>NZ_JADBEJ010000005.1 GCF_014873915.1 Amycolatopsis roodepoortensis
CGAGTGCAGTAGGCTCGAGGCATCGGGGTAGAAACGTGCTCTCCTCGACTGGGCACGCGCATACGCGGTATCGAATGAACCGTCACTCCTTCTTTCCGAAGGAGTAGACCCCTTTGCGTACCCACGCTCTCACCGAGAAATGGCCCGCGCTGGCCGGGCTCTCGGCCGTCTTCCTGGTCGAGATGCTCGACAACTCGATCCTCAACGTCGCGCTACCGACCATCGCCCGTGAACTCTCCGCCTCCACGACCACCCTGCAATGGGTGACCGGCGCCTACTCCGTCGTGTTCGGCGGCCTGATGCTGGCCTTCGGCGCGCTGGCCGACCGGGTGGGCAGGCGCAAGATCATGCTCACCGGGCTCGTCCTGCTCGGCGCGGCGAGCCTGGCCACGTTGTTCGTCACCGCCGCCTGGCAGCTCATCGCCGTCCGGGCGCTCATGGGTGTCGCGGCCGCGATGACCACCCCGGGATCACTCGCCCTCGCGTTCCGCCTGTTCGACGAAGACGTACTGCGCATCCGCGCCACCACACTGATCTCGACCGTCGGTCTGATCGGTCTCGCCGTCGGGCCCACCGCCGGAGGGCTCGCGCTCGCCGTCGCGCCGTGGCAGGCGCTGCTGCTGGTGAACGTGCCGGTCGCCGCGCTCGCGTTCCTCGGTATCCGGGCCGGTATCCCCGCCGACGATCCCGCCGGCCTGCACCGCGATCCGATCGACGTCGCCGGCGCGGTGCTGGGAACCGGGACGATCGTCCTCGCGCTGCTCGCCCCGACGCTCTTCGTCGAAGCGGGCACGGCCTCGGGTCTGCCCTGGGGCGCCACCGTGGCCGCACTCGCCGCCGGAACCTGCTTCGTCCTCCGCGAGAAGACCGCCCGACACCCCTTGCTCGACCTGAAACTCATTGCCCGCCCGCTCGTGTCCAGCGGCCTGGCGCTCAAAGCCGCGGCGGGACTGGCGACCGCTGGGCTGAGCTATCTCGTGACGCTGCACCTCCAGTTCGGTCTCGGCTGGACGCCCGCGCAAGCCGCGTTGGGGATGCTGCCGCAGGTCGTCGTCCTCCTCGCCGGTGGCGCCCTCATCGGTCCGCTGATCACGCGCGTCGGCCTCACCAAGGCCGCCTGGGTCAGCGCCGCCGCGGTTGTGTGCGGGCTCGCGGTCTACACCGTGTTCGGCGGGCTCGGCTACGTCTGGATCGCTGTCGCGCTCGCCCTCGTCGCGGCGGGGATGCGCGTGGTCGGTGTCGTGGCGGGCACCAACGTCATGCGCGGCCTGCCCTCGAACCGGACCACCATCGGAGCCGCACTCGTCGACACCGCCAGCGAGGTCACGACCGGGATCGGTATCGCGCTCAGCGGCACCATCCTCGCGCTGGTCTTCCCCGGCGCGCTGACCGCGGCCCTGCATTCAGCCGACTTCCTGACGGCGACCACCTACGCGGGCCTCGCCCTCACCCTGCTCTCCGCGGCATTGGTCGGTTTCGGCATCCTGCGCGCCCGAAGCGCGTGAAGGCCCCCTTCCCTCGGCTCAGCCGAGGGAAGGGGGCCTTCACGCGCTTACCCGGAGGACTACAGCTTCGCGCACTGCCCGGCGGCCGGGCCGCGGACGGTGTTCTGCAGGTCGTAGTCCGTCGGAGCAGGGGAGTTGGCCGCGCACGCCAGAGGTCCGCCGATCGTGCTGGCAGTCAGCACCGGCCCCTTGTTGCCCGTCAACGCCACCGGCCCGCCGATCTCGGTCAGCTCGATCGAGACCGTCCCGGTCGTCCCGGTGATCGCCACCGGGCCGCCCACCTTCGTCCGGTCCAGCAAGACCTGCGCCGCGCCGTTCGCCGTCAGCGGACCGGAGATCGAACCGCCGCGGACGATCAGACTCGCCCCCGCCGACACCGACACCGGACCGGAGATCGTCGCACCGTCCACACAGGTCACCCCGTTCCGCACGGTCAGCGGCCCCTTGCGCTCGCCGGTGATCGTCTCCGTGCACGCCGCGTCGGGCTTGCCCAGCACCTCGAACTCCGACAGCGACGCCTCGCCACCCGTGGTCGCGGTGACCTCGAGCCGGTAGTAGGCGTAATGCGCCGGATTCGCGATCTTGAACGCCCTGGTCTGCTGACGCCACTGGAACGTCTGGTCGGTCCGCTGATCCGCGACCGCCCACGTCTTCCCGTCGTAGGAGCCCTTCAGCACCCAGCTCTTCGCGTCACCCGCGCCCTTGCCCGAAGTCAGCGTGTAGAACGAACCCGCCTCGTTCGTCGAGGGCACCTGGTACTGGATCGGCGCCTTGACCTTCGCCTCGGTCCGCGACGTGTTGTCGAAGAACGCGGCGTCCCCGCCGGAGACCGGCTTGGTGAGGTCGTGCACCGGGGTCGGCACCGCGTCGCCCTTGGTGATCGACTTCGGCGCGTCGTCCGGGCCGGTGCCCCACGACGACGGGTTCGGACCCATGTCGAAGTCGAGCGTCCCACCTCCTCCGATCGCCGAATGCGGCAGCGACGTCGACGTCTGCGCCTTGCCGTTGACCTTCAGGCCCTGCACGTAGACGTTCTTCGCGCTGTTCTTCGGCGCGTTGACCACGATCTTCTTGCCGCCGGGCAGGTTCACGGTCGCCTTGGTGAACAGCGGCGAGCCGATCGCGTAGTCCGAGCTGCCGACCTGCAGCGGGTAGAAGCCCAGCATGCCGAACAGCCACCAGGCCGACTGCTCGCCGTTGTCCTCGTCACCGCCGTAGCCCTGGCCGAGCTCACTGCCGACGTACAACCTGGCCAGCGCCTCGCGGACCTTCGCCTGCGTCTTCGACGGCTGACCCGCGTAGTCGTACATGTAGAGCGTGTGATGCGCGGCCTGGTTCGAATGCGCGTACATGCCCATCCGCACGTCCCGCGCCTCGGTCATCTCGTGGATGACGCCGGGGTAGGTGCCGAATTTGAGGCCCTGCTCCGGCTTGGCGAAGAACTCGTCCAATTTGGACGCCAGCCCCGCCTTGCCGCCGAAGAGGTTCGCCAGGCCCTGTCCGTCCTGCGGGACCGAGAACCGCATGCCGTAGGCGTTGGTCTCGGTGTAGTCGATACCCCAGACCTCCGGGTCGAACTCCTCCTTGCTCCGGGTGAACTTGCCCGCCGCGTCACGCCCCTGGAAGAAGCCGACACTCGGGTCGAACACGTTCACGTACTGGGTGGCCCGCTCGGTGAAGTACCCGTAGTTGTCCAGGTACTCCTGCTTGCGCGGATCGTTCGCCGGAGCCTCGTCGTGGAGTTTCTTCGACATGTTCGCGATCGCGTTGTCGTTGACGTAACCCTCGATCGCCCACGAGAACCCGTGGTCCGCGGTGTTCGGCGCGTACCCGAGGAACGTGCCCTCGTCGATACCCTTGCGGCCGACCGCGCCGTTCGGCGGGGTCACCGTGGCGTTCTTGATCGCCGAGTCGTAGGCCGACTGGACGTCGAAACCCTTGACTCCCTTGAGATAGGCGTCCGCGAACGCGGCGTCCGAGCTGGTCCCGGTCATCAGGTCCGCGTACCCGGGGGAGGACCAGCGCGAGATCCAGCCGCCGTCACGGTACTGCTGCACGAAACCGTCGACGAGCCTGCCCGCGGTGTCCGGGCTGAGCAGCGAATACGCCGACCACACCGTGCGATAGGTGTCCCAGAACCCGTTGTTGACGTAGAACTCGCCGTCGACCAGTTTCGCCCCGGTCTGCGTCGGCGTGTCCGGACCGGCCTTGGGCGACACCGGGCTCGCGTACTTCTTCACCGGCTTCTCGACGGTGCCGACGTTCTCGAAACCCGAGTTCGGGTACAGGAACAGGCGGTAGAGGTTGGAGTACAGCGTGATCAGCTGGTCCTTCGAGGCACCTTCGACCTCGATGACCTTGAGCTTCTCGTCCCACGCGTTCTGCGCGGCGCCGGCGACGGATTCGAGCGTCGCGTTCGGAGCGAGCTCCTGCTCCATGTTCTTCTTCGCCTGGTCCACGCTGATCAGCGACGTCGCGATCCGCATGTTCACCGTCTTGTCGGCACCCGCGTCGAACTTCAGGTACCCGAGGACGTTGTCCCGCTTCTGATCACCCGAACCGGTCGACAGCTTCGAACCCGCGGTCACCGGCTTGTCGAACGTGGCGTAGACGAACATCCGCGTCGCACCGGCCGACAGCCCGCTCTTCACGTCGCTGTACCCGGTGATCGACCGGCCCGCCGGGTCGAGGGTCAGCCCGCCGTTGTTGTTGACGTTGTCGAAGATCAGGTTCGAGTCCGCCCCGGGGAACTTGAAGCGGTACAACGCCGCGTGATCGGTCGGCGCGACCTCGGCCTTGATCCCGTTCTCGAAGTCGACGCCGTAGTAATGCGCCCGCGCGGTCTCGTTGGAGTGCTTGAACGGCAGCTTCCGCGCCTCACGGTCCGGATTCGGCACGCCGGACGCGGTCGAGGGCAGGAACTGGAAGGTCTGCCGGTCCGCCATCCACGGACTCGGCGCGTGGCTCGCGGAGAACGCCTGCAGCGCGGGGAGGTTCTGCTCGTTGTTGCGCGAGTGGTACGAGTACATCCAGCTCAACGTGCCCGCGTCGGTCGTCGGGATCCAGAAGTTGAACCCGTGCGGGACCGCGGTCGCGGGCATGTTGTTGCCGCGCGAGAACGACCCGTTCGACAGCGAGCCGCGCGTGGTCAGCACGTTGTCGGACGGGCGAAGGCTCGCCGGCGGCGTCGGCGTCGCCGAGACCTTGATGTCGTCCAGCCAGCCCTGCAGCGAACCGGGCCCGTCGGCGTTGTCGTAGCCGACCAGGATCCGGTCGACCGTCTTGCCCTTGGCGACCACGCCGATCTGCGAGCGCACCAGGTTCCACTGGTTGGTGTAGAGCACCTTGCTCGCGCCCTGGCCCTGCGGGGAGAGCCCGAAACCGTACTGGTCGACCGCGCCGAGCTGGCTCAGGTAGGTGCCGTCGGTGAACGCCAGATCCACCGCGACGTTCGTGCTCGGGTACTTGAGGTCGCCGCGGATGAACTCCGGCTGCACCTTGTACGACAGCTCCGAGGTCGCCGCCACCGGGATGTCGACGTCGAAGATCTTGTTGTACGACCAGCCGTGCCCCTGCGCCTTGTGGCTGCCGGAGTAGCGGAACGCGCGCAGGCCGGTGAACCCGACCCGGTTCTTGCTGGTGTAACCGCTGCCCGGACCGCTGTCGGTGAAGCTGCGCATGTTCGGCAACGCCGGCGGGGCCGGGTCCTCGTTGGCCAGCAGCAGCTCCGAGAGCTGCAGGATCGGGCCACCGTTGTTCTTGGTGATCTCGAGCCGGAAGAACTTGTACGCGGCGCTCGCGGCGGCGAGGCGGTACTCCTTCTTCTGGAACGGCTCGCTGAACTTCTGGCCGGTCTGCCTGTCCAGATCGGTCCAGGACTTGCCGTCGGCGGAACCCTGGAGCGTCCAGTCCTGCGGGTTGCGGTTGTCGAAGTCGTTCGCCGAGGACAACGCGTACCGGGTGATCGACGTCGGCTCGGACAGCGTGACCTGCGCCCAGCCGGTCGGGGTCCAGGCCAGCCACTTGGTGTCGGTCGACCCGTCGACCAGGTTCCCCACCCCCTCGTTCGGGGTGTTCTCGCTGTTCGCGGTGACCTCGGTGACCTTGCCGCGGATGTCACCGGGGATGGTGGTGGCGTTCGCGCCGTCGACACCGAACGCCTTCGGCTTGCCGGACGGATCGACGTCGACGGTGTCGCTCCACGTCGGCTGCGGTTCACCTTGCTCGAAGGACGAGTAGAAATCCGGTGGGGCCTCTTCGGCCGCGGCGGTGGCGGGGAGGGCTACCAGCCCGGACGCCACGACCGTGGCACTCAGAAGGCTGCAGACCCAGGGTCTGACGCTTCGGGGCATCGTTGCACCAATGCTTTCTCGCAGGGGGACCGGTGACGCCAAGAGAGAAAAACTCGGTTGTGACATCGATGTCAAGACACTCGGACAAACCTGGCCCGAACTGGACAACCCGGATGCCCGCAAACCCGGTGGACAACCGATGGGGCCAGGGCCAGAGTGAAGACACGACTGAAGCCGATCCGGGAAACTGGGGTGGGGAAATGCGGCGGTTGCCCATGCTCGGCGTGGCAGCGCTCATCACGGCAAGCTCGATACTCACGGCACCGGCGGCCACCGCCGGCGAAACCACCTTCCGTCCGGTGCGCACCTGCGCCGACCTGGTGCGGACCTACGACGTCCCCGGCGCGGTCACGCACGTCGAAACCGCGACCGTGGTGCCCGCGACGGCGACCGAACCGGAGAACTGCGACGTCCGCGGCTACGTCGAACCGGCGGTGCGGTTCCAGCTGCGGCTGCCGACCAAGACCTACGCGGGGCGGTACCTGCAGTTCGGCTGCGGCGGCTTCTGCGGGGTGGTGACCACGCCGCCGTTCGCCGACTGCGGCCTCCCGCACGGCGGTGACGTCGCTGTCGCGGCCACCGACGACGGGCACGTCGGCAAGACCCCGGCCATCGTCGACGACGGCAAGTGGGCCGAAAACGATCAGGCCGCGCGCGACGACTTCGCCTTCCGCGCGCCGCACGTGGTCTCGAAGGCGTCCAAGCGTCTGATCACCCAGTTCTACGGTGCTCCGCCGAAGAAGTCGTACTTCAGCGGCTGCTCCGACGGCGGTCGCGAGGCGCTTCTGCTCGCGCAGCGCTATCCCCGTGACTTCGAAGGCATCGTCGCGGGCGCGCCGGCCGGATACTGGGGGCCGCTGCTCGGTGTCTACCAGACCTGGCTCGCCAAGGTGAACACCGGCGCCGACGGCAAGCCGATCCTGACCGAAGACAAACTGCCGGCCCTGCACGCCGCCGCACTGTCCACTTGCGACAAGTCCGACGGGCTCGGCGACGGCGCCATCGACGATCCGCGCACCTGCCGCTTCGACCCGGCCACGATCGCCTGCCCGCCGGGCACCGACAACGCGGGCTGCCTCACCGCCGCGCAGGTCGAAGCCACCAAGAAGATCTACGCCCCGCCGACCGACGAACGCGGCCGCAAACTGTACCCGGGCGGCCAGACCGTCGGCTCCGAACTGTCCTGGTACGGCTGGATCATCCCGTCGCCGGAAACCGGCGGCATCCCGTTCGCCCACGCGCTCGCCGACAACTACCTGAAGTACATGGCCTACCCGATCGGGACACCGCATTCGTCGGTCGAGAAGTTCGGCTTCACCGCCCGTGAATTCGACAGGCTGACCCCGGAAGGCGTCCGCTCCAACGCGATGTCGACGGATCTGCGCGAATTCCGGCGCGCGGGCGGGAAACTCGTGATCTGGCACGGCTGGGCGGACCAGGCGATCCCCGCCGCGGGCAGCATCGACTACTACGAACGGCTCACCCGCGCCAACGGCGGCCCCGCCGCGACACGGGACTGGGCGCGGCTGTTCATGGTGCCCGGCCTCTACCACTGCGCGACCGGCGACAAGCTGACCGAATACGACCCGCTGAAGGAACTCGTCTCCTGGGTCGAGCGCGGCACCGCGCCGGACCGGACGATCGCCACCGGCCGCGACGCCGACGGCAAGGTCTTCCGCACGCGGCCGGTGTTCCCGTACCCGCTGCAGGCGAAGTACGACGGCACCGGAAGCGTCGACGACGCGGCGAACTTCGTGCCTGTCCCGCCTGCGCGGCCCTCGCACGATCTTGTGAACTGGGCGGGGAACGGGCTGTACGGGAAGGCGGGGCCGGTCGCTCCCTGAGAGGTGTCGTGGCGCGTCTCGTGAGTGGTAAAGACGGTTAGAACCGTCCTTACCACTCACGAGTCAGGAAAGGACGCCGTCCAGCAGCCGTACCCGCCGGTCCGCGATCCGGTGCACCTCGTCGTCGTGCGTCGCCACGATGACCGCCGCGCCCTCTTCGGCGCAGCGCCGCAGCAGCCGAAGCACGCGCGGCGTGCTCCCGGCGTCCAGGTGCGCCGTCGGCTCGTCGGTGAGCAGGACCCGGGGCCGCCCGCTGACGGCCCTGGCGAGCGCGACCCGTTGCTGCTGCCCAAAGGAGACCTCGAGCGGGTAGCGGTCCCCGAGGTCGCCGATCCCGAGTTCCTCCAGCAGCTCCGAAACCCGAGCGTGGATGTCCTTCGCGCTGGGCTTGGGGACGTCGGACCGGAGCCGCAGCGGCAGCGCCACGTTCTCCGCGATGGTCAGTTCGTTCGCGAGACCGAGCGCCTGCGGCAGGACGGCGCAGGTGTGCCACGGCGGCGCCCCCGCTATCGGGACGCCGTCCAGCAGGACACTGCCGGAATCGGGCGAGTCGAAACCGCACAGCAGCGCCAGCAGCGCGCTCTTTCCGGAACCCGACCGGCCGGACACGGTGACCAGTTCGCCCGGGGCCACCCGGAGTTCGAGCCCGCGCAGGACTTCGACGTCCCCGCTGGGATGGGGGAACCGGCGGCGCAACCCGACGGCCTCGAGGGCGGGTTCCGCCATCACGGCACGACCTCCCGTTCTTCGACGTCTTCCAGTCTGCCCTTGTGCATCCGCGCGACCCGGCTGCCGAGTTCGATGAGCCGGTCGTCGTGCGACGCGACGATGACGGCGAAATCCTGACCCGCCAGGTACTTCAGGGTGTCGAGCACCCGGTCGGCGGAGCCTTCGTCCAATTGGGACGTCGGCTCGTCGGCGAGCACGACGGTCGAGCGGCGGGCGAGGGTGCAGCCGAACGCGAGACGTTGCTGCTGCCCGCCCGACAGCGCGGAGATCCGCCAGCTGCCGGTCCCGCCGAGCCCCAGCTGTTCGAGGATGTCGTCGGGCAGGCATTCGGTCCCGGCCGATTCCGCCGCCGCGCGGAGATTGTCCGCGACGCTCAGATACGCGAGCAGGTTGTCGGTCGGGTTCTGGAACACCAGGCCGAGGTGGGTCCGCCGCAGTGCCCGCCGGTCGCGGTGCCGCAGCTTGCCGGTTTCGCTGCCCTGGAACGAGATCGTGCCCCGCACGGGCTGTTCGAAGAGGCCCAGAGTCCGCAGCAGGGTGGATTTGCCGGAGCCGGACGGGCCCGCCAGCACGGTGATCCCGCGCGCCGGGATGTCGAAGGTGACGTCTTCGACGCCGGTGACCGTGCCCGCCGGCGTCTGGTAGTCGACGCCGATCCCGCGCAGCCGGAAGATCGGTTTTTCAGGCACGGATCAACTCCGCGGTCCGGGCGGTGCGCACCGAGCGCATCGCGATCCAGCCCGCCAGCGCCACGACGAGCACACCGACGGCGAGCACGGTCAGGGCGAGCGGGGTCGGGTCGGGCAGCGCCGACTGAGGCGGGAGGAACGTCGCCGGATCGAACCGCGGCACCGAAAGCCCCGCGACCGAGACACCGCATACGACGCCGATGACCACGGCGAGCCCGCTGAGGGTGCCCAGTTCCATCAGATGACTCGCCAGCAGGGCCCGTGGCCGCATCCCCATCCGCAGCACCAGGGCCCCGGCGAGCGCGTTCTGCCGTCGCCGGACTTCGACGGCGACCAGCAGCGACAGCACGGCCACCACGCCGAGTACGGCCCCGAGCAGGGCCATGAACGAGAACGTCCACGACACCACGTAGAAGGGGAGCGCGTCGAGCGCGGACTCGCGGGTGACGCGGTTGACCGCGGTCATCACCCCCACGGAGGCCAGCGCTTCGGTCACCTGCGTCATCGACGAGCTGGAAAGCACGCTCCACTTCGGCACGGTGCGCAACTGCGCCTCGGTGAGCGATTCCCGTGAGATCACGTACCCGGCCTTGGTGCCGATGATCGGGAACATCGGCAGCTCACCGATCGCCTCGGCGTCGGCGAGACCGGCGGGCAGCTTGGTCTTCTGGGCGGTGTCGTGTCCGATCCGGATCGCCGGGACCCCGGCGCCCTGGCTCGACAGGCCGGTCATCAACCGGTCGACCTCGGCGCCGTCGAGCGGGCCGAGCGTGGCGGCCTGCCGGAAGGTCCGCGGGTCCACGACCAGGACGACGTTGCCGGTGCCGGTCAGCTCGCCGACGATCGTGGTGCTGCCGTCCAGCGAGGCGGGCAGCGCGACCTTCCCGGTGCCGACGACGCTTTCGGTGTCGACCCTGGTCTCGGCCCCCACGAAGATGGCGGACTTCGTCTGCAGGGCCTCTTCCTGACCGCGCGCGATGCCGATGCCGGTGGCCAACGTGCCGATGGCGAGCGTGCCGATCACGAGCACACCGGTGACCGGCGCGCGGGCACTGGCGAGCCGCCGGATGGCCAGCTGCAATGCGGGCCGGGACCACAGCCGCGCGCGATGCGACGCGTGCAGGGCGAGCCAGGCCAGCCGTGCGGCGACGAGCCCGACCGTCAGCACGACGAACACCGGATACGTGAGCGCGAGCGGGTCGACCTGGGGGAGCGGATTGCCGATCCGTGACCCCTTGCTGTAGTCGACGAGCCGGTTCCAGCCGAGCAGGGCGACACCGGCGGTGAGCAGTTCCCACGGGAAGAAGGCCAGGAACTTCACCTTCTTGCGCCGTCCGGAGCGGACCCGGCCGAGTTCGAACTCCCGATGGGTGCGGACGGAGATCACCCCGGCCAGCAGCGCCAGCGAGACGAGCAGGATCGCGGCCGCGACGAGCGATCCCCAGAACGTCGCGCCGTCGTCCAGTTCACCCGGTGGCCCGTAAAGCCCGAGCAGTAGCCGGGCGAGCACCGCGCCCGCCGCGCCACCGGCGACGATCGGGAGCCCGAGTTCGGCGACCGCGAGCAGCCCCAGCGCCCCGGGGCCGCTGCCCCGCGCGGACAGCAACCTCAGCTGCGGGTGCCGCCGCTGATACCACTGCAACGCGACCGTGCCGATCCCCGCACAGCCGACGAGGATGCTGATGGCCGCGAGCGGCAGGATCGAGATCAGGACGTTCGATTCCGCCTGCTTGCTGATCTGGACCGAGCGCTCGAACGGCAGCGACCCGACGATCGCGTCCCCGAGGCCGCGGGAGCCCAGATCCGCCTTGACCGCGGCGATGAGGGCCTTCCCCCGTTCCTCCAGGTCCTCGGCCTCGCTCACCGTCTTGGGCGGAGCCTCGTAGAACGACATGTGCAACGTCTTGATCATCGGGATGCCCAGCGCGCGGACCGTGTCGTCGAAGGTCTTCCCGTCGTTGGCGAACATGACCGAGTCGAGCGGGTCGTTGGCGAGCCTGCTGACGACGGCGTTCCGCTGCTGCGAGCACCACCAGCGCGGTGCCGGGTCGGGAAGGTCGCGGTACAGCCCGGTCACCGGAGGTATCGGCGTGCCCTGGATGCTCGGCGTGGCCCCGACCTTGATGTTCTCCGCCCCGGCGACGACGGTGCCCAGCAGGAAACCGGCACCCGCGGACCCGCTCGTCACGTCGAGATGGCCCTGCGCCGCCTGGTCGCGATGGGCGAGGACGACCTTGTAGTTGGGATCGCCGTTGAACTCGGTGCCGAAGAGATACGGCGTGTAGCGGGAGGTGACCGGGGCGGGGAAGCCGTGCGCCGGGGCGTTCCGGCGGACCGAGTCGACGACCTGCGGTGCCACCGCGG
The DNA here is from genome assembly GCF_014873915.1 of Amycolatopsis roodepoortensis. Classification (GTDB taxonomy): domain Bacteria; phylum Actinomycetota; class Actinomycetes; order Mycobacteriales; family Pseudonocardiaceae; genus Amycolatopsis; species Amycolatopsis roodepoortensis. The sequence goes on from NZ_JADBEJ010000005.1 coordinate 11,484, forward strand.
CGGGCACGTTGTCCTTGCTGAAGACCGGCCCGTAGTAGTCCGGGCACACGATGCCGGACTGGTACGTGACGGCCGCGCCACCCGAGGCCGATGCCTGCAGGATGGCGGCGGTGCCGAGAAAACAGGCCAGCAAGGCCGTCACCGCGGCGATGATCAAAGTCAGGGGACTGGTCAGTGCCGCTTTCGGAGCCGCTCGCCACGGCATTGTCACCCTGGGCCCGCCGGGAGCCCCCCACCTCACCCGCATGGATACGCACGCTACCGGTCACGGCGCTCCGGCGACAGGAAGGAATCACTGTTTGTTGCTGACGTGAAGTAAGGCCTGGTCCATTGTGGTGACACGGGTGCGTGTTCACTGACTGTCCGTCACCAATTGGTCGATCGGTGTCGTCTCACCCGCCTCACTCTCCGCCGAGAATGCGGTTTCTCCGAGTGCCGTGACGATCACGCCGCTGATCCTGTCGACGTCGACGCGTTCGGCCTTCGGGAGGGGAGCACCTACCGAGCGCCGCGCGGCCACCGCGGCACCGAGCAGCCGCGCGGCCAGCCGATACGAGCCGGCGGCCGCCTCGGCGCCGGCCAGACCCTCGAGACCGAGGGCGATCGCACGAGGGTCCTCGCTGTGGCGAGCGATCGCGAGACCGTCCAGGTGGAGCCGTTTCGCCGCCGCCGCGTCTCCGCGTTGCTCGGCGATGAATCCGAGTTCGGCGAGGATCAGGGTGCTGCCCGCTTCGGACTCCACCCGGCGATGCCAGTCCAATATGGACAGCAGCCGCCGCTCGGCCTCGTCGAACCGCCCCTGGCGCCGTGCGCCGAGCGCGAGACCTGTCTCGGCGTAGACCTCACCCGGTTTGAAGCTGTACTCGACGGCCAGCGTCCTGGCTCGCTCGTGGAACTCCTTCGCTTTTTCGAAGTCGCCAGTGAGCAGCGCCGTCCGGCCCAGCCACGACAGTTGGTAGGAGACCTCCGGCCACAGCTCCAATTCCTCCGCGCGGCGAAGGCTTTCCCGATGGACGCGGGCCGCGTGGTCGTAGTCCCCGGCGATCGAAGCCAGCATTCCGATCACGAAAGAGGCCTGCAACCAGCCCCAGCGTTCGCCGAGTCCGTCGAAAATGGCGGCGCTCTGCGCGGCGATCCGGCCGCCTCCGGTGAGGTCGCCGCCGGCGATCAGGTGGGCCGCCCGGTCGCTCAGCGCGGCGGCGGCGCTCCAGTCGTCACCGATGTCGCGGGCGGTCTCCAGCGCGCCGAGCGTGAACTTCTCCGCCCGGCACAGGTCGCCGACCGTGGACCACGCATAGCCGAGGAACCACAACGCCCGCGCCCGCACGAGAGGATCGGCGATACCCCACACGGTCTCGTCCGCCGCACCGCCGGTGCCGTCGAGCACGGCGATCCCGGTGCGCCAGGCGAGCGCCCGCGCGTACTCGTCTCCGGTGCCGGAATCGGTGCCGAGCACGAGGTCCAGCGAGCGCCGGGCCTCGGTGAGCCGTCCACGGAGGAACCAGAACCACGACGTCGCATTCACCAGCCGCAACGCGAGCCGATGCTCTCCTTGCCGTAGCAGCGTTTCCAGCGCGCGCCGGGTGTTGGCGCCTTCGGCGTCCAGCCTGTCGAGCCAGCGCCGCTGCTCTTTCCCGCGCAGGCCTGTGTCCCCGCGTTCGGCCAGCTCGATGTGGAAACGAGCATGCCGCAAGTGCAGGTCGTCGAGTTCGCCTGCCTGCTCGGCGTGACCCAAGGCGTACGCGGACACGGACTCCAGCAGCCGGAACCGCGGTTCACCCGACCGGCCTGGCCTGCTGACCACCAGCGACCTGTCGACCAGCCGGGACACGAGGTCCAGTACGTCACCGGCGGCGATCTCGCCGCCCGCGCAGACCGACTCGGCCGCGTCGAGCCCGCAGCCCTCGGCGTGGACGGCGAGCCTGCGCAGCACTATCTGCTCGGGCTCGCTCAACAGGCTCCAGCTCCAGTCGATCATCGCCCGGAGCGTCTGCTGGCGGCGCGGCCCGCCTCGTCTGCCCGAAGACAGCAGGGCGAACCGGTCGTCGAGGCGGGCGAGGAGTTCGTGCACGCCCAGCGTCCGGACCCGGGTGGCGGCGAGTTCGAGCGCCAACGGGATGCCGTCGAGCGTGCGGCAGATCCGCGCGACCACCGCCGCGTTCTCCGCGTCGAGCGCGAACCCCGGCGCGGCCGCCGCGGCACGGGCGGCGAACAGCCGGACGGCACTCGACTCCCGGACGGCGGCGAAATCCGGCAGATCGGGCAGCTCCAGCGGCGGTACCGCCCAGACGTTCTCTCCCGGCAACCCGAGCGGCTCCTGGCTGGTGGCGAGCACACGCAGCCGTGGCGCCGTCGCGAGCAGCTTCTCCACCAGCGCGGCGACCGGTTCGACGACCTGCTCACAGTTGTCCAGGACGAGCAGGATCTCCTTGTCCCGCAAGGCATCGGCCAGCGACTGGGTCAGCGGTCCGGCCGACTTCGCGTCCTCCCGGAGATCCAGCACGGCCGCCAGGACGACGGCGACGTGATCCTCGGGCGGGCACGTCGCGCACTCGACGTTGTCCAGCCCCGCCAGCTCGACGAGCCAGGTGCCGTCACCCATCGCGATCTTCGACGCCGCCTCGATGGCGAGCCTGGTCTTGCCCACACCGCCAGGCCCGGTCAGGGTGACCAGCCGGGCGTCGGTGACGAGCGCTCCGACCTCCTTGACCGCCGTCGTCCGGCCGATCAGCTCGGTCACCGCCTCGGGCAGATTGCCCCGTACCGGCGTGGCGGCGCGGACCGGCTCGATGTCCGGACTGCGGGTGAGGACGGCCTGGTGCACCGCCGCGAGCTCCGGACCCGGTTCGAGACCGGATTCGTCACGCAGGCGGGCACGCAGTTCGGCGTAAGTTTCGAGGGCTTCGCTGTGCCGCCCGGCCGCGTACAACGCGCGCATCAACAGCCCGCGGAGCCGCTCTCGCAGCGGATGCCGCGAGACCAGACCGGCCAGCTCCCCGGTGAGGACGCCGTGCTCTCCGAGTGCCAGCCTGGCTTCGGCTCGCTCCTCTTCGGCGAGCAGCCTCTCCTCCTCCAGCCGCTGAGCAGCGGCGACGGCGAACGGCTCGTCCTCGAATCCGGCGTACGCGGGCCCTCGCCACAAGGCCAGCGCGTCCGCCAGCAGAGCGGCACGGGCGCGCGGGTCGACGGTGTCGCGGGCACGGGCGGTGAGCGCGCGGAATCGATGGACGTCCAGGTCACCCGGCTCGACGGCGAGGACGTATCCGGCGGGTTGGTGCGTCACGAGATCCCGCGCGCCTGGCTCGGCGCGATCCAGCGCGCGGCGCAGCTGGGAGACCTTCGTCTGCAGGGTGTTGCCCGGATTGCCCGGCGGATGCTCGCCCCACAGGTCGTCGGTCAACGACGACACCGACGCCGCCCTGCCGTCGCGGCTGAGCAGCCCGGCGAGCAGCAGGCGGACCTTCGCCTCGGGCACGACGACGGGCTCGCCCGCGGTCGTCCACACGGCGAGTGGTCCCAGCACTCCGAATCGCACGAAACCGACGTTAGCGCGGACCACCGACAGGATCGTGCGCGAGGCCGTGCGCGGACCCGCAGCGATCCGTGCGCGGCCCGCGTCACGGTGGTCCCATGAGCGAACACGGCAAGACCCCGGTGACGGTACTGGGGCTGGGCGCGATGGGAACCGCGCTCACAGAGGCACTACTGGCCGCGGGCCATCCGGTCACGGTGTGGAACCGGACCGCGGGCCGCGCCGAGGCGGTGGCGGCGAAGGGAGCTTCGGTCGCTTCGACCGTCTCGGAGGCTCTCGCGGCGAACCAGATCGTGATCGCCTGCCTGCTCGACTACGACTCGGTCCACGAGGTCCTCGACCCGGTGGCTTCCGAGCTCAAAGGACGGCAGCTGATCAACCTGACCAACGGCACCCCCGGCCAGGCGCGCGAAATGAGTGCCTGGGCCGAGGAACTGGGCGCGGAGTACCTGGACGGCGGAATCATGGCCGTCCCGCCGATGATCGGCACTCCCGCGGCGTTCATCTTCTACAGCGGTTCGGGCACGGTCTACGGCCGGGCACGCACCGCGCTCGACACCTTCGGCGGCGCCAACTACCTCGGCGCCGACCCCGGGCTGGCGCCACTGCACGACATCGCGCTGCTCAGCGGGATGTACGGCTTCTTCATCGGCGTCATCCAGGCATACGCGCTCGTCGGCTCGGCGGGGGTCAAGGCGCGGGAATTCGCGCCACTGCTCCGCGCCTGGATCGACGCGATGGGCGGCTTCCTGGAGCGCTCCGCCGAACAGATCGACGACGGCGACTACGTGACCGACGTCGTGTCGAACATCGGGATGCAGGCAGCCGCCTACCCGAATCTGGCGCAGGCGGCGAAGGACCAGGGCATCAGCGCCGAGCTGCTCACGCCGCTGCAGTCGCTGATGGACCGGCGAGTCGCCGACGGACGCGGCGCCGAAGACCTGATCGGCGTCATCGAACTCCTCAAGAAGTAAAGGAAAACACAATGATCACACTGATCGGGCTCGGCCCGATGGGACAGGCCATGGTCCGCGTACTCCTGGAGAACGGCCACGGAGTGACCGTCTGGAACCGCACGGCCGCCCGCGCGGACGACGTCGTCGCCGCGGGTGCCGTGCGCGCCGGGACCCCCGCGGAAGCGGTGGCGGCCTCGGAGCTGGTGTTGCTGAGCCTCACCGACTACGCCGCGATGTACGACATCCTTGGCAAGGCCGAGGATGCCTTGGCGGGCAAGGTGATCGTCAACCTCAGCTCGGACACCCCGGAGAAGACCCGCGAAGCCGCGGACTGGGTCAAGGCCAGGGGCGGGCAGTTCGTCGCCGGTGGCGTGATGGTGCCCGCCGAACTGGTGGGCAAGGACGAGGCGTACGTCTTCTACAGCGGCCCGGCCGACGTCTTCGAGAAGCACCGCGAAACGCTGGCGCTGATCGGGCGACCGGACTTCCTCGGTGAGGACGTCCGGCTGGCGCAGCTGTTCTACCAGGCGCAGCTCGACATCTTCCTGACCTCGCTTTCGGTGTTCCTGCACGCGAGCGCGCTGGTCCGCTCGGCAGGCGTGCCCGCGCAGAAGTTCGTCCCGTACGCCAAGGACAACTTCAAGATGATGGATTTCTACCTGGACGCCGCGGCCGAACAGATCGAGAAGGGCGAGCACCCCGGGGACGACGCCAACGTGACCATGATGGGCGCGACGGCCGACCACATCGTCCAGGCGAGCCGGGACGCCGGGATCGATGTGCTCCTGCCGGAGGCGATCAAGTCGCACTACGACCAGGCGATCGCCGCCGGGCACGGACGTAGCTCGTGGACCAGCCTCTACGAGATCATCAAGGCGGACCAGAAGTAAGTGCCGTTGCTCGTGAGTGGTGAGGACGGTTCTAGCCGAGGGTGTCTTTTGTACCTGCTGGCTTCGGGCCGCCGTTGACCCCCGGGCCCGGTCTGTAGGGGTCTGGAGCCGGTGTCGCGAAAGCCACTTTCGGGACGTCAGACGTCTCGAAAGTGGCTTTCGCGACCTGATCACCAGGCCTGGCCACGGCCGACGTTGCGAAAGCCACTTTCGCAACGTCGAAGGTTGCGAAAGTGGCTTTCGCAACCCCCGGCAAGCCCAGCACCCGGCGGTACCGAGTGGGTCTGGTCTCGTGAGTGGTGAGGACGGTTAGAACCGTCCTCACCACTCACGAGGTCTTGTACTCGACGCCCAGTACCTCTAGAAAGGCCTTCGCCGCCGGAGTGACCGCGAAGCGGTTCCAGACGAGATGCTCGATCCGCGCGGGCGCGTCCCGCACCGGCACGGTGACCACGTCGGTCAGGTTCGGCACGAACTTCGACGGCAGCAGCGCCACCCCCAATCCCTGATGGATGAGCCGCGCCATGAAGTCGGCGGCCGTCACCTCGAAGGCGACTTCCCTGGTCACTCCCGCGGCGGCGAAGGCCTGGTCCGTCTGTGCCCGTCCCGCGGAGCCTGCCGGGAAATCGACGAACACCTCCGACGAGAGCCGCTTCAAGTCCACTTCGGACTCGACGGCGAGAGGATGCCCCGGAGCCACGACGGCGATCAGATCGTCCCGGCCCATTTCGCACGTTGCCACGCCGTCCGGCCGGTCGGTCACCGGAAGGCCGAGGAACGCGACCTCGATGGCGCCGTCCTTGATCTGCTCCACCAGCTGCTCGCTCGCCCCGACCCGCAGCCCGATCCGGACGTGCGGATACCGGCTACGGAAGGTCTGCAGCGCGGCCGGGACGTCGACCGCCGCGACGGTCGGGATGACGCCGACGGTGAGCCGCCCGCGGATCTCGCCGACGGCCGCCGCGACCTCCGACCCGGCCCGTTCGGCGGCCTCGAGACATTGCCGGGCCGCGGGGAGGAACGCCTCGCCGGCGGCGGTGAGCCGTACCCGGCGGCTCGTGCGCTCGAACAGCCGCGCGCCGAGTTCCCGTTCCAGCCGCGCGATCTGGTGACTCAGCGCCGACTGCACGACCAGACACCGTTGCGCGGCACGCGTGAAGCTGTTCGTCTCCGCGACGGCCACGACGTACCGCATCTGCTGAAGCTCCATTGATCCATCTTGAATCACGATGGATCAAGTGACAAACATGTGTTGGACTCATTGATCGTTGGCGCCGAAGCTGGGAAGCGTGAAAACGCTGACGACCACACCGCTCGCCGCGGGTCTCACCGGAACCGCGCTGACCGCTTTCGCCCCCATGGTCTGGGGGACGACCTACGTGGTCACGACCGAACTCCTTCCGCCTGGACATCCGCTGTTCGCGGGCCTCATGCGCGCCTTGCCCGCCGGACTGATCGCGCTCGCCATCACCCGCACCCTCCCGCGCGGCACCTGGTGGCTGAAGGCCGCCGCGCTCGGCGTCCTCAACATCGGGATGTTCTTCCCCCTGCTGTTCGTCGCCGCCGAACGCCTGCCCGGCGGAGTCGCGGCCACGCTCGGTGCCGCCCAGCCGTTGCTCGTCGCGATCCTCGCCGTGGCGGTACTGCGCCAGAGCCCGTCCGCGTGGCGCTTCGCCTGGGGGATCGTCGGGATCGTGGGTGTGGGCCTGGTCGTGATCGGGCCCGCGGCCGGCTTCGACCTCGTCGGCGTCGTCGCCGGGATCGGTGGTGCGGGCACCATGGCACTCGGCGTCACGCTCACCAAACGATGGGGACGTCCCGCCGACGTCGGGCCGACCGCGTTCGCGTCGTGGCAGCTCACCGCGGGCGGGTTGTTCCTGGTGCCGGTGACCTTCCTGTTCGAAGGCGCGCCGCCCGCCATCGACCTGAACGCGGCCGTCGGCTACCTCTGGCTCGGTCTGATCGGCGGTCTGCTCGCCTACGTGCTGTGGTTCCGCGGCATCACGTCCCTGCCGGTCACCTCGGTCGCGGTCCTCGGCCTGTTGTCGCCGATGGTCGCGGCGGTGCTCGGCGCCGTGCTGCTCGGTCAGTCGCTCGGCCCCATCCAGCTCGCCGGTTTCGCACTCGCGCTGGCCTCGATCGTCGCCGGCCAGATCACCCCGAAGAGCAAGCGGGACGGTGGCGTCCGATGAAGATCGCCGTTGTCGGAGCGTCGGGAATGACAGGTTCCCGGGTCGTCGCCGAGTCCGTTTCCCGCGGGCATCACGTCACCGCCGTCTTTCGCCGCACCCCACCGGACTTCTCGCATCCCGACGTGGAGGTGGTGCTCGGCGACGTCACCGATACCGGTCACATGCGCGCGGTGTTCGGTGGGGTCGACGCCGTCGTGGGCGCGACGAGACCCGCGCCCGGTGCCGAAGACACGGTCGCCGCCACGGTCACGGCGCTACTCGACGCCGCGGCGGGCAAACGCGTCCTGGTCGTCGGCGGCGCCGGGCCGTTGCGGTCGCCGTCCGGCGGGCTGGTGATCGACGACCCGGCGTTCGTGCCGGCGGCGTGGCGGGCCATCGCCTCGGCCAGCATGAGCCAACTTCGGGCGTGCGAGACCCACGCGGGCGACTGGGTGTACCTCAGTCCGCCCGCGATGCTCGAACCCGGCGTCCGGACCGGGAACTACCGGCGGGGAACGACGACCATCCTCACCGCCGAGGACGGGTCGTCCGGGATTTCGGCGGAGGACCTGGCCGTCGCGATCGTGGACGAACTCGAGAATCCGAGCCGGGACCGGCATTTCACCGTCGCCTACTGAGACTTGAGCCGCCACTTCAGCTCGGGCGGATCACCGGGCGACGGCGTCTCCGGGCTCCGTTCGGCCTCGATCTGGATCTCGATGTTGGTCTTGTGCGAGATCGGATCCCAGATCTCCTCGATCGGCGCCAGCAGCGATTGGCTGACGCCTGCCCGACGGGCACGCGCGGCGTACCACGCGAACCCGGCCAGGAAGAGGGGAAGGCTGAGGAACGCGGCCACGGGTGCCAGGAACTCCATGCGCCCGACGATACAGTAACGTCGTGTATCCAGAAACGATCTGTTACTGAACGGGCGGGCGATGACCAGGCTGACACGAGCCGAACAGCAACGGCGTACCCACGAACACCTGCTGGAGGCCGGTCGCCAGGTGTTCCTGCGGCGCGGTTTCCTGGCGGCGACGGTCGAGGAGATCGCGGCCGACGCCGGGTACACCCGCGGCGCCGTCTACAAGCACTTCGGCGGCAAGGAAGGGCTGTGGCTGGCGATCATCGAAGCCACCGCCGAAGGACACCTCGCGGAGCTGAGGAAGACCCTCTCCCTCGCCACCGGCAGGGAAGACGTGATCGCGGCGCTGGCCCCGGTCGACGTGGCGGACAAGGATGCCGCCAGATGGAGCGCGGCGGCCGCGGAAGTGCTCGCCGCGACGGCGCAGCAGCCCGAAACCGCCGCCCTCGTCGCCGCCATCCAGCGGCGGCACGACGACGAGGTCGTCTCCCTGCTCGCCGAGCACACCCGGCGGCTCCGCCTCGAACCCGCCTTGCCGCTCCACGAGGCCGTCGTGATGCTGGGCGCGCTGGGCATCGGGCTCGCCCTGCGCCAGGCGGTCGCACCGGCCGCCGACCCCGCCGCGATCCTCACGCACGTGCTGGACTCGGTGTTCCCGCCCGAGGCAACGTGACGGCAGGTCCGGACGTACTCCCGGTGACACCGGGGCGGGGTTCGATGCTGTGGGCCGGTCGGGCGCAGCACCCGCGAAGGGGTTTCCCGAGTACAGGGTGATGATCACCGCCATCGGGATGGTCGCCGTCCTGATCGTCTTCGGGCACCCGGGCTCGGCGTTGCCCTTCCACGCCGACATGTTGCTCGCGTTCGGCGTTTTTCTGGTCACCACTCAGCGAATCATCTTCGTCGCGAGCCGGCCCAACGGCACCGAATTCCGCTGGGTCTGGCTGCGTTACGTCCAGCTTCCGCCGAAGGTCAAAGCCGGGAAAGCAGGCGGCGGCGCGATCACTTTCGGCGGTTGTGTGGGGCCGCCGTCAGCTCCGGTCCTGGAGCTGAGGGCCATCGCCGATACCGCGAATGTGGCGAACCTGATCCTTCAGGCACAGCACCGGGCCGCCGGAAGGACCTACACTCAGGCGCCGTGATCGATTCCTTCACCACCGCCGACCTCGTGGACGACCACGGCGACCGGCTTCGCGTCTGCGACACCCAGTTCCGCCAGTTCGGCGGGCACCGGAAGTTCTCGGGTCCGATCCGCACCGTCTCCTGTCACGAGGACAACGGCCTCGTCAAGAAGCTCCTGGCCACCCCCGGTGAGGGCGCAGTCCTGGTGGTCGACGGCGGCGGCTCGCTGCACAGCGCGCTCACCGGCGACATGATCGCGAAGTCCGCCGTCGACAACGGTTGGGCGGTCATCGTCGTCAACGGCGCGGTGCGCGACAGCGCCGAGCTAGCCGGGCTCCCGCTCGGAGTGAAGGCGCTCGGCACCAACCCGCGCAAGAGTTCCAAGGCGGGCGCCGGCGCCGTCGACGTCCCGGTCGGTTTCGGGGGAGTGACGTTCACTCCTGGAGACACGCTTTACGCCGATGACGACGGCGTCGTGATCCTTCCCTCGACCGGATCCTGAACCGAGCTCAGACGACGATGACCCGGCGGCCGCGCGTGTGCCCGGCGCGGCTGTCGGCATGCGCGACCGCGGCGTCGGCGAGCGGATAGGCCTTCTCGACCGGGATGTGCAGCTTCCCCCGCGCGATGAGGTCGACGGCCTCGGCCAGCGCATCCGGCACGCTCCCGGCCACGCCGGAGAAGCGGACGCCGAATTCGGGCGCGCCGAGATCGGCGATGGAGACGACCTTCCCCGGATCCCCGGTGAGCTCGACCAGTTCGGCGATCACCCCGGATCCGGCCAGGTCAAGAGCGGCGTCGACCCGGCCGAACCGCCGCACCCGCTCCACCCAGCCCTCGCCGTAGGTCGTGGCGAGCGCGCCCAGGCCGCGCAGGTAGTCCTGGTTCGCGGCACCCGCCGTGCCGATCACCTCGATGCCGCGTTCGCGGGCGATCTGCAGCACCGCCGACCCGACCCCGCCGGACGCGCCGCTGACCAGCAGTCTCTCGCCGGGCCGTACCCCGACTTCGTGGATCAGCCGCAACGCGGTCTCGACTACGGAGGGGTATCCCGCCGCCTCTTCGAAGGACAGGCCGTCCGGCATCACGGCCCAGGCCGTCAGCACGGCTAACTCGGCATAGGTGCTCGCGCCCTCGCCGAACACGAAGTCGCCGACGTCGACTCCGACGACACCTTCGCCGACCTCGTCCACGATTCCGGCGGCGTCGAGGCCCACGCCGGACGGCAACACGGTCGGATGCGCGCCGAGGACCTGGCCTTCACGGATCCTCCAGTCGACGGGGTTCACCCCTGCGGCCCGCACCGCGATGCGCACCTGGCCTGGGCCGGGGTACGGGTCTTCGGCGTCGACGAGCTGCAGGACTTCCGGACCACCGAACTCGGTGAAGATCACTTTCTTCATGCGATCGACCGTAACACTAACGGTTAGCCTTTTGGAACTGTTGTGGTTTTGGATCTGATAGCGTCCCCGCATGACCGTGCCGACCGGACGTCGTGAGCGGAAGAAGGCCGCCACCCGTCAGAAGATCGCCGATACCGCGCTGCGGCTTTTCCTGGAACGCGGGTACGACGCGGTGGGCATCCGCGAGGTGGCCGCGGAAGCCGACGTCGCCGTCACGACGCTCTTCTCCCATTTCGCCTCGAAAGAGGCCTTGGTGTTCGAGCAGGACGCGAACTTCGAGCAGGGCCTCGCGCGGGCGGTCACCGATAGGGCGCCGCACGAGCCGCTCATTCCCGCGCTGTGTCGCGAGGTTCACGCGATGGTGCGCCATTGCACGGCAGACGGCGCCGCCCCGATCTGGCGCATGATCGACGAGTCGCCCGTGCTGCGGGAGTACGAGGATTCGATGCGCCTGCGCCACGCGGAGACGTTGGCGGCGGCCATCGCGGCGGATCCGGAGTCGTCGCGGTCCGCGACAGCCTGCCGGACCATCGCGAGATTCGTACTGGACGCCTACTCGCTCGGCCGGGAGGCCGCCGATCCGGAGGCCGCGGTGAACGAGATCTTCCGGATGATCGAAGCGGCCTGGGAAGCCACCGGCCCCGCCTAGTGCTTGCAATCTGCCACCAGCCGGGACTACCGTCTCCGCAAAGCGGTTGCAAATCACAATCGGAGGGATCGCCGTGCTGACACAGGTCGCGGAGGGTGTGCTGGTCCACCAGAGCGCGTTGCTCGAGAACAACGCGGTCGTCGTGGAGGGCGCGGACGGTGTGCTGCTCGTCGACCCCGGGCTCACGGGCGACGAACTGGCCTGCCTCGCGCACGACCTGGCCGATTCGGGCCGCCCGGTGGTGGCGGGTTTCGCGACGCATCCCGATTGGGATCACGTGCTCTGGCACGCCGAGCTGGGTGACGCACCCCGCTACGGCACCGCCCGTTGCGCGGAGTATCTGCGGGATCTGCGATCGAAGCCGGACTGGAAGACCGGCGTCGCCGAGGGGCTGCCACCGGAAATCGCCGGTGAGGTGCCGCTGGACCTGTTCGGCCTGATCACCGGCCTGCCCGCCGGGACCACCCGGATTCCCTGGGACGGCCCGCGAATCCGGATCGTCGAACACCCGGCCCACGCCCCCGGTCATGCGGCGCTGATGATCGAGGAACGCAGCGTGCTCGTCGCCGGCGACATGCTTTCCGACGTCCTGGTCCCGATGTTCGACGACGACGGCGATCCGGTCGAGGACTACCTCGCCGGGCTTCGGGTGATCGAAGACGTGGCGGCCGACGCCGACGTCGTCGTGCCCGGCCACGGGTCCGTCGGCGGAGCGGGTGCGGTGCGGGCGCGGATCGACCTGGACCGGGCGTACGTGCACGCATTGCGGGACGGCCGGGCTCCGGACGACCCGCGAATCGGCCCGTCCGCGAAGCCTGGTTGGGAATGGGTGAGCGATCTGCACGCCGGGCACTCCCAAAGCCTCGCCCGGAGACGGGCATCAGCCTCTCGGCATGACACACAGCTCCCGTGACTCCCCGGACTTGAAGTCGTAGACGACGGGATTGCCGTACTCGTAGCCGGGCACGGAGTTGCAGTCCGAGCCGGACGCGGACGCGAGCTGGGCGATCACCGAGTAGTTGGCCGAGCTGTCCGAACAGTGGACCCGGACGGCGCTGGCGCTGAACGCGCCGTTGCTGCCGGCGTCTTCGTCGGCCGAGAGGCAATCACCGGCCTGTGCGGAGAACGGGTCGGGGTCGACCGGGGGGACACTGGCACCGGACGAGCCGCCGCTCGTGGTGATCGCCACGGTCACCGCGATCGCCCCGCCGGTGACGATGACCGCCGCCGCGGCGATCCCGACGATCAGCCCGGTCTTCGGGGCCTTCTTCGGCGGCGCGACGGGATACTGCTGCCAGATCGGCGACTGTTGCTGGGGGTAGGTCACGCCATCAGGATCGGCCTCGCCGATGAAATTCCGATGACACGCTTCACTTGCGGGCGACGAGCCGTTCCACGAGCCCGAGCTTGAACCGTTCCCGGTGCTCCACGGCCAAGCCGAGACCGTCGATCTTCTCGAGCGGGCGGCGAAGGAAGTGTTCACCCGCCATCGGCACGGTGATCTTCTCGGCGATCCATTGCAGACCGCGGACCGCGCGCGACGAGCTCGCGATGTGGTCGAGCAGGATGAGCTTGCCTCCTGGCCGGAGCACCCTGGCCATCTCCCGTAGCGCCTTGCCGTCGTCTGGGATGGCGCAGAGCCCGAGTGTGCAGACCACCGTGTCGAAGGAATCGGCGTTGAAGGGCAGGTGGTGGGCATCGGCCCGCCGTAGCGTCACCGGGCGGCCGAGACGTTCGGCGCGAGCTCGGGCGATGGAGAGCATGCCGTCACTGAGGTCGATGCCGGTGAGCGTGACGCCGTCGGCATAGAGCGGCAGGTTCAGGCCGGTCCCCACGGCGACTTCGAGGACTTCGCCGGTGGCCCGGCCGCAGGCCCACGCACGGGAATCGCCGAAGAGCTTCCGGTCCAGGAACTGCATCTCCCGGTCGTAGTTGCGGGATTTGGTGTCCCAGTAACGGTTCCATCGGGCGGGCCGGGTCATGACGCTCCTTTCAGCAGCAGTGCTCACCGCGCCAGGCCTCACGGCCTTCCTTGATCGCGACGGCGGCGATGACGAGCGCGACCAGCGGATCCGCCCAGTACCAGCCGAAGAGGCTGTTGAGCAGCAGCCCGACGAGCAGCACACCGGAAAGATAGGTGCAGAGCAAGGTCTGCTTCGAGTCGGCGACGGCACTCGCGGAGCCGAGTTCGCGCCCGGCGCGACGCTGGGCGTAGGACAGGAACGGCATCACGAGGAGTGAGACCGCCGCGAGCACGATGCCGACGGGGGAGTGCTCGGCGGGGTCGGCGCCGAACAGGGTGCGGACCGCTTCGACGGTGACGTACGCGGCCAGCGCGAAGAAGGACACCGCGATGACCTTGAGCGCGGTGCGTTCGCGGGCTTCGGGGTCCTTCCCGGAGAACTGCCAGGCGACCGCGGTGGCCGAGGCGACCTCGATGACCGAGTCCAGGCCGAAACCGATCAGGGCCGTCGACGAGGCGATGGTGCCCGCCGAGATGGCGACGACCGCCTCGATGACGTTGTAGGTGATCGTGGCGGCGACGAGGAGCCGGACCCGCCGGGAAAGCACGGCACGGCGCTCCGGGGCCACTGTGGACTTCGCGGTGCAGCAGCCGTCCGCGCAGGAATCGCTCTCCACGCTCACCGGAGCACCTCGTCCATACAGGGCTCGGCGGTGTCGACCGCCAGCACGACCTGGACGAGTTCCCGCAGGGCGCGGGCGAGGTGCGCGTCCGCCAGCGAGTAGCGGACCTGCCTGCCTTCGTAGGTGGCCACGACCAGTCCGCAACCTCGCAGGCAGGCGAGATGGTTCGACACGTTCGAGCGGCTCAGCCCGAGTTGCCCGGCCAGAAGCCCGGGATAGCTCACGCCATCGAGCAGGGCGACCAGGATGCGGCACCGGTTCGGGTCGGCGAGGGCGCGGCCGAGCCGGGCGAGCGCGGCGCCCTGGGTCTCACATGTCAGCACAGCCAGGACAGTACAGCGAACGCTGACATGTCAGCAAGGGCTGAACCATTGACCCGACGGAGTGTCCGGACGCGACCCTCTGTTTCGTCGCGGTCTGTCAAGCCATCGCCGAACACGGGCACCGGAGCGACCCGAAAGAGTCCGGTGTGGCCACTCCAACGGTCGCACCCCGGGCACGCGGGGGAGTCCCGGCGCGCCCCGGCATGACACCTCAGCGCAATTGCTGGCCCGATTGCGTGGCCACGGGAAAACGTCGAGTCACGTTTCCGAAAGGTTTCCCATACAAAGGGAATTCGGCATTCGGGTGGCCTTGTCGCATTACCTGAAAGTGCGCTTGTGTGGGAAAAACCCCTTGCTATGTTGATCGTGCGGGGCCGCACTTCGGGGCATGACCGGCGCGCCGCGAATTGTGGATCTTGTTTGTTCACACGACTATCGAAGGGTGGACCTTGCTGTGACCGTGACCGAATCGGACACTTCCGCCGAAGGTGTCCAGGGGCCGGAAAATCCGCAGCTGAGTTTGGGCAGGGCCGCCGCGCGCAACCTGGCGACGACCACCAAATCCGTTCCGCAGATGCAGGGAATTTCGTCCCGGTGGCTGCTGAAATCGCTCGAATGGGTTCAGGTGAACGGCGGTGCCTACCGGGTCAACCGGCGGCTGAATTACGCGGTCGGTGACGGACGGGTGACCTTCTCGAAGGCGGGCGCCGAGGTGAGCGTGATCCCGGCGGAACTGGGAGAACTGAAGCCGCTCAAGGGATATGACGACGAAGAGGTGCTCGCCGAACTCGCCAGCCGATTCGAACAGCAAGAAGTGGCGGCCGGCGACGTACTGGTCGAATTCGGGCACCGGGCCGACCGGGTCTACCTCATCGCACACGGCAAGATCACCAAGACCGGCCCCGGTCACTACGGTGACGAGACCGCGCTCGGCGTGGTCAAGGACGGTGACTACTTCGGCGCGCAGACCCTCGTCTCCGACGACGGCATCTGGGAATTCACCGCCAAGGCGACCACCGCCTGCACCGTGCTCACTCTGACCCGCCAGGACTTCGAGCGCGTACTGGAACAGTCCGAATCGCTGCAGGCGCAGATCGAGCAGGCCGCACAGGACTCCGGACGCGCCAACGACTTCGGCGAGGCCGAGATCGACATCTCCTCCGGGCACGACGGCGAGCCGCTGCTGCCGGGCACGTTCGTCGACTACGAGACTTCGCCGCGCGAATACGAACTGAGCGTCGCCCAGACGGTGCTCCGGGTCCACAGCCGGGTGTCCGATCTCTACAACCAGCCGATGGACCAGACCGAGCAGCAGTTGCGCCTGACCATCGAAGCGCTGCGTGAGCGGCAAGAGCACGAAATGATCAACAACAAGGACTTCGGCCTGCTCCACAACGCCGACTTCACCCAGCGCATCGCGACGCGCACCGGTCCGCCCACTCCGGACGATTTCGACGACCTGCTCGCGCTGGTGTGGAAGGAACCCGGCTTCTTCCTCGCGCATCCGCGCACGATCGCCGCGTTCAGCCGCGAATGCAGCAAACGAGGGATCTACCCGACCGGCGTCGATCTTGGCGGGCACAAGGTCCCGTCCTGGCGCGGCGTGCCGATCCTGCCCTGCAACAAGATCCCGGTCAGCCAGACCAGCACCAGTTCCGTCCTGCTGATCCGCACCGGCGAGAAGAACCAGGGCGTCGTCGGCCTGCGGCAGATCGGCCTGCCGGACGAATACGAGCCTGGCCTGAACGTCCGGTTCATGGGGATCTCGGAGCAGGCGATCATCTCCTACCTCGTCAGCACCTACTACTCCGCGGCCGTCCTCGTTCCGGACGCGCTCGCCGTCCTCGAAGCCGCCGAACTCGGCCGCGAAGGATGACCGCCACGACGCCGGAGGCCGACCGGCGGCTCAGTCTCGGCCCCGCCGCCGCGCGCAACCTGGCGACGACCACCAAAACGCGGCCGCAGATGCAGAGCATCACGCCGCGCTGGCTGCTGAAGATGCTGCCCTGGGTCGAGGCGTCCGGCGGCACCTTCCGGGTGAACCGGCGGCTGACCTACGCGATCGGCGACGGGCGGGTGAGCTTCACGAACGTCGGCACCGAGGTCCGGGTCGTCCCGCAGGAACTCGCCGAGTTGGCCCTGCTGCGGGGTTTCGACGACGAGGACACGCTGACCGCGCTCGCCGACCGGTTCGTGCAGCACGAGTACCAGCCGGGCGAGACCATCGTCAGCCACGGGTCTCCGCTCGACGAGGTGGTGCTGGTCGCGCACGGCAAGATCGCCAAGGTGGTGCCCGGGGAGTACGGTGCCGAGGCCTCGGTCGGCAGCATGGCCGACGGCGACCACTTCGGTGACGAAATGCTCGCCGGTATCGACCGGAACTGGCCGTTCACCGCCAAGGCCGTCACCCCGGTCATCGTGCTGACCCTGCGCGCGGAAGACTTCGCCGACCTCAACGGCCGGTCCGAGGCGATGCGCCGCCACGTCCAGGACATGCTGGCGCACAAGGGAAAGCCGCAGAACGCCAAGGGCGAGGCCGAGATCGGGATGTCGTCAGGGCACGACGGCGAGCCGCTGCTGCCGGGCACGTTCGTCGACTACGAGATCTCGCCGCGCGAATACGACCTCGCCGTCGCGCAGACGGCGCTGCGGGTGCACACCCGGGTCACCGATCTCTACAACGGGCCGATGAACCAGTTCGACGAGCAGCTCCGGCTGACCGTGGCGGCGCTGCGCGAGCGGCAGGAGCACGACCTGATCAACAACCGCGAGTTCGGGCTGCTGCACAACGCCGACCTCAAATCGCGGTTCCAAACGCGGTCGGGTCCGCCGACCCCCGACGACATGGACGAACTCGTCAGCCGTCGCCGCAAGACGAAGTTCTTCCTCGCCCATCCGAAGGCGATCGCCGCGTTCGGCAGGGAATGCACCCGTCGCGGCCTGTATCCGGAGGGCACCACGGTCGACGGCAAGATCGTCGGCGCGTGGCGCGGGGTGCCGCTGCTGCCCTGCGACAAGATCCCGATCACCGAGCGGGGCACGTCCTCGATCCTCGCCATGCGGACCGGTGTCGAGGACAACGGTGTGATCGGGCTGCACCAGACCGGCCTGCCCGACGAGTACGAGCCGGGCCTGAACGTGCGCTTCGACGGCATCAACGAACAGGCCGTCGCCTCCTACCTGGTCAGCACCTACTACTCGGCCGCCGTGCTCGTTCCGGACGCCCTCGGTGTCCTGGAGAACGTCGAGGTCGCGCGGTGACCACAACGAACAACAACGCTCCAGAAAGGACCACACACGTGACCATCGCCCGCACTCCCGCTCCTGCCAAGGTGCTGCGCACCGAGTACCAGAAGTCGGTGGCGTCGTACTGGAACAAGGAGAAGGATCCGGTCAACCTGCGGCTGGGCGATGTGGACGGGCTCTATCACCACCACTACGGGGTCGGCGAAGTCGACTGGTCGGTGCTGGAGGGTCCCGAGAACACCCGCGACGAGCGGATCATCGCCGAAATGCACCGCTTGGAGACCGCGCAGGCGGACGTCCTGCTCGATCACCTCGGCGACGTGAAGCCGGATGACCGGCTCCTCGACGCCGGCTGCGGACGCGGCGGGACCAGCATCATGGCCAACGCGCGTTTCGGCTGCCACGTCGACGGCATCTCGATCTCGGAGAAGCAGGTCGAGTTCGCCAATCACCAGGCGGAGATCAGGGGCGTCGCCGACCGGGTGCGCTACCACTTCCGCAACATGCTCGACACCGGCTTCGAAACCGGCTCCCGCAAGGCGATCTGGAACAACGAGAGCACGATGTACGTCGACCTCCACGAACTCTTCGCCGAGCACGCGCGGCAGCTGGAGTTCGGCGGGCGGTACGTCACCATCACCGGTTGCTACAACGACGTGACCGGCGGCCGGTCCAAGGCCGTCGCGCAGATCGACCAGCACTACACCTGCAACATCCACCCGCGCAGTGAGTACTTCAAGGCCATGACGGCGAACGACCTGGTGCCGATCTCGGTCGTGGATCTGACTCCGGACACGATCCCGTACTGGGAGCTGCGGGCGAAGTCGTCGGTGGCGACCGGGATCGAAGGGCCGTTCCTGGACGCCTACCGCGAAGGCAGCTTCCACTACCTGCTGATCGCCGCGGACCGCGTCTGATCCCGCGAGACCATCGGAGCGAAGCGATGACCGAACAGGGTGCGCTCGCCACACTGCTGGCCGGTCCGAGCGGCCTGGGCACGTCCGCCGCCCGGCTGGCGGCCCGGCTGACCGCTGTTCCTCAGGAGGCTCCGCCGCCTGAGGAACCCGCTCTCGACCCGGCGTACGCCTACCGGCCGTGGGGTGACGGGTCGGCGCCGCCGTTGTACTGCCCCGTCACCGAACGGATCAACGACCCGCTCGCCGAGGAGGTCGACCGGCGGCTCGTCCGGTGGGCGGGGGAGTGCGGGTTCGACGAGGAGGAGTGCGAGCAGATCGGGAAGGCGGGCTTCGGCAGGCTGGTCATGCTCGCCCACCCGGACTGCGAGGATCCCGACAGGCTGCTGATCTCCGCGCGGCTCAACGCCGCGTGGTGGGCGGCCGACGACCTCTACGCCGACGACACCTCCCTCGGTGCCGTACCGGCCGAGCTGCCGCCGAAGCTCGCGCTGGCGATGGCGGCCATGGACCCGGTGCCGTCGTTGGGTGAATTCAGTCGCGATCTCGACGAAACACTGCGGAACGACCGGGTTCTCGTGGCGCTGGGCTCGGCGACGGACTTCCTGCGGCGATCCGGGACCGCCGCGCAGGTCCAGCGCGTCTGCTACTCGACCTTCGCGATGTTCGTGAGCTGGACCGCCTACGCCGCGTGGCGCCACAGCGGGAAATACCCGCCGGCGTGGGAATACCTCGCGGCACGGCAGCACGACAGCTTCTACACCTCGATGACGTTGATCGACGTCCTCGGTGGTTACGAGCTGACCTCGAACCTGTACTACGACCCTCGGGTCCGGGAGGCGGCGATCCAAGCGGGGACGGCGTCCGTGCTGGTCAACGACGTGCACTCGGTCACCAAGGATCTGGAGGACGAGTCACCGCCCTGCAACGCGGTCCTGCTGATCGCCGACGACCGGAAATGCTCGATCGAGGAGGCCACGGCGATCACCGTCGAATTGCACAACGACGTCGTCCGGGACTTCCAGTCCGCGCACGAGAAGCTCAGCGCGGTCCCTTCCGCCGAACTGCAACGGTTCCTACGCGGGTTGCGAGGGTGGATGGGCGGCGGTTTCGAATGGCACTCGACGAGTCCCCGGTACCGGACAAAACCCAGCGTTTAGTCCTCTGAATGCGGACGGAGGTCAAACGACCCCGGCCTCGATCAACTGACCCCAGATCACACTCTGGTCCACGACCTCGACTTCGAGTTTTTCGGCCTTGGTGAGCTTGCTCGCCCCGACGTCGGCGCCGGTGATCAGCATGTCCGTGTTCGCCGAGACCGAAGACGCGATGGTCGCGCCCGCCCGTTCGCACAGCCGCTGGAAGGTCGGGCGCGGCACCTTCTCGCCGGAGCGGGGGTCGCTGATCGAGCCCGTGACCACGACCGTCTTGCCCTCCAGCGGCGCACCGGCCGAGACGACCGGCGGCAGGTCTTCTTCGCGTACGTCCAGCGAGACTCCGACCTCCCGCAGCCGCTCGAGCTCGGGACGAAGCCGGGTGAGGTGCTCGATCAGGGACGCGGCGACCTTGGGACCGATGTCCTCCACGGCGACGAGGCCTTCCTCGCCGGCGTCGGCGACGGCTTCCAGCGAACCGAACCCTGCCCGGCACAGGCGCGCGGCGGTGCCCTCGGAGGCCATCGGGATCGCGAGCCCGATCAGCGCCCGGCGCAGTCCGACGGCCCGGCTCGCGTCGATCGACTCGATCATGCGGGTGGCTGAGATCTCGCCGATGCGGTCGAACTCCAGCAGCTTTTCCTTGGTGAGCCGGTAGAAGTCCGACGGGTGCTCGAGAATCCCGGCCTCGGCGAGCCGCTCGATCCAGACCCCGCCGATCGCGTCGATGTCCGCAGCCGCGCGCGACGACCAGTGGATCAGCCGCCGGACGGTCTGGGCGGGGCAGGCGACGTTGGTGCAGAACAGTTCCCGGCTGTTGCCCTGTTCGGTCAACGGTTCTTCGCACGACGGGCAGACCGACGGCGGCACGATCTCCCGTTCCTCGCCGGTGCGTTTGGCCGCGTCGAGAACGCCCGCCACGAACGGGATCACGTCGCCCGCGCGGCGTACCAGCACCGTGTCGCCGATCTTGATGCCGCGGGCCTTGATCACCTCTTGGTTGGCCAGCGTCGCCCGGGTGACGGTGCCCCCGCCGACGAACACCGGCTCCAGCCAAGCGACGGGCGCGATCTTGCCGGTCTTGCCGACGTCCCAGACGACATCGGCGAGCACGGTCGTCTTCTCCTCGGCGGCGAATTTGAACGCCAGCGCGCCGCGCGGTGAGCTGGACCTGGTGCCGGCCGCGGCGTACGCGTCGCGATCCGCCAGGCGCAGCACGGCGCCGTCGAGGTCGTAGTCGAGCTCGTTGCGCTGCTGCTCGATGGTCGTGATGACCGCCTGGGCCGCCTCGGCGTCCTCGCAGTGACGCATGTCGGCCGCGGCGAAGCCGAGCGTCCGGAGCGCGCCGTCGAGATCGGTTTCCGCGCTTTCCGGTTCGGTGGAGAGGTCGAAGGCGAAGAACTGGAGACGCCGCTCGGCGACGGTGGCCGGATCCTTGGCGCGCAGGGTGCCGGCGGCGGCGTTGCGCGGGTTGATCAGCGGCTTGTCCGGGTGGACCTTGTTGTAGGCGGCGAAAGTCGAACGCAGCATGACCGCCTCGCCGCGGACCTCGACCCGGCCGGGCGCGTCGACCTTGTCCGGGACGCCGTCGGTCAGCGCCCGGACCAGCATGGTCACGTCGTCGCCCGTGGTCCCGTCGCCGCGGGTGACCGCCCTGGCGAGCCTGCCGTTCTCGTAGACCAGCGCCAGCGACAGGCCGTCGAGCTTCGGCATGACGACCACCGGCTGACCAGGGAACCGGGCGAAGAACGCCTCGACCTGCTCGGGTTTCGTCGCCTTCTCCAGCGACAACATCGGGCGCGAGTGCCGGATGGGCGAGTGCAGGATGGCGGGCGCGCCGACCTGCTCGAGCGGGTTCGGATCCGGGGCCAGCTCGGGGTTCGCCTCGATGAGCCCGCGCAATTCGTCTTCGATCGCGTCGTAGTCGGCGTCGGCGACCTTCGGCGAGCCACGGTAGTAGGCGTCGCGAAGGACGACGATCTGATCGGCGAGTTCTTGGATGCGGTCCCGAGCGTTCACGGGGCAGAGATTACCCGGGACCACCGACAGAACACCGTCCGAAGAGGACTCGTGTCACGGGCTGACGGCGAGCACCAGGAACGCGGCCAGCAGGACCAGGTGCACCCCGCCCTGCAGCCGCGTCGCGCGGCCGGGGACGACGGTGAGCACGCTGACCGCGATCGTCAGCGCCAGCAGCACGATGTGCGTGGCGCCGAGGCCCAGCATCAGCGGGCCGTCCAGCCAGATCGACGCCAGTGCGATGGTCGGGATGGTGAGCCCGATGCTCGCGATCGCCGAACCGTAGGCGAGGTTCAGGCTGGTCTGCATCCGGTCGCGTCGTGCGGCCCTGGTCGCGGCCAGGGTCTCGGGCAGCAGCACCAGCATGGCGATCACGACGCCGACGAACGACTGCGGGAAACCCGCGGCGCGGACCCCCGCTTCGATCGCGGGCGACTCGACCTTCGCCAGGCCGACGACCGCAACCAAGGCGACCAGCAGCAGCCCGAGGCTGGTCAGCGCGGCCTTGTTGGTCGGCGGCTCGGCGTGTACCTCTTCCTTGACCGCGCCCTCGCTGTCCACCGGCAGGAAGAAGTCGCGGTGACGCACGGTCTGCGTGAGCACGAAAAGCCCGTAGAGCAGCAGCGACGCGACAGCTGCGAAGGTGAGCTGCGTGCCGTTGAAGGCCGGACCGGGGGTGCTCGTGGTGAACGTCGGCAGCACGAGGGTGACCGAAGCGAGTGTCGCCACGGTGGCGAGCGCGCCGCCACTGCCTTCGGGGTTGAAGTGCGTCTCGCCGTAGCGGCGGGCGCCGACCATGAGCGAGATGCCGGCGATGCCGTTCATCGTGATCATCACCGCGGCGAACACGGTGTCGCGGGCGAGGGTCCCGGCCTCGGGGCCGCCGGAGGACATCATCGTCACGATCAGCGCGACTTCGATGACCGTGACCGCGATCGCCAGCACCAGGGAGCCGAAGGGTTCCCCGACGCGATGCGCGACCACCTCGGCGTGGTGCACCGCCGCCAGCACCGTGCCGCCGAGCGCGAGCGCGACGATGACCACGGGCACCGGGCCCAGGTCGCGGCCCCAGCTCAGCGCCAGCACGACTATGGCGAGGACCGGCATGACGGTGGTCCAGGACACCGGGAATCGTCTGCGCGAAGCGGCCATGCCGTCACCTTCGCACACTCTGCGTGACGTCGCCCCTTCGTGGGGGTCGTGGGTGACGAAGTCCTCGGCGGATGCACACCGGGGCCGTCACCTTCGACCCTGCGCCGATCGGCTTCGACGGTCCCTTCGGCGGCCATAAGGCCAGCGGACCATCACGAAGGGCGAACGACGGGGATCTTGACGGTGATCCGCTCGTCCGCGGCCACGATCCGCTGAAGGCGGAACCGGCAGAGGGCGTGGAACATCTCGCCCAGCTCTTCGGGATCGATACGGCCTTCGAGGTCACGTTTGCTCGCGTTGAGCACCCGGCTGATCACGGCCGCGGGCACGCGGCCACCGAATTCGCCCATCAGCCAGACACCGATTTCGCCGATCTCGTCCGTGATCGTGCGCTGCGCGGTCATCGGCCGTACCTCTTCGCGTCGGAGGGTCACGACACTCCGACGGGTGACCGGAACACCCATGACGGGATCCTCGCGAGATTGCTCTGCTCGGCCTAACCGCGCGGCGTCGGTTGCACCGAACCGTGCAGCGGGCCGGACCGATCTCCGGGAGAACCCCGATGTGACCGGCAACCGGGTGTGCCAGCCTCGAAGCTGACCATTGTGGACAGTCAGGGAGGAGGGCGCACGCGTAGTGGCCCCGGCAAGTGATGAAGAGACCACACGATGGATAGCGGAGCTGACGGCGCTCTGTGAGCTTTACCGGTCCGCGGAGATCGCGGGATCGACGGAGGCGGTGTCACACGCGGGGTGGCACACCGGAGCCCGGATCGGGACGAGTACCGCGGACGGGCGGATGCTGGCCTACCACGATTCGGGTGTCGAGGCGGAATGCGTCTTCCGGGAGGGAGAGCGCACGCTGTTCAACATCATGAGCACCGGTTACGGGCGCGACACCGGCGAGCGCGGGTTCGCCGTGTGGAGCAGACGGCCGGGCGTGCTCGGAGCGATCGACCCCGGAGTGACGCGGCTGGAGGTGACCGATGCGGACGGCGATGTCGTCCAGGCCGCGATCGTGGCGCACACCTTCGCGGTGGACGTGGATCTCGGCCCGGTGCCCCAGACGATCGACGAGATTTTCGCCCCATGGGAGCCGCCGGAGCTGACGGTCCGGGTGTACGGCGAGGGCGACTCGCTGCGGTACGAAGGTCCTCTGCTGACCGCGTGAAAGTAGATTCGAGAAGCGGCAACGCCCGGGCTGCCCGCCGTGCTTGAACAGCGAACTCGCGTGATTGAAGGCGTAACTCGCGTGATTGGAGCCGCATCACGCGAGTTACGCCTCCAAGCACGCATGATGCGACCTCACGCACGCGAGTTACGCCTTCAATCACGCGAGTTACGGCCCAACGTGTAGGCGCCCTTCGCCACGGCGAAGGGCGCCTACACGTACCTGCGAGGTCAGCCGTTCGGAGTCGTGATCACCGCGAACGTGGAGCCCTGACTGGCGATCCGTTCGCTGAGGTCGGTCGTGATCGTCTCGATCGGCGCGTAGTTGTTCAGCTCACCGGCCTGGCAGGGGCCCGATCGGGACTGCTGGTTGCCGACCAGGATGCCCAATGCCGCGTGGTCGGCCTGGCTGAACAGCGGTCCGCCGCTGTCACCCGGACGGGCGCAGAGGTCGGTGTTGATGCCGACGTCCGTGGACAGGACGCGTCCGCAGCGGGTCCCGACGAGGTAGCCGGCGCCCGCGCCGCTGTCGACGGAATCGGGGTAGTTCACCGCACTCGACGCCGTCCCGGAGGCGCAGACGACATACCCGGCCTTGATGTCGGCGAGCTTGCGAGCACTGGTGATGTACTCGTCGACCGAGGTGGCCTGCGCGCCGCACGGGGTGTCACCGTTGCTGTCCATACCGCCGTTGCGGCAGTACTTCAGCACGCGGTTGCGGCCGGTCTGGCCTTCGAGCCACTGCGTCGCCGCCGCGTCGTTCACGTACGGCAGTGCCGCGTAGTCGTACGGGTAGGAGCTCTTCTCGATGCCGTGCTGCTGCAGCACGTCGTTGCCGTTGTGCTGCGTCGGCGTGTTGTTGGTCTTGGTCCGCATGCAATGTCCAGCCGTGAGCACCCAGCCCTTGCCGGGGAAACCGCCGCCGGTCGACCGCAGGTTGAAGCCGCTGGTGCAACCACCCCAGGTGCCGTTGTCGCGCTTCATGTCCAGCCGGAGGCCGCCGCGCATCGGGCCGTAGTTCGTGCAGTAGAGCGGATGACAGAAACCCAGATCCACGTTCGCCGTGGACAGCGCGTTCGGGTTCTTCAGCACGCGCGAGACGACCATGCCGGATTCCGCTGCCGCGGCCTGGTGCGCGGCGTTCGTTTCGGCGGCCGCGGCCCGGACGGCCGCCTTCTCCTGCGCCACCCAGTCGCGTTCCCAAAGCACGACACGGTTTTCGGACTCGCTCACCGAAGGCAGGTACACCGCGTCCGGACCGGCGCCGACCTTGGCCGCGACGCGTTCCTTCGCCGCCGTGAGCTGCTGCAACGAATGCTGCACCTGTTGCGTGCGAACGGCGGAGCGGGCGGGCATCGCCTTCAGATACGGCTCGGCCGCCGAGGGCTTGGTCATCGCCACGACCAGTTGCCCCTTGTCCTGGTCGAGCCACATGCCGCCGTACTCCGCGCCGCGGTCGCGGCGGAGCAGTTCGTCCAGTTTCCGGCTGTCGGTCTGGAGTTCCAGACGCCGCAACGCCTCCTGTTCGCTCACTCGGTAGTTCTCGACCAGATAACGCGTCGACTCCCGCACCGAAGCGGGGTCGAGCGAGGTGTGGAACGACTGCACGGTTTCGGCCGTCGCCGGACTGCCCAGTGCCATGGTCGCTGCCAGCACCGAAGCGGCCAGCGCCCCCAGTCTTCTAGCTCTCCGCACGAGATCTCCTCACATGTCGGGCGTTCGCGATCATTCAACCGGACGCCGCCACACGCGTGGGGAGATTTTCCGACAATGCCGGGCGCCCCGTGCCCGCGATGCGGCGGGCACGGGGCGCGATTCGTCACAGACTGGGCTCTCGGCGCTGTTTTCCTTGGCGGGACTTGACGATCCAGGCGCAGAAGAGCGTCAGGAGACCGACACTGGTCCCCGCCGAAACCCCGATTTGCGGGGTGCTGATCCTGACGACGCCGACGACGATTCCGCCACCGATCGTCAGCAGGAGACACATCCGCAGGGTCGGGGCCCAGCCGGCGAGGACCGCCATCGCCAGGCAGAGCCAGCTGTCGCGCGCCTGCTCCTTGCGATGGCGTCCCGGTGTCCTCAGGAGCGGCCGCGCCGTGCGGATCATTTCCGCGGACGTCGCGACTCGCCGAACCGGCCTTTCGGCGTGTTCGATGACGACTTTGACCCGTTGGGGCGGCTCGTTGTCTGGTGTCTTCGTGTTGTCGGGCTGTAAGGTCACGACCGTCCTGTCCTTGTTCTAGCGAGCGGGCGAATGGACATCCGCGTGGCCTCCTGTGACAGCAGGGGGCCACGCGTGCGTTACCGGTTCTTGACCGGTGCGGCTGAGGACATCTTGGCGAAAGCAGACTGTGACCGTTCAGTAGTACTGCGTGTGTCTCGATGAACGGTATGCACGCGTCGCTCAACGGTCTGGGTGACCACGAAAACTACTAAAAGTAGTGGGTGGGACCGAATGGACCAGTGCCGCCGGGAGGCCTTCGCGGCCCGGCATCTTGCCTTCCCGGTGTCATCGGGGCATTTACAACGGCAAGGAAGTCCGCAGGTGGAGGCCAACGTCGATGCGATCGCGCGTGGCGCTCTCGCATTGTGCGAAATGCTGATCGCAACTGCCGGGTACGGTCGAACTTCGCCCAAGGTCGACGAGATTCGAGCATCCATGCTCACGGTGGGTTCACTCGAACAGGCGGGTGCTCACCCGTAGTCGCCTCGCTCGGCTCACCAACAGCGAGTGACCGCTCAGCCGAGCAGGAGGAGCGCGTAGTAGGCAAGGAAGTGTTCGACCATGTAGGCGCCGCCGGTGGTCTGAGCGAGCGAAGCGTGGGTATGAGCGTGTGTGGCTTCGAGGGCGGCACGAATCCGGTCGTCCTGGTCGGGGAGTGCGGCCGCGATGCGGTGCCAGCACCACGCCCGGTGCAGGTTGAGACCGTGCAGATGGGCGAGTTGTCCGTCGGAGGTGTCCGTCACGGTCGCCGGGGTGAAGAGGGGCGTGGGTTTCCGTTCCGCGATACCAGGAAGAAAGGCGTCCAGCCAATCCGCGAACTCGGCCGCGGGCATCAGGCGGGACATGAGCTCGGCCTCGGCGAGGGCGGGGGACAGGAAGTCGGCTCCTGACGGTTCCCAGGAGCCGGGGTAATCGCGGTCGGATCCGAACCAGCGCCAAGCCGTCTCGATGAGGAGGCGGTGCAGCCGCGGGTCGCCGTGGTCAGCGAGGTACTCCGCGTACGGAAGAGCGCGGGACAACCCGAACGCGCCGTTGTCATGCACCCCGTACCGGATCGGGTAGGTGGCACGGGGAAGCCAGTCGAGGTAGCGGTTCACGAAGACCGCGCTCAAGCGGTGCAATCCCGCTGACCAACGCGTGGCGTCCGGATCGTCCCAGGTGGCGACTTCGCAGGTGAGTTCCAGCAGTGCCGACCAGCCGTACGGGCGCTGGGTGTTGCGCTGCTCCTCAGGGGCGAAGTACGAGATCTCGCCTGAGAGCGCTTCGGTGGTCAGGTGCTCACCGAGAAGGGTGCGGATCTCCTCGGCGGGCACGAGTTCGGGGTGATGACGGAGCAAACGCACGAGGACCCAGAACATCTCCACGCAGGAATGCCAGTCGAAACTGCCGTAGAAGCACGGATGCGACAGTTTCGGCGAGCGGATGGGCACGCCTTCGAGGTGCCAGTGACTCTCGTGGTGCGGATATTCGCGTACGACGTTCGTCAACGCCGTCCTGGCGAGCGCGCCGGCATTCGACTTCAGCAGCCGGCCGCGTTCGGTATCCCATTCTGTCATCGGACCGCCCCCTCACTCACGAGGTTACGATGCGGGAGTGGACGAACGACCGATCACCACGGCGCAGCGCAACTTCCGGCGGGTCGCCGAAGAGCTGGAAAGCATGGGGACCCAGGATCGTTTCACCTACATCTTCCGCTCCCGGCTGTGGAGTTCCTCCTCGGTCTCCGGGCCCGGTTCGGAGTCGGTCCAGACGCGGGAATTGAGCGACCGGCTGCCCGCCCTCCTCGAACGTTTTGGGGTGCGCACCCTGCTCGACCTGCCGTGCGGCGACTACGGCTGGCTCAGTGAAGTGGGCCTGGATCTCGACCGGTACATCGGTGCCGACATCGTTCCCGACCTGATCGAGATGAACGCCGAACGGTTCCGGGACGACCCGGTCCACGAGTTCCGGGTACTCGATCTGACCGGTGATCCGCTACCGTCTGCCGACCTCGTGTTGTGCCGGGATTGCCTGGTCCATCTGAGTTTCGCCGATATCGGGCGGGCCCTGCGCAATCTGCGGCGGAGCGGTTCCCGGTACCTGCTGACCACGACCTTCACCGAACTGCGGACCAACACCGACATCGTGACCGGCGACTGGCGGCCGCTGAATCTGTGCCGGGAGCCGTTCGGGTTCCCGGAGCCGCTGGCCGTGCTGGTCGAGGGGTGTACCGAGGAGGGCGGCGCCTACGCGGACAAGTCCTTGGGCTTGTGGGAGATCTCCGCGATCACGGACTGAACGGCTCACCGAAGCGGGAAGTCGGCGCCGTGCTCCTCCTGTGGTCGAGGGCCGTGGATGCGCCGGTCGCTCTCGGAGATGGCGACGTCGTTGATGCTCGCTTCGCGACGGCTCATGAGACCGTGCTCGTCGAACTCCCACAGTTCGTTGCCGTAGCTGCGCCACGATCGACCGGCCCGGTCGTGCCATTCGTACTGGAAGCGGACGGCGATCCGGTCGTCGGTGAACGTCCAAAGGTTCTTGCGCAGCGCGTAATCCAGTTCCCGTTCCCACTTCCCGGTCAGGAACGCGACGATCTCCTCGCGGCCTCGGACGAAGGTCTCCCGGTTCCGCCACACCGAATCCGGCGTGTACGCCAACGTCACCTTTAGGGGGTCGCGGGTGTTCCAGGCATCCTCTGCCGCTTGGACTTTCCGCAGTGCCGTCTCGCGGGTGAACGGTGGGCAGGGCGGGCGTACTTCGGTCATCGTCGAACCTCCGCAGGTGGAGAACGTGCGTTCTCTACGTCTGGCGCCTACGATAGGGAACGACCGTTCTCAACGTCAAGGAGACCCGATGCCGGCCGCCGTCACCGAGGAGCAGAACCGCGTGGATCGCGAAGCCCTGCTCGATGCCGCCGAGAAACTCTTCTACGAGAACGGCATCCAGGCGGTCGGCATGGACCAGGTCCGCGCGGCGTCCGGCCTCTCGCTCAAGCGCATCTACCGGTTCTTCGAAGCCAAGGAAGATCTCGTGGTGGCGATGCTCAGACGGCGTGATGCGCGCTGGCGGGGCAGCCTGGCCGCCCATGTGGAGCGGCTCGCGGATCCCCGCGAGCGGGTGCTCTCGATCTTCGACTGGCTTGCGGAGTGGTTCGCCGAACCGGGCTTCCGCGGCTGCGCCTGGATCAACGCCCACGGCGAACTCGGCTCGTCGTCCGAGGCGGTCCTGGCGGAGGTGCGAGCACACAAGCAGGCGTTTCGCGAGCAGATCGACACCTGGGTGCGGGCCGCGGGCGGGTCGGTGACCGAACCGGTCTACCTGCTCGCCGAAGGGGCCATCGTGACGGCGGGGATCAGCGGTGATCCGGCGCCTGCGCGTCAGGCGCGTGAGGCGGTCGCGGCACTACTCGGGCGCGCGTGACCACGAGGTTTCGCGGGTCAGGACCGGCTTAGCCGCTCGTCGATCTCGTCGAGGATTTCGGCCACGCTCGCCCAGTCGGACCGGTAGATCCCTTCGCTGGCGTACCACTCCATCACGCAGCCGTGGTGCTCGCCTGTCCGCAGATCTACGCACAGCAGGCCTCCGTCGATGGCCCGGCCGATGGGGAGGTTCGCCGTGCAGTACGGGAATCCGTCCTGGCCCGCCTGCTTGCGGTGCGTTCCTTCCGGGGCGCAGCAACCAGGGTCCGGGTACTGTGACTGCCTGGCGTACTCCTCCTCGGCTCGCGCCACCGACAGCGGCAGGTAGCCCTTCGGGATCAGGTCTCCGGCTCCGTGCACGCGCTCGTCGTCGACGCCGTCCATGAGGGCCCACCAGGTGAGCAGCTCAGGCGGGAGTTCTAGGCCGACGCGATCTCGCAGGCGCGCGACGTGCGCGGCCGGCGCCGGTGGCCGGATTTCCCGCGCGGTGGCGGGTGCGTGTTCGGACAGCAAGGTGATGATGCGCCGCCAGGTCGCTTCCACCGGTGCACCCTAGCGAGAATCGGCGCGATCAGGTGACTGGAGGCGGGTCGGCAGGCCCCAGGCCTCCGCAACGCGTTCCGGGGTCAGCACCGACGCCGGTTCGCCTTCGCCGACGAGCCGGCCGTTCTGGAGCAGCAGGCAGTGATCGGCCCGGCCCGCCACCTCCAGATCGTGGGTGACGCGCAGGACGGTCGTGCCTTCGGCGAGGGTGGCGCGCAGGGCTTCTTCGATCAGGCCGCGGGCGTGCAGGTCGAGCCCGGCCGATGGCTCGTCGAGCAGCAGTAGCCCGGCTTGCTGAGCCAGCCCCTGCGCGACCAGTGCCCGCTGGCGTTGCCCGCCGGACAACGTGCCGATCAACCGGTCCGCGATCGACGTGATCTCCAGTAGCTCCAGGCATTCCGCGACGATCTTACGGTCCATCTTGGACAGTCGTCGCCAGTGCCCGCGGTGCGCCCAGCGTCCCATCGTGACGGTGGCGCGGACGGTGATCGGCAGCGACCGCGACACCTCGCTCTGCTGGGTCACGTAGGCGACGCGTCCAGGGTTCCGCCGGGTCACCGAGCCGGTGGTCGGCGGGAGCACGCCCGCGACGAGGTTCAGCAGCGACGACTTCCCCGCTCCGTTCGCGCCGGCGATGGCGGTGAGCCGCGCCGACGGGACCTGGGCGGTGATCCCGCGCAGCACCTCGCGGGAGCCGTAGTGGGCGTGCGCGCGGTCGATGGTGAGCGCCGCTGTGTCCGGGGTCATCGACACCTCTTTCAGATAATGACAATCATTACCACTATAGTGTGACGCGTGGAGTGGTTGCTGATCCCCTTCGAGGTGTCGTTCGTGCAGCGTGCGCTGGTGGCGGGAGTGCTCGTTTCGGCGGTGTGCGCCGTCGTGGGCACCTGGGTGGTGTTGCGCGGCATGGCGTTCATCGGCGATGCGATGTCGCACGGCATGTTGCCCGGCGTGGCGATCGCCTCGCTGACCAGCGTGAACCTGCTGATCGGCGCGGCGATCAGCGCCGGGGTGATGGCGCTCGGCGTGACCGCGCTCGGCCGTTCGCGCCGGTTGTCCGAGGACACCACGATCGGGCTGCTCTTCGTCGGCATGCTCGCGAGCGGCGTGATCATCGTGTCCCACTCCCGGTCGTTCGCGGTCGATCTCACCGGCTTCCTGTTCGGCGACGTGCTCGCCGTCGGATCGGGTGACCTGGTGGGCCTCGCGATCACCCTTCTGGTCGTGGGGGCGGTGGCGCTGGCGGGGCACCGTTCGTTCACCGCGCTCACCTTCGACGTCCGCAAAGCGCACACACTGGGGCTTCGGCCACGCCTGGCCAACGCGGTGCTGCTCGGGCTGGTCACGTTGACGATCGTCGCGTCGTTCCGCGTCGTGGGGACGTTGCTGGTGTTCGGGCTGCTCATCGCCCCCGCCGCGGCGGCGCTCTTCTGGTCGCGGCGGATCACCACGATCATGCTCATCGCGGCGTTGCTCGGCATCGCCGCCACGGTCGGCGGCCTGCTCGTGTCCTGGCATTGGGGCACCGCGGCGGGCGCGACCATCGCCGCCGGCGCGGTCCTCCTGTTCTTCCTTTCCGCGTTCCTGTCCTTCGTACGACAGCGATTCCGTTCCCTGACACCGGAGATCGAGAGCTCACGATGAAACTGAAAGCAGTGACGGTCGTCGTCGCGGCGCTGACCCTGGCGGCGTGCGGCTCTGAGCAGCCGAAGGAGGTGACCCCGGAAGTCCCGCACGGCTACGTCGAAGGCGCCGAAGAGGCAGCCGAAGCGCAGTCGCGGCTGATCGTCGCCGACACGGACACCGGCGCCGTACGCGTCGTCGACCTGATCACCGAAGAGGTGCACGAGGTCGGGCGAGTCGACGGCGTGCGAACCGTGACCGGTGACGGCCGCTTCGGCTACCTGACCGCTCACGACGGCACGACCCGGGTGATCGACAGCGGCTCGTGGATGGTCGACCACGGTGACCACGTCCACTACTACCGGGCGAAGGTCCGGGATGTCGGCGTCGCACCCGGCAAGGAACCCCTCGCGGCCTACAGTGATCCCGCCGTCACCGCACTGTCCTATTCGGATGGTTCGGCGACGTTGCTGGACCGTGCCGCGCTCGACAAGGGTTCCGTGGCCGAGCTGGGGAAGATCACGCGTGAGCCGCACGCCGGTGTGGCGATCCCGTACGGCGGGCACATCATCGCCACGGTGGCCGACACCGGAAAACCGCTCGCCCGCGGCGTGCGCGTCCACGACCGCCAGGGCAAGGCCGTGGCGGAGATCGACCAGCCGTGCCCCGACTTGCAGGGGCAGGCCGTGACCAGACGCGGAGTCGTCTTCGGCTGCGCGGACGGCGCCTTGCTGGTGACCGAGAAGGACGGCGCGTTCGCCGGGGCGAAGATCCCGTACCCGCGCGCTGTCACCGCGCAGGAACGCGCCAACGCCTTCTTCCACCGGCCCGGAAGCTCCACGCTCGCGGCACGGGCGGGGGAGTCCGCGGTGTGGTCACTGGACGTCGGGCGCCGTAGCTGGCAGCACGTCGAGACCGGCCCGGTCGCCGCGGTGAACGCCGTCGGGGAGGGCGGCCCGCTACTGGTCCTCGCCCGGGACGGAAAGCTTCGCTCCTTCGACGGCGCCGGCAAGGAACAGACGGCGATCCCGCTCCTGACCCCGGAGGCGACCGCCGCCGGCGTTCCGTCGATCCAGGTCGATTCCACCCGAGCCTACGTCAACAATCCGCTCTCGGCCGAGGTGTACGAAATCGACTACAACGACAACCTCCGGCGCGCCAGGACCCTGAAGGTCGGCGGCAAGGCGGGCCACATCGTGGAGACCGGCCGATGAGGCGCCGCGTACTCGCCCTGTTCGTGGTGGCGCTGCTGGCGGCGGCCGGCTGTTCCGGGACCGGCGGGGGCGGCAAGTCGATCGTCGTCACGACGAACATCCTCGGCGACATCACTCGTGCCGTGGTCGGCGATCAGGCCGAGGTGA
The DNA here is from genome assembly GCF_014873915.1 of Amycolatopsis roodepoortensis. GTDB lineage: Bacteria > Actinomycetota > Actinomycetes > Mycobacteriales > Pseudonocardiaceae > Amycolatopsis > Amycolatopsis roodepoortensis. The sequence continues at coordinate 44,847 of NZ_JADBEJ010000005.1, forward strand.
CGGTGTTGATGAAGCCGAACGCGGACCCGCATTCCTTCGGTATCTCCGCGCAGCAGGCGGCCCAGGTCGAACGTGCCGGTCTGATCGTCTACAACGGACTCGGGCTCGAAGAGGGAATCCTGCGCACCGTCCGCACCGCGGAGGAAAGCGGCGTACCGGCGTTGCCCGCTGGGGAGCGGGCGAACCCGATCAGTTACGCCGACAACAAGCCCGATCCCCACTTCTGGACGGATCCGGCACGGGTGCGCGACGCGGTGAAGGCGATCGCCGACGAAGTCGTCGCCCATGTCGACGGGGTCGACGAAGCGGTGATCCGCGCCAACGCCGAACGCTATCGCGGGGAGATCGAGGCGCTCGACAGGATGATGGCCGAGAAGTTCGGCGGGATTCCGCCGGAACGCCGGAAACTGGTCACGAATCACCACGTGTTCGGGTACCTGGCCCAGCGGTTCGGGTTCCAGGTCGTCGGCGCGGTGATCCCCGGCGGAACCACGCTCGCCTCACCGAGCTCCTCGGATCTGAAGGCCCTCGCCGACACCGTCCGCGCGGCGGGAGTGCCGGTGATCTTCGCCGATTCCTCGCAACCGGACCGGCTCGCCCGGGTCTTGGCCGAGCAGGCCGGGCTGCACGTCCAGGTGGCCCCGTTGTTCTCGGAATCGCTCAGTGAACCAGGCCAGGGCGCGGCCACCTATCTGGAAATGATGCGCGCCAACACCGAATCGATCACCACCGGTTTGACCCGTTCCTGACCGGAACAGACGAAAGGCACAGGAAAAATGGCACGGAAGACCCGATATCTCGCGCTGATGGCGACGACGGCGAGCACGCTCGCGCTCGCCGCCTGCGGGACCGAACAGCCGGCGGCGGAGCCCGCGAAGGACGCGGCTCCGGCATCGGTCGTCGCCGATCCGCTGGCCGTCACCTACGACGGCGGGATCGTCCTGCTCGACGGGAAGACCTTGAAGGTGGCGAAGAACCTCCCGCTGGAGGGCTTCAACCGCCTCAACCCCGCCGGGAACGACCGGCACCTCCTGGTCTCGACCTCCACCGGATTCCGGGTCCTCGACGCCGTCGGCGCCGTGCTCACGGACAACGAGGTGAAGGCGGCCAAGCCGGGGCACGTCGTCCGGCACGCCGGAAAGACGGTGCTGTTCGCCGACGGAACCGGTGAAGTGACCGTCTTCGACCCGAAGACGATCGGCACCGCGGCGCTCCCCGCGCCGAAGTACAAGACGCCCGAAGCACATCACGGCGTGGCCGTCGAACTCGCGAACGGCGAACTGCTCACCACCGTCGGCGACAAGGACAAGCGGTCCGGGATCGTGGTGCTGGACAAGGACAAGAAGGAGATCGCGCGTAACGAGCAGTGCCCCGGCGTGCACGGCGAAGCCGCCGCGCGCGGTGAAGCGGTCGTGGTCGGATGCCAGACCGGTGCGCTGATCTACCGCAACGGCGTCATCACCAAGGTGACCAGCCCGGATCCGTATGGTCGCATCGGCAACCAGGCGGGCTCGGACGTCTCGCCGATCACCTTGGGCGACTACAAGGTCGACGAAGCGGCCGAGCTCGAACGCCCGAGCCGGATCTCGCTGATCGACACCGAGAAGGCCACGCTCAAACACGTCGACATCGGGACCAGCTACACCTTCCGGTCGCTGGCCCGCGGGCCTCAGGGGGAGGCCCTGGTGCTGGGCACCGACGGCCAGATCCACGTGATCGACCCGGTGAGCGGTGCGGTGCAGCGGAAGATCGCCGTCATCGGCACCTGGCAGGAGCCGATCGAGTGGCAGCAGCCGCGCCCGGCGATCTTCGTCCGGGGCGGAACCGCCTACGTCACCGATCCCGGAAAGAAGGAGATCCACTCGGTGGACCTCGCGTCCGGGACCAAGACCGCGACCGGGACGATTCCGGGAGCGCCGAACGAGGTCAGCGGAGTCCTCGGCCACTGAGCTTTTGGCCGGGCTGACTCCGCCTCCCAGTACGTGAAGGACCCCTTCCTTGCGCCTGGCGCAAGGAAGGGGTCCTTCATGTACTTCGGGAAGGTGTGAAGGTCGAGTTTCCTCGGCTGAGCCGAGGGAAGGGGGCCTTCACGCGCAGCCGCTGTGACTGCTCACGGACAGCCGGTCAGCCCTGCCGGTCAGCGCCGGATCAGCCCGAGGTCCGTCGCGGTGGCGACGGCGGCGGTGCGCGAATCGACGCCGAGTTTGGTGTAGCTGCGGGCCAGATGGGATTTCACCGTGCCCTCGGTCAGGTGCAGCCGGTCCGCGATGGCCCGGTTGGACAGGCCGTCCGCGACCAGGACCAGGACTTCGATCTCGCGCAGCGTCAGTGCGGTGGCGGGCATCCTCATCCGGTTCATGAGCCGGTCGGCGACGGTCGGGGCGAGCGTGGTGCGCCCGGCGGCGGCGGTCCGCACGGCGGCGGCCAGATCCTCGGGAGGTGCGTCCTTGAGGAGATAGCCGGTGGCGCCCGCTTCGATGGCGGGCAACGTGTCCGCGTCGGTGTCGTAGGTGGTGACGATGAGGACGCGGGGAGCGTCCGGCCGCGCGGTGATCGCCGCGGTGGCCTCGGCGCCGGTCATTCCGGAGCCGAAACGCAGATCCATCAGCACGACGTCGATATCGCCTTCGGCGGCCCGGGCCACCGCTTCCTCGGCGGTCGCGGCTTCGGCCGAGACCACGAGACCTGGTTCGGTTTCCAGTACGGCACGCAGACCGGCCCGGACGATGGGGTGGTCGTCGGCAAGCAGGAGCCGGATCGGGGGTTCGGTCACGGGCTTTCCTTGGGCAGTCGCGCGGACACGGTGGTGCCGTGGCCGGGGGAGGACTCGACGGTGAGGATTCCGTTCAGCGCTTCGATCCGGGTGCGCATCGCGGTGAGCCCGAAGCCGCTGTGTTCCGGATCGAAGCCGACACCGTCGTCGACCACGGCGAGGGTGACGTGCTCGCCGCCGTAGCTCAAGGTGACTTCGGCGGTGGACGCGTCGGCGTGCCGGACGGTGTTCGCCAGGGCCGCCTGGCCGATGCGCAGCAGCGCGACCTCGTGCGCGGTCGGCAGGGGAACGACGTCGCCGTCGACATGGAAGCGTGCGGTGATCCGGTGCCGGGCGCTGGTGGTGGCGCACAGTCGATCCAGCGCGTCGGCCAGCGTGGTGTCGTCGAGCGCGGGAGGGGACAGGGCGACGACGAACCGGCGGGCTTCGGCGAGGTTGTCGGCGGCGGCCTGACGAGCCTGTTCGACGTAGCGGGCGGCGTTCCCCGCGGTATCGGGCAGCGTCCTTTCCGCTGCACGCAACAGAAGTTGGATGCTCGACAGTCCCTGAGCGAGGGTGTCGTGGATTTCGTGGGCCAGCCGCTCCCGCTCGGCGAGCACTCCCGCCTCGTGCTGGGCTTCGGCCAGGTCGGCGCGGGTGGCGGTGAGCTCCTCGATCAGGTCCCGGCGTCGTTCGCTTTCGCGGTACAGCGCCTGATAACCCCAGACGACGGCGACCGCGACGGCGGCGCCGAGTGCCGGGCCGATCGCCGCCGCCGGAACGAAGGCACCCTGGTGGGCGGTGAACGCGGTGATCGCCGCGAGCGCGGTCACGAACACCGCGACCAGCCCCTGACGGCGCGGCAGCAGATGCAACTGCAGGAAGTACAGCGGGAAGGCGACCCAGACACCGTCGGCGGTCAGCACCAACAGCACCAGCCACACGACCCCCACCGCGACCAGCCACCACAGGGCGGCCCGCCGGGACGTCCGGACGCGAGGCAGAAGCGGGCCAGCCGCGTACACCACGGCGCACGTCACCGCCGCCGCGACGATCGCTCCCGCTCCGGCTGAGCCGTCCGCCACCGCCCGCACGGCGGCCAGAGCGAGCAGGGCGACGAGCAGCAGATGCAGACACCAGGTCAGCACCCGGCTGGTCGGGGTCAAAGCGGGCGCGGCGGTCACAGTGCGTCCAGATTACGGAGCGGGATCGGCGCGCGCCTCTATCCAAAGGTAGAGGCGGCGTGCCGTCTTCCGGCGGGCGAAGTGCCATCTCCGGCCGGATGCCGGCGCGGTCACCGGCGGCGATGGTGGAGAGGTAGCCAGCCCACCGCCCCGAGAGGACAGACCCGAGCCGTGTTCGTCGCCTGGAGAGATCTGAGATTCGCCAAAGGACGGTTCGCCCTGATGGGTGCCGTCGTCGTGCTGATCACCCTGCTGGTCGGCCTGTTGTCCGGGCTCACCGCGGGGCTGGGCGAGCAGAACATCTCCGCGATCACCGGCCTGCCCGCGGACAAGATCGTCTTCGCGGCCCCCGGTGCCGGGCAGAGCCTCTCCTACGCCAATTCCGCTGTCACCGAAACACAACGACGGCAGTGGGCCGAGACGCCGGGCGTCACCGCGGCCGAGCCGCTGGGCATAGCCACCACCAAGGCCACCGCGGGCGGCCGAAGCGCCGGGATCTCCGTTTTCGGGGTCCGGCCCGGTTCGGTGCTCGCCCCGGAGAGCGCGAAGATCACCGGCGACTCGGTGGTGCTGTCAACGTCCGCTGCCGACGATTTGAACGTCCGGAGCGGGGACACCATCACCGTGACTGGGAACCCGCTGACGGTCGCGGCCGTGGCGGGAGACGCCTGGTTCAGCCACACGCCGGTGATCTGGGCAAACCTCGACGTCTGGGCGAAGACGGCGCCACCCACCGGCGGCGAGCCGAGCGCGACGGTGCTCGCGCTGACCACCACGGCCGACGCCGATCTCGCCGCCACCGACCTCGCCGCCGGCACGACGACGGTCTCCAAGAGCGACTCGCTGTCCGCGATCGGTTCGTACACGTCCGAAAACGGTTCGCTGCAACTGATGCGTGGCTTCCTGTTCGCCATCTCCGCCCTCGTGATCGGCGCCTTCTTCACCGTGTGGACCATCCAGCGCAGCGGTGACATCGCCGTCCTCAAGGCGTTGGGGGCTAGTACCGCCTTCCTGTTGAAGGACGCGCTCGGCCAGGCCATCGTCCTTCTCGTCGGCGGCACCGCCATCGGAACCGGCTTGGCCGTCGGGCTCGGCACGGCGGTCGCCGGCTCCGCCGTGCCCTTCCTGCTGACTCCGGCCACCGTGCTCGTGCCGTCCGCCGTGATGATCCTGCTCGGCGCGCTGGGCGCGGCGCTTTCCGTCCGTCGCATCACTTCCGTCGACCCGCTGAACGCACTGGGGAGTGCCCGATGAGCCTGAACCTGACCGGCGTCACCCTCACCTATCCCGACGGCGACACCCGCCTCACCGCACTCGACGACGTCACGCTTGACGTCCCGCCCGGCACGATCACCGCCGTCGCGGGGCCCTCCGGCTCCGGGAAGTCCAGCCTGCTCGCCGTCGCGGCGACCCTCATCACCCCGGACCGGGGGACCGTCACCGTCGACGGCACCACGACCACCGGCCTGACCCGCGGCGAACTCGCCGAACTCCGCCGCCGCAAGATCGGGATCGTCTTCCAGCAGCCGAATCTGCTGCCCGCCCTCACAGCCGCCGAACAGCTTCAGGTCATGGCCCGGATCGACGGCCGCTCCGCGGGCGGGGCACGCGGTGTGGCCATGGACCTGCTGGACGCCGTCGGGCTCGCGGCGCAGGCGGGACGCCGCCCACACCAGCTTTCCGGTGGTCAACGACAGCGGGTGAACATCGCGCGCGCGTTGATGAACGAACCGATCGTGCTGCTGATCGACGAACCGACGAGCGCCCTCGACCACGACCGCGGCGCCGCGGTCATCGAGCTGATCGCCGGCCTCACGCGTGAGCGGTCGACCGCCACCGTCCTGGTCACGCACGATCGGTTGCATCTCGCCGCGGTGGACCGGATCGTCGAAGTGCACGACGGACGGCTGGGCAGCCCTTCTCCGGTCGGCTGATGGGAGTCAGTTGGTATTATTATACCGCCACCTGCTAGGGTTCCGGTATAATAATACCAACCCTGGGACGCGAGGATCCGATGATCGAACTGAAGACGCCCGCCGAGATCGAGCGGATGCACGTGACCGGGCGTTTCGTCGCCGAAGTGCTCACCGAGGTCGGCGACCTCGCGGACGTGGGCGTCAACCTGATGGACCTGGAACACCACGTACGCGGCATGATCCAGCGACGCGGCGCGGAGTCCTGCTACTGGGACTACGCGCCGTCCTTCGGCAAAGGCCCGTTCCGCAACGTCATCTGCCTGGCGGTCAACGACGCCGTCCTGCACGGCCTGCCCCACGACTACACGCTGCGCGACGGTGACGTGCTCACCGCGGACCTCGCCGTGAAGATCGACGGCTGGGCGGCCGACTCGGCGCGCACGGTCATCGTCGGGACGCCCGCGGAGGAGGACCTGCGGATCGTCCGTGCCACCGAGGAAGCGCTGGAGGCGGCGATCGAGGCCGCGCGTCCCGGCAACCGTCTCGGCGACATCTCCGCGGCCATCTGGGCGGTCGCCCGCTCCTACGGCTACCCGGTGAACACCGAGTTCGGCGGCCACGGCATCGGCCGCACCATGCACGAGGAGCTCCACATTCCCAACAAAGGCAAGGCCGGTCGTGGCCTGAAGCTCCAGCCGGGGCTCACCGTCGCGCTCGAACCCTGGTTCGCCCGCACGACCGACCGGATCGTCTTCGACGACGACGGCTGGACCATCCGCTCGGCCGACGGTTCACGCACGGCCCATTCCGAGCACACGGTTGCCATCACCGATGGCGCTCCACTGGTGCTCACCAGGCGTGAGCACGAGATCTCCGGCGCTCGTGTGTCTGCGAAGGACTCCTGAGTCCGTCCGGCACCGCGACGTCCGCGTCCGGTGACTTCAGTGACGTTCGACCGAAAACTCCGAATACGGCCCGTCATCACGGCACGGCCGTTAGTGTGAACGGTCGCTGTAGTCATCACCCTTGAGGAGTAGCGGTTCATGATCGCCGAGAGCGCGAACCAGCAGAGCGTGACCTTCCCGCAGGAAGCCACGCCGATCTTCGACCTGGTCGCGAAGATGGTGGCGCGGACGCAGACCGAGGACGAGCACGACTTCGACCGCGAAGCCGGTCTCGCGACCTCGGTGTAGCTTCCCGCCGAGGGTCATTCAGGCGGCGCGCCCGTGTGAGCACGGAGTTCCGCGGCCGTGCGGCGGGCGTGGGCCAGTCCGTCGAGGATCCATTGCGGTGGCTGCCGGTCGTTGGTCGCGATCCGCTCGTAGGCGGCGACCAGCCTTTCCGCGATCTTCAGCCGGGCGTCCGCGGCCGTCGGCTCCCGCGCGGCTTCGTCGTCGCCCTGGTCGGCCGGGATCGCGACCAGGGCGAGGTGCCCGGCCGGCGAACGGGCCGGTTCCGGCGCGGACTCGCCGGCGTCTGGTCGCTGTTCCGGAGTCGGCAGTCTGCGCAGGCGGAAGGCCGTCCGCTCGGTGTGCTCGGGCACGCCGTCACGGCGCGAGTCCTGTGACGGAAAGGGATCCGCGCGGAATCGTGCGACCGAAGGCCAGTATCGGGTCCGCACGGACCTCGGTGTCGCTCCATCGAGCCGGTACGCGATCTCCTGCCAGGTCTTCCCGTCGAGCCGTGCGGCGACCACCGCCGCTTCGAGGATCTGCTGTGCCATCCCGATCAGACCGGAATGATCCCGCGTCGAGCACGCGTCCTGCTCCGCGTCGGCGTCGACCCGGGCGGCGTTCGCGGCGAGATCGGCCAGTTCCGCCGCGTGGGCGGCGAGAGCGAGGTGAGCCCGGGTGGCGGCGGTGGGGATGGAGTGGCGGGTGGTCACCGTCCGCACCTCGTGGCGGGCCGGGGGATCGACAGGAGGCTCGCGGAATCCCGCATGCCGTGACTCACAGGTGTTCTCACCTTCTCTGATATGCAGACTTGCATAAATATGCAATTTATGGACGCTTTTATGCCCTGATCGGGTGCGGTCCTGCCCGAACGGTGCGGGCCGAGGTTCGGCGACTCCGGAAATCGGGCACGATCAGGTTGCGCGGACGGCGGGACCCGCGGGGAAGGGATGCCGATGAACAGTCCCCTGTATCAGGCGACGGCGGAGCTCTTCAAGACATTGGGGCACCCCGTCCGGATCCGCGTGCTCGAACTTCTCAGCGAGCGGGAGCACCACGTCTCGGAGCTGCTCGCCGACCTCGGTATCGAGCCCGCCAACCTGTCTCAGCAGCTCGCCGTCCTGCGGCGCGCGAACCTGGTGGTGCCGCGCAAGGAAGGTACGACCGTCTCCTACTCCCTGACCAGTCCGTCGGTCGCCGAACTGCTCGCCGTCGCTCGCGGGATCCTCACCGGGGTCATCACCGGCCAGCTGGGATTGCTCGACGATCTGCAGAATTCCGCCGGTGTTCCCGGTGACGCGCATTCATCTGAAACAGGCTGAGAATCGGCGGCGAGCTATTCAGAACGTTCACAGTGTCGGATGATCGTCATTTGTTTTCCTCGCCGGCATCCACGCGCGGCTCGCTCGATTCGGAATTGTCCTCGCGGGGGAGCGTGCCATTTCCGGCGGCTGCCCTTCTCGTCTCTTCGACCAGAGAGTCGAAGATGGGGGTTCCGCACAGCTCCACATGGTCCTCCGTCGTCCCGGTCTTCGTGCCCGGTCATCTTGCCCCGGAACGGCTTCTTCGATCCAGTTCCGCCGGACAATGCACTCGATTGAGCTCACCCTCGGGGGTGAGCTATTCACCGACGCGAAATGGCGAGTGCGGGATACGGCTCTTTCCGGGCGCGCACGCAGTCCCGCCGGTTCGCGGAAATGATTATTCCACTTTCCCGTGCGCGGCGGGAAAAGGATTTCTCCCGGCTACCGCGGTCCGCGTGCCGGACCCGTGGCGGAGAACTCGACCCGGTAGCGCGTCGGTGTCGTGCCCAGCGCGGTGGCGAAGTGCTCGCGAAGACGGGCAGGCGTGCCGAACCCGGACTGCGCGGCGACCGCGTCGATGCCGAGCCCGGTCGTCTCGAGAAGTTGGCGTGCCCGCGCGAGGCGTTGTGCGACAAGCCAGCTGTGGACCGTGGTCCCCGTGCGGGCGCGGAACGAGCGGGTGAAGGTGCTGCGGCTCATATGCGCCCTTGTGGCGAGGTCGTCGATGCTGTGCCGCGCGTCCAGGCGGGACTGTACCCAGTTCATCACGGTGGTGAGCGGATCCTCGTCCGCGGCGGGTACGGGAAGTTCGATGAACTGGGCCTGGCCGCCGGGACGATGCGGCGCGGCGACGATCCGGCGGGCGACGCCGTTGGCGACGACCTGCCCGGCCGTGCGGGCGAGGAGGTGAAGGCAGGTGTCGATCCCGGCGGTCGCGCCCGCGCCGGTCACGATGTCGCCTTCGTCGACGTACAGCTCTTCGGGGCGCAGCTCCACCGAAGGAAAGCGCCTCCGGAAGGTTTCGACCCATTTCCAGTGGGTCGTCGCGGCGCGCCCGTCGAGGATGCCGGCGTCCGCGAGGGCGAAGGCTCCCAGGCAGAGCCCGACGACGATGGCTCCGCGTTCGTGCGCGGCTCGCAGCGCGGCGGCCACGGGTGCAGGCGTCGAGGTTTCCGGGTCGGACCACCACGGCACGACGACGATGTCGGCCTCCGCGAGCGCGCCGAGGCCGGCGGGCACGTCGATCGAATAACCGGCGCTCGTGGCGAGCCTGCCCGCTTCGACGGCGGCGACCGTGATCGGCCACGGTTCCATGTCGGCCGCCGGGGATTCGGGTCCCCACACCAGGGACGGCACGGCGAGATGGAACGGGCTGATCCCTGGGAACGCCAGGACGGCCACACTCGGAGCGCTCATCGATCCCTCCCGCGAATATCGGCCGATCCCGGCCACAGCTGACCCGAATCCGTATCTCACCATCGAATCGGGTCAGCGATCATGGTAACCATACCGACCGGATAGCGAAGGAACACACGATGACCAGCACCACGCTCCGCGAAATCAGCACCTTGCCGACGACCCCCGCGACGCTCTCGGACGCGACCGTGATCCTCGTCGACTACCAGAACACCTACACCCGCGGCGTGATGGAACTCGACGGCTGGGAGGCGGCGCTCGACGAAGCGGCCACCTTGCTGGCGCGCGCTCGCGCCGAGGGCGCGACGGTCATCCACGTCATGCACGACGGCGGCGAGGGCAGCCCGTACGACCTCCGGCAGGACCTCGGCCGGATCCACGAGCGTGTCGCCCCCGGCCCGGGTGAGGAGGTCGTGGTGAAGACCGCGCCGAACTCCTTCGTCGGGACCCGCCTGGGGGAACTGGTGGATGCCGCCGGGCACAAAGACGTCGTGGTGGCCGGGTTCATGACCCATATGTGCGTCACGTTCACCGCGGAAGGCGTGTTCCTGCGCGGGAACAACCCGACCGTGGTGGCCGCGGCCTGCGCCACGCGCCCGCTTCCGTCCGTCGCCGGTCCGGTGACCGCCGTGGACCAGCACCGCGCGGCGCTCGCCACGATCGGTGATCTCTACGCGGTCGTCGTCGGTTCCTCGGCAGAGCTCGGCTAGAACGGGCGGTCCTTGATCGCCCCGCAGCCCGAATCCACGTAGATACCTAAGCCGCCCTTGGTTGCTCGAGGGGTAGGGCAAAGGTGGCGTGGGTCGGCACCAGTGCCTTCACCTCGCCGGCGCCTCGCCCACGAGCACGACACGTTTGACTTACCTCAATAGAACCTGCGGGGTTGGGCTCGCACGTGGATCATGAGGGTGGTCCGCCGCCGAAGCATCGAAGGGGTCCCGATGGCCAAGCCCAACGTCGCCGAGCAGTTCGTCCAGGTCCTGGTGCAGGCCGGGGTGGAACGGATCTACGGCGTGGTCGGGGACAGCCTCAACCCCGTCGTCGACGCCATCCGCCGCACCCCGGGCATCGAGTGGGTCCATGTCCGCAACGAGGAGGCCGGTGCCTTCGCCGCGGCCGCCGAGGCCCAGCTGACCGGACGGCTCGCGGTGTGCGCGGGTAGCTGCGGACCCGGCAACACCCATCTGGTGCAAGGGCTTTACGACGCGCACCGCACCGGTGCGCCGGTGCTCGCGCTCGCCTCGCACATCCCGTCCGGCCAGATCGGGACCGGGTTCTTCCAGGAGACCCATCCCGAGCGGCTGTTCGTCGACTGCAGCGGCTATTGCGAACAGATCAGCAGGCCCGCTCAGATGCCCAGGGTGCTGCGGATCGCCATGCAGCATGCGTTGTCCCGCGGCGAGGTTTCGGTACTGGTGTTGCCGGGCGACGTCGCGCACCTCGACGCCGTCGCGCCCACCGGCACCGGTACGCCGGTCACCGAGCACGGGACGGTCATGCCGCCGGAACCCCAGGTGGCCCGGCTCGCCGAGCTGATCAACGACGCCGAGACCGTCACCTTGTTCGCCGGCGCCGGGGTGCGCGGCGCGCACGCGGAGGTGATGGAGCTGGCCGGGACCGTGCAGGCACCGGTCGGGCACAGCCTGCGTGGCAAGGAATGGATCCAGTACGACAATCCCTACGACGTCGGGATGAGCGGGCTGCTCGGCTACGGCGCCTGTTACCGTGCCATGCACGATGCGGATCTGCTGGTCCTGCTGGGCACCGATTTCCCTTACGACTCCTTCCTTCCTCAGGCAAGGACCGTGCAGATCGACCACGACGCGACCCGCCTCGGCAGGCGCACCCCACTGGAACTGGCGGTGCACGGCGACATGCGGGAGACCCTCCGGGCCGTGCAGCCGCTCCTGCGGCGCAAGACCGACCGGACGTTCCTGGACCGCATGCTGCGTGATCACTGCAAAACACTGGAGCAGGTCGTCGACGCCTATACGCGCAATGTCGAACGGCACGTGCCCATCCATCCGGAGTTCGCCGCGGATCTTCTCGACGAACTCGCCGCGGACGACGCGATCTTCACCGTGGACACCGGCATGTGCAATGTCTGGGCGGCCAGGTACCTCACTCCCAACGGCCGCCGCCGGGTCATCGGGTCGTTCCTGCACGGCACGATGGCCAACGCGCTGCCGCACGCCATCGGCGCGCAGTTCGCCTATCCGGGTCGTCAGGTCGTGTCGATGTCCGGTGACGGAGGGCTGGGCATGCTGCTCGGCGAACTGCTCACCGTGGCCTTGCACGACCTGCCGGTCAAGATCGTGACGTTCAACAACTCCTCGCTGGGCATGGTGAAGCTGGAGATGCTGGTGGACGGCCTGCCCGACTACCAGACCGACCACCGTCCGGTCGACTTCGCCGCCATCGCCAGTGGCGCGGGCCTGCGCGCGGAGCGGGTCACCGACCCGACCCGGCTACGCGCGGCCCTCAAGGAAGCGCTGAGCCATGACGGGCCCGCGTTGGTGGATGTCGTGACGGACCCGAACGCGCTGTCGGTCCCGCCGCATATCACCGCCGGTCAGCTCGGCGGGTTCGCCTTGGCCGCGAGCAAGGTCGTCCTCGAGGGCGGGGTCGGCCGGATGATCGACCTGGCCCGGGCCAACCTCCGGAACATTCCCCGGCCGTGAGACCGCCCACTCAGCGCAGCGGGCGGAAGGTGGCGCGCAGGTCTTCGATCCAGGCTTCCGGGTTTTCCCACGGCCCGAAGTGGCCACCTTTCTCGTGGACGTTCACCTGCCGCACGTCCGCGTAGACGGGACCGGCCGCTTCCTTGAACGCGGCGACGCGGCGTTCGCGGTCGTGGGCTCCCGGCGGCGCGGCGTCGCCGAGGTGGAAGGTGAACCCGGCAGGCGCCTCGACCGCCGGCGTCCGGTCGTGCGAGGGCCGCCACGGATGCCGGTTGACGTTCTTGTAGGCGCGGATCGACGAGCCGATGGCCTGGTTGACCCAGTAGATCGTCGCGTTGGTGAGGATGTGGTCGACCGGATAGGAGTCCTCGAAGACCCCGTTCTGGTCGCTCCACTTCTTCCACCGCTTGAGGATCCACGCGAGCATCCCGATCGGGGAGTCGTTCAGGCCGTGCGTGATCGTCTGCGCGTCGAGCATATGCGTCGCGACATGGGAAACGTACGTGTCGACGAAGTTGACCATGTCGGGCAGGCCGTCGATCGGCGCACCGCCGGTGAGATCCCAGTGGCGCTCGCCCTGGAAGATCGTCAGCGGCATCTCGTTGCCGAGGTGAATGCCGTGGAGCGAGCCGGCGTATTTGTGGCCGAGCTGAGCTCCGACCAGCGCGCCGTAATCGGCCGCGCCGACCCCGAATCGCCGGTGGCCGAGCACATCGGTCATCAGCGTGTGGAACCGGTCGGCCATGCTGACGAAGTTCTCCTTGCCGTTCGTCAGCGGAGTGGAGAACGCGAAGCCGGGCAACGAAGGGACGATGACGTCGAAGGCGTCCGCGGGGTCGCCGCCGTGCGAGGCCGGGTCGGCGAGCGGGCGGATGACCTTGCTCCAGTCCCAGAAGGTCCATGGCCAGCCGTGCATGAGCAGCAGCGGGATCGGAGCGGGGCTCTTCCCCGGCTCGCGGATGAAGTGCACCGGAGTGCCGTCGACGTCGACGCGATGGTGCGAGTATTCGTTCAAGCGGGCTTCGACGCCCCGCCAATCGAAACCGTCGGCCCAGTACTCCACGATCGGTTTGAGATAAGCGGTACTCAGCCCGAAGGCCTCGTCTTCGTTGTCCAGGTCGGGCGCGAACCTGGTCGCTTTCAGCCGCCTCCGGAGGTCGTCGAGGACGTCCTGCTCGACATCGATGACGAAGGGTTCGAGGGTCATGATCGGTTCTCCTTGTGCGGGTCGGTCCAATCCAGGCGGAGCCTGGTGATGCGGAGTTCGGTGATGAGCCAGCGGCCGTCCGACCGGGTGAAGCGCACCCGGTAGTGGCCGTAGCCGTGCATTTCGCCGTCGTGTGGCGTGGTGACGATGTCCTCCATGGCCCAGACACCGGCCGCCGAATCCGGCGACTCGATGTCGATCTCGCTGGAGAACAGGTGGTGAATCAGCACGGAATCGGCGTGGTTGCGGGACTTGAGCCGGTCGGCGATCTCGGCGCGGCCGGTCATCCGCGCCTGGATCGATCCGTCCACTGTGGAGGCGACGAACGGCGCGTCGGGCGTGAACAGGGCCGCGAGGTCGTCCCATCGATGGTGGTCGGCGCGGTAGACGTAGCGAGCCATCACGCGTCGCACGTCCTCCACCGCCACCAGCCGGGCGAGGTCGTCCATCGGCTTTCCTTCGTTCGGGGAAGTTGACCCGGCCGAGGATGCCGACGAAAAAATGTACCGGCAAGTACAGTCTTCGGGCATGGCTTCTGTACTTGCCGGTACATTTTTTCGGACCTACGTTGCCCTCATGCACGCGATCCACATCAGCGAATACGGCGGCCCGGAAGTCATGACCTGGACGGAGTTCCCGGACCCGGTGCCGAACGACGGCGAGGTCGCCGTACGACTGGGGGTGGCCGGGGTGAACTTCATGGACACCGGCGCCCGCAAGATGCCGCTGCCCACTTGGTCGGTCCCGACCGTGCTGGGTGTCGAAGGTATGGGCATCGTCACGGCGCTGGGGCCGGGCGTCGACGACTTCGCCGTCGGCGACCGCGTCGCGTGGCGCTACCACAAGGGCACCTACGCCGAGCGGCTCGCCATCCCGGCGCGGTCGCTGGTGCGGGTGCCCGACGACATCGACGACGAAACCGCGGCCGCCATCCTGATGCAAGGCTTGACCGCGAACCATTTCACGACGGAGACGTACGCGATCCAGCCGGGCGACACGGCCGTCGTGCACTCGGCCGCGGGCGGGGTCGGGGTCATCCTGACCCAGCTGATCAAGACTCGCGGCGGCACCGTGATCGGGCTGGTGTCACGCGAGGAGAAGATCCCGGTGGCGAAGAAGGCCGGCGCGGACCATGTGCTGGTGTCCGCCGAGAGTGGCTTCGAGCGACAGGTTCGAGAGCTGACCGGCGGCGAAGGCGCGCAGGTCGTGTACGACGGAGGCGGATCGGCGACGTTCCATTCGTCCCAGCTGGCGCTGCGCCGCCACGGCGTGCACGCCTACTACGGGGTGGTGAACGGCAATCCCACGTTCCACCCGGCGGATCTGCCGAACAGCATCCTGTTGTCCTATCCGTCCGTCGTCGACCACGTGCCCACTCGCGAGGCGCTGGTGCGGCGGGCGAACGAGCTGTTCGAGTTCATCAGGAAGGGCCAGGTGACGCCGTACATCGGCGGTCGCTACGCCCTCGCCGACGCGGCGCAGGCGCACCGGGATATCGAGTCCCGTCGCACTTCGGGAAAGCTGCTGCTGATGCCGTGATGCCAACAAGGGACAATGGACCGCCGAGTACATTCCGGGAGGCTTTCGTGCTCACGAAGAAGGGCGCCGCGACGCGGCAGCGGATCATCGAAGCCGCGGCGGACGAGATCCGTGAGCACGGCGTCGCCGCGGCGACCCTCGACGATATCTGCCGCCGTAGCGGAACCGGCAAGAGTCAGTTGTTCCACTACTTCCCGGAGGGCAAGGAACAACTGCTCCTCGCCGTGGCCGAATGGGAAGCCGGGCAGGTGATCGAGGATCAGCAGCCCTATCTCGGGCGGTTGACCTCGTGGGAGGCGTGGGGGAAATGGCGTGACGTGGTGGTCCGGCGCTACCGGCGGCAGGGGGTGCACTGCCCGCTCGGTGTGCTGATCACCGAGATCGGCAGGCACACTCCCGCCGCGCAGGCGGTCACGAAGCAACTGCTGGAGCAATGGCAACGTCAAATCCAGGCCGGCATCGAGGAAATGCGGGACAGCGGGGACATCCGCCATGACGTCGACCCGGTCCGCGCCGCGGCCGCGTTGATCACCGCGATCCAGGGCGGGGTGACGATCCTGATGTCCACCGGCTCCGCGGATCATCTCGAGGCGGCGCTCGACCTGTACCTGGACTACTTGCGCGGTTGACGCCGTCCACTGTGGATGGTCAGGCTCGGCCGGTGCCCATCCCGCGCCAGAGCAGGTCGAGAAGGCTCGCGACGTCACGCCGCCATTCGCTTTTCGGGTCGAGGTAGAGCAGACCGCCGAGGCCGCGCAAGATGGTCTCGGGTGCCAGATCCGCGCGGACGGTGCCCGCGTCCACGTTGGCCTGCAGCAAGGTGGAGACAGCTCGGACCATGTCCTGATAGGCCCCCGCCGGCAGCTCTCCGCGTGAGGCGCCCGCAGCGCGCAAGGCGTCGGCCAGGCCGCGTTTGGTCATCATGTAGTGCGCCAGGTGGTCGGTCGTCCAGACCCGGAACGCCTGCTCCGGTGGGTACTTCTCGAGCAGGCTCGGCACGATCTCGACGAGCTGGCGCACCTCGCGCCGGTACACCGCCAGGATGAGGGCCTCCGGCGTGGGGAAGTGTCGGTACACCGTGCCGACGCCGACCTCGGCCTGTTTCGCGATGGCGTTGAACGAGACTTCACCGGAGCACGCCAGCGACTTCGCGGCGGTGGCGAGGATGCGCTCGTGGTTGCGCCGGGTGTCCGCACGCCGGGGATTGACCGAACCCGTCGTCATCTACCCCTCCTGTCCGCCGCTCCGGTTCTCCGCTGAATGTAGCCGAGAGGATCGGGAAACCTGGAGCGACTCCGGGAGCGGGCACGACCTTGCCGGGCGGATCGTGATCCGCTAACTTGAAATTCGAAGCGGATGAATATCCGCTTCAGCTATCGCGAACGGACTCCCACCCCCTCAACCTACGCGTCCGGGCCCGGCCCGGGCGATCTGCGGAAAGAGATCCAGTGGACATCTCACTCGAAGTCAACGGCAGGACGGAACATCTCGGTGTCGATCCCGGGGTGACCCTGCTGGACGCTCTGCGGGAGCGGCTCGCCGTCACGGGCCCGAAGAAGGGGTGCGACAGAGGGCAGTGCGGCGCCTGCACGGTGCACGTCGGCGGACGGCCGGTGCTGTCCTGCCTGACCTTGGCCGCCACCGTGAAGCAGCCGGTGACCACGGTCGAAGCACTGTCCACAGAGGACGGATTGCATCCGGTTCAGCAGGCGTTCGTCGATCAGGATGCCCTGCAGTGCGGATTCTGCACGTCCGGGCAGATCATGTCGGCCGTCGCCGCCGTCGAGCAAGGCGTCGAGGACGTCCGGGAGTTCATGTCCGGCAACCTCTGCCGCTGCGCGGCGTACCCGAACATCGTGGCCGCGGTCGAGCAGGCGAGGAGGGCCGATGCGTCCCTTTGAGCTGCTCGCCCCCGAGACCGTCGAAGGCGCGGTCGGCTCGCCGGGCACGTTCCTGGCAGGCGGGACCACCCTCGTCGACCTGATGAAACTCGAAGTCCTGACACCGCGGCAGGTGCTGGACATCAACGCGGTACCGCTGCGCGGCATCGACACCACCGACGGGCTCCGCTTCGGCGCGCTGGAGCGGATGGCCGACATCGCCGGACATCCCGGGGTGTACCCGGCGATCTCCCGTGCGCTGCTGCTCAGCGCCTCCCAGCAGATCCGGAACATGGCCAGCATCGGCGGAAACCTCATGCAGCGCACGCGCTGCTCGTACTTCCGCGACGTCGCCACGCCGTGCAACCGGCGAGTACCCGGCAGCGGCTGCCCGGCGATCTCCGGCGCCAACCGGATGCACGCCGTGCTGGGCACGAGTGATTCGTGCGTGGCGACCCACGCCAGCGACGTCGCCGTCGCACTGGTCGCCCTCGACGCGCGGCTCCACCTGGTCAGCGAGACCGGGAGCCGCACCGTCGAGCTGGGCTCCTTCTACCGCACGCCCGGCGACACCCCCGAGGTCGAGAACGACCTGCGGCCCGGCGAACTGATCGCCGAGGTCGAGGTACCGCGGCTGGACTGGGCGTCGAACTCCACCTACGTCAAGGTGCGGGACAGGCAGTCCTACGAGTTCGCGCTGTGCTCCGCGGCGGTCGCGCTGCGGGTGGAGGACTCCCGCGTCGTCGACGCCCGGGTCGCGGCCGGTGGAGTGGCCACCGTGCCGTGGCGGCTGCCCGCGGTCGAGGAGGCCTTGCGGGGTGCGCCCGCGACGGTCGCCGCCTTCGAAGAAGCCGCGGCACTCGCCGCCGAGGGCGCGCGTCCGCTGTCCGGGAACGGCTTCAAGCCTTCG
Source organism: Amycolatopsis roodepoortensis (assembly GCF_014873915.1). GTDB lineage: Bacteria > Actinomycetota > Actinomycetes > Mycobacteriales > Pseudonocardiaceae > Amycolatopsis > Amycolatopsis roodepoortensis. The sequence goes on from NZ_JADBEJ010000005.1 coordinate 62,808, forward strand.
TTGCTGCGGCGGACCATCGTCCGCGCGCTGCTCGAACTGAGCGAGGGGAGCCGCTCATGACCAGCCGGGTGGACGGGCCGCTGAAGGTCACCGGCCGGGCCGAGTACGGGGCGGACCACACCTTCCCCGGACTGGTCCACGGCTATGTCGTGCTCAGCACGATCGCCCATGGCGAGATCGACACGATGGACGTCACGGCGGCGAAGGGCGCACCCGGCGTGCTCGGCGTGTACACGCCCTTCGATCCGCTGGAGCTGCGCACGCCGGCCACGCCGTTCCTGGGTGAGACCTGGGTTCCCTTGCAGGACAAGGAAATCACCTACTACGGGCAGCCGATCGGCTTCGTGGTCGCCGAGACCTACGAGCAGGCGCGCGACGCGGCGATGCTGGTCGAGGTCTCCTACCTGACCCGGCCCGCGCTGACTTCGTTCGAGGAGGGCCTCGCGTCGGCCGAGGACGCACCGGAATCGCGAGGCGTGCCGTCGACCCTGGCCGTCCTCGCCGAAGGTGTCGAGTCCATCGAGGACGCGCTCGCCGAGAGCCCGGTGGTCGTCGAAGCCACGTACACCACCGCGCCTCAGCACCACGCCGCGATGGAACCGCATTCCGCGGTCGCGGTGTGGGGGCCCGACGGCCTGACCGTCTACAGCGGCAACCAGGGTTCCGACATCCAGGCGGCGGAACTCGCGATGGCGCTGGACATGGAGCCGTCCCAGGTGCACGCGGTGAATCCCTTCGTCGGCGGTGCGTTCGGGGGCAAAGGCCGGACCGCCACCCCGGCGTTCCTCGCCGCGGCGGCCGCCAAGGTGCTGGGCAAGCCGGTGAAGGCCGTGCTCAGCCGGGAGCAGGTCTTCACCGCGACCGCCGGCCGCGCCGCGACGGTGCAGAAGATCGCCCTCGGCGCGGAGCACGACGGCACGCTGAACGCGCTGCGGCACGACTCGTGGTGCAGCACGCCCATGGACCGGTCGTTCGTCGAGCCGACGTCACACGGCACGTCGCGCGAGTGGTACGCCACCCGGAACCTGGCCATCAGCCAGAAGATCGTGCCGCTCAACCTCCCGCCGACCACCTTCATGCGGGCGCCCGGCGAAGCACCGGGGTCCTTCGCGCTGGAGAGCGCGATCGACGAACTGGCGGTCGCGCTGGGCATGGACCCGATCGAGCTGCGGCAGCGGAACAATTCGACCGCTCCGCCCGGCAAGGATCTGCAGTGGTCGAGCAAGCACCTCGACGAGTGCTTCCGCGTCGGCGCGGCCAGGTTCGGCTGGGCGGATCGCGCACCCCAGGGGCGCACGGACGGCGACTGGCTCGTCGGCATGGGCACGGCCACCGCCATGTTCCCCGCCCTGCGGCTCCCGGCCACGGTCGGGATCACCCTGATGCCCGACGACACGGCCGTCGTCGCGACCAGCGGGGCGGACCCCGGGACGGGCCTGCTGACCGTGCTTTCCTTGGTGGGCGGGGAGTCTCTGGACATCCCGCCGGATCGGGTGGTGCCGCGGCTGGGCGACTCCAGCCTCCCGCCCGGAGGCATGTCCGGCGGTTCCACGGCGACCGCGAGCGCGGGCACGGCCATCATGATCGCCGCGGTCAAGGCGATCGACGAGCTGCTCGCACTGGCGTCCGCTCCCGGCGCGCCGTTCGAAGGCATGGAGGTCGCCTACGCGGACGGTCGCGTGCAGGCCGGGGAGCGGACGATGACCTTCGGCGAGCTGTTGCGGACACTCGACCGCCCGTCGTTGTCCGTGACCGGTTCTTCGGCGCCCGGCGAGGAGTTGACGAAACATTCGTTCAGCTCGTTCGGTGCGCAGTTCTGCGAAGTCCGCGTGCACAAGTGGACGCGTGAGATCCGGGTGTCCCGCATGCTCGGGGTGTTCGACGCCGGCCGGATCATCAACCCGGTGGCGGCTCGGAGCCAGATCCTCGGCGGCATGATCTGGGGTGTTTCGGCCGCGCTGCACGAGGGGCTGGAGGTCGAGGAGAACGGGCGGTACGCCAACGGTGATCTCGCGAGCTACCTGATCCCGGTGAACGCGGACATCCCCGAGGTCGACGTCCACTTCGTCGAGTACCCGGACACGCTGCACAACTCGGTCGGCGCGAAGGGGCTGGGCGAGATCGGCATCGTCGGGATGGCGGCGGCGGTCGCGAACGCCGTCCACAACGCCACCGGCATCCGGGTCCGGCACATTCCCATCCTGATCGAGGATCTTCTCAACGAGGCCTAGGAGATCGTGGAGATTCGGGACACATGCCGTCCCGAATCTCCACGATCGCACCCGCCGTGCGGCATCATGCCGGCATGAGCGGCTTCGGAAAGTGGAATCTCGGCATCGGCGCCGTCCTGATGGGCGCGGCCGTGCTGTGTTCCGTGCTGGACCTGATCTCCGCCGCGGTGATCACCGGCATCCTCGGCCTGCTCGGTCTGTGCGTCGCGGGGTACGACCTGATCGACGGCTGGTCGGAACGCGCCGACCTGCGCCGCCGGGAGGCTCGCGTCCTCCGCGAACGTGAAGGTCGCCAAGACCGCTGAAGTGCCGCTACCGGGGCCCGCCCAGGCAGGTTCGAGCGAGCAGACTGCTCGTCTCCTCGGCGCCGTCACATCGGTCATGTCCGCGGTATCTGGGCGGCCGCGCCGTAGCCGTCCGGGGACGACACCGCCACCGGAATCGCCGTCGGCCGGTCGAACGTCCGGGTCCAGACCGAGTCGATCCACTCGGCGACCGTGCCCACGATGACGTCCGCCGACATCCCGCGCGGGAGTGGCGGCACGTCGGGCTCCCAGCCGGTTTCGTGATGGACGACGCCGAACAAGTGACGTTGGTCGTCGATCGGCTTGTTGAGGACGTAGGAATCCGGGCCGTCGAACCGGGCCCAGACGTCGAAGGTACCCTCGCCGTCCTGGTCGGGGAAGACCTCGATCTCTAGGCTCTCGACGTTGTCACCGATCGCCTCGACTATCGTCCTCAGCCGCGTGGCGACGTCCTCGGAACGCGTGTCGAGGACGTCGCCAAGCCGGCGGCGGTACTCGTCTTGGTCCACACAGGACAATCTACGGAAGCGAGGACGAGCGTCAGTGCGCGGATTCCCGATGGCGCCCGTAGGGCTTGGCGTCGAGAAGGGTGACGCGCACGGCCCCGCCGCTGGGTACGCGGTACTCCCGCCTGTCGCCGGGTTGCGCGCCGTGGAGCGCGCGGCCGAGCGGCGAATCGGGGGAGTAGACCTCGAGTTCGCCGTGGCCTGCCTCGTCCCGCGTGCCGAGCAGGAAGGTCTCGGTGTCGCCGTCGTCGTACCGGATGGTGAGCACCATGCCGGGCTCGGCGATCCCGTCGTCGGGAGGATCCTGCCCGACGACGGCGCCGCGCAGCATGTCCTCGATCTGCCGGATCCGTGCCTGCCGGTGGGTCTTGTGCGCGAATTCGTCGTCGCCGTACCGGTCGTCGGTGCCGGGGCGGCGCAACGTCGCGAGCTCGCGCACCAGCCGCTCGTGCGCTTCCTTGGTCAGCCAAGGGCCTGACATGGTGGTGATCGCCTTTCGGTGGGTACGTCTGTGGGGGCCGGGCGCGGAAAGGACCCAGCCCCCACAGACCTTCGATGAGTCCCGCTTCGGTCAGCGGGTCTCGGGTTCACGAGACCGCCGCTGGAAGGCGCCCGCGTCGGTGGCGAATCCGATCGCGGCCTTCAACAGCAGGTCCTTCTCCGCGCGCAGCAGCGCGTTCTCGGCGCGGAGCCGGTCCACTTCGGACTGTTCGTCGGCCGGCGTTCCGTTGTCCGGAGCCATCAGCGAAGGGGGTCGAAGGGACGCAGGGCCTCCGGCTGCTTGCAGGTGGTGATGTGCTCGGCCAGTAGCCGTCCGGTGATCGGGCCGTGGGTCAGCCCCCACATCCCGTGCCCGCCCGCCACGTAGAGCCCGGGGGTGCTCGTCGCGCCGATCACGTGCCGCCCGTCGGTGGTGACCGGACGGGAGCCGACCCACTCGTCGGTGCGCCGCTCCCAGTCCAGTCCGGTGAGGAAGGGTCGCGCCGACGCGATGATCGACGCGATCCGGGCCGGATCCAGTGGTGCGTCCGGCTTCCGGAACTCCATCGTCCCGGCCACGCGGAGACCGCCCCGATACGGCGTGCACGCCACGCGGATGTCCGGCAGGTACAGCGGGCCCGGCACCGGGCGGTCGGTCGGCACGGTGAAGGAGTAGCCGCGTCCAGCGCGGACAGGGACCTTGACTCCCCACTTCCGGCCCAGATCACCCAGCCAGGCCCCGGTCGCCAGCACGACCGCGTTGGCGTTCACCGTCTGGCCCGTCGTCGAGCGCACGCTCAGCGCGTGGCGGTACGCCCGCAGCGAAGCGACCTCGAATTTGTGGCGGATGGTGCCGCCCCGGCCGACCACCGCACGCGCCAGCGACTCGACGAACCGGCCCGGGTCCACGTAGCGCTGCCCGTCGATCCGGACGGCGGCGCCGAGCCGGGACGTGGCCTGGGGAAACCGGTCGGCCAGTTCGGCCGCAGTGAGCCGTGTCCAGGAGATGTCCTGCCCGGTCTCACCGATGTGCCGCAGTTCGGTGATCAGGCCCGCGGCCTGGTCCGCGGTCTCGAACGCCGCGGTGATCGGCGCTTCGATGGTCGGCGCGTCCACCCCGTTCGCGGTGAGGACGTCGAAGGCTTCCAGGCACTCGTCGTTCAGGGGCGAGTTCGCCTCGACGGCGCGGGTCCACGAGCGTCCGGTGCAGTTCGCGGCGAACCGGGCGAGGAACGACCACAGCCGCGGATCGGGGGACGGCGGGACGTGCAGCGGGGCCTGCCGGTCCAGCAGGGTCCGCAGTCCGTAGCGCAGGACGCCGGGTTCGTTGAGCGGGATCGCGAGGCCGGGGGAGAGCCAGCCGGCATTGCCCCACGACGCGCCCGCCGCGATGCCTTCGCGATCGAGCACGGTGACTCCGACGCCGCGTTCCTGCAGGAACCACGCGGTCGACAGGCCGACCACGCCGGCTCCGATCACGATCGCCGAACGCGGGCCGCCGTCGATCCGGTCGAGCTCGCCCATGAATTCCTCCGCTGCACGAGTGGTGCTGTCGCGGTCAGGATGGCTCGGATCCGGGCGGTGGAGATTGTCCGGTTCCGACAATCCGGGCGGGCCGGTTTGGCCGGAACGGTCAAGGGGCCGGTTCGGACACGGCCAGTTCGATGATCATCGCCAGCCGTTTCGCGGGCTGATCGAGGCGGAGTTCGGTCACTTCAGCCATCTTCCGGAGCCGGTAGCGGATCGTGTTGGGATGCACTTCCAGCCGCTCGGCGGCCTCGGCGAGATCCCCCTGCGCTTCGAGCCAGGCGCGCAGCGTCGCGACGTAGCTGGTGGCGTTGGCGCTGTCGTGCCGCCGCAGCTCGGTGATCGGCCCGCGCGCGGGTGCCCTGCCGGACGCCGCGGCGGCCCGCAGCCGTTGCACGAGGATGTCGTCCCAGGCCTCGTCGTAGGCGATCGCGGATTCCGTGCCCGGCCGTACGGCGTGCAACGCGAGACATTCGTCGGCTTCCAGCCTGCTGGCGGGCAGTTCCGCCGAGGCCGCACCCGCGCCGATCCCGGCCAGCATCGTCACCTGCCTGGGCAGCGCCTCGCGGATCGAACGCACCCATGCCCTGGCCGCCTCGACGTCGTCCCCCGGCAGGACCGTGTAGACGGTGTTGCTGAACAGCGTGCTGCGGCCCGGCCGTGACCAGCCGAAACCGGTCGTCGCCCGCTCGAACGCGAGCAGGAGCGCGGCGTGGCGCTCGTCGCCGATATGGGCCTGGAGCGCGATCACCCGGAACCGGCCGGGAGGCAGGCCGAGCCTGCTGAGCACGGCGGCCGCGTCGGGCGTTCCCTCCACCAGCCGGATCACGAGATCGGATTCGACCTGCCGCTCCAGGTCCGCGCTCGCCCGGGAGCGCAGGAGGTGCAGGCCGACCGTGCGCGAACTGTCCCGCAGGACCGCTCGCCTGGCGTCGGTCAGCGGCCGGTCGCATTCCACCCAGATCGAGCCCAGCAGCTCCCGGCCCGCGCGGACGGCGACCACCATGCGCCCGGTCAGCCCGTGCTCGGGATCGGCGTCGACGAACAAGGGCTCGTCGGATTCCGCGAGATGCGCGAACACGCCTCGCCGTTCGAACAGCTCGCGGACCGGTTCCGGGACACGCCTGCCGAGGATCGTCTCCAGCCGTGCCCGGTCGGCCAGGTGCTGACGGCTGGAGTAGGCGAGGACCCGGGAGAGCCGGTCCTCGATGGTCACCGCGCTGCCGAGCGCGTCCGCCAGGCTGTCGGCCAGCGCGAACAGGTCGGTCGGACCGCGGCCGGACTCGGTCTCGCGGCCTTCCAGGACGAGCCCGTAGACGACGCCCGCGAGCTGGCCCCAGGACACGTCCGGGTCCACCAGCAGCACGGCGACGGCGTCGCTCTCGGCGCGTTCGTCCGGCGCCGATCCGCGGACGAGGACGACCGAGGCGTGCGCCGCGACGGCCAGGTCGACGGCCGTCGCGATCGAGTCCGTCCCGACGGCGAGGAAGACGTCGCCGCGCAGGTCGCGGGGGTCCGCGGCGTCGTGCATCACCACATCGCGCAAGGCCACCTCGCGCGACACCGGGCAGCACCACAGCCGCGCCCCGTATCCACCGAGGACGTTCACGAGCCGATCCAGCGTCACCATGGCCGCGACCCTGCCATCAAATGGTGCCGGACACGACGCGTTCACCCGTTGACTGTGAGTTTAAGAACCTTTTACACTGCGATCGTTAGGAAACTTACTTAACTAAAGCGACTCCGGCCGACCCTCGCCGCTCACCGCCGGTACTCGCCGACTCCGCAACGTCGAGGAGTTCGCATGAAACGGAGAACACCCCTGGCCGGTGTCGCGGTGGCGACGCTGGCCCTGCTGGGGCAGACCTTGATCTCTTCGGGTACCGCGGCGCAAGCGGAATCACTGCTGTCCGCGGGTAAACCGACCTCGACCTCGTCGGTCGAGGGCGCCGAGTTCGGCGGCGCCAACGCCGTCGACGGCAACGCCACGACCCGCTGGGCGAGCGAGGAGATGGTCGATCCGCAGTGGATCGCCGTCGACCTCGGCGCCACGTCGACCGTCACCAAGGTCAAACTGAACTGGGAAGTCGCCTACGCCAAGACCTACAAGATCCAGGGCTCGGCCGACGGCAGGACCTGGACCGACATCAAGTCCGTCGTCGGCGGCGACGGCGGTATCGACGAGCACCTCGGCCTCAACGCCACCGCGCGCCACATCCGAATCCATGGCACGGCTCGCGGCACGAGCTACGGCTACTCGTTGTGGGAGCTGGAGATCTACGGCGACCGCGTCGGCGGCGGGGACACGCAAGCGCCGACGGCGCCCACGGGTCTCGCCGCGAAAGCCACCACGACGGACAGCGTCACCCTCGGCTGGACCGCGTCCACCGACAACGTCGGGGTCACCGAGTACGAGGTGCTTCGCGACGGCAACGTCGTCGGGACCACGGCGACGACCACCTACACCGACAGCGGCCTGGCGTCCGGAGTGGAGTTCGGTTACTCCGTGCGGGCGCGGGACGCGGCGGGCAACGTCTCCGCGGCGAGCCCGGTGATCAGGGCGGCGACCCAGCCCGGCGGCACCGGCCCCGTCACCCTCGCGCTCGCGGGTGACATCGCCAACCCGGAGCTGTTCTCCACGCACCAGGGGACCGCGAACCAGGTCGCCAGGATCAATCCGAAGTACGTGCTGACGGTCGGCGACAACCAGTACCACAAGGGCACCATCTCCGAATACCGCTCCCACTACGACAAGACGTGGGGCAAGTTCAAGAGCATCACCAAACCCACGACGGGCAACCACGAATGGGACGACCAGCTCCGGGGCTACAAGGAGTACTTCGGCGCGATCGCGTACCCGCAGGGTTTGCCGTACTACAGCTACGACATCGGTGACTTCCACTTCGTCGCGATGGACTCGAACCCGATCTACACCGGCGGTGGTTCCGACCAGGTGACCTGGCTGCGCAACGACCTGGCGAAGAACACGAAGTCCTGCGTCATCGGCTATTGGCACCACCCGCGCTTCAACTCGGGGAACTCCGGGGACAAGAAGCAGATGGCGCCACTGTGGAACGAAATGGCCAGGGCGAAGGCGGACATGGTGATCACCGGTCACGACCACCATTACGAGCGGACGAAGCCGCTGGACGTCAACGGCCACATCGACGAGGCCAACGGCGTGCGGTCGGTCATCGCCGGCATCGGTGGCGACTACCTCTACACGGACTACAAGGCTCGTGAAGGGGTGGAGAAGATCCTCGCCAAGCACGGGGTGATGAAGCTGATGCTGAACGGGAAGTCCTACTCCTGGGAAATCCACGACACCAACGGGAATGTGCTCGACAAGGCGGGACCGTACACCTGCCGCTGACGGCCGCGGTCCGGTGCCGTGCGCGGCACCGGACCCGGTGTCGTGAGTGGCGTTCGGGTTATGGGAGGTAAGGCAAAGGTGGCGTGATATCCGAGGCATGTCGCGAAAGCCACTTTCGCGACGCCTGATGTCCCGAAAGTGGCTTTCGCGACACAGCCGCCGCCGTGTAGTCCTGGACAGATTTGATGTCCTGAAGGTCACCGTTGAGACATCCAACGTCCCCAAGGTGACCTTCAGGACGCCCCGCCCGACAAGACACGTTTGACCTTCGGCTCAAAGAGAACGCTCATCAGCACTCACGACCCCCGCACAAAGCGTCCAAAACGGACACTACTGACTGGCCGCCGACTCACTCATCGGTAGCCGTTGGTCAAGACATGACACATTGCTTGCCCCTCAACATGAACACGACGTAGGTCCATCCAGGAGTACAGGTGAATCGATTGGTGAAGCCGGGCACCGCCGCGATCGTGGCGATCGTCCTGCTCGCTCAGCCCGTGACGGCTTCCGGCGCCACGGCGGAATCCTTGCTGTCGGTCAACAAACGGACCACGACCTCCACTGTGGAGAGTGAGGGTTTCAGCGGCGCGCTCGCCGTCGACGGCGATTCGACCACCCGCTGGGCGAGCCTGGAGGGCGATCCACAGTGGATCGCGGTCGACCTCGGCGGTCCGGCGGACATCAGCCGGATCAAGGTCTTGTGGGAATCCGCCCACGCGAAGGACTACCAGGTCCAAGCGTCCGACGACGGCCAGAACTGGCGGGACGTGAAGACCGTCGTGGGCAGCGACGGTGGCCTCGACGAGTTCACCGGGCTGAACACCTCCGCCAGACACGTCCGGATCTTCGGTACGGCACGGGCGACCGTCTACGGGTACTCGCTGTGGGAGCTGGAGGTCTACGGAGTTCGCACCGGCGACGGCGACATCCAGCCGCCGTCGGTGCCGACCGGGCTCCGGCAGGCGTCGTCCACCACGGAGAGCATCACGCTCGGCTGGACCGCGTCGAGCGACAACGTGGGCGTCACGGAGTACGAGGTCCTGCGCAACGGCAACGTCATCGGCCGGTCCGCGACGACTTCCTACACCGACACGTCCCTGGCGTCGGGCTTCGACTTCCAGTACGCGGTGCGGGCGAGGGACGCGGCGGGGAACCTGTCCGGATCGACGATGCCGGTGAGGGCGTCCACCCGGCCGACGGCGTCCGACGGCATCGTCATCGCGCTCGCCGGCGACATCGCCAAGGCCGAGCTGCCGTCCGAGCACCAGCGGACGGCGGAGCTGGTGCGCAAGATCAACCCCCGGTACGTGCTGACCGTCGGCGACAACCAATACGACGACGGCACCATCGAGGAGTTCCGGACCTACTACGACAAGACCTGGGGCAGGTTCAAGAAGATCACCAAACCCACGCCGGGTAACCACGAGTGGAACAACGAGCTGGCGGGATACAAGCAGTACTTCGGGAAGATCGCGACGCCGAAGGGAAAGCCGTACTACAGCTTCGACGTCGGCGCGTTCCATTTCGTCGCGCTCGATTCGGACCCGGTGTACAACGGCGGCGGTGCCGAGCAGGTGGCGTGGTTGCGCAAAGACCTGGCGAAAACGAAGAAGTCCTGTATCGCCGGGTACTGGCACCATCCGCGCTTCAACTCTGGGAATTCCGGCGACGCCAAGAGCATCGCGCCGTTGTGGAACGAGCTGGCCAGGGCGAAGGCGGACGTCGTGTTCGCCGGGCACGATCACCATTACGAGCGGACGAAGCCGCTGGACGTCGACGGGCATGTCGACGAGGCCAACGGCGTGCGGTCGGTCATCGCCGGCATCGGTGGCGACAGCCTCTATCTCGATTACAAGGCCCGTGAAGGTGTCGAGAAGATCCTGGGCAAGCACGGGGTGATGAAGCTGGTGCTCAAGGGAAAGACCTATTCCTGGGAGATCATCGGCACCAACGGGGAACTGCTCGACAAAGCGGGTCCGTACACCTGCCGGTGACGAGGAAAGGGGACGGAGTGAAGCTCCCGGTGAAGTTCATCATGGCGCTGGCGGGTGTCGCCGCGCTCGCCGCCGCCTCGGTGGTGTACGTGGTGCAGGCCAAGGCGAACAGCCCCGAGCGGCGGACGGCCGACGCGGCGGTCGCGGTCGATTCCTCGGGGCCTGTCGGGCTGGGGGAGCCGGGGAGGCTGCTGTTCCGCAACGGCGCGCCGGGGCCGGGGTACGGCAACGTCGCGTCGGTCCCCGTCTTCGAACCCGGCGGTCCGCGGCGGATCAGTTCGCTCGGCTGCGAACGGTTCTACACGGCGGTGGACGGCGGACTGTGCCTCGCGAAGGAACCCACGCCGCTGCCGGGCGCGGTCGCCAAATTCGTCGACTCCGCGCTCGGCGAGGTCAAACGCGTCGACGTCCCCGGCATCCCCAACCGCGCGAAGCTCTCACCCGGTGGCCGGATGGGGAGCTGGACCACCTTCGTCACCGGTGACTCGTACTCGACACCCGGGACCTTCTCGACGCGCACGGCCATCATGGATCGCGAACGGAACGAGCTGTCGAGCAACATCGAGGGCATCCCCTTGCGGATCGGGGACGCGGTCCACCGGGGCGAGGACGTCAACTACTGGGGCGTCACGTTCGCCACCGACGAGCGGACGTTCTTCGCCACGGTCTCCACCGGCGGGCGGACCTATCTCGTGGAGGGCGACAACGAGGCGTGGAAGGCTCGCACCCTGCGGGAGAACGCGGAATGCCCGTCGTTGTCGCCGGACGGCACGAAACTCGCGTTCAAGAAACGCGTGGCCGACGGCGACGTCCGGCCATGGCGGGAGCATGTGCTGGACCTGACCACGATGCGGGAGACGCCGCTCGCGGAGGCGCGCAGCATCGACGACCAGGTGGTCTGGCTCGACGACGGCACGATCGCCTACGGCCTGCCGCGCGCGGACGGCAAGGAGAGCGACATCTGGTCCGTGCCCGCCGACGGCACCGGAGCGCCGCGTCTGCTGGTTCCCCTGGCGTCGTCGCCGTCCGTCACGACGGCTCGTCGATGACGGCGAATCTCCCGTCCTCCCGGTACAGCCAGTACCGGCGCAGCATGCGCAACACCACCGAGACCTGCAGTGCGGTGATCCCGGGCAAGGGGGCGAGGTCCCTGGTGAGGAAGTCGGCCATTTCGTCCTCGTTCCGGAACACGCCCTGGTGGATGACCGAAGCGGTGCCGGCGACGATCGACACGTACCGCGCCGACGGATGCCGGGCCAGCTCCCCGGCCACGGCCTGGATGGCGCCCGGGGTGATGGTCAGCGCGATGACCGCCTCCAGTTCGTAGCCGAGCTGCGCGGGTTCCACCTCGACGCGTGGCCGGACGATGCCGCGCCGCAACGTCGACTGGATCAGCCGGTAGGCGGTGGACTGGCTGAGGCCGAGGATCCGGCCCGCTTCGGCCGCGGTGATCCGCCCGTTCCCGGCCAGCAGCCCGATGAGCCGCCGCTCGTCGGCGCCCACCTCGCCGGCGTCGAATCCGTCCGGTACCACCTGATCGCGGGACAAGATCTTCTGCTGGTCTTCGCTCAGCCGGTGCAGCCGCCAGGAGTCGGCCCTCGTCAACGCCCGCAGCACCAGCTCCGAATGTGTCCCTGCCACGCCCGGCACCCCTGGGATGCGCTCGGCGAGCAGTTCGCGCGCCTCGGCGCGATCCGGAACGTGCACGGCCAGGTAGACGTCCGACCGGCCCGCCGTCTCCGCCGCGAGCTGGACCTCGGGAAACCGTGCGAGCGCCTTCGCCGCCGAGCCGGACGCACCCGGTTCGGTCGTGACCCAGACGTGCCGCGGGTTCCCGCGCGCCCTCGCCGTCCACTCGACCTGGCCGATCACCCGGAGGATCCGCTGTTCCTCGAGCCGAAGCAGCCGTCGTCCCACCGTGCTGGCGGAGACGTCGAGCGCCTCGGCGAGCGTGGCGACCGAGGCACGCGGGGCGATCTGGAGCGCCGCGATCAGATCCAGCTCGGGTTCGGTCAGCATGTGGTGAATGTATCAGTCATCTGGTGTGCTCTGGTGACTGATACATGCGTAATTCAGTTCAGGGTTGCACTATTCGGTCGCTTGAGTTTGTAATGGGCCCTCCGATCAGGAAGGAGCCGCGCCGGTGAGTTCCAGCCAGGCCAGAACGACCTCACGTCCGATGAACCTCCTGCTGCGCGTGCTCGACGGCGTCGAGCGGCTCGGAAACAAGCTGCCGCATCCGTTCTGGCTGTTCGTCATCCTGAGCGGCGTGCTGGCGCTCGCCAGCTGGGGGCTCAGCGCGGCCGACGTGTCGGCGGTGAACCCGGCGTCGGGCAAGACCGTCGAGGCGAAGAACCTGCTGTCCGCCGACGGCGTGCGGATGATGGTGACCGACGCGGTCAAGAGCTACACGTCGTTCCCGCCGCTGGGCACGATCCTCGTGGTGATGCTCGGCGTGGCGGTCGCCGAACGCTCCGGTCTGCTCGCGGCCGTGCTGCGGTCCGGTGTTTCGAAGGTCTCGCCGCGATGGGTGACCTTCGCGCTGGCGTTCACCGGAATGGTGTCCCACGTCGCGTCCGACGCGGCCTATGTGGTGCTGATCCCCTTGGGCGCCTTGGCTTTCCGCGCGGTGGGACGGAGCCCGATCCTGGGCATCGTGGTCGCGTTCGTGTCGATCTCCGCCGGGTACGACGCCAGCCCGCTCATCACGCCGACCGACGCGATCCTGTCCGGCCTGACCACGGCGGCGGCGCAGACGATCGATCCGGCCTATTCGGTCACCCCGCTGGCCAACTACTTCTTCTCGCTCGCCTCGTCGGTCGTGCTGGCCGCCGTGATCACGCTCGTGACCGAGAAGGTCCTCGCGCGGCGCGCCGAGGCGATGCCCGTCGACGAAGACGCGGAGGAGGACGATCTCGGCTCGCTCCAGCTCAGCCGCCAGGAACGGCGTGGCCTGCTCGCCGCGCTCATCGCGCTGGCCGTCTTCGTGGTCGCCCTGGTGCTTGCGGTGCTGCCCGCGTCGTCGCCGTTGCGCGGCAAGGGCGGAAGCATCATCGAGTCACCCTTGCTGACGTCCATCTCGATCTTCCTCGCACTCGGCTTCCTGGCCGCGGGCTGGGCCTACGGCAAGGTCGCCGGGACGGTGACCAGCAGCCGCGACATCCCGGGGTTCATGGCACACGGATTCCGCGAGATGGCGCCGATCCTGGTGCTGTTCTTCGCCATCTCACAGTTCCTGGCCTACTTCAAGTGGACCGGTATCGGCGAGATCACCGCGATCAACGGCGCCGGCCTGCTCAAATCCGCCGGCGTCTCCGGGCCGGTCATCATGCTGGGCATCCTCGTCGTGGTGACCCTGGTGAACCTGATCGTCACCAGCGGCTCGGCGCAGTGGGCGCTGATCGGCCCGGTGTTCGTGCCGATGCTGATGTTGCTGGACATCCCGCCGGAGACCACGCAGGCGCTGTATCGCATCGCGGACTCGTGCACGAACGCGATCACCCCGATGAGCCCGTACTTCGTGATGGCGCTGGGCTTCCTGCAGCGCTACCGGCGTTCGGCGGGGATCGGGACGCTGTTCTCGATGACGGTCCCGCTCTCGTTCGCCCTGCTGGTGGTGTGGACGTTGCTGTTCTTCGTGTTCTGGGTGTTCGGCATCCCGCTCGGCCCCGGCGCCCCCGTTCGGTAGAAAGGATTCTCTTGTCACACACGGAATGGTCCCGCCAGGCACTGCCCGCCATGCTCGACGATCTGCGGACGATCGTCGAACTGGAGACGCACAGCTACGACAAGCCGATGCTGGACAAAGGCATCGACACCATCCGGGCCTGGGCCTTCGACCGCCTCGGCGAGCCCGATACCGAAGCCCGCCACACCGACACGGTCCGCGGCGACGTGCTCGAACTGGGCTATGCGGGGACGGCGCCGGGAACGGTACTGCTGCTGAGTCACTACGACACGGTGTGGCCGACCGGCACGCTCACCGGCTGGCCGTACACCGACGAGGACGGCCGCGTCACCGGGCCGGGCGCGTTCGACATGAAACTCGGTCTGGTGCAGTCGGTCTGGGCCCTGCGAGGCCTCCGCGAGCTCGGCCTGCCGCATCCGTCGGTCAAGTTCCTCTTCAACGGCGACGAGGAGATCGGCAGCCCCCACTCCCGGCCGTACATCGAAGCGGCCAGTGAAGGCGCGCTGGCCACCCTCGTCTTCGAGGCGTCGCTGGACGGCAAGCTGAAGACCGCGCGCAAGGGGGTCGGCCTGTTCGACGTGACCGCCACCGGCGTCGAAGGTCATGCGGGCCTGGACCCGTACGCGGGTGCGAGCGCGATCCACGCCCTCGCCGAGATCGTCGGGCAGCTGGCGTCCGCGGGCTCACGCGAACTCGGGACCACGGTCAACGTCGGCACCATCTCCGGCGGCACCGGTCGTAACGTCACCGCGGGCAGCGCCGGCTGCGGCGTCGACGTCCGCGTCGCCGAACCGTCCGAAATGGACCGGATCGACAAGGTGTTCGCCGGTCTGGAAGCCGCCGACCCCCGCGTGACCGTCTCGGTGGAAGGGGAGTGGAACCGGCCGCCGATGACACCGAACGACCCGTCACGGGCGCTGTTCGCGACCGCGCGGAAGGTGGCCGCCGACGAGGGCTGGCAGCTGGAGGAGACCGCGGTGGGAGGTGCGAGCGACGGCAACTTCGTGTCCGCGCTGGGCCGTCCGGTGCTCGACGGGCTCGGCGCCGTCGGAGGCGGCGCGCACGCGCGCGACGAGCACATCCTCACGAGGCACATCCCGGAACGGACGGCGCTGGCGATCGGGCTGATCTCGGCACTCGCCTGACGAGCGGTTTGCCCGGTCGGCTCTGGGGTACGCCCTGGGCAGGAGGTGTTCGTCGCCTGCCCCTGCGGCTCCGGTGGCAGGCCGAGGTCATGTCTTCGGTCACGTATCGCGCGTTCGCCGACCGGCGGATGGCGGGCCGGCAGCTGGCCCGCGCGATCGGGCGGCCCGATTGGCCTGATCTGCTGGTGCTCGGCCTGGCGAGGGGTGGGGTGCCGGTAGCCGCCGAAGTCGCTCGCGAACTCGGTGCACCGCTGGGTGTGGCCGTGTCCCGCAAGATCGGCGCGCCCGGCCATCCGGAGTTCGGAGTGGGCGCGGTGACGGCGGACGGGCCGCCCTACTACGACATGGACACACTGCACAGGCTCGGGCTGAGACCGGCCGACCTGGAGCAGACGTGCGAAGCCGAGCGAGCGGAGGCGCGCCGCCGGCTCGACCGCTATCACGGCGGCCGGGTCGCGGTCGCGGCTCGCGGCCGTGAGGTCCTGCTGGTGGACGACGGGCTCGCCACCGGTGTCACGGCGACGGCCGCGCTGCGCGCCCTGCGTCGGGCGGAGCCGCGCCGGTTGGTGTTCGCCACTCCCGTGTGCGCCGTGCGGGCGCCCGAGCTGCTGCGCGACGAGGCGGACGACGTCCTCTGTCTGATCGAGCCAGCGCAGTTCAGAGCGGTCGGCCAGTGGTACCAGGACTTCTCGCAGACCAGCGACGAGGAAGTCGTCGCGCTGCTCCAGGCGGCCGCGCCTTCTTGAGCGAGGTTTCGGCGACCGCCGAACGTGGTATTCATGGCAGTGTCGCCGTCGCTCGGACAGGACGTGAACAGTGATGACATCACCGGAATCCACAATGGACAAGGGAGCGGTCGTCGCGGGTTACGACGGCTCCGAAGAAGCACGGAGGGCCGTGCGCTGGGCCGCGGGGGAGGCCGCCGCCCGCGGCTGCGGGCTGGTCATCGCCCACGTCGTCGGGTTCCCGCCCGTACCCGAGGCGCTCCCGGGTGGCGGTGCGTGGCCGCGACCGGGGTTCCTCGAAGCAGGTCAGGAAACGGCGCAGCGGCACGCCGAGGCCATGCTCGGCGACATCGCCCAGGACTGCCGCCGAGCCTGGCCGGGGCTGCCCGTCTCGACGCGGCTGTTGTCCGGCCGCGCACCCGACGAGCTGGCCCGCGCCGCGGAGAACGCGGAGCTGCTGGTCATCGGGTCGTCGGGGCTCACCGCGCTGCCCAGGCTCCTGGTCGGCTCGACGGCCAACGAACTCCTGCACGACTACCACCGGCCGATCGTGGTCGTGCGCGCCGGCGACGTACCGGCGGAGGGAAAGGTCGTGGTCGGTGTCGACGGGTCCGAGACCAGCAGGGAAGCCATCGGGTTCGCCTACGACTTCGCCGACCGGCACGACCGCGCGCTGGTGGCCCTGCACGTCTGGTCCGATCTCCCGCTCGAAGCCATGGCGGTGACGCCTACCGAGCACGACAGGGAACTCATCGAGGAACGGGGAAAGCCCCTGCTCGACGAATCGCTGGCCGGATATCGGGAACGGTATCCCGACGTTCCCGTCCAGCGGGTGATTGCGGTCGACCGGCCCGCCCACGCCCTGGCGGAGCAAGCCGAGGGTGCCGCGCTGCTCGTCGTCGGCAGTCACGGACGCGGGCCGCTGCGCCGAGCTCTGCTGGGCTCGGTCAGCCGCGCCATGGTCCACCACGCGCCGTGTCCCGTCGCCGTAGTCCGTCACCACAAGGAACGCCACGCCGGCTACCCGAAGACGCGCGGATGAATCCCGCCGGACCGGGTGAACGATCGAATACACGCTTCCCGGTGGCATGGCGCCGGCGACGCTGCGGGCCGCGTCGTCCCGTCCACAGAATCGGTCATGAAGTTCATGCATTGCCTCGTGACCCTCGCCATGGTCATGGCGACGACACACGTCACCTCGCCTCCGGCGTTCGCCATCGGCACGCCGAGACTGCTCATCGGCCAGGACTTCCCGGATCCCGACGTCATCAAGACCGACTCGGGCTACCTCGCCTTCTCCACGAGCACCGGCGCGACGAAAATGCCGTACGCGCACGCTCCGGCGCCGGAAGGTCCGTGGCGGATGGCCGGCGACGCGCTCGCGGCCGCACCCAAGTGGGCGAAACCCGACGGTGGGTTCTGGGCTCCCGACGTGACCCGGCTGACCGACGGTACGTTCCTGCTCTACTTTTCCGCGGCGGTGGCTCCCGGCGGGGAGATGTGCATCGGCGTCGCGACCGCCGCGAAGGCCGAAGGGCCGTACACACCGGCCGGTGACGGTCCACTGATCTGCGTCCCCGGCGACGGCGGCGACATCGACCCGCAGACCTTTGTGGACAGTGACGGCTCGAGGTACCTGCTCTACAAGAGCGACGGCGCGGCCATCGGTCCTCCGGCCGCGATCTGGTCGCAGAAGATGCGCGCGGATGGGCGCACACCGGACGGCCCGCGGATCGAGCTTTTGCGCGCCGATCTCGCGTCGGAGAACGCCGTCGTCGAGGCACCGTCGGTGGTGAAGACGCCGGGCAAGTACCTGCTGTTCTACTCCGCCGACACGTTCCAGAGTTCCGGCTACCACACGGGCTACGCGTCCGCGCCCGCGCTGAGCGGACCGTTCGTGAAAGCCGGTGCGCCGATCCTGTCCACCGATCTGCTCGGCGGCAAGGTCGACGCACCGGGTGGGGCCGACGTCGTCGACGGTCATATCCACTTCCATGGCTGGCTCGGAGGTGGCCGCACCGCCCGCGGGATGTTCCAGCTGCCCATCACGTTCCCGAACGATGTTCCCCAGCTCGGCTGACAGGGGTTTCGCCGCCGTCGTTCGGGTACCCAGGCGGGAGACCGACCGAAGGAGCACCGGCGATGACAGCGCAGCCGCCCGACCCCGAACCCGAACAGACCAGCCGCGAACCAGGAGGGGGCGTCAGGCCGGGCGACACGCCGCCCGACTCGGCTCAGACCTCCGGGCTCTCGCACCCGCAGCCGATGCCCTCCAAGGCGATGCCGGTCGCCTGGCTGATCTTCATCGGCGTTCTCGTCGTCCTGGCGAGCGGATTCGTCGTCGCGCTGGCGCTGGGATGGCTCAAGCTGGGCTGACCACGGGCAGGCATTCGTCGAGCAGGCCGACGACGTCGCGCCACGCCCGCTCCGCGTGCCGCGCGTGATAGCCGACGCCAGGAAGCACGGCTTGATCCACCGGCGGGTGGTGGAAGGCGTGCTGCGCGCCGCCGTAGACCACGAGCCGCCAGTCGACGCCGGCCTCCTGCATTTCGGTGGTGAACGCCTCCCGTTGCGCGGGCGGCATGATCGGGTCTTCCGAGCCGACCCCGGCCCAGACCGGGCAGCGGATCCGTGCCGCTTCGCCCGGACGGCCCGTGGTCACCGCGTTGATCGTGCCGATCGCGCGCAGGTCGACGCCGTCCCGGCCGAGTTCCAGCGCGATCGCGCCGCCGGTGCCGTATCCGATGGCGGCGATCCGGTCCGGATCGGTCCGCGGCTCCGACCGCAGTACGTCGAGGGCCGCGTGGCCGATCTCCCGCATCCGGTCCGGATCGGCGAGCAGGGGCATCACGTACGCCAGCATCTCCTCGGGGTCCGAGAACCAGCGCCCGCCGTTGAAATCGAAGGCCAGCGCCACGTACCCCAACTCGGCGAGGGCGTCGGCTCGGCGACGCTGGAAATCGTTCAGTCCCGTCCCTTCCGGCCCGATCAGGACCGCGGGACGGCGGTCGGTACCGCACGGGAGCGCCAGGCGCCCGACCATCGTCAATCCGTCCGCGGGGTATTCGACCGTGCGTGTGGTGACCGGCATGAACCGGACTCTAATGATCGTCGAGCCCGGCTGGGCGGGTGTTCACGGACAGCGGAACCGCGTCACGCTCGCGCGGTCCGTCCACTGTGGACTGAGCGGGGACCAGGCGGAAGAGGGCCATCGCGCTGATCATGCTCACGCCGCAGATCCCGGCCAGATACCAGGTGATGCCGGTGGTCGAACCAGTGGCGTTGAGCACCGCGGTGGCGATCATCGGAGCGAGCCCGCCGCCGAGGATCGCGCCGCCCTGCAGCAGCAGCGACATACCGGAGAACCGGACGTTGACCGGGAAGGTGTCCGCGATGATCGCGCCCTGCACGCAGTGGGTGATCGGGACGACCAGGCCCATACCCGCCAGTGCGAGCATCGTGAGCCCGGTGTTGCCGCTGTTCAGCAACGGGAAGAACGCGAGACACCACAGCAGGAGCGCGGCCGAGCCGGCGACGAACATGGTGCGCCTGCCGTGGCGGTCGGCGATGCGGGTCCAGATCGGGATGGTGGCGAACCACAGCACCGCCGATCCGGTCACCGACAGGATCAGGAACTGCCGGTCGTAGTGGAGGTTCTGAGTTCCGTAGGACAGGGTGAAGACCATGAAGACGTAGGCGACCGCCGAGTTCGCCACGCCGACCAGCAAGGTCAGCGCGAGCCTGCCGAAGCCGACCTTGAAGGCCTCGCCGAGCGGGAACCGGACCACCTTGTCGTTCCGGGCAACCTGCGTGAACGACGGTGATTCGGTGATCTTCAGCCGGATCATCAGTCCGATCGCGACCAGCACGACGCTCAGGAGGAACGGGATCCGCCAGCCCCACGCGGCGAACGCGTCGGCGGGCATCAGCGCGCTGCTGCCGAGGAACAGCAGATTCGCCAGTACCAGCCCGGCCGGGGTGCCCATCTGCGGGAACCCGGCGTACCGGTTCCGTTGATCGGCGGGCGCGTGTTCCATCGACATCAGGGTCGCTCCCGCGCCTTCGCCGCCGAGCCCGATGCCCTGCACGATCCGCATCGCGACCAGCAGGATCGGCGCCCAGATGCCGATCGCCTCGAAGTTCGGGATCAACCCGATCAACGTGGAGCCGACACCCATCAGCATCAGCGACACCACCAGCGTGGACTTGCGGCCGATCCGGTCGCCGAAGTGACCGAACACCAGACCGCCGAGCGGGCGGGCGATGAACCCGACGGCGAAGGTGCTGAACGCGGCGAGGGTGCCGACCGTGGGGCTCAGCGAGGGAAAGAACTGTTTGTTGAAGATCAGCGCGGACGCGGTGCCGTAGAGAAAGAAGTCGTACCACTCGAGGGTGGTCCCGGCGAGCGTGGCGGCGGCGATCCTGCGGGGCGCGGGTGCGTTCATCTGCGAAAACCCAATCGACTCGGGCGACAGCCGATCGCGGCTGCTGGCGATTGGGCAGAAGCCTTACACCGTGAGGCATAGGCCACAAATGCCGAATTGCCGGTCTGCCATGCCCGAACCGGTATACCTGAGCCATGGTTGACTCCGACGCGAGCGCCGAGGCTGGAGGAGTCCCCTGTGGCATTGGAAAGTCTGCCGTTCTGGTGCGCGGAGCACTTGGGGCCGAAGGGTTCCTCGTCCCTGGCCGCTCACGCCGAGCAGTTCCCGCCCGGCGGTGAGTCGCTGCCCGTCGACTCACCGGGCGTCGCCGTGCGTTACGCGGCGGCGTTCGCCAGGTTGATGGCCGGACTGGCGACCTGGTCGTCCCACCGCCGTTGCCGAATCCGCGCCGGAGGCGTGGGCGGTGCACAGTCCGGGGTGGCAGCCGGAGGAGGCTGCGCTGGTGGGAGCGGCGAGTGGCGTGTTCCCGAAGGCCGGGGACGCAGTCCGCTGTCGGGCGAATCTGGCCGATATTCACTTGTTCCGACCAATTCGGTTCAGGGTGAATCCCGGTAGGGTCCACGCATGGGCTCGGAACTTCCCGACGATCTGTTCCGCGGCGACCCCGTCGAGATCGAGCGCGGTCTGGACGACTGGGTGGCCGAATTCGAGCGCAACGCCGCCCGCTATCAGGAGTTGCAACACCGGGTCGAGGACGTTCGGGTGTCCGCGAGCAGTCCCGGCGGAGTCGTCACCGTCACGGTGGACGCGAACGGCTCGGTCGTCGACGCGAAGTTCACCGAACGTGTCCATCGCACTTCGCCTGAAGAGCTCGGAGCTCAGCTGATGGGGGCCATCAACCGCGCAAAGGCCGAGATCGCCGGCCGGGTGCGTGAGGTCGCCGACGACACGCTCGGTGCGGAAGCCGGTGCGAGCGCGGACCGGATCGTGGATTACTACCAAGAGCGATTTCCTTCGACTGGGGAGTCAGCAGAGGCTTTACCTCGGGTCGACCGCGGGGAGGCCGATGACGGGGAGGGGGACTTCGGTGGAGGTTCCATCTACGACCGGAGGCGATGACCGTCTCGCGGTGAGACCGTGACCGGCTTCCAGGTGGCGGGCGGCGATCTGCGCGCCCACGCCGCCAAGGCGGAGGCCCACGGGGCGAAGATCGGCCAAGCGGTCGACGCGGCCGGCCAGGTGATGACCGACGACGCCTACGGGCTCATCTGCCAGTTCCTTCCCCCCTTGTTCAACGAGCTGGAGGAGGCAGCGAGCGCCGCGCTGAAGGCGGCCCAAGGCGGGCTGGGGGAAACCGCGGAGAACCTGCGAACGGCCGCGGACCGGTACGAGAGCCAGGACGGGGTAGCGAAGCTGAAGTTCGACGGCTTCTCCGGAGAGCTGGAGTGACCGAGAATCCGCTGGTGGCGCCGGTCGAAGATTCGACCGAGTGGTACACCGGCATCGGTATCGCCGAGTCGATCAGCGATTTGGTGCAGGGCATCGAGAGCGGGAACTGGGTCGACATCGGCCTCGGCGCGGTCACCACCGGCCTGGAGGCGCTGAGCATCGTGATGGACCCCATCGGCTCGGTGGCGTCCAACCTGGTCTCGTTCATCATCGAGCATGTGGAACCGCTGCAGGACGCGCTGGACAAGCTCGCCGGCAACGCGGACGTCGTCGCCTCGCAGGCGCAGACCTGGCAGAACATCGCCAAGGCGGTTCGCGAAGAGGGCACCGCGTACGGCACCGAAGCCACGATCGACACCGAAAGCTGGGTCGGCAAAGCAGGCGACGCGTATCGAGTCCGCGCCGCGACCACGGCCACCCTGATCGGTGCCGCGGCACAAGCGGCAGACGGCCTGGGCAGCGCGGTGCGGATGGCGGGCATGGTGGTCGGCGTCGTCCGGGAGACGGTTCGGGACCTGATCGCCGACCTGGTCGGGCGACTGGTGGTATGGGCCGCCGAGGCCCTGACGATCGTGGGCGCTCCCGCCGCCGCGGCGCAGGCGGCCACCGCCGCGGCCAAGTGGGCGGCCCGGATCGCCCAGATCATCAAGAAGCTGGTGCGCACGCTGCAGAACCTGGTTCCGCTGCTGCGCAAGCTCAAAGGGTTTCTCGACCAGATCCGCAAGAAGATGGACGACCTCCGCAAGGGTGGTGGCGGCGGGAACAAGCCTCCGAAAGAGCCCGGTAAGCCGACCGGCCACGGCGGCGACCACACCGAGCCTTCCGGGCAACCCGATCCGAACGCCGAGCCCGAGGGGCACCCGACCCGGATTCGGGAACAGGACGACGCCGAGACCAAGCGATCCCTGCAGCGGGAGAACGAATCGGCGACCACCCTGGCGAAGGCGGGGTACAAGGTCGAGCAGAACCCGGACGTCCCGGGTGACAAGAACCCGGACTACAAGATCGAGGGCGAGGTCTTCGACAACTACGCCCCCAAGACCGCCAACGCGCGCAACATCGCTTCGGAAATCCAGGGCAAGATCGACAAGGAGCAGACCGAGCGGGTGGTGCTCAACCTGGCCGACAGCAACGTCGATCCCGAGAAGCTGCGCGCCCAATTGCGTGACTGGCCTATCGAAGGCCTCAAGGAGATCAAGGTGATCGACAAGAACGGCAACGTGATTAACTTCTATCCCTGACGCCTCAGGCAGCAAGGACGACTCAGATGGCCATCTCGTACAGCCTCGAACTGGCGACGCGATCTTCGAGCGAGACCGTCGCCCGCGAGATTCGTGACGTGGCAAGGGAATTGGGGTTGTTCGACCCGGAGGTCACCGCGGACAAGGTGCTCGAACAGGGCGTGGCCACCAAGGTCGGCACCTGGATTCGCGTGGTCGGGACCAAGCCACGGCCGTGGAACCCGGTGAGCGCGGACCTCGGCTTCACGCCCACCGTGTCGATCGCCTTCCAGCTCGACAAAGAAGGCGACATCAGCAGACAGCAGGACGATGTGATCCGGCTGGTGTCCGGCCTGTTCGCCCGGGTCAGCGGCGACGCCGTCCTCCATCATCAGTTCGAGGCCATCTGGCTTCTGCGCCGCGACGGTGTGCTGACGGTGAGCGAGCAGCAGGACATTTGGCCGCCGCGCCGTCTGGCCGCCCTTTCACAGCCGTTCCAGCGCCAGACCCACACCTTCGCCGAAGTGTGACCTGCGGCACCGCTCCGTCGATATGCGCGTTCAGGTATAGCTGACGAACAGATTCGCATTTGTTCCGCATGGCGCGGCCGGACAGAGTGAACGGCATGACGCAGCCAGTGCGGTGGATCCGCAACTTCGTGGACGGTGAGTTCGCCGAGCCGGACGGGCCGGGGTTCCCGGCGGTCGATCCGGCGACGGGCGCGGAGTTCGCCCGGGTGCACGAGGCCGGTCGGGAGTTGGTGCACCGCGCGGTCACCGGCGCCCGTGCGGCGTTGCACAACGGCTGGGCGGACACTCCGGTGCGGGAGCGGACCGCGTTGCTGCGCCGGGCGGCCGACCGGATCGAGGCCCGGTTCGAGGAGTTCGTCGCGGCCGAGGTCGCGGACACCGGAAAGCCCGTCACCCAGGCTCGCGAACTGGACGTGGCCCGCGCGGTGGCGAACTTCCGGACGTTCGCCGACGTGATCGCGGCGGCCGGCCAGGAATCGTTCGTCACCGATCTGCCCGGCGGGGCGCAGGCGCTGAACTACGCGGTGCGCAAACCGCTCGGCGTGGTCGCGGTGATCGTGCCGTGGAACCTGCCGCTGCTGTTGCTGACCTGGAAGGTCGCCCCCGCGCTCGGCTGCGGCAACGCGGTCGTGGTCAAGCCGAGCGACCAGACTCCGTCCACCGCGACCCTGTTGGCCGAAGTGCTGGCCGAGGTCGGCCTGCCCGCGGGCGCCTACAACGTGGTGCACGGGTTCGGCGGCGACTCGGCGGGGCAATACCTCACCGAACATCCCGGCATCGACGGCGTGACGTTCACCGGCTCGTCGGCCACCGGTACCCAGGTGATGCGCACGGTCGCGCCCCGGGTCCGGCCGGTGTCGTTCGAACTCGGCGGGAAGAACGCCGCGATCGTGTTCGATGACGCCGACCTCGACGAGACACTCGCCGGGCTGACCAGGTCCGTGTTCGCGAACACCGGGCAGGTGTGTCTGTGCACCGAGCGGGTGTACGTGCAGCGTTCGGTGTTCGACGACGTGGCGGCCGGTCTGGTGGAGCAAGCGCGCGGGCTGCGGCTCGGCGACCCCCTGACGGAGCGGACCACCACCGGCCCGCTCATCTCGCCGGAGCACCGGCGCAAGGTGCTGGACTACCTCGCGCTGGCCGAGGAGGCCGGCGCCAAAACCCTGACCGGCGGTGGGATTCCCGAGCTCGGCCCGGAACTCGACGGCGGCTCGTGGCTGGAGCCGACCCTGTGGACCGGCCTGACCAACAAGGACCGGCCGGTGCGCGAGGAGATCTTCGGCCCGGTCGCCGCGCTGATCCCGTTCGACACCGAGGACGAGGCGATCTCGCTGGCCAACGACACCGAATACGGGCTGGCTTCCTCGGTGTGGACCCAGGACCTGCGCCGGGGACACCGCGTGGCGCAGGCCATGCACGTCGGCATGTCCTGGGTGAACACCTGGTTCCTGCGCGACCTGCGCTCGCCGTTCGGCGGGATGGGGCTTTCCGGGATCGGCCGGGAGGGTGGCGCGTCTTCGCTGCACTTCTACACCGAGCCGACGAATGTGTGCGTGCGGCTGTGACCGCGCCGATCGAGGCGGCCGCCGCCCGGCTCGCGACCGCGGCGAGCACCGCGACCCCTTGCCCGCCGGTACGGGAATTCCTTGGCACGATCGACGCGGCCTACGCGGTGCAACGAAGGCTGCGTGACCAGCGGGTCGAGGCAGGCGCCAGGGTGGCCGGGGCGAAGATCGGGCTGACCGCGCCGTCGGTGCAGCGTCAGTTCGGCGTGTATCAGCCGGACTTCGGCGTGCTCTTCGACGACATGCTGTACGCGCACACCGAACCCGTCCCGTACCGGCGGTTCCTGCAACCGCGAGCGGAGGGCGAGATCGCGTTCGTCCTCGGCCGCGATCTGGACGTGCCGGGTGCATCGGTCGCGGACGTGTTGCGCGCGACGGAGTTCGTGCTGCCCGCGATCGAGATCGTCGACTCGCGCATCGGCGCCTGGGATCTCTCCATTGTGGACACGGTGGCGGACAACGCGTCCAGCGGCGCGGTGGTACTGGGCTGCACCCCGTTCTCGCTGACCGGCCGGGATCTCGCCGCGACCGGGATGACGTTGGAGCTGGACGGCGAGCCGGTTTCGTTCGGCGCGGGGCACGCCTGTCTCGGCTCGCCGGTGGCCGCGGTCGCCTGGCTTGCCCGGGAGCTGGCCGCTCGCGAGCAGCCGTTGCGGGCGGGCGACGTGGTGATGTCCGGGGCGCTCGGCCCGATGGTGCCGGTCACGGGAGCCGGCCGGTTCCGGCTGCGGCTGGACGGACTCGGCGAGGTCGACGCGGTGATCGAGGAGGAGATTCAGTGACAGCAACGGTTCCGGTCGCCGTCATCGGCTCCGGCAATATCGGCACCGATCTGATGATCAAGGTGCTACGGTTGTCGAAGACGTTGCGGATGGCCGCGATGGCGGGTATCGACCCGGCGTCGGACGGGCTGGCCAGGGCGGCCAGGCTCAAGGTGGCCACCACCCACGACGGTATCGACGGCCTCGCCGCACTGCCGGAGTTCGCTGATGTGCGAGTGATCTTCGATGCGACGTCGGCCGGTGCGCACCGACGGCACGCCGAGGTGGCCGAGGCACACGGCAAGCTGATGATCGACCTGACCCCGGCAGCCCTCGGCCCGTTCGTGGTGCCGCCGGTGAACCTGGACGAGCATCTCGCCGCACCGAACGTGAACATGGTGACCTGCGGCGGACAGGCCACCATCCCGATCGTGGCCGCGGTGTCCTCGGTCGCCCCGGTCGCGTACGCCGAGATCGTCGCGTCGATCTCGTCCCGCTCGGCGGGGCCGGGCACCAGGGCGAACATCGACGAGTTCACCGAGACCACCGCGGCCGCGATCCGCGAGGTCGGCGGCGCCGCGATGGGCAAGGCGATCATCGTGCTGAACCCGGCCGACCCGCCGATCGTCATGCGGGACACGGTCTACTGCCTGGTCGAGGGCGAGCCGGACCGGGAGAAGATCGCCGCGTCGGTCGGGCAGATGGCCGACCGGGTGCGGGAGTACGTGCCGGGCTACAAGCTGAAACAGGAAGTGCAGTTCGACCGGGTGTCCCGGCAGTGGGTGCCCGAACTCGGCCGGGAGATCTCCGGGCTCAAGGTCTCGGTGTTCCTCGAAGTGCTCGGCGCGGCCCACTATCTGCCCGACTACGCGGGGAATCTCGACATCATGACCTCGGCGGCGCTGCGCACGGCCGAGCGGATCGCCGAACTGAGGGGATGGCTCTGATGAAGGTCTACCTCCAGGACGTGACCCTGCGCGACGGCATGCACGCGATGGGGCACGCGTACACAGTGGACCAGGTCCGGCGGATCGTGTCCGCTGTGGACAAAGCCGGGGTGGCCGCGATCGAGGTCGCGCACGGCGACGGGATCGGCGGGTCCAGCGCGACCTACGGATTCGGCGCGCACACCGACGAAGAGTGGATCACCGCCGCCGCGGAGGTGATCGAGAACGCCACGCTGACCACGTTGCTGCTGCCCGGTATCGGCACCATCGGACAGCTGCGCCGCGCCCGCGACCTCGGGGTGCGCAGCGTGCGGATCGCCACCCACTGCACCGAGGCCGACGTGGCAGCGCAGCACATCGCCTGGGCTCGCGAGCAGGGCATGGACGTGTCCGGATTCCTGATGATGAGCCACCTCTCCACTCCGGCCGCGCTCGCCGAACAGGCCAGGCTGATGGAGTCCTACGGCGCGCACTGCGTGTACGTCACCGATTCCGGCGGGCGGTTGACGATGAGCGGGGTCGCCAAGCGGATCGACGCGTACCGGCAGGTGCTCGACGAGCGAACCGAGATCGGCATCCACGCGCACGAGAACCTCTCCCTGTCGGTGGCGAACAGCGTGACCGCGGTCGAGCACGGCGCCTACCGGGTGGACGTCGCGCTGGCCGGGCAGGGCGCGGGAGCGGGCAACTGCCCGGCCGAGCCGTTCGTCGCGGTCGCCGACCTGCTCGGCTGGGAGCACGGGGCGGACCTGTTCGCATTGCAGGACGCGGCGGACGACCTGGTCCGCCCGCTGCGGGAGCGGCCGGTCCAGGTGGACCGCGAGACGCTGACTCTCGGTTACGCCGGGGTGTACTCGAGCTTCCTGCTGCACGCCGAGCGCGCGGCCGCCCGCTACGGACTGGACACCCGGCGGATTCTCACCGAGGTCGGCAGGCGGAAGCTGGTCGGCGGGCAGGAGGACATGATCGTGGACATCGCACTCGACCTGGTACGGAGCGGCACATGATGGCCATCGCGGCGCTCGCCGAGCGCCTGGACACCGCGCAGACGTCGCGGGTGGACACGCCGAGCCTCGCCGACGACCACGAGATCGACATCGCCGACGCGTACGCGATCCAGGCCGAGCTGGTGGCCCGCCGGGAGGCGCGTGGCGAGCGGGTGGTCGGGGTCAAGCTGGGGCTGACCAGCAAGGCGAAGATGGCGCAGATGGGCGTGTCCGAGGTGATCGCCGGCAGGCTCACCGACGCGATGCGGGTCGCCGATGGAGGCGAGGTCTCGCTGGCGGGCTTCATCCATCCCAAGGTGGAGCCGGAGGTCGCGTACCGGCTGGCCCGCGACATCGATCTCGCCGACCCGGCGTTCGACGTGGAGGCCGCGGTGGACGCGATGGCCCCGGCGATCGAGATCATCGACTCCCGGTACCGGGACTTCCGGTTCACGCACACCGATGTGGTCGCGGACAACACCTCGGCCGCCGGGTTCGTGCTCGGCCCGTGGCGCGCGTTCGGGGAGGCGGCGAACCGGGCGGTGAGGCTGCGCTCCGGGGATCGCGAGGTGATCGGCTCGACGTCGGCGATCCTCGGCGATCCGGTGCGCGCGCTGCACGCGCTGGTCGAGCTGTGCCGGAAACGGGCCATCCCGTTGCGGGCCGGGCAGGTCGTGCTGGCCGGGGCGGCGACCGAAGCGGTGCCGTTCGTGCCCGGCGTCGCCGAGGCGGATATCGCCGGGCTCGGCCGGGTTTCGGTGCGGGGGCTGGCATGAGCGGGCGGGTGATCTCCGGGCTGGCCAAACCGAGGGGCCGCTTCCCGCATGTGAAGGTCGCGGGAGACCTGGTTTTCGTGTCCGGTACCAGCTCCCGACGTCCGGACAACACGTTCGCCGGGGTCGAGGTGGACGAACTCGGCACCACGAACCTGGACATCCGCGCGCAGACCCGCGCGGTGATCGAGAACATCCGCGGCATCCTGCACGAGGTCGGCGCCGACCTCACCGACATCACGCAGATCACCACGTTCCTGGTTTCGATGAACGATTTCGGCGGCTACAACGAGATCTACGGCGAGTACTTCGACGAAACGGGTCCCGCCCGCACCACGGTCGCCGTGCATCAGCTGCCGCATCCGCATCTGCTGATCGAAATCCAGGCGATCGCCCAGCTACCGAAAGACACGGAGGTTCCGCGATGACCGGCATTCCCGAGGTCGTCAATTTCCAGGCCTGGATCGCCGAGCACGAGCATCTGCTCAAGCCGCCGGTGAACAACCGGACCATGGCACTGGGCAAGGATTTCATCGTGCAGATCGTCGGTGGGCCGAACCAGCGCACCGACTTCCACGTCGACCCCTACGAGGAATGGTTCTACCAGCTCAAGGGCAACATGCACGTCAACATCATGACCGGCGAAGGTCAGAAGACCGTGCGTATCTCCGAGGGCGACACGTGGCTGCTGCCGGGCGACATCCCGCACTCGCCGCAGCGCCCGGAAGCCGACTCGATCGGCCTGGTCATCGAACGTGTCCGCGAAGAGGGCACGCTGGAGAAGTTCCAGTGGTACTGCCTCGAATGCGACGCCCTGGTGCACGAGGTGGAACTCCAGGTGCGCGACATCGTCGAGGATCTGCCGCCGGTCTTCACCGCGTTCTACGGCGACGAACAGGCCCGCACCTGCGACGGCTGCGGCGCCCTCCACCCTGGGAAGGGCTGAGATGACCGGCCTGATCGACATCCACACGCATTACGTGCCGAACGGCTGGCCGGATCTGCGCGCGGACGCCGGGCCGGACGCGCCGTGGCTGCGTGCGGAGACCGAGTCCGAGGCGATGATCATGATGGGGGAGAAGGAGTTCCGCCGGATCGGCGCGGACTGCTGGAACGCGGAGACCCGGCTGCTGGACATGGACGCCGACGGCGTGCACACCCAGGTGGTCTCCCCGACGCCCGCCTTCTTCAACTACGGCCGGACCGCCGAGCAGGCGGGCCGGATCGCCCGGATCTTCAACGACCTGGCGCTGGAGATCGTCGCGCCGGCGCCGGACCGGCTGATTCCGTTCTGCCAGGTCCCGTTGCAGGACACCGACGCGGCGTGCCGTGAACTGGAACGCTGCCTTGCCGCGGGGCATCGCGGGGTGGAGATCGGCAACCACGTCGGTGACCAGGACCTCGACAGCGCCGGGGTGGAGACCTTCCTGCAGCACTGCGCGTCTCTCGGGGTTCCGGTGTTCGTGCACCCGTGGGACATGGCCGATTCACCCCGGCTGGATCGGTGGATGGCGCGGTGGCTGACCGCGATGCCCGCCGAAACGCATCTGTCGATCTTGGCGCTGGTGCTCGGCGGCGTCTTCGACCGGATCGACCCGAGCCTGAAGATCTGCTTCGCCCACGGCGGCGGGTCGTTCGCGTTCTGGCTCGGCCGGATGGAGAACGCCTGGCATCGGCGCAACGACGTCATCGGCACCTCGGAGTTCCCGCCGTCGCATTACCTCGACCGGTTCCACGTCGACTCGGTGGTCTTCGACGAGCGGGCGCTGCGGCTGCTCGTGGACACGCTCGGCGCCGAGCGGGTGATGGTCGGCAGCGACTACCCGTACCCGCTCGGCGAACGTCCGGTCGGCGAGGTGGTGCGCAAGAGCGCCTTCCTGAGCGAGACCGAGCGGCGGCTGATCACCCGTGAAAACGCCGAGCGGTTCCTGTCCTAATGCGACATTCCGGTGGCGACGTCGGTCAGGCTGCGGATCAGCGCGTCCACCGACGGGCTGAGCGTGCGCTGGGCGGGCAGGGTGAGCCCGACGCTGTGCCCGATGGGTTCCAGCGCCAGCGAGACCCTGGTGATCCTCGGATCGTCCTTGGTGATCAGGCTCGGCAGCGCGGCGATCACGTCGGTCTCCAGCAGCAACTGCCGCACGGTGAGGAACGAGGTGGTCTCCACCCGGTTCGCGGGCAGCGGGAAGCCGTTGCGCGTGAACAACTGCTCCAGCTCGCGGCGCAGCGCGGTCTCCGCGCCGGGCAGGATCCACGGATACTCCGCGAGATCGGCGAGCTCGACGCCGGTCGCGCCCGCCAGCGGATGCGCGTTGCGCACCACCAGATCCACCGACTCGTCGTACAGCTTGCGCCGTTCGATCCGCTCGTCCGAAGGCGCTGTCAGCCTGCCGATGATCAGGTCGACCCGGCCCGCCTCCAGCTCGACCAGCAGGGCTTCGGGAGAACCCTCCCGGACGACGATGGTCAGGTACGGCCGCTCGGTCTTGATCGCCGCGATCGCGCGCGGCAGCAGCATGTTCGACCCCGCGAGGTGCGTGCCGACCACCACCGTGCCGCGTTCGGCGTCGGCCAGCTCGGCGACGTGCCGCCCGGCCTGTTCGAGCTGGGCGAGCACCGCGCGGGCATGCCCGGTGAACGCCTCGCCGAACACGGTCGGGGTGATGCCGCGCGGGCCGCGTTCGAACAACCGCACGTCGAGGATCTCTTCGAGTTCGTGCAGACTTCGGGTCGCCACCGGCTGCGTCACGTGCAGTTCGGCGGCGGCCCCGACCACGGTGCCCTGCCTGGCCAGCGCGTCGAGCAGGACGAGGTGGCGGAACTTCAGTCGGCCGTCCAGCAGGCGAGGCAAGATCACCCGCCGATCCTACCCGCGAGGTGCGTATGACCACGATTGTCCGAACCGGACCGATCCGCTATGCCACAGCGGCACGGTTCGCCCTGCCTGTCGCCGTTTCGGAGCGGACGGCGTCCAGCGGGGAGATCAGCCCGCAACCGCCGTCCCGGCTGGACCGCGTGATGGGGCCGCCGCGCGATCGCCTCCCGCAGGGCGAGGACTGTCTCAACCTGACGGTCACCACTCCGGGCCTGGATGACGGACGGAGGCCGGTGCTGGTGTGGTTGCACGGCGGCGGCTTCTCCAGTGGTGGCGGCTTGTTCGACTGGTACGACGGCGGCGCGCTGGCGGCCGAAGGCGACATGGTGGTGGTCGGCGTCAACTACCGGCTCGGCGCGCTCGGCTACCTGTACCTGGACGGCGTCAGCCCCGGCAACCTCGGGCTGGCCGACCAGCTCGAAGCGCTGCGCTGGGTGCGGGCCAACATCGCGGCCTACGGCGGCGACCCGGACAACGTGACGGTCGCCGGGCAGTCGGCGGGCGGCATCTCCATCCGGCTCCTGATGGACCTGCCCGAGGCGCGCGGCCTGTTCCGGCGGGCGATCCTGCAGAGCGCGCCGCTCGGCCTCGCCACCCGGCGGCCCGAGCACGCGGCGAAACTCGGCCAGGTGTTCGCCGATGCGCTCGGTACCGACCTGCACACCGCCGGCATCACGGAAATCCTGGCCGCGCACAAGGAGACCGCGCTGACGAACCTGCGGCTCACCGGCGACCCGATGGAACCGGCGTTCGTTCCGGTGGACACGCTGGACAAGGCGTCCTTCGCGGACAACGTGCGCGACCTCGACGTGCTGTACGGCTGGAACGCCGACGACATGACCGCGTTCCCCGGCGCCGCGGGCACCGACGAGATCTACGTCGAACCGCTGGCCGCTTTCGGCGACCGCTTGCGCTCGGCCCGCGCCAACGTCTGGTCGTACCGGCTCGACTGGCGGCCCGAAGGGTCGGAATTCGGCGCCACCCACTGCCTGGAACTGCCGCTGCTGCTCGGCACCCAGCAGGCCTGGCAGGACAGCCCGATGCTCGGCAAGGTGCCGTGGCCCGAGGTCGACGCCTTCGGCGCCGCCCTCCGCGCAGTCTGGGCGACCTTCGCCCGCGCCGGCACCCTCGACCCCACGCCGGTCGCGGACCACCCCATCACGTTCAACGCCGAACACGCGTGATTGAAGGCGTAACTCGCGTGATTGGAAGCGTAACTCGCGAGTTACGCCTCGAAGCACGCGAGTTACGCCTCCAGACACGCGAGTTACGCCTCCAAGCACACGCACAGGTCTGCTGAAAAGGCCCTGACAGTAGAGGTGGGAGCGCGCCCGGTCAAGACGTTGTGCTGACCGGGCGCGCGGTCCTATCGTGTCCATCGAAGCGCTTCGACAGTTCGGGTCACCGCGGATTCCGAAGGAGGCCACGATGGCCGGCGGGTATCACCGACTTCTCTGGAGGGACCTCTGATGTCGAAGCGAGTACTGGCCGCCGCGATGGTCGCTGTGCTGGCCGTCGCGGGCTGCGGGTCCGGATCCGGCAGTGGTGACCCGAAAACCCTGAAGTTGTGGCACTACGAGGCACCGGACAGCGCGATGGGCGTGGCCTGGGCCGAGGCGATCAAGCAGTTCGAGGCGAGCCATCCCGGTGTCAAGGTCGCCTTCGAGGAGAAGGGGTTCGAGCAGATCCAGAAGACGGCGCCGATGGTGCTCAATTCGGGCGACGCGCCGGACATCCTGGAGTACAACAAGGGGAACGCCACCGCGGGACTGCTGTCCAAGCAGGGACTGCTGACCGACATCAGCGAAGAGGTCAGCAAACGCGGCTGGGACAAGCAGCTCACTCCGGCGCTCCAGACCACCGCTCGTTACGACGAGAACGGCGTGATGGGATCCGGCAACTGGTACGGCGTCCCGAACTATGCCGAGTACGTGAAGATCTTCTACAACAAGGACATGTTCGCCCAGCAGGGTCTCGAAGAGCCGCGGACCATCGAACAGCTGACCGCGGCCATGGCCAAATTCGCCGGTGCCGGGGTCACCCCGCTGGCCGTCGGCGGCTCGGAGTACCCGGCGCATCAGGTCCTGTACCAGCTCACCCTCACCAAGGCCGACCGCGGCTGGGTGGACCGCTACCAGCGCTACACCGGCAAGGTGGACTTCCACGATGCCGCGTGGACCTACGGCGCGACAACCTTCGCCGACTGGGTGCGGAAGGGCTACGTCAGCAAGGATGCCGCCGGCGTCGACGCCGAGGCCATGGGCATGTCGTTCATGCAGGGCAAGTATCCGATCATGATCAGCGGCAGCTGGTGGTACGGCAGGCTGGTGCAGAGCATCAAGGACTTCCAGTGGGGTTCCGTGCCGTGGCCGGGGATGACCTCGGGGTCGGCGGGCAACATGTGGGTCATCCCCAAGGGAGCGAAGAACCGCGACCTCGCACTGGACTTCATCGCGATCACGATGTCCCAGCCCATCCAGGACAAGCTCCGTGAGGCAGGCGGTGTCCCGGTGGTGAACAGCCCCACGCCGCCGGCCGAGCCACGGCTTAAGGATCTGGTGGAGGACTTCACCACTCTGTCCACACAGGACAAGCTGGCGTTCTATCCGGACTGGCCCGCGCCCGGGTACTACGACGTCCACGTCTCGGCGACGCAGAAGCTCATCACCTCGAGCGCCCAGCCGTCGCAGGTGCTCGACGAGCTCGCCAAGCCGTACGAGGAGAATCTGGCGAACGTGGGCAAATGACCAGGGGACGGGGAAACTACCTGCTCTTCCTGATCCCCGGCGCGCTGCTGCTGATCGCGGTGATCCTGGTGCCGTTCGCGATGAACATCGGCATCAGCTTCACCCAGTGGTCCGGCGCCGGCGATCCGAAGTGGACAGGACTGGAGAACTACCGGCGGTTGTTCGCGGACGACGTCTTCTGGGCGTCGTTCCGCCACAACCTCGGGCTGGTGGTGGCGATGGCCGTCGTGCCGACCGTGGCCGGGCTGGTGATCGCGGCCGCGCTGTTCGATTTCGTGGCCAAACGGTTCGGGACGCGGGCGGCCAGCGTGCTGCGAGCCTGCGTCTACCTGCCCCAGGTGCTGCCGATCGCGGTCGCCGGCATCGTCTGGAGCTGGATACTCGCGCCCGAGGGCGCGGTGAACGAACTCCTCTCCGCCGTCGGGCTCGGCTCGCTCGCCCAGAACTGGCTGGGCGACCCGGATCTCGCGCTGTGGAGCGTGATGGGCGTGATGGTGTGGATCCAGGTCGGCTATCCGGTGGTGATCTTCATGGCCGGGATGCAGCGTGCCGACCCCTCACTGCACGAGGCGGCGGAGCTGGACGGGGCGTCGTGGTGGGGCCGGTTCTGGCATGTGACCGTGCCACAGCTGCGGCCCGAGGTCTTCGTGGTCCTGCTGACCTGCACGATCGCCGCGCTGAAGGTGTTCGGGCCGATCTACGTGCTGACCAGGGGAGGCCCGGGAGGGTCCACCAACGTGCCCTCGTACTACTCGTTCCAGAACTTCTTCGAGAAGACGCAGGTCGGCTACGGCGCGGCGATCGCGACCGTGCTCACGGTGCTGATCCTCGTGCTCACCACGGTGTTCCTCCGGGCCCAGAAGCGGGGTGAGCAGGCGTGAAACGGCATCTGACGCTCTGGTCGTTGATCGTTCTCGCGGTCGTGATGCTGGCGCCGTTCCTGGTCGTGGCGCTGAACGCGCTGAAAACCCCGGCCGAATACGCGGCGGACGGCCCATTGTCCTTTCCGGACGGGGTGTACCTGCAAGGGCTGATCGACTTCTGGGTCCGGGTCGGGTTCGGGCAGAAACTGCTCAACAGCGTCGTGATCAGCGGTTCGGTCGCGGTGCTCGCGGTGGTGATCTCGGTGCTGAACGCCTACGCGCTGGGCATCGGGCGCGTCCGCGGCCGGACGTGGATCCTGGTCGCCTTCCTCATCGCGAACACGCTGCCGCAGGAAGCGCTGGCGTACCCGCTGTACTTCCTCGCCAACGAAACCGGTCTCTACGACACTCAGCTCGGCGTGATCATCATCTTCACGATCATCCAGGCCGCGTTCGGCACCTATCTGCTGTCCTCGACGTACGTCGGGTTCCCGCACGAACTGCTCGAGGCCGCCTATCTCGACGGCGCGAACAAATGGCAGACCCTGGTGCGCGTCGTGGTGCCGATCAGCAGGCCGACCCTCGGCGTGCTGTTCGTGTTCTTCTTCATCTGGACGTGGAACGAGTTCTTCCTGCCGCTGATCCTGCTCATCTCCAACGACACCCAGACCGTCCCGGTCGCGCTGGGTGTGCTGCAGGGCCAGCGGATGATGGACGCGACCGTGACCAGTGCCTCGGCGTTGCTCGGGGTCATCCCGGCGATCGCCTTCTTCCTGATCTTCCAGCGGACGTTGACACGTGGCATCACGGCAGGGGCGGTCAAATGAAGTTCAGCAACGGCTATTGGCTGCTGCGCGACGGGGTACAGGCGGCGCATCCGGTGGAGGTGTACGACCTCACCGCGGGGGACGGGCGGATCGTGGTGCACGCGCCGACCCATCGCATCCGCCATCGCGGCGACCTGTTGAAGGGGCCGGTGGCGACGGTCGGGTTCTCCTCGCCGATGCCGGACGTGATCGGGGTGAGCGTCACGCATTTCGAGGGCGGGCTGCTGCGAGAACCCCGCTTCGAGCTGGCGACCGTCGACGAGGAGGCGAAGGTCTCCGAGGACGGGCACACGCTCACCGCGGGCGCGTTGTCGGTCCGGCTGCATCGCGGCGACGGGTGGAAGGTCGACTTCCTCGCGGACGGCAAGACGCTCACCACCAGCGGGGCCAAGGGCATGGGCTTCATGAGCCTCGACGGCGAGCACCATGTCCGCGACCAGCTGGACCTTTCCGTGGGGACGCAGGTCTACGGGCTCGGTGAACGGTTCGGGCCCTTGGTGCGCAACGGGCAGGTCGTCGACATCTGGAACGCCGACGCCGGCACGAGCAGCGAACAGGCCTACAAGAACGTCCCGTTCTATCTGACCAACGCCGGTTACGGCGTGTTCGTCGACCATCCGGGGCATGTGTCCTTCGAGGTCGCCTCCGAAGCGGTGTCGCGGGTGCAGTTCAGCGTCGTCGGCCAGTCCCTGGAGTACTACGTGATCTACGGCCCGAGCCCGAAGGAGATTCTGCGCAAGTACACGGCGCTGACCGGCAGACCGGCGCTCCCGCCCGCGTGGTCCTTCGGGCTGTGGCTGTCGACGTCGTTCACCACCTCCTATGACGAGGAGACCGTCTCGGGATTCGTCGACGGCATGATCGAACGCGATCTGCCGCTGAGCGTGTTCCATTTCGACTGCTTCTGGATGCGCGAATTCAACTGGTGCGACTTCGAATGGGATCCGCGGACCTTCCCGGACCCCGTCGGCATGCTGGAGCGGCTGAAGGCGCGGGACCTGCGGATCTCGGTGTGGATCAACCCGTACGTGGCGCAACGGTCGCCGCTGTTCGCGGAAGGTGTCGAGGGCGGATACCTGCTGCGGAAACCGAACGGCGACGTGTGGCAGTGGGATCTCTGGCAGCCGGGAATGGCGCTGGTCGACTTCACCAACCCCGCGGCGCGCACGTGGTACGCGTCCAAATTGGACGCTCTGCTCGAACAAGGCGTGGACTGTTTCAAGACCGACTTCGGCGAGCGGGTGCCGACGGACGTCGTCTACTTCGACGGGTCGGACCCCGAGCGCATGCACAACTACTACACCTATCTCTACAACAAGACGGTGTTCGACGTGCTCCGCGAACGGCGCGGGGAGGGTGAAGCGGTCGTGTTCGCGCGCTCGGCGACCGCCGGGTCGCAGCAGTTCCCGGTGCATTGGGGCGGCGACTGCGAGTCGACGTACGAGTCGATGGCCGAGAGCCTGCGTGGCGGCCTTTCCCTGGGCCTGTCCGGTTTCGGGTACTGGAGCCACGACATCGGCGGCTTCGAGGGCACCCCGGATCCGGCGCTGTTCAAACGCTGGATCGCGTTCGGGATGCTGTCCTCGCACAGCAGGTTGCACGGCAGTTCGTCCTACCGGGTGCCCTGGCTGTTCGACGAGGAGGCCGTCGACGTCCTGCGGGTGTTCTCCAAGCTCAAGGCACGGCTGATGCCGTACCTGTGGCAAGCGGCGGAACAGGCGGCGGCCGAGGGCACTCCGATGATGCGGGCGATGGCGCTGGAGTTCCCCGCCGATCCGGCGTGCGCCCACCTCGAGCGGCAGTACATGCTCGGCGACTCGCTCCTGGTGGCACCGGTGTTCTCGGACGAGGGCGAAGTGACCTACTACGTCCCGGACGGCGTGTGGACCGACTTCTTCACCGGCGACGAGATCCAGGGGCCGCGGTGGGTGACCACGGTCTGCGACATGCTCACCGTCCCGCTGCTCGTGCGCCCCAACACCGTCCTGCCGCTGGGTGCCGTCGACGACCGGCCGGATTACGACTACGCCGACGGCGTCACGCTACAGCTGTACCGGCTCGAAGACGGCGCCAGGATCACCACCACCGTCGGTGGCTCGACGTTCCGCACGCGCAGGGAGGGCGAGCGCGTCCACATCGACGTCGACTCCGCGCCTGATGGCTGGCAGGTGACCTTTCCCGCGGGTCACGAGACGATCGTGGCGACGGGAGGCGCGTTGACGATCCGCGGCGCTGTCTCCCCGGCGGAAGGCCGCGCTGGGGCATCTGGGGCGCCCGCCTGAGTGTCGCGAAAGCCACTTTCGGGACACCAGACGTCCCGAAAGTGGCTTTCGCGACCCCTGCCGGCGGTAGGCGACCACCTTGGGTTACCCCTCAATGAGAAGGTGCCGGGCCCGTGCTGCCCCGTTCGGTCAGCCGGGGTGACAGCAGCCGGACCTCGGCCTGGCCTCCGTCGTCGAGGCGGCGCATCGCCATCTCGACGGCAAGACTGCCGAGTTCCGCGGCGGGGATGGCGATCGACGTGAGCTGGATCGACTGTGCCTCG
Organism: Amycolatopsis roodepoortensis; assembly: GCF_014873915.1. Lineage (GTDB taxonomy): Bacteria > Actinomycetota > Actinomycetes > Mycobacteriales > Pseudonocardiaceae > Amycolatopsis > Amycolatopsis roodepoortensis. The sequence continues at coordinate 101,255 of NZ_JADBEJ010000005.1, forward strand.
GCCATGTCCTCCGGGCATACGGCTAGTACCGAGATGTCCTGAGGTACCTGCTTGCCGCGGCGGTTCAGTTCGGACAGCAACGGGCCGAGGATGGCCTCGTTGTGCACGACCAGCCCGGTGACGCCGGGATGTCGGGCGAACACGTCGTCGAGGCAGGCACGTAGCGCGTCGTAGGAAGGCGCGCACGGGAACGAGCCGGCGCGCACCTTGCGTTTCGTGGCCGTCTGGCGGAACCCGCGCAGGAAGCGTCCCGCGTAGCTCGTGCCGCGTTTGTAGACCGCCGGGGAAGGGCCGATCAGCGCGATCTCGCGATGACCGAGATCGGCCAGATGCGTGACGCTCGCGGAGCCGGCGGCGGTGAAGTCGAGGTCGACGCAGGTCAGGTCGCCGGGGTCGGAGGGGACGCCGATCAGCACCACCGGCCGGTGCAAGGATCTCAGCACCGGTAGGCGGGGCTCGGAGGTCTCGACGTCCATGACGATCAGCGCGTCCGCGATGGCGGACGCGGCGATCCGGCGCAGTCCGTCCGGGCCTTCGTTCTTGGTCAGCAGGAGCACGTCGTGGTCGTACGTGCGTGCCTCGGTGACGGTGGCCGCGACGAACTGCATGACCACCGGGACGTTCAGGTCCGTCCGCAGCGGGACGACGAGCGCCAGCACGTTGGTGCGGCTGCTGGCCAGCGCGCGGGCGCCCGCGTTCGGGTGGTAGCCGAGTTCGGTGATGCTGTGCTGGACCCGGCGGCGGGTGTCCTCCGAGATCGAACGCCGCCCGGACAGCACATAGGACACGGTGCTGGGGGAGACCCCGGCCGCCCGGGCGACGTCTGCGATGGTGACCATCAGCCGATGATAGTGCCCGTCGAATCGATTCGACGGGCTCCGTCCTTGCTCAGCTCGATCAATCGGGGCAAGGCGTCGGTGGGCAGCGAGACACCGCGGTAGGCCATGAGTTTGGTGAACTGGCGCATCGGCATCGAAGCGACCATGCGCATCCAGTCCGCGCTGCTCTCAGCCCGGTCGCCCTCGCCGGCGAGCAACTCACCGAGCTCCGGACCCACGATCGGGTGACCGAACCACTCCTCGACCGTCGAGTCGATCGACAGGACCGGGATGATGACGTCGCCGGCCAGCGTGATGGCCGCTTCGGCGACGATCCGCGCGGCGCTCTCACCGATTTGGACGGTGTAGCCGCCGGGTGAGACCACCCAACGGCTCAGTCCGATGTCGTACCAGGCGAAAGCGCGGCGATCGAGGGTGAGCTCGACCCGCCGGGTCTCGCCCGGTTCGAGGGAGATCTTGGTGAACGCGCGGAGCTCCCGTGCCGGGCTGCGAACGGGAGCGGCGTCGGTGGCAACGTAGACCTGGACGACGTGTTTGCCGGCGCGGGTTCCGGTGTTGGTGACGTTCACCGCGACCGTGGCGGTGTCGTCGCCCGTCGCCGTGACCGTCAGGCCGGCGGTCTCGAAGGTCGTGTAGGACAGGCCGTGGCCGAATGGGTAGCGGACCGCGACCTCGGCAGTTTCGTAGTAGCGATAGCCGACCATGACCCCCTCGCCATACCGGACGTGGCCCGCCTCGCCAGGGAAGTTGAGATAGCTGGGGTTGTCCTGCAAACGCAACGGAATGCTCTCGGCGAGATGCCCCGACGGGCTGGTGACTCCGAAGAGGAGATCGGCGAGCGCACTGCCGCCGGCTTGCCCCAGGAGCCAGCCGTCGAGGATGGCGTCGACGTCGTCGTGCCATCCCTCCAGCGACACCACGCCGCCGTGGGAAAGGACGACCACGGTGCGACTGCTTGCCGCCGCGACCGCCTTGATGAGCTCGACCTGCGCCGCGGGGAGATCGATGGTGTCCCGGTCGAAGCCCTCGGATTCGTCCCGTTCGCCCAGACCCGCGAAGATCACCGCGACGTCGGCCTCACGAGCGATCTCGACGGCGTTGTCGGCCAGTCCGCTCGCGTAGGTCACGGATTCCCCGAGTGCGCGGATCGCGTCTAGCGCGGTGTCGACCCGGGTCGGATTGACGTGAGAGCTGCCGCCGCCCTGGAAACGGGGATTCGCGGCGAACTCGCCGACGACCGCCACCGCCGACCGCGTCGTCAGGGGCAACGTGTCGCGGTCGTTCTTCAGCAGGACGGCGCAGTCGGCGGCGACCTCTTTCGCCAGCCGGTGTTGCTCGTCGGGATCGATGTGGCCACCCGCAGGCGTCGTCCGGTCGACGAGGGCGAGAAGGCGGCGGACACTCCGGTCGACGACGCCTTCGTCCAATTCCCCGCTTCGGACGGCCGCCACGATCTCGGCGTCGCCGCTGCCGCCGGTGCCCGGCATCTCCAGGTCCAGCCCGGCCGCGAGCGCGGCGACCCGGTCGTTCACCGCACCCCAGTCCGACACGACCGCACCGTCGAAACCCCATTCGTCACGCAGAACATCGGTGAGCAGACGGCGGTTCTGGGCGGCGTAGACGCCATTCACCCGGTTGTACGAGCACATCACCGTCGCCGGCTGTGCTTCGGTCACGACCCGCTCGAACGCCGGGAAGTAGATCTCGCGCAGGGTCCGTTCGTCGACCTCCGCACTGACCCGCATCCGGTCGGTCTCCTGGTTGTTGGCCGCGAAATGCTTCAGCGACGCGCCCACGCCTTCGGCCTGCATGGCCCGCACGTAGGCGCTGGCGAGCACCCCGCTCAGCAACGGGTCTTCGGAGTAGTACTCGAAGTTGCGGCCGCACAACGGGGACCGTTTGATGTTCACGCCGGGGCCGAGCACCACCGACACCCCGGCCGCGCGGGCTTCCCTGCCGATGGCGGCACCGATCCGCGCGGCGACGTCGGGATCCCAACTGGAACCCACTGCGACCGACGGCGGGAAGCAGGTGGCGGACACGCTGTCGTGCACGCCGAGATTGTCGGCCTCGCTGTCCTGCCGCCGGAGGCCGTGCGGGCCGTCGGACAGCATGATCGACGGGATCCCCGCGGCCTCGATCGCCTCGGTGTGCCAGAAGTCGCGGCCGGACAGCAGCGAGGCCTTCTGTTCGAGCGTGAGGCCGGTGGGTTCGTTCTGCGAGGTCAACGGGATTCCTTCCGCTGGGAACTGTCCACTGTGTTCGAGACTGCCAGACGGACGAGAACATTGTCTCGCCGTGTCCTGTCCGCTAACATCGCCGTAACGCGACTGTCGAATCGTTTCGACAATCGAATCTCTCGCTCGATCACCACCGCTCGAACCCCTCCGAATATCGCCGCCCGTTTCGTCGAAGCGCTTCGATTACTCGCGATGGAGTCTTCATGAGCAGAGCCGCTCGCCAAGTCCGCCCGCGCCGGCTGGGCATGTTCACCATGACGGTCGCCCTGATGCTGGGTCTCGCCTCACCCGCGGTCGCGGACGAGCTGGACGCCCTTCCGTTCCGAGATCCTGGCCTTCCGCTGACCACGCGGGTGGACGATCTGGTGCGCCGGCTGACCCTCCCGGAGAAGGTGTCGTTGCTGCACCAGTTCCAGCCGGCGATCCCGCGGCTGGGCATCCCCGAATTCAAGACGGGAACCGAGGCGCTCCACGGCCTCGGCTGGACGACGGAGCGCACGAACGGCGCCGTGGTGACCGCGAACGCGACGGTCTTCCCCCAGGCGATCGGGCTCGCTTCGACCTGGGACCCGGCGTTGATCAAGCAGGTCGGCGCGGTCGTCGGTGACGAAGCGCGGGGCTACCACTCGCAGGATCCCGGATTCTGGGGTCTCCAGCTGTGGGCGCCGGTGGTGAACCTGCTGCGTGATCCGCGATGGGGGCGCAACGAGGAGGGCTACTCCGAAGATCCCCTGCTGACCGGGGCGATCTCGACGGCGTACGGCAAGGGGATGAGCGGTGATCATCCTCAATACCTCAAGACCGCACCGGTGCTGAAGCACTATTTGGCCAACAACAACGAGATCCGCCGCGACACCACGTCGTCCAACCTGCGCCCGCGAGTGTTGCGGGAGTACGACGAGCAGGCGTTCCGGCCGGCCATCGCGGCCGACGCGGCGACCGGTGTGATGGGGTCGTACAACCTCGTCAACGGGCGGCCCGCGACGGTGAACCCCGACCTGAACGACGTCGTGCGGACCTGGACCGGCAAGACGCTCTACAACGTCAGCGACGCCTCCGCCCCGTACAACCTGACAGGTTCCGAGAAGTACTACGCGACCAACGAGGAAGGCTTCGCGGCCACCCTCAAGGCCGGTCTCGACGGCTTCACCGTCGACAACCAGAACCCCGGCCCGACCATCAAGATCATCACGTCCGCGCTGGCGAAGGGGTTGCTCGCCGAGGCCGACATCGACAGGGCGGTGAAGCACGTCCTGAGCGTCCGCTTCCGGCTCGGCGACTTCGACCCGGACGGCGGCCCGTACGCCAGGATCGGCAAAGACGTGGTCAACAGCCCGGCGCATCGGCAGCTCGCCCGCAAGACGGCGGGCGAAGCCATGGTGCTGCTGAAGAACGACCGCGGCGCCCTGCCGCTGGACCCGAAGCGCGGAGTGGCGGTCATCGGGCCGCTGGGCAAGACCCTGTACACCGACTGGTACTCCGGCGGACTGCCGTACAAGGTCACCCCGGCGGACGGGATCCGCGCGCGGCTCGGCGGCGGGGCACAGGTCACCGACACCGAGGCCGTGGACAGGATCGCCTTGCGCGATGCCGCCACCGGCAAATACCTCGGCGGCGGCGCGGGCGATGCGGGAGCGGTGCTCAAGACGGGCGCCACCATTGCCGGGGCCACGGAGCAGTTCGACGCCTTCGAGTGGGGCGACGGTGTGCTGACCTTGCGCAGCGTGGCGAACGGGAAGTACGTCGAGCGGCAGAACCTCGCCGACGCCACCAGCCCGTTCCTCAACCAGGCACCGCAGCCGCGGGACTGGTTCGTCCAGCAGCAGTTCAAACTCGAGGACGCCGGTGACGGCACGGTCGTGATCAGGTACGCCGGTTACGAACTCCCGAACGACTGGGACGGGCCGAACAGCTACCTCACCGTCGCCGCCGACGGCACGCTGACCCTGGGCTCGCCGAACGCGGCGGGAGCGACGAAGTTCCGCAAGGAGCGGATCACGTCCGGGATCGACAGCGCGGTGCAGGTGGCACGATCGGCCGAAACGGCGGTCGTGGTCGTGGGCAGCATGCCGTTCATCAACGGCAGGGAAGACCACGATCGCACCTCGACGGCGCTGGCGGGAAGCCAGAGCGAGCTGATCAAGGCCGTGCGCGCGGCGAATCCGAACACCGTCGTGGTGGTCGAGAACAGCTATCCCACGACCTTGAACTGGGAGCAGGAGAACATCCCGGCGATCGTGTGGACCTCGCACGCCGGCCAGGAGACCGGCAACGCCCTGGCCGACGTGCTGTACGGCGACGTCAACCCGGCGGGCCGTCTCACCCAGACGTGGTACCGCTCGGACGCCGAGCTCCCGGACATCCTCGACTACGACATCATGAAACGCGGCAGCACCTATCAGTACTTCACCGGTGATCCGCTCTACGCCTTCGGTCACGGCCTGTCGTACACGAACTTCCGCTACAACGACCTGCGGCTCGGCAAACCGGGTCCACAAGGGACGTTCGAAGCGACGGTGAAGGTGACCAATACCGGGAAACGTGCCGGTGACGAGGTGGTGCAGCTCTACACCCATCAGCTCGTCTCCCGGGACAAGCAGCCGAATCAGCGCCTCCGCGACTTCGAGCGGGTGCGCCTGGAGCCGGGGCAGACCAAGACGGTGCGCCTGTCGGTGCCCGACCTCCGGCACTGGGACGTCACCCGGGGGAGATGGGTGCTGGAATCGTCCGTCCACGAGGTGATGGTCGGTGCGTCCGCCGGTGACATCCGGCTACGCTCGGCGCTGCCCGTACGTGGCGAGCAGATCCCGCCGCGCGATCTGTCCCGGGACACCAGGGCGATCGACTTCGACGACTACTCGGGTGTCGAACTGGTCGACGAGAGCAAAGCCCGCGGGGACGCGGTCGGTGTCGGCGCGGGAGACTGGCTGCGCTTCAGCGACGTGGACTTCCGTGCCGGGGTGCGGACGTTCACCGCCAGAACGGCTCGTGCCGAACCTGGAACGTCCACTGTGGAAATCCGGCTCGGCGGCCCGCACGGCAGACTCATCGGAACCGCGCGGATCGCCAGTACCGGCGACAAGTACACGTACTCGACCACCAGCGCGACGGTGTCCGGACCGAGTGGGCGGCACGACGTCTATCTCGTCTTCACCTCCGATTCGAGAATCAGCACGTTCTCTCTGCGATAGCGGTCCATTTGGTGAAAAGACACGGAAGGAACCCGGCTATGCGTAGGCAAGCACGATCCTTGATGAGCGGTGTCGTCGTGGCGTTGGTCGCCGTCCTGGCGTTGGGAGGGACGGCGCAGGCCGCCACCTGGAGCTCTTCGGACAAGTGGGGGACCTGGTCGAACGGCGGCTACACCGTCCGCAACAACGTCTGGGGCGGCGGCGCGGGACCGCAGTCGATCTGGGCGAACTCCTACAGCAACTTCGGCGTCTGGGCGGACCATCCGAACACCGGTGGGGTGAAGTCGTATCCGCATTCGGCGAAGAACGTCGGCCGCCAGCTGAGCGGACTGCGGAGCCTTTCCAGCAGTTTCAACGTCTCCCGGCCGGGTGGCGGCGCCTACGCGACGGCGTACGACATCTGGGCGAACAACAACGCCTACGAGATCATGCTCTGGATGAACAAGCAGGGCGCCGTGGGCGCGATCGGTTCGAAGGAGACCACGGTGTCGGTCGGCGGCCACACCTGGGACGTCTACCGGGGGAGCAACGGTGCCAACGCGGTGTTCTCGTTCCTGCGTACCTCCAACACGAACGCGGGTTCGGTCGATGTGCTCGCCGTGCTGAACTGGATCAAGAATCGCGGGTGGTACGGCGATGTGACGGTCGGTGAGGTGCAGTTCGGTTTCGAGATCACGTCGTCGAGCGGCGGGATGAACTTCTCGGCGAACAGTTATTCGGTTTCGGCCTCCTGACCGGTTGCCGGTGGCGGCGTGTTCGTCCGGCGTGGTGACTTTCGGGACATACCCGGCAGCGCTGGCACCGTCGGCCTGCCGGAAAACCACTACACGCTGCTCACCGAGCCCGCGTTGCATGATTGGCTGACCGAGCCTTGCCAGATCGGCCAGGCGCCGCCGATCTCCAGCAGCGCGATGGACCGGACGATCGTGCCCGCAGCCTGGCGAGACGATCACGGTGCCGCTGCCGTCATGTCCTGAAGGTGCCCTTGACGACCTTCATCGTCTCCAAGGGCACCTTCAGGACATGCGGTTCCAGGTCGGCCCATCTCTTCGGGAACCGTTGAGCCTCGTTCACTTCTTCACACCGGGTTCGAGGAGAGGTCAGCGCACGGCGGGCCCGGTCGGTCAGCTCCTGGATCAGCTCCGTCATCGCCGCGGCGTACCGAGCGCGCCGCGTCGGCCGGCTGTCCGTCGTGACGCCGTGCAGGATGTGGGTGCGGAGCCCGCCGCGGACTCGGACGTACAGCAGCCGGTCGGTCATGCGTTGTGGTGCCGGCGGTAGCCGTGTTCAGCGAATACCTCGGCGCGAGGCCCGGCCAGGCGGGGTCGTGATCCGAGATCACGATGACCCGCCTTAGTGGTCCGACTTGCGGGTGCGGCGCCGTCGTGTCACCAATGGACACGTTCGGAGTGCCGCGAACGCGAGAGGACACGTGCCGGTGAACCTGACTCTCGTCGCCGTGCTCGGCGTCGTCATCATCGTGGTGGTGGCCACGTTCTCCGAACGGATGAACCTGGCCGCTCCGCTGAGTCTCGTGGTGGCCGGGATCGGGCTGAGCTTCCTGCCGGGTGTCCCGCATCCGGAGGTCGAACCCGAGCTGATCCTGGCCGGGGTGCTCCCGCCGCTGCTGTATTCGGCGGCGGTGAACATGCCGATGGTCGACTTCCGGCGGAACATCCGGCCGATCACCGGCCTCGCGGTCCTGCTCGTGGTGGGGACGACGCTGGGGGCGGGCTGGCTGTTCCACTGGCTGGTGCCGGGGATCGGGTGGCCTGCCGCGTTCGCGCTGGGCGCGGTCATCAGCCCCACCGACGCCGTCGCGGCGACGTCCGTGGGACGGCGGCTCGGTCTGCCACCGCGGCTGCTGACCGTGCTCGAAGGCGAAGGGCTGGTCAACGACGCCTCGGCGCTCGTGCTGCTGCGGTCCGCCGTCGCCGCGGTCGCCGGGTCGGTGTCCGTCTGGGGCATCGTGGGCGAGTTCGTCTTCTCCGTCGTCGTGGCGGTCGGGATCGGGATCCTGGTCGGGATCGTCAACGTCCGGGCGCGGGCCTTGCTGGGCAACGCCGTGCTGAACACCGCCATCTCGTTCGTGGTCCCGTTCATCGCCTTCCTGCCCGCGGAGGAGGCCGGTGCCTCGGGCGTGCTCGCCGTCGTCGTCGCCGGGTTGGTGACCGGTCATCTCGCCCCGCGGCATCTGCGCGCGACGGACCGTCTCGCCGAGACCGTCAACTGGCGAACCGCGGCCTTCCTGCTGGAGAGCGGGATGTTCCTGCTCATGGGGCTCAGCGTGAAAACCCTCATCGACGAGGTGCACGAGGACGGTTCGAGCGTCTGGCGCGCGCTCGTCATCGGCCTGGCCGCGTCGGCGCTCGTCATCGTCGCGCGCGTGGTCTTCGTCGGGCCGCTGGTCGCCGGCCTGTACCGCGAGCAGCGCAAAGCCGCGCGTTTCAAACCACGGCTGGAAACGACACAGGCGGTGCTGCGGGGCGACGAGTCGAATCCCGCCGTCACCGAGCGACTGGACAAGGCGTCACCGAGACGGGTGGCGCATTTCCGGAAACGGCTCGATCGTGCCGCCGCCGACGTCGAGTTCCGGCTCACCGAGACCCTGGGCTGGCGCGGTGGCGTGGTGCTCGGCTGGGCGGGGATGCGCGGCGCCATCACCCTCGCGGCGGCGCAGACCCTTCCGCAGGACACCCCGGATCGTGCCCTTCTGGTCCTGATCGCCTACGTGGTTGCGACCACGACGCTGCTGGTGCAGGGAATGACGCTCCCGGCGGTGATCCGTGCGGCGCGGGTGCCCGCGGAGGATCCGGACCGGGCGCGTCAGGAGTACGTCCGGCTCATGACCGAGCTCGCCGACGCGGCGAAGTCCGTCTTGGACGATCCGGCCGAGGGACCGTTCAGCGAGGCGGTCCTGGACCGGGTGCGTTCGGACGTGCGCGTCCCGGGCAAGGCGCCAGTCGGCCGCTCGGCTTCGGACGTCCAGCAATACCTGCAGCTGCGCCTGCGTGTCCTCACCGAGCAGTCCGAACGGCTTCAGCGGGCCCGGTCGAGTGGCGGATACAGCTCGGAGACGTTGAGCCGGGCGCAGACCGCCCTCGACGTGGAGATGGCCCGCCTCGAGCAGCTGGCGGACAAACCGGCTTCCTGAGCCCTTCCTCCTGTCGAACGTCCTGCGCGGCCATCTTCGCGCGCTGTCGCCGACGGCCGTGCCGGTACCGCCGGTCAGCAGGCCCGGCGACACAGATGTCGTGCTGGTAGACGCTCTGCACGCCGTCTTATCCACACCTGGACGCAAACCTCCCGGCCGCCACTGTCGTAGGTGCCGTAGCTGAGCAGCGCTTCCCGGGCGTTTCATCGAAATTTAATGACCCGCCGATAGCGTCCGTCGAAGATCGAAGTCTTTTTTTGCGGGGATCACGCCTGGCCCCAGCGGAATTCGTCCGAACGCACTAGTTCGTTTCGATCGTACTTCTTTCGTACATGCGTCACCGCTCGATCCCTTGCGCGACAGGGATTGCCGGGTCCAAGTAACCGAATTCGCTGATCCAGAGGGGGTCGGGGGCATGTCTGCCTTCGTGTGGGCTCGTCCGGTTCGTCATCGCCACAAGGCCGTGGTGGTGCTGTTGTTCCTGGCTTTGGTGGCGATGATGGTCCCGAGTGCGGGCCCGCCCGCCTCGATGCGTGTGGCTGGGCAGGCGTCAGGTGCGGATGGCGCGGTGGCCGCTCCGGAGCATCCCGAGGGGACGGCGTTCGATCCGAATCAGATCAAGGACATCAAAGCCGCCGATCCGGGGGCCGGCGTGAACCTGATCGCGCCCCCGTCGGCGAACAGCTCCGGCGATGCGCGGATGTCCTACCCGCTGGAGGTGCCCAAGGGACGGGCGGGCCTGGAGCCGAAGCTGGCGGTGGCGTACAGCTCCGGAGGTGCGAACGGCTGGCTGGGTGTCGGGTGGGACGTCACCATGCCGGCGATCACGGTCGACACCCGCTGGGGAGTACCGCGGTATGACGCGGCTCTGGAGACCGAGACCTATCTCCTGAACGGTGAGCAGCTCACACCGGTCGCCCATCGGGGCGAGTTGCAGAAGAGGTCGGCGGAGAAGGTGTTCCACGCCCGCTTGGAGAGCCGGTTCGATCGGATCGTGCGCCACGGGGACAATCCAGCCGGTTACTGGTGGGAGGTCACCGACAAGGCGGGCACGCGCACGGTGTTCGGCGGGGCCGAGACCACCACGCTGACCGATGCCGCGGGACACGTGGCGATGTGGGCGGCACGCGAGGTCCGCGACACCAACGACAACGTGATGCGCTACCACTACGCCCGGGTGCAAGACGGCGGCACCGAGAAGTCGACGGTGCCGGGCAGTGCTCTGTATCCGCGGCGGATCACCTACACCGGCCACGGCGCGACCGAGGGCAAATACTCGGTGACGTTCCTGCGTGACCGGGACCGGGGTGAGCCGCGCCGCGGCGACGTACAGATCGACGCTCGTGGCGGGTTCAAGAAGGTGACCGCCGATCTGCTGCGGCGGGTCGAGGTCAAGCTGGACGACCAGCTGGTCCGTGCCTACGAGCTGAACTACCGAACCGGTGCCTACGCGAAGACCCTCCTCGCCTCGGTGTCGCAGTTCGGTGAGGACGACAAGCTGTTCAACACCCACTCGTTCGACTATTTCGACGAGGTGCGCGACCAGGCGGGCAACTACACCGGGTTCGCCGGCGCCGCGGGGTGGTCGGTCCCGGATGACGACCTGGGCGTGAACATCCGTGAAGGTGAGGCGAGTGCGATCTCGGCGAACACCTCCGTCGGGTTCGGCGCGCACTTGTTCGCCGGCTACAACGTGCAGGGACTGCCGGTCAAGCAGGGTGGCGTCGGGCTGAAGGTCGGGTTCAACGCCGGTCAGTCCGATGGCCTGTCGGCGCTGGTGGACGTGAACGGCGACAACCTGCCGGACAAGGTTTTCCGCAAGAACAACGAAGTGCACTACCGCCCCAATCTGAGCACCCCCGGAGGTGAACCGAAGTTCGGTGACACGCCGATCAGGTTGCGCGACCTCCCGGGGATCTCGACCGAGCGGACGTTGTCGGGCACGATCGGTGTCGAGGCATTCGTCCTCGCTATCGCCGCGCAGTTGGACTTCGTTGGGACCACGACCACATCGGACCGGTTCTTCAGCGACGTCAACGGTGACGGCATCACCGACCTGGTCAACAACGGCGGCGTGTTGTTCGGCTATCTGGACGCCAATGGGCAGCCCGCCTACAGCCCGGATTCCGCCCGCACCCCGGCGCCGGTCGGCGGCGGGGCGGTGACCGGCGAGATCGTCGGTGACCAGACAGCGCAGTTCAACCAGCAGGTCGACAACTCGCCGCTGCTGGACTCGGTGCGCCGCTGGGTCGCGCCGTTCGACGGCACCGTCCGCGTCGACGGCCGGGTGCAATTGACCGTGGACCCGTCGCCCGCGCGCGCCGCGTACACCAAAGCCGACGGTGTGCGGGTCACCATCCAGGCCAAGGACACCGAACTCTGGGCGCAGCGAATCGGCCCGGACGACCACACGGAGTTCACCCCGGCCAATGTGTCGGCGGTCGCGGTGAAGAAGGGCGACGCACTGTACTTCCGCACACAGTCCATTCTGGACGGAAAGTACGACACGGTGGCGTGGGATCCGACGATCACCTACACCGACCTGGCGGCCGGTACGGACGTGAACGGGATGGCGAATACCGTGTTCCGCGCGTCGGCGGACTTCACGCTCGGCGGCCGCTCGTCGCAGGTGATGGTGCCGGTGACCGGCAAGCTCCGGCTGACCGGCGACGTGGTCAAGAGCAAGGTGACCTCGGACGACGTGGCCGTGGTGATCACGAAGGGCAACGGGGTACACGCGCCGGCGGAGGTGTTTCGCAAGGTCCTGCCTGCCGGGTCGACCGGGACCACCACGATCGACATGAGCCTCCCGGTGAGCCAGTTCGAGAAGATGTCATGGCATATCAAGACCGACTCCTCGATCGACGTTTCCGCGGTGTCCTGGGTACCGAAAGCGCACTACACGGAGGCGCCGGGGGTGGAGTCGCTTGTCGACGACAAGGGGCAGCCGAGCCTGGTGATCAGCCCGCCGTTCGACGTGGACATGTATCCCGCGGATACCCTCAAGGCGCCGCAGCAGACCTACAAGGTGACCAAGACCGGCAAGCTGCGGGTCCGGCCGGGTGTGAAGCTCAACTTCGGCTTTCCCGGAGCGACCAAGATCGCGTTCACCGTCAAGAAGCGCGGCGGCCAGCTGCTGGGGAAGCGGGTCGTCGACATCGTCAACGGGCAGTACGGCTCGCCCGGCCAGGACCTGGACGTGGTCGTCCCGGTCACCGAGGGCGACGAGCTGTATTTCGACCACTCCACAACGGATCCCTACCTGTTCGGCTTGATCGCCGAACAGTCCGCGAAGGTCACCTATGACCTCTCTTCCCCGTGGCCGACGTTCAGCCCGGCGCCGAGCGCCGCACACGGCTCCGCTCAGCAGGGTGCGTTCCCGCAGCCTTACCGCGGCTGGGGCGTGATCGGGTACCAGGCCAACCGCGATCGCGCCACCCAGCCCATCAAGCAGGCCGAACTCGCGATCGACCAGAGCTTCAAGGACGCCCTTCCCCGGGAACCCAAGGAAGCCGACATCGCGGGTTTCGCCGCGAACCCCCGGATCACCATGCCCCGGCTGGCGATCTTCGCTCCGAACCCGGCCAAAGGCGGTTGGGCCGCGCAGGACGAGTCGTCCTGGTTCACCTCCACCATGGCGACCAGTTCCCGGCTCGGCGCGGACACCATCGACGTGGTCACCGATGCCGATGTCGCCGGTGACCGCACCGTGATGCGTCGTGGCGTGACGGGTCAGGTGTCCGGCACGCTGTCCGCCGGCCCGTTCGGGGGCACGGTCGTCGGTGGGATCACCGCGGGTTCCGTCGACTACGTCGACCTCAACGGTGACCGCTTTCCCGATGTCGTCGGCGCCAAGGAGATCCAGTTCACCGACATGAACGGCGGGCTCGGTGCTCGACGTGGCACGCTCGGTGGCAACGTCCGCGAGTCAGACAACGTGTCCGGCAACGTGTCCTACTCCGCCGGCAGTGAGGCCGCGACACTGGCCAGTGCGCAGGGCCTGGCCGCTCCGGAGGCAGGCAGCAGCAACAACACCGCCACCTCCGGCCCGGTCCAACCGGCCCTCGGGATCGGTGGCAGCCTCGGCGGCGGCGAGTCCGACACCCGCGTCGACCTCGTCGACATCAACGGCGACGGTCTGCCGGACAAGGTCTTCGCCAACGGCGACGCCCAGCTCAACCTCGGCTACACCTTCGCCGCCAGGGAAGCCTGGTCAGCGGGACCGATCAACGACGCCTCCACCCGCAACCTCGGCGTCAACCTCGGTTTCAACGTCGACAACTACGGCTTCGCCGGGGGACTGTCCGCCGAACTGGGCACTTCTTTCACCAACGCGAGCATGCTCGACGTCAACGGCGACGGTCTCACCGACCGCGTCTTCACCGATGGCGCCAATCCGATCAAGGTGGCCATCAACACCGGCACCGGATTCACCGCGCCCACTCCGTTCCGCGGCGGTTTCACCGACATCGCCGTCGACAAGAACGCGACCCTCGGTGCGGGTGCCTACTTCACGTTCCCAATCCCCACCCCGGTCGGCACATTCGTGTTCAACCCCGGCGTCAACGCCTCCACGAGCATCAGCCGTGCCGAGATCGGCCTGCGTGACATCAACGGCGACGGCCTGGCCGACCATGTCAAATCCACCCGGGACAACGAGCTGCTGGTCGCGGTGAACAAAACCGGCCGTACGAACCTGCTCCGCACGGTGACGCGGCCGTTGGGTGGGAAGATCGATCTGGACTACACCCGTACCGGTAACACGCAGGCGACGCCGGAGTCCCGCTGGGTGCTGTCCCGCACCAGCGTGTCCGACGGTCACCGCGGTGACGGAGCCGATACCCAGCTCACCACCTATCGCTACGAACAAGGGAAGTACGACCGGCTCGAACGCGAGTTCCACGGCTTCGGCAAGGTCGTCACCGAACAGCGTGACCCTGGCGCTGCCGAGGCGCTCTATCGCTCGACCACTGACGAATACCGCACCGACGGTCCGTACACCCGCGGGTTGCTCGCTCGCACCCGCAGCACCGACGGTGCGGGACGGCCGTTCACCGAAACCGTCAACACCTATCAGCTACGCGACTCCGCACCGGGCAGCGTGTTCGCAGCTCTGTCCCGGGTGGACAAACGCTTTTACGAAGGTGCCGAGAAACCTGGCAAGTCCACCTACACCGAAATGTCGTACGACGACTTCGGCAACTTGATCCGCTCGTTCGATGCCGCCGACGAAGGCGTCGCCGAAGACATGGAGACCACCTACGGCTACACCGCGTCCGACCCGGCTTGCCGGGCGCGCAACCTGGTCGGCACCGCGAATCTGCTCGAACAGCGCGGCGGCGCCGGCCTGTCGCGGCACAGTGAATCCACAGTGGACTGCGTGACGGGTGCGGTACGGCAGGTCCGCGCGTACCTCACCGACACCACCTCGGCCGACACCGATCTGGAGTACTACCCGGACGGGAACCTCAAAGCGGTCACCAAACCGGCAGGCGAGTCCGGTCAGCGGTACCGCCTGGAGTACGGCTACGACACGCTCGTCGGCGTCCACGTCGAGTCTATTGTGGACAGCTTCGGGCTGCGGTCGGGCGCGACGCACAACTTCAAGTACGGGCAACCGGACCGCACCACCGACCAGAACGGCCAACAGGTGCTGCGCGCCTACGACAGCGTGGGCCGGTTGGACACCGTCACCGGACCGTACGAGATCGGGTCGGGCAAGGTCACGATCGACTTCGAATATCACCCCGAAGCCACCGTTCCGTACGCCACCACGCGTCACCTCGACCGTGATGCCACGGGTGTCCGTGAGGACACCATCGACACCGTCACCTTCACCGACGGTCTCAAACGCGTTTTGCAGACCAAGAAGGACGCGTCGGTCGCGAACAACCCCGGTGACACCCCCGACCAGGTCATGACCGTCTCCGGCCGCACCAAGGTCGATTTCGCCGGCCGCGTGGTGGAGCAGTATCGCCCCGTGACCGAGCCCAAGGGTGGGGGCAACACCACGTTCAATGCCGCCTTCGACACCGTGGCGCCTACCCGATCCTCGTTCGACGTGCTGGACCGGCCGGTCAAGACGGTCGCACCGGACGAGGTCACGACCGCCATGGCCTATGGATTCGGACCCGACCGTGCCGGTGTCACCCGGTTCGAAACCATCGCGACGGACGGCAACGGCAAACAGAAGCGCAGCTACGCCGATCTGCGCGAGAAGACCACCGCGGTCAAGGAGTTCAACCCGGCCGGTGGACAACCGGTGATCTGGACCAGCTACGGCTATGACGCGCTCGGGCGGATCACGACCGTGGTGGACGACAAGAACAACACCACCCGCTCCGAGTACGACGCCCTCGGCCGCCGGACGGTGCTCGACAGCCCCGATGCTGGCCGCACCGAGACTCGCTTCGACCTGGCGGGCAACCCGATGGCGAAGATCACCGCCGGCGGCAAGCAGATCGAGTACGACTACGACCACAGCCGCCTCACCGCGGTTCGTTACCCGACCTTCCCGGCCAACAACGTCTCCTACACCTATGGCGCATCCGGCGCGCCGGACAACGGCGCCGGGAGGATCACCGAGATCCGCGATGCGGCCGGGACCCTCACTCGTGGTTATGGCCCGTTGGGCGAGACCACCCGGGAGACCCGCACCATCAAGATCACCGGGCAGGCGGACCGCAGCTACACCACCGGATGGCGCTTCGACGCCTTCAACCGTGTGCTGGAGATGACCTATCCGGACGGCGAGCTGCTCCGCTACGACTACGACACCGGCGGCCAGGTCACCCGCGCCAACGGAACCAAGAACGGAACCGACTACGTCTACCTTGGTCGCCTCGACTATGACAAGTTCGGCCAGAAGGTGCTGCAGCAGGCCGGTAACGGGGTGCGCACCACCTACACCTACGACCAGGCAGACCGCAGGCTCGCCACTCTGAAGTCGAAGACGCCGGGTGCCACCGAGTTCCAGAACCTCGGCTACACCTACGACAACGTCGGCAACATCACGAAGCTGATCAACAGCACGGCACAGAATCCGACGATCGGCGGTCCGAGCAGCCAGACCTTCGGCTACGACGACCTGTACCAGCTCACCTCCGCCAGCGGCCAGTACACGACCAAGAGCAACCAGCAGGACAAGTACGCCCTGGCGCTGAGCTACGACTCCATCCACAACACCACAGGCAAGACCCAGCACCACGAGATCACCGGCACCACCACTCAGGCGGCGTCGCTGAACCGCGGGCTGAGTCCTGTGTCGCCGGTCGGTGGCGGCGGAGGAAGCCCGGCGTCGCTGGGTCCGCTGTCCACCGGACCGATCGAGGCTGCTGGAAGCTACGACTACAAGTACGACTACGGGAGCGGAAAACCCCACGCCCCGAGCAAGGTCGGTCCGATCACTCAGGCCTACGATGCGAGCGGAAACCTCACCGACACGGTGAACACCGCCTCGGACGGCAAACGACGCCAGTACGTTTGGGACGAGGAGAACCGGCTCGCCTGCAACCAGGACACCACCACGGCGACAGTCCCTCAAACCCCGGAAGGCTGCCAGGACGCCACAGTCGGCTACACCTACGACGCGGCCGGTGAACGCGTCATCAAACAGGGCGACGGCCTGTCGCTTTACCCCAACCGTGGTTACAGCGAACGTAACGGGATCGGCTTCAAGCACATCTTCATCGGCGACAGCCGCCTCACCACCAAGACCGTCGCGGCCGGCGACCCCGAAAACACCCAGTCCTACTTCCACACCGACCACCTCGGCTCCTCCGGGTACGTCACCGACAGGCAAGGCAACGTCACCGAACACCTCGAGTACATGCCGTTCGGCGAAACCTGGGTGGAGGAACAGGCAGGCCAGAGCGATACGCCGTACAAGTTCACCGGCAAGGAGCTCGACGAAGAGACCGGCCTCTACTACCACGGTGCTCGCTACTACAACCCGAGAACGCAACTCTGGGCGAGCGCGGATCCGGCCCTGCCTGAGTACCTGGACTCCAACGTCGCGGGTGGCATCACCAACCCCCGCAACCTCGCCACCCACACCTACGTGCACAACAACCCGGTCATCCTGACTGACCCCACCGGGAAGAGTCCTTCCGAGCGCACCCCGGGAGTCGGGCCACTCGACGACACTGAAATGACCAGAATTAATCATCAGTTCAGGGACGAATTTCCACTACTCAACGGGCCGCCGAAAACGACATACTACAAAATCCCGGTTACCGTTGCGGAAAAGGCGTTGATCGAGGGGTTGTCCAACGAAAAGAAGGGCAGATATGTTGAGATCTACTTTGAGGCCATAAACACGACAAAGGCACTTTTCGGAGAATCGTATGACTATGGAAACGGTGAAGATGCTACGCAGGACGGAGCCATCGGAAACGCGTTTCAGCATGCGTACTGGAGTGCCCTGCTGACGGTATACTTCGGTGAGGCGGATGCGAAGAAGTTCACCGACGCTCACGAGATGGAGGAGGGAAACGCCGACAATCGGGGGTTGATGGACTTGCACAACAACTGGATAGGCCGGACCATCGGCAAGGGATTCAGTCACGAGCAGTTCGTCAAAATAGCCCCCGGCGGCAGAGGAGTCTATACGGATTACTCGGCTCTCAGCGGCGCGGTCAGGGCCGCGGTCGAAATGGGACGAACGATCATGATGGTCGACCCGGAAAATGGAAACAGTCCACTCGTATGGACGGGGACAAAGGCTTAGTCATCGACTTCTGCCAGGTTGGTGCGCCCATCAACGGGGTGCACCAACCTGGTCCTTTGGCTTACTCGGGCATCGGCAGCCGGAGCGTCTGAGGTGCAGCTGCCCGACGGCGCCGGCGTCCTACGTGCCCGTCCCGGTCAGCCCCGCAACCTATGCCGACATCGGCCGACGCCCTCGGCGATACGTTCGCGGCCACCACTGGTCGGTTGTCCGATCCCGCCAGGTCATCCGCGCCACCATTCCCCGTCAAGGCGATCCCGTGGGCGATCGTGATACCTGACGGTGCCTTGACGCCCATGATGCAGCGGGAATCACCGACTGGTTCACGATCGGCGCCATAGATGGCTCCGCGGGCGGCACGGAGGCACCGGCTGACGAAAACACCCACGAAACCGGCGACGGCGCGGACCTGCTCGTCGAGGTCACCTATCTCCTCCGAGCGTTGATGTACCGGTCTCACACGACGCGACTCGCCGAGCTCGCTGTAGCCGGGTCTCGGTCCGAGGTGGAGTCCGCTCGGGCGGGCCACGGAGATGGCCGTCCGCCTGAACAACTGAACCGTCGCGTCGAGCCCACGTGACAGGCGTACCGAGCACGCATATGCCACTTCGGCTATATTGCTGTCATGGCATCTACCTTCGCCGTGCTGGCGGATCCGAGTCGCCGGGAGATCCTCGACCTGCTGCGTGAACGCGAGCAGCCGGTCGGCGACCTCGTCGACCGGCTGACGCTGACCCAGCCGACCGTGTCTAAGCACCTCAAGGTGCTGCGCGAGGCCGGCCTGGTCGAGGTGCGTACGGACGCCCAGCGCCGCTGGTACCGCGTCAACCCGGGCCCGCTGGCGGAGGTCGAGGCCTGGCTCGCGCCCTACCGCGCGATGTGGGAGAAGAGCCTGGAAGCGCTCGAACGCCGGCTCGACGAGATCGAAGGGGACTGACCCGTGGACGCGGAACTGCAGATGATCGAGGGCAAGCCAGTGCTGCGCTTCGAGCGCCGGTTGCGGCACTCACCGGAGAAGGTGTGGCGGGTGGTCACCGAACCGGCCGAGATGAAGCACTGGTTCCCGGCCGAGGTCACGATCGACGGCCGCACCCTGCGCTTCACCTTTCCGGACGCCGCCCCGATCGACGCCGACGGCGGCGAGGGCGAACTGCTCGAGTCCGACCCGCCGAAGGTCTTCGCCTTCCGCTGGGCGAACGACGTGCTGCGCTTCGAGATTCTCCCGCAGGCGGACGGCTGCCTGCTGGTGTTCACCGCCGTGGTCTCGTCGAAGCTCTCCGCCGGCCGCGACGTCCCCGGCTGGATCACCTGCCTGGACGCCCTGGTCGCCCACGCCGACGGCACCGAGTTCAAGCCACCCACCGAATGGCTCTCGCGCATCGAGCACTACATCGCGAAGTTCGGCCTCGACGAGGGCACCGACGACCCCGATGGCATCCACTTCGCCCGCGACCTCGTCTGGACCCCGCTCGACGACGTCTGGACCCTCCTCACCGAAGGCATCACCGGCACCGTTCCCACCCGCGCCGCCCACCCCGGCATCACCCCTGGCAGGCTCACCCGCTCCGAAGCACCCCACCTGCTGGAGTACGAGTGGCTCCAGGACGGCATTCCACAGGGCGTCGTGCGCTGGGAGTTCCAACACGAACACCTGCAGGGCACCACCGTGACCCTTTTCCAAGAAAACGCACACGGTCCCGAATCCCTCGCCGCCTGGCACGTGCACATGGAACTCTTCTTCGCCGCCACCCAGGGCGACATCCGCTGCCCCTGGCCCGCCGCCCGCGAGGAGGAGCTCGCCAAGCGCTACGCCGAGCAGTGATCCACTGTCCAATATGGACATCTCGCGCGGACTGTGCACTCGGTGGGCCTTCGGCTGAAACCGTCCGGCGGTGGTCAGTCGCCCTTGGCCAGCCGGTCGTTGACCCGGCGGGCGAGATCGCCGGTGAAGCCCGCGGCCGGCATGGTGTGGCCGAGAGCGGTGACGATCGTGTCGAGATGGGTGTCCACGGTGCCTTCGATCAACGTGGTGAGTGTCGCGGTGGTGGATCGGGCCCGGCTCCACCCCACTGCGATGGTGCCGATTCCGGCCAGCACTGCGGGATACCAATAGATCCCGAGGCCGAGGTACAGCACGCCCCAGCCGACGAGCCTGGTGGCCGACCTGAACTGGGATTCGGCCGCCTGCACTGGAGTGCGGACCGTTTCCGGGACCAGTAACCACAAGCGCGGCCACACCAAACCCAGATCGAGTCCGTGGTACTGCCCGGCGATCCGGGCGTTCAGCAGCCGGAACCGCTCGCCGATCCAGGCCGGATGCCGTGGCCGGTAGGCGGCTACCGGGTCCACCCCCGCCCTGGCCGCCGCTCGATCGAAGAGCCTGCCGCGTACGGCAACCAACCCCCGTGCGAGCCAGGCAGCAGGCCCGCGCCACGGTCTGGTCCAGACCGCCTCGGCCAGGCTGCCGACCGCCTGCGCGGCCATGGCCGTCGCCGTGGCGCCGGCCAGCACGAAGACCGCCGTCGCCGCGACCGGCACGCGCGGCGCCTCCCGCACGATCCAGCCGGTCACCGAGACAAGGTCGAACGCGGAACGGTGGCCCAGCCGGACCGCGCACACCGCCGCGGCGACGAACAGCGCCCCCGGCAGCACGAGGGTCGCGACCCATCGCTCGGCGAGTTTGCCGCTCAGAGACGATAAGAAGGGGTTCACGGCGTCGCGCCCGTCGGCAGCATCGGCTCGTTGTCGAACAAGGCGCAGACGGGCGGGTGCCCGTTGTCGTCCCGATGGTCGTGGCGCATGCACAACCCGCGCGGGCAGCCGTACTCGCCGCGTCCGGTCCGCGGCAGGCGAGGGCTCCGCGTGCTGGGATACACGGGCATGCAGTCGGGAGTGCCCGCGTTCCTGGTCGGCTCCGCCGCCGACTCGGCATCGAGCAGGTCGAACTGCCGGCACGCGTCCAACGCCGAACCACCCGCGCGCACGCGGGAGGCGGCGCGTTCCAGCCGGTCGGTCCACCGGCCGGCGATGGCGGCCTGGCGCAGATCCGGCATGGCGGTGCACCACAGAACGAGCGCTTGTCCCTCGTCGAACGCCGCCACTTCGCCCCTCCCTTGTGCCATCCTGAATCGTCTACCGCACCGTAGTGGGTGGCGAGGGGGAGGAGTCGGCATTTCGCTCTTGGAACGTATCCGACGTTGCCTGGAAACAAACGAATCCGACGAGGTCACCACACCCGAGGCCGTGGCGGACGCCGCTCGCTTGGTCGTGCCCGCCATCGGAAGCAGCTTGCCTCCCGAGATGCTTCGAGAACTCGGAATGCTGCACTGGCTGCGGCATTGCGCCCTGCCGCCGGGCGGTATCGGGCCTGACATCCAGATCTGTACGGAACTGTTCGCCCCGCTTGCCGAATCCTTCCCCGGTGTGGTGCCACCACCGGTGCTCGGCTGGCTGCAGGAAAACCGCTATCCGGGATTGACGCCCGCGGAACTCGGACCGTTCTACGCGTCGGTGATCACCGACGCCGCTTTGACGGCCGCGGATCCCGGCTTGACAGACCTGGGGATAGCCGCGTGTCGAGCCGCCGTCGACGCCGGCGGTGAGGCCGACCGTCCGGCGCATCTGTTCAACCTGATGACGCTGCTGAACCAGCGCTTCGAATGGACGGCCGCCGAGGCGGATCTGGACGATGCGGTAGCGGCGGGCCGGGCGGCTCTCGAGTCGGCCGAGCACCCGATCGCTTCGGCGGTCCGGTTTCCCCTCGGGCTCGCTCTGCTCACCCGGTTCGGCATCCGAGGGCGGGAACGGGACCTCACCGACAGCACGGTGCTCCTGCGCGATGTGGCGTCGTCTCTGCCGTCCGGTGACCCGGACCGCGTGGCCTGTCTGTCGCAGCTCGCCTTGGCATTGGAGACCCATTGCAATATCGGCGGTCCGCTCGCCGTGGTCGAGGAGTACGTCGAGGTGACCCGGGAGGTCCTCGCAAGCTGCGCTTCGGACGACCCGGCATTCGGTGAAGCACTTCTGTTGCGAGGCAGTGCCCTGCGGGTCAGGTTCGTCCGTACGGGCGATGCCACCGACATCGCGGAAAGTGTCCGGTACCTGCGGGAGGCGCTGGGGAAGCTCCCCGAGGGCTCCGAGTCGCATGTCCCCGCGTTGCTCAATCTCGCAAGCTCGCTCCAGACCCGGTTCTCGTACGCTTCGGCGTTCACCACACCTGATGGTCCCGACAAGGCCGATCTGGCCGAAGCCATCACCCTGGCCAGGAAGGCCGACGCGGCCGTCGGAGAAGGCCACCCGCTGAGGTGGGCGGTCGAGGCCACGCTGACGACCGTGCTCCGAGCCGATGACGCGGGCCATGCCGAGGTGACACGGGCGGCAAGAGCGGCCCTGGCGGCTCTGCCCGCGGCCAGCCCGCTTCGGGGGACCGCGCTGCTGTCCCTCGGTGAGGCACTTCGCCGCCAGTACCGGGCCTCCGGTGATCAGGAGGTCCTCCGGGAAGCCGTGGACGTCCTTCGTGAGGCGAAGACGGCCGGCGCGGGCGGCCCCCTCGGCCGGGCGCCGATGCTCACGGCCCTGTCGATGGTGCTGTACGAGGCGGTCAAGCTGGCGGACACCGACGGCGAGATCGATGACGGTGAGCTCGACGAGGCCATCGAGACAACGAGAGCGGCCGCGCAGGGCATCCCCGATGACACGGTGATTCGCGGCCAGCAGCTCTGGCAGCTGGCGGAACTGCTGCGGTGGCGCTTCCTGCGCACAGGCCAGGCCGCGAATCTCGACGAACGGATCGAGACGCTGCGGGCGACGGTGCCGCTGGCCCCCGACGCCTCCGCGTCGATGCAGTGTTTGTCCGCGCTCGCGGACGCACTCAGCCTCCGGTACAGCCGGAATCCGGACCTCGCCGACCTCGACGAGTCCGTCGCCGCGTTGTGCCGGGTCGTCGAGACCCTGCCCGCGGACGACCCCCGACTGCCCGACCTGCAGGCGGACGCCGCGTTGGCGCATCTGCAACGCTTCGACGCCAGGGGCGAGCCTGCCGACGGCGAGACTGCGACCCGGCTGATCCGCTCGGCGCTCGCCGCTACCGGGTCGGGCGACTCGAGTCGCTATCGAATACTCGGCGTTCTTGCCGCGATCCTCAGCTCGACAGCCACCTCCGAGCGCGACCCCGAGAAGCTGACCGAAGCCATAGAAGCCTGCCACGCGGCAACACCACCCGGCGCGGTTCCGAAGGTGTCGGTCACCCTCACCCTGGGCAACGCGCTCCTAGCCCGCTACGAGAACACCGGTGCCGAAGCGGACCTGGAGGCGGCGGCCACGACCTTGCGGTCCGCTTTGGCGCACGCGACCGGGATGAACCGGCTCATGCTCGTGAACAACCTCGTCCAGGTGCTTCGCATCCGCTTTTTCCGCCACGGCGACAAAAGCGCACTGACCGAGGCGATCGACAGGGGGAAGGCGGCAGTACGGGAAAACCCTGATGCGTTGCTGCTGGCGGGTAATGTCGCGGCCGCACAGACCGACCGGTACGAATGGGCCCGCGAGTCCGCCGATCTCACCGAGGCCGTCGACGCACTGCGGTCGGTGCTCGGCCGGGCCCGGCCGGATAGTCCGGATCTGCCGACGCTCCGGTTCTATCTCGGCTATGCCCTCCGGGCTCGTTTTCAGGCCACGGCCTCGATCGTGGATCTGGACGAGGCGATCGCGGTGTTGCGGCCGAGCCTCGCGTCGGCCGGATCGCGCGACCAGAAGGTTCAAGCCGGCATGATGCTCGGAATCGCGCTGTCGCTTCGCGGGCAGTGGTCGAACGACCAGGTCGCGCTCGCCGAGGCGAGCGAATTGCTGCGGGTCGCGGCTGACGGGCTGCCCGTGGCGAGCCCCGGCCGGAACACGGCCGGGATCTTCTTGGCGAGCACGCTGCGCCTGCGGTTTCTCAACTCCGGAGAAGAGACTCTGCTCGCCGAAGCGATCGAGATCGGCAGGGAGATCGTCCCGCGCACCCAGGACGAGGAGACCAACCGGGCGTACGCACTGATCACGCTGGGCACCTTGCTGGCCCTGCGGTTCGAGCGGACCGGCGACGTCGGGGTGGTGACCGAGTCGATCGAGGTGCTGCGCCGCGGGGTGGCCGCCGCGGGCTCGAACAACGCGATAACGGCGAACGCGTTGTCCGAGCTGGCGCACGCATTGCGTGGCCGGTACAGCATCCTGGCGGAGTCCGCCGATCTGGACGAGGCCATCGAGGCCGCGGAGCGCGCCACGACCCTGCCGGGCACGACACCGGCCGAACGGAGTGCCCAGTTCGCCGCACTGGCCGTCGGCCTGCTGACCAGATCGCTGGCCACCGGCGATCTCGACGACCTCGACGCAGCCGTCGACCTGGGGCGCGAGGCCGCCCGCGCGCCCAACTGGCACGTCGCTTCGGCGGTCAACCTGATGACGCTGGGACTGGCACTGTGGTCCCGCTTCGATCGGACCGGAACGGTTTCCGACCTCAACGCCGCCATCGACGCGTTGTTCGAGGCGGCGGAGGATGCCCATCCCGGGCACATCATGCGGCCCGTCATGCTGACCAACCTGTCCAACGCGCTACGGACGCGGGCCGGTCTGCTCGGCTCGGCCGCCGACCTCGACGCCGCCGTGGACGCCGGGCGGTCGGCCGTCGCGTCCGCGCCGGCGGACCATCCGGCGGTGTCGATGTGCCTGATGAACCTCGGGACCGCGCTGCACATCCGGTACCTGGAAAAGCAGGACACCGCGGACCTCGACGCCGCGGTCGCGGCCTTGACCGAGGCGGTGGACCGCAGCACGCCTCAGAGCCCGAACCGGAGAGAGATCCTGCTGAACCTGGCGGGACTGCTGCGTACCCGCCGTGACCGGCGTCCGAGCCGGGACGCATTGGACCGGGCCGTCGCACTCGTCCGGGAGGCGATCGCGATCACCGGCGGCGCGCACTCGATGTACCCGCTGTGCGTCCTCAGCCTCTCGACCGTGCTGCACACCCGGTACGACCGCGGTGGGGACGATGCGGACGCGGTCGAATCGATCGAGTCGGCCAGACGGGCGATAGACAGCATGACCGCCGGTGACCCGCGAGTCGCGGTGGCCTGGGTGACGCTGGGAAGGCTGCACGAGCACAGGCGCGTCGAAGGCCGGCGTGACGTCGATGCCGCGGTCGCCGCCTACCGAAGGGCGGTCGAATCTCCCGGTGCCGCACCGACGTATCGGGCGGCCGCGGCCAGGTTGTGGGCCGAGTCGGCCGTGCGGCACCGCGATTGGGCCTCCGCTACGGAGGCCTTCGGCGTCGCTGTCGCGCTGCTGCCCCATGTGGCCTGGCACGGCATCGAACGCGACGCGCGCGAGCGCAGGCTGACGGTGTGGGAAGGCCTGGCCAGGGCGGCCGCCGCCGCGGCGCTGGAGGCCGGTGACCCCGGCCGTGCTGTGGAACTGCTCGAGCAGGGCCGCTCCGTGTTGTGGTCTCAGGCACTGCAGACCAAGGACGACCTGTCGATGCTGCGGGAACGTGACCTCGCGTTGCACGATCGCCTGCGCGCCGTGGCGACGAAGCTGGCGGCCACGACCGCGCCCGACATTCAGGAGGCCTCCGCCACCACCGATCCGTGGAGCGACCCGAGCCAGCGTATGCAGTCCGACCGGATCAAGCTGGCCGAGGACTGGGACCGGTTACTTGCCGAAGCACGCGCCTTGCCCGGACTGGAATACCTACTGCGGATCCCGCCGCTGGCCACCCTCCGCGAGGGCCTGCCCGACGGTCCCGTCGTCCTGCTCAACGTCGACGAAGCCCGATGTGACGCCTTGATCGTGCACCGGGACCGCGACGTCGACCACGTCCCGCTGCCTGATCTGTCGTACGTGGAGGCCGGACGACGGGGAGAGGAGTACCTGCGGGCGTTGAAGCTGCTGGAAAACCCCGGCGGACCCGGCGACCTCGCCACGACCGGCGCCAAGCAAACGGTGCACGCGACCCTGGAATGGTTGTGGGACACCGTCGTCGATCCGGTGCTGACCCGATTGGGCTACACCGGGCACGATGAGCCCTTCCCACGACTGTGGTGGTGCCCGACCGGATCACTGACCCTGCTCCCGCTGCACGCCGCCGGTTACCACGACCCGGCCGACACTCCCGCCGGACGCACGGTGATCGACCGCGCGGTGTCGTCCTACACACCGACGCTGCGCGCGCTGGCGAAGGCGAACACCGCGAGCGCCATCAAGCCCGCCGACCGACGAATCCTCGTGGTCAGCATGCCGGAGACCCCGCCGGTGCCCGGTAACCCGGACATGTCCCCTCTGCCCGGCGCCCGGGCGGAAGCCGAGTTCATTTCTCGTGTGCCCTCCCTCAACGGCACGTTGCGGGTCGCCGAGACCGCCACCCACGCCGCGACAACCGCCGACCTGCGCACCCACGCCTACGCACATTTCGCCTGCCACGGCGGGCAAAACCTGCAACAACCGTCGACCGGCAGCCTCTACCTGTGGGACAGACCACTGACCGTGCTCGAGGTCGCCGAACTGGATCTCGAGCACGCCGAACTGGCCTACCTGTCGGCCTGCAGTACGGCGATCGGTGGCACGAATCTGCCCGACGAGGCCATCCACCTCGCCGCGGCACTCCAGCTCGCGGGTTACCGGCAGGTGATCGCGACCCTGTGGACCATCACCGACCGGACCGCGGCGGAGGTGACCGAAAGGATGTACACCGGACTGCTCGGACCTTCGGGTCTGCGTCTCGACGACACCGCGCTCCTGCTCCACCGCACCGTGCGCGCCTTGCGCGACTCGGCCCCTCGCAACCCGGCCATCTGGGCCCCGTATGTCCACTTCGGACCGTGACCGAACTGGTTCTGACCAGCACGAAACGCCTACGCGGCAGAGGGGGCGTTCAAAGCTCGCACGTGAGCCTGAACGCCCCCTCGTGAGCTGGCCGGTCAGGACTGCCGGGGCTGCTCGCGCCACCAGCGCTGACCGGCTTCGGGCAGCGTGGAGATCGGGTCGTAGTACGGGTACCGGCGCTGCAAGGCCTCCGGGTCCTCGTGCTCGATCCCGGTCCGGTAGTTCTTGGTCCAGTACGAGATCCCGAGCTCGCGGTCGTACTCGGCGAGCTGGTGCACCCAGCGCTTCCCGACATAAGGCACGTCGCAGACGATCCGCGGCGTCGCGTAGCCGGGCAGGTAGCCCATGATCGCGTGCTGCAGTTCCTGTGCCTCGTGCACGGAGACCCGCCAGTGCTCGGCGTTCGGGATCATGTCGCACATGTAGAAGTAGTACGGCAGGATGTTCGCCTCGCCCTGCAGCGCGAAACACAGGTCCAGCAGGTCGGCCGGGGTCGCGTTGACGCCCTTCATCAGCACACCCTGGTTGCGCACGTCGCGGACGCCGACGTCGAGCGCGGTCCTGGCGGCCTCGGCGACCAGCGGGGTCACCGACTGGGCGTGGTTGACGTGGGTGTGGATCGCGAGGTTGACGCCGCGGCGTTGCGCGGTGCCGGCGACGCGTTCGAGGCCTTCGACGACCTTCGGCTGGATCCAGTGCTGCGGCAGGGCGGCGAGCGCCTTGGTCGCGAGCCGGATGTCGCGGACGGTGTCGATGTCCATCAGCCGCATGAGGAACGACTCCAGCTGCGGCCACGGCACGTTGGCGACGTCACCGCCGGAGACCACGACGTCCCGCACGCCCGGGGTCTTCTTCAGGTACTCGATCATCGCGTCCTGGCGGTCGACCGGTTTGAGCGAGAGCTTGTGCTTCTCGATCTGCTCGGTGGAGTTGCCGACCAGGTCCATCCGGGTGCAGTGCCCGCAGTACTGGGGGCAGGTGGAGATCATCTCGGCGAGGACCTTGGTGGGGTAGCGGTGCGTCAGCCCCTCCACCACCCACATCTCGGCCTCGTGCAGGGAGTCCCGTTCGGAATGCGGGTGGCTCGGCCACTCGGTGTCGCGGTCGCTGCGCACCGGCAGCATGTAGCGGCGGATCGGGTCGGCGTACCAGGCTTCGGTCACCTTCGCCGGGTCGGTGCCCGCGTTGGGCGCCATCGTGTTGATCATCTGCGGGGGCAGCAGCATCGACATCGTGGCCATCTCGCGCTGGTCGGCGAGCATGTCCTCGTAGAAGCGCTCCTCGAGCAGGTCGCCCATCAGGGCGCGCAGTTGCTTGGCGTTGCGGATGCAGTGCACTCGCTGCCACTGCGCGTCACGCCACTCTGCCTCGGTCACGTCGTGCCAGCCGGGGAAGCGGCGCCAGTCGGGTTCGATCAGCTCGACCCGGGTGTAGTCGTAGGGCTGATCGTAGGCGGCCACCGGCGAGGTCGGTTCCTGGATCGCAGTCACTTGTACTCCTCGTCGTCGGAAACGCGTGAAAATATCCTGTCACATCGTTCGGACGACGTAAATATTCCTGTCATGCGTGGTGTGTCGAAATCTCGCCGACCCGCTGGTCGCGCGGTCGCGCGCACGCTGCAAACTCGGGAGCGTGACGAACGCGCGAACCACGCTCCTGCTCGGCGGGCGTATCTACAGCCCCTCGGCCCCCGACGCCACCGCGATGGCGATCACCGACGGCACCGTCGTCTGGGTGGGGCAGGACGGCCCGGCCAGGGCCCTGCATCCCGACGCCGAACTGGTCGACCTCGACGGAGCCTTCGTCGCCCCCGCGTTCGTCGACGCGCACGTCCACGCCACCGCGACCGGCCTTCACCTCACCGGGCTGAACCTCGCGAACGTCCGCGGCGCCGGCGAGCTGCTCTCCGCGGTCCGTGATGCCGTCCGTCCCGGCCAGGTGCTCGTCGCGCACGGGTGGGACGAATCCCGCTGGACCGACGGCAGGCTGCCCAGCCGCGCGGAGATCGACGAAGCCTCGAACGGGGCGCCGGTGTACCTGAGCCGGGTCGACGTCCACTCGGCGCTCGTCTCCAGCGCACTCGTCGCGCTCGCCTCCGGTGTGCACGAGGCGCCGGGCTGGTCGGCCGACGGCCCGCTGACCCGCGACGCCCACCATCTCGTGCGTGCGGCGATGCGCGAGGCGATCACGCCGCAGCAGCGCCGCGACGCCCAGCGCGCCTTCCTCGCCGAAGCCGCAGCACGGGGTGTCGTGAGCGTCCACGAATGCGCGGGCCCGGACATCTCCGGCGCCGAAGACCTCACCGACCTGCTCGCGCTCGCCTCCGAACCGGGACTGCCGGAGGTCGTCGGCTACTGGGGCGAACGCGGCGGCATCGACACCGCCCGCGCGCTCGGCGCCAGGGGAGTCGCGGGCGACCTGTTCGTCGACGGCGCGCTCGGCTCCCGCACCGCCGCCCTGCACGAGCCGTACGCCGACGCCCACGGCACCTCCGGGACGCTCTACCTCGACGCCCCCGCCATCGCCGAACACATCAGCGCCTGCACCGAGGCCGAGCTCCAGGCCGGTTTCCACGTCATCGGCGACGCCGCCGTCGCCGAGGTCGTCGAAGGTTTCCGGCTCGCGGAGAAGACCGTCGGACGCCGAGCGCTGGCCGCCCGCCACCACCGGCTCGAACACGTCGAGATGATCGACGTCGACCAGGCGAAGGCGCTGGCCGGCTGGGGTGTGGTCGCGTCGGTCCAGCCGCAGTTCGACGCGGAATGGGGCGGCCCGCACGGCATGTACACCGACCGCCTCGGCGCGGACCGGGCCCCGAAGCTCAACCCCTTCGCCGCCATGGCCGCCGAGGGCCTTCTGCTCGCCTTCGGCTCCGACGCCCCGGTCACGCCGGTCGACCCGTGGGCCACCGTCCGCGCCGGGACCTATCACCGCACGCCGGGATCGGGCTTGTCCGCCCGCGCGTCCTTCACCGCCCACACCCGTGCGGGACACCGCGCCGCCGGGGTCAACGACGGTGTCACCGGCAGCCTGGTCCCGGGCGCTCCCGCGCACTACGCGGTCTGGGACGCCGAAGACCTCGTCGTCGCGACACCGGACTCGCGTGTGCAGCGCTGGTCGACCGACCCACGTGCGGGTGTGCCCCCGCTACCGAACCTCGCGGAGGGGGCGACGCTGCCCCGTTGTCTGCGTACGGTCCGTGGCGGGCAGGTCATCCACGATCTGTTCACCCGCACGGCCTAGGGTTCAGGAGTGTCCACGACCGTGACCGACCCGGACCCCGAAGCGGCGCCCCGGAAGCGCTTCTCCCGCGCCTGGCTCGTGCGTTTCCTCGTCGCCGCGGCGTCGGGATTCGCGCTGTACCTCAGTTTCGCTCCGCGTCCGCTGTGGTGGCTCGCGCCGCTGGCGTTCACCGGCTTCGCCCTGGTGGTGCACGGACGGAGGTTCCGGGGCGCGTTCGGTTACGGGTTCGTGTTCGGGATGGGGTTCTTCCTCCCGCTGCTGACGTGGCTGCTGGACTTCCTCGGTCCAGGCTTCGGGCCGTGGCCGTGGCTCGGGCTGGCGATGGCGCTGTCGGTGTACCTGGGTTTCGGCGGAGCTTTCGCCACCGTGGTGTGGAGGCTGCCGCTCGGACCGCTGTGGGCGGCGCTGGTGATCATCGCGCTGGAGACACCGCGCACCTGGTTCCCCTTCGGCGGCTTCCCGTGGGGTCGCGTCGCGTTCAGCCAGCCTGAGGGTGTCTTCGTCTCACTGGCCTCGATCGGCGGCGCTCCGCTGGTCGGTCTCGCCGTCGTGGCGACCGGTTTCGGCCTCGCGGCGCTGTGCCTGAGGCTGAAGGGCGCCGACTCACGGCGCTCCCTGGTTGCCGCGTCGGCGCTGACGTTGGTGCCCGTGGTGGCGGGGCTCGCGGTGTGGCCGACGATCGGCATCGAAGCCCAGGATGGCGAGCTCACCGTCGCCACCGTGCAGGGCAACGCCCCGGACATCGGCCTGGCGCTGGAAGGCCGTCGCGACGAACTCCGGAACAACCACCTCGCCGAGAGTGCCCGCCTGCTGGACAAGCTCAAGGCGAGCAACACCAAGGTCGATCTGCTCGTCTGGCCCGAGACCGCGATGGCCATGCGCACCGGCGATCCCGGCGTCGATCAGATGGTCCGCGACTACGGCACGCAGGCGATCATCGGCGCCCTGGTCCGGCTGCCCGACGGGAGCGCGCAGAACTCGGCGCTCGTCTGGGATCCGGTCACCGGGCCCGGTCAGCGCTACGCCAAGCAGCAGCTCGTCCCGTTCGGTGAGTACGTCCCGGCCCGTGAGCTCGCGAAGCTGGTGACCCCGTTCGTCGACAGCGTGGCGAACATGACACCGGGTGACGGCGCCAACGCCGCCCTGTCGGTCGCGGGCACCAAGGTCGGCGTCTTCATCTGCTACGAGACCGCGTTCGACTACCCGGCGCGGGAGTCGGTGGCCAACGGTGCGGAACTGCTCGTCGTGCCGACCAACAACGCCTGGTACGGGCCTGGGGAGATGAGCTATCAGCAGCTGGCGATGTCGCGGCTGCGGGCGGTCGAGCATGGGCGCGCGGTGATCGTTTCCGCCACCAGTGGCGTGAGCGCGATCGTCGCGCCGGATGGTTCGATCACGGCCTCTACCAGCTTGTTCACCGCAGATTCCCTGGTGGGGCGCGTACCGCTCAGGCAGCAGACTACGCTGTCGGATCTACTCGGTGTAACGACGGAGTACGGGCTGCTCGCCCTGGCGATCGCCGGGGTTACCGGCGGGTACGTGCTGCGTTTCCGCACCCGGCGCGCGAGCGCCGCCAAGGCAACGAGGGAAGCGGCGGGCTGACCCGCCGGAACACGGAGGAAAAGCGGATGGCGCAGGCGCCACGGGGGGCCCAGGGAATCGACCCGGTGCTGGTGGTGGTCCCGACGTACAACGAGCGGGAGAACATCGGCCCGATCCTGGAGCGCCTGCTCGAAGCACTCCCGGAGGTCAACGCCCTCGTCGTGGACGACGGCAGCCCGGACGGGACCGGTGACGTCGCCGACGAGCTCGCGAAGGCCGACGAGCGGATCCACGTCATGCACCGGACCGAGAAGGCCGGCTTGGGCGCCGCGTACGTCGCGGGTTTCCGCTGGGGTCTCGCCCGTGACTACGCCACCATCGTCGAGATGGACGCCGACGGCTCGCACGCGCCGGAGGATCTGCCGCGGGTGCTGGCCGCGCTCGAGGACGCCGATCTGTCCATCGGCTCCCGGTACGTTCCCGGTGGCAGCACGGTGAACTGGCCGTTCCAGCGCAAGGCGCTGTCCTGGATGGCGAACTTCTACGCGAGGGTCGCGCTCGGCACGAAGATCAAGGACATCACCGCGGGTTTCCGCGCGTACCGCCGCACGGTGCTGGAGAAGCTCCCGCTCGACGAGATCGCCTCGCGCGGCTACTGCTTCCAGATCGACCTGGCGTTCCGCACGGCGCTCGCCGGGTTCGAGGTGGTCGAGGTGCCGATCACCTTCACCGAACGCGAGGTCGGCCAGTCGAAGATGAGCGGTTCGGTCGTGCGCGAGGCGATCGTCTTGGTCGGGCTGTGGGGGCTCAAGCGTCGCTGGCAGCAGCTTCGCGGGCTGGCCAAGAAGGGCTGACCCCCAGCACGCTCACGCCGAGCTTCCCCAGCTCTTTCACCGTCGGCTCGTCCGGGGCAGCGTCGGTGATCACGCCGGCGACGTCGGACAGGGGGAGCACGGTGAACGGCGAGGCCGCGCCGATCTTCTCCGAACTGGCCAGCACGTAGGTGTCGGCGGCCCGTTTGGCGAGGGTGCGTTTCATCGCGGCCTCGTCGGAGTCGCCGGTGGTGAGCCCGGTCTCGGGATGCACGCCGGTGACGCCGAGGAAGAACAGGTCGGCGTTGATGCCCTCGGCCGCCTCGGCCGCGGCCGCCCCGCAGGTGACGGCGGAGTGCTTGAAGAGCCGTCCGCCGATGAGGAACACCTCGACCTTCGGATGCGTCACGAGCGCGGCCGCGACCGTGGGGCTGTGGGTGACGATGGTCGCTTCGAGGTCGACGGGGAGCGCCTTCGCCAGCGCGAGCGCGGTCGTGCCGCCGTCGAGGATGACCGTCGATCCCAGCCGGATCAACGCTGCTGCACGTTTCGCGATCCTTTCCTTGCCCGCGACGCTGACCGCCATGCGCGTCGCGTAGTCCGCGGTGGCAGGGGAAACCGGCAGGGCTCCGCCGTAGACCCGCTGACAGAGCCCGGCGTCCGCGAGTTCTCGCAGGTCACGACGGATACTGTCCTCCGAGATGCCGAGCTCGGCGGCGAGGTCCTTGGCCACGATGCGGCCTTCGGTCTTCAGTCGTTCCAGCAGCAGGTCACGTCGTTGCGCAGCCAACATGTGCACGTTCCTCCTTGTTCCTGCCGATTGTTGCACACTATGCTCCGCCGCATGAGTAAACCTTTGATGATCCTCATCGCCGGACCGTTCCGCTCGGGCACGGGCGACGACCCCGAACTCCTCGCCCGCAATCTCGCCCGGCTCGAAGAGGTGGCCTGGCCGATCTTCCGCAGCGGGCACGTGCCGATGATCGGCGAGTGGGTCGCGCTTCCGGTGCTGCGCGGCGCCGGCGGGAAGACCGTCGCCGACCCGATCGCGAAGGAGATCATGTATCCGACGGCCGATCGCTTGCTGCACCACTGCGACGCCGTTCTGCGGCTGCCGGGCGATTCCGCCGGGGCCGATCAGGACGTCGCCATCGCGCTCTCCCGCGGGCTCGCGGTCTATCACCGTGTCGAGGACATCCCGGGCTATCAAGCCGCATAATGCGTAACTCGACCGAGCGTGACGTTTCTGGGGGAAGGTGAGCCGTGACCGGTCAGGTCTGCGGGATGTGCGAAAGCCCGTTGCCGGCGAAGGCGGGTTCCCGCGGACGCGCGGCCCTCTACTGTTCGGCCGCGTGCCGCCAGCGGGCCTACCGGTCACGGCGCGACCCCACCCCCGACGTGGACGCCCTCATCGCCGAGGTCGGCCGCGTCGCCAACCGGCTGGCGCCCCGCCCGGCGGAAGCCCTCCTCACCGATCTCACGTCGCTCACCGCGGACGTGGGCAGGCTGCGGCGCATCGCTCAATTGGCGCTGCGGACCGAAGAAGAAAACGTCACACCGGCGCCCGTGACGGAAACCGTGGACGAGGTCGACTTCGCCGGGAGGATCGAGCAGCACCAACGAGAACTGCGCGTGCACTGCTACCGCATGGTCGGGTCCTACGACGACGCGGAAGACCTGGTCCAGGAAACCTTCCTCCGGGCCTGGCGCGGCCGCGGGGGCTTCGAAGGCCGGTCGAGTTTCCGCGCCTGGCTCTACCGGATCGCCACCAATACCTGCCTGGACTTTTTGCGGCGTAACAAGAGGGTCCCGCGTCCGTACGACCCACTTCCCGACGTCGAACAGGGCGAACCGCCCCAGTTCATGCCCTGGTTGCAACCGTTCCCGGACGACTCCGCGGAGATCGCCGAGACCAGGGAGACGATGGAACTCGTCTTCCTGGCCGCGATCCAGCACCTCCCGCCGAAGCAACGGGCCGTGGTGATCCTCAACGACGTCCTCGGCTGGAAGGCCGCGGAGACCGCCGACCTGCTGGAAACCAGCGTCGCGTCGGTCACCAGCGCCCTCCAGCGCGCACGCCCCACGCTGCGCGAACGGCTTCCGGACCGCCGCGCCGACTGGGCGCGGACCGCCCAGGTGACCGAGGAGGAGCAAGCGATCCTGCGGCGCTACATGGCCGCCGCCACCGGCAACGGCGACAGCCGCGTGATGGCCGAGCTGCTGCGAGAAGACGTGCTGGTCACGATGCCGCCGAACCCGCTGTGGTTCTCCGGCCGCGACGTCTTCCTCGACTTCGTCGCCCAGTCCCTCGACCCCGCGTCACCGACCTACTTCGGCGCATGGAAACACCTTCCGACCAGCGCGAACCGACTCCCCGCAGCGGCGGGCTACGTCCGGCGGCCGGGCACCCGGGTCTACCGCGCGCAGGTGCTCGACGTCCTTCGGATCGAGGACGGGAAAGTCGTGGAGATCACCGCCTTCGAACCACATCTGTTCCCCGCGTTCGGCTTGCCGCTGACCCTCACCTGAGGACCGATGAGATCCCCGTGCCTTCCGCGTCTCAACGGTCGAACCCGACAACGCGGAAGGAACACCCTCATGAGCCTCCAGAACAAGAACGCGGTCATCTACGGCGCCGGCGGATCGATCGGCGGCGGTGTCGCCAAGGAGTTCGCCGCGCGCGGTGCCCGCGTCTTCCTCACCGGCCGCCA
Source organism: Amycolatopsis roodepoortensis (assembly GCF_014873915.1). GTDB lineage: Bacteria > Actinomycetota > Actinomycetes > Mycobacteriales > Pseudonocardiaceae > Amycolatopsis > Amycolatopsis roodepoortensis. The sequence goes on from NZ_JADBEJ010000005.1 coordinate 136,571, forward strand.
CGAACCGGCGCTGACGAAGCTCGCCGACGAGATCAAGGAGACCGGAGGACTGGCCGAGGTCTCCGTCGTCGACGGCCTCGACGAAACCGCCGTCGACGAGCACGCGGCGTCCGTCGTGGCCGAGGCGGGCAGCATCGACATCTCCCTGAACCTCGTCCCGCGCGGCGACGTCCAGGGCATCCCGCTCGTGGAGATGTCGGTCGAGGACTACGTCCGCCCGATCACCACCGGCATCACGACCAACTTCATCACCGCCCGCGCGGCCGCCCGGCACATGGTCGCGCAGGGCTCCGGCGTCATCCTCGCCCTCGACAGCGGCTCCGCGCAGGGCAGCCCGATGATGGGCGCGACCGGCTCGATCGACGCTGCGCTGGACACCTACATCCGCAACCTCGCCGTCGAAATCGGACCGCACGGTGTCCGCGCGCTCGGAATCTGGGTCGCGGGGATCCCGGAGACCTTCACCCCCGAGAAGCTCTCCGCCGTCAACAACCAGCTGCCCGCGAGCCCGGAGATGGTGCAGAACGTCCTCGACGGCCTCAAGGAGGCCCGGATGACCAAACGGTCACCGCGTCTCGCCGAGGTCGCCCGCACGCTGGCGTTCCTCGCCTCCGACGACGCCATGGGGATCACCGGGACCTTCGTCAACGTGACCAGCATGTTCCCCAGCTGACCGGAGTTCGGCGAGGACGGCCCGGATCGCCGGGCTCGCCTCGGCGCTGCGGCGCCACGCCGCGTGCACCTCGCGCGTCGGCGGGCGCCGCAACGGCCGGACGACGAGCCCATCGGCCAAGGGCGGGCGCGCCAGCCGCGGGATCAACGCGAGGACCTCGCCCGAGGCGACCAGCGACAACTGCGTCGAGAAGTCGTCCACCAGATGCCGGACGTCGGGCTCCTCGGGCAGCCCGGCGAACAGGCGCCGGAACCACTGGTGGCAGACCGTGCCCGGCGGACTGGTGACCCACGCGTGCCCGGCCAGGTCGGCGCCGTCGAGCGGCGGCTCGGCCCGGGCCAGCGGATGGGTCCCGGCCATGACGACGTCGCCGAGGTCGGTGTGCACCAGGCGCTGCGACAGGGCGGGGGAGAGCGGAACGGGCAGGCCGTCGGCGTCGTGCAGGAGAGCGAGGTCCGCGGTTCCGGCGTCGACACTGTGCAACGCCTGGTCGGGGTCCTGCTCGGTGATGTGCAGCCGGAGATCGGGGTAGCGCTCCAGCAACCGCGGGTGAACCGGGGCGAGGAGACCGCGGATACCCGTCGAGAACGCGGCCACCCGCAGAACGCCGCGAGGCGCGCCCTCCGCCACCGACTGGGCGGCCTCGGCACAGCGTTCGAGCGCCTGGAACACCTCCAGAGAGGAGTCGACCACGGCCTGACCTGCCGGAGTGAGCACGACTCCGCGTCCAGCCGGAGCAAGCACCGGCATCCCGATCTGGCGCTCCAGCCGTTTGATCTGCTGCGACACCGCGGACGCCGTGAACCCCAGTTCCTCCGCTGCCCGCGCCAACGTCCCCAGCGCAGCCACCGACCGCAGCGCCCGCAGGGCTCCCACCTCGATCATGAAGCCAGGCTACGCAATATCGACCAGAAACCATCGCTGGACCGCAGGTATTGGCGCCGACAGGATCGACCGCATGACCGAGACCCTCTTCGGCTCCAACCTCGTCGCCATGGTCACCCCGATGGAACCCGGCGGCGCACTCAGCGAACCCGGCCTCACCGGCCTGGTCGACCACCTGCTCGGCACCGGTTGCGACGGCATCGTCGTCGGCGGGACCACCGGCGAAGCCCCGACCCTGACCGACACCGAAACCGCCCGGCTCATCCGCACCGTGGCGACCCACGCCGGGAACCGGGCCCGCGTGATCGCCGGCGTCGGCACCTACGACACCGTCACCTGCATCCGGCGCGCGAAGGAAGCCGAGGCGGCCGGTGCCGACGCGCTCCTGCTCGTCTGCCCCTACTACTCCAGGCCGACGCAGGCCGGGATCGTGGCGCACTGCCTGGCGGTGGCCGACGCCACCGAGCTGCCCGTGATGCTCTACGACGTCCCGGCCCGCACCGGGACGGCCATGGACGCGGCGACCCTGATCGAGCTCGCCCGGCACCCCGGGATCCGCGCCGTGAAGGACGCCAAAGGCGACCTGTTCGAGGCGATGTCCGTCATGGCGCGCACCCGGCTGGCCTACTACTGCGGCATCGACGAACTCAACCTGCCGTACCTCGCCGCGGGCGCCACCGGCCTGGTCAGCGTCGTGGGCAACGCCTACGCCGACCGGAACGCCGAACTCATCGCCGCCGTACGCGGGGGAGACCTCGACACCGCGCGGACCGTCAACGCCGCGCTGCTTCACTTGGCCGACGCGGTCATGCGCACCTCGCAGGGAGCGATCATGGCCAAGGCCGCGCTGACCGAGCTCGGTGTCATCCCGCACGCGACGGTCCGGCTCCCGCTGCTCGAATCGCCACCCGAGCACCTGCTGCGGCTCCGCGCCGCCTTGGCACCCTCGGGTCTCGTGAGTGGCTAGGACGGTTAGAACCGTCCTAACCACTCACGAGGCGTGCGGTGGCGCCGCACTCGCGTGCTTGAAGGCGTAACTCGCGTCATCAGCGGCGTAACTCACGAGTGTCGCTTCCAGACACGCGAGTTACGCGCCCGATCACGCAAGTTACGCCTTGACGCACGCCGCGCACCTGTGTTTCCCGTTCCGTGAAGGCCTCCTTGAAGGACTCTGGGTCCCTCAAGGAGGCCTTCACGGACTTCGGACCAGTTGGCTCTAACCGTCCTAAACACTCACAAGAGCCCGGACACGGCGAAGCCCCCGCGGAGGGAGGTCGCGGGGGCTTCGCCGGTTCGTGGTGGGGCTAGCTACTTGTGCCGTGCGTCAGGCGGACCGGGTGGTCCTGCGTCCCTTCAGCTCGGCGAGACGTTCGTTGAGCAGATCTTCGAGCTCCGGGATCGAACGGCGCTCCAGGAGCATGTCCCAGTGCGTCCTCGGGGGCTTGACCTTCTTCTGCTCCGGCTGCCCGCCGTCCACGATCTCGGACTCGCTGCCGTGCAGCCTGCACTCCCACACCGAAGGGATCTCGGCGTCGTCGGAGAAGGGCACCTCGAACTCGTGGTTCTTGGGGCAGGCGTAGCGCACGGTGCGCCGAGGCGCGAGGTCGTGGTTGCGGTCGGTCTCGTAGCTGACCGCTCCCAGCCGGCTTCCACGGAGAACACGGTCGGCCATGATGGGGGTCCTTTCAGTCAGCTCCGGGTGGAGCCAGGGTGATGCTCACCCTATGCAACGACGATGAGGGCCAGAGGATTCCCTGGACAGCATGTCCTTGCTCACGATGAGCTGTGTCACCCGGTGGCAACAGCTTCTCCTAGTAGGAGTGGTTTCGCGCTCTGGCGTGACGTCAATACGGCCATCTTGGTGCGGATATCCCCCAGATGGGCTAGTAGTACGCCTGTCACGTCAACCGTAACTGACCGTGTTGGGCCGAGGTGGGGCCCAGGTCGCCCAGTCGAAAGTGGCGACGGCACAATACCTGATAACGGACCGTGTTCGGTTCGCCCTCAGAACGTGATGTCGATGAAGATTCAACGACCATCTGCTCGGTATCCGCCACCACCACGGTGTCCCCGGCCCGCAGCACCTCACCGTCGGACACCCGCGCGTTGAACCGCCCCGTCTGCCCGCACCAGCACAGCACCTCGACCTGAACCGGCTGCAACTCGTCCGCCAGCTCGAACAACCGCGCCGCGCCGGGGAACAACATGCTCCGGAAATCCGTCGCGATCCCGAAGCAGTACACGTCGATCTGGACGTCATCGGCCAGTTCGGCCAGCTGATCCACCTGATCGGGCGACAGGAACTGCGCCTCGTCGACGATCAGGTAATCCACATGCCGCCCGGCCGCCCACTGCTCACGCACCAGCAACCGCAGGTCGGTCTCGTTCCCCACCTCGGTCGCCTTGCGCGTCAACCCGATCCGGCTCGTGATCTGCGGCTCCCCGGAGCGGTCATGACGCACCAGCACCATCCCGCGACGACCCTGCCGCGCATGGTTGTGGTCGATCTGCAACGCCAGCGTCGACTTCCCGCAGTCCATCGGCCCGTAACAGAACTTCAACTTCCCGACGACCGGCACACCCCGCCGTGAACCCGCCACCGGCACCGACGACAACGCGTCCGTGGGATCCGGGCCACTCTCCTTCAGTACGGTCACGACGCCCGACCCTATCGGCACGCTCCGCCCTCACAGCACCGCCGGTGGTCGGTTACCCGCCGCCTCGATCGCCCGGCGCACCGGCACCAGCCACACGAACACGAAACCGAGCACGAAGAAGATCACCAGCGCGATGATCGCGTACCGGAACGAGCCGGTGATCTGCCCGACCGCCGCGAACAACAGCGGGCCGAGCCACGACGTCCCCCGCTCACCGACCACGTACAACGAGAAGTACTGCGCGTCCTTGCCCTCCGGGATCATCTGCCCGAACAACGACCGCGACAACGCGTTCGTCCCGCCCAGCACCAGCCCGATCCCGACCGCCACCGCATAGAACTGCAACGGCTGACCGGCCTCGATGAAGAACGCGAAGCACAACACGGCGACCCAAGCCACCAGACTGCCCAGAATCGTCTTCTTCGCCCCGATCCGCGCCGCGATCGCACCGTGGATCATCGCCCCGGCGTACGCCAGGAACTGGATCACCAGGATCGTGACGATGAGCACCTGGGTGCTGTACTTCAGCTCGTCCTTGCCGTACTGCGCCGACACCGCCACCACCGTCGTGATGCCGTCGGTGAAGACCAGATAGCTCCCGAGGAACGCCAGCGTCAGGGGATAGGCCCGCGCGTCCTTGATCGTCCGCTTCAGCTCCTTGAACCCGGCCGTCAACACCGACAGGCCCCGCTCACCCGACTTCGGCACGTGAGTCTGGGGGAGCGCCCGCACCGCCGGGATCGTGAACACCGCCCACCAGATCCCCGACGTCAGGAAGCAGATCCGGACGGCGAGCGACTCGCTCACCCCGAAAGCGTCGTGCCCGAGGAAGAACCCGAGCTGCAGCGCCAGCGCCAGACCACCGCCGAGGTACCCGAAAGCCCAACCCTTCGACGACACCGCGTCCCGCTCGTCAGGCTCCGCGATGTCCACCAGGAACGAGTAGTAGACGACCAGCGCACCGCCGTAACCGATGTTGGCCAGGATGAACGTCCAGACCCCGACCTCCCAGTTCGTCCCCGCGATGAAGAACATCAGCGCCGACGCCACCGCGCCCAGGAACGCGAACCCGCCGAGGATCCGCCGCTTGTGCCTGCTCCGGTCCGCGATCGCGCCGGCGATCGGCAGCACCAGCACCTGCGTCACCGTCGCGATCGACAGCAGATACCCCCACAACGAACCCGCGGGGAACTGGAGCCCGAACAACGAGACGTCGCAGTTCTGCAGCGTGCTCGAAGCTCCACTCGAATCGGTGCACGCCCTGTCCCCGTTAAGGGTGAAATTCGTCTTCGCGTCCGCCGACGCGATCTCGCTCAAAAAGAGCGCTCCGAAGACGGTGATCACCGACGAATAGAACGGCGAATTGGCCCAGTCGTAGAGGTACCAAGCCCGCCACACCCGCTTGCGTTCACGGGTCACGGCCACCGTCATGCACTGCTCCTGAGGTCGAGAACGTCGAGGTCAGCGGGAGACTACTGGTGATCACACCCCCCTGTCCGGCACGAGTCCGGACCGTGTTCGTTTCGACGCGGGACGAACCCTTCCCGGACACCTTCGGCACCGTCGTCGGCGTGTCGCTGCCACGATCCCCGTGTGTTTCGTGTGAGGCTGGTGAGCGATCTGTGACTCTTGTGAAGCACGGGACTGATACTTACTGTTCCGCTCATGAGGACCCATCGCCTTCGCACAGCACACCGCGTAGTGGCGAGAACGCTCCTGCTCGCCCTCGCCGTGACGGGCCTGCAGATCGCCACCACCGGATCCGCCGCCGCGGATCCCCACGGCTCCCACTGGGCCAAGCTCCGCATGTGTGAATCGAGCGGGCGCTACAACATCAACACCGGCAACGGCTACTACGGCGCCTACCAGTTCGACCTGCCCACCTGGCGCAGCGTCGGCGGCCAAGGGCGCCCCGACCAGGCCGCCCCCCGCGAGCAGGACTACCGGGCCCTCTACCTCTACCGCATGCGCGGCTGGCAACCCTGGGAATGCGCCGGCAAACTCGGCTTCCGCAACGACAGCGACGGCCGCAGCAAACGCGTCCCGTCCTATGCCGACTCCGCCTACATCGGCGGGGGAGGACAACCCGCCCCGCCGCCCGCGCCCAAACCGAAGCCCACCCCGCCCGCGCCGCCCGGGGGACCCAAACCCGCCTGGCCCGGCGTCGTCTACGCCTACGGCGACTGCGCGCCACCACTGAAGCAGTTCCAGCTGCGGATGAACGCCTTCGGCTACGGCTTCACCGGAACAGGCTGCTACTACGACAAAACCCGCGAAGCCGTCCTCGCCCTCCAGCGAGCCAACGGCATCAACGACTCAGGACGGCTCGGCCCCAAGACCTGGGACGCCGCCTGGAACGGCAAAGCACCCCGATGACGCCCCGCGTTTAGTCCTCTGAATGCGTTATGAGCGGATTCAGAGGACTAAACGCGGATCAGGAAGGCCAAGCGCCGCGTTCCCGAAGCACCTCACGCAGCAGATCCGGCCGGTCCGTCACGATCCCGTGCACCCCCAGATCCAGCAACAGCCGCATCTCCGCCGGATCGTCCACCGTCCACGTGTGCACCTCGAACCCGCCGCGCGTCGCCTGCCGCAGGAACGCCCGGTCCACCACCTTCAACCGCCCCTGCCGCACCGGCACCTGCGCCATCGCACCCCGCGACAACGCCCGCAACGACACCAGCGGCAAGAACCCGTTCGCCCACATCACCGCCACCGCACGCGGCCCCATCGCGGTCACCAGCTTCGGCCCCGCCAGCTTCCGGATCCGCGCCAGCCGCGCGTCGGAGAACGACGCCGCGGCCACCCGGTCGTACGCCCCGGTCCGCTCGATCGCCCGCACGAACGGCGCCACCGCCTCGTTCGACTTCACATCGATGTTGAACCGCGCCTCCGGCAACTCCTCGAGGACGTCCTCCAGTCGCGACAACGGCGCACGACCACCGACCTTGACCGTCCGCAGCTGGGCCCACGTCTGCCGCGAGATCAACCCCGCGCCGTCCGTCGTCCGATCCAACGACGCGTCGTGATGAACCACCACCACACCATCCGACGTCGCGTGCACGTCCGTCTCCAGATAGCGATAACCCTCCGTCACCGCCTGCTGGAAGGCGGGCAACGAATTCTCCAGTCCTTCCAGGTCACCGAGGTGCCAGCCCCGATGGGCGAAGGCACGCGGTAGCGGGTCGGCGAGGTACGGGAACAGTGTCGGCACCCCACTAGTGTGCACTTCGGCCGTGGCCCCGGCATGATCGCCGGGTGGCCAGCTAGGGTCTGATCCGTGAGGGAAGTGGCCGAACACCCGAAGACGTCCGCCGAAGAGGTGTCCGAGCTACGCCGCGCCGGAGCACCCAAACACTGCGGATGGTGCGGCCGACGGCTCGAACAAAGCGGCAACGTCGGCAGGCGCCGCCGCTACTGCGGGCAATCCTGCCGCCAGCGCGCCTACGAACGCCGCACCGCCCTCCAACGCAGCGGACTCCCCGAAGACGCCGTCGTCCTCTCCGACACCGAGATCGCCACCCTGCAGGACAGGCTCTTCCAACTCCGCTGCGCCGCCGAAGACGTCGTCACCGCGGCCGACGACGGCGCATCCGTCGCCGAACTCCGTAGCCTCGCAGGCGAAATCGCCCAAGCCGCCAAGGACCTCGAGCAACTCCGCTGAGCTACACGATCCCGTCCAGCGCGCGATACGTCCGGTTGCTCGCGGCCGCCGCACGCTGCTCACGCCCCGTCGCCTCGATGTAGTTCTGACTGGTGGCGAGGCTCGCGTGCCCCAGCAGCGCCATGATCTCCGACGCCGTCGCGCCGTCCTCCGCCAGCCGAGTCGCGAAGGTGTGCCGCAACGCGTGGAGATTCGCCCCGACCGGCACGCGGTCGTGCAGGCCGGCCCACCGGTAGCAGGATTTGACGAGGTACTCCAGTGCGCCGCGGCCGATCGGCTCGCCCGCGCGATCACGGAGGAGGGGAGTGGAGGGCCCGAACCGCTGCTGCGGAAACCGGCGGCGACAGGAGGCCAGGTACTCCTCGATGATCTTCTCCATGATCGGCTGCACCGGGATCGACCGGTCGCGGCTTCCCTTGCCATGGACGTGCAACCGCATCTCGCCCTGACGGCCGACCAGCGAACGCGCGGTCAGCGCCCGCATCTCCGCGGCGCGCAGCCCGGCGACGAGCCCCAGCGCGATCACCAGGACGTCCCGCTCTGGCCACGGATCCCTCGTGCGACGCGAGCCGTCGGCGGCGGCCGCGAGCAACTGTTCCGGGGTTTCCTCGCCCCGCAACGGTTTCGGCGTCAGCGGAGGCGCCTTCGGCCGGGCGACCGCGCCCATCGGATTGCCCGCGAGAAGACCGTCGGACACACAGAAGGTGAGGAACTGATTCCAGGTCGACCAGGCGCGGAGCACCGAACTCTTCGCGTGGGTGTCCGCGAAGGCACCGAAGGCATTGCGGAGCGCCTGCGCGGTGAGCATCTCGACAGTGAGCTCGTCAGGGGAGCGGCCCAGCTCGCGGAGCAGGAGTGCGGTGATGCCGGCGAGGTCGCGGCGGTAGGCGTCGGTGGTGTGAGGAGAATCCTTACGGGGACGACGTGCGGCGAAAAAGGCTTGCTGTGCCTCGGAAACCCTCATGAACATCTTGTACCGCATGGCACCGACAGTCTTACACTCGGTTATATTCCGTTTCATGCATAATAGTGATTATGCATGAAACAGAGTGATGGGTCCGGAAACCCCTTGCGGGGGATCTCGGTTCCCTCGCCGCCCTTCAGGGTGTCATGCCAGGCCGCCCTTGGCGCTCTCGCGTTCCGAACGACTCGTTGCATGACAACTGGGCGAGGCTGTGGGCCGAGTCGCCGCCAGGCTGGCCGGCTCGAAGTGATCCATCCGCGCAGGACGTCTCCTGTGATCACCCGCAGCCCTGCAGCCCCATATTGATTCGTCACAGTGACGTATTGAGGCTGGGTGATCGGACATCCGTTTCGCGTCCCCGGGGGCGCCTTGGGTCGACACGGGAGATCCGCGGCCTCGAAGTCCTGGGGAGCTGAAGGGCGCCACGCTCGCATCTGACGCGACGAGGGACGCCGCCGCGGCATGACATGCAACGAAGGACGCTTTCAGTCCAGCTCAGGGCCCCTCTCGACCATCGTTATCCAGGTCGGCCAAAGTGCCGATAATGTACATTATGTCAAGTAAGTCTCTACGCAGGTGCCGCAGCCCCTCGCCCGCAAAAGCCTCATGCCCGACTCCTCGGCGGCACTAGGCCGTCGTGAGCGGATATCGACAGGTTCACGGCCCTGACTCACCAACTCGTCGCGCAGACTCGGATCCGCTACGTCCCGACCGATCGGCACGAGATACGCAGGCTCACGGGTCGAGACCGCTCGCCCGTTGCCATCGAAGCTCCGTAAGTCTAGGCTTACGGTTCGTGGGCACTTACCGAATATCCGACGCCACGTGGAGCGCGTTCGGGGATCCGAGCCGGCGCGCGATCATCGAATGCCTGGCCGACCGGCCGCAGTCCGTCCGTGAACTCGCCGACCAGCTGCCGATCAGCCGGCCGGCGGTCTCCCAGCATCTCAAGGCCCTCAAAGTCGCAGGGTTGGTCACCGATCGCCCTGTCGGGACGAAGCGCATCTACCAGCTCGACGCGACAGCCGTGGGCGCGTTGCGCGATCAGCTCGACACCTACTGGAGCCGTGCGCTGTCCGCTTACAAGGACGCCGTCGAACAGCCCGAAGGAGACAAGCAATGACCCAGGCAGCGAACCCGGTGGTGCACAAGGAGATCGTCGTGAACGCCCCGATCGAACGGGCCTTCATCGTCTTCACCGAGCGATTCGGCGACTTCAAGCCACCCGAACACAATCTTCTTCAGGTCGAGATCGTCGAGACCGTGTTCGAACCCCACGTGGGTGGCCACATCTTCGACCGCGGGGTGGACGGCAGCGAGTGCCGGTGGGCTCGAATCCTCACCTACGATCCCCCGCACCGGGTCGTCTTCAGCTGGGACATCAGCCCTCAATGGCAGATCGAACGCGACCACGAGCACACGAGCGAGGTCGAGGTCCGCTTCATCGCCGAAGCCGCGCAGCGCACGCGGGTGGAACTCGCACACCGCAAGCTGGATCGCCACGGACCGGACTGGAACGCCGTCAGCGACGGCGTCGGAGGCGACGCCGGCTGGCCGCTGTACCTGGCCCGCTATGCCCAGCTGCTGACCGAGGGCCGCTGATGGCGACCACGATGCCACCCGCTCGAAAGCCCTTACAACGCAAGAGCGATGTGCTCGAGTTGCTGCGCTCGGAAACCACCGCGTGGTTGGCCACGGGCGATACCGGCGGCCCACATCTGGTCCCGCTCCTGTTCCATCACAACGGCGAGGTGCTCACCTTCGCGACCTTCGCGAACAGCCGGACGGTGACCAACGTGGCCGCGACCGGACGAGCACGGGCAGCCATCGGCCGGCACTACGACGTGGTCATGATCGACGGCTCGATGGAAATCATCGAGCCCGACGCGATCGACCCGGCCATCGCCGACCCGTTCGCTTCACTGCTGCGCGGTGGCCCTGACCCGAGGCATACCCCCGGATTCGTCTACCTCCAGCTCACTCCGACTCGGTTGCAGGCATGGCGCTCGTTCGACGAGCTCCGCGGCCGGACCCTGATGCGCTCCGGCCAGTGGCTGATCTGACCACGGGCGCGCGGCCTGGTGTGGTTCGATCCCCTGGTGATTCCTACCGAGGCTGAATTGGCCGACGCGTTGACCACGGCCGCTCGGGCGGCTGTCACCGACCTGTTCCGCGACAACCCTGGCCACACGTTCTACTACGTCACGCTCACCACGCCCGGTGAGGCGTTCGGCCCGGCGTTGTCGGCATGGTCGCACGAGGCGCTCGCTCAGCGGCCGGACGCCGACGACGTCCGTTACTCCTACGCCGATTCCCCGTTTTCGATCGTGGGCGAGGAACACCTGAAGCCGGTCCGCGAGATGTTCGCCGCTCGGCCGGAGGTGTTCGACATCGCCGACGACGACGCGTCCGAGGCGGAGTTCGAGCTTCGGCTGCGCGCGATGGAGACCGCGCTGCGCCGGCTGGCCGACGAAGGGCTGTTCGGTGTCGGTGAGGCTCGCGCGAACGTGCTGGTTCTGGTCGAGGTCGTTCCTGACGACGAGGACAACGTGGCCCGGGCTCGTCGGCTGAACCCGGCCGGGCCGGCGCTGGATGCTTGGCTGGCCTATTGGGGCTGATTCCTGTCGCGAATACCCGACACAGGATGTCGTGTATTCGGTGGAATGCTCGCGATCCACCGATACGAAGGGGAAAGCGAATTCAGATGGGGTCTCGACTCAATCCGTACATCAGGTACAACGGGAACGCACGGCAGGCGATGGAGTTCTACCACCGGGTCCTCGGCGGCAAGCTGGAGATCGGCACCATCGCGGACTTCGGTTCACCGGACTCCCCTGACGCCGACAAGGTCATGCACGCCGAGCTCGTCACTCCGCACGGGTACACGTTGATGGCGTGTGACGTCGATGGCCAGATCGAGGACGTGCCTCACTCCCCTGGCAACAACGTCGCGGTCTACCTCGGTGGTGACGGCGAGCTTCGCGGTCAGTTCGAGAAGTTGTCCGTCGGCGGGACCGTGACCATGCCTCTGGAGAAGCAGGTGTGGGGTGACGAGGCCGGCGCGCTCGTGGACAGGTTCGGGATCACCTGGATGGTCAACATCAACGCTACTTCCCGTCGGGAGGGACCAGGCGCCGGGTGATCCGGTCGAACAGTTCCACCAGTGGCTCGCTCACGTCCCGGCCGAACTCCGTCAGACCGTAGGTGACCTGTGGTGGCGTCGTGGGTTCGACCTGGCGCCAGATCAGGCCGTCCTGGACGAGAGCGCGCAGGGACTGGGCGAGCATCTTCTCGCTGATCCCCTGGATGCTCTCGCGTAGCTCGTAAAAGCGGAGATCGTTGCGCTGCAAGGAGATCAGCACCCAGATCCCCCATCGGCTGGTGACGTGGCCGACCACGTCGCTGGCGGCGCAGTCGGTGTGAAGCACCTCATACCGCGGCTCCGTGTCGGCCGGTTTGAACTGCGCGCCTCCTGCCATGGGAGGAGCTTACCTCCGGGTATGTACTTACGAAAAGTAAGCCGCACTCCTTAGCGTCGCCACGTCGAGATCGAACGAAGGAGCTGTTCATGATCGTGGTGACCGGAGCGACCGGGAACATCGGCAGGCCGTTGACCCAGGTACTGGCCGAGGCGGGCGAACAGGTGACGGCGGTGTCGCGGCACGCTGCGGCGGCACCGGCCGGTGGCAGGCATGTGGTGGCCGATCTGGCCGAGCCTGCCGGGCTCGACCAGGCGTTGGCCGGAGCGAAGGCGTTGTTCCTGTTGCTTTCCGGCGATCTGCATGCCGTCGGGGCGAACCCTGCGGACATCGTCGGCCGGGCGGCGGCCGCCGGGGTTCGGCGGATCGTGCTGCTGTCCTCGCTGGGTGTGGCGACGCGACCGTTCGGTACGACGCGGATCGCGATGCGCGCGTTGGAGGACGTGGTGCGGGAGTCCGGTTTGGACTGGGCCGTCCTGCGGCCGGGTGGTTTCGCCTCGAATGCCTTGTGGTGGGCGGAGTCGGTCCGTTCGCGGCAGGTGGTCGCGGCGCCGTTCGGTGACACCGGGGTGCCGATCGTCGATCCGGCGGATATCGCGGAGGTCGCGGCCGCATGTCTTCTGGACGAGCGGCACCTCGGTGAGGTCTACGAGCTGACCGGTCCGGAGGTGATCTCGCCGCGCGAGCAGGCCGAGGTGCTCGCCGCCGCGCTGGGTACGCCGGTGCACTTTCGGGAACTCACCCGCGCCGAGGCGAAGGCGGGTATGGCGCTGAGCATGCCGGCGGAGCTCGCGGACGACACGTTGGACATCCTCAGCTCCCCGACGCCGGCGGAACTGCGGGTGAGCCCGGATGTGCACCGGGTTCTGGGCCGTGCACCGCGATCGTTCGCCGATTGGGCAGCGAGGAATGTCGCCGCGTTCCGCTGAGGGGTTCGCGCTAGGGTCGTCCTCCGGAGACGAACCTGGGGGTTGCCGAAATGCGTGTCGATCCGTCCAACGAGCGGATGTTGCAGGCGTGGGACGGTGATGACGGCGCTCTGTGGGCGAAGCGCGCGCAGCGTTTCGACGACGGTGTCGCCGCTTATCGCGACACGTTCTTCGACGCGGCGTGCATCCGGCCGGCGGACGACGTCCTCGATGTCGGTTGCGGTGCGGGTCAGACGACGCGGGACGCGGCGCGGTTCGCCAGCGGCGGTTCCGCGCTCGGGGTGGACCTCTCCGGGGAGATGCTCGCTCTCGCTCGTCGGCTCGCGGAGGAGGAACGCGTTCGCAATGCCTCTTTCGAACAGGTGGATGCGCAGATCCATCCGTTCGGCGAGGCGCGGTTCGATGTGGTGATCAGCAGGCACGGCTCGATGTTCTTCGGTACTCCCCTGGCGGCGTTCGCCAACCTGGCCAGGGCGACCCGGCCTGGTGGGCGTCTGGTGCTGCTGACGTGGCGACCGTTGCGGCTCAACGAGTGGATCACCACGTTCCGGACGATCTTCGCGGCCGGTCGTGCGGTGCCGTCGTCGGATCTCGCGCTGAGCGACCCGGCCGAGACCGAAGGGTTGCTGGTCTCGGCCGGGTACTCCGACGTCCGGTGCACCGCGGTGGACAAGCCGATGTACTTCGGCCGGGACGTGGACGACGCGGCCGACTTCATCGTCGAGCAGCATGGCGGCCGGTTGAGCGACCTGGACGAGGCCACGCGTACCGCGGCCGTGGCCGCCTTGCGGGCTGACCTCGCCGAGCACCAGACCGACCGAGGCGTTTTCTACGGCTCGGCGGCCTGGCTCGTCGAGGCCCGGCGTCCTTGAGCTACTGCTTGCGGGCGATCAGGTAGGCCTGTTGCGTGCTTTCGAACTCCTCGGACGGTTCGCGGACGAGGGTGGAGACCACGCTGAACTTCGCCTCCCCCAGCTGCTCGGTGATCTTCTCGGGCGACAGGCGGTAGGCGTCGCAGGAGATGTCGTGCCCGTACGCGTGCTCGATGTGGCGTACTTCGTCGCCGACCTGGAAGGCCACGAGCAGGTGGCCGCCCGGGGCCATGATCCGGTGGAAGTCGGCGAAGATCTCCGGTAGCCGCTCGCGTGGCGTGTGGATGATCGAGTACCAGGCGACGACGCCGGCCAAGGCACCGTCCTCAATGGACAATCCGGGCATCTCCCCGACGTGGAAGTCCAGGTGGGGATACCACTTGCGGGCGACGGCGACCATTTCCGGCGAGAGGTCGACGCCGTGGATGTCGAGCCCCAGCCGGTGGAGGTGTTCGGTGATGCGGCCGGGGCCACAGCCGATTTCGGCGACGCGGCCGCCGCCGGCGGCCTGGACGAGCTCGGTGTACGCGCCGAGCACGGCGCGGTCCCAGGTGGATCCGGCGAGGTGGTCGCGGAGGAGTTCAGCGTAGTCGGCCGCGACCGTGTCGTAGGCGGTGCGGGTCGTTTGGAGGTAGTCGGTCACGGCGGCGACCCTAGACCCGGGCACCGACAACAATCGTCGCGTACAGCTCGTCGTCGGTGATCACTTCGGGGGTCAATCCGTTGTGTGCCATGGCTTCCGCGGTCCAGGCGGCCTGGCTTTCGCCGGTTTCGATCAGCAGGTGCCCGCCCGGTGCGAGCCATTGTGCGGCCTCGGCGGCGACGCGGCGGTGGACGTCGACACCGTCGTGCCCGCCGTCGAGGGCGACGCGGGGTTCGTGGTCGCGCGCTTCGGGCGGCATCATCGCGATGGCGTCGGTCGGGACGTACGGGGCGTTGACGACCAGGATGTCGACGTGGCCTCGTAGCGTCGCGGGAAGCGGTGTGTAGAGGTCGCCCTCGAAGACCTCTCCCCCGGCTTGGGCGACGTTGAGGCGGGCGCAGCGGACGGCGGCGGGCTCGATGTCGGCCGCGTAGAGCCGGATGTCGCCGAGTTCGGCGGCGATGGCCGCGCCGAGCGCTCCGGTGCCGCAGCAGAGGTCGAGGACGACGGCTCCTGGTCCGGCGAGGGTGGTGGCGTGGCGGACGAGGAGTTCGGAGCGTTGCCGTGGCACGAAGACGCCGGGTTCGACGGTGATGCGGAGTCCGTGGAATTCGGCCCAGCCGAGGATGACTTCGAGTGGTTCGCCGTCGACGCGGCGCTGGATCATGGTGTCGAGTTCGCCGGGTGTGCGGGCTTCGGCGGTGATGAGGCGGGCTTCGTCTTCGGCGAAGACGCATCCGGCGGCCCGGAGCCTGTCGATGACGGTCACTGGTCTCGCAGTCTGGTGAGGATTCCGTCGAGGGCCTGGCGGACGGTGTCGGGGACGCCGTTGGTGCGCAGGTCGGTGAGGAATTGTTCGTTGAGTCCACCGGGGGTCATGTGCTTGCCGGTGAGGGTTTCGAGGGAGCCGCCCTGCTGGACGAGGGCGTGTCCGAGCTGGCCGAAGATGTGCCGGGTGAAGGTGGTCGCCGTGGTGTCTTCGATGCCTTGGTCGGTCATCCAGGCGGCGATGGTGCCGAGGTAGTCGAGGTGGGCGGCGAAGGTGGCCGTGGCGCCGCTGAAGACGTCGAGGTCCTTCTCCGCGGCGGGGACGACGCTGCCGCCGATGCTGTCGAAGAGGGCGCGGGCTTCGGGGTTGTCTGGGTACATCGCGGTGAGGCTTTGGCGGCGGGCGGCCGGGGGCAGCGGGATGCTCCGGACGACTTCGCGGGCGGGGGCGGCCCAGTCGCGCAGGTTGTCGAGGGGGACGCCGGCGAGGGCGCTGATCAGGACGTGGTCGGGCCGGAAGGTGAGGTCGCGGAGGACTTCTTCGGCGATCGGCGGGCGGACGGCGAGGATGATCGTCGTGGCGCTGTCGACGACCGCTTGGTTGCTGTCGCGGACTTCGACGTTGGCGAAGCGTGCCGAGAGTTCTTGGCCGACGCTGCGGCTGCGGGGTGAGAGGAAGATCGAGGGCGGGTCGGTGATGTCCTTGCTGAGGCCCTCGACGATGGCGGCGGTGATCTCGCCCGCGCCGACGAATCCGTAGTTCATGGTCAGGCTCCCGTGCGGCCGTCGACGCGTTCGCGGATGAGGTCGGCGTGGCCGTTGTGGCGGGCGTATTCGCCGATCATGTGGAGGTACAGCATGCGCAGCGAGAACGGGTTCCCGCCGAGGTCGAAGGTGTCGTCGAGGGATCCTTCGGCGGCGGCTTCGCCGGCGAGGCGGATCTCTTCGAGGAGGATGTCGTACGCCTCTTCGGCCTTGGCGGCGTCGAGGACTTCGAAGTCGTGGTCCTTGCCGAGGGCGGGGTCGTAGAGGGGTTCGATGTCCTGTGCGGCGTAGCGCAGGCGGAACCAGAAGCGTTCGACCTTGGCGAGGTGCCGGATGAGGCCGAGGAGGGTCATGTTCGACGGCGGGACCGACGCCGTGGCGAGTTGTTCTCCGGTGAGGCCGGCGAGTTTGTGGAGGAAGGTACTGCGGTGCCAGGCCAGCAGGGAGGGCAGGAGGGTCCGTTCGTCGGCGGCGGTGTCGCCGGACGGCCGGGTGACCTCGGGGGCGGTCCATGTCATAGCGGCGATCATGCCATCGGGTGACGTGGGGTTCGTGGTGCGCCCGCTGGGGTGAGCGGGGTCACGTGAAGGCCGCTGAATCCTTTCGCGGGTGTCGTGGCTCTTGTAGGGGCCGGGACAAGCCCGGCGCAGGAGGAGGTTGTCGTGGAGGCCGAGTGGCCGAGGGAGTCGTTGATCGTGGCGGCGCAGGGCGGGGACGCGTCCGCCATCGCCGCCCTGGTCTCGGGTTCCCATCCGCATGTTCAGCGGTTCGCGCGGTCGCTGTGTGCTTCTCCGGAGGACGCGGAGGATTCGGCGCAGGAGGCGCTGATCATCCTGTACCGGAAGATCGGCACCTTGCGGGCCACGGGTGCGCTCGCGTCGTGGATGTTCCGGATCGTGCGCAACGAATGCCTTCGGCGGGCCCGCCGGGCGTGGCGTGGCGGGGCGCCGGCGGAGTCCGTCGCGATGGTCTCGGCCGAGGAGGACGCGTTGGATCGGCTGGAGGCGCAGCGGGTGGCGGCGGCGATCGCCGAGTTGCCGGCGGACCAGCGTCGCGTCTTGATCATGCGTGACATCCAGGGCCATTCGGGCCGGGTGGTCGCGGACGCGCTCGGTTTGAGCACGGCCGCGATGAAGTCCCGGCTACATCGCGCGCGGGCGACGGTCCGTGCACTTCTCGACAACCCCGCTTCCTGACCTTCCGTTGAGGAGTTTTCATGCTCGAAATCGGTTCCACGGTCCCTGACGTCGCGCTGGAGGACACGACAGGGCAGGTCGTGCGGCTTTCGGAGTTCCGCGGTACGGCGAGCGTGCTGATCTACTTCATGCGCTCGACCACGTGTCCTGTGTGCACCGGCCATGTGAAGGACCTCGCGGCGCGGTCCGGGGAGCTGGCGGCCGCGGGTGTGCGGGTGCTGGTGGCGGTTCCCGAGGGCCGGGCGGAGGCCAAGGCGTGGAGGGCGAAGCGCGGGTTGTCGCTTCGGGTGGTCTCTGGCCGGGACGGCACGCCACATGAGGCGTTCGGATTGACGAAGAAGATGCTGCAGCAGTCGGGCAGTGTGCTGATCGACCGGGACGGAGTGGTCCGGCACGCCCATGCGGCGACCATGCCGACGAGTGCCTACGACAAGAAGGGCATCGCCAAGGCGGTGGAGGAGCTCGCCAGGGTGCGTTGACTGAAGGTGTGAATCAGTGCTTCACTTCTTGGGTGCCGTATCGCCGTACACCGAAGGTCCAGGAGCGTCTGGACGCCCAGCGCGACGCCGTCCTCGCCGCCGCCATGGAGCAATTGGCCGAGCGCGGATACGCGGGGTGCTCGGTGTCGGCGGTCGCCGAGCGGGCCGGAGTGGCGGTCGGGAGCGTGTACCGCCACTACCCCACCAAGGCCGCCCTGGTCGTGGAGTTGTTCCGCAAGGTCGTCACGCGTGAGGTCGAAGCGGTGCGCGAGGTGTCGGAGCGGCCCGGTTCGCCGGCCGAGCGGATCGTGGCGATCTTCGACACCTTCGCCAGCCGGGCGCTGAAGACGCCGCGGATGGCGTACGCGCTGCTGGCCGAGCCCGTCGACGCGCCGATCGAGGCCGAGCGGCTGGTTTTCCGGCGTGCCTTCCGTGACGTCGTGGCCCAGCTCGTGGCCGACGGTGTCCGGTCCGGGGTGCTGCCCGCCCAGGACGCGGACGTCACGGCGGCGGCGCTCGTCGGCGCGGCCGCCGAGGTGCTGATCGGCCCGTTGACCACCGGCAGTGCGGACGAGGTGTCCGGGCTGCGCACTTTCGTCCTGCGTTCCTTGGGAGGTTCCGATGCCGGTCACTCATGAGGTCACCAATCAGGTCCCGCCGTTGGCGGACTACGACGCCGCCGCCGATCCGGCCTTGCTGGAGGGGCTGGAACGGGCGGGCGCCGGTTGGGCGGTGGCCGAGGTGCACGCCCTCGGCAGGCTCGCCGGGAGCGAGCACGTTCAGGAGTGGGGCAGGCTGGTCAACGAGAACGAGCCGGTGCTGCGGACGCACGACCGGGTCGGGAACCGGATCGACGAGGTCGAGTTCCACCCGCACTGGCACGATCTCATGGACGTCGCGGTGTCTTATGGGCTGCACGCGGCACCATGGCGGGATTCCCGGCCGGGCGCGCACGCGGCACGGGCGGCGAAGATGTACGTCTGGGGTCAGGTCGACGCGGGACACACGTGCCCGATTTCGATGACGTACGCGGCGGTTCCGGCGTTGCGGTTCAATCCGGAGCTGTCCGCGCGGTACGAGCCGCTGCTGGCGGCGACGGAGTACGACTTCGGGTTGCGTGAGCCGAGTTCGAAGCGCGGGCTCATCGCCGGCATGTCGATGACGGAGAAGCAGGGCGGTTCCGACGTCCGGGCGAACACGACCACGGCGCGTCCGCTCGGGGACGGCAGCTACGTGATCGTCGGGCACAAGTGGTTCACCTCGGCGCCGATGTCGGACATGTTCCTGACGTTGGCCCAGGCGCCCGGCGGGCTGTCGTGTTTCCTGCTCCCCCGGGTCCTGCCGGACGGCACCCGCAACGGGATCCGGTTGCAGCGGCTGAAGGACAAGCTGGGCAACCGGTCCAACGCGTCGTCGGAGATCGAGTACGACGACGCGATCGGCTGGCTGATCGGCGAGGAAGGCCGCGGGGTGCGCACCATCATCGAGATGGTGAACAACACCCGGCTGGACTGCGCGGTCGGGAGCGCGTCGGGCATGCGGTACGGCGCCGTGCGGGCGGTCCACCACGCGCGGCATCGTCGGGCCTTCGGGGCGAATCTGGTGGATCAGCCGCTGATGGGCAACGTGCTGGCCGATCTCGTCGTGGAATCCGAGGCGGCCACGACGGTCGGGATGCGGCTCGCGTCGGCGACCGACCGGCCGGACGACGAGCAGGAGCAGGCGTTCCGGCGGCTGGGCCTGGCGGTGACGAAGTACTGGGTGTGCAAGCGCGGCCCGTCGCACGCGGTGGAGGCGCTGGAATGCCTGGGCGGCAACGGGTACGTCGAGGAGTCGGGGATGCCGCGGCTCTATCGCGAGGCTCCGCTGATGTCGATCTGGGAGGGTTCGGGCAACGTCGCGGCGCTCGACGCGCTGCGCGCGATGGCCAAGCAACCGGAGTCGGTGGCGGCGTATTTCACGGAAGTCGAGCAGGCGTCCGGCGCCGACACGCGGCTGGACGACGCGGTGGGCAGGCTGCGCAAGGAGCTGTCGGATCTGTCGGACATCGAGTACCGGGCGCGACGGCTGGTCGAGTCGATGGCGCTCGTGCTCCAGGGTTCACTGCTGGTGCGGCACGGGACGCCGGCGGTGGCCGACGCGTTCTGCGCGTCGCGGCTCGGCGGCGACTGGGGTGTCGCGTTCGGGACGCTTCCGTCCGGAGTGGACACGCGGGCGATCATCGCCCGTGCGGAGGTCTGAGCGCCTCGGCATTCCACGATGACAGCTGACGTCAGATGACCCGAAATCCACACGGTGCCGCGCCACCGGCCCGATCCCTTGCCTGCTCTGAAGGTAGGGAAGGAGGCCTTCACGGCCCGCCGAGTTCCGAGTGCCGTGTAGCTCTGTGGGTCCTTGCCCAAGTCGGCGGTTTCACCGTCGCTTTTCGAGCGTTTCGGACTCTCGGTACCCGCATGACCACGTGCTGCACCGGTCCGGCCCGTTCCCCCGGTCGGACCGCCGCCGAGCACTGCGAACAGCCGCAGGATTGCGGAATTCGGGTGCATGCAAGGGCTCGCGCTTCGGCTACGTTCCTCGGTCATGGTCGATCGCCGAAGATGCCTGGCCCTGGTCCCCTTGGCGCTGTTCGCCGCCGGTTGCGCGGCGGCCGAGCCGACGCCGCTCTTCGCCGCGGCGAGTTCGACGCCTTCCGCGGGGAGCGGGCCGATGATGGAGGCGGCGGCCCCGTCCGGAACGCCGTTCGTCGCGGCGGACGGACGGAATCTGAAGGCCTGCGCCGATGGGGAGTGCGAGGTGCTGGTCCGGACCGGCGACCAGGTCCCCAACGACGGCGGCGCCGGCCCGCTCGCGGTCACGGTGCAGGCCGGGAAGGTGGGTCTCGCTCCGGCTTCCGGCGGGATGGGCGGGGCCGTGTCGGGTCCGCCGGGAATGGTCCACCAGATCAACCGGCAGGTGATCGCCGTCGTCACGGTGCAAGGCGACGAGGGGATCGTCCGGCTCAACCGGAAATAGCCGCTCAGCAGCCGGTTCGCGTCGGCGCACGCCACCTCATGTCGGATCACCGCCGTCGTGGACGGTGCCGGTGAACCACGTCGCGAAGGCGCGGTAGTTCCACACCTCGCGCAGACGGTTGTCGGAGTAGGCATCGACGCCGCGACGTAATACCACCAGCGGATTGAGGGACTCGACTCCCCATGTGCATCAGCAGTCACAACAGCTACGCGTTAAGGCCCCCTTCCCTCGGCTCAGCCGAGGAAACTCGACCTTCACACCTTCCCGAAGTACATGAAGGACCCCTTCGTTGCGCCTAGGTACAGGAAGGGGTCCTTCATGTACTTCGGGCGAGCAAGGGCACAGGTACGAACCGGCGGTTTCGCGTGATCCGACGGACACGCGTGACTGCGCTGCCTACCGATTTGGCCGGCCGCGATCCCTGTACCTACTAGTATGTACGGCATGCATGCGATGCAGTACGAGATCACCCTCCCCGCCGACTACGACATGGGCGTCATCCGCGAGCGCGTCGCCACGCGCGGGCATCTGCTCGACGACTTCGGCGGCCTGGGGCTGAAGGTCTACGGGATCCGCGAGCGCGGCGTCGACGGCTCGACGCTGAACCAGTACTCGCCCTTCTACCTGTGGCACGACGAGGCCGGGATGAACGCCTTCCTGTTCGGCGGCCCGTTCAGCGGCATCGTCGAATCCTTCGGGCGTCCCGCCGTGCAGCACTGGACCGTGCTCGGATTCGAGGAGGGACCCACGTTCGGCTCGGCGCCGGTCGCGGCGGGAAAGCACGTCGTGCGGATCCCCGACGAGACCGACCCGGTCGCCTTCCTCGGCGAGGCCCTCGACGGGCTGCGCGAGCACCTGCGGCGGGACGGCGCGCATTCGGGCGCGCTGGCCGTCGATCCGCGGACGTGGCAGGTCGTCCGCTACACCCTGTGGACCGGTCAAGCGCCTGAAACGGACGAAGTCCGGTATCGGATCCTCCACCTGTCCTCGCCGCACCTGGATCAGCTGCGGCGAGGACTGCAGTGGGATCAGCCGAGCAACGCGGCGAACAACGCACCGGGATCGGCTTCGGGCGGACCGGCGGGCCACTGATCGCGGTACGGGTACCAGAGCCCGTCCTTGCCCAGCCGCACCTGCACGCCGGTTCCGTGGACGGTGCAGTGGTTCCGTTCGACGTCCAGCCCCTCGCCGGGGTCGTCCACGACCTCGGCGAAGGCGGCCCGAGCCCGCCCCATCGCCTGTGGCGGCGGGGTCCACGTGGTCTCCAGGACCTCGAGACCAGTGCGGCCACCGTTCCGCCAGGCGAGCACCGCGCGGTCGAAGTCCTCACCACTCTCCGCCGGGCGCAGCCTGTCGGCGACCTCCGGACGAGTGGCGGCCAGACGGACGGCGTCCTGCTTACGGGTGAGCTTCGGCTGCGACGCGAGCAGCGCACCGGCCGTCTGGCTCGCGTTGGCGATCAGCAGGGCGAAGGTCTCGGCCGGGATATCGGGCGCGCCCGGCACGGTCGGGCCCCCGGTGGGCGCGAACCCGTCGAGATCCGGCAACGGACCCGGCTCGTCGGCGTACGCGCGCTCGGCGTCGATGCCGTCGTCCCCCGTGCGCACGAACCGCGGGGCGTTGCGCCGCTGCAATTCGTCGAGTAGTTCCCGCTCCCCCTTGCCGCGCATCAGCAACAGCACGAAGGGATCCGCGTCGAGCAGCCACGAGGCCTGGAACGACAGCGCCGCGGCGTGACGGCACGGCAGCTCCCAGCCGGGGCAGTCGCAGTCCGGGTCGAGGTCACCGATCCCGGGCAGCAGATGCACCCCGGCGTCGTCGGCGGCCTCGACGAGGTCGTGCGGCATGTCCCGGTCCAGCAACGCGGCGAGATGCCCGGCACTCGAGGCGACCCGGTCGAGGAACCGGTCCCATTCGTCGGCGGTCAGCTCCGCGAGCCGGACCTCCGTGCGGTACTGGCCCTCCTGGTCGTCGACCACGGCGGCGATCCGCCCGGGGCTGACAGTGATCGGACCGACCCGGCCCGCCGCGGCGTACTTGCGGCCCTGTTTGAGCTGTTGGAGGTCGAGCGCGGTGTCCTCCATCGCGCTGATCCACGCGCGGCCCCACCACAAGCGGGCGAATTGGCCACGTCCGCCTTGGGCGCCGAAGGCGGGGAAACCGCGAACGCGGTCGTCTGGCGTGCTCATCGGCGGCTCCTCAACTCGACCAGGTCGGCCAGCTCGGCGTCGGTCAGTTCGGTCAGCGCGGCCTCGCCGCCGGCGAGTACCGCGTCGGCGAGCGCGCGCTTCTCCCGCAGCATCGCCGCGATGCGGTCCTCGACCGTGCCCTCGGCGATGAGCCGGTGCACCTGCACCGGCCTGGTCTGCCCGATCCGGTACGCGCGGTCGGTCGCCTGGTCCTCCACCGCGGGGTTCCACCAGCGGTCGTAGTGCACGACGTGATCGGCGCGGGTCAGGTTGAGCCCGGTCCCCGCCGCCTTGAGCGACAACAGGAACACCGGCACCTCACCGGCCTGGAACCGGCGCACGAGCTCCTCGCGTTTGGGCACCGGGGTGCCGCCGTGCAACAGCTGCGTGCCGATCCCGCGCTGCGCGAGATGGCGTTCCAGGAGCCGTGCCATGGCGACGTACTGGGTGAACACCAGCACCGACCCGTCCTCGGCGAGGATGGTGCCCAGGAGCTCGTCGAGCAGTTCGAGTTTGCCCGACCGCCCGTCCAGCACCGCCTCCGGCGGCTCCTTGAGGTACTGCGCGGGATGGTTGCAGATCTGCTTGAGCCCGGTGAGCAGCTTGACGATCCGGCCGCGGCGCGCGATGCCCTCGCTCCCAGCGATCTCGGCCATCAGCTCGCGCACCGTCGCCTCGTACAGGGCCGCCTGCTCGGCGGTGAGTGTCACCGGCCGGTCGGTCTCGGTCTTGGGCGGCAGCTCCGGCGCGATCCCCGGATCGGATTTGCGGCGGCGCAACAGGAACGGCCGGACCAGTCGAGAGAGGCTCTCCGCGGTCTCCGGATCTTTCCCGGACTCGACCGGTTTCGCCCACACCCGGCGGAAGTCGGCCATGGTCCCGAGCAGTCCCGGCGTCGTCCAGTCCAGGATCGCCCACAGCTCGGCGAGGTTGTTCTCCACCGGGGTGCCCGTCAGCGCCACCCGCGCAGACGACGTCAGCGTCCGCAACGCCTTCGCCGTCCCGGAGCGGTGGTTCTTGACGTGCTGCGCCTCGTCGGCGACCAGCAGTCCCCAATGGACGGCGCCCAGCGGTTCCGGATCGACGCGCAGGGTGCCGTACGTCGTGAGCACGAAGCCGCCGCCGAGGTCGTCGAGCGAGCGTTCGGTGCCGTGGAACCGGCGCACCGGGACACCGGGGGCGAACTTGGTGATCTCCCGTTCCCAGTTCCCCAGCAACGATGCCGGGCAGACGACTAGCGTGGGCCCGTCGGCGCGATGCAGATGCAGCGAGATCAGCGTGATCGTCTTGCCGAGACCCATGTCGTCGGCCAGGCAGCCGCCGAGCCCGATGGACGTCATGGCGGTGAGCCACTGCAGGCCGCGCATCTGGTAGTCGCGCAGGGTCGCGGCCAGTCCGCGCGGGGGCGCCTGCGGCTCCGGTGGCGCGAGCAATCGTTCCCGCAACGCGGCGAGCCAGCCGTCGGTGAGGACGTCGACGCGTTCGCCGTCGACCTCGGCCGTCCCGCTCAAGGCGGCGCCGAGCGCGTCGATCGGCGTGAGCGGCTTCAGCGCGCGATCCCGCGCCTTCGCCGCCAGCGCCGGGTCGACGAGGACCCACTGATCACGCAACCGAACGACGGGGCGGTGCGCCTCGGCCAACGCGTCCATCTCGGCCGCGGTGAGCGGTGCGCCGCCGAGCGCGAGCTGCCAGTCGAACTGCAGCAGGGTGCCGCCGGCGAAGAACGACGGAAGGTCGGCGGGCGGCGCGTCACCGCCGCCGACGACGGCCTTCGCACTCAGGTCACGGGCGAGATCGGCGGGCCAGTGCACGTCGATGCCCGCCGTGGCCAGCAGGGGCGCGGCGGTGGTGAGCAGTTCGGTGATGTCGGCGTCGCCGAGCCCGACCTCGTCGGGCACCGCGGCGCCGAGCAGGGGTTCCAGCGGTGGCCACAGGTGCGCCGCGCGGCGCAGGGCCAGCATGACGTCGATCCGCGCTCGCGGGCCGAACCGGTCGTCGCCTGCCCAGAGCGCGGCGGCGTCGATCAGGACGCCGGGGTCGGCGAGACTGTGCACCTGGACGACCCCGCTGAACCGGCCGCTCGTGAAGTCGTCGTCCGGTGCCTCGATCCGCACCGAGACCCGGACCCCGGAGTCCAGCCCGGCAGCGACCTCGGCCGCCCAGTCACGCAACTGCGGGACACGATGAGCGGACGCGGCGGCGAAGGCCTTGACGCCCGCCGCCTGCGCGGCCGCGGGCGTGCGGGGAAGGGTGTCGGCCACCGCATCGAGGAACGCGCGCAGCAATGGATACCGCGCGGGGAGCAGGTTTCCCTCATCCGGGATCGCCCTCGCCCTGGCCGGCATCGCCTCGGACAACTCGCGTAGCCAAGCGGCGTCGGCGGGTTCCAGCGGGCCCGCGCGCCACGCGTCCACATCGGACTCCGTGAGCCCGGGCAGCAGCCTTCCCGCCTCGGCGAGCTTCAACGCCGCCGCGGCCGCGGTGCTCCAGAACCGCGCGGAGGGATCGTCGCTCTCACGAAGCCGCAGGAGTGCGGGGAGCGCCTCGGCCATTGGAAGCCGTACGCACGGCACCGTGACGACCTCGGGCAGGGCGACTGTCACCTCCCCGGTCCCCGGCGTGTTCCCGTCCGCGTTCCAGAAGACGAATCCGCTGGTCCGAGGAGGATTGTTCGGTTCGAAAACGACACTGCCGAAACCGTCGTGAGACGCCACTCAACCCCAATCTCTGTACGGTGTACAGTTCAGGATAACACAACTCTGTACACTGTAGAGAGAACGTGATGACGGACGCGGACCACACCGGCACGGGCGATCCACGGCGGACCATCGAACTGCTCTGGGGCGTACGCGAGAAACCTCGTCGCGGCCCCAAACCGAAGCTCACCGTCGAGGAGATCGTCACCGCCTCGATCGAGCTCGCCGACACCGAGGGCATCACCGCGCTGTCGGTGCGCCGGGGCGCGGAGAAGCTCGGCGTTTCCCCCATGACGATCTACACCTACATCCCCGGCCGCGCCGAACTGCTCGACCTGATGATCGACCGCGTCCACGGCGAACTGACCGATCCGCCGGAGAGCCACGACTGGCGGGTCACGATGACGACGCTCGCCGAGGACGCGTGGGAGATGTACCACCGGCATCCGTGGATGCTCCAGCTCACCACCGGCCGCCTCCCCCTCGGCCCGCACACCTTCGCCAAACACGAACGCGAACTGAAGGCCGTCGACGCGATCGGCCTCACCGACCTGGAAATGGACGCCGTGGTCGCCATGGTCAACGGCTTCGTCCAGGGCATCGCACGCGGCTCGGTCGAATCGGCGAGTCTCGTGCGGCGATCCGGGCTGACGGACATGGAGTGGTGGACGGCCAGCGCGCCAGTGCTCGCGGAGATCCCCGAAGCCGACGCCGGGCTGTTCCCGCTCGCGGCGCGGATCGGGCAGGCCGCCGGGGAGACGCACGGTGCGGCGAGCGCGCCGCTGCACACCTTCCGGTTCGGGCTGGCGCGGATCCTGGACGGCGTCGAGCAGCTGGTGAACGGCGACTCCGGTGCTTCGGGGGTCGAACTGCCCTCCTGAACGCCTCGTGAGTGTTAGGACGGTTAGAGCCAACCGTGTCTTGAGTACCTGCCGGACTGGGAACACAGGTGCGCGGCGTGCGTCAAGGCGTAACTCGCGTGATCAGGCGCGTAACTCGCGTGCCTGGAAGCGACACTCGTGAGTTACGCCGCTGATCACGCGAGTTACGCCTTCAAGCACGCGAGTGCGGCGCCACCGCACGCCTCGCGCGTTACTGGCCGCGTCGTCGCAGTAAGCGGTAGACCAGCCACAGCGCCAGCGCGACCGGCGTCAGGACCGCCGTGAACAGGATCCCCCCGAACATCCCGTAGCCGTGCGGGTCGAAGGACAAGCCGGTCGCGCTGAGCACCACGCGGGCCACAAGCAGCACGATCACCGCGGCGACGCAGACGAACGCGCCGAGCACGACGCGTCGTAACACCGTCCGCGATGTGCTCTCCATATCGGTCACTTCGGGTCGGGAGTGCAGACGGTCAGGAACGACTTCCGGTTCTCCCGCTCGACGCCCGCCGCGTCGAGCCAGCCGCTCCGGCCGAACAGGTAGGTCCCGGCCGGATGCTGGGCCGATTCCCGCAGCACCTGGGCGACGTCGGCCTTGGCGCCGTTCGCTTTCGGGCCGTCGACGGCGACGCTGATCGAACCCGCCTTGGTCCAGTCGTACCCGGCGGGCAGCGGTGTCCGCACCTGGAGCGGGCTCTCGGTGTCCGGAAAGGACACCCCGAGCAGGTCCAGGCGCTCGACCCGCACCCCCGGCTCGGGCGCGGCCCACACCTGCTCGGTGCTCGCCTGGGTGCCGGAGTCGAACGTCAGCCGCAGGCCGGTGACGCCCTCGCACGGAGTGCCGGTCCACAGTTTCAGGACGCCGTCGTCCACGCGGAACCCGGCCTCCGGTGGCAGCGACGGCGCGAACTGCGCCTTGGTGTCGCACGCCGCGGTCACCGCCACAACGAGCAAGACGGCGCAGGCCCGCCTAGTGATATCCGCCATCGGTGAGTCCCGCGTCTTCCTCGGTTTCGTTGCCGCCGGTGATCTGCTCCCACGCGTAGGAAGCGAGGAAGCCGGCATAGCCTTCGCGCGCCCATTGCTGGGAGTGGCGCTCCTCGTGGTGCAGCAACCGGTCCAAGTCGAGCGAACCCTGGGACGCGCCGTCGTCGTCCTCGTACCAGGCGTGCCCCGACTTCGCGACCTCTCGTAGTTGCTGCGCCGGATCCTTCGCGTCGTCGATGTTCAGCATGAACGTGTCGCCCCAGGCGGTGCCGCCCTGCTGGCTGAACTGGTCCTGGATGAGGTTCCCGCCGAGGCCCATCATCATGCCGTTCGGGGTGGTCACCAGCCGCCCGCCGTTGCCGTGCACGAAGCCGACGTCGTCGTCGTAGCTCCAGGAGTTCTCCCGTTGCCGCTCGGTGATCCGCCGCAGCTCCTCGGATCCGTACGGCGTCGGCGCGAAGTCGGTCTTCTCGCCTTCGGTCCCGTAGTCGGTGCCCGCGTTCATGATGTAGGTCATCCGGACCGCCTTGGCGGCGTCGTCCCCGCTGATGTCGGTCGGCATCAGGAAGTACGACTTGAACGTCCCGTCGCCGTCCTCGTCCTCGCGGATCTCTTCCATACCGTCGAGGACCTTGAAGTCCTCGGGTGTGATGTCGTGTTCGTCGGCGATCTTCTTGATGGTGTCGATCGATACGCCCCGGCGTACGGCGTTCTCGAGCCACTGCCGGTAGTGCCCGGACGCGGGTGGCCCGGACAGCAGTCCTGCCTCGCGCAGGGACTGCTCCATCTCGATCACCTTGGCGTCGATCTCCCCGCTCTTCTTGGCTCCCGCGAGGGTGGTCGCTCCGTCGTCGCTGACCTTGCCGTCCTGCGCGAGCTGCATCACGCGGGCGAGGGCGGCGTCGATGTTGTTCGCCGCCGTGAGGATCGCCTTGGTTTCCTGCTCCAGCTGCTTCTTGATGGTTTCGCGGTGCCGCCGGGACTCGGCGTACTCTTCGGCCTCGAACCGCGACTTCGGGGGCGGGTCGGCGGGCTTGTCATCCACGAGCGCCCCGTCGGCGGCGATGCGGAACTGGTAGGTGTGGGCGAGGGAGTCGTTGTTGGCGACCCTGCTCTTGAGGGCGGTCACCTCGTCCGACGCGTTCTGCAGGGCGGTTTCGACGGCGGACAGTTCCGCGACCAGGACCTCGGCCTTGTTCCGCGTGTCGCCCAGCGAACCGCGCGCGCTCTCACCGGCCGGGCCGCGCCAGTCGGGCAGTTTCCGGGCGTCGTCGAGTTCGTCCTGCAATCCGATGAGCTTGTCCCGCCGGCCGGCCAGGTTGGTGGCCGCCGTGTCGAGTGCTTCGGCGTCCCATTTGCGGACGTCGTCGTAGCCGATCGTCATCCTCCGAAAGCCTCCTTCGCGGAGTTCTCGTTTTCGGAGTAGGTGTTCGCGGCCTTCGTGATCGAGTCGCTCCAGCCGTCGATCTCGCCGGCCCACCCTTTCCCGCGCTCGGTGAACGTCGACGCCAGCGTGGGCGCGTTCTTCGCGGCCTCACCGCCCGGCAGGGCCGTCGCTATCGCTTCCAGGCCACTGCCCGGTTCCACGGCCCTGGCCTGGTCCGCGGCGGACCCCGCCGCCTTGGCCGCGCTCCGCAGCTGACCGATCTCGACCTCGTACCCGCTCACAGCCGCTGGACTCTACTTGAGCTCCGGGGCCTCCACAGGCGTTTTGGGCGATTCTTCGACGACCGGAGGACGGGCGAGCTCGGCCAGTTGCCGGACGACGTCGTCGTACCGCGCCTGATCCGCGACGGCACGGGCCTGCGCGCGCTCCAGTTCTTCGGACAGCGCCGTCGCCCGGGCTTCGGCGAGACTTCTGGCAGTGTGCTCCTGTGCGAGTTCGGCTCGGACGCGGTCGAGCTCGCCCCGGAGCCCGGCCGATTCCTCCCGCGCGGCGGCACAGTCCTTTTCGGACACCGTCGCCCTGGCCTTCGCCTCGTCGAGCCGGTCCAGCAGGGCTTCGAGCTCCGCGACCGCACGGGCGAGTGCCGTGTCGCGCTCGCCCAGCTCCGCCGCCAACCGGGTCTTCTCCTCTCGGACGGCGGCGAAGTCCTCCCGCAGCGTCCGGAGGTCGGAGACCAGCGCGTCGCGGGCGCGTTCGGCCGCCACGGTCGCGGCTTCCGCGGCGCCACGGGCCCGTTCGTGCGCGGCGACTTCGGCCCACGAACGCTGGCGGGTCTCCTCGGCGTCCTTCAAGGCCTGCTCGGCGGTGCGTTCCGCTTTGGCCTTGGCCATCTTGTCGTCGCGGGACGCGGCCAGGGCGGTCGCGCGGGCGGTGTCGGCCTTGGCCGCGGCCTGCTGCGCGTCCTCGGCTTCGCGCCGGGCCGCGGCCGCGTCGGTTTCGGCTTCGGTGACCCGCCCCAGCGCGGCCTCGGCGGCGGTGTCGAATCGCGAGCGCATGGCGTCCAGCAGTTCCACCAGCGACGCCGCGGCCGGGGTGAACTCGTCGGCGATCCGGCGGACCTCCAGCAACGGATCGGCCACGCTCGCCACGGCGGCCGCCCGCCGGGCACGCGACGCGGCGTCGGCGTGGGTCTTGCTGCAGTAGGCCGAGGGCCTGCCGCCCTTGCGTTTCCCGTCGGCGTCCACCGCGGGCGGGGGCAAGGGATTCTCGCAGCCTTCCAGCGCGCACAGCCGGACCTCGTCGGCGTCCGTATCGATCACCGCAGCAGGGTAGCGCTGCCCGCCCGGGCGAAAAGCGAGGCAACGCCGGTAAGACCGCCGATAGGGTCGATCGCATGCGTGTCCTGCTCACCTTCGCCGGCGGCAACGGTCACTTCCGGCCGCTGCTCCCCCTCGCCCGCGCACTCACCGACGCGGGCCACACGATCGGGTTCACCGGCGAGCCGTTCATGGTCCCGATCGTCGAAGCGACGGGATTCACCGCGTTCCCGTCGGGGCCGAATCTCGGAAGTGACGGCCGTCGTCGGCCGTTGCTGCCCGTCGACAGGGACCGCGAGGACGCCGACCTTCGTGACGGGTTCGTCCGTCGCACGGCACCCCTGCGCGCGAAGGACGTCTTGGCGCTCTGCGAAGACTGGACACCGGATCTGCTGGTCTGCGACGAAGCCGACCACGGCGCGATGATCGCGGCCGAGAAACTCGGTCTCCCCCACGCGACCGTCCTGGTCACCGCGGCGGGCGTCCTCATCCGTCCCGGACTCGTCGACGACGCGCTCAACGAGGTCCGCGCCGCCCACGGGCTTCCCCCGCAGCGGGATCTCGCAATGGCCTACCGCCATCTCGTGCTCTCACCGTTCCCCGCGAGCTTCCGCGATCCACGGTTTCCGCTGCCGCCGACCGCGCAGCCGTTCCACGATCCCGTTCCCGGTCGTGGGCCGATGCCGGACTGGTACGTCGAGGGCCGCAAGACGGTCTACTTCACCCTCGGCACGATCTTCAACACCGAATCCGGTGACCTGTTCGCCCGGGCGCTGGCCGGTCTGCGGGAGGTCGACGCGACCTGTGTGGTGACCGTCGGGAACCTCATCGACCCCGCCGAGTTCGCCCCTCAGCCGGAGCACATCCACCTCACGAGATACCTGCCGCAGGACGACGTCCTCCCGTACTGCGACGCGGCGCTCACCCACGGCGGTTCGGGCAGTCTGCTGGGTGCGATCGCCCACGGGCTGCCGATGGTGGTGCTGCCGATGGGCGCCGATCAGCCCCACAACGGCGACCGGGTCACCGAACTCGGACTCGGCACCGTCCTCGACGTCCTCGAAGCCACACCGGAAGACATCCGCGACGCTGTGACCACGGTGCTGAGGGAACCGTCCTACCGGGAGGCGGCCGCGCGGCTGCGCGACGAGGTCACCACGTACCCGCCGCCGGAGAAGATCGTCCCGCTCCTGGAGGGTCTGCCCCGGTGATGACCGAACTCGACGCCGCGATCACCCGGGCGTTCCGCGAGGAGTCGGGACAGGTGATCGCCACCCTGATCCGGGTCACCGGAGACTGGGATCTGGCCGAGGAATGCGTCCAGGAGGCGTTCGCACTCGCGTTGCGGACCTGGCCCCGCGACGGCGTCCCGGCGAAACCCGGCGCGTGGCTGACCACGGCGGCCCGCAACCAGGCCACCGACCGGATCCGGCGGGAGGCGGTCGGTGCGGCGAAACTGCGGGAAGCGGCCGCGCTGGACGTTCCCGCCGAGCCGGAGTGGGACGAGAGCGGCGTCCACGACGACAGGCTCCGGCTGATCTTCACCTGTTGCCACCCCGCACTGTCGATGGAAGGCCAGATCGCGCTCGCGCTGCGGACCTTGGCCGGGCTCACCACCGCCGAGATCGCCCGTGCGTTCCTCGTCACCGAGGCGACGATGTCTCAGCGGCTGGTCCGGGTGAAACGGAAGATCCGCACCGCGGGCATCCCGTACCGGGTGCCACCCGCGGAGCTGCTGCCGGAACGCACGGCCGCGGTACTGGGGATGCTGTACCTGCTGTTCAACGAGGGCTATTCGGCCAGTGCCGGCACCGATCTGCTCCGGCCGGACCTGTCCGCGGAAGCCATCCGGCTCGCCCGAATCCTCGCGGACCTGATGCCCGGCGAACCCGAGGTTCTCGGGCTGCTGGCCTTGCTGCTCCTGCACGACGCCCGCCGTTCCACGCGCGTCGACGATGAAGGCACCCTCGTCTCGCTCGAAGACCAGGACCGCCGCCGCTGGAACACCGCCGAGATCGCCGAGGGCACCGAACTGCTGGAGTCCGCGCTCCGCCGCGGCGTCCCCGGGCAGTACCAGATCCAGGCCGCCATCGCCGCCTGCCACGCGACCGCGGCCCACGCGGCCGAGACCGACTGGTCGCAGATCGCCGCCCTCTACGGGGAACTGCTGCGTTTCGTGCC
The DNA here is from genome assembly GCF_014873915.1 of Amycolatopsis roodepoortensis. Taxonomy (GTDB): domain Bacteria; phylum Actinomycetota; class Actinomycetes; order Mycobacteriales; family Pseudonocardiaceae; genus Amycolatopsis; species Amycolatopsis roodepoortensis. The sequence continues at coordinate 169,194 of NZ_JADBEJ010000005.1, forward strand.
CTCGCCGGTCGTCGAGCTGAACCGCGCGGTCGCCGTCGCCATGGCCGAAGGTCCCGACGCCGGGCTCGTGCTGGTCGACAAGCTCGCCGGCAGTCTTCCGGGCTACCACCTGCTTCCCGCGACCCGTGCGGACCTGCTGCGGCGCCTCGGCCGCCTCGAGGAGGCCGCCGGCGCCTACCGCGAGGCGCTGGCGCTCGCCGGTACCGACGTCGAGCGCGCCTATCTGTCTGGCAAACTCGCCGAAATCTCCTGACGCCAAGTTGTCTGTCCCCGGCGACGCCGTTCGTCGGTGGGACGACAAGTCACGAAAGGAAGGGGTCATCCGATGGCCGTTCTCGACGTTCCCGGCGCCCGGCTGCACCACACCGTCACCGGCACCGGTCCGGCACTGCTGTGCATCCCCGGTGGTGCGGCGGATTCCGGCATGTTCGCGCCGATCGCGGGCCTGCTCGCGGAGCACTACACGGTGATCACCTACGACCCGCGCGGGATTTCCCGCAGCACCCTCGACGATCCCGCCGAGGAGCAGAGGATCGAGGTCCACACCGACGACGCGCTCCGGCTGCTCGACAGTGTGAGTCCCGAACCCGCGGTGATCTTCGCGTCCAGCGGCGGCTGCATGCAGGCTTTCGAGCTCGTCGTCCGCCAGCCCGGGCGGGTCCGGACGCTCGTCGTTCACGAACCGCCGCTGACGAGCCTGCTGGACGAGCAGCCCGACGTCGATCCCGGCGAGCTGCTGAACATCCACCGCGAGCACGGCATCGAGGCGGCGATGGCGAAGTTCCTCGCCGATGCCGGTTTCGAGGCGGGCGAGGGTGCTCTCCCGCCGGAGATGCGGAAGAACTTCGAGTTCTTCATCGTCCACCTGATGACGATGATCGGGAACTACACCCCGGACTACGCGGCGCTGAAGGCGTCGGACACCCGGATCGTCGTCGGCGTCGGCAAGGAGTCGGCCGGCCAGCCCGCCCACGAGGGCGCGGTGCTCGCCGCCGGCCGTCTCGGGGTGGAACCGGTCTACTTCCCCGGCGACCACGGAGGTTTCGCCGCCGAGGCCGCCGCGTTCGCACCACAGCTCCTGGAGGTTCTCCGCGCCTGACCCCGGTCAGGCGCGGACGTGCACGATCAGTCCGCCCACCAGAGCGCCGAAGCCGCCGATAGCGGCCAAGGTCCGGATCAGGTTCCACCGTTCCCAAACACCCTCGAACTTCGCCCGCAGCGCCTCGAAGTCGGTGTCGTCACCGGCGAAACCGGCTTCGAGCGCGTTGTTCAACGGCACGTTGACCGCCATCGTCACGATCAGCATCACCAGCAGGAGGACGAACCCCGCGATGAGCCACGGCAGCGCGGACCGCAGCTCCGACCGGAAGTGCAGCGCCGCAGCCGCCGCGGCGAGCAACGGCGCGCCGCCGAAGCTGATCGCGAACCAGCCGTTGAGGATGGCGATGTTGATCTCCCGCATCCCGGTCACGTAGGTCCGGGCGTCGGCCCGGCCCAGTCCCGGCATGACCGAGCACGTGTAGGCGTAGAACAAGCCCGCGATCAACCCCGCCGTGATGACGGCCGCGATCAGGACGATCTCGCTCAGCGTCGCCATTCCTGTCGCCTCCCTTCCGATTCCCGCTCGTTTCACTGATTCCAGACCCCGGTGGCCCCGGCTTTCGCGGCGTAAACGGAGAAGTCGGTCGCGGGCCTGCCCAGCACCTTCTCGACGTCACCGGTGAGGGATTCGTTCCGGCCGTCGAGGACCCGGGTGAACAGGTCGGTCAGGCCGTCGATCTCTTCCTCCGGCACACCCTGTTCGGCTGCTCCCGCGGCGAACTCCGCCGGGGAAACCGGAACGTACTGGATCTCCCGCCCCGAAGCCTTGCCGATTTCCGCCGCCGCGTCCGCGAAACCCAGCAATCGGGGCCCGGTCAGCTCGTACACCTCGCCGTCGTGCCCGTCGGTGGTCAGCGCGGTCACCACGACGTCGACGATGTCCTCGACGTCGATGAACGGCTCGGTCACCTGCCCGGCGGGCAGCACGATCTCCCCGGCGAGCACCGGTTCCAGCAGGAAGTGCTCGCTGAAGTTCTGCGCGAACCAGCTGGCCCGCACGACCGTCCACTCGGCACCGGAGTCCCGCACTCCCTGTTCGCTGACCACGGCCTCCTCCTCGCCGCGGCCGGACAGCAGGACAAGCCGCCGGACGCCGTGGTCGACGGCCAGCTTCGAGAAGTCGCGGATCGCTTCGGCGGCACCGGGGAAAGCGAGGTCGGGGTAGTAGGTCAGGTAAGCCGCGCCGACTCCGGTGACGGCCGCCTGCCAGGTCGAGCGGTCGTTCCAGTCGAACCCGGGCCGCGACGCCTTGCGGACCTCGATGCCCCGTTCGGTCAGGCGCTGCGCCACCCGGCTCCCCGTCTTGCCGGTAGCGCCGAGGACCAGGACCGTCTCGTTGTTCTTCGTCTCTGTCATGCCTCTAGTCAAGCGCCGAAGAATGAGACGGAACATAGTTCAGAGGCTCTATTTCATAATTCATCGTCTACACTCCGAGCATGGATCCCCTCGCCGGTCTGCTCGACGGACCCCGCGCCCGCGGCGCGTTCCTGCTGAAGTCGGTCATGACCCCGCCGTGGTCGCTGCGGATCGAGGACGAGGCACCGCTGACGGTGATGGCGCAGGTCCGCGGGGAGTCCTGGGTCGTGCCCGAGCACGGGGACGCGGTCCGCCTCGGCACCGGCGACATCGCCATCGCGCGCGGCCCAGACCCGTACCTCGTCGCGGACGACCCGGCCACGCCACCGCAGGCGATGATCCTGCCGGGACAGGAATGCCTGACCCCCGACGGACAGCACCTCACCGAGCTGTCCGATCTCGGCGTCCGCACCTGGGGCAGCGACCCGGACGGTCCCGTCGTCCTGCTCACCGGCACCTATCCGCTGGAAGGCGAAATCAGCAAACGGCTCCTCAACGCGCTGCCGTCACTGCTGGTCGTGCGGGACGCGGAATGGGACAACCCGCTCGTGCCGCTGCTCGCCGCCGAGATCGTCAAGGACACGCCCGGCCAGGAAGCCGTCCTGGACCGGGTGCTCGATCTTCTCCTGGTCGCCGCGCTGCGGACCTGGTTCGACCGGCCCGGCGCCGAAGCGCCCGCCTGGTATCGCGCGCACAGCGACCCGGTCGTCGGGCGAGCGCTGAAACTGTTGCAGCACAAGCCCTCCGAACCGTGGACCGTGGCGAGCCTCGCGGCCGACACCGGGGTTTCCCGTGCCGCGTTCGCCCGCCGGTTCACCGCCGCGGTGGGCGAACCGCCGATGGCGTACCTCGCGAGCTGGCGGATCGCGCTCGCCGCGGATCTCCTGCGCCAGCATCCGGACGTCACGATCGGCGCGGTCGCTCGCCAGGTCGGCTACGGCAGTTCGTTCGCGCTCAGCACCGCGTTCAAACGCGAACACGGCGTCAGCCCGCAGGGCTACCGCGCCGGCGTCGCGTAACGCTCGACCAGCTCGGCGCCGATCCGTGCGAGTTCCGCCTGGACCGACGGCGGTCCCAGCACTTCGATCATCGAGCCCCAGCCCGCGAGCTGCTGGGCGATCATCCACGCCACCGGCGCCGACACCGTCACCCGCACGCGGCCGTCGTCGAGCTTCTCCTCCACAGTGGACTGCCGTCCGAAGTGGTCCTGGAGGATCGGCAGATGCCGCTCTGAGATGAGCACGGTCGCGTCCAGCCCCGAACGGCGTTCCTCGACCCGGTCCACGACCTGCTCCCACGCCCTCGACAGCTCGAAGTCGTCCGGGCGACCGGCCGGGAGGTCGGTGACCTCGGCGCCGGACATGCGGTCGACCCGGAAGGTGCGCTGGCCCTTCTCAGTGCCCGCGATGAGGTACCAGACGTCGTCCTTGTCCACGAGCCCCCACGGATCCACGACCCGCTCGACCGGTTGCGCGCCCTTCTTCGCGTAGCCGAAGCGGACCTTGCGGCGCCGGACGATCCCGGCCTGCAGCACGTCGAGCAGCTCGGGCCGTTCCTTCTCGCGCTCACCCCAGCGCGAAGGGTCGATGACGACCGCGTCCGCGGCGGCCTGCGCGTCGGCGCGGAAGGTGTCGGGGAGGGCCCGGACCAGCTTCCGCAGCGCCGATTTGACCTCGGGCGAGATCGACGCGGCGGGGCCCGCGAGCAGGAACAGCGCCTGCGCCTCCGACGCCGACAGTCCGCTGAGGTCGGTCCGCGCGCCGCCGACCAGCGACCATCCACCGCCACGGCCGGGCTGCGGGTACACCGGCACGCCCGCGGCGGACAACGCCTCCAGGTCACGCCGGGCGGTGGCGACCGAGATCTCGAGTTCTTCGGCCAGTTCGGCAGCCGTGACGCGGCCACGAGCCTGCATCAGCAGGAGGGTGGCCACCAGGCGATCGGCACGCATGCGCCCAGTCTCGCAGGCAAACCGCTCACCCGGTGAACACTTTGCGGCCCGGACTTGACCTTCACATCGATGTCAGCCCCTACGGTCACCGCATCCCGTTCAGAAGGAGAAGCACATGGCAGGCGCAGTGATCATCGGCGCGGGGCCGGGTATCGGCCGCTCGGTCGCGCACCGGTTCGCGCGGGAAGGGCTACCGGTCACCCTCATCGCCCGCACCTCGGCGACGCTCGCCCCGCTGGCCGCCGAGATCGGCGCCGCGCTGGCCCTCACCGCCGACGTCACCGACGAAAAGTCCCTCAGGTCCGCTCTCGACACCGCCGCGTGCGAGCACGGCGAACCCGACGTCGTGGTCTACAACGCGGCGATCATCCAGGCCGACGCCCCCGGGGAGCTTTCCGTCGAACGGCATCTCGTGGCGTGGTCGGTCAACGTCGTCGGAGCCATCACCACCGCGGCCCATGTCGCGCCGGGGATGGCCGAACGCGGTTCAGGCACCATCATCGTGACCGGCGGGATGCCTGAAGCCGTACCCGCCTACACGAGTCTCTCACTCGGCAAGGCCGGTGTGCGGGCGCTGGTTTCCCTGCTGGACACACAATTCGGTCCTTCGGGAGTGCACGTCGCCACGGTGACCGTCGCCGGTCCCGTCGCGAAAGGGACCGCGTTCGACCCCGACGACATCGCCGAGCACTACTGGCGGCTGCACACCCAGCCACGGGACGCCTGGCAGCAGGAAATCGTCCACAAAGGATAGAACGGCTACCAGTGCGCCGGGTGGGTGAGCGACTCCGGCAGCTTCGTCGTCGCGTCGCCCTTCGCCGCGTCCAGCTGGGACTGGATGAGGAAGAGCGCGTCGCGGAAGTCCGTGCCGCGGACGTCGGCGTCCCGCAGGTCCGCGCCGGTGACGTCGGCCTGCCGGAGATCGGCTCCCCGCAGGTCCGCGCCGATCAGCAAGGCGCCGCGCAGCAGCGCGCCGCGCAGGTTCGCGCCCTTGAGCTTCGCGCCGATGAGGTCCGCGCCGCGCCGGTCCTTCTTCTTGCCCGGCACCTCGGCGCGGGCGAGTTCGCTGGCGCGGACCAGCAGCCCGTTCACCGCCGCCCGATGCGTGGGAACGTCCAGCTTCCTCAGCACGCCGGGCGTGTCCAGTGTCATCCGCTCGGTCCGGTCGATCATCTCGGCGAGGTCGTCGCGGATCGGCGCGGACGTCGGCAGTGACGCGGCCTCGGTGAGGTAGTAGAGCAGTTCCTGCAGATCCCGCATGACCGGGAAGACCGCGAACATCGACTTCGCCGTCTTCGGGGCCTTCCGCCAGTCCTCGCCGTCGAAGGTGACCTGGGAGACCTTTTGGCCCGCGCCGAAGCAGTCATAGACCGTGCAGCCGGTGAAGCCCTTCTTGCGGAGCTTGTCGTGGATGCCGCACCGGGAATCCTCGCGCAGGTTCGGGCAGGCCTGCCCGGCCGGTTTGGTGATCGCGAAATCGGCCGACGCCGCGAAGGCCGGAACGACACAGCACAGGCCGAAGCAGTTCTCGCAGTCGGCTCGCAGGCTGGAAAGGGCTGGCACGGTGGTTCGGACTCCAGAGGTTCGGCAAGGTGTTCCAGCCACAGGGTACGGAGAGCACTTTCCGTGCAGGGCACCCGCCGCCAATGGCCGCCAGACGAAGGTCGGGTGCTGCCCCGTTCAGTCGATATCGGACATCTCGGCCGCTCAATAGCCTCGATTTTCGTGGGATCCGGCAGGTGCCGTCCCATGCGGTCGTGCCGGACCGCCTTTCCGCCGCTGTGGTCCTGACCGGCCGGTCCCCTGCGAACGACAGGACGAACACATGCGAGAGACGAGACAAGCGCGTTGGCTGTCGCGTGCCGGAATGGTGAGCGCGGTCGCCGTGGCGATCAGCGTGACCGCTGCTCCCGCCCAAGCCGCCGAAGGACGGATCCTCGCCGCCGGATCCGCCGAAGCGATCCCGAACAGCTACATCGTCACGCTGAAGGACACCGGCGTCGTGGGCGCGCTGGCGAACCGCTTCGGCGCGAAGGTGGAGCAGGTCTACAGCAGCTCGCTCAAGGGCTTTTCCGCGACGCTGTCGGAGCGGCAGGCCAAGCGGCTCGCCGCCGACCCGTCGGTGGCGTCCGTCGAGCAGAACCAGGTGGTCCGCGCGGACGCGACCCAGACCAACCCGCCGTCCTGGGGTCTCGACCGCGTCGACCAGCGCAATCTGCCGCTGGACAAGAAGTACAGCTACACCAGCACCGGCGCGGGCGTGAACGTCTACGTCATCGACACCGGCGTGCGGATCAGCCACCAGACCTTCGGCGGCCGCGCCCGCAACGGCTACGACTTCGTCGACAACGACGCCGTCGCCCAGGACGGCAACGGCCACGGCACCCACGTCGCCGGCACCATCGCCGGATCGCAGTACGGCATCGCCAAGGGCGCGACGGTCTACGGCGTCCGCGTGCTCAACAACTCCGGCAGTGGCACCACCGCCGGGGTCATCGCGGGTATCGACTGGGTCACCAAGAACCACGTCAAACCGGCCGCGGCCAACATGAGCCTCGGCGGCGGCGCCTCCAGCACGCTCGACGACGCCGTCCGCCGGTCGATCGCCGCGGGCGTCACCTACGGCGTGGCCGCCGGGAATTCCAACTCGAACGCCTCGGGCTTCTCCCCCGCCCGCGTGACCCAGGCGATCACCGTCGGCTCGGCCACCGAGACCGATGCGCGCTCCAGCTTCTCCAACTACGGCAGCGTCGTGGACATCTTCGCGCCGGGCACGAACATCACCTCGGCGTGGAACACCAACGACACCGCGACGAGGACCATCAGCGGCACGTCGATGGCGACCCCGCACGTGGTCGGCGTCGCGGCCCGGTTCCTGCAGAACAACAAGAGCGCCACGCCCGCGCAGGTGGCCACCGCGCTGATCAACGCGGCGACCCCCGGCAAGGTGACCAACCCGGGCTCCGGTTCCCCGAACCGGCTCCTGTACTGGGCGCCGACCGCCTGAAGTACGTGAAGGACCCCTTCCTTGCGCCTGGCGCAAGGAAGGGGTCCTTCACGTACTGGGCAAGGTGTGAAGGTCGAGTTTCCTCGGCTGAGCCGAGGGAAGGGGTCCTTCACGCGCACCTGCCGTGACTACTGGTGTGGCGATCACGAGGTCCGTGGGAGGCGTTGCGCTTACAGCACCTTCCGGATGCTCGGCACCACGGCGGCGAGCCCGGCCGCGTTCGGGTGCAACGGGGCGAAGCTGTTGTTCACCACCGAAGGGATCAGTCCCTCGATCCACTTGACGCCGATCGGCTGGCAGGCGTCGTGACCGATGCTCGGCGTCCGGATGTCGACGTACTTCGCCCCGTGCGCGGCGGACTGCTCGGCCATCCGCGTGTTGAGCCGGTCGATGTTGGCCTGGATGTAGTCGGCGTCCTGCGGCAGCACCGGGACGAGCGGCCAGCACCCACCCGGCTTGATCCCGGTCGGGTAGCCCACCATGACGATCTCCGCGTGCGGCGCGCGCTGGCGGATCTGGTCGATGACCGTGCCGTAGGTCGCGGCGAACGCGTCGATCCTGGTGGCGTACTTGTCCACCCCGCCGGCGGTGTTGGCCGCCTTGCACGAGGCACCCACCGGGAGCAGGTTCACGCACGACGTCGCCAGCCCGACCAGGCCCACGTCGTTGCCGCCGATCCCGACGGTCACCAGTGTCGTGTCGGCCGAGAGCGCGTCGTACTGCGGCGGGTTGGTGCCGGAGACGATGCCCTTCTGCGGGTTGCTGAAATGCGACGTGGTCGCCGCGCCGCAGGTGACGTCGCGCAGTTCGTCGACGTCGAGCTGCTTCGCGAGCAGTCCGGCGTAGTTGATCGCCGACCGGGCGCAGGTGAGCAGATCGGACTGCGGCAGGACCACCGAGCCCGCCGAGAACGAGTCGCCCATCGCGACGTACACCTGCCGTTCCGCCGTGGCGAGGGCCGGTGTCCCGATGCCGACGAGGGTCAGTGCGGTGCCCGCCACCGCGGCGATCCGGGCGAGTCTTCCCCAGCGTGTCACTGCCGCCTCCTGCATGCGTCGTCGAATGCCGCGATCAGCGTCCGCCGAGCCGGGGAGAACCACTAGAACGGAGGCGCGCGTTCTTGATCGGGGTTTTGTAGGTTTCCTCTATGACGAAGGCGTCGGCGCAGCCCTGGCGCAGGCTGGACGCTTCGGTGCTGACGCGGCTGGAGCCGGACACCGACGCGATCGCGTCCGCCGCGATGGACCAGGTCCGCGCCGGGCTGCGGACCCCGCTGGACGGCCGGACGGCCGCGAACCTCCAGGTCACCCTCGACGTCGCCCTGCACGCCTTCTTCAGCGAGATCGGGCATCCCGACATCACCACCGACCGGGAGGTCTACCGGGCGCAGGGGCGGGCCCAGCACACCGCCGGCCGCAGCCTCGAAGAGATGCTCGGCTTCTACCAATCGGCGGCGCTGGGTGTCTGGCGGCAGCTCACTTCGGCGGCGCCGGCGGTGGACCTGCCGACCAAGGCGATCGTCGAACTCGGTGAAGCGCTGTTCGCCTTCATCGCGGAACTCTCCGCGGCGGCCGCCGACGGATACGCCGAAGCACGCTCGCAGGCGGCACGGGCAGGACAGGCACGGCGCGACCGGCTCCTCGGTCTCCTGCTCGCCGAACCGGCCGCCACCCGCGACCAGCTCGACGACGCGGCGAACCAGGCCGCGTGGGTACTGCCCGGCCGGCTCGTCATCGCCGTCACCAGCGCCGATGTCGCGCCGCAGCTGCTCGACCGGATGCCGGGGCGAGTGCTGATCGGCCGTCACCACGACCTGACCGCGGTGGTCATGCCCGCCGACCGGCTCGAGTGGTACCTCGGCCGCTTGCGGGACCTGCTCGGGGGCGACCAGGCCGGGGTCGGCCCGGTCGTGCCGCTTCGCTCGGCCGCGCTCAGCGCCCGCCGGGCGAGCGCGCTGTGGCGGCTGACCCGCACCGGCGCGCTCGGCGACAGTCCGCTGGTCCACACCGTCGACCACCGCATCGATCTGCTGCTGACCACCGATCCCGAACTCGCCGCCGAGTTCGCGAAGGACGTCCTCGCGCCGCTGGCCGGACTGCCGGAACCGGCGAGGCAACGGCTCACCACGACCCTCGCGGCGTGGCTCGCGCGGCCGGACCAGCCGCAGGCGATCGGTGTCGAACTGCACGTCCACGTCCAGACCGTCCGGTACCGGATCCGGCAGCTGCGGACGCTCTTCGGCGGCACGATCGACGATCCCGCCGGGCGGTTCGCGCTGGCGATCGCGCTGAGGATCGATCCGCTGGTATCGAGGGAACCTACAAAGCGGTCAGAGCGGGGCGTCCATCCGCTGCGTCCCGACGACGGACAGCAGGCGTAACGCGTTCTCCGACGGCGTTCCGGGGTCGGCGGTGTAGATCACGACCTGCTGGTCGCGGTCGGTGATGTCGAGGACGTCGCAGTTCACGCTGACCGGGCCGACCACCGGATGCCGGAAGGTCTTGCACGGGGCGGGCGAGGCGCACACGTCGTGCGCGGCCCACAGCCGGGCGAATTCCTCGCTGCCGTCGAGGAGTTCCCGGATCAGCCCGGCGACCTCGGGATCGTCGGGATAGCGGCCCGCGGCGGCCCGGAGATTGCGGACCGCGCTCGCGGAGAACTCGTCCACATCGGACACCCCGTAAAGCCGCTGCCCGAGGAAGGCGCGGCGCACCAGGTTGCGGTCCCGTGGTGGCAGGGCGGAGAAGTCCTCCATCAACGCGGCGGCGAGGTCGTTCCAGGCGAGTACGTCGTAGGTCGCCGACAGCACGATCGCCGCCGCCTGCGGAAGCCGGTGCAACAGCGCGAGAATGCTCGGCCGGACCTCCCTGGACGGGCCGGGCGGTGGTCCCGGCGGCGCACCGGCGAGGTGGTGCAGGTGATCGCGTTCCACATCGGACAACCGGAGTGCTCTGGTCAGCCCGGCGAGCACTTCGCGAGAGGGCCGCGGGCCACGGGCCTGTTCCAGCCGGGTGTAGTACTCGGTCGAGATGAACGCCAGCTGCGCCACTTCCTCGCGCCGCAGCCCGGGGGTGCGGCGGCGGTGCCCGGCAGGGAGGCCGACGTCCGCGGGGGTGATCCGCTCGCGTCTGGTGCGCAGGAAGTCCGCGAGTTGTCGTCTGTCCACCACTCCAGTGTGGACGATGCCGGGACGTCAGCCAGGTACCGCCGGTGCCTGGATACGCGCTGACGGCGGCGGAACTCTCGGTGCCATGACCACTACAACGACTGTTCCGGGCCTGCTCGACGGCAAGGTCGCCTTCATCACCGGTGCCGGTCGCGGTATCGGCGCCGCCGCCGCACGGCTGTTCGCCAGGGAAGGCGCCCGTGTCGTCCTCGCCGCCCGCACCGAGTCCCAGCTGAAGACCGTGGCCGAAGAGATCCGCGCGGACGGCGGCGTCGCGGACCACGTGGTGTGCGACCTCGGCGACGCGTCGAGCGTCCGCGCGGCCGTCGGCCGTGCCGTGGACCTGCACGGCAGGCTCGACGTCGCGTTCAACAACGGCGCGACGAACGTGCCGCCCGGCCCGATGGACCAGGTGACCGAGGCCGATTTCGACCACATTTACGCGGTGAACCTCAAGGGTCCGTGGCTGGCGATGGTCGCCGAGATCGAGGCGATCCGGGCCACGGCGAAGACCGGGGCCATCGTCAACAACACCAGCGTCGGCAGCCTGATGTCCAACCCGGAACTCCCTGCGTACGGGGCGATGAAACGCGGCGTCAACAGCCTCACCGCCTCGGCGGCCACCACCTACGGCCCGGAAGGCATCCGCATCAACGCCGTCGCCCCCGGCACGACGCTGACCGAGATGTTCAACGAGTGGGTCGCGAGCTCGCCGGACATCCTCGACCGGCTCAACGCGAATACCCCGTTGGGCCGGATGGCCGAACCCCGGGAGATCGCCGAGGCGGCCGCGTGGTTGCTGAGCGACCGCGCCTCGTACGTGACCGGCACGGTCCTGCGGGTGGACGGCGGCATGCTGGCCTGACTGGCAACGGGGTGGGTGATGCGGGGGAACCGGTGTCCACGTGGCGGCGTCTGAACGCGCACGACCCACCCTGACCAGGGGTTGCCCGAGGAGAAGCCGATGCCGTTCCTGGATCCCGAACCGCTCTACGCCAAGCTCACCTCGGGCGACGCGGCGGGTATCGCCGAGGTCGGCGCCTCCATCGCCGACGCCAAGACGTCGTTGCAGACCGTCGCGAACGGGATCTCCGACGGCGCGCTGCGGGCTGCACGGTCCTGGCGTGGCACGGCGGCCGCCGAGTTCGTCGGCAAGGCGAAAGCGTCCTCGCGGGTCGTCGCCGAGGTGTACGGCGAACTCCAGACCGCGGAGGCGGCCGTCAAGGGCGCCGCGAAGGCGTACTCCGCGCTGCGGACGTCGGCCGACGCCGCCATCAAGCCCTGGCGCGAACTTGGCCTGAGCGACCTGCTCGAAGCGCCGGAAATCGCGATGAAGACCATCCGGGCGCTGACCGTGGCCCAGCAGACCTACGAAAGCAGGCTCACCGCGCTGGCGGCCACGACCGACGGCGGCGGCGAGGGCTGGGACAGCGAGGGCAACGCCGACATCAGCGGCGTCGATCCCGGGGAGCCGTGGACCTCCCAGGGCTTGGCCTACGACGGCGAGAACCTGCTGGTGGGCTCGTACCACGACGGCGACGGGGACGGCTCCGGCGACAGCCCGATCGGGCCAGGACTGACCCCGAGCCGGCTGACCTACGTCGACTACGAGACCGGCGTCGAGACGGGGAACGTCTACCTCAACGGCAACGGCGACGTCGGCGCGCCCACCCACACCGGCGGTGTCGCGACGGACGGTGAGCACGTCTGGGTGTCGTCCAACGGCTACGTGTACGTCTACGACAAGGCCGCACTCGACGCCGCGCAGGACAGCGGCAAACCGGTCGACGCCGTCGACGTGGTCCCGACGCCCGCCCACAGCTACGTCACCTACGCCCAGGGCAAGCTCTTCGTGGGCGACTACGGGAACAACCGGCTCTACGAAGTCCCGCTCGGCCCGGACGGCTCACCCCAGCCGGACAAGGCCGGAGATCCGATCGAGACACCGAACAACGTCCAGGGTGTCGTGGTCCGCGACGACGAGTTCATCTTCTCCTCGTCCGATGGGCACAGCGGCAAGTTCTACCGGCAGGACCGGACCCCGGAGTGGTACGACTTCAACGATCGCGAGGAGATCGAGCTGCGGGGCGGCGAGCCGGGCAACGAAGACGGCTACGACTCGCACGGTGTCGAGGAGGCCGTCGAAATCGACGGCGAGATCGTGCTGGCGCACGAATCCGGCGCCTACGGCTACCAGAAGAACCCGGGTTCGAAGTGGGACGAGCCCGAGCTGACCAGGATCTCCCTGGAGGAGCTGGGCCTCGACCCGGACGGCGCGCTCTCCCCCGGCGACGCCGGATACGAAACCGATCCCGATTCGCTGGTCGGCGCGGCGGGCGTCCTGGACGGGGCGACGTCGACGTTGAGCACGGCGGCGGGCGCGATGTCGCGGCTGCAACTGGTGTCGCACCTGCTCGGCGAGGTTCCGGCCGCCGCCGCTTTCAGCGACACGCTGACCAAGCGCATCAGCGCCGCCGGGGATCGGCTCACGGCGGGCGTCGACACGGTCGGCGGCATCGCCGACAGCCTGGTCACGGGCGCGGACACATACCGGCGCATCGAGGACGGGATCCGCGAAGGGCTGAACAAGCTCGGCAACGTCCTCCCCTAGCCCCGATTCTCAGCGCGGATCCCTGCGCATGCACCACGTGAGGGGACCGTTGCCGGGAAGCCGGACCTCGGCCGTGACCTCGAAGCCGAGGCGCTGGTAGAAGCGCAGGTTCGCCTCGCCGCACGTATCCAGGAACGCCGGATGACCAGTGCGCTCGGCCTCCTGGATACCGGGCATCAGCACCGCGCTCCCGAGGCCTTGCCCTTGGGCGTCGGGAGCGGTTCCCACGGCGTCCAGGAACCATCCCGGCGTCTTGGATCGGTGCGGGGCTAGGGCCGCCTCCGCGGCCTCGGCCGCGGCCGCCCGATCGCCGCTGAGTTCGCTGAGCATCGGCCCCACTTCGGCGAACGCCGGCGAGCGGTCCTGGCCCGGAACGCTCCACACAGCCACGGCGCGGCCTCCGTCGGCGACCCAGACGCGGCCGTACACCATGCCGATCCGGGTCAGGCACAGCTCCTGAGCCCGCCTGATCCGGTCCTCATGCCCGTCCGCGGCGATCACGTGCCTGGTGAAGGGGTAGTCGGCGAAGGCGCGCGCGAGGGTGTCGACAGCGGTGGGGACATCGGCGTCGGTGATGGGGCGTACGGAAGCGGTGTTCTGGAGCGGCGTGGTCACCGGGCGATCTTGACCACGAGGCCGCCCCCTTGGCAACGCATTTGACCGGTCGCCCGAGCGCCGAGAATCTGTCCGTTTTGCTCGTTAACGCGGTACGTGTAACTGGTTTCGCGCAAGCAACGCGCGAAACCAACGCAGAACGGACACACCGTGATAATGCCCCTTATGACTGAGTGCCCCTCGAAGAGAGGGCGAAATGCACCATCCGGAGACACCAGGCGGTCCGAAATAGGCGCCCAGCGGCGATCTGAGAGCGTTTTGCCTGGTCAGGGCACTGGTAGAACGACGACCTTGCCCCGAATGTCACCCGCTTCGCTTCTGCGGTGCAGGGAGGCGAGGTCGGTGAGCCGGTGCCGTTCCGCGACCTCGACGGTGAGCGTGCCGTTGTCGACCAAGGCCACCAGTTCGGCGAGCTGGGCAGGGTCGTTACGGGCGACGACACGCTCGGCGATCGGCGTCTCGAACTCGTTGGTGACCGAGACGATCCGGCCACCGGGCCGGACGAGCGCGGCCAGCGCCGCGCTCCGCGGCTCGTCGAGACCGACGAGATTCAGGACGACATCGACCTGACCTTCGAGCGCGTCCCCGAGCGACGAGGTGGTGTAGTCGACGATCAGGTCCGCGCCGTGCCGTAGGACCGCTTGCCTGCTGCGCGGACTGGCGGTGGCGGCCACGTGCGCGCCGGCGCGCTTCGCGAGTTGGACGACGAAGCCGCCGATGCCGCCGCCCGCGCCGTTGACCAGAAGCCGTTCGCCCGGGACGAGGCGTGCGCGCTCGACCGCCTGCCACGCTGTCAACCCGGCGAGCGGCAGGGCGGCCGCGTCGGCGAGAGGGATGGCGGTGGGCGCGGTGACCAGCGCCGCGGCGTCTGCCACCGCGAACTCCGCGGCCGCGCCGTCGATCCAGCCGATGACCTGGTCCCCGACCGCGTGCGTGCGCACTCCCTCACCGAGTTCGACGATCGTGCCGGCGACATCCCAGCCCAGGGTGAGCGGCAGGGTGACGGGCACCAGGTCGCGGAGTGCGCCGGAGCGCAGGGCCACCTCGGTCGGATTGAAGGAGGTGGCGGCGACCTCGATCAGTACCTCGCCCGCCGCGGGGACGGGTCGTGCGATCTCCTCGATGCGGATGACGGCCGGGTCTCCGTGCTGATGAATCCGTGCGGCTTTCATGTTCTCGACCGTAGGGACGTCTGACGAGACGAACCATGTGCGAAACCCGCCTATTTCCTTCGCGATCGTCTTCGGACGCGTAGGGTCGCCGCCGTGGACGTGTTGAGCGACGTGCTGTCGGTGGTGCGCGCCGGCCGTCCGAGGTCGGCTCTCGTGTCGTGGCAAGGTTCCTGGGCGCAGGAGTTCTCACCGGTGCCCGGCGCCGTCGGCTTTCGTGTGGTGGTGCGGGGCGGTTGCGTCCTCGTCCCGGCCGGTGCCGAGCCGGTGCGGCTCGTCGCGGGTGACGTCGTGCTCCTGCCGCACGGACGAGGGCACGTGCTGGCCGACAGCCCGGCTACACCGCCGGCCGCGCGGGCCTGCGATCCGCCCACCGAGGACCGCCCGCTCGCGCTCGCTGACATGCCGGAAGCCGCGACCGTCACCCTGTGCGGCGCGTACGAACTCGCCCCCGAGGGCGGGCACCCGTTGCTGCAGGACCTGCCCGAGGTGATCCACCTCGACACCCGCGCCGGCGGCCTCTCCGAGCTCAGGACCGTCGTGGACATGCTCGGCGCCGAAGCGGCGCGACCGCGGCTCGGCACGGACGCCGCCATTCCCGCACTTCTGGACATGCTGTTGCTCTATGCCCTGCGGGCCTGGTTCGACGACGCCCGGACCGGCTCCGGCACCGGTTGGGCGACGGCGTTGCGGGATCCGGCCGTCGCGGCCGCGCTGCACGCCATCCACCGGAAACCGGCGCATCCCTGGACGGTCGCGTCGCTCGCCGCGCTCGCGGGGCTGTCCCGGGCCCCGTTCGCCAGAAGGTTCACCGAACTGGTCGGGCGGCCACCGATGCGCTACCTGACCTGGTGGCGGATGACAACGGCGGCCCGGCTGCTGCGCGAGTCCGACGCGCCGCTCGGTTCCATCGCGGATGCCGTCGGCTATCAGTCGGAATTCGCGCTCGCCGTGGCGTTCAAACGCCAGTACGAGACGCCGCCCGGCAGGTACCGGCGGTCGTTTGCTCTCAGCCCAGAGACGCGCTCGCGGCGCGCAGTTCGTCGAGGGCCTTGAGCAGATAGGCGGCGAAGTCGTCCTCGGGAGCGCGGTCGCCTTCGGACCATTCGGCGTATCCCCGTTTGAAGGCGAGAACGCCGAGCTCGCTGGCGAGGGCGGCGGTGGGATCGGGTACGCCGCGGGCGACCAGGGCGTCGGTCATGGCCGCTGCGAGGCTGACGCTCTTGAGGGCGTCCCGTTCCTGGAGTTCGGCGCTCGCGGCGACGGCGGCCTTCAATCGCGGGGCGATCTCGCGGCTCATCGGGCCCATCGCGGTAGACGCGCGTACGAGACCGGCGGCGACCGCTTCGAGCGGGCTAGCCTCGGCGGGCGCCTCGGCGATTCCTTCGGTCAGGAGCCGGCTCAGCGTTTCCTGTCCGGCGACCAGCAGTTCGCGTTTGTCGGGGAAGTGCCGGAAGAAGGTGCTCTTCGTGACCCCGGCCCGCTCGGCGATCTGCACGACCGTCGTGGCGTCGTAACCCTGCTCGGTGAACAGGTCGACGGCGGCCACGACGAGGCGTTCACGCGCGTCCGGCTCCCAGCGACCCATGAGGCCATCCTAAGTGATGGGACTCTTGTCCCGTCACTCTGGTACGGTGACGGGACAAGAGTCCCATCACTTGCGGGAGAATCATGCACGTCTTCGTCACCGGCGGCACCGGCCTGATCGGGTCCGCCGTGGTCACCGAGCTTCTCGGCAACGGCCACACCGTCCTCGCCCTCGCCCGTTCCGAGGCCTCGGCTCAGGCCGCTTCGGCAGCCGGCGCCGAGCCGATCCGGGGCGGCCTGGCCGATCTGGACGTCCTACGAGCCGCCTCTGCCCAGGCCGATGGAGTGATCCACCTGGCCTTCGCCAACGACTTCAGCAGCCCCGAAGCCCTCGCGAACGCCGTCGCCGAGGAAAGTGCGGCCCTGGCCGCCGTCGGTGAGGCGCTCGTCGGCACCGGCCGACCCTTCGTGACGTGTTCGGGCACGCCCGCCACGACTGGCCGCGCCTCCACCGAGAGCGACCCGATTCCGGCCGACGGCCCGGTGGGCGGCCGCGGCCGCGCGGTCACCGGTGTCCTGGAGCTGGCTTCACGCGGAGTGCGGAGCTCGGCCGTCCGCCTGCCGCGGACCGTCCACCATGACGGCATGGGCGGGTTCGCCGGTGTACTGACCGGGATCGCGCGGCAGAGCGGGGTGTCCGGTTACCCCGGCGATGGCACCCAGCGCTGGCCTGCCGTGCACGCCCTCGACGCCGCGGTCCTGTTCAGGCTCGCGCTGGAGAAGGCCGAAGCCGGCACCGCCTGGCACGCCGTGGCCGACGAGGGCGACCAGGTGCGTGACATCGCCGCGGTCATCGGCGGGCGTCTGGGGCTGCCCGTCGAGTCGGTTCCGGTGGAGACCTACGGCCCCCTCGGCGTCATCTTCGCGGCCGATCAGCCGTCGTCCAGCGCCCACACCCGCCGAGTGCTGGGCTGGAGTCCCCGGCATCTGGGCCTGCTGAAGGATCTGGAGAACATCCAGCCCTAGACGGCCTCTAGGACGAAGAACAGGAAGCTCAGAAAGGCGGTCTTGCCCGCGAGCTCGTCGGCGAAGCGCTCGTGCGCGCCCGGCGCCGGAGGGGGCTCGCTGACCACCGCGGTCCGGAAGCCCGCCGCGGTGAACGCGTCGGTCATCGCGTGCAGCGGCCGATGCCAGTAGGTCAGCACGGCTTTCCGGCCGTCGAAGGTGTACTCGTCGGACCATTTGGCGGTCTGGAAGTAGTCGGCGCCGGGATGGACCAGTTTGAAGATGAGCGGGTGGTTGACCGCCATGATCAGCCTGCCGCCGGGTTTCAGGACGCGCCGGATCTCGGCCAGCGGCGCGGCCCAGTCTTCGAGGTAGTGCAGGACGAGAGACGCGATGACGTCGTCGAAGGCGCCGTCGGGAAAGGGCAGCGGGGCGCCGATGTCGGCGACCTGGAGGGCCGCGTCGTCCCCGAGCCGCCGTCGGGCCAGCTCCAGCATCTTGGCGCTGGAGTCGAAGCCGGTCATGATCGCGCCTCGCTCGCGCAGTGCCTCGAACAGGGGGCCGGCGCCGCAGCCGGCGTCGAGGATCCGCCTGCCGGCCACGTCTCCCGCGAGGTCCAGGATCGCGGGTCGCGTGTAGTAGGCGTTGAGCAGGCTGTTCTCGGTCTCGGCCGCGTAGGCCTCGGCGAACGCGTCGTAATCGTTTTCCATCAGGGATCCGATCCGGAATTCTTGCGGTGACTGGCGTTGAATCGCGCCTTCTTCTGGCGGTTTCCGCACGTGTTCATGTCGCACCATCGGCGGGTGCGGCTTTGGCTGGCGTCGAAGAAGGCGGCCCGGCAGGTCGGCGACGCGCACAAGGCGAATCGTCCATCACGTTCGCCCGCGATGAGGCTGATCGCGTCGGCGGCGATCACGCTGAGAGCGTCTTCCACGCGGGAAA
Source organism: Amycolatopsis roodepoortensis (assembly GCF_014873915.1). GTDB lineage: Bacteria > Actinomycetota > Actinomycetes > Mycobacteriales > Pseudonocardiaceae > Amycolatopsis > Amycolatopsis roodepoortensis. Next base: position 187,644 of record NZ_JADBEJ010000005.1, read on the forward strand.
CCCGCCATCGCCGCTCCCCCGTGGGCGTCAGGACGGCCACCGGTCGTCCCCGGGCGCTGTGCTCGTTGATGACCCGGACGGCGGGCGCCGGGAGGGCTTCCTGGAGCGCGGTCGCTGTCGCGGCGGCGTGGATCGCTTCTCTCAGTTCCCGGGTGAGGTCCAGTTCGGCGGTGGTGCAGGACTCCACGGCGAGGCCGCTCACGGCCAGCCAGTCGACGAGCCGTTGCGGCGTGGGGATGCGCTCCACGGCGTCGCCATGACGCTCCGTCAGCGTCGCCGTGAAGCTGGTCGCCAGCACGCTACCTAGGCGGAAGTCGGGAAAGCCAGCAGGCATGGAACCACCTTAGCCGGTACCGTGGAACCGTCTTAGCCGGTTCCACGATGGCAGGAGGTCTCATGACCAACGAGGTGCGAGCATTCGAAACCCGGGCGACGGAGGCCGAACTCGAGGAGTTGCGTGCGCGATTGGCCGCGGCGCGGCTACCGGAAGCCGAGACGGTCCCTCGCTGGGGACAGGGCGTTCCGCTCGCCGACCTCGTCGACGTCGTGGACTACTGGCGCACGGGGTACGACTGGCGGTCGTTCGAAGAGCGCCTCGACCGGATCGGCCAGTTCCGCACCATCATCGACGGTCTGGGGATCCACTTCCTGCACCGCCGGTCCGCGCGCGCGGACGCCACTCCCCTGATCGTGACGCACGGCTGGCCGGGCAGTGTCGCCGAGTTCGTCGACGTGATCGAAGAGCTCGCGGATCCGGAGGACGCGGACGCTCCGGCGTTCCACGTCGTGGCCCCGTCGTTGCCGGGATTCGGGTACAGCGACCGGCCCGCCACCACAGGGTGGGGCACCGAGAAGACCGCGGCCGCGTGGGTGGAGCTGATGGGAAGGCTGGGCTACGAAAGGTTCCTGGCCCACGGCGGCGACTGGGGAGGCAATGTCACCACGGTTCTCGGCGGCAGGTTCCCGTCGCACGTACTCGGCATCCACACGACGTTCGCACAGGGCCTGCCGGGGTCGTCCCTGGACGGGCTGACCGCGGTCGAGCGCGAGTGGGCCGAGCAGACCCGTGATTTCTGGGGCCGTCGCGCGGCTTATGCGAAACAGCAGGCGACGCGGCCACAGACCATCGGCTACTCACTCGTCGATTCGCCGGTCGGGTTGCTCGCCTGGATCCTCGACAAGTTCGCCGAGTGGTCGGACACCGAGGACAGCCCGTTCGAGACGATCTCCCGGGACCGCGTCCTCGACGACGTGACCCTGTACTGGCTGACGCGGACCGGCGCGTCGGCGGCCCGCATCTACTACGAAAGCCACGATTCGCTGGATCCCGGGCTCCGGGTCGACGTCCCGTCGGCGATCACCATGTATCCCCGCGACATCGAGAAATGCCCGCGCCCCTTGGCGCAGGAGCGGTACCGGCGGATCGTCCGGTGGAACTCCCCCGAATCAGGCGGCCATTTCCCGTCGCTGGAGGTTCCCGGATATTTCGTCAACGACCTGCGGGAAGGCCTCGCGGCGGTACTGGCCGCAGACCGTCATTGAGGGGGCTCAGGGGGACGAAGCGCTCGCCGTCGAAGACCATCTCGAGCGGCGGACGTCGCGTGGCCGGCTGCCAGCCGGCGCGAAAGGCGTCGCGAATGGCGCGGCGGACCTGCGTCCGCGTCGGCAGGAAATCGTGGTGGTACGGGTCGAGAACGAGTATCTGCCCGTCGGTCCCGTCTTCCTTGACGCGGATCGCGCGCGTCGTCGTTTCCCAGTCGGCGTCGAGGTGCCAGAGGAACGATTGGCCGTTCCGCAGCGAGACTCGACGGGTGTCCTTCTCGGGCCAGGTCATCCCAGTGTGCTGCCGAGAAGGGCGAGCAGTCGTTCCCAGTGGCACCGAGATCCGGCTTCGTCGAAGGCATCGGTGTCGGACATGGTGAAGCCGTGGACGGTGCCGGGGTAGACCTCGCAGCTATAGCCGACGCCCGCCGCGTCGAACGCCTGGCTGATCTCGGTGATCGCCTCGGGTGTCATGTCGTTCTCGGCCAGTCCGAGGTGGACTTTCGCGGTGAGGCCGGGGATCTGCCGGTGCGGGCTGTCGGGTTCGCCGGTGACCAGGGCCCCGGGGTGGAAACCGGCGACGGCGGCGACGCGATCGGGGTGGGCGGTCGCGGTGCGCATCGCGAGGACGGCGCCCAGGCAGTAGCCGATCGTGGCGACCGGACCGCCGCTGACCTCGGGGCGGGAGGTGAGGAAGTCGAGGTACGCGGCGGCGTCGCTCAGGGCGCGTTCGGTGGTGTGCTCTTCGATGAGCGGCATGATCTGTTCGAAGAGCGCAGGCCGGTTTTCGGTGGTGATGTGCTCGGGCAGATCGAACACGGGTGCCGGGCGGTAGCGGTGGAAGACGTTCGGGACGAGTACGCAGTAGCCGTGTCCGGCCAGTTCGCGGGCCATGTCCCACAGGGCGGGGCGTGGCCCGAACGCGTCCGGGTACATGAGGACACCCGGACGCGTTCCGCCGCCGTCGGGGAAGGCGGCGAAGGCGTCGGACGCGCCGTCCGGGGTGGGAATGCTCAGCGTGGTGGCGGGAATGGCGGTGCTCCTCGTCTCGTCGGTGTGATTCCGAACGTAGACGATCAAGCTCAGCTCAGCCGCAGCCGATCGGCCAGTCCGGCCGCGGTGAACGCGGCGACGAGGTCTTCGCGGCCTTCGGTGAAGTGGTCCCAGCTGTCGATGTGCACGGGGACGACCGTGCGGGCGCCGAGGATCCGCGTCGCTGCCGCGGCCAGCGCGCTGTCGAGGACGAGCAGGGCGCCGTCGAAGAGCGGCTTCAGCCGCGGAGCCCCGGCGAAGAGCACGGCGGTGTCGACCGGGCCGAATCGGTCGGCGACCTGCCGGACGGCGTCGAGCGAGGCGTTGTCGCCGCTGACGTAGACCGTCGGCAGGCCCTGGCCGGTGAGGACGAAGCCGACGACGTCGCCGGTGATCTTCTCCGAGCCTTCCGGACCATGGAGCGCGGGCGCGCCGGTCACGGTCACGACACCTCCGCCGGGCCGGTCGAGCTCGACCGTTTCCCAGGTCCCCAGCCCTTTCGCGGTGCCGCCGAGCCTGCCCGCGCCACTGGGCGTGGTGAGTGTCAGGGGCACGTCCGCCAGCAGCTTCCGGCCGGTGTGGTCGAGGTTGTCGGGGTGCTCGTCGTGAGAGAGCAGGACGGCGTCGATGCGGCCGAGGTCCGCGGGGTCCACCGAGGCCGGCGCGGTCTTGGTGAGGCCGGGTCTCCCGTCGGGCCGCCCGTAGTAGCCGGGCTCGTCGAAGGTCGGGTCGGTCAGGAACCGCAGGCCGCCGTAGTCGATCACCGCGGTCGGGCCGCCGGAGACCTGGATCGAGAGCTGTTCGCCGAGCTGATGCATCGATTCTCCTCACGGATAATGATTTCGTCTTCCGTGAGAACACTAGCCAGTTCTCACGGAAGAGTGCAACCATTTCCGTGAGGATCTACCATGGGTACGTGGACGACACCGCTGCCCTTCCCCCTGCTCCGGGTGCCGAGCAGTACGTCGCGCTGGCGCTGGCCAACACGACGATCGCGTTGCCGGGCGGCCAGTACGTCGACCTTCTCGGCACGCCGGCCGCCGCGACGGAGTGGCTCGCCGAGCAGGGGCTCGCCCCGGTGGATGCCGGTCTGCAGGAGATGTGCGCGGGCCTGGTCCGGTCGTTGCGTGAGCAGGTGCGGGTGCTGCTCGCGTCGAGGTCGTGCTCGGATCCGGCTCCGCAAAGCGCCCTCAACGCCGTCAACGAAGCGCTGAGCAAGGCGCCCACCGCGGAACTCCTGCGCTGGGACCCGGCCCGCGGGCTGTACCGCACCGCGTCGCATCCGATCACCCAGATCGTCGAGCACGCGTTGGCGACTCTCGCCGCCAACGCCGCGGATCTGCTGACCGGGCCGGACGCGGAGCGGATCGCCGCCTGTGGGTCGCCGCCGTGCACGCGGTTCTTCCTGCGCAACGGCCGGCGCCAGTGGTGTTCGGTGCGTTGCGGCGACCGCGCTCGCGCCGCCCGTGCCTATGCCAGGCGCTCGCAGCCGGCGGGTCAGCGATAGGACGCGAACTGGTCCAGCAAGGGCTTCGGCGAGTCTTCGGCGAAACACAGGGCGAGGCTTTCGGCGGATTCGGCGGCCGAAGCCGCACTACGCGGGAACAGGGCCGCCTCGTACGCACCGAGGGCGGCTTCGACGTCACCGGGATGCGCGGCGAGCGCCAGGCCGAGTTCGGCGCCGTCGAGCATCGCGAGGTTGGCGCCCTCTCCGGCGAACGGTGACATCAGGTGGGCGGCGTCCCCGAGCAGGGTGACGCCGGGGACCCGATCCCAGCGGTGACCGATCGGCAGCGCGTGGATCGGCCGCGGGGTCAGCTCGCCGTCGGCGTCGGTGACCAGCGCCCGTAGTCCCGCGTCCCAGCCGTCGAAGTGGTCCAGGATGGCCGTTTTGGCGACGGCGGTGTCGGTGAAGTCGAGGGTGGAGATCCAATTTTCGGCGGTCTTCAGCGCGACGTAGACGTGGAGGCTGCCGGTGGTGTCGTGATGCGCCAGGAACCCTTTGCCCGCACCGAGTGCGAAGAACATGCCGCCACCGACGAGTGCCGCGCTCGCCGGATGGCGGCGCTCGGCGTCGTTCAGATGCACCTCGACGAAGGAGACGCCCTCATAGGCCGGTTCGGCGGCGGACACCAGTGGCCGGACCTTGGACCACGCGCCGTCGGCACCGATCAGCAGGTCCGTGGTGAACTTCGTGCCGTCGGCCAGGGCGACTTCGTGCCTGCCGCCGCCGAGCGGGTGGGCGCCGGCGACCTTCGCGCCCCAGCGCACGGTGCCTTCGGGCAGGGAGCCGAGCAGCAGGTCACGCAGATCGCCTCGGGCCACTTCCGGTCGTCCGCCCTCACCTTCGTCGGACTCCTCGTGATGCACCACCGCGTGCCGGTCGAGGATGCGCACGGCCTCGCCGCCGGGATGCACGATCTCCCGGAATTGGTCGTGCAGACCGGCGGCCCGCAACGCCGCCTGCCCGGAGTCGACGTGGATGTCGAGCATTCCGCCCTGCGTGCGCGCGGACGGCGAGGCGTCCAGGTCGAAGACCGCGGCCTCGACGCCGTTCACGTGCAGGACCCTGGCCGAAGTGAGTCCGCCGAGTCCGGCACCGATGATCGCGATGGGGTGGTGTGTGGTCATGCCTGGTTCCTTTCGGCGGGGAGGCCGGTGTGGGTGATTCCGGTGATCAGCACCCGCAGTCCCCACGCCATCCGTTGTTCGGGCGTTCCGGTGAGCAGGTCGTCCGCGTGGGCGGCGATCTGGGGGTGGGTCGTGTCGTCCGCGTCCCGCACGGCGCGGGCCAGCGCGTCCCATTCCTCCGGTGACTCCTCGTCGGCGTGTTCGGCCGCGGTCGCCGTCGCGTGCTGCAGGAGGATGTCGATCCCCCATGCGCGCCGTTCGGGCGCCACGTCACCCTCGGCGAGGAGAGCGAGCAGGCTTTCGCACAGCGCGAGGTAGTTCTCGCCGCTCGGGCGGGCCACCAGCGCGGACAGGGCCAGTCCGGGGTACTCGAGCAACGTCGCGGTGTAGGCCGTGAGCAGCCGTTCGAGCCGGTCACGCCAGTCGCCGTCGGACGGCGGCGGGGCGATCGTGCCGAGGAGTTCGTCCAGGATCGCCGCGTGCAGCTCGGCGGTGTTGCGGACGTAGACGTAGAGCGAGGCCGCGCCGGTGTCGAGTTCCTGCGCGAGACGGCGCATCGTGACCTTCCGGAGGCCTTCCTCGCGCAGGATCGCGACCGCGGTGGCGACGATGCCGTCGCGGGTCAACGCGGGTTTGGCCGGTCGTTCCCGGCGGCTCTTCTCGGGTGCCATACGACCATGGTACCGAACATGTTCGTTACGAACATGTTCGGCAGGTCTCGAAACGACAATGGCAGGGAGATCGACTCTCCCTGCCACTTCCAACGTATAACGCACCAGGGGGCTTGCGGCAAGACCCCGGTGGTGCCGCAGAATCCTCCGCCGTACCGGCTCTAGCTCGACAAACAGGGGGACTCTTGATCGACGTGATCATCGCCGGCGGCGGGCCGACCGGCATGATGCTCGGCGCCGAACTGAGGCTGCACGGGGTCCGTGTGGTCGTCCTGGAGAAGGATCCGGAGCCGACCAAGGTCGTCCGCTCCATGGGCCTGCACGCACGCAGCATCGAGGTGATGGACCAGCGTGGCCTGCTGGAGCGGTTTCTCGAGAACGGGACGAAGTACCCGCTCGGCGGCTCGTTCGCGGGCATCGTCAAGTCACCGCCGTCGCTGGACGGCGCGCACGCCTACATCCTCGGCATCCCGCAGACCGTCACCGACCGTCTGCTGGCCGACCACGCCGCCGAGGTGGGCGTCGAGATCCGGCGTGGCCACGAACTGGTCGGCCTGAGCCAGGACGACGACGGCGTGGACGTCGAACTGGCCGACGGCACGAGGTTGCGCTCGCGGTATCTCGTCGGCTGCGACGGCGGCCGCAGCACGGTGCGCAAGCTCCTCGGGATCGGCTTTCCCGGAGAGCCCGCCACCGCCGAGACCCTGCTGGGCGAAATGGAGGTGACCGAGGACTGGGAAACGGTGCTCGCGGTGATGACCGAGGTCCGCAAGACCCAGCTGCGGTTCGGTCTCTCCCCCATCGGCGACGGCGTGTACCGGGTCGGCGTTCCCGCCGAGGGCCTGGCCGAGGACCCGCGAATCCCGCCGACCTTCGACGAGATCAAACGCCAGCTCAAAGCCGTCGCGGGCAGTGATTTCGGCGTGCACTCACCGCGCTGGCTCTCCCGCTTCGGCGACGCCACCCGCCTGGCCGAGCACTACCGGGCCGGACGCGCGTTCCTGGCGGGCGACGCGGCGCACATCCATCCACCGGTCGGCGGGCAGGGGCTCAACCTCGGCGTCCAGGACGCCTTCAACCTCGGCTGGAAACTGGCGGCCGCGGTCAACGGCTGGGCGCCGGAGGACCTGCTGGACACCTACCACACCGAACGGCATCCGGTGGCCGCCGCGGTGCTGGACAACACCCGCGCGCAGATGCAGCTGATGTCGCTCGATCCGGGCTCGCAGGCGGTCCGTCGGCTGCTGGCGGAACTGATGGAGTTCGAGAACGTGAGCCGGTTCCTGACCGAGAAGATCACCGCGACCGCGATCCGCTACGACTTCGGCGAAGGACACGAGCTCCTCGGCCGCCGGATGCCGGATCTGGAACTCGGGCAGGGACATCTCTACGGGCTGACCCGCGGCGGCCGGGGTCTGCTGCTCGACCGGACCGGCGCGTTGTCGGTCCGGGGCTGGTCGGACCGGGTCGACCACGTCGTCGACGCGAGCGAAGCACTGGACGTGCCGGCCGTGCTGCTGCGGCCGGACGGTCACGTGGCGTGGGTGGGCGAAGACCAGCAAGAGCTCGTCGGTGCCGTGCGCCGGTGGTTCGGAGAGGGCGAAGTCCTTTAGCGCGCCGTGGGCCGCGGTTCTTGGCTGAGGGCGTTCCGGATCCGCTGCCACGACAGGAGTTGAGGACCATGGCCGGACGGGTGGTGCACTTCGAGATTCCGCTCGAGGACGGCGACCGCGCACGCGGCTTCTACCGGGAGGTCTTCGGCTGGAAGGCCGACACGATGCCGGAGTTGGACTACACGATGGTCGCTTCGGGGCCGACCACCGAGACCGGCATGCCCGCCGGGCCGGGCTTCATCGAGAAGCAGGGCGGCGCGACCCGCGTCGGCCGGACCGCGGTCGGCGACATGGGATTCGCCGCGTACTTCAAGGACCCGAAGGCAACGTCATGGGGCTCTGGGAGACCGCGTGATCCCGCAGGGCCCGTGGCCGGTGTGGTCACGGGCCCTGCGGACCCCGGTACGGCAGCGTCTGGTTGTAGACGATGTTGGTGTTCGTGCTCCCGAAGAGCGCGAGCTCGTTGACGATCTCCTCCAGCCGTCCCATCGACGGGGCCGCGATCTTCAGCGAGTAGCAGTCGTCACCGGTCGTGCGAAGGCATTCGAGGATCTCGGTGCGCTCGGCCAGGAGCTTGTGCAACGGCGCGTGTTTGCTGCCCGGGTACTTCAGCCGCACCACCGCCAGCACCACGTACCCGGCCTTTTCCAGATCGACGTCCGCGCGATACCCGGTGATCACCCCGGCCGACTCCAGCCGCTTGACCCGTTCCGTGGTCGCCGACGCGCTCAAGCTGACCCGCTTCCCCAGCTCGGTGAGCGGCAGGCGCCCGTCCTTCTGGAGCTCGACCAGGATCGCCCAGTCCGTCGCGTCGAGAGTCTCGGCCATCCGGCGAGAATACCGGCAGATCCACGGCGGAAACGGCCATACGCCGGGAAAGATCCCTTCCCGGCATTCGGGCCCCGCCGATAGCCTTGACCTGTGCGAATAGGTGTCAACGTCCCGAATTTCGGACCGGGGACCGACCCCGGGATCCTCCGCGGCTGGGCCACCACGGTCGAAGGCCTCGGCTACGACCTGCTCATGGTGTCCGACCACGTCGTCGTCACCCCCGACGTCGCCGAGCAGTACCCGGCCCCGTTCTACGAACCGTTCACGACGCTGTCGTGGCTCGCCGGCGTGACCGACCGGATCCGGCTGGGCACCACCGTGCTCATCGTCCCGTACCGGCATCCCCTGCTCATCGCCCGCATGGCCGCGAACCTGAACCAGCTCAGCGGTGGACGGCTCGTGCTCGGTGTCGCGTCCGGGTGGGCCCGGCAAGAGTTCGAAGCGCTCGATGTCCCGTTCGAGCAGCGGGGACGGCTGACCGACGGCCACCTCGACTCCGTCCGGAAGGCGTGGGCCGACGACGCCGACTACCGCGCCGGTGACATCCCGATCTGGGTCGGCGGCAACAGCGATGCCGGGATCCGCCGCGCCGTCCGGCTCGGGGACGCCTGGCATCCGCTGCGGGCCACCCTCCCCTGGCTCACCGAAGCGCTCACCAGGGTCAAGACCTTCGCCGACGCCCATGACCGGCCGGTCCCCGCATTCGCGCCGCGGATCCTGCTCAACCTCACCGAACGCCCGGTCACCGGGCCCGATCGCGCGGCTGGGGAAGGCACGATCGAGCAGATCATCGAGGACCTGGAGCGCCTTCGGCACCTCGGCGCCGAGACGGTCGTGCTCGACCCGTTCTCCGGCGACCCCGACGAGACCCTCCGCCCGGAAGCCGCCTGGCAGGCATTGGCGACCGTGGCCGCACACTGGGAACTTGGCCGCTACCGAACCGAACAGGACCGACGATGACCGAAGAAGACGAGAAGTTCCTCCGCCGCGCCATCGAACTGGCCGCGAAGTCCCGTAAGGACGGAGACCCGCCCTTCGGCTCGCTGCTCGTCGGCTCCGACGGCACGGTGCTGGCCGAAGACCACAACACCACGGTGTCGCAATCGGACATCAGCCTGCATCCGGAGCTGAAACTCGCCGTGTGGGCCGCCCGCGAACTCGAACCCGCCGTCGCCGCGGCGACCACCATGTACACCAGCTGCCAGCCGTGCGGGATGTGCCAGGGCGCCATCGAACGCTCCGGCCTCGGCCGGGTCGTGTTCGCCCTCTCCGGCGAACAGGTCACCGCCCTGAAGCCGCCCGCCGCCGCACCGCCCGTCCGGCTGGAGGGACCGGCGCTGTACGACGAGGCCCGGGTCCCGGTGGAGGGCTACTACACCTCGTGAGTGGCGGTTCGGGTTCTAGCCGAGGGTGTCTTAGGTACCTACTGGCTTCCGGCCGTCGTTGACTTCCGGGCCCGGTCGGTGAGGGCCTGGGGGGCTGGAGCCGGTGTCGCGAAAGCCACTTTCGCAACCTTCAACGTTGCGAAAGTGGCTTTCGCAACCCCGGCCAAGCCCAGCACCCGGCGGTACCGAGCGCCTCGGGTGCTTGAAGGCGTAACTCGCGTGATCAGCGGCGTAACTCGCGAGTGTCGCTTCCAGACACGCGAGTTACGCGCCCGATCACGCGAGTTACGCCTTTGCACACGCCGCGCTCCTGCGTTCCCAGTCCGTGAAGGCCTCTAGGATGATCACGATGTCCGCCGAACTCGTGCCCACCGCGCCGGAACCACCGTCCCGGCTTCCGGAGACCAGGCCCGAGAACCGGCGGCAGATCCTCGCCGAAGCCGTCGCGCTGCTGCCCGCGCTCCCCCCGGCCGACCCGCTCGACCGGTACGCGATCCGCCACATCACCACGCTCTGGCTCGAGACCGACAAGACCGACCACACCCGCCGCGCCTACTACGCCGACCTGTCGGCCTGGCTCGGCTGGTGTGCCCGCACCGGGCTCGACCCGCTCATGGCGCGCCGTGCCGACGTCGACGCCTGGAAGAACACCCTCACCGTCACCGGGAAGGACGGCCTTCCCCGGCCCGCCGCCGACTCCACCGTCGCGCGCACCCTCGCCGGCATCTCCAGCTGGTACCGGTACCTGCAGTCCAACGACATCGCCGACCGCAACCCGGTGTCCGCGGTCAACCGGCCCAAGACCGGCAAGACCCCGCCGCTGCCCGCGCTCGGCGGCGAGTCGACGGCGAAACTGTTGAACCACATGGAGAAGCGAGCCCGCGCGAACGACACCGAACCGTCCTGGCGCGACGCCGCCGTCGTCGCGATCCTGTTCTACACCGGCCTGCGCGTCTCCGGTCTCACCACCGCCACCGTGCAGGACCTCGACACCGACTCCGGGCACACGATCCTGCGCTACACGGCCAAAGGCGGCCACCGCGACTTCGTCCCGCTCGTCCCCGCCGCCCAGCACCCGCTGCGCCGCTACCTCGAACTGCGCGCGGCACGCACCGGCGTCCGCCCCGACGAACTGACCGGCCCGTTGCTGGCGACCATGCCCCACCGCTATGACAGCACCAAAACCGGCGGAAAACCCCTGGCACAGCGGGATGTCTGGTTCCTCCTGCGGGCACAGGCCCGCGCCGCCGGGCTCGCCGAAGCGAACACCATCTCCCCGCACACCGCGCGGCGCACCACCGGAACCCTGCTGCTGGCCAACGACGTCCCGGTGCAGAAGGTCCAGGACCTGTTGGGGCACGCCGACATCCGCACCACCCGCGACCGCTACGACGCGCATCGCCACAAGCTGGAGACCTCTCCCGTGCACGCGCTCGCGCAACTGCTCGCCGACGCGCGCCACCGTCAGAGCTGAGACTTCGTCGCCCCGATCACCACACCGTCGACGCGCGCGAGCCAGCTCCCGCACAGGCACCGGACGTACTCCAGCCTCCCCTGGGAGACCCGCTGGGACGTCGTCGCGCTTCCAGGCAGTTCGGCCAGCGGCCATCCGCACCGCGGGCACTTGTTCGCTTCCATGCCCCGATCGTGCTGTAATGAGTCAATGCACTTCAACCCTTACGGCGGAGCGGCGGCGCAGATCGCCGCCGACCTGGTCAACCTCGGCGACGCCGCCGACCCGGCCACGCTGACCGCGATCTTCCGCGACCGCATGACCGTCGCCGCCGTGAAGGACCACGAATCGGCCGAGATCATCGCCTGGACCAAGCGACTCCGGGACGTCTTCGAAGCCGGCCCGGCCACCCGCGTCGACCTGGTCAACGCGCTGCTCCACGACTCCGCGTCGAAGCCCTACATCTCCACCCACGACGGCAAGGCACCCCACCTGCACTACGTCGACGCACACGCCGGCACCGCATCCCGCGTCCGGGCCTACACCGCGGGCGGACTCGCGCATCTCGTCTGCGACGCCCCGGACCGCTTCGGCGTCTGCTCACGCGAAGGCTGCGAGACGGTCTACGTCGACGTCTCCCGCAACGGCCGCCGCCGTTTCTGCTCCACCCGCTGCGCCACCCGGGTCCACGTCGCCGACCACCGGAACCGGCAAGCGAGCTAGGTCCGGCGCACCAGACAAAGGAGCCCTCGCAGTACCTGGATCACCAGGGTCTCCCAGCCGCCCGAAACGCCTGTCAACCTCGTCGAATCGCCCTTGCCGATGACAGGAGACCCATGGCGGACAACCGATTCACCCCTCACCCGGAACTGTTCGATCTGAGCGGGAAGCTCGCCCTCGTCACCGGCGGCACCCAGGGCATCGGGACGATGATCGCGCGCGGCCTCCTCCAGGCGGGCGCCCGCGTCGTCATCAGCTCACGAAAGGCGGACGCCTGCGCGGAGGCGCAACGTCTGTTGTCCGAATTCGGCGACGTCCGAGCGATCCCCGCCGACCTGTCCAGGCACGACGAGTGCCGCCGCCTCGCCGATCTGGTCACTGCCGACTCGGATCACCTGGACATCCTGGTCAACAACGCGGGAGCGATGTGGCGAGAGCCGCTGGAGACGTTCCCGGACGAGGCATGGGACTCGGTGCTCGACCTCAACCTCAAAGCGCCGTTCTGGCTGGTGCAGGCGCTGCTACCCGCACTGCGCAGGGCGGGCACCGCCGACGATCCCGCCCGGGTCATCAACATCGGCAGTATCGCCGCCATCCACGTCGCCGAATCGCCCAACTACTCCTACGCCGGCAGCAAGGCCGCACTCCATCAACTCACCAGGGTGCTCGCCCGGGAACTGGGCCCACACCACGTCACGGTGAACGCGGTGGCCCCAGGGCCGTTCCCCTCACAGATGATGGCGGCCACGCTCGATGCCCTCGGCGACACGATCGCGGCGAAGGCCCCTCTGCGCCGGCTCGGCCGCGACGACGACATGGCCGGTGTCGCCGTCTTCCTCGCCAGCCGGGCGGGGTCCTACCTCACGGGCACCGTCATCCCGGTGGACGGCGGCATCGCGACGACCGCATCGGGGACCTGAGCGTCCGCCTACGGTGGGAGGATGGCCACGATGGATCCACGCGCCGACATCCGCGAGTTTCTCAGCTCCCGGCGCGCCCGCATCACACCCGCGCAGGCAGGCCTGACCGCGTATGGCGGCAACCGGCGGGTCAAAGGACTTCGCCGCGAAGAAGTAGCACTACTGGCCGGGGTCTCGGTCGACTACTACGTGCGCCTGGAGCGCGGCGGCCTCGCCGGCGCTTCCGACGGCGTGCTCGAGGCGCTGGCCTCCGCCTTGCAACTCGACGAGGCGGAACGCCGGCATCTGTTCCACCTCGCGCGCCGATCCGGCACCCCACGCCGGCGTAGGACCACCGCGACGGTGCGCTCCACGCTGCAGCAGGTGCTCGACGCCATCTCCGACGCCCCCGCCTGGATCGGAAACGGCCGTTACGACGTGCTCGCCACGAATCAACTCGCTCGCGCGCTGTATTCACCGGTACTGGCCGATCCGCGACAGCCCGCGAACACGGCGCGATTCGTCTACCTCGACCCCGACGCGGCCCGAGAATTCTTCATCGACTACGACCACGTCGCCGACGCCGTCGCCACCAAGCTACGCATGGAAGCCGGCCGCAATCCCCACGATGAGGAACTCATCTCCCTGGTCGGCGAACTGTCGACGCGCAGCGAGCCGTTCCGGCGTCGCTGGGCATCTCAAGACGTGCGACTGCACCGCTCCGGCCGCAAGCGCGTGAACCACCCGATCGTGGGCCGGCTCGACTTGGACGTCGAACCCTTGGAACTCGCCGCCGAACCCAGCCTGCACCTGAACGTCTACACCGCACCCGCGGGCACACCGACCGCCGACAACCTGGCGCTCCTGGCGTCGTGGGCGGCATCGAACCACTAGATCGCGTACCGCCACGCCGTCAACGCGTGCGCCGAGAACCACGCGCCCAGCACCACCCACGCCACCGCGGCCGCCACCGCCGTCACCGTCCGCCGCTTCGACAACCCGATCGCGATCGGCACCAGCACGGGGAAGGCGGGCAGGATGAACCGGATCTTCGCGTCCGGCAGCCCCCGCGTGCCGATCGCCAGCAACAGCACCCCGGCCCCGTACAGCGTCAACGGCCACGGCACCCGGATCAACGCCGCCACCACCGCCAACGCCACCGCACCCAGCAGCAACAACACCGTCAGCGTGCTGAACACCGACTCGTCCCCGGTCAACCGCGCCACCACCGAATCCACGGTCTCCGCACCGAAGTCGAACTCGGTGTTCCAGCCCCGCAACTCGATGTCCTGCCAGCCGGTCCAGCTGCCCGTCCGGTACGCGACGAACCCCAGATACCCGGCGACCCCCAACGGAGCCACCACCGCACCCGCCAACGCCCACCAGCGCTCCTCGCTCCGCCGGAAGACCGCAATCAACGCCGCCACCACGACCACCGCGACCAGCACCACCGCCGTCGACCTCGACAAGCCCGCCGCGAAAGCGCACAGACCCGCCAGCATCCAGCGCCGCTCCAGCACCCCCACCAGCGACCACACCGCGAACGCGCAGAACACCGCTTCCGTGTAGGCCATCGAGAACACGATCGCCATCGGCGCCCCGGCCCACAACGCCACCAGCAGCAACCCCGTCCGGTCACCCCGCTCCGGCGAAACCGCCCGCCCGATCCGGATCAACCCGCACGCCAGCACCAGACCGCCCAGCACCGACACCGTCAACGCCGCCGTCACCACATCCGGCCCGAACCACATCACCGCACCGACGAGCTTCGGATACAACGGGAAGAACGCCATCGGCGCGTCCGAATACGGCTGCCGCGCCGCGTCCAGCGTCCCCGGCAGATCCGCATACCCGTGCACCGCCAGCCGCAGATACCACTGCCCGTCCCACGCCGTCAGCCGATCGGTCAGCGTGGCACCCCGCCGGGCGGCCAGCAGATCGAGCAGCTGGACACTCGCCGTCCGGATCACCAGATACAGCAGGATCGCCCGCGGATAGGGCGACGTGGCGAGTCTGTCGAGGAGCCCCTCGAACACACGCGCCGGACGCCCCTGCCGGGGTCCCTTCCCGGGAGCGGCGGGCTGATCAAGGTCGTCGACTTCTCGGAGCACGCTCAGAGTGTCCACAATGCCGGGTCAGCTCGCCGTTCGGTCCCGGAGATTCCCCGGCCCCGCGCAGGTGGGGAAGCCCACAACCCAGGCTCGTGACCCCACCTCGATCTTGTGTTTCCCAGCCACCGCCCCCGGCTCCTACGTTCGAAGTCATGAGCGAACAGAACCTCAAGGACACCGTCGCGATCATCGCCGGCGGAGCGAAGAACCTCGGCGGGCTCCTCTCCACCACCCTCGGCGAAGCAGGCGCCAAAATCGTCGTCCACTACCACGGCGACACCTCCGCGGCCGACGCCGACAAGACCGTCGAAGCCATCCGCGGCGCCGGCTCCGAAGCCACCGCCGTCCAAGGCGACCTCACCCAGGTCGCCGACGTCCGCCGCCTCTTCGACACCGCCGTCGACACCTTCGGCCACGCCGACATCGCGATCAACACCACCGGCATGGTCCTGCGCAAACCGATCGTCGAAACCACCGAAGAGGACTACGACCGCATGTTCGCGGTCAACGCCAAAGCCGCCTACTTCTTCATCCAGGAAGCCGGACGACGCCTCTCCGACAACGGCAAGATCATCAGCCTCGGCACATCCCTGCTGGCCGCCTTCACCGACGGCTACTCCACCTACGCCGGCGGCAAAGCCCCGCTCGAACACTTCACCAGGGCCGCCGCCAAGGAGTTCGCCGACCGCGGCATCTCGGTCAACGTCGTCGCACCCGGCCCCATGGACACCCCGTTCTTCTACCCGCAGGAAACCCCCGAACGGGTCGAGTTCCACAAATCCCAGGCCATGGGCGGACGACTCACGAAGATCGAGGACATCGTGCCGATCATCCGGTTCCTGGCCACCGACGGCGCCTGGTTCACCGGCCAGACGATGTTCCCCAACGGCGGCTACACCACCCGCTGACCCTTACCCTGGCCACGACGCCGTAGACCGGACACGAAGGGGAACCCCTGGGTGGGCCTGGACCTGTACAAGCTGAACCACCTCATCGCCGTCGCCGAAGAAGGCAGCTTCACCCGCGCGGCGACCCGGCTGCACCTGAGCCAGCAGGCGCTGTCGACCTCGGTGCGCACGCTCGAGCGGGAAGTCGGCGTCCCCCTGCTCGAGCGGAGCGCCACCGGCGTCACCGTGCTCCCCGCCGGACAGGCACTGATCGCCGACGCCCACCTCCTGCACGGCATCGCCGACTCCGCCGTCCGGCGCGCCAGGCGCATCGGCCGCAGCGAACCGGAACGACTCCGCGTCGGCCACACCCCCGCCGTCACCGGCGACGAGGTCACCGCCCTCCTGCGCAAACACCAGACCGACCCCGACCTGATCATCGACGTCAACCAGCGCTACCCCGACGAACTCGTCGCACAGCTGCTCGGCGGACAACTGGACCTCGGCCTCGGCCGCGCGCTGACCCTCGCGCACGGCCTGGCCGGGACCACCCTGATCCGGCGGCGGCTCAACGTCGCGGTCGCCACCGGGCACCGGCTCGCCGACCGCGAATACCTCGCGTTGACCGACCTCGACGGCGAGGAGATCACCGTCTGGGGACACCCCGGCCGCTCCGGATACACCGACCTGCTCGTCAACCTCTGCCGCGACGCGGGATTCGAACCCCGTGTCCGCCGCAACCCGATCCAGGGGACGCCACCGGTCACCGCCGTCCTCGACACCGAAGGCGTCGCGTTCGTGACCGCGCCACCAGGACCGGCGGCGGGCGGCGCCGTCCACGTCCGGGAACTCCGGCCCGCCGTGCACGTCCCCCTGCAAGCCCTCTGGCCGCAGCACAGCACTTCCGACGCACGCCAAGCGTTCCTGGCTTCCGCACAGGGGTTCTAGGCTTCGCCACTTCGCCGGTCGTGATGCTCCAGCAGCTTCGACAGCAGCGCGGTCAACCGCTTCCGCTCGTCGGCCGATAGCGGAGCCAGCAGTTCGTCCTGCCGTCCGGCCAGCTGTTTCTCCAGCCGCCGTAACTGCCGCCTCCCCGCGGTGGTCAGCGAGATGACGTTACGCCGCCGATCGGCCGGATCCGGGGCACGCTCGACCAGTTCACGCTCGGCGAGCTCGTTGATCGTCGCGACCATCTCGCTCACGTGGATACCGCTCCGACGGCCCAGCATCGCCTGGCTGGCCGGCCCGAACTCGTCCAGCGTCGCCAGCACGCGGTAGTGGTAGCCGCGGGCGTCGACGGCGGAGAACCCGTCGGTCACCAGCCGATGCGCGTGGTTCGCGGTCTGCGTGAGCAACCAGCTGGGCAGCTTCCGCCAGCCGCCGGGCGGCTCCTCCGAGAGGTTCTCCATGTGACGAGTCTAACGAATCGTTGGGTGCCCGAACGATTTCGGTATCGTTGGGTCGCCAAACGTTTAGTGACCCAACGAATTGAGGAGCAGACGTGACGATCCAGCCCTTCCACATTGACATCCCCCAGGCCGACCTCGACGACCTCGCCGACCGGCTGGCCCGCACCCGCTGGCCCAACGAGGTCGCCGACGCGGGCCTCGACTATGGATTCCCGCTCGCCCGCCTCCAGGAACTCGCCGAATACTGGCGAACCGGGTACGACTGGCGCGCCCACGAGGCCGAACTCAACGAGCTTCCGCACTTCACCACCGAGATCGATGACCAGAACATCCACTTCGTCCACGTCCGCTCGGAGAACCCGGACGCGCTCGCGCTGGTCCTCACCCATGGCTGGCCCGGTTCGTTCCTGGAGTTCCTCGACCTGATCGAGCCGCTCTCGCGCGACTTCCACCTGGTGATCCCTTCAATCCCGGGCTACGGCTTCTCCGGCCCGACCCACGACCGCGGCTGGAGCGCCGACCGGATCGCCCGTGCGTGGGCGGAACTGATGCGCCGCCTCGGGTACGAACGCTACGGCGCCCAAGGCGGCGACTTCGGCTCCGGGATTTCGACGGCACTCGGCGCGGTGGCACCGGAGCACGTCATCGGGGTGCACGTGAACTACCTGCCGACCCGGCCGGATCCGGACGCGGGTATCGAACTGCCCGAACAGGACGAAGCCCGCCTGGAGAAGGTGAAGCGGCTCATGGCGAATCGTCCGCCGTATCAGGCGCTACAGGCGGCGACCCCGCAGACCATCGGCTACGCGTTGACCGACTCGCCCGTCGGCCAGCTCGCCTGGATCGCCGAGCGCTTCGCACAGTGGACGGACCCACGTACGCCGGTCAGCGACGACCGGATGCTCACGGACATCTCGCTGTACTGGCTGACCGCGACCGCGGGTTCGTCCGCGCGACTTCACCACGACGCCGGAAGAGGGAACACTCCTTGCCGGGTACCGCTCGGCGTCGCGGTGCTCCCGTGTGACATCACGCAGTCGGTGCGGCCATTGGCCGAGCGGCTGTACGACATCAGGCACTGGTCGGAGTTCGAACGTGGTGGCCACTTCGCCGCGATGGAGGTTCCGGATCTGCTCGCCGCGGACATCCGCGAGTTCTTCCTCGGCCTTGCCAAGTGACGACAGAACGGCCCCGAGTCTGCTCGACTCGGGGCTTTCTTTTCTTAGTTGAGCAAAGAATTTTTAGCTTCGCCCAGATGTATAGGTCGTTATACATCTTGAATGATCAGCGATGCGCCGGGACGTCGGCCGCCTCGACCGTCCTCCGGTCTTCCAGGACGCGCTGCTTCGCGTTCTCGATATGCCTGCGCATCGCCGTGGCCGCTTGGTCGGCCTCCCCCGCCACCAAGGCGTCGTAGACGACGCGGTGCTCCTCCGCCGCCAACCCGGGCGCTCCCCCGGCGGAGCCGAGCTTGGCGAAGAACCGGAATCTCTGCACCTGGCCACCGAGTGACCGGTAGGCCTTCTCCAGGAACGGATTGTCCGCTTGCGCGGCGATGAGCAGGTGGAACCGCTCGTCGATCGTCCAGTACGCGCTGAAGGCCGCCGTATCGGGCGATGTGGCCGCCCGCGCGAGGTCGTCGACACTTTTCAAGACCTCATCGAGGAACTCGGGGGTCGTCCGCCGGGCGGCTTCGAAGGCGAGCGCGGGTTCGAGGACCAGGCGGGCGTCCATCAGCTTGACCAGTTCGAACTCGGTGAGCAGCGGGGCCACCCGGTAGCCCTTGAGTGCCTCGCGGCGGACGAGTCCGGTGTGTTCCAACCGCGCCAGCGCCTCTCGGAGCGGCGTCTGGCTGACGTCGAGTTCCCGTGACAGCGCACCGATGTTGACCGGTTCACCCGCGGTCCATCGGCCGTCGGTGAACTGGCCAAGCAGCACCTCGTACATCCGGTCGGCGAGCGGCTGCCGTCCGGACTTCCGCGGGGAAGTCATGTGTCCCTCCTTCGTCGCCTCACGATATCCCGCGCGGCCGGAAGCCTTGATCTTGCATGACTATACTATTGACACGAATCCTATAGTATTTTCACAGGATGCCTTCCGAACAGGAGAAACGAACCGGATGACCATGCGCGTACTCGTCACGACCTCGTATCTGAAGCCCGGCGGCGAGGTCGACAAGCTGCTCTCGGACGCGGGTTTCGCCACCGTCTTCACCACTCCCGCGCAGCGCGAGGTCACCGGCACTCCCCTGGCGGACCTCGTCCGCGACGCGGACGGCATCGTCGCGGGCACCGACGCCTTCACCGCCGACGTCATCAAGGCGGCGACCCGGCTCAAGGTCTTCGGCCGCTGCGGTGCCGGCTACGACAACATCGACCTCGACGTGGCGACCCGCCGCGGCGTGGCCGTCACGTACACCCCCGGCGCCAACCGCCGGTCGGTCGCCGAGCACGTCCTCGCGCTCATGCTCAACTGCGCCCGCCTGATCCCCCAGAACATCGCGGGCGTCCGGGCGGGGCAATGGGAGCAGCGCAGCGGACGGGAACTCGACGGCGCCGTGCTCGGCCTGATCGGACTGGGGTCGATCGGCAAGACCGTGGCGCGGCTGGGGCTGGCACTCGGGATGCGGGTGGTCGCCCACGATCCGTACCCGGACGACGAGTTCCTGGCGGAAACCGGCGTCGAAGCCCGGAGCTTCGACGAGGTACTGGCGGAGGCCGACTTCCTCAGCCTGCACATCTTCCTCGACGACTCCACCCGTCACCTGATCGACGCGTCCGCGCTGCGGAAGGTCAAGCCCGGTGCCTTTCTGATCAACACCGCCCGGGGAGAAGTCGTGGACGAGGACGCCCTCGCCGACGCGCTGGAGAACGGGACACTGGCCGGCGCCGCCCTGGACGTCCTCGCGAAGGAGCCCTTGCCGCTCGACAGCAAGCTGCGCGCCCTCGACAACGTCGTGATCACCGCCCACATCGGAGCCGCGACGGAACAGGCCCGGTCCCGCTCCAGCCTGATGGCCGCTCGGCAAGTGATCGACGCTCTCCAGGGCCGCACCCCCGGCAACCTCGTCAATCCCGGATACCGCCGATGATCCTCCACAATGGACTCCGGCTCGACGCCAACCTCAAGTGGCTTTTCACGGAGCTGCCGTTCGAACAGCGCTTCGACGCGGCCGCGGCGGCCGGCTTCACCGCCGTCGAGTACGCCTCGCCGTACCTCTTCCCCGTCGCCACGCTGGTCCGGCGGCTCGCCGACGCCGGCCTGACTCAGATCCTCGTCAACTCCCCGACCGGCGGACCCGGCTCCCCCGAACGGCTCGGCTACGCGTGCCTGCCGGGCCGCGCGGCCGAGTTCCGCGCGGGAGTGGAGCTCGGCCTCGAGTACGCCGTGGCACTGAACAGTTCGTTCCTGCACCTGCCCGCCGGAATCCGGCCGTCGGACGTCTCCCGTGACCGTGCCTTCGCGCAGTACGTCGCGAACATCGCGTGGGCGGCGGACAAGGCACGTGGTACCGGCGTCCGGCTCCTGCTGGAGGCACAGAACAAGCAGGACGCCCCGGGCTTCGTCCTCGACGACCAGGAACACGCGGCAGCGGTGGCCGACGCGATCGACCAGCCCCACGTTCGGCTGCTGCTCGACGTCTACCACGCCGCCATCGACGAGAAGGACGTCGTCACGGCGGTGCGGAAGTTCCTGCCACGGGCAGCCCATCTCCAGATCGCCGACTCACCCGGCCGGGCCGAACCCGGTACCGGCCGCATCCCCTGGGCCGACATCTTCGACACCCTCCGATCCGAGGGATACGACGGCTGGATCGGCTGCGAGTACCGGCCGGCCGCCGGCACCGAAGCCGGACTGAGCTGGACCAAGGAGCAGATCCGATGAGCCCGCGCATCGCGTTGATCAGCGCCACACCGGCCGCGATCCCACCCGCCGTCAGCGCGTTGGAGTCGGGGTTCCCGCAGGCCCGGCCCTGGAACATCCTCGACGACCGGCTGCTGGCGGACGGCGGCGAGGACGGTCGCACACCCGCCTTGGACGACCGGATGCGACGTCTCATCGAGTACGCCGTCGCCGGTGGCGCCGATGGAGTCCTGCTCACCTGCTCGCTCTACGGCGAGATTACGAAGCAGGTCGAAGCACCAGTCCCGCTCCTCGCCCCCGACGAAGCGGCTTTCGACGACGCGCTCGCCGGCGGGCACGACCGGATCCTCGTGGTCGCCTCCTTGGCCGCTGCATTGAGCGACTCGACGGCACGCTTCGAACAGGCGGCCCGCGACAAGGGGGTCGATGTCGAGGTCGGTGGACTCCTCGCGCCCGGCCGGCTCGTCGAAAGCTGCCAGGCGCAAGGCCGAGGCTGGGATCTCGTCCTCCTCGCCCAGTACTCGCTCGCCCCGGCCGCCGACGAGCTGTCCTCCGCACTCGGCGTACCGGTCGTGTCCGGGCCCCGCAGCGCCGCAGCGAGGCTGAAGGCGGTGATCGGCGGATGACCGGCGTGCTCGGCGCGATCGCCGACGACTTCACCGGCGCGACCGACGTCGCCGTCGCGTTCCGGCGGGGCGGGCTGCACACGCTGTTGTTCTTCGGCGTCCCATCCGGAAACGAGGTGACACCACCGCACGACGCGATCGTGATCGCACTCAAGAGCCGCGCCATCCCGGCCGAGGAGGCGGTCGCGAAATCCCTGGAAGCGTTACGGTGGCTACAAAACCGGAAAGCCGACCAGATCTACTTCAAGTACTGCTCCACTTTCGACTCGACGACGCACGGCAACATCGGCCCGGTTCTCGACGCGTTGTCGCAGACCCTGTCACCCGCCAGGGTCATGACGACACCCAGTTCGCCGGAGCACGGGCGAACGCAGTACCAGGGCCACCTCTTCGTCGGTGACACGCTGCTGGCCGAATCGCCCATGCGCGACCATCCCGCGACCCCGATGACGGACTCGCACCTGCCTCGCCTGCTGCGGGCGCAGACCACCACACCGGTTTCGCTGCTCACTCACGACGTCGTCCGTCGCGGCGAGCCCGCTGTCCGTGAAGCGTTCGACGGAAAGACCGGCTACGTGCTCGTCGACGCGCTCACCGAGGACGACCTCCGCCTGCTGGGCAAGGTCGTGGTGAAGTCCCCACTCGTCGCGGGCGCGGCGGGTCTCGCGGCCGGTGTCGCCGCCGCGCGAGCCTCCACCACTCCTTCGTCGACCGAGCCACCCACGCCCTCCGGCCCGGCCGCCGTACTGGCCGGAAGCTGCTCGGCACGAACACTGGAGCAGGTCGCCGTCATGAAGCGGCTCGGGCGTCCCACACACCGACTCGACCCCGTGGCGACGCCGGATCCGGAGGCGCTCGCGGCGGAAGCACTCGCCTGGTACGACTCCCTGACCGAGCCCGGACCGCTCGTCTACTCGTCGTCGAGCCCGGCGGAGCTGCACCGTACGCACCAGGAACTGGGCGTTACGCGGTCCGCCGGAATCCTCGAGAAGGCGACCGGGCTCATCGCTGTCGGTCTCGTGGAGCGCGGAGTGCGCAGGCTCGTGGCCGCGGGCGGCGAGACGTCCGGCGCGGTGGTCACCGCGCTCGATGTCCACGGCGGCGTCATCGGGACCGAAGCCGCTCCCGGGGTGCCGTGGATCCATCCCATCGGGGACCGCCGGCCCGCTCTGCTGCTCAAGTCGGGCAACTTCGGCGATCCCGACCTCCTCGCGACGGCGTCGCTCTCATGAGCACCGACCGGCTCCCCCGCGAACGCGTCGTCGCCGCGGCCAGGTCCCTGTACGACCGCGGTCTCACCCACGGCCGCACGGGCAACCTCTCGTTGCGCCACGGCGAGCAGATCCTCGTCACGCCGACCGGCGCCTGCCTCGGCACCGTGCGCCCCGGCGACCTGTCGGTCATCGACGCGGACGGAAACCACCTCGCCGGACCTCCGCCCTCGAAGGAGGCCTTCTTCCACGCGACCGTGCTGCGACAGCGGCCGGCCGACAACGCGGTCGTGCACACCCATTCGACGTATTCCGCCGCCGTCTCGTGCCTCGACGATCTCGACCCGGACGACGCCATTCCGCCACTGACCGCGTACTTCGCGATGCGGGTCGGCCGCCTCCCGCTGCTCCCCTACCACCCGCCAGGAGACCCCGGTGTCGCCGAGCCGATCGCCCGCGCCGCCGCCGTCCATCCGGCATTCCTGCTCGCCAACCACGGCCCGGTGGTCGCTGGGGCGAACCTCGACATCGCACTGGACACGCTCGAAGAACTCGAGCACACCGCGGAGCTCTTCCTGCTCCTGCGTGGCCACTCCACGCGACCGCTGACCGATCGTCAGCGCGACGCCCTCCACTCCCCACCCGCCCGAAGGGATACCCCATGATCAGCCTCTTCAGCGCCCTCTCCGTCAAGAAGGCGCTCGACGACGTACTGCTGCACGCGTTCACGACCCGCCACGCGGTAGACGTCGAAGTCACTTTCGACCCCACCACGATCCTGGTCGAGAAGATCGGCGCGGGCGCCGAACCGGACGTCGTGATCGCCGTGTCCAGCGCCTTCGCCGGGCTCGAGGCCACCGGCGCCGTCATCCCCGAATCCCGCGTCGTACTGGCGAAGAGTGGTATCGGCATCGCCACCGCGCCGGAACTCGTCGACCCCGACATAGCCACGGTCGACGCACTCCGCGCGACCCTCACCTCGGCTCGCTCCGTCGCCTACTCCCGTAGCGGAGCGAGTGGCATCTACTTCGCCCGGCTGCTCGAAGAACTGGGCATCGCCGACGAGGTGAACAAACGAGCCACCGTGGTGGAGAAGGGCTTCACCGCACTCGCTGTCACCGACGGCCGCGCCGACCTCGCGGTGCAGCAGATCAGCGAGCTGAAGTTCGTCCCCCAGGCCCGAGTCGTCGGCCCGCTCCCCGACGGCGCCCAGCACTACAGCGAACTCTCGGCCGCGCTCGGCCGCACCGCCCCGCCCGAAGCCGCGGCTTTGCTGCGGTTCCTGTCCAGCGCGGAGGCCATGGCCGCCTACCGCGACGCCGGCCTCGTCACCGAGGGCTCACCACGGACCAGCGCGTGAACGCGATCCTGGCGCTGGTCGCGTTCATCGCCGCCATCGTCGTGTGGAACGCGATCTTCAAACGCAACATCGGCGAAGCGATGGTCGTCGGCTTCCTTGTCACCGCCGCCTTCGCGGGCGCAGACTTCTTCGCCGTGGCCTGGGAAAGCCTGATCGACGGGCTCAAGTCGGAGATCACCTTCGCCGCTCTCGCGTTCGTCTTCGTCAGCGAACTGCTGACCAGGACCGGACTCGTCCAGCGGATGGTCGACATCCTCAGTTCCTTCCTCGGGCGCAGGCGAGGGGGATCCGCCTATGCCGCCACGGTCGCCTCCGGACTGTTCGGCGCGGTCGCCCACAACGGTGCCGCGATCGTCGCGACCGTCGGATCGATCACCATCCCCTGGATGAAACGGTCGAAGGCCAGCGGCGAGACCGCCGCCCTGGTCCTGTCCGGGAACGCCGGTGTCGGCGCCACCTTTCCCTTCAGTGGCGCGTTCTTCATCCTCCTCGCCGCCCCGACCGTGCTGCCGGTGCTCAGCGCGGGCGACATCGTCGCGACGGTCTTCGTCACCGGCGCCTGGATGGTGGGGATGCGGCTGATCATGGCCTACGTGATCGTGAAACGCCGTGGCGTGCAAGCGATGGAGCCGCAGGACATCCATCCGCTGCGTGCGTCGTTCAAGGTCGGCTGGCCGTCGCTGATCGTCCTCGGTTCGATCGCCGTCCCGATCCTGCTCACCGCCCCGCCGACCGCGGACTTCGTCTCGGACCGCATCGGTATCGACGCCCCGGACGCGATCCCGCTGCTCATCTGGCTGCCGATCGTCATGCTGCTGGTCGGCCTGCTCGTCGAGCGGAGACTGCTGCCCAAGGGGCGGGCGCAGTGGCGGGACCTGTTCGGCGCGGTCGGCCCCAAACTCGGCCTGGTCGGGGTCACGATGATCTCCGCTTTCGCCGCCTCGAACGTGTTGAAGACGCTCGGCCTGGACGATCAGCTCAAGCCCTATCTGGAGGGCCTCACCGGCGTCTCCCCGCTGGTGGCGGCCATCGTGGTCGGCGTCGTCATCGTGGTCGTCGCCGGGCCGCTCAACACGACGTCGACGGTCGCCGCCGTGGGCCCGGTGGCGTTCGCCGCGTTGACCGCGGCCGGCATCCCACCCCACGTCGCCTTCGCGGCGATCCTCGTGTGGGCGTCGTCGGAAGGGTGCTCCCCACCCGGCGCCGCGCCGCTCTACGTCGCGGCGGGCATCGCCGAGATCAACCCGGTGCGGATCTTCGTCCCGGTCGTCCTCTACTACCTGTTGCCCACCCTGTTGTTCGGCGTGCTGATGGCCGTCGGCCTGCTATGGCTTCCTGGAGCGTGATCGCCGTGTACCGGATACTGCTGGCCGCGACCCGCGTCTGCCTGTTCGCGTTCCTCTCCGGCGGCTTCGTGGTCGTCGCCGGCCAAACACTCGGCATCGTCGTCGGTTCCGGCCCGCTCGTATCGGCGTTCGGCACCGACGTCGCCGACCATGTCTGTGTCGTCGCCGGGATCTCGGGAATCCTCGCGTTTTTGTTGCTCTATACGAGAGAAGGGCGAGAAAAGGGTTCTGACGTCGAAGAATGACGTACGCCGCCCCGACGTATAGAGCGTTATACGTCGGGGTGCGACTCACCGGCGGATCGACTCATGAAATGGCACTCAGTGCCACGATCAGGATTCATTCAAGGCGGCGTTGACCTTGGCGATCACGTCGTGCAGAGGGGTCGCCGTGGTCATCACCGCGACCATGGTCGCCTCGGGCGCGGCGTCCTGGACCTTGAACGCGTCGATCACCAGCGCGAAGGCCTCGGCCGCACTGGCGGCGATGTCGTCCCGGCCGCCGCTGCGCAGCCAGCGCCGGAGCACGTGGTTGTTGGCGGCCGCGATCGCCGCGGCGGCCACGGCCGCCCGCAGGCTCGCCGTCTCGTCGCCCTGCTCGGTGAAACGCGCTCGCAGGTAGCGGGCGAGTACGCGCTGATAGCGGTCGACGGTCGCGACTTCCTTGTCCCGCAACGAAGGCACCGTCCGCGTCAGCGTGAACCGCTTGAGCGACACGTCGAGCTCCGCGGCGTAGGAGTCGAGGACCAGGCCGACGGCGGCGCAGGCCACTTCGACGGGATCACGATCCGGATCCGCGGCGGCGAACGTCTCCTCCATCTCCGCCACGATCTCGTCGTGGTTGGCGAAGAGCACGTCGTCCTTGGCGTCGAAGTACCGGAAGAACGTCCGCCGGCCCACCCCCGCCGCGGCCGCGATCTCGTCCACCGTGGTGGCCTCATAGCCCTTGGCCACGAACAGGTCCACCGCCGCCGCAGCGAGCGCACGGCGCAGACGGCGCCTCCCGTCGGGAGTCGCGCCTGCTCTGGTCACCGGCGCTCGACGCGGCGAATCGGTCATAGCGGGACGGTAGCAGCACTTGCTAGTGGCACTGAGTGCCGTTACGCTGTGCGGAGTCCTCATCCCCCGCTCGGAAGGCGCCGACGATGTCGCTGGACCACCAAGTACTCCCGGTCGAGTCACGTTCGATCCGCCCTCGGGGCGACGCCTTCTACGGCCGGCTCTTCGGCTGGTCGCTCAAATGGCGCGGGCCGCAGCCGTTCTTGGTGCTGGAAGGCGGGATCTGCGCCGTGACCCTGCCCAAGATCAACGCCGCCCAGGTCCTCGGCAGGCTCGCCGAGACCGGATGCGACGGCCCCGCCCTGGCGGTACTGACGCAGCAGGGCCCGCGGGTGGCCATCCTCGCGGAGACCGACGGGCTGATCCCGTCCCGGGAATCCCTCCCGCAGCACGTCGAAGTACTCGCCTGGGGCACACTGCTCCCGCTTCCCACCGACTCCGGGCGAGCCGAGGCCCACGCGGAATGGCTCTCGGCGCCGGATCCCCGGCAGCGGTGGCTTCCCAGCCTGGACGCGGTCCTCGCGGGCGTCCGCCCGAGGTAGCGCACGCGGTTCATGCCGCCACCTCCGCCTGAGCGGAGACGAACAGGGCTCCACCGTCCGATTCGGACAGTGTGATCTCGAGGGTCGCCCCTTCCGCCAGCGGCGGCAGATCGCTCAAGGTCACGCGGCCGATCAGCCGTTGTCCACGACGCGCGTTCACCGCGCCGGGACGCCGGACCTCGATTCCCGAACGGTGCCACACACGAACGCTGCCTGCCGCCCGGCTACGCAACCGGCTTCCGCACCAGGCCGCGAGCGCGGCTCCCGCCGTGTTGCACAGCACGTCGTCCAGCGAACCCACCCGTCCGGCGCCCTGCCAGACCTGAAGGCATTCGATCGACACGGACATGGCGAACGCCGCCAGGACGATCCTCGGCACCGGCTTCGCCCAGTCGAAGCGCATCGGCGCCAGTACCGCGAGCGGCGCCAGCAGCAAGACGTTGCCCGCCAGCTGGAACAGGGCGACGTCCGGGCGGTCGTCGAACACGGGCAGCACGTCGCCCAGCAGGTGGAGACTCACCGGCGAACCGTGGCCCGCCATCGGCACCGGCACGAAGACGACCGTGATCACCGCGAAAAGCGATGCCAGCAAAGCGAAATCCAGCGCGATCAGGTACCGGCGACGCCGGTTTCCCCGACGGCGCGCGACGAATTCGGCGACGACCGCACCGGCCGCGGCGGCGAGCAGCGACCACGGTGCGGCGTCGAAGAATGCCTGCCACCACCATCCCATGCACTCCCCTTTCGCCGATGATCGTCTTCGGCGAGGGTGGCAGCATCGCGAAGACCAGACAAGAACCCTGGCTATTGTCGGTGAATAACTACCATCCGCGTTGATACTTCACGGAGTTCGGTTGTCACGGTCGTGCGGTCAGCGCCGGACCGATCCAGCGGCGGACGAGGGCCCGCAACCGCTCGTCGGTATGCGGCGGCGTCGAGGGGTACTGCAGGAACGACAGGAACAGCCGCATCAGCATTTCGGCGAGTCCTTCGAAGTCCTCGTCGGTCGTCACACCCACCTCGGCCCAGTCGACCGGCACGTTCCGGAGGATCCGCGCGCCGAGCGCGAACGACTGCGACGAAGTGACCGCCACGGTGAAGACGTCGGCCTCGCCCGCTTTCAGGAGCAGCCCCAGGTACGGCTCGTCGGGGACCGCGCGGACGCCGAACACCACGGATTCCACCGCGACCTCGGCGGGGTCGCCGAACGTGGCCAGATGCCGTTCCATCCGCCGGGCGAACTCTTCGACCCGGTCCAGCGCGACCGCGCCGAGGATGTCGGCGAGGCTCGGGAAGTAGCGGTAGACGGTCTGCCGGGTGACGCCCGCTTCCGCGGCGACATCGGAGAGGCTGGTCTTGGCGAGGCCGACCCGGTCGATGCAGGCGGTCGCCGCCTCGACGATCCGGCGGCGTGCCTCGCGTTCGGTCCCGGGCGGATTGCCCCGCCATCCGTGGTGCCCCATACGTCTCATCTTCCCCGACGGGGAATCTCAGACGGTGGCAGGTGCAGCACGGCGCACGCGGTACAGCGTGGCGAGCATCAGGCCGGCGGCCACGAAGCAGGCCAGTACGTAGAGACCACTCCCCGGCGTCATGCCGTTTTCGATGACGGCGCCCAGCCAGAACACGGCCATCGCACCCAGGTAGACGGCGGGGTAGAACCGGGCGAATGGTGTCAGCTGTTCTCCGGTGCCTCGATGCCGGACGAAGATCCAGATTCCCGCCACCCACAGCAGCGCCAGCTCGACCGCGAGGATCCACGCTTGCGCGGTCACATTGCCGACGAAAAGGCTCGACGGGAGCCCGGCGATCACCATGCTCAGAGGGGTGAGGACACCTGCCACCACGATGCGGGCCACCAGCGACCATCTGCGCCTCGGACCACTGGCGAGCCGCACCACCAGATAGGTCATGGCGCCCATCGACACGGAGGCGAAGAGCAGCATGCTGGTCATGGGGACGGAATCCAGCGCCGAGTGATTGACGATCCGGTTGTTCCCGTTCCAGGCCCACCACTTCAGCTGCGGGCCGAGGTGGTCGAAGACCTCGTAGAACACCTGGCAGGCGAAGGCGACCGCCACCGATCCCGCCAGCGCGCCGCGTGCGCGGAAGATCCCCAGTGACCGGACGAGTTCGTAGGCGAGCTGGCTGACCATCGGGTAGAACGCCACGATGTAGAGCGGCAACCGGTCCCACATGAACTGCACGGTGAACCGGTTGTGGGCGAAGATGAACCCGTACTGCCGCTCGAGGCCGAACCATTCCGGGAAGTACAGGGGAGGTTCGATGACGAAGAGGTAGACCAGCGAAGCGCACCACAGCGCGAGATTGGCCGAGTCGCCCTGGCGATGACGGCGGACAGCGTGCACCAGCGCGAACACGGCTCCGCCGAGGACGAGCAGTTCCAGCAGCGGCATCGTCCAGTGTCCCGCTGTCCAAGGTGGACGGACCGAGAGCCAGGCGGACACGTCGTGGCAGTCGAAGCCGAGGTCGCGGGTGACCCCTTCCGCGTCCGCCCCGCATACGGCGCTCATCGGGCGACCGCCGGTTCGGCGGCGCCACCTTCCGGTGAATAGTCCGTGACCGGCGGCTCGGCGCGGGCGTCGAAGTCGAACGGGATCCGGTGCCGCCCCAGCGCCGCCCGGATCCGGTAGCGCACGAGGCCCGCGATCACCCGCGGGTTGGTCATCATGTCGCGCAACGACTCGTCGAGGTTGAACACCTTCGCGAAATGTTCGTCGACCACGTCGTCTTCGCGGGCGGCGCCGACGATGAGCCTGAACGCCGGGCCGGACACCGCCGAGAGCAGGCGTCGCTTCCACTCCCCCGCCTTTTCGGTGCCGACCGCGCAGGCGTACCCCTGGTCCCTCGCCATCGCCAGGCTCCACGGCACGTTGAGCAGCTTGCGCTGGGCCGCGAGGAATCGTGCGGAGAAGTCGGTGTCGAGACGTTCGGCACGGGCGAGGTGCTCGCGCAGCAGGAGCGCCGAGCCGGCGGCGGAACTGATGCCCTGCGCGTAGAAGGGGTTGAACGCGCAGATCGAGTCGCCGACGAACGCCAGCCGCTCCGGCGGGGTGCGGAGCCGGTCGTAGCGGCGCCATTTGTTGCCGGTCGACCGCGTGAGGTGGACCTCGGACGTCGGGGTGGAGCGGTCCATCGCGGCCGCGAACAGCGGCGCCCGCACCCGGCGGGCCGACTCGACGAACGCTTCGGTGGTGCGCGGCATTTCGATGCCCCACGAACCCATGCACGCGATGACCCGGTTGCCCTCGATCGGGAAGAAGTTGACCAGGAACTCGTGCTCGTCCGGATGCGGGCCCTTGTCGGGGGTCGGCATGATCACCAGATGCCGCCACCACCAGGACGGCGGCCGCTCCTCGGGCGACGGCAGGTCGTACCAGCGTGAGGTGTAGGTGACTTTGGCGTCCAGGGTCCGCACTTCGGGTTCCGGCCAGCCCGCCGCCACCAGCCAGGCGCCGACGGAGGAACCGCGGCCCATCGCGTCCACCACGAAGTCGGCGTCGAGGTGCTCCTCGCCGTCGCGCGTCGAGAAGCCGACGCCCGTGACGGCCCCGTCCCGGGTCGTCAGCCCGCTGACCGCGACGCCCTCGCGGATCACGACGTTGGTCAGGCCGCGGACCTTGTCCCGCAACACGCGCTCGATGAGGATCCGGGAGCTGTAGATCATCGTCATCGCGCTGCGTTTCCGCGCCGACCAGCCCTTCCCGTCGAGGTAGGCGGCGTCCATCGACGGCATGAGATGCAGCCCGCCGGCGGCGATGAGGTCGTCCTCGAATCCAGGGAACAGCGCCCCGATCGCGCGGCGGCCCGAGTTCAGGAGGAAATGCGGATGTTTGCTCTGCGGTACCCCGCGCCGGTGTTCGGCCTCGGCCGGAAGCTCGTCGCGTTCGAGCACCAGCACGCGATCGAAGTACGGGGCGAGCGCGCCCGCGGTGCAGAGTCCGGCGGCGCTGCCACCGAGAACGATGGCGGTCTTGCCGAGTCGCATACGACCAACTCCCAGCGTCATTCATACACTTTGACAACGCCTGTATGAATGTATGAACGAGGCCGAGGGCTGTCAAGATGCCGACGGATGTGCCTGAAGGCGGATCACGCGTGCTTGAAGGCGTAACTCGCGTGATTGGAGCCGTAACTCGCGTGTTCGGGCCGGATCAGCGAGTTACGGCTTCAAGCACGCGAGTTACGGCTTCGATCACGCGTGTTCGGGCGAAGGCTCGACCCCTCGGGGTCCGAGCAGGAGACCGCCGACACTCGCCGCACCGGCGCTGCCGAGAGCGATCCCCCAGCCGACCGGCCCGAGCGGCGTGCACCCGAAGAACTGGCTGACCCCGGGGGTCTGGACGAGTATCGCCAGCAGGGCGGCGGAGCCCAGGCCTGCGGCGAGGACGGTCCTGTCCCGGCCGCCGACGGCCAGCGTCTGTCCGAGCTGGGTGCCGATCAGGGAGACGAGCGCGATCGTGCTCGCCTGGCGTCGCCTGCCGGTCATCCGCGCGAGGGTCCACGCGGTGGACGCCCCGAGCGTCGTGGTCACCGCGCGCGTGGTGATGTCGCGCCGGAGCGCGTTCCCGAGCGACGCGCTGGGACCCTCCCGCAGCAACTCCGGTACCGACTCGCTGTCCGGCCTGCTCAACGCGATCGCCAGCGCGGGCGCGAGGTCGGTGAGCAGGTTCATCAGCAGCAACTGGCGGGCGGTGAGCGGTGAACGTCCGGTGACGACCGAGCCGAGCACGGTGAAGGCGATCTCCCCCAGGTTCCCGCCGAGCAGGATGCCGAGCGCTTCGCGGACCGACGCCCACATCGCCCGGCCTTCCACCAGCGCGGCGACGATCGTCTCCAGCCGGTCGTCGGTCACCACGAGGTCCGCGGCCGCCCTCGCCGCGGCCGTGCCCCGCTGCCCGAGCGCGATCCCGACGTCGGCGAGCCGGATGGCGGGCGCGTCGTTCGCACCGTCGCCGGTCATCGCGACGACCCGGCCGCCGCGCTGGTAGGTCTGGATGATCCGGACCTTCTGCGCCGGGCTGCACCGGGCGATCACGTCGACGTCGGCGAGTTCCCGATCGAGCTCTTCGTCATCGAGTTCCTCGATCCGCGCGCCGGTGAGCACCTTGGTGTCGCCGTTGCGTCCGGAGATCTCCTCCGAGACGGCCTCGCCGGTGGCCGGATGATCGCCGGTGATCATCACCGTGCGGACTCCGGCCTCGCGCAACCGATCCGCCGCGGGCGCGGCGCTGTCCCGCACCGGATCCGCCAGCGCGACGAAGCCGAGGAACCGGAGATCGGTGACGTCGTCCTCGGAGAGGTCCTTTGTGGACACAGGGCGTTCCGCGACGGCCAGGACTCGGTGCCCGGCCGCGGCCAGGCGCCCGGCCCGTTTCTCCAGCCTGCCGCGGACACCCGCGCCCATCGGCCGGTCGCCGTGCCGGGTGCATCGCGGAAGGACGGTCTCCGGTGCGCCCTTGACGCACACCACGTGCCGCTCGCCGAGTTTCCCGTTGGTCGCGTGGAATCCCCGCGACGGCTCGAACGGGACCGCGCCGGTCTTCTGCCAGCCGCCGGCGTCCACACCCGCGGTGAGGCCGCCCTCGAGAACGGCTTGATCCGTGTGATGCGGCAGTTCCTCGGGGTTCTCCGCCCGGGGCGTCGCGCGGACGGCCGCGGCCAGCACCGCCCGGTGGCTCTTCCGCAGCCGGCTCACCGAAGCGGTGGTCCTGCCGTCGTCGATCCGGTTGACGCTGAGCTTGCCTTCGGTGAGGGTGCCGGTCTTGTCGAAACAGAGGACGTCGACCCGCCCGAGCGCTTCGATGGTGCGCGGATTGCGGACGAGCGCGCCGTTTTCGGCGAGTCGCCGGGCGGCTGCCAGCTGGGCCGCGTTCACCAGGAACGGCAGGCCTTCCGGCACCGACGCGACCGCGAGGTTCACCGCCGCCCCGACACTTTGCCGCAGCGGTACGCCGCGGATGAGTCCGGCGCCCGCGACGGCGGCCGCCGAGCCGACCGCCACCGGCAGGGCCTGCTTGGTGAGCGACGCGAGCCGCGCTTCGACGCCGGTCTCGGGCGCGGCGCCTCGTGCGGCGGCCATCCCCCGCCCGACCTCGGTCTCGTCTCCCGTCGCCACGACGACGGCGGTCACCTTGCCCGCGGCGACCGTGGTGCCCTCGTACAACATCGACGCCCGCTCGGCGAGCTCCGCCGCCACGACCGGCGCCGAGGCCTTCGGCACCGGCAACGACTCGCCGGTCAGCGAGGACTCGTCGAGCTCAGCACCGGTCGCGTCGAGCACCCGGCAGTCCGCCGGCACGACGTCACCGGACCGCAGCGACACGACGTCGCCCCGCACCAGCGCGTCGGCGACGATCTGCCGCTCGGCACCGTCGCGCACGACCGTGGTCACGGTCGCGGACCGTTCGAAGAGCCCGGCCAGTGCGCGGTCGGTGTGCACCTGCTGCACGCTGCCGATCAACGCGGACACTCCGACGATCCCGGCGACCAGCGCGGCGTCGACCGGCGACCCCACCGCGGCCGAAACCGCCGCTCCTCCGGCCAGCACCGGGGTGAGTGGGTTGGCGAGCTCGGCCATGAACGCCTTCGCGATGCTCGTGCCGGCGCTGCCGTGGCCGCCCGCACGATCGGCGGGCGCGCGTCGTCGGGCATCGCGCTCGTCCAGGCCGCGGGGACCCGAACCGAGCCGGTCGAGCACGACGTCCGCGGGCATCAGATGCCACGGCGGCGCGACGCGGCCCGAGGAGGGTGCCTTTCGCTCGCCGGTGAGGGTGCGAGCACGCCAGACCCCGTCACCGAAAGCCATGAGCGCCCCGGCGTTCACCGCGCGAAGGCCGCTCGCGGCGGGCCTGCGCCGGGCGCTGAGCGCGGTCACGCCGCCGATTCCGCTGGCCGCGGTCGCGAGCATCGTCGAATCCCGGACGACCGCCCTCGCGGCGGTGATCGCCTCGACGAGCAGGACGGCCGTGCCGATGTCGCGGCCGATCAGCACATGTGCGCCCCAAGGCGGCGGCGTCCCGTCCTCGTGCACGCCGACTCCGCAGTCCGACGCCCCCAGCGCCCGGCGATCGTCGGAGACCAGCATGACCACACGTCCGCACGCCTGGAGTTCGCGGACGGCGTCGAACACCGCCCCACCGTCGGTCTGGATCACCCGGAGGCCGGCGGCCTCGGCCGCGGAAGCCACCGCGTCGACGTCGGGCGAGCGCTCCTGAGCTACGGCGAGCAGCCCGGCCGCCCGCCCGTCACGGACCAGCCCCAGCACCAGGTGGGCGCCCTGGTCCAGCATCCGCTGCCGGTCGGGGAAACCGGTGACGTCCAGTTCGTCGACCGGGCCGAGCGTCCACTCGCCGTCCCGCCGCACCACCTCGGGCTTCTCCGGGTCGAACAAGGCGAAGGCGGCCGCCGTCAGGTCCACCTGGTCACCATCGGGCACGGGGACCAGATCGCTGAGGACGTTCGCGCCCGCGCCGAACGCCGTGGTGTCGATGACGATCGTGTCGAGCAGGTCGAGCCCGCGCAGCGCGGACCGGTCCATCACCAGCGCACCGCGCCTGGCGAGAACTTGGCCCAGCTGGGCGGAGAACGCGGCCGCGCCATGGGACGGGGCCTTGGGCAGCGCGGAGATCCCGACGGCGGCGGCGCGCCTCGGCCCGACGAACGGCAGGGCCGCCGCGGCGGCCGCGGCGCCGGCGGCGATGGACCGGCGCGCGTGCCGATCGGCGGCGCTTTCCGGAAGCGGCCACGGCCGTTCGCTCACCACCGAGTCGGCGCCGGCGTGCTCGCGCTGTCCGACCAGCCTGGACTCTGCCGCGCACCAGGCCCGCTGGTGCGCCTTGGCCTCCCGCCATTGGGTGCCGCGGAGCATGATGTCCAGTACCGTTCCCTCGCTGCGGGCCGCGAGACCGTGGGCCAGCGCCGCGCCGATGGAGGTCGCCGAGTCCGCCCTCTCTCGTCCGCGCAGCTTCCGGTCCGCCAGGTCACGCAGCCGCGGGTGCAGGTCGACGAGTGACGCCAGTGCCGCGGCCTCCGTCGGCAGCGGAGCCCACGGCATGATCTTCGAAGCCACCGACAGCACCAGTCCCGCGGCGTCGGCGGCGAGGGTGGACGGCAGCCGGGTCGCCGTGGTGCCGTCCGCCGGATGGTGCAGTTCGTCTTCCTCGACCCGCTCGGCTTCGGAAGCGGGCTCCGCCTCCGCCCGTTCGACCGCGCGGATCAGCTCCAGACGCCGCGGTCCGGGATCCTCGACCGCGACGACCACCCGGGACGTCGGGGCGTTCACCTGCACCCAGCGCACGCCCGGGATCTCCGCCAAGGCTTGTTCCACCCGCCGGGCGACGCGGGCGCCGTCCGGGCCTTTCACGCCGTGCGCCTCGATGTAGAGCCTGCCGGGACACGACCAGACCGCCCGCCGCGGTCCGCGTCCCGGGATCCCTTCCAGCGGCAGGAGGGCCAGCCCGGCCAGCCCCCGGGCGACCCGCCCCAGCGTCCGCGACGGTTTGGGGAAGGCGACACCCAGCACGTCCACGGTCTCCAGGTCCGTCCGCCGCATGCGGCATCCTCCTCGCGCTCGGTGCCTTGTGGGTCTCACCGAGTACCCGCGTGCCGGAGCGTCGAATCCCCTTTCCGCCTCAAGAGGTGACGGAGTCGATCAACCGGTTGTACCGCAGTCTCAGCGCGCGTTCGAGGGCGGAGAAGAAACCCGCCACCGTGAGGGTGACCTTCACCCATGAGGGCAGCAGCACCGGCGACGTGAACGTACCGACGTGCTCGGCGACGACGGGGATCTTCGTGACGGCCTCCGCGCCCTGGAGCAGGCCGACGGCGAGCGCGATCAGGAGGATCACGAGCGAGACCACGCCGACGGCGGCGCTGGTACGGGGAAACCGCCGTCCGAAACTCGCCCGCAATCCTTCCTGCGAACGAGGGTGAGGACGCAGCGACCGCTCGCCGCCGTGGTCGGGGACGAAGTGCATGCGTTTCAGCCCGACCGCGCTGGTCGCCACCTCGATGACACCTCCCGGCACGGGGAACGCCGCGGGAAGGTTGGACCGGAAGAGCTGGACACCGTCCCGGTACAGCGCGGCGGGGCTTCTCCCGACCGCGTCTTCGTGCTGTTTCCGGGTTTTGGCGTCGGCCAGGTAGCGGACGTCGACCGCGTAGACGTGTGCTTCGAGATCGAGGAAGAACAGCGAACGGGAGAAGAGCTGCCATCGGCGGTACTCGGCCAGCGCGGATCCGTCCCCGGCCCTGACCCTGGAGAGCTGCCACCGCCGGGTGAGTTTCTTGACCATGGTCAGGACGTCGCTTCCGGTGGGTTGAGGTCGAGCATGGCGTTCACGCGCTGCAGGACGTCCAGCTGCGCCGGGTTGTACAGATCGACCACGCCGTGGAGGACGACCGGCTTGGTGAGGGCCTTCCACGTCTTCGCGTCCAGCAATCCGGGCCGGGCTTCGTACTGCTCGCGGGCGATCGGCGCGAGGGACTCGGCGATGCGCTGCCGGGTCGCGTCGTCGGCGTCCGCGGGCAGTTCGTCGAAGTCGGTCTGGACGGCGGGCCGGGACGCCGGTTGGAGCGAGTGCAGCGTGGCCATCGTGGCCGGGTCCAGCACGGTCGAAAAGATCATCATCAGCGAGCGTTCCTCCTCCGGCATTCCCTCGACGTTGCCGTCGTAGCCGGGTGGCAGGTCCACCAGGCTGCGACGGCGCAGGATCAGGGCGAGTTCGTCGCGCATCCGCTGCTGCCGCTCGATACTCGCCCGCAGTTCCTCGTCCAGGGCGCGCAGCGTCTGCTCCGTGTGCTCGTCCGAGCCCGCCATCGCCGGGATTTCGGACAGCGGCACCCCCAGGTCCACCAGGCGCCGGATCCGCAGCAACCGGATCAAATGCTCGACCCGGTACCGCTTGTAACCGTTGTGCGCTCGTTCGGGCTCGTCGAGCAACCCGATCCGGTGGTAGTAGCGGACGGTCTTCAGCGTCGTGCCGGCCAGTTCCGCCAGCTCCCGTGTGCTCCAGGACATCTCCCGCATTGGACACCGTGCCCCGAGGGCACAGTCAAGCGGCTTGACCATGCCCCGAGGGCACGGTCTCGAATACGGCCCGTCGGTGATCACACCAAGTTCGGGGAGAGACGATGAGACGGAAACGAATTCTGGGACTGGCGGTGATCTTCGGCCTCATGGCGCCGCTGTTCACTGCGCCCGCCGGAGCGGCCGAACCCGCGCGGGGCCTGGCGTGGGCCGCGTGTCCCGAGGACGTGAAGGTGCCCGCGGACATCGTGCTGCAGTGCGCCACCGTGCCGGTGCCACTGGATTACCGGACGCCGGAGGGCGGGCGGATCGACATCATGATCTCCCGCCTGGCCAGCACGAAACCCGCGGCGCGGCGGGGCGTGCTCATGCTGAACCCCGGCGGCCCGGGCGGGCCAGGGCTGTCGTTCCCCGCGGATCTGGCCTCGCACGGCATGCCCGCGAGCGTCCTGGACGGCTACGACGTGATCGGGATGGACACCAGGGGCATCGGGCACTCGACTCCGGTGAGCTGCGGATTCACCGCGGAGCAGGAGTACCTGGGCAACATCCCGCCGTACGCGGTGGACGAGGCGGCCGTCGCCGAACAGGCGAAGATCGCGAAGGGGGTGGCCGCACAGTGCGCCGCCAACGACAAGGACGGCAGGCTGCGGCACATTTCGACGGCGAACATGGCGAGGGACCTCGACCGGATCCGGGCCGCGCTCGGCGAGGAGAAGACCAGTTTCCTGGGGTATTCGTACGGCTCCGCGCTCGGTGCGGCGTACGCGTCGATGTTCCCGGAGAGGTCCGACCGGGTGGTGCTCGACAGCAACATCGGCGACACCCACCTCGATCGTGACGGGCTGCGCCGATTCGGGCTCGGCGCCGAGGAGACCTTCCCGGACTTCGCGAAGTGGGTGGCGGCGCGGCACGAGTCGTACGGCCTCGGCCGCACCGCCGCCGATGTGCGCAGGACGTACTTCGAGCTCGCGGAGAAGCTCGACAAGACCGCGGTGAACGGCCTCGACGGCCGTTTGTTCCGACTGGCCACCTTCGCGGGGCTTTACGGGAAGACGCGGTACGGGCAGACGGCACAGTGGTCGCAGTCGGTCCGTGACGGCGACAAGGCCGCGGCGGAACGCGTCGCCACCGAAGCGAAGCGCCTGTCCCTGGCTGCCACGCCGGCGCCGGCGGACAACATGTGGTCGGTGTTCCTCGCTGTGACGTGCAACGACGTCGCGTGGCCATCGGACGTGCGTACCTACCAGCGCGGCGTGGCCGAAGACCGGGAGCGGTACCCGCTCTTCGGCGCCGCCGGCGCGAACATCTCGCCGTGCGCGTTCTGGCCCTACGCACCGGCCGAACCGCCGGTGGCGGTCAAGGACAAGGGACCGGAGAACGTGCTGGTCGTCCAGAACCGGCGAGACCCCGCGACCCCGCTGCGGGGCGGGCAGCTGCTCGACGAGAAGTTCGGTGCCCGGTCGCGGCTGGTGACCGTGGACGCCAGTGGTCACGGCGTATACGTCCTCGGTGGCAACGCCTGCGCGCTGAACACCACCACGAACTTCCTGCTGTCCGGGAAGCTGCCGAAACGCGACGTGTTCTGCTCCTGAGCAGGGGCTGAATCGGCCGGCCGCGTTCGCCTGGGTAACATCCGGGTATGAGCAAGCGCTTAGTCAGTCTCGGGGATTCCTTCACCGAGGGTGTCGGCGACGAAGACCCGTCGTCGCCCAACGGCGTCCGCGGCTGGGCCGATCGCGTCGCGAGCACCCTCGCGGCCAACCACAAGGACTTCCGTTACGCCAACCTCGCGATCCGCGGCAAGCTCCTCGGGCAGGTCATCACCGAGCAGCTCGACCCTGCGCTCGCGCTGAACCCGGATCTCGTGACGCTGTACGCCGGCGGCAACGACCTGATGCGGCCGAAGGTCGACATCGACGCCCTCCTCGACGACTACGACGTCGCCGTCGGCAAGGTCGTGGCCACCGGCGCGCGGGTCGTCCTCTTCACGGGGGTCGACGGGGTCGAAGACGCGTTGTTCCGCAGGATCCGGGGCCGCGTCGCGATCTACAACGAACACGTCCGCGGCATCGCGGCCCGGCACGGCGCGCTGCTGGTGGACATGTGGGCGATGCGGCAGCTGCGCGACAGGCGGCTGTGGGCGCCCGACCGCTTGCACCTGAACTCGTTGGGGCACAACGAGATCGCCATCGCCGTCCTCGACGCCCTTGGCGAACCGCACAAGCTGACGCCCGCCGAACTCGGCCCGCGACCGTTGCTGAGCCCGCAGGCGCGGCGCACCGAGAACCTCCAGTGGGGCAAGGAGCACGCTGTCCCGTGGGTCAAACGCAGGCTGCGTGGGGAATCCTCGGGCGACGCTCTCGCGCCGAAACGACCGACGATGGAGCCCTACGCCTGACGCGGCCGGAGCCCGTCGAAGAGGACGCAGATCGTCCGGGCCCGGAACTCGGGCCCGGCATGCTCCGCCGCCTTCGCCGTTCCGATGATCACCGCGATCAGTTCGTCGACGCCGATGTCCTTGCGGACGTCGCCGGTGTCCTGTGCCCTGCCGAGCAGTACGCCCAGCGCGTCCTTCAGGCGGACGCCGATGACCGACCCGGCCGACGGCACGGTGACGCCGGCCGCCGACAACGCTTCGAAATAGGCGTTCTTGGCACCCGCCATCTCGATCCAGCCGGTCAGGAATCCGAAGAACGTGGCGCCAGGGTCGGGTGATTCGACGGCCACCGTGGCCTCTGCTTCGTCGACGAAGCGGTGCAACCGCGCGAAGAGCACTGCCTCGAGGAGCGCTTCTTTCGTCGGAAAGTGGCGGAACACGGTGCCGACCCCGACGCCTGCTTCGCGGGCGACTTCTTCGGTCGGCGCGCTGGTGCCTTTGGCCGTGAAGACGCGCTCCGCGGCCTCCAACACCCGGGTGCGGTTACGGCGGGCATCGGCTCGGAGCGGTTTCTCGTCCGTCACAGCGGGGATCCTAGACCCGTTGTCGAGAGGCTAGGCCGTGTCCTGCAAGTCATGTTCGCGGTCTCCGCGCCCAGGCGCTCCCTGACGGCACGGGCGGGCTCGGCCGAGTACGACCCGGTACGAGGCCGACCCGCCCGCACCGTCAGGAACCACCTGGATCACGAAGCCCATCGAACAGACTTACAGGACACGGCCTAGTCCGGCATCTCGTCCAATACGCGCGCCAGCGCCCTCGGGACTCCGGTACGCCAGCCGCCGCCCATGATCCGGCGCGACATCCGCTGAAACTCGTCTTCGGGGTCGAAGCCCTCGTGGCTGAGGAACAGCCGCGTCCCACGGCCCTCCGGTTCGAGCCGCCAGGTGACCGTCCACTTCGGACCCCAGCTGATCCTGAGCAACCGCTCCGGCTCGACGGCCAGCACCTCGCAGTCGACCGGGCCGCCTGCGAAACCGGCGGCGGGGACAGGATCGGCGAGCAGCTGGAACCGATGTCCCACAACGGGTTCGATATCGTTCGGCATCCGAAGCCAGCGTTCCAGCAGCTGTGGTTCGGTCAGCGCGCGCCACACCTTGCGCGGCGGATGCGCCAGGAACTGGTCGACGTGAACGGCCGTCGGATCCTCGGCGTTCAGAAGTCCTCCTCGTCCAGCAGGTCGCGCAGGTCGCCCAGTTTGCCGCGCCAGTACCGCTCGTACGGCGAAAGCCAGTCGGAAACCACCCGCAGCGGCTCGGCCTCGAGCGAATATACGCGATTGCGGCCCTGCCTCTCTTCCCGGACGAGCCCGGCTTCACGCAGCACCCGAAGGTGTTCCGACAGGCTCGGCCGCCGCATGTCGAACCGTTCGGCGATCTCCCCCGCCGCCCGCGGGCCGTCGAGGAGGATGCCGAGAACTTCGCGGCGGGCCGGGTTGGCGAGCGCGGCGAAGACGTCGTCGTTGACCGGCACTAGCGCGGCCAGTTCCCGTAACCCGAGGGTTCGAGCAGGCCCATCGCGTTGCCGTCAGGGTCTTTCAAGGAGGTCACGCGGCCCCACGGCATCTCCTCCGCATCCCCGACCTCGACGCCTTGGGCGCGAAGCTCCGCGATGTCGGCGTCGACGTCGGTCGTGCTCAGCTGGAAGTGCACACGGATATCCGGGTCCAGGTCGCCGACAGCGCGGTCCACGAGGACGATTCCGGTGTCCGCGCCCTTGGGGCCGACCATGACGAACGGACCGTGCGGGCCACTGACGTCGACAAGCAGGTCGAAACCCAGCGTGCCGACGTAGAAGTCCCGCGCCTTCGCCTGGTCGGAGACCGGCACGGTGAGGAACTGGATGCGATCGATGTTCATGCCGAGACCATACGTAGGAGTTTTCCTACATGGCAAGCCTTACAACCTCGTCTTGAATGGAGGTCCAGGGTTCGTGACCAGCGACGCAAGAGCTTGAGTTCACCTATGGACGAACTTTTAGCGTCGTCCTCATGAGCGAAGAGATCACCACCCAGTCCCCCGTCCGCCTCGCCGTGATCATCGGCAGCGTCCGTCACGAGCGGTTCGCCGACGCCATCAGCGGCTGGCTGCTGTCCGAACTCGCCGCGATCGACGGCCTGGAGGTCGACCCGATCGACCTCGCCGACGTCGATCTCCCGCTGCAGGGAACGCGTCCCGGCGGGACCCGGACGGCGATCAGCGACAAGCTGCACGCGGCCGACGCCTACCTCGTCGTCACCCCGGAGTACAACCACAGCTTCCCGGCGGCGCTGAAGAACGCGATCGACTGGCACTTCAAGGAATGGGCGTACAAGCCCGTCGGGTTCGTCGGTTACGGCGCGGGTTCGGGCGGCATCCGCGCGATCGAGCAGCTGCGGCTGATCTTCCCCGAGCTGCGCGCGACCACGATTCGCGACGCGGTCCTGCTGAACGCGCCGTGGACCCGTCTCGGACCGAACGGATACGAGGGCACCGAAGGCGAACGCGGCGCACTGGCCGCGACGATGACCGAACTGACCTGGTGGGCCCGCACCCTGCGCGCCGGACGCGTCGCGGAGCAGGTGAGTGCGGCATGAACCGCCTGACCGCACAAGAACTCCGCATCGCGGCGGTGATCGCGCTCGGCGGATTGATGGCCGTTCTCGACACCACGATCGTCGCCGTCGCACTGCCGCGGTTCATGACGACCTTCTCCGCGTCGCTCACCACGATCCAGTGGATCGTGACCGCCTACGCACTCGGCATGGTCGCGGCGATGCCGCTCGCCGCTACTTTCGCGCAACGGTGGGGAGCGCGCCGCGTGTACCTGACCGCCCTGCTCGTGTTCACGGTGGCGTCCGCGGCCGCCGGGGCCGCCGGTGATCTGGGCTGGCTGATCGCCGCACGAGCCGTGCAGGGCCTCGCCGGTGGCCTGATCAACCCCTTGGGTATGACCATCGGCTTCGGCGCGGTGGCCCCGGAACGCCGCAGCCGGATGACCGCGATCACCGGGCTTCCCTTGCTGATCGGGCCGATCCTCGGCCC
Organism: Amycolatopsis roodepoortensis; assembly: GCF_014873915.1. GTDB lineage: Bacteria > Actinomycetota > Actinomycetes > Mycobacteriales > Pseudonocardiaceae > Amycolatopsis > Amycolatopsis roodepoortensis. Next base: position 230,346 of record NZ_JADBEJ010000005.1, read on the forward strand.
GATGCTCGGTGGCGTCCTGCTGGACAGCCTTTCGTGGCGGGCACTGTTCTTCATCACCGTTCCACCCGCTCTGCTCGCCGTCGTGGGCGTGCTTCGCTGGGTGCCCGCCGATACCCCGTCGGCGAAACGCGCTCCGATCGATTTCGCCGGCGGCCTGCTGCTCGTCCCCGGTGTGGTCGCGGTGGCGTACGGCTTCAGCGAGGAGACGCTCGGCATGGACGTCCGGTCGGGCATCGTCGCCGCCGGGCTGGTGCTCATGGCCGTGTTCATCCGAAGGTCGTGGAGCCATCACGCGCCGCTGCTGAACGTCCGGCTTCTGCGTGACCGGACATTCGGCCGCAACACCGCGGTCTTGGTCCTGTATGCCGCGCCGTATTTCGGCTCGATGCTGCTCATGCCCGCCTACATTCAGGTGATGCGCGGCGACTCGGCCCTGACCAGCGCGCTGATGATGGTCCCCGCAGCGATCGGGATGGGTATCACCATCCAGTTCGCCGCCCGTGTCCTGGAACGCTTCGGCCCGAGGATCGTCGTCGGGACGGGACTGAGCCTGGCGATCGTCTCGACCGCCCTGACGGCGCTCGTCCTCACGCCGGACACTCCATACCTGGTGCTGGGGATCTTGGGACTGGTCCAGGGAGCGGGCACCGGAGCGATCATGATGCCCACCATCGTGAGCGCGGGCCGCGAACTGCGCGGATCGGATCTCGCGTCCGGTTCCGCGATCCTTCCCTTGGCCAGCACCATCGCGAGCGCGGTCGGCACCGCGGCGGTGAGCGCGGTGTTCACCGGGCTGATCGCGGCCGCCACCGCCGGGCAGGGTCTCGCCGCGCTGAGCGATCCGGGCTCGGCACTCACCGGGGAGGTCGTCGACGCGTATCGTCTGACACTCGTCGGAGTCCTCGCGGTCATGGTGTTCGCCCTGGTGGTCAGGTTGCGGACACGGCCCGCCCCGGCGACGGAACCAGCCACGGTACGGAGCGCAGCATGACGACGTCGACACTCCCCCAGCTCGATGCCCGGCTGACCGTCAGCGAGGTCGCGAGCAAAGCCGGGGTCTCGGCCAACGCCGTCCGGTACTACGAGCGCTACCGCGTCATCACCGCGGAGCGGACCGCGGGCAACGCACGCCGGTTCACGATCGACGCCATCTGCCGCATCCGGCTCGCGGTCGCCGCCCAGCGGGTCGGGCTCAGCCTCGCCGAAAGCGCGGAGATCCTGGCCGAGATCCCGCCGATGTCCCCCGATCTCGAACTGTGGTCGCGGGCCGGGCAACGACTCATCGACGCCGGGCAGGCTCGTATCGCCGAGCTCGCGTCGGTGGTCGACGAGTACCGGACGCTCGAGTTCCTCAGGAGTTGAACGGTCCGTCCGCCGCGCTCGACCAGCGGAACACAGGACGGTTCTCGAGACCGGGGTAGGCCACGGCCATACCCCGGTCAGGGGACATGGACCACAGACGCGCGTCGGGTGAGGCGGCGTGATCCGCCCAGTCTGTCGACCAGGCTGGAATGTAACGCTCGTAGATGCGTCGGATCCGGGTCACATCTTTGACTTCAAGTCTCGCGGGGCCGGTCATGCGGACCTGTCGGACGTCATCGGGCGGGTCGAAGGTCGCGACCATGACAGCGACCTCTCGGTTGTCGCGGGCGGCGGCCAGGAACGGCGACGGCAGGCCGTCGGACACCGGGGTGTGGAACCACACCCGCCCTCCTCGGCCACGAACCACATCATCGCCAATGCCGGCTTCCCTCGCCCGGTGGTGGTGGCGACGCTGGCGGGTAGGAGCGGCTCGTCGAGAAAGTCTTGTACCGCGAGTATCGATCGGTCCATGACGTCACCCTGCAACCTCGACCGCAGTAGAGGTCCAGAAGTACGTGAAGGCCCCCTTCCTTACGTCTAGCGCAAGGAAGGGGGCCTTCACGTACTTCGAGGAGACAGTCACCGCTGCGGCGGCGGACCACCCTGCGGACCACCGAACGGCCCCTGCTGCGGGAACGGACCGCTGCCCGGCCCCTGCGACGGCGGTCCCTGGTACGGACCACCCTGCGGACCGGCGGGCGGCTGCGCCTGCGGCAACCGAGTGGCAGGCGGGGCCTGCGGCGGCTCCGGAGCGGCCTCCGGCTCGGGAGCCGGAGCAGCCTTGGGAACCTGACGCGGAGCGGGCGGCTCTTGCCGCGGCGTCGCGACACCCAACGCCGGGACCTCCTTGCGCGCCACGGCTTCCGCGGCCGCGACGGCCTCGGCGACCTTCGGGTCGCTGGAGGTGTCGAACCAGCCCTGGACCTCTTCGTCCTCCAGGTCCGGCTTCTCGACCGGGTCTTCCTTCGGCGGCTCGTAGCGGAACACGCCGTCGTCGCCGGGTGCGCCGAGCGCGCGGGCGAAGCCCTCCAGGGCCTTGCCGTAGTCGCTCGGGATCATCCAGACCTTGTTCGCGTCGCCCTGCGCCAGCTGCGGCAGGGTCTGCAGGTACTGGTACGCCAGGACCTCGGGCGTGGGACGTCCGGCCTTGATCGCCGCGAAGACCTTCTCGATCGCCTTCGCCTGACCCTGTGCCTGCAGGTACCGTGCGGCACGTTCACCCTGCGCGCGCAGGATCCGCGACTGCCGCTCGGCCTCCGCGCTCAGGATCGCGGCCTGCTTGGCACCTTCGGCCGCGAGGATCTGGCTCTGCTTCTGGCCTTCCGCGGTCTTGATCGCCGATTCACGCTGACCTTCGGCGGTCAGGATCATCGCGCGCTTCTCACGGTCGGCACGCATCTGCTTCTCCATCGAATCCTGGATGGAGGGCGGCGGGTCGATCGCCTTCAGCTCGACCCGGGCGACGCGGATGCCCCAGCGGCCGGTGGCCTCGTCGAGCACACCGCGCAGCTGGCTGTTGATCGAGTCACGCGAGGTCAGGGTCTGTTCCAGGCTCATGCCACCGACGACGTTACGCAGGGTCGTGGTGGTCAGCTGCTCGACACCGACGATGTAGTTCGAGATCTCGTAGACCGCGGCGCGCGAGTCGGTGACCTGGAAGTACACGACCGTGTCGATGGAAACCGTCAGGTTGTCCTCGGTGATCACGGGCTGCGGAGGGAACGAGACGACCTGCTCGCGGAGGTCGATCCGCGCCCGGACCTTGTCCAGGAAGGGCACCAGAAACGTCAGGCCGGGAGAAGCCACCGTCCGGAACCGGCCCAGCCGTTCGATCACAGCGGACTGCGCCTGTGGCACCACCATGATCGCCTTGACCACGACGACGACCACGAACAACGCGAGCAGTCCGACGACGATGAACACCACTGTCTCTGACAACTACCTTCCCCTTACGTAGAAACCCTGTTGCGGTGCGGCCGTCCGGCTCACAGCTCGGCCGAGACGACCGCCGTGGCGCCCGAGATCTCGACGACCGTCACCGATGTCCCCGGGGCGATCGGTTCCCCATGGGTCATGCTCCGTGCCGACCAGACGTCGCCTGCCAGCTTCACCTGGCCGGCATCGCCGTCCACTGTGGACACTACTACCGCCCGCGCGCCGATCAGCGCGTCGGTGTTGGTCTTGATGTCCGGCCCCGCGAGGAACCGGCGTTTGAGGGTCGGCCGGACGAGGACGAGCATCCCGACCGAGGCGACGGCGAACACCGCGACGTCGATGAAGGGGTTCCCGGTCAGTGCGGCCGATCCCGCCCCGAACAGAGCTCCGACGCCGACCATGAGCAGGAACAGATCACCCGAGAGCAGCTCGGCGATGATCAAGAGGATGCCGGCGATCAGCCAGATGAGAGCGCCTGTCATGCGTTCATGCTCCCAGATCGCGCCGATTCATACCGAAGAAGCGAAACCGACGTGACCGACGCGTGACCTTGAGTGACCTCGCGCAAACCGGGCATTCAGGACTCTTCATCCGGGTCCGAGACGAAGTCGATGAGCCGTTCCACCGCTCCGATCAGCGGCGTTTCCAGATCCCGGTAGCTGCCGACCGCCGCCAGGATCCGCTGCCAGCCCTCCCACGGCTCGCCCCAGCCGAGCGCGTCGCAAACGCCCTCTTTCCACTCCGTGCCGCGCGGGATCTTCGGCCAGGCCCGGATGCCGACGACCGACGGCTTCACGGCCTCCCAGATGTCGATGTACGGATGGCCGGTGATCAGCACGTTCTCGTCGCGGATCGCGTCGACGATCCGCGACTCCTTGCTGCCGGAGACCAGGTGGTCCACCAGCACGCCGAGGCGGCGGCCGGGCCCGGTGCCGAACTCGTCGATGCGGTCGGACAGCACATCCACCCCATCGAGTGGTTCCACCACCACGCCTTCGACTCGCAGGTCGTGTCCCCAGACCCGTTCGACGAGTTCGGCGTCGTGCTTGCCCTCCACCCAGATCCGCGAATCGCGGGCGACCCGGGCCTTGAGCCCCTGGACCTGGACCGACCCGGACGCCGAGATCCGCCGTGCCGGGGCTTTCGGCGCGGCCTTCGCCGGCACCAGCGTCACCGGCTTGCCTTCGAGCAGGAACCCCGCGGGGTTCAGCGGGAACACGCGGTGCTTGCCGTGCCGGTCTTCGAGGACGACGTTGCCGTACTCGATCTTCACCACGGCACCGCAGTAGCCGCTGGCCGGGTCCTCGACCACGAGCCCCGGCTCAGCGGGCACCTCGGGGATCTTCCGCTTGCGCGGGCCGGACAACACGTCGTCGTACGAATGGGAGCGCACGGCGCCCGACGCTATCGGTGCCGAGTGGCGACGTCTTCCCGCCACGCCGGTCAGGCGGCCATCCAGCGCCCTGCCGACGTCGATCGGAGACTCGGGTTCACCTACAGAATGACAGCATCGCGTCGACGAACGGAGTCCGCTCGCCCCGCTCCAGCGGGCGCATCACGAACAGCGGCGCGAGCGCGACACACCACGCGCGCACTCGTCCGGCGTCGAAACCCGGCAGATGCGGGGCGATCGCGTCGAAGCCGTCTTCGAGAGTTCCACCTGCCCGCATCGGCAAGGTGACCCAGTCGGCCAGATCGAACGACGGGTCACCGACACTCGGGCGCGGGTCGATCGCGACCGCTCCCCGCCCGGGCCCGCCGTCGAGGACGTTGCCCGGATGCAGGTCCCCGTGGACGATTGCGTTCCCCTCCCCGCCGGTCGCGAGTTCGAGGGCCCGCAACCGCGCGCGATCGAGGGTCTCCAGCGAGAGCGTGGCCTCGGCCACCGAGCCGCGCAGCCCGCGCTCGGCCAGCTCGTACATGAACACGACACGGTCTTCCAGCGGCGGGAAATCCGACGGCGGGGTCACCGAGTGGATCTGGGCCATGAGGTCACCGACCTCGGTCCACGGGACGTCCGCCCCCGCCTCCATCAGCTCCGTGCCAGGCTCGATGCCCTCCAGCAGGATCGCCCCGGCGGCGAGTTCCGTGTCGAGCACCTGCACGACCCGCGAGCAGCCGTCCCACGCCCTCAGGGCGGCGGCTTCCGATTCGGCGATCGTGCGATCCGGCGTCAGTTTGAGGACCTTCTTCAGTCCGTCGGGCCCGGTACAGATCAAGGTCCGGCCAGAGTTGCCCGGTTTGGCGTCGACGACGGTGAGACCCCACCGTGCGGCCAGCCGCTCCACGAGGGCGGGCAGCTCGTCGCACCACGTCGCGACGTCCGCGCCGAACCGCTTGACCAGACGCGCACGCGCCTCGTCGTCGATCAGAACAACGGCCATGGGATGGCCCGCCAGTCGTCGCCGGGCTCCGGGAAGACACCTTCCGCCAGAAGGAGTTCGGTACGTTCGGCCAGCGCGCGGATCTCGAAACCGGTGAGGTGCTCGCCCAGCGCTTCACCGAGCTCTCCGTCCAGCTTCTCGCGAAGGCCGCGGAGCTTGCCGACCTCGGCGTCGGTCAGCCGCTCGCCGATCCAGCCCCAGAGCACCGTCCGCAACTTCGGATCGGTGTGCAGGCAGATCCCGTGATCAACGCCGTAGATCCGCCCGTCGGCGCCGGCGAGCACGTGACCACCCTTGCGGTCGGTGTTGTTGACCACGATGTCGAGCACGGCCAGCTCCCGCATGCCCTGCCGGTCCGCGTGGGCGAGCACCGCGGGCTCGCCGTCGCGATCGTGCGCGTGGAGCACGACACGCCAGTCTTCCGGCAGGCTCTCCGGTGACCTGACGTCGACGAGTTCCTCGTCGGTGGTCTCGATCCACAGCTGCACCATGCCCGGCCCGAACGGCCCGTCGCGCAGCACCGTCGGCGGGATCGCGCCGAGCCCGGAGGCGTCGGCGACCATGGCCGTCGCGACCTCGCGGCCCGCGAGCGTCCCGTCCGGGAAGTCCCACAACGGCCGCTCACCGGAAACCGGCTTGTACACGACGTTCCCGGTGACGCCGTCGAGCTCGATCGTGCAGAACAGCGTGACGTTGGAGGCGTCGACGAGCCTGCCTTCGACGTCGATCTTGCCGCGCGTCACCAGCTCCCGCGAAGACTCCTCCACCTCGTCAGTCCTCGAGGACGTCGACGTCGCGCCGGTACCCGTTCTGGCGCGGGCAGATGTGGCCCGCCGGGTCGAGCGGTTCCGCGCACAGCGGGCACGGCTTGCGGCCGGCGTTGACCACCCGGTCCGCCCGCTCCGCGAACGCCCGCGCCGCACCGGGGCTCAGGAAGACGCGCACGGCGTCCGGCCCCTCTTCGGTGTCGTCCAGAACGACCGTTTCGTCCACCTCGCCCTCCGTCATCGCGAGCAGCTCGATGACGACGGCACTGCTTTCGGCGTCCCAGCCGAGCCCCATCGTGCCGACGCGGAACTCCTCCTCGACCGGGACGGTCAGGGGGTCGACGTCGAGGAGCTCGTCGGGCGCGTCGTCCGGTACGTCCGCGCCGAACCGGCTGGCGACCTCTTCCAGCAGCGAGCTGAGCCTTTCGGCCAGCACCACCACCTGCTGTTTTTCGATCGTCACACTGATCGTGCGGACGTCCTCGGACGCCTGGAGGTAGAACGTGCGGTCGCCGGGCTCACCGACGGTTCCTGCGACGAACCGGTCGGGCTGGCGGAAGACGTGGATTACGCGAGACATGGCACCTTCGACCCTAGGCCACGGCCCCATGATCGGCATCCGCCGCCCCAAGGTTAAGCCCAGGGCGAAACCGCCGCGCCCCGGGCCGTCACGGGCAAAGGGCCGAACCTAGTCTGCAACCGTGGTTGAGATCGCCCCTTACGGCACCTGGACGTCTCCCCTGTCGGCCGCCGCTGTCGCGGCCTCGGGAGTCAGCGCGCAATGGCTCGATACCGTCGGAAACGAGGTCTGGTGGGCCGAAGCGAGAACCGGTGAAGGCGGTCGCGTCACCCTCGTGCGGTCCCGCGCCGACGGCACGGTCGAAGACGTCCTCCCCGCTCCCTGGAGCGTCCGGAACCGGGTCCACGAATACGGCGGCAGGCCCTGGCTCGTCCTCGGCGACGTCCTGGTCTTCACCCACTGGGCGGATCAGCGCGTCTACCGCCGCGACCTGACCACCGGCGAGACGACACCGCTGACCCCGGAACCGGCGACCCGGCACGGGATCCGCTACAGCGACCTGCGGCCCGGTCTCCCCGGCGAGGTGTGGCTGGTCCGCGAGCGCAGCACCGGACCCCGGCGCGTCGACATCGCCCGCGATCTCATCGCGGTACCCCTCGACGGCGGCCCGGAACGCGTCCTTACGGCGAGCCACCACTTCCTCACCGCGCCACAGCTCTCGCCGGACGCCACGCGCGCGGCGTGGATCGGCTGGAACCACCCCGCGATGCCTTGGGACGGCACCGAACTGTGCGTCGCCGAACTCGGCGAGGACGGGACGTTCGGGCCGCACCGGGTGCTCGCCGGTGCGGCCGACGTCTCCGTCTGCCAGGCCGATTGGGAGTCGGCGGACAGCCTGCTGGCCTTGCTCGACCCGGGCGGCTGGTGGAACCTGCACCGCGTCGGGCTCGACGGCGGCGTCGAGAACCTGGCCCCGGTCGAACAGGAGATCGGCGGCGCGCAGTGGAAGCTCGGCACGCGCTGGTTCACTCCGCTCAGCGACGGCAGGTTCGCCGTCATCGCGTCGGGCAGGCTCGCCATCCTCGACGAAGCGACGCGGGAAGTGACCCCGGTGGCGGCCGCCGCCGAGCTGACCGCGTGGTCCACCAACGGTTTCGCCGTCCACGAAGGCGGCATCGTCGGCGTCGCGGCGGGACCGAAGCGCGAAGGTGCCGTCGTGAAGGTCGGTCTCGACGGCGGGACGGTGACCGAACTCGCGTCAGCACCTGAACCGCCGTCACCCGCCTACCTGTCGACGCCCGAGGAACGGATCTTCAAGACCGACGACGGCGACCGGATCCCCGCCTTCGTCTACCTCCCCGCGAACGCCGACTTCGCCGCGCCGGACGGCGAACTGCCACCGCTGCTCGTCTACCCGCACGGTGGCCCGACCGGCCGGGACAGCGCGGTGCTCGATTACGAGATCGCCTACTTCACCAGCCGCGGGATCGCCGTCGTCACCGTGAACTACGGCGGCTCCACCGGCTACGGACGTGTTTATCGCGAGCGGCTGCGGGAACAGTGGGGCGTGGTCGACGTCGCCGACTGCGTCACCGTCGCCGAAGCCCTCGCCGCCGAAGGCACCGTCGACGGCGACAGGCTGGCCATCCGCGGCGGCAGCGCGGGCGGGTACACCTCCGCCGCCTCGCTGACCACCACCACGACCTACCGCGCGGGCACCGTGATGTACCCAATCCTCGACCTCACGCAGTGGACCGGCGACGGCGGCGAGACACACGACTTCGAATCCCGCTACCTCGACGGGCTGGTCGGACCGCTGCCGGAGGCCGCACAGCGCTACCGGGACCGGTCGCCGATCAACAACGCGGGCACCCTCGCCGGTCCTTTGCTGTTCCTGCAGGGGCTGGAGGACGAGATCTGCCCGCCCGAGCAGGCGGACCGGTTCGTGGCCGGCCTGGAGGGACGCGGCATCGAGCACGCCTACCTGAGGTTCGAGGGCGAGCAGCACGGTTTCCGGAAGGCGGAGACGATCGTGGCCGCGCTCGAAGCGGAGTTGTCGTTCTACGGTCAGATCCTCGGCTTCGAGACGCCTGGTGTGCCGAAGCTCCGGCTGAGCCGGTGAGGCCGCCGAAGACGCGGCCGGGTGACACCATCGCCTTGGTCGCCCCGGCGGGGCCGGTCCCGCCGGACCTCGTCGAGAAGGCGCTGCCGGTGCTCCGCGGCTGGGGCGTCGAGGTCCACGTCGGCGAGTGCGTCCGCGCGACCTCCGCCGGTTACCTGTCGGCTTCCGACGAGGCACGGGCCGCCGAATTCACCCGCGCCTGGCTGGACCCGGGAGTCACCTGCGTTCTCGCCGCCCGTGGCGGCTACGGCTCGCAGCGGATGCTCGACCTGCTCGACTGGACGGCGCTGCGGGCGGCCGGGCCCAAGATGTTCGGCGGATCGAGCGACGTCACCGCGCTGCACCGGGCGGTGAACGTCCACATGGGACTGGAGACGCTGTTCTCCCCCATGCCCGCGACCACCCTGTTCGACGCGGTGGCCGCCGAACATCTGCGGCTGTCGTTGTTCGAACCGGACAGCGTGCGGCTGATCGCCTCACCGACGTCGTCGCCACTGGTGCCGGGCACCGCGACCGGAACGCTCATCGGCGGCAACCTCGCCCTCGTCGCGGCAGGCCTCGGCACACCCGAACAGGGCTCGGGACGTGAGGCGCTCGTCCTGCTGGAGGACGTCACCGAAAGCCCCTACCGGATCGACCGGATGCTGACCCAGCTGCTGCGTTCCGGCTGGCTCGACGGCGTTCGAGGGTTCGTGCTGGGCTCGTGGAAGTCCTGCGGTGATCCGGAGGCGATCCAAGCCCTGATGCTCGACCGCCTCGGCCCGCTCGGCGTCCCGATCGCCTGGAATTTCGGTGTCGGGCACGTCCCGGCGTCGCCGACCATCCCCCTCGGCGCGCGGGCCACCCTCGACGCCGATGCGGGCACACTGCTGGTTTTGCCATAACGGCAACAGGACTTGCGGAACCCGCCGGAACGGAGGCATCTTGCGGTCATGGATGCCACACAGCAGTTCTGGGAAGACTTCTACCGGGACAAGGATCAGGTCTGGAGCGGGAACGCGAACCCGATCCTGGTGAACGAGGTCGCCGCGCTCACGCCGGGGACGGCGCTCGACCTCGGCTGCGGCGAGGGCGGCGACGCCATCTGGCTGACACAGCAGGGCTGGCGAGTGACCGCCGTCGACATCTCGGACGTCGCGCTCCAGCGCGCCGCCGCACACGCGGCCGAGGCCGGCGTCGAGGGCATCGTCTGGGAGCGCCACGACCTGGCGAAGTCGTTCCCGGAGGGGCACTTCGACCTCGTCTCCGCACAGTTCTTCCACTCCCCCGTCGCGGACGACGGCGAGCGGGACAAGGCGCTCCGCCGCGCCGCGGAAGCCGTCGCGCCGGGCGGCACGCTGGTGGTCGCGGGCCACGCGGGCTGGCCGACGTGGATGGAGGAGCCGCCGCACAAGGACGTCCACTTCCCGACCACCGCCGAGGTACTCGAATCGCTGGCACTGGCCGACGGCGAGTGGACGGTGGAACGACAGGAGCTGATCACCCGCGACTTCCCGGGGCCGGACGGCCAGCAGGGAACGCGTTCGGACAACGTGCTCCGCGTGCGCCGCTCGGGATAGGTACCGTCACGGCATGCGGATGACGCCTGCCGAAGCCCGGTCACGGTTCGAAGGCGAGCGGATAGCGAGGCTGGCGACGACGGGTTCGGACGGCGTGCCCCATGTCGTGCCGGTGACGTTCGTTCTCGAAGGCGACTCGGTGGCGTTCGCGATCGACCACAAACCCAAGAGCACGACGGCGTTGCGGCGATTGAGGAACATCGCCGAGAACCCTGTGGTCAGCTTCCTGACCGACCACTACGACGAGGACTGGGCCGGACTGTGGTGGGCGCGGGCCGACGGCGTCGCCCGCGTGCTGACCGATCCCGTCGAACAGGCGCTACCGGCGCGGCTGCTGCGGGAGAAGTATCCGCAGTATGAGGCGCAGCCCCCTCCGCACGCCGTGGTCACCACACTCGTTCACTCATGGAGCGGGTGGCGCGCTTCCTGAGCTTTTTGGCCTTGTTGCCGTTCTACGGCAACAAGGCCCGTCGCCACGCCGTATAGGTCGTTATACACATTGGTGACGGGCAGAAGTACGTGAAGGCCCCCTTCATTGCGCTAGACGCAATGAAGGGGGCCTTCACGTACTGAAAAATCAGGACCGAGGAGCCTCGGCCGGCAGGAACTGCTCCACCGGCTTCCCCCGCCAAGCGGCGATGATCCCGAGTGGGTCCGGCCGCAGCAGCGACGCGGCCGCGTACACGCTCGCCGCGACGACGCCGGCCATGAACCACCAGTCGTACAGCGCCTGCTCCCCCGTCGGGTAGTAGACCAGCGTCACGAACACCGACACCGCGACGACGACCGCGAGGTTCCGGCGCCGCCATTCGAAGGCCGACAGGACCACGAAACCCCAGGTCAGGTACCACGGCAGCGAGGGCGGCGGGACGATCGCGCCGGCCAGCAGCACGATCGCCATCCGGTGGATCGCCGGGTAGCCGCCGTCGCGGGCGAGCCACCACTGCCAGCCGGCGAAGACGAACAGGCCGACCATCGCGATCGCCCGGAAGACGGTGACGAACGGCGAGACCTCGACGTCGATCACCAGGTTCACCAGTGAGTAGAAGATCTCGCCGATCCCGGTCGGGAAGTTCATCCAGTTCGCGATCAGCGTCGGCGCCTTGAGACCGGTCAGCCAGCCGAGGTTGACCGAGCCGAGCGACAGCCACGTGCCCGCGACGAACACCGGCAGGAAGATCCCGACCGACGCGGCGCCAGCGCGGAAGAAGTTGACCACCTTCCGGTCGCCGGGCAGGTGGTTCGCCCACACCCAGACCAGGAACGGCAGCGCCCACGCCGCGGTGGGTTTGATCAGCATGCCGATGGTGACCAGGACGATCGCGACGACGTGCTTGCGCTCCAGCGCGGCCAGCACGCCGACGGTGAGGAAGCCCAGCATCAGCAGGTCGTTGTGCGGTCCGCCGACGAGGTGGATCACCGTCATCGGGCTGGCGATGGCGAGCCACAACGTGATCGGCAGCTTGCCGCCGAGGTGCTTGACCAGCCGCGGCAGCGACCACAGCATCCCGATCAGGCCGATCATCAGCACCAGCCGGGTCGCGATGACCCCGGCGATCATGTCGTTGCCGGTGACCGAGACGATCGCCTTGGCGACCAGCAGGAACAGCGGGCCGTACGGCGCGGGCGTGGTCTGCCACAGCGGATGGACGTTCTGCACGACGTCCGGCAGCACCGACAGCTCGGCCGGGCCGTTGGCGTACGGGTCGAGCCCGTTGAGCAGCTGCGCGCCCTGCGCGAGGTAGGAGAAGACGTCGCGCGTGAACAGCGGCGGCGAGACCAGCAGCGGCGCCATCCAGCAGGCGGCGGCGATGACGATCGGGCGGCTGCCGATGCGGCCCGCGAGCGCGTAGCGGCCCAGCCGTACCCACGCCCAGATGATCAGCGCGAAGCCCGTGTAGAGCACGACGTTGGCGAGGATGCGGCCGTGGCCGTAGCGGATCCACGACAGCGGTCCGTGCCCCAGGATCGGGTCACGGACGAGAGTGCCGCCGGCACCGAGCGCCGCCAGCATCAGCAGCGTGCTGCCGATGGTTCCCATCGCGATGGTGCGGTACGGGAACCGGGAAGGCACCCGGAGCCGCTCGCCGAGGGAACCGGCCGAGGGCGTCTGCTGGGGGTCTGTCGTGGTCGCCATTTCGAGATTGGAGGTTACACACCGCGCCTGTGCGAGTGCGCGGCAATGGGTGTTTCCCGCGCCGTTCCACCGGGCAACGCGGCCAGCAGCGACTTCGTGTAGTCGTGCTTCGGGTCCAGCAGGACCTCTTCCACGGTACCCACTTCCACCAGCTCGCCGCGATACATCACGGCGACCCGGTCGGCGATGTTCCAGGCCAGCCCGAGGTCGTGCGTGATCACCAGCCCAGCGAGCCCCAGTTCACGCCGCAAGCGCAGCAACAGCGCGAGGATCTCCCCGCGCACCGACGCGTCGAGCGAGGCCACCGGTTCGTCGGCGACGATCACGCCGGGATCCAGCGCGAGCGCGCCCGCGATGACGACCCGCTGCCGTTGCCCGCCGGACAGCTCGTGCGGGAGCCGGTCGAGGAACTTCGCCGCGGGCCGCAGTTCGGCCGCTTCGAGCGCCTTCGTGACGATCTCGTGCTCGTTCGCGCCCATTCCGTGGATGCGGGGGCCTTCCGCGACGGCCTCGTACACCGTGTGGTTCGGGTTCAGCGCGCTCGTCGGATCCTGCAGCACCAGCTGGACCTGACGCCGGTACGCCTTGAGCCCGGCACCACCGAGCGGGACCGGCTTGCCGTCGTACCGCACCGCGCCGGAGTCGGGTTTCTGCAGGCCCAGCAGCGTCCGGGCGAGGGTCGTCTTGCCGGAGCCGGACTGGCCGACGAGCGCGACGATCTCGTCCTTCCGCACCTGGAGGCTCACCCCGGCGACCGCGTTGATCCGCTTGCCGGTGCGGTCGCGGAAGCTGACGCGCAGGTCCTCGGCTTCCAGCAACGCGGGCTGGTCGGCACTGCGTTCCGGTTCGGGCGGCAGCGGCGTGCTGGTCGCGGGCGCGAAGCGGGACACCGGGTCGCCGACGGTCGGGAACGCGGCCGCCAGCGCCTTGCTGTGCTCGTGCTGCGGCGCGCTCATCAGCTCGGCGCTCGGCCGTTCCTCGACGATCTCGCCGTCGTACATCACCGCGATCCGACGACAGGTGGCGGCCAGCACCGACAGGTCATGACTGATCATGATCAGCCCGATCCCCTGCTCGGCGACCAGCCTGCCCAGCAGGTCGAGCACCTGCGCCTGGACGACGACGTCGAGCGCGGTCGTCGGCTCGTCCGCGATGATCAGCCGCGGCGAACAGGCGAGCGCCATCGCGATCATGACGCGCTGCTTCTGGCCACCGGACAGCTCGTGCGGGTACGCGCCGGCACGGCCCGGCGGAAGGTCGACCTGTTCGAGCAGTTCCTTGACCTTGGCCTGGATCTCGGCGTCCGAAAGCGCCTTGCCACCGGGCGGGTGCAGCCGGATCGGCTCGGCGATCTGCTCGCCGATCTTCCGCACCGGGTTGAGCGCGTGCATCGCGCCCTGGAAGACGACCGAGGCCTCGGCCCAGCGCACCGCGCGCAGCCTGCCCCATTTCATGGCCGTGACGTCTTCGCCGTCCAGCAGGATCTCCCCGCTGACCTTCGCCGACCGCGGGAGCAGCCGCAGCACGCTCATCGCGACCGTCGACTTCCCCGACCCCGACTCCCCCGCCACTCCGAGGGTGTCGCCGGGTTCGAGCACGAGATCGACGCCGCGGACGGCGGCGACCTCGCCGCCGCCGGTGGCGTAGGTGACGCCGAGGTTCTTCAGTTCCAGCAAGGGGCTCATGAGTGCTGTCCCTTCAGGCGCGGGTTCAGCACGGTTTCCAGCGCGCGTCCGACGAGGGTGAAGGCGAGGACGACCACGACGATCGCGACACCCGGAGGCAGCAGGTTCCACCAGGCGCCCTTGCTGATCGCGCCGTTGTTCAAGGCGGTCTGCAGCATGGCTCCCCAGGAGACGGTGTTCGGGTTGCCGACGCCGAGGAATGCCAGCGTCGCGTCCGCGATGACCGCGTTGCCCACGACGAGCGTGGTGTTGGCCAGTACGAGCGGCATGACACCGGGAAGGACGTGCTTGCCGACGATGTGCAGGTGCCCGCCGCCGAGCGCTTTCGCTCGCTCGATGTACGGGCGGCCCTCGATCGTGAGGGTCTGCGCGCGGACCAGACGCGCGGTACTGGGCCAGGCGGTGACGCCGATCGCGATGATCACCGTCATCGTCCCCTGATCCAGCACCGAGGCGAGCGCCACGGCCAGGACGAGCGACGGCAGCACCAGGAAGAAGTCCGTGAACCGCAGCAGGAGCCCGGACAGCCAGCCGCCGAAATGCGCGGCCGCGATCCCGATGACGGTGCCGATCAGCACCGAGAGGAACGCCGCCGAGAAGCCGGTGAGCAGCGAGATCCGCGCCCCCCAGAACGTCATCAGCAGCACCGAACGGCCGTCGATGTCGGTGCCCAGCCAGAATTCCCCGCTGGGCGGGTCCAGGGAAGTGCCTTCGGCCTTGGTGACGTCGAGACCGGACTCGTCCGAGATCACCGGCGCGAGGATGGCCAGCAGCGTGAGGACACCGAGGAAGGCCAGCCCGAAGACGCCCGCCTTGTTCGTCGTGAACTCGTGCCAGCGCTTCGCCACGGCCTCACGGCGGCGGCGCCAGACGATCGAACCGGGTTTTTCCGCTGTGGTCATGCCGTCCGCACCCTGGGGTCGAGCACGCGGTAGAGCAACTCCGCGAGCAGGTTCATCAGCACCACCGCACCCGCGAGGGTGACGAAGACTCCTTGCAGGACAGGCAGATCAGGCCCGCGGAGCGCTTCGTAGAGCAGCTGCCCGAGCCCCGGCCAGCTGAACACGGCCTCAACCGAGACCGCGCCCGAGACAACCATGCCGAACTGCATGAAGACCAGCGTCACCGTCGGGAGCAGGGCGTTGGGCACGGCGTGCCGCTTGCGGACGAGGTCGTCGCGCAGGCCCTTGGCCCGCGCGGTGGTGAGGTAGTCCGAATTCATCTCGCCGATCAGGGACGACCGCATGACCAGCATGTACTGCGCGTAGAACACCACCAGCAGGGTCACGCACGGCAGCACCAGATGGTGCAGCACGTCGAGCCCTTCGCTGAAGAAGCCCGGCTCGACGTCCGGGGAATGCATGCCCCGGCTGGGGAAGAGGCCGTTGGTGGCCACCAGCAGCATGAGGCCGAGCCAGAACTGCGGAACCGACCAGAGCGTCAGCGCGATCCCGGTCTGGACCTTGTCGAACCTGCTCCCCCGGCGCCAGCCCGCGCGGACGCCGAGCCACAGGCCGAGCGCGACGGCGAGCACGGTCGCGCTGCCGACCAGCAGGATCGTCGGCCACAACCGCTCACCGACCATGTCGAACACCGGACGCCGCTGCAGGTACGAGACGCCCATATCGCCCTGGAGCAGGCCGACGACGTAGTCCCAGAACTGTTGCAGCAAGGGCTTGTCCACGCCCATCTGCGCGCGCAGTTCCGCCATCATCTTCGGATCGGTCGGCCGGTCGCGGACCATGAACCGCACGGGGTCGCCGGGCAGCGTCCGGAACAGGAAGAACCCCAGCACGACGACGAGCGCGAGGCTCGCCAGCGCGCCGCCGATCTTGGAGAGCACGAACCGGGCGGTGCCGGTCCCGCCCCGGCGCTCTTCGGGATCACCGAGCGCCGGGGGCTTTTCGAGGGAACTGAGTGCTTCGGTCAACGCGCTCTTACTCCCGGTCGTCCGCCGACTTGCCGCGCCGCCCGAGCAGCACGCCGCCACCGACGAGCACCACGAGCACGACCGCGCCGATGCCGATCCACAGGCCTGTGTTGCTGCTTTCCTCGGCACCCGCGGCGGCCGCGTCGGCCGGGGTGGCGCCGTAGACGCCCCAGTAGCCGGACTGCTCGAGGATCGCGCCGTCGGGCTGCGGCTGCTTGGTGAACGAGGAGAACTTGTCCGACCGGTAGGCCTCGAGCACGTTGTCGTAGTCGAGGACGACGTCGACGTACTCACCGGCCAGCACGGCCTGCGCCTGCTTGACGAGCTCGGCGCGCTTCGCCGGGTCGAACTCGGTCAGCTGCTTCTTGTACAGGTCTTCGTAGCGCGGGTCGCAGAAGAACGTCGCCGAGCTGCCGCCGTTGCCCTCGGCGTTCGGACGGCCGGCGCAGGTGTTGAGACTGAGGGCGTAGTCCGGGTCGGGCGAGGTGCCGTAGCCGGAGATCGCGAGATCGTAGTTGCCCGCGGTGGTGCGGTCGTCCAGTTCGTCGTCGGAGACGAGTTCCTGCTTGACCCCGATGCCGACGTCCTTGAGCCAGCCGCTGACGAACTGCGCGACCCGCTGGTCGAACGGCCGGTTCGCGTGACCGGCGAGCCGGAACTCCAGCTTCGCGCCGCCGGGAGCCACGCGGATGCCGTCCGCTCCCTTGGCGTAACCCGCCTGGTCGAGGGTGGCGTTCGCGGCCGCGATGTCGAACTTGGTCTTCTCGGCGTCCGACGGGGACCAGGTGTAGGCCTTGTAGATGGCGGGCACGACACCGGTTCCGGGCTGGCCGTAGCCGTTCATCACCTTGTCCACGATGGTCTTGGTGTCGACGGCCTGCGCGATCGCCTTGCGGACGCGGATGTCCTTCAGGATCGGGTTGCCGTCACCGATCGGCTGGTCGAGGACGTTCTTGACGCCGAAGTTGATGATGAGCTCGTTGTACCGGCGGCCCGGCGCCTTGTTCGTGGTGATGTTCTTCTCGCCTTTGAGCGCGTCGAACTGGGTCGGCGTGAGCCGGTTGATGACGTCGACCTCGCCCTGCTTCAGCGCGTTGACCGCGGCCTCGGCGTCCTTGAACTGCAGCAGCTGCAGTTCGTCGACCTTGGGCGCTCCGCGCCAGTAGTCCTTGTTCGCCTTGAACTTCACGAACTCGTTCTTCTTGTACTCGGTCAGCAGGTACGGCCCGCTGCCGACACCGACGACGGAGATGTCGTCGGTCGAAGGGTCGTTGAGATCCTTGATCGGCTCCCAGATGTGCTTCGGCACGATCGGGACGTCGAGCGAGGTCATACTCGACTGCGGGGCCTTGGTCTTGATGACGAGCGTCTTATCGTCCGGCGCCGAAACCGAGGCGAAGTTGGTGACGTAGCTGCCGTTCGCGGTTCGGGCGTTCTCGTCGTCGAGCATCCGCTGGAAGGTGTACGCGGGGTCCTGCGCGGTGATCGGCTTGCCGTCGGACCACTTCATCCCCTGGCGGATGGTGAAGGTCCAGGTGAGTTTGTCGTCGGAGGTCTTCCACGACTCGGCGATCCCGCCCGTGGGCTGGGTGTCCTCGGCCGAGGGCAGGGTCAGGAACTCGTAGTTGAACCGGCCGACCTGTGTCGACGCCGCCAGCTGGGCGGTGAAGGGGTTCAGGTGGTCGATGCCGGTCGTGAGCGCCACCCGGAGCACCTTGCCCTGCTGCTGCGCCGCCGCGGCGGGCACGAAAGGCACCGTCGCGACCGCCGAAGCGGCGAGGACCGCGACCACGCGAAGACCGCGCCGTCGCCTGGGAAAACGCTCTGTGCGCACGAAGACCACCCCATCGAAACTCGCTGTAACCCAACCCCCAAGGCGGAAAAGTAACCACATGTCGCGGTAACCGCGCAATGACTCGCCAATACCGATCGTGCACAGCGGATGCCGTCGCGTGGTCGGCGGCTACTTTACGTCTCCCGAGCGTCGCCCTGCGTCACCGCTTCGGCGCGCGAACCGGCGAGACGTGCGGTGTCCTGGGTATTCAAGGGAAGCGGGCTTGCAGAAGCCTTGCGCGCGATGATGCCCAATCGATACGTGCGACGAAGTGAGAGCAAAGCGTTTCGTCCTCTGGATGCGGTGGTTGCACACGCAAGTACCGCATCCAGAGGACGAAAGGCGGGAGAAGTCAGCCGACGGAGACCTCACGACGCCGCGCGGTGGCCGCGGCCGCGTAGAGCCACGCGAACAAGGCCCACATACCGGCGAAGATGAGCCCGACGGTCACGTACGCGACCGTCCACAGCACGGCGGGCGTCTCCGACTTCCGCTCCCGCTGCAGGAACTCGATCTCCGACATGAACGGGCGCGTGCCGGACGTCGCGTCGATCGAAGGCGCGTTCGCGGCCGGGTCGGCGGGCGCGTAGATCGGGGCGAGCCCCATCACCCGGTTCGGGACGTGCACCCGGATCCCGGTCTTCCACTGGCCGAACACCGGCAGCGGCTGGGCGGTGCGGTACACCCCGTCGCCGATCTTCTCCAGCGGCGCGGTGTAGAAGTCGCCGCCCTGCCAAGCGAAACCGTTGAGCCACACCGCGTCGTCGGCGAGGTCCGGCCGGGAGATCGTGACGGTCGCGTCGACCCAGCGCGGTGTGCCGCCACCATGCGGGTTCGAGATCGGCAGCCCGGTCGCGGCCTCGGTCAGCCGGACGTCGGCGGTGAATCCCGGCTCCGGATCCTGCGGGACGGCGACCGAGGACATCAAGGCGACCGCGCCCAGCGCGCCGACGAGCCCGACCACGTGACGGGGTCCCGCCGCGGGCACCCGCGTCGCCGTCTCCTCCACTCGCTGGTACTGCCAGACACCGATGAACGCGCCCGCGAGGGCCGCGCCGGTCCCGAACAGGACGAACAGCGGCAGATGGGCGGCGGGCCACGGATTCGGCATCAGCCAGTGGGTGAACGCCGCCTCGGCGAGCATTCCGGCCGTCCCCACGAGCAGACCGGCGACAGCGGCGAACGTGTAGCCCTTCCGGTCGCGCATCGCGAGGGCGACGACCTCGATGATCAGCGCTTCGGCGACGTACGGCAGCAGCGACGCCACGTGCAGATCGGCGAACAGCGGGATGACGGCGAACGAAGCACGGGACACGAGGAAGACCGCGAGCACGATCAGCGCGCCGCCCGGCCCCCAGGACAGCCGCCCGTAGGTCAGCGTCCAGGCGCCGATCAGGCCGACGAGCACGACCTGCGACAGCATCGGGAACTGCGGGACGCCGAGGTCGAACTCCATCAGGAACGCCGAAGCGCCCATCATCCAGGCACCGGCGAGCACCGGGCCGAGCAGCCGCACGACCGGCCCGGTCGCACCGACCTGACGCGCCTCGCCGAGCAGCAGTTGCAGCCCCAGCACGACACAGACGCCGCCGCCGATCATCAGGACGTGCGTCGGCCCCCATTCGGTGACGTCCTGGCCGAACAGGCGGTGCCACACGTCGTCGAGCGGGAATCCGGCGATGCCGACCAGACCGGTCGCCATCATCTGGATGGAGCCCATCGGCGCCCGCCAGTGCGGGCCGATCTTGAACGTGCGCTTGGGCAGGTCCTTGGTCGCGAGGGTCGCGCTGAGCACGCCGCTGGCGAAGATGCCCATCAGTCCGAAGTAGATCGGGTAGTGCGACGGGTTCGCGAGCGGACCTTCGTCGCGGCCGAGCTCCATGTGGATCGGCACGTCCCAGTAGACGCCGATCAGCGCCGACATCCCGGAGAGGAAGGCGACGAACATCGGCAGCGCCGCCCAGCGCGGCAGACCGCTGAACTCCGCCATCCAGTCCGCGACGCGGCCGAAGACCGTCCGCTTCCCCGCGCGCTCGCGAAGCACGAAGAGGGCCAAGGGCAGGAAGACCGCGGTGAACATCAGGCCCGCGATGACGATCTGCCCGAATTGCGCGCCGCCGGCAGGCGGGCTCTCCTGAGCCATGAACACCGTTCTCGCCTTCCTGCTAACCTAAGTAACTGTTACCTTGGGGTAACACGATAGGCGCAAGGTCCCGGGCGGGCAAGCCGGGGCGTACGACTTGGAGGCACCTCGATGCGGAGGATCGGCGCGATCACCGTGGCCGCACTGCTGACCGTGGCCGGCTGTTCGGCCGGTTCCGAGCAGGCGCCGGGCAGCGGCAGCCGGACCGTCAAGTTCTCGATCACCGAGGGCAAGCGCACGGCGGGGCCGGAGGAGGTCGCGGTGCGCACCGGCGAGAACGTCACGCTCGAAGTCGCCTCCGACCAGCCCGACGAACTGCACGTCCACGGCTACGACAAGGCCGCCCAGCTGGCGCCCGGGGTTCCGGGGACGGTCGCCTTCACCGCGAACATCGACGGGATCTTCGAGGTGGAACTGCACAAAAGCGGCGCGGCGGTGACCAAGCTCCGGGTGAGCGGATGATCCTGGCGCACGGTCTCGGCGGCCGGTCCGATCTGCCGGTCCCGCTGTGGCTCGCGCTCTACGCGGGAGCGGCGGCCGTCGTGGTCTCCTTCTTCGCGCTCACCGTGCTATGGAAGGAGCCCAAACTCCGCGGCGCCGACGCCGGCCGCCCCCTCCCCCTGCAACGGTTCGTCGACGGCGGGTTCTCGCGGGTCGCGATGCGCGTGCTCGGCGTCGCGCTGTTCGCGGGCTTTCTGGCGATGGCGTGGGCAGGTCCCGGCAACTCGGCCGGCAACCCCGCTCCGGCCTGGTTCTACGTCTGGTTCTGGGTCGGACTGGTCCCGCTTTCCCTGCTGTTCGGTCCTGTCTGGACGCGATTGAATCCACTGAGGACGATCGCGACACTGATCCCCGCCCGCCATCGCGAACTCCCGGACCGGCTGGGCTACCTGCCCGCGATCGTCGGCCTCCTGGCTTTCCTTTGGCTGGAACTGGTGTTCCCGTATTCGGACTCGCCACGGGCGATCGCCCTGTTCGCCACCGTGTATGCCGTTATACACATTGCTCTCGGCGCGGTGTTCGGTCCGCGCTGGTTCGACCGCGGTGACGCCTTCGAGGTCTACGCGCGGCTGATCGCGGCGCTTTCCCCTTTCGGCAGGCGCGCCGATGGGTGCCTGGTGGTCCGCAATCCGCTGGACGGCCTGCTCACCGTCTCCCCCGCGCCGTGGCTGACCGCGCTGGTGCTGGTGGTGCTCGGCTCGACGGCGTTCGACGGTCTCACCCGGCTTCCGTTCTGGACGTCGCTGGACGCCGGTGTCCTCGGCGGCACCGCCGGGCTCGCGGCCTGTATCGCGCTCACCTACGGCGCCTATGCGGGCGCCATCAGCCTGACCAGGCCGTATCTGCGCCGGGGGTTCGACCCGTATCCCGCGTTCGCGCCGTCGTTGATCCCGATCATGGTCGGCTACACGGTCGCGCATTACTTCTCGTTCGCCGTGTTCTCCGGGCAGCAGGGCTTCGGCCGCGCGATCGACTACACGGTCGTCTCGACCGGCGTGATCGCGCTGGTACAGATCGCCGGGATCGTCGCCGGGCACGTGCTGGCCGTAACCTCGGCCCATGACCGTTCCGTCGGCGTGCTGCGCGCGAACTACGTCAAGGTGGGCCAGTACCCCATGCTGGCGCTGATGATCGGCTACACCGCGCTCGGGATCGCGCTGGTCTCCGGCTCATGACCAGCGCGGCGCGGGTGGTGATGATGCACCAGGGCGGCTGGGACGAGATCCTGATCTTCGTCGGCCCCGTGGTGATCATCGGGCTGCTCATCTACGTCGCGCGCAAGCAGGTCCCGACTACGCCCGAGGATGAGGACGACTGAGGGGGACGTAGTCGCCACCGGCCAACGCGGTGGCGAGATCAGGGTACGTGGACGCGCTTCCTGCGAAGCGACCTTGGACGACACGGACGTAGGCACCGTCCAAAGGGAAGACGAGCACGAACTTCTTGCCGTGGTTTCCCCGCAGGACGGCTCCCCTTTTCAGGTTGTCGAGGAACTCGATGATGTCGCGCTCGATCTCCTCCGCGAAGCCACGCTGGTCGTCCCGCGTCAGGTCGTACAGGTCGGTGTCGATGTCGTAGGTGGCGCGCTTGCCCGTCACCGGGTCCAGCGCCTCGAATGCCAGCGCGAGCCACCGGTGCGGCACGACGTCCACCACCGCTTCCCACTCCGGGCCGCCGAACCCCCACGTCGAATCCGCGACCTTCACCGCCTGAAGCTCGCGCAGGAAGGCCAGGAGGCGTTGGCCCGCCTCAAATTCCACGACCGGGCCCGCCGCCGAGAAGGAGTGCTCCGGCCAGCTCGGTGACCTCTTCCCGAGTGCGGCCACCGTGGTCGGCGGCCATGAAGTGCTTGCCGATCAGGAGCGAGAACGCGAGCAGGCAGCGGGCTTCGACCTCGTCCTCGTCGGCGAAGATCTCGCGCATGAGGGAACGCAGGTAGTCCATCCGCTGGTTGTCGACCCGCCGGAGCCGTTCGGCCACCACCGCGTCGCGCCGGGCCCAGTCCCGGATGGCGAGGTCGATCGGCAGGAGACGATCCCCGGCGAGCAGACCCGCGCGCCGGATCTTCGCCCTGGCGTCACCGCCTTCACTCTCCACGCTCTCGAAGAGCAGGTCCGTGCTCATCCGCTCCCACGTGGCGAGCATTTCCTCCAGCAGCGCACCCCGATCGGCGAAATGGCCGTAGAAGCCGCCCTTGGTGACGCCCAAGGCTTTCGCGAGCGCCTCGACGCGCACGGCGTCGGGACCTCCGGCGGCGAGGGCGTGCAGCCCCGCGTCGATCCAGGCGCTCGGCGGGGTCCGGGTTTCGGCGGCCATGGGATCACCGTATCTCCCGTCACTCCGGCACCACGAGGACGATATATACGCTACCGTATAGATGGCGGAAGTTACTGGGAGGAACAACGACGATGACTGTCGGATTCGTGGCCACGCATTACCCGCACACCGATCACCACGACGAATTCGTCTCGCGTGTCCGGCGAGTCGCCGACGTCCTGCGCTCCACTCCGGGCTGTCTCGCCGCCGAATGCTGGGTCACCGCCGCCGGCGACGCAGTGGTGTCGATCGTGCGCTGGGAATCCGAGGCGGCACAGGCGGCCTCGATGCAGGCGCTTGGATCGGCGGACGTGGACGTCGCCTTCGACGAACGCGAGGTCCGCCCGCGCGAGATCGTCCAGCTGGTGTCGGCATGAAACTCGCGAACACGGCTCACAGCACGCGCTCGTGGCGGATCCACGAAATCGCCGGCGACTTCGACCTCGAAGATGTCTGGGCGCTCGATACACCCGGCGGGCCGGACGATTTCGGCAAGCTGGTGAAGCAGTTCTCGTCGGGTAACTTCCCGGACGGGGCGCCGCTCCCCGTCCGGGCGCTGTGGGCACTGCGCTGGAAGCTCGGCGCACTGCTGAGGCTGGACAAACGAGATGCCGGCCTCGATACCCGGGTGGGGTCGCTCCGCGGCAGGCTGCCGGAAGACGTCCGCGACACTCCGACCGGACCGGACGAGGACTGGCTGCCGTTCACCCCGCTGTACCGGCTCGACGACGAATTCGCCGCCGAGATGGCGAACCGGACCATGCACGGGGTCCTGCACATCGCGTGGGTCGAGGACGGGCAGGGCGGACATCGCGGCCAGATGGCGGTGCTGGTCAAACCCAACGGCCTGTTCGGCCGGGCGTACATGGGATTCATCAAGCCGTTCCGGTACCTGATCATCTACCCGGCACTCATGCGGATGATCGCGCGCGAATGGGCTGCCCGCTCCTGACCCCGACCTCGTGAGTGGTGAGGACGGTTAGGGCCAAGGGTGTCTTGTGTACCTACTGCGGGTGCACGGGTGGCGTTTTCGCGTGTCGGCCTGTACTGCCGGGTCCTGTTGCTGGGCTTGGCTCAATGCTGCGAAAGCCACTTTCGCAGCATTGAGCGTTGCGAAAGTGGCTTTCGCAACGTCGGCGGCGGCCGGGCCCGGCACGGCCCTGGCGAGCATGTCGCGAAAGCCACTTTCGAGACGTCTGATGTCCCGAAAGTGGCTTTCGCGACACCCCGGGGCCTTCACCGGCCGGACGTGGCACGCCTGCTGCTCCGCACCAGCGTCATGTCCTTCTCCCGCACCGGTTCGCGGCAGTGCGCGCAGACGGTCTCCGGCGCGAGGACCTCGCCGCACGCATGCCGCCACACCGTCGGCGGCGGCCCCTCGGTGACGTACGCGTCGCCCCACGCCATGAGGTTCAGCAGCACGTGGTTGAGCGCGTGCCCCGCCTCGGTGAGCACGTACTCGTAGCGCGGCGGATGCTCCTCGTAGAGCCGTTTCTCGAGAATCCCCGTCTCGACGAGCTTCCGCAGCCGCGCGGTCAGGATGTCCCGGCTCGCCCCGGTGTTGCGGACGATCTGGTCGAACCGCCGCGCACCGAAGAACACTTCGCGCAGCGCGAGCAGGCTCCAGCGCTCCCCGATCACCTCCATCGCGTTGGCGATCGAGCAGTCCCTCGGTCCTTCGGTCATGCGACCAGCGTAAACCCAGTGAGTCTTGATTTCCAACCCACTCGATGCCACAGTGAGTTGGAGATACCAACTCACTACTGGAGGCAGCCGTGCACGACGCGGTCATCGTCGACGCCGTCCGTACCCCGATCGGCAAGGGAAAACCCGGTGGCGCCCTGCACGGGGTCCATCCGGTCCAGTTGCTCGCCCACACGTTGCGCGCTCTCGTCGACCGCAACGGCATCGACCCGGAGTTGATCGACGACGTCGTCGGCGGCGCGGTCGACCAGGTCGGCGAGCAGGCCCAGAACGTCACGCGCTGGGCGGCCCTCGCTGCCGGGCTACCCGAAAGCGTGCCCGCGACCACCGTCGACCGGCAGTGCGGGAGCAGCCAGCAGGCCGTGCACTTCGCCGCTCAGGGAGTGATGGCGGGCGCGTACGACGTCGTCATCGCCTGCGGGGTCGAGTCCATGAGCCGCGTCCCGATGTGGTCGAACGTGCTGCCGGGCACCGATCCGCTCGGCCCCGGCGTCGCCGAGCGCTATCCGGAAGGCCTGGTGCCGCAAGGGATCAGTGCCGAACTCATCGCCGCGAAGTGGTCGCTCAGCCGCCAGGCGATGGACGAGTTCGCGATGGCCTCGCACCGGAAGGCTGCGCGGGCGCACGAACTCGGACGGTTCGCGAGCCAGATCGTGCCGATCGAGACACCGTCGGGCCGAGTGTCCACCGACGAGTCCGTCCGGCCCGGCACCGATCTCGAAACGCTCGCCAAGCTGCGCCCGGCGTTCCAGGATCCGGCCGTGTCCGCGCGTTTCCCGCAGATCGACTGGTCGGTGACCGCGGGCAACAGCAGCCCGATCAACGACGGCGCCTCCGCCCTGCTCATCACCTCCAGCGAGACCGCGGCCCGGCTGGGCCTCCGCCCGCGCGCCCGCCTGCACAGTTTCGCCGTCACCGGCTCCGACCCGCTGCTCATGCTCACCGGGGTCATCCCCGCGACGGAGAAGGTGTTGCGGCGCGCGGGATTGAGCCTGGCGGACATCGACCTCTTCGAGATCAACGAGGCGTTCGCCAGTGTCGTGCTGGCGTGGCAGCAGGAAACCGGGGCCGACCCGGCCAAGGTCAACGTCCACGGCGGCGCGATCGCGTTGGGCCATCCGCTCGGCGCGAGCGGGACCCGGCTGATGGGCACCCTGGTCAACGCGCTGCACCACCACGGCGCCCGGTACGGCCTGCAGGCGATGTGCGAAGGCGGCGGCCAGGCCAACGCGACCATCCTGGAGGCGTTGTGACCGGCAGGCTCCCCAAGAAGCTGGCGGACCATCCGTCGGTGCGGGCCGTGCTCGCCGAACCGCGGGACAAGCCGTCGCCGGTGATCGACGCGGCCTGGCTCAAGGAGATCTGCCTCGCGGCCGGCGCCGACGACGCGGCCGCGGTCTCGCTCGGCCATCCGGATCTGGCGGGTGAACGCGAGCATGTCGAGCGCGCCCTGCCCGGCACCAAGACCCTCGTCTCGCTCGTGGTGCGGATGAACCGTGACGACGTCCGCTCCCCCGCCCGCAGCGTCGCCAACCAGGAGTTCCACCGCACGGGCGAGATCATCAACGAGGCCGCGCACACGATCGTCCGGACGCTGCAGGACGCCGGCTACCGCGCGATCAACCCGTCCGCGACGTTCCCGATGGAGATGGAGCACTATCCCGGCCGGATCTGGGTCGTCGCGCACAAGACGGTCGCCGTCGCGGCCGGCCTCGGCGCGATGGGTCTGCACCGCAACGTCATCCACCCGAAGTTCGGCAACTTCGTGCTCCTCGCGACGTTGCTCGTCGACGCCGAGGTGTCCACCTACGGCGAGGCGCTCGACTACAACCCTTGCCTGGAGTGCAAGCTCTGCGTCGCCGCCTGTCCCATCGGGGCGATCTCGAAGACCGGCGAATTCGATTTCCTCGCCTGTTCGACGCACAACTACCGCGAGTTCATGAGCGGCTTCACCGACTGGGCCCAGACGGTGGCCGACAGCGAGGACGCCGCCGACTTCCGGTCGAGGGTGACCGACTCGGAGAACGTGTCGATGTGGCAGAGCCTCGCGTTCAAGCCGAACTACAAGGCCGCGTACTGCATGGCGGTCTGCCCGGCGGGCGAGGACGTGCTCGGCCCGTACCTCGAAGACCGGCGCGGCTTCCTCGGAACCGTCGTGAAACCGTTGCAGGACAAGGTGGAGACGCTGTACGTGCGAGAGGGATCGGCGGCGAAGGCCTACGCCGAACGGCGTTTCCCGCACAAACCGGTGAAGGAGGTCGACGGCGGCTACCCGCGGCGGTAGGGCCGCCCCCACCCCGCGTCCGGGGGCCTGTCCCATGCCAGGCGCCGTCCGCGCTCCCTAGTCTGGCGGCAAAGCCTGGGGAGGACCTTCCGCATGATCGCGATCAGACTGGCGTTCTCGTCGCTCCACCGTCGTCCCACCGGATTCCTCGCGAGTTTCGTCGCGCTGTTCTCCGGCGCCACGATCCTGATGACGTTCGCGTCCCTTTTGGACACCCGTGCCGCCGCCGGACCGGAAACCGCCAAGACGCTGCTGATCATGGCGAGCGTCGTCGGCGGCTGGGGCCTGGTGATCGTCCTGTTCGCGACGCTGTCGACGCTCTCACTGCTGATCCGGCAGCGCGCCGCGGAGATGGCGTTGCTGAAGAGCGCCGGCGCGACGCCGTCGCAGATCGGCCGGATGGTCGTCGGCGAAGCGGCGGCCGTCGCGGTCGTCGCCGCGGCCACGGCCGTCGTACCGTCGGTCTTCGCCGGACGGTGGCTGGTCGCGCTGCTCGGTGACACGGGCCGCGTACCGGCCGGGCTGGAGGCACGGTTCGGCCCGATCGCGGTCGCGATGGGCACCGGCATCACGCTGCTCGCGGCCCTGGCGGCGGCGACGGTCGCCGCGCGGCGGGTGACCCGGCGCGGAGCGGTGGAGGCGATTCGCGAGGCCGGCGTCGACACCCGGCGGACCAGCCGGCTCCGCGTGGCCGGCGCCGCGGTCGTGCTGGCCTCCGGGCTCGGCTGCGGCGTGGTGACGATGACCGTGTTCACGGGGACCGAACCCGCGCTGATGGCGATCGGCGGCCAGGGCGCGATCCTCGCCGCGATCGGGTTGGCGCTCCTCTCCCCCGTGCTGCTCGGCCCGATCGCGGCCGCGCTGGCCGCTCCGCTGCGACGCGCGGGCGTCAGCGGCCACCTCACGGTGGCGCACCTTCGGGTCCGGAGCCGTCAGATGGCCGGGGTCCTGGTGCCGATCATCCTGTTCACCGGCATCGCGACCGGGACGTTGTACATGCAGGCCATCGAGAACGCCGCCGTCACCGCGCCTGCCGGGATCGCGGGCAGTATCGAAACCCTGAACTACGTCGTCGTCGGCATGATCGCGCTGTTCGCCGCCGTGATGCTGGTGAACACCGTCGTGGCGGCGATCATCGGACGCCGTCGTGAATTCGGTCAGCAGCGGCTCATCGGTTCGACACCATCGCAGGTCCTGCGGCTCGTCGGGACCGAAGGCACCGTCCTGGTGGTGGTCGGCGTCCTGTTCGGCTCGCTCGCCGCGGCCGTCACCGTGATCCCCTACAGCGTCGCCAGGACCGGCGGTCCCGTACCGGACGCGACGATCGGGGTCTATCTCGCCATCGTCGCGGTCGCGGTGGCACTGACGCTCGGTTCGCATCTGGGCGCGGCGGTGAAGGCGATGCGCACCCCGGCGATCCAGGCGGGCACCCGCGGCTGAAGGCCTGTCACATCTCCGATCCCCCACGCGTCAGGGTTACGACTGATCGATGAAGGATGGGGACCGTGGACGAACACGACTGGCTGGCACGGCGCTTCGAAGGGCACCGGACGCATCTGAGGGCGGTGGCGTACCGGATGCTCGGTTCGCTGAGCGAAGCGGACGACGCCGTGCAGGAGGCCTGGCTGCGGCTGAGCCGGTCGGACTCCGGCGACGTGGACAACCTCGGCGGGTGGCTGACCACCGTCGTCGGCCGGATCTGCCTCGACATGCTGCGCTCACGCAAATCGCGGCCGGAGGAGCCGGTCGGCGCGCAGCTCCCCGATCCGATCATCGGCCGTGAGGGCGGGATCGACCCGGAACACCAGGCCCTGCTGGCGGACTCGGTCGGGCTGGCGTTGCTGGTCGTGCTCGACACCCTGGACCCCGCCGAGCGGCTGGCGTTCGTCCTGCACGACATGTTCGCCCTGCCGTTCGACGAGATCGCGCCGATCGTGGGCCGGTCCTCCGCGGCGACCCGGCAGCTCGCCAGCCGCGCGCGCCGCCGTCTGCACGGCTCGCCGACGGTCCCCGACGCGGATCTGAGCCGTCAGCGGGCCGTCGTCGACGCGTTCTTCGCCGCCGCCAGGGGTGGCGACTTCGACGCACTGGTTTCGGTGCTCGACCCGGACGTCATCCTGCGCGCCGAGGGCGGCGCCGCTCCGGTGGGAACGTCGCGTTTCGTGCGCGGGGCGGCCACGATCGCGAGCCAGGCGCTCATGTTCCGGACGGCTGGCGAGGGCGGAGAGCTGCGGCCCGCGCTGGTCAACGGCGCGGCCGGGATGGTGGTCACCAAGGACGGTGTCCCGACGACGGTCTTCGCGTTCACCGTCGTGGACGGCAGGATCGCGGCGATCGACATCCTCGCCGATCCGGACCGCCTCGCCGCGCTGGACTTCGAACCGCTCGGCTGAACGGCCGGAAAGGGGCTTTCGGAATGTCCTGAAGGCCCCTTCCCGGCGTGCGCACTGTCGGGATCAGGAGGTCGGGAAGTTGTCCGCGGTACGGATGCGGTCCCGGATCCAGACACCGGCGGGCTTCAGCGGAGCCGTGCCGGTGAACGAGCTGCCCGAGCAGGTGCCCGGCTTGAACACCGCGCCCGAACGGCTGTCGTCGGAGAAGTTCCAGTTGGTCCAGCTGATCTTCTTCGACGCGAGGAAGTCGAGGTACTTCTGCGAGTTGGTGAAGTCGTTCCCGCCGTCACCGCTGGCGGTCTGGGTGCCGAACTCGGTCACGAACAGCGGGATCTTGCTCGCGGCGCGGCTCAGCGCGTTGAAGTACTCGGTTTTGTGGGACGCCGCGTAGAAGTGGAACGTGTACATGAAGTTGCTGGCGCGGACCGGGTTGTTGATGATGTCGGTCTCGTTGCGGCCGTCGGAGATGCCGAGCGAGCCCCAGCCGTGCGTGCCCACGAGCACGACGCCGTCGGAGTCCTGGGCGCGGATGACCGGGATCATCTGCTCCGCGTAGCTGCGGACCCGGTCCCAGCTGACGTTGTTGGGCTCGTTGGCGATGTCGTAGATGATGTTGGTCTTGTCCTTGTGCCGCTGGGCGATCTCGGTGAAGAACGTCTTGGCGCGGCTGAGGTTGGCGTTCGGGTCGCCGGGGGTGAGCTGGTGCCAGTCGACCAGGGCGTACATCCCGCGTTTGGTGGCCTCTTCGATGTAGCCGTGCACCATGTCGGTGAACTTGCGCGGGTTGGTCTCGTAGCCGCCTTCCTGGATGTACATCGAGATCCGGAGGACGTCGGCCTTCCAGTCGTTGGCCAGCGCGTCGAGCGAAGCGGTCTTCACGCACTGGCTGAACCACTGGATCCCGTGGGTGCTCATGCCACGGAGCTGGATCGGCTTGCCGGCGGAGTTGCAGAGCTGGAGGCCGCAGACCTTCAGCTGCCCGTTGATCGCCGCGGGGCTGCCCGGCGGCAGCGCGGCGGCTGCCTGCGTTGCGGGCTCTGCCGCGGTCTCGGTCGCCATCGAGGTGCTCGCGGCCGCGACCGGTGCCAGCAGTCCGGCGGCCAGTGCGGCCGTCACCCGGAGACGGATCTTGTCCCAACGCATTCGGCTTCTCCTCTCGCGTCGACGGCACCGACGTTGGCGCGCCGACGGTCAGGGCGGCGGAGTTAAATAGGAAACTTTCCTTACTATTGGAAAGTAAAGGGAAGATTACCCACAGGGTCGACGGACGGTCAAGGGTCCACCACCGTCCGTTCCAGCGGTTTCGGGCATGCTCGGAGCGTGACGACCATCGTTGCCTTCCACGCCCATCCGGACGACGAAGCCCTGCTGACCGGCGGCACCCTCGCCCGCGCCGCCGCGGACGGCCACCGTGTCGTCCTCGTCGTCGCCACCATCGGCATGCGGGGCGTGGACGCGTCGCGCCGGGCCGAACTCGAGGCGAGCGCGGAGGTGCTGGGCGTCGCGCGCGTCGTCCACCTCGGCTATGCCGACAGCGGTCACGGCGCGGTCCTCTACCCGGATCCGCCAGGCCTGGTCCGTTTCGTGCGCGCGAGCACCGACGAAGCGGCGGCTCGGCTCATGGCGATCCTGCGTGAAGAGGGCGCTTCAGTCCTGCTGAGCTACGACCGCAACGGCGGCTACGGTCACCGCGACCACGTCAAGGTGCACGAGGTCGGCAAACGGGCGGCGGAACTCGCCGGCGACGTCCGCCTCCTGGAAGCCACGATCCCCCGCGACGCCGTCGCGCGCCTGATCCGGATCGTGCGCCTGGCACGGATCCCGTTCCGCTATGACGTCGACGCGCTTCTCCGTGCCTACAGCGCCAAGTCCGAGATCACGCACACCTTCGACGTCCGGCGCTTCGCGCGTCAGAAGCAGGCCGCGATCGCCGCCCATTCGTCGCAGGTGAAAGGGGACGGCAGGCTCGCGCCGCTGATGCGCGTGATCACCCGGCTTCCGGCGCCGCTCTTCGGCCTCGTGTTCGCCCGCGAGTGGTACGTCGACGCGACATCGCGAGGCTCACGATCCTGAGCGGCGGGCGCGGTACGCGGCGGCCTTCACCCGGTTCTGGCAAGCCAGCCCGCAGAACCGCTTGATCTGCGCCTGGCTCGCGTCGAGGTACACCTGGTCGCACCGCGGCGCCGCGCACAACCCGACGCGATGCGGGATGTCGTCGCCGAGGGCCGCGGCCACGGACACCGCGAGGCCAGCCGCCCACCGCTGGACGAGGTCGGCTTCGGGGCCGTGGAAACGCAGATGCCACGACTGTTCGCCGTGGCGATGCAGGGACGGCCGGGCCTTGCTGTCGACGAGCATCCGGTTCAGCAGCCCGGCCGCCAAGTCCGGTTCCCGCCGGGACAGCGACTCGATGATCTCCCGCAGCCGCGACGCGAGATTCCGCAGGCGCTCCGCGGTCAGGAGATCGACCTGGCCGTTCCCGGTTCCGAGCGCTTCGGCCGCGGCCCGGACCAGATCTTCCCCCTGGAGCACCGGTTTCGGCCTGCCGTGGACATGCTCCCCCGTCAACGCGTTGACCAGCGTGACCCCGGTTTCCAGCCGCATCGCATGGTGCGCGTCAGCCATTCCGCCCTCCCCCGGGACGTCACTGGTTCGCAGGACGCCCGCGGTGACGCTAGCAAAGGCGGGCGGCGCCGCAAGGGCGATGAAGTCTTTCGGAGCAACGAAATCCAGCGAACGGCGGCGGGCTGGTCCACTGTGGACGCCGTCGGCCGCAGCTCACCAGCGAGGCGGGCCCGCGTCCACGATCTTCTGCGAAAGCTCCAGCGGGTCGAGGTGCATCAGCGACTCCATCCACCACGTCATCCCCGCCTGCCCCAGCGCGGGCAGGTCGACCTTGATCGGCTCCTCCCACGCCGGGCTCGCGTTCCCGGCGACCGCGACGTCGAAGGGCCGCCCCGGTTCCAGCCCGGCGAGGCCGAGCGCGCGGTGGGTCTCCGCGATCTCCTCGGCGGTCGGCGTGTGGTCCTCCGGGTTCGGGAAGATCCCGTCGCACAACGCCGCGCGCCGAACGACACGCGGATTGTCGGTGGAGCTCGCCACCCAGATCGGGATCGGGAACGGCTCGGGCGGAGCCTCGGCGAGCGCGACCTGATAGTGCGCGCCGTCGTGGTCGAAACGCCTGCCGGACCAGATCGCGCGGATGACGTCGAGGCCCTCGTCGAACATCGCCGACCGGGTCAGCAGGTCGGTCTGCTCGCCGAACCGGCTGAAGTCGCCGGATTCGTCCGAACCGAGCCCGGTGCCGAGGATCAGCCGCCCACCGGAGAGCCTGCTGACCGTCGACGCGTGCCGCGCCACCACCCACGGCCGCCGCCGGGCGGGCGGGGTGATCATCGGGCCGAACAGCAGCCGGCTCGTGGCGTGCGCGATGGCGCCGAG
This sequence comes from Amycolatopsis roodepoortensis, assembly GCF_014873915.1. Lineage (GTDB taxonomy): Bacteria > Actinomycetota > Actinomycetes > Mycobacteriales > Pseudonocardiaceae > Amycolatopsis > Amycolatopsis roodepoortensis. Next base: position 263,363 of record NZ_JADBEJ010000005.1, read on the forward strand.
CGTCGTCCACGGATCCGCGATGGGCATGGTGTCCGCGACGACGTGGTCCCACAGGAAGAACCCGTCCCAGCCCGCCGCTTCGGCGCGGACGGCGAGGTCGACGAGCACCCCCGGCTCACCGAACGGGCCGAAAGGCGGCAGATAGACGGCGTGCCGGACCGTGCTGCCGGTCAAGTCGATCAACTCCCCAACGTCATCGTCGAAGTCCCCGGACGGCCGCTTGTTTACGCCGTTCACCCACGTTAGCGTGCCGAGGATGACGGACGCTGGTGAACGATCGACGAAGTGGCCGGAGCATCGGGGAAGGTTACGCCGGGTGGTGTCCTCGGTGGTCGCCGTCTCACTATGCGCGACACTTTCCGCGGTGGACGCGTCCGCATCGCAGGACGACGGCTGGTCCCGGGACTTCTACTGGGGCGTGGCGTCGTCGGGTTACCAGTCCGAGGGCAGCGCTCCGGACAGCAACTGGAAGCGGTTCGTGGACCGGTCCGCCGGGAAGGACGGCGTCGACGAATACCGCGACTCCGTGGACTTCCGGCACCGCTACGCCGACGACATCCGCCTCGCGTCCGGGCTCGGCGTCAACACCTACCGCTTCGGCATCGAGTGGGCCCGCGTCGAGCCCGCGCCAGGACGGTGGGACGAAACCGAGCTCGCCTTCTACGACGACGTGCTCCGCCAGGTCCGCGCCGCGGGCATGACCCCCATGATCACGCTCAACCATTGGGTGTACCCGGGGTGGGCGCTCGATCAGGGCGGCTGGGCCGAGTCGCGGACGGCCGACGCGTGGCTGGAGTTCAGCCGGAAGATCGTCCAGCGCTACGCCGGGCAGGACGTCCTCTGGGTGACGTTCAACGAGCCGCTGATCTTCCTCAAGAACGAGCAGAAGGTCGGGGCGCTGAACGCCACGCGGTACTTCGCGGCGCAGTCCAACGTCGTCCAGGCGCACCGGCGGGCCTACGACCTGATCCACGAACTCGACCCGACCGCGAAGGTCACCAGCAACCAGGCCTACATCACCGGCGTCAACGGGATGGCCGACTGGTTCTTCCTCGACCAGGTCAAGGACAAGCTCGACTTCATCGGGATCGACTACTACTACGGCCTGAGCATCGACAACTGGACCGTCTTCGCCGCGGCCGGCGACAAGTTCTGGGACGTGAAGCTCCAGCCCGAAGGCATCTACTACGCGCTGCGCAGCTACCACAACCGGTTCCCGCGTCTGCCGCTCTACATCGTCGAGAACGGCATGGCGACCGACAACGGGAAGCTCCGCGACGCGGATTACACCCGCGGCGACCACGTCCGAGACACCGTGTACTGGCTCCAGCGGGCGAAGGCCGACGGGATGAACCTCATCGGCTACAACTACTGGAGCCTCACCGACAACTACGAATGGGGCAGCTATCGCGCCCGGTTCGGACTGTACACAGTGGACGCTCTCACCGATCCCGCGCTGACCCGGCGCCCCACGGACGCCGTTCCCGCCTACCAGGGTCTGGTGGCGGCGGGTGGCGTGCCGCAGGACTTCCGGCTCAAGCGCGGTCCGGGGACCTGTTCCCTCGTGGACGGGCTGGACAGCTGCCTCAATCCGGCCAAAGTGGACGGACCGCTCATGCCGCTGAAGTGACCAGTTCCAGCCGCCTGCCCTCGAACGTCCGCCGCATCCGCCGGTCGTGGGTGACGACCACGAGCGCGCCGGAGTACTCCGCGAGCGCCTGTTCCAGCTCCTCCACGAGATCCGGGGCGAGATGGTTCGTCGGCTCGTCGAGCAGCAGCAGATCGGTCGTTGCCGTCACGAGCCTGGCCAGTTCGAGCCTGCGCCGCTGCCCGATGGACAGCTCCCGGACCGGCTTGCGCAGATCCGGCGCCCGGAACAGGCCCAGCGACAGCAACCTCTCGGCCGCTTCGTCCTCGTCACCGTTTCCGGCGAAGACCGCCAGAACGGTTCGAGCGTCCGCGGCGAGTCCGCCGTTCTGGTGCAGGAACCCGATCCGGCCCGTCCGTTCTGCCGACCCCGTCGAGGGAGCCAGCTCGCCGGCGAGGACCCGCATCAGGGTCGTCTTGCCCGCCCCGTTGGGCCCGGTCACGAGGACGCGTTCACCCGGCAGCACGCTGAGAGACGTTCGCGGCAGACGGCCGTCGACCGACACGTCGTCCACCTTCACCACGTACTGACCGGCCTCGGTCTCCCCCGCGGCGATCCGCGCGGTGAACCGGAGCGGCTCGGGCGGCGGCGGAACACGGTCCGCTTCGAGCCGCTGGATCCGCTCGCGGGCCGACCGGATCCGGCTCATCGCCCCGTGCGCCCGCGATCGGGCCCGGAACGCGCCGGCCCCACTGAAGGCCGCCGGAGCCTTGCGCGGGATCGCCGAGAACCGGTCGATGTTGACGTCCGCCATCCGTTCGTAGCGGGCCTTCTCCAACCGCCACTCCTCGTACTCGCGGACCCATCGGGCCCGCGCGGCCGCCTTCGCCGCGAGGTAGCCCGCGTAGCCGTCGCCGTGGCGCTGCACGGTCCGGCGGTCTGCGTCGACCTCCAGGATCGTGCTGGTGACCCGGCTGAGGAACGTCCGGTCGTGGGTGATCGCGACGATCCGGCCGCGATGCCCGCGAAGGTGGTTCTCCAGCCAGGCGACGGCTTCGTCGTCGAGATCGTTGGTCGGCTCGTCCAGCAACAGCAGTTCGGGTGACGCGGCCAGGGTGGCCGCGAGCGCCAGCCGGGACCGCTGGCCGCCGGACAGGCTGCCCAGCGCGCGGCCGCGATCGAGGCCAGGCTGCCCGAGCCCGTGGAGTGCGACCTCCACCCTGGCGTCGGCCTCGTAACCGCCACGGGCTTCGTATTCGGCCATGAGGTCGCCGTACGCGGCCAGGTCTTCGGCGGTTTCGAGCGACGCCTCGGCCGCCCGCAGCCTCGACTCCAGGTCCCGGATGTCGGCAAGGGCGAGGTCGATCGCGTCGCCGACCGTGGCGGTGCCGGGCAGCTCCAGCGTCTGCGGGAGATAGCCGACACCGCCGGGCGCGGTGACGGTCACCGTGCCGTTGTCCGCCCGGTCCCGGCCGGCGATCAGCCTCAGCAAGGTGGACTTGCCCGACCCGTTGTCGCCGATCACGCCCGCCTTCTCCCCCGGTTTGACGGTGAAGGAGACCTGGTCGAGTACGACATGGTCGTCGAAACGCTTGGTGACACCGGAGAGCACGAGTTGTGTTCCGGGATTTCGATACGGGGTACGCACAGGGGCGTCCTCCTGATTCTCGCAAAGGAAGAAGGACATGCGGAAGGACGCGGCCCGGCGGAGCGAAGGCTCTACGCCAGGGCCGCGTCGAAGGCGAGAATCACAGAGTGAAGAAAATCCCCATGGCGAAGACGGTAGCGGGGGAACGCGGACGGGTAAAACGAATTAAAGGTTGTGTACGGGTTCACAGAGTGGTCTGTGTCCCCATACCGCGACAGCGGCGCCCCGGTGACCGAGAATCGAAGGTGGAGGTTTTCGCGGTCTGAGGGAATGGGGTTCCTCGTGCACGGGTCCAGCGGTCCGATCGCCCGGTTCGGGCGGCGGCTCTTCCCAGCTCGCAATTCGCTGGCTCGCGGCTCCGATCGGTTCGAAGCCCTGGTGCTCAAGCTCGTCATCCTCGCGGCGCTGCTCGCCATCCCGGTCGCGGCCGCCGTGGGCTCCGCCAACCACGGCAGGCAGGTCGCCGCGGCCGCCGCCGACGCCACCGGGCGCACACCCGCCACCGCGTACCTGCTGACGGCCGCGCCCGTCCGCATCGTCGACAGCGAGAGCGTCGGGACCGACAACTCCACCACCCAGGCGACCTGGACGGACTCGCGCGGCGCGCGGCACACCGGTGGCGTCCTCGCGACGCCCGGCAGCCCCGCCGGAACGGCCGTACCGGTCTGGATCGACGCCCGCGGTGAGCTCACCGCCGCTCCGAGGAACGCGTCGACGGCGGTCTTCGATTCCGTGCTCGTGGGTCTTTGGCTCTGGTTCGCGGTGGTCGGCTCGCTCGTCCTGTTCCACCGGCTCGTCCGGCTGGTGCTCGACCGGCAGCGCGCAGCGGCCTGGGAGCGCGCTTGGGCGGTCTACCCGCGGTCCGGTTCCTGGCCCTGAGCCCGGCGGCGACGGCAAAGCGCCTCGGCTAGGGTGCCCCGCATGCGCATCATGATCTCGGCGGACATGGAGGGCGCCACCGGCGTCACCTGGACCGAGGACGTCATCCCCGGTACCGAGCAGTGGCAACGATTCCGCCGCCTGTTCACCGGTGACGTCAACGCCACCATCGCGGGCCTGTTCGATTCCGGCGCCACCGACGTGCTGGTCAACGAGGCGCATTCGTCCCAGCGGAACCTCCTGCTCGAAGACCTCGACGGCCGCGCGCGCATGCTCACCGGCAGGCACAAGCCGCTCTCGATGATGCAGGGCATCGACACCGGCGTGGACGGCGTCGTCTTCCTCGGCTACCACGCCGGCGCGGGATTCGACGGCGTCCTGTCCCACACGTACCTGGAGAACCAGATCACCGGCGTGTGGCTCGACGACGTGCCCGCCAGCGAAGGCAGGCTGAACGCCGCGATGGCCGCCGAATACGGCGTCCCGGTACTCGTCGTTTCGGGTGACGACAAGGCCTGCGACGACGCCCAGGACTACGCGCCGGAGGCCGAACTGGTCACGGTGAAGGAATGCGTCAGCCGGTACGCCGCGATCTGCCTGCCGCCCGCGAGGACGGCCGAACTGCTGAGCTCGGCGGCGGCGGACGCGATGAACCGGGCGGGCCGGGTCGAGCGGTTCACCACGCCGCACCGGATCGAGGTCGAGTTCGACGCGAGCCACCTCGCGCAGGCCGCGGCGGTGATCCCGACGGTGGAACAGATCGGCGTGCGGCGGGTCGGCTTCGACGCGCCGGACATGACCGAGGCGATGAAGGCGTTCAAGATCGTCACGGCGATCGCGGCCGGGGCGGTGCAGGGTATCTATGGCTGAGTTGGATGTCGTCGAAGTCTGTTCGCGGCTGATCCGGTTCGACACCACGAACCGCGGCGACGGGGATTCCGCGGGCGAGCGCGAGGCCGCCGAGTACGTGGCGTCGCTGCTTTCGGATCTGGGGATCGACTCGAAGATCATCGAGTCCGCGCCGCGCCGCGCGAACGTGATCGCCCGGGTGCCCGGCACCGACCCGAGCCTGCCCGCGTTGCTCGTGCAGGGTCACCTCGACGTGGTCCCGGCCGACGCCGCCGACTGGTCGGTGGATCCGTTCTCGGGCGAGGTCCGCGACGGGTTCCTCTGGGGCCGCGGCGCGGTCGACATGAAGGACTTCTGCGCGATGGTGCTCGCCGCCCTCGCGACGGGCGTCCGGCCGCGGCGGGACATCGTCCTGGCGTTCGTGGCCGATGAGGAGGACAAGGGCGAGTACGGGGCGCACTGGCTCGCCGCGGCGCACCGTGACCTGTTCGACGGCTGCGCGGCCGCGATCAGCGAGTCGGGCGGGTACACCTACCACGTCCCCGCCGCCGACGGCCGGACCGTGCGGCTCTATCCGGTGGCGACGGCCGAACGCGGCACGGCACACCTGCGCCTGACCGCCAAGGGCCGCGCGGGCCACGGATCGCGCCCCAACGACGAGAACGCGGTCACCCGGCTGGTCACCGCGCTCGGCAAGATCGCCGCGCACCGCTGGCCGGTCCAGCTGACCCCGACGGTCCAGGCGTTCCTCGAACGCACCGGGGAAGCACTCGGCGTCGCGGTCGATCTGTCCGATGTGGACGGAACGATCGCGCGGCTCGGACCCGCCGGGGCGCTGGTGGTGCCGACCGTCCGCAACAGCACGACGCCGACCATGCTCGACGCCGGCTACAAGGTGAACGTGATCCCGACCTCGGCCGAGGCCCAGGTAGACGTCCGTGTTCTCCCCGGCTCCGAGCCGGAACTGCTCGCCGAACTCGACGCGATGCTCGGCGAAGGCGTCAGCCGCGAGTTCGTCGCGCACCAGCCGCCGGTCCAGGCTCCGGTGGATTCGCCGTGGTTCGACGCGATGGCGGACGCGCTGCGCTCGCAAGACCCCGAAGCCGTCGTCGTCCCCTACTGCATGGGCGGCGGCACGGACGCGAAGGCGTTCAGCCCGCTCGGGATCGACTGCTACGGTTTCGCGCCGCTGTGGCTGCCGGAAGGCTTCCCGTACCGAGCGATGGCGCACGGCGTGGACGAGCGCGTCCCGGTGGAGGGCCTGCGGTTCGGCACCCGGGTGCTGCGGCACTTCCTGGAAAGCTGCTGAGGAACCCTGCCGAGCCGCGTGTCGTCCGTCCAGACACACGAAGCCGGCCGTCCGGTGCCTTTCATGCGAATTTCATGAAGGCTCCATAACGTCAGCGGCGTGAGACCTCTGACTTCGCGCGTCCTGGCGGGCGTCCTCGTGATCGGCCTCGGCACCGCTCTCGCGGCGTGCCGAAGCGGGTTCACGATCCCGCGACCCGACGCCGCCTCCGCGACGTCCACCTCGGACTCCGCTCCCCCGGCCGAGACACGGACCCTGACTGTGACGCCCACGGCACCCTCGACGTCATCCGCGCCCGGTCTGGAACCCGCCGCGATCGACCGGGTGTTCCAGGTCTACATGAACGGGCTGGCCAATCACGACATGACCGCGTTGCGCAGCGGTACCTGCCCGCGGCTGCGGGCGACGCTACTGGGATTCGAACTCCACGGGCACTACGTCGAGCGCTGGGAGATGCTGCCGTACTCCGTCCCACCGGGCGAGGAGTTCGTGACGGTTCAGGCCAAGGTCACGCAGCGGAACGCGCGCAACGGCAAACTCGCGGGCGACGTGGTCTATTCCTGGTATGTCGAGCGGAACGAGGACACGAACTACTACGTTTGCGGGTGGCTCGACTACGAATAGCCCAAGGAGGCCGCTGGTGGACTCTGTCGCGCGACTCGCCCGGGACGAACGTTCCGACTTCGCCGCGTTCCTGCGAACGCTGTCCCCCGAGCACTGGGACGCGCCGACGTTGTGTTCGGAGTGGACGGTCCGGCAGGTGGTCGCCCACGTCGTCGACTACGACGCCCAGCGGTTCCGCGATCTGGCGGGCCAGGCCGTCCGCGGCGGGCTGCGGCTGAACCGGATGAACGCGCTCGGTGTCGCACGGAATCCCGGCCGGACACCGGACGAGCTGATCGCGCGGTTCGAGGAGCACCTCGAACCGCGCGGCCTGACCTCGGCGTTCGGTGGGCGGGTGGCGCTGCTCGACGGGATCCTCCATCACCAGGACATCCGGCGTCCACTGGGGTTTCCCCGCGAGGTGCCGCCGGAACGGTTGCGTCACGCCCTGGCTTTCGCCCGCTACGCCCCGCCGATCAAAGCGCGCAAGCGGGCGCGCGGGCTCCGGCTCGTCGCCACGGACGTCGGCTGGTCGGCCGGTTCCGGACCGGAAGTCCGCGGCCCCGGGGAGGCGCTCCTGCTGTCGATCGCCGGCCGGGCCGTGGCTCTGGACGAGCTTTCCGGGCCTGGCGCGGCGATCCTCGCGCGCAGAGTGGACGGCCGTTGAGGCCGAGGGCTCAGAACGCGGTGGAGCGGCTCAAGGACTCCCAAGCGGCCAGCTCCGCCGCCCTGGCTTCGTGGACGGATCGCAGACCGTCGACAGCGTCGTCGCCGAGCGCGAGCCGCAGCGGAGCGTCGTCGCTGTCCAACACCTTCAGGATCGCGGCGGCGGCCTTCGCCGGATCTCCGGGCTGCGAGCCGTCCATCCCCTCGACGAAGTCCCGGATCGCGCCGGTCGATTCGCGGTAGGCGTCGATCACCCGCGAGCGCCGCAGCCTGCTGCCGCCGAACTCGGTCCGGAAGGCCCCGGGCTCCACGATCAGCACCCGCACGCCGAACGGCGCGACCTCGGCGGCCAAGGACTCCGACATCGCCTCCAAGGCGAACTTCGCCGAGCAGTAGGCCCCGAAACCGGGCGGGCTCTGCTGCCCACCCATCGAGCTCATCTGCACGATGGCACCGCTCCCCTGCTCACGCAGGTGGGGCAGGACGGCCTTCGTCACCTCGACGGCGCCGAAGAACATCACGTCCATCAGGGATCGCAGGTCGGACATGGTCAGTTCTTCGACCGCCCCGACCGAACCGTGCCCGGCGTTGTTGACCACGACGTCGATCCGGCCGAACTCGGTGAGGGCCGCCCGCACGGCGGCTTCGATCTGTGCCGGATCGGTGACGTCGAGCGCCGCGGTGCGCACCCTGCCCCGGCCGAGCTCTTCCAGTTCGGCCAGAGCCTCCGGACGGCGAGCCGTGGCCATCACGCGGTCGCCGGCGTCGAGTGCGGCCAGCACGAGGTGCCTGCCGAACCCGGACGAACAGCCGGTGATCAGCCAGACGCGGCCCTCGGTTTCCTTCGTCATTCCTGTTTCCTCCAGTGAAGTTCCTGGGATCCATCGTGCGAAGGTCACGCCCGGGCCGCCAACACCGGCTTCCTGACACGGCTACAGTCAGAGCCTGTGACCCCCGAGTTGCGGCAGTTGCGCTATTTCGTCGCCGTCGCCGAAGACGCGAGCTTCACCAAGGCCGCGCGGCGGCTGCACATCGCCCAGCAGTCCCTTTCGCAGCAGATCACCGTGCTGGAACGACTGCTCGGCGCGAAGCTGCTGCAGCGTGACACCCGCGGAGCCCGGCTCACCGAAGTCGGTTCACTGTTCCTGCCCGAGGCCCGTGCCGTCCTGGCGCGCAACGATGAGGCGCTGTCGGTGCTGAGCCGGGCGGTACGCGGCGAAATCGGCACACTGCACCTCGGTTTCCTCACCACCACGGCCAACTACCTGCTCCCGCCGGTGGTACGGGCGGTCCGTGAGCGGCTCCCCGACCTCACCCTCACCACGGACGACACCCAGATCGCGCCGCTCGTCGACGGCCTCGGCAGCGGACGCTACGACCTCGTCTTCACCCGGCCTCCCCTGGTCGACGGGTTCGAGACCCGCACACTGATCACCGAGGACGTCTGTGCCGTTCTTCCGGAGGGGCACCGCCTCGCGGCCGCGAACGAACTGAAGCTCGCGGATCTGGCCGATGAGCCGTGGGTGCTCACGCCGCGAAGTTCGTGGGAACCCTGGCATCGCCGCTACGACCGCGAGTTCGAGGCGGCCGGCTTCACGCCGCGGATCGTCCAGCGGGCGGCGACCGTCCAGGGCCTGCTCGGTCTGGTCGCCGCGGGCGTCGGGGTCACGAGGCTGGCCCGGTCCTCGCACAGCCTGCGCCGGAGCGGCGTGGTCTTCGTGCCGCTGGCGGGCGACACCGCCCGGACGGTGGTGGCCTGGTCGCCGGAAAACGACAAGCCGGCGCTCCCCGGGGTGCTCGAGATCGTGACGGAACTGGCGGCCGGAACGGACCTGACGGAGGCGGGCTGACCCGGACATCGCGACCGTCACACCGCCATGATCACCCTGTCGGGCCACGGGGTCCGTAGAATCCGGTGACGATGCGACGTTTCCGGTGGTGGTGGGGTGCTCTCGCGCTCACGTTCGTGGTGGTTCTCGTCGGGTTCATTGCCTTTACCGGGTCGGAAAGCCGCCCAGGGCAACCGTCCCCGCGCCAGGGGCCGCCGGGAACGGGGCCGCTGACGGTCGTCGCCATCGGCGACAGCACCGTGTCCGGTGAGGGCGCGGGTGACTACACGCCCACGACCAACGGGCAGGGCGGCAACTGGTGCCACCGCTCCCCCAACGCCTTCGTCGAGCAGATCAAGATCCCCGACGTCACCGCGCGGGTGAACCTCGCGTGTTCGGGGGCGCCGTCGGAGCAGATCGCCCTCGGCGAAGCCAAGCAGTGGACCGAGCCGTCACAGGCCCACCAGCTCGCGAACCTGATCAAGGACCACCGGGTCGCCGCGGTGGTGATCGCGATCGGCGCGAACGACGAGCCGAAGTTCTCCGCTCAGGTCAACGAATGCTTCAAGGCTTGGTTCTCCCCGCAGAACCCGCCGTGCAGTGCGGCTCTCCGCACCACGTGGAAGTCCAAAGTGGACGCCATGGTGCCGAAGGTGACCAACGCCGTCGCCGACGTGAAGAAGGTTCTGGCACAGGCCGGTTACGTGCCGGCGGACTATCAGCTCGTGCTGATGTCGTACGCCTCGCCTGTCGGCCCCCAGATCCCGGAGGCCCTGCGCAGTCTCAACGGCTGCCCGTTCCGCACCGAGGACCTGGAGTGGATGCGCCGCGACGGCGTCTCGGTCCTGTCGGACGGGCTCAAGCAGGCGTCGAGGGCGACCAGCGCGCGGTTCCTGGACCTCTCACGGGCGGGCGCCGGGCGCGAGGCGTGCAGCAGCGACCCCGCGAACGAGTGGTTCAGCAGGCTGACGCTGCAGCTGCGCGATCTCGGCCAGGCGGACCGCGCGAGCCACGCGTTGCAGGAGTCGTTCCATCCCAACGCGAACGGCCACGCGCAGATCGCGAACTGCCTCAACGAGTTCCTCGCCGCCCGTGGCGGCAACGCGTCGTGCCTCTCCGGCCCCGACGGCAAACTGCACGCCGCGCCCGAGGTGATCGCGCGCTAATCGCGTGCTTGGAGACGCGACTCGCGTGCTTGAAAGCGCAACACACGTGATCAGAGACGCGACTCGCGTGCTTGAAGGCGCGAAACGCGTGGTCCGAGGCGCGAAACGCGTGGCTAGAGGTCGAGTGCGGCGCGCAACGCGATGTCGATGCGCTCCTGGACCTCTTGGTCGATCTCCGCGATCTTCTCGTCGAACCACGGCCGGTACAGGCGCGTGAGGTTCAGCGTGGAAACCCAATACCGCGCGTCGACGGCGACGCCGAGGATGTCCTGCGGATCACGGTCCAGCAGCTCGGTGCCGAGCAGCCAGGGGCGCTCGGATTCGTTCACCCCGTCCGAGGACAGCAGGACGACGGTGCGCTGCCGTGCCGGTTCGGTCGGGGGGTGGTACGTCCAGACTTCACCCCTGTGCACGCAGATCCTTCTCCGCGGCGGTCAGCTCGGCCTCGTCCGATTCGGCGGACGGTTCGACCGGGGCGCGCTGCGGGGTGTAACCGGTGCGGACGGCCTCCCTGCGGGCCGCTTTGGACAACCACGACGAGACCGAGATCCCGTGTGCCTTCGCGGCCCGCTCGGCGAACTCGAGCGCACCACTGTCGAGTGAGAGAGTGACCTTACGTGTTGCCATACCTTTTATCGTACCAGCGCCGCGCAAGCCCACCCCTTTTCTCGTCTCACAGGGTGGGCGAGCGGCCCTCGAACGGCGTCGACAGCACCACCGTGGTCCGGGTCGAGACCTTGGCGGACTCCCGGATACGGCGGAGCAGGTCCTCCAGGCCGAGCGGCGACGCCACCCGGACCAGGAGGATGTACGACTCGTCCCCGGCGACCGAGTAGCAGGACTCGATCTCCTTGATGTGCTCGAGACGCTGCGGGTAGTCGTCCGGGGCGGCCGGATCGTTCGGCGTCAGCGAGATCAGCGCCGTGAGCGGCAGGCCGATCTGCTCGCCGTCGAGCCGCGCGGTGTACCCGAGGATGACCCCGCGCTGCTCCAGGCGGCGCACCCGCTGGTGCACCGCCGACACCGAAAGCCCGACCCGCTCCGCCAGATCGGTGAAACTGCGCCGTCCGTCCGCGGCCAGTTCCTGCACGATGGCCTGATCCAGCGGCTCCAGGGAACCGGTCATGCGTCGAGCACGATCAGGTCGTGCGGGCGCTGGTTGACCGGCTCGACGCCGTCCTCGGTGACGACGACGATGTCCTCGATGCGGGCGCCCCAGCGGCCCGGCTGGTAGATGCCGGGCTCGACGCTGAAGGCCATGCCCGGTTCGAGCGGCAGCGCGTTGCCCTTGATGATGTAGGGCTCCTCGTGCACGTCGAGGCCGATGCCGTGGCCGGTGCGGTGGATGAAGTACTCGCCGTACCCCGCCTCGGCGATGATGTCGCGCGCGGCGGCGTCGATCGACTCGGCGGTGACGCCCGGGCGGACGGCGTCGACAGCGGCCTTCTGGGCACGCTGCAGGACGGCGTAGGTCTCGGCGACGTCGGCATCACGCGGCTCGCCGACCGCGTACGTGCGGGTGGAGTCGGAGTTGTAGCCCTCGGCGATCGGGCCGCCGATGTCGACCACGACGACGTCACCGCGCTCGATGACCCGATCGGAGACGTCATGGTGCGGGCTCGCGCCGTTCGGGCCCGAGCCGACGATCACGAAGTCCGCGTGGGTGTGGCCCTCTTCGACGATCGCGGCGGTGATGTCCGCGCCGACCTCGGCCTCGGTGCGGCCGGGGCGCAGCCATTCGTGCACGCGGGCGTGCACGCGGTCGATGGCGGCACCCGCGTCGCGCAGCGCCTGGATCTCGGCGGCGTCCTTGCGCATCCGCAGTTCGCGCACGATCGGCCCGGCGAGTGTCTGCTCCGCGTCGCCGAGCGCGCCGCGGAAGGCGAGCACGTGCAGCGCCGGGGTGAAGTCGCTGACCGCCACGCGGCCTGGCTTGCCGAGCCGGTCGGCGACCAGTTCGTAGGCGTTGTCACCGTCGACCCAGGTGACGATCTCGATGCCGAGTTCGTCGGCCGGGACGTCGGCGTAGCCGGGAGCCTCCAGCTTCGGCAGCACCAGCGCCGGGACGCCGTCGGCCGGGATCACCAGCGTGGTCAGCCGTTCGAAGGAGCCCCCGGCCTGGCCGATGAGGTAGCGCAGGTCCGAGCCGGGTGCGATCAGCAGGGCGTCGGTGCCGGCGGCGGCCGCGGCGGCGCGGGCCCGGTCGAGGCGGGCGCGGAGGCTGGCGGCGTCGGGGGCTGGGTTGTGAAGGGAACGGCGCGACATGAAGGCGAGCCTAGTCGGTCCGCGCCCCTTGGCTCACCGGCCGGTCACCCCCGATCGGGGCGGGATCGTCGAGCCCGCGCCACACCCGGAAGATCGCCGGGAAGCTGCCGGCGATCAGGTACAGACCGCCGAAGACGGCGAGCGCACCGACGAGGCCGATGCCGTCCAGCAGCAACCCGGCCGCCATCGAGCCGAGCGGCATCGCGGCGAGCACTCCGCCGACGAGAAGGCTGAGCACGCGGCCGCGGACGGCTTCGGGGACCCGTTCGTAGACCGCCGGCAGCACGATCGGGTTCAGCGCGCCCGCCCCGATCCCGGCGACCACGAGTCCCGCGAGCAGCACGGACGGCGCGGGTTCCAGCGCAAGCAAGGCGAAGCGTGGCGCGCCTTCGATCGCGACGGCGAGGAGGATCGCCGTCCGGCGGGAGAACCGGTGGCCGATCCAGCCGTAGATCGCCGAACCGAGCAGAGCGCCCGCCGCGACGGCGGTGATCATCGCGCCGATGAGCGCGGTGCTGTGCAGGACCTGGTCGCCATAGGCCGGGTACAGGACGCCGAGCAGCCCGAAATCGAGGCTGTTGGTGAGCATCAGCATGCCGACCACCGCGCGCAGTACCGCGTCGCGTTTGACGTACCCGAGCCCTTCGCGCAGTTGCCTGAAGTACCCGCCGGACGGCGGCCTCGGCGGGCCGGCCGCGGCCGGGATCAGCGCGAACACCAGCGCCGAAGACAGCAGGAGCGCGCCCGCGTCGACGAACAGCACCGGTATCGGGCCGATCAGCGCGATCAGCGCTCCGGCGGCGGGTCCGCCCGCCATCCGGCCGGTTCTCATCGCCGCTTCGACGGCGCTCGCCGCCCGGCTCACACCGACACCGCCGAGTTCCGCGACGCCGGGGAGCAGCACCTGCTTCGCCGTGTCGGCGGGACCGCGGGAAACCCCCATCACGAACGACAGCACGATTAACCCGGGCAGGCTGAGCCCTGTCGTGCCCATCGCGAGCGGGATCAGGAGCACCGTGACGGTGGTCAGCAGGTCCGCGCCGACACTGGCCCGGCGCGTGCCGACGCGGTCCACGATCGGCCCGCCCAGCAACGCGGCGACCATCAGGCCCAGCACCTCGGCCGCGGTGACGAGGCCGGTCTTGGTGCCGCTGCCCGTGCTCTGCAGCACGAACCAGGGAATCGCGAGCAACGTCATCATCACTCCGGCCGAGGAGATCCCCGAAGCCACGACCAGAGCCCCCAGTGGCATCCGGCTCATGGCGTCTCCGGCCGGGATTTCCTCGGGAAGGCCGCCCAGTGCACGCGGACCTGGGTGTCGCCGTCCTTCTCCGGTCGGCGGTAGCGGCCGATCACGTCGAGGATCTCGTCACTCAGCGCGGCGGCCTCGTCCGGTGTCAGCGAAAGAGGCGAGTCATGGAAGCTGACCTTGTCGATCCACTCGTCGGCCCAGTCCCGCACTTCGGCGACGAACTGCGCTTCGGCTGCGTAGCGCCGCTCGATCATCGTGTGGGCGTATGCGTTGAACGGACCGGCAAGGTCGGGATCGTCGATGAAGTCCCGGGCGCGCATCTGGTCGCCCTCATGTACGGCCTTCCACCAGCGGTCGCGCCTGCTGCCGCGTTCGGTGTCTTCCGTGATGAGCCCGGATTCGGCGAGCTGACGCAGATGCCAGCTCGTGGTCCCGGAACTCTCTCCCACCCGTTTCGCCAGCCCGGACGCCGTCGCCGGGCCGTCCTCCCGCAGCAACTCCAGGATCTTGACGCGCAGTGGATGCGACAGCGCCCGCAGGATTCGGCCGTCGACCCGCGCGAGATATCTCTCGCTCTTCCCCATGCGCCACACCGTACAACCGCAGAGACTTCTCTGCAAAGAGTTCTCTGCGATTGGACCCGGATATGCGGCGATTCTGGAGTTTGACTTCAAGTTAAGTACAGGTTTTACGGTCTTGGGCATGACAACGAACCCGACTTACCAACTCGCCGTCGTGATCAGCAGCGTCCGCGAGGGCCGCTTCGCCCCCGTCGTCGCGAACTGGTTCCTCGACCGCGCCAAACAGCGCGACGACGTCACCCTGTCCGTCATCGACCTGGCCGAAAGTCCCGGCGATCTCTCTCCCGGCGTCGCCGCCGCGGACGCCGTCGTCGTGATCGTCCCCGAGTACAACCACAGCTACCCCGGCCCGCTCAAGACCGCGCTCGACGCCACCGGCCCCGAATGGCACGGGAAACCGGTCGCCTTCGTCTCCTACGGCGGGATCTCGGGCGGCCTGCGCGCGGTCGAGCACCTGCGCCCGGTCTTCGCGGAACTCCACGCCGCCACGATCCGCGAGACCGTCAGCTTCCCGTACGCCTGGAACCACTTCGGCCCGGACGGTGCGCACGACGACTTCGAAGGCGCCTCCGCCGCGGCCACCACGCTGCTGAATCAGCTGAACTGGTGGGCCAACGCCCTCCGCGACGCGCGCCGGGCGCGGCCCTACGCGGCCTGACGATGCCCGTGGAGGACCCGGCTGGGGGTCGGGTCCTTCACGGACATCCGGGGCCGGACGTGGCAGGCTGTCCGCGTGACCGGACCACTCGCTCTCCTCGATTCCGCGAGCCTCTACTTCCGCTCGTTCTACGCGCTGCCCGATTCGATGACCGCCCCCGACGGGACACCGGTCAACGCGGTGCGCGGATTCACCGACACCATCGCGCGGATCCTCGTCGACCGGCGGCCTTCGCGGCTCGTGGCGTGCCTCGACGCGGACTGGCGGCCGAAGTTCCGCACCGATCTGCTGCCCAGCTACAAGGCGCACCGGGTGGCCGAAGAGGTCCCGGAAGGCAGCGACGTCGAAGAGGTGCCGGACACCCTGACGCCCCAGGTCCCGATCATCCTGGAGCTGCTGGAGGCCTTCGGGATCGCGACGGCCGAGGCGGCCGGGTACGAGGCCGACGACGTCATCGGCGCGCTGGCGATCCGCGAGAAGGAGTCCCCCGTCGAGGTCATCACGGGTGACCGCGACCTGTTCCAGCTGGTCCGCCACGAACCGACGGCCACGGTGGTCATCTACGTCGGCAAGGGCTGGAACAAGGCCGAGGTCCTCGGCCCGGAGGAAATCGCCGAGAAGTACGGCATCCCGGCCGCGAACGCGGGCCCCGGGTACGCCGACATGGCGGCGCTGCGCGGCGACCCGTCGGACGGGCTGCCCGGCGTCGCCGGGATCGGCGAAAAGACGGCGGCGAAGCTGATCACCCAGTTCGGTTCGCTGCAGGACCTGATCGAGGCGTCCAACGCCGGCGACTCGCGGGTACCGCTCAAGACCCGGCTCCGGCTGACCGACGCCGCCGACTATCTCGCGGTCGCCCCGACCGTCGTCCGGGTCGCCGCCGACGCACCGGTCGAGCAGTCCCGTCCGGACGTCGTCCCGTCCGAGCCCGCCGACCCGGACAAGGTCGCGGAACTCGCGGAGCGCTGGAATCTCGGCCGTTCGGTGGAGCGTCTGCTGGCCGCGCTCCCGAAGTCATGAGCAACACCGAGGCCGACCCGGCCGAGCTGCTGTGTTCCGAACGACCGGGCGAAGGCGTCACCGTGCTGACCCCACGCGACGTCCCGCTCGGCGGTCCGCGCGCCATCCGGGTCCGCCGGACACTCCCCCAGCGCCAACGGTCCTTGATCGGCGCCTGGTGTTTCGCCGACCACTACGGCCCGCAGGACGTTTCGGAGTCCGGCGGGATGGACGTCGCGCCGCATCCGCACACCGGGCTGCAGACCGTGAGCTGGCTGTTCAGCGGCGAGATCGAACATCGCGACAGCATCGGTACCACCGCCATGGTGCGGCCCGGAGAGCTCAACCTGATGACCGCCGGGCACGGCATCGCGCATTCGGAAGTGTCCACACCGGACACCTCGACGCTGCACGGTGTCCAGCTCTGGATCGCGCTGCCGGACGAACATCGTGACACCGCCCGGGACTTCCGGCACTACGCGCCGCCACTGCTCGAACTGCCCGGCGCGACCGCCCGGGTCTTTCTCGGCAGCCTCGCCGGGACGACGTCGCCGGTCCCGGCGTTCACTCCCTTGCTGGGCGCCGAACTCACGATCGAGCCCGGGGCGACCTTGGCGCTCGACGTCGACCCGGCCTTCGAGCACGGTGTCCTGCAGGACACCGGCTCCGTCACCGTCGCCGGGGCCGCGTTGGGCACCGGGGAACTCGCCTACCTCGCGCCCGGTGCCGGACGGCTCGAACTGACGAACTCCGGCGGTGAACCGGCTCGGGTGCTCCTGCTCGGCGGGACCCCGTTCACCGAGGAACTCGTCATGTGGTGGAACTTCGTGGGCCGGAGCCACGAGGAGATCGCCGAGTACCGCGAGGCGTGGCAGGCACAGGCGGACCGGTTCGGTCGAGTGGAGGGCTATCAGGGCACCACGGCGTGGCTGCCCGCACCCGCGCTGCCGCAGGTGCGGATCAAACCTCGCCGGAATCCCTCGTGAGTGGTCAGGACGGTTAGAACCGTCCTGACCACTCACGAGTGCCTAGAAGAACGTCCCGCACCACGGCGTGCGCGCGGTGTGGAACAGCGCGTCGGCACGGGCCACCGCGGCCTCGTCCAGCACCTCGACCCGGCCGGACAGGGCCAGATCGCCGAACAGGCCGTGCCCGAGGTACAGCGACGACAGGGTGGCGACGTCCAGCCGCAGATCCGCCTCGGTGGCCGTGCGTTCCACACCGTCCGGGCCGACGACGTAGCGGCCGTCGTTGCCCGGGAGCTGCTTGTCGTGCACTTCCAGCACCACGGGCTCGGCCGTGCCATACGAGCGTGCCCGCAGCGCCGCGAAGACGTCGACGAGCCGCAGCCACAGGTCGTCGATGACCTCGGTGGTGTTCACCGCACGTGGGTCGGTCAGCAGTTCGGCGAGCGGCTCGTCCAGCGGGCGACCCCGGCCCGCCACGGCCGAGACCAGGTCGATGGACAGCAGGAAGCGCCACAGGCCAGCCCAGGCCTGTGGCGTGGCGGCATGGAGTTCCCGGATGTCCAGGAGCGCGCCGCGCTCCGGCGCCTGCCGGTCGCGTGTGTCGATGGTCTGGTAGACGACGAAACCGTCGTCCCCGTCTGGTCCACTGTGGACGGCCACGCGATAGCCGTCGTCCCCGGTGACCACTCGGTCGAAGAAGCCCGGCCACCAGCCGGCGGGCCGGGAGACGAAACCCGGCCGGGTCCCCTCGAAGCGGTTGTACAACGCGGGAACGCGCTCGACTGCTTCGGCCGGGGTGACGAACCTGACCACACCCTCCCGGCCCACGCCGTCGCGCAGCTGGGCGCGTGGGCGTTCGACGGAAACGCCTCGGCAGAAAGTGGCCGCGCCGTAACCGAAGCGGCCGTAGATCACCGCTTCCGAAGCGTGCAGCGCGGCGAGCGGGACACCGCGCGCCGCGAGATCTTCCAGCTGTGCGGCCATCATCGAGGTGAGGATCCCGCGGCGGGTCCAGTCGGCGCGGACGCCGACACCGTCGACGGCGGCCGTGACGAGCTTCTGTCCACCCGGGACGGTCAGCTCCACCTCGAACGAACTGGTGATGCCCACCGGGGTGCCGTGGTCGTCGAACGCGGCGAATTTCCCGGCCGCCGGCCAGGACGGAGCCATCTTCGCCCAGACTTCGTCCGACGCGGGCTTGCCGTGCAAGGACTGCGACAGGACGTCGAGACACGCCCGCTGTTCGCCTTCGGCCACGGCACGCACATGGAATTCGCTCATACCGCCGATCCTGCCGCCAGGGCCGGGCGAACCCAACCGGTTTTCAGGCGGGCGCGCCGACCTCGTAGCGGCCGTCGTCCCCGGTGACCGTGATGGTCACGGTCTTGCCCTCTCCGCCGACCTGGACGGTGCAGGTGAACGTGCTGCCGTCCTTGACCGTCTGGTTCGCCGGGCAGAGCACGTCGCCGACTTCCCGCACCTGATAGGTCTCGGTGAGGATCTTCCGCACGTCCGCCTGCATGGTCCGCGGGTCGAAGACTCTGCCCGGAGCGGCGGAGGACGAACCGCCCGACGTGGCGGACGTGCTCGGCGAAGCGCTCGTCGTCGGCGGGACCGTGACGGTCTTCGTCGCCGGTGCGGGCGCCGGGGTGTCCGAACACGCCGCCAGCATCGCGAAAGCGGCACAACACAGACCGACCGTCGAGACGGCTCGCCTGCTCAAGCTTCTCCACCCCCACCGGTGTGATCATCCAACGTCAGAAGAAGGTACCGCACCAGGGGTCGACCCGCGTGCCGAACAGCAGGTCCGCGCGTTCCAGCGCGGCCGCGCCGGTGGCACGGACCCGGCCGGCGGCCGCGAGATCCGACGGTCGCCAGCCGCCGAGGTACACCATCGACAGCGTGTCGGCGTGCAGTTCGAGATCCGCCGGGTCGGTGGTCCGGACGGCGCCGTCCTCGGCCAGGCGGTAGCGGCCGGAGTTGTGGTCCAGGAAGGGATCCGTGACCTCGATGACGACCGGCTCGCCTCGGTACGTGCGCGCGTCGAGCATCCTCGCCACGTCGACCAGCCGGAGCCAGCCTTCGTCCTGGATCTTCTGCACGGTCACGTGCCGTGGGTCGGTGAACAGCAGCTCGACCGGCTCGTCGAGCGGCCGCTTCTCGGCGGTGATGACGTCGACCAGATCCACGGACACCAGATAGCGCCACAACCCCGCGAACGCGTCGGGACTCGCGTAGTGGAACGACTGGATCTTCAGGGTCGTCTGAGCGCCGAAATGCGCCCGCTCGACGGTGTAGGTGACATAGCCGTCGACCCCGTCCTGACCGCGGTGCACCGCGGTCGTGACCGGCGTGGTCGCCCGGCGCAGTTCCCGCTCGTAGCCCGGCCACAGATGCGGGCTCCGCGCGATCATGCCCGGCCGGGTGCGGGGTAGCGCGTCGAAGAGCGATGGCCACTGCTCGACGGTGTTTTCCAGATCCAGCAACGAGATCTCACCGCCGGCCGGCGCCTCGGGCCGGAAGCGGGCGCGGCGCTTGTCGACCTCGATCGACTTCGCCCGCACTGCGACGCCGTACCCGAACCTGCCGTAGATGGCGCCTTCGGACGCGTGCAGCATCGCGGCGGGAACGCCCCGGGCGGCGAAATCCTCGAACTGAGCGCGCATCAAGCCGGTCAGGACGCCGCGGCGGATCCGGTCGGCGCGGACGCCGACCAGGCTGACCGCGGCGAGCGGCGTGGTGCCGCCGCCAGGCAGCGTCACCTCCGAATCGAAGGACCGGAGGGTGCCGATCAGCTCCTGGTCGAACGCGCCGAACCCGCGATCCGGCTGCATCGAAGGCGCGATGGCCGACCATTCCTCGTCGGTCATCTCCTTGGCGTGCAAGGCGCGCCTGAACAGATCGGTCGCGGCCCGTTCCTCGTCGGACCGCAGCCGCCGCACTGAGAAGTCGCTCATGACCCGATCATGCAGGATCGACCGCGTCCGGCGCCCGCCGTTATTTGGTGGCGGGCGGTGAGACCTCGTAGTTGCCGGTGTCACCCTTCACGGTGATCGGCACCTCCTGCGGCTTGCCCTCGATCGTGGCGGTGCAGGTGAACTTCACGCCGTCCTTGACCTCCTGGCCGGAGGGGCAGGTGACCGCGCTGATCTCCTTGATCCCGTAGGTCTCGGTGAGCAGCTTCTGCACGTCGGTCTGCATCTGCGTGTTGTTGAACACCTGGGTGTTGAACCAGCCCGGCGTGACGAAGCCGAGGATGCCGACCGCGGCGATGATCACCACGAGCGCGCCGATCCCGATGAAGAGGCCCTTCTTGGACTTCGGCTTGTCCTGCGCCTCGCCCTGGGTGCCCGGGAACTGGCTCTGGCCGTAGTCGTACTGGCCTGGCTGCTGCTGCCCGTACTGCGGCTGCTGCTGCGGGCCGCTCTGGGGGTAGCCGGGCTGCTGCTGGGGCCCACTCTGCGGATATCCCGGCTGCTGCTGGGGCCCGCTCTGCGGGTAACCCGGCTGCTGGCCGTACTGCGGTGGTTGCTGGCCCCATTGCGGCTGCTGTTGCTGCGTCTGCGACGGGTCCTGCTGCTGCGGGTAGCCCGGCTGCTGCTGAGACGGGTCGTAGGGTGCGGGCTGCTGACCCCACTGCGGCTGTTGCTGCTGGGTCTGCGACGGGTCGTACTGCGGCTGCTGGCCCCACTGCGGTTGCTGCTGCGGGCCGCTCGGCGGTTGAGCGCCGCCCGGCTGTTGCCCGTAGCCCGGCTGCTGCCCCCACTGGGGCTGCTGCTGCGGGTCGTTGCCGCCATACGGCGTGCTCATCGTTCGCCTCCGCCTGTTCCGCCATCGTCACCGGCCGACCTGCATGGCCGTCGTGGGCGATCCAACCACAGGTCGGCGCCCCTGCCCACTGTTCCCGGCCGGTGTCGGGGCAACTCGCCGCGACCGTGCTCACACCGGAGGCGTGTCCGCTCCGCCGGTCAGCCCAACGCCTCGTTGCCGGTGTCTGTCCTTCCCGAGTATGTGAAGGCCCCCTTCCTTGCGCCTAAGTACGGGAAGGGGGCCTTCATGTACTCAGCCAAGGTGTGAAGGTCGAGTTTCCTCGGCTGAGCCGAGGGAAGGGGGCCTTCACGCGCAACCCCTTGTGACTCCTGGTGCAGGTGGGGCGCACGTGGCGATCGTCGAGTCCGTGAAGGCCTCCTTGAGGGACTCTGGGTCACTCAAGGAGGCCGTCACGGACTTCGGCCGGCAACCAACCGCAGCGGATCTGTCGGTCGAAGGCGTTGGGAGCCTTCACCCCACCGGCCGGCCTCAGGAAGTCACGAGGCCGGTCAAGCGCCGCCGGCCGCCACGACACCGCGCCGCAAGGCTTTCACCGCGTCCGAGGCCGCCGCTCCGACCGGATCCGCCTTGCCGAGAACGTCGCGGATCTGGTCCAGCAGGTCGATGACCTGCCGCGACCACCGCACGAAGTCACCGGCCGACAGCTCCTGCCCGTTCGCCTCGGCGGCGGTGAGGACCTTCTCCAGCGATTCGCCGCGCGCCCATCGGTAGACGGGCCACGCGAAACCGGCGTCGGGTTCGCGGGTGCGGTCCAGTTTGTGGCGCCGCTCGTCCTCGGTGAGCTCCATCCAGAGCCGCGTGGTCGCCTGCCAGGCGTCGAGTACCTTGCCCGCGGGCAGACGAGGCTCCCCCGCGGTGTCCCGGCGCGCCTCGAAGACCAGCGTCGAGACGACGGCGGCGAGTTCGGCGGGCGCCAGGCCCTTCCAGACGCCGTGCCGGATGCACTCGGCGGCGAGCAGATCGGACTCGCTGTAGAGCCTGGTGAGCCGCTTGCCGTGTTCGGTGACGCGGTTCTCGCCGTCGCCCTTCGACTCGGGGCCGAGGTACCCGCGCTCGCCGAGCAGCCGCAGGATGCGGTCGAAGGCACGGGCGAGCGAGTGCGTGGTCGCGGCGACCTTGCGTTCCAGCTGCTCGGTCTCGGCCGTGAGCCGCTGGTACCGCTCGACCCAGCGCAGGTTCGCCTCGCGTTCGGCGAGGCCGTGGCACGGATGTGCGCGCAGCGCCCGCCGCAGCGCGGCCAGCTCACCGTCCTCATTGGCCCCGGCGCGGCGCTTTTGCCTGCCGGGCAAGGAGATTCCCGCGTTGCGCAGGCTCGAAGCGATGTCCCGCCGGGTCTTGGGCGAGCGCAGCTCGATGTGCTTCGGCAGCTTGATGTTCCCCAGCGCCTCGACCGGCGACGGGAAGTCGGAGACCGAAAGCGGCCCGGACCACCGATCCTCGGTGACCACGACGGGACGCGGTTCGCGGATCGGGTCGAGCCCCGGATCGACGACGACCGCCAGCCCGGCACGCCGTCCCGCGGGCACGGCGATGACGTCTCCCTTGCGGAGCTTCTCCAGCGATTCGGCGGTTCCCGCGCGGCGGGCGGAGGTGTTCTGCCGCGAGAGCGCCTTCTCCCGGGCGGAGATCTTCGCCCGCAGATCGACGTACTCCAGCATCTGGTCGAAATCGCCGGTGATGGCCGAGGTGTAGCCCCGCAGGGCCTCCTTGTTCCGCTCGATCCGCCGCGCCGTCCCGACCACCGACCGGTCGGCCTGGAACTGCGCGAACGACTGCTCCAGCAGATCACGCGCCTCTTCCGCGCCGACCTGGGCGACCAGGTTCACCGCCATGTTGTACCCGGGCCGGAAGGACGACCGCAGCGGATACGTCCTGGTCGAGGCCAGACCGCCGACCTGCTTCGGGTCGATACCCGGCTGCCAGGCGACGACGGCGTGGCCTTCGACGTCGATCCCGCGCCGTCCGGCCCGCCCGGTGAGCTGCGTGTACTCCCCCGGTGTCAGGTCGACGTGCGCCTCGCCGTTGTACTTCACCAGCCGCTCCAGCACGACGGTGCGCGCGGGCATGTTGATGCCGAGCGCGAGCGTCTCGGTGGCGAAGACGACCTTCACGAGGCCCTGGACGAACAGCTCCTCGACGGTCTCCTTGAACGCCGGCAGCAGCCCGGCGTGGTGCCCGGCGATCCCGCGTTCGAGCGCCTCACGCCATTCCCAGAAGCCGAGGACGCCGAGGTCGCCCTCGGGGAGGTCCTTGGTGCGCTCGGCGACGATGCGGCGGACCTTCTCGACCTCTTCGGGGCCGTTGAGCCGCAGGCCCGAGCGGACGCACTGGCCGACGGCGGCGTCGCAGCCGGCGCGGGAGAAGATGAACACGATGGCGGGCAGAAGCCCGGCGTTGTCCAGCCGCTCGACGGTGTCGGTGCGGGACGGCGGCCGGTACCGCGGCATCCGCGAAGGCACCCCTCGCCGCCCTCTCGGCCCGCGCAACCCGGCCGGGGCGAAACGTCCGCCGATCTCCTCGGTGCGGCGGAGCAGGCTGGGGTTGATCCGCAGTTCGGCGCCGGGCGCGTGTTCCTCCTGGCCGGCGAACAGGTCCATCAGCCGGTTCCCGACCAGCATGTGCTGCCACAGCGGCACGGGACGGTGCTCGTCGACGACGACGGTGGTGTCGCCGCGGACCTCGACGAGCCATTCGCCGAACTCCTCGGCGTTGCTCACCGTGGCCGACAGGCCGACGACCCGGACGTGTTCGGGCAGGTGGAGGATGACCTCTTCCCAGACGGCGCCGCGGAACCGGTCGGCGAGGTAGTGGACCTCGTCCATCACCACGTACGCGAGTTCGCCGATGGTCGAGGACCCGGCGTACAGCATGTTGCGGAGGACCTCGGTGGTCATGACCACGACCTGCGCGTTGCCGTTGATCGAGGTGTCGCCGGTCAGCAGGCCGACGGCGTCGGGCCCGTAGCGGCCGACGAGGTCGGCGTACTTCTGGTTCGACAACGCCTTGATGGGCGTCGTGTAGAAGCATTTGCGGCCTTCGGCGAGGGCGAGGTGCACCGCGAACTCGCCGACCACGGTCTTCCCGGCGCCGGTGGGCGCGCAGACGAGCACGCCGTGACCGTCTTCGAGCGCCTCGCAGCCGCGGACCTGGAAGTCGTCGAATTCGAACGACGATTCCGCCGCGAAGCGGGTCAGCTGGGGATATCGAGCGCGGCGCTGGGAGGCCGCGTAGGCCTCGGCCGGGGTCTGAGAAGGGCTATTGACCACTTCGTCAGGGTTCCATACCCCACCGACAGTTCGCACTCGGTGTGACGATCCCGGGAACGGCCGCCACTCCCGCGTCATCCAAGGGGTGGAGCCGTGATCGAGAGGGGACCCCATGGAGATCGCTTGCCCGCAATGCGCGCAGGTCGACCAGGTGCAGAGTGTGCCGGCGGTGTTCCAGAGCGGGCAGACGACCTACCGGGTGCGAGGCGGCATGACGGCCATCCCGGCGGGCGACGGCGTGGTCTACACCGCGACGGCGCACACCGGCGTGTCGGTGACCGCGACCGCGGCGTCGCTCAACCCGTATCCGGTGTCCCGCGGCGGGGGCTGCTTCCTGGCGCTCGCGCTGGTGCTGCTGATCCCCGCGTTCGTGTTCCTCGCCTTCGCCAACGACGTGCTGGACGAGAACGTCGCGCCGACCGCCGACGGCAGGGCCGCGCAGTACGTCGGGGCGTCGATCTTCCCGGTCGGCGCCTTCGCGCTGGTCGCCTTGTTCGCCGTCCTGTTCGTGCTCCGGATGCGGCGCAACGCGCGGGTCCGGCGAGGCATCCCCGACGCGCTGGACTACTGGCGGCGGGCGTGGTTCTGCCACCGCTGCGGCGGGGTGTTCTTTCCTGGCGGCGAACTCATGTCGGTCGCGACGTTCCGCGGGCAGGTGTGGCGGGCCGGCGACTACGCCGGGCTCACCCGACGACGGTGAGCGCGCCGGGGACGCAGGTGACGTCGAGCGGCAGCCTGCCCAGCGGCTCGCCGTCGGCGTAGACGGGCAGGTCGCTGCCCGCCAGGTGGATCTCGCTGGCTTTGAGGACCCGCACCGCCGGATGGGCGATGTGGTCTCCCGACCGGACCCCGGGCAGCATGCGGAGCAGGTCACGCCGGGTCGCCTCGCCGACGACGGTGACGTCGAACAGGCCGTCTCCGGGATCCGCGCCGGGGCAGATCGGCATGCCACCGCCGTAGAACGGGGTGTTGCCGACGGCGATCATCGTGGCGTCGAGCTCGAGGGTCTCGACGTCCGTGCGGAGTACGACCGGCCGGGGCCGGAACGCGGCGAGTTCGGCCAGGATCGCGACGTCGTAGCGGCGCGGGCCGCGAGGCCAGGTCAGCCGGTTGGCGCGCTCGGTGACCAGGGCGTCGAAGCCCGAACACAGCACCGTGGCGAACCATTCACCACCGGCCCGGCCGAGGTCGATCCTCCGCCGTTTCCCCTCCGCGATCCGCCTGGCGACGAGATCCGCGGCGGCGTGCGGGCGTTCGGGGATGCCGAGCGCCCTGGCGAAGTCGTTGCCGGTGCCCGCCGGGATGAGCCCGAGCGCGACGCCGGATTCGGCGCAGAACTGGACGCCTTGGTGAGCCGCCCCGTCACCACCGAGGACGACGAGGACGTCCAGCCCGGCCGCGCGCGAGTCGGTCGTCAGCGCGCGGGATTCCTCGACCGTATGGGCGACGAGGACGTCGAGCCGGTCCACGACGGGCCGCAGCCGCGCCGCGACCGACTCCATCAGCCGTCCCGCGGCCCCGTCACCGGAGGCGGGGTGGACGGCCAGCGCCGCGTGCATCCCCGGCTCAGGTGACGTCGTCGGTGCTGGTGCGCTTGCCGTTCGTGGCGGCCGACGGCTCCTCGTCGATGGTGCTCGGCGTGTAGTCGAACGGCGCGGCCTCGTCGTCGGCGAGCTGGTCCCAGCCCTCGGTGCCGCGTTCCTTGTCGAGCTTGCGGTCGTGGAAGCGCGCGATCTGGATGGCGAGCTCCAGGAGCACCACCAGCGCGCCTGCCAGGGCGAGCATCGAGAACGGGTCCGAACCGGGCGTCGCGAAGGCGGCGAAGACGAATACGACCATGATCAGGCCGCGGCGCCACTTCTTCAGCGTCTGGTACTTGAGGACGCCGACGCGGTTCAGCATCACCACGAACAGCGGGAGTTCGAAACTGACACCGAAGATCAGCAGCAGCGACAGGATGAACGAGATGTACTTGTCGCCGGTGAGGGCGGTGATGAACTGGTCGCCACCGAAGTTCATCAGCAGCTCAAGTGCGTGCGGGATGAGCAGGTACGCCAGGACGGCGCCGGCGGCGAAGAGGATCGACGCGAAGAAGACGAAGGTGAGCGCGTACTTGCGCTCTTTCGAGTAGAGGCCGGGCGCGATGAACGCCCAGATCTGGTAGAGCCACAGCGGGGCGAACAGGACCGCGCCAGCGGCGAGACCGACCTTCAGCTGGATCATGAAGGCTTCGAACGGGACGGTCTGCAGCAGCTGGCAATGCCCCGGCTGCCCTCCGAGCCTGCGCTCGGGCGGAATTCCGCAGTACGGGCCGGTCATGATGTCGCCCAGCGACGGGATCGGACCCACCCTGGTCTGGAACCAGAGGAAACCGATGATCCCGCCCGCCAGGATGGCGAGCAGGGCGAAGCCCAGACGGCGGCGGAACTCGTAGATGTGCTCGATGAGCGTCATCGTGCCGTCGGGGTTGGCCCGACGGCTGCGCTTGCGCCGCTTGGTGCCGCGGCGCTCCTCACCGGAGGCGGAATCCGCCACTGGACAGTCCGTTCTCGTCAGGGTCCACCATGAGCGCGCCGGGACTCCGGCGCGCTCATCCGCGAACAGGCTCCGCTTGGCTAACTAAAGACCGCTCAGCTGGCGTTCTTCTGCGCCTGCTCGGCCGGAGCGGGCGCGGCGGCCTGCTGCTTCTTGAGCTCGTCGAGCTGACGCTGGAGGTCGGCGACCTGCTTGTCCTGCGCGGTCGCGGCGGGCGCGGGCGTGGTGGCCTGCGGCAGCTGCTTGGTCTCGACCTCTTCGGTCTCGGCGGCCTTGTCCTTGTCCCCGGCCATGTCCTTGGTCTCGGCCTTGAAGATCTTCATGGACTTGCCGATGGACCGCGCGGCGTCCGGAAGCCTCTTGGCGCCGAACAGCAGGACAACGACGAGCACCAGGATGATGATGTGCCACGGCTGCAGCGCGTTCATCGTTTGCGGCCTCCTTCTCGAGTCTCTCGTATGTGATGTTACCGGTCTTCGAGCCCACGTCGTCGCGCGATCGCCACGCGCAGCGCGGCCGACCGGGCGCGAAGGAGCCCTGTCCGTTTTCGGGTGTTCGTAGCCACCATGCTCATCGTATGGGTGAGCACGCGCAAGACTCTGCGTAATTTGATCAGCAGAACAAAGAGCAGGATCAGCCCGGCGACGGCGAGCGCGATGCTCGGCAGGTACGACACGGCGTCACCCTACTGCTCGTAGGTTGACGTTAGGTGACGAGCCCGGGCCAGTGCGTCGGCCGCCCGTCGACGAACTGCCTCTCCGAGCTCGACCGGGCTTTCGACCTGCGCGTCTCCGCCCAGTCCCAGGATGAGCCGGACCATCCACGACTCGTCGGCGTATCGCATCCGGATACGCAGCCGTCCGCCGTCGAGCTCGTCGAGCTCCTCGCAGGGGTAGTACTCGGCTACCCAGCGTGTGTCGGGGTCGAGGACGAGCACTGCTTCCTGCTGGTCGGGGCGCGGGCGGAAAACACCATCGGAAATGTCAGTGGGCCGCGCGTGCGCCGGCGGGACGGCGGGTTCGTCGAGCATGGTGAGCTCGTCGATGCGGTCCAGCCGGAACAGCCGGACACCCTCTGCACGGCGGCACCACGCTTCGAGGTAGCCGACCGCCTGGACGATGAGCAGGCGCATCGGGTCGACGGTGCGTTCGGTGATCTCGTCCTTCGACGCGGTGTAGTACCGGATCCGCAAGGCGCGCTTCGCGGTGAGCGCGGACCGGACCGCTTCACGCGTCCCGGCGGTCTTCTTGCCTTCCCGCACTCCCCCGCCGACGACGATCCCTGACGGCTGAGCCTGCCCCGCGGCGGCCTCGATCTTCGCGATGGCGCGGCGGACCGCGTCGGCGTCGACCACTCCGGGCGTCTCGGCCAACGCGCGCAACGCGACGAGCATGGCCGTCGCCTCGCCGCCGGTGAGCCGCAACGGGCGGTTCATCCCGGCGTCGTGCGTGACGACGATCGTGTCGCCCTCGAAGGACAGGTCGATCAGGTCACCGGGTCCGTAGCCGGGCAGCCCGCACATCCACAGCAGTTCGAGGTCCTTGCGCAGCTGCTTGGGCGTGACGTCGAAGTCGTGGGCGGCGTCGTCGATCTTGATGCCGGGCCGCGCGAGGAGATACGGCACGAGCGCGAGCAGGCGCGGCATCCGTCCGGTGGCGCTCATCGGGCACCGCCGGCGTGCGCGATGGCTTCGAGACGGCTGAAGACCGACTTCGCGAGCACCTCGGGTTCGAGGACGAGGACGTCCGGGCCGTGCGCGGTGAGCCAGTCCGCGGCGGATTCGGGGTAGTACAGCTCGATCTCCACCAGGTCGCCTTCTTCTCCCCCGGCGTCGCTGCGGCCGACCACCCGGCCCCGGCGACGGACCCCGGCGGCCCGGCCGTCCGCGACCCAGACACTGGCGATGATCGGCGCGGACGGGTCCTCGCCACTGCTGGCGGAGACCATCCGCAGCAGGTTGACCCCTTCCGGGCGTTCGACGACACCGGTCGGCCCGAAGGTGTCGACCTTCCCGGTCACGCGTGAAAGGCGGAAACACCGGGGAGCGCCACGGTCCCTGTCGTGTCCGACGACGTACCAGCGGCCCTTCCACGACACCACGCCCCATGGTTCGAGGGTGCGGATCTTGCGTTCGGCCGAACCACTGCGGCGGTACTCGAAACGCACCGCCTGCCCGGCTTGCACGGCGGCGAGCAGCGGGCCGAACGCCGGTTCGGCGCGGACGCGGGGTTCGACGACGGTCGGGGCGTGATCGTCGACCTCGACGCCGGCGGCGCGGAGTTTCACCAGCGCGCCCTGCGCCTCACCGGTCAGTTCCGGGGAATCCCAGAGCCGGACGGCGAGGCCGACCGCGGTGGCCTCGTCGGGCGCGAGGTCGATCTCGCCGAGTTCGTAGTCGCGGCGCGCGATGCGGTAGCCGTCGATCGCGTCGAACGCGGAGTTGCGGCCGGTCTCCAGCGGGATGCCGAGTTCGCGCAGTTCGGTCTTGTCGCGCTCGAACATGCGGAAGTACGCCTCGTCGCTGGCCGCGTCGGCGTACCCGGGCACGATGCCCCGGATCCGCTCGGCGGTGAGGTACTGCCGGGTGGACAGGAGGGCCAGAACCAGGTTGACCAGACGTTCGGCGCGTGCGGTGGACACCCGGCTACCCTAGCCCGCGCCGTCCGACTCGATGGTGACAGCCGTCGATCGCGCGTCGTAACGATCCCTGGCGGTCTCGACCTCGTCGAACCTGGTCTCGGCCCAGTCCTTGATCCCGGCCAGCAGCTGCCGGAGGCTCCGGCCGAGTTCGGTCAGTTCGTAGTCCACCCGGACCGGCACGCACGGGGTGACCGTGCGGGTCAGGAGGCCGTCGCGCTCCAGGGTCCGCAGGGTCTGCGTGAGCATCTTCTGGCTGACCCCGGCTATCCGGCGCGCGAGGTCGCTGTAGCGCTGGGGTCCGTCGCCGAGGGCGACGAGGACGAGGCTGACCCATTTGCCCGAGACCTCGTCGAGCAGTTTCCGGGCGGGACAGGCCGCGAGATAGGCGTCGTAGGCCCGTTTCTCCTCGTCCCGGCGTTCCTGTGCCGTGCGCGTGACCACGGTGCGCGTACCTCCGCGTGGGTTGGGCACCTCGAGGTGCGTACTTCCCGAAGGAGAGTAACTCCCCATACGTTCGCGGGGAACGATCCCCCTTGAAGGAGAAACGATGCGCGCAGTGGTGGTCCGCCGGTTCGGTGGCCCAGAAGTCCTGGAATTCGCCGACGTCCCGGTGCCCGCGCCGGGGCCGGGCCAGGTACGGGTGAAGGTGGCCGCGGCGGGGGTCAACCCGGTCGACGCCGCGACCCGTTCGGGTTTCCTGACCGAGGCGGGGATCGTCCCGCCGCGTGAGGTGCTCGGCATCGGCTGGGATGTCGCCGGGACGGTCGACGCCGTGGGCGACGGCGTCACCGGGTTCGCCGCGGGCGACAGCGTGATCGCGCTGCAGGACCGGCCGTCGGCGGCGCTCGGCACCTATGCCGACTTCGTCGTCCTCGACGCGGACGCGATCGCCGCCGCCCCGCAGACGGTGTCCCCGGTGGAGGCCGCGACCTTGCCGCTGAACGGTCTCACCGCGGTCCAGGCTCTCGATCTGCTCGACCTGCCAGCGGGTGCGACGGTCCTGGTGACCGGCGCGGCGGGCGCTGTCGGTGGCTACGCGGTGACCTTGGCGAAGGCGAGGGGTTTCCGCGTCGTGGCGGTCGCCGGTGCGGCCGACGAGGCGCTGGTTCGCGGGTTCGGCGCGGAGGTTTTCGTGCCGCGCGGCGATTTCCTCGCCGATCGCGTGCGGGCGGTGGTCCCCGGCGGCGTCGACGCGACACTCGACACGGCGCTGCTCGGGCTGGAGGCGTTGGACGCGGTGGCGAACCACGGCCGGTTCGTCGTGTTCGCGGCCGGGGCCGCCCCGATTCCGTTGCGGGGCATCGACGTCGCGCACGTCTGGATCGCCGCCGACGGCGCGGCACTCGCGGGACTGGTGAGCATGGTCGACGACGGCGAGCTCAGCCTCCGGGTCGCGGACACCTTGCCGTTGGCGGAGGCGGTGAAGGCGCACGAACGCCTGATGCAGGGCGGACTCCGCGGACGCCTTGTCCTGACCAACGAAATAAGTTGACGCTTAATTAAGCCTACGGTTATCTTCGCATCATGGACAACGAGGAGACCCGGCTCGAACTCCGGCGCGAGTACCCGGACCCGATCGAGGACGTCTGGTCGGCGCTCACGGAGTCCGAGCGGACGGCCCGCTGGATCGGAACCTGGACCGGCGAAGCCGGAGTCGGCAACACGATCATGCTGACGATGACCGCCGAGGAGGGCTCCGAGCCGGGGCCCGCCGTCATCCGTGAATGCGATCCGCCGAAACGACTGGTCATGGATCTGCACAACACCGATGAGCCGACGTGGCGGGTGGAGCTGACCCTGACCCCGCGCGGCGAGGGAACGGTGCTCGACTTCGTGCACCGGATGCCCAAACCCGACTGGGACACCTCGGACATCGCCAAGGGCTGGCACTTCTACCTCGACCGGCTCGGCGCTTCACTCGCCGGCGAACCGGTGCCCGAATGGGACGGCTACACGCCGCCTAGTTTGGAGTCATGAACGATCGAGTACTGCTGATCACCGGCGCTTCCCGTGGCCTGGGCGCGGCCACCGCGCGCCGGGCCGCGGCGGCCGGATTCCGGCTGGCGTTGCTCTCCCGCGACCGCGAGGCGCTGCTCCCGCTCGTCGCCGAACTGGGCGAGGACCGGGCCCTCGCGGTCGCGGCGGACGTCACCGACTGGGATTCACTGTCCGCGGCCGTCGAGACGGTGAAGTCCACCTTCGGCCGGCTGGACGCGGTGTTCGCCAACGCGGGGCAGAGCGTCGTCGTCTCGTTCTTCGGCGACGGCGGCGCGGACCCCGGACAGTGGCGGGACATGGTGCTGACGAACGTCTACGGCACCGCCCTCACCGCGCGGGCGACCCTTCCGTCATTGGCGGAATCGAAGGGGCACCTGGTGCTCACCGGCTCGGTCGCCGGGCGCTACCACCGGCCGGGGAACCTCTATTCGGCGACGAAATGGGCGGTGACCGGGCTCGCTGGGTCCATCCGCGAGGAAGCCGTCGGCACCGGCGTGCGGGTCACCGTCGTGCAGCCGGGCCTGGTCGACACCTCGATGATCCCCGAGGACTCGAAGTCCAAGCCGAAGCTGGACCCCGACGACGTCGCGAGGGCGGTGCTCTTCGCGTTGGAGCAGCCGCCCTCGGTCGACGTCAACGAGATCGTGGTCCGCCCGACCGGCCAGGTCCGCTAGCGCGGCAGCAGCGACTCGGCCAGCCGTCGCCAGTGCGGCATGGCCGATTCGCCGGGTTCGACGCCGACGACCTGGATGCCGACATGGTCGGCACCCGCGTCGAGGTGGCCGTGCAGTTTCGCGGTCACGGTCTCGAGGTCGCCCCAGAACACGAGATCGTCGACGAGCCGGTCGCTGCCCCGGCCGCCGTCGAGGTCGGCTTCGGTGTAGCCGAGCCGGAGGTACTTGGCCACGTTGTACTTCGACGTCAGGTAGGGGTGCAGATGCTCGCGGGCGATCGCGCGCGCCTTGCCCGGGTCGGTTTCGAACAGCACGGCGTGCTCGACACCGAGGAAGGCCTTCTCCCCCAGCACTTCCCGCGCCTGGGCGGTATGCGCCACCGGCACGTGATAGGTGTGCGCACCCTCGGACCGGTCGCGGGCGAGTTCGAGCATTTTCGGCCCGTACGCCGCCAGCAGCCGCCGGATCGGCTCGGCGGGCAGCGGGTTCGCGCTGGTGACCGTGTCGAGTTCGTCGAGGTAGTCGTTCATCGCCTCCAACGGCTTCACGCCGGGCTGTGCGCCTCCGAAGCCGAGCCCGAGGACATGTCTGCCCGGATAGGCGTCGGCGAGCAGCAGCGCGGCACCGTGAGCCCACCGCGGCCCACGTGAGCCGATCCGCGCGATCCCGTTGACCACGGCCATGCGTCCGGTGGACGCGAGCAGGAATCCGGCGTGGGTCAGCGCTTCGCGGCCGTCCCGTTCCGGGATCCAGATCGCGGGCCAGCCGAGTTCGTCCAGTTCTCGCACCGAATCCCGGAGCATGCTCGCGGGCTGATCCTCGAAGTCGAACGTCCAGATCCCGAAACGCCCCAGTTCCATCTGTCTCTCCTCAGGTCGAGTCCAACGTATCGAAGTATCGCAGATTTTCGATACGTTATTCCCGGCCAGGGTCAGATGGAACGTCCCAGCAGGTCGACGAGCTGCGCGATCCGCTGCTCGTCACGGCGATAATGCGTCCACTTGCCCACCCGGGTGGACCGGACGAGCCCGGCGCGCTGCAGCAGCGCCATGTACGCCGACACCGTGGACTGTGCGAGCCCGAGTTTCGCCTGGAGATGGCTGACGCAGACTCCGACCTCGTTCTGGTCGGCGATCGCGTTCTCCGGCGGGAAGTGCCGGTCCGGTTCGCGCAGCCAGCCGAGCACCTGGAGGCGGATCGGGTTGGCGAGCGCCTTCAGCACCTCGACCAGATGATCGGTGGTCTCCGGGACTGGTTCGGCTTGTGCGGTCATAGTCCTTCGAGCTTAGGCCGTACCGAGCCGCGCGGCCCTGCCGTTGGCCCCGCTCGCCCAGCACGCGCCGCGGGCGCAGTCGACCGAGTCGAACGATCCGGTGTCGAACGACCTCCAGTGCCGTCCGCCGTCCGGGCTCAGATCGCTCCCGCCGGGGCCGACGGCGATCACGGTGTTCCCCAGCCACGCCAGGCCGGAGCGGTAGCCGACCGGGGCCTCGGCCGGGGTCCGCCAGGTGCGCCCCCTGTCCGCGCTGAGCGCCACGGCCGGGCCGGGAGCGTTCGGCGCCGCGTAGTCGCCACCGATGGCCACGCCGTGCCGCGGATCCCGGAATGTCACCGAGAAGACCCCGGCCGAGGCGCCGCTGGGCAATGGGGTGTCGGCGGCTTCCCAGGTCGTCCCGCCGTCGCCGGAGTGCAGGACACGTGCACGGGCCCCGCCACCGGTGGCGATCCAGGCGTCGCGCGGGCCCGACGTGGTGAGGCACTGGCCGCTGGCGGCGAACCCGAACTCGCCGTCGAGCGCGGGGACCATCCCCTCGGCTGGGACGGGTTTCCACGTGCGGCCGCCGTCCGAAGTGGACTGCAACCGGAACTTGCCGTCCACCGGATCGCTCATCGCGAGACCGCGCCGGCGGTCGAAGAACGCGACACAGTCGTAGAAGGCGGCGGGGTCGGTGTTCTGGAAGGACAGTCGCCAGCTCTGGCCGCCGTCGTCGGTGCGGTAGATCCGGGACGCGTCGCCGGGCCCGATCGACAACGCGACGGCGTGCTCGGCGTCGAAGGCCTCGATGTCCCGGAAGTCGAGCGCCTCGGTGCCCGCCGGGGCGACAGGCTTCCAGGTGCGGCCGCGGTCGGTGGTGCGCAGGATGGTGCCCCTGCTGCCGCTGACCCAGGCCGTCCGGGAATCCACCGCGGACAGGCCGCGCAGCTGGGCGTCCGTGCCCGTCGGCGTCTCGGTCCACCGGGGTTCGGGACGTTCCGGTGCGGCTTGCGCGACGCCGGTGAACGCCAGCGGGACGACCGCACCCAGCAGGACCAGCAACGCACGGCGCATCGGCGCACCTCTCCCTCGAAGATCCGTGAAGGCCACCTTAGAGGGCACGGAGCCTTCCAAGATGGCCTTCACGGAGTAATTCAGAGCGAGGAGATGAGCCTCTCGACGCGCTCGTCCACCGAACGGAACGGGTCCTTGCACAGCACGGTCCGCTGCGCCTGGTCGTTGAGCTTGAGGTGCACCCAGTCCACGGTGAAGTCACGCCCGGCGGCCTGCGCGGCGGCGATGAAGTCGCCGCGCAGCTTCGCCCGCGTCGTCTGCGGCGGGGTGTCCTTGGCCAGCTCGATCTCGCCGTCGTCGGTGACGCGCCGCACGAGCCCCTTCCGCTGCAGCAGGTCGAAGATGCCCCGCCCGCGCCGGATGTCGTGATAGGCCAGGTCGAGCTGCGCGATCCGCGGGCTCGACAGGTCGAGGTCGTGCTTGTTGCGGTAGCGCTCGACCAGGCGGTGCTTGATCGCCCAGTCGATCTCGGTGTCGATCTTGCTGAAGTCCTGCTGCTCGACCGCCTCCAGCGCCCGGCCCCACAGCTCGACGACGCGCTCGGACTGCGGCGACGAACCGGTCTCCTTGACGTGCTGGACGGCGCGGGCGTGGTACTCGCGCTGGATGTCCAGCGCGGACGCCTCGCGGCCTCCGGCGAGCCGCACCTGGCGGCGGCCGGTGAGGTCGTGGCTGATCTCGCGGATGGCCCTTATCGGGTTGTCCAGGGTGAAGTCGCGGAACTGGACGCCCGCTTCGATCATCTCCAGCACCAGGTTCGCCGATCCGACCTTGAGCAGCGTGGTCGGCTCGGCCATGTTCGAGTCGCCGACGATCACGTGCAGGCGCCGGTAGCGTTCGGCGTCGGCGTGCGGCTCGTCGCGGGTGTTGATGATCGGCCGCGAGCGCGTGGTGGCGCTGGAGACGCCTTCCCAGATGTGTTCCGCTCGCTGGGACAGGCAGTACACGGCGCCGCGCGGCGTCTGCAGCACCTTGCCGGCGCCGCAGATGAGCTGCCGGGTCACCAGGAACGGCAGCAGCACGTCGGCGATCCGGGAGAACTCACCCGCCCGGGTCACCAGGTAGTTCTCGTGGCAGCCGTAGGAGTTGCCCGCCGAGTCGGTGTTGTTCTTGAACAGGAAGATGTCGCCGCCGATGCCCTCGTCCGCCAGCCGCCGCTCGGCGTCGACCAGGAGGTCCTCGAGGATCCGCTCCCCCGCCTTGTCGTGCGTGACGAGCTGGACGAGGTCGTCGCATTCGGCCGTCGCGTACTCCGGGTGGGAACCCACGTCGAGGTAGAGCCGCGAGCCGTTCGACAGGAAGACGTTCGACGAACGCCCCCAGGACACGACACGCCGAAACAGGTAACGCGCCACTTCGTCCGGGGAGAGCCTGCGTTGCCCGTGAAAGGTGCACGTGACCCCGAACTCGGTCTCGATGCCAAAGATCCGCCGCTGCATCCCACCAGAGTAGGCGGTGAAGACCCACTGAAGGTGCGCCGTTCGGGCGGCGACACGCGGTCGGTACGTTGCATTCGGTGAAAGGTGTGCGGGACGTCCCGATCGGGTATCACGCGCATGACGTCCTGGCCCGGAAGTGGGGAACCCGTGTTAAAGCAGCTCAAACGCCCTTTCCGCAAGGTCGGACGGACCGATCGGCGGCTGATGGCACGGAGTGCGGCCCTGCCGAGGAGCAGGGCCGACGAAGTGATCACCTCGCTCTCCAAAAGTGCGGACAAATCCAAGCTTTGGTGGTGTGTCGCGGTCGTGCTCGCGGCGAAGAAGGGGCCGACGCGCCGGGGCGCGCTCCGCGGCGTGGCCGCGATCGCCGGGGCCAGCGCGGCGGCGAACCTGGTCGGCAAGCCGCTGTTCCCCCGCCGCCGCCCCGCGGCCGAGGAGGTGCCGATGCACCGGCGGCTCGTCCGGCGGCCGACCTCGTCGTCGTTCCCGTCCGGGCACTCGGCGTCCGCGGCCGCCTTCGTCACGGCCGTCGCGATGGAATCGCCCAAGGCGGGCGCCGCCCTCGCCCCGCTGGCCGCCGCCGTCGCCTATTCCCGGGTCCACACCGGCGTCCACTGGCCCAGTGACGTCGGAGTGGGGATCGGGATCGGGATCGGCGCCGGCCTGCTGACGCGGCACTGGTGGCCGCTGAACGACGACGTCCCCGGCCGCACCGCGCACACCGCCGAGGCGCCCGAGATGCGCGACGGCGAGGACATGCTCGTCCTGGTCAACCCGCATTCGGGGATCGACGGCCAGGATCCGACCGAGGAAGCCCGGTTCGCCTGGCCCAAGGCGACCATCCTCTACCCGGACGCGAAGCGGGACCTGCGCGATCAGCTCTGCGACGAGATCGCCTCCCGCGACAACACCGTGCGCGCGCTCGGTGTCGCCGGCGGTGACGGGACCGTCGCCGCCGTGGCCGCCGTCGCGGCCGACCACGACCTGCCGCTCGCTCTCATCCCGGCGGGCACCCTCAACCACTTCGCCCGGGACGTCGGCATGCGCTCGATGCCCGACGCGGACGCCGCCACCGAAGCGGGCAACGCCGTCGGCGTCGACCTCGGCGAGGTCGAGATCAACCACGACGACGACCACCGCTACTTCGTCAACACCGCCAGCCTCGGCGGTTACCCGGAAATGGTCCGGATCCGGGAAAGGCTGCAGAAGCGGCACCCGAAGTGGCCGTCGGCGGCCATCGCGCTCGCCCGCACCCTCCGGCGCGCGAAGCCGCTCGAAGTGACCCTCAACGGCAAGCACACCAGCATTTGGCTGCTGTTCGTCGGCAACGGCACCTACTCGCCGAAGGGCTTCGCGCCCTCACGCCGTCCAGCGCTCGACACTGGCCTTCTCGACGTCCGCTACCTGCGCGCCGACGTGCCGTACTCGCGGGCGCGGTTCATCCTCGCCACCATCACGAACAGCCTCAACGCCAGCCACGTCTACCAGGAACTCGACGTGCCGGAGCTGCATGTCCGGCTGCTGAACGGCAACCGCCGCGTCGCCACCGACGGCGAGGTCGGCCCGCTCGGCAACGACTTCCGCTTCCGGTCACGGCCCAGCGCGCTCACCATCTACCGCCTGTAGGCGCTGTCGTGGCGGCCGCGTCCACTGTGTACTGAGGGGCAGGACAACGTCAGCGAGGTGAGCCTCACGGCCTCGAAACACGTCGCGACAACACGCAGCCCCAACTACGTGAAGGCCCCCTTCATTGCGCTAGACGCAATGAAGGGGGCCTTCACGTACTTCGGAGAGACTCAGTCCTTCTTGGACTCACCGTCGGGCTTGTCGCCGTCGGCGTCGTCCTTCTTCGGCTCCTCCGGCAGGGCGGGCAGCAGCGCGTCGAGCGCGGCACCGGCGACCCGGCGGAACTTGCGGCCGCGCCGGTCCCGCTCCAGGACGGCGACCTCGAGCTTCACCGGGTCCGAGTCGCCGTTCGCGGGGGTGGGGGTGTTGGCGCGCAACGCCTTCACCGCGACGCCGAGCGCCGCTTCCAGCTCCATGTCCGACTCGAAGCTCTCCTTGAGCTTCGTGGTGAGCGTGTCGGCCTGACCGCCCATCACGACGAACTTCGGCTCGTCGAAGATCGAGCCGTCGTAGGTCAGCCGGTACAGCTGGTCTTCGGCGGCGGTGTCGCCGACCTCGGCGACGCAGACCTCCACCTCGAACGGCTTCAGCTGCTCGGTGAAGATGCTGCCCAGTGTCGCGGCGTACGCGTTCGCCAGCGCACGAGCGCTGACGTCCCGCCGGTCGTACTGGTAGCCCTTCAGGTCCGCGTGCCGGATGCCGGCGACGCGGAGGTTCTCGAACTCGCTGTAGCGGCCCACGGCCGCGAAACCGATCCGGTCGTAGATCTCCGAAACCTTGTGCAACGTCGCCGAGGGGTTCTCGGCCACGAACAGCACGCCACCGCGGTACTTGAGCACGACCACGCTCCGGCCACGCGCGATGCCCTTGCGCGCGATCTCGGAACGCTCCCGCATCAGCTGCTCGGGAGAGGCGTACAACGGCATCGTCACTGTGGTGCTCCGCTCTTTCGGGCTCTCATCGGGAAGGGACGGGGGTGGACGGCTAGCGCCCGCGCTCGGCTCGTGCGGCCACGACGGCCTCGGCCACCGCGGTCGTCTGCTCCAGCGGCAACGCCACCGCGCCCTGCTCCGCGGTGACGGTCACGATCGTCGGGAAGATCCGGCGCACCAGATCCGGCCCGCCGGTCGCGGTGTCGTCGTCCGCCGCGTCGTACAGCGCCTCCACCGCCGTCCGGATCGCGGCTTCGGCGTCCGCGTCCGGGTCGTACAGCTTCTTCAGCGAGCCCTTCGCGAACAGCGAACCCGAGCCGATGGCGTGGTAGCCGGCGTTCTCCTCGTAGCGGCCGCCCGTGGCGTCGTACGAGACGATCCGGCCCGCGTGCTTCGCGTCCTCGGCGTCGAGGTCGTACCCGACGAACAGCGGCAGCACGGCCAGCCCCGCCATCGCCATCTCGAGGTTGGACTTCACCAGCCCCGCGAGCTTGTTCGTCTTACCGTCGAGCGAGAGCGAAACACCCTCGATCTTCTCGTAATGCGCCAGTTCGACCGCGTACAGCCGCACCATCTCGATCGCCAGCCCGGCCGAGCCCGCGATGCCCACGGCCGAGTACTCGTCGGTGACGTGGACCTTCTCCATGTCGCGCGAAGCGATCAGGTTGCCCGACGTGGCCCGCCGGTCACCGGCGATCAGCACCCCGCCCGCGAACTTGACCGCGACGATCGTCGTCCCGTGCGGGGCGTCCAGCCCGCCCGCCCCGGCCGAGACCCGCCGCTCCGGGAGCAGCTCGGGCGCCTGCGCCCGGAGGAAGTCCGAGAACGACGAGGTCGCCGACGAGAAGTACGCGGCGGGCAGCGCCGACTTACCCGAGGTGTGTTCCATACGTGCTCAAAGTTCCAATCTGTGTGATCCGCCGGCTCCGCACGGGCGGCCCCGGCCCGGGGCCGCCGGAAGACGAGTTACTCGCCGCCCTTTTGCACGTAGGCGCGGACGAAGTCCTCGGCGTTCTCCTCGAGCACGTCGTCGATCTCGTCGAGGATCGTGTCGACGTCTTCGCCGAGCTTCTCGCGCCGTTCCTGACCCGCCGGACCGCCGTCCTCGAACTCTTCGTCCGAGTCGCCGCCGCCGTGCTTTTCGATCTTTTCCTGAGCCATCTCGCCTCCCGGTGTGGCCGATGTTTCCTAGCCTACCCAGCGGTCCCGACAATCCGCGGGATCCGTGATCGCTTAACCCCGATGAAAGGAAATCCCGCTAGTCCGAACCGGTGAGCGCCTCCACCAGCTCCTCGGCGGTCGCGGAGTCGTCCAGCAACTTCCCCACGTGGGCCTTCGTGCCCCGCAACGGCTCCAACGTCGGGATCCGCACCAGCGATTCCCGGCCGACGTCGAAGATGACCGAATCCCACGACGCCGCGGCGATGGAGTTGGCGTACTTCTCCAGCGTGCGGCCCCGGAAATAGGCCCTGGTGTCCGAAGGCGGGGTCGTGACCGCCTCCAGCACCTCCTCCTCGGTCACCAGCCGCTTCATCGAACCCCTGGTGACGAGCCTGTTGTACAGGCCCTTGTCCAGCCGGACATCCGAGTACTGCAGGTCGACCAGCCGCAACCGCGGCGCGCCCCAGGCCAGCTGGTCCCGCGCGCGGTAGCCCTCGAGCAACCGCAGCTTCGCCGGCCAGTCCAGCCTGTCCGCGCATTCCTGAGGGTCCCGCGCCAGCGCGTCCAGGATCTCGCCCCAGACCCGCAGGACCTCCTTGGAGGCCTCGTCCGCGCCGGTGCGCTCCAGGTTCGCCGACGCGATCTCGTGGTAGGCGAACTGGAGGTCCAGCCCGGTGTACTTGCGCCCGTTGGCCAGCGACACCTTCGCCTTCAGCGTCGGGTCGTGGCTGATCTGGTGCACGGCCCGGACCGGCTCGTCGAGTTTCAGGTCGTCGAACCGGACGCCCGCCTCGATCAGGTCCAGCACCAGCGCCGTCGTGCCGACCTTGAGGTACGTCGAGTACTCGGCCAGGTTCGCGTCGCCGATGATGACGTGCAGGCGGCGGTACTTGTCCGCGTCGGCGTGCGGCTCGTCGCGGGTGTTGATGATGCCGCGTTTGAGCGTGGTCTCCAGGCCGACCTCGACCTCGATGTAGTCCGAACGCTGCGAGAGCTGGAAACCCGCTTCCTCGCTCTGCTGCCCGACACCGACGCGGCCGGAGCCCGTGATCACCTGGCGGGACACGAAGAACGGCGTCAGCCCGGCGATCACCGCGGTGAACGGGGTCGACCGCTGCATCAGGTAGTTCTCGTGGGTGCCGTAGCTCGCGCCCTTGCCGTCGACGTTGTTCTTGTACAGCTGCAACGGCGGCTGCCCGGGCACGGTGGCGGCCTTGCGCGCCGCCTCCTCCATGACCCGTTCGCCCGCCTTGTCCCAGATGACCGCGTCGCGCGCGTTCGTCACCTCGGGCGCCGAGTACTCGGGGTGGGCGTGGTCGACGTACAGCCGCGCCCCGTTGGTCAGGATGACGTTCGCCGCGCCGAGATCCTCGACGTCCGGGTCGTGCCCGGGGCCGCTCGGGCCGGTCAGGTCGAACCCGCGCGCGTCGCGCAGGGGCGATTCCACCTCGTAGTCCCATCGCGCCCGCCTGGCCCGCGGGACGTCCGCCGCGGCCGCGTAGGCGAGCACGACCTGGGTCGAGGTGAGTACCGGGTTCGCCGTCGCGTCGCCCGGCACCGCGATGCCGTACTCGACTTCGGTTCCCATGATCCGCCGCATACCCACCACCCTACGGGGTCGGGGCCGTGCGACGATGCCCCCCATGTCAGGCAGTGACGAACTCGTTGCGCTCTATGACCTCGGCGGAACCGCCGTTGGCGCGGCCACGCGATCCCGGGTCCGCGCCGAAGGGCTTTGGCACGCCGCGGGCGTGGTGTTGGTCCGTTCGGGTGACGGGAACTCCGTCTACGTGCACCTGCGCACTCCCACGAAAGACGTCTATCCCTCCACATGGGACTGCTGGGCGGGCGGCGTCGTCGCGGCGGGCGAGACCCCCGAGGAGTGCGCGCGCCGGGAGCTGGCCGAAGAACTCGGTGTTCACGGAGTGGAACTACGGCCGCTTTTCACCCACGTCTACGACGAAGGCACGATCCGCTGCCACAACTTCGCGTTCGAAGCACGCTGGGACGGCCCGTTCGTCCATCAGCCTTCCGAAGTCGTCGAAGGGCGCTGGCTGACGCTCGACGAGTTGCGTTCGTGGCTCGACGATCCTTCGAGCGCGTTCGTGCCGGACGGCCGTCTCGGTGCGCTGGAGTGGTTCCGGCGGGAGAACGCCCGCTAGGCCGAACGGAGGCGCTGCGTGACGATCGGCAGCAGCCGCCTCGCCGCTTCCGTCGCCCTCGCCTCGGTTCCGGCCGTCACGCTGAGAGCGGAGACGAGCTTCCCCTTGGCGAGCAACACCGTGCACGTCGTGCCGTCGCACCAGGCGCGCTGGACCTCGACGCCGGTTTGCTTCGCGAGAGTGAGCTTCTTGCCGTCGCAGTCCGCCCGGGCGACGACGTCCGAGGCGGCACGGTCGGTGTACTCGGTGACCTGATGTTCCAGCGTCGAACCGCTGGCGTACGACCACGTGGCCGAGCGGCTCGTGCCCCGGGTGAGCCCGGTCAGACAGCCGGACACCTTGCCCTCACCGGGGACAACCTCTTCCTCGGCGACGTCCTCGTCGGTCAGCAGCGCGGCGGAAACGGCCGCGGGGACGGGAGCGCGGGTGGACGATGGGGGCACCGGGTTGGCCTGTGGCTTGACCGAAGGCTGTGACGGCTCGGCCGCGGGTGTCGGCGTCGGATCGTCGTAGTAGGTGTCGAGATCGTTCGGACGGTCCGCACAGCCCGACAACCCGAACAGCGCGACCGTCGCCACCGCGAGCACCTGCCGATGACGCACCCTCGAGCCCTCCCGGCTTCCGCCTGACGTTTGCCGCGAGACTAGTCCAGCCCCTCAATGCCAGCCGAGGCAGGATCGGT
Source organism: Amycolatopsis roodepoortensis (assembly GCF_014873915.1). GTDB lineage: Bacteria > Actinomycetota > Actinomycetes > Mycobacteriales > Pseudonocardiaceae > Amycolatopsis > Amycolatopsis roodepoortensis. Next base: position 305,898 of record NZ_JADBEJ010000005.1, read on the forward strand.
GCCGCCAGTAGGCGACCGGTTCCTCCGCGAGCGCGGCCAGCTCCGCCAGTTCCTCCTCGGCGAGTTCCACCTTCGCGGCAACGAGATTCTCCGCGAGCTGCGCGGTGCTCGACGGGCCGATGACCGCGATCGGGCGCCAGTCCTGTGTCAGCACAGCCGCGACGGCCACCGCGTCCGGACCCGCTCCGTGCTCCCGCGCGATCCGCGCGAGCGGCACCGGCGGCTCGACCACCAGGCGTCCGTTCGCGACGGTTTCCTTGACCAGTACCCGTTTCCCGGCGGCGTGCGCTTCCGCGAGCGCCGGGCCGACGGAGGGTTCGAGCAGGTTCCACGTCGATTGCACGGCGCTGAAGACCGGCGTCCCAGACACCTCCAGTTCGAACGCCCGGCGGACCGCGTCGGCCTGCGACGGCCCGGACGTCGAGAACCCCACCGGCACGCCGTCCGCGGCGAGTTCCGCGAGCGCGCCGATCAGCCGGTCGTCGGTGAACAGTGGACTGTCCACAGTGAGCGAATGGACCTGGTAGAGCGAGATCGCCTTCCCCAGCAGGCCAACGGATTCGGTCCACTGGTCGGCGAACCGGGCCGCGGTGTGCTCCTTGACCTCGTGCACTTCCGCGTCGAGCTTCCACTCCCCCACGTAGCGGTAGCCCCATTTGCTCGACACGGTGACGTCCGCGTGGCCGCGCCCGGCGAGCCAGCCGGCGAGGAACTCCTCCGAAGAACCATACGAACGGGCGACGTCGATCCAGCGGACGCCCGCGCGGTACGCGTCGTCCAGCACGTCGTAGGTCGCCGCGCGCATCGCCTCGAAGTCGCGTCCGGGCGGCAGCGCGCCGACCCGGCCGAGGTTGATGTACGCGGGCCTGCCGAGCGCCGCCAGCCCGACGGCGATCCGGTCGCCGACGGTGATTTCCGAGTCTGTCACCGGGCTCCTTCGTTCTTGTGGCGGAGGATCGCGAGCCACTGGCTCGAGTTCTGCGCCTGCCGATGGAGCTTTTCGAGGCGCGCCGCCGGAGCCCGAACGTAACCCTTGCCGAAGACGGGCGCGATCTGACGGAGGCTGGCTCCCTCTTCCCTGGCGGCGAGCAGAGCCCAGTCCGACGCGTCGGCGCAGGCCGCGGAGGCGCGGCGCAACTCCCCCAGGATCTCGATGAGCTCGGGGGCGCTCACCTCCCCCGCGCGTACGGCGGCCGCCGTCGTTTCCAGCCATGCCAGGACATCGGCTTCGGTGATCGGCGCGCGCGGGCGCCCGGAAGATTCGCTCACAGCGCTGAAGTATAGGCCGTTATACAGACGATTCGGGTGACCGCCACCCGCGAGTCGTCGGACACATCGTCCGAAAACCGCTGGAACGCCGAAGGATTACGGGTTTCACTGGGTTCCGACTTGAGGATTCAGGAGAAGAACAATTGGGACGTTTCGGTATCGCGATCCGGTTCGCGGCGCTCGCGGTCGTCTGGGGTGCGAGTTTTCTGTTCATCAAGGTCGGCCTCACCGGCCTCTCGCCCGCCCAGGTGGCGCTCTCCCGCGTCTGCCTCGGCGCACTGGCACTGATCGCCATCGCCGCGTGGCGCCGTAAGCCGCTCCCCCGCGATCCGGCGCTCTGGGGTCATCTCGCCGTCGTTTCCGTACTGCTGTGCGTGATCCCGTTCCTGCTGTTCTCCTGGGCCGAGCAGTACATCTCCTCCGGGCTCGCCAGCATCTTCAACGCGACGACGCCGCTGATCACCATGCTCATCGCCGCCGCGGCCCTGCCGTCCGAACGCTTCACCAAGGCCAGGACGACCGGCCTGGTCCTCGGCTTCCTCGGCGTGCTCACCATCGTCGGTGTCTGGCAAGGGATCGACGTCTCCCACGAACTGACCGCACAGCTGGCCTGCCTGGGCGCGACGACCTGCTACGGCATCTCGTTCGTCTACGTGCGACGGTTCATTTCCTGGCGGAACCTCGACGCGCCGACCATCGCGCTCGGGCAGGTCTGCTGCGGTGCCGTCGTGATGCTGGTGCTCGCGCCGTTCATCGCGACGACGCCGGTTCGCCTCGACACGCCGATCGTCCTCAGCATGATCGCGCTCGGCGCGCTGGGCACCGGCCTCGCCTACGCGTGGAACGCCTCGATCATCGCGGCGTGGGGCGCGTCCAACGCGTCGGCCGTGACCTACCTCACACCCGTCGTGGGTGTGCTGCTCGGCGTTCTCGTACTCGACGAACCCCTGGCGTGGAACCAGCCCGTCGGCGCGTTGCTCGTCGTCCTGGGAATCCTGGCCGCACACGGGCGGCTGAGCCCGCGCAAGAAGGTCGGGGAACCCGTACCCGTGTGACACGAAGGGGCCCTTCACCGCGACGCATGCGGTGAAGGGCCCCTTCGGTTCGCGCTACAGGTACTGACCGGTGTTCGTGGCGGTGTCTATCGCCCGCCCCGAATCCTGGTTCTTGCCGGTGACGAGCGTGCGGATGTAGACGATCCGCTCGCCCTTCTTGCCGGAGATCCGGGCCCAGTCGTCCGGGTTGGTGGTGTTGGGCAGGTCCTCGTTCTCCGCGAACTCGTCGACGATCGCGTCCAGCAGATGCTGCACGCGCAGGCCGGGCTGCTTGGTCTCCAGCACCGACTTGATGGCCGACTTCTTCGCCCGGTCCACGATGTTCTGGATCATCGCGCCCGAGTTGAAGTCACGGAAGTACAGGACCTCCTTGTCACCGTTGGCGTAGGTGACCTCGAGGAACCGGTTCTCGTCCGTCTCCTCGTACATCCGCTCGACCGTGTGCTGGATCATCGCGTCGAAGGTCGCGCGCACGTCCCCACCGAACTCGGCGAGGTCGTCCGCGTGGATCGGCAGGCCGTCGGACAGGTACTTGGAGAAGATGTCCTTCGCGCCTTCGGCGTCCGGACGCTCGATCTTGATCTTGACGTCGAGCCGGCCCGGCCGCAGGATCGCCGGGTCGATCATGTCCTCGCGGTTGGAGGCGCCGATGACGATGACGTTCTCCAGCCCTTCCACACCGTCGATCTCCGAAAGCAGCTGCGGGACGATCGTGGTCTCCACGTCGGAGGACACGCCCGAACCGCGGGTGCGGAAGATCGAGTCCATCTCGTCGAAGAACACGATCACCGGGGTGCCTTCGGAGGCCTTTTCCCTGGCTCGCTGGAAGATCAGGCGGATGTGCCGCTCGGTCTCCCCGACGAACTTGTTCAGCAGTTCCGGACCCTTGATGTTCAGGAAGTAGGACTTCCCGTCCGCCGCGTCGCCGCGGGCTTCCGCGACCTTCTTGGCGAGCGAGTTGGCCACCGCCTTGGCGATGAGGGTCTTACCGCAGCCAGGAGGCCCGTAGAGCAGCACGCCCTTCGGCGGGCGCAGCTGGTACTCCTGGTAGAGATCAGCGTGCAGGAACGGAAGCTCGACGGCGTCGCGGATCTGCTCGATCTGCCGGGTGAGGCCACCGATGTCCTCGTAGCGGACGTCGGGCACCTCCTCCAGCACGAGATCCTCGACCTCCGCCTTCGGCACGCGCTCGTAGGCGTAACCGGCTTTCGAGTCCACCAGCAGGGAATCGCCCGGCTTGAGGGGCTGTTCGGCCAGCGGATCGGAGAGCAGGACGACCCGCTCCTCGTCCGCGTGCCCGACCACGAGCGCACGGGGGCTGCCGCCCTCGACGTCCGGGGCCAGCACCTCGCGCAACGCGCAGACCTCGCCGATCCGCTCGAAGTCACCGCCTTCGACGACGGTGAGCGCCTCGTTGAGCCGCAACGCCTGTCCGCGCTGAAGCGACGAGACCTCGACCGCGGGTGAGACCGAAACCCGCATCTTGCGGCCCGCGGTGAACACGTCCACCGTGTTGTCCTCGTACGCGGTCACGAACACGCCGTAACCGCTCGGAGGCTGGGCCAGCCTGTCGACCTCCTCTCGCAACGCGAGCAACTGGCCACGCGCCTCGCGGAGCGTCTCGACCAGTTTCGTGTTGCGTTCCGTGAGTTGGCTCACTCGTTCCGACGCCTCGGCGAGTCGCTGCTCCAGCACTCGGTTCTGACGTGGGGAATCGGTGAGCTTCCGGCGCAGCAGTGCGACTTCCTCCTCGAGGAAGCGGATTTGACGTGCCTGCTCGTCGGACGTGGTTCCAGCTCCGGTCGTTTCTGAAGGGTCGGCCTCCTCGCGCCGACCTCCGGGAAGGTCATGATGCATCGGGCACCTCCTCGGAGTGCTTTTCATTCCACGGTACCGGCGATCACCGACAATAAAAGGCCTTTCCGCATCACAAGATCGGCGCGTCGCGTTCCGGAGGGCCCGCCAGCACGTACGTTCCCGCCGCGCAAGAGGCCATCCCGGTGCCGGGTCCGGCGCACTCATGGTCACAATCCGTCCACCTGGCCTGACCTGCGGCGGAATACCCGGCTCCGTCCGGGTGCAAACGGGATTCCGGTATCAGTTCGGCCCTAATCGAGCGGCGATCCGGCTCGATGGCTAGCATCGGGCGACGTTCGCCGGGGAGGCGGACCCGCAGGTCATGTTGAGCATTTTCGCAGAACAGCTAGGGGGCACCAGCCATGACTTACCCGCCGCAGCAGCCCGGCGGCTACGGACAAGATCCGTACGGCCAGCAGGGCGGGTACCCGCAGAGCGGCCCCCAGCCGCAACAGGGATACCCCGGTGGCGGCCAGTACGGACAGGACCCGTACGGCCAGCAACAAGGCGGCTACCCGCAGAGCGGTCCTCAGCCGCAGCAGGGATACCCCGGCGGCACGCAGCAGTTCGGCCAGCCGGACCCGTACGGGCAGCAGGGCGGCTTCAACGCTTACCCGCAGGAAGGCGGTTACGGCGGCGGAGAGCCACCCAAGAAAAAGAAGACGGGCCTGATCGTCGGCATCGCGATCGGCGCGGTACTGCTGGTGGGTGGCGGTGTCACCGCGCTGGTCATCGCGCTGAACTCGGGCGACGACAACCAGACCGCCGCGCCGCCCACCAGCAGCGCGGCCCCGTCGGAGGCACCGTCCTCGTCGTCGCAGAAGCCGAGCTCGACCCGGACCAGGTCCAGCTCGCCGAGCACTTCGTCGACCAAGAGCTCAGGTCCGGCACCCGGCGGCAAGGCCACCCCGCAGGAAGTCTTCGAAAGCGCCGCGACCTCGTACAGCGCGGGCGACAAGAGGACGTTCCTCGATCTGATCTGCCGCAGCGAGAACACCAAGGACGAGGGCAAGCCGCTCGACCCCATCAAGCTCGAGATCACCGAGCCCGCCAAGGAAAGCGGCGACCGGGCGACCGGCCGTTACCGCGCCACCCAGGGCACCAAGATGGCGGAAGGCACGATCACGGCGGCCAAGGAATCGAACCTGTGGTGCCTCAAGGACATCAAGGCCGACAAGAAGTGACCTGTCCGTGACGGTGAGCCACAAGCTGACCGCCGTGGCGGTGGTTTGTGGCGCGGTCGTGGCCGGGGTCGTGGTGGGGCTGCTGCTGGTGGCCCCCTCCGGCTCCGACCCGGCCGCGTCGAGCACCGGCGCGCCCTCGCCACCGCCGGCTTCGTCCCGTCCGGTTCCGGTGGATCCGGACGTGGCGGCGGTCGAGGTGGTCGGCAAGGCGATCGCGGCGGCCATCGTCAACCACGACGCGACGGCGTTCGGGAAACTCACCTGCACCCAGCAGTCGTCGGCCGATCTGGCCGAGCTCGGCCGGAAATGGGCGGCGGCGGGCAAGGTGACCGCGACCGTCCCCGATCCGCCGGTGGTCAGCGGCGATTCCGCCACCGTGACCGTCCACGTCGAAGGGGTCGGCGGTCAGAAGGACACTCCGTTCCCGCTCAGGAAGCAGGGCGGAAAGTGGTGCGTGCCCTGACGTTTCGGGGTGGAGCCAAGGGTCTCTCGGGTTCCTGCTGAGGGCTGGCCTGGCCGGGCGTTGTGAAAGCCACTTTCGCAACGTTGAGGGTTGCGAAAGTGGCTTTCACAACGTCGGGCATGGCTGTCCGGCACCGCCCCTTCGATCATGTCTCGAAAGCCACTTTCGAGACGTCTGATGTCCCGAAAGTGGCTTTCGCGACACCACCCGCCAGAACCCGCGGGCCAGCAGGAACCCAAGCCACCCTCGGCTCGAGCCCGAAAACGCCACTCAAGACCGGCGGTACCGATCAGCCCTTGCCCGAGCGGCGGTGCACCCGCGGCGAGACGGTGCCGTCCGCCAGACGGCGCGCCGTCAGCAGGAACGCGGTGTGCGCGACCATCCGGTGGTCCGGCCGCACCGCGAGGCTCACGACGTGCCAAGGCCGCATGAGCGTCTCCCACGATTCCGGCTCGGTCCAGCACTGCTGGTCCCGCAGGGCTTCCGTGATCCGGGAAAGCTGTGTGACGGTCGCCACATAAACCGTGAGCACGCCGCCCGGCACCAGATGCGCGGCGACCGTCTCCAGCTGGTCCCAAGGCGCCAGCATGTCGAGGACGACGCGGTCCACTTCGCCGGTGTGCGTCGACAGGTCCGCGACCGTCAGCGACCAGTTGTCCGGCTTGCGCCCGAAGAACTTCTCGACGTTCCGTTCGGCGTGTTCGGCGTGGTCGTCGCGGATCTCGTAGGACTGCACGGTCCCTTCCGAACCGACCGCCCGCAGCAGCGAACACGTCAGCGCGCCGGAGCCGGCGCCCGCTTCGAGTACCCGCGCGCCCGGGAAGATGTCGCCCCACATCACGATCTGCGCGGCGTCCTTCGGGTAGATCACCTGCGCGCCACGCGGCATCGACAGCACGTAGTCCGGCAGCAGCGGGCGAAGCGCCAGATAGTGGCTGCCTCCCGCCGAAGTGACGACCGAACCCTCCTGCGCGCCGATCACGTCGTCGTGCGCCAGCGCGCCCCGATGGGTGTGATACTGCTGTCCCTCGGCGAGGACCATGGTGTAGTGCCGCCCCTTGGAGTCGGTCAGCTGAACCCGGTCACCAACACGAAACGGCCCTCGGACCGACACTGAACCTCCATACGCGCGAACACAGATCGACGACCGATCCTCGCAGGTGGCCGTACCGCGCTACGCCGGGGGTCGGCTCCGGGTCATCGCGGCGCGCAGGTCTTCGCGCCTGAGCACCCCCGCGGGCCTGCCCTCGTCGTCCACCACGAGGAACTGCCAAGCGGCCGTTTCCCGGACCCGCTCGGCGATCTCCTCCCCCGACTCCGACGAAAGCAGCACGGTGTCGGCGCGGATCGGCTCGGCGGCCATCTCCGCGGGCGCGTGCGGCGACGTCCCGGCGAGCTGCGCGGCGGCTGTCTCGTCGAGCAGGCCCGCCGCGACGCCGTCGGCACGCACCAGGACCACCCCGCGGCCCGCCGAAGCGGCCAGCGCGTCCGAGACGGGGCTTTCCGCGGGCAACTGGAGGACGGGACGGACGAGTTCGCTCAGCCGCACGCCTTCCGGCCATCCCCGGCGGGTTTCGGCGGCGAGTTCGCTTCGGGCGCCGAGGACCACGAACCACGCCGTCACGACGCAGACGCCGAGCCGGAGCCAGCGGTCCTCACTGCCCGCCGCCAAGCCCCACAGCGCCCAGACGACCAGTCCGGCGGCGACGATCCCGCCACCGACGACCGCCGCCCGCGTGCCCTTCTCACGGCGGCCGGTCGCCGCCCAGACCCCGGCGCGGACCAGGCGGCCGCCGTCGAGCGGAAGGCCGGGAAGGAGGTTGAAGATCCCGACGGCGAAGTTCGCGACGGCGCATTCGGCGATCAGCAGCCACGCCGCGCTTTCCGAGGGAACGGCGAACATGAGCAGACCGCAGAAACCGCCGAGCAGCAGGGAAACGATCGGTCCCGCGGCGGCGACGAGCCCTTCCTGTCTCGGCTCGCGGGGGGTCCTGGCGACCTCGGAGAGACCACCGAGCAGGAACAGCCGCAGGCGCCGGACCGGGATGCCGAGCCGCAGCGCGACCAGGCAGTGCCCGAGTTCGTGCGCGAGCACCGAGAGGCCGAGAAGGACCGCGAACGCGGCCGCCAGGAGCCAGGAGGTCAGCGTCGTCGCGCCGGGCAGGATCCGGCCGACCAGTGGCGTGTAAAGCACCACGATGATCAGGGAGCCGATCCACCACGAAGGGGCCAGCAGCACGGGGATCCCGGAGACCCGGAACAGCAGGAGCCCACCCTCCGGTGCCACGCCTCGTCGAGGCGGGCCCTGCTCACCCGTCACCGCCATGTGTCAGAGCGTAGATGCCCGGATGTGGGCTACCCGTAACCCGCCCTTCCCGTCCGGGTGGTGTCGGTCATGCCACTCCGGTGCGTCGCGGTCCCGGAACTGTCGGTACCCGGCGATACGCTCACCCCATGCCCGACACCGACACGGTCACCGCCGATCCGCCGCCCGGCGCCGAAGTCCCGCGCCGTCGGCCGGCCCTGTCCCCGTCGCGTGCCAGCGACTTCAAGCAGTGCCCGCTGCTCTACCGCTTCCGCGCGGTCGACAGACTGCCCGAGATCCCGACGAAGGCCCAGCTGCGCGGCACGCTGGTGCATTCCGTGCTGGAGCGCCTGTTCTCCCTTCCCCAGGCCGATCGCACCCCGCCGCAGGCCAAGGAGCTGCTCGCGCCGGCGTGGGAGGACCTGTCCACGGAACGTCCGGAATGGATCGAGCTGTTCGACCAGGACGACCCCGAAGCCGTCACCTCGTGGCTCTCGTCGGCCGAGCAGCTCGTCGACACCTACTTCGGCCTGGAAGATCCGCGTCGTCTGGAGCCGGAGGCGTGCGAGCTGCACGTCGAGATCGAGCTCGGCTCCGGGGTGTTGCTCCGGGGCTACGTCGACAGGCTGGACGTCGCGCCGACCGGCGAGATCCGGGTCGTCGACTACAAGACCGGCGCCGCGCCCCGCGAGATCGGCGAGGCCAAGGCGATGTTCCAGATGAAGTTCTACGCCGTGGTCCTGTGGCGGCTTCGCGGCGTCGTGCCGCGTCAGCTGAAACTGATGTACCTCACCGACGGGCAATCCCTGGCCTACACGCCGGACGAGGGCGAGCTGATCCGCTTCGAGCGCACGCTGGAGGCGATCTGGCAGGCGATCCTCAAAGCGGGCAAGACCGGCGATTTCCGCCCCAATCCGAGCAAACTCTGCGCGTGGTGCGATCACCAGGCGCTCTGCCCGCAGTACGGCGGCACTCCTCCGCCGTATCCCGGCTGGCCGGAGCCTGATCCCGGGGAAGAGTCCGTATTGGACCGTGCGGACTAGGCCGTGCCGTCAGGGCCCGCAGACCACGGTTCTTTCGTTCCTGGGGCAAAGTCCGGGTGCCCTCCAGGACACCGGGATGCCGGACTCCGCGCATGCCTCGTGAATGGCGGCCGCGCCCGGACTCACCGGACACGGCCTAGAGTGCCCTTGTGACAGAAGCCTTCTACGTGCCGTCGGGTGACGGCGTCTACCTCCCGACCCCGCACACCGCCGGCCCTTGGACCCCCGATGCGCAGCACTTCGGGCCGCCATCGGCGTTGCTGGTGCGAGCACTCGAAGAGGTCGAGGCGCCGCACGCAAGTCAGCTGGCGAGGGTGACGGTCGAGATCCTCGGGCCCGCGCCGCTGAAGGAGCTTTCGGTGCGGGCGTGGGTGGAGCGGCCGGGCCGGTCGGTCGAGTGGCTGGTGGCGGAGCTCGCCCACGGCGAGCGGGTCGTCGCCCGTGCGTCGGCCTGGCGCATCGCGACCTCGGACACCACGGCGGTCGCCACCGCGGAAGGTCCGGTGCTGCCTTCGCCCGACGGGTTGCCGACGTCCTCTTGGCCGGAGGGCTGGCACGGCGGCTACCTCGACGCCGTCGAGTGGCGGCGCGTCAAGGGCGCGCTGGACGCGGCGGGACCGGCGACCGTCTGGGGCCGCCAGCGCGTCGCCCTCGTCGACGGGGAGAAGCCGAGCCCGCTGCAGCGGCTGTTCGTTCTCGCGGACTCCGGAAACGGGATCTCGAACTTCCTGGACCCGCGGGACTGGTGGTTCATCAACTCGGAGCTGACGGTGCACCTCCGCCGCCCGCCGCTGGGCGACTGGATCGGCGTCGACGCGGCCACCCTGGTCGGCCCGAACGGCATCGGGACGGCGACCACCACGCTGCACGACGCCTCGGGCCCGATCGCCTCCGGAGCACAGGCCCTCCTGGTGCGGCCACGACAGGCGGGCTGATAGACGCGCTTTCTCGGCGGGTTTCCAATAGCCTTCCCGGAACAACAGACACAGGGAGCGCTTCGGCATGCAGATCACCTCGGTGGTCAACCAGAAAGGCGGGGTCGGCAAGACCTCACTCAGCGTGGGCGCGGCGGCCGCACTGGCCGAACGCGGCCGCCGGGTGCTGCTGATCGACCTCGACCCACAGGGCCACGCGACCACCGAACTCCTCGGGCTGGACGAGGTGGCGCACGACATGCCCAGCCTCGCGAAAGCCCTGACCAAGGTGTGGAAGGGGCCGATCGAGGAACTCGCCGTGCGGCATCCGCGCAGCAACCTCGGCCGGGGCGGCGCGTTCGACGTCATCCCGACCTCGCCGGGCATGTTCGACCTGATCCGGCGGCTGGACCAGTTCCGGGTACCGGGCTGGCAGCTGGCCAGGGTCATCCAGTTCGCCAACTACGACCACATCATCATCGACTGCCCGCCCGCGCTCGACGTCCTGACCAACAACGCGCTCGCCGCCTCACACGGGATCCTCGTGCCGGTGCAGCCGGACCGGACGAGTATCCGTGCCCTGCGCCTGCTTTCGGACCAGGTGCGTTACGTCGAACAGACCGTCGGCCGTCCGCCGATCGCCTACTACGGTCTCGTGCCCGGTCTGTACCGCCGCCCGATCTCGCACTACGCGGCCGCGGCTTTGCAGGAGTTGTACGCGTTCGGGATCCCGATGCTGTCGCACGTCCCGCTCGGCGTCGTGATGAACGAGGCCGCCGCGCACGGCGTGCCGGTGACGACCTACGCGCCGGAAACCCTGCAGGCGCTGTCGTTCCGGGAGATCGCGGAGACGCTGGACGGCTACCTGCAGAACCATCCGGCCGCGGCGATCGTGCCCGCCGACGAGGAGTTCGTCTTCGAGGACTTCATCACCGAGGTGTCGGTGACCCGCAGCGCGAAGGACAACGGGACGCGCAAGAAGCTCTACGACCTCATGCCCAAGAAACCCAACCGGCCCCGATAGCTTCCGCGCGTGAAGGCCCCCTTCCCTCGGCTGAGCCGAGGGAAGGGGGCCTTCACGCGCGTACCCGGTTTCAGAGGCGGCAGGCCCGGATGTCCGAAGCGAGGACGGCCTTGGCGCCGGTCTCGGCGAGTTCGTCCATGATCCGGTTGACCTCCTTGCGCGGCACCATCGCCCGCACGGCCACCCAGTCGTCGTGGGCCAGCGGCGCGACGGTCGGCGACTCGAGTCCCGGCGTGATCGCGATGGCCGCGTCGAGCAGCGAACGCGGGCAGTCGTAGTCCAGCATCATGTAGTGCTGGGCGAAGACGACTCCCTGCAGCCGCGCCTTCAGCTGGTCCTTCGGCCGGGTGTGCTCGGTTCCCGCCCGCTGCAGCAGAACCGCCTCCGACACGCAGATCGGATCGCCGAAGGCCACGAGGTTGTGCTGGCGCAGCGAACGTCCGGACTCGACGACGTCCGCGATGGCGTCGGCGACGCCGAGCTGGATCGAGATCTCGACGGCGCCGTCGAGGCGGATGACCTCCGCCTCCACCCCGTGCTGCTTCAGGTTCTCGCGCACGAGGCGCGGATACGACGTCGCGAGCCGCTTACCCTGCAGGTCTTCGGCCTTCCACTCCCGGCCCGCGGGTGCGGCGTACCGGAAGGTGGAACCGCCGAAGCCGAGGCCGAGGATCTCCTCGACCGGGGCGCCGGAGTCGAGCGCGAGGTCGCGGCCGGTGATGCCGAGATCCAGCTCGCCGGAGCCGACGTAGATCGCGATGTCCTTGGGACGCAAGAAGAAGAACTCGACCTCGTTGACGGTGTCCAGCACGGTCAGGTCGCGGGCCTCATGTCGCCTGCGGTAGCCGGCCTCTCCGAGCATCTCCGACGCGGCGGCGGCGAGGGCTCCCTTGTTCGGCACGGCGACACGCAGCATTGCTTCTCCTTGGTTCTCCGGACGCGAACGCGTCACAGGTACCGGTACACGTCCTCTGTCGACAGTCCTCGGCCGAGCATGAGCACCTGTACGCGGTACAGCAGCTGTGAGATCTCCTCGGCGAGCCTGTCGTCGGATTCGTGCTCGGCGGCGATCCACACCTCGCCCGCCTCTTCGAGCACCTTCTTGCCCTGCGCGTGCACTCCCGCGTCGAGCGCGGCGACGGTGCCGGAACCGTCGGGCCGCGTGCGGGCGCGGTCGGCAAGCTCGGCGAACAGCTCATCGAAGGTCTTCACAGTCTGGAGATCCTTCCATCCGCGCCCGCGCCGCGCTGCCCCGGGCCGGTGTGGTGCCGGTCGCGTCACACTTCAGAACAGCGCCGCGCCACCTCGCTCGAAGTCGAGCAGCTGCCGCTTCCGTTCGACGCCACCGCCGTAACCGGTGAGATCGCCGGTGGAACCGATCACCCGATGGCACGGCACGATGATGCTGATCGGGTTCTTCCCGTTCGCGAGGCCGACCGCACGCGAGGCGGTGGGCCTGCCGAGCCGGTCGGCGAGCTGCCCGTAGGAGACCGTCTCGCCATACGGGATCCCGAGCAGCCCTTCCCAGACCATCCGCTGGAACGGGGTGCCGCCGAAGCTCAGCGGAAGATCGAAATCCTTGCGCTGACCGGCGAAGTACTCCTTCAGCTGTTTCTCGGTGTCCACGAAGATCGGCGCGCCCGGGTCCGGATGGCCGAACGTCTCCTCGGCCGGGCGGTGGCGCTGCTGGACCATGTAGACCCCGCAGAGGCTTTCGCCGTCCGCGACCAGGGTCAGCTTGTCGTACGGGCTGTCGATGACGGTGTGCGTGCGCATGGCGCTCCTCGGCATTCAGGCGGCGGGCAGCCGGTTGATGGGGTGATCTCCGGTCGCCCAGAGGTGTTGGACGGCGTAGGCCCGCCACGGGCGCCACCGTTCGGCGTGCGCGGCGAAGGCGGCCGGGCCGAGCCCGAGGCCCTTCGCGGCGACCTTGACGCCGAGGTCGGTCGGCAGGAAGGCGTCCGGATCGCCGAGCGAGCGCATAGCGATGCTCTCGACGGTCCACGGGCCGAAGCCGGGCAACGCGTGCAGCCGCTCGCGGGCCCGTTGCCAGTCGCTTCCCGCGCCGAGGTCGAGGTCGCCTTCGTTCAGCTCGGCCACAAGACCGAGCAGGGTCCGCTTGCGGCTCTGTGGCATCGCGAGGCTTTCCGGATCGATGTCCGCGAGCGCGGCGGCGTCCGGGAAGACGTGCGTGAGGCCGCCGTCCGGGTCGTCGATGGCGGCACCGTGCGCGAGGACCAGCCGGGCGGCGTGCGTGCGGGCCGCGGCGGTGGACACCTGCTGCCCCAGGACGGCGCGGACGGCGAACTCGTCGCCGTCGACGGTCCTCGGCACCCGCCTGCCCGGCGCGGTGGCCACGAGGGGCGCGAGCAGCGGGTCCGCCGCCAGCGCTTCGTCGACCGCGACCGGATCGGCGTCGAGGTCGAGCAGGCGGCGGCAACGGCTGATCGCGGTCGAAAGGTCCCGCAGGTCCGACAGGGTGAGCCGGCACCCGATGTAGCCGTCTTCCGGCTTGAGGGCGACGACGGCGGGGCCGTGCGGGAGCCGCAGGGTGCGGCGGTAGGCGCCGTCGCGCCATTCTTCGACGCCGGGGACACCCGTCGCGACGAGATGCCCGAAGAGGTTGTCCGGGAACAACGGCTTCCGGTACGGCAGGCGCAGGTTCAGCGTCCCGGGGGCGGTGGCAGGCGCGCTCCGGACACGGGCCCGCAGTTCCGTCGGGGACAGCGCGAAGACCTCGCGGACGGTGTCGTTGAAGGTCCGGACGCTGCCGAACCCCGCGGCGAGGGCGACGTCGATCATCGACAGCCCGGTGGTCTCGATCAGCAGCCGCGCCGTCTGCGCCCGCTGGGCGCGGGCGAGGCTGAGCGGGCCCGCGCCAAGTTCGGCGCGCACATGCCGCTCCACCTGCCGGACGCTGTAGCCCAGCCGGGCGGCCAGCCCGCGCACGCCGTCAGTGTCGACGACGCCGTCGGCGATCAGCCGCATCGCCCTGGCCACCAGGTCCGCGCGCTCGTTCCACTGCGGCGAACCCGGGCTCGCGTCCGGACGGCACCGCTTGCAGGCGCGGAACCCTGCCTCCTGCGCGGCCGCCGCGCTCGGATAGAACGTCATGTTCTCCGGTTTGGGCGGGACGACCGGGCAGCTCGCCCGGCAGTAGATCCGCGTCGTCAGGACCGCGGTGAAGAACCAGCCGTCGAACCGGGCGTCGTTCGACTGGACCGCCCGGACGCAGCGCTCGAAATCCTCATGCACCCGGCAAGCATCACCGACCGCACCGGGCGGGGTCTAGCGGAAATGCGACATGGCGGTCAGGGCAGGAGCGCGGTCAGGGCCGCCACGTCGAGACCCACCAGCGACGAGCGGAACACGCGCCGCTCACCCGGTTCGACGTCGACGTCGTTCGGGATCACCACCACCGTGCAGCCCGCGGCGGCCGCGGAAGCCGCGCCCGGCGGTGAATCCTCGATCGCGACGCACCGGGAAGCCGGGACTCCCAGCAGCTCCGCGGCCAGCTGGTACGGCCTGGCGTTCGGCTTGTTCAGACCATCGACCTCGTCACCGCAGACCGTGGCGGCGAAGTACTCGCGGCCGATGGTGTTGAGCGCGAGTTCGGTCAGCGAGCGTTCGGTGGAGGTGACCAGCGCCATCGGGACCCCGTTGGCGCGCAACAGTTCGAGTAGCTCCTGAGCCCCGGGGCGCCACGGGAGCGGGCCGTCGAACAGGTTGGCCGTGCGGCGGCGGATCCAGACCCCCATCTCCGCGATCGACTCGGGCGTCACGGGCTTGGCGCACACTTCGAGGAGGAACGCGGCCGTGTCGTCCATATTGGACCCGACGAGACTCAGGCGCTGCTCCTCGGTCAGGGTGCCGCCGAGGCTCTCGACGGCCTCGTAGAGCGCGACGTCCCACAGCTTCTCCGAGTCGACCAGCGTGCCGTCCATATCCCACAGCACGGCGGCGAGTCCGTCCAGTGTGGACGGTTCGGTCACGGTTCCCCCTCACGTTCGGATGGGCCTTCTCCGACCCACGGTAGCCGAGACGGATTCACGTCGGCGGCGAGGTCGTTGCCCGAAATGTCGCGTTGAGTCGGCTCCGTGCGGTTCGCCCCGGCGAAACGCCACCGGACATGCCCAACGCCACATGGCCGCCTGGTCGTAGGCTGGTCCGGTGAGTGAGCCCGTCGACGAGACCCAGCGGCCCGGCCGCGACCACCCGGATGACAACAAGCCGATCATGATCGTCGCCTTCGAAGGATGGAACGACGCAGGTGACGCGGCCAGCCGGGCGGTCGAGCATCTCCAGCTCAACTGGGATGCGACCCCGCTGAGCGAGCTGAGTCCTGACGAGTACTACGACTTCCAGGTCAGCAGACCGACCGTGCGCATGGTGGACGGCGTCACCCGAAGGGTCGACTGGCCGACCACCCGGCTCTCGGTGTGCCGCCCGGAGGGCTTCAGCCGGGACATCGTGCTGGTCCAGGGGCCCGAGCCCAACATGCGCTGGCGGGCCTTCTGCGCCGAACTGCTGGAGCACATCCAGCAGCTGGAAGTCGCCACGGTCGTCACCCTCGGCGCGCTACTGGCCGACACCGCGCACACCCGCCCCGTCCCGGTCACCGGGACTGCGTACGACAAGGACACCGCTTCGCAGTTCGGCCTGGAGCTGAACAACTACCAGGGGCCGACCGGCATCGTCGGGGTCCTGCAGGACTACTGCGTGCAGGCGGGTGTCCCGGCGGTGTCGATCTGGGCCGCCGTCCCGCACTACGTCTCGCATCCGCCGTCGCCCAAGGCCACGCTGGCGCTGCTGCACAAGCTCGAAGACGTCCTCGACGTCGAGATCCCGCTCGGCGCCCTGCCCGAGCAGGCCGAGGAGTGGCAGCGGACGGTCACCGAGATGGCCGAGGAGGACGAAGAGATCAGCGAGTACGTCCGGGGGCTCGAGGAGCGCGGCGACGCGGAGACCGAGTTCACGCTGGACGACGTGAGCGGGGACAAGATCGCGGCCGAGTTCGAGCGGTACCTGCGGCGTCGGCGTCCCGGCCAGGACGGTCCCGGCCGCGGCTGAGCCGGCCCGAAGTCCGTGAAGGCCTCCTTGAGGGACTCTGGGTCTCTCAAGGAGGCCTTCACGTACTGGGACCACAAGGTTTGCGGCGTGCGTCAAGGCGTAACTCGCGTGATCAGGCGCGTAACTCGCGTGTCTGGAAGCGACACTCGCGAGTTACGCCGCTGATCACGCGAGTTACGCCGCTGATCACGCGAGTTACGCCTTCAAGCACGCGAGTGCGGCGCCACCGCACGTCTCGTGAGTGGTTAGGACGGTTCTAACCGTCCTAGCCACTCACGAGCGTCAGAAGATGCGCCGCAGCGGGATCGGCCCTCGCGACCGCTTCCGCCACTCACGCGGATAGCCGAGCGAAACCTCCTCGAAGCGCACCCCGTCCGCCTCCGTGGAGCGAGGGATGTGCAGGTGGCCGTAGACGGCGACCTCCGCCCGGAAGCGCCGGTGCCAGTCCTCGGTCTCCGTCGTCCCGCACCACAGCGCGAACTCCGGGTAGTACAGCGGCTCGGTCGGGTGCCGGTGCAACGGCCAGTGCGACATGAGGATCGTCCCGTGGTCCTCGGGGATCGCCTCCAGCCGTTCCGTGCTGATCTTCACCCGGTCGGCGCACCACGCCTGCCTGCTGGGATACGGGTCCGGGTGCAGGAAGAACTCGTCCGTGCAGAGGACACCGGCCTCCCGCGCCTGCTCGATGGCCGCCAGCATCGGCAGGCCGTCGGCCGCGGGGGTGCGCCAGCTGTAGTCGTACAGCACGAACAGCGGGGCGATCGTCAGCGGCTTCTCCTGGTGTTCCCACACCGGGTACGGGTCCTCCGGGGTGAGGACGTCGATCTCGCGGCAGCGCTCGACCAAGTGCTCGTAGCGAGCCTGTCCTCGCAGCTGACATTCATCCTTCTGGGTGGTCCACAGCTCGTGGTTTCCGGGCACCCAGACGACCTTCGCGAAACGTTCGCGCAAGGTCCTGAGCACCCCGATCACGGATTCGGCGCGTTCGGCGACGTCACCGGCCACGAGCAGCCAGTCGTCGGGGGTCCGGGGGACGACCTCGTCGACGAGCGGGGCGTTGCCCTCATGGGTGACGTGGAGGTCGCTGGTGGCGAAGAGATGCGGCACTCCACCACCGTAGCTTCACCCGGACCGGGGAACCGCCGGAATCGCGTCACGGCGCCGCCTGCCTGACGCCGACACGCCCAGCACGACCAACGCCGAGACGGTGTGCAGACCCGCCTGGACGTTCAGCAGGACACCGGTGCCCAGCACGTCGAGCAGGACGCCCGTCAGCAGAGCGCCCAGCGCGGTGAACCCCGCCGTCCCGGCGAAGACCGTGCTCAGGACGCGGCCGGAGCGTTCGGGGGACGCGGCGGTCTGGACCAGCGACAGCAGACCGGAGCCCGCAAGCACTCCGGGCGCGCCGACCAGGCCGAAGAGTCCGATGAAGACACCTAACGATGCGGTCAACGCGGGCAGGTTCCAGATCAAGGCCGACAGCAGGCCCAGCGCCAGACCGCCCCAGCCGAGCAGAGCGGGAGGCGCGACCTTGCGGGCGACGGTGGCGACGGCGAACCCCGCGGCCAGCCCGCCGAGCGCCTGCACGCCGCGCAGCAGGCCGACGTCGCCTTCGGTGCCGTCGAGGATGTCGAGCACGAAGACCACGAACAGCACCAAGAACATCCCCTGCGCCAGGGACGTCAGCACCACGACGACACCGGCGAGCCGCAGGCGCCCTTCACGGCCGATCTCGCGCAGGCCGTCGATCCAGGCTCGCACCACCGGTTCGTGCGGTCCGGCCGGCTTCGGCGCGGCGACGCGCGGAAACGGGCGCGCCAGCAGGGCCGAGCCGATCACCAGCACGCCGAGATACGCGACCACGACCCAGCCCAGGCCGCCGAAGCCGAGCAGGAGGCCACCCGCCCAGCCTCCGGCGAGACGGGCGACGCTGCCGTTGATGCTCATCAGGCCGTTGGCGCCGATCAAGTCGCCGGGAGCGACCAGCTCGGGCACGAGCGCGTTGCGGGCGGGTTCGAACAACGAGGCCAGGCCCGCCTGCGCGGCCATCACCCCATAGATCACGAAGACCGGGCCGCCGGACGCGACGAACAGCAGCGGCAGCGCCACGAACGCCTGCCCCGCGCACACCACGCACAGCACCAGCCGCCGGTTCCAGCGGTCCGCGATCACGCCGGCGACCGGGCTCAGCAGCACCGCGGGCACCAGGCCGAGGACGATGCTCAACGCCGTGGTGGCCGCCGAACCGGTCGCCTGGAAGACGAACACCGGCAACGCGATCTGCAGCA
The DNA here is from genome assembly GCF_014873915.1 of Amycolatopsis roodepoortensis. Taxonomy (GTDB): domain Bacteria; phylum Actinomycetota; class Actinomycetes; order Mycobacteriales; family Pseudonocardiaceae; genus Amycolatopsis; species Amycolatopsis roodepoortensis. The sequence continues at coordinate 324,370 of NZ_JADBEJ010000005.1, forward strand.
TCCACTCGGCGGTCTCGGAGAAGAAGCTGGCGATCCACAACCGCGCGAAAGCGGGTTCTCTCAACGGTTTCATCTGCTCGGCTTCCCCTCGGCGTCGATGCGAAGGAAAGCCCGCAGTCCCAAGTGGACCGGAAGAGCCTCCGCTGGAGCGTCTTCACGGATCGCACCGACGTAGGGCCGCACGAGCGCGTCGATCTCCCGCACCAGCTCGTCCAGCTCCGTCGCGGTGACCCGCAGCGAGTAGTTGCTGATCCCCGACGCGTCCCGCCACTCCTTGCCGAGCCGGTCGGCGGCGTCGAGATAGCGCTCGGTCAGCTCCTTTTCCCGCGCGAGGGTGGTGCCGACGACCGCCAGCTGCGTCCCTTGCAGCTCCGGGTCGTCGCCGAACTCGATGCCGACCTGGCACGCCCGCCACGGCCGCTCGCGTCCGTCCTCCCCGTCGACCCGCTCCACGAGACCGTGTCGCGCCAGCTGACGGAGATGCCAGCTGCAGTTCGAAGCCGTCGAGCCGACGGCCGCCGCGCACTCGCTCGCGGTCCGCGGACCGACCGCCATCAGGTGGTCCACCAGCGCCGAACGCAGCGGATGCGCCAGCGCCCGCATCAGCTCGACGTCTTCGATCCGCTTGCGCGGCGGCAACCCGGTCATCGCCCGATCCAATCTGAAAGGACTCTTTCGAAAGTTCCCTTTCAGATTCACAGATGGCCGTCCGGATGTCAAGCGAGCCTCGATACCCTTGCCGAAGCAGTTGCTGCACAGCGCAGCAGCTGCTCAATTCAACCACTGACCTAGGAAGCGCATGCCTGACCAGCGAGAACTCGCCACCGCGGCGGCCTTGGAGATCCCCCGGTTCGTCAGCGCGACCGTGCTGTTCCAGACGGCCATGGCGGAGCGGCTCGGGATCAGCGCCACCGAACTGCACGGGCTCCAGCTGGTGATCAGCGGCGCCGCGACCTCGCCGACCGGGCTGGCGCGGGCGCTCGGCATGACCACCGGCGCGGTCACCCGGATGCTCGACCGCATGGAGGAACAGCGTCTGGTCGAGCGCGTCCCCGATCCCGCCGACCGGCGGCGTCTCGCGATCCGCCCGCTCCCCGACCGGCTGGCGGAGGTCGCCGACCTCTACTCCCCCATGGCCCGCTTCTTCGGCGACCGCCTCGGCAGGCTCGACCGCCGTCAGCTCGCCGCGCTTCTCGGCGTCATGACCGACGGGCGCGCGTTCGCCGAACAGGAGGCCGCGCGCCTGCGGTCCGAAAAGGGGGTTGACTAACGCTACATAGGTTGCGTTAGACTGCTCGCATCATGGACAACTGACATCACGCCTTCCCCGCTCCGAGGCGGCTTCGGTCGAGCACCGCTCCCGTAAGCCATGAGGCCCGGCGGGGTTCCCTCATGTCCGAGAAGCGCGGTGATGTCGTATGTCTCTTTCCCTGATCGCCAAGGACCTGGTCCACTCCTACGGTGCCCGCGTCGTCCTCGACGGCATCGACCTGACGGCTTCGGCCGGACAGCGGCTCGGCCTGGTCGGCGAGAACGGCGTCGGCAAGTCCACGCTCCTGCGCCTGCTGGCCGGGGTGGAAGAGCCGCACGGCGGCGAGGTGCTGCGCGGCGACGACGTCGGATTCCTCTTGCAGGAGCTGCCTTTCGCGCTCACCGCGCGGTTCTCCGACGTCATCGACGACGCGCTCGCCGAGATCCGGCAGGCGGCGGCGAGGCTCGACGAACTGACCGCGGCGCTCACGGATCGCCCCGACGACGAAGCCGCGCTCGACGAGTACGGCACCGTCCTCGAATGGGCCCAGGCACATGACCTGTGGGACGCCGACCGGCGGGCCGAGGTCGTGTGCGCGGGCCTCGGGCTCGCCGGGATCGACCCGGCGCGCGAACTGGGCACGCTGTCCGGCGGGCAACGGTCGAGGCTCGGCCTCGCGGCACTGCTGATCCGCCGGCCGGGCACGCTCATCCTGGACGAGCCGACGAACCATCTCGACGACGCCGCGATGGAGTTCCTGGAGCGGCATCTCGCGTCGCTGACCGGGGTTCTCGTGCTGTCGTCGCACGATCGCGTGTTCCTCGACGCGGTGTGCACCGACATCGTCGACCTCGACCCGGCTCTGGGCGGCCCGACCCGGTACGGCGGCACGTATTCCGACTACCTGGACCAGAAACGGGCCGAACGGGCGCGCTGGGAACAGCGCTACGCCACCGAACAGGACGAGCTCAAGGAACTGCGTGAATCGGTGGCCGTCACCGCGCGCAACGTCGCGCACGACCGGCCGCAGCGCGACAACGCCAAGATGCTCTACGACTTCAAGACCGGGAGGGTGCAGAAACAGATCTCGCGCCGCGTCCGCAACGCCCAGCTCCGGCTGGCCGAACTGGAACGCGATCAGGTGCGGAAACCGCCCGCGCCGCTGCGGTTCCAAGGCGGCCTGACCGGCGAGCCAGGAGAGGGCAAGACGGCGATCTCGGTACGGAACATCGAGATCGCCGGGCGGTTGCGACTGGCGACACTGGACGTCACCACGACGTCGAGGCTCCTGATCACCGGCGGGAACGGCGCCGGGAAGTCGACGCTGCTGTCCGTCCTCGCCGGCTCGCTGACGCCCGACTCCGGCACCGTCCTTTCCGGACGCGGAGTGCGGATCGGCATGCTGGCCCAGGACGTCGCGTTCGCCGAACCGGAGAAGACCGCGCAGCGGACCTACGCCGAAGCCCTCGGCGAGGACGCTCCCCCGTTGCGCGGCCTGGGTTTGCTGGCTCCGCGCGATCTCGGGACCCGCGTCGGCGCGTTGTCGGTCGGGCAGCGGCGGCGGCTCGCGCTGGCGTTGCTGATCGCCGACCCGCCGGAGGTGCTCCTGCTGGACGAGCCGACGAACCACATCTCGCTCACGTTGGCCGAGGAGTTGTTCGCCGCGCTCGATTCCGCGCCGGGTGCCGTCGTCATCGCTTCGCACGATCGGTGGCTGCGGCGTGATTGGGCGGGCGACCATCTCCGGCTGGAAGCCGGACGCGTCGCCGTGTAGGGCGTTATACACACTGATGGGGCGGCGCTTCCCGCCCCATCAGTGTTCGTCAGAGCTCGATGCCGAGCAGCGCGTCGACCGCGTTCCGGATCAAGCCGGGCGCGGCCGGGTCGGTGCCGGAACGGTTGAGCGCCTGCTCCGCCCAGGCGTCGACGGCCGCGAGCGCCTTGGGCGTGTCGAGGTCGTCGGTGAGGTGGTCACGCAAGCGTGCGACCGTGTCCTCCGCCGCCGGGCCGGTGCCGAGGGACACGGCTTCGCGCCAGCGCGCGAGGCGTGCTTCGGCGTCCGTCTGCAGCTGCGCGGTCCACGGCCGGTCTTCGCGGTAGTGGCCGGCGAACAGCGCGAGCCGGATCACGCCGGGGTCGACCTTGTCGGCCCGCAGCCGCGAGACGAACACGAGGTTCCCGCGCGACTTCGACATCTTCTCGCCGTCGAGGCCGATCATCCCGGCGTGCACGTAGTGCCGCGCGAACGGCCTGTCCCCCGCGACGGCCTCCGCGTGCGCGGCGCTGTACTCGTGGTGCGGGAAGATCAGGTCCGAACCACCGCCCTGGACGTCGAAGCCGAGGCCGAGCCGGTTGACCGCGATCGCGCTGCACTCGATGTGCCAGCCCGGCCGTCCCGCGCCCAGTTCGGACTCCCACGACGGCTCACCCGGCCGCGCCATGCGCCACAGCAAGGCGTCGAGGGGGTGCCGCTTCCCGGGACGGTCCGGATCGCCGCCGCGTTCGGCGAAGAACTTCGCCATGGTCTCGGCGTCGTAGTTGGATTCCGAACCGAAGTGCCCGGTCGCGTTGTGCTCGAAGTAGATGTCCGGGTACTCCGCGTCGTCCGCGCGGTACGCGCTCCCGTTCGCCACCAGCTTGGCGATGACCTCGACGATCTCCGGGATGCTCTCGACCGCCCCGACGAACTGCCGCGGCGGCAGCACCCGCAACGCGGTCATGTCCTCGCGGAACAGCGCGGTCTCGCGCATGCCGAGGACGACCCAGTCGTCCTTGTCCCGCTCGGCGCGCTCCAGCAGGGGCTCGTCGATGTCCGTCACGTTCTGCACGTAGTGGACGTCGTGCCCGGCGTCCCGCCACAGGCGGTTCACCAGGTCGAATGTCAGGTACGTGGCGGCGTGCCCCAGATGGGTGGCGTCGTACGGCGTGATGCCGCAGACGTACATCCGGGCGGTCGACCCGGGCGCCGTGGGGCGGATCTGCCCCGTCGCCGTGTCGTGGAGCCGCAGCGGACGGGGGGTGCCGGGGATACGGGGCACGTCGACCGATGACCAAGTCTGCATACCCCGACTGTAAGCGGAGCCGCCACGCCGTTCCCGTCCGGTGGGAGAGCAACACGGCCGGAGTAATCGATTCGCTATCCCTCGACCCGTTCGGCGTTGGCGTGGACGGCGTCCCGGATGTACTCGCCGAGGCCCGGTCGCTGGTCCGGCTCACGCACCAGGAAGCCGAGCTGGACCGGCTCGGTCGCGTACAGCCTGGCGAGCTCCCGGTGCGTCGCGAGGTCGCAGTTCCCCATGAACGCCGAGAGCATCCGGCGGTGCTCCTCGGCGAGGTCCATCGCCTCGCGGCTGCCCGCGGGCGCGCCGGAGTCGAAGACGGCGAGCAGCCGCCGGACCCAGTCCTCCCGGACCTTCTCCGCCTCGATCCATTCCTGTTTGGTGCGCGGCACGGCCGCCGCCCGCCAGTGCGGGGTGTCACCCCATCGGCGGACGGCCTCCTCCGCGTAGCCCTCCGGCTCACGGAACTCGCCGAAGACCTCGAACCGCTCCTCCGGGGCCAGCGCGGCGCCGGCCTCCTTCGCCGCGATCACCCGCTCGACGGTCTCGGCCATCCGCGTCAGCTCACCGATCCGGTCGGCGAGCAGCGACCGCTGGCGCCGCAGGTGCTCCAGCGCGTCCACCGCCGGATCTCCGGTCATCTCCGCGATCGTGTCGAGGCCGAACCCGAGTTCGCGGTAGAACAGGACGCGCTGCAGGCGGTCGAGATCGTCGTCGCTGTAGCTCCGGTATCCCGCCGCCGTCCGCCCGCTCGGGCTCAGCAGCCCGATCTCGTCGTAGTGATGCAGCGTGCGCACGGTGACCCCCGACAGCGCCGCGACCTTTCCGACCGAGTACCCCATCGGGCCAGCGTAAGGGAGTTCAGCGCTTCCTGGTCCGCAGGTAGTCGCCGACCACGGCGGCGCCGAGCCCGTCCAGATCCGGAGCGACGACCCGGCCGCCCGAGCGGCGCGCGATGACGTCGACGAACTCCGTCAGGCGCGGATCGTCCCCGAGCCGGAACACCGTCACCGACGCGCCCAGCTTCGCCATCCTGTCCACTTCGGACAGGGTTTTGAGCAGGGTCCTCGGCTGTGGCGGATAGTCGAACTCCGCCGTGCCGTCGGGTTCCAGATGCGCCGTCGGTTCGCCGTCGGTGACCATCAGGACCACCGGCTGCGCGTCGGGGTGCCGCCGCAGATGCCGTCCGGCCAGGAGCAGCGCGTGGTGGGCGTTCGTGCCCTGTTCCCAGGTGCCCTCCAGGCCCACCAGCTCGGCCAGTTCGACCGACGTCGCGTAGCGGCCGAAGGTGATCAGCTGGAGCGCGTCGTTGCGGAACCGGGTGCTGATCAGCTGGTGCAACGCGAGCGCCGTCCGCTTCATCGGCAGCCAGCGGCCCTCCTGCACCATCGACCACGACGTGTCCACGAGCAGCGCCACCGCCGCGCGCGACCGATGTTCGGTCTCGACCACCTCGACGTCGGAGACGTCCATCCGGACCCGCCGCTCGCCCACCGAAACCGAACGCAGCACCGCGTTGCGGACCGTCCTGGAGACGTCCCACGGCTGCATGTCCCCGAACCGCCACGGCCTGGTGGCGCCGGTCGGTTCGCCCGCGGCCCCGGCGGACTCCGTCTCCCGCTGGCCGGTCTTGCCGCGCAACGCGTTCACGACGTCGGCGAGCGCCGACTCCCCCAGCCGCCGCAAAGCCTTGGGCGACAACCGGAGCGTGCCGTCGGGCGCACGTTCGAAGAGACCTTGCCGCCGGAGCTCGCGTTCCAGTTCGGACAGCCGTCGCGCGTCGACGCCCGCATCCGGCCCGAGCTGGCGTTCGAGAGCCTCGACGTCGATGTCCTCCAGTCTCGCGCCGGGATAGGACTGGCCGAGCTGTTCGGCCAACGCGTCCAGTTCGGCGAGATCGGACATCGCCCGGGCGCCTTCGCCGAGGCCGAGCGGATCGTTGCCCCGGAAGCGTTCCGACGACGTCCAGTCCTCGCCCGGCCGCAGCGCCCGCAGCTGGGCGTCCAAAGTGGACAGCTGCTGCGCGAGCCGGGGGTCGCCGAACGCCTGCTGCGAGAGTTCGGCCAGTTCGGCCCGCTGCTCCGGCGTCATCGAGTTCAGCATCCGTTGCGCGGCCGCGGCGCGAGCGGCGAGGACGTCGATCAGCTCTTCGACGTTCTTCGGGTTCTCCGGGAAGAACTCGCCGTGCTCGCGCATGAACTCCGCGAACCGCTCCGGGACGTCGTCGCGCCCCTGGGCGTGCGCGGCCAGGAGCGCGTTGAGGTCGGCCAGCATCCGGTTGACCTGCTCGGCCTGTTCCGGCCCGGCGTTCCGCAGCGCCTCCTTCATCCCCTCGAAACGGGAATCCAGCAGTTCACGGCCGAGCAGGTCGCGGATCTTCTCGTAGTTCTCCCTGCCCTCCCGCGAGCGCCAGTCGTACTCGGCGAGTTCGCGCACCGCCGCGGCCGTCCCCGGCGGCAGAGCGTCCAGTTGTGCCTCGCGGAAGCGGGCGTCGTCGTCGGGATCGGGGAACAGCTCGCGCCGCTCGGCCTCCAGTGCCTGGTCGAGCAGCCGCTGGACCTCCTGGAGCGTGCCGTCGAGCCGATGCCGCCGCTGGATCTCCGACCGGCGCTGCCAGAGCCGCCTGGTCAGTTCGTCGAGCCCGGCGGTGCGCGGGGTGCCGCGGCGCAGCAGTTCTTCCAGCGCGGACCGGGGCGAAGCGCCGGCCATGACGTCGCGGCCGATCTCGTCGAGCGCGTCCCGCAGATCCGCCGGCGGCGCCAGCGGATCCGGGCCGTTGTCCCACGGCCCGTACGAATAACCTTCCGGCAGTGTCATCGCCGCCTCCGCGGGAAAAAGTACGTCGGCGGTAGGCTCATCGGCCGTAGACGGTCGAGTCGTCGTCGGAGTCCTTGGCGAGTTTCCTCGACAGGAACAGGGATTCCAGCGCCAGTTCGACCGCGGCCGCGATCCGCCCGGCCGGCTCATCCGGGCCGACGCCCGCACGAGCGGCGACGTCGTGGAGTACGGGCAATTCGGGCAAGGCGGCGAGGACGTCCTTGCCGGGGACGCGTTCACCGGTGGCGACCAGATGCCCGGACTCGACGGCGTCGGCCAGCGGCAGCAGATCCAGTCCGGCGAACCGCGAGCGGGCCGTCTCCGCGACCGCCCGGCGCAGCAGGTGCACGAGGTGCTCGGTCTCGCGCCCCTCCTCCCCCGGTTCGAATTCGAGCTTGCCGCGCAGGACTCCGGGGACCGCGTCGAGGTCGACCGGGCGGGCCACGGCGGGTTCCTCGCCGGTCAGCGCGGACCGGCGCAGGGCCGCCGCGCCGACCGTTTCCGCCGCGGCGACGGCGAACCGGGCGGAGACACCCGACCGCTGGTCGATCACCGGGGATTCACGCAGATTCCGGACGAACCGGGCGAGCACCTCCAGCAGCGGCTCACCGACTTCGGCGACCAGATGGGCCTCCTGCCGGACGACGGCGACCTCCGCCTCGACGTCGAGCGGGTAGTGCGTGCGGATCTCGGCGCCGAACCGGTCCTTGAGCGGGGTGATGATGCGGCCGCGGTTGGTGTAGTCCTCCGGGTTGGCCGTCGCCACCAGCAGTACGTCCAGCGGCAGGCGCAGCGTGTAGCCGCGCACCTGGATGTCGCGTTCCTCCATCACGTTCAGCAGCGCGACCTGGATGCGCTCGGCGAGGTCCGGCAGCTCGTTGATCGCCACGATGCCGCGGTGGGCGCGCGGGACGAGTCCGAAGTGGATGGTCTCGGGATCGCCGAGGCTGCGGCCTTCCGCGACCTTCACCGGGTCGACGTCACCGATCAGGTCACCGACCGAAGTGTCCGGTGTGGCCAGTTTTTCCGTATACCGCTCGTCGCGGTGACGCCAGGTCACCGGCAGCGCGTCGCCGAGTTCGGCGGCACGGCGGCGCGATTCCGGGGTGATCGGGTCGAGCGGATGCTCGGCCAGCTCGGCGCCCTCGATGACGGGCGTCCATTCGTCGAGAAGCCCCGCGAGGGTGCGCAGCAGGCGGGTCTTGCCCTGGCCCCGTTCACCGAGGAGGACGACGTCGTGCCCGGCCAGCAGCGCGCGTTCGAGCTGCGGCAGCACGGTGCGCGAGAACCCGACGATCCCCGGCCAGGCGTCTTCCCCGGCGCGGAGCTTGGCGAGCAGGTTGTCGTGCAGTTCTCGGCTGATCGACCGCGGCAGGTGACCCGCCGCGCGAAGGTCCCCGGCGGTCCGGGGCAGGTTTGCGGGAACATCGTTCACCCGTTCGACGCTACGTCGCGAGTCTGGCCCTGTCGACGTGAAGCAACTCCAGCTCCGGTGATCGCGAACGGCAAGCCGGGGTTAACCCTCCCATAGCCGGGTTTCGCCGAAGCACGACTAAAATCAATCCGGTGTGCCGTCCTAGTGCGACCCTCGCGGTCTGGTCTTCGGCGTGGCTGAACGGAGCCGCCGCCTCCGACGACGTCCTTGACGCCCTGCAGGTCTGGGGCGAAGCCCACGACTTCGTCGCCGCGGACGCGGCGGCCGCCGAGGCGTTCGACCTGCCGCTCGCGTTCAACCGGGCGGCGACCCCGGTCCAGCTGCTGCTCGCGCTGCGCGCGCAGGGCGCCAAGAGCATGCAGCTCCTGCTGCCGGTCCCCGGCGACGTGCGCGGCCTGGGTGGCGGCGGGCCGTTCACCGAGGCCGCGCTCCGGATCGGCGAGGCCGTCCTGCTGCCGGACCTCGGCTACGGAGTGGTCCCCGAGGCGATCGCCGAAGGGCTCATGCGGTGGACGGTGTACTCGGTACCGATGCCGGGCGTCCTCGAATACCGCCCGCTGGGCGAGGCCGAGCACGGCCTGACCGACGCGATCCGCGCGAGCGCGGGGGCCCTTCAGTCACTGGACGTCGCCAGCGAGCGGCCGGGGGTGCGGGCGGAGCTTTCGGCGCGGCTCCGGGCCGCGACCGACGCGCCCTGGCCGGCCGGGATGCCCAGCAGGGCGCTTCGGGTGCTCCAGCGTTCCCAGGAGATCGCGGCGATCCTCGCCATCGCCGAAGCCGACGACCCGGGCGGCGCGCTCTCTTCGTCGGCGGCGCTCCGGCGGGCGGAGGCGCTGCGGCCGCTGACCGAAGCGGTCCGCAACGCCCGGTACGCGGCGATCAACGAAGCGGTGCGAGTGTTCGCCGAGCAGGCGGACAGGCACCCGTAGGTCTTCACGTGGCGACCGCGTGCCTTTTCTGGACTTTCTCGGCATAACGAACGGACCACAGCGAAAGTCCGCCGATGACGGCGAGCAGTAGCACCACGCTGAGCGCGTTCATCACGTCGGCAGACAGGGTGTAGACCAGCGGCACCCGGATCGCGGCCTCCAGCAGCAGCGCCACGCCCCAGACCGCCGACATCCGGGTGAACGCCCGCCGGAAACCGGGGACCTCGTCGCTCAGCCGGTCGATCTCCGCGCGTTTCGCCGCGTTGGATCCGGCCCGCACGGCGACGAGCACCATGGGCGTACGGCTGAAGCAGCTGAGCAGCAGGACGATCGCGGCGGTCGCGGTGGCGAAGGATTCCTTCAGCAGCAGGAATTTCGCGTCCCCGGTGACAAGGGAAAGCACCAGCCCGACGCCGAGCACACCGGCCAGCAACGCGGCGAAGCCGTCGAACGACCGCTCCCGGACGGCGACCCACGCGATCCTGGCCGCCGCCACCCCTGCCCCGGCCAGCAGCGAGATCTGCTCGCTCTGCCCGGCGAGCCGGAGCCCGTAGTAGGCGGCCAGCGGGAGCGCGACGTCCCAGAGCAGCAAGGCCAGCGTGGGGTTCTTGGCGCGCCCGCTCACGAGTCCGTCTCGCATTCCGCCAGGAACTTCAGGACGCGCGCGTTGACCTCGGCAGCGGATTCGCCGGCGATGGCGTGCGTCGCCGACGGCCACAGCTCGACCTGACCTCGCGACAGGAACTCACGGGCGCGGGCCGCCGCGCGTTCCGGGTTGTGGATGACGCTGCGCCCGGCGATGAGGGCCAGCACAGGCAGCCGCAGGGAGCGCAGTTGCTCGTCGGTGAACAACCTTGGCGACGGCAGGGCGATGCGGTAGGTCCGCATTCCCTCGTCGATCACCCGCGCGACCGGATCCGTGGCGTCGACCTCCGCGCCGCCGGAGATCCAGTCGAGGAACGACGGGCGGGCCCATCGGTCGATCCCGGGGATCGCGGCGAGCGTCGCGCGGACGACCAAACCCGCGGTCATCCCGCCGAAAGTCAGCACGGGGTCGATCACGGTGAGCGATTTCAGCCGTTCCGGCGCCCGTACGGCGAGGTTGGTCGCGAGCCAGCCACCGAACGAGTACCCGATCAGGTGCACGGACGGCAGGTCGAGTTCGGCGAGCACCGTGCTCAGCCACGCGGCCTGGTCCGCACCGTCGCGGATCGGGGCGGTCTGTTCGCTGCGGCCGGCTTCGCCGATCAGGTCCACCGCGAAGACCTCGCCGTGCGTGAGCAGCGTGGCGAGGTTGGGTTCCCACATCACCGCGGTCCCCGCGCGGCCGGGCAGCAGCACGATCGGCGTCGCACCCGGCTGCCCGAACCGGTACACGCGCGCCACCCCGAACGCCGTCCGGACGTCGTGGATCCCGGCCGGCGCGGGCAAAGCCGCCATCCCTCGTTCGTAGACGGCCTCGTATTCGGCACGCGCCTCCGGCGAGGCGAATCCGCCCACCTTCATTCTCACCCCTCCTTTTTACGGTACGATCGGATTGTAAACAGTTGGTGAGAAGTTTGCAATCCGATCGGACTGTGAAAAGGAGTACAGGTGCCCAAACGAGTCGATCACGAGGAGCGGCGGCGGCAGATCGCCGCGGCCGTTCGCCGCATCGCGGCCGACCGGGGACTCGAAGGGGTGAGCCTGACCGAGGTCGCGGCGGAAGCCGGCATCTCGAAGGGGTCCGTCCAGCACTACTTCTCGTCGCGGGACGAGATGCTGCGGTACGCGACGACCACCCTGCGGGGCGGCATCGAGGAGCGCATCGCCACCCCGTCCGGACCGAGTGTCCGGGACCTGCTCATCGCCTTGCTACCGCTCGACGAGGCAGGCCGGGGCCACGCGCTCGTCGCGAACGCCTTCGTGGTGCGCGCGCTCAAGGATCCGGAGATCGCCGGCCACTTCCGGACCGGGCACGGCCAGCTCCGTGACGCGGTGGCAGCCCTGCTCTCCGTCGCCCGCGATGATCTCCTGCCCACCGTCGACCCGGTCACGGAGGCCGATCTCCTGCTCGCCCTGGTGGCCGGCCTCGGTGACGCTGTGCTGCTCGGCTACCAGTCCGGCGACGAGGCCATCGCCCTCATCGACCTGCACCTGTCAAGGATCGCGGCACGATGACTTATGGCTCCTGAGTGGTGAAGCCGGTTATGCCTGAGGGGTCTAAGGTATCTACCGGACGCGGCCTGGGTCGAAGGTCCGTGAAGGCCCCTCTCCTCGGCTCACCCGAAGAAACTCGACCTTCACACCTCGCCGAATACGTGAAGGACCCCTTCACTGCGCTAGGCGCAATGAAGGGGTCCTTCACGTACTGCCAGGAACGGCCGCGGTGGCGTGGTGGGGCCAGGTCTCGTGAGTGGCAAGGACGGTTCTAACCGTCCTTACCACTCACGAGGCCTGGGCACTTAAGGGCGCGCGGGCCTCTTCGCGGGCTCGCAGCATCCGATCGCGCAAGGCGCGCCGTTGACCGTGCACCCGGCCGCCGGGAACGGCGACAGCTTCCGCGCCGGCAGCCCCTCGGTGTGCTCCCGGACCAGCTCCACGACGAGCTCGGCGAAACGCGGGTCGGTGTCCGGCGTCGCGGCCCGCGCGAACCCCATGCCGTGCTCCGCGGCCCGCTCGGCGGCCTCGTTGTCGAGGTCCCAGATCACTTCGAGGTGATCGGACACGAAACCCACCGGGCAGACGACCACCGAGGTGACGCCTTCCGCGTGCAGCGCGTCGATGTGGTCGACGATGTCCGGCTCCAGCCACGGCACCTGCGGCGGGCCGGAGCGCGACTGCCAGACGACGTCGTAGGTCTCGATCCCCGCTTCGGCGGCGACGAGGCGCGCGGCCTCGGCGATCTGGCGCGAGTAACGCCGTCCGCCCTCCGAGGGCGGCCCGGACGCGGTATCGGCGGACTCGGGCACCGAGTGGGCGCAGAACACAGTGCGGGTTCCGGGGCGGTTCCCCAGTTCCGCGTGCGCGGCCCGGACGGCGTCGGCGAAGGCGGCGATGAACAGCGGATGGTCGAAGAACTGCCGCAGCTTCACCAGTTCCGGCGCGCCGTCGCCGACCGCCGCGCGGGCACGCTCGATGTCCTCGTCGTACTGACGGCACGCGGAATACCCGCCGTACGCGCTCGTCGGGAAGACCAGCACGCGCCGGGCCCCCGCCTCGGTGATCTCGGCGAGGGTGTCCTCGACCATCGGCCGCCAGTTGCGGTTGCCGAAGTGGACCGGCAGATCGATCCCGGCGGCCGCGAGCTGCTTCTCCACCGCGGAGATCGCGTCCCGGTTGAGCCGGTTGATCGGCGAGACCCCACCGAAGTGCTGGTAGTGCTCCGAGACCTCGAGCAGTCGTTCCCGGGGGACCCCACGGCCCCGCGTGACGTTCTCCAGGAACGGCATCACCTCGTCGGGCCCCTCGGGACCACCGAACGAAAGCCAAAGCAGCGCGTCGTAACCCACCCCGCCATCTTGCCGCTGTGGCGCCCCGCACGCTGACCCGGCCCTTTTTGAACCGATCGATCCAAAACCTGGTACGGTCACCTCCATGGCCAGGCCGAAGGAATTCGACGAGCGCGCCGCGATCGGGCGTGCCATGGACGCGTTCTGGGCACGCGGTTACGAGGCCACGTCGACCCAGACCCTGTGCGAAGCCACCGGTTTGGGCCGCAGCAGCATCTACAACACCTTCACCAGCAAGCACGAACTGTTCATGCGCGCGCTCGATCACTACGCCGAACGCGGGATCGTGGCCAGGACGGCTCTGCTGGAGGAATCCGGGACCGGCGTCGAGCGGTTCCGGGCCCTGTTCGCGTACACGATCGACGAAGAAGCCGAACATCCCGGACGAGGCTGTCTCGTGGTCAACACGGTGGCCGAGTTCGGCGAGCGCGACGCCGAGATCAAGGCGCGGATCGACGCCGACACCCGGCGGCATCTCGCCCTGCTTTCGGCCTGCGCCAAGGAAGGGCAAGTCGACGGAACGATCGACCGCGGCCGCGACCCCGGTGCGATCGCCGAGTTCGCCCACAGCACCGTCGCCGGCCTCCGGCTGATGTCCCGCCGAGGTGCCGGCCGGGCGGCCATGGAGGCCGTAGCCGCCATCGCGATGGACGCGATCGCCGCGAAGTAGACCGAAACAATTCCCGTGCGTAACGCTGCCCACATTTTGGACTGATCAATACAAAACTGGAGGAAGTTCCGTGCCTTTGGCAGTCTGCGTACTCGGACTGAGCGTGTTCGCGCTCGGCACGTCCGAGTTCATGATCACCGGCCTGCTGCCGGGGATGGCGGCCGATCTGAACGTCGGCATCCCGGAGGCCGGGCTGCTCATTTCGGCCTTCGCGATCGGCATGGTCGTCGGCGCTCCCCTGCTCGCGATCGCGACCCTGAGGGTGCCGAGGCGCGCCACCCTGATGGCCTTGCTGGTCGTCTTCGGGGTCTCGCACGTCGTCGGTGCGCTGGGCTCGGGGTACGCCCTGCTCTTCGCGACGCGCGTCGTCAGCGCGGTCGCCTGCGCCGGATTCTGGGCGGTCGCGGCGGCCACCGCCGTGGCGCTGGTCCCGGTCGAGCGCCGTGGCCGCGCGCTGGCCATCCTGGTCGGCGGACTCACCGTCGCGAACATCGCCGGCGTCCCCGCCGGGACCTTCCTCGGCCAGCACGCGGGCTGGCGGGCGGCCTTCTGGGCGGTCACGGCGCTGACCGTCGTCGCGTTGATCGGGGTCTTCGCCCTGGTCCCGGAGACCCAGAACGGTCAGGACAAGACCGACGTCGCGACCGAACTGCGGCTCTACCGCGGCGGCCGGTTCTGGCTGGCGCTCGGCGTGATCGCGCTCGCGCAGGCGATGATCTTCGCGACCTTCAGCTACCTCGCGCCCTTGCTGACCGAGGTCGCCGGCCTGCCGGAAAGCTGGGTGCCGGGGGTCCTGTCCCTGTTCGGACTCGGCGCGCTGATCGGCATCACCGCCGGCGGCAGGCTCGCCGACGCGAGGCCCTTCGCGACGCTCTACGGCGGCCTCGCCGTCGCCTTGGTCGCCCTGGTCCTGCTCGCGCTCTCGGGCCCGGCGACCCCGCTCGCGATCTTCGCCGTATTCCTGTTCGGCGTCGCCGGATTCGGGGTCAATCCCGCCTTGAACGTCCGCGCCTTCGCCGTGGCGGGCAACGCCCCGACGCTCGTCGGCGCGAGCACGACCGCCGCGTTCAACGTCGGGAACACCGTCGGCCCGTGGCTCGGCGGCGAGTCGATCGACGCCGGTCTCGGCTATCCCAGCGTCGCGTGGGTGAGCGTCGGACTCGGCGCCGCCACCGTCGTCGCACTGACCTTCGCCGCCGGTGTGCAGCGCACCGACGACACCCGTCTGCTCCGCGAACCCGTTACCCAGTAAGGAGAATCATGTCCGAACGAACCCGATCCACCCTCGACGAGTTCTTCCGCCGAATGTCCACAGGAGACACTGACGGCGCCACGGAACTCTTCGCCGACGACGTCGCGTGGGACATCCCCGGTGCGACCGAGCTGGTCCCCTGGATCGGCCCGCGCCGGAACCGGGCGGAGATCCGCGAGTTCTACGAGCTGCTCGACAAAGGGCTCGTCAAGGACCGGTTCGACGTCGAGCGCGTCCTCGTCGACGGGCCGCACGCGGTCGCGATCGGCAGCCTGCGCTCGACTATCCGCAGCACCGGCAAGGTGATCGAGACCGCCTTCACCATCGAGTTCGAGGTGAACGACGACGGCCTGATCACCAAGTACCTGCTGCTCGAGGACTCGTGGCACGTCGCGAACGCCGTCCTCTAGCCCGCCGCCGCGGGGAGGATCCCGGTGGCCTGCGAGTACCGGCACCGCCACTGCCCGTCGTCGGCGCGGATGTAGGTGTCGATGTGCCAGCACTCGTGGGCGGGGATGTCGGTGCCGTCGACGCGTAGGGCGATCACGCAGCGGTAGCGCAGCACGGCGAGCGTCTCGGACGTCAGGACATCGATCTCGGACGTCGTTTCGAGTCGGCTGTAGGCCAGGTCGCCGGTGGTCAGACGCCGCCGGTACTCGGCCTTGTCCCAGACCGTTCCCGTCGGGTTGCACAACTGGTAGGCGGGGTCGTGCAGCGCGTCGAATACGGCCGTATCGACGGTGAGCAGCGCCTCGACTCGCTGCTGTTCCAGCTGGGCGAGGTGGCTGGTGAGACTGTCGGACATGGCCGCCAGCGTAGTGAGCCATGCGCGTGAAGGCCCCCTTCCCTCGGCTGAGCCGAGGGAAGGGGGCCTTCACGCGCATCGAAACTCAGATGCCGAGGGCGTGCACTCCGCCGTCGACCATGATCATCGAGCCGGTGGTGGCGGGCAGCCAGTCCGACAGCACGGCGCAGACGGACTTCGCCGTCGGGTCCGGGTCGGAGCTGTCCCAGCCGAGCGGCGCGCGGTCGCCCCAGCCCTCCTCCAGTTCCGAGAACCCGGGGATGGACTTCGCGGCCATGGTCTTCATCGGGCCGGCACTGACCAGGTTGACCCGGATACCCTTCGGGCCGAGGTCGCGGGCCAGGTACCGGTTCACCGACTCCAGCGCCGCCTTCGCCACGCCCATCCAGTTGTAGACGGGCCACGCGACGCGCGCGTCGAAGTCCATGCCGACGATCGACGAACCGCGCGAAAGCAGCGGCAGCGTCGCGACGGCCAGGGCCTTGAAGGAGAACGCCGAGACGTCGACGGCCACCTTCACGTCCTCGCCCGGCGCGTCCAGGAACGGCGCGCCGAGGCAGGACTGCGGGGCGAACCCGATCGAGTGCAGCACGCCGTCGAGCCCGTCGACGTGCTCACGCACGCGGTCGGCGAGCGAGTCGAGGTGCTCCTGGTTGGTGACGTCCAGCTCCAGCACCGGCGCCTCCTCGGGGAGGCGCTTGGCGATGCGCTCGACGAGCGACAGCCTGCCGAAGCCGGTGAGCACGACCTTCGCGCCCTCCTGCTGCGCGATCTTGGCCGCGTGGAACGCGAGCGAGGCGTCGGTGATGACGCCGGTGATCAGCAGGCGCTTGCCTTCGAGCAGTCCTGGCACGGGACCTCCAGTCCGGAGTGGTTTGTGATCGGTACGGGAAAACGGGGACGTCAGTGGCCCATGCCGAGGCCGCCGTCGACCGGCAGCACCGCGCCGTTGACGTAACCGGCCTCTTCGGAGGCGAGGTAGCGGACGGCGGCGGCGATCTCCGACGGCTCGGCGTACCGGCCGGAGGGAACCTGGGCGAGGATCTCCTTCTTGCGGTCCTCGCCGAGTTCGTCGGTCATGTCCGTGGCGACGAAGCCCGGCGCGATGACGTTCGAGGTGATGTTGCGCGAGCCCAGCTCACGCGCGAGCGAACGGGCGAGACCGACGAGACCGGCCTTGCTCGCCGCGTAGTTGACCTGACCGGCGGACCCGGTGAGCCCGACGACGGACGAGATGAAGATGTAGCGCCCCCACTTGCCGCGCAGCATGCCGCGGGAAGCACGTTTGGCGACCCGGTACGCGCCGGTGAGGTTGGCGTCGACCACGCGGGTGAACTGCTCCTCGCTCATGCGCATGAGGAGGGTGTCGTCGGTCATGCCGGCGTTCGCGACGAGGACCTCGACCGGGCCCTGGTGCTCCTCGACGAGCTTGAAGGCGGCGTCGATCTGCTCGGCGTCGGTGACGTCGGCCTGCACCCCGAAGAGGCCTTCGGGCGCGCCGGAACCGCGGTGCGTGATCGCGACCTTGTGCCCCTGCGCCGCGAGGTCCTTCGCGATCGCCAAACCGATGCCGCGGTTGCCGCCGGTGACCAGTACCGACCGTCCCACTTCAGCTCTCCTCGCCTCGTCTTTTCGCGCTGACGGCACTGAGGTTATCGGCTCGCCAGGTTCGCGCCGGAGCCGCGCCACCCCTACCTCCGGGTAACCGCGACCGTCCTAAGCGGATGTTAGGAAGCGCGCCGAAACCTTGCCCGGCCGTCACGGATTGTTCACCGTGAGCCGGAACACAGGAGGTCAAAGATGACAACCCGGATCGGCGAATCCACGCCGCCCGTGAGCGAACGTCGAGTCGTCGGCAACGTGCTGCGCGGCTCGATCGGCAACCTGGTCGAGTGGTACGACTGGTACGCCTACGCCGCCTTCACCACGTACTTCGCCAAGTCCTTCTTCCCCACCAAGGACACGACGGCGGCCTTCCTCGGCACCGCGGCGGTGTTCGCCGTCGGGTTCCTCATGCGGCCGCTCGGCGGCTGGATGCTGGGCCGGTTCGCCGACCGGTTCGGGCGACGAAGCGCACTCGTGCTTTCCGTCACGTTGATGGCGGCGGGGTCGCTGATGATCGCGCTGACGCCGACGTACGCCACGATCGGGATCGCCGCGCCGATCCTGCTGCTGGTGGCCCGGCTCATCCAGGGCCTCTCGGTCGGCGGCGAGTATTCGACCTCCGCGACCTATCTGTCCGAAGTGGCCACTCCGGGCAAACGCGGTTTCTACTCCAGCTTCCAGTACGTGACGCTGTACGGCGGCCAGCTGCTGGCGCTCGGTCTCCAGCTGCTGCTGCAGGCCATCCTGACCGAGCAGCAGCTGACCTCGTGGGGCTGGCGGATCGCCTTCGTCGTCGGCGCGCTCGCCGCCGTCGTGGTGATGGTCCTGCGCCGCGGGATGGACGAGTCGGCCAGCTTCGAGGAGACCAAGTCCTCCGGCACCGGCAAGGACGCGGGCGACAAGGGCACGCTGCGGGCACTGATCAAGTACCCCAAGGAGATCGCGCTCGTCGTCGGCCTCACCCTCGGCGGCACGGTGTCGTTCTACACCTTCGCCACCTACAGCCAGAAGTTCATGGAGAACACCGCGGGCATCCCGCGCCGGACGGTCACGCTGATCCTGTTCTGCGCGATCCTCGTCGCCGCGATCCTGCAGCCGTTCGCGGGCAAGCTCTCCGACCGGATCGGCCGCCGCCCGCTGCTGATGTTCTTCGGGATCGCCGGCAGCCTGCTGACCGTCCCGATCATGACACTGATGGGCGGCACGAACGAGCCGGTGCTCGCCTTCTTGCTGATGCTGGCCGGCCTGGTGATCGTGACCGGGTACACCTCGATCAACGCGATCGTGAAGGCGGAGCTGTTCCCGACGAAGATCCGCGCGATCGGCGTCGGCCTCCCCTACGCGCTCACCGTGGCGATCTTCGGCGGCACGGCCGAGCTCATCGCGCAGGCGCTGAAGGGGGCAGGCCACGAATCGGTGTTCTTCTACTACGTCGCGGGCTGTGTCCTGGTGTCGCTCATCGTGTACGGCACAATGCGGGAAACCTCGAAGACCTCGGAGCTGGACAAGAAGAAGCAGCCCGAGCCCGAGCTCGTGTCCGGCCGCGAAGGCTAGGCGGGAAGGTGTGGCCGTGCGGGTGCTGCTCGTCGAGGACGACGCCGGTGTCGCCGACGCGCTCGCCGAAGCGCTGCAAACGCGCGGCCACACCGTCTCCCACGCGATCCGCGGCAGCGACGCCCTGCACCGGCATCGCGCCGCCGACGTGATCCTGCTGGATCTTAACCTGCCCGACATGAACGGGCTCGACGTGCTCAGGAAGGTCCGTCAGGTGTCGCCGGTGCCGGTGCTCGTGCTCACCGCGAGCGGGGACGAACGGTCCGTGGTGCGCGGGCTGCGACTCGGCGCCGACGACTACCTGACCAAGCCCATCCGCCTGGCCGAACTGCTGGCGAGGATGGACGCGGTCGTCCGCCGTGCCGCCGTCTCCGCCGCACCGCAGGACGGCGTCGTCCGGATCGAGGACGTCGAGATCGACCTCGGCGCGCGGCGTGTGCTGGTCGGCGGGAACGACGTCGGGCTCACCGCCAAGGAGTTCGCCGTGCTGGCCGTGCTCGCCGCCCGGCCGGGCACGGCGGTGAGCCGCCAGCAGCTGATGGACGAGGTCTGGGGCGACGCGTATCTCGCCGTCTCCCGTTCGCTCGATGTCCATCTGACCCAGTTGCGCGCGAAGCTCGACAGGCCGGGATTGCTGACCACGATCCGGGGTTTCGGCTACCGGCTGGGCCGGGACTGACCGGTGCGCACCCGGCTGCTGGTCGTCCTCGTCGCGCTCGCGCTGACCGTGGTCGCCGCGTTCGCGATCCCCCTGTTCGGGTCGACCGCCGCGCAGCGGACCCAGCAGCTGGTGATCGCCCGCAACGCCGACGTCGACCGCTTCGTCGTCCTCGCCCAGCAGGCCGTCGACGCGGGTGACACGACCGCGCTGGCGGTCGACGCCGAGCGGTATTCGTCGTTATACGGCGAGGCCGTCGTGGTGGTCGACGCGCGCGGGGTCCCGCTGGTGGAGACCGGCGGGATGACCGCGGCGGAACCCGTGGTGCGCTCGCTCGTCGAGGCCGCGCTGCGCAACCAGCCCGCCAAAGGCCCCGAACAGCTGAGCCCGTGGTCGGCCGATCCGGTCCATTTCGCCCGTCCGGTGGGCACCGGGACCCGGGTGGCCGGTGTGGTGGTGCTCCGCGCGTCGGTGACCACGGCGGCCGCCGACGTCGCCGCGCGCTGGTCCGCGATCGTCGCGGGCGCGGTACTGGTCGCGGCGGTGTTCGTGCTGCTCGCCGTCCTCCTGGCGCGCTGGATGGTGCGGCCGTTGCACGAACTGGAAACCGGCGTGCAGGCGGTGACCGAAGGGCATCGCGCCCAGGTTCCCGACCGGGCCGGGCCCCGCGAGCTGCGTTCCCTCGCGACGTCGTTCAACCGGATGTCCGACGCCGTCGTGGAGGCATCGGAACAGCAACGGCGGCTTGTGGCGGACGCGTCGCACCAGCTGCGGAATCCCATGGCCGCCCTGCGGTTGCGCGTGGATTCTCTGGCCGCGCAGGTCGACGGCGACGGCCAGCGTGCCTATCGCGCGACGGTCGCGGAGGTCGAACGGCTGGAGTCCTTGCTCGACGGCCTGCTCGCGCTGGCCCTCGCGGAAAGCACCGCGACCCGGCTCGCCGCCGGTGAATCCGGCGACGAGCCCTGCGATCTCCCGGCCGTCCTGGCCGAACGGGTCGACGCGTGGCGTCCTTCCGCCGAAGACGCGGGAGTCGCCCTCGCGGCGGCGGAAGGCCACGACGAGCCGGTTCCGGTGCGGTGTGAGGAAAGCGAACTGGCCCAGGTCCTGGACGTCCTGCTGGACAACGCGGTGCACTACGCGGGACGCGGCGCCACGATCGCCACCGGCTACGAGATCGGAGACACGACGGCCACACTCTTCGTGTCCGACAACGGCCCCGGACTGTCCACAGAGGACCGCGAACGCGCGACCGAACGGTTCTGGCGGGCCGGGGGCGACGGCGCGCCACGCGGCACGGGCCTCGGCCTCGCGATCGCGAGCCAGCACGTGCTCGCCAGGGGCGGGAAACTCGAATTGCGTGAGGCGAAACCACACGGGCTTGAGGTCCGCGTCGAACTTCCTCTCGCGGCAAGGGAAAAGGCATGACGGTCACCAGGCGCACCGCGCTCCTCGCCGGGCTCGCGACACTCGCGGGCTGTTCGAGCGCGGGCTACCGGGGCCCGGAGCGTGAGGTCGTCATCGCGGCGGGCGAGAGCGGCGGGTTCTATCTCGCCTTCGCGGAACTCCTCGCCCAGCAGCTGAACCGGGCGGAACCACGGCTGCGGGCGACCGCCGTCGCCACCGAAGCCAGTGTCGAGAACCTGCGGCGGCTACGGGACGGCCGCGCCGATCTCGGACTCGTCCTCGGTGACGTCGCCGAGTCCGCCTTCGCCGGCGCGGAGCCGTTCTCCGTGCCGATCGCGTTCTCGGCCATCGGCCGCGTCTACGAGAACTACCACCAGCTCGTGGTCCGGGTGGACGGCGGGGTGCGCTCGGTCGCCGATCTGACCGGGCGGCCGGTGGCGATGGGCGCGAGCGGATCCGGCGTCGCGGTGTTCAGCACGCGCCTGTTCGCCCGCGCCGGGGTCCCGGTGAAGGCGAAGAACCTCCTTCTGGGTGAAGCGATCAACGCGCTGGCGGCGCACGAGGTCGACGCGCTGCTCTGGTCCGGCGGAATTCCGACCCCCGCGCTCACCGAACTGAACCGGACCACCCCGATCACCCTTCTCCCGCTCGACGCCCACCTCCCCGCCCTGCGCACCGGCTACGGCCCGGTGTACGACCAGGTCCACGTCCCGGCGCAGGCCTACCAGGGAGTGGGCGAGCTCCGGACGATCGGCGTGGCGAACCTGCTGCTGGCGGCCCCTTCCCTGCCGGACGACGTCGCCGCGGCGGTGACCCGGGTTCTGGCCGGGCACGCCGCCGATCTCGTCCCGGCGGCCGCGGTGGGGACGCAGTTCCTCGACGTCCGGACGCTGATCGGCACCGGCAAGGTCCCGCTGCATCCCGGTGCCGCCTCGGCCTACCGTGCCCTGCACGGGTGACCCTGGCTCCATCTTCAGAGGGATGCGCGTCGCACCGGGGCGCTGCCATGGTCGGAAACAGGCGGCCGTCGGGCCGCCCCGATCCGGAAGGACCTCCCGCAGTGGACGAATTCATGCGGTCGTCGCGACAGGGTCCAGTGGGGACAGTGTCATCGAGACGCACCAGGGTGGCGCGGGGTTCGGCGCTGATCGCGGGCCTCGCGCTCGCGGGCGGGCTCGCCACGGCGGCCCCCGCCGTCGCGGCCGACCAGGCCAAACTCACCGCACCGGCCCTCACCGGCCACCACGAGGTCGGCACGACCGACCTCCACCTCGTCGACCCCTCCCGCCCCGATCCATGGAAACCGGAGCGGCGCCGGGAACTCATGGTCACCGTCACCTATCCGGCGGACCGGTTCGCCGAGGGACCGCGCGCGCCGTGGTTCACGCCCGGGATGAGCTCCGTCATCGACCAGGTGCTGGCGAGCGAGGACTACCTCGGTCTTCCCGCGGGCTCCATCGACTGGGCGTCGGCGAAGCGGCGGGCCGAGATCGGCGTCCCCGCGGCGCACGGCGCACCGAAGCCGGTGGCGCTCTTCTCCCCCGGTTTCGGCGGGCCGAGGGAGACGTACACGGCGATCGTCGACGACCTGGCGAGCCGCGGATACGTCGTCGTCTCGCTCTCGCACACCTACGAGAGCGCCGCGGTCGAGTTCCCCGGCGGGCGGCTCGAAACGGCCGTCTCGGGCGAAGGGCCCGACTTCATGAAGAAGGCGCTCGACGCGCGGGTCGCCGACAGCCGGTTCGTCCTCGACCAGCTGGCGAAGATCACCCGCGGACAGAACCCGGACGCGGAGAACCGGCCGCTCCCCCGCGGGCTCGGCTGGTCGCTCGACCTGTCCAAGGTCGGCGCCTACGGTCACTCCTACGGCGGGTTCACCGCGGGCGAGACGATGGTCCACGACCGCCGTGTCGACGCGGGGATCAACCTCGACGGCGCGATGGCGACCGCGTTCGGGTACCCGCCCGGCAGCGCGTACGTGCCCGGTGAGGTCACGAAACGCGGTCTCGACCGGCCGTTCCTGCTGATGGGCGCCGAGGGTGTCGACGAGAACGGCAAACCACTCGAGCACACGCACCGACAGCCCGACTTCGACCGCAGCTGGGCGGATTTCTGGGCCAATCAGCAGGGCTGGAAGCGAGATCTGCTGCTGCGCGGCGGAAGCACGCATATGGCGTACAGCGACCTGCAGGTCGTGGTGCCGCAGCTCGGCTCGCGGGTGGCGCCGGAGAAGCGTGAGGCGGTCATCGGCACGATCGATCCGCGTCGGTCCGTAGCCGCGCAACGGGACTACATCGGCGCGTTCTTCGATCTGCACCTGAAAGGCCGGGACCGGCACCTGTTCGACGGCGAGTCGCCTCGCCACCCGAACATCGATTTCATCGACTGACCGGACGCGCGTGAAGGACTCCAGGCAGGCGCTCACGTGAGTGGCCGCGGTCCGTGGGGATGTCGTGAAGGGCCCCTTTGAGACGATGAAGGTCTCAAAGGGGCCCTTCACGACACAAGAGCTCGACGCCAGGCCATCGGAACCACTGAACGAGCCGCCCACTCATCCTCGAACCAAGGGAAGAAGCCCTTCACGTAGGTTGGAACCGTGACCGAGCCTCGGAAACCGATCGTCGAAATGCCGCTGCGCGTGCGCTACCACGAATGCGACGGGCAGGGCATCGTGTTCAACGCCAACTACCTCGCCTACGTGGACATGGCCATGTTCGAAGTGGAGAAAGCCCTCTTCGGCTCCCACCAAGAGGCGCTGGCCCGCGGTGTCGACGTCGTCGTCGCCGAATCCAACCTCCGCTACCGCGCGCCCTGCCGCTACGACGACGAACTGGTCGTGGCCGTGTACCTGGACCACCTCGGGACGACCTCGCTGATCATCGATTTCGAGATCACCCGCGGCGGCGACTTGTGCACCGAGGTGAAGACCCGGTACGTCTTCGTCGATCCGAAGACGCTCAAGAAGGCGGCGCCACCCGCGTCGGTGCGCGAGGTGTACGCCGCCCTCCTGCCCGCTCAGCCGGACTGAACGCCGGGCCGCCGGTCTTCGACGACGTAGCTGGCGCGCGTGCTGATCGGCGCGCCGGGGGTGTTGACGAACGGAACCACCCGGAAGTCGCTCCGCCAGCGCTGCCGGTTGACGTTGACCCGGACGTACCCGCGCTGGCTGTTGAAGAACTTCATGTGAGGGTTGGCCTTCAGCAGGTTCTCACCGGCCGGCGTCATGTCGGCGCCGTTGCCACCGCTGGTGATCGACGTCCCGACGAACTCGCTCGCCACCGTGGGCGAATCGGGGTCGGTGAAGTCGCGCTTGAGGTCCCAGGCGTAGTTCTGGTGCCGATCGCCGGTGATGACCACCAGGTTCCGTACCCCGCGGTCCTGCGCCGCGGCGAGCACGCGGTCGCGGTCGGCGACGTAGCCGTCCCACGGGTCGAGGTGGACGTTCGTCGCCTCGCCCGCGTCGGTGTCGGTCTGGCCCATGGGCGCCTGGTTGCCGAGGATCTGCCACCGCGCGCGCGACCGGGAGAAGCCGTCGAGCAGCCAGTTCCGCTGCTCCGAGCCGAGCAGCGTGCGGTTCTCGTCGAACCGTTCCGTGCAGTTCGCCGACTGGCCGTCACCGCACGGCTGGTCGTCGCGGTACTGGCGGGTGTCGAGCATGGTGAAGTCGGCCAGCGTGCCGTAGCTCAGCCGCCGGTGGAGACGCGCGTCCGGCCCCTTCGGCAGCTGGGCGATGCGGTACGGCAGGTGCTCGTACATCGCCTGGAACGCCTCGGCCCGCCGCTGCCGGAACACCGCGCGGTCCTGGTCCGGTTCCTTGTCGATCTGCGAGATGTCGCCGGCCCAGTTGTTCTCCACCTCGTGGTCGTCGTTGACGTGGATCCACGGGAAGGCGGCGTGCGCGGCCATCAGCGGCGCTTCGGACTTGTAGAGCGCGTACTGGAGCCGGTAGCGGGCCAGGTCGAAGGTCTCACCCTTGAACTGCGGGCCCACCGGCGTGCCGCGGCCGACACCCGTGACACCGCTTTCGTAGAGGTAGTCGCCCAGGTGCACGACCAGGTCGAGATCCTCCGCCGCCATGTGGTCGTACGCCGTGAAGTGGCCGGCTTCCCAGCTCTGGCAGGACGCGAACGCGAAGTTCAGCTCGCGCGGCGACGACCACGCGACCGGCGCCGTGCGGGTGCGCCCGACCGGCGAGATCTCACCGCCCGTGCGGAAGCGGTAGAAGTACTCGTGGTCCGGCGCGAGGCCATGGACCTCCGGGTGCACGGAGTGACCGAGTTCGGGCGTGGCGACCACGGATCCGCGGCGGACGACGGCGCGGAAACGCTCGTCGAGCGACACTTCGTACTCGACCCGGACCGGCGTCCGCGGCATCCCGCCGAAGCCGTCGGCCTCGTACGGCTTCGGCGCGAGCCTGGTCCAGAGCACGACACCGCCGGGCAACGGGTCGCCCGACGCGACACCGAGGGTGAACGGGTTACCGGCACCGCTGGCGAGCGGCATCGCGCCGGCGGCGTTCCAGGCACCGGTCCCCAGCAGGACTGCGGCCGCGCCGGCGGAGCCATATCCGAGGAAGCGACGCCGCGACAGGGGGTGAGGGAGCGAAGGCATGAAGCCCTCCTGTGGTGGGATGGTCACGGGCGGGCCTCATGCTCGTCCGGCTTGATGGCCGCCCGGCCGCGCTCAGGCGAAGCGCCCGTGAACGAAAGACGATCAACCCTCGTGTTCCGCATCCTGTTCTACCGCCCGGAAATCCCGCCCAACACGGGTAACGCGATCCGCTTGACCGCGAACACCGGCTGCGAACTCCACCTGGTGGAGCCGCTCGGTTTCACGCTGGAGGACAAGCAGTTACGGCGAGCCGGGCTCGACTACCACGACCTCGCGCGCGTCCACGTGCACGCGGACCTCGACGCGGCTTGGGCGGCGCTGCTGCCCGCCCGGGTCTACGCGTTCAGCGCTTCGGCGACGCGGCTGCACACCGACGTCGCGTACGAACCCGGGGACGTCCTGATGTTCGGGCCGGAGTCGGCGGGGCTGCCCGCCGAGATCCAGGAGTCCCCACAGGTGACCGACCGGGTGCGGCTGCCGATGCTGCCGTCGAGCCGGTCGCTGAACCTGTCGAACACCGCGGCCATCAGCGTCTACGAGGCCTGGCGGCAGAACGGCTTCGCGACTCCGTAGCTCCCGCCACAGGGCGTCACAGGTGTCGCGAAAGCCACTTTCGGGACATCAGACGTCGCGAAAGTGGCTTTCGCGACGTCGACGCGGGAAGGACCCGGAAGCTGTCGGGTCACGTCCGGATCGCCCGAGCCCGCGTTGCGAAAGCCGCCACTCCCGGCAAGGCCGCTACGGCAGTCTCTGCCCCAAGAACAGCGAAGCTGCGGCACCGATCATCAACACCAAAGTCCCGAGAATCACCCAAGGACGGCTCGCGTCCGCGTCCTTGAGCTCGTACCCGATCTGCTCACCGAGGTCGTCGTACACGCGTTTCAGCTCTTCGGCGCTGGCCGCCTTGTAGAAGTCGCCACCCGAAAGCCGCGCGATCTCCTCCAACGACTCGACGTCGACCTTGACTTCCTGCGGTTTGCCGTCGATGTCGACCGAGCCGTGCGTGGTCCCGAACGCGATCGACGAGATCGGCACCTGGGCCTGCTTCGCCGCCTGCGCCGCCGTGTAGCCGCCACGCGGGGCGTACAGGTCGTCCGGAACGGTCTGCTTCCCGTCACTCATCAGGACGATCCGGGCGGGCGGCGGGCCTTCCGCGCCGCCCACGATCGCCGAGAAGCTCTCGATCGACTGCAGCGCGGCGAAAATCCCTTCACCGGTGGCTGTCGACTGCGCCAGTTTGAGGTTGTCGATCGCCTTCACGACGCCGCCGCGGTCGGTGGTCGGCGCGACCAGCACGGTCGCCGTCCCCGCGAAGGAGATCAGCCCGAGGTTCACCCCAGGGGTCATGTTCTGCGCGAACGAACGCGCCGACTCCTGGGCCGCCTTCAGCCGGGTCGGGGCGACGTCGGTCGCCTCCATCGACAGCGAGGTGTCGATCACCAGCATCACGGTGGCCCGGTTGCGGGGCACCTTCTGCTCGGCCGTCGGCCCGGCGAGCGCGACGGTGAGCACCAGCAGCGAAAGCACGATCAGGATGGCGGGGACGTGCCGCACCCATCCCTGGCTCTTCGGCGCGACCTTCTCCAGCAGTTCCAGGTTGGCGAACCGCATGGTGCGCTTGCGCCGCGCGCGCTGGGAAAGCACGTAGCCCACGGCCACTGCGGCGACCACCAGCAGCAGCAGGAACCACCACGGCGAGGCGAATCCGGTGAGGCTCACGCGACACCTCCGGACCAGCGGCGCTTGCGGGCCACCACGAACCGGACCATGTCCGCGATCCAGTCCGAATCGGTGCGCAGCACGAGATGCGCGGCACCGGCGCGGCGCAGCGCGGCCGCGACCTCCTGCCGGTGAGCGTGCGCCGCGGCGCCGAATTCCTTGCGCAGCAAGGCCGAAGCGTGCACTTCGCGCTGTTTCCCTGTCTCCGGGTCGGCCAGCACGACGGTGCCCACGTCGGGCAGGTCGATGTCGCGCGGGTCGAGGACTTCGATGGCGATGAGATCGTGGTGCCCGCCGAGCGCACGCAGCGGCCGCTGCCATTCGGTGTCGCCGAGGAAGTCGGAGATCACGACGGCGAGGCCGCGACGGCGGGGCGGGCGCCGCAGCTTCTCCAGCGCCGCGGCGAGATCCCCGCGGACACCTTCTTCGGCACGCGGGGTTTCGGCGATCTTGCGGACTAGTCCCCGCGCGTGCGGGAGCCCGCCGCGCGCTGGGATCCGCGTGATGCTGCCGGCCCCGTTGGAGACGAGCGCGCCGATCCGGTTGCCGCCACCGCCGGTGAGATGCGCGACCGCGGCCGTCGCGCAGACGACCAGGTCGCGCTTCTCGCACAGCGCGGTGCCGAAGTCGAGGCTCGCGGACACGTCCGCCACCAGCCACGTCTCCAGTTCACGGTCGGCGACGGTCTCCCGGATATGCGGGCTCGTCGTCCGCGCGGTGACCGCCCAGTCCATCCGGCGGACGTCGTCACCGGGCTGGTAAGGCCGGGCCTCCCCCGGTTCCGAACCGGGCCCCGGCACCAGGCCGAGATGGTTCCCCTGCAGCAGGCCGTCGAGACGGCGGCGCACGTCGAGTTCGAGCGTGCGCAGGCCCGCCTCCATCCGCTCCCCGCGGAGTACCGGCGGAGCCCAGGAAGGACGTTCGCCCTTCTCGTTCTTCACGCTTCCCTACCTGACCGGTGCGCCGGCCGGGACCGGGCCGCCCTGCCCGGCGCCGCCCTGCGGACGGGCCGAGACCTGCGGCAACGGCACGGTCTGCAGCACCCGCGTGATGATGTGGTCGATGGGCACGCCGTCGGCGAGCGCGTCGTAGGACAGCACGAGCCGGTGCCGCAGCACGTCCGGAACGACGTCGACTACGTCCTGCGGCAGCACGTAGTCCCGGCCGCGGACCAGTGCCAGCGCACGGGCCGCGGCGATGATGCCGAGGCTGGCGCGCGGCGAGGCGCCGTAGGACACCCAGCCCGCGACGTCGGCGAGACCGTGGTCGTTCGGCGTACGGGTGGTGAGCACGAGGCGGACGACGTAGTCGACCAGCGCGTGGTGCACGAAGACCTGCGAAGCGACGTTCTGCAGCCGCACCAGTTCGGCCGGGGTCAGCACCTCTTGCGGGGTGGGCGGGGTGACGCCCATGCGATAGATGATCTCCCGCTCCTCCTCCGCCGTCGGGTATTCGACGACGATCTTGAAGAGGAAGCGGTCACGCTGCGCCTCGGGCAGCGGGTACACACCCTCGTTCTCGATCGGGTTCTGCGTGGCGAGCACGAGGAACGGGTCGGGCATCGGGAAGGTCTGGCCGCCGATCGACACGTGCCGCTCGGCCATCACCTCGAGCATCGCCGACTGCACCTTCGCCGGCGCGCGGTTGATCTCGTCGGCGAGCACGAAGTTCGCCACCACCGGGCCGAGTTCGACGTCGAACCGCTCGGCGCCCTGGCGGTAGATCCGGGTGCCGAGGATGTCGGCGGGAACGAGGTCCGGGGTGAACTGAACCCGCGAGAACGAACCGCCGACCACGCGCGCGAAGGTCTCGACGGCGAGCGTCTTCGCGACACCGGGAACGCCTTCGAGCAGGAGGTGCCCCCTCGCCAGCAGGCCGACCAGCATCCGCTCGACCAGCCTGTCCTGGCCGACGATGATCCGCTTGACCTCGAACACGGTCCGCTCAAGCAACTGGGCGTCCCGCGCCGGCGTTCCGGGCTGCTGCTGCGCGCCGTCGGCGTAGCCGGGCTCGGTCACTGTGCCTCCTGTGTTCCCCGCTTGCGTACATGCGTCCGGATGTGACCGTAGTGGTCGGTGACACAGCCGTTCGTGACGGTAGCCAACCCGATCAGCGGTATGACGGCTGTGAAGCTCTAAGAGAGGCGGTCCAGATCCTCGGGCGTGTCGATGTCGTCGCTCTCGCCCGGTTCCCCCGGCACCTCGACGATCTCCAGCCCGCCCAGCGTCCGCCGCAGCGACGCGTTCTCCACCGTCTCCGGCAGAGCCTCGCGCAGTGCCTCCGCACGCCAGGCGCCGAGCAGCCATTGCCGCTCCCCCGAGGCGTCGACCAGCACCGCGCCCGCGGCGGTCCCGAGACCGGCCAGCAGCCTGTCCACAGTGGACTTCCGGATGCCCGCGAGATCACCGGCCAGCACCACGACGAGCTCGGTGCGCACCAACGCGAGACCGGCGGCCAGCGCGGCCACCGGCCCCGTTCCCGGCGAAGACTCCCGGGTCCAGACGACGTCGCCGAATCCGGGCCGTTCCGGGCCGACGACGATCACCGGGTCGGCGTCCGCGAGCGCGGCCAAAGCCCTGGCCAGCAAGGGCTTCCCGCCGACGGGGAGCGCGGGTTTGTCCACACCGGACAGGCGACGCGCGGCGCCGCCCGCCAGCACGATGCCCGCGTACGTCATGACTAGCCGATCAAGCGGGTCGCGTACGGCATGATGCCGCCGTAGCGCACCGGCGCGATGCGGACCCGCAGACCGGACTGCGGCGCCTCGACCATCTGCCCGTTGCCGAGGTACATCGCGACGTGGTGGATGCCCCGCGCGCTGCCGCCCCAGAAGAGCATGTCGCCGCGGCGCATCTGGGACAGCGGCACCTTTCGCCCGGCGTTGTACTGGTAGCCGCTGTAGTGCGGGAGCGACTTCACCCCGGCGAACGCGTAGATCATCAGGCCCGAGCAGTCGAAGCCGATCTTGTTGTAGTCGCCGTAACGGTCCGCCGTGCCACCGTCGCGGATACCGCGCGTCGGCCCGGACGTGTTGCCACCGCCCCAGGCGTACACCACTCCGAGCTGCGACAAAGCCCGCCGGACGACGGCTTCGACGCTCGCCCCGGCGGGAGCGGACTGGACGGGCCTGCCGGTCGGACGGCCACCGCCGCCCTGACTGGGGCTGGGCCTCGACGCGGCGAGAGCGGCCTGACGGGCACGTTCCTCGTCCTCGCGAGCCTTCTGCGCCTTCCAGTCCTCGTAACGCTGGCGCTGCCCCTGCAGGCCGCTGACCTTCTGCTGCGCTTCGAAGAGCTGTTTCTCGACGCTCGCGCGATCGGCTTCGAGCTTCTGGTTCTGCGCGGCCTGGGTGTCCTGCGCGTGCTGCGCGGCGCTTTGGGCGTTGTCGGCCTCGTGCTTGGCCGCGTCGGCAGCGCGCTTGCGCTCCTGCGCGATCTCCAGCTTCTTGCGCGCGGTCGCGTCCTTGTTGGACTTGTCCGTCTGCGCGCGCTTCATCGTGTCGAGCGCGTTGAGCCTGCTGCCGCCGACCGCGTCGAGCATCTGGGCGCGGCCGAGCAGCTCCTTCGGGCTGTTGGCCGTCAGGTAGGCCGAAACCGAGCCGATCTTGCTGCCCTGCTGGAAGCTGGCGGCGGCGAACCGGTCGAGGTCGGCGCGGGCCTTGTCGATGGCGGCCTGCGCGGCGTCGGATTCCGTGCGCGCGGCCTTCGCGTCGCGATCGGCCTGCGCGGCTTCGTCCTGCGCGGTCTCCGCGTCGACCCTCGCCTTGTTGGCCTCTTCCATCTTCAGCTGGACGTCGTCGTTCAGCTGCGCGAGCTTCGACTCGGCCTGGGCCAGCTGGTTCGTGAGCCTGCCGACGTCACCCGCCTTGGCGTTGGCCTCGGCCTTGCTGGAGTTGATCTCGGAATCGCTGGGGTTCGGCGGGGGCGGCGGTACCGCGATGGCGGTACCCGTCACCCCGAGCAACAGGGCGATGCCCAGCGCGCCGATGGTCGCGCCACGGCGGACACCGGCCCCAGACCCGGTTTCACCACGCACGATCCACCCACCTCCCGATCTTGAACAACGACCTCACTGTGCCACTGCCGTCACAGCATTACCAGAAGCACCACCAGGAACTTACACACCGTAGGCACCATTTCCCCTCAACGGGGGACGAACAGACGAACGCTTCGTCACTCGAACGGCCGCAGGTCGATGAGACCTTCGTGACCCGCGTGTCGGCTTGCCAGGTAAAAAGGACGGGCGTACTGTTTGAAGAGACGAACGAGGTGTGCCATCCCGCGTCCGGACCTACGGTGGGGGTGCGCAAGACTCGCTCCCGGCCGACCCGAACGGCCTGGAGAACTCACCGAACTGACCCGCCACTGGAGTTAGAAGTGACCGCACCCGCCAGCAAGGACAGCTTCGGCGCCAAAGACACGCTGAAGGTGGGCGACGCCTCGTACGAGGTGTTCCGCCTGAACAAGGTCGAGGGCTCCCAGCGCCTTCCCTACAGCCTGAAGATCCTGCTCGAGAACCTGCTGCGGACCGAGGACGGCGCGAACATCACCGCCGACCACATCCGCGCCCTCGGCAACTGGGACGCCAAGGCCGACCCGTCGATCGAGATCCAGTTCACGCCCGCCCGCGTGATCATGCAGGACTTCACCGGTGTCCCCTGTGTCGTCGACCTCGCCACCATGCGCGAGGCCGTCACCGACCTCGGCGGCGACCCGGACAAGGTCAACCCGCTCGCCCCCGCCGAGCTGGTCATCGACCACTCCGTCATCATCGACGTCTTCGGCCGCGCCGACGCCTTCGAGCGCAACGTCGAGATCGAGTACGAGCGCAACCGCGAGCGCTACCAGTTCCTGCGCTGGGGCCAGGGCGCCTTCGACGAGTTCAAGGTCGTCCCGCCGGGCACCGGCATCGTGCACCAGGTCAACATCGAGCACCTCGCGCGCACGGTCATGGCCCGCAACGGCCAGGCGTACCCGGACTCCTGCGTCGGCACCGACTCGCACACCACCATGGTCAACGGCCTCGGCGTGCTGGGCTGGGGCGTCGGCGGCATCGAGGCCGAGGCGGCCATGCTGGGCCAGCCGGTCTCCATGCTCATCCCGCGCGTCGTGGGCTTCAAGCTCACCGGCGAGATCCCGACCGGCGTGACCGCGACCGACGTCGTGCTCACTATCACCGAGATGCTGCGCAAGCACGGTGTGGTCAGCAAGTTCGTCGAGTTCTACGGCGAGAGCGTCGGCGCGGTGCCGCTGGCCAACCGCGCCACCATCGGCAACATGAGCCCGGAGTTCGGCTCCACCGCGGCGATCTTCCCGATCGACGAGGAGACCGTCCGCTACCTGAAGCTCACCGGCCGCTCCGAGGAGCAGGTCGCGCTCGTCGAGGCCTACGCCAAGGAGCAGGGCCTCTGGCACGACCCGTCGCACGAGCCGGAGTACTCCGAGTACATCGAGCTGGACCTGTCGACGGTCGTGCCGTCGATCGCCGGCCCGAAGCGCCCGCAGGACCGTATCGAGCTCACCGACGCGAAGAACTCCTTCCGCAAGTCGATCCACGACTACGTCGGCGGCGAAGAGGTCCCGCACACCAACGTGGACGAAGCCGTCGAGGAGTCCTTCCCGGCCAGCGACCCGGCCGCCCTTTCGTTCAAGGACGAGGGCGCGGTCGACATCCAGTCGGCGGCGAACGGCCACAGCGGCCGGCCGACCAACCCGATCAAGGTCAGCAGCCCCGACCGCGGTGAGTTCATCCTCGACCACGGCGCCGTGGTGATCGCCTCGATCACCTCCTGCACCAACACCTCCAACCCGTCGGTCATGCTCGGCGCGGCGCTGCTCGCCCGGAACGCGGTCGACAAGGGCCTCGCGGTCAAGCCGTGGGTCAAGACCTCGATGGCGCCGGGTTCGCAGGTCGTCACCGACTACTACGACAAGGCCGGCCTCTGGCCGTACCTGGAGAAGCTGGGCTACCACCTGGTCGGCTACGGCTGCACCACCTGCATCGGCAACTCCGGTCCGCTCTCGGACGAGATCTCCGCGGCGATCCAGGAGAACGACCTCACGGCGGTTTCGGTGCTCTCGGGCAACCGGAACTTCGAAGGCCGCATCAACCCCGACGTGAAGATGAACTACCTCGCGTCGCCGCCGCTGGTCATCGCGTACGCGCTCGCCGGCACGATGGACTTCGACTTCGAGAACCAGCCGCTCGGCCAGGACACCGACGGCAACGACGTCTTCCTGAAGGACATCTGGCCGTCGGCCAAGGAGATCCAGGAGACCATCGACTACGCGATCACGCAGGAGATGTTCACCAAGGACTACGCCGACGTCTTCGACGGTGGCGAGCGGTGGAAGTCGCTGCCCACCCCCGAGGGCAAGACCTTCGACTGGGACGCGGAGTCCACCTACGTCCGGAAGCCCCCGTACTTCGAGGGCATGCAGGCGGAGCCCGCCCCGGTCACCGACATCTCCGGCGCGCGCGTGCTGGCGAAGCTGGGCGACTCGGTCACCACCGACCACATCTCCCCCGCCGGCGCGATCAAGCCGGGCACCCCGGCCGCGCAGTACCTGACCGAGCACGGCGTGGAGAAGAAGGACTTCAACTCCTACGGCTCGCGTCGCGGTAACCACGAGGTCATGATCCGCGGCACCTTCGCGAACATCCGGCTGCGCAACCAGCTGCTGGACGACGTGCAGGGCGGCTACACCCGCGACTTCACCCAGGACGACGCCCCGCAGGCGTTCATCTACGACGCGGCGCAGAACTACGCGGCGCAGGACATCCCGCTGGTCGTCCTGGGCGGCAAGGAGTACGGCTCCGGATCGTCCCGTGACTGGGCGGCCAAGGGCACGCGCCTGCTGGGTGTGCGCGCGGTGATCACCGAGTCGTTCGAGCGCATCCACCGGTCGAACCTGATCGGCATGGGTGTCATCCCGCTGCAGTTCCCGGCGGGCGAGTCGGCCTCGTCGCTCGGCCTCGACGGCACCGAGACTTTCGACATCTCGGGTATCACGAAGCTGAACGACGGCGAGACCCCGCGCACGGTCCACGTCACCGCGACGAAGACCGACGGCACCAAGGTGGAGTTCGATGCGGACGTCCGCATCGACACCCCGGGTGAGGCGGACTACTACCGCAACGGCGGCATCCTGCAGTACGTCCTGCGGAAGATGACCCAGGCGTAAGCACGGCACACGAAGGGCCCCTTTCCCCGCACTTTGGGGAAAGGGGCCCTTCGTGTTCTTCGGTAGCGTGGCCGTATGACCACGGGGAGAGTTCAGGTCGAGAACGGCGAATTGGCGTACGAGGTCAGAGGTGAAGGCGATCCGGTGATCCTGCTGCACGGCGGGATACTCGACTCCCGGATGTGGGACACGGAGATGACGGCGCTCGCACGTCACCACACCGCCATCCGGTACGACGCGCGCGGGCACGGCGATTCCTCGACGCCGGCAGCGCGATTCAAGCACTACGAGGATCTCCGCGAGCTGATGACCGCGTTGGGACTCCCCCGCGCTTCGCTGGTCGGGTTGTCCGGCGGCGGGCGGATCGCGGCCGATTTCGCGCTGACCTACCCGGATCTCGTCGAAAATCTCGTCCTGGTCGCCACCGGGCTCAGCGCGATGGTGCCGAAGGATCCTTTCGTCCTGGAACAGACCAAGAAGCTCGAAGGGGCGGGCGCCCGGGGTGATCTTCCCGCCGCCATCGAGTGCATCCTGC
The DNA here is from genome assembly GCF_014873915.1 of Amycolatopsis roodepoortensis. Taxonomy (GTDB): domain Bacteria; phylum Actinomycetota; class Actinomycetes; order Mycobacteriales; family Pseudonocardiaceae; genus Amycolatopsis; species Amycolatopsis roodepoortensis. The sequence continues at coordinate 359,353 of NZ_JADBEJ010000005.1, forward strand.
GCATGTGGGTGGACGGGCCGAAGCGCGCGCCCGCGGACGTCGATCTGCGGGTCCGGAGCCTGTGCCGAGAGATGTACACGCAGACGGTCGTCCGGCACGGTCTGTCCGGCTTCACGCAGATGGATGAGCTACGCGCCATCGAACGTACCGGCGAGCTGACCCCGCGCACGCTGACCTTGGTGGGAGACCTGGATTCCACGGATATCGCCGCCATCGCCGACCAGATCGAAAGCGAAGCACGCGACGCCCGGAAACTGGTCGTCCCCGGGGTCGCGCACATGATCAATCTGGAGAAACCCGCCGAGTTCTCCCGGATACTGCTGGACTTCCTGGCCTGCTCGTAAGTGGCGTCGCGTCCGCCACGAGTCGTCCGCCTGGACACGCGTGTCGTCCGTCTGATCGCGTGTCGTCCCTGCAGTCACGCGAAACCGCCCGACTGCAGGGGCCGAGACACGGCGACACGGCGGGTTCCCCCGCCCCATAAGACGAAGGTGGCGACGCTCCGGCGCCCCAGCAAGACACGAAGGGGCCCATCACCGCATCAGATGCAGCGAAAGCCCTTCAGCCCGGCTGACGAGCACGCCACCATGCCATGAAGGACCCCTTCATTGCGCTTAGCGCAGTAAAGGGGGCCTTCATGTACTTGGGAAGGAGCCCTTCGCGCTAACCGTCATTACCACTCACGAGGTCGTCTTCCCGGTGCTCCGGACGGCGGTCGACGACGCGGCCGAGCGGGCGCAGCAGCACGTTGACCCCGACGATCACCACGGTCCCGGCGAGCGCGACGACGTAAAGTCCCGCTCCCGCAAGGGATCCGACGGCCGCCGAGCACCACAGCGTGGCCGCGGTGTTGAGCCCGCGCACGTTCAGCCCGTCCCGCAGGATCACCCCGGCGCCGAGGAAACCGATACCGGAGACGATCTGGGCTGCGACGCGCGTCGGGTCCGCGTCACCGCTGGTGTTCAGCCCGCCGAAACCGTGGGCGGACAGCAGCACGAAGAGGGTCGCTCCGACGGCGACGAGGGCGTTGGTGCGGAGTCCGGCCATCCGGGCGCGGTACTGGCGCTCGATGCCGATGACGGCGCCGAGGCCGACGCCGGTGCCGACCCTGAGCAGCATTTCGAAGGTGTTCATGATTCCGGCTCTTTTCTGGCGTGCGTACACAAAGCCAGACAGGGAAAGGAGGCCGGAGAAGGTCAGCGCACCGCGCACACGGGTGAACGGCGACCACGTCCGGCCGGTCCAGGACTGTCTTCCGGCATGTGCCGCTCACCTCGCTTTCGTACTCGATCGGTGTTGATCAACCTTCGGGACTTTACCACCGGACGCTCCGAGCGCGGCGTGGATCGTGTCACGTAGCCAGCGCTGGGCCGGGTCGGCGTCGAGCCGCGCGTGCCAGAGCTGGCAGACCTCGATGGGCGGGAGATCCGCGGGGATCGGGAACCAGCGGATGCCGAGCGACCGGCCGTACTGCTCGGCGAGCCGCTGCGGCGCGAGCCCGATGTAGTCGCTCGACGAGACCAGGAACGCGGCGACGGCGGAGGTGGGGACGACCGCCGCGACCCGGCGCTGGAGACCGGCCGCCTCGAGCACGTCGTCGAGCGGTCCCCTGCCCCGGCCGCGCCGTGAAGCGGACACGTGCGGATACCGGCAGAGCTGCGCCAGCGTCGGGCGGCGCACGCCGCCGAGCGGCCCGTCCGCCCTGACGATCGCGACCACGCGTTCGTGGTACAGCCGCGTCGAACGGATGTCGGGCGCGGTGATGTCGCCCGCGCCGATGTCGAGATCCACCGAACCGTCTCGCAGCGCTTCGGCGCTTTCGCTGCCTTCGGCGACGAAACGCAGGACGACACCCGGCGCGACCGCGGCGGTCGCCTCGGCGGCGGCCGTCACCAAGGTCGCGGCGACACCGTCGTTGATGCGGATGGTGAAGGTGCGTTCGAGGTCTCCGATCGCCAGCTCGCGGTCGGCGCTGATGAGGGCCGACGCCTCGTCGAGCAGGGATCGCACCCGCGGGGCCGTCCGGAGCGCGAACGGCGTCGGCACCATCCCGCGGCCGGCGCGCACCAGGATCGGGTCGCCCATGGCCCGCCGCAGCCGGCCCAGCGCCCGGCTCGCCGCCGGGATCGACAGATGCAGCCGTTCGGCCGCCGCTGTCACGCTGCCTTCCCGCAGCAACGCGTCGAACACGCGCAAAAGGTTGAGGTCCAGCTGGTCGGCCATGGTTGCATCGTACGCAACTGTGGCTTGCCAAAGTTGCGTGGCACGAAGAGCCGGCAGGCCCATAGCGTCGTGGGCATGCCACTCCGACTTCGAATCCGCGACGTCCCCGAAGCCGCGACGAACCGGCGCGGCCTGCTGGCCGTCATGTGCGGCTGTGTCGTGCTCATGGTCGGCATGGTCGCCGCGATCAACCTCGCCGTCCCGATGCTGGCCGCGAGCGACCTCCATCCGTCCGCGTCGGCACTGATCTGGATCGTCGACACCTACGTCGTTTTCTTCGCCTGTCTCGTGATCCCCGGCGGAGCGGCGGGCGACCGCTTCGGCCGCAAAGGCGTCCTGCTCGCCGGTCTGGCACTGTTCGCGCTCGGCGCGCTGCTCTCGGCGCTCGCGCCGAGCGTGCCCCTCCTGCTCGCGGGCCGGGCGATCACGGGGATCGGGGCCGCCGCGGTGCTGCCCAACACGCTCGCCGTGCTGCTGCACGCCGTCCCCGCCGAACGCAAGGGCGTCACCATCGCGACCTGGGCTTCCATGACGGGCATCGGTGGCGTGGTGGGCAATGTGGGCGGCGGCGCGGTACTGGCGGGCGGATCGTGGCGCTGGCTGTTCGCGGCCGCCGTCCCGGTCTCGCTGACGCTCGTCGTGCTCGTCGCCCGGATCGCGCCGGTGTCACCAAGGCACGACCGCCCGCTCAGTCCGCTCGGCGCCGTCCTGCTGGTCGGCGCGTCCGTCGCGTTGCTGCTGGGCATCGTCGAGGGGCCTGAAGCGGGTTGGGGCAGCCCGATCGTCCTGGCCGGATTCGCCGGTGCGGTCGTGCTTTTCGCGCTGTGGACGTTCGTGGAACTGAAGGCCGAGCACCCGCTGCTCGACCCCCGGCTGTTCCGCGTACCCGCGTTGCGAAGCGCCTGCCTCGGCATGACCGCGATCTTCTTCGGGATGTTCGCGCTGTTCTACGTCAACGCGTCCTTCCTCCAGTACGGCAGGGGTTTCGATGTGCTGCGGACCGGGCTCGGGATCATCCCGCTGACCGTCCCGGTCGTCCTCGGCGCGCGGCACGTGGGCAAGCTCGTCCAGCGCTACGGAGTCGACGCTGTCATCGCCATCGCGTTCGTCTTCTGTGGCGGCGGCCTGGTCGGACTGTCCACAAGTGACACTTCGACGCTGTACCCGGTCTACGCCGCCTGGTTGGCGGTGACCGGCATCGGTGTCACGCTGGCCCTTCCGACCCTGTCCGCCGCCATCTCCGGTTCGCTGCCGCCGTCGCAGGCCGGTGTGGGCGCCGGACTGCAAGCCACCACCCGAGAATTCGGCAGTGCGCTCGGGGTCGCGGTCATCGGCACCGTCCTCACCGGACGGTTCGTCACCGCGCTGCCGTCCGACATCCGCGCGGACCACGATCCGCACACCGTGGCACAGGCGCTGTCGGCCGTGCCCGGGCGATCTCCCGAAGTGATCTCCGCGTTCGTCACCGCCGCGAGCACGGCGCTGCGGGTGATCGGTGTGAGCGTGCTCGTCCTCGGGGCGCTCGTCGTCCTCCAATCACGACTTTCCCGCGAAACCAAGTAGCTGACCGAAAGGAATCGTCATGTCCGAAGTGACCGCTTTCATGTTGGTGAAGATTACGCCGGAATGGCTCGGCCTCACCGTCGAACAGCGCGTGAAGGCCTTCAAGACCGAAATCCTCCCAGTGATCGAGAGCAAGGTGAAGGGTGTCCGGTCCCGGTTCTTCGACACGGAGTTCTACTCCGCGAGAGTGACCGACGTGTGGGTGTGGGAGGCCGACGACCATCACTCGTACCAGCTGCTCATCGAGGCGCTGCGCGAGACGCCCTTCTGGGACCGGTACTTCGAGGTCGTCGACCTTCTGGTCGGGGTCGAGAACGCGTACGCGGCGAATTACGGTCTCGACGCCTACGCGAGCGTCAACGTCTGAAGCCGGCCGGAGCGTCTCGCCGGTAGCCCACCAGAAGACGGCCTCCCACACCGTCGAGAACACCGGCGGCGACCCGCCACAGTGGAGCCGGATCCCCCGCGCACACGACCTGGCGGTAGCCGAGCAGGAGTTCCCGGCAGATCTCCGGATCGGCCTCTCTGAGCCGTCGCAGGAGCCACTTGCCGTGGGATCGCCACCGGCCACCTGTCAGGAGGACCAGCTCGGCGACCGCGATCAGCAGCCGATCGGCGATGAAGACCAGCTCATCGGGATCGCCGGCCCCGTCGAGATCGTCCAGGAGATCGGTGAGCAGGTAACGGCGGTCCTCCAGGTCTGCCGCGGACAACGGCGGAGGCCCGGCGCGCAGGCGCGCCCGGCGTCCGCCCGCGTCCTACGTCCGAAACCGTCGCGGTCGAGGAGAACGACGCCTTCGCCGCACATGTGCAGCAAAGGCGAGCGGCGGTCCGCCGTCTCCCGATCGGCGAAGCCCTCGTACGACTCGGCGGTATGGCAGAACAGTTCGACCGGGACGCCGTCCAGTTCGGTCGTTTCGCGGTACGGCGCGGGCGGTCCGTCGAGGAACACGACGACGTCGAGATCCGAACTCGCGGTGCGCCTTCCGGTGTTCGCGCTTCCGCCGAGGATCGCGGCCCTCGCCGCAGGGAAACGAGTCTCGACCACTTCGCGAGCGATACGGACGGCATCCATCCGTCCAGCATGCCGGGAGATGGGTGAGCCAGGCGCACCGGCGGCCGCGACCAAGCCGAAGCCGGTGCCCTGGTTACCCACCCGGATCTCCTGGACGAGCAGTTCGTCCGGCCGATCCGGCCCTCCCCGCCCGGAACACTAGGGCCGGGCGTTCGGGACCGGTCCCGAACGCCACGAAGGCCACCGCCGTGGGCGGTGGCCTTCGTGTTCATCGGCCCTGGATCAGGCGGTTTCGAACGGCTGGACGTTCGGCTGGAAGACCTGGCCGTTGGCAGGCACCTTCAGATCGATCAGGTAGTCGGCCGTCACCTTGTCCACCCCGAGCGAGTCGCCGAGGATGCAGTGCCCGAAGGCGTCGACCGAGAGCAGGCGGGCGTTGCCCAGCTGGTCGGCCATCCGCTTCGAGAACAGGTACTGGGTCGCCGGGTCGTAGTAGTTGCCGATGACCAGCACCGGGGTGTCGGTCTTGGCCTGCCACGGGCCGCGGTAGACGTCCGGCTTCTTCGCCGGCCACACGGGGCAGCCTGCGATATCCGAGAACGCCTGGTAGCGACCGAAAGTGGGCGATTCCTTCTCCCACTTCGCGGCGATCTCCGGAACCTTCTCCTGCTTGATCGTGATCTTCTTGTCGGAGCAGTTCACGGCGAAGTAGGAGTCGTCACCGGTGTAGGGGCTGTCCGGGTTCGCGTCCGCGCGCCCGTTCGCTCCCGACCGCAGCACCTTCAGCTCCACGGCCTGGGCCGCCTGCGTCTGCGCCGCGGGCGGGTGGACGATGTTGTACAGCGCCTGCAGGTCGTCGGCCAGCGGCGGGAACGACGTCGGCGAGTACAGCACCCCGGCCACCGTGCTGGTGAACGCGTTGATGTCGTAGCTGCTCCCGTCCGGCAGCTTGATCGGCTGCTGGCGCAGGTAGCCGCGGATCTCGTCGAACTTCTCCCGCGGCGTACCCGCGCTGAAGGAGCACTTCGGCCCGACCTGCGCGCACTTGCGCAGGAAGCCGTCCAGCGCGATCTCGAAGCCGCGAGCGCGCTCGCGGTCGTACTGCACGCCGTCGCTGGTGCGCAGTGCCGGGTCGACGTTGCCGTCGATTACGATCGCCCGGCTCTGCTTCGGGAACATCGACGTGTACGTCGACCCGATCAGGGTCCCGTACGAGAAGCCGACGAAGGTCAGCTTCTGGTCGCCGACGGCCGCCCGCATCTTGTCGAGGTCACGCACGACGTCCTTGGTGGACATGTGGTTCAGCAGCGCGCCCGCGTTGTTCTTGCAGAACTGGCCGTAGTCGCGGTACGAGGCCAGGGTCCCGGAGATCTCCTGCCGGGTCAGCGGCACGGGGATCTGCGCGGAGAAGACGTCGTCCGCGTCTTCCTGCGTGGTGAAGCACTTGAGCGGGTTGCTGGCCCCGACCCCGCGCGGGTCGAACCCGATCAGGTCGAACCGGTCGAGCACCTGCGGCTGGAAGTAGTTCGCCGCGCCGATCGGCATCCGGAACCCGGAACCGCCGGGACCGCCCGGGTTGAGGAACAGCGAGCCGACCTTCTTGTCGGGCGTCTTCGCCGCCCGCTTCAGCATCGCGATGTCGATGGTGCCGAGCGCCGCGTTGTCGTGGTCGATCGGCACGCGATACCGCGCGCAGCTGTAGAACTTGGCCTGGTCGGCGGGAACACCGCGGATCTGGTCCGCCGTGCAGGTGCCCCAGTTCACCGGCGCCGTCGCGCCGACCTGGGCGGCGGGCGGCCCGGCCTCCGGGGTGGCCACCGCCGTTCCGGACGCCCCGGTCAGCGCGGCGCCGGCCACGAGTGCCCCTACCAGTGCGAAACCGCGCACCGGCCTCCTTGTGGATCTCGGCAAAACGACTCCTCCCTCGGCTGGCGACGTGTCGGACCACGTCGCACGATGCGCCGCCGACGTCACGGCGCGTAACACCCAAGGAGCCTCGCACAGGCCGGTAACCCAGTCACCGGCCGAAAGGATGGTACGAACCTATCGAGTGGTTGTCTTCAACTCGAAAATCGGTAACACACGGCGAGCGGCTTGCTCCTCCATGGAGTAACCGGGCCAGAACTCCAGCAGCAGCTTCCACATCGCTTCGTACTCGTCTCCGCGCAGTTCCCTGGCCCTGACCGGGATCTCCTTGCCCGCCAGCGCGACGACCGCGCCGGGATTCGACCGCAGGTTGTGTGTCCACGCCGGATCGTTGGGCCTCCCCCAATTGGAGCCGACGAGCACGAAGTCTCCGTCGTGCGGGAAGTACAGGAGGTTGGTACTACGGGGCAGCCCACTCTTGCGGCCGGTCGTGGTCAGGCGCAGGGAAGGTAGCCCGGCCAGCGCGACCAGGCTCACCTTCCCCTTGAACAGCCGGTGGAGTCTCTTGTCCACCCAGATGATCCCGCCCGCGAGCCCCATCAGCCACGGTTTGGTGCCGAGGACGCGGGCGAGCGACGTGAGAGGGTTAGGCACGGACAGATCTTGCCAGGCTCACCCCGAACCGCGATTCCGAGTCCGTCCACCATTTCTCCACGGAGAAACCGGCTTCGGCCAGTTCCGCGGCGATTCCCTCCCGCCGGAACTTCGCGGAGATCTCGGTGCGCACGTACTCCCCCTCGGCGAACTTCACCCGCAGGTCGGCGCCCGGGATGTCGACGGTCAGCGGCTCGCGCGCACGCAGGCGCATTTCGATCCATTCGTTCTTCTCGTCCCAATACGAGACGTGGTCGAACGCGGCCGGGTCGAAGTTCGCGCCGAGGCCGTTGTTGATCACGTGGAGCATGTTGCGGTTGAACTCGGCGGTCACGCCGGCCGCGTCGTCGTACGCACGCTCCAGGGTCTCCCGGTCCTTCACCAGGTCCGTCCCGAGCAGGAACCACTCCCCTTCGTCGAGCACCTCACGGACCGAGCGCAGGAAGGTGGCGCGGTCGGCGGGAAGGAAATTGCCGATCGTGCCGCCGAGGAAGACCACCAGCCGCGGACGGTCACCCGGCAACAGGTCGAGATGCCGGGTGAAGTCGCCGACCACGCCACGGACTTCAAGGGACGGGTAGTCGGCCGTGATGGCTTCCGCGGCCTCGGCGAGCGCGGTTTCCGAGACGTCGAGCGGAACGAATTCCTTCAACGTGCCATGGCTCGTGAGCGCGTCGAGCAGCAGCCTCGTCTTCTCGCTCGATCCGGAACCGAGTTCGACGAGGGTGTGCGCGTCCGAGCTTTCGGCTATCTCGCCGCCACGCGCGGCGAGGACCTCCCGCTCGCTCCTGGTCGGGTAGTACTCGGGGAGGGCGGTGATCTTCTCGAACAGTTCGCTGCCGCGCGCGTCGTAGAACCATTTGGGCGGCAACCACTTCTGGTCCGCCTCCAGGCCGGCGCGGACGTCCGCGCGCAGTTGCTCGGTGATGTCCGATTCGCTGTGGTGTACGTCGAGGTCGACTTCGGTCATCGTGCCTCAGGGCTCCGATCGGCTTCGAGGGGAAGGATTTCCACGCCCGCGCCGGTGACGCGGACGGCGTGGCGGTCAGGGACGGGAGTCCAGCCGGGATCGTCGTCGCACGGTTCCGACGCGACGAGCACACCACCTCCGGTGTCCCGGTAGGACAGCGAATGCGTCCACGCGGTACCGACCAGCGTCCGGCCGTCGGTCAGCAGGAAATTGAGCCGCGAACCCGGCCCGGCCTCCTCGACCACTCCGGTGAGCCACGTGACGGCCGCGAGCGGGTCTTCGCCCGCCTCCAGCCGCTCACGCAGCAACGCCCACAGCAGTACCGAATCCGTGGTCGCCTCCAGTGTCAGCAGCCGGGTGATCGGCAGCTTCGCGGCGAGCTCGGCCATCGACTCCGGCCAGCCCCGGATCAGCCCGTTGTGGCTGAAGAGGTAGCCGCCGCCGGTGAACGGCGCGTTCGCCGCCTCGACCACGGGCATCGCCGTCGTACCGTTCCGGACCGCCGCCAGGAAGGCGTGCGACCGGACCGATCCGGCCAGCGCCGGCAGATCTCCGTCCGTCCACAAGGGAGCGGACCTGCGCAGGCGGAGCGGTTCCGCGCCGTCGGCGTACCAGCCGAGGCCGTACCCGTCGGCGTTGACCGAGCCGCCGCCCCGCATGTCACGGGGGGCGTAGGACTGCACGAGCAGCGAATGAGGGGCGTGAAAGAGCATCTCGGCGGGCGAACGCGGCTCGCCGAGATACGCGAGGTGACGGCACATGCCCCTCAGGCCACCTCGCTCGGCCGGGCGTCCCGGGCGCAGCGGAACCCGGAGAAGATCTGCCGCCGGATCGGGTGATCCCAGTTGCGGAACGTGCCGCGGATGGCCGCCGCGTCCGTCCCGAACGAGCCACCGCGCAGGATCCGGTAGTCCCCGCCGAAGAAGACCTCCGAGTACTCCTTGTACGGGAACGCGGCGAATCCCGGATACGCCTCGAAGCCACTGCTGGTCCACTCCCAGACGTCGCCGATCAGCTGGTGCACGCCCAGCGGTGAGACACCCGCCGGGTACGCGCCGGCCTCCGCGGGCCGCAGATGCCGCTGCCCGAGGTTCGCGTGATCGGGAGTCGGTTCCTCGTCGCCCCAAGGGAACCGGCGCGACCGGCCGGTCGCCGGGTCGAACCGGGCGGCCTTCTCCCATTCCGGTTCGGTCGGCAGGCGACGCCCCGCCCAGGCGGCGTACGCCTCGGCCTCGTGGAAGGAGACGTGGACGACGGGTTCCGCGGCGGGCACCTTCTCGTACACGCCGAACCGCGTCCGCCACCAGCCGTCCTGCTCTCGTTTCCAGAAGCGCGGCGCCTGGATGCCGTGCTCGCTCCGGTACGCCCAGCCACGCTCGCTCCACCACTTCGGGTCTTCGTAGCCCCCGGAGTCGAGGAACTCGGCATACGCCCCACAGGTGACCGGTGTGGTGTCGATGAAGAACGCCTCCACCGCGACCTCGTGCGCCGGACGCTCGTTGTCCAGCGCCCACGGCTCGGCGGAGGTACCCATGGTGAAGACCCCGCCGGGTACGAACACCTCCGAGGGCAGCGGCCCGGACCGCGACGGCGGAGGCGCGGGCGCGTGCAGTACCGGATCGCCCTTGCGGAGCTGGTGGGTGGCCAGCATCGTCTCGTCGTGCTGCTGCTCGTGCTGCGTGATCATGCCGAAGGCGAAGGCGTCCTCGGTGAGCCGCCTGCCTTGCAGCGGAACGGTTTCCAGGATGTCGAAGGACTTCTCCCTGACCTCGCGGACGTACTTGCGCGCCTCCTCCGGGCCCAGCAGCGGCAGGGCCGGACGATCCGCGCGGGCGTGCTGGAACGCGTCGTAGATGTCGTCGATGTCGGGCCGGAGCGCCTCCCGGCCGCCCACGTCGCGCACCAGCCAGAGCTCCTCCTGGCTGCCGATGTGCGCGAGGTCCCAGACCAGCGGTGACATCAGTTTCGAATGCTGGCGGACCAGGTCTTCGTCGTCCACGTCCGTCAGCGCGACGCTGCGCTCGCGGGCCCTGGTGAGCGCCTCGGCCGCGTGCGCCCGCAGGTCTTGCGGGCTCAGCGCGCGAAGCGGGTTGGTCTCGGTGCTTTCCACGCTCATGACTGGTGGCTCCTCGAACCGCGCAAGAGGGACTGCACGCCCTCGCTGATCTCCGTGATGGTCTCCGGCGGCAGACCGGTGGTGCCGAGTTCGGCACAGCCGAGGTCCACCACCTTGCTCGCGACGGTGGCGATCGCCGGGTCGGCCAGACCGCGCCGGGCCGCGCGCTCCCATCCGCCCGCGACCGGTTCGCACAGTTCGAGCACCTTGTCCACTGTGGACGGTCGCGCGAGCAGTGCGGCCAGCAGGGCCACCGGATGCAGCCACCTGGCGGCGGGCTGGGCGTCCAGATACCGGATCTCCAGATACCCCTGTGGCCGGACCGGGGTGAAGAAGGTCGTCAGGTGATAGGCCAGGTCTTCCTCGGTCGGCCTGCCGAGCCCGGCGCCCTCACCCCGCCCGTCGATCCAATCGGCGAAGGTCAGGGAATCGGGCGCGTCCCAGCGGCCGTCACCACCGGGCAGCACCATCAACGGCGTGTCCAGGATCCGGCGCGCCCATTCACCCGCCGGATCCCGGGTCGGCTCCGCCGACCGGGTGCGGACCTTTTCCGTTTCCATCACGGCCAGCCAGCGCGCGGACGCGTGCCCGGTGTCGTGTCCGGCGTGGACGCGGGAATTGGCGAAGGTGGCCAGCAACGGCGGGCCGAGCGCGTGGACGGCGGCCCAGCGGTCGGCCAGGTCGCCGGCCTCGCCGGTGTCCACACAGACCTGAAGGCCGGCGGTACTGCACATCATGGTCGCGCCCCCAGCACCCATGGGGGCGAAGCGGCGTTCCATCGCGGCGTAGCGCGGTGTGCCCAGTTTGCGGGCGGGGGGCCGATACCTGTCTATCCCGGAATCACCCAGGTACAGGCCTCGCGTGGCGAGAAGGTTTTCGAGGTGGGCCAGATCGGCCGAGACGACGGCGTCCAGGTGGCGCAGCGTGGTCTGTGGTTGCGCGGAGATCTCCACCTGACATCCGGGCTCGAGGCTCAGCGGCGAGCCTGCCGGAAGCGGGAGGGCGGGGCTGTCGGGGCGCAACGTCCGCGGGGTGTGCGGGCCGAGCGCGGTGGCGAGATCGTCGGGGTCGAGAGGCCGGGCGGGCTCGTCGGCGTAGTGCACGGTGAATTCCAGCTCTACGCCGAGAAGTCTCGGTGGCCCGTGCTTGAAGCACACGGAAGCCACATACGCCTCGCCCTCGGCGCGGTCCGAAAGGACCTTCGCCGTCGCGTTCGACGCGCTCCCGGACTTCTCGGGGAAATCATGAACAGTAGTCATCTTTCCGCCGTCCAGTCGGTTGTCCGATAACTGAGATACCTTGACTTCGGACGCTACACGCGGGGTCCGACAAATTCAGGCCGGTTCTCGCGGGGCAGGATCCCCCGACCACCTCTCAGGACCGGGCGATTCCGGGCAAAGCGGGCTCCGTGCCCAGTCCCAGCGCGGCCGCCGCGTCGCGGACCGCCTCGATCACCAGCTGCAGCGCCGGTCGCCGCGACGAGGTGGTCCGGTAGGCGATCGAAACCGTCCGGAGCAACGGTGTGGTCAACGCGACGACGTCGATCCCCGGCGGCCGGAGGCCGAGTCCGAGATCCGAAACGAGGGTCACTCCGAGCCCCGCCCGGACCATGGCCATGGCCGTCGACTGCTCCTCGACCTCGTGGTTGATCTTCGGCTCGAACCCGTGACGGAGACACGCCGTGCGCACCGCGCGGCCGAAATGGCTCTTCGGGCTGGCGAGGATCCACGGGTGCTCGGCCAGTTCGAGCAGCGACGCGCTCCCCGCGGGGACGGCGCCGGCGGGCACCGCGGCGTGCAGCCGTTCGACCGCGATCACCGCGCGTTCCAGACCGGCGTCCCACGGCATCGGCGCGTCGGAGTAGTCGATCACGAACGACAGGTCCAGTTCACCGTCGCGGACGGCGTCGGCGGTGTCCTCGGGTGCCAGCTCGCGGGTCCGGACCTGGATCCCCGGATGCGCACCCGCCAGCGCGGTCAGCGCGTGCGGAAGCAGTCCCGAAGCGACCGACGCCCACACCCCGGCCATGAGCCGCACTGAAACGGTCTCCTGCGCCTCTTCCAAGGCCAGTGTCGCCCGCTCGACGGAACCCAGGATCTCCTCGGCGTGCTCGGTGAGCAACAGCCCCAGTTCGGTCAGCTGAACACGCCTGCCGAAGCGTTCGAACAGCTTCGCGCCCACGTCCCGCTCCAGCTGCGCCAGCTGCTGCGACACCGCCGAAGCGGTGTAGTGCAGCGAAGCGGCGGCCGCCGTGACGGTGCCACGACGGCTCAGCTCGCGGAGCATCCTCAGGCGGTGCAACGAAAGCTCCATGACCCCAACGTAATCGGGCGCGGTCACCGACGCCCGATGGCGCGTTACACCAGTTTCTCTGCACGACATCGTTCAGATTCGGTAAATGGACGCCCGCGGCAGGCAGGGCGCACCCTCGGAAGTGGCGCAGGACGACCCCGAATCCCGAAGGAGGTGGCCGCATGGCCGCGAGGAACGCCGAACCGCTGATGAGGCTCATCTGGACCGACCCCGTCACCGGTGCCACCGGCTACCTCGTAGTGCACAGCCTGGTCTCCGGTATCGCGACCGGCGGGACCCGGATGCGCGCGGGCTGCACGATGTCGGAGGTCGAGGACCTGGCGAGGGGGATGGCGAACAAGACCGCGACCTTCGGCCTGCCGGTCGGCGGGGCCAAGGGCGGGATCGACTTCGATCCGAAGGACGAGCGCGCTTTCGGTGTGCTGGAACGGTTCTGCGCGTTCCTGCGGCCGTGGATCGACAACCACTGGGTGACCGCCGAGGATCTCGGCGTACCCCAGCACCTGATCGACGAGGTGTTCGCGAAGCTCGGGCTCGAGCAGTCGTACCACGCGGCGATCCGCCGTTCGGCCGATCCGGCGCACACCCTTCGCCGCGTGCAGGCCGGGTTGAGCACACCGGTCCCCGGCGGCCTCCTGCTCGGTGACGTGATCGGCGGTTACGGCGTCGCGCAAGCCTGCCTCGGCGTCGCGGACGCGTGGGAATGGGCCGCCGAGAACACCACGGTCGCCGTCCAGGGCATCGGCACCATGGGCGGCGGCGCGGCCTGGTACCTGCACGAAGCCGGGATGAAGGTGGTCGCGGTCGCCGACGCGGCCGGGACGCTGTACCGGCCCGAAGGCCTCGACATCCCGGCGCTGCTGGAGCTGCGAGACTCTTATGGCGAGATCGACCGCAGCCGCCTTCCCGCCGGCGTCCGGCTGCTTCCGCGCGACGAGATCGTGGCGACGGACGCCGACATCCTCGTCCCGGCGGCGATCTCCTACGCGCTGCGCGCCGGGAACCAAGGCGCGGTCAAGGCGAAGGTCGTCATCGAAGCCGCCAACGCGGCGACCACTCCCGACGCCGAAGCCGGACTGGCGGCTCGCGGCATCCCGGTGATCCCGGACTTCGTCGCGAACGCGGGCGCGGCCGCCTGGGCGTGGTGGCTCCTGCTCGGCGAGGTCGGCGCCGATCCGGCCGATTCGTTCCTGCGCCTGCGGACCGAGATGCGGGCGAAGGTGGCGCTGCTGCTGAGCTCGTGGAATCTCGACCGGATCGCCCCGCGCACCACCGGCCTGCGGCTGGCCGAAACCACCCGTTCGGACGCCACCACTCCTGCGACCGCTCCCGTCCTGGTCATCCCCTGACGTCATGCGCGTGAAGGCCCCCTTCCCTCGGCTCAGCCGAGGGAAGGGGACCTTCACGCGCGATCCGCCGCTCAGGAGGCGAAGCGGTCCGTCGCGCCGATGAGGACTTCGCGCATCGGCTCGTCCTGGGTGCTGTGGCCGACCTCGTCGATGATCACCAGTTCGCTGCCAGGCCACGCGTGGGCGAGTTCCCACGGCGTGCCGATGAGGTTGCCGAGGTCGAGGCTTCCTTCGGCGAGCACGGCCGGGATGTGGGCCAGCTTCCCGGCCTCCCGCAGGACCACGCCGTCGTCCAAAAAGGATCCATGGCTCCAGTAGTGCGTCACCAGCCTGGCGAAGGCGAGCCGGAACTCCGGCGTCTCGAAGCTCTTGTAGGGCGGGGAGGTCGGGACGATCGCGTCCTCCCAGGCGCACCAATCCGCCGCTGCCTTCTCGTGCACCGCCGGATCCGGGTCCATCAGCAACTTCAGATAGGCCGCCGCCAGATCGCCGTCGCGATCCTGTTCGGGAACGCCGTCGCGGAACTTCGCCCACGCTTCGGGGAAGACACCGCCGAGGCCGCGGGTGAGCAGGTCGGTCTCGCTCCGGCGGCCGGTGGCCAAGCCCATCAGGACCATCTCCGAGACCCGGTCCGGATACCGCTGGGCGTAGACCAGCGCGAGCACCGAACCCCAGGATCCGCCGAAGAGCAGCCACTTCTCGATGCCCAGATGCTCGCGAAGCAGCTCCATGTCGGCGAGCAGGTGGTCGGTGGTGTTGGCGGAGAGGTCGGCCTCGGGCTCGCCCGCGTGCGGCGTGCTCCGGCCGCAGCCGCGCTGGTCGAAGAGCACGACACGGTACTTGGCCGGGTCGAAGTACCGGCGCAGACCGGTGCTGCACCCCGTCCCCGGGCCGCCGTGCAGCGTGACGGCGGGCTTGCCCTCGGGATTCCCGCAGACCTCCCAGTACACGAGGTGCCCGTCGCCGACGTCGAGCATCCCGTGGTCGTACGGTTCGATTTCCGGATACAACCGTGTCACGTTCTCGTCCTCCCAGACCCGCGCGAAATACAACAGCGCTGTCACAATAGCCGGGACGGATCTCCCGGCGCGCGTGCTTTAAGTACGTGAAGGCCCCCTTCACTGCGTCCAGCGCAGTGAAGGGGGCCTTCACGTACTTGCCTCTGGCTAGCCTGGCAGAGTCCCGGAGACGTGCCGGAGCGCGTCGGCCAGCTCCGCCGGGCCCGCGGGCCCGATGTGGACCACCGCGTCGTTGCCGTGCCCGGTCGTGTAGCTGAGGTACCGGCCCCAGTCCGTGTCGGCGAAGTGCAACGGATCCTCGACGGCCACATGCCTGCCGATCTCGTCCCGCTTGCCGACGTAGAGCTCGCCGCTCCCCTCGACCGGCCGCTGCACGAGGCTGACGATGTCCGCGATCACCGGCGGCAGCGAATGCGTGTCCGGGCCGCGCCGTGCCGCCTCTTCGAGCTCGTACGCGCGGACCGTGCGAAGCCTGCCGCCGCCCGCCGGAACGGGCGGCAGCTGTTCGATCAGCGTTTCCGGCAGCCGCCGCCGATCGATCTCCTGCAGTCCGACCCAGTCACCCGACGCCACGGCCAGCACCGCCTGCAGGCCGAGCGAGGCGGCGAGGACGCCGTAGGTCTGGCCTCCGGTGTTCACCCAGCCGTAGTACTCGATGGCCGGTTTCGTGAGCACCGGAAGCCAGTCCAGGAAGTCGACCGACGCACGGCCGCTCGAATCCAGCAGCCCGGCCTGCGCCAACGCCGCTTCCACTCGCTTGTCCGCCTCCGCGCGGGCCGTCCTGGACAGCCAGCGCGGTTCGGGTCGCAGCGTGATGTGCAGGTCGCCGACGCGTTCGCGTTCGGCGAGCGCCGCCAAGGCTTCGACCGGGACGTCCACCCGGCCCGTTCTGACGGTCATCCGCTACTCGCCGATGACCGGCGGACTGGTCCGCTGGTCGGTGCCGAAGATCGCGTCGGGGTCGGCCTCGATCAGGTAGTCGGGACGCTGGTGCTCGTCGTCATCGTCACCGTCGGCACGCCTGCCGCCGGCGCCCATCGGGCCCATCGCGCCCGCGCCACCACGACCGGCGGCGCCACCACGCCCACCGGCCAGGTCTCCGCCACCCAGGCCGCCGAGCCCGCCCATGCCGGAACCCCGGCCGGCACCCAGACCACCGGAACCGGGCCCACCGGGACCGCCCGCGCGGCCGCCGGTGCCACCCTCGCCGCCGAGAAGCCTGCCCGCCGCGCTGTTGGGCCCGGGGACGTTGCGTCCGCTGGTTCCGCCGGGCGGGTTCTGCCCGGTGTTGCCGCCGGGGTTGTAGTTCTGGCCCGGCCCGTTCGGGAGACCGATGACGTTGTCCGAGTCACCGGGTCCGCGTCCGGGGACCCGGCCCGGGATGTCGGTCGTCGGTCCGGGCTTGCCCTTGCCGCCGCCGGTCGGGCGCGTGGTGTCGTCGTCGCCGGTACCCGGCGGCTTCCGCGTCGGCGTCGTGATGTTGCCGTCGGGCCTGTCCCTCGGCGGCACCGGACGGTCCTCGTTGGTGCCCGGCCTGTTCTGGTTCTGGTCGCCGCCCGGCCTGTTCTGGTTCTGATTGGTGCCGTTGTCGTCCGTGCCGCTGGTGTCGGTGCCGTCGTTGTCGTCACCGCCGCCGTTCCTGCCGGGCTTCACCGGGGGGTACGGCGGGATCACGATCGGGGGCGTACCGCCGGGGGTCTTGACGCTGACGTTCGCGCCGTCGTTCTTCAGGACGCCGTAATCGGTCGGCAGGCTGGAGCTCGTGCTGCTGGTGACCGAGTCGTACTGGTCCATCACCCGGACGTTGTTCTGGTTCGCCGCCTCGTGCTTCGCGACGCCCTCTTGGTAGTTCTTGATGTCGTTGTTGACCATGAACGGCCCGGCGATGGGAATGGCGCCCTTCAGGCCGGTGGTCCAGGGGTTGGGCTTGTCCGGCTTCGGCGGCACTGGCACGACCGACGACCCCGAGTCGTCGAAGCTGTCGGCCTGGGTCGTCACCGAATCCCTGGTCTGGAACAGCGGATCGGCGGTCTCCTTGAAGGCCTGCTCGAGCGGGCCCGCGCCGGCGTTCGCCGCGTCGGCGGCGGAGCCCGTCCAGGAGGAGGTCATCCGCGTCTGCAGGGACTTGATAGCCCTCCCACGCTCGACGTAGGCCTCCGAGAGTTTCGCGATGCGATCGGCCGCCGAACGCAGGTTGCGGGTATCGCCCTGGGTGAAGTTCTCGAAGATCTGTTTGCCGTCCACCCTCATGCCCCCTTGAGTGTCTTGATCAGGGCCGACGCGACCTTCTGCGCGGTCCCACAGGAATCCTGCTCGTTCTCGTAGCCCTCGGCTTGGGCGCTGATCGCCAGGTCGTCGGCGACGCCGACCGAAAGGTCGCAGTTGCCACGCGCTCGCCGGTCCTGCAGTCCGTAATAGACGGTCGGATAGCCGTCGACGTCGGGGCCGGGCTCCAGGAACTTCAGTTGCCCGGCTTCCTTGGCCTTGTGCAGGCCTGTCAGGCCACCCATGCCCTTTTCGCGGTTGCCACTGCCGAGGATGATCTGCAGACTTTCGGCCTTGCCCCGGATTCCCCAGCTGCAAGCGGGGTTACTGGTGTCGTTCTTCGCTTCTCCGGGCTCGGTGAACCCCAGTTCCGCAGCCGCGCCTGCCGGGAGCAGCTTGCACGCGTCACCGACGAACGCCGAGGCGTCCAGGGGATTCGTCACCTTCGGGACGTTCGGGTCTTCCGGCGCGGCCGAGGGAGCCGATGACGGTGCTGTTCCCTGGGTGGGGCTCGGTGTACCTGGAGTCTCCCCCGTGCACCCTGCGACCACGGCGGAAACGAACAAGAGCGCCACCGCGGCGGCACGATTTCTCAACACGTTCGGCATCCTCAGGTCGTGCGCAGGGTGTTGGCCTGATCGGTGGCCATCGTCTTCGTGCGAGCGAGCTCGAGTTTCTTGATGTACCCCTCGATGTAGTCCTTCATCGAGTCGTTCTGGTTCTGCAGGGCGATCAAGGAGGTGATCCCGGAATCGACGTAACTCGAGCTGGCTTCGTCCTTTCCAGGCGGCATCAGGTCCTCCGAGATCCGGCGGATCTCGTCGCCGTCCTTCACGACCTTTTCCAGCTCGTCTTCCCACAGCCCGATGACGGTCTTCAGCTCCTCGGGGCTCATCTCGAACCCGCCGCCGCCACCGCCGCCACCGCCGTAAACGGTCGGCTCCTTCGGCGTGGTCAGGTCACCCCAGACGGCCTTGATCGCGCTCGCGGCGTCGCCGATGATGTTCACGCCCGCACCTTCCCCTCAGCATTCACGCACCGTGACGGACAAAGCGTAGCCAAGCGGCGGACGGCGTGTCAGCCGATCCGGCCGAGTAGTCCGACGTGTCGCGAAGCCGTTCGGTTCCCGCGACGGCCGATCATCCCGCGAACCGGTCACAGTACGTACGTACGGATTGCATTGAGCGGGTCCTCGGTGACAGGATTCCAGGATGCCACGGGTCAGCCAGGATCACCTCGACGCACGCCGGCGCCAGATCCTCGACGGCTCCCGCGTGTGCTTCGCACGCTATGGCTACGAGGGTGCCACCGTCCGGCGGCTGGAGGAAGCCACCGGCCTCTCCCGTGGCGCGATCTTCCACCATTTCCGGGACAAGGAGTCCCTCTTCCTGGCCTTGGCCGAGGACGACGCGGTGCGCATGGCCGACATCGTCGCCGAGCAGGGTCTCGTCCAGGTGATGCGCGAGTTGCTGTCGAACCGCAGCGAGCATCCCGCCGACTGGCTCGGCACGCGGCTGGAGGTCTCCCGGCGGTTGCGCACGGACCCCGAGTTCCGCGCCCGCTGGGCCGAGCGGTCCCATCAGCTGACCGCCGCGACCCGCCGCCGTCTGCTGCGTCAGCGTGACGCCGGGATCCTGCGAGACGACGTCGACGTCGATGTCCTGACCGCGTATCTGGAGCTCGTCCTCGAAGGTCTCGTCTCGCACCTGGCGATGGGCCAGCCGGGTGACGATCTCGGCCCCGTCCTCGACCTGGTCGAGGAGAGCGTGCGGCGGCACCGGGCCCACGCGGCCGGGGGAACGCGTTAAGATTGTCCCATCGTCGCAGTACAGCGGCGGTATCTGTTGGTTTCCGATCGAGGAGTGACTCTTTTCGTGCGCGACGCGCAGTCACCTGGTGACAGTATCGAGCCGGGTGGCGAACCCGGCTGTTCCGTGACACTTCCCGCCGACCCCGCCGGCAGGGAATGATGGAAGTCCTGCTCGCCGTTCTCGGCATTCTCCTGTTCCTCCTGCTGACCGTCGGCACCGGCCTCGCCGTCGCCGCCGAGTTCTCCCTCACCGCGCTCGAGCGCAGCACGGTCGACGCGAACGTCCGCCAGGTCGGCGACAAACGCGCGCACACCGTGCAGAAGGCGCACCGCACGCTCTCGTTCCAGCTGTCCGGCGCGCAGGTGGCGATCACCATCACCACCCTGATCACCGGTTATCTCGCGGAGCCGGTGATCGGTGACCTGCTCCACCCGCTGTTCACCGCCGTCGGGTTCTCCGAGGGCGTGGCGAACGGGGTGTCGCTCGCGGTCGCGCTGATCCTGGCCACGTCGCTGTCGATGATCCTCGGCGAGATGATGCCGAAGAACCTCGCGATCGCCCGGCCGCTGCAGACCGCGCGCGCCGTCGCGGGGTACCACTCACGGTTCTCGTCGCTGTTCCGCTGGCTCATCACCCTGATGAACAACAGCGCCAACTTCCTCGTCCGCAAGTTCGGCGTCGAGCCGCAGGAGGAACTGCGGTCGGCCAGGTCGCCGCAGGAACTCGGCTCGATCGTGCGGTCCAGCGCGGAAAGCGGCACGCTCGACACGTCCACGGCCGAGCTGTTGGACAAGTCGCTGCGCTTCGGCGAGCGGACGGCCGACGAGCTGATGACGCCCCGCGTCCAGCTCGAATCGCTGACCGTCGACGACACGATCTCCGACCTCATCGAGATCTCCCGCCGCACCGGCTTCTCGCGCTTCCCGGTCTACACCGAGGATCTCGACGACGTGCAGGGCGCGGTGCACATCAAGCAGGCCTTCACCGTCCCGGCCGCCCAGCGCGCCGCGGTACGGATCGGCTCGGTCATGCGGCCGATCCCGACGGTGCCCGAATCGCTCCCGGGCGACTCGCTGCTCAACCGGCTGCGCGATTCCCGGTTCCAGCTCGCGATCGTCGTCGACGAGTACGGCGGCACCGCGGGCCTCGTGACCCTGGAGGACGTTGTCGAAGAGATCATCGGCGACGTCCGCGATGAGCACGACGAGCGGGAAGCGCCCTCCTCCCAGCAGGTCGGCGCCGACAACTGGCTCGTGTCCGGGCAGCTTCGCGCCGACGAGGTCACCGACGAGACCGGGTTCCGGATGCCCGACGGCGACTACGAGACCATCGCCGGGCTGATCCTCGAACGGCTCGGCCGGATCCCCTCCCCCGGTGACGCCACCGATCTCGACGCGTGGCGGCTCACGGTGACCAAGATGGACCGGCTCCGCATCGCCGAGGTCGAGGTCCGGCGGGTCAGCGAGACCGCCACGTCCGCCGAGCAGGAGCCCGCCCGATGAACGACTGGTTCAACATCTTCCTCGTCGTGGTCCTGCTGCTGGCCAACGCGTTCTTCGTCGGCGCCGAGTTCGCGCTCATCTCCTCGCGCCGCGACCGGCTGGAAGCCTTGCTGGAGCAGGGAAAGACCCGCGCCCGGATCGTCATCAACGCGAGCAAGAACGTCTCGCTGATGCTCGCGGGCGCGCAGCTCGGCATCACCATCTGCTCGCTGCTGCTGGGACGGCTCGGGGAGCCGGCCGTCGCGCACCAGCTGGCCGGATTCTTCGAGCTGTTCGGGATTCCCGACGTCCTGCTGCACCCGATCTCGTTCGCGATCGCGCTGGCGTTCATCACCATCCTGCACGTCCTCATCGGCGAGATGGTGCCGAAGAACCTCGCGATCGCCGAGCCGGAACGGCTGGCGCTGTGGCTGGTCCCGGTGCACGTGGCCTGGGTGAAGCTCGCCAATCCGTTCATCTGGTTGCTGAACTTCGTGGCGAACTCCCTGCTGCGGGTGTTCAAGGTCGAACCGAAGGACGAACTCGAAACCGCCTACACCTCCGACGAGCTCGCGGAGCTGCTCAGTGAGTCGCGGCGCGAGGGGCTGCTGGAGCATTCCGAGCATCAGCGGCTGAGCAAGACGCTGTCCTCGGTGGAGAAGACGGTGGCCGACGTGCTGGTCCCGACGGCCCAGCTGACCACGCTGCCCTGCTCGCCCACGTTGGGCGACGTCGAGCGTGCGGTGTCCTCGACCGGGTTCTCCCGTTTCCCGGTGTGCACCGACGACGGGACGCTGACCGGCTACATCCACGTCAAGGACATCCTCGACCTCGTGGGCGAGGACCCGACCACCGTGGTGCCGCCGGACAAGACACGCGCGCTCACCGAACTGCACGCCGACGCCCGGCTCGACGAGGCGTTGTCGGCGATGCGCAAGGAAGGCAGCCACCTGGCGCGGGCGCTGAGCCCGGCGGGGGCGGCGGTCGGCGTCGTCGCGCTGGAGGACCTCGTCGAGGAATACGTGGGGACTGTCCGCGACGGTACCCACGTCAGGGCATGACCGGCCCGATCGTCCTTCCCGAGCCCGTCTGGCGGGCTCGGGAGGACGAGCACGTCACGCGGATGCGGCGCTGGACGACACCGCACCAGCTCCGCCGTTCACGGGGCGAAAAGCATCCGGTGCTCGACTTCCTCTTCACCTACTACTCGCACCGGCCAGGGCATCTCGAACGCTGGCAACCGGGTCCGGGGGTCGTGCTCGAAGGCGCGGCCGCCCGGCGGTTCCTGGAGCGGAAGGGTTACCTGGAGACCCCGGAGGGCGTCATGCTCGATCCGGCGGGCTTCACCGAGGGCCGGGCCAAGACCGCGGAATTCGTCCTCGGACTGCTTTCCGCGACCGCGTCCCGCTCTCCGAGACTCAGTTGTTTCGGGTTGCATGAATGGGCAATGGTTTACCGGGAATCGGCGGATGAGGTTCGTCACTCACAACTTCCGCTCCGGCTCGGTTCGGCCGGAACCGACGGCGTGGTCGAATCGCTCGAGATCCGGTGCGGGCATTACGACGCGTTCCGGTTCTTCACCGAGCCCGCCCGGCCTCGCAACACGCTGCGGCCGGCACGGGAGAACCAGACCGAGTTCGAGCAGCCGGGCTGCCTGCACGCCAACATGGATCTCTTCAAGTGGGCGTACAAACTCGATCCGTTCGTGCCCGCCGAGCTGGTCGGGGACTGCTTCGAGCTGGCGGCGGACATCCGGGAACTGGACATGCGGGCCAGCCCCTACGATCTGGCGGAGTTCGGATACTCACCCGTGCGGATCGAGAGCCCCGAAGGCCGTGCCGAGTACGCCCGCGCGCAGGCCGCGTTCGCCCGCCGGGCCGCGCCGCTGCGTGAGCACCTGATAGCGCATTGCCAACGGCTCCTCGCCGAGTTAAAGAAGGTGCCCGCGACACGCGGAAAACAACTGTGAGTCGTCGCATTCCCCGTAACATCCTCCCCTGTTAGAGTGATAACGGTTTGATTGCATACGCAGCGCGAGCGCGCACGTTTCGAAAGGACAACGATGGGGCGACACAGCGTGGCCGAGGAGCCGGTGCCGCATCCCCTCGACCCGCCGAAGCGGCCTCAGGGCCGCGGTGAGGCGACCGGTTCACACCGGATCGTCGGGAAGAAGGCCCCGCGGCGCCGGATCGCCAAGTGGCCGATCGCCTGCCTGGTCCTCTTGGTCCTGGTCGCGATCGGCGTGTTCGGCTGGAACTGGGCCGACGGCGAGCTCAACACCCGTGCCGAAGCCCAGGCCAAGGCGTGCAGCGCCGGCGACACCCCGATGCGGATCATCGTCACCCCCAGCATCGAAAAGCCCGTGCGAGCGGCGGCCGAGCGGTGGAACAACGCCGCGACCGTGGTCCGCGACCACTGTGTGGTCATCCAGGTCGACGCGCTGTCCTCCGCTTCCGTGCTCGACGGCCTCGTCGGCCGGACCAACCTCGACTCCATCGGCGGCCTCCCCGCCGCCTGGATCCCAGAATCCACCTACTGGGTGACCGAGCTGAACACCGCCAAACCCGCACTGGTCGGGTCGCCCGCCCAGTCGGTCGCGACGGCGCGTTCGGCCGACTACCCGCTCGTCGGCCTCGCCGGCAAGAGCATCGACGAGGTCCAGATGCGCGCCGCTCAGACCTTCCGTCAGTACCTGCAGCAGCCGGCCCAGCAGGCCGACTTCGCCGCCGCGGGTATCAAGGCCACCTGAGCCCCTCGAACCGCGGGAAAGGCCCCTTCGCCGCTCGGGAAGGGGCCTTTCCCGTACCTCGACCCTCGTGAGCGGTGCCACGGCGGTAACCCCGCATCGCAAGTCCGTGACGGACTGACCCAGGGTCTCCTGGAGTTCCCCTCATCCGCCCGGGACTCGGCGACCTCGCCCGCCGCAACGATGTCGCATGCTCACCAAAGTTCGGTCGTGGGAATGTCGTGAAGGGCCCCTTTGAGACGATCAAGGTCTCAAAGGGGCCCTTCACGACATGGGAGTTCGACGCCGGGCCATCGGAAGCTGACGGAGCCGCCCGCCCACTCCCGGGTCTCGTGAGTGGTATGGACGGTTAGAGCCAACCGTGTCCTGGTACCTACTGAGGGTCTTGCGTGACTGGATGGACGACACACGTGTCTGGACGGACGGCTCACGGTGAAGGCTTCGCCACGGCCGTGTCGTTCATCCGGTCCCGTGTGTCGTCCGCCGGATCACACGTGCCGTCCGGTCAATCACGCGAAGCCGCCGTTCGGCCCAGGTAATCGTGAGTGGTAAGGACGGTTAGAACCGTCCTTACCACTCACGAGCCGAAGGTGTCCGGGTCCGGCCCGGTGCGCGTCCCGTCGTCGAACTCCGCGAGGGCCGCGAGATCGTCCTCGGCCAGTTCGAAGTCGAATACGTCGAAGTTCTCGCGAATCCGGGACGGCGTCACGGATTTCGGGATCGCGACCGCGCCGAGCTGCAGATGCCAGCGCAGCACCAGCTGTGCCGGACTCTTGCCGTACTTGGCGGCGAGGGCGGTCAGTGTCGGGTCCGAGAGCAGCGATCCCTGCGCGAGCGGGCTCCACGCCTCGGTGACGACGCCGTGCTCGGCGTGGAACTCGCGCAGTGCCTTCTGCTGCAGCCGCGGGTGCAGCTCGACCTGGTTGACCGCGGGCACGATGCCGGTCTCGTCGAACAGCCGCCGCAGATGCGGGACGTGGAAGTTCGAGACCCCGATGGCGCGCGCCCGGCCGTCCGCGTAGAGCTTTTCCAGCGCACGCCAGGTTTCGACGTACTTCCCGCGGGCGGGTGTCGGCCAATGGATCAGGTACAGGTCCACACGGTCCAGGCCGAGTTCCGCGAGGCTCGCGTCGAACGCCCGGAGCGCCTCGTCGTAGCCGTGGCCCGGATTCGGGAGCTTCGTGGTGATGAACAGTTCGTCGCGGGGTACTCCCGCCGAACGGATCGCCTCGCCGACACCGGCTTCGTTCCCGTATGACGCGGCGGTGTCGATGCTGCGGTACCCGGCCTCGATGGCGGTCCGGACGACCTTGGCCGTGTCACCCGCGGGGACCTGCCAGACGCCGAAACCGAGTTGGGGGATGGCTACCTCGTTGTTCAGGACGACGGAAGGCACGGCCATGGAAGAGGAATCCTCACTGGAGTCTGTGGCGGGACTTCTTGCCCGGCATCATTCCACCCCGCGCGCCGCGTACGCGCGCAGATATTCCGCCGTGTCCGCGTCCGCCGGGAAGAAGGACTCGATCACCAGCTCGGCGACCGTGACGTCCAACGGCGTCCCGAAGGTGGAGACCGTGCTGAAGAAGGTGAGCTCGGCGTCCTCGTGCCGAAGCTTCAACGGAACGAAGATGTCACCCGGCCCGGGGACCTCCACTTCGGGAACGGGGTCCGCGCACGGATAGGAGAGCAGTTCCTCCAGGAGTTCGGTCAGCGCCGGGTCGGCCGTCTGGGTCACCTGCCGCCGCAGCCTGCCGAGCAGATGGGCGCGCCACTCCCCCAGGTTCAGCACGTGCGGCGCCATCCCCTCCGGATGCAGCGTCACCCGCAGGACGTTGACCGGCGGCGTCATCAAGGCCGGCGAGACCAGGCCGGTCATGATCGAGATGCTCGCGTTGGCGTCGACCAGGTTCCACCAGCGGTCGGCGACGGCGGCCGGGTACGGCTCGTGGCTGGTCATCAGCTGCCGGACCGCCTTGCGGACCGCCGCCATCTCCGGGGCGCCGAGGCCGCTTTCGGCGTACGCGGGCGCGTAACCCGCCGCCAGCAACAGCTGATTGCGTTCCCTCAAAGGCACCTCCAGGTGCTCGCCGAGCCGCAGCACCATGTCGCGGCTGGGCTTGGACCGGCCGGTCTCCACGAAGCTCAGATGCCGGGTGGAGATATCCGCCGAGATGGCGAGGTCCAGCTGGCTGATCCGGCGGCGGTCACGCCATTCGCGGAGGAGCTCGCCGACAGGGCGGCCCGCGGTCACTGTGGTCGTCACGATCACGAACCTACGGACCCGCGCGCGGAGCCGCCATTACCTCCCGCGTAATCGACGGGACCCACCCCCGGCCGACATTGTTGCGGCATCGAACAACCCCGAACGAAACGAGGAGACACACCATGTCGGACATCCAGCGCGTCGCCGAGCAGTACATCGCCGTGTGGAACGAGACCGACGCGGACAAGCGCCGCGCGCTCATCGCCGAAGTGTTCACCGAGGACGCCGCCTACACCGACCCGCTCGGCGCGGTCACCGGCCATGACGGCGTCGACGGCTTCATCGCCGGCGCCCAGGCCCAGTTCGCGGGGCTGAAGTTCAGCCTGCCCGCGGCGCCCGACGCGCACCACGACATCGCGCGGTTCCAGTGGTACCTCGGCCCCGACGGCGCGGAAGAGCCGCTGGCGATCGGGTTCGACGTCATCACCGTCGAGGACGGACGGATCAAGCAGGTGCTGGGCTTTCTCGACAAGATGCCCGGCTGACCCCTCAGGCGAAGGCCTCCGGTGGCGGGCAGGAGCAGACGAGGTTGCGGTCGCCCGCGGCCCCGTCGATCCGCCGCACCGGAGACCAGATCTTCGACGCGGTGAACCCGGCCGGGAAGACCGCGATCTCCCTGCTGTACGGCCGATCCCACTCGCCCGCGAGGCAGCGCGCGGTGTGCGGGGCGTTGCGCAGCGGGCTCTCGGCCACCGGCCACTCCCCCGCGGCGACCTTCTCGATCTCGTCGCGGATCGCGATCATCGCGTCGCAGAACCGGTCGAGTTCGCCGAGGTCCTCGCTCTCGGTGGGCTCGACCATGAGCGTGCCCGCGACCGGGAAGGACATCGTCGGTGCGTGGAGCCCGTAGTCGGCCAGCCGCTTGGCCACGTCGTCGACGGTGACGCCGGTCCGTTTGGTGAGCGCGCGGAGGTCGAGGATGCACTCGTGCGCCACGAGCCCCTCATGCCCGGAATACAGCACCGGATAGTGCGCGGCGAGACGTTTCGCAACGTAGTTGGCGTTCGCGACCGCGGTCAGCGTCGCCCGCCGCAGGCCGTCGGCGCCCATCATCCGGACGTAGGCCCACGAGATCGGCAGGATCGACGCGCTCCCCCACGGCGCGGCGCTGATCGGGCCCACGCCGGTGGCCGGGCCGGCGTCCGGCTGCAGCGGGTGGTTCGGCAGGTACGGCGCCAGGTGTGCTCGGACGCCGATCGGGCCGATCCCCGGGCCCCCGCCACCGTGCGGGATGCAGAAGGTCTTGTGCAGGTTCAGATGGGAGACGTCGGCGCCGAACTTGCCGTACTGCGCCACCCCGATCAGCGCGTTCAGGTTCGCGCCGTCGACGTACACCTGGCCGCCCGCGTCGTGCACCAGCGCGCAGACCTCGCGGACGGTGTCCTCGTAGACGCCGTGCGTCGACGGGTAGGTGATCATGATCGCGGCGAGGTCGTCCGCGTGCCCGTCCACAGTGGACCGGAGGTGGCCGAGGTCGATGTTGCCCTCGTCGTCGCATTTCACGACGACCACCCGCATCCCGGCCATGACCGCGCTGGCCGCGTTCGTCCCGTGGGCGCTGGACGGGATCAGGCAGACGTCACGTGCCGCGTTCCCGCGCTCGCGGTGGTACGCGCGAATCGCCAGCAGCCCGGCGAACTCGCCCTGGCTTCCGGCGTTCGGCTGCAGGGAGACCGCGTCGTAGCCGGTGATGCCGGCGAGCCACCGCTCCAGATCCTTGACCACGGTGAGCAGCCCGGCAGCGTCCTCGGCGGGCGCGAACGGGTGCAGTCCGGCGAACTCGGGCCAGGTGATCGGCTCCATCTCGGCCGTGGCGTTCAGCTTCATCGTGCAGGAGCCGAGCGGGATCATGCTCCGGTCGAGCGCGATGTCCTTGTCGGACAACGACCTCAGGTACCGGAGCAGCGCCGTCTCCGAGCGATGCGCGTGGAAGACCGGATGCGTCAGGTAGTCGCTGGTGCGGCGCAGATCCGGCGGGAAGCCGTCCGCGGTGTCCGCGTCGAGCGAGTCCACATCGGACACCGCGACCCCGAACGCCTTCCACACCAAGGAAAGATGCTCACGGGTCGTCGTCTCGTCGCACGCGACGGCGACGTGGTCGGCGTCCACGAGCCGCAGGTTGACCCCGAGCTCCCTGGCCGTGCCGACGATCCCCGCCGCACGCCCCGGGACGGAAACCGTCACGGTGTCGAAGAACTCGCAGTGCACGACGTCCACACCGCTCTCGGCGAGGCCCGCCGCGAGCACGGTGGCCATCCGGTGCGCGCGGTTCGCGATGGCGCGCAGGCCTTCGGGACCGTGGTACACCGCGTACATCGACGCGATCACCGCCAGCAGCACCTGGGCGGTGCAGATGTTGCTCGTCGCCTTCTCGCGGCGGATGTGCTGCTCGCGGGTCTGGAGCGCGAGCCGGTACGCGGGCGCGCCGTCGGCGTCCTTCGACACCCCGACCAGCCGTCCGGGTAGCTGCCGTTCCAGCCCCTGCCGGACGGCGAGGTACGCCGCGTGCGGCCCGCCGAAGCCCATCGGGACGCCGAACCGCTGCGTCGACCCGATCGCGACGTCGGCGCCGAGCTCACCGGGCGGGCGCAACAGGGTCAGCGCCAGCGGATCCGCGGCCATCACCACCGCCGCGCCCAGTGCCTTGGCCTCGGAGATGGTGTGGTCCCATTCGCGGACGGCTCCCGACGCGCCCGGATACGACAGCAGCACGCCGAAGAAGTCGCCGCCGAGCCCGAGCCCGGTGATGCCCTGGGACAGATCCGCGGTCACCAGCTCGATGCCGAGCGGTTCGGCGCGGGTGCGCAGGACCTCGATCGTCTGCGGAAGGGTGTCCTCGTCGACCACGAACCGGTTCGACTTCGCCTTGCCCGCCCGGCGGACCAGCGTCATCGCCTCGGCCGCCGCGGTCGCCTCGTCCAGCATCGACGCGTTGGCGATCGGCAGGCCGGTCAGATCGGACACCATGGTCTGGAAGTTCAGCAGCGCTTCGAGGCGGCCTTGCGAGATCTCCGGCTGATACGGCGTGTACGCGGTGTACCAGGCCGGGCTCTCCAGCACGTTCCGGCGGATCACCGGCGGGGTCACGGTGTCGTGATAGCCGAGGCCGATCATCTGGACCATCGGCCGGTTGCGCGCGGCCAGTGCGCGGAGCTCGGCGAGCGCGCGGGTCTCGGTGGCGGGCGGCGGCAGCTCCAGCGGTGCCGCGGACTTCCGCAGCGACGCGGGGACGGCCCGCTCGGCGAGTTCGTCCAAGGAGGTGACGCCGACGACGTCGAGGATGCGCGCGAGCTCTTCGGTGCCGGGACCGATGTGCCGGTCCGCGAAGGGGGTTCCGGATTCGAGAGCGGCCAGTGAAACGGGCTCCATCGGGGACCTCCCAAGACGCGGGGGTGGGGCCGGGACGATTGTCCTGGCCCTCCCCACTCTGTCCGTACCCCCGTGGGGGCGCCTGAGAGTTTCGCCCGAGTGTTGAGCCGGGCTTGCACCGTCGGCGGGGCCGCCAGGCTGTGACCTGGCGAACCACTTTCCAGAGGCGTCTCTTCCGCGCGGTCCAGGGTGCCTGAGAGGTTCCGGGGAGGACTTGCTCCTTCGGCGCCGAGCTCAACGGTTATCGGCTCGGTCTCTCCCGCGCGGATTCGTCGACCGCGGAAGTGAGCCTACCCTGCCGCGTCCGCGGCCTCATGATCAGCCGGTGCGACGGGCGTTGCGGCGCTGCGTGAGCTCGTCCGGTGTGACCGTTTCGATCACGCCGCCGTCGGCCCGCTCGGCCGGGAACTCGTGGATGGTGCCGCTGATCTCCTGCATCGCCCCGCTGACCGCGATCCCGAAGACACCCTGCCCGCCCTGGAGTAAATCGACGATCTCTTCGGGCGAAGTGCACTCGTAGACGGTGGTGCCGTCGGAGAACAGGGTGACCTTGGCGAGGTCGCGGACGCCGCGCAGGCGCAGGTGGTCGACGGCGACGCGGATGTTCTGCAGGGAGACACCGGTGTCCAGCAGCCGCTTGACGACCTTCAGGACGAGGATGTCCTTGAACGAGTAGAGCCGCTGCGAACCGGAGCCGTGCGCCGTGCGGATGCTCGGCGCGACCAGCTTCGTGCGGGCCCAGTAGTCGAGCTGCCGGTAGGTGATCCCGGCGATCTGGCAGGCGGCGGGACCGCGGTAACCGACGAGTTCGTCCGGGAGGGAAGAGTCGGGGAACAGCTCGCCCTGCTCGCCGTCAGCGACCGGAACGAGCGGCTCTTGAGGGCTACCAGCCTCGACCACGCCATGCCTCCCCTCGCCCGACCTGGCGGCCGGCGAACAAAGCCGCGCGGACCCACGTGAGCCCGCACCGGAGTTCCTCGTCAAGACGAATGCCCCAGACATCCGAATCACACCTTGGCGATTCACCTTCATTGACGGTAAGCGCGTCCGGCAAAGCGGTCAACGCGACGCGCGGTCCACCTCAAGCTCTTCTTGAGGCTTGTCGAGCACAGTCCCCCGTTCGGCTGCACCGTTGCCACTTTTACTCAGTCGTGTTATTTTTTACTCATGCAAGTAACTCCCTCCACGCAGAGCGCCATGCAAGAGGTCCAGGCGGAGCTGGGACTGTCGGTCACCGAGGCGGCCCGGCGGGCCCAGATCATCGGGGCGACGATCGCGACGATCTCCGACCTCGGATATCACAAGACGTCGTTCGCGAAGATCAAGGAACGGGCCGGGCTGTCCAGCACCCGGATCGTCTCGTACCACTTCACCAACAAGGCGGGCCTGATGCAGGCCGTGGTCACCACCGCGACCGGGATGAAGGACAAGTTCCTGGAGGAGCGGATCCAGGGCACCACCGACCGGCCCGGGCTGCTGCGCGGCTACATCGAATCGGAGATCGCGTTCCTGGGCTCGTACCCGGAACTGGTGCGGGTCATGGTCGAGATGGGCGCGAGCGGCTCGGACGCCGAGGGCTGGTTCATGTCGGCGCCGCTGGTCGAGGAGTTCCGGACCGGCCGGCTCGAACGTCAGCTACGCCAGGGCCAGCAGGAAGGCGCTTTCGGCGGCTTCGCGGCGGACGTGATGGCGTTGTCGATCGCGCAGGCCATCGACGGCGTCGCGGCGAAGTTCGCGGCGGATCCGAAGCTGGACCTGGAGCGGTACGGGCGCGAGCTGGCGGACCTGTTCGTCAAGGCGACCGCGGCCTGATCCGCATTCAGAGGACTAAACGCGCATGAAGAAGGGGCGGCACCAGCAGGCGCCGCCCCTTCGGTCAAGTTATCGGGATCAGGTGTCCGCGCCGCGGAAGTCCTCCGGCGAGACCGAGTCGAGGAACTCGCGGAACTTCTCGACCTCGTCCTCCTGCTCGTCGGGGATGATGAGACCCGCTTCCTCCAGCACCGCGTCCACGGCGTGGATGGGCACCCCGACCCGCAGCGCCAGCGCCACCGAATCGCTCGGACGCGCCGAAACCCGGATGTCCCCGTCGAAGACCAGCTCCGCGAAGAACGTGCCTTCCTTCAGATCGGTGATGACGACCTGCTCCAGCTCGCGGCCCAGCGCTCCGATGACCTCCTTGAGCAGGTCATGGGTGAGCGGACGGGCCGGGCGGACTCCCTGCTGCTCCAAGGCGATGGCGGTGGCCTCGACCGAGCCGATCCAGATCGGCAGGTAACGCTCGCCTTCGGTTTCCCGCAGCAACAAGATCGGCTGATTCGCGGGTAGCTCCACCCGCACGCCGACGACGCGCATCTCGCTCATCGGGCTTCGCCTCCCTCTCGTGCGCACGGGCTGCAACGCTTGTCTCGACGACCAAGCGACGGCAGTCCCGACGCTACCCGTCTTCCGAGCGCTGTGCTCGCTGTCTCCGACATTCTCGGTTCGCCCGTGGCAAACCCAACTCTCACGGTACGGCATAGGGTGCCGAACATTCAGGCATTGACAAGTGGCCGCACAACGGCTCCCGGCTCCTCGAAGCCGTTCAACCGCCTGTGACAGCCCGTATTCCGGCCTTCACCAAGAGCGTGTGCAACGCCACGGTCAAGGCGGCCAGCTCCCGGACGACCTCGTCGCCCCTCGCCTGGGCGTCCTCGTCACGATGCCGATACACCGGGGTCACGATCTGCTCCAGCAGGCCCACCTCGCGGTCGGCCGCGGCCCGGAAGGCACGCAGATGTCTCGGCTCGATACCGAATTCGGTCATCGCCTTCACGGTCTTCGCCACGAGGACGGCGTCCGGGTCGAAGAACCCCGCCGCTCCCGGACGGACAAGACCGTATTGCCGCAGCTCAGCCAGGGTGGCGGCGTCGATCCCGGCCTGGCGGAGCAGATCTTCCTCGGTCAGCCTGATCTCGCGGTCGGTCTCGAAATCCCCCGGGGACGGCAGTCCGCCGTTCTCACCGGGGGCGTCGAGCGACACGAGTTTCCGCGGCAGCCGCGGCATCGCCGCGGTGTGCTCGGCGGACGCGGCGCCCTGATCCGCCGCGTCCAGCTGTTCCTTGATGACCTTCAGCGGGAGGTAGTGATCCCGCTGGGCGGACAGGACGAACCGCAACCGCTCCACGTCCGCCGGAGCGAACTGCCGGTACCCCGACGGGGTCCGGCCCGGCTGGACCAGACCCTCCGCCTCGAGGAACCGGATCTTGGAGATGGTGACATCGGGGAAGTCGCCGCGCAGCTGTGCCAGCACGGCCCCGATGCTCAACCCATCGCGCTGCGACGCATCCCGATCAGGCCGCCCGGCCGCCGTCACCGTGCCCCCTGGCCCCCGTGACCCGGGCCGGTCAGGAAGACCAGGCGGAACTTGCCGATCTGCACCTCGTCGCCACCGGCGAGGACGGCCTGGTCGACCGGCTCGCGGTTGACGTAGGTGCCGTTGAGGCTGCCGACGTCGATGACGACGAACTCGCCACCCTCACGGCGGAACTCGGCGTGGCGCCGGGAGACCGTGACGTCGTCGAGGAAGATGTCGCTGTCCGGGTGCCGTCCCGCGCTGGTGGTGTCGCGGTCCAGCAGGAAGCGCGAACCCGCGTTCGGGCCCCGCTTGACGACCAGCAGCGCAGAACCCGCGGGCAGCGCGTCCACACCCTGGACGGGGGCCTCGGCAGCCGGAGGAGCCTCGGTGCCTTCGACGTCGGCCAGGAAGTCGGCCCGGAAGACAGAAGTCCGCTCCGGAGACTGCTCCGGGGGAACGCCGGGCCCGTCGTTCGTGCTCACCTGAGCTCTCCTAACGCATGTGTGTTGCCACTACTCAAGAACGTGTGGAGTCAAACGTACCGTGCCTGATCGAATCTCCGGCCCGCGGCTCCCCCTACTCTTCCCGAAGGGCCGCGGCCTGCGGCTATTCCTTGATCAGCGCCTGGTACGCCTCGGCCTCCAGCAGGGATTCCACCGAGCTCGCGTCGTCGAGACGGAGCTCGATCAGCCAGCCTTCGCCGTAGGGGTCGCTGTTGATCAGCTCGGGTGACTCGGTCACCGCGTCGTTGACCGCGACCACCTCGCCGTCGAGCGGGGCGAACAGCTCCGAAACACTCTTGGTCGACTCGACCTCGCCGAACGCGTCGCCCGCACCGACCTGCTTGCCGACCTCGGGCAGTTCGACGAACACCACGTCACCGAGCTGGTCCTGGGCGTACTCCGTGATGCCCACGCGCACGAGCCCTCCGTCGCGCACGGAGACCCACTCGTGTTCCTCGGTGTACCGCAGTTCTTCTGGAGTGGACAACGCCGCTCCCCTTTCTGATGCCCTCGCTCGAAACCGACGCGCGCAGTTTCGCATCCCGCCGGGTCACGCGCCCGGCGCCTCCCGCAAGGCGCGCACGGTCTGGACGATGTACAGCACGCCCGAATAGACGTACAGGACCGCACCCCACGCCGTGAAGGCGTAGCCGATCGGCCGGGCGATCGCGGCGATGTCGGAACCGCCCTGGGTGAGCAGCAGGAACGGGAAGGCGTACATCAGCACGAAGGTGGCGCCCTTGCCGATGTAGGTGACCTCCGGCGGGGCGAACCCGCGGTGCCGCAGCAGCAGCACGCAGACGCCGAGGACGGCCTCGCGGACGACCAGCGGGACCACCAGCCACCACGGGATGATGTCGCGGATCAGGAAGGCGATGAGGGTGGCGAGGATGTAGAGCCGGTCGGCGGCGGGGTCGAGCAGCTGGCCGAGCCGCGACATCTGGTTGAGCCAGCGGGCGAGTTTGCCGTCGAGCCAGTCGGTGAGCGCGCTGAACACGAGCAGCGCGAGCGCCCAGCCGTCCTCCTTCGGGCCGAGCAGCAGCCACAGGAAGACCGGCACCCCGGCGAGCCGGAGGATCGAAAGCATGTTGGGGACATTCAGGGCCTGCCGCAGCAGGGAAGGCTCTTCGCTGGTCACGCTCGGTTCGGGGGGCGTACTCACCCGCTCAGCCTAGCCAGCGGCGGCAGGTCCTCCCGCGTCAGCTGGCCCGGGTGTGGGTCCAGCCGCGGCGTTGCAGGTCCGCGCTGGTCAGCGCCACGGGCCTGCCCCGGTGGTCGGTGCCCATCCAGCGGTTGTGGCCGGCGGAGGTCTCGAGGACGTACGGGCGGCCACCACACCAGACGACGGTGCACGGTGCCGTCGGTGGCAGCTCCGCGCTCGCCGGTGCGGTGGCCTGGGTTGACGCGGGGTCGGTCTGTTCGTCGGTCTTCATCACTCTCACGGTTTCGGTGACGGGGACTGGGACACGCCGGAGCGCTACCTTTGTTTTCGGCAGAACGGGGCCGCGCGTTAACGGCTCCACGCCGGATTCGTCCGATCGGTTCGCAACGACAGCAGGATGTTGTCGCGCTGTGAACGGCATGTTAATCGTCCACAATGGACAGTCGCCGGGCGGTCCTCGCGAAGCACGGCGGCGGTGGCGCGATAGCCTCCCGCGAATCGAACGTGGCTCAATGCCACGGGATCGGGCCCGGCCGGGTCAGAATGGGCCGGCCACGACCGGCCGACGAAAGGATCGCCTTGCCCGTCTCGACCACCATGGGAACGTGGCGGCGCCTGTTCGCGGCCTGCGCCGTCTGTGCCGCCGTCGGAACGCTCGCCGCCTGTTCGGGCGAAGATCCGCCACCGCCTGTCACCTTGATGTCGGCCTCGCCGCCCTCGCTTCCCACCGCGGTGTCCAGCGTGCCGGTGCCGCCGATCCCGTCGCAGACCGCGCCGAGCCGGTCCGCCGCACCGGTTCCCACCTCCCAGCCGAAACCCGCTGAACCGGTTCAGGGTTCGTGCGGAACGGTCACCGCGGCCAGCGGGCTGACCCTGCAGGTGCTCAATGGCCCCGGGGTCTCGTGCGCGGACGCGACCGGGATCGTCGATTCGTTCCACAAGAGGATCGCCGGACGCCAGTCCGCGGGCTCGGACGAGCCGGTCAGCGAGACCGTGGACGGCTGGCTGTGCGTCTCCGGCGCCCCCGCCGCGCAGGGCGGAACCAGTTGCAGCAAGGGCGACCAGAACGTGTTCGCCGCCGTCGTCCCCGTCGAATGAACCGAATGAAGGGCCCATGAAGAGCTTCGCCGTCCTGCCCGCCGCGTTCGCCGTCGTCCTGCTGAGCGGATGCGGCGCGGACCCCGCTCCCGCCGCCGCGCCGCCGCCCTCCCCCGTACCCACGGCCGATCAGGTCCTCGCCGGAAAGCCCTGCGGCGAGGTCGCCGGGTTCCAGGGCGCGAAGAACAGGGTCGTCGTCCGGGGGAAGGCAGACTGCGCCGAGGCGAAACAGGTGCTCACGGACTACTTCGCGAAGCTGACCCCGGCCGAGGCGGCGTCACCGCAGGGGCCGGGCCCCGTGGTGGTCGGCGCCTGGACCTGCGGGAGCGGGCCGAACGATCCGGTGACGAGCTGTTCGACCGAGGACGAACGGCAGATCGACGCCACCCGGAGCTGAGCACGACCGGCGGCGTCATTTCCCGCGACGCCGCCGGGCCCGGTCCATCCGGTACAGGACACCGAGCCCGATCAGCATTCCCAGCAGTACCAAGCCGGCGAGCGCGACCATCACCAGGCTCAAGACCCGGTTGGACCTCGACAGGTAGGCGAATCCGTCGCCGGCGAAGATCCTGTCGCCCTTCGCGACCTTCTCGCCGTCGATCCTCCCGTGACCGGTGCGCCCGTCGTCGAATCGCCACGACGCCGAGCAATAGGGGAACCGGCCGCTCATCGGCGGCCCGTCCTCGACGCAGCCGGAGACGTCGGTGACCGTGACGTCCTCCCCGGTGTTCAGTTCGCGGACACGTTCGGCGACGGCTCCCCCGGTCACCCACAACAGGAAGACGAACGGGATCGCGGCCAGCAGCATCCAGGCGTTCCGCGGTTCACCTGACAAGAAAGTCCTTCCGTTCGGTCTCTTCAGGCTATTCGCCGCCGCCGCGGAGTGACACGGGATTTGTACCCACCCCCTTGCGGTCATAGGTAAGAGTCGTCTAGACTCAAACTATGCTCACCAGCGAAGACGCCGTGACGATGATCGAGAACACGGTCGACGCGGCCGCTCTGTTCGCGCGCCATCGCTACCGCGAACTGGCGGCCGTTCTCCACCCCGACCGCAACCCCGGCGACGAGCGCGCCCACCGCGCCGCCGCCACTCTCAACCGGCTCCATGACGACTGGAAACGCTCCCGGCGCCAGACGGTCACCACGGCGACGTCGGCGTACACCCTCACCACGCCGCACGCGGTGGGCAGCATCGCGACGACGTACCGGGCCACCGGGCCGCACCTGGTGAAACTCGTCCGCGACCCGGCGCTCAACCCGCTGATCCACGCGGAATGGGCGGCCCTGCGCACGCTCGACGGCTTCACGGAACGGCACCGGTGGCTTCGCCCCTACTACCCGCGGCTGCTGGACACCTCGGGTCCGGTGGCCAGGGGCGACCGCGCGTTCAGCGTCCTCGATCCGCTCGTCGACGGTTTCGTCACCCTCGCCGATGTCGGGAAAGCCTTCCCCGGCGGGCTCGACGGCCGCGACTACGCCTGGATGCACCGTCGCCTCCTGCGTGCCGTGGCAGGCGCGCATCGCGCGGGGGTCGTCCACGGCCACCTCACCGCGGACAACGTGCTCGTCCATCCGGAGCGGCACGGCATCGTCGTCGTCGGCTGGTCCTTCGCCGTCGAAGACGGTGTCCTCCCGCTCGCGGCGGACAACTCCGTCGACTACCCACCGGAAGTCCACAAAGGACTGCCGATGACCGCCGCCACCGACGTCCACATGCTCCACCGCATGATGCTGGAACTGCTGGCACCGGACGAAACCCGCCAGCGCGAGTTCGCGACTTGGTGCACACAGGACAACCCCGCACAACGGCCCGACGCCGCCGATCTGCTCGACGAATACGACGCGCTGCTCGACGACCTCTACGGCCCCCGCACCTTCCGACCCTTCACCATCCCCGAGACAGGAGCCTGACCATGGGACACGGACACTGGGACGACAACGCCTACGCCGCCGCGAAGACCTTCCGGAAGGCCAAGGGCGAGGACGACTTCGGCTACACCGCCGATCTGCGCTCCAAGCCCGCGAAAGACTGGAAGGTCGCACCGGCGCTCGACCCGCTGAACGCGGTCCGGGAATGCCGGGATTCGGCCGACCACACCGATTCGACGCCGATCGCGGTGCTGTTCGACGTCACCGGCTCGATGCGCCGGGTGCCGCGGGTCATGCAGGGCAAGCTCGGCAAACTGCACGGCCTGCTGAAGCGCCGGGGGTACCTGGCCGACCCGCAGGTGATGTTCGGCGCGATCGGCGACGCCGACAGCGACCGGGTTCCCTTGCAGGTCGGGCAGTTCGAATCGGACAACCGGATGGACGAGCAGCTGCGCACGATCTTCCTCGAAGGCGGTGGCGGCGGGCAGAAGAGCGAGTCCTACGAACTGGCCGCCTACTTCATGGCCCGGCACGTCGTGACCGACGCGTGGCAGAACCGCGGCCGCAAGGGCTACCTGTTCATCATCGGCGACGAGCTGAACAAGCCGGCGCTGGAGGCGCGCCACATCCGCCGCGTGATCGGGGACGACGTGCGGGAGGACATCGACCCGGCCTCGGTGTACCGGGAGCTGGCCCGCAAGTGGCACGTCTACTTCGTGCTGCCGAACCAGTCGTCGTACTACAACGACCCGCAGATCGGCGAGCACTGGAGCGATCTGCTGGGCCAGAACTTCCTGAAGCTCGACGATCCCGGCGCGGTATGCGAACTGATCGCGGCCACCATCGGGCTGGAAGAGCGGGTCGTCGACGTCGACCGGGCGCTCGCCGATCTCGCGGACGTCGGCTCGGTCGCGGAAAGCAAGGCGGTCGGCAAGGCGCTGGCGAAGCTGGGCACCAAATCGGTCGTCACCTCGGCCGTGCCGGAGCCGGACGGGCCGAGCGACGTGGTGCTGCGATGACTCTCCTGGACGGTCACGTGGTGGTGGTCGGGCTCGGCTTCGGCGACGAAGGCAAGGGCGCGGTGGTCGACGCGCTCTGCGCCGCCCGGCCCACCACCGCCGTGGTCCGCTTCAACGGCGGCGCGCAGGCCGCGCACAACGTCGTCGTGGACGGGCGGCACCACACGTTCAGCCAGTTCGGGGCGGGCACGTTCGCCGGCGTGCCCACCCACCTCTCACGGTTCGTGCTTGTCGAGCCGTTCGCGCTGGCCGCGGAAGCGCGGCGGCTCGAAGCGGTCGGCGTCCGGAATCCGTTGTCGCTGCTGAGCGTGGACGGCCGGGCCCTGCTCACGACCCCGTTCCACATCCACGCCAACCGGGCAAGGGAGGCGGCCCGGGGCGCGAACCGGCACGGTTCGTGCGGCATGGGTATCGGTGAGACCGTCTGGTATTCGCTGCTGGCGGGGGCCGTGCCGGGCGAGGTGGTGGAAAACCAGGAAGTCATCGGGACGCCGGGGGAAGCGCCCACGGTCGCGGACTGCGCCACACCGTCGGTGTTGCGGCGCAAGCTGGACACGCTCGCGCGGTTCTACGCCCCACTCGCCACGCCACCGCACGGCGTGGACGAACTGGTGGCGCTGTACCGCGATTTCGCGGACGCCATACGGATCACCGACGGGGACGAAGCGGGACGACTGGCGGATTCCGGGCGGCTGGTCTTCGAGGGAGCGCAGGGGGCTCTCCTCGACCAGTACCACGGATTCCACCCGCATACGACCTGGTCCACCACCACGCCGCACAACGCCCGCGAACTGCTGGCCGGACGCCCGCACGCCGTCCTGGGTGTCACGCGGACCTATCTCACCCGGCACGGCGCGGGACCGCTGCCGACCGAGTCCGCCGCCGTGCTCGCCCGCTTTCCGGAGGCGCACAACGAAACCGGCGAGTTCCAGGGCGCGTGGCGGGCGGGTCATCTCGACGCGGCCCTGCTCGACTACGCGATCGCGGCGTGCGACGGCGTGGACGCGCTCGCGGTGACCCATCTCGACGCGACCGGGCTGAAGGTCGTGCCCGAGGACGGCTCCGCCGCCGTCGACCTGCCGGATCCGCTGGCGTGGTTCGGCGAGCAGCTGCCGGTGGCCGTCGCCGGGTACGGTCCGGACAGGGCCGGTTACCGGGTCACGGAAGCAAGGTCGACAATCAACGCGTGATCGAGTCGACGCCGGTGTCCGTTGACGTGCTCGTGGTGCGGTTCGCGCCCGGCACCAGGAAAGTGCTGCTGGGAATCGCGCCGCGAGCCGCCGAGCCGTTCGCGGGTGAACTCGCCTTGCCCGGGGTGTTGCTCGGGCTCGGGGAACGGCTGAGGGAGG
Source organism: Amycolatopsis roodepoortensis (assembly GCF_014873915.1). Classification (GTDB taxonomy): domain Bacteria; phylum Actinomycetota; class Actinomycetes; order Mycobacteriales; family Pseudonocardiaceae; genus Amycolatopsis; species Amycolatopsis roodepoortensis. The sequence goes on from NZ_JADBEJ010000005.1 coordinate 398,716, forward strand.
CGGCACATCGGGCGGTGGTCGGGAAACTCGGCCTCTCGCCCGACGCCGTCTCGGCCACGGGACAGCTCGCCACCTTCGACGAGCCGAACCGTGATCCCCGCGGGCCCACGCTCTCCATCGCCTTGTGGGCCACGGTGGATCCCGCGCTCGACGAGCCGGGGAACGTGGTGTGGGCCCCGCTGGACGAAGTCCCGCCGCTGGCGTTCGACCACGACCGGATCGTGGCGGACTGCCGTCCGATGCTGGCCGAACGGCTGTGGCGGGACGTCGCCTTCACCGCCGGGCTGCTGGGACGGATCTTCACGACGGCGCAGGCGCTGGACGTCACCGAAGCACTGACCGGGGACCGCCCCTATCCGGCCAACCTCGGCCGGACCATGGAGCGGGTCCCCGGTCTGCGGCGCACCACAGAACACGCGGCCGCCCTCCCCAAGGGAGGACGGCCGCCGTCGTTGTGGCGCTGGGAGTGACTCAGATTCCGCAGGACGGGGCTGACCAGAACCGCGTCGACCGGTGTGCCACGTGCGTGTGATCGTTGTGGCCGGGGTAGCCCGGTCCGAGGATCTCACTGAACCCGTGGTTGCGGGCCTGCTTGGCCAGCCCGCAGAAGCCCTGTGAGCCGGCGCCGAGATCGACGGCGTCACCGTAGAGATGACGGCTGTTGGTCGCGCCGCCGACCGCGTTGTTGCAGGCGACGCTGCGGAAACCGCCGTTGACGTCGATCGGCCGGTCGCCCATGGCGTGCCGCATCGCCTGCAGCTTCCACATCGAGATCAGCGCGTTGGCCTTCGCCGTCGCGGCCGAGACGTTGCCGCCCGACCAGTCGGAGTTGCACCGGTTCAGCTCCGCGTAGGTGAAGTTGACCGGCGTGCAGTCGTCGTCCTGCAACGCGTAGAGCTTGCTGAACGTGGCCGATCCGGCGATGCCGTCCGCGGCCAGCCCGTACGCCTGCTGGAAACGGGTGACCGCGGCCTTGGTGCCCGCGCCGAACTGGCCGTCGATGGCGAGGACGCCCCCGTAACCGGGGTAACCGGCGACGCGGATCTGCAGTTGCCGGACGTCCTCACCGGACGCGCCCTCGGACAACGTGCGTCCCCAGGAGTAGCAGGCGTCGGCGACGGAGACTTCGCCCGCCGTCACCGGGCCAGGATCGGCGGCGGCCGGAGCGGCCACCGCGGTACCGAGCCCGGCCACCAGGGCGAGCATCGGCAGGAGGAAACGAATGCGCATGACAGGAACACCTTTCAAGCAGGGAAGGTGAGACCCGTGACCCCCACGGGTTGTCAACGATTCACTGCACGGGATGCTAACGCGGTTCCGGTTACCGCGCTGTGGGTCGTTCGACCCACACGGCCCTGTCCTTCGCGTGTGTTCGGAGGCGTGACTCGCGTGTCTGGAGGCGCAACTCGCGTGTCTGGAGGCGTAACTCGCGTGATTGGAGGCGTAACACACCGGGTGGGTGAGTTACGCCCTCAAACACGCGAGTTACGCCTCCAAGCACGCGAGTTACGCCCTCAAGCACGCGAGTTCGGCGTTCGGGGCCGGCCGTCAGCCCTTCAGCTGCGGGAAGTCCTCCTCACGGAACTCCCCCGCCGGACGGCCGTCGGCCTCGTTCTCCCGTCCGCGCAGTTCGACGCGCCGGATCTTGCCGGAGATCGTCTTCGGCAGTTCGGTGAACTCCAAGCGGCGGATTCGCTTGTACGGGGCCAGATGTTCACGGCAGAAGGCCAGGATGGACACCGCGGTGTCGGCCGTCGGTTCATGTCCGTTCGTCAGGACGACATACGCCTTCGGTACCGCGAGCCGGATCGGGTCGGGCGCGGGGACGACGGCGGCTTCGGCGACCGCTTCGTGTTCTAGCAGGACACTTTCCAGCTCGAACGGCGAGATCCGGTAGTCCGACGCCTTGAAGACGTCGTCCGTGCGACCCACGTAGGTGATGTAGCCGCGTTCGTCGATCGATCCGACATCACCGGTGTGGTAGAAGCCGTTCGCGAAGGCCGAGGCGGAACGTTCCTCGTCGTCGGCGTATCCGGCCATCAGCCCGACCGGTCGCTTGTCGAGGTCGAGGCAGATCTCGCCCTCTTGCGCCCGTTCGCCGGTGACGGGGTCCACGAGCGCCACGGTGAAGCCCGGCAGCGGGCGGCCCATCGACCCCGGCACGACGTCCTGCCCGGGCGTGTTGGCGATCTGGACACTGCTCTCCGTCTGCCCGAAACCGTCGCGAATCGTGACGCCCCAAGCCTTTTCGACCTGGTCGATCACTTCGGGGTTGAGCGGTTCACCCGCGCCGACCACCTTGCGCGGCGGCGTCTTCAGCACGGTCAGATCCGCTTGGATGAGCATCCGCCACACCGTCGGCGGGGCGCAGAAGCTGGTGATACCGCATCGGTCCATCTGCGCCATCAAGGAGACCGCGTCGAACCGCGCGTAGTTGTACAGGAACACGGTCGCCTCGGCGTTCCACGGCGCGAAGACGTTGCTCCACGCGTGTTTCGCCCAGCCGGGCGAGGAGATGTTGAGGTGGACGTCGCCCGGTTCCAGACCGATCCAGTACATTGTGGACAGATGACCGACCGGGTACGAGACCTGCGTGTGCTGCACCAGTTTCGGTTTTGCGGTGGTCCCCGAGGTGAAGTACAGCAGGAGCGGGTCTTCCGCCGCCGTCGGGCCATCGGGCGTGAAGGTGTCCGGTTCCTCGTAGGCGTCCACAAAGGACCGCCAGCCCTCGACCGGCTCCCCGACGGCGATGCGCGTGTAGTCGCCTTCGACGTTCTCGAACTTGTGCGCGTCGACGGACCGGATCACGACGTGTTTCGCCGCGCCCCGCTCGACGCGGTCGGTGAGATCCGCCGGGCCGAGCAGGGTCGAGGCCGGGATGATGACGGCGCCCAGTTTGATCGCGGCGAGGATCGTCTGCCACAGCTCGCCCTGGTTGCCGAGCATCAGGATCAGCCGGTCGCCCCTGGCCACGCCGAGCGAGCGCAGCCAGTTCGCGACCTGGTTGGACCGCCGCGCCATCTCCGGATAGGTCCAGCGGTTCTCGATGCCGTCCTCTTCGACGATCCACAGCGCGTACCGGTCCTGGTTGGCCGGGTCGGCCGCGACGACGTCGAACCAGTCCAGCGCCCAGTTGAACTCGGCGGGCCGGGGCCAGGTGAAGTCGCGATAGGCGGTTTCGTAGTCCTCGCGATGGGCTAGCAGGTAGTCCCGTGCCTCGCGGAACGTGCGGTATGCCTCCGAAGCGCTCACGATCGTCCTCCTGGTCCGCTGGTAGGGCCGCCGGTTCTTTCTACTCTCCCTTGAACTCGGGCGCGCGGCGCTCGAGGAAGGCCTGCACGGCCTCGCCGAGGTCCTTGCTGGGCAGGAACGCCGCGTTCCAGGCCGACACGTAGCGCAGGCCGTCCGCGACCTGGCGTTCCGTGTTGGCCGAGAGCACGTTCTTGGTGCCCTGCACGACGAGCGGCGGGTTCGTGGCGATCTCGGCCGCCAGCTTGCGGGCTTCGGCCAGCAGGGTGTCCTGATCCGCGTGGACGTCGTTGACCAGGCCGATCTTCTCGGCGCGGGCGGCGTCGATGTCCTTGCCGGTGAGGGCCAGTTCGCGCAGGTGTCCCTCGCCGATGATCGGCGCGAGCCGCTGCAAGCTGCCGAGGTCGGCCACGATCGCGACCTTGACCTCGCGCACGCTGAACTTCGCGTCCGCGCTCGCCAGGCGGATGTCCGCGGCCGCGATCACGTCGACGCCGCCGCCGATGCACCAGCCGGAAATGGCCGCGATGACCGGTTTGCGGCATTCCGCGATCGAGGACACGCTCGCCTGGAGGGTCCTGACCTCGTCGAGGAACTTCGTCCGCGGGCCCGCGAGGGCGTCGCCGCCGAGCATTTCGCCCCAGCCGGGCATCATGGCCGGCAGATCGAGCCCGTAGGAGAAGTGCTTGCCGCTCCCGGTCAGCACGACCGCCCTGACCTGCGGGTCCGCGTCGAGCGCCCGGAAGACGATCGGCAGCTCGCGCCAGAAATCGGGGCCCATCGCGTTGCCCTTGGACGGACCGAGCAGCGTCACTTCGGCGACGTGCCCGTCGATCTCCACCTTGAGCGAAACGAGATCGGGAAGACTGTCAGCTGTAGCGGTCATGAGGTCATCTTGACTCATGTGATTGACAGGCTGCCAACGGCCACTGTGCCTGGCCGCCCCGGAGATGCTTTCCTAATACCGACGAGTACTACCGGTGAGTACCGACGATCGACGAAGGGACGGTGGGATATGAGCCCGGCCAGCAGCGCCACCGCGGTCGCCGACCTGCCCGCTCCGAGCACCGCGCGCGGGCGCGAACGATCTTCCCGGCCGATCGAACTGTCGGGATCCTTCACCCATGAGGGTCACCGGCTCGCCTACACCGAGTTCGGCTCCGGCGACCGGGTGGTCGTCCTCACCCACGGCATCATGCTGACGAGGCGGATGCACGCCCCGCTCGCCCGCAGGCTGGCGCGCGCCGGTTTCCGCGTGGTGACCCTCGACCTGCTCGGGCACGGCGATTCGGACCGGCCCACCGAATCCTGGCTGTACTCGATGCCCGCGTTCGCCGAGCAGACCGTCGCGCTGCTCGACCACCTGGAGATCGACGCGGCTGTCGTCGGCGGGACGTCCCTGGGCGCCAACGTCGCGCTCGAAGTGGGTGTCGCCGCCCCCGAGCGCGCGCTGGGCCTGGTAGTCGAGATGCCCGTACTGGACAACGCGATCGTCGCGGGGCTGATCACGTTCGCGCCGCTGCTCATGGCCGCCCGGTTCCTGCCGGTGACCGTGCAGGGCGTCGCGCTGGCGGCGAAGCTCGTGCCGCACGGTAACCAGTGGGTCGACGTCGTCACCGACACGCTGTCGCAGGAGCCCGCGCCGATGGCCGCGCTCCTGCACGGCGTGCTCTTCGGCCGGATCGCGCCGCCCAAGTCGATCCGGCGGAAGATCGAGACACCGGCGCTGGTCATCGGGCACGAGCGCGATCCGATCCATCCCTTCGGCGACGCCGACACCCTGGCCGCGGACATGCCGGCGGCCGAGTTCGTCCAGGCCCGCAGCCCGGTCGAGTTGCGCTTCGATCCGACCCGCCTGACCGAAGCCATCGCGGACTTCTCCGCGCGCTGTCATGACCGCTGACCCGGCGCCGGTCCGCGACGCGGAGGAACTGCGGACCGGGCGGCTGCTTCTGCGCCGCCCGGGTCCTGAAGACCTCGACGCGATCTTCGCGCTCCACACCGACCCGGAGGCCTGCGCGCACAACCCCTCGGATCTGCTGGAGACGCGCAAGGAGGCGGAGTTGCTGCTGCTCCGCTGGTCGCACCAGTGGAACCGATACGGCTTCGGGTACTGGACGGTCCGGCGGCACGACTCGGCGGAACCGCTGGGATTCTGCGGGGTGAAGATCGTGGGCTTCCGGCGGCGGCCGGTGCTGAACCTCTTCTACCGCTTCTTTCCCTCGTCCTGGGGTGCCGGATACGCCAGTGAGGCCGCCGCCGCGGCGGTGGACTGGGCCCGCGTCCACCGGCCGGACGACCTCGTGATCGCCCGCGTCCGGCCGGAGAACGTCGCGTCGCAGCGGGTGGCGCTACGGGCCGGGCTGGTCCGCGCGGAACACCTCGACACCCCCGGCGACGACGGGACCGACTGGCTCTACGTCTCGGACCCCGGCTACGAGGGCTGAGCCAGCCCCGCCACCGGACCGAACACGATCACCGCAGGCGGCCGCACCCCGGCCGCCGCCGCGTCTTCGACCACCTTGTCCAAAGTGGAGCGGAGCACCCGCTGCGTGCGCATGGTGCCGTCCTCGACGATCGCCACCGGCGTGTCGCCCGGCCGCCCCGTCTGGAGCGCCTTGGCGAACAGCGGGAGACGCTCGACGCCCATCATCAACACGATGGTGCCGCGCATCTTCGCCAGCAGATCCCAGTCCACCAGCGACTTCTCGTCGTCCGGTGCGACGTGACCGGACACCACGACGACCTCGTGCGCGACACCGCGATGGGTCACCGGGACGTCCGCCGCGGCGGGAACGGAGAACGCGCTCGTGATCCCGGGGACCATCGTCACCGGGATGCCCGCTTCGGCGCAGGCGAGGACTTCTTCGAAGCCGCGGCCGAACAAGTACGGGTCGCCGCCCTTGAGCCGCACGACGAACTTGCCCGCCTTGGCCCGCTCGATCAGGGTGGAGTTGATCACGTCCTGGCTGGCGGCGCGGCCGTACGGGATCTTCGCGGCGTCGACGATCTCGACGTGGGGCGCGAGTTCGTCGAGCAGTTCGCGCGGGGCCAGCCGGTCGGCGACGACGACGTCGGCCCTGGCGAGGAGACGGCGGCCGCGGACGGTGATCAGTTCCGGATCCCCGGGGCCGCCGCCCACGAGGGCGACACCGGGAAGCTCGTCGCCGGCGTCGGGTACCCGGCCGTCGGCGACGGTTCCGGCACGAAGGCCGTCGAGGACGCTGTCCCGGACGGTGGCCGACCGCAGCGGCTCGCCGCCGGAGAGGACGCCGACCAGCAGCCCGCCGTGCCTGCCGGAAGCCGGGGTGACCGCGCTGCCGAGATCCCCGTCGTCAGCGCGGACGCAGAACACCCGCGCGCGTTCGGCTTCGGCGCACACGGCGGCGTTGACCTTGGGATCGTTCGTGCACGCGAGCGCGTACCAGGCGTCGGCGAGGTCGCCCTCGGCGTAGCGGCGCTCGTGCCAGACGATCTCGCCTGCGTCGGCCATGGCGCTCACCGACGGCGTGGTGTGCGGCGAGACCAGTTCGACCCGCGCGCCGGCGCTGATCAGCCGTGGCAGGCGGCGCTGGGCGACCGTCCCGCCACCGATCATCACGACACGACGGCCGGCCAGGTCGAGGCCGGAGAGGTAATGCGGGTCATCCATGCGGGGCAGTGTAAGGATTCAGCGCCCCGGACCGCGATCCGAGTGAGAACCGCCTCAGCTCTCCAGGAGCGCCAGCAGTTCGGTGTTGCCGAACATCCTGGCCGCGTCGATCGCCGACGGCTCCCCCGCCGTCGCGTCCGCGCCGCCCTTCAGGAGCGCCTTCACGACCTCAGGCTCGTTCTTGAACACCGCGCCGGCCAGCGGGCTCTGTCCCCGGTCGTTCTCGCGGTTCGGATCGGCGCCGCGTTCGATCAGCGCGGCGACGGTCTCGGCGTGACCGTGGTAGGCGGCGAGCATGACCAGCGTGTCGCCCCGGTCGTTGGTCAGGTTCGCCGGAATGCCGGCGTCGATGTACGCGGCGATCTCGGCCGTCGCGCCCGTGCGGGCGAAGCCGAACACCTTGGCCCACAACTCCAGCAGTTCGGGATCGAATTCCTCGGGCTGTCCGGGGTTCTCCGTCATGGGGCCGATTCTTCCACGCCGAGCCGCGGTCCGGGCGGCGTCTCGCACCGCCCGGACCGGTGACCTCAGCGCCCCGCGTTGGGGTAGGGCAGCAACGCCATCTCGCGGGCGTTCTTGATCGCCGTGGCGACCTGTTTCTGCTGCTGGGGCGTCAGCCCGGTGACCCGGCGGGCGCGGATCTTGCCGCGGTCGGAGATGAACTTCCGCAGCAGGTCGACGTCCTTCCAGTCGACCTCGGTGATCTTGTTGGCGTGCAAGAGGTTCGTCTTGCGCTTGAAGGGACGGTCGCGGCCTGCCTTGCCCATCGCGCTCACCAGCTCGACTTCGTGACGCCGGGCAGTTCGCCGTTGTGCGCCATCTGCCGCATGCGGACCCGCGAGAGCCCGAACTTCCGCAGGTAGCCACGGGGGCGGCCGTCGGCGGTGTCGCGGTTGCGGATCCTGGTCGCGCTGGCGTCGCGCGGCATCGCCTGCAGGGCCGACACGGCCGCGGCCTTCTCCTCGGGGGACGCGGAGGGCGAGGCGATGGTGGCCTTCAGCTCACGCCGTCGTTCGACGTAGCGGGCGGCGATGACCTTGCGCTGCTCGTTCTTGGCGATCTTCGACTTCTTGGCCATCAGCGCTCCTCCTTGAACTCGACGTGCTTGCGCGCGATCGGGTCGTACTTGCGCAGCACCATGCGGTCGGGGTTGTTCCGGCGGTTCTTCTTGGTGACGTAGGTGTAGCCGGTGCCGGCGGTCGAGCGGAGCTTGATGATCGGCCGGATGTCGGTGCTCTTGGCCATCAGAGCTTCACCCCTTTCGCGCGGAGCTCGGCCACGACGGCCTCGATCCCCCGCTTGTCGATGGTCTTCATGCCCTTCACCGAGACCCGCAGCCGGACCCAGCGCCCCTCGCTCGGCACGAAGTACCGCTTGGCCTGCAGGTTCGGTTCCCAGCGCCGGGACGTGCGCCGATGCGAATGCGACACCTGCTTCCCGTATCCCGGTTTGCGGCCGGTGACCTGGCACACGGCGGACATACACCCTCCCAAGTTGATATCGGTTGTCGTTTTCATTTACTCTACACAGCCGAACCAGAACGCCCTCGACGCCCCGGAGCTTCAGTGACCGACAACCCCCGCGTGCCCCTCGTCCTGATCAGTGGCCTCGCACCGGGACCGAACGCCGACCTCGCCGAGCGGCTGCGCCTCGCCGAGCCGGGTACCGCCGTCGTGCATCACGACCTGAGGCAGATCCACTCCGGAGTGGTCAGGCGGCGGATCCGGCTCGGCGACCGCGACCAGCTGACCGTCCTCGAACTGGCGCACGGCTGCGTCTCGTGCACGTTGCGCGAAGACCTGCTGCCGCTGCTGCGCAAGCTCTCCCAGATGCCGCAGGTGCGGCGCATCGTGGTGCGGCTCGACGAGGCGATGGAGCCCGAGCCGGTGAGCTGGGCGCTGCACAACGTCCTCGTCGGCGAGCGGCCGGTGATCGAGGACGTCGACCTGCGGGCCGTGCTGACGGTCGTCGACTGCGCGGGCTGGCTGGGCGACAGCACCGGCGACGACACCTTGGCCGAGCGGAACCTGCGGGCCAGCCCCGAGGACGAGCGCACCGTCGCCCAGGTCGCGCTGTCCCAGGTCGAATTCGCCGACCTGCTCGTCCTCGCCGGCGCGGCGACCGACGCCTGGTCCGCGGCGAAGGCTTCGGCCGTGCTCGACCGCGTCGCGCCGTCGATCCCGCGCGTCGAGCTGTCCACTGTGGACGGGAAGACCGTGCTCGACGCCGTCCCGGCCGACGCCCGGCGCGGCGAGGTCACCGACATGCACGGCCCCCTGCTGCGCGGCCAGCCGCCGTTGCACACCGACTGCGGGATCGGGCTGCTCACCTTCACCTCGCAGCGCCCGTTCCACCCCGAACGCCTCCACGACGCGATCGACGTCCTGCTCGACGGCGTCGTCCGCACCCGGGGGCGGCTCTGGGTGGCGAGCCAGCCCGACATGGCACTGTGGATCGAATCCGCGGGCGGCGGCCTCGGCGTCGGGCACGCCGGGCCGTGGCTCGCCGCCCCGGACGGTCCGGACTGGGCCGACGTCTCCCCCGAACGCCGCACCCTCGCCTCCCTGCGCTGGGACCCGCTGTTCGGCGACCGCGCGCAGGAACTGGTCGTCGTCACGGATCAGGCCACCCCGGACGAGATCGAAGCCGCCTTGAACGGGGCGCTGCTGACCGAGGAGGAACTCGCCGCCGGCGAGCAGGAATGGCTCCGGTACCCGGATCCGTTCGGCGAGTGGCACGAAGAACCGTGCGAGGACACGGAAATCGACCCTGAGAAGCACGACGTGAACGCGTCGAACCGAAAGGACGAAACGCAGTGAAACCGGGAATCCACCCCGACTACCACCCGGTGGTGTTCAAGGACCTCTCCACCGGGGACGCCTTCCTGACCCGCTCCACCGCCACCTCGGAGCAGACCATCGAGTGGACCGACGGCAACACCTACCCGCTGGTGAACGTCGAGATCAGCTCGTGGTCGCACCCGTTCTGGACCGGCAACCAGCGGATCATGGACAGCGCGGGCCAGGTCGAGAAGTTCCACCGCCGCTACGGCCGTCGCGGAGGGTCGAAGTAATGGCCGTCCCGAAGCGGAAGATGTCGCGCAGCAACACCCGGTCCCGGCGTTCGCAGTGGAAGGCGGCCGTACCGGATCTGGTGCCGATCAAGGTGAACGGCGAGACGAAACTCGTGCCGCGCAAGCTGATGAAACACTTCCACCAGGGTGGGGAATGACGACGCCGGTCACGGTGCTGTCCGGGTTCCTCGGGGCGGGTAAGACGACCGTGCTCAACCACGTCCTCGCCAACCGCGACGGGCTGCGGGTGGCGGTGATCGTGAACGACATGAGCGAGGTCAACATCGACGCAGCGCTGGTGCGGGACGGGAACAGCCTGTCCCGCACCGAGGAACGGCTCGTCGAGATGACCAACGGCTGTATCTGCTGCACCTTGCGCGACGACCTGCTGGAAGAGGTCTCGCGGCTGTGTGAGGACGGCCGGTTCGATTACCTGCTCATCGAATCCAGCGGGATCTCCGAGCCGATGCCCGTGGCGGCGACGTTCTCGTTCGCCCGTGAGGACGGCGCCACGCTGCTGGATGCCGCGCGGCTCGACACGATGGTGACCGTGGTCGACGCGGTGAACTTCGAGCGGGAGCTGGCGGCCGGGGACGCGCTGACCGAACGCGGGCTCGACCAGTACGACGGGGACGAGCGGACGGTCAGCGACCTGCTGATGGACCAGATCGAGTTCGCGGACGTCCTCTTGCTGAACAAGGCGGACCTGGTCCCGGCCGGCTCCCTCGACCGGCTGACGGCGGTACTGCGGCGGCTCAACCCGGCCGCCGACGTCGTCGTCTCGACGCACGGCCGGGTCCCGCTCGACCGGGTGCTCGGCACCGGACGCTACGACGTCGAGCGGGCGCAGGAGGCACCCGGCTGGGTGGCGGAGCTCAACGGCGATCATGTTCCGGAGACGGAGGAGTACGGGATCTCCAGCGTCGTCTTCCGCGCCTCGCCGGCGTTCGACGCCGAGCGATTGTGGGACTTCGTCGAGCGGCTCGACACCGGGGAGTTCGGGACGGTCCTGCGGTCGAAGGGGTTCTTCTCGCTGGCGTCGCGGCCCGGGGTGACCGGGCTGTGGTCGCAGGCGGGCTCGGTCGCCCGGTTCGAGCCGCAGGGTGTCGAAGAGGCGCCGCGGCAGGAGCTCGTGTTCATCGGCGTGGGTCTGGAGAAGGACGCTCTGCTGGACTCGCTCCGGGCCTGCCTGGCCGCCGGTCCCGCCGGGGCGGATCCGTTCCCGGAATGGGAAGCGGTGCACGTCCACTGAGCAGTACGCCTCGTGAGTGGTAAGGACGGTTCTAACCGTCCTTACCACTCACGAGGACGAGGGTCAGTGGTCGTCGTAGTGGTCCCCGTGCGCGGCGTGGCGGTGGCCGTCGTGCAGGTAGTCGACGTGGTCGCCGTGCGGCACCGCGACATGGCCGCAGCCCTCGCCGTGCGCGTGGTCGTGACCCTGGTGCGGGATGTGGTCGCCGGTCTCGCACTCGTCGAAATGCCCGTCGTGAGCGCGGTGCAGGTGCCCATCGTGCACATAGTCGACGTGGTCTCCGTGGGGTACGGCGACGTGGCCGCATCCTTCGCCGTGAGCGTGCGTATGGCCGGCGTGTTCGGTGTGCGCGGCGGTCATGACCGGGTCCTTCCTGAGCGGAAATGCCTGATCAGGCGGACCGTAGCACCGGTTTACGGGCCCAGCAGCGCTCTCACCCGACCGAGTGCACGCACCTGTTCGGCCCAGCGCGGGCCCGCCAGCCCGACGACGATGTGGGCCGCTCCTGCCTCCCGGTACGTCGCCAGCCGTTCGGCGACGGCCTCGGCGGAACCGGTCAGGGGCAAGGAGAGCGCCTGGTCGAGCGGCATCCCGTAGACCTCGTTGATCCCTGTCGCCAGATCCGCCGCTGTCGGCAGGTCCGCGCCTCCGCCCAGTGCGCCGGTGGCGCCGACCGCGGTCACCGGGTTCGCGACGCCGAGATCCGTCAGCCGTCGCCGTCCGTCGGCGACGGCGTCCGGTGGCAGGAGCGACGGGAACCATCCGGTGCCGTGCTCCGCCACGCGCTCCAACACGCGCCGGCCCCGGTTGCCCACCCAGATCGGCGGGACCGCCACCGCCGGCGCCAATTCGACGACGGCGTCGCCGATCCGCACCTCATTGCCCGCCAGCAGCTCCGGCAGCAAGCGGAGCGCCTGGTCGGTGCGCGGGCCACGTTCGCCATACGGCACCCCGGCCGCGGCGAACTGGGCTTCTCCCCCGCCCGAGCCGATGCCGAGGATCAGCCGTTCGCCCGACACCTCCTGCAGTGTGGCGATCTGCTTGGCCGCCCACGCCAACGGCCGCATCGCCGGGACGAACACGCTCAGCCCGATCCGGATCCCGGTCGTGACCGCGGCGGCGACCCCCAGCCCGACCGTGCTGTCGAGCGACGGACGGCCGGTCATCAGGTGATCGCCGAGGAACACACTGTCGAGGCCCGCGTCCTCGGCCTGCCGGGCGGAGACACGGAGGTCGCCGGCCGGGAGGATCACACCCAGTTTCATGAGCCCATCGTGCGACCTCCACTCGACTGGAGGTCAAGCGATGTGGCGGCGGTGCCCGGCCCAGAACGGCTCCCGGAGCGCCCGCTTGTCGACCTTGCCGATCGCCGTCAGCGGCAGTGCCCCGGCGAAGTCCACATCGGACGGTACGAAATGCTCCCGCCCGAAGAACTCCCTGGCATACGCCCGGACTTCGTCGGCCGACAGCGCTCCCGAGGCGACCACCACGGCGTGGACCCGCTCGCCCTCGCCGCCGTCACCCGGCACCCCGAACACGGCCGCGGAACGGATCAGCGGATGCCGCGCGAGCGCGTTCTCGACCACGGTCGAGTACACCTTGGTGCCGTGTTCGCCGGTGATGATGACGTCGTTCGCCCGGTCCAGCAGGTAGAGGTACCCCTCGTGGTCGAACCGCCCGAGATCACCGGTCCGCAGCCAGCCGTCGCCGATCGGCGCCGCCCCGTGGTACCCGACCATCATGGACAGCCCGCGCACCAGGACCTCCCCGTCGTCGATCCTGGCCTCCATGCCGGGCACGATCCGGCCCACGGACTCGAGCCGCTCCGGCCTGCCGTCGAGTTCCGCCGCGGAGATGCTCGCGATCATCGGCGCCTCGGTGAGCCCGTAGCCCTGCCCGACCACGGGCCCGAACACCTCGAGCGCCTGAGCCAGCCGTCTCGGCGGTAGCGGGGCGGCACCCAGCGAAAGTTGCCGCACGCTGCCGACGTCGGTCGACGCCATGGCCGGATGGTCGAGCACCGCGGCCAGCCGCGCGGGCGTCAGGGACAACGCGGTGATCCGGTGTTCCGCGATCGCGTCCAGGACGGTGCCCGCGTCGAAGCCCCGCAGCAGCACGACACTCTCCCGCCGCAGGATCGCCCCCAGCACGGTGGCGTTGCCGGTCATATGCGTCATCGGCGCGATCAGCAGCGTGCGCCCTGGACCCGCCGGATCCGGCGCGAAGATATGCGCCATCCCGTCGTAGATCCCGCTGTGCCGGATGAGTTTCGGCGTTCCGGTCGTGCCTCCGGTGGGGAAGACGACGGTGACCGACTCCGGCAGTCCGTCCGGGTCGGCACCGTCGCGGTCCGTCAGTTCGTCGAGCGTGATCACCCGCGCGTCGCCGTCTGGCCAGTCCGACGGCCGCTCGGTCACCAGGGTCGTGACCCCGGCCGCCTCGACCGCGGCGAGCCGATCCGGCGAACTCGCCGACGCGGCGACGAGCAGCACCGTCGCACCCCGCAGCTGTGCGGCGAGCTGCAGGAGGACGGTTTCCGGCCGGTTGCCGGCGTCGATGGCGACCACCCCGCCCTCGGGCAGTCCCGCGTACATCCGGCGCACCAGGTCGAACGCCTGCGCGTAGCCGGTCTCCACGCCTTCCTGGACGAACAGCACCTCGTCGCCTCCCGAGCGCAGCGCGTCCAGCACCCGGGTCAAGAACAGACTCTCCACCGGCGGACCCTAACCCACCGAGCAGCACCCGCCGCCGGACGAAGCGGCGCCCTCGTAGGCGTCGTGCCAGTCCCACCACTCGTACGGTGGCGTCTGCGGATAGCCCTCCGGCGAGTCTTCCCACTCCTCCTGCCGTCCCAGCGCGGTGATGTCGAGGTAGCTCCACGTGCTCCCCATCGCTTCGTCGCCGCGGTTGTTGACGAAGTAGGTCCGGAACACCTGGTCACCCTCACGGATGAAGGCGTTGGTGCCGTGCCACTCGTCCACGCCGAAGTCGACGTCGAAGTCGCCGGCGATCGTGTACCACGGCATCGTCCAGCCCATCCGCGCCTTCATCCGCGCGAGATCCGCCTGCCCGCCGCGGGAAACGAAGGCCAGGGTGGTGTCGCGGGCGTTCAGATGCGCGACATGCGCGACCTGGTCGGCCACCAGCGAGCAGCCTTTGCAGGCGTGGTCGGGGAACCCTTCCACGCCGGGATCGAAGAAGGCCCGGTAGACGATCAGCTGACGGCGTCCCTCGAACAGGTCGAGCAGGTTCACCGGGCCGGACGGCCCCTCGAACTCGTACGGCTTCTCGACCACGAGCCACGGCATCCGCCGCCGCTCGGCCGCGAGCGCGTCGCGGGCTCGGGTCAGTTCCTTTTCCTTCACCAGCAACCGAAGGCGCGCTTCTTCCCATTCGGCCGCGGACACCGTGTTCATCCCGCCAGCTCCGCGGGCAGGACGCTTTGCCGGTTCGGCCGCCCCTCCCCGGTGGTGATCAAATCGCGCAGGCTGATGCCGACATAGAAGCTCCACGCCTTGTGGCAGACGTCGAAGCATTCGTACTCCGGGACCAGCCCGTGATGGGTGAAGCGCGCTTCGGTCTTGCCGTCCTTCTCGGTGATCTCGAACGTGATCGTGGTGTCGACCCATTCGGTCTCGTCGCGGGTGAAGTCGAAGTGGTTTTCCAGCACCAGCCAGGAGACCTTGCGGCCGGGCACGGATTCGGTGATCCGGATCCGGCAGCGGTGCACCTCTTCGTAGTGGTATTCGAACTCGTCGCCGGTGAACTCGATCTCTTCCGACCACCACCGGCGGACGTCGGTGAAGGCGTCGAAGACCTGCCTCGGCGTCTGATCCACGGTGAAACTCGTCGTGAAGCTCATGATGAACCCTCCAGATGGTCTTTCAGAGCCGCGAGCGGCCCGTCCCAGTCACGGGCGAGCGCGGCGAGGAATTGCTGGGCGACCTGCATCGGGGCCGAGTGCAGCCGGTAGCGGACGCGCCGCCGCTCCCCCTGCTCCGGGATCACCAGCCCCGCGTCGGTGAGCAGCGCGAGGTGCTTGGCGATGGCCTGCCGCGTGATCGGCAGCCGGTCGGCCAGGTCGGTCGCCGTGGCCGGGCCGCCCGAGGCGAGGACGGCGAGAATGCTCCGCCTGCTCGGGTCGGCCAAGGCGACGAAGACCTGTTCGGCGATCGTTTCGTTGTCAGGCGGCATCGAGGTATTCGATCAGTTCGCCCAGCTCGGCCGCCCACCCCTTCGTGTTCCCCTCGAACGCGGCCTGGTGCGCGTCGTCCGGCAGCTGGGAGAAACCGGACTCGACGACGGTGAGCCGCGTGCCGCCATCGTTCGGGACCAGGGTGAACTCGACGTAGGTGCGACGAGGGTCCTCGTCGGGAAGACCGTAGATGTGCCAGGTGAAGCCGAAGACCTCCGGCTCTTCGACGCGCTCGACGCGCATGTTCGCCTGGTGTCCCTCGTCCCATTTCATCTCGGCCGCGCCGCCGGGCCGCAGGTCGATGCTCGCCTGGTTGCCGAACCAGGTGCCAAGGCCCTCGGCCGTGGTCAGCGCGGCCCAGACCTTCGCGGGCGGGTGGGCGATTTCGACGGTGCGTTCGATCCGGTCGGGGAATCCCACGACGGCCTCCTCAAGTAGCAATCAATCGGTTGCTATAACTTTGTATAGCAACCGACCGATTGCGTCAAGGGCGGATCAGGAAGCCGTGTACAACGCGCCGAGGAACTCCAGTAGCAGCCGCTCCCGCAACGGACCGGGTGCCGTGGCCAGCAACGCGTTGATCTCGGCCATCCGGGTGGGCAACCCGGCCGCACCGCCGAGGCCGGCGGCCGCCAGCAGCCCGGCGAACTGCTCCGGCGTCAACGTCGCCGGGTCCAGCGCGGCGACGAATTCGGCCACCTGTGGGTCGACGACGACCGGCCCCGCCTCACGGGCGGCCGCGACCGACGCGGCGAGATCGGCGAGGAAGTCCTTCTCGCTCCCCCTGTTCGCGGCCGTCACGGTCAGATGCAGGTTCGCGGGCGACGATTCGTGGGCGAACTGCGGCTGGACGTACCAGCCGCGTTCGCGCATCTCGTCCGCGACGGTGAACAGGTCGAATCCGGCGCCGTCCGCGACGGTGAACGCGAGCAGGGTCGACACCGGATCACCGAGGACGCGCAAGCCGTCCAGCGCCTCGATCCCGGCCCGGATCCCCACGGCCGCTTCACGCGCCGCCGAAGCCAGCTTCGCGTAACCCTCGTCGCCGACATGGCGCACCACGGCCCATGCCGCGGCGAGCGGGCCACCGGACCGTGTGCTCTGCAGCGTGGTGTTCAGCATCGTGTAGCCGGGCCAGTCGGCACTGGCGAAGTACTGCGGACGGCGAAGTTCGGCGTTGGCGTGCAAGAGAACCGACACGCCTTTCGGGCAGTAGGCGTACTTGTGCAGGTCCACCGAGACGCTGGTGACGCCGGGGACGTCGAAGCCGAACGGGCCCTGCCCCAGGTACGGCAGCACCCACCCGCCGATGCAGGCGTCGACGTGGAACCGGACGCCGTCCAGCAGCGCGGCGATCTCGGGGATCGGATCGAGGACGCCGTGGGCGTACGACGGAGCGCTCGCGACGACGAGCACCGTGCCGCCGTCGACCGCCGCGGCCATCGCCTCGGGGACGGCGCGGAAGGTCACCGGATCGACCGGCACCGAAACCGCGCGGACGCCGAAGAAATGCGCCGCCTTGTGGAACGCCGCGTGCGCGGTCGTGGGCAACACGATGTTCGGCGTGGCCACGTCGGGACGCGCGTCGCGGGCGGCCAGGACGGCGAGCATGCACGACTCCGTGCCGCCCGAGGTCACCGAACCGACCGTCTCCGCCGTACCGCCCAGCAGCCGCGCGGCGGTACCGACGAGGTCGTTCTCCATCCGCAGCAGGCTGGGGAACGCCGTCGGGTCGAGGCCGTTGGCCGACGACGCCAGCGCGTGCGCCGCCGCGCCGAGTTCGTCCACTTCGGACAGACCACTGTCGTAGACGTACGCGAGTGTCCGGCCCCCGTGCGTCGGCAAGTCCCCCGCGCGCAGCTCCCGCAGTTCCCTCAGGATGTCCTCGGCGGTCACGAACGGCGCTCCAGCACCGACTTACGCAGCAGCGGAATACCGAGCACGATCAGCACGGCCGGGAGGATCGACGCGCCGAGCAGGATCGCCGTGAGCGCGCTGTCCGGCTGGGCGACCTTGGCGTCGAGGCTGGACTGGTAGCCGCCGAACTGCAGCACCAGCCCCCAGAGCCCCGGCCCGAGCGCGAGCCCCAGCGTCTCCGACGCCGTCCAGACGCCGGCCGCGACCCCGGCCCTGGTCTCGCCGGTCCGCTCCTCCTCGTCGCTGATCAGATCCGGCAGGATCGCCAGCGGGAACACCGAGATCCCCGCGTAGCCGACACCGCAGAAGGCCACGAACACCATCGTGACGGCGAACGGGAACACCTCGGCGCCGAGAAGCCCCAGCAGGCCGACGCCGAACGCGGCGGTCGCGATCCGGAACCCGGCCAGCTTCCCGACGCTCGCCCCGAGTCGCGGCCACAGCGGCATGGTCAGCAGCGCCGGTCCGACGAAACCGACGAACAGGACCGTCGAGTAGCCGGAGCTGCCGAGGATGCGCTCGGCGAAGAACGGGATCGCGGCCAGCACCGTGCCGATACCGAGCGCCTGGATGAAGTAGACGCCGAGCAGCCAGCGGAACGGCCGCCACTGCGCGAGTGTCCGGAGCAGTTCGCGCGGGCTGACCGTGTTCGGCCGCAGCGCGCCGACGGGAGCGCCCTTCAGGCCGAAGTACACGCCGAGCGTCGCGAGCAGGATGACCAGTGCGATGAACAGACCCATGACCCGGTATCCGGCGACACCGCCGATGAGGTCGGTGATCGCGGGCGCGCCACCGCCGGAGACCAGGATGGCGACCGCGAGGAAACCGATCCGGACGCTGGTCAGCTTCGTGCGCTCTTCGGCCGAGTCCGTCAGCTCGGCGGGCAGCGCGTTGAACGGCACCTGAAAGAAGGCGTACGCGGTGGCGCACAACAGGAACACGACGACGACGTAGATCGCGTCGGGTACCGGGCCGCCGAATCCGGGATGCGCGAACAGGGCCGCGAAAAGGACGGAAACGCCGATTCCGCCGTAGAGCAGGAACCGGCGGCGGCTGCCGGTGCGGACCATGTCCGCGTCCGACAGCCTTCCCGCGATCGGGTTGAAGAGCACGTCCCACGCTTTGGGAACGAAGACGATCAGGCCGGCCACGCCCGCGGCGACGCCCATCGTGTCGGTGAGGTACTTCAGGAGGAGCAGGCCGGGAACCGTGCCGAAGGCGCCGGTGACGAACGAGCCGAGCGAGTAGCGGTACCTCGTCCGTGCTGGCAGCGATGCCATGATCCTCCTCGAGGCGGTTCTCCCGATGAAGGCCTCAGTATTGGATCTTGGCCACCACCGGGTAGTGGTCGGAGGGAATCGTGCCACCGTCGTAATGCACGAGCTGTACCGGGCCGACAGCGGCGAGTGGACGGCCGCCCGCGCGCACGGCGCCGACGTAGTCCAGCGAGTCACGGTAGGTCGCCGGAACGGACTTCGCCGCGTTCGGGTTCGTGGCCGCGTCGAAGGTGTACGCGCCTTCGCCCGTCGTGCGCAGAACGCCGCCGAGGAAGGCTTCGCCCTGCTGGACCTGGGTCCGGCCGAGGGAGTCCTTGCGCGCTTGCCCGGCCCAGTACTCGATGTTCAGGTCGCCCGCGATGACCACCGGCTCGCTCGCGGGGGCGTATTTCGTGACCAGGTCCCGGATCTCGCCGAGCTGCGCCATCCGGATCTCGTGCGCCTTCGGCAGCGTCTCCGGTCCCTCGTCCGCCTGCATATGCGTCCCCGCGATCCACACCGGCTTCCCGTCGACGACCAGCCGGGCGAGCGCGGCCCCCTTGTTGGACAGGTAGTCCGCTGTGCCGGAGTAGGAATTGCGGAACACCAGCTGGTGCTGTTCGGTCACCGGCGCCTTGCTGAGCACGGTGACGCCGCCGTTGACCACGACCGGGGAATTCGAGCAGTTCCCGTTCACCGTGGTCCAGCCGGGCGAGGTGCCGCAGTGCTGTCCGACCAGCGGGGTCTGGTGCGGCCAGACGTCCTTCAGCCGGTTCCGGAGTTCCTCCGCCTGTGCGCTGAAAGCCTCGTCCAGGACGACGACGTCGGCGTCGTTCGCCCGGATGACGTCCTCCGCCGCGCGAGCCCTGGCCTGTTTGTCCGAGGTGTTCGGGCTGGCGATCCAGGGCAGCTGCCAGATGTTGAAGGCCATGACCTTCACCGAGACCGCCGCCTGGGCGGGCACGGCGGTTCCGGCGAACATCGCGGCGGCGATGGCGAGTACGGCGAGCTTCCGCACGAATGATCCTTCCGGGTCAGGAGACGACGAACGTCCGTGAAGTCCCGCTGAACGCGGAGATCGCCCCGTTCCAGCCGTTCTTCCAGTTGCCGAAGTGGATCACGCGATATTTGCCGATCGGGGCGTTCGCGGGGATCTTCCAGTGGACGACGGCTTTCGATTCGGCGACGAACGTCCGCGCCCAGTGGTACTTCGTGTCCCAGTCGCCGTCGTCGGCGTGGCGGACCCACTTGCCGTCGACCAGCCGCTGGATCTCCAGGAACGTGCCGCCGCGCCGCAGGTCGTTCTTCGGATGCCCGGTGACGAACTCGACCGCGACCTGTTCACCGCGCGCGTAGGTGCTCTTCGCGTCGACCAGGACGTCACCGAAGCTCTTGAACGCGGGCGGGCTGTCGAAGACGACCCCGGGCTGGAAGTTGATCAGCTTGCCGCGCAGGTCCCGCGGCGTCGGCCCGTGCGGCACCGCCGTGCCCGCCTTCATCGCGGCCGCGAGCTTCGCGAATTCCTGTTGATAGGCCGGAAGCGTGTACCGGCCGTACAGCGTCGACGCGCCTTCGTACTGCTGCGAGTCGTACTCCTCGGGCGTGGTGATGTACTGGCTGTACGCGTTGGCGTACCCCTGGATGAGCACGTTCTCCAGCGGGACACCGAGTTCGGCGGCGACGGTCCGGCGCAGGCGCAGTCCGGCGACGATGGTCAGCTCGGCGGGCACGGCCACGAGATGCAGCTGCCCGATCCGGACGAGCTGCAGCGGCAGCACCTCTGGCGTCCACGGATACGGCTTCATCGCGCCGAACGGCACCGCGATCACCTTCGGCGCGTGCGCGTCGGCGAGTGCCTGCGGGATCGGCGCGTCGATGCCGCCGAGCCAGTCGATGAACGGGTTCTTCACTCCTTCGGGGAGCGGTAGGCCGGGCCCGTCTTCGCGGCTGCCGGCCAGCATCGACACCCCGATCGCGGCCGTGCAGGTGCGCTGCGGCCGCCCGTTCGGGGTGTACTTCGCGTCGACGGCGACGTCGGACATGTCCACGTAGCACATCCGGTGGTCGACGCCGCCCGTCACGGCCTCGGCGGCCGCGTCGAAGGCGCTCTTCGCCGCGCGGAACTGGAGGTCGCCGATGGTGCGGGTGTTCTCGAACTCGGTTTCGGGGGTGCCGGGCTCGAGGTTCAGGTTCGGGCTCATGTCGCCGGTGTTGGTCTGCGGGAAGGCGGCGACGAACCGCGGGTTCCCGTCGAGGTACCGCACGCCGGCGTGGTCGTGCTCCCATTCGTAGGCGGCGTAACCCTTGTTGTCGCCGCTGATCAGGTGGTTGCCGTTGCTCATCGACGTCCCGTGCGTGGCGAACCAGCTGATCGCGCCGACGTCGACGCCGCTCTGGCTGAAGCGCAGGACCGTGACGGCCGGGTCGATGGCCTGCGGGAAGTGGTCCTTGTCCGCCTGCGGGTTCAGGTCGAAGGCCTTGCGTGAGCGGTTGACGCTCGCCTTGGTCAGTTCGGCGCGGCCGAGCCGGATCGACCCGGGCGCGAGGTTCGCGTGCGCCCGGGCGATCGCCTCGAAGATCCCGTCGACATGCGCGTCGTACACCTGCTGCTGGAAGCCCAGGATCGCCAGATCGTAGGCGGCGTAATGGGAATCCCCGCCGCACGCGGAGTGGGTGTGCGTGGCGTTGAGGAGGACGTTCTGCTCGGTGTAGAGATCGCCGTACGCGGCCTGGAGCTTGCGCAGCACGCCCTGGTGGACGGACTGGAACAGGGCGCCGAGGTCGGCGGTGACGAAGGCGATCCGCTTGGCGCCGTCGTCGATCACGAAGGCGCGCGCCCGGGTGCGGAGGTGGATGCCGGCGGTCTGCTGCTGCGGCATCGAGTAACCCATCATGCCGTTCTCGGCTGCCGGGCCGGTGACGTCGGAAATGCCGACACCGACGCGGAAACCCTTCGGCGGCGCCGCTTGCGCCTGCTGGGCGCCGAGCACGCCCGCCGCGACGGGCAACGCCGCCGCGCCCGCGAGAACCCGCCTCCGGCTCACCGTCATGAGTCGCACCTCCCGGCCACGAACATGAACCGACTTCATGTTCGTGGCCGGGACGCTACGTGATGGGCCTCACTGCCGCAACCCACGAAAGGTGTGGGGGCTGAGGGGGCCTTTCCCCGCGTCCGATGCGGCGAAGGGCGCTTTCAGCACGTCACATGCAGGGGAGGCGGCCGCGTACCGGCTGCGGTTGATGCCAGGTCGAGTCCGTCCCAGATGCACCAGCAGCCACAGCGGCTGCGCGTGAAGGCCCCCTTCCCTCGGCTCAGCCGAGGAAACTCGACCTTCACACCTTCACCAGTACATGAAGGACCCCTTCCTTGCGCCTGACGCAAGGAAGGGGTCCTTCATGTACCTCGCGCAGGCGAGAGCACGGCCAAGTCGCCGAATGCCGCTACCTACGCGAGGGTTTCCGCGACCTTCGTGAGCGTCGCGGCATCTCCCCGCAAAAGCAGCGTGGTCACCACGGTCTCCTCCCACGCCGCGAGTTCGTCACGGATCTTTTCCGCCGGGCCGATCAGCGACGTGTCCTCGACCAGCGACGTCGGAATCGCCGCGATCGCCTCCTCCTTGCGGCCGGCCAGATACAACTCCTGCACCTTGTCGGCCACGTCCTCGTACCCCATCCGGGCGAAAACGTCGTGGTGGAAGTTGACCGATTTCGCGCCCATGCCGCCGATGTACAGCGCGAGCGACGGTTTGATCCAGCTCGCGGCCTCCTCGACGTCGTCGTGGACGAGCACGGGCACGGACGCGGCGACCTCGAAATCGTCGAAACCGTGCCGGGCGCCGGGGCGCGAGAAGCCCTCCTGCAGCGCTGTCCGGTAGAAGGCGTCGCTCTTGGGCGAGAAGAACAACGGGAGCCAGCCGTCGCAGATCTCGGCCGACAGCGCCACGTTCTTCGGCCCTTCCGCGGCGAGGAAGATCGGGATCTCCTTGCGGAACGGGTGCACTGTGGACTTCAGCGGTTTACCGAGCCCGGTCCCGCCCTGTAGCGGCAACTGGAAGTGCTGCCCATCGTGGGTCACCGGCGCCTCGCGTGCGACGACCTTCCGCACGATGTCGACGTACTCGCGGGTGCGCGCGAGCGGCTTCGGATACGGCTGCCCGTACCAGCCTTCGACCACCTGCGGCCCGGACGCGCCGAGCCCGAGCACGAACCGCCCGCCGGACAGGTGATCCAGCGTCAGCGCGTGCATGGCCGTCGCGGTCGGGGTGCGCGCCGACATCTGGACGATGTTGGTGCCGAGTTTGATCCGGCTGGTCGACGCGCCCCACCAGGCGAGCGGGGTGAACGCGTCCGAGCCGTAGCCCTCGGCGGTCCACACGGAGTCGAAGCCGAGTTCTTCGGCCCGCAGAACCGCGTCCAGCGCGCCCTCCGGCGGGCCGGACGACCAGTAACCGAGGTGATAACCCAGCTTCATCGAGGCTCCTAGTCAGACGTTCGGTGAGTAGTGCTCGGGTTTGCCCCGCTCCGAGAGTGGCGGAAGGTTCCTCGCGGGAGTCTCGACCAACGGCGCGTCCGGGGCCAGTTCGCCACGCTCGCGGCGCCAGCCCGCCCTGGCCCGCGGGTGGTAGCGGCGATCGCGCGGGACCAGCTTGAACGCCGCGTTGATCAGCTTGCCCACGCGGCGATGGCGTCGCTCGTCGCGTTCGGTCCAGGTGTAGCCGAGCCGCTCGCGGATCGGCGGGTCGTACAGGCCGACCGTCAGCCAGACGAAGTTCCGCGCCACCTGCCCGCGTACGAGCTTCCACGCGAAATCCGGCAGCCAGGGCAGGAAATTCGGCTTCGGGAGGTCCTTGATGTCGAGGACGTCGCGCGTGGCCTTGTTGTCCTCCAGCACGTCCTCACACATGTGCTTCCAGTAGAGCTGGAAGTCCTCCCAAGATTCCGGCACCGGGCGCATGCTCATGCCGTACATCTCGTACCACTGGACGTGCTCGTCGAACAGCTTCCGCTTCTCGGTCTCGCCGATGCCGCCACAGAAGTTGTCGGCGATGAGGATCGCGCTCACGAAGAACGTCGAATGCGCCCAGTAGAACGTGTCCGGGTTGAGCGCGTGATAGCGCCGCCCATGCTTGTCGACGCCCTTGATCCGATCGTGGTAGCCGCGCACCTCCAACGCGGTCTGCCGGGCGCGCGGACCGTCGTAGATCACTCCCCCGATCGGGTACAGCGAGCGGAACAACCGCTGCCAGCGCTCCTCGAAGAACCGCGAGTGCTCCTCGACGCCCGCGCCCAGCTCGGGGTGCATGTTCTGCATGGATCCGGCCCAGAGCGCGATGAGCAGCCCGCGCCAGTCGCCGAAGTACTTCCAGGTCAGCGAATCCGGTCCCAGCGGCCGCGGCTGTGTCATCCCCGGTCTCCTCAATGAGCTGGTTAAATTGACCACAACTGTTGTCAGGTTAAAGTTGACAACGGTCGTAGTCAACAAGAGGAGCCGATCATGGCCGGCCGCAGCTGGGCAGGCACGACCCTGGACGACCGCAAGGCCGCGCGGCGGGGACAACTCGTCGACGCGGGCCTCGACCTGCTCGGGACCCAGGGCAGCGCCGGGGTGAGTGTCCGCGCGGTGTGCCGTCACGCCAAGCTCACCGAGCGGTATTTCTACGAGAGCTTCGCCGACCGCGAGGAACTCGTCGTCGCGGTCTACGAGCACATCGGCGAGCAGGCCCGGCAGGCCCTGGTCGACGCGGTCAGCGACACGGCCGAGCCAGCCGAACGGGCGAAGGCCGCGGTCCGCGCCTTCGTCGAATTGATGCTCGACGATCCGCGCAAAGGCCGCGTGCTCCTGCTCGCGCCGATCACCGACCCCGCGCTGACCACGCGCGGGATCGCGCTCCTCCCCTCCTTCGCCGAGCTGGTCAGCGGGCAGCTGTCCCACGGTGACGCGGCCGAACGGCAGATGACCTCGATCGGGCTGGTCGGCGCGCTGAGCAACGTGTTCATCGCCTACCTGGACGGCTCGCTCAAGGTGAGCCGCGAGCGCCTGATCGAGCATTGCGTCCGCCTCGTACTCGGCGCCGACCGTCAGCCCTGACCGCGTTCGGCGACCAGCTGCAGGGCGATGTCGATGATCATGTCCTCCTGTCCGCCCACGTACTTCGCGGCGCCGACGCGATACAGGATTTCGTGCGCCGGGACGTCGTACCGCTCGGCGGCGCGCTCGGCGTGCAGGAGGAAACTCGAGTACACCCCGGCGAATCCCTGCACGATCGACGACCGGTCCATCACCGGCAGCCGGGTGATGTAGGGCTTCACCACGTTCTCGGCCGCGTCCATCAGCACGTCCTTGTCGACACCGGTTCGGATCCCGAGCCGTTCGAACGTCGCCGCGAGGACCTCGGTCGGCGAGTTGCCCGCCCCCGCGCCGAGCGCCACGAGCGAACCGTCGATCTGCCGCGCGCCCGCCCGATAGGCGAGCACCGAGTTCGCGACGCCGAAGCTCAGGTTCTGGTGCCCGTGGTACCCGACCTGCGCCTCGTCGCCGAATTCCGCCACCAGCGCGGCGACGCGTTCACCGGCGTCCTCCAGGATCAGCGCCCCGGCGGAGTCGACGACGTACACGCATTGGCAGCCGGCGTCGACCATGATCCGGCCCTGCTTCGCCAGCGCCTCGGGCGTGGACATATGGGACAGCATCAGGAAACCGACCGTCTCCAGCCCGAGTTCCCTCGCCGCGCCGAAATGCTGGACGGAGACGTCGGCCTCGGTGCAGTGGGTCGCGATCCGGACCGCGCCCGCGCCGAGGTCGGCCGCCACGCGCAGATCGCCGACCGTGCCGAGTCCCGGCAGCAGCAGGACCGCGATCTTCGCGTGCCGCGCCTCGTCCACGGCCGCCTCGATCAGCTTCCGTTCGTCCACAAGGGAAAAGCCGTAGTTGAACGTCGAGCCGCCGAGGCCGTCGCCGTGGCTGACCTCGATCAGCGAGACCCCGGCGTCGTCCAGCGCCCGGACGGTGTCACGCACGTTCTTCTCGGTGAACTGATGCGCCATCGCGTGACTGCCGTCGCGCAGACTCGTGTCGACGATCCGGACCTGCCGGCTCACGTCGTCCCAGCTCATGCCGCCACCTCCTGAGTGGCCAGAAGGTCGCCGACGCGGGCGGCCGCGGCCGTCATGATGTCGAGGTTCCCGGCGTATTTCGGCAGGAAGTCCCCGTTCCCGGCGACCTCCAGGAACACCGCTACCCGCGCCTGCCCGCTCCACCCAGGCCGGGGTGGGTCGTACTGAGGTTCCGCCTTGAGCGTGTAACCCGGCACGTAACCCTGGACCGTCTCGACCATCCGGTGGATGGATTCGCTCACCGCGTCGAAGTCCGCGTCCGGGTCGATCGCGCAGAACACCGTGTCGCGCATGATCATCGGCGGTTCGACCGGATTGATGATGATGATCGCCTTGCCGCGGCTCGCTCCCCCGACGAGTTCGATCCCGCGCGCCGTCGTCGCGGTGAACTCGTCGATGTTCGCCCGGGTTCCCGGGCCCGCCGAGCGCGACGAGACGGATGCGACGATCTCCGCGTAGAGCACCGGCGTCACCCGCGACACCGCGTGCACGATCGGGATCGTGGCCTGGCCGCCGCAGGTGATGAGGTTGACGTTCGGCACGTCCAGCCGTTCGGGCAGGCCCACGGCGGGGCAGGTGAACGGGCCGACCGCGGCCGGGGTCAGGTCGATCGCGCGGATCCCGGCGGTCGCGTACCGCGGCGCGTTCGCCAGGTGCGCCTTCGCCGAGGTCGCTTCGAAGACCAGGTCCGGCAGCTCGTCGCGCGACAGCAGCCAGTCGACGCCGCCGGCGGAGGTCTCCAGTCCCAGTTCCGCGGCCTTGGCCAGCCCGTCCGATTCCGGGTCCACGCCGACCATGTACCGCACCTCGACGTGCTCGCTGCGCCTCAGCTTCGCGAGCAGGTCGGTGCCGATGTTCCCGGGACCGACGATCGCGGCCACCGCTTTCCGTTGCGCCATGCCAGGTGACGCTCCCCGCTCGGATAGGGCACACTCAACCCATGCGTGCCGCTGGGCGGAACGACGACCCGGAACGAACCGGAGCGGACGGCCTCGTCGCCGCCCGGATCTCCGCGCTGCTCTCGGCCTTCCGCCCCGGTGACGACGCGCTCGGTGTTTCGGAGCTGGCGCGGCGGACCGGCCTGGCGAAGTCGACCGTCCACCGGCTCACCGGGCACCTGGTCGCGACCGGCTTGCTCGAACGCGAAGGCGCGGCGTTGCGGCTCGGGCTGAAGCTGTTCGAGATAGGCCAGCTGGCGGTCCGGCGGCGGGGACTCGTCGAGGCGGCGCGGCCGTATCTCGCCGATCTCCGTGAAGCGACCCGCAACACCGTGCATCTCGCGGTCTTGGAAGGCACCGAGGTCGTCTACCTCGACATCCTCCGGGGGCCCGACGCGCCGTCGTTGCCGTCCCGGATCGGCGGCCGGTTCCCCGCGCACGCCACCGGCGTCGGCAAGGCGATCCTCGCTTTCTCGCCGGAATCCGTGGTGTCCCAAGTGATCGATGCCGGCTTGCCCCGCGTGAGCGTGCGGACGATCACCGCCGCGGGGCTGCTGCGCCGTCAACTGGCCAAGATCCACGGCGAGGGAATCGCGTTCGAACGGGAGGAATCCGGCGTCGGTGTCGTCTGCGCGGCGAGCCCGCTGCTCGACGCGCAAGGGGTCGCGGTGGCGGCGTTGTCGATCTCCGGCTGGGCGAATCGCATGCACACCAACCGGGTCGCGCCCGCGGTGCGGACCGCCGCTTTGGCGTTGTCGCGCACTTTGTGAGCGCTACGCGACGAGCCCACGCCGGACCAGTTCCGGACGCACGCCCTCGCCGAACCAGTACGCCTCCTCGAGATGCGGGTATCCGGAGAGGACGAACTCCTCGATGCCGTGCGCGTGGTATTCCTCGATGAGGTCGGCGACTTCCCCGTGGCTGCCGACGAGGGCCGTGCCCGCGCCACCGCGCACGAGGCCGATGCCGGCCCAGAGATTCGGGTACACCTCCAGCCCGCGGACGCCGCCGTCGGTCTTCCCGCCGTGCAGCGCGGCCATCCGTTGCTGGCCGACGGATTCGCTGGCGGACAACTGCTTCTGGGTGTGGGCGATCCGGTCCGGGTCGATCGCGTCCAGCAGTTTTCCCGCCTCCGCCCAGGCTTCCGCCGACGTGTCACGCGAGAGGGTGTGCAGCCGGATGCCGAAACGGAGCTTCCGTCCCTGTTCCTCGGCGAGCTCGCGGACCTTGGCGATCTTCTCGGCGACCTGCGCGGGCGGCTCGCCCCACGTGAGGTAGACGTCGGCGTGCCTCGCCGCGATCGGCAGCGCCGCCGCGGACGAACCGCCGAAATAGATGGGCGGAACCGGATCCGGCGCCGCGCGTGTGGTCGCGCCCTCGACCTTGAGGTGCTCGCCGTCGAAGTCGAACGGCTTGCCGCTCCACACGCCTCGCACGATCTCGAGGAACTCGCCGGTGCGGGCGTAACGCTGGTCGTGGTCGTGCCAGTCGCCGAACCGGCGCTGCTCGACCGTGTCGCCGCCGGTGACGACGTTGAGCAGCACGCGTCCCTGCGAGATCCGCTGGAACGTGCCTGCCATCTGCGCGGCAAGCGTCGGCGAGACCGTGCCGGGCCGGAACGCGACCAGGAACTTGAGGGTTCTCGTCTCGCGGATCAGGGCGGCCGTCGTCAGCCAGGCGTCCTCGCACCAGGTGCCGGTCGGCGTCAGCACGCCCTCGAAACCGTTGGCCTCGGCGGCGCGGGCGACCTGCGCGAGATAGTCGAGGCTCGGCTCGCGGGCGGCGGACGCCCCGGCGGCGCGGCTGGCGTGGAAGTGCTCCACGATCGTCCGGCCGTCACCGGTGGTGGGCAGGAACCAATGCAGCTTCAACGTCACGGTTCCGAGCTTCGGCTGCCCGCACCGGACTGGTCAATCCGCGAGCCTCGCGTCCCGCGATCTGGACGCCCTCCCCCGCATTTCGTCCTCTAGATGCGGGCAAGGGGCGTGGCACCAGGACGCGTCGCGAAAGCCACTTTCGGGACGTCTGATGTCCTCAAAGTGGCTTTCGCGACGCTCCGATCGGAGCTCGGCCGCGCGTACGACGCTGAGTGCCTTCCCGCGTTTAGTCCTCTGAACGCGGGTCAGCCGCCGAACATCAGCCGCCATTCGTCCAGCGACTTCGGCCGGAACACGAAGTTCGTGTCCTTCACCCGCGACAGGTTCGCCGACGGCTCCGCCGAGTACTGGTGTCCCGGATAGACGACCGGATCGCCGTCAAGTCCGGCCAGCCACTGCAGGCTCCGGTAGATCGCCTCGGCGTCGCCGCCGGGAAAATCGGTCCGGCCGCAGCCTTCGAGGAACAGCGTGTCGCCGGAGACGAGCTTCCCGTCGACCAGGAAGCACTGGCTGCCCGGGGTGTGCCCCGGCGTGTGCAGCAGCCGGATCGGCACCGCGCCGACCTCGATGACGTCGTCGTGGTCGTGCGATCGCAGATCGGTTCCGGAGACACCGGTGATCCGGCGGACCCACTCGGCCTCCGCGCCGTTGACGTGGATCGGCACCTGGACGCGTTCCAGCAGCTCCGCGATCCCCGGCAGCGAGAAGCCCATCATCTCGCCGCCGACGTGGTCGGGATGGTGATGCGTGGCGAGGACGCCGGTCAGCCGCATGCCGTCGGCCTCCAGCAGGTCCAGAAGATCGCCGACGGCGTACGCCGGGTCGACGATGACGGCCTCGTTCGTCTCCCGGTCGCCGATCAGATAGGCGAAGTTGACCATCTGCGTCGCGACGGGGTCTCCCACCGCGAAGTCACGGCCCGCGAGCAATTGCCGGAAGTACAGCCTGTCAGCCATGCGGACACCTTACGGCGCTACTCCCCCGTGGTTCCGTCGGCCAGCTCCCGCAGGATGTCCAGATGCCCGACGTGCCGCGCCGTTTCCTGGACGACGTGCGCGAGCACCCAGCGGACGGTGAACTTCCCCGACCTGCGCGCGCGGTCGTCCGGCGAGACCCCGGCCAGCGACGACTCCGCCAAGGCCCACTCGGCGCGGTACGCCGCGACGACGGAACGCGGGTCGTCGTCTTCGGTCAGATCCCAGCTCGGATCCGGCGAGCCTTCCCACAGCGAAGGCAGATCCGCGCCGCCCGCCTCGATCGAGAGCCACCAGCGCTCCACAGCGGTCAGATGCTTGAGCAGCCCTAGCGCGCTCATCCGCGGGGACGACGGCAGCGGTGTCGCGGCGGCCTGATCCCTGGTCAGCCCGGCGACCTTGTTCACCGCTGTCGCGCGGAGGAACCGCAGGAAGTCCCACTGGAGCCCGGCCTCGTCTTCGGCGATCCCGCCCGGCCAGGCACGCTCCACCGGCTCAGCGGTACTCGAACTCGTGTTCGACATGCCGCTCACCCTACACATCCGGCGTAACTCGCGTGATTGAGCGCATAACTCGCGTGATCGAAGGCGCAACTCGTGAGTTACGCGCCCAAACACGCGAGTTACGCGCCTGATCACGCGAGTTACGTGTCGGCACCGCAGGGCTAGGCTCGATTCATGTGGTGGGGTTTGGCTTGCGCGTTCTTCGCGGCCTGTGCGTACGGCGTCGCTTCGGTGATGCAGGCGATCGCCGCGAAAGCGACGTCGGGCGCGGAAGACCGCGTCGATCCCCGCCTGCTCGTGCGGGTGCTGCGGCAATGGAAGTTCGTCGCGGGTCTCGCGCTCGACGTCATCGGGTTCGTCGCGCAGGTCGCCGCGCTCCGGGTGCTGCCGCTCTTTGTGGTCCAGGCGGCGCTGGCGGGAAGCCTCGCCGTGACAGCGGTGGCCGCGCGGACGCTCGGGGTCCGGCTCGGCCGTCGCGAGTGGACGGCGGTCGCGGTCGTCTGCGCCGGGCTCGCGTTGCTCGGGATGTCGGCGGAGAGCGAGGGTTCGGCGTCGACCGGGCTGGGTTTCCGGCTCGCGCTGGTCGGCGCGGTCGTGGTGCTCGGCACGGCCGGGATGTTCGCCGGACGCGCGCCGCGCCGGATCCGGACACCGGCGCTGGGCCTGATCGCCGGCCTGTGCTTCGGCGTGGTCGCCCTCTCCGGCCGCGCGCTCACCAGCCTGGCCCCGCTCGATCTGCTGGCCGACCCGGCGACCTACACGCTCTGTGTGGCGGGCGCGCTGGCGATGTTGTTCTACGCCACCGCGTTGCAGCGCGGCAGCGTCACCACGTCGACCGCGATGATGGTCATCGGCGAGACCGTTCTTCCATCCCTGATCGGGGTGCTCGTGCTGGGTGACACCACGCGACCCGGGTTCGCGGCCGTCGCGGCGGTCGGGTTCGTGCTCGCGGTTTCGGCGGCGCTGGCGCTGGCCCGCTTCGGCGAGCCCGCGCCGATCGAGCCGGTCAGCGCGCCGCTCGGCTGACCCCGCGCCGGGACACCAGCAGCCACGCCAGGTACAACCCGCCGATCGCCCCGGTCACGAGACCGACGGGCAGGCCCGCCAGGAACTGCTGGGTGATCAGATCACTGGTCACCAGCAGGAGCATGCCCATCAGCGCCGCGGCGGCGAGCCCCGGGCCCGACGACCTCGTGAGCCGCTTCGCCAGCTGAGGCGCGGCGAGTGCCAGGAACGCGATCGGACCGGCGGCCGCGGTCGCGATCGAACACAGCCCCACGCTGACCCCGAGGAGCACGACCCGGCTCCGCTGCACCGGCACGCCGAGTCCCTTGGCCGAGTCGTCCCCCATCTCCAGCAGGGAAAGCCTTCTGCCGTAGACGAGGGCGGGCGGCAGCAGGACGGCGATGGCGATGGCGACCGGGACGACGTGCTCCCAGCCGCGGCCGTTGAGCCCGCCGACCAGCCACGCCTGCGCCGCCAGGCCGTCCTGCCAGGAGGCCCTGGTGATCAGGTAGGAGTTGAACGCGAGCAGCATCGCGTTCACGCCGATACCGACGAGGATCAGGCGAAACGTGTGCACGCCGCCTTTCAGCGCGAGCAACGCGATCAGGCCCGCGGTCACGACGCCACCGACCAGGGCACCCAGCGAAACCTGGAGCATGCCGCCGTGCACCACGATGATCGTCAGCAGCGCGCCGGCGGCCGCGCCCTCGGTGAAGCCGATGAAGTCGGGGCTGCCCAACGGATTTCCGGACAGGCTCTGCAGGATCGCGCCGCTGACCGCGAGGGCGCCGCCGACCAGTAGCGCGGTCAGCAGCCGGGGCAGCCGCAGGGTGGTCACGATGAACTCGGTGCTCCGGTCGCCGAAGCCGAAGAGCGTCTGGATGACCTCGCCGACGGACAACGGGTAGTCGCCGGTGGTCATGCTGACGGCGCCGAGGAAGAACACGGCGATGGCCAGCAGCGCGACGACGATCGCGGCCCGCGGGGTGACGCGAAGGGAAAGTCCGCCGCCCGGGGTGCGCAGGACGCGGGTGCTCATCCGTGGGTGCTCCTTGATCGCGGTCACAGCCTGGCCAGCTTCCTGCGGCGGCAGAGCGCGATGAACACCGGCGCGCCGAGGAACGCGACGACGATCCCCGCCTGCAGTTCCTCCGGCGGGTTCAGCACGCGGCCGACGACGTCGGCGCCGATCAGCGCGATCGGCGCGAGCAGCATCGAGTACGGCAGGACCCAGCGCTGGTCCGGGCCGACCAGCAGGCGCGCGGCGTGCGGTACGGCGAGCCCGAGGAACACGACCGGTCCGATCGCCGCGGTACCCGCGCCGCAGAGCAGGGTCACCACGATCGCGCCCAGCACCCGGGTGCGGCCGACGTGGGCGCCGAGCGCCTTGCCGGTCTGGTCGCCGAGCGCGAGGACGTTGAGCGGGCGGGCCAGCAGCAGCGCGATGATCGCGCCGACCGCCACGAACGGCGAGATCTGCCAGAACACGTCCCATTTCCGGCCGCTGAGCGAACCGACGTTCCAGAAGCGGAACTGGTTGAACGTCTCGGGCATCAGCAGCAGGATCCCGACGATGTAGGCCTGCAGCACGGCCATGACGGCCGAGCCGGCGAGCACGAGCCGGTCCGGCGTGGCGCTGCGCCCCGCGGAGCCGAGCACGTACACCACGACCGAGGCGATCGCCGCTCCGGCGAAGGCGAACCAGATGTAACCGAGCACGCTGGTGACGCCGACGAACGCGATCCCCGAGACGACCGCTGCCGAAGCACCGGTGTTGACCCCGAGGAGGCCCGGGTCGGCGAGCGGGTTCCGGGTGAGCGCCTGCATCACCGCACCGGCCAGGCCGAGCGCCACCCCGACGACCACGCCCAGCAGGGTCCGCGGGATACGGAGGTCGTGGATGATCACGGCCTCGGTCGAGCCGTCGTTGTGCCACAGCACCGACCAGGTGGAGGTGAACGGGATGCTCTTCGACCCCACCCAGATGCTGAGCAGGAACACCAGCGCCAGCAGGGCGAGCCCCACCAGCAGTCCGCCGGCGCGGAACGTCCGTGCCGCCGCGCTGGGCGGGGACGCCGCGGCGGGCGGGCGTTCGGTGACGACCACGGAACCTCCTTCGAGTGAGGCGAGGCTAACCGAACGCCGGAGTTCACCTCAACGAGCTACCTACTTAGACTAGCCTTACCTTCCCCACCACGAACGGAGGCGCCGGTGACCGCAACGGCCACCACCAGCCGGAGTGTCCTGCGGCAGGCGATTTCCGGGCAGCGACGACGGGTCACGCTCGCGTCCGTGCTGGCCGCCGGGCACCAGGGCGGTGAAGCCCTCGTCCCGGTGATCATCGGCGTGGTGATCGACCAGGCGGTCGACGGCGGATCGGCGGGCACGCTCGTGTTCTGGATCGCGGTGCTCGGCGTGATCTTCGCGGGACTGTCCTACAGCTACCGGTTCGCCGCGCGCGCGGCCGAGGGCGCGTCACTACGGGCGGCGCACGACCTGCGCATCGCGATCAGCCGCCGGGTCCTGCATCCCGGCGGCGGCGCCGACAAGGGCAAGCTGGCGGGCGAGCTGGTCAACATCGGCACCAGCGACGCGCAACGCGTCGGGGTGGTGAACGCGGCGCTGCCGTTCGGGATCGCCGCGCTCGCCGGGGTGCTGGTCAGCGCCATCGCGCTGCTGCGGATCTCGCTTCCGCTCGGGCTTCTCGTGCTCCTGGGCACGCCGCCGCTGCTCTACCTGGCCCATCTCATCGGCAAGCCGCTGGAGCGCCGTAGCGAAGCCGAACAGGAGCGGTCCGCGCACGCCTCGGGAGTCGCCACGGATCTGGTGTCCGGCCTGCGGGTGCTCAAGGGCATCGGCGCCGAACCCGCCGCGGTCGCCCGCTACCGCGAGACGAGCCAGAGCTCGCTCAAGGCGACCTTGCGCGCCGCGCGGGCCAAGGCCTGGCACGACGGCGCGGTGCTCGCGCTGACCGGCGGCTTCATCGCGGTCGTCGCCCTCGTCGGCGGGCATCTCGCTTCGTCGGGATCGATCAGCGTCGGCGATCTCGTCGCCGCGGTGGGGCTGGCCCAGTTCCTGCTCACGCCGTTCCTGATCTTCTCGTGGGTCAACGGCGAACTGGCGCAGGGCCGCGCGTCGGCGGCCCGGGTCGCCGATCTGCTGACCACGCCGGTCGCGGTGGACTCGGGCGACGGCGAACTCCCGTCGCCCGCCACCGGGAACGTCCGGTTCACCGAGGTCACCTACGGCTGCCTCCGCGGCGTCGACCTCGACATCCCGGCCGGGCAGCTGATCGGCGTCGTCGCCGCGGATCCGGCCGCCGCGACCGATCTGCTCGACTGTCTCGGCCGCGCGGGGGATCCGGCCGAGGGCAAGGTCCACGTCGACGGCGTCAATCTGTCCACTGTGGACCCCGACCGGGTGCGGGAGGTCGTCCTGGTCGCCGCGCACGACGCGGACCTGTTCGAAGGGACGCTCGCCGAGAACGTCCACGCCGACGGCCATTCCATCGACGAGGCACTGGCCGCGTCGGCCGCGGACGAGGTCGCGGCGGCCTTGCCGGACGGCACCGCGACCGCGGTCACCGAACGCGGACGCTCCCTCTCCGGCGGCCAGCGGCAGCGGGTCGCGCTCGCCCGCGCGCTGGCCGCGGACGCGCCGGTGCTCGTCGTCCACGACCCGACGACGGCGGTCGACACGGTGACCGAGGCGAAGATCGCCGCCGGGCTCGCCCGGCTACGGAGAGGACGGACCACGATCCTGGTGACCACGAGCCCCGCGCTGCTCGCCGTGGCCGACCGCGTCGTCGTCCTCGACGGCGGCCGGATCACTGGTGAGGGCGGCCACGCCGAACTCGCCCGTGACCGCGCCGACTACCGCGCGGCGGTGCTGTCATGACCCGCGAACTCCTCCCCACCGCCGACGGCAAGCGGATCCGGGCGGTCCTCGGCGAACTGCTCAGCACTTCGAAGGCCCGCGCCGTCGGCGCGCTGGCGATGCTCGTCGGCGCGACCGCGATCGGGCTGCTGACCGCCCGGCTGCTCGGCCACATCGTCGACCTGGTCATCGAGAAACGGCCCGCGACCGAGCTGACCACCCCCGTGGTGGCACTAGTCCTGGTCGCCGTCGCACAGGCCATCGCGACGGCACTGGGTGTCTCGCTCACCGCCAAGCTCGGCGAAACACTGCTCGCGGAACTCCGTGAACGGTTCGTCGACCGGGCGCTGGGCCTCCCGCTGGAACAGGTCGAACGCGCGGGCTCCGGCGACCTGACCGCCCGTGTCACCAACGACGTCACGGTCGTCGCGAGGGCGGTCCGCGAAGCCCTCCCCGAACTGGGCCGCTCGGTGCTGACGATCGTGCTGACCCTCGGCGCGCTCGCCGTGCTCGACTGGCGGTTCCTCCTGGCGGCCCTGCTCGCGACGCCGATCCAGCTGCACACCGTGCGCTGGTACGTCCGCAACGCGGTCCCGTTGTACGCGAAGCAGCGGATCGCGACGGGTTCGCAGCAGCAGCAACTGCTCGACACGATCGGCGGCGCGAAGACCGTCCGCGCGTTCCGGCTCGCCGACGCGCATGTGGAGCGCGTCCGGCAGCGGTCCGAGGGCGCGATGGACCTGATGTTGCGCGGTGTCCGGCTGATGACGAGGTTCTTCGCCCGGCTCAACCTGGCCGAGTTCGTCGGTCTCTCGGCCGTGCTCGCGGCCGGGTTCCTGCTGGTCGGCGCCGACGCCGTGACCGTCGGCGCGGCGACCGCGGCGGCGTTGTACTTCCACAGTCTCTTCGGTCCGATCAACAGCGCGCTGGCGCTGGTGGACGACGCGCAGGCGGCCGCCGCGAGCCTCGCCCGGCTGATCGGTGTCGCCGATCTGCCCGCGCCGCGCGAACCCCAACGGCCGGCGAAGCCCGTCGACGCCTCGGTGAAGGCTGCGGGCATCTCTCATTCCTATGTGGACGGACATCCGGTGCTGCGGGAGGTCGACCTCAGCCTCTCCCCCGGCGAACGGGTCGCACTGGTCGGCGCGAGCGGTGCGGGCAAGACGACACTGGCCAAGCTGATCGCCGGGATCCACACCCCGGCCTCGGGAACGATCTCCGTCGGCGGGGTCCCGCTCGACGAGCTCGGCCCGTCCGCCACGCGGCAGGCGGTCGCGCTGATCAGCCAGGAGGTGCACGTCTTCGCCGGTTCGCTGGCGGACGACCTCCGCCTCGCGCGTCCCGGCGCATCCGACGCGGAATTGCTGGCGGCACTGGAAAAAGTGGGCGCACGCGGCTGGGCGGAGGCGCTCAGCGACGGACTCGCGACCGTGGTCGGCGAGGGAGGGCACCGGCTGACCGTCACCCAGTCCCAGCAGCTGGCGCTCGCGAGGCTGGTGCTCGCCGATCCGCCGATCGCGATCCTCGACGAGGCGACCGCCGAAGCCGGGAGCGCGGGCGCGAAGACCCTCGAAGCCGCCGCGGCCGCGGCGCTCGAAGGCCGGACCGGCCTGGTCGTCGCGCACCGGCTGACGCAGGCGGCGGCGTCGGACCGCGTCGTCGTGCTCGACGCGGGTGTGATCGTCGAAAGCGGCACGCACGACGAACTCGTGGCCTCCGGCGGTCAATACGCAACGCTTTGGGCGGCCTGGTCGGACAACCGTTCACAGACGTGACCCGGGACGCAGCGACACCGGTTGCAATCGACCGGTCGGCGTCTTAGGTTAGCCAAACCTGATCCTCGATTAATCCGGCATTCCGCCGGACAGCCGATCACGAAGGACGGACGATGGCCCGAATCCCCACCCTCTCCGCCGTGCGCGGGCGCCTGAAGACCGCCGGCCTGCTGGCGTCCACCCTGGTGCTGGCCGCCTCGCTCACCGCGTGCGGAGGAGGCGGCGAGTCGGCCACCCCGGCCGCGCAGAACTCCGCCGGCTCGGCGGTCGACGCGAACGCGTTCCCGACCACGATCGAGCACAAGTACGGCAGCACCACCATCACGCAGGAGCCCAAACGCGTCGTCACGGTCGGCCTGACCGAGCAGGACGCGCTGCTGGCGCTCGGCGTGGTCCCGGTCGGTGTCACCGAGTGGCTCGGCAAGTTCCCCGGCACCATCGGCCCGTGGGCCACCGACAAGCTCGGCGGCGCCGCGCTGCCCGAGGTCCTCAAGGACGTGGACGGGCCGCAGTACGAGAAGATCGCCGCGCTCAAGCCGGATCTGATCATCGCGCTGTACTCCGGGCTCACCAAGGAGCAGTACGACAAGCTGAGCCAGATCGGCGTCCCGGTCGTCGCGCAGCCCAAGGAGTACAACGACTACGGCATCCCGTGGAACGAGGCGACCAAGAAGGTCGGCCAGGCCGTCGGCCGTTCCACCAAGGCGAACGAACTGGTCAAGGGCGTCGAGGACAAGTTCGCCCAGGCCCGCAAGGAGCACCCGGAGTTCGCGGGCAAGTCGGCACTGATGGCTTCGACCTACGAGGGCTACTTCGTCTACGGCAGCCAGGACGGGCGTTCGCACATCCTCGAATCGCTCGGCTTCAAGCTGCCCGCGGATCTCGACGCCGCCATCGGCGACAAGTTCGGCAAGAGCCTCAGCGCCGAGCGGACCGACCTGCTCGACCGCGACGCGCTCGTGTGGCTCATCGACACCCCGGCCAAGGCGCAGGAGATCCTCGGCAAGGACGCGCTCTACAGCGGCCTGAAGGTGGCGAAGGAGAAGCGCGAGGTCTTCATCGAGAACGAAGGCACCTACGGCAGCGCGGTCTCCTTCGTGACCGTGCTGAGCCTGCCGTTCGTGATCGACCGGATCGTCCCGCAGCTCGCCACCGCGGTCGACGGTGACCCGAATACCGAGGTCAAGCCGGCCAACTGAGCCGGTTCCCAGTGCGCGTGAAGGCCCCCTTCCCTCGGCTGAGCCGAGGGAAGGGGGCCTTCACGCGCGGACGGGGAGGCAGTCGCAACCCTCAGGGCCGCCAGCCGCTGGCGCAGGGGTCGTCCATGAAGGATTTCGGACACTCAACGTCCCAAATCCTTCATGGACACGAGACCGCTCTCAACGCCCGCTCAGTGCGGGAAACCCCAGGAGTTGTGCAGCGGAACGGTGATCTGCTTCAACCAGCTCTTCGTGGTGAAATCACGCGCCTTGATGACCACCGAGAACGGCGAGACCTCCACCTGAAGCCCCTGGTTGAACGCGCCGCCGAGGGACACTTCCCCGCCCTTGCCGTCGTCCGTCCAGCCGGTCTGCACGGCGGCGGTGTTGACGACGGTGAACCCTTCCAGGTTGCCGGTCCCCGGCACCACCCGGCGGACCACCCAGTCCGACAGGTTCAAATCCCAGTGCGTGTGCCCGGAGAACAGGAACACGTCCCGGTGTCGGCCGAGGATCGAGAGCAGCCTGTCGGGCTGGAGGTAGTCGGACCGGTAGAGCTTGTTGTGCGTGCCGGAAACGGTGTTGGGCAGCGGATGATGCGTCAGCACCATGACCGGGCTGCGCCGGTTCGACCAGTACCGGAGGCGTTGTTCGAGCCAGGTGAACTGGCGGTCGCTCATCCAGACCTCGTCCCACAGCTTGGGGTCGTGGTACTTCGCGTACCGCTCGGTGCCGAGGCAGAGCACCGGGACGCCGCCGAACGACGTCTCGTTGTAGACGGTGTTGCGGCCCGCGAACCGGTAGAAGCTGCGGAAGAGGGAGTCCTCGGTCGTCCCGTTGGGCCAGGTCTCCTGGGCGAGCGTGTCGGGATCCCGCCACTTCGGGACGTAGAACTCGTGGTTCCCGATCGCCCACGCGACCTCGCGCGGATGCGGGTGCTTGTCGAAGGTCGCGCGAAGCTGGGCGTACTCGAAGTCGTAGCCGCGCGGGGTGAGGTCGCCCGCGATACCGAGCCCCGCGCTGCGCGGGTTGATCGCGTGCAGGTCGTCGAGCGCCTTGCCGAAATCGGTGAGGTCACCCTGGATGTCACTCAGGATGTTGAAGCGGACGACCGGCCCGTGCGGGCCCCACTTCCCTTGCGGTTGCGCTTCCGCCTGTCCCGGCAGCATCGCCGCCCCCGCCGCCGCACCACCGGCGGTCACCATGAAAGCTCTTCGATCCATAACCCGAACGCTACTCACGTTTTATGGCCGGATTCTGAACAACGCAAGTCCGTGAAGGCCTCTCGAGGAGGCCTTCACGGAACGAAACGGGTCAGGACTCCATGGCCTTGACGAGCGAAGCGGGCCGCAGGTCCGTCCAGTTGGTCTCGACGTATTCGAGGCACTCCGGACGCGAGGCCGGGCCGAACTTCGTCGTCCAGCCCGCCGGGACCTCGACGAACTCGGGCCACAGGCTGTGCTGACCCTCGTCGTTGACGAGCACCAGGTACGTGCCGTCGGGGTTCTCGAACGGGTTCGTCATTCCTTGTTCTCCTTCTTCGTGGCCGGTGAATCAGCCCGGCGGATGAGCGCGTCCAGCGCGAGGAACCAGCCTTCCGCGAGTTCCCGCACCGAGTCTTCGGTGAGCACGGCCTCCGGCCAGGACCAGTGTGCGCCCAGTTCGGGGCCGCCGGGGCGGTCCTCGGTCACGACGTTGACCGTCAGCGCGTGCGAGACCGGCATCCCGTCGTCAGGGCCGAGTTCGGCCGCCTCGGCCTCCGAGGCGTACGACCAGTCGGTCGCCTCGGGGACACCGATCCGGCCCAGGTAGTTGAACTCGATCTGCGGCTTCGCTAATTTCGCGAGCTCAGGGCCGGTGTGCGGGTCGAGGTACCGGAGCAGACCGTGCCCGATTCCGCCGTCCGGCAGCCCGTCGAGGTGCGCCCGGACCCGT
Source organism: Amycolatopsis roodepoortensis (assembly GCF_014873915.1). GTDB lineage: Bacteria > Actinomycetota > Actinomycetes > Mycobacteriales > Pseudonocardiaceae > Amycolatopsis > Amycolatopsis roodepoortensis. Next base: position 438,505 of record NZ_JADBEJ010000005.1, read on the forward strand.
TCGAGCGCCTCACCGGCGGCCGCCCCACCCGCGAACGCGTCGTCGAGGTCGAGGTCGCCAAGGTCCAGGCACACCGGGACGACGCTGGTGAACCAGCCGACCGTCCGCGAAAGGTCCGCTCCACCAGCGAGTTGCTCTTCGCGGCCGTGCCCCTCGACGTCGACCAGCACCGCCTGTCCCCCGTCCCGGCGCCACCGGGCGACGGCGAGGGCGAGGCCCGTGAGCAGGACGTCGTTGATGCTCGCACGGGACAGCAGCGGGGCCGTCCGCTCGGCGGGCAATGTCAGCGACACCTTCTTCACGGTCGCCGCCACGTCCCGGGCGGGGTCGAGCGGCCGGTCCAGCGGGATCGGATCCCCGCCTCCCAGTACCGACTTCCAGCGGTCCAGCTCGCCCGTCCGGTTCTGGGCGGACAGAGCCCGCGACCATCGCCGGAACGAGGTGTCCACAGTGGATAGCTCCGGCGACCTGCCGACCGCGACCGCGTCCCATGCGGAAGCGAGATCCGGCAACAGGATCCGCCACGAGACACCGTCGACGGCCAGATGATGGATCATCAGCAGCAACCGTCCGGGCGCCGACGGCCCCGCGTCGAACCACGTCGCGCTCAACATCACGCCGGCGTCCGGGTCCAGCCGGGCACGAGCCGGTTCGGCGTGCCGCTCGATCAGCGCGAACAGATCACCTTCGACCTCGACACGTTCGATACGGACATCGACGGATTCGGCCACCCGGAGCGCCCAGCCGTCCACCGACCGGTCGAGCCGCGCGCGCAGCATGTCGTGCCGCGCGACGACCGCGCCGAGCACGGTCTTCAGCTGGTCACCGGTCATGCCGGACGGCGTCCGCAGCAACGCCGCCTGGTGGTACCCGCCGATCGGGCCGCCGAGTTCGCGCAGCGCGTGCATGATCGGCGTGAGCGCGACCGTGCCGTCGTCCTCGATGTTCTCGGCGACCTCGGCCAGCGCCTCGACGGTCCGGCCTGCGAAGACGTCGTGCGGGGTGATCTTCAGCCCGGCCGCACGTGCCCGGCTGACCAGCCGCATCGCGACGATGCTGTCCCCGCCGAGGGCGAAGAAGTCGTCGTCGGCACCGAGGTCCGGAACGTCGAGCACCTCCGCGAAGAGCGCGCACAGCGCCTTCTCCCGCGCGGTCACGGGCGCCCTGCCGCCTGCCAGCTCCGTGTAATCCGGGGCGGGCAGCGCCTTGCGGTCCAGCTTCCCGTTGGACAGCACGGGAAGCGCGTCGACCGAGACGAACGCCACCGGCACCATGTAGTCCGGCAGCGCCTCGGCCGCGAACCGCCGCAACTCCTCCCGATCCACAGTGGACACCACGTACGCCACCAGTTGCTTGACCCGCGGACGGTCCTCACGCACGAGGACGACCGCCTGCGTGACGTCCTCGTGCCGTTCGAGCACGGCCTCGACCTCGCCGGGTTCGACCCGGAACCCGCGGATCTTCGCCTGATCGTCGGCGCGCCCGCCGAAGTCCAGCCGACCGTCCGCGGTCCAGCGGGCGAGGTCACCGGTCCGGTACATCCGGGCCCCCGCCGGGCCGAACGGGTCCGCGACGAACCGCTCAGACGTCAGCGCCGCTCGCCCGAGGTAACCCCGGGCGAGCCCGGAACCGGCGAGGTACAGCTCGCCGGTGACGCCTGGCGGCACGGGCCGCAGTGCCGCGTCCAGCACGTAGGCACGGGTGTTCGCGACCGGCCTGCCGACCAGCGGTTTCTCGCTGTCACCGATTCTCGCGACGAGCGCGTCCACTGTGGACTCGGTCGGGCCGTACAGGTTGAACGCCGCGGTTCCGTCCAAAGTGGCCAGGCGACGCCACAGGCTCTCGGGCACCGCCTCACCGCCGACACCGATCACGGCGAGCGGGCACCGGTCGCCGTCGAGCAGCCCCGCGTCCGCCATCTGCGCGAAGAACGACGGCGTGACCTCGATGAAGTCGAAGCCGTCCCGCTCGATCATCGCGGCCAGCAGTTCGGGGTCGCGCCGGGTCTCCTCGTCCACGATGTGCACGGCGTGCCCGTCGAGCAGCCACAGTTGCGGCTGCCACGAGGCGTCGAAGGAGAACGACCACGCGTGTCCCACCCGCAGGTGCGGTTTGCCGGTGGCCTCGACCGCGGGCCGGTGCAGGGTGGCGCGGTGGCTGTGGAACAGGTTCACCACGCCGCGATGCGGGACGACGACCCCCTTGGGCGTCCCGGTCGAGCCGGACGTGTAGATCACGTACGCCGGATGCTCCGGGTCGAGCGGGCGGACCCGGTCACGATCGGTCAGGTCGTGCGCCTGCCGGTCCTCGGTGACGAGCGCGCACAGCGCCAGCGTCTCGATCTCGGCCCGGGGCAACGACTCCAGCAGCTCGGGCTCGGTCAGGATCACCTTGGGCCGCGCGTCGGCGAGCATCGCGGCCAGCCGCTCGGCCGGGTGGTCCGGGTCGAGCGGCAGGTACGCCGCGCCCGCCTTGTGGACCGCGAGGATCGCCAGCAGTACGTCCGCCGAACGCGGCAACGCCAAGGCGACGAAGTCCTCTGGGCCCACACCGTGGGCGACCAAGGCCCTGGCGAGCCGGTTCGCGCGCTCGTTGAATTCGGCGAAGGTCAAGGCGACCTCGCCCGAGACCACCGCCGTCGCGTCCGGTGAACGCCGCACCTGTGCCTCGAACAGGCCGGCCACAGTGGACGGTTCGACGGCGAGTGCCGTGTCGTTCCAGTCCCGCACGATCCGCTCGAAATCGGCCTTCGCCAGGGTGTCGACCCTACCGGCCGGTGCGTCCACATCGGACACCATCGCGGCGAGCACGCGTTCCATCGCGGGGAGAAGCCGCTCCGGCAGGCCGGGGTCGAACAGGTCGGAGCGGTACTCGGCGGTGAGCTTCAGCCGGGTGCCGGGTTCCACCGCCCAGGTGAGCGGATAGTGCGTGGAGTCCTCGTGGCGCACGATCTCCCCGCGCAACCCGGCACCGGTCTCGTCTTCGTCCGCGCCGGGGTAGCTCTCGAACACCATCAGCGTGTCGAACAGCTCCCCCAGCCCGGCGACGCGCTGGATGTCGGCGAGCCCGAAGTGCTGGTGTGCCAGCAAACCGGACTGCTCGTCCTGGACCCGGTCGAGCAGATCACCCAGCTTTTCGGCCGGGTCGAGCGCGATCCGCACCGGGATCGTGGTGATGAACAGGCCGATCATCCGCTCGACCCCGGCCAGTTCGGGCGGGCGCCCGGCGACCGTCGCGCCGAACACGACGTCCGAGCGGCCGGTCAACCTGCCGAGCACGATGCTCCAGGCGGTCTGGACGAGCGTGTTCAGCGTCAGGCCACGCGAGCGGGCCACTGTGGACAGTGCATCGGTCGCCTGCTCCGATAGCTCCAGCGACAACCGCTCCGGCAGGGCCGGGACCCGCTGCGGGTCGTGCGGGACCAGATGCGTCGGCTCGGTCAGGCCGTCGAGCGCCTGCCGCCAAGCGGCTTCGGCCGCCTCCCGGTCCTGTTCCCCGAGCCAGCCGAGATGGTCGCGGAACTGACGGGTGGGCGCCGGCTCGGCCCCGGCGTACAGCTGGGACAGCTCGGCGAACAGCTGCGGCACCGACCAGCCGTCGAGCAGCACGTGCTGGTGGGTGAACACCAGCCGGTGCCGTCCGTCCGGCAAGGCCAGGAGCAGGAACCGCAGCAGCGGCGCGGCGGCCGGGTCGAAGCGGCGCCGGTCGTGGGCCAGCTCGGCCTCGGCGTCGTCGGCCGAGGCCATGAAACGCCACGGAACGGTGACCGAACGCGCCACCAGCGCCACAGGACGGCCGGACGCGAGGTACCGGTAGCCGGTGCGCAGGATGGCGTGCCGGTCCACGAGCGACTGCGCGGCGTCACGCAGTCGCGCCGGATCGAGCGGCCCGTCGAGATCGAACGACACCTGGACGGTGTAGACGTCGGGTCCGCCGCCGTCCATCGTCGCGTGGAAGAGCAGCCCGGCCTGCAACGGCGTCAGCGGCCACACCTCGGCCGTGTCCGGCGCGACGTCGAGGACCTCCGCCTGCTCGGCCGCGTCGAGCTCCACCAACGGCTTTCTGGTCGTCGGCGCGTCGAGCCTCACCGAGCTGACCTCGGCCAGGGCCGCGACGGTCCGGTGCCGGAAGACGTCACGCGGGCTCAGCATCAGCCCGGCGCTCCGCACGCGGCCGACCAGCTGCATCGCGACGATGCTGTCCCCGCCGAGACGGAAGAAGTCGTCGTGGATGCCCACCTTGTCCAGGCCGAGCACGCCGGCGACGAGCGTCGCCAGCAGTTCCTCGCGTGGGGTGCGCGGGGCGTCGCCGGTGACCTCGCCGGAGAAGTCCGGGGCGGGCAGCGCCTTGCGGTCGAGCTTCCCGTTGGGCGTCAACGGGTACGCGTCCAGCACCACGAACGCCGACGGCACCATGTACTCCGGCAGCGTGGCCTCCGCGAGCCGCCGCGCCGCCTCGACATCCGCCTCCCCGGTCAGGTACGCGACGAGCCTGCCGTCGCGCAGGACCACGCGGGCGGAGAGCACGGACTCGATCTCGCCCAGCTCGATCCGGAAGCCGCGCAGCTTGACCTGGTCGTCGGCCCGGCCGAGGTAGTCGAGCGCGCCGTCGGACCGCCACCGCGCGAGATCGCCTGTGCGGTACATCCTCTCCCCGGCCGCGTACGGGTTCGCCACGAACCGCTCGGCGGTCAGCCCGGCCCGGCCGAGATAGCCGCGCGCGAGCTGCGCGCCCGCCAGGTACAGCTCGCCCGCCACGCCCGGCGGCACCGGCCGCAGCCGGGAGTCGAGCACGTGGACCTGGGTGTTCCACACCGGACGTCCAATAGAGACAGTGTCATCGACGACCTCCCAGGAGGTCACGTCCACCGATGCCTCTGTCGGCCCGTAGAGGTTGTGCAGCGGGACATCCACGCGAGCCGCCAACTCCGGCGACAGTGCCTCGCCACTGCACAGGACGCGGCGGACTCCATGCCACGACGGCTCTTCGGCGAGGAACGCCTCCAGCATCGACGGGACGAAGTGCAGCGTCGTGATCCGCTCGTCCCGGATCAGTGCTTCGAGATACGCCGGGTCGCGGTGGCCGTCCGGTTTGGCGACCACCAGCGTCGCGCCGGTGATCAGCGGCCAGAAGAACTCCCACACCGACACGTCGAAACTCGACGGCGTCTTCTGCAACACCCGATCATCGGCGGTGAGGCCGTACTCGTCCTGCATCCACAGCAACCGGTTCACGATGCCCTCGTGCGGCACCATCACACCCTTCGGACGACCGGTCGAGCCGGACGTGTAGATCACGTACGCCGGAGACGACGGATCCACCACCCGCCCCAGACTCTCACCGGAGTAGCCGTCCAAAACCGGCAACTCGTCGAGAACGACCGCGGGCGCGGCGTCTTCGAGCATGAACGCGATGCGGTCGGCCGGGTAGTCCGTGTCGAGCGGCAGATACGCCGCGCCCGCCTTGTGCACGGCATACAGCGCGACGACGAGATCGAGCGATCGCGGCAGCGACACCGCCACCACCGACTCCGCGCCCACGCCCTGCTCGACCAGCCACCGCGCCAGTTGATTCGCCCGTACGTCGAACTCGGCATACGACAGCTCGACGCCCTCGAACACCACAGCGGGAGCATCCGGCGTCCGCGCCACCTGCGCCTCGAACAACTCCGGCAGTGTGGTCGGCGGGACGTCGTGCGCGGTGTCGTTCCAGCGCCCGAGCCGCGTGCGCTCGTCCTCGCCGAGGAGATCGAGTTCGCCGACCGGGATCGCCGGATCGGCTGCCACCTGGTCCAGGACGGCGACCAGCCGCCGCGCGAACGACTCGGCCGTGCCGTGGTCGAACAGATCGGCGCTGTACTCGATGGCGCCCGCGATCCCGTCACCGTTCTCCAGGAACCCGAACTCGAGGTCGAACTTGGCGACGCCCTGCGCGAACTCTTCCTGGACCGCGCGAAGACCGGGCAGCTTCAGCCCGGCCTCGGCTTCGGGCAGGTAGACCACCATCACCTGGAACAGCGGGTGCCTGGCCAGCGAACGTTCCGGGTTCACCGCGTCGACCAGGCGCTCGAACGGCAGGTCCTGGTGTTCGAAGGCGGCGAGGTCGTTCGCGCGCACCCGGGAGAGCAGGTCGCCGAACGACGGGTCCCCGGACAGGTCGGTGCGCAGTACGAGCGAGTTGACGAAGAAGCCGATCAGCGGCTCCAGCCGTTCGTCGACGCGGCCGGAGCTCGGCGCGCCGAGCGGGATGTCGTCCCCGGCGCCGAGCCGGTGCAGCAGTGCCGCGACCGCGGCCTGCGCCAGCATGAACATGCTGACGTCGTGCCGCCGGGCGACCGCGCGCAGGCGCTCGGTGAGCCCGCCGTCGATCGGGAAAGTGACGAGACCACCGCGGTGGCTCGACTCGGCAGGGCGTGGCCGGTCCGTGGGCAGAGCCAGTTCGACCGGCAACCCTGCCAGCGTGTCCCGCCAGAAGCCGAGGTGCGCGGGAGCCGTCGAGTCGAGCAGTTCCCGTTGCCACAGGGCGTAATCCGCGTACTGGACGGGCAAGTTAGTCCACTGTGGAGCGATGCCCGCAGCACGAGCCTCGTACGCCGTGGCGAGGTCCGCCATCAGCGGCCCCTGTGACCACTCGTCCGTCGCCACGTGGTGGATCACCAGCAGCAGGACATGTTCCCGCGGCGAGACGGCGAAGACCGTGGCCCGGATCGGGAGTTCCTCGTCGAGCGCGAATCCGCGACCGGCCTCGGCCGCCAACCGCGTCGGAAGGTCTCCGGCTTCCTCGAAACGGACTTCCGGACGCACGTCGCCCAGGATCCGCTGCGCCGCGACGCCGTTCTCCTCGGCGAACACGGTCCGGAGTGGTTCGTGCCGTTCGACGAGGTCGCCGATCGCCGCGCGCAGTGCGTCCACATCCAGCTCGCCGTGCAGACGCCAGGCGAGCGGGATGTTGTAGGTGGCCGTGATCCCTTCGAGCCGGTACAGGAACCACAACCGTTGCTGCGCGGGCGAAAGCGGCAGTACGTCCGGCCGGTTCCCGGCGCTCAGGGCCGGTTGCGCGGACGGGTCCGAGAGCCGTTCGGCCAGCGCGGCGACAGTGGGGGCGTCGAAGACGTCACGGACCGACACCGTGGCGTCCAGGCTCGCCGAGATCCGGCTGACCAGGCGCATCACCAGCAGCGAATGGCCGCCGAGGGCGAAGAACCCGTCGTCGATCCCGACCCGCTCGACCCCGAGCACGTCGGCGAACAGCGCGCACAGGGCCACTTCCCGCGCGTTTCGCGGCTCGCGGCCTTCGGTGGTCGCGAACTCCGGCGCGGGCAGGGCCTTGCGGTCGAGTTTGCCGTTCGGGGTCAACGGGATCTCGTCGAGGACGACGAACGCCGACGGCACCATGTGCTCCGGCAGCTTCGCCGCCACCGCCTCCCGCAGGCCGTCGGCGGACCCGACGACATAGGCGACCAACCGGTCTTCGCGAGCGACGACCACGGCGCGCGTGACGAAAGCGGCCAAGGCGGCTTCGACCTCGCCGAGTTCGACCCGGAAGCCGCGGATCTTGACCTGGTCGTCGACCCGGCCCAGGAACTCCAGCACGCCGTCGTCCGACCAGCGCGCGAGGTCCCCGGTGCGGTACATGCGCTCCCCCGGGCCGCCGAACGGGTCGGCGACGAACCGCTCGGCCGTGAGACCCGGCCTAGCCAGGTACCCGCGAGCGAGCTGCACGCCGGCGAGGTAGAGCTCACCGGGGACCCCCGGCGGGACGGGGTTCAGCCGGGGGTCCAGCACGTACGTCCGCGTGTTCCACACCGGACGCCCGATCGGGACCGACGGCGTCGTCTCGGCACCGGCTCGCCAGGCCGTCACGTCGACGGACGCCTCGGTCGGGCCGTAGAGGTTGTACAGCGGGACGTCCACGCGTGCGGCCAGCTCGGACGGCAGCGCCTCGCCACTGCAGATCACGCGCCGCAGGCCCGTACATTCGGCGGTTTCCAGGAACAGCGCGAGCATCGACGGGACGAAGTGGACGGTGGTGATCCCGGCGGTGCGGATCAGCTCGGCGAGGTACGCCGGGTCCTTGTGCCCCTCGGGTTTGGCGACGACCAGCGTCGCGCCGGTGATCAGCGGCCAGAAGAACTCCCACACCGACACGTCGAAACTCGACGGAGTCTTCTGCAACACCCGATCATCGGCGGTGAGGCCGTACTCGTCCTGCATCCACAGCAGGCGGTTCACGATGCCGGAATGCGGCACCACCACACCCTTGGGGCGTCCCGTCGAACCCGACGTGTAGATCACGTACGCCGGAGACGACGGATCCACCACCCGCCCCAGAGCCTCACCGGAGTAGCCGTCCAAAACCGGCAATTCGTCGAGAACGACCGCAGGCGCGGCGTCTTCGAGCATGAACGCGATGCGATCGGCCGGATAGTCCCGGTCGACCGGCAGGTAGGCGCCACCGGCCTTGTGCACCGCGTAGAGAGCGACGACCAGGTCGATCGACCGCGGCAACGACACCGCCACCACCGACTCCGCACCCACACCCTGCTCGACCAGCCACCGCGCGAGCCGGTTCGCCCGTGCGTCGAACTCCGCATACGACAACTCGGAGTCCTCGAACACCACGGCAGGAGCGTCCGGCGTCCGCGCCACCTGCGCCTCGAACAACTCCGGCAACGTCGCGACCGGTATTTCACGGGCCATGCGGTTCCACTCGGTCACCCGCGCGTGTTCGTCGCCGACGAGGACGTCGAGCGCCGCGACGGGCCGCTCCGGCTCGGCCGTGACCTGCTCCAGCAGCGACGTCAGCCTGGCCAGCAAGCGCTCGGCCGTCGTCTCGTCGGCGAGATCCTCGGCGTACTCCAGCATCAGCGTGGCGGTGGTGCCGTCGTCGACCATCGTGAAGTGCAGGTCGAACTTCGCCATGCCGGTGTCCATCTCGAACCACTCGGCGGGCAGCCCGAGCACGTCGCGCGCGCCGCTCTGCCGGTGGTAGCCCACCATCACTTGGAAGAGCGGGTTGCGCCCCGGCACCCGGGGCGGGTTCAGCTCCTCGACCACGCGCTCGAACGGCAGATCGCCGTGAGAGAACGCGGCGAGGTCGGCCTCGCGGACCCGGTCGAGCAGGGCGGCGAACGTCGGCTCGCCGGACAGATCGGTCCGCAGCACCAGCGTGTTCACGAAGAACCCGACGAGGTCGTCGAGCGCCGCGTCGGTGCGCCCGGCGATCGGCGCGCCCAGCGGGACGTCGTCCCCGGCGCCGGTCCGGTGCAGCAAAGCGGCCACCGCCGCCTGAAGCACCATGAACGGGCTCGCACCCGCCTTCGCCGCCAGGTCACGCACCGCGGCCGATAGTTCCTCCGACAGCGGGGACTTGACCTTGCCGCCCTTGCCCGTCGGCTGGAGCGGACGCGGGCGGTCCAGCGGCAAGGTCAGCTCGTCCGGCGCCCCGCGAAGAGATTCGGCCCAGAAAGCGACCTGGGCGGCTCCGCGCTGATCGAGGAAGTCCCTCTGCCACAACGCGAAGTCGGCGTACTGCACCGGCAGATCCGTCCACACTGGACTGTCTCCACCGAGCCGCGCCCGATAGGCCGAGGTCAGGTCGTCCAGGAACGGCCGGTCCGACCATTCGTCGGTCGCGCTGTGGTGCAGGACCAGTGAGATCACCTGGTCACGCTCGCCGAGACGCAGTACCCGCAGCCGGACGGGGATTTCCCTCGCCAGGTCGAACGGCGTCCGCGAAAGTTCGGCGATCCGCGCGGCCAGGCCGCCCTTGTCGCACTCCTCGACGGCGAACGGGATCTCCGGCGCGTCCAGAACACGCTGGTAGGGCTCGCCGTCGTGCTCGGCGAGCACGGTCCGCAGGACCTCGTGCCTGCCGAGCACGTCGCCGAGTGCCGCGCGCAGCGCTTCGAGGTCCAGGTCACCGCGCAGGCGGAAGGTCAGCGGGAAGTTGTACGCGACCGCGTTCGCTTCCATCCGGTCCACGAGCCACAGGCTGCGCTGGGCCGCCGAAAGAGGGATCCGCTCGGGGCGTTCGGCGCGGACCACCGGCGGCCGCGCCGGTTCTCCGCCACCCGCGCGGGTGGCCAGTTCGGCCACCGTCGGTGCCTCGAACAGGTCACGGATGGCCAGTTCGGCGCCGAGTTCGGTCCTGGCCCGGCTGATGAGCCGGGTGGCGAGCAGGGAATGGCCGCCGAGATCGAAGAAGTTGTCCTCGACACCGACCCCTTCCACCCCGAGGACCTCGCCGAAGAGCGCGCACAGCGTCTCCTCCTCGGCGGTCTCGGCCGGACGGCTTTCGGCGAGCCGCACCGTCTGCTCGGCGTCCGGGAGCGCCCGGGTGTTGAGCTTGCCGTTGTCGGTCAGGGGCAGGGCGCCCAGCGTGACGAAGGCGGCCGGGACCATGTAGTCCGGCAGTTCCGTCTTGAGCCTGTCCCGCAGGCGCTGCACCAGCTCGCCGCCGCCGCGGGCCGCCGTCGGGCTCGTGGCGTACTTGGCCAGGTTCGTGCTGAGCGAGACTGGCTGATGCACCCCGGTGACCAGCACCTCCGTCTGTCCCTTGTGGACGAACACGGCTTCGAACGCGCCCTCGGCCGACCACGTGCAGTACACCCGGAACCCGAGCCGGTCGCCGAGTTCGTGCACATCCTCGGGCTCCACACCACGGGAGGAACCGAATACCGCGAGGACGTCGATGAGCGGCGCGCCGGCGTCCAGCGCCCTCGTCGCCTCGACCTCCGGGGCCTGCCGGGCGTCCGGGATCCGGCTCACCCGCAACGTTTCCACGCCGGAAAGACGGTCCTCCAGTGCGGCCAGGGAACCCACTTCGTCCCACGACAGTCGTGGCGCCTGAGCGACCGACATCGTCGCGGCGGGTTTCTTCACGAGCACCGCGTCGTAGCGGTACCGGCTCAGCTCGTTGTGCAGGCGGGCCCGTTTGATCCGGACCTGCGCGGCGACGTCCGGCATCCGCCGCGCGAGCGCGGTGAAGTAATCCGGATCGATCAGCAGTTCCTTCTCCAGCGCGGCACCGCGTTCGATCGCGCGCCGCACCTGGGCGACATCGGAGGTCGCGTCGGCGCGGGTGAGCTGGATCGCGGTGTGGAAGGCGCGGGCGAGCCGCAGGTTGCGGACGTCGCCGACGAACAGCGCGCCGCCAGGGGCGAGCAGGCCGATCGCCTTCGTGATCACGTCGGTCAGGTAGTCGACGCTCGGGAAGTACTGGATGACGGAGTTGATCACGATCGTGTCGAACCGGCCGGCGGGCAGGCCGTCGAACACGTGCGCCGGCTGGGCGCGCAGATTCACCTTGGCCGCCAGCGCGGGATCCTGCTCCAGCTCGCGGTTCAGCTTCGCGATCACCGGCGCGGCGAGGTCGGTGCCCCAGTACTCCTGGACCAGCGGCGCGATCTGACCCATGAGCAGACCGGTGCCGACGCCGATCTCCAGCACCCGTTCCGGCTTCAGCTCGGCGATGCGGTCGACGGTCGCCCGCCGCCATTCCCGCATGTGCTCCAGCGGGATCGGGTCGCCGTCGTAGCTGGAATCCCAGCCCGCGAAGTCCTCGGTGAACAACGCCGTCGGGATCTCGGTGTACTCGTCGGAGTAGATCTGCTGCCATTCGCCGACCTGGTCGGCTTCGGCCTCGGCTCGCGCGTCCCCGCTCAGTTCGGCCGGGACGACGTAGCCGATGAGCCGTTGCAGACCGGGCGCGGACGGGTCCGGCCGCGCGATGACGGCGGCCTGCGCGACCTCCGGGTACCGGCTGAGCGCGGTCTCGATCTCGCCGAGTTCGACGCGGTAGCCCCGGATCTTGACCTGGTCGTCGGTACGGCCGAGGAAGTCGAGGTTGCCGTCCGGACGGCGGCGCACCAGGTCACCGGTGCGGTACATCCGCCCGCCGCCGGGCACGAACGGGTCGGCGACGAACCGTTCGGCGGTCAGGCCGGGACGGCCGAGGTAGCCGCGGGCCAGGCCCTCGCCCGCGATGTAGAGTTCACCCGCGACGCCGTCGCGGACCGGCCGGAGCCACGCGTCGACGATGTAGGCGCGCGTGTTCCAGATCGGCTTGCCGACGGTCGGGGTGTCGCTGTCGGTCGTGCCGCCGCCGAGCGTGTTGATCGTGTATTCGGTGGGTCCGTACAGGTTGTAGCCGTACGTCCCGTCGGTGTCCCGCAGCCGGTTCCACACCGACTCGGACACCGCTTCGCCACCGAGCAGGACGAGCGCGGGCCGGTGCCCGTCCAGCAGCCCCTCCTCGATCAGCAGGTGCGCGTACGTCGGAGTCACGTTGACGACGTCGACCTCGTGCTCGTCGCAGTACGCCACGAGCGCCCGCGCGTCCCGCCGCAGTTCCTCGTCGCAGACGTGGACTTCGTGCCCTTCCACGAGCCAAAGCAGTTCTTCCCACGACATGTCGAAGGCGAACGACACGGTGTGGGCGATCCGCAGCCGCCGTCCGCCCGCGGACGCGATGGCCGGGGCGAAGATGGCACCCTGGTGGTTGAGCTGCATGTTCGTCAGGCCGCGGTACGGCGTGACCACACCCTTGGGCTTGCCGGTCGAGCCCGACGTGTAGATGACGTACGCCGGGTGCTCCATGCGGTCCGCGCGGCTGCGCGCGAACAGCGGGCGTTCGGCGTCGGAGATCGGGCCGTCGCCGAACGCCCTGTCTTCGTGGTCGTCGACGAGGATCCGCGACGTTGTGCCGGGAATTGTCGCCGAGACGTCCTTTGTGGACACCAGGCACAGCGGCCTGGCGTCCTCCAGCATCACCGTGAGCCGCTCGACCGGGTAGTCGAGCTCCAGCGGCAGGTACGCCGCGCCGGTCCGCAGCACGGCGAACAGCGCGACGACCATGTCGATCGACCGCGGCAGCCCGAGCGCGATCACCTGCTCAGGTGCGGCCCCCTTCGCCAGCAGCAGCCGTGCCATCCGGTTGATGCGCGCGTCGAGTTCGGCGTAGGTCAGCTGTTCTTCACCGAACACCAGGGCTGTCGCGTCCGGAGTCCGCTCGGCCTGGACGGCCAGCAGGTCGGCGATCGTGTCCTCGACGACGGGGTGCTCGGCCTCGGCCCAGTCCGCCTCCAGCGCGGCACGGTCATCTGCGGATACCGTCGCGAGCGCGGCGACCGGTTTCGCCGGGTCGTCCACGATCTGCGCGACCAATGACGTGAACCGGTCCAGCACCGACGCGGCCTCGGCGGCGTCGATCACGTCGTCCCGATAGGACACCGTGATCCGGATTTCCTCGCCCGGGGTGACCACCAGCGTCAGCGGGTAATGCGTGGCGTCGATGTTCAGCAGTCCGGTGATGCCGTGCCGGTGGCGCAGGCCGTCGCGCCGTTCGTCGCCGTCGGCGTTGCGCAGCACGAAGAGCGTGTCGAACAGAACGCGATGCCCGGCTTCCCGTTGCAGGACACCGAGGCTCATGAACTCGTACGGTGTGAGATCCATGCGCTCGGATTGCAAGCGCCGCACCAGGTCCAGGACGGATTCGGCCGCGTCGAGCCGCACCCTGGTGGGTACGGTGTTGAGGAACAGCCCGATGGTGTTCTCGATGTCGGGCACGGCGGCGGGCCTGCCCGCGACCGCGGCGCCGAAGACGACGTCGGTCCGCCCGGTCATGGTCGACAGGACCAGGCCCCAGGCGGCGTTGAGCACGGAGTTGACGGTCAGGCCGTGCCTTCTGGCCTGCGCACGCAACCCACGTCCCAGCTCCGGCGGGAGCACGGTGTCCAGGTTGACCGGGGTCGCCGGCACCAGGTCCCGGCCTTCCGGTCCGATGACCGTCGGCTCCGCGAGACCGGACAGCGCCTCGCGCCACGCGTTCGTGGCCGCCTCGATGTCCTGCCGGTCCAGCCAGCGCAGGAAGTCCACATAGGACCCGGCGGCGGGGAGGGCACGATCGTCGCCGCCGAGGTCGTACAGCGCGAACAGCTGCTCGATGAACAGCCACGCGGACCAGCCGTCCCAGAGCAGCAGATGCCGGTTCAGCACCACACGGTCGCGTCCGTCGCCGAGCCTCACCAGTTTCAGGCGGAACAGCGGCGGCGCCCCGAGGTCGAACCGGGTCGCGCGGTCCTCGGCCATCAAGGCGTCGAGGCGTTCCTGCTGTTTGTCTTCGGGCAGCGCCGAAAGGTCCACTTCGGACACCGGGGGTTCGACCTCGGCCGCCACGAACTGCACCGGCCCGCGCAGCCCCTCGCTGGTGAACCCGGCGCCGAGACTCGGGATCCGCCGGAGCAGCGCGGAGACCGCCGCTCGCAGCCTTCCGGCGTCCAGGCGCTGATCGAAGTCGATCGCCTCCTGGATCGTGTAGATGTCGACCCGGTCGGAGTTGTAACTGGAGTGGAAGAACAAACCTTCCTGCAGCGGCGACAGGGGCCAGACGTCGGCGACGGGCACCGGGCTGACCCGCTCGACACGGGCGATCTCCTCCTGCGTCAGCGACACGAGTTCGAGGTCGGACGGCGTGAGGCCCACCGGCGCGTCCGTGTCCACCGCCGCCAGCTCGCGCATCGCCACGAGCCAGCGGTCGGCATGCGCCGCACCCGCTCCAGCGAACGTCGCCGTCAGCCTCGGCCCGTCCGCGGTCTCCTCGCAGGCGACACCGATCCGCAGGGCGTGGTCTCCGGACGGTGGCACGGCCGTGTGCCCGGCGACCTGCCAGTCCCCCGGCCCGGCCGGGATACGGCCGTCGTAGCGCAGCGCGATCCGCGGCTTCGGGAGCCCGGCGAGCAACGGTCCGGTCTGGACGTTGAGGTACCGCAGCGGGCCGTAACCCTCGGGCGTCTTCCGGACGGTCTCCTTGACGGCCTTGAGCATCGCGAGCGGTTCGCCGGTGGCGGTGATCCGCACCGGACGGACAGACGTCAATGCGCCGACCGTGTCGGAGCTGTCCACCCTGCCGTGGAGATCGACGAGCAGTTCACCGTCGACAGCGACTTTCAGCGCCGTCAGGAGGACGTCTGTCACGTCACCGTGAACGGCCGACGGGAGCGCGCCGACGAGCGTCCGGGTGTCCTCGACGGACAAGGTGATGCGACGTTCGGCGACGTCGCCGGAGATCTCGGCTGAGCCGGGCGCCAAGGCCTCGGTCCACTGCTCGATCTCGCCGAGCAGCGCGGGATCCTGCGCTTCGTCGGTGGTCCGGCGGGCGATCGTGCGCAGCGACGTCCGCAGCGGGGTGAACACCGGCGGGCGGCCATCGGTCACGGCCTGCCAGCTGATCGCGAGATCGGCCGCCAGCGTCGTCCAGCTCCGCGCGTCCAGCAGGACCGGATGCGCGACCAGGAGCAGTCTGCCCGGTTCGTCGAACCAGACGGCCTGCAGCAGGTTGTCCGGCAACCGGTCGACGGCGTCGCGGTACTCGTCCTCCACGGATCCGGTCGCGTGCCGAAGAAGATCCGCCGCCTGCACCGTCCCTTGTGGACGGATTTCGAGCGACCACAGGACCGAGGCGACCCGCGACAGTTCCAGCCGCAGGCCGTCGTGGTGGTCGAGCACGAGTTGCAGGGCGGCGGCGAGCGTCTCGACGTCGGCCCCGGCGGGCGCGTTCAGCAGCACGGACTCCGGCTGGATCGCGTCGCCGAGCTCCCGCAGCCTGAGCGCTTCGGGAAGGAGAGGCAGGGCGCCGACACCGTCGGCGACGGCCGCCGACTCGGCAGGTGCGGCGGAGGCGGCGAGCGCGGCCGGGGTCCGGAGCTCGAAGACGTCCTTGGGGCTCAGTTCGAACCCGGCCCGCCGGGCGCGGCTCGACACGGCGATCGACGAGATGCTGTCGCCGCCCAGCAGGAAGAAGTCGCCGTCGGCACCAACAGAGTCCAGGCCGAGGACGTCCGCGAAGATCCGCGCGAGGGTCCGTTCCTGATCACTCTCCGGGACGGTGGCGGCTTTTCCGACCTCGGGCGCGGGCAGGGCGCGGACGTCGAGTTTTCCGCTGGGGGTCAAGGGGAATTCGTCGAGCACGACGAACGCCTGCGGCACCATCGGCGCCGGCAGCGCCTCGCTGACGGCGGCACGCAGCCGCTCCGGGTCCACATCGCCGACGACGTAACCGACGAGCGCGCCGTCCTTCGCGACGACCGTGGCGGCCGTGACCTCCGGCAGCGCGACGAGGACGGCTTCGATCTCGCCGAGTTCGATCCGGTTGCCGCGGATCTTCACCTGCCGGTCGGTGCGGCCGAGGTACTCGATCTCGCCGTCGGCGCGGCGCCGCACCAGGTCGCCGGTCCGGTACAGCCGCTGCCCGGGTTCGCCGAACGGGTCGGCGACGAAGCGTTCGGCGGTCAGGCCGGGCCGTCCGTGATAACCGCGGGCCAGCTGGACACCGGCGAGGTACAGCTCGCCTGCCACGCCGTCGGGTACCGGACGGAGACAGCCGTCAAGGACGTGCACCCGCGTGTTCCACACGGGACGGCCGATGGGCACGGTGGCGCCCTCGGTACCTGTGCTGGCGAAGAACGTGACGTCCACAGCCGCCTCGGTGGGGCCGTAGAGGTTGTGCAGCGGAACGCCGGTGAGCGAACGCCATCGCGCGGCGATCTCGCCGGTCAGCGCCTCGCCGCTGGAGAACACCCGGCGCAACGATCCGAGCTCGCCGGTGACCTCGTCGCTGCCGAGGAACGCGGCGAGCATGGACGGGACGAAGTGCAGGGTGGTGATCTGCCGTTCCCGGATCACCCGCGCGAGATACGCGGGGTCGCGGTGACCGTCCGGCTCCGCCAGGACCACCGCGGCGCCCTCGCACAGCGCCCAGAAGAACTCCCACACCGACACGTCGAAACTCGACGGAGTCTTCTGCAGCACGCGGTCATCGGCCGTGAGCCGGTACTCGTGCTGCATCCACGCGAGCCGGTTGACGATCGCGCGATGCGTGACGGCCACGCCCTTCGGCCGCCCGGTCGATCCGGAGGTGTAGATCAGGTAGGCGGTGTTGTCCGGTCCGGCGGCCGCTCCGGGGACGTCATCGACGGGTTCGCCGGCGACGGGGACCTGCGTCAGCCCGTCGACGACCGGGATCCGCGCGGCCGTGCCGGGTTCGGAGAGCACGAGACGCGCACCGGAATCGGCCAGCATGTACTCGAGCCGGTCGGCCGGGTAGTCGAGGTCGATCGGCAGGTAGGCGGCCCCGGCCTTGAGGACACCCAGCAGCGCGACCATCAGCTCGGCCGACCTCGGCACGGCGACGGCGACGACCACTTCGGGGCCCGCGCCCAGGGAGCGCAGCCTGCGAGCCAGGTTCTCGGCGCGGGCGTCGAGGTCCGCATAGGACAGTTCGGTGTCCCTGAAGATCACCGCCGTCGCGGACGGCGTCTTGGCGACCTGCTCGGCGAAGGCCTCGGCCAGCGTTCGCTCGGGCACCGGATGCGAGGTCGCGTTGAGCTCGGCCAGACGGCCGCGTTCGGCCGGCGACAGCAGGTCGAGGGCGGCGACCGGCAGTTCGGGGTTCGCGGTCAGTGTCTCCAGCAGGCGGGCGAACCGTTCGGCGAGCTGTCCGGCCGCGACCGCGTCGATCCGCGCGGCGTCGAACTTGAGGCTGAACTCCAGGTCTTCACCCGGTGTCACGATCAGCGCGACCGGGAAATGCACCGCGTCGGTGACCTCGACGCCGGTGAGCCGGACGGTTCCGGACGCGCGTTCGCCGTCACGCGGGAAGTTCTCGACGACCACGAGGGTGTCGAACAGTTCTTCCTGCCCGGCACCGGCGATGCGCTGCAGTTCGCCGAGGCCGAGATGCTGGTGGTCCAGCAACGCCGCCTGCTCGCCTTGCAGCCGCCGCAGCACGGCGGCGACGGTCTCGGCTCCCGACCAGCGCAGCCGCACCGGGACTGTGTTGATGTAGAGGCCGACGGCCGACTCGATCCCGGCGGCACCGCTGTCGCGGCCGGAAACCGTGCTGCCGAACAGCACGTCGTCGCGGCCGGTGAGCCCGCCGAGCAGGAGACCCCACGCGCCGTGCAGCACGGTGCCGAGGGTGAGCCCGTGCACGCGAGCCATGTCCGACAACGCCTTCGTCGCCTGCTCGCCGAGGTTCAGGTGCAGCCGCGACGGCTGCCTCGCAGGCCCTGGCTGCCCCTCGATCAGCCGAGTGGGTTCGTCCGCTCCGGACAATGCCGCGCGCCAGGCTTCGCGCGAAGCCTCATGATCACGGGACGCGAGCCGCCGCAGGTGGTCGGCGCGGGTGTCCGGCTCCGGGCCCGTGTTCGCACCTTCGTAACCCGCCAGCAGTTCACGGAGCAGCACCACGACCGACCAGCCGTCGGCGATGATGTGGTGGAACGTCAGTGCCAGCTTGGCATGACGCTCGCCGAGCCGGGTGAAGGTCGCCCGCAGCAGGGGCGGCCGGGCGAAGTCGAACCGGCGCGCGCGGTCGGCCTCGAAGGCTTCCGCGGCGTCTTCGGCGGCCACCTCGCGCCAAGGCAGTTCGGCGTGCCGGGTCACCGTCTGGACGACCTGGCCGCCGTCGAGCTGCCGGAAACCGGACCGCAGGGACGAATACCGGTCCAGCAGGGCCTGCGCCGACCGGCGCAATGCTTCGGCGTCGATGTCGCCTTCGAGGTCCAGCACCTCCTGCACCGTGTAGATGTCCGCGGCCTGGCCGCCTTCGAACTCGGCGTGGAAGAAGAATCCTTCCTGCAACGGCGTCACAGGCAGGACGTCGGCGTACTCGGCGAGCGACGCCCGCTCCGCGCCGGTCAGCTCCAGCAACGGCCGCTCATCCACAGTGGACTCGGCGACGACGGCCTCCGCACAGGTGGCAAGCGCCTCGGGAGTCCGGTGCTGGAACACCTGACGCGGGGTGATGGCGAGACCGTGGTCCGCCGCGCCCAGCACCAGCCGGATGGACAGGATGCTGTCGCCACCGAGCGAGAAGAAGTCGTCGTCGGCACCGAACGAAGCCAGACCGAGGACTCGCGCGGCGACGTCGCACAGGATCCGCTCGCGCTCGGTGCGCGGCGCGCGTCCGGTGGCGGCGGCGCCGAAGTCCGGGAGGGGCAGGGCGGTGCGGTCGAGTTTGCCGTTCGGCATGATCGGCAGCCGCTCGAGGTCCACGAACGCGGACGGCACCATGTAGTGCGGCAGCGCCGATTCCGCGTGGGCGCGCAGGTCCTTGAGCAGCGACGGAGACGCGTCCGTGGCCGGGACGACGTACGCCACCAGCCGCCGGTCGCCCGGCTTGACCTCGCGGGGCACGACGGCGATCCGCTCGACCCCGGTGAACGTGGCGAGCGCGGACTCGATCTCCCCCGGTTCGATCCGGAACCCGCGGATCTTGACCTGGTGATCGGTCCGGCCGAGGAAGTCGAGATTGCCGTCCGCACGCCAGCGGACCCGGTCGCCGGTGCGGTACATCCGCGCGCCGTCACCGGCGAACGGGTCGGCGACGAAACGTTCCGCCGACAGTCCAGGACGGCCCGCGTAGCCCCGCGCGAGACCGCGCCCGCCGACGTACAGCTCCCCCTCGACGCCGACCGGGACCGGCCGCAGCGCGGTGTCGAGGACATAGCAGCGGGTGTTCGGATCCGGGACGCCGATCGGGATCGGCGCGTTCCAGCCGGGTTCGGCCGCCCACAGCGTCGAGTTCACCGTCGCCTCGGTCAGCCCGTACGCGGCGACGACCCGCAGGTCTTCGGCCCAGCGCGCGATCAGTTCCGGCGGGACGGTCTCGGTGCCGACGATCAGCACCGCGCCCTTCGGCAGTTCGCAGTCCGAGGGCAGCGCCGCGACCAGCGACGGCGGCAGGATCATATGCGTCGCCGCGTTGTCCGCGATGTAGCCGGTCAGCTCGACGCCCGCGACGCGGCGATGCGACGGGACCACGATCAATGTCCCGCCGACGCACAGCGACATGACCAGATCCCAGACCGTCACGTCGAAACCGGTGGAGGCGAACTGCACCACCCGGCTGTCCTCGCCGATGCCGATCCGCTCGGTCGCCGTACTGATCAGGCTGCCGATCCCGTCGTGGGACAGGACCACACCCTTCGGCCTGCCCGTCGAACCCGACGTGTAGATGACATACGCGGCCTGGCTCAGCGCGATCCCGCTCACGTCCACAGTGGACGAATCGAGGGCCGCCAGCTCGGCGGCGGTCTCGGGATCGTCAAGAAGGATCCGCTCGACGTCCACGCCGGACGGCAGCTGCTCGGCTTCCTCCACAGTGGACACCACGATCTCCGCACCCGCGTGCGAAAGCATGTACGCGAGGCGATCCTCGGGATGGTCGAGGTCGAGCGGGAGATACGCGGCTCCGGCCTTCATCACGCCGAGCAGCGCGACGACGAGATCGGCCGACCGCGGCATCGCCACGCCGACGACGTCTTCGTCACCGACGCCGCGTCGCCGCAGCAGCCGGGCGAGCCGGTTGGCGGCGGCGTCGACCTCCGCGTAGGTCATCCGGACGTCCTCGCAGACGACGGCCTCCGCGTCCGGCTTCCGCGCCACGACCCGGGCGAACGCCTCGGGCCACGAAACCTCCGGCGACTCCGCGACCGCCGTCCCGAGCGCCAGGACCCGGTCGCGTTCCTCGGCGGAGAGCAGGTCGATCGCGGCCAGTGGCAGGTCCGGCCCCGCCACCAGGGCGTCCAGGACCGCGGCGAACCGGCGGCGGTGATCGGCGAGTTCGTCGTCGGAGGACACGGATTCGTCGGCGTCGAAGTCGAACCGGAGCCCGCGTCCCTCGCCGGCGTCGTACACGGCGATGGCGACGTCGCTGATCGGCCCGAGTTCGAGGTTGTGCACCGTCGCGCTCGCGGCGCCGAACGCGAGCTCGCCGTCCACCGCCATGTAGTTCACGCTCAGCCCGACGAGTTCGTGCACCCCGCCGCTCGCGCCGAGTTCGCGCGCGAGGTCCTCGCCGCGGTACCGGCTGTGCTCCAGCAGCGCGGACACCTTCTCCGCGACCTGGGCGACGAGCTGCGCCGGCGTCGTCTCCGGGCGCACCGCCAGGCGCAACGGCAGGACGTTGGAGACCATGCCCGGCTGTTCACGCAGGGCGCGGGTGGTCCGCGCGGTGACCGGCAGGCCGAGGACGACGTCTTCGGCTCCGGTCACCCGGTGGGCGTACGCCGCCACCGCGGCGATCGCGACACGGGACAGCCTCGTTCCCGCGTCGAGCGCGAACTTCCGCAGGCGACCCGCGTTCGCCGCGGACAGCTCCCACGAATGCCGCCGGAGCCGGATCCGGCCGGACGATGCGCGGCCGAGCAGCCGCACCGGGTTGGGCCTGCCCGCGAGCTCGGCGGACCAATAGTCGCGGTCGGCTTCCGCGCCGTAGCGCGGCTCGGCCAGCCCCGAAAGCGGCCAGGAGACCTCCTCGGCGGTGCCCGAGTAATGGGCCGCCGCGCGACGGGTCAGGACGGCCTGGCCGTGCGCGTCCATCACCAGATGGTGGTAGCGCTGGAACCAGCGGACCCGGTCCGCGGCCAGGACGAGCAGCGTGTGCGCGGTGAGCGGCCCCCGGGCGGGGTCGGTCACCACGGCGAGCTCGGCTCGCGCCCACTCGTCCGCGGCCCGCTCCGGATCGGGCTCACCGGTGAAGTCGAGGACCGCGACCTCACCGGGGGCGACCGGACGCTGGACCGGCGTGTCGCCGTCCAGCTCGACCGTGACGTGGAGGCATTCCGCCTCCGCGACCGCCCGCCGGACGGCTTCACCCAGGCGGGCGATGTCGACGTCGCCGCGAAGCTCGGCGACCCAGCCGATCGTGTAGACCGGGTCGGCCGGGTCGAGCTGCTGCGCGAGCCAGATCCCCTGCTGTGCCGGGGTCAGGGGAAAGCCGCGGTTCATCGGGTCGCCTCCACCGTTCAGAGCTGTCGGGATCGTCCACGCCTCAGGCGGGGCCGGTCCCGCTCACCGCGTACTCGGGCCGGGACGCGCCCGCGGCCCGGCGGTCCACAATGGACTGAAGGATCTCGCCGACGCGGACGGCGGTGTTGGACAGCAGCGACGACGTGATGCCGTGCGTGTGCTCGGTGCCGCCCTGGAGGTAGATCCCACCGTCCAGCGGCGGCTCGGTGACGATCCGGTAGTCGCGTTCGACCCGGAGCCTGCCCTCGTCGTCGCGCATGCAGGCCGACGCCAGCTCGCCGAGCAACGGTGTCGGGTCGGCCGGGCTGTACCCGGTGGCGTACACGACGAAATCGGCGTCGAGCCGGGTCCGCTCCCCCGTCTCCAGCGCTTCGACGGTGACCCGCACTTCGGAGCCGGTGTCCGTGACCTCGGTGGGGCGGGAGACGTTGATGAGCTTCAGCCGCTCGATCCCCTGCACCTTCTCGCGGTAGACGCGCCGGTACAGCTCGTCGATGAGCTCGATGTCCACGGCCGAATAGTTGGTCGCGCCGTGGTAGCGCATCAGCCGGTCCTTGACCGCTTCCGGCGCTTCGTAGAACCGCCCGACCGCCTCGGGATCGAAGATCCGGTTCGCGAACGCGCTGTCGTCGGCCGGGCTGTAGCCGTACCGCGCGAACACCGCGCACACCTCGGCCCGCGGGAAGCGGTCGTGCAGCAGCGCGCTCACCTCGGCCGCGCTCTGGCCGGCACCGACGACGACGAAGCGCTTCGGTTCCTCGGCGGCCATCCCCTCCAGCCGGTGCAGGAGCTCGCTGTTGTGCCAGATCCGTGTGCCCGGCGTCACACCTTCGGGGAGGTTCGGGCGCAGCCCGGTGCCCATCACCAGATTGCGGGCGCGCAGGTTCACCAGTTCGCCGTCGGTGCGGGCGTGCACGTCGAAGAACACGATCTCGTCGCCGTCGAACACCGGCGTGACGGAGAGCACTTCGGTGCCGTAGGAAACCAGGTCGTCGACCTTTTCCGCCGCCCATTCGAAGTAGTCGTGGAACTCGATCCGCAACGGGAACAGGTTCTTGTGGTTGATGAAATCGACCAATCGGTCCTTGCTGTGCAAATACGACAGGAAGCTGAACGAACTCGTCGGGTTCCGCATCGTCGCCAGGTCCTTGAGGAAGGAGACCTGCATGGTCGCGTTGTCGATCAACATCCCGCGATGCCAGCCGAAACGCGCCTGGCGCTCGAGGAAGTGGGCGGTGACGGTCCCGGCTCCCGGCGCGGCGTTGTGCTCGGTGACCGCGATGGCGAGCGCGAGGTTCGAGGGACCGAACCCGACCCCGACCACGTCGTAGACCGGAACCCGTTCACCGACCACTGCTCGTGCCATCTTGAACCCCTAGCGCGGCTCAGCCGCATCTCGGTACTTCGTTACAAAGACCAGGGAACCCTAACCTAAGTTAGGTGAGGCTCAACTAGTACTTTCAGTGGTGATGTTCATCCCTCGACCAGGAGGAGGCCGGTCCCATGCGGGTCGCCATGTTCGGATACCAGACCTGGGGACACCGCACCCTGCGGGCCTTGATCGACGCGGGCCACGACGTCGCCCTCGTCGTCACCCACCCGAAGAGTGACCACGCCTACGAGAAGATCTGGTCCGATTCCGTCGCGGACCTCGCCGAGGAGAACGGGATCCGCGCGCTGCTGCGGCAGCGTCCCGACGACGCGGAACTGCTGGCGGAGCTGAAGGAAGCCGATCTCGACCTGATCGTCGCCAACAACTGGCGCACCTGGCTGCCGCCCGAGATCTTCGAGATGCCGCGGTACGGCACGCTGAACGTCCACGACTCGCTGCTGCCCGCCTACGCCGGCTTCTCGCCGCTGATCTGGGCGCTCATCAACGGCGAGAAGGAGGTCGGTCTCACCGCCCACATGATGGACGCCGACCTCGACGCGGGCGACATCGTGCTGCAGCGTTCCGTGCCGGTCGGCCCCAAGGACACGACGACCGATCTGTTCCACCGGACGGTCGATCTCATCGCGCCGATCACCACCGAGGCCATCGAGCTCATCGCGAGCGGGGACTACACGCCGGTCAAACAGGACCGGTCGAAGGCCAGCTTCTTCCACAAGCGCGCCCTCGAAGACAGCCTCATCGACTGGTCCTGGCCCGCCGAGGAGATCGAGCGGCTGGTGCGCGCGCAGTCCGACCCGTACCCGAACGCCTTCACCTACCACCGCGGTAAGCAGCTACGCGTGATCCGCTCGTCCGTTTCGGTGGGTCACTACGGCGGCACCCCCGGCCGGATCTTCATCCGTGAGGGTGAAGGCGTCGTGATCGTCGCCGGGCCGGAGTCGCGCCGGGGCCGGTCGCACGGTCTCGTCATCGAGCGGGTCCGGACCGAGGACGGCACCGAACTGGCGGCGAACGAGTACTTCCGCACGATGGGTGGTTATCTCACCTCGCGCCCCTAGGGTGTACTCACGGTTCGACCTGGAGGGAAAGTCATGCCGGAGAAGATGACCGACGAGCAGCGCCGCGCCTTCCTCGCGGAAGGCACCCGCACCGCTGTCTTCGCGACGGTGCGCCCGGACGGCAGGCCGCACGCGGTCCCGATCTGGTTCGCCCTCGATGGGGACGACATCCTGGTCAACCTCGGCGAGGGCTCCGTCAAAGGCAAGGCGCTCAAGGAGAATCCGCGCGTTTCGGTGGTCGTGGACGATCCGGTGCCGCCCTACTCGTTCGTGAGCGTCGAGGGGGTCGCGGAGATCGTTTCGGACCCGGACGGCATCCGCGCGGGTTCGGAGTCGATCGCGCGGCGGTACCTCGGCGAAGCGGGGCAGGAGGCCATCGACGGCTGGCTCGCCTACGCGACTTCTCCGGGGAAGGTGATCGTGCGGGTGAGGCCTGAGCGTTTCGTGGCGATCGCGAAGGTCGGCGGCTGAGGTCGCTTCGGTCTCGGCACCGCCCCACAGGTACCAGCAGTCACAGCGACAGCGCGTGAAGGACCCCTTCCCTCGGCTCAGCCGAAGAAACTCGCCCTTCACACCTTGCCCAGTACATGAAGGACCCCTTCCTTGCGCCTAGGTACAGGAAGGGGACCTTCATGTACTCCGGCGGACTCTCGTCATCGGACGGCCCACTCACGAGACCGGTGTACCGCCGAGCGGGAGCCCGCTGGCCGCCGCCACCGTCCGGCGCCAGGATGGCCCCGTGGCCGAGATCGTTTTCGACGAGAACACCCGTTCCTGGCTGATCAGCACGGCATCCACGAGTTACGCGCTCAGGCTGACCGAGGACGACACGCCCTCCCACGTCTACTGGGGCCCCGCGCTCACCGCCGGCCAGCTCACCGACGTCCTCCCCCGGACGAAGGAACGCTGGGACGCCTTCAACGATCCCAACGAGGGACTCGACGAACTCGCCGCCGACGGCGGCACCCGGTACTGGACTCCCGCCCTCCAGATCCGGTTCGCCGACGGGACCCGGGCCCTCGAATGGCGCTACCTCGGCCACGACATCGACGGCGGACAGCTGCGCGTCCGCTTCCGCGATCGCCACTACCCCCTCCGGATCACGCTCGGCTACCGCGTCCCGGAGGGCACCGACGTCGTCGAGCGCTGGACCGAACTCGGTCACGACGGCTCGGACGGCCCGATCGAGATCATCCGGGCCGACTCGGCGACCTGGGTCGTATCGGACCGGCCGGACTACCGGATCAGCCACGTCACCGGCCGGTGGGCAGCCGAGAGCCAGCTGCTCCGCGAGCCTGTCCCCCACGGCGAAACGACGTTCGGGAGCAGGCGCGGCATCACGAGTCATCACGCCAATCCGTGGGTGATGCTCGACGACGGCGAGACGACCGAGCGGCACGGTGAGGTCTACAGCGCCGTACTCGCGTGGAGCGGTTCGTGGCGCATCACCACCACCCGCTCGTCCACCGGCCGCCTCACGGTGACCGGCGGATTCGGCCAAGACGGCGTCGTCCCCCGGCTCGCACCTGGCGACACGCTCACCACACCGGTTTTCGCCGGCTTGTACACCGACGGCGGATTCGGCGCCGCGAGCCGCGCCTGGCACGCGTACACGATCGGCCACGTCCTCCCGCATCCCGGCGAGCTCCGGCCGGTGCTCTACAACTCCTGGGAGGCAACGGGTTTCGGCGTCACCGAGGCAGGGCAACGCGCGCTGGCGCACAAGGCCGCGGCGCTCGGCGTGGAGTTGTTCGTGGTGGACGACGGCTGGTTCGGCGCCCGGAACGGCGACCACGCCGGCCTGGGCGACTGGCAGGTCAACCGGGACAAGTTCCCCGGCGGTCTCGAACCTCTCGTCTGGGAAGTTCACCGGCTCGGCATGAAGTTCGGGTTCTGGGTCGAACCGGAGATGGTC
Organism: Amycolatopsis roodepoortensis; assembly: GCF_014873915.1. GTDB lineage: Bacteria > Actinomycetota > Actinomycetes > Mycobacteriales > Pseudonocardiaceae > Amycolatopsis > Amycolatopsis roodepoortensis. The sequence goes on from NZ_JADBEJ010000005.1 coordinate 464,683, forward strand.
AATCCGGACAGCGATCTCCACCGTGCCCACCCCGACTGGGTCCTCCACCATCCACATCGGACACGGTCGGAACTCCGGCGGCAGCTGGTGCTCAACTTCGCGCGCCCGGACGTCGCCGAGTGGGCGTTCGGCACACTCGACTCCCTCGTAAGCGCGAACGGGATCGACTTCCTGAAATGGGACATGAACCGCCCGTTCAGCGAAGCGGGCTGGCCCGCCGACAGCGATCCGGACCGGCTGTGGGTGGAGCACACCCGCTCGGTCTACGCGATCATGGACCGCCTGCGCGCCCGCCATCCCAGGCTGCGGATCGAGGCGTGCAGCGGTGGTGGCGGCCGGATCGACCTCGGGATCATGGCCAGGACGGATCAGGTCTGGACTTCCGACAACACCGACGCGCTCGACCGGCTCGTCATCCAGCACGGTTACGGTCAGGTGTACCCGGCGCGCGCGATGTCGGCGTGGGTCACCGACGATCCCAACTTTGTCACCCGGCGGTCCACACCACTGCGCTTCCGGTTCCATGTCGCGATGGCGGGGGTGCTCGGCATCGGCGGCGACATCGTGAAGTGGTCCGAGGAGGATCTGGACCACGCGCGCGAGCAGATCGCGTTGTACAAGGAGATCCGGCCCATCGTGCAGCACGGCAGGCTCCACCGTCTCGTGCCACCTGCCACCGACGGGGTCTCCGCGCTGCAGTACGTGGCGGCCGACGGCGGACGCGCGGTGGTGTTCGTGTTCCGGCAAGCGGCACATTTCCACACTCACGAACGACCGCTCCGGCTCGACGGTCTCGACCCCTCGGCCCGCTACCGCGACGAGGACACCGGAAAGGTGTGGCACGGGGCCTCGCTCCTGGCACACGGCCTGTTCCCTGGTCTTCCGGAGGGCGATTTCGCCAGCGTCGTGATCCGCTTGACGCGACTCGATAGGTCAGATGTATAGGCTATTTCTGCCGCCTTGAAGCAGGGTAAGCCGCTTGACATCCCCCTAGACATCCGATCGAATGCCGGGCATGAGAAGGTCCTTCGCGTTGGGAGCCGCACTACTCATCGCCGCGAGCCTCACCGGATGCACCGTCGGCGGCGGGACGAACGCCTCGGGCAACGAGATCACCTTCCTGACGTTCGAGACGCCGAACCTCCCACCGTCCTATTGGGACTCCGCCATCAAACGCGTCACGGACCGCAATCCCGGTCTGAGCGTGAAGAAGCTGGTCGCCCCATCGACCGACCGGACGGGCTACGCCAAGCAGCTGTTGCAGTCCGGCCAGTTCCCCGACGTCGCGATCGCCGTCGACTCCGCCGGTTTCGCCGAATCGGGCAACCTCTACGCGTGGACGCCCGAGGAGCTCAAGGACTTCCAGTTCCCCGCGGCCAACCCGATCAAGGGCGGTCACCACCAGTTGCCCGCCAACACCCAGACCATCCCGCCGATCTACTACAACAAGAAGCTCTTCGCCGACGCCGGGATCACCTCGACGCCGAAGACGTGGAACGAACTCCTCGCCGCGTCGGAGAAACTGAAGGCGAAGGGCGTCACTCCGTTCACCATCGGCGGCGGCAAGGAAGGGTTCCCGTCCGCGATGCTGCTGGACGGCCTGGTCAGCGTCGACGTCTACGACAGGACACCGGACTGGCTTTCCCAGCGCCGGGCCGACAAGGTCAAGTTCACCGATCCGGCCTTCCAGCAGGCGTTCGGCAAGTTCGCCGACCTGGTGGCCAAGGGCTACCTCGACAAGACCCAGGTCTCACGGGACTACTCGGCGACCGAGGCGGCCTTCCTCAACGGCGAGGGCGCGATGTACCCGATGGGCAACTGGTTCGCCGCCAGCGCCGACGCCAAGAAGCCGCCGTTCGAGATCGGCGTCTTCAACTTCCCTTCCGAGGACGGGAAGCTCGTGGTTCCCGCGTACACCGGTGGTGGCATCGTCGTCAACGCCAAGTCGCGGAACCTCGACGCGGCAAGGAAGTTCGCGCTCGCGTTCCAGCTCGACAAGGAGCAGATCGACGCCTCGGTCAAGGCCGACGGCCTGTTCCCCGCGATCAAGGGCTACACGCCGCCCTCCGACGTCGGCCCGGTCTTCAAGGCGGGCTACGACTTGTATCAGGAAGCCGTCGCGAAGAACGCGGTCGTGAACGCCTTCAGCTGGGAAACCGCGGACGACGGTCTCCTGCCGGGGATGAAGGACAAGGTCTACCAGGCCGCGCAGGACGTCATCACCGGCCGCAAGACGGTGGCCGACGCGTGCGCGTTCCTGGACACCGAATGGGCGAAGGCGCGCTGACACCACGATGGGGAGGAAACCGATCCTGCCGCGCGTCTGGCATTTCGCCTCGTTCGGCGCGCCCGGCGTCCTAATCTATCTGTGTTTCGTCATGGCGCCGATCCTCATCAGCTTCGGCTACAGCCTGACGAACCACAATCCGTTCAACCCGCCCGCGGAATTCGTCGGGCTCGAGAACTACCGGCTGCTGTTCCAGGACGAGCAGTTCCTGACCGCGCTCCGGGTCACCACGATCCTGACCGTGATCGTCGTGATCGTGCCGAACGTGCTCGGCCTCGGCGTCGCGCTGCTCCTCGACCGGAAAGGCTGGCTGTACAACGCTTTGCGGAGCGTGTTCTTCACGCCCGTGATCCTCAGCTCGGTCGTGGTCAGCATCATCTGGACGAAACTGCTCGACGACCGGGGCCCGGTCAACGACGCGCTCCGCGCCCTCGGTGTCGAGCATCCGCCGGGCTGGCTTTCGGATCCGGATCTCGCGCTGTACTCGGTCGCGTCGATCGTGTGCTGGCAGATGCTGGGGTTCTGCGTGGTCGTGTATCTCGCGGGCCTGCAGGGTGTCCCGGCCGAACTGCTGGAGGCCGCGGAGATCGACGGCGCCGGACCGGTGCGCCGGTTCCGCGCGGTGACGTGGCCGCTGCTCGCGCCGTCGTTGACGATCAACACGGTCGTGCTGCTGATCTCGGCGTTCAAGACCTACGACCACGTCAAGGTCGTCACCAACGGCGGGCCGGGTTCGGGGACCACGGCCACCATCGCGTTCGGCGTCCTCGCCACCGGACTCGACGCGAACCACGTCGGCTACGCGTCCGCGATGGCCGTGGTGATGCTGGTGATCGTGGCGGTGCTGACCACGATCGTGCTGCGGTTCCTGCGGCGGCGGGAGGTGGACCTGTGACCGCGAAGTGGCTCCGGCCGGCCGCGGCGATCCTGGTGAGCGCGCTCTTCGCCGTGCCGCTGTACTACGTGGTCGTCAACGTCTTCAAACCCGGCGATCGGATCGCCCAGGAGCCGGCGTCGGTCCCGCTGCCACCGACGCTGTCCAACATCCACGCCGTCCTCACGCGGCCCGACGGCCTGTTCTGGGTGAGCCTGGCGAACAGCGTGCTCGTCACCCTGCTGTCGATCATCGTGCTGACCGTGCTCTCGGCCATGCTCGGGCATTACCTCGCGCGTTCCGGTAGCCGGTGGACCAAGGTGCTCGCGCTGATCCTGTTGGCGGGCTTGATGATCCCGCCCCAGGTGATCCTCATCCCGGTCACCGAGGTGCTGCGGCTGACCGGGTTGATGGCGACGATCCAGGGTCTGGTGCTGTTCAACGTCGGCTACTACGTGCCGTTCGGTGTCTTCGTCTTCACCGGGTTCATCCGCGGGGTCCCGGTGGAACTCGAGGAGGCCGCGCTGCTCGACGGCGCGAGCCGGACACAGGTGTTCTGGCGGATCGTGTTCCCGCTGCTGCGCCCGGCCACGGCGAGTGTGCTGATCTTCCTGGGGGTGTGGATCTGGAACGACTTCATCGATCCGCTGATCATCCTCGGGCCCAGCCAGGGCACGACGGTCACCACCGGGATCTACCGCTCGATCGGTCAGTACCAGGCGGATCTCGGCAGCGTGTTCGCGCTGATGTTCCTGGCGACCCTTCCGGTGCTGATCTTCTACCTGGCGCTGCAGAAGCAGTTCGTGAAGGGCCTGACCGGCGGTGCCACCAAGGGTTGACCCGCATTTAGTCCTCTCAATGCGCGCCGCATTCAGAGGACTAAATGCTCAGAGTTCCGTCACCTTGCCGTCGGCGACTTCCAGTCGCCGCGTCGTCGCCACCGCGTCCAGCATCCGGCGGTCGTGCGTCACCAGCAGCAGCGTCCCCGGATACTCCGCCAGCGCCGACTCCAGCTGCTCGATCGCGGGCAGGTCGAGGTGGTTCGTCGGCTCGTCGAGCACGAGCAGGTTCACCCCGCGCGCCTGCAGCAGCGCCAGCGCGGACCGGGTGCGCTCCCCCGGCGACAACGTGGCCGCGGACCGCAGGACGTGCGCGGCCTTGAGCCCGTACTTCGCCAGCAGCGTCCGCACATCGGCGTCGACCAGTTCCGGGACCTCACGGGCGAAGGCCTCGACCAGCGGCAGGTCGCCGAGGAACAGCTTCCGTGCCTGGTCGACCTCTCCAACTACGACACCGGAACCGAGTGACGCGGCGCCTTCGTCGACCGGGACCCGTCCGAGCAGCGCGGCGAGCAGCGTCGACTTCCCGGCGCCGTTGGCCCCGGTGATCGCGACCTTGTCCGCCCAGTCGATCTGCAGGTCCACCGGGCCGAGGGTGAACTCGCCCCGCCGCACCACCGCGCCGCGCAGCGTCGCCACGACCGCGCCCGCCCGGGGCGCAGCGGCGATCTCCATCCGCAGTTCCCATTCCTTGCGCGGTTCCTCGACGACTTCGAGCCGCTCGATCATGCGGTCGGTCTGCCGGGCCTTCGACGCCTGCTTCTCCGTCGCCTCGCTCCGGAACTTGCGGCCGACCTTGTCGTTGTCGGTGGCCTTGCGCCGGGCGTTCTTGACGCCCTTCTCCATCCACGAACGCTGCATCGCGCCACGGGCTTCGAGCGAAGCCTTGGTGTTCGCGAACTCCTCGTACTCCTCGCGGGCGTGCCGCCGCGCGACGGCGCGTTCCTCCAGGTACGACTCGTAGCCGCCGCCGTAGGTCCGAACCTGCTGCTGCGCGTAGTCGAGTTCGACGACGCGGTCCACGGTGCGGGCGAGGAATTCGCGGTCGTGGCTGACCAGCACGGTCCCGGCGCGCAGTCCGGTCACGAACCGTTCGAGCCGTTCCAGCCCGTCGAGGTCGAGGTCGTTGGTCGGCTCGTCGAGCAGGAAGATGTCGTACCGGCTCAGCAGGAGCGACGCCATGCCCGCGCGGGCCGCCTGCCCGCCCGACAACGACAGCATCGGCTGGTCGAGGTTCACCGTGAGCCCGAGATCCGCGACGACCTCGCCCGCCCGGTCGTCCAGGTCGGCCCCGCCGAGCGCGAGCCAGCGGTCGAGCGCGAGACCGTACGCGTCGTCCGCGCCGGGTTCGCCCGCGGTGAGCGCTTCGGTGGCGGCGTCGAGGGCGGCCTGTGCGGCGGTGACGCCGGTGCGCCGCGAGAGGAACTCGCGGACGGACTCACCCTCACGGCGTTCCGGCTCCTGCGGAAGGTGACCGACGGTGGCCGTCGGCGGGTTCAGGCGGACGCTGCCCTCTTCCGGCGGGACGAGGCCACCGAGGGTCTTCAGCAGGGTCGACTTGCCCGCCCCGTTGACCCCGACGAGACCGATCACTTCGCCGGGCGCGACGACCAGGTCGAGACCGGAGAACAGCACGCGGTCGCCGTGGCCGGCGGCGAGATTCTTGGCAACGAGTGTGGCGCTCATGAGATCGGTAAGTCTACGGGGGCCGATTGAACACCTCGTGGTCCCTCGGAAGAGTGGCAAGTATCCAAGCGATCACGGAACGTGGGTAACCTGGTTGTTCTTCTGGGCCCGAACGAACCCCCGAGTATTGAGGTCGGTGACAGCAAATGGCGGACTCCGCCACCCCGGTCCCCGTCGTCCACCAGCAGAAAGGCGGTACCCGTAGGCCGACGTTGAGCAGGCGGCGGGAAGTCGGTCATGCCAGCGCGCGGTCGCTGCTGATGACGATCCTCGGCGAGTACGTCCTGCCCCGTGACCAAGCGATCTGGACCTCGACGCTGGTCGAGGCGCTGCACGTGCTCGACATCGAGGAGAAGTCCGCACGGCAGGCGCTGGCCCGTTCCTCCGCCGAGGGCTGGGTCGTCTCCGAACGCGTCGGACGAAGAGTGCGCTGGTCGCTCACTCCACCAGGCAGACGCCTCCTGACCGAAGGCGCGGAGCGGATCTACGCCTTCGGCAACGAGGAAAAAGCCTGGGACGATCGCTGGCTGATGCTGATCGTGTCGGTCCCCGAAGCGAAACGGGATCTCCGGCACAGGCTGCGCACCCGGCTGACGTGGGCCGGCTTCGGTTCGCCGGTGGCGGGCGTCTGGGTCAGCCCGGATCTCAGCCGCCAGCGAGAGGCCCAGCAGATCGTCCAGGAACTCGGCCTCGACGCGCAGGCGATGTCGTTCACCGCCGCCTACGGCGACGTCGGCGATCAGGAGACGATGGTCGCGCGCTCGTGGGACCTGAGCGAGCTCAAAGACCGCTACGAGGACTTCATCGATCGCTTCACCGGCTTGCGTCCTTCGGGCGAACGCGGCGTCCTGCGCGCGCAGACGGAACTCGTCCACGAATGGCGCAGCTTCCCCTTCCTCGATCCGCGCCTTCCGCTAAAACTTCTCCCCGACGGTTGGAGCGGCGTGCGCGCGGCGGACCTGTTCCACCGCAAGCACGTGGAATGGCGACCAGAAGCACAGGCGCAATGGGACGAACTCGTGGCGGCCTCGGGCTAGGGTCACGGAAAACGACCCATCGGAGGGAACCGCCTTGGCCGCCTCGATCCGCCTCGACCGTGAAGACGACCTCGCCGTCCTGACCATCGCCTCGCCGCCGCTGAACCTGTACACGGCGGAACTGCAGGCCGAACTGGGCGAGGCGATCGGCGAACTGGAGACCACGCCGCCGCGCGCGGCGCTCATCCGCGCCGAGGGGAAGATCGTCAGCGGCGGCGTGGACGTCTCCCTGTTCGACGCCCAGTCGACCGCGGCCGAGGCGAAGGTGCTCTTCGACGAGATGCTGGCGATCCCCGACCGGATCGCCGCACTCCCGTTCCCCACCGTGTTCGCCGCGCACGGGCTGTGCCTGACGTGGGCGTTCGAGGTCGCGGTCGCCTGCGACCTCATCCTCGCGAGCGAAAAGGCCAAGTTCGGCCTGGTCGAACGGGTCGTCGGCCTGACCCCGACCATGGGCGGCACGCAGCGGCTCGCCGCCCGCGCCGGGGTCGGCCGCGCCAAGGAGTTCGTGATGACGGGCGCGACCTACGACGCCGCGACCCTCGAACGCTGGAACGTGGTCAACCGGGTGCTCCCGGTGGACGGCTTCGACGAGGCCGCACGCGCCTTCGCGACCGACCTCGCCCAGGGGCCGACGAAGGCGCACGCGGCCACCAAGAAGGTCCTCGAGCACTACGAGCACGGCGGCGTCGCCGAGGCGAACGAACACATCACGACGATCGCCGCCGAACTCTTCGACACCGAGGACCTGCGCGGCGCGGTGAAGTCGTTCCTCGCCGACGGCCCCGGCAAGGCGACGTTCACCGGCCGCTGATCCGCTACGGCCGCTGACCGACCGCGTTCACCACGCCGGACGCGGTCACCGCGGTCGAATTCGTGCCCAGGAACTGGAACGTGTCCGCGGTGAAGACGATCACGATCGGCTCCGCGTCCGGACCGTCGCTGGGCTTCAACGGCCACGTGATCCCGACTCCGGGCCTTCCCGCGGCGTCGTGGGCGGGCTCCATGACCCGGAGCCGGGGCACCTTCGCCGCGGCTTCGAACAGGGCGGCGCGAGTCGCGGGCGAAAGGTAGTACCCACTCGCCAGCTCCTGGATGTCCTTGCCCATCGCGTTGTAGTCGCCGTCCTCACCGGAGTGGTGGGCGTTGAGGTAGGCGAACATCGCGTCGGCGCCGGTGGGGAGGTCGCGGCGATCCCGGACGGTCGGCTCGCACGGCTCCGTGCGTCCCTTCAGCGGCTCGCCGCCCTTGTACACCTGCGCTTTCCCGTCCCGGCAGCCCGGGAGCGGCAGGAGCGATCCGTCCGCCATCTTGATCACGCCGTCCCGGGTGCCGTCGGCCGAGAACCATGATTCCCGCTCACCCTCGGGATCCTTGGTCTTCGTATAGAGGAATTGGTCGGGCCTCGGCGGAATGGCGGGAGACTTCAGCGCGGCCGCGGCGGCGTTCCGGAGCACCGTCACGGGATCCGCGGCGGCCGCGGGAGGTTCGAGGCCGACCTGCTCGACCGGCACCAGCGCGACGACCGCGGTGATGGCCGCGGCCAGCCCGGCCGCGCCCGCCCCGGTCCAGACCCAACGCCGTCGTTTTCGCAGCGGCACCACGTTTTCCCGTTCCGCGTCGGCGATCTCGGCCATCAATCGCGCGCGTGCCTTGGCGAGCGCTCCGGATTCCGCGAGCGGGACCGAGCCGGTCCGCTCGGCGATCGACTGCAGCTCATCCATGGGTGGAGATCTCCTTCGAAGTCGTGGTGTCCGGGCGCCCCAGCGCCTCTCGGACCTTCCGGCGGGCTCGGTTGAGCCGAGAGCGGACGGTGCCGATCGGAATGCCCAGCGCCGAGGCCACTTCCTCGTAGCTCAGGCCTTCGCCGGCGAACAACGTGAGCGCGTCCCGGTCGCCGTCGGCCAGTTCCGCCAGCGCGGAGTCCAGCAGTTTCCCCATCGCCTCGGCGGTCACCTGCTCCGCGACGCGCTCAGCGTGCCCCTCTTGGTGAGACGGCGGGCCGAGGGCTTCCCGTAGCTTCAGCTCCTTGGCCTCCTCGCGACGCCGCTGCGCCACGAGGTTGGTGGCGATCCCGTAGAGCCAAGGCCGGGCGTCGCGGCGCTCGGTGTCGTACCCCGCGCGTTTGCGGAAGGCCACCAGGAACGCTTCCCCCAGCGCGTCCTCGGCGGCGGTGGGGCCGATGCGCCTGACCAGGTAACGGTGGATGTGCGCGGCATGCCGATCGAAGATCGCGGAGAACCAGTCCGGCCTGGTCACCGATCTCGCGATCAGCTCCGCGTCGTCGAGATCGTCCGGATCCGCCCTAGGTGAGCTCATGAACCGCCCTTCGCCGTTCGTCCGTGTCACCCGTTGTCCGCATCCGGGGCCTATCGGGTTCACGACCGACGAATCGGTCTAGACCTTTTATGCGCTCCGCGCTACATTCAAGTGTGGTCTAGACCACACGCGCCATCTTTCGAGCAGGTCAGTCTCGCCGCCTCTTTTGGAGAGAACCGCCATGAGACGCACCAGAAGAAGACTACTCAGCGCACTCACCGTGACACTCCTCGCCGCCGGGCTCCTGGTAGCCGCGGGCACTCCGGCGCTGGCGGCGGGCCGCCTCCGCGCCGCCTTCACCTTGACCGGGACCACCGGCGAGTACACCGTCACGAACCCCAGCAGCGAAACCGTCGCCGACTGGTCCATCACCTTCACCGTCCCCGCCGGCGTGACCGCCACCAGCGGCTCCAACGGCACGGTTTCCCAGACGGGCAACCAGGTCACCCTCACCCCGGCGTACTACATCAAGTCCCTCGCGCCGGGCCGTTCGACCTATCCCTACAGCCCGTCGTTCCGGCTCAGCTCCGCGGTCAGCCCGACCACCTGCCGGATCGACGACGCCAACTGCGACGGTTCCGGCGACGCCCCGCCGTCGACCCCGGCCAACCTGCGACTCGTGGCGAAGACGACCACGACCGCCGCGCTGGCCTGGAACGCCGCCGCGCCGGGTTCCCTGCCCGTCGTCGGCTACGACGTCTACCAGGGCACCACGCTGGCGGCGTCGGTCACCGGTACCGAAGCGAGGATCACCGGGCTGACGCCGAACACGGCATATAGCTTCACCGTCGTCGCCAAGGACCGGAAGGACGCCAAGTCCCCGCCCACCCCGCCACTCGCGGTGACCACCAACAACCCGAGCGACGACACCCAGGCGCCGACCGCGCCGTCGAACCTCCGCTCGACCGCGGTCACCTCGGGCTCGATCTCGCTGGCGTGGAACGCGTCCACGGACAACACCGGCGTCGTCTCCTACGACGTCTACCGCGGCACGACCCTCGCCACCACGGTGACCGGGACGACCGCGACGGTCACCGGGCTGTCACCGTCCACTTCGTACTCTTTCACGGTCAAAGCCCGCGACGGGTACGACAACGTCTCCGGTGCGAGCGCCGCCGTCAGCGCTCGCACCGGCGACATCGTGAACGGGTACGCCCGGGTCGGCTACTTCGTCCAGTGGGGCATCTACGGCCGCCAGTTCTTCGTCAAGAACCTGGTGACCAACGGATCCGCCGCCAAGCTGACCCATCTGCTGTACGCCTTCGGGAACATCGACCCGGTCAACCACACCTGCCTTTCGGGCGTCACCAAGGGCACGACGCCGAACCCGCAAGACCCGAACCAGGGTGACGGCGCGGGCGACGCGGAAGCCGACTACTCGCGGCCGATGTCGGCCGCGCAGTCCGTCGACGGCGTCGGCGACACCGGCTGGGAGACGCTGCGCGGCAACTTCAACCAGCTGAAGAAGCTCAAGGCCAAGTACCCCAACCTGAAGATCCTCATCTCCTTGGGCGGCTGGACCTACTCGAAGTACTTCTCCGACGTCGCGGCCACGCCCGCGTCGCGGCAGAAGTTCGTCGCGTCGTGCATCGACACGTACCTCAAGGGGAACGTGAAGCCGTACGGCGGCGCCGGCGGCCCGGGTACGGCCGCGGGCATCTTCGACGGCATCGACATCGACTGGGAGTGGCCGGGCAGCCCCGACGGGCATCCCGGGAACCACTGGAGCGCCAACGACAAGACGAACCTGACCGCCCTGCTGGCCGAGTTCCGCACGCAGATGGACGCCTACGGCGCGACCACCGGCAAACGGTACGAACTGCAGGCCTTCACCCCCGCCGACCCGGCGAAGGTGAAGGGCGGCTGGGAGATCCCGAAGATCTTCGACTACCTCGACGTCGCGAACGTGCAGGGCTACGACTTCCACGGCTCCGGCAGCGACAACTCGTGGGAACCGAACCGCACCGGCCACCAGGGCAACCTCTACGCCGACGCGGACGATCCGTACAACTTCAAGTTCAGCGTCGAATCGGCGATCAACGCCTACACCGAGGCCGGGGCCAATCCACGGAAGCTCACCCTCGGGCTCGCCTTCTACGGGAGAGGCTGGCAAGGGGTCGCCGACGGCGGCAAGAAGGGCGAATGGCAGAGCGCGACCGGAGCCGCGCCAGGCCAGTTCGCCGAGGAAGCAGGTACTCGTGGCTACGCGAATCTCTTGGCCAGTGTCCCCAACTGCGCCGTCCAGCACGACACCGCGGCCGTGGCCACGTCGTGCTACACGGGCAACGGAGGGCAATGGTGGACCTTCGACGACGCCTGGTCCATCCAGCAGAAGGTCGCCTGGCTCAAGACCAGAGGACTGCTCGGGGTCATGGCCTGGGAGATGTCCGGTGACACCGGAGCCCTCATGACCACAGTGGACAATTCACTGAAGTGACAGTCGGCCCTCGCGCGTGGTGAGCCACGCGCGAGGGCTTCACCTCCACCTCGCCTTGCTGCACAGTGTGTTCCGTGACTTCTGCGAACGAGGATCGGACCCTGCTCATCGCCGGCTCCTACACGGCGGCGAGCGGCGGCAAAGGCGAGGGCATCGGCACGTTCTGGCGCGACGCGCGGACCGGGGAGCTGACCCCGGCGGGTTCCCTCGCGCTGGACTCGCCGAGCTGGCTGACCCCGCATCCCACGCTCCCCGTGCTCTACGCCGTGAACGAGACGGCCGAAGGCGCGATCACCGCGGTGGCCGTCGCCGAAGACGGCACGCTGTCGGCGCTGAACTCGCTGCCGACCGGCGGCGCGGATCCGTGCCACCTGGCGGTCACTCCCGATGGCCGGTACCTGTTGTGCGCCAACTACAGCGGCGGCAGCCTGGCCGCTTTCGCGCTGGGCCCCGACGGAGTGCCCACCGTGCGGACCGCGCTGGTCCAGCACGAAGGCAGCGGCCCGGACACCGAACGGCAGGAGTCGGCGCACGTCCACATGGCCGTCGTCGACGAGAGCGGGACGCTGGTCAGCGCGATCGACCTGGGCGCGGACGAGATCCGGAGCTACCGCCTCGGCGAGGAGGGCGAGCTGATCCCCGTGTCGGTGTCGACGCTGCCCGCCGGGACCGGCCCTCGGCAACTGGTCCGGCGTCCCGGCACGAACCACGCGTACGTCGTCGGCGAACTGGCCGCCTCGCTGGTGACAGTGCGCGAAGAGCCGCCGGGCACGTTCGCCGTCGAGAACTCCGTTAACGCGACCCGCGAACCCGGTGGCCCGAACCTCCCGGCGCAGCTCGTCCTGCACGAAGACCGGCTGTTCCTGTCGAACCGGGGCCCCGAGAGGATCACGGAATTCACGTTCGACGGCGTACTTCCGCAGGCCGTCGACGACCATCCGACCGGCGCATGGCCGCGGCACTTCTCAATTGCCGGAGAGCATTGTTATGTCGCGTCACAGAACACCGACGCGATCCAGGCCTACGAACGCGCGACCTGGCGCCTGATCGGCAGCTATCCGGTCGGGAGCCCGGCCTTCATCGGCCTTTGGCCGCACTGATTCGTCCAGCCTCTTTCTTTTTGGGGTGAACGAAGACTCTTGACGCAACTGGTTCAGACCATGACACTGAATCGCGCGCCGCCGGTGACCTGGTTCACACCCACTCGAGGAGTCCCATGTCCCTACCGAGGAAACTGCTCGCCCTGACCACGCTCGTCCCGTTGGCACTAGGCCTTTTCAGCGCTCCCGCGCAGGCCGCTCCCGCCACCTTCACCCATCCCGGCGTGCTGGTCAGCCGCCCGCAATTGGACTTCGTCCGCGCCAAGGTCCAGGCCGGCGCCCAACCGTGGAAACAGGCTTACGACGCGATGATGTCGAGTTCGTACGCCTCGCTGTCCCGGTCACCGAAACCCCGCGCTGTCGTCGAATGCGGTTCCTATTCGAATCCGAACATCGGCTGTACCGATGAGCGGCAAGACGCGATCGCCGCGTATTCCCTTTCGCTGGCCTGGTACATCACGCGCGAAGCGAAATACGCGACCAAGGCGATCGAGATCATGGACGCGTGGTCCGCGGTGCTGAAGGATCACACGAACAGCAACGCTCCCCTCCAGTCGGCGTGGTCGGCCTCCTCGTGGCCGCGCGCGGCGGAGATCATCAAGCACACCTACCCGAGCTGGCCGAATTCCGGCCGCTTCGGCACCATGCTCCGGAACGTGTACCTGCCCGAGGTGATCAACGGCAGTCACAGCAACGGCAACTGGGAACTCAGCATGACCGAGGCCGCGCTCGGCATCGCCGTCTTCCTCGACGACAAGGTGACCTACGACAAGGCCGTCGCGAAGTTCCGCACCCGCGTCCCCGCCTACCTCTACCTGACCAGCGACGGCACACTCCCGAAGACCGCGCCCGGCAGCGGCCTGAACACCCGCGACAAGATCGTCAAGTACTGGCAAGGCCAGACGACGTTCGTCAACGGCCTCTCCCAGGAGACCTGCCGGGACTTCACCCACACCGGTTACGGCCTCGCCGCCATCGCGAACTTCGCCGAGACCACCCGCATCCAGGGCCAGGACCTCTACCCCGAGATCGCCGACCGGCTCCGCGAAGGCCTCGGCTTCCACGCGAAGTACCAGATGGGTGCCGCCGTCCCGTCGTGGCTGTGCGGCGGCAGCCTGAAACTCGGCCTCGGCCCGATCACCGAGGTCGGCTACAACCACCTGCACACCCGCCTCGGGCACACCATGAGCAACACCGAGGCCCTCACCCTGCGCCAGCGCCCGGCGGGCACCAACAACCTGTTCGTCTCGTGGCAGACCCTCACCCACGCCGGCAACCCCCAGTGACCCCGTGGGGGCCGCCCGAATGCGGCAGGGCGGTCCTCACGGACCGTTTTCCCAGCTCAAACACACAGTGACCCCTGGTTGCAAGCCCCCGTCCGGGACCCGCTAAAGTACTCACATCGCACTCCACGGAGCGCGGGTCCGGGCTGTGGCGCAGTTTGGTAGCGCACTTGACTGGGGGTCAAGGGGTCGCAGGTTCGAATCCTGTCAGCCCGACGGACGAAGCGGGTTTCCGCAGCTCACCAGCTGCGGGAGCCCGCTTTTTCATGTGGTCGGAGGTGTCGTTCCGGTTCAGCACAGCGCTCGGTGACACCTTGTTCGGGACCGGCGGCGCCTGCGAGCGTCGAGCCGATCGACATGGTTGAAATGGCGGAGTGGACACGCGGCACCGCTCACCGAGCAGACCTGGCCGCCGTATACCTGAGCCTTGCCACCGCAAGGGGTATGACGAGCGCTTCCCCGTAACCCGAGGACCGCAGCGACGACGCGGCTGGCGCGCGCGACAGAGGTCAGACCGGTCAGCTTGTGCGTGCCACCCCGGCCAGGCCACGCGACCGGGCGGCGTCCTTTCCGGTGCCCGCCGTGTCGGGGTGCCATTGCGGCAGCCACACCAGCCCGGGCTCGACCAGCTCCAGGTCGCCGAAGAACTCGGCGATCTGCTCACGCGACCGCATGATCGCCGCGTGATTGGTCCGGCGCCCGTACTCCTGCGCCACCTTCTTGCCCGCGTTCTGCGTCTCGACATCCTCCGGCGCCACGTGAATATGTGACACCGCAAGGAAACTGCCCGGCGGCAGCATCGAGCGGTGGAACCCGAGCGCGGCGTGCGGATTCTGCTCGTCGGGCATGAAATGCAGCAGAGCGACCAGCAGCAGCCCGATCGGCTGCGTCCGGTCGATCAAACCCGTGTCCAGTACGCGATCCCACAGCAGACGCCGGTCGAAGAAATCGGCATCCAGCGCGGCATGCCGGCTCGGATCCGCAGTCTGCTCCAGCAGGATCTGCGCGTGCGCCTGGGCGATCGGTTCGTTGTCGATGTAGACCACCCGGCACTCGCCCGGTGCCACCTCATCGGCGACCTCGTGCACGTTGCCCTGCGTCGGCAGCCCGGAGCCGATGTCCACGAACTGCCGGATCCCCTGCCCGACCATGAAACGCACGGCACGGCCGAGGAACGCCCGGTTCGCGCGGGCGAAGTCCCGGATCTCCGGCAGCACCGCGAGCTGCTGCTCCGCGAAAGCCTGATCGACGGCATAGTTGTGCGTCCCGCCGAGCAGATAGTCATACACCCGCCCCACCGAGACCTTGTCCACCGAAGCGGCCACACGGGCGACGTCATCCATGCTCATCGTGTTCCCCAAGAGTCTTCAGGTGCCGCAGCGAGTACTGGCACACTACCGGTCCCGAGAACGACCCAAGGCTGGATCGTCAACACGAGCCAATGTTGCCCGCGGCGGCCCAAGGCACGGCTGCGCATAGGCCCGGTCGTCGACGCCGGGCACGTCGCGCGTGTGCCGTGGGCTCCACGCCCGTACCGGCGAATTCGCCGGCCGCGCGTCGAGGATCCCGCTGCACTCCCCGATGCGCAGCGGGATTTCAGCGACCTGCGCTCAGCAGTGCACGGTGATGGCGTCGGTGCGGTCGTTGGAGCCGACCAGACGCAGGCTCTCCCACGCTTGGACGGTGGTCATCTTGTGCCACTGGTTGGTGCCGTGATTCCAGTCCCAGAGGGTGATCGCGTTACCGTGTGCCCGGACGGAAGACGTCTGGTTCTGCATCCAGCCGTCGAGGATGTGCCAGCCGCAGCCGTTGGCGTCCCACGTCGGCCCGTCCCAGTTGGGCCACGCGAACAGGCACGCCTCGCCGTAGTCGCAGACCTGGTTGCCGACGCCTGCGACGCCGACCTCTCCCGAAGCCGTGGCGGTCCCGGACAACAGCGTCACGGACATCGCGGCCGCAGCCAGCACACCGGCGAACAGTTTTCTCATGATCATCCCTCCAGATCGGGTGGGTCGAATCCGTTCAGGAGGGAACTTATGGCGACTCCGGCCCCGCGTTCTGTCGTCCGGCTTGCTCCGCACTGTCAGCACCGACCGGCACATCACGCAGTGGGGGGTCAGGCAGGCGATCAACGGTTAGGCTGGTTTCCGCCGGAATCACTTGGTGGATGGCGGAAAAACAACACCGGCATCGGCGCCGAGCGGGGTGCGACGACCCCGCTCGGCGACCGGCGGCGTCAGTGAGAGGCCTGGACTTGACCTTCGTTCTCGATCACACCGACCTGCTCAGGGTTTTCCGGGGCGGCCATATGACGGATGCTTTCCCCGCCCTTGTGGTCGTGGGCACGGGAATGCAGGGAATCCAGCACGCTCTTCACTTTGTGCGCCGCGCCGGCGTACGCGTCGTCCACCGTCGTCGCATGATGCGTCACCGCGACAGGCGGTTTCGCCCCGGGACGTGCTTCGATCACGCATTTCTTTTCTTCCGGCTTGGTGCCCCCGTTGTCGCTGAGGTGCACCTCCACCCTGGTCAACCAGCCACCGAACCTGGACAGGCTGTTCTCCAAGTCCGTCTTCACGTAGGAGGCCAATTTCTCGCCGCCAGGGACGTTGTGGTCGGTGTTGACTTGAATTTGCACGAGCACCTCCGCGGGACGACAGTGAGGATCTCCTCAGTACCCCGGGCTCGGCCGAACCAAACCCGGATAACAGGCCACTCCCTCACGCCGACCGCGCCACCAAAGCCGCGCAGCGTGCCAGCGAAATGTGCCGACGGCGCGCCATCTCCCTCAGTTCGCCACCCGCCCGTTCCCGGCTGACACCTCGGGCGATCAGCACGGCCACAGCCCGCTCCACATCACCAACGGGCACAACTGCTTTCCTGCGAAACAACACTGCGTTTCCTCCGGCGGCACCTCACGACGACTCAGAGCGTTTACCCACGAGCGGCCGACCTCAATCATGGGACGCGGCGCGCCACGACCCCGACCGAAAATCGGGAAGTTCCCAGCATGGAAGTGAAACCCGGCTCGGCGGCGTTTGGCGTGACGCGGGTGCGGGCACTACGAGCCAGTCCCCATCGTGGCCGCGGATCCGTTCCGGCCACTTCAGGAAAGTGAGTCACCATGATCGTGCTCGGAGTCATCATTCTCGTGATCGGCCTGCTCGTCGACATTCCCGTGCTGACCACCATCGGCGCCGTTCTCGCCGTCGTCGGCGTGGTTCTCGCGATCCTCGGTGGCACGGGACGCAAGGTGGGCGGCCGCGCCCACTGGTTCTGAGCCGCTCGTCCTTCGAACCGACGGCCCCGGTCCGGCTTCGCCCGGACCGGGGCCAGGTTCTTACCCCGCACCTTCTACTCCACCGCACCCGCGAGGACAACGATGCCTGAGCCGACGACGCCGGAACCCGTCCCAGCCGAACTACGGGCCTTGGCCGCCGATGCCGACGCTCTCGCCGAGCGGACCGCGGAAATGGCCGCCCGCTTGGAGGC
The DNA here is from genome assembly GCF_014873915.1 of Amycolatopsis roodepoortensis. GTDB lineage: Bacteria > Actinomycetota > Actinomycetes > Mycobacteriales > Pseudonocardiaceae > Amycolatopsis > Amycolatopsis roodepoortensis. Next base: position 482,037 of record NZ_JADBEJ010000005.1, read on the forward strand.
CGCGGACGACGGGCACCTGCAACGCCTCGCCCAGCCGATGAACAAGGCCACCGACGATCTGGCCGGATACACCGGCGAGATCGCCCGGACCGCCGAATACCTGGCTCGCGTCCGGGTATCCCGCGATCCGCAGCTATGCGACGTCCCGTGGGGCGTCTGCCCGGTCCACGGCGTCACCTTGCACTCGCTCGGAGACCGGGCCTGGTGCACCGCCACGGGTTGCGGCAACACCTGGGATTACGACCGGCTCCACACTCCCTGCACGGAACCGGCCGCGGCGATCGCCACCGATCGCGGCGGTGTGACCGGCTCGCTCTGCTCGGCCCACGCGTCGGACGCCGCGCGGCGGCTGGACGGATGCAGCATCGAGTACCTCGATCATCGGGCCAAGAACAGCTGACCCGCCTCCCCGTGCCGGAGACCGGCCGGATCGTGACGCGCTCGTCAGGGGCGGTTGACCACGGACTTCGCCGCTGCCTAAAGCCGGGAAGATCCGATTCACGTCCTCGCTGACCCGGCTTACCCGAACGTCTAGCCAGATTGTCGGACAATCTGGCAACCTGTTCACTGTGACCGACCCGATCACCGGCTTGGGTGCGAGTATCCAGCGGCAGAGCACCACAGAACAGGCGGCCGAAGCCGTCCGGCATGCCATCCTGTCCGGTCGGCTACCGCCGGCCACGCCGCTGCGTGAGGCCGCCCTCGCGGCCGAACTCGGCGTCTCCCGCAGCACTCTCCGCGAAGCCGCTCGGACCCTCGAAAGCGAAGGCCTGGTCCGCTATCAGATGAACCGCGGCATCGTCGTCGCGGACGTCACCGGGCCGGATATCGACGACATCTACGCTGCCCGAACCGCCGTGGAACTGGCCGCGGCCGACGCCCTGACCACGACCCGGGACCCGGAGGTCTACGCGCGCCTCGCCGACCTGGTCGACCAGATAGAACACGCCTTCGTCGACGGCGACATCGCCGCCGCGCTCGACGGTGATCGGCTCTTCCACGCCACCCTGGTCGTGGCCACCGGCAGTGCCCGGCTGCGCCGCTTCCACGCGCGACTCCACCAAGAACAGCGGCTCGCCCTGGCGTTGGCGGAGCGTTCCCGCAATGAACTCGGCCGCACCGTGGACGACCACCGCCGGCTACTGAACGCGTTGCACGGCAGCCCGGAGCAAGCCAGGGCGGAACTGACGACACACCTGCGAGACGGCGCCGCCGAACTGCGACGGCTGCTCGACCTGCTCGCCCAGCCGAACGATGGAGGGACGACCTCGTGACCGATGACCGCACCGGCGCCTGGGATCTGATCGTCACGCCCTGGCATCTCGACGAGTACATCCCGGCCTTCCCGATCCCCGTCGCCGCGACCCAGGCCATCCGCCCGGTCCTCCCCGCCGGCCCCGTCCCCACGCGGATGAGCCTGCTGCACAGGGCCGCCCTCGACGCGGTGACGCAAGCGGCCAGACCCCTGGTGCTCTCCGGCGACTGCCCCACCACCCGCGCGGTAGTGGCCGGGCTGCGGCACCGCCATCGCGACCTGGCCGTGCTCTGGCTGGACGCCCACGGCGACTTCAACACCCCCGCCATCTCGACCAGCGGCTACCTCGGCGGCATGGCACTGGCCATGTTGACCGGCCGCACTCCCGGCCTGTTCGACGACACGCTCGGTCTGCGCCCCGTCCCCGATACCGGTGTCGTGCTCGCGGGCGCCCGCGACCTCGACCCCGCCGAGCGCGACGCCCTGACCACCAGCCACGTCCGTCGCGTGCCTGCCGACCCCGCCGCGATCAGCTCCGCCCTCGACCGCCTCGGCCCCGTCCCGGTCTATCTCCACCTCGACATCGACGTCATCGACGCCTTGCAGCTGCCCGGCGCGCGCTTTCCCTCCGGGCTCGGCCCCTCACTCGCCCAGATCGAGGAATGCCTGGCCGCCGCCTGCGCCACCGCCGAGGTCACCGCCGCCTACATCGCCTGCGCCTGGCTCCCCGAGCATGTCGGCGACGAGACCAGCCGGCAGACGATCACGCGCCTCACCGCGGCACTCGGCGCCGACCTGGCGTGGCACGAACCCGACGGCGACTGATCGTCCGGTCGGTTTCACCGGGACCCGCTGCCGGAGGGCATCGTGGTATCGGCCGAAAAGAGATGGCCGGTTCGCGACTGGACGTTTCAGTGACGGGTGACCACAAACAACGTCTGCGCGAAGCCGAACGCAAAATACGACCGCTGCGGCTGGCACGTTTCTGCTGATCGAAGGCCTTTCCCTCCTCTAACGGCGGCGAAGGCACCTCTACCAGCACCCCGGTCGAGTGAATTGCACGGTAAAGGCCTCACGCCCTTTTCGTGGTTCCCATCCAATGAGCGCGTCCGCCTTTTGTAGTATCGCTCTCGATCGAGGGGGCGTCATGAAAGCACTGAATCCCGGGGAACCCACCGAGGTGGGTCGGCACCGGGTGTTCGCCGTGCTCGGTCAAGGTGGCATGGGCCGGGTGCTGCTGGGCCGTTCGCCCGACGGGCGGCTGGTCGCCGTCAAGCAGGTGCATCCCGGCTTCGCCCACGATGCCGGTTTCCGCGAACGGTTCCGCCGAGAGGTCTCGGCTTCGCGGATGGTGTCAGGCGCCTTCACCGCCGCGGTCATGGACGCCGATCCCGACGCGCCGGCACCTTGGCTGGCGTCGGTGTTCGTACCGGGTCCCTCGCTGGCGGAGGCGGTGGCGGCCGGCGGGCCGTTGCCCACGTCCTCGCTGCGGTATCTGGCCGCCGGGCTGGCGCTGGCGCTGGGAGAGATCCACCGCGCCGGGCTGGTACACCGCGACCTCAAGCCCGGTAACGTCATTCTCGCCGAGGACGGCCCGCGAGTGATCGACTTCGGGATCGCCCGCGCCATCGAGGGTGACTCTGAGCTCACCCACACCGGAGCGATCATCGGCTCGCCCGGTTTCATGTCGCCGGAGCAGGCACGCGGACAGGAGATCGGCCCCGCGAGCGACCTGTTCTCCTTCGGCTCCTTGCTGGTGATGGCCGCGACCGGGCAGGGCCCGTTCACCGGATCGTCCACTCCGCACACCCTCTACAACGTCGTGCACGCCCAGCCCGACCTGAGCCGGGTGCCGGAAGACCTTCGGCGGATCGTCGAGCCCTGTCTCGCCAAGAATCCCGGCGACCGGCCGGACTCGGCCTGGGTGCTGCGTCAGCTCGGCCCCATCGCGCCGGCGGCTGCCCCGTGGCCACCGCCGGTGCCCCAGCTGATCGACGCGCAGCAGGCCGAGGTGCGTGAACTGCTGAACCCGCCCGCGCCGGGGCGCTCCCGACGCGGGCTCTACACCACCTTGGCCGCGGCCGCGGCGGTGCTGGTGGTCGCCTCCGTCGTCGTGGCGGTGAACCTGCCGCAACGGCCCGGGCCGGCACCCACGGCCGCGTCGGCGCCGCCACCCGGAGCGGCGGTGACCACGCCGGTCAACCCGGATCCGCTCGGTCCGGACAACCTGCGCCGGGTCGACCTGTGCAAGGTGCTGGCGGGCTGGGAAGCGCCCATGCTCGGTGCGCTGACGGCGTCCTCGCCCGGGCGAAGACTGGACTGCCTTTACGGTGCCCTGAACCTCGGTATCGGCCCCAGACTGATCGAGGGGGTCCCCACCGGGGAATTGGAAGGGCTGCCGATGTACACCAGCACCTTCGGCGACTCGTGCGCGGCCGCCGTACCGGTCGCCGGTCTCCAGAGCGTCGTGCTCCTCACCGAGATTCGCGGTGCACTCTCCTCCAACGAAAAGTGCACCGTGGTGAAGGCCGGCCTCGGAGAGGCGGTGCGGCGGATCCGAGCGGGTGGTCACGGACGCGATATGGCCCCCCAGTCGCTGATCGGGATGGACCCCTGCACGCTGCTCTGGCCCGAAAGGGTCGCCCGGTTGATCGGCCCCGTGCGGGCCACCGTCCTCGAGGATCTGCACCAGTGCGTCCACCACGGCGACGACACGTTCCGGCTGACCGTGGAGCAGGGGTATCCGCCACACGGACCGGAGCAGGCCGCCGCCGGTGGCGTCGTGCCGGTAGAGGTCGGCGGTACGACGGTGTACCGCGACGAGCGTCCACCGCAGGGGCCTCCGGCCTGTGTCCTGACCTGGCAGCACCGGGCGACGAGCGAGCGCCTCGGCGAGAACGTCAAGGTGACGTACGAGCGTGGAAGCCGCAAGACCATGCAACAGGCCTGCGCCAAGGCCGAAGAGGTCGTCAGTGCGCTGCTCACCTGGTTGCCGAAACCCTAGGACCAGTCTGTGAAACCCTTGCGTGCCGGTGAATCCCGGCAGGTCGGTCCCCACCGGATCATCGCCGAACTCGGCGAAGGGGGCATGGGCAGGGTCCTACTCGGACTCGCCCCCGACGGCCGGCTCGTGGCCGTCAAACAGATCCACGCCGAGTTCGCCCACGACCCCGGCTTCCGGGAACGTTTCCGCCGGGAGATCGCCGCCTCACGCCTGGTCTCCGGCGCCTACACCGCCGCCGTCATGGACGCCGACCCCCAAGCCGAATCCCCTTGGCTCGCCTCGATCTTCGTCACCGGACCCGATCTGCGCACGGCCGTGGACGCGACCGGCCCGCTCCCCGTGGAAACCGTTCGCCGGCTCGCCTCCGGACTCGCCGCCGCACTCACGGACATTCACCGTGCCGGACTGATCCATCGCGATCTCAAGCCCAGCAACGTCATCCTCTCCAGCGACGGGCTCCGCGTCATCGACTTCGGCATCGCCCGTGCCGCCGAAGAAGCGCAGAACCTCACCCACACGGGCGCCATCATCGGATCGCCCGCGTTCATGTCGCCCGAACAAGCCGGAGGCGGGCCGATCACCCCGGCCACCGACATGTTCTCGCTCGGCTCCATCCTGGTCATGGCATCCACCGGACGTGGCCCCTTCAGCGGTACGTCGGCACCACAGACGCTCTACGACGTGGTCCACACGGAACCCGATCTTTCCACCGTGCCGACGGAAATCCGGCGTATCGCCGAACCGTGCCTTGCCAAGGACCCGGCCCGGCGGCCCACCCCCGGACAGCTACAGGACTTCCTCGGTCCTGTTCCGTCGGACACCGAACCCTGGCCCGAGGCCGTACACGCCCGCATCCGGCATCAAGAAGCCGAAGTGCGCTCGGTGCTCTCGTTGCCGATTCCGGCGTGGCAGCCACCCTCGAGACCTTCGCCGGTCAAGAAGCGCCGGCCGGTTTTGCCCCTCACCGTGGCGCTGGTGGTGGTCGCGGCCCTGATCGGCACCCTGATCGTCGTCATCCAGGCGATCACCTCACCACCGGATATCGGCACCGCGGCCATGCCGGTGGCCGAGGCGCTGACCCTGGACCGGCTCCGTCGGGTCGACACGTGCAAGGTCCTCGACGGCCGGTACACCGAGGACCTCGGCTCACTGGAGCCGGACTCGAACCCGATGTCACCGGACAGGTGCACTTACAAGGGACCCAAGGGTCTCTATTTCGATCTCCGGCTCGGCGAACCCGTGGTCAACGGCGGCATCGGCACGACGAACCGCACCGCCGAAGGACTACCGCTGCTGCGCGCCTCCTTCAGCGAGGGCTGCCACTCGCTGATTCCGATCACCGACGAGCCGGCGCTTTACGTGATGCTCTACAACGACACGAACGTGGGCGACAAATGTGCGGTCGCGGACAGCGCGCTCACCGTCGTGCTCGCCCGCCTGCGCACCCACGAAGTCGATCGTCAGGACGACGCGGCTGGTGTACTCCCCCTCAACCCTTGCGCTCTCCCTGACGCCACCGTGGTCGCCCAAACCATGCCCGACGTCCGGGCGGTCACCGCGGGCCTGCGGAACTGCCGGTGGCAGCGGGAAGACGAACGGCTGGACCTGAGAGTCCAGCGGAGCCGGTACATCGACGACGACAACGGTGACCCCGTCGATCTCGGCCACGGAGTCACCGGTTACGTAACCGATGACTCCGAGTCCTCCTGTCAGCTCTCCTGGCCGCACCGCACCCTCCCGGACGGTGACGCCGAGTACATTTCCGTGTGGCTGCAGGGATACAGCGGTGAACGCGCCTGCGATCGAGTACGGGCCGTCGCCGGCTCCGTACTGAACCGGCTGCCGAAGCGCTAGAGGCCTCTTACCGAGTGGGCGCGTCCGTGAGAAGCGTTCGTGTCCACCGCAACCGTGGATCGCGGGTGGTCATCGCCGTACCCCGGACAGGGCGCACAGGACCGCCCAGCCGGTGGCGAACCCGGCGACCTTCACCCGCGCTGTCTTGTCCGGCAAGGTCAGGCCGAAGATGATCGCGTCGGCGGCATCGGCGGCGACCCGCGCGCCCAACGCCACCTGCAGCGGCCGTCCGGCCGGGGCGAGCATCATCGCCACGCCGATCGCGGTGTCCCGGGCGCCGATGGCGGCGATCAGTGTCCGGACCGGCACCGGCACCGATCCCGCCGGCCCCGTCAGACCGCTGGGTTTCGCCAGGATCTTCGGGGCGACGATCAGCGAGGCGCTGTAGGCAGCGGTGATTCCGCCGAGAACACGAGTCAGAGCGGGCATGGCGGAAATCTCCTCGATGAGGTGGTCTGCGGACACCCGAGCCATACCCGATGCATCGATTCTGAAACGCAACGGCGTCCGGCATCACCGCACATCCGCGCGGCGCCGGTGCGATGGTGGCAACGTGAACTCGACGCAAGACGAGGTCGGCTGGATCTCTTCCCTCACCCGACGGCTCAGGTGGGGCCTCATCGGAGACCGAGGTGTGTTCGACGCCTGGGGCTTTGCTTCCGGCTTCTCTCTCCCGCGACGATCCGCACAACGATGCCGGCCAGTGAGCGGAGTCGCCCGGATACGGGTGGAACATGAAGTCCGCAACAGACGGAAGCGAGGGACCGGACGTGCTTCAATCCGCCGGGCGCTCGTCGCGTGCCTTCTTGGTAAGCGACCTGCTGACGTAGACCAGCCCGCTGGTCAGGACCACGATGTCGTCGAAGTACACCGGGTCAGGCAGCAAGTCGAACGGGAACACCGTGTAGGCCAGGGAAATCCAGTAGGCGGCTTTGGTCGGCACCGGCGTGCCCGGCTGATGGACCTGACGGTGCTTCCGCACCAGTTTGACCACAAGGAACAGCGCGATCAGAACGAGGACGACGACCACCACCACGGCCACGACGCCGAGAGTCGTCCACAGGGATTCCATGTGATCCTCTCCCATCACCACAACGCCGTCACCGTGGCGGCACGACCGCGATACGTACCCTAGCCATAGTGCACATGCCGCGGCGACGAGTGCTACGTCGAAGCTCGCGAACGGTCGATGTCCCGGGCCATGTCACCGGAACCGCGAGCACGTCCGGTGAGTCCCAGTCGAGAACTGGACGTACAACCACTAAAAGGGGATGAATGAAGACCCTACTCAAGAAGGCGACGATCACTGCCGCGGCGAGCATGGTGATGTTCGGGCTCACCACGGTGGGCACCGCCTCCGCCGAGGCGGCGACCATCACCTGCGACTCGAAGTCCAGCGGTAAGGACGGCCCCTTCTACCATGGGGAATCGGCCTCCTACGCCTACGACAACCGGTTCAGCAAGAGCCACCCCGTCCCCGCCCTGGCGACCAACATCCCCCAGGGCACGGCGACCTGGTCGAACTGGGACGGATCGAACGACCTGATCCTGGTCACGTCGTACGAGTCCGGCCACCGCAGCGCGATCATCATCGGGATCGACGCCAAGACCGGCAAGCAGGTCGGGCAGGCGCTGCTCGCGTACTCGCACGTCGGCGGGATCGCCGTCTTCGAAAAGCAGGGCTGGGCGTTCGTGTCCGGCAAGGGCGACACGATCCGCAAGTACTCGCTGGCGAAGCTCAAGAACGCGATCAAGAAGTCGCTTCCCATCGAACAGGAAGGGAAGGCGCAGACGGTCTACGCCTCGTCCTTCCTCACCAGCCACGGCCCGAGCAATACGCTGTGGGCCGGCAAGTTCGAAGACTCCAAGCGCGGATTGATGCACTCGTACACCGTCGGCTCCGACGGCAAGCTGAGCTACCGGCCGGGGTCGTGGGAGGTGCCGACGAAGACGCAGGGCCTCATCGTCACCAAGGACCTGTTCATCTACAGCACCTCGCATGGCCGGAACAACCGCAGCAACATCTACGTGGTCCGGCGCGGCGCCGGCGACAAGGACCTGGACACGGCCAAGAAGCACTGCTTCCGCGCGCCCAGCATGTCCGAGGGGCTGACGGTGTACGGCAGCAACGTCTACCTGGCGTACGAGTCCGGCGCGCACTACTACAGCAAGGCCGCGGACAAGCCGAGGAACATCATCTCGAACCTGCACAAGGCGTCACTGTCCTCTTTGGAGGCACTCGCGCCCCGATGAGACGCCGGCGGCGGGCGAGGGTAGCCGCCCTCGCCCGCCGCCGGAGCACTGGAGCGTCAGCGGTTCCAGTGGATGGTGCGCTGGATCCAGCCGTCGTAGGCGGGAACGCTGGTGTAGAGACCGGGTCCGTTGGCGCAGGGCACGTCGTCGTCACCGGGGCCGGAGGTGACGCCGATCAGCTCCCACCGGCCCCATTTCCCGCGCTGGACCTGCGGCCCGCCGGAGTCCCCCATGCACGCCATCGCACCGGGCTTACGGCTGATCGTGCAGAGCCGGGTCGAGTCCGCGTAACCGGGCGAGCATTCCGACACCGCACCGCGGCGGGTGTCGAGCTGCTGAAGCCGTTCGGGGAACACCACCTTGGAGATGTCCGCGGTGTCGACCGTGGTGCCGAAACCCAGCAGACGGGTCGGCGTGCCAGGTCGGCCGGGGCGGCCGGCGATGCGGATGGGTCGCTCCGAAACCGGGCGGTCCAGGCGCACCAGCGCGATGTCGTTCTTGTTCGGCGCGCCCGGCTGGTAGCCGGGGTGGCGAACCCAGTGGTCGATCTTGCGTACGGTGCCGCCGGTCGTCCGCCGGTCGCTGCCGATCCGCACGGTCCCCTCCGGCCTCGCCGGGTTGTTGTCCGGGTCGACGCAGTGCGCCGCGGTCACCACCCACTGCGGGTGGACCAGCACGGCCCCGCAGACACCCTTGGCGTTGTTCAGCTCGGGCACGACCTCCGGGATCGAGGCCATGAACTCGTACCGCTCGGTGGAGTTCTCCCCGTTCACCACGGCATTGGCGCTGCCCGGCACCGCGAGCGCGCAGGCGGCGCCTGCCAGTACGACCGCGGCGGCACGAACCAGGTTGCGGCGCATGGAACCCACACTCGACATACATTTCCTTCGTTCGGGTACTTCGGATCGACGGATCCAGCATCGCGGCCCGCCTCGTCCCGGACCATCGGGGCAGCTGGCTGATTCGTCGTCACGGCTGCTCTACGTCCAGAGGTAGGGTTCGCCCTACCCTCTCTCGTCCGCCCAGGGATCCAATGGTTTCGGCCGGGCCGCGACCGGCTGTCCGATGGCGCGATGCGTGCGTAGGAGGTTCCGATGCCGGGACGGCGCCGGGCAGCGCACCGTGAGCACCCACGGAGGCGTCGACGCGCGAGCCGGGAAGGCACATCTGTCTCAGCGCGCCCGCGAACTCAGGATCGCCGGGCGTTCAAGTATGTCGAAGAACGAACTGGTCAAGGCGCTCGAGAAGGCCAGTCGCCGGGAGACCGCTCGCGCCAGGCGGAGCCACTAGCGACCGGCACCGAGGCCGTCATGAGGAGCGGGCCGGCTCATGCGGCCATCACCGCCGAGCCGGCAGTCCGTCACTCCCGGCCGAGGACGATCGTCGGCTCGAGTTCAATGGCCATGTCGTCCAGGGCATCGGCCTCGCCGCGTGGTTCGGGCACGGTCACCCGTTCGGTCGACGACTGGGGTTCTTCGATCGCGTGTGTCATGGTCCTCAACTCCGTTCGGGTCACGGCCGGCCGGTGGAAGCCGGCAGGAGGCGATTACCCGCTGCTCCGGAGACCAATCCTCAAGTGGCGTTCAGGACGGGTCTCCGCGGCGACTCGGCCGCGGAGACCCCTCGGTCACCAGCTCACGCTGAACTCGGCCGTCGCCCCGCTCCCCGTTTTCGTCAGTTTCCCGATCCGGCTCCGCCGTTCCGGAGACGGATCCTCATGCGGAAGCAGGCTCGCGTCGGTGATGTAGTTCCACGAAGCCCACCACGAACCATCAGGCGCTTGGAACGCGTTGAACGCGCCGGGCCCCCGCTTGTTGCCCGGCAGGTTCTTCTTGCGGTACTTGTCCGGCAGACCCGGCCGGAAACGCGGCTCGCCGTCCGGGTCCGGCTGGTAGGAGAAATACGCGCGCTCCCCTGCCATCGGGGCGCACCGGTTGTCGGTCAGCGCGGTGCCGCAGTAGGCGACGCCGGTCGAGTAGCGGTTCGCGTACCAGTTGTTCCCCGAGTAGAAGAGGTACCAGTCGCCATCGATGCGGACCGCGTTGGGATTCTCGATCGTGAGGACGTCGTCGGACGGGCTGTTGTGGTGCGTCCACTCGAGATTCGCGTTGTCGATGAGCTTCTTCGCGTCGGCTTCGGCTATCCGCCGGACGTGGCGTGGCCGGTCGAACTCCAGTTTCGCGGCCCCCAGGGCGGTGACGCGGTCCTGTGTCCAGGCGCCGTTGCGCAGGGTCAGCCAGACTTCTCCCTGTCCCCTGGTCACGTCGGCGTCGATCGCCCACCCGCGATCCGGGCAGAACAGCGGATCGGCGTTGGCGACGAAATCTCCCGTGGCCCGTAGTGAGGTGGCGTAGCCGATGCAGTGCTTCGCCTGGCCGGCGGGCTCGGGCCCGGGAAGCGCCGCGCTGTAGAAGACGTAGTAGACGACGCGGCCGTCCTCCTGGTGCGCGAACAGGGCAGGAGTCCATAGTGGAGAGTCCGGCCTCGCCCAATAACCCGCGGGGAACGAGACGCCGTCCCAGGCGTCGCCGTCGACGGCGCCTCGGCGCTGGAACGAACCGCCGCTGAACTCGACCTTCGTGTACGGCAGCTTCTTGCCGGGGACGCTCGCCCCGACCGCGACGTAGGTGTTCGTCTCCGGCACCCGCATCAGATCCGCGGCCGGGAACCGGAAGTCCAGCGACTCGTCGCGCGGCCCGGTCTCGGCCGTCGCGGCCGGGACGGCCGTCAGCAGGCTGACACCGCACACGAGGGCGATCAGGGCGCGCCGCATCATCGGGTCACCGTCACACGGGCGCGCACCGGACGGTGGTCGCTTCCGTAGCCGCCGAGGGCGGCGACCTCGGACCCTGACGAGTCCTTCTTCGCCCACACGTGGTCGATGGACCTGGTTCCATGGCTCGGGGCACTGTAGGAGTCGGCCACGCGCCGCAGCCCCGTCATCAGATCCGAACCCGGTTCGGCGTTGAAGTCGCCCATGACGATCGGTTCGGCCGCGCGTGACGAGAACCAGTCTGCGGTGTTGCGGACCTGCAGGTTGTGCAGTTCGCGGTTGAGATCGAAGCGCTGCGCGGACGGGGTCAGGTGCACGACGCCCACGACCCACTCGAAGCCCGCGCCGCCCACCCGCACCCAGTTGACGTACTTCGGCGGCACCCAGCAACCGCAGTCACCTGGTTCGGCGGGGCCGGTACCGGGGGTCGACGGGTCCACTTTGGCCGCGGGCGAGATCTCGCCTGCACCGTGGCCGGTGATGGTCATGTTGCCGCGCACCAGGATGGCGTTGTGCTTGACCGCGCGCCGGTCCGACTCGTAGATGGCGACATACCCCGTCGCGGCCGCGGCCTCCTTCACCACGGCCTCGCGGTCGGCGACCTCCTGCAGCCCGATGACGGCGGGGCGTTCGGTCTCGATGAGCCGGACGAGGTCGGCCTTGAGACCGCCCGCGTCGCCCACGTTGTAGGTGACGACCTTGATCGTGCGTTCGGTCGCCGCCTCGGCGGCGGGCACCGTGACGAGCGTGGCGAACGGCACCAGCAGCGCCAGCGCGAGGGTCTTGCGTCTCGAATGCTTCATGGGATTCCCTCCAGTGTCGATGACGGAGGGAATCGGACCATCGGGGGCCCGGCACGGGCAACGCTCCGCGCGATCCCGTCATTTTCCGGAAAGAACTACTCGGGCGAAGGGTTCTCCCAGACGAAGGTGACCTTGTTGCCCGCCGGATCCACGATCTCCGTCAGCTTCACGAAGCCGAAGTCCTGGATCGGGCCGCATTCCACGCCACGCCCCGCGAGATCGCCGACGGTCTCGTCGATGTCCTCCACGACGAGGACCACAGTGCTCTTACCCGCGGTTTCCGGATCGTGCGCCACCTGGAGCCCGGCGTTCCCGGTGATCCGCCATTCCGCGACGCCTTCCATCGGTTCGGTGTCCGGTCGCCGCCCGATCCACCGCTCGTACCAGGCGACCGCGGCGGCATGGTCTGTGACCGGCAGCACGGCGTAGACATCCTTGAACCTCGGCACGGCGCGTCCTTCCACTCGGGATCGCCGACCACTGTAAGGCGTTTTGTCCGAGTTCGCCTCGGCTTTACAAGGTCACCTTTACCCTGCACCGCGTGACCGGCAGACGGACTGTGAGGATGACCGCGCGGCTTTTCGCCGTGCTGGCCGTGCTCACCGCCGTCGCCCTCTTGCAGGGCGCCCTGTGCAGTGACGGAGCGGCCGCGGCAGGCTCGCCCTGCGCTCCCCTGTTCGCCGCCGAAGCCACCCACACCACGATCCCGGCCGGCGAATGCGAGCCGGCGGCGCCCCGGCTGAGCCCGGTGGACCAGCCTCTTCCGGACAACCACCTCGACGACGTCGCGGGGATCGGCATGGCACTGCTGGCCGCGCTCGTCCTGCTCGTCCGCCATCATCGCCCCGGTGGGACGGGTGTACCGCCGTCCTCCCCGGCACAGCGTTCGACGGCCACTCCACCGCTCGTCCAGCTCTGCGTTTCGCGTACCTGATCCGGCACGCTCATGCCGCTTTCAGTTGCCAACACCGAGCCAAGGACACAACAGAATGACCAAGAACACCAAGGTTTCCCTCACGGTCGTGGCCGTCGTCGTCGCGGTCGTGGCCGCGTTGCTCGTCATCACCAACCTGGGTGACGACGCCCCGGCGGCGCAGGTGGACGCACCCCCGGTGGTGCCCGCGTCGATCCTCGTCCGGCCGGACAGCCATCGGCTCTCCGATCCGGCGGGCAGCAAGGTGACCGTCGTGGAGTTCCTCGACCTCGAATGCGAGGCGTGCGGCGCCGCGTTTCCCGGCGTCGAGCGCCTCCGCGCCGAGTACGGCGACCGGGTCACCTTCGTGATGCGCTACTTCCCCATCCCGAGCCATCAGAACGCCGAGCTGGCCGCGCGGGCCGTGGAGGCGGCGGGCAAGCAGGGCAAACTCGAACCGATGTACCGCTTGATGTTCGAAAAGCAGCCGGAGTGGGGCGACCAGCGGGTCTCCCATCGCGAGACCTTCCTCGGGTTCGCCCGTGAACTGGGACTCGATCTGCAGGCCTTCGAAACGGCGCTGGACGACCCGGTCACCCTCGGCCGGGTGCTCGCCGACCGCACCGACGGCGCGAACATCGGCGTCGAGGGCACACCGACGTTCTTCGTCAACGGCGTCAAGTTCACGGGGTCACCGTCCTATCAGGGCCTCAAGTCCGTCATCGACCGGGAGCTCGCGAAATGACACCGTTCGCCGTTCGCGCGACACCGTGGGTGCTGCTGGCCGGCGGCGCGCTCGGGCTGCTGGCTTCGTTCGTGCTCACCGTCGAGAAGATCGCGCTGCTCAAGGACTTCTCCTACATCCCCACCTGCAGTGTCAACCCGGTGCTCAGCTGCGGGTCGATCATGAAGACGCCGCAGGCCGAGCTGTTCGGGTTTCCCAATCCGCTGCTGGGGATCGCCGGGTTCAGCGTGGTCGTCACCACGGGGGCCGCGCTCCTCGGCGGAGCACGGCTCCCCCGCTGGTATTGGCTGGGCCTCCAGATCGGCTCGGCGCTCGGTGTCGTCTTCGTGCACTGGCTGATGGTGCAGAGCCTGTACGTCATCGGCGCGCTGTGCCCGTACTGCATGGCCGTCTGGGCGGTCACCATCGCCGTCTTCTGGTACACGACCCTGCACAACCTCCACAAAGGACCGGAGGTGAAGGCGGCGATCCGGTACCACAGCGTGGTCCTCGTCGTTTGGTACGCCGCCATCACCGTCGCGGTCCTGCAGGCCTTCTGGAGTTACTGGACGACGCTCGGCTGAAGGCGGCTTCGATCGAGAGCACGTAATCCCCAGGCACAGACCGCACCGATCACCGTCAGGGCCAGCCACGGGATCTCCGGGAAGCCCGCCTGGCGTGCGAGGTCGAAGACGCTGCCGGTGAAGAGGTTGCCGAGGAGGATGCCCACGCCGACGATCGTGTTGTAGAAGCCGTAGTGCGTGGCGACCAGCCGGTCGCCCGAAAGCCGCACGACGGTGTCCATTTCGAACGGGAAGACGACGACCGTGCCGACGGCCAGCAACGCGGCGGACAGCAGCAGTCCGGCGACGGCCGCGGCCGGTCCCGCCCGGGCGACCGCCAGCGGCGCGACGAAGGCCACGGCCATGAACACCAGCCCCGCGGCGAGGCACGTGCCAGGCGGCCACCGGTCCTTGAACCAGGCCGTGATCTTGAGCTGCCCGGCGATCGCGAGACCGCCCGAGATCACGAACAGCCCGGCGATGAGCACGGTCGCCGACGTCTCCGAGCCGGTGATCCGCCGTGCCTCCATCGGAAGGGCGAGATAGGTCTGGAAGGACAGCACGTACGAACCGATCATGACCAGTGCGAAGAGCAGAAAGGACCGGTTCGCCGCGACGATCCGCCAGTCCGACCAGATCGACGACGTGGCCCCTTCGCTTTCGTGCGAGGGCAGCGCGCGTATCTGCACCACGGTCAGGACGCCGAAGACCGCGGCGGCGACCAGGCAGGTCAGCCGGAAGTCGACGGCCGTGAGCGCCAGCCCGACCACCGGCCCGGCGAGGATTCCGCCCTGGTAGAACACGTTGAACACGGAGAACGCCTCCAGCCGCCGCTCCCCCGCGTCCGCCGCCAGATAGGCGCGGACCGCCGGGTTGAACAACGCTCCGGCGAACCCGGTGGCCGCGGACGCGACGATCAGCGACGGCAACGACGAAGTCACGCTCAGCAGCGCGAATCCCGCCGTCCGCAGCACACATCCGGCGACGATGAGCGGTTTGTAGCCGAACCGGTCGGCCAGCGTGCCACCGACGAGGAACATGCCCTGCTGCGAGAAGTTGCGGATCCCCAGCACCAGGCCGACCGCCCAGCCCGCCAGCCCCAGCGGCCCCGACAGGTAGCCGGCGAGATAAGGCATCAGCATGTAGAAGCCGACGTTGATGGTGAACTGGTTGACCATCAACACCTTGCTGGGCCGGTCGAAGGAGCGGAACCGCTCGGCGAACGCGGTCACAGCGTGGGGTCCACGACCGTGCGGCACCGGGTCCAGCGTTCCACCACATGTTCGCCGGGATGCGCGATGAGATCCGGTTCGCGTGCCGGGACGACGTCGAGGAGGCCGTGTCCCGCGCAGTACTCGTCGTTGTAGACGGTGTCGAAGTAGCGCTGGGGACCGTCCGGGAAGATCGCCGCGATCCGGACGTCCGGATCGTGTGTGCGGGCCAGCCAGGCGGCCACGAGGGCGACCGCGCCGACACTCCAGCCACCGGTCGCGTACTGGGCGGCGGCGAGACGGCGGCAGGTCCACACCGCCTCGGCGGGGGCGACCCAGTGGACCTCCTCGAACGCGTCGTAGTCGACGTTGCGTGGATGGATGCTCGACCCGAGCCCGCGCATCAGCCGCGAGGTGGCGGGCTGCCCGAAGATCGTCGACCCGACGGTGTCCACGCCCACGAGGCGCAGCCGCGGGAAGTACCGCCGCAGCGCGCGGAAGGTCCCGGCCGAATGCCCGCCGGTGCCGACCGAGCACACCAGCACGTCGATCCGGCCCAGTTGCGCGGCCAGTTCGTCGGCCAAGGTCGCGTACGCGGCCACGTTGTCCGGGTTGTGGTACTGGTCGGGGCACCAGGAGCCGGGCTGCTCCGCCAGCACCCGCTGGACCCTGTCCCGGCGCGCCTGCTGCCAGCCGCCCACCGGATGCGGCTCGGTGACGAGGTCGACGCGGGTGCCGTGCGCGGTGAGCATCCGCCGGACGATGGGCTCCATCCCGGGATCGGTGACCAGGGTGACCGGATGCCCGTGGACGATCCCGGCCAGCGCGAGCCCGAGCCCGAGCGTCCCGCTGGTCGACTCGACGATCATCGCGCCGTCGGCCAGTTCACCGCGGGCCTTGGCCGCGCCCACCATGTGCAAGGCGGGTCGGTCCTTCATGCCGCCGGGGTTGAAACCCTCCAGTTTGGCCCAGAAACCCTTACCGGAGCCGGTGAGTCGTTCGTCGATCCAGAGCACGGGTGTGTTGCCGACGGACGGCGCCGTGGGCCGGGGCAGGACTGCGTTCATCGAGGATTCGTCTTTCTGTGCTGTGCGGACAGGACGGGACGGCGCGGGGCCGGTCACGTCCGCGAAACGCACAGCTCGACGAGTATCCGGGGCCCGCTCCGGATCACCGGGAGCAGCCGGGTGTTCTCTTGCGCCACAGGCGAAAAGCCGAGTTCCGAGTGAGGCGGGACAGCTGGAGCGGACGGCGTTTCCTCGCTTCGAACCACGACGGCGGCGAGCGGACGGGCGTGTACGTGGCCCTCCCGCGGCGGGCACGACGAGTCGTGAGAGGCCGACGCCACGGCAAGGGCTTCGCCGCGGCCGTCGTCCAGGCAGCCGGCAGCCCCGGAACCCGCAACGACCAGCAACACCAAGGCCATCACGAGTCGACGAAGAGTAGCCGGAAAGACACTCACGGTTCCCACCGTAGCAAAGACTCCCATGAGCCGTAGTACTAGGCGTCTTAGTAGGACTTCACCGCGCGCTCACAACCGGCCCCGTACTACTAAGCGCGATAGTTGACCCTGTGCGACAGGAGATTCGGCACCCGTGACCCCACACCGGCGCTCACCACGGCACCCCCTCGCCGCCACCGCCGCCCTCATGATCCTCGGCTTCGGAGCGCTCCCCGCGAACGCGCAGCCCGCGCCGGACGGCCAGGATCCGATGCGGCGTTACCAGGAACTCGGCGCTCAGGCGGCCAAGGCCGACGAGGATCTGCAGGAATCCCAGAACCGGTTGAAGACCCGCGAGGGCGAACGCGACCAGGCCACCGCCGCCGTCGGCCGCGCCGACGGCGAGCTCACGCAGGCGCGGTCGGCGATCGATCGCTTCCGGCCGCAGGTCGAGGCGATCGCGCGGTCCGCGATGAGCGGCGAGCGGCTCGGCAACGCCGTCCTGCTGCTCGACAGCGGTAGCAGGCAGGAGTTCCTCGACCGCTCCTCCGCGCTGTCGGTCCTGGCCGAGGAAAAGGCCAAGGCGTTGAACGGCCTGCGCGACGCGCTCGCGAAGGCGCAGACCGCGCGCACGACGGCGGAGGACGCGCGGGAGATGGCCCAGCTCGCCGCCAACGACGCGACCTTGGCGCTGGACCAGGTCCGTACGCGCAAGAAGGACCTCGACGACCAGATCGCCAAGGTGCGGCAGGCGCTCGGACAGCTGCCCGCCGCCGACAAGGCGAAACTCGGCAAGGTCCAGGACAAGGGCTCGTACCTCGGCCCGCCCGGCGCCGCGAACGACGCGCTGCAGGCGGCGCTGTCCAAACGGGGCTCGCAGTACGAATGGGGCGCCACCGGGCCGAGCGAATTCGACTGCTCGGGCCTGACGTCGTGGGCGTACAAGCAGGCGGGGATCTCGCTTCCCCGCACCAGTCGCCAGCAGTACACCGTGGGCAAGGCCGTCCCGTTGGACGCGCTCGTCCCCGGTGATCTCGTCTTCTACGACGACGGCACCGGGAACCCCGGGGCCATCCACCATGTCGGCATGTACGTCGGCGGCGGCAAGATGGTCGACGCGCCCACCGAAGGCCAGCCGGTCGACGTCCGTTCGGTCAAGGGCGACGGGCATCTGATGGGCGCGCGGCGCGTCGTCGGCTGAGCCGGAGCGGCACAGTATCCTTCCCGGCGGAGGTGTCATGCAACGGCTGGGCGAGCTCGAAGCGTCGGTGATGGACGTGCTCTGGGACGCGGCGGAACCCCTGCGGGTGCGCCAGGTCCTCGAGGCGATCAACCGGGACCGCGACCTCGCCTACACCACGGTGATGACGGTGCTGGACAATCTGCACCGCAAGGAATGGGTCGAGCGCGAAATGGAGAATCGCGCGTACCGTTACCGCGCCGTGGCGACCCGCGAGGAGGCGACCGCGCAAAGCCTGCGGGAAATCCTCGACGCCTCCGACGACCGGGAATCGGTGCTGCTGCATTTCGCGCGCTCGGTCACCGAAGAGGAGTCGGACATCCTGCGGCGCGCCCTGCGACGGAAGCCCGGCAAGCGATGATCCTGGCGGCGGTGCTCCTGTTCGGCGTGGTGGTGATCGGCTGGTGCTCACCCCGGCTGCTGGGCAGACTGACCGCCGGCGGGATCAGCCCCGGCACGGCGCTCGCGTGGTGGCTGCTGACCGCGCTCGGCGTCCTCGTCGGCACCCTCGGCGCCGTCCTTCTCCTCGTCCTGCCCGACCACGGGCCCGCCGAGGCCATCACCCGGATCCTCCACGAGTGCTGGGCGGCCGTCGACCACAGCGGTCTGCCCGGCCTCGATCCGCTCGCCGGCACTGTCGCGGGCGCCGCCGTCGCGATCGCGGCGGCCAGGCTCGCCGCGTCCACCGCGCGCCGCCGGAAACGCAGCACGCTGCTGCACCGGCGCCATCTCGACGTGCTCCGGCTGTCGGGCGCCCGGCCGGGGCCGACGCTGTGGCTGCCCGACGACCGGCCGATCGCCTACAGCCTCGGCGGCCGCGACGGCCTGATCGTCGCGAGCCACGGCCTGGCGGGCAGGCTCTCACCCCGCGAACTCGACGCGGTGCTGGCCCACGAACGCGCGCATCTGCGCGGCAGGCATCACTTTCTGGCCGGATGTGCCGAAACACTCGGCCGCGTACTGCGGTTCGTCCCGCTGATGCGCGAACTCCCCGGCGCGGTCCGGCTGCTCGTGGAATTGGCCGCCGACCGGGCGGCCGCGGCGGGGCACGGACCGGAGACCGTGCGTTCGGCGTTGTTGTCGATCCACACGGCCGGCGGCGACACCGCCCTCCGGTTGCGCTGGCTCGCCCGGCACACGGGCGGCCCGGCGCGATTCCCGGAACGGGTGCGGGCCGTCGCGGGCGGGGCGCTGGCGCTGTTCGCCGCGCCCGTGCTCACCGTGGGCCTGATGTTCACGGCTGGGCTCGTTTCCTGCTGGTGAAGGAAACACTTTCGTCACCGATGCGGACGAACGGGTTCAGCTCGGACACCATCAGGTGACAATCGTTTTCCGGCCCGGAAAGGCCATTTCCCGAACGGGCGTACGCACGTCGCTGACCGTCGTTCGCCGGTCGGCGAATCGGGGACGGTAAATCGCGCAGTCTCCACTCACACGAGTGAGGAGCCGCCATTTCATTGAGCCGGAAAGGCGAATTCCCAGCGCTACTCAAATGGCGGCATTCGGCCGGTGCCGCGTGTGCGTAACGTCGATCACCGTACTCACCTCGCACCGAATTCCGTGCACCCCATGGAGGTTTTCGTGATCCGACGTCCTCTGCGCACCCTGACCGTCCTGATCGGCGCCGCTACAGCCGTCACCACCTTCGCGGCACCGGCTTCGGCGGCGCCATCGGTGCTGACCGAAGCGGCGGGCCCGGCCACGGTGGCCGCCGCCCAGCAGGAACTCGGCACCTCGCTCGGCGCCGCGTTCGCCGGCTCCTGGCTGGACACCACGACCGGCGAGCTGATCGTCGGCACCACCGACGCGGGCCGGTCTTCCCGGATCCGCGCCGCGGGCGCGATCCCGAAGGTACTCCGGCACAGCGCCGCCGGACTGAAGCAAATCCAGTCCACATTGGACAACAGAACCGCCGGCCTCCCCGATTCGGTCGCCGGCTGGTACGTGGACGTGCCGTCGAACGACGTCGTGGTCAGCGTGGTGGGCGGCGATCCCGCCGGACTGGCGTGGGCCGCCTCCGCCGGGGTCCCGGTCCGCGTGGAAC
Source organism: Amycolatopsis roodepoortensis (assembly GCF_014873915.1). Taxonomy (GTDB): domain Bacteria; phylum Actinomycetota; class Actinomycetes; order Mycobacteriales; family Pseudonocardiaceae; genus Amycolatopsis; species Amycolatopsis roodepoortensis. The sequence continues at coordinate 502,115 of NZ_JADBEJ010000005.1, forward strand.
ACGTGAAGAGCGCGCCGCGTCCGTTGTGGAGCGTGGTCGGCGGGCAAGGCCTGTACTTCGACGGCGGTGCCTGTTCGGTCGGGTTCAACGCCTACGACGACGATGACCACTACGTGATCACCGCCGGCCACTGCACCGAACTCGGCGGCACCGTGCGCGGGGATGGTGGCACGATCGGCAAGGTCGCGAGGTCTTCCTTCCCCGGCAACGACTACGGCACGGTCAAGGTGACGCATTCCGACGTCTCCACCCCGCCCCGGGTCGACCGGTACGAGGACGGGTCCGACGTACGGATCGAGGGTGCCGACGTGGTCGGCGTCGGCGGCCGGATCTGCCGGTCCGGGATCACCACCCACTGGCACTGCGGGCGGGTCGAAGCCCTGGACCAGACGGTGAACTACGGCAACGGGAACGTCGTGCGGGGTCTCACCCAGACCGACGCGTGCGCCGAACCCGGTGACTCCGGTGGCTCGTTCGTCAGCCGTCCGTCGTCGGGCTCCGGCACGAAACTCGTGCAGGCGCAGGGCATGACCTCGGGCGGTTCCGGTGACTGCGATTCGGGCGGCACCACGTTCTTCCAGCCCGTCAAGGAGGTGCTCGACCGCTACGACCTGACGCTCGAAAAGGACTGATCCCCCATGGCGAGGGGCGGCCGGCCCACCGGTCGCCCCTCGATCAGGCAGGCGAGCTCGACAGCCTCGGCGGCCAGCGTCTCGATCTCCGCCCAGCGGCGGCGGATCCGTTCGTGGTCGGCCACCAGCGTGCCGGAAACCATGCCCAGCAACAGGTTCGCGTCCGTGCCGACCTCCGCCAGCCGCAGGAAGGGACGGCGGTCGTCTTCGGTTCCCGCCCCGTGCTCCGCGGCCCATTCCCGGGCTCGCATCCCGGCGTCGTGGCAGGCGTCGACGAGGAGGGTCCGGATCTCCTCCGCCCGGTCCCCCGGGCTCGCGGGAGGTTTCCCCATCAGCGGGAAGATGTTCCAGGCCACCGACAGCAGGCAGTCGGCCACTTCGTCCATCGACTCCACGTCCACCGGGCGAGTGTTCCGGCCCGCGCGTCCTGCCAGGCGCAATGACGCGCGGGACCCGCAGGGTCGACCCGATCGGGTGGCGCTCCCAAGCCGGGTCTCGTGAGTGGTACGGGCGAAGCGCACGTGGCCCAGGGCCGCACTCGCGTGATCAGGGGCGTAACTCGCGTGTTTGGAGGCGTAACTCGCGTGATCAGAGGCAGAACAACGAGTTACGTCTCTGATCACGCGAGTTACGCGTCCAGTCACGCGAGTTACGCGTCTGATCACGTGTCCTTGCCGCTCACGAGGCTCGGCTCGGCCAAGTCGTCAGGGGTCCGCGCGTCGGCAATTCGCAGGCCGGCGATCAGGCCGGACAGTCCCTGGTGACCTTCGGGCCGGAAGGCGAGGATCCCGCTGGCGAAGAACAGCAGGTTCGCCAGCGGCTCGAACCCGCCGTTCGCCACCGACGCCAAGGTGAGCAGCGTGAAATAGCCGCCGGAACCGGCGAGGAACCGTACGGTCATCCGCCACAGGGCGGGCTTCCCGCCGTCCGGCCCGGCGGGACGCAGCAATACGACCCGCTGGCCGAAGCTGGCGCCGTTGCCCGCGACGGGAACGACGAACAACAGGAGCAGCGCAGGCAGGAAAGTACCGATGAGCGCGGTCACCACGGTGTTGGGTTCGCCGGCGACCAAGGTCGTCACGATACCGACGGTGGTACCGAGCAGCACGACCGACACGACGTCGACGGCCATCCCGAGCAGGCGGCGGCGCGCGGTGACCGGCCGCGGCGTCCCCGGCGGCGCGGACGGCTCGTTCCCCGGCAGCAGCCGCAACAGCGGGGCGAGGCCGAAACCGACCGCGGCGCCGACGGTGTTGGTCAGCAGATCGTCGACGTCGGCCAGCCGGTACGGGCACTCGAACAGGAACCAGACCCCGGTCAGCTGCGTGCATTCGATGAACAGCGAGACCGCGAAGCCGATCGCGACGGTGGCCGCGAAACCGCGCCGGAAGAGGTGCCGCAGGAACATCCCCAGCGGCACGAACAAGGCGACGTTGAACACCGCCTGCTGGACGGCGGGATTACGCAGGAACGCCCGAAGGCCCGCGCCGGTCTGTTCACGGCGGATGTCGGCGACGAACTGGAACGGGCGTAGTTGCAGATGACCGGCCGCTTGCCCGGCGCACGTCGTCGTCTCCGGAATGGGGAGCAGCGTGTACGTCCACAGCGACATGGCGTAGACCAGGAACCCGAACACCAGCAGGACCCGCCAGAGCCCGAGCTCCCCGCGGCGCCGGTAACTCGCGGCGATGTACGGGACGGCCAGGAGGCCCGCGAGCACGCAGCCCGCGAACACCGCGATGACCGCGGAGATGGTCGGATCAGTCACTCGCGGAAGTTAACAACGCGCGCTCCGGCGCACCTGCCACACCACCTGGGCGGGTGACGGCGAGGGCTCGCTGATGCGCGAGCGCGGCGATGGCGAAGGTCAGGTGGACGACGACCCAGTTGCGGTCCTCGCGATGGACCCGCTGCAACAGGTCGAGTGTGGCGTCGCCGGGACTGCGGCCCTGACGGCAGGCGTCGATGAACGCCTGGGTCAGGTCGTCGACGTTTCTCCGGAACTCCTCGAAGGCGTCGGCGGGTTGAGCACTGGTGCAAAGATCCACGGTCACGTCACAGAGCGTTCCATAGCGCGACACAAAGTTACGAATCGGCGGAGCCCTAATCACTCACGTGAGGTAGGCCTCACGCGAATCTGTGCTCTGCGTCACGCCGAAGCGAGCCCGGCGGGCATCCGGCGTTCCCGTTCGGCCGCCTTCGCGCGGCGGGTGACCGGGAAGCGCTGATCGAGTTCGACCAGCAGCGGGGTCACCGCCGTCAGCGCCAGCAGAGCGAGCCCGGCGTATGCGCCCACGGTCTCGATGATCGTAATTTCGGCCTCCTCGGTCCCCTGCCGCCTCCTCCGGCGGCCTGACACCAGGATCGCCTCCCGGCCGGGTGCGGCGGATCGGTCATCCGGCGGAGACGCCTCGACCGGTCGGCCTTTTCGGCACTGTCCGATCGGCCGATCCCGGCCGGCGGTGCAGCAGGTCGAACCGCGACCACATGGCCTCGGCCGCCTCGATGGACTCGCCGGTGCGGACGGGATCGACGGCGGCGAGCTGCGCGACGATCGCCTGCACCAGGCTCATTCCCGCGGTCAGCGACGGGAAGAAGGTCACGCCCTCGGCGGGCACCATCAGCACCTGTTCGACCGCGGCCGCCAGCGCGGGACTGGCCGCGTCCGTGATGGCGAAGGCCCGCGCTCCCCTGGCCTTGGCCTCGTTCGCGGCGAGCACCGTACTTTCGTACAGCCGCCAGAAGCTGATCGCGATGAGCACGTCTTCGGCGGTCAGCTTCGCCGTGGCGTTGGCGAGTTCGGCGTCGCCGGCCGTGATCGCGTGGACGTCGTATCCGGCGAGCCGGGCGTTGTGCGCGAACGCGATCCCGACCGCGGCGTAGCTGCCGTCGGCGATCACGACCGTGCGGCGCGCCCCGGCGACGGCCTCCGCGACGTTGCGGATCTCGTCCTCGGCGACGCGCCGGTTGAGCAGGGCGAGGCTGTCGAGGTCGCGGCGCAGCGACGCCGACCCCGGCGAATCGACGTCCCGGTGTTCCTCGGCCACCTGCGGCGCGCTCAGCGACGACATGTACCGCGCCCGCAACTCCTGTTGCAGCGCCGGCCATCCGGCGAACCCCAGCGCCTGCGCCGTCCGGGTCACGGTGGCGACGTTGACCCCGGCGAGCTGGGCGAGCTCGGCCGTCGAACCGAACGACGCCCGCCGCGGTTGCGAGACCAGCACTTCGAGCACGGCGGCCGCCTTCGGCCGCAGGCCGCGCTCCGGCGTGCGATCCCGAAGCCACGCCTCGAAACCGTCGTCGGTTCCCGTCCTTGTCACGCGCACCCTCCCTCGACGGCGTCACGGTAACGCATCGTGCCCGGTGGACCACTTGCAACAACCATTGCAGTTTTGCCGAAACGCAGTATACGTTGTCCGCACTCTCGTGACTCCTCGTCGCCCGAACCACGGAAGGCGTTCCCCATGACGCTTCTGGCACGACTGGACCGGCTCCCGCTGAGCCGTCCCCATTACAAACTCCTGCTGATCGGCGGGCTCGGTTACACCTTCGACGGGATGGACTCCGCCGTCGTCGCGTTCCTGCTGCCGAGCGCGAAAGCCGCCTGGGGCCTCGACAACGGCCAGCTCGGGCTGATCGGTTCGGCGACGCCGTTCGGCTTCCTCTTCGGCGCGATCGCCGCCGGGCTGCTGGGCGACCGCATCGGCCGCAAGAAGGTCATGATGTACGCGCTGGCCTTCTACGCGGTGTTCTCGGTGGTCGCTGCCTTCTCCCCCAACTACGAGGTCTTCCTGGGCGCCCGGGTGCTGGCCGGGGCGGGCGCCGGTGCCGAAAGCGCGATCATCGCGCCGTTCCTGTCGGAGTTCGTCCCCGCCAAGCGGCGCGGCTGGTTCGTCGGTGCGCTGGCCGGATTCTTCTCGTTCGGGTTCGTCATGGCCGCGCTGATCGGAAGGTTCGTCGTCCCGACGGTGCCGGAGGGCTGGCGGGTCGCGCAGCTGATCACCGCGCTGCCGATCGTCATGCTGCTGTGGTGGCGCCGCTCGCTGCCGGAATCACCGAGGTTCCTGGTCGCGAACGGACGTCACGCCGAGGCCGAGAAGATCGTCACGAAACTGGAGCGGGACGTCGAAAAGGCGACGGGGCAAGCACTTCCCGCCGTCGCGGCGGCCGACACCCAGCCCGCGACGGAGACCCCCAAGGTCAATCTCCTCAGCGCGCTGAGGTTCTTGTGGAGCCCGGCGATGGCGCGCCGCACCGCGGTGATCTGGACCGTGTGGTTCGTGATCACGTTCTCCTACTACGGCTTCTTCTCCTGGATCCCGACGCTGCTCGTCGACCGCGGCATCACGGTGACCAAGAGCTTCGAGTTCTCCATCATCATCTACCTGGCGCAGATCCCCGGATACTTCTCCGCCGCGTGGCTGTCGGAGCGGCTCGACCGCAAGCACACCATCGCGTTGTACCTCGCCGGATCCGCGGTGAGCGCGTTCTGGCTGAGCCAGATGGACGCGCCGTGGTCGATCACCCTCGCCGGGGCGGTGCTGTCGTTCTTCCTCAACGGCACCTACGCCGGTGTGTACTCCTACACCCCCGAGGTGTTCCCGACCTGGATCCGCGCCAGCGGGACCGGGCTGTCGAGCGCGTTCGGCCGGGTCGGCAGCATCCTCGCCCCGACGATCATCGGCCTGTCCGCGGCGAGCCTCGGCTTCGCCGGCGTCTTCGGCATGACCACCGCCGTCCTGGTGGCCGGGGTGGTGGTCGTGGTCGTGTTCGGCCTGTCCACCGCCGGCCGCTCACTCGAAGAACTGACCGAACACGGCGCGCCCGTGAAAACCGCGAAGGAGATGACGAAGTGACCGTGTCGCTGTCCACTGTGGAGGACAAGACCCGAGCCACGATCGGCGTACGGCTGTTCACCGTCCTGGCCTGGGTGCCCGAACGGCGGGCGCTGCGGCGCGTGTACAGCAGCCACCCTGTCGAGTACCCGGTCGGCGGCGAGAAGACCGTCGAGGTGGCCGCCGGCTGGCTGGAGCGGTGCATCACCGGCCAGGAGCCCTACTTCGGCCCGGACAGCGCGGCGGTGCGGGAGATCTTCGCCGACCACGAACTCATCGACAGCCTCGGCTGCGGCGCGGTGATCAACGTGCCGGTGGTGGACGACGGCCGCACGCTCGGCGTCCTCAACCTCCTCGACGCGGAGGGCAACTACGACGACGAGTCCGTCGCGACCGCCCGATCCCTGGCACCGTTGGCCGTCCCGGCCCTGCGCGAGCTCCTGGAGGAGACCCGATGAACGGATCGCTGCTGCTGCGTAACGCCCGCCTGCTCGACCCCGTCAGCGGCGAGTACACCGAGGGAGACCTCCGGTGCGCCGACGGCCGGATCGTCGAGATCGGTGACGGGCTCACCGCGGACGACGCCCGGACCGAGGACCTGCGTGGCGCGTTCGTGCTGCCCGGACTCGTCGACGCCCACGTGCATGTCACCGCGTCGACCGCGGATCTCGGGTCGCTGCCCGCGTCGTCACCGTCCTACGTGGCCGCGCACAGCGCCCGCACCATGAGCCGGATGCTGGACCGGGGCTTCACGACGGTCCGTGACGCCTCCGGCGCCGACTACGGCCTCGCCGACGCGCAGGCCGAGGGCCTGTTCCGCGGTCCGCGCCTGTTGTTCTGCGGCCGGGCGCTGAGCCAGACCGGCGGGCACGGCGACAGCCGGACTCGCGGCACCAACGTCAGCGACGACCACCCGTGCTGCGCCGGCCTCGGCCGGGTCGCCGACGGGGTCGACGCGGTCCGTGCGGCGGCGCGCGACGAACTGCGCAAGGGCGCGCACCACATCAAGGTGATGGCCTCCGGCGGCGTCGCCTCCCCCACCGACCGGATCGACTCGACGCAGTACTCCGCCGAGGAGTTGCGCGCCATCGTCGAGGAGGCGGAGTCGGCCAACCGTTACGTCGCCGCGCACGCTTACACCGCCCGCGCGGTGAACCGCGCGCTGGAGCTGGGGGTGCGGTCGATCGAGCACGGCAACCTGATCGACGACCTCAGTGTCGAACTGTTCCTCCGGCACGACGCGTACCTCGTGCCCACCCTGGTCACGTACTGGGCGCTGAAGGAGGAAGGACGTGAGCACGGGCTGCCGGAATCCAGCTGGCGCAAGGTCGACGAGGTGCTCGGCGCGGGCATGGCCGCCCTCGAGAAGGCCGCCAGGGGCGGCGTGAAGATCGTGTACGGCAGCGATCTGCTCGGCGGGATGCACCGGCACCAGAACCACGAGTTCCGGCTGCGCGGCGAGGTCCAGTCCGCGCTGGAAGTGGTCCGCTCCGCGACGTCGACGGCGGCGGACCTGCTGAACCTGACCGGCGAGATCGGCACGCTGGCGCCGGGCGCGCACGCGGACCTGATCGTCGTCAACCGGGATCCGTTGGAGGACATCGGTGTCCTGGCCGAGCCGGAGAAGTTCCGGTACGTCGTGCAGGGCGGGACCGTGGTCTCCCCCTGACGCGTTTCGTCCTCTGCTTGCGGTACTTGCGCGTGCAAGTACCGCATCCAGAAGGACGAAACGCGGGTCAGGAGAAGTGCTGCGGGACGTCCCACGGGTTGTCGTCCCGCAGCGGCTCCGGCAGCAGGTGCGAAGGCCAGTCCTGATAGGACACCGGCCGCAGGAAGCGTTCCACCGCCGCGGTTCCGACCGAGGTCGACGCCGGTGACGTCGTCGCCGGGAACGGTCCGCCATGCTGCATCGCGGCGGTCACCGCGACCCCGGTCGGCCAGCCGCCCCACAGGATCCGTCCGCTGCGGTCGGCCAGCACCGGACGCAGCGCCTCGACTTCGGAGGCCTCTTCGGGTAAAGCGTGCACGGTCGTCGTGAGCTGACCGGGCAGGGCCGCCAGCACCGGCAGGACGTCGGAAAGGCGCGAGTATCGCACCACGACGCCCAGCGGGCCGAAGCACTCTTCGGCCGCTTCCGGCACGAAGTCCTCCAAGGCGACTTCGAGCAGCTGGGCGCCGGGGCCTCGGACGACCTCGCGCATCCACGGGATCGCGGCCAGCCGCGCCGCACCGGTCTGGAACCCGGACGCGATGCGGTCGTTCAGGAACGGCGCGGCCGCGACCTCGCGCAACCGTTCGGCGACGAGCTCCACGAACGGGCTGTCCGACGGCACGAACACCAGGCCGGGATTCGTGCAGAACTGTCCGTTGCCCAGCGTCAGCGAACCGGCGTACCCCGCCGCCAGCTCCTCCGCCCGCGACCGTGCCGCGCCGGGCAGGACGACCACCGGGTTGACGCTGCCGAGCTCGCCGTGGAACGGGATCGGGACCGGCCGCTCGGCCGCGATCCGTGCCAGCGCGAGCCCGCCCGCCACCGACCCGGTGAACGCGGCGGCCGCGATCGCCGGATGACGCAGTGCCGCCACGCCCGCGGCTTCCCCTTCGACGAGGCCCAGGAGCGCGCCCCACCGGCCGAGGGCTTCCACCACGACCGAAGCCGTCCTGCGGGACAGCTCCGGATGGCCGGGGTGAGCCTTGACGACCACCGGGCATCCGGCCACCCACGCCGACGCGGTGTCCCCGCCCGCCACGCTGAACGCGAACGGGAAGTTACTCGCGGCGAACACCAGGACCGGGCCGACGGCGGTGCGGTACCGGCGCAGCTCCGGCCGGGGTCCGGGCGGCCACGACGGATCGGCCCGGTCGATCCGGACGTCGTAGTACGAGCCGCTTTCGGCCGCGAGCAGCCGCAACTGGAACGTCGTGCGAGCCAGCTCGCCGGTCAGCCGCTTCGTCCCCAGCCGGGTCTCGGCGTCGGCGATCTCGATCAGGGACGGCCCGGCCGCGTCCAGTGCGTCAGCGACGCCGGTGATCACCGTCGCGCGCGTCTTCGGGTCGGTCGCGGCCCATTCTGCGGCGATCTCCGCCGCCCTCTCGATCTGCTTCATCCTTCCTTCCTCAGAGCACGAAGCCCGCGGGGAACGGGTCGTCCGGGTCGAGCAGATAGGTGGCGTTGCCGGTGATCCACGCGCGTCCGGAGAACTCCGGCACCACGGCGGGAACGCCGCCGACGGTGGTCTCGGCGACGAGCTCGCCGGTGAAGGTGGTGCCGATGAACGAGCTGTTCTCGAACGGCGTGTGCAGCGGCAGTTCGCCTCGGGCGTGGAGCTGGGCCATCCGCGCCGAAGTGCCGGTGCCGCACGGCGACCGGTCGAACCAGCCGGGATGGATCGCCATCGCGTTCCGCGAGGACCGCGCGTCCGAACCCGGCGCGAGGAACTGGACGTGCTTGCAGCCGCCGATCAGCGGATCGGCGGGATGCTTCGGTGGCCGCTGGTCGTTGATCGCCGCCATGATGTCCAGCCCCGCGGCGAGGATCCGGTCCTTCTCCGCCCGGTCGAACGGGATGTCCACTTGGGACAGTTCGAGGATGGCGTAGAAGTTGCCACCGTAGGCCAGGTCGTACCGCACCTCGCCGAGGCCGGGCACCTCGACCACGGCGTCTCGCTCGGCGAGGAACGACGCGACGTTGCGGAGCTTGACGCGCACCGCGCGGCCGTCCCGGACCTCGACCTCGGCGTGCACGAGCCCGGCCGGGGTGTCCAGCCGCACGACGGTCTTCGGTTCGGTCACCTCGACCATGCCGGTCTCCACCAGCACGGTCGCCACGCCGATCGTGCCGTGCCCGCACATCGGCAGGCAACCGGACACCTCGATGTACACCACGCCCCAGTCGGCGTCCGGCCGCGCGGGCGGCTGCAGGATCGCTCCGCTCATCGCCGAATGGCCGCGCGGCTCGTTCATCAGGAACTGCCGCAGGTGGTCCAGGTTCTCCATGAAGTACCGGCGGCGGTCGGCCATCGTGTCGCCGGGGATGACGCCGACCCCGCCGGTCACCACCCGGGTCGGCATGCCCTCGGTATGGGAGTCGACGGCGGTGATCGACCGGATCGACCGCACCTACTCCACCCCCAGCGAGGCGAGCGCGCGGCGCATGTCGGCGGTGACCTGCTCGCGGTGCTCGCCGGTCAGTGGTCCCCGCGGCGGACGGCACGGCCCGCCGTAGCGGCCGACGAGGTCCATCCCGAGTTTGATCGCCTGGACGAACTCGGTGCGCGAGTCCCAGCGGAACGCCGCGACCAGCGGCTCGTAGAGTGCCCTGGCCTCTTCGAGTTTGCCGGCCCGCGCCAGGTCGAACAGGCGCACCGACTCGGCGGGGAAGACATTGGGGAATCCGGCGAACCAGCCGGTCGCGCCCATCAGCAGGCTTTCCAGCACGACGTCGTCCGCGCCGCTGATCACGTCCAGACCCGGTGCCTGCTCGCGGATCTCCAGCACCCGCCGGACGTCGCCGGAGAACTCCTTGACCGCGACCACGTTGTCGATCTGAGCGATCTCGGCGAGCAGGGCAGGCGTGAGATCGACCTTGGTGTCGATGGGGTTGTTGTAGACCATCACCGGCAGCCCGACCGACGCCACCGCTTCGAAATGCGCGAGCACCTCGCCGCGGTTCGCGCGGTACATGGTGGGCGGCAGGCACAGCAGGCCGCCGGCACCGTCCTCGGCCGCGACCTCGGCCCAGTACTTGGCCTGATGCGAGCCGGGGCCGTGCACGCCGACCACGACGATCCCGTCGTCGCCGACGGTTTCGATCGCGGTGCGGGCGACGCGTCGGCGTTCCTCGTCGGTCAGCGACGAGTATTCGCCGAGCGAGCCGTTCGGGCCGACGCCCCGGCAGCCGTTGTCGACCAGCCACCGGCAGTGTGCGGCGTAGGCGTCGTAGTCCACGGCCAGCCCGGCGGGAGCCGACGCGTCCACCCGGTACGGGAGTGCGGTCGCGACGACGACGCCACCGAGGTCGGGGGTGCTCATCCAGGTTCTCCTTCGGTTCGGGCGGCGAGTTCGCCCAGCCGGATCGGCTGGACGATCGGGCGGTGATGCCGTTCGGTACCACCACAGAGTTCGGACACGGTCGGACCGCAGATGCGGCCCTGGCACGGGCCGAGGCCGGCCCGGGTGCCGAGTTTCAGGGCGTGCGGACCGGGACAGACCGTGTCCTCGGCCGCACGCGTCAGTTCGCCGTACGTCGTCTCCTCGCAGCGGCAGACGATCGTGTCTTCGCGCAGCCAGCCTCTCCAGGCTGCGCCGATGGGGTGGGCCGCGGCGAGGCGTTCGGCGAAGGCCAGGGCCCGGTCGCGGGCGCGGATCAACCCCGGCGACGGCTCGGCCCCGGCCGCGACGCAGCCGGCCACCGCTCCCTCGGCCGCTGCCGTGACCGCGCCGCCGATACCGGTGATCTCGCCCGCGGCGAAGACACCGTCCACTGTGGTCCGTTGCGCGGCGTCGACCCGCACGAACCCCTCGTCCAGCGCGCAGCCCGCGGCGACGGCCAATTCCGGTTGAGGGACGAAACCGTGTCCGACGCAGACCGCGTCGACCTCATAGGTCCGCTCGGTGCCAGGAACGACCGACCAGTCGGCGCGGACCTTCGCGGTCACGACCTCGTGGACGCGGCCCGCGCCGCGCGCCTCGATCACCGCCCGGCCCATCCGGTACGGGACCCGATGCCGGGCCAGCGTCGCGGCGTACCGCGCCAGTTCACCCGCCTTCCCCGCCTGGGCGGCGAGGCGCCAGGGGCGAGACGACCATCCTTTCCGGACGGTCGAGAGCGGGTTCGCCTCCAGTACCGCGACCACCTCGGCCCCAACACCCAGCAACGATTCCGCGACCGGCAGCAGGAACGGCCCGGCCCCGGCGACGAGGACGCGCTCGCCGATCGCGACCCGCTCCCCCTTCGCCAGCGCCTGCGCCGCGCCCGCGGTGTACACGCCGGGCAGTTCCCAGCCGGGGAACGGCAGGGTGCGGTCGTGCGCGCCGGTCGCCAGGATCAGCGCGTCCGGGACGAGGGTCACCCGCCGCCGTCCAGCGCCGTCGGACTGCCCCCGCAGCACGTGCACCGTCTTCTGCGCGCGGTCGAACGCCCAGACCGAGGAGCCGGGCCACCACCGGCATCGCGGATGCGAGAGCACCCGGCGCCTCCGGTGGAACTCCGCCCACCCGTGCTGGACCCGCTCCGGACGCCGCGCCGCGTACGCCCCGGGAAGCATCCGGTGGTACTGCCCGCCGGGGGTCTCCGCCTGGTCCAGCACCGTGACCTGGGCACCGGCCCGCAGCGCGTGCTCGGCCGCCGCGAGCCCGGCGGGCCCGGCGCCGACGATCACCACGTTCACGCGGTCTCCTCCCGGGACTGGGTGCGGATCTCGTCCCCGTCCGCGGCCGGGCGGCGGCACGCGCGGACGTCGGGCACGTCGTTCACCGTGAGCAGGCAGTCGAAACAGGCGCCGATACCGCAGAACACGCCGCGCGGTGCCCCCGACCGGGTGGTGCGCCAGGAGGTCCGGCCGGCGGCGAGCAACACGCCGGCCACGCTCTGCCCGGCGATCCCGGTCAGGGTCTCGCCGTCGACGGTGATCCGGATCGGCCGGTCGGTGCGGCCCACCGGATCGCGATCGCGCGGCAGCAGCCACCCGCTCATGCCGCCACCACCGCCGGACGGTCCACGGTGAACTCTTCGACGGGCATCGACGGCTCCGTCCCGGTGAGCAGTTCGCGCAGCAGCCGCGCGGTGCCGACGCTCAGGCCGATCCCGGCGCCCTCGTGCCCGGTGGCGTGCCAGAGATTCCCCAGCCGCGGATCCTCGCCGAGCACCGGGAGGTGATCGTCGACGTAGGGCCGGAAACCGCCGTACGCGCGCATGATCGCGACGTCGGCGAGCGCCGGAAACAGGCGCAGCGCCTTGACCGCGATGGCGCTCAGCACGTCGGGGCGGATCGCGTCGTCGAACTCCACCCGGCGCCGGGACGAGCCGATCAGCACGGTGCCGCCCCAGGTCGACTCGACGACGGCGGAGGTCTGCAGCTCACCCGAATCGGCACCGACCGCGCCGACGTAATCGGCGTCGTACACCTTGTGCCGGACGACCCCGGGCATCGGCGTGGTCACCAGCACCTCGCCGCGGCGGGGCCGGACCGCGATCGCGGCGCCGAGACGCGCCGACACCTGGCCCGCCCACGGGCCCGCGGCGTTCAAGACGACGTCGGCCTCGATCACTTCACCGGGCACCCGGACGCCGGTGATCCGTCCGTTGTGGACGGTCGCGCCGACGACTTCGGTGTCGGAACGCAGCCGGGCGCCGTGACGCAGCGCGGAGCCCAGCAGGGCCAGCGCCGCGCCCGCGGGCTGGACCTGCGCGTCCTCCGGGTAGTGGAACGCGGCGGTCACCTCGCGGGTCAGCGCGGGCTCCGCGTCGGCGAGTTCCTTGTGGGACAACGGTTCCGCGCGAACACCGGGCTGTGACGCGGCGAAGGCGGTGAGGGCCCGGGCTCCGTCGTCCGTGGTGGCGACGACGATGCCACCCTTGGGGTCGTATTCGATCGCCGCTGCGGCGCGGGCGTCCTCGTCGGCGATCTCGGCGACGACCTGCGGCCACAACGCGGTCGACAGCTTGGCGAGTTCGAGTTCGGCGCCGGGTCCCTTGTCGGAGACGAGGATGTTGCCCTCGCCGTGCGAAGTGGTTCCCCCGGCGGGACGGCCGCGATCCACGACCACGACGTCGAAGCCCGCCAGGCTCAGCTCACGGGCGCACGCGGCGCCGACGATACCCGCGCCCAGGACGACCACGCGCGTTCGGTTCATCGACCCTCCAGCGTTCGGTAAAGCGAACGATCGGAGCGTAGGTTCCGCCCCGGAGGAGTGTCAATACCCGGCGAGCGGTCAGCCCTTCAGCACCGGATGCGGCCTGCCGTCGAGCCGTTCGTCTGCGCGGTACTGCAGCAGCAGCACCGAGTGCACCGGGCCGTCCGAAGCGGTGTAGCAATGCGGCTCACGGGCGTCGAAGGCGACGTAATCCCCAGGCCCGACCTCGACGGTCTTCCCCGCCACCTCGACCAGCAACGATCCGGTCTGCACGATGGTGTGCTCGACTCCGACGTGCCCCTGCGAACGTTGCGGCGCGTCCCCGCGGACCACCTGGTCGTACACCTCGAAGACGCCGTCACCGGCCTCGATGCGCCGCAACGGCCGGAGATCCACTCCCTCGCCGCTGAGCACCTCGACGTCGGCCCCGCGCACCACGGTGAGCGCGCCGCCGGCCCGATGGTCGAGCAGGTCCGAGATCGCCACCTCCAGCACCCTGGACAGGCTGAACACGGTCTCGATGGTCGGATTGCCGCCGCCGGACTCCAGCTGCGACAGCGTCGCCTTGCCGATACCCGAGCGCCGCGAGAGCTCCGACAGCGAGATGCCCCGCGCCGCCCTGGCCGCGCGCAGGTTGACCGCCAGCATGTCCCGGATCGAGGGCGTCTCGTCCTGCACCGCTTCTCCCCTGTCGTTCGTCGAACCGTACGACCTCGTTCGCTTTGCCGATCGAGTTCGCGGACATCATGACACGCCTCCCGGCGCCGGGGGGCATAGCCGAGGCCGATGGGGCGGCGCGATGGTGGACCGCGCGGACCGCGATGAAACTCCATCACCAACCGGTGTGTCACCGTCGACACAGGGTCACGGGCGCACCGTCGATTCCCTCCAGCGAGGAGATTCCCGTGCAGCTGATCCGCAGATCCGCGGGCCGACGACTTCGGGCGTTCGGCGCGGTGCTCATCACGACCCTCGGACTGACCGCGGCCGCCGCCACCCCGGCGACGGCGGCCGCGAACGCCTGTCTCACCGGCACACTCGCCTTCGACCACTACGACGCCGAAGCCGGGACGAGCAAACCACTGCGCACGCAGGTGGCGCGGAACGCGAACTGGGAACTGTGGGGCCGCACCGGTTCCGGCACGGCGACCAGGCTCGCCGCCGGCATCACCGGCGCGTCCGACGGCCGGTTCACCGCCTGCCACACCGCGTCCCTCGCCGAGGCGTACGTGCGGTTCCGGTCGAGCAGCACCTCGATGTGGCGGGTCGTGAAGGCCGCGAACGACACCACCGACTACACGTTCGACTCGGCGCGCCGCACGAACGTCTCCGGCACCGTCGACCTCGGCACGGTGAAGGTGCCTTCGTCGCTGCAGCGGGCGTGGAAGGTCGTGGACACGATGAACGTCCTGTACTGGAAGCGCGCGAACCCCTCTTCGTCGTGCTGGACGGCGCGGCAGGCCGACGGGCGCTGCGACCGCATCACATTCGTCTGGGACCCGCGGGTCGCCGACGGCGGCTACTGGGACTACCCGAACACGAACTACGTCTTCCTGGGCGCGACGATGCCCGACTCCAAACACCTCATCCTCCACGAGGCGGGACACTGGCTCCAGTGGCAGCTCTACGGCCGCGACTTCCCCGTCGTGGACGACTGCAACCCGCACTACGTCGAGAAGCACAGTTCGGAATCCTGCGCCTGGACAGAGGGATTCGCCGACGCCGTCGCCGCCTACGCCCTCGGCGACTACCGCTACGTCCGTGACGACGGGACGTCGGTGAGCTTCGAGAACGATGGCCCCACACCCGGCTGGGACGACGGCGACACCGTGCAGGGCCGGGTCGGCTCGTCGCTGCTGGACCTGTGGGCGCCGGACGGCCCGGACGGCGGGAACTGGGACCGCACGATCGCGCTGATGACCCGCCACTTCAGCCAGGACTTCCGCGAATACTTCACCGAGGACCGGCCCGCCGTCGGCCTGTCCACGACCGGTGCCGCCGAGCGGATCCTCGCCGGGCACACCATCTGGTACTGACCGGGACCCTGGAGGGCCGGGCCGCGGCCCGGCCCTCCAGGAGTGTCCACAAGGGACACATTTGAGCAGTACTGATGGTTCTTCTTGGATACCTACCGGGTCCGGTCGGTGGCGGCCTGGGAAGCGGTGTCGCGAAAGCCACTTTCGGGACATCAGACGTCTCGAAAGTGGCTTTCGCGACATGCTCGCCAGGGCGGTACCGGGCCCGGCCACGCCGACGTTGAGCGTGCCGGACTCCTTGGCGGCCTACGCCACCTTTGCCTTACCCCTCACCCGCCCTTCAGCTCCCGGCCGCCCGCACCCAAGCGGTGATCTCGTCGGCGGTCGAGGGGAAACCGCCGGAGAGCAGGTCGTACCCCGCTGGAGTGACCACGACGTCGTCCTCGATCCGGACGCCGAGGCCGCGCAGCTCCGGCGGCACGGTGCGGTCGCCGGCGTGGAAGTACAGACCGGGTTCCACCGCCAGCGCCATCCCCTCGGCGAGCGTGCCCTCGCGGTACGCCGACGGATGCGCGGCGGCGCAGTCGTGGACGTCGAGCCCGAGGAAATGGCCGGTACCGCAGACGATGTACCGGCGGTGCTGCTGCCCGTCCGGCGACAGCGCTTCGTCCACCGACACCGGGAGCAGGCCCCAATCGTGCAGACCCTCCGCGAGCACGCGCAGCGCCGTCGCCTGGAACGCGCCGTAGTCCTGGCCGGGACGGACCTCGCCCAGCGCCGCGACGTGCGCCCTGTGCACGAGGTCGTAGACGTCGCGTTGCGCCTTCGTGAACTCCCCGCCGACCGGGAAGGTGCGGGTGATGTCGGCCGTGTACAGGGAATCCACCTCGACGCCGGCGTCCAGCAGCAGGAGGCTGTCCTCGGTCACCCGCCCGTCGCAGCGCGTCCAGTGCAGGATCGGCGCGTGCGGTCCGGCCGCCACGATGGAGGTGTAGCCCGGTCCGGTCCCCTCGCTGCGGGCACGGCGGTCGAAGGTGCCCTGAAGCCAGCGTTCCCCGCCACCGCGGACCGCCTCCGGAAGCGCGGCCAGCACGTCGGCGAACCCGAGGGCCGTGGCGTCGACGGCGGCGCGCAACTGGCCGATCTCCCAGTCGTCCTTGATCCGGCGGAGCTCCGCGAGGACGGTCCGGAGCCGTTCGCTGTGGCCGAAGCGGTACGCGTCGAGCGCGGGATCGACCCCGGCACCGACCAGGACGCTCGGATTCCGTCCGCGCAAACCGTGCGGGAGATCCTCCAGCGGACGGCATTCGATGCCGAGCGCGCGCTCGTACGCGGCCGGTCCGGCGGCGGAGCCGACCCACAACGGGCTGGTGTCGGCGTCGCCGACGAAGTCGGGCTCGTGCGCCTCGGCGGGCCGCGGGACGTACAGCGTGGCGTGGTGGCCGTCCCCCGCCGGGGTCATCACGAGGATCGCGCCCTCACGCTGGCAGCCGGTGAGCCAGACGAAGTCGCTGTCGGCGCGGAAGCCGTGGAAGGTGTCGTTGGACCGCACCACGGCCCTGCCCGCCGCGAGCGCGATCCGCTGACCGGGCAGTTCCGCCGACAGCCTGCCGCGATGGGCGGCGGCCGCCTCCGCGGTACCCGCCGGCACGTCCACCGCGGTGTCGGCGGGCTCCCACCCGTCGCTGATCCAGTTCCGGAACCCCTTGGCGGCCAGCAGCGCGCGCAGATCCGGCCGGGTTCGGTCGCCGGTCATCGGCTCCCCTTTCAGGTAGTCACGGTTCTGGCCGCACCTTCGCACCGCGAACGGCCGGGCCGTAATGACCGGCGGCGATAGACTCCGCCTATGGCCCTGGAGATCCGGCACCTGCGGGCGATCTGCGCCATCGCCGAAGCGGGCAGCCTCTCGCAGGCGGCCGCCGCGCTGGGCATGTCCCAGCCGTCGCTGACCTCGCTGCTCCAGCGGCTCGAACGCCAGATCGGCGCGCCGCTGTTCGTCCGCAGCCATACCGGCGTGACCCCGACCCCGGTCGGCGAGCAGACGTTGCGCCGGGCGCTGACCCTGCTCGTGGAGTTCGACCGGTTCGAAAGCGACCTCCTCGGCGCGCTCGGCGACGGACCGGTCCGGCTCGGATCGTCCCAAATGGACTGTCTGCCCACCTTCGTCGAACGGCTGGACGACGCGCTGCCGGGGCTGGACGTGACCGTCCACGTCGAACCCTCCAGCACGGTGCTGGCGCAGGCGCTGGCCCGCGCGACGCTCGACATCGCCGTCATCGCCATGTCCGACGACCAGGAAGTGCCGCTGGCGAAGCATCTCGGGCACCGGGTGCTGTTCTCGTGGGTGCCCGTGTTCGTCGGTCTCCCCGCGAAGCACCCGCTCGCCGACGGCTTCGAAGTCGACCTGGCCGACCTTGCCGACGAAGCATGGATCGGCCCGCCCGGCCCCGAGGACGGCTCGCTGACGTCGCTGCGCGCGGCGACGCATCGCGCCGGGTTCACGCCGCGGATCCGGTTCGAGTGCCCGAACGGCGGCGGACGGCACCTGATCGCCACCGGGCAGGCGGTGCAGCTCGTCGAGCCCACCGCGCCCGAACTGCCCGGCATGGTCGTCCGGCCGTTGAAGGGTGACCCGATGCGGATGCGGCTGGTGCTTGCCTGGCGCAAGGAACGGCTGACGTGGGATCAGGCGGAGAACGTGTACCGCGCGGTCATGACGTCATACACGCGGCACGCGATGGCGTCGACCCCGTTCCGGACCTGGTGGGAGCGGCGGCGGAGCGCACGGTCGTGGGACGGGCTGGTGGACTTCTTCCGAAGCCTGTAACCCGATCCCGCCTCGCCGCGATGGACCCCGTACCGGGCGAACGGAGACGGGAGAAGATGACGCAACGGCTGTGGCTGGGACTGGCGGTCGTCTACGCGTGCACCGCGGTGGTCCAGCTCTACCTCCTCGCCAGCACCGGCGCCGTCTGGGCCGGGACCCTCACCGCGGTCGGCTTCGCGGCGGCGCTCCTGTGCGTTCTCGCCGCCTGGAAGTCCTCCGACCGAAAACGGGACGATACGAGGGAAATCGACTCACCCCGGTCCTAGGACCCGGGATAAGGGACGGCCCACGGCTCCTCTTCGAGCGCGACCGCGTTGGCGACGTTGGCGATCGTCCGGTACCAGCCGGCCAGCACGAGGAGTTCCAAGAGCAGTGGCGCCGGGAAGTGTTCGGCGAGCGCGGCCCACGTCTCGCCGGAAACCGTTGCGGTGTCGTGGAGTTCGTCGACGGCGCGGATCAGCGAACTATGCCGCTCCGACCAGACGGGATGCCCGGAGTCGCCCGACACGGTCGCTTCGAGCTGCTCCGGCGTCAAACCGACCACCGGCGCGAAAACCGCGGCGTGGACACCCCATTCGTAGCCGCATCCGGACCGGGCGGTCACCCGCGCGATGACGATTTCCCGGTCCAGCGCGGGTAATTCGCCGTGCGCGAGCAGGCCGGCGCCCAGGACGCGCATCCGCGAAGCCAGCTCGGGATGACGCTGCAGCAAGCGGAACAACGCCAGCGGTTCCCGCGCCACCCCGGGCGGCATCCATTTACGGAGAGCCTGTTCGACATCCGCCTCGTACGGCGGGGCGAGTGGCGCGATCCGGGCCATGACCACCTCCAGTGCTTCGATTTCAGAACCACTATGCTGCTTCGAAAGTCGAAGCACAAGGGGGTGCCATGCCCGGCGAACCGATCCCGCGGCCCGGGCGGCCGGTCCGCGGCTCCGAAACCGGCCGTCCGCTCATGGCCGCGCTCGACCTGCTGGGACGCCGGTGGACCCTGCGGGTGATCTGGGAACTGCGCCAGGGCGACGTCGGCTTCCGCGAACTGCGGCGCCGCTGCGAACTCATGTCTTCGAGCGTGCTCGCCACCCGCCTCGCCGAACTCACCGAAGCCCGGATCGTCGAGACCGGCGGGGAGGGTTACCGCCTGACACCATTGGGCGAACGACTCCTCGACGCGTTGCACCCGCTCGAAAAATGGGGCCTCGCCTGGGAGAAGGCGCTACGCGAGTGACCATGCACGATGATGTATCCCGCCGTTAACCGCATCCGGTCTTGCCAGCCGCGAGGAGCGGCGTACCGTGAGAAGTACGTGAGGTTGAGTCCACCAGCCCGCGCGAACGACCCGCATGTCCGCGGCCCAGCACCTTGTCACAGGGCGACGCGGCGGCGAGTTGACTTGCGCAGCCGTTGTGCAGGCTTTCCCGTTGTCGTCTCGTCCCGGCTATCCGGGAGACAGCATCATGACCGAACGCATTCCGTACACGCGGAGCAGCCGCGACGGCCCCTCTTTCCGCGCCGGCCTCCCCCTGACCATCCCGCGCCCGCGTCCCACGGCCGAGAACCTGCTGCGGGTCCGGCGGATCCGCTGGAACGAAGACCTGCTCGTCGTCGCCGCGGCCGGCGAGATCGACCTCGCCACCGCGGGACGCCTGGAACGCGCGCTTTCGGGCCGCCTGCCCGCCACCACGGTGCTCGACCTCAGCGAAGTCGGCTTCCTCGGAGTCGCCGGGCTACGGGTCATCGAATCCGCCGCGGCCCGCGCCCGCGCCGAGAACCGCACGACCGGGGTGGTCACGGACGCCCGCCCGGTACTGCGCCTGCTACAGCTGTTCGGCGTCGACAGCCGTATCCCCGTGTACCGGCACCTCGACCACGCGATCCTCGAAGTGCCGAACCGCTGAGCCGCCGCCCGGTCAGGATCCGGCGAGCGGCAGGAGCGTGGACAATCCCGTCTTCGAAGCCAGCCGCCGGATCGTGGGCGACGGCAGGAAACTGAGGTCGACCCCCTGTGTGCTGCACCGATCGTTGATCCTGACCAGGGTCGCCAAACCCGTGGAATCGCAGAACTCCACGGCTTCCAGGTCGACCACGAGCTTGCCCGGCGCGGGCTCCAGCGCGTCCTCGAAGGTCTCTTTGAGATCCTCAGAGGTTGTCAGGTCAATCTCGCCCGCCACCGCGATGACGACCTCGGCGCCATCGGGCCTGGCGACGGTCACCGAGAACGGGACCTCCCGGGTTTCGCCGTCTCCGCTCGTCACCGTCATCCACCCCTCACGATCGGTACGCGACAGTCTCGAACATATCCGATGGAGCCGCCCGCTCGCGCGGCACTCGTGTCCCGATGCCCGGCGGTGCCTTAGCCTTGTCGTTGGATCCGGCGGTCGTGGACCGCGGCGGACGACGAGGAGAAGCTTCGTGATGCCGATCGACGAGCCGGTGCGCGACGGCACCGACGAGCTAATCCTCGAGGTCGCCGCGGTAGCCGCACAGGCGGCCGCGTTACGGGACCTCCTGGCGAAATGGGCCCTCGGCCGGGGCCTCCCCCGGGAGCTGGCCGAAGATCTCAAGCTCACCGCCTACGAAGCGATGACGAACGTCGTCAAGCACGCGTACCCCGACGGCACCGAAGACAACGTCATGAGGGTGACCGCCGCCCACGACGACGGTCACGTCAGGATCAGCGTCGCCGACGAGGGCCGCTGGCGCGACGGACGTCGCCCGGACGGCGGACGCGGCCTGCCGATCATCCGCGCCTTCGCGCCGGAGGCGACGGTGACGAGCACGCCGACCGGGACCGTCGTCCGGCTCGCCTGGCCCTGCCCTTCCGCCTGACCGGGCTCGGCCCGTCTTCACGAACGTCGCACCGCGTGCGCGGCCCACCGCCCATTGATGCGATGGACCTCGACGTCCCGTTCGTAACAGGCGGAAAGCCCCTCCCCGGTGAGGACCTCGTCGATCGGGCCCGCGCCGGTGACCTTGCCGCGACGCACCATCAGGGCGTGCGTGGCCGTCGCCGGGATCTCCTCCAGATGATGCGTCACGGTGACCGTCGCCAGCTCCGGCTGGGCCAGCGTCAAGTTCTCCAGCGCCATCAGGAGATCCTCGCGGCCGGGCAGGTCGAGACCGGCGAACGGCTCGTCCAGCAGGAGCAGCAGCGGGTCGGCCATGAGCGCCCTGGCGAGCCGGACCCGGGCGCGCTCGCCCTGCGAGCAGACGTGCACGGGCCGGTCGCGCAGTTCGGTGCAGCCGACCAGTTCGAGCAGTTTCGCCGCCTTGTCCCTGGCCGCGTCGTCGTAGCGGTCCCACAGCGGCAGCACGCTTCCGCTGAACCCGGTCAGCACCACCGTGTGCGCGTCGTGGTTCTCCGCGTCCGGCAGCCGCTGCTTCGCCCCGACGAAGCCGATATGCGTCCGCACGTCACGCAGGTCGACCGCGCCCATCCGGTGGCCGAGCACGACTGCCGTTCCCGCGCTGGGGAACCGCTGGGTCGAGGCCACCGAAAGGATCGTGGACTTCCCGGCCCCGTTGCGGCCCAGGACCACCCAGCGCTGGCCGTACTCCACCCGCCAGTCGACGTCCGACACGAGCGGCGTACGGCCGACGTGGACCTCGACGCCGGACAGCTCCAGCGCCGGTCCGTCGAGGTTCGGCTGCACGAAGACGGGCTTGGTCACGCGGTTCATGATCGCAGGACGCGTGCCGGGGGCCCGCCTGGGTCCGATCATCGGATGACGTCGTAGACCAGCTTCTGGACACCGTTGCCGTAGGCCTCGCTCTCGACCAGCTTGAGGTTCTGCTTGTCCTTGTCGGTGTCGCTGAACAGCTTCTTGCCCGCACCGAGCAGGACCGGGAACAGCAGCAGGTGGTAGCGGTCGATCAGCCCGGCGTCGGCGAGGTTCCGGTTGAGTTCCGCGCTGCCGTGGATGATGATCGGCCCGCCCTCGGTCTCCTTCAGCTTCGCGACGTCGTCGAGCGAACGCAGGATGGTGGTCTCGCCCCAGTTGCCGACTAGGTCCTCCTCCCTCAGCGTGGTCGAGACGACGTACTTCGGCATCGCGTTGTACTCGGCGAACTCCTCGGTCATACCGGGCCACACCGGCGAGAACGCCTCGTAGCTGGCCCGGCCCATCATCATCGCGGTGGCCTCGCCCTGCTCACGCCCCTTGAGCTCGTAGGCCGCTTCGTCGAACTCGATACCGTCGAAGGTCCAGCCGGAGTTGCGGTAGCCCGGCTCCCCGCCGGGGCCTTCGACGACGCCGTCGAGCGAGACGAACGCGGTGGCGATCAGGGTGCGCATCTGGTTTCTCCTTGGTGGTTCCGAACTGCTTTCGACACTGCGTCGTCCGGGGCACGACGGATTCGACACGGCGCCGGAAAAAAGTTTCAGCCTTCGGCGTCGCGGACGAGCAGGGCGATCTGCACCCGGTTCTCGACGCCGAGTTTCGCGAGCATGCTGCTCGTGTGCGCCTTCACCGTCGCGACGGTGATGTCCAGCCTCCGCGCGACGTCGGTGTTGGACAAGCCCTCCGCGATGGCGTTCGCGGTCTCGCGTTCACGGTCGGTCAGGGTGGCCAGCAGGTCGCGGGCGGTCTCCCGGGACGCCCGGCGCGCGTCGGACGAGTGCGGCCCGGTGGCCGCGGCGATCAGCCGGGACGTCGCGGCGGGCGAGAGCGCGGGTTCGCCGGTCGCGACCGTCCGGATCGCCGCGAGGATCCGGGGCGGCGGCGTGTCCTTGAGGAGGAATCCGAGCGCCCCGACGCGCAGCGCGCCCAGCACCATCTCGTCCGAGTCGAACGTCGTGAGCACCAGGATCCGGGGCGGTTCCGGCAGCCGGAGGATCTCCTCGGTCGCGCTCAGCCCGTCGCGCCCAGGCATCCGGACGTCCATCAGGACGACGTCGGGCCGCTGCTCCCCCACCACGGTCACCGCCGCGTCGCCGTCGGCGGCCTCGCCGACCACGACGAGGTCGGGCTCGCCGTCGACAATGAGCCGCAGCGCCATCCGCACCAGGTGCTCGTCGTCGACGAGGACGACCCGCACCCGCTCGTTGCCCATTCACTCGCTCCCTTCGCGGACCGGCCACGGCAGCCGCGCGGTGAGGACGAATCCGCCGCCTGGTTCCGTGTGGTGGTCCAGTTCGCCGCCTGCCAGCCCCACCCGCTCGGAGAGGCCGAGCAGCCCGAAACCCGAGGCGGGCGGCCCCGCGACCGCCCGCGCCGCACCGGAATCCCGGATCGTCGCCCGCACGCCGTCCCCGGCCTCCCCCTCGACGGTGACGGCCACGCTCGCCCCCGGCGCGTGTTTGCCCGCGTTCGTCAGGCCCTCCTGAACGACCCGGTAGACGGTTCTCGCGATCGCGTCGGGTGGCTCAGCCGGGATCGTGGCCGTCAAGGTGACGTCCAGCCCCAGTGCCCGCGCGTCCGCGACCAGCGCCGGCAGGTCCGCGAGCGAAGGCTGCGGTGGTTCCAGCTCCTCCGGGCTCGCCCTCAGCACGCCGAGGACGTCCCGCAGTTCCTCCAGCGCCTGATGGGAGCCGTCGGCGATCCCGCGGGCCAGCTCCGCGACCTGGTCGGCGGGCAGATCCGGGCGGTGCCCCAGCACTCCCGCCTGCATCGCGACCAGCGAAACCCGGTGCGCGAGGACGTCGTGCATCTCGCGGGCGATCCGGTGCCGCTCCATGATCCGGGCCTCGGCCGCCCGTGCGGCCTGCTCGCGTTCCGCGCTTTCGACCTGGTGCCGCAGGGAACGCACCTCCTCCCGGCGTGCCCCGATCGCGGCGCCCACGGCCACCACGATGCCCACCAGCAAGGTGGGAAGGCTGATGATCAGCCACAACGGCCCCGGCGCCTCGCGCTGCGGATAGAGGCCGGCCGTCAGCACCGCCGTGACCACCGACAACACCGCCACGAACGCCGTTTCGGCCGGTCGCCGCCGGGTGGCCAGCGAACACAGGGCCAGTAACGCCGCGCCCGCCGCCAGCACCGAAGCCATCGTGGCGAGATTGACCGCGGTCGTGATCACGACCGGGAAGCGACGGCGCCACGGAAGGACGATCAGGCAGGCGAGCGCGATCAGCGGATCTCCGGTGATCAGCCAGTCGACCCTCGGTCCCGCCGCGCCCACCGGCAGCTGCGACGCCGTGACGAGCCAGAGCAGCACGCCCAGCCCGGCCGCGGCGAGCAGGCGCCAGGCCTCTCCCCACACACGAACGGGCGGCCGGGCATCGGTGATCACCGGCCCATCATGGTCGACCGGCTCGCGGCGGCGCAGCCGGACACAGGACGATCCGGGGCTCGACTTTGGTCGGAGGCCACGCGCGACGCGCTGCCGATGTGCACCCCGATCACGCGGGCGAAGCTGGGACCCGACCGAAGACCAGGAGGTAGGAAGCATGACCAAGGGCGGCTATCTGGGGCTGCAGATCGTCGGGATGGTGGCCATCGCCGTCTTCGCGCAGGCCGCCATCCGCAGCCTTTTCGATCATTCCGCGACCCAGTTGTGGGGCGCGTTCGACTGGGTACCCGGTGACTGGGGCGGCAGGTTGCTCGTGTTCCTGCTGCTCGTGGCCGCGGGAACGGTGCTGGCGGGCTGGGCGCATGATCGCGGCAAGCAAGCGCCCCGCTAGGAGGTCGGCGGTCCGCTAGTATCCGCAGCCGGGCGCTTTCCGTCTACATCGGACGGAGCGCGGGGTCCGGTCGACGGCGGGAGAATGCATGGCGGACGGAGTTGGCTCGCTTGCGGGGTGGTCCGCCGATCCCACCGAAGTGACCAGCTACGTGGGCCGCGACGCCGAGACCGGTGAAGCGCGGCGCCTGCTGAACGCGTCGTCGCTGGTCACGCTGACCGGGCCGGGCGGTGTGGGCAAGACTCGGCTGGCGTGGCGGGTCGCCGCCGCCCACCACGAGGCGACCGGCGACGAGGTCGCGTTCGTGTCGCTGGCCGAGCTGCGGGAACCGGCGTTGCTCGTGCCGACCGTGGCGAACGTCCTCGGCTTCGGTGACCGCTCGGCGAAACCGGCCATCGAGGTGGTCGTCGAGGCACTGCAGGCCAGCCGATTGCTGCTGGTGCTGGACAACTGTGAGCATCTGGTCGACAGCTGCGCCTGGTTCGCCGACACCGTCGTCAGGGCCTGCCCTCAGGTGACCGTGCTGGCCACGAGCAGGCAGTCGCTGGGGGTGGCGGGTGAACGGGTCCTGCCGGTGCCACCGCTGGCGATCCCGGAGCAGGGCGACTCCTTCGAACGCGTCACGAACGACGAGTCCGTGCGGCTGTTCGTGGACCGCGCGACCGCGGTCGCGCCGTCGTTCCGGCTCACCGAGGAGGACGCCGAACCGCTGATCCGCCTGTGCCGCAGGCTGGACGGGCTGCCGCTGGCCATCGAACTGGCGGCCGTCCGCGCGCGGGCGTTGTCCCTGCGCCAGCTGGCCGACCGCCTCGACCGGCAGTTCTCCGTGCTCACGAAGGACCGGCGGGGACGGCCGGAGCGGCACGAGACCATGCGGGCCCTCATCGACTGGAGCCACGACCTGTGCACGGGGCCCGAACGGCTGCTGTGGGCACGCGCGTCGGTGTTCTCCGGCAGCTTCGACCTCGACGCCGCCGAACAGGTCTGTTCCGGCGGCGAACTGCCGCGCGAACGGGTCCTCGAAGTCGTCGACGGGCTGCTCGACAAGTCCATCCTGCTGCGCGAGGAGTACCCCGGCGGCGTGCGGTACCGCATGCTGGAATCGGTGCGCGAGTACGGCGTCGACCGGCTCACCGAGACGGGCGGGACGGCGGAGTTCCGGAAACGGCACCGGGACTGGTTCGCCGAGCTCGCCGGCCGGTACGCCGCCGAATGGCTGGAGACCGATCAGCTCGGCTGGATCGGACGGCTGCGCCGCGAACACGCGAACCTCCGGGTCGCCCTCGACTACTGCACCGGCGCTCCCGAAGACGCGGTCATCGGGTTGCGGATGCTGCGTGACGTCAAGGAGTTCTGGATCGTCCGCGGGCTGAACACCGAAGGCCGGATGTGGGTCCGCCGTCTCGACGAGGCCGCCGCGCCGGGTGTGCCCGGGCGGGCACACGTGCTGTGGCTCTCCGGTTTCCTCGCCCTGGTGCAAGGAGACCTTCCCGCCCACCGGTGCATGCTGGAGCGGGCGGCCGCCGAAGCCGAGACCAGTGGTGACGAACTCGCCGCCGCGTACGTGCTCCACGTCCGGGCCTACGCCGCGCTGATCGGCAACGACATGGCCGAGGCGGCACGCCTGTTCGGCACGGCCATCGACCTGTTCCGCGCACACGGCGACGAAGGCGGGGACCTCTGGGCGAGTTACAACCATGGGCTGGCCATCTGGCTGAACGGCGACATCGACCGCGGCCGGGCGGTGCTCGCGGAAGCCGTCGAACGCTGCGAGCGGCAGGGCGAGGTCTTCTGGCGGGGCTGGGCGCTGTGGTCGCGCGCCGCCGCCGAGTACCTCCAAGGTGATCTCGCGGTGGCGAGCCGCTGCTGTGAACAGGTCCTGCGCCTGCACGCCCGCGTGGACGACCGCGTCGTCGTCGGGTTCACGCTCACCGTGCTGGCGGGCTGCGCGGCCCGTACCGGACGACCCAACCGGGCCGCGATCCTGCAGGGCGCGTCGATGAACGTCTGGCGCACGGTGGGCGCGTGGCCGACGCGCTACGAGGCGTTCACCGAACCACTGCTCGCCGACACCGAGGTCGTGACGACAGCCCTGGGCTGGGAAGTCGCGGTCAAGGAGTTCGCCGACGGCGCCGCGATGCCCACCCGGGACGCCATCGCGTACGCCCTCGAAGAACGGTCCCCCGAGCCGCGGAACCAGGCCGCGCAGGTGCTCACCAAACGCGAGACCGAGATCGCGCACGTGGTCGCCGAGGGGCTGACGAACCAGGAGATCGCCGACCGGCTGGGCATCGCCCGGCGGACGGTGGACACCCATATCGACCACATCCTCACCAAACTCGGCTACTCCAACCGCGTCCAGGTCGCCACGTGGGTGACCCGGGCCGCGGAATCCGCCTGACGCTCACGCCACCTTCATCGAGGTCGCCGGTTCGGGGGTGAGCAGCTCCGCGCGCAAGGCGATCCTCAGGTCCAGCCGCGCCTGCGGATCGTCGAGCCGGGAACCGAACAGGACCCGGAGACGGCGCAGGCGGTTGCGCACCGTCTGCGGGTGGACGCCGAGGTTGTCCGCGATCTCCGGTGCGCCGCCGCGGGCGGAGAGCATGGCGTCGAGGGTTTCGGCGAGTTTGGCGCGCTCGTTCGCGGGCAGGCCGTCGATCGGGGCGAGGCTGCGCTCGACGAGCGCGGTCGTCAGCACCTCGTCGGCGAAAAGCCAGTGCGTGGTCAGGTGGTCCGCCCAGCGCACGAGCGGGCCGTCCTCGATCACCTCGCGCCGGACCAGCTCCAGGGTCCGGCGTGCCCACCGCAGCGACACGGCGGCCTCGGCGGGCGCCACCGCCGGCCCGACCGCGGCCCGCGTCCCCGCCAGGACGCCGCCGATCTCGATGTCGTCCGGCACGAGCAGATGCGGGTACTCGCCGGTGAGGTCGGCCAGCACCTCCGGGCCGAACGAGGCGCGGACCGCGCCGGGCTCCGCGGCGACGGCCACCACCCGGGCGGGCGGCACCCAGCCCGCCTCCGCCGCGAGGCCCGCCCACTTCGACGGCGGCCGGCCGCTCAAGATCTCCCTCAGCAGGTCTTGCCGCACTTCGGCGACCGACGGCGTGTGCGCCGCGCGGTAGGCGGCGGTGGACAGCCGGATCAGGACGTCCGCGCAGCGGAGCAGGGCCTCCACCCCGGTGTCCATCAGGGCCGGGCCCGCCCCGGGCTGCCGGGACAGCGAAGCCAGCGCGGGCAGGGCTGCCCGGCCCGCCGAATGGTAGGCGCGAGTGAGCCGTTCGAGTTCCTTTCCCGCCGCGTATTCGGCGACGCCGACCTGGCGGAAGGCGTCCGCGCCCGCCGCGATGCCCAGGTTGATCCCGTCGTGCTCCAGTACCGAGGCGACGAACTCCGTGGCTCGCGCGTCGAACAGTGACGCGTGCTCCGGCAACGAGTGCCGGATCCCGTCGACGACCACGCGGGCGATCACGAGCGCGGCGGTACGGGCTGGGGCGTGGGACGCGGTCAGGGTCATCATCGACCTCCGGAGCAGCGGGAATCGTCGGGCCGCCGAGTCTGCTACTCCGGAGTAGCGGGGCACATCGGGTGAATTACGTACTCGCGCCTCTCCGCCCTACGCATCACCCGTTCGTGGCGCCCTACCGAAGTACATGAAGGCCCCCTTCCCGTACCTAGGCGCAAGGAAGGGGGCCTTCATGTACTTCGGCCGCTCTACTCGCAAACGGCTCCGTGCGCGGCGCTGCGGACGACCTTGGCGTACTTGCCGAGCACTCCGCGCGTGTACGCCGGGGGCTTGGGGGTCCAGCCCTCCTTGCGTGCCTCGATGTCGTCGATCTCGACCTCCAGTGTCCGGTTCGCGACGTCGAGGGTGATCGGGTCGCCGTCCCGAACGAACGCGATCGGCCCGGCGTCGACGGCCTCCGGGGCGATGTGGCCCACGCAGAGCCCGGTCGTGCCGCCGCTGAACCGGCCGTCGGTGATGAGCAGGACGTCCTTCCCGAGCCCGGCGCCCTTGATCGCGCCCGTGATGGCGAGCATCTCCCGCATCCCCGGCCCGCCCTTGGGGCCTTCGTAGCGGATGACGACGACGTCCCCGGCGACGATCCGGCCCTCGGCGAGCGCGTCGAGAGCGGCCCGCTCGCCGTCGAACACCCGCGCGGTGCCGGTGAACGTCGATTCGTCGAAGCCCGCCGACTTCACTACCGCGCCTTCGGGCGCCAGCGATCCCTTGAGGATGGTCAGCCCGCCGGTCTTGTGGATCGGGCGGTCGAGCGGGCGGATGATCTCGCCGTCGACGCCGGCGGGGGCGATGCCTTCGAGGTTCTCCGCCATGGTCTTGCCGGTCACGGTGAGCACGTCGCCGTGCATGAGCCCGGCGTCGAGCAGCGCCTTCATCACCACGGGGATGCCGCCGACCTTGTCGACGTCGTTCATCACGTACTTCCCGAACGGCTTCAGGTCGCCGAGGTGCGGGACCTTGTCCCCGATCCGGTTGAAGTCGTCGATGCGCAGATCGACCTCCGCCTCGCGCGCGATCGCGAGCAGGTGGAGGACGGCGTTGGTCGAGCCGCCCAGCGCCATCACGACGGCGATGGCGTTCTCGAACGCCTCCATGGTCATGATCTGCCGCGCGGTGATGCCCTGGCGGAGCATCCCGACGACGGCCTCCCCCGACCGGTGGGCGAACCCGTCACGGCGCCTGTCGACGGCCGGCGGAGCGGCCGACCCGGGCAGCGACATGCCGAGCGCCTCGGCGACCGACGCCATCGTGTTGGCGGTGTACATCCCGCCGCAGGCGCCTTCGCCGGGACAGATCGCGCGTTCGATCCTGTCCACTTCGGCGCGGGTGATCTTCCCCGCCAGGCAGGCGCCGACGGCTTCGAAGGCGTCGATGATCGTGACGTCCTGGCCGTCCACTTGACCGGGCATGATCGAGCCCGCGTAAAGGAAGACCGAAGCGAGATCGAGCCGCGCGGCCGCCATCAGCATGCCCGGCAGGGATTTGTCGCAGCCCGCCAGCAGCACGGAGCCGTCCAGCCGCTCGGCCATCATCACCGTCTCGACCGAATCGGCGATCACCTCACGGGAGACCAGCGAGAAGTGCATTCCCTCATGGCCCATGGAAATGCCGTCGGACACCGAGATCGTGCCGAACTCCAGCGGGTAGCCGCCGCCCGCGTGCACGCCGTTCTTGACCGCCTTGGCCAGCCGGTCGAGGGACAGGTTGCACGGCGTGATCTCGTTCCACGAGGACGCCACCCCGATCTGCGGTTTGGCGAAATCGTCGTCGCCCATCCCGACCGCGCGGAGCATGCCGCGGGCCGCCGCACGCTCCAGGCCGTCGGTCACGTCGCGTGAACGAGGTTTCAAATCCGGCTGGTCTTGCGGCATCGGAACACCTTTCTTCGTGGCGGGACACCGGGCACGCTGCCAACCCGGCGGGCCCAGCGCAACTCACCGCTCCGCGGCGATCGGGGCCGCTGGCTACTGACACGTCGTTCCGATACCTTCGACGGGGAACCCGCACGGACGGAGTCCTGATGTTCGCACTCAAGACCGCTCCCTTCCGGCACAAGGCGGAGGCGATCGCCAAACCGGTCACCCGCTGGAGCATCGGCCACGCCATTCCCCGCGTCGCCCTGCGGGTCGCGGCGCGCCGGGGCGACCTCCAGGGCAGGCTGTCCGTCGAGGCGAGCGGCGGAGCGGATCTGAGCGGACTGTTCGACGAGATCCGCTCGCACGGCGCCATCGCCACCACCCGGGTCGGGCATGTCAGCACCCGGCATTCGGCGTGCAAAGAGGTGCTGACCAGCGACGCGTTCAAAACCGTGCGGTTCGTCCCGGACAACCCGCTGCTCAACCGGCTGGTCGCGTGGTCGTCGTCCGGGCTGATCCACCCGATCGAGCCGCCGTCGCTGCTCGCCAGCGAACCGCCCGACCACACGCGCTACCGGAAGCTGGTCACCCGCGTCTTCACCGCCCGCGCCGTCGAGCAACTGCGGGAGCGCACGCAGGCGATCACCGACGAACTGCTCGACGGCCTCGACCCGGCGGACCCCGTCGACCTCATCGAGCGGTACTGCGGGCTCCTGCCGGTCACCGTGATCAGCCAGATCCTCGGCGTACCGCCGGAAGAACGCGACAAGGTGCTCGCGCTGGGCGGCGCCGCGGCCCCGAGCCTCGACCTCGGCCTGCCGTGGCGGACCTTCCGGACGGTGGAGGCGACGCTCGCCGAGTTCGACTCGTGGCTCACGCTGCATCTGGAGAAACTGCGGAAGAACCCGGGCGACAACCTGCTCAGCAAGCTGATCGCCGCCCGCGAGGACGGCGTCGGCCTGACCGAGCGAGAACTCAAGGCCACGGCCGGACTCGTGCTGGCGGCCGGCTTCGAGACGACCGTCAACCTCCTCGGCAACGGCATCGCCCTGCTCACCCGGCACCCGGGCGAACTCGCGAAACTGCGGGCGAATCCGGACCTGTGGAGCAACGCCGTCGACGAGATCCTCCGCTACGACCCGCCGGTGCTGCTCACCGGCAGGCTTTCCGCGCGGGACACCGAGATCGGCGGGACCCGGATCGAACGCGGCGCGATCGTCACCACCGTGCTCGCGGGCGCCAACCGGGACCCGGAGATCTTCGACGACCCCGCCACTTTCGACGTCGAACGCGCGAACGCGCGGGATCACGTGTCGTTCGGCGCGGGGCGGCACTATTGTCTCGGAGCTTCGCTGGCGAGGATGGAGGGCGAGATCGGGCTGCGGTCGATCTTCGAGCGCTTCCCCGGCCTCCGGCTGCTCGACGGGGCGCGCCGGCGGGAGACCCGGATCCTGCGCGGCTTCGAGACCCTTCCCGCCGCACTCGCCTGACCGCCTCGTGAGTGGTAAAGACGGTTCCAACCGTCCTTACCACTCACGAGAAGGGACCGTATGCCTCCCGCTCTCTCGGTGCTGGACACCTCCCCCATCGTCGAGGGCTCGACACCGCGTGAGGCATTGCTCAACACGGTCGATCTCGCACGGCTCGCCGAAGACCTCGGCTACCACCGTTACTGGGTTCCCGAGCATCACGGCATGCGTGGTGTCGCCAGTTCCGCGCCCGCGGTCCTCATCTCCCACCTCGCGAACGCCACGAAGCGCCTGCGGGTCGGCGCGGGCGGTGTCCTGCTGCCGAACCATCCGCCGCTCGTCGTGGCGGAACAGTTCGGGACGCTGGCCGCCTTGCATCCGGGACGGATCGACCTCGGGATCGGCCGCGCGCCGGGCGGTTCGAAGGCGGCCTCCGCGGCGGTTCGTCCACAAAGGACGAAAGCCTTCGGCGAGCAGCTGACCGAACTCCAGTACCACCTGGACCCGCCCGAGGACGCCGAGGTGAAGGCGATCCCCGTCCTCGGCGGCAACGTCCCGGCGCTCTGGTTGCTCGGCCGCTCTCCCGAAAGCGCCGCGCTGGCGGCGGAACACGGGCTCAAATACGCCTTCGCCCACCATCTGGCGCCGGCCGCGCCGGTGGAGGCCGACTTGGTCAGCGTCTCCGTCATCGCGGCCGAGGACGACGAACGCGCCGAGTGGCTCGCGGGTTCGACCCGGCTGAAGGTGCTCAGCCGGATCCGCGGCCACCGCATCCGCCTGCCCAGCCCCGAGGACGCGGCCGCTTTCCCTTACACCGCGGACGATCGCGCGGAGATCGCGAAACGCTCCGGCGCCGTGCTCACCGGCAGCCCGGACACACTCGTCCCGAAACTGCGGCGGATCCTCGAAGAGACGAGGTCCGGTGAACTCATGGTGACCACGCCGCTCTACCACCACGCCGACCGCCGCCGCTCCTACGAACTGGTCGCCTCGCTGGCCGGACGCCTCATGGCGTGTTCGAACAGGTCCGCCAGCTCGCGCGCGTAGACCGCCACCCCGGTGTCCGGCCGGGCCATCAGCTCGGCGGGCGCGGCCTCCATCGCGGCGAGCACCGACACGGCCATGACCCGCGGCGAGAACTCCCGCAACTCCCCCTCCCGCTGCCCTTCCCGGAACATGTCCTCCAGTTCGGCCAGCGTCTTCGCGTTCTGCTCTTCGAACCAGCTCCGCGCGGCCTCGGCATCCCTTGACGCCGCGGCGATCTGGCCGATCGCGATCATCTCCTTGGGCCGCTCGGCGGCATAGAACACGAATCCCTCGATCAGGGCGCGCAGCGCGGCGGCATAGCTTTCAGCGCCTTCCGCCCGCGCGCCGAGTGCCTGGTCGATCGAGGTGTGCACGGTCAGCATGACCTGCTTCATCAGCTCTTCGCGCTTGACGAAGTGATACGTGATCAGCCCCGGGCTGATCCCCGCCCGCCGCGCGATCTGCACGAACGACGCCTTCGCGTAACCGATCTCGGCGATGGTCTCGATGGTCGCCGAGACGATCTGCGCGCGCCGCGCCTCCTCGATGAACGAGCGCCGCTCCTGGCCGCCCGGCTCATTTTCTGGTTGCATGAACAGTAGCCTAGTTGAGCAACTAGCGAGGGGACAGTCATGATCAGTCGCAAGACGTTCTTGAAATCCGTCGCGGGAGCGGTGGCGGTCACGAGTCTCGGCGGGGGCATGGCCGAGGCGGCGGGCAAACCTCGACGGCTGCGAGGCGGGGTCGCCTACGACGCCGGCGTCCTGCATGCCGCGGGCGAACCGTTGAGCCGGGTGCGCTGGAGCAGAGGCCAGCTGGAGCGAGAGATCAGGGTGATCGCCGACGAGCTGCGCTGCCCGTCGATCACCGCGTTCGGCACCGACGTCGGCAGGCTCGCCGAGACGACGTCCACCGCGCTACGCCGCGGGTTGGAGGTCTACGTCCAGCCCCGCCTCTACGACCACCCCCAGGATCAGGTCCTCGACCATCTGGCCGAAACCGCCAGGCAGGCGGAGCGGCTTCGCCACGGTGACGACGTCAAGTTCGTGACCGGATGCGAACACCTCCTCTTCACCCCCGGCATCGTGCCCGGGGAGACCTACCTGGAGCGGATCGCGAACATGGCCACGATCCCGCCGGAGGAATGGCCGAAGATCATGGACCGGCTCGCCGATTTCCTCGCGCGGGCGGCCGACGTCGCACGCCGGAACTTCCGCGGCCGGATCACCTACGCCTCGATCGGCGGCGCGGAGCCGGTCGACTGGACCCTCTTCGACATCGTCGGGATCGACTACTACCCGTACTTCGCCACGGATGCCGAGTACACAAAGGACCTCGCCCAGTACCGGAAGTGGGGCAAACCGGTGATGGTGCTGGAGTTCGGCTCGTGCACCTTCACCGGCGCCGCCCAGGCCGGCGGGATGGGCTGGGACATCGTCGACTACGAGCAGGTCCCGCCCCGGATCAAACCCGGCCATGTGCGGGACGAACGCGAACAGGCCGACCACCTCGCCCGCCTGCTGCGCGTGTTCACCGAGGCGGGCCTGCGGGGCGCGCACGTGTACACCTTCATCGCGCCGGACCTGCCACATCGCCCGGACCGGCCGGAGTTCGATCTCGACATGGCCTCGTACAGCCTGGTGAAAACCTTGCGGGCGCGGCAGGACGACGACAATTCGCCGTACCGGTTCGAGCGCAAGCTGTCCTTCGGCGCGCTCGCCCGGCACAACCGCGGGTAAGCGGGCATTTTTACCGGACCAGCGACGGAAACCGGTCAGTAACCTCACGGCCGTGACGACGGACCGTGAAGGCAAGGAAGCCCCGGAGCTGCCCGCCTTCACCGTCATCGGCGGTCTTCTGGGCTTCTTCATGACCGTCCTGGTCCTGATCGGCCCGGCCCTGCTCTGGATCAGCACCCGCTTCGCGCCCGGCGATGACGACCGCCTGGTCGTCATCGCCATGGGCGTCGTGTTCACGCTCGGCGGGCTGGGCACCGTCGGATCGCATCTCCGGCAGAACGCCAAGGCCCGTGAGGCCCACCGCGGGCTCGACCGGTCGGGGGTCCGGGCGAACGCCGAAGTCGTGTCCAGCAAACGGATCTGGGTCGGCGAAGTGAGCACTCCCGCGGACGACGTCGACCTCGTCGTCACCGGCCCGGGGGTGACGCCGTTCAGCGCGCGCGTGCTCACCGAAGACGTCGGCCGCTACGAAACGGGCACGGTGGTACCCGTCGACGTGGACCCGAGGACCCTCCTGTTCCGCCTCGCCGACTGACCTCGGCACGATCATTGCCCGGCAGCATCGTATCGCTTATCGTATATGAAATTCACCCCCCGATGCTGCGAGGTGACCCCCGTGACCACCGCCACCGCCGACCCGACCACCACCACGGTCGCGCGAGATTTCACCGATTTCCGCACGGTGGTGTCGCAATCCTTCGTGCCGCTGCACGTGACGAGCGAGCACCGGGACCACTTCCGCGGCCGTATCCGCTCGTGCGGCGCGGACGACGTCCAGCTGACCGAGGTGACCGCGTCGGCGCACGTGGTCGAACGGACGCCCGAGCTCATCGCCAGGGCGGACCGGCACTACTACAAGCTGAGCCTGATCCTGTCCGGGACCGGGCTCTTGGTGCAGGACAACCGCGAGGCGATGCTGCGCCCCGGAGACGTGGCGTTGTACGACACGCACCGGCCGTACACCTTGGCGTTCGAAGAGGATTTCCGCACGCTCGTGGTGATGTTCCCGCAGCGGCTCATCGATCTCCCCCGCGACCTGGTCGGCCAGCTGACCGCGGTGCCCATGTCGGGCAAGCGGGGCATGGGCAACGTGGTGGTGCCCTTCCTCGCGCAACTCGGCAGCAACCTCGACCAGCTCGGCGGGCCGGCGGGCGTCCGGCTCGCGCATACGGCGGTCGATCTGCTCGCCACGCTCTTCGCCAGCGAACTGGACCTCGCCCGCGCGACCGCCGGACCGCACCACGAGCTGATGCGCCGCGTGCTCGCCTACATCGACGCGAACCTCTCCTCCACCGATCTCGGCCCGGCGCAGATCGCCGCCGAGCACTACATCTCCACCCGGCATCTGCACGGTCTCTTCCACGAGCAGGGCACGACCGTCTCGGGCTGGATCCGCACCCGGCGGCTCGAACACTGCCGCCGCGAACTGCTCGACCCGGTGCACAGTTCCCGGCCCGTCGCGGCCATCGCGGCGAAGTGGGGTTTCGTCGACGCGCCGCACTTCAGCCGGGTGTTCAAGACGGAATTCGGCTGCTCGCCGAGCGAACTGCGCCGCGGCTTGACCGTGAGCGACCGGTTGTTGCCGCCCAGCGCGTGACGGCTTCCCCTTCGCGGGCGGTCGCCCCGACGATGACCGCATGCCCGAAGCACCCGAGGAACAGTGGCGCACCTATGACGAGTTCGCCGCCGGAATAGCCACCTACCGCCTGCCGAACGCGGACCTGTCGGGACGCGAGCTCACCGTCACCCTCGACGACGGGAAGACGCTCGCGCTGCGGTTCGAAGACGCTGAAACCGTCACCTGCAACGGCATCAAGGATCCCTACGACGCGGTCGCCGTCCGGGAAGACGTCTTCTTCGTCAATCTCCCACACACCAGCGTCGAAGGGGAAGCCCTCACCGTCGTCTTCTCCACGACGACACATCGCGCGCTCGCCGTGCGTTCGGTGATCGGCGCCGAAGACGTCGAAGGCGTTCCCCGTGTCTCCCAGACGTTCTGGTCCGGCACGACCGACGCGGGGACGCCGACCGGCGAGGTGCCGGGTCCGTCGCGCGACCTGATCGGGAAGCGCAACATCTACCGCTACAGCCCCGAACATCTCTACGAGCACGTGTACGTGTCCTCACAACGTTATGCCTGGCAATGCCTCGAAGGCGTGCAGCGCGGTCACGGGGACATGGACCTGTCGACGGTGTGGAAGTTCCAGGACGGGCTCTACCTGTTCTGTTTCCGCGAATTCCGCATCGCCGTCGCCAGCGTGTGGCTGCACGACCTCGGTTACGCGCTGAAGACCACCGGCGTCTTCCTCGGCCTGACCGGCGACGGCCGGTCGGAACATTCCCGCGCGGGCGGGCACATCTACCCACTCGGCGCCGTCGCCTATCCCGACGCGCAACCGGTCTAAGGAGCCCCAGTGTCCAATCTAGACATCATCGCCGCGCACTACGCCGCGAGCGACCGGGGAGATCTGGCGGGCATGCTGGCCCCGCTCGGTCCCGCGACGACGTGGACGGAGGCGGCCGGTTTCCCTTACGCCGGAACGTACACCGGCCCGGAAGAGGTACGCGACAACGTCTTCGGCGCGATCGCGAAGGACTGGGACGGCTACACCTTCACCCTCGGCGACCTTCACGACGCCGGTGACACGGTGATCGGCATCGGGACCTATCAGGGCAAGCACCGCGAGACCGGCCGCTCGTTCACCGCCCGCGTCGCGCATGTGTGGAAGTTCGACGGCGGCAAGGTCTCCTCGTTCGAGCAGATCGTCGACTCCGTACCCGTCGCCGAAGCCATGGGGAACCGGTGAAACCCGCGCGGCGCCTCGTCGCCCTCGCCTCGGCCGTCCTGCTCGCCACGGCGGGCTGTGCCGGCTCCGAAAGCGGTTCGAGCGGGCCGATCGTGGTCGGTTCGGTCAACGCGCTGAGCGGCGCGGCGACGTTCCCCGAGGCCTCCCAGGCGGCCAAAGCCGTCTTCGACGCGGCCAACGCGAGCGGCGGCGTGAACGGCAGGCAGATCCAGTACAAGGCCCTCGACGACAAGGGTGACCCGGCGGCCGCGGCCGCGGCGGCCCGCGAGGTCGTCGGCCGTGACGAGGCGGTGGCGCTCGTCGGCTCGTCCAGCCTCATCGAGTGCGAGATCAACAACAAGTACTACGAGCAGCAGAAGATCCTGTCCATGCAGGGTATCGGCGTCGACCCGGCCTGTTTCTCCAGCCCGAACATCGCCCCGGTCAACGTCGGGCCGTACCACGACATGACGCTGACTCTGCTCTACGGCTCGGAAACGTTGAAGCTGAACGACATCTGCGCGCTGCTGGAGATCGCGGGCAACACGCTGCCGTCGTATCAGGCGGCGATCGACGAATGGTCGGCCATCACCGGCAAGAAGCTCAAGTACCTCGACGCGACCGTGCCCTACGGCGGTTCCGACTACACCTCCTACATCGTCAAGGCGCGCAACGCGGGCTGCAAGGCGATCACGGTCAACCCGGTCGAGCCGGATTCCATCGGACAGCTCAAGGCCGCCGCGGCGCAGGGCTGGAACGACGTCACGTGGCTGCTGCTCACCAGCGTCTACAGCGAGAACTACGCCAAGGCCATCACGAACGCCGGCGCCGGGGTGTACGTGCCCGCCGAGTTCTACCCGTTCACCGACGCGACCAGCCCGCAGAACAAGGACTGGCGCGAGCTGATGACCAAGAACAACATCCCGCTGACCTCGTTCAGCCAGGGCGGTTACCTGGCGGCGAAGTACTTCCTCGACGTCATCCGCGGGATCCAGGGTGACATCACCCGCGAGTCGGTGACCAAGGCACTGCGCGAGATGAAGCCGATCACCGATCCGATGGTCGGGACGCCGTACGTCTTCGGTCCCGGTCAGACGCACCACGACAACACCGCGGGCTGGCCGATCAAGCTCGCCTCCGGCACCAACAAATGGGAGCTCGTCGCGAACGACTGGCTGCGGATTCCCAAGAAGTAGGTCGTACTGGCCGGGTCTCGTGAGTGGTAAGGGCGGTTAGAACCGTCCTTACCACTCACGAGCTCCCCTCATACAGGAGGATTCGATGCTGCAGGGAGCGCTGGCAGGCCTGGCCGCCGGCGGACTGTACGCGGTGTTGGCGGTGTGCCTGACGCTGATGTCGCGCCTGGTGCGGGTGGTGAACTTCGCCCAGTCGGCCACCGGGATGTTCGGCTGCTACGTGGCGGTGTTCTTGTCCGTCCACGCGGGACTGCCGACGTGGCTGGCCACGGTGGCGGGAATCCTGCTCGGCGGGCTGCTGAGCGCGCTGCTCGGCTGGATCGTGTCCACCTGGCTCGCCGAGGCGGACACCGGCACCCGCTCGGCGGTGACCGTGGCGGTGCTGCTCCTGCTGATCTCGTTGTCGTTCATCCTGTTCGGCAACAAGCCGCAGCCGTTCCACCCGATCCTGGACGGTCCGGCGGTCACCGTCGGCGGCGTGGTGATCAGCCAGGTCACCGTGGTCACGGTCGCGCTGGCCGTCCTCGTCGCGGTGGCCAGCCGGATCGTGCTGAGCCGGACCCCGGCGGGCGTCCAGCTCCGGGCGCTGTCGGAACGCCCGACGACGGCGGAACTGCTGGGCATCCCGGCGAAACGGCTCAGCGTCGCGGTCTGGGCGGTCACCGGGGTGGTCAGCACACTGGTGATCTCGATCGTGGCGCCGTCGCAGTCCAACGACGCGACGTCGCTGGCGATGCTGGTGGTCCCCGCGGCCGCGGCCGCCCTGCTCGGCGGATTCCGCCGTCTCGACCTCGCGGTCGCGGGCGGGCTGGGCCTCGGCCTGATCCAGGGCGCGGCCGCACAGGTCGACGGCCTTTCGGTGGTGCGGTACTTCCTGCCGTTCGCAGTGATCGTCGCGCTGCTGCTCTGGTCGCAGCGCAAGGAGGTGTGGGATGCGGCTCGCTGAACGCGGGATCCCGTTCGCGGTCGCCATCGTGGCGATCGCCGCGGGTTACGGCCTGAGCGTCGGGCTCGACGGGTACTTCGTCTACCTCGGCATGAGCGCCGTCGTCGCCGGGATCTCCCTGCTCGGGCTCGGCGTGGTGACCGGCAGCGCCGGCATGATCTCCCTGTGCCAGCTGACTTTCGGTGCCGTCGGCGCCTGGACCGTGTCGGCGCTGAACGAGGCACAGGCTCCCGGCGGATTCCTCACCTGGCTGGTGCTCGGCGGTCTCGCCGCCGGGGTGGTCGGGGTGCTCGTCGGGCTGCCGGCGCTGCGGCTGCGCGGGATCAACCTCGCCGTCGTCACGCTGGGGCTAGCCGCGGCCGCCGACCTTGCGCTGGTCCAGCTCCAGTTCCCCGGGGTCTCGAGCGGGATCTCGGTCGAACGGCCGGACGCCTTCTCCGACGACCGGTCCTATTTCCAGCTCGCCGTCGTGGTGCTGGTGCTGTGCTGCCTCGCCGTGTACTTCCTGCGCCGCGGCCGCTGGGGCAGCGCCTGGCAGGCGGTGGCGTTCTCCGAACGCGGCACGGCGGCCGCGGGCACGAGCGTGCGGATGTCGAAGCTGACCGCGTTCGCGGTGAGCGCCACCCTCGGCGGGATCAGCGGCGGCCTGCTCACCGGGCAGGTCGGGCTCGCCTTCCCGGCGAGTTTCACCGCGATCCAGTCGCTGGCGCTGTACGTGCTGGCGATCATGTCGGGCGCGCACCTGATCGACATGGCCGTGTTCGGCGCGGTGCTGTGGGTCGGCGTTCCGGAACTGCTCAAACGCTGGGGAATCCCGCAGGACTGGGGTTTCGTGGTGTTCGGTGTGCTCGGCGTCCAGGCGCTGGCCAGTGGCGGGAACCTGGGCACCACGGTGCGCCAGGTGTGGTACCGGCGGGCCAAGAAGGAACCGGCGAGACTCGATCTCGCGGCCGGTACCTCGGTCATCGAAGCCAAGACGCCCGGTCCGCCGGTGCTCACCGTCCGCGGGCTGAGCGTGAACTTCGGCCACGTGGCGGCACTGTCCTCAGTGGACATATCGGTCCCGGAGCACGGGGTGCTCGGCGTCATCGGGCCGAACGGCGCGGGCAAGTCGACGCTGGTCGACGCGATCAGCGGCTTCCTGCCGAACGCCGAGGGCTCCGTCGAACTCGGGGGCGTCCCGCTCACCGGGTCACCGTCGAACCGGGCCCGCGCCGGGTTGCGCCGGACGTTCCAGCAGGACCGCGTCCCGCCGGGGCTGACGGTCGGGGCGTATCTCAAGTTCCTCGCCAGGCGGCGGCTCACCGCCGACGAGATCGGCGACGCCCTGGACTTCTTCGGCTGCCCCGCCGCCCGCACCCCACTGTCGCAAGTGGACGTCGGCGCGCGCAGGCTGGTCGAGGTCGTCGGGCATCTGCTGGCGCGGCCGCGGGTCCTGCTGCTCGACGAGCCCGCCGCGGGTCTTCCGCACGAAGAACACGTCGCGTTCGGGGAACGACTGCGCCAGGTTCCCGCCCGGTTCGGGGTGTCGGTGCTGCTCATCGAGCACGATCTCGACCTGGTGCGCTCGGTCTGCGACACGATCACCGTCCTCGACTTCGGCCGTGTGCTGGCCTCCGGCCCCCAGGCCGAGGTGCTCGCCGACCCCGCCGTGCTCAAGGCGTACATGGGTGAAACGGAGATGCTGTGAACGCGTTGCGGATAGCGGGGCTGACGGTCACCCGCGGTGCCGGGCCGGTGATCTCCGGGGTCGACCTGACCCTGGAACCGGGCCGGATCACCGCGCTCGTCGGCC
The DNA here is from genome assembly GCF_014873915.1 of Amycolatopsis roodepoortensis. GTDB lineage: Bacteria > Actinomycetota > Actinomycetes > Mycobacteriales > Pseudonocardiaceae > Amycolatopsis > Amycolatopsis roodepoortensis. The sequence continues at coordinate 543,193 of NZ_JADBEJ010000005.1, forward strand.
CGAACGGCGCCGGGAAGACCAGTCTGCTGGAGGCCGTCTCGGGCGTGGTGCCCGCGTCGGCAGGCACCGTCCACATCGGATCCGACGAGATCACGAAGCACTCGCGGGTCGCCCGCGCGCGGCGGGGTCTGGCGCATATCGAGCAGGGTCGTGCGGTGTTCGGCGGCCTGACCGTGCTGGAGAACCTGATGCTGACCGCGCGCACCCGCGCGCGGGCCGACGAACTGTTCGAGCTGTTCCCGGAACTGGAGAAGCGCCGCGATTCGCCGGCGGCGCTGCTCAGCGGAGGTGAACAGCAGATGGTGGTGCTGGCCCGCGCGTTCGCCGCGCGGCCGTCGTTCCTGCTGATCGACGAGATGTCGCTCGGCCTCGCGCCCGTGGTGTTCACGCGACTGCTGCCGATGGTGACGCGGTTCGCCGAGGAGGGCACGGCGATCCTGCTGGTCGAGCAGTTCACGCAGCTCGCGCTCGGCGTGGCGAGCGACGCGCTGGTGGTGTCTTCGGGGCGGGTGACCTATGCGGGTTCCACGCAGGGCTTGCTGGACTCCCCCGGCACCCTGCACGCGGCCTACCTCGGCGAATCCTGAAGCGCGTGAAGGCCCCCTTCCCTCGGCTGAGCCGAGGGAAGGGGGCCTTCACGCGCACCTACTAAGAACCCATCCCCGCCCGTTCGAACGCCAGCGTCGGCAGATCGACCGCATGCGCGCCGCCGTCCGCCACGATCACCGCACCGGTGATGTACGAAGACTCCGAAGAGCCCAGGAACCGCACGATCGACGCGATCTCCTCCGGTTCGGCGGGACGGCGCAGCGGGACCTCGGCGGTCACGCGCCGGTAGCCCTCGTCGTGTCCGCCGTCGAAGCCCGCCGCCTCGGCGAACTGGTCCATCTCACCGTCCGCCATCGGCGTGCGCACCCAGCCGGGGCAGACCGCGTTCGCACGAACACCCTTCGGCCCGTAGTCGCGGGCGATCGAGCGCGTCAACCCGATCAGCGCGTGCTTCGCGACGGTGTAGCCGGCGACGTTCGGCCCGGCGAACAGCCCGGCCAGCGACGACACGATGACCACCTGGCCGCCGGTCTCGACCAGCGAGGGCAGCGTGGCCCGGCAGAACACGAAGGCGCTGGACAGGTTCGAGCGCAGCGCCAGTTCCCATTCCTCGTCACCGGTGTCGACCACCGACGACAGGCCGTGGCCGCCGGCGTTGGCCACCACGACGTCCAGCCTGCCGAACTTGCCGACGATCTCCGCCGTGGCGTTCTCGGCGGCTTCGCGGTCGCTGGCGTCGCAGGCGACGACGTGCGCGCCGGTTTCGGCGGCCACCTTCTCCAGCGGTTCGAGCCGCCGTCCGAGCACCACCACCTGGGCGCCTTCGTCGGCGTACCGGCGGGCGACCGCGGCCCCGATACCGGTACCGCCTCCCGTGATCGCGACAACCTTCTTCACTTGCGGAGTCCTTTCTAAGCGGGAAAACCGGAGCGGGCCGAGACGCCGAAGTCGGCGAGCACGGCCTGGCCGTTGACCGCCCGCGAACGCGCGGACGCGAGGTGGAGCACCTGCCAGGCGACCTCTTCGGGAGCCTGCACCGGGAAGGCGGGATCGTCGAGCACGTCGCCGAGATCGCCGCGCGCCATCGGGGTGTCGACCACCGACGGGCAGACGCAGTTCACCCGGACGCCGGGAAGATCGACGGCGAGAGCCCTGGTCATCGCGACCACGGCGCCCTTCGAAGCGCAGTACGGGACCATGCCGGGCGCACTGGTGAACGCCGAGTCGCTGGCCAGCAGCACGACCGAGCCACCCGACGCGGTAAGCCACGGAGCGGCGTGTTTGACCAGCAGGAACTGGCCGGTGACGTTGACGGCCATGAGCGCGGCGAAATCCGCCGCCGAGGTCTCGGTGACCGGTGTGCCCACCGGGCCGGAGATCCCCGCGCAGCCGACCACCACGTCGAGTCCGCCGAACCGGCTCGCCACGGCGTCGACCGCGGCAGCGATCGACGGCTCGTCGGTCACGTCGGCCTCGAGCGCCAGGAGACCGTCGGCCAGCGTGGGCACGGGTGCCCGGTCGAGGGCGCCGACCCGCGCGCCCTCGGCGAGGAAGGCCTGGACGCAGGCAAGGCCGATACCGGACGCCGCGCCGGTCACCAGCACGGCCTTGCCCGCGAAATCCAGTCCCATGGCGTCATCCTCCGGTCCGGACCTTTCACGGAGGTTGGCCGTCAGTGCACCCTTCTTGTCGGCAGCCGCACGACGGCCTTTCCAGTCCCGGCCGGACCGGCAAGACTGCGAACCATGACCAGGCCGCATCCACTCGACCCGCTGACCGCCGACGAACTCACCGCAGGCCGCGAGATCCTGGCCGCCGAAGGCCTGCTCGCCGCGTCCACGCGGTTCCCCGCCGTGCTGCCGGTGGAGCCCGAGAAAGGTGACGCCGCGCCCGACCGCCGTGTCCAGTACACGTTGCTCGACACCGCGACCGGCCGCGCGCGTGACGTGGTCGTCTCGCTCGCGAAACGCGAAGTGGTCTCCAGCGAGGACTGTGGCCCAGGTCAGCCCGCGTACCTGTTCGAGGAGTACGACCTCGCCGCGTCGATCACCAAGGCGTCACCCGAATGGCAGGCCGCGATGGAGCGGCGCGGGCTCGGCGACCGGATCGGGCACGCCTTCTGCGCTCCCCTGGCCCCCGGTTTCTTCGGCAGGGCCGACGAGACCGGCCGGGTCATCCGCTCGCTGACGTTCCTGCGCGACGACGCGTCCGACAGCCCGTGGGCGCATCCGGTCGAGGGCCTGATCGTCCACATCGACCTGACCGGCCAACGCGTCATCCGAGTGGAGGACGAGGGCGACGTCCCGGTGCCGCCGGAGCACGGCCGCTACGACGGTGTCCCGGCCCGCACCACCCTCAAGCCGATCGAGATCACCCAGCCGGAGGGCCCGAGCTTCACCGTCGACGGCAACGAGGTCACCTGGGAGGGCTGGAAACTCCGCGTCGGCTTCAACGCCCGCGAGGGTCTGACGCTGCACCAGGTCTCGTTCCAGGACCGTTCGGTGCTCCACCGGGCCTCGGTACCGGAGATGGTGGTGCCCTACGGCGACACCGCGCCCGGCCGGTTCTGGATCAGCTACTTCGACGCGGGCGAGTACCTGCTCGGCAAGAACGGCAACGACCTGCGCCTGGGTTGCGACTGCCTCGGCGTCATCCACTACTTCCCCGCGTTCGTCGCCGACGACCACGGCCACCCGGTCGAGATCCCGCGTGCGATCTGCATGCACGAGGAGGACTACGGGATCCTCTGGAAGCACACGGATCTCGACGGCCGCGCCGAGGTCCGCCGCTCCCGTCGGCTGGTGATCTCGTCGATCTCCACCATCGGCAACTACGACTACGGCTTCTTCTGGTACCTCTACCTCGACGGCACCGTGGAACTGGAGGCGAAGGCCACCGGAGTCGTGTTCGCCGGCGCCGCGCACCCCGGCACGGAGCACCCGCACGCCAACGAGATCGCCCCCGGCCTGTTCGCGCCGGTGCACCAGCACCTGTTCTGCGCGCGGCTGGACGTCGCGATCGACGGCGAACGCAACTCACTCGTCGAGGTCGACGTCGAACGGATCCCCGTCGGCGAGCAGAACCCGTACGGGAACGCGTTCACCTGGAAGGAAACCCCATTGCGGACCGAACAGGAGGCGCGGCGGTTCGCGGATCCGGCCAAGGCGCGTGTCTGGGAGATCCGCAGCGCGGACCGGACCAACCGGCTCGGCAAACCCACGGCGTACCAGCTCGTGCCGCGGCCGTCCGCGACCCTGATGGCGCAGCCGGAATCGACCGTCCATCAGCGGGCGACGTTCGCCACCCGGCACCTGTGGGCGACGCCGTACCGCGCCGGCGAACGGTTCCCGGCGGGCGACCGCCCGAACGCGCATCCGGGTGGTGCGGGCCTACCCGCCTGGACCGCCGCCGACCGCGACCTCACCGACACCGATCTCGTGCTGTGGCACGTGTTCGGGCCGACCCATATCCCGCGTCCGGAGGACTGGCCGGTCATGCCGGTCGACTACTCCGGTTTCTCCTTGCGCCCCTACGGCTTCCTGGACCGAAACCCGGCCCTCGACCTGCCTTCCGGCGCTGCCGACGACCACTGTTCCGCCCACGAGCACTAGGAATTCTTCGATGCCCGAACTGACCCTGTCCGACACGTCCACCTGGCTGCCGCTGGACGGTCTGGCCCCCGGTTTCGACGCGAACAAGGCGCCCACGGTCGGCGACCTGCACGGCCGCACCTTCGAACTCGCCTGTGAAGACGGCACCACGTTCACCGCGGCCTTCTCCGGCACCCGGATCGAGTGGACCTACCACGGCACGGGCACCGACCGCTGCGAAACGTTCCTGGTAGACGACGACCTCTACTACGTCCAGTTCCATCCGCAGGCCCGCCAGGACGAGGCGTTCACCCTGCTGCTGGACCTGCGCCGCGGCCGCGCACTCCTGGTGCTGAGCAAGATCGGTGACACCTCGCCCCGCGTCACGCAGTCCTTCGTGGCCGCCACGATCGGCGGTATCGAGCCGACCGGGGAATCGCTCGCCCCGACCACGTCGCTGGTCGGCCGCCGGGTGCTATGGGTGTACAGCACCGAGCACGCCTACGAGCACGTTTACCTCAGCCCGCACTGGTACACGTGGCAGTGCCTGGCGGGCCCGGAGCGAGGACTCGCGGACACCGACGAGAACTCGGTCTACGAGCTGCGGCCGGGAATCTACGTCTTCGCCTGGCGGGAGAAGGTGATCCCGTGCGCCTCGGTGACCGTCGCCGACCATCGGGACGCGAAACGGCTGCGCTCGCACGGTGTCCTTTTCGGACTGGACGCCACCGGGAGCACACCGACCCACTTCACCTTCGGCGCGCACGGCAAGCTGCTGAGCACCACCGTGCACCCCGAGGCCTACGACCCGGCAGGGAGCTGAGCCTTGACCGCCGACATCGTCCTCACCAACGCCACGGTATACACAGTGGACGGTCACCGGCCCTGGGCGTCGTCGCTGGCGATCAAGGACGGGAAGGTGCTGTCGCTGGAGGACATCGAACGCGGCCCGAGCACCGAGGTCGTCGACCTCGACGGCGCGTTCGTGATGCCCGGCCTGGTCGACGTGCACAACCATCACGCCCTGGCCGGACGCGCGGCCCTGTTCGAGCTGAACTTCGGCGCCGACGCCGGGCTGGACGACATCCTGGCGGCCGTCCGCTCGAGGGCCGCGGGGCTCGGACCGGACGAATGGGTCGTGGGCGGCGCCTGGGCGTCCACTTTGGTCGCCACTCTTTCGCGAGCCTCAGCCCGGCACGCGCTCGACGAGGCCGCCGGCGGACGCCCCGTCATGCTGTCCGACGACAGCAGGCACAACCGCTGGGTGAGCAGCCGGGCGTTGGAACTGGCGGGAGTCACCGCCTCGACGTCCGATCCAGTGGGCGGGGAGATCGTCCGCGACCCCTCGACCGGGGAGCCGGTCGGAGTCCTGCTCGAAGCGGCGGGCGTCGCCGTCGAGCGGGCCCTCAGCGAGACACGGACGCTCACCGCGGAGCAGCACGTCGCGGCGTCGCGGCACGGGATCGGCACGCTGCACTCGTACGGCGTCACCGCGTTCCAGGACGCCGGGGTCTCCGCGGACATCCTGGGCGCGCTCAAGGCGCTCGACGACGCGGGCGAACTGCACGCCTGGGTGGTTTCGTCACTGCTGATCAACGACCCGATCTTCGGTTTCGACCCGATCGGGGCACCGTTGCTGGAAGTCGCCGGGCAGTACCGGAGCGAGCATCACCGGCCGGACTTCGTGAAGATCTTCCTCGACGGGGTGCCGCCGACGCGGACAGCCGCCTTCCTGGAGCCGTACCTGCCGGACGCCGCGCACGGAGCCTGCCATCACGGCGCCACCACCATGCCGGGTGAGGAACTCGTCGGCTGGTTGCGCACGGCGGCCGCGGCGGGGCTCTCGGCCAAGGTCCACTGCACCGGGGACGCTTCGGTGCGCGCGACGCTCGACGCCGTCGAGAAGGTGCGCGCCGAGGGCTTCACGGAGGCGCGGTTCCAGGTCGCGCACGGCCAGTTCGTCCATCCCGACGACCTCCCGCGGTTCGCCGCGCTGGGCGTCGCCGCGGACATCTCGCCGTTCCTGTGGGTCCCGGGTGTCATCCCGGCGGCCATCGCCGAGGTCCTGCCCGGCGAGCGGGCCGGGCGGATGCAGCCGAACCGGTCGCTGCTCGACGAGGGCGCGCTGGTCGCGGGTGGTTCGGACTGGCCGGTCAGCGAGTCGCCGAACGCTTGGGAAGGCATCCACGGCCTCGTCACGCGTCAAGATCCGACCGGCACGTTCCCCGGCGCGCTGTGGCCGGAGCAGGCGATCACCTTGGACGAGGCGATCGAGGTCTTCACCCTCGCCGCCGCCCGCGCGATGGGGCTGGGCGACGTCACCGGCTCGCTGGCGCCCGGCAAGTCGGCGGATTTCGTCGTCCTGGACCGTGATCCGTTCCGAACCGATCCGTCCGCGCTCGTCAAGACAAAGGTGACGGAAACGTGGTTCGCCGGGCACCGCGTGTATCACCAGGCCTGATCTCCTACACTGGTAGAAGAACCAGTGCGGGAGGTCTGCCGATGCCGAAGATCATCGACCACGACGAGCGGCGCAGCCATATCGTCGACGTCACCTGGGATTTGATCACCCAGGGCGGGATCGAGGCCGCCACCATGCGCGAGATCGCGGCGGCCGCCGGCTTCGCCAACGGCGCGCTCAAGCTGTACTTCCCGAGCAAGGAAGACATCATCCAGGCGACCTACGAACGCGCGCTCGGCATGATGCGGGAGTACGTGGAGCTGGACGAGCTACGCGGGCTGACCGCGCTCCGCGAGCTGTGCGTCTCGTCGATGCCGATCGACGAGGACCGCATCGCCGCGGGGCGTGTCCTGCTCACCTTCTGGCAGCTTTCGCTGACCAACCCGAAACTGCAGGACAAGTACCTCGAGCACATCCGCTCGTGGCGGGGCCTGCTGCACCGGTACCTCACCGAGGGCCGGGAAGACGGCGACATCGTCACCGAGACCCCCGACGAGCAGCTGGTCGACGAGGTCGTGCTGATCAACGCCGGGGCGAACGTGATGAGCCTGGTCGCCGGGGAGTTCTCGACGGTCGCCCTGCAGCGGCAGCACCTCGAATCCTTCTTCGAGCGCCTCACCCGCCCCTGACACCACGTACTACCGCACTTCGTCCTCTGAATGCGGTAGTACGTAGTGCGAACAGCCGCATCCAGAGGACGAAAAGCGGTGGGTCGCCGACCTCGCGGGCGTGACTCGCGTGATCAAAGACGACACTCGCGTGTTTGGAGGCGTAACTCGCGTGATCGGAGGCGTAACTCGCGAGTTGCGGCTCCAATCACGCGAGATCGGCATCTGGGCATCGCTGACCGCATTCAGAGGACGAAATGCGGCGGGTCGAAGGTCCGGGTGAGGAAGCTCGCCACGTGCCGGTGCGAGCGCGGCGAGGCCGGGAGATCCGTGTACAGGCCGTAGAAGCCGTGGATCTGCCCCGAGTAGCGCGTCAGCTCCACCTGGGTGCCCGCGTCGGTCAGCCGCCGCGCGAACTCCTCCCCTTCGTCGCGCAGCACGTCGTACTCGGCCGTGAGCACCAGCGCCGGCGGGAGCCCGGTCAGGTCGGTCGCCCGCAGCGGCAGCAGGTACGGATCGTTCAGGTGCGCCGGATCCGACACGTACTGCTCGAAGAAGAACCGCATCGCCCCGGCGGTCATGCCGAAACCCTCCGCGAAGTCCACATAGGACCGGAATCCGTCGTCCGGATGACCGAAGACCGGGCAGATCAGCACCTGCGCGGCGATCGGCGGGCCACCACGGTCACGGGACATCATCGAGACCACCGTCGACAGATTGCCGCCCGCGCTTTCGCCCCCGATCGCGATCCGCGTCCCGTCCACCGAAGGCCCCGCGCCCCCCGCGGCGAGCCAGTTGACGACGGCGTAGCAGTCGTCCGGGGCCGCCGGGTACGGATGCTCGGGCGCGAGCCGGTAGTCGACCGCGACGACGGCGACCCCGGCCGCGTTGCACACCGCCCGCGACGCGACCTCGTTCTCGTCGATCGAGCCGATCGTCCACCCGCCGCCGTGGATCCAGACGAAGACGGGTACCGGCTCCGCGGCCTCGGGCAGATAGATCCGCACCCGCACCCCGGAGGGCAGGACGTGGTCGGTCACCGAGGCGACCTCCTCGACCGACTCGGGGCGTCGCCACGAAGCGGCGAAAGCGGCTCGTAGCCCGGGAGCGGTCAGAGGTCCGGCCGGTGCCTCGGAGGGAGCGCTGCGGGCCAGGAGTTCCTTGACCGCGGGATCGAGGGTCATGGTCACACCGCTTCCGCGACCAGCACCCGCGGGCTGCCCGGCAGCGCGAGCCGGTCGGTGACCCGCCAGCCCGCCCCGCTCAGCCACTCGCGAACCTCGGCCTCCGGGTAGACGATCGTCCCGTCGATCACCAGGTACTCCCCCGCGTGCAGCGCGTCGATCGGCCGCTGCACCGCGTCGTCGTCGAGGAAGAAGTCGAGCAGCAGCAGTGTCGCTCCCGGCGCGGCGGCGGCACGGGCGTTACGCAGGATCTCCGCGTTCTGCTTCGCGTCGAAACGGTGGACGACGTGGTTGACCATCACCAGGTCGAACTCGCCGTCGGGCCGCGCGGTGGGCGTCTCCGCCCCGACGACGGTCGTGCGCTCCGCCAGGCCCGCGTCGGCCGCCGCGGTGGTGACCGACTCGGCGAAGCCAGGGTCGAAGACGAACGTGGTGCGCAGTCCGTCGTTGGCCTTCATGGCTTCGACCGCGAACGCGCTCGAAAGACCGCCCAGGTCCAGCAGTTTTCGATAGGAGCCGAAGTCGAACGCGCCGGCCAGCATCTTGGCGTGCAGGGCGTTGTACGTCATGACTCCCGACATGAACGTGCCCCAGCGCGCGTCGTCCATCTCCAGCTTGCCCGGCTCGCCGCTGTCGGCCGTGTGGCCGAACTGAAGCCAGTGCGGGTAGCTGATCGAGTCGAGGAACGTCAGGAACGGCGCCAGATCGAGGTCTCCGCCGCCGAGGTACTCCGCGGCGTCCGCGGCCAGCTCATACCGTCCGTCCACACGGGACAGAAGACCGAGTGATGACATGGCGTCACCGAGAATGCGGGTGATCTTCTCCGGTTTGCCGGTCTTTCCCGCCAGTTCCGCCGCTGTCAGCGGTCCGCCTGCCAGCGCGGCGAACAGGCCGATCCGGCTCGCCGCGAAAAGTTGTTTGGCCGCCATGTAGCCCACGGCGATGTCCACGATCCGCTCGGGACCTGCGGTCTTGGTCGACCCGCTCACGGGTGCCTCCTCAGCTCGTTTCGGTCGAGAGTCTACAGACGTAGACAAAAGAATCCAGTGCGAATTTTCGCCCACTGCCAGGGAAAACCCGCCGGATATCAACTTCCTACATTCGTAGAATATACCCATTGACAGCGCACTCCCCCAGTGTCAACATGCGTAGAACTACCCCCGCCGGAGGTCCGTTCCCCGGCAGTGCGGCCCGCTCCGGGCGGGCTCGGGAAAGGGGATTCATGACCCTGCTCGAATTACGAGAACTCACCGTCGGCGTCATCGCCGACGAGACCGAACGCGAGCTGGTGCGCGAACTTTCGTTCGATCTCGATCAAGGCCGGACACTCTGCGTGGTCGGCGAATCCGGCAGTGGTAAAACGGTGACGGCCTTGTCGATCATCCGGTTGCTGGAGTTCGTCGCGCCCGTGTTCACGCGCGGTGAGATCACCGTCGACGGCGTGGACGTCACGAGGCTTTCCGCCGACGAGATGCGGGCGTACCGCGGCCCGCGGATCGGCATGATCTTCCAGGAGGCCTTGGATTCACTGAACCCGAGCCGGCGGGTCGGCAAGCAGCTGATCGAGGCCTACCGGAAGCCCGGCTCCCTGCCGCGCCAGGCCGTGCGCAAGGGCACGCCGTTGCACCGCGAAGCCGAGACGAAGGCGCGCGGCCTGCTGAAGGAGGTCGGCCTCACCGACACCGACCGCGTGCTTTCCCTTTATCCGCACCAGATGTCGGGCGGGATGCAGCAGCGCGTGATGATCGCGCTGGCGTTGATGGCCGACCCGAGCCTGCTGATCGCCGACGAGCCGACCACGGCACTGGACGTGACCACGCAGGCGGAGATCCTCACCCTGTTCGACCGCGTCCGCCGCGACCACGGCACCGCGTGCGTCTTCATCACGCACGACATGGGCGTGGCCGCACAGGTGGCGGACCGGATCGCGGTGATGTACCGCGGCGAACTCGTCGAGCTCGGGTCCACAGAGGACATTCTGTACACGCCGAAGCATCCCTACACCAAGGCTTTGCTCGACTGCGTCCCTCAGCTCGGGGTCAGCAGGCGCGACGGTTTCCCCACCATCTCCGAGGCACTGCTGGAAGCCGCGATGAACGGTCAATCGGCCGTCGCCACCGAGACCAGGTCGTTGAGCCGCGCGAAGACCGGGGACACCGGTGAGGGCACCGCACTCGTCATCGATTCCGTGTCCAAAGTGTACGGACGTCGCGGCCGGTTCTCCCTGAGCCGTGAGCCCGAGGTGCACGCGGTCAAGGACGTCTCGTTGGAGATCGCTCCCGGCGAGTTCTTCGGCCTGGTCGGGGAATCCGGTTCGGGCAAGACCACGCTCGGCAGGCTGGTGAGCGCGCTGGAGCCGCCCACCTCGGGCACCATCTCCTTCGGGGAGCACCGGTGCACCCCGTCCGGGCTCGACGGCGACGAGCGCGCGTTCCGCCGCCGCACGCAGCTCATCTTCCAGGACCCGCAGAGCTCGCTCGATCCACGCCACACAGCCGCCCGGATCATCGCCGAACCACTGCGGGAGCTCACCGGCCTCCGCGGCGCCGAACTCGACCGCCGCGTCACCGAGCTCATCGACGAGGTCGGGCTTCCGTCCGACACCGCGAAGAAGCTGCCCTCACAGCTCTCCGGCGGGCAACGACAGCGCGTCTCGATCGCCCGCGCGATCGCGGCGGAACCCGACCTCATCGTCGCCGACGAGCCCACCTCCGCGCTCGACGTCTCGGTGCAGGGCCAGGTGATGAACCTGCTGCTGGACCTGCGGCGCACCCGCGCGCTCAGCTTCCTGTTCATCACGCACAACCTCAGCCTGGTGCTCTCGGTCGCCGACCGCGTCGGCGTCATGTACCGGGGGGAACTGATCGAGATCGGCGAGCCGGACGAGATCCGGCTCCGCGCCCGGCACGAGTACACCCGCCGTCTCCTCGCGGCGAACCCCGAAATTGGAGTGCGGAACCCATGAGACGAACCCTGACCAAGGCCGCGCTCGGCCTGGCGACCGTCCTGCTGCTCACCTCGTGCATGGGAGGGCAGGCCGGCGGTGGGGCCGCTGACGGGCCGCCGGTCCGGGGCGGCAACCTGAAGGTCGCCGTGCCCACCGATCCGCAGTCGCTCGACATGGTCGCCAACCCCGGCCAGGTGACCGCGCATATCGGCAACATGATGTACGAGAAGCTGTTCGAGGTGGACAAGGGCTTCACCGCCCGCCCCATGCTGGTCGAGGACTACACCACCAGCCCGGACCGGCTCACCTACACCTTCAAGCTCCGCCAGGGCGTCACCTTCCACGACGGCAATCCGCTGACGTCCGAGGACGTCGTGGCGAGCCTGAAGCGGTGGCAGCAGGTGCACCGCACCGGGCAGCTGGTCACCCCGGACATCGAGTCGATCACGCCTGCCGATCCGGCGACGGTGACCATCAAGCTCAAGAAGCCGCGCTACCCGCTGATCAACGAACTCGCCGGCGCGGGCACGGAGATCTACGAGGCGAAGAACCTCACCGGTGTCGCGCCGACCGGGTTCGCCCAGGAGAAGGCGATCGGGACCGGGCCGTACAAGCTCAAGAGCTGGGACATCGGCCGTGAACTGGTGCTGGAGCGGTACGACGGCTACAAGTCCCGGTCCGAAGAGGACTGGGGCGGGCAGGCGGGCGCCAAGCACGCGTACCTGGACACCGTGACCTACAAGGTGGTCTCCGACCAGGACGCGCTGATCAACGGCCTTCAGACCGGCCAGTGGGACCACATCATGCCCACGAACGACCAGTACGAGCCGCTGCGCAACAACCCGGCCGTGGTCGTGCACAACCTCCCCGGAGGCAACGACAACGTGGTGATCCCGAACTTCAACACCGGGTCGAAGTTCGCCGATCCTCGCGCCCGCGAGGCGCTGAACCTGCTGCTCGACAAGCCCGCGATCAACGCGGCGACCGGCGGCAGCAAGGACCTCACCCTCGAGACCGGCGCCTTCGCGTCGCCGGACAACAAGCAGTTCTACTCCACCGCGGGCGAAGAGGTCTACAAGGCGCACGACCCCGAGAAGGCCAAGCGGCTGCTGGCCGAGGCCGGGATCACCGCCGGTGCCACGATCCGCATCGTCACCACGAACTCGTACCCGGAGTTCGGCAAGTGGGCGGTGCTGATCCAGGACAGCCTGTCGAAGATCGGCATCAACACGAAGATCGACACCTTCGACTTCGCCACGATGCTCGGGACACTGACCAAGGAACCAGGCGGCTGGGACATCACCACGCTGTTTTTCGACTCGGCGCTGACCTCGCCCGCGCAGATGCCCGCGCTCACCCTGGGCACGCTGAACGGTTCGTCCTCGCCCGAACTCGACGCGCTCATGGCCGAGTTCAACGCTTCGACCACGCCGGAGCAGGCGAAGGCGGTGGTGGACAAGCTGCAGGCGTTCACCTGGAAGCAGTTGTCGGTGATCACCCTGAGCCAGTCGAAGCTCTACGCGGCCTACTCCCCCAAGCTCAAGGGTTACGGCGACTTCTACCGCGTCTTCTGGAACACCTGGCTGGCGTCATGACCGGTCTGCTGTTGCGCAGGCTGCGCGACCTGGTGATCATCCTGGTGATCGTCGGGACGATGATGTTCTTCGTCATCCGGCTGATCCCCGGCGACCCGGCGCAGGCGATCCTCGGCCCGACCGCGCGACCATCCGATGTGGACGCGCTGCGGGAGAGCATGGGACTGAACGGGACCCTCTGGGAGCAGTACGTCAGCTGGGCCGGGAACGTGCTGCAGGGCGACTTCGGTACGTCGATCACCTATCACGCGCCGGTGCTCGGCGTGGTCGCCGACCACATCCTGCCAACGCTGACCCTCGCCGTGCTCTCGACGGTGATCAGCTTCTTCCTCTCGGTCGCGATCACCTCATGGCAGGCGGTGTCGCCGCGCAACCCGGTGGCGCGGGCGCTGGACCGGCTCTCCGCGCTCGGCATGGCGATGCCGGACTTCTGGATCTCGCTGATGCTCGTACTGGTGTTCTCGGTGACGCTGCGCTGGTTCCCCTCCAGCGGTTACGAGAACCTGTTCACCGACCCGGCGACGGCGGTGCCCGCGCTGGTGCTGCCGCTGACCGTGCTGGTCATCGGGCAGACCGCGTTGTTCGTGCTCACCCTGCGGGAAAGCCTGCTCGGGGAGCTACCCCTGGCGTATCTGCGCACCGCGCGGGTCAAGGGGCTGTCGGAGCGGCAGGTCATGACCAAGCATGTCCTGCCGAACGCGCTGATGCCGCTGATCACCCAGCTGGGCAGCAACTTCGCCATGCTGGTCGGCGGGATCGTGATCATCGAGTCCATCTTCGTCGTGCCGGGGCTCGGCCATCTGCTGATGGGCGCGGTGTCCACTCGCGACTTCCCGCTGATCCAGGGTGTGACGCTGTTCGTCGCGGTGCTGTTCGTGCTGGTCAACCTGCTGGTGGACCTCTCGTACGCGCTGCTCGACCCGAAGGTGCGTGTCTCGTGAGCATGGCTCTCGTGGAAAAGACGTCGCCGGTGCGCGAACCGCGTCCCGCCGGCCGCGCGGCCCGGGTGTTCCGGCGGAACCGGATGCTGGTGATCACCACGGCGGTGCTGGCGGTGATCGTGCTGACCGTGATCGTGTTGCCGTTCTTCCTGCCGAGCGTCAGCGCGACCGACCCGGTGAACCGGTTGCTGCCGCCGTCGGCCGCGCATCCGCTCGGCACGGACTCGTTCGGCCGGGACGTGCTCGCCCGGCTCGTCTCCGGCGGCCGCGCGTCGCTCGGGCTGTCCGCCTTGATCACGCTGTGCGCGGCCTTCACCGGCCTGGTGATCGGGCTGATCAGCGGGTTCTTCCGCGCCGCCGACGCGGTGCTGATGCGGGTGATGGACGCCTGGATGTCCTTCCCGGCGATCATCCTCGCGATGGCGCTGGCGATCTCGCTCGGCGCGAGCATCTGGACCGAGCTGATCGCGCTGACCGTGATCTTCACGCCGTTCACCGCCCGCGTCGTCCGCAGCCGGGTGCTCGGCATCGCCGGCCGCGCCTACATCGGCGCCGCCCGGGTTTCGGGGATGAGCCGGTGGAAGATCCTCGTCGTGCACGTGTTCCCGAACGTGCTGCCGCTCGCGCTGGTGCAGGTGGTGATCCTGTCCGCGGCGGCGATGCTCGTGGACGGGGCGATGAGCTTCCTCGGTCTCGGCATCGCTCCCCCGACCCCGACCTGGGGCAACATGATCGCCGAAGGCCGGTCGTACCTGGTGCAGGCGCCCTGGCTGGTGATCGCGCCCGGCGTGATGATCATGGTCTGCGTGTTCCTGCTGAACCTCATCGGATCGTCGCTGCGGATCGCCGTCGACGCCCGCGCGCGGACGCTGAGCGAGATGCAGCGCCTGCGCACCCGCCGCCCCTCCGGCAGCTGAGAAAGGATCCCGTTGTCTGCCACTACTTCCCTGGCCGTGCGCCGGTTCGCTCCCGAAACCGTCGTGGGGCCGCCTGTGCTGCTGGTGCACGGATTCGCTTCCGACGGACACACCGACTGGATCACCACGGGGTGGCCTGCCGCGCTCACCGCCGCGGGCCGCGAGGTGCTCATACCGGACCTTCCCGCCCACGGCTCCAGCCCGGCCCCCTCGGGATCGCTGGGTGCCGTCGCGATCACTTCCGAGCTGAGCCGGCTGGTCTCGGATCTGTCCGAAGTGGACGTCGTCGGCTATTCGCTGGGAGCACGGCTGGCTTGGGAGCTGCCCGCGCAGGCGCCGGTCCGGCGGCTGGTGCTCGCCGGTGTGAGTCCCTTCGAACCGTTCGGCGCTGTCGACGTCACGGCCGCGCTGGCCTTCGCCAGTGGTGGCAAGGCTCCGTCGGATCCGCTGACGGGGATGATCGCGCAGATGATCACCGCGCCGGGGCGGAACCCGGCCGCGCTCGCGCGATGCATCGAAGACCTGCGGGCGGAACCTTTCGCGCCGGTCTCCGGTGCCGTCTCCGTGCCGACCCGCTTCGTGGCGGGTGTGGACGACCCGGTGAGCCAGGGCATCGAGACGTTGGTGGAGCTGGTGCCGGGATCCTCGCTGGTGCGGGTGCCCGGGGACCACGGCGGGGCGCTGCGGAGCCCGGAGTTCAAGGCGGCCGTGCTCGATTTCCTCCAGTAGGCCTCGTGAGTGGTAAGGACGGTTAGAACCGTCCTTACCACTCACGAGCCCGACGTCAGAAGGTTCCGTCCGCGGCCACTTCCCGGTCCAGCCACAGATCCTGCAGCGCCGCCCGCACCTCCGAACCCCGTGAAGCGGCGAGCGCGACGGCACCCAGGTTGTCCTCCAGCTGAGCCATCCGGCTCACGCCGAACAGCACGTTCGCCACCGGCTCGTAGGCGAGGCAGAACGCGAGCGCCAACTGCGACGGGCTCACCCCGAAGTCCCCGGCGACAGCGGCCACGCGTGTGGCGGCGGCACGGATCGACTCCCGGATACCACCCGGATCCGCACCGATCTTCCGCGAAGGGGTCTTGCCCAGCAACACACCACCCTCGAACACGTCCGAGGCTTGCAAGGTCAACCGTCCGGCCTCGAAATGCCTGCCGTAGAAGGAACCCTCGGCCATCGAACGGCGGACGACGCTGTACTTCAGCTGAGCGAAACGTGGAGCCGGAAGACCTTCCCGCGCGGCGAAGTCCAGGGCAAGGTCGAGGTCCGCGGCCTGCCAGTTGTTCACCCCCCAGACACCGAAGCGGCCGAGCCGGATCTGTTCCGCCACCTCGGTGACGATGCGCGGGATATCCGGGCGCTCGAAGTAGTCACCGACCACGACGGCTTCCGCACGGTCGACGCCGACTCGGTCGAACGAGGTCGCGAGCTGCTCGGCGAACCCGGTGTTCGGGTAGTCCCAAAGCCAGAGCTTCCCGCACAACTGGTACTCGTCGCGTTCGATTCCGGCGGCGCGCACGGCTTCCCCGAAGAGGAGGTCCGTCCGCGACTGCTCGGAATGCGGCCCCATGTCGTAGTGGGCCACGTCGAAAAGCGTGATACCGGAATCGATTGCGGACCGGAGCAGCCGCACCGCGTCCTCGAAGTCCATGCGGTCCCAGGTGTTCCAGGATCCCAGGCTCAGCGCCGAAGTGGCGAAGCCCAGGCCGTTCTGCTTCTCGTCCACGAGATTTCCTTTCGCTGGCAACGGAAACCAGTTTTAGTCTACGATCGTAGAATGAACAAGAGACTTGTCGTGGTGACCGGCGGTGCCAGTGGCATCGGCCGCGGAGTCGCCGAAGCCTTCCAATCCGCGGGTGACCGCGTCGTCATCGCCGACGTCGACGTCCGCGCGGCGCACGACCTGGCCGGAGAACTCGGCGCGGAGCACGTCGAACTCGACATCTCCGACCCCGGCTCCGTGGACGCGGCACTGGGGCTGGTCACCGATCGGTTCGGCCCGGTGGAGGTCCTGGTCAACAACGCGGGTCTCGCCGGGGGCGGCGGGCCGTTGGTGGGCTTGGACATCGGCGTCTTCGACCTGTGCATGCGGGTGAACTTCCGCGGCACCTTCCTGATGACCCGCGCGGTCGGCGCGCACATGCTGGAAGCCGGCACCCGAGGCGCCATCGTGAACATCACCTCCATCGGCGCCCGTCAGCCGACACCGGGTCTCGGCCACTACGAAGCCACCAAGGCGGCCGTCGAGGCCCTCACCCGCTCGGCCGCGCTCGAATTGGCACCGCATGGCATCCGCGTCAACGCCGTCGCGCCGGGCCCGGTGCTCACCCCGATGACCGCCGGTTTCGCCTCGGACACCGCCGCCCGCGCGGCGTGGGAAGCGAGGATCCCCTTGGGTACCATCGCTTCCGTCGCCGACGTGGTGCCGTCAGTCCTGTTCCTCGCCTCCGCCGACGCCGGCCATCTCACCGGGGTGAGCCTCCAGGTCGACGGCGGGCAGCTGCTCACCTGAGTACACGACGCGGCCGCCGGACACGGTGAGTTCGACGCCGACGTCCGGCAGGTCCGCGAACGCGACCTCGAGCGGGTTCGCGGCAAGCACACAGAAGTCCGCCACGCGGCCCACGGTCAGCGATCCCTTCCAGGCCGCCCCGCCGTCCTGCTCGGCGGCCGCGGTCGTGTAGCAGCGCAGCAGCCGGGCCATCAGCTCGGCGTCCACTTCGGACGCCTCCAGCATTCGGGCCGCCGCCGCGATGTGCACCCGCCAATCAGGAGTCACCACCGGTGCGTCACTGCTCAGGGTCAGCGGAACCCCCGAGGCCAGCATCTCCGTCAGCGGCCAGGCACGAGCACCGACCTCGGCACCGAGCGCGTCCGTCAGCATCCCCCGCATCGCCACGGCGATCGCGGGCTGCGTGGTCAGGCCGACGCCCGCCGAAGCCATCCGCGCGAGCTGATCCGCCGTCACCAGGTCGCCGTGCACCAGGTGGTCTCCGCGGCGAAGCGAGCCGAGCGCGGCCTCGATGCTGCGATCCCCCGTCGCGTGCACCGCCACAGTCAGGTCGGCCTCGTGGGCGAGACGGATCATCGCGGCGAGATTGCCCGCGCGATCCGGATCGTCGGCGCCGTCGACGAGCAGCGCACCGTGCGAGCCGTCGGCGTAGCAGTGGTGCGTCCACGCGGACCGCATCGGCGGAATGCCATCGGCGAAGATCTTCACACCGGGCACGGTGAGCCACAACGGATTCGCGGCCGGTGCCGGAGTCGCGAGCCCACGCCGGAAGTCCTCGAGCGAACTCGCGCCGTCGAGTAGACCGAACAGCCGCAGCGCGGTCACCCTTGCTCGCAGAAGGCCTTCCGAAGCCAGCGTCGCGTACTCCTCCAAGACTTCGGCGCCGAAGCACCCCGTTTCGCCAGGACCCAGACCGGGTTCGGTGTAACTCGTGATGCCCAGCGACGCGCACAGCTCGCCCGCACGCAGGATGGCCGCCCGTCGTTCGGCCGCGGTGCGCACGGTTTTCTCTTCTCCCCCGGTGATTCCGGCGCCGCCGATGAGCGTGTCCGGCCACCGCGCGCCGAGCCAGGCCGCGTGGAGATGCGAATCGTTGATCCCGGGCAGGACGGTTCTCCCCGCCAGGTCGATCATTTCGGTCTCCGGGCCGATGTGGTCCAGGGCGACATCGCCGAGGGCGACGATCCGATCGTCACGCACGGCCATCGCCCGTACGACGGTGCCCGCCGGGTCGAAGGTGAGCACAGGACCGCCGCGAACCACGAGTGAAGCGGGGCGAATTTGGTGCGACGGCATGGTTTCCTCCAGGATCTGGACTTTTTCTCCTACGACTGTAGACTAAAACAATGGTCGACAGAACCGAAGCGGCGGTGCTCACCGAACACGGCTCCGCGCTCACCTTGCGGGAACTGCCGCTGCCCGAGGAGCCGGAACCGGGCGCCGCGCTGGTCCGGATCACCTGCACCACCCTGTGCGGCACCGACGTGCACCTCTGGTCCGGCCGGATGACCTTCCCCGGCATGCTCCCGATGGTGCTGGGCCACGAAATGGTCGGCGAGGTGGTGGCCGTCGGACCGGGCACCACCGACACGCTCGGCCGCGAGATCGCCGAGGGCGACCGCATCGGCTGGTCCGAGTCGACCTGCGGAAAGTGTCACGGCTGCACGATCCTGCGCGAGCCGGTCGCCTGCGAGAAGCGCGGATACGGTTTCCTTCAGCGTTCCGACGTCTTCCCGTACGCCACCGGCGGACTCGTGCGGTACTGCTACGTGACTCCTGGCGCGGCGAAGCTACTCCTGCCCGACGACGTCAAGGACACTTGGGCGTCCATGTCGGGCTGTGCGGGCAAAACCGTGCTGCGAGCCGTCTCGCGCTCGGGCGGGATCCGTCCCGGTGCGACCGTCGTGATCCAGGGCGCGGGCGCGCTGGGCGTGTTCGCCACCGCGGTCGCGCGGATCTCCGGCGCGGGCGACGTGATCACCATCGGCGGACCGGCCGACCGGTTGAAGACAGCCGAGCGTTTCGGTGCCACGGCGACGATCCCCGTCGACGGCAGCGTCGAAGACCGCGTCGAGCGGGTCAAGGAACTCACCGGCGGCCGGGGTGCCGACCACGTCTTCGACTTCGCCGGCGGGCCGACGATCGGTGAAGAGGCCGTCGCCTTCGCCGCCCAGCGCGGGACGATCGCGATCGTCGGGTCCACCGGTCCCGCGCCTTCCCCCGTGGCACTGGGTACGGTGATGGGCAAGGAACTCACGGTCGTCGGATCCCTCAACGGCGACATCGCCGACTACCACCGCTCGGTGGACTTCTTCCGCACGTTCGCCGATCGGCTGCCGTGGGACGAACTCTTCAGCCCGCCCGTCGGTCTTTCCCAAGCTTCGCGGAGCGTCGAGTCGATGTCCCGGCTCGGCGAACTCAAAGCCGTCATCGATCCCCGTCTGCCGTGATATCCGCCGGTGAACCCGCGACCGCGATCGACGTCGGCAGGACGCCTGGTGGTCGAACGCGTACCTTGGCCGAACGGGGCGCCCTGCCACCGCGATAGCGGGGCCTTCGGCCGGGGCGGGTTCACGCGTACGCCGGTTTCCCGAACACACCCCAGCTCCGTCACTCAGCCCTAGGAGAATCCATGACCATTCCCCAGCGCCGGATCGGCCGCGACGGCCCGCTCACCGGCGTGCTCTCGCTCGGCTCCTGGCACACCTACGACCGGATGGACTTCCGCGAGGCGGTGGACCTCGTCCGCACGGCGGTCGATTCCGGTATCACGCTCTTTGACGTCGGCGTCTACGGTTTCCCCGGCGCCGCACCGGTCTTCACCGACGTGCTGTTCTCCGCGATGGTCCGCGCGGCCGGGCTGCGCCGGGAGGACTACCTGTTCTCGGCCAAGCTCTGGCTGGAGGGGTATCCGGAGCACGATCTCCGGGGCCAGCTGGACAACGCGCTCTTCCGCGCGGGCGTCGACCACGCCGATCTGGTGGTGCTGGGCGATCTCCGGAACGACGACACCGATCTGCACCGGCTGGTGCTCGATCTGAACGAACTCCGCGAGGCCGGGCTCATCCGGCAGTGGGGCGTCAACAACTGGTCCGCGACCACGATCCGGGCACTGCACGATTTCGCCGCGGCCGAGAACGTGCCTGGGCCCGCGATCGCGCAGCTGAAGTACAGCGTCGCGCGACGGTCCATTCCGGACGGTGAACCCTTCGGGAAGGTCTTCGGCGAACTCGGGGTGACGCTCCAGTCGTCGGACATCTTCGAAGGCGGGATCCTGCTGGGCAAGAACAGCGGCGCGCGCCAGGTCGGCCGCGACCCCGGCGACATCCGCGAACGCATCGCCGCCTCCGCGCCGGAACTGGCGAAGATCGCGGCCGGGCTGGACGCGACACCGGCGCAGCTGTGTCTCGCCTTCACCCTCACTCACCCGGCCAACACGACCACCCTCTTCGGCGCGACGAGCACCCGGCAGCTCGAGGACAACCTCGGCGCTGTCGACCTCGTCGAACGCGTGGGCGCGGAGCAGCTCCGCGAGCTCGTCGAGCCGTACTGGGCGGACCGGGGTGTCGTCGACCCGGAGGGACCGTGACGGCCTTCGACCCCGAACTCGCCGAAGCCCTGACGGGGCTCCCTTCCGGACCGCCATTGGACGCCGGATCGCTGGCGGAGATCCGGCGGGCGATGACCGAGGGGAACCTGAGTTGTGCCGAGGCGATCGGCGACCGGGATCTCGTCTGGGAAGATCACGAAATCCCCGGCACCGACGTGGTCGTCACGGTCGTCAAGCCGAGGGACGCCGAGGACGCGCCGGGGTTCTACAACATCCACGGCGGCGGGATGGTGCTGGACGACCGGTTCGCCGACCTGCCCAGAATAGTCACCCTCGTCGAGGAGTTCGGCTTCGTCGCGGTGACGGTGGACTATCGGCTCGCCCCCGAACATCCGCATCCGGCGCCGATCGAAGACTGCTACGCGGGCTTGACCTGGATGGTCGAGCACGCGAGCGAACTCGGCTTCGACCCTGGCCGGTTGATCGTGGGCGGCGGCAGCGCGGGAGGCGGGCTCAGCGCGGGGATCGCCTTGCTGGCCAGGGATCGTGGTGGGCCGGCGCTGGCCGGTCAGCTCCTGCTGTGCCCGATGATCGACAGCCGCAACGACTCCGCGTCCACAGTGGAATTCGCCGAACGCGGGGTATGGGGCAGGGCCGCCAACGAGTTCGGCTGGCGTTCCCTCCTGAATGGACAGACCTCGCCGTACGCCGTTCCGGCGACCGCGACCGATCTCGCCGGACTCCCGCCCGCCTTCATCGAGGTCGGCGCGGCCGAGATCTTCCGCGACGAGGACGTCGACTACGCGCGACGGCTCTGGCAGGCGGGCGTACCCACCGAACTGCACGTCTGGGCGGGCGCGTACCACGGTTTCGACCGGATCGCCCCGGACAGCGAGGTGACCCGGGCCGCGCTCGCCGCCCGGGCCTCCTGGCTGCGCCGCGTCATCGGCCGAGCATGAACCGGGCGGCCTGCTCGCCGACCAGCACCGCCGGCGCGTTGGTGTTGCCCGTGGTCACCCGCGGCAGCACCGACGCGTCGGCGATCCGGAGCCCGCTGATCCCGTGCACGGCGAGCTCCGGATCGACCACGGAGTCGGCGTCGGTGCCCATCCGGCAGGTCCCGACCTGGTGGTGGTAGGTGATCGCGGTCCGCCGGACGTACTCGCGGACGTCGGCGTCCGGCCCCGGATACAGCTCACGGGCACCCCACTCGTCGGCCAGCGCCGACGCGCGCCCGATCTCCCGGCACTGCTCCACCGACGCGACCAGGCTTTCGAAATCGGCCGGATCCTCCAGCGCGGCCAGGTCGATCAGCGGTTCGTCGAGCGGGCTCGGCCCCGAAAGCCGGAGACTGCCCCGGCTGCGCGGCGTGACCATGCCCGCCATCAGCGAGAACCCGGTCTCCGGGCCGGTCATCCACGACTCGTACATCGGCACACTGAAGTGGATCGGCTGGGTGTCGGGCACCGCCAGGCCGGGGCGGCTACGCCAGAACAGATGGGTCTGCGTGACCGAGCGGCCGGGCGCGGGCGGATCGACCTGGCGGCGATCGGTCGCGAAGATGACCGGCGACAGCAGATGGTCGTGCAGGTTCTTCCCGACGCCCGGCAGTTCCGCGACGACGTCGATGCCGTGCACTTCCAGCTCGTCGACCGGTCCGACCCCGCTGCGCAGCAGGATCGCCGGGGACGCCAGCGCGCCTGCGGCGAGCACGACTTCGTCCGCGAAGACCTTGCGTAGTTCGCCGTCGACCTCGGCCAGCACGCCGGTCACCTTGTCACCCTCGAAGAGCAACCGGTGGACGAGCGCTCCCGTGTGGACGGTCATCCGTTCGGCCACGGGCTGCCCGTAGGCGAGCCAGGTGTTGAGGCGTTTGCCGTCGCGGGTGGTGACGCGCTGCACCGACACACCGTCGAGCTCGCCGGCGTTGTAGTCCGGGTTGAACGGCAGCCCGATCTCCACGGCCGCGTCCACAATGGACTGCTGGATCGGGTGCAGCGGCTCGTTCGGCACCACGTCGAGCAGATCCTTCTCGATCCGCTCGAACACCGGGCGCACGTCGTCCCACCGCCAGCCGGGCAGGTCCCAGCCGTCGTAGTCGGCAGGCGCGCCGCGCACCCAGATCATCGCATTGAGGGAATGCGACCCGCCGAGGACCTTGCCGCGCGGCAGGTGAAGCCGCCGGTTCGCCGCGTGCGGCTGCGGCACAGTGTAGTAGTCCCAGTCCTCCGGGCCGTGCCACAGCTCCCCTGCCCGCGAAGGGTCGTGAATGGCCGGATTGGTGTCCGGCCCGCCCGCTTCGAGCAGCGTGACCCACGCCCCGGAATCGGCCAGTCTCCTGGCGACCACCGAACCGGCCGAACCCGCTCCCACCACGATGACGTCCATGTCCCCCACCCTCGCAAGGCGCGACGGCGTCCGGCGGATTCGGTTCGCTGGCCGACAATCGGCGTGCCCTGGCGGGCAAGACCGGGGACCTCGTGGCGCCCGATACTCGATCACACACCGGTCGAGGAGGAGCTAGCCATGGCCACACGCCTGTTCATCGACGGACAGTGGACCGCCGCGGGAGGCGGGTCATTGCCGACGTACGATCCGGCCACCGGCCAGGTGATCGAGGAGGTCGGCACCGCGTCGGCCGCCGACGTCGACGCCGCCGTGGGTGCCGCGCGGAAGGCGCTGAACGACCCCGCCTGGGCGGGGCTGCTGCCGGTCCAGCGGGCCGCGCTGCTGTTCAAGCTGGCGTCGCTGGTCGACGAGCATCACGAGGAACTGGCCGCGCTGGAGACACGTGACCAAGGCCAGCCGATCGGCATCTCGCGCCAGGTCAGCGTCACCGGCGCGGCCGAGCACCTCCGGTACTTCGCGGGCTGGGTGACCAAGATCCAGGGCACCACGAACCCGGTGTCCTTCCCGGACACGCTGCACTACACCCGTCGCGAGCCGGTCGGGGTGAACGCGCTGATCACGCCGTGGAACTTCCCCCTGATGATCCTGGTGTGGAAGCTCGCGCCCGCGCTGGCCACCGGCAACACCGTGGTGATCAAGCCCAGCGAGGTGACGCCGCTGACCAGCATCCGCCTGGTGGAGCTGGTGCAGGAGGCCGGGTTCCCGCCGGGGGTGGTCAACCTGGTCACCGGCGACGGTGCCGTGGGCGCGCTCCTGAGCAGGCACGACGACGTCGACCACCTGTCCTACACCGGGTCCACCGCGGTCGGGAAGCTGATCACGGCCGCCAGCGCCGAGTCGAACCTCAAACGCCTCACCCTCGAACTCGGCGGCAAGGCGCCCAGCATCATCTCCGGCGACGCGGACATCGACGCCGCCGTCGCGGGCAACCTCGCGGGCGCCACCCTGAACAGCGGGCAGGTCTGTGCCGCGTACACCCGGTTCTTCGTGGACCGCAAGCGTGAGCAGGAGTTCGTCGCGAAACTGGCCGCCGGGCTCGAAGGCCTCAAGCTCGGGCCGGGGCTGGACGAATCCACCCAGCTCGGCCCCCTCGTGTCCGCGAAACACCGCGAGCACGTGGACTTCCTCGTCTCGACCGGCAACGAGCAGGGCGCGGAACTGGTCACCGGCGGCAAACCCGTCGACCGCGACGGCTACTTCTACTCCCCGACGTTGTTCGCCGGTGTCGCCGACGACATGACGATCATGCGCGAGGAGATCTTCGGCCCGGTCCTCGCCGTCACCGCCTACGACGACCCGGACGAACTGCTGGCCCGCGCGAACGACACCGAATACGGGCTCGCGGCCACCGTGTGGACCCGAGATCTGGGCGTCGCGCAACGGTTCGCCAACGGTATCCGGGCGGGCGCGGTGTTCGTCAACATGCCGCCGATCCCCGACATGGCGGCGCCTTGGGGCGGCTACAAGGCTTCCGGCTGGGGCCGGGAGATGGGCCCGTGGGCGATCGACGCCTACACCGAGATCAAATCCGTCTGGCTGCACTACTCGTGACCACGGGCGACGCGGTGAACGGGACCGCGAAGAGCAAGTCGCAGATCGCCTACCACTGGATCAAGGCGAGGATCGACGACGGCACCTTCTCCCCCGGCTACCGCCTCGTGTTCGGGCAGATCGCCCAGGAACTCGGCGTCAGCACCGTACCCGTGCGCGAGGCGGTCCGGCGGCTGGAGGCCGAGGGCCTGGTGACCTACGAGCACAACATCGGCGCGCAGGTCGCGATGGCGGACGAGAGCGATTACCAGCACACCATGCAGACACTCGCGCTGGTCGAGGGCTACGCCGCCGCGCTGGCGGCGCCGTCCTTGCCCGGCGAGGCGCTCGACGAGGCCAAGGGGCTCAACGCGGAACTGACGGCGTGTCTCGACAACTTCGAGCCGTCGCGGTTCACCGCGCTGAACCGCGACTTCCACCGCGTCCTGTTCGGCACGTGCCCCAATCCGCAGGTGCTCGATCTGGTCAACCGCGGCTGGAACCGGCTGGCGGGGCTGCGCACGTCGACGTTCAGCTTCGTCCCCGGCCGCGCGCACGAATCCGTGCGGGAGCACCAGAAGATCCTCGACCTGTTCGACCGGAACGCGCCCGCCGGGGAGATCGAACTGGCCGTGCGGGAGCACCGGCTGACCACTTTGGAGACGTTCCTGGCCTGGCGGCATCCTTAGCCCGGGTTCACGCTGTGGTCAACCGTGGCTTGAGTACCTACTGCTCACCCGAGTACATGAAGGCCCCCCTCCTGTACTGCCGCGGACCTGTTGGGTGCGGGCTTGGCCGGGCCCGGCACCGCCCTGGTGACCGTGTCGCGAAAGCCCACTTTCGAGACGTCTGATGTCCCGAAAGTGGCTTTCGCGACACCGCCCGCCCCAACCCCAGACCGAACCGGGGAGCTAGGACAAGACGGCACTCAACCCCTAGGCCGGGGCAGTCTCCGGCGGCGGAAAAGCATAGAAGCGCACGGAAAGTTCCTTCTCACCCGTCACCGGACGACGACGGCGCCGGCAATACCGCGCGATCAGCTCGCGGTACTCCGCGTCCAGCTCACGGAACTCGTCCTCGGTCAGCCGCGTCGAGGTCCGCTGGGCCGTCGCCCACGGGCCGAACTCGTCGCGGTGTGCCGCGGCCCAGGACAGCAGGGCGACCTCGTTCGCGTACTTCGCGTCGAGGAACGCGGCGACCCTTTCCCGATCCGCGCCGTCGTAGTCGTCCGGCTCGGGCTCTCGAAGGTCTTGCGGAATCGCGATCCAGTTCCCTTTCCTGTCACGGCGTACGAAACCGTTGTCCCGTAACGTTTTCAGGCATTCGGCGACTTCGGCACGCTCCAGCCCCGTCCGACGCGCGACCGCCTCCATGTCACCGGGAAGCTCGCGCGTCACCCACTGGTATCGCGGATCGTCTCGCATCTCGATGTCCCGCAAGGTGACCGATCGCCGCGGCAGCGGGTCACTCAAGAGCCGCCGCGCGGCCAAAGCCAGCGCCACTGCGACCGGGATCTCGACGAGGACGGCGAGCGCGACACTGGTCCACCGTTCGGCCGACGTCCAGCCGAGCACGACGTCGAACCACGCGTCACAGCAGAGCATCGCGGCAGTCGCCGACAGCAAGGGAACTGCCGCGCGACGGCGAAGCAGTCCCAGGCACGCACCGGCCGCGAAGCAGAGCAGGAGAGCGATGTCGAATCCGACCCAGGCCGCGCGCCACTGACCGGTGTCGTACCGGTCGGGCAGGGTGTGCGCGAGGTAGACGGTCCAGGGCACGAGGAGGACCGCCGCGCCGGCGAGCACCGTCAGGAGTAGCCGTCGGATCATGATCACGACGCTAGAAGCGGTCGGACGCCGGGGCATCCGGGATTCTCCCTGGTCCGGGCTCAGGGTCCGCCGACCGGACCAACTTCGGCGAAACCCCGCGCGATGCCCGGCCCGTCTGGTCAGAATCGGTCCATGCGATCGAAGACGCTCGCTCTCGCCGTGATCCTCGCCTGCACGGCCGGGCTCGCCGGTCCGGCCTCGGCTTCGACCGCGGGACCACGGCTGGAAGACGCGCGCCCCTGCGCGCACGACGCGCGGTTCACCTGTTCGACGTTGACCGTGCCGCTCGACCATCGCGGCCGGACACCGGGCACGCTCGACCTCCAGGTCGCCACCGCGAACAACGCGACCGCGGCCAAGGGAGTGCTGCTGTTCCTCACGGGCGGCCCGGGGCAGCCTGGGGTCCCGTTCGGCACCAAGCTCCTCGACCGGATGCCGGCGGTGTTCGCCGACCACCGGCTGGTGATGATCGACCAACGGGGCACCGGCGCGAACGCCCTCGACTGCCCGGATCTGCAGGCCCAGGTGGGCAGTTCCGACATCGAGCCGCCCACCCGCGAAGCGGTCACGCGCTGTGCCGCGAGCCTCGGCGACAAGGCCGGGTTCTACGGCACCGACGCGACGGTCGCCGACCTCGATCTGCTCCGCCGGGCACTGGGCGCACGGAAGATGGTGGTGGACGGCGTTTCCTACGGTTCGTTCACCGCGGCGCGGTACGCCATCGCGCATCCCGGCAACGTCTCGAAACTGATCCTCGATTCGGTGCTCCCCCATCACGCCACGGCCGACCAGTCGCTGTACCTGGAGGCGATGAAGGCGACCGCGCGTGTCCTGCGTGACGCCTGCGCCAAGCCACCGGCCTGTGATTCCGATCCGGCGGAGGACCTCGCATGGCTGGTCCGGAACCGGGACGCCGCGGCCGGCGTCGCGCTGTTCGACATGATCGTCACCTACGAATTCGCCGACCCGAGCTATCGGGACCCTTCGGCGATGGGGACGGACCTGATCACCGCGCTGCGGACCGCGCGCGGCGGGAACACCACGAAACTCGACTCGCTGCTGCGGGATCTCGCGTCCGGCGGCGACTCGCTCACGTCGTTCAGTTCGGGCCTGCACGCGGCGACACTGTGCGCGGACATGCGTTTCCCTTGGGGTGACGCCGGAACGCCGGGTTTCGCCCGCGAACCGCTGCTGCAACTGACCGAGAAGCGGCTGACCGCGCGGGACACGTGGCCGTTCAGCCCGGCCGTCGCGACCGGGATCGGGTTCGTCCGGACCTGCCTGCCGTGGCCGGTCGTCCCGCCGAACTCGAACCCCGGCGGGCGACTTCCCGACGTCCCGGTGCTGCTGCTCAACGGCGACCACGACCTGTCGACACCGATGGAGTGGGCATACGAGGAGGCGAAGGCGGCGCCGCGGGGTGAAGTCGTGATCGTCGAAGGCGCGGCGCATTCCATCCAGAACCGGGAACCGGGCGAGGCCGGGCGGAAAGCGGTGGCGGAGTTCCTCGCCAGGTGAGCGGCCTTGAGTCTCCACCCACTGGAGCCTTTACCGTCGCTTCCATGACGATCACCGTTCTCGACACCTACCCCGCGATGCGCGCGATCCTGCGTGCGCCGCGGCCGGACCGCGCCGCGATGCTCAAGGCGATGGCCGAACCCGCGGCCGGGATGTACCGCTACTTCCCCGGCGAGGTGGACCTGGTCGCGATGCACGCGATGAGTTCCGGGTTCCCGCTCGACCGCGACGAGGAGCGCTGCCTGGAAGCGCTCGAAGCCCTCCATGAAGCGGACGCCTGGAACCGGATCCAGCGGGCGCTCGACGACGCCGTCGCCACACAGCTCGCCGCGACGCCCGGGCTGACGGTCCCGGACATCACCGTCCTCACCGTGCTGGGTGATCCCGGCGACGCGCACTTCATGGGCCCGAATCTGGGGATGACGGCGAACGGCAGCGTGTCCGGCTACATCCACCTCAACTTCTGGCCGTATCCGGAGAACCTGGCGCGGCTGGAGGCCACGGCGGTCCACGAGCTGAACCACAACCTGCGCTACAGCCCCGGCGGGGTGATCTGGGATCCGGCGACGGTCACCGTCGGCGAGCAGATCGTGTCCGAGGGACTGGCCGACGCGTTCGCCCGCCAGTTGTACGGCGACGAACTCGGTTACGCCCGCATCGGGGTGCCACATCTGCACGACGACGCCGTGTTCGCGAAGGTCGTCTCCGGGTTGGAGATCACCGGCATGCAGAACTTCACGGCGTGGGTGCACGGTGACGAGACCGCCGCCCGCTACGGCGGCACACCCGTCGGCCTGCCGACCGGCGCCGGGTACGCGGTCGGCAACCGGCTCGTCGACGCCTATCTGGCCGCGACGGGCCGGACGGCCGCGGAGGCCCTGCTGGCGGACCGCCGCGACGTCATCGACACCGCCCTCGGTTAGGCGCTGTCCGGTAAGTCTGTTGGCGGTCTCCGCACCCGGGTGTCGCGAAAGCCACTTTCGGGACATCAGGCGTCGCGAAAGTGGCTTTCGCGACACGCTCCGGCGGCGCGACCGCTCGGGGACGCCACCGCCCAGTTTGAGCGGCTTCACCAAGTGCCGCGAGGGTTAGCAGCACCCTTGTCACCCACGACAGACATCCTGCCGGCAGCCTCGTCCTTTGTGGACTCCGGAGGAGAGCGCAGACTTACAAGACAGCCTAGGACTCGCGGCGCCTCGAACGGATCGTGAGCGCCACCAGCACGCCACCGGCGAGCAGCAGGAACAAGCCGGCGACCAGCAGTCCCCGGACCTCGCTGCCGGTCGAGGCCAGCGGACCGCTGTCGGACGGTCCGCCGCCCGGCGCGGTACCGCCCGGCTGGCCGGGGGTCGTGGTCACCGTGACCCCGGGCCCAGGAGTCGTGGTCGAAGTCCTGCTGGTCGTGGTCGGCGCGGTGCTGCTCGAACTCGACGACGAGGTGGAGCTGCTGCTCGTCGGGCTCGAAGAAGTCGCGCTGCTGGACGAACTGGACGACGCCGAGCTGGTGCTCGTCTGGCTCGACGACGTGGCCGAGGTCGAGGTGGGCGCCGTCGACGTCGAAGTGACCGACGTGGAAGTGGCCGAAGTCGGGCTGGTCGACGTGGCGCTGGTCGTGGTCGAGCTACTGCTGGTCGTGGTGGTCGAACTGCTGCTCGTCGGCGAACTGCTCGTCGTGGCCGAGCTCGACGAAGACGAGGACGAAGACGACGTGGAGCTGCTCGGCGTGGTGGTCGGTGTGCTGCCGCATTCGGGCAGGTCGCCGTTGAACGGGTAGGCGTGGAACTCCTGCCCGCCACCGCCGGTCGCCTCGGAGGTGTGCACCAGCGAGCCCGTGGTGAAAAAGCGGCCGTTCATCCCGGAGGCGGTGACGGTCGCGGTGCTTCCCGGCTCACCGATCAGCACACTCCCCTGGAACTGGGCGCCACCGGCGATCTTCACGCTGGCGGCGTCCGGGAAGTTCCACAGCAGCCGCTCGCGCAGCTTGTTCAGCGGATCCTGGTCGTTGAGGTCGCCGGTGTAGGTGTTGATCGTCCGGGCGGCTCCCACCATGTTGACCAGGATCGTCGCCCCGGCCGGGATGCCCTCGAATTCGATCCCCTGCATGCCCCCGGTGGTGCCGGTCAGGTCGAAGTCCACGGTGAACACCTGCAGCGCGGACTTCCCGTCCCCGGTGAACAGGGTGCGGTATCCCTGGTTGACCGCCGTGCCCGTCGCCGGACGCGGCGTGGTGCCTTCGCGTGCGTAGCACTTGCTGGCCACCCGGAGATCCTCGCGCAGGCCCACATAGGGTTTCGCCGCGTCAGGATCCTTTTCGAGCTTGCCCGTCACCGTCCCGGTGACGGTCCCCGCGTGCCGCACGACGCCGCCGTCCGCGAGCAGACGTTGGTCCGCCGCGACATTGACGTTCCCCCCGGTCGTCAGGAAGTCCGCGCCGTCCGGTGGCGGGACGCGGGATCCGACACCCGCGATGCCGACGTTGTAGACGGAAGACGCGCCCGCTCGTTTCGCCATGTCGAAATCACCGAGGACGACAACCCGCCCTTCGGCTTCCGCTGCGGCTTCCCGTACCTGGAATTCGCCGCCGACATAGACGTTGATGCCGTTGTCGCGGCCCGCGTAATCCTTGTTGTTCACGGGCGGGTATTTGGTCGGACAGGCCGGCCCGACGCAGGGTCCCAGTCCGCCCGGTAAAGGGGCGGCGACCGCGCCGTCGGTGACCACGAGCGCCGCCACGCACACCGCGGCGGCGGCACCGGCCGACAGGGACGCGAATCGCCTTGCACGCATGCGGCGATTCTTGTGCCCATCCACCGCCCGAACACAATCGGAATCCGGAATTACCCCCGACCGGGCGAGGCGGGTGACCCACCCGTTCTCGGAATTCCGGTGTCGTCCGGACAAGTGAATTCCACGTGGGACCGCGGAATCCCATGGGGTGCTGTGACGAATCCCTGACCTGGCGGGTCCTGGACCTGCGCATCCTTAAGGCATCTGCTTGACTGCTGCCGTGCCGCCCGATCGTGAGACCTCCGTCGAAGCGGAGTTCTCGCGGGTGGTCGGCCGGTTCGCCGGCCCCGCCAGAGGTGCCGGGCTGCTGGTGATCAGCGTTTTCGGGGTGCTCGCCACGCCGTCCGGGGCGCTCCCGCTCGCGTTCGGGCTGCTGGCGCTGGCCCTGGTCACCGCCGTGGCCGAGCACCTCGTGGGGAGGACCGGCCGGGGCAGACCGGTGGCGTTCGCGCTGACGCTGGTGCGCGCGGCGGCGATCTGCGGCACCCAGCTCCTGACCGCGCCCGATCCGGCCGAGCTGAACCAGTGGGCGCTCAACGTCCTCACCATCACCGCGATCACCCTCCAATGGGAATGGCCGCCGAAGGTCACCGTGCCCGCCATCGCCTGCCTGCTGGTGATCGAGGTGATCGCTCTCGGTCTCGAGGACGGTTCGTGGGTGGTGGTGCGCGTGCTGATCGAGGCCACCCTCGCCCGGTTCGCCTTCCTCCTGCTGTCGCGGACGACCCGCCGGATCGACGATCTGCGCGAGCGCCAGGCCCGGCTGACCCGCGAGGAATCCGTTGCCGTGCAACGACGGCTGCAGGAACGCGAGTATCTGGCCGTCCTCCACGACACGGCCGCGGCCACCTTTCTCACGGTGGCCCAGCGCGGTGAAACGACCGAGCCGTCCGAGGTCGCCGGATACGCTCGCCGCGATCTCGCGATCCTCACCGGCGAATCCGGTCCCGGCAGCGTGGTCGATCTCGAAACGTCGTTGCGCGGCGTGCTCGCGCAGAGCCCGGTGAAGGTCGAGACGCGCTGGTCTCCGATCGCGCCGATCCCGGCGTCCGCGGCGCTCGCGATGGTCCGCGCCGTGCGTGAGGCGCTGGTGAACGTCGATCGCCACGCCGGTGTCGGCGAGGCCAGCCTGACGGTGGAAGACGGCGTTCGCGTGACCGTCCGGGACGAAGGCCGCGGTTTCGACCCGGCGAAGACCCCGGCCCAGCGGCGCGGTGTCCGTGGCTCGCTCGTCGAACGCATGGCCGCGGCGGGCGGCCGGGCCGAGGTGACCTCCGCGCCCGGCGCGGGGACCACGGTGGAACTGGTGTGGCCCGCATGAACGAGACCTCGGACCGGGTGCTCGGCGGCTGCCGGATCGCGGTACTGCTCGCGACGGCGGCGATCCAGCTCGGGCTCAGCCTCACCCGGCTGGACGACACCCCCGGCAAGATCGCGTTCGCCGCGCTCGCCGGCGTGCTCGTCGTCGCGGCGTGGTGGGTGCTGCGCTGGAAGCCGGTCCCGTGGCCGGTCGCGCTCGCGGGGTCGATCGTGGTCCTCGCCGCGTCCGCGGTCGCCATCTGGACCCTGCCCCCGGACCGGCTCCTCGGCGACGCGGACTGGGCGTCCGGCCTCGCGGGCTGGCATCTGCTGGTGCTGCTGCTGGACCGTCCCGCGGTCGCGATGGCCGCGCTCGTCCTCCAGATGACGCTCACCTTCGTCCGGCAGTTCGGCGCCGTGCCCACCGATCGCGGCGAGATCGGCAGCGTGGTGATCGCCGGGCTCAGTGTGCTCACCTTCCAGGCCGCGACACTGACGCTGATCAGGGTCGTCAACCGGCGGGCGGGCGAAGCCGCCGAGGCCTCGGCCGAACGCGACCGGCAGGCGCACCGCAAAGCGCTCGCCCAGCAGCGGGAGGCCGACCAGCGGAGCCGGTTCGCCGGGCAACTCGGCGCCACCCTGCCGCTGCTGGCCGGACTCGCCGACCGCACCCTGGACCCGCGTGACGAAGCCGTCCGGCAGCGTTGCGCGCTCGCCGCCACCCAGCTACGGCGGCTGTTCGCGGAGAACGACGACGTCCCCGACCCGCTGCTGCACGAGGTCTCGGCCTGCGTCGATCTCGCCGAGCGACGGGGCTTGACGGTGACGCTGGCGGTCAGCGGCGAGGCGGCGCCCGTCCCCACCTCCGTCCGCCGCGAACTGACCGGTCCGCTGATGACCGCGCTGGCCGCCGCGCGGACTCAGGCCAGGGTCAGCGTCCTGCGCGCGGACGACGAGATCCGCGTCGCGGCGATCACGGACGGTGAACCCGGGCGGACGGCGAACGGATCGGGCGCCGTCGACGTCGAATGGCACGCACTGGGAGAACGATCGTGGATGGAGGCGAAATGGCGTTCGCGACCGAATTGACCGCGGTGGTCGTCGACGACCATCCGGCCGTACGGGCCGGGGTCGTGCACTGGCTGTCGTCGGGCACACCGCCGGTGACCGTCGTGGCCGAGGGCGAGGACGTGCGGGCCGCGTGGATCGGCGAGGGCGCCGGGGCCGACGTCGTCATCCTCGACCTGCACCTGAACAGCACGACTCCGGCGATGGGCGATCTGCGACGGCTCACCGAGGCAGGCCGCCGCGTCGTGGTCTACTCGATGCGGGCCGACGACGAGACGGTCCTGCAGTGTCTCGAACTGGGCGCGCTCAGCTTCATCACCAAATCCGAAGGCGCGGAACACATCCTCGAAGCCGTGCGCGCGGCGGCGGCCGACCGGTCGTACACACCGCCGTCGCTGGCGGGCGCGATGGCCGGGGACCGCTCCGAGCGGCGTCCCGCCCTCTCCGCGCGCGAGACCGAGGTGCTCATCGAGTGGTTCCAGTCCGAGTCGAAGGACTTCGTCGCGCACCGGCTGGGGATCTCGCCGAACACGGTCAACTCGCATCTCGAGCGGATCCGGGTCAAGTACGCCCAGATGGGAAGGGACGCTCCGACCAAGGCCGCGCTCGTCGCGCGGGCGATCCAAGACGGGCTGATCGGCGTAAGCGATTTGTGATCGGTTGTGGTGCGAACGGACCACTCGGATCTCCTCCGGTTGCGACTACGTTGCGTGACGAGCACGCCGGAGTTCGTCCGGTGGGAGTCCGAGGAGATCCATGAAGTCCGCCCGTACCGCACTGATCGCCACCGGCTGCGCCGCCGCGCTGCTGTTGTCCGCCTGCGGCGGGCAGGGCGGGAAGACCGTCAGGGCCGACGGCACCATGGCCCCCGGCAGCGAACTCAAGGTCGGCGAACGCGCCGTCGTCCCGTTCAGCGACGCGGGCAAGTCGGGCACCATCGCGATCACCGTCAAGTCGGTCGAGATCGGCCCCAAGGCGGATCTCGCCGAGTTCAAGGACAAGGGCGAGGGGAGCCTTCCGGTCTACGTCCGGATGGTCGTCGAGAACGTCGGTGGCACGGACCTCGCCGACACTTCGGTGTCGGTGCGCGCCGTGAACCCGGACGGCAAGGGCACCAAGGTGATCATGGCCAGTGGCACCCCGGCCTGCAAGGGCGAGCCGGCGCCGGCGGAGTTCACCAAGCCGGGCGCGACCTACGAGACCTGCCAGACCGAAGGCGTCAAGGACGGCGATGACGTCGGGGGCGTGACGTTCAGGGACGGCGAATATCAGGACGACCCGATCACCTGGAAGAAGTGAACTCGCACCCATTAGGCCGATAAGCGTAACCGATTCGTGACCTCTCCTGGTGCGAATGGACCACACTGATGTACTCCATCGTCGACTACGGTGCGTGGCGAGAACGCCGGAGCAGGATTCGGCGGGGAGTCCGAGGAGATTCATGAAGTTCGACCGCATCGCCCTGTCCGCCACCGGCTGCGCCGCCGTGCTGCTCCTTTCCGCCTGCGGCGGCAAGGAAGAGAGCGGCAGTCCCGCTCCCGCGCCGTCGCCCGCACCGACGTCGGCTGCCGCGTCCTCGCCGGCGACCAGCGGAACCGTCCCGGTCTCGAACGCGGACGCCACCGCGCCCGGCACCGAACTCAAGGTCGGCGAACGCGCCGTCGTCCCGTTCAAGTACGGCAACGACAAGTCCGGCACCATCGCGATCACCGTCAAGGCGATCGAGCTCGGCCCGAAGGAAGACCTCGCCTCCTACGGCGAGAAGGCCAAGGGCATGACTCCGGTGTACATCCGGATGACGGTCGAGAACGTCGGCGGCACGGACCTCACCTACAGCACGGTGCGGATGCGCGCGGTCGGGCCGAACAACAAGAGCACCGGCGTGATCATCACCGGCGAGACCCCGAGCTGCCAATCCGAGTCGGCGAAGAAGGACTTCAAGACCGCCGGCGCGACCTACGAGACCTGTGAGCTGCAGGCAATCAGGGACGGTGGCGAGGTCGGCGGCGCCGAGTTCAACGACGGTGACGGGTACAAGGACGACCCGATCATCTGGAAGAAGTAGCCAGTAGCGCGTGAAGGCCCCCTTCCCTCGGGATGGGGGCCTTCACGCGCTTCAAGCGGGAGTACAACTCTCGAAAGCTTTGCCGGCCTGCTTGTGGCTCCACGGACGGCTTTCGCAACGCACCCCGCCGCTCCACAGGT
The DNA here is from genome assembly GCF_014873915.1 of Amycolatopsis roodepoortensis. GTDB lineage: Bacteria > Actinomycetota > Actinomycetes > Mycobacteriales > Pseudonocardiaceae > Amycolatopsis > Amycolatopsis roodepoortensis. The sequence continues at coordinate 578,692 of NZ_JADBEJ010000005.1, forward strand.
CAGCCCCGCCGCGCCGCGCTTCTAGTGAAGATGAGCCCGAAGGCGTAACTCGCGTGATTGAAGGCGTAACTCACGTGTTTGGAGGCGTAACTCGGGTGTGCGCCGTCTGATCACGCGAGTTGCGTGTCTGATCACGCGAGTTACGCCTTCAATCACGTGAGTTCGCCTCCAGGGTGCGCCTCAACGCTCGGGGACGGGGCGCTTACGCGGGTTACTCAGCCGCCGCACGGCGTTCGCGCAGGCGAGGGACTCCAGCAGCGGGACGGTTCGCTCCCAGCCCAGGCAGGCGTCGGTGATGCTCAGGTCTGGCCGGGGCGGCGCGGAACCGATGTCCTGCCTGCCATCGGAGAGGTACGACTCGATCATCACCCCGGCCAGCGCGTCGTTGCCCGCCGAGATCTGGTCCGCCAGGTCCGCGACGACCACGGGCTGCCGGTTGTGGTCCTTGCCGCTGTTGCCGTGCGAGGCGTCGACCACGAGCCGGTGCGGCAGGACGGCGGCGGTCAGCGCGTCGAGGGCGTCCGCGACCGCGTGCGCGTGATGGTTGGGTTTCGGGCCACCGCGCAGGACGAGGTGCGCGTCCGGGTTCCCGGCGCTGCGCTGGATCCGCGGGCGTCCGTCGGCGGCGGCGCCCGGGAACACGTGCGGCAGCGCGGCCGCCCGGACCGCGGCGACGGCGGTGTCCAGCCGCCCGGACACGCAGTTCTTCATGCCCACCGGCATCGGCAGCCACGACGCCAGCTGCCGGTGCGGCTGGCTGGCGACGGTCCGCGCGCCGATCGCGCCCCAGCTGATGGTGTCCGCGAAGTAGGGCGCGAGGAACGGGTCGACGAACTCGTACGCGAGCGGCAGCCCGGTCGCGGCGGCGTCGTCCAGGAACCGCCGTCCGATCCGGACACCGGACGCGAGATCGCCCTTGCCGTCCAGAGTGGGATCGGGCACCAGCCCGGTCCAGCCGGCGATCGTCCGCGGTTTCTCCAGGTAGGCGCGCAAGACCACGACGAGGTCGTCGGCGAATCGGCGGGACGCCTCGGCGAGCCGGTGCGCGTACTCGAGCGCGCCGTCGGTGTCATGCACCGAACACGGGCCCACGACGACGAGCAGTCTGGAGTCCCGGCGGGCGAGGACGTCGGCGACGGTTTCCCGGTGCCGGGTGATCTCCTCCGGGACGAAGCCGGTCGTGACCACCTCGGCCGGGCTGGGCAGCTGGTCAAGCATCCGCATGACCTTTCTCCTTGTCGGGGGCGGCCTGGGGCAGCCGCGTCGCACCGGCCACCGCCACGACGGCGAGGCCGAGAACACACCAGAAGGCGTCGGCGAAGGCCGCGGCGACGTCCGGGCCACGGGCGGCCAGCCGGGCCTGCAGCACCACGGCCAGCACCGCGGTGCCGATCGAGCCGCCGAGGGTGTTGAGCAGGTTCAGCGCCCCGGCGGCGCGGGGCAGGCGGGCGGGTTCGACCCGGCGGTAGACGATCGTCATCACCGGCGCGCCGATCATCGCCGCACCGAAACCGCGCAGCAGCAACGAAATTACGATGACCCAGTCCGGAAGACCCGGGCCGAGCTGGGTGAACGGCGCGGTGCCGAGGGCGACCAGCCCGATCCCGCTCAGCACCAGGGTGCGCGGCGCGATCCGGTCGACCAGGCGGTTCACCAGTACGGAACCGGCCGCCGCGCCGATCCCTTGGGGCACCAGCAGCAACCCGGTGTCCCAAGTGGACAGTCCGGGACCGCGCTGCAGGTAGAGCGGGAGCAGGAACATCGTGCCGAACACCGACGCGCCGAGCAGGACCAGAGCCAGCGCGGCGACCCCGAACGGCGGCCGCGTGAACAGGCGTGGATCCAGCAAGGGCGCTTCGGCGCGCAGACCGTGCCGCACGAACGCCGCGAGCATCACGACGCCGAGCGCGACGGCGATCCCGGCGGCCATCGGTGTTCCCTGCTCGAACCAGGTGAGCCCGAAGACCAGGACGGCGAGCCCCGGCGAAAGCAGCATCGCGCCCCGAAAGTCGAAGCGCTCCCCCTTGCCACCGGGGTCGCTCGCCGGAACCCAGCGCCGGGCCAGGATCACCGCCGCCACACCGACCGGGAGGTTGACGTAGAACAGCCACGGCCAGTCGGCGACCGCGAGGATCGTGCCGCTCGCCATCGGGCCGAGCACCGGCGACAGCAGCGGTACGAGACCGACGACGCTGATCACGCGCCCGATCCGGTCCGGTCCCGCCGCCCGCGCCAGGAGCGCCTGGCCGGTCGGCGGGAGCAGGCCGCCCGCGAGCCCTTGCAGGACACGGAAGGCGATGAGCGCGGGCAGCGTCGGCGCCAGCGCGCACAGCAGGGACGCCAGCAGGAACACGACGACAGCGGTGATCCAGACACGACGGCCACCGAACCGGTCGGCGAGCCAGCCCGACGCCGGGACCGCCGTGACCACGGCCAGCAGGTACGCCGTCGTCACCCATTGGACGCCGGTGACCGGCGCGTCGAACTCGTCGGCGAGGGTGTCGACGCCGACCGAGACGATCGTGCTGTCCAAGGTCGCCATGAACGTGCCGAGCACAAGAACGGCGGCCGTGCGCCACAGCGCGGCGTCGATCGGGCGCGCGGTCACCGGTCCCCCACGAACCCGGCGGCGTCGCCGTCGAGCCAGGACGGCAGCTTCCGGAGATACCCCGCCAGGTCCTCGGCCAGCGACCGGGCGTCGGTCTCCCTCGCGTACAGAACGCCTTCCCACCCGTGCTCGCCCGGGACGACGGTGACGCTCACCGGGTGATGCGTGCGTTCCCGGAACCTCGTCCCGGTGACGGTCAGGCCGGGCGCGGGTTCGCGCAGCTTCGCCGGGTCCACCGGGTAGTTCTCGAATACGAGCAGACTGTCGAACAGGCGCTCGCGGCCGGCCAGTGACGCGAGTTCGGGCAGGCCCATCCGGTGGTGCGCGGTCATCGCCTGCTGCCGCTTTTGCAGGTCGGCGAGCGCCTCCGTGACCGTTCCGGTGAATCTGGCGCGGACCGGGACACTGTTGGCCAGCAGGCCGATGATGTCTTCGACACCGTCCACATCGGACGTCCGGTTCGAGGTCATCACCCCGAAGCTGACGTCGTGGCGTCCGGCGTGGCTCGCGAGAACGGCCGCCCACGCACCCTGCAGCAGGGTGTTGACGGTGAGCCCGCGTGCCGCACCCAGTCTGGTCAGTTCCGCGACCAGCTGATCGTCCACAGTGAACAGTGCGGGTTCGGGCGAGCCGCCGGTACGCGGCAGGTGGTCACCTTCGGGCAGGCCGTCGAGTTCCCTGCGCCAGGCCCGGACGTCGGCTGAGTGATCGGCCGCGGCGAGCAGGCGGGTGTACCGGGTCGGCGGCGCCGGCTCCGGCAACGGCTTCCCCGCGTACAGCGCGAACAACTCACCGAGGATGCGCGGCGCCGACCAGCCGTCGGACAGCAGATGGTGACTGGTCAGCACGAGGGTCTGCCTGCCTGGCCCATGACGCAGCACGGTGACCCGCCACAGCGGACCGTGGGCCAGGTCGAACGGTTCCGCGAGTTCCTCGTCCAGCGCTGTGTCCAAATCGGACACTCCGCGGACGCTGAACCCGGCCCGCGGTTCGGCAGGGATCACCTGGACCTCATGCGACGCCGGGAACACCGCGCCCAGGTTCGGCTGCCGTCGCACCAAGGCGTCCGCCGCCATCCGCAGCGCCTCGACGTCGAGGTCACCGGACAGCGTGAACGCGGCCTGCACCGGATACGGATCCTCCTCCGCGGCCCGGGACTCGCGCAGGATCACCTCCTGCAACGGGGTCAGCGGCATGATCTCGCCGGGCCCCGGCACGTCGGCGGCGAAAGTGTCCAGCTCACGCCGGAAGTGCTCGCCCAGCACGACGATCTCGTCTTCGGTGAACAGCGCGGACGGCCACGTGAAGCGGACGCCGAGCGTGCCGCCGTCGGGGACCATCGCGTTCACCGTCAGCGCGTACGGCAGCGGCATCTCCGCGCCACCACCCGAACCGAGCGGATCGGCGTCCGGCGGGCGCTGCCACGGGGTCTCCTCGACCGGCGCCGCCGGGAAGCGGCCGAGATAGTTCCAGGCGATCTCCGGTCGCGGGCCCTGGACATCGAGAATCCCGTGGCCCAGGCCATCGCCCGCCGCGCGCAGGTGATCACGGACCGCCCGCAGCGCGTCCGGCAGCGGCCCGGGCGGCGGGGCGATCCGCGCCGGATGCACGGAGGTGAACCAGCCGGCGGTCTGCGCCAGATCGACCTTGCCCGTGAAGTCCGGCGTGTGCCCCGGACGTCCGTGGCTCTCGACGGCGACGAGCAGATCGGCGCCGGTCCCGCGCCAGGCGGCGACCGCGCGGGCGAGCGCGGTCAGCAGCACGGTGTCCGGGCCGGTGCGGTAGGCCGTGGGCAGTGCGGTGAGCACGGCGTGGGTGGTGCCCTCGCCGATGTCGAGCCGGTGATGCCGTGCGGTCGCCACGGTGTCGCGCGCCGGATCGAGCCTGGTGCGGCCGAGCGTGGTCTCCGGCGCGGCGGCGATCCCGTGCCAGTACCGCATTTCGTCCTCTCGATGCGGTGCGGCGGCGCGCAGCGATCGCGCCCAGCCCAGGAACGACTGCCCGCGCCGGTGCAGGGTCTTGCCGTGGAAGGCCTGTTCGACGTCGTCGAGCAGGACGCGCCAGGTCACCGCATCGGCGACGAGGTGGTGTGCCACCAGCAGCAAGCGTCCGGGACGGTCGCCGGCGTCCACCAACACCGCTCGCACCAGCGGCCCGGTGCGCGGGTCCATCCGCGCGACGATCTGCTCGACGTGGGTGTCCAGCACCGCACGCGGCTCACCGGTCACTCGGACGGCGGTGAGCACGTCGGCACCGGTCACGGCGCCGACGTCCGGAACCCGAAGCGCGTCCTCGACCAGATGCGCGCGCAGGACGTCGTGGCGGGCGAGAACGGCGTCGAGCACCGCCGTCCAGTGAGGGACGTCGTCCGCCGAAGGCACGGAGATCTCGACCCACTGGCAGAACCCGTCGGCCGCCTTTCCCGCGCGCCGCACCAGATCGCGCATGATCGGCGTGAGCGGGGCATCGCCGACGGCGTGGGCTTCCTCCGCCTGTTCAGGCTCACCACAGCGCGCTGCGATCCCGGCGACCGTGCCGCCTTCGAGGACGTCACGCGCGGTCAGGTGCAGCCCTTCACGGCGGGCACGGGAAACCACCCGCAGCGAGGCGATGCTGTCGCCGCCCGCGTCCAGGAAGCCGTCGTCCAGGCCGACATCGGGACCGAGCAGCTCGCGGACCACCCGCAGCAGCACGGCTTCCGCCGGGGTGGCGGGTTCCCGTCCGCCGTCGGAGCGGGCTTCCGGCGCGGGCAGCGCGGCGCGGTCCAGCTTGCCGCTCGGTCCGAGCGGAAGCCGGTCCAAGGGCACGAACGCGGTCGGCACCATGTACGCGGGCAGTTCGGCGGCGAGGTACTCGCGCAGCGCGGCCGGGTCGGGTTCGGCTCCGTCCACGGGGACTACATAGGAGACCAGGCGGTCTTCACGGACGATCACCGCGGCGGCGCGCACGTCGTCGTGCGCGGTCAGCGCGGTCTCGATCTCACCGAGTTCGATCCGGAAGCCGCGCAGTTTGACCTGGTGGTCGGCGCGGCCGAGGAAGACGATCTGCCCGTCCGGGCGCCAGCGGACCAGGTCGCCGGTGCGGTACATGCGCTCCCCCGGCGGCCCGAACGGGTCGGCGACGAACCGTTCCGCGGTCAGCGCGGCGCGGCCGACGTATCCCTGGGCGAGCTTCGGCCCGGCCAGGTACAGCTCGCCGGTGACGTTCGTCCCGACCGGGAGCAGCCCGCCGTCGAGCACGTACGCGCGGACCTCCGGGTCCGGGCGGCCGATCGGGAGCGGTCCGGGGTCGGCCGGGTCGTAGTGCCAGGTGACCGAGTTGATGGTGACCTCGGTCGGCCCGTAGGCGTTGAACAACGCCCGCCGGTTTCCCCAGCGCCGCGCCAGTTCCGGGTCGAGCCGTTCGGCGCCGACGACGAAGAACACGTCCGGGTCGACGGTCGCGTCGTCAGGCATCGCGGACAGGAACGACGGCAGCAGGTTGAGCCCGGTGACGCGGTGTTCGGCGGCGTAGGCCAGCAGGTCGTCGCCGGAGGTCCGCACCTCCTCGGGCGCGATCACCGACGTGCCACCGGACAGCAGCGGCAGCATGAACTGCCAGAACGCGACGTCGAAACTCGTCGAGGCGAAATGCAGGTACCGTTCGGCGGTCCCGATCCCGACGATGTCCTCCTGCAACGCGATCAGGCTCGGGACGCCGCGATGCGGTACCGCCACACCCTTCGGCTTGCCCGTCGTGCCGGAGGTGTAGATGACGTACGCGATCGCGTCCGCACACAAGGACACGCCCGGATCTGTGTCCTCAGTGGACAGTGATGCCGGGTCGATCACCGGTAGGCCATCTACGTCCGAAGTGGACACCACGGCGGCGGGCGCGATGTCGTCCAGCATGTACGCGAGCCGGTCGGCCGGGTAGTCCGGGTCCATCGGCACGTGCACGGCGCCCGCCTTGACGACACCGAACAACGCGACCACGAGGTCGACGTCGCGGCGCAGCAGGACCGCGACCGGGTCCTGTGGTTTCACCCCGGCGTCGATCAGGGTGTTCGCGAGCCGGTTGGCGCGGCGGTCCAGTTCGGCGTAGGTCAGGCTCCGGTCCCGGCACACGACGGCTTCGGCGTCCGGGGTCTCCCGGACCCAGCGGCCGAACTCCTCCAGCATGCCGCCGCGTTCGCGTTTGGGTTCGGGTCCCTCGCCGAGGCGCAGCATCGCGCGTTCTTCCTCGGCGTCGAGCGCGCGCAGCCGGGAGACCGGCCGCGCCGGATCGGCGACGATCTCGTGCAGCACCGCGCGCAGCCAGCGGCCGTAGGCCTCGGCCTCCTCGCGGGTGAACGCCTGGGGCTGGTAGCCGAGGCCGACGGTGAACTCGTCGCCGGGCAGCACGATCACCGTGAGCGGGTAGTGCGTGGCGTCGGTGATGTCGACGCCGACGAGGTCGAGGCCGGGGGCCAGCGTGGTGCGGGCGCGGCTGGAGAGCGGGAAGTTCTCCATCACCAGCATCGTGTCGAACAGGTCGCCGACGCCTGCTATGCGCTGAATGTCCGGCAGACCGGCGTGATGGTGATCGGTGAGCCGGACGCTTTCGGTGTGCACCCGCTCCAGGACGGTGGCCGCGGTGTCGGCGGCGTCGAAGCGCACGCGCACCGGGATGGTGCTGCCGAGCTGGCCGATCATGCGCTCGACGCCGGGGACGTCGGCCGGGCGACCGGAGACCGGGCAGCCGAAGACCACATCGCGGCGGCCGGTCAGCCTGGCGAGCAGCACTCCCCATGCGGTCTGGAACACCGTTGTCGGGGTGATCCCGCGTTCGCGGGCGAAGGCGCGGAGCCGTTCGCTGAACTCTCCGCCCAGTTCCACCGTGACGCGTTCGGGACGCTCCACAGTGGACTCGACACTCGCCGGGGCGAGCCGCGTGCCCTCTTCGAGCCCGGCCAGCGCCTCGCGCCACGCCTCCAGCGCGGCGTCCGGGTCGCGTTCGCCGAGCACGCGGTGGTACTCCGAAAGCGGCGGCGCGACCGGGGCCGCCGGGCCGCCACCGAGTTCGGCGTAGGTGGCGAGCAGCGTGCGGCCGACGAGCGGCATCGACCAGCCGTCGAGCAACGCGTGGTGATTCGTGAGCACCAGGCGGTGCTCGTCCGGGCCGAGGGTCAGCAGCAGGAACCGGATCAGCGGCGGGGTCGCCGGATCGAAGGGCCGGGCCAGTTCGGCGCGGCACTCGGCCTCGACCTGCTCCGGTGAGACTTGCGTGAACCGCCAGTCCAGCGTGACGTCGGCGGGGACCACCTGGACGACCTCGCCCGCGTCGGTGGTGTGCAGGTGGACACGCAGCGCGGGATGCCGCCGCAGGACCTCCTCCGCGGCGTCGCGCATGCGGTCCGCGTCGAGCGCGCCGCTGAGCAGCGTGACGGCCTGGACCACGTAGACGTCGGTGTCCTCGGTACCGCGTGCCAACGTGTGGAACGAAAGCCCCGTCTGCAACGGGGTCGCGGGCAGGACGTCCTCGACGCGGCCGAGGCGTTCGAGCGCGTCGATATCGGCTTGGGCGAGGCCGACCAAGGGCAGATCCGACGGGGTGAGCCCACCGCCGTCCGGTCCGATCCGGGTGACGTGCGCGGCCATCGCTTCGAGGGCGAGTGACCACGCTTCTTGGAGCGCCGCAACGTCTTCTTCAGCCAGCACCTTGCCTGCCGCGGTCCACTCGACGGCTAGCCGGGGACGGCCGTCCTCACGGACGAAGCAGTTCAGCGCCAGCACTTGTTCCAGTGACTTGGCGTCCGGTTCGGTGACCGCGAACGGGTCTTCCTCGGGCAGCCGCCAGCCGGTGCCCGGCAGCGCCGCGAAGCGACCGAGGTAGTTCAGGACGACGTCCGGCGGCGGGACGGCGGCTAGTTCGTCTTGGGTGAGCGGGTCGAGATACCGCAGGACGCCGAAGCCGACGCCGTTGTCCGGGACGGCGCGTTTGGCCTCCTTGGCAGCTCGCAGCAGCCTTCCGGCCTCCGCTACGCCGGCGGGAACGCGCAAGGGATACTCGGCGGTGAACCAGCCGACGGTGCGCGAAAGATCCAGGCCGCCGTGGTCCCGGCCGTGTCCTTCGACGGACACCGTTTCGGCCTCGACCGGGGCACCACGCCACGACCGCAGGGCGAGCACGAGCGCGGCGAGCAGCACGTCGTCCGGTCCGGCGCGATAGGCGGCGGGCAACGCGGTGAGCACCGCGTCGGTCTGCTCCGGGGTGGCGAGGGTGACCGACCGCCGCGCCGTCGCGACCGTGTCGGCGGTCCGGTCGAGCGGACGGTGGCCGAGGCGCGGGCCGTCGAGCGCGGCGCGCCAATACTCGAGTTCACCGCGCCTGGCACCCGAAGTGCCTTGCTCGGCAAGGAGAAGCGCGTGCCGCCGCCAGGAGGTGCCGACCGGTTCGAGCGGCTCACCGGCGCACGCGGCGCGCAGATCCGGCAGGAGCACCCGCCACGAAACCCCGTCGATCGCCAAGTGGTGAACGACGATGACGAGGTGGTCCGGCAGCAACGCGACCTTGAGCACCCCGGTCCGGAGGTCAAGGGACTCCGCGAGTTCCGCCGCGACCTCGGCCGGGTCGCCGGTCGTCTCGATCACGACGTCGGACGCCCTCACCGCGCCGCGTTCCCGGACCCGCATTTCGTCCTCTAATTGCAGCCGGAGGACGTCGTGGTGGTCCAACAACGTCTGCACGCCCTCGGTCAGCAAGGCTGGCGGGAGATCCTCGTCGAGCCGGAGCGCCGTCCACTGCGTGTATCCGGCGATCGTCGCGACGTCCGGATGCGGGTCGAGCAGGGCGCGGACGATCGGCGGCGCGGGCACCACGCCGACCGGCTCGTCCGGCGGAGCGTCCGGGGCGCCGATCTCCGCGCTCGCCGCGGCCAGCGCCTCGAAGCTGCGTCGGGCGAGCAGGTCACGCGGGCGCAGGTCGAGGCCGTGCGCGCGCAGCCTGCTGCTGACGCTGATCGCGGTTATGCTGTCGCCGCCCAGCGCGAAGAAGTCGTCGTCGACGGCGACCACTTCGACGCCGATCACCTCGGCGATGGTGGCGCACAGCAGTCGTTCGCGTTCGGTGGCGGCGGTCCTTCCGGCCGCCGCGCGTGGGGCGGGCAGCGCGGGACGATCGATCTTCCCGTTGGGGGTCAACGGAAGCGTGTCGAGGACGACGACCGCGGCGGGCACGAGATGCTCCGGCACGCGCCCGGCGAGCTCCGCGCGGACCTCGTCCGGGACGACCTCGCCGACGACGTAGCCGACGAGCCGGGGCCCGCGCACCGCGGCGGCGGCCGCACGCACGCCGGGAACGGCGGCCAACGCGGCCTCGACCTCGCCGAGTTCGACGCGGTGACCGCGCACCTTCACCTGGCCGTCGCGGCGGCCCAGGTACTCCAGGCCGCGGCCGGGCACCCAGCGGGCGAGGTCGCCGGTGCGGTACATCCGGTCGCCGGGCGCGCCGAACGGGTCGGCGACGAACCGTTCGGCGGTCGCGCCGGGGCGCCCGAGATAGCCGCGCGCGAGATGCGGTCCCGCGAGGTACAGCTCACCCGGCGTCCCCGCGGGCGCCGGACGCAGCGCGGCGTCGAGCACCCGGACCGCCGTACCCGGCACCGCGGTGCCGATCGTCGGCTCCCCGTCGTCCAGCCAGGATCCGGCACCGTCCACAGTGGCCTCGGTCGGGCCGTACATGTTGCGGGCGCGAACATCGGAGGCTGCGACGCGACGCCACAGCGCGGGCGGGGTCGCCTCGCCGCCGAGGACGAGCAGTGCGGGCGGGTTCGGGCCGTCGAGCAGCCCGGCGTCGACGAGCGGCGCGGCCATCGACGGCGTGGTGTCGACGACGTCGATCCGGTCGCGGGCGAACGCGGCCAGCAGTTCGTCGGCGTCCCGGGCGACGTCGGTGCCGTAGACGTGGAGTTCGTGCCCGAACAGCAGCCACATCAGCTGGTCGAGCGCCGAGTCGAAGGCGAACGAGTAGGTGTGCGCGACGCGCAGCCGCCTGCCCGCGGCGCGTTCGGTCTCGGCGACCGTGGTCGCCCGATGATGGCGCAGCAGCGTCGCGAGTCCGCCGACCCGGCCCAGCACGCCCTTGGGCCGCCCGGTCGAGCCGGAGGTGAAGATGACGTACGCGAGATGTTCCGGATGGCGGGGAATGTCCAGCGGCGAGGAGTCCAGTGTGGACAGATCGGTCTCGCCGAGCACCAGCTGAGGCCCGGGAACGATTTCCGGGTCGTGGCTCACCGTGATCACCGCGCCGGCCTCGGCGGCGAGTTCCCGGAGCCGTTCGACGGGATGGGCGAGATCCAGCGGCAGGAAGGCGGCCCCCGCGTCGAGCACCGCCAGCAGGGCGACGACGAGATCCGCGGACCGCGGCAGGGCCAGCGCGACGACGTCGTCGGTTCCGACACCGCGTGCGCGCAAGGACCGGGCGAGGCGGTGGACCCGCGTGACGAGTTCGCCCGCGGTCAGCCGTTCTTCACCGAAGACCAGTGCGGTCTGCTCGGGATCGAGGCGGTCGAGAAGTTCAGGTACGCCAAGGAGTTCGGCGTCAGGCGCGGGCGTCGACCACGCTTCGAGAAGCGTGTCCCGCTCCCCCGCCGGGACCAGGTCGGCGGCGGTGATGGCCGGGCCGTCCGGTTCGGTCAGCGCGGTGATCAGACAGCGCAGCGCGATCAGCTTGGCGTCGACGGCGGCCTGGTCGTGGGTCCGCGCGTCGACCTCGAAACCGAGCAGCAGCCCGCCGTCCGAGGTCGGCAGCACCGACAGCCCCATGTCTTCCGGCGGCCCGCCCGCGACGTTGCGCATCGTGCCCTGCGAGCCCGCGAAGTCGAGCTTCAGGTCGAACGCCTTGAGGTTGATACCCCGCCCGTGCAGCAGCGCCCCCGCGCCGGGCACCGCGAGATCCTGGGGCAGGTCCTCACCGCGATACCGCTGGTGCGTCCGCATCTCCTTCAGCGCGCCCGCGACCCGTGCGGTCAGCTCGGTTCCCGTGTCCTGTGGCAGCACGTCGACCCGCAGCGGCAGCACGTTGACCGCCATCGCCGGAGTCCGCAGCGCCGTCCCCTCGCGGCCCATCAACGGCATCGCGAACACGACGTCGGTCCAGCCGAGCACGCGGTGCAGGAACGCGGCATAGCAGGCGATCAGCGCGTCGCCCCAGGTCGTCCCGGCGCGTTTGCCCAGTTCTCGCAGCCGGGCGACGTCCGAAGCGGGCAGGACGGCGCGTGCGGTCACGGTGTGCTCGGGCGGACCCGACGCGCTTCCGGCGTCGTCGAGGTCCGGCAAAGGCGTGAACCGCTCCCGCCAGTACTCGCGGTCCTGGGCGAACCGTTCGCTCTCGCGGTAGGCCTGGTCGGCCTCGACGAGATCGACGAACCGCGCGAACGTCGAGGGCGGAACTTCCTTGCCCTGGACCGAAGCGGTGTAGCGGGCCGCCGTCCGGCGCGCGAGCATCGCCGCGGTGTAACCGTCGAACACCAGGTGGTGCCCGAGCTGGGTGAACCACACTTGCGAGTCGGACAGCCGCAGCACGAGGTGGGCGAACAACGGCCGCTCGACCATGCCGCGGCAAGCCTCGGCGACGCGGCGGCGTTCGGCGTCCACCCGCGTGTGCGCGGCGGCCACCGGGTCGGCCTCACCGCGCAGATCCACGATCTCCGGCAGCGGCATCTCGTCGTCCGACACCACCTGGCGCGGACCGTCCGGCGTCTCGAAGACCCGCAACCGCAGGCTGTCGGCCTCTTCGGCGGTCGCCCGGATCGCTTCGGTCAGCGCGACGACGTCGACGGGGTCGTCGCCGACGATTTCGATCACGTCACCGACGACGTAGTAGGGCGAGTCGGGTTCGAGACGCTGGGCGGTCCAGATCCCCAGCTGGGCACCGGTCAGGTTCAGCATGTGGGCACCACCATCGGGGTTCCGGTCACCGGGTCGGGCACGACGACGCTGGGGAGATCGAAGACCTCCTTCATCAGCTCGGCGTCGACGATGTCGGCGGGCGCGCCCTCGGCGACGATCCGGCCGTCCCGCAGCGCGACGAGATGGTCGGCGTACCGGCAGGCCTGGTTGATGTCGTGCAGGACGGCGATCACCGTCCGGCCTTCGTCGCGCAGACGCGCCAGCAGGCTCAGCAGCTGGTACTGGTGCGCGATGTCGAGGAACGACGTCGGCTCGTCGAGCAGCAGGTACGGCGTCTTCTGCGCCAGCACCAGCGCCACCCACACGCGCTGACGCTGCCCGCCCGAAAGTTCCTGCACCGGCCGGTCGGCCAGCCCCGCCACCCCGGCCGCGGTCATCGCCTCGATCACCGCGCGTTCGTCCTCTTCGGACCATGACGCGAACAGCGACTGATGCGGGAACCGGCCGCGCGCGACCAGCTGCCGGACGCGGACGTCCTCGGGTGCCACCGGATCCTGCGGCAGGAACCCGAGTTCCCGCGCCAAACCCTTGCCGGGGAAGGAACCGACGTCCTTGCCGTCGAGCAGGACCTCGCCGTCCGACGGGCGCAGCAGCCGGACGAACGCGCGCAGCAACGTCGACTTGCCACACGCGTTCGGTCCGACGACGGCGGTGAACGCGCGGTCGGGCACGTCGAGGCTCAGCCGGGTCGACACGACCCGGTCGCCGTAACGCAGGGTCAGGTCCCGGGCGGTCAAGCGGGCACTCATGTGCGCCGCACCTCCTTGGTGAGCAGCCAGATCAGGTAGCCGCCGCCGATCACGGTGCTGATCACACCGACCGGCAGCGCTTCCGGCGCGAGCAGCATCTGGGCGGCCAGGTCGGCGCTGGTCAGCAGCACGGCGCCGGTGAGGGCGGCGGGCAGCAGGGAAATACCGGGCGTGCGGGCCAGCCGCCGCCCGATCTGCGGGGCGGCCAGCGCGATGAACGCGATCGGACCGGCGACGGCGGTGACCGTGGCCGTGCAGCCGACCCCGATCAGCACGAGCGCGAGCCGCAGCCGGTCCCAGCGGACGCCGGTGGTGACCGCCAGCGCGCCGCCGAGCGCGGCCTGATGCAACGCCGGCGCCCTGGTGAACAGCACGGCGAACAGCACCGCGAGCACACCGAACGGGATCGCCACGTCGTCCCAGCCGATCCCGTTGAGGGAACCGGCGTTCCAGCCGACGGCGGCGATCGCGATCTCGAGTTCGGCGCGCAGCACGATCCACGAGTTCAGCGCGGTCAGCATCGCGTTGATCGCGATACCGATGACGATCAGCCGCAGCCCGGAAAGTCCGCCGCCGAGTGACAGCGCGTACACGATCGCCGCCGTGAGCACGCCGCCGAGCACCGAACCGACGGTCAGTTGCGTGGACGTCCCCGAAAGCACGGTGATCGCGAACAGCGCGCCGGTGTACGCGCCGGCGTCGAGGCCGATCACGTCCGGGCTGCCCAGCGGGTTTCGGGTGATGTTCTGGAAGATCGCGCCAGCCAGGCCGAGCGCGGCGCCGAACACCAGCCCCGCCATCACCCGTGGGAGCCGCCATTCGCGGATGACCACGCCGGGGCCGCCGCCGGAACCGGTGAGCGCGGCGAACACGCGGGCGGGACTCGCCCACGCCGCGCCGTAGCAGAGCCCGAGCAGCGTCAGGCCGGCGATGACCACGAACATCGCCACGAGGAAGACGAGGGTGCGGCGTTCGATCCGGGCGGAGAACCTCCCGCGCCGCAGGACGAGTGTGCTCATAGCGGCGCCGCCCCGTATTTGCGGACGGCCCAGATCAGCACGGGGCCGCCGAGGAACGCGGTCACGATCGCGACCGGGACCTCGCCGGTCGGCAGCAGGACCCGGGAGCCGACGTCCGCGGCCAGCATCAGGACCGGGCCGAGCAGCGCGGCGAACGCGATCAGCCACGGGATCGACGCGCCGGCCACCCGCCGGGCCAGATGCGGCACGATCAGCCCGACGAACAGGATCGGCCCGGCCAGCGCGGTCGCCGCGCCCGCCATCAGCGTGATCAGCAGCAGCGTGATCGTCCGGACCCGCGCGACGTTCGCGCCGAGCGTGTGCGCGACCGTCTCGCCGAGCGCGATCGCGTTCAGCTGGCGGCTCACCGCGAACGCCCCCAGCAGGGACAGCCCGATGATGATCAGCGGGACCGTGGTCGGCGCCTGTTCACGACCCGCCAGGGAACCCACCGACCAGAACCGGTAGACGTCGAAGGTGTCCGGGAACAGCAGCCGCAGGCCGAGGGTGAGCCCCAGCAGCACGGCGCTCAACGCGGTCCCGGCGAGCACCAGCCGCAGCGGCGACTTGCTGCCGACCGCGTACACCAGCGCCGAAGCGCCGAGCGCGCCCAGCACCGCCAGGCCCAGCTCGACGGGCGCCGACGCGGCGAGCCCGAACGAGGACCCCACCGCGATGGCGAACCCGGCCCCGGCGGTCACGCCGAGCACGCCGGGTTCGGCCAAGGCGTTGCGGGACAGGGCCTGCACGAGCACACCGCCGACGGCGAGCGCAGCGCCGACGCCGATCGCCAGCACCGCCCTCGGCATCCGGATGTCCAGGACCACGGCCCGGTCACTCGGATTCCCGTCGCCCAGCAGGGCGCGCACGACCTCGCCGGGGGCGATGGCGTGCGCGCCGATGCCGACGCTCAGCACGGCGACCACGACGAGCCCGAGCAGTGCGGCGCCGAGCAGCGCGGACCGCCCGGTGGTGGTCACTTCTTCAGCAGCGGCGCGAACGCCTGGTCGACGGCGTCCAAAGTGGACGTCGCGGCCCGGTAGGTGGCGGCCTCGGTGTAGCGGAACGGGTAGACCTTGCCCGCCTTCACCGCGGGGAGTTCCTTCCACAGCGGCGAGTCGAGGACGTACTTGACCGGCGCGGGCACGGAACCGTCGGCGGCGACCGAGTACGTGATCGCGTCGGCCTCGGCGAACGCGGTCGACAGCTCTTCGATCGACGGGTACTCGCTGACGTCCTTGGAGCCGCCGCCCTTGACCTTGACCTGCCCGTAGTAGGTGGCGCCGACGTCCTGCGCGATGTTGGTGCCCCAGGAACCGTTGAACTCGCGCTGGAAGTTGCCCTTGGCGACCTCGCCGTAAGCACCGACGTGACCCAGCTTCAGCTGCGGCAGCACGGCCTTGTACTTCTCGGCCAGCCCCTTGGCCTTGGTGTCGTACGCGGTCTTGAGCGCGTCGAACCCGGCGGTGGCACCGGCGGCGTCGGCCTGCTTGCGGGACAGCTCACGCCACATCGACGGCACCGACGGGCCGATGGCCACGACCGGCGCGATCGCTTCGAGCCGCTTGATGTCGATGTCGGCGAGCACCGGCTTCGGCACGCCGATGACGATCAGATCCGGATCCGCCTGCGCGATCGCCTCGTAGTTCGTCTCCGCCGCCGATTCGCCCGCGACCTTCGCCAGCTCGTCGTACTTCTTGCGCTCCTGCTCGTTGAACAGCGGGATGCCGCGCTTCCAGCTGGAGACCCCGACCAGCGGCGCGCCCGCTTCGAGCAGGGCGGGCACGGCGTAACCGGTGGCGATGACCCGCTTCGGCGAGACCGGGATGGTGATCTGGCCGTTGTCGGCGGCGAACACCCGGGTCGGACCGCCGTCCGCCTGCCCGGCGTCGCCGGACCCACAGGCGGTGGCCGCGGTCACGACCGTCAAAGCGAGCGCGAGCGCTCCGGCGAGACGGCGGGTTCTGGTGGTGCGCATGGATTTCCTCGTTCTTCGATGAGTGGGGATCAGTGGTCGTGCTCGTCGTCGAAGTCCGCGACGCCGCGTTTCCAGTAGCCGGTCACGTCGTGGTCGTCCTTGCCGAGCCCGAGGTCGTTCTTGAGCCAGCGGCGCAGCGGCTTGATCTGCCCGGCTTCACCGGCGACCCAGGCGTAGAGCCGTTCACCGGCGGGGACCTCGACCGTCATGACCGCGCGGGCGAGCATGTCCGAGGCGCCCGGCGCGACGTCGCCTCGGTGCAGCCAGTGCACCTCGACGTCTTCGGGCGCGGACAGCTCGATCTCTTCGCTCGCGTCGGTGACCTCGATGAATGCCCAGCCCGCGGCGGTGCGCGGCAGCTCTTCGAGCCAGCGCGCGATCGCGGGCAGCGCGGTGAGATCACCGGCGAGCAGGTAGCGGTCGTAGGTGTGCGGCACGATCAGCCCACCGGGCGGACCCGCGACATGCACCGGGGTGCCAGGGGTGACCTTCTCGGCCCAGCCGGAGCCGAGCCCGCCCTCGTGCAGCGCGACATCGAGGTCGAGCTCCCCGGAAGCCGGGTCGTACCGGCGGACCGTGTACTCGCGCGACGTCGGCGAGGGCTTCGGCCAGCGCAGCATGTCGCCGTCCTGGACCGGCAGCTTCGGCTCGGGATCCAGCTCGGGGAACAGGATCTTCACGTGTTCGTCGGGCGAATGCGCCTCGAAACCCACGGTTCCCGGCCCGCCGAGGGTGACGCGCAGCAGTCCGGACCCGATCATCTCGGTGCGCACGACCTCGGCCTGCCGGACCCGGATCGGGTACGGGACCTTCTCCGCGTGCGCTCCCCCGCGCACCTCGGCGATGCGTTCGAGGTGCCGGTGGCGATGGTCGGCGCGGCTCACGCGGTGCTCCCGGTGAGGACCTGGGTCCAGTGGCCGAGGGTCGGCTGTTCGGCGAGGTCGGCGAACTCCAGGGTGTCGGCGCCTTCGGTGCGCCACTGCTCGACGAGACCCATGATCCGCATCGAGTCGAGACCGAGGTCGGTGAGGTCGGTCTCCGGCTTCAGCTCGGCCGGATCGCAGCCGAGCAGCTCGGCGACGTCGGCGTGGATCTTTTCGACGGTGAGGCTCATGAGCGTGCTCCGGCGTGGATCGGGGCCAGCGCGGCGAGCGCGGCGGCCGTGGTGGTCAGCGCGCCGCAACGCTGGGCGACGTACTCGCAGGCCTGGTCGTGGCGCTCGCGGGAGAAGTCCGCGACCGCGTCGCCGACGAGGAACGGCTGGATGTCGCGCATGAAGGCCTCGACCGCGGTGGCCTGGCAGCCGATATGCGCGTAGACACCGGTGATCAGCAGCTGGTCCCGGCCCCCTTCGGCGAGCTGCTCGGTGAACGTGCTGCGCTGGAACGCGCTGTAGCGCCACTTCGTCAGGACCTTGTCCCCCGGCTTCGGGGCGAGCTCGGGCACCACGTCGGCGGCGGCGGGGTCTTCGTCGATGACCGCGCCGATACCGTCGCCCCAGAACTCGGTGAGCAGTCCGCGATCCTCGGCGGCCTGGTGACCGGGCTGCGCGGTGTAGAACACCGGGACACCCGCGGCGCGGGCGGCGTCGGCCAGCGCGGCGATGTTCGCGACCATCTCCGGTATCGGGGATCCCGCGTACGGCGCGAGGAAGTACCGCTGCGCGTCGTGCACCAGCAGCGCGGCGCGCGCGGGGTCGGGCTTCCAGCCGACGCGGCCGGCGGGCAGCTCGGCCTCCGTCGGCAGGGCGTACGGCTCGATCTTGGGCAGTGACACGTTCACTTCTCCTTCGCCAGGGCGGCCAAAGCCGCCCGCAGCTCGCGTTTGCTGGTCTTGCCGACCCCGGTCACCGGGAACTCCGGCACGATCTGGACCAGATCGGGCACCTTGAACGCCGCGACCCCGCGCTCGCGGACGAACCGGCGCAGCTCCGCCGCGGCGGGCTCGGCGCCGGCCGCGGGGACGACGTAGGCGCAGGTGCGCTCGCCCAGGTACGGATCCGGCACCGCGACGACGGCGGCGTCGAGCACCCCGGGGTGGGCCATCAGGTGGTTCTCGACCTCTTCCGCGGCCACCTTTTCCCCACCGCGGTTGATCTGTTCCTTGGCCCGGCCGACGACTTCGAGGTGTCCCGAGGGGTGCTGCCGCACGAGATCCCCGGTGCGGTAGAAGCCGTCCTCGGTGAACGCGGTCTTGTTGTGCTCGACGGCGCGGTAGTAGCCGCGGATCGTGTACGGGCCACGGGTCAGCAGCGCGCCGACCTCGCCCGGCGCGACCACGTCGTCCGAAGTGGACAGAGGATCGTCCGGGTTCACGACGCGGACCTCGTCGTCCGGCGAGATCGGTCGTCCCTGCGTGGCGAGGACGTACTCGTCCGGATCGTCGAGCCGTGTGTAGCAGACCAGCCCCTCGGCCATGCCGAACACCTGCTGCAGACGGCAACCCAGCGCGGGCCCGATCTTCTCGGCCAGCTCGCGCGCGCATTTGGCGCCGCCGACCAGCAGGACGTCCAAAGAGGACAGATCGCGGGTGGTCCGCGCGGCCGCCTGCGCCCATGCGGCGGCCAGGGGCGGCACGAGCCCGGTGATCGTCACGCCTTCGGCCTCGATCAGCCGGAACGCGGTGTCGGCGTCGGGACGCGGCGCGAACACCGTGGCCCCGCCCGCGTGCAGCGCCCCGAGGAGACCCGGTGAGCTGAGCGGGAAGTTGTGCGCCACCGGCAACGCGGCCAGGTACACGCTTTCCGGGCGCAGGCCGCAGATCCTGGCGCTTTCCCGGACGCTGTAGAGGTAGTCGTCATGGGTGCGCGGGATCAGCTTCGGCAGTCCGGTGCTGCCGCCGGACAGCTGGAGGAACGCGACCCCGGCGGGATCCGGATCCGGCAGGGCACGCGGAGTCGCCGCTTCGAGCACGGCGAACTCCTCCGTGC
Source organism: Amycolatopsis roodepoortensis (assembly GCF_014873915.1). Lineage (GTDB taxonomy): Bacteria > Actinomycetota > Actinomycetes > Mycobacteriales > Pseudonocardiaceae > Amycolatopsis > Amycolatopsis roodepoortensis. The sequence goes on from NZ_JADBEJ010000005.1 coordinate 597,904, forward strand.
CGACGACGAAGACGTTCCGTACCGAAGGGATTTCGGCAGCGACCGCGCGGGCCATGGCCGCGTGGTCGAATCGTTCGTGTTCGCCGACGGTCAGGATCGCCGCGGCCTCGCTCTGCTCGGCGAAGTGCCGCAGTTCGCTCGCGCGGTGCGCCGGCAGCGCAAACACCGGCAGCGCACCGGCCCGCCACAGTCCGAACACGACGGACGCGAACTCCGGCACGTTCGGCAGTTGCACGACGACCCGGTCACCGGCCTGGATCCCGGCGCCGGCGAATCCGGCGGCGAGCCGATGCGCCCGCTCGTCGAGTTCGGCGAAGGTCCAGCGGGCGTTCTCGCCGATCACGGCGGGACGCTCGGCGTACGCCTCGGCGAGGCTGGTCAGCAGCTTGCCGAAGGTCTGGCCGCGCCAGTATCCGGAAGCCCGGTAGCGCGCGGCGGTTTCGGGTGGCCATGGCACGTGATCGAGGTTCATGCCGCTCCCTCCAGGCCGAGCGCCCGCAGCATGGTGCCGAACTTCGCGCCGGTCTCGGCGAGTTCGGCCGCCGGATCGGAGCCCGCCACCACGCCGGCGCCGGCGAACAGCCGCACGGTGCGGTCGCGGACCTCGGCGCAGCGGATGGTGACGACCCATTCGCCGTCCCCGTCCTGGTCGGTCCAGCCGACGAGACCCGCGTAATAGCCGCGATCCTCGGGTTCGAGCGCGGCGATGGTGTCACGGGCGAGCGCGGTCGGGACGCCGCAGACGGCGGGTGTCGGATGCAGAGCTTCCGCCAGCCCGAGCGCGGACGAACCGGCGTCGCCCGGGTCGGCGAGCCGTCCGCTGATCCTGGTCGACAGGTGCCACATCGTGGGGGTGCCGATCACCTCGGGCTCGGCAGGGACGTCGAGGTCGTCGCAGAACCGGCCCAGCACTTCGGCCACCTGCGCGGCGACGTGGGCGTGTTCGGCACGGTCCTTTTCGGACGCCAGCAGATCCTCGATCCGGCGGGCGTTTTCGGCGTCGTCGGCCACCCTCTTCCGCGATCCCGCCAGCGGGTTGGCCGTCACGACCCGGCCACGACGGGAAACCAGCAGCTCCGGGCTCGCGCCGATCAGGGTGCGCGGCGCGGGGTCCCCCGGCGCGCTGACGTCGACCGCGAACGCGTGGGCCGCCGGGTCCGCGTGGACGAGCCGGGCCAGCAGCCGTGGCACGGCGATGGGGTCGCCACCGGTGACGTCGAGGCAGCGGGCCAGCACGATCTTGCGCAGATCACCGTCGCGGATCTCGTCCAGCGCCTTGGCGACGGCGGTGGTGTAGACCTCCGGCGCGGGCCGCGGCGACACCGACCAGTCCCCGCCGCCGAGCGGGTCGACCGGACCACTCGCCATCGGTGGTCCGGCCCGGCGCACCACGGCGGGCACCACCAGGCTGCTCGGCGCGTCGGGCCGGAAGCCGATGGCCCCGGCCACCACGGGCTCGGTCACTCCCGCCACGAGGGCGGCGTCGAGGACTTCGGCGGCGGCACGGGCGCGTTTGCCCGGCACCGCGTGGACCGGGGAGTACACACCGTCGGCGAGAAGCGATCCGCGAGCGGACGAGTAGTAGAACGATCCCGGCAGGTACGCCGCCAGCAGATCGGCCGCCTGGTGGACCGGCCTTGGCCGGGCCGGTGCAGGTGAGGACACGACTGGATTCCCTTTCGCGAATACTACTGACCGAACAGGCGCTGGTGACACCCCAGTACGCAAGCGCCGACTACGACTTTTGGTTAGCCTAACCTAATCGTACGGACCCGAAAAGTCTTCGTTGCGTCATCGAGATCACGCGCGGAGCGTGGCGCCGCCGTCGACGTACAGGTTCTGCATCGTGATATGCCGCGCGCGATCGGAGGCCAAAAACAGGACGGCGTCGGCGATATCGGCGGGCTCGGCTATCCGGCCCAGTGGTATGCCGACCCGGTATTGCTCCGGATTTCCCTCGATGACACGGTCCGCGCCGTTCTCGTCCGTCCACAGTAGACGTTGCATATCGGTGTCGGTCGAGCCGGGAGAGACGATGTTGCAGCGGATGCCGGAACCGGCGAGTTCGAGCCCGAGACAGCGGGTCAGCATCGTCGCGGCCGCCTTCGACGCGGCATACGCGGCCATCCCGCCGCGTGGCACTCCGGCCGCGTTCGACCCGACCGTCACCAGCACTCCGCTCCGGCGGGGCACCATCCGGCGGGAGATCTCGCGGAGCACGGTGAAGACACCGGTGGAGTTGACCGCGAAGGTCGCCGCCCAGTCTTCGTCGCTCGTGTCGCAGACGGACCCCGGCTTCAGTACACCCGCGACGGACGCGCCGATCCCGATCGGCCCGAGTTCGCGTTCGACCTCATCGACGACCCGCGTGACGGCGACGGGATCCCCGACGTCCGCGACGAACGACGTCACTCCATCCCTGGAAGCGCTTTTGGCCAGGTCCACCGACGCCACGATCGCACCCGCCCGGGCGAGCCCGTCCACGACGGCCGCCCCGATCCCGCGCGCGCCTCCGGTGACGAGTGCGACCTTGCCCTCGATCCCTTCCACGCCACAACCACCCCCCGTCTCATTTGCTTAGCCTTGCCTAAGCTAGCGGGTGGATCCGGACAAAGCGAGGGACCGACACCGGTGATCCGGGACACTTCCGGGGTGAGCGGTGGCCGTAAAAATGCCGTGGTACGTGCCAAACATGTGTGCTGCCCGTGACCCACTAGCCGGGCAAGGGACACGACAGCGGACCACGCACGGTTCCCTCACCCCGCAACGTGATCTGCGCGCTCCCGCCGAGCGAATCCCGCGCGGTGCACACGATCTGGTCCACCGCCCGCGCCGACAACCCGGCGACGCCGACCGAGAGGGTCACCGTGACCCCGTTCGGCGCGGGCGTCTGGTCCAGGACCGCTGTGCCGGGCGGGACTTCCGTGGAGTACTGCCGTTCCCGCTCGCTCTCGTCCGGTCCGGCGGCGAGCAGATCGACGGGGCTCGCCGGCGGCAGTTCCTGTGCCAGCGGGCGCAACACACGGACCGGTTGCCCGCCGGACAGGAAGTAGAGCACCGCGCCGTTGGCGGGCCCCGACGGCGCGGGCGCCCCGGAGATCACGGCGCTGGGCCGGACGCCGCAGCCCGCGACCACGGCGACGATCAGGAGTACCGAAAACCAGCTCTTCCTCATGCCGTCACTCCCAAGCGCGGCAGGCGAAGCGTGAACACCGCGCCGCCGTCGACGCCGTTGGCCGCGCTCAGGTCACCGCCGTGCAGCCGGGCGTTCTCCCAGGCGATAGCCAGTCCGAGTCCGCTGCCGCCGGACCTCGCCCTGGCCGAATCCGCCTTGTAGAACCGGTCGAACACGTGCGGGAGCACCTCGGGCGCCAGCCCGGGCCCGCGATCCGAGACCTCCAGCGTGATCAGCTCCCCCGCTTCGGAAAGCCGGAGCGAGACCGGCTTTTCCCCGTGCCGCAACGCGTTCCCGACCAGATTCGCCACGATGACGTCCACCCGCCTCGGATCCCACTCGGCGAAGATCCCGGCGGGCAGGTCTTTCTCCACCTCGCCCGTCCAGCCCCGGATGCGCAGGCTCGCCGTGATCACCTCGGCGACGTCGACCTCCTCCGGCGCCAGCGCGGCCGCCCCGGCGTCGAAGCGGGAGACCTCGATGAGGTCGTTCACCAGCCGCGTCAGGTTGTGCGTCTCCTCGATGCTCATCTTCGCCGCGCGACCGGCGTCCCCCGGCAGCTTCGACGCCTCCTGCTCCAGCACGTCCGCGACCGCGGTCATCGCGGCGAGCGGGGTGCGCAGTTCGTGGGAGACGTCGGCGACGAACCGCCGCGCGTCGGATTCCATCCGCTCCAGCTCGCCGACGTGCCGCTCCAGCGCTTCGGCCGTCTCGTTGAAGGTCCGCGCCACCCCGGCCAGCTCGTCCGAACCACGGACGCTGATCCGCGCCCGCAGATCACCCTTCCCCAGCCGCCGCGCCGCGTCGCCCAGTTCCCGCACCGGCCGCAGCACACCGCGGGCGGCCAGCAGCGCCAGCCCGATCGCGAAGACCAACGCCACCCCGCCGATCAGCCAGGCCCGGGTGGCGAGTTCGTCGATGCTCTTCGCCTCCGGCGCCATGCTGCGCGCGACGTAGGCCTCGATACCCGAATCCCGTTGCTGCCCACCGGGAAGCACGACGGTGAACCTGGTGCCCACCACCAGCATCGGTGCGCCCCGGGAGTCGACTCGTTGCCAGGCGACGTTTCCCGACCGGACCCGCTCGCGAAGCTCGGGCGAGATCAGCGCCCGCATCTGCTCGCTGCCGCTCGCCTTGTCCTCGTACAGGACCAGGGAACTCAGGTCACGGTCGGACAGTTCGCCGCTGATCCGGCTCAGCGTCCCGTCGCCCGGCGGAAGCGGGCCGAGCGGAAACAGCGCGGTGGCCTTGTCGACCAGGACGCGGGCCGTGGCGTCCTGCGCCTGCTGGAGGATCACGGTGCGGGACTGGACGTAGGCGCCGCCGGCGACCGTCGCCGCGGTGATCACGACCAGCAGGCTGAACGCCAGGAGCAGCCGGGTGCGCAGGCCACCGAGCTTCACAGTGGCCCGAAGCGGTAGCCGAACCCGCGGACCGTCTGCACGTACACCGGCGCGGACGAGTCGTCCTCGATCTTCGCCCGCAGCCGCTGCACGCAGGCGTCGACGACGCGCGAGTCGCCGAAGTATCCGTGCTCCCACACGCTTTCCAGCAGGTACTGACGGCTGAGCACCCGGCCAGGGACCTGGGTGAGTTCGAGCAGGAGCCTCAGTTCGGTCGGGGCGAGGGCGACGGGCTTGTCCCCCTTGGTCACGGTCAGCCCGGCACGGTCGATGCCGAGGTCGCCATGCCGCTCGATCTCGGCGGGCGTGGGCAGCGACGGCGCGGGTTGCCCGCTGCGGCGCAGCACCGCGCGGATCCGTGCCTCCAGCACCTGGGCCCTGGCGGGTTTGACCACGTAGTCGTCCGCGCCGGCGGCGAGCCCGGCCACCACGTCGATGTCCTCGTTGCGCGCCGTGAGCATGATGATCGGGAGATCCCCCGCCGCCCGGATCCGGCGGCAGACCTCGAAACCGTCCAGTCCGGGCAGCATCAGGTCCAGCACGACGATGTCCGGCGGCCGGGACGCGAGCCGGGCGAGGCCTTCCTCGCCGGTGGCCACCGCGTCGACCGCGTGGCCACGGCCGCCCAGCGCCATGCTGAGCCCGTCACGCACGGCTTGGTCGTCCTCGATGAGCAGCACCCTGGGCATGCCGACGACTATCGCAGCGCCGGACGGAATCCGCTCGTCCATGACACGCCATGGTGCCCGTCCCGTTTCCGCGGAACGTCCACGTAATGTCATCGTTGCGTCACGACGTGCTCCGTGCGGAACGGTGACATTTTCGTCGGCGTCCGCGCACGTCGCCGCGATCGGGTCCGCACAGGCGTCGGCGAATGTCGACGGCATGAAAGAACTCGTGCTCGCGGCGATCACCCGCGTCCTCGCGGTACTGCTGCTGATCCCGGCGTGGCTGCGGCGCCCCGGCCAGGCCCGGCGGATCGCCTGCGGCTGGGCGCTGTCACTGCGGTTCCCGGCCGAAAACCTCGCCGGGCTCACCACCGGGACGCTCGCCGCGTTCACCGCCGCCAGGACCGAGGCGTTCTGGCGGCACCGCACGCTCCTCGGCGTCACCTCGGGGCATCGGGACGCCGCCGAGCAGCATCGGCTGTACCTCGCCGAGACCGCCCGCGGCGGCAAGCGTGTCCTGCCGCCGCAGGATTCCGCGCACGTCGGCGGTACCGCGCTGGACGTCCGGCCGCGCGAAGGCGCGCAGTGGCTGGAGGACCACGGAGCCCGCTTCGCGCTCTACCGGATCTACGACAACGAGTGGTGGCATTTCGAGTACCGGCCCGGGGAAGCACCGCCCGTGCGGCTGCCGCATCCGGGCTGGCGGGAAGGTGTCACCCGGTGACGGTGATCCGCGGCGCCAGTGCCGCCAGGAAGTCGGCCGCGTCGAAGACCTCGCCCGCCGAGACGACCCCGGTCGCCTTGGTCCGGCCGTCGAGCACGCGCTGGACGGCCTCCACGACCAGCGGTGCGGTGATCGCGTAGATGTCCTGCCCCCGCGCGACGATCCGCCGCTCTTCGCCGCCGGCTCGCACCACGACGTCGACCACGAACTCCTGTGCCGACGGGCCGTCGGCGGGAGGCGCGGGGGTCTCGGGTGTCACGACCTCGCGGGCCGCGTTCACGGTCATGTAGGTGGTCACTTCGGGAATGTCGAGGTGACTGGGGACGGTGATGACGTCGGCCATCGTGAACTCGCCGAGCACGGCGCGGGTCCCGAGCGGCGCGGGGAAGTCCCAGTCCAGCTCCGGCAGCGCGTCCTCACGGTGTTCGATCCGGCCGCGCGCGAAGCGGATCCGCTTTCCGTCGCGCCGCTCCCGCGAGACCTTGCCCGCCGCGCGAGTTCCTTCCGTCGGATGCCAGCTGCTCAGCCCGTAGGCGACGTGCGCTTCGTCGGCGGACGTCCAGTCCCCCATCGCGGCGGTGACCATCAGATCACCGAGACCGCCGAAGAACGCCATCGCAGGGATCACCGTCGCTCCCGCGGCGCGTTCGCCGAACTGAGCGAAGGTGTCGATGTTCGCTTCGAGCTCCGCGGCCACGTCGAGGTACGGGATGCCCGCCCGCAGGGCCGCTTCGATCACCGGAGCGGCGGTGTCGGCGAACGGCCCGGCGGCGTTGATCACCGCGTCCGCACCCGCGAACGCTCGGTCGAGCGAAGCCGGGTCGTCGACCGACGCCTGCCGGACGTCGAGATCGGGCCAAGGCAGGCCGCGCAGCTTCGTCTCGTCGCGTCCCACGGCCAGCACGCCGAATCCGCGTTCGCGCAACTCCGCCACCACGAACCGCCCGGTGTGCCCGTAGGCCCCGAACACCGCGACGTCGTACGTACCCATGGTTTCTCCTGCCCTCGGTCGATCCACTGTGGACCATCCTGTCGGCTGATCCGGCCGATCGACAGTGTCCGGAACGCCATCATGCGTACACTTTCGGACATGAGTACGGTCGCCCTCACCTCCACGGACGGGATGCTGCAGTTCGAGCTGTCCATCGCCCATGAGGTCTTCGACACGGGCCTGTACGAATTCGGTGTCTACGGCTCTAAAGCGGTGAAGGTCGGGCGGTTCCTGCTCGAACCGGACCACGGGCTCGACGATTTGACGCGCGCCGGCACCGTCATCGTCCCCGGCTGGGCCGACGTCGACGTCGATCCGCCGCCGGATCTGGTCGAGGCCGTGCGCGCCGCCCACGAAGCGGGCGCGCGGGTGGCGTCCCTGTGCACGGGCGCGTTCGTGCTGGCGGCCGCCGGGCTGCTCGACGGCCGCCGGGCGACGACGCACTGGGCGCACACCGACGTCCTCGCCGACCGGTTTCCCTCGGTGGAGGTCGATCCGGACGTCCTCTACGTCGACAACGGCAGTGTGCTCACCTCGGCGGGCAAGGCCGCCGCGATGGACCTGTGCCTGCATCTGGTCCGGTCCGACCACGGTTCGGCGGTCGCGAACACCATCGCCCGCCGCCTCGTCGTCCCGCCGCACCGCGCGGGCGGGCAGGCCCAGTTCGTCACCGCCCCGGTGCCCGACCAGGACGACCATCCGCTCGGCGGCCTGCTCCCCTGGGTCACCGAACGGCTCGACCGGCCGCTGACCGTCGAAGACCTCGCCCGGCACGCGAACATGAGTTCACGCAATCTGGCGCGGCACTTCCGGTCGGCGACCGGGACGACCCCGCTGCGCTGGCTGCTGACCCAGCGCATCCGCCGCGCGCAGGAACTGCTGGAGCGGACCGACGACAGCGTCGACCTGATCGCGGAGGCCACCGGGATGGGCACCGCCGCCACGCTGCGGCGGCACTTCAACCGCACGGTCGGGGTGCCGCCGGACAGCTACCGCCGCACTTTCCGCGCGGCTGTCGGTAAGTAAGGCCAAGCGGCGGGCCGGGTGTCGCGAAAGCCACTTTCGCGACGTTCGATGTCCCGAAAGTGGCTTTCGCGGCACGGTCGGATAGCCCCACCGCGCCCCCGGCACCCTCAGGCGCGCAGCCGTTCCGTGACCAGATCCGCGACGGCCGCCATCCCGGCCTCGTTCGGGTGGTACGGCACGCGTCCCGGCGCGGCCGCGTACCGCTCCATCCACGGGACGGCGGCACAGGCGTCGTGGTCCGAGCTGATCGCGGCCGCCGGGACCAGGGTGGCCCGTTCGGCGCGGGCCGCCCGCCGGGTCGCCGTCGCGAGCCGGTCCGCGACCTCGCGTTCGAAGACCAGCTGCTCCGGGGTGAGCGGAACGCCGTCGCAGGCGGGCGCGGTGCGCGGCACGATCGTCAGGTAGTCGACGACCAGCACCCGCGCCCGCGGCGCGCGCCGGTGGACCTCCGCGATGACGGCGCCGATCTTCTCGTGCACCGTGGTCAGCGCCGTGCGGACGGCGTTCTGGTCGACCTGGCCGCAGTTCGTGCCGCCGGTGTTCTGGCAGCCGTAGGTGAACAAGCTCCCGACGTAGCCGACGTCGTTGCCGCCGATGGTGACCGTCACGAGCCGGGTGTCCCGGGTGACGGCCTCGATCTGCGGCGGCTGCCCGGCCTGCCCCGAGGTGAGGATGTTCGCCGTGGTCGCACCGCTGCAGGTGACGTCGGTGAGGGCGAATCCGCGTTCCGCGGCCACGAGAGTCGCGTAGTTCTTCGTCGAACGTCCGCACGCCGCAGGGGTTCCGGGCTGCTGCGGCGGGATTCCCGGCCCCGCGGCGAAGGAACTGCCCATGGCGACGTAGCGGGCGGCCCCTGCGGCATGGCCCGGCGGCGTGACCAGGAGACCGAGCGTGACCGCGGCGAGCACCGCGACGGACATCCGCTTGAACATGTCGAACCCCTTATCTCAGGAAGGTGACCGGTTCCGGTCCCGCGATGCCGTCGATGACACCGAGGGCGAGCAGATCTTCGGGACGAGGCTTCAGCGCGTCGGCGAGGGCGGGGATGTCTTCAGGATCCCGTTTGAGGATCCCGGCCGCCAGTTCCGGGGCGATGACGGAGAAACAGGCGTCCGGGGTGAGCCAGATCCGGTCCGCCGAGCAGAGGGCCAGCGCGCCGCCCGAACCTCCTTCCCCGATGACGAGGGTCGTGATCGGCACCTCCGCCGCCGCGATCGCGCCGAACAGTCCGGCGATGGCGTTCCCCGCCCCGGCCGTCTCCGCGGCCGGATCGGCGGCCGCGCCCGGCGTGTCGACGAGGGTCAGCACCGGCAGACCCAGCCTGCCGGCGAGGCGGATCAGCCGGGTCGCCGCGCGGAAACCGCCGGGCGTGGTGGCGATCCCGGTCTGCGCCGCGAAAGCGATCGGCCGCCCGCCCCGGTTTCCGAACCCGCAAAAGATTCCGTCGCCGGCGCCGCCCCGGAGCGTGACGCGGGTGTCGAAGTAGTCGTCGAGGTAAGCGTCCGCGCGGGGCCGGTCCGCCGACCGCGCGCGCAGGACGGCTTGCCAGCCGTCGGTCGCGGAGTCGAGGGCGCCGAGCGCGCGGGGCAGATCCGCCGGGCGGTTCCGGGAAGCACCGGTCAGGAGCCCGAGCCAGACCTCCAGCCGGTCGGCGATCGCGTCCTCGGCCACGAGTTCGTCGACATATCCGGCCGTGTACTGGTTTTCCGCCGTGTACGCGGGATCGTCGGCGTACGACTCCGGCCGCACCCGGCGTCCGGCGAACCCCACTTGAGCGCCGGGGACGGCGAGCACGACGTCGGCGTCGGCGCCGAGAGACGCCCACACCCCGCCGGTGGTGGGGTGCCGCGCGACGGTGATGTGCGGCAGCCGCTCTTCACGCAGCAGTGCCAGACCGCGCGCGATCCGCTGCAGTTGCCGCAGCGCGGGAACGCCCTCCTGCATCCGGGTCCCGCCCGTGGACAGCAGCGAGACGACGGGCAGCCGGTGCGAGCGCGCCTCATCGAGCGCCCGCTCGATGAGCGCGCCGGTGCCGGTCCCGACCGAACCGCCGAGGAAGCCGAATTCGAAGCGGATCACCACGACCTCGTGGCCGCCGATCTTCGTGCGTTCCCAGACCACCGACTCGTCCGTGCCCGTGCGTTCCCTGGCGCGTGCCAGGGAAGCGGCGTAACCGTCCCAGCCCAGTGGGTCAGTCATGGAGAGCCCGCTTGAGGACCTTGCCCATCTCGTTTCGGGGCAACGCTTCCAGGTAGTGCACGACCCGCGGCCGCTTGTGCGGGGACAGCAGTCCGGCGACGTGGTCGGCGAGTTCGCCCGGCGACGGCTTGTCCCCGGCGGGGACGATCCAGGCCACGATGCGCTCGCCGAGGTCTTCGTCCGGCTCACCGGTAACGGCCGCCTCCGCGACCCCCGGATGTTCCAGGAGCGCGTTCTCGATCTCGCCCGCGCCGATCTTGTAGCCGCCGCTCTTGATCAGATCGGTGGCCCGACGGCCCACGATCCGCACGTAACCGTCCGGATCGCGCATCGCCATGTCGCCGGTCTTGAACCAGCCGTCGCGCAACGCGGCTTCCGTGGCGTCCGGCCGGTTCAGATAGCCGAGGAACAGGTTCGGGCCGCGGACCTCGATCTCGCCGACGGACTCGCCGGAGAGCGGTTCTCCCGCGTCGTCGACCAGCCGCAGTTCGACGCCGGGCACCGGCGGGCCGACCGCACCGGGCCGCCGGTCCCCCGTGGCACGGACTCCGCAGTTCATCAGCGTTTCGGTCATGCCATAGCGTTCGACGACCCGTTGCCCGGTCGCGGCGGTGATCCGCTCGTGGTCAGTCGCGGGCAAGGCAGCCGAACCCGAGACCAGCAGCCGCGCCGCACCCACTCCGGCGGCCAGCGCGGGGTCGGCCTCACAATCGGCGGCGAGCCGGTGGTACATCGTCGGGACACCGAAGAGCATCGTGCCCGCACCGGCGAGTTCCTTCGCGGCCGCTTCGGTCGAGAACCGGCCGAGGTGATGCAGCGAACCGCCCCGGCGCAGTGGGCCGACCACGCCCAGGATCAGGCCGTGCACGTGGAAGAGCGGAAGTGCGTGCACGAGGACGTCGGCGCCGGTCCAGTCCCAGATCTCGGCGAGCGCGTCGAGATTCGACGCCACCGCCCGGCGCGGGAGGAGGACGCCCTTCGGTGGTCCGGTGGTGCCCGAGGTGTAGATGACGAACGCCGGGCTCTCCGGATCCGGTTCCTCGCCTTGCCAAGGTGTGCCCGAGGTGTCCAGCTCGATCGGGACCCGCGGTAGCACGTCGAGTTCCGGCGGCAGCTCCGCGTCGGGTGCGGCCAGCACCAGGTCCGGCACGCTGTCGGCGACGATATGCGCCAGTTCGCGTGATCCGGCCTTCGGGTTGATCGGCACCACGGGGACGCCGGCGGTCAGCGCGGCGACGATCGCGACACAGGTGCGCAGGGTCGGTGTCGCCCACACCGCGACGCGCGGGCGCCCGGCCAGCCTGGCGGCGAGCGGTCCCGTGACGCACGCGAGTTCGCCGTAGGTCAGGGATTCGTCGCCGAACCGCAGGGCGACGCGGTCGTTCCCGGCAGTCAGTCCGGACAGCATGGATCTCCTCCTCAGCCCCAGTTGGGCACGACGAACACGAGCCAGGCGACCAGCGGCACGACGGCCACCACGAGCGCCCCGTAGACCAGAAGTTGTTTGAAGAACTTGTCGCGGTCGACGTCCTTCGCGTTGGCGAGGACGAGCGCGCCGTTGGTGGAGAAAGGACTGACGTCCACCATCGTCGCCGAGACCGCGAGGGCGGCGATCATGCCGACCGGCCCGATCGTGCCCTGCGCCAAGAACGGCACGGCGAGCGGGATGAGCGCGCCCATCAGCCCGACCGAAGACGCGAAGGCGGACACGACACCGCCGATGTAGCAGAGCAGAAGCGCCGCGAGCAGTGGGATCCCGACGGTGGTGACCGCATTGCCGACGTAGTCGATGGTGCCGATCTCCTTCAGCACCGCCACGTAGGTCAGCACGCCGCAGATCAGCAGCACGGTCGGCCAGGTGATCTCGGAGACGGCGGAGCGGCTGGTCTTGGGCCACGCGACGCTCAGCAGGACGGCGACGGTGATGGCGGTCAGGCCAGGGTCGAGGTCGAACACGAGGGTGCCGACCACGAGCGCGACCAGCCCGGTCAGCGTCACGATCTTGGGGCCGTCCAAGGGAATCCGCTGTTCGTGCGGCAGCGGTTCCTCCTCGGTCTCCGCGCCGCCGACGCCCGCCGTCACGAGCTGGCGGCGACGCAGTTTGGTCCCGCCGAGGACGACGAACAGGACACCCGCGATGGCGAGGTTCATGCCGAGGCTCGCGAGGAACAGCACCACGGGGCTGCCCGCGATGTGGTTGCGCTCGACGATGCCGTTGACGATCGAGCCGTAGACGCTGATCGGCGAAAACCCACCGCCCTGCGCGCCGTGCACCACCATCGCGCCCATGAGCAGCGGGCTGATCTTGTAGCGGGCGGCGAAACCGAGCGCGATCGGCGCGACGATCGCGCAGGCCGCCGGGCTCACCGCGCCGATCGCGGTCAGCGCGCCGGTGACCACGAACATCACCCACGGGATGAGCGCGATCCGGCCGCCGACCAGGCGCACGGCCGCGGCGACCAGCCAGTCGGTGGTGCCGTTGGCCCTGGCGATGGCGAACAGATAGGTCACGCCCACCAGCACCACGAAGATGTCGCCGGGGAAGCCGGCGAAGATGCCGTCGGTGTCCAGACCACCGGCGAGGGTGCCGACGAGGAACGCGCCGGCGAAGGCGAGCGCCCCCATGTTGATCGAGCGGGTCGTGGCGAGGGCGAAGATCACCACGAGAACGAGGATCGAGATCAGCTGGGCGGACATGACCGTCCTCCTTGACGGCGGGAGCCCCCTGGCGAGTGGCCGAGTGGACTAGTGGCTGAGCCACTTTCCCTGTGACGCCGACCACCTGTCAAGGGGATGAGTGGTAAATTGGCTAAGCCACTTGTCCAGTCATGGGAGGGGACCGAGTGCCGGAGGCGTTGAGCCGGTTGAACCGGGCGAAGCTCTACGAGCAGGTCGTCGAGCGGATCAAGGCGCACGTCGAGGAGTCCGGCCTGCACGCGGGCGACAAGCTCCCCAGCGAGCGCGACCTCGCCGAGCGGCTCGGGGTCAGCCGCGCGTCGATCAAGCAGGCGATCGTCGTGCTCGAGGTGCAGGGCCTGCTCGAGTCCCGGCACGGCGGGGGCACCTACCTGCGCAACGATCACCTCGACGTCGAACCGGTCGACGAACTGGTAGCCCGCCGCAAGCGGCTTCCGGAAGTACTCGAAGCCCGCGAGGCGATGGAGACCAAGCTCGCGGAGCTGGCCGCGTCGCGACGATCCGACGCGGATCTCGCCGCCATCGACGCGGCACTGGAGTACATGAAGACCGAGATCGAGGACGGCGGGCACGGCGCCGAAGGCGATCGCCGCTTCCACGAAGCGATCACCGCCGCCGCGAACAACGCCATCCTCGCCGAGTTCATGCGGTCGATCGACACGCAGATCGCGGAAAGCCGCAACGAGTCCCTGCGGCAGCCCGGCAGGCCGTGGCGTTCACTGAGCCAGCATCACAACATCGCCGAGGCCATCCGGAACGGCGACCCGAAGGCGGCCGCGAACGCGATGCGACGGCACGTCCAGACCGTCAGCAAGGTCCGGCTGCTGACCTGGGACCCGCAGGCCGACTAGCGCTTCAGCAAGCCGTTCGCCGCGATATCGGTCGCCGCGGCGAGCAGGTCGCGCAGCTGATCTTCGTCGCGGCTCAAGGCGTCCGGACGCCAGCCGAGGCTGATGATCCCGTTCCACGCCGCCCACAGCACGGTCGCGGTCTCTTCGGGGTCGACGTCCCGCAATTCGCCGGCCTCCACCCCTTCACGCACGGCGCGCACGAGCCGCGCATTCTGCTCGGCGACCGACCGGGCGAGCCGTTCCGCGAGTTCGTGCCCCGCCGCGTAACCGCCGGGTTCGCGGGGGAACGCAAGCATCCGGAAGTAGTCGGGGTTGGCCAGATAGAACGCCAGGTACTCGTCGGCCGCGGCGTAGATCTGCTCGATCGGCTTGCGACCGGGGACGTAGGCGCGGTCCATGTACTCGCGATCCGCCTGGAGCGCGCGCTCCACCACCGCCGCGTGCAGGCCCGCCTTCGAGCCGAAGTGGTTGTAGAGGGAGCCGACCGAGACCTTCGCCCGCTCGGCGATCTCCTCGACCGTGACGTCGTCGGCCGGACGTTCCCGGAAGACCTCGTCCGCGGCACGCAGCAGCGCGGCGATCGTCCGTTCCTTGCGCGGGTCCACCCTGGGAGCCTAGCGGTTCTTGTAACCGTTGCAAGAACCACGCTACAGTTCTTGCAACGGTTACAAGAACTCTCGGGCGAAAGGCGGCGGGCATGACGAACTGGGCGGGCTCCGGCTGGCGGGATCCCCGGCTCGGCGCCGTGAAGGAGGCCGAACTCCCCTCGGGAACCGTGCGCTACCACGAGAGCGGGACCGGGCCGACACTCGTGTTCGTCCACGGCTACCTGGTGAACGCGAACCTCTGGCGCGCGCTCGTCCCGCTGCTCTCCCCCGCTTTCCGTTGTGTCACACCGGATTGGCCGCTCGGCGCCCATCTGACGCCGATGCGCCGCGACGCCGACCTGACCCCGCCCGGGATGGCCGCCGTGATCGCGCAGTTCCTCGACGCGCTCGACCTGACCGACGTCACACTGATCGGCAACGACTCCGGTGGCGCCTACAGCCAGATCGCCGCCACGACGTATCCCGACCGCATCGCGCGCCTGGTCCTCAACAGCTGCGAAACCCCGGAATGCTCTTGGCCGCCCGAGCCCGGCGGTTTCGGGATCCTCAAGGCGACCGCCGCCCATCCCGCGACCTACCGGGCGCTCTATCAGGCGTTGCGGATCCGCCGCACCTGGCGCTGGCGCAACACCTATGGGTGGCTTGCCAAGTACCCCGTCGACGCACGGGCCATGGAAAGCTACATCGGCCCGGTCCTGACCGATCCGGCGATCCGCCACGACGGCCGCAAGGCCATCGGCAGCGTGTCGGCGCGGTACAGCCGCGAGGCGGCCGCCAACCTCGCGGCCGGGTTCGGCAAACCGATCCTGCTGGCCTGGGCCGCCGAGGATCGCGTGTTCCCGCTCGCCAACGCCCAGCGGTTCGCCGAACGACTGGACGCACCGTTGAAGACCATTCCCGACAGTTACGCGTACACGGCAGAGGACCAGCCGGCGAAGACGGCCGCCGTGATCACCGAATGGGCGCGGCAGCTTCTTTGAGTGGCCGACGCCTCGCGTGACCGGATGGACGACACGCGTGACTGGCCGGACGGCACACGTGATCAGCGGGACGGCACACGTGACCGGACGGACGGCACACGCCCGCGGCCGGTCCGCCGCGTGTCGTCCATCTGATCACGTGTGTCGTCCGCCTGATCACACGTGTCGTCCATCTGGACACGCGTGTCGTCCTCCGAGACACGGTTGGCTCCAACCCGAATCGCCCCAAACGCGCCCGAGCCGGGGTACGAGACCCGGACGACGCTTACCTCACTGCGACAGGGCTTTGCCCAGCCGCCGCAAACCCTCGGCGATCGTCTCCGGCGCGTGCGTCGCGAACGACAGCCGCAACGCCGACCGATCCGGCTCCCCCACCTGGAACGCCGAGCCGGGCACGAAAGCGACGTCCTGCCGCAGCGCCTCGGGAAGCAACCGGTCCGTGTCCGCGCCGCCGGGAAGCGTGACCCAGACGAACATCCCGCCGTCCGGATCGGTCCACGTCGTCCCCGGCGGGGTGATAGCGGGCAGTTCGGCCAGCATCGCGTCACGGCGCACGCGGTACGTCGCGCACAGCTTCCGCACGTGTGCCTCGAGATCCGCGACGGCCAGATACTCGGCCGCGGCCGCCTGGTCGACGGTCGAACTGTGCAGATCGGTCGCCTGCTTGAGGATCGTGACGCGGCGCAGGAGGTCCGCGGGCGCGCGGAACCAGCCGAGCCGCATCCCCGGGGCGATCACCTTCGAGAAGCTGCCGAGATAGATCGTGCGCCCGGCGAGTTCCGGACGGGCCGACAGCGGTTCCTCGCGTTCGCCGCGATACCGCAGCTCGTGGTACGGATCGTCTTCGACAAGCCAGAACCCGTGGCGCGCGATCACTTCCGCGAGCGCGCGGCGCCGCTCCGGGCCGATCGTGCGCCCGGAAGGATTCGAGAACGTCGGGACGAGGTACAGCAAGGCAGGCCCTTCCCTGGCCGCGATCTCGTCCAGCGCGGCCGGGTCGATCCCCTCCGCGTCGCCGGGGACGGGCACGACGCGCGCCCCGGCGAGCTGGAAGCATTGCAGCGCCGACAGGTACACCGGTTCCTCGACCAGCACGGTGGCTCCGGGATCGAGCAACGCGGTACTCAGCAGTTGCAGGCCCTGCTGTGAACCCGTGGTGATCAGCAGTTCGTCCACAGTGGTCGCGAGCCCACGACCGGACAGGCGCCGCGCGAGCAGCTCGCGCAGCCGCGGATTCCCTTCGGTGGGCGAATACTGCAACGCGGACTCGTCGGCGAGCGCCCGGTCGAAGGCGGCGCGAAGGCCGTACACATCGAACAGTTCCGGCGCGGGCATGCCACCGGCGAACGAGATCACGCCCGGGCGGGCGGTGAGCGCGAGCAGGTCGCGCACAGGAGAACTGGTGACGCCGTCCATACGACGGGCGAGGGGAAGAGACATGAAGGCTCCTCGGAAGAAACGTGCGGCTCCAGTGCAGCAGCCGGGGATCTTCCCGCGCGAGCAAGCAACTGCCGCCACGATAGCAGTTTCGCCCGCCCTTAGGCTTGTGCCGTGCCTCTCGTGGAAATCACCTACGCGCCACATCTTCCCGAAGCCAAGCTGCGTGAGCTCGGCTCGGTTCTGCCGCACCTCGTGTCCGTCGCCGTGGAGTGTCCCGAGGAGCCCTACGACGGCGACCTCCAGCCGGGCGACGTGGAACTGCGTTTCCGCGCACCGGGACCGTTCGACCGCTTCGGGCTCGACCTCCTGGTCGAGGTCCGGTCGAAGTGGTTCCCGAGCCGGGCGGACAACCGCCAGGAGCGGGTGGACCTGCTGCGCAAGAGTATCGAGTCCGCGACCGGGATCGACGACGTCGGCGTGTACCTCTCCCTGCCCGTCGCGGCATGGTCGCAATCGGACTAGCTCTCCCCGAACACGTGCCGCCGGGCGAACGGGTTCCGGAACTTGCCGTCCGGGTCCAGTTCGTCGGCGAGCGCCCGGAAATCGGCCAGCTTCGGGTACTCCGCCGCGCGGTGGAAGAGCTTTCCCCAGTGCGGCCGGACATCGAACGGGGCGAGCCGTTCCTCCATCACGGGCAGCAGCTCGCGGACGGCCTGCTCGTCCGGCAGCCAGGTGAAGTGCAGCGCCAGCCGGTCGCCTCCGTGGAACGGGCTGAGCCACAGGTCGTCCCCCGCGACCGTGCGGATCTCCGAAGTGAGCAGGACGGGTGCCAGCCGGTGCCCGAGTTCGCGCATCGCCTCCATCGCCGCGACGGCGTGCCGGATGGGCACGAAGTACTCGGTCTGGAGTTCGTTCCCGATGCTGGGCGTGAAATCCAGCCGGAAATGCGGGATCCGTTCGTGCCACGGTCCGGTGACGCCGAGCTGCCGCGTGCAGTTGTCCGCCGGGATACCCGCCGCGTGGGCCGGATGCCGTGGCCCGTCCGCCGCCGTCGCGCCGAAGAAGTCCCCGCCCGGCTGTCCCGGTCCTTTGACCCAGACCTGGTCGACCTCGTCGCGGGCCCAGTTCGTGAACAGGCTGACGCTGTATCCGGCGTCCTGGATCTCGTCGAAGTGCTCGTACACCGATTCCCACGCCAGGCCGTCGAAGACGTCCTGCCGGAGGTCGAACGACGGCACCAGGTCGAGGGTCAGCCGGGTCACCACCCCCAGCGCGCCGAGGCCGACGACCACGCCGTCGTGCCGGGAGAACGTCTTCAACTCGCCGTCGGCGGTCACCAGCTCCAAACCGGACACCGCCGACGCCAGGCTCTGGTTGCGCCGGCCGGAGCCGTGGGTCGCCGTCGCGACGGTGCCCGCCACCGTGCAGTGCGGCAGTGAGGCGAGGTTGGCCAGCGCGAACCCGGCGGCGTGCACCTGGACGGCGAGGTCGCCGTAGCGGGCCGCCGCGGGCACCGTGACCGTCGCCGACTCCGTGTCGAGGCCGGCTTCCACGTCGAGCGCGGACAGATCGAGCAGGACACCATTCGGACTGTCCGCGATGTCGTTGAAACAGTGCCTGCTGCCGAGCGCCTTGACCGCGCTCGCCCCGGCGACGACCTCCTGCACCTCCCCGATCGTGCGTGGCCGGAGGATCCGCTCCGCGGAGAAGGTCTGATTTCCCGCCCAGTTCGTCTCTCGCACCAGGCCCAGCCTAGATTGCCGACGTCGGCTTCATCCGGAGGAGGTTCGCCCTGACAGGCATTCCCGGCGAGATGGTGTCCATCGCGCTCTTGCTGGTCGTCCTGGCCTTCGCGGTGATCCGGCCACGCGGTCTCCCGGAGGCGGTCGCCGCCGTCCCCGCCGCGGCGATCGTCCTGGTGACCGGAGCGATCTCGTTCCCCGACGCCCTCGACGAAGTGACCCGGCTCGCCCCGGTCGCCGGCTTCCTCGCCGCGGTGCTCGTCCTGGCCAAACTGTGCGACGACGAGGGGCTGTTCCAGGCGGCCGGGACGCTCATGGCGCGGTTCAGCCGGGGACGGCCGCGACGGCTGCTGCCCGCGGTGTTCGTCGTCGCCGCGGCGGTCACCGTGGTGCTCAGCCTGGACGCCACCGTCGTGCTGCTGACCCCGGTCGTGTTCGCCACCGCCGCGCGGATGGGCGCGCGGGCCAAACCGCACGCCTACGCCTGCACGCATCTGGCGAACTCGGCCTCGCTACTGCTGCCGGTGTCCAATCTGACCAATCTGCTGGCCGTCGCCGCGACCGGCATCTCGTTCCTGCGGTTCACCGCGCTGATGACGTTGCCCTGGCTCGCGGCGGTGCTCACCGAATACCTGGTGTTCCGCCGGTTCTTCGCCGCCGACCTGGCGGCCCGGCCGCGGGGTGGGAAAGCGGTCCCGGCCGGAAAGGTCCCGGCGTTCGTCCTCGTCGTCCTCGGCCTGACGCTGGCCGGCTTCGTGGTCACGTCGCTGCTGGACGTCAGCCCCGCGTGGGCCGCGTTCGCGGGCGCCGCGGTCCTCGCTTGCCGTGCCCTCGTGCGGCGGCGGACCTCGCCCGCAGCGATCGTGCGGTCGGCGAGCATCCCCTTCGTCGCTTTCGTACTCGCGCTGGCGATCGTGGTCCGCGCCGTCGTCGACAACGGACTGGACGAGGCGCTGAGCCACCTGGTGCCGACCTCCACCTCTTTCCCCGCGCTGCTCGGCGCCGCCGCGGTGGCGGCCGTCCTCGCCAACCTGATCAACAACCTGCCCGCCGTGCTGGTGCTGCTGCCGCTCGCCGCCGCCGGCGGGACACCGGTGGTGCTGGCCGTGCTGATCGGGGTCAACCTCGGGCCGAACCTCACCTACGTCGGCTCGCTGGCGACGTTGTTGTGGCGGCGGATCCTGCACCGCCACGACACCCGGCCGGAGCTGGGCGAGTTCACCCGGCTCGGGCTGCTCACCGTCCCCGCGTCCATCGTGCTCGCCGTCGGCGGGCTGTGGCTCGGGCTCGTCCTGACTTCCACTCAGTGAGAAGATGGGCGGATGTCCGGGAACCTGTCGACACCCGGCGCCAGCGTCACGTCGCGGGCGTTCGCGCTGCTCGGCGCCTTCGACGTCGACCATCGTGAGCTTTCGCTGACCGAACTCTCGCAGCGGGCCGGCCTGCCGCTGCCCACCGCGCACCGGCTCGCCCGCGAACTCGTGGGCCTGGGCGCACTGGAGCGACGCGAAGATCGGTACGCCGTCGGCAGGCGACTGTGGGACCTCGGGCTCCTCGCGCCCGTCCAGTTCGAACTGCGGCAGGTCGCCGCGCCCTTCCTCCAGGATCTCTATGGCGCGACCGGCGCCACGGTGCATCTCGGCGAACGTGACGGCGACCAGGTGCTCTACCTCGACCGGCTCTCCGGGAACGCGTCCGTACCGGTGGTCAGCCGGATCGGCGGACGCCTGCCGTTGCACGCCACCGGAATCGGGAAGGTCCTGCTGGCCTGGGCACCGGAAGACGTTCAGCGGCGAGTGCTCGCCTCGCTGACCCGCGTGACGCCGTACACCATCACGCAGCCCGGCCGCCTGCGCGAACAGTTGCGCCGTGTCCGGCGAGAGGGCTACGCGCAGACCGTCGAGGAGATGAGCCGGGGCGCCTGCTCGGTCGCCGTCCCGATCCGGCCGTCGGGCGGCGACGTCGTCGCGGCGCTCGGCCTGGTCGTTCCCGATCTGAGCCGGGGCCGGGCCCGGCTGATCTCCGCGCTCCAGGTCGCGGCCGCCGGTATCGGCCGGAGCCTGCCGGTTTCACTGAGTGGAAGCGACCGCTAGCGGTCCGGCCGCCGGGCGACCAGACTCCGGTCATGCGTACCCCAGTCGCCATCGTCGGCGCCGGCCCGGCCGGACTGCTCCTGTCGCATCTGCTCGACCTGGCAGGGGTCGAATCGGTGATCGTCGAGACCCGCTCGCGCGAGTACGTCGAAGCGCGGATCCGTGCGGGCATCCTCGAACAGTCCACAGTGGACCTCCTTCGCGAGACCGGACTCGGCGAGCGGCTCGACCGCGAAGGCGACGAGCACCGCGGTATCTACCTGCAATGGCCCGAAGAACGGCACCATCTCGACTTCGTGGACCTGGTTGGCCGAAGCGTCACCGTGTACGGCCAGACCGAGGTGACGAAGGATCTGGGCAAGGCTCGAGCGGCGGCCGGGCAGCAGATCCACTACGAAGTCACCGATACCGCCGTGCACGACATCGAGACCGAGCGGCCCTACGTCACTTTCACCGACGCGGACGGCGCACCACAGCGGCTGGACGCCGACGTCGTCGTCGGCTGCGACGGCTCCTTCGGACCTTGCCGCACCGCGATCCCCGACGCCGCGAAGCAGACTTGGGAACGTACCTACCCGTACTCGTGGCTCGGGGTGCTCGCCGACGTCGCCCCGTCGACCGACGAGCTCATCTACGCCTGGCATCCCGACGGTTTCGCCATGCATTCGATGCGCTCGGCGACCGTCAGCAGGCTCTATCTCCAGGTGCCCAACGGCACCGAAATCGGTGACTGGTCCGACGACCGGATCTGGGCAGCGCTCGCGGCCAGGCTCGGCCACGGCCAGCACGGCTGGACCCTCACGCCGGGGCCGATCACCGACAAGAGCGTGCTGCCCATGCGCAGTTTCGTGCAGCAGCCCATGCGGCACGGCCGCCTGTTCCTCGCCGGCGACGCCGCCCATATCGTGCCGCCCACCGGTGCGAAGGGGCTCAACCTCGCCGTCGCCGACGTCGCCCTCCTCGCCCCCGCACTGGCCGCTTTGGTGCGGGACAAGGACTTCGCCCTCGCCGACGCCTACTCCGACACCGCGCTGCGCCGGGTCTGGCGGTGTACGCACTTCTCATGGTGGATGACCACGATGCTGCACCAATCCGGCGACCCGTTCGACCGGCAGTTGCAGCTTTCGCAGTTGCAGTGGCTGGCGCGGAGCGAGGCGGGACGGGCTGGGCTGGCGGAGAACTACGCGGGTTTGCCCATCGGATTCTGAGGATCAGTGTTCCGCGAGCCTCATCTCGTGAGTGGTAAGGACGGTTCTAACCGTCCTTACCACTCACGAGACAGCAGGTCTTCGACTCCCGCGAGGAAGGTTTCACAGATCGGCGCGGGGTCGGAAAGGCAGCCGGTGGCCATCGCGCCGTCCCGGAGCAGGACGAAGCGCCGGGCCGCGAGTTCGGCCGGAGCGCTCCCCACAGGGGCCAGCACCTCGGTGATCACCCGCGCGAACCACGCACGGTGGGCGAGGACGGCTTGATGCACGGGATGCGCCGGATCCGGGTACTCCGACGCGGCGTTGAGGAAAGCGCAGCCGCGGAAACCGGGTGACCGGATGCCGTCCGCGATGTTCCCGGCGATCGCGCGCAGGGTGTCGGGCGCCGACGCCCCCTTGGCGACGATGGCGTCGATCTGGGCGCGGATCGCCTGATCGGCTTCCTGCAGGTAGTAGACGATCAGGTCGTCCTTGCCCGGGAAATGCCGGTACAGGGTCGCCCGGGTCACCTTCGCCTCGGCCACGATCCGGTCGATGCCCACGGAGTGAATGCCCTCCGCGTAGAAGAGCCTGGTCGCCGTGGTGAGCAGCCTGGTGCGCGCTTCGGACGCTTGACGTTGAGACATTACGGCCAGCTTACGGGATAGAACGTTCGGTCTTGACCGCACCGCGCCCGACTGCCAGAGTCCAAGTAGACCGAACGTTCTCCTCACCTTCATTGGAGCTTCTGTGAGCAGCCGTACCGCCATCCTCGCGCCCACCCTGCGGCGTCTGTACTTCGCTCGTTTCGGCTTCGCACTCGTGTGGGCCGGCCTGCTGTTCACGAGTGCGTCGAAGCTCGGACCGGTCAGCATCGCCCTGCTCGTGCTGTACCCGCTGTTCGACGTCGCCGCCGCCGTCATCGACCTTCGCTCAGCACAGGACACGAAGCCCGCTCCGGGCCTGTACGTGAACATCGCGATCAGCACGATCGCCGGCATCGGCCTCGCATTCGCCGCCGCTTCAGGGATCCCGGCGGTGCTGCGCGTTTGGGGCGCCTGGGCGATCGTGTCGGGTCTCGTCCAGCTCGCCGTCGGCATCGGCCGCCGCGAACTGGGCGGCCAGTGGGCGATGATCGCCAGCGGGGCCATCTCGGCCCTCGCCGGGACCTCCTTCGTCCTGCAGGCCGCCCAACCGGACGCCACGCTGCTGAACCTGGCCGGATACGCCTTCCTCGGCGGGGTGTTCTTCCTCGTTTCGGCGATCCGTCTCGGCAGGCTCAGCGCGCGAGACTGAGCCGCCGTTCCCGATGCGCGGTCATGTACACCGGCGTGTTCACGACCCCGTACCCGCCATACCCGCCGATCCGTTGCACGACCTCGAAGAACACCCGCGAGCCGACCAGTTCGGTGCAGAAGTGCAGGAACTCGCCGGACGAGTCCCGGTCGTACAGCACCGAATTCTCCCGCAGGGCGGCCGAAAACGGCAGATCGAACCGCGCGTCGAGGTCGTCGTAATAGTTGCCGGGGATCGAAAGCAGTGGCGCACCCGCCTCCCGCATGGCCCTCGCGACGGCGATCGCGTCATCGCACGCGAGGGCGATGTGCTGAGGTGAAGGCACTCCCGGCGCCCACTCCCCTCGCCGCACCAGGGCACTGTCCAAGGTCAGGCGGACGTCCCGGTTCCCGACCGCCCGGCTGCGCACGAGCCCGAACGGCGCCGCGAATTCGGACACCGGCTCGGGCTCCAGGCCGAGCACCGAACGATAGAACAGTGTCGCCTCGTCGAAGTGGTCGAAAGGCTGGGTCAGGGCGACATGGTCGATGCCGGTGATCCCCATCCCGGCCGGGACCGCTCCGGTGGGAACGAAGTCACGAAGCCATTCTTCGTTGCCACAGAAGAAGATCTCGGTCCCGTCCGGGGCGGCGACGGCGGACAGGTCCGCCTCGTCCGGGCCGTGCGCGCGGGGCAGCACCGGCGCGAGCAGGTCCTCCGCGCGCCGCGCCGATCCGGCCGGGTTCGCGCTGGTCAGGCCGAGCGCGCTGATCGTGCCCTCGGCGGCGGCTGCGTTCACCAGCAGCCGCGCGGATCCCTGTTGCCACAAGTGGACCGGTTTCGAGCGATGCGTTCCGACGTGCGTGAAACCGAGCTCCGCGAGCACGGTGCCCGGAACCGCGAGCTCCGCGAAGGCGTGCCCATCCAGCCGGGGCGCCTCGGGAACCGCAAGGGCGCCAACGGATTCGCGCAGAGCCACCAGCGATCGCATGGCGTCGACGGCAGCCGGCCGAGGATCCGCCTGCCGGAAGACGTCGTTGAACACCTCAAGCGAAAGCGGCCCTCGATATCCAGCCGCCAGGACATGCCCGGTGAAGGTGGCCAGGTCGAACGCGCCCTGCCCGGGGAAGAGCCGGTGATGCCTGCTCCAGTGCAGCACGTCCATGTCCAGCAGCGGCGCGTCGGCCAGTTGCAGGAAGAAGATCTTCTCGCCGGGGATCGTCCGGATCGCGCGGGGATCGCTGCGGCGCGAAAGGATGTGGAAGCTGTCGAGGCAGACTCCCAGCGCCGGATGGCCGGCTCGCCGCACGATGCGCCACGCGTGCTCGTAGGTGTTCACGAACCGGCCCCACGCGAGTGCCTCGTAAGCGACGCGGATTCCGCGCGACGCGGCCAGCGAAGCCAGCTCGTGCAGCTGCTCGGCGGCGAGATCGTCGTCGTCGACGGCGTCGGGCGAGACCGACGAACACACCAGGACGGTGTCCGCCCCGAGTTCGGCCATGAGGTCGAACTTCCGCCGCGCCCGGCGGAGGTTCGCGCGGAGCACGTCCGGTGGCACCGCCTCGAAATCGCGGAACGGCTGGTAGAGATCTATCGTGAGGCCGAGGTCGGCGCACAGCCGCCGGATCTCCGACGGCGTCCGCCGAGACGCGATCAGGTCGTTCTCGAAGATCTCGACGCCGTGGAAGCCGGCCGCGGCGGCCGCGGCGAGCTTGTCCTCGAGCGTGCCGGAAAGGCAGACGGTCGCGATGGCGGTGTCACCGGGCATGGGCGGGTTTCCCTTCCAGCGCTTCGAAATGCCGGAGCATGCGGTCCGCGTCCGGCTCCGCTCCGGTGAACAGGCGGAACGAGTCCGCCGCCTGGAAGACCACCATCCCGCCGCCGTGTAGCGTCCGGCAGCCCCGCTCCCGCGCCTGCTTGAGCAACGCGGTCTCCAACGGGCGGTAGACGATGTCGGCCACCCACATCCCCGGGCGCAGCGACTCGGCGGGAACGGGCGATCCCGGATACGCGGCCATCCCGGTCGGCGTGGCGTGGACGAGGCCGTCGGCCACCCGGACGTCGTCGAGGGAACCCGTCAGGGCCCGGTCGGTGCCGAACCGCCGTCGCAGCGCGGCGACCAGGGTGCCGGCACGCGCGGCGTCGACGTCGTGGACGATCAGCCGCCCGGCTCCCAGGGAGAGCAAAGCATGGGCCACCGCCGCGCCCGCTCCGCCCGCGCCGAGGAGGACGACCGTGTCCATCTCGGCGTCCGGCAGGCCCCGGATGAGGTTGCGGGCGAAACCGGTCGCGTCCGTGTTGTGGCCGGTGGCGAGCCCTTCGCGGAACACCACCGTGTTCACCGCGCCGAGTGCCGCAGCGTCCGGCGCGACCTCGTCGAGGTACGGCAGCACCTGTTGTTTCACCGGATGGGTGATGTTGAGACCGTCGAAGCCCGCGATCCGCGCGGCGGCCAGCACCTCACCGATCGGCAGCCTCAGCACGTCGAGGTCGAGCCGCCGGTAGAGATAGCGCAGCCCGAGCTCGTCGGCCTCCCGTTCGTGCAGGGCCGGGCTCAGCGACGGCCCGATACCGGTACCGACCAGGCCGATGAGGTAGCTGGTCACCAAGATCCTCCGTTAATGTACGAACTAGTGAGTTCACTGTAGCGCGGACCGGCCGGCACGAGAAGGGCTGCGCTAGAGTGGGGCCTCCACCAGCGGTTCGGAGGGAGTCAGGTGGCCGCACCGTCGTCCGAGGTCGAGCGCCAGCGCGACAAGGAACGCACCCGCGCCGAAATCCTCGCGGTGGCCACCAGGGAATTCGCCGACAAGGGTTACGCCGGCGCCAGGGTGGACGAGATCGCCGCCCGCACGAGCACCACCAAGCGGATGATCTATTACTACTTCGGCGGCAAGGAACAGCTCTACGTCGCCGCCCTCGAACGGGCGTACGCGACCATCCGCGCCCTCGAACAGGACCTCGACGTCGACCATCTCGAACCCGAGGACGCGATCCGCCAGCTCGCCGAGCTCACCTTCGACCACCACGAGGCGAACCCGGACTTCATCCGCCTCGTGAGCATCGAGAACATCCACCACGGCGAGCACATCGCCCGCTCGGAAGCCCTGTCCGGCATGGCGAACCCGGCACTGGACGTGCTCACCCGCATCCTCGACCGCGGCCGCGAAGCCGGCCGATTCCGCGACGACGTCGACGCGCTCGACGTGCACATGGTGATCAGCTCGTTCTGCGTGTTCCGCCTCGCGAACCGGCACACCTTCTCCGCGATCTTCGGCCGCGACATGCTCGATCCCGCGCGCCGCGATCACTATCGCCTGATGCTGGGCGATCTGGTGATCGACTACCTGACGGCCTGAAATCCCGGCTCTTGACAACCCGGGCACCGTCTCGCAGGCTGTATTAACTAACTAGATCGTACATTGCTGGATCGCACCTTGGAGCGTCGACGTGGCCTCTCCCTCCCCTGTCACGCAAGGCATGCCCCGTAAGGCGGCGTTGGCCGCCTGGATCGGCAGCGCCTTGGAGTACTACGACTTCTTCATCTACGGAACCGCCGCCGCACTGGTGTTCAACAAGGTCTTCTTCCCCGCGTCCTCCCCCGCCACCGGAACACTGCTGGCGCTGGCGACCTTCGGCGTCGGCTACCTCGCCCGCCCGGTCGGCGCGTTCGTGCTCGGGCACGTCGGCGACCGGCTGGGCCGCAAGAAGGTCCTGGTATTCACGCTGGTGCTGATGGGCGTCACGACGTTCCTGGTCGGCTGCCTGCCGACGTACGCCTCAGTCGGGGTGCTCGCGCCGGTCCTGCTGGTGATACTTCGCCTCCTGCAAGGGCTTTCGGCCGCCGGGGAGCAGGCGGGCGCCAACTCGATGTCGCTGGAGCACGCGCCGTCACACCGGCGCGGCTACTACACGAGCTTCACCCTCAGCGGCACCCAGGCCGGCCAGATCCTCGCCACCGCGGTGTTCCTGCCGATCGCCGCGCTCCCCCAGGAGCAGCTGCTCACCTGGGGCTGGCGGATCCCGTTCTGGTGCAGCGCCGTCGTGGTGGTGGTCGGCTTCGTGATCCGCCGCAAGATCGACGAGACCCCGGTGTTCCAGCAGAACCGGTCCGACGTCGCCAAACTGCCCGTCGCCGTGCTGTTCCGGACGCACTGGAAGGACGTGCTCCGCGTCGTCGTCGCGGCCACCATCGCCTCGGTCAGCACGATCTTCACCGTCTACGCGCTGAGCTACGCGGTCAACACGGTCGGGCTGGAGCGCGGGCCGATCCTGTGGGTGGGTGTTCTGGCCAACGTCGCCGCGCTGCTCGCGATCCCTTTGCTGGCCGGGCTTTCCGACCGGATCGGCCGCAAACCGGTGTTCATCGCGGGCTGTCTCGCTTGCGCGGTGCTGATCTTCCCGTACCTGTGGTCCATTTCGGACGGTTCGTACCCGCTGATCTTCGCCCTCGGCATCCTGCTGTTCGGTGTCGCCTACAGTGCCGTCAACGGGGTGTGGCCGTCGTTCTACGGCGAGATGTTCAGCGCGAAGGTCCGCCTCTCGGGGATGGCGATCGGCACGCAGATCGGCTTCGCCATCGCCGGGTTCGCCCCGAGCGTGGTCGCCGCGATCGGTTCGGGGAAGGACGACTGGCTCGGCGTCGCCGTCTTCACCGCCGCCGTCTGCCTGCTCAGCGCCGCGGCCGCGCTCACCGCGCGCGAAACGCACCGCGTCCCGACCGAGGATCTCGGTGAGACGCACGTTCGGTGGACGAAAGAGCCCGCTTCCGCGACGCGTGGCGGGTGAATCCCCGCGGCCGAGGCGGCCAGAATCGGTCTTCATCCTCCCGCCGAGTCAGGAGTGCGACCGATGACCTATGCGTACGACCCGGAAATCGCCCCGGCCGTCCCGCTGTTGCCCAAGCTGGACCTCGCCGATCTGCCCGCCACCCGGGAACAGCTGAAGGCCGTGTTCGCGGAGCGGCAGGGCGTGGTGGACGAAACGGGCGTCACGATCCGTGAGGAACGCGTGCCCGGCCCCGAAGGCGCCCCGGATGTCCGGGTGCGGATCTACACACCAGACCGGATCAGCGCCCCGGCGGCGATCTTCGACGTCCACGGCGGCGGGTTCGTCATCGGCGACCTGGAGATCGACCACGCGGCCAACGTGCGGTTCGCGAGGGAGATCGGCGTCGTCGTGGTGTCGGTCGACTACCGGCTCGCACCGGAAGCGCCGTACCCGGCGGCTCTCGAAGACTGCTACGCGGCGCTCACCTGGGTCGCGAAGAACGCGGCCGAACTCGGTGTCGACCCCGGCCGGATCGCGATCCACGGGATCAGCGCGGGCGGCGGATTGTGTGCGGCGCTCGCCCTGCTAGCCCGGGACCGGGGCGGGCCGGCGATCGCGTTCCAGTATCTCGGGGTGCCGGAGGTGGACGACCGGCTGGAGACGCCGAGCATGCGGGCGTTCGTCGACACTCCACAGTGGAACAAGCCGAGGGCCGAGATCAGCTGGGACTGCTATCTCGGCAAGGGGGTTCGCGGCACAGCGGACGTCCCCGTCCACGCGGCGCCCGCCAGGGCGGTGGATCTGAGCGGCCTGCCGCCCGCCTACGTTTCCGTGATGGAGTTCGACCCGTTGCGTGACGAAGGCATCGCCTACGCCCAGGCTCTCCTCGCGTCCGGCGTCACCACCGAGCTGCATCTGTTCCCTGGCACGTTCCACGGTTCGTCCACAGTGGAACACGCCGCGGTGAGCAAACGCGAAGTCGCCGAAGCGATCACCGTGCTCGCGCGGGCGCTCGAGGTCTAGGTCGTGTTTCAGCGAGGTCGTGAGTGGCAATGACGGTTAGAACGATCATCGCCACTCACGAGGGCCCGCCTGCGCCGGGATCACGCACGACACGGTCTAGCCGCGCTGCGCCAGGCGGCGGGCGAGCAAGGCGAGACGGGCGCGGAAGCGGTCGCCCGGCTCGTCCAGCCGCCAGCCCAGCGCGTCCTCGACGTGGGCCAGCCGCGCCGCGACCGAACTGTGGTGGCGGTGCAGCGCGACCGCCGCCTGCCGCAGCGATCCCGTACGGCAGAACGCTTCCAGTGCCGCGACGTCGGCGGCCCCGGTCGGCGTCGCGGCGAGGGTGTCCAGCGCCAGGACGTCGTCCTGTCCCCGTAACCGGGCCACCGGCACCTCGGCGAGCAGGGTGAGCGAGCCCAGGTCGCCGTGCACCACGATCGGCTCGACGGCGGGGACGGCGAACCGCTCCGCCAGCTTGGCCTGCAACCACGAGCGGCGCGCCTCCAGCCCAGGCACGGCGTCACCGACACCGACTCGCACTCCGCCGGCCGCGTCGCGTTCCCTCGCCCGGTCGGCGAGCGCGGAGCGCAGCGCACCAACGATCGCATGGTCGTCGCGGGGTTGTAGCAGTACCGCGGCCACTTCCCCCACCGTCGCCACGTGCAACCGGGGCAGCGAACCACCGCGCGCCAGGAGCCCGACGGCGGCCGCACCGGGATCGCGGCCGTCCTCGGTACCGACGGCCAAGACGCGCACCGGTCGCCCGGCGGCCAGGCCGAGCAGCCGGAGCGCCCTGGCCCGGTCCTCCTCCCCCGCCTGCTCACCCAGCAGCAATTCGACGAGCGCGGGATCGGCCAGATGTGGCGCGTTTCCGGCGTGTTCGGCGCGGCCGAGGACGCGGGCAGCCATGGCGAACCGCTCCAGCACGAGATCGTCGAGCGGCCCCGGCGCACCGATGCGCTCCAGCCACACCTTCCCCGGCGGCGCACCGAGGTCGGCCGACGCGGGCTCGGTCACCGCGTCGGCGGCGGGCTCGCCGTCCGGCGCGAACCGCAGTGGCGCCGGAACGCCGTCCCGGCGCAGCCCGGCCACGCAACCCGCGAGCGCCGCGGTGGCGCGCACCAGATCGGAAAGGCGGGCCTGCTTGGCCACGAGCTCGTCGAAGTAGGCGATGACCCGGACCGCGGCCTCCGCGTCGGCGTCCACCTCGGACAGCCGCAAGAGCAGACCTTTCATCCCTCCAGGTTAGAGCCCCGGCCAGCCCCGCCGAAGAACGACGAAAGCCGCGTCCAGCGCCGCGGCCGGATCCGGCTCGACACCGGCCAGGTCCGGGACCTCCAGGACATAACGCGCCAGCAACCGCACGGAGAAGCCGGCCTGGCCCGATTCCTCGGCGATGACCTTCGTGAGCGCGTCCTCGCAGCCGGTCCACAGTGCCCTGGCGTAGGCGCGCAGCGCCGGGGTGGCGACCACCAGGTCCGCGACACGGCGCGCCAGCGGGTCCGGATCCGGATCGAACGGGCCGCGAGTCGCGAGGAAGTCCCGCAACGCCTCGAGGATCGAGGTGCCCTCGGCCCGGCCACGCACCGCGGCGGCCAAGGCCGCTTCGCGTTCGTCACCGTGGCCGAGGATCAGTGCCTCCTTGCCACCCGGGAAGTGCGCGAAGAGCGTCGACACGGCCGTGTCCGCCGCGTCCGCGATCTCGGCGACGGTGACGTTGTCGAAGCCCCGCTCCAGGAACAGCTCTCGCGCCGCACTCGACAGGGCTTGGCGTGTCGCCGCCTTTTTGCGCTCGCGTCTGCCGGGTTCGGTCCGTTCCATGCGACCAGCTTACATCGAAGTCACTACGAATTCGCAACGAGTGTATCTTCGGAATGACTTCGACTTTGAGGAGCATGTCATGAGCAACTGGGACGTCCACCACCTGCCCCGGGCCTCCGGCAAGACCTTCCTGGTCACCGGCGGCAACGCGGGGATCGGCTACTTCGTCGCGGAGCAGCTCGCCGGATCCGGCGCCACCGTGCTCCTCGGCAGCCGGAACGCCGCGAAGGCCGATGCCGCGATGTCCTCGATCCGCTCCCGGGTACCGGACGCGAGCCTCGGGCACCTGCCGCTCGACCTTTCCGATCTCCCGTCCATCAAGTCCTCAGTGGACACTCTGGGGATCGATCGGCTGGACGCCGTCGTCTGCAACGCGGGTGTACTCCTGGAGGGCCGGCCGAGGCAGGAGACCGCCGAGGGCCTCGAACTGACCTTCGCCACCAACCATCTCGGCCACTTCGTGCTGGTGCACCAGCTGATGCCCTTGCTCGAAACAGCGGAGGCCGGCCGCGTCGTCACGACGGGCAGTTTCGTGGGCAAGTCCGCGGAACTCGACCTCGACGACCTCCAGAGCGAGCGCGACTACCAGCCCAAACGCACTTACGCACGCTCGAAGCTGGCCCAGATGCTGTTCGCCTTCGAGCTCGACAGGAGGCTGCGCGCCGCCGGGAGCACGGTACTGAGCCTCGTCGATCATCCCGGTGGCGCGCTCGATTCCCTGACCCCGCCACGGCCGGTGCACGCGGCACCGTCCGGGCGGACGTTCCCGGCCCGGCTTCTCTTGCAAGGCAAGGAAGCCGGGGCTTGGCCCGCCGTTCGCGCGGTCCTCGATCCTTCCGTGCGCGGCGGCGAGATGTTCGGTCCCCGGGTGTTCGGTCTGCGCGGCGAACCCCGCCGGGAGCCGGTCCGCGGCAAGCTCGCCGACACCGCGCTCGCCGCCCGGTTGTGGGCGGCGAGCGCGGAGCTCACACCGTGACGTCGGTCGAGTCCGATGTGGACCTACCGCGGGACCGCAGGCCCAGCAGCAGGTCGATCACCAGGAACGCCAGCAGGCTGATCCCGAGCAGCGGCACGAACCAGCCGATCGCGGCGGCGGCGACGAGCAGCCCGACTACCAGGGCCGGCGGGGCTTTGCGCCACTGACCGCGCGGGATGGGCCGCCCGAAGGTCAGCCCGGTGGCCCGGGTCGGCCTGCGCCGCCACCACATGCGGTAGCCGAGCACGACCAGCGTGACCAGACCGGCGCCGAGCAGGAGCAGCACGATCTGGTTCGGCCAGCCGAACAGCACGCCCATATGCGCGTCGATCCCCCAGCGGGCGAGCTTGGCCATGAGCGGGTAGTCGTCGAACCGGACCTCGCCAAGGATCTGCCCGGTGGTCCCGTCGACCGCGACGGCGTCGACCTGTGTCGGCCAGCCGCGTTCGATTTCCGTGACCTGCCAAGGAGCGCCGGGTTTCGCGGGCAGCCCGATCTCCACCGAGGGCGCGTCGATCCCGGCGGCACGCGCCGAAGCGAGCATCGCGTCCACGCTCTCGGGTTTCGCGGCGGGCACCTCGCCGTGACCCGAGTGCCCGGTGTGTCCGGCGTGCTCGTCGGCGCCGGTCACCTTCAACGCCGGAGTGGCCCAGCCGAGGGATTCACGCAACGCCGAGACGTTCTCACCCGCGTACGCCGACCACGTCAACCCGGTCGCGGAAAGGAACAGCGCGCCGAGCAGCACCCACAGGCCGACGGATCCGTGACGACGCACGGACTTCCCCCGCTCGGACTCGGTCTTCTCGTTCCGCCGGGTGCGGCGGCTCACCCACAGCACCAGACCGCCCAGCGCGACCACCCACAACCAGGACGCGGCCAGTTCGCTGTAGAGCCGTCCCGGTTCGCCGAGCATCAGGTTCCGGTGCAGGTGGTCGAGCGTGGTCCGGAATGGCAAGGCGCCGCTCGAGCCGTACGCGACGAGATCCCCGCGCACCTGCGCGGTGGCGGGGTCGACGAAGATCGCGCGTCGTTCGGACTCGCCGAGGCCCTCCTCTGCGAAGAGCACACGCGTCGTGTCGCCCGGTTCGGGGGCGGGCCGGACGGCGACCAGGTCACCGCCGGGGTTGGCCGCTTGGGCCGCCTTGACCTGGTCGGCGAGGGAGACCTGTTTCAGCCCGACGGGTGCCCGGAGCTGATCGGCGTAGATCCAGGACTCCATCTGCGGCGTCGCCGCGTACAGAACGCCGGTGAGCGCGGCGATGAGGACGAAGGGGCCGACGAGGACGCCGGCGTAGAAGTGGAGACGGAGGAAGAGTCCGCGCCAGCCGGACGCGCGCGGCGGGCTGGTGGTCGATTCGATTCGCGTTGCCATGGGGAACTCCTGAGGCGTCGGTGGGGAGGCGTGCGCCTGCGCCGCGCGCCGGGGTGGTCACGGCACGCGTGCTGAGCCCTGCCGCGACATGGGTCTCGGCAGGGTTTCGGGGATCAGGCGAACGTCACCGGCGGGCCGCGCCGCGAAAGCACGTCTCGCAGGAGCGCCTCGGCCGCGGGGAACTCCACCACGAGCGGGACGTGGATCCGCAGCGGTGCCGTCGCCGGCCGCGGGGTCAGGCGGCGCGGAAGGACCGAAGCGATCAGAGCCGTGAGCGCGAACACGACGTGTTCGGCGCCCGCGAGCACCATCGCCACCACGAGGGTCGCGGCGGCGTGCCCGGCGGCCATGGACAGGCCGTTGCCCGGGGTCTCGGCGTGATGGGCGTGCGACTGCCAGGTCAGGAAGGTCAAGCAGGCGTGCATCGCGAGCTGCCCGCCCGCCACCAGGCCGAGGATGGCGAGCGGACCGCGACGGCGTCCGGCGAACGCGTACGCCACCCAGCTCAGCAGGGCGACGAGCAGTACGACCACGCCGAGGTCGGGGACGCGTCCGCTGGTCCCGGCGTGGGCACCGGTCGCCAAAGTGCCGGTCAGGACCCCCACGGCCCCGCCGCGGAGGCGCCTGACCGGGCCCCGGGACGAGGTCGGCGTGCGCACGGGAGGCAGAGTAGAGCGCGACGGGGCCCGTTGTCTCTCCTTGCTATCGTCACCCCGGTGTTCCGCAGCCCGTCCTTCCTCCGGCTCTGGACCGGGAACACCGCCTCCGGGCTGGCGACCTGGGCGCTGCCGTTCATCCTCGGGCTCGCGGTGCTGGAACGGTCGCTTTCGGCCGTGGACCTCGGCATCGTGCTCGCCGCCCGGACCGTGGGGTTCCTCGTGGCCGTCCCGGTGGCGGGTGTGCTGGCCGACCGGTATTCGCGGCGCGGGGTCGTGCTCTGGGCCGGTCTCGTCGCGGGTGCCGCGACTCCCCTGATCGCGGCCGGGATGGGCCGATCGGTCCTGGTGACGGCCGCCGCGGCCGCCGTCGTCGGCGTCGGGCAGGGTGCGTGCCGCCCTGCGTTCCAGGCTCTGACCGCGGAAGTGATCACCGAGGACCGGCGTCAGCGAGCCAACGCCGCGATGACGCTCGCCGTCCGGGTCACGACGCTCGTCGCGCCCGGGCTCACCGCCTTGCTCTCGCAGTTCGCTCCGACGCCGGCCCTGGTGATCGGGACCGGCGTGCTGTGGCTGGGGGCGGCGCTGATCCCGCCGCGAGGCACCTTCTCACCCGCCCCCGCCACGACCAGGGTCCGTTTCTTCGGCGAGTTCGCCGACGGTCTCCGGGAAGCCCGCCGTCACCCGTGGTTCCTGGCCGGGCTCGGCGCGCTGACCGCCGTGATCGCGACCGGCTATTCCGCCACCGGCGTCGTACTGCCGCTGGTCAGCCGCGACCGCTACGACACCGAAGCCGTCCTTGCCGCCGGGCTCACCGCGTACACGCTCGGCGCGCTCGCGGGCGCGGTCGTCATCGCACGCTGGCAGCCGGAACGGCAAGGTTGGGCGGCGCTGATCGGGCTCGGCTGCTACGGCTTCGCGCCGCTGAGCCTGCTGTTCCCGGTGCACCCGGCTTTCGTCGTCGCCGCCTACGCGGTCGCGGGACTGGGCATCGAACTGTTCAACGTCCCGTGGTTCACCGCGACCCAGCGGGAGGTCGAGCCGGGGAAGCTCGCACGGGTGTCCTCTTTGGACTTCCTGTTCTCCTACGGCCTGGCGCCCGCCGGGCTCGCGCTCATCGCTCCCGCGATCGACCGGTTCGGGGCGACGCCGGTGCTGGCGGCGTGCGCGGTCGTCTGCTTCGCCGCCCCCGCCGCGGCCGCCCTCGTTCCGTCTTCGCGGGATTTCCGGAGCGCCGCACCGATCAAGAGTGTCTAGTTCTTGCGCTCGCTTGCGGTAATGTTTCACCCATGACGCGTCGTCTTGCCGAAGTCGCCCGCAAGGTCGGGGTCAGTGAAGCCACGGTCAGCCGGGTGCTCAACGGCCGGTCCGGGGTCTCCGCCGGCACCCGGGCCGCCGTCCTCACCGCGCTGGACGTGATGGGCTACGAACGGCCGACCCAGCTGCGCGGGGATCGCGCCCGCCTGGTCGGACTGGTTCTCCCCGAACTCCAGAACCCCATCTTCCCCGCGCTGGCCGAGATCATGGGCAATGCACTGGCCCAACAGGGATTCACCCCGGTGCTGTGCACCCGCACGGCGGGCGGCGTCTCCGAGGCGGAGTACGTCGAGCTGCTGCTGCAACAGCAGGTCTCCGGTGTCGTGTTCGCCGGCGGGCTCTACGCGCAGGCCGACGCGGTGCACTCCCACTACCACCATCTCGCCGAGCGCCGCCTGCCGACGGTGCTGATCAACGCCGCCGTCGACCACCTCGGGCTGCCGCAGATCTCGTGCGACGACGCGGTCGCCGTCGAGCAGGTCGTCGGGCATCTGAGCTCGCTCGGCCACGAGAAGATCGGCCTCGTCCTCGGCCCGAACGACCACGTGCCGTCGCAGCGCAAGCTCGAGGCGTTCCGCGCCTACGCGACGAAACTCGGGCTCCCGGTCCTGGACGAACTCGTCGAACACGGCATGTTCTCCATCGAAGGCGGCCACGCGGCCGCGGCCAGGCTGTACCCGCGCGGCGCGACGGCCGTCCTGTGCGCGAGCGACCTTCTCGCCCTGGGCGCGATCCGCGCGGCCCGGCGGCAGGGGCTATCGGTACCCGAAGACATCTCGGTGGTCGGCTACGACGATTCGGCCCTGATGAACTGCACCGACCCGCCGCTCACCACGACCCGCCAGCCGATCGAGGCGATGGGCCGCGCCGTGGTCGAACTGCTGGTCAAGCGCATAAACGGCGGCGAGGTCGCGGCCGAGGAACTGCTGTTCGCCCCCGAACTCGTCGTCCGGGGCTCCACCGCCCGCCGCACTTAGCCCGCTAACCGCGGGATCCCCCAGCGCGTGAAGGCCCCCTTCCCTCGGCTGAGCCGAGGGAAGGGGGCCTTCACGCGCTTGGGCACCCCAGGGGCACTGTCGCAAAGTTGCAAGTTCTCATCCAGTTATTGCGTTGATCCGGGGCTTCACTTTAGAGTGACCGCAATCACGTGACAGCCGTCGCGATCCCGAGATGAGGCTTGAAGATGAGCAGCACTTGGTCCCCCACCGTGCGCCGCCGGATGTTCTGTCTGCTCCTCGCGGGCGGACTCACCCTGGGGGTGGCCGCCTGCGGTTCCGGTTCCGGTGAAAGCACCGGGGGCAAGGTCAAGATCACCGTGACCGGCCAGCCCCCCACCAGCCAGCCGTTCGAGCGCGGCGTGTTCGACGCCGACGTCAAGGAGTTCGAGGAGACCCACCCGGACATCGACATCGAGCCCCACGAGGGGTTCATGGATCCGAAGACGTTCTCCGCCAAGCTCGCCGGCGGGCAGCTCGAAGACGTCTACTACGTCTACTTCACCGACCCGGCGCAGACCATCGCGCGCCGCCAGGCCGCCGACATCACCGAAGCGGCCAAGGGCCTGAAGAACTTCGGCGACATCAAACCGGAATTACTGGACAACTTCCGGGACGCCGACGGCAAGCTCTACGGCCTGCCGACGATGAACTACAGCATGGGCCTGGTGTACAGCCGCCCGCTGTTCCAGAAGGCCGGGCTCGATCCGAACAAACCGCCGCAGACCTGGGACGAGGTCCGTGCGGCCGCGAAGAAGATCGCCGCGCTGGGCAACGGCACCGTCGGGTACGCCGACTACAGCAAGAACAACCAGGGCGGCTGGCATCTGACCGCCTGGCTCTACTCGATGGGCAGCGAGGTCGCCCGCAAGGACGGCGACAAATGGGTCGCCGCGTTCGACAACGACAAGGCCAAGGCCGCCCTGAACCAGCTGCGTGCCATGCGGTGGGAAGACGACACGATGGGCAGCAAGCAGCTGCTCGAAGCCCAGGACGTCCAGCGCATGATGGGCGCGGGCCAGCTCGGCATGTACATGGCCGCCCCGGACAACGTCCCGGTGCTGGTCAAGCAGTTCAACGGCAAGTACGAGGACTACGGCGTCGCCGGGATGCCGGGCGGGCAGGGCACGCTGCTCGGCGGCGAGGGCTACATGATCAACCCCAAGGCTTCACCGGAGAAGATCAAGGCCGGTCTGGAATGGGTCCGCTGGAAGTACCTCAACCCGGAGCGCTTCGAGAAGCACGTCCAGCAGTACGTCGACGGCAAGCAGCCGGTGGGGCTGCCCGCCGAGCCGACCCCGGACGTCTGGCAGGGCGCCGTCCGTGACCAGCAGCTCGCGATCAAGGCCAAGCACGCCAACGTTCCCGCCGAGAACTACCAGTCCTATGTGGACTCCAGCTCGCGGATCAAGGGCAGTATCGAACCGCCGAACGCGCAGCAGGTCTACGCCATCCTCGACAGTGTGATGCAGGCGGTGCTCACCGATCGGAACGCGAATATCGATCAGCAGCTGTCGTCGGCCGTGTCGAAGGTCAACAGTGTCCTCGCCCAGGTCAAGTAGCGTCCTCGACTGGCCCGCGACAGCGTCGTCGCGGGCCGGTCGCCCGGTCGCTTCGGCCGCCGAACGCCGCCGGAACCGGTTGCGCCGCAAGCTCAAGGAGAATCTCACCGCGTACGGCCTGTTGTGCGCCGCGCTCGTGGTGTTCGCGCTGTTCTCCTGGT
Source organism: Amycolatopsis roodepoortensis (assembly GCF_014873915.1). Taxonomy (GTDB): domain Bacteria; phylum Actinomycetota; class Actinomycetes; order Mycobacteriales; family Pseudonocardiaceae; genus Amycolatopsis; species Amycolatopsis roodepoortensis. The sequence goes on from NZ_JADBEJ010000005.1 coordinate 635,535, forward strand.
ACCCGATCGTGCGCGGGGTGCTGCTGAGCTTCCAGCAGGTCGACTTCGTCAACCCGCCGACGTGGGTCGGCTTCGACAATTTCACCCGGCTGTTCGAAGACCCGCTGTTCGGCGTCGCCTGGCGCAACACGCTGTTGTTCACCGTGCTCGCACTGGTCTTCGGGTTCGTGGTGCCGTTCGTGACCGCCGTGCTGCTCAACGAACTGCGGCACGCCAAGGCGTTCTTCCGGCTCGCGGTCTACCTGCCGGTGATGCTGCCGCCGGTGGTCACCGCCCTGATGTGGAAGTGGTTCTACGACCCGGGCGCCGGCCTGTTCAACTCAGCGCTCGGCGTCGTGGGCCTGCCCGGCGGCCAGTGGCTCGACTCGAGCGACACGTCGATGCTGTCGCTGGTGTTCGTGTCGACGTGGGCGAACATGGGCAGCACCACACTGATCTACCTCGCCGCGCTCGGCACCATCCCCGGTGAGCTCTACGAAGCCGCGGAGCTGGACGGCGCCGGACTGTGGAAACGCCTGATCCATGTCACGCTGCCGCAGACCCGGTTCGTGTTGCTGGTGCTGCTGTTGCTGCAGGTCGTCGCGACCATGCAGGTGTTCACCGAACCGTACGTGATGACCGGCGGCGGACCGGACGACTCGACCGTCACCGTCCTCCTGCTGCTGTACCGCTATGCCTTCGTCTACAACGACTTCGGCTCGGCCAGCGCGTTGAGCCTGCTGTTGTTCGTCGCGCTCGGGGTGTTCTCCGCGTTGTACGTGCGCCTGACCCGGAAGGCGGATCAGTCATGAGGACGCTCGTCTCCCCCAGCACACTCCGCAGCCCCGGGGGCAAGATCGGGTACGCCGTGATCTTCGGCTGCACCCTGCTCCTGTTCGTCATCGCGTTCCTGTTCCCGCTGTATTGGGCGGTGACTGGCGCGATGAAGTCGCCGCAGGAACTGGCGCAGACGCCGGCCACCTTCATCCCGAACGAATGGCATCCGGGGACCTTCGCCGACGCTTGGGACCAGCTGAGTCTCGGCAAGTACTTCCTCAACACCGTCGTCGTCGCGGGCGGCGCCTGGCTGGCCCAGCTGGCCATCGACGTCCCCGCGGCGTTCGCGTTGTCCAAACTGCGGCCGAAGTTCGGCAACGTCGTACTCGGGCTGATGCTCGTGACGTTGATGCTCCCGGCGGCGGCGCTGCTGGTCCCCACCTACGTGACGATCACCGATCTGCCACTGCTGAACGTCAACCTGATCAACTCTCCGGCGGCGGTCTGGCTGCCCGCCGCCGCGAACGCGTTCAACATCTACCTGCTGAAACGGTTCTTCGATCAGATCCCGGACGAGCTGATCGAGGCCGCGCGGCTCGACGGCGCGGGACCGGTGCGCACACTGTGGCGCATCATCCTGCCGATCTCCCGGCCGATCCTCGCCGTGGTCTCGATCCTCGCGGTGGTGGCCGCGTGGAAGGACTTCATCTGGCCGCTGCTGGTGTTCCCGGACACCGAAAAGCAGACGCTGTCGGTGATGCTGCAGCGGGTGGCCATCGACATGCCGCTGAACGTGCTCGTCGCCGGCATGGTGCTGGCCAGCCTGCCGATGGTGGCGCTGTTCCTGGCGTTCCAGCGGCACATCCTCGCCGGGCTCACCGCCGGCAGCCTCAAAGGCTGAATTCTTCGCCGCATTTCGGGGTATCCACGAACAACTGAGGAGGGCACTTCCGTGACCGCATTGGGGCAGTCCGCCGGATGGTGGCGGAGCGCGGCGATCTATCAGGTCTACATCCGCAGTTTCGCGGACGGGAACGGCGACGGCATCGGCGATCTCGCCGGGGTCCGCGCGCGGCTGGACTACCTGGCGGAACTGGGGATCGACGCGATCTGGTTCACGCCGTGGTATCCGTCGCCGATGGACGACGGCGGCTACGACGTCGCCGACTTCCGGGAGATCGACCCGCTCTTCGGCACGCTCGCCGAAGCGGAGGACCTGATCGCCGCGGCCCACGCCAAGGGGATCCGCGTGATCATCGACATCGTGCCGAACCACTGCTCCGACGAGCACCGCTGGTTCAAGGAGGCATTGGCCGCGGAGCCGGGATCTCCGGAGCGGCAGCGGTTCTGGTTCCGGCCGGGCCGCGGGCCGGACGGCTCCGAGCCGCCGAACAACTGGAAGTCGCGCTTCGGCGGATCCGCGTGGACGCGGGTCCCGGACGGCGAGTGGTACCTGCATCTGTACAGCTCGCGCCAGCCGGACTTCAACTGGGACAACCAGGACATCCGCGCCGATTTCGAGGACGTGCTGCGGTTCTGGTTCGACCGCGGGGTCGACGGTTTCCGCATCGACGTCGCGGACGGGCTGGTGAAGGACCCGCGCCTGCCCGACGTCGATCCCGGCGACGAGACGCCGTTCTCCGACCAGGAAGGGCTGCACGAGATCTACCGGTCGTGGCGGAAGATCGCCGACAGCTACCCGGGCGACCGGGTGATGGTCGGTGAGATGTGGCTGCCGGACATGTCGCGGGCCGCGCGGTACCTGCGCCGCGACGAACTGCACGCGGCGTTCAACTTCGATTTCCTGGTGTGCCCGTGGGATTCCGAGCGGTTCCGGGACGTCATCGAGCGGACGCTGGCCGCGCACGACGAGGTCGGCGCGCCCGCGGCCTGGGTGCTGTCGAACCACGACGTCACCCGGCACGTGACCCGGTACGGCCGCGAAGGCGACACCGGCTTCGCTTTCGCCGACCGGCTGCACGGCACCCCGGTGGACCGCGAACTCGGGACCCGGCGAGCGCGGGCGGCGGCGTTGCTGACCATGGCGCTCCCCGGTGGCCTGTACGTCTACCAAGGGGAAGAGCTCGGACTGTGGGAGATCGAGGACATCCCGGACGGGCTGCGCCAGGATCCGGTGTGGACCCGGACGAACGGCGCCGATCCCGGCCGGGACGGCTGCCGGGTCCCGCTCCCCTGGTCCGGTGACGCACCGCCGTTCGGTTTCGGCACCGGCGGGACGTGGCTGCCCCAGCCCGAAGAATGGCGCTCCAGCACGGCGGAGGCGCAGGCGGCCGATCCCGCGTCGATGCTCCGGCTCTACCGCGCCGGCCTGCGCCTGCGGAGCGAACTTCCCGCGCTCGGCCCCGGCGGTCTGGAATGGCTGACACAGGGCGACGGCGTGCTGGCGTTCACCCGGGAGCCGGATTTCACCTTCGTGCTGAACTTCTCGGACAAGCCGGTGGCGTTGCCGCCGCACCGCGAAGTACTCATGGCCAGCGGTCCCGTCGAGGGTGAACTCCCGACGGACACGGCGGTGTGGCTGCGCACCTGATCAGGTGCCCGTCGTGCCGTGGATACCCCCGGCACGACGGGCACTCCCCACACTGTGAGAAGTTCCGGCGTTCCCTTTGCCATACCCTTCAAAAGTACGGTATTGACGACATGGGACACCGGATCGCGAGCCGGTGCCACCTTTCTCCCGGCTGCTGCTGAACCGTTGCACCGCAACGAAAACGCCTGCCGGAACCGCACGGACCACCGCCATATCACCCCACGTTCCAGCCGGGCGATATGACCCAAATGGTATGTACCAGTTGCGTGATCCGCCTCGTACGGTCGGGGACGAATCCCCCTCCCCCGCCCGTTTCGAGGAAAGCGTCGAAATGAACAGAAAGATCTTAGCCGCCACAGCCGCGGCGATAACCGGGGCCGGCCTGGTCACCGCCATCGCCCTCACCCCCAACGCGAGCGCCGGTCAGCAGGCCACCGCCGGTGACCAGGCCCAGTCCGAAATGCTGGCCGCGATGGCCCGCGACCTGAAGCTCACCCCGGAGCAGGCCAAGCTCCGGATGGCGAGCGAACAGCGCGCCGCCGTCGCCGACAACACGCTGAAGAAGCAGCTCGGCACGTCGTACGCCGGGTCGTGGCTCGACGGCAGCGGGACCACGCTGACCGTGGCGGTCACCGACGCCGCCGTGGGCGACCTGGTGCGTGCCGCGGGCGCCACCCCGAAGACCGTCGCCCGCAGCGCCGCCGATCTCGACGCGGCGAAGCTGCGGCTCGACGCCAAGTCCGCCAAGGCGCCGAAGACCGTGCCGGGCTGGTTCACCGACGTCACCACCAACTCGATCGTCGTACTCGCCAACGCCGGTGGCGAAGGCGCCGCGAAGGCGTGGGCGGCCGAGTCCGGCGTGCCGTCCGACCTGGTCCGCGTCGAGGCCAGCACCGAACAGCCGCGTCCGCTGATCGACATCATCGGCGGCAACGCCTACACCTTCGGCTCGGGCCGCTGCTCCATCGGTTTCGCCGTCGACGGCGGCTTCGTGACCGCCGGCCACTGCGGCAGGACCGGCACCCGCACCTCGAACCCCAGCGGGTCCGTCGCCGGTTCCAGCTTCCCCGGCAACGACTACGCCTGGGTCCGCGCCGACGCGGGCAACACTCCGCGCCCGCTGGTGAACCGCTACCCCGGCACCGTGCCGGTCGCCGGTTCGACCGAGGCCCCGGTCAACTCGTCGGTCTGCCGCTCCGGCTCCACCACCGGCTGGCGTTGCGGCACGATCCTGCAGAAGAACACCTCGGTCACCTACCCCGAGGGCACCATCACCGGCCTGACCCGGACCAACGCCTGCGCCGAGCCCGGCGACTCCGGCGGTTCGTGGCTCACCGGCGACCAGGCGCAGGGCGTCACCTCCGGTGGCTCCGGCAACTGCACCTCTGGCGGCACCATCTACTTCCAGCCTGTCTCGGAGATCCTGAGCGTCTACAACCTGCGTCTGACGGTCAGCGGCAACCCGCCGTCCAGCACCACCACGACGCCGACCACGCCCACCACCCCGACCAGCCCGACGACGTCGAACCCGCCGGGCGGCACCTGGGCGCCGTACACGTACTACGGCTCCGGCGCGACCGCCAGCTACGGCGGCAGCAACTACCGGGTCATCCAGCCGCACACCTCCATGCCCGGCTGGGAACCGCCGAACGTGCCCGCGCTTTGGGAACTCGCCTGACCTGGACCGCCCCCGGCGACCTCACCTCGCCGGGGGCGGCTCCTCCCCCTGACGACGGCGCCCTGACGGCGGATCTCGAATCCCTCGTCCCGCGCGCCCGCCGCGGCGACCCCGCGGCGACGACCGAGTTGATGAACATCGTCCAGCCGGTGGTCGCGGACTACTGCCGGAGCCGGATGGACGCAACGGACGCGGACGACGTCGCGCAGGAGACCTGCCTCGCCGTGCTCACCGCACTGCCCGCCGCGCACACCACCGGCGGTTCCTTCATCACCGCTGTCCTGCGGATCGCCGCCCGGAAGGTCGCCGCTGCCTTCCGAAGGCGAGCCAGGGACCGATCGGAGCCCACGCCCGATCCGCCCGATCACGCGACGCCCGAGCCCAACGAACCCGAGTGGCAGGCTCTCGCGGCCGACGGTCACGACCGGTTGACGCGGCTGATGAGCAGCCTGCCCGATATCCAGCAGGAGATCCTGCGGCTGCGGATCACCGTCGGCATGACGGCGCCCGAGGCGGGCGCGGTCCTGCGGGTGAGCCCCGGCCTGGTCCGGGTCGCCCAGCATCGGGCGCTGCACAAACTCCGTACGCTCATCAGCGAGGACGACCTGTGATCAGCCCCCTGATCGGTCCCGGGGACGGCCACACCTGGCCGGCGGAAGTCGACGTCCGGCACCTGCGCCTGCTCGACGCGATCGCGTCGGCGGGCAGCATCGCGAACGCCGCGACCGCGCTCGGGCTCTCCCAGCCCGCGTTGAGCGCACAGCTCCACCGGGTCGAGCGGGCACTGGAACGGACGGTGTTCGTACGCGACCGGCACGGCGTGCGGCCCACCGAGCTGGGCGAGGTGCTGCTCGACCACGCGCGCCGCGTACTGGTCGCGGCGGACGACCTCGAACGCGCGATCCGCCGGTTTCGCGGCGCACCTTCCGAGGGACTGCTCCGGATCGGCGCGCTTCCGACCATCTTCGCCGAAACGCTGAGCGGCGTGGTCGCCGCCGCGGCCCCCGGCCGTCCGGTCGAACAAGTGGCGGTGACGAGCCGGGCGGCGTTGTTCTCGGCGCTGCTTGACGGCACGGTGGAATTGGCGCTGTACGTGGACCATCCGGGGCAGGAGATCGTCCCGCCCGAGGGCATCCACCTGCTTCCCGTCGGCACGGAGCCGGTCTTCGTCGTCGTGTCCCCGGACCATCTCGCCGCCGGACTCGGCGAGGTGTCCCTCGCCGAGCTCGACGGCTCGATCTGGCTGGTTCCGGCGGGCGAGGACGACGAGTTCCACGTTCACCTGACCGACCAGTGCGACCGCGCCGGCCTCGGCGCGATCACCGTACGGAAGCTGGACCCGATGGCGTTGCGCCAGACCGTCCGGCACGAACCCCGCGCGGTGGCACCCGCCCGCTCCCTCGATTCCGGTTCCACGATCCCGGGCACGCTGGTGGCACTGCGGGGTGTGCCGCTTCGGACGCGTCATCTCCTGTTGTGGCGCGACGGTTCGCCCGTCGACGTACCGACTGTCCGAAGTGGACTGACGGACTCGATCACCGAGTCGGCCGTGATCCGGCATCGGCTTCCCGTGTGGGCGGCGGCCAACCCCGGCTGGCTCGGCACGTGACCGGATTCAGCGCTGGATGCAGTCGAGGCCCAGCCCGAAGGCCGTGAGCACGTACTGACAGATGTGCGTCGCGTGCTCTTCGTCGGTCTCGAGGCATCCCACCGGTACACCCAGCAGATCGACCGCGCAGGACGCGTAGAACTGGTTCGGGCTGCCGGGCACCGGGTCCGCCATGGCGGGCGAGGCCGTGACGGCGCCCATGAACGTGACCGCGGCCGCCAATGCGGCGATTCTGGTCTTCATCATCGTGCTCTCCTATTCCGTCGATGCCCCCGGGTTCCCCGGATCCGGGCGGTTCACGGAGTGATCACCGGAAAGTGTCACGGTGACGTACATCCGTCCTAGCTGCTCACCGCCGCCCGCGGTGCCCCACGCCCGCTCCCGCGGTGCCGCTGTCGCTGGTCGTGGACGAGCCGCTGCCCGACCAGCTCGCGATGGGTCTGGTCGTGCTGCGGTACCGGGCGAAAACCTCTGGATCGGCCACATCCACGTGACCGTCGACGACGTTCGACGACCTGGTGCGCGCGGGAATGAGTACGCCGCACGGGCGCAGAGCTTCACCGAGGCGAACGCGCTCACGCCAGCCGCCAATCTCCAGCTGCCCTATTCGCTCGTGGAACGGACGATCGAGGCCGAACACGTGCCGATGGGACGGCATCTCGGGCTCGGCATCACCGCGTGGAGCCAGCTGGCAGGCGGGTTCCTCACCGGCAAGTACCGCCAGACCGGCGAGACGCCGTCCGGTGTGGGCAGGCTGACGTGGACCTACCGCGACTGGGCGCTGCTGAAGCCACTGGAGAAGGTCGCGACCGAACTCGGCGTCACGATGGCGCAGGTCGCGATCAACTGGGTCACGACCCAGCCGGGCGTCGCGGCGAGCAGCGCGGACCGGCAGGGCAAAAGCATGGCCGCGCTGGACTTCGAACTGCCGCCGGACCTGCGGGCGCTCCTCGACGAGGCCAGCGCCGTGCCGCCGGAGTCGGTGTACCGGATGTTCACGCCGGAATACCAGAACTGGGTGATCTCGCCGGGGTGAAGGTCGGGACAAGCCGGCGGGGTATGGGCCTGTGGTGCGGAACTGGTGACCTTTTGCTGGCGGTCGCCCTCTGTCGCCGTTTTGTGGCGACAGGCTTCGGGCCACCTCGCCGTCTCGCGGCAATGGCCGTGGGGGTTGCCGCGGAGGGCCTCATGCGGCCGCTCGGCGTCGCCGTTTCGCGGCAACTGGGCACCGGTGACCATGGCGCGTGGCCAACCGATCCGCCGCCATCCGCGGGCCGTCGCCGTTTCGCGGCAACGAGGTGGGGTCACTCAGATCGTCGCCGTTTCGCGGCAGCAGACTGGTCGCCTAGAGCATCGCTATCCGTCGCCGATTCACGGCAACAGACCGTGGCGTTACCGAAACCGTTCCTGGCACCCGAATCGTCGCCGGATAGTCGGCGCGCCCCACCGGCTTGTCGCCGAATACCGGTAAAGACCACCGGCACGCGGTATAGGTCGTTATACGGCCAGCTCCGCGAGACCGGCCCACGGGGCGGCGCTCACTCGGTCGTAGATCGCCCGCAACCACGGCTGCCGAACGGCCGGGAGCCGCGCCAAGGTATGCAGGAAGACGTCCGGCGCGGGGCGGAAAAGGTCGCGCGGGCGCTTCGGCAACGGATCGTCGCGCAGGACACCCGTCGGCATCACGCCGGAGACCGGGGCCGTCACCGGGTCGTGGCCGAAAGCCAGCCACGTCCACACCTCGGCGGCGACCGGCACCACGTCGGCCGCGCCGGAGTGCGGCCACGACCGGCCGGTCACCGGATCCCGCGGCACAAGCGCGATGTCGTCGGTTTCCGGCAATCCGGGGCCCGCGAGCGCCAAGTTCCGGTGCGGTGGTCCGGGCGGAAGCAAGGCGAGCGCGGGGCGGAACACCTCGGCGACAAGGCCGTCCTCGAGGGCGATCACCCTCCCGCCGGAAACCGCGAGCAGATGTGCCAGCGCCTCGGCGATCGCCGCCTCCCAATACAGACTCCACGCTCCCTCGGGCCCGACCGGCGGCACACCTTCGACAGGCTCGTCGAACGTCCCGGGAGTTTCCTCGCGCCGCACGGCATCCGGGAGGAGCCGCACTGCCTGCCAGAGCGAGCAGTCGTCGATCCGGGTCCCCACCTCCAGGCCACACCGGGCGCAGGCGAGATTGGAGCCGTCGCGACCGTCCACTCCGTAGCAGTCGCCGTCGCATCGCTCCGGGATCAGCACGGTTCCCCGGGTGTCACCCGGCGCGACCACGATCATTCCGGCGGGCCCGTACGAAAGCGAGGCGAGAGGAGCGAACAGTCCACGGGCTTCGCCCTCTGCCTCGTCCCACGGCCGCCAAGGCGGACCGAACGGCTCGGGATCGACGGCATGAGTTCCCGCCCGCATGAGCGACGGAAGCAGGACGTGTTCAGCACGGCTATGAGCATGCACAGGGAGAGCGACGCGGGAAACCGGCACGGTCAGGTCAGCGGCACACCCCGCACAGGTAAACACGGCCACCGGTCCTCCCCCAAGCCAGGGCACTCAGATTACGCCGGCCCGAGGAACTTCCCGCCCCCGCCGCGAACTCCTCCGGCCACACGATGCCCCCGCGTCCTCGATGGCCACCAAACGGCAGTCTGGGATCAGTCCGCACATCCGCTCCAGCGACTTTCGGGTGACATCGCTGGACGGCCCGCCGCCGACCAACAGGGGCGTCGCGGTGATCGTTACGAGCCGGCCCACCATCCGGGTCGGGCGTGCGCAGTTCGGCCATGATCGGCCGATCAGCCGCCGGCAAGCGCTGGGCGAGCAGCACGGTGACCCGGCCGCCCAGCGAATGGCCGACCAGATCCACCCGCTCCCCCCAGCAGATCACCCACGCCCCAATCACCCAAGGCGTGCAGCACCGCGGGCTCACTTGTGAGCATCAAGCCCTCAAGTGAGCCCGATCCGGCGCGACAGCGTGCTCCAGCGGCTGCCCGAGCACGAACCGCCGTAGCTCCGCCGCCACCAGCTCACCCATCCGAGCGCGTTCGGCGCCCAGCGCGCCCGCCAGGTGCGGGGTGAGCACCACGTTCGGCAACGTGTACAGCGGTGAGTCCGGCTCGGGCGGTTCGGGCCAGGTGACGTCGAGGATCGCCGTGAGATCAGGGCGCTCGCGCAGCACCGGGACGACCGACGGCTCGTCGACGACGGCACCGCGAGCGGTGTTGATCAAGGTCGCGCCGATGCCCATCCTGGCCACCAGCTTCCCGTCGACCAGCCCCTCGGTCTCCGGGAGCAGCGGCGCGTGCAGGCTGACCACGGGACACGTGGCGAACAGTTCGTCCAGCTCAACCAGCCGCACGCCGAGTCCGTCAGCCGTCGCCGGGTCGACGACGGGGTCACTCGCGAGCACCTCGACGTCGAAACCGAGCAAATGCGACGCGACGAGAGCACCGATCTCGCCGAGGCCGAGCAGCCCGACCCGGGACCGGTAGGCGCCGGCGACCCTCGGGTCCGGCGGATAGGCCCGCCGCTCCCGGATCTCCCGGGAAATCCGGTGCACCTGCTTCAGTCCTAAGAGGACCTGGGCGAGGGTGAACTCGGCGACGGGGACGGCGTTCGCGGCCGCGGCGGACACGATCGGCAGCTCGCGCGCCCAGAACTCGGGCGTGGTCAGCGGCCGCACCGAGCCGGCGGCGACGAGCACGGCCCGAAGGTCCCGCGCGTGTCCCAAGAGGACGGAGTCCAGCACCGGGGCACCCCAGCCGGACAGCAGGATCTCGACGCCTTCCAGTGCCGCCGGGTCCGCTGCCAGCCGCTCACGGGTGAGCGGCTCACGCAGGTCCACCAGCGTTTCGATCTCCTTGAGCACCGCCTCGGGATAAACGTCGTCGCGGCGGCGTTCCTCCATCACGAGAAGTGCCGTCGGCCGGTGTCGCAGCTCGGTCATTCCTACCTCCGGCGGCGACCATACATCGGATGCTTGACCCGGTCCACGCACGGCGAGTCCCGCACATGGGCAAACTGGCCCGATTGAAATTCGTAATCATCGGACCATTGACCGGACCCCGGGAAAGCGCTTACCGTCCCCTCCGAGGTAGACAGCGTGGTCCACAGTGAACAGGAGAAGCGATGCGGAAATCGCGGTGGATCGGCGTGGGACTCACTGTCTCAGCGCTGGTCCTTTCGGGCTGCTCGGCAGGCCCCGCCGGAACGAACGTCGCGCAGGACACCAAGGCGCCCTTGGAACTGTGGACCCGGACGACCCCCGGCGGCCCCGGCGAGCAGGCCACCAAGCGGCTCGCCGAAGCCTTCGAGAAGGCCACGGGGTTCAAGGTGCAGGTCACCGCGATCTTCGACGACTTCGAGACGAAGCTGGCCCAGCGCGCCGCCCAGCGCGACCTGCCCGACATCGTGATGAACGACGTCACGCAGCTGGGCACGCTGAAGAGCCAGGGGCTCGTCCGCGAGGTCGAGCCGGGCAAGATCAAGCACACCTCCGAGCTCACCGAGCAGGCGCTCAAGTCGAACCAGACCGCGGACGGCAAGCTGTACGGCCTGCCCTACAGCGCGCAGGCCTCGGCGCTGCTCATCCGCAAGGACTGGCGGGAGAAGCTCGGCAAGGGCGTCCCGCAGAGCTGGGCCGAGCTGGCCGACCTCGCCAAGGCCTTCACCACCGGCGACCCCGACGGCAACGGCAAGGCCGACACCGCAGGCCTGAACGCGACGCTGTCGACCAAGCGGGGCTACGCCTCCTGGTACTTCTCGAACTTCCTCTGGGCCGCGGGCGGCGACTTCATCTCCGAGACCGGTGGCGGCAAGTACAAGCCGGCGATGAGCACCCCCGAATCCGTGGCCGCGGTGCAGTGGTTCCGCGACCTCGGCTGCAAGGACAACGTCATCCAGCCCGGTTCGGTCACCATGCCCACCCCTGCGACCAACGAGACCTTCGAAGCGGGTAAGGCCGGGATGTACGTCGTCGGCCCGTACCTGCTGCCGCGGTTCGACAAGTCGCTCGGCAAGGACAAGTACGAGGTCGTCCCGATGCCGAAGGGCGCGAAGAACGCCGACGTCCTCGCCGAGGGCCTGTCGATCTACATGATGGCCGGTTCGCCGAATCAGGCCGGGCAGGACGCCTTCGGTGACTTCGCGATCTCGGTCGACGGCCAGAAGATCGGCATGGAGGGCGAATCGGCCTTCATCGTCCAGCTTCCGGTGAACAAGAACGTCGACATCACCCAGGTCCGTTCCGACCCGCGCTGGAAGACCTACGCCGAGATCTACACCAAGTCCGGCCACTACGCGCCGTCCATCCCGAACTGGACGCCCGTCCGGCAGGACACCGCCGACACGATCAGCGCGCTCGTCGCCGACTGCAAGCTCGACCTCAAGGCGGAACTGTCCAAACTCGACACCAAGCTCACCGCGACGTTGCAGCAACAGGGGATCAGCGCCTCATGACCGTAGATCACGCCAAGCCGGCGGCCGTCGGCGCGGAGCGGCCCGCCGTCAAGCGGCCGCCCGCGCCGAAGGCCCGCAGGCGCAGCGACCGCGACGGGAAGTGGTGGACGCCGTGGCTGTTCCTCGCCCCCGCCCTGATCCTGTTCGTGTACTTCAAGTTCATCCCGATGTTCACCGCGGTGACGATGTCCTTCCAGGACGTCCAGCCGTACCTGGGCAACCAGTGGGTCGGCGGGCAGAACTACAGCACCGTCCTCGGTGACGAGGCGTTCCACTCCGCGATCTGGCACACCGTCGTGATCGCGGTGGGGCAGACCGCGGGGTCGATGATCATCGGCCTCGCGCTCGCCCTGCTGATGGAGGGCCAGAGCAAACGGCTGAAGTTCCTGCGGTCGGCGGCGTTCCTGCCGGTGGTCGTGCCGATCGCGGTGGTCGCCGAACTCTGGCGGATCATGTACCACCCGACCGAGGACGGGATGCTGAACTCCATCCTCGGCCTGGTCGGGCTGGGCCCGTCGGGCTTCATCAACGATCCCGACAGCTCGATGATCTCGGTCATCGTCACCGGGATCTGGCGCGGTGCCCCGTACGACATGATGATCTTCCTCGCCGGTCTGGCGGGTATCGACCGCGGGCTCTACGAAGCGGCCACTGTGGACGGTGCGTCCCGCTGGCGCAAGATCCTCCACGTGACGCTGCCTGGCCTGCGGTCGGTGTTCTCGATCCTGTTCGTCCTCGCGGCGATCCGCGGCCTGCGGGTGTTCACCGAGGTGTTCCTGCTGACCAACGGCGGGCCGAACGGCTCGACGGAAGTGGCGATGACCTTGATCTACAAACTCGGCCTGGAACAGAACCGGCTGGGCGTGGGCGCGGCGGGCGCGGTCCTGCTGTTCCTCGCGACGCTCGTGCTGACCCTGTTCGTCCAGGTGCTCCGACGGAGGCGAGACGCATGACCGCGGCCAACGATTCCGCACTCGGCCTCGACGCCGTCAAGTCACCGGCGGGGCGGATCCTGAAATTCGTCCTGTACACCCTGCTGCTCCTGGTGTTCGCCGGGCCTCTGCTGGCGCTGCTGGTCAGCGCGTTCAACGACGTCTCCGATCCGACGGCGCTGAGCGTCGTGCCGTCCAGCCCCACCCTGGACAACTTCGGCATCGCCTTCGACCTGGGCGTGGGGATGTACCTCCTCAACTCGTTCCTGGTGGTCGGCTTCGGCCTGCTGCTGCAGGTCGTCGTCTCGGTGCTGGCCGGATACGCGCTGGCGCGCAAGAAGTTCCGGTTCATGACCTTCGTGCTGGTCGCGATCCTGGCGACGCTGATGCTCCCGGAGGAGATCCTCGCGATCCCGCTGTCGCTGATCCTGTCGGATCTGCCGGTGGTACATCTGAACCTGATCGGCAGCCTCGCCGGGATGATCGTGCCGCTGGGCGCATGGGCCTTCTCGATCCTGGTGATGACCGAGTTCATGAAGGACGTCCCCCGCGAACTCGAAGAGGCCGCGCGGATCGACGGGGCGGGCGACCTGCGGATCTTCGCGCAGATCATCCTCCCGATGTGCAAGCCGGCGCTCGGCGTGATCGGCGTCTTCGGCTTCACGATGATCTGGGACCAGTACCTGCTGCCGTTGCTGGTGTCGACCGACGCTTCGACCTACACCCTGCCGCTGGCCCTGCGGACCCTGCGCATCGACACGAACGTCACGCCCGGCGTGATCATGGCCGCGTCGCTGCTGGCGCTGCTCCCGTCGGTCGCCGCGTTCCTGTTCTTCCAGCGTTCGTTCGTCCGCGGCCTCGCCTCGGGCGCACTCAAGGGCTGACCCACCATCACAAGGAGCGATCCTGCAGTGAGTTCCACCGCCTGGTTCACCCACGACCGGTTCGGGATGTTCGTCCACTGGGGACTGTATTCCCTGGCCGCCCGGCACGAATGGGTGCAGAACCGCGAAAAGCTGACCGACGAGCAGTACCGGGTCTACTTCGACCACTTCGAGCCGGACAAGTACGACCCGCGTTCCTGGGCGCGCGCCGCGAAGACCGCGGGCATGACCTACGTCGTGCTGACCACCAAGCACCACGACGGTTTCTGCCTGTGGGACAGCGACCTCACCGATTTCAAGGTGACGAACACGCCGTACGGCAAGGATCTGCTCGGGCCGTTCGTCGACGCCTGCCGCGAAGAGGGCTTGAAGGTCGGCTTCTACCACTCACTGATCGACTGGCATCACCCCGCGTTCCCCGTCGACGGCACCCATCCCCGCCGTGACGACGCCGAGTACATCGCGGCCCACCAGTACGCCGACATCGCCGAGTACCAGCTCTATCTCCACGGTCAGGTGCGCGAACTGCTCACCCGCTTCGGCACGATCGACTACCTCTTCTTCGACTTCTCCTACAAGGGCCGCAAAGAATGGTGGGGCGGCAAGGGGCCGGACGACTGGGACTCCCCCGGCCTGCTCGCGCTGGTCCGCGAACTCCAGCCCGGCATCCTGGTCAACGACCGCACCGGGATCCCCGGCGACTTCATCACCCCGGAGCAGTACCAGCCGTCCGGCCCGATGACCCGCGACGGCGTCCCGGTGGTGTGGGAGGCGTGCCAGACGCTGAACGGCAGCTGGGGTTACGACCGCGACAACCTCGACTACAAGAGCCCCGAACTGCTGATCCGGATGCTGGTCGACGGCGTGTCCAAGGACGGCAACCTGCTGCTCAACGTCGGCCCGAACGGCCGGGGCGAGATCGACCCGCGGGCGCTCGAGGTGCTCGCCGAGATCGGCCGCTGGATGGACCGGCACGAACGCTCCATCCGTGGTTGCGGCCCCGCCGAGTTCACCGCGCCCGCCGACGGCCGCTACACCCAGCGCGGTGACCGGCTGTACTTGCATCTCTTCAGCTGGCCGATGAACCACGTCCACCTGCCCGGGCTCGCCGGGCGGGTGCGCTATGCCCAGTTGCTCGACGACGCGTCGGAAATCCGGCAGGTGCACACGGATCCCGGGCAGACCGCGCAGAACACCCAGATGGGCGGGCAGCCGGAAGGCACGCTCACCCTCAAGCTCCCCATCCGGAAACCGGGCACCCCGGTCCCGGTGATCGAACTGTTCCTCAGCACCGAAAGCCCCGCCGCCGCCACCCTCCCCACCGATTGAGCACGGAGGCATCATGGATCGCAGAAGGTTCCTCAGCGGCGCCACCCTCGGCGCCGCGCTGGTCACCGTCCCCTGGGTCACCGCGGGCACGGCGTCGGCCAAACCGAAGAGGCTGTGCGCCCTGAACGTCAGTTCGCTGACCGAACTGCAGAACGCGATCAACCAGGCCGGTCCCGGTGCCGTCATCACCGTGAACAACGGCACCTACACCGTGCCGACGGGCAAGCCGATCAGCATCAAGGGCAGGCGCGGCACGAAGGACCAGCCGATCACCATCGTCGCGCAGTCCCGTGGCGGCGTGACGCTGAACGGCGAGCAGAGCTTCGTCTTCGACGACTCCACCGGCGTCACGATCAGCGGGTTCAAGTTCCGCCAGAGCACCACGCTGGAGATCCCGGCGAACTGCTCGCGGATCCGGCTGACCCGCAACGATCTCCAGTTCGCCGACCTCCCCGACCTGCACTGGGTGATGGTGCGCGCCGACAACAGCAAGATCGACCGCAACCACTTCCACCACAAGACGACGCTCGGCGTCATGCTCTGCATCGAGGGTGCGGACGAGGACAAGATGGCGGCGGGCGTCGAGGTCTTCCGGAACTACTTCTCCGACCACACCTTCCCCGGCGACAACGGTGGCGAGCCGATCCGGCTCGGCGTCAGCCCGCGCGCGCTGACCACCGCCGGCGCCAAGATCGAGTTCAACCTCTTCGAACGCGCGAACGGTGACCCGGAGGCGATCTCGGTCAAGTCGTCGGGCAACTTCATCCGCAACAACACCATCCGGAACAGCCTCGGCGGCATCGTGCTGCGCCACGGGAACAAGTCCGTCGTCGAATCCAACTTCATCCTCGGCGGCAAGGAGGGCATCCGGATCTACGGCAACGACCACAAGATCGTCAACAACTACGTCGCCGGGGTGTCCGGCACCGCGCTGGTCGTCGGCAGCGGCTCCGTGCGGGACCACTTCCCCGGCGAATCGAAGGAATCGCGGCGCGGCAACGACGCGGCGGACCGCGTGCTCATCGCGCACAACACGCTGCTGAACAACGGCGGCACGCTCGCCGGCGAGGCCAAGCGGACGATCGAACCGCGCGACTGCACGATCTCGGACAACCTGTTCGTCGGCGGCAACGGCGACCTGGTCGCGATGAGCACCACGGGCAACTTCACCTGGTCCGGCAACATCCTGTGGGGTTCGGGCGGGAACGGCAACATCCCGGCGGGCACCTTCCGCCGGGTCGACCCGAAGCTCGTGCAGGGCTCCGATGGAGTGTCGCGGCTCGCTTCGGGCAGCCCGGCGATCGACGCGGCGACGCTGTCGACCGCGCCGGTCACGCTGGACATCGACGGCCAGGCTCGCGGCAGCCTGCGTGACGTCGGTGCCGACGAGTATTCGACGGCCGCCATCGCCAACCGGCCGCTCACCACCGCGGACGTCGGCCCCGGCGCTCCGTAGTGAAAGCCGGGCTCACGCCGGCGGCAGCCCCCGCCGGCGTGAGCCCACCGCACCACCGAGGAGGAACCATGGCGCAGCGCGCCGCGGGTTCGGCCACCCTGGCCGACGTCGCCCGCGAGGCCGGAGTGTCGCTCGCGACGGCGTCGAGGGCGCTCAACGGCGGGACCAGACAGGTCAGCGTGACGCTGCGCGAATCGGTGCTGCGGGCCGCGGAACGGCTCCAGTACACGGCGAACGTGCCCGCGCAGGCGATGGCCCGCGGCCGCGGCAACGTGGTCGGGCTGCTGGTGCACGACATCGTCGACCCGTACTTCTCCTCGATCGCGTCGGGCGTGATGCGCGTGGCGGCGCGGCACGGGCTCACGGTGACCATCGCGAGCACCGAGAACCATCCGGAGAAGGAACTCGAGTACGTGACGACGTTGCGCGGGCAACGGGCGCGAGCGGTCATCCTCGCCGGGTCGCGGAACGAAGACAATGCCCTGCAACGGAACCTGACCAAGGAACTCAAGGCCTTCGAGGCCGCACACGGTCAGGTCGTGGTGATCGGGCAGCGGAAACTCCCCTTCGACACCGTCATGCTGGAGAACCGGGCCGGAGCGGCGGATCTGGCGCAGAACCTCGCCGCGCTCGGGCATCGCGACTTCCTCGTCCTCGCCGGGCCGCCTGGCCTGCTGACGTCGAGGGATCGCGTCCTCGGCTTCCGTGACGGACTCGCCCGGCACGGGCTCCCGCTGCCCGAGAACCACGTGCTGCGCGCGGAATTCACCCGCGACGGCGGCTACGCGGCGATGGTGCGGGCGATCGAGAGCGGCTTCCGCGGCTGTGTTTTCGCGGTCAACGACGTGATGGCCGTCGGCGCGATGGCCGCCTGCCGCGACCACGGGCTGCAGGTCCCCGCGCAGATCGCGATCGCCGGGTTCGACGACATCATTACGTTGCGGGACATCAGGCCTTCGCTGTCGACTGTGCGCGTGCCGATCGAGCGCATGGGCGAACAGGCCCTCGACTTCATCCTCGACGCCCGCGCGGCCGCTCCCCGGGTCAAGCCGATCACCGGAGAGGTCGTGCTGCGCGAAAGTACCCGACCGTTGGAGGGAAAATGATCCGCCCGGGACTGTGTTCGGTGACGCTGCGGCGGCTGGACGCCGACGAAGTCGCCCGCCGCGCCGAGAAGGCGGGCCTGCAGGTGATCGAGTGGGGCGCCGACGTCCATGTGCGCCCTGGTGACGACTGGGCCGCCGAGCGCGCGTTCGAGGCCATGGCACGGCACGGGCTGACGTGCGACTCCTACGGTTCCTATTTCCGCGCCACCCCGGTCGAGGCCGGGAAGTTCGGCGAGATCGCCGCCACCGCGGTCCGGCTCGGTGCTTCGCGGATCCGGGTGTGGGCGGGCAAAGCGGGCTCCGCGGACGTCGACCCCGACGAACGTGAGCAGGTCGTCGCCGGTCTCCGCGAGGCCGCCGACGTCGCGAACGAACACGGTCTGGAGGTCGCGCTGGAGTTCCACGGCGGGACGCTGACCGATACCGCGGAATCGACCGTCCAGCTGCTCGAAGAGGTCGGCCGCGACAATCTCGGCACCTACTGGCAGCCGCCGCAGGACCTGCCGGACGAGCAGGCGCTGGCAGGCCTGGAACTGGTGCTCGACCAGGTGCGCGCGGTGCACGTCTTCTCGTGGTGGCCCAGCAACGAACGGCATCCGCTGACCTTCCGGGCGGAACTGTGGACGCGGGTGTTCGCCCTGCTCACCAAAGCCGGGCGGCCGCTCGACGCGTTGCTGGAGTTCGTCCCGGACAACGATCCGGACCTCCTCCCCGGCGAGGCCGACTCGCTGCGGAAGCTGATCGAGGCGGGCGCGTGAGGTTCACCGAAGCAGACAGGCTGCTCTTCGCCGGCGACTCCATCACCGACTCCAGCCGTGACCGCGCCGACCCCGCGTCGCTGGGCAAGGGTTACGTCCGGCAGATCGCGGATCTCCTCGGCGACGGGCCGGAAGTGGTGAACCGGGGGATCAACGGCAACCGGATCTACGACCTCGAAGCCCGGTGGGCCACCGACGTCCTCGCGGCGCGGCCCACCGTGCTGACGGTGAAGATCGGCATCAACGACACCTGGCGGACCTTCGATCGCGGTCTGTCCAGCCCGATCGGGAAGTTCCGTGCCGCGTACTCCCGGCTGCTGGCCGGTGCGCGGGAGCACCTCCCGGCCGAGTTGTACGTGATCACGCCGTTCCTGCTGCCGGTGGAGCCGGACCAGCAGGAGTGGCTCGGCGATCTGGCGCCCCGCGTCGAAGCGGCGATCGACGTGGCGACCGAGTTCGGCGCGCGACTGGTGCGCGCGGACCTGTTCATGCCACGCGCGGCGGCCGGGCACGGGGCGGCGACGCTGGCCCCGGACGGCGTCCATCCCAGCCCGCTGGGTCATCGGCTGCTGGCCGAAGCCTGGCTCGCGGCCGCCGGAGCGCCGGTCGAGGAGGCCACGCTCCCTTAGCGGATACAGTTGTCCCGTGAACCGGAACGCCATCATCGCCGGTCGTTACCGGCTGGAGCACAAGGTCGGCCGGGGCGCGATGGGCGTGGTGTGGCAGGCGCGGGACGAGCGGCTCGACCGCACGGTCGCGGTCAAGCAGTTGCTGCCGGACAGCTCCCCGGGCGATGCGCCGTTCCGGTCGATCGTGCGCGCGATGCGCGAGGCCCGGGTCGCCGCGCGGCTCAAGCATCCGCACGCCGTCACCGTCTACGACGTCGTGGAACAGGACGGAACCCCGTACCTGATCATGGAGTTCCTGTCGTCGCGGCCGCTGACGGAGCTCCTCGCCGACGACGGCCCGCTCCCGGCTGGCCGCGTCGCGGAACTCGGCGCGCAGATCGCCTCCGCGCTGGCCGCCGCCCACGAGGACGGCATCCTGCACCGGGACGTCACGCCCAACAACATCCTGATCACCGAAGACGGTCGAGCGAAGATCGCCGACTTCGGCCTGTCCCACGTCACGGGCGAAGGGACGATGACCGGCGACGGTCTCGTCGTGGGTACCCCGGCGTACCTCTCCCCCGAGGTCGCCGACGGTGAGGAACCCGGCTACCCGTCGGACGTGTTCTCGCTCGGCTCCACGCTCTACACCGTGCTGGAAGGCGCGCCGCCGTTCGGCACCGACGGCAACCAGATCGCGCTCCTCAAACGGGTCGCCCGCGGCGAGATCACCCCGCCGAGGTCCACCGGCCCGCTCACCGACGTCCTGCTGCGGCTGCTCCGGCGCGATCCGCTGGAACGGCCGGACATGGCCGAGGCGGAGCGGATGCTGGCCGCCGTCGCCGACGGCCGCCCGGCGATCCTGTCCGGCACCAAACGGCTTCCCGCACCCGCCCGCCGTTCGCGGTTGCCGTTCGCCATCGCGGGCGGGGTGGTCGTGGCAGGCGGTGTGCTGGCGGGGATCCTGCTGTTCGACGGCGATCCGCCCGACGCCGCCGCTCCGGTGCCCGCGCCGTTGCCTTCGGCCACGAAACCGGTGTGCGAAGCGCGGTACGAGGTCGCCAACCGCTGGCCCGGCGGCTCCGAGATCCGCGTGTCCGTCCGGAACGCCCAGGACACCCGGCTCACCGGCTGGGAGGTCAGCTGGACGCTGCCGCCCGGCACCCGCATCGCCAATCTGTGGAACGGTTCCCTGGCACAGGAGGGCGACCGCGTGCGAGTGTCCGAATTGGACTGGAACGCGGTGCTGCCCGCCGGCGGGACGACCACCTTCGGGTTCATCGCGACCACCGAGGACGACGGCGGGGCCGTGCCGGTCGCGGTGTGCCGGAGTTCCTAGCGAGCGGTCGATTCCCGCGCGTTCAGCCGCACCGGAACTTCGATCCGGCGCGGCTCGCCGCCGGACGCCTTCCCCTCGACGAGGTCCATCAACGCCGTGGCCGCGCGGCCGCCGACCTCTCGCGGATGCACGAACATCCCGGTCACCCTCGGCGAAACGAGCTGGAGCGAACCGCTGTCCACCGCACTGCAGATCCCGAGCTCGCCGGGTACCGCGAGCCGCCGGCGGCGGGCCTCGTGGAGGACACCGAGGGCGAGGTTCTCCGATGTCGTGAACACGGCGTCCGGGCACACGCGCCGGTCGAGCAGCCTGCCCAGCGCTTCTGCCGTGCCTTCGGTGGTCGGCGGCTCGTCGATCTCGACCACCACCGGCTCCAGCCCCCGCGCTTCCATCCAGCCGGTGTACCCCGCGACCAGATCGGCCGCGTAGGAGCGGGCGGTGTCGGTGGTGATCATCGACGGCCGCTCGTAACCGTTGCCCGCCAAGTGATCCAGCATCTGCCCGGCGGCCGCGACCAGGTCGTTGTCGACGACGACCGGCACCGGGCACGGCGCCGCCATCGGACGTCCGACGGTCACCAGCGGCCGGTCCTGGCACCAGCCGGTCGCGAAGAAGGGCTCGTCCCCACGGGGATCCACCAGGATCGCGCCGTCCACGGCGAAAGCGTTCAACCGGTCGAGGTCGGCGTCCATCGGGGTCAGAAGCAGGGCGTACGAACGCTTCGAGGCGGCTTCGGCCGCGCCGTTGAGGACTTCGAGGAAGTAGTCCGAATTGGGCACGAGCGCGCAGGCGCTACTCGCGTCGACCGAGTTCGCGAGCTGGATCGCCAGCGTGCGGCTGCGCCGGGTGACCAGTTGCTGCGCGTGCACGCTGGCCTGATAGCCGAGTTCGGCCGCCGCCATCGCGACGCGCTGCCGGGTCTCCTCCGAGATCCGGCCTTGGCCGCTGAGCACGTGGGAAACGGTGGTGATCGAAACCCCGGCCGCGGCGGCGACGTCACGGATGGTCGGCGACACTCAGGCCTCCACGGGCGGTCCCCAAACGCGGTTCGGCCGGTCGGTGTCCAGCCGATAGTCGGTGACGTGGGCGTCGCCCAGCCTACGGCCGAGGTCCGCCGCGGCCTCCAGCGGCCGCGCGGGATCGCGTTCCACCTCGCCCCGGCTGTTGCCGACGCCGACCACGATCCCGGCGAGATCCTGACGCAGGTATCGCGTGAGTTCCTGAAACTGGGCTTCCAGACCGAGTGTCGCGCCGCGATAGCTCTCCTCGCACGAGATCAGCACCGCGGCGCGTTTGTGCATCAACCCCGGCACGACCTCCGCGGTATGCGGGGAACTGCCGGAGGTGTAACAGAACAGCCGGTCGAAGAAGGACTTCAGCCGTCCGGTCATGCCGTACCAGTGCAGTGGTGTCGCGTAGACGACCGCGTCCGCCGGGAGCACGTGCTCGAACAGCAGGCGCTCGTAACCGTCCCCGATGCCGCAGGACCGGTCGCTCAGCCGGCAGTCACGACAGTCCCCCAGGGGCGACTCGACGAAATCGGAGAGACGGACGAAGCCGACCGTGTGGCCCGCTTCCTCCGCTCCCTTGGCCAACGCCTGCGCGAGCGCCCAGGAGTTGCCTTCACGGCGCGGGCTCGAATCGAGCACCAAGATCTTCACGTGGTTCTCCCCGGAGAGACTGCCAAAACGTTTTAGCAGTCTCTCCGGGGACGGTTTCACCTGTCAAGCGACCTTGGCCGCCGCGGCGAGAAGGACCTCCGCGACGACGTCCGGCCGCGAGACCGAGACAGCGTGCGAAGCGTCGACCCTGGTGATCTCCGAACCGGCGCGCTCGGCCATGAACGCCTGCGCCGCGGCGGGGATCGCGTGGTCCTGCTCGGCGATCAGCGCCCACGAGGGCAGGGTCTTCCACGCCGGCTCACCGTCGAACGGCGTGCCGAGCGCGCGCTCGGTGACCGGACGCTGAGTGACCGCCATGACGTCCGCCGTCTCCACCGGGACGTCGGCCGCGAACACGTCCGAGAAGTTCTCGGGCTTGATCGACAGCTCGCCTTGCGCAGCCAGCACGTTCGTGGTGTCCGGGCCGAGCTTGCCGCCTTCGAACCGACCGGACAGCTCGAACACGCTCTCCCCCGCTTCCGGCTGGAAGGCGGCGATGTAGACGAGCGCCTTGACATTCGGCGCGGAGGCGGCCGCGCGGCTGATCACCACGCCACCGTAGGAGTGCCCGGCCAGCACGACCGGGCCGTCCACGCCGTTGACGACGTCGGCGACGTAGTCCGCGTCGGACTCGATGCCACGCAACGGGTTCGCGGCGGCCACCACGCGATAGCCCTGCTCACGCAGCTTCGGAACTACGCCGTTCCAGCTGGACGAGTCGGCGAAAGCGCCGTGGACCAGGACGATGGTGGGCTTGCTCATGATGGCTCCTTCAGAGTCAGGGAGAACGATCGGTCTTTCTGCCTAAACAATGCTCGTCCGCCCGGCCTTCCGCAACGTGACGAAGGCGACCTGGTGGAATGACCGTTCTTTCTCTAAGGTTGAGAGATGCCGACTGTCGACCGGGACGTCCACCCGAAGATCCGGCTGCTCGAGACAGCGTCACGGCTCTTCTACGCCGAGGGCATCCATGCCGTCGGCGTGGAGCGCCTGGTCTCCGAAGCGGCCGTGACCAGGGCGACGTTCTACCGCCACTACCCCACCAAGGACGACCTGGTCGCCGCCTACTTGAGCACCACGAGCGAACAGATCCGCGCGGGTGTCGGCGCGGCGACGCAAGGAAAACCCCCACGCGAAGCCCTGCTCGCCGCACTGGGCATCGTCGGCGACCGAACGCTCGACGACGACTTCCGCGGCTGCCAGTTCCTCAACGCCGCGGCCGAATACCCCGAGCCCACGCACCACGTGCGCCAGGTCATCGACGACCACCGGGACTGGTTCTTCGGTGTACTCCGCGACTTGGCGCGCGACGCCGGTCACCCCGATCCCGAGCACGCCGCCCGCACCCTCGTCCTCCTCCGCGACGGCGCGCTGCACGGCGGCAATCTCGACGACGCCGTGACCGTGCGCGCCACCTTGCACCGTGCCGTGGCCGAACTGGTTCCCTGAACTTCATCGCGTCTTCTCGACGGTCGTAACAAGTGCTACCTTCGCGGAAGGGGGCACGGCCGGACCGAGGAGCGGCGACGATGAGGCTTTCTCCCAGCGCACACGTCGACCCGTTCTGCCGTGACCGGCTGCCGCCCGCCGATCAGTGGCCGGAGTTCGTGTTCGATCTGCCGGAACTCCGCTACCCGGACCGGCTGAATGCCGCGACCGCGCTGCTCGACGACACCGCCGCACGGCTCGGCCACGACAGACCGTGCCTGCTCTCCCCCACCGAAACGTGGACCTACGGCGAAGTCCTGGCCCGTGCGAACCGCGTCGCCCACGTCCTGGTCACCGATTTCGGCGTGGTTCCCGGCGACCGCGTGCTCTTGCGGGGCACCAACACGCCCTGGCTCGCGACGGCGTGGCTGGCCGTGCTCAAGACGGGCGCGGTGGCCGTCACGACCATGCCGATGCTGCGGCGTGCCGAACTCGACAAGATCGCCGGCCGCGCGAAACCCGCGGTCGCGATCTGCGACGAACGCCTGCTGGACGAACTCCCGCCCGATCTTCCCGTGGTGTCCTACGGACCCGAACTCGCCGCCCGCGCGGAACGGTATCCGGTGACGTTCACCGACGTCCCGACCGCGGCCGACGACGTCGCCCTGCTGGCCTTCACCTCCGGCACGACGGGATCCCCGAAGGCGACGATGCACTTCCATCGCGACCTGCTCGCGATCGCCGACACGTTCTCCCGGCACGTCGTCCGGCCGACCTCCGACGACCTCTTCTGCGGTACGCCGCCGCTGGCCTTCACCTTCGGACTCGGCGGCCTGCTGGTCTTCCCCCTGCGCGCGGGCGCGGCGACGCTACTCGTCGAACGGGCCACTCCGGCGGAACTCGCCACCATCGTCGCCCGAAACGACGTCACCGTTCTCTTCACCGCACCGACCGCGTACCGGGCGATCCTGAACGCCGGCGACGGACGGCTGCTCGCCGGAGTACGCCGGGCCGTGTCGGCGGGCGAGTCTCTTCCCGCCCCGGTTGCCGAGCAGTACCGGGAGATCGTCGGAAGGCCGCTCATTGACGGGCTCGGTAGCACCGAAATGCTGCACGTGTTCATCTCCGCCGCCGACGGCGACGCGCGTCCCGGCGCCACCGGCAAGGTCGTGCCCGGCTATCAGGCGGCCGTTCTCGATGTCGACGGTTCGCCCGTTCCCGACGGCACTCCCGGTTTCCTGGCGGTGCGCGGGCCGACCGGCTGCCGCTACCTCGAAGACCCGCGCCAGCAGGATTACGTCCGCGGTGGCTGGAATTTCACCGGCGACACCTACGTCCGCGACGCCGACGGCTACTTCCGGTTCGTCGCGCGCAGCGACGACATGATCATCTCGTCGGGGTACAACATCGCCGCCCCCGAGGTCGAGGAGGTCCTGCTCACCCATCCGGATGTCGACGAATGCGCCGTGATCGGCACGCCGGATCCCGATCGCGGCTCGGTCGTGACGGCGTTCGTCGTCCCCCGGCCCGGTATCGAGCCGGGCGCGGATCTGGTGCGGGCGCTGCAGGACCACGCCAAGGCGACCGCGGCGCCGTACAAGTATCCGCGGCGCGTGCGGTTCATCGAGGCGTTGCCGCGTAATGCGAGCGGGAAGCTGCAGCGGTATCTGCTCCGGGAGTTGTGAGATCCGTCCACATCGGACATACGGAGTTCGGGGCGCGCGCGTCTTGCTCGAGATTCCCGCCGGGGCACGTCGACAAGGTCCCCCCTGTAAGGACCGAGGAACGTCCGCTCGCCCCGCCTTCGCCGACGTTGCGAAAGCCACTTTCGCAACGTTGAAGGTTGCGAAAGTGGCTTTCGCAACCTGCTTCGTTTGCCTTACCTGTGAATAGCCGCCAAAGCACTTTCCCCGGTAGATGAAAGCAATTTCAGAGTAGCTTTCACATTCGCACACCTGTTCGATTTGCGGTATTCTTGCGGGGTGTCCAGTCAACGAATCCTCGAACCGCTGCAGGAGTTGTGGCGTGCCGGTGCGCGGGAGCTCGCGCACGGTGTGGTCGAGCGGTTGTCGGTGGCACGGCAGGCTTTGGCGGAGGTCGGGCAGTTCCTGGTCGAGATCGAATCGCGCGGTCCGATGGAGTTGTTCGGGCATGGTTCGACGGCGGGCTGGTTCGCCGAAACCGCCCGCATCACCCCGAAAGAAGCCAGCGACACCGTGACGCGAGCGCTGGCGGTGAACGAGAGCCGTAACCTCGACGGCTCCCCCGCTCCGGCGTTCGCGCCGATCGCCGGAGCCGCGGCCGCGGAAGGCGACCTCGGGCACCAGCAACTCGACCCCATCCTCACCGTGCTGAAGAAAATCCCCGCCGACGTCTCCGCCGAGGACCGGACCGGCGCGGAACGGATCCTGGTGAACCTGGCCCGCCACGCCGGGCCCCAGGAGATCACCAAACGTCGGCGCCGATCTCCTGGCGCACCTGGATCCCGATGGGAACGAGCCGAAGGACGAGGACCTCAAGCCACCGTCCCGTGAGGTGTACCTCCGCAAACGCGACGACGGTTGGTGGCGGCTCAACGGCCTGCTGGACCCCGAATTCGGCGCCCGGGTCAACGCGTTGTTCGACACCTGGGGACAACGAAGACCCATCGATGAGGACGGCAACCGCGACCCGCGCACCCCCGGCGAACGTCACGGCGACGCCTTGTTCGACGCCATCCACTACGCCATGACCAACGACAAGGCGCCCACCCTGTCCGGGGATCGCACCACCGTCGTCGTCACCATCCCTCTGGCAACCCTGACCTCCGGGCTCGGGTCCGCCTGCGTGGACGGAGTCACCCAGATCACCGCCCGGCACGCCCGGATGCTGGCCTGCGACGCGAGAATTATCCCCGCGATCCTCGGCTCCGAGAGCGAACCGCTCGACATCGGCCGAGCCGCCCGCAGCGTCACCCCCGTCCAACGACGAGCGCTGAATCTCCGCGACCACGGCTGCGCCTTCCCCGGCTGCCATCGGCGACCGAAGCATTGCGAGGCCCACCATATTTTGCCGTGGGGCCAACTCGGCGACACCGACCTCGACAACCTCTGCCTACTCTGCCGCTACCACCACATGGTCATCCACGGCCAATCCGGCTGGAAAGTCCAAATCACCAACGGACGGCCCGAATTCATCCCACCCCAGTACCTCGACCCGCTACAAACCCCACGCCGCAACCACCGCTGAACCCGAAGAGCCCGCCGCACCACCGGCGACGGGCCCTTCGGCATGCCCTCGTGTCAAGGACCGACGGCACTGCTGTCACCTCATGGCGGGCCGCCCGGACTGACCTCCGAGGCCAGGTCGCGAAAGCCACTTTCGGGACATCTAACGTCGCTAAAGTGGCTTTCGCGACACGCTCGCTACCCGACGGAGCACACCACCCTCGCCGAACCCCGAACAAGGTCCCGCCATCCGTCCACTCTGGACACAAACGTCGACTTCAGCGAATTCCGCGCCGCCGATTCGCCGCGACCAGCGCGACGATGCTCAACGAGGCGGTGGCCAAAAGGTAGTAACCGGGCGAAACCGGGGATCCGGTGGCACCGATCATCGCGGTCGCGATGGTCGGCGTGAATCCACCGAAGATCCCGACGGTGGCGTTGTAGGCGAACGAAAGCCCTGTCGCCCTGGTGTGCGCCGGGAACACGTCCGCCATCACCGACGGAAGCGCGCCGAAGTAGGTCGCCTTCAGCAACCCCAGGATCGTCATCGTGATCGTGAGGGTCAGGAACGACGGCGAGGTGGTGACCCACAGGTAAAGCGGCACCACGCCGGCCCCGATCACCGCCGCAGCGCCGATCATGATCTTGATGCGGCCGTGCCGGTCGGTGAGCAGTCCGACGATCGGCGTCACGACGGTCAGGATCGCGGCGGTGATCATCAGGGCGACGAACGACAGCGAGTCGTCCAGGCCGAGGTTCTTGATCGCGAACGTCGGCAGCGACTGAAGGATGAAGTTCAGCGAGGTCGAGACGACCAGCGCACCCCCGGCGATCAGCAGGCCGCCCCACTGGAAGCGGAACAGCGACCGGACCGGCGTGGACTTCGGGTGTTCCTCCTTCGTGGTCCCGGGTTCGTCGACGTGGCGCCGGATGTAGTAGCCGACCGGGCCGACGAGCAGCCCGAAGACGAACGGGATCCGCCAGCCCCAGGACGTCATCGCGTCGGCACTGAGCGCAGCGGTCAGCCCGGCGGCGAACCCGGCGGACATCAGGGTCGCGAAACCCTGGCTGGCGAACTGGAAGCTGCCGAGGAAGCCTTTGCGGCGATCGTCCTGCTCGATCAGGAACGACGTGGCCGCCCCGAATTCGCCGCCCGCGGCGAAGCCCTGGATCAGCCGCGCCACGATCACGCCGACCGGGGCGAGGAAACCGATCGTCGCGTAGCCCGGCATCACCGCGAGCAGGAACGTCCCGGCGACCATCAGCCAGATGGTCAGCACCAGCGCCTTCTTGCGGCCGAACCGGTCGGCGTAGGCGCCGAGTACGAGACCGCCGAGCGGACGCACGAGGAAGGTGATGCCGAAGACCGCGTACGCCTGCACGAGCTGGACGGCGGCGTTCCCGCCAGGGAAGAAGGTCTTGCCGATGTAGGCCGCCATGAGCGCGTACACGCCGAGGTCGAACCATTCGAGCGCGTTGCCGATGGTCGCGGCGGCGATCGCCCGCCGCGTGGACGACGGCGTGCGCGGCCTCGCCACCGTCCGCTCGCTCATCATTCCTCCCCGCCGCGCCGTCCGAGCGCGTGGAACAGTGCCGCGGCCAGGACGATCCCCTGACGGGCGATGGGCGCGAGCAGGTGTTCGTCGGGCGCGTGCTGCAGGCATCCGGGATAGGAGTGCGGCAGCCACAGCGTCGGAAGGCCGAGGAGGTCGGTGAACACGTGGTTCGGCAGTCCCCCGCCGAAGCTCGGCAGGACCGCGACTCGCCGGTCGGAAACCTCGTCGAGGACGCTCTTCGCCCAGCCCACCCACGGGTCGTCGACCGGAGTGCGGCTGGCGCGGAAACTGCCGTCGGCGGTGACGTCGACCATGGGAAACCCTTGTGCGGCAAGGTGTTTCGTGATCGCCTCGCCTACCCCGTCGACGTCGGTGCCCGCGACGTAGCGCAGTTGCAGCATCGCCCTCGCGCGGCCGGGGATGGCGTTGACCGGCCGGTCGATGTCCGCGGCACCGAGCGAGAGGACTTCGAGGGTGTTCCAGCCGTACAGCCGCTCCGCCGCGGTCAGCCCGGTGTCACCCCAGCCCGCGTCCAGCGCCGGGTCGCCCGGTTTGTCGCCGATCTCGAGTCCGGCGAGCGCCGCGCGGACGCTGTCCGGGAGCTCGGGCGGCAGGAGTTCCGGCACCTGGACGCGGCCGTGCCCGTCGACGAGACAGGCGATCGCCCCGGCGAGGGTCGTGGCGGGGTTGCGCAGCACGCCGCCCCAGTTCCCCGAGTGGTAGGCGTCAGGACGGAGATCGACGTCGAGGGCGATCCGGACACTGCCCCGCGCGCCGAGGAACAGCGTCGGCGTCGCCGCGTCCAGGCGTGGGCCGTCGGACGCGATGAGGACGTCGGCACTCAGCTCCTCCCGGTGCGCCGAAACGAACTCGTCCAGGCCCGGCGAGCCGATTTCCTCACCGGTCTCGAACAGGAACTTGAGGTTGAACCCGAGCGAACCCGTCTCGGCGAGGAGCAGCCTGAGCGCGGTCAGGTTGATCAGGTGCTGCCCCTTGTTGTCCGCCGAACCGCGACCGTACCAGCGCTCGCCGTCGGCGGTCAGCGTCCACGGGTCCCGGCCGTCGCTCCACCGGCCCTCGTGCCCGTCGACGACGTCGGCGTGGCCGTAGCACAGAAGTGTCGGCAGCTCGGGCGCCTCGATCCGGGTGCCGATCAGGAACGGGCCGCCGGCGGGGTCCGGATTGGGATGGATCGCCACGGAGCAGCCGAGCGCGGTGAGCGCCGGGGCCAGCACCTCGTCGAGGTATGCCTTGATGGCAACGCGGTCGCTTGGATGATCACTCACGGTCGGATACCGGACGAGCTCGGCGAGTTCGGCGAAGAACGCTCCGGAATCGACGTGCTCGTGGGCTTTCGCGACCAGTTCTGCAGGGATCACCGCGTTGTCTCCCGATTCGCTCGACGGGTGTCCAATGGAGCGTAAGTCGGTTTGCGCACCCTGACCATTGCCGTTTACCGTGCTCCGCGTTCTCATTGCGGCAAACCTGCGGAGATCTGATGCGACTACTGCCGATCGCGTTGACGTACTTCCTCGAAGTCGCGCGCACCGGCTCGGTGTCCGAGGCGGCGACGGAACTGACGGTGGCGCCCTCGGCGATCAGCCGCCAGATCGCCAAACTCGAAGCGGGTCTCGGGGTGCCGTTGTTCGTCCGGCATCCCCGCGGCATGGTGCCGACCGAGGCCGGGACCCGGCTACTGGACCACGTCCGGCGCAGCGAGGCCGAATCCGCCGTCCTCGTCGACGAACTCCGCACCGGCCGCGGCCTGCACGCCCGGTCCCTGACGGTCGCCTGTTCCGAGGGGTTCGCCCGCCGCGTGGTCCCGCAGGCGATCGCGGCCTTCCGGCGCGAGCACGACGTCACGTTCCACATCGACGTCGTCACCAGGAACGAGGCGACCCGGCGGGTGCTCGAAGGCGCGGCCGACGTCGCCGTCACCTTCGCGACGGGGCCCCAGCACGGGGTGCGGGTCGAGAGCGCGGTCGTCGTCCCGGTGTACGCGATCGTCCCGCTCGATCATCCGCTGACCAGCCGTGACTCCGTCGGGCTCGCCGAACTGTGCCGGTATCCGCTCGCGCTCCCGGCGCCGGGCCAGAGCCTGCGCGACTTGTTCGACATCGCCGCCCGGATCGAGAATCTCGCCGCCCATCCGGTGCTGGAGTGCAACGAACTCAGCCCGAAGTACGAGTTCGTCCGCTGCGGCGGCGGGATCGCGCTCGTCGGCGGCCTGGGTGACATCGAGCAGGACGCGGCCACCGAGGGCGTCGCCTACGTGCTGCTCGACAACGCCGTGTTCCGCAAACGCGAAGCCCAGGTGCAGACCATGGCGGGCCGGACCTTGTCGTTGGCGGCCATGCGGTTCACCGCGTTGCTGACGTCGTTCGTCCGCCCGCCGGTCAGCCGATCAGAACCCCGGGATTGAGGATCCCGGCCGGGTCGAGCGCGGATTTGGCGGCGGCGAGCGCCGCGGCGAACGGTGCGGGACGCTGCCGGTCGTACCAGGGCCGGTGATCGCGGCCGACGGCGTGGTGATGGGTGATCGTGCCGCCGTGGCCCTCGACCGCCTCGGAGACCGCGGTCTTGATCTCGTCCCACTGGGCGACCGTGCTCCCCCAGCGCCCGGCGGCGTAGATCCCGTAGTAGGGCGCCGGTCCGTCGGGGTACACGTGGCTGAACCGGCACGTGACGACACCGGCGCCGCCGCACACCTCGTCGATCGCGGCGCGTGCCGCCGAGATGATCGCGTCGTGGAACTCCGGGAAGCCGTCCCAGGTGCAGGCGGTCTCGAAGGTCTCCACGATCAGCGACCGGCGGGCGAGCGCGTCACGTTGATAGGGCATCCGCAGGAAGGACGACCGCCACGTCGAAGCGCTGTCCTTCCCCGTGGATTCCTTGCCGCGCCTGGCTTTCACGACACCACCGTGACCGGCGGCCAGTTCCAGCGCACGGTCGAGCCAGGTGTCGACCGGGTGGTCGGCGGATTCGAACGCGACCAGCAGAAGACCTCCGCCCACACTCGCGCCCGCGTTGATGAACGCCTCCGCCGGGTCGAGCAGCCGGCAGTTCGACGGATGAAGCCCGGACTGCGCGATCGCCCGGGTGGCGGCGACCGCGTCTTCCTGCCGTTCGAAGGCGACGGACGCGGTCACCTGCCATACCGGCCGGTCCTGCAGGCGCATCCAGGCTTCGGTGATCACGCCGAGCGTGCCTTCGGAACCGAGGAACATCCGGTCCGGCGAAGGTCCGGCGCCCGAGCCCGGCAGGCGTCGCGATTCACTGATCCCGGCGGGCGTGACGACGCGCAGCGATTCGGTGAGATCGTCGATATGCGTCGCGAGCGTGGCGAAATGCCCACCCGCGCGGGTGGCGAGCCAGCCGCCGAGTGTCGAATGGGCGAATGACTGCGGGAAATGCCGCAAGGTGAGCCCCAACGGGCGAAGGCGGTCTTCCAGCGCCGGCCCGAAGATCCCGGCCTGGATCCGCGCCGCGCGGCTGACCGTGTCCACTTCGAGCACGTCGCCGAGGCCGGCCAGATCCATCGAGACCGCCGGGCCGTCGAACCGCGGCTCGACCCCGCCGACCACGGAACTGCCGCCACCGTAAGGAATCAGCGGCGTACCGGAAGCGGTGCACCAGTCGAGAAGGTCGACGACGTCCTGCTCCGTACGCGGGCGGGCGACCAGATCCGGGACGTGGTCGACCTGCCCGAGCAGATTGCGGACGACGTCGCGGAACGCCTTGCCTCGGGCGTGGGACAGCCGGTCGGCCGGTACGTCGCTGCACAACGCGGCGAGCGTCGCGGGCGGGCGGATCCGCGATGCCGGGACGCCGAGGTCCGCCGGGTCGGGCGGGGCGTGGTCGGTGAAGTCGTGACCGGGCAGCACACCGGAGGTGCGGGCCACCAGCGCGTCGGACTCCTCGCGGGACAGTTCGCCGTCGAGGGTGCCCCAGCCCCACCAAGACCGCTCTTCGGTCGGCATCGTCGCCTCCGGTTGATCTGACTCCCCAGTAAGTTACTTATCGGTCAGTTATCGTGTCAACGAATACCGTTAACGTGTGCCGACGTGGCACCAGGCCCCCTGATCTACCTCGATGTCGATGGCCCGCTGATCCCGTTCGGACTGGAACCTTCCCGCTACCCGTTGTTCGACCCCTCGCCACGAGACGACGAAAATCCGCTTCTCGGCAGGCTCGATCCCTCGCATGGAGCGCGCCTGAAGGCGCTCCCCGGAGAACTCGTCTGGGCCACGACGTGGCTGCACGACGCCAACGACTCCCTCGCCCCCAGGCTCGGCCTGCCCCGCCTCCCAGTCGTGGACTGGCCGGAACCCGCCGAAAGTGACGAGGTCGACGCCCGCATCGGCCTGCACTGGAAGATCCGGCCCCTGCTGGAGCACGCCCGGGGCCGTCCGTTCGCCTGGGTCGACGACGAGATCTCCGAGATCGACCGCGAATGGGTGTCCGCCCACCACGCCGGACCCGCCCTGCTGCACCGCGTCGATCCCCGGCACGGCCTGACCGGCGACGACTACCTCGAACTCGGCGAGTGGCTGCGGGAATCCCGCCACTCCTGACACACAGGACAGCTCTCCCGCCCAGGACCGATTCGAGGCCTTCGACGCTTTACAACGTTGTATCAACGATGTAAAAACATCCTGACGGCCAGCCGTGGCCCGGCTCACACCGGTTCCCCCGGCCACGGGGTCGTGGTTTCACGCCTGCACAAGTCCAGTGGGAGGCGCACCTCCGCCGAGGCGGCCGCCCCCGGAGAAGGGTGTCGAGCAGATGTTGCCAACGTTGTCACAACGTCCCCGGAGGCCGAGACGCTTCCGGAAGCCCCTGACCGCCGCGGTGGTCGCCATAACCGCCCTGGCGTTGACGTCGGGGGCCGCGACGGCCGCGGAGAGCGGCTGGAAGATGGGCAAGCCACGCCTGACCACCCCGTGGACGAACCAGGTGTCGCCCACCAACGCGTTGCCCGAGTACCCACGGCCGCAGTTGGTGCGCGAGAACTGGCAGAACCTCAACGGGGTCTGGGAGTTCGCCGGCGCCGCGCCCGGCGAGGTCCCGCCCTTCGGGGAGAAGCTCGCCGAGAAGATCCTGGTCCCCTACCCCACCGAGTCGGCGCTTTCCGGGATCCAGCGGCACGAGGACTTCATGTGGTACCGGCGCACGTTCACCGTGCCCCGGCACTGGAACGTCGGCAGGGACAACACGCTCCGGATCAACTTCGGCGCCGTCGACTACAAGGCGAAGGTCTACGTCAACGGCAAGGAGGTCGCCGCGCACCAAGGCGGCTACGGCGCGTTCTCCGCGGACGTGACCTCGGCGCTGAAACCCCATGGCGAACAAGAGATCATCGTCGGCGTCGAGGATCGCGCCGACGCGACCTGGCAGCCCGTCGGCAAGCAACGGCTGGTTCCCGACCGGGGGATCTTCTACGAGGGTGCCTCGGGCATCTGGCAGACGGTCTGGATGGAGCCGGTCGCGGCGAAGCACATCGGCACGCTCGGCATGGTGCCCGATCTCAAATCCTCGACGCTCAAGCTCACCGTCGACACCGGTGGGAACTCCGGGCTCACCGTCGAGGCCGTGGTCCGCGATGGCAGGAAGGTGGTGAGCCGCACCAAGGCGTCCGCTGGCGGGACGATTTCCCTGCCCGTGCCCCAGGCGAAGCTCTGGTCACCGGATTCGCCGTTCCTCTACGACCTCGACGTCGAACTGAAGGACGGCCGCCGCACCGTGGACAAGGTGTCGTCCTACTTCGGCATGCGCGAATTCGGCACCGCCAAGGGCGCCGACGGCAAGCTCCGCTTCACCCTCAACGGAAAGATCCTCTTCCTCCAGTCCACTTTGGACCAGGGCTACTGGCCGGACGGCATCTACACCGCGCCGACCGATCAGGCGCTCCGCTTCGACCTCGAACAGCACAAGGTCCTCGGCTTCAACACCGTCCGCAAGCACATCAAGACCGAACCCGACCGCTGGTACCACCACGCCGACAAACTCGGTCTGCTCGTCTGGCAGGACATGCCGTCGATGCGCACCGGCGGACGGCCGCCCGCCGACGCCCAGCGGCAGTTCCAGGTCGAGCTCAAGGAATTGGTGGAGCAGAAGAAGAACTGGACCTCGATCGTCGGCTACGTGCCGTTCAACGAGGGTTGGGGCGAGTGGTCGCGCGAGATCACCGGCAAGATCGCGGACGACGTCAAGGCCCAGGATCCGACGCGGCTGGTCAACGCGCACAGCGGCGTCAACTGCTGTGACTCCCTCGGCGACTCCGGCAAGGGCGACGTCATCGACTGGCACGCCTACCCCGGCCCCGCCAAGCCGATGCCCGACGCCAAGCGGATCTCGATCGACGGCGAACACGGCGGCTACGGCCTCGAAGTCGAGAACCACATGTGGTTCGGCGAAGGCCACGCCTACGAGATGGTCAAGGACCAGGCGACCTTGAACAGCCGCTACGTCCAGAACCAGCGCGACGTGCTCGCGTCGGCGCAGAGCTGCGGTATCAGCGGCTCGATCTACACGCAGATCACCGACGTCGAGCACGAGGTCAACGGCTTCTTCACCTACGACAGGCAGGTGAAGAAGATGGACTTCGCGCAGGTGCGCGCGGTCAACCAGGCGATCATCCGCAACGCCGACGGCAGCGGCTCCGGCGCTCCGGACCCGGGCCCCGGCACTCCGGGGATCGACGGCGTGCACGCCTACAAGTTCGACGAGGGCACCGGATCCAGCGCCAAGGACTCGGTCGGCACCGCGCACGC
Source organism: Amycolatopsis roodepoortensis (assembly GCF_014873915.1). GTDB lineage: Bacteria > Actinomycetota > Actinomycetes > Mycobacteriales > Pseudonocardiaceae > Amycolatopsis > Amycolatopsis roodepoortensis. The sequence goes on from NZ_JADBEJ010000005.1 coordinate 670,613, forward strand.
CACGCTGACCAACGCGCAGTGGGCAGGCGGTGTCCAGGGTGGCGCGCTGGCCTTCGCGGGCAACGGGCAGGCCGACACCGGGACGAATCTCGTCAACACGGCCGGCAGCTACTCGGTTTCGGCGTGGGCCAAGCTGGATGAGGCCGGCGGCGCGTTCCAGACCGTCGTCAGCCAGGACACCGGCCGCGACAGCGCGTTCTTCCTGCAGTACTCCGGACAGGACCAGCGGTGGGCGATGAGCTTCATCGGTCTCCGTGCCCTGTCCCCGGAGAAGCCGGAGGTCGGTCGCTGGTACCACCTGACCGGCGTCCGCGACGCCAAGGCGGGCACGTTGTCGCTCTACGTCGACGGCAAGAAGGTCGCCGCGCAGAACGCCTGCTCCGCCGCACCGAGCACCGGGCACACGGTGATCGGCCGCGGCCAGTACGGCGGTCAGCAGGTCGACTTCCTGCGCGGCGCGGTGGACGACGTCCGGCTCTACGACCGGCCGCTGACCGACGCCGAAGTCGCGACGCTCGCGAAGCGCGACTAAGGCAGGACACGCGGCGTCGGGGTCACTCCCGGCGCCGCGTGCGGTCCACCCACTCCCGCACGATGCCGTCGAGCACGGGCAGCGGCACCTGACCGTTCCTCAGCACGACGTCGTGGAAATCCCGGATGTCGAAGGCCTCGCCCAGCTGCTCCTCGGCGAAGGCGCGTAATCGCTGGATTTCCAGCCTGCCCGTCATGTACGACAGGGCCTGACCGGGCCATTCGATGTACCGGTCGGTCTCGGATTGCACCTCCACGTCGCTGAGCACACAGTGTTCGGCGAGGTAGTCCACGCACTGCTGCCGGGTCCAGCCCAGCGCGTGCAGTCCGGTGTCCACCACGAGCCGCGCCGCGCGCAGGGAGTCCTCGGCGACCATGCCCAGCCGCATGACGTCGTCGGAGTACAGACCCATTTCGTCGGCGAGCCGCTCGGTGTAGAGCGCCCAGCCTTCGTCGAAGGCCGAGAGCGGGACGAGTCTGCGCAGCCGGGGCACGTCCTCCAGCTCATAGGACACACAAGCCTGGAAATGGTGCCCTGGAACGGCTTCGTGGAAAGCGACCGGCTCGGCGATGAACCGGAACCGTTCGGTCACCCGGTAGGTGTTGGTGTAGTAGACGCCGGGCCGGGTGCCGTCGGCCGACGGCGGCATGTAGTACGCCTGCGCGGCGGAGGGCCCGTCGGCTTCCGGCACGGCCCGCACCACGCATTCGGCCGACGGCATCCGGCGGAACCAGCCGGGCGCGGCGGCGGTGGCCCGCGCGACCGCTTCCGTCGCGGTCGCGATCATCTCGTCCGCGTCCCGCCAGCACAGCGACGGATCGGTGCGCATCCGCCGCCGGATCGCGATGGGGTCGTACTCGCCGAACACGGCCGCACCGAGCCGCCGGTACTCGTCGTCCAGCGCCCGGCCGAGCGCGAGACCGGTCTCGTGCAGTTCCTCCGGCGAGATCCCGGTCGTGGTGTGCGTCTTGACCAGGCCCGCGTAGCTCTCCTTGCCGCCGTCCAGCCAGCAGAGACCCGGCCGTTCGTCGGGACGGCCGTGTCCGGCGATCTCGCGGGCGAGCACCTCGCGATAGGCGATGAGTGCCAGCCGCACCTCCTCGGTGAACAACCGCTGTCGTCGCTGCGCGCGGTCGCCGGTCAGCGGCGGGACGAGCAGCGGGTTGGGCTCGGCGGCCAGGAACCGGTCGACATGGTCGATCGCGCCGCGCACCGCCCGTTCCACCGGGGTCCGGCCCGCCGCGACCCCGGCGCGGTGGCGGTCGGCCAGCGCCGCGAAGAACTCCGGGAACGCCGCCAGCCTGGCCAGGTAATCCTCTTCCGCCTGCTCCCCCGACGGCGCGAGCTGCGGAAGCCAGGACAGCACCCCGGTCCCTTCAGCGGCCATCTGGTCGGCGACGACGAACTCGGTCAGCCGCGAGTCCAGCCTGGTCAGCAACGATTCGGCGTGGTGGGCGATCACCGCGAGAGTGATCCGGTCCGGATCCGTGGACCGGGCGGCCTGCCCGGCGATGCGGACGGCCCGCTCCCTCAGCCGGTCGTCACCCGCCTCCGAGACGTCCCGCAGCTCGTGATCGTGTCCCGGGACGTTGTCGAAGGTCGCCATCAAGGGCATTTCGGCCGCGAGGACGTCGAGGAGTTCGTCGGCAAGCTCCGCCGCTGTGGGCTGTTCGCTCATATCCGAGGACTACCAGAATCAGCGCGGCGTCCGCCCGCAGATGTTCGCACTCGCAAAAACGAATCGGCGTCGAGAACGTCACGACAGCTCATCGGTCACGTATCCGGGTAACCCCTTCTCCGGATACGCCGACCTCTTCGCAGGGAGGCACCGATGACCACCACGAATTCTTCCGCACGTCCGCGCGATCTCCGCCTGGCTCTCTGTATGCGTGGCGGTGTCAGCCTCGCCGTATGGATGGGCGGCGCCTGCCGGGAAATAACGGCGCTCCGCTCCGCCGACGGTTCCCAGGCGGCGCCGGACGCGGTGACCGCACGGGATATCACCCAGCGCGCCATTTACCGGAAAATCCTCGCGGTCGCCGATTACGAGCATGTCGATGTCGACGTCATCGCCGGCACCAGCGCGGGCGGGCTCAACGGTGCCCTGCTCGCTAGTCATCTCGTCTACGGAATGCGTTTCGACGACGGGATTCGCGACATCTGGCTCAAACTGGGCGATCTCGAGTTGCTCACCCGGCATCCCGGGCACGGGATACCGCCGTCCCTGCTCGACGGTGACGGCGGTTTCTACGCGAGGCTCTCGGAACAACTGAAACAATTGCTCGACACCTCGACGTGCCGCCGCTTACGCACCGACGACTCACCCCGTCTCGTCCGCCTGATCCTCACGGCCACGAGATTGTTCCCCCGCAACGAATACCTGCGTCCTTCCGTCGGGCAGGCCCTGCTCGCGAGCTGGTCACAGGCGCACCTCGCCTTCCGCCACTACCGGACCGAATGCGGCGTCGCGCACCCGATCTTCAGCGATTTCCCCGCCGGTTCGACGGCTCATCTCGACCGGCTCGCCTATGCCGCGCGAACGACGTCGTCGTTCCCCGGAGCATTCGAACCGGCGAGGCTGACGGTGACCGGTCCCGAGATCGTCGACGGCAAGCCGTGGCTCGACGCCGTCGGCACCTGCAGCGAGACCGGCGTTCCGGACGCGGGCGGTACACAGGCGCAGCTGATGGACGGCGGAGTCCTCGACAACATCCCGCTCTCCTGGGCCATCCGCGCCGTGGCCGGCGCGCCCGCGCAAGCGCCGGTCGACCGCTGGCTGCTCTATCTGCAGCCGGTTCCCCCGACCCCGGCCAAACTTCCCGCCAACAGCAAGGAACAGGGTTCGCTCGCCCGGCTGGCGCGAGTGGTGAAAGCCTTGATCCGCACCAAGATGAACAGCGAGACCCTGCTGGACGACGCGGCCGAACTGAGCGACGCCTGGACGTCCGCGCAACGGCTGCACGGCACCGCCGGAGGCCTTCCCTGCGACCCGGGCCTGGCGAACCTTCCCGGCAAGAGGGCACGACGGAAACTGATGCCCCGCTATGCCGAGGCCGTGGCGTCCGTGGAGGCCGACCGGCTGGCGAGACTGGTCGACGATCCGATCTCCCTGACCGGCCCCGATCCCCTGCCGATCCCCGACAGCCGCACGTTCACCTCCGGGCGGGCCGCGGCTCCGATCCTCGAACTCCTGCGGGGTCCCGCCGTCGCCGACCTCGTCCGCGTGCCCGGCACGGACAGGCTCACCGTCTCGTGGTTCCGCTCCCTGCTGGCGCCCGCCCGCGCCGTCGCGCTGGTGCTGGACTGGGTCCAGGCCATCGAAGCCGGGCAAAGCCTGGACGATGGCCAGAAGGACGCGCTCAGTTCGATCCGCGACAAACTCTATGAGACCCGCTTCGCCTGCGAAGTCCTCCTCGCCTGCCGGGATCGGCTGCTCTTGCGAGGCGGCTCGCCGGACTTCGAGGTCCTGCCCTGGGTCATGGCCGCCTGCCGCCGGCTCTCCTGCTTCATCGACGCCGCGGGCGGGCTTCTCCCCGGCGAAAGCTGGTGCTGCGTCATCGCCGATGTCGCCGAGCACGCCGTCCAAGCGGATCTGCTGCCCGTCGAGCCGGATTTCCCGAAGCCGTTCCTCACCCCGATCTGGAACCGGGTGGGAGGACTGGCCGGCGACCTGGTCGCCGAACTGGGCGAACGCGCGAAGGTTCCCGGGTTCGCGGCGCTCTACGAGGCGGCGTGCATCGACCTGGCGCGGACCCTCGACGTCTTCGCCGTGGCCGAGATCCTGATCGGCCCGCTCCGCCCCGATCCGCTCTCCGAGCCGAGCCGGATCCGGGTGCACGCCATGTCGGCGATCGCCAAGAGCCCACTGGAGCCGATCCTGCTGGCCGAGGAGCCCGTCGACGACGTCCAGCGGGTCGAGCGCAAACTCAGCGGCAACCAGTTGATGAACTTCGCGAGCTTCCTGTCCTCGCGCTGGCGGCTCAACGACTGGACCTGGGGCCGTCTCGACGCGGCGTGCTCGCTGGTCGACGTCGTCGCCCGGAGCGAGCGCCTGCAGGCGAAAGGGGAAACCGAACTCGTCGAGTGGCTCCGCCAGCTCTACGCCGAGCACTACGTCCATGTCTTCGGCAAGACCTCGGACGACCTCGAAGCGCGTCCCGAACTGGCGGGTCTCATCGGGCCATGGGAAGCACTCGGCGTGACCCCGGCGAACGTCCGGCACAAACTCCCGATCCTGCTCACCACCTGGCTGCACTGGAACATCCTGCAACAGGAGATCCCGCTGCTCACCGGGCTGGCCGAACTGCGGAACAACGGCGACGTCCCGCCGACCGCCGAGCAGCTCAAGGAAGCGACCGGGACGTCGGTCGCCCGGCTCTCGGACAAGGCCCAGGTGCTGGGGAAGGTCGGCGCGGAGACGATGCGCGTGCTCTTCAAACGCCCCCATCTCCGGCGGGCGGGGCTCCGGCTCGGCCTGGTCACGTGGCGCGCGATCCAGCCGGCGGGCAGGAGCAAGGGCGCCAAACTCGGGCGGACGCTGTTCGCGCTGGCCAAGCCCATGGTCGTGCCGCCGCTGCTGATCGGCTTCCTCGCTCCATTGCTGAGCGTCGCCGCGGGGTTGCTGGCGTGGGGCGCGGTGTCCGTCGCCACGGACGAATGGTTCAGCCTGCCCGGCCACCTCTTCCTGACGATCGGTATCGGCTTCGCGGGTGGGTACTTCTGCTGGCACTACCTGACCGACAAAGGCGGCGCGACCCCGTTCCGCCGAGTGGCCACGTTCGCGCTGGGCTTGCTCCTGTACCTGCTCGGCCTCGGCCTGCTCCTGCGGGACGCCGATCTGCCCTGGGAGTTCGGGCCGTGGGCCCGTGCCGTCTGGGTCGGCGTGCTGAGTGCTTCGAGCGTCCTGGTCTCGTTGTGGGGTGTCACCGCCATCAGCATCCGGAGCGGACGCGGACGGCGGCTCACCTTCGTCGGGCTCACCGCGCTCCTCCCGGCGCTCCTCGCCGCGACGCTGACCGCGTTGGCGTCCGTGCTGTTCTGGCCCGGAGATCCGCTGACCGGCTGGGCGGCCGCTGGCATTCTCTACCTCACGATCGCGTGGGAGACGATCATGCTGACCAGGTACTTCCCCGATCCGCCGTCCGCGCAGTCGTCCGAGGCCCGGCGCGAACGCTGAGGCGTACGCCACAAGCTCCACATGGTCGGACGTCCTACTTTTAGGGTGGCTTCGTGAACGACGTCCAATTCCTCGTCGAGAGCGGAATCGGCCGGATCACGCTGAACCGGCCGCGTGCGCTGAACTCGCTGAACCACGGCATGGTCCTCGCCATGCTCGACCACCTCGAAGCGTGGCGCACCGACCCGGGTGTCCGCGCAGTGCTGATCGACGGCGCCGGGGATCGCGGGCTCTGCGCGGGCGGCGACATCCGCGCCATCTACGAGGACGCCCGCGGTGGCGGCGCCGCGTCCCTGCGGTTCTGGGCCGACGAATATCGCCTCAACACCGTGATCTCGCGCTATCCGAAGCCCTACCTCGCGCTGATGGACGGGCTGGTCATGGGCGGCGGGGTCGGCGTCTCCGCGCACGGCAGCCACCGGATCGTCACCGAACGCTCCCGGGTCGGCATGCCCGAGACCGGGATCGGCTTCGTCCCGGACGTCGGCGGCACGTACCTGTTGTCCCGCACGCCCGGTGAACTCGGGACGCATATGGCGCTCACCGCCGGGGCGATCTCGGGGCCCGACGCGATCCACTGTGGACTCGCCGACCATTTCGTGCCCAGCGAACGGACCCCGGACCTGCTCGACGCGCTGGCGGCCCGCACGCCGGACGACGCGCTGGAGCTGATCGCCGAACCCGCGCCGCCGAGCACGCTGGCCGTGGACGCCGGCTGGATCGATCGGTGCTACGCGGCGGACACCGTCGAGGAGATCCTGGCCAGGCTTCACGCCGAGGGCGACGCCGCTGCCACCGCGGCCAAGGAGATCGAGGCGAAGTCGCCGACCGCGCTGAAGGTGACCTTGCGGGCGCTGCGGTCCGCCGCCGCGATGCCCGATCTGGAAACCGCGTTGGCGCAGGAGCTCCGGATCTCGACCCACGCGCTCTCGACCGCCGAGTTCGCGGAGGGAATCCGAGCGCAGATCATCGACAAGGACCGCTCCCCGAAGTGGTCCCCCGCCACCCTGTCCGAAGTGGACGACGAGCTCGTCGGCGCCTACTTCGCCTGACCGGTGATCGCCCGGTAGAGCGGCCGCAGCAGGGCGGTGACCGAGGTCCCGTCCACTGTGGCCTTGAGCGGCGGGACCTCGTCGAGCAGTCCCAACGGGTCCCCGGCCCGCGGCCGTCGAGTGTTCGTGACGTCGCCGGCCGGGCCCCAGCCGAAGAAGTCGTCCATCACCTCGTCGAGCGCTGGGGTCTCGGCCTCCGCCGGCGGCGCGGTCACCCGGGCGCCCGCCTGCCGTCCGATCTCTTCGAGCAAGGCCGTGCGGTCGCGTCCGCGGAGCGCGAAGATCGCGAACGGGTCCGCCTCCTCTTCGAGCGCGATCAGCCCGGCGACGAGGTGATCGCAGGGAACGCGGGTGCCGGGGCAGGTGCAGTCCAGCGACAGCTCCCACGCCGCCTCGGGGAACAGGGGCACCTGCTCGGCGGCGAAGAAGCGATCGATGTCGTCCGGGACCCGGCCGTCGAGCAAGGCCGTCCTCGTGGCCTCGTCCGCGACGATGGCGGCGACGACCGCCGTCCACACCTGCTTGCCGAACGTCGGCAGCCCGATGCGGACCTCGTAGAACCGTTGCCGGGTCACCCGGACGACGGCGACCGCGGCACCGGGACCGATCGTGAGCGTGTCGACCCGGCAGGGCGGTACCAGTCCTTTGTGGACATCCAGTTCGCCGAGTGCCCGGCGGAATCCGTCAGTCACCGGCCGCCTCCCGTCCGAGCGCGAAGACTTCCCGCAGCGAATCGGTGGACAGCTCCGTGAGCCAGTCTTCCCCGTCGGTGACGACGAGGCCTGCCAGGGCCTCCTTCTTCGTGATGACGGCGTCGATCCGCTCCTCGATGGTGCCGGGGCAGACGAACTTCCGCACCTGGACGCTGTGCCGCTGCCCGATCCGGAAGGCGCGGTCGGTGGCCTGCTCCTCGACCGCCGGATTCCACCACCGGTCGAGATGCAGGACGTGGGTGGCCGCGGTGAGCGTCAGCCCCGCTCCCCCGGTCTTCAGTGACGCGAGCAGGATCGACGGGCCGTCGCCTGACTGGAAGTGCTCGACGATGGAGTCGCGGCGTCGCTGCGAAAGGCCGCCGTGCAGGAAGGCGATCTTCGCGTTCAGCCGATGCGAAAGATGCGGTACGAGCAGGTGCCCGAATTCGGCGAACTGGGTGAAGCACAACGCGCGATCACCGGCGTCCAGGATCTCCGCCAGCAGCTCTTCGAGCCGGTCGACCTTGCCGGAACGGTGCCCGATCGGCGAGCCGTCGTGCAGCAGATGCGCGGGATGGTTGCAGATCTGCTTGAGCTTGGTGATCGCCGCGAGGATGTTGCCGCGCCGTTTGACCCCGGCGCTGTCGGCGATCTTGGTCATCATCTCGTCCACGGTGGCGCGGTACAGCGTCACCTGTTCACGGGTGAGGCGGTACTCCTGGAGGATCTCGATCTTCTCGGGAAGATCGGCGAGCACGGTGGGATCGGTTTTGAGGCGTCGCAACAGGAAAGGCCGGGTCAGCCGCCGCAGCTCGGTGGCCGCGGGGAGATCGCCCCGGCGCTCGATGGGCACCTCGAACCGCTCGCGGAACTCCTGCCTGCCCCCGAGCAGGCCGGGATTGAGCAGATCCGAAAGCGCCCACAGGTCGGCGAGCCGGTTCTCCACCGGGGTCCCGGTCAGCGCTATCCGGTGCCCGGCGGGAATCCGGCGCAGGGCCTGAGCGGGTCCGGTGTTCTGGTTCTTGACCGCCTGCGCCTCGTCGAGCACGAGCCGGTGCCACCGGATGGCCGCGAGTTCGTCGGCGTCGCGGGCGGCGGTCGAGTAGGTGGTGACGACCAGATCCGCACCCTCGGTCCGCACGCGGCCCCGATCGGCGCCGTGATGGAGGTGGACACGCAGTTCTGGCGCGAACTTCGCCGCTTCCCGTTGCCACGTCCCGAGCAGCGACATCGGGCAGACCAGCAGGGTCGGCCGCCGGTCGGCCTGAGCCCGCTCGATCGCTTCGAGCGCGAGCAGCTGGACGGTCTTGCCGAGCCCCATGTCGTCGGCGAGGCAGGCCCCGAGCCCGATCGACGTCATGAACGAAAGCCAAGCGACACCGCGGTTCTGGTACGGCCGCAGGGTCGCCAGGAACGTCGGCGGCGGTTCGACCGGCTCGATCGTGCGCTGGACCCGGCCGGCGAGGAAGTCGTCGATCCAGCCGTCGGTGGTGACCTCGGTGACCGGCAGCGGCGTTTCGAAGCCGCCGCGGAGCAACGCCAGCAGGTCCGCCGGGGTGGGCAGTGGCGGCTTCTCGCGGTCCGGGTCACGGCGGAGGTATTCGAGACCCGCGCGCAGCAGTTCGGGGTCCACGCTCACCCAGCGGCCGCGCAACCGGACCAGTGACGACTTCGCGGCCGCAAGCCCGGCGAGTTCTTCGTCGGTCAGCGCGTCCTCCCCGACCGCGAGCGCCCAGCGGTAGGAGGCGAGCTGGTGACGGCCGAGGCGGTGCACGGCGGCCTGGTCGACCGGCGCGCCGCGGACCGAGAGCTTGAGCGCGAGCTTGCGCCTGCCGCCCCAGCTCGCCGGAAGCTGGACGTCGAATCCGGCCGCCACCAGCCGGTCCGCGCCGCCGTCGAGGAACTCCACGGTTTCGGCGACGGTGAGGTCGTAGATGCCCGGCTTCTCCACCTCGACCGCGGGGCCGAGCAGCGGCAGCACGCCGGCGGCGCGCTCCAGCTCCGCGCTGAACAGGCCCTCGGGATCGGTGAACTTGGCGCCGGCCTTGCCGGACCAGACGTCTTCCGCCGGGAGCAGGAGGCTCGGATCGGCGGTGGAGCGCAGGAGGAACCGCAGCTGCCACTTCGTCCCGTCGCCGGTCTGGTCGTCGGGGTCGTCGGCCGGGCCGTGCAGCGTGGGAACCTCGTCGAGCCGGAAGCAGACGGTGCCCTCGGTCAGATCGGTGTCGCCGACGGCGTCCCAGTCGGCGATGCCCTCGGCGACGATCCCCATGCGGCCCGGAGCCTGGCCGATCCGGTCGTCCGCGCTCTTCAGCGCGTGGAGCCACGATCCGAACGGGCCCTCGCGGCCATCGCTTTCCGTGACGTGCCCGGCGGCGGCGAGGCGATCGCGGACCGCGGCGTCGACCAGGGTGTGGAGCGCGTCGGTGACGAGCGCCGCCGGATCCGGCCCGGGCTGTTCGGCCCGGCCGACCGGCGGCGTGGCCGCGATCAGCGCCCGGACCGCGACCGCGTCGCCGCCCCTGGCCACAGGCCGCCAGCGCGCCCGCGCCACGATCTCGTCGCGGACGAGCGTGGGCAGCACCCGGCCGCGGCGCACCAGATCGTCCGCCAGCCGGACGACTGCGCGCAGATGGCGCACCGAGGTGCCGTAGCCGACCGTCTCGGCCAGGTCCTCCAGCTCCGACGGGTCGACCAGGAGCGCGGGCACCGACCAGGGTTCCAGCGTCAGCTCCTGGTGCGGACGACCGCGGACGCCCGATTCGGGCGAGGCGACCGGGCCGCCGCGCCGCGACGGAAGCAGCAGGACGGCCGACGCCGATTTGCCGGGGTGCAAGGCGGTCAGATCCGCGACCGACGCGGCGAACGGATGCGGCCGGGCCGCGCTCGACGGCCGCATCGACGTCGTCGCCGGGCGGTCGCCGTGCTCGCCCCAGAGCACGATCCCGCGGCCACGGGACCACAGGCCGTGCACGACGAGTGGCGACATGGTCCTCCTTCCGCGGTCTGGTCCCTCCAGCATGCCCGGGACCGATCAGCGTCCGGTCAGCGAGGGGTTGGGCCGACACTTTAGAGTTCTCCGGTGACCGTTCTGAACGCGATCGATCCGCGTGAAGCACTGACGATCCTCGGCTGTTCGAAGGGTAAGAACCGAGGTGGGGAGGCTGCGGGAACCGGGACCGCCTGGCCAGAACCGCTGCTCCGCGCCCGGGCCGATGTCCTGATGAAGTCGAAGGTCGACAGCGGTGGCTTGCGGCCCGCATGGCTCCGGTACAGCGGGAACTTCTATCGGAATGTCGGCAGCGCACTGGGCGAGGCGGTCGAAAACGGGCGAACGCTGATCCTCAGCGGCGGCTACGGGCTCCTGCGTGCCGACGAGCCGATCTCTTACTACGACCGGAAGCTGAAGCTCACCGACTGGCCGTCCGGCGTGCTCGAAGACGCAGTCATCGAGGAGGCTCGCCGGATCGGTGCGACGAAGGTGGTCACGTTCGTGTCCGCCAGCGCCGACTACGCGAAGCTGATCCGGCGAATCCCTTGGGCCGCCTCGGAAATCGATGCCGTGCTCGTGACGATCGACTTCCACGGCGGCGGCGCGCAGGTCGAGGTGCCGCGGCGGCTGGCTCAGGCCTTCGGCGCGTGGTGGCGGCGTTCGCCGTCGGACTACCCGCCGGGCATGGTCACCGAGGAGCTGACATGAGGGACACGGATCTCGCCGAGTTCTACACCCTGCTCCGCCGGCTGGGATCTCCTCGGCTGCTGAGCGAGGCGACCGGCCGGGACGGCTGGCCGAGTCATGGCGTCTACTTCTTCTTCGAGGACGGCGAGCTGCGCACCGACGGGTCTCCGCGGGTGGTGCGTGTGGGCACGCACGGCCTGGGCAGCGGTAGCCGGACGAAGCTGTGGCAACGTCTGGCCCAGCATCGCGGCACGCTCAAAGGCAGCGGGAACCATCGCGCGTCGATCTTCCGCCGTCACGTCGGAACGGCGTTGATCAAGCGCGACCAGGGATCCGACGATCTGCTCACCGCGTGGACCGGCAAGCGCCGTCTGCCCGAGTGGGCCGCGGCCGAAACCGAGATCGAGCGGCAGGTGAGCGAGTACGTCGGTCGGATGCGGTTCGTCTGCCTGGCTGTGCCCACCGAAGCTGACGGCAGCAGCCTGCGCGGCGACATCGAACGGAACAGCATCGCTTTGCTCTCGAACCGGCGTGACTCAACCGATCGCCCCAGCACAGGATGGCTCGGCCAGTACGCGACAAGCGAGAAAGTCCGCGAGTCTCGGTTGTGGAACGTCAACCACATTGACGAGGACCACAAACCGGAGTTTTTGGCGTCGTTCCGGACGTTGACAAGCCGCTGACTCAAGGCCATTCGGCTTCGGACAGCACACGCGCGGCGCGAAGGAAGGCTTCGCGATCGGCGGCGGGAAGCTGTCCGAGCAGCCGCTCCTCCTGCTCCTGGATCTTCGCCTGGGCCGACCCTCGCGCAGCACGGCCGGCTTCGGTGATCCCCAGCAGCCGGACCCGGCGGTCGTTCGGGTCCGGCTCGCGGGTGATCAGCCCGTCCTCTTGGAGTTTGTCGAGGGTGCCGATGATCCGGGTCTTGTCCGCCCCGATCGCCTTCGCGAGGGCGGCCTGCGTGCGGACGGGTCCGTCGTCGAGCGCGCTCAGCACCACGTAACCCCACATGGTCAACCCGTGCTCGGCCAGCACCGGCGTCTCGGCGTTCATCAGCCGTCGCATCAGCCCGCCGAGCATCGCCGCGAGATCCGGCCTCCCCTGCTCCGCCATGCGCAGACCATACCGACCTCGTTCACGAAACCGGTTGACGAACTCATACGCACATGTAGATGATATGCGCATGCCTATCAATGAACTTCGTATCCTCGACGCCTTGGTGACCCGCAGCAGCCTCGACCTCGTCAGCAAGATCACCCCCGCGGATCTGGCCAAGCCGACCCCGTGCAGCGCCTGGACCTTGCACGGACTGCTGGCCCATATGGCCACCCAGCACCACGGTTTCGCCGCGGCGGCCGAGGGCGAGAGCAGCCTCGACCATTGGCGACTGCTCCCGCTGGGCGACGACCCCGTCGCCACCTACCGCACCTCGGTGAACCGGGTCCTGAACGCCTTCGTCCCCCACGACCTCGCCGACCGGAGGTTCGCACTTCCCGAGTTCTCCACCGAAGTCACCTTCACCGCGGAGCAGGCGCTGGGCTTCCATTTCGTCGACTACCTGGTGCACTCCTGGGACGTGGCCAAAACCCTCGGCCTGCCGCTCAGGTTCCAGCAGGAGGTACTCGACGCCGGACTGCGGTTCGCCAAGGCGATCCCGGACGGGAAGAACCGGATGGCTCCCGGCGCCGCTTTCGGCCCGGCCGTCGACGCGCCAGGACAGTCCGATTTGGACACGATCGTCGCGCTGCTCGGCCGTTCGCCGTCATGGCCCGATCAGGTGGCCGCGGCCTGAACACATCCCGGGTGCGACGGCCGAACACCGGTCGTCGCACCTCAGGCCCCAATACCCATCGGCACCGGAAAAGCCTTCGCCCGGCCGGACACCGCCGGTGACGGGCCTCCGCGCCCGCCCCGCCGATCCACTCACAGGAGCCTCATTTCTCGCCAAGGGTGAGTGGTTCTTGCTCTTTCAGTGCGACAGGGACCGGCATCAGTGTGATGACCGGTGACACGTTGGCCGAGGTACCTCACCGTGAAAGGATGGATCATTCGCTGGACGCGCTCCGCGGGCGCCTGTTGATCCAATGCAGGTCGACCAAGGTGGATTCGATTCTCGATATCGCCGACAAGGCCCACGCGGGCATCGTCCTCACCGGCACCTCTCCCGAGTCCACCGTCCTGCGCCTCCGTGATCAAGGATTCCGCGGCCCGATTCTGTGCGACGCGGATCGATACTCCGGCAAACGAAGGGTCACAGCACGGCGTGGAACCCATCCTGCCTGGATCCGCCGCCAGCGAGACCTCGGATTGATACCGCTCACCGACTCCGGATACCTCGCACCACGTGATTGGCCTGGATTGAGAACGATCCTCAAGGCTGCAGCAAGGGAATCCGCGCCGGTCGTCGCCGTGCTTCCCCTCGCCACGAAATGGTTCTCCAGTCCACCGGTCCGCGTTGCGATCACAAGGGAGATCAACAAATACGGAGTGCCGGTCGCGTTCGTCTTCGAACACGACAAAGATCCCTTCGGAGTCCAGTACCTCCTAACCGGGTTTCTCCAAATATTGGCCACTGCGAGTGTTCCCGTTTTCCTGTTGCGATGCGACGTTTCCGCCATCGGCGCACTCTGCCATGGCGCACACACCGCTGCCGTGGGCACGAATAGTTCACTTCGCCATCTCTACCCGGCAACGGCCCGCCGCTCCTCACGACCGCCCGGCGTGTCGGCCTTCGTGACTCGACTACTCAGCTACCACCGGCTCGAGACCTGTGAACGTATCTTCGCCGGGACACCGGACATCCACCATTTCTGGTCCTGCGAGTGCACCGTCTGCGAAGGCGCCACCCCGGCCCGACTCGACGCGGCCGGACAACCATGGCTCGCGGCATCCCGACATTCGCTCTCTTGCCTGCTCAGGCTCTACGCGGAGATCTTCCGCGGCCTGCGAACGCCTGACCAACTCGTCAGTTCCTGGCATGAGACGATCAGTCACGCCCTATACGTCCACGATCAGGTCGCCGAGACCGCCGAGCACTGGCGGAAACCGGCCAACCTCCGCGCCTGGTACGCGATCACCGAGGATCCCTTGCCGCATCGCGGCGAAATCCCCCGCCAGCCGGCAGATCACCAGCCGAGAGTCACGATGCCGCGTCGGCGTGACGCGCGGCTTCGAGAACCCGGGCGGTGACCAGCTCCGGTTTCTCCAGGGAAAGCCCATGAGTCGTCTTGGGCACGACCTCGACCTCGATATGCGGGTTCAGTGAGCCGAGCCGGGCCGCCACCTCGCGGGCACGGTGGATGACGCTGCGTTCGGCGACGATGATCCGGGTGGGTACGTCGATCCTGGACAACTCGTCGTCGCCGAACAGGTGCATCTCAGGTAGATGCTGCTTGTACTTGAGCGCGGCGAACAGCAGGGGCCGGAAGGTGTGCCGCACGTCCGGATCGCCGGACGCCACCAGCCGCAGGACCCACTTGGGCAGGAACCAGAGGAAGATCTCCCGGAAGCTCCACCAGATGAAGCTCCGGTCGATCACGCCGAACCCGGCGGCTTCGATGGCGACTACACCGGCGATCCGGTCGGTCGTCCGGGTGGCGAGATTCAAGGCGAGCCAGCCGCCTCGCGAAACGCCGGCGAGGTGGACCTTCTCGTGGCCGGTTCCCGCGAGCACCCCGTCGACGACCTCGGTGAGCCAGTCCGCGCAGTCCTCTGTGGACTCGATGGGCGCGGTCTGGATCGACCGCCCCGGCTCGCCGATGCTGTCCACCGCGTGGATCCGGTGCCGGGCGGCGAGTTCGGCGATATGCGGGTACCAGGACAGCGACGTGCCCATTCCCCCGGAAAGCAGCACGATCGGCGGACCGTCTTCCGGTCCGCAACTCCGGACCCTGGTCGGGCCGAATCTCGTCTCGATGTCCCGCTCCTCGGCGGGAACCGGCCACTTCCGCAAGATCGCGTCATAAGTCGCGAAGAAGCGCTCTTCGGCCTTCTTGTCGACGAATTCCCCCAGCATCGGACCTCCTCGAAGTTTTATGGTGCACTTGCACCATAACAGCGGGTGCTCGTTCGGGCCACCCCTTGCCGACATGGCAGAGTGATCGCGTGCCGAAACGTGTCGACCACCAAGAGCGCAGGCGCGAAATCGCGGAGGCCCTGTTCCGGATCGCCGCCGCCCAAGGCCTGCAGGCGGTCACCCTGCGTGCGGTGGCCGCGGAGGCGGGCATCTCGATGAACCTGGTCCAGTACTACTTCCCGACCAAGGAGGAAATGCTGCGGTTCGCCTGGCAGCGGGTCGTCGAACTGACCGCCGAGATCGCCGGGAAGAGCATCGGCGAGGCGATGGCGACCGGGGACGAACGCACCATCGTGCGCGCCTACCTGACCGCCGTCCTGCCGGACGGCGAGCGCCGCCGCATGCTGGCCGCGGTCCAGATCGCGTACTTCGCCGTCGACGTCACGCGCGGGAGCCAGGACCCCGACCAGGAACCACTCCTGCCCCACCTGGTTCACGCGATCGCCGGCCTGCTCCAGGCCGCCCAGGAGAAAGGCGACGTCCCAGCCCGCCTCGACGCCGGGCTCGAGGCGGACGCGCTCGCGACGATGTCCGCCGGCCTCGTCACGGGGATCATGGTCGACGCCTACACGGCCGAGCGTGCGGCGGAGATCGTCGATTACCGCCTCGACGGGTTGTTCACCGGCGTTCGATGAGCGCCTCGATACCGTCCAGAATGCGGCCGAGGCCGAATTCGACGTCGGCTTCCTCCATGCCCTCTTCGCCGTACGCCTCGCCGGAAACCACGGCGGCGACGCGCCCGTAGCCTCGCTCTTCGAGGCGCGGGCCGAGGAACGCGCTCAGCGCCCGGACCTGATCAGGCGGGCTCGCGTTCACGTCCCGGAGCAAGGAAGCGGTACTGCGAACCCATCCGTCGACCAGGACGGCGCAGCCGGTCACGTCCTGGACGCTCAGGCCCGAGTCCGCCATCCCCGCGAGGAAGTTCTCCAGCCACCCCAGCAGATTCGGCGTGCTCGGCACGCTTCGGACCGGCAGGTCGATCAGCCACGGATGGCGGCGGCAACGTTCCAGAAGCGTGCGCGCCCAGGCGGTGACCGCGGCGCGCCAATCGCCGGACACCGGTTCCGGCGGCGGGCCCCACGCCGCCTCGGCCACCAGGACGAGTAGTTCCTCTTTGGAGTTCAGGTACCGGTAAAGCGCGTTCGCGGTGATGCCGAGACGTTTGGCGATCGACGGCATGGACAGCGCCGCGTAGCCCTCCGCGTCCGCCTGCGCGATGGCCGCGTCGACGATCTGTTCGAGGCTGTATCCCGGTTTCGGCCCGCGCCGGGGCGCCGGGGTGTGCCCCCACGCCAGTGCGGTGCCCGGCGGCAGCAACTCGATCTCGACGTCGTCCATGGCCGCATTGTTGCACCCAAAACAGGTAAAGGCATACACTGTTCATGTCATACACAGTTACTTCACTATCTGGGGGATCGACCATGACCGAACCGACCAGGCGGAACGTGCTCCGCGGGGCGGCCGCGCTGGCCATCGGCGGAGCCGCCGCGACCGTCGCGAACAGCCATTCCGCCTTCGCCGCGCCGAATCCGCGCTACCCGTTCGTCGAAGGCGCCTTCGCCCCGGTGAAAGAGGAGGTGACCGCGTTCGGTCTGCCCGTCACCGGCCGGATTCCCGAGGACTTGTGCGGGCGCTACCTGCGCACCGGCCCGAACGTGCTCGGGCTCGAAGACCCGCGCGCCCATCACTGGATGCTGGGTGAGGGGATGGTGCACGGCGTCCGGCTGCGCGACGGGAAGGCCGAGTGGTACCGCAACCGCTGGGTGCGTTCGTCCGGAGTCGCGGCGAAACTGGGCGAACGGTACCCGTGGCCGGTGCCCGCCGAGGACTTCGCACCGAACACGCACGTGATCAGCCACCACGGCCGCATCCTCACCCTTCAGGAGTCCGGCGCACCGCCGTACGAGCTCGACGGCGAACTGAACACGTTGGGGCCGTTCGACTTCGGCGGTTCGCTGCAGGGTTCCTACACCGCGCACACCAAGTTCGACGCCCGCGCCGACGAGCTACACGCGGTGACCTATCACCCGACGTGGGATCACGTACGGCATCTGAAGGTCGACCGGACCGGCCGCGTCGTGCGCACCACCCGGATCCCGGTCAGCGACAGCCCGATGATGCACGACTTCGGGCTCACCGAGAACTACGTGGTCGTCTTCGACGTGCCGGTCACCTTCGATCCGCAGCCGGGAAAGGTGGTGCCGTACAAGTGGAACCCGGACCATCCGGCCAGGGTCGGGGTGATGAACCGCGACGGCGGCCCGGTCCGCTGGTTCGGGGTCGACCCGGTCTTCTACTCGCATACGCTCAACGCCTACGAGCAGGGCTCGACAGTGGTGGTCGACCTGACCACGATGCCCGCGCCGTTCGAGGTGGCGGGCAGGCAGGGCTTCGGCGGCCCGTCGGCGTCGGGCCCGCCGGTGCTGGAGCGCTGGACGATCGATCTCGCGCGGGGACGGGTCCGGCGCCGCGTGCTCGACGACCGGCCGCAGGAATTCCCGCGGGTCAACGAAAGCCTGGTGTCGCGACGGCACAGGTACGGATACTCGGCCTCCCCCGGCGAACTGTTCGACGTCTACCTGGACAAGCCCTCCGGTTCCTTCGGCAACGCGCTGATCAAGCACGACCTGCGGAACGGACGTTCGGAGGTGCACCGCTTCGGCCGGGGCGCGGACACGAGCGAGGCGGTGTTCGTGCCGTCGTCCCGCAGCAAGTCCGAAGACGACGGCTACGCCCTCGCCTACGTGAACAATCCCGACCGCAACGCCTCGGACCTGGTGATCCTCGCGGCGCAGGACTTCACCGCGAAGCCGCTGGCCCGTATCCATCTGCCGAAGCCGGTGCCGCTGGGCTTCCATGGCAGCTGGGTCGCCGACTGACGGAGCGGGCGGTCGCCGGACGTCCGGCGACCGCCCTCGGGTTCACACTCCGGTGAGCACCTCCTCCAACGCGGCGGCGGACTCCGGGTGCCGTTGGAGCAGCGCCAAACCGGCGGGCGCTGTGCTCTCCCATGGTTCCTCGCAGCCCAGCAGACCCGCCACGGCGTCGCAGGAAGCCGGATGCGCTGCGAGCAAAGCGAGGCCGCCGCCCCCGGTCTTCCTCGTCACCGCACGGGGTTCCGGCTGGTCCTTCCACGGCGGGACCCATTCGTCGAGCGCCGCGAGCCTTCCGGGGAAGATCCGTCCCGCCTCACGCACGAGCAGCGGCACCAGCTCCGCGCCGCGGGTGCGCAGCGTGGTGATCAACGTCGGCAACCACGGCAGCAGCAGCCTGTCCGGTAGCTCGGTGAAAGCGTTCGACACCGCCTCGACGACGAAGTCGGCCAACCCCGGCGCCGGTTCCAGCGCGTGGACGAAACCGCTCAGGTAGCGCGGATAGGCGGGCAGCACCATCGGGTTCGCCAGCAGTCCGGCGCACCGCTCACGCAGTTCCGCACGCGTGAGGCGCCCGAGCTGGACCTGCGCCGCCCACAACAGCGCCACCTTCGACGGCTCCTCGGGATGCGATCCGGCGATCGCCAGCTCCAGCTGCGTACGGTCGCACCCCAGCGACAGGGCGAGCGACTCCATGCTGAACAGGAAGCCCAGCATCGCGGCGACCTGCTCGACGCCGGCCTCCTCGTCGGCGAAGGCGGCCGGGAGCAGCGTGCAGTAGTGCGCGTACCCCGTCCTCACGAAGTCCTCGATCCACCGCGGCAGCACCGGCTCGCTGGTCCGGTAGTGCGCCAGCAGCCTCCGCACCCGTCGCAGCACTTCCGGGGCGCCGTCGACGGTGCGTTCGGTGGCCAGGACCTCCAGGGCACGTGTGCCCAGCTCCCCCGCCAGCCGGGCGCTGCGAAGGTAGAGCGTGGCGTCCTCGACGGCGCCGAGCACCTTCGCGGCGGTGGCCTGCGGGTGGTAGGCCGCTCGCCGAAGCCGTTGCTCCAGCACCTGTTCGACGCTGACGCCCTCGTAGCCCAGCTCGATGAGGGCCCGCTGGTGAGTGCCCAGCGCCAGATCCCACGACTCCTGGATCGGCCGTTCGCCGAGCCGCCGCTCCCCCATGATCGGCCGCGCCGCGCCGCGCGGCATCAGATAGCGCAGCATCCACAGGAGATCGGAGCAGGGCTCCAGTTCCGGCCTCGACGCGATGTCGAGCAGCGCACGCTGCACACCTCGTTGCTGCAGCTTGAGGTTCAGCGGCTCCAGCCTGTCGTGCACGTCGCGCGCCAGCGGCGGCAACGCGTCGTAGCCGACCTGGCCGATCCGGTCCCCGCCCATCATGATCTCGACGAGACGGCGCACGTCGCGCCTGCCGGGCACGACGTCCTTCTCGATACAGGTGACCGCCGCGTCCTGGAAGTCGTACGGCGTCGGCTTGGCCCGATCGCGCAGACCCGCCAGCAGGATCGAGGTCTCGAACACCGCGATGGCGTCGGCCGTCGAGGCCAGATACCCGTTGCGGCGCGCCGCCCGGACGATCTCGACCGACCAGCCCAGCAGTTCCGCCTCGTCCAGCCGGTCGAGCACCGGAGGTCGTCGCAGGAAGCCGGAAAGCTGGTCCGATGGATCCACTGCCACCGGATCCGGCGCCGGCGCGGGCAGCGCCGCGGCCTTCTTCCGCTTCGGCCCGCCTACCTGTCCTTCCAGCTGGAACTGCTTCACCTTGGTGCGCTTCAGGTTCTTCGCCCACTCGGTCGCGGCGATCGACACCGATCCCCCGGCGAGCCCGAACTGTGCCTCGATCGAGGCGTGGCTCGACGGGATGAGCCCGTACTGCCACGTACTCTCGCTGCGCGGGCTGATCACGAAGCCATCCGTGCCGTCGACACCGAACTCCGCGACCCGGCTGGCCGCGTGGAACGCGCCGCAGATGTAGAGGCAATCGGCGGGATCAGCGCCCGAGGCGGCGAGGTGCTCGCGCATGCGGGTCCACATGTAGCGCTCGCGGTCTTCGTCGACCCGGACGCGCCGGGTGTCGCCCGGCGCGAGACGGCGGAACAGGCTGCCGATCAGGAACATGACCTGGCGGTAGGTGTCGTGGTCGCTGTCGCCGAGCGGCAGCTCGACGTACTGGTGCCACCACTCCGACCAGTGCCGCACCCGCCCGTGCCGCAGCAGGTGTTCCTCGAGTTCGGCGAACCGGGGCCGGAGATCACCGATCTCGACGCCGACCGCGTCACCGTGCAGCGCGGCCTCTTCCTCGGCGGGCGGCGCGTCCGGATCGGAGGGCGGCTCACGCTCGTCCCACTGGAACACGTGGTCCGCCGACCGGTCGACGAGGACGAGCTCGACGCCCGGGGTGTCGAGGGCGTACGCGATCGCCTGGTACTCCGCCGAAGCCTCGGTGATCGGCGCGACCACGGACAGCGGCGCCCACTCCGCGGGGAAGCCCTTCACGTCCGTCGCGAAGGCCTGGACCGCCACCGGGAGACGGCAGTTGCGCAGTTCGGTCAGCAACGGCGCCATGTCTTCGCACAGTTCCAGGTAGACGACCTTCGGTTGCTTCTCCCGCAGGCGCCGTGCCATCGCCACGGCCGACGCCGGGGAATGGTGACAGACCGGGAAGATCTCCAACGGCTCGCGCACCGCGCGATCGACGTCGTCGACCAGTCCGAGGAGGATGCCCTCCAGCGCGCCGGGCCCGTCGGCGAAGGCGGCCGCGGCCTCCTGCAACTGGCCGCGCAACGCCTCGAAGGCGCCGCTCACGAGAGGGAGGCGATCGCGTCGCGGCCGCCGTCGAGGAACTCGGGCCAGTCACCGCCCTCGTCCTTGCTGCGCGGCTCGACGACACCGTGCAGGTACTTGTTGAGGATCGCCAGATCCTCCGGCTCGCGGCGGGCGAGCGAACCGACCAATGAGGACGCCAGCGTCCGAGCGGTCAGCTCGCGCTCGCCGAAGAAGTTGCTGTGCAGCACCGCGTCTTCGAGTACGCCGATCTGCTCGGCGGTGGACAACGCGGACTCCAGCTTCTCGTCGTCGCTGCCCGCCGACGCCGCCGCGGCACGCAGGTCGCCGAAGCTGCGGAGCAGCACGTCGAGCAGCGTGGGCGGCACGTCCAGCTCGATCTGGTGGCGGCGCAGGAGCTCCTCGGTGCGGAAACGGACGATCTCCGCTTCGCTCTTCTTGTTGGTCACCACCGGGATGCGGACGAAGTTGAAGCGGCGCTTGAGCGCGGACGACAGATCGTTGACGCCGCGGTCGCGGCTGTTGGCGGTGGCGATCACGGAGAACCCGGGCTTGGCGAAGACGATGCCGTCGCTGTCCAGCTCCGGTACCGAGATGTACTTCTCCGACAGGATCGAGATCAACGCGTCCTGCACGTCGCTGGTGGACCGGGTCAGCTCCTCGAAACGGCCGATCGAGCCCGCCTCCATCGCGGTCATGATCGGCGACGGGATCATCGACTCGCGGGACTGGCCCTTGGCGATGACCATCGAGACGTTCCACGAGTACTTGATGTGGTCCTCGGTGGTGCCGGCGGTGCCCTGCACGACGAGCGTGGAGTTGCGGGAGATGGCCGCGGCCAGCAGCTCGGCGAGCCAGCTCTTGCCGGTGCCGGGGTCGCCGATCAGCAAGAGCCCGCGGTCCGAGGCGAGCGTGACGATGGCCCGCTCGACGATGTTCCGGTCGCCGAACCACTTCTGCGAGATCTCGCGGTCGAGGCCGTCGGCACGCTCGGAACCGAGGATGAACAGGCGCAGCATCTTCGGGGACAGGCGCCAGGCGAACGGCTTGGGGTTGTCGTCGACCGACTCCAGCCAGTCCAGCTCTTCGGCGTACTTGATCTCGGCGGGGGCGCGCAACAGGTCGGACATGTCTTGCCTTTCGGGAGGTTCAGGAGGTGAGGAAAGTCTTGAGTTCGTGCACGAGCTTGGTGATGTGGCCGGAGATCACCGGCGTGCCGAGATCCTTGAAGCGTTCGCGGAACCACGGGTTCACGCTGCCCCGGCCGGCGCTGGTGACCGAGCCGACCGGGATGAACTTCGCCCCGGACCGGTGGATCGCGGCCATGCTTTCGAAGAGCTGCTCGACGCGGGTCTCGTAGAAGTCGGAGATCCAGACCACCACGGTGTTCGCGGGTTCGGCGATCTTCGGCTGGGTCAGCGCCATCGCGACCATGCCGTCGTTGCCGCCGCCCAGGTTGGTGCGCAGCAGCGTTTCGAAGGGATCGTGCACCCACGGTGTGAGGTCGAGCGCCTGCGTGTCGTAGGCGATCAGGTGGACGTCCACTTTGGGCAGTCCGGCGAAGATCGAGGCCAGCACCGCACAGTTGACCATCGAGTCCACCATGGAGCCCGACTGGTCGACGACCGCGATGAGCCGTTGCGGCGTGGTCTTCTTAGCGGTCTGCTTGTAGTAGAGGCGATCGACGTAGAGCCGTTCCTCGTCGGGGCTCCAGTTGGTGAGGTTCTTCCAGATGGTGCGATCGAGGTCGAGGTTGCGGAACACGCGCTTCGGCGGGACCGAACGGTCCACCTTGCCGGTCGAGGCCTTCTCGACCTGGGTCCGCAGGACCTCCGCGATCTCGTCGACGTAGCGGCGGATGAGCGACTTGGCGTTGGCCAGCGCCACTCCGGACAGGTTGTCCTTGTCCCGCAACAGCTGTTCGATGAGCGACATGCTCGGGCTCAGCTTCGCCGCGAGCGCCGGGTCGGCGAGGACCTCGCGCAGATGCATCCGTTTGACGAGGTCGGCCTCGATTCCGCCGAGCTCCGGGCCGATCGCCGGGAGCAGGGTGCTCAAGTCGGGCGCGCCGCCACCACCCGTGCCGCCGAGGCCGGTCGGGGCGCCGCCGGGACGACCTCCGCGCAGCTCGCCCGGGCGGCAGCCCAACGCGCGCTCGAGCCAGCCCGCGTCGGCCTGCCAGCAGGAGAGCTGGCTGGCGGTCACCGTATGCGGCGGCTGAGCGAAGACGTTCAGCAGCACCTTCGACACGAGCGCCGCGCGCCGCACTTCCGCGGCCTTGTCCCGGCCGTCCTCGGCTTCGGGGACCATCAGCCCGTCGAACTCGGCCGCCAGCTCCGGATGACGCTGGACGACCGAGTCGACCGCGACGTTCGGATCCAGCACCGCCGACGGCAGGCCGATGTCCTCGACCACGGCGACACTCGCCGATTCGAGCGTGGCCTGCTCCTCGGCGTCGAAGAGCCGGGCGAGCAGCCGCCAGTACAGGACCTGGCGGCGGTTGTCCTCGGGTTCGGTCATTTCCGCAACAGCCTTCCGGCGCGCTCGCGCAGCACGGCCGCGGCGTCGGTGGCGGCCTTCTCGGCCTTCACTCCAGCCTTGTCCGTGGTGCCGCCCGCCCAGGCTCCGGCGTGCACGGCGGTGGTCTTCTTGCGCACGGTGGTCTCGACGGCGAGCGGCTGGAGGCGGAATCCGCCGTCCCACCGGATCAGGCCGATGCACGCGCTGGAGCCGGCAACCGCCTTCGGGGTCAGCGGGCCGGCGGCCGGGATGCGATCGGTCTCGACGGTGAGCCGACTCCCGGCGAAGGTGAACGTGAGCGCGTCTTCGTCGCCCTCGAAGCCGTAGCCCTCGAGGAAGACGGGAACGGCGAGCCGGACCGGATGCCGATCCAGTGGCGCGACGGCCGGCATGACGGCCTTCGGCAGAGCGACACGCGCCGTGGAGAACGCGTCCGCGGGCTCTCCCGGACGAGCGTGTTCGTCTCGCCAGAGCAGGTCGCCCTCCGCGGTGACCGGCATGCCGGCGAGGTCCATCGAGCGGCCCTCACCGATCGCCGTGAGCAGCGAAAGGTGCGGGCGCAGCAACTGCCAGATCCCGGCGCCGATGATCGTGTCCGGCTTCGGCACGGTCACGTTCGCACGCACGAGCCGCGGGGTGGCGCCGTCCTCGGGCTCGAATACGGCGTGGACCTGGGCCTGCGCGGCCGTCGAGTGTTCCAGGAGGTCGACGCCGAGGGGCAGCAGGCGGCCGGTGACCGTGCCGATCGCCGGCGTGGCCGCCGCCCCGGGCAGCGTCAGCAGCATCCCGCGCGACCACAGGTCGCCCCAGCGCCGGGCGGGGATCCGCTCCAGGGCCGCGCCGGGACAGGACGCCGCGAGTTCGGCGGCGAAACCGTCGAGCAGGACAGCCAACCTGCGCAGGCTCGGTTCCGCGAGCAACGCGGAGATCACCTGCGCCGAAGCCGAGATCAAGTCGTGGTCGATACCCTGCCAGCCCGCGCGGGCCAGATCGGCCAGCCAGGACCGTGCGGCGACCAGAAGATTGGGCGATTCCGCCTCGGGGGCCTGCCCGGCGGACTCTTCGCCCAGTGGACGGCCGGTCGCTTCGACAAGCCGCGCGAGGACCGCGTCATGTACCGAGCCGAACACCGCGATCCTCGCCGCCGCAAGGGAAACGAAGTGCTCCTCCCCCGCGGCACCGGCCGCGGTCTTCTCCGCTGCCTCCGCGACCCGCGCCGCCAGCGGCGACCCGGCGACGGCATCGGCCAGCTCGGTCAGGCCGGCGATCCTCTGTGGACGGAGCAGGCCGGTGACGAGCACGTCGTCGAAGGCGTCGACGACCGCCAGCGCCTCGTCGAGACCGGTGATGGGATCGGTGAGCAGATCGACGCGCATCAGACCACCGCCCTGGTCGGCGGGAACCACTGCAGCTCCGGGACCGGCGCCGTCGACGGCTCGAATTCGAGATAGGCCAAGTGCCGCAAGAACTGGCTGAACACGGAAGCGGCGGCGGTGCTGTCGCCTTGAGACGGACGCGTCGCGCTCATGGTCTGGGAAATGGCCTGCGCGGTCGGCTCCGCCACCTCGACGCGCAAGTACCGCGCTACCCGCTCGGCACCGTACTGAAGGGTGGATTCGTTGATCAGGGCGAGAATATGGTTGCAGAACATGCCCCGCGCCCCGCCACAAGGCCGGTTGTTGTTGGTACTGCAGGAGAATTCGTACGTGCTCGCCGCGACCGACGAGACGTACACCCGGCCGATGTCCGACCCGCTGGACACCACGCCCTGCACCCGCCCGTCGGCCAATTCGACGAACGGGACCTTCGCGAGCTTGCGCGGGCGAGCGGGTGGCAACACCCTGGCCGTGCTTGCTCTTTCCCAGTCTGACAACGCATCTTCTCCTTGCGGGGTGCCTCGGTGGGGACTGGGAAGAACCTAGCGGAAGGCACCGACAGTTTCGCTCACATCCGGAGTTTCGCGAGCTGGACGGCCAGATCGGCGAGGCCGTCCGCCTGGAAGTCGAACCGATCCGTCTGGGACGGCGGGTCTCCGACGGGCCTGGAGACGTACGCGGTCCGAAAGCCGGCGCTCTGCGCTCCCCTCAGGTCCCACGCGTGGGCGGCGATCATCAACAGCCGCTCGGGCTTCGTGCCTGAGGCCTTGACTGCCAGCTCGTAGACGGCCGGGTCGGGCTTGTAGGTCCGCGCTTCCTCGGCGGAGAGCGCCTGATGCCACCGGAGACCTGCGTGGGCGTTGATCCGAAGAAGGCTCGACCGGCTCGCGTTGGACAGCCCGATGATCGGGTACCGCTCGGCCAGCCTCGCCACTCCTTCGGCGACGTCGGGCCAGGGTTCGAGCTTCGGCGCCACGTCCGTGTTAGTGGTGAGCTGAGCCGCTTCGCGGTCGAGGACGTCACTCGGGGCGTACGGGCGCTCTCCCGCGACGATGCGCCGCTGCTCGGTCTCGACGTGGCCCAGCCACTGGCCGGCCAGCTCATCCGCATCGGCGTCCGGCGCGGCCTGCCGGATCGCGTCGCGAATCCCCGCCGGTTCGTCGACGAGCGTGCCGAGTATGTCGAACACCAAGGCGTCGATCTCCACGGACAACCTCCCGGTAAGGGTTAAAGTGATGGTTAACCGCGAACGTACGAGAGGTCGGTAAGGGATGCAAGTAGCTTTGGACGATTACGTCTGGGCGGCGGGTGTCGCTACCGACCTGGTCAACACCGCCCCGGAGGTCTGGCACGGCGAAGACAAGCTGCCCGACCTGGCGTCTCTCGCCGCCTTCGCCGAGCTTCGCTCACTGCCCGAGCCCACTCGGGCCGGGGATCTGCGCGCCGTTCATCGGCTGCGCGTGACGGTGCGCGATCTGGTCGACCACCCGGACCAGGCGCGCCTCATCACCGGCGCCACCGCGCTCACCTCGTCGATCGGTGACGTCACCCTTCTGACCGGCAGTGCGCGATGGGCCGTCTCGGTGCGGCCCGGTGCGAAAGTCGCGGATTCCCTGGCCCTGGTTTGCGGCGTCGGAATACTCGGTGTCGTCCAGTCTCTCGGCGTGGAGCGCTTCCGCGCCTGCGGCGCACCTACCTGCCGAGGCGCGTTCATCGACACGACGCGCCCCGGACGGCGTCGCTATTGCATGCCGGGGTTGTGCGGAAACCGCGTCAATGTGGCGAACCACCGGGCACGCAAGCTTTCCCAAGAAGGTTTCGAGAAGTCGTAGGCGAAATGCCGTAGCAGCGGTTCGCGAATTCGGCCCATCAAAGAATGGTGCCCGCTTCGAAGTATGATGCACGCGAGTGAACTTTCTCGACAACTTCCGGCTCATGACGGAAAATCGTATGCGCGCGACACCCTGCAGCCAACTCTTGCCGCGTGTAGTTCCCTTACTCCCATCATTCGGCGAAAAGGAACCCCATGCATGACGATGATGAGCCGGTAGGCCGGGTACTCGGCAGGCGACAGGCGTTGATTCTCCTCGGCGCCGCCGGCGCGACACTCGCCGTCGCCGGATCCGCCACCGCGAGTGCCACCACCGCCGGCCCGGGCGCACCCGATATCTGCACGCTGGACTGCGTGGTCAAGCCGGAACAAATGGAGGGCCCGTACTTCGTCGACGAACGGCTCAACCGCTCCGACATCCGCAGTGAGCCGTCCACTGGGCAATTGGTTCCCGGCACCGCGCTGGCGATCAATTTCACCGTTCAGCAGATCCGTCAGCAGCAGTGCACGCCGCTACCGGGAGCCATGGTCGACCTCTGGCAGTGCGACGCGTTCGGGCTGTATTCCGACATTCCGTCCCAGGGAAGTCGCGGCCGACGCTTCCTGCGCGGTTATCAGAACACCGACCAAGCGGGAGCCGCCCGGTTCACCACCATTCTTCCCGGCTGGTACACGGGACGCACACTGCATATCCACGTCAAAATCCGTACCGTCGGCACGAACGGCAGGCCGTACGAGTTCACCTCGCAGCTCTACTTCACGCCCGAATTCGGCGCGGCCTATCTGCGGACCGAACCGTACCGGCGGAAAGGCCCGGCCGACACGACCAACAGCCGGGACGCCATCTACCGCAACGGCGGGGCACAGATGCTGCTGCGTCCCCAGCAGACCGGAAGCGGCTACACGGCCGACTTCGCGATCGGTCTCGACCTGTCGAACACCCAGGTCGGCCGTCCCGACTAGCGCCACGCTCCGGCAAAGGGTCCTCCCCGGCAACCGCCAGGGAGGACCTTTTGGCGAGGGGCAGGACAAATCCGGCGTGTCGCGAAAGCCACTTTCGGGACGTCTGGTGTCCCGAAAGTGGCTTTCGCGGCACATTCTGCCGGGGCCTGAGCCGCTGGGGGCCTTCACGGACCGATGAAGGCGCAGTGAACCCCTACGGCACGTTCTGGCTCAGACGCCGGCGATCTGCTGGATCCAGGGCCGGTACCGCGTGATGTTCGTGTACGCGGTCGTCGTCTGCCGGTCGCTCGTCGACGCGACGCCGACCTGACGGCCGGAGGCGAACATCGGGCCGCCCGAGTCCCCGCCGGCGGTGATGCCGTCGCCGCGGCGCGCGCACACCGCGATGCCGCCGTTGTAGTCACGGCAGGAGACCGACGTGACCGACACGTTGGCGACCTTCAGGTAGCGGGACTGGCAGTTGATCTCCGAGCCGCACTGGCTGGTCGCGCCCCAGCCGTAGACCTGGACGGTCTGCCCGACGGAGACGTTGGCGGTGGTGCCCAGCGGCGAGTACGTGGCGTTCACCGGGGCGGTGAGCCGCACGATCGCGAGGTCGGCGCTCGGGTGCCGGGTGACGGTGGAGCCGGTGGCCATGGTGCCGCCGCTCTGCTGGTCGAGGCTGCCGATCCGGAAGGTGAACGTGCCGCTGCTGGCCACACAGTGCTTCGCGGTCAGGATGTACTGCGGCGCGATGATCGTCGAGGTACAGGTCTGCCTGCCGTTGGCGAAGAGCCTGGCCGCCCACGGGCCGCTCGTCGCGTTCTGACCGCCGATGATCATCGGCTGGACGTCGGAGGACGGTTCCGCGGCGGACGCCACGGGGGCGGTGACGCCGAGCAGCGCCGCGAAGGCGGTGCCGGCGATCAGGGCGAAGGAGCGCAGTCGCATGGTTCCGACTCATTTCTGCGGCCCGGGTTCGGCCGCGCGACGGGGACGGGTGTGCTGATTCTGGGTCGCCGCAAGAGGAACCTGACACCGACGAAAGTCGTGCAGTGGATACCTATCTCCACGCCGCGACGACCACTAAGTGGCGCTCTGGGTACCGGAAACGCCCGCCGGTTACGACGACCGGCGTCCGTCCACTTGAGACAGACGGCGGCATAACCCCAGGGACATAACCCGCCTCCGGGGCTTTCGGAAAGACGGTTCCAGCGCCAGAATCGCCATCATGACCACAGCACAGTGGACCCCGACCTACGGCGACCCGTTCGAGCCGGTGCCCTACCGCCCGGCGCGCGTGTCCGCGGAAGAATCGCTGACCACCGCCGCCGAGTTGCGCCGCCGCATGGACACCCGCCGCACCGTGCGGATGTTCTCGACGGACCCCGTGCCCGAGCAGGCGGTGGTGGACGCCATCGCGGTGGCGGCCACGGCGCCCAGCGGCGCGCATCAGCAACCGTGGACGTTCGTGCTCATCAGTGACGCCGAGACCAAACAGCGGATCCGGGAGGCCGCCGAGGAGGAAGAACGCGTTTCGTATGAGGGAAGGCTCGGGGAGGAGTGGTTGTCCGCCTTGCGCCCGCTCGGAACCGACGCCGTCAAGACCCATCTCACCGACGCCCCATACCTCATCGTGGTCTTCCAGCAGCGCTACTTCCTCGACGAGGACGGCACCAAGCACAAGCACTACTACGTCGACGAGTCGGTGGGCATCGCGGTCGGCATGCTGCTCACGGCGCTGCACCTGTCCGGGCTGGCCGCGTTGACGCATACGCCGTCGCCGATGCGGTTCCTCGGCGAACTGCTCGGGCGGCCACAGAACGAGAAGGCGTTCGCCGTCATCCCGGTCGGCTATCCGGCGGACGACTGCGTGGTGCCGAACCTGGTGCGCAAGTCGATCGATCAGGTGCTGATCCGCCGGTGACCGTCCGCGCGGCCCGGGTGTGTGCGCACCCGGGCTGCGCGAAACACCCACGAACAAGCATCCCAACTGCTCATTAGTGCAGTTTTCTGCACGCTTTGGCGCATCTCTTGACATATCCGGCGGCGATTGGACAAGGTCTGGGCATCGAAGGCGACACGAAGGAGTGTTCTTCATGGCCGACCTGCCCTCAGTCTCCCGGCGGACACTGTTCGGTGGCGCGCTCGCCGCCGGGGCGCTCGCCGCGATCCCGACGAGCGCGACCGCGGCGGAAGAGGCGGTAAACGCGCCCCGCCGCCCTGGCCAGCGCAGCATGATCGGGGTCCCGTTCGAGCGACACCAGACCGTCCGGATCGCGCTCATCGGTCTCGGCAATCGCGGGAAGTCCATGATCGGCGGCTGGAGCGCCGTCCCGGGCGCCGTGGTCACCGCGGTCTGCGACATCCGCGCCGATCGCGCGAAGGCCGCCGCGGACAAACTCGCCGCCGCCGGTCGTCCACGTCCGGCCGAGTACGGCGGATCCGCCGACGCCTACCAGAAGATGCTCGCCCGCGACGACATCGACCTCGTCTACATCGCCACCCCGTGGGAGTTCCATTACGCACAGGGCAAGGCCGCGCTCCTGGCAGGCAAGCACGTCGGCGTCGAACTGCCCATCGCCACCGAGCTCGACCAGCTGTGGGATCTCGTCAACACCAGCGAGCAGACCCGCAAACACCTGTTCCTCGCCGAGAACTGCAGCTACGGCCGCAACGAGCTGGCGATCCTCAAGATGGCGCACGCGGGTGTCTTCGGCGAGGTCACCAACGGGCACGGCGGTTATCTGCACGACCTGCGTGAACTGCTGTTCTCCGACACGTATTACACCGACGCGTGGCGCCGGAAATGGCACACCCGCAGCACCGCGAGTTTCTACCCGATGCACGGTCTCGCGCCGATCGCCGCCTGCATGGACGTCAACCGCGGCGACCGGTTCGCCACGCTGCGCGCCACGGCGACCGAGCCGAAGGGGCTCGCCGACTACCGGAAACGCCACATGCCGCCGGGTCATCCGTCGTGGAAGGAGACCTACGTCAACGGCGACCTGGTGACCTGCCTGATCGAGACCGAGCAGGGGCGGATCATCCGCGCCGAGCACGACGTCAGCTCGCCGCGTCCGTACAGCCGCATCAACAGCCTCGCCGGCAGCCGCGGCATCGTGGAGGACTACCCCGCCCGCATCTACGTCGAGCCCGACCACAGCGGCCACGCGTGGAAGGACTTCGGCCCGTATCGCGAACGCCACGACCACTGGCTGTGGAAGAAGCTGAAGGACGACCCGAACCTCGGCGGGCACGGCGGCATGGACTACGTGTTGCAGTGGCGGATCGTGCAGCAGATGCGCGCGGGGCTGGTGCCGGACATCGACGTCTACGACTCGGCGGCCTGGTGCTCCCCCGTGCCGTTGAGCGTCGTCTCCCTCGCTCGCGGCGGGAAACCGGTCGCGGTGCCCGACTTCACGCGCGGCGGCTGGACGAAACCCCGGCCGGGGCTGGACTCACAGCCTTCGGAGATGCCCGGCTAGGACGTCGAATACCGGGGCACGACCCGGTAGACACGGAGGTCCTTCGGGGTCCCCTTGGCGCGGAAACTCCGGCGCGGTCGCACGATGACCGCGCCGGGGTCCAGCTCGTCGACCACGCTTCCGCTGGCCAGCACCTCGTCGCCGTCGGCGGCGGCCATGACGCGGGCGGCGATGTTCACGTCGACGCCGAGGTAGTCGTCGCCGACCCGCCGCGGATTCCCTCGATGGAGCCCCGCGCGCAGATGCGGGAGATAGCCCTCGGCCTTGATCACACTGACGGCGGAGCATGTCTCGTAGGCGGCGTTCACCGCCTCGCCCGGGTCGGCGAACACGGCCATCACGCCGTCGCCGAGCCCCTTCACGATGCTGCCGCCGTGCCCGGTGACGACCGATTCGGTCACTTCGCCGACCGAACGCAGCAGCTCCAGCACGCGCTCGTCCCCCGCCTGCAACGCCCACGTCGAGAAACCGACCAGATCGGTGAACAGCACCGTGATCCCGTCCGCGGACACCGGCGCCGCGCCGGACCGGCGGACAGCCTGCCAGGCCTGCACGGCGGCCAGCCCCAGCTCGCGGGTGGCACTGGGCCGGTCCGCGCCCGCCTCGGCCAGCAGCCGGGCCAGCCGATCGGACGAGCGGCCCGTCGACGGCACCAGCGGGTCACCCGGGACCAGCCTGCGGAGGAACCGCGCGCCGCGCACCAGTTCGCCGCGCTGATCCGTCGCGCGCAGGAACCTGCGGGTCCGGCGGTGCCACGGCTCGGGTCGTTCGGTCACGATCAAGACAGTAGCCCGCGCACCCCCGGGCCGCCGCACCTGTCACCGAGGTGACAAGAATGCCGCCAGAATTTCCCTTTCCACCTCCGCGTGACAATTCCCGAAGTCGCCATTCAACATACGCGTGACAAGATCGAAGCGTAAAGAAAACGCGAGAGATCTTTTCCTTTCCTCGTTGGTGACTTTCCACCTACATTCGGTTTCGAGCCCATTCAACGACGAAAGGACCAGAAATGACGAAAACCCTGGTACGGAAGGGTGTTCGGCGGTTCTGCGCGGCCGGGATCGCGGCCGCGGTCGCCGGGACGGTCATGCTCGCCGCGGCGGGAACCGCTGCCGCCGTCGAAAAGAATCTCACGTACAAGGGCGGCTTCCCCATCATCGGCGACCAGAAGGTGGCGGTGGTCGTGAAGGCGGAAATCCCGGCGGCCGCGAAAGCCGGGGAGCCGGTTTCGGTGCCGTTCACCCTCGACGTCGACGCCGGTCAGGCCGCGGGCGACGGGCTCCGGCTCGTCGGTGCCAAGAAGCTGTCCGGCACGATCAGCTCGAAGGTGAACATCGCGCTCGGTGAGCAGAAGATCTCGATCCCGATCGAGCTGCCGATCCCGGACACCGAGGTCCCCGCCGAAGGACCGCTGAAGTTCACCGCGGAGGGCAAGGTCGACTTCACCGTCCCCGCGGGCACCCCCGCCGGTGAGGCGACCAGCAGCGTGGACGCCGCGGCGACCTCGCATATCGTCACCGACAGCTCGCTCGGCGAGTTCGACGTCCAGCTCGCGCTCGACCCGCCCGACCAGGACGCCGTCCTCGGCAAGACGACCATCAGCTGATCCCCCGTCTTTCCCCCGGCTCGCCGAGCCGGGGGAAAGACGCGTCTTGACCTCCAGCGCACTGGAGGTCGCAAGCTGTCGATCATGTGGATTTGCGACAGGTGCGGTATCGAACATCCAGCCACCCCCGAGCCACCCCGGTGCGTTCTCGACCGCGGCGAGGTCGGCATCGAGGAAGCAGGCGACCTCGGCGCGCACACCGGACGCTGGTGGACGCACGAGGAACTGATCTCCGCGCCGCACAAGACCTTGTACCGCGATCACGGACGCGGCCTGCACAGCATCAAACGGGAACCGAACTTCGCGATCGGGCACTGGTCGTTCATCGCGGTGACCCCGGCGGGCACCCTGCTGTGGGATCCGCCGTCCTGGTTGGACACCGAGGTGCTCGACGTCGTGCGCGGGCTCGGCGACGTCGCCGTGATCGCCACCAGCCACCCGCACATGTTCGGCGCGCAGCTCGGCTGGAGCCGCGCGCTGGGCGGGGTCCCGGTGCTGGTCAACGAACGCAACCGCGAATGGCTGCCCGCCCCCGATCCGGCGTTCGAGTTCTGGGACGAGCACGTGGAACCCTTGCCCGGCCTCGAACTGATCCGGCTCGGCGGGCATATGCGCGGCAGCGCCGTGGCCAGGACGCCGGACGGCAGCATCCTGGCCGGGGACACGATCTCGGGCGGGCTCGCGCCGGACTGGGTGTCGTTCCAGCGCAACTTCCCCAAGCACATCCCGCTTTCGGGGGCCGTCGTGCGACGGATCGTCGACCGGCTCGACGAATTCGCCTACGACCGCCTCTACACCCTCGGCGGCGACACCATCGACCAGGACGCCCGCGCGGTGGTGCGCCGAAGCGCCGAAACCCATATCCGGTGGGTGAACGGCGACTTCGACCACCTCACTTGATCGCGCGTTTGTCCTTCCCGCGGAAGGTCAGCGCGATGACCCCCGCCATCGCCATGAAGAAGGCGACGGCCCACATCCCGGCACGGAAGCTCCCGGTCAGCCCCTGCAACCAGCCGGTGAGGTAGGGGCCGACGAAGCCCGACAGGTTGCCGAACGAGTTGATCAGGCCGATCCCGGCGGCGGCGCCGACTCCGGTCAGGAAGGCGTTGGGCAGCTGCCAGAACACCGGGATCGCGGTGAACACGCCGACCGCGCAGAGCGTCACCGCGACCATCACCCACAGCGGCGAGCCGAGGTAGAGCGCGCCCGCGATCGCGACCGCGCCGACGAACGCGGCGATGGCGACATGCCCGGCCCGTTCGCCGGTGCGGTCGGAATGGCGCGCCCACAACACCATGGCGACGGCGGCCACGGCGTACGGGATCGCCGTGATGAGCCCGATCTCCACGATGGTGTAGCTGGTCTGGAACTGTTCCTGGAAGCCCTTGATCACCTGCGGGAGGAAGAACGCGAGCACGTACAGGCCGAAGATGATCCCGAAGTAGACGGCGCTCAGCGCGAGCACGCGCGGGTCGGTCAGCGCCGATCGGGTGCTCACCTCCTTGCCGACCTCACGGACGTCTTCCGCGTCGATGGCCGACTGCAACGCCGTGCGTTCCTGCGGGGTCAGCCACTTCGCGTCCTTCGGCTTGCTCGGCAGCAGGAAGAACACCGCCACGCCGAGCAGGATCGAAGGCACCCCTTCGGCGAAGAACATGAAGCGCCAGCCGGCGTCGAAACCGAGGACGCCGTCGCCGTGCTTGATCAGCAGGGAGGAGACCGGGCTGCCGATGACCGACGAGAGCGGCACCGCGAGGAAGAACAGCGCGACGATCTTGGCTCGCTGCTTACGCGGGAACCAGTAGGTCAGGTACAGGATGATGCCGGGGAAGAACCCGGCCTCGGCGATCCCGAGCAGCACCCGGACGATGTAGAAGCTGACCTCGCCCTGGATGAACGCGGTGGCCGAGGCGACGATGCCCCAGGTGACCATGATCCGCGCGATCCAGATCCGGGCGCCGACCTTGTGCAGGATCACGTTGCTGGGCACCTCGAAGAAGAAGTACCCGACGAAGAACAGGCCCGCGCCGAGCCCGTAGGCGGCCGCGCTGATGCCGAGATCGGCGTTCATGGTGAGCGCCGCGAACCCGACGTTGACCCGGTCGAGATAGTTGAGCAGATAGAGCAGCCCGAGTAACGGGACCAGCCGGATCATCGCCTTGCGCACCGCCGGGGCGGTGGACACCTCTGCCGTCTGTTCGTCCATCCGCGGGAGTGTAGAGGGCGATCAGAACAGCGGAGGCAGGAACGCACCGAAGTTTCCGCCGGCGGCCCGATCCGCCGGATCCGGATCCACCTGGACCGTGTCGGGGTTACGCGGGTCGTAGGTGACCTTCACCGTCGAACCGCGGGCGGGGGCCTGCAGCGGCGGGGTGATCATCGTGGCCACGACGGTCCGCTCGCCGCCGTCCGCAGGGAAGCGGACCTGCACGGTGAACCGCGGATTCCCCATCACCCAGACGTTCGTGAACTCGACGCCGAGCACCTCTCCGATCACCTGTCGACCGGTCTGAGCGAGTGCCTGCGCGCGGTCGTCCGCCTCCGCCTTGGTGACGAACGCGCGCCCCAGCACCATGATCATGACCAGCGCGGTCGCCCCGGCCACCGCCGGGACGAGATACGGCTCGTAGTAGACGATCCAGTCCACATCGGTCCAGGGTTCGGACGGCAGCCGCTTCCCCACCGCCTCGGGCGGCGTCCAGGACGGGATCGCGACGCCGCTGCCCAGTGCGATGCCGAGGGCCGCGGCGAGACTGCTCG
Organism: Amycolatopsis roodepoortensis; assembly: GCF_014873915.1. Classification (GTDB taxonomy): domain Bacteria; phylum Actinomycetota; class Actinomycetes; order Mycobacteriales; family Pseudonocardiaceae; genus Amycolatopsis; species Amycolatopsis roodepoortensis. The sequence continues at coordinate 706,008 of NZ_JADBEJ010000005.1, forward strand.
CCCGGAAGCCGACGCCCATCCCTCTCAGGGACATCCCGCCGCCCCACAGCATCGCGAAGCCGAGCGACGAAGCCACCGTGATCGAGACGCTGAAGAACAGGACGAGTGAAACCGCCGGGCCGCCGTCGGGCCCCCACGCGTCGACGCGGTTCAGCGACATCAACCGGAAGCCGTCCAGCAGCCCGAGTGCGCCCGACCAGCCGACCGCCGCCCAGGCGAGCGTCGTCGGCACGCCGAGCAGCCAGAGCCGGAGGCCGGGACGGCGGTTCTGGCGGGGGTCTCCCGGCAGGCCGAACTCGAAGGTCCCGAACATCGCCGCCGCCTAACCGATCGGGCCGAACACGGCGACCTTGCCCGGGTCGGCCGGGTCGACGCGGGCTTCGTGGCGGGTGCCGGGCGCGTACTGCTGGATCGTCGCGAGCGGCGCGATCAGCTGTGTCACCGTCCGGTACGTGGTGCCGTCGGCGCGGGTGACCTCGAGGGTCGCGGTGTACTGCGCCTGCCCGGCGATCTTCCGGCCGGTCGGCTCCAGCTCGCGGATCACCAGGGTGGCGGGCTCGCAGGTGTCGTACAGCCGCCGCAGTTCGGTGCCGTAGGCCTGGAGTTCCTGCTGCTGACGCAGTTGCTCGTCCATCGGCAGGGCCAGGAACGCCGCCATGTCCGGGTCGGCGTTCAGGTTCCGGAAGGCCTGCGCGGCCAGCTGCGGAGTCGGCAGCTGCGGGGTGATGTCGTGGCCCTGCGCGGCGGCCGCCTGCCGGAATTGTTCCGCGTGGCGCTGGAAGTCCTGCGCGCCCCGCGCCATCCCCTGCTGCGTCGCCTCGTTGATCTTGTCGCGGATCTTCTTGAACATCGGGTGCCGCCTTTCGCCGTGTCGTTCGTGCTGGACACAGCTTCGGCGGACCGGTCCGCTACCGAACCCAGGTTTTCCCGTCGTCGGTCGCGTCGAGGCAGGTCAGCGGCGCCCAGAAGACCGGTGAGACTGCGGGTTCTGGCTTCTCGCGCCAGCGGGCGAGCCGGGACCGCTGCCAGGCGCACAGTTCGGTGACCGGGTCTTCTCCGGTGAGCGCGGTGTCGACGGCGATGACGAGTTCGGACATCGGGTCCGAACCGGGCACGGCGGCCGAAGTCGGGAGCGCCCAGACTGTGGCGGCGACCAGTCCCGCGCCGGCCGCGACGGCGGCGAGCAGCACGCCGAACGGCTCGGCCAGGCCGAAATCGCTCGCGCTGGCACAGCCGATCAGCGCCACCCGCGCGGGCATGGTGTCCATTTCGGACAGTGCGAGATCGGCGGCGGTGAACGGCCGGTGCGCGCCGATCGGCGCGGCCGTGCCGGGAAGATCGGCGGAACAGGACAGATGGAGCGCGGTCTGCGCGCCGTACTCGTCGCGGACGCGGCTGACGTGCCCGACGAAGACCAGCCGTGAACAGGGACTCTTCAGGAGTTCCGCGAGCAAACGGCGGTCGGTGTCGGTGCGGCGGACCAGATCGAGCCCTTGTCCGGCGGCGGGCAGGACCGGGCCTTCGGCGAGCCGCTCGTCGAGATGGCGGATCAGCGGCGAGGCCGGATCCTGCTTGCCGAGCACGGAACCCAGCTCTCCGAAGGCACTCTGGCCCGGGATCCGCGGGTCGAGCAGGTAGATCGGCGGGCCGTCGGCGGCGGGCGGACGGCGCGGGATCGCGGCCGGGGCGAGCAGCGAGACGTCGGCGACGTCGAGAACGCGCTCGTCACCGTCGAAACAGAGGCCGATCTCGTCGATCTCCAGCACGTGGCCTGCCCGCCGGTCGGGCAGGGCCAGCAGTCCCCACGGGACACCGGCCAGGCTCGGAGACGGCTGGATCCGCAGGAGCGGGCGGGTTTCGGCGCGCCGCAGCCGCTCGACCAGGTCCGCGGGCAGAAGGTTGAGGGCGAGGACACGCGCCAGGCGTTGCTCCCCGGCGAAGCTGCCGAAGGCGTCTTCGCCCAGTGAGCGGTGGACGGCGTCGGCCACGCTCTCGCCTTCGCGCGGGGTGGGAGACGCGGCGTCCAGACACTGCCGGGCGGTCGCCACGAGGGCGAAGTCGATCGGGTGGGTGTGGACGGTGTCGAGGTCCTCGGTGGTCCGCCAGGTGAGGAAGGTGTGGCCGGCGTCGGCGTAGCGCAGGAGGAAGGTCTTGCGCCCGGGCTTCGCGGACGGCCAGGTCTCGACGGTTTCGGCGACCGCGCGCGGCAGCCGATACCGCTCGGCGGCGAGCCGGAGCCACGGGTCCAGCTCCATGGGCGACGAAGGTGACCAGCGCAGCGCGGGTGGCGGGGCGAGCCGCAGCGGAAGCGACGACGTCACGGAACCCAGTGCCGCCAACGGAAGTCCTTCGGCGACCGGACCCACTTCGAGAGCCGGCAGTCCGCCGGTGAGGTCGAGCGAACGACCCTCCACGCCCGTGTACGCCCCGACGGCGCAGGTGCGCTCGATCAGCTCGGCCGCCAGCCTCGGTTCCTGGAGCTGGGCCAGCACCGCCATCAGCATTTCGGTCGCGGGCCCGGCGACGTCACGGGCCCAGGCTGTGCGTGCCTGCGGTGAAGTGAACTCGAACCGATACTCCGCCGCCGCGAGCGCCAGCGGGAGTAGGAGATCCAGCACGGCCGGGAGGTCTTCGCCGTGCGCGAAACCGATCGTGGCCGCGACGAAATCCGTGTGCAGGCGGTCCGACCAGTCCCCCGCCGTCCGCGCCGACTCCTGCGCGCGGGCCACGCGCTCCCCCGCCGTCGCCCAGTCGCCTTCGGCCATCGCGCACCGGGCCAGCGCCACGTCGAGACGCCGCAGGCCCGGAACGTCGGCGTTGGCCGTCCAGATCTTTCCCGCGTGCTCGAACTGATCCCTGGCCTGCGCGACGTCACCCGCCATCAGCAGCAGGGTGCCCAGCGCGTGGCTCGCCTCCGCGACATCGCCGTTCAGTCCCGCGTCCGCGAGTTCGTCGCGGGCGGCGACGATCGTGGCGACCGCTCCGGGGAGGTCGCCGGCGAAGGCTCGGTCGGCGGCGAGTTCGATACTCGCCCTGGCGGCCAAGGGACGGCCTTCGTGCTGCGCGCTCAGCCGCAGCAGATCCGCGCGCGCGTCGGCGTCTTCACCACCCGCCTGCCGGACGCGGGCCCGCTCGGCTCGCGCCATCGCCTGCAGCGCCGCCACTTGCCCGCGGACCTCGTCGATGTCCGCGATGGCGTCCAGCGCCGTCAGGATCTCCTCGATCGCGGCCCGCGCGCCTGCCATGTCCCCGGCGGCGATCTGGACGCGCACGTCGAAGATCCGCAGTTCCAGCTCGTCCGCGCCGTACACGTCGAGCAGTTCGGGCGGGTACTGGTCCGGCCCCTCGTCCTTGCGCAGCGCCGCCCGGTGGCGTTGCCCGGCGATCAGCTCACGAGCCTTGGCGACGTCACCTTCCTCCGTGCACAAGGAGATGAGCACGCGCTCGGCGACCTCCCGGGAGCCTTCGATCATCCGGAGTTCGACGTACTGTCCATAGTGGACGATGGCGGTGGTGCTCACCTTGAAGGCCTGGAGTACCGCTTCGGCGCACTGACGAGCGTTGCGAAGGTCGCCGGCGGAGTAGCAGACGGTGGCCAGATCGCTGACCGCGGCGAGGTCCCAGTCCGTCCTGTCGAGCCGCTGCGCGATCTCCCGCAGCTTGCCGTACGCCCGGTGCGCGCCGAAGACGTCCCGGGTGACGGCGAGCCGTTTGGCCTCGTCCTGGAGATCGACCGCCTCGACGAGCAGCTTCCGGTACTCGTCTTCGGATAGCGAGCACGCTGGCAGCTCGCCGTACGGTGCCGGGTCGAGCCCGAAATGCCGCGCGACACAACGACAGTTGTAACCATGCGAGGTCGCCGGCCCCAGTTCGGGCGGGAGCGGCCGGTCCGGCCGGTTCCGGGGCGGTGGCATGCCGACGAGCACGTCAGAACTCCTCGTCGGCGGAAGCGGCCGCCGCCCGTTCGGCGAGTGTCCTGGCCGCCGCCGGGCGGGCCCGCACGAGCGCGACCACTTCGGCCCGGTCTTCCGCCGTGGTCCCGGCGACGCCCTCGTCCGCGACGCCGACGACGACCGCGATCTGTCCACTATGGACACCGCCGGCCAGCCGTGTCGCGGTTTCGTCCAGCTCCGCCGTGCCGGAGAACCGCCCCGCGCCCAGCTCCAGCGGCACCTCGGCGAACGGCTTGCCCGCGTGACTCGCGAACGCGGTGATGGCCGCGTCGGCGAACGCGCCCGCGACGACGACTTCGAGCCTGGCCGTGGCCGCGGCGGCGACGATCCGCCAGGTCACCGTGTCCTCGCCGGCGTCCAGGATCCCGGGTGGCACCCGCGCCCAGTCGACGCTCGCGCGTCCGCTCGCCAGCACCCCTTCGCCCGGTGCGAGCGGATCGAGGCCCGCGGCCAGCGCGTACGCGCGTTGGCCAGGTGTCGCCATTTCCAGCCTTGCCGACATTTCCGCCGCGGCCTCGGCGCGCACGACGTCGTCCACGCCGTCGAACCAGGCTGCGAGACGGGCGCACAGTCCCCGGACTTCCTCCGCGACGGGCGGGGCCGCTGCCAGGAGGGCGTCGTCCGCGATCGCCGCGTCGAACAGCTCGGCCGGGGACGCTTCGAACCCGTCGAGAAGACCTTCGGCCAGGTCCTCGACGTCGGCCGTCGCGACCGTCGTTTCGAGGTCCAGCAACGCCGGGTCCAGCGAAGGGATCCCGAGCGACGGGCCGGCGGGCCACCAGCGACGGAGCCACAGCAGCAAGGCGAGCCTGCCGAGTTCCGGCCGGGCGGCGACTTCCGCTTGGCCTCGGCCGAGTGCGACGAGAGTGGCTTCTGCGCCGACGAGCCGCGTCAGCCATGGTTCGGCGGCCCCGGCGTCGGTGAGTTCGACGTGCATCGTGGCGGTCCGGCCGACGAGAAGATCCGCCAGGGCGAAGCGGATGAGCGCGCCATCGGCCGCGATGACGGGTGTGTGCACCGGATGCGTCACGACACGGCCTCCAGCTCCGGCAGCCGGGCCATGAGCGCGCGCCGCACCTTCGTCCGCAGATCCAGCGAGGTGGAACGGACCACGCCAGTGACGAGGTCGCGGACGTCGGTGGCATCGGCGGGCAGGTCGCCGCGGACGTCGAAGCCGTGCAGCCGGACCCACAGCCTGCCGAGGAAGTGTTTGGCGAACTCGCGAAGATCGCGCAGAAGTTCGGCGTCGGGCCGCGGAGTGAGCGGCGTGGCACCGGCCAGGGCCCGGCGAGCGTGCAGGACGTACCCCTCCCGGGCGACTTGCGCGTTGAGCTGCCGCGCGAATTCGGGAACCCCGGCGGGAGCCGCGCCATCGAGCGGCCGCAACGCGGGCGACAGGACGACACCGAGCGCGAAACACGCGGCCAGCGCGGGCAAACCGAGCCCGAACCCGGCGGCGACCCTCGTGAGTTCGTCGTCGACGAGGTCTTCGACGGAAGCCCGTTCGTCCGGCGGAAGACGGCGCAGGGTCGCGCGTATCCGACGTTCGACACTGCGCTCCAGGAGTTCGGTGCCGGTTTCGCCGCTGCGGTTCAGCGGCGGGATGATGGTGCGATCCCCGCGCTGCAGGCCGAGATCCGGTGTGCGCAGCCCTGAAATCCCTTGGACGACTTCGCTCAAGGCGCGGGCTCCGCCCGGCTGCCGCAGGCTGAGTCCGAGAGCGTGCCCGGCGGCCGACTCGGCAAGGGCCCGCCAGGTGGAGTCGGAAAGGCCGTCGACGAACGCCCGAAGCGTGGCGATGTCCGGCGGTACGGCGGTTTCGGCGCGCCAGCGGCGCCGCAGTTCGGCGGTCAGCCCGGCCGAGTGCCGAGGATCCGAGAGATAGGCGGTGAGCTGATCGACGCCCACGGCGCCGCCCTCACCGTGCAGGTCCCGCAACGCCGCCGCGGCCGTCTCCGCCGCGTCCGGCCCCGGCGACCCGAACCCCGTCGCCAATTCGTACGCAAGCGGGAAACACACGTCCTGGACGTTGCCCGCGGTGATGCGCAGGGCGCGGCGCTGCCGTTTGAGGTGGGTGAACCACGCGGCCGTGGCGCGCAGCCTGTCCGCGTCGGCCAGCAGCGTTTCCGTCAGCTCGGCCGCCGCGACCGGGTCCAGCACCGGACGGCCGAGCCGGGGGCGCGCCGCGGTGCGGATCACCAGCGGGTCGATGATCTTCTTGATCGTCCGGGTCAGCGGACCGCCGTCGGCCGACGACAGGACCTCCACACCGGGAATGCTCGCCCATGCCTGAGCGAGAACGGCCGAACGCAGCCGGGACTCGTCCGATCCCCTGGTCACTCGCCCTCCCCACGCTCCGGCCGCAACTCTATCCGAGCCGACCGTTCGGCCTAACTTTCGTCCGTTCTGTACATACTTTCGTTGACTTCATTCGAAAGTCCTCTTAGGTTCAGCGTCGTCACAGAGGTGCTCCGCCGCCGACCCGAGGAGCAACGATGCTTCCGTCCGTCCGCAAGCGCTTCAGCCGGTCCATCGTCGCCTCGCTGGCGCTGGTCACGGCAGTGTCCGGGCTGGTGACAGCTCCGGCAGAAGCGGCCATCCCGCCCCAGCAACCCGGTGTCACGCTCCGCACGTACGACCTGCAACGCGAGCTCACGAAGCTCTGCGCGATCAAATCCGGCCAGACTCCCAACGTCGACAAGCTGATGCCGACGATCAACTGGACCGCCACCGCCGACTTCGGGCTCAACGAGCAGTTCGTGTCGGAGGTCATCGCCAATATCAACATCGCCACCGCCGGGCAGTACGAATTCCGGCTCACCAGCGACGACGGCTCCCGGCTCCGGATCGACGGCCAGACGGTGATCAACCACGACGGCCTGCACGGCGCGACCCCCGCGACCGGTTCGGTCCAGCTGGGCACCGGGTATCACGCGCTGCGGATCGACCATTTCGACAACCTCCACGACCAGCAGGTCACCCTCGAATGGCGGCCACCGGGCGCGGCGGATTTCGCGCTGGTGCCGAATTCGGTGCTCAGCACCGACGCCGACGTCGTCCGGGTGACCTCGCCGGGGCGCAAGGAATGCGAGGGGGCCACGGATTCGCCCGGTGACGGTCTGCCGCTGAACGGCGTCCACCCCGGTTTCACGCTGACGAATCTGCGTCCCGAGGGATTCCAGCCGCAGGTCACCGGCATGGACTGGCTGCCGGACGGACGGCTCGCCATCGCGACCTGGGGCGGCTCCGACAAGGTCCTCGGCGAGGTCCACCTGCTGAGCAACGTCAGCGGGAACACCGACCCCAGCAAGGTCCGTACCCAGCGCGTCGCCAGCGGGCTGAAGGAACCGATGGGCGTCAAGTACGTCGACGGCAAGCTGTACGTGTCCGAGAAGACGCGGTTGGTCGAACTGAACGACACCAACGGCGACGGCGTGACCGACGATTACCGCACCGTGGCCACCTGGCCGTTCGGCGGCAACTTCCACGAGTTCGCTTTCGGCCTGCTGTACAAGGACGGCTTCTTCTACGCCAACCTTTCCGTGTCCATCAACTACGGCGGCGCCACGACCGATCCACAGCCCGCGCCGAACCGCGGCACGACGATCAAGGTCGAAAAGGCCACCGGAAAGGTTTCCTACATCGCCGGCGGGCTGCGTACGCCGCACGGCATCGGCTGGGGACCGGAAGGCGACGTCTTCGTCACGGACAACCAGGGCGGCTGGCTACCGGCGAACAAGCTGGTGCGGGTCAAGCAAGACCGGTTCTTCAACCATTACACCAATCCCCCGGGACCGTTCGACTCGAAGCCGGTCACCGCGCCGGTGTTGTGGTTGCCGCACAACGAGATCGCGAACTCGCCGAGCAACATGGTCATGTTGTCGCAGGGTCCGTTCGCCGGGCAGATGGTGTACGGCGACGTGACCTACGGCGGGCTCCAGCGAGCGTTCCTGGAGAAGGTCAACGGCGAGTACCAGGGCGCCGTCTTCCGTCTCACGCAAGGACTCGAGTCCGGTGTCAGCCGGATCAGCCTCGGCCCCGACGGCGCGATCTACACCGGCGGGATCGACGGCGGCGGCAACTGGGGCCAGCCCGGCAAACTCGCCTACGGCCTCCAGAAGGTGACCCCCAACGGCACGAACGCCTTCGACATCCGCGCCATGCGGGCCGTCGCGGGCGGGTTCGAACTGGAGTACACCCAGCCGCTGTCGGCCGAGACCGCGCAGAACCTCGCGGCGAAGTACCAGGCCCAGCAATGGCGCTACCAGCCGACCTCCGCGTACGGCGGACCGAAGATCGACGAGCAGACCCTGTCCGTCACGTCCGCGAGCCTTTCGGCCGACCGCAAGAAGGTCACGCTGCAGATGTCGGGATTGAAGGCAGGGCACGTGGTCCACGTGCGGTCGCCGCGTCCGTTCGCGGCGGAGTCCGGTGCGGCGCTGTGGAGCACCGAAGCCTGGTACACGTTGAACTCGCTGGTCGGTGGGCCTGCGGCGAGCACGACCTACGAGGCCGAGCGGGCAGCGCTGAGCGGTGGCGCAGGGACTAACACGAACCACGCCGGCTACACGGGCACCGGGTTCGTCGACGGCTACTGGAACCAGGGCGCCGCGACGACGTTCACCGTGAACGCACCGAAGTCGGGCGCCTACAACGCGGCCCTGCGGTACTCGAACGGCCCGGATCCAGCGCCGGGGACCAAATCGGTGACCGTCTACGTCAACGGGACGAAGGTGAAACAGGTCCGGCTCGCCAGCACGGGCAACTGGGATACCTGGAACACGCAACCCGAGACGCTGAACCTGAAAGCCGGGCCGAACACGATCTCCTACCGCTACGACACGGGCGACGCGGGCAACGTCAATCTCGACAGTCTCACCCTGACCGAGTCGCGGCGGATCCAGTTGTTCAAGGGCACCGACCTGAACGCTTGGGAGAAACGCGCGGGCGGCGCGGCGACCTGGCCGGTGACCGGCGGTGCGATGGAGTCGTACGGCGGGGACATCCGCACGAAACAGCAGTTCGGTGATTTCCGGCTGCACGTCGAGTGGAACGAACCGAACTATCCGCCCGAGGTCACCGGACAGGCCAGGGGCAACAGCGGCGTCTACCTCCAGGAACGCTACGAGCTACAGGTGCTCGAATCCTTCGGGGACACCACACTCGCCAACAACGAAGCGGGCGCGATCTACTCGAAGAAGGCGCCTGACCGGAACATGGCGACGGCTCCCGGGACCTGGCAGACCTACGACGTCACGTTCCGGGCCGCACGGTTCGACGGTGCCGGGAACAAGACCGACAACGCCAGGGTGACCGTGGTCTGGAACGGCGTCGTCGTCCACAACGACGTGGCGATCGACGGCGGGACGGGCGACAGCATCCCGGAGAGCGCGGCACCAGGCGCCATCCGGCTGCAGGACCACGGGGATCCCGGCGAGAACCCGCGGTTCCGCAACATCTGGATCGAGCCCATCGGCTAGGACCGCTCGTGAGTGGTAAGGACGGTTAGAACCGTCCTTACCACTCACGAGGAATCAGGCCGCCTCCGCCGCGAGGACCTCACGGGCGACGAGCACGCCACCGACGAAGCCCACCGGCATCACGATCAGCGCGGCGAACGGGATCAGGCACAGCAGCGACACGGGAAGCCCCAGCCCGAGGGCGAGCGCGCGGTGACGGCGCAGCAGCGGCCGCCGCTGCTTCAAGCCCATCCCCCGCCGGTAGAACGGCACGGCGATCAGCTCCAGCGCGAGGAACCACGCCGTCACCAAGGCCAGCAGGACCGGCACGACCGTTTGCCCCACCACGGGGATGAAGCCCGCGATCAGCAGCGGGATCGTGAACAGCAGCGAGCGGAGCACGAGCGCGAGGCCGTCCTTCAGGCCCATGACCAGCAAGCGCCCCCACGAGAGGTCCACCGCGCCCGGCACGCCACCGAGATCGTCCTCGACCTTCTCCGCGATGTGCTCGTAGAACGGACCGCCGACGGCGAGGGTGATCGCCGTGAACCCGATCATGGCGACGGCCAGCACCGCTCCGAACACCGCGACGCCGACCGCCACCCGGATCGTCGTCTGCCAGCCCGGCGACCAGTCGTCGGCGAACGGGGTGATCAGGAGCGAGAGATCATCGATCCAGAACGCCAGCGCGACGATCCCGCCGATGAGCAGCAGCGTGGTCAGCAACGCGGGCAGCGCGCCGATCAGCAGCAGTCTCGGCGACCGCAGAAGTATGCCCAGGCCTTGCCCGAACATCCGGAAACCCCTGAAGAAATCCCGCATCGGACATTTCTACCAGTGGCCGCGGACCTCAGGGCACCCGCAGGCACTGGCCGGGGTTGAGCAGGTTCCCCGGCGCGTACCGGGCCTTGGCGTCGGCGAGTTTCGGCCAGGCCTCGCCGAAATGCGCGCGCCAGTCCTCTGTGGACATCGGCAGCGCGTTCGACGGGTAGACCTTCCCGCCGAGGTCGCGTGCCTTCCGGTAGAGGTCCACATTGAGCTCCAGCAGGCGTGCGTTGTGCAGCGGATCGTGGGGCGAGCCGACACGCAGCGGCGAGAACAGCCAGGAGAGCTCCCCTGGCGGCACGGTGAACAGCGGAGTCTTCAATCGGTCGTTCCGCACCGAATAGAGCAGGACCAGCCCCGTGGCACCGAGTTCGCGTTCGCCGGTGGCGGCGAGGGTTTCGGCGACGAACCGCTCGACCGTGTCGTCGGTGAGGAACACGTTCAGCCACGGATGCGGATGGAACCAGCTTCCTTCAGCGCGCAAGGCCGCCTCCCCATCGGCCATCCGGTTCAGGAAGTCGAAATACACCGTGTCCTCGGCTTCGGACTCGACGAAAGCGAGCGAGTCCAGCAACGCCGCCTCGTCCGGCCCGGCGGGCGGCGAGTAGTAGGCGACCGCCTCCAGCATGTACCGCCACCCGTCGCCGACGGGGATCAGCTGGCCCTCCACGTAGTCGAAACGGCCGTCACGGACGACGGCGCGCTGGTCCGCCAGGAACGCCGGGAGCGAGTCGTAGTAGAGCTTCCACCGGCGGGCCCGCGCCGGGGCCGGGGTCAGCCGCAGGGTCGCGCGGGTGATCACCCCGCATTGCCCCAGGCCGCCGAGGACCGCGTCGAACAGGTCATCGTCGCTCTCGCGGGAGCAGATGATCACCTCTCCGGCACCGGTGACGACCTCCAGCGCCACCACGCCGTCGGTCTGCGTGCCGTGGTGGTGGGTGGCGCCACCGATCCCGCCGACCACCAGCGTGCCGGCGACCGTCAGCTCGAGATAGTCGGTGAGCACCGGAGGTGCCAGCCCGTACGGCAAGGTCGTCTCGAGCACTTCCCGCCAGCGGGCGCCCGCGTCCACCGACACCAGCTCACCGGTGACCACGCGGCGCGGCGGCAGCGAGGTCATGTCCAGCAGGATCCCGCCCTCCACCTGTCCCTGCCCGTACGGCGAATGACCCGCCCCGCGGGCGGCGATCGGCAGTCCTCGCGCGGCGGCGAACCTGAGCACGACGGCCACGTCGGTCGCCGAGGCCGGCCGCACGACCAGCCCCGGCCTGGTGTGGATCAGGTTCCCCCAGTCCTTTCCCGCGACGGACAAGGCGGCTTCTCCGGTGAGGATCTCTCCGGCGATGGCGGGCAGGATCTCGTCGGTCATGCCTCGCACGCTACCGAGGCTGGGCGGAGATAGGCGATTGTCACCGACGCGAATCCCGACGTCCCGCTGCGAGGTTGGTGGCGTGACGAACACGTTGGCGCCGACGCGGCGAGCCCGAGCGACCGTGCTGGCCGCGGCGCCGCTCACCATCATGGCCGCGGCGATCATCGCGCCCAGCCTGCCCGCGATGCGGGAGGTCTTCTCCGGTACACCCGGCTCCGATCTTCTCGTGCGGCTGACGCTGACCGTGACCTCACTCGCGATCGCGATCAGCGCGCCGCTGTCCGGCATCGTCGCCGACCGCGCCGGACGCCGCCCTCTGCTCTTGACGGGCCTCGGCCTCTACGCGATTTCGGGTACGGCCGGCTTCTTCGTCGACGACCTCCTTCTGCTCCTGATCACCCGGGTGGGGCTCGGCTTCGCCGTCGGCGGGATCATGACGGCGGTCAGCACCCTGATCACCGACTGGTTCTCCGGCGAGCGCCGCGCCTCGTTCCTCGGGTTGCAGCAGGCTTTCGCGAGTCTCGGCGGGGTCGTCTTCCTCCCCTTGGCGGGAGTGCTGGCCACCGTGAGCTGGCAGGCGCCGTTCTGGATCTATTCGATCTCGGTGATCGTGGCGATCTTCGCGATCACGTCCCTGCGCGAGCCGGTCCGGAGCGCTCCAGCGGTCGGTGAGAGCGAGCGGACCCGGCTGCCCGCTCGCGTCGTCGGCGTCTACGTGCTCGCGTTGGTGGTGACGCTCGCCTTCTACATGGCGCCGACGCAGTTGCCCTTCCTGCTGGAGGGGTTCGGCAGCGGTCCCGCCGTCGTCGGGGCCGTGGTCGCCGGGAGCACGCTGACCAGCGTCGCCGGTGCCCTGGTGTTCCCCCGCCTGCGTGAGCGCTTCAGTCCCACGGCGATCACCACGGCGAGCGTCGCGCTCATGGGCGCGGGCTGGCTGGTGATCGGCACGGCGGGCACCGTCGCCCAGGTCGTGGCCGGGTTGCTCGTCGGAGGGTTCGGTGTCGGCTTCGTCGTCCCGAACCTCAACCTGCGCCTGGCCGACCTCGCCTATCCCGCGCATCGCGGCCGCGTGCTCAGCGGCCTGGTCGCCGGGATCTTCCTCGGGCAGTTCCTGTCCCCTCTCGTCGTCCAGCCACTCGTCCAGGGCATCGGCATCGCCGGCGCGTTCACCTGGACCGGTGTCGCCCTGGGCGCCGGAGCGGCACTCGCCGCTCTCCTCCCGAACCGGAACAACGGAAAGGAAACACGATGATCTACCACGGAAACCGTTTCACCCTGCGCCCCGACGCTTCCCCGGAGCAGGTCGAAGAAGCCTTGGAAAGCCTCCGCAACCAGGGCCGGGTCATCCCCTCGGTGAAGTCCTTCGTCGTCGGCCGCGATTTCGGTGGCGACTACGAATGGGGCGCCGTCTTCGCGATCGAAGACCTCGACGGGTACTGGGAGTACCTCATGCACCCGGCGCACCGGAACACCGACCGGGTCGGGCTGCCGCTGGTCGACCGGTTCGCGTCCTTCGACGTCACCGACGACCCGGATCCCGAGATGGGCGCGAAGATCGCCGAACTGCACCAGCGTCGCTACGACAACGACGCCGAGCTCACCTCGCTGATCTCCGATCTCGGCGAGTACTCGGGCAGCGCCGCGCCGGGAAAGCACGGATCGGCTTCAGCCACCGTCCGCGAGTGAGCCACTGCCGTCGGGGCCGGTCACGATCACCCGGGTGCTCACCGCGGTGCCGAACGGGACGATCGTGACCTGCCACGTCCGCGGTTCCCCGACGTCGATGGTCTCTTTCGCCCGGCGCACCAGGGCGGGGACGCGGTCGGCCTTCAGCGCGCGGAGGTCGAACCGCGGCACCTGGGCGCCCGTCGGTGCGAAGACCACGGTCAGCCGCCGGTCCTCGACGACCGCGGTGATCACCTGCGAAACGTCCGCGGCCTGCGCCAGTGAGTCGATCACCCGGCTCAATTCCCCTTCGCCCAGCAGGGATCGGCTGACGTCGACGGTCGCGGATCCCGAGGAGGACGTGGTCACGCTGGACTGGCTTTCTTCCGCCCGGGCGGGCTCTTCCGGCGCGAACAGCTCCACACGGAACAGGAACAGCACCAGCGCCGCGCCGAGCAGGAACCCGAGGACGGCGAGCGCGGCGAACCCGCAGCCCTCCGGCGGTTCCTGCACCAGGCTCGACTCCGGGGCGGATTCGATCGTGGCTTCGGCCGCGCGGCGTTCCCACGACGGAGACGGCCGTTCCACGACCTCCGCCTTCCACGGCCGGTCCGGCGGGTACCGGACGACGAGGACGTCGCCCGGCCGGTAGTTCGGGATGTCGACCAGGTTGATGTGGTGGGCGACCTTCAGCCGGAAGGTGGCCATGCCTTCGGGGGCGACGGTGAAGACGAAGTCGACCGGGATGTCCCCGGTCTCGGTTCCCCCGGCACGGAGGCTTTCGATCTTGGCGAGCGCGACCACCGGAACGATCTTCGCCTCGCGAGCACGTCGTGGCGCCCCGGCGAGGTGGAGCAGGACCCCGTAGACGACGGGAAGCCCGACGCCCGCGACGGTCAGCGGAACGTACTCGATGACGATGCCGACGATGAACGCGCACAAGGTCGTCCCGCTGATGATCCCGGTCAGGAATCCGCGGACATGGGTGAGCGGCATGGACACTCCTGAGTTCAGTTCGCGGGCAGCCAGTCGCTGAGGGCGGGGTGGCGGCGCAGCGCCACGAAGATCTTCTTGTCGTCGCCGGGTGCGGCGGGGTCGAACAGCACTTCCGCGCCGGAGATCGCGGTATCGCCGGTGCGGCGGGTCACCCAGTGCCGGACGCCCGAGAGGTCGACGAACGACACCGTCACGTCCGCGCCGACGACACGGGTGCCCGACTCGTCTCCTCCCCTGCGCACCTTCACTTCGACGATCTCGGCGGGCACCCGGCGGCCGTACCTCAACAGCCTCTCCCTGGTACGCGCCAGCTCGGCTTGGTGCCGCGAAAGCCGGATGGCGTACCACAGGACCAGTGACGTCAGGACGAGCAGGACGGCGGGCGCCCAGCTGTCGGCGTAGTACAGGAACCACGCCCAGATCCCCCACTTTTCGTCTTCGTGGAACACGGGGTCGACCGCCGTGCCGACGGCGAGCGGCGGAAGCCACCCTCGTGACGATTCCCAGAGGCCGAGCGTGCCGGCCGCGAAAGCCAGCACGGCCGGGAAGGCAGGCCCCGACCGCCGCCCGTGGTAGCGCCGCATCGCGGCGCTCGCGAGGTTGCCCGCCGCGAGACAACCGAGCAGGCCGAAAGTCCCCCAGATGGGGCCATACGGCGGCTCGCCGTCACCGCGGTCGTCGAAAACACTGTCGATCGCCATCGTCCGGAACTGCTCGAAGAGCGCGCCAAATCCGTTCCCGGCCAGGAAGCCGCAGGCCAGGGTGATCACCGAGGCCAGGATCGCGCCCACGAGCAGGCGGCGATCTCCCCGCCACCGTTCGAGCCGGTCATGCCGGGCCTTGGCCGGGTCCACCGTGTTCATCACGTCCACCTCCGTTCGTCCCGGGCCCAGCCTCCGTCGACCCCGGCGCTACCGAACCCAGGTTTCGACTTCCTAAGCGCGTTAGGCAATTCCCAAATGAACTATGGTACGGTGGTGACCATGGTGCGAGCGGGACTGACGACGGAACGGGTAATCCGGGCGGGCGCGGAGCTGGCCGACGAGATCGGCTTCGAGCACGTGACCCCGACCGAGCTCGCGAAACGGTGCGGTGTCAAGACCGCGAGCCTGTATTCGCACGTGAAGAACGCCCACGAACTGAAGACCGAGATCGCCTTGCTGGCCTTGGCCGAACTCGCCGACCTCGCCGCCACCGCGGTGGCGGGCCTGGCGGGCAAGGACGCGCTGATCGCCTTGGCGAACGTCCACCGCGACTACGCCCTCGAACATCCGGGCCGGTTCACCGCCGCGAGGTTCCGGCTCGCGCCGGACAAGGCGGCCACCAGCGCCGGCGTCCGCCACGCCGAAATGACGCGGGCGATCCTGCGCGGCTACGACCTCGCCGAACCGCATCAGACGCACGCGGTCCGCCTGCTGGGCAGCGTGTTCAGCGGCTTCGTCGGCCTGGAAGCGGCCGGCGGCTTCAGCCACAGCACCCCCGGCTCACAGGAGAGCTGGACCGAGATCCTCGACGCGCTCGACGTCCTCCTGCGCGCCTGGCCCCGAACGAAATGAACGGAAGAATGCTCACCACCCCGATCACCGCCGAACTCGTCCGCGGCGCGCTCGACCTCGAATCCACCGGACGCGGCCTGGTCCCCCACCGGCTGCCCGCTTGGGCAAGGCGGCAGATCCCCGACGGCCAGCTGACCATGGCGGAGTCGCAGCCGTCCGGCGTGCGGCTGGTCTTCCGCACCACGGCATCCCTCGTCGAACTCGACGTGCTGGCCACCAAACGCGTCTTCGCCGGCACCCCACCCCGGCCCGACGGCGTCTACGAACTGCTCGTCGACGGCAGGCTCTCGGGGCAGGCGAGCGTGACCGACGGCGACACGATCAGCGTCGACCTGGCCACCGGTGCCGCCCGGCACGAGGCCGGCCCCGTGCGCACCCTGCGGTTCGACGGCCTGCCCGGCCACGAGAAGACCGTCGAAATCTGGCTGCCGCACAACGAAACCACCCGGCTGGTCGCCCTGCGCACCGACGCGTCCGTCCACAGTGCACAGTCGCACGGCCGGAAGACCTGGCTGCACCACGGCAGCTCCATCAGTCACGGTTCCAACGCGGTGACCCCGACCGGGACCTGGCCCGCCACGGCCGCGGCCCTCGCCGGGCTGGATCTGGTCAACCTGGGTTTCAGCGGCAGCGCGCTGCTCGATCCGTTCACCGCCCGCGCGATGCGGGACACGCCCGCCGACGTCGTCAGCGTCAAGATCGGTATCAACGTCGTCAACGCCGACCTGATGCGGCTGCGCGCGTTCGGCCCGGCAGTGCACGGTTTCCTCGACACCATCAGGGAAGGCCATCCCGCCACGCCGTTGCTGGTCGTCTCGCCGATCCACTGCCCCATCCACGAACACACGCCGGGGCCGGGCGAATTCGACCCGGACGCCCTGCGCGAGGGGAAGGTGCGGTTCAGGGCCACCGGTGATCCCGCGGAGACCGCGTCGGGAAAGCTGACGCTCACCGTGATCCGCGACGAACTCGCCCGCATCGTCAAGGAACGGAGCGCGGCCGACCCGAACCTGCGCTACCTGGACGGACTCGAACTGTACGGCGAGGCGGACCACGCCGAGCTGCCACTGCCCGACGCCCTCCACCCGGACGCGCCCACGCACCGGCTCATTGGGGAACGCTTCGCCCGGCTGGCCTTCGACACCGCACTCACGTGATCAAAGGCGTCATTCGCGTGATCGAAGGCGTAACTCGCGTGATCAGAGGCCGCACACCCGAGTTCCGCGTCCGATCACGTGAGTTACGCCTTCGATCACGCGAGTTACGCGTCTGAGCACGCGAGTCGCGCGTTTGCTGTGCGCGTATCCGTCGGTAGCCCGAACGGCGGGTACCTATTTTTCTTCCTGTCCAACGAAAGTCGGTATCCGCCACCGGGGCGGCGGATCACCATGATCGGCACCGGATCACCGGCGCCGGGTCGCCTTGGCCGTGCCCGGCTACCCCACCGTGTCCAGTGCGGCCACCCCTCGCGCTGGATGTCCCCTCGCGAAAGTGAGACACCGGTATGCGCACAAACCCCTTAGCCCGTACCGCCACGACACTGGTGGCCGCGGCCGCGGTCGTCGGCTTCCTCGCCCCGTCCACGGCCACCGCCACCACCATCGCGGGCTACTCCCCCACGGTGCAGCACGAGGCGGTGACGTCCCTCGCCGCCGAAGCCGGGATCAGCCAGGCCGCCGCCGTCGAGTTCCTCCGGACGCAGACGGCGAGCGTCGAGAAGCTGCAGCAGGTCACCGCTTCGCTCGGCTCCCGTGCCGCGGACGGGTACCTCGACGACGCCGCCAAGCCGGTCGTGAACGTCCTCGACCAGGCCGCCGCGGACCAGGTCACCGCGACCGGGGCGCAGGCACGGATCGTCAAGCACTCCAGTGCCGCGCTGGCGGGGGCACAGAACGCCCTGCAGGCGCTGCCGTCGGTCGCGCACACGTCGATCGGCCTCGATCCGAAGGCCAACCAGGTGGTCTTGACCATCTCCGACGCGGCGAAGGGCACCGATGCCCTCGTGAAGGCCGCCGAAGCCCTCGGCGACCGCGTGCGCGTGGAGCGGACCACCGGCGAGATGCACACCGCGATCTACAACGGTGAGGCCATCACCGGCGGCGGCACCCGGTGCTCGGTCGGGTTCAACACCAACCGCGGCGGCCAGAACTACATCCTCGACGCCGGTCACTGCACCCGCGCGGTCTCGCAGTGGAACGTCGGGCCGTCGCAGGGCGCCAGCTTCCCGACCAACGACTACGGCCTGATCCGCAACACCACCGGCAGCGCACCGGGCGCGGTCACCCTGTGGAACGGCTCCACCCAGCGGATCGCCTCCGCCGGTACCGCCACCGTCGGGCAGCGGATCAGCAAGAGCGGCAGCACCACCCGCCTCACCTCGGGTTCGGTGCAGCGGCTGAACGTCACGGTGAACTACGCCGAAGGCTCGGTGTACCAGCTGATCCAGACCAACGCGCTGGCCAACCCCGGCGACTCGGGCGGCTGCCTGTTCTCCGGCAGCGTCGGCCTCGGCATCACCTCCGGCAAGGGCAGTGGTACCTCGTACTACCAGCCGATCGGCGAGGCACTGAGCGCCTACAGCGTCACGCTCAACCCGTAAGCACGTCCCGCCGGGCCCCGGTCACCTCGACCGGGGCTCGGCCCGCGCGTGGAAATGGCCGACCAGGTGGTCGCGAAACCGTTGGGCGGCAACGGAAAGGTACGTGTCTTCGCGCCAAGCGACGCTGAGCACGCGGCGGCAGTCGGGATCATCGACGTCGAGCCAGACCACCTTCGTACCACTGACGGCACGCAATCCCAGCGAAGGCACCAGCGCGATGCCGAGCCCCGCGTCGATGAGCTGGAAGAGCACCGCGGCTTCGTCGCCCTCGCAGACGACGTGCAGTTCCAGGCCGGCCTTCGCGAACAGCCGATCGACGAGCGCGCGCTGCCAGTAACCAGGTCGCGTGGTGAGGAACGGCTCTCCCTCGAGATCCGCCAGGCCGACACGGCCGCGCTCGGCGAGCCGATGCCCGGCGGGAACGCAGAGCATCACCGCCTCGTCGAGAAGCACCCGGCTGCGAATGTCGTTCCCTGTCAAGGGTTGTGACGTGACGCAGAGGTCGACGTCGCCGGCTCTCAGCTTCTCCGCCATCCCCTGCGCCGATGCCTGAGAAAGGCGCAAGTCCACCAATGGATGGCCGGGGACGAAGGTGCGAAGCGGTGCGGTGAGGGCGAGGAGGCTTTCGGCCGCGACGGTGACGGTGCCGCGCTCCAGCCCGGCGGCGTCGTCGAGTTCCTGACGGGCGTCGTCGAGTTCGGCCAGCGCCCGGTCGACGCGGCCGAGGAACGCGACCCCGAACCGGTTGAGCCGGATCCGGCGGCCGTGCCGGTCGAACAGCGGGACGCCGAGCTCGTTCTCCAGTCTGGCCAAGGTCCGGCTGAGCGAGGGTTGCGCGACACGCAGCTTTTCGGCGGCCCGGCCGACGTGTTCGAGCCGGGCGACCGTCTGGAAGTACCGGAGCGCCAGAAGATCCACTACTGATACCTCGCCTGTTATGAACAGATAACCGATCTTGTCTTGGACAGCATAAGGCGTCGGCTCCTACGTTCGATCACGTGAGTGAAACCCTGACCAGCCCGAGCCGGAAGGCGAACGGGACACTGGTGGTGAACCGGGTGCTGGTGAGCGCCCACGCCGTCGCGATCATCGGCCAGCCGGTGTTCGCCGGCGGCTATCTCGGCGGCGATTACGACATGCTCTGGCTGCACCGCTGGGGCGCCGACGCCGTGTCGTACCTGGCGTACGCGCAGATCCTGGCGGCGCTGGTCCTGTGGCTGGTCCGCGGACCGCGCTGGCTGTTCTGGATCAGCCTGCTGCTCGCGCTGGGCGAGACCGGGCAGTACCTCGCCGGGATGGCGGGCGCGCTCGACCTGCACATCCCGCTCGGCGTCGCGCTGGTCACCGCGACGGTACTGACGACGATCGCCGTCTGGCGGCCGCAGACCTGGCGGGCGGACCGATGAGCGGGCGGCTGCCCCGCCGGACCTTCCTCGGGCTCGCCGGAGGGGCCGGTGTCCTCGTCGCCGCCGGGATCACGGCGCCCCGGCTGCTCGCGCAGGGCGCTCCGGGGACCGGCGAGTTGCTGCGCAGCGCACTGCCGTTGCCGGAGCCCTTCCGGGTACCGCTGCCGATCCCGCCCGTATTGAGTCCACAGAGGACCGCCGACACCGATCACTACACCATCACCCAGCGGGCGGCGACGGCCGAGATCCTGCCCGGCGTCCGGACACCGATCTGGGGCTACGACGGCATCTTCCCCGGCCCGACGATCGAGTCTCGGCGGGACCGGACGGTGGTGGCGCACCACCGCAACGAACTCCCCGTGCCGACCGTGGTCCATCTGCACGGCGGGCACACCCCCGCCGACTCCGACGGCTATCCGACCGACCTCGTGCTGCCGCGGTCCGGCTGGACCACCGCGCACACCGGGCACGGCATGGCCGACTCGCGGGCGCGGATCTCGAACGGGGAACGCGACTACGTCTTCCCCCTGCGGCAACGGGCCGCGACCCTCTGGTACCACGACCACCGCATGGATTTCACCGGTCCGGCCGTGTACCGGGGCCTGGCCGGGTTCCACCTGATCCGCGACGACGAGGAGGACTCGCTCGGGCTCCCGTCCGGGGAGCGCGAACTGCCGCTGATGATCGCCGACCGGTCCTTCGACGAGCACGGCGCCTTCGCCTATCCCTCGCTCGACCGGTCGCTGCGGACCACACCGGGCGTCGAAAGTGCTTACGTGGAAGGCGTTTTCGGTGACGTCATCCTGGTCAACGGCGCGCCGTGGCCGGTGCACGAGGTGGCGGCCGTCAAGTACCGCCTCCGTGTGCTCAACGGCTCCAACGCCAGGCGCTACGACCTCGCGCTGGACCCGCCGCCGCCCGGCGGGGGCGGATTCGTGCAGATCGGCGCCGACCAGGGCCTGCTGGCCGCGCCGCGCGAACACGACCATCTCCCCATCGCGCCGGCGGGAACGGTACGACGTCGTCGTCGACTTCGGCCGGTATCCGGTCGGCACCGAGGTCACTCTCGTGAACCGGCTCGGGACCGGGTCGACCGCTCAGGTCATGCGGTTCGTCGTCGCGCGCAGCGCGGCGGACGACAGCCGGGTTCCGGCGAAACTCAGCGAAATCGCGCCGCTCACTCGCGAACAGGCCACGACCACGCGGGAGTTCTCGTTCCGGGCGGGTACCGTCCACGGCCGCGCGGGCTGGGTGATCGGCGGGGAGCCGTTCTCGCCGGACGTGATGTCGGCGAGCCCGCGCCTCGGCGACACGGAGATCTGGCGGTTCGTCGCCGACATCCACCATCCCGTGCACCTGCACCTGGTGGGCTTCCGGATCCTCTCGCGCGGCGGGCGTCCACCCGGGCCGTTCGACGGGGGCATCAAGGACACCGTGGACCTGGCCCCCGGCGAGTCGGTCGAGGTCATCGCGCGGTTCGACGGCTATCGCGGCCGCTACGTCTTCCATTGCCACAACGCCGAGCACGAGGACATGGCGATGATGGCGAACTTCGAGGTCGTCTGACCGAGGCCGGGAAAGGGTCGTCCGGAACGACCCTTTCCCGATCCGTCCGGACCGGCTCAGCCCACGCCGAGCAGGGCCGCGAGCGCCTCGACCAACGACGCGGACAGGCCGGCGATGGTGCTGTCGAGGTACTCGGCGATCGGCGTGAGTTCCGCCGCCGACGCCGACCCGCCGAAGACGGCGAGCATCGGCACTGCCAGCAGGCCGGCCGCCAGGCCCCGCTTCGTCCAGCGGCGGGTGGTGCTCTGGGTGTCGCGCATGGTGTACATCCTCTCGGCTGTGGATGTGCGGACAGGGACCGCACGCCGAGGAGGCTGCCTTGATCACCGAAGGCCGGACAAGGCGGTTCACCGCCATTTGACGATCATGAAACAGCGGTCGCTCGTCCGAGTGAAGCCCGTTAACCCGGCCGACTACCCGCGAGTAACACCACGTTCACCAGGTGAGTGACAGGTCACCGCTAATTTTGTTGGACTTTCCGTCCAGCACTTATACAGTCAGTCTCGTGACCAACGAGCATCCGTACCCGCCCGCCTTCCGCAGCGGCGACCTGGTTTCCGTGTCCGGGCGGCTCGGCGTGACCGAGACCGGCGCGCTGGTGCCCGGCGGCTTCGACGCCGAATGCCCGCAGGCCTTCACCAATCTCGACGCCGCGCTGCGTTCGGTGGGTGCGACGCGGGCCGACGTGGTGAAGGTCGTCGTCTACCTGACCGACATCGCCGACCGCGACGGTCTCAACCGGGTCTACGAAGAGTTCTTCGCCGAGCCCCGGCCCGCACGAACCTGTGTCGGGGTCGCGTCGCTGCCCTACGGCGGCGTGGTCGAGGTCGAGGCCCTCGCCCGGGTACGCAATGTCTGAGCAGGACGCGATCCTCGACGCGCTCGCCCCGGTCGCCGACGGCATCGCGGCGACGCTCGGCTCGTTCTGCGAGGTCGTGGTGCACGACTTCCGCCGCCCGGAGAAGTCGGTGGTCGCGATCGCCGGCTCGGTCACCGACCGCACCGTTGGCGGGTCGATGAGCGAGATCGGCATGGGCCTGCTCGCCCGCGGCGACGACGCCGAAGACCAGCTGAACTACGTGACCAGGACGGCGTCGGGGAAACTCGTGAAGTCGTCGACCATGCTGCTGCGCGACAGCGGCGGCTCGGTGTTCGGCGCCTTGTGCGTGAACCTCGATGTCACCGCCCTGGGGCAGCTGCGGACCCTGGTCGGTGAGCTCGCCGACGTCGGCACCGCCGCCGAAACGCCGACCACCACCTTCGGCGACGACGTCGACGCGGTGGTGGACGCGATCGTCGACGAGCATCAGCTCCGGCTGAACAAACCCTGGACCGCGCTCAGCCGTGACGAGCGGCTCGACCTGTTCCGCAGCCTGCACGCGCGCGGTGTCTTCGCCGTGCGGCGGGCCGTGCCCCAGGTCGCGGCCCGGATCGGGATCTCCCGCGCCTCCGCTTACAACTATCTCGCCGAAATCCGTGATCAAGGAGCATCATGACCGCCCCCGTGACCATCGACGACATCCGCGACGCGGCCGCCCGCCTGGCCGGGGTCGCCCACCGGACGCCGGTCGTGCGTTCCCGTACCCTCGACGAGCTCGTCGGCGCCGAGGTCTTCATCAAATGTGAAAACCTCCAGCGCGTCGGGGCTTTCAAGTTCCGTGGCGCGTACAACGCCGCGTCGCGACTTTCGCCGGAACAGCTGGCCAAGGGCATCGCCGCGTACTCGTCGGGGAACCACGCCCAGGCCGTCGCGCTCGCCGCGAAGGAACTCGGGAGCAGCGCGGTCATCCTGATCCCCGAGGACACCCCGCAGTCCAAAAAGGACGCCACCGCGGGTTACGGCGCCGAGATCGTCACCTACGACCGCTACACCGGCGACCGCGTCGCGATCGGCGAGGCGCTGGCGGCCGATCGCGGTCTCGCGCTGATCCCGCCGTACGAGCACCCGCACGTGATCGCCGGACAGGGCACCGCGGCGCTGGAACTGCTGGAGGACACCGAGTCGCTGGACACCCTCGTCGTCCCGGTCGGCGGCGGTGGCCTGATCGCGGGCAGCTCGACCGCCGCGAAGGCCGTACGGCCCGGCATCCGCGTGATCGGCGTCGAACCCGCCGAAGGCGACGACACCAAACGCTCGCTGGACGCCGGGGAACGCGTGTCGATCCCGGTGCCGCGGACCATCGCCGACGGCCAGGCCGCCTCGATCCCCGGCGAACTGACCTTCTCGATCAACCGGCGGCTCGTCGACGACATCGCGCTCGTCACCGACGACCAGGTCCGCGACGCCATGCGGTTCGCGTTCGAGCGGCTGAAGCTCGTCATCGAGCCGAGCGGGGCGACCGGGCTCGCGGCACTGCTCAGCGGCCGGGTGCCCGCTTCGGGACGGGTCGGGGTGATCATCAGCGGCGGGAACGTGAGCCCGGAACGCTTCGCCGAACTGATCGCCGGCTGACCTCTCCGCATTTAGTCCTCTCGATGCGGTGGCGTCGCGAAAGCCACTTTCGGGACGTCTGGTGTCCCGAAAGTGGCTTTCGCGACACACCCGGCAAGCGCTGGCATCTCGTTTCACCACCGCGCCCACCGGCCGACGTTGCGAAAGCCACTTTCGCAACGTTGAAGGTTGCGAAAGTGGCTTTCGCAACGCTTGCGAGAGTCTGGCGCGTGACTCGCGTGATCAGAGGCGTAACTCGCGTGTTTAGAGGCGTAACTCGCGTGATTGAAGGCGTAACTCGATGTGCGGCCTTCAATCACGCGAGTTACGCCTTCGATCACGCGAGTTACGCCTTCAATCACGCGAGTTCGGCGTTTGGTCACCTCACAGGCCGAGCCCGCCCGCCAGTACCGGCCAGGAGTTCCGCAGCGCCCGTTGCCAGTACGGCCAGCTGTGCGTCCCGTCGCCGTAGTAGTCGACGGTCGCCGGAATCCCCTTGGCCTTCAACCGATCCGTGAAGCTCACCGAGGAAGCCAGCGCCTGGGGTTCGAAGATGTCGGACTGCCCCGGCGGGTCCAGCGGGCCGGTCTTCCCGTTCCCGCAGGAGATGTACAGCGCCGTGCCGCGCAGGCCGTCGACGTTGTCGTACGGGTTGTTCGCCGTCCAGAGCGGCCGCATTCCCCAGCTGTCGCCCCAGAGTTCGAGGTAGTTGAAGATCCCCGCCCTGGCCAGGATCCCCTGGATGAACAGCGGAGCGCCCTGGTTGAGGGTGTTCGGCACCCCGCTGTAGGACGCCGCCGCGGCGAACATCCCCTTGTGCTTGTACGAATACGCGAGCGCGCCGTAGCCGCCGATCGACAGGCCGGCGACCGCCCGGCGCGTACCCGCCCGGTACCCGCGTTCGACGATCTGCCGCACCTCCAGGGTGTGGAAGGTGTCCCAGTCGGGAGTGCTCCTGAGCCCGAAGTTCCACCACTTCGTGTACATCCCGGCGGGCCCGCCGGTCGGCATGACGACGAGGGCGTCCTTGTCCGCGGTGAACGCCTTCACGTCGGTGAACTGGTCCCACGACCGGTAGTCGACCGGTTCGCAGCAGCCGTGCAGCAGGAACAACGTCGGCCAGGTCCGCGTGGGCTGCGCGGCCCAGCCCGCCGGGACCAGCAGTCGGACCATGCCGGTGGTGCCGAGCGCGGGCGAACTGATCTTGAGGTCGACAGTGCGCGCGTCCAGCCAGGTCTCCTCTACGACCTTCGCGCCGTTGTCGGCGGTGACCGGCGCGGGCGCCGCGCTCGCGGGGACCGGGCTTCCGAGCAGGGTCACCATGGCCAGCGCCAGCAGACCCCACCGCCGGGTTCGCTTCATCGTTTCTCCTCGCTCACAACGGGATGTTTCCGTGTTTCTTGGCCGGGAGGGTCTGCCGCTTGGTCCGCAACGCGTGCAACGCCCGTGCCACCTGCAGACGGGTTTGCGACGGCGCGATGACCTGGTCGACGTAGCCGCGTTCGGCCGCCAAGTAGGGATTCGAATGCCGTTCGCGGTACGCGTCGGTGAGCCGTCGTTGTTCGGCCGAACGCTGTTCCGGGGGCAGCGCGGCCAGTTCGTGCCGGTGCAGCACCCGCACCGCGCCCTCGGCGCCCATCACCGCGATCTCCGCGGTGGGCCAGGCCAGGTTGACGTCCGCGCCGAGATGTTTCGACCCCATCACCGCGTAACCGCCGCCGTAGGCCTTGCGGATCACCACGGTCACCTTCGGCACCGTCGCTTCGGCGTAGGCGTAGATCAATTTGGCACCCCGCCGGATGATCCCGTGCCGTTCCTGCGCCTCGCCGGGCAGATACCCGGGGACGTCGGCGAGGGTGAGGATCGGGATGTCGAAGGCGTCGCAGAACCGCACGAACCGCGCGGCCTTCTCCGAGGCGTCGATGTCGATCACGCCCGCCTGATGACGAGGCTGGTTCGCCACGACACCGACCGTGCGGCCCCGGATCCGGCCGAACGCGCAGATCATGTTCGGCGCGAAGCCGCCGTGCACCTCCATGAAGTCGCCGTCGTCGACGAGACGGACGATCACCTCGGCCATGTCGTACGCCTGGTTCAGCGCGTCGGGCACCAGCCGGTCGAGTTCGAGGTCGGCGGCGGTGGGTTCGGGCGCGCTCTCGTCGGCGTATTCCGGGACGGCGTCGAGGTTGTTGGACGGCAGATAGCCGAGCAGGGTCCGCACCCAGTCGATGGCGTCGTGTTCGTCGGTGGCCCGATGGTGGGCGTTCCCGGACACCTCGCTGTTCACCGAGGCGCCGCCGAGCCGCTGGGCGGTGACGCGTTCGCCGCTGACGGCGTGCACGACGTCCGGCCCGGTGACGAACATATGCGCGGTCTCGTCCACCATCACGGTGAAGTCGGTGATCGCCGGCGAGTAGACCGCCCCGCCCGCGCAGGGACCCATGATCAGCGAGATCTGCGGGATGACACCGGACGCCAGCGTGTTGCGCCTGCCGAGTTCGGCGTAGTAGGCGAGCGAGACGACGCCTTCCTGGATGCGCGCGCCGCCGGAGTCGTTGATCCCGACCACGGGACAGCCGAGCGTCATCGCCAGGTCCATCACTTTCAGGACCTTCTCGCCGAAGACCTCGCCCATGCTGCCGCCGAACACGGTGAAGTCCTGGGAGAACACGCAGACCTGCCTGCCGTCGACGGTGCCGTGCCCGGTCACCACGCCATCGCCGTAGGGCCGGCTGGCGTCCATCCCGAATTCGGTGCACCGGTGCCGGGCGAACTGGTCGAGTTCGACGAAGGAACCCGGGTCCAGCAACTCCTCGACGCGTTCGCGCGCGGTCAGCTTTCCCTTGGCGTGCTGCCGGTCGACGGCCCGCTTCTCCGCGGTCCGCAGATCCTCCCGGCGGGCGGCGAGGTCGGCGATCCGGAACGCCGTCGTGTCGGTCATGGCCGCGCCGCCTTGGGTGCCCCGAGCCGGGCCGCGAGGGCCGCGGCGACCCTCTCGACATGCGGCGGGTCGATCATCGACAGGTGATCGCCCGGCACCCGGACGACCTCCAGATCCGGGCAGAAGGCGTCCCAGCCGAGAGCGTCGTCGGTGCGCAGGTAACGCGGGTCGAGGGAGGTGGTCAGCGGATGCGGCTCCTTCGCGCGCAACAGCAATACCGGCCCGGCATAGGATTCCGGCTCGTACCGTTCGGCGACCCGGGCGTCCACATAGGACTCGTACTGATGCCGTAGCACGCCGTGCCCCAGCTCGGGAACCCGCGCGGCCAGGTGGGCGATCACCAGCCGGATCTGTTCCTCGTCGCCGAGCCGGGCGAGCTCTTCACGCGGGATGTCCAGCGAGACGCCGTAGGTTCGCTCGATGTGCTCCGCGAACCGCTCGAACCGGTCCAGCAGGATCTCCTGAGCCGGTTTCCCCGGCGCGGGCAGCGGCAGGATGCTGTCGATCAGGAACACGAGAGCGACCCGCTCCCCGTCCGCGGTCAGCCGCCGCGCGGTCTCGTAGGCGAGGCAGCCCCCGAAGGACCACCCGCCCAGCCGGTACGGGCCCCGCGGCTGGATTTCCCGGATCAGCTCGAGATAGCACTCGGCCTTGGCCTCGACGGTGTCCTCTTCGTCGATCCGTTCGAGCCCGTAGACGGCTCTGCCCTCGGGCAGCAGGCGGACGAGTCCCTCGTAGACGCTCGTCGGACCACCCGCCGGGTGGAACAGGAACACCGGGTCCGTGCCGCCTTCGCGCAACTGCCGGACTGGGCAGCCTCCGCGTCCTTCGATGTCGTCGCGCAGGAGGTCGGCCATCGCGGCGATCGTCGGTGTGGCGAAGAGCCGTTCGGGAACGGCTCCGAGCTGCCCGGTGAACACGGCCCGCAGCCGCTCGGCCGCTTCGGCGTCGCCACCGGCGGCGAAGAAGTCTTCGTGGACGCCGGGTTCCGCGCCGCCGAGTTCCGACTGCCAGTGCCGGGCGATCCAGCGTTCGGCCGGATCGCGTGGTCCGACGGCCGTCACCGGTGCGGGGGGCCGGGCTTCTCCCGCACCGAACCCCGCCTTATCGGCGAGATGGTCCGCGATTTCGGCCAGGCCCGCGCCCCGCAACAGCAGCGGGATCGGCAGTTCCAGGCCGAAGTCCCGGTCCACGACTCCCTTGGCACGCAGGGCGGCGAGCGAATCGAGGCCGAGCCGGGTGAGCGGTGTCCGCCGGTCGATCTCGTCCGCGTCGAGGCCGAGCATCCCGGCGACGAGCCCGGCGAGGTAGTCGGCCAGCATCTCGCGGGCGGCCTCCGGGAGGACCGCCCGCAGCGCGTCCAGTCCGTCCCAAGTGGACGGTCCGGCGGCCGGCTCCTCCCCCGGTACCAGGATCTCGAAGAACGGCCGTCCGGCCAGCCGGGGAAAGAGGGCGAGGACGGTCCCGGCGTCGACCCTGGCGATCCCGGTCGACACGCGGTCACGGCGAAGCACGGCGTCCATCGCCGCCAACGCCTCCTCCGTGCCGAGTGGTTCGAGGACGGGGTTACGGCTGCCGACGGCCACACCCGCTTCGCCCCAGGCTCCCCAGCCGATGGTCGCAGCCGGCAATCCCGCGGCGCGGCGCCACGCGACGAGGGCGTCCACCCACGCGTTCGCGGTGGCGTAGGCGGCTTGTCCCGGTGAGCCGAACAACGCCGCCGCCGAGGAATACGTCAGCCACCAGTCGAGTTCGTGTCCGGCCGTCGCCTCGTGCATTCGCCACGCCCCAAGCGCTTTCGCGCGCCAGACGGCTTCGACGGCGTCGTGGTCGAGGGTGACGGCGGCGCCGTCGGACAGCACACCGGCCGCGTGCAGCACGCCACGCAACGGCATGCCGCCGTCGGTCGCGGCCGCGACCAGCGCTTCGGCCGTTCCGGGCTCGGCGATGTCCCCCGTCACCACGCGGACGTCGGCGCCCTGCTCACGCAGATCCGCCAGAAGCGGCTCGACGGCGGGGCTCGCACCGCGCCGTCCGGACAGGACGAGCCTGGTCGCGCCGCGCGCCGCCAGCCAGTCCGCCGCGACCAGGCCGAGGCCGCCGAGACCACCGGTGATCACGTAAGCGCCGTCGCGCACCACGGTTTCGTGGCGAGGTTCGCCGAGCTTCGGCCGGGCCAGCACCCTCGTGTACCGGACGCCCTCGCGCCAGGCGATCTCGTCGTCCGGCGCGTCCGCACGGATCTCCGCCACCAGCCTGGCGGGGTTCGGTTCCGTGTCGAAGTCCACCTGGCTCGCGCGCAGTTCGGGGTGTTCGAAGGCGAGGACGCGGACCAGTCCACGCAGCCAGGCCTGGCCGGGATCGACGGCCGACGCACCCGCGCTGACGAGCCACAACCGCGGCGCGGTCTCGACCAGTTCGGCGAGGGGAAGCTCGGCGAGCCTCCGTGCCGCGCTCATCGGATCCGGCCCCGAAGTACCGAACCATACGAGGACTCCCGCCACCTCACGAGAACTCAGAGCTTCCGCGAGCGCCTTCCTGTCCCCAAGCCGAACCGTCACCAGCTCGTCCCCTGCTTCGGTGAGCTGGTCACGCAACGCCGTCAGCCACGGTGCGTCTTCGTGCAGCACCACCCAGCAGCGTGAGCCCGGTACCGCGGCGGGCAGCGCTGCCTCCCGCCAGACCGTTTCGAACAGCAGGTCCGCCAGGGGCACCGGCAGCGCCGAACGCTGGAACCGGCGGCAGTAGACCTCACGGAACTCGACCAGGACGACGCCGTCCGCGTCGACCAGCTGGACACCGCCGACCAGGCCGTCGCCCGCCGGATCAACCGAATCGAGGACAGCGTCGACCCGGACACCGCGGCGCGGATCACCGGCGAGGACGACCTCGCCCAAGGTCAGCGGCAGGAACACGCCGTCGGCTTCGCGGAGCGCGTCCCCGGCCACGGCGGCGAGCGCGTGCAGGCAAGCGTCGGCGATCACCGGGTGCAGGACATAGGCCGGCTCGTCGGCGGGCAGGGTGATCGACGCCGAGGCCCGGCCCGGCGCGGCCAAGACGTCGCGCAGCCCACGGAATGCGGGACCGTAGCTCTGCCCCGCGCCGGCCAGCACCTGGTAGAGGTCGACCGACCGGGCGTCGTCACCGACCGGGCCGAATGGCACCACCGCGGTGTTCCCCTCACGGACGCGGGCGGTGGCGTGCCGCACCCAGCCGCCGTCCGCGGACCGCGCGTACACGTCCACGCTTCCAGCGCTCAGGCTGGTCGTCACCTCGGTGTGCGCGGCGAGCGGGAGGACACGGTGCAGTTCGAGACCGCCGATGCGCAGCAGCCCGGGACGCAGCACCGTCTTCGCCGCCGAAAGCGCGAGTTCCAGGAATCCGGCGGCGGGGAACAACGGGACACCCATCGCCGCGTGATCGGCCAGCCACGGCAGTACCTCGATCCCGACGTCCGCGCGCCACAGGTGTCCACCGCCGGTCGGCTGTTCGATGTGGACACCCAGCAACGGATGTTCACCGGCCGTCCGGGTCGCCGGACGCCGCGGCCAGAACCGCCGATGCCGCCAGCGCGGGCCGGGCAGGTCGACCGGAAGCGGACGGGGACCGCCGTCGTCGAGCACGACGGGCAGCCCGAGGGTGTGGAGCCGGGCGAGCGTGGTCAGGAACGCCACTGCCTCGTCGCTCTTACGGCTCGCCGTCGGAAGCGCGAGCGCGCCGGTGCTCTGCTCGATCGCGGCCAGTGCCACCGGATGCGGCGAGATCTCGACGAACACGCCGTACCCGTCGGCGGTCGCCGCCGCCAGTGCCTGGCTGAAACGCACAGGACGGCGCAGATTCGCCGCCCAGTACTCGACGTCGAACACCACCGACCTTTGTGGATCGTCGAGAACGCTGCTGTAGCAGGGAATCTCCACCGGCCGCGGGGAAAGGCCGCCGAGATCGGCGCGGAACCGGCCGAGAACGGCGTCGACGGCTTCCGAATGGCCCGCACCCCCGACCGGCAGCCGCTTCGCCAGCCTGCCGAGGCCCTCGACGTGCGACACGAGCGCCTCGACCTGGCCGGCGCCGCCGCTGACGGTGCACTGGACCGGCGAGGCGTAGACCGCGACGGTGATCCCGGGGAAGTCCGCTTCCAGGTCGGCGAGCTCGGCCGGGGACAGCTCGACCACGGCCATCGCGCCGTCGCCGGAAGCGTCGACCTCGGCCAGCAGCCGGGCGCGGGTGGCCATCACGCGCAGGCCGTCGGCGACGTCCAGCGCCCCCGCGACGACGGCGGCCGCGACCTCGCCCATCGAATGCCCGAGCACCGCGGCCGGGACGACGCCGTGCGCGCGCCAGAGCCCGGCGAGAGCCAGCTGCATGCCGAACAACGCGAGCTGTGTCGCCGCGAGATCCGGCAGATCGCGCGTGCCGGAGAACACCTCGCTCAGCGTGAAGCCCGCTTCGGCGCGGAACACCGGATCGAGCGCTTCGACCTCGGCCCGGAACGCGGGCTCGGTGCGGAGCAGGACGCGACCCATCCCGGGCCACTGGGAGCCGTAGCCGGAGAACACGAACACGACGTCGGAGACGGATTTGGCTTCGCCGAGGACGGCGGCGCCACCAGCACGTCCGGCGGCCAGTTCCCGCAACGCGGCGGCCCCCTGGTCGCGTTCCTCCGCGACGACCGCGCCACGGATGGGCAAGTGGTCGCGGCTCCGGGCCAGTGTCGCGGCGACCGCGTCCAGCGGGACCGACCGGTGGGCGGGATCTTCGAGCCAGTCCGCCAGATCGGCGGCCCGCGCCCGGAGCACCTCGGCCGACCGCGTGGACAGCGCGAAGATCCGCGGGCGCCGGGTCTCCGTCCCGCGAGCCGCGAACGACGCGGCGGGCCATTCTTCGAGGACCACGTGGGCGTTGGTGCCACCGAAGCCGAACGCGGAGACCCCGGCGCGCACGACGTCGGAGTACCGCGGCCAGTCCGTCCCGGTGTCCACCACCCGGAGGCCGAGACCGGCGAAATCGACGTGCGGGCTGGGTTCGTGATGATGCGGGGTCGGCGGCAGCCGCCGGTGGACCATCGCGAGGACGACCTTGATCAGCCCGGCCATCCCGGCCGCGCCCTCCAGGTGGCCCAGGTTCCCCTTCACGGAGCCGATCAGGAGCGGGCGGGCGGGTTCGCGTCCGGCCCCGAGCACCTCACCGAGCGCGCCCGCCTCGATCGGGTCCCCCACCGCCGTCCCGGTCCCGTGCGCCTCCACGTAGTCCACAGTGGACGGTTCGACGCCCGCCGCCGCGTACGCGTCCCGCAACAGGTCCGCCTGCGCGCCGGGACTGGGCGCGACGAGACCGTTGGACCGGCCGTCGGAGTTGACCGCGCTGCCGCGGATCACCGCGAGCACTCGGTCCCCCGCACGGCGGGCGGCCTTCAGCGGTCTGAGCACGATCACGCCGCAGCCCTCGCCGCGGGCGATGCCGTCGGCGGCGGCGTCGAACGGTTTGCAGTACCCGTCCGGGGCCAGCACCCCGGCCCGCTGGAAGGAGGCGGTGACCGCGGGTGAGAGCAGCAGGTTCACCCCGGCGGCGAGCGCCGTCCCGCATTCGCCGCGACGCAGGCTCTGCACCGCTTGATGCACCGCGACCAGCGAGGACGAGCACGCGGTGTCGACGGTGAGGCTGGGTCCGCGCAGGTCGAACAGGTACGACAGCCGGTTGGCGGCGATACTCGTCGCGGCACCGGTGGCGGACCAGACGTCGACGGCGGCGGGATCGGCCATCGTCAGGTGGCCGTACTCGCCTGCCGAAAGGCCGACGAACACCCCGGTCCGGCTTCCCCGCAGCGTGGACGGCGGGATCCCGGCGTGCTCCAGCGCCGCCCAGGTCACTTCGAGCAGCATCCGCTGCTGGGGATCCATCGCTTCGGCCTCGCCCGGCGTGATGCCGAAGAACTCGGCGTCGAAACCGGCGACGTCGCCGAGGAATCCGCCACGCGCGGAGGTCTCCCAGCGATCCTCCGGAACCTCGCGGATGCCGTCGCGTCCGGCGTCCAGGAGCCGCCAGTAGCTCTCCGGCGAGTCCGCGCCGCCGGGCAGGCGACAGCCGACACCGACGATCGCGATCGGTTCCTCCTCGCGGCCTTCGCCGCTCACGGTCGTAGGTTCCTCCACTGTGGACAGACGGTCGGCGAGGGCGGAGATCGTCGGGTACTGCCACACCAGGGTCGGCGGCAACGGACGACCGAGGTACCGGCCCAGCTCCGCCGCCAGTTCCATCGATTCCCGCGAGGAAAGCCCGCTCTCGTGCAGCGGCCGGTCCGGATCGACGTGGTCCGCGGGCGAGCCGGTCCGCTCCGCCACGCGCGCGATGAGCCAGGCACGGATCTCCGCGGTCACCCGAGCCGCCGCGCGGTCAGCGAACCGTCCGAATAGGACTTCCGGCACAGCGCACGGCTGATCTTGCCGCTGGAGGTGCGCGGCACCTCACCCGGGGCGACGAACACGACGTCGTGCGGCCGCAGACCGTGCGCTGCCGAGACCGCCCTCCGGATCTCCGCGATCGCGACGGCGAGGTCGGCCTCGGCACCCTTCGCCCGCTCCACCAGCACCACCGCTGCTTCGCCGTCTTCGCGCTCGATCGCGAAAGCCGCGGCGGAATGCGGCCGGACCGCGGGATGCGTCTCCACGGTCTGCTCGATGTCCTGAGGGTAGTGGTTGCGGCCGTCGACGATGACGAGGTCCTTGAGCCTGCCGGTCATGAACAGCTCGCCCTCGTACCGCACGCCGAGGTCCCCGGTCGCGAGCCAGCCCGCACCGGAGTCCGGGTCGATGGGTGGCAGGCCGAAGACGCCGTCGGCGGGCCGCCCCCAGTAACCCACGCCGACGTTCGGGCCGTTGACCTGGATCTCCCCCACCCGGCCCGGTTCGACCAGTGCTCCGGTGGCCGGATCGGCGATCCGGATCCGTTGCCCCGCCGGGAATCCGCAGGAGACGAGCGTGGTGGACGCCGCGCCGGGCAGTGCGGGCGTCGCGAGTCCGGCGGCGAGCCGGTCGCGGTCGAAGGCGACCTGCCGTGGCGCCTTGCCCGCCTCGGTGACGGAGACGAGCACCGTGGCCTCGGCCAGCCCGTAGGAGGAGCGGTGCACCTCCGGGCGCAGCCCGCATTCCTCGAAGGCGCCGTGGAACTTCGCGATGGTCGACGGAAGAACCGGTTCGCTGCCGTTGATCAGCGAGACGACCCGGCTCAGTTCGAGATAGCTCTTCTCGGCCTCGGTGACCCGGGAAGCGGCGTAGGCGTACGCGAAATTGGGTGCCGCGCTGATCGCGCCCGGGCTGGCCGAGAGCGCGCGCAACCACCGCGACGGACGTTCCAGGAAGGCGTGCGGATCCATCAGGACCGACGCCGCACCCGCCGCCAGCGGCGCGCCGATCCCGAGGATCAGGCCCATGTCGTGGAAGAGCGGCAGCCAGCTGACGGTTGAGGTCGTCGCGGTTTCGACCGCGTAGGCGTCACACGCTTGACGGGCGTTGGTGAGCGCGTTGCGGTGGGTCAGCATCACGCCCGCCGGCGTTCGCGTGGAACCGGACGTGTACTGCAGGTACGCCACTTCGTCCGGTTCCGGTCGCGGCCAGGAGCGATCACCGGCCGCGACCGGAGCTGTGGTGTCGACGGCGAGCACGGCGGGCCGCTCGAAATCCGTCGAGGCGAGGAAACCGGCGGCGTCGTCGAGTCCGTCGGTGGTCGTGAGCACGACCCTCGGTGCGCAGTCGGCGAGCACGGCGGCCAGCCTTCCCGCGTGCCCGGGGAGGCTCGGGGAGAACAGCGGGACCGCGATCAGCCCGGCCCGGATCGCGCCGAGGAAGGCGACGACGTAATCGACGGACTGCCGGGCCAGGATCGCGGCCCGGTCGCCCGGGCCGGTGAACCCGGTCAGCCGGGTGGCGAGCGCGTCGACCCGGTCGTCGAGTTCGCGCCAGGACAGGGTGATCGCCCGGCCGTCGGCCCCGGCTCGATGGTCGAGGTAGGTCACCGCGACGTCGTCGCCGAGCCGCCACGCCCAGTACCTCAGCAGCGTCGCGAACGACTCCCCGCCGCGTGCGTCGTCCGGCCCGTGGACGGCGACGACCGATTCCGAAATGGTTTCCATGGCCCCTCGTTGTGACGATTCGTACAGGAGCGGGTGAATTCGGAACGGCGCCGTTGCCGAAAGCGGATTCCATTCCGGAGACCGTTCTTTATCTGCCCGGAACTGTATGGACGTCGCGGGAAGAGTGTCAATGAAAGGATGATGGAACGCCGCCGGAAGCGCGGACGTGCTCACGGGGACGTGAGAAAGGGGGTGCTCTCCTTGTCACTTCGGCACGAACTTCGGGGGTTCAGGAGCCGGAGCGCGAGGAGCGCTCCGGCGAGTTGCAGCGCCGCCGCGGTCAGCAGCCCCGCCGTGTAGCCGTCGGCCAGCGCGGCCGGGGCGCCCTCGTCGAGCCGGGCGGTGCGGACCACCGACAGCACGGCCCCGATCAGCGCGACCCCCAGCGCGCTCGACAGTTCACGGGACGCGGTGAGCAGTCCGGAGGCGGTGCCCGCGTGCCGTTCCGCGACGATTTCCAGCGCGTACGAGGTCAGCGGCGTGGTCAGGGCCGATCCGGCGCCGATCAGCACCAGCCCGGGAATCCTCGGCGGCACTTCCGGCAGATGGTTGACCGCGGCGATCACCAGCAGTCCGGCGGCCACCGTGGCCAGCCCGGCCGCGACTGTCCGATGTGGACCCCATCGGGGGACTGCCCAGGGCACGAGCGGCGTGGCGGCGACGACCGCGACGGCCACCACAACCAGCGGTAATCCGGCGAGCGTCGGCCCGAGGCCGAGGGATTCCTGATGCAGCAACGGCGTGAAGAAGAAGACCCCCGAAACCCCCAGCCCCCACAGCAGCTGCACGGTGAGCGCGCCGGTGAAGACCCTCGTTCTGGTCAGCTCCTTCGGCATCAGTCGCACACGCGCGCGTCTTTCCCTGAACAGGAACCAGATCGCGAAGGCCGTCCCCACCGCACCGAGTACCGCGCTCGGTTCGACCACCGCGGCGGTGATCAGGACCATCGCGGTCGTCACGACCAGCATGGAGCGCACGGCAGGTCGTCCGGCCGCCGGGTCACGCTTCGCGAGGGCGACCTTCCGTACCAGCGCCAGCATCGCCGCCACGAAGGGGAGATTGACGAAGAAGATCCAGCCCCAGCCCAGATATTCGCTCAACGCCCCGCCGAGCGTCGGGCCGAGCGCGAGGGCGGCCGCCAGGCAGGCTGTCCAGACCGTCGCTCCGAAAGCCCGTCTTCGCGCGTCGAGATCGGTGCGGAGCAGGCTGAGCAGGGCCGGGACCAGGAACGCCGCGGCGGCACCCTGCAGCACCCTCGCGGAGATCACGAGCCACGCCGTCGTGGCGAACCCTCCGGCGGCCGCGCCGGCGCCGAACACGAGCAGCCCCGCCCGCAGGGTCGCGGCCTGGCCCCAGCGGTCCACCAGCGTTCCCGCGACCGGCAGCAATCCGGCGAACGGAAGCATGTAGCCGATGCTCACCCATTGCAGCGTGGGGAGATCGAGCCCGAGTTCCCGGGCGAGCGAAGGCGCGCCCGCCGCGACGATCGTGTTGTCGAGGGTGGTGACGAAGGCCCCGAGCCCGATCATGAGCAGCGTCGCTCTCATTGTCCATCCTCGTGAGTGGCAAAGACGGTTCTAACCGTCCTTACCACTCACGAGACGCGACCCCGCTCTCCCGTGACAATTCCCGCTCACCGTCCTCACACTCGCGCTACAACCAGCCCTGGCGCGAAGCCTGCGCTCCGAGCTGGAAGCGGGTCCGCGCGCCGAGCAGTTCCTGCAACCGGCTGATCCGCCGCAGCACCGTACGCTCGCTGATGCCGAGCTCGCGCGCGATCGCCTCGTCGGTCAGGCCTCCGCTCAGCAGCGCAAGCAGGCGGCGTGTGGCGACGGTCGGTTCCCGCGCCGCTTCGGCGTCGTCCTGGCCGCCCGCCCGCACGGGCACGGCCATCCGCCAGAAGGATTCGAACAACTCGATCAGCGCGCTCAGCAGCATCGACGGATGGATCAGCAGGGCGAGGACGTCACCGGCGTCGGAATTCGGGACCGCGATCAGCGCCCGGTTGCTGTCGGCGATCACCAGCTTCAGCGGGAGCCCGGGGAACACCCTGGCCTGCTCACCGAGGGCGATACTCGACTGCACCTGGGCGAATCCGTCGTCGTGCTGCAGCACGGACGAGTCGTAGACGACGCGGTACGCGATGCCGCGCGCCATCGAACCGGGCTGTACCGTGCTCACTTCGGCCTTCGGGCTCATGTACGACCCCGGGTCCAGCGCGACGATGTCGGCACCCGCCTGGGTCTGCATGGCTTCGAAGGTGGCGATCACCTCGTCGCGGCTGCGCAGCACCTCGACGAAGTCCGCGTCCCGGCCCGTGCGCAGCGAATAGGCGGCGCCGAGCACCTCGGCCGCTTCCCGCGCGCGGATCGCCGCGGCCTCGTGCTGCGCCGCGAACGCCGACAGCGCCGCACGCGGCGGGCATACCTCGACGCCGGACGCGCCGGCCCGGATCAGGCCGAACCGCTCCAGCTCCGCCAGCTCGGCGCCGGGCATGATCGGACGCCCGTCCAAGAGGGCCCGGTACAGCTGCTCAGCCTCCATCGACAGGCCCCGCGACTCGGCGAGCATGACGCTTCTCCTCCCCCACCCCAGGATCGATCGACGCGACATCGATGTCACGGCTCACAGTCCTTGAGGGGGAAACCGGCCGGATCGTGCGCCTGGACCGATTACAAAACCGTCACGGATCATGCCGAAGAGGCTCCCGCGAGCCGCGGGAGCCTCTCGCCGACATCGTCGGAGACTAGGCGTTGGCGGGCATGCCCTTCTCGTCCGCTTCCGGCGTCGCGGTGCCTTCCAGCAGCTCACGGACGATCTCGTTCGCCTTGCGCACCTGGGGCGTGATCATCTTGATCTTGATCTTCCCGTCGTGCCCGAGGTGACCGCCGACCTCGACCGTCTTGTCCTCACCCGGCAGCGGCAGACCCTGGCAGCCGGTGAACTTCTTCTTCGGCGTGAGCCCGGTCTGGAAGTAGGCGACGATCGGGTCGTCGACGCAGTCGGTGTTGTACGGGAAGATCCCATGGCTGCCTTCGTTGTCGACGCTGATCATCTTGGCGCCCGGCAGGCCGTTCGCGGTGGCCAGCGCTCCCTCGTACGGCGTGGCCGCGTCGAGTTCGGTCTGCGCGATCAGCACCTTCGGGAACGTCTTGGCGTCCGGCGCCGGCTTGGCGTTGGGGGTCGGCCAGAACGCGCACAGCGGCGCGCCCGAGAGGGCCATGATCGGCGCGATGAACGGCGCGTTCACGGTCAGATCGGCCTGCCAGAAATTCCAGTAGTGCAGGTTCTGGTTCCACTGGCCGTCCTGGCAGCGGATCGCCTCGAACGCGGCGTCCCAGGTCTCGACCTCGGCGCCACCCTGGTAGGAGGCCTTGCGCTCGACCGAGTCCTTCTTCGCGATGGCCTCCAGCGCGTTGCCCTTGGCCTTGGTCAGGAACGCCTTGTTCGCGTCGGTCAGCCCGGGAGTGGCGAGCGCCTTCGCGACGACCTGCTCCAGCTTCTCCGCGTCGGTCCCGGCAGGCGCCGGTCCCTTCGCGAGCGCGGCGACCATGGAAGCCGCCGACGGGTACTGGCTGGTGTCGTACATCGCCGGGATGATGAACCACGCGGCGTAGAGCATGCCCGCGAACTCCCGGGTGCCGCCCGCCTTCTCCCAGTTGCGGCGGATCTCGAGCGGATCGGTGCCCGCCTTGTACTTGGCGTCGTTGCGCGCGACGTAGGGCAGCAGCGCCTCCTGGAACTGGCGGTCACGGCTGCGCGGCTGGAGGTCCCAGGTCTTCTCCAGCGTCGAGCGGCTCGCGTCGGTCGACGAGTCGAGCAGGAACCGGTGCGCCTTGGACGGGAACGTGGTGGCGTACCAGGTACCGAGCCAGGTGCCGTACGAGTAACCGATGTAGCTGGTCTTCTTCTCCCCGAGCAGCACCCGGATGAAGTCCATGTCGTACGCGGTCTGCTCGGTGGTGATGAACTTCGTCAGCGGGTTCTTCAGGCAGCCCTCGACCTTCGCCCGGCTGATCACGTTCTGATCCGTGCTGTCCGGAACGGTGTAGCTACAGGTCAGCGGGGTGCTCTGGCCGACGCCGCGGGGGTCGAAACCGACGAAGTCGTACTGCGAGGCCAGCACGGGGCTGCGCATCGCCATCGCGGCGCCCCACGGGAGACCTTCGCCGCCGGGCCCGCCGGGGTTGACCAGCGCGATGCCCTGCCTGCCGGTGCCGGGGTAGGCGGTCGCGGTCTTGGAGACGCGGACACCGATGGTGTTGCCGTCCTGCGGGTTGTGCCAGTCACGCGGCACCTGGACGGTGGCGCAGGCGAGGCCCTTGACCTTCTTCAGTTCGGCTTCCGTCGCCGGCGCGACCGAGGGGAACGAGCACTCGCCCCAGGCCACGGCCTGCTTGGTCAGCGCGCCGGCGAGCGCCGCGGTGTCCGGATCGGCCTTGACCGCGGGTGCCGCGCCCGCGGCCGGGGCCGGCACCAGGCCGGAGGCCAGGAACGCACCGGCGACCACGGCCACCGTGCCCCTCCGCGTCTTTCTCGTACTACTGATCACCATGATCCCTTTCGACAGGAGCCCCCCGACGTCCTTACGTGAAGTTAAGACGGGTGATCAGCTCTGCCACACGGCCGGAAGGTGGCGGATACCCGACATGGCAGGATCTCGACACCGCGTAACTCGCGTGATCAGACACGTAACTCGCGTGATCAGAGGCGTAACTCGCGAGTTACGCCTTCAAACACGCGAGTTGCGCCTCTGATCACGCGAGTTACGCGTTCCGTCACGGATGCAGGCCGGGTCCGTGGTCGGGGTCCGGCGACGGCGCGATCGGGGTCGGGCTGAGCGACGACTCGTCCTCCCCCTCCTCCAGCAGGGTCGCCGCGGCGCCGACCACTTTCAGATCCGGTTCGCCGACGGCGTCCTCGTCCTTGTCGGCGTAGTCCACGCGGGCGAGGACGCTGCGCATCGCCTCGACACGCGCCCGTTTCTTGTCGTTGCTCTTGACCACCGTCCACGGCGCGATCTCCGTGTCGGTGGACCGGAACATCGCGACCTTCGCTTCGGTGTAGGCGTCCCAGCGGTCGAGCGACTTGATGTCGTTGGGGCTCAGCTTCCATTGCCGCACCGGGTCGACCTGCCGGATGAGGAACCGGGTCCGCTGCTCGGATCTCGACACCGAGAACCAGAGCTTGACGAGGACGATCCCGTCGTCGACCAGCATCTCCTCGAACGTCGGGGCCTGCCGCATGAAGCGCTCGTACTGTTCGTCCGTGCAGTACCCCATCACCCGTTCGACGCCGGCGCGGTTGTACCAGGACCGGTCGAACAGCACGATCTCGCCCTCGGTGGGCAGGTGGTTCACGTAACGCTGGAAGTACCACTCCCCCTGCTCGCGTTCGGTGGGCTTGCTCAGCGCCACCACTCTCGCGCCGCGCGGGTTGAGGTGTTCGGTGAACCGTTTGATCGTGCCGCCCTTGCCCGCCGCGTCGCGCCCCTCGAACAGGATCACCATGCGCCCGCCGGTGTCCTTGATCCAATACTGCAGTTTCAGCAGTTCGATCTGCAGCGACCGTTTCACGACGTCGTATTCCTCGCGCGACATCCGCGTCGGGTACGGATAGTTCTCCCGCCACGTGTCGATCGGCGATCCGTCGGGGCGGAGCAGGACCGGGTCGTCGGCGTCGTCGTAGTCGACGACGAGACGCTGGTCTCTCAGTTCCGGGAAGTACGAATGATCGAGCACGCGCCGCTGATACCCACACCGGGCGGCGCGCAAACACGGTGCGTCACCCACCGAGCCCGGCGGCGAACCTTCGCGCCGCTTCGAGATCTGCCGTATCAGGCCGGTTCTTGGCGATACCCCCGACGAGCCGGAACGGGAGCCAGGTGTCGAAACCCCGGCACGAGAACGTGCCCACCACGTCGAAGCCCTTGCGGCGGAGCGACCGTGCCAGACGACGGGTGTAGCGCCGGAACGGCGGTTCGGGCAGCCCGCTGGTGGTGAACACGAACGCCTTCCTCCGCCGCTTCGACGGCATCTCCTCGACGAACCGCCTCAACCGCGGATGGAAGTCCATGCCGAAGATCCCCGAGCCGAAACCCACGAGGTCACACGAATCCAGGTCGGACGGGCCGATCTCCTCGGGGCTGACGACTCGGGCGTCGAGAACCCCCGCCAGCACTTCGGCGATCCTCGCCGTATTGCCGTGGGACACCGAAACGCACACGATGACGACCTTCATGCCGATCCTCCACTTCGCCGGTCCTTCCCCCTTGAGAACCGGACAGCCGCGAAGAACGTGACGTCACCCTTCGCGCAGGTGATCCCGCAACGCCCGCGCCACGCGGGCCATCAGCACTTCGGCCTCCGGCTGGATCGCGGCGGGCACCCGGGATCCGGTCAGCGCGGCGATCGCGTACAGCCCGCCGTCGGCGTGTTCGACCACTCCGACCTCGTGCCGCAGGTTCAGCACCGTGCCGGTCTTCGACGACCATTTCGTGGCGTCGGAGACGAAATCGGGGCTGAGCCGCTGACGCAGCAGGTTCAGTCCCATGAGCTCACGCACCCGCGCTGCGACCTCTTCGTCCACTTTGGACGGTTTCCACAGCGCTTCGAGGAGGTTCACGAACGCCCGGGCCGAACCGGAACTCGCCCGGGTGATGTCGAGCTGCGGAACGGGATGACCCCGCCCGGCGGTACCCGCGTTGATCGCGAGCGCGTGCGCGAGGTGGACATCGGCCGGGGCGAACCGCTCGGCGGGCGTGTCACTGAGGTCCGCGGCCGGATGCCGCGCGGTGATCCCGGAAATGCCCCATTCGCGCGTCATCCTGGTGACCTCGGCGGGTGGGGTCAGCGCGAAGAGCGCGTCCGCGGCGGTCTCGTCGCTGATGGCCATCGTCA
Source organism: Amycolatopsis roodepoortensis (assembly GCF_014873915.1). Lineage (GTDB taxonomy): Bacteria > Actinomycetota > Actinomycetes > Mycobacteriales > Pseudonocardiaceae > Amycolatopsis > Amycolatopsis roodepoortensis. The sequence goes on from NZ_JADBEJ010000005.1 coordinate 747,801, forward strand.
GGTAGAGCAGGTCGTCGATCGCCACCCTGGCCGGATGCCGGAACCGCGTCAGCCCGGTCGGTCCCGGCGCGGTGGCCCGTCCCGGCTCGACGTCGATCGGTGCGGAGCCGTCCAGTTCACCCCGACGGATCCGTTCCAGGGTCGCCGCAGCGAGCGGGATCTTCACCAGCGAGGCGCTCGGGAACTCCAGGTCCGAGTCGATGCCGATCTCGTAACCGGTCCGCAGATCACGCACGAGGAACGAACCGCGCAGGCCGCCGTCGTCGAGTTCGGCGCGCAACCCGAGGAGCAGGGTCTCCGTGTTCATGTCGTCTCCTCCGCGCCGAGACACCGGGCGATGTCCGGCCACAATCGTGCCCGGAGCCGCTGCGCGTCCTCGCCGGGCCCCGCCGTGATCTCGAAGCCACGCGCGAGCCGGAGCTCGCCGATCGGCCGCCAGTTCAGGCCGAGGCCGGTGGCCTGGGCCGCCGAGCAGAGCAGCAGATCGTCCGAACCGAACACCGCCGCGGCGGCCGCGGTGAGCGCGTCGGCGACGGACACCTGCGCGGGCCGCAGGCCCACCGAATCACGGACGCGGAAGAGGCGATCCCGGATATGCGGCACGTCGTCCTCGGGCTGGATCCAGACCCGGCGGGGCGACCGGCCGGACCGGCCGACGCGCAGCGTTTCCAGGTGGAGGGCGCCCGCCCGCGGCCTGCCCCCGCCCGCCAGCCCGAGCGGCACCGTCCAGGTGCCCTCTTCGGCGGGAACGGCGGTGAGCGCCGCGCGGACCTCCTGGGTGCGCACGAGTTCCGCGCGCTCTCCCGGTGGCGCCTGCCGGAACTCCAGGAAGACGTCCAGCGCTCGCGCCGCGGCGTCGAGTTCGGCGAGCTCCCGGACGGTGCAGGTGTCCGGCATCGCCAGCCGCATCGGCCGCAGTTTGGCGCGCTGCGCGTCGTGCTCCATGGCGTCGGCCAGCGCCACCAGCCGTTTCGCCGACGGCAGCATGTCGCGGCCGAACGGGGTGAGCACGGCGCGGCGGGTGGAGCGGTCGAACAGCCGCTCGCCGAAATGCCGTTCCAGCGCGGCGATCCGGCGGCTCGCCACCGGCTGCGGGATGCGCGCGATCGCGGCTCCCGCGGTGAAGGTCCCGGCTTCGCTCACACTCACGAACGCCCGGCAGCTCCCGATCAGGTCCACGACCACATACTATGCCGATAACGCATGAAAGAGGTCATTCGTGTCTTGGACAGCATGATCGGTGCCGGACAGACTGCGTGCATGTCCGTCACTTCTCGCCGCTGGGCCGCCCTGCTGGCGCTCTCGGTCGCTTCACTCGCCGCCTGTTCCACACCTGCTCCAGCGCCGCCGCCGGCCGCTACTCCGGTCGCGGCGACCGGGCGCGCCGACTTCGAACAGCTCGAACGCAGCTATCGCGCCCGGCTCGGGGTGTACGCGGTGGACACCGCGACCGGCCGCGAGGTCGCCTTCCGCGCCGACGAGCGGTTCGCCTATGCCTCGACGCACAAGGTGTTCAGCGCCGGAGGTCTCCTGCAGCGGACACCGGTCGCCGAACTGGACCGCACGGTGACCTACGAGCGCAAAGACCTGGTCGTGAACTCACCGGTCACGGAGAAACACGTGGCGACGGGGATGCCGCTGCGCGCCGTCATGGACGCGACCCTCCGGTACAGCGACAACACCGGTGGGAACCTGCTCTTCCGCGAACTCGGCGGCCCCGAAGGGCTCAACACGGTATTCCGTGGGATCGGCGACACCACGAGCCACGCCGACCGGATCGAACCCGAACTCAACGACACCTTCCCCGGCGACACCCGGGACACGAGCACCCCGCGTGCCCTCGCCGTGAGCCTGCGCGCCTTCGCCCTCGGAAACGCCCTCCCCGAGGACAAACGCAAGATCCTCGTCGACATGATGCGGAGCAGCACCACCGGCGACCAGAACATCCGCGCCGGGGTGCCCGGCTGGCCCGTCGCCGACAAGACCGGGACGGCGTCCTACGGGACACGCAACGACATCGGGGTCGTATGGCCGCCGAACCGGGCGCCGATCGTCATCTCGGTGCTGACCGACCGGTCCGAGAAGGACGCCGAGATCGACAACAAGCTCCTGGCGGACGCCACCGCGGCCGCCGTGAAAGCCCTTCCCTGAACGAACCCGCCGGGACGGACGAGGTTCCGTCCGTCCCGGCGGGATTCAGCGGCTCAGCGGCGGCAGGGGTTGCCCGCCGGATGCGCCGCGGTTCCGTGCACGTCGGCCTGGGACTCCGCGAGCACGATCTTCGCGAGCGCGGTGTCCAGCGCGACGGCCTGCTGCTTCACCACGCCGTTCGCCACGGTCTGGCCGTTGAGCTTCAGCGAACCGATGACCAGCGGGATGGTCAGCGGCGCCGAGCCCACGGTGATCGACTCACCGTTGATCTTCAGCGAGGCGACGTTCGAACTGCCCGCCAGCACCGGGGCGAGCCCGCCCGGCGACGGCTGACAGGTCGCGGTCGCCTGCGACTGGATCACGCCGAGTTCGACCGTCAGCCCGAGCGTGCTGATCACCGTCTTGTCGATCTTGGCCGACGCCAGCGCGCGATCGCCCGCGGCCGGGGCCGCCGACTGGTCGTCCGGCGTGAGATCGGTCGACGCGGTCAGCACCTTGGTGTCGACCTTGATCAGGCCGGCGTTGAGCGTCGCGGCGGCGACAGTGCTGCTGTCGTCGGCACAGGGCAGGTTCGCCGGATTCGCCCGCGCCGCGGTCACCCCGAGGACGTTCGCCGCGGTGCCGGTGCAGGAGAAGACACCGTCACGGTCGTCGTCGACGATCGTGCCGACCCCGGTCGGGTCGATGAGACCGGCGCCCGACGGGGCCGACAGGTTCACCGTGAACGTCTCGTTCGGCTCGTCGACGGTGTCCGGGTTGACCAGGACGGTCACCGGCCTGGTCGTCTGCCCCGGGGCGAACGTGACCGTCCCGCTCGCCGCCGCGTAGTCGGCGGGCGCGGACGCGGTGCCGTTGGCGGTCGCGTACTGGACCGTCACCGGATTCGGGCTGGGGCCGCCGAGCAGCGACACCGTGAACGTGGCGGGCACCTGCGCACCGCCGGACCCTTCGCCGACGCTCACGTCGTTGATGCTCAGGCCGAGCACGCGCACGGTCGTGGTCTCGAGGTATCCCCGCGAAGCCCCGTCGACCTGGTAGTCGACGACGCACTGGTAGGTGCCGGGAGCGGCACCGGCGGCGGCCGAGATCGTCTCGGTGAACGTGGCGACGCCGCCGCTGGCCACCGTGACGCTGCCCGGGGAGTTGGTGACGGTGAGCTGCGGATCGCAGCTGGTCACCTTCGGGGTCACCGTGACCTCGATGGACTTGATGCCGTCCAGGATGGCCTGGGAGACCTGACCGGCCGGGACGTTGTTCAGCAGCACCCCGCCCGTGGCCGAGGTGATGGCGGAGGCCTGGCCCGTGGCGTCGAGGGCGCCGACGTTGACGGCGACCACACGGATCTTCGCCGCCTGCAGCGCCGCGATGGTCTGGGCCAGGGTGTGCCCGCCGCTCGGGTCGTGCGACGGCGCGTCGCCGAACCAGGCGACGATGCGGGTACCGTCCGGCCGGAAGGCGACCGCGCCGGTGGCCAGCTGGTAGAGCGCGTTCAGGTTCGCCTCCGGCGTGTCCCCGCCGCCCGTGGCCACCCACTGGTCGATCCCCGCCTGGACGGCGGTCGTGTCCCCGGTGATGCCCTGATTGACCTTGAACGGCACCGAGTCGGTGAAGTCCTTGTACTCGGCGACACCGAACCGCGCGGTCGGCTGCGCGGCGAGGACGTCACCGGTGATGGTGCCGGCGTTCGACCGCACGTTGCCGATCGGCCCGCCCATACTGCCCGTGGTGTCGGCGAGCAGGACGAGATCGGGATTCGGCGGCACTGCCGAGGTCGTCACGTTCTTGGTCACGGTCGTGCTCTGCCCCGCGTTCAAGGTGAGGTCGAGCGTGGCCGGGTCCACTCCCGGCGGAGCCGCGGCGGCGACCGCGGTGGACGCGAGCATCGCCGAAACGGCGGCCAGTACGACGAGCAATGGTCTTCGTGACATGGACTTCCCTTTCGAGATCCGGCCGGGGCCGGAATACCTGTGGGCTCGGTGGAGAAGACGGAATATCTCGTTTTTCGTTAGCGCGGACGCCGGATTCACCCGGGCGCCCTGAGTCAAGGCGCCCAACGGGCTGTTACCGCGAATCCGGGCTACGCGGACCAGGTCCGCATTGGGCCGTCCGGCCGACGGGGCTTCGTCACTTTTCACTCTTCAGCGTGAAAGGGGCCGAAGATTTCGGCGTTTCCGTGAACACCTCGCCGGACGGAAACCCGAATTCAACGGCGAATAAGCACCGAATGTCGCAACGGTCGATACCTCGGCGAGACCTCGGTCAGTAGACGCATTGGATGATCGCGTCGTCCAAGCGGATGTACTTCGCCGGTCCGCCGTTGTTGCCGTAGATCGGCTGGAGATAGACCGTACCCACGCCGTTCAGATTGAGATTGGGCAGTGTGATGAGCTGATAGCCCGCCCGGTCGTCGATCCACTTCACCGTGTGGGAGATTTTCCGCCAGCCGTTGGGATCCCAGATCTCGAGGCCGATGTTCGCCCCGCCGCCTACCGGGTCGGCGTGGATCGCGGCGGCGCAATTCGATCGATTCGACGGGAAACTTCCGAGCGACTTCGGGGTCCTCATCGCCGACCATCCGTTGTCGGCGAAGAGCCAGCCGTTGTTGTTGCCGGTCCGGGCCACTCCCATGCCGATGTCGAACCAGGAATGACCGTCACCGCCTTGGATTCCCCGCTCCCATACGCCATGGGGGTTCGATTCGTAACCGTCGGACCATTGCACGATCCCGGCCTGCGCGGTTCCCGCGAAACCCAGGAGCGCGATCGAAAACACCGACAGGACGGCGAATAATTTCTTGAACACGAGAGTTCCCCCTCTTCGTGTGAACTGAACCCTGTCAGAGGACCAGAGTCCGGAGCGCGGGCACAAGGTACCTTCGCGCGCACGATCGCCCGCCTCGAAGTACCTAAGCGAGGTCGGCGGGCCGTGTCCGCAGTTTGGCGGCGATCCGGGCCAGCGCCTGCTGGTCCTCCACGGTCAGTGGGTCGAGGACGAGCTCCCGTACCGAACGGACGTGCGTGGGCGCGGCCGCCACGACCACGTGGTAGCCGTCGTCGGTGAGCATGGCGAGCGTGTACCGGCCGTCGGCGGGATCCGGCATCCGCTCCACCCAGCCTCGCTGCTCGAAGCGTTTGACCACATTGGACAGACGCGAGAGCGAGCCGTTGGCGAGGTAGGCCAGCTCGCTCATCCGCAGCCGCCGGTCCGGGGCCTCCGAAATATGACTGAGGGTCAGGTACTCGAACAGCGTCAGCCCGGCGTCGTGCTGCAGCGGCGACTCGAGCCGCCCCGGCAGCAAAAGGACGAGGGAGACCAGCCCGGTCCAGGCCTCCTTTTCGGCAGGGTTCAGCCAGAGCGCTTCGTCGGGGTCCGGGGCGGCCATGGCGGAACCTTACCCAGAAGCCGGTTACTTCACACGTGAAGTCAAATCGTGCTACCTTGACTTCAAGCATGAAGTCAACGAGAGGATCCACCATGACCCAGCCGGAGTTCTTCGCCACGCCCGGATACGGCGACCGGCAACTGAAGGTGATGCGCTACAGCCAGGCGGTGCGCGTCGGTGATCGTGTCGAAATCTCGGGACAGGGCGGCTGGGACGACGACTTGAACTTCCCCGAATCGCTGGAGGAGGAGATCGTCAAGGCCTTCGAGAACGTCGAGCGGACCCTCGCCACGGCGGGCGCCACCTGGCGCGACGTCATCTCCGTGAACTCCTACCACGTCCCGGAGACCCCCGGTTTCCTCGGCGAGACCCACAACCGCGTGATGGTCGAGCAGTTCCGCGAGCACATGGGCGACCGCGCGCCGATCTGGACGGAGATCGGCGTCCCGGCCCTCGGCGCGCCGGGGATGCGGGTCGAGATCAGGGTCACCGCGATCGCCGGGAGTTCCCGCGTGTGAACCCCGCGCTCCCTGGGTACTCCCTTACCGCGCCCATGCTCTTGGCCAAGCTGGGAAACCCGCTAAGGAGAACGCGTGGGTATCACGAGAACACGACAGGCTTACGAATTCCCCGCCGGCATCGCCCCGCCTTTGGGGGAGATCCGTGCCTGGCTGCGAGAGCGGCTGACCGAGGTCGGTCGCACCACCATCGCGGACACCGAGCTGCTGACCACGGAACTGGTCACCAACGCGCACGAACACGCGGACGGCGTCGCCGAGCTCAGGGTCTCCGTACCCTCGGGCCGGGACGTCGTCCGCGTCGAAGTCGACGACCATCGGCCGCGCCTGCGGCCGTACCGCGTGACCAAAGCGGATCCGACGAGCCCCCGCGGGCGAGGGATGGCACTGGTCGAGGCGATCAGCGCCCGGTGGGGCGTGATCGCCCGCGCGGGACGCAAAACGGTGTGGGCGGAGATCCCGGTGCTCTGACACGATCATCCGGTGACAGCCTCACGCGGCACCGTGGTCGCGCCGGCCCCACGGCCGGGTGATCACGTCCGCCTCGTCTCCCCCGCCAGCTTCCCCAGTCGCGAGCTGGTCGCCGAGGCCGCGGCGGTCCTCGAAAGCTGGGGACTGGTCGTCGAAATCGGCACACACGCGCTCGATCGCTGGGGCTACATGGCGGGCCGGGACGAAGACCGGCTGGCCGATCTCGACGACGCGTTCCGCGACCCGGCCGTCCGCGCCGTGATCGCCACCCGCGGCGGCGCGGGCGCGTACCGCATCGCCGACGACCTCGATTTCGCCGCGGTCCGGGCCGATCCCAAACCGCTGGTCGGCTTCAGCGACATCACCGCCCTCCATCTCGCGCTCTGGCGGCACTGCGGGCTGGCGGGGATCCACGGTTTCCTGGCAGGTCCCCGTTCCGCGGCCGCCACCCGTCGGCTGCTGATGGACGGCGAGCCCGCCGTCCTCCACCGCGACCCGCGGGCCATGACCGTCGAGGCCGAAGTGCCCGGCGCCGCCACCGGCGACCTCGTCGGCGGCAACCTCGGCACCGTCGCCCACGCGGTCGGCGCCGGCCTGCCGTCGCTGGCGGGCACCATCCTTTTCCTCGAAGCCGAACGGACGATCGGCCTGGGGCAGATCGACCGCCAGCTGACCCAGCTGATCCGATCCGGCGCGCTCGACGGCGTACGAGGGATCGCGCTCGGCCGGTTCCCCGGTTTCGAGGACTACACCGATCGCGGCTGGACCCTCGTCGACGTCTTCAAGGACCGTCTGGGCTCACTGGGCGTTCCGGTACTCGGCGGCATCGACGTCGGGCACGGCGCGGACCCGCTTTCCCTTCCGCTCGGACCGCTCGCCGTACTGGACACGGCCGCGGGCACGCTCAGCGTCGAACCGGCGGTCAGCTCAGAAGACGCGGATCCACGGTTCCCCCGAGCCAAGTGCGAAGGACTTCGTTGAACAGCTCCGGATCCTCCACGTTCCAGATGTGGTGCATCCCCGGCGCGAGCCGCGACCGCGTCTGGGGCGCGGCCCGCGCGATTTCCGAGAGCGAGCGTCGCACCGCCGAGGAATCCTTCTCCCCCGCTATCGCGAGAAGCGGCCCGGTATAACGACGCAGGTCGGCGGGCACCCCGCCCGCACACACGTCGGCCGCCATCGCGGACGCGGTTTCGCGGCGCACCGAGAGACCGTGCTCGACATACCGGGCACGGCTGTCCTCTGGGAGCCCGAAGACAGCCGCCTGTGCGCGCCAGTACCAGCGGGCTCGCGAGAGCGCCGCTTGCAGCGCGCAGTACAAGCGCATCCCGGCACCGGCGGGCGTGAGCGGCGCGCTGGTCAGGAACGCCGAGTTCACCCGGTCCGGGTGCCGCGCCAGCACGCGCAGCGCCGTGAGCGCTCCGAGGGAAAGCCCGACGAGGTCGAACGGGCCGTCGACGCCGTGCCCGGTCACTCTCGCGACGACGTCGTCCGCCACCGCGTCCAGCCCCGGCCAGTCCTCGCCGACCCGTTCGCCGAAACCCGGCAGATCCGGCGTGAGCACCGTCCGGTCCTCGAACGCGGACAGTTGCGGCTCCCACATCCAGTTCGCGACGTTGCCGCCGTGCAACAGCACCACCGGCCGCTCCGTCGTGGCCGTCCCGGCGGAATGCACTTCGGGGAACGTGTTCACGCGAGCTCCTTCTCGAGCGCGTCGAGCCAGTCCAGTTCGACGCGCAGGTTCGCGATTCCATAGTCCAGTGTGGACAGTCGCAGCCTGGCCGCCCGGTCGGGCGCGTCGGCCTCGGCCCGCGTCCGTTCGAATCGCTCCAGCCGCGCCCGGGTCGCCTCGCGGCGGGCCGCCAGGAGGGAGCGGAAGGCGTCGTCGTCGAGATCCGCACCGAAGAACACCCGCGCGAGAAACGGATCGCGTTCGACGTGCCGCTCGGGCTCGCTCGCCAGCCACTCGGCGAGCGCCGCCCGCCCCGCGGCGGTGATGCGGTGTTCCTGCCGGTCCGGCGCCCCTGAGCCGGCCACCTTCTCGACCTCGGCGAACCCGTCCGCGACGAGCCGGGCGAGGGTGCGATAGATCTGCGCCTTGTCGGCCGCCCAGAAGTGCCCGACGGTCGACTCGAAATGGCGTTTGAGGTCGTAGCCGGTCATGGGCGTGAGGGCGAGCAACCCCAGGATGAGGCGGGAGAGAACCATGCCACTAGTAGACTAGTCCCCTATGAGACTTGTCAACTAGTTGCACTACTTCGATTCGACCCGCCCGACCGGATCGGCCCCGGCGGTCAGCGCGTCGACCGCCTCCTGCCAGGCCGAATCGCCCGGATACAGCTCGCTGCGGAGATAAGCCGCCGTGAGCCGCTGGACCGCGGCCACTCGCTCCGGGTTCTCGTCCGTGGTCTCGGCGACGTCGTAGCCGGAAATCCCGCCGAGACCGTGCTCCGCGCCGAACAGGGTGAGCAGGGTCTTGCGCCCCGGCGAGAGGAAGTACGGATCGGTATGCCATTCCGGACCGCGGACCGTCAGATGCGCCGAGGAGTCCTTGTCGCCGGCGACCACGAGAGCGGGCGTCGCCATCGTGGAGAAATCGGTGCTGACGAAGAAGGAGTAGTTCTCCGCCACGAACTCGGTGACCGCGTCACCGCCGCGACCGGGCGCGGCGAGCAGCACTCCCGCGGAGACGCGGGGCTCGGCCAGGTTCACCACCGTGCCGTCCCCGGGCTCGGTGTACCGCGCGCCGAGCAGCAGGCTCGCGGTATGCCCGCCCATCGAATGCCCGGCCACGGCGACCCTGCCCCGGTCGACCCGGCCGCGCAGACCCGGTACCGCGGCTTCGATCTCGTCGAGCCGGTCGAGGATCGCGATCATGTCCTCGGCCCGCGACCGCTGGTACAGCGGCGCTTCAGGGTGAGCGGAACCCAGATCCAGAGTCCTGGAACTCAGATGGGTGGGCTGAAGAACGACGAATCCGTGCGCCGCCCAGTAGTTCACGAGCGGGGCATAGCCGTTCAGCGACGAGAGGTGGTTCGAAGGGCCCTGTCCGTGCGACAGCAGGATGATCGGCAACCCGCCACCGGACATCGGAGCGGAGACCCGGACCTGCAGATCCACCGCACGATCCGGGGTCGGCAGCGTCACCGGGGCGATCGAGATCACTGGGGTGCTCATGGTGATTCTTCCCTTGTGAGACGGCTCCACGCTAAGCGGAGCACTGTTCCACAAACATACGGAGCACTGTTCCGCTTTGTCAAACACCCCTCGCCCGGTCCGCGAGAGTGCGCGCGAGCGAGCCCACCTCGGCCGAAAGCCCGGTCCAGTCGTCGGCAGCCGTACCGAGGTAGCCCGCTCGCGCACGTTCGAGCAGCGCACGTCCGTCACCGTCGAGCGTCGGCGCCACGGCCGCCGCCGCGACGTCCTTCGAGACGATCGCGCCCGTCTCGACCGTCACGACGATGCGCGCGAGGGTGAGCAGGACATTGCGTTCGTCGCCTTCGATCTCGGAAAGCAGACCGGGGACGACGCCGAGCGCCGCGTCGCGGAGCAAGCCCCGCGGCACCGGATCGAGGAGATCGGTGAGCGCGGGGCCGCGCAGGACGCGATGCGCCGCGTGGGCGGTGGCCACGAGGATCACGACGTCGAGATCCTCCGCGGGCCGGGGAAGCCCACCTTGGACGAAGTCTTCCCGCAGCCATTCCCCGTACTGGAAATCCCGGCGCGACGGCCTGTCCCCGGCCACGATCCCGGTCAACTCGATCGGGCGGCGGCCCGCCGCGCCGGGGAATCGGGTGGCGTGGCCACGCCATCCCGAAACCCGCGACAGCAAGGACACCAGCGCGGCGCGCTCCGATTCGCCGAGCGAGCGGCGGGTGATCAGCAGCAGATCGACGTCGCTGTCCGGCCTGAGCCCGCCCGCCACGGCGGAGCCGTAGAGATACAGCCCGAGGACACCGCCCGGATCCTCGCGGTCGAGATGGTCCAGCAGAGGCTCGATGCGCATGCCTCGACGATCACGTACTACGCAAGGGATTTTCGCGCCCACTCCGCGAATCCGGTGAGCGGAAGGCCCAGCTCACGGGCGAATTCCGGACGCCCCGGCTGGCCGACCACGTTCAGCCACTCGTGCGAGGCACCCATCGGCGGCATCCCGGCGGCGACCGCCTGCTCGACGGTCATCTCCGGCGCCGTCAGCGGGGTGCCCAGCACACCGGACAGGACTTCGGCGATCTCCGCCATGGTCAGGAAGTCGCTCGCCAGCTCCAGTTCGACCCCGGTGAACCGCTCCGGTTCGGCGATGGCCGCGGCGGCCGCGGTGCCGATGTCGTCGACGGCCGCCAGTGACAGCGACGTCGACGGCTTGATGACGCTCACCAGTCCGCCGTCCACCCCGCGCGGGAACAGGAACTTCATGTCGGGCAGGAAGTTCTCCATGAAGAAGCCCGGCTTGAGCAGTGTCCACTGGGGAAAGCCGGCTTCACGGAGCCGGTCCTGGATCGCGGCCTTGGCGCCCAGCGTGGGCTCCATCGACGTCCAGCGGCCTTCGGCCCATCCGTCCGCCTCGACGTGCTGGCCGGCGCCGGAAACGGAGGTGTGCACGAACTGCGGCACCCCGGCCGCCCGCGCGCCCTCGATGAGGTTGACGCCCTGGGTCACCTCGCCGTCGAAGTCGAAACCTTCGGCACTGATGCCCGGCATCTGTACCGAGAAGACGGCGCGTGCTCCCTTGGCCGCCCGGATCACGGAATCGACGTCGTGGAGGTCGCCGACGACGAGTTCGGCACCGAGCGCTTCGACGGCTTTCGCCCTGGCCGGGTCGCGCACCAGCGCACGGACGGGAACACCGGCCGCGAGCAGGGCCCTGGCGGTCGCACCACCCTGCCTGCCGGTGGCGCCGGTGACCAAAACGGGTGCTGGGGACATGGGGACTCCTTCGGTCGACTAAATGGCGGGGCCCGCCACTTATCGTCCGCTACAATATGGCGGGGCCCGCCACTTACGCAAACTCCGAGGTGAAGACATGTCCGACGGCCTGCGTGCCGACGCACGGCGCAACTACGCGCGCATCCTCGCGGTCGCCGAGGAGGAGGTCGCGGCCCACGGCTCCGGCGCCTCCCTGGAGCAGATCGCGCGGACCGCCAACGTCGGCTCGGCGACCGTCCGGCGCCACTTCCCCACCCGCCGTGCCCTGCTGGAAGCGGTCTCCGCGAGCCGGATCGCGGCGCTGTGTACCCGCGCCGCCGAACTGACCGGCGAGGACGACAGCCGGAAGGCGCTCCTGACGTGGCTCGACGAGGTGGTCGCCTACTGCGTCTCCGCCCGCGGCCTGGCCGCCGCGCTCTCCTACGACGGCCCCACGCACGAGAACTCGTGCTCCGCCGCCATCGAGGAAGCCGGGGATCCGCTCCTGCGGCGAGCCGCGCGGGACGGTGTGGTGGCGCCGGAGGTCACCGTCGCCGATCTCATCACGCTGATCGTCGGCATCGTCCTGGCCACCGAGCAGCACCCGGATCCCGCCGCACAGGCCGGCCGCCTGTTCCGGCTGGCCGTGGCGGGAGTGACCGGCCGGACGTGAAAGGGGCCGGAACGGTCACCCGCTCCGGCCCCCGCAACACCTTCCGGACTACCGCGTACCGCGACGGCCCGACGAGACCACCGCCGGCACGGGACCGCCGTTGATCACGAACTGCGACCCCGGCTCACGGACGACGTCACCGTTCGCGGAGTTCGTGATCGTCACGTTCGTCAAGGTCGCGCTGCCGCGGGCGCCGCTCATCGCGAGGATGCCCGCGCCGTTGTTCGACTTGTCGATCTTGACGCCGCTGAGGGCCGCGGTCACGACGCCGCCGCCCGTCTTGAACTGGACACCGTCGTAGGTCGAATCGTGGATCTCCGTGTCCCGCAGCACGACCCCGGGAATGTCCTTGCCCTGCGCGAAGAACGTGATCGCGCCGAACTCCTGCTGTTCGCCCCAGAACACGCCGCCGCAGCGGTACAGGGCGTTGTTCGCGATCAGCGTCTCCCCGGAGAACGGCAACGGGTCGTGATCCGTCGCCAGCATGATGCCCGGGTAGTTCATCGTGTCGTGGACGATGTTGTTCTCGATCTTGTTGCCGTAGCCGCCGTAGATCGCGATCCCGTTGGCCCGCCACGGGAGCTGGATCGTGTTGTTGGCGAACACGTTGTCGTGCGCGATGTCCTGCGACGGATCCTTCACGTACTGGTTCGCCCACACCGCGAGCGAATCGTCACCGGTGGTACGGAACGACGAGTTGAACACCTTCGAGTTCCGGGTGCCGTTGGTGAAGTTGATGCCGTCGGCGTAGGTGTTCCGGATCCGCATCCCGCTGAACTCCAAGCCGTCACCCGGGCCCCAGAGCGCCGGGACGTTGCTGTAGTCCCGGCCGACCCACGCGCCGACGTTGGCGTGCTCGATCCACACGTTCGTGATCTTCGTGCCGGTGCCGAACCGGCCGTTGAGACCGACGCCGCCTTCCGCGCCGCCGTCCCCGCCGCGGATCCGGCCGGAACCGAAGATGGCGATGTCGGAGATCTGCGTGTTCTTGTCGATGTCGAACCCGAAGTTGCCCTCGTGCGGATGGTTGATACCGCCCGCGTTCTGCGGCTCGATCAGTGAGTAGAGCTGCGAGTGCCACATACCGGCGCCGCGGATCGTCACGTTGGAGATGCCGACCTGGTTGTACTGGCCGCCGCCGTTGGGCACGTTCGGGTCGTCGGTCAGGATCTTCTTCTCCTGCCGCCACTGCCCGGCCGGGATCCAGACACAGGCGATCACGCCGTTCTGGTCGTCGGTGACCGCACGCTGGATCGCCGCCGAGTCGTCGTTCCCGTCGTTCGGCACGGCGCCGTACTCCGTGATCGACACGCAGTTCGCGGGCTTCGCCGACGCCGGGGCGACCTCCTCCAGATCGATGAGGTCCACGATGTAGAAGGCCGCGTTGTCACCGCTGTCCCGCTGCAGCTTGAACTTCGTGCCCGGCGGATACGAACGGGACAGCAGCGCGTGCGACTCGTCGAACAGCCGTCGCGCGTTGGCCTGCGGGGTGTTGGTCAGGCCTTCGGGATCGTCGGTGCTGCCGTAGAGCCAGCTGTGCTTGGACGACAACGTGAGCTTCTGCGCGAAGGTCCCGTTGACGTACAGGCTGAGCGTCGCGTCCTGACCGCCGCCGCCGGGGGCGTCGGGAATGGAGTTGCGCACGACGATCGAGTTCGCCTGGTTCGCCGATGTGAACTCCACGTACTGCCCCTGATTCGCCAACCGCACGGATTTGCGGCCAGAGGATTCGGTCGCGAAGTTAGTGTGGCCGAAGGTGCGAAGCGGGTCGGCTTCCAGCAGTTGTCCTTGGTACTGCGCGGCTTCCGCCTCGTATTCGACGTACGGGACCGCCGCGCCGCGGCCCACGACGATCGCCCGCGAGAGACTGTTGTTGGACTCGTTGGTCTCCGTGACCGTGCCGTCCGCGTCGGCCGTCGCGGTCAGGGTCGCGCCACCGTCGGCGGCGGTCCACGTCCCCGAGATCGCGACGTTCGCCGTCGCGCCCGCTTCGATCGCACCGGTGGCGCCGGTCAGCGTGGTGCCACCGACGGCCAGCCGCGTCACCGAAGTGCCCGCGGCGCTCGTGCCCCGGTTGCGCACCGCGACGGTGAAGGACACCGCCGAACCGGCCGCCGGATTGGGCGGGTTCGAGGTGATGCCGATGACCTCGAGGTCGGGCCCCGGTGCCTGCGCGACGACCAGTGACGTCGGCGAGGTGTAGGTGTTGTTGGTTTCGTCCTGTTCGGCCACCGTGCCCGCGGGGTCGGCGGTGGCGGCCACGGTGTAGGTCCCCTGTGGACGCGTTCCCGCGTCGACGGTCACCGTGGCGGACTCGCCGGCGGCGAGCGCCCGGACCGCCGCGTCACCGACGACGGTGCCGCCGAGACTGACGTTCACGGTGGTGGCGGCCGCGTTCGCGGTGCCGGTGTTCTTCACCGTCGCCGACACGGCGAGCCTGCTGGTCTCCGTCGGGTTCGACGGCGTCCAGGTGGTGCCGGTGACGACGAGGTCCGGGTTCGGCGCGGGCGTGCCGATCACCTGGAATTCCGCGACCTGACCACCGGGGGCACCGGAGTTGGCGAAGAACTGGAGGCGCACCTCCGAAGCGCGTCCGCTGACCGGGATGACGACCGAGTTCTGGTTGGTGGCCAGGTCGAAGCGGTGGTCGGCTCGCGCCGACAGCGCGGTGAACGCGGTGGACCCCTGCGGACGACCGAGGACCTCGAAGTTCTGTGTCCGCGCGCCCCAGATCGCGTCCGGGTTGAGCTTCACCACGACCGAGTCGACGTCCGCGTCGACCCCGAGCTTCACCGTCAGCGCGTTCGGGTAGCCCGCGGCGGATTCCCAGTACGTGGCGGTGTTGTTGTCGTTGGCGTTCGCCGCGACGAACGAATGGACGGTCAACGTCGCCTCGATCGGCTTGCCCGCCGCCAGGTTCGCGCCCGCGCTCGTGCCGGAGCGCACGACGTGGTTGCTGTCGCCGGATTCGTTGCCCGCCGCGTCCTTGGCACGCACGAAGTATTCGACCCGTGTCCCCGTGGGCCTGGCTTCGGTGAACGTGGTGCCGGTGATCGTGGTGACCGGCGTCCCGTCGCGATAGACGGTGTAGCCGGAGACGCTGACGTTGTCCGCCGAGGGCGACCAGGTCAGCCGGATCTGACCGGCGGCGGGCTCGGTCAGCGCGAGATTCGACGGCGCGCTCGGCGCCTGCGTGTCGCCGGTGTCCGGCCCGTACAGCTCGAATTCCGAGAGCTGCGCGGCGGGCCACCGCGAGTTCGCGGTGACCTGCAGCCGCACGTAGCGGGCCGACGACGTCATCGGGATGGTGACGGTGTTGGTGCCGGGAGCGAACGCGTAGCCGGCCGGCGCGGCGAGGTCGGTGAACGCCGCGCCGTCGGTGCTTCCGCGCACCGCCAGCGTCTGGGTGCGGGATTCCCAGCCCGCGGGCAGTTTCAGCACGATCCGCGAGAGGGTTTTCGCCACGCCGAGGTCGGCCTGGATCCACTGCGGGAACGCGTTGTTGGCGGATTCCCAGTAGCTCTCCTGGTTTCCGTCGACGGCGTTCGCGACGGGATAACCGGGCAGCGCGCTGCTCGCCGACACCGTGCGCGTCAACGGCACTTCGGCGAGCGCGGCCGGAACGGGGCCGGCGACGGGATCGGGTGGTGGGCCGCTCGCGGCGGAAGCGAGGGAGAGCCCGGCGACGGAAAGCCCCGTGACCAGGAGACCGGCGATGAGCCGGGACAGGCGCATACGTGTCATGGCGTCTTCTCTTCTTTGAGACGGCGGGGAGGAGCCAGAGCCGTACGAGCATGCAACAACTCGGAGACAAAATGCAAGAAGTAGACATGTTTCAGAAATTTTGCGACTGCTCCCGTGGTCTCACCTCGAGCGACCACTGATCGAGCGCACCGCTTACGTGCGTTCTCCAAGATTCGGCATCTTTTGTTCCCGGCGAGATCGCGTATTCCGAACGTCCGGTGTACAGCTGTACACTGAGCGCAGGCTAGCCGCGTGGAGGTCGATCCCTGATGGACGTGACGAAAACCCTGAGGTCCGCGCTCACCGGGACGGCGAACGAGTCCAGGTGCGCGGTCCGGGAGCTGCGACGCGAGACCGAAGACCTCGTGGCGCGCCGGGCGGGCCGGACGGCGAACCGGCTGACCGAACTGGGCGAGCGGCTCGCCGATCTGGTCCTGGTCTCCGGCAGCAGGCTCGCGGGCCTCGCCGAGCGGCACAGCGTGCCCGCGGGCGAAGGAGTGCGCCGGGAGGCGGGCCGGATCGGCGAATCGGTCGAGCGCTTGTCCGTCACGCTGTCGGAGCGGACGATCCTGCTCGCCGAGGAACTGCTACGTCACCGATGACTGCGAAGTAGCTCGTGGTACGTGAAGGCCCCCTTCATTGCGTCTAGCGCAGTGAAGGGGGCCTTCACGTACTTCGAGGATCAGCAAGCCACGAAGGCCCCCGTGACCCATCGGTGCCATCGGCACTCACGTGCCGAAAGCGCTGGTCCGGTTCCCGTCTTTAGTCGCTATCGACCGTCGTATCCGCCTGCCTAGCATGGGAAAACCGAGATCGGATCCGGCCGGGCGATCCCCGGTGATCCGCCGCGGCCGTGAACGGGTGAACCTGCCGATTCCCCATTCCTTTCCCCGATTCCCCTGCATTGGAAGGCATTCATGCGCATCCGAGGTCTTCTCACCGCCCTGCTGTGCGCCGCCGGGCTCACGACGGTCGCTCCCGCCGCCGTCGCGGCCCCCATCATCGACGGCGAATACGCCCGGTCCGGCCCGTGGGCGGCCATGATCGAGCAGAACGGGCAGCAGTGGTGCTCCGGTTCGATCATCAGCGCCCGCTGGGTCCTCACGGCCGAGCACTGCGTCGACGAACCCGGCGCCGGCTACTCCGTCCGGGTGGGCGACGTCGACCACCGGGCCGGGACGTACGCCGTGGTGACCGCCATCCACACCCCCTCCAGCGGCGCCGACATCGCGCTGCTGAGGCTCGACCGTTCGGTGAGCACGACGTACGCGTCCCTCGGGACTTCCGTCGCCGTCGGCGACACCGAACACGTTTACGGCTGGGGCTACAACGAAGACGGTGACCTGCAGCGTTATCTCAAGGTCGCCAGGATGACGGTGAGCAGTGTCGCGAATGGACTGATCAAGGCCCGGCGGGGCGACGGGCTGACCAACGGCGGTGACTCCGGCGGCCCGGTCTTCGTCGGTGGCAAGCAGGTCGGCGTGCACATCGCCGGCAACAAGGTGGACACCTCGACGCACACCGGCATCTCGGCGAACCGCACCTGGATCCGCGACACCTCGGGCGTCTAGGGTTCGGCGAACCGGTCCGGGAGCGGCCGCACCACCGCTCCCGGACCGCTGAGAGGCAGGTGGAAAGTGGCATCGACGATTTCCCCGGACGGGCTCGACGCGCAGCTGACCAGGCTGGGCATCGGCGAGACCGCCGCCCGGATCTACCGGCGGATGCTCGAAAGCGCCCCTGTCACCGCCGGGGAGCTCGCCTGGCGGGAGGGCGACGCGGAGACCGTCCACCTGGCACTGAAAGAACTCGCGGACACGGGGCTCGCCGTGCCGTCCGGAGTGGACGGATCCGAGTATCTCCCCGCGAACCCCAGCGAAGCGCTCACCGCGCTGACCACGCGACGGCAGGCCGAACTGCACGACGCGCGGCTCGCGGTCCAGACCGCGTACCGCGCCTTCCGGCGCGCGCATTCGGGGATGCCGGACGCGCAGGACCTGCTCGAAGTGGTCACCGGCGATGCCATCATCCCCCGGCTCCAGCATCTCGCGACCACGGTGCGGCATCAGGTGCGCCGTCTCGACTCCCCGCCCTACTTCACCGGTGGCCGCCGGAATCTCCTGGAGGAGGAGCAACTGCGGCGCGGGATCACCTACCGGTGTGTCTACAGTGGAGCGTCGCTCGGCGATCCCGGCTACCTCGCCGCGAACATCCTGCCGTGCCTGCGGGCCGGCGAACAGGCCCGCCTGCTGCCCGAGCTCCCGGTGAAACTGACGTTGTTCGACGACCGTGCGGCGACCATCGCGCTGACCATCCGTGAGGCGGATCGCAACCAGTCCATCGTCATCGTGCGTCCCTGCAGCCTTTTCTCGGCGCTGGAAGGACTGTTCGAAACCTCCTGGGCGGCCGCCCTCCCGCTGGACCGGCACGCTCGGACGGCCGAGCAGCCGATCCGGCCGGTCGAACGGGAACTGCTGCTCCTGCTCGCCGCCGGGCGCAAGGACGACGAGATCGCCGCCGAACTCGGCGTCAGCAGGCGCACCCTGTTCCGCTATCTCGAGAACCTGATGGACCGCGCGGGCGTGTCCAGCCGGTTCCAGCTGGGCGTCTTCGCCGCGCACAACGATTGGTTCTGAACTCCCGGCTCATCGCGCTATGCCGGCCTTCACGGGCTTCCGCCAGTCGCCCGTGTCGCGAAAGCCACTTTCGCGACGTCTGATGTCCCGAAAGTGGCTTTCGCGACACGGGCGCCAGCGGCCAGGGTCGGTGCGGGTGGTCGTGCACAACGGCTGGTTCTGAACTCCCGCATTTCGTCCTCTGGATGCGGTAGTCGGCGATACGAACGACCGCATCCAGAGGACGAAACGCGGGCTCACCCGGACGGGGTCACCCAGGTGGCGGCAAGGACGCCGAGAGCGGATGGTGAGGTGGGAAGGAGGGCGGAATCATGGGGAATCACCGACACCACACCGGCACCGCGTCGCTCCGGATCGCCACCGCGGGCCTGCGGGTGGTCGCGGTCGTCGTCGCGGTCGCGGCCTGTGCCTGGCTCGCGCTCTGGCTCGCGTTCACCCTCTGAGTCCCGCCGGTCCCGGCTGGGCTTCCGGCGGGCTCTCGGGCTCGGGGATCGGGCGGTCCGGCCCCGGATCGGGGACGCGTTCGGGCACCCCGGGATCCGGGACCGGCTCCGGCCTGCCCGGGTCCGGCACCGGTTCGGGAATGCCGGGGTCGGGGATACCAGGATCCGGCGGCATGGGGTTGGGCGGCGCCGGAGGCGCGGTCATTCGAATACTCGTCATCGCACTACCTCCTGCCCACGCCACTACCCGGTCCGCCACCGGACGAAACGGCCGGTTAGCCCGTTCGAGTGGCGATCCAGTCCGCGATGACATCGGCGCGCGAGGTCGTCTCGATCCCGGCGTGCGGGCAGTCCGGCCCGGTGGCCTCGATCGAGACCAAGGCGCCGCTCTTGCCTTCCGGGACGAAGTACGGCGCACCCGAGTCATACGTGCAAGCACTGGTCGTGATCGAGGGCGCCGCGCCGCGGACGCCGATCGTCGTCGGAGCCACCGTCGCCACCTGCACCGTGCCCTGCTGCATCCGGGTGACCGGGACGGGGTTCTTGGCGGTCAGGCTGCCCCACCCCGCCAGCGTCAGCTGCTGGCCGATCTTCGGGAGAACGCGGTTCACCGTCAGCGGGGTCACCGTCGTCACCGGAGTGTCCAGTTTGATGAGCGCGACGTCGTTTTCCTTCGCCTGCAGCACTTCGGTCGCCTTGCGGGCCACACCTGACTCGATCGCCTCGTCGACGAGGCCCAGCGTCACCAAGGTCGGATACGGCACCTTGCCCGCGACGCGTTTGCGGTGCGCGTCGTGGAAGCAGTGCCCGGTGGTGACGACCCAGCCGGGCGCGACCAGCGCACCCGTGCAGTAGCTGCTGTAGGTCGAGCCGTCCGGGCGTGGGATCTTCGTCATCGCGATCTTCGCGACGAACCCGAACTGCCCTGGTGGGACATCGGTGCCGTGGGCGACGTCCGGCGCGGCGAGCGCGGCCGGAGCGGTGGTGATGGTCAGGACAGCAGCGGCCAGCAGGGCGCGCAGACGCAATTTCTTACCCTTCGTCGAGGAGGTGATCCGAGGCTAAGACCCCTGCGCGACAAGGGGAATTCCCCGACCAGGTGTCACCCGATGGCACGCCGGGCGGGTTGTTCGCGACGTTCGAGCCAACGCCGGTAGGGGTGACTGCTTTCGGTGTCGGAGCGGTAGGCCGCTTCGGCCGCGGCGATCAAGCCATCGCTGTCCGCGCCGAAGGCACCTTCCGTGCTCCAGGCGATCAGATACCGCATCCACAGCGGATCCCCCGCGAGCGGCCGGATCGCGATCCCGGGTGAGGCGGGAAAGGTGACCTGGCATGGGGAAATCGCCCGGCCCGCGGCGATCAGGCGTTGCAGGGGCCGCAACTCGGTGCTCCGATGCGCCACCTGCGGCCGGAATCCCGCCTGGGCACAGGCTTCCTCGAAGCACTCCGGCCAGCCGGCACCGTCGGACGGCCCGAGCACCCACCGCTCCCCGGCCAGGTCGGCGAGGTCGATCTCGGGCCGGTGCGCGGCCGGATGGTCCGCGGCGATCGCCACGAACACCGGTTGCGTGGCCAGCGGCCGCCACGCCACGCCGGGAGCGGACGGCAGGACGTGCCCGGGGTAGTCGGCGACCACGGCGGCGTCGAGTTGCCCACCGGCCACGAGATCCAGCAACCGCAAGGGCGAGAACTCGGTGGTCACCGAAACTGCTTGCCCACGGCGGGAATCACCGAGCCGGTCCGCCAGCTCGACGACCATCGAACCACCGATCCCACCCAGCGCGACCGCACGCTTTTCGCCGTCCGCCAGGAAACGCGCCGCGTCCCGGTGCATCGTGTCCGCCGCCGCGAGGACGGCGCGGGCACGGCCGAGCACGCACTCACCGAACGCCGTCGGGAAGACCCCGTCCCGCCCGCGGACGAACAAGGTTCCCCCGAACGCGCGCTCGATCCGTTGCAGGGCGGCGGTCAAGGCGGGCTGCGTGCTCCCGAGCCCGATCGCCGCGCGCGTGATGCTGCCCGCGTCGGCGACGGCGCACACCACTCGCAGGTGACGTAACTCGACGTCCATCACGCGGACCTTATGGCCACTTGGGATGTGCCGGAAGCCGTCGAAAGTCGGGATCGTTTTTCGTACTCCCCCTCCTCCCCGCAAGGAGTACGCATGCGACGCGCCTGCCTGATGGTCGCGCTGACCGCCGCTCTCGTCACCGGGTTCGTTCCCGCGACAGCCTCCGCGGCACCGGGATTCACGACATCGATGGAGGCCTTCGAACCAGGAGGAACCATCACCCGGGTGGACGTCACCCGGCCCGCTTCGGACCGAACCGCCGCGCCGCAGCAGATCGCGAGCGCCGCCGCGGTGACCCCGATCGAGACCAACGGCCCGAGCGAGACCACGTTCGACCTGGTCTTCGTCGGTGACGGCTACACCTCGACCCAGCTGGGCACGTACTCGCAGCACGTCCGCAACAGCATCGCGGCGCTGTTCGCCATCGAGCCGTACAAGAGCTACCGCAAGCAGTTCAACCTCTGGCAGGTCGACGTGGTGTCATCGCAGTCCGGGATCACCAACGACCCGACCCAGGGCATCCGGCGCAACACCGCGCTGGGCTCGTACTTCTGGTGCGGCGGCATCGAACGGCTGTTGTGCGTCAACGAAACCAAGGCGAACCAGTACGCCGCGGCCGCGCCGGACGTCGACCAGGTCATCATGCTGGCGAACACCACGAAGTACGGCGGTGCCGGTGGCGGCGTCGCGACCTCTTCGGGCGGCAACATCCAGGCCAGCCAGATCGTCGCCCACGAACTCGGGCACTCCATCGGCGGGCTCGCCGACGAGTACGACTACGGCACCTGCGACGCCCGCGAACCCCGGGAGCCCAACGCTTCCGCGCTCACGGCCCAGCAGATGAAGGACCGCCGCGCCAAGTGGTACGCCTGGCTCGGCAAGCCCTCCCCGGACGGCGGCACGGTCGGCGTCTTCGAGGGTTCGCGCTACTGCAAGACCGGGATGTACCGCCCCAGCGTGAACTCGCTCATGCGCACGCTCGGGCAGCCCTTCAACCCGCCGAGCACCGAAGCGATGATCGCGGGCTTCCATCGCGAAGCCGCCCATCGGCACTGATCCCCCGTCATGGCCTCCCGGCCGGGCCGCCGGCGTGCTCGGCGAGCCCGGTCGCCATGTCGCGCATGAAGCGGCGGAGGTACCAGCGGAAGATCCACGCGTTGCCCTTGCCGACGCGATACGTTCCGTGCCAGCGGATCCGGGTCCCGCCGCCGGGTGTTTCGCACAGATCGACCGAGGCCTGGTAATCGAGCATGACCGGGACGTCCACGCCTTCGTAGGAGAACCGCCGTTCGGGGTCGAGGGCGGTGATCCGCTCCTTGGTGACCGTCTTGCCGGTCCGGAAGGCCCGCACCGCGCCGACGCCGTCGCGTCCGTCGGCGGAAAGTCCTTGCGACGCGGCGGCTTCCAGTGAACCCACCCGTGACCAGACCGGCCAGCTGCGGGCGTCCAGCAACAGTGCCCACACCGCGGCGGGCGGCGCCGTCGATTCGGCGGTGACGTCGTACGACTGCGTTCCAGAGCTACTCACACGCTTCACCCTAGGAACGGGCAGACGGGCCCACCATGCGCCGGATTGCGGGGCGGCGATCAGGAATTGCGGTACTCCGACGGACGCGTTCCGGTGTGTTTCAGGAAAGCCGCCGACAAGGCGCCCGGGGTGGCGAACCCGCATCTTCCCGCGATCCGGGCGATCGGGAGATCGGTGTCGCGAAGCAGCCTTCGCGCTTCCTCGATCCGCAGCCCGGCGAGAAAGCGGTGCGGGGTCTGGCCGGTCTTCTCCTTGAAGACCCGGATGAAGTGATAGACGCTCAAATGCACTTCCCCGGCGATTCCGGCGACGCTGAGCGGTTCGGCCAGCCGCTCACGCATCAACGCGATCGCGGCACGGACGCGGTGATCCTCTCGTCCCCCGCTCGGCGGCTCCGGCTTCCGCGCGTGGCGGGTGAGCAGATGCACGGCGAGGAAGGCGGCCGCGGATTCGGCGTAGAGGTCGTCTTCCTCCCTGGCGTTCCCGACCGCACGGACCAGCTCGTCGAGCAGCGGGTCTCCCCCGGCCACGGACGCGGCCATCGCCTCGTGGTCCACCGCGCGGCCACCCAGCCGCGCGGCCACCGATTCCACCGTGGTGCCCGGAATGTGCACCTGCAGGCTTCGCATCGCCTCGTCACCGCGGTAACGGCGCTGCAGCGGCAAGCCGGGAACGGCCAGTTCCAGCCGTCCCCAGGGATGGCGGTCCCACCGGCCCGCGCCGCGGGTCTCCATCTCCGCCCGCCCCGAAAGCGGCAGGACCAGATGCAGATCCGCGACGCCGGGCAGCCGCATGTCCTCGGCGACGGGAACGTGGTCGAATCGCTGGACGAGCAACGACTCCCAGCCGGAGTCCTCCCAGCTGCAATAGGTCCGCCGGACATAGCGGGACATGTCGAAACCGGTGTACGGCTGAAGGTCGAATCGCTCGGAATCGAACACCACGTCTTCGAGGCTAGCCGAGCAGCTCCTTCACGCGCGGGACGACCTGCTCGCCGTACAGCCGGATCGAGTTCAGGCGCTGCTCGTGCGGAAGCGAGCCGACGCTGTATTTGAGCTGGAACCGCGACAGGCCGAGTGCCCGCACCGCCCACGCGATCTTCCGCGCGACGGTTTCCGGGGAGCCGACGAACAGCGCGCCGCGCGGCCCGGCCATGGCGTCGTAGTCGGCCCTGGACATCGGGCCCCAGCCCCGTTCGGCACCGATCTTGGCGAAAGCGGCCTGGTGATGCGAAAAGTGCTGTGCGACGGCGAGTTCGTCGGTCTCGGCGACGTGGCCTGGGCTGTGCATCGAGATCGGCAGCTCCTGGTGTCCCGCCTCCTTCACCGCGCGCCGGTACAGGTCCGCGAGCGGGGCGAACCGCTCCGGAGACCCGCCGATCACGGCCATCACCAGCGGCAGGCCGTACGCGGCCGCGCGGACGACCGACTGCGGGGTGCCGCCGACACCGACCCACGCGGGCAGACTGCCCGATTCGGTGACCGGGAACGCCTGCGCGCCTTCCAGCGCCGGGCGGACGGTCCCGGACCAGTCGACCGGCTTCTCTCCTTGCAGATGCGTGAAGAGGTCGAGCTTCTCGGCGAAGAGCGCTTCGTAATCCTCAAGCGAGTAGCCGAAAAGCGGGAACGACTCGGTGAACGAGCCCCGGCCGAGCGTGACCTCGGCGCGTCCCCGGGAAACGGCGTCCAGCGTGGCGAACCGCTCGTACACGCGCACCGGGTCGTCCGAGCTGAGCACCGTGACCGCCGTGCCCAGCCGGATCCGTTCGGTTTGCCCCGCGATCGCGGCCAGCACGACGTCCGGCGAGGACACCGCCATCTCGGCGCGGTGGTGCTCGCCGACGCCGAAGTAGTCCACGCCCACCTGGTCGGCGAGGACGCCCTCGGCCACGACCTGGCGGATGGCCTCGGCCTGGCTCACCGGCTGGCCGTCCGCGCCGTTCTCGACGTCGCCGAACGTGTCCAGGCCGAAGGTCGGCCGCTGCGGGGTGCCCAGGATCTCGTAACCCATGTCCAACTCCTCAAGTAGTTGAACGCTCAAACGTCGGGTCCGGTGATCGTATTCCGGGGTGG
Organism: Amycolatopsis roodepoortensis; assembly: GCF_014873915.1. GTDB lineage: Bacteria > Actinomycetota > Actinomycetes > Mycobacteriales > Pseudonocardiaceae > Amycolatopsis > Amycolatopsis roodepoortensis. Next base: position 772,395 of record NZ_JADBEJ010000005.1, read on the forward strand.
CCGGGTCAGGCGCCGGCGATGTCGCGCGCCAGCCGGCGGGCGTCGTCCATGGTGAATTTGCCGGTGATCTGGGTTTCCCCGCCGGTGATGGCGGACTGGATCATCGGCGCGGTCAGCACCCGGCTCTTCAGCACCATCGCGACCTGCTTGCCGACGTTCCCCGCGGTCCAGTCGGCCCACGTCCGCGCGCCCGCGTCGGTGAAGCTGAGCCCGACGAGCGGGCCACCCGACTGCGAATCGAGCCGGGCGTTCGCGCGGCTGAGGTCGGCCCCGGTGAGGAAGGCCGGGCCGAGCAGGTACTTGGTTCCCTGTTCCCGGTCACAGCTGACCAGCGGGAGCGCCGGATCGTCACGGCCGTCCAGCGGATCCGTTGCCGCCGAGCAGTCCAGTGCCGCCGCGGCGGCCTGCTGCTGCGCGGGATCGGTGCTCTGCCGGTCGGTCGCCGCGCCGGTCGCCGGACCAGGCGGGAACTCCGTCAGGACCGGGCGGAACCGCAGCCGCGACCCGTCCTTGATCGCGAAACTGTCGCCTTCGGGCTCGGCTTGGCCGGAAACCCCGCCCTGGCATCCGGTGACACCGAGCAGGACGAGGGCGACCGCTACGAGGATGTTCCGCACGGAGGCATTCTGCCGTGTTCAGTGCCCGCGCGTTGGCGAAACGGCTCGACGCCGCACGGTCCGCTCGAGAATCCCGAGCGTGGCCTTGAGCGCGGACTCGGGGACAACAGGGAAGGTGATGCGCTCCTTCCATTCCTCGCCGACCTCCGACCAGTCGTAATAGGACGTCACAAGCGTGCCGCCCTCGGCGGGCTCCAGCCGGTAGCCGTAGATGTGCCGGGCATGCGGGCGGACCCGCCCCTCGACGGTCCAGGCGATCTCCTCGTCCGGGACGAGAGTGGTGATCACGACCTCGACGTCGTACTTGCCCAAGGGCACGTCACCGAGCGCTTCCCGGTCCATGTGCACCACGAACCGGTCGCCCACGCGCTCGACCCGGTCCCCTTCCGCGTCGAGGAGCATTCCCGACGCGTCGATGTCGACATGGCCCTTCGGGTCGCTCAAGACCGCGAATATGTCCTCGGCGGGAGCCGGGACGAGCCGCGAGACCTCGATCCGTTCGGGACCGGGGGTTTCCGCCGTGGCGACCAGGACCGCGCGACCGAGTACGTGCTGGGAGATGGTGAAGCCGAGGAACGCGGGCGTGCAGTCGGCCGGGACGCCGAGCGACTCGACGTCGAGGGCATGCACCACGACGAAGTAGCGGTGCACGCCGTGCCCGGCAGGCGGCGCGGCCCCGAGGAAACGGGCCAGACGGGCGTCGTTCGGCACCTGGAAGGCGCCTTCGGGAAGCCCGGAGCCGGTGTCGTCGCCGGCGCCTTCGGGCAACTCCGCGACGGCGGCGGGGATGTCCGCGACCGCCCAATGCCAGAAACCGGAACCGGTCGGGGCGTCAGGGTCGTAGACGGTGACGGCGTAGCTCTTGGTGCCGAGCGGGGCGCCGCTCCAGCTCAGCTGGGGCGAGACGTCCTTTCCGGCCCATTGTCCGGGTGCCCAGGCGGCGCCGTCGGCAACGGAAGTACTGGTGACGGCGAAGGAGGCCACCTCGGGCAGCCTCGCGAAGGGATCGTTCATAAATCGACCATAACACAGATAATCGATTATCTGAGGGTTCGTCTATGCTCCACGGATGGCTTCACCGGACAAGCAGATGCTCTCCGAGCAGGTGTACACGCGCCTGCGGGACGCGATCATGCGCGGCGACCACGCCCCCGGCGCCCCGCTCAAACCGCAGGACCTCGCCAAGGAACACGGCGTGAGCCTGGCGGTCGTCCGCGAGGCTCTCGTACGCGTGGTCGGCGACGGCCTCGCCGACCGGCTCCCCAACCGCGGTTTCGCCGTCCCGGCCTTCTCCGACCGTCGCTGGCAGGAGATCACGGAGGCCCGCCGGACCATCGAACCGCTCGTGCTGCGCCTCTCCATCGAGCGCGGCGACCTCGACTGGGAAGCCCGGGTTCGTGCCGCGCATCACCGGCTGAGCCGCACGCCGCCGTTCGTGCCCGAAGAAGGCGAGTACATCAGCGGCGCCTGGTCGGAAGCCCATCGCGTCTTCCACCGGACCCTGCTCGACGGCTGCGGGAACCCGATACTGCTGGAGACCTTCGACCGGATGTGGACCGCGAGCGAACTGGCTCGCCGCTGGGCGGCGCACCGCTCCCCCGGCCGCGATCATCTCGCCGAACATCGCCTGCTGGAGGAAACGGCGCTGGCCCGCGACGCCGACGCGGCGGCCGAGGCGCTGACCCGGCATCTGACCCTGACCGCGGCCGCCCTGACCGACGAGTCGTAAGCCGGACCGGCATTGGGTGTTCCTCGCGCACAGAACGTCGTCGATCGGCGTCAGCCCACGGCGACCGTGATGGCGGCCGTGTGCACGCGCCCGCCGTGGGAGAACTCGAGGAACAGCCGATACTCCCCGCGTTCCGAAAACAGCGAGTGGAAGGTCAGCTCGCCGTCGGCGAGCGCCGCGCCGAGCGGCTGCACCGGATGCAGATGCGTGGCCGACAACAGCATGGTGTGGAATCCGGTCATATGGCCGTTGGCACCCAGGTGCGGGTCGACCGCGGTGACGAACGCGCCATCGGGGCCGCGGATGGCGAAGCGGAGGACTTGCGCCCGCATCGCCGGGATCGGTGCCTCTCCGGCGACCCGCGCCACGCGGTAACCCGTGGCCGTCACCGTGTCGCCCGCTGGAGCGGGCACCGGCACGAAGGTGGTGTCACCCGGCACGGTGAACGGGACACCGAGCACCACCGGATGCTTCGGATCCTTGGTGTCGAGCGGCACGAACTCGGCGAACATCCGGTAGGCGCCGCCGTCGGTCAGTGCGAGGCTCGTGTGCCAGGTGTCGCCGTCCAGTGTCGGGTGCACGTGCTGGAAGACGTTCATGTCGTCGCGCACGGCGAAGAAGTGCATCTGTTTGGTCTGGTTGTCCAGGAAACGGGTGACCGGCCGCCCGTCGGGCCCGAGGATCCGGAACGCGACCGGAACCTCCGGCCCCCGGACGGCGGGCGTGGTCACCCGTTCGAACCGGTACCCGCTTTCCGCTTCCGACAGCCCGTCGCTGTGCGCGGCGGGAAGCAGATCCGCCGTAACTACGGGCTGCTGGTGGGCAGAGTGCGCGGAGCCGGGTGCCGGCCGGAGCGCGACGAACACCGCGGCCGCGCCGATCACCAGCGCCAGCGCGAGGAACAACCAATCCGTGAGCCGAGGTTTGCGCACGCCGTCACTTGCCGCCGAGGTTCGGCTTCACCACGACCAGGCCTTGTTCGATGCCGTTGACGATGACGACGCCGCTGGAGAAGTACGGGTAGTTGCTCCACGCGCCGTTGAAGTTCGCCGCGTTGCCCGCCGGGTAGATGTCGAAGTAGCCGACCTCGGACAGCTTCGCCGACGCGACCCCGCTGACGTCCAGGATGCGCAGACCGGCCTGGTAGTTCGCCTGGTAGGAGTACTGGCCCTTGATGTACTGGTTGTGGTCGATCGCGGTGGCGGGCGAGCTGTAGACGCCGGTGTGCACGGGCGCGGACAGCTTGGCCAGGTCCCAGACGTAGGTCTTCGTGCGCTTGTCCGTGCCGCGGGACTCGTCCAGTTCGTCGTCGAGCAGGAAGTAGCGCTGGTCGCCGGTCAGCCAGCCCTGGTGCGAGTACTGCGCGCCCGAGTAGCCCTTACGCGAGATCTGGACCGGCCTGGCCTTGTCGGTGACGTCGACGATGGTGAGCGTGTCCTCGTTGGCGTTGAAGCAGATCTCCCGGCCGCTGTAGGCCGTGTCCGGCCCGCGGTAGACGACGCACTGCGTGTCGTGGGTGTAGCCGTCCTGGGACACGCAGCCCGCCTTGGCCGGCGCCTTCGGGTTCTGGATGTTGACGATATGCGGCCCGCCGCTGCACGTGTTGGAGCCGATCGCGTAGGCGAATCCGGTCTCCTCGTTGATGGCGATGTTGTGCGCGGGACCGAATTCCCGGTACAGCGCGTCGGCGGTGAAGGTCTGTGGTGTGGTGACGGTGCGCAGCCTGGTCAGGTCGAACACCTGCATCCCGTGCCCGGTGATGAAGTCGGCCACGATGAACGCGTGGTTCTCGTACACCTTCATGTCCCGCCACGAGCTGCTGCCGCCGTTGGAGGGCAGGTTGCCGAGGAACTTCGGCGAGGTCGGAACGCTCAGGTCGACGAACGCGGTGCCGTTGGTTCGCCCGACGATGGCGTATTCCTTGCCGGACGACGGGTCGGTCCAGCCCCAGATGTCGTTGCCGTTCCCGCCGCCGAGGCCGGACAGCGGAAGCACGCTGAGCAGGTCGACGTTCTTGCACGGGTACTTGTCGGCCATGCCGTTGACGCACGGGACGCCCGCCGCGGTGCCGGTGACGGCGTGCCGTTCCGCCGGGACGTGGTCGGCGAGGAAGGTCCGGGCCGCGGCCTGTCCCTCCGCCGTCTCGGGATCGTGCGCGGACGCCGCCGTCATCGAAAACACCAACGCGGAGGCCGTCAGGACGGCCAACCCCATCATGCGCACGAGTTTCATGGAGGTGCTCCTCACCGGGTTTCGGTCGGCCTCCGACGTTAAGAGCACCCGCTCCCGGTGTATCCCCCCGAATGTCGGGGGTTTTTAACCGTTTACCGGCAGATCCCGAAATGCGTCCCTGATTTCGGTCACCAGCAGGTCCGGCTGTTCGAGCCCCGGGAAGTGCCCGCCGCGGTCGAGTTCGGTCCACCGGTGCAGGTTCCGGTAGCGGCGCTCCGCCCAGCGTCGCGCGGTCGGCCACGGGTCGGCGGGGAACAGCGAGACCGCGGTGGGCACGGTCACCGGTCGCGCGTTCTCTTCCTCCGCACTGCGCGGCACCCATCGCATCGACTCCCAGTACCAGCGAGCGCTCGAAGCGCCGGTGCCGGTGAGCCAGTACAGCGCGATGTTGTCGACCTGTTCCGCCAAGCTCACCCCGCCGCCGTACTCCGGCCGGTCGTCGGCGTAGGCGGCGAACTTCTCACCGAGCCAGGCGGCGAGCCCCGACGGCGAATCGAGCAGGGAGTAGCCGAGCGTCTGCGGGCGCGTGCCCATGAGCATTCCGAAGCCGTATCCGTCGGACAGATGCAGATCACGCCGGTCCAGCATGCGGCGTTCGGGCTCGCTCGGCGCCACCCGGTCCTCCGGCAACGGCGACGCGGAAGGCATCGTCAGGTGCAGGCCCACGACCCGCTCGGGTACCTGGCACGCCAGTTCCGTGCTCACGACGGCACCCCAATCCCCGCCGTGGGCCCCGAACCGCCGATAGCCGAGCGCGGTCATCAAGCCCGCCCACGCCTTGGCGGTCCGGCCTGGATGCCAGCCGCGCTCGCTGGGCCGCTCGCTGAAACCGAAGCCAGGCAACGAAGGCACGACCACGTCGAAGGCGTCGCTCGCGGAACCACCATGGGCCACCGGATCGCTGAGCGGCCTGATCACCTTCTCGAATTCGAGGATCGAACCCGGCCAGCCGTGGGTCAGGATCAGCGGGAGCGCCGTGCGCTCGGGCGAGCGGACGTGCCAGAACCCGATGTCCAGCCCGTCGATCCGGATCCGGTAGTGGGGAATGGTGTTCCACCGGATCTCCCTCGCCCGCCAGTCGTGTCCTCGCCATTCCTGGAGCAACGCCGTCAGCCGGGCCAGCTCGATCCCCTGGGTGGCGTCGGGAACCGTCTCCGTTTCGGGAAGGCGTACCCGGGCCAGGCGAGCGTGGAGATCGGCAAGCTCACGGTCGGGAACGTGGATGGTGAAGGGTTCGATATCGGGCACAGCGCCGAAACTACGGGCGGTTCACGAGGTTTCCCATGCTCGGAATTGACGTTGGCCGGTCAGGGATTGCGCAGCTCCCCCATCGTGGGAGACGGGGTGCGGTTCTCGGCGGGTGTCGGCTGTCCAGTCACGCGTGTCGTCCATCCCCGCACGCGTGTCGTCCATCCACTCACCGTGAACCCGCCCCGGAGACGGTCGTGTGCGTAGTAGTCGATGCGGTGGAACTGGTGGATTCCAGTGATCGGGGTAGCTCTGTGTCGTTGGGTGGGTGACTGGTGAGCTTCTGAGCGCGGAGCAGGTCCTCGGGCCGGCACGGGGCTCCCGTCGCCACGAGGGAGATCGATCTCCTGAAGAGGCTGCGGCCGCGTTGCTGACGGCACCATCGACGGGGATGATCAGCCATCGGCGAGCCGCCTCGTCAGAGGCGTTCGACGCGGTCGGCCTGAGGGCCCCGGTCGCTCTGACGCACCGTGTACCGGACCCGGTCACCCTTCTGCAGCGGCTCCGACCCCATGATCACGGACGCGTGGGCGAAGAGATCGTCGCCGCCTGCGTCCGGGGTGATGAAGCCGAAGCCGCGGTCGTCGTCGTAGCGCGCGACGACGCCCTCGCCGCCTCGTACGGGCACGTCCCGCGCCGCCGGCCCTGCGGCCGCGGCAGGTGCCGACCGCTGCGGCGCCGTCTGGGGCTCGGCGCCCCGGACCAGGTGCACGTCGCGGGCCTGCGGGCCCTTGTCTCCACTAGCCACCTCGTAGGCGACGCGGTCGCCCTCCGCGAGCCACGTCAGCCCCTCGGCCAGGGCCCGGGCGTGGACGAAGACGTCCCCGGCGCCGGAGTCGGGGTTGATGAAGCCGAAGCCCTTGTCCTCGTCGTACCAGGCCACCGTGCCGTCGGCACCGTCCGCGATACCAGCCGCAGCGGGTGAGCCGGCCCCTGCTCCCAGTGGGATCACGTGCCCGGCCTGCGGGCCGCGCTCGCCTTCGACGATCAGGAAGGCCACCCGCTGCCCCTCGGTGACCACGCCGCCGGTCACGATGGCGGAGCTGTGCACGAAGATGTCGGCGCCGCCGCCGTCCGGCGATGCGAAGCCGTACCCCTTGCCCGGCTCGTACCAGGTGACGGTGCCGAGCAGGCCCACGGCGCTGCCGGTGGCCGCATCGGCGGTGACGCGAACATGCAGCGCCTGGGGCCCGCGGTCGTTCTCGCCGACCTCGAACACGACGGCCTGACCCTCGCGGAGCATTTTCGCGCCGCCGTCCCCGACGATCTCGGAGGCGTGCACGAACACGTCCGGCGAGCCGTCCTCGGGCGCGAGGAAGCCGAAACCCCGTTCGGCGTCGAACCAACGGACGGTCCCTTGCGGCATAAAAGGCTCCAGGTCGAGAGGGCGGGCACTGGCCCCCAGTCTCCCTGACAGACCTCCGGTCCGTTGGGCCGGGCCCTCAGTCGGGCGGTGCGGAGCCAGGGGCGGGCCGTTGGTTCACCTAGCGACACGCCGAGTTTTGAGACCAGGTCTAAACACCGTCTGGACTCTCCAGATGCCCTGGCGACCCTCACCCCACACGACCGGGCGCTCCCAACTGAAGGCATGGCGAAGGGCCCGTCGCCGGTGTGGCTGGCGGGCTCTTCGGGGGTTCAGCGGTGGTGGAGGGTGTTGCGGCGGGGTTGTCGGAGCGGGTCTCGGTATTGGGGTGGGATGAACTCCGGTAATCCGTCGGTGGCCATGCGGACTTCCCAGTCGCCGTGGTGAATCAACCGGTGATGAAACCCGCACAGCAGCACCAAGTTCCGGAGATCTGTCGGACCACCGTCCACCCAGTGATGAATGTGATGGGCGTGGCAGTTCTTCGGTTTCCGATGACATCCCGGGAACGCACAGCCGCCATCGCGGATGTTCAACGCCCATCTCTGGCCGGGGGTGACGAACCGCCTGAGCCGCCCCACATCCAAGGGTTCACCGGCGGCACTCATTACCACTGGGAGCATCAGGCAGTCGCAGGCTGCGAGTCGGGCTTCCCGGGCGGTCATCGTTCCGACGAAGTCCAGGCAGGCGGTGCCGAGGCCGGATTTGAGTTCGTCGAGTCCGATGGTGACGTGCACGAGGGTGCGGTAGCCGCTGGTTCCGGGTTGGTCGGGGCAGGCGATGGCTAGGTCGAGGAGTTCGGCCCAGGCGTCGCCCATGCGTTCGCACTTCATCCGCAGATCCGCTTGGCCGAATTCGTCGACCGGCCGCGGCTGGGCATACGCCTCCAGGGCGGCGGCGGTCCGGGCACCGGTCTCGTCGTCCAGCAGCCCGGTCAACTTCCAGAACCCGTCCCTGCGCCGCTCCAGCGTGATCTCCCGGCGTGGTTCCTTGGGCTCAGGCTCCTTGGGTTCGTTGCCGTCGGGGTCAAGCCAGCCCAGCAGTTTCGCCTCAGCTTTCGCCAGTTGTCGCGGACCAGCGGTCGGGGCCAGGTCGGCGAGGATCCTCTCCGCCTCCGCCCGATCCTCAGCGGAGGTGTCGGCAGGGAGCCTTTTCAAGATGTCCAGGATCTGATCGATCCGCTCGTCCCCGACCAGGCCCTCGGCGGCGACCGCGGCGGTCGCCGGTGCGACAGCCGGAACCTCGCTGCCGTCCAGTGCCCGCGTCGGATTCAACGCGATGGCCCGGTTCACCACCGCACGCGCTTCACCGACCGACAATCCCGCCATATCGGCGAACCACTTATCCGTACGGCCATACCCATACAAGTCTTTGACGCCCCGATTCTCGATCTCCGCCAGAAACTGCCCCAACGCGGCAGTGGCCATCCGAATCACCAGCAAGGACTGGTGCACGCCATGAGCAAGCTCCAGCTTGCCGGCGCGCCACAACTCCTGCGGCAACTCGGGGAGAAAGGTCTCGGACACACCTCCATAATACCCGAATAAATAGAACAAGTGTTCGTAATTTTAAGCAACAATGAACGGGCGCATTTAACACCGAAGAGTGGAACAGGACGATTGCCTCTGCTCCGCCGATCACAAGTCACTACCCAACCACCCGAGTAAGCGCTTACTCTGAGGCGGCAACGAACCCGGACATGGTCCGACGAGAAGGAGAACAGCACGCAGTGACTTCACCGGCAGCACAGCTCGAATCAGCACTCGCCGCCACCATCGCGGAGAAGACGGCACGCGGCTCGACCGACTCCCTACCGCCCGAGCAGGGATGACATCCCGGCGCCAGGATCGGGGCCACCGCCGAACAAGGGGCGCTCATCGCCTACAACGACGACGGATCCGCCGGCATCTGCGTTCTCGAGAACGGCCGCGGCACGTGGCTGAACCTGCAGCCCCAAGACCAAGACCAAAACCGCCGTCCGTATTCGGTATGGCACTGGATGCCCGCCTACAACGGCCGCCCCGCCTGGCTGCTGGGCGCGCTCACCCGTGAAGCGACCCGATTGGAACTGGTCGGCAACGACGGCACGGTGGCCGAAGCCGACATCGTCGACGGCACCTTCGCGGCGGAAATAACCGTGGACATGGCCAGCCTCCGCGAGGCGAAAGGGAGGCTGGAAAGCCACGAACCCGGCTCCGACGAAGGGCGCGCGGAGTTCGAGCGCCTGATGGCGGACTCGCGAACGGAAATGACCCAGCTCAAGGTCCGGGTCTATGACGGCACCGGAGCACTGCTTTACGACGGCGCGGCGATCGACGCCACCGATTAGGCGAATCTGTTCGACGGGCTCCGCGTCCAGGAGCCCGTCGAACGGATTATGAGACCAGCCGCCTGAGCAACGACCCGGCGTCCTCGGCGAGGCCGTTCTCCTCGCCGGCGAGATGGTGGAGCAGCGCCTGCTGGAACAGGCCGTCGAAGGCGGCGTAAGCAACCTGCCCTGTCACGACAGGCGCCGCGTCGGCGAGTTCGGCATAGCGCTCCACGACGCGCCAGATCATCGCCTGCCGCTGGGCGTCGATCTCCAGCACGTCGGCGCGGAACGCGGACTCGAAAAGGCTCTGGTTCCGCAGGTCGTACCACAGCCGGTGCATCGCGGCGTCCGCCCGTAACGTGTCCGCCATCGCGGCACCGAAGCCCCGTTCGAGTTCTTCGGCCGACGTCGCCATGGCCACGGCCTCGTCGTAGCGGGTCACGCACACTTCTTCGAACTTCCGGACCGCGTAGGTCAGCAGCTCCACCTTGTCGGTGAAGTAGTAGTGCAGCACGCCGTGCGAGAAGTTCGACTTCTGCGCGATCTCCCGCAGGCTCGTCCTCGCGTACCCCAGCTCGGACAACGCCTGCAGCGCGGACTCCGCCAGTTCCGCCCGCCGCTGGGCGAACTTGTCGACGCTCCGGCGTGCGATCCGCTCGCTCGTCTCGGTCACCACGAGTTCCTGTCCGGTCCGGGAGCCCGCGCCTGCCGCGGGTCCCACAGTCTAGCGTCGCCGAATTCTTGACGACTGTCCAAGAAAATCTTGACGACTGTCCAAAACTGGCTCAGGATGTGACCCACGCCGCAACCGCGGACCGTCTCAAGGAGGAGAAGTCCATGGGTTCGTACGACCTTTCGGGCCGGAAAGCCCTGGTCACGGGTGGAGCGCAGGGCCTGGGAGCCGGAATGGCCGAAGCGCTGGCCCTGGCGGGCGCCTCGGTGGTCATCGGCGACGTCCAGGAGGATCTCGGGCGCGCCACCGCCGATCAGATCAAGCAGAAGGGCGCCAACGCGGGCTTCGTCCGGCTCGACGTCACCGACGAACAGAGCTGGGAGCAGGCGGTCACCGCGGTCATCGGCGAACTCGGCGGGCTGGACATCGTGGTGAACAACGCCGGCGTCGAGATCACCGGCCTTGTCGCCGATCTCGACCCCGCCGACGTGCGCAAGATGCTCGACGTCAACGTGCTCGGCACCGCGCTCGGCGTGAAGCACGCCTTCCGTGCGATGCGTCCCGGCGGACCGGCGGGCACCGGTGGCGCCGTCGTGAACATCGCCTCGGTCGCCGCGACCATCGCCTTCCCCGGGATCGCGGGCTATTCGGCGACGAAATCGGCGGTTGACCGGCTGACCAGGGTCGCCGCGATGGAGGCCGGGAAGCTCGGCTACGGCGTCCGCGTCAACTGCGTCTACCCCGGCCTCGTCCCCACTCAGATGGGCAACCAGCTCGCGCAGGACGTCGTCGAGGTCGGCCTGTTCCCCAGTGTCGAAGAGGCCATCGGCGCCGTCATCGGGCAGACCCCGGCCGGACGGCTCGGCGAGGTCGCGGACATGGCCGACGCCGTCGTGTTCCTCGCTTCCGACGCCGCCCGCTTCATCACCGGCGCCGGGCTCCCGGTCGACGGCGGAATGGGCATGTGACCAGCACCGACCCGAAAGGAATCACCATGAGCAGCCCCAAACCCGTCGTGGTCTACGGCGCCTCCGGCTACACCGGACGGCTGATCTGCGAGTACCTGCGCGAGTACAACGTCCCGTTCATCGCCGCCGGCCGGGACAAGGCCCGCATCCAGGAGGCGATCGACCACGTTCCCGGTCTCGACACCATCGACCACGAGGTCGTCGAGGTCTCGCACGACGTCGAAGCGCTCACCGAACTGTTCCGCGACGCCAAGGTCGTCTGCAACACCGTCGGCCCGTTCAGCGAGTACGGCCACGAGGTCGTCGAAGCGTGCCTGCGCACCGGAACGCATTACCTCGACACCACCGGCGAACAGGACTGGCTGATCTCCGCCGAGGAGCGCTACGGCGCGCGGATGGCGGAGCAGGGCCTCCTGCTCTCCCCCGGTATCGCGCAGATGTACACCACCGGCGAGATCGCGGCGAACCTCTGCCTGGAGACCCCGGGACTGGACACTTTGGACATCCTGGTGTTCTGGAAGGGTTATCCCACGGTCGCTTCCACGAAGACCATCCTCGTCAACGCCGCGCTCTCGGCCGCGTACTACCTCGAACAGAACGAGTACCTGCCCTGGCCCGCGGACGGCGGCCTGCAGGACGTCACCGTGCCCGGCCACCACGAGACCGGGCTGGCCCTGCCCTGGGGCGGTACGTCGCATCCGGTCTGGTTCAAGAACGACGCCCGGGTGGCCAACGTCAAGGCCGTCGGCGGCGTCTTCGACCGCGCGCTGATGCAGGGTGTGCCGCAGATCGTCGCTGCCGTGCTGGAACAGGTAAAAGACCTGCCACTGGAGGAAAAGATGCGCGTGCTGGCCGAGCAGGCCGCGGCGGTGCGCGACGAGATGCCGCCGCGGGAGAACCAGCGGCTCAACACGTCGCTCGACTCGGTGCACGCGTCGGGACCGCTGGGCCGCGCGCACTGCGTCATCCACGGCACGTGCAATTACAAGCAGACCGGGCTGATGCAGGCTTACGGCGCTTACTCGCTGCTGCAACAGCCGCCCAAGCGGGTCGGTTTCGCGTCCGGGTGCCAGGCTTTCGGTCACCGCGAACTGCTCGGCGTGCTACGAAGCTTCGGGCTGGTTTCGAAGCCGGTCCTGACCGTCCACGACTGACCCGGGAGGACGAGCGCGTGCGACTGACCGACTACCTCGACAAGGGCGCTTCACTCGATCCGGCGGCGCCCTGCCTCACGATGGGCGACACGTCCCTCAGCTACGCCGACGTGCGGGAACTCTCGTGGCGGGTGGGGCGGGCGCTGGCCCGCTCCGGTGTCAAGCCCGGCGACAAGGTGGCGATCCTGTCCGGGAACGATCCCCTGTCGTTCGCCTGCGTCTTCGGTATCAGCCGGGCAGGCGCAGTGTGGTGCCCGGTCAATCCGCGCAACGAGGCCGCCGAGAACAGGGAGCTGCTCGACCTGTTCGACTGCACCTGCCTTCTGGTGCAGGAGTCCTTCGCACCGCTCGTCTCCCGGATGCTCCCCGACCTGCCGAAACTGTCCACAGTGGTCTGCCTCGACGGTTCGATGCCCGGCGCGGTAACGTTTTCCGACTGGCTCGACGACGCCGAGCCCTGGGAAGAGAGCCCACCGGACGACCTGGTCCTGCTCGTCGGCACCGGCGGCACCACCGGACGGCCCAAGGCGGTGATGCTCAGCGGCACCAACGTCGAGACGATGTCGGCGCTCACTCTGATGAGCTATCCGTTCACCGGGCGGCCGCGTTACCTGGCGCTCGCCCCGCTGACGCACGCGGCCGGCGTGCTCTGTTTCCCGGTCCTGACGCTCGGCGGCGAGATCGTCGTGATGCCGTCGCCGGACCTCGGCGAATTCCTCGCGCTGATCGAAAGCCGCCACATCACGCACACCTTCCTGCCGCCGACGCTGATCTATCTCCTGCTCGACAATCCGGCGCTGGACGGCGCCGATCTTTCGTCACTGCAATGCCTTTGGTACGGCGCCGCACCGATGTCGGCCACGAAACTCGCCGAAGCGATCACCCGGATCGGTCCCGTCTTCGGCCAGTTGTTCGGCCAGAGCGAGGCGCCCATGATGATCTCCACGCTCTCCCCCGCCGACCACGTCCATCCTGACGGCTCGCTCGCCCTCGAACGGTTCACCTCGGCGGGCAGGCCCACCCCGCTCACCCAGGTCGCGATCATGTCCGGGACGGGCGAGCTGCTCCCGCCCGGCGAACGCGGCGAGATCGTCGTCCGCGGTTCTCTCGTGATGCTCGGCTACTACAAGAATCCGGACGCCACGGCGGAAGCGAGCGCGCACGGCTGGCATCACACCGGCGACATCGGGTATCTCGACGACGACCACTATCTCTACATCGTCGACCGCGCCAAGGACATGATCATCACCGGCGGCTTCAACGTCTATTCGGCCGAGGTCGAGCAGGCGCTCATGGCCCACGAAGCGGTGCGGGACTGCGCCGTCATCGGGCTGCCGCACGAGAAATGGGGCGAGCAGATCACCGCCGTCGTCCAGCTCCACACCGGGAAGACCGTGGCGGCGCGAGAACTCCGCGCCGCGGTCAAGGAACGGCTGGGCGGTATCAAGACCCCCAAGGAGATCCTGCTTTGGCCGGATCTCCCCCGGTCCAAGATCGGCAAGGTGCTCAAGACCGAGATCCGGAAAACCTTGCTGGACAACGGCTAGCGCCGCGCGAGTTCTTCCGCGGTCGGCAACGGCCACTCGTAGCGTTCCTTGGCGATGCGGAGGTGCACCCACGTCTCCGCGGTCACGACGTCGGGCCTGCCACTGATCGCTTCGAGCGCCCGGTCGAGGTCACGGGCGGACTGCGCCGCGATGGTGGCGACGACGTCGAACCGGCCGATGGTCCTGGCCAGGAACTCGGTGTCGTCGCGCGCGGCGAGCGCCGCGGTCACCGAGTCACCGGCGCCCCGCACGTTGAGGCCGATCCCGCAGACCAGACCGGCGTCCGGGCGGGCGCGGCTGAGCACCGGCGCGATCCGGATGACGTCGTGTTCCAGGAGGAAACGCACGCGGGTGCGGGTGGCCGACGGCGAAAGCCCGACGTGCCCGGCGATGCTCGCGTAACTTTCCCTGCCGTCGGCCTGCAACCGCAGCATGATCGCGAGGTCGCGGTCGTCGAGCCGGAGCCAGGGCGGCAGCGGACGGCCGGGCATGAACAGGCCCTTGACCACGTCCACGTAGACGAGCGTGTTGACCTGCTCCACCTCCGGCAGGCCGCGGATGTCCGCCACCGTGCGGTACAGCTCCGGCGAATCGGGCAGGCGCAGCTCGGCGACGGTCTGGTACTCCCCGCTCACCGCGGAGACGAACGCCGCGGCCGGTAGCGCCGCGATGGCGTCCGTCGTCGCCTGCGAGCGGCCCGAGGTGCGGATCGCGAGATGCGCGTACGCGGTCAGGCCGAGGAACTCGGGATGGACCGCCGCGACCACGTTGAGCGAACCGTCGGCCTTCAGCTGCTCCAGCCGCGCTGATACGGCCGACCGTGACGCCCCGATGCGGTGAGCCAGATCGGCCACGCTCATCCGGCCGTCCGCGCGCAAAGCCGCGACCAACGCGTCGTCCACGGCGGTTCTCCTCTGCTGAATTTCCGACGGCGTGCCGAACCATATCACCGACGGGAATACCCTTAGAACAGCAGAGATTGCACGTTCTGTCTATGATTGCCGCCATATCGATCGTGAACACCGTCCGTACACGACCGATCTGATTGCGCTCTGGGTTTTCGTCGCTTACCTTCGCCCCACTTCACCGTCGAACCCCTGGAGTCCGCGCGATGCGTCTGCTGCCCCTCGATCGTTCAGTCCTCGACGCGAGAGCGACGATCCTGCATCCCGACGAGCTGGTGACCGTCGACGACGCCACGGAAGGCGCCGAAGCGGTGCTCGTGTTCGGCGAGGAGATCGCCGCGGTCGGCTCGGTGGACGAGTGCCGCGCCCGTGCGGCGAGTCTCGGCCACCCCGAGCCGGACGTGCGACGTCTGCCGGGCACGCTCCTCCCGGGCTTCGTCGATCCGCACGCGCATCCCTTGATGTACGGGCAGATGATGACCTGGGTCGACTGCGGTCCCGAGCGCGCGTCGACCATTCCCGAGATCGTCGCGCTGCTTCGTGAGGCGGCCGAGAACACCCCGGCGGCCAGGCCCGTCCGCGGTTACGGCTACGAACACCGCAACCTGGCCGAGAAACGCCATCCGCGCAAGGAAGAACTCGACGCGGTCGCCGAAGACCGCGAGGTCTACCTCATGAACGCGAGCGGCCACGGCGGCGTGGTCAACAGCTTCACGTTGCGGCGCAACGGCGTCACCCGCGACACCCCGGATCCCGACGGCGGGGTGTTCTTCCGGGACGAGCACGGCGAGCTCACCGGGGAGCTGTCGGACGCGGCGTGCAACATCCTCACCGGCGTCACGGGGGTGAAGGTCGGGCATCACGGGCCGAACTTCCACCTCGAGGACGAGCCGGAGGAACACGCGCGGCAGCTGGCCGCCGCGCAGGAGAAGTTCCTCGCCGCGGGGGTGACCGCGATCGGCGACGCCCAGGTGACGCGCCGCGAGTTCGACATGTACCTGCGGCTGGACGAAGCCGGGCGGCTCAAGACCCGCGTCCACATGTACTTGCTGTCGCATCTGCTGGACCAGGCCCTGGAAATGGGGCTGCACGGCGCTTTCGGCACCACGCGCCTCGCGTTCGCGGGGATCAAGTTCTACGCCGACGGCACGCTCGGCGGCTGGACCGCGTACTTCCCGGACGGCTACGTCGGCGATCCGTGCCGCACCGGGCAGCTCTACCACGACCCGAAGGACTACTCCGCACTCATCGACAAGGCTCACGAAGCCGGGCTCCAGACCGCGACCCACGCCCAGTCCCCCGACGCGATCGCCATGGTGCTCGACGCCATCGAGGACGCGCAGCATCGGAATCCCCGGCCCGACGCCCGGCACCGCATTGAGCATTGCGGGCTGCCGTCGCCGAAGCAGATCGAGCGGATGGCCGCGCTCGGCGTCCACCCGGTCAACCAGCCGCAGCACTACTACAACTGGGGCGAAGGCGTCACCGATGCCGTCGGCACCCCGGGCGAGCGGTTCAACCCTCTCGGGGAGTTCCAGGCGGCGGGCGTCCCGGTCACGCTGAGCTCGGACGCCCCGGTCGCGGAGCCGAACCCGCTCGAAGCCATCCAGACCGCGGTGACCAGGACGACCCGCCGCGGTCACCGGCTCGGCGGCGACGAACTGCTGATCGACGTCCGGTCGGCCGTCGCCGCCCACACGATCGCCGGCGCCAGGGTGCTCGGCCGTGAACGCGACCTCGGCTCGATCACCCCCGGCAAACGCGCCGATTTCGTGCTGCTCGGCGAGAATCCCCTCACCTGCGAGCCGGATCGGATCGCCGGTATCCGCGTGCTCGAAACCTGGATCGACGGCGAGGTGGCCCGATGACAGTCCAGACCGACACCCACTCGCTCCGCCGGGCCCGCCGGGCCGGGCTCGCGGCCTTCGTCGGCACCACGATCGAGTGGTACGACTTCTACATCTACGCCACGGCGGCGAGCCTGGTCTTCGGCACCGTGTTCTTTCCCGAAACGGGCGACCGGCTGACCGGCGTCGCGGCGGCCTTCGCGACCTACGCCGTCGGCTTCTTCGCGCGGCCGCTCGGCGGCATCGTGTTCGGGCACGTCGGTGACCGGGTCGGCCGCAAGACCGCGCTCGTGGTGACCCTGACCATGATGGGCGCGGCGACCTTCCTCGTCGGCTGCCTGCCCGGCTACGCGCAGATCGGCACGTGGGCGCCCATCCTGCTGGTGGTGCTCAGGTTCGTCCAAGGGCTCGCCGTCGGCGGCGAGTGGGGCGGCGCCGTGCTCATGGCCGTCGAACACGCGCCACCGGACAAGAAGACCTTCTACGGCGCGTTCGCGCAGGCGGGGAACCCCGCGGGCGCGCTGCTGGCCACCGGTCTGTTCAGTCTCCTGAGCACCGGCGGCACCGAATGGCTCACCACGTGGGGCTGGCGGATCCCGTTCTTCGCGTCGGTGCTGCTCATCGGCGTCGGCCTCATCGTGCGGCTGAAGGTCGAAGAGTCCCCGGTCTTCGAGGAGACCGTCGAAGAAACCGGCGTGCCCATCCTGTACGCCGTCCGGACGAACTGGAAGCCGATCCTGCTGGGCATCTGCGTGCTGCCCGTCGCGGTCGGCGGCTATTACCTGGTCACCACCTTCGCGACGGCGTACGCGACCGATCCGGCCGTCGGCGTCTCCGAATCGCTCGTGCTCAACGCGCTCACCATCGCCGCGTTCGTCGAACTGGTCGTCAGCTTCGGCGCGGCCTGGCTCGGTGATCGCTTCGGCCGCGTGCGGGTGGTCGTGATCGGCCTCGCCGGTGTCGCCGTGCTCGCGGCTCCGCAGTTCCTGGTGCTCTCGACCAAGAACGCGGCGCTGATCATCGCGGCGTTCGTGGCGATGCGCCTGGCGATGACGGCGACCTACAGCCCGATCGCCGCCGTCCTGTCGCAGATGTTCCGGCCGCGGGCGCGCTACACCAGCATCTCGCTGTCCTACCAGCTGGCGGGCGCGCTCTTCGGCGGCCTCTCACCGCTGGTTTCGACGCTGCTGTTCCAGGCGACCGGCAGTATCTGGCCGGCGATCGGCCTGCTGATCGGCATGTGCGTGCTGAGCATCGTCTGCGTGCTGGCCGCGCCACAGCACACCGACGAGGTTTAGCGGATGCGCAGCCGCCGCATGAGTTTCAGCCCGGACAGCATCCCTTCGACGTACTTCTCGTAGGTCTGGCCGCCGCGGGGACCCATCACCTGCTTCTTGAGCACCGCCACGTTCTTGACGTCGGTGTACTTGAGCAGACCCTGGTCCCCGTGGCGGGCACCGACGCCCGAATTCTTGACCCCGCCGGACGGCGTCCCCTTCGAGGCGTACGCGGTGGCCAGGATGTCGTTGATGTTGACGTTGCCGGACTCGATCCGCGCGGCCACGGCGCGCGCGGCGCCGACGTCGGCGCCCCAGACCGAGGCGTTGAGGCCGTACTCGGTGTCGTTGGCCAGCGCGACGGCCTCGTCGACCGTGCGGTACTTGTGCAGTGCGACAACGGGTCCGAACGTTTCGGTGACACCGCAGAGCATGTCCTTCGTGACGCCTTCGAGGATCGTCGGTTCGAAGAACGCCGGGCCGAGATCGGGCCGCGGCTTTCCTCCACAAAGGACGGTCGCACCCTTGGCGACGGCGTCGTCCACATGGGACTTGACCCGGCTCATGTGGTCGACGGAGACGAGCGAGCCCATGTCCGGTCCGAAGTCATAGGCGGCGCGGACGTCGAGCGACTTGGTCTTGGCCACGTACGCGTTCTTGAACTCGTCGTAACGGGACTCCGGCAGGTAGATCCGCTCGATGTGCATGCAGATCTGCCCGGTGTTGCCGAAAGCGCCGAAGATGGCGCCCTGCACGGTCTCGGCGAGGTCTGCGTCTTCGACGACGATCATCGGGTTCTTACCGCCGAGTTCGAGACAGCAGCCGATGAGGTTGCGGCCCGCCCGTTCGCCGATCACCCGGCCGGTGGCGGTGGAACCGGTGAACATCACGTAGTTCGCCTGGTCGATGAGCGTCGGGCCGACGTCCGGGCCCTCGCCGCACACGACCTGGAACAACCCCTTCGGCAGTCCCGCCTTCTCCAGCAGCTCGACGCCGTAGAGCGGGGAGAGCGCGGTCTTGTTGTCGGGTTTCAGCACCACCGCGTTGCCGGCCATCAACGCCGGGACGGCGTCGGAAATGCCGGTGGCGAACGGGAAGTTCCACGGCGCGATGATCCCGACCACGCCCTTGGGCTGCCTGACTTCGGTCGACGTCGTCAGGAACGGCACGGGCCCGCCCCGTTTGGTCGGTGCCAGCAGTTTGGCGGCCCGCGTGAGGTAATGGCTCATCACCATCGCCGGATCGCAGGTCTCCTCGATCGCCATCCGCCGGTTCTTGCCGCTCTCGACCTGGATGAGGTCGGTGACGGCCGGTGCGTTGTCGACGAAGAGCGTATGCGCCCGTTTGAACACCTCCAGGCGCTGCTTGAGCGGGGTGGCGGCCCATTTCTCCTGCGCGGAGCGCGCGGTGGTGAACGCCTGCTCGATGTCGGCGGGAGTCGACTGGGGCAGCTCGACGAGCACGTCGCCGGTGTAGACCTCGGTGAGTTTCCAGGTCAAGCCGGACGAGCCCGGCACGCGTGCGACGAGCCGTTGGAGGAACGCGTCGGTCACCGACGCCGGTCGGGTGAGCGCGAGCGGTGTGACGGTCATGGCCCTCTTTCCGTCAGTTGTCCTGGAGAACGAGCTGCGCGCCCATCTCGCCGATCATGATGGCGGGCGCGTTGGTGTTGCCGCCGGTGATCGACGGCATGATCGAGGCGTCGCAGACCCGCAGGCCGTCGACGCCGCGGACCTTCAGGTCAGGGCTGACGACGGCGAGTTCGTCGACGCCCATCCGGCAGGTGCCGACGCCGTGGTAGACCGACGTCGCGCGGTTCAGGATCGCATCGCGTAGCTCCTGGCCCTGCAATGCCTTGCCCGGGTGGAGTTCTTCCTTGATCGAGCCGTTGAACGCCTTCGACGCGAAGATCTCGCGCACCATTTCCGAGCCCTCGCCGAGCAGTTCGAGATCGGCCGGATCGGACAGGTACTGCGGATCGATCAGCGGCGCCGCCGTGGGATCGGCCGAAGCGAGGCGCAGCGTGCCGCGGCTCTTCGGGTAGATCAGCGTGGTCAAGACGGTGAGCGCGGGCCGTTTGTCGACGTCGTGCCGGATCGGCGCGTCCTGGTTGGGCGTCACGTACGCCCACGGCAGGAGGTGCAGCTGGAGGTCGGGCACCTCGGCGGCCTGAGAGGTCTTGAGGAAGGCGACCGCCTCGAAGACCGAGTTCGCCAGGAACGTCGTCCCGGGCCGCATCAGTTCGCTGACGAGGCCGCGCGCGAAGTACGGCGGCGTGCCCCTGTTCTTGCTCGACGACGCGCGGAAGGTCAGCGCGTGGAACATGTGGTCGTGCAGGTTGTCGCCCACCGGCAGATCCGCGACGACGTCGATGCCGTGCTCCTTGAGGTGCTCGGCGTGGCCGATCCCGGACAGCATCAGCAGCTGCGCGGATCCGATGAAACCCGCCGAGAGGATGACCTCCTTGCCCGCACGGACGATTCGCTGTCCCCCGTTCGCGTCGACGACCTCGACGCCGACCGCGCGGCCGTTCTCGATGACCACCTTCTTCGCCAGCACGCCGGACTGGACCTCCAGTGTGGCCGGCGCGAGGTGGTGGATATAGCCGCGCGAGGCGCTGTAGCGCAGGCCGTCGGCGGCGTTCTGCTGCATCCGGCTGACGCCCTCTTGCGACCCGGCGTTGTAGTCGTCGAGGATCTCGCAGCCGATCGCCTCGGCGGTCGCCTGGAGGAACTGGAGCGTGCCCTCCTGCGGGGTCTTGTTGCGGGTGACCCGGATCGGCCCGCCCGCGCCTCGGAACTCGGTCTCGCCGTCCTCGAAGTCCTCCATCCGCTTGTACGCGGCGTTGACACTGTCGGCGTCCCAGCCCTTGTTGCCCTCGGCGGCCCAGGAATCGAAGTTGGCGCGGTTGCCGCGGACGTAGACCATGCCGTTGATGGAGCTGGAACCGCCGACCACCTTGCCGCGCGGCACCGGCATCCGGCGATCGAGAACGTGTTTCTGCGGCACCGAGTAGTAGCCCCAGTCGAACGGTTTCTTGAGCTGGGGCACCGCGTGCATCGGGCCGACCAGCCCCGGCTTCCTGACGAGCAGCTTGTCGTCGCTCTTACCCGCCTCGAGCACGATCACGCTGGCACCGGACTCCGCCAGCCGCCCCGCGATCGCGGCTCCCGAGCTGCCCGATCCGACGACCACGTAGTCGGCCTCGTCGCCGCGCGCAGCCCTGTTCGCCATGTCCGCTCCTCGGTCCGCCCACCGTGCAGAACTGTAACCTGTTCTAGTTCTGTCACCGTATAGCGAGACCGGCCGGTTCCGCAACGGGCGGTCGCTCCCCGGCCGGTCTTCGAGACCTCAGCGCAGCGGTTCGAGAACCTTCGCCAGCGGCTCCAGCACGGCCGGGGTGTGCGGCGGCGGCAGGTAGATGATCGCCAGGTCGAGGCCCGCTTCACCGAGGGCTTCGGCGTCCGCGGCGACCTTGGCGAAGTCCCCGTCCGTGCCGAGACGGACGTGCGAGGACAAGGTGATCTCCTTCGGATCCCGCCCGATGTCCGCGCAGTGCCGGTGCAACACCTCGCGCTTGTGCGCGAACTCCTCCGGCGTGCCGCCGACGAAGTTCCAGTGCTGGGCGTACTTCGCGGCCGTGCGCAGGGTCCGCTTCTCGCCGCTGCCGCCGATGCAGATCGGGGGATGCGGCTTCTGCACGCCCTTCGGTTCACAGCGGGCGTCGGTCAGCTGGTAGTGCTCGCCCTGGAACGTGGTGGTCTCCTGGGTCAGCAGGCCGACGAGGACCTCGCAGGCCTCCTCGAACCGGTCACTGCGTTCCTTGATGGTGCCCAGTTCCATGCCGTACGCGCCGGATTCCTCCTCGTTCCAGCCCGCGCCGACGCCGATCTCCAGCCGTCCGCCGGAAACGATGTCCAGCGTCGCGGCCATGTTCGCGAGAAGCGCGGGGTGACGGTAGTGGATCCCGCTGACCAGCGTGCCCAGCCGGAGCCGTTTCGTGGCCTGCGCGAGCGCGGTGAGCGTCACCCACCCTTCCAGGCACGGACCGGTCGAATCCGAGAAAATGGGATAGAAGTGATCGAAGGTCCAGCCGGATTCGAAGAGTTCGATCTCGTCGGCGGCCTGCCAGACGGCGAGCATGTCGGACCAGACGGTGTCCTGCGGCGAAGTCTTGATGGCGAATCGCATGATCTCGAGCGTAAACCTGGAGTTCCTCCAGTCGCTCCCGCAATTCAGCGGGCGATGCCCCGGCGAAGGTAGTCGTCGGCGTCCACTCCGGACTCGACGAGCAACGCACGCGTGTGCTTTCCCAATGCCGGGACGTCGCCCATGCACGCCTCGAAATCGTCGAAGGTCACCGGCGGCAGCAAAGCGTCGACCCTGGCGAATTCGGTGCCGACCTCGCGCCAGCGATCGCGCGCCCGCAGCTGCGGATGATCGGCGACCTGGCCGACGTCCTTGAGCTGGGCGGCGGGAACCCCGGCCGCCGCGAGCTTTTCGTCAAGTTCGCTGTTGGACCACAGCGATGTCCGGGCCGCGACGGCGGCGTCGCATTCCTCGCGATGGGCCACGCGCTGCACGTTCGTGGTGAAGCGCGAGTCGTCGGCGAGTTCGGGCGCGTCGAGGACATCGGTGACGAGGGTGCGCCAGCCGGTGTCGTTCTGGACGCCGATCAGCATCTGGCCGTCGCGCGTGGGAAAGGCGTCGTACGGCGCGATCGAACTGTGGCTCAGTCCCATCCGCTCCGGCTCGGTTCCGGCGTACATCCGGGTGTTGAGCGCGTACCCCATCCATTCGACGGTGGCTTCCAGCATCGAGACCTCGATCGTCGCGCCCTCGCCGGTGCGCCAGCGGCGCAGCAACGCCGCCAGCACCGCCTGCGCGCAGTACATGCCGGAGGCGATGTCGGCGGTCGGGATCCCGGTCTTCGCCGGGGCTTCGGGAGTGCCGGTGATCGCGATGAGCCCGGCCTCGGCCTGGATCAGCATGTCGTAGGCCTTGCGCTGCTCCATCGGCCCGCCCGAGCCGAAGCCGGACAGGTTCACCACGACCAGCTCCGGGTGATCCGCCCGCAGGTCACCGAAACCGAGCCGCTCCGCCGCTCCCGGAGCGAGGTTCTGCACGAACACGTCGGCCTTCGCGACCAGCCGCCGGACGACGTCACGGCCCTCGGCGGACTTGAGGTCGACGGCGAGCGACTCCTTGCCCCGGTTGAGCCAGACGAAATGCGCGCCGCTTCCGTGTACGGCGTGGTCGTAGGCGCGGGCGAAATCCCCGCCGTCGACGCGTTCGACCTTGATCACGCGCGCGCCGAGATCGGCGAGGTTGCGGGTCGCCAGCGGGGCGGCGACAGCTTGTTCGATGGCGACGACCGTGACCCCTTCGAGCGGCCGGGTCATGCTTTCTTCTTCTCGGCCCGCACCAGGCCACCGCCGATGATCAGCCGCTGGATCTCACTGGTGCCCTCGTACAGCCGCATCAACCGGACGTCACGGTAGATGCGCTCGACCGCGACCTCGCGCATGTAGCCACTGCCGCCGTGCACCTGTACCGCGAGGTCGGCGACCTTCCCGGCCATTTCGGTGCAGAACAGTTTCGCCGCCGACGGCGCGATCCGCCGGTCCTCCCCCGTCACGTACGCCCGAGCCGCCTCACGGGCGAACGCCCGGCCAGCGAGCACACCGGTCTGCTGATCGGCGAGCATCGCCTGCACCAGCTGGAAATCCCCGATCGGCGTCCCGCCCTGGGTCGCGGTCGCGGCGTAGGCGACCGACTCGTCGAGCGCCCGTTGCGCCGTACCGACCGCCAGGCCCGCCATGTGGATCCGCCCGCGCGCCAGCGACGTCATCGCCGCCTTGTACCCGACCTCCCCGTCCCCGCCGACCAGCGCCTCCGGCCCGACACGGACCTGCGAGAACGTCACGTCCGCGGTACGCGAACCCTCCTGCCCCATCTTGGCGTCCTTCGCCCCGACCGTGATGCCCGGCGCGTCCGCGGGCACCAGGAACACCGCGATCCCGGTGTCGATACGCGCGAAGACCACGAACAGCCCGGCCTCGGTGGCGTTGGTGATGAACTGCTTGCCGCCGTCGATCACCCAGCCGTCGCCGTCCGGCTTCGCGCTGGTCCGCAGACCGGCCGGATTGGAGCCGGCACCCGGCTCGGTGAGCGCGAACGACGCGACGACCTCACCCGACGCGATACCCGGCAGCCACCGCGCCCGCTGTTCGTCCGTGCCGAACCCGACGAGCACCTGTCCGGCGATCCCGTTGTTCGTCCCGAACATCGACCGCAACGCCAAGGACGTGTAACCCAGCGTCATCGCCACCTCGACGTCCTGCACCAGATCGAGGCCGAGCCCGCCCCACTCCTGCGGGATCGCGTACCCGAACAGCCCCATCTCCGCGGCCTGCGCCCGCAGATCGGCCGGGATGGCGTCCGTGCTCATGATCTCCAGCTCGCGAGGCATCACGCGGGTGCGGACGAAGTCGTCGATCTGGGCGAGAACGTCCGCGAACACGTCGCCGGGGACGTCGGGGTTGCCGGTGTACATGTCCTCACTATCGATCACCGGCCGGACTTCGGTCCACCTCCAAGAGTGGATCCGGCCGCGAGACCTACCGGAGATGTCGATCTTCGTCCTAACGTCGTTCCCATGCGTACACGTACCGCTTTCCTCGCCATGGCCTCCGCCGTCGCCCTGTGCTTCACGATCCCCGCGACCGCGTCCGCGGCCGAAGGCGAATTCACCTACCGCTACTACGACGAAGACGAAGAGCTCCAGGTCGGCACCCTGGTCGACCCGCCAAGCGGCGAATGCATAGAGATACCCGAAATAGCCGACTGGGACGTCGACGCTTTCCGCCCGCGCAACAACACCGACTCGACCGCGGTGGTGTTCCTGGACGACGACTGCAAGAGCGATTCCTACTTTTCCTTGCGCCCGAACGGTGGACGAGGCTCGGACAGGCTTCTCCTGCGCTCGGTCATCTTCAGTTAGGCCAACCGGATCTCGACACTTCACCCCGCGCGGCGAAAGATGAGCCGCAGGGGTGGTCGTCATGGCCCGACGTGGTCTCGTTCTCCTGGCCCTGTTCACGATCTTTCTGGGGCTGCTGGTTCCCCGCGCCGCGGCCGCCGAGCCGGTCACCAGGTACGAGGGTGAACTCGGAGGCGCACGCTATCTGGTGCTGGTGCCGGAAAACTGGAACGGCACGCTCATGCTGTGGAGTCACGGGATGTACTCCCTGGCCTATCCGGAGCCGGAGCGGATCGCGCTGACCTCGCAGCCCACGACCGAGTCCTATCTGCTGGAGCAGGGCTACGCGCTGGCCGCGTCCCAGTACCGGACCGTCCGCGGCTGGTCGATCGAAGAGGCGCTGACCGACCAGATCCGTTTGCACGACTGGTTTTCCCGCACGGTCGGTAAGCCGCGGCGGACCATCGCGACGGGCGAATCAGTGGGAGCGATCACCGCGTCCCTGCTCGCCGAGAGGAACCCGCGGCGGTTCGCCGGTTTGATGACCTTCTGCGGCAACCTCGCCGGCGGGGCGGCGCACTGGAACTCCGGTCTCGATCTCGGGTACGCCCTGAACACGCTGCTCGACGCGCGGCTGGACCTGGTGCGGATCGCCGATCCCGCGGCGAACGCGGGCCGGTTCACCGACGTGGTGCGGTCCGCCACCGCGAACCCGCAAGGCCAGGCCCGGCTCGCGCTGGCGAACGCGCTGGCCGAAATCCCCGGCTGGTTCGACGCCACCCGGCCCCGGCCGCAGGCCGTCGCCGATCAGGTTTTCTGGCAGGGCGTATGGGATCGCTTCTATCGCGTCAGCGCTTTCGGCGTGGACAGGGTCGCGCTGGAGCGGCGCGCGGGCGGCAACCCGAGCTGGAACGTGGGCGTCGATTACCGGCGGATCCTCGCGCAGGCCGGCGAGCGGCCGCTCGTGGAACGGGCCTACGCGGAGGCGGGACTGGACCTCGACGCTGACCTCGACAGGCTGGCGAAGGCACCGCGAGTCACGCCCGATCCGGCCGCGGTCGGGTATCTGGCGCGCTTCGGGCTACCGCTGGGACGCACGCCGGTCCCGGTGCTGACCATGCACACCGTCGCGGACGGCGCCGCGCCGGCGGCGCACGAACGCGCCTACGCCGAACGAGCCGGGCCGGGAGGCGATCTCCGGCAGCTGTTCGTGAACCGCGCCGGGCACTGTGTGTTCACCGCGTCCGAGGAGATCACCGCCCTGCGCACGCTGGAGCGGCGGCTGGACGCCGGACACTGGCCGCCGGACGCGCCCGCCGCGCTGAACTCCGAGGCCGGCAAGCTCGCGCCGGAACACCAGACGATCTTCGACGCCGTCGGGGAAGCCCGGGTGACGACCACCCCGGCGTTCACCCGGCACTCCCCTCCCCCGTATCCGAGGGTCCTGCCGTTCTAGGTGCCGGTGACGAGCGTCAGCCCGTAAGCCGACAGGACGCGGTTGACCGGGTAGAAGTAGGTCGTGCCGCCGCTGGAGCAGTTCCCGCTGCCGCCGACCAGTACTCCCTGCGCCTGCGTCCCGCTGACGAACGGGCCGCCGTGGTCACCCGGCTCGGCGCAGACGGACGTGCGGGTCAAGCCGGTCAGCGTTCCTTCGGGGAAGGTGATCGACACGTTCTTCGCCTGGATGATCCCGCAGTGCCATCCGGTGGTCGCGCCGTACCGGCAGACCGACGCGCCGACCGGGGCCTCGACCGAACCGGTGATCGTGCGGCCGCCGGTGGGCGGGATCGAGCCCACCAAGCGCCAGTCGGTCGTATTGGTCACGCGGATGACGATCGCGCCGGTCGGCGGGACCTGAGTGCCGACGACCACCCCGACCACCCGGCCCGCGCTGCGGATGGTGTCGCCGGGTTTGCCGCAAGCGGAACTCGCGATCAGGTAGCCGGTCTTGCCCGAGACGGCGGCGAACCCGGCCGTGCACCGCGTCGCGGCGCTGCTCTGCAACACACTCCCGCCGCCGAGCGGGGCTTGAGCGCTCGCGTGCGCCGTCGCCGGGAACGCCAGGCCGAACGCCAGGACCAGGCAGGACAGGGATCGGGGCAGTCTCACGGGACCCTCCGATGGCCGGGGATGCCCCGATCGTAACGAGCGGGGCCGCCCCTACCCACCGCCGAACCGCGCATTCTCAGCGCCAGCCGAGCTCCGGGGCCACGTGCTTGAGGATGCTCTCCAGCACGTGCGCGTTGTAGTCGACGCCGAGCTGGTTCGGGATGGTCAACAAGAGGGTGTCCGCGGCCTCGATCGCCTCGTCCTCCTTGAGCGCCCGCACCAGCTCGTCCGGCTCGGCGGCGTACGACCGCCCAAAGATCGCCCTGGTCGTCTCGTCGATCATGCCGACCTGGTCCCGAGAGTTCCGATCACGGCCGAAATACGCGCGGTCGAGGTCGTTGGTCAACGCGAAGATGCTGCGGCTGACCGACACCCGCGGCTCACGCTCGTGACCGGCCTCCTTCCAGGCTTCGCGGTAGGCCTCGATCTGCTTGCGCTGCTGAACGTGCAGCGGCTCGCCCGTCTCGTCGTCCTTGAGCGTGGAACTCTGCAGGTTCATGCCCTGCTCCGCCGCCCACACCGCGGTCGCGTTCGAGCTGGACCCCCACCAGATCCGCTCGCGCAGCCCCTCGGAGTACGGCTCCAGCCGCAGCAGCCCCGGCGGGTTGGCGAACATCGGCCGCGGATTCGGCTGCGCGAACCCCTCGCCCTCGAGCAGCTTGAGGAAGACCTCGGTGCGCTGCCGGGCCATGTCCGCGACGGTCTGCCCCTCCTCCGGCCCGTAACCGAAGTACCGCCAGCCGTCGATCACCTGCTCCGGGGATCCTCGGCTGACCCCGAGCTGGAGCCTGCCCCTCGAGATGAGGTCGGCGGCGCCCGCCTCCTCGGCCATGTACATCGGGTTCTCGTAGCGCATGTCGATCACGCCGGTGCCGATCTCGATCTTCGACGTCCTTGCCCCGATCGCCGAGAGCAATGGGAACGGGCTGCCCGCCTGCCGCGCGAAGTGGTGCACCCGGAAGTACGCGCCGTCCACGCCGAGCTCCTCGGCCGCGACGGCCAGGTCGATCGACTGATGCAGGAAGTCGGCGGCGGACCGCGTCTCGGAGTGCGCGCTCGGCGACCAGTGGCCGAAGGACAGGAAACCAATCTTCTTCACGCCCGTGTAAGCGCCCGGTGCCGGGGTTTGATTCCCCACCCTCTGTAATCGCCGGTCACAGTACGCACTTTCGGCTTCCGACCTGGCGATACGTGCCCATCCGACGCCGTGAAACCTGTCGGAGGGTAACCGAACATCGTCTCAATGTAGGTCTGCGTGACGATACGTACCCCCCTGATTGAGGCCTCCAAGGCGACGTATACTCTTCTCACATCAGCAAGTCCGAGTGGCGGAATGGCAGACGCGCTAGCTTGAGGTGCTAGTGTCCTTAACGGACGTGGGGGTTCAAGTCCCCCCTCGGACACACGCAGTATCTACACCGGGGCTGGTCATCGCATAGATGGCCAGCTCTTTTGGTTCGTAGCGTAACTCCAGATTCAACCGCTGGTAGAGCCGGGCCAGCCCGGCTGGCTTCGCATCGGCGAGCATCGCTCCGACATCCCCGAGCGAATCGATCATCGCGTAGACCTCCGCGTCCGTGACTCTCCGGTCCGCAGGCGCGCCGTCCAGCTCGGCCTTGGCCGCAACACGCTCCGCGTGTGCCTGGTTCATGGCATCGACGACGGCCGTGGGATCGACTCCCGCCCCGATGGCTTCCTGGAACCGACGAAGCCGCGCCTCCGCGTCCGCCAGCCGGCGCCGAGCCGCCTCGTGCGCACCGCCAGTGTTCCCACCAGCGGAGTCAAGCAGCGCCGCAACGGTCTGGTCGACGTTGTCGGGCGCGAACAGCCACCCGATCCACCCATTGAGCGCTTCGACCACTGTGCTTTCACGCAGGTTCACGGTCTTCGGGTGGTCGGCGAGCATCGCTGAACCTGGCGCCATCGTCCGGGCCGTGCAGCGGTAGTACGCGCCCTTGCGGATGGTCGCACCTTGCATCTTCCGATGACAGACTCCGCAACGGACCAGCCCGCGTAGAAGGTATGTCCGAGCTGTGCTGCGAGCGCCTCGCTCCGCCTTCCTCGCTGTCGCCAGGCCGCCGCTCGCCTTCGAGCGTCGAAGCAACTGAGCTTGCGTGAACGTCTCGACAGACACGATCTTCGGATGAGCCTGGTTCCTCGACCGCACCACGCGGTCCGGAGAAGCGCGCCGGAAGCGGACCACGTGGCCGGCTGCTACGTCGTCGGGATCCAGCAGCATCTCGTGCTTGGCCCAGCGACCGAAGATCGCATAGCCGGTGTACCGCGGATTCTCCAGAATCGCTCGAACCGTGCTTGCCTGCCAGCCGTCCGCCAACCGGTGCTGATTCTGATCCGGCCGTTTCGCCGACGGGCACGGGATTCCTTCGAGATTCAGCATGTTCGCGATCGCGCGATCACCGCTTCCGTCGAGATACTCGGCGAAGATGCGACGAACCACCTCGGCGCCGGGCTCGTCGATCGCGAGCAGGCGCAGCCGGAACCCCTCCGCTGCCTTCCTCGGGTTCGGATGTGGCCCGCCATCTACGACCACGTACCCGTACGGTGCACGGCCTCCCTGGTGCCGTCCCTCGTTAACGACCTGCGCGTCCATCGCCGCCCGGACGCGCGCCTGAACGTGCTGCCGCTCCGACTCACTCATGCCACCGAGCACGCTCATCAACATCTTGTGCGACGGATTCCGCGGGTCGAACCGCCCGCCGAGCTCCGGCACCCACAAGTCCACGCCGTACGCGGCGAACCGCGGAGCGATCAGCGAGAACTGGTTGCCGAACCAACAACGGGTCCCCTCACCGACGACCAGGGCGTTCCACGTCCGGCGAGGATTCTTCAGCTCGGCGAGCAGACGCGACGCTTCGGTCCTCCGCTCCCACGGCACTGACCGCGACTGGCCCACGTCGAAGTACTCGGCCACGATCCGGCCGCCCAGCGGCTCGACGAACTTGCGCGCGTTCCCGATCTGCCAGCCTCGCGAGGTCTCCGGGTCCTGGTTGTCTTCAGTAGAGCAGCGACCGTAGACCGCCAACTCGCCGATCCCGTCGTCCACGGGCTCGGCTACCTCAAGGCCCAGGATCTCGTCCAATTTCGACCATGGGTCGCTGATTTCAGCGGTCATCGGTCGCCTCCCTTCCTGGTCCATCAAGGACCGGCACCTCAGTCAGGTCGATGAGAACCGCCAGCAAGGCGCGTGCCGCCGCAGGCGTCAGCTCAGGCAATCCTGCAGGTAGGATAACCCGACAAGGCTGGTTGTTCTGGTTTGCGCTCATCGCTGGGCACCCGTGGCAGCGTATACATCGCCATGACCAGCTTGCTCGACAGCACGGCGGATATCAGCGGTCAGGTAGCCCCGAACCTGCCGGGTCTCACCGTCCTCGCTGGTCACACGGTCTCGCGTCGGCCGACATCCTGCTTCGGTCATCTGCTGCGAGAACATCCTGCGTTCGATGCCGAGCGCCTCCACTAACTCGGCCGTGGGGACGAACTGCCGCCCCTCAGGTCCGAGGTCGACTCCCAGATACTCGACGAGCGCAGAGAGCGGTTCTGGTAACTCAGGCATCGATGGGCTTGTTACAACCCCCGCGCCCAGAGCGTGTGCAACGGCAGCGTGATCGAGTGTTGGCATACCGTCCTGACCGGCCGCATGCCCTGTCAGCGTTCCAGCCGCCTCCCGCAGAGCGCGCCCCTGCTGACAGATGGTCTGCCAGTCCTCGTTCGGCATGTAGTACGTGCGGACCGTCATCGCCAACACATCCGCCCCAGCCGCCGTGTCACCGTCCGGCCTGAGGATGCCCACGCCCTTGTGCGACGGCAGAAGGCGAGACGAGTCGAACCCGCGGGTGTTCATCTGCTCGCCGAGCACGATGTTTGAGTCACGCCAGTCCATCACCCGAAGGGCGAACCGTGATCCGAGCACCGCCCGGAGCCCGGATGGGATGGTCTTGGAGTCGGGGCGTTGAGTGGCGAGTACGAGCACGATCCCGGCCGCTGGCCCCTTCTTGGCCAGCCACGTCAACAACTCGCCGATGTACTCGCCTGCCGCAAGCCTCTTTCCTTGTACCTCAACAGGAGTGCGATCTTCGAGCGGCACCTGAACCTCGTCGATGAAGATCGCCGTTATCGGCATGTTCAGCGCCTTGTCCCGTGACATCTCCGGCGTCACCTTCGATTCCGGGCACACCAAGTCGTCCAGATCCCGCATACGCCGGAACCTGCCCTGGACTTCGGCAACCAATTCGGCCAGCCAATCAATGAGGGCCAAGACGTGTTCAGGCTCGTCACCAGCCATAAAGCGGTGCGCAACTCGCCCGGCGGCGACCCAATCTTTCCCAGCCTTGAAGTCCGCCACGTACAGCCGCACCCAAGCGTCCAGGACAAGTCCACTAGCAGCGAGCCGGGCAGCGAACGTCTTACCCTGCCTGGGAATAGCGCCGATCAGAAGCGACGTCCACACGAGCGGCAGATCGATCCACCGATCTCGCGCGTCACGTCCGAATGGGACAGGCCGCCAAGCATCCCAGCGCGTAACGCCGAGCAGCGGCGTCTGAAGAGGCGCACGAACGTACGGGTCCTCATCGGCGACCCACATCGAGATCCGGCCGGCATGCCCACCGTTTCCGCGCACGCGCTCCACGATGAGCTGAACTTCGTCGACTGCCAGGGCTGAAGCCAACGCATCCCGATTCTTCACGACATCCGCGGCCTTCCGCGTCGCCGGCAGGTCCACGGTGACCGCCCAACCGTCGCCCACACGCGTTGCTCGTTCCACCAAGCGAAGTGTCTCGTCCTTTCCGATCAGCTTCGCGTCGCGGAACGCATCCACAAGAACTTGCGGATCCATCGTCCACGTCAGCGTGCGCGGACCGGCAAGCGCGGGCTTCCGTCCCGGACTGCCATCCTTGCGGCGTCCCAGAATCGCCAGCGCCAGTGATGCGACAGCCCCGCCGATCCACAGTGGATCGTGTCCGTACAGGAGATCCACAACGGCGACCGCCAACGCCACTATGGCAACGACGGCACCAGTGACCTTCCAGCGGAACAGCGTCAGTTCACGAATCTCCGTGAACTTGTCGGCAAGCTTCTCCGAGTCCTCGGCAGCCGTCCGATAGTCGTTTACTTTGACCCAGCCTCGCCAGGCGCGCGTACCGGCTACGGCCCCACGGACCACCGCACCCGCGTACCGAAGTGGCGACTTGACTATCCAGACCACGGCGTCCTTCGCAGCCTGGACGGCTTGCGGCCTACTCTTCATCCACAGTGGCACTCGCGGTGAGTGCTTCCACCAGCGCGCGAGCCGCCGACGGACGGTCCGAACACGCGGTTGGGGTAGCGAGTCGTCGATCAACTCACCGTCCAGGATCGGCCCGATGTGCTCGACGTCGCCCGAGGCCATTCGGGCCAGAGACACACCGCTGTCAGCCTCTGAACTCGCTTCAGCTGCCATGGCGCACCCCCTCGGCCACCTCGGCCGAAAGCTCGGCAGCGAGCCGGGAGGACAACCCGCGCGAACAACCAGTGACCTCTCGCACCCAGGCAGGCGTCACTCTGACGTCGGGTTTCCAGGCCAGCCGCGCGTCGGCGAGGTAGTCGGCGAACAGCCGACGAGCGGGGCGTTCACGATCAGCCGTCGCCAGTTCATGAACGTCCGCGGGTTTCGCAGTGTTCACGAGAGCAACCTGCACGGCGTCCGTGAGCTTGTCGCGTAGGTCGGTGACGGCTTCGGCCGCGACGAATACGACCATCGGCGGCACGGAGTGCAAAACCACTCCAGCCGGTGATCCCGCCGCCCACGAAGACCAGGTGTTCATGACATACGTGGCCGCCAACGTGAGCCACTTCGCCGCACGGACCCACCGCCCGGTGCGAACCTGGTACCGGGCGGTGACCTGCTCAGCTCGAAGGATGGCGAGCAGCACGAGGCACACAGTCGGGTCCAGCAGCCAGGCCGTCAGCCAGGGCAACGAGCCGAATTCCGATCCGGCGGCAGCGAACCACTGGACGTTGGCCGCAGTGAACGCCAGTCCGAGTATGATTCCGGCCCAGCACAGCCGATCGACCTGAGCACGAACTCGCTCGATCCGAAGGGCGACAACGTCCGGATGGGTCCGCCAGCGGCGGACATCGGCAGCCTCTGCGGCATCCGCGGCGAGCCGCTGAGCACGGCTCGTCGATGCCGTACGGGACGACATCTCCTGCGTCATGTCGATCATCGCCCACCGCCTCGACGTGAGGTATCGAGTGATGTGACGGTCAGTGCACGCGTCAGGACGTATGCCGCGATCAAGTCCGGCACTCCGAGTACCACGAGCAACAGAGTCGGGTTGCCAGGATGGGTGATCACGAGCCACTGCACACCCACGAACGCCGCGCCCGTGAACAGCACCCTTCCGGCGAGCGAGACGACTCGTGCGCCCGCTCGTGCCGTTTCGGCAGCGCGGCGCGCTTTGCGTGCGCCGACACGCCACACCATGAACAGGGCGAACAGAACACCAAGTCCGGCGAGAACCTGTGTCGACGAGAGGGTGAGCGTCATCGCGCCTCGCCTCCTCGGCGACGCTGCCAAACCATGTGGAGGATGCGCCGATCGGTATCCGCCATCGCGCCCCACACGCCGAGAGCATCCGGTCCGGTAGTACGCAGATCGAGTTCAAGGCACTCGTCGATTACCGGGCAGCCGGCACACAGCCGCCTGGCCAGTTCCCTGTCAGGTGGATCGTCCCCGGTCAGTTCCGGTATGTCCGCGCGCTCGAATGCCCAGAAGCACAGGCCGTCCCTTTCGACGACATCCTTCAAGACCGAGTCAGGCACAGAGGCGAACCGGTCTAGCCGGGCGGCGATCGCCGTGTAGTCGAGTTCGCTCATCGCACACCCCCACCGAGGGCTCGCCGCAGCTCTGCAGCCGGAATGACGAGGCGCGAACGGCGCCGCTCGGCCCGCAGTTCACCGATCCGGATGGCGCGATGGATCGAGTTGAGGTCAACGCCGAGAATCCAGGCGGCGTCAGCCGGTGAGTAGAACGCTGGCCCGCCAGCGTCAGGCATTTTCTTCTGCATTGAGGTGTCCTTAAAGTCGGAAAGCTGATTTGAGCCTTAAAAGTGCGCTGATTTAGTCGCACAAAGGCGCGAGAATGGTCCGAATGCGCGACGCGGTGTGGATCTCAGCGTCGTTGATTCCGTCAAGCGCTAATGTCGGCGCTGAGGCGGACCACGAAGGAAGAGGAATAGGTGTCGGAAGACTGGGCGGCGGTCGCGAAGACCATCAACGAGCGCGTACACGAGCTCGGATGGAAGCAACGCGAACTGGCTGAGCGCTCGCAGGTCTCCCAGGCGATCGTCCGCGAAATCCAGAACCACACCGTGGAGCGCAAGCGAAGCGACCGGACGCTCGAAGCGCTTGCGGTCGCGCTCGGTTTGCACCCACAGCATCTGCTCGCTGTCCTGCATGGCCGCATCCCGCCAACCCTCGGCCAGCCTCGCGAAGACATGGAAGACGCCGTGTCGGCGCGGCTCGCTGTCATCGAACAGCGGCTGTCGCAGATCACCGAGCACCTCGCCGATCTCACTGAGCTGCTCCGCCGCGATGGGACCTCCCGCGGCTAGCGCGAAATCCTGTTTGCGATCGGCCGACTCGGTCGACCGCCGGTGTTTCTTGTCGTTTCTCATGTCACCAAGAAACGGCATTTCTCCGGGCGGCGGGAGCTGGCAGCGGTTTACATGCCCCGTGTTATTTCCTGTTATCTCCGCAGTTCAAGGCCGTTGCCGGAGGTGCGCGTCATGAACTCGACAAGCCCTTTGAAGGCCGCTCGGAATGCGCTTGACTGGAGCCAGGAGAAACTCGCGCGAGCAATCAACGCGCGTGCAGCGGCACACGGATTGCCCGAACGCTCGGTCCCCAGCCGGAAGACGGATATCTCCCGGTGGGAGAACGGCCACGTGGTGCCCGAACCGCCGATGCGCGCCGTCCTGCGCGAGATCTACGGCCGAACTGACGACGATCTCGGGTTCCCGACGGGCGACTTCGCCGGCCCCTCCGGCGATGAACTGGCCGAACGGCTGGTCATCGCCCGCCGCGTGGACGAGCAGACCATCGAACTATTCCGCGACGAGGTCATCAGCGTTCGCCATGCCGACCGTCGGTTCGGATCAGCCGCGAGGCTCGAACGGCTCCGCGGACAGATCACCGAGATCGAGGGCCTGCTCAGGCACACCATCCTGCGTCGTGACAGAGCTCCGCTGGCCGGCGTGCTCGTCGAGGCGTCCACGTTGGCGGGGTGGAACTCTCTCGACATCGGCTCACTCGCACAGGCATGGACGCACTACGAACGCGCGAAATACGCGGCAATGGAGTCCGGATCCACCGGGTTGCTTGCTCACGCCACAGCTGAACAGGCATTCGTCCTCATCGACACGGGCAACGTCGATGACGCGCTCGCCCTGTTCGGGGAGGCGCGTTCGATCGGCGAGCACGCCCCGGAACTACTGCGTGCCTGGCTCGCGGCCGCGGAGGGCGAAGGTCACGCGATCGCTGGTCACCGGGACGAAGCACTCCGAGCGTTCGACGAGGCCGACACGCTCCTACCGAACGAAGTCGTCCACCCAGAACTTCCGTTCGTCTTCCTGGGCGGCAGCCATCTTGACCGATGGCGCGGCAACGCATTGGTGCACCTCGGCGCACCCGAAGCGATCGAACATCTTGAACGCGTGGTCGATGATTCCCGGTCCACATCCTTCGTTCGCGCCGGCGCCGCCGTGTATGTGGATCTCGCCTTCGCCTACAGCGCATCGGGTGACCGGGAGGCCGCCCGAACCTACGCACAGCAGGCCCGGCGGATCATCTCCCAGGTCGGCTCCGTGCGGCTACGACGTCGGCTGGAACGACTGGTGTTGCCAGGCGACTCAGACCCGGCGTGAGTTGAGGTAGTAGAGCAGGGACACCAGCGTGCCAGATCCGAGCAGCTCTTGACGCTGCGCAAGCTCGTTGACCCTCGACAGTGGCACCCACTCCACCCTGCCGACTTCCTCCGTGTCGGTGGGCTCGCCGATGTGTTCGGCCTCGCGCCACAGGTACACATCGACCGGCGCCGTGACCTGGCCTGGCAGCGGCTCGAAGCTCACCAGATGTTCCGGCTCGCCGACCGGCTGCCAGCCGGACTCTTCGGCCGCCTCCCGCGCGGCCGTCCCAGCGGAGTCGTCGCCGTCGTCGACCATGCCGCCCAGCAGCTCATAGCCCCATTGCTCGGTAGCGAACCGGTAGCGCCACAGCATCAGCGCCTCGTCCTGGTCGTTCACGATCAACGCGATAGCTATCCGCGCGAGGTGCACGACGTGGTAGTCCCAGCGCTCGCCATTCGGCGCCTCGACGTCCGTCAGCCCGACCTTGACCCACCGGTTGTCGTAGACCAGACGCTCACCGAACGTCTTCCACGACCCATGCTCGTCAACCACGCCGCGAGCCTACGGGCTGACAGTTGCCCGCAGTACCACCTCCCGCTCAGTCTTCGCGCCCCGAAGCGATGACCTGGGCAATTCGACGTTGCTGCCGCACAGACCCGATTTCGACCGCAAGGGCACGAGCACGAGCTGCGTGCGCTCGGCCTTCTTCGTGCTCGCCCATCGCGACGAATGCCGTCGCGAGGTCCACTCGCAACGCTGCCTCGGCGCGCGTGAACGTCGGATCGAGACGGCTGAGCGCTGTCGAAAGCACGCTTACTGCCTCCGGCTCACCGATCCGAGCGAGCGCGTGCCCGCGCCACCTCGCGAGATGAACAGGGTCAAGCACCACGTAGGGACCGTCTACCGCGGACACGTCGGTCGGCAGAAGAGCTGCGGCACGATCAAAGGCCAGCAGACTCGCTGAACGCTGCCCGTCTGCCGCAAGAGCTTCGCCGTGCGCGGCAGCGAGCCACGCTCGAAGGAGGCGACCGGCGAGGTGTCGGGCCTGACGCTCGGCAGCGCACAACAGGTCGACCGCCGATCCAGTCTCTCCGACGTCGATCAGCACAAAGGCCTGTTCAGCGAGACAGTGCACTTCAAATGCCTCGTCACCGGACTCGCGAGCAGCCGCCTTGGCATTCTCGTAGAACTGCCAGGAGTCGTGAACGTAACCCATATCGAGCCTCTGCCAACCGGCGAGCGTGCCAAACTCCGCAAGGAGCGCGGCAAGTCGGCCACGAACCTCCGAAGTGAGGCTGTGGGAACGCAAGCGCGCGATTTGCCGGATTTTGGTAGCCACCTCTTCGTGAGCCGTTGAAGCACCCAGCTCCCGATCGAGGCGCCGGACCGAGGACAACTGGCTGTGAAGCAGGGTCAACACGTCCGCGTTCACACGGCGAGCAGCGCTAAGCCGCTGCCGGAGCTCCACATCCGGGTCTTCGGTGGAACTGCGAACGGCGTCAGGTGCCGACAGCAACTCGCCGATCCCAAGACCGAGCATCCGTTCGAGCAGGCGCGCGGTAGCCGGACGCGGGCGTCCGACCGGTGATCCGTCCGGCTTGCGTCCCGAGATCAAGCGCTGCAGGTGCCGCACGCTGAGCGTGCCAGGCTCACCGAACCTGCGCGCGAACCGCTCGGCATCCTCGACGAACTCGGCGAGGGTCTGATTTCGCTCCCGGAGCTTCATCTCCAGAACTGTTCGCGGCAGGTCGTCGGTGCCGCCGCCAGCCGTCATCGTGCCCTCCCGGTATTCATGCTGCCCGCTAGATGTCCTAGCTATGTCGTCCGCGCGTCCTATCGCCTAAATGAGCGCATAAGGCAGGCTGATTTCAGATCTTACAGCCCGTTGTGGCTGGTCAGCCTGTAGGTAGCGGAGGACTCATGCGCGATGTGCTGCGGCCAGGTGTGGCCGCTGGGATATACGTCACCTGGCACAGGAGCGAGATCGACGGCCTCGATCACGCCGTAACCGACGAAGAGTTCGCGCGCGGCAGGGATGACGACCTCGGACGATACGAGGGACTCTGCGGTCACGCCGTGCTGCCCTTCTCGATGCTCGTTCCACCTGGGCGACCATGTGGCCGCTGCAAGGCGTACCTGTCAGCTCGGTCGACGCTATCCACCGTCGACCAGCGCCTCCGCACGCCTCAGCACCGCAAGCCGTCGCGCTTGCGCCGGCTCTTCAAACCTTCTTCTGGCTCCGATGCTCAGAGACCGTGTGCACGGCATTTGCTGAGCGCTGCTCGAACCCGCGGGCTTCCGACTTTGAGCGCCGCTTTCTGCACTGCCGAGCTAACCCGCGGCAAGTCATGACATCGCCAACCGACGCCTCGATCCCCGTCTTCCAGCTTGAACTTGACCCACTTCTGCTCCTGCCGATCCGGCTGTTCGTGCTGTGTCTTCTCACTGACGTCAGGTGGCAGGAAGAGGGCGCTCTTTCGACGCGCCTTCGCGTCAGCTCACGAGTCCTCACCGCTCATACCGACCGGCTGCTCGCGGCCGGGTACCTAGCTCGACACGAAGGGCATCGAAGCCTGCTACGTCTCACCGAACTTGGCTTCGAGCGACTTACCAGTCACGTGACCGCGTTCCAGCGAGTCGCTAGCCGAGCCGTAGATCTCGTCGCGACGCAGCGCGCCGGCCCAGTCCACGGATGTGACACCTGATCGCCGTCTCCCAAAGGCTCGCCTCCAACGGCGATTCGTGACGGGCGTGACGGGCCCAAAGCCAGCCGACCCAACCGTCACACGAAGCGTTCCCCCAGTTCAGGGCCGCCTTCATGTGTCACAACACCTGCGACGGCACGTGTCTCACGAGACGGCCGTTCTATCCCCGTTTCCAGCACGGCGTTTGCCACTACACCCCTGAGCAGGAACTGGTGAAATCGAAGAAGACGCCCCAGCTGTCTACCGCAAAACAGAGGGAGCTCGGCGCCGAGCTGCGACGAATCCGCATGCGCGCCGGCTATCTCGCAACTGACATGAGCCGCATGCTCGGCTGGCCCGCCTCCACCATCTCTCGCCTAGAGAGCGGTCTACGCAACTACCAAGCCGGGGACATCGCCATCTACCTCGCCCGAGCGAAGGCAACCCCTCGCGAACTCGATGACCTCGTAGCCCTGGACCGCCACCCCGACGACGGCTACCAGGTCAGAAGTCACCCCGTGGGCTTCTCCGACGACCTCCCGCTCATCTCCGTGCTCGACACTGGCAGCGAGTCCGTTACGGTCTACGACCCTGTAGACATTCCGCGACAGCTCCAGATCGAGCCCTACATCCGCCAGTCCCTCACCAGAAACGGTCCTGCTCTGGATGCAGCAGTGCATGCGCGACTCGCCAACCAGCTCACATCCCTCCGGGTGTCGGCTCGTCTCACTTTCTACCTTTGCGAAACCGCGCTGCTCGCGATTCCTGAAGGTCTGGCCGTCAAGCACGAACAGGTGCTACATCTGCTGATCACATCGTCGCTGCCTCGTCGTCACATCCATCTCGTCCCCGCTGACTCAGTCGTGACCGATGTTCACACAGGGTTCACCCTCTACCGACACGACCAACACCGTCCGGTCGTCCACCACCAACAGCCCACCACAAGCCTCTTCCTAGAAAACGCCCACGACATCGCCTACTACGAAGGCCAGCTCGAACACGCCGCTGGCCAGGCGCTCAGCACCCAACAAACCCGCGACTGGCTCACCAGCTACCTAGCTGAGCTCGAGTCAAGGCTTGACCACCAGTCAGCCAACCCCGAGACCACTGAGCCATTGGGGGCCTAGCCCCGCCTGGGATTGCGTCCTCGAAGCCAGCTGCTGCTACCTCCACCTGCGACACTGTCGCCTATTGATTCCGCTCGACATACCCGAGGCGATCGAGCACATCCCATGAGGGCACCAGATGGAGCGACGATCGGCAGGGTGATCGTAAAGAGCGGCTAGCACTACCGACTGCGACCGAGAACCTGACGGGATCGGCGAACAGTGGGCTTCAGCGGCACGTGCACCACCACCAGTGGGACGGTGACGACCGCAGCTGTTCCGGTAGCGGCCGGTTGGAATATCGCCACGCCCTTGGTCTCGCCGTACACGGAACACACGCCTAACATTCGAACAGTCGTGCGATTAATGCACGCACGACCGACGACCCGGCACGAGCTCCTAAAGTACCTGGTGAGACATGGACAGTGTGAGCGAGTTCGAGACCGGCCTTTCCAACGCGTTGCACTCGCGACCTGCACCAATCCTAACGGGCGGAACCACAACCGAAGCCGAAATCAGGGCCTGCAGTACCCGACCGCAGCGGACTGATGAGTGCTGGCTAGGCTCCTTGCCATTGCCTGACCGCATCGATGACGGCCCACAGGCTGCTGTCGGTGCGCTGGTAGTAGATCCGACGCTGCTCCTTGCTGTCGGACACGGTGAGCATGCCGAGGGTCACCAATCGGCTCAGCTCCGCGCCTGCCGCGCTCTGAGAGATCACCTCGTCCGGTGGCTCGGATTGGTAGAACCGCGGTTTCGGGTAGGTGAGGATCCAGAGCGCGAGCCGGAGCCGACAAGAGCGGCCGAAAAGCAGATGGCCGAGTTCGTCGGTGTCCAAGATCGCTCCTTGGATGTAGTATTCATCTTCAAGATAGTTGATAGTTGAGTTACGTCAATCCTGTGACCTGGCGAAACTCGAACGAGTCGATCAAGCAGTTCAAGGAACGTGCTAGGTAAGGAGGTCGGTGTGGACGCAGCGGTCAGCTCCGGCCTTCCACCGCGTTTAGGCTCAGAGGGGCTATGTACCCGCCTCCCCGGCCACGGCCCCGTTGCCTTCGCCCTGTACCGGTTGGACGTTGACGAACACGGACGTCGCCAGAGTGAGGGCGTCTGTGACCTGACTGACCTCTCCGCCCTGGACGCTTTGCTCACGTTGCCGGAGGGCGCGGCCGTGGCACGCCAGGCGGTATCCGCCCGAGTGCAACGCATTGTCGAGCGGCTACCGCAGGCAATAGTGTCGCGGGATTCGCAGCACCTGTGCCGGCTCGCGCGGACACCCGTGACCGTCGACTGCGTCAGTGTGACCGTCCAACGATCGTGGTCCGCAGCTTTGCATCGCGTGCTCGAGTTCAGCCAGTACGCCGAGCGGGTACTGGTCTGTCGGTCGAGCCCCGACACCGAGCAGGTCCTCGAGGCATCTTACTGGGGGGTCGGGATCACGGTTCCGACCAACGCGGGCTGGGATTGGCTCATCGAGCCGGCCGCGTTTGTGGTGAAACACCATTCGGCGGCACGCTGGGAGTTCGCTGAGCAGATTTACGGTCTACATCTGTCACAGCCGAACGAACCTGCGTCGCTCAGCTCGGCAGCTTCGCCCAGCGGATCAAGGCTTCCGGCGGCTTGAACGCCTTCGGGTTTCCCAGCTGGTTGTTGAGGAGTTCGTGGTGGTCGACTGCCACCTGGCAACGCTTCTTCCACCATCCAGCCCGATCGGCCCGCAGCGGCAAGTCCCGATGCAGAGTAAGCATGAGATCACTCCAAACTGCGATGTTGTGCGAACGGGCTTCGAGCTTGTCCTCTTTCGGGTCCAGCAGGCGAGTGAGTCTCTGCCCTTGACAGACCGTGCAGGAACACGACGGCGGCGTCGAGTTGGCGAACTTCTTCAAAAGTGTTGTGGTCCAGATGAATCGCAACAGTTCGCTGACCAGCACGCTCGGAGGTACGGGGCCGTCACTCGGCCCGGACTGTGCCTTCTCCTCGGGTGGAACGAGGTGTCGACGCGTGCCGGTGAGCCCGATCGCGCCGGCGAAGGCACCGTGACAGAGTCCGTCGATGGCGGACAGGTCGGTGGACAGCCTCATCAGGTGGGGTACCTCCGCTTCAAGCCGGCGAAGGTTTCCGGGTGCGTCTTTGAACTGGGCGAGAGGGTCGAACTGGCCGCCGAGCCGGAGCGCGATCGGCTTGCCCACCATCCGCAGAATAGCGATGAACTGGTCGATGAAGGTGTCGTTGATCCACGCGACAGCGACGGCCGCGACGTAAATAGCGTCGTCTCGCTGCAGCGCCGCGACCCGGCGGGCCTGCGCCTTGAGACTGGCGGAATCGCCCGCCGCGACGTACAAGGACGGCGTAGTCGCCACCGTCGCCCCCCGCGCGAGCTGATCGTCCAAGGCGGCCTCCAGCCCATCACCGAGCGTCTCCGGCAGCCCGAACGGTTCCTCTGGCGTCGCGGTCCGCTTGCAATACGCTTCCAGATCCGGGACAAGAATCAGATCGTCGAAGCCGGCATCCCGATAGTCGGCGATCTTGAGCGCCGCGTTGCTACCACCGACCCAGACACCACCCCAGGTAGGATCGACGGCTCCCAGCACCGGCAGGAGTTCGCGTGTTCCGGCCGCAGTGAGCAGCCGATCGGCCAGAAGGCCGACGCGCCCTCGTGGCCGAAGTCGCTCGATATCCCTGATCGCGGCATTCAGTTTGCCGTTCTCACGCGGTCCGGTGTGATCGTCGTCAACCACGCGTGCCCCTTTCGGTTGCGGCGGGCTCAGAACCTGTCGCCCCGGCGAGCCCGAAGATCTCTACGAACTCCGCCGTCGTTAACAGCGTGCGAGCGGCCAGGTCGTCAACGCCATCCTGCTGTCGGGTGATCCACTCCTGCGCGGCCCGTAGCGGAAGTTGCGGTTGCTCCGGTTCCAGATTTCCAGGCTCATCGGTTCGGTAACCCAAACTGGACAACTCCACGTTCAAGCTGCGATAACGCCAATCCGTGATCAACCCCAGGTCACGGGCACGGCGAACCAGAGCGGCCATGGACACCCTCCACCGCTGCTTGAGCACGCCGAGTTTGCCGATGTCGAGATCATTTCCGAGCTCCGTTGTGATCTGAGCGGCGGGCATGAGAAATTCGGCGGCGAATTCATCCGCCTCGCGCTCTTGTTCAGGCCCCGGCACGGGATGGCACACGATGTGACCCAACTCGTGAGCCAAGGTGAAGCGCTGCCTATCGGTCGGCGTCGCCGCATTGAGCAGGAAGATCGGAGCTTCATCGTCCGGCCACTGACTGACCGCGTCCCAAGCAGTCGATGAAGTCCGCCGCTGGACCACGATACCGCCAGCTTGTTCAAGGAGAGCGACCATCGAGGCGACCGGACCGGGCGGTACAGACCATCGCTGTCGAACCTCGGCCGCGGCGTCGCGCGCGGTGTCTACAGCCGAGACCGGGAAGCGGAAGAACGCGTTTTCCGGCTGCAT
Organism: Amycolatopsis roodepoortensis; assembly: GCF_014873915.1. Lineage (GTDB taxonomy): Bacteria > Actinomycetota > Actinomycetes > Mycobacteriales > Pseudonocardiaceae > Amycolatopsis > Amycolatopsis roodepoortensis. The sequence continues at coordinate 815,524 of NZ_JADBEJ010000005.1, forward strand.
GTCGCTGCCGGTGAGAAGCAAGCGAGTCTGGATACGCGCCAGATTAAGGTAGGCATGGATCCGTCGGCCGGCGGCAGCACTGAGAGATTGCCGCTTCCGATGGTGGACGCACGCGGTTCCAAGCCCGTAGACACCGCCGGACATCGTCAGAAGCTCGGAGGGATATCCCAACACGGCGGCGAAGAGTTCGAGGCGCTCGCCGATCACGGATACCGCGCCAGCCTCAGCCTTCGAGACGTAGCCCTGGGTGATTTTCGGCCCACCACCCCGTCGGTCGCTCATCTGCCTCGCGACCTCCGACTGAGTGAGTCCACGAGAGTCCCGAGCGAGCGTGAGCATCACCGGGTTCCCCGCTGACTGATCCATGCGACCTCCTCACCTCAGATAATACCACCTCTCATAACCTCCAAAAATCTCGCGAAATATTCCAGCTCGTTGACGCCCTGAGAACGGGGCGGCGCCCACCCAGGCCGGACGTGGCTGATCAGGGACTGTCGGGGACGCTTGCCAAGAAAGACACGCCGATCGAGCCTGCGCGGAGATCGCTCCCGCAACGGCAGGAGACGCTAGTTTTGTCGGTGTCGTCTGGTATTTCTGTGATCATGTTCGTTCATGGGGGGTCGGTCGCCGAGGCTGCCGATGCGATCGAGGCGTCGGTGGCGCAGTTCGTCAAAGCGGCCGAGGACCGGTTCGCGATGCTGTATCGGCGGCCGCTGAGCGACTCGGAGCGTTCGAGTTGGGAGAACAGCTGGCCGGCGCTGCTGCGGACGCTCACCGAAGCAGGGCTTGGCGGTCTGCGGCTGTTCCTCGAATACGAACTGCCGGGCAGCGGGCAGCGAGTCGATGCCCTGTTGCTGGGTTCCTGCGGCGACGGCGGAGTGACCGCGATCGTGATCGAGCTGAAGCAGTGGACGGAGCTGGACTCGACCACGGCACTGTTCAGCTGGGTCCGCCGCGTCAAGTATCTGCACCCGAGCCGTCAGGCTGCGGGCTACTGCGCTTACCTGGATGACTGGATCGACGAGCCCGGGCTTCGGTTGGAGACGCGGGCCGTCGCCTACCTCCATGACGCCGGCAACGACGTGATCGGCCCGCTGCGCGAGGCGGTGACGGCTCGTCCGGGCAGCGGCGAAGTGGCACTCCTCGGCCGCGACGACGTCCAGCCGTCGCCGAGCCCGCCGCGACTCGCCAAGATGTTCGGCGCCGATGACCTCCAGGCACCTGCGGAGGCGCAGATCCAAAAGTTTCTGACGGCTCGACACCGGCCTTCGGGCGGACTGCTCACACGTGTCGACGACGTGGTGAAGCGCGAGCCGGTCTTCCGCCTGGTCGGCGCTCAGCAGAACGCCTACCTGGAAGTACTGGACGCGGTACGCCGCGCCCGATCAGATCCGCGCAAGCAGCTGATCGTGGTGTCCGGAGGCCCGGGAACCGGCAAAACGGTGATCGCGATGCGACTGGTGGCCGACATCCGTGGCGTCGTTGGCGACGAGGTCTACGGGTGCTACCTGACCCCGTCCGGAACCCTGCACCACCAGCTCACCCGCGCGATCACCACTCCCGGCGCGGACGGACTGGTCAGCCACGTCGGCGACTTCGGCAGGCACGCGGGCAACGCCGTGGTGCCGATCGTCGACGAAGCCCAGCGGCTGCGCCGGAACCAACGCCAGGTCGAACGGATGCTCGCCCGCACACGCGTGTGCGTCCTGTTCCTCGACGAACATCAGATCGTCCTGCCCGAAGAAGGCTTCACCCTCACCGAGCTGGAAAAGCAGGCGGCCAGGACCGGTGCCGAAGTCACGCACGTGAAGCTCGTCAGCCAGTTCCGATGCAACGGATCCCAGCAATACCTGGGCTGGCTGGAGCAGCTTCTCTACGGCGAGGCGACGCCATGGACACCGTCGGACTACGACCTGGCGATCTCCCCCACACCCGACGCCCTCAGCGACTGGGTCGATCACCACACCCGCGCCGGGCACACCGCCCGCATCACCGCGGGCTTCTGCTGGCCCTGGACCAAAAAACCGGACAGGGATGGCAAGCTGACCAAAGACGTGACACTTCCATGGGGTTCGCGCGAGCCTGACTGGGCGATGCCCTGGAACGCCTTCGACGAAGGCCACGACCACGAAGGGCCCGTCCCGAAGACCCACTTCTGGGCGACCGACGACGGCGGTGCTCGCCAGGCCGGCTGCATCTACACCGCACAAGGCCTGGAGTACGACTACGGCGCCGTCATCCTCGGGCCCGACCTCGTCCGCCGCGGCAACCGCTGGGTGGCCGTCCCCCAGACCAACGAGGATCCGCGTATCCCGAGGGACATCGACCCCGACCACTACCTACGACTGGCAACGAACACCTACTGGGTACTCGCCACCCGGGCAAGCCTCGGCTGCCGCATCTATTCGGCCGACACAGAAACCCAGGAGTTTCTGACGAGCTTGGTTCCCGAACCGGAGGGCGCTTCTTGAACGCGCGGCTTTGTCGGTACCGGCCGCTACTCTCCCGATCATGAACGACAGGAAGCTGGCACTGCAGCCTCGCGGAGGCAGGGTCGCTTGGCCGGAATGTAGGAGAAGCGGTCAGCACTCAGCTGAAATGCGAATTCAGCCACGGCGCGGACTCGGCCTGACGGAAGGCCAGGCGAAGCTCCTAACTCCGTGCAACCTGAGCGACTCCGTTCCCAGTTCTCACATGAGGCTCGTTCATCGAGGTGACGAGCTGTCGGTCATAGTTGCTGGCATGACAGTCGAGGAGTTGCAGCAGCGGTTACGCCAGTTCGCGCAGGAGAGGTCGTGGGAGCAGTTTCACACACCGAAGAACCTGGTGATGGCGCTGGCCGGCGAAGCCGGTGAACTGCTCGAGCTGTTCCAGTGGCTCACCCCAGACGAGTCAGCCGAGATCATGGCCGATCCGCAAACTGCTGTGCAGGTACGTCATGAGATGGCGGACGTGCTGGCCTACCTGCTTCGACTGGCGGACGTGCTTCAGGTCGATCTTTTGTCGGCCCTAACTGACAAGATCGCGGTCAATGGCGCGAAGTACCCGGCCGAGTTGGCCAGGGGCACGGCGCGGAAGTACGACCAGCTCGGCAAAGGGGACAAGTGAGGATCGCTCTTCAGCCCGCGGGGCTCAGCAAGCCCTCGGTGAACCAGCACTTCCAGGACACCATCGAGACCCAGGTCCCATTCGCGGCACACCGCGACCTGCTCTCTCCCGACGTGTACAAGGAGCTGCGTAAACGCTTCCCGCGAGGCAAGGCCCAGTTCTGGGGAGCAACTCCGGGCACGTCAGGAACGACGGTCGGGAAGTGGGCAAAGCTGCGGCCAGGCGACGGTGTCCTCTTCTACGGTGATCACCACCTCTACCTCGCAGGCCACGTAGCGTTGACATTCCGCAACGAAGCGCTCGCGGAGCGTCTCTGGCAGCGGACTGACAAGGGCCTCACCTGGGAGTTGATGTTCGCCCTCACCGACCTGCGCAACATCAAGGTGCCTATCACCGAGGTCCGCGCGGTACTCGGCTGGCAGGACCGCGCCGTAGTTCAAGGGTTCACCGTCATCGACGGCGACCGGGCCGAGCGCCTTGCCGACCTGGTCGACCTCGACGACATGCTCAACCTCCCAGCTACCTCACCTGGCCCTGCAGACACCACGCCTTCTGGAACAACCACTCCCCCGGCCGGCCCGACCGACGAGACCCGGTCGACGACAGGGCGCCGCGAGCACCGTGCCCTCAAACGGCGCCTCGTCCGGATCGGTGGCGGCGTGTGCGGGCTCTGCGGCAGCACACTGCCGCCAGACTTCCTGATCGCAGCGCACATCAAGAAGCGCGCGTTCTGCAGTGAAGACGAACGCAAAGACTTCGACCACGTCGGCATGCTCGCCTGCTTCCTCGGCTGCGACAGCCTGTTCGAACACGGCTACATCGCCGTCGACACCGGCGGCGACATCCTCATCAGCGACGCCGTAGACAAGGCCCCCGACGTCGCCAAATTCGTCGCCGAACACCTCCAAGGCCGCACCACCACATGGTGGAACACCGACCGTGAACCCTACTACGCCTGGCACCGCGACCACGTCTTCAAAAAACTCCAACGCGGAAAATAGACTGTCTATCAGCCCTGACGTGTCTCTAAACGGCGAGCGGCCGAGGCCCCACGTAGACTAAATTGTCGACTACGTGGGGCACCACTTCGAGGAATTTCGCTTATCCCCCTGCGCTTCCGGCCGTTTGCGTCGCGTCTCAACTTCAAGCTTTGGCAAACGATTTTGGACGCCTACGCCGCGTGTGCAACGACCAGTTCCATGATGCCGACTGAATCGAAACCCACACCGTTCAAATCTTTGGCGATGTCAGCAATGGTCACTGCCTGCGATGCCGGCACCCAGTGCGCGCAGGTCCATGAGTTCCGTAAGCCTGTCGATAGTCAAAAATTAAGGACCGATATCGGGCCGAACCTCTTCCCGAGATACCCAATGGTTGCGTAGCGCCTACGCGACCAGGAATCAAACCGGGAGTTGCCATTACTCAACCGAGTCGGGGTTGATGGGCTCATTTCGAACCGAGCTAATTCTGGTAGTCCAACTCATCCCTTAACAGGTCTAGGAGGTTTTCCGAATGGGCGCCCGCTCCATTGGATTTCGATTCCTCTTGCGGAGAATCGACGTCATGCGACTCCCCTGAGGCGTCAATGAATTTGTCGGTATCTATCTGGCGAAGTTCGGTGATAAAGTTCCCGAGCAGTTCTTCAAGGGTCGATATAGGTGGATGCTTCTCGAGGTGGTTGTGAATCTTTTCGATGATGGCGAGGCGATCATGTTGGTCGTGGTCGGTCTTATCTGCCCAGCCGCGTCCAGGATGGAGGGTGTCCCACGGTGATCGTTTGTTTTTTCTCGTTTCGGCACTATCGCCATGTTTTCCGATGCCAAAACAGACTTTAGTTTGCCAGTTCCAGATAGGTTTGAAAAATTCGATCAGCTGGTCTTCCGCAGCGTGCTGGAAGCCGCTCTGCACGATGAGGAAGCGGCAGTCAAAGTCATCGATGTCGAGCGTGTCGCTCGATTCGATCGATGACCTGTGTTCACGGAGTCGGTCATAGAGTTTCTTCCCGTGCTCGACAGGGTTGTTGCTTGAACGGTTAGCCGGGTCCGCCTTGCCGACGTAGACCGGGTGTTCCGTCTTCGACAGTCTCGCGTAAGGCTCGAAGGGGCCACGGTAGTAGAGGGCGTAAACCCCGGCGCCGTAGAAGGGGCGCAGGGTCGCCAGTGGGTGGCGAGGTTGAGATGCGGCCATGAGGGCCACGATCCGCGCGGTGGTGTCCGGTTCGAGCGGGTTGAAGAGCTTGGTCGGTCGGAGTACGGGGTCGAGCTGGTCTGCCACCACCTGCAGCGCGGAGACGGCGACATTGAGGTCCTTGCGGAAGTTCTCGCGAGTCTTCACCGACAGCCCGGCCGCGACCTTCGCGGCTTGTTCGGCCGCGTGGGTCACGTTGTCGAGTACGGCTTTTCTGGGTTCGGGCGGTTTCCTGGATGGCACTGATTTCCCTCCCCTGGGGTGCGCGTCCGTCTCTCGTGGACGCGCCGGTCGCTTGGGTCCGCAGGATACCGATCATGGAGGCCGCGCGGAGCGGATCGCGGACTGTCGGTGGCACGATGAGACGTCGTCTCATCGACTCACGGAGTGTCGCGCAGGTGTTCGACTGGGCCGCGGTACGGTTCCGGGCATGGGTACGCAGGCAGAGCTGTTCTCGCCGCGCGCGGTCGTGCGTGAGGTCGGTACGAGTATCGAGCTGTTCACCGGTGGTGGCGGGCTCGCGATGGCGATGGAGAACGTCGGTTTCCGGCATCTCCTGGCGGTGGAGCTGGACAAGCGTGCCTGCGAGACCCTGAAGAGGAACCACGCGGAGGAGTTCGGGGCCTCGGCCGAACAGGGTACGACGCTCGGGTCGCCGTGGCCGTTGAAGGCCATGAGCGTCCGTGACGTCGAGTTCGACCCGTGGTTGGGCAAGGTGGACGTCGTCGCCGGCGGTGTGCCGTGCCAGCCGTGGTCGCTGGGTGGTGCGCACAAGGGGTATGACGACGAGCGCAACCTGTGGCCCGAGCTGTTCCGCACAGTTCGGGAGACCCGGCCGCGGGCGGTCATCGCGGAGAATGTGAAGGGGCTCCTGCGGCCGTCGTTCGCGCCGTACTACGAGTACGTCCTCAACGAATTGCGGGCGCCGTTCGAGCGGCGGGTCGAGGGCGAGGACTGGCGGGATCACGCCAAGCGGCTCGAGAAGGCCTTGGCGAAGGACTCGATCGATCCGTCCGAGCGCTACGACGTGAAGTTCAAGCTGGTCAACGCTGCGGACTATGGGGTTCCGCAGGTTCGGTGGCGGGTGTTCGTGGTGGCGTTCCGCCGTGATCAGGGGTTGGCGGACTGGGAGTTCCCGGAACCCACCCACTCCGAAGGCGCGTTGCTGCGCGCGCAGGCGGATGGCAGCTACTGGGACGAGCACAAGGTCGCCAAGCGCTACCGGTACGCGCCGCCGCTGTTGGACGGCGTCGACGATGGGGACGGCACCGAGCGGTGGCGGACGCTGCGGGACGCGATCAACGCGGACCCGGCGCGTGGTCTTCCGAAGCTCGGCGAACCGGTCGGGGACAAGGTCGAGCACCCGGACCATCTGCACCACTACGGCTGGCCGGGCGCCCGCCAATACCCGGGACACACGCCGAACCTGTTGGACCGGCCGGCGAAGACGGTCAAGGCCGGCGTCCACGGTGTGCCGGGCGGCGAGACCGTCTTGCAACGTGACGACGGCTCGATCCGCTACATGACCGTCCGCGAGGTCTCGCGGGTCATGACCTTCCCGGACGACTACTACCTGATGGGGCCGCGCAGCGAGCAGATGCGGCAACTGGGCAACGCCGTCCCGGTCCTGCTCGCCCAGGCGATCGCGCGCTCGGTCGCGGACGCGCTGGACACGAAGCCCGAGCGAAGCGACGGCTGATGGCCGAGCGGTATCACTGGAAAGAGCAACGCCCCGAACCCGCCGCCTGGCAGCCCACACCGGGCAAGACGCAGCGGGAACGCGCCGAGGAGCAGGACACCGCCGCCGGCGGACGCGGCGCCCGCCACATCCGGTTGCCCGGCGGGCCGCCGGTGTGTGGCTCGGTCGCGTTGCGCGTCTACCCGTCGGGTCGGCGGATCTACGCGTATCTGCGCTGGTCCGAGCGCGGTAAGACCCGCGAACGCTATGTGGGCGAGGTCGAGCGGCCCACCCGCGAGGAGAACCTCGCCGACGCCTGGCGGCTCGTGCACGACGCGGGCCTGCTCGACCAGGCCCGCGAAGCCGACCTCAGTACTCGGTGATCGCCAACTCGGCGATGAGCCGTCCGCCGACGGTTCGTAGACGGACACGAAGTGGCGCTCGCTGATTCGGAACGGGCGCGAAGGGGGAACTCCATGGATTTGCGTGAGCTGCTGAGCACGATCGCGATCACATACGACCGTGAACTGGGACAGCAAGCGCCGGCCGCGCGCCTGCTGCGCGGCGCCGGCGAGGTCCTCGAGCGCTACGTCCCGCGGGGCTACCTCGTCAAGGGCAGCAGCGGGCAGAGCACCGCGGCGTTCGTGCCGTGGATCGCGGTCTTCGACCCGGACGAGACCGACTCGGCCACCCACGGCATGTACGTCGTGTACCTGTTCGCCGCCGACATGCGCTCGGTGTCCCTCACCCTGTTGCAAGGGTCGGAAGACCTCCGCAAGGTGATCAAGGGAGACGCCCTGGCCAACCTGACCGGTCAGGCCGGAGCGATCCGACGGGCGATGGACCCGAACCTCATCACGGGCCTGGACGAGCGCGTCACCCTGCTCGCCCCCACCCGCGTGCAACGCCCGAAGTACTACGAGGCCGGCACCATCATCGCGAAACGCTACGAGATCGCGGACCTGCCCGCCGACAAGCGACTCGCGGACGACCTCCTCCGGTTCCTGCGCCTGTGCGAGCACGGGATCGACTGCCGCCGGCAGCTCGCCCTCGCCGACCCCGGCGCGATCGCCACCGGCGAGCGATACCAACCACCTGCGGCGGAAGGCTTCAAACCGAAAGACGACAGCGAGTACGAACAGACGATCGCCGCCCGCAAGATCATCAAAAGTCGGAAACACGAGACGCTCGTCAACACCTTCAACGACCACCTGCGCGACCGCGGCTTCACCACCGCGAGCCCGCACCCCCGCGACCTCACCGCCACCCGCGACGGACAGAACTGGCTCATCGAGGCGAAGGTCCTCCGACGCGGCGACGCCGTACAAGCCACCCGCGGCGCCCTCGCCCAGCTCTACTGGTACCGCCACGTCCACTACACCGAACCCCGCACCGTTCGACTACTCGCTCTCTTCAACGAGCCCGTCGGAGACCTTTGCCTCGACGTACTCCACGCCAACGACGTCCACGCGATCTGGGCGCAAAAAGGCACCTGGGCCGGAACAGCGACGGCCGTGACCGAGGGAATCTGCTAGACGCGAGCCCTTGTGTCGTGGGACACACCGGCCAGGGTATCTTTGCCGATGGACGACCTGCTTGATGTCCGTCGTACTAGGTGGAAGGCGTTCTCGGATAGTTGATCAACTATCCGAGCAGCTGGACGCCGTGCCGCGATCCCTGGTGCCAGGGAACCCTATTAGGGAACCAGGCCCTCGGTCAGGTTGGTGCGTGGCTCTGGCGGCACTTGAGTTCGTGGGTGGGTAGGTGACCTGCGATCGACACAGGTGGAGGACGGCACCCGTCGAACTCTCGACCCTGCTGGCATAGCCCGTGCCAGCAGCACGAAGTTCGCGTTCCGGCGATGATCCGGGCCGACCTCCCTTAGAAGGTGCTGCGATTTGTCCACCGACACCACCGCACTCATCGTCTTCGACGACCTAGACGTCCAACTCGTCGTAGGCGTGCTCCGCGAAGCCGTCGAACGTGCCCAGGTAGTCATTCCCGACGATCCCGACGTCGACTCTCACTCAAGCGGAGTGACACTCGGCGGAGTTACCTCACGCTGGACTCGGTTCACCGAGACCGGCGAGGGTTGCGAAGTGATCAACTTTGATGGCGAGCGACTGTTCGCCGTCCGTCTCATCATGGAGGAGCGGGTGTTTCTCTGTGGTCAGCTGAGCCACCACGCCGCCCAACTCGCACATGGTGCCGATCTCGATACGCTCGAGGGCACGGACGACATGGAGCGCGCGGAGCATGCCTTCCGGCTGATGACGAGGATTTCGGAGGCTGCCTGAGATGACTGAGCGGGTTGTTGTCGACCTTGACAGCGACATGGACGGTTGGCAGCCCGAACTTCCGGCGCTGCCCCGTCCTACCGCCGTCAACAACTTGAGCGACGCGCTACGGAGTAAGGGACTCAGCCCTGGTGCCGTGCGCACGCTCGCGAGAGCGGCGGTTCGCCCCGATGAGATGCGGCGCAAGCTTGCGGACCCTCTGGAGCTCCGGGTCCAAGGCGGCACACTGTTGATCGTCGAAACTCGCCTCTGGACGATGGCAGTTTGGCCCCACCCCGCGAATCCTCGGGAGTACGGCCACCGCCTCTACCCCCTTAGCGATCACCCGTCGGCGCGAACACCACTTGTGTTTGAACCGACCTCGCAACAAGATGGTGGACCGGAACTTCAAATTCGCGCAGCGGGCCCTGAGGCACTCGAAGAGCGAATTACCGAGGCCAAAGAGCGTCTAATTAGGGAGAACCCTCTATTTTCGGATATCGCGGCCGAGGGGGTACTGCAACCACTCACAGTAGTGCCAGCTAACATCGTACATAACGATGGGTCTCCTCCCTTGACTCTCCTGATCGCGGCAGATGGGTCGAGTCGGATTAGTTCAGCTCATCGGGTTGTCGCCGGAGGGAAGCTGGAGAAGCATCCCTCAAGCTATGCGCTCGCCTACGACGATCGAAAATTTCGCAAGTGGATCAGCCCGCATCTTCGGCAGGCACAAAGGCTTTCATGGAACGAACTCGATTCAGGCGATCGAGACATCTTACGAGCACTAGCACTTCCAGCCCGAGTTATAGTGGGCTTTCGACCTGATAAACGTTCCGGAATTCCATTCCACACGGCGGTTCGAAATCTAATTGGACTGACCCACATTCGCCCTCCTAAGCCCTATGGCGCCTCCGTGGAGAACGAGGCTAAAGCCGACGCGGTACTAGATGCGCTCTCGGCGCCGCTATTGACGCGCCCAGCGCTAATTAACAGAATTCAGCACCAGTGGTACGGTGGGACAATAACCAAAGACAAGGCACACGCGGCCCGGCTTCCTGATCATCAAGATCTGCGAGCCGCGGAAATAGTCAGGTCAATTCTCGGCGGCGGCCGAACAACCACCTTGAGGGTAAACAGTGGAATTCGTGCCTTAACGGCAAAGCTCAATCCTCGACGGGAAGAACGCGTCGATATTGCGGTAGAGCTTATCCTTCGCCCGCTCAGGACCGACGAAGCCGCAAACATAAAAATCGTTAAGTCGTGGCGTGCCACGCTCCAACGCGCGTATCTAATTCCAGAGATCTCGGAAATTCCAGGTGACAAACTTCTAGAGACCACAAGCGAAGGCGGCATTACGCTCGAAGCGCTCCGAGACCTGGCCATCGAGGAAGTTGAGCAGGGGCACGGACACAGCGGCCACCTCGCGCAGGCTCAAATCGAACTGGCCATCAAGGCGGCATTTTACATGGCCACCAGCGAGCCGATGGCATTGCAACGAGAAATTTACGGCGGCGGCGATGATGACGATGATCGGAGCTTGACAGCCGTGCTCCGCGCAATGCTGTCTCGAACTAGAGGAGTACATCAGGCGTATAATGTTATAAAATGGGGACGCGCAGGCAAGCCTCTACTTCAAACCGATGAGACCGGCAACGTAATATTAGAAAATGGCGAAGAGCAATTTCTTACAGATAAGTTTATCAGGGAAACCTATAGCGGGCAGCACGTTGCTATTGCCGCCACCGGAATTGTTGCAGCCCGACAACAATGGGACCGTCTAGTTACTTCTGTTAAAGAAACACAGAAGGCGACCAGGAAACTTGGTGAAATACCGGCATCAGATGGCGGGCCCGCCCACGTCAGTCGAGATGGTTGGGATTCGAAAGAGATTCTGGTCGTTCGCAAGCTGCTAGACAAGGTGGACCGCACTCTCGGCGACTGGGGAGACACTTTCGACCTAGCCAACCATCTAGATTCCCGCGAAGACCAATAGACGCATTACATAGCCGAAACCGACCGAAAGGTGCGTTCATATAGTCCGCCGACCATCAAATGGCCCTGCATGGTCGATTCGTGATCGACATAGCTTGCTTGCGGCACGGTCTACGGGTTTGCTATATTTGAGTCGTTATTTTCGCTTTCGCGAATCGCGCCTTCTGGCCTAGATGGACTTAACCAGTTCGCGCTCCGTCGAAAACGTGCGACTAGCCTCCATGCACACCAGCCAAACCCTGTAGCCCCCGTTCCCATCCAGCCAACCATGGAAACTGGAAAACCGAAAATGAGGGTGGTAGGCGCTAGAACGTGCGCCAGAAACGCAAGCGCAGGAACACTAATGGCCAACGTCGCAACTACACGTCTGGGCTCATCCAAGATGCGATAAACCAGTCCTATCACAGTATCTGGGTCTTCGTCAGGACGTCGGGGCCTGATTCGAGTTGGCACTAGGTTTCATCCGCTCTCGAGTCGCCGTCGATCTCCTTGAGGAGCGTCTCGACTTCTTCGGCGGTCGACATGACTTTGCGCTTATTCGACTCATCCGCGACTCGCGCGAAATGCTCCTCGATTTTCCTCAAGCTTTCCTCGACCGAACGGCCCGGACGCGCCTGCTGCACCGCCCATGAACGTCCCGGATGAAGCTCATCCCAGTCGGGGCGAGCCCCATTTCGACGCCCCCCTCCGGGGTCGTGATTTCCAAAACCCTGCAATGTTTGATTCCACAAAGGCTGGAAGTGGCCAATCAGAAGCGCTTCCGCCAAAGGAACCCAAATATCCTCTACAACAAGGAAGCGGCAGGTGAAGTCCCTCAGCTTTAACTGAGGCGTGCCACCATCCTCCATCCCAAACTCTTCGACCTGCTTAATTGAGCGCGAATGCTCTCGAAGACGATTAAATAGTACGGGTTCTTCCACGGAGTTAAGTAACCCCCCAAAGCCTGCTCTCGCTCCGCGTGGGATCGCTCGACCAACGTAGATCGGAACTTGACGTTCAGCTTTCACGATCGGTGCATATGCTGGAAAATCTCCCGAGTAATATATGCAGTATAAGCCGGCTCCCGGGAATGGTTCGGCGGGCGGCAACGGATTTTGAGGTTCCTCCAGAAGCGCGTTCTCTACACTCTTCGCTAGGTTCAAACGATCCAGCGGGTTGAACTTCTCGGTCCTGTTGCGCTTCACGTTGCCACGCGGGAGGGGTTGAGCATTTCGCCCACGACTGGCAAGGTAGTCCAAAATGTCCGCTTCATAAAACACGGGGCCGCTGCGCAGGTCAGCCACCGGCGCCGGGAAGTTGTGGTCTCGCTGACGAAGGTTGGTCATGGCCTGCCTGCTAAGTTGAGCCAATTCGGCGATTTCAGCCATCCCGACGAGACGGAGCGCCTCCGCGTTTGACCGCGGGTAATCGAACAGTGGTTCCACAACACTCCCTGTGTTCATCAGACCCGGGCAGCCGGATACAGGTGACACTACAACAGCGGCCGAGTTGATGCAACGGGGACCCGTGTCCTTCGGACACGGTCATGGCACCGCGAGTAGCCAGCGCCCGGAGACACCCAGTCTGCTCAGTTACGCTCGCCCAGGTCCAGGCGGGTTTGGCCCATAGTTGGCCGTGATCGAACCCGCGCAGTGCTCCATGTCGCCCGCGCGCGCGGACGTGGTTGGGTCTGTTGACACGAACCAACTCGTCCGCACCTTCATGCGAGCGGGTGCCGATCGGCTACCAGCAGGCAGGGCGACTAGCGCTCGGCGAAGCGGGAACGGTGGACGTCGGTAGTGCCGGATTGCGATCTAGCACTACCGGCGCATCAAGATGGTCGCAGCGGTCACCGGTAGCCTCCGTCCGTGGCTGCTCTTGGAAGTGACTTGCATGACTCGGCCTCCGCCCCACGCGACCGGATCGTCGCGTACGCCGCCAAAGTGTTCGCGGAGTTCGCCGCAACGGACCTATGGGACCCTGGCGCACAGTTGCGCGCCGCCTCCGCTCACGCCGGGAACGAGTACGCTGGCCGGTTCTTGCTCGAACTGCTCCAGAACGCGCACGACACACATCCGGCCGACAGGCATGACGGACGCATCACCATCGTCGTCGACGCGAATGAGGGTGCGCACGGCGTTGTGTACGTCGCCAATTTCGGGACGCCGTTCACCTACGAATCCATGAACGGGCTGTGCAAACTGGCCTGCAGTCCGAAAGAGATCGGCCAAGGCATCGGTCATAAGGGCATCGGTTTCCGCAGCATCCTCCCGGTATGCACCAGACCGGAGATCTACAGCGCTGACCCGGCCGGACCACCTGGCAACCTCGATGGCTACACCTTCCGGTTCGCAGACCTCGCTGACCTGCTGACCCTCGCACGGGGAGACGAGACGCTCGCCCGCCGCGCCGACGAGAAGTTCCCGCCGTTCCAGCTCCCGGTCCCCATCGACACGATCCCCGCGGCCGTCCGGGAACTCGCCGCCGCCGGGCATGTCACCATCGTCCGGTTGCCACTTGATACGCCCGATGCGCGCAGGGAGGCGCTGACCCAAGCGACGAACCTTGTCGCAAGCGACGTCCCGACACTCTTGTTCCTGGAACGCATCGGCGCGCTGACCATAGTTCGACACGACGGAGGTGACTCCGCCGAAACCTCCCTCACCCGCACCCAGCAACCTTTCAGCACCGTCACCACACCGGACTTGTCATTCACACAGGTCGCCCTCGGTGAACTTGGCGACTACACCGTCGCCTCTACATCCGTTCCCGCGACGAGGCTGCGCGAAGCCGTCCAGAACGCTCGGCATGGAAACAGATTGTCGGCCGCTTGGGATACTTGGGACGAAGCCGTCGTGTCCCTCGCGGTGCCCACGGATGGTGAAGTGACCGGCCGGATGTTCACCTTTCTGCCGATGGGCGACGAGGCGTCGTCCCCGTTTGCCGGACATCTCAACGCCCCGTTCTTCACCAAAATCGACCGCGCCGACCTCGATCCGAACCATCCACTCAACAACCTGCTACTCGATGTCGCCGCCGAGACTGCGCTCACCGCGGCGGCCGCTCTGCAACCGAGCGGACTCGCGGCGGCGCGCCGGTGGATCAGCGACCTGGTGTGCTGGGACGACCCCCACACGGAGAGGCTCGCACAGGCCGCAGACAGGTCCGGGGACGGCCCGCTCGCCGAGCGCCAGTTCGTCCCGATCGAAGCGGCCGCCGAGCATCCACTCGGCTGGGCATCGCTTGCCGACACTTACCGCTGGCCAGGCCAGAACCCGACCGTGCTCACCGCCGCGCGAGCCGCCGAAAGCGGAATCTGCCTGGTCGACAGCGGGCTCGGCGAGGACCGCGCGGATCGTTGGGAAGCATTCGCCGACTGGCTCGACCACCCACTCGACCCTGATACGGACACCCTGGTCGAACTCATCGAGCGGATCGCCGCCACCTTGGAGCGGCCATCCGCGTACGACGACACCATCGGAACACTCCGCGCTCGACCAGCTAAAGGTCGAGCGGGCAAGGCCGCCAAGAAATCGGCGAGAGCTCGACGGCAAAGTGGTGAGGCCTCCCTAGCCGCGTTGTGGGCAGGTGTTTACAGCGACCTTGCCGACATTTTCCCAGCATATGGCGCCACGGTTCTGCGTGGCCGAACACTGTTGGTCGACGACGCAGGCGACCTGCGGCCAACTAACACCCCACCACCCGCACCGTCGGAGCGCGGCAGCACCCGACGGGTCACTGCGTTCCTGCCACCTGCGCGCGACGACACCCCCATCGCTGTTCCCGCATCACTTCGCAAGGACTTGTTCTACCTCCACCCGGCGATCGCCGAACAGCTCGGATCAGCGGGGCGAGCGCTCCTCCTCAACGCGGGTCTCGTCGACCGATATGACATCCGCAGCCTCCTGGACCATGTCGGAACAATCCTGGTTCGTACCAAGAGCGAGCGGATCCATCGCGACGCGCTCCGATTCGTGTTCAGCCTCGAGCAGAATGGACAGATTCCGCCCCGGTATCCGCTCAGACAACTGCGTTTGCATGTCCCGAGCACAGTCGGCAAGATGGTTCCCGCCAACCGCGCGGCATTCGGGTCAGGTTGGGACGGCCACGACTACACCGACCTGATTACGGTCATCGAGGACGCCCGCGAAGTGGACAGCGGCTTCGCCGAACTCGCATACAGTCTCGTCGAACCGGTATCAGACTTGGTCCGTCCGACGGACGACCGCACGGCATGGTCGCGTTTCCTCAGCAAGATCGGGATCAGCTCCGGACTTGACTTGCGCACCACGTCCGCGGCCACCCCGAAACTGGTTGGCTCGACACTCAGTGGGCCGACCTTCGCCACTCGCCTCCGCGTCCGCGAACCCATCGCCGAACAGTGGGTCGCGCATCTCTCCGACCTGCCGCCGCGCCGCATCGCGTTCCCGCAGACTGAGTACGTCGCCGACCGCAAGCCGAGGTGGGCGATGGGGCAGGCCATTGCCGAAAAACTCACGGATCCGGCACGTGAGGCCTATGCCCGCCTCTTCCTAAACGGCCTTGCCAGCTGGCACGCAGACCGCCTTCATATGAACTGGGATCGCGACCGTCGCGGCATCAAGGACCGTCAAACGGTACCGACTCCGCTCGCAGCATTCATGACTACCGCCGCATGGTTGCCTGCCGCGCCGAAGCCAGGCCGCCCTTTGTTCGCCCGGCCCGATCAGCTGTGGCACTTCTCGCTCTCCTCCAACGACGCAGAGCCTGCATTCGCGCCGTTGGCCAGCCGAGCCACCCGGTTGTTCCTCGATAAGAACCCACAGGTGCTCACGGCCCTCAAGAACGCCGGGCTCGGTGACTGGTCTGACCCTGCCCACGCGGTACGCCTGGTTCGCAGCCTTGGGGCAGCTGCGGCAGCAGGCAGTATCGGCGAGGACCAGCGCGACCAATTCTCGCGCGCTTACCTGCGTGCGTGGTCGACCGTCGTTAAGAGGCCTACTTCGAGTCTCGTCGGTATGGAAGATTTACATCTTGTCCTGCGAGAAGGGGAGCGGTTAAGCGTCCGCACGGCCGCGGAACTAACTCTTGACGACGTCACGGTGTATCTCGCTTCTCCCGGGGACGGATTACACCTGCGCCTTCTCGACGAGCTTGAGCTTCCCGTCCTGTTCGTCGACGCCGACCTCGAGGGGGCACAAGCGGTACTCACAGGTGTACTGGGCGACTCAGTGCAGATAGCGGACGAAACATCAGTCACGGTCGCCCCCACCGGAGGTACAGGTCAGGACGAGCTGCTACTGGAGCGGCTGCCCTGGATGGCCGTGCTCGTGGCAGCTGCGGCCAACCATGGTCACGGCCTCACCCTTCAAGAGCGAGACTTCGACGACCTCGCGCGTGGCCTGCGGCGCTTGCGGATCGAGACGTACACCGACCTCGGCTTAAGCCTCTTCGACCAGCCGACCGAGCTTCCCGCGACCAGCTACGGGCTATTCGCCGACCCTGACTACACCTATCCCGTCATCCTCTCGCCGACCTCCGTCTCCGACCTTCGAGGTCCAGCGCTCGTCGCACTCGCAGAAGAGATCGCCGTCGCCATCGACTTTCCCAGTCTTCGCGAACGGCTCCGAGCCGCCGTCCTCAGCCTGCAGTTGGGCGGCAACGAGCAGCCAGATCCCAGCGACGCGGACCTCGCACACGCGTTACGGCTCACGAACGCACAGGTGGAGGCAACCCGCATCAGGCTCGACGGTGGCTTGGAAGCCGTCATTGAGCGCCTTTACCCGGTGCTCGTACACTGGTCCGGCCAGGCGGCCGCCGACGCCGCTGTCGACAACGCCCGTGCCACCACGGATCTGGCGGAGTTGTCAGCAGCTCTCCTGAAGCTTGCCTCGTCACTGCCGGTCCAGCCAGGCAAGCTCATCGAGGCCGCCCGAACCGCCACGTCCATCGATGAGCTGCGGATCAGCCTCGACATCGAGTTCTCCGCCTTCAACACCACGCTTGCCGGTCTCAGCCCCGCGTACACACCCATCTCGTATCAGGCAGCGCATGAACAGGCGCTGCGCCAGCACCTCGCCCTTTACCACCAAGAACTATGCGACCAAGTGCGGTGGGTTCGTCTCGCGAATTTCGACGCATACCGCCCGCAATCGGACTGGCCTGACCTGCGCTCGTTCACCTGGGTGACCGTCCCCGAAACATGGGGCACCACCGTCGACAAGCCCAAGCGCGCCGACCTTACCGCTCTCGTCGCCAACGCGGCCGAGACCCGCCTCGGCCAGACGCTGCCGACCAGCGGACCGAGCCTGCCCACGCTCAGCGCTGTCACCGCCGCCAACAAAGCGCTGGTCACCCATTCCGCTCCCGGAATCGCACGTCTTGCCCGTGCCTGGGCATCCTCACATCGCGCAACCCTCGTTGAGGCCCTGTCCTCCAGCGATCCTGGAACGGAGATCCTGACACTGTTCGACAACAACGGTGTGCTCGACTTCAGGCGCCTGGGCGAAAACGACATTCCCACCTGGCTCAAGGCACTTGGCGCGTGGCCGGCCGGCATGCCCGTGACCACCGATCCGAGAGTCGCAGGCGTCACCCCCGAGGAACTCGCCGCCGCGGACTCAGCCGCGACCATCGCGAGGCAGGAACGCGAACGTCAACGCCGGCTGATCCACATCGACGGTAACTCAATCGACGTCGGGGTCGGGGCCACGAACATCGCGGCGCTCGTCGACGCGCTCCAAGCCAGCCTAGAAGCCCATCCATCCGTCATCAGCGCGAGCAACCGGGTCAAGGATCTCCAACCCATGTCCGCCCTCCAGCCCCGCCGCAGCGGTGGTGCGGCTAAGGTCAGCCGCGACCCGATGGCCGGGCTGTCCGACGAGCAACGTCAGGCACTCGGGTTCGCAGGCGAGTGGCTCGCGTATCAGTGGCTCACCCGGATCTACCCCGAGACGAACGAGTCCAGCTGGGTGTCCACCAACCGAGCCAAGGTATTCACAGGCAACCCCGGCGATGACAGCCTCGGCTTCGACTTTCAGGTCGAACGGCCCAACGGGGCCATCATGTTCGAGGTCAAAGCAAGCCGAGCCGATCCCGGCATGTTCACACTGACGGATTCCGAGATCCGCGAAGCACGCCGGCACGCTCGCAACGGCCGCTGGCGGCTCCTGATAGTCCCGTACGTGTCCGATCCTGCTCGATGCCGGGTGCTACGCCTCCCGAATCCTTTCGAGGCCCGCGCCGAGGGGCTGTTCCGCGCCGAAGGTGACGGCATTCGCTACCGCTACCACCTCGATCAATGATCGCCATCTGCGACCGAGATGCCGACCTGGCCGTTCCTGCCCGAGCACCAGGACACCTGGCACTACCACCGATATCATCGCCGAGCTGCCCGTCGCCGTGCTGCTCGGTCTGATGAGCCATACCGTGTCCGCCGCGCCCGTAGCCGACCTGCCGCCAGCGGAAAGCGCCGCGATCCTGTTGCTCCTCGAAGCCGCCTCACTGCGACCAAGTGCACGCAGCACTGATGCCCGCTACGTTGCGTAGGCATCAAACTTAGCGAGAGATAGCGGGTTAAGGGTGAACCCTGGTTGCAAGCTGGGCTTTCGCTGCTGGTCGGCCTATTGACCGCCTCCGGGCGACCGGTCGTCGAGGTCGACCAGGTCGGCAAGGCGTTCCGCCTCCTCCCGGTCGAACACCGGGACCGGCATGCCCCGTAGCAGCTCCACCTGCGCGGCGGGGGTTTCGGGAACGCCGCCCGATCAGCGAAATCCGCGGCCTGCGCGTACCAGGTCAGCACCGCCGAAACGGTCCCTTCATGGCTCTCCCTCGGGTCCGTCGGAACCGGTGCCAGCTGAGGTGGTGGAAGGAGTCGAGACCGACGCGATCGCGCTGGCCGAGAATGAGGGCACTCCTGCGCGCGGCGAAGCGAATTAGCGGCCGCGTTGAGCACAGCCGATGCGGGAGCGGACGACGACTTGGTTGCCGCAGCGCTCAAAATTCTCGAGCTAACCGATCCCGCTAAGGTGGAAAATACCGCGTGTTGCCGCACTGCAATAAGGGCGTACAGGTAGGCGAGCAGACTGTCCCAGTGTCCAGCCTTGCTGGACACTGGGACAGTCTTCAGTTCCATTAATCTCTAAGGGTTTCAGGGAGTCGATAACGAGTTCCCCGAGCGACTCCAGTTCGCACCAATTCTTTTGAAGAAACAAGCTCTTCAAAATAGCGCCTAATCGTACGCTCTTGCTCTATCCCTGTAACCCGCCTGGCAATACTATTGTCAATTGAGCCATGCTCTCGCACGTATTCCATGATCATCTGGGCTGGACTAGCGAGCGGCTCGTGGCGAATTATGACCAGTACACGGTCAGCGGATTCCGTAATTTCTGGCTGTTGCAAACGAAGTGCGGCCATAGCTTCGAAAGCAGTGTTGAGCCCTTCGCCGACATCCATATTCGGCGGGTTTGGAAACCTGTTAATTAGGCGTACAATCGTTCCATTTCTAGCAAATCGCTCATTGAGGATATTCTTAGGCGTAACATGAGCCGGCAGTCGACCAGGGCTTTCTACTTCAACCCTATTATCAAAAATTCGGACATGTACATCATCATTTATGCCATAGTCTCTATGCAGAACGGCATTCGTGAGAATTTCATGTAACGCTTCAGGCGGGTAGTGAATCTGCTTCATGCCCGCGCCTGTCATAATTGGAATCGCGTCAACTATTTCCACGGTGCGAGCTACAGTGGCAAATATCTGCGAATAAAGAGATCCTTCGATGGTCTCGGGCACGGCATCAAGGTATTTGCGCTCGGCAACGCCATCGGTTTTGTACCGGTAGATCTTAACGCCAGCTTTCGGGATATGAATTTGCGGCTCGTCATGAAATAGCAAGGCGCCTGCGACTGTCGGTCGCTCCTCGGAATTGATGAGACCTTGCTTGCGCAAGAAGCGCTCTGGCTCCAGCGTTGGGACCATCGAAAGACAGAACTCGATCGACACCTCAGAGTTAGAGATCTCCGATACCGGAAAGACTAGTCCCTGATTCTCGAAACTGACTACACCTTTTACGCGCTTCAGCGATTCCAGTTCTTCGCCGCGGACGAGGACACTGGCCGCACCCCGCCGAACATAAACATCAGAAGTGGTACTGACGCATAGGGCAGGTGTGCGGCGAACAGTAATCAACAGTGCGACGCCAGATTCATTCGCATGAGACAGAAAGTCAACTTCATAGTACCCAGGCGCTACCACTGTTGCTGCGACGTTGATGAGATCGTTGGCGGCCTCAACTGAAGCGAACCCGTCCCAGGTCCCATCATCTTCGATTCCAACAACAAGTTCGCCGCCATCAGTATTGCCAAAAGCTGCCAAAGTTCGACTAAGCTTCGCAGGCTGTATTCTTCGGGACTTTCGGTCAAAGAAATTATCCTCATCTCGCTTAGCGAGTCCATCTCGCTCGCGATCAGACAACATTAAGCGCACCCGGAAATCCCCTCAGCTTGTGGCATCAACCTCTAAAACTCGATAGATTCTCGACAAAGCTATCGGCTAGCTGACGAATTAACTGCACACCATGCATCGACAGCTACGACTTGGAGGTTGATTGCTGTCGCAAGCTCTGTTGTCAGCATAACGCAGGGTGCGAACCGCGAAGGACCCGACTTAGAGTAGCTCATGCGCTCTATCTCGCAGCGGACACAACAGGCGTTACAGAGTGTGACCATTCTGTGTCCTTCTGCTGGCTCTCATTCCTAGGTTGCGAGCTGTTGCGGCCTCTGCCGTGTGAGCTCCCCGCACGGTCTACCATCCTCTGGTGGAGGAGTTCGAGACAGTAGGTACCCGATAGCCGACAGCTACAAGCCTGGCGCGGGCGTAGTTGCTAGTCGGCGAGGTCGCGGTCCGCCTCCCTCCCGACGGACTGCTCACCCGTCTGACCAAGAGGTCGGTGGTTTGTCGAACTGGGCGGTATCTTTGAAGACGGTCACGCCGAAACAGGCGGCTTTGGTGAATGTGGCTCCGGTGAAGACGGCGTAGCGGGTGAAACGCGCAGCGATGAAGTTGACGCCGTTGTCAAAGGTCGCTGCGTCGAATGCGGGGTCTATGCAGGTCGCCGCCTCAAAGATGACGCGGTTCCTGAAGGTCGCCAGTGAGAACCCGGCTAGGCCGGTGAAAGCCGCCTCTTTGCAGGAGGCCGTGTCGGCGAGAGTCGCCTTTTGGAAGTCGGCGGCTCCGGTGAAGGTCGTCTCTCGGAAGATGGCGTCACCGGAGAAGGTCGCGTCGCGGAAGGTGCTGGTTCCGATGCACGCTTCGGCCAGGTCGAAGTCGATGAGCTGGGCGTTGGTGAGGTCGAGGTCGAGCTCGCCTCAGTAGGCGGTGCCGTGGCCGGGTTTGAGGTGGTCGTGGAGGATGCGTTGAACGGTGAGCCGGACTTCGCGTTCCTGGACAAGGGCACGGTGCTGCTCGCGTTGGTCGGCATGGGCATCGCCTGATAGCGGTTCGGGGATTTCGTAGGGCATGCGGAGGTAGGCACACAGGACGTTGGCGATGGTCTGACGTTGGGTTTCGTTGCCCTGGGCGAGGCCGTTCGAGGGCGTAGAGGCCACTGAGCCGGACGGGGGCTTGGGCGGAGCCTAGTAGCTCCGCGGCCTTGAAGTACAGCTCGGTGATCCGCCGTTCCGCGGCGTCGGCGCGGGTGTCGTCGACTGTCCGCTCCTGCTGGGAGAGTGCGGCTTCGGTGGAATGCTGCCGGCGCCAGGCGGGGTAGAGCCCGACCACTCCCACGCTGCCGACACCGACACTCAGCCCGATCTCCAACACGTCCAGCCGGGCTTTCACGAGGTCTGCCCGGCGAGTCAGGCGGTGGCCGACCACCACAACGCCACCACCACCGCCAGCACCGCGATCACGGGTGCAGTGGTCCACATCGCCGCCCAGGTCAACTCCGGCAACCCGCCGCACCGACGACGGACTCGGTATAGGGGTGCTGGCGGTCGGGGGCTGCGGGTCATCGGCCATGACCTTCATCGTTGCGAATGTGGCGAGAACGTTTCGACTACCCGCTGCAGCGAGCTCTCCCGCCAGGCTGGGACGAGCTCTACATCAGCCCTTCAGTTTGCAAGATCCGAAGCACCCTTTCCGGCTGCACGCCTTCTTTGAGTCGGTAGAGGATGGTTTCACCTCGAATCTGTGCTGGCAGGTGTTCTGGTCGGATACCCAACTCTTCCAGGACTTGGGCCAACGAGACTTCGCTGTGATTTAGTCCGGCGCCCCACCAGGCGGCTGTGGCCGCAGGGGTGAAATCCCTGGTCCAGGAATTAGCGATCTTGATTGCGTGTGACCGGCTGAGTTCCGGCCACTGCTTTTGCGCCGCGGCTGCGGTGCCAGTAAGCGGTGCTTCCCGGGTGTAGGCGGCTGGCTGCGAATGGGCAACCTGCTTCAGCGCCTTCATCCGGCGAACGTAATCAGCGTGGGCTTCCCGCAGGCGATCGGCGTTGCTGAGGCTGATCTCAGTATCGGGTCCCTTGGCATAGACCTGCTGCGCATTGCAGAGCTGGTACATCCTGTGCAGAGTGCGACCAAGTTCGTTTGCTAGCGCCCGGACGGTGATGGTGTGCTGCTGTCTCGGAGGATACGGCGAGTTTGACTCCATCACGTCATCATGACTGCAGGCACTGACATTTTTGCGTTGAGTGACGCAGCGTCGCGGTGCGTGTCGCCGGCGACCACCGCGCCTTCACCAGGACCTGGCCCGCGATGAGTCCGGCGGTGGCTCGCTACACCACCACGGTAAGCACCGAGGTCACGGTCCCAGTGGTCCACATCGCCGTCCGGGTCAACTCCGGCAACCGCCGCACCGACGACGACTTCGAGATTGGCGGCGGGCTGGTGGCAGCCGTGGCCGCAGATCATCGGTAGTTTCCATCATCGTCGCGGACGGTGGCATAACCGTGTCAGTCGCCGTCCGAACGGCAAGGTGGACAACCTGCCACCCGCTGGGACAACCGTGGGCGCGACGACGCGCACCAGCAGTCGCCTGGATCATCCCTGTCTAGGCGAGGTTGCTCCGCCGTGCAAGTTATTCCACCAGCCTGTGCGGACATCGTCGCCCGCACAGGCGGGACTGGTCCCAGCCGTGTCCTCACGGTGATCCCGATCCGAGGGCCCTCACGCAGGGGCGACTCAAGCGAGTTCAGCTTGCCGCCGCGCCTTCGGATCTCGTACTTGACGACGATTAGCTCGCACACAAAGAATTTTACTCGATCGATGCAGAGATATATCCATCCGGAGGGATCAAGTCTTTCAAAGTCGAATGCTTACTTACCAGAGCTTCGGTATTGCCAGCTATTGTCAAAGCGATGACCGCCTTGATCGCGATCAGTAGTGGCATGACAGAGTTCTTGCAAACAGTATTCAAGTCTGAGCTAACATTGCTTTTATTCAAGCGGTCGACTCCATGGTAAACTGTAAGAATGCCGCCTCTTGTCAGAATTCCAACACCCTGATTTATCTGCTCAAGGTCTGCTATTGGAAAAATACTTGGAGCTAGTTGTGCCAAATCTGGCAACTCGGCGGCGGATTCGATCAGAGCAGGAAGCCCTGGATCGACTATCCGACCGAAGTAACTGGAATAAATTATGTGATGGGGATTCTGCCGGTGAACCACCGCATCAGAGCTCTGTGCTCGGCGCAAGGTAGAAGAAGTTCTGACAACTTCCGCCCGGAAGCCCATCACTTCAAGTGTACGACTCAGATCAACGGCTGCCATACGATGACCGTCGTCTTCGGGATCAATCCCTATCCACGCCTGGGACACGGCCGCAGCTAGTAGCGGTCGCCATTCTAAAGGCGCAAATGCTGTAGCCCCTAGAGCTTCATCGGCGCTCAAAGTTCTTGATTGTTTGGGTGCGCAGTAAGGAGTGGATGACACGGTGGAAGGCGCACACCTGGATGCCAACTCAACCCAACGATATAGCAAGGCGTGAAGAACGTAGAAAGTAACTGACTGGAGCTTCGCCAACTCCTTCAGATCAAGTTGAGCAAGCGTCCGACGAAGGTAATCAAGGTTCCCTTCCAAGGCCGCGCGCAAGCAACGAAACAGGTCTATCACTGCCTTGTCGTGTGCCTGCAAGAATCCACCGTGACGTTCGAAGAAGTCGGCTACCATCAAGGCGCGTCCCAACAGGGTTGCGGCTGGACCGCCGGGATTTGTTAAGGTTTGCAGCGTAGCGATCGCTACGTTTCGCGCGACGTTCGCGGCTTCGCCGGCCCGGATCGTTCCCGAGGCCGCCGCTTCGACGAATGACTCCATGTCCCTCAGTGCAGCATCCCAGTTACTTGACCATACGTAGCACTCAAGACGAAGCCGGAATAGCTGTTCCTTTTCCAACTGACGCAGCCCTGACACTTCAAGTAGCGCATCGATTCGCGCAAGTGCCTCGCGATAGTCGCCTTCCCTGATCAGGGCGTTGATTTCTGTGACCTCTCGACTAAGATCAATGCGTTCGGTCAGGGGAATCATTTCGCAATACTGTTCCAACGCCAGTCTCAACTGCTCAATACGTGGCGTTGCACCACCCCCATCATGTATCAGGTTAATGACAGCGGTCAGTGCGACACGAAGCGTATGGGCCGTTGCCTCCTGATCTATTTCGTAAGCAGCAGAGATTTGTTGGATCAAAATCTCAAGCACTTCGGCGATGTCGCCACTCACCTCGCGCGGCCGTTCCGCACTCTGATAGAGAACAGAAGCGAGATTGGCTGCCGTCTGCAGTCGGAGCAGCGATTGGTCACCAGGGCAATGTGGGAGTATCTCCAGTTCGGCTCGGAGGTAACCTGTGGCCAGGTCGTGAGCGTCTGCAATTTCTAGCATTCGAGCCGTGTTACCAAGAAGTAGCGCGACGCAGTAGTCTTGCGAGTTGACATCCAGGGCGTGCTCAGCTACAGCGACTGCATGCGCGATGAGCGAAGTCGCGACTGAGTAGTTCTCTTGATCCATGTAGAATGAGAGCCAGTACTGGACATGGAAAGCGATCATCGAGAGTGCGCTGTCAAGCTCGCCCGCATTTCGCAGATCCTCCAGAAGGATAACCTGGACGATCTCATTGACGGCAATCGTGAACGCAGTCGAGTCCAGTGGAACACTGTACTCCCTGCCCCCTAGTGGCATATCCGTGACAGCAAGAGACTGACGCCGCATCGCTCGAACCACTTCACCCAATGGTGGTTCTTGACCTTCGTACACCCTAGGGCCGCGTTCGACGCCATCCTCAAGCAAAGAACGCGGTTCCAACAGGCACGCACTCAAGAGTATGTGAAGTGGAATCCTGCGAGGAGCGAACAAGCTGGCGAACCTCAGTGCCGCGACAGCTAAACGGTCGGCCTCCGTTGATCTATCAACCATCCGCCGCCAAGCGATCTGTATTGCCCGCACCAATGTGTGCGGGTAGCCATGAGGCACACAGTCCTCGTCACCCAGCGAACGCATCAGCAGGCTTTCGTAATCCGCTACGCCAGCCAGGCCACCGAGGCAGTCATTAAGGTAAGTTGCGGCCAGCTCAAGCGCCAACGGCCAACGCTGCAAACGAACGGCGAGTCCACGCATTAAGTCGACCTCCGCCGCGTTAGCCTTTTCGCTGTTCAGCAACCGCGCAGCGAGCAAGGTCACTGCCTGCTTCTCAGTCATGGCACCCACCACGACCGATGCGGTGTTGGGCCCCGAGATACCGGTAGGGTCTACGGTTGTCACCAGAACGTGCCCCAAGCCACTGGGCGGCAGCCAATCACGCACGCCGCGCAAGCTAGAAGCATTGTCGAAAACCATCAGCCAAGGGCGGGCCGTTCGGGCGAGAGCCCCCCAGAGCACATCGCGGGCACTCTGCCCCGTTCTCGCCGTGTTCCCGGCAAGTAAGATTGCTGCTTGAACGAACGATGCCTCAATCTGCGCACTGGTGGCAGCTTCAACCCAGATGATGTTGGTATACGCATCAGCCCGATCCTCTACCCAAGCTGTGGCTACTCCGGTCTTGCCAATACCGGACAGTCCGGTGAGCACGCAGATCGGCACCGAGTCACCAGAAATTGGGGTTCTCAAGGTTTGCTCGATCCGCTCCAGCACGTCCGGGCGAGCAATATCCGTGGCACGGGGAGCGGGTGTAAGCGGCACAGCCCAGTCCCGGTCGCGCATCAAGGTCCGCAACACTTGCGGGTTAATGCGGAGGGCAGCATCAAGCGCCGCCCTGTCGAGAGTCGGGCAATCGGGACTCGCAGCCTTCGCTAGAACCTCGGCAACTAAGTAGCCAGTAAGAAGGCCTGCCGCGTCCCATCCGACATTTCGTGGATCAACCATCCTGCGCGCCGCGCGCACCTGCTCGCGCACTGCAGTGCGAAGTTCGTCGACCGATCGGTCATCTATTACGAATTGGACGCGCGCTAGACGGCCGACCCACTCGCTTCCCGCGGCGAGCACAGCCCGCTGAACCTCCGGTGAGCGGGAAACCGCAGCTGCGATCCGTTCGCGAGCGCCGCCCCCATGCACGGCGTCGATGAGAGTCAGCAGCCCAGGGCTCGGTCGCCGATTCGTGATCAGTGCGTACCGGTCAGCGTCGTGAGTTAACAGCCGGAGCAGGACTCGAACAGCATCAGCTGCACTCATCGTACTGCCCGGAGCGCCTCCCTTCACTTGCGCTGCCAGCTCGCAGCGATCACCTCGTAACAGTGCGAAGTCGACGATTTCCTGGTCGGCCTGCAGGTCGCTAGCCGGGGGCGCATCGATGACCACGCCGCTGAGCCAGTCATCGGCATCCAGCAGGCCTCGCAGGGCGAACGAAAGCGTGCTCAAGAACTGGTACTCGAACCCGAGTGCCGCCGCCTGTCCACCCACTGCACTCCCATCATCGCACCCAAGACCCTGATACGAGCCACATCGAATTCTAGTGATTGCGACCGACAGCTTCTGGCAGCGAGGATCTACGCGGCCCTTCGCGCGCCTGATGGCACGTAGCCAAGTACTCGACCCAACGATTGCTACTAGCTAGTAGCAAGACGCTCCCAGTTGCCGCCCCCAATGCTCACGCGAAAGCCGCCGCCTGTCCGTCGGGCAGGCGACCGAGAACTGCTGAACCTCTGCAGGAACGCCGCCGACCTGCTCGCGACCACGTGTCCGTCACCAAGATGGCTATGAAAGGAGCTAAGGCAACCGCAGCCGGGTGGATAGTGTGCAACATGCCTCGGCGTACCGCTAGCGTACCCGCCGCGCTGCGCGATTCCTCGCTGCCGACATGTCTGCCGAGACTGGAAGCCTTTCTTGGCACTTATGCACCCGATCTCGCCTAACCGCAGCGGTTGCGTGCGGCGGCACGCCGGGCGTCCGGCTCCCGTGAGCTGGGGACTCAGTGGTCGAGTTTGGTGGTTACGGTGCAGACGTGGGGCACTGTGGTTCAGAAGAGGTGTTCGCAGATCTCACATGTTCGACTAGATCAGCCTGCTGGCGTCGGCTAGCTGTCGAAATGCAGGGCTTCCCGAGGGGACCCAGTAATCGGGCTACTTAACCAAAAGTACTCAAGTGATCACATGAAGGCTTGTCTGGCCCAGTTCGTTAACCCTTTCGATGGAACGCATCTTCGACCACTTAACGCACTGCCGCCGTGGATCGATTGCTATACAAGCGTGGCGCAACCCGCGGGTTCTTCTTAGCTGCCGGGTAAACCCCCGGGATGTTCGATCGGAGGCCGGTGTTGAGTGATAGACAGCGGGGCTTCTTCTCGTTCGAAGACGCTCACTTTCGCTTGTACGAGTCGGCCGGCAAGCCAGCATGGCGCAACCCTCAGCTCGGTGCCCTGGGTGCCCTGCTGGCGCATTGGTCCCTGCCGAAACGCACGCCGGCCTTGTTGTCGCTGCCGACTGGGAGCGGCAAGTCTGCGGTCGCGCTGGCGGCGCCGTTCCTCGTGGCGGCGCGGCGCGTTTTGGTGGTGGTGCCATCCGGGGAACTGCGCAGGCAACTCGCCGACGCGTTCAGGGATTTCGCGCTGTTGAAGCGAATCGATGCGGTCGACCTCGGCTGTGTGCCTCGCGTGCGCGAGCTGAAGAAACGTGTGCAGAGCTGGGCCGAGCTTGCTGACGCGGAAGTCGTCGTGGCCTCGCCCAGCACGATCAGCCCAGTCCACTACAGCGAGCTGCCTCCGCCCGTCGACTTGTTCGACTTGCTGATCATCGACGAAGCGCACCACAGTCCAGCGCCTACTTGGCGGGCGATCATCGAGCATTTCGAAGAGGCCAAGACGGTGTTGCTGACGGCGACGCCACGTCGACTCGACGGCCAGAAGCTGCCAGGTGAACACATCTACCACTACCCGCTGAAGCAGGCGCTCGCCGAGCAGCTATTCAAGCCGGTCGCCCCGTTAATCTTGGACAACTCGGCGTGCGGCAGCCGCGAGGAGACCGATCGCGTACTGGTTGTCAAAGCGGTTGAGGTGATGTCCCTACCGGAGCACGCGACGAGCACGTTGCTTGTGCGAGCTTCTTCGAGGGACCGTGCGGTCATGCTAGCTAATTTGTACAAGCAGGCCGGTGTTTCGATCGAGGTACTGCACTCCGGCCTGGGGGCTCCGCGACAGCGGCAGATCGTCGAAGATCTGCGGTCGGGCCTGCTTCGGGCCGTTTCGGTCGTCGGTATGCTGGTCGAAGGGTTCGATCTACCGAGCCTTCGTGTCCTGGCGTACCACGACAAGCACAAGTCGCTGCCCGCTACCGCGCAGTTGATTGGCAGACTGGCACGAGTCGATGGGCGATTCCCTCAACCGTCGGTCCTTGTTGCCGCGCGCGATATCGATGTCTTCCCGGAGTTGCAGGGCGTCGTCCGAAGTCTCTATGGCGAAGACTCGGACTGGGTGAGCATCCTGCCGGGGATCATCGATGAGGAGATCGAAGCCGATCGCCGGAATCGTGAGTACGTTCGGCAGTTCAGGGACGCGCCTCCGGACCTGGTGCTGGACGCTGTGCAACCGCTCCGACGCGTCGTGATCCGCGAAGTGGTGAAGCGAACGTCCACCGCGCCTCGGCTGTTCGAGGAGGGAGTCATCCCGGAGGAGCTGCTGGAAGGAAAGATGCTGCGAGGCCAGACGATTCTGTACTCCAGCGTCAATCCGGATGGGACCACCTGGATGATCATCACGGAATCGGTGAATCGGCCGCACTGGCATAATGCGGCAGGTTTGGATGTTCCCGAATACCAGCTACACCTACTATCCCGCCGACTGGCGCCTAGGACGGACCTCTCCGACCTGTTGTTTCTCAACGTTCAGGACAACGGAATCGGGAGGGACTTTCTCGACTTCCTCGGCGCCAGGGCACAGAGTTGGCTGGCAGACCCCGGCAAGCTCCACGCCGCCTTCGACAGCCTCGAACGACTATCGGTCTCATCGGTTGGACTGCGGAACACGTACGGCGGGACAACAGGAACGCCGAGCTATCGAATGTTCGCTGGCAAGGGGGTCGACCGAGGCCTGCGGGAAGCTGACACCGCATTCGGTTCATTGGGGCACGCCATGATCCAGGTTGCCGACGACGAGTCCACGTTCACTGCGGGAGTCGCCACCGCAAAAGGTAAGTACTGGGAGACGAGGTACAGCCCGTTGCTGGCCTACGAGGCGTTCATCGACTCGCTTGCGGAGCGGCTCTGGTTTCCGCCGAACGCGGTGACAGGGCAATTGCTGCCTCAGGTCGACCGAGGGAGCCGGCTGACCGAGTGGCCGGACGCGTTCCCGATCGCCGTCGAGTTGGATCCGGCTCTGGTGGGCATGAGCTGGACCGTCGCGCAGGAAGGGCCGTTGGACGAGGTCACCTTCGAGGCGGAGCGAGCTTCCGATGTGCGGAACTGCCTCGTTCTGAGGGCTGTCGTCGGGGAGGAGGACGCACGCAGAGTCATCTGGTGTGGGCGGCTGGATCTCACTGGAAATGTGGAGTCTGCGGGGTCCGAGTTGACCATTCAGCGCGGATACGGCGTGACGACGCCGTTGAGCGACCTCCTGAACGAGCGACCTCCAGTGATCTTCTTCTCCAACGGTAGCACCGTACATGGTCCGGTGATCGTCAACAGCAGAATTCGTACACGTGCGCTACCGGCAGCCGACTACCACTTCCCCGACTGGTCGAAAACTGATATTACTGCCGAAACGAGGAACCAAGCGGCGTCGAACAAGCAAGGGTATTCAGTGCACGAAACTCTGGAGGAGTTTTTGAAATCCAGGCCGCGTCGTGGTCGGCATCGTTGGTTGATCCACAACGACGGAGGCGGCGAGTTCGCCGACTACGTCGTCATCGAGGTTGATGTCGACGATGTATCGATAGGCCTCTGGCATGCCAAGTACGCGGGCGGTGCCCGTCCATCGGTGCGTGTTGTAGATCTTCAGGAGGTCGTCGCGCAAGCGATCAAGAGCCGTCGATGGATCACGGACCCTAGTTTCTGGGGCGAACTCGGCAAACGGCTGACCGGGCAGGCGGCACCAAAAGCAACCGTCTGCGATGGAAGCCGGAAACAGTTGCTGGTGCTCTGTGGTCAGGCCGGGCGGGCGGAGAACCTCTCGTTCACGAGGACTCGCCCCGTAGTTCGTGGGACGATTGCGATCGTCCAGCCGGGGCTGAGTCTGGGGAAGCTGCGCACAAAGCTCGACGACGAAGGCCTTTCGGCTATCCAAGTCCGCGACCTTCTAGCCGTCTTCGCGGACAGTGTGTCGCAGGTGGCGACTACGACGGTTCTGTGTTCGGAGTGAAGTTCGGCTGACAGGCGCACCGGTTCGGCAGTTTGCGAAAGACGTCTTCCGACGTTCGCCCGTCTCGACGCTAGTCGCTGAGCGATACGGGGCCAGGCGTGGCCGCGGAATTAAGGTCCCAAGCCAACGTGCCCAGCATGCGCACCGGTTCTTCCGTTAGGGTCGGCTTGCGGGCTGCGTTCGCACGACCCGGGCCCGCTGGGGCGGCGCGACGTCCCATGACGGCGGGTGCTACTTCGATAGATGCAGAAGAATCGTTGCAACACCCCGCCAGTCAAGCACGATCTGCCGCAATAGAAGTTTATGGTTCAGGCTACGAGGAATTTTGGGACGAGGATTCATAAGGTGATATTGACTCGCAGTAATTGATTGTAAAGAAAGTATTCGTGACTACTGCGGGGCACCGGTCGCAGCTGTCACCGGCGCATCGGCGGGGTCCGCCTGACGAACACTGTTCGCGTCCCGCGACGTCACCGGATGGTCCTCGTCGTGGAACTTCTGCGAGCACTGCTTGAGGACCTGGACGAACCCGAGGGTGCTGCCGCCGAGGCCGCCGACGGCCAGCCGGGCCTCCTGCTGCGGCGGTCTGGTCAGATCGGCCTGGTGGAGGGTCTAGTCGGTCCACAACTTCGCCCGCCGCTCCGGTCCCTCGAACCGATCCACGAGGACGGTCCTGCTGGCCGACACCGCATTGTGTGCGTGTGTTCACGCCAGGTCGTAGAACCACAACTGGTCTTCGGCGCGGTCGAGGCAGTCGTACTGGAACGCACGCGCACCGTTGACGTTGTTGCCCCGGACACCGCGAGACACCGGTCCGTGTAGGAGTTGCGGTAGCGCCGCAGGAAGTGACCGTCGGTGTCTTGACCCCTGTCGCGACAGCGCCGAAACCGTCGCGATCAGGACAGCGCGCAGCGACTTGTGTGGCATGTCGATCGGAACCCCGAAATCGAACGATGTCATCCGGCCACGATGCTGGCCAGTCGATCACCGACCCACCAGCGACCATCCAGGTGAACCGCGACAATCCGCCTGACCTCCGGTCCACCGTGGGCCGCTGGCGAGTTCCGCCTGCTTCGAAGGAGTTCGCGCAACAGCTTAAGTCGGCCACGGCCCACCGATGCGCGCTGGCTACTATTGCGCCTCCACAAAACGAGGGAGGCTCCCATGGCGACCTACGAGGGAATTCGTATCTACGCCGCCGGAAAAATCACCAAGAACGGCTGGCGGCACAGGCTTTTCCCCATCGCCGACGACCACGACTACACCGGCACCTACCCGAGCTGGCCAGACGGCCTCGCGATCGACGACCTGCCCGGCGCTGTCTACGTTGGGCCGCACTTCCTCAGCTGCGACCATGGCTGCTTCCACGGCGAAAACACGCACGGCGTCGCCGGTCAAGGCTGCGGTGGCGAAGGGCTGAGCCGCCCGGACGTGCTCAAGCGGTGCCTGACCGCCATCGAGCACGCCACCCACGTCTTCGCGTGGATCGACAAGGCCGACGCCTACGGCAGCCTCGTCGAGCTCGGCTACGCCCGCGCCCTGGGCAAGCACATCCACCTCTACCTCGCCGAGGACCTCGACGTCGCTGACGACCTGTGGTTCGCCGCGC
Source organism: Amycolatopsis roodepoortensis (assembly GCF_014873915.1). Taxonomy (GTDB): domain Bacteria; phylum Actinomycetota; class Actinomycetes; order Mycobacteriales; family Pseudonocardiaceae; genus Amycolatopsis; species Amycolatopsis roodepoortensis. Next base: position 848,101 of record NZ_JADBEJ010000005.1, read on the forward strand.
AAGCAAGCGCGGTGTACTCCACCGCGAAGACCGCAACGCACGCCTGGGAGGATTTCGCAGCACGCCTGCCCGCGCCCTTGGTGCTCGGCTGACGTACCTGCTCTCGACGTCACCGACCAATGTCACGATGACGAACGTCCCGGAGATGATCGTCTCCGGGACGTTCGCGACGCTCGTCGTCACAGTTCCGCCCAACCGACCAGAGCAGCTACGGCGGCGTCATCGTCTAAGCATCCGCATCCACAGCGCCTGCATGCTGGCGAAGAGGCCGATGGCCCCGTCTTACAGTTCAAGCGGCGGTTCACCTGGTCCCAGTTCGACGAGGTCGTAGTCGGCGAGCAGCTCCTCGTTGGAGACGGGCAGGAGGTATGCCGATCCGCCGCCGGGCTGGCCGAACCACGGGATCGTGACACCGGCGAGAGTCTCGAGCGGCCGCAGCACGCGGTAGAGGTGGTACGGGCGGTTCACCCACTCCGGCACGAGCGAGCGCTCCTCGAACGGCGTCCCGGCGGCTTAGCCAGGGTTCCCGTTCTGGCCGCCGAAGCGATCCAGCTCAGAGCCAACGGGGCAGAGGGCAACGCCACCATGCCACCAGCACCACCGCGTCCAAACCCACTCGCCGCCAGGTGTGCGACACTTACAATACCCCGTCGTCATCGACGATCGGCACCTGTCAGCTATGTCGCGAACGGCGTGCCCAGTGATACGCCCACCCGGCCGAGATCTGAGCCGGGACACTCTGCGCCTACGTCGCGGCGGTGCGGGAATCGGGCGATGCGGCGGCTCACCCGAACTCGGGTGCGGTGATCTCACGACAGTGCAGGAATGGGCACACTAAACTTCCCATTTCGTCACCGTCGCCCCCAACATCCGCTGAAACACCACCCACGCCCCAGCAACGAGGCATGGGTGCGTTTCGTACCTCGCAGTAGCCCGGCCGCCGGTCCTACTCTCTGTCGATGAGTATGCCGTCGATCCCGGGCTACACCGACAGGCCCCAGGGGGACACTCTCGCGGATCTGTGACAGCGCCCCCCAGATGACTATTCGGGCGCGCTGTGGCTTGAAGACGACCTGAAGACCATCACCCCCACTTCAGCCGGGTGGCTCGTCGCCGAAGAAGCCGGAGCCGTCGATAGTCCCACAATCAACAGTGAAGGATCGAGTAATGACATGCGATCATCCTGTGAGATTTTGGCGATTAGATCGACGAGTACTGACTGACGTCATCTTTTATGTTTTCATTATCACGATTGCTACCGTCTTGGGCGGCTGGGGATGGACAGCTACACTAGGCGTAGCCGTTCTACCCGTTCCCCATTTGTGTTCGACTAACCGATGTCACGATGCGATCAGCTGATACCACCGACGATCATCGTGTCAAAGCATGGGAGTTTTGACTAAAGTCCTCGGTAATCCCTGCGATTGCTACACCTTGACACTCTTAACAAGATCACTCAAGGCCGATTCGGACGCAACCGCCCTACTGATAATTGCATCCGTGGCCGGCGTGACCACGTGGACCATTCTAGTCGAAGCATTCGTGCTTTGGTCTCGATACAGAAATCTTGATGAGCCCACTACATCTCACCATGTCGACTAACCGTTCAATAGCCTTGCCCACCACAGCCCGCAACAATCTAGCCGGCCATCGCGTGATCTCTCGACTGCCTTCTCGGCGGGCGTCGAGAGTTCTTGACACTCACTGAAAGGCCCGACTTGCCTTCGCAGCGAAGTCAGCCATTCAGACAGGACCATCCGCGTCCACCGTGTCGACTGTGCCGATGATCAGCTCCGCGTTGCGGTCCCCGGCGGCGAGAGCCTGGTGCCACGCCCAGAACTGAAGGTGCAGGTCGATTCCGAGCGCACATTCCTGACGTTCGCCGCGCGCTTTAGGGCTGACGCGATCGAACCGGCAGGTGATCAAGGCCGAGGTGAGCGCCGAGCATGGCGACGGGGACCGGGCCAAGGATTACCCCACGCCGTACCTGCCGAACGAAACCCGATGCGTCGTTGAAGATCTTCTTGCAAGGAGACTGGAGAACGCAGCACTGGTGACAACACGCACCACAGGCTAGCTGGATTTACTTTTAGGATGCGAGTAATATGCCCTGCATGGCAAGCTTCAAAGCCCGACTTTACCACGGAGAACTAAATATTCCGATCGGCCGCGTCTATGTTATCCAATTCGGGAACGGTGTAATCAAAGTTGGCCATACGATAGATTACGAGGAGCGACTCAAATACTACCACCGTCGAGCGGCGCCGTTTGACATATCAATAGAACGTGAATGGTGCTCCCGAGAACACTGGCAGCATCAGAAAAATGAAGGTCTCATTCTTCACTCTTGTCGCGAAGTTTCCAATGTCAAGGTGACTGCGTCCGAGTTTTTCAAGGGGCTTGACTTCGACTGGGTAGTTGCGACAGCTGCGCGAATAGTTGAAAATTCCGAATAGTGAACTTCGAACTTCATGCCGTTGCTCACATTGGGAAGATTGTTACTAAAAGCGGGAGAACGCTGGATCCGTCCCAGCTCGCGAGAATGTGCGCAGCTTCGCTGTCAACTTTCCTGGCATGAACCTAGCCGTAGGCGACTACTGTTCCTTGCGGCCCGCGGAGCAGGCCAGGCTCTTACCAGAATTTCCGGCTATTCTCCCTTCTGCTAAAAGCCGTCGATTCAGCGCGACGATCTCTGTCTTCTAACTGTTCCCATCCTCCTTGGAACTCGCCTTGGACACCACTTCCCGCACTAATTAGCGCCCTCGCGGCCCCTGTTCAAACAATCGTTGCCGACAGATCGAACTCCTCGACTATGTCCTAGAACTTCCAGCCCCTCGCCGGAACAACTGCCCGACCTGCGACTTAAACTCTCGAGAGAACGTGCTGACCAACCGAACAACCTCCCGTAGTCACCCAGACCACTCTGACGGTGTCCGCCACCCCGGGGCAAGCTCAGTCAGGGCTGTCAGATCTCACGGACGGAGTGTACCGATGATGGCGAAGCTGCGGTTCACGGTGTGAACGCGTCTAGATGCTGTGCAAGCCTCGACGGAAGTTCCGCCTCATCCGGTGCTGGCCGCCGTTCACAGGACCAACTGTAGGCGTGTGGATAGTGAGCAACACGCCCCTCGGACACCGCTTTAGGTGAGATCTCACCAGTTGCGAGAACCTTCACTCAGCTCTACCGAGTGAAGGTTTCTTCTATTTCAGGGCCCGGGGACGGCATCGCAGGTGCACACGGCTGTGCACAACCGGATCAAGCACGCGATGGCGCCGTGTGAGTTTGAATCCTTGGCGCGGTTCCAACAGGTACCTCACGAACCAAAATGCCCCGTGAGCTGCGGATCTCTGCGACGACCGTGATCGAACGGCGCCGCCGCAAGGCCCGGTGACCGCCTTGAGTAACCCGAACGAAGCAACATCGCCCACGGGCCGACGCGACCTCGCGCTGGTCGTACAGTGCGCCTGCACCGCACTCGTGGCCCTCGGCGCTGCCTACGCCTCCTACCGACACGGACGAGACTTCGCACTCCAGTTCGGGGCGGACCACACCACCGCCGCGATCTGGCCCCTCATCGTCGACGGCCTCCTCATGATCGCCACCGTCGAACTCTGGAAACCCGCCGACCACGAACACGCAGGAGGCCGCTGGGCCGCATGGCTCGCCTTCGTATTCGGCATCTCACTCTCGCTCTGCGCCAACATCGGGCTCCACACCTGACCCCAGCATCTTCGGCGTGATTGTGGCTGCTCGCCCTCCCCTGGCCCTACTCTTGGCCGTCGAACTATTGTACCGAGCGCTCAAACCACACAGAACCGTAACAGGAGAGCTGATTGAATCTCACGGCGACGATCATCTGGACGAGAAGGTATCCAGCAGCCCGGCCGTCGACCAGTTAGCTACGACAGTCGCTCAAGAATCAGGCACCGAACTGACAGCCGAAGAACGCATGTGGGCCCACTACCTGACAGAGCAAGCCGCCGGACGCACCCCCACCGGCGCTGACCTGGATCGCATCGCGGGCACCCACAACTACGGACGCAGAATGCTCCGCAACTGGCGCCAACACGGCAAAATCCCCGAACTCTGCCAGCCTGCCAGCTGAGGCCGATGCAAACGTCTGCTGTGGCTCGCAGCGAACGAACCCCAGCAGACGCAGCACTCCCAGCCCGACAGCGTGGGTTTGCACCCCCGACGAGGTACAAGCAGCTTCCACCCAGGCTGATCTAGCCCCTGAGCTGCGGCTTTCCGCCACCGTCGAGGTACCACGACTCGGCCGCCGCCGTTCTGGAGGCGCCGCGTGAGTGCCATCTCCCTCCGAATCCAGTGCGCCAGCACTGCCCTTGTCGCCCTCGGCGCCGCCTACGCCTCCTACATCCACGGACGCCAATTCGCCCTCCGCTTCGGCGCCGACACGATGACCGCCTCCATCTGGCCGCTCATCGTCGACGGCCTCCTCACCACCGCCACCGTCGAACTCTGGAAACCCAGCCGCGACAACTCGAGTCGATGGCCAGCCTGGTCCGCTTTCGTCTTCGGCATCTCGCTATCGCTCTGCGCGAACATCGCCTCGGCGCCCGTGACCAGTGCGTTCGGTGTCGCCGTCGCCGCTTGCCCACCGCTTGCTCTGCTGCTGGCCGTCGAACTCCTCAACCGAGCGCTCAAACGCCACCGCACCGAACCCGCCGACCCCATTCACACGAAACCCGGTCTCCTCACGCCAACCCTGGTCATCCCTCCGCTGACACCAGATCAGTCGGACCAGTCATCCAGGCCCACCGCCGAACAACTGATGTGGAACCACTACCAGCACGAACACGCCCAAGGCCGAACACCATCCGGTGCCGAACTCGACCGCGTCGCTGGAACCCACAACTCCGGCCGCCGCAACCTCCGAAAATGGCGCAGCGAAGGCTGCCTTTCGCACACAGCCCTCGAGCCTCATCGAACACGCGAAACACCGTCGAGGCCTCAGACGACGGCACCGCCGAACCCACGTCCGCACACCGACACGACAGAACGAGAACTCGCCGAATCAACATCCTAAGGTTCGATCCGACTCCATGATCAGCGTGAGGACTACCAAACTGAACAAAAACCAGCAGTATGATCTTCAAAGGACCAGGTCAGTTAGTGTCGTCCCCGCGCGAGCGGGGTTGGTCCCGGATTGGGCAACTCACGATGCACCCGCACCTGCGTCGTCCCCGCGCGAGCGGGATTGGTCCGGCGCCCGGCTCGCGGGACTCCGATTCCCGGCGGTCGTCCCCGCGCGAGCGGGGTTGGTCCCAGCTTGAACAACACGAGAGGAACCCAGACGGAGTCGTCCCCGCGCAGGCGGTTGGTCCCGACGCCAAGAGCGACGTGAAGCTGCTCGAATAGTCGTCCCCGCGCAGGCGGGATTGGTCCCATGTACCGCCACAAGAACCGCGCCGTACTTCGGTCCTCCCCGCGCAGGCGGGGTTGGTCCCGCGCCGGACAGATTCGCGTTATCCAGGCGGGCGTCGTCACCCGCACAGGCGGGGTTGGACCGCGGGTCTCCGAACTAGCGGAGCATCTGCGAGCGTCGTCCCCGCACAAGCGGGGCTGGTCCCGGGGTCAAAGCCCTCGCGACCGGAAACCCGCTGTCGTCCCCGCGCAGGCGGGCTGGTCCGTACGTCGAGTGCTGTTCGACACCTGAACGTCGTCGTCCCCGCGCGAGCGGGGCTGCTCTCCTGGACAAGATGTACGCCCGTATGCTTCCAGCATCGTCCCCGCACATACGGGACTGGTCCGGCTTACCGCTAGCTCGAGCACGAACTCGCCATGTCGTCCCCGTGCGGGCGGGGTTTGTCCGCGGTCGTTGCCGATCCGCAGTATCAGCTCGCCGTCATACCCACGCAAGCATGGTTGGTCCGAAGCGGCTGTCGCATACCCGGATACCGTGCGGGTCGTCACCTGCGCAGGCGGGATTGGTCCGTCTCACACATCGATGACCGCGACAGCGGGCGCGACGTCCCCACGCGAGTGGGGTTGGCCCAGACGCGTGGACGATCATGACCACCGCGCACTGCCGGTTACGCCGAAAGAGCTAGTTCACGGCTCCTTCAGACCACGACGCGAAGGGGTGTCCTGCGCATGCAGGGTTGATCCGCTGAGGTGGTCATGGGAATCTCTCACGAGTTCCCCGCGCCGAAGCATTCGGTCGAACGGGAGTGCAAACCGTCGGCGACCGTTCAACTTTCACGCAAGCGGGGTTGGCCCTGCCCAACCGGTGTCCTTGATCGTCCATTTGTAGCTGTCCCCGCATAGGCAGGGTTGACCGCCTTACCAGGAAGCGGTCGAGGACTCCTCGTTGAAGCGCTTCTGCTCTAGCTCCGGGCGGGTGCGAGGCTGAGGAGTCCGCATCCGTAGGCCTTGGCGCGCCCGATTCCGGTGACAAGTGCGTCGCTGAAGGCGGCTGGGTCGGTGATGACGAGGTGGCCGTCGTACCGGACAGGTTCGACGGTGATCTTCCCGGTCTCTGCCTTCCGTCCGGCGATAGTCGCCATCGGTGTTGTCGCGAGGTCGGGGTGGCCGTCGGCCGCGGAGGGGATGACGAAGCCGTGCTGCGCGCCTTTTCGGATGAGCCAGTTGAGCTGGTCGGCGGGTTGGCGCAGTGGGAAGCGTTTGCGGGTTTTGCCGTCGCATTTGGTGGGGTTGGCGACGAGCCGGAAGGCGAGTGTGCGGCCTGGTGTGAGGGCGTCGAGGACGGGCTTGAGCGGACGGACCTCGGGTTGGGCGGTGAGGTGTCCGGCGGGGAGTTTGGTCCAGTCGGGTTCGGTGTGGCTTTGGACGTATTGGGTGAATCCGCCGTGGTTGCTGTCGAGTCGCCAGAGGACGCCGTGGCCTTGGCGTTTGTCGTTGGTGGAGGGGATGTCGGGGTAGACGGACATGAGGGTGCGGTGCATGTCGTGGACGTTGGCGTAGTCGCGGCGGAAGGTGCGTGAGCGGATGTCGACGGTCAGTTTGCTCAGGAACACGAGGGCACTCCTGTGGTGATCATGTCGGGGGTGAGTGGTGTGTCTCCGGTGACGACGGTGCGTGTGGCGAAGCGGCGGTCGTCGTGGGCGAAGGAGATCGGGATGTCGTGCCGAAGTTCGGCGCCGGCGGCGTCTGCCGGGCCGTCGAGGATGGTCCGCAGGCCTACGTCGAAGTCCGGCTCGTGCACGCGTTCGGGGTGCTCGAGCCAGGGGTGAGTCCGGATGACGTGGTCGAGGGGCTCGCTGCGGAGGCAGCAGACGAGTGGCCGAGCCGGGACGAAGGCACGCCGGCCGAAGCACAACGGCCACCTCGGTGTGTTGATGGCGTCCCGCAGCGGCGCGAGCCGAGACTCGGGCCCCTCCAGAAGCACAAGGAAGAGCGCGTCGGCGAGGTAGTAGCGCTCGCTGACGACGGTGCGGTGCCCGGATCCGTGGGTGGTGGGGACGTTCTGCGCGGTCTGGTAGTCCCGTTCGAGGAGTCCTTCGCGGTCGACGCGGACACCGAGGCGCAGGGCGGTCAGTTCCGCGATCTCTTCCTTCTTGTCGCGCTCCACTCCGCTGGCGGCGGCCAGGAGCCCGACGACCCCTGACTTCGTGGGTTCGCGTGCGGTGTCGCGAATGATGCCCCGGGAGCGGGTGCCCCAGGACTGCATGGGGGCGTCGAAGCACAACGCCAGGGTGGCGGTCATGCGGTCGCCGCACCGGCCGCGGTCAGGACGCCGCTGGTGAACTGGTCGATGCTGGCGGCGGTGTCGATGTCGTCGGTCTGGAGGATGTCGCCGGTCACGGAGGCGGCGATCGCGGCGCGGATGCCGCTGTCGCCGTAGAAACCGCGCAGCTGCTGGAAGTGTGTGGTGAGCCTGGTGGTGGACCCGGCCATGAGGTCGGCATCGGTGACGGGCTTGAGGAAGGCGTTGGCGAGGTTCCAGGCGCCGGTGTCGCGGACGACGCCGAGGAGGGTGCTGGGCATGGTGCGCGCGGCCATCGAGTTCTGTTTGCCGCTGGGGACGGCGTGGATGAACGCGCCCAGCCACGCGGCTGCAGCACGGTTGGCCAGCTGGTCGTCGCCGGCGAGGTTGGTGCGGAGCCGGTCGAGGTCGAGGTTGGCGTAGCGGTAGTAGCAGGCGGAGTTGAAGTCAACGGTGCCGATCATGTCGGCACCGGATTCCGCCTCCGGCTTGAGGTCGTCGACCGCGGTGTAGAAGTCGAACTCCGTGGCCACCGAGTGAGTGGACAGGGCGTGTGCGACCTGGGAGGCAGCGTCGACGTTGAAGTCCTTGTTGTCGGCGATCATCCGTCCGAACAACGCCACATCGGCGACCCGGGTGGCGTCGAGCATGCGCTTGGCCTCGGCCGCGGCTTCCTTGCTGGGCTTGGCCTTCGCCGGCTTCTTCCCGTTCTTCCCAGCGGATGCGGCCAGGAGCGTGTCCCAGTTCGCGTCGCAGTAGTCGGCGAGGTGGGTGATCGCGGTCCGGCCGACGAACAGCAGGTACTCGGTCAGTCCCTTGGCCTGGTCCACGCCGAAGCCGAGTTGCTCGAGCCCAGCGGTGGCGACGCCGGGCGCGGTCTCCGCGTCCCGGCCACGTTTGACAAGGAGATCGGCCGCGTCGTTGCGGAGACGTTTGGTGCGGACACCGGTCTCTGCTTCGTCGAGACCGTGCTCGGTGAACAGTTGACGCGCGGACCGCTTCAAGCACTGGCTGGAAATACGGCCACGGGTGCTTCCGCCGAAGGTCGCGGTCTTGGGCTGGCCGACGTCGTCGCGGTTGAGGTTGCTCACCGGGAAGGACTGCAGCAGGTGAAGCTCGATGATCACGAAGGTCTCCGAAAGGGTCAGGCCGATGCAGGCGAAGAGGTTGTTGTGTCGTCGGTCGAAGCCGTGGTGGCTGTGTAGTCAGGGCTGTGGAAGTCGCGGGCCCAGCGCAGCCGGATCCGGTGGGCCGAGTTGTCGCGGTAGCCGTCTCCCATCAGGACGACGAGGTCGTCGAGGAGCGAGGAGTAGTTGACGGGGATGTCGTCACTGGCCAGCAGACGGACGATCTGGCGCAGATGATGCGGCAGGACGTCGCGTTCCCGGCCGAGTAGCTGCTCGAAGCGGCGGGCCGCGGCGTCACCGCGCTTCTCCCGCAGTGCCCGCATCGAGGCACCCAGCGAGCGATGACCGCGCCTCGCAGGCTGCGGATGGGTAGCGAACAGGCCTGCGACCAGGAGCCAGACTTCCTGCTCGGACTCGGGTGGATCATGTCGGAACACGATCTCGTAGGCGGCGGTCTGCTGCCGCGGGCCTGTCAAGCTGCGGCGCAGCCGGGCGAGCGCCTGGCGGCACTCGGATTGCCGTTTCGGGATGCCGGAACTGGCTCCGGCATGCAGCGAGTAGAGGGCTTTGACGAAGGTGTCTCGTCGTTCAGCGACGGATGTGGTCACTCGGTCTCATCTTTCGTAAGGTACTTGGCGGCTCGGGCGTCGAAGACGCGGGCGATCTTGGACAGCCGGTTACGGAACACCGCGTGCTGTTTGCCGAGCATGCTGAGGTTTCGATCAGACGCCGCGACACCGGCTGTCCACGTCCCCGCGGCGTCCTCGGCGATCCGCAGAACCGCTCGACGCCAGGCCGCGACCGCGTTCCGTTCTGACGTACCTCGTACCCGGGCGGTGTTGACCGCACGCAGGAACACCTCGAACGGCCGGGCCAGTACCGGCCAGTAGGCAAGGTCGAGGGTGACGTCCGGCTCGGCCCGCATGGCCTTGTGGTACTCGCGTTGCATCCCGCGCAGCGCGGCTCCGGCTTCGTCGGCGAGTTCGATCGTGGTACCGATCAGCCCGGCCAGTTCCTTGTCGGTCGCTCGGATCAACGCGACCGGCGCGGGAACCTCTTCCTCGAGATATCCCTCCACAACGGACGCGTTCTTATCGAGCTTCTGCCCGAACACGCGTAACGTGTAAACGGTGTCGTCCGGGATGTATCCGGCTTCGGTGAGAGCGGCGATCTGCTTCAGGGCACGGGGCCGCTGGCGTGTCCGCTCCTCCTCCCACGGATCGTGCAGCAGCAGCTCGACACTGTGCCTCCAGACCCCGCGAACCGGATGTAGCCGGATCGGGAGCATCGGAGTGCCCAGATTGATCTTCCCATTCGCCGCCCTAGGCGTGCGGAATGCGCTCATGAACTCCAGGTCGGGCAGGCTTCCCTTCAGGCGCATGCCAGGGGTGAGGACCACCTTGGTGACGACCTGCTCGCCACCAACGATTTCTGGAATCAACCTGATGCGCCGGGACGGCCACGTCAGCAAATCGGTCCACCCCAGCGGATCACGACTGCCCGGTGTGGGGAGAGGAGCTCCACGCTCCCAGGCAGGAGCATCTTCCACGGTGGTCATCGGCGGCTTCTCAACCTGAGGATCGTAGGAGATCGCGTTCAGCAAAAGGGTTTCCTTCAGCGTCCGCCCCTCGACGAGAACGACTCCAAGGCTGCTGCACGGTGCGCGTTCCGACGACTTGTCCTTCTCGTATGGGGTTTTCATCCCGCCTGGGTCGAACGCCTGGGCGGTCACCAGCCACCGCGCGGCCGTGGCCGGTGGCACCTCCACGCGATCTGACACGACGGTGTGGTCGAACAACGTCGCGTTGTTCCCAACGGACTTGTGTGGGATCAGCTTCGCGACGGTACTGCCCTTCTCCTCCGGAAGTGCCGAGCATTGCAGGAACGGCGCCTCAGGATGGAACAGATCGAACTCATACATCTGGAGATAGCGATCAAGCGGGACCTCGTCGAACGCCTTGGCCGACCACAACTCACCCCAATCGTCGCGGCGAGCCGGCCCGTAAACCCTGTGCAACAGCGCCAAGACCAGCCTGTACAGCGCGGCGGTCATCGGCGGTGTCTCTCCCACGATCCTGCGAATCTCGTGTGCCTGCAGCAGCACATCGCGCAAGCCCACGTCCTCGCGCGCGCCATCGAGGCAAACCACGGAGATCCAAGGTTCGACGCTCAGGTCGAATGGGGTCGTCATGTCTCCTCGATCGCGTAGACGCCGAACTGGTCGTGGTAAGCCAGCGTGTAGCCGCCGACCTCGCATCTGTTGTCGTCGAAGACCAGTGCGCGGTGCTTGTTGAGCCACGGATCAGCCGCGAACTCAGATGGCACCTCACACTCCAGTAGGGCGTGCACCACCTGTCGAGGCACGTTCTCCGGTGCGACCAGGACAGCAGCGGAATCCAACAGCTCCTCCGATCCATCACCCCACATCGGACTTATCGCACCTGCTGAGTCGCGGCGGAACAGCACAACTCGGACCGACCGTTCGACGTCACCTTCGTCGTCTGTCATCGCCGTTTCCCCGACTGCTTTCGAGTCTGCTTGGTACTTTTCGGCCGTTCAGTGAGCTCGGCGAGATCCTCGACCTCGTGCGGCATGGCCAGATACAGCGTTCTGGCGGCCGCGTTGTCTCGGCTGCGCAGGGCACGAAGATGCTCGTCTTCCTTTCGCCACGCGTCGGCCCACCCTCGCGGGCATTCGACCTCGCCTCCGTAGACCTGATCGACAAGGTGTGACACCTCGAAGGGTGAGTCGATGTGCGGCCGGCCACGAAGCAGGGCCCACGTGCGCATCAACACGATCGGCGCGTACACGTTCCGCAGATAGGGCGGAAACCGCGGCCCCTCCTGCCTGTCAATGACCCCAGCGATGACCAGGCGGACCTGTCCGCGTGACTGGTCACGTCGATGCCGGTGGATCCGGCCGGCCCGCTGAATCAGCGAATCGATCGGAGCAAGATCCGTGAGCATGGTGTCGAAGTCGAGGTCGAGACTCTGCTCCAGCACCTGCGTACCGACCACGATCGCCCGCCGAGGCCGGACACCGCCCTCGCCGAAACACTCCCTTAGTTGCTGCTCGACATCGCGGCGCTGCCCCGCGGCGAGCGTGCCATTGATCGCGATAAGCAGCGGCCTCTCGACTTCCGGAAGTTCATCGATCCGCTTCTTCAAGGAGTCGTAGGTTTCGAGCGCCCGCCGCACGAGATTGTGGATCACCGCGACACAACGGTCTTGGCTCGCCTCCGCGAGAAGCCAGCCCACGATCTCCTCGTCGTCGATACGGCTCAAGTGAATCCGGCGGTCCTTGTTCAGGTCTGAGACCTCCGCAGGATGCTCGGTAGCACGGGTTGCCGTGGCGACTGTGACGCGCGGGTAGGACACCGTCGAGGGCACCGCGGGGATCTGCTGCGGTGGGCATCCGCGGCGGCCAGCCTGCCAAGCCGCGATCAGTGCCTGCCTTCGCCCGGCCGGGAGCGTCGCCGACAGCAGGATGACAGGCGTGCCGAGCGCGCCCAGCCACATCAGCAGCCGCTCCAGCAACGTCGACATGTAGACGTCATAAGCGTGCACCTCATCGCAGACGACCACCTTGTTCGACAACGCGGCAAGACGAACGAACACGTGACCGGACCGGATCGCGGCCTTCAGCGCTTGATCGATCGTCCCGCAACCAACCGGTGCCAACAGACTCCTCTTCCGCGTAAACCACGATTGCGCCGCAACGTCATCGTCGCCCTCATCCCTGCCGACGTCCGTCGGCTTCGCGCCGGCATGCACCAGATTCACCGCCGTCTCGTCGCCCAGCTCGTGCAGCATGGACTGGATCTCCAGCAGCATCTGATTGCTGGTCGCCTGAGTTGGCATCGCGTCGTAGAAGCCCGCCATCCCAAGTTGGCGCACCATCGACGTCGCAGCCTGTAGGGCCGCCTTCGACTTCCCCTCGCCCGTCGGCGCCTCGACCACCAGCAGAACCGGCTCCGTCAAATCCGAAGTCACCAGCTCGACAACCTGTTGAACAGGCCGAGGGGCACGCCGGAACAACGTCTCGAAGTTCGCCTGCACCGGCGGAGACCATGGCGACACCCCCAACCGTGCGATCGCCTCGTCAGCCTTCGCGTCGCACGTCTCCGCATATGCGTCCAAGTCGACGCCCGGCTCCAGCGCCGGGAAGTTGCTGGTATCCGAGGCCACCCAGTCGCTCACGGTCGTCAGTGCCGCCAACCCGATCGCCGCAGGCAGCGACAGCCGCAGATCCCGCCATTCAACAAGACCGGGCTCCGGCACGCCTCGGAGCCTGACCACGTCAAGAACCAGCGCCGTACGCCAAGCCGCCCATCTCTCTCCGCCATGAGCGTTGCGCTCACTGCGCGCCTGGCGAATTGCTTCACCGGCAGGGAAATGACCGTGATGTCCGCCCATGGCCTCCGAGACACGCAGCGCCGTGCCCTTGGCCGCGCCCCAAGACTCCAGCATGTCCCTGACGTGCAGTGCAGTCAGGATCCCGTGCGGCGCGTTTACCCTTCGCCCCATCTCAGCCGGTTTACGGACCATGTCGAGATCTTCGATCGCCAGTTCCCCGAAAAGCTTCACCGCAAGCTCGTAGACCAACGCCTGGAAGTCGGGCGCGTACTTCCCGATGTCATGCAGTCCGCAGAAAAGCGGCACCCAGGAACGCGACAGAGCAGGGTCGGGAAAAATCTCGGCGAGATGTGCTCGCACGACCCCGCCCAGCATGACGTCCACCAACCGCTGGGCAACCGCGGCAGTATCCAACGAATGACAAATCAGCGGATGGCAACCAGCACGCCCCGAAGACTTCCCCCATGGCACAACCGAATCAGGAAAGATCGCACCCAAATCCCCACCTCGCACACCACTCTCTGCGTTACTGCCCCCGACAGGCTGGCCACCTTATCCACACACAAAGAACCCGCGCGAATCCGCCCCAACCTGCGTGAAATACGTGAAAAACCCGATCGCGAACTACGCTTTCAGCTCTTTCGGCCACACCTTACTGAAGATCAAGTGGAGGATCGCGAACGAATCAATACCACCCGATGGCTCGACAGACATACCACAAACCTGAAACAAATTCACATCGCTCCCGGTTTGAGATTGCACCCGCGGCGCCACTGGTGAACAGCGGCCCGGACTTGGAGGCGTCGCTCCTGCACGTTTAGGGTTGGTCTGTTCTCTCGGGTGAACGGCACACGATGTCCGACGTCGCCCTGCACGAGCGGGGCTGGCCCCCCCGACACGATCGGCCGCTCCGGGTTATCGGCTATGTCGCCCCACGCAAGCGGGATCGGTCCAGTCACGACGACCGACGCGGTGTCGCCACCGCTGTCGCTCCCGCGCGACCGGAGTTGATCCCAGCGGGCTGCAGCTCAGCGGCGCCAGCGCGATACGTCGTCCTCACACAGGCGGGATTGGTCCCATAGTCGCCTACGCTGAACTGATCGGCCGGGGCATCCCTATACGAGCAGGGCTGGTCCACTGCCAGCTGTTCACTCATCGTGTCGTACGAGCGGTACTAAGGCAAGGACCGGCTAATCTAAGTCGCCAGTATGATCTTCTAACGACCAGATCAATTGATACCGCCCCCGCGCAGGCGGGATTGACCCCGTCGCAGACCAGCCGATCAGCAGGTCGTAGCCGCCGTCCCCGCGTAAGCGGGGTTATTCCCCCCGTCGCTGAGTGCTGCTTCGACGCCGTCGAGCCCTTCCCCGCGCGAGCGAGGTTGGCCATACGGTCACCCGCTCTCCGACCCCGAGAGCCAGTTGTCCATGCGAGAGCGGGGTTGGTCCCAGCACCCGTGTGTCCTGGTTGGCGGGAATGGCGTCGTCCCCGCGCGAGGGGGGCTGGTCCAGGCGGTGGCGCGTCGCAAGCCGGTTCAGCTCGCTTCTCCCCGCGCGAGCGGGGCTGGCCCGGTCCTCGCGATGGTGAGGCGTTGACATGGCGTTTTCTCCCGCGCGAGCGGAGATGGCCCCATCCCGATCCCGCGCGACGGCCGCGACGCGCCTGTTCTCCTCGCGCGAGCGGGGCTGTCCCTGCGGGAGCAAGTGTGTCGTCCCCGCGCAGGCGGGGTTGGTCCGTTCAGCCGGCCATCACGCAGCGCCACGATTTCGTCGTCCCCGCGCAGGCGGGGTTGGTCCCCGGGTCCGGTATTGGGTCGAGCTGATTAACGATGTCGTCCCCGCGCAGGCGGGGTTGGTCCCGGGCCGTTCGGGAAGGTCCCCATCGAGTACAGGTCGTCCCCGCGCGAGCGGGGCTGGCCCCGAGACCGCCGCACTGGATGACCTTGTCGAGTAGTTCTCCCCCGCGAGCGGGGCTGGTCCGCTGACGGCAAGCCGTGGCCTGCCGGGATCTGGGTCGTCCCCGCGCAAGCGGGGCTGGTCCGTCGCCGGCGGCCGCGCTCGGCGAACTCGTCGTCGTCCCCGCGCAGGCGAGGTTGGTCCCTCGGTGAAGATGCGCCTGACGGCGCGCAACTGGGCGTCCCCGCGCCGGGTTGGTCCGTCGGCGGGTTTGTGAACGATCACGATCTGGATGTCCTCCCTATGCGAGCGGGGTTGGCACCACCTGGTTGATCGCGCCGTCCAGCGGCAGCAGTTCGTCCCGGCGAGAGCAAGGCTTGTTCGCTCTGGCGCATCGACCACGACATCCACGTCCAGCCGTCCCCATGCGAGCGGGCTGGCCCTCAGCACAACTGGATCCGGGTACCCTCGTTAAGTCCTCCCTATGCGAGCGAGGTTGGTCTCGAGACTGCGGCCGCAGGAGATCTCGTCGTGTAGCCAACCCGCACAAGCGGGGCTGGTCCGTATTCCGGAGCACCACGGGGATCCCAACCCCGGTCGTCCCCGCGCGAACGGGGCAGGTCCGTGGTTGATCGCCTTCCAGCCGATCCCGTAGAGAGTCGTCTCCGCGTGAGCGGGGTTGGTCCGACGTCGGCTACCCGGTCGACGGCAGGGTCGAGGTCGTCTCCGCACAAGCGGGGTTGGTCCGTTCAGCTTGACCCCGAGTGATCGGGCACAGCTGTCGACCCCGCGCATGCGGAGTTGATCCGCAGACGATGCAGCAGGGACCTTGTCCGACAAGGAGCCGCTCCCCGGCCCAAAACCCCAGTTGTATCCTCTCCCGTCCGAGTGCGGCGGCGATGATGGAACCGTGGTCGGCGAGCCGGACGACAGAATCGTCCTTTCGCGCGCTTCCCTGGGAAGTGCACGAGGCGGGCCGCACACTCCCGTACCGGTGAGGAGTGGGCGGCCCTTCGAAATCAAGGCAACACCTGGGCCGACGCGAGCTTAGCCAAGCCCGACGTGACCAGGGTCGTCGAACGCTATACGCCCATCGGTTGCCGGGCCACCAGATGCCTTTCAGCGACCGGAGTGGTCGATCACGTTCCCGTTCGAACAGTTGTTGACGTGATTTCCAACCCAGTCGCCCAGGACCGGCACGACCGCGACCTCTTGCAGACATACCGCCGCAGCGGTGAAGTTCCAGTTGTTGACGGCGTTAACTCCGTCACCGAAGACATTGTCGACTGCGTCGAGCGTGGCATCCACAGGCCCCTCGGCCACGGCAGGTGCCGCAGCGCTCAGGGAGACTCCGAAAGCAATGAACAAAGGCGTGACGAACTTGGCGGTTTTACGTATGGATTTCTTCCGAGACGTGCCGACTACCCTCGAGACATCGGCGAAGCGGGCACGGAAGTGGAGCGCTCTCCGCCTCTAACGCCTGATCGTGTTCCTACGAGCCGTTCTGGCTCATCTCGAGCGACGACGCCCCTCATGATTGGACCAGGCCGATGCGCACGCGTCTGGCTTGCGGGAATCGGATACGGACCACGTTCAGATGCGGCCCCGGGGGCAGCTCACCACCATTTCGTCCATCGCGACTCAGCGGGAACGACCTTCGCATCGACCTGATGCGTGCAGGGATGCGGGCTCGCCGGCCCGACCGCTCCGACCCGGGCCCAGAACGCGACAGCGACCGGGTCACGCCCGATGGGCAGCATCGACCATTGGAACTTGGCGCCCCGCTTCATGGCGGCGTTCACCAGCACACGACCCGCCCCACGTCGGCGATGTTTCTCTTCGACCTCGACATGGCAGAGGATCGCGCGCCGGTCGACCGGGCACAGCGACAAGCGCACTTCACCGAAGACCGTGTGCCCCAAGCGAAGCTGGATGACGCCGATCCCGGCGGAAACCGGCGGCGGCAGGACAACCAGACGCAGGCCGTACTCGTCCACGCCGGTTTCCATGACCTGCCGCTCCACGGCGGTGTCGATCATCGCCCAGACCCCGCCGACACCGGTCAACGCGTGGCAGGCCTCGCAGAGCCATTCCGGCGCCCGGTAGTCCTGCGACCAGCTCTGCCGCACGCCGCCGACCGCGAGGTCGTGCCCCCACGGACAGTGCCTCGAAGCGCCCGAGCCTGGCCGGATCGGCACTTCCAGCGTCCGCCATTCCCGGTTTGCTCCGGTCACCGGAAATCACGCGACTTCGACACCAACCCCTGCAAATCCAACGGCTGCACTTGATCCGCGACCAACGTGCACGTCCCCTCGGTAACCTGCGCGATACCGCGGATCAGCAAGGCGTTGCTCGCCAGCAAGACCCTCCTACTCCGGTGAAACAGTCCCGGGGAGACGAGGACGTTGGCCATGCCGGTCTCGTCCTCGAGGTTGAAGAAGGTGATCCCGCCGGCGGTGGCGGGGCGTTGCCGGTGGGTGACCGCTCCCCCAATCCACACCCGTGCCCCGTCTTCGGCCTGGCCGAGCTGGGCGGCGCTGATGGCGCCGCGCTCGGTGAGCCAGGTCCGGAAGTATTCGACGGGGTGGGTGCCGGGTGAGATGCCGGTGGCCCACAGGTCTGCGGCGGTGACCTCGAACCGCGTCATCCCCGGCAGCGCCGGTGCGTCCAGGCCGGGCACAAGACCTGGCAGGTGCTCGGGCCGAGTGGCGGCCGCGGCGCCCGCCGCCCAGAGGGCCTGGCGTCGTTCCGGGCCGAGGCTGGTGAACGCCCCGGCGGTGGCCAGCGCCTCGATCGCAGGTTTCTTCAGCCGGACGCGTTCGGTCAGCTCCCCGATGCTGATGTACGGGCCGTTGGCTTGGCGTTCGGCGACGATCGCGTCGGCGGCGTTGTCGCCGACGTTCCTGATCGCGGCGAGGCCGAGCCGGATCGCCTGCCCGCCGGTGCTTTCGGGCTCAGGTTCGAGGGTGGCGTGGATGAGACTGGCGTTGATGTCCGGCTCACGCACGATGACGCCGTGGCGGCGGGCGTCGGCGACCAGCGATTGCGGGGAGTAGAACCCCATCGGCTGCGCACGCAACAGGCCCGCGCAGAACGCCGCCGGCCAGTAGTACTTGAGATGCGCCGAGGCATAGACGAGCAGCGCGAAGGACATCGAGTGGGCTTCGGGGAAGCCGTAGCCGGAGAACGCGTGGATCTGCTCGAACACCGACACGGCGGTGTCGCGGTCGACACCGTTCGCCGCGGCACCGTCGAAGAACCTCTTGGCGAGTTTCCGCATTTTGGCACTGGAGCGTTTCGCGCCCATCGCCCGCCGCAACAGATCCGCCTCGGCCGGGGTGAAGGACGCGACGTCGACCGCCATCTGCATGACCTGCTCCTGAAACAACGGCACCCCGAGTGTCCTATCGAGACTCCGCGCCAAGAACGGATGCTTGTGCCGCCAGGTTTCCTCGCCGCGGCGGCGCGCGATGTAGGGATGGACGGAGCCGCCCTGGATCGGGCCGGGCCGGATGAGCGCGACTTCGACGACGAGGTCGTAGAACTTCCGCGGCCGCAACCGCGGCAGCGTCGCCAGCTGCGCCCGGGACTCGACCTGGAACACACCGATCGCGTCGGCGGCGCACAGCATGTCGTACACAGCTGGGTCGGCGAGGTCGAGCTTGCCGATGTCGACCGTCTCGCCGTGGTATTCGGCGATGAGGTCGATCATGTAGTGCAGCGCCGACAGCATGCCGAGGCCGAGCAGGTCGAACTTCACCAGCCCGACGGCGGCACAGTCGTCCTTGTCCCACTGCAACACCGACCGGCCGGGCATGCGGACCCACTCGACCGGCACCACCTCCGACACCGGCTCCCTGGAGATCACCATCCCACCGGAGTGAATCCCCAAATGCCGGGGAAAGTCTTCAAGGGCGTCGGCGAGTTCGAGGATCTCGGCCGGGATCTCCCCCGCCGCTTCCTCGCTGGTTGTCTTCACGCCGGCCCAGCGGTTGACGATCTTGCTGTAGGCGTCCTGCTGGCCCGGGCTGAAACCTAAGGCTTTGGCGGCGTCCCGGATCGCCGACGGCGCCCGGTAGGTGATCACGTTCGCCACCTGCGCCGCATGGAAACGACCGTGTTTGTCGTAGACGTACTGGATCGCCTCTTCGCGGCGGTCGGACTCGATATCGATGTCGATGTCCGGCGGCCCATCGCGTTCCGGCGCCAGGAACCGCTCGAACAACAGCCCCCACTTCACCGGGTCCGCGTGGCAGATCTCCAACGCGTAGCAAACCGCGGAGTTCGCCGTCGATCCCCGGCCCTGGCACAGAATGTTGGCGTCGCGGCAGAACCGGACGATGTCCCACACCACCAGGAAATACCCCGGAAACCCCAGCTTCTCGATCGCATCCAGCTCGTGGTCAAGCTGGGCGTAGGCCTTCGGGTAGTCCTCGCGGTGCCCGTAGCGTGTCGCCGCCCCAGCCCACGTCAGCTCCCGCAGGAACGACATCTCGTCATGCCCGGCCGGGACCGGGAACGGCGGCAAATCCGGCGCGACGAGGTTCAGGTCGAAGGCGCATTCGACGCCGAGCAGGGCGGCGCGGGTGACCGCGCCGGGATACCGCGCGAAGACCTCGGCCTGCTCAGCGCCGGAACGCACGAACGCCATGTGCGCCGCCGACAACCAGCCCTCCATGTCATCCAGCGACCGGCGGGCACGAACCGCGGCCACCGCGTCACCCAGGGGCCCCGGCCGGGGTGGGCGTAGTGGACATTGTTCGTCGCCACCGTCACCACCCCCGCCGCCTCCGCCATCGCGACCAGGGTGTCGTTGAAGGTCGAATCGAGCGGCAGGCTGTGATCGATCAGCTCCACCGCCACGTTGTCCCGCCCGAACTTGTCCACCAGGGACATCAGCTCCGACATCGCCGCGACCTTGTCGTCCGCGGCGAGGGCGCGGCGGATCCGGCCCTTGCGGCAGCCGGTCAGCACCAGCACATGCCCCGCCAGATCATCGACCAGCGCGTCCTCGTCGTAGACCGGGCGGCCCTTCTCCCCACCGGCCAGCTGCGCCCGCGAGATCACCCGACACAACCGGCGGTAGCCCTCCAGGCCGCGGGCCAGCACCAGCATGTGTGCGCCGCCCGGGTCCGCGACCCCGTTCTGCGGCGCGGGCAGATCCAGCGACAACTCCGCACCGAAACCGACCCGGACACCGAGCTCGCGGGCGGCCTCGTTGAACCGCACCGCCCCGTACATGCCGTCGTGATCGGTCAGGAAAATCGCGTCCAAACCCTGGCGGGCGGCCTCCTCGACCAGCTCTTCAGGGTGGCTGGCGCCGTCGAGGAAGCTGAAGTTCGAATGCGCGTGCAACTCCGCGTACGGAACCCGCGGCACCGCGCCACCGTCATCGTCGCCCTCGCGGACCCGCAGATCCACCGGCGGGCCCGCGTAGCCCTCGCGCTTACGCGACCACGCCGGCGAATCGCTCCCATCACCCTCCACACGAGGACGACCGGACGCGACCCGCTGGATCTCACGCCACGGGACAGCAGGATTGTTGAACGCCACACCAGCTCCACACCACACGCTCTGCCGTGGGGGAAGCCAGCGACAAACATTCGAACATACGCACGAACTCTGTCGACGATCCTGAACGTCCAACGCGCTCCCGTCAAGACGAGAACGAGCCGAGTCGCATCTATCACAACAGGGCCTCGATGCCGGGTTTTTGCAGATCACAAGCTTGCCGACTGGCCCGAGGGGCATGTGAAGTCGGGGTGGCGGTCGACCTAACGAAGAGCAGATATCCGCCGGGATCCGCGCGACTTCATATCTCGAGGGACCGCTTCCGCCGTGGAGCTCCCTGACAGGCCGGTGGACTACCGGCCTGTCAGGGCACCCCTGTCAGGCGAGGTTCGTGGTGAAGAACTTGTCGAGCCTGTCGAAGGGGATGAGGTCCTTGCGGTCGTAGAGGTCGACGTGGTCCGCGCCCGGGACGATGACGAGGTCGACGCTGTCGGGTGCGGTCGCCTGGACGTCTTCGGCGTAGTAGCGGGAGTGCGCGTCGGCGCCGGCCACCAGGAGGGCTTTGCGGGGCGCCAACAGGTCGATGTTCGTCATCTGCGGGAAGGCGAAGAACGACATCGGCGTGGTGCCGGTCCACGCGGTGGTTGAGTTGATCGAGCGTGGGTGGTAGCCGCGGTCGGTGCGGTAGTAGTCGAAGAAACTCTTCGTGATCGGGTCGGCGTCCGGCGGGAGGGTCTTGGGCAGGACGGTGGTTGAAGGGGCGACGTTGCCGTTCTTGTCGAAGGGGACCTCGTGGGAGAGCCGGGCGTAGGTGCCGTTCTCGGCGTCGATCCAGCGCTGCCGGCTGAGGTGGTCCACGACCTTCTGGCGCTGCTGGCGCGTGTAGTAGTCCTGGTGGCCGCGGGACATGCTGCGCGACATGTCGTACATCGAGACCGTGGCCACCGCCTTGATCCGGCTGTCCGCGGCCGTCGCGGTGAGCGCCATGCCGCTCAGGCCGCAGATGGCCTGCACGCCGATCCGCTCACGGTCGACGATTTTGTGCATGCCGAGGAAGTCGACGGCGGCGCTGAAGTCCTCGGTGTAGATGTCGGGCGAGCCCACATCGCGCACCGTGCCGCCGCTTTCCCCGGTGAAGGAGGGATCGAAGGCGAGGGTGACGTAGCCGCGGCGGGCGAATTCGTTGGCGTAGAGACCCGAGGACTGTTCCTTGACCGCGCCGAACGGTCCGCTAACCGCGAGGGCGGGCAGCTTGCCACTGGCGTTCTTCGGCACGTAGAGGTCCGCGGCGACCTCGATGCCGTAGCGGTTCTTGAACCGCACCGAGGTCCGCTTGACGTTCTGGTCAAGCGGGAAGGTGTAGCGGCCCTTGGCCGCGGTGTTGCCCTGTCCGGTGGCGCCCGCGGCGCGGGCGGTCTCCGCGCTGAACGCGGGCAGGGCTGTGAAGGCGGCGGCGCCGGTGGCGGCGATCAGTCCGAGCGCTTGGCGACGTTCCATGGCGTGGGGCCTCATATTCGGTCGGTGGAGGAAATGCGTGACGGTCGGTGGTGTCGTGACCGAGGCGCGATTCCAGAAAACCGCTTCTGCGCCAGGCGTGGCAGGTCGGGTTTATTGGGGGTACAAGCTCAACCCCTCACCCTGCGGGGGCGCGCGTCATGGCATGAAAGGCACTGCACACCAACACTTCCCAGACCGGCGCCCTGGTCCTTGACGTCGCCGTACGTGGAGCCGGCGGGGATCTCCTGGTGCTACTGGGAAGTGTCGAGTCCTTGGACAGATACAGGTCGCCGGTGATGGTGATCCTGTATCTGTTGCTGGACGCCGCACGAGCGCGCGGGCGACGTTGTTGTGTAGGTCGACGATGCAGTTGTCGGCGCCGGACGGGTCGTCCTTCTTTCCTTGTGGTGCCGTGCTGTATCGGCGTGCGGTGGTGTCAGGGGTTGATGAGGACTTTGAGGCTCGTTCGGTCGGCCATGTCCTGATATCCCGCGGCGACACCGTCGAGGTTCGTGGTGACGTCGAAGACCTTGCCGGGCTCGATGGTGCCGTCGAGGATGGCGGGCATCAGTTCCTCGATGTAGGCGCGCACCGGGGCCGGTCCACCGGCGAGCCGGAGGTTGTGGCGGAAGAGGCTGCCGAAACCGATCGGTGCCTCCTCGTACTGCGGGACGCCGACGCGGCTGATGACGCCACCTGGGCGAAGAATGCCGACAGCCTGCTGGTAGGCGGGCATGTTGCCGACGGCCTCCAGGACCACGTGTGTGCCGTGCCCGGCGGTGAGCTCGCGAACCTGGGCGATGCCCTCGTCGCCGCGGGCGGAGACGACGTCGGTGGCGCCGAACTCACGGCCCAGGTCGGTGCGCGCCTGGTGGCGTCCCATGAGGATGATCTGTTCGGCGCCCAGCCGCTTGGCCGACAGGACCGCCAGCAGCCCGACCGCGCCGTCACCGATCACGGTGACGCGGGTGCGCTCGTCGACACCGCCCGCCACTGCGGCGTGGTAGCCCGTGCCCAGCACGTCGGAAAGCGTCAGCAGGGACGGGATAAGGGCCGAGTCCGCGGCGACGGGGAGCTTGACGAGGGTGCCATCGGCCAGCGGGACCCGGATCGCCTCGGCCTGGCCGCCCTCGTCCGGCTCGCCGTCCCAGAAGCCGGCCTGCGGGTGTGAGCAGGAGGTGTGCAGGCCCGCGCGGCAGAACTCGCAGGTGTTGTCGGAAATGGCGAAAGGCGCGACGACCAGGTCTCCTTTGTGGACGGTCGTCACCTCCGAGCCGGTGTCCTCGACGACGCCGATGAACTCGTGGCCCATCCGGGCGGGCCCGTCTCCGGGGTTCATCGAGCCGTAGGGCCACACGTCGCTGCCGCAGACGCACGAGGCGGTGATGCGGACCAGGGCGTCGGTGGAGTGCTTGAGGACGGGGTCGGGGACGTTCTCGACGCGGACGTCGCCGGCGCCGTACAGGAGTGTTGCCCGCATCAGTGATGCTCCCTTTCGGATGGTGGGTGATGGTCGTGGCGTGGATCAGTGTGCGGTCGAGCGCGGGATCCTGCCGACCGTCCGGCCGGCGAGGACGATGACGGGGATCAGGGTGAGGGCGGCGATCGCGGTGCCGACCACGGCGGGGCCGGTGGTCCCGAGCGGCGAACCGAGGGTGAGGCCTGCGATCCAGGAGCCGATAGCGGTGCCGAGGTTGAAGGCCGACACGGTCAGCGCGGAGGCCAGCACCGGTGCCTGGCGTGCGAAGCGGACGGCCAGCGACATCAGCACCGGGTTGCCGCCGAGCCCGAAGAACCCCAGCAGGTTCACCAGAATGATGGTGGGCATGGCGTAGCCGGCCAGCAGGGAGATCGCGAGGAGCAGGAACGTGGCTCCCGCGGCGGCCACGACGGTCACCGTGTGCGGGCGGCGATCGCCCAGACGGCCACCGACGAGCGAGCCGGCCAGCGCGCCGAGGCCGAAGCCGACCAGAACCAGCGGCACGATCCCGGACGAGATCTGCGCCCGGTCGGTCAACAGCGGCGAGATGTAGGAGTACGCCGCAAGGACACCGCCGGTCGTGGTGGCGCAGGCCGCCAGCACCAGCCACAGGCGGCCGGAGCGCAGAGCGGCCAGTTCGGACCGGATCGACACAGTCTGCTGGTCGCCGCCGTCGTGGGGCACGGTGCGGGCGATCAGCGCGATGGCCGCCGCGGCGAGGGCCGCTAGTGCCCAGAACGGTCCGCGCCAGCCCATGAGCTGCCCGGCGAACGCGCCCAGCGGCACCCCGACGACGTTCGCGAGCATGGCACCGGCGCCGACCAGCCCCAGGGCGCGGGAGCTGGAGGCAGGGCCGGCGGCGCGCGCGGCGGCGACGTTGGCCACCGCCCAGAAGGCGCCGGTGGCGATCGCGGTCAGGAACCGTGCCGCCAATATCAGGGTGAAGTCCGAGCTGAGGGCGACGATGACGTGCCCGGCGGCGAAGGCACCGAGGGCGAGCATCAGCGTCAGCCGCTGGGGCAACCGCAGCGTGAGCATCGCCATCAACGGCGCACCGACGATCATCCCGATCGCGAAGACGGTGATCATCAGGCCGGTCTGGGCGACGCTGACTCGCAGGTCGCCCGCGATTTCCGGCAGCAGGCCGGCGACCACGAACTCGGTGGTGCCCATCAGGAACGTACCCAGCGCCAGCACGTGGACAACGAGCGGTAGCCGAGCGGCCGGCGGCCGCGCACGGCGATCGGCAGGGGGTTGCAGGACTGCTCCTCGCGTACTCAAGGGTTCATCTCCGTGCGAGTTGGTGATCGGGGTACGTCTCCCAGGAAACGGGCCGCCGCACCCTCGAGGAAGGTCGCGTTTATGGGGGGTACAAGCTCGACCTGCCTGTTCGCGAGCCGCTGGCTACCGTGGATGGCATGGACCCGCGCCCCGACGATCACCGCACCGAGATCCGCGACTTCCTCGCCAGCCGCCGCGCCAAGATCACCCCGCAGCAGGCCGGGCTGCCCACCAGCGGCCGGCGCCGGGTCCCGGGACTGCGGCGTGAGGAGGTCGCCGTCCTCGCGGGTGTGAGCACCGAGTGGTACACGCGGTTGGAGAAGGGGCACATCAGCGGCGTCTCCGAAGACGTGCTGGCCGCGGTCTCCGAGGCCCTGCAGCTGGACGAGGACGAACGCACCTACCTGTTCGATCTGGCCCGTGCCGCCCGACCGGCCCGCCGCACGCCGTCGCGGCGCAAGGACGTCGCCGTCCCGCCCCCGATCCAGTGGCTGCTCGACTCCGTGACGCTCTCCTCGGCCTTCGTGCGCAACGGCCGCCAGGACATCATCGCCGGCAACCCGCTCGGCAGAGCCCTGCACTCCCCCCTGTTCGACAGCACCACCACCGACAAGCACGGCCGCCCCAACGTGGCCCGCTACATCTTCCTCGACCCCGGCGCACAGGACTTCTTCGTCGACTGGGACGCCGCCGCCGTCGCCACCGCCGCCCTGGTGCGCGCGGAAGCCGGCCGGGAACCCCACGACCGGGCACTGCGGGACCTCATCGGCGAGTTGTCCACACTCAGCCCCGACTTCCGCACCCTGTGGGCCGCCCACGACGTCCGTATCCGCCACGACGGCGTCAAACGACTGCGGCACCCCGAAGTCGGCGAACTGGAGCTCACCTACCGCTCCCTGGACCTGCCCGTGTCCCAGCGCGCGGTCCACGACCTGACCCTCTACACCGCCGAACCGGGCAGCACCTCCGAAGACCGCCTCAAACTCCTCGCCAGTCTGGCGGCGACCCACACCCCGGCGGCCGAGCCCACCGACCGGCTCGGCTGAGCGCCCCCACCGCGCACCCTCAGCCCACCGCTCAGCACCAGGCGGTCAGGCGGGCAGTGATGAGCTACGACGAAGCTTCACGAACCTGTCGATCACACGGTCGAGCGGCGAGCCAAGGCCGGGAGAATATTGCACGCTCGAATATGTGCTCTCCACCGGTAGTGGCTGACATAACACCAGGTAGTGAACCCAACACCACCCCGGCCAGCGAACCATGCGCGACGACTGGCATGGTTGACTCGACTTGGTAACACGCTAGGCCGTAAGAGTGACCTGACCGGCGCGACCGTGTACGAAGCCGCCGACAAGCCATCCCTGGGCGGCGGCCGCTGGTACGTCCTGCCCGACGACACCACCTACTACCAGCCCTTCGACGGTGTTCCCCGGCCAGCTCTCGTCGCCTCCACGCTGCGCGACATGCCGACCTGGACCGAAGTGGCGGGCTAGCAGCCCTTACGACCACGACTTCGTCCCGGCTACCGGGCCGCCATCTTCGACGCCGAGGGCTCAGTCCTCACCGCACCACTCTCTTCCTTGCCCATCCACCTAGTGATCGAGTAGGCCAAAGGCATGATCACGTCGCTGCGGAGCCGCGACGCTGGATCCGCACAACGTGCGCCCCACCCAGCACCCGCCCTTGCCTGCTCAGACCGCAGCCACCCCCGAGTCGTGCGATCTCCTTTGGCATCAGGACAAATGAGCTTCCAGCAGACTCGGGCAATCCGAGTACTTCAGCGACTCGATGCATCACAGGCACCGAGTTCCCACCACGTCCTGACGCGCCGGGAAATCCGCCCTCTCACCCTCCCACGACGGACAGGCTGCCCCTCGGCCACGGGCACTATCGTCGGGCATCGCAACACCGGCGACCTTCCGCGCGGCCGCCACCACCGACTACGAGCACGACGGCTCACCCCGGCGGCACGGCCCGGCAGATCGTGGCCGTCGCGCAGGGTTCCACCTGTGCAACCGGAACAACTGGCCAGCTACGCACCGTCTGGCCGCTCGAACAAGCCAACATGCCTGACCCCGCCAGCGGCGGGCGAATCAACCCACACCCCCTGACTCTCGTGCAAACACTGCGCGCCAACGGAATGACCGACCGGGAACGGTCTCGACTGCTTCGCACACCGGCCAGCCAACCCGAACTTGACCATCCACAAGGACGGGCCTGCGACATCATGTTCAATCCCCACAGCCACCCGTCGGCGGCCGAAGGATCGCAAAGCCGCGCCTGGCTCATCACCCACCAGGCGAATCTCGGCATCCACTACCTCATCTGGCAGGGTCGATGCTGGTCAGCCGACAACCCCACCTGGGTCAGCTATCGATCCAGCGCATACGACTGCCCGAACCCCAACAACCTCACAGGCTGCCACTACGACCACATTCACGTCTCAATGTATTAAGAAATTGACATATCGCATCTGATGCGAAATTTCGCATCTTTGAGCAGGACGCTCGAAACAGCCAAGAAGATGAAGCATGACTTCCTCACGAGAACAATCTTCTCAAGCCCGTTGCTCGCGATCCAGTCGACTCTTCACTTCTGCTCGAATTTGATCGAACCATTCCAGATAGCTTATCCCGCCATCGATGTCGGGTTCATACATTGCATTATAGTCGTCTCGCCAGAGTTTTCGAGCTTGCCCTTCGGTCAACCCTGCAGCCTTAAGTGTTTCAAGTTCGACCAGCAGCTCTCTTGAATATTCGACCAGTTCGTCGTCAGTGAACTTCTTCACCACCCCAATAGGAGAGCCAGCTTCCAGGTCATAGTCCTGATGGAAATAAGTCGCTAGATATCCGAGCATTTCTCCTCATGGGGTCGCATAGTTCGTCACGATAAGGAATCCTCCCGGCATGTTCGGGTCGCGCTTGAGGAAAGTTTCCACTCCCGTCGCCGGGACGAACTTCCCACTGTCGCGAATGTACACCCGGCCCGATGTACGTGGCGGCAGGTTTGCTCCGACTAATATCGTGTTGCTGGTCGAGTTCTTGAGCCACCATTGTATCGCAGACCAGTTCTGGTTGAGGTTGTGCGTCGCAGCGCGCTTCGCACTGTCAAGGTCGGGGAACGTCGATGCCTCACGTTTACCGCGATTAATCAAGTATTGGTCGCTTTTGCCGACGTGTCTCTCGATGGCGTGGCCGCCGTTGACTTCGTCGATGTCGAGGTTGCAGTTGGTCCAGGTTTGCGCAGATCTGGTCCCGTCGCTGCGTGCTTGGCCTCCGTTCGCGCACGAGTTTTCGAGCGCTGTGTTGAGCTGCGGTACAGGTGTTGGCCCCTGATGGGTGGAACGTTGTTCTTTTCCTCCTTGGTTCGCCTGCGGGTTGGGTGTGTCCGGATAGCACGCGTTGATGGTGTCGAGCAGGGTGAAGCAGCCGCCCATCGTGGGGGCGAGGGCTTCGCCGAGGCAGTCGACTTCGGTACCTTGGAGGCCACAGCCGCCGAGATGTTCTTGCGGTCGCTGGCTTTCGGTGTGACCGAGGATGTCGTCGGCGGTGGTGCCGACCTGGACTTGTTCGGCTCTGCCGGGGTCGCTGGTGGGCATGGCTTCCCACCAGCTCACCGTCATCCATTCCGAGAGGAAGGGAGGTAGTTGCACGACAGCGCCGTTGGACCAGTAGATGGTGGTGTGCTGGTAGGTGTCGATGTGCTGGGTGTAGCTGGTGATGCGGTAGCCGGGAACGTAGGTGGTCTTCTCCGGTTCCATCCAGGTGACCGGGACCCGTTTGGTCACCGTCTTGACGATGGTCGGTGGCGGTGGCGGCGGTACCGGTGGCGACGCGGGTGCCACGATCGGGACGACGTACGGCTTCGCGATGGCGGGGATCTCGACCGGCCGTGCCCCGGTGAACTCGGCCGTGTCGAGCATGTCGATGACGTCGAGTCCGAGCAGCGCCCATCCGACGTACGGGATGGCTCTTTGGCGGGAATCTTCACCCAGGGCGGCAGCTTCGACGCCCATTCGCCTGCGGCTTTGACTCCGCCCCAGATCCAGTTTCCCAGTGCCGCTGCGTCGTCGCCCCAGCTTCCGATAGCGCGGCCGATGTCGTCCAGGACGCCGCCCAGTCCGAGATCCCATGGCCAGGCGGTGTGACCTGTCGGGTCGATCGTGCTGGTGGGGTCGCCGGCGCCGTAACTGAACCGGTTGGTGCCTGCCGCGGTGTCCTGGCTGAGCGGGACGGTGTCGCGGCTGGTGAATCGGCCGGTGTCAGTGTCGAGCCACCGGGCTCCCATCGACACCCGCCCGGTGCCGGGGTCGGTCCAGTCGCCCTGGAATCCCAGCGTGCTCGGTGGCCCACTGACCTCACCAGTGCGGCCGAACGGGGTGAAGGTTTTGCGAGCGCGGATTTCGCCGTTCGCGGGATCGACGAGCGCGCGGATGTCGCCGTGTGCGTCCGCCCAGGGGATCATGAGTCCTTGAGCGGTCTTGACGCTCGTGGCTTTGCCTTTGAGGTCGCGGCCGATGGTCTCCGTCTGAGCTGGGTCAACGGCGGGAACGACCATGGGATCGTCATTGCCGTCGGCGTAGGCGAAGGACACTCCATTGCGGCTCGCCACGCGATTGAGCGCGTCGTACTCGTACTGTGCGCCGCGGTCGCTGGTCACTCGGTCCAGGGCGTCGAAGACCGTGTCGGTCGCCGAGCTCGTGCCGGAGGCCAGTGTGGTGTTTTCGCGGGAGAGGGTTCCGCGCGCCGTATAGGTGTACCCGGTGGTCGCCTTCCCTGGGATCTCGCGTGTCGTCTGCTGGTTGCGGGCGTCGAACGTCGACCGTTCGGCCACGGACGGGGTTCCGCCGGCCAGGGTGACGGTGGTGGACAGGCGGTTGCCCACCTGATCGAGTTCGTAGGTCTCGGCGGGCGCGCCGTTTCGCGGGTTCCATCCGGTGAGCCGTCCGGCGCGGTCGTAGTCGTAGGTGCCGCCGTAGGCGGCGTCGGCGGCGCTGGACTTCCCGGTGATCTTGTTGTCGCGGTCCAGTGTGTAGGTGAGTGTGTCGACGGTGCCGCTGGGCTTGGTGAGGTTGTCTTTCGACAGCCTGCCAAAGACGTCGTACTCGATCTTGCGGCTGGCTGCCGCACCGAGTTGCTGGGTGTCGAGTTGCCCGTCCGCGGCGTAGAGATAGGTCAGGGTGCCGCCGGTGTCCGGGTTCGACTGCGTGCGGACGGCGCCGGTGTCGTAGTAGGTGAAGGCGGTCTTGCCGGAGGCGTCGGTGCGCTCGCTGGTCTGCCCCGCGGCGGTGTAGCGGAATGCCGTCTTTCCTGCGGGTCCCTCGGAGTCGAGCAACAGTCCGCGGTCGTCGTAGCTGAACGTTTGCCGTCCCGTGGGGTGGCCTGCGGAGATGACGCGCCCGGCGAGATCGTAGGCGACGCTGGTGGTGGCGGTGGGGGTGTTCGGCCCCGTGCCGGTCTCGTCTGTGAGGTTGCCGGCCGGGTCGAACGTGCGCTGGATGACGATGCCGCCGGGCCGTTGCTCGGTGACGGGCAGGCCGGATGAGTCGTAGGTGATCGTCCGGGTGCGGTCAGCCTCGGCCGGATAGGTCGGCGTCGCGGGGTCGATCTCCCGTTCAGGCAGGTGCCAGGGGGTGTAGGTCTGCCAGGTGCTGTTGCCGCGGGCGTCGGTGACACGGGTGCGGTTCCCGGCGAGGTCGTAGCCGAACGTGGTGGTCAACGTGGTGCCGGCGGCGGGGCGTTCGACGATCGACCGGACGGCGTTGGCCGCGTCATACGTTCGTTCGGTGCGGCGTCCCTCTGCCGAGGTGACGGCGATGGGGTTGCCCACGGGGTCGTATTCTGTGGTGGTGCCGGGCAGTCGTTCACCTTTGGCACCGATGACCGTGGTCGTGGCCGGGCGACCTGCTTGGTCATAGACCTTGGTGAGGGTGCGGCCCAGGGCGTCGGTTTGGCGGACGACATTGCCGGCGAAGTCGTATTCGAAGGTCATGTCGCCGTGGCTGCCGGGGTCGACGCCAGTGACTTCACCGACGGCGTTGTGGGTGTAACGGGTGGTCCTGTTCGCCGGATCGGTCTGGGAGGTCATCCGCCCGGCGTCGTCGAAGACGGATGTGGTGCTGTAGCGCACCGGCGGGCCGTCCGGTACGCGCACCACGTTGGTCTTCGTGGTGACGTGCCCGAACACGTCGTACTCGAATTCGACGACCGCGCCCGTCGGCCCGGTCATGCGGCTGACGAGACCGCCCGGGGCGTAGGTGAACGCGGTGACCGGTACGACGTCTCCGACCTTCGGGCCAGACTGGGTGATGAGATTGCCGTAGGGGTCGTAGGCATAGGTGATCTCACCGCCCACGGCATCGATCTTCTTGGTGATCTGGTTGAGCTGGTTGTATTCGTAACGGACGACCCCATCGGTCGGCGGCCCGCCCGCGGGCTGATAGACCGGGCTGCGCAAGGCGACGGTCTGGCCGAGTTTGTCGAGTTCAGCGGTGGTGACACCGCCACGAGCGTCGCGCAGATGCTCTTGCTCGCCGAAAGCGTTGTAGCCCCGCGTCGTGGTCGGGGTGAGGATCGCCGCGGGCTGCCCATGATTCTCGACTTCGCGTGGTGGCCCTCGTTCCTCCACGACTCGGCCCACCTCGTCATAGCGGACAGCCGAGGTGTAAGCCTCCGGCGGGGCACCGGCGGTACCGCGGGGGTCGGTGATGGTGAGTACGCGGCCGTACTCGTCGTAGGTCTTCTTCGTGACGAGTTCGCCCCCGCTGGTGACCACCCGGGTTTCGGTGACGCGACCACCGGCGTCGTAGGTCAGCTTTATAGTCTGGGTGCGGTTCTTGTCCGATACGGCGATCTGGGTGGGCCTCCCCCACAGATCGTTGGTGTAGGTGGTTTTGCGGTTCACGCCGGAGGGGTCGACGATCTGTTCGAGAATCTTCCCTGCCAGGGAGTATTTGCCGGTGGTGGTGCGGGTTCCCGCAGCTGAGGTTTCCGAGATGACGTTGCCCAGCGCGTCATAGGAGCGCCTCCACAGCTCGATTTCCCGCTCGGCTGACTTCGCGGTGGCCGGGACGACCCGGGCGGCGCGGACGGGCATTCCATCCCAGCTGTAGGTGTAACGCGTGACCCGTCCGGCCGGGTCCATTCGGAGGTCTTGTACCCGGCGGGGTCGTAGCCGTATTTCGCCATGGGCCGGACCACGCCGTCGGTGCTGCGACGTTCGACAGTCGTCAGACGTCCCTTCGGGTCGTACAGGTGGACATCGACATTGCCGTCAGGCCGCCACACGTTCTCCAGGAGACCCCGGTGATACTCATAGCTGAACTTCGCGTTGTGCGGACCGACGCGTTCGGCGAGTTTTCCGTCAGGGTGATAACGGAAGGTCGTCGTCCGCGTGTAGGGGTCGGCTGTTGCCTGGCCGGGATGCGCGGCCCGCCAGCGAGCCGAAGCCGGTGCGTCGACGTTGTTCTCCGACTGCAGCAACCCGTCCGCGTCGAACTCTCGCGTCACGACGCGCTGATGCTTCTCGCCGGTCACGGCGTCAGTGGTCTCCGGGTAGACCTCGCCCACGATATTGTCGGCCGCGTCGTAGCGGTACGTAGTCCGTACCCCGTGCGGGAACGCGGCGGAATACTCGGCCTTGGCGGTCATCCGGCCGAGGTTGTCCCGCTCGAATCCGGTACGCGCCCCCGTCACGGTGTTACGGATCCCGACCACGTCACCCGCGCGGTTGCGGTCGTAGATCACTGTGCCCGACGCGTTGGTCACACTGAAAAGGAGGTCTTCCGGCGCTTCCGTTCCCTGCGTGTAGCTGTACCGCTCCACTCCTGCCGGAGCACCCGTCTCGTGCGCCATGGTCTTCGCAAGAAGGAGGCCGTTATGTGCTGCGTACTGATACGTCTCCGGTTCATATGGCTTGGTGGACTGATCATACGGATAGCTCTCGAGCATGGTCCCGTATCGCGGATCGTCCAGCGGAACGGTGTAGTTGTACTTGTAATTGGTGCCGACGACGTCATCGACTTTCCGGTTCGTCCAGCGCGTGGCCACATCCCCGTTCGGGTTGGGGATGATGTGCGTGGTGTGGAAGTTCTCGTCGAAGAAGGTCTCCAGCCGCCCGGTGTACGGGCTGTAGGACCAGTACCGATACACCACCGTCTGCGGGTTCGCGCGAATGGGCGCGTGATCCAGTTCGACGAGCCGGTTGAGTTTGTCGAACAGATAGGTCTCGTCCTTGCCGTCGAAGGTCTGGACCGTTCTCCCGCCCCAGCGGTTCACGTGGTCGAGGTAGTCCGACTGAGCCGGTTCCGAGACCGGCAGGCTGTAGTAGGTGAAAGTGGTGCTCTGGTCGGAATCCGCCGCGGTGTCGACACGGGAGACCTCTGGCGATCCCGCGGCGCGGTAGGTCACCCGGTCCAACGGGCGCCCGGCCCGGGTGGCACCGCCGATCAGCCTGGCCTGGTCGTCATAGGCGTACTTCTCGCACCCGATGCCCACCCGGCAGACCTCAGCCAGGCGGTCACATGAGGTGTAGCGGTACTCGACGCGGATGGGTGCCTCACCCGGTGCGGGTGCCTCGCTGGTGATCGACTTGATCAGCTCACGGCTGCGGCAGTTTCCTTCTCCGCCTGGTGGATACCATTCGACGGACACCTGGCGTCCGGAGTTGAACTGTCCGAGACCGACGATCCGTCCCTGGTCGTCACGGGTGATGCTGATCGTCTTGTTGTAGAGCGCGGGACGGACAACGATCTCCCGCAGCTGACCGTAAGTCGCATCGAAACGCAGTACTTCGCCATCGCCGGCCTTGACCTCGTAGACCCCGCTCACCTGCTTCACGGTGTTGCTGGATCCGGTGTCGCCTCGAGCCGCGAAAGTCCCGTCGGAATTCTTTCCGAATACTTGCTGTCGTCCATCCGGAAATGTGATTGTCAGCGCTTGTTTCGCGTTGTCCCAGCTGGCTTGGGAATCGAAGAAACTCATCCAGCCGCGCCCCATCGCCCCCACGAGGCCGGCGGTCGTCGCCGCACTCGAGTAGCCCCGGCTCACCCGGAGCTTCGGCGTCGGCTCGGTCCGCACCTCCAGATCCACGGCCTGCCGCGTGTACATGCCGAACGGCAGCACTGTGCCGCGCACCGTGCTGAGGTTCATGCCGCTGCCCACGGTGCGCCACTGATCCGGTGCGGGCGGCACCACCGTGACCGCCATCGCCGGGGTGACGGTGTTCAATGCACCGTCGGTGACCTCGACTTTCCACCAAATCGTCTGGTTCCAGCTGGCGTATCCATCGGGAACCTGGTACGCCCAGTGGTCCTGCCAGCCGCTCGTCTCACAGTCCGTTTTCATCGCCTGGTCGGTACACACCGTGAACAGGTAGCGAGGATTGGCGAACGGATAGCCGTCCGGATCGTTCGCGACCGCGGCCAACGACGGTGAACGGGTCAGGGCGGTCCCACCGTTCGGCGGGCCGAGTACGCTGATATTCGGAGCGCGGTTCGCGACGTTGTAGAAGACGCTGAGCGAACAGACACCTTTCTCACTCAACCAGCCATACCCCTTGACGAACACATCCCAGGCGACGAAGTGGCTTCCCGGCTTCAAACCAGCCAGCGGCGCCTCGAGTTCGAGCGCTTGCCCCTGCTTGAACGGAACCGTGATGTCTTGCGAGGGGTTCCCGTCGTACTTCACCCACGGCAACCCGGACGCGCCCCCGAGGTGGTAGCTGACGAAAGCCGACCCCGCCGGCAGATCTCCCACCCCAACCATCGTCAGCCGCAGCTTCACCCGACCGCCCGTCGGCAAGAACGGCTGCACGGTAACGCCCAGGTTCTCCCACTTCAGGTCATAGGGCGGGCCGCCATCACCGCACGACGGCGCGGCCGCCTGACGCTGGGCCAACTTCACCTCGACGGGCTGAGCTGCCGCACCCTCCACCCGCACCGGCGTCAGTTCCTGCTTGACGCGCGCCGCAGCCGCATCTCCCGCCGCCAGCGCATCATCCACCGACTTCCGCGCCGCAGACCCCGCCGGTGGCAGCTTCGGCGTTTCCTCCGAAGGAACCGAGACTTTCACTGGATCTACGTCGGGTTGGTCAGGGACGCTATTGAGCGGCTTGTCCACACCTCCGGCGGCCACAGCCGACGCGGTCGCGGCGGGCAATGCCACCACGACGCCCACGGTCAGCGACAACACCAGGAGAAACCGCAGCAAACACACCACCGCGCGACGAACCATCGTGCCCTCCCCCATGATCAACCGTTCTGATCATCGGAGGAACACCGGCCGCGCTACACGCTCAACCAGGCGTTCATCACTCAGCCGTCGGGCGTTCACCAGGACACACGGTTGATTACGCGGGGCCCCCTTCGCTCACCGGCTGAGGAATGAGTCACCGGCACCTGGCCCCGTCGGCTAGCCTGCGAGCGGGCGGGCCAGCCGTTGGGGAGTGTCGTCGACAGGTTCGAACGGTCGAAGCCGGGCTTTCCGGATCCTGAGAGGACATTTCGCGGCCCTGTCGGACCGGACCTGCCCACCACCGGTAACGCCGCGCTCCGCTTCGGTGACCGTGAACCTAGATCCCAGGTCGTCCGGGCGATCGGCGAAGAGCGCTAGCCACCCCACCAGGGACACTGACAACCTAAGTCTTGGATCAGGCTGATTCAAAGGTCATCCAGATCATTCCTGGCCGGCCTGGCGTGACAGCGAACCAGAAGAGCGCGAGAGCCAGTTCGTCGATCTGGTCTACGGGCGCGGAGCCCTCGAGCACGAGCTTGCCAAACCGGCCCTTGCGTGCAAGGGCGACGACACGGCCGTCAAGCGAAAGTGTCGAGCGCCAGCGCCGCGTGTGTTTGACTTCGTACTCGCGGCCCTGCAACCCAATCGATCCGTTGTGGTCTCGCCGTCGCGATGGCTGCGGTCTACCGTTGTCGATAGAGGCCTCTCCGGCCAGGCCTGCGCCGTCAAAGAGCTGCACCGTGTGCTGTCGGTTCGGCCAGAGACGGATGGTCTGCAGGCGGGCATTCCGCTCATGCTGCGTCCAACTCGCGTGGCGGTGACCCTGCGAATCATGCAGAGACACCGTTGTGCCCTCGGCGTCGCTCGTGGCGGTCCACCCGAACGGGGAGGCCTGTGTCTTGGGTTCGCGCATCGCGCCTCCTTAATCTCCGCGTCCCGACTCAGCTCGAACCGGACGATCCTGACGTTCACGCTGTGGTCAGAGCGGCCCGTACGAGGCGTTGCCGACAGGGTCGCGCCAAGTCAGAAGATCCTCTTCAACGAGCGCCCGGAACTGGGCGTCGCTCTGCAGCTTCCTACGGAAAGTAGCCCGTGACCGGCCCATGATCGTGGAGGGCACCAGGAGGCAGGCTACGAGCAACAGCATGATCAGGATGTACGCGCCGATCAACGCGGCCACCGTGGAGTCTCCTCGTGCATCGCTGTTGAATGCGCCGTAGCCGAACACCGCACCAAGGACGACGCCGAAGAAGACGATCATGCTGATGCCACCTCGTGCCGAGCCCGGGCCACGTGTGATCAGCGTGCGCCTCGTCTTGGGCAACCTGGAACGAACGCGCCGGCATCCAAGGATCCCCGCAACCAGGAGCCCGGCTCCGAGGAGTCCGAGAGCGACGACAGGACCAAGGCCGCCGCCCAGGACCATGACAAAGATCGCGGCGAGAACGAAAACCACGCCACCTCCGACGCCTGCTCCCCAGGCTGCTGTGGCCTTCTCTCTGCAGTACATGCGCATTAGGAAGGTATCGGCATCCAGTCACCTACCCTGGAGCATCCCCGACCTGCCCGCGATCCCGACTAGAGGGACGGTTCGCCGATCCCCGGCGCACGAGAGCGGTGGCCGCCTTGGTCAGCACGGCAGGCAATCCCCGGAGTTGTCGCCGACTACAAGAACTGTTGTTCCACCCGAGCATTACCTATCAGATCGGCGAAGCCGTGCCATCCTCGTCTGAGCCGATGAATGACAATAATTCGCAATACGGACACCGGGGATTTTCGGAAGGCGGACTGTGGAGCTAGCCATCTTTGACCATGAGCGCTCGGCTGCCAGGGACGGACGTCACTTCTTGTATGGCTTGCGCCAGGTGGCGGTTCTGGTCAAGGCACTCGGAGGCGGCGCCGTCCGTTTCTCGCACTTACGCCTCAGCAGTTTCGAGGCGGCGTTCCGGCCCGTGATGGACAAGCGGGCGACCGACATCGCCTTCCAGAGGATTCTCGCATGCCTCCACTCCGTGAGGAGCACGAGTGCGGTTCCCGAGGACTGGAGCGACGAAGCCATCCGTGCCGTCCATGATTTTGTCACCCACATCACGAGCACGACCTCTACCGGAACGAACGTCACCCTCAGTGTCGACGGAGAAGTGATCGACCGGATTCTCGTACCCCCGGGCCTTCATGAGCATCTCGGCAAGACCGTCACCAGCTGACACCACCGCGAAAGGAATCGAACGCGTGCCCGTGTACACCCTGCCGGACCTTCCTTACGATTACCCAGCCCTTGAGCCTTACATCTCCGGCCGAATCATGGAACTCCATCACGACAAGCACCATGCGGCCTATGTGGCCGGCGCGAACGCCGCGCTCGAACAGCTCGCATCGGCTCGTGAGGCCGGCGACTTCGCAGCGGTGAACCTTCACGAGAAGAACCTTGCGTTCAACCTCGGCGGGCACACCAACCACTCGGTGTTCTGGGAGAACCTCTCACCGGACGGCGGCGGCGAGCCCGAGGGCGAGCTACTCGAGGCGTTCAAGGAGCAATTCGGCTCCTTCACCTCGTTTCAGGAGCACTTCTCGGCGACCGCGGCCGGCATTCAAGGCTCCGGCTGGGCCGTACTCGGCTGGGACTCCATCGGGCAACGGATGTCCGTCTTCCAGCTGTTCGATCAGCAGTCGAACGTGCCCGCCGGGATCATCCCCCTGTTCATGCTCGACATGTGGGAGCACGCGTACTACCTCGACTACCTCAACGTCAAAGCAGACTACATCGAGGCTGCCTGGAACATCGCTGACTGGACGAACGTTGCGATCCGCTGGGACCGTGCTCGCGTTGCCGCCACCGGATTGATCATCAAAGAGTGATCGTATGACCCTTCGTTCAAAAAGCAGACTACCGGACACACTTCTGCCGCCCCACCCCTTCCGTCAATTGATGTGGTAACCAACAACGTTCATTGTCGCACCCCACAGTCCGAGCAAATACGTTCTCCCTCATTCGGGTCAACCGTGCAAGGTCGCCGGAATTTTAATCGATCCGATCAGCACGATCGGAAAAGGTGACCAGTCCCGCCGACCTATCGCCAGAGTGTTTCAAGCCTGACAAGACGACACTGGGGAGCAGTAGCCAAAGCAAATTCTCCCCCGTGCGAGGGATGAACGTTCTACTGTCCGTATCTTTGCCCAAGGTTTTCGCACCTGCCCCTCCCAATCGAGTCGGTTTTCTCTTTCAACGCAACGTCTGATACGAACTCCGTGAATTCGTCCATCAGCATCTTGCGTCCCCATGACGTCACGCCAAAAGCAGAACCGGACCATCGGCCGACGTCAGCGCATTGCCAAACCCCGAAAGGGAAAAAGAGAATGGCTCGTAGATCAAGGACACGGCTGGCGTCGTTGACGTCGGTCATGCTGGTGATGGCAGGGGTCGCTGCGGTACAAACCGCGGCCGCCCCGGCAGCGTCGGCCACGACACAGAACGGGTACGTCTTCAACGACGCGTGGCAACTCCAAAATCCTGGTTCGGCGGCGTCGCAGTACTCGGACGACTCCTTCGCGTCTTCCGCAGCGACGACGGCGACCACGTCCATTCCGCTGTCCAGTGGCGCGGTCACGGTGACGGCCGGCTTCAAGGCAGGCGCCGATCAGCTTCCCGGTACGAATGTGCTGACCAACGGCACGAACCAGGCCGCCTATGGGGCGACGGCGGCGATGTTCACCGGTGCGCCGACCCCGTCCCAGTTGCCCGCCCTGGGCGTCTTGACCGCGGCTTCATCCTGCGATGGTGCCCTCGGCACCGCGGCGCACCAGAACTTCTCAGGTGTCTGCCGAACGACTGGAGAACTCACGCTGACGTTCTCCAAGGCCGTCACCAACCCGGTCCTCGACATCTCCGGCCTCGGCGGCTTGGCAATGAACGCGGAGCAGAACAACGACGGCACCGCGGCATACGCGCGCGGCTCCTTCGACAACACGCACTGGACGATCACGTCGCCGGGCGTGCGGTTCGCGAACCCCTCCACGGGCAAGACGAACTTGACCGTCGACGGCACGACCTTGAACGTCACCAGCAACAACACGAGCGCGTACTGCGACCATCCCCAGCCTGACCCGAACAGCAATATTCCTCTGGCGCAGCGGAAGATTCCGCCGCAGTCGATGGCGGGCTGCGGTTCGGCGACGTTGCAGGGCACGTTCACCTCGGTGACGTTCCGGCTGGACACGGAGGTCAGCCCGTTCTCGAAACACCCCGGTGGAGGCACCCTCTACACCAAGAGCGGTGACCAGTACGCGGACGGCATCAACGGGCTGAACGTCGTCAACTCCGAGAAGGCGTTGCTGCCGCGTGGCGTCACTGATCTCTACACCGGCGATCTGCATCGGATCTCACTGCGGTTGCAGGAACTGAACTCGCTCGGGGACCGCGTCTGGCGCGACACCAATGCCAACGGCCTGCAAGACCAGGGCGAGCCGGGCGTCGCCGGAGTGAAGGCCGAACTGCTCGACTGCCTGGGCAGCCCGGTCGACGGGAACGGTGACGGAACTCCGGACTCCACTACGACCGGCGCCGACGGCGAATACCTCTTCGAGGGGCTCAAAGACGGCTGCTACGAAGTCCGGTTCACCGCACCGGACGGTACGGCGTTCACCGCGAAAGACGCCGGAGACGACGCGAAGGACTCCGACGCGGACACCACGACGGGGATCAGCGGCCAGACCACGCTCGGCCCCGACAAACGGCAAGACCTCACCATCGACGCCAGTCTGGTCGACAAGCCCTCGAACAAGCTGGGCGACTACGTCTGGCAGGACACCGATCGGGACGGCGTGCAGGACTCCGGTGAGCCCGGCGTGCCGGGCGTGACCGTGAACCTGCTGGACTGCCAGGGACAACCTGTCGACGGCAACGGCGACGGAACACCGGACACCACCACGACCGACGCCGACGGCAAATACCTCTTCGAGGGGCTGAAGGACGGCTGCTACGAGGTCGAGTTCGTCAAGCCCGCCGGGAAGAACTTCACCACCAAGGACACCGGCGACGACGCGAAGGATTCCGACGCGGACACCACGACGGGAATCAGCGGCCAGACCACGCTCGGCCCCGACAAACGGGAGGACCTGACCATCGACGCCGGTCTGGTGAACCCGACGTACGAGCTGGGCGATCTCGTGTGGCGCGACACCGACCGCGACGGAGTCCAGCACGACGGCGAACCCGGCGTGCCCAACGTGCCCGTCGCCTTGCTCGACTGCTCGGACCAGCCGGTCGCGGGTCCCAGCGGCGGGCCGTTGACCACCGTCACCGACGCGAACGGCCGCTACCGATTCACCGGCCTTGAAGCAGGGTGCTATCACGTCAAGTTCACCGCCCCGGACGGCGAGAGCTTCACCAAGCAGCTCTCCGGACCGGACAAGGCGAAGGACTCCAACGCCGACGTCGCAACAGGTATCTCCGACGACATCGTCCTCGGGCCGGACAATCCGAAGGACGAGACCATCGACGCCGGGCTCGTCACTCCGACGAACCGGCTCGGTGACACCGTCTGGCAGGACACCGACCGCGACGGACTCCAGGACGACGGCGAACCCGGCGTGCCCAACGTGCCCGTCGCCTTGCTCGACTGCTCCGGCCGCCCGATCACCGGGCCCGACGGCAACCCGGTCACCGCGACCACCGACGCCAACGGTAAATACCTGTTCGACGGGCTCGTGGACGGCTGCTACGCGGTGAAGTTCACGCCGCCTGCAGGCACCACCTTTACCCGGCAGCACGCCGGTACCGACACGGCGGAGGATTCCGACGCCGACCCCACGACGGGGACGACGCAGCAGGTCACCCTCGGCGCGGGCAACCGCGAGGACCTGACCCTCGACGCGGGTCTTGTCTTGCCGAACCCCATCACCTACGAGGTGGGCGACACCGTCTGGCAGGACACCAACGGCAACGGGGTGCAGGACGAGGGCGAACGAGGCGTCCCGAACGTTCCGGTCGCGCTGCTCGACTGCTCCGGCAAGCCGGTCCAGGGTCCGGATGGCAAGCCCTTGACCACGAAGACCGACGCGAACGGGCACTACCGCTTCACCGGCCTCGGCGAGGGTTGCTACCAGGTGAAGTTCACTGCCCCGGACGGACAGGAATTCACCACCGCGCACACGGGCCCCGACGGAGCGAAAGACTCCGACGCCGACCCGGCCACTGGTCTCTCCCGTCCCGTCAAGCTCGGGCCGGACAACCCGAAGGACGAGACCATCGACGCCGGCCTCGTCACGCCGTCGAACTCACTCGGCGACCGCGTGTGGGCCGATGCCGACGGCAACGGCCTCCAGGACGCCGGGGAACTCGGCATCGAGGGTGTGACCGCGCACCTGCTGGACTGCTCGGGCAAGCCGGTGAAGGGGCCGGACGGGCAACCCTATGTGGCCGTGACCGACATGAACGGGCACTACCTGTTCACCGGCCTTCGCGATGGTGGCTACCGCGTCAGGTTCGACCGGGCCACGGCCAAGGGTGACTACCCGGCCTGGGCATTCACCAAGTGGCACGCGAGGGATCCCGCCAAGGATTCCAATGCAGCGGCCGGCGGCGAAACCGGCTGTGTCCAGCTCGGCAAGGGCAACCGTACGAACCTCACCGTCGACGCGGGCCTCCGCCCGTCGGGCCCGGAGGGCGCGCCGGGGAATCCAGGGCCCGGAACGCCCGGCAACACCAGCGACAGTGGGCCGCTGGCCTACACCGGTTTCGAACTGGCCGGCATCCTCGGCTTGGCGGTGCTGCTCTTGGGCGGCGGCGGCGCGGCGCTGCTGATCGCCCGTCGGCGCAAGCCACAGGAGGAGAGCTGATCCGCTACTGAACAACCCGATCGCGGGGCGTCTCCGGCTGGTTTCCGGAGGCGCCCCGTTTTCTTATCTGTGCGACAAGACAAAGAATTTTATCGAGACCCCCGATCCTCCCTTTCCCGGGTTACCTCCGAACGGTGAATCGCGACACGAACGCAGATCAAAAGTGATCTGATCGAACACATGAATCCCACCCGGCTCACCTCTGGAAACCTTGCGCCATCTGACAGGGAATCGACGACGGAGATCGACGACCTGGACGGCTCGATCGCCCGCGAAACGGTTCATTTCAGCCTGGACGGCGTTCCCTACCAGATCGACCTGTCGGCCGAGAACGCCGCGACGTTGAGACGAACGCTCGCGCCTTATATCGCCCATGGCCGCGAAAAGGAAGAATTCCTCAACCGCAGACCACCTCCGATACCTTCCCCCACGCCGGCGACTGCTCAGAAAATTCGATATTGGGCCATGGCCAATGGATACCGGATTCTGCCGAGCGGGCCGATACCGGGTCGGATCAGATCAGCGTACAAGCGGACACACGACATCATCTAGCGCCGCATCGTGCTTCACGCGAATTTCCTGGAGAGAACATGGTGGATCAACACCTTCCCGCGATCGCCCGAAGAAGAAGTACCTCGGTCCGCGCGGCACTCGCCCTGCTGACCGTCGTATTCACGATCGTGGGGTCGGCGACGTTGCCCGCGGTACTCGGGCTGTCCGCGAACACCGCCGCCGCCGCGACCGACGCACAGTGCCACTTCGCCAGCCCTGGCACCGGCAAGTACGCCGGCACGCTGTGCTGGCTCGACTTCTCACGACTCGACGCGGCTCAGTCGGCGAGCGGCCAGGACTTCACCTTCGCGATCGGCGGCGGCAACACCGTCCACCTCAAGGCGAAACAGGTCGGCGGCAGGGTCGAACCCGCAGCCTTTCCGACCTGGTGGGGAGCCTACCTGGGGAATTCCGGTCATTACTCAGGCGTGGCGGGAAAACCCGCGCTGTACCAGACCGCGGACCACACCACCTCGACCTTGACCGTCAGCGACATCCGGGTGACCGATCCGCACGGAAACCCGGTGTCGGAATTCGCCCTCGTCGGCGCGGATGCCGAATCGACCGACGAGAAGGAGTCGATCACCTGGCAGGCAACGACACCCATCGAGTCGCTGACCGCCCAGGGGACGGATCCGGGGATCGGTAACGCGTGTGCCGGTGGATACACCGGCCTGGGAACCACCACGGTGAAATGCACAGGCGCGGGCACCGCGACGAAAACAGGCACACCGATCGTGGCGGCCCGCCACCCACAGAGCTTCACCCAGACCATGGTCGGCGGCGGCCGCGAAGCCGTCGCCTTCGGTGTACTGGTCTCCGCGCTGCAACTGACGAAAGAGGTCGCATCCCGCTTCCCCGGGGACGATTTCCAGGTCGAAACCAGCAGCCAGAGCGGCCCGCTGAAGGACGCCCAGACCGGACCGGACGGCAAGACCGCCACCACGGGCCGGCAACCAGTCATCACCGATGTGAAGGGAAACTCGTTCACCCTCACCGAGCGCGCGATCCACGGGGACTTGCGCA
Organism: Amycolatopsis roodepoortensis; assembly: GCF_014873915.1. Taxonomy (GTDB): domain Bacteria; phylum Actinomycetota; class Actinomycetes; order Mycobacteriales; family Pseudonocardiaceae; genus Amycolatopsis; species Amycolatopsis roodepoortensis. The sequence continues at coordinate 891,582 of NZ_JADBEJ010000005.1, forward strand.
ACTATTCGTCATCGTGGTCCTGCACCCGCTTCGGCAAGCCCGACCCCGCGCTGCCACAGGGCACCACGGTCGGAGCGTCCGCTCAGGTCCAGGTCGGAGTCGGCGATGACATCGCCTGCACCATCACGAACACGGCCCGCAAACCCGCGATCTCACTGCACAAGAACGCAGCCGCCCCGGTCGACGCGAACCACGACGGCATCAACGACCCGGGCGACACCATCGCCTACACCTTCGACGTCGCCAATACCGGAGACACGGTTCTAGCGACCGTGGCGGTCAGCGATCCTCTGGTCGGGCCCGTGACCTGCCCGCAGACCGAACTCGCTCCCGGCGCATCCGTAACCTGCACCAGCCGCCCCTACACCATCACAGGTGACGACGCGGACGCCGGCGTCGTGCACAACACCGCCACCGCTTCCGGCACTCCCCCTGGCACCGACAGCACAGTCACGTCCGCACCGAGCGAAACCCGCACACCTGTCCAGAAGCCCGCACCGAAGCTGACCTTGACGAAATCCGCGTCTCCGTCGGACGCGTCCGCGTATCGCGCCGGCCAGAACATCACGTATTCCTTCACGGTGACCAACACCGGCAACATCCCGGTCAGTGCGGTCGAGGTCGACGAAGGTGACTTCAGTGGCAGCGGCACACTGTCCGCCTTGCGCTGTCCTGACCAGCGAACCCTCGCACCGGACACGTCTTTGGTCTGTACTGCGACCTACCAGTTGACCCAAACCGACATCGACGCCGGTCAGGTCACGAACTCCGCGACCGCCCACGGCACCGCACCGGACGGCAGCGACGTGTCCACGGCGCCGGCGCGGGCCGTCGTGCCGGTCGCCGCCGCTCCGGCCGTGTCGCTGACCAAGTCGACAGACCCGCAGTCGGCAGCCCGGCCTGGTGACGAGATCACCTACAAGTTCGTGATCACCAACACCGGCAACGTCTCTCTCGCCGACCCCGTCGTGAACGAAACCCGGTTCACCGGTACCGGACGCCTTTCCGGAATCCACTGCCCGGACGGCACCCTCGCACCAGGAGCAGCAGTCACCTGCACGGCCACCTACCGTGTGACACCACAGGACGCCGACGCCGGAATGCTGGACAACACGGCCACGGCCACCGCCGCATCACCCTCCGGTTCGTCGCCGGTGTCAGAACCTTCGAGCGCACATCTGGTGATCCCGCCCGCACCCGCGATCGCGGTGGAAAAATCGGCCACCCCCGAGATGGTCGCCGCGCCCGGCGACACGATCACCTACCGCTTCACCGTCACCAATACCGGGAACATCACGCTTCACGACGTCGCCGTGCAAGACGAGAACTTCAGCGGCAGCGGCGACCTCGGTGACATCTCATGCCCAGAGACCGCGCTCGCCGCCGATCGCTCGATGACCTGCACGGCGATCTACCGCGTTACCCAGGAAGATCTGGACGCCGGGCAGATTTCCAACACCGCGACCGCGAGCGGCACACCGCCCACCGGAGACCCTGTGGCGTCGAGCCCCTCAGCCGCGACAGTCAAAACCGACCCTCGCCCAGCGCTGTCGTTGACGAAGACCGCCTCTCCCGCGGAAGCCGCGTCCGGGCAGACCGTGACCTACACGTTCCTCGTGACCAACACCGGCAACGTGTCGGTGAGCAACCCGGCCATCGAGGAAGGCTCGTTCAGCGGTTCCGGGGAGATGAGCGACGTCCTGTGCCCGCGCGACGTACTCGCCCCCGGCGACTCGGTCACCTGCACCGCTACCTACACCATCACCGATCACGACGCCGGAACCGGCTCAGTCACGAACACGGCGGCGGCGACCGCCGACCCGCCACGAGGGATGCCTCGACCGCGGTCCGCGGACGCCTCGGCGAAGGTGACGGTGACTCCCCTGCCCGCGCCCGAACTCACCCTCCGCAAGAGCGCGGACGTCGCGTCGATCTCCGCGGCCGGGCAGACGGTGACCTACACCTTCGAGATCACGAACACCGGCAAAGTACCTGTCCACGACGTCACCGTGCAGGAACGCGACTTCACCGGCACCGGCACGGCGCCCGCTCTCACGTGCCCGCCGAACAGGACACTCGATCCCGGAGCGCGCCTCACCTGCACCGCTGCCTACACCGTGACACAGCAGGACATCGATTCCGGCGAACTCACCAACACCGCGACCGCGACCGGCCGCCAACCCCGCGGCGGCTCTCCCGTGGTTTCCGCTCCGTCCACCGTCGCCTTGCCGTCGACGCGGCTGCCGTCGATCGCCCTGAAGAAGTCGGCGAACCGAACCCGGCTCAACCTCGGCGAGACGATCACGTATTCGTTCGTGGTGACCAACACCGGCAACGTCACCGTGCACGACGTCTCCATCGACGAGAACGCCTTCACCGGCTCCGGCCCGCTGATCGCGACCTGCCCGGCAGGCCCGCTCGCGCCCGGCGCCCAGGTCGTGTGCACCGCCGACTACCGAGTCAGCCAATCAGACGTCGACCGAGGAGAACTGACCAACACCGCCACCGCACAGGCGACTCCACCAGGCGGCAAACCGATCGACAGCACGGCCTCGACCGTCAAGCTTCCGGCCGAAGCTCGGCCCGCTCTCGCGCTGTCGAAAACGGCGGACGCCCGGAAACCGGTATCGGCGGGACAGGTGATCACATACACCTTCACGCTGACCAACACCGGCGACACCACCCTGACCGATCCGATGGTCCGCGAGGATCAGTTCAACGGCCACGGACGTATGTCCCCGCTCAACTGCCCCGCCAAGACGGCACTGGCCCCGGGTGAACATCGCGTGTGCACTGCGGCCTACACGGTGGTCCAAGAGGATCTCGGCGAGGACGCGATCCGCAACACCGCCACAGCCACGGCGCTAAGCCCGCGTGGCGATGTGCGGTCGGCACCGTCGACCGCGACCGTGCCAACCCCGGAGCCTCCTGGCTCCGAGCCACGGAACCCCGCCCCCGGCCCAGGGCAGGACTCCGCCCCACCCGTGGCGATCGACAGGCCGGCCAAGAGCACGGCACACACCGGCCGCGGCAAGAATGAATCCCTCGCGTCCACAGGTCTTGACGCTTTGCCGATGGCGCTGGCGGCAACGCTCCTGCTTGTGCTGGGCTCCGTCCTCGCGGTGCTCGGACGTCGACGGCGCCGGACGAGCTCGGCGTAACGTGGTTCGAGGGCCACCCTCCGCGGGGTGGCCCTCGAACCACCATGTACAACGGAAGCCGTGAGCGCAGCATTAAAGTGAACCGAAAACACCGTTTCGGCGCCTAACCCTGCAGGTCATGAAGTGTTCTCCCCGCACGAGCGGGGCTGGTCCCGCCGACCACCTTCGGTCCGGCCACCTTCGCAGGTTCTCCCCGCACGAGCGGGGCTGGTCCCCGGGCCGGATCGAGTGGGGCGAGCGGATCCGCGTTCTCCCCGCACGAGCGGGGCTGGTCCCCCTCGGATCGAGTGGGGCGAGCGGATCCGCGTTCTCCCCGCACGAGCGGGGCTGGTCCGACGAGGAGGCCGCCGATGCCACCGTCGTCGACGTTCTCCCCGCACGAGCGGGGCTGGTCCCCCGAGGTCATCGTCCACATAAGCGGTGAACGCGTTCTCCCCGCGCGAGCGGGGCTGGTCCCTCCGGGCTCGGCGTGATCGGCGGTCTGGTCGCGTTCTCCCCGCGAGAGCGGGGCTGGTCCCGCCGTGTCCCCCTCGGTCGGCCAGTGGGCCGGGTTCTCTCCCCGTGAGAGCGGGGCTGGTCCGGCATGGGCGAGGTCTGGAGCGATCAGACCAAGGTTCTCCCCGCGCGAGCGGGGCTAGTCCGTCCAATGCGACAACTGAGGTGCGGTCGTCGCTGTTCTCCCTGCGCGAGCGGGGCTGGTCCCGGTCTGACGCTGAGCGAGGTCTGGCGGTGGCTGTCCTCCCGCGCGAGACGGGTTGGTCTCCCCGCTGTGCGAGCGGTGGTCGAGGAGTCTCGCCTGTCAGGTGGCAGTTTCAAAACCTTCGTGGGGGCTGTGGCGCGACAAGCGCCTCACGGGCTCGTTCGACATCCTCCGTGGAGACCCAACCCCCGGAAGGGCGACAGAACACCTCACGCCTGCCTTGGACTGTCACCGTCAGCTCTTCGCCGGATTCCACAACGAAATCCGCGAGGTCGTTCCACAACGCGACAAAGGCAGTCCACTCGAGGTCGCGTGTGACGGGCTGCGCGAAGATCGCTTCGTAAGTCCTGCAAACTTGTGTTTCGCAGGCGTGCCGTTCCACGGTCCTTCTCTCTGATGCCGGGTTCGAAGCAGCTACATCCGGCGGCCGTTGATGCGGTAGATCCGCCCGGTCGTCCTCAAGGCACCGATATCCCAGGCTCCCCCGACACCGTCGATCATCCAGGCCACGAAGGCCCACAGGTCGCTCAGCGCTTGCTCCTCGTCCATCGGTTCGAGGCCCGGTACCAGGGCCGCGATCCGCACGCCGGCGGGAAACGGCTGCCCTGAATAGCCAACGAACACGAGTTCGTAGTGACGCCCACCCACCCTGATCACACCGGGGGCCCGGAAAGGGTCGGCATCGAGGCCGAACACGGACGAAAAGAAGGCACGGAACTCGGGATAGTGGCCGATCTGATGCTCCGCGAGCAGCGGCACGGACCGAACTCGGGCAGGCCGGCCGTTCACGACGACGACGTCGTGGTTCCTGGTCATCGGCGCTGTCCGGTCACGCGACGAACGAAGCTGGCCAGGATCTCGCCGATCTCCGCACCGGAGTCCTCCTGGAGGAAATGCCGCCCAGTCACCAAATACGGCCCTTCCGCGTGCGGCCACAACCGGGTCCAGTGGCGGGTGAACACGTCCGTGGTGAACACGTCGTCATCGCGGCCCCAGATCACCGCGGCGGGGAGCCGCATCCGGCGGACCTGTGCTTCGAGCCAGGTGAATCGCTCACGCGCGAGGTCGGCATCGTGCCCCAAAGGGATCGACCGGGGCCAGATCCAGGTCAACGCCCGCTCGTCGGCGTCGGCGAGAACCTCGACGTAAGCCGCCATCGCCTCGCGCGCGAACTTCTCGCGGTCCACCACCGACAAGTACATGCCCCGTCCGGGCATCGCGGCCCGCGCGCCCAGCAGGTAGGGACCGACGACCGGAGCGTGCATGAGTTTCCACGGCATGACACGGTGGTGGAATTCGGCCGAAGGTTCGGCCCAGGCCCACGTCGACATTACGACGACCGCCGAGGCGGCGTGCGGCCGGACGGCGATCGCCGCCAAACCCGTCGGCCCTCCCCAGTCATGGCAGACGAACGTCGCGTCCTTCAGCACCAGCGCGTCGATGAGCGCGACCAGGTTCGCGGCGTGGTTGTCGAGGGTGTGCACCGCGTGATCATGGGGTTTCTCGGACAGGCCGAACCCGATCTGGTCGGGAACGACCACGCGCAGACCGGCGCCGAGCAGTGGCCGCATGACGTCGCGCCACAGGAAGCCCCACGCCGGATTTCCGCCCAGCAGCAGGACCGTCGCCGCGTCTCGTGGGCCCGCGTCGACGTAGTGCATGCGCCTGCCGTTCACCCGCAGGAAGTTCGACTCGTAGGGGAACGAGGCCCGGACGTGGTCCGGGAGATCTGCGATCGTGCGCGCCATGAGCCGCCTTTCCACCGTCGCTAAGGAACGAGGACCGTGATGCCGATCTCCGGAATGCCATGGACGGCGTCCTTGAGCGGGAACGTCCGCACGGTGGGCACCACACGACCGAAGGCGGCTTCCGTCAGTGCCGCGTCCTCCAGATGACGCAACCCGCCCGAGAGGTTCGCGAGGGCCGAGTCCGCAGCCGATCTCGCGGACAAGTCCCGCTCCCGCAGCTGCTCCGGAGTGAACAGTGCCGGATCGGCGGCCCAGTGGACCATGCGCCCTCCGGGGGCGAGCAGGTCGAACGCGGCACGGCCCGCCTTCCCACCGACGCCGTCGAGGACCACCGTGACCGGGCCGCCCACGATGCTCGCCCCGTCGGTCAGGGCCACGGTGGCACGGACGTTGTGGGCCGATTGCGCGAGCAAAGGCCCGATCCCGTCCCCGGACGCCAGCACCAGGACCACGTCGCCAGGAACCAGGCCGGCGACCTCGACGATGCCCATCGCCCTGCGCCCGATCCCCACCATCGCCGCCGCCGACGCGTCGTCCAATGCACCCGGCAGCTTGTGCAGGGCCTCGACCGAGGCGACCACGTGGTCGGCGTAACCGCCACCGTCCGGTCCCAAGTGGACGGCGACGCGCTTGCCGCGCCATCGACGCGGTACTCCTTCGCCGAGCTTGTCGACGACTCCGGCCACCGCGTGCCCGGGAATCGGTGCGTCCCCGCGGTCCACGACGCACGCGTTCACGGCGATCCGGACCTGCCCCCGGCCCGGGCTGGGCTCGGGAACCCGCTCATAGACCAGTTTTCCCGGCTTGTACTGCCGTATCGCGTGCATGTTTCTCCTGAGAACGGGCCCGTGCCGCCACATCGGCGTCGGAGCAGAAGCCAAGACCGGTGCGTTTGAGGCACAGCAGGCCGAGCAGCCCGCCCTCTCCGTCCGCCACGGCCAGCCGACGACGGTGCCCGCGCATCGCCAGCCACGTTTCGAGCAGATCGGCGTCGGGGCGGACCACCCGGCCGGTCAGTCGTCCCGCGCGCCACGCGGGCATCCCGCCGGGCAAGCCGTCGAGGTCCGGCCGTTCGACGACGCTCACCAGTACCGCGCCCGCGACGACCAACGCCACGTGCACGTGGTCGTCGCGGAACAGTTCGCGTACCTGGGTGACGGTCGCCGTGTGATCGAGCAGCTTCGGCGCGCGGAGCATCGCCTCGGCCACGGTCGCGCCACCGAAACGGGTCACTCGGGGTCGTTCCATTCGGTGTCGGCGCGATCGGCCGCGGCGGTGCGTTCCCGGGCGATCTCCAGCGCCCGGCGAGCGGTTTCCTCGTCGGGGTACGGGCCGAGCAGGTCCACCCCACGCGACCGGCGGCCCCGTTCGACCTCACCGGTCCTCGTGTTGAAGTACCAGTCCTGCTCCGGCCCGGTGCCGGTTTCCTGGATCCAGTTCATCGATGCCTCCCGGCTGATTCAGGTGCCCGGCAGCCACGGCGGCTGCCAGGCGGGATAACCCTCCACCAACGTGTCCGCCGCGGCCGGGCCCCACGTGCCGATCGCGTACGGTCGCGCGGGCGGCGGATAAGCGAGGAGGGGTTGGAGGATGCGCCAGCTCTCGTCGACCGCGTCCTGCCAGGAGAACAGCCGGTCGTCGCCGTCCAGCGCGTCGGCGAGCAGGCGCTCGTAGGGCGAGCGAGGACTGCCGAGGTCCCGTTCGAAGGTCGTGTCGAGCCGGATCGGCCGCCAGCGCCCTCGACTGTCCAAACCGGACAGAGTCAGCCGGAGCGCGGGGGTCGGCGAGACGCGGAGCACGATCTGGTTGGCCTCGACCTGCGCCGCGTCGGGCAGGAACCGCAACCGGGGCGTGTGCCGCAGGAACAGCCGCACCTCCGTGGCACTGTCCGGCAGGCATTTGCCCGCTCGCAGGAAGACCGGCACGCCGGCCCAAGGCCAGCTGTCGATCCCCAGCTTCAGCGCGACGTAGGTTTCGGTGTCCGAACCCGGCGCCACGCCGGGCACGGCGTGGTATCCCTCGTACTGCCCGCGCACGGCGGTGTGGACGTCCACCGGCTGGATCGCCTTGAGCACCTCGAGTTTCTTCGCCCGCAGCTCCGCCACGCCGGATCCGATGGGGGCGTCCATCGCGATCAGCGCGAGCAGTTGCAGCAGATGGTTCTGAACGACGTCCCGCAGTGCTCCGACCGAGTCGTAGAACCGGCCGCGTCCGGCGACGTCCAGCCGCTGCGCCATGGTGATGTGCACGGCCTCCACGCTCTCGCGATCCCACAACCGTGCCATAGCGTGATTCGCGAACCGCAGGTATTCGATCTCGATGACCGGTTCCTTGCCGAGGAAATGGTCCACCAGCAGGATCTGCCGGTCGTCGAGCACCTGACGAAGCCGTGCGCGCAGTTCCCGCGCCGAGGCCAGGTCGTCGCCGAACGGCTTCTCCAGTGCCACGCGCGCGTCGGCGAGGAGACTCCTGGCGAAAAGCCGTTCCACGACCGGCGCGAACAACGACGGCGGCAGCGCGAGGTAGTACAGCGGCCGCCGGACGTTCGCCAGCTCCTCGGCAAGCACCTCGTACAGGTCCGGGTCGTTCGCGTCACCGCCCACGTAGGTCAGGCGGCGCACCAGGCGCGTGAAGACCGCTTCGTCGAAGTATTCTCCGGATTTCTCGATCGCCCGCCGCGCAAGCTCCCTCAGGTCCGAAGTGGACAACCCGCCGGAAGCGACGCCTACCACGGGGCAGCGCAGCACTCCCCGCCGTTCCAGCCGGTACAGCGCGGGCAACGTCATCTTCGCCGCGAGGTCACCGGTGATCCCGAAGATCACGAGCGCTCCGGCGGTCCAGTCCCCCATCGCCTCAGCCCCGGACGGCCGGAAGCGCGGGAGGGCCAGCCAGGAAACCGGCCGGTGGAACGAAGTACAGGCCGCCCGTGACCGCGGTGGACACGTCGAGGAGCCGGTCCGGTTGCTCGGCGAGGAACATCCGGGTGAGCATCCGCTCCGTCACTCCCGGGTCGGCGGCGTATCCGCAGAAGTAGGTGCCGTACTCGTCGCGGGCGATGGACCCGAACGGCATGTTGTCCCGCAGAATCTTGCGTTCGGTCCCGTCGGGGCCTTCGATCGTGGTGAGCGCGACATGGGAATCGACGGCCTTCTCCGCGTCCGGGATCTCGACGTCGTCGGCCAGATGCCTGCCCACCGCCCGGTCGCGGTCCTCGACCGGCTTGGCGGTCCACTTCGCCAGGTCGTGCAGGTACTTCTGCACGATCAGATAGGAGCCTCCGGTGAAGCCGGGGTCCTCGTCGGTGACGAGCGCGGCCACACTGGCGGCGTGGCCGACCGGGTTCTCCGTGCCGTCGACGTAGCCGAGCAGATCCCGGCGGTCGAAATAGCGGAAACCGACCGTTTCGTCCTCGACCGAGACCGCGGTGTCGAGCCGGGCCACCACCCGGCGCGCCAGTTCGAAACACGGGTACAGCCGTGTCGCCCTGATGTGCAGGAAGAGGTCACCGGGGGTGGACGGCGCCTGATGCCTGGCTCCGGACAGCGCGCGGAACGGGTGCAGCGACACCGGGCGTTCACCGGTGAAGAGCCGGTCCCACGCCGCCGAGCCGATACCCACGACACAGGTCAGATGCTCATCCGGCAACGGGAACCCGACCGACCGGACCATCCCCGCCAGATCCGGCAACAGGTCGTGTACGGCCGTCTCTCCCCCGGCTCCGATCGTCAAGGTCAGGAACAGCGCGCTTTCGGTCAGTGGCGCGAGAACGGGCTGGGCAAGGTCGTCCGGCGTGCTCACAGCAGACCCGCGTCTTCGGGAGTCACTTCGCAGGTGCGCTCGCGCCGCGTCGAATCGGAGACCTGGACCACCGTGCCGGTCCCGCAGCCGCGCCACGCGACCGCGATCCCTTGCGGCAGTTCGTGATCAGTGCCGATCGCGCCACGGGACGCGGTTTCGGCCGGGCCGACGTGGAAGGTCTGAATGGTCCCGGTGGTGTTTTCCCCGTCGACCTTCGTCACCTCGTAGACGAAGATCGCGACCCGCTGGCCGACGGCCGGGAAATCCGGTGGCCACGGATTGTCGAACAGCCCGCCCTGCGGGGTGCCGATGGTCTTGGCGGTGATCGTGCGCGGCTCGCTCATGAGACTTCCCTGGTTTCGGTGAAAGGGATTGCGGTACTCAGCGCTCGTCGAGCAGAACTGCGTCGGAGTGGCGCGGCGAGCTCAGGCTCAGCGCTTGCAGGGCGGCCACCAGTTCGGCAACCTGCCGGGGCTCGGTCAGCGACCGATCGGTCAGTTCGCGGATCCGGCGCAGCCGGTACCGGACGGTGTTGGCGTGGCAGTGCAGAACCTGCGCCGCCCGTTCGGACGAGCCACCGACGGAGAAGTAGGCATCCAACGTCTCCAGCAGCACATCGCGTTCCTCCGCGGACAGATCGAGTACCGCCCCGAAGACCTCGTCCGCGAGCCGTCGCCCTTCGTCCGGGTCGTAGGCGACGAACGCGGCGAGCGGGCTGGCGCTGAACGCGCGGGCCTCGCGCCGTTCCGGCTGGATGCCGGCGAGGGCCGCGCGGGCGAGATGGAGTGCGCGAGGGGTGTCGGTCAGCGACCGGTACAGCGGGCTGATACCGGTCCGGGCCCTGGCCAGGTCCTGCAGTAGTGCCAGCAGCGCGTCGTACTGCTCCTCGCGCAGCGACACGACACCGGCCTGCTGCGTGGGCGTGAGGTGCCACGCCGAGACGATGCCGAGCCGCGCCAGTTGCCGCTCGACGCCGACCAGGCTCTCCTGGGCCAGGCTCAGTGTTTCCGCGGTGACCACCGCGAGTTTGCCGTCGAGCGAAAATCCCAGTAGCCGTCCAGCTTCCCACGGGCCGGCGTCGAAGACCCGCTGGCCGGTGAACAACGCTTCGGCCAGCGCTGAACGCCGCCGTTGCTGGGACGCGAGCAACTCCGCACTCGTCGCCCGATAGGCCTCGGTGACCCGGACCGCATGGCCGTCGGTGACCTGCCACAGCAGGCTGGCGATGTCGGCCAGCTCGTCCATGGCGTCTTCTGACTCGGACGCGCGGGCGTGCCGTACCAGCAAGTCCCACAGCATCCCGCAGGCGACCCGGTACACCCGCAGTACTTCGGGCAGTGGGGCGCCCTGGTGTGCCCGGCGGGCGCCCGTGTCCTCCGGGGCGTTCTGGTCCGGAACTCCGGTGCCGGCCAGCGCGTCGACCATGAACCGCAGGTTCACCGCGATCGACCGGCGCAGGTCGGCACGCGGCACGATCTTCTCGTCGCGGTAGAGCTCGATGCGCCCGCACACGGCGGCGCATACGTCGTCCACGAGTCGCGGCAGCCGGGCTTCGATCCAGTCGACGAGCGCGGCTGCAACGACGGGCGATCCTTCTCGTACGGGATCGACCGGTGAATCGGGGTCGGTCACGCCTCTTCCTCGGTGTCGGGGTTTCTGCAGGTGACGGTGAGCTTGCCGTCGGTGAGGCCGAGCTGGATCACGGTGCCGTCCCCGGCATCGCCGCCGAGCAGTGCCCGGCCGATCCGGGTCTCCACTTCTCTGGCGAGGAAACGGCGCAACGGGCGCGCGCCGTACACCGGGTCGAAACCCTGCTCGGCGATGTAGCGCAGGGTGTCCATCGGCGCGGCCAAGGTCATCCGCCGTTCCGCCAGCCGACCGCGCAGGTCGGCGAGCATCAGCTCCACGATCCGCTCGATCTCCGGCTCGCTGAGCGGGGTGAACAGCACGATGTCGTCGATCCGGTTCAGGAACTCCGGGCGGAAGTGCCCGCGCAGCGCGGCCAGGACGGCGTCGCGCGCGTCGGCCTTGATTTCCCCGCCGGCGTCGACACCGTCCACGAGGAACTGGGCGCCGATGTTGGAGGTCATGATGACGACCGTGTTGCGGAAGTCGACCGTGCGTCCCTGCGAGTCGGTGAGCCGTCCGTCGTCGAGGACCTGCAGCAGCGTGTTGAACACGTCCGCGTGCGCCTTCTCGATCTCGTCGAGCAGGACGACCGAGTACGGCTTGCGGCGGACGGCTTCGGTGAGCTGGCCACCCTCGTCGTGACCGACGTATCCGGGCGGCGCGCCGATGAGCCGGGAGACCGTGTGCCGCTCCTGGTACTCGCTCATGTCGACGCGGACGATGTTGTCGTCGGTGTCGAACAGGCTCGCCGCGAGCGCCTTGGCCAGCTCGGTCTTCCCGACCCCGGTCGGACCGAGGAACAGGAACGAACCGATCGGGCGGCGTGGATCCTTGATTCCCGAGCGGGCGCGGATGATGGCGTCCGCGACCGCCCGCACCGCCTCGTCCTGCCCGATGACGCGTTCGTGGAGGAGGTCGTCCAGCCGCAGCAGTTTCTCCCGTTCACCCTCCTGAAGCCTGCTGACCGGGATGCCGGTCCACCGTGACACCACGGCGGCGATCTCCTCCTCGGTCACGACCTCGCGCAGCAGCCGCGTACCCGCCTGCCGGGCCGCCAGCAGCTCTTCCTCCCCTACGAGCCGTCGTTCGAGCTCGGGCAGCTTGCCGTGCCGCAGTTGCGCGGCCAGGTCGAGGTCGTAGGCGCGTTCGGCGGCTTCGGCGTCGTGGCGGACTCGTTCGATCTCCTCACGCAAGGCCTGGACCTTGTTCAGGGCGGCGCGTTCGGCCTCCCATTGCGTGCGCATCCCGCCGGCTTCGGCACGCAGATCGACCAGTTCGCGGCGCAGTTCCTCCAGCCGCGCACCGCTCGCCGCGTCGTTTTCCTTGGCCAGCGCGGCTTCCTCGATCTCGCCGCGGGTCAGGCGGCGGCTCAGCTCGTCGAGTTCCGCGGGCATCGAATCGATTTCCGTGCGCAGCATCGCGCACGCCTCGTCCACCAGATCGATCGCCTTGTCCGGCAGGAACCGGTCCGAGATGTACCGGTGGGACAGCACGACGGCGGCGACCAGAGCGCTGTCCTGGATCTTGACGCCGTGGAACACCTCGAGACGTTCCCTGAGCCCCCGGAGGATGGAGATGGCGTCCTCGACCGACGGCTCGTCCACCAGCACGGGCTGGAATCGGCGTTCGAGCGCGGCGTCCTTTTCGATGTACTTGCGGTATTCGTCGGCCGTCGTGGCCCCGATGAGGTGCAGTTCACCGCGGGCGAGCATCGGCTTGAGCATGTTTCCCGCGTCCATCGCGCCTTCGGTGGCCCCTGCGCCGACGACCGTGTGCAGTTCGTCGACGAACAGCAGGATCCGGCCCTCGGCGGCCTTCACCTCGTTGAGCACCGCCTTGAAGCGCTCTTCGAACTCGCCCCGGTACTTCGCCCCGGCCACCAGCGCGCCGAGGTCGAGGGAGAAGACCGTCTTGCCCTTCAGCCCCTCCGGCACGTCGCCACGGTCGATCCGCTGCGCCAGCCCTTCGGCGATCGCGGTCTTGCCGACCCCCGGTTCACCGGTGAGGACGGGATTGTTCTTCGTCTTGCGCGAGAGGATCTGGATCACGCGGCGGATCTCGGCGTCACGGCCGATGACCGGGTCGAGTTTTCCCGCAGCGGCGTCGGCCACGAGGTCGCGGCCGTACTTTTCCAAGGCCTCGTAAGCGGATTCCGGCGTCGCGGAGGTGACGCGCTGATTCCCGCGCACCTTCCGCAGCACCTCCAGGAACTTGTCCCGGGTCAAGCCGGCGGATCGCAACAGCCGTCCGGCGGCGCTCGTGGCGCCCTCCTCAAGCAGAGCCGCGACCAGGTGCTCGACCGAGACGTAGTCGTCCTTGAGCCGTCCGGCCTCACGGTCGGCGGCGTCGAGCGCACGAGCGAGCCGGGCGGTCACGCGCGTTTCGCCGGACGCGGAGCCCGGGCCGGTGACCTTGGGACGCCGCGCGAGCTCGGCCTCGATCTCGCCGCGCAGCGAGGCCGGGTCCGCACCTGCCTCGGTCAGCAACCGCGGGACGAGACCGTCGGGCTGATCGAGCAGGGCCAGCAGCAGATGCTCGCCGTCGACATCGGGGTGGCCGAGCCGCAGCGCGGCGGTCTGGGCGTCGTGCAGCGCTTCCTGGGATTTCTGGGTGAGCCTGTTCGGGTCCATGGTCAGTCTCCGCTGCGTCGAGATCCGGTACGAAGGGCCGCCTCGAGTTCCGCGATGCGGTCGAGCAGGTCGGCGACGAGGCCGACGGCGGCGTAGTTGAGCGGCAATCCGGCACGCAGACGCCGGATCCGGGCCGCGGCCACGAGTTCTCCGGCGGGGAACCACAGTTCTCCGCCGGCGCCGATGGTGGGGTCGAACAGGCCGAGCGCGGTCAAGCGGCGGACCAGTTCCTCGGACAGTCCGGTCGCGTGCGCGAAGGTCCTCAGGTCGAGGTAGGCGGCGCCGGGGTGGCGCACCAGCGCGTAGGTGGTCATCGCCGGTCGGAGCTCCTCGGGTCGAATGCGGACACCGCGGCCAGTCGTTCGAACTGTTCCCGTTCCTCGTCGGTCAGCTCGGACGGGACGACCACGCAGGCCTTGGCGTAGAGATCGCCCGCCGCGCCGCGGGGATGGGGAAGCCCTCGGCCGCGCAGCCGGAGCCTCCGCCCGGTCGACGTGCCCGGCGGCACCTTCAGCTTCGCTTCCCCGCCGGGGATTTCGAGCGTCACAGTGGTTCCCAGCGCCGCTTCCCACGGCGACAGCGGAAGATCGACCGTCAGGTCCCGGCCGTCGACGCGGTACCGCCGATGCGGCGCGAGGTGCACGATCAGGTACAGGTCGCCCGGCGGCGCGCCGTCCGTGCCGCGCCCACCTTGACCGGCGAGCCGGATCCGCTGGCCGTCGGTGACGCCTGCCGGGATGTCGACGTCGATCGTGCGCGGGCCCAGTGTGATCGACCGCTTGCCGCCGCGGTGCGCGTCTTCGACGGTGAGTTCGATCGAGGCTTCCTGGTCCGCGCCGGGCATCGGGCCGTGCCGCCGGGCACGGCCGCCGAAGATCCCGCCGAGCAGGTCTTCGAGGTCGATGTCCTCGGCGCTCCCGAACGGGTTCCCCGATGCGTACGGGCCGCCGCCGGGGGCACCTGATCTGGCCCGTGCCCACGTTTCCGGGTCCATCCCGTCGGGGACCTGCCGGAAATCCGGGCCGAACGCGTCGTAGCGGCGGCGGGTCTCCGGCTCCGACAGCACGTCGTAAGCCTCGGAGATCTCCTTGAACCGGTCTTCGGCGCCGGGGTCCTTGTTGATGTCCGGGTGGTACTGCCGGGCCAGTTTCCGGTATGCACGCTGGATTTCCGCCTGGTCCGCGGTGCGGCTCACCCCCAGGACGGTGTAGAAGTCCTGCGCCATCAGTCCTGCCTCGCCACCACGACCGCGGCCGGGCGCAGCTGGGTCGGTCCCTCACCGTAACCCGGCCGCACCACCTCGACGATCGTGCCCGGAGAGACCTCTCCCGCCTGGACGGTGCTCACGGCCTCGTGAGCGACGGGGTCGAACGGCGTCCCGGCCTCCTCGGCACGCCGGGCGAAGCCCAGCCGCGCCATGACGGCGTCGGCCAGCTCCCGGACGGCCTTGACCCCTTCGACGATCGAGGCGGGGTCGGCGTCCGCGTGGTCCAGCGCGACGTCCAGGTTGTCAAGCACCACAAGCCACGCGGCCGCGGTCCGGATCCGCTCGATGTCGGCGAGCTGTTCGGCCTCGCGCGCCGTGCGTTTGCGGTAGTTGTCGAAATCCGCCGAGACACGCCGCACGTGGTCTTCCAGGTTCTTGATCTGTTCGCGCAGCGCCTTCGCATCGACGTGGTCGTCGTGCGCGGTGTCCTCTGTCGTCATCGTGATCAGGACGTGGTGAACTCGGCGTCGACGACGTCGTCGTCGCCGTCGGCGGGCGGCTTGGCTTCCCCGGGGGTGACCGCGGCGAGACCGTGATAGAGCTGCTGCAGCTCGGCGGTCAGTGATCGGAGCCGGTCGAGGCCGGGTTCCTGGTCGTCCTTCAGCAGCTCTCGCGCGTCCCTGACCAGCATCTCGGCCCGTGCCTTGTCGTGCACGGCCACGCTCTCGCCGAGTTCGGTCAGTCGTCGTTCGACCTGATAGGCGGCCTGGTCGAGCGTGTTGCGCGCGTCGACCAGCTCGCGGAGCCGTGCGTCTTCGGCCCGGTGCTCCTCGGCGTCGGCTACCATCCGCTCGACTTCGGAACCGTCCAGATTGGAGCTCTCGCTGATGGTGATGCGCTGTTCGGCGCCGGTTTCCTTGTCCTGCGCGGAAACGTTGAGGATGCCGTTGGCATCGATGTCGTAGACGACCTCGATCTGCGGGACGCCGCGCGGGGCGGGACGGATGTTCTCCAGCCGGAACCGGCCCAGCACCCGGTTGTCCGCGGCCTTCTCGCGTTCGCCCTGGAGCACCACGACGTCGACGGCGGACTGGTCGTCCTCGGCGGTGCTGAATGTTTCCTTGCGCCGGGCGGGGATCGTGGTGTTGCGCTCGATGACCTTGGTCATCATGCCGCCGAGGGTCTCGATGCCGAGCGACAGCGGCGTGACGTCGAGCAGCAGGACGTCCTTGGCCTCGCCCTTGATGATCGCCGCCTGGACCGCCGCGCCCAGCGCGACCACCTCGTCCGGGTTCACCGTCATGTTCGGGTCCTTGCCGCCGGCCAGGCGGCGCACCAGTTCCTGCACCGCCGGGATCCGCGTGGATCCACCGACCAGGATGACCTCGTCGATGTCGTTCGGCGAGAGTTTCGCGTCGGAGATCGCCTGCTCGACCGGGCCGCGGCACCGTTCGACGAGGTCCGCGGTGATCTGGTCGAACGTCGACCGCATGAGCGTGGTGTTGAGGTGTTTCGGTCCGGAGGCGTCCGCGGTGATGAACGGCAGGTTGATCGTCGTGCGGGTGACCGACGACAGCTCCTCCTTGGCCTTCGCCGCTGCTTCGAACAACCGCTGCAGGGCCTGGGGGTCCTTGCGCAGGTCGATCCCGTGGTCCCGCTCGAACTCGTCCGCGAGGTGGTCCACGACGCGCCGGTCGAAGTCGTCACCGCCCAGATGGGTGTCCCCCGCGGTGGACCGCACCTCGACGACACCGTCGCCGATGTCGAGCACGCTCACGTCGAACGTGCCGCCGCCGAGGTCGAAGACCAGCACGGTTTCCTGCTGTTTCTTGTCCAGGCCGTAGGCCAGTGCCGCCGCGGTCGGCTCATTGATGATCCGCAGCACTTCGAGCCCGGCGATCCGGCCGGCGTCCTTGGTCGCCTGACGCTGGGCGTCGTTGAAGTACGCGGGAACCGTGATGACGGCCTCGGTCACCTTCTCACCGAGGAACTTCGACGCCTCGTCGACGAGCTTGCGCAGGACCAGCGCCGACACCTCTTCCGGGGCGTACTGCTTGCCGTGCACGTCGAAGCGGACGGCCCCGTCCGAGCCGGGGACGACGTCGAAGGCGACGGCGTCCAGTTCGCTCGAGACCTCGTCGTGGCGGCGCCCGACGAACCGCTTCGCCGAGGAGATCGTGCCCTTGGGGTTCAGGATCGCCTGACGGCGCGCCAGTTGGCCGACCAGCCGTTCACCCGAGTCGGTGTAGGCGACGACCGACGGCGTCGTCCGCGCGCCGTCGGCGTTGGCGATCACCACCGGCTGCCCGCCCTCCAGCACCGCGATCACCGAGTTGGTCGTCCCCAGGTCGATGCCTACCGCTTTCGCCACGGCGTGTTCCTTCCAGCGCAGTCGCTCACACGAATTCCCTTGTCGGGAGCAGTGAATTCGTGAACCGGTCTACTTGAGGCCGTTAAGGGCGTCAAGACGGAAAGAAGTGCACCGAAATTGCGACCAGGCACTTTCCGCGAGCGTTGTGGGGTGCCACTAAAAAGTTTGTCATCCGGTCACAACCAGTCGTTCACAATTGTGCTCGATGCTGCCCGAATGCGTCTCTCGTGCTTGAATCGGAACCGGAACGAAGGCATGCCGAGAGGATGACGGTGACAGAGCGACACGGGGACGGGCCGGACGGACGCAAGCCGGAGTTCAAGCCCTACCACCATCCGGCCGCGGGCTGGGGCGCGGCGAAGAGCGTGACGAAGTTCCTCGTGCAGGAAAAGGAGCTGGTGGCGGGTCCGCAGGCGATCCTGCGGATGAATCACGAGAACGGCGGCTTCGACTGCCCCGGCTGCGCGTGGCCCGACGACACCAAGGGCCTCCATCTGGACATCTGCGAGAACGGGATCAAGCACGTCGCCTGGGAGATGACCCGGAAACGAGTCGGCCCGGAATTGTTCGCCGAGCACACGGTGTCCGAACTCCGGAAATGGAGTGACACCGAACTCGAGGCACACGGCCGGCTGACCGAACCGATGCGCTACGACGCCGGAATCGATCGATATGTCCCAATTTCCTGGCAGGAGGCGTTCGATCTCGTCGGCAGCACACTGCGCGGACTGGATTCACCGGATCAGGCGGCGTTCTACACCTCCGGCAGGCTCGGCAACGAAGCCACGTTCCTATACCAGCTGTGGGTGCGGGAGTACGGCACGAACAACCTCCCCGACTGCTCGAACATGTGTCACGAGGCGAGCGGGCGGGCGCTGCAGGCCGCGATCGGCACCGGCAAGGGGACGGTCGACATCCACGACTGGGAGGAGGCCGACGCACTCTTCATCCTCGGGGTCAACGCCGCCTCGAACGCGCCGCGCATGCTCACCGCGCTGGCCGAGGCCTACCGCCGGGGCGCCCAGATCGTGCACGTCAATCCCCTGGTCGAGGCGGGAGCGACCCGCACGATCATCCCGCACGACTTCGCGAGGATGGCCACCTTCCGCGCCACCCCGACCTCGACCCTGAACCTGCAACCGCGGATCGGCGGCGACATGGCCCTCCTGCGCGGGATGGCGAAGGCCCTGCTGGAGATGGCCGAGACCGACCCGGAGGCACTCGACACCGAGTTCCTCGCGGCTTACACGTCCGGATTCGAGGAGTACCGCGCCGTCTGCCAGGAGATCCCGTGGGCCGAGCTGGAGCGGCAGTCGGGCCTGACCGAGTCCCAGATCCGCGCCGCGGCCGGGGTCTACCGCTCGGCCGAGCGCACGATCATCAGCTGGTGCCTCGGCGTGACCCAGCACGAACACGGCGTGGACACCGTGCGCGAGATCGTGAACCTGCTGCTGTTGCGCGGCAACCTCGGCCGCCCTGGCGCCGGGCCCTCGCCGGTACGCGGGCACAGCAACGTCCAGGGCAACCGGACGTGCGGCATCGACCATCGACCGTCCGCCGACTTCCTCGACCGGCTCGCCGAGGTCTGCGGGATCACGCCGCCACGGCACCACGGGCTCGACACCGTGAACACGATCGAGGCGATGCACCGCGGTGACGTGAAGGTGTTCGTCGGCATGGGCGGCAACTTCGTGCTCGCCGCCCCGGACACGCCCTACACCGCGGCCGGGCTGGCCAAATGCGAGCTGACCGTGCAGGTCAGCACGAAGCTCAACCGCAGCCACCTCGAACACGGGAAGCAGGCCCTCATCCTCCCCTGCCTCGGCCGCACGGAACGGGACCTCCAGGCGGCGGGGCCGCAGGCCACGTCGGTCGAGGACGCGATGAGCATGGTGCACCTCTCGGTCGGCAAGCGGACGCCGGCGTCGCCGTATCTGCTGTCCGAGCCCGCGATCATCGCCGGGATGGCCCGCGCGACCCTGCCGGACAGCGCGACGCCGTGGGAGGACTACGTCGGCGACTACGACCGCATCCGCGACACGATGTCTCGAGCACTGGACGGGTTCGAAGACTTCAACGAACGGGTGCGGCAGCCGCTCGGGTTCCGGCTCCACCAGGCGGCACGCGAACGGGTCTTCCATACCCCGTCAGGCAGGGCGGAGTTCTCCACCGCGGACGTTCCCGACGTGGTCCCCGCCCCGGGGACGCTCGCACTCGGCACGATGCGGTCACACGATCAGTGGAACACCACGATCTATTCCGACAACGACCGCTACCGCGGCATCAAGAACCTGCGCACGCTGATCTTCCTGAACGCCGCGGACATGCGCGACCGTGGTCTGTCCGAGTTCGATCCGGTCGACATCACGAGCACCGCCAAGGACGGCACGACCCGCTCGCTGAAGGGCTACCTCGCGGTGCCGTACGACATCCCGCCCGGCTGCGCCGCCGGGTACATGCCGGAGATGAATGTTTTGTGCGCCATCGGCGACTACAGCATCCAGAGCGATCAGCCGCTGATGAAGCATCTGAAGGTGACGGTCGAGCGTTCCCGATGAGACCCGATCCGCTCCGCCTCGACGACATCCGCCAGTACGAGGTCAGCGCGCGAGCCCACTCGGGATTCCCGTTGAGCAGCAGGGAGTTCGCGGGCGAGGCGAACGAGCAGGAGTGGAAGTTCTACGTCCACAGCACCGAAACCACGGTCGCGCTACGGGCGCGGCTGGCGATGGAAACCCCGGACGCGAGCTACGTCGTGGACGCCGTCGTGCGCTACCGCTCCGCGACACCGTTCACCGCTGAACCATCCGTCCTGCAGGACTTCCTGAACGGCGAAGCGATGCCGACGCTGTACCCGTTCATCCGCGAGGCACTGCACGAAGCGGGGCGAAAGATCCGTGCCGAAGCGATTCTGCTGGGCACCTACGACCCTCGCGCCTCGCCGATCATCGTGGGCGCCGATGAACTCGACCCAGCCCCTTAGCCGACGAATCGAGGTTTCCCAGGACATGAACGACGACGAACCATCGCAGAGACAAATCGAAATACTGTCCACCTGGACCAGGTCTCTGCGCAGCGAGCTGGACCGGATGCGAGAAATCAACTTGCGCTTGCGCCGGCAACTCTCCACCAGTAATACGGGATTGCAAGCCGACGAGGAAGAGAACAGGCACAAGCATCTGTCTCTTCGGTTCGCGAACCTCTTGCAACAGTCCTGCCGTCGGCTGGTCGCGATCTCGCTCGCCGGCACAGGCGAACCTGCCGACGCCGAGCGGATCGCCATCGAACTGAGCCGGGTGGCCAGGATCCTGCTCTCCGAATCGGCATCACCTGCCGGATTGTGCCGTCACCTGGGCCTGGACCCCGGCACCTATGGGCCCGACATCGGTGAACTCCTCCTTCAGATCGCCGCCGTCGCCGGCAGCCTGCCGAACGCACAGTGGGACTTCCAAGCGACCATCGGCGCACCACTCGACGCCCGACGGCAAGCACCCTGGGAAACCTGCGACCCCGGAGCACCGGTGAAGTTCGTCGTGACCCCTTCCTGGCGATCCGGCCACCGCGTTCACATCAGGCAGACCGTATACACCGACTGACCCTGTCATCGGAAACAAACATTTTTGTAGACGATATTCATCCCTGTGGATTTTCCTATACTGACACCATGTCCAACAAAACACCGCACGAAGAAGAAATCGAAAAAGAGGAAGAGCGAAGCGAGGAAGAGAAGCAACGGCTCGAAGAGGACGAGGAACGACGGCTCCGCTGACAGTCCTTCCCGGCATTACGGAAGGAGAAGCACGATATCGTCTCAGTCGGTTCTCGCACGCATGTCGGCGCGCCTGGGTCCCGAACCCGACGACTGGTCGCACGCGTGCCGGGTCGCGATCGGCTTGCTCATCCCCGGACTGGCCCTGGTGGTCCTCGGATATCCGGAGCTGATCATCTATGCCGTGTTCGGCTCCTTCACCGGGATGTACGGCCGGACCGGCACTCGCCGTTCCCGCCTGCGTCACCAGGCGCAAGCCGGAGCGGTCCTGTCGACCGCGGTGGGGATCGGGTCGTTCCTGTCCGGGAACCAGGCACAGCCATGGATCCTGGTCTCCACCGTGACCGCTTTCGCCTTCGCCGGTGCCCTCGTGACGACCCGCCTCGGCCTCACCCCGCGCGGTCCCTTCTTCGGCATCTTCGCGCTCGGCGCCACGGCCACGGTTCCGGCGCGGGTCCCACCCTTGGCCGCGCTGTCGATCTGCGCGGGCACCGTGGTGTTCTCCGTCCTCATCGGACTCACCGTGGCCGGAAGTGCCCAGGGACCGATCGCCGCGCGCTGCCTCCGCGGCTGGTGCGGCCGGGGACGGCAACTGTCGTGCTCGTTCGTCCACGCCGTCCGGTACGCCCTCGCCGTCCTGACCGCAGGCGCCGCCGGCCTGCTGCTGGGTGTCGACCATGCCAACTGGGCCATGGCTTCCGCCGCGGTGCCGCTGGCGGTGGCGGACACCCGCAGCCTTCTTCACCCCGGCATCGGCAGCGTCGTCCACCGAAGCCTCCATCGCGTCGGAGGGACACTGGCCGGACTGGTCGTCACCGCCGGGCTGCTCCAACTGCATCTCGGCACCACGTCACTCGCCGTCGTCGTGATGGTGCTGCTGTTCCCGACCGAGCTGTTCATGGCGCGGCACTACGGCCTGGCGTTGGGGTTCTTCACCCCGCTGATCATGGTGATGACCGAATTGGCCTCCCCCGCCGAGCCGGCGACGCTGCTCACCGCACGGCTCGTGGACACCTTGATCGGCGTCACCGCCGGGATCGCGGCCTCGGTCGTCGTCCGCGGGCCATGCCGATCGGGCGACGACGAGCTAAGGCTCACCGGTTTCCGCCGACGCCCCGTCGGCTGAGCCACCACGGGCGGGATCGAGGCTCAGAGCCTGCACCGCGGTCACCAGTTCCGCCACGTCACGAGGGTCGGTCAGCGACTTGCCGGTCAGCTCCCGGATCCGGCGCAACCGATACCGGACGGTGTTGGCGTGACAGTGCAGGACACGCCCGGCCCCGTCCGTCGAGCCGCCCTGATCGAAGTAGGCACGCAACGTCTCGAGCAGGACGTCTCGCTCCTCCGATGGCAGGTCGAGCACGGCGCCGAAGACCTCGGCGGCCAGGCGGCGTCCCTCGTCGGGGTCGTAAGCGACGAACGCGGCGAGAGGACTGGAGCCAAAGGCTCGCACAGCGGGCTGTCCAGGCGGCAGACCGGCGAGCGCGGTCCGGGCGAGATGCAGCGCCCGCGGGGTTTCGGTCAACGACCGGTACAGCGGACTCACCCCGGTGCGAGCCACCGCGACGTCCTTCACGATCGACATCATCGTGTCGCGTTGCTCATCACGGAGCGAGATCACTCCTGCCTGCATCGTGGGAGTGAGCTGCCAGGCCGAGACCATCCCGGCCTCGGCGAGCCGCTGCTCGACACCGAGCAGGCTCTCCTCGGCCAGGCCCCGGGTCTCCGCGGCCACCACGGCCAGCTGCCCGTCCACAGCCAGGCCGAGTAACCGCCCGGCCTCCCACGCGCCGGCGTCGAACACCCGCTGACCGGTGAACAGCGCCGCGGCCAAAGCAGACCGACGCCGATGCTGCGCGATCAGCAACTCCGCGCTGGCCGCCCGATACGCCTCGGTCAGCCGCACGGCGTGCTCGTCTGCGACCCGCCACAAGAGGCTCGCCACGTCGACGAGACCGTCGGCCGCGTCCGGCCGGGTCATGTCCCTGACATGCTCGACCAGCAGGTCCCAGAGCATCGCGCAGCCGATCCGGTACACCTGCAGCACCTCCGGCAACGGCGCCCCCTGGCGCGCGCGACGGCGGCCCGTCTCGCCCGGCGCCGCCTCCTCGATCGACCTGGCGGAGTCGCCCAGCGCGCCGACCATGAACCGCAGGTTCACCGCGATCGACCGATGCAGGTCGGCACGCGGCACGATTTTCTCGTCCCCATACAGGTCGATGCGCTCGCACACCGCGGCGAACACCTCGTCGATCAGCCGGGACAACCGGCTCTCGGCCCAGGCGACGAGTTCAGCGAACGCCGGGTCACTCATCGAAGCTTCCCGTCACCATCGCCAACCCCTCATCACCGAGCCTGTCATCACCGCGAGGGCAACCGTATTGCGCAATCCGAACGCGCGCCTCCCGACATTCTGCCAACTCACCCACGTCGAGACGGAAGGCGGAGCCCGAGTTCGAGACCCGCGAGATGGTCCGTCACCCCGGTCGCCAGACGTACGGCAGCGTAGTTGAGCGAGAACCCGGCGCGCAGCCGCTCGAAGCGAGCAACCGCGTACGACCTCGGCGACAGGAACCAGCGCCGCGCCAAGGCATCGTCAGCGAACGAATCCAGCCCCAGCAAGGGTGGGTCCGTCGGCCGTCGAACGAGATAGCGCGTCATGCCGACCTCCTCACTCACATTTGGCCACACACGGTTCTCGAAGGTCAAGACCGATCTTGGTCAGGCCGCGAAATGCCTCCCTGTTTGTGGCACAGCAACAAACTTTCTGTTCCCCGCAACATCAGAGAACAGCGTTCGATCTCGGAACCTCAGAAAATACACCTCCCGATCGATTAGCACATGCCCCCGAACCGAGGCATACGCTAGAAGAATTCCGGTCCGGGGGTTCTCAATCTGACCGACAGTTCTGGCGTGCTGCCGCTGCATTCCTGGCGGACTTGGTGCCCTTGTGGCAGGAATCCGGTGTAGTCGGAACAAGCACGTGACCCGGCTCGCCGAATGCGCAACCACGTAGTCCCGTAGATGCCCAGCGCAGCAACGGCTGCAGCCCCTCCGACGAAATCACCCCAAAGTGCTCAGTCAACGCCCCACCGTTGTTCCGTTCATGCCATGCCGCCAGTCCTGGCTCGTACTCCCAAGTCAGCGCCCTACGGCTCCGACCGCGTGAACCTGACGACGATCGGTTCACGCGCCAGGCTCAGCCCAATCGCCGTATTGACCACTACGACGATGACCTACCCAACCTCACACCAAGTTCCCTCGTGGACTAGAACATCGCGCTCTCCGTGCCCGCGAGCCCGAGGGAACGAAAGGAGGCATCCAACGCGCGGGACACATCGTCCTGAGCGCCGGCCTCGCTGATGGTTGCGTAGAGGAACGCACCTGGTTTTCGTTCGGGGTCGGCGGGCATCACCATCAATACCCCAGGGTTATTCCCGGCACTGAAGGATAACCCTGCTTTCTCTACGCCAGCGAGAAACTCTTCGGTTGACAGTGCACCCCAGTTTGAAGAGGCGCTAACTTGCCGAATGAGCTGCGACGATTTGCCGAGAATCCCATCGGCCGCGAGCTTGTGGAGATGTGTGCCGGTCGTGGCCCTAGCGTTCACCTCCGTGTACACGACCGCGCCTTGCGCGGTAACCACCGCGTCGACGCGTGGCGGGCGGGACAAGAAGTACTGGAGCTTGCGCGGGTCATTGAGGTACGCCGGGAGTGGGTCCTCCTCGCGCGAGCGGGGCTGATCCGCACTTGGACGGGCACTGGCGGTGCACGTGCCAGTTCTCCCCGCGCGAGCGGGGCTGGTCCCACCTTCACGTCCCTCTACCGCCGCTACACGACGTTCTCCCCGCGCATGCGGGGTTGACCCCTTCGATGCGCTGGGAACAGTGGTCGTGTCCGAAATGTTCCCACGCGAGCGGGGCTGATCCGGTCTTCGACGTCGCCGCCAGCATGGTCAAGCTGCTCTCCCCGCGCGAGCGAGGCTGGTTCACTCATTCCGCTAACCTCGGCCAAGTACAAGCAGTTCCCCCTGCGCGAACGGGCTGGTCCGTCGACGAGGTTAACGTCGCCTGCGGTGCCGACGTTCTCCCCGCGCGAGCGGGCTGGTCCCTCCGGACTCTTCACCCGCCACCTGACGGCCTTCTCTCCGCGCGAGCGGGACTGATCCGGCCCGGCGCGTCCGGTACGGGCGCGTCACCGAGTTCTCCCCGCGCGAGCAGGGCTGTTCCCCGGTCTGACGCTGCGCGAGGCCTGGCGCTGGCTGTCCTCCCCACGCAAACAGGGTTGGTCTCCCCGCCGGGTGGGCGGTGGTCGACGAGTTCTGCTCCTCGCCCGTCAGGTGGCAGTTTCAAGCCCCTTTGTGACGCTGCGGCGCGACAAGTGCCTGGTGAGCTGGCGGCACCATACCGCCAACTCACCACCGGCTCACCATCCATCGAGATGGCTTAGTCCTCGTCATCCTCGCTCGCGTCCGGCCCTTCCAGCTCGAGAGCCTCAGCCGCTGGGCGGTCCTCTATTAACAGCCGCGGTGTGATGAACTTATCTTGCTGACGTTGCAACGCCGAGCGGCCCAGAATCTGGGTGCGCTCATCGGTTGACAGGGGATACCGCCAGCCCAGGACATCGAACGCCGCTGAAGCCAGGTCACCCAGAAGCACCTTTCTGCCCTCGACCGTCATCGTTTTGAAGTCGAGTTCAAGATCCGACGACTCGTCATCGGACGGACGCAGCGCTACGGACCGGACGCGAAAATCGTCCTCGATGGTCGAGCTGATCGTGTCGACATCCGCAAACACGTTCGAACCATCTTCAGCTGATACCCGCACGCGTCGTGTGATGCCCTGCATGTCCACCGAGGACACCGGGGAGGTGGACAGGTGCGGCCATATGTCTTCCCATCGCACCAGCGGGGAATCGTCGCGACTTCCACCTTTGCGTTTGTCGGTTGTGAAGTGCACACGCCACGCGCCGGCTGTCGCAGCCAGCAACTTCGCGTGCACCGTCCACGACGGATCCGGGCGTTCCTCTTCCACAGCCTCGGGGGAGAACGACATGATCGCCCGGGTGGCCCGCCATGTTCCCAGGTTCGCCACAACCAAGTGGTTGAGGTCCTCCAGCGGGATGGTCTCCGCGAGCTGTTCCAGTTGCTTGAGCGAGATCATGCCGCCCACGTATTGCCAGAACGCGTCACTGTCGAGGGCGTTGGCGCGTTCCAACATGTAGGGCAGCAAGATCCGCAGTTCATCCAGCTCGAGCTTGCCACCTATCACGCGCAGGCGTTCGTCAGCATCGTCGGGCTGCTCGAATAGCGAGGTGTTGCCTGTCCGGGCCGCGCGAACGATGTCCACCGCCCGCTGCAACCGCGTCGCGGCCTCGGGCCGGAAGATTTGCGTGATCGTCTCTTCAAACGTGGTCAGGTACGAGATGTCTTCGTCGACATCTCCTGCGGTCGGGGTGTGCTGCAAGCGCTGCGCGGTACCACTGATCAACAAGCCTCGACCACCGCGAACCACGTTGCGGCGAAACAGGTTCAGCAACGGTTCAGACACCGAGCCGGTGTCTCTGGTCTGCTCCGCGGAGGTGAACCCGTCGATCGCTGGTGCGTTAGTCACCAACGCTCCCGATTCATCCTCGAGGTCTCCGCGAAGATCCTCGGCGACGGCATCATCGTCGTGCCGGGAGTCCAACGAGAAGAACACCGGGGCGGACCCGCCCAGCAGGTCCACATCGCGGCCTGCCTGCGTTGAGCGCAGGTTGTAACGCAAGTACACCTCGCGCTCTTGCTTCCCGCCCGGCCATGACAACACCAAATCGGGGGCGTAACTGTGGTTGAAGTAGTCGGTGTCGACGATGGCAACGCCGGGGTCCAGGCGCTCGATCTCACTGATCACCGCGCCTTTGATGCCCTCGATCACGTCCGTCTGATCGCTGGAGTTCAACGCCGCAGCCACGGCGTCCTGCAACGTGTTGCCTGGCATGGCTACGCGCCCTCCCTCTTCAAGTGCATCATCGCTACCTTCAGTTCCTCTGGGCTCAAGACCAGGTCTTGCTGGCGGTCCGAGAGCACCAGCAGCCACAGCCGCTTCGACACAAGCCGGCACAGGTCGTCATCGATGTCGAACCCGTCATCGGTGGCGGGCAGTTTCAGCCGCTCTCCGTGCTCGGCTACGGCGTCGCGCACATAGTCGTGGCGGGTCAGCTTCGACCAGTGGGTGAGGTTGAACGGATGCCAGGTGACCCACATGAACTCCGCTTCGTCGTCCATCTCGTCCTGGCACGCGCGCGCGGTGACGCTGTAGATGTCAGCCAGGTACTCGATGTACATACTCGCCTGGCTGCCCACCACTGAGTACTTCTTCGCCTCGACGAACAACGGATGCCGACGCTGCCCCAGAAAGTGACCACGAAGGTCATAGACCTTCCTGCTGCCGTCAAGCCGCTGGCGGGTACACATCTTCTCGTGGTCATACGCCGTCCACGACAGTCGAAGATAGGTCGTGCTCTCCAAGTACTGCTTCGCGCGGAACACGCCCTCCCGACCAGTCTCTTGCGACTTTTCAGCAGGCATAACCGCGAAGCCTAGTAGCCGATCTTCATCACGTCAGCCACTCAACCCGAACCGAGATCGCCAGGTCATAACCCCACTATCCGCTACCGCCAAGCGGGTGAACCCCAAGCGCGCAGCAAAGGAAGGTGCCCCCTGGCACCGCTGCATTTGCTGTGAGCAACCGCCCTGCAGCCCGGCAGGATGACATCTCGAACGCACGATCAATCGTGGAAGGCCTCGGGGGAGTATGCATCTACACGACGTGGCTCAGCGCGGCATCGGTGGTGATCGCTCTCGGATCGCTGCTTTACAGCCGACGCAACACCCGCACCGGGAAGCAATCACTCGACGTCGCCAGCATCCTGGGGCAAGTCAACTACGAAAACGCCCGCGCCAACTACACCCCGGCAGCCACATTGACTCTGACCGAGGTTGAATTCCGCCCGCCTACGGCACTCAAAGGTGGTCTACTGCAGAGCGAAGCCGAGCTCTGGGCCACCACCTACAACCTGAGAGCGCCGAAATCGTCGCCCGCGGTCGCTTGGTCAACAACACCGACAACGAACTGCTGCTCACGCTGCGCGATCACCCCCGCTCACGCCGCACCACGTGGTACAGCTACCGCAACCAGTCGCTGTTCCTGCTCGACGGCGTCGAGATCCAACTCAGCTATGCCATACTGTCCGCGGGCGGCGAAGTCACTTCGAATGGATCGACCGCCGCAGCTCGGCCGAATGGATCACCATCTACAACCTCGGCACCCGATATCGGTCCTGGACCAGCAGCCCTGTGCCGCCGAGACCAGCGTGGCGACGCTACGTGCGAGCACTCATCACCCTCGATATCGAGGCGTTCACCAGTCGCGCCATCGCTCGTTCCGGGTTCCACATTGTCTGCGATTCTCGCGCGGACGAACGAGTAGCGACCATCTGGCACGCGGAGGTCGTCGCCACACCCGTCACACTCGCAGGACGCAACTTCGACACCAACGAGCTCGAGTACGAAACCAACCCTCGTACGGTTGCCGGCCCCATCGACGATGACACCATCCGCTACCGCGTCACCTACGACTCGACACTCGCCCTGCTGAAAACTCCGAAGAGGCGATACCTGCACGGACGTTTCTAACCGACGCCCTTCATCGCCACAAACACCCCATGACCTGCAGGTCGTGTACCGGCACCGTTCGGGCAAGATGCTCCGATGGAGTGGCCACCCGTCATCACCGCAGCAGCAACCCTCACAGGCGTCTACCTCGGTTACCGAGGGGCACTGCGCGTACAGCAACGCACCATCCTGCTCGAGCGGAAACGGCACATCGCCACGGTGGCTGGCGAAGCCCTCGCGGCTGTCGGCGAGCTGCAAGCAACACTCACGACCTATCGGTTGCAGTGGGGCCGCCGCACGAA
Source organism: Amycolatopsis roodepoortensis (assembly GCF_014873915.1). Lineage (GTDB taxonomy): Bacteria > Actinomycetota > Actinomycetes > Mycobacteriales > Pseudonocardiaceae > Amycolatopsis > Amycolatopsis roodepoortensis. The sequence continues at coordinate 920,551 of NZ_JADBEJ010000005.1, forward strand.
GGCGTTGCCGACCATTGCAGTTGCGGCAACCGAACTTATCGTCGTCGGCCGAGACTGGATGAAGGCTACCCCCACCGCTCTCCGTGCAGTCGACAGTTATCACCGCGACCGCGAGCATGCTGCACAAACCGCGCTCGCCGCGCCAACCAGTCGCCTGCTGAGCGCGTTAATAGCGGTCTCGCTGCTCGGGGATCGTCCCTTGCAGCGTGCCGCCGATCAGCTTCGTGAGGGCGTTGCCGACCTGCTCGCGTCTGCCAGGAACACCAAGGAATGGAAGCATCACATCACTACCTTTGTGAGTCGCATCCACGATTTCCGCAGCACGGTCGACGACACACTCGAGCAGCTCCACCGGCCAGGCTGGTTACGACGCCAGTGGCAGACGCTACTTCGCCGTGCAGAGGAGGCGCGTCAAGCCCCGCACCGCCTCGAAAGGCGTCGTTAGCCAGCCACAGATCCAGCATCACGTAGATGCGTGTCAACGATGCGCAGCTACGAACCGTCGATCAGCTCCCACACGGCTCGTGGGTCCTGTGGTGGCCTATCTACGCGCCGAACCAAACCGAACTTCTGCAACGCCTTCAGCCGCGTCATCGTTGCGGGGCGACTCAAACCCAACGCATCCACGACATCACCGGTCAAAGCGGTATTCGCCACTCTCACTCAGCCCCCGACGCACGCAAGGAAGCACGCCGCGACACCCGCCATGAGCTACTCGACGGGCGACACCTCGTGCTCTTGCTGAACCAGCACTGCGGCACCAACTGGCCGCTGGGCACGAGTGTCTAACCACCTTTCATATACCCAAGCAACGCCTCGACCAGCACATAGCCGTAGAGTGCGGGTACCGTCCCGGCGCATCGACCTCCGGCGCAGCTTCGAGCCCGTCCAGACAGGAACCGGCGCAGAGACCCATGCGCCAACTAAGCCGGATCGACCACGTGCGCATGTGGCTTCGGGCATCATGTCCCTGTGGGCATCAGCGACAAGACCAGGAAGATCCTCTGGGGTCGTTCCGGCAACCGATGTGCCGACTGTCGACGAGAACTCATCACCCGCCGCACTCCGGACGGTGACGAAGAAGCCATCGTCGGAGACGAGGCGCACATCGCGGCACAGTCACCAGGTGGCCCACGGTACGGCGAGGGTCCCCCCTCCGGCCTCCACCACTACGACAACCTGATCTTGCTGTGCCGGGTCGACCACAAAAAGATCGACGACCAACCCCACCACTACACCGTTGACCGTCTCACTAAACTCAAGGCCGAACATGAGGCGTGGGTGAACCATGCGCTCAACGAGCGGGCAACGTTTCCTGGCGGCGCACTCGTCGAAACAAGCCGTCGACACGTGCCCGTCCTCTCCGCGTACCGCAGCTTCCGCCTCGCTCTGGACAGCTGGGAGGCACGTATCGACGCTGTCATTCACGCGAACGTCATCATGCCTGACCCCACCGAGCTAGAGCAGCTTCATGCTCAATGTACTCAGGCGTGGAGAAACAGCTACGTGGCCTGCGGACACCTCGCGGCCGCCACCACAGAGAAGTGTGCGGACGCCGCCGAACAAGTACTCGATCGTTGGAAGAGCCTGGCCGATGATGCCGTAGACAAGCTACTCCCCAGCACCCATCCTGGTGCCGACCCGCATGACGACATCTTTGACGCCGAGGACGAGCTGCTCAAGCTCATCGGCGCCGATCTGGGCATGACATCGTCTGCTGTGTGGGGCAGCGCGCGGTTAACAGGAAAACTCGGCGGCACGGGAAAACGCTATTGACGTGACCCGAGTTCCAACCACGGCGTCACGCCGGTACCGGCCGCTCCGCGACGAAGCCGGGCATCCGCACGGCAGCGAGCGCGCCTTTGCTCGTCAAATCGATCTCGGGTGGGGTATCCCATGAGGTTGGATCCGCGAAATTGAGAACGCCACCACTGTAGCTAGCACGGTGAATTCCGACGTATCCGCCGGCGAACTCGGCTTGGCCGAACTCGACGCTGCTGCCGCTGGAGAACTGGCAGTCGCCGAGGGCGAGGCTTCCTGCACGGAACTTGGCCTCCCGGAAGCTCATATGGGCACCGTCGAATTTCGTGCAACTGAAGGTGACGCGCGCGCCTATGAACGTCGCGTTGTGGAAGTCTATTCGTCCACTGGAAAGGATCATATCGTCCAGGTTGAGAGCGCCTGCTGACAGGCGTGTGTAACTGAAGTCGAGACCACCGTCGTGCACTTCTGTCTCAAAGAAGTGCACGACCGACCCGGCGAACTTCACGCAGCCGAAGTTGACAGTTCCTCCCGACACGCTTGCGTTGCTGAAGTCAATGACTCCGCCAGAAAATATTGCGCCGTCGAAGTCGACCTTGCCTCGCGGAAACACTGCTTCCTGAAAGGTGATGTTCCCGCCGGTAACTCTGATCTCGTGGAAGTCCGCACCGTCGATGAGCGCGCCGGTGAAGTCGAAATCATGCCCTTGCCAGGACGTGGGCGCGTCTTCGCGGAGATGGTCCGCGATCACACGGAAAATGGTGTGGCGAACCTGACGTTCGCCACGCCACTGCGCAAGGTCGACCGGATCGACTGGCGGCTCCGAGGAGCAGTGCATCCGCAGGTGGCCGCAGAGCACGTTGATACACGTCTGGCGGCGCTCGATTGATTCGTCAGCTAGGTCAGCCATCGCATATACGCCCGCCAATCGCACGGTGGCCGTGGCGTTGCCGAGTTGTTCCGCGGCTTTCATGAACCGCTCGGTGAACAGTTTGATCTCTTCCCGCCTGCTTGCGGCCACCTCCCGCCGCTCCGCGGCTTCTCCCAAGCGCTGCTTGCGGTAGGCGACCACCAGGACAATGACACCGCCAACACCACCGGTCAGCGTCAACGCGATCTTAATCAGATCCAGCGCCGGCTGCCGCTGACCCCCAGCCGAACCAGCGAGCCCGGACACGCTCAGAAGCCACCACAACAAGACGGCTATACCAACAAAGACTAGTGTGCCCAGAGTAAGCCAACACGTGATGTGCAGCCCCAGGGAAGCCTTCAACAGAGACGACCGCGGCCCTGCTTGATCGTCAGGCGAACCCACGCGAGCACGCTGAGGCATATCGAGATCTTCCTGTTGCGGGAGTATGCGGCAGTCGATCATTCCACTGCCCAGGCACACCGGATCATAGACGGGGCTCCTGTGCAGCATGCTGCTTGTCATCAGTCCGTCGAGCATGCCGCAGTCAACGTGGCCAGTTCGCGTTCCAACCGTGCCATACGACGTGCGACGGTGTCGGTCTTCTTCTGCGCCCGGTCACGCTCGGCCTGTCCTATCTCCTGTGACAGGCGTGTGAACGAAAACCAGCAGTATGGTCTTAAAAGGTCCAGGTCCGTTAGTGCCGTCCCCGCACGAGCGGGGCTGGTCCAGGGTGTCCTGCAGTCGTTCGGCGACGTGGCAGCAGTGCACGATCGAGGTGCCCGGCACGGGGTCGAGCTCGAACACCAGCCGATCCGGCGGGCAGCACCCCCCGGTCGCCGTCGATGGTCCATTGTGGAACGTGGAGCTCGAGCGTGGTCAGGTTCGCCGCCCACACCACGACGGCGAGCTCATCCAGCAATAGAGCACAGTATTCGACCGGCATCACCAGGTGCAGCACCGGCCCGATCCCCTCGGCGCGCTGCATGCCACGGCAGAACGGGGCCGAGCGGCCGTACTTCGGGTACATCGGCGCCGGCGGCCTCAACCCCTACCGCGGCCTGCCCGGCAACCACCCCGGCCCGGCGGGATGGACTTCTTCTAGGCAGCCAACGGCCAGTACCACGCGGTCTACCACTGGTGGAACGGCAGCAGCCGGTGCCCATCGTCGCGGTGGTCCTGCGCAACGACGGCGGCTTCTACCTCAGTTAGGAGCCCATTCCTGCTTGTAAGGACCCCGCCGCGGCGCGCGGCGGGGTCGCTGGAGTGTCACAGTCCTGAAAGTCGCGCTCGATGACATCACCTGCCTTTCGCTCAGCCGTGCCGGACTCACGAACCGGTACCTTGCGAGCACACCTGACTCGTCCAGCAGGCTTGATAGAGATAAGAAGGCTATAGACCTATCGAGCCTGGCTTAGTCACCGGATTCGGTCTCGCGGCCGGTGCCCGACTCACCGATCGGACACTCGGGTCCAAGGCCTGAAGTGATGCCAAGGCAGGCACGTGACTAGACCAGTGATCCACCCAGACGAAACGGAATGCCGCAGACCGCACGAAGGCGCGAGCTACACGAAAGAAGGGGACGTTGATGCTGATCGTAGTCATTGGACGCGGGGATAGCGGTTCGGAAGACTGCCGTCATGAGCTCCCGGCGATTCGTGGTCCTCGATCCTGACGGGACGGCCCCCGGGTGGCTGTATGTGATCGTGGAGGCTCAGACGGGGGTCTTCTACCAGCAGCAGTACGGGGGAACGGCCTGTCGGCAGGGGCAGCTCGAAGGTTTCCTCGTCCCCGTGGCCGGCGCCGATGCCTTGGACGCGCTTCGTGACCTGTTCGAGAAGGACTTCCGTGGCGCAGGCACCTGGAACTACTCGTGGCCGGACGATGAGCGGGACCGGCTGGGCCGGATCGTCGTCGGCATCTCGTACTGGGCATGCAACGGGCAGACCGAGGAGCCGCACGATCTTCGGCTCGACGACAGCCGAATGCGTGAGGTAGACGAGGCATGGGTACCAGTACTCACTCCGGACGGCCCTGGGGTGCTGGTCTGGTTCAACTCCGACTGAGAGCCGACACATCCGCTCTTCGGCAGAAGCGGATGTTCGGTGACCGCCGCGGCGGTACCTCGTCCTCCATAACTCGTGCGTCCGGTCGGAAGGCCGCACGTGTCTGACGGTGCGGGTGAATGCTTCTCTGAATTAGTCCACCGTGCTTAGCTGCGGAGGTTGTCGATGACGAACTCGGCGATCTTCTTGACCGCGCCGCAGGGATCGGCTTGCCATGGGCCGGCTTCCGGCTTGCTCCATGTGTTGGCTTTGATGTGTACCAGCGTGTTCTGGTCGACACCTAGAGCGAGTCTGCATGCCAGCGGCCCCTGGTCCCGCTTGCTCGGGATGTTCTCTTTGGTTTCCACGATCACGGCGGGGTAGCCGTTGATCGTGACCTCTTCCCAGTGGTTGCCGGTATCGCGGCCTAGCGCACGATCGCTGTACAACGTGCGGATGCTCTCCCGCACCGGCGGAAACCACGATGTCGTCACGTCGACCGACGGACCGAGCACGATCAGGCATTGGCCTTCCCGGGTCTGCTCATGCCTGCCCTCACCGAAGCCGATGCTCTGCAGCTGCTCCACCGTGATCGCCGAGCACGGATCGGCGATGAACTTGGCGCCGTTCAACGGCGCCGGGATCGACGGGACCGACACCGACGGTTCTGGGGGCGAAGGTGGCGGGCTCGTGCCGCAGCCGGCCAGCACCACCACCATGCCGCCGGCCATCAGTGTGGCGAGCCCACGGGCCAGACGTCGTGTCACGAAGGATCGGCTCCCGGTTTGATCCGCCAGCGACGGGGTTCCCCGACCACCTCGACACTCGTGCCGACATAGGTGAGCATCGGCATGCCCGTCATCAGAACCACGCAGTAGCTCTCCGAACTGCTGGGCAACGCGGTCGTGGAGAAACCGAGGAACCGGGCCTCCCCGACGATTCCGGTGAGGCGTTGAAGGTCAGCTTCAACCGGCTGCGCACGACGATCGCGTGCGACAGACGAGGCAGCGCGGCGGTCACCTCCCCTCGGCCGCGCGCAGCAACAGATCCCTGTGCTGTTCACCAACTACCCCCGCGACGATCCGACCACAGTGGACTGGGCACAAGAGATCGCCGCCTCGGCTATCGCCGGCGCCGTAGTAGCCTCGCTGGCCGCGCATCGGCGTCGGCTCGCCACCCACGGCGAGCGGATCAGCGAGCCAAGCAGCTCGACGGCGCGGCGCCTAGGCCCAGCGAAAGAGGCTGGACACGGTGCCGCGACCACGAGCACCGTCCGAGACCGGCCGCGCCTGACGTTCATCATTTCTGGACTGCCTTCATTACGGCAACTGTGTGATCACCGCTCGGGCGGCTTTGTGCCTCGTCGCCTGCGGAGGTCGGCCGGTCCGGATCGGTCACTGCACTGTGAGCTGCCAGTCGAGGACGATGGCGATCTCATGGATTGCCGGGATGACGGTGAAGTCGAGCAGGCTCGCTGCCGCCCCGATATGCAGAAACGCGCCGTCACTGCCGGGAAACCAGATCATCTCGGTCGAGACCCCTGCGTCGAATTTGATGGCCACGTCCCCGAGCCACCACGAATCGCCATCGACCGCCCTTAAGAACGACGCCATCCCGTCAGCTTCGCCGTCCGCATCGAGCTTCCCCAGGCTCCTGGCCACCCGCGATCGGCCTTCGCCGGTCGCGGTGGCCACGAACCTCAGCAGCCTTCGCTTCTCCTCGGTACCAGCAGCTTCCGGCCACTGCACCGTCAGCGACTCGAAAGTCGGAGGCACACCGACCCGGGCGACGAAATCTGGTGCCATGTCAGCGAACTCGCCGGGCTCGTCGCGGAAGACGATCACCTCAACCGGGTCACTCAAATTTTCCTCCAGACCCGGAACACACGCCTGGCCGTCCGCTTCTTACCCGTGTGGATGTGCCATCGTCCCACATGCGGCTTTGTGCGCTTGGAATACCGCCTGTTCACGGCGTGAGGAGCGTGCAGAGCGATCCGGTGTCTCTTGTACCCGATGCCTTGCCCCCCGATCTTGACCTTGCGGAGGATCTTGTTCGCTCGGCTTGCCGCGCTCGCTGACCGAGTCGTCGCGGTGAACCACCGGCCTGCCTTCGAAGCCACCCGGCCGACGGCCTTCACTGCTCCGACGGCGGCGCCGATCCACTTGGACGCGCCACCGGTGAGGGCGCCGAACGCGTACTGGGCGGCTGCTCCCCAGTTGCCCTGGATCGCGTTGCCCACTGCGGCGACACCGCTCGCGATCGAGCCGATCGGCCCCGGCACCCACGAGACCACCTGGGCTACCCGCGTCACCGCCCCGACGAGCGAACTGAACCAGCCGTGACCGTCGAGGTCGAGGCTGTTGATGGGATCACCGGCGACGTAATCGTAGTCGTTCGCGGATCCGCCCTCTTCGGGATCCACCGAAAGGAACCGTCCGAGCAGCGGGCTGTATGGCCGCGCGCCCATCTGAACCAGCGCGATCCCGCCCGCATGTTCGTAGGCCCGCTGGTGTTCGCCCAGCCAGCCGTAGTCCATCGAACCGGGCGAGTTGTCGGGCACGGCCTGAGGGTCGACGGCTCCCGTACTGCTCAACGGCTGGCCATACGGATCGAAGGCGCGCAGCGTGCCGACCTGGTGGCCGGCCACGTCGGTCGTCAGCACCAGATCGCCACGCACCGACGGATGGTCGTACGCCGGGGTGAACGCGCCGTCGCTGCCGACCTTCGTGGTGTAAAGGACTCCACCGGGCAGAGACAACGACAGCGAGGTCAGCCGGCCAGCGGCGTCCAGGGTGAGGTCCGGAGCGTCCCCGTCGCCGGTGAATCCGTAGCGGATCACGGCGTTGTTGTCGCAGTTCCGCGGGTCTCGCCGGACGATGCGATCGGTGGCGTCCCGGGTGTAGGCGACCTCTGCGTTGGCCGCGGCGACCGGACCGCTGGTCTTTACCCCGGTATTGCGGTCGGATCCGTCCCAGGTGAGCGTGGTGACGGTGCCGTCGGCGGCCGTCCACCCGGTCGTGTTGCCCGCCCGGTCGTAGGTGAAGCCGGACAGGCCGGTGCCGCCCTGTGTCGCGAGCAGACGGTCGGCGACGTCGTAGCAGTACCGGGTTTCGGCAGTTCCTGCCGCGGACTCGTCGACCAAACGCACGCGGTTCGTGTTGACGCCCGCGTTGGCCTGCGTTCCCGCCGGGCAGGTCGTGGACGCCGGGGAGGTGTAGTCGTAGGTGTAGTGGTGTCCGGTCACGAACGCTTCGGTAAGGCGGCCCGCACCGTCGTAGACGTAGTTCGGCGCGTTCGGGCGGGCGTCGACGCCTGCCAGGGACTCGTCGACGATCGTCCCCGCCGCCGTGCGACCGACCTGGGACGTCACGTCCTTGTTGTCGCTGGTCTTCCAACCCAGTGAAAGCGTGCGGGCAGCGGCGTCCTTGGTCACCCCGGCGAGCGAGGTTCCGTTGGCGTACGCGACGGTGGCGAGTTCTCCGGCGGAGTCGTAGGTCACCGTGGCCAGCACGACGGCGTCGAGCTTCTGCGACAGCGCCCGCCCGGCGTCGTCATACGTGAAGGTGAGCACCCGCGGAGCGTCTACGGCGTCGGGAGGGGTGACAGTGCTCGACACGGTCCGGCCGACCTGGTCGTACGCGGTGCTGGTCCGGACACCGTTGACGTCGGTGTACGCGACGACCCGGCCCAACAGGTCGGCAGTGGTGGTGATCGTGCCGTTCTCATCGGAAACTGCGCTGGTGAGCGGATCGCCGCCGACGGAGTACTGGTGCTTCACCGTTCGCGCCGGCGAGCTTGCCGATGCCGGGACGCGTTCCTCCAGCGGCCTGTCCCTGTCGTCGTAGGTGGTACATGTCCACTCACCACCATTGGACTCGGCTACGGCTCGGCCGGAGGCGTCGTACACCCGCTCGTCCACTCTGGCAGGCCCGGTCGCCGGCGCCGCCGAAGTGATCACCTTGGCCAGGCCGCCCTGGTTGACCGGAGCGCTGCCTGCCACGCACGGGTTCGCGCGGGTCTCGGTGTCCCCGTAGTAGGCGTAGACGGTCTTCGCGCCCGTAGCCATCGTTTTGCTCGTCTTACGCAGGTAGCCGCTACCGGGCGTTTCATAGCCGACCGAGCCCGTGATCTTCAACCCTCCCGGATTGCCTTGCCCAGAGGTGGCGAGACCGTAGACCGGATCGAGCCCGTTCTCGTCGAACCGGGTGACACCAGACTTGTCGGGAACACCGTCGGACTCCGTCGCGGTCGTCGACGTCGTCAGCCCGTACCGCGGCTTGAGCTGAGCGCCGGGCACCGGCTCCTGCGTCCCGGCCGGTGTGGTCCAGTGCAGTTCGAGCTGGGCGGTGAGATCGAATTCGTAGTAGTCGATCCGGATTCGCCGGGCGGCGCCGGGTGTGGAGTTGCGGACGACTCCCGAGCGCCACGCGGGCGTGGTGTTGCGCCAGTCGTCGATCACGATCTGGTCGTCGACCCACACCCGGACACCGTCGTCGGCGAGGACGCGGAAGGTGTAATCACCCGCGGCGGGGAAGACGATGTCCCCGGTCGCGCGCAGCGAGAAATGGTCAGCGGGGATCCCGGTGGTCGGCGCGTCACTGTTCCAGTTCTTGACGAACTGGCCGGCGGGACCACCGATACCGGTCGCGTACGCCTTGGGCGCTCCGGAGAGGCTGTCGTTGTCGTAGTACGCGACCGCAAGGCCGTTGATGCCTTCGTCGTATCCGGTGTGGCCGTGGGACATCGCGCAGCTGCCGTTCGGCACCTGGCCGATGAAGCACGACCCTGGCGCTGGGCCGTAGGCATCCGTCGGGCGGTCGGCGTAGTCGTAGACCGTCGTACTGCGGCGCCCTGCCGGGTCGGTTGTGGACAACGGCAGGTCCTTCGGGCTCCACTCCTGGGTGGACGTCTTCCCAGTCGCGTCTGTCGTCGACAGCGTCCGATCGGCTTCGTCGTAGGTCACCTTGCTCGAGAACCCGGTCGCCGGCGTGAGACCGGCCGTGTCGGTGTACGTCGTGCGGTTCGCCGGGTCGTACCGGTAGCCGGTCGAAGGCCGCGGTTGTCCCGGAGCGGGCGCAGGCTCGGTCACGGAAGCGACCTGCGTCTTCCCGTTCTGGACCGCGTAGGCGATGGCCGTGTACGTCTCCGTGGTGTTGCGGTGGGCCGCGTCCACAGCCACCCAATCGACCGCGAGCGGACTTCGGACACCCGTCACGAGACCGTTCGCGTCGTATAGGTAGTCGTTGTTCTCCGCGCCGGGGTCTTCGATCCGGGCCAGCCGTCCCTGTGCGTACCAAAGACGCGTTTCGGTCCCGTCCCAGTAGCTGATGCGGCACAACATCTGTGACGGCGGCAGCGCGTCGGTGCCCGCGGGCGCGGCGACTGAGCCGTAACAATCGTCGCCGGGCCGGTTGTAGTGCAACGTATGTACCCGCCCGGAGACCGGGTCCTTGATCTGCGTCAACCGCGACGGCGTGCCGCTGTAGATGTTCAGCAACGCGGCGGGCTTGCGCGAATCGGCCGCGGTTCCTTGTGTGTCGAGCTTGCCGTCGGCGCGGAACGTGAACACGTCGCCGCCTTCGTGAAGCGTGACCCGGCCTGAGGTGTCCAGGGCAAGGACACCGTCTTCGTTCTGGGGCGGGGTGTAGCCACCGGTGCTCTTCTTGGTCCAGGTGTGCTTGGCGCCCGTGGCGTCGGTCAGGACGATGTTCTGGTCGGTGACCTTGGCTTCGGTGTAGCTCGAGCCGTCTCCGTCCAAGTCCGCCGAAAGCGTCCAGCCCTGCGGCAGGACCGGCAGGTCGGAGGTGTAGAGCCAGTCGGCGGGCACGATCTGCGGAGCGACGGTGGTGTTGTCGGTGGTCCGCACGAACAACCGCATCTTCGCCGCGCCAGTGGCCTCGGCGTTCTCGACCTTGATGGGAACGCGCTGGCCCGCTGTCAGAACGACGTTGGTCGCCTGCGTCCAGTTGAGATCGCTGGGCGTGCCGACGTCGTAGACCTTGGCGCCGTTGATCCACACCACGGCACCGTCATCGTGCACGCCGGCGAACTGGTAGGTCCCTGCCACTGGCGCTTGGAAGAAACCCTCCCAGCGAGCGACGAACCAGTCCCCCGGCAACGCCGGGGCGAACGGCGAATCCACGCCCCAATCGACGTTGACCTGCGGCTCGGTCCGCACCAGCACAGGCTGCTGGGCGTCGCTGATCAGGCCGTTGTGCGACAGGTCTACGAAGTAGGAGGCCTTGAGGCCCTTGTTCTCCCGCTGCTGGGAGTTGTAACCGAAGGTCAGGCCGGCGTTCCCACCGACGGTTTCGAATGTCGGTGTCTGCTGCGACAACGAGGCGTTGCCGTTGGCCAGGTTGACCGTGACAGGGCCGGCGTCATCCGCCGGAGAGGGACCGTGGTCGCCGATCCGCTGGTCGATCTTGAAATGACCGACCCACGTCGGCGTGATCGTCGTGGTACCGCTGTAGGTCATCGCCTGCCAGGTGTAGGCGACACCGTCCTGCAGAATCCCCGCGGGGACCGTCCAGGTCGGAGTCGTCAGGCAGCCGGACTCGACCACGACACCGGACTTGGCGTCGGCACCGGTCGCGATGCGGAAGCAGTACTTGACCGGCTCACCGTCGGGATCGGTGACCGGCTTGACCGACAAAGTCGGGCTGAGCGAGGTCGACACGGTACCGTCGGCCGGTCCCACCAGGCTCGTTGCCGGTGCAGGGGAGCCGGTGTCGACGATGAGGGTGGCGTTGAGGTTCTTGTAGGTCCAGGTGCCGGGGTTCTCGGCGCCGATCATCATGAAGAAGACCGAGCCGTCACGCGCGTTCACTCGGTCGCGGATGAATCCGGTCAGGCCTTCGCCGACGAAGCTGCCGACGTCACCGACCAGGGCGCTGGTCATGTAGCCGCCGACACCGTTGAAGTTGAACGCCGAGGCGTGGTGAAGGTTCGCGTTCCAGGTCTTGAGCGACCCAACGACGCTGGTGTTGCGGGTCAGGTCCATGCGGGCGCCGACGACGGTCTTGCCGAACAGCGGCGTGTAGTCGACGTTGAAGACACTGCGGTTGTAGGTGTCGCCCTTGGCCTGGCTGTTGCCGATCCGCAGGCCACAGGCGTCGCAGTTCGTGCCGTCAGAACGGTACGAATGGGACTCCTTGACCCCATAGGTGAAGGTCGGGTCCACATAGACGGGATAGACGCGCTTCGGGTCGCGGAGCCAGTTCGCGTCGACGGCGACGGTCAGCCACCAGTCCGCACCGGCCTGCTCGAGAGAGTAGGTTCCGCCGGTCATCGCGGGCGCGGTCTCACCGTTGCCCGCGGAGTCCCAGGTCTCGATCGGCGGCATCACGATCTTCGCCGCCCCGGCCTGATCGGCGAGGACGACGGTGCCGTTCTCCAGCTTCGGGGTCAGGCCACCGGTGTTGAGCTTGAACTTCCACGACGAACGGCCATCAGCGGGCAGGCGCTTGAGCTTGATGGTCTCCTTCACCGCGCCCGGCGTGACCTCGTACTCCAGATCCGTTCCGGCCGCGACCTCCGCATACGTGACGGAATCACCCTTCACCGCGGCGGTCGAGCCCGCGGCCTTGTCCATCGCGAGGCTCGCGGTGTGCCCACCGGACTCCACCTGCAGCACCGCGGTGTCGTCGGCCTTCGTCGCCAAAGACGGGCTCAGCGGGTGCTGATCCGCGTCTGCGCGCTTGGTAGCGGGGTCGGTCGACAGAGTGGTTTGGACCGGCTGCCAGTTCCCGGCCGCGTCCTGCACGTTCAGCGGTTGGTTCGACTGCCGCACCGACCGGGTGCCGTCCGGATTCTCGTACTCGGTGACGAACATCGACCGCGACACCGGCTTCGAGCGCTGCGGATCGAAATGACTACCCGCACCACCGTCAAGCCGCGTGCTGGATCCGAAATCCGCCGTGGACGGTGCCTGCGGCGTGGCCGTGGCGGCGGGTTCGGACGGCAGGACACCGACCTCACGCGGATCGATCCGCTCAGCGGCGGCCGCGGCCTTCGGCGGAGCCGAGACCGCCTCGGTGCTCCCGATCACCAGGACGGCGATCAGTACGAAGACCAAAGCTCTGATCCACTGGGTTCTTTCGACCTCACGGCGCAACAGGAACACGAACGCCCCCTCCATCGCGACGGCGAACGCCGTCGACGCAGTCTCGCCTCGGCCTGTCGGGGACCGGGGCGTGATCGAGGGGATGACCCGCCCGACCGAGCCGTTCATCGTCGCGACCACACGTAGTCGTTACATCACTTCTTGAGGTGAACCTCACTCTTGCCAAGCACCGGCCGGCCCAGTAAAGACACTGGTCACAGCGGTTCTGGAGCAGAATCGGGCAAACCGCTCAACTTTTCGGACACTGTGCTCATTCCACCCAGATAGGAAATCTGTGAATCAGTACGCCCCCGCTCGTCCCGCGGATACGGATGAACTTCCGCGCCCCATGCCGGATCGCTTGTGGCGGCGAGCCGGGCCGGTCGCGCTGTGGCTTTTCGCGGCCGTCCCGTTCGGGCTTGCTCTGTTCACCGCCGTGCGGGCTCCCAAAATGCACGTGCTGCTCGATTACTGGCATGTACTGGCGAAAATCACCGACGACGATGGCGGTCTACTGTTCGGCCAGCTGTTCACGTATCACCTCGACCAGCCCTTCGTCCTGCCATCCCTACTGTTCTGGGCAGATGCGGCGTGGTTCGGCGGAGACAACCGGATCCTCACCATCCTCACGGTGCTGCTCGTGGCCGGGATCGTAGCGGCGCTGCACTCGATGCTCCCGGTTTCCCTTTCCACTACAAAGAAATCCGTCGTCGTGGCAGGTTTCTCGTGGCTGCTGTTCACCTCCCACGCGGCGGAATTGTGGCTGCAGGGCACCAACGGGATCAGCTGGATCCCCGCAGTCTTCTTCTGCGTACTCGCGATCGCGTGCGCGCACCGGGGCCTCACGTGGGTAGCGGGGATCGCCGCGGTGCTGGGTTGTCTCAGTTTCGGTGCGGCATTGCCGATCTGGTTCGTGCTCGCTTTGATCGCCTGGCTGCGCAAAGACTGCCGCCTTCGCGTCGCGCTCCCTGGCATGATCGGGATTGTCGTTGTCGTGACATGGTTCCTGACCAAGCCATCCGGCCAGCAATCCCTGGCCACCTCGGCGTTCGACCCCGACGGCAGGCTTTCCGTCCTGGCAGCCGCGCTCGGTGGGCTGTGGTCGGCCGACATCGCCGTCGTCGCGGTGATCGCGGGCGGGATCACGGTCGCCGCGCTCGTTTACCTCGCCCGCGAAGTGACCCCGCGCGTCTCCGGTTGGATCGCGCTCGCCACCTACGCCATCGTGCTCGCCGGCATGCTCGCGATGGGCCGCACGACCGACCAACTACCCGGCGGCAACGTCGGCCTGGTCAGCCGCTACGTCGTCATCGGCGCACTCGTCACCAGCGCCCTGCTGGCACTGATGGCCATCAACCGTCCACAGTGGCCACTCCGGCACCTGCTCATCGCCACCATGACCGTCGCACTCCTCACCCACGCCATCGGCGGCGCCAAAGCCGACCGCGTCCGAAACGACTACGGTCCCCTGAACCTCGCAGCCGTCGCCCTGCGCGTCGACGCGCCCACCGTCCTCGACGCGCTGCGCATCCAGCGCGCCGCCGCCCCCGCCGCCCGCTCACTCGGCGCCTACCCGTTCAACGACACATTCACCCTCGGCTGCGGCGGCCCCGAACTCGGCAGCCAGATCTCGACGCCGGCCCCGCTCCCCCGCGGCACCGAACCCGGGAACACCCGCGGCGAAACCGGCACTCCCTTGACCGGGGACACGCTGCTCAGCGGCTGGGCCACCATCGGCGGCACGCGGGCCGACTGCGTCCTCGTCGTCGACCATAACGACGTCGTCATCGGCAGTGGCCTCATCGGCCTACCGAGTTCGGCCGCCAAGACGAAGGAACCCGCGCCGGAAGGCATGGCCTGGCAGGCGGTCGCACCGCCCGGAACCGCGATCGGCGGGGTGATCGCCGTCAAAGAGGGCAAGCTGTACAAGATCCACGCATCCGCGAGTTAGCCCTTGGATCTCGCCGACTCGAATGCCCCGCAGGCCGAAGACATACCTGGGAACGATCACCCCCCTCGCATTATGCGTCCAGTCAGGTGGTAGCACGCCCCCGCTACCGCGCCTTGAGCAATGGCCCCCTCAGTCGTCCCGCGCATGCCGGGGCTGGTCTTTTCTCCCGGCCTCGATCAGCCACCGTGATCCCTGCGGGCCGGGAGATCACCCGTGCAGAGGTTATAAGCCTGTGCGATTCAAACATGTTCCCTTATCGCCTTGGGAGCATGCCCTCGTCGTTGACCGTGGGCCGCTTTTCGCCGTAGGAAAGTTCGACCTGGCGGGCGTAGGCGCCCAGTCGCCGGCGATCTCGGTGAGCATCTCGGTCACGCTTCCCCAGTAGGTCGCACTGAAGCCGTCTCCGGGCGCCTCGATACGCGATGGGCGCAGGGACATGCGTAGCAAACGGAGCAGCGCGCCCGACCATCTCCTTGAGCTCCACCACCTCAAGCAACTCCCTTGAGGAGTGCGCGGTGAGCAAGTACGTCCCTCCGTCCAGCTTTCTGATCGAGGCTTACGCGGCGATGGCCGGCGTGCCGTTCAGGGCGGATCTGGCGGTGCTCGGAGGCGCGGTCGCGCGCTTGTACGACGACCTGCTCGACGAGTACGGATCCGAGGATCTCGCCGGAAGGTTGTCCGCCGGCCACCGCCACCATGGCCCCGCGGGAGTGCAAGGCGAGGGCTCGGACCGTTCCGCCGTGTGGGATTGCCCTGGGCAGCGCCCTCGGGTGGGCAGGGTCTGTGAGCGTCCACAGCCGGACGGCTTTGTCCACGCTGCCGGTGGCGAACAGGTCGGACTTCATTGCGGTCGCCAAGATCGGTCCGGTGTGGCCGGTGAGGGTGGCCCGTGTGGCCTCGACGGTGACAGCGTATTCGTCGAGGCCTACAAGTAGGTCTGTTCGCGTGGTGGTGGATATTCTCACTATCACCCAACGCGCAGCGAGGACCACGATGACCGACGTTGCTCTCCTGCTCCGCGAGACCGGAAGCCCCTGGGTCGACTATCACCAGTTCATGTTGTTCGACGTCGAGTCCACCGAGGCCGGGCCAGCGAACCTTGCCCAGGCGAGGGATGGGGCTATCGCTGTCAGCGGGCACGGAGGAGGCATGTTCTTCACCTTGGGTGAGATGACGGATGTCGTGGTGGACTTCGAGCTCTGGACAGCAGAACCCGCGCCGCCCACGTCACCGTTCGAAGATCGGTTCGACGGGGCTTTCACTGTGGACACGGGTCGCGTCGTTCTGGGCTCCGTTACCGGTTCGCCGGCGGATGTCGTCATCGATCTTCCGGTCTCCGGCCCTTTCCAGCTACGCGCGTTCCGCAGCAGCACCCCCACCGCGCACGCCGACTTCCCGGATCTCGACTATCGACACGAGCGATGGCTGCTCCAGGCCTGGCCATCCAGCGCACAGACGTCACCGACGTGAACCTGCGCGGCAGGACCCTCCCTCTCGCCGGGCCACGTGCGGCGCGCGTTCTCCGCCATGAACGACAGCTTGCTGCTACGCGCCTGAAATCGAGCCGCTGATCAGCCCGCGGTCATCGCGGTCCGTAGAGCACGACGGTGTTGCCCCAGGGGTCGCGGGCCACGGCCCGGACCTCGTGCGGGCCGCGCTCCGGTTGCCGGACCACGGATCCGCCGCGTTCCACGATCGCGGCCACCGCCGCGCCCACATCGGGGACCTTGAACGACGCCGCGGGCACGCCGCCGGTGACGTCCTCGGCGGGACCGGCGAGGGCCAGCGTGGTGCCACCCGCGTCGAGGGCCGCGTAGCGGTCTCCGTCCACGAATTTCGTCTCCAGGCCAAGGGCGGTGGAGTAGAACCGCACGGCGGCGTCGACGTCTGGCACCGGGTGCAGCACGTTCCCGATCCTGGCCGGGGCGGCCTTCGCGTTTTCGCTCATGCGGCGACCGTAGCGGTTCTCCCCCGCTCAGCGCACGAGGCCGGATTCCCAGGCCCACACGGCGATTTCCGTGCGGTTGCGCGCGGCGATCTTGCGCTGGATCGAGGCGAGGTGGGTCTTCACCGTCGACAGGGAGATTGTCAGCTCGTCGGTGATCTCGGCGTTCGTCCGGCCGCGCGCGATGGCCTTGGCCACGTCGAGTTCGCGCTGGGTCAGCGCGGGATCGGCACGGCGGGCGCGGCGCCGGGCCGAGGTGTCGGTGAAATGGGCCAGCAGCCGCGTGGTGATCGACGGCGAGACCAGCGCTTCACCGTTCGCTGCCGCGTGCACCGCCTCCACCAGCAGCCCGGGACCGGCGTCCTTCAAGAGAAACCCGCAGGCGCCGGCGCACAACGCCTCGTGGACCAGCTCGTCGAGGTCGAAGGTGGTGACGACAAGGACGCGCAACGGGTCTTCGACGTCGGGGCCCGCCAGCCGCCGAGTGGCGGCGAGGCCGTCGACGAGCGGCATGCGGATGTCCATCAGCGTGACGTCCGGCCGCAACCGCTGGGCCAGCCGGATCGCTTGCTCGCCGTTCTCCGCCTCGCCGACCACTTCCAGCCCGGGCACCCGTTCCAGGATCAACCGAAAACCCGTGCGTACCAAGGCCTGGTCGTCGGCCAGCAGAATTCGCACCGTCACCGCGCGGCTCCTCCTTCCGGTGCCGCGGCGGCCGAAACGCCACCCGGCAAAGGCAATTCGGCGAGCACTCGCCAGCCGCGCTCGCCATCCGCCCCGGCGGTCAGCGTGCCGTCGAGCGCCCCGATCCGCTCGGCCATCCCGATCAGGCCGTAGCCGCCGGGCGACCGGCGCACCCGGCCTGGCCGGAGTCCGTCGTTGGCGACCTCGACCCGGAGGTACCGGCGGCTGTCCACCGGCTCGACCAGCACGGTGACACTGCGGGCGTCGGGCGCGTGCCTGCGCGCGTTGTTCAGCGACTCGAGGACGACGCGGTGGACGGTGGACACCGTTTCCGGCGCGACCGCGAGTTCGGCGAGCCCGTCCGCCAGCCGCACCGTGACGCCCTCGTCGTCGCCGACCGCCGCTTCGATGGTCTCCACCAACCCGCCGGCGGTGACCTGCGACGCGAGTTCGGGGCTGCGCAGCATCATGACGAGCCGCCGCACCGCGCCGAGGGCTTCCGCGCCCGCTTGCTCGATCTCCTTGATCAGCTCCTGTTCCGGCCCGTCCGCGAGGATGACGCTGGCGGCTTGCGTACGGACCACGACCCCGGTGATGTGGTGCGCCACCAGATCGTGCAGTTCCCTGGCGAGAGCGAGCCGCTCCCGGTCCCGGGCCGCGGCCAGCGCCGCCTCACGACGGGCTTCGCCGTCCCGCAGCATCAGCCCGACGATGACACTGCACCCCCACAGCAACGCCCAGACCACCGCGATGGACAACGTCGTGAACGTGTCGGTGAAGCGCAGGACCGGCGCCGCCGCCATGGTCAGCCCCCCGAGCACCGCGAGCACGGCGGCGTGACCGCGCGGCAGCCGGTGGCACGCCGCCCCGACCAGGACAGCCAGCGCCAGCGCCTCGGCGTCACCGCTCGGCGCCGCGGCCGGTTCGAACAGGAAACCGGCCGCGCTGCAAGCCAGCGAGAGGACGATCCCCGACGCGGTCAGCGTCGCCGTCCGCGCCGGGAAACGGCGCCGCAGCAACGCCAACGCCCCGAGCACCAGACCGGCCGCGAAGTAGAGGATTTCGCCTGCCGGGGCCGGGCCGTCCAGGATCAGGCGGCGCACCAGCTGTTCGATGTTGAGCCCGGCCAGCACCACGATCTCGGCGATCACCAGACCGCGGACCGGACGCGGGGTGGCGGTCGGAAGCACGCGGCCGTCCTTCCTCGTTCGCTGGTCCGGTGATCATCATGCCTCAGCGGTGCCGGGGACGCCGGATGCGCCGGCGTCCCCGGTGTTTCATCGTGGTTCGGCCGCGCACGCCAGGTCGTGCTTCGGGCGCTGACCCGTCAGCAGGAACGTGGTCGCCGCCGTGTCGGCGCATTTGTTGCCGACGTAGGGATAGACGCCGTGCCCGCCCGCGTCGACGGTGACCATGCGGGCCCGGTCGCCGAACGCGCGCCGCAGTTTCTCGGCACCCGCCAACGGGGTCGCCGGGTCACGCTGGTTCTGCAGCATCAGCACGGTGGACGGGCCCCGGTCACCGACGCGCACGGGCGGATCGGCGGGCGCGGACCAGAACGCGCACGGCTGGACGTTGGCCCCGGCGGCGCCGAACATCGGATGCCGGAGCCGATCGATCGCGACGGTGCGCTGATAGGTGCCCACCAAGCCGGGCCAGCGGGAGTCGTTGCAGATCATGTAATAGCGGCCGGAAACCAGATTCTCCACGCCGGGCACTTCGCCGGGGCCCAGCGGAGGGAGCGGCTGGTCCTTGTCGAGCGCCTGCCAGATCTTGCCCACGAGCGGCATTCCCGCGTCACTGAAAAGGAAGCCGTACGTCAGCATCCGGAACGTCGGGCCGTCGATGTCCCGCACGGGCGCCTTGTCCAGCCGCGCGGCGAGGTCGAAGTACTTCGCGGTGACCTGCTCGGGCGTGTTGCCCAGACCGTAGGTGGCCGAGCCGGCCGCGGCGAACTTGGCGAAGTCCGGGAAACGGTCGTCGAAGCCCTGGGCGTACAGCCGGTCGTTCGCGTAGTCCCAGCCGTCCGGGCCCACGTTGCTGTCGAGCATGATCCGGTCGCTGCGCTGCGGATACAGCGTCGTGTACACGGCGCCGAGGTGGGTGCCCCACGAGTAGCCCGCGAAGGAGATCTTCTTCTCTCCCAGCGCGGCCCGGATGCTGTCCATGTCCCGCGCGGTGTTCGCCGTGCTGACGTGCGGCAGCATCCACGCCGACTTCGAGGTGGCGCATTGCCGGGCGATGGCCTTCGACTGCTCGGCCCGCTTCGCCACATCGGCGGCGTCGCGCGCATACGGCGGGACGTTGCCCACCGCGCTCTGCTCGGGTGTCAGGTCGCAGGTCACCGGCGTGCTGTGCGCCATCCCGCGCGGGTCGAACCCGATCAAGTCGTAACTGTCGAGGACGGACTGCGGCATCTTCGCCGTCCTCAGGTCGGCGGGGAACTTCAACCCCGCCGACGGGCCACCCGGATTGGTGAGCAGCACGCCGCGACGCTGTCCCGGGTTTTTGCTGGCCAGCCGGGAGATCGCGATGTCGATCCGCTTGCCGCCAGGGTCGTCGTAATCGAGCGGAACCTTGATCGTCGAACATTCCAGGCCGGGTGCCGCGGCGTCGGCCGGACACGGCCCCCACTTCACTGTCTCCGGTGCCGCCCCGGCCGGTGCCGCCGCCGCGGCGGCCGCCGCCAGGATGGCGATCGCGAGCGCGATGGACCACGTCTTTCTCATCCGAGACCCCTCTTCCGATCTGTTGGCGAATCCCCATCCTGTTCACCGGACGGTGAACGCACATCGAGCGCGCGAATGGTTCCTTCATCGCCTTTGGTCGGCCAAAAGGACTAGCCGGAAGGACGAGGAGACGCGGATGTAGGCGCCCCTTCGCCAGCGGGACCGGGATGGGGAGCGGCAGTCGCGGAGCGCGCGTCGGCAGCCAGTGCTATTCCTTGTCGACGGCGGGACTTCAAACCTCAACGACCAGGTTTCCTCCGCCTGGAACCGTACGGGCGTGGTCTGGTGCACCTACCTCGACATCAACTACACCGGCGGCAGGTGGGCGGTCGGCAACTGGCAGGGCAACACGGGCGACTACAGCCGCAAAGACAACATCAGTTCGCTGCGCCGGGGCGCCTGCTGAGATCGGAGGTCAAGGCGATGCGCATCCGGAACGCACTGTGTGCAGCCGTCAGCATCGTGGCCGTGGCCGGGGTCGTACCGGTCGCCACGGCCACGCAGACAACGGGTCGGCGGGTTCGTATGACGGCTGTCCAGCCGGCTCGTTCTGCGCCTGGGACGGGCGCGGCGGCACGGGCAGGATTCTTGTGACCGAGGTCAGTATCCCCGACCTCGGCGCCGTTGGCATGGACAATCAGATCTCGTCGATCTGGAACAGAACCGGCGTGGTGTGGTGCGCCTACGATGTACCATCGCCTCTCAACCCCGTGTTGCGCATAGGGAACAAACGTCGCCGACATCGCTCCCCTTGCATCGACGCAAGCCAAAACGTTGCGCGAGGCAGGGCTGGTCGTAACACACCGCGACGGCAAGGCCGTCTGGGATCAGTGCACCGCCCTCGGCCTGGACCTGCTCACCACCAACGACACAGCCAAGTGAGTGATGCCGTCGTGTGGTGGGCCATGTAGGGTCCGACCGCTCGTGACATGTCGATCTTGCGCGACCTGGGCGTTCTCGTTTGTCTCACGGTGACACCACCATGATCAGTCTCAAACTCATGGCAATTCCTCGGCCATGAATGAGCCCGAGGGCTGCGGCGACCGCGGCAGCTGGGCCAGCCGCCTGCCCGAAGGTCCTGCTCGCGGTAGAAGCGGACGTTGGTCAGGGATCGACGGTGTGGTGTCCATGGATGCTCATGGTGTGCGCTGGTGCCGTGGTTGACTTAGGCGAGGTCTTCGAAGGAGTCCTCGCCAGGGCGCCAGCACATCCATTGGCCGTCGGTGAAGCCGGTCAGGTTTGCGATCTCGGGTCCGGTGAGTTCGGCCGGTGTCGGGTGCAGGGCGAGCCTGCCCGTGTCGAGCTCGATGCTCAGTCCCGTACCGGTCGCTTCCTTGGTGGAGACGACCGTTGCGGTGATCAGGGATCGCAGCGCATCGGCATATCCGGGGCCGCCGTCGGCGTACGTGCCGTTGACAACGGTGACCGTCGGCATGGCGTCGCAAGTGAGAACGGGCAAGTCGCCGCAGGGCCGATCGAAGTGCAGCTGGACGTAGTCGTACATAAAGTTCACGGAGTACAGCCGAGACCCGACCAGCCTGCCCAACAACTCGTTCGGCACATACCTGCGCGCTGCCATGTCGCCATAATGCAGGAGCTCCCTCTCGCGTTCTCGCGCATGGCCCACCTCGACGACGTGTTGGCGACCAGTCAAGAAGCAGCAGTTGACAACCTCTGCTCCTGGGTCGAGCGCATGGCCGCACGTCGATATGCTGTCAGTGTCGTCTCCGACTATCTGATGAACTCGACTTCGGTCAATGGCCCCGTGAAAGGCCCATAAAAATCGTGGTCAAGCACTCCAGTAAATGACTGGAGCAGAAATTTCGAGAAACCGCCATCATATTCCCAGCAGTAATCTATTTCGTCGCCGACGACGACCTTCCACCCGTCCGGGTCACCTTGAGTCAACCAGTAGCACTGCTCCCCGTTAACGTTATTTCCCCAGCACAGCAGCCCACCCACCTCTGGATACACTGGGTGCGGATACAGCGAAGGGAACTCGAACGCAAGTTCACTAAGGGATTTGGTTCGCGTTTGCGCATCCAACAGGAGATTGTGGTCGGGATCAACACACGATGGATGGGCAACCCTCAGGTACTGATTCACGAACAATGCGGGATATCTGTCGGAGAACATTTTGTAGTCT
Source organism: Amycolatopsis roodepoortensis (assembly GCF_014873915.1). Taxonomy (GTDB): domain Bacteria; phylum Actinomycetota; class Actinomycetes; order Mycobacteriales; family Pseudonocardiaceae; genus Amycolatopsis; species Amycolatopsis roodepoortensis. The sequence continues at coordinate 942,826 of NZ_JADBEJ010000005.1, forward strand.
GCGGGAAGTCCAGTGCCGAGCTTGGCCTCGACGTCGTCCCAGTCCACCGCCGTCGGCTGAATGGACGGCACCCCCAGCAACGAGAAAAGTTCGTCCACAGTTACCCCAGTCGTCGTATGCCCCTGTGGCACCTCGATGTCGATTACAGCATGCGCGCCGGCAGTTCCATGCGACACGCCGGGGTGCCGGGAGGCCCAGCGCGCGGGCGAGGGCTGAGATGACCGCGACAGCGTGGCGGGGCAGGCTCTGGTCGGCCAGACGGCTGCCAGCGCGAGGAAGCCGACAAGATCGTGCTCGGCTCCGGCGAGGAGACGCCGTAAATCAGCGCCAGGTAACTCGATCGCCGGACTGTCGTTCAGCTCGGCGTCGACGGCGCGTCGCGGACTCCCACTCGAACCTCAGAATTGCAGGTTCTCACTGCTCGTGACATGGCGAGCTTATGCGACCTGGGCGTTCTCGGATTGTCTCACGGTAGCGTCACCATGATCAGTCTCAAACTCTTGGCAATCCTCGGCTGGGTGAGCCTGCGGCCGCAGAGACTGGGCAGTGTGGGCTGGTCCAGCCGCTCGTCCGAAGGTCCTCATCGCGGCATGGCGGGACGCTCGTGGCGTTGACATTTCGTTCTGACCGACAACTACTGGCGGGCCGATACTCCATCAGTGTGGTGGTGGATTCGCGCGTCACCTCTTGAGCGGGATCAGGTCAGACTGGATGGGTGGGTGATCAGCGCGGCGTGGGCAACACAAACAGCGAGTCGGGGGCCGGATTGGCAGGGCAAGCGGGCCGTATCGGGCAGGCCGTCATATCCGGGCTTGGTCAGGGCAGTGCGCTGGTGCCGCGGCAGTTGCCTGCACCGGTGCGAGACTTCACCGGCCGCGAGAACCAGGTGGCCGCGCTGAACGATGTGCGGCCGAACGACACCGTCGTCTTGAGCACAGTGGCTGTCGTAGACGGCACCGGCGGAGTGGGCAAAACCAGCCTGGTCACCCACTGGGCCGGGCACAGACGTACCTAGTCAGTCGGCCAGTGCACGCAGTTTCGGCACCGGAATGCGATTGCCGTAGGAAACGACAGTGCGCTGCCCGTTTTCGCCGAGTCAGGTCAGCAGCGCCGATCCGCCTGGCACGCTTCCTTCGATGAGGTCTGGCTCGCCGGGTGGCGGCAACGGGCTTACGACCTTGATGGACAGGCCGAGGATTTCGGTCCAGAAGTAGTCGTCGAGCGGCGGCCCGGCGGGGTCGAGGGTCAGTGCCGACGCGGCGGCTGCTTTGCCCTTCGCGACGGCGGTGGACCAGAAGGGGGTGCGCGTCCCGGGCAAGCCGCTGTCGGTGCGGAGGCATGTGAGGTCGCCGGCGGCGAATATGCCCGGCACCGCGGTGGCGCAGGCCTGGTCGATGCCGATGCCGTGGGGGGTCTGCCCGGTTCCCGTTCCGGAAGCAGTGGCCGGAGACAGCCCACGACGGGTGACAGCCTCGCGGCCGATGCGGCCCACTCGACGGTAGCTGCCTTCAGTGCCTCGAGTACCGACCCGAGCGGGACGGGATCGGCCAGTCGCGCGCAACGCGCCTCGATCACAATGGAGTCCTGGCGTTCGCGACTGGCGAGCCTGCCGAGCAAGGTCGTCTGCCCGGCGCCGGTTCACCGTCGACCACGACGAAGGCGGCAGGCCGGTCGACCTCCTTGACCACCTCGGGCCACTCCGGACGGCCCGTCATCAGTGAGGCCGTGCCAGGTCGACAAGACAGTCGAACAGGACCTCCGCCGCGTCGCGCACCGCTTGCGAGGTGGCGTCGAACGTTGCGATGGCTCCGGAGAGCTGCTCCCAGGCAGGCCTGCCTACCGCCCGGGCGATCACGGCCCTGACCGCGGCCGGTTCGCCGGGCAGCGAGCGCAACGCGTCCTGTCCCGCGCTGAGCCCGCTACCCGGCGCGAGTGCGTCGAGGCAACGCGCGAGGACCTCGCCGATGAGCCGGATCGCCACCGGACGCGAGGAACCCCTTAGGTACGGGGCGACGTCCGGCATGGTGGCCATCCGGTGCGCCACACCCGCCACCATGCGCTCCCTGACCAGGCGCAACTCGAGAGCGGACACCACAGGCTCCTGGACTCGCTTCGGCACGGTCTTCCCTTCGGCAGGCAGTCTCTACACCTTCTACCTGGGCGATGGGCACTGACCAGCACAGAGGCGATAAGTAAGTACCCTGAGCAATTCGGCTCACCCGTTGCTGACCAGCGTTCACACGTTCCTATATGGCGTTCGCAGCGTTGTTGCGCTTGAACTCGGACCAGCCGCCGTCGTCCTGGGCGAGGCCAGGGTTCGCACCGAAGAAAACGCTCTTGGCGGTCTGGTCGCCGGCGAGGTGATAGTGCAACCAAGCGGTCACGGCGCCCACCAGCCGGTAGCGAGTCTCCCCTTGAAGGAAGTGGGTGGCATCCTTTAGCTGGCCGTACACCGCAGGCACTTGATCGCAGGCCAAGAACCTGCTGTGGACATAGAACGCGGGGACGACGGTGTCAGCCTGGCCGGACACGAAAAGTGCCGGGCCGTGCAGCTTGTTCACGTTGCCCTGCGGTCCCGGCATGATCGGGATGACGGTTTTGACCAACGGGTCCGCGCCCGCGGCGATCGCGCCGCCCCCGCCCTGGGAATGCCCGGCGGCCGCGATGCGGCGGGCATCGATCCTGCCGTGGAAAACGCTGCCCTCACGCGAGTTCTCCGCGATCAGGTACTTCGCTCCGTCGAGCATTTCCTTCCCCGAGCCAGACTGACCGGTGTTCGCCGCCGCGACGACATAGCCCCAGCTCGCGAGATGGGTGAACAGGAGTTCGTACTGTTCGACCGTCGCACCGGTGCCGTTTCCCCAAATCAACACCGGGTGAGTGGAAGCATCACCCCTGAGGTCCGCCGGGTAGTAAAGCGTGTGCGCGGTGCCGCCCGCGGCCTTGACGGACCCGTGTGGACCCTTTTTTTCGAAGTCACGGGCGCCGATCGAGTAATTCTGCGGCGCGGCAATGGACACCGCGGGAGTCAGAGCGACCGCGGCGGTCACGGCCGTCGCGGTCAGGAAAGCCCGGCGGGTGAATGAACGCATGTTTCCTCCGGTGAGAACAATGGAGTCGTCGAGGCACCGACAAATCCCGAAATGACCTATCAACGCAGGGGCGTTGTCTTCCGCGCGATGGAATCAGGATGACGTCGTGAACCTAGCGCCGAGTGTTTCGCCGGACCAGGTTTCTGTGAACGTCCGCGTCGACCGGGCAGAGAAGCCCAGGTCGGCGTCCACTGTTCACAGAATTACCTCACCAGTCCCAGCACGCGCCCTGGATGCCGGGGCCCAGATCACGCATTGCCAACGTGAGCATGCGAGTGGACCCGATACTCAGTGGGGTTCCCTTACGCTGGGGGCCCGAGAGCGCCCGCTGTTCGTACGCGCGCACCCGTTTCGGTACCCGCGGACCGAACTGGACCTGGCAGAGGTATTCCGCGGCCGGTCTCGTGAAGCGCCGGTGGTAATGGTCGAGACGGGCGCCGGGCGGGAATCGGATCTCGTAGTCCAGGGCCGTCACCTCGCCCACCGCGAGCGTGCGGTCCAGCAGCATCTCGCCCGCGACCATCCCGCTGCCGGTGTCCACATGGACCCGGCCCAGCCGCGCACACCGGACGTCGCGGTAAACCGGCTCCTCGCCGAGCGGATTGTCGGCCTGGTAGTAGGTCATCAGCCGGTCGACCCCGTCGGTCTGGGCTTCGGCGACGAGCCGGACGTGCAGTGACTGTTCGCGTCCGAACTCGTCGAGCACCATGCGATCGTGGACCGACCAGAAGGACAGCTGCCCGTCCGGCGGCGGACGCAGGTCTTCCGGCAGCGTCCGGAGATCGGGCCATAGCCGCCGTCGCTCGATGCGGCTCGCGGGCGGCCCGAGCCAGCGGCCGCGTGGTGCCCGGGGGCCGAGCTGGGAGATCAGCGCGCCTGGCGGGAGCCCCAATACGAGTTCCAGCTGGGTCACCGCGTGCAGTGATGTCTCGCGTTCCGGCTGTGAACGGCCGCGCCGCCAGTAGGACAAAGCCGAGCGCGACAGTCGCACTCCACGGGTGGCGAGATGGTGTTGAAGTCGTTCCAAGGACAGCCCGGACTCGTCGATCGCAGCGTCCAGCGTGATCGCGAACGGTCCGGGAAACGGCGGCGTCACCCCTTCATCATGATCACCGGACCACCCAGCCGGAACCGACGAAAGTCGGTGGGCCACCGGCCTGCGTCCAGTGGCCCACCGAGGAGGGTCGTCGGTCAAGAACCGAGGAACGACACGTTCAGCAGCTTGTTCGGCGAACCGCTGCCCGCGTTCGTGATGACCCCGGCCGAGGGCATGGCCTGGCAGGCCATCGCCCCACCCGGTGCGACGATCGACGGAGTGATCGCCGTCAAGAACGGGTCCCTCTACCGACTCCAACCACAGAAATAAGCGCAGCCGGGCAACCGTGGCGAAAGCGAGTCACGCCGCGACCGGATAGCTCGCTTGAAAGGCCAGTCGACCGTCCGCGTCAGCAGCAATCCGGTCAAGCACGTCATCCAGCGCCATGAATGTTTCCCACGGCTGCTGACCGCTAGAAGCTGCCAAGCGCACCGTGATCAACTCCTCCAGGTCCGGCACGCGCTTGGCCTTCCACACCTTGTCGGCAAGGCTGACCAGCAGGTCTTCCACACTGACCCCGACCGCGGTCCACGATGCGTGCGTGCGGGCGAAACGTGCCAAATCCTCCTCGACCCCCAGTTTCAGCAATAGCTGATATCCGGCCTGCTCATGAGCGGAGCCAGGCCCGCACAACTCGTCGGGGTGTTCGGCTTTCCCGATGTCGTGAATGGCCGCGCCGAACGCCACCGCGTCCCCATCGAACCGCACGTCGGGATAATGCTGATGGACCCACTCCTTCAACTGACAGGCAACGTCGTGAACCGCGCGGAGGTGCGCGACCAACCGAGGTGGGGCCTGCAGCTTCTCAAGCAGAAGCGCGGCACGGACCGGCAGGGAACGCAAAGCAAGATCACCGGGATCAGTCATGGCACGGTGCAGCAGCTCAGCGGTCACCCCAACCACACTAGCCCGGAGGCCACCGACCAGGTCACCGCACGCACGCCCTTCTGGCCGCATCCGCAGGCTCTGGGCAGGAACCGTCGGCGCGGCTGGGGCCAGTACCACAAACCGCCGATCGCGACGAGGGCCCCCTTTCCCAAGCCGGAGCTGCCTCCACCATGGTCGGCTTCCGATGGAGCAGCCAGGACCCATCGGCGGAAGCTGATCACGAACGCCTGCCGTTGGTCACTGCAACTCTCCGGTGTTCGCAGCCGCCTCGGGCTGCTCCGCGACCACCGGGGAGCTGAACGAGACACCGTAACGGCTTCACTTGGCGGCCGTACCAACGACGAGACCAGAGACGGTCGACAGGCCAAGCCAGCTCCCCGCCCGCGAACAACATCAAGTGCCCCTGCCCTTCATCCTCGCCATGATCACGTCGCGCGGAAATCGGCGATCGAAACGACCGGCTGGCAGACACCCACCGGTACCAGCTATGGCGGCCCATGAACACGCATCCCGCGCAGGGATGCTGCGAACAGGTGTTAGGGCCCGCCTCGGACACATCACTACCCCACGCCTCGCTCAAGATCACTTGAGCGAGGCTTTGTCTTTGGCCCTGGTCCACCACCCAGCGAGAGGTCGCACTCTCTGACAACACGAGCGCGTGCGTGACCCCGGCATCGTGATCCTCCGAGTCACCGAAGTTCGCGGCGCTGCGGTCAATCAGCCGATCTTCACAAAGGTGGATCGTCTTCGGACGTCCAGTGGGGTCCCCGGAGGTATCGGACAGACGGCGAACTCTGCGAGAGCCTGTCGCTCTTCCGGCTTGAGGGGCCACGTGTCATCGCCGATCACCCGGCAGTTCCACAGTCCGGCTGTCACGGGCGAACGCGTCGAGGTAGAACCTCGGCACGTGTGGTGCCTACAGGCGCTGGGCGCTCTTGCGTTTGCTTCCGTTCACGAGGTCGTTGAAGCGGTCGACAGCCCAGATCGCCCGAAGTCCCAAGGAGCCCATCATCAGCGGACGTGGGAACTTGGGCTTCTTCACCCACAGTGCCTCCAGGTCCACGTGGCGCTCTCCGTCGACGATCAGGTCAGCGATGAGGGAGCCGACATAGGGTGCTTGGGCAAGGCCGTGACCGTTGCACGCGATCGAGTAGTAGGTGGCGTCGTCCAGTTGCCCGGCGATGGGCAGCCAGGACGAAGTGATCGCGATCCATCCTCCCCAGGCGCGCTCGATCGCGACGTCCGACAGAGCCGGGAACCGTGCCGTGAAGGCTTCGGCGAGTTCTTCGACGAGCGCCGGGTCCGGCAGCTTTCGAGGGAGTGGATACGTCCTGCCGCGCTCGAGCCGCCGGACACCGAAGACGATGGTGCCGCGCGGTGTCAGCCGGTAGTTCTCCATGATGTTGTGCTGGGTGACCAGCCCCGATCGGCTGGACCATCCCAGTGCCTCCAGCCGGGCCGGGTCGATGGGTTCGGTTTCCACTTCGACTACCCAGATGGGCACGGAGAGCCGAGGAGGCGTGATGTCCCACTCCCCCGCGTACGCGTTCGTTGCCAGAACCACTTTGTTCGCCCGCACTCGAGCCCGGGGAGTGGTGATGACCGCCTGGCCGCGGTCGCGCCCGACGTCGGTGACCTTCGTCTGTTCGAAGACTCGCGCGGAGGTGCGGAGCAGCGCTCGACGCATCCCCGCGGTGAACTGACCGGGGTTCATGATCCCGCCGACGTTTTCCCGCATCCCGCCGAGGAAGCCGCGGGGAATGCCGAGTTCTTCGCTCGTTCCCAGTGTCACGTCGGCGCCGGCGCGCCGCAGGATCCTGGTCACGCGGCGCACCCGGCCCATCTGTCCTCGGGAGACCGCCGCGAAGACATTGCCCGTCCGTTCGTAACCGCAGTCGATGCCGTACTTTTCGATGAGGCTCTCGACGTGGTGCGCGGCATGTTCGGCGAGGCGGATCATGCCGGGCATCTTCTTGCGGTACAACAGGTCGAGGAGCTGAAGGTCTCCACCTGGGGCTCCCGCCAGCTGCCCGGCGTTGCGCGAACTGGCACCGTGCCCACAGAACTCGGCCTCCAGCAGCACGACGTCCTGTCCTCGTTCGGCCAGCCGCAGCGCCGTCGACATGCCGCCGATACCGCCGCCGACGACCGCGACCTCACAGGTGAGGTCCCCGGCCAGTGAAGGCCGGACGTCGGCGGGCGGATCGACCCAGCCGCAGAAGGCTGTGTACTCGACGTTGTCGGTCTTCATCGATCTTTCCTCGCGTACGCGGCAGACCGTTGTCCCGAAACGCGTTCGGCAGGCGCTGCCGCATTGTGGTCGTGCAGTGCGCGATAGGCGAAGTAGTAGACGAACATCTGGAATCCCCACGTGGCCAGCGCGGCGCTGTAGAACAGCGTCCGGTGCGCGTCGTCACCCGCGAGCGGGAAGAAGTCGTAGGTGATCGCGATGACGGATCCCGCGATGGTGACCAGCGCGGCGCTCACGGCCTGCTTTTTGGCGCCGATGCGCCAGAGCCGCCAAACGAAGTAGGCGAGGAATGCCGTCGTGAGCACGTTGACCACGACATAGAACGTCGCCGGGCCGAGGTGCAGCTGATCGGCGCGGAACTGTTGCAGGTAGAGCCCGGCGGCCGCGGCGAGCGCGAAGACTCCGACGTCGACCGCGACCGAGGGCTTGTAGCGGTGCGTCACGCGCATCAGGCCCATGACGAGAATGAGCGTGATGCCGACTGATCTGGAGAAGGCGTCGAAGAAGTACGCGATGCTGTACAGCGGGCTGCTTTCGTCGCCGCCGAGAAGTGCCCAGAGAAGAAAGTTCGACCCCGAGGTGGCGACGATCATCCATTCCAGGCCGAGCAGGTAGTTGCCGTAGCGCCGGATGAACTTCCAGCCGAAATAGAAGCCGGCGAAGATCATCCAGAGATCCGCCAGCATGAAGAGCAGGTCCTTCATGTCCATGTTTCCTTCGGGTCGTGCCTTCGCCTCTGAGCAGAAGGCGGAGTTCGGGCCGGCGGCCGAAGCCCTGGGGAGCTGCGCGGACTTGTGATCCAGCCCATAGGCTACGCCGAACTTAGTCATCCGATCAAGTCGTTTGCCTAAGTAGTCTCGCTGCTAAGCTGGCCTTGACTTAATCAAGCGTCCAACTACGTGCACCGGGAGGACTGCGTGCCACGGATCTCCGCCGCCCAACGGCGCAGCGACTTCATCAAGGCCGCGGTGGAGGTCATCGCGACCTACGGCATCGAGGGTGCGACGACCCGGCGGATCGCCGAGCAGGCGCAGGCGAATCTGGCGATGCTGCACTACTGCTATGACTCCAAAGAGGATCTCTTCGCCGACGTCTACGAGTTCGTGGCTGGCCGGTACCGCGACGCGCTCGAGGGCAACGACTCCCCCGGTGACCTGCGAGAGACGGCTCGGCGGCTCCTGCGCGGGGTCATGGAGTGCTACCTCGAGTCGGCCAGTTTCACGGCGGCGACGGTGGAACTCATCAGCTGGGCACGGCGCCAGCACGGAGACCGCGGTATCGCGGTGTACGACAAGGCTCTCGACACGGTGCGCGCCGCACTTCGCGACGCCGATCCGGACCATCCGATCGATCCGGAGGTCATCGACGAGATCGCCTTCGTCCTCGCCACCTTGGCCGACGGCTTCGCCGCGAACTGGTTGACCTACGGAGACCGGGCCGCCGCGCTGGGGCAGATGGAGATCGCCACGTCGGTGCTCGACAGCTGGCTCGCGGCCCGGCTCGGCTCCACCCCGGTCGGGCGATGACGTCACAGCGGTAAGTCGGGCGAATCGACACCGACGACCCGATCGCCGCAGAAGACGCGCACCGATTCGGCAGGCCCGTGGCCGCCGATACCGGCCGGACCCCAGAAGCTCTGCGCCGAGTCGTCACCCAGATCGGCGACTTTGGCGCCGTTGACGCGCACTTCGCCGGCCAGGATGTGGGAGCCGACGTCTATGGCGCGATCGGTGTCGGTGCCGAACACGTAGGCGTCGAGCCCTGAGGGGCTGGCATTGGCGATCCGAAGCGCCTGTTCGTCGGAGTCCACGGCGTGCAGGGAGACGACCGGGCCGAACAGCTCGGCCGTCGCCTGAGCCGGGTCCGCGCCGACCGCGATGGTCGGTGACAGGAAGAAGCCGTCGAGTTCGGGCAGCCGAGCGGGCCGGTGGATGGTCGCCCCCATGTCGCGCAGCCCCTCGATCCGGCTTTGCAGGGTCCCGAAATGCGGGGCGTTGGAGATCGGGCCGATCTGGACGTCCTCGTCGAGGGAGTGGCCGACGACGAGCTTGGAGATCCGCTCGGTCAGTGCTTCGAGGAGAGGGGCGATCAGGCTGCGGTGCGCGAGGATCTTGCCCGGTCCCTCACACCATTGACCGTTGAGTTTGGTCATCCCGTCGAGGATGCCGTCCGCGGTGACGTCGAGGTCGGCGTCGTCGAGCACGAGCACCGGATTGTTCCCGCCGAGCTCCAGCTGCAGGACCTTGAAGTCTTCCGCGGCCGCCCGCGCGATGGCGCGCCCGGCGGCGGGCCCGCCGGTGAACGAGACGATCTTGACGCGGGGGTCGGTGGTCAGCCGGGCGCCGACGTCGCCGGCGCCGTGCACGAGCTGCAGCGTGCCACTGGGCAGGCCCGCCTCGACGAAGCACTCGACGATGAGCTGTGCGCTGCCGGGCGCGTGCTCCGAAGGTTTGAGGATGACCGGGCAGCCCGCGGCCACGGCGCTGGCGAGCTTGGCCGCCGGGATGAAACTCGGGCCGTTCCACGGCGTGAGGATCGCGGCGGGACCCCACGGCACCTTGTGGAGGCGGACGTCGCGGCCGCCTGCCGCGAGCGCGGTGACGCGCGGGATGTTCACCAGGTCCGCCGCCGACGCCCGGATCCTCATGGGCAGGAAGGCCGCGACCTTGCGCGTGACGCTGATCGGCGTGCCGCTGGTCAGCGAGTCCGTGCGGGCGATGTCCTCGGCCCGGGTCTTGACGATGTCCGCCACGCGTTCGAGCATCGCGGCGCGCTCACGGCGAGCGTCCTCGTCCCAGCGGCCGACGTCGTACACGCGCTCCGCGTGCCGCAGCGCCCGCTCGACGTCGTCGGGTGGCGTCGTGACGGAGCGGTGGACGGGTTCGCGCGTGTTGGGGTCGACGTTCCACGTGTCGGGGATCGTCTCGGCTTCGTACCAGGCATCGGCGATGTAGTTCACCGGCCGGGGGATCTCGTTGCTCATCTTCACGTTCCTTCGCGGTCAGGACTGGAGGTCGACGACGATCCGGGTGACATCGCCGGACTTCATCGCCTCGAAGCCTTCGTTGATCTCGCCGAAGGGGACGACGCGCGTGACCATCTCGTCGAGCAGCAGGCGTCCCTGCTGGTAGAGGCGAGCGAGCTGGAGGATGTCCTGCCGCGCTTGACCCGAGCCCATGTAGGAGCCGATGAGCCGCTTCTCCTCGAAGAAGAAGTCCGATGCCGGAACGCTGAGTTCGGTGCCTCCGGGTGCGATCCCGACGAGGCACGCGGTCCCCGTCGGGCGCACCAGGGCGAGAGCCGTCGCGGCGGTGCGGGCCGAGCCGACCGCCTCGAAGGCGTAGTCCACTCCGTCGCCCAACTGGCGGTGGAGTTCCACGACCAGGTCTTCGTCCCCGCCGTTGATGACGTGGGTGGCGCCGTAGCCGCGCGCGGCCTTGAGCCGGTCGTCGTCGAGGTCGATCGCGACGATGGCCGACGCTCCGGCGAGCCGGGCGCCTTGGATGATGGCCGATCCGACGCCGCCGCACCCGATGACCGCGACCGTGCTGCCCGGTCGCACCCGGGCGCCCCGGAAGACCGCGCCGACACCGGTGATCACGCAGCAGGCCAGAAGACAGCCGACGTGCAGTGGAACGTCGTCGGGAAGCTTCACCAGCGAGTTCTCGCGCATGAGGACATGCCGGGAGAACGCCCCGATGTCGCCGAGGCGCTCGATCGGCTCTCCTGCCGTGGTCTGGAACGCGGGCCGGGGACGGTGGCGGATCTCCCCCAGCCGCCGGCACTGGGTCGACCGCCCCGCCTCACAGTTCGCGCACCGGCCGCAGGACGGGGTCAGCGCGCCGACCACGCGGTCCCCGGGACGCAGCCCGGACACCTGTGAGCCGACCGCCTCGACCACACCGGCCACCTCGTGGCCGACCACGACCGGCAGCCCGGTCGGGACCGTTCCGGTCATGTAGTGCAGGTCGCTGTGGCACAGCCCGACGTTGGTGACCGCGACCCGCACCTCGTGCGGTTCCGGGTCGTCCACCCGGATGACGGTCAATGCGAGCGGTTCGCCGACGGCGGTCAGCACCGCGGCCTGGGTGTCGATCATGTCGAGGTCTCCTTTTCGGTGTCCTTTGTGGACAGAAAGGCCTGGATGCCCGCGGCCAGAGCCCCGCTCTCCCATGCCTGGGCCGCGGCGAGATCTTCCCGGGCGAAGGCCGCTTCGACGTCCTCTGCCGGTGGGCGCAGGAGCGCGAGATGCAGGGCCGTCGTATTGCCCTCCGGCGTCCACGCGACGACGGTGTCGACGGCGCGGTCGATCAGGGCGCCGGGCTCGACGATCTCGTCGAGCAGACCGATCCGAAGCGCTTCGTCGGCCCCGATCCGAGGGGATCCGAGCACCACTCGCATCGCGTGGTTGCCGATGAGCCGCCTCAGCAGCACGCTGGACGCGTTCGAGATCGTGATGCCCCGGCCGTTTTCCGGTTGGTAGTACACGGTTTCCGGGGTTCCGATGCGGGTGTCGCAGCACAGGGTTATCTCCGAGGCGCCCCCGACCGCGATGCCGTTGACGGCCGCGACCACGGGTATCCGTGTCTCGAGGATCGCCCTGGTGATGTCGTGGAAACTCGCGAACGCCTCACGCATCCCGGCTTCCGTCGACGGTGCGCTGTGGAGATCCTCGCCCGCGGAGAAGGCCCGGCCCTCGCCGGTGAGCACGATCCCCCGCACGGTCTCACCGGTGCCGAATTCGCGGATGACGCTCGCCAGACGACGCCGGGTGGCGACGTCCATGGCATTGAGCTTCTCGGGGCGCCGGAGAGTCAGCACCGCAACGCCTCGGACGACGTCGATGCCGAGGAATCCCCGTCGCGCGCCGAGGTCGTAGGTCACGCCGGGCTCGGCCGCGGCTCGGGCCTTGAGCGCCGATTTGGCGATGCGTTCGGACGGCGTGCGCGGGAAATCGCTGACGAACTCGAGGTAGCGCGGCACTTTGAACCGCGCGAGTTCGTCGCCCGCCCGCTCGACGATCCGCTCGGCCGTCGCCAGTCCGGCGGGAACGCCGGCCGCCAGCTGGACGAACGCCTTGACCTCCTCGCCGAGCGTCTCGTCGGGTTCGGCGACGACGGCGGCCGAGACCACCAGGTCGTCACGCTCCAGGGCGGCTTCGACTTCGACGCTCGCGACGTTCTCGCCACCACGCCGCACCATGTCCTTGATCCGGCCGACCAGCCGGATTCCGTCACCCGGACGGCGGACGACGACATCTCCGGTGTGGAGCCAGCCGTCCCGCAGCACCCGGGCGGTGTCTTCGGGGCGGTTCCAGTAGCCGTTCATCATCGGTGTGCCGGCGATGATCAGCTCACCGGCCTCGCCGTCGGGCACCTCGGAGCCGTCGGGATCGACGACGAGGATCTGTTTCGTCGGTACGGGCCGCCCCAGGCTCCCGCTTCCCACCGCGCCGACGTCGTCGAAGGGGCTGAACAGGTCGATCCCGGATTCGGTCATTCCGTAGACCTCGCGCCACGGGGCGCCCCATCGTTCCTCCAGCCGGGCGTGGAGTCCGGTCGGAATTCCCGAGCAAAAGGCGAGGCGGAGGTCGTTGTCGCGGTCTTCGGGAGAAGACGGCTGTTTGAACAGCAACGTCGGCATGGACCCGAGAACGTAGAAGAAGGTCGCACGATGCCGTCGGACGTCCGCCATGAAGGTCGACGCCGAGAATCGGGGCAGTACGACCAGTGGCGCGCCGACGGTGAGTGCCAGTGCGGTGTTCCACTGTGGATCCATGTAGGAAAACGGTTGCGCCGTCAGGAGAACGTCCTCGGGCCCGAGTCCGGTCGCCGACGCGCAGATCCAGGCCAGCCGGACCCAGTAGTCGTGGGTGAGCATGCACGCCTTGGGGAAACCGGTGGTGCCCGACGTGTACTGCAGGTTCGCCAGCGCCGCGCCGTCGATCGGCACGGGCGGGAGTATCGCCGGGAACGCCTCCGAGCCGTCGTCGGCGACGTCGACGACGCGGACGTCCTCACCGGTGACGACCTCCGCGATCAGAGCCGAGCGGTCGGCGTCGGTGAACACGACGCGTGCCCCGGAGTCCCGCAGCACGAAGTCGAGGTCGGCACGCCGGTAAGAACTGTTGATCGGTACGGCGATCGCGCCCGCTTTCAGCGTGGCCAGCCAGACGACGGGCCAGTGCACGACGTTCGGCAGCATGATCGCGACACGCTCGCCCGGCCGGACACCGTCGACCTCGATCAGCCGGTGCGCCAGCCGGGAGGTCCAGTCGTCGATCTCGGCGAAGCTCCACGCCCACTCCCCGAAGCGCAGGAACTCCCGATCCGGTGAGTCCTTCGCGCGTTGCGACAGCAGTTCCGTCAGGGTCGGGGTGGCGGGGTCGTCGCCCGCCTGTCCGGGCGCCACTTTCGCGCTCATGGCAAGCTCCTTCGCCTCTTCGCCGCGGCCTCGACGATCCACGTCATCGCCGGGTCCTCGCTCTTCATCCACTCCGGGTGCCACTGGACGCCGAGCACCGGTGCGCCCGGGAGCTCGACCGCTTCGATCACGCCATCGCTCGTCCGTCCGGTCACGACCAGGCCGGTGCCGCAGTGGTCGACGGCCTGGTGGTGCCACGAGTTGGTCATCGCGTGCTCGCCGAACAGGCCGGCGGCGATCGAGCCTTTTTCGAAGGACACGAGATGATCGGCGGTGCCGTCGGTCGGCGCGGTCTCCGCCGACAGATGGCTCACGGGTCCGGCAGGCAGGTCGGCGACGAGGGTGCCGCCGAGGGCGACGTTGAGCACCTGCATCCCCCGGCAGACGCCGAGCACCGGAATCCCTTCCTCCAGCGCGGCACGGACGAGCCCGAGTTCGTATTCGTCCCGCTCGCTGTCGTGGACCATCGGGTCCAGCCGCGGATCGACGTCGCGGACCACACCCGGGTCGCCACCCCAGAACGCCGGGTGGACGTCCTGCCCACCGGTGACGACCACCCCGGAGAGCTGCCGGCAGATCTCCGCCGCGTCGGTGTCGTAGGAGAGATGCACCGGCAGCCCGCCGGCCTGCGCGATCCGGCTCGCGAAGTCCGACATGTAGCTGTCGAGGCAACGGTCTCCGTATCGCTCGTCGGCTCCCTCGATCAGCTCCAGCCGGAACCGCCTGCCGGTGATGCCGATCAGCGGACGCGCGCTCACGGGAACTCGAAGTAGCGGGTGGACTCCCACTGGGAGAGTTCGGCGAACGGGTCGCCGCCTTTGGTGTGGAACTCCATCCACTCCCAGCGCCGTGACGCGACCCAGAAGTCCACGAACTCGTCACCGAGGTACTCGCGCAGAAGCGGGTCGGCGCCCAGGGCCGCGGCCGCCTTCGACATCGTGTCCGGGATCCGGGGCACGCCGGCGCTGTCGGGCAGGCACCAGGCCATGTCCGTGACCTGCCCCGGTGGTTCGATCTCCCGCTCCACACCGGCCAGCACCCCGGCGAGCACGCCCGCCAGCGCGAGATAGGGGTTCACGTCGGCACCGGGAAGCCGATACTCGAGGCGCGAGTACTTCGGGTGGCCGGTGATGGCGCGCACCGCGGCCGTCTTGTTGTTTTCGCCCCAGCTGACGACGGTGGGCGGTCCGGTGAAGTCGACCAGCCGCCGGTAGGACGTGATCTGCGGCAACGCGAGCGAGGTGTTGCCCGCCATCGTGGCCAGTAGTCCCCCGACCGCGTGCCGCATCAGCGGAGACGGGCCGTCTTCGGCGAAGAACCGGTTCACTCCGTCGCTCTGGAGCGACAGGTTGAGGTGGGCGCCCTGGCCGTAACCCGCCGTCGGTTTGGCCATGAAGGTCACCGTGTGGTCCTGCTCGAACGCGACCTCACGCATGACCTGCCGGGTCCGTGCCCAGGAGTCGGCCAGCGTGATCGGGTCCGTCGGCGGCAGGTTCAGCTCCGTCTGCCCGGCGGCGGCCTCGTCGGTCCAGGCCTCCCAAGCGATGCCGAGCCGATCGAGGCGGCCGACGACCGCTTCCATGTAGTCGACCCAGTCCTTGGACCTCGCCAAGTGATAGGTGGCTCCCGTGCCGCCGCCCAAGGGCGTGAGGTCCCGGTACCCGAGCTTTCGCGCCTCCTGAACGGATTCCTCGAACAGGGTCGCTTCGATCTCCACGGCGACGGTCGCGGTGTACCCGAGAACGGCGAGCCGGGCCACCAGCTTCCGCACGAGGTTCCGCGGGCAGATCGGCACGGGCGTGCCGTCCTTCAGCCAGTAGTCGCCGATGACCGAGTCCAGGCCCGGCTTCCATTCGACGAAGGTCGACAGGTCGGGGATCATCTGGATGTCGTAAAGGTTGCCGCGCCAGTCCGGGAAGGCGTCACCGAGGACGATCTCGTTGCCGAGGTCGATCGCGAACAGGATGTCGGCGAAGGCGAAGCCGCTGTTCTTGCCTGACGCGAACTTCGTGCTCGACACGGTCTTGCCGAGAAGGCTTCCGTCATGATTCGTCGCTTCGAGGCGCACGGCGCGGTTCTTGAGATCAGACATCGAAACGAACCCTCCAGGAAGCGGCCGTCATGACCGACAGTTGCGACAGCGTGCCCTTCACCCGCAGGCCGGCCGCCAAGGAGGCGGCGAAGTCGTCCGCTCCACTGAGGACACCGGCGAGCACGTCGGATGGCCCCGCGATCAGGTACTCGGTCGGGCCGTCGCCGAACCGGTGCCGCTCCGGGCCGCCGGGGCCATCCGCGTCGACGATCAACACATCGGGAATGCCGGGGATTTTCCTTGTCACCGACCAGAAATTCTGGGCGGCCGCACGCCAGTGCGGCAATGGCGGCGCCAACGCCCGCAGGATGCCGGCGGCCAGGACGACATCACCGGACGGCTCCCCCACAGCGGCGAAGCGCGCCAGCAGATCGACGACGACCACCGCGCCGGGGTCGATCACGGCTCCACCGGACACCGTGATCGCCTTGCTGTCAAAGGAGATCGTCGCGGTCTGCGGCGTGTCGTGGGAACGGACCACCACGGTGCCGGCGGACCGGTCCAAGACCTCCTGTGCGTGACCGATCCGCGACGAGTCACGCAAAGTACGCCCGATCAGCCGGACGACCGGACTCGCGTCGTCGTCGATGGTGACGGGAAGGGCCGAGCCCTCCCTCACGGGCGCCTCGGGAAACGTCATGATCTCGGCCATCAGCGGCCCTTTCGATCTTGGCGACGATCGCGCCAGAGTTAGTCAAATGACTCGATCAATTGACGAAGATGATGGGCACCCTCCTGCGGCTTTGTCAACAGCCCCTTTCGGGCGAGCTCCCGAACCACCCCTTGACGAGGGGTCGAAGTTGTCACACACTAGATCACCTGACTTAATCAGATGACCTACTAGGAGTTCTGATGCACGTCATCCACCAGCGCTACGTCGCCTACTCCGAGGCTCATTACGCCGGAAATCTCGTCGACGGCGCGTACGGCCTGGCGCTGTTCGGCGACGCCGGAACTCATCTCGCGATCGTCACGGACGGCCACGAGGGCCTCTTCGCGGGCTACTCGTCCGTGGAATTCCTGGCGCCGGTGCGCGGCGGCGACGTCATCGAGGTCGAGGCACGGCTCGCGGCGAAAGGCACCAGGAGCCGGACGATCGACTTCGAGCTGCGCGTCATCGCCCGGTCCGTCGACGGCACGGGCGCAGCGGAAATCCTCGCCGAACCCATCGTCGCCACCCGCGCCCGCGGGACCGGCGTCGTCCCCGCCAACCGAGAAGGAAGTGCAGCATGAACGACGCAGACGCGACGGAGGCCGCCGACATCGTCGTCATCGGCGCCGGCATCTCCGGTATCGGCGCTACCCAGCACCTGAGGAACGATTTTCCCGACAAGAAGATCATCCTGCTGGAGTCCCGCGACTCGATCGGCGGTACCTGGGACCTGTTCCGCTATCCGGGTGTCCGGTCCGACTCCGATCTGCACACCTACGCCTACGAGTTCAAGCCGTGGCGGCATCGGAGCGCGATCGCCGAAGCGCCGCTGATCCGCGAATACCTCGACGAGACGGTGAGCGAGTTCGGCCTCGACACCGTGCTGCGGCTCCGGCACCGGGTGACCTCCGCGGACTGGTCGAGCGCCGAAGCGCGCTGGACGCTTCAAGTGACCGCGACCGACGACGCCGGCACCGAACGCACGAAGACGATCAAGACCCGCTTCGTCTTCAGCGCCACCGGCTACTACCGATACGACGAGGGGTACACGCCCCACTTCGAGGGTCGTGACGACTTCCGGGGCGACATCCTGCATCCCCAGCACTGGCCCGAGGACTACGACCACCGCGGCAAACGTGTCGTGATCATCGGAAGTGGCGCGACGGCCGTGACCATGCTCCCGGCCATGCTGACCGGCGACGGCGCCGCTGCGCACGTGACGATGCTCCAGCGCACCCCCAGCTACATCGCCTCCCAGCCGCGGTTCGACAACATCGCCGTCAAGCTCACCAAATTGCTCGGAGCCAAGCGCGGCTACGCGGCCACACGGCTGAAGAACATCTGGATCGACTTCCTGCTCGTCTCCACCCTGCGCAAATTCCCCGACTTCGGCCGGAAGGCGCTTCGCAAGTGGACGCTCAAGGAGCTTCCGCCGCACATCGACGTGGACACCCATTTCAATCCGCCGTACGCGCCGTGGGACGAGCGTCTCTGCGTCACCCCGGACGGAGAGTTCTTCAAGGCACTCCGTGCGGGCAACGCCGACGTGGTCACCGACCGGATCGACCGCTTCACCGAGGACGGCATCCTGCTGAAATCGGGGAAGACGCTGGAGGCCGACGTCATCGTCACCGCGACCGGCCTCGTCATGCAGATGCTGGGCGGCATCCAGCCCACAGTGGACGGTCACCCGGTGAAGATGTCCGACGCCCTCCTTTATCGCGGCGCCCTCATCTCCGGAATCCCGAACTGGGCCATGATGCTCGGTTACACGAAGGCGTCCTGGACCCTCCGCCTGAGCAACGTGTGCCGCCTGGTCGGCGACGTGCTCCGCCGCATGGACGCCAACGGCTACGACATCGCGGTCCCGGTCGTCCCGGACGGACTCCCCACCGCGGACCTCCTCGACCTCACCGCGGGCTACATGCAACGGGCCAAACCCGAACTTCCCCGCCAGGGCACCGAATTGCCGTGGCGGATGCACACGACCTTCGTCAAGGACAACCGGCTCTTCAAAGGGCGGCTCGTCGACGAGAACATCCAGTTCTCCGTCCGGGCACCCGCCGCCGACCTCACGGGCGCGGCGGCCGACTCATGACCGCGGCTCGCCGGCGTCTTCAGCGGGCCCTCGTCATCGCCCTGAGCCGCACTCCTCCCCCGCTCCTCAAACTGCTGGCACACCCTCCGGTCAACAACGCCGGCGATCGGATGGCGCCCGACGTCGCCCTCCTGATGAAACTCACGGAAGCCGGTGGCGACTACAGCGACCTGCCGGTGGCCGCCGCCCGGGAGGTCACCGAACGCGACGCGGCACTGTTCGCCGACCGGATCGCGCCTTGCCCCGTCGAGCAGGACGTGGATCTCGGCGAGGGACTATGGGCGACCCGCTACAGCTGCGGAACCCCGAACCGAGGTTTGCTCCTTTTCTTCCACGGCGGCGGATTCGTACTGGGGAGCCGCGCGAGTTACGCCGCGCCGGCGCGGATGCTCGCCCAGGGAACGGGCGCCGACGTCCTGTCCGTCGAGTACCGGCTCGCACCCGAGCACTCGTTCCCGGCGGCGCACGAAGACGCACTCGCCGCGTGGCGGTACGCCGTCGACCACGCCGCCGACTGGGGAATCGACCCGCACCGGATCGTCGTCGCCGGTGAAAGCGCCGGAGGCAACATCGCCGCCGTGCTCTGCCGGCAACTTCGTGGTCAGGCCGTCCAGCCGATGATGCAGGTGCTCATCCAGCCGGTCACCGACATCTCGGAACGACGGCCCTCCCAGCACGAGTTCGCGGGGTCCCCCGCGTTGTCGGCGAAGCAGATCGCGTGGTTCATGGACCACTACCTCCCCGATGGGACCGACCATCTCGACCCTCGGGTTTCCCCTTTGCTCGCCGGAGACCTCGCAGGTCTCCCCCGGGCCATTGTCGCCGTCGCCGGATTCGACCCGCTCCGCGACGACGGACTCGCTTACGCGGCCGCGTTGGCGGAAAGCG
The DNA here is from genome assembly GCF_014873915.1 of Amycolatopsis roodepoortensis. Lineage (GTDB taxonomy): Bacteria > Actinomycetota > Actinomycetes > Mycobacteriales > Pseudonocardiaceae > Amycolatopsis > Amycolatopsis roodepoortensis. Next base: position 962,306 of record NZ_JADBEJ010000005.1, read on the forward strand.
GCGTACCGGCGGAGGTGCTCCACGAACGTGAACTCGTGCACGGCTACATCGCCTTCACCGCGATCAGCCCGAGCAGCAGGAGGGCCACGCGACGGCTGGTACGGGCCATTTCCTCGGCGCTGACGTCGACACCTGCACGGAGCGCATCATGACCGAATCCCTCCACGAGCACACGACGGACGTCGTCGTGGTCGGCGCCGGTATCGCCGGGTTGATGGCGGCGACCACACTGTCCGATCGGGACGTCGTCGTACTCGAAGCCGGCAGCCGAGCCGGAGGACGCGTGGAGTCGGTCCGCCGAGGTGACTACTGGATCAACCTCGGCACCCAGTTCACCGAAGGCACCGGCCCGCTGATCGAAGCCCTCGAACGCCACCGGATCGGCATGGGGACGTTGGCGGGCAAGAAGGTGGCCCTCGCGCTCCACGGAAAACAGGTCGACACCTCGAATCCGTTCGCCCTGATGTTCCGGTCCCGGATGACCTTGCGGGACCGGGTCGCGCTCGCGGCCGTCGGCGCCCGCATCCTCGCGGCGGCACCGTTCCTGCAACTGAACCCGGGCAACCGCCTGGCGAAGCGAGTGCGTGCGAAGCTCGACGCCCTCTCCGCGTCATACGTGCTCCGAGGGATCAAGTCCGACGTCGCGCGGGACATGGTCCGGTCGTGGTCCGGGCAATGGATGGGCTGCGAACCCGAGGAAACCGCCGCGACCCAGTTCGTCGTCTCGATGGGCATTCTCCTGACCGACCCGGCGAAGGTGCCCAATTTCTCCCTGCCGGAAGGAGGAAACCAGACCCTCACCGACATCCTGGCCGCCGACCTCGGCGATCGGCTGCGGCTGAACTCCCCGGTGCGATCGGTGGAACGAACCGAAGACGGCGTCGTCGTGGACTACCACGACGAAAACGGACCCGCGCGTATCCGAGCCCGCCGCGCGATCGTGGCCGTTCCCAGCGATGTCGCGATCAAGATCCTGCCAGGCCTCCCGGCCGGGTACCGGACTGCGTTCGACGACATCCACTACGGCCGGTACGTGGTGGTGGGCTTCTTCACCAGCGAGGAGGGCCCGCAACAGTGGGACGACTACATCGCCGTGTCGACGCCCCAGCTGTCGTTCCAGGCGATGTTCAACCACGCCGCGGCCCTGCGCGGTCCCGGTCCACGCAAGCCGGGCGGCGCGCTCGCGTGCTTCGCCGGCGGCGCCGTGGCCGACGACCTCTTCAAGCTCACCGATGAGGAGATCGTCACCCGGTTCACCGCGGACCTCCTCTCGCTCTATCCCGAACTCGAGGGGAAGCTCGGCGAGGGGATCGTCCGGCGCCACCACCGGGTCGTGCCGTTCTGGGCGCCCGGCGGACGCGCTTCACTGCCGACGCTGCGCGAACACCTCGGCCCCATCTATCTGGCCGGTGACTACCAGCTCGACATGCCCTCACTCGCCGACGCCGCCTCATCAGGCGAACGGGCCGCCAAGCAGGTTCTCGCGAGCCTGTCGCGCCCAGCACACTGACCTTGCCGGTCGAACCGGACGGCGGCCGCCGAGGCCGACGCCTCGTCCGGCAGCGCGGCCGTGTGCTCCCGCCGGCGTGGCGGGCCGCGTCGCACGAACAGGACCTAGGGCGAAAACGCGATGACCGCTGTCGTCGCGCTTGCGCGGCATTGTCAGCCGTGCGGCGCGGTCAGAAGTGCCCGAATCTCGTCGGCGGCGATTTGATCGCCCTCGCGCAGGCATCGGTCATAGGCCTCCCGCCACACCCGGTGCGCCTGGTCGACGTCGCCGAGCGCGAGCAGCGCGTGTCCCAGTTTCACCCGCAGCGGCACCGCCGACCTCGTCACGTGGACCTCCTCGACGAGGTCGACGGCTTCCCGGTACGTCGCGGCGGCGGCGTGGTGATCGCCCGAGCCCGCCTGGACGGCCGCGATGGTCTCCAGGCCGGCGACGATCCGCGCGGGCTCCTTCCCCTTGCGGAACGTGTCCAGCGCTTGCCGGGCGGGTCCCCGCGCCTCCTCGAAGCGGTCGAGGCCGACGAAGGTGTCCGCGAGGTTGTTGAGTGCCATCGCGGCGGAAAGGTGGTCACCGGCGGACTCGTAGAGCCGGACGGCCTCACGCAGAGGCTCGACCGCCTCGGCGAACCGGCGCTGCCAATTGAGGGCCGACCCCAGGTTGAGCAGCGACGTGCCCTGTTCGGCGCGATCCCCCAACTCGCGGAAAACCGCCAGCGCCGCGTAACAGTAGTCGATCTGCTTGTCGCGCTCGAAGACCCGGCCATAGCCGGTGCTCACCCCGTTGAAGCACTTCGCCTGCAGGAACCGGTCCCCCACACTGGCCGCGCCGCGGATGGCGGTCTCTCCCATCGCGACCATCCGCCGCCAATGCCCGCGCAGGTAGAGATACTGCCAAGACAGCTGGAAAAGCACTGCGGCTTGAACGTGTAGGCCGTGCTCGTCCACACCGAGAACGAGCCTGGCGATCGTGTCGATTTCCCGGTCGAACCAGGCGACGGCGGCGTGGTGGTCGGTGAACTCGACCACGGGCACCTCGGGAACGGCCGGGGCGACCGGCATCCGGTGCGGAGTGCCGCTGAGGTGCTCGCGCGCCCGCTCCGCGGTGAGCACGTAATGCGCCACCAGCCGTTCGATCGCGGCCTGGCCGCCGGGCAACCGCACCGCCTTGTCGCGCGCGTACTGCCGCAGCAGGTCGTGTAGTTCGAACCGATCGGGCAACCGCTGCTGGAGCATGCTGACCTCCGCCAACCGCCTGAGCGCGGCACCCGCCTCCGCCGGCGGGATCGCGGCCAGCGCGGCGACCGCGTGCTCGCCGATGGTGTCGCCGGGAAACAGGCCCAGCACATCGAACACCGCCGTCGCCTGCGAATCGAGCACGTCATACGACCAGTCGAACAGCGAACGCAGGTCGGTGTCGCGATCGTCGTCGACCGACAGCACATCCAGCCCGTGCTGGCCTGCCAGCTCGTCCCGCAGCGCCGACAACGGCCACTCCGGGTGCCGGGCGGCGTGGTCCGCGGCCAGCCGTAACGCCAGTGGCAGCCGCGCGCACAACTCCACGATCGCCGCCGCCGCGTCCGGCTCGGCCGCCACCCGTTCTTGGCCGACCTGGTCGGTGAACAACTCCAGCCCCTCGACGGGCGAGAGCAAGCCCAAGGTGACGTGCCGCGCTCCCTCCCGGGCGGTCAGGCCACGGAGTTTGCGACGGCTGGTCACCACGACCGAGCCCCCGCCGGGCAGCAACGGCCGCACCTGGGCGCTGTCACGAACGTTGTCCAGCACGACCAGCACCCGGCGCACCGCGGACTCGGTACGCCAGAGCGCGGCCCGTTCTTCGAGATCCGCCGGGACACGCTCCGGCGGCACCCCCAGCGACCGCAACAGCACGTCCAACGCGTCCGCCGGATCGACCGGGGCACTGGGGCCGTACCCACGAAGGTTCAGATACAGCTGCCCGTCCGGGAACCGTGTCGCGACCTGGTGCGCCCAGTGCACGGCCAAGGTCGTCTTTCCGATACCGGCGGCACCGTCGACGGCGGAGATCACGACCGGTTGCCCGTCGGCTCCGCTCACCAGGCGATCCAAACCCGCCAGCTCGTCCCCACGCCCCACGAACCCGCGCACGTCACCCGGCAACTGGCGAGGCACCTGCGCCGCGGCCGGCTGCTCGGCCACGAGCGCCTCGTCGTCGCGGAGGATCGCTTGGTGCAGATCGGCCACGGCACGCCCCACGTCGAGCCCGAGTTGCTCCCGTACCAGTTCGGAGACCCGACGGTAGGCGTCCAGCGCGTCGGCCCGCCGTCCTGCCCGGTGCAGTGCCAGCATCAACCTGGCCCACAGCGACTCTCGCAGCGGATGCCGGGCCGTCAGATCCAGCAGGTCGGCGATCACCTCCTGCCCGTCACCGCGTTCCAGGTCAACGTCCAGCATCCGTTCGCGGGCGGCGAACCAGAGCTCGGCGACCTTCGGCCCGGCCTCCGCCCGCAGGCCCGGCGACGCGACATCTTCCAACGGATCCCCGCGCCACAGCCGGACCGCCGCTTCGAGCAACGCGTACTCCCGCCCGGTGTCCCCTGCCCGTGCCGCGGCGGCCGCCGAGTCGACCAGCTCACGCAGCGCGAGCAGGTCCAGCTCGGCGGCATCGGCGCGCAGCAGGTACCCACCCTCGGTCGTCTCGACGGCGTCCGCACCGAGGCTCCGCCGCAACCTGCTCACCAGCGTCTGAAGACCATTGCGCACGTCCAGCGGCGACTCCTCGCCCCACACGTGGTCGATCAGCTTCCACTGCGGGACGACCTGATTCGCCGAAAACGCCAGCGACGCCAACAATGCCCGCTGCCGGCCACCCACATCGACCGGCCCCTCTGCCGTCTCGACCTCGAACGGCCCCAGCACCCGGATCCGCAAAACTCGAGCCACCGCTTCCCCCCGCAACCGGCCTGGCCTCTTCAGTTTCTGTGCACGTCGTAGAAGATGTTCGCCTGAGTCTGTTTCACCGGCTCCATCAAGGGGCCCAGGCCGTCGGCCGGACGGTCACGCGCCGGGTTCTTCCTGGAGGGCACGCACCTCGACCTTGCTGCGCAGCGCACGCGAGGCCTGCTTGGCCCACTCGATCGCGACGTCGTCGTTCTCGGCCTCGATGATCCAAAACCCGCCGAGGTACTCCTTGGCCTCGACGAACGGGCCGGGGGTCAGCACGGGGCTGTCACCGGAGTAGTCCACCGTCGTCGCGGTCGACGGCGGCTGCAGACCACCGGCGGTCACGAACGCGCCCGCCTCCTCGACGGCGGTGTTGAACGCACCGACGGCGGCGATGATCTCCTGAAGCTCCGCCGGGTCCATGTTCTCCATCGTCGGCTCCTCGGCGGAGTCGTGGGGGAGGCTCAGAAAGTACTTCGTCATTGTCGTCTCCTAGTCGTCTGTGCTGCCGGAAACGCTATGGGGAAGCACCGCGGGGACGCATCAGTCATCGTGACCGATGTCCGGCGACCGATGACCGGCGCCGGACATCGGGCCAGGCCGATCTGCCCCCTTCACGCTCCCTTGTGGATTGGCTTCAGGTACCGGTGGAAAGGATTCCGCCGTCGCGGACGCTGGTGAGCGGTGGGCAGAACACGTAGGAAGCCTCACCGATCGCCGTCCACGATCCCGGTTCGCCGACGACGTCCGGACTCTCGATCTGGCCGGTGAACTCGGCCAGGCGTTGTCGCACGCTCTCCGCACTTGCCAGACCTACGAGGACCTGGAGGCCCCGGCGGAGCAGGCCCAGCGCCTCAACTCACTCGGCTGGTGCCATGCGCGAACACGCAGGCAAGCACCGCGAGGCCACACGACACTATGAGACCGCAGCACGCGTGCTCTGCACGCGAACGGGGACACAACAGAAGCCTCCCGTGTCCGCGCCCGAGCTGTCGAACTCTTCCACGCACAACACCGCATCGAGGAAGCGAACCGAGCGGAAAACCGCCAAGGACCGTGAACCACGGCTCAGACGGTCGCGGCGTGCTTCCCGCTGGGCTGGTCTTCGGCGGCCTGATCCAGGATGCGGTTCGCGACCCGGCCGAGCGCCGCGTCCAGTTCGTCGTGTCCTTCCGGGTTCCAGTCCCGCAGCCGTTCGGCCAGCCAGGCTTTCCAAGCCCGGATGAGCTTCTCGAGTTCGGCGCGTCCCGCCTCCGTGGTGGCCCATTTCCCGGATTTGTAAGTCAGATGCCCGGTGAATTCGAGGCGCGCGAACGCGGGTTCGAAAACCTCCGGCGGGATGCCGTGACGATCGCCGATCACCGACAGGGATGTCGGCTTGTTCCGGCGTTCCCGCAACCGGACCTGCCCCAGGCACCACAATCCGCCGGTGTCGAGTTCGCAGCCCGACCTCATGAGGACACCCGAGGAAGCCGCCTTCCCGTCGCGCGCCAGCAAACGGCCGACGGCACGCTCGAGATCCTGGTCGCCGTTGCCCGACTCCGGCATCGCGAAACCCTCGCCGAGGTCCGGTGCGGCCGCCCGCGCGGTGTCCCGCAGCGGGACCTCCTTGAGGAAGAACGCCAAGACCAGCGCGACGAGCCCAACCGGCGCGGCGTAGAGGAAAACCGTGTGCAGGGAATCGCTGTACGCCTGGATGTAGGGCGCCGACACCGGATCCGGCAAGGCGTGAAGCGCGTTCGGGACCTGGACCGCCTTCGGGTCGATACCGGGCGGCAACGGATGTTCCGCGCCCGCCGCGGCCATGTTCGACGCCAGCTGGTTGGCGTAGATCGTGCCGAAGATGGCCGCACCGAAGGAAGAACCCAAGGACCTGAGGAAAGTCACACCGGACGTGGCGACGCCGAGGTCGCGGTAGTCGGCGGTGTTCTGCACGACGATGACCAGTACCTGCATGCTCAGCCCGATCCCCAGACCGAGGACGGCGAAGTAGAGGGACATCTCCCAGAATCCACTCGTCGGGGTCAGGCGCGAAAGCAGGTACAAGCCGAGCGTCAGGCCGACCCCGCCGGCGATCGGGAAGATCTTGTACCGCCCCGTCCGGCCGACGACGTTGCCGGCGAATACGCCGGCCACCAGCAACGCGATCACCATCGGCAGCATCCGCACACCCGAACTGGTCGCCGAGATCCCGTGGACGTATTGCAGATACGTCGGCAGGTACGACAGCGCGCCGAGCATCGCGAAGCCCACGACGAAGCTCAGGATCGCCGAAACGGTGAACACGGGATTCCGGAACAGCCGCATCGGCAACGTCGGTTCCTTCGCGCGCTTCTCCGCGAAGACGAACAGCACCAGCAAGATCACCGAACCGATCGACATCCCGATGATCGTCGGCGAATCCCACGCGTACTGCGTACCGCCCCAGCTGGTGACCAGGGTCAGGCCGGTCGCGGCCAGTCCGATCAGCAGGATGCCGAGGTAGTCGATCACCGGCCTCGCCGCGGATTTGACGCTCGGCATCGCGCTCGCCGCCACGATCAGCACGAGGACCGCGATCGGGACGTTGACATAGAAGGCCCATCGCCACGAAAGGTGGTCCACGAACAGCCCGCCCAGCATCGGGCCGAGCACCGTGACGACGCCGAAGACCGAGCCGAGTATGCCCTGGTACTTGCCTCGTTCGCGCAGAGGCACGACGTCGGCCACGAGCGCGGTCGCGGTGACCATCAGGCCGCCCGCGCCCAGGCCCTGCACCGCGCGGGCCACGATGAGCCAGATCATGTCGTCGGCGAAACCGCAGAAGAACGAGCCCACCGTGAACACGATCACCGACAGCTGGAACATCAGCTTGCGGCCGAACAGATCGCCGAGCTTCCCGACGACGACGGTCATGATCGTCTCGGCGAGCAGGTAAGAGGTGATCACCCACGACAGATGCCCCGCCCCGCCGAGATCTCCGACGATCGTCGGCAACGCGGTCCCCACGATGGTCTGGTCGAGCGCCGCGAGCAACATCCCGAGCATGACCGCCGCGAACACCGCGTTCCTGCGCTTGCGGCTCAGGACCGGCGGGGCGGCGTCCGGCCTGCCGACCTCGGCGGTCCTGGTCATCGATTCCCCCTCACGTCGGGCATCCAACGTAAGACAGGCCAGGGATACGGCGCACTTCGATGATCACTCGATCCGGTGGCGCTCGCGAGGTCCGAAAAGGACCGTCCGGGTACGCGATCACCAGTCCAGGGCACTGTCTTCGGTGACCGATTTCAGCGGGGTCACCGTCGCGTGGCCTTGACCGAGCAGATGGGCGTCGCTGCCCGGCGACAGCTCACCCTCGCCCGTGACGGCGGTGAGGGTGAACGCGCCGTCCTCGCCGTTCTGGACGTGACTGCGCACCGCACCGAATTCGGCCAGACCGGCGCGCTTCACCGGTCCCGTCTCGGCACGATCGGGCACGTTGAGGTTCAAGACGGTGCCGGCGGGCAGTCCCGCGAGCTTGTCGAACAACGTCGCGGCGACCGAGACGGCGGTGTCCCAGTGGGGTCGCGGACCGGGATCCAGTCCCACATCCAGGGAAACCGCGAGAGCCCTGGCGCCGTTGATCGAGGCGGTCAGCGCCGCGCCGACCGTGCCCGAATGCAGGATCGCGCGCCCGACGTTCGCCCCGTGGTTCACCCCGGACAGGACGATCTCCGGTGGGTCGCCGAACGATCCCTGCGCGGCCGCCAAGGCGATCAGCCCGGGGTGCGCGGTGACGGCGAACACCGGGACATCGGGCAGGCCGGGCAATTCACGCCGCTCGACCGCGACGCGGCCCTCGCCGCCGGCGCCGGTCAGGCCCGCGCTGGTTCCGCTGGCCTCCGCCGAGGGCGCGGCCACCACCACGTCCCAGCCGTGGTCCACCGCACCGCGGGCCAGCGCCGCCAGGCCCGGCGAGTCGATACCGTCGTCATTGGTGATCAGGGCGCGCATCAGGACGCCTCCCACGGTTTCAACCGTACTCGTCCGGTCAGTTCACGCACGGCCTCATCGCTCCCCGAACCGAGACCGTGCCGGGTCACGTTGATCGCGCCGGCCGCGGCCCCGAGCTTCACCGCGTCCTCCAGTGACCGGCCTTGTGCCAGGCCGACCGCGAGCCCCGCGGTCAACGAGTCTCCGCCGCCGCGGGTGTCGACCGGGGTCAGGTCGGGTGACTCGACCAGGACCAGCCGTCCTTCGAGGTAAGCGAGCGTCTCCTCGGCCGCGCGGGACACGACGACCGCGCGCGCGTTGCCCGACGCCAGCTCTCGGCAACCGTCCGCGAGATCGGTCAGCGAATCAGATTTGGCCAGCCCGTCCTCGACCATCTCCTCGTGGCTGACCTTGATCACCGCCGGCTCACCCGCGAGCGCACGGGCGAGCCGCTCCCCGGACAGGTCCACCACGACCGGAGTGCCGTGGGTGCCCAGATCTCGGGCGAGTCGCTCGTACACCGAATGCGGCACGGGCACGTCGTCCTCGTCCGGCCCGCTGAGGATCGCCACGTCCGCCCGCAAAGCCTGAACCAGGGTCAGCTCGTACAGATCGTCGAGTTCGTGCCGGGTCAACGCGTCGGCGGGCATCCTCACCACCTCGTCGCGACGGCCGTCACGCCGATCGTGCACGTAGGCGCCGTTGCGCGCCGCGACTTCACGAACCTCGGCGGCTACACCGATCAGATGCCGCAGCACCCGTCCCGTCTCCCCGCCGAGCGCGCAGCACAACACCGCCTGCCCGCCGAGTGCGTCGATCATCCGTGATTGCCATACCCCCTGTCCGCCCGCGTGCACGTGGACGTCCGGCGCCCCGTCCAGTTCCTCCACCGTCACCGTCAGCTGCGGAGACGGCGCGAACACCGCCACTCGACCTTCAGTCATACCGGTCTCTTTACCCATTTCGCCGGGTTCCACTCGTGGGGGCGGTGCGCTCCTGGCGGGGTGGTGAGCAGCGTGACGACCGCGACGGAGCTCGACCAGCCAGCCGCCCAGGCCGGTCACGAGTACGGATTGACCGGTCCACAAGAGACGGTAGCCGCTCACGCCATGCCGGGCGGATGCCACGTCGGGAGCGAGCGGGCCGGGTTGACGGCCAACCCGATCGGATAACCGCCGTACGCACCGCCCTCGCTTCGCCATCCAGAAAGGCGGCGTTGTCTGCGGAAATTACCCACAGAGCCTCGCCGGCGATGTGCTTGGCTGCTCCCGTGCTGAAGAAACTCTGCGCCGCCGCGGCGATCACCCTCCTGCCCGTCGTCATCACCACGCCCGCACGAGCAGCCACGTACTATCAGCAGACGGTCACCGGATCCACCCTGGCCCAGTGCAACGCGACCGGCTCTCAACTCGCCCAGCAGAAACGCGCCGAAGGCTACCTCGTGACCTGGACCGGCTGCGGCCACCAGAACTTCGGCTACATCGGCGTGGTCGCCTGGTCGAACTGATCCCGAGAGCAGCCGTCGTCGCCGCGAACAGCCGACGTCGGCGGAACCTCCCTGGTGCGCTTCCGTCCGGCCTCTACGCCGTAAAGAACTCCACGAGGGCGCGGCCGATCCTGCCGGGGGCGTTCTCCGTGGGGATGTGGTCCGCTTCCGGAATACGGATGAGCGTGGTTCGCGGGATCTCCGAGGCGAACTTCTCGGCGTATTCCACCGTCTCGAAGGCATCGTCCTCGCCCCAGATCAGCAACTTGGGCGTGGTGGACCGTTTCAGCGCGGGAACGAGATCCAGGGTGTAGCGGCTATCGGCCGCGCCGGCCAAGGCGAGCCAGGAGCGGCGGACCCGCGGATCGTGCCACGGATCCAGATATTCGGCGACGAGTCGCTCGGTGGCGGCACCGGCCAATGCCGAGGTCACCGCTTGGCGGCGGGCATCGAGAAGGGTGCCGGCGATCTCCGGATTCCCGAAGCGGGCTACGTGCGGCGCGGGCCAGGAGTCGTAGGTGACCGAATTGACCAACGCCAGCCGGGACACCTCCAGACGACCGTGGACCAGGAGATGCTGTCCGATGGCGCCGCCGATGTCGTGCGCTCCCACGGCGATCGGCCCGGAAATCCTCGACGCGGACAAGAATCGCGTCACCCAGCCCGCGAGGGCCGGGACGGTGGCCGTTTCCAGGGTCAACTCGCCTCCCGAGCGTCCCAGGCCAGGGAGATCAACCGCGATGGGTCGTAGTCCCGCCTCCGCGAGGCGGCTCAGCACCGGAAGCCACACCCGGCTCCAATACGTACCGTGCAGCAGCAACACGACCGGGCCGTCCTGCTCCACGGTCAGGTAGCTGGCGGCTTCGCCATCGACCTCGACCGTGGTCCTCGACACGCCCGGTTCCGCGGTTTCACTCATGGGACCAGCATGCGCGAAGGGCGCCTTCTCTCCGAGAGTCCGAAAAGACATCCATGGGTACATTTCTGCCATCGCCCGGCCCACAACCCGGAATCGGCCGACCCCGGCGGCGCCGCGACAGGACCGGACTCGGGCGCGTCGACCACCGTGCCATCCGGCCGCGACATCGGTCAGCCGAGGCCTTCGACGATGCGGAAATCGCGCTCGAAGCCGTCGGGAAGTTCGGCCAGCGCCTTCTGATAGGCCGCGCTCGCGCGTGCGGCGACCGCCTGTTCGAAGCTGTCGAATTCGATCAGGACGACGCGTTCGGCGATTCCGGCTTCGTGTGCCTCGACCCGGCCACCGATACCGGCGAGCAGCCGCCCGCCCGCGCCCGCAACGGCGAGACCTGCCAGCTTGTTGTAGGCATCAAGCCTCTCGGGATCCTCGATGGTGGGGTAGACGCTGACCCAGTAGCCCTTGGGCATGGAACCTCCAGTGTGGGGATGAGTGCATCCGGCTTACGACCAAGGCGGATGGGCGGGCGAGCCGCCCTGCCAAACCGCATGTGTTCGCGCGAGCGTCCGGCGGTGCCAGATGCGCCGATCGCGCTACGGCAATCCCAGTTGACGCTTCCTCGGCGCCGGCCACGAACCCATGGTCAGACCGGCGGGCGGGCGTAGGTGACCGAGTACGGGTTGCCGTGGATGACGAACGGCAACGTGCCGCCGTTGTCCTGCACGAAGGCGTTGATCCGCCAGGTCCCGCAACCGCTGGCCGGCTGCGTCACCGTCAGCTGCCCGAGTAGCCGCAGGTGGTGCAGATTCCCGCTGACCGCCGCGGTTTCCGAGGACGTGGCCTGGGCGACGCAGCCGGGTGCGGTCGAGGACGGCGTCGCGACCGTCCGGAACCGCACCATCGCGGTATTGGCCTTGCCGGGGTAGGTGGTGCCGTCGGGGCAGGCATTGCCACCGTCGCCGTAACAGCTCGTGGCGAAGAGATCTGTGGTGGCAAGAAAACTGGTGGCTCCCGGCAAGGGGGTGTAGTCCACCGGGTTCACCTGCTTGCCGGGCGCGTCCATCCCGAGGAAGGTGTTCTGCGAGGACCCGAATGTCTGCGCGACGCCCTCGGGGCCGATGGCTCCGTCGATGTCCCCGATGAAGCCGCTGTACAGCCTGGCGGTCTCGCGACCGGGCTGGCCGGGTTGCCCGGCCGCGTACCCGTTGAGGACGTACGCCCGCAGCAGGCACTCGTAGTTGCCCGTAGTGGCCGGCTTGAACAGCATGCGCACGACGAGCGTGACCCTGCCGCCGCCGTGCAGCAGGTTCTGGCCGCTCCAGATCTGCCCGTGCTGGGTCGCCGTATTCGGCAACGTCGTGCCACCCACCGGCTGACAAGTGATCTTGTGCCCGATCGCGATGGCGGACACCGCACCGTCCACTCGGCCGTCGCCGACCTGGATCTCGCTACGCAGGTTGTGCGAAGTGCCCGCGGTGACCGTGCCGAGCACGAGCCGGGCGCGGACTTCGCCTTCGCCGCCGGGTGACTCCACCATCGTCACCGGCGCGGCCTCGGCGATCTTGTCGTAGGCATGGGCGGTTCCGGCGAGCACCGGCATCAGGAACAGGGCGCTGAGTATGGCCAGAAGGGTTCGCACGTCTCCACCATGCCGCAGGCGACTACACTTCGCACCCGGTTCGGCACGAATCGGGTCGGGCCAGGGGCGTTCGGCGGCCATGTTCCCGCCGGAACACTCGATCTCGATCGGCCAGCGACGGGTATCCAGTCCTCGTGGTGAGTGGACACTGTGGGCATGGAGTTCTTCTGCTACCACCGCGATCGGCCCGACTCCCTGGCTTTGCGCGAAGAGCTGTTGGAAGAGCACTGGTCCTACATGGACCGGTACGCGACAAGGATGATCGCCCGCGGTCCGACCTTCGCAAGCGACGGCGAAACCCCCACCGGCAGTGTGCACATCGTCGACCTGCCCGATCCCGCGGCCGCACGGGCGTTCGCCTTCGACGAGCCGAACTATCAGGAGGGGGTGTATCGGGACGTGATGCTGCGCCGGTGGGGCAACATGCTCGGGCGCACCATGTGGGACTTCCCCGGTGGTCGTACCGGTGACAACCGGTACCTGGTGCTCGGTCTCGGCACGGGGCGGGCCGCCGACATCGACGTGCCGTCCGATCAGGACGATCTGATCGCGTACGGGCCGCTGCTGTCCGACGACAGCACCAGTTGGCTTGGCAAGGCGGTGCTGGTCCAGGCAGCGGACCCGGAGGCGGCACGCACCGTCCTGATCCCGGACCGGTTCGCCCATATCGAGGTCCACGAATGGAGGTTCGGCGGGCGGCCGTCATGAATCGAGTCGTCGCGGGGTGAACCCGGTCGGGTCCTCAGGCTTCGGCGGACCGACCGGCTTCGGCTGGATAGGGCAAGGTCAGGGGCAGCCGGAAGCTTCGCAACACCTCCTTTTCGAAGCGGGTCATGGCGCGGATCCGGCTGCCGGCGAGGGTGAGCACCATCAGCCCGTTCGCGTGGCAGACGCCCGCCTCGGGATCCGGTACGTACATGCCGAACGCGGGCTGGCCGTTGGCCCTGGTCGCCGCCAACCGGTAGGTACGGCCCCGGCGGAAGGTCACCGCGGCGTGGAATCGGGCCGCCAGATCGCGGCCCTGGTATTCCAGCGGCAGTGGCGGCATGGTCAGCCACACGTCGTCGGTCAGCAGGGCGACCAAGCCGTCCACATCACCGACCTCGAAGGCGCGGGTGAAGCGGATGACGAGTTCCCGCTCGGCGGCGGAGTTCGACGGCGGCGGCTCAGGCACGGCTGACGGTGACGGGCGCTGCCGGAGCGTGGTGCGTGCGCGCTTGAGCGCGCCGGCGACCGACTGCTCGGTGGTGTCCATGATGTGCGCAACCTCGCGAGTGGGGAATTCGAGGACGTCACGCAGGATGAGGACGGCGCGCTGCCGGGGCGGCAGCAGCTGCACCGCCGTCACGAACGCCAGAGAGATGGATTCCTTGGCCTCATAACGCTGTCCGGGGCCGGGCGCGGTGTCCACCCGGTTTGCCAGCAGGATGTCCGGATAGGGCTCAAGCCATTCCACCTTGCCGAGGCGAGTGGGTTCCGGCGGGTCGAACCCGGGCACCGGCCCGCCCGTTTGCGGACGACGGCCCGCCGATCGCAACGCCTTGAGGCACCGGTTGGTCGCGATCCGATAGAGCCAGGTCCTCACCGAGGAGCGCTCCTGGAAGCCGTCCAGTCCCTGCCAGGCCGACACCAGGGTCTCCTGCAGAGCGTCCTCGGCATCCTGCATCGAACCCAGGATCCGGTAGCAGTGCACGTGCAACTCACGCCGATAGGGATCGGTGAGCTCACGGAACGCCTCCCCATCCCCGTTCCGCACTCGCGTGATCAGGTCCCCGGTCATTCCCGCGCTCCCACGAAATTCGCCGTCAGCCGGCGCCGACGGAGTCGTTTCCGACAAGATAGTTCAGTACGACGACGCCCGACTGGCGAGAATGCGTGCCGACCAAAGTCAGCGGCGTTTTGGGATTCTCGCGGAACGGACCCAAAGCCCGGCCCACGACGACCGGGTGCACCGCGAAACGAAGCCGATCCAGGAGGCCGTGTTCCAGCAGGGTGTGCGACAGCTGCCCATGGCCGAAGACGACCAGGTCGCCACCGCCCTCCTCCTTCAGCTTCCGGACCTCGGCGACCACGTCACCGCGTACGACCACCGAGTTGTTCCAATCGGCCCGCTCGAGCGTCGAGGAGAACACGTACTTACGGATCCCGTTGATCGCATCGGCGAAGTCCCCCGTCTGCCCCGGCCAGCGCCAGGACAGGTCCTCGTAGGTGCCGCGGCCCATCAGCATGGCGTCGCATCCCCGCAGAAGCTCGAACGCCTCCTTGAGGAACTCGTGGTCGAAGTAGTCCAGTGCCCACGATCCGGGGTCGTCGACCACTCCGTCGAGGCTGCTCAGCGTCGACTCGACGATCTTGCGCATGCGTAGTCCTTTCGGTTGTCAGCTCTGCTCGGAGGCGGGCACGGGCGGCCAGAGGTAGACCTTGTCCGCGGCGACGCGCACGGCCACCCGCGCCGCTTCGGGCTCCGGCGGCGGTTCCGCGCCGTCCAGGTACCGGTCGTACATCTCGCGCAGGAGCACCTTGCCGGGGTCGTCGGTGATCGTCACCGTCCCGCGGATCTCCACGTACGCGGCCGTATTCGCCGCCACGAGCAGGCTCACGCGGGGATCGCGCTCCATGTTGCGGGTCTTGAGCCGCCCCCTGATCGTGCTGAACACGATCTCGTCCCCATCGCGCTTCACGAAGATCACCGAGGACTGCGGCCGTCCGTCGGCGTTCGTGGTCGCGAGGATCGCGGTATGCGGCCCATCGAGCATTTCCCGGGCCACTGCGGGCAGCGTGACGGTCAAGGGGTCCCCTCCAAGGTCGGGCGTTCTTTTTCCGGCAGACCCCGCGCACGGCCAGGATGGGGCGCTCGCCAGGAGGTTCGTGACCTGGATCACATGATGCGAGGCTGTCGATCGACGGCGCGGGCCCGCGGCATGGAGGAACCGCCGGAAGGCCGCGCGAGTATCGTGGCGCGGTGTTCCTTCCAGTTCCCCACGAACGAGTCGAACTCGTCGAGGTGCTCGGTCCCGACGGCACCGGGGACGATCAGCTGGTGGCCATCTGGGAAGCGGACGAGGCCCAAGCCGCGCTGACGCTCGTCGCCGGCCTGCCCGAGGGTGAGCTCAAACGGTGCTTCATCCCCGTCTGGAAGATCCGGGCGCACAGCGGCACGCGGTTCCTTTTCGAGATCAGCTTCTGCTTCCGGTGCCATGGCGCACGGCTGCGCGGGCCCGCCGTTCCGCCCGAGCAGGACACGATTCACGCCTTCGACTCCGAGGACTCGACCAGCCGAGAACTGCTGGCGAGACTGAAAGCGGCAGGGCAGAGCTGAACTCACCCGGTGGATCCGGGCGCCGGGCATCGAGCGACACGCGCCGACGGCTATCCGGCGGTTCGCTCGATGCGGCCGAGGATGACGCCGGTCAAGGCCGCGACCGCGTCGGCGGCGGTCGTGGTGCCCCGGTTCAGTTCGCCGGCGATCGCCTCGGCGGCTCCGAGCGCCCCGACGCAGTGCAGTCGCAGCGCCGCCCGGTCCAGGCCGGAGTACGGCGTCAGGGCACCGGCCATCAGCTCGGTGTAGCCCTCGTGCATCTCGTGCTGGATCGCCTCCATTTCCGGATTTCCTTTCAACGCCGAGGAAACGGCGTTGAACTCCGGCATGTCGGTGGCGCAGGCGAAATAGGCGACGCTGATGGCTTCCGCGACCTCCACCGCGGTCGGCGGGGTTTGTTCCAGTGCCCGCGAGATGGCGGCCCGGTGCCGTTCGTCGAGTCGCCGATAGAGCGCCAGCAGCAGTCCGGGGCGGGTACCGAAGTGGTCGTACACGATGGGCCTGCTGACCTCGGCCGCCTCGGCGAGAGTGGGCAGCGTCAACCCGTCGGCGCCGTCGGCACGCACGATCTCCAAGGCCACGTCGAGCAACTGCTCGCGCCGGGCCTGTTTGGACAGACGGGTCACCATCGCCCTCCTCTCACGATCCACCCCCATGCTAGCTACATCGTGTAAGTTACAAAATGTAGGTTACTGGGATCGAAGGGGAAGACATGGGACAGCGAGGATCGGTTCTGCTGCTGGGCGGGGCAGGACAGGCGGGCTCGGATACCGCCACTCTCCTACGGCGGCGGTACCCGGAGCTGCCGTTGACCATCGCGGGCCGGAATCCGGAACGCGCGAGAAGGGTGGCCGGCGAACTGGGCGGCGCCACCGCGGTGACCGTCGATCTCGCCCGCGGTGATCTCGGCCTGCCCGCCGGCGAGCAGTACGCGGCAGTGGTCGCGACGCTGTGGGACAGCAGGCTGAACGGCCTGCGTTTCGCCCAGGACCACGGTGTGCCCTACGTCAGCCTGTCCAGCGGCATGATCGACATCGCGCCGGAGGTCACCGCCGCCGCGCAGCGCCCGGCGGCCGCGCCCGTGCTGATGGCCAGCCACTGGGCCGCGGGCGTCATCACCCTCACGGCATTGGCGTGGGCCGGGGAATTCGACCGGGTCGACACGATCCGGATCGGCGCGATCCTCGACGAGAACGACGCGGGCGGCCCCGCGGGACTCGCGGACCTGGCGCGCTGGGCGGAGGTCACCTCGGCCGGGTACGCGCGGCGCGACGGCGGGTTCGCCTGGTCCGGCGCGGCCGACGCCCGGGTGGAGTTGCGCGGCCTCGACGGCACCACGGTCACCGGCCAGACCATCCCGATCCTCGACGTGACCAGCCTGGCGTTCGCGACGGGCGCGCCGGACGTCGAATTCGCTTTCGCGGTCGGTGAATCCGCGGGGACGCGCCGGGGCGACGGCCCGTCCGTCGAGGTCCGGGTCGATCTCGAAGGGGCGGGCCCGGCGGGCGCCCCGCTGAGCGTCAGCCGGTACCTGGTCCACCCGCGCGGCCAGCGTCCGCTGACCTCGCTCGGCCTCGCCATGGGGATCGAACGGCTGCTCGGCCTGCGCGGGGATGCAGTCCCACCCGGCTTCTACACCCCGGAGACCTTGCTCGAACCGGCCCACGTGGTCGAACGACTCGCCGACGCGGGCACGCTTTTCGTCGACGCATGAACTCGGCTCCGGGCGGCGACGTGCGAGTGCGCACGCCGCCGCCCGGCCCGCTCAGCCGGGATAGGAGACGTACCGGTCCGCCCAGTAGCCGTCGAAGCCGACCGGTTTACCCGCCATGTCCCAGCCGAGGATGTTGTCCTCGCCGGTACTCACCAGCAGCTCCAAGAGGACCTTCGTCATCGGCCCGGAATGCTCGTCGTGCCAGGAGTCCCGGTCGTTGTAGGCGACCGCCCACTCGTCCGGATCCGCCGAGCCCCGGACCCACCAGAACGATCCCCCCGCGCCGTTGGTCCCCCACGGGTAGATCCCGCCCGGCTCCGGGAAAAGCCGGTACGGGACACCCCGCAGGTATTCGAGATCCTCGTCGCCGAAGATCTCGAGCAGTTCGGCGTTCTCGTTCTTGACGTTCCCGCACGCCTCGACGCTTTCGGCGGGATTCGAGAAGGAGATGACGCCGCGGAATCCTCCGGAGGGGAAGCGGGTCAGCAGCTCCTTGTAGTCGCCGGGAAGCGGTGTCCCCAGTTCGCGTTCGACGGTGGTCCAGTCCGTCCCTGGCACGAAGTCCCCGGCCCGCCATCCGACGAGCTCGCAGATTTCGTCGACGTACGACCGTTTCGGCACGTCCGTCCTCCGTTCTCTCGATCGTCAGGCCGTCCGGAAGGCGGGACAGGTTTCCTTGACGAGGTTACCGGTGGGGATGTTCTCGATCTTCGCGAAGCACTTCGCGCCGTTCGAAGCGATCGCCTCGATGAAGATCCATCTCGGCATCGCGGCGGTCTTGGTCGCGTACTGGACGTGGACCTCGTAGATGACCGAGACGTCCCGGCTGGGATAGCGGTCCAGCATGTCCCCCACCGCGTTCTCCACCTTCTTGACGTCGGAGAGGTTGACCTTCGACCACTGGGTGACGATGTTGTCCACCAGCATGGAACCGTGGAGCCTGGCGGGCACCAGGTGTCCCTTGTGGACGGCCGTCCCGTTCAGCTTCGGCGGCGAGGTGTCGGGATGCCCGACGGGCGCCGCCGGCTCTCCCGATCGTTTCGCGGTCTGGTTGACGCAGACGATGCCGCCGGTGGCGCGTTTGGCGTCGTTGCCGAGCCAGGTGAAGTCCTCCATGGGGTAGTTGAAGGAGATGTTCGCCGGGATCACGCTCTTGAAGCAGCCCTCCACCTCCCGCTGCCGGGCGATGGTGCTGAGCCGCTGTCCCGGTTGAGGACTGACCGCGGGCTGCTTCTTGTGTTCGTCCTCCACCTTCTTGCGCAGTGCTTCCCGGTCCACGACCTGGCAGGCGGGCGGTGCCGCCGCCGACGTCACCGCGGCGGGGTTCTTGCATCCCTTGAGCTGCCTGATCAGGTCACGCAGGTTGTCGGTGATGCGGCGGCCGAGCATCTTCACGTCCTTGAAGGTGCGGATGCCCTTCACGATGCGCACGGTCGCCTCGACCGCGTCCGGGATCTTCCGCAGCACCGAAGCGATCTTGAGGATCGGCAGCGCGTTGATCACGGTCATCACGCAGGAGATGAAGTCGCCTTCCATGAAGCACCGCTTCGCGTCGGTGTAGCCGATCAGGTCGAGGATGACCTGGCCGCCTTCGTCGACGATGAGGCCCATGAGGTCCTTGTTCGCGTCGGCGCGGGCGCGGTTGTACTCGTCGACACCCGCCTGCCCCTTCTCCGCGCGCAGCAGTTCCTCTTCCTCCGGCGTCAGCGCGGGGACCTCGCTGTCGTCGGTGATGGCCTGTTCGGCCTCGGCGCGTTCGCGTGCTTCTTCCTCCTGGCGAAGCAATTCCTGCATCTCGGCCAGCTGGTCCTGGATCGCCTTGGCGTCCGCCGCCGCGTTCGCCGCCCGGTCCTCCACGTTCTTCGCGTACTTCTCCGCGTTGGTGGCCGCGGAATCGGCGTCACGGGCGTAATCCGCGGCCCGGTTCGCGGACTCGCGGGCGGCGTCCGCGTCACGCTGGGCCTGCTCCGCCGCTCGCTGGGCGGCGACCGCGTCCTGCTGGGCCCGGGTGGCGGCGGCGGTGGCTTCGTTCGCCGCGCGGGTCGCGTCGTCGGCGGCCTTCCTCGCCGCGACGGCGTCGGCCGCCGCCTGGTCGGCCGCCCGTCCCGCCAGGGCGGCATCGGCCGCCGCCTGGTCGGCCGCCGCACGTGAGGCCTTGGCGTCCGCCTGTGCCTCGGCGTCGACGGCGTCCGCCTCGGCCGATGCCGCCCTGGCCGCAGCCGCGGCCACCGCCGCGGCGGCCGCGGACTGCTGGGCCGCCGCCGCCGAATTCGCCGCGTTGGCCGCCGAAGTGGCGGCCGCCGCCGCGGCCTCGAACGCCGGCTTCACCTCGAGCCCGGCGTTCCTGGCCGCCTCGGCGGCCCGGCTCGCCTGCGCGGCGGCATCGGCCGCGGCGGCCTGCGCGGCCCGGACCTGGGTGTCGCCGACGTCCTTCGCCCGGTTCGCCACCATGAGCACGAAGTCCGCGTCGAGGTCGTCGCCGGTGAACGGGCTGACCAGGTTGATCGCCTGGTCGGCCGGGGCGGCGATCCCGGACCCCGACAGTCCCGCCGCGACCGCCGCACGGGTCGCGATCCCCGCCTGGGTGGCCGCGGTGGCGGCCTCCGCCGCGGCCGCGTTGGCCTCCTCCTGGGTGCGATGCGCGGCGGTGAGCGCCTGCTCAGAGTGCACCGCGGCTTCCTGCGCCAGGTTCGCCGCGTTGCGGGCGTTCTCGGCGGCACGCGATTCCGCGGCCGTCGCCTCCTCCGCCGACGCACGGGCCTTCATCGCCTCCGCGTGGACGGCGGAGGCTTCCCGCTCGGCGCGCGCCGCCGCCTCGTTGGCGCGCGCTGCCGCGGCCTCCGCTTCGTTCGCCGCCGTCCGGGATTTCTCCGCCGCGACTTCGGCTTCCCTGGCCGCCGCCCGCGCCTGCGACGCCGCCGCCTGCGCTCGATCCGCGTGCGCCCGCGACCGGCCCGCGGCGGCCTGTGACTCCGTCGCCGCCGCACGAGCCGACGCCGCCGCTTGCCCGGCCTGCGTGGCGAGGCCGTCGGCCGCCTGCGCGGCGTCCCTCGCCGTGTTCGCCTCGGCCCGGGCCTGAGTCGCCGCGGCCCGCACCTTTTCCTTTTCCTCCTGGAGGATCTCCGACGACGCTTCCGCCCGCGCGGCGAGTTGTTCGAGCGCCTGGGCCTTCTTCGCGGTCGTCTCGGCCGACTGCCGCACCCGTGCGGCGTCCTCGCGGGCCTGATGGGCCTTGCTCTCCTCGACACCGGCGTTCTGGTCGATGCCCGCCGCGATCTGTTCTTGACGCCGGGCCTCCTTGGCGGCGTCGGCGGCGATCTGTTCCTGTCCTTGGGCGGCGACGCGCTTCTCGGAGGCGATCCGCTGCTGTGACTCGGCCTCCTGCCGCTTCTGCTGGGCGATACCCGCCTCGTGTTTGGCCTTGTCCCGCTCGCTCGCGGCTTCCCGCTGTTTGGCCTCGGCCTCCTGCCTCTTGAGGGCGGCCTGACCACGCCACTGTTCGGCTTCACGCCGTTTGGCGTCGGCGATATCGCGTTCCCGCTCGGCGTCCGCACGTGCCTGCTTGACCTTGGCGGCGTGTGCCTTCGCGTTCCGCAGCGCGGTTTCCGCGTCGGTTTTCGCCTGCTGTGCCTGTGCCGCCGCTTGAGCAGCCGCCGCGGCCTGTTCACCGGCGGCCGTGGCCAGGCGCTCCGCCGCGTCGGCGTGGGACTGCGCGTTGGCCCGCCAGCGGCGGGCGTTCTCTTCCCGCGCCCTGGCCTTCTCCGCGGCGTCGGTGGCCGCGGCGTCGGCGGCGATCGCGTCGATCGCGTGCACCGCGGTTTCGGCGGCCTGCTTCGCGGCGTTCGCGGCGGCCGCCATGCCCTGGACGACCTTCGCCCACTGGGTGCCGTGCGGCATCTGGTTCTGCACGAGGATGTCCACCTGGGCGCTCGCCAGCGCGGCCGCCGACTGGGCCTGCTGGGCGTCGGTCCGCGCGTCCCGGACGAACCGGGCGGCGTCGTCCTTCGCCCGCTGGTACAGCTCGGGGTGATAGCTGTTCCCCGCCTGATCGGCGGCCAGCGCCCGCGCGGCCTCCCGCGACGCGTTCGCCGCCAGTGTCATGTCGTTGGCGGTCCGCTCCAGCGCCTGGACGCCGCTCGCGTGCGCGGAAAGCAGGTTCTGCCGCGCCCGCATGACCCGCGCGATCCGTTGCGCCAGTTCCGAATTCGCTTCGGCTTCCTTGCGCTGTCGTTCGAGTTCGGCGAGCCGGGTCTCACGGGCGTCCGCGTCGCGTTTGGCGGCGGCCAGGTACCCCGTCTTGAGGTATTCCTCGATCGCGGCGTCGCCCTGGGCCAGCGCCGCCTTCGCGGCGGCGGAGACCTCGGGTGTCCCCCGGTCCGCGGCGATCTGCACATGGGCGCGCCGCCGGTCCCGGATCTCCTTCTCGTAGGCGCCGGAACGGCGGTCCTGTTCCGTGGCGATGTCCCGCCCGAAGGCCAGGAAGTTCTCGCGGTCGTAGGCGTTGCCCCGCAGCGCGCGGTCGACGGCGGCGTTGAACGCCGGGCCGCCGGTGCCCGCGAGGGACTGGATCACCGCGCGGTTGCGGTCGTCGGCTTCCTGCTTACGGCGTTCCGCCCGCGCCTTGGCTTCCTGATGCCCACGCTCGAAGAACGTCGTGATGGCCGCGTCGTCGCCGGCTTCGGCCTTCTTCAAGGCTTCCCGCGCCGCCACACGGACTTCCTCGTGCTCGTCCAGCGCCGCGATGTCGGCGAGCAGGTCCAGCTGCAACTGCCGGAGCAGTGCCTCCTCTTCCGGATCACTCGTCGCCGTCGCCGGGACGGGCGGCGTCGCCGGAGCCGGTGACGTGGCGGGCGCGTGCTGCGCGGCCCCCACCACCGGGACGGCGGGCGCGGCGGCGGCGAGTTCCAGCCCCGCACCCGAGATGACCAAGGCCGTGGTCACGGTCAGCACGACCGCGCCGCGGCACCATCCGGAGGCGAGCGGCCCCCGTCTGGCGCGTCGCGTCTTCCTTTTCATGGCACACCACTCCCCAGTAGCAGAAAGATTTCGTGAATCAGGCACGAGAAGAATCCCGGGATGGTTTCCGGGCACCGGAGAAAACGGGACGGGTGCAGCTGTCCGCCACCCCGCCCCGTCGGCCGTCGATTAACCGTCTCGGCGTTGAATCGAGCACACCGGAGCCCTTTTCGAAATTAATCGAAAGAAGAAGGTCTTCAGTGCTTGAAAAGAGTTGCCCGGCCGAGCTCAGCCCGCGGGCGACATTTGGTCTAGATGCTCTTTCGCATGCTTTTCGACACTCGCCCAATACTGGGTCTGCCCGTCGGCGAACGTTCCGTCGGCGGCCCAGCCGGCCCGATTCTTGTCCGCCCTGGTGGCGATCATCCCCCAGACCGGGTCGACACTGGCGTTGGCCCGGTCGATCACCGTCCGCCAGTACCGGGCCTGCTCGGCGCAGGCCAGCGCTTCGTTCTCCCAGACCGCTCGGGCTTCGTCGGCCTTTTCCCTGGTCGTGGCCCATGCCCGGGCGGCGACCGCGCGGGCTTGCTCCGCCGCGGCACCCTCGGCCGCGAGCGCCTCCCGCTCGGCTTCCTCCGCGTCCGCGATCAGCTGCGGAATCAGGGCATAGAAGCGGACACCCGCCTCCTGCGTGCGGATCCGGTAGATCTCGACATCCGTCGCGGCCGCGGCCATCCACTCGGAGGCGAAGAAGGCCCGAAGGTGACTGTCCGTACCTCCGGCCCGCAAAGCGTGCTGGGCGGCCAGGCGCACCTGCTCACCCGGATCGAATTCCGCCAGCAACCGCACGAAGGCGCGGTCTTCCTCGAGAATCTGCTGTTTGTGCTGCTCATCGGCCTCGCGAGCGGCATCGTCGAGCGCCTTCGCCGCCGCGAAACCGGTCCGGAAGAACTGTTCCTGCTGCGCGGCACTGCCCTTGTACGCCGCCGTGGCCTCGGCGTGCACGTTCGGCGAATACTGCGCGCTGTAGTTGGTCATGACCCGCCGCGCGAACTCCTTGTTCCGCGCGTGGTACCCCTCGGCCCGCTTCCTGGCCTCGAAGAACCCCGTCCGGACGAACGCCCGCAGCGCCGGCTCGCCCTCGTCCGATCGCAGCGCCTGCCACGCCGCCACCCTGACCAGATCCTCCGAGTGGTACAGCGCGTTCTGGCGGACGATCGGATAGTAAATCGAATTCTCGATACCGGGAACACTGGAACCAATGGCCGTTTCCGTTACTCCATTCGCCGTAGCGACATTTGCGCCGATCCCGATGATCGACACCACGAGGGCGCCGAACAGTGCACGAAGTCTCATCCCCAGAACCCCAGACCCCAGAATTGCGTGCTCGCGCACGCCTGAGGACGACTATGGCACAAGGACACAACGCCCGTAAAGGACGTGATCCACATCACAGTCGCGGTCTTTTTTTCGCCATTAACTGGTCTCCTATTCGAACTCGCGATGGAGACCGAATGACGGTCTCGCGCGTTACATCCAAGGAGAGGATGTCTTGAACGGATACTGGGGTCCCTCCGGCGTGCCATCGGCACGGCGAAGAGGGGTTTTCAAGAGATTGATCATCGCCACCGCGATCGTCGCGACGACGGCGGGCGTCGCGGCACCCGTCACGGCCTTCGCCGCCCCGCCGTCCGCGCCGGCGGCCGCCGCGCAGTCCACGGACATCGACAAGGGCAATGCCGCCGCCGTCCTGAAGATCGTGGCCGGGCCCGATCTCCTGGTCCTCAGCGACCGGGGCTTCGTCGCCGCGATGTACTACGCGGCCGACGACATCGACAAGCAGCATCCGCTCGAACCCGAGCACCAGAAGCTCAAGGAGACGGCCATCGCCGCGCTCGCCGCCGACGGCGAGGCGGCGTCCACGCAGTGGATCAAGGTCGGGATCCACGACGCGCACCGGGAAGACGAGAAGATCGTCACCGACCGCCGTCAGCAGCAGGAACAGGAACGCG
Organism: Amycolatopsis roodepoortensis; assembly: GCF_014873915.1. GTDB lineage: Bacteria > Actinomycetota > Actinomycetes > Mycobacteriales > Pseudonocardiaceae > Amycolatopsis > Amycolatopsis roodepoortensis. Next base: position 986,724 of record NZ_JADBEJ010000005.1, read on the forward strand.
CCGCCAAGGCGCTGGCCGCCTCGACCCTCAGCATCCCGGTGGACAACACCGTCCTGGCGAAGTCGATCTTCGACTTCATCGTCCACTTGGAACTCAACGCCGACGGCTACAAGGACATGGCCGTCAAGGAGGCCGCCCGCACGGCGCTGCGGGGTACCGCGGACGATCAGTGGCGCTTCCTGACCGTCGTGCTCTTCGCCGAGCACAAGAAGGACGTGGACCGCGTCATCCAGGACGACGCCACCAAGGACGAAGCGGCGAAGGCCGCTGAACGGGCGAAGGCCGCCAAGGCGAACGCCGTGTCGCACACGCTGGGATCGGTGCCCCCGGCGCGGCTGGAGTACCTGATCAACCTGAAGGACCGGGATTTCGTCGTCGAAATCTGGAAGTCGGTGCCCCGCGACACCGAGGTCCACGGCGCCGCCGAAGACGCCGTTGGCAGCCTCGACCCCGCCGACTGGGCCTTCTTCATCAACCAGGGCGCCGAAGAAGCGCACCTGCGGGACATCGTCAACGAGCTCGCCAAGCGCGACCAGGAGTACATCCGCCTGATCACCGAACTGCGCACGCGCGCGGCGAACCAGCTGATCCGGCCGGCGCTGGTCGCCGCCGCGGACGCTGCACTCGCCGCCAAGCGCAGCGACCGCGAGAAGTTCCTTCGCACCGGACAGTACGAGAACCTGGTCCAGACCTTGCGGGTCGACGCGTACAGCGGTGTCGACGTCTACCTCACCGATCGCAACGGCGACGTGGTGCTCGAACAGTGGCAGCCGGGCGACCGTCCGGAGGCGCGGTGGAGGATCGAGCCGGGGCTGAGCAATCCCGAGTGCTTCTCGTTCCAGTCGGTCAGCCGCCCCAACCACTACCTGCGCTGGCGTTCGGGAGCGTCTTCCGCGGCGAACACGGCGATGATCCCCCCGCAGTCGCAACGTGTGCGGGCCTACGTCGACCCGACCGACGGCTCCAACGCCTTCAAGGGTGACGCGACCTGGTGCGTGCGGGGCGATGCCTCCAGCGTCTCCATCCGCCCTTCGCGCAGTTCCGCCAAGTACCTGTTCGTCACCGGCGCGATCGATGACGACAACTACGCGATCGCGACGAAGTGGCACGCCGAGGCTCCGCTGGCCCCGCACCCGATCGACCGGCGCTACGCCGCCGAGCAGCCGCTGCGCGACAAGCTCGGCAAGCCCGTCGGCGACTTCGTTCCCGAAGGGACTTCCAACGGGGTCGGCCTCGGCCACCGGTTGTACGAACGGGGCAGGCTCTACCTCACCGCCGGCAACGACGGGACCACTCAGCGCTTCGCGGTGCAGGCGGTCTACAACGGCCCGGTCCTCGACAAACTCCTGGCGCTCGGCGGGCCCGCCGGCGTCGGCGGCGCGATGACCGACCAGGTGCCCACCAAGGACGGCAACGGCCAGGTCCTGCGGGTCGTCAAACCCACGATGGGCGGGCCGAACCTCCACATCATGTGGAGCGCGTCGACGGGAGTCCACATCGTCTTCGGCCTGATCGGGGAGATCTGGGCGAATTCGGGCGGGGAAACGGGTCCCTACGGCTACCCGCTCTCCGACGAGGGCACCGTCAGTGGCACGAACGTCCGCTACAACCGGTTCGTCGCGGGCACCATCTACTACGTGCCCGGTAGCGCGATCCGGCAGGTCAAGGGTGAGCTCCACCGGAAGTTCGCCGCCATGGGCTTCGAGGCGGGCATGGGTTATCCCCTGGCGGACGCCGGCACCTACGGCCCCGACGCCAGCCCCATGCAGCGCTTCACGTCGGGCTCGGTCTACATCACCCGCAACGGAACCGTCGCGATCAACGGTGACATCCACCGCAAGTTCGCCGAGCACGGTTACGAGACCGGGCCCCTCGGGCATCCGACGGGCGATATCCGGTCCACTTCGGACGGTGTGGGCAAGGTCGCCGACTTCGCCACCGGCTCGGGCTCGATCTACTGGCACCCCAGCACCGGCGCACGCCTGGTCTACGGGAGCATCAGCGCGAAGTACAAGTCGATGGGGGCCGAGCGGTCGTACCTGGGCTACCCGAAGTCCGACGAGACCGGCCTCCCGATGGGCAGGCGCAACGTCTTCCAGAACGGCCGGATCGACTGGAGCAGTGAGACCGGCTCGACCATCGCCTACCGGGTCGCGGCGGTCCCCCACAAGACGGTCGACCTCAGGGGAGCCAAGTCGGGCCGCTGCATCCAGACGGCCGGTCTCATCGGGGAAGGCGCGTTGAACGACCTCGCCGGCATGGAGCTCTGGGACTGCGTCGGTGGCGTCAAGCAGCTTTGGGACGTGACCCATCTCGGCAACAACGTCTACGTCCTGAAGAACCGCCACTCGGGGAAGTGCCTCGACCTGCGGTACGGCGAACTGCACAACGGCAACTCGATCGTCCAGTACCAGTGCCACAACGGGTCGACGCAGCAGTGGGAGTTCACCACCACCGCGGACGGCTCGGTCGCCCTGCGCAGCGTGCATTCGGCGAAGATCGTCGAAGCCGCGGGTGGCGCGGACCCCAACGCCACCGCCGTCGTCCAGCAGGTGGACAGCGGTCAGGCGCACCAGCGGTGGACCGTCCGACCCTACTGATCGAAGACAACGCTTCGTGAGGAGCAAGCGCGATGACGGCCGCGACCCGGATCAGGGTCGCGGCCGTTCCGCACCGGAGGCCGTCACGAATCCCGGTTTCCCGCCCAGCCTCCCTCTTTTTCGGCGGCGTCCACATCGGAATCCGCGGTCACGGTGTGCGCCAGCGCGGCGACGGTCTCCTCGAGCCCGCGCTGTACCGCCTCGTCATCCGCGTCCCGGACGCTGTGCAGTGTCACCGTGAGGCGAGACGCCGCGGGACCGGAGTCTTCGATCGACAATTCCCCCTGATAGTCATGCGGCCCTTGGGCTCCCCAGCGCAGCGAACGGTTGGCCTCGTCGACCTTCAGCCACGCCTCGCCTTCCACGTGCTCGCCGTCGACGTCGGCTTCGACGTGCACGGCCTCGCCGCCTTCAGGCTCGGCCCGAGTCATCTGAGGGAAGTAGCGGGGCAGGTTCCGCGGCTCTCGCAGGTAGGCGAACAGGTCCGCGGCGGGCATCTCGATGGTCGCGGTGTGCCGGTATTCGGTCATGCGGCCGGATACCCCGCGGCTCCCGCGCGAAACGGCGCTGAGCCGGACGATCAGCGGAACCGCGAGGACACCCAGTACGGTCACGATCAGGATCGTGATCCCGAGAACGTTCGCCGGGACCAGCGGCCTGATCACGAACAGGGCGACCAGCATCCACCCTGCCGACGTGACGATCCCGACGGCGAACGATCGCCACTGCTCCCCCATGGGTTCCCCCACCTTCCTGGCGGCACCCGGTCAGTACCGGAGATCCACCAATTCGAACACCCTCAACGTCCGCACGGGCTCGGACGCGCACGTGAGCCGCCTGCCCGCCGGGATCCGGTCTTCGCGCAGATACACGGTGCAGTCTGGTTCGGCGAAGACCACCTTCCAGGTATCACCGGCACGCGTGGTCTTCGTCAGCCGGAGATCGTCGATCCCGGGAGCGCCCGTGGCGGCGCGGGCGTGGTGGTGAGCCGCTTGGACGATCGGCGGGTACGAGGAACGGCCGCGCAGGAACCTGGGGTCGAGGATGCCGTCCAGGTACTGGCGGAAGAGACCGATCGCGTCGTCCGGATGCAGGCCGCCGAAGGTGAAACCGTGTGGCAGCACCACCATCGAGGGAGCGAAGCGGCAGCCGCCGAGGTGGCTGCATTCCCAGGTGGCCCCGGGGAACTCCGCCGCCAGCGCGGTCGCGAGCGAACGGCCGCGTACCGCGCAGCAGGTGTCGTGTCTGCCGTGGACGCACACCAGCGCGAGAGGTTCGGGCCACACGCTCCCCGCCGCGGAGGTGACGCGGGAGAGTTCCGCGGCGTCGGTGAATTCCCCGGTCCGGATCTGCTCGTGGCCGGGGCGGGCGTCGACCCGGAACCAGCGGAAGGGGCGGTCGCGAGTGGACGGACGCCGGGCGACCCGGCGGATCAGAGCGATCCGGCCGCCGGCCCGCGCCGCCCACGAACCGAGCTGGGCGACCGCCGCCGGATCGATCCCGGACTCCTTGAGCGCGAACCGGCCCCACGGGCCCGGATGCTCGATCAGGAGCCAGTGCTCCGCGGGCGGGGCCGTTCCTTCTCCGGGATCGCCCGCGGCTTCGGCCAGTTCCGCGCACCGCCGCGCCGCGGTCATGCGGTCGAGGCCATCAGCACGCCTTCCCGGAGCAGGCGGCGCACGAGTACGAGCTGATCGGCCCGGTCCATTCCCGGGATCTCTCCCAGCCGCCACGTCCTTCCGTCCAGCAGCGCCGTCAAGGCGGTCGAGGTGGAGGCAGGCAACGAGAGGCGGCGATCGGGGAGTTCGAGAACGATCCGGCCGTCCGCTGGGTCACCGATACGGAAGCGCAAGCCGTCGCGACGCCGCACCGAATCCCCGTCGCCGAGGCCCAGTACGAACCTGGCCGTGGCGACCGGCGCCAGCGGTTCCGGACGATTTCCGTGCCATGTCCTGTCCCGGACGTGCCGGGCGATGGCGTCGCCGGGCACCGCCCGCAGGGCGGCGATCAGGTCTTCCCGGACGGACTCGACATGGGCTTCCAGCCGACTCGGGTCCGCGACGTCGATCCCCAGCGGGAGCGACGTGCGCAGCCGTTCCTCGGAACCGGCGAGTGCGGTGAGCGCTTCCACCAAGGCGAAGGCGGTGATCACGTGGACGCCGACGGTCAAATGCGCGGAGACGTCACCCAGCGCCGTGGCCGAATGCAGCCAGCCGCGGGGCAGATACAGCACGTCTCCGGGCTCGAGGACTTCGTCGATGACCGGAGCATCGTCACGGGCCCGCCTGGCGACGGCGCCGGCGTGCTCACCCCACGGCTGGTCACGCAGGGGCGCCGGGTGGACGGGCGCGTGCACCTTCCATCGCTTGCGGCCCGCCAGCTGAAGCACGAAGACGTCGTGCACGTCGTAGTGCGCCGAGAAGCCCTGCGACGACGGCGGGGTGATGTAGGCGTTGACCTGCGCGGGATGGCCGAGCTCGCCGGTCAGGCGCGTGGTGAAGCCGATGATGGCAGGCCAGATGCGGTGCAGCCCCTGGAGCACGATGGTGCTGCCTTCGGCGAACAGGGCGGCGACCTGGTCGTCACGGACCTGATCGCCGATTTCCGCGCCGACACCGGCTCCACCGGTGAACGAACGGGAATCGACCACCGCCCCGTCGCGGGCCAGCCGCAGGAACGGCGTCCGCAACCCACGGCGGGACAGCATTTCGTCGACGCCGTCCAGATCGAGCAGATCACCGAAGTCGCCGCCGGTTCGCCGCAGCAACGGTTCCCTGCCCCAGTGCCGGGTGGCGAACTCCTCCACGGCGGAACCGACCAGACGCGACAGGACACTTGGCGGCGCGTGGCCGTCCACTGGTACCGGGACGCTTTCCCCGGTACCGGTGGACGGCTCGCTCAGCTCAGCTCGCGCCACTGTCCGCGCCGCCGTCGGCTCCGCCGTCGTGCTGGCCCGCGGTGCCTTCGCCGGCGCCGGAATCGGCAGGCCCCTCGGCGCCACCGTCGGCCCCGCCGTCGTGCTCGCCGGGAGTCCCCTGGCCGGCACCGGCGTCGGCCGGTCCTTCCCGGTCCTCGCCCGAGGTGGTGGAGATGTCGTCGTCGTTCAGGCTCATGTCGATTCCCTTTCCCATGATCCGGATGAATCAGTGGCCGGTTACCCCGGATCTTCCCGGAGCACACGTGCGCGGCCATCACGATCGGCTTACCCGCCACCACCCGTCGCAAACCGATTCGAGACCGATTCATCGCGTCGGATTTCCTTATCCCGCAGACTGCGGAGGCGGCTCCGGCGACGTACGGTGATACCACGTGAGGTTCAACTCGCAGCTTCGCGTGTTCGGTGACCTTGCCCGGCCTCGCACCGTCTGGCCGAAGCCCGGGTGCGCCCGGCGACGTGCTGCCGCGGGCACTCGGAGCGCGCGTCATACCGCTTTCCGAGGAGACCTCCATGTCATCACCACACCGAAAAACGCCTGCCCCCGTACTGAGGCACGAGCACACCACCGGCCTGCTGATCCTCACCGTGACCGGCGAACTGGACGCGACCACGACCCCACTGCTGCACCGGCAGCTGGACGGGAACCTCCCCGATCGCACGGTGATCGATCTGTCCAGGGTGACCTTCCTCGGCGTGGCGGGGCTAGAGGTGCTGGAGGCCGCCGTCACCCGTGCCGGTCGCGAGCGCCGACGGCTGGCGTTGGTCACTTCGTCGCCGACGGACCTCAGGATCTTGCGGCTCTTCGGCCTCGACGTGCGGGTGCCGGTGTATCCGCGGCTGTCGGACGCGATCCGGGAAGTCGCCTCACAGGTCCCGTAGCACCGCGCGAGCGGTCCGACCACCGGAGGCGAGCGCGCCCTGCAGCGAACTGGTGTCGCGGTGATCCCCGCAGACGTAAAGCCTTTCGCCGAACCGGATCTCGCCGCGAACGTCGTGCGGCGGCGACATGGCAGGGAGCGCGCGGGGGATCTCGTAGCGCCCCACCAACGGCCAGCGCGAAGCGTCCACACGGTACATCCGGCTCAGTTCCCGCCGCACTTCCGATTCCCCGAGCGGCGTGAGCGCCGAGACGCTGACGAGTGCCGCGCCTTTCGGGGCGTAGGCCGGGCAGACTTCGCTGACGACCGAGGTGTTGATGATCGGGCCGCCGCGGGCGTCGACCACGATGACCGGCTCTCGCAACGGTGACCGTGGTGGCGCGAAATACCAAGTCGTGACGCTGTTCCACCGCGGTTCGGGGACGCCGTCGACCAGGCTCGCGGCGGTGGTGCCGTCCGTGGCGACGACGACGGCGCGCGCGGTCCAGACGTCTCCGCCGGCGGTGCGTACCTCACCGTCTCCGACTCGCTCGACACGTGTACCGGTCCGCACCGCGGAAACGGGCAGCAGCCGGGCGAGTTGCCGGGGCAGCTCCCCCATGCCCAGCGACGGCAACGACGGCGCGGACCGCAGGAAGCTGCGCCAGACGAGCCGGAAGAACCGCGAGGAGGTGCTCAAACCGGCCTCCAGGAAGACGCCGGACAGGAACGGGCGGAGCACCGTTTCCACCGCGCGGTCCGACAATCCCGCGTCACGCAGTTCGTCGGCGGTCGTGCCGTCGCGTCCCTGGACGATCGACCGCGCCGGACCGCCCGCCGCCCGCGCGGTGAAGGTACCGAGCGCGGCGAGGTCCTTCGCCGACAGATAGCGCCTTGCCGCGACGTCCCGCAGCGCCTTGGGTGTGTCGAGCGGGTTCCCGAGGAGGCTGAGCCGGTCGTCGTCGGCCACCCGGACCGCGCGCCAGAACCTGCCCAGCCGCAACGCGTCGACGTCCACCAAACGCTGGATCGCGGGGTACGCGGGATTGAGGATCTGGAAGCCGCGGTCCAGCCGGAAGCCGTCGACGACATCGGTCCGCACGCGGCCACCGACCTCGTCCCCTGCCTCCAGGACGGTACAGACGACGCCGGCGCGGTGGAGGTGCAGCGCGGCCGAGAGACCGGCGAGTCCGGCACCGATGACCACGACTTCGGTTTCGTGCACAGGCATCGGAAACGCTCCTCGGTGTCACGGTGGACGCGAGCTCAGACGTGTCCTGCTCGCAAGGCATAGCGGCGTTCCGCGTAGGCGAGATCGTCCCGCCACAGACGCGCGGACGCCCGCCGCATCAAGGGCCGCAGTGCCGGGGCGATCCGGGCGGCCTTCGCGAACCCAGGACGATCGGAAGTCGCGATCGTCGCCTCGATCACGGCGGTGCGCGGACGGCCGTCCGGGCCGGTTCCGAGCGGGGTGGCATGCGTCTCCACCACACTTCCGGTGCCCTCGCCTTCGACGATGGTCATCAGGACGGTCCGGGGCTCGGGACAGGTGAATTCGGCGATCACCGGCACGCCCAGCTTCCCGGCGAGCCGGAAGGTCACTTCGACCACGAACTTGTCGTCCGCGTCGGAGACCTCGTTGCCTTGCGGCGCCGAGACAACCCGCAGCCGCGTGAACGAATACGGGTGGAACCAGGCGCCGTGCCAGGGGTCGAGCCGGTTCGCGACGACGTCCATCGGTTCACAGATCCCCGTCAGCGTCGCGACCGCGTCGACCGCGAGGTCGCCTTGTGGACGCTCCGGCACGACAGGCCGATCCGTCGGCGCCTCACCGCCGAAGCGATCGAGACGGACCCAGGCGAGCACGCCGTCGTCATAGGACGGCAATGGCGTCCAGCCCGGCCTATCCGACCCGACCCGCAGGCCGTGCCATCGGCAGACCAACTCTCCACAATGGACACGCGCCTCCGCCAGCGGAGCGCCCAGATGAGGACAGGCACCGGGTCCGATGGTCAGGGCACCGTCCGGACCGCGCCAGGCGACCAGTTCCCTGCCGCCCGCCCGCAGGCCGAGTGGCTTGTCCGCACGGATCTCACGGCTCGCCGCGACGACGAACCAGTTGCCCGCCACCCGGGCGTCGGCGCGTTTGACCGCGGCGTCGATCAGCGCGGGAGCGCATTCCCGGTACGTCGGTTCCTGCCGCGCCCAGGCCGGTTCCCGGAAGGGCTGGACCGGCCAGTTCGCCGGCCACCGCTCGAGCACCTGCCGCCTGAGATCCACCACAGACTCTCCCGTCCCGCGATATCCGACGGAACCATCCTCTGGCACTTGGAGCGATCTCGCAACGGTTCAGGACTTCAGCCGCTCAGCGGCGACCTCCAGCGCGCCGGCGAGATCGTTGACCCACGGGGTGCCCTGCACATCGAGTCCTTCCCAGCCGGGACCCGCGACGACGACCTCGAAACCCTGCTGCCGGAGACGACGACGGAGCAGGTCGTCGACCGTGGTGACGGACATCGACCAGAGCACGATCAGCACCGGATCCAGTTTCGAGGCCATGCCGGCGACGGTCTCCGCGGGGACCATCTGACCGAGGTAGACCGCGGGGATACCGATCTCGACCATCGACGCGCGAAGGATCTCGACCGGCAGGCTGTGCCGTTCGTCCGGACAGCAGGAGAGGAGCGCGCCGCGTTCCGAAGGTGCCGTGGCGAATCGGGCGACGTAGCGCTGCAGCGCCAGGGAGACCTCGGTGGTGAGCGCCCATTCCGATTCGAAGCAGACGTCGCCTCGCTGCCAGCGGCCGCCGAGGTTCCGCAGGATGGGAAGGAGCACGTCGGTCCACGTCGCCGCCGCGCCGAGCGAGTCCAGCGTTTCGTCGAGCAACGCCGCGATGGAGGCGAACTCCAGTTCTTCCGCGGCCCGTTCCAGTTCGTCCACCCGCCGGTCGGCCGGGACTTCGGGGAGCGCGCCGGCGGCGCCGGAGAACGCGGCCGCGGCGGCCTCACGGGCACGGATCCCGCGGTCGATCAGCCGCTGCATGTGCTGGAGCCTGCGGACGTCCGCGTCCGAGTACCGGCGATGACGCCCGTCGGCCCTCAGGGAAGGCCCCACGCCGTACCGCGTCGCCCACGTCCGGAGCGTGACCGGCGAGATGCCCAGCACTTCGGCGACCTTGCCGGGCGTCCACGAACCCGTGGGCCGAAGGCCGTTCTCCTCGTCGACTTCCATTCAGTACCACGTTTCGCACGAAGACATCCGGTGCCCGAGCTTACGTGCTCACCGTCGGTCGAACCTCGAACACGGTACGTATGGCGTCCACTGAGGAACGAACGCCCGGCGGTACCGAGGGCGGCCGGGAGGGGACCGAGCCGCCAGGCACCGCCGGGCGTCCGGAACCCGGCTCTGGGGAGGGGCGCCGGATTCCCGGAGGGTGGCGAGGTCCCGGCCACCTCCGTTGCTGGGCGGTCATCTTCGATTCGTGAGCGGTCCGGGTTTGAGCCTTCGACTCGGGGGAACCCCGGCTTCTGGCGCCTACCGAAGGATTCCGCCCGAGTTGCGAGGGTGTCACCCGATCCAGTAGACAAGGTACACCCGCAATGAAACGGTTGCGAATCGAATCATCGGATGGCGGAAGGGACGGTCGGATGGCGTCGATCATGGCGGAAGAGGCGCCTGCCGCCTGGCTGGACTCCCTGGGCCGACGTTGCCTCGCCGAGGCGTACGGTTTCGTCGAGGCACGGGCCGCCGAATATTTCGCCGGCCACGGCGAGGGGGAACTCGCCGAGACCGCCATCCCGGAGTTCCTCGCGGGCGGGAAATTCCTTCGCCCGATGTTCGCCTATGTGGGCTGGCGATGCGGCGGACCGGAATCGGACGCGGCCTTGCGGGCCGCGGCGAGTTTGGAACTGCTCCACTGTTTCGCGCTGGCGCAGGACGACGTCATGGACGGCTCACCGCTGCGCCGCGGCCGCCCCGCGCTGCACGTCCGGTTCGCGCGCTGGCACACCGAACAGGGCTGGAGCGGATCCGCCGACCGCTTCGGGGAATCCGCGGCGACCCTGTCCGGTGATCTCTTCCTGGTCTGGTCGGAGCGGATGCTCCGGGAATCCGGCCTCGACGCGGCGGCACTGGCCCGCGGCTGGCCGCGATACGACCTCATGCGCGCGGAACTGGCCGTCGGGCAGCTCGCCGATCTAGTGAACGATGCCAGGACGCTCCCGGACTGGGAGACACTGCTCGACGTCCTGCGCCGGAAGTCCGGCAACTACACCGTCCGCAGGCCGCTCGAATTCGGTGCCGCGCTGGCGGGGTGCGGGCCGGACGTCCTGGCCGCCCTCGCTGAATACGGCGGCCTGGTCGGCGAGGCGTTCCAGTTCCGGGACGATCTGCTCGGCGTCTTCGGCGATCCGGCGGTCACCGGCAAGCCCGCGGGCCAGGACCTCCGTGATCGCAAGGCGTCCAGTGTCGTGGTGCTCGCCGCCGAGATGGCCGACCGGCGGCAGCGCGCGGAACTCGGCGAACTGCTCGCGAGGTCGACGGTGGACGACGAAGCCGTGGCCCGCTGCCGCGCCCTGATCACCGCGACCGGGGCGCGGGACCGCCTCGGCGAACTCATCCGTGAACGGGCCGAGAAGGCCCAGGCCGTGATCGACCCGGCCGTGTTCCCCCGGCACGCCGCGGATTCACTGGCCGTCCTGGCCACCAAATGCACGGAGCGCGACCAATGAAAACGGTCCCTGGTCCCACGAACCGGGTCGTCGTGGTGGGAGCGGGGCTCTCGGGACTCGCGGCGGCGCTGCACTTGGCGGGCCGGGGCCGCGCGGTCACCGTGCTCGAACGCGACCCCGGGCCGGGTGGCCGCGCGGGACGCGTCGAGCGGAAAGGCTATCTGCTCGACACCGGGCCCACGGTGCTCACCATGCCTTCGATCCTGCGGGACACCTTCGGCGCCGTCGGTGCCGAACTGAGCGAGGAATTGCCGCTGACCCGGCTCGACCCGGCGTACGTGGCGCAGTTCGCCGACGGCAGCACGCTGCCCGTGCACACGGACGCCGCGGCGATGACGGACGCGGTCCGCGAGTTCGCGGGCCCGGCGGAGGCCGCGGGTTACGTCCGGCTCCGCGAATGGCTGACTCGCCTGTATCGCACCGAGTTCTCCCGGTTCATCGACTCGAACATCGACTCGCCGCTGGGGATGCTCCGTCCGGAGCTGGCGCGGCTGGTGGCGCTCGGCGGTTTCCGGCGGCTGGATCCCAAGATCGGCTCGTTCCTGTCGGACGAGCGGCTGAAGCGGGTGTTCACCTTCCAGGCCCTCTACGCGGGCGAGTCGCCGATGCGGGCACTGGCGCTCTACGCGGTCATCTCCTACATGGACACCGTCGGTGGCGTGTATTTCCCGCCCGGAGGTGTCGCGGCGCTTCCCCAGGCCCTCGCCCGCGTCGCGGCGGCGAACGGGGTCGCCTTCCACTACGGCGACCCCGTGAACGCGCTCGAACGGGACGGCGACCGGATCCGCGCGGTCCGCACCGCCGGCGGCGAACGCCACCCGTGTGACGCCGTCGTGCTGACGACCGAGCCGCCCGAGAGCTATCGGCTCCTCGGCCGGCACCCGAAGCGGCCCGTCCCGCTGCGGCCCGCGCCGTCCGCGCTGATCCTGCACACCGGAGGCCCGGGTGAGCACTCCGGCATCGGTCACCACACGATTTCCTTCGGAGAGGGCTGGGCTTCCACCTTCGACGAGCTCATCTCCACCGGGCGCCGCATGACCGATCCGTCCCTGCTGATCACCCGGCCCACCGCGACCGATCCGGGGCTCGCCCCGCCGGGGCGGCAGCTCTTCTCGATTCTCGCGCCGGTACCGAATCTCGATCGTGGCCCGGCGGACTGGACCGCCGATGCGGGCCCGTACGCCGAGGAGATCCTTTCCGTGGCCCGTGAACGCTTGCTGCCGGATTTCGAACCCGAATTCACCGAGGTGATCAGTCCCGCCGATTGGGCGGACCGCGGCCTGGTGGCCGGGACACCCTTCGGATACGCGCACTCGTTCGGCCAAACCGGACCGTTCCGCCCTCGGAACTTCCCGCGCGGTACCGAAAACGTCGTCCTCGCCGGCGGCGGGACGGTGCCCGGCGTCGGAGTCCCGACCGTGCTGATCTCCGGCAGGCTGGCCGCCGACCGGATCACCGGGACACCGATGCGCGGCGCGGAGGCGAATCGATGACCAAGCGCGAACTCGACGCCGCCGGCATCCGCGATCCGCACCTTCGTGCCGCCTATACCTGGTGCCGCGGCCTCAACGCCCGGCACGGGCGCACGTATTTCCTGGCGACCCGCATGCTGACCGCGCCGCAGCGGCCCGCGGTCCACGCGCTCTACGGTTTCGCCCGATGGCTGGACGACATCGTCGACGAACCGGATCCCGGTGCCACGCCGCGGTCACTGGCCGCGCGACTGTCCGAAGTGGAGGGTCGCTTCCTCGCCGATCTGGCCTCGGGCACGAGCGAGGATCCCTTGCTCACGGCGGTGATCGACACGGCGGCCAGATACGAGCTCGAAGAACACCTCTTCCGCGCCTTCTTCACGTCGATGCGGATGGATCTGAGCGTCACCGACTACGCCACGCGAGACGACCTCGACGTCTACGTGCACGGCTCGGCCGAGGTGATCGGCCTGCAGGTGCTGCCGATCCTCGGCGCGGTGACCCACCGCGAGGTGGCCGCCCCGCGAGCGGCCGCGCTGGGCAAGGCGTTTCAGCTGACCAACTTCCTCCGCGACGTCGCCGAGGATTTCGCGCGAGGACGGGTCTACCTGCCCGCGGACGAGCTCAAGGCCCACGACGTCGACCGGGAACGGCTGGCCTGGTGCGCCGAGCACGGCCGGGCCGACGCACCGGTACGGGCGGCGATCAGGGACCAGATCGCGGTCACCCGGCGGATCTACGCCGAGGCACGGCCGGGAATCGCGATGCTGCATCCGGTCTCGCGTCCTTGTGTCGCCACCGCCGCGACCCTCTACGGGGAGATCCTCGACCGGATCGAGGACGCGGGCCACGACGTGTTCGCCCGCCGGGCGAAGGTGACGCGCCGACGCCGGCTCGGGGTCGCCTGCGGCGCACTCGCTCGTTCCCAGTGGGCCCGCAGACGGCATCCGGCGCCCGCTCCCCCCGCGGCGGTGAGCTGAGTGGGCAAATTCGAGTACCTGATCGTCCTCGCGGCCTGTGTCCTGGTGACCCTGCCGCTGGAAATGGCGGGCGCCCGTGTCTACCGGCAACCGAAACGGCTCGCCCGCGCCCTGCTCCCGGTGGCGCTGGTCTTCCTGGTCTGGGACGCGCTGGCGATCGCCGCCGGGGTCTGGGGCTACGCACCGGAATTCATGACCGGCGTCCACGCCCCGTTCGCCATCCCGCTGGAGGAGATCCTGTTCTTCGTCGTCATCCCGATCTGCGGCCTGCTCACCTACGAGATGGTCCAGCTTTCGCTCACCGCGGTCCGGCGCCGCGGCGAACGGGCGGTCCGCCGGTGATCCCCTGGGGTTACACCGTTCCGGCCGTCGTCGCGGTGGTCGTGGTCGTGCTCACCGAGGTCGTCGTGCTGAAGACCGGGCTGTTCCGGAAACCCGCCTACTGGATCACGATGGCCATCGTCTTCGGCTTCCAGATCCCCGTCGACGGCTGGCTGACGAAGTTGTCCGCGCCGATCGTCCTCTACGCGCCCGAGCACGTCACCGGCTGGCGCTTCCCCTGGGACATCCCGGTCGAGGACTTCTTCTTCGGCTATGCGCTGGTGACCGCCGTGTTGCTGCTGTGGGAACGGTCCCGGCCACGGGAGGAGGCGCGGTGAACGCTCTGGCACGAGACGGCCTGCCGCGCGGCACCGTGCCGTCGGCCTTCGACACCGAAGCCCGCTTCTACGACCGTCTGGTGAGGGCGAATCCCGGCTATCACCGGCATCTGTTGCTGTCCGCCCAGCGGCTCGACCTGCCGTACGACGGAAAACACCTGCGCTTGCTCGACGCGGGCTGCGGCACCGGCGCGTCCACCGCCGCGCTCGTCGCGACGGCGCCCGGAGCGAGGATCACGGCGTTCGACGCCTCCCGCGAAATGCTGGCGCGAGCCCGGGACAAGACCTGGCCCGAAGGGGTCGAGTTCGTCCACACACCGGCGGAAGAGCTGGCGGGGGTGGAGGGTCCGTTCGACGCGATCCTGGCGGCCTATCTCGTGCGCAACCTCGCCGACCCCACGAGCGGGTTGCGCCGCCTGCGTGGCCTGCTGCGCCCGGGCGGCCGGATCGCCGTGCACGAATACTCGGTCCGGGACTCCCGGCGAGCCCGCTGGGTCTGGAACGCGGTCTGCGCGGCCGTGATCATCCCTCTCGGGAAGATCGTCACCGGCGACGCGACGCTCTACCGCCATCTTCGCCGCAGCGTCGCCGAGTTCGACGGAATCGGTGCTCTCGCCCAGCGCCTCACCGACGCCGGCTTCACCGACGTCCACACCGCCACCGTTCCCGGCTGGCAACGCGACATCGTGCACACCGTCGTCGGCACCGCTCCCCAGGAGACTCCGTGACCTCTCCCCTGGACCGCCGCCTGGTCACCCATCCGGCACCGCGCGGCCTCGCCGACGCCGGGCAGCTCGGCGCGCGCCCCACGGTGGCAGTCGTGGGCGGCGGCATCGCCGGGCTCACCGCGGCGACCGGACTGGCCGAACGCGGCGTCACCGTCACCGTCTTCGAAGGAGAAGATCATCTCGGGGGGCGGGTCGGCGGCTGGCGGGAGCGGCTGCCGGACGGCACTCCGGTGACGATGAGCCGGGGCTTCCACGCCTTCTTCCGCCAGTACTACAACCTGCGCACCTTGCTGACCCGCACGGATCCGCATTTGGAGCGGCTCACCCCGCTCTCCGACTATCCACTGCTGGACGCGCACGGCCGCATCGACACCTTCGCCGGGCTCCCCCGCACACCGATCTGGAACGCGGTGGTCTTCGCCTTGCGGAGTCCGACTTTCACCCCCAGGGACCTCTTGCGGCTCAGCGGGCGCGAGGCGTTGCCGCTCGCCACGGTCAGCGTGCCCGAGACCTATCACCGGCTCGATCACACCGACGCCGCGACCTTCCTCGAAGCGATCAACTTCCCAGCGGCCGCACGGCATCTCGCGTTCGAGGTGTTCTCACGCAGCTTCTTCGCCGACCCGCGGGACCTGTCCGCCGCGGAATTGGCGGCCATGTTCCATCTCTATTTCCTCGGCTCCAGCGAAGGACTCGTCTTCGACGTGCCGACCGAGCCGTTCCCGCAGGCACTCTGGGATCCGCTCGCGAGCTATCTCGCCGCGCGCCGCGTCGACATCCGTACCGGCACGGCGGTCACCGCCCTCGGCCGGACGCCGGACGGTTTCGAACTCGAGACCGGTGGCCGCACCGAGGGTTTCGACGGGGTGGTGCTCGCCTGCGACATCACCGGGCTGCGCGACCTCGTCACCACATCCCCGGACCTAGCGACGGAGTCCTGGCGGCGCGCGATCGGTGAACTGCGCACCGCCCCGCCCTTCCTCGTCCGGCGGCTCTGGCTCGACCGTCCGGTCGACGGAGGACGCCCGCCTTTCCTCGGCACCGCCAGCGTCCCGCCGCTGGACAACATCAGCCTGCTCGACCGATACGAAAGCGAGGCACGGCGCTGGGCGGCGCGCACCGGCGGCTCGGTCGTCGAACTGCACGCCTACGCGGCCGGCACCGCGGATCAAAGCGGCTTGGAGAAAGCCCTCGAACAACGGCTTCACGAGATCTATCCGGAGACCCGGGACGCGCGGGTGGTCGGGGAAAGCACGTTGTGGCGCGAGGATTGCCCGTTGTTCGGCGTCGGCGACTTCGCCCGGCGGCCGGCCGTGCGAACTCCCGACCCGCTCCTCGCGCTCGCGGGCGACGGCATCCGGATCGATCTGCCGGTCGCCCTCATGGAGCGCGCGGCCGCCACCGGATGGGCCGCGGCCAACGCCCTTCTCGGGCATTGGGGTCTCGCCGGTCACCCGATTCGTTCGGTCCCCAACCGAGGACGGATCGGCTTGTTGAACCGGCTGGCCGCTTCGAAGTACGTCGGCGGGGGCCGGGTCACGACAGGCTGAACGGCCGGTGCGCTGGGGTTCGGCTCTCGCCCCAGCGCACCGGCCGTCGCCGCTTGCTCGGAATCTAGCCGCCGTTCTGCGCCGGGCGCTCGACGTCGCCGCGCCATGCCCCGGTCTCGTTGCCGTCCCGGTTTTCCAGGAAGGTCTTGAACCGGTCGAGGTCCCCCTGCACGCGGCGATCCAGAACGCCGAGCTTGTCGGCGACGTTCTCGGCGAAACCCTCGGGGTCGATGTCCATCTGGACCGTGACGCGGCTGTGGGCGTCGTCGATCCGATGCACGGTCACGACACCCGCGTGGTTCGGGCCCGTGTCGGACTGCCACGCGACCCGTTCGTCGGGATGCTGTTCGGTGATGGTGGCGTCGAACTCCTTCGTCACACCGGCGATGGTGACGGTCCAATGGGTATGGGTGTCGTCGCGCTGTTCGACGCGCTCGACACCCTCCATGAACCGCGGAAAATCGGCGAACTGGGTCCACTGGTTGTACACAGTGGTCACATCGGCCGCTACGTCGACGGTCTTGGTGATCGTGCCCATGGCGAAGCGTCAGCTCCTTCATGTGGTCGGTTGGTGGAGCTCGCCGGATACCCGTCGCCCCGCGACCGCAAACCGATTCGCGTCCGATTCATCGGCGAGGGTGGCGCACGAAGCCGTGGACGGCGCTTCAGCTCAAGAGGTCGAGGCCGCGCTGCCACCGCTGCCGACGCTCCGCGTCATCCTGCTCCCACCACGGAGTCCCGCGCTCCCCCAAGGCGACCTTGGCGATGTGCACCCGCGCCCGGGCCTCCCGCTCGGCTTCGGGATCCTGAGCTCGCAAGGCCGCGCCGACGTCCCGGCGAGCCCGCATCAGCAGGCCGCGCAACCGGGCCGCCGTCTCCTCCGGTATCTCCGGATCGGTCGCGCGCCAGCGCCGGCCGCCGATCACGACGAAACGCCCGTCAGGAATGCGGTCCGGCTCAGTCATTCGCGTCCCCGGCCGGCCGGATCCTGATGGGCCCCTGCCATTCCGCGTCCGGGTCGAGCGACCGGGCGCCCTGGGTCAACCGCACCTCGCCCGCCCGCGCGAGCTCGCGCGCCAGTTCCCGAGCCCGCGGCAGCAACGGACGCCACTCGCCCGCGAGCGCCCGGGCCGCGTCGGAAGGACAGCAGCTGCCGCCTTCGCCTCGCGCGAAGGCCAAGGCGAGGATCGCCGCCCGCAACCGATCGGGCACCGGCCCGGTACCCAGCGCCGTCCGGGCATGAACCGCACCCGGCCCGGCGCTCTCCAGGATCCGTTCCAGTTCTCGTCGAGGCCCTGACCTGCTTGTCATACCGCCAGGATCGCACCGCCGCGCCGCGTCAGCCCGGTCAAGACCGGTCCGTGGGGCTGCGTTCGACGACCTCGGTGGCGCCTCGTTTGCTGAACGCCGCCCACAGATTGAACCCCACCACCCCGACGCAGAGGGCCGCCCATAGCCAGACGAAGCCGTTCCCGCGGCCGATTCCGCTGACCAGAACGAACACCAGCACCGCGATCCCACCGACCGCTCCGAACACGGCGACCGGTTTGGAGGGTTTCACCTTGAACGACGCCACCCGGAGACTCCTCGCGTAGAACGAATTGCGGCGAGACCCTGATGCCCCTGCCCGGCACTGTCCAAACGCAACCGTCTTCGTGGGCGTTGATGTTGATCCGTTCGCCCCAAGGCGGTGCGGCGAACGGACGCGACGGGCGGGTTGTTCCGAAATGGACAATTCAGGTTCGAGCGACCTCGGTGGCCCCGTTCGCCACCACGGCCGCCGCGATCGCCGCATACTCGCGCTCGAGTGCCTTCGCCGCACCACCGCGCCAACCTTCGGCCATGGCGCCCGACATGGGATCGGGGAAGATGTCCTCCTCTTCCTTCTCCACTCCGTCCAGGATGGCGCGGGCGACGGACTCCGGAGAGGACTTCGGAATCTCGACGCCCCGGCTCATGTCGGTGTCCACGGGCCCGGTCAGGACGGCATGGACCCGCACACCCTGTCCGGCCAGCAGGGTTCGCAGCGATTGGGTCAGTGAGAACGCGGCCGCCTTCGAGATCGAGTAGGCCGGAACGAGCGGCAAAGGAGCGAAGGCGTTCACCGACAGGTTGTTGACGACGGCGCCGCCGCCGCGAGTGAGCAGCGGCAGGAAGGCCTGTGTCACCCGATAGGTGCCGAAGAAGTTGACGGCGAGGTGTTGGTCGAGCACGCTCTCGTCGCTGAGGTCGTCGTAGAGCGCGATGCCGGCGTTGTTGACGAGGACATCGAGGGATTCGACCTGTTCGACAGCGCGCCGGGTCTGCGCCTCGTCGGTCACGTCCAGGGTCAGGGGCGTGACGCGGGGATCCGACTGAGCCACTGGTGTGCGCGTGCCGACGTAGACGTGCTTGGCGCCCATCTTCAGGGCTTCCTCGACCAGCGCACGGCCGATACCGCGGTTGCCACCGGTGATCAGGACGGCTTTGTCTTCGATTCTCATGGTGGTGATCTCCTTGCTTGTTTTCGAGCAGACTGGATGAGAGGGGTTCAGCTCGTCAGAGCGGGCGTGAGACCGAACGTCGGCACCAGGCTCGCGTCGTTGAACGCCGTGATACGCGCGATCCGGGCGCCGATCAGGGTCAACACGTGGACGCCGTGTGCCTCGTACCGGTCGTCGCTCGCGCGCTCGTACTCGACGAAGGCGGGCTGGCCGTTGGCGTGGACGGGCACCAGCCGCCACCGGCCCGGACCGAGCACCCGGGCGGCCAGGAACCCGACGACGGCTCGGCTGCCGGTGAACCAGGTCGCGACCGGCGGCATCTCCAGCTCGACGTCGGCGCGCAGCAGGTTCACCAGCGCGTCGGCGTCCGCCCGGGTGAACGCGTCGACATAGCCGTCGAGCAGGGTTCGCCGGGCCTGTTCGTCGGGCTCGGCCAGGTCTTCCTCGACCGGCCCGGCCTCGGCCAGCTTGGCGCGGGCCCGGCGCAGAATGCCGTCGACGGCCGCGACCGTCGTGTCCAGCATTTCGGCGACCTCCGCCGTCCGGAACGCGAGTACGTCCCGCAACGTCAGCACGGCGCGTTGCCGGGCAGGCAGAAACTGGAGCGCGGCGATGAACGCCAGCCGCACACCGCTCCTCCCGGCCACGATCACGGCCGGATCGTTGGCGTCCTTGTCGCCGGGTGCGGGACCGAGTAGCGCGTCAGGTGCCGGCTGGAGCCACGCCACCGACGGTTCACCAGCGGCCACGGCCACCCGGTGATCGTCCGATGGCGCGCCCAGCCCCGACGGAAGCGGCCGCCGCGACCGGGTCTCCAACGCCGTCAGGCAGGCCATCGTGGCGATCTTGTACAGCCATCGCCGCACCGAGGATCGGCCCTCGAACCGGTCGATCGCGCGCCACGCGCGCAGGTAGGTCTCCTGTACCAGATCTTCTGCGTCGTGGATCGAGCCGAGGAGCCGGTAACAGTGCGCGAGCAGCTCGCGCCGGAACGGCTCGGTCAGGGCGGCGAACTCGGCGTCCGAGGGCATGACGGCTCTCCTGGCGTTCGGCGAAATCGACGGTAGGCGGCGGTTCAGTCCGGTGGTCTGGTTCGGTACACATCAAGACCAGGCACCCGAAGAAAACCCGTCGCGAGAGCCGCCACCGCGTGAGTGATTTGGGTCACACGCACTGATGGAAGCGCGCCGCACCTGACGAGGCCGCGCACGCTGTCGATCGCGCCCTTGAGAACCGGCCTGGGTCAGGCCCTGGTCCAGAGGGTGACGTCGCTGCTGGTCGCCACGACCAGCGTCGCCCCGGACGGGGAGAACCCGGCCGCCCGCAGTTCTGAGTGGCGCGAATGGAAGATGTGCCACCAGGTCTCGCCGTGCGCCCCACCGGTGTACGGATTCCCGGTCGACAACAGCACCCGCTCGTGCGGCCAGTCCGGGCCCACGACATACACCGACCATCCCGTGGTGCCGGTGTGCAGGCCGCCGCCGTCCAGCCCGGCCATCGGCACGCGACGCCCCGCGATCGGCCCGATCCCCTGGCACGTCAAGTCGTTGCCCTCCGGCTGAGCCGGATCGGGGTCGCGGGCCAGCCGCTCACCGGTGACGGTGTCGAACAGCCCGAGCCCGTTCGTGGATTCCACCAACAGCAAGTCGCGACCACTGTCGGGGTCAGCGGCGAAACCGACACCGAGCAACCCGCCGACAGCGGCCACGTGGCGGTCGGCTGGACGCCACGGCGGAGGCGCCGCCACCGTCGGCGCGGCCAGAATCCTTGCCCGCAGGCCCCGTTGATAGTCGGTGAGCGAAAGCTGTTCCGCCATCCCGCGAGTATGCCGGAGACCGGGCGCCGGATCAGCGCATATTCACCCGGCTCACCGCTGGAATGCCTGCACCTCGGCCAAAAACGGCAAAGAAGGGTGCGCTCCATGCCGCGTCACGACGACGGCGGCCACCCTCGCCGCGAAACGGCAAGCCGCCACCACGTCCGCGGTCACCGGCTCACCGGGGATTTCCGCGAGCCGGGCGGCGAGCGCTCCGACGAACGAATCGCCCGCGGCGGTGGTGTCCACGGCCCGTACCGCGACGGCCGGGACGCGCGTGGACGACGAGGCGTCGAGGACGGCGCATCCTTCGGCGCCCAGTGTCACGATCACCCACCGACATCCCGCCGCGACCAGATCGGCACCGCCGCGCCGCAAACCGTCGTCGTCGAACGGATCCTGACCGGTGAGCTGACGGAACTCGATTTCGTTCGACACCACGACATCGCTCAGCGGCACCAGTTTCCCGGCGACGTCGTCGGCGGGCGCGGTGTTGAGCACGGTCAGCACGCCTCGTGAGCGAGCGGCCGCGAAGGCGCGTTCCGTCGCTTCGGGTGCCGCCTCCAACTGGCCCGCGACGACCCGAAGCCCCGGCAGTTCGCTGATCGCCGCTTCGGCCGCCTTCGCTGGGATGTCGGCATTCGCCCCGGACACGACGACGATCGAGTTGACGCCGTCCGCGTCGACGGTGATCGCCGCCCGGCCGGTGGGCGACGCGGACCTGCGCACGTGGGTCACGTCCGCACCTTCGGCGCGCAGGGCCGCCAGGTACTCGTCGCCGTCCTCGTCCTGGCCGACGCAGCCGATCACGGCCACTTCCGCGCCGAGCCGGGCGGCGGCGACCGCTTGGTTGCCGCCTTTACCGCCCAGCTCCCGGCTCGCCGAAAATCCCATCAGGGTCTCCCCTGGCTCCGGGATGCGCGGCGCCTGGACGATGTGATCGACGTTGAGCGACGCGACCACCGCTATCGCGCGGCTCATGCGGTCAGCCATCGGGCGGGGACGTCTCGCATCAGCCGGGCGACGGCTTCGGCCGCGACGCCTTCGGCTTCGAGCAGATCCGCGAAGATCGTCGGCACGAAGACGAGCCCGTTCCCGCCATTGCGCGTCCACATCTGCTTCAGGAACAGGTCGTGCGACAGCATGATCTGGTCACCGAAGCCCTCGTTCACCCACCGGGCCACGGCGCGAGCGGTCTGGGAGACCGTCGGGGCGACGCCTTCGCCGGGAAACGAGATGTCGAGGCCGATCATGTCGAACTCCAGCAGCACACCGCGTTCGAGAAGCTCCCGCTGATATCCCGGGTCGTCGCCGGACGGATCACTGTGCGCCAGCGCCACTTTCGCCGGAAGCGCACCGCATTCGTCCAGCACGACGTCGAGCACTTCGTGCCCGCGGCGCTGCCAGCCCGGCATGTGGATGTTCAGCCCCACGGTCGGCCGCGCCGCCTGCGCGAGCGCGGCGGCCCGCAAGGAGGCCCGCTCCCCGTCGGTGAAAAGCGGCGAAACACCGACCTCGCCGATGACCCCGGCCCGGATCCCCGTCTCGCCGACGCCTTCGTCCAGTTCGGCGAGAATGCGCTCGGTCTGCGCGTCGACGGCGACCGCGGTGATGCGCTCACCCTCGAACTTCTCCAGGTACGCACCGGTGCCCATGACGATGGTGACCCCGGTGGCCTCGGCGACCGCCGCCAAGGCGAGCGGATCCCGGCCGATCGCCGCGCTTCCGGTCGCGTCGACCACCGTTCCACCGCCCGCCGCGGCGAACGCGGTCACCTCGCGCACGACGCTGGCACGGTCCTTCGCCGCCACGTTGTCGGCGCAGCAGTAGGGATCCTGACGGAGGAGGAACTGCCAGCCCGGCCCCACTTCCGCCTCGGCGAGCCGCCGCGTGGAGGCATAGGAGGGTTCGGCGACCGCGGAGGACAGATCGTTGAAGAGGTGCTCGTGCGGCAGCACCAGCCCGAGATCCGCCGCGTCGACCGCGCCGAGGACGCCGCGCACCTCAGCCACGGCGCACCTCGGCAGGCTGGGCGAGGACCACCGGTTCGGCCGTGTGCCGGGACGGGATCATCGCGATCGCCGCGGCCGCCAGGGCCACGACCGCGCCGATGACGGTGACCAGGTGCAGGCTGGAACCCGCCGCGGGAGCGACGACTTCGAGCAGCAGCGATCCGATGAGCTGGCCGGCCGTGGAGGCCAGCCCCAGCAACAGAAGTCCCAGGCCCCGCACCAGCAAGGCCATCAACGCGATCGACATCAGGCCGAGCGGCCCGCCGAAGTACATCCACCAGGTGCCCGGCAACGTGAAATGCGCGCCCGCGACCACCATGCGCACCACGTACACGAGGCCGAGCGCCACGAAGCCGATGAGGAAGTTCCACGTGATGGAAACGAACATCGAGCCGGACAGCAGGCCGACCTCGGAGTTGCCCGCGGGCTGCCAGCCGGCGAGCAGGCCGCCGACGAACGGCATGATCGCCAGCGCGATCATGTGCGGAGCCGACCAGTTCGGGGACACCACCAGCACCGTGGCGCAGATGGCGAGGATCGCCCCGGCCACGCGCGGCGCGCTCATCGCCTGCTTGAACGGGACGCCGATGCCCAGGCGGTCGCACACCACGCCGGAGATGACCATGCCGGAGATCAGCGAAGTCTGGAAGATCGCGACTCCGAGGAAACCCACCGTGACACCTTCGGAAAGCACGATCACCGCACCGCACAGGCCGGCGAAGAAGTTCCACCGCGGGATCTCGCCGCGCAGCAGCTGACCGGGCAGCCGGAAGAACGCGTCGCGCGTCCTGGCGCGCGCCAGCACGATGATCAGCATCAGCACCAGGCCGGTGCCGAAGGACACCAGCGCGGCGGCGTGGCCGTCGGCGAGCGCGGTGCCGAGATGTCCGTTGACGAGTGACTGCAACGGACCGAGCATTCCGGCGAAGACGGTCGCCATCGTCAGGACGACGACCGAAGCCGCGCGGCCGGTGGGTGACGTACTCATCGAATCCTCCTTGATCCCGAGTGCGCGCGGCTCAGAGTTCGCGACCGGCGAGCCAGGTCATCGCCTGCGCGAAGAGTTTGCGGTAGCCGTCCCAGCCCATGAACTCCTCCGGAGCCCAGTGCGGGGAGATGTCCGAGGTGAACGCGAGCGTGCGGCCGCGGCCGACCTGACGCGCGGCCAGCATGACGTCGCCTTCGACGGTGGCGAGCAGCTCCGCGTCCGGCTTCAGCGTGGTGTGCTGGTAGCCCAGGAGTATCGGCCACTCCTGGTCGAGGCCGGTGACCACGGGGTGGTCGGACCGCACGACGCGGGCACGGACGCCCTCCGGCGTCTCGACGCGGTCGTCGTACGGGTCGATGTCGACCGGCAGGATCTCCTCGATCGGGGTCCGGTGGTAGTTGGCCTTGCCCTCGAAGCCCTGGAAGCTCAGGTAGCCGCCGGCCATCATCAGGCCGCCGCCGTCCGTGACCCACTCGCGCAGCAGCTTGAGCCGGTTGGGTGTCGGACGGCCGCGGGTGAAGGTGTCCGGATGCAGCAGCAGCGTGTTGGAGCCGACGTCGGAGAGCAGGACGACGTCGTAGGCGCCGAGTTCCTCCAGCGTCTGCGGGAACTTCTCGGCCACGTCGTGCGAACGCAGGTGAGTCACCTCGACCCCTTCCGCCGCCAGCGCCGCCAGCAGCCGCTCGCACCCGATCTCCACCTGCGTGTGCGCGAACGGGTCGTATCCCTTGTGGTCGATCGTCGCACTGACCCACGACTCCCCGGCTAGCAGGACCTTGACCATCGACGACTCCTTCGGGCGAAAGCGTTAGCGTTTGTTGCGCAACATAGCGCAACGCCGCCAATATAGGATGCGCTGCAGTCGCCGTCAACGCTCAACGGGGAGGAGCCGGATGTCGCTGGCGAAGGTGGCCCGAGAGGCCGGAGTGGCCGTGTCGACCGTGTCGAGGTACGTCAAGGGAGAGCTCAACGTCGCCTCCGAGACGGCCCGGCGCATCGACGCCGCGCTGTCGGCCCAAGGGCATCCGCCCGTGCAGAAACAGGTGACCGGCCTCAGCCTCGGCCTGGTGGTCCCGTCGCTGGACAACCCGTACTTCTCCACGCTGGCGGACGCGGTGGTCGACGCCGCCGCGGCCGACGGCATCGACGTGCTCACCA
Organism: Amycolatopsis roodepoortensis; assembly: GCF_014873915.1. Lineage (GTDB taxonomy): Bacteria > Actinomycetota > Actinomycetes > Mycobacteriales > Pseudonocardiaceae > Amycolatopsis > Amycolatopsis roodepoortensis. The sequence continues at coordinate 1,011,695 of NZ_JADBEJ010000005.1, forward strand.
CGCTCACCGGCTCGTCGCCGTTGCGGGAACGCGCCGCCGTCGAGCGCCTGATGCGGGTGCCGGACGTGGGCGGGCTGGTCTACCTGGGGATGCACAACACCAACGAAGCCTTCGCGAGCCGGCTGGCAGGCGACTTCCCGGTCGTCTTCCTCGACGAGTACGTCGAGGCCACCGGGCCGCGGATCGCGCACGTCACGGCGAACGGTTTCGGCGGCGCCTACCAGGCGACCACCCACCTGATCTCCCTTGGCCACCGGCGGATCGCCCATGTCGGCGGTCCGGCCGGGCTACGCACGGCCGACCAGCGCGAGGCAGGCTACCGGGCGGCCATGAAGACCCACGGGGTCGAGGTGGACGAGTCGATGATCGTGCGCGGCGCCTTCAGCTCGGCGTTCGGCATGAACTTCTTCGCGCATATGGCACGGGCCGGCGCGGCGCCGACAGCCGTGTTCACCGCCAGCGACATCGCCGCGGTCGGCCTGCTCGAAGCCGCCCGCCGCGCCGGAGTGACGGTGCCGGGCGACCTTTCGGTGATCGGCTGCGACGGGATCACCCTCGGCGAATGGACGTCGCCGCGGCTGACCACCGTCGCGCAGCCGACGGAGCAGATGGCCCGCAAGGCGGTCGACGAGATCACCCGGCTCGCGGCCGGCCGCGTCCCCGCCGACCACGTGCTCTCCATGCGGCTCGTCGTCCGCGAATCGACCCAGGAGCACCCCGAATGACCGACGAAGCCCTCGCGTTCCTGCGCGACCTGGTGCGTCACGACACCACCTCCGGCGACAGCGCGGCGCAGGCCGCCGCGCAGGAGCTGGCCGTCTCCTACGCCACCGCCACCGCGGGCGTCCGCGTGCTGCGACGCTCCACCACCGGGCGACCGTGGGTGTTGCTCGGCAGCCATTCCGGCCACGGAGCGCTGTTCGTGTGCCATATCGACACGGTTCCCGTCGGCTCCCCCGCGCTGTGGGCACGCGCGCCGTTCTCCGCGGACGTCGACGAGGAGTTCCTGCACGGCCGCGGCAGCGTCGACATGAAGGGCGGGCTGGTCGCCGCCTTGGCGGCGTTGCGCAACGCCTCGGAAGCCGGGGCCGGTGCACAGGTCCTCATCACCAGCGACGAAGAGATCGGGTGCCTCGGCGCGACCGAGGCTTCGGCCTCGCTGGACTTGACGCCGCGGATCGTCGTGGTGCCTGAAGCGACCCGGAACCGCGTCTCACTCGGACACCGCGGCGCCACCTGGCTGCGGCTTACCGCGACTGGGAAAGCAGCCCACGGCTCCACACCCCGGCTCGGCCGCAACGCGATCCGGTTGCTCGCCGACCGGGCTCTCGGCGCGCTCGATTCCCTCCCGCTGGCCGCCGACGACTATCTGGGCGAGGAAACCGTCAACGTCGGCACCTTCGAGGGCGGGACCGCGACGAACATCGTGCCCGCGTCGGCTGTTCTGACGCTCGATGTGCGCACTGTGGACGGTGGGGCGCCGGCGACCGCCTGGGCTTCGTCGCTCGATCCGGCCATCACCGCGGAGGTGGATCTCGACCTGCCCGCCGTCCGGACCGCGCGCCTGCCCGAGCTGCTCGCCGGCCAGACCACCGCACCCGCCGCCACCTATTTCACCGACGCCTCGGCCTTGGCCGGCTCGGTGGCCGGAGCCCCGATCGTGATCTGGGGCCCGGGCGATCCCCGGCAGATGCACGCGGCCGACGAAAAGCTGGAGCTGGAATCCTGGCGGCAGGCTTCGCGCGACTATCTGCGGCTGGCGTTGTCGGCCGCGGGCTGACCGGTTCGGCCGGTCATCCGCGCCGGATCCCGTCGATCAGCATGCGCACGAGTTGTTCCACGGTGACCTGCCACGTGTCCTTCGCCAGGTGACCACTGAGTTCCAGTCCCGCGATGCCGTGCGCACTCGACATCAGCAGCGCGCCGTACCGAGGCGCGTCGGATTCGCCGACCATGTCCGCCACCAGTGCCAGGAACACACCCTCTAGACGGCCCGCGGCCTCCCGGGCGGCGGGGGTGTCGGCCGGAGTGCTGAACATCAGCGCGTACCGGTGCGGCCACCGGCGGGCGACGCCGATCAACGCCAGGATGGCTCGCTCCAGCCGTATGTCCGAAGTGGACTCGACGGTCGCGCGAAGGTGCTCGACGTCGTCCGCCAGGGAATTCCACGCGTTGATGGCGAGCTGAGCCAGCAGATGCTCTTTGTTCTCGAAGTGCCCGTAGGGCGCGCCTCGTGAGACGCCGGCCCGAGCTCCGACCGCCCGCAGGGTGACGGCGTCAGGACCACCCTGATCGAGTAGTTCGGAAGCCGCGCGGACGAGGGCTTGCCGCGTGGCCTCGGCGGTCTCGGTTCGTGTCACGACGGCCATTCTAGTTGACAGTGTCATCCGAACTGGGCAGGCTGTTTCATATGACACTGTCACACGAGTTGCCCGACCTATCGGGACGCACCATCGTCGTCACCGGGACGACCTCGGGCCTCGGCCTCGCCCTCTCCGGCGCGTTGGCGGCGGCCGGCGCCCGGGTCCTGATGACCGTTCGCGACACCGCCCGCGGAGCGGCGGCCCTCGACCAGGTGCGAGCCGGGATCGACGGCACCGGTTCGGCCGAACTCGTTCTGCTCGACCTGGCGGATCTTTCCTCGGTACGGGCCGCCGCCGCGGAGCTCCGGGAACGCACCGGCGACCGGATCGACGTGCTGATCAACAACGCCGCGGTATCGCTGGGGCCGCACAGCCGGACCCGGGACGGGTTCGAGCTGCAGATCGGGACCAACCATCTCGGTCCGGCCGTGCTGACCTGGCTGCTGATGCCCGCGCTGCGGGCGGCCGGAGACCGCGGGCGACCCGCCAGGGTCGTGACGACGTCCAGCCTCGGCCACCGCACCGGCGGACTCGACCTCACCGACCTGCATTGGGAACGCCGGCGCTACTCGCCGACCCGCGCCTACGGAGCCTCCAAGCTCGCGAACCTCCTGTTCGCCGCGGAGCTCGACCGGCGGCTTCGCGCCTCCGGCGACCCGGTGCTGTCGATCGCCGCCCACCCGGGACTGACGACGTCGCAGCTGCTGAGCAACGCCCTGGCCCGCGGGAGCACGTGGAGGTCCCGCCTTCTCGTACTGCCGGACCGATACCTCTCGCAACCGGTCGCCACCGGTATCGCGCCCCAGCTCCTCGCCGCCACCGGACCGGTCGAGGGCGGCGCCTACCTGGGCCCGGCCGGACCGTTGGAGATCCGTGGACCGGCCGGTCCGGCACGCCGCTCGGCGGCCGCCGAAGACCGGAAGCTCGCGGCCAAGCTCTGGCAGATCACGAGCGCCGCCACCGGAGTCACTCCCGACCCGTGATTCCGTTCCGTTGCCAGGATTCGGCAACGCCCGGCACTCCAAGCATCGGCACAACGCGGAAAGTGCGGCAGCTTGCCGTTGCCGAAATTCGGCCACGGCCTGCCAGGCGACCGAGGCGTGGAGACGGCCCGGCGCATGCGGCCATGTCTGCTGTCCAAAAAGGACGATCCTCGGGGACAACGTCGCGAAAGCGGCTTTCGCGACACCTCCACCACCAGCGGCCCACCCCACGTCCCGAAAGCCACTTTCGGGACACCAGCCGTCGCGAAAGTGGCTTTCGCGACACCGCCACTAGCGCCTTGCTCGGCGCGTTCGACGACGACCCCGACGATGCCGCGCGCGAAGCCCAGCCGCGACCGCTCCGCACAACTCGGTCTTGACGTGCTCGACCGTTGCCGCCGCACGGCCTCCTTCGAGGACTGAGAACGGAAGCGACCGCGCGCCGTCAAGCTGTGATGATAATCATTGCCGATTATCTGTTGATAACGATTATCGGGTGCAGTTAGGCTCCGGTGTCCTCCCACCACAGACCGATCGGCGTCCCCCATGGTTGTTCGTTCGCGGCCGTCCGCGTCGCCCTCGGGCGTTCGCGATCGGCAGGCGGCACTCGCTCGCTCCCGCCTCCTGCACCGCGGGACGGTCACGGTCCTCGCCGTCGCGATCCTGGTGCTGCTGGTCGTCTCCGGCTCGGTGGGGACGGTCGAGGTCGGGCTCGCGGACGCGGCCCGGATCGTGGTCGGTCATCTGGTGCCGAACGTGCCGTGGATGTCGGACGGCAGCCTGACCGTCTTGCAGGACCAGGCGGTCTGGCAGTTCCGGCTCCCTCGCGCGCTGCTGGCGGGGCTCGCCGGTGCCGGGCTGGCGCTCGCGGGGGCGATCATGCAGGTGATCGTGCGCAACCCGCTCGCGGAGCCGTATCTGCTCGGGGTGTCGTCCGGTGCGGGGGTCGGCGCGGTCCTCGTGATCACCCTCGGTTCGGCCGCCGTGGGCGGGCTTCCCCTGGGCGCGGCGGCCTTCGCCGGGGCTCTGGTGGCCAGTGTGTGCGTCGCGCTGGTCGCCCGGCATCGCGGCATCCTGTCGCCGACCAGGATGATCCTGTCCGGTGTCGCGCTGGGTTCCCTGTTCAGCGCGATCACGAGCTATCTGACGTTGACCACCGAGGCACAGAACGTGTTCAGCGTCCTGTTCTTCTTGCTCGGCAGCGTTTCCGCCGCCTCGATGAGTTCCTTGGCCGTGCCGGCGGTGGCGTTCGCGGCCGCCTGTGTCGTCGTGGGACTGAGGACCAGGGCCATGAACGCGCTGCTGAGCGGCGACGAGTCCGCGACCGCGCTGGGAGTCGACGTGAACCGCCTCCGCGCCGTGCTTCTCGTGACCGCCGCCCTCCTGACGGGGTCGATCGTGTCGGTCAGCGGCGGCATCGGTTTCGTCGGGCTCGTGATCCCGCACGTGGCGCGGATCCTCGTCGGTTCGGACCATCGCCGGATGCTGCCGGTCGCGGTACTCGGCGGCGCCCTGTTCCTCATGGTCGCCGACCTGCTCTCGCGCACGGTCGCGGCGCCCGGCGAGATACCGATCGGGATCCTCACCGCGGTCGTGGGCGCGCCGTTCTTCCTGTGGCTGATGCGCCGGGACACGGCCACGCGGGCGGGGTTCGGCCGGTGAAGGTCCATTTCCACGACGTCAGCGCCACGCTGGGCGGTAACGAGGTGCTGCGAAAGGTGGACATCGAGATCCCGTCCGGCCGTTTCCTCGGGCTCGTCGGCCCGAACGGCAGCGGCAAGTCGACCTTGCTGCGCACGCTCTACCGCGCCATCGCGCCGTCGTCGGGCCGGGTCCTGCTGGGCGAGCACGACGTGTGGCGCACCGACCGGCGGACCGTCGCCAGGGCGGTGGCGGTGATGACTCAGGAGACGTCATCCGAGTTCGACCTGACGGTCCTCGATGTCGTGCTGCTGGGCCGCGTGCCGTTCCAGCGCGGATTCGGCCGTGACACCGAGGCCGACCTCGATCTCGCGTGGACCGCCCTCGACCGGGTCGGTGCCACCGACATCGCCGACCGGCCCATCGGACGGCTCTCGGGCGGACAGCGGCAGCGCGTGATGCTGGCCCGCGCGCTGGCGGCGGACTCCCCCGTGCTCGTCCTCGACGAACCGACCAACCACCTCGACATCGCGTTTCAGCTGGAACTCATGCGGATCGCGGCCGGGCTCGACCGCACCATCGTCGCCGCCCTGCACGACCTCAACCTCGCGGCCACCTACTGCGACGACATCGCGGTGCTCGACGCCGGCCGTGTCGTCGCCACCGGAACGCCGGACGAGGCGCTCACCCCACGCGTCGTGGAAGACGTGTTCGGCGTCGCCGCCGACCAGCTCACCCATCCACGCGACGGCAGGCCGGTACTGGTCTTCGGCAGTCGTTCACCACTCAGCACACCCGGAAAAGAGAACCATGCGTAAAACCCTGTCCTTTACCGCGTTCGGTGTCGGCCTGTCGCTGATCGCGGGTTGCGGCACTTCCGTCACTCCGGCCACGCCGTCGAACAACGCGAGCACGGCGGTCACCGTCTCGAACTGCGGCCGGGACGTCACCGTCGGCTCCGCACCCCGCGCCGCGGTCGGGCTCAGCCCGTCGCAGACGGAACTGTTGCTGCGGCTGGGTCTCGCGGGCTCGCTCGTCGGACAGGCACAGACCGCCACCGCGCCGCTCCCGGAAGACGTGGCCGGACAGGCCGCCGCCATCCCGGTGCTGAGCGAGTCGGGACCGCCGAGCAGGGAGAAGCTCCTGTCCGTGAAGCCGGACTTCGTCTTCTCCCCCACCACCTACGAATTCACCGCGGAGAAAGGCTTCGCCAGCCTGGAACAACTGCGGCAGAGCAACGTCGCCGCCTATGTCGCCGCGGGCGGCTGCGCCGAACGCCGGATGAACGGCACGGTCGAAGACCTCTTCACCGATCTGGAGAACCTCGGCAGGATCTTCGCCGTGCCGGACAAGGCGAAGGCACTGGTCGACCAGGGCAGGGCGGATCTGTCCACAGTGGACAAGGCCATCGCGGACCGCCCCAAGCCCACCGTCGCCCAGGTGTTCCTGGAAGGCACCACCGTCACCGCGATCGGTGCCGGCATCGAGTACGACATCATCCGCAGGGCGGGCGGGAACAACGTGTTCTCGCCGAAGGACCCGCAGTTCGCCAAGTTCTTCGCCGCGCAGATCACCCCCGAGGCGCTCGCCGCGAAGAATCCCGACGCGATCGTGTTCGCGGTCAACGGGCCCGCGCAGAAACAGGCGAGCATCGACTACCTCACCCGCACCTTCCCCGCCATGACCGCCGTCCGCGAACAGCGCTTGATCGCGATCGACGCCGCCGACACCTATCCCGGCACCCTCGGGAACATCTCGGTGGTGCGGGAGATCGCGCAACGACTCCACGCGGACGCGTTCACCCGGTGATCCATCGCAGGCTCCTGCGCCTGGCAGGTGTCGTCCTCACACCCGTCCTGCTGCTCGCGCTGCTCTCGATACTCGTATCGGCCTGTTATGTCGGCGGAGCCGTTCTGACGGCGTCCGTCCTCGCCGATCTCACCCGAGGCGGGGACTTCGCGACGGTGGCACCCGCGATCGCGGCCTTGACCGGAGTCGTCGGGGCGCGCGCGGTCCTGCTGTGGACGCGGGAGGTCGCCGCGGCCAGGTTCGGCATCGCCATCCGCACCAGGCTGCGCGGGGAGCTACTGCGCCGCATCGCCGCACTGGGACCGGCCTGGACGCGGGGAGAGCGCGCGGGCGCGATCACGCACACGGTCGTCGACGGGGTCGAAGCCCTCGATGCCTACTACAGCCGCTATCTGCCGCAGCTGCTCGTGACCTGTCTGGTTCCCGCCGCCGTCGCCGGATGGCTGTTCACCGTGTCGGTCCCCGCCGCCGCGATCCTCGCGACGGCGGTCCTGTGCGCCGTGGCCGTCCCCCGTTTCTGGGACGCCCGGCTGCTCCGGACGGGCCGAACCCGGTGGAGCGCCTACGAAAGACTGGCCGCCGACTATCTGGAGGCGACCCAGTCGATCGGCGTCCTCCGGCTCTTCGGCGCGGGACGCCGGGCGGGCGAGGCACTCGCCCACCGCGGCGACCACCTGCACCGGGTCACGATGACCCAGCTGCGCGTCTCGCTGGTGGAAGCGGGAGTCAGCGCCCTGGCGCTGCACCTCGGCCTCGCGGCCACGATCGTCGTCGCGTGCGCCGGGGTCGTCGGCGGTCAGGCGCCCGCCGCGTCGGTGTTCCTGTTCTTGTTGTGTGCCAGGGAATGCTTCCGCCCGGTACTCGACCTGTCCGCCCACTGGCACGTCGGTTACCAAGGGCTGGGCGCGGTCGAGGGCATCGACGAGATCATGACGGCGCGGCCGCGGGTCGCCGACACCGGCACCCGCACCGAACCCGCTCGGCACGGGGCTCGGCTGCTGCTGCGGGACGTCGGATACCGGTACCCGAACGGCGCGGGCGTTTCCGGCATCGGCTTCGAATGCGCGCCGGGGAGCACGACCGGGATCGTGGGCCCGTCGGGTGCCGGGAAGAGCACGATCGCCCGGCTGCTCGTCCGCGAGGCCGACCCGCAGCAGGGGACGATCGAACTCGACGGAACCCCGATCACCGGGTACACCCTCGCCGCGCTGCGCGCGAGTATCGGCGTCGTCGGCCAGCACACCTATCTTTTCCATGGCACCGTGGAAGAAAACCTCCAGCTCGCCCGGCCCGGCGCTACGCACGACGAGGTCCGCGCCGCCGCCCACGTCGCGGACGCGATCGAGTTCGTCGAAGCGCTCCCCCAAGGATTCGCGACGGTCCTCACCGAGAACGGGACCCAGCTGTCCGGCGGCCAGCGGCAACGCCTCGCCATCGCCAGGGCGGTGCTCGCCGCGCCTCCGGTGCTGCTGCTCGACGAAGCGACCTCGGCCCTGGACGTCGACACCGAGAAACGCGTCCTCACCCGGCTTGCGGAGCATTGCGAAGGCACCACCCGGATCGTGATCGCCCACCGCGAGACCGCCCTGCGTGACGCCGGCGCGATCGTCACGATCGAGTCCGGCCGCGTCACCGGGCAGGCGGTCCACTCGTGAGCGGGCCGCTCCGGCGGCTTCTGCCGGTCATCGGCGAGCAGCGGGCCACCTTCGTCTGGACGGTCGTGAGCAACGCGGCCGTCCAGCTCGGCGCGCTGACGACGACCGTGCTCGGCACGTGGCTGGCCGGGCGGGCCGCGGCGACCGGCACCGCGCCACTGGCCGTCGTCGCGACCGTCCTGTGCGGCCTGGCCGTGGTGACCGCGGCGATGACCTGGCGCGAGTCCTGGGTCTCCCACGATCTGGCCTACCGGCTGATCGGCACCTTGCGAGCCCGGGTGTTCGACCGGCTCCGCGTGAGCCTGCCCGACCGCCGGAAACCCCGCCGGAGCGGCGATCTCGTATCCGTCGCGTTCGCCGACATCGACCGTCTCGAATGGCTCTACGCGCACACCGCGGCCCAAGCACTCACCTCGGCCATGATGCTCGCCGCCACCGCGACCTTGTCGCTCATGGTCACGCCGTGGCTGCTGCTGGCGTGGGTACCGTTCGTCGCCGTGACCGCGGCGCTGCCGTGGCTTTCCGGCCGGGCGGGGACGCGACAGGGCACCGAACTCACCGAGGCCGCCGCGACCCTCAACGCCGAACTCGTCGACACCGTCCGCGGACTCGGCGAACTCAGCAGTGCGGGCGCCCTGGACCGTCGCATCGCCGCCCTGGAGGAACAGACGCGTGCGCTGACCGCCGTGCAAACCAGGATCGGCTCCCGGATCGGCGGGGAACGCGCCGTCACGGACGCGGCTCTGGCGCTCAGCGCGATCGGCGCGCTCGCGGTCTGCGCGGCGAATCTCGACACGATCGACCGCGCGCTCGCCCCGGTCGCCATGGTGCTGGCCACCGCGGCGCTCGGCCCGATCGCGCAGATTTCGGATCTGCTGCGCAACATCGGCACGTTGCGCGCCGCCGGTACCAGGATCACCGGAATCCTCGACCGCGCACCGGCGGTCCACGAGCCCCGCGTGCCCCGGCCCCTCCCACCCCGCGACCGCGCGACCGGACTCGTCTTCGATCGCGTGTCCTTCGGTTACCGCGATGACGCTCCACCGGTCCTGCGCGACGTGTCGTTCACCGTCCGCCCCGGCGAACGGGTCGCCCTCACCGGGCCGTCCGGCGCGGGCAAGACCACGTGCGCGCTGCTCGCGACCCGGATGTGGGATCCCGACGCCGGCCACATCACCCTGGACGGCGTCGACCTCACCGAGCTGGCCGACGACGACCTCCGCCGCGCGATCAGCGCCGTTCCCCAGGAACCCGGCCTGCTCACCGGGACGATCGCCACCAACATCCGGCTCGGAAAGCCCGAAGCGGACGACGCCGAAGTCGAACGGGCCGCGCGGCGGGCGGGGATCCTCGACCCGGGAGCCGGATTCCCCGCCGGACTCGCCACCGCCGTCGGCGAATCCGGTGACGGACTGTCCGGTGGCCAGCGAGCACGAGTCGCCGTCGCCAGGGCGCTGCTGATGAATCCCCGCATCCTCATCCTCGACGAGGCCACCGCCAACCTCGATCCCGAAGCCGACGAAGCCATCACCGCGGCACTCGCCTCGGCCGGGGACGACATCGGTGTCCTCGTCATCGCCCACCGCCCCGCCACCTTGGCCGGCTGTCACCGGGTGGTCGCCTTGCCGCACCAACCGGCCCGAAAGGCGAACGTGTCGTGAGCGCGGGCGGGGTGAAGGCTGACCACTGACGACCACCCGCACCGACCACCTCGCCGCCGGCGCCCATGTCGCGAAAGCCACTTTCGCGACGCCTGATGTCCCGAAAGTGGCTTTCGCGGCACGTTCGACTGGCGGAAGACCGTGAAAGGACGCGGTGGCCCCCTACGCCAGGTTCGCCTTACCCCTCGATAATCTCGCTCGTGCTCGGTCGAGGCGGAACTGCGGGCGCACTTGTCCGAGCTGAGCCGTGCCAGCAAAGGAACCCGCGTGGCGACCGCACCACCTGCCGCGCCCGCGAGGCTCTGGCAGCTCCTTCCGGCGCTGATCGGCTCGCGCCCCGCGTCAACCCGTCGTCAGGGCCCGCTGCGACACACTGCCGGAATGCACCGGCGCGACGAACACGCTGCGAGGCGGCGCCGGTCTCTCGTCGTCGGGCAGGTCGAGGGCCGCCAAGCCGTCCTGCCATCGCACCCAGTCCTGGACGCACAAACCCAGCCAGAACTCCACACCGTCACAGTCGCGGCGGCGGCAACGGTTTCTGCCGCTGTCGATCGTCATGAACTCAAGGCACCCTCCTCCCCCCATTCGTGCCCACACAGTACTGCGACGACCTGGCCATCCGTTTCGCGACTCGCGCCTCACCGCGACGGGTCGTATGGCTTCAGGTCGATCCCCGGATCGGCCTGACGGGCCAAGCGGGCCGCGATCGAACCGACGTACGGGCCCATCGTCAGCCCCGACGCGCCCAGACCGTTGGCCACGACCAGTCCGGCCACCTGCGGGACGGTGCCGAGGAGCGGGCGGATGTCGGGCCCGGCGGGGCGGAACCCGACCCGGGTCTCGACGTACGTCGCGTCGGCCAGCCCCGGCGCCACCGACAGCGCTTCGGCCAGTACTTCCGCCATACCGGCGGCGGTGACCCGGTGATCGAAGCCGGTGCCGTCCTCGCGGGTCGCGCCGACCACGATCCGGGAATCGTCGAAGGCCAGGAGGTAGTGCCGCGACCGCGGCAGGATCACCGGCCAGTGCGCGGTTTCCACGCCCGGCAGCCGGAGATGGACGATCTGGCCGCGCTGCGGCTCGACCCGGACCTCGACACCGATCGGTTCGAGCAGCCGCGGCGACCAGGCACCGGCCGCCGCGATCACCGCGTCCGCGCCGACGACCTCCCCGTCCACCCGCACTCCCCGGACCGCGCTGTCGGCGACCAGGGACGCCGTGCCGTCGACGATCCGTGCGCCGTGCCGCACCGCCGCCCGGCGCATCGCGTCGCGGACCGACCGGCCGTCCAGCCGCGCCGCGCCCGGGATGTGGATCGCCGGACCGTCGTGCGCGAGGGGCGGGAAGAACTCCCGTGCCCGGCGAGCGTCGATCAGCTCGACTTCACCGGCCAGCGGCGACTCCTCCGCGCGCCCCGTCACGCGCCGCAGCGCTTCCTCGGATTCGGCTTCGGTGACCAGGCTCAGCGAGCCGACCCGCCGGTAGCCGAGCTCGGTTTCGCCGTCCTCGGCCAGCGCCGGCCGCAGCTGTTCGTAGTACTCCGCGCCCGCAACGGCGATCCGGTACCAGTCCGGATCGTCCACTTGGGACGACCAGGGACAGATGATGCCCGCACCCGCCGACGTCGCGCGGCCCGGCGCCGGCGAGTCCACCATGACCACGTCCACCCCGGCCCTGGCCAGTTCGTATCCGGCCGCGGCACCGACGATCCCGCCACCGACGACGACCACCCGCATCTTCTTCACTCCTTCTCGCCGCATCGACCAAGGCGAGGTAAGTATCGGGCCCAAACCGTTACCCGCCCCGGCGGCGGGCGGGGAAACGCCGGGGCGACGTCCCGCGACTAGTACAGCGAGTGACCAGAACGCTACGCATGATCGAGACGCCGAGGCATCCAGGTCCTGCTGCCGGACGGGGAGGAAATGCGCCGGACATTCGTCGTCACCGACGTAGTCCGTCCTGCCGGGTACGAAGACCGGCTCAGGACGGTGCTCAACGATCTCCACGACGGCCTCGGGCCGACCCTCGCCGTCGCGGTGCTCGGGCTGCGGGCGGCCCGTGATCTGCTCGTCCGCGACCGGGCCGGGGCCGAGCGCCTCCTGGCCCGGCTCGAGGAGGAACTCCACGGCGCCATCACCGAGTTGCGCCGCATAGTGACCGACGCGCGCCCGCCCGCGCTCGACGAGGCGGGCCTCGTCACGGCCGTGCGCCGGTATGCCGGGCTGCTCGCCGACCGGGTACCCGCCGAGCACGGCCCGCTGGCGGTGGCGGTCGAGGTCCGCGGTGAGCTGCCTCCGCTGTCGGCCGAGGTGGAGGTCACCGCGTATCGGATCATCCGCGAGGCGCTCGTGAACATCGCCCGCCACTCCGGTGCCCGGCAGTGCGCGGTGCGCCTCTGGCCGCTGGACGGCGACCTGCGCGTGGAGATCGTCGACGACGGTGTCGGCCTCGGCGGCGAGGCGCTGCCCGCGGTCGGCGGGACCGGGCTGCGGTCGATGCGGGAACGCGCCGGCGACCTCGGCGGCGGCTGTGTGGTCGAGCCGGTGTCCTCGGGCGGTACCCGGATCGCCGCCTGGCTGCCGTTCGCCACCAAGGAGTGAGCGATGGTCCCGGAACTCCGTGTCCTCGTGGTGGACGACCATCCCGCCTTCCGGGCGGCCATCTGCGCGATCCTCGACGGTACCGACGGCATCGAGGTCGTCGGCCAGGCACCGGACGGCCTCACCGCGGTCGAGGAAGCGAGCAAGGCGGCGCCCGACGTCGTCCTGATGGACCTGAACCTCCCGGACCTCGACGGCGTCGAGGCGACCCGCCGGATCGTGGCCGCCGCCCCGCACACCGGCGTGCTCATGCTGACCATGTTCGAGAACGAAGCCGCGGTGTTCGCCGCCATGCGCGCGGGGGCGCGAGGTTATCTGCTCAAGGGGGCGCGCAACGAACAGGTCGTCCGCGCGGTTCGGGTGATCGGCGACGGCGAGGCGATCTTCAGCCCGGCGATCGCGACCCGGGTGCTTTCGCTGCTGGGCACGGAATCCCCGCGCGACGAGTCCTTTCCGCAGCTGACCGCGCGCGAACGGGAGATCGTGCGGCTCATCGCGCAGGGCATGGGGAACGCCTCCATCGCCGACCGCCTCGTGCTCAGCCCGAAAACGGTGCGCAATCACGTGTCCCACATCTTCCGCAAGCTCCAGGTGACCGACCGGGCCCAGGCCATCGCCAAGATCCGGAAGGCGGGCGTCGCCCGATCGGAGTAGCGAAACGGGACATATCGGGACTCCGGGTCCCTGTTCGCGGAACCCTCCCCGAACGATCCTTGAAGAGGACGAAAAGCCGTTCGCGGGGAGGGGTTCAGCCATGCTCGTCGACCAGATCCCGGTGCTGCTTCACGCCACCGACACCATCACGCACGCGGGTGTCACCGCCGCGCTGCGCTCACGCCCTGAGATCCGCTTCGCCGAAGACTCCGACGAGCCGGCCGTCGTCCTGGTCATCGTCGAGCGGCTGAACGAGGAGGCACGGCAGTTGCTGCGCAGCCTCCACTGCGCCGGACGCGCGGGAATCGTGCTGGTCGCCGGCGAGGTGGACGACTCGGAGTTGCTGGACGTCGTGGGCAACGGCGTCTCCGCCATCATCCGCCGGGGTGACGCCACCCCCGACACGCTGGTGCGGCTGGTGAAGGCGGCGGCCGCCGGGGAAGGCGCGCTGCCGCCGGATCTGCTGGGCCGTCTGCTTTCCCGGGTGTCGCGGTTGCAGCGGGACGTGCTGCAACCGAACGGCTGGGATCTGGCGGGGATGTCGCAGCGCGAGACCAAGGTGCTGCGGATGATCGCCGACGGGCTCGAAACGAAGGAGATCGCCGACCGGCTGAGCTATTCCGAGCGGACGGTGAAGTCGATCCTGCACGACATCACCAACCGTTTCCAGCTCCGCAACCGCGCTCACGCCGTCGCGTTCGCCTTGCGGGAGGGGCTGATCTGATCCGGTCTATTCGACCCGGCCGGAGAAGGAGACCGACGGCGTGCACCGGGCACCGCCTCCCGGTGCCTGGCAGCTGACGGCGAGCACGATCTTCTCCCCCGGGGCGAACCGCCAGGCCTGCAACCAGTGGTGGTCGAGGTCGCGGAAGTTCGCGAGGCCGACCTCCAGCAGGACGGTCTTGGTGCCGCCGGCGTCGCGCAACAGCCGCAAGGTTCCGTTGTCGCCACGCGGGTTCTGCAGGATCAGGTCCGTGACGACCAACGTTTTCGCGGCGTCCGGCAAGGTGTAGGGGAATTCGGCGAAGCGGTTGACGTTCGAGTCGACGGCCGCGTCCGCCGCCACCCGGAAGTCGGTCGGTGTCCCGGCGGCGCTGCCCGCCGGATTGGGGACGCCGTTCGACGGCCGGGGGCCGGGAGCCGCGCCGTCCACGGGCGGCGTCAGCCCGACGGCCTTCATCGCGTCTTCGGAGTTCTGCTTGGCCTGGCCGGCGTCCTTCTTCGCCTCGCCCGCGGCGCCACCCGCGTCCTGCGCCGCCTTGATCACCTCCTGGTTCTGTTCCTGAGCGGCTTCACGAGCGGCCGATTTCACCGCGGGCCTCAGCACGGTGAACCACAGCGCCACCAACGCCAGCAACAACAGCAGCAACGCGGCCAGCGCCGGCAGCAGCCATTTCGGCAGCAGCTGCCGTTGCACCATGGTGCCTTCGGTCTTGAGCGGTTCGGCGTCGTCGGCGATGACGAACACCTGGAAACGATGCCGTACCGGCTGACCGCGCAGGAACCGTTTCCGCGGCCTGGCCCGGAGACGGACGAACGCGGCCGTGCCCGGTGCGAGGTCGGCCCGGTTCCGTTCGAGCTCGAAGTCGAGTTCGTCCTCGGGGTCGAGCGCGCTCAGTTCGATGGCGACCGGATGGTTCCCGCGGTTGTCGACGGCCACTTCGAAGTCGGCCTTGGAACCGGCCTCCACCTTCGCCGGAACGACTTCGGCGGTCACCTCGGTGAAGGCACCGAGCCGGAGGGTGCCCTCTTCGACCACCGACCCTGCCGGGTCCTCGCTCGAGAAAACCCTGACACCGAACGGAATCACGCCGGCCGGGACGTCGGAAGACCGCGGCGGCGCGAACCGGACGACGACCGTGCCCGCCTCCCCCGGCATCAGGTTCACCGTCGCCGGTTCCGCGGTGGCCCAGGCACCCGGGTCGCCGACCACCTCGATCGCGAACTGATCGACCACCCGTCCGGCGTTGCGAACGGTCACCGAGCAGCTGATCTCCTGGCCCGGTTCCGCGACCAGGCCGGCCTCCGACAGCGTCGCCGTTGCTCCCATACCCGGAAGTCTGCGCGTCCGGCGCTCCCACCGGCACCAGCGGACGGGTGTGCGGCCGTGCGCCGGTCGTTGCCCATAGGGGCAGTGCCCTCATCAGCCTGTCGGCGGGATCTCCGTCGCCGGTCTGGCCGGTGTGCGGAGTGGCTGACATGTCGCGAAAGCCACTTTCGCGACGTCAGACGTCTCGAAAGTGGCTTTCGCGACACGGCGGGAAACCGTGACTTCCCCGGCCCGAATCCACCGACGGACACTCAGCCCCGGGTGATGAACGGCGGTTGCAGGGTGCGGAGCACCACCAGGATCGGCTCCGACCGCGCCTGCCCGAATTTCGGGCCGGCCACCGAGGTCACGTTCACGGTGCGCGGCCCGATCAGGTCGTGGTGGAAGATCAAGAAGCGCGCCTCGAACCGTCCGTCCGCGCCGACCGTGACCAGCCCCGGCGCGGAAATACCCGCCGACCAGGCCAGGCGGACCATCGCGCCCGGCGGGAAACCCGTTCCCCGCACCCGTGGGACGAAGCCGAGCGTGCCGACCTTCGGATCCAGTTCGACCACCGGCTGCCGGACCACCACTCGCGCGTTCGCCGTGTTGTCCCCAGCGTTGTTGTCCGGTCCCGTCGTGCTCACCGTTCCGGACACCTGGCCCTCGAAAGCGGCCCTCGCAGCCAACGAGATCCGGACCGTCACGGTCTGCCCCGGCCCCAGCGTCCCGAGCGCGCAACTTCCGCCGCCCGGCACACATCCGGGCGCGGCCGAGGTCGCCGGGAGCTGCGGTGGCAGCTGGGTCACGAGCCGGACAGCCGGCATCGGAGCCTGGGAACCGTTGTGCACCAAGTAGGTCAGCACCACGTCGTCGCCGCCGGTGAACAGCGGGACCGCCGAGACCGACATGCCGACCGACAAGGAGCCGGGAATCACCGGCGGCGCCGGTTTCCCGCCGACCGTCACGACCGCCGTCACGGAGTTGTCCCGCGGGTCGGCGTCCTGGCCGGTGGTGGTGATCGTGCCGGTCGCCGCCTGCGTTCCCGCCGCCAGGCCCGTCGCGCCGAACCGCACCCGTACTTCCTCACCCGGCACCAGCGTGCCGAACGCGCACACAAGATCGGGGGTGCAGGTGCCCTTGGTGGGAAGGACCGCGGACGGCCGCAGCCCGGCGGTCAGCCGGACGAACAGCCCCACCACGGGTGACGCGGTGACCCCGCGATTGGTGACCACGAACTCGAACGTGGTGAGCCCCTCGAACGGGATCGCGGCGGGTACCGCGGCCGCGCTCACGGCGAGGTCGGGAATCCGTTGGAAGGTGGGCTGTTCGGCCCCGCCGGGGCTGTCGATGAGGATCCGGCCGTCGCCGCCGGTGAACGGCACGACCGCGACCCGTGGCGGGGACTCGCCCGGGGAGCTCGTGTAGGCGACGAGCCCGCCGTCCGGCGACCACGCCGGATCGTCGACGTATCCCGTGCGCTGCACCAGGACCCGACCCGGCCCGCCGTCCGCGGGAGCGACACAGACCAGCGTGTTGCCGCTCTGGAACGCCAGGGTGGCCCCGTCCGGCGAGACGTCCGCCGCTCCTTCCGCGCCCGCGCCGCAACCCGGCCCGAACTGCGACGAAAGATCCCGCTGGTCTCCCGGCACGACGACGTCGGGCGAAGGCTGAGTCAGGGAGACCTGCCACACCAGCTTCCGCCGGTCCTCTCCCGGCGGGACGACGGCCATGACCGCGGTCTCGACCGCCGTGCCGTTCCTTCCGGTCGCCCGGCACGTCACCGTGGTGGCACCGACTGGGAAAAGGCTGCCGGACAAGGGAGTACAGCTCGGGTTGAGCCGGCTCCCGTCCGCGTCCACCGCGCTCACGGGATACTCGATCACCGTGGGGCCGGTCCCGGCCACCGTCCGGTCGTGCAGCGTGATCAGTGGCAGCGCGGAATCTTTGACGCGCACGGTGACGTTCTCGGTGTAGCCCGGCCGCACGGTGGTTTCCCCGTTCAACCGGAACTCCACGCGGCAGCGCAGGAAAGAACCCGGCGCCGCCGTCGGAGACACCGTCACCGTTTCGGTGAACCGCGCGTCCGTACCGCCCGGAACACGTTGCGGGCCCGCGGGATCGAACGTCATCGTGAGGCCGGGATCGCAGAAGCTCACCGGCTGGACGCTGACCGGGAGGTCGCCGATACCCGCGATGATCGCCTCCGAGATCTGGCCGGCGTCGGTGCCGGGCGTGAGGACACCCTCGGTCGCCTTGGTGATCGCGGTCGCCTGTCCCCGGGCGTCGAGACCGCGGTCGGGGTCCTCGCTCGACCCGCCGGTGACCGCGGGCACGGCCACCACGCTGATCTTCGCCGCGTTCAGTGCGGCGATCACCTCCGCCCTCGGTGGGGTCTCGTGGCTCGCCGCGTCCCCGACCAGGACGACGACCCGGCTGCTGCCCGGACGGAAGGTGATGGCTCCGGTCGCGACCTTTTGCAGAGCGAGCAGCCAGTCCTCGGCGGTGTCTCCACCGCCCGTCGCCTCGATCCGGGCGAACGCTTCGGACAGCAGTTTCCGCTCGGCTTCGGTGCCCGCCGGGGTCAGCGGCTGCTGAACGAAGAACGGCCGTGGGGCGGGGTCGCCCACGTCCCCGAACGCCGCGACCGCGAACCACGCGTCCTTCTCCCGGTCCCGCACGCTGTCGACGACCTTGCCGAGGTTCGTCTTGACCTCCTCGATCACCCCGCCCATGGAACCGGTCTGGTCCATCAGCAGGACGACGTCGGGCAGCGACCGGATCCGGTCGGTCTGCACCGTCTTGCCGATCCGCGTGGAACCGCCGCGCCCGACCGGGACGTCCACCACCGGTGGGTCCACTCTGGACGGTCCCGGTGGCCCGATCCGGGTGGCGGCCCGGGTGAACGTGATCTTCGTTCCGTCCGGCGACCACACCGGCTGCGAGTCGTCACCGCGCAGATGCGCCGGGATCGGGATGTCGGCGAGAAGACGGCCGTCCGCGACACGCACGATCCGCACGAAGCTGTCGGAACCATCCCCGACCGACACGGTCCGGGTGAACGCGATCTTCGCCGCGTCC
This sequence comes from Amycolatopsis roodepoortensis, assembly GCF_014873915.1. Lineage (GTDB taxonomy): Bacteria > Actinomycetota > Actinomycetes > Mycobacteriales > Pseudonocardiaceae > Amycolatopsis > Amycolatopsis roodepoortensis. The sequence continues at coordinate 1,030,171 of NZ_JADBEJ010000005.1, forward strand.
GGCGACCATGCCGGGTGGCGCTCCCGCTTACCCTCCTCGGCCCCGGTCAGCGGCCTCGGCGCGCCGCCGTCGGCGTTCGCCACGACGATCCGGCTGGTTCGGAACTCACCGGTGCCGAATTCCGTGTAGGCCAGCGAAGCCCCGTCCGGGGAGAAAGCGGGGTCGGCTTCGTCGGCGTCCGGCCGGTTCGTCAGGTCGCGGCGATCGCCGCCGCGTGCGTCCGCGCTCCAGATGTCGGTGGTGTCCCCGCCGCGGAGCTGGGTGAACACCGGCTGGCCACCGGCGCGGAACGTCGGTTCGGTCTCGCCGGTCCCGGGCTGCGCGGAGATCACCGAGACCTGACCGCCCACGACCTGTTTGACGTCACCGAGCGGATCCGGCTGACGCGTGGTGAAGGCCAGCCGCGCACCGTCCGGCGACCACGCGGGCTCGGACGAATCGCCGGGCTCCGGGACGGCCCGGGTGAGCCCGCCCCCGGTGTCGGCCATGACGACGACGTCCCCGGCCGGGTCGAATCTGGTGGTGGTGAACGCGATCCGCGAACCGGTGGGAGCCCAGGCGGGCTGGGTGTCCGCGCCGGGGTCGTTGGTCAGGCGCGTCGGCGGGCCGCCGCCCGCCGGCACGGTGTAGAGGTCGCCGGCCGGATCCTCACCCGTACCGCTGAACACGAGACGGCCGCCGTCGGGCGACCAGCTCGGCGAATCCTCCGCCGCCGGTCCGGAGGTCACCTGGCGCAGACCGCGGCCGTCGACGCCGATGACGAAGATGTCCTTGCTACCCGTGCGTTCCGAGACGAACGCGACCGACGAACCGTCGGGAGACAACGCCGGACGCGTGTCGGCGGTCGCGTCGTCGGTCAGGCGGGCCGGAACCCGGGTGCCGTCCCGCAGATACCAGATCTCACCGTCGCGCTCGGCACCGTCGCGGACGGCGCGTTTGCTCACCCACACCAGGCCGCCGTTGCCCGCGGACGCGTCGGAATCGACGCTCCCGGCCCCCGGGGGCAGCGCCGCCTCCACGCCCTCGCCGGTCGCCTGGACCAGGCCTGTGGTCGCGGCGCTGACGTAGCCGACGCGGTAGGGCGCGGCGGGCGGCGCGGGCTGCTGCGCCGCGGTCGGCGCGAACACCCCGGTGATCGCCGCTCCGCCCAGCACCGCGACCAACGCGATCGCGGCCGCCGCTCGGTTCGGGCGCATGGTCATCCAGTCCTTCCTCAGGTTTCGAGGGCCTCGATCAGCCCGTGAAAGGGCGAGGTGGCGTGTTGCGAAAGCCACTTTCGCAACGTTGAAGGTTGGGAAAGTGGCTTTCGCAACGTCGACGGCCTCAGCGGCCTGCCCACATGACTTGAACGCGTGTCGCGAAAGCCACTTTCGAGACGTGTGGTGTCCCGAAAGTGGCTTTCGCGACACGCGCGCCGACGGAGCCACGAGCCGACTGCCCACCCCACCAGCAACATTTCCCTTACCCCTCACTACAACGGCCATTCCCACCCACGACCCCCACGCAAAGCGCGGTCTGGTGTGGACGGTCAATCCGCCTCGAACAGCTCGATCTCGGAGATCGCGACGTCCATGCCGTCCAGCGAGCGATGCAGCCCGACCACGTGCAGCTCGACACCGGTCGCGCCCGCGCTGTTCTCGATCGGGACCTCCTGGGCGTCCGGCGTGTCGGCCAGCACCATGTCGTAGGTCTTGCCGGTGGAGAACACGAGATGCAGGGTCTTCGGCCGGTGCGCGGCCTGGAAGTTCGCGCCGTTGCCGGAATGCACGATCGCCTTCCGCAGATCGACGGGGCGGTCGAAGGTGAACACCAGTACGGGTTCGCTCTGGGCGGGCGCCGCCCAGAAGGTGTTCGTGGCGTTGTCGCCCGCCAGGTTTCCCGGATGCCCTGGCGCCTGCGCGGTCGCCGTCACCTTGCTCGGGCGTACCGGGTTCAGCTTCGTTTCGAAGATCCCCGTCGTCTGATTCCACAGTCCGACGGCGGCGGTGTTGATCGCGCCCCGGAACGGCTGGTACAGCGCGTAGATCAGCGCCGCGAGCAGCAGCATCACCGCGATCATCCAGCGGACGGCCTTGCCGGCGCGGCGTCGCGCGGCACCGGCGCGGCCGGCGCGACGGCGGACGCCGTCCTTACCGGGCCGCTCCCCCGCCTTGTGTTCCTTGGCACGGCGGCCGAACAGCCGTCGCCACCACGAGGTCTTCACGACCTCCGACTCGGCGAGTGAAGCGCCGCACCGGCCGCAGAAGTTGCGGGTGGGCACGTTGCCTTTGCCGCATCTGCCGCAGATCAGGTCGCCCGGGTTGAGCACCTGGTCTTCGACCGTCCGCTGCTGCGGCTGCCGGACCGGGGCGAGCTGCTCGCCGGGCTGCACGACGTGCTGCTGGGCGGCCGGTTGCCGCGCCGCGACGGGTTCCTCGTCGTCCCATTTCAGGTATTGCCCGCATTCGCCGCAGAACTCGACGTCGGCGGGACCCTGGTGCCCGCACTCCCGGTAAATGACCATCGCTACCCCTCCACCACTTCCACCGTGACGCGCACGTGTGCGGGCACCGAGTCCACGACCGTCGCCGTCAGCCGTCGTTCGTCGATCCGCTCCCGCTCGGGCACCCGGACCCGCACGTGGACCCACGGCGGTCCCGGATCCGGGAGCGGCGCCCCGGGCTCCGGCGACGCCACGACACCGCCGCTGTCGGTCACCTCGACCGCGCCGCCGGTCAGCAGCCGCACGTGCTCGGCGAGCCCGCGCTGCGTTCCGCGCCACCGATGCAGCTCGACCGACCTGAGCACGAGTTCGCGCAACCGAGCGGGGCTCCAGCCCTCGTCCACGCGCAGTGCCACCCAATGCGCCAGCCAGCCGACGAAGTCCTCCGGCGCCAGTTCCGGGTCGAGGTATCCCGGGAAGTTGTCCAGCGTGGCGAAGACCGGTGCGAGCACTTCGTCGAGCGCACCGGTGAAGCCCTGGACGAACCGGTCCTCGGCGTAGACCGAGGGCAGTTGCTCGCCGATCGGATGCGGGCTCGGCAGCCCGGGCACGGCCGCTCTCATCCGTCACTCTCCCGGACCCGGACCTGATGCCCGAACGAGAACGCGAGCGCGTGCGGCGGCAGGTCTAGCCGGTCGACCTGCTCTCCGCGTTCCCGCGTGATCGGATTGGCCGCGAACAAGCGGACGTCCTCGACCATCTCGACCCCGGGCAGCCGTTGCAGCACCGCGAAGACCTCGCCGGACCGCACCGGCCGCCCGAACGGCCAGCCCTCGCCGTCCGGGCCGCCGGTGAGCGGGTTGAAATAGTCGTAGAGCGCCTGCGTCGCCCGCGGGCCGAGGGCGCCGGGACTGGTCCGGCGGCGTGCCTTCAACCGGGCGACGACCGTGACCCCGTGGTAGAACGGCGCTTCCACGGACACGAGCGCACCGACGCAGCGGCGTTCGTCCAGATACCGCTCGATCCGCGTCCGCATCCCGGATTCGAGCATCAGCGTCGCGAAGTTCAGCTCGCCGGTGTCGGGAACCGCTGGCACGACGAGGACGCGGACCGCACCGGTCTCGCGACCGTCGGGGCCGTGCGCGGGTACGCAGCGCACCCTCGCCGCCTCGGGCGCCGCTTCGCGCGCGAGCTGTTCGTAGTCCTCGGCGGTGACGGCGCGGTCGCGGGTGCGCAGCAGCAGGGGGCCGCGGACCGCCGCGTCCCGTACCGACTCGCCGTCCACCCCACCCGTCGCCGGGCGGCGGTTCACCACGGTGCTGACGAACGGGATCGGATCCCGTTGCACCTCGAGCACTTCGCGGGCGACGTTCCCGCGCCGGCCGCCACCGGCCCGGTACGCGGGCACCCGGATCGCGGCGGCCTTGGCCGGAACGGCACCGTAATACCTCAGGCCGCCCTCGGGCTGGCGCACGGCCGGGCCGAACGCGATCTCACCGTTCACCCGGTCGAGCTGGACGTGCCGGTCGTCCGGACCCGACTCGGCGAACGAGGACACCTCGGTCCACTCCTGCCAGCCGTCGGGACCGGACACCTCCACGACCAGCTCGTCCCCGCCGGCGACCACCGGCCGCCTGCCGAGCGGGAACCGCTGGCCGGGCAGGCCGTCCGAGGTGCCGACGACCTCGCCGCGCACGACCTCGGCGTGCACCGCGCCGACCGTGCCGCCGATGGTCGACGCCGCGACGGAACGCAGCCGCGGTGGCCGCTGGAAGAACGGCTGATACTGCTTCGGTTCCGTCAACCGGCACCGGACCCAGCCCGCGTGCCTGCCGGCGAGCACCGACACCGCGTGCCCGTGCGGCACGTGCAGGACGACGTCACCCGGCCGGTTGAACGCGCCGGTGCTGTCCCGGTCGATCTCACCGGCCGCCCAGCCGTGCCCGTCCCATGCCTCCCACACCCACGGTGGGTCGTGCGGGTCGACGCCCTGTCCCTCGACCTCGCAGTCCATCCGCAGCAGCACCGCGCAGCCGGGCACGGCGTCCGACAGTCCGAAGTAGACGGAATCGCCGGGCGCGGGGCTTTCGGCGAAACACGCGGGTTCGCCGCCGACCAGCAGCTCGTCGGTGCGGTCGACCGGTGGCGCACCGGTGTCGGAACCGCCGGTCGCCAGGCCCGCGAGCGAACACGGCACGATCGTCAGCGTCCGCTCCACGGTGAACACGACCGGTTCCTCGACCTCGTCGCGCACACTCGCGACCTGGTTCCCCGCGGGGACGACCACCGGGACGTCGCGCGCCGCCGAGAGCCAGAACGTCACGTCGGCCCGCGCGGCGGCCGGTGGGAACAGCCGCACGCCGATGAGGTCGAGGAACCGCAGATAGTGCAGGTCCGGCACGCGGTTGAGCCGATAGAGCAGCTGGTCGACCATCTGCGCGAAGGTTTCGATCAGTGTCACGCCGGGATCGGAGACGTTGTGGTCCGTCCATTCCGGACAGTTGCGCTGGACGAGGTACTTGGCTTCGTCGACCAGGTCCTGGAACCGCCGGTCATCGAGGTTGGGCAGGGGCAGCGACATCACACACCGTCCTGAATGGACTCGTGCGGCGGGATGACGTAGAACGGGAAGACCAGGTTGCGCGGATCGTTGGTCCCGCGCAGCCGGTACTTGATGTCGATCAACAGCGTGCCGCGCTCGGCCTCGGAGAACCCGACCACGACGTCGGTGAGCGTGATCCGCGGCTCCCACCGTTCCAGCGCGGTGCGCACCTCGTAGGCGATCTGCCCGGCGGTGGCCGAATCGGCGGGCGCGAACACGAGATCGTGCACCGCGCAGCCGAACTCCGGCCGCATCGGCCGTTCACCGGGGGCGGTGGCCAGTATCAGCCGGATGCTCTCGACGACCTCGCGTTCACCGCCGACCAAGGCGATCGAACCCGTCGCGTCGGTGCGCACCGGGAACGCCAGTCCCCTGCCGAGGAAATCCACGTCAGCCTCCGATCAGGACGGTCGGGCAGCCCAGGACGATCGGCGCGCCGCAGGCGGCCAAATCGCCCATTCGCGCCGCGGGCAGGCCGCCGATCAGCACCGTGGGGCAGCCCGGCGGCGCGATCGGCGTCGGCGGATGCACCGCGGGCGGCGGGAACGAGCAGGTGTGCACCGTGCCGACGGTGGCGGCGGGCATCCCGCCGATGAGCACGGTCGGCACCCCGGGCCCGGCGATGACGCCCGGATGCCCGGTCGGGTCGCCGACCCTCGCTGCTGGTGGCATGCCCACTCCCCTCAGTTGCTCAAGACCCGGTGGGTCTCGGTCGCCGGTCCGCCTGGTGCACGGAGTCGCCGGCGTGTCGCGAAAGCCACTTTCGGGACGTCAGGTGTCGCGAAAGTGGCTTTCGCGACACGCCGCGAGCGTCTGTCGCATACATCCCGGCTCCGCCTCCCCTCAGTTGATCTTGACCACGCTGCCGCGCACGGTCACCATGCCGCTCGCGGACAGCTCCGCCTGGCCCTGTCCCTTGACCGCGACCGTCGCGCCTTCGACCTGCACACCCGCCGTGCCCGACAGCTTCAGGCTGCTGCTCGCCTCGACGGTCGCTTCGGTCATCGACTTCACGGAAACCTTCTGGCCCTTGAGCTCCAGCGGGCCGCTGCCGGCGTCGATGCTCACCCCGTTCCGCGCCTTCACCGTGACGCCCTTGCCGCTGGTCACCTCGATCATCTGGTTCTTCTGGTCGAGTTTGACCACCAGCTTCCCGTCACCGGAGGCGACGACGATGCCGTCCTGTTCGGCGAATTCGAGCTTGTGCCCCTTGCGCGAAACGAAGCCCCGGACGGCGATCTCGCCGCTGTTGCCGTCGATCGGCGACGCGGTGAACTTCGGGACCGCGTCTACGCCGTTATACAACCCGCCCAGGACGTACGGCGCCTCGAAGTCGCCTTGCTCGAAGCCGACGAGCACTTCGTCGCCGACCTCGGACAGGACCACCGCGCCCCGCCCGTTCCCGGCGCCGGGCTGCACCGTGCGCGCCCAGTTGCTGGTGAAGTTCTGGTCCAGCCAGGGAAAAGTCAGCTTGACCCGGCCGAGCCCGGCGGGATCCCTCGCGTCGCTGACCACCGCCGGCACCACTCCAGGCCACGCCGAGGCCCCCTGGCCACCGGCGACCAGCCCGTAGAGCGAGCGTTCCTGCCTGCCGGAGACGGCGAACTCGGTGGTGTAGCCGACTTCCGCGTTGAACAGGTGCCGGGTGCTGGTGAGCGTGTACTTGCCGGCGAACGGTTTGCCGACGCCGGTCAGCGTCACCGCCGCGCCCGCCCGGAGCTTCGGATTGCCCTTGGCCACCCCGTCGAGTTCGGTGCAGGCGCCGCCGAGCCGTTCGGACAGCGCGACCGCCGCGGCCTTCGCTTCGGCCTGGGTCCGCCGCGGTGTGTCCGCCGAGACGTATTTGGGGCTGGCGAACTTCTTCGCGAGCGCGACCGGGTCGACGCCCTCGACCTCGGTTCCCGCGTTCGTCGGCTTTTCGACGGCCACCAGTGGCTGCTTCCGCTCGATGTCCCAGCCGCGGGCCTCGACCTCGGGCACCTGCTCGGCCGCGGTGACGCTGGCGCGCAGGCTCACCAGCGTCCGATGTGCTTCGAGCACCAGCGGGTCGGTGTTGGCCTTCGCGGTGACGGCGGGAGCGGCCGAAGGCTTCTCGGCGAGACTGAAGTCCAGGGCGCCGCCGCGTACCGCGATCTGGGCGCCGACCGATTCGGCCAGCCGGGACAGGAACTCCCAGTCGCTCACGTTGTCCTGGCTGAACTGCGTATGCGGGCGGCCGCCGACCCCGCGGACCGCGTCGATCTTGCCGACCTTCAGCCCGGCCCGCTGGGTCACCTTCCTGACGACGTCGGCGAGGCTCATGCCCGGGTAGACCGCGACCCGGCGGCCGCGGAACAGCCGGTGCGCGTGGTCGTAGCCGCGTACCTCGGTGAAGGTGCCGATCCGATCGAGGTCGATCGCGACCGCGGTGACCTCGCCGGAAAGCAGCTCTTGCGGCCCTTCGGGGTCGGAGGTCTGCACTTTCAGTTTGACGGGCACCCCGACGGTGAACTTCCCCTTGTCCAGCACCACGTGCCCGGAGTCGCGGAAGCGCAGGACGAACATGTCCGGCAGGTTCCGGCTGTCGTCGACGTAGGCGTAGGAGAGCAGCGTCTTCACGTCGTCGGGCAGCGGTCCTCCGGCGACCTCGACGATGAGGTTGTTCGCGAAGCTCTCGTTAGCCATCGAGTTCCTCCAGTGCGGGCACGAGCAACCGGGTGCCGGGCCGCATGCGCATCGGGTCGTCGATGTCGTTGGCGTCGGCGATCTCGCGCCACTTCCCCGCGTCGCCGTAGGCCCGGAACGCCACCGCCTGCAGGGAATCACCGGCGACGAACACATGCGTGTCCCGCGCGGCCAGCGCGCCCGAGGTCGGGTTCTGCCCGCTCAGCTCGCCGGCGATCTCCTCCAGGTTCACCGTGCACACCGCGCGCACCGGAGTACCCGACGGGGTGAACAGCGTGTACTTCGCGGTGACGTTGGCGACGTACGCGGGGAACCCGGTCATCCCGCCCCATTTGAAGATCACCCACGGCGGCGAACCCTTGCCGTGCTGCCGGCTTTCCTCGGTGGCGACACAGCAGGTGAAGAGCTGCTCGACCTTCTTGACGACGGCGTCGTCCATCTTGTCGGTGGCGTCGAGGAACATCTCCAGCGCGAGCTTGCACGGATCCGAACCCTTGAACTCGGGTGGCCCGCTCTTCTTCGCGTTGCGCTGCGGGTCACGGCCCCATTTGGCGTTCTTGGTGAGCGAGAGTTCCTTGGGGTTGAACTGGAACTTGATCTCGAACAGCTTGGCGCCTGGCTGCCCGGTGCCGCCGGACTGCGGGGGTTTGCGGACTTCGAGCAGCGCGCGCTGAAGGTTGTTCGGCGCCGGTTCGCCGGAGCCGTACGCCGCGGGCGGCTGGGATCCGGCGGAAGTGAACGTGACGGGCGAGGACATGGCTAGCCCTTCTTCGCCGGGCTGAGAAAGCCGTGGTGGGCCAGTTCGAGGGTCTCGGTGGCGACCTTCGGCGAGTCGGGCGAAAGCTGGGGCCCGCTCCAGCGCACGGGGACGACACCCTCCAGCGACCAGCTGGCGATCACGGTGCCTTCGAGGGTGCGCGCTTCGATGGTCGCGGTCTTGCGCTGGATGCCGCCCGCCATGTCGGCGAACCACTTCGTGATCTGCGAGCTGGCCTCGGTGACCGGACGGGAGAGCTTGACGTTGGAGTACTTGATCCGCGTCGGGAGCTGCCACACCATCCCGTTGTTGCCGCCCTCTTCCCGTTGCTCCATGACGAACTCGCAGCCCAGCCCGTCGCAACTGCTGAAGGCACCGAGGTTGCCGAGGTTCTTGTCGTCGAGCTTGACGACGTAACAGACGGCGACGGCTTCTTCCGCGTCCGGCATCGGTTTCTCCTTCAGTGCGGGCGATCGGTGAGCGCGCCGCGGCGCTCACGGTCGAGGCGGAGTTCGGTCTTCAGCCGCCGGAGCAGCGGGTCGAAAAGCTTCTTGACGAGTTCCTCGGTCTCCGGCTGCGCGGCCGGTGCCGCCGCCGCGGCCGACGTCGTGACCGGCGGTGCGACAGGCTCCGGCGGTGGTACTTCCGGCTCGCGCTGGAGGACCGGAGCCTCGGACTGTCGCGACACGACGACGGGCGGCACGTTGAGTACAAGGCCCGTGCCGTGATCGACTGCCTCACCCTGTGCGGTGCGTTGCACGGTCCGCAGGGTGTCCATTGTGGATCGTCGACCGGTCTGTAGGGGTGGCGCGGCTTCGGCGATCCTCGCCACCGGCAACGGCCCGGTTCCCTCGGCGCTCACCGGGTTGCCGTTGCGCGGCAACAGCGGCCGCGGAGCCGGGTCGGGACGGTCGGCGATTCTCGAGACCGGAAGTGCCGCCATCGGCTGGGCCACTGCCCCGTCCTCCCGGGGAGCGGCGGGTGTCAGAAGAACCGTACTGGTCGTTCGCGGCTCCGGGCTCGGTTCGATCTTCGACGGCGCCGGGCCGTCCAGGCCCCGGACCGACGGCAGCGGGTTCGTGTTTCGGCGAGACTCGACCTTCCGGGACACGGTGAGTGTGGGCAGCTGCGCGCGCTCGTCGGCCGGGGCGGCGAGCGTCGGCCGGCTCGCCGGTACGGGTGATGTGACGGCCGCACCTTCGATGGCCCGTGCCACCGGCAGCGGTGCCGTTTGCTCCGTTGGGGATGAAGCACTCACTGAGCCGGGCGGCTCCGCGGCTTCGAGGGAATCGAAGGTAGTGATCGGCGAAGATCGCGAGAAGACCGTGATCGCCGCGTCTTTTTCGGGCGTCCCCGGCGGTCCGGCACCGGCAGGTCCCGGTAGCGGTGTTTCGTCGCGGAGACGTTGCACCGGCTTGAAGACCGTCGGCATGTCCTGTCGCTTCGGTGACGGCGTCTCCAGCGCCGACTCGACAACCGAACGATGAACAGCCTCCGCCGCCGATGACCGCATGTCCTGCCGCTTCGGCGACGACACCTCCAGCGCCGATTCGACAACCGAACGCTGGACAGCCTCCGCCGCCAATGTCCGCATAGCCTGCCGCTTCGGTGACGGCGTCTCCAGCGCCGACTCGACAACCGAACGCTGGACGCCCTCCGCCGCCGATGTCCGCAAGGCCTGCCGCTTCGGCGACGACACCTCCAGCGCCGACTCGACAACCGAACGCTGGACAGCCTCCGCCGCGGACGTCCGCGACACCGTTGCCGAGGTGCCCAGCGTCGGCGTCTCGACCGGCCCCGCCGGTGGAATCCGTTCCGCTCCCTCCGCGATCCGTGCGACCGGCCGCGGAACGTCGTCCAGGACCGGCGCGGTCTCTTCGGCAGGCAACGCGGGAAGCACCGGGGTTTCGACGGCACCCGTCAGCGGCGCGTCCGTCTCCGCGACACTGTCTTCGGCTGCCGGTACGGGCGCCTCGGGTTCGGCGGCGATCGGCTCGGCGGCAGGCGACTCGACGGCAGGCGGCGAAACCGGCGTTCGCGTCGCACCCGCGTCCGGCACGATCGGTGCGCCGAGCCCGAGCCGCCGCGGCGATGGCGCGGCCTGCTCGGTCCGTTGGACGACCGGAAGCGGCGGCCGCACCGGAGCCTTTTCCGAGGCAGCCGGCTCGCTGACGGAGGGCTGCGCGGAATCGGGCACTGGCTGGACAGGCACCGTCTCGAACGTCCGGGTATCCGCCGGTTCGGGCTCCGAGTCCACCGAGCCGTGGTCCGGTGTCAGCTCGGACGGCGCTGGACTGTCCACAAAAGACTGTTCGACCGCCGAGTTCTGCGAGCGAGCCGGAGGCATCGGGGCTTCCTGCCGGACGGCCTGGACGGTCCTCACCGGCGGATCGGTGAACGTCGACGGCATCGAAGGCCGGCCGGCTTCACGCGACGCGGCCGCGACGACCGGTAGCACGAACGCGGGCGTCGGCTCGAAAACCGGCCCGTCCGGCGACGGCTCCTCGTGCGGCCGCTCGGTCGTGGATTCCGCTTCCGGGGCAGGACTTTCGGCCACAGGCGAATCCGGCTCGGCCTCGCGTTGCACCGACATTCCCCACAGGCGTGACAACACGCCACGTTTGCGGGCCGAACGCTGCACTACGGGCATGTCCGGCGCCGGCATCGGTGCCCGCGCGAGACCACCGATGACCCCCGCGGGCTCCGCCGGACCGACGCGATGGCCCAGCGGTTCCAGATAAGCCGGGCTCCGCCAGGACGTCAGCGACGAACTGAACCGCTGCACCGGGTTGATCAGCGGATGCTCGGCGACGACGCGCTGGATCGGCGGCAGGCTTCGCCAGTCGCCACGGGTCACCGCCAGCGTGGCCGGCGTTTCCGGGGGCGAGCCCGGCTCCTTCCTGCGCCACCTCCACATCGCCACGTCACCGTCCCTCGCTCATCCGGGTGTTGATCCGGGCGATCTCGGCGACGTAGGTCAACCGGTCGTGGTGTTCGAGGTCGAGGATGTCGTCGAGCGACCAGTGCAGGTGATAGGCGACGTACGCGACTTCCTCGTGCAGCCGTCCGGCCGCGTACGTCACGATTCCCCCAGGCGGCCACCGGCGACGTCGACGACGAACTCGTGGCCGCACTCCGGGCAGGCGACACCCGCCCGCGTATGGCCTTCGCTGTTGATCCGGCGGTACATGTCCTGCAGGAACGCCAGATCGGAAGCGAACAGGTTCTCGATGACCCCGGCGTGCACGTCGGTGACGTCGCCGATCCGGGTGATCACCCTCGCCAGCAGCACCACCGTGAGGAAGGCCGAGTTCTCGCGGACCCGGTCGTCCCGCAGCGGGACGAGCTCGTCCCGCGCGGTCGCCAGCCGCATCACCCCGGAGTGGTGCACCTTCCCCGCGTCGTCGACGTACCCGCGCGGGAGCTCGAAGGCGAACTCGGTCCGCAGTTTCGGCCGAGACTGCTCCTCCGGCACGACCGGGGCTTCTTCGGCCGGCGCCGACGCCATCACCCTGCGCATGGGCTCACTCGACTTCCATCTGCTCGTAGGTGACCACGAGCTTTTCGGTAAGCACACTGGTGTCGCCCGCCTTCAGCGCACCTATCTCCAGGCTCTTCGGCCACGCGTTGGTGAGCTTGTAGCGTTTGAGCGGGGTGCCTTCGTAGTCGTAGACGATGATCGCGCCGCCCTTACGCGCGGAACCCATCTTGCCGAAGTGCGCGTCCTTGACCCACTTCTCGAAGCTGCTGTCTTCGGTCAGGCCGCGGGTCAGCGTCACCTCGCCCGCCTTCGGGCGGCCGGGGAGCTTCTTGATGACGTACTTGCCGTCCACGGTGTTCTGCTTGAGCTCGATGACGTCCTGCTCCATCTTCAGTCCGGAGACCTCGGAGATCTGCTTGATCTGAACGCCGTCGATCTCCAGCCCGAAGGAGCAGCCGACGGCCTTGTCAAGATCGGGAAGTGCCATTTCGGAGCCCTTTCACTATTCGTTGACCAGGCTGGTGCCGCCGGACATCTGGGCCAGCCGGAAGATCACGAACTCCGCCGGTTTGACCGGCGCGATGCCCACTTCGCAGATCACCTGGCCGAGATCGATCCCCTCGGCCGGGTTGGTCTCCCGGTCGCACTTCACGAAGAAGGCCTCGTCGGGAGTGAGGCCGAACAACGCGCCCTTGCGCCACTCCATCACCAGGAAAGCGCTGATCGTGCGCCGGATCCTGGCCCACAGCGCGTCGTCGTTCGGCTCGAACACGACCCACTGGGTACCGTTGAGGATCGACTCTTCGAGGTAGTTGAACAGCCGCCGCACGTTGAGGTAGCGCCACGCCGGGTCGCTCGACAACGTGCGCGCGCCCCAGATCCGGATCCCCTTGCCCGCGAAGGAGCGCACGCAGTTCACGCCGATCGGGTTGAGCAGCTCCTGCTCCGCCTTGGTCAGGTGGGTTTCGAGCGCCAGCACACCGCGAACGACCTCGTTGGCCGGTGCCTTGTGGACACCGCGGGTCGCGTCGGTGCGCGCCCAGACCCCCGCCATGTATCCGCTCGGCGGCACGAACGTGTTGGTCCCGCTGGCGGCGTCGAGCACCTGCACCCACGGGTAGTACAGCGCCGCGTACTTCGAGTCGTATCCGGCCTGGTCCATCCGCCAGGAGCGGATCTCCTGCGGGTTGAGCCCGGGCGGCGGGTCGACGATCGCCATCCGGTCGCCCATCAGCTCGCAGTGCGCGATCATCGCGAGCTGGACGGCCTTGACGCCGTCGAGGTCGATCAGGTCGCGCTGGTGGGCGGCCATCAGGTCCGGCACCGCGACCATGGTGATCTCGTCGATCGCCTCCAGGCCACCGAAACCGGTGCGATCGGCGACGTCGCCGACGTAGTCGTCCGCCGCGATGCGACGCGGGACGGGCGGTGGCTGCGGCGGCTCGGTGAGCACGGCGGTGCCCCGGTCCGGTTTCGCCACCGCGCCACCGGTCGCGAGCTCTTCGATGGTGATGAAGCTGGACATCTCGCGCACCAGCGTGACGACGTTCTCCTTGGTGCGCTTGGTGGTCACGTTGTGGGTCTCGACGACCTTGCCGTCCTTCTTGACGAGCACGGTGAACCGGTCGTCGCCGGGATTCTCCCCGGTCGGTTCCGTGACCTCGACGGTGAGTTCACCGGGCTGGCCGCCACCCGAGAGTTCCTTCGCGACGAATCGGTAGCCGCCGAGCACGGCCTGCCGCGTCGCGGCCTTCGGCGCCGCACCGTTTTCCTGGCCCCGAGGGCCGCCGATGCGGACGATGTAGCAGTTGGCCCCACCGTTGAGGAAATAGCCGTAGACCGACTGGGCCAGATAGCAGCCTTCGACGAAGTCGCCGAAGGTCTGGGTGAACTGGGTCCAGTTGGACACCAGGGTGGGCGTGTTGAAGGGGCCGTCCGCCGCGAAACCGACGAAGGCGGCGACGGCGGTGCCCACACCCTCGATCGGCCGGGCGCCCGCCTCGATCTCCTCGACGTACACACCCGGGGTGAGATAGGTGGGCATGCGTGCCTCCCTTGTCGGTGCACTCTCTGTCATCGGCGATGCTCCGGTGTGGGCGCGCACGGCGGAACGACCGAGCGGATAGGTCAGCGGGAACCAATCTCTGCCCGAAAAGGCAGCTGCCCGTTCGGGCAGCGGGGCCCGCCCTTCCGGCTGTTGGCAATTGGGACGGCGAAGCCGAAAGTGAAGGCATGCCGGCGGGCCGGGACAAGGTGGTACAGGCCCCGGCCGCGCGACCCGCGCGGCCGGACAAGCCCGCGCGCCGTGCCACCCCGCCGGCGCTGCTGCGGCTGCAGGCCGCCGCGGGCAACGCGGCGGTGACCCGGCTCGTCGGTTTGCAGCGCAGCACCTGCCCCGCTCCCCCGGTCGCGCCCACCGGGGTGACGCCCGCGTCGGACCCGAAGTTCGGGTCGCTCAAGAAGGACGTCAGCGGACAGGCGAAAGCGGTCAAAGCGCATCCGCCTGCCACTGCGGAGGTCAAGAAGGCCCAGGACGCCGCGGTCGCGCCCGCCGACGACAAAGAGGCTCAGGCCAAGGCCGCGCAGGCGGACAAGATGGCCGCCGCCAAACCGGCCGGGTTCGACAAGGCCGCCTTCGTCGCCGCGGTCAACGCCGCCGTGGCCAAGCAGGCGCCCAAGAATCTCGACGAAGCCGACAAGTTCGCCTCCTCCGGCAAGGCGGACCAGATCAAGTCCGAAGTGATGGGCAAGGTCACCAGCGGGAAGGACGCTTCCGCCAAGGACGTCACCGACCGCACCAAAGAAGCGCCGGACACCGGCAAGGCCGCGGAAAAACCGGTGAAACCACTACCGGAAACCCCGCCGCCGCCCGCGTTGTCCGCGCCGGACCCCCGCAAGGCCACACCGGACAAGGCTCCGCCCGGCCAAACCGATCTGCGCGCCGATCAGTGCGAGACCCACGGCAAAATGGCCGAAGCCGGAGTCACCGACGAGCAGCTCGCACAGTCCAACGAGCCCGAGTTCACCGGTGCGCTCGCCGCGAAACGAGAAGGCGAGCAGCACACGGCGGCGGCGCCCGCGGCGGTTCGCGAGTCGGAAGCGGGCACGCTGGCCGCCGTCACCGGCGCGGCGCAGGCGTCCGGCCAGGCCGCGATGGCGGGGATGACCGGCGCGCGGTCGTCCGCCGGGCAACGCGGGCAGGCGGTGAAGTCCGCCACGAAGGCCAAGGACGAGCAGGATCGGGCCCGGATCACCGCGGAGATCAAGGCGATCTTCGACGAGACCAAGACGAAGGTCGAGGGTGTCCTCGGCGCGCTCGACGACCAGGTGGCCAAACGGTTCGAGACCGGCGAAGCGGCGGCGAAGGCCGCGTTCACCGCCGACCACCAGGCCCGGATGAAGAAGTACAAGGACGAACGCTACGACGGCGTCACCGGCGCGGCCCGCTGGACCTACGACCTGTTCGCCGGCCTGCCCGCCGAGGCGAACAACCTCTTCCTCGAAGCCAAGAAGGTCTACGAGTCGAAGATGCAGGGCGTCATCGGGGAGATCGCCGATTTCGTCGGGCAGCAGCTGACCGAAGCGAAACGGCTGATCGCCGAAGGCCGCGAGCGTGTGAAACAGAAGGTCGACTCGCAGTCCCCCGCCCTGCGCAAGATCGCGGGCGAGGCCGCCAAGGAGTTCGGGAGCCAGTTCGACGAGCTCGAGAGTTCCGTCGACGAGAAACAGCAGTCGCTGGTCGACGATCTGGCACAGAAGTACAGCGAAGCCCGCAACGCCGTCGACGAGGAGATCAAGGCGCTGCAGGCGGAGAACAAAGGCCTGTGGGACAAGGCGAAGGAGGCGGTCGGCGGCGCGATCGACACGATCCTCAAGCTGAAGGACATGCTGCTGGGCGTGCTGTCGCGGGCGGCGAACGCGGTCGGCCTGATCATCGCCAAACCGATCGAGTTCCTCGGCAACCTGGTCAACGCGGTCAAGACCGGTGTCATGAACTTCGGCGCGAACATCGTGCAGCACCTCAAGGACGGGCTGAAGGCCTGGTTGCTCGGGAACCTGGCGAGCGCGGGAATCGAGATCCCGGAGACGCTGGACGCCAAGGGCATCCTGAAGATGATCATGTCGCTCCTCGGGCTCACCTGGGCGAGCGTCCGCGCGCGGATCCTCCGCTTCATCCCGGAACCCGTGCTCGCCAAGCTGGAGCAGACATTCGAGGTGGTCAAGATCCTGATCACCGAGGGCGTACCGGGACTCTGGCGCTGGGTGGTCGAGAAACTGGGCGACCTCAAGGAACTGGTGCTCGGCCAGATCAAGGAATTCGTGATCGAGAAGATCGTCAAGGCGGGGATCACCTGGATCATCTCGATGCTCAACCCGGCGGCCGCGTTCATCAAGGCCTGCAAGGCGATCTACGACATCGTGATGTTCTTCGTCGACAAGGCCGCCCGGGTCAAGGAGTTCGTCTCGTCGGTGCTGGACTCGGTCGAGTCGATCGCCCGGGGCGGGGCGGGCGCCGTGGCGGGCCTGATCGAGCGGACCTTGGCCAAGGCGCTGCCGATGGTGCTCGGGTTCCTGGCGAGCCTGCTCGGGCTGGGCGGGATCTCGGAGAAGATCAAGTCGATCCTGGAGAAGGTCCAGGCCCCCGTCGGCAAGGTGATCGACACGGTGGTCGGGACGATCGTCAAGGCGGGCAAGAAGATCTGGACGAAGCTGAAGGGCACGGGAGCCAAGGTCGTCGAAGGCGCGAAGTCCCTCAAAGACGCGCTGTTCGCCAAACTCAAGAAGAAGACCGCGGTCACCATGAAGGGCAACAGTCACTCCCTCTACATGGAAGTCCGCGGCGGCCGTCCGGTCCTGATGATGGCGAGCGATGCCGATCCCCTGGTGGACAAGATCGACCGAGCACTCGAGCACGACATGATCAAGAGCAGACCCGCCGTGGGAACCCAGATCTCTCAAATGCGCGGCATCGTTGTCGGGCACGAGACGAAACTGAAGGACGCCCTCGCCACGAACGCCAAGGAGGAAATCCAGAACGCCGAGGCCCAGATCTGGCAGGAGCGGCGCCTCATCGCCTCGACTCTGCAGGCGATCGGTCACGAGATCGACCTGGACATGCTCAAAGAGTCCACCTACGTGCTGGGCGGCGAGGTCCGCTCCGAGTTCCGCACCGACGGAAAGTTCCGCCCCACGTTCTACGGAGGCTTCAACGGCCCCGCCAAACTCAAGCGCCAGTCGGAACTCAGCCGCCTGATGAGCCAGAAACTGCGGGAAGCGACTCGCTGGCGGCACGACCCGGTGTTCACGATGAGCACCTCCTACATCTGTCCCGGCAAGGACTACAAGACGCCGCACCTGGTTCCGGGAATAGGAAACACCGCGATAAACCTCGATCACAAGGAACCTTCCGTGATCAAGCACTGGAACGCCACCGGCCGCAAGTCCGATCAGGATGCCCGCACGAAGTTCTTCAACGACCTCGAAAATCTCCACGGCATGTGCGGAACCTGCAACAAATCCAACGGCGCCGCGGAAAGCGGAACAGGTATCTGGACCATCCAGCCTGGTTTCAAGGGGCCGGACGGCACCTGACGGACTCTTTCCAGGGAGTCGTGAGTGGCAATGATGGTTCTAACCGTCATCATCACTCACGAGCTTTCGGCGACTGTCGGTTCCGGGCCCTTGTCCGTCATGGGGAGCGGTGTCGCGAAAGCCACTTTCGGGACACCAGACGTCCCGAAAGTGGCTTTCGCGACATGTTCAGAGGGTGGTGCCGGGCCGGGGCGGCACTCAGCAAGGCTCCGGCGAGCAAGAAACGCCGATACAGACTGGGCAGCGCGTCCAGTCACGTGTGTCGTTTCCTCGGTCACGCGAAACCGCCCGACCGTAGGTAGCCAAGAAACCCTTGGCTCTAACCGGCATCACCACTCACGACCCGGAACTAGGCCTCTTCTTCGGCTTCTTCCTCGCGCTGCACGTACGTCTGCGCCATCTTCTCCTCTTCGCCTTCCTCGGCCTCAGGAGCTTCTTCGCGCTGAACGTGCGCATCGCCGTCGTCCTCGCAACGCTGGACGGCAGGTGAAGGTGCAGGCGCCGGGGCGGACATCAGCCGGTCCGCGTTCGCGACCGCCTCGCGCTCGAACCGATCCGAGGGATCCGAGACCTTCACCCCGCCGCCGGCGTCGGTCCCGTCCACCGGCCCGCTCCGCTGCTGAACGACATGCGTCAGCTCGTGCGCCAGCATGTGCTTGCCCGCGTCCGACCCCGGGTCGTACTTGTCCCGCTGGAACACGATGTTCGAACCGACCGTGTAGGCCTGCGCGTTGACGGCCTTCGCCGAGTCGTGCGCCGCGCCGTCGGTGTGCACCCGGACGTCGCCGAAGTCGTGCCCGAAGCGGCCTTCCATATCCGCCCGGGTCTCGGTGTCCAGCGGCGAACCGCCACCGGAGCCGACGACGTCGTGCACCGGCGAACGTTCCTCTTCGACCAGGGTGCTCGCACCGGCGTTTCCCACCGCACGCTGCAGATCCAGCATGCCGGCGGGGCCGAGGACGTCGGGACGCCCGGCCGCGGCGGCGCGGCCCAGCAGGCCGCCCTCGTCCCGCTCCAGCCGGTCGCCTTTCGGCCGCAGGCTCGCTTCGAAGTCGTTGTCGTGACTGTGCCCGCGCATGGTCCGCTCCCTCGGGTCGCTACGCCGCCTGTCCAGCTTGCGCCGTCGCGGCGCTGCGCACCAGGCTGCCTCGCACGGCCGAAGGGGCGGCATCGGCTGCCCGAACGGGCAGGTCAGCCGTCGGTCACCATCGCCAGGTACGGGCCGAACTCGCGGTCCAGGCACAGCCGGCCCAGCTTGCGATACTCCCGCGCGACCGCGCCGACCAGATCCGGCATCGCCACCGGGCGTCCGGCCTCCGCGGCCAGATACGCGCCGGTCACCGCGGCCGAGCGGATATGTCCTCCGGCGAGCTCGAACGCTTCGGCCAGGAAACCCAGGTCCAGGTCGTCGGCCCGGGGCAGCCGGGCGCCGAGGCAGCGGTCCCACAGCTGACGCCGCAACTCGACGTCCGGCAACGGGAAGTCCACGATCACGTCCAGCCTGCGGGTGAACGCCTCGTCGAGGTTCGCCCGCAGGTTGGTGGCCAGCACCGCGATGCCGTCGAAGGTTTCCATCCGCTGCAACAGATACGCGCTTTCGATGTTCGCGTACCGGTCGTGCGCGTCACGGACCTCGGACCGCTTGCCGAAGATCGCGTCCGCCTCGTCGAACAGCAGCACCCCGTTGACACCGGCGGCCTCGGTGAAGATCCGTTCCAGGTTCTTTTCCGTCTCTCCGACGTATTTGTCGACCACGGTCGCCAGGTTCACGGTGTACAGATCCATCCCCAGCGAGGCGGCGATGACCTCGGCCGACATCGTCTTGCCCGTCCCCGAATCCCCGGCGAACAGCCCCGTCACCCCCCGGCCGCGGCCGCCGCCCGGCCGCATCCGCCACTCGTCGAGCACCTGGTCCCGGTAGCGTGCCCGCGCGGCCAGTTCGTCCAAAAGGGACAGTACGCCCGCGGGCAGCACGAGGTCGCTCCAGCCGACGACGGGTTCGATCCGCCGGGCGAGCCGCTGCAGACCGGCCGCGTTCTGGCTCCGCGCGCCCGCGCGCAGGTGGGACGTCCGCACCGGCCCGCCATCGGCCAGCGCCGTCACCGACGCCGCCTTCGCGGCACGGGCGATCTGCCCCGGCCCCAGCACGAAATGCGCGGTCGCCGCTCCCGGGTCGACATCCGGCGCGAGCACACCGTCGAGATGGCCGCGCCAAAGACCCACCCGGCTCGTCGCGGACAGGGGGAAAGCGTCGAGCTGCAACGGCGGGATGGCGCTCCACCGCGGGTCCCAGGCCCCGGTGCCGTGCACGATCACCGGGACAGCCGGATGAACGAGTTTCTCCAGATGGGGGGAATCGTCGACCGGGCCCAGCACCAGACCCGCCCCACGCAGCAACGCCTCCCGCACGAGCGAACCGGTGAGCTCGCCCTGCCACCGCGCCGCGTCGACCACCAGCGCGGGAAACCCGGCTCCGGTCAGCGCCGCGGCACCGAGTTCTTCGGCACCCCCACCGGGATGCTCCCGCAGATAGACCAACCCGACCTGGCCCCTGATCGCCCGGGCGAGCCGGTCCGCACCGGACACCTCGGTGAGCTCCATGCCGAGGCGCGCGCATCCGGCGAGTTCCGGGGCGAGCCGATCGTCGCCCAGCAGGTGGTTCACCACCCGGTCGGGGACGCGAAGTGTGCGTGACAGGAAGGGGCGGTCCTGCTCCTCGAGGGTGAGCAGGCCACACGTGATCAGCGGAGCGTCGGCGTCGAGCCGGGCCCGGCCGGCGGCGGACGCTTCGGGAATGCCGCACAGGCGCAGGGCCAAGCCCGCTGTCGCCCGGCGGCGGGTCACGTCGTCGTTCAGGTAGCCGTAGAACTGCTCGAACCGGCTGTCGAGGTCGGGCGCGAGCGCCACCAGCAGCAGTTCGACGTCGACACCGGTGAGTCCCGCGCGCTTCGCCAACGGGTTCAGGCGGCCGTCCGGCACGGAGTCCGTGAACGGCGGGAACGGCTCACGGTGGCCTTCCAGCAGCGCGTCGATCGTCTCGTCCGACAGGTACAGCCCGCGGAAGGGGTCGTCGGGGTTCGGGTCGGCGGCCCGGCGGCTCTCGACCGCGTCCCGGATCCGTTGTTCGAGGCCGGCCAGCCGCTCGAACAGGTATTCCAGGCTCATCGGGACTTCCGATGGGTGCGCGCCATCGCGACCCGGCGTTGCCCTTCGACCGCCCCGCTCTCCGCCACCTGGTGCCCGACCACGTCGCCGTCGCCGGTGTCGAGCTTCAGGCCTTCCTTCGGCGGCCGTTCGGCCGGGTACACCCGTCCACTGTGGACAGGCGCGGAGATGACGACGTCCAGTGACGGTTTCAGCTCGCCGCCCAAGGCGGTCCAGACGTCGGCGAACGCGCGGTCTTCGGGCGGCGGCAACGCGACCGTCATCGGCACCGGAAGACCCATCTGCGCCAGCGACCCGGTGAGCACCGACTCCGGGACGGCGTCGTGGGCGAGCAGGCCGAGCAACAGGTCGGACAGCACGCGGTGCTCGTCTTCCGGACGCTGCGTCCAAGCGGTGACCAGATAGGACAGCTTGATGTGCCGGGGCGGCAGGTGCCGCGCCGCGACCTTGCCGAGCGGGTCGTACTCGTTCAGCAGGCCACGCGAGCGGCGGCGCAGGTCCTCACGGACGTCGTAGAGGTAGACGTTCACCGTCGGAGCGTTGCGCCGCGACGCCCACTCCTTGGTCGGCGCGTCGAAGGCGACTTCGATCTCGCTGCCGCGCCTGGCCTCACCCCGGACCAGCCGGCGCAGCGCCTCATCGACCTCATGGATCACTGCGGACCTCCTCGGACGGCGGTCCTCCCACGATGGTCGCGGCGGCGCCGACCGGCCAGCCGCGCGACGGCAGACCTTCGGGTACGCCCGGCTGCCCCTACGGGCAACAGACGCGGCCTCGAGCCGGGTGTGCCGCGAAAGCCAGTTCCGCGGTGGCTTTCGCGGCACGCCCCGAAATCACGCCACGGTCGGCGTCCGGCCCGTCTGCTCGGCGATCCAGTCCCGGTACACCGTCACATCGGTCCAGATGCCAAGGCCGCTGGCGCATTTCGGATCCGCGTCACCATCGCGGCTGGTGGCACCGACCAGTTCCCACTCACCGGGCCTGCCCTTGATCTGCGGCCCGCCCGAGTCGCCGTAGCAGCCCATCGCGTCCGGCGTGTCGGAACCGGTGCAGATCTCCTTGCCCGCGACGAGGCTGCGGCAGTCTTCCGCCGGCCTGACCTTCGTGTCCAGCTCCTGGAGGATCTCCGGCGCGCCGCAGTTCTGCTCGGCGCAGTGCTCGCCCCAGCCGAGGATCCGGGTCCCCGTCCCCGCCTCGCCGACGGCTTCGGCGATCTTGATCGGCCGCTCGGTCACCGGTTTGTCCAGCCGCACCAGCGCGATGTCCTGGCCCAGCGGCTCCTCCCCGGTGAAGTCCGGGTGCACGATGATCCGGCTGACCCCGGTCTCCGTCCCCCCGCTGTTGTGCTGCCGCGCCCCGATCCTGGTCCTGATCTGCCCCGGCTGCGCTCCCCGCACGCAATGCGCCGCGGTCACCACCCAGTCCTCACTGATCAGCGAGCCGCCGCAGAAGTGCTGCCCGCCCTCCTGCAGCGACACCATGAACGAATAGTCCTCGGTGGCGTCGCGCCCGCCGATGACGTAGGGCGTCGGCCCGTCGGCCGCCGCCGCGATCCCCGGTACCAGCACCGCTCCCGCCGCGGCCAGCCCGACTATCAGTACGCCTGTTTTGCGAAGCATTATCGTGAACTCCCCGTAGACGACGAATTGCTGACAGTCGTCACGCTATGGGGTGATGATCACAGCTGGATCGGCTCATCGGCCGGGGGCGCCTCGGCCGAATGGCCGACCCAGCGTGACAGCGGGACCGGCAGATCGGACCCGGTCTGGTGGCGAGCCGGGCGAGGTCGGTGGTCGGGGTGACGGCTCCTTTCGCCGCGTCCAATGCGGTGAGGGCGGCCTTCGCCCCGGCCACTCACCCGCGCCGGCCACCTCGCCGCCGGCGCCAGTGTCGCGAAAGCCACTTTCGCGACGCCTGATGTCCCGAAAGTGGCTTTCGCGACACGTTCGACCGGCACCCCGTTCGTCACTCCCGACCCGGCGGGCGGCCTGGTTCGTCACGACCCGCATTCCGAAACCTGGATGACCTCGATCGGGCCGCCCAGTAGTCTCCAGCGGACAGTATGAGGGGGAATGATCATGTCCAGCCATTTCGACGCGATCGGGATCGGCGTCACCAGCCAGGAGGAGTTCGGCGAGCGAGTGGTCTCCTTGATCAGCGCGGGCACGGCCCGGCAGGTCGGCAAGAAGACCAGCGAACACGTCTGGACGGACCCGTCCGGTGCCCGGCTGGTCGCGCAGGTTCGCAAGGGCGAGATCGACTTCCTTCTGCCCTGCCTGGCTGGCACGGCGCCCGCGGTACCGGTGAGCGACGTTCACCTTGTCGACGACGAGACCGCGATGCTCGACCTCCTCGACGGCGTCCACGGGGAGATGGTCTGCCCCGTCGCGGTCGAACTGGAAGACCGAGCGGTCCTCGCCCACTCCGGCGGGCGGCTCGAGTCCGGCTCCCTGGTGCTGGCGGCCCTGGCCGAAGACATCACCGTGCACGCCGACGCCGATGCCTACTACGCCTCGCAGGACGACGACGGACCGAAGTTCGCCGCCGACCATTTCATCCCGTCCGGCATTTTCTCTCCCGAGGAACCCTCGCCCGGCTGGACGCCTTCCGCCCACGCGCTGTTCGCCGGCGAGGTCCTCAAGGCCGAAACCCCCGTGAACACGGCCACCGGCAAGGCGTTCCATCGGATCCGGGTCCGCACCATCGCCGAGATCGAACTCGACGTCGCCGTCGCGGCCACCGATCTGGAGCGGCCGCCCGCGCCCGGCAACATCGTGACGGGGACCTTCTTCCTGACCGGAAGCTTGGGACTGCAGGAAAGCGCCGTGAAGCGACGCCGCTGGTTCTAGGCCGTCCGTTCGCGGCGATAGTGACGAGCGGCCTTCGCCCGGTTGCCGCAGGTTTCCATGGAGCACCATCGCCTGGTGCCGTTTCGGGTCGTGTCGTCGAAGTACAGCGTGCACACCGGATGCGCCGAGCACCGCTTGATCCGTTCCGGGCGCGCGCGAAGCAGGCTCAAGTAGTCGTACGCCGCGAGCCACGCCGGTCGCCAAGCCGCTTCCTCGACCTCGATCACTTCTTCGGGGCCGTCTTGCCGCAGCTCGGGCCGCAAACGCCCGCGCGCCAGCACTTCGTTGAGGGCGCGTTCGGCGGAGGCGCCCGGGCTTTCGAGCACCTCGCGCAGGACGGAACGCGTGTGCCGCAACGGTTCCTCCGCCCCCGGGGTATCCGGTAGGCCCCACTCGGCCAGCCAGGCAGCGACCCCGCCGGGTTCGTCGAAGACGTCCCGCTGTTCACCACGTTCGGGCCACGTGGTGTTCAGCAGATCCAGGGCGATCGGCTCGCCGATCAAGGGGCGTTGCGACACAGCCGTCATCCTACCCTCCGTCGACCGCTTGACAGGTTAGGTCTCCGCCTGCTTATCTCTAACCGTTCTCAAGTGTTTAGACGGTTAGAACAAGTCGCGAGGAGCACCCACCCATGTCCGAGGCAATCCAGCCCGTGTTGCACCGCACGGCGACCATCGACGGCCGCAGCGTGTTCTACCGGGAAGCCGGCGATCCGGCCGCACCCACCGTGGTGCTGCTACACGGTTTCCCCACGTCGTCGCATATGTTCCGGACGTTGATCCCGGCGCTGGCCGACCGGTACCACGTCATCGCCCCCGACCACGTCGGCTTCGGATATTCGGACGCCCCGCCCGTCGACCGGTTCGACTATTCGTTCGAGAACCTGACCGCGATCACCATGGGCCTGATCGACACGCTCGACCTGGACCGTTTCGCCCTGTACATCCAGGACTACGGGGCACCTATCGGACTCCGCATCGCGAGCCGCCACCCGGACCGGGTCAGCGCGCTGCTGGTCCAGTCCGGCAACGCCTACGTCGACGGCTTCACGCCGTTCTGGGACGTCCTGTTCGCGCACGCCAAGGACCGCGAAACCCACGAAGCAGCCGTGCGTGAGCTCCTGAAGCCCGCCGCGACCCGCTGGCAGTACACCCACGGCGTCCCCGCCGACCGGCTGGACCGGCTCACCCCGGACACCTGGACCCTCGACCAGACCCTGCTCGACCGCCCCGGCAACCAGGAGGTGCAGCTGCAGCTGTTCTGGGACTACCAGTTCAACCTCGACGCCTACCCGGACTTCCAGCGGTACTTCCGCGAGCACCGGCCGCCGACCCTCATCACCTGGGGCGAGCACGACGAGATCTTCGGCGCCGACGGAGCCCGCGCGTTCCTCCGCGACCTGCCCGACGCCGAACTGCACCTGCTCGACGCCGGGCACTTCGCGCTGGAGACCCACGGCGCGGAGATCGCCGCCCTCATCAGGGACTTCCTCGGCCGCGTCCCGCGCTGACCGCGGCCGTATCCTCGAGGTGAGGCGGAGGTGGGAAGTGACGGACGAACAGCTGCTCATCGAGTTCGCGCTGACCCGCATGGACCATCCCGACCTCGACCTCGAGGAAGTGGCGACGCTGACGGTCCGGCGTCTCGGTGAGGACCGGATGCTGGACTTCGCCGGTCGCACCCTCGTCAGCCGCGGCGAACTACGCGGAGCCGCGTTCCCGGCCGCGGTCGAACACGTGCTCCGCGTGGTCCTCACCCTGCGCGGCCCGGACGACTGACCGGCGGCGTCAGGAGATCTTGCGCCGGTAGCTGATCGTCGCGAACGCGTACGCGACGATCAGCAGACCGGCGCACCAGGCAAGGGCGATCCAGATGTCGTCGCCGACCGGTTGCCCGCCGAAGAGGTCCCGGATGGCGTTGACGATCGACGTCACCGGCTGATGCTCCGCGAAGGCCCGCACGGGGCCCGGCATGGTGGCGGTGGGCACGAACGCCGAGCTGAGGAACGGCAGGAAGATCAGTGGGTAGGAGAACGCGCTCGCCCCGTCGACGGATTTCGCCGACAGGCCGGGGATGACGGCAAGCCAGGTCAGCGCCAGGGTGAACAGGAGCAGGATGCCGGCGACCGCGAGCCAGGTCAGCACGCCCGCGGTGGACCGGAAGCCCATGAGCAGGGCCACGCCCACGACGATGACGAGCGAGATGAGATTGGCGGCCAGCGACGTCAGCACGTGCGCCCACAACACGCCCGAGCGCGCGATGGGCAGGGACTGGAATCGTTCGAAGATCCCGCTCTTCATGTCGGTGAAGAGCCGGAGCGCGGTGTAGGCGACTCCTGACGCGACCGTGATCAGCAGGATGCCGGGCAGCATGTAGTTCACATACGAATCCGTCCCCGTTTCGATCGCGCCGCCGAAGACGTAGACGAACATCAGCATCATGGCGACCGGCATCATCGCGGTCGTGACGATGGTGTCCATGCTGCGCGTGACGTGTTTCATCGAGCGGCCCAGCAGGACGGTCGTGTCGCCGAGGAAGTGCTTGGTCATCGTCCGCTCTCTTCCTTGCCCGCGCCGACGATGGCCAGGAAGACGTCTTCGAGTGACGGCTGTTTCTCGACGTATTCGACCTCGGCGGGCGGCAGCAGGCGCTTCAGTTCGGCGAGCGTGCCGTTCACGATGATCCGTCCTTTGTGGAGGATCGCGATCCGGTCGGCGAGCTGTTCGGCCTCCTCCAGGTACTGCGTCGTCAGCAGTACCGTCGTGCCGCGGGCGGCGAGTTCCCGCACCGCGGCCCACACCTCGACACGGGCCTCGGGGTCGAGCCCGGTGGTGGGCTCGTCCAGGAAGATCACCGGCGGATTCCCGATGAGGCTCATGGCGATGTCCAGCCGCCGTCGCATCCCACCCGAATACGTCGACACCTTCCGCGCGCCCGCGTCGGTCAGCGAAAACCGCGCCAGGAGGTCGTCGGCGATCTTGCCCGGCTGTTTCACATGCCGCAGCCGGGCGACCAGCACGAGATTCTCGCGCCCGCTGAGTATCTCGTCGACGGCGGCGAACTGCCCGGTGAGGCTGATGCTTTCCCGCACGTCCGCCGGCCGCGTGGCGACGTCCCAGCCGTCGACGCTCGCCGTCCCCGCGTCCGCCTTGAGCAACGTGGACAGGATCTTCACGACCGTGGTCTTACCCGCCCCGTTGGATCCGAGAAGCGCGAAGATACTGCCCCGCGCCACCTCGAAATCGACGCCCCGTAAGACATGCAGCGCCTTGTACGACTTCTCCAGGCCTCGCACCCGGATCGCCTCGGTTTGCCGCGCGACCATCATCCACCCCTTCTCGGCCCACTACTGAGTATCACTGACTAGTGGTAGATAGTAGCACTGACTAGTGGTAGATAGTAGCACTGACTAGTGGTCACGCAAGGGCGTCAGTTTGCTGTCGGGTTCACCCGGATCGGTGTCAAGAACCTGTCAACGCCCTCGAACCGAAGTACGGCAGAACCCCACGCTGACGGGCGTGACCACGACACTCACCCGCCCCGAGCGCGATACCGACCGCTCCGAACGGCACCGGCTCTCCGTCGTCGGCGGTCTCGCCGCGCTGTCCCTGGACGCCATGGCGTCGGTCGCCTACGGACCCGAGGCCATCGTGATCGTGCTGGCCGTCGCGGGCGGCGCGGGCCTGGGCTTCACGCTGCCGGTCACGATCGCGATCGCGGTTCTGCTGGGCGTGCTGACGTTGTCCTACCGCCAGGTGATCGCCGCGTTCCCCGATGGTGGCGGCGCCTACGGGGTCAGCCGGACCCATCTCGGTCGGCGGGCATCCCTGGTGGCCGCGGCTTCCCTGATCGTGGACTACGTGCTCAACGTCGCGGTGTCCGTGGCGGCCGGGGTCGCCGCGCTGACGTCGGCGTTTCCCGGCCTGCTGCCGTACAAGCTGTGGTTGTGCCTCGGTGTCCTGGCGCTGGTCACCGGCGTGAACCTGCGCGGCATCGCCGAAAGCGCCAGGGTGTTCGTCGCGCCCACGGTGATCTACGTCGGCGCGATCCTGACCGTGGTCGTCGCCGGCCTCGTCCGCGACGAGCCCGCCGCGGTGATCGCCGCGCCGGAACATCCGCAGAACCTGCAGACGGTCGGAATCCTCTTGCTGCTCAAGGCTTTCGCGAACGGCTGCGCGGCGCTGACCGGTGTCGAGGCGATCGCCAACGCCGTGCCGTCGTTCCGCAAACCGCGGGTTCGCCGCGCTCAGCACGCGGAGATCGCACTGGGCGGCCTGCTCGGCGTCATGCTCATCGGGATCGCCGTGCTGATCGGGAAGTTCGGCATCCACCCGGTGGACGGCGTCACCGTGCTCTCGCAGGCGACCACCGCGTCCTTGGGCGACGGCTTCGGCTTCTACCTGGTGCAGTTCTCGACCGTGGTGCTGCTCGCCTTGGCTGCGAACACCTCCTTCGGCGGCCTGCCGGTGCTGGCGCAGTTGCTGGCGAAACACAACAACCTGCCGCATGTGTTCGCCCTGCGCGCCGAACGCCAGGTGTACCGCCATGGCGTCGGTTTTCTCGCCGTCACCGCCGCGCTCCTGCTCGTCGTCACCGACGGCGACATGAACACCCTGGTCCCGCTGTTCGCGATCGGCGTGTTCGTCGGGTTCACGCTCTCCCAGCTCGGCATGGTCCGGCACTGGCGACGCGCCCGCCCGGTCCACTGGCGCGCCAAGGCCACGCTGAACGGCTTCGGCGCGCTGCTCACCGGAGCGGCGGCGATCGTGGTGACGACGACCAAATTCGGCGAGGGCGGCTGGTTGATCGTCGTCGCGCTGCCGCTGCTGGTGGCGGCCATGGAATGGGTCGAGCGCAGCTACCGCCGGATCGGCGACCGGCTCGAACTCGGTGTCACCCCGGCTCCCCCTCGGCCGGACCGTTCGCTCGTGATCGTCCCCGTCCACACCGTTTCCCGCCTGACCCGTGACGCCCTCGCCGCCGCGCTGTCACTCGGCGACCGCGTCCAGGCGGTGCACGTCACCCACCCCGACGACGAACGGTCGGCACGGGATTTCGTGACAGCCTGGGAAAAATGGCATCCCGGAGTGGCTCTGGTTCAGCTACACGACGAACGCCGCCGCCTCGGCGAACCGCTGGTGGAACACCTCCGCACCGTCGGCGGACGGCACGTCTTCGTGCTGATCGCCGAGGTCGAACCGGAGCACTGGTGGCAGCGGATCCTGCAGAACCAGCGCGGAGCCGTGCTCGCCCGTGCGCTGCGCCGCCGCTCGGACGCCGTCGTCTGCCGGATGCGCTTCCGGCTGAGCCGGCGTCACTTGCCGAGAGACTCCTGATAGAGGTCCGCGTGGGTGGGCGTGTCCTTGATCAGCTCGTCACAGAACGCGGCGACGTCTTCGCCGATGAGGGCCAGCACACCCTTTCCGGACGCCACACCCTCCTCGAAGAAATCCACGATCCCGGGCAGCAGCGGCCCGTCGGCCAGGTCGACCGGTCCCACCTTGAAGAGGTACTTCTGCATCTCCTTGTAGACGATCTGATAGTCCGGCGGGAGCGCCTTGACCCGGGCCACGTGCGCACGCCACTGTTTCTTGCCCTCGATGATGTCCTGGATGCCCACGTCAGCCTCCCAGCTGCTTCAATTTCCTGGCGACGTTCCTGTTCAGCTGCTCACGCCAGCGGTCGCGGTAGCCACGGCGGCGCTCCCCTCCGGCCAGCGCCGCGCAGAAGCCCTCGATGTCGTCGCCCAGCACCTCGCGCACGCTCTGCCCGTCCGCGGCCGTTTCCTCCAGCAGCCCGAGGGCACCGTCGAGAATCGGCATCAGGTTCCTGCCGGTGAAGTCCGAATAGGACGAAAGATGCGCGGTGATCTCCTCCCACGCCGCCCGGTGGTCGGCGGGCAAGGCCCCGGCCCGGACCTCGAAGGCCTTCCACTCCCTGGTGAGATCGTTGCCCGTGATGGTGTCCCAGAACTTCATTTCCCGCCCTCCTTGAGTTCGTCGATCCGTGACGTGACGAATTCCCATTTCGCCCAGAACTTCGCGAGCTCTGCGCGCCCGGCGTCGTTCAACGCGTAGAACTTGCGCGGCGGCCCCTGCTCGGACGGCCGCTTCGTCACCTGGACCAGTCCGTTCTTCTCCAGCCGCAGCAGGATGGCGTACACCGTCCCCTCGACCACTTCCGCGAAGCCGAGCTCGTTCAACCGGCGCGTGATGGCGTACCCGTAGGTCTCCTCGCCGCCGACGATCTCCAGCACGCAACCCTCGAGCGTGCCCTTCAGCATCTCGGTCAGACCGTCCATCGTGACCCTCTTCGACCCGGTACTCAGTGACACTGACTACTGGAGAAAGTATCACACGCGCCGGAAGGCGGCCCGATAGTCACCGGGCCGCCGTCCCGTGTGCTTCGCGAACAGAGCCGCGAACGTCCCCGGATCCCGGTAGCCGACGGCGGCGCAGATCGCGGCGACCGTCCGATCCGTCGTTTCGAGGAGGTGGCGGGCGCGCCGGACGCGTGCGAAATGCAGGTATTCGAGCGGCGTCTGCCCGGCCTCCTCCGCGAACCGCCGCAGCAACGTCCGGGTGCTGACGTTGAACCGTCCGGCCAAGGCGGCGAGATCGTAGCGGACGGCCAGGTTCTGGTCCAGCCATCGCATGACCCGGCGGGAGAACGCGTCGCCCGGCCGCGGCAGGAGCCGCGTGTCGACGTACGGCGCCTGCGACGACCGCGCGTCGTCGACCAGCGCCACCCGCGCCGTCGTCCGCGCCACTTCGGCGCCGCTGTGCTCGCGGATCAGTCCGAGCGCGAAGTCGTACATGGCGCTGAACGCCGCCGTCGTCGTGACTCCCCGGTCGGTGACGACGAGCCGCTCGGGCCGGACTTCGGTTTCCGGGCACCGGTGCGCCAGTTCGTCCGCGAAAAGCCACGAGGTGGTGGCGCGGCGATGGTCGAGCAGCCCGGCCGCGGCCAGCAGGAACGCGCCGACACAAAGCGAGACGACGACGTGGCCGGCGGCGGCGTGCGACCGGATCGCTTCGATCTCCGGTGCGAGATTCGCGATCTTCGCGTCGATGTCCTGCCCCGGTACGAGCTCGAACCCCGGCACGACGAGGACGTCGACTTCACGCAGCGGCGCGACGGCCACCCCGGCACCGCCCGACACCGTGACCCGGCGGCGAGGGGAAACGACGGAAACCTCGTATCCGGCGTGGTCCGGCCCCGCGACGTGCGCGGCCATCGTGAGGAGATCGGGGACACCGAACACCTCTGACGCGAAGCAGCCCGGGTAGGCCAGGACCCCCACTCGCAGCATGTGGCGAGATTACCCCGGAATCCGGCGATCTGGCCTATCCCCGCGAAGGCCGCTCCGGTCGAGGCTTTCGCCATGCGTGGACACTCCGACGATGCCCTCACCGACTTCTCCCACCGGCTCGTGGAGGTGGACGGCGTGACGAAGACGGTGCACGTCGCGGGATCCGGTCCCGGCGTGGTGCTGATGCCGGAGATGCCCGGCATCAGTCCCGACGTCCTCCGGTTCGCGCGATGGATACGAGACGCCGGCTTCACCGTCTACGTCCCCTCGCTCTTCGGGCGCGACGGCGCCTATCCCACCGCGGAGGACGGCGAGCAAGTGGTGCGCCGCGCTTGTGTCAGCGCGGAATTCCGGGCTTTCGCCGGAGGCGGGACCAGCCCCGTCACGCGGTGGCTGCGGGGACTCGCGCGGATCGCCCACACCGAATGCGGCGGCCCCGGGGTCGGCGCGATCGGCCTCTGCTTCACCGGCAACTTCGCCCTCACCATGGCGCTCGAACCCGCCGTCGTCGCACCCGTGGTCAACCACCCGTCGCTGCCGCTGGACGACCAGGGCGCGCTCGAACTCTCCGACGACGACGCGACCGCGGTCCGGGATCGGATCGCGCGCGACGGCGTGAAGGTGCTCGCCTACCGCTTCGAGGGCGACCGCTGGTGCACCGGGCAGCGATTCGCCGCCTACCAGGCCCTCCTCGGCGACGCTTTCGACGGACGGGTACTGCCGGACAGTGCGGCGAACACCGATCCGCCGCCGTTCTTCCGGGACCTGGTCGGCACGCCGCACAGCGTCGTCACCGCCCACTTCGTCGACTCCGACGGGCATCCCACGCGGCGCGCGAGGGACGAGATCCTCGCCTTCCTCGCCGACCGGCTGACGGCACGGTAGAACGGGGTGGCGTCAAGATCGTCCGAGAGGGGACCGCCATGCCCGAACCACGCCGAGCCCACGTCTCGGACCACAGCGCGATCGTCGACCGGGTCCAGCGGTGGTGGGGCGACTCGCGCACCCCCGCCGAGGCCCGGGAGCTCTCCCTGTTGCTGCCCAAGCTGTTCCTGCAGTTCTTCTCCGGCACGAGCCTGGTCATGGAGGACGAAACCGGGATCAGGGCGTTCCTCGTCGGCTTCCATTCCCCCGACGACTCCGGGGCGTACATCCATTTCGTGGGCGTGGATCCGGAACTCCGCGGACAGGGGACGGCCCGCCGCCTCTACGAGACCTTCTTCCAGCGCGCCGCGGAGGCGGGCCGCACGGAAGTCCGTGCGATCACCTCGCCGGGGAACGCCGGATCCATCGCCTTCCATCGCGCCATGGGCTTCACCCTCGAACCCGGGGATCGGGAGGTCGACGGTCTCCCCGTGCACAGCGACTACGACGGCCCCGGCCAGGACAGGGTGTGCTTCCTCCGGAAGATCGCCTAGCCGTAGATGGAAGCCGCCCATTCCGGGTGGTCGATGAACGGGTTGCGGTTGTGCTGGAACTGGTCGTGGATGACCTGGTTGCGCCGCTGCTCGGTGGCGTCGGGCGGGTCCTGGGTGTGCCAGCTCAGCAGGACCGAGATCCGGCCGATATTGGGTTTGGACCCGTTGCCGACGGCGTCGTTGGGTTCAAGATCGGGAAAACCGTCGGTGCCGTCGTAGCGGACGCCCATGTACAGGATCATGCGGGCGACATCGCCCTTGACCGCGTCGCGCGGCTCGAACGAGTCGTCATCGGTCAAGCTGCCGGGCGCCTCCTCGACCGGGGAACCGCCGGCGTCGAAGTCCTTGTTACCGCGCGTGCTGTTGACCGACGCGTCCTCCGCGCGCAGGTGGTGCAGGTCGGTACCGGGGCCGACCGCCGTGCCGAAGTCGCCGTGCGACTTGGCCCAGACGTGTTCCCGGTTCCAGTCGTCGACTCCCCCGCCGTTGGCCGTCTTCGCCTGCGAGCGGCCGCTGTAGAGCAGCACGACGTTCGCCTTGTTGGCCGGATCCTCGTCGGTGGCCCGGATCCCGTCCCACACCTGCTCGTACGTCAGTTTGGTGCCGGTGCTGATGATCTTGTGCAACGCCGCCTTGAGCTCGGGCCCGGTCTTGCCCAGCGCGTCCTGGTAGTAGTCGTCACCGGACGGACCCGCGAGGGTCGGCGACGCGAAGGCGATCCCCGCCGTGAGACCGAGCGCGAGTAAGACAGAGATTCGGCGGGCTGGCCGCATGGACTGTTCCTCTCCCCAGAGGCGCCGGCCCGGATCGTCGTCGTCTCGTCTGCCACAACCCCGGCAACGCACAAGTCGTATGGTTGGAAAAATACTTTCACGTGTGTCAAGAGGCAGCCCCAGGTGCGACAATCGTCGTCCCGACCCGCTGGAGGACCACGTGGCTGAGTTGAGCGAACAGATCCGCGAGTGGGTCGCGGCACCGAGGTTCTGGCACCTGGCCACGGTGAACGAGGACGGGTCTCCCCAGGTATCCCCCATGTGGATCGACGTCGAAGGCGACCACATCGTGTTCAACACCGCCGTCGGCCGGGTGAAGGAAGAGAATCTGCGCCGTGAACCCCGGATGTCGTTGTCGTGCCTGGACACGGGGAATCCCTACGACCGGGTCGTCATCCACGGCCGGGTCGTCGAGTTCGTCGAAGGCGACGAGGCGGATCAGTGCATGGACCGGCTGGCGAAGAAGTACGTCGGGACCGACCGGTTCGAATGGCGGATCCCGGGAGAACGGCGGGTCAAGGTCCTCGTGGAGCCGACCCGTTCCCGTCATGTCGTCGGGGTCGAGCCTTTCCGGCGTGGGCGGCAGCCGTAGAGCTCCGTCCTTTTTGGACGTCTGAGTGCTGTCGTGTGCCGGACCCCGTCCCACACACCCCCGACCGACGCCACCTTTGTGCTACCCCTCGATATCGCTTCGAGACCCGAATGGCGCAACCGCGAGCCGGACCCGCTACGTCCACGTCGCATGAGATGGATCGCGATATGCCTCCTCCTGGTCGTGGCGAGCTGTGGCACCGGCGCGGCACAGGCGGAACTGGAGGCCTTCACAAAGCTCGGCTCGGCCGGCGGCCTGGCGGGCTTGGCGCCCGTGGAGCTGGGAACGGCCGGCGCTCCAGGGTTCCTGCGAACCCTGGAGCAGGCCAAGATCGCGAATCCGGCCGAAGCCCGTGCCGCGCTGGCGTACGCACCGCCTGCCGATCGGCGCGGTTTCGCCTTCGTCTTGCCCGGTTGCGCCGAGGACGGCGCCGAACTGACCGTCGAAGGCGACACGCTGACCCCTGAGCTCACCGGCGGCGAGAACGTCAACTGCGCTACGGCGAACTACTTCCTCGCCGTCTTCTCCGTCGAACGCGACTCGATCCCGGCGGCTCCGAAGTTGTCGAAGATGCCGCGCTAGCCCCGCTGCGGTGCCACGATCGCGTCAGGCAGGACGAGCGCGGTGTGCGCGGGCCGCCCGGTCTCCGTCGGCAAGGTGGTCAGTCCGCGGAGCCGGTTGTCCCGTCGCGCGAGGGCTTCGGCCGTGACCGGGAAGAGCGCCGCTTCACCCACGCCGACCTGCGCTTGGTTCAGTTCCACGAATTCCCGTGTCTCCTTTTCGTAGGCGTCGAAGGCCGCGGTGGTGGCGAGCGACCTCGCCAGCATGTAGGCGCCGACGAGGGCGAGGCTGGAACCTTGCCCTGTCAGGAACGACGGCGCGTAGGCGGCATCACCGACCAACCCGACCCGGCCGCTGGACCAGCGCGGCAGGTGGATCTGGCTGACGGTGTCGAAGAACAGGTCGTCCGCTTCGCGCATGGCGCCGATCATGGCCGGGATTTCCCAGCCGTCATGGGCGAACGTCGTGGCGATCAGGTCACGTTGTGCTTGAGGATCGCGAAGGACTTCATACGGCGGTTCGGGGCGGGCGGCGACCAGGAAGCCGTGGACCTTCTCACTTCCCTTGACCGCGTACAGCGCCGCCCCGCGGCCGGGCGAGTTCCAGATGATGCCTTCCCGCGACAGGCCGAGTTCGTTAGGCATGGTGAAGCCGGCGAAGCAATAGCCCAGATAACGGTGGTACTGATGCTCGGGACCGAAAACGAGTTCCCTGGTGCGAGAGTGCAGCCCGTCGGCGCCCACCACCAGGTCGAAACCGCGCCGCGCCCCGCTCCGGAAGGTCACATCGACACCGTTTTCGTGTTCGGTGAGCGCCTCGATCGAGTCGTCGAAGACGTACTCCACGTCGTCGCGCGTGGCGCCGTACAGGATTTCCGCCAGATCGCCACGCCGCACCTCGACGTCGTGCCCGTCGACTCCGCCGGTCACCGCCTGCGGGTTCACCGACGTCACCTCACCGCCGTCGGCGTCGACGAAGGTCAGCGAGCGTGTCTCGATATGCGCTTCTCGAAGCCGCGGAAGGATTCCCATGCGGCGGGCCACTTCCAGGGCGGTGCCGCGGATGTCGATCGGATAGCCGCCACCGCGCAGCGCGCCCGCCTTCTCCACCACCGTCACGGAAAATCCGTGACGGCGCAGCCAGAACGCGACGGCGGGACCGGCGATACTCGCGCCGGAGACCAGAACAGTGCCTTTCACGATGTTCGTTTCCCTTCTCGGATTCCGTCAGAGAGTCGCCAGTGACGGCGTTTTGGTGCCGGAGCGCGACTTTCGCACCAGCAGGACGACGAGGACCGCGGCGATCGCGAAGGCGACGGACGCAATGGTGATGTAGGTGAAGACACCCGTTCCCGAATTCACCGTCTCGCCGCCGGCGGACACGGCGGTCGACTTGAGCACCGCGGCGCCCACGAAGTCCAGCACCACCGAGCCGATCGCGACGACGACCATGACCAGGCTGGAGACGATGCCCTGCCGTTCGGCGGGCGCGAGGCCGCCCGCCAGGTTGAAGCCGGACGTCCCCAGCGCGCCGACCGTGAAACCCAGCAGGAAGGCGAAGAACACCGCGACGGGAAACTGCGAGACGCCAAGGAACATTCCGAGGGTGCCCACGGTTCCGAGCGCGATTCCGCCGGCCAGGGTCATCGCCGGCCCGACGCGGGTGGCGAGCAGTCCGGCCACCGGGCCGCCGATCATGACACCGATCCCGGGTGCCGCGAGAAGCAGCGCCAGCGTTCCCTGCCCCGCCAGGCCGTATCCGAGCCCTTGGTCCGCCGAGACATCGCTGACCAGCGGAATGAGCTGGAGCATGCTCTGGTACGAACCGGTGCCGAGGACGAGCACGAGCAACGTGAGCGCCAAGGGCGCGCCGAGGTGCCGGACGTCGATCAGCGAATCGGGCTTCCGGCTCGAGACGAGGAACCACCTGGCCAAGGCCGCGGCACCACCGGCGAGCAGGACCGCCGGACCGAGGGCGAGCCAGCCGAACTCCGAGCCGAGACTGATGTAGCCGAGTACTCCGGCAAGGCCGCCGCCCAGAAGCAGCGCCCCGCCGACGTCGATCCGGCCCGGCGTCTTGACCACGGATTCGGGAAGGACGCCGCGGACGCAGATCGCCATCGCGATCGCGACGGCGGCAGAGATGAGGAACAGGATCTGGAAACCGAACTCGGCGGCCAGTTTCTCGGTGAGGAAACGGGAGCCGATGTTGAGCACCGCGGATCCCGAGGTCACGATGCCCACCACGATCATCGCGATCCGGGGTGCGCAGATCTCGCGGACGATCGCGACGGACAGGAACAAGGCGGCCACGGCCGCCCCTTGCAACAGGCGCCCCGGCACGAAGACCCAGAGGCTGGGTGCGACCGCGCAGACGAGCGCGCCCGCGCAACTGAGCAGCAAGGTCAGCACGAGCACCTTGCGTTTGCCGTACACGTCGGCGCTCTTGCCGAGCAACGGCGCCCACATCACGCCCGCCAGCATCGCGCTGGCGTTGAGCCAGGCCGTCTGATCGGTGCCGAAGTGGTCGAGCATCTCCGGAAGGACCAGCAGCGGTGCGGTGATGGCCGTGTCGACCATGAAGTTGACGAGCACCAGCACCGCCACGAGGACGACGAGCCGCCCGTTCCAGCTCGCGTGCGGTGCTGCGCCGATCCTGCTCTCCTGCATGAAGGACTCCTTGTGCGGGATTCAGGGAAAGGCGGCTCATCCGCCTCAAAAACTACACTACACGGTGCAGTTTTCTACGGCTGAGAATACGATGAGAACATGGCGACCCCGAGAGCGACCGCGCTGACCCCGGGCCGTCGGCTGCGAGCCGAGGCCAAACGAGCGGCGATCCTTGACGCCGCCGAGGCGTTGTTCGTGTCGGACGGCTACGAACTCACCAGCGTCGACGCGATATCGGCGCGAGCCGGAGTGTCCAAACGCACCGTCTACGACCACTTCGGCGACAAGCAGACCCTCTTCCGCGGCGTTCTCGGCCGCGCCAACGACGCCGTGGTCGCGACCGTGCGCAAGGCGA
Organism: Amycolatopsis roodepoortensis; assembly: GCF_014873915.1. Lineage (GTDB taxonomy): Bacteria > Actinomycetota > Actinomycetes > Mycobacteriales > Pseudonocardiaceae > Amycolatopsis > Amycolatopsis roodepoortensis. The sequence continues at coordinate 1,067,383 of NZ_JADBEJ010000005.1, forward strand.
TCGACGAAGAGCTCGCCGACGACCGCGACGTCCGCGACGCCTTGCTCGGATTCGCGCGGCGGGTGACGACGGGGATGTTCCCGACCTCGGACTACGCGACGTTCCGGCGGTTGAGTTCCCAGGCCCCGCTGGCGCCACGGCTGCCGGAAGCGGCACGGGACGAACCCGAACGGATGATGGAGGAACGGTTCGCGAAGTTCGCGGCCGACGGCAAGCTCCGGCTGACCGACCCGCGGCGCGCCATGCAGCACTTCGTCGCCCTGACCATGCGCTTGGTCCTCGACGTGACCGACGAGGACCAAGCGGCGGGCAAGGCGGAGATCCTCGAGATCCTCACCGACGGGGTGGACGTGTTCCTGCGCGCCTACGGCTGACGTCCTGTCCCCCATGCGAGCTACGCGCAGGTGCCCTCCGCATGGTGACGATTCCCGGCCGCCGGAACCGTAGCGTGCCCGGTGAATCGTTCCCCTGTACCAGGAGTTCACCATGTCCCGTAAGGCATCCGCTCTGCTCGCACTGTGCTGCGCCGTGGCAGGCGTGGCACTGTCGGCCTGCGACGAAGCCACGGAAGCGGAACCGGAGGCGCCCGCGAACAGCAGCGCCGCCACTCAGGATCGGGCCGCGTTCACCGGAACGCAGAAGATCAAGGTCGGCGAGCGTTCGGTGAACGTGTCGTGCGCCGGCGAGCCGGTCGAGGGACGGCCGCTCATCGTCCTGCTGCACGGCGGAGGCGACGACGTCACGAAGCTGGCCGGGCTCCAGAACACGCTGGCCGCGCAGGGCCAGGTCTGTTCCTACGACCGGCTCGGCGCGGGCGCCAGCGACCAGCCCGACGGACCGCAGAGTTTCGAAACCACCGGGAAGATCCTGACCGGGGTACTCGACCGGATCGCCGGCGGCAAGCCGGTCGTGCTGGCCGGGCATTCACTCGGCGGGCTGATCGCCGGCAGGTACTCCCCCGACCACCAGGACCGGGTCAAGGGGCTGGTGCTGATGGACGCCACCTCGCCGACCCAGGAAGCCGATCTGCGGCAGCGGATTCCGGATTCGGCCACCGGGATGGCGGCCGAACTGCGGCAGCAGACCTTGGCGGTGTTCGCGGGTCAGGGCCCGGAGAAACTGGTGGTCACCGACGGCGAGGTCCGCTCCGCGGGGAACATCCCCGTCGAGGTGATCCAGCACGGCAAGCCGTACCTCACGGCCGTCCCCGAGTACGGCGAGGGTCTGGAGCGGGCGTGGTCGGAAGGCCAGCGGAAGTGGCTCGCGCTGTCCGGCCGCAGCAATCTGAGCACGGCCGCGAACAGTGAGCACTACATCTACGTCGATCAGCCGGATGTCGCCGTCCGCGCGATCCAGCGCGTCGCCGACGAAGCCGCGAAGTCCAAATAGGACGGTTCAGGTGGCGAGGCCGTGCCGGAAGGCGTAGATGACCGCCTGGACCCGGTCGCGGAGCCCGAGTTTGGCGAGCATGCGCGACACGAACGTCTTGACGGTCTCCTGGCTGATCATGAGGGTCGCGGCGATCTCGCTGTTGGAGAGGCCGTCCGCGATGAGGCGGAGCACCTCCAGTTCCCGGGGAGTCAGCGGACCGCCGTCCGGGTCCTGCTCCTCCGGGGGCCGGATCCGGGCGGCGTATCTGCCCACCAGCTGCCGGGTCACCTCGGGATCCAGCAGGGCCGCGCCGTCGGCCACGGTGCGGATCCCGTGCAGCAGCCGGTCGGGCGGGGTGTCCTTGAGCAGGAACCCGCTCGCACCGGCGCGCAACGCCCGGTAGACGTACTCGTCGAGATTGAACGTGGTCACCACCAGCACCTTGCCGGGCTCGGCCACACCGGCTCCCGCCAGCAGGCGGGTGGCCTCGATACCGTCGAGCACCGGCATGCGGACGTCCATCACGACGACGTCCGGGCGCAACCGGGCGGCGAGGTCGACCGCGGTCCGGCCGTCGCCGCATTCGCCCGCCACCTCGAGATCGGGCTGGGCGCCGATGATGGTCACCAGCCCGGTGCGGACGAGCATCTGGTCGTCGCAGACCAGCACCCGGGTCGGCGCGGTCACGACGGGCTCCCCGCGGGGATGCGGGCGCGGACGGAGAACCCGCCGTCGCCTCGGCGGCCCGCGCTGAATTCGCCGTTCAGACGGTCGATCCGTTCCCGGAGCCCGGCGAGGCCCCGGCCGCCGCCCGTGGATTCCGTGATGGACAAGGACTCCTCCGTGTCCACCGCGACGGTGATCTCCCCATCTCCGTGGTGCACCAGCACCGAGGTGCGGCTGCCGCGCGCGTGTTTCAGCGCGTTGGTCAACGCCTCCTGCACGACGCGGTAGGCCACCGGGCCGGCGTCCCCCGCCGCGGGCTCGCCCTGTTCGGAGAACTCCACCGGCTGCCCCGCCCGGCGGGTGCGCTCCACGAGGGTCGGGATCGCTTCGGCGCCGTGGCCCGGGTCGATCACGTCGAGCAGATGACGCAGGTCGGTGATGGCCCGCCGCCCGGTGTCGGCGACGGCGGTCAGGCTCTGATCGAGTGGCGCGTCGGTCAGGTACCGGGCCGCTTCGGCCTGCACGACCATCGCAGTCACGTGATGGGTCACGACGTCGTGGAGTTCGGCGGCGATACGGGCGCGTTCGGCCGTTCGCGTCTCTTCGGCGACGCGGAGCCGTCGTTCCTCTTCCGCGGCCCGGCTGGACCGCAGCCACGTCCCGATCCCCCACGCCAGCACCAGCGCGAGATAGAAGGTCACGTACCCCGAGACGGGCTCCGTCCCGCCGAGCGAAGCGAACGCGATCGCCGTCGCGAGGTAGACCGCCGAGAACGCGATCGCCACCACGCGGCGGTGCCGGTCCAGCCGGAGGCCCACGGTCAGCAAGGCGATCGGCAGCGCCGTGCCCGCGACCGAGTGGTAACCCCCGAACTGGTCGATGGCGAAACCGAGTGACACCACCGCGAAACAGGCCACCGGCCACCGGGCGCACACCACGAGCGGGACGCACTGAAGGGCGATCCCAGCCACGGCCAAGAGATCGTACGGGCGGTTCGGCATCCCGCCGAACTGCGTGCCGTGGCTCTGCAGCGCCGGGAGCAGCGATCCGGCGAAAAGGGTCAAGGCCACCGGGAGATACCAGACCGGGCCGGACAGCCGACGCCACTGCTCCGAGACCCGCCTAAGGGAGACCACGAAGCGGATCCTATTCCGAACGGGTGAATGGCCCGCACGCCAGCTCGATGTTACGGATGTAACATGCCGATGTGACAGATGATTCGCGCGAGGAGGGCTGGCTGGTGATCAGCGTGTCCACCGCCGGCGGCCCGGACTCGCTACGTGTCCAGGTCTGGCGCAAACTCCGCTCCCTCGGCGCGCTCTACCTGCAGCAATCGGTGTGCCTGCTCCCCGCGCGAGCGGAGGTGGCGCGGGAGGTACGCCGTCTCGCCGACCGGGTCCGCCATCAAGGCGGGACGGCGCGCGTGCTGCCGATGGCGTTCACCGACCCGTCCGAGGAAGAGGCGGTGATCGCCGAACTGAACGAGGCGCGAGACGCCGAGTACGCCGAAGTCCTCGAACGGCTTCCCGAACTGCGACGGGAACTCGCGGACGAACAGGCTCGCGGCAACGCCACCTATGCGGAAGTCGAGGAATCCGAAGCCGACTTGAACCGGTTCCGCGGCTGGCTGGGCAAGATCACCGCCCGCGACTATTTCGCCGCTCCGGGCGGTCAGGAGGCCCGCGCCGCGGTCGAGCAGGCCGCGGTCGAACTCGCCGCCTTCGAGGAAGCCGCTCTGCGCGCCGAAGCCCCCGGGCCACGATGACCGGATCGTTCTGGTGGGATCTGCTGCTCGGCCTCGCCGCTGCGCTGCTCGTGGCCTGGCTCGCGCTCGTCGTGGCACTCGTCATCGCCCGGCCGCGGGGCGGACTGCTCCGCGAGGCGCTGCGGCTGCTGCCCGACGTGCTGCGGCTGATCCGCCGTCTAGCCGCGGACGAGACGCTGCCGCGCGGCGTGCGGATCAGGCTCACGCTGCTGCTGGTCTACCTCGCCCTTCCCCTCGATCTCGTCCCGGATTTCATCCCCGTTCTTGGTTATGCCGACGACGCCATCATCGTCACCGTCGTGCTGCGTGGCGTCGTCCGCCGTGCCGGGCTCGACGCCGTCCGCGCGCACTGGCCCGGCACCGATGACGGCTTCGGCGCGCTCGCCCGGCTGACCGGGTTGCCCGCCGCCACGGGCTGAGGTAGGCACGCCCCCGTCCTCCGCGTAGCGGTGCGACCTGACTGTGTGGATTTTGGTGCGTTGGATGACCGGAAATCCACACGGTCTCCACAGCGGTCCCCGCTGCGCGGGCGAGCAAGGGACCTTTGCTCTCGTTTCTCTCGATGTTGAGACAAGTGGTGGCAAAGGTCCCTTGCTCCCCTCAGCGTCGTGTGCACGTCTTCTGGCAGACGCGTAACAACTTCCGGCCTCCACACGGCATACCCGAGAGCCGTCTTTTTCCGGCCGGTCCCCGCGCAGGAGGAGTTCGTGTGCTGACTTCCCGTCGTTTCCCGTTCCCCCGAAGATCACGGCGCGCGCTGGCGGTGGGCGTGGTCGGCCCGCTGGCCGCCGCGCTCGCGGTCGGTCTCGTCACCGTCGCACCCGCCGAAGCCGCGGTGCCGGCCGGATTCACCGATACGGTGGCGATCGGTGGGCTCAGCTCGCCGACGGCCACCGCGTTCGCGCCGGACGGCCGGGTGTTCGTCGCCGAAAAGAGCGGTCTGGTCAAGGTGTTCGACTCGCTCGCCGACTCGACGGCGACGGTGTTCGCCGATCTCCGTACGCAGACCCAGGACTTCTGGGATCGCGGCCTGCTGGGGCTCGCCGTCGATCCCGCTTTTCCCGCCAGGCCATACGTTTACGTCTCCTACACCCTCGACGCGGAACCCGGCGGGACCGCGCCGCGATGGGGTGACACCTGCCCGACCCCGCCGGGCGCGACGGACAAGGGTTGCGTCGTGACCGGCCGGGTCTCGCAGCTGGCGATGGGTCCGGCGGGCACGGCCGTCAGCGAAAAACCTCTGGTCACGGGCTGGTGCCAGCAGTACCCCAGCCACTCGGTCGGCGCGCTCGCCTTCGGCCCGGACGGTGCCTTGTACGCCGGCGGCGGTGATGGCGCCAGCTTCACTTTCGCCGACTACGGCCAGGCAGGGAACCCGTGCGCCGATCCGCCTTCACCCGCCGGGACGAACCTCGCGCCACCGACGGCGGAGGGCGGCGCGCTGCGTTCGCAGTCGCCGCGGCGACCGGCCGGGCAGCCGGTCCTGCTCAACGGCACGGTGCTGCGCATCGACCCCGACACCGGCGAAGGCGTCCCCGGAAACCCCTTCGCGAACAGCGCCGACGCCAACGCCCGGCGCGTGATCGCCTACGGCTCGCGGAACCAGTTCCGGTTCGGCTTCCGTCCGGGCACCGGCGAGCTCTGGGCGGGCGACGTCGGCTGGGACACCTGGGAGGAGATCAACCGCGTCGCCGACGTCGGCGACGGCGTGGCGGAGAACTTCGGCTGGCCCTGCTTCGAAGGCAACGCCAGGCAGGCCGGGTACGACGGCGCGAACCTCGACCGCTGCGAGTCCCTGTACTCCGCAGGCGGGCACTCCGCCCCGTACTACGCCTACAACCACCGCGCCAAGGTGGTGGCGAGCGATCCCTGCCCCACCGGAGGCTCGTCGATCAGCGGGATCGCGTTCGAATCCGGCAGCAACTACCCCGCCGAGTACGCCGGCGCGCTGTTCTTCTCCGACTCGTCCCGTGGCTGCGTCTGGGCCATGCAGACCGTCGGCGGCCAGCCGAGCCCGAACCGTCTCGTACCGTTCGTGACCGGTGCCAACGTCCCGGTGCAGGTGCTCACCGGGCCGGGCGGTGACCTGTTCTACGTCGCGCTGGGCAGCGGCGAACTCCGTCGCGTGAGCCACCCCGGCGGCACCAACCGGCCGCCTTCCGCGGTGGCGACGGCGAATCCGACGAGCGGGCCCGCTCCGCTGACCGTGCGATTCGACGGCACCTCGTCCACCGATCCGGACGCCGGGGACACCCTGTCCTACGCCTGGGATCTCGACGCGGACGGCGCGTACGACGACTCGTCGGCCGCCGGCCCCACCTGGACCTACACCGCGGCCGCCGCCGTCGACGCCGGATTGCGGGTGACGGACTCCCACGGCGCGAGCGCGACCACGACGGTGCGGGTGACCGTCGGCAACCCGGAGGGCCTCGACCCGGTGCCGGTCATCGACAACCCGGCGGGCACGCTGACCTGGTCCGTCGGCCAGAACGTGTCCTTCTCCGGCCGCGCCGTCGACGCCCAGGACGGGCAACTCCCGGCATCGGCGCTCTCGTGGCGGCTCGCGATCCGGCATTGCGCGACCAACGGCACCTGCCACACGCACAACGTCCAGGACTTCCCGGGCGTCGCGGCGGGCTCGTTCGTCGCGCCGGACCACGACTACCCGTCGTACCTTCAGCTGACGCTCACCGCGACCGACTCGACCGGCCGGACCGGCAGCAAGACGGTCGACCTCCAGCCGAAGACGGTGTCGCTGAACTTCACTTCCAATCCCAGCCAGGCGATGCTGACCGTCGGCGGCACGCAGCAGCGCACACCGTTCTCCCGGACGGTGATCGCCGGATCCACCAATTCGATCAGCGCGGACAGCCCGCAGAACCTGCCGCCGCTCAACCTGAAGTACGCCTACACCGGCTGGGCGCACGGCGGCGCGCGGACGCAGAACATCATCGCGCCGGGTACGTCCACGACCTACCAGGCGAAGTACCGGCTCTGCTGGCTGCTGCAACCCTGCTGAGGCCACGGCGGGTTCGCGCGTCCGTCGCGCGAACCCGCCGGAAGCACGCTTTTCTCTGTCGCGGAACACCTTTCGCGGCGACCGTAAGATCTCCGAAAGGGTCGGAACCCACCCCGGAAACACCTCGTCGGATCGCCGATCCAGATCCGCACGAAAGGTGAATCCGATGACCTATCCAGGACTGCCCGAACCGCGGAACACCCAGCCGCCGACCGTCAAACCCGGTGTCGCCATCGGGATCCTGGTCGCGGTGATCGCGCTGGTCGCCTTCTGCGTCACCGCGTTCGCCGCACCCGGCTTCCTGCTGCGCAAGGGACCAGGGATCTCGCTGCCCGTCCCGCCCACCAATACGACGACCACCACGTCCCCCACGAGCACCACGGAAAGCCCGAGCAGCACGAGGGTCAGCCGTCCGAGGATCACCATCACCAGGCGCCCGGCCCGGCCGCCCGAAAAGGGTGTTCAGGTGATCGCGGACTTCCTCGCCAAGATCGCCGCCGGGGACAAGCCGTCGGCGATCGCGCTGGCCTGCGAGGCACAGAAGAGGTTCATGGACGACAAGATCGATTCCCTGCTCCCGCTGGGTTCACGCGTTCAAGTGACGACCACCAGCGGGACGTCCAAATTCGTCTTGGCCGACGTCGCCGGAGTCGCCAAAGGACGGTCCGCCAGGGGCACCGTGATCGCGGATCGCACGGCGGACGGCGGCTTCTGCGTCACGACGTTCAGTATTCGCGCCGCCTGAGGTCAGTCGAGACAGAACTCGTTGCCCTCGATGTCCTGCATGACGATGCACGACTCGTTCTCCCCGTCGGCGAGCATGACCCGCTCGCAGACCGCGCCGAGCGCCTCCAGACGGGTGCGTTCGGACTGGAGGGCGGCGAGCCGCTCCTCCCCCACGAGCCCGGTGCCCGCCCGCACGCAGAGATGCACGCGGTTCTTGACGACCTTGCCTTCGGGAACACGCTGGAAGTACAGCCGCGGGCCGACGCCCGTCGGGTCACTGCAGGCGAAGCTGGCGTCCTGCTGCTCGGGCGGCAGCGTGCCGTTGTAGTCGTCCCAGGTGGCGAACCCCTCCGGCGGCGACGGCACGACATAGCCGAGCACCTCGCACCAAAAACGGGCGAGACGCTCGGGTTTCGCGCAGTCGAACGTGACCTGGACCTGTTTCACCGACACCATCAGACCACCCTAATCGCTGTCGAACGGATCAAACCCGCGGCCCGCAGATCGGCCCAGACCTGCGCGGGGACCTCCGCGGCGAAGGACTCCACGTTGCGTCTCGCCTCTTCGGCGGACCGCATCCCGACCGCGATGCCGGCGACGGCCGGGTGCTGGAGCGGAAACGCCATGGCCGCTTGGGGAAGCGTCACGCCGTGCGCCTCGCACACGTCGGCGATCCGGTTCGCCCGCTCCACGACTTCCGGTGCGGCGGTCTCGTAGTCGAAGTGCGCTCCCTCGGCCGGCCGGGGCACGGCGAGCAGCCCGGAGTTGAAGACCGACGCCGCGATCACCGAGACACCGCGTTCCTCGCACGCGGGCAGGAAGGTGTCGAGCGCGCTGTGATCGAGCAGCGTGTGGCAGCCGGACTGCATGATCACGTCGACATCGGTCTCCCTGACCAAAGTGGTCAGCATGGCCGTGTCGTACATGCCTGCCCCGATCGCACCGACGATCCCCTCCGACCGCAGCTCCGCGAGGGCCGGATAACCGTCGCGCAGCGCGTCGTCGAAGTACTCCTCGGCGTCGTGCAGGTACAGCACGTCGATCCGGTCGAGGCCCATGCGCATCAAGGAATCCTCGACGCCGCGCCGGATCCCGTCGCGGGTGAAGTCCCGTACGCGACGGTGCGCCGCGGGGACGTGGAAGCCCGCCGGATCCATCTTCCCTGCCGGATCCTGGGGTACCAGCAGACGGCCGACCTTCGTCGACAGGACGAACGAATCACGCGGCCGCGAGCGCAGGAACTCGCCGATACGGCGTTCGGAATGCCCGATCCCGTAATGCGGTGACGTGTCGTAGTACCGGATCCCGCCGTCCCACGCCGCGGCAAGCGCTCCCGCCGCGGTCTCGTCGTCCAGTGGCGCGAACAACCCGCCGAGCGGCCCGCCGCCGAAGCCCAGCCGCGTCACCTCGACATCGGTGCGCCCGAGTCGCTTCGTCTCCATAGCCGCCCACTTGATCATGTCGGCGACCACGGTGCCACATCGGGGCCGTCCGGTCCCGCGATTTATCCGCCGTCGACGAGCCACTCCGCGCACGAGACGACCTCGAAGCCCCGGCTCGGGAACACCTTGTCGACGAAGAAGCCGTGCATCGCCGGATCACCGTCGGCGCAACCGTCACGCAGCACTGTCACGTGATAGCCGCGGTCCGCCGCGTCGTAGGCCGTCGCGGCCACCATGGCGCTGGTCGCGACTCCGGCGATCGCGATCGTGCCGACGCCCCGGGCGCGGAGCACCAGATCGAGATCCGTGCCGGCGAACGCCCCGGCACGGCGTTTCAGCACGACCACGTCCTCGTCGGCGACCGGCAGATCGATCTCCGTCCCCGCCGAACCCTCGTGGAAGGTGTCCCCCGCGTCGTGGAACGACTCGAACAGCGCGTTCCCCGGCGGGAGGTCGGCTCCGTTGCGCCGCAAGGCGAAGTGGACGAACACGACGAGCGCGCCGGCCGCCCGCGCACGCGGCAGCAGGCTCCTGATCGGCGGCAGGACTGTTCCGGTGAACGGGTAGTTGCCGGTGATGCCTCGCTGGAGGTCACCGATGATCAGCGCGGTGGTCATGAGCGGAAGCTACCCGATCGTCCGTATACAACCGGCCGCGTGACTGGCTAGCCTCCGCCGGGTGAGGATCAAGAGTGCGCTGCTCGCCGCCCTGATGATCGCCGGGATCGTGGTCCCCTCGCCCGCCGTGGCCAGTGTGGACCCATCGGGTTGGGTGGCTCCGCTGAGCACGCGCGGCCGCTACATCGTCGACGCGGCGGGCGACCGGTTCAAGCTGAAGGCCGCCAACTGGCACGGCGCGAGCGGCACGTGGACCGGCTCGGGCGACGTGAACGATCCGGCCACGCACCACGCCGGCGAGATCGCCTACCAGACCCCGCTCGGGCTGGACCGGGCCCCGATCGACAAGATCATCGACGGGCTGGCGGAGCTGGGCCTCAACAGCGTCCGGCTGCCCTTCTCCAACGCGATGATCCACGACACCAGGCCGGTCCCCGATCTCCCGGCGAACCCGGAGCTGCGCGGCCTCACCCCGTTGCAGGTCTACGACCGCGTCGTCGCGCGGCTGACCGCACGCGGGTTCGCGGTGATCCTCAACAACCACACCACGACCTCCCGCTGGTGCTGTGGTCTCGACGGCAACGAGCGCTGGAACACCGCGCAGACCGAGCAGCAGTGGCAGGACGACTGGCTGTTCATGGCGCGCCGCTACGCCTCGAACAAACGAGTGGCCGGTGCCGATCTCTACAACGAGGTGCGCCGCGACGTCTTCGACGATCCCAACTGGGGCTGGGGAAACGGCACGGACTGGCAACGCGCGAGCCAGCGGGTGGCCGACCGGATCCTGACCGAGGCCAATCCCGATCTGCTGCTCATCGTCGAGGGCATCAACTGGACCGGCCTGCCCGTGGACGGCCTTCCCCACGGCAGGCCCACGCTGGAGCCCGCCCGCACGCTGTCGCATACGCTCGTGGACTCCGGGAAACTGGTCTACGCCGCACATTTCTACGGGTACACCGGGCCGAACCATTCCGGGGCGACCGGCACCGGCGAGACCCACGATCCGCGCTACCGCGACCTTTCGCCGCAAGAACTGCGTGATGTCCTTTACCGACAGGCGTTCTTCGTCTCGGCGGAGACCGGCAAGCATTACACCGCACCACTCTGGATCAGCGAGTTCGGCGAAGGGCGGCACACCACCGACGCGGCGAGCCGGGCCTGGTTCGAGAATTTCGTCGGCTATCTCGCGGAGACCGACACCGACTTCGCCTACTGGCCCGCTGTCGGGTTCCACGAGGGCGACACGGGCAACGGCTGGTCCTTGCTGTCGTGGGACACCGCGGGCCGACGCGCCGACGTGCTCGACGGCACGGACTGGCGTGGCCCAGCGTGGCGGCGGCTGGTGAGCGCTCCTTCCCGCTCCGGACGAATCCCCGAGGCCGAACGCTGGTCCATGCTGAACCTCGACCACGCGGATTTCCAGGCCTCGCGCAAGGTTCGCGCGATGACGGACTGGAATCCGGGCGCGCGCAAGGGAGTCTGCCCCGACGGCCAGCAGCTCACCGGCCTTTCCCATACCGGGAACCGGGGGTTGTGCACCGGCAGGCTCGCCGTCCCGGCGGGCTACGCCGTGGTCCGCGATGAGACCCATGTGGACACCGACTGGGCATCCGGTTACACCAAGGTGCAATGCCCGCCCGAGCACGCCGCGGTGGGCTACAGCGTCACCGGCGCGGCGTTCTCCGCGCTCCTGTGCGGTAAGTCGGCCACTCCGCTCGGCAGGACCGGCCGGACGGTCTGGTTCGACCGCGGCGACAACCGGCCGTCCGGAAGTCCCGGCGGTGATTTCGCGTCGGGCCGCTACAAAGGCCAATGCGCGCCGGGCGAGTACGTCGCCGGTGTGGCGTACACCGGCCGCGTCGGCTCGAATCGCACTCCTGACGCGCTGCTGTGCCGCGCCTGAGCGCGTTTCAGGCGACGAAGATGCAGAACGGATGCCCCGCCGGGTCCGCGTAGACGCGCAAGGGTTCCACCGGGTCTTCGCTGCGGTCGTACCGGAGCCGTCCGCCGAGTTCGAGGACGCGGGCGTGCTGCGCGTCGAGGTCCTCGACCGAGTCCACGGTCAGGTCCAGATGCAGTTGCTGGGGCACCGGTCCGGCGTCCGGCCAGCTCGCTTCGTCCAGCCGGTCGACCTGCTGGAAGGCGAGTTGCGCCCCGCCGTCCGGGTTGCGCAGGACCAGCCAATCCTTGTCCTCGGTGCCGGGCGGGGGCGCTTCGTCCCCCGGGCGGTAGTTCCACACCAGCAGCCGCCGGTAGAACTCCGCCAGCTCACGGACGTCCGTGCCGTCCAGTACCACCTGACGGAACTTCGGACCCGTTTTCCGGTCACCCAAGCCGATCACCCTCCATCACGCCGGTCGAGCACCGCGAGTACCCGTTCACACCAGCGAATATTCTCCTGTTCGAACGCGATCCCGCGCGCGAGGGTCAGATACGGCCCGACGCGGGGCGCCGTGGCAAGGAAATCGGTTTCCGCGGACTCGCCGAGCAGACGCTCACGAAGACGCTCGAACCGCTTGAGTTTCGTCTCGGCGACGGCCATCCTGTCCGCGACCGCGCGCCGGACGGCCTTGTCGTCGCCTGCCTCCAGCGCCTGGACCTGGACCAGCAGCTCGTCGCGGATCGCGGTCGGCTTCGGCGCCCGCGTGGTGAATTCGGCGAGCTCGGCCGCACCCGCGTCGGTCAAGGAGAAGAGCCGCTTGTTGGGGCGCCGCCGCTGTTCGACGACTCGCGCGGCCACGAGCCCCTGCGACTCCATCTTGTCCAGCTCGCGGTAGAGCTGCTGCGGGGTCGCGGTCCAGAAGTTGGCGACCGACGCGTTGAAGCTCTTCGCCAGGTCGTAGCCCGAGGACTCGCCGTCCAGGAGCGTCGCGAGGATCGCGTTCCGCAGCGCCATGGCGCGATGATAGTGCCGCGCGGATTAGTCGCAAAGTTGATTAGGCACTTTGGTGGACAGTGGCGTGGCGATCACCTACGCTCGGCGACGTCTACTCAACAAGTTGACTATGAGGAGATCGCCCATGCCCACGTTCCGTGAAGCGGTCGAAGCGAAGGACGCCGCCGCGATCGAGGCGCTGCTCGCCGACGACGTGGTCTTCACCAGCCCGGTCGCGTTCAAGCCCTACCAGGGGAAGGCGATCACCGCGGCGATCCTGCGCGGCGTGCTGCGCGTGTTCGAGGACTTCCGCTACGTCCGCGAGATCCAGGACGGCGCGCACCACGTGTACGAGTTCGTAGCGACCGTCGACGGGCTGGAGATCAACGGCTGCGACATCCTGACCTTCGACGGCGAGGGCAAGATCACCGACTTCAAGGTGATGGTCCGGCCGTTGCGGGCGGCCGAGGCGCTCGCGGCGCGGATGGGTGCCCAGTTCGAGGCCATCAAGGCGGACGCGCTCGGCTGAAGCAACCTCAATCGTCCATAAGGGACGCTCTTTGCGATGAAGTCGCCCGATTTCGGGCATCTTGCGCGACTGGCGAACCGGATCATCGACAGGTACGGAAAAGGTGGCGTGTCGCGAAAGCCACTTTCGCAACGTTGAAGGTTGGGAAAGTGGCTTTCGCGACGTCAGCGGGCCTGCCCCGGCGACTTGGAGGCGTGTCCCGAAAGCCACTTTCGCGACGTCCAGTGTCCCGAAAGTGGCTTTCGCGACACGAACGCCGACGAAGCCGCGAGCGGACCACCCGCCCCTGGAATCACGCCTGCCGTCGCACCATCTCGGCGATCCAGACAGGCGCGAACGGCGAAGTGCAGTTCGGCGGGGTCGGATAGTCCTTGAGCACTTCGAGGCGCTCCCCGATGCCGATCGCCCGCGCGCGGTGCTCCGGGTGGTCGATCCCGATCTGCGCCAGGCAGTGGTTCATCGCCCACTGCAGGCGATCCGGCGCGGTCTTCATCTCCGCTTCGATGACGTCGAGCAGCCGGGCGAGATCGAGCCCCTCGGGCTTCTTCGCCACGCGTTCGGTGGTCAGGGCCCAGCCGGCGCTCGCGACCACCGGGTCCGGATCGGCGGACCATGCCAGACGCAGCTCCTCGGCGTGCGGGTTCTTCTTGACCACGTAGTTCACGAGCCAGTCGTGCACCTTCGGGGTCCGCGCCTCGCGCACCATGCGGTCCAGCTCGTCGCGGTCGAACGCCTTCGGGCGGCAGATCAGCAGCGCGAGCAGCTTCGCCGCCGTGTCGTCCGTTTCCCACAGCTCGCGCGCGAGCTCCTGCTGGGTTTTCAGCCGCTTCGCGAGCGCACGGAGCTTGCCGAGGTTCACCCCGTGGTCGTCACCGTGTTTCTCGTTCACCTGCCGTGCGCGCGGGTCTTCGAGCGCGGCCAGTTCGGCCATCACCTCGGCTGTCGTCATTTCGGCCTCCCGTGCCGTCAGCCTACGAGCCGGAGGGTGTGACGACCTGCCGGGCACCGCTCACCCGGCGTGCCGGGCCACAAGGCTGCTACGGTTGACCCGTCGCGGTTCAGACACCAGCCGCCGGGTCCCTCTTCCGGGTCTGGCATGCCCAACGGGCAGCAGCCGGCCCCCAAACCGGCAAGGAGTCAACTTGACCGATTACCGCGCTCCTACTTCTTACCCGGCACGCTCGACGCGGAGGTTCGTGTCCTCGCTCGACATCTCGATCACCGCTTCCGCCGAAGACACGGTGGTCACCGTATGCGGTGAAATCGATCTCGGCGTCTCGGACGACCTGCGCCGTGCGCTGGACGAGGAGCTCCGTTTCCAGCCGTCGGCGCTGATCGCGGATCTGTCCGCGGTCAGCTTCTGTGATTCGTCCGGCTTCACCGTCCTGGTCCAGATCCGGGCGAAGGCCGAAGAAGCGGGCGTTCCGTTCATCCTGGTCACCCAGGAGCGTGCCTTGCTGCGCCCGATGGCGCTGCTCGGTCTCGACGCCGTCTTCACTGTGCACCCGACCCTCGATTCGGCACGGGACATGCTCACTCGCTGATCACCTGTCATGATGGGCGGTTGTGACGAGTGACAAGGGCCTCCGTATCGGCGGACGCCCGCTTGCCGAACGGCTGACCTCAGGCCTGCCGTCGCTCACCAGGACGGTGCTCGCCGAGATCGTCTCCCGGATCCCGGAGTACGGGCTGTTACCCGCCGAGGAACTCAGCGGCGACATCACCCGGGTGATCGAGCAGAATCTGCGCTCGTTCATCGACACTCTGCGCACCGGGTCCACGCCGACGCGGGAGGAGCTCGGCCTCCTCCGCGAGTCGGCGGCCCGGCGCGCGGAGGAGGGCATCCCGATCGACATCGTGCTCACCGCGTACCACATCGGCGTCCAGGTGGTCTGGGCGTCACTGACACCGGACGCCCGCCCCGACGAGGTCGCCGACGTCCTGGCCGTGAACGCGCTGACCCTGCGATACCTCGAAGTGGTCACCCCCGCCGTCGGCGCCGGGTACCTCGACGAGCGGCAGACGATGTTCGATGACGAACGGTCGGCCCGGCATACCGTGCTTTCCGCGCTGCTCGACGGTGAACCCGCGGAGGTCGCGGCGGGACAGGCCGGGCTGCGGCTGCCGCCGTGCTACGTCGTCCTGGCGGCGTCGGTCGGGGCACATCCGGACGAGGTGATCGACGGGGTCGACCCGCTGGTCGCCGGGCGCCGGAAGCTCCGGCGGCTGAGGGTCGAACTGGAGCGCCAGATCCGGGGCACCGTCCTGACCTCGCTCACCCCTGAAGGCGGAATCGCCTTACTGCCGCACGAAACCCCGGCCGGCGAACTGTCCACACGGGACTGGGCGCGGCTGGAACGCGTCCTCGCCGACGTCGCCCGTACCGCGGGCGCGGAGGTCGTCGCCGGGGCCGCCGTGGCGGAACCGGCCGGTGTGCCGGAGGCGGCGAAGCTCGCGCAGGACGTGCTCGCCGTCGCCATCGGATCCGGGCGGCCGCCTGGGCTCTACCGGCTCGACGACGTCCTGCTCGAATACCAGCTCTCCCGTCCCGGGCCGGCACTCGACCGGCTGGCCTCCAGGCTGGCGCCGCTGGACGGCAACGAGGAACTCCTGCAGACGCTGGAGACCTTCCTTCGCCGGGGAGGTCGCCGTCAGACCGCCGCCGCCCTGCACGTCCACCCCAACACGGTCGATTACCGGCTGCGCCGGATCGCCGACCTCACCGGCCTGGATCCGACCCGGCTCGAACACGTCGCACTGGTGAGCGCGGCGCTCGCCGCTCGCAGGACGCCTGGCCGTGCTTGACCTTTGTGACGCGTCACCAACGGCCGCTACAAGATGTTGAGGTCCTGGCCGTCACGGAGGTCGAGCAGCCGACGGGCGGAACGGCATTCACCGGGGAAGACGAAGAGGAGCGTGCTCGATTCCTCGGCGAGCAGCTGCGCTCTTTCGAGCACCCGGATACCCGTCGCGCCGAAGAACTCGACTTCGGACAGGTTGAGGATCACCTTGGTCCCGCTGCCGTGGAGCCGCTGACTCAGCATTTCCCACAGCCTCGGGGCGGTGCCGAGGTCGACCGCGCCGTTCGCCTTGACCACGGCCGTCCCCCTGGTCGGCCTGCTCACGTGCAGCCGGAGACGACCGGGGGCTTCAGGTGTCACCCGGTGGGCGCGCTTCTCGTCAAGCGCGCGGGGCGTTGACAAGGAGGTCATGAGTGGAAGTACCCCGGCACCGCGTCCGATGAAACGGTCGGCCTTACTTCGCGAGCTCCTTGTTCACGCCGCTCGGGCCTTCGTACTCTCGGTCGGGAAGGTTCCGCAACAGGTCGAGCGTCCGGTCATCGGCGCCGTTGCCTTCGGCGGCCCGGACGAGATCGTCCCTGCCCGCCGGGTAGTCGACTCCCGAGAGGCACTTCTGGATTTCGATCGGGTTCGCGTCGCTCACGGTTTCTCCTCGCTTCCGATGGGCTGTCCCCACCGCTTACCCGGCGAACGGCCGCGGAAACGCCGCGCTTGAAGACCGCCTGGAGCGGGTACCACCACGGCGTCGGAGGTGATGTTCCATGTCCGCTGCACAGAGCGGTACCGGGCCGGTGGTGACCGGTTTCGACGGGTCGCCCGAAGCGCGCCGCGCCGTCCGCTGGGCGGTCGCCGAGGCGAAGACGCGTGACCTGGGCCTGGTCCTCGCGTATTGCACCCGTGACCGGCTTCCGCCGCCCGGCTCGGACCCGGTCGCGGCACCGTTGAACGAAGCGGTCCCCCAGGCCGCCGACGAGGCCGCGGAAGTGGAGCCCGCCCGACGGCAACTCGCTTCGATGGCCGAGGCCCTCAAGCGCTCCGACCCGAGCCTCGACGTCCGCACGGTCGTCCGCGGCGGTACGCCGGAGGAGGTCCTGACCTCGGTCGCGGACGAGGTGGACGCGGCGATGATCGTGCTGGGTGAATCCCACACCGGGTTGTTCACCAGGGCGGTCCTCGGCTCCACCGAATCGGGCGTGACCAAGAACGCCGGACGTCCCGTCGTGGTCGTACGCGGCGAAGAGCCTCCGCCGGGCGGGCCGGTGATCCTCGGTACCGACGGCTCGGAGCAGAGCGCGCAGGCGGCCGGGTTCGCGTTCGATTTCGCGGCCCGGCACGGGCTCACCGTGCACGCGGTGCACGTCGCGCGGATGCCGATCTGGGGGCCGGCGAGCGAGCCCCTGCTCGGCGGTCCGGTATTGGATCCGGCGCCCGGTCTCCCCCAGGAGGTCGCCGACGAACTCGTCGCGCGGCAGCTCGAACCATGGCGGGAGCGCTATCCGGACGTCGCCGTGGAGATGGTGCACGGGGTGGGGCCTGCCGCGCAGGCGTTGACCGTGCAGTCCAGTGAAGCAGCCCTTCTGGTGCTGGGCCGGAGCGATCACGGCGATCTGCGCCGCCTGCTGCTGGGTTCGGTCAGTGACGACGCGCTGCACCACGCGCACTGTCCGGTGGCGGTGGTCCGCGCTCAACCGGTCAGCTGAGCACGGAGCGTCACGAAGAGGCGAGCTCTCCGAGTGTTCGCTGGGAGACGCGCAGTTCGGCGGCCATCAGAAGGCCGCCGGTACGAGCCTGCGCGAGCGCGTAGCCGACCTCGGAGACCTTGTCCCATGCCTCGGCAGGCGTCTCCCCCGCGCCCACCTCGCCGGCCAGCAGGCTCGCTTCGAGTTGCTTCTGCAAGCCCGGCAGGACATTGGCGAGGTCGTCGGTGAGCCGCTGCAACGCCCCGATGGTGCGGCAGAGGTCGGCGGGCGAGGCGGGCTCGTCGTCCCGCAGCCTGGTGTACAGGTGGCGGACGACCGACCCGGCCTGTGCGGCCAGCAGGTACGGCGGCTCCTCCGGCTTCGGTGTCATGCCGTGAAATACCCCGTCCACGACCTGCGAAAACAAGTTTGTGCCGGGAGGGCCGGGGGTATCAGCGGTTGTGAACAAGGACGTACTCACCTTCGGGGTCGAGGAAGAGTTCTTCGTGGTGGACCGGGCCGGTCACCTCGCCCCGGCGGGCGACGCCGTCGTGGACGCCGCGGACGACGACGAGGAGCAGGGCGAACTCCAGCAGGAGCTCACCCTCTCCCAGGCCGAATCGGCCACCGGTATCTGCACGACCCATGACGAGGCGGAGCGGCAGCTGACGACGATGCGGGCGGAACTGGCCCAGGCCGCCGCCCGGCGGGGCTGCCGCCTGCTGCCCAGCGGGAGCGCACCGCTCGCGGAAACATCCTTGCCCGCCATCACCCCGAATCCGCGCTATGAGCGGATGTCCGAACATTTCGGGGCGACCGCGCGGACGTCGCACACCTGCGGCTGTCATGTCCACATCGCGGTCCCCGACCGGGAAACCGGGATCCGGGTGATCAACCACGTCCGGCCCTTCCTGCCCGCGCTGCTGACGGTGACCGCCAATTCCGCGATCTGCGACGGGTACGACACCGGGTACGCCAGCTGGCGCTACCAGCAGTGGAACCGCTGGCCGTCGGCCGGTTCACCGCCGCTGTTCACCTCGCTGGACCACTACGAAAGCATCGTCGACGCCTGGCTCCGGGCGGGCGCCATCCTCGATCGCGCGATGGTCTACTGGGACGTCCGGCTTTCCGAGAAGCAGCCGACGGTGGAGTTCCGGCTGGGCGACGTCGCGGCCACCCCCGGCGAAGCGGTGCTGCTCGGGGTGCTGATCCGGGGGCTGGTCGGCACGATCCTCGCGACGGAGGAGGATCCCTCACCGCTGTCCAACGAGGTCCTGCGGGCGCAGATCTGGCGTGCGTCCCGGGAAGGGATTTCCGGCCGCTGCCCGCATTTCCGGACCGGCGACCTCGCCCCGGCGAGCGACGTGCTCGACGACGTCGTCACCTTCGCGGCCGGTGCCCTCGAAGAGACGGGCGACCTCGATCTCGTCCGCGACGGCTGCGACCGGCTCGCCGCCGAAGGCAGCGGGGCGGACCGGCAACGGGCCCGGTTCGAGAAGCGGCGACGCGCGGAAGACGTCGTGGACCTCCTGGCGGTCCGGCCGGCGCCGTGTTCAAAGGCGTAACTCGCGTGATCGAACGCGTAACTCACGTGATTGGAGGCGTAACTCGCGAGTTACGCCTCCAATCACGCATGTGTCGCCTTCGATCACGCGAGTGACGCATCAGGTCCTGCCCAGTTCGGGCGGGCGGCGCAAGGGACCCCAGTCCGCGTCGCGCTGGGCCCTGTCGCGCAGCAGATCGCGGGCTTCGCCGAGGACCGCGGTGGAGATCCTTCCGACGGGTTCGGGGTCGGTCAGCAGCGGCTCGTTGTCCGGCCCCGAGCCGACGACCCGGCCCGCCAGTACCCAGGGCTTGGTGTCGCGACGGCGTTCGTGCCGGAGGTGGCAGTAGTCGTAAAGCCGCCTGGCCAGCCAGAGTTCGAGGGGCTGGTCGCGCCACCACGGTTCCGGGTCGAGCGGGTTCACCGAGAGTCCGGGCAGTTCCGCGCCGGTGAGCTCGTCCAGGCTCGTACCGGGACGGTGCTCGGGAGTCGGCGCCCACCGGACGTACAGTCCTTTTCGCCGCCGGACCAGAGCGGCGAGCTCCTCCAGTGATTCCAGCTGCTGCATCGAGCGCTCCTGTACGACGGATGGACACGGTGACCGGCGCGCCGACGTCCCTGCCCCGCCGGGGTTGCCCACGCCGGTCCACCTCACAGCCGGCGGACGTACAACCTCGCTGCACCGGCCGTTGCCTTCCGGTTACCCGCTCTTCACGCGGCTACACCATTCTCACGAGCGCTCGATCCACGAGATGCGCGATCTCTTCCAGCGCCAGCTTCGCTTCGGGGATCGAGGCCAGCATCCACGCGTGGATCATGCCCTCGTACTCGTGGTAGCTCAGCGGCACTCCCTGCTCAGTGCACAGCGTGTGGAGCCGCCGGGCGTCGGAGAGGAGGACGTCCTTGGTTCCGATGTAGACCGTCAGCGCGCCGAGTCCGGAAAGGTCGCCCGACAACGGGGTGAGCCGCGGATCGGTACGCGGCAGCTCTCCGCTGTAGAGCCTCGCGGCCTCGTTCAGACCGGTGAGCGCGAGGTACGGGTCACGCTCGTCCAGCGCGGGTTGCGCCGGATGGCTCATCGTCAGGTCCAGCCACGGGGACAACAGGACGGTCTCCTTGGGCACCGGCCTCCCTTCGTCCCGCAGCGCCTTGGTGAGCGCCAGCGCGATCCCGGCGCCGGCGGAGTCCCCCATCACGATCTGCTCCTCCGGGTCGGCGCCCGCGGAGAACCCGTCGTAGGCACGGCGGACGAACGCCGTGGTCTCCGGGCACTGATGGTCCGGGGCCAGCGGATAGATCGGCACGGTGACCGAGCAGCCGGTGCGGTCGATCAGCCGCCCGAAGAACCGCCAGTGGTCGTGCTGGATCTGGTGCACGTAGGCGCCGCCGTGGAAATACAGCACCTTCTTGCCGTCCCCGCCGCCGGGCGGCTTGATGGTGTAGCAGGGCCGTCCGTCCACTTCGGACCGGTGGACGTCGAACCGGCGCCTGATCGAGCGGATCGGCCCGCGATCTCCCTTCGCCTGGCTGCTTTCGATGCTCCGGCGGAACCGGTCGAGCTCGGCGTAGGTGCGCTTCCGCTTGGTGAGGCGCAGCCACGCGAGCAGCGCCTTCGCCGGAAGACTCGTCTTAGACCTGATCACGGGGAACCGTCCGATGCCAGTTGCGGGAGAACGTCCGTCGCTCGCCTTCGTAGGCGTCGAGCTGCGCGTCGATGACGAACTCGGTGGGGGTGCAGGAAACGCGGGTTCGGGTCTCGGACCTCGCTTCCCACTCCCCGCGGGCGAAAGTCATCGACCAGGACGTCTCCGCCACCGGGGAGCAGAAGTCGTCGGCCACCCACGAATAGCGCTCGAAGACGTTCCTGGTGACGTCCAGATCGATGTCTTCGAACCGGACCTTGCCCTCGTTCTTGACGATGTCGAGCGCGGACCGGTAGTCGATCAGGTCACGCGAGACGGTCCAGCGCTGCTCACCGGGCTCGATCTGGGTCGCGGGCAGCGGTTCCGTCCCTTCGGGCTCGTCGAACGGCCGCGCCGGGACCTCGTCGGCCTCCGCCATCGGCCGCACCGGCAGCGTGACCGAACTCCGTCCCGTGTGGACGGTCACCATCGCCGGTTCCGGCGGCGGCCACGCCAGCGGCCAGTACGACGACGAGAGCGACAGCCGGATGCGGTGCCCGGCGGGGAACGCCTGCGCGACGGCGTTGAGCTCGACGCGCACCCGGTACCGCTTGCCCGGTTCGAGCGGCTCCGGTTCGTCGTGCCCGTCGCGGTGGGTCAGGTTCAGCAGCCCGTAGGTCACCCGGGTCGCCCTGCCGTCCGGCGCGACGTCGGACAGCCGGACGGCGACCTGCGCCACCGGTTTGTCCGCGGAGACCTCCAGGTCCACCACCGGCGAACCGAGGATCTCACACGACTCGGTGAGTTCGTCGGTATCGAAGACGAGCGAGCCGCCGTCCTCTTCCCGCTGGTCGTAGGGCAGATCCGGCGGAGCGCTGTAGGAAGCCCACTTCCCGGCGAACTGGCCGACCGAGAGCGGCGACTCCACCGACAGGTTCTCCTCCGGGACGTCCTCACCCGGCCGGGCGATCCGGTGCCGGGCGAGCCGGTGCTCGGACGGGCGTACATGTGGCGAAGGCCAGGACGGCTCGCCCACCCAGCGGCCGGGCCGGTCCTCGTACGAGGTCGACGGCGGCACGCTGTCCTGCATCCAGGTCTGGAGCATCGGCCCGTCCATGACGCCGTTCTCGACGTCCTTCAGCCAGTGGTCCCACCAGCGGACCAGCTCCTGCAGATAGCCGATCGCGGGGCCGGGCCGCCCGAGATGCGGGTACTTGTGGGACCACGGGCCGATCAGCCCGCGCCGCGGCACGTCGAGATTGGCCAGCAGCCGCGAGACCGCGTTCGAGTAGCCGTCCGCCCAGCCGCTGGAGGCGAGGACCGGTACCTGGATGTCGCTGTAGTTATCGCAGACCGACGCGTGCCGCCAGTAGTCGTCCCGGCGCTGGTGGCTCAGCCATTCGCCGGCCCAGAGACCGCAGTTCTCCAGCCGTTCGTTCCACAGCTCGCGCCACCGTTCACCCGCCAGCGCGGGGTCGGGCGGCAACGTGGCGTAGGCGAACATCGTGGAGGCTTCGGCGACGTTGTCCGAGAGCAGACAGCCACCCATGTAGTGCATGTCGTCGGCGTAGCGGTCGTCGGTGAACGACGAGATCGCGATCGCGTTCAGGCTCGGCGGTTTGCGCGCCGCCACCTGCAACGCAGCGAACCCGCCCCACGAGATCCCCATCATGCCGGTCCGGCCGGAACACCACGGCTGCGCGGCGATCCACTCCAGGACGTCCTCGGCGTCGAGTTGCTCCCGTTCGAGGTACTCGTCGGCGAGAACACCCTCCGACTCCCCCGAACCCCGGATGTCGACGCGGACACAGGCGTAGCCGTGCCCGGCGAGGTACGGATGGTGCACGGAGTCCCGCACCGAGGTCAGGTCGCGGTGGCGGTACGGGATGTACTCCAGGATCGCGGGGACCGGCTCACCGTCCGAAGCGACCGGCCGCCAGATCCGGGCCGACAGCCGGACACCGTCGGACACCGGGATCCAGACATGGTCCTCCTCGGTGATCTCGTACGGCAGCGAGGCCACCGTCCGCATGGGCTATCCCTCCTCGAAGTCGAACCGCAGCGCCTCGACGCACCGGCGGTATTTGCTCTCCATCTCCCGTTCGGTCTGCGCCGCGACGAAGATGTGCGCGAGCTCGTAGCTGTAGCTGTCCTGTTCGGGCAGGTCGGAGAGCCGGATCCCCTTTTCGGCCACCGGCTCGATCTTCACCCCGGGGATCTCCGCCTCCAGGTCCGCGATCTCGCCGCGGGTGGGCACCCGGGTGACCAGCGCGTCGCGGAAGCGGCGGTAGTACCACTTGCCCGCGATCCGGTAGTCGCCGCGGTTCCGCCGCGTCCGGGGATCCTGGCCAAGGCCCA
The DNA here is from genome assembly GCF_014873915.1 of Amycolatopsis roodepoortensis. Lineage (GTDB taxonomy): Bacteria > Actinomycetota > Actinomycetes > Mycobacteriales > Pseudonocardiaceae > Amycolatopsis > Amycolatopsis roodepoortensis. Next base: position 1,090,396 of record NZ_JADBEJ010000005.1, read on the forward strand.
GCTGGACCATGATCTGGTGGTTCGCCACCCCGTCGACGTATTCGAACAGCTCCGCGTGGGACTGCGAATGCCGCGGGTTGATCTCCAGCAGGCAGGCCTGCCCGGATTCGGGGTGACAGAAGAACTCGATGCTGAACGTGGCGTTGTCGAAGCCGATCTGCTCCATGACGCGGACGGAGATCTCCTTCATCCGCTCGACGGCGTCTTCGGGCAGCTGCGACGGATATTGGTGTCGCTGGAACGACGTGGTATCGGGGTAGTTGATCGAATCGAGTACACCGTAGACGGTGACCTGTCCTTTGTAGACGTAGCCTTCGGTCGCGGCCTGCACACCGTTGAGCTCGCCTTCCGCCAGGCAGGCCGCACCTCCGGCTTCGGCCACCTCGGCGGGAAGATCGACCGTGGCGAGGACGCGCTCGAAGGGCTTGCCGACCCTGTCCACGCCCGCCCGGATCTCCGCGACGGCCTTGTCGAACTCGTCCTCGTCACCGACGTGGAAGGCCAGCTCCGACGAGAACGACTTCACCGGCTTGAGCCACATGGGGTAGTCGACGCCTTCCGGCGGACGCGGGTCGTCCTCGTCCAGGTCGACGATGCCGAACGCCGGCACCTCGTCGATCACCTTCGACTGTTCGAGCCTGCTCCAGTACTTGTGCTCGCATTTCAGCACGGCTTCCAGCGAAACACCGGGAAGACCGTACTTCTCGCACAGCATGGCCACCATCGTCGAAGACGGGAAGTCCCAGTAGCTGACGATCGCGTCGATCGAGCCGTCGAAGGCGTCCAGCTGCGCCTCGGCCTTCTCCACGAGTTCCACGATCGGGATCTCGCCGTGCTGGAGTTCCTCGGGCTCCAGCAAGCCGTGGAAGCGATACCGGTCGGCGCCGGGAATTCGTCTCAGCACCTCGTCGTTGCTGTCGTCGAGGCCGATGACGAAGATGTTCTTTTCCTCTGGGGACGTGGAGGATGTGGTCATAGGCAAGTGCTACCCGCTCCGAAGTTCCGGAAAACCCTGGTTTGCCCCTGTCGCCGCCAGGGAATCCGGCCGTCATGACGGAGTTGCCCGGAACGCGTTCACTGTGGCTCGACACCGCCCCCGCTCCCGACCGCACCGGAACGCCGCTGCCGGCCGAGGTCGACGTCGCCGTGCTCGGCGGCGGTATCGCCGGGCTCACGACGGCGTACCGGCTGGCGAGGGCGGGCCGTTCGGTCCTGGTGCTGGAGTCGGGCCGCCTCGCGGCGGGGGTTTCCGGCCACACGACCGCGAAGATCAGCACCCAGCACGGGCTCAAGTACGCCACGCTGGCCAAGACCAAGGGTTCCGAAGCCGCCGCGACGTACGCGTACACGCAGGCGGCCGCGCTGGACTGGATCGCCGCGGCCACGGCCGAACTCGGCATCGACTGCGGCTTCACCCGCGCCGACAGTTTCGTCTACACCACCCACCCCGGGACGATCGAAAGCCTCGAACGCGAGGCGGAAGCGGCCGCCGAGGCCGGGCTCCCGGCCTCCTACGTCACCGAGGTCGACCTCGACGTGCCCGCCCTCGGCGCGGTGAAATTCGCCTCACAGGCGCACTTCCATCCGCGCCGCTGGCTGCTCGCGCTGGCCGACGAGATCGAGCGCGCGGGCGGGACGATCGTCGAGGGTGTGCGGGCGGAAGGCGTCGACGAACTCGGCGGCGTCAAGGTGCGCACCAGTTCCGGCGAAGTCCGGGCGGGCGAGGTCGTGGTGGCGACCCATTATCCAGTGTTCGACCGCGGCCTGTTCTTCGCCCGGCTCGACCCGGTGCGCGACCTGGTCGTCGCCGGCCCGGTCGAGGGCAACCGCCCACCGGAGGGGATGTACCTCGACGCCGACACCCATCACTCCGTGCGGAGCTACCTCAAGGACGGCGTCCCCTACGCGGTCGTGGGCGGCGAGCACTACCGCGTCGGCGACTCCGTCGACGTCGAAAGCCGCTACGAACGGCTGGCGAGCTGGGCGGGCGAGCACGCGGGCGTGCACCGGGTCACCCACCGGTGGTCCGCCCATGATCTGTCTACTTTGGACTCCGTACCGTATGTCGGGCGTTATCACCCGGCGAGCCGCCATCTCTGGGTCGCCACCGGCTTCGGCCAGTGGGGCATGACCGGCGGTACCGCGGCCGGGCTGCTCCTCGCGGATCTCCTGACCGGACGCGACAACCCGTCCGCGGGTCTGTACGACCCGAACCGCTTCGACCTCCGGTCCGCGATCTCGACCGTCGAGAACAACGCCACGGTGGCGAAGTTCCTGGTCGGTGACCATCTCAGCGCGCTGCGCAAACCCGCCTCCTTGGACGAGATCCAGCCCGGTGAAGCGAAGGTGACCCGTGACGGTGGCGAACTCGTCGCCGCCTATCGCGATCCGGGCGGCGAACTGCACGCCGTCGGTGCCCACTGCACCCATCTGGGCTGCCTTGTCGCGTTCAACAACGCGGAGAAGACCTGGGACTGCCCTTGCCACGGTTCGCGGTTCGACCTGGACGGGTCGGTGATCCAGGGGCCGGCCGTCCGCGCGCTGCCGAAGAAGCGGGAGCGGTGATGACCGGTATCGGTATCGAAGAGGAGTTCCTGCTGGTCGATCCCAGGACCGGGGTGAGCTGTCCCCGGGCCGAGGCGGTGCTCGAACGGCACCGGATCTGCTGTCCGCTGCCGGAGGGCGCCGCGGTCCACCGTGAACTGCGGCCGACCCAGATCGAGGCCGCCACCGGCGTCTGCGAAACCGCCGACGAGCTGTACGAACACCTCACCGCCGGGCGCCGCACGCTCGCCGAAGCGGCGGCGGGCGAGGACTGCGCCATTCTCGCCTCCGGCACTCCCCCGCGTCCCTCGCCCGAGCGCGACTACGGCGCCGACGACCGGTTCGGCAAGGTCGACGCGCTGTACGCGGGCGTGGTCAAGGCCTACGAAGCCTGCGGATGCCACGTGCACGTCGGCGTTCCCGACCGGGAGACCGCGGTCGCCGTCGTCAATCACCTGGGTGAATGGCTGCCCACGTTGCTGGCGCTGTCGGGCAACTCGCCCTTCGAGGGCGGCCGCGACACCGGTTACGAGAGCTGGCGGATGGTCGAGCAGAGCCGTTTCCCCGGCTCGGGCGTCGCACCGTACTTCACCGACGCCGCCGCCTACGAGGAGCAGGTCGGACGGCTGGTCGACTGCGGTGTCCTCGTGGACGAGCACCAGACCTTCTGGCTCGCGAGGCCGTCCGCGCGGTGGCCGACGGTCGAGGTCCGCGCCGCCGACACCGCGTCCACTGTCGACGAAGCCGTTCTTCAGGGCCTGCTGACCCGCGCGCTGGTGCGCACCGCACTCGCCGACTTGGACCGCGGGGTGGAGGCCACCCCGCTGGATCCGCAGATTACCGCCGCGGCGGTGTGGTCGGCCGCGCGTCACGGCCTTTCGGGGCCGGCCATCGACCCGGCGGCGGGAAAGCCGGTCCCCGTGGGAGACCGGGTCGCCACGCTGCTGGCGCACACCAAGGAGGCGCTGGAGGAAACCGGCGACGCGGAACTCGTCCGCACCCTTCTGGGGCAGCTGGAACGGGAGGGCACCGGCGCCGAACGGCAGCGCCGGGCCGCCGCCGACGGCGAGGTCGCCGTGTTGCGGATGCTGACCGAAGAGACGGTTCCGCACGCCTAGATCGGGTACTCCCGGGGCATGACGACGATCGACCGTGAGGTGGCCGCGAGGCTGCCCGAGATCCGCGGCCCGCTTTCGGCCGCCGTGGTGGACACTTTGGCGGGCGGCCGCCGCGACGACTTCGACCTCGAGGCGGCGACCGACGCCGACCCGTTCGGGGAAGACCTGCAACTGGCGCTGCACGTCTGTTACGAGCTGCACTACCAGGGCTTCGACGGTGTCGACTCCGAATGGGAATGGGACTCCCGCCTGCTCGGATTCCGGTCCGTTCTGGAGCACGCGTTCCTCGACGGGATCCGCGCCGCCGTACCCGGCGGCGACGACGTCGCCGGGCTGCTGGACGAGTTGCTCGTCGAACCGGTCGACGGGGGCGGCGTCTCCCACTTCCTGCGTGACGAGGGCGAATGGTGGCACGTCGAGGAGTACTTCGCGCACCGGTCGATCTATCACCTCAAGGAGGCCGATCCCCACGCGTGGGTGATCCCGCGGCTGCGGGGCAGGGCCAAGGCGGCGCTGGTCGCGGTGGAGTTCGACGAGTTCGGCGGCGGGCGGGCCGACCAGGCGCATTCCCGTCTGTTCGCGGATCTGCTGACCGCGGCGGGCCTGTCGCCCGGCTACCTCGCCTACCTCGACCACGTCCCGGCCACCATGCTCGCGACGGTGAACATGATGTCGCTGTTCGGCCTGCACCGGAGCCTGCGCGGCGCGCTCGTCGGGCATTTCGCCGCCGCCGAGATCACCACCGCGCCCGCCGCCAGGCGCATGGATCAGGCGCTGGAGCGCCTCGGCGGGCCCGCCGAATGCCGGTACTTCTACACCGAGCACATCGAGGCCGACGCGGTGCACGAACAGGTCCTGCGGCACGACGTCGTCGGTGACCTGCTGGAGCGGGAACCGGGCCTGGCGGCGGATATCGCGCTGGGCGTCCAGGCCACCGACCTGCTGGAGGGCCGGCTGACCGAGCACCTGATGGGTACCTGGTCAGCCGGCGAAAGCTCACTCCTGAGGCCGCTGCACCCCTTGGCGTGAACGGCGGCGGTGACTGGTATCGCAGAACGGGTAACGCTTGCTGCGGCGACAGGCGCAGAGGGCGACCACGAAGCGATCCGAGGTCACCGTCTCGCCGTCTTCGGTGACGATCTCGACCGGCCCCTCCACCAGGAGGGGCCCGCCGGGTTCGATCCGGACCCTGGTCTCACGGCCGGTCGGCACGGATCACCACCAGTTCCTCGTGCCGCTGCCCGGCGCCGATCAGGCCCGCCGCCTCGAGGAAGGCCGCCCGCGCCCGCATGACGGGCCCGAACGGGATCGACCGGGTGGCGACCACCGAAGGCGTCAATCCCGCGGCTCGCAGCTGCTCCAGCGACTTGCCGGGGCCGGCGACCGCGGAGTGGACCATCAACAGGTAGCCGCCCGGCGCCACCAGGGTCGACGCCCCGGCGCACACCTGGTCGAGCACGATCCGGCCGTCCGGCCCGGCGTCCCACGCCCGGGCGGCCCCGACCGCCGCCACCGGGGACGGAACATACGGCGGGTTCGCGAGGACGACGTCGAACGGTCCGCCGCGCGCCGCTTCCGGCAGGCCGCCACGTAGCGGCCGCACGGGGAGCCGGCGCACCCGCGAATTGACCCACACCGCGGCCAGCGCCCGCCGGGAGATGTCGGCCGCCGTGACCGATCCCGCGCCGTGCGCCGCGGCCGCCAGGGCGAGTGCGCCCGTCCCGGTGCAGAGGTCCAGGACTCTCGCCCCCGCGGGCATCCCTGACTTGCTCAACTCGCCCGCCAGCATCCAGGTGTCGTGTTGCGGGCGGTACACCCCCGGGGGTCGCAGCAGCCGTGGCCGCGCCGGGGCAAGTGGAATCGCTGCTGCGTTGGAGATCGCGGTCATGTCCCCTCCGGGTTTCGCCGATGTTGCTCCCGGCTACCCCGGTCGTGTGGTGCCAAACGTCCACAATGGCCGGCGATCCGAGGGTTGGACAGGCCCAGCAGGGGGTAGCCGCAGGGACAAGCGACCGAAGGAGGCCCAGGTGGAGAAGAAGGCCGACCCCGGCGAGAAACGAGACGAGGAAGAACGCGAAGAGGTCCGCGGGGAGCAGGGCACCTCGTCCGGGGACCCCCACGACGACACCGACCCGCAATCCGGCTGAGCCGGTGCGCGAAACTCCCCCGGCTCGCCCGGCCGGGGGAGTTTCGCGGCGTCTCCACGGGGTATCCGACGGGCTTCTGGCGAAACAGGAGGCTTTTCCGATGAATCTGCGTACGACAGGCTTCCTCCTGCGACCGGTGGTGCTGCTCATCGCACTGGTCCATCTCGTGCTGGGTGTACTCGGCTTCTTCTTCCTTCCCGAGGCGAACCAGGCGGGCGAGAACACGCTGTGGATCTTCAGCGCGACCGGGATGCTCGACGTCATCCGCACCGTGCTCGGGGCGCTCGGCGTGATCGCGTTCTTGAAACCGTCCGCGATCCCGGCCTACTGCTGGCTGGCTTTCGTGGCGTTCGCCGGGCTGACCGCGTTCGGTGTCCTTTCGGCGGGTACCGACATGTCCGGGGACGCCGTCAACCTCAGCTGGGCTGACAACGTCCTCCACGCGCTGACCTCGCTGGCGGCCCTCGTGATCGGTATCGCGGCCACCCGTGTCTCCCGGCGGAAGCAAAGTAAGACAACGGAAAACGTTTAGTCCGTCCACAACGGGCAACCTGGCGGGTATGACGAAAACGGCCCCGCTCCGGATCCTCCTGTGGCACGTCCACGGATCCTGGACCGAATCCTTCGTGCAGGGCGGCCATCGCTATCACTTGCCGCTGCTCGCCGAGGGCGGGCCTTGGGGACGCGGTCTCAGCGGCCGTGACTGGCCCTCCGCCGAGGAGATCCCGGTCGACGAGCTGAAAGACCACGACTTCGACGTCGTCGTACTCCAGCGGCCCGAGGAGATCCACCTGGCGGCGCGGTGGCTGCACCGCCGTCCCGGCAAGGAAGTCCCCGCCGTCTACGTCGAGCACAACACACCCCGGGAGCACGCGGCCACGACCCGGCATCCGCTGGCCGACCGGGACGACATCCCGCTGGTCCACGTGACCCACTTCAACGAACTGATGTGGGACTCCGGTCTCGCGCCCACGGTGGTCGTCCCGCACGGCATCCCCGATCCGGGTGAGCGCTACACCGGGGAACTCCCCCACGGCGCCGCCCTGATCAACGAACCGGCGCGGCGCGGGCGGATCACCGGAACCGATCTGCTCCCCGCCTTCGCGGAGATCGCACCGGTCGACGTATTCGGGATCGGCAGTGAAGAACTCGAAGGCCGTCATCCCGCGGTGCGTCCCGGCGGCGACCTGCGCAGCCGGGAACTCCACGCCGAGGCCGCCCGGCGCCGCGTCTACCTGCACACCGCCCGGTGGACGTCGCTGGGGCTCTCGTTGCTCGAAGCGATGCACCTCGGCATGCCGGTCGTCGCGCTGGCGACCACCGAAGCCGTTCTCGCGGTCCCGCCCGACGCCGGCGCCGTCTCGACGGACATCGACGTACTCGCGCGGGCCTACCGCGAACTGATCCATGAACCCGATTTCGCCGTCTTGGCAGGGAAATCCGCTCGCGAGTTCGCCTTGAGCCATTACGGGCTCGACGCGTTCCTCGACCGCTGGGACGCCCTGCTGACCGAGGTGACCGCTTGACCACGCCGACCGCGGCGGGAAGGAGTCCGATGAGGATCGCGATGGTTTCCGAACACGCCAGCCCGCTCGCCGCGCTCGGCGGCGTGGACGCCGGTGGCCAGAACGTCCATGTCGCCGAGCTTTCCGCCGCGCTGAGCAGGCAGGGCCACGACGTCACCGTCTACACGCGGCGCGAGAACCGGCGCGTCGCCGCGACGGTCGAGACGCCGGACGGCTACCGCGTCGTCCATGTCCCGGCGGGCCCGGCGAGGAAGCTGCCGAAGGACGAACTGCTGCCGCATATGGGGGAATTCGGGCGGGTGCTGCGCTCCCGCTGGGCCAAGGACCGGCCGGACGTCGTCCACGCGCATTTCTGGATGTCCGGCCTGGCTTCGATTCTCGCGGCGAAGGATCTCGGCATCCCGGTGACCCAGACCTTTCACGCGCTGGGCGTGGTGAAACGACGCTATCAAGGCAAAAAGGACACGAGCCCGGCCGAACGGATCCGGCTCGAACGGATGATCGCCAAACAGGCCGACCGGGTGATCGCGACCTGTTCGGACGAGGTCTTCGAACTCGTGCGGATGGGCCTGCCGCGCTCACGCGCCTCGGTCGTCCCGTGCGGAGTCGACCTGACCGAGTTCACCCCGGACGGTGAAACCGCACCCCGCACGGCCCGGCACCGGATCGTCAGCGTCGGAAGGCTGGTGCCGCGCAAGGGTTTCGACCTCGCCATCGCCGCGCTGCCCTCGCTCCCGGACACGGAACTGGTCATCGCCGGCGGCCCGGACTCCGGCCCGCTCGCCGGGGCTCCGGAAGTGCGGCGGCTTCAGGCGATCGCCGACCGGGCCGCCGTCGCCGACCGCGTACGCCTGCCGGGCCTGGTGTCCCGTGAGAACATGCCCGCCCTCCTGCGCTCCGCCGACGCGGTGGTGTGCACGCCTTGGTACGAACCGTTCGGCATCGTGCCCCTCGAGGCGATGGCGTGCGGTGTCCCGGTCGTGGCGACCGCCGTGGGCGGGCTGACCGACACCGTGGTCGACGGCGTCACTGGTCTGCTGGTGCCGCCTCGAAGCCCGAAGGACCTGGCGGCGGCGCTGCGGCGGCTTCTCGGCGACGCTTCGGCGCGCGAGTCGTTCGGGATCGCGGGGACCGACCGGGTTCGGGCGCGGTACTCGTGGGATCGGGTGGCGGCGGATACTTTGCGCGCTTACGGGCGCGTTTCGAGTGGGGAGACTGAGGTGGCTACCGCCGCTTCGCCTTCTTGAGCTTTGCTGCCCGGCGCGCGTGTCGCGAAAGTGGCTTTCGGGACGTCTGATGTCCCGAAAGTGGCTTTCAGGACATGGCTCACTGCAGCCGGTGTTGCGAAAGCCGCTTTCGCAACGTTGAAGGTTGCGAAAGCGGCTTTCGCAACGCTGGCCGCAGGAGGATGTCCCGAAAGTGGCTTTCGGGGCACCGGCCGGAGGGGTGTGTGGAAATAGAGACAGTGAACGCCCTATTTCCACACACCCACCACGCTCGGTCACTCTCGTCCATGATCGGGCGCCGTGGTGCTCGGTCACCAAGCCCAATCCGGCGCGCATGTCGCGAAAGTGGCTTTCGCATCACCCCAAGAACCAGCTCACCCCACATACCGTCGCGCGACCGAGTTCCGCTGCGACTCCTCCAGCAGCACCAGCCCCCGCTCCACCCCGGCGGGCACCACCGCGCGCTCCCGCAGCACCCACGGGATCCCCCGCACCGCTTCCGCCACCGCCGCGAACGTCGCCCGGTCGAAGGGCGCCGAACGCAGCACCGCGACCATCCGGCGCGCGATGCTGCCGAGAGGACGTCTCAACCACAACGTCCACAGCGTGTTCCGGATGCCGAGCTGCCGTCGCCGCCGCGGATCGCGGACGGCCGAGGGGGCGTGATGGATCACCATCTCCTCGTCCCAGCACATCCACCAGCCCTTGGCCGCGAGGTCGAGGGCGAACAGCTCTTCCTCTCCCCCGAGCCACATCCGGTCGGAAAAGCCGCCGACGTCATGGAAGGCACGGACGCGGACGGCCGACAGGCCCGCCATGACGCCCAGCAGCGCCGGGCCGGGCAGCCAATCCGGGCCGGGGACCGGCGAATACCGCAGTTCCGGGGTGATCGGATCCTCGGTCAGCGACGGCTCCACCAGGCACCGCCCGGTCACCACACCCAGTCCGGGGTGGGCGTCGAGCTGCTCGGCGGCGCGCCGCAGTGATCCCGGCTGCCACCGGGTGTCGTCGTCGCAGAACGCCACATACGGCGTCTCCACCTCACGGACGGCGAGATTGCGCGCGACGGCGCCGAGGTTCCGCGGCGAGCGGATCACCCGGATCGACGGGAACCGTTGCTCGACCGCGTCCGCCGTGCCGTCGCCGGAAGCGTTGTCCACCACCACGATCGGCGCCGCGTCGGGCAACGCGGTCATCGAGCCGAGGGTCTCCAGCAGTTGCGCGCGCCGGTTGTGCGTGATCACCACGACCGTGATCCGGTCCGTCACTTCATCCTCCATGGGCGTGTTCCAGAACGCGGATGCGGCGCTCCACTGAAGCGGGCAGCCGTTGCCGGTCGGCGAGCGCGCGGGGCAGCCGCCGCAGCACCCCGGCGAGGGCGCCGAGCACATGTGGTTCCCGGGGAACCCTTGCCAGCACACGGAATCCTTCGGCCAGACAGCGACGCAGGGGCCGCCTCATCACTGTGATCAGCATCCGGTTGCGAAGTTCGGCGCGCTCACGCCACGACGACGAAGGCCGCACCGGCGATGGATGGTGGTGCGCCCGCACGTCCTCCGCGTAGCAGAGCCACCAGCCGCGCGCCGCCAGATCGTAGGACAGCAGCCGCTCCTCGGCACCGAAATGCAGCAGGGGATGGAAACCCGCGGCCTGCAGATAGGCGGTCCGGCGGACGACCGCGGAGCAGGCGAGGAACCCGAGTACGGCCGGCCCGGGAAGCCCGTCGGGCCTGCCGAGCGGGCTGGCGGCCATCAACGAGACGACCGGGTCCTCCTGTTCCGCTTCACCCACCAGGGTTTTCGCGGCGACCAGGCCGACGTCTTCGTGGGTGTCGAGGATGCGCTCGGCCTCGGCGAGCGCGTCGTCAGCCCACCAGGAATCGTCGTCGCTGAAGGCGACGTACGGCGTCCGCGCCACCGCGACCCCGAGATTCCGCGCGGACACACCGATGTTGCGTGGCAACCGGACGACGCGCACGCCCGGGAACGTGGCGGCCATGTCCGCCGTACCGTCGGAAGAGCCGTTGTCCACCACCACGATCGGCGGTGGGGGCCGCAGCGCCGCCAGCCGCCGCAACGTCCGTTCCAGTTCCGGGGCCCGATCGCGCGTGGCGATCACCACCGTCGTCGCGGGCGCGCTCATCGCACCGGCCTGGTCTTGAGCGCCTTCACCATCTCCCGCACGAGCCCGTCGTCACCGGGCAGCGCGCGCAACGCGGCCACCGCCCGGCCCTGCACCGAAGAACACCAGCGCCACCAGGAGTCGAGCACGTCACGGTTGCCCGCCTCCTCGGCCGGGACGAGCGCGGGCCAGCCGAGCGCGTCCGCCTGCGCGGTGACCTTGCCGCCGCCCTCGACCGGGTCGATGGCCAGTGCGGGCACGCCCGCCTGAAGGCTCAGTGCCAGCCCGTGCAGCCGCGTCGTGACCACGACGTCGAGATGCGACAGAATCGAGGTGAACTGGTCCGGTGTCTCACAGCGTTCCCAATCCGACGCCGCCAGCCGCGTGTCGAGCGGCACCCTGGCGCAGTCCACCCCGGCGATCCACTCCTTCACCGAGGCGTGCACCGCCGCGTGCCGGCCGAAGTCGCCGTATTCCCGCTGTTCCGGCGCCAGGATCACGCCGGTCACCAGAACCGTGTCGGTCGGCACGCCGAGGGAGAGATCCGGCGCGCCGACCCCGCCCCGGTCCCGCGCGAAGACCTCGTCGAAGGCCGTGACCGTGTCGTCCTCCGGATCGATCACCGAGACCCCGACGGCGATCCGGCGGCAGTGGGCGAACCTGCGATGCACCTCGCGCACCTGCCTGCCGTGCGCGGGCCCGCAGACGAACACCACGTGGCTGTACCGTGCCGGATCCACCTCTTCGTAGTTCACGTCGCCCGGCCGGTACACCGGGCTCCACGCCAGGTCGTGCGGAAGCCCCATGGTCGACAGCGCCTCACCGACCCTGCGCATGCTGAGTACGTCTCCTGCCGTCGCTTCGCCGTGCCGGAAGCTCGCCCAGCCGATCACCAATGCACGCATATCGGAGGCGTACCCGGCATCGGCGGATTCACACGGTTTTTCCCGCCTTCACCGGGGGTAGCCAGTCGCCATGGACAGAGTGCTGGTGACCGGGGGCGCGGGTTTCGTCGGCTCGCATCTGTGCGAACGCCTGCTGGACGCGGGAACGGAGGTCGTCGCGGCCGACAATTTCGCCACGGCCGTCATGGCCAACGTGGCCCATCTCCTCGACCGTCCGGGGTTCCGGCTCCTCTCCCGTGACGTCACCGTTCCGATGAGCGCGCCGGGCCCGTTCGACGCCGTCTTCCATCTGGCATCGGCCGCGTCGCCCCGTGACTATTTCCGCCTTCCGCTCGAGACGCTGCGCGCGGGCTCGCACGGCACCGAGCGGGCGCTGGACATCGCCGAACGCGACGGCGCGCGATTCGTCCTCGCCTCGACGAGCGAGGTGTACGGCGACCCGCGGGAGCACCCGCAGCGCGAGGAATACTGGGGCCACGTGAACCCGATCGGACCGCGCAGCGTCTACGACGAAGCCAAGCGGTACGCCGAAGCGCTCACTTCGGCCATGCGCCGGGAACGGGGCGTGAACACCGGCATAGCGCGGATCTTCAACACCTACGGCCCGCGGATGCGCCCCGACGACGGCCGCATGATCCCGACGTTCATCGGGCAGGCGCTGGCGGGCGAACCGCTCACCGTGACCGGCACCGGCGATCAGACCCGTTCCCTGTGCTACGTCGACGACACGGTCCGCGGGCTGATCGCGCTGGCCGATTCCGACGTGCCCGGCCCGGTGAATCTGGGCAATCCGCACGAACTCACCGTCCGGCGGATCGCGGAGGAGATCCTCGCGGTCACCGGCAGCGCGTCGCGGATCGAGTATGTCGAAGCGGCGGTCGACGATCCGTCCCGCCGGTGCCCGGACATCTCCCGTGCCCGCCGGGAACTCGGCTGGGAGCCGGAAGTCCCACTGACGGAAGGACTTCCGCGCACCGTCGCCTGGTTCGCGCGGCCGCGGTCCGGCCCGTACCCGGCCGCCGGCGCCTGAACGTTCACCCCGCCGCGTGTCGCGAAAGCCACTTTCGGGACGTCAGATGTCCCGAAAGTGGCTTTCGCGACGCCTCGGCACTCCAGTGAATCCCCCGAGAGACGCTTCGCTCTGTAGCGACGTCCTGGGCTTTTACGCCGCATCGTTTATCGCCGACCGCACCGGGTAGCGCTACGGGAGTAAGCGCGGGTCACGGCCCGCGTCCCCCGACCGGAGAGGTGGCCCGGTGCGCATACTCGGTGTCAACGCCGTTTTCCACGACCCGGCCGCGGCCCTCGTGGTCGACGGCGAAATCGTGGCCGCGGCGGAGGAAGAACGGTTCAGCCGTCGCAAGCACGGCAAGCGGCCGGTGCCGTTCTCCGCTTGGGAACAACCTGCCGAAGCCGCCGCGTGGTGTCTGGCGGAGGCCGGAATCTCCGCGCAGGATCTCGACGCCGTCGGCTATTCGTACGATCCGGCGCTCGTCGAGCCGGGTCTGGCGGGGCACGACGGGAAGAACGAATGCCTCCGCACCGATTTCGCCCGCCGGGCGCCCGCGTTCCTCAAGGCGGCCTTGCCGGGGCTGGATCCCGCGACCGTACGGTTCGTCCGGCATCACGTCGCGCACGCCGCCTCGGCCGCGCTCGCCGCGCCGTTCGACGACTGCGCGGTCCTGGTGGCCGACGGCCGGGGCGAGAGCACGTCCTATCTCGCGGGCGAGTACCGCGACGGCAAGTTCGAGGAGCTGGCCGAGCAACGGCTCCCCCATTCACTCGGGCTGATGTACGAGGACCTCACCGAGCACCTCGGGTTCGCCCGCTCCAGCGACGAGTACAAGGTCATGGCGCTGGCCTCCTACGGGAAGCCCCGCTTCCTCGACCGGATCGCGGAAAGCGTGCACACCAACGGTCTCGGGTTCCGCACCGACGAGATCGACTGGGCCTCCTTCGCGCCCGCCGTCGAACCGGGGCAGGAACCCGGTCAGGTCCACGCCGACCTGACCGCGAGCGTGCAACGCTGCCTGGAGGACGTGCTGCTCGAACTCGCGGCCAAGATCCACGAGCACACCGGGCACACCGACCTCGCGATGGCGGGCGGGATCGCGCTCAACTGCGTGGCCAACACCCGGCTCCACGCCGAGGGACCGTTCGACCGGATCTGGGTCCAGCCCGCCGCCGGTGACGCCGGTACCGCGCTCGGCGCGGCCCTGCAGCTCGCGGCCGACTTCGGGGAACGCGGTCGCCCGATGACCGGCGCGGACCTGGGCCGCGGCTGGACGGACGACCAGCTGGAGAACGCGCTCAAGACCGCGAACGTCCGCTACGAACGGCCGGACGACGTCGCCGAGGCCGTCGCCGAAGCGCTGGCCGAAGACCGGATCGTGGCCTGGTTCCAGGGCCGGTCCGAATTCGGCCCCCGCGCGCTCGGCCACCGTTCGCTGCTCGCGCATCCCGGCCACGAGGCCAATCTGGAACGGCTGAACGACGTGAAGGGCCGCGAGCAGTTCCGCCCGGTCGCCCCCATGGTGCTCGCCGAACGCGCGGGCGAGATCTTCTCCCGCGGCCCGCTTCCCAGTCCGTACATGCTTTTCGTGCACGACGTCGCGCCGAAGTGGCGGGATCGCATCCCCGCCGTCACCCATGTCGACGGCACCGCCCGCGTGCAGACCGTCGACCCGGGCGAGGAACCGCTCGTGGCGCGCATGCTCGGCGCGTTCGAACGGCGTACCGGCGTCCCGGCCGTGGTCAACACCAGCCTCAACACCGCGGGGAGGCCGATGGTCGATTCCCCGCGCGACGCGCTGGAGTGCTTCGGTTCGGCCCCCATCGACCTGCTCGCCCTCGGACCTTTCGTGGTCCGCCGTCCCTGACCTTGGAGGTGTGTCGTGATCGAAGAACACTTCGCAGCGTTGAGCGAGGCCGCCGGGAAGTCAGCTTCCTGGTCGCCGAAGATCCGTGACTGGGGTGACCATCTGGCCACCGTGCTGTCCTCGGGCGGACGGCTGCTCGCGTGCGGCAACGGCGGGAGCGCCGCCGAAGCCCAGCATCTCACCGGCGAGCTGGTCGGCCGGTTCCGCAACGACCGGCAGCCGTTCTCGGCGATCGCCCTGCACGCGGACACCTCCGCCGTGACGGCCATCGTCAACGACTACGGCGAGCACGAGGTCTTCGCCCGCCAGGTGCGCGCGCACGGCCGCTCCGGCGACATCCTCGTCTGCCTTTCGACCAGCGGAGGGAGCCAGAACGTCGTCGCGGCCGCGAAGGCCGCCCACGAACTCGGCATCACCACCTGGGCGATCACCGGCCCCTCCCCCAACCCGCTGGCCGCGCTGTGCGACGACGCGATCCCGGTGGAGGCGCCGTCGACGGCCACCGTGCAGGAGGTCCATCTCGCGCTGGTGCACGCTCTGTGCACCGCGTTCGACGACGCGCTGGGGGTGCCCACGTGAGGCCGCTGGTCGTGCTGGGCGACGCCTTGCTGGACATCGACGTCGACGGCACGTCGGACCGGCTCTGCCCGGACGCGCCGGTCCCCGTGGTCGACCTCGCCCGTGAATGGCGGCGGCCGGGCGGCGCCGGGCTGGCCGCGTTGCTCGCGGCCCGGTCCACCGCCGAGGTCGTCCTCGTCACCCCGCTGGGTGGCGACCAAGCGGGCCGCACCTTGGCGGGGCTTCTGGAGCGCGAGGTCCGGGTGGTGCCGATGCCGTTGTGCGGCACCACCGTCACCAAGACGCGGGTTCGCGCCGCCGGACAGTCCCTGGTCCGCCTCGACAGCGGTGACGGGAGGGCTGAGCACTCGCCGCTCACCGCCGGCGTGCGTGAAGCGCTGCGTTCGGCGGGCGCGATCCTCGTCGCCGACTACGGCCGTGGCGTGACCGGCCATCCGGAGGTCCGGGAGCTGCTCGCCGAACTGGCGGGCACCATCCCGGTCGTCTGGGATCCGCATCCCCGCGGAGCCGAGCCGGTCGCGGGAATCCGGCTCGCCACCCCGAATCTCGCCGAATCCGAGCAGCTCACCGAGTCCCGCGCCGACGCCGAGGACCTGGCGAAGCAGGTGCACTCGCTCTGGAAGGCCGACGCGGTCTGTGTCACCACGGGGTCCCGTGGCGCGGTGCTGACCGAGGGCGGCTCGTGCACCACATTCCGGCCGCCGTCGGGCGTCGTCGCCAAGGACACTTGCGGCGCGGGTGACCGCTTCGCGTCCGCGGTCACCGCCGCGCTGCTCGACGGGGCGTCCACCGCCGACGCGGTGGCCACAGGGGTCGAGACGGCGGCGCGGTTCGTCGCCACGGGTGGCGCCGCCACGCTGTCCACTGTGGACAACGAACCGCGGCCGGAGACCGCGCACCACGGCGCTTCGGCGTTCGACGTGGCCGCACGGGTCCGCGCGCGAGGCGGCAGGCTCGTCGCCACCGGTGGCTGTTTCGACCTGCTGCACCCCGGACACGCCAGTCTGCTCCGGCAGGCTCGCGCCTTGGGCGACGCCCTCGTCGTCTGCCTCAATTCCGACGCCTCCGTGCGCGGCCTGAAGGGTCCGGGACGGCCGATCGTGACCGCCAGGGACCGCGCCAGGCTGCTCACCGAGCTCTCGTCGGTCGACGCCGTCGTGGTGTTCGACGAACCCGATCCCGCCGCGGTACTCGACCGCCTCCGCCCGGACGTCTGGGTCAAGGGCGGCGACTACGCGGACACGGAACTACCCGAAAGCGCCGTCGTGCGCCGGCACGGCGGCGAGATCGTCCTGATCCCGACCATCCGCGGCTATTCCACCACCCGGCTGGTGGCCGCGGCGGAAGGAGCATGATGCGCCCTCTCGGCAACGTCCTGATCACCGGCGGCGCCTCCGGACTCGGTGCCGCGACCGTCGAAGCCGTCCGCGAAGCGGGTGGTACGCCCCTTGTCATCGACCGCGCCGAACCGGCGGCCGACGTCGCCTTCGTCCGGGCCGACCTGGCCGATTCCGCCGCGGCCGCGAGCGCCGTGGACGAGCTCGCCCAACGGGCGGGCGGCATCGACGGCGTCTTCACCGCAGCGGGGACCGACGCGTGCGGCGCCCTCGACGAAGTGTCCACAGAGGACTGGGAACGCGTCGTGCGGGTCAATCTGCTCGGCACGGCGGCGGTCGTCCGCGCGGCGCTGCCCCATCTGCGGCTGAGCCACGGCACGGTGGTGACCTGCGCGTCGACGCTGGGGCTGCGGGTGGCCGGGGACGCGAGCGCCTACTGCGCCTCGAAATTCGGCGTCGTCGGCTTCACCAGGGCACTCGCCATGGAGCTGGCGGGCCGGGTCGGGGTGACCCTGCTCGTCCCCGGCGGGATGCACACGGCGTTCTTCGACGACCGGGCCGAGCAGTACAAGCCGCCGCCGGACGCGAAACTCAACCAGCCCGAGCATGTCGCGGCTTCGGTGGTGTTCGCGCTGTCCCAGCCGCCAGGCTGCGAGGTCCGCGAACTCGTGGTGTGCGCTTCGGAAGAGGGGTCGTGGCCGTGACCAGTGGCATCCTCGTGCTGCGCGCCCTCGGCCTGGGGGATCTGCTCACCGCGATTCCCGCGCTGCGGGCACTGCGCCGCGCCTTCGACGGCGAGCGGCTGGTGCTCGCCGCACCCGAGAAGCTGCGCGACATCGTCGAACTGATCGACGCGGTGGACGAGCTGCTCCCGACGGCCGGTCTGGGCGAACTGTCCTGGCCCGGCGAGCCGCCGCGGCTGGCGGTCAACCTGCACGGCCGCGGCCCGGAGAGCATCCACGACCTGCTCGCCCAGGAGCCGCTCGAACTGATCACGTACCGGCATCCGGACTTCCCGGGCGTCGACGGCCCGGACTGGCCCGCCGAAGCGCACGAAGTCGACCGCTGGTGCCGTCTGCTGGAGGCCGCCCGCATCCCGGCCGACCGCACCGATCTCGCGCTGCCGCCGCCGCCCGGTCCCAGCCCGGCGGCGGGCGCGGTGGTGATCCACCCCGGGGCCGCGTTCGCCGCCCGGCGCTGGCCGCCGGACCGGTACGCGCGGGTGGCGCGGGCGCTCTCCGGAAGTCACCGGGTGGTCGTCACGGGAAACGCGGCGGAAGCACCGCTCGCCCGCGAGATCGCCGAAGCGGCCGGGCTGCCGGCCGAGTCGGTGCTCGCCGGCGACGGGCTCGCCGAACTGGCCGCGACCGTGGCCGAAGCGCGGCTGGTCATCTGCGGCGACACCGGTGTCGGGCACCTCGCCACCGCATACGGGACGCCGTCGGTCCTGCTGTTCGGGCCGACCCCGCCGAGGCTGTGGGGCCCGCCTCCCGAGGCCCGGCAGCACACCGTCCTCTGGGTGGGCGACGTCGGCGATCCGCACGGCGAAGCCCCGGATCCTGGGTTGCTGCTGCTACGTGAGGAGCGCGTCCTCGCCGCGGCCGAAGGCCTGCTGGCCGCGGGGGCATCCCGTGGGTGAGCGGGTCGGGGTGATCGGCGCCGGCTACGTCGGGCTCACGAGCGCCGCGTGCTTCACCCAGCTGGGGCATCAGGTGGTCTGCGTCGACAACGATCAGTCCAAAGTGGAGGCCCTGCGGCGCGGCGAGGTCACCATCGTCGAGCCGGGGCTCACGGAACTCGTCCGGGACGGCCTGGGCTGTGGACGGCTCCGGTTCACCACCACGCCGGACGAGCTGTCCGATGTGGACTTCGTGTTTCTGTGCCTACCCACTCCGGAAGGGAAGGACGGTGCCGCCGACGTCCGGGTGCTGGAAGAGGTCGTTGCCACGCTTCCCGGGCTGCTGCGGCCGGGGTGTGTCGTCGTCACCAAGTCCACCGTCCCGGTCGGCACCGGGGCCCGGCTGACGGAGCTGCTCGGGCGGCCGGATCTGCCCGTGGTGAGCAATCCCGAGTTCCTCCGCGAGGGGCACGCCGTCGAAGACTTCCTGACGCCCGACCGGATCGTCCTCGGTGCGGTGCCGGAGCACCGGGCGTCCGCCGAACGGGTGGCCGCGTTGTACGGCGAGACGAACGCGCCGGTGTGGTTCACCGATCCGGCCAGCGCCGAGCTCACGAAGTACGCCAGCAACGCGTTCCTGGCGCTGAAAGTGTCCTATGTGAACGTCCTCGCCGAACTGTGCGAGCACTACGGCGCCGACATCCGCGACGTCGGGCGGCTCATGGGGCTCGATTCCCGGATCGGCCCCGCCTTCCTCGTGCCGGGCCCCGGCTGGGGCGGCTCGTGCCTGCCCAAGGACACCGCCGCGCTGCTGCGGACCGCCGACCACGCTGGCGTCGACTTCGGCATCCTGCGTGACGCCATGAAGGCCAACGCGCGCCAGCGGGCGGCCGTCGTGCGGAAGATCCGCCTCGCGATCACCGGGGTTTCGGACGGCTCGCTCTCGGGCATCCGTATCGGGTTGCTCGGGCTGGCGTTCAAGGCGGGGACCGGGGATCTGCGCGAGTCCCCCGCGCTCGCGGTCGCGCGGGAGCTCGCCAGGAGCGGCGCGGTGCTGACCGCGTACGACCCCGGTGTCGAGGCCGTCGAACCGGACATCGTCCAGGTCGTCGACGACCCGTACCTGGTCGCGAAGGACGCGGCGGCGCTGGTGGTGCTCACCGAGTGGCCCGAGTTCCGCGAGCTCGACTGGGAACGGCTCGCCGCCGCCACCGAGCGCGCCGTCGTCGTCGACGCCAGGAATCTCCTGGATCCGGCGACCGTCGGCGAGGCGGGCTTCACCCATACGGGGCTCGGTACCGACCCGAACAGGAGGACAGGATGACCCAGCCGTTGAAGGCCCTCGCACTGGTGTGCTCGCTCAAACCGTCGCCGGCGCCATCGAGCAGCGCGCTGATCGCCCAGCAGCTGCTCGACGAACTGGCCGGGCACGGCGCCACCGGCGAACTCGTGCGCGTGGTCGACCACGACGTCAAACCCGGCGTGGAAGGCGACATGGGCGACGGTGACGCCTGGCCGGAGATCCGCCGGAAGATCGCCGCGGCCGACATCCTGCTGATCTCCACGCCGACCTGGGTCGGCCACATGTCCAGTGTGGCCCAGCGCGTGCTGGAACGGCTCGACGCCGAACTGTCCGAAACGGACGAAGAGGGCAGGCCCGCGATGTTCGGCAAGGTCGGTGTCACCGCCGTCGTCGGCAACGAGGACGGCGCCCACAAGATCACCGCAGACCTGTTCCAGGCCCTCAACGACGTCGGATTCACCGTGCCCGCCCAGGGCGGGACCTATTGGAACGGCGAGGCGATGAAGGGCGGCGACTACAACGATCTCGACGAAACGCCCGAAGCGGTCGCCTCGACCAACGCGACCCTCGCGCGCAACGCCGTCCACTTGGCGAACCTGCTGAGGGAGAAGCAGTACCCCGCTTCCTGACGCCAAGTGTGAACGACGCCACACCGGGGTACCCCGTCTCCATGATCGTCAAAACCCTGGCGTTCGGTATTTGCCTGCTGCTCGCCGGCTGTACCGGAGCGAGTGGGCAAGGGCCGGCGAAAGAGGCCGCCGCGCGGTTCCTCGGCGCGCTCGCGTCGGGTGATCACCGCTCGGCGTGCGCGCTGCTGGCGCCCCGGGCCCAGGAGTCCTGGGCACCCGAGAGCTGTGAACGCGGCCTGGCGGGCGCGGACGTCCCGGGCGGAACGCCCGAAACGGTTTCCGTCTGGAGCGAAGAAGCCCAGGTGAAGACCGCCCGCGACACCCTCTTCCTGCACGAATCCTCCACCGGATGGGTGATCACGGGCGCGGGCTGCCGCCACCGGAACGAGCAGGTCTACGACTGCGCGGTGGGTGGACCGTGAAAGCGCGCCCGGTGTTCACCGTCTACCTCGTCTTCGTCGTGGCCGTTCTCGGCTATTGCGTCCTACTGGGCCTGCTCCACCGGTGAAGGAGGCGGAAGATGCGGCGCTTTCTCCGGGACAACGCCCTCTCGCTGGCGTTCGGGCTGCTGTTCCTGCTGAGCCTCGCGGGACAGGCATTCGCGGGCCTCGCCGCCTACAACGACAGGCGGCTCACGCACGCCGCCGAACCGATCGGCCTGCTCGACTATCTGACGTCCGCCGACTTCGCCGTCGATGTCGCCGAAAACTGGCAATCGGAATACCTGCAGTTCTTCCTGTACGTGTTCGCGACCGTGTGGCTGCTTCAGCGCGGCTCCCCGGAATCGAAACCGGCGGGGCGGGCCGGGCTGGAATCGGACGAAGAGCAGCAGATCGGAAGGCATTCGACGGCCGATTCGCCGAAATGGGCACGGGCGGGCGGCTGGCGCACGGGAATCTTCTCGATGTCGCTCGGACTGGTGATGCTTGGGCTGTTCCTGCTGTCCTGGCTGGCCCAGTCCGTGGCCGGGATGAGCGCCTACAACGCCGAGCAGCTCACCGAATTCGGTGATCCGGAGACGTGGTTCGGCTATCTGGCGTCGTCGGACTTCTGGAACCGCACCCTGCAGAACTGGCAGTCGGAATTCCTCGCCATCGGCTCGATGGCGGTGTTCAGCGTCTACCTGCGCCAGCGCGGCTCCCCCGAATCGAAACCCGTCGGCGCGCCGCACCACGTCACCGACGAATCCGGGTGATTGAACCGCGGGGAACGGGTATCCGTGCGGCGTCGGACTGACGAGCACGGACAGGAGTGTCCATGACCACCACCACGAAACACGACCTCGTCTCGGTGATCACCGAGGACCACCGCGCCTTCGAACGGATCTTCCAGGAACTCGAATCCGGCAAGGGCGGTGATCAGCACCGCAAGGACCTCGCGGACCACGTGATCGCCGAACTCGTGCGGCATTCGATCGCCGAAGAGCAGCACATGTATCCCGCCGCACGGAAGCACCTTCCGGACGGCGACGAGGTCGCCGACCACGAGATCGAGGAGCACGCCGAAGCCGAACGCGTGATGAACGACCTCATCGGCCTGGACCCGTCGGACAAGCGGTTCGACGAACTGGTCGGCAAGCTGATCGAGGACGTCCGGCACCATATCGAAGAGGAAGAGAGCGACCTGCTGCCGAAGCTGCAGGCCGCCTGCTCGCCGGAAGATCTGCGGGAACTGGGTGAGAAGGTGTTGCGGGCCAAGGAGATCGCGCCGACGCGGCCGCATCCCGCCGCTCCCGACCGGCCGCCGGCGAACCGGATCCTCGCGCCGGGGACGGCGTTCATCGACAAGATCCGGGACGCGCTGGCGGGCCGCGCCACCTGAGCTTGCCGGAATGCCGTGAAGGCCTCCTTGGCGGCTTTTCAACTTAGGTTCCCGAACTCATGAACGGAACCCAAGCCAAAAACGGTGCTGGACCTGCGGGAACGTGGGTCCAGCACTCCACCACTGATCATGTCCCTGCCCTGGTGTTGCGTGCTGTGTCGGCTAGACTCGGCGTGCACGAAATGGGGTCCAATGACGACCGCCGCCCAGCGAGCTTGCTGGGGGTTTGTTCATGACGAAAGCTTTGACTCGCCGTCTGTCGGGTCGTCGTCTGTCAGAGGTAATCGACTCTGGGGAGTATCCGCAGCTGCGCGCGGTCATTTACGCGAGGGCGTCGAACGCGGTCAAGGGTCGGAAGGTCTCGGTGGCCTCGCAGATCGCGACGGGCCGCAAGTTCTGCTCCCAACACGGCATCGCCGTGGTCGCGGTCCTGGTGGACAACAACCTGTCGGGGTCGCGGTACGCGACCGAGGAACGCCAGGACTACAACGAGGCGTTGCGGCTGTTGTCGACCGGGCAGGCAAACACGCTGTGGACGTGGGAGAACTCCCGGGCTCAGCGGAACCTGTCGGTGTTCGCCAAGCTGCGCGACATTCTGGAAAAGGTCGGGGGCTACTGGGCTTACGACGACCGGATCTATGACATGAACGATCCGGACGACCGGATCGACACCGCCGAGGACGCCGTCGACGCGGAGCGGGAGTCGGAGAAGATCCGCAAGCGGACCCGCCGGGGTGTCGAGGCTCGCGCAATGGAAGGGCTGTGGGCTGGCCCGCTGGGCTACGGGTACCGGATCGTCTATGACCAGCGGACAGGCGAGGCGCACCGTGAGGTGGATCCGGAGACGGCGCCGTTCGCGGAGGCGATCGTGGACCGGTTGATCGAGGAACCGAACGCGTCGGTGCTGGCGCGGGAGCTGATCGAGGCGGGTGTTCCGTGCGCTCGCGGTCACGTGTGGCGGGCAGACCACGTGAAGAAGCTGCAACACCTTGAGCGCGTCGGAGAACCCGGAGATCCCGAGCTTGAGCGTCTGCAGGATCGCCACGGCCGCGAGCCCGGCAGCAGGAACCGCCAGCAACGACCCCGACGCGGTGGCCGCGACCGACCCGAGACCGCCCAACGCGGTCCCGGCCTGCCCGGCACCGGCCGCCATCGCCCCGTACTTCAAGGTGGCCAGACCGACCGCGCCCGAGTGCAGCGCTATCGCACCGGTCGCCGACCGCATCCGCGAGTCCACGTCGGACAGGCCGCGGATACTCGCGCCGACCGACTTGTCCAGGACGACCTTGAGCGTGATGTTCTGCCCGTCGAGACGGCGTTTCAGCGCAGCGAAGCGGGTTTCGGCCGGTTCAGAGTCCAGCTCGGCCACTAGCCGGATCGCGATCTGATCGCCTTCACGGGCGGCGACGTGCAGCTGTTCGCGCAGCAGCGCGGTTTTCACCTCGGCCGACAGGCTGACCTTCGGGGCCTGCCCTTCGGCCTCACGGACTTGGTCGCGGAGGTGACGTCCGAGACCCTGCAACGAGGGCGTGATCTTGAGGTAGGCGTGAGCGACCGAGGCCACGGGCGTTCACCACCTGGACGAAAATCAGTCGTTGCGTATCCACAACGCGATCTCGCGCAACGACTTCAGCTCCGCGCCACCTGGCGCGTTCTCCGTGCGGGAGTTGATGGCGTTCGACAGTGGTTCCCATGTATCCAGCGGCCCGGCCAGTTGGGTATCCGTGACATCCTGGCCCAGGGCCACAGCGACGGTTGCCCACAGTGCTGTCAGCCGGCGTTCGGTCGTAGCCAGAGCAGCTCGGCACGGGTCATCGCGCCGTGTGGATCGCGGACCCGCCAGACGGCCGCGTCGTCGGGTAGGTGCGTGACCAGCGCACAGACCCGCCGATAAGAGAGGAAGCCGCGGTAGAGGTCGAGCAGGTCTACTCCGTAGCGCAGCAGGTCGGTTTCGAGTGCTTCGGCGGTCGCCTCGTCGGCGAGGAGCAGGGCGACCGTTATGGGTTTCCCCGGCCCGGCTCCTTCATCACCACGGCCGAGAAGTCCTCCTCGTCCGCCGCAGTCGTGGCTAGGCCGCGCCAGGTGGAGTACTGATCCGCGCCGAGGATGAGCTTCAAGGCGGTGAGATGCTTACCCTCTTCCTCGGCCTCCAAGGCTTCGAGTGGGAAATTCTCAGCGCGAGGCAGGACGAACTGCCTTTTGGCCAGTTGACTATCAGTCTTTCTTCGGAATTCGGCATGGCCTGACCGACGGCTTCAGCGCGTTGTTTGCTTGTCAAGTTGCGTCCTTTGCTCTCAAATATTGCGGTATCGTCATTGACATGGGCAGTACCGGACGGCGGACCGCACAAGCTGGCCGTGATGCCGAGCTGATGAGCCGCGTTCCGAACCTGATCGGGTTGGGACCAGCCGAGGCTCGGCGCTGTCTGGCCAGTGACGAACTCGGATTGACTGGTCCCGGTTCTCAAGCCGACGAGCAGGCAGGCTGGACCGGTGGACCAATCGTCGGCCAGCACCCCGCGCCTGGGTCGTGGCTACCGGTAGGTGGGTTCATCACCGTGTGGTTCGAGACCGGCCCCGGCTCGGCAGGTGATCCTGAGCCGCTCTCCCCGCGGAGTCCCAAAAAATAGCAGCGTAGTTCACGACTTCGTGAACTACACAAAGCGCGCACGAAGACCTGAACGTCTCCGTGCGCGCTTTCTTCCGAAATATAACTATATTGTCAGGGGTTTATTGCTGGGACGACCACCGGCTGGGTTCCCACGGCGCAGATAAGGTCTCGTGATCCGATAGTGCTACAGAATCCCGGGAAGTATGTCCACTCGTAGCCTGGCGGCAGCTTGATTGTAATACCCATGTCCATAACGTATGTCCCGTTGCAGAGGCCGACCCCGACGCAGAACCAATCGCCAAAGGTTGAAGAATATCCGCAATCCGTCCCGGTGCCGTCGTAAGTGCCGCAGATTCCGTCGGTGCCCCTCTTGACGACGTTGGAATTGAAAATAAGGTTAGATGAAACGTAGACATAGGACATGCCAACGCAGCTCGCATACCCGGTCCAGTTCGCGTCGGAGGCATGAGTGGTTGCGAAAGCCACCGACGCTGCTCCAGCAGGACCCGTAGCGCGTGAAGGCCTCCTTCCCTCGGCTGAGCCGAGGGAAGGAGGCCTTCACGCGCTGACTGAAGCGACCTCAAAGCGAAGCGTGCACATCCCGCACCGAAGACTCGGGCAGCTCCCCCGTGAGCGCGAAGTCCACCCGCCGCGCCACGGAGACCACCTGGTCCGCGAACCGCTCGTAGAACCGTGCCAGCAGCGCCACCGAGATCGCCGGCGCGACACCGTGGGGCCAGCCCGGCTCGGTGACCAGCGTCATCAGCTCCTCGTACAGCGCGTCGACACGTTGATCGGACCGGGCGAGCGAGTGGAAGACCTCCGCGGTCGGCCCGTCGATCGCCGCGCCGAGGTCGTCCGCCATCGAGCAGACGAGCCCGGCCATCTCGCCGAACCGGCCGGCGACGGCGTCCGGGACGGCGAATTCCGGCGCCCGCGCGGCCTGGTCGGCGATGTGCTGGGCGAGGTCGCCCATCCGCTCCAGCCGGTCGGCGCAGTACACCGCCGCGAGCACGGTCCGCAGGTCGCGCGCGACCGGCGCCTGCAGGGCGAGCAATTTCTGCGCGGTGTCCTCGCACGTGGTCCGCGCCGCGTTCAGCTTCGCCTCGACCTCCGCGAGTTCGGCGGCGGCTTCGACGTCCCCGTCCAGGAAGACCCGGTTCGCGAGCCGCAGCTCTTCACAAGCCATCCCGCACATGCTCGACAGCAACTCGCCGAGAACGCTCAGCTGGCCATGGAATCGATCCCTCATGTCAGCACCTTCGCGGGTTCGAGAACGTACGTCGCGTACGCCGCCCGGATCACCGGCTGGGCGACGTTGCGCACGGGGACCCCGCCCGGGCTGACGCCTTGCTCGCTGCCGTAGTGCGCGTGCCCGTGCACGGCGAGCGCCACCTGCGCGTCGTCGATCGGCTCGCACAGCAGGTATGAGCCCAGGAACGGGTGGATCTCCGGCGGTTCGCCGTGCAGGGTGCCGGGGATCGGCGAGTAGTGCGTCAACGCGACGGTCACGTCGGGCGCCTCGTGTTCGAGCCCCTCCAGCGCGGTGCGCAGCCGCTTGGCGGCCGCCATGGTGTGTTCGACGAAATCCTTCATCTCGCGTTCGCCGAACCGGCTCGCGCATTTGCCCGCGAATCCGCCGCCGAAGCCTTTCACGCCGGCGACGCCGAGCCTCCCGCCGTCCAGGTCCACGGTGGTGGCCGAGCCTTCCAGAACGGTGATCCCGGCTTCCTCCAGCAGGCCGCTGACCGCTTCCGCCTGGTCCGAGTGGTAGTCGTGGTTGCCGAGCACCGCGACCACGGGGACGTCGAGCCCGGCGAACTCGTCGGCGACCACCCTGGCCTCTTCGACGCTGCCGTGCCGGGTGAGGTCGCCCGCGAGCAGCAGCACCTCGGCGTGTTCGGCGATGTTGTCCAGTGCCGGCCGCAGCAGGCCTCGGTTGTCCTCCCCGAGGTGGACGTCCCCGACCGCGGCGACCCGGATCACCGGATCTCCTCGGCGTGCGACGGCTCGCGGACGTCGGCCGTCCGGATGTCGTCGTGCACCAGTTCGGCCGCGATGTGTTCGCAGACGACCGCCTCGATGTCGGCCTTGCGGTTGGCGCACGGCACCTCACCGCTGAGCCGGACCTGGTCGCCGCGCACGGTGACGTGCACGCCGAGTTCGGCGGTCCTCGGATCCTCCGCCAGCGCCTTGGTCAGCCTGGCGACCAGGTACTGGGGCGCTTCCTGAGGCATCGGAAGCTCCTTTCCGTCGATGATGGACAGTGCCGCGAGCAGGGTCAGGAACGACCAGGCGTACGGCGATTCGGCGGTCTCCTCGGCCACGCGGTGCCAGTCGACCTGCTCGCGGAGGTCACGGGCGATCCGCAGCAGCGGGCCGAAATCGCAACGGTGCGGGCTGAGCACGAGCGTCTTGTCGACGAGCAGGTCGGTCCCGTTCAGCACGGGGGCGGCGGTCGCCCCGACCCGCATCAGCGAAGCGCGGTCGAGCATCTCGTCGGTGACCGGCCGGTGGTTGGGCCGGAAGATGAGGTCGACGAGGCAGTCGCCGTCGTAGACCTTGGTGAGCCAGTCCTCCGGCGGATGCACCCGTCTCAGCCCTGCGGCTTCCAGCGCTTCCGCCGCTTCCTCGATGTCCTCGTGTTTGAGGAAGAGGTCGACGTCGTGGTCGGACGGCGGGCCGCCCCGCGCGTACACGGCGAGGCCGCCCGCGACGGCGAACCGCACCGATGTTCCGTCCAAAGTGGACACGACCTTGGTCAGCGTGTGCAGCAGTTCCTTCTCGTTCACGGTCGCTCCCCCACCCCGGTGGCCAGCTCGTGCCACCTGCCGACGTCCGGTTTCAGCGGTTCGGTCGGAAGTCCGTCGCCTTCCCGCAATCCCTTGAGGAACGCTTCGATCGCGTCCTCCGACGAGTATCGCGGCGTCCAGCCCAGCTCTTCCCTGGCGCGCGTGCAGTCCATCACCGGGAGATGCAGCACGGCGTCGAACAGCCCCGGAGTGGCCGGGATCAGGTGCAGCGACCAAGCCGCGGCGAGGGCGCGCCGGACCAAGGAGGCCGGGACCTTCACCGGTTTGGCACCGAAGATCCGGGCCAGCGCGCGGGTGTCCAGCACCGGCTCGGCGGCGATGTTGAAGGCGCCCTTGACGTCCTGGAGCGCGCAACGACGGTAGGCGTCGGCCACGTCTTCGGTGTGCGCGGTCTGGATCCTCAGTTGCGGGATGTCCGGCAGGATCGGCACGAGCGAGGGCCGGACGAGCTTGCCGGGCACGAACGGGCCACCGAAAAGGCGGCGCTGTTCGGGTGCCGCGGCCTTCTGGAAGAGGAATCCCGGCCGTACCCGCACCACCCGCAGCCGTGGATGGCTCCGGTCGAACGCTTCGAGAACCCTTTCCACATAAGCTTTTTCCCGGGTGTACGCCGCCTTGGGCGAGCCGTGGGTCGGCCAGTCCTCGGTCACCGGGTGGTCGTCGTCCCGCGGCGAGTACGCCCCGATCGACGAGGCGTAGACCAGTGACGGCACGCGCATCGCCTGCGCGGCCTCGAACACCCGGATCGAACCCAGCACGTTGGCCCGCCAGGTGACCTCGGGCCGGTGCGTGGGCTGGAACAGCCAGGCCAGGTGGATCACCACGTCGGCACCGTCGAACACGGCCCGGAGGTCGTCGCGCGCGACGTCGGCGGTGACGAACTCGGTCTTCGGGCTCTCCCAGCGGCTGGGGCGCCTCGCCAGCCCGACGATCGAACCGACCTCGGGGTCCGAACCCAGCGCGCGCACCACCGCCGTCCCGACGTTGCCGGTGGCGCCGGTGACCACGATCCGCTTGCCGCTGCTGTTCATGGGTACGGTTACCCGCCGCCGCCCCGGCTTAATCAGCGCGGAGCCGCTGGACGAGACGGCGGGCGGGCAGCGCCATCGCCCCCAATCCGATCGACGTGGTGACCTCGTCGGTGGGCGCCACGAGCAGGTGGTCGATCTCGTCGAGCAACCTGCGGCACCGGTCGAGTTTGTCCGGGTCACCCGAACGGGCCACCTCGGCGAGTGCTTCGAGCAGGTCGCCGACCACCCCGCGCGCGTGCTCGCCGGGATGCCGGAACGGCTGATCGCTCCGGGCGGCCTCGCTCACGGCGTCGATCAGCTGGGCGAGCGGCTGCCACAGGGAAATGAGGTTCGCCAGCGGTTCCTCCGGGGTCTCACGCCGTCCGCGCAGGTTCAGATACCGGCCCTCGCGGGTCCAGCCGATCGCGTCCTCCGCCTCCGCGGCCAGGCTGCGGACGTCCTGCAGGCGGCCGTCGAGGCCATCGGCCGACTCGCCACCGCGGACCAGTTCCGCGGTCTCGTCGAGGACGTCGGCGATCGCCTCGGCCAGCCGGGAAGTCGCCTCCCGCAGACGCTGGCCGTGCAGCGGGGGCAGGATCACCGCGTTGAGGACCGCGCCGATCGCCGCGCCCAGCGCCGTTTCCAGCAGCCGGTCGGCGAGCAGGACGGGTTCGGTCGCGTTGCCGTAGGAGATCAGCAGCATGCCGGTGATCCCGACCCACACTCCCGAATCGCCGAAACCCCGCCACGAGCCGATGAGCAGTCCGACGAAGATGACCAGCCCGAGCGCCACCGTCACCGACGGGATGAGCTGACCGGCCCCCGCCGCGAGCAGCACCCCCACGCTGACCGCGCCGACCTGCTGCGCCCAGCCGCGCAGGGAGCGGTAGACGGTGGCCTGCACCAGGAACACCGCCGCGTAAGGAGCGAGGAAGGGTTGCGGCAGCCGCAGCACCGCCGTCGCGACGATCCACGCGATCACCGCCGCGGCCGCGGCCTTCGTGGTCTGGATGAGACTCCGGCGCTCCTCCCCCGGAACCCGGAACGCCCGGGCGGTCCAGGCGAACGGTGCCGTCCAGCGCATCACGGCCCCGGGGGTGCCAGGTGGACGACCTTCGTCTGCGTCATCTCGTCGAGCAGTTCGGGCCCGTAGCCGTAGCCGCTGCCGCTGGCACCCCGCGGATGGGCGGCTCCGCCGGGCGCGCCGCCGAAGACGTTGTTGATCTTCACGGTCCCGACCGGGAGTTCGCGCCAGGCCCGCTGCGCGTGCGCCATCGAGGAGGTCAGCACCGTGGCGGCGAGCCCGTACTCGCCATCGGCCGCCTGCCCGAGTGCCTGCTCGAAGTCCGCGACCACGGTCACCGGCGCCACCGGGCCGAACGTTTCCTCGCGGAGGATCCGCATCCCGGAGGTACAGCCGGTGAGGACGGTCGCCGGGTAGAAGGCACCGGGACCGTCCGGCACGACGCCGCCGACCAGCGGGTCGGCACCCTGCGCGATCGCTTCCGCGACCTGGGCGTGGACCCCTTCGCGGTGACGCCGGTCGACGAGCGGGGCCAGCTCACGGTGGCCCGCCTCGGCGACCAGCGCGGTGAGAAAGGCCTCCGCGACGTCCTGGTGCACCAGGATCCGTTCGACCGAGACACAGATCTGTCCCGAGTTGGCGAAGGCCCCGGTCGCCGCCTGACCGGCCGCCCAGACGGGATCCACGCCGGCGTCGACGACGAGCGGATCGTTGCCGCCGTTCTCCAGCAGCGCCTTGGCGCCGGTCTTCGCCGCGCTCGCCGCGATCGAACGACCCGCGACGGTGCTGCCGACGTGCGCGACGACGTCGACGTCCGCGTGGGCCGCTAGTTCGGCACCGACGCTCCCGTCACCCTGCACGGTCTGCAGCACTCCCTCGGGAAGCGCCTCCGACAGCACGTTCCCCAGCCAGGCGCCGGTGTGCGGGCAGCGTTCACTCGGCTTGTGCACCACCGTGTTCCCCGTGACCACCGCGGCTCCCAGCAGCCCGCAGGCCACCGCGACGGGGTCGTTCCACGGCGTCAGCGCGACGACCACGCCCCGGGGTTCCGGCACCATCAGGTCGGTGGCCGACGGATCGCCCAGCAAGGACCGTCCACGGTGCACCGGCCCCAGTTCGGCGTACTGCTCCAAGGTCCCGGCTCCGGCGAGGACACCTTCTTCGGCCTCGTCGCGGGGCTTGCCGGTCTCGCTCTCGATGAGGACGGCGAGTTCGCCCGCCCGCTCCCGGAGCGACCTGGCCGCGTCCTTCAGCGCTACCCCGCGTTCGGCCGCCGGCGTGGCGGCCCAGCCCGGAGCCCGCCTCTTCGCCGTGGCGATGGCCGTTTCGACACCATCGGGGGTCGCCGCCTTCACGCTGCCGACGAGCCTGTCGTCGGCGGGGTCGCGGATCTCCAGCACGGCAGGCCGGTCCACCGTCGTCATTCGCACCTCCTCGAAGTTTCCTGCGCGCCGGTTACCCGGTGTCGTTTCGCCGAAACAGTGCCGGGGTAGCCGCGAGGGAAACCACCACCGCGAAGGGGCGACACCAGTGGCACAGCATCGAGAAGACGCGAAGGACGAACAGCTGGGCGGAAGCCGGGTGGATCCGGAGCAGTCCGTGCTGACGACGCAGCAGGGTGTCCGCGTCGATCACACGAACGATTCCCTGACCGCGGGATCCCGTGGGCCGACGCTGCTGGAGGACTTCCACGCCCGCGAGAAGATCACGCATTTCGACCACGAGCGTATCCCCGAACGGGTCGTGCACGCGCGCGGCGCGGGCGCCTACGGCTTCTTCGAGGCCTACGACGACGCGCTCGCCGACTACACGGTCGCGGAATTCCTCACCAGCGGCGAGAAGATCCCCGTGTTCGTGCGGTTCTCCACCGTCGCGGGATCACGCGGCTCGGCCGACACCGTCCGCGACGTCCGCGGTTTCGCGACGAAGTTCTACACCCGCCAGGGCAATTACGACCTCGTCGGCAACAACATGCCGGTGTTCTTCATCCAGGACGGCATCAAGTTCCCCGATTTCGTGCACGCGGTCAAACCCGAGCCGCACAACGAGATCCCGCAGGCGCAGTCGGCGCACGACACCTTCTGGGACTTCGTGTCGCTGCAACCGGAGAGCCTGCACATGGTGCTCTGGCTGATGTCCGATCGCGCACTGCCGCGCAGCTACCGGATGATGCAGGGCTTCGGCGTCCACACGTTCCGGCTCGTCAACGCCGAGGGCAAGGGCACCTTCGTGAAGTTCCACTGGAAGCCCGTGCTCGGCACGCATTCCCTGATCTGGGACGAATGCCAGAAGATCGCGGGCAAGGATCCCGACTTCAACCGGCGCGACCTGTGGGACGCCATCGAGTCCGGGCAGTACCCGGAATGGGAGCTCGGCGTCCAGCTGGTGGACGAGGACTCCGAGCACGACTTCGACTTCGACCTGCTGGACGCCACGAAGATCATCCCCGAGGAGCAGGTACCGGTGCGGCCGGTCGGGCGGATGGTGCTCGACCGCAACCCCGACGACTTCTTCGCCGAGACCGAGCAGATCGCCTTCCACACCGCGAACATCGTCCCGGGCATCGACTTCACCAACGATCCGCTGTTGCAGGCACGGAACTTCTCGTACCTCGACACGCAGCTGATCCGGCTCGGCGGCCCCAACTTCTCGCAGCTCCCGGTGAACCGGCCGATCGCGCCGGTGCACACTAACCAGCGCGACGGGCACGGCCAGCAGAACATCCACAAAGGACGGACGAGCTACTTCCCGAACTCGCTCGGCGGCGGCTGCCCGGCGATCGCCGATTCCGGCGTCTTCCGGCACTACACCGAAGCCGTGGCGGGCCACAAGATCCGGGAGCGCAGCGAGAGCTTCAAGGACTTCTACAGCCAGGCGACACTGTTCTGGAACAGCATGTCCTCGGTCGAACGCGAGCATATCGTCGCCGCGTTCCGGTTCGAACTCGGCAAAGTCGAGGACCGGGAGATCCGGGCGCGGACCGTCACCGAGCTCAACAACGTCGACCACGACCTGGCGGCACGGGTCGCCGAGGGGATCGGCGTGAGTGTGCCCGCCGCTCCGGCCACACCCCATCACGACCGCACGTCCCCCGCGCTTTCCCAGCTCAACCAGCCGTCCGTCGCCCCGACCAGCCGGAAGGTCGCGGTGCTCGCGGCCGACGGGGTGGACACGATCGGCGTCCGACGCCTGGTCGAAGCGCTCACCGAGCAGGGCGCGATCGCCGAGGTCCTCGCACCGACCGAGGCCGAACTCCGGCCCGGCGGTGAAGGAGACCCGCTGCGACCGGACCGGCAGCTCAACACCATGGCCTCGGTGCTCTACGACGCCGTCGCCGTCCCCTGCGGTCCGGGCGCGATCAACATCCTCGAACGCGACGGGTACGCGGTGCATTTCGTCGCCGAGGCATACAAGCACGGCAAGCCGGTGGCCGCCTTCGGCTCGGGGTTGGACCTGCTGCGCCGGGCGGGGGTGACGTCGAAGCTGGCCGACGACACCGAGACCGTGATCGACCAGGGCGTCGTGACGACCACGGCGGCCGAGGCGACCCTGCCCGACGGCTTCTTCGCCTCGTTCCTCGCGCAACTGGGCGAACATCGCTCGTGGCTGAGGAAGACCGACGCAATCCCCGCGTGACCCGGAGTTTGCGGCCGTGGCACCCGGGTACCGGAAGAGGGTGAGCGACCTCGACTACACGATCGTGATCCCGACGACCGGCCGGGAGAATCTCCACACGCTCCTGGCCGGGATCGAAGCCGCCGGGGAGCCCCGGCCCGCGCGGATCGTCGTCGCCGACGACCGGCCCGGCGGCGAGGATCTGCGGCTTCCCCCGTCCAGTACGGAAATCGAAGTGGTCCGCTCCGGCGGACGCGGTCCCGCCGCCGCCCGCAACGCCGGCTGGCGGCGGGCGGAGACCGAGTGGATCGCCTTTCTCGACGACGACGTGGTGATCGGCTCGGACTGGCCGCGGAAACTCGCCGAAGACCTCGTCCCCCTCGGGCCGGAGACGGCGGCGTCGCAGGCGCGGCTCGTCGTACCGCTGCCGCCGGACCGCCGTCCGACCGACGACGAACGCGGAACGGCCGGGCTGGAGACGGCCAGGTGGATCACCGCCGACATGGCCTACCGCCGGTCCGTGCTCGCCGAGGTCGGCGGCTTCGACGAACGTTTCCCCCGCGCCTACCGGGAGGACTCGGATCTGGCCTTGCAGGTGGCGAAGGCGGGCTACCTCATCGCGCGGGGTGAACGCGTCACCGTCCATCCCCCCAAACGGTCGGGTCCGCTGGCCAGCCTCCGCGCGCAGCGGGGCAACGCCGACGACGCGCTCATGCGGCACAAGCACGGTGTCCTGTGGCGGCAGCAGACCGGAGCCGGACACGGTCGCCTCGAACGGCACGCGCTGGCCACCGTCAGCGCGGCCGGCGCCGCGGCACTGTTCGCATTGGGCCGTCGTAAGGCCGCCACCGCCGCGGCGGGGCTGTGGGCGGGACTGACCGCCGAGTTCGCCGCGCGCCGGATCGCACCGGGCCCGCTCACCCCGGGCGAGGTGTCGCGGATGCTCCTGACCAGCGTCCTCATCCCGCCCGCGGCCTGCTATCACCGGCTGCGCGGGGAGCTGCGGCACCGCCTGGCCCGGCGGCCGCAGGCCCTGCTGTTCGACCGGGACGACACCCTCATCGTCGACGTGCCCTACCTCGACGATCCCGACGGCGTCCGTCCCGTGCCCGGTGCCAAGGAACTCCTGCACGGCCTGCGGGCGGCGGGGATCAGGATCGGCGTGGTCAGCAACCAGTCCGGGGTGGCGAAAGGGCTGATCACGCCG
This sequence comes from Amycolatopsis roodepoortensis, assembly GCF_014873915.1. Classification (GTDB taxonomy): domain Bacteria; phylum Actinomycetota; class Actinomycetes; order Mycobacteriales; family Pseudonocardiaceae; genus Amycolatopsis; species Amycolatopsis roodepoortensis. The sequence goes on from NZ_JADBEJ010000005.1 coordinate 1,124,428, forward strand.
GACCGGCTGGCCGCCGTGAACGGCCGGGTCGAACAGGTCCTCGGCCCGTTCGGCACCTGGCAGGTCTGCGTGCACGACGACGGTGACGGCTGCGCCTGCCGCAAACCCGCGCCGGGCCTGGTGCGTCAGGCCGCGGAGGCACTCGGGGTGGACGTCCGCCGCTGTGTGGTCATCGGCGACACCGGTGCCGACGTCGACGCCGCCCTGGCGGCCGGCGCCCGCGGCATCCTCATCCCGACCGCGCGGACCCGGCCCGAGGAGATCGACCGCGCCCGTCGCCGGGCGACCGTCGCGCGAGACCTCGCCGAAGCGGTCCACTTGGCCGTCGCGGGTACTCGATGAACGTCCTGGTCGCGAGGATGGACAACCTCGGCGACGTCCTGCTCGCCGGACCCTGCGTCCGCGCGGTCGCGGCCGGGGCGGACCGGGTGGTCCTGCTGACCGGGCCGCGGGGCCGCGCCGCGGGCGAACTACTGCCCGGCGCCGACGAGGTCATCACCTGGTGCGCGCCGTGGATCGACCCCGAGCCGCCGCCGGTCACCCAGGAGGACACCGACGCGCTCGTCCGGCGTTTGCGCGAGTTCTCCTTCGACGCGGCCTTGATCTTGACGTCGTTCCACCAGTCCCCGCTCCCGCTGGCGCTGCTGCTGCGCCTGGCTGGCGTGCCGTGGATCGGCGCGATCAGCGAGGACTACCCCGGGTCGCTGCTGGATCTGCGGCACCGGGTCGAGGGTGATCCGCCGGAGCCGGTCCGGATGCTTTCCCTGGCCGAGGACGCGGGCTTCTCGTTGCCGGCCGGTGACGACGGCGGCCTCGCCGTCCGCTGGCCTCTGCCGCCGGTGGAGGAACTGGTCGGCGACGAGGACTACGTGGTCGTCCACCCGGCCGCGTCGGTCCCGGCAAGGCAGCCGTCCGCCGAACGCTCGGCCGCCATCGTGCGGGCGCTGCAAGCCGCCGGGCGCCGCGTCGTCGTGACCGGCTCGCCGTCGGAAAGCGCGCTGACCGGCCGCGTGGCCGGAAACGCGCTCGATCTCGGCGGCCGCACGGGGCTGGCGGAACTGGCGGCCGTGCTCGCCGGCGCGGACGTCGTGGTGGCACCGAACACCGGGCCCGCCCATCTCGCGGCCGCCGTCGGGACCCCGGTGGTCTCTCTGTTCGCGCCCGTCGTGCCGGCGTCCCGGTGGGCGCCCTACGGTGTGCCGTCCGAAGTGCTCGGCGACCAGCACGCGGCCTGCAAGGACAGCCGGGCCCGGGTCTGCCCCGTGCCCGGCCATCCGTGCCTGGACCGCCTCGCGCCCGAAGCCGTCGTCGACGCCGTGGCGCGCCTCAGCCGGGTGTGGTCTCGCCGCCCAGCGCGGCGATGACCTCGCCGCTGTAGTACGACGAAAGCCGGTTGGACGCCAGGAAGACGTACGACGGCGCGAGGTCGTCGGGATGCGCCGCCCGCTCGAACGGGACCTGGAGGCCGAACTTCTCCACCTTCTCGGGCGGGAAGGTCGACGGGATCAGCGGTGTCCACACCGGACCGGGCGCGACGCAGTTGATCCGGACGCCGCGATCGGCCAGTGCCTGCGCCATCGCGTAGGTCCAGGCGTGCACGGCGCCCTTGGTCGCGGAGTAGTCGATCAAAGATTTGTTGCCCCGCAGGCCGTTCACCGAGCCGGTGTTGATGATGACCGAGCCCTCACCCAGATGGGGCAACGCGGCGTTGGTCACCCGGAAGAAGCTGTGGATGTTCACGTCGAACGTGTGGGTCCACTGCTCGTCGGTGAGCTCTTCGGGGCTGTCGACCGGCCACTGCGTGGCGACGTTGTTGACCAGGATGTCCAGGCCGCCCAGGTCCTTCACGGTCCGGTTCACGATCTCGCGGCACTGCGCCGCCTCCGCGAGATCACCCGGCAGGAGGAGGCACTCGCGCCCTTCAGCGCGTACGCGTTCCTCGGTGTACTTCGCGTCTTCGTGCTCGTTGAGGTAGGCGATCGCCACGTCGGCGCCTTCCTTCGCGAAGGCGATGGCGACCGCGCGGCCGATCCCGGAGTCACCGCCGGTGATCAACGCGCGTTTGCCCGCCAGCAGCTCGCGGCCTTCGTAATCCTCCATGGAGTCGCGAGGCGGCGGGTCCATTTTCGATGTCACGCCCGGCGGTTCCTGCTGCTGCGGCGGCCGTAACTTGTCTGCCATCGGTTTCCCTCCCGTCGGGTGCTTTCGCAGAGGGTTACCCGAATGGCCGCTTTCTCGAACATGCCCGGTCCCGGTCCCGGCCGAGCGTTGCGAGAGCCACTTTCGCAACGTTCAAGGTTGCGAAAGTGGCTTTCGCATCACGGCCGATGCGCGGTTTCGCGTGATTGGACGGACGACACGCGTGATCAGATGGACGACACGTGTGTCCAGACGGACGACTCGCGACGACTCCGGGCCGAGGGCGTGTCGTCCGCTCAATCACGCGTGTCGTCCGTCCAATCACGCGTGTCGTCCGTCCAGACACACGTGACGTCCATCCGGGCACGCCGCGACCGCGGGCAGGAAGGCTCAGTGCACCCGCCGGTCCTCAGCCGTCCCCCGGTACCGGATCGTCCACAGGCTGCGCCGGATGTACGTGCGCTGCAGCCACCGGTCCCGCCCGTTGTGCCGCGCGAAGAACTGCGACCGCGCGTGCAGGCCCTTCCGGTTGTTGATCAGCAGCGCCGTCCCCGGCTCCAGCTTGACCTGATGGGCGACCTCGCGGCAGACCCGCTGCAGCTCCTCCAGCGCCTGTTCCGCCTCGACGGTCTCCCCCACCACACCGTTGGCCGAGATCGCCACCTCCGGCGATTCCGCCGGCCCGGAGATGACCGCCACGAGGTCGGAGAGCACGTCGGCCCCCATGGCCACGTCACGCACGTAGCTGCCGGGCGCGTTGAGCCGGAAGAGCGGGCGACGGAGGACGTCGAGCACCTCGGGATCCAGCGCGGCCGAGATGTCCCTGCCGTCGGCGTAGTAGGTGACGGCCTCCTTGTTCCCGTCCTGGCGGACGCAGTTCAGCACCAGAAAGTCCGGATTGGACACGTCATACCGGCCGAGGGCGTCGTGCACGATGTCGTTGTGGAAGTTCAGGAAGACGTGCGAGCTCTGGTTCGTCTGGCTCCGCGCCCCCGCCGACACCGGGACGACGTCGTGCACGAGCCGCCCGCTCTTCTCCGTGGTAAACCCGACGGGCTCGCCGAGCAGCTGGCTCAGTCCCAAAAGGACGGTCTCGGCGACGAACGTCTTCTTGTCCTTGCTGGGTTCGCCGTCGATCGGCGTCTCCGGCAGTTCCGGGTCCACCGGCAGGTTGCGCACAAGCGCGACGCCGGGGGTGTCGACGTGCCTGCCGAAGTCCAGGATCGTCTGCAGCTGCTCGATCGGCAGCTTCGAGAACGCGACGCGGAGCATCGCCAGCGAGCGGTCGATGTCGTCGACGGGATTCGGGAAGGACCGCAGGTCGCTCCCGATGGTGTCCCGGACTTCGTCGTCGAGGACGACCTCGGCGAAGGTGCTGATTAGGGTTTCCTTGCTGGTCATGGTGTCCTATCCACTTTCCGCCGCCGCTGGACCGGCGGTCTCGTCTTGAACTTGGCGATGAGACTGAGTGCGGGGGCGGTCGCGATCGTCGACACGAGCGTCATGATCACGAGCATCGCGAACACCGCCGGGCTGATCACCTTCAGTTGGAGGCCGACGTTGAGCACCACCAGTTCCGTCAGCCCCCGGCAGTTCATGAGCGCCCCGAGCGACAGCGATTCGCGCCAGCCGACCCCGGTCAGCCGGGCTGCCGTGGTGCTGCCCACCCATTTCCCGAACACCGCCACCGCCGTGATCACCACGGTCCACAGCCACAGCGAGCCGGAGCCGAGCAGGCCGAACTCGGTGTGCAGCCCGGTGTAGGCGAAGAACAGCGGCAGCAGCAGCGTCAGAGTGACACTGCCGAGCTTCCCGGCCGCGCGGGCGACGACCGGATCGTTCCTCGGCGCGATCACCCCGAAGAGGAAGGCGCCGAAGATCGCGTGGATGCCGATCTCGTTGGTGGCCAGCGCCGACAGCATGATCCCGCCGAGCAGGATCGCGAGCACCGCGGACTCCGGCACGCGGGCGAGCGCCTTCGCGAGCAGCGGCCGGACGACGTAGAGCATCACCACGACGAACACCAGGGTCAGCCCGACGGTCAGGAACACCTCCGACGGTGACCCGCCCTGACTGACGGCGACCACGACGGCCAGGAGGCACCACGCGGCGACGTCGTCGACGGCGGCACACGTGAGCGCCAGCGCCCCCAGTGGCGTCTTCGACAGGCCGCGGTCGGTCAGGATCCGCGCCAGCACCGGGAACGCCGTCACGCTCATGGAGACCGCGATGAACAGCCCGAAAGCGAGGAAGCCGACGTCACCGCCGAAGGTCGGGTACATGCCGAGCGCGAGCACGATGCCGCAGACCATCGGCAGCGCGATGCTGACCTGGCTGACCGTCACCGCGGTGAACCCGCGCCTCCGCACCGCGCCGAGATCGATCTCCGAACCGACCAGGTACATGAAGAAGATCAGGCCCAGCTGCGAAAGGATGTTGATCGCCGAGACCACCCCGCCGGGGAACAGCCAGCCGAACGCGCCGGGCCAGACGAGCCCGAACAGCGAGGGCCCCAGCAGGATGCCGGCGACGATCTCGCCGATCACCGCGGGCTGGCCGAGCCGCCGGGCCAGGACGCCCGCCAGGTAGCACGCGCCGAGGATCACCGGCAGCGCGACCAGCAGGCGCGCGTAGGTGTCGGGCCCGCCGCCCGCGGCCTTGGCACCCGTGCTCGCGACGGGCGCGTAGGCCGACCCCAGGCCGAGCACCACGACGACGACCACCGCCGGAACCGCGATCAACGCCGTCCCGACGACGATCCGGCGCAGCGTGGTGCGCCCGCCCCGGTCCCGCACAGCCGAATCCATCGAGTTCTCTCCCTAACCGGCACGCAGTTCCAGCGTGCAGCACTTGACGCTGCCGCCCGCCTTCAGCAATTCGGACAGGTCGGCACCGATCGGTTCGAAGCCGTGTTCCCGCAGCCGCGCGGTCAGCTCGGTGGCCGCCTGCGGGAGCACGACGTGCTTGCCGTCGGAAACGGCGTTGAGCCCGAACACGGCGGCGTCGCTCTCGGAGGCCAGGATCGCGTCGGGATACAGCTCCTTCAGCAGCAGAAGGCTTTCCTCGGAGAACGCGCCCGGGTAGTACATGACGGTGTCCTCGTCGAGGACGGCGAGCGCGGTGTCGAGGTGGTAGTACCGCGGGTCGATCAGCGTCAGCCTGGTCACCGGACGGCCGAAGAACTCGCGCGATTCGTTGTGCGCCTCCGGGTTCGTGCGGAACCCGGTCCCGGCGAGGATCGTCTTCCCGGCGACGAGGTAGTCGCCCTCCCCCTCGTTGACCCACTGCGCCTGCCGCACGTAGCGATATCCGTTGTCCCGGAACCATTTCAGGTACGCGACGGATTCGCCGGCGCGTTGCACGTGATGGAAGCGCGCGACGAGCACCTGCCCGTCGACCACGGTGGCGCCGTTGGCCGCGAACACCATGTCGGGCAGTCCGGGCAGCGGATCGAGCAGCTCGACACGATGGCCCAGATCGACGTACAGATCGCGCAGCCATTCCCACTGGGCGATGGCCAGCTCGGTGTCCGTCGGTTTCTTCGGGTCCATCCAGGGATTGATCGAGTACTCGACGTCGAAGTACGTCGGTCTGACCATCAGGTAGTGCCGTTGGGTGGCAGTCCGTGACACGCTTCCTCCACGCGGAATTCAGTGCTGTTTCTGGGTTTCGGAGAGTTTGACCTCGATCTTCCCGGCCAGGTCGTTCGCGTTGCGCATGGCTTCGTCGAAGGACGCTCCCAGCGCGCCGATGCCGCCGAAGATGTTGTTGCCGAGCGGCGGACGCTTGATCAAATCACCCGGTTTGGCGAAGATCTTGAGGTAGTACAAGGAGTCCGATTCGTTCACCGCGGGCGGGACGTCGATCGAGGCGATCACGCCGCCGGGGCAGATCAGGCACATCGCGGCGGTGTGCAGCCCGGTCGGGCTGAAGTGCCGGACGTCCGGCCGCACGCCGCGGGAGACGTCCATGAGTCCCTTGATCGGGTCGTATCCGGCCGAAAGCCGCGCCATATGGTCGAGTCCCCCGCCGCCGGGCCGGACGGCGATCTCCAGCAGGAACGGTTTGCCCTGGTGGAACCGGACTTCGGCGTGCAGCGCGCCCCGCGTGAGCCCCTGCGCCCGCACTCCGGCGGCGACCACCGCGTGGACTTCGGCCACCTGCCCGGCGGTGAGCGACGTGGGCGCGTGGTGCACGTCGTCGTCGAAGGTCTCCCCCTCCGACGTCACCCTGTCCACAATGGACCCTAGGTAGACCTCGTCGTCCCAGGCCACCGCTTCGATGAGATGCTCGTGACCGTCCAGAAAGGACTCGACGAGCAGGCCGTGCGGGCCGAGATCCAGCCCTTCGGCCTCCATGTTGTACCAGGACATCCCGTCGATGCCTTCGCGCGCCTGTGCGTACCGCTCCCTCATCTTCTCTTCGTCGTCCACCCGGAAGACGAAGTTGCTGGCCGCGCCGAGGGTCGGCTTGAGGATCACCGGATAGCCGAAGTCCTCGGCCGCTTGAAGGGCCGAATCGAGGTCTTCGACGAACCGGAAGTCCGGATGCGCGGCACCGCCCTTTTCGTGCGCCTGCCGCATGATCAGCTTGTTCCGGCTGGTCCGCGCCGCGTCCACGCCGATTCCGGGCAGGCCGAGCGCTTCGGCCACCGCGGCGACCAGGACCACGCCGGACTCGGAAAAGGTGAGCACACCGTCGAAGGATTCCTCCGCGTGCCAGGCCTTCGCGTGCCGGATCAGGTCGTCGATGTGGTTGCTGCCGGCGATCCGGTAGCGCTCGGACGGCCAGAGATCCTCGGTCCCGATCCCGTTGAGCACGTACAGCACCCCGCCGAAGTCCTCGATCTGCTGATACCGGGGCAGGTAGTAGTAGGAGTTCTGGCTGGCTTCCAGCGCGAGCAGTTTCACGACACACCTCGCAGGGCAGGACGGATCGGGTGGACACCGCCCGCTCGCACGAGCGGCCGGTCGAGCGGTTCGAGCCCGGTCGGGACCGGGCCGGCGCCGGTCAGGCGCGCGGCGAGGGACCGGGCGATCAGCGGGGCGAACTTGAACGACGAGCCGCCGCACGCCGCGTAGGTCAGCACCCGGTCGCCGAGGACGGCGAGCATCGGGCCGAGGGTGGAGCGCCGGGCCAGGTAGTGACAGTCCCGGGTGTCGACCAGCCAGTCCCGGCGGAACCCCGGGATCAGCGTGGCGAACGTGTCGATCAGGTGCTCACGCCACCACGAGGGCACCGTGGCGCCGCCGATCTCGTCGACGACGCGGCACGCGCTCGCGGCGCTGAGCTTCAACGGCGTCCCGGCGACGGGCGGCACCAGCCACGCGCCCCCGTCCGAGCCGAGCGACGTGATCGCCGGGGTCGCGGCCCACGCGGCGGCGTCGGTGGGCGGGACGTCGCAGTAGAGCATCGTCTGCCGGTGCAGCACGAGTTCCCGGGACAGCGCGGGGGCCAGCAGCTCGCGCGACCAGGGGCCCGCCGCCACCAGGACGGCGTCACCGCGGAGGGTCTCGCCGTCTGCCAACCGGACCTCGGCCCGGTCGGCGTCGATCCCGGTCACCTTGCGATGCGGATGGAGTTCCGCGTTCGCGTGCCACCGCAACCGGGTGGCGCACGCGGTCAGGACACGATCGGCGAGCAGGACCCCGGCCTGCGACTCGAAGACCGCGTCCGTCCCCGAGACGAACCCGGCGTGCGGGAATTCCACGGCGAGTTCGTCCGCGCCGAGGACTTCGGCCTTCGATCCGGCCGCCGTCAAGAGATCCCGCGCTGCCTCGGGCGCCGGAAGCGCGGTGAGCGCTCCGACCTGTTCGTAGAACGACGTGGACAGCCGGTTTTCGAGTTCGATCCACGCGTGATGCGCGCCGACGGCGGCCGCTGTGGTGGCCGGGTCGCCGGTATGCAACGCGCGCAGCACGCGGTGCCGGTCGAACGAGGTCGCGCCGGAGAACGGGATGTCCGCCTGGTCGGCGATCACCACTTCGTGCCCGGCGGACACGCATTCCAGCGCGGTCAGCAGCGCGATGACGCCACCGCCCGCGAACACGACTCGCATGGTCTTCCCCCTCCGGGCGAGACTTCGTTCGGGCAGCACGAGGTACCCGGATGCCACTGCTGGGTGGTGGCATCCGGGCCTTACCCCCGTCGGGCAAGGTTTCTCAGGAAGCGCGCGGGGTCACGAACGTGTCGTTGATGACGTAGCCGTCGAGGCCGTAAGTCTCCCCGTACTCGATGAGATCGCTGGTGCGGTTGAGGAAACCGCGCCCGTTGTTGTTCAGCGACGTGTTGCACAGCACGCTGAACCCGGTCTGCTCGCGGAACGCCTCGAGCAGGTCGGTGATGCCGGCGTTGCGCTCCCGCGTCACCGTCTGGGTGCGCGCGGTACCGTCGACATGCGTGATGGCCTTCAGCTCGTCGGAGGTGACGTGGTTGAAGTACAGCATGTACGGGTCTTCCACCGAGCCGACGAACCACTTGGGGGCGTCGGATTCCAGCGCGATCGGCGCGATCGGGCGGTAGTCCTCGCGGCGCTTGATCTTGTTGAGCCGCACGGTGGTGTCCACGGTGAACGGCGCGGCCAGGATCGACCGGTTTCCCAGCGCCCGCGGGCCCATCTCGTACCGGCCGCGCGCCCAGCCGATGATGTTGCCGTCCTTGAGGTACTTCGCGACCTCGCTCGCCACGAGCGGCCGCGTCTCGTACTTGGCGGGATCCGGGACGACGTCCTCGACGAAGTTCTCCCCCGCGTAGACGTCCCATTCGATGGTCGCCTGCCCGGTGTAGAACCATTGCGCGTCGATGGCCGTGCCCAGCGCGGAACCACTGTCGTTGGGGCACGGCGGCACGAACACCGACGAGAACAGGCCGCTCTCCCGCCACAAGCGGTTCCAGTCGCAGTTCAGGCCGCAGCCACCGGAGATCAGCAGCGGCAGGCCTTCGGTCAGGTTCTTCTCGGCGTAGTCGTAGAACCGGTTGAAGATGGCCTGCGAGTGCTTCGCCGCCGCGTTGCGGTATTCCTGCGACCACACACCGGCGTTGTACAGATGGGACCAGGACATCTCCTCTTTGGACAGACCGAGGATGATGCCGTCGCGGTCGAGGATGAAGTCGATGGTCTTCTGCTCGTCCGGCGTGAGCGGGCCCGGCTCGGCGAACCCGGTCAGCGCCATCTGCTTGCCGGCGTCGTTGAACCGGAATTTCCCCTTGCCCAGCGGGAAACCCGGGTCGGCCAGCGCGAAGAGATACGCGTACTTCGCGCCCGGGTCGGTCAGGACGTGCTGCAGGTGCGTGGCCTCGCCGCGCTCGTCGATCCGGTAGAAGTCACCGATGTTCCCTTCCCACACCAGGGAGTAGTACGCCTGGCCGGGTGCCGCGGGGGCCATCCCGAGGGAGGTGTAGATATGCGAGCGCTCGTGGGTCGAGGAGAAGTACCGCACGTCCTTGCCGAAGAACTTGCCCGCCTCGTCGGAGATCGCGCCTTCGCCGACACCGAAGTATCCGGTGCGGGACGGCGGTTCCACCGAGAACTCCCCCTTGACCCAGCCGCCGAGCGCGACCACGTCGGGCTGCTTGTCGAGCATGCCCGCCGCGCGCGCCATCAGCTCGCCGGTGATCCGGTCGTAGCGCGGGTAGTTGTCCTTTTCCGACTCCAGCGCGAACAGCAGCTTGCCGTCCTCGATCGCCACGATCCCGCCATCGTGACCCTCTTTCATCGACAGAATCAGCATTGTGTCACCGAATTTCGCTCGCCTTCATTCGTCGACTCATTCAAGCCGCGCGGCCCGTTGACCGGAAGCGCCGCGCGGGGAGAACAATCAACCTTCGGACGAGCCGCCCGGCAGGGTGCGCACCGCCTCGTGACGCAGCGATTCGAACGCGTTCTTGCGTGTCCTGCGGCCCGCCATCGGGACGGCGGCCGCCAGCGGCCCCGGTTCCCGTCGCCGTTCGGCGGCGAACGCGCTGACCAACCGGGAGACCGCGTACCGCCCGGCGACGTTGGCACGCTGGAGAAGTCCGGCGTCCACCACGGATTCGAGGAGTTCGTCGGCGGTCTCGATCATGATGCCCATCGCGGCGGCGACGCCGATCGACGTCGTCCAGCCCGCGCCGCTCTGCCCGAAGTGCTGGACGGCTTCCCGTTCGGTGGGCGACAGATGCTCGTACGCGGCGGAGAACCGGTCTCGCACGTTGACGTCGCCGACACAGAGACTGTCCATGAGCCGTTCGCGATCGGCGAGCTGGCCCGCGGTGTAGGCGATCGCCCATTCCGGGCGCGCGGCGATCTTGCGGCCGACGATGTTGACCGCCAGCGGAAGATCCCCGCACAGTTCGGCGATCGTGTCGGTGGCGTCGTGTTCCGCCCGCACCCGGCCCGGCCCGGCGATCCGGCCGATCAAGGCCAGTGATTCCTTGCGGGAGAACGTATCGAGCTCGATGCGGTTCGTGTCCTCCAAACCGAGCAGCCGGGCGCGGCTGGTGACCACGACCTGGCTGTGCGGGGCCTGGCCGAGCAGCGGCCGCACCTGCCCCTCGTCCCGGACGCCCGTCAGGAGCACGAACAACCTGCGTTCCGCCAGCAGGGACCGGTACAGCCCGATCCGCTGCATCGGATCGTCGGGCACGAGATGCGCCGGCACACCGAGCGCGCGCAGGAAGCCGCGCACGATCCCATTGGCCGACCGGCCGCCGGAGCCGCTGTCCCCCAGGTCGGCGTAGAGCTGCCCGTCCGGGAAGTCCGCCGCCACCTCTTCCGCCAGCCGCAGGGCGAAAGCCGTCTTTCCCACCCCGATCGCGCCGCTGACGAGCAACGGCACCTTGACCGGCCCGCTCGCGCCGATCATCTCGGCGGCGTCGGCCAGATCCCTTTCCCTGCCGACGAAAGTCCTCGACGCCATCGGCAGTTGCGCCGGACGGGCGAGGCGGATGACGCCGGATGCCGTCGTGTGCGCGCCGTCCGGTGGAGTGTCGGCCGCGCGGTCTTCCCGTGTCTCGGCGCCGGTCCCCGGCTGTCCGGCGACACTGCGCCAGCGCCGTTCCCACACCGCACGGTCCCCACCGCACGCGGAGACGAACGCCAACGTCACGGCGAGCGTCGGCAAGCGATGGCCGCTCGCCGCGCTGGACAGCACGGAAGGTGCGAACAGTGCGGTCCTGGCGAGTTCCCGGTAACTCGGGTTTCCCGCCCGGTTCCTCAAAACGCGCAGATCGTGAGCGAATGCGGCGATCGGACCAGTGGAGCCGTCCAACGGTCGCTCGGGTCTGCCCATGCCCTCTCCCTCCCCTGGATGGGGTAACGCAATCGCGCTGCGTGACCGCCATCCTTGTGACCTTCCTGACCACAACCCTAAAGGACCAATGAAGGATGCAGCAGATACAAATAGGTGACTCAATGTACAAAGTCCAATAGTTGGACGCGGAAATTCACCCCCTTGGTGGCACCGGATAGGGTTCGCTCATGTCTGCCCCCTGCCCCCGCTCGCCGAACTCCGCCGGGCCGCCGAAGTGTTCAACGGCTTCGTGAATGTGGACGCTTCTTGGCTTCGGCTGCTCGAAGAAACGCACTCCGCGATCGACCTGTCACAGCCCGCGCATCGCACAATTCTTCTTCGCTGGCTGAACTCGTGGGGATGCCGTATCCGGTACCCGCGGGACGGCGAACCCGCTCCCTTCGACGACGGCGTCCGGGCCTGGTGGGAGACCTGGGGGACCACGCTCCCGTCGGCCGACCTGGCCGGCTTGACCGACACGGAGATCGACACCGCCGCGAAGGCCTATGCGGACCTCTCGAGTGTCGTCGTCTCGACGGGACGGACCAGGCGTACGCTGGGCCCGACCGCCGCGGCCAAGGCGCTGTATGCGTTGCGGCCCAACACGATCATGCCGTGGGACGCCGCCATCGCGGCCGCCCTCCACGGCGCCCGTGACGGCGCCGCGTTCGGCGCGCACCTGCGCCTCGGCCGCGCGTGGGCCGCCGCGGTGATCGCCGAGGCGGGGGACGACGGAGCGGAAATCCCCGCACTGGTGGGCAGGCCCGTGTCGCTGGCGAAGATCCTCGACGAATACCTTTACGTCGCCTTCACCATGGGCGCCACGGGTGACTGGGGAACAGACAGCGGAGAATGGTGGAAAAATGGTAACCGGTGATGACGTCAGACGGATCGTTTCGGACCTGCCTCGTGCCTATGAGGCACTGGTCCGTGACCGGGCGAAGTTCCGCGTGGGGCGAATCGTCTTTCTTTCGCTCTCACCGGACGAAACCGTGATGGGATTCGGCTATCCCAAAGAGGAGCGGGAAGCGCTCGTGGCGGGCGAGCCGGAGAAGTTCATGATGCCGATTCCGTCGGATATGCGCTATCAGTGGGTCCGCGTCCGGCTGTCCGCGATCGATTACGAAGAGTTACGAGAGCTGATCGTCGACTCGTGGCGAATGTGCGTTCCGAAGAAGGTCTGGGCGGAATACCTGGAAAAGAACCCGAGCTGAACTACTCCTTTCGGCGTGCGCCGTTCAGCCCCCTCGCTTGCCCTTTTCGGTCGCGTGAATTCGCCTTTCGGGCGACCGACGCGGGTAAGAATCCCGTGCCGCCCGGGTCGATGTCCGCACCCCAACGCGCGTGAAGGCCCCCTTCCCTCGGCTGAGCCGAGGGAAGGGGGCCTTCACGCGCGAAACGACCTACTCCGCCACCTCTTCGATGGCCGAGGTTCCGCGGGAGCCGGGATTCCCGTATCGCTCCCACACCTCGTTCAGCCGGATCCGCCCGTCCGGCAGGAACTCCGGCGTGTTCGTGCTGTGGCCCGCGATCACCTGCCCGCTGGCCAGCACCATCGTGTAGGCCATGTCGATCGTGCCGTCCTCGCCGCACTTGCCGGTCAGCGAGCCGAGCCGCACCCCGCCGCCGCTCAGCTCGGCCCACACCAGGTCGTCCTTCTGCCGGTACAGGGTCACCGGCGCGTTCGGATCCGTGCTGACCTTGCGGAACCGTTTCCCGTCGTAGTTGATCATCCGTCCTGCTCCGTTCGATCAGGGAACCAGAGGTCGTCCGAGGTCAGCTCCGCGAGGTCGTACTTCCCGAGCGCGCTGGCGAGCAGCCTCAGTTCGAGTTCGAGACAGCGCACCAGCCGCACGAGCCCTTCGTCCGCGTCCTCGTCGACAGCGAGCAGCGCCGCGCGGCCGAGGCCGACCGCGGAAGCGCCCATCGCCAGGCACTTCAGCGCACGGGCCCCCTCCCAGATCCGCCCCGACACCAGCAGCGACGCGTCATGCTTGCCGACCCGGCGCAGGCATTCCACCAGCGGCAACCCCACCTGGTCGAGGAACACCGACGGCGCCCAGCCGGTGCCGCCCTCGGCACCGTCCACGGTGACGGCGTCCGCTCCCGCCGCCCACGCGACCCGCGCCGCCTCGCCGACGTCGCGGCCGGGGTGCAGTTTCACCCAGGCGCGGGCCCGCGGGTAGTTGTTGCGCATCAGGTGGATCTGCTGGCGCAGGATCTCGCCGGTGAAGGTGCCGGGGCTGCTGGACCGCAGCACCATGGCCTGATCCCTGCCGAAGGCTTCGTCCACTGTGTACTGTTCGGCGATCTCGCCGGCGGCCGTGCGCGAGAGCACGGTCATCCCGCCGAGCCCCGGCTTCGCGCCCTGCCCCACCTTGAGCTCGAACGCCAGCCGCCCGGTCTCCAGCAGTTTCGTCGCAGACGGGTCGCTGTAGACGAGGTTCCACACCTCCGCGTCGGCGTCTTCGGTGCTCTGCTGCACGACGACACCGCCCAGCCCGTCCGGCACGGCGCCGGCGTACGCACGGATCCGGCCGAGCAGGCCGTCTTCCGCGCTTTCGCCCATCCGGCCGTACCCGTGCATCGGCACGACGTTCTCGCCGATCACCATCGGCATGCCGAGCCTGCCCGCCTGCTCGCTCGCGGCGATCCCGAGCCCGCTGCCCGCCACCTGCGTAGACCCGAACGCGCACAGGAACACCGGCGACGGCGCGGTGAACCCGCCGAGCACGGTCGACAGCCCGACGTCGCCGTACACCGGTTCACGCGCGAGGTCGAACATCTTTTCCAGACGCCGCGGGACGAACACCGGCGGCACGATCCGCGCGCGGTCGAGTTCGTCCGGTGGGGTGCCGGCGTCCGCACCGAACAGCGACCGGCCGTACCCCGCGACGTCGGGGAAGATCGCCGCGCTGCCTTCCCGTGCCCTGGCCCGGATCGCGTCCTCCGGGAGCTGCCGCGCGGTGATCACGGCGTCGCGATCCCGGGCAGTTTCGGGTACGCGTTCGCCTGCCAGATCGCGTCCAGCCCGGCGATGTACCGCGTCACCCGCTCCAGTCCCATCCCGAAACCCGCGCTCGGCGGCAGGCCCTCGCGCGCGAGGTCGAGGTACCAGGCGTACTTCGCCGGGTTCTCCCCCGTCTCCCGCATCCGCTCGATCAGCCGCCGGTACTCGTGCGTGCGCTCACCGCCACTGCACAGTTCCCCGAACCCGTCCGACGCGATGAGGTCGAAGTTCCGCAGCACCCCCGGTTCGGTGCTGGACTCGCCGTCGGTGAACCCGCGCGAGCCCTTGGGGTAGTCGACGATGAAGAAGGGCCGGTTCGTCTGCTCCGAGATGATCCGCTCGCCCTGCCAGTCGATCTCCGCGTCGGCGCTCTGCCCGTGCCGAAGACCTTGTAGCCGTGACACCGCCTCGCGATGCGTCATCCGCTCGAAGTCTTCCTCCAGCAGTGCCGTGAACGCCGCCTGGTCCCGGCCGAGCGTGGCGAGGTCCACTTTGGACTCTCGCAGGGTGTGGGCGACCACGTGCCGTAACAGCCCCTGCGCGATGTCGAGGACCTCCTCGCGGCTCGCCCGCGCCACCTCGACGTCGATCTGCGTGAACTCGACCAGATGCCGCCCGGTGGTCGAGGTCTCCAGCGGCTCCAGCCGCACGTTCGGCGCGACGTAGAAGATCTTGTCGAACGCGAGCAGCGACGCCTGTTTGTACAGGATGACGCTGGTCATCATCTTGTACTTGTGCCCGTAGTAGTCGACATCGACCTGCTTCGCCCCGCGGCACCCCGGGTCGGTGACCGGCCCGATCAGCGGCGGTTGCAGTTCCACGAACCCGTTCATGCCGAGGTATTCGCGGGTGCCGGCGGTGATGCTGTTCTGGATGCGCAACGCCGCCTGCGTCACCGGTGACGTCAGATGCTCGCGGGTGCCCGGCGGCAGCGCCGCGTCCGATGGTCCGGTCATGTCCTACTCCCCTGTGTCAGTCGGTTCACGGTCTCGATTCCCGGCAGCCCGTACTTCTCGTCGAACGACCGCTCGACGTAGCGGAGCGCGTCCAGCAGATCGCCCGAGGTCATCCGCCGTTCCGCGGGCAGGTCGACGAGGTCGCCCAGCGGCATCGCGCCGATCCGCTGCCACTCCAGCCGTCCACCGGCGTCCAGCCGTCCGCGCGCGCGGCCCGCGTTGTCCGGGTGCAGGCAGAACGGGACGTCCAGCTGCCCCCGCGCGAACGCGGTGACCAGCGCCCTGCCGAGATCGGTGTCGAGCGAAAGAACGTTGTCCACCAACGCCTTCGCCTGCGCGTGGATCCCGGTGTCGCCGAGCCTGCCGATCCGGGACACCCCCCGCGCGGCCGCGGCGGCGTGTTCCAGCGCGGTCACGTTCTCCGCCACGGTCGGCAGCCGGTGCGCTTCGGCGGTGGTCTTGACGATCAGCCTGCTCGCCCCGGTGCGGGCGGCCAGCCGCGCGGACTCCGCGATCAGCTCCAGCGCGCCGCCCGGTGTCCTCGGGTGGACGCCCATGTAGCCGTAGATCACCACATGCGTCCGCGCGTGCGGCACGTATTCCCTGATCAGCGCGTGCAGCGCGGCCACGGCCTCCTCGTCCTGCCCGGCATGGGTCTGCTGCGCGTAGCTGAAGGACAGGCAGCGGATCCCGTGTCGCCAGAAGAACATCCCTTCCAGCACGCTCAGCGCGACCAGCAGCGCCGGCGGGCACAGCTGGCCCATCATGCAGCCGCCGAAGGTCTCCAGATGCGGTTCCAGCTCGGGTCCGCGGGCCTCGGCCAGCGTTTCGCACGAACGCCGCCAGTTGTCGACGGCCGCCGACAGCGGCATCCGGCTGTACGGCAGGCAGTACGACACCGGGCCGCCCTCGGTCGCGTGCAGCCCGAAGTCCAGCAGCGCCCGGACGATCCGGCGGGGATCCGCCGAACCGTGCCGGACCTGCACCGGGAAATCCCCGGTCAGCACGCCGTCGAGCAACGCCGCCGTCGTCGCGGGATCGTGGTCGACGAGCGGGTACCCGTTGAGATCGGCACCGGCAGCCAGCGCCGCGCGAGCCGCCTCGTGGTCGCCGACCCTGGTGTAGCTGTCGATCGTGATCGTGCCGACCGTCGCGGCCCGCGCCGCCCTGGTCGCCAGCAGTCCGCGGGTCATCCGGCCCGGATCGGCGAACCCCATCCGGGGCTGCACGACCAGCTCTCCCCTGGCGTGATGGCGCGCGACCACCTCGCCGAACGAATGTCCCCGCCGTGGGGTGAGCACGCTCATCCGGCGCCCAGCGGGACACCGGGGGCGCGCACGGACAGGGTGCGGAGGAAAGTCCGGAACGGCGTCAGCCCGCCGGCGTCCTCGAACACCGCGTCGAAGCCGGCCTCCAGCAGCCGCGCGGCGTTGCTGCCGCCCGTGACGTCGAGCTTCCCGCCGATGACGACCGGCATCGTGACCAGCTCCGCCCGAGCGCGGAAGGACTCCATCAGCCGGACGCCGTCCTGGCGGCCGTGCCCGTTGAGACTGCTGATCACCAGCAGGTCCGGCCGCCGGGTGACGCATTCGCGCACGATGGTCGCGTCCGGGACGCAGGCGCCGAGGTTGGTGACCCGGCAGCCCAGTTCCTCCAGCAACAGCTCCAGGTACACCAGGTTCCAGGTGTGCGCGTCGGACGAGAGCCCGGTGACGAGCACGTCGAGACCGGCGTCCGGGAGCGTGGGCTGGACGGCTTCGATGGTCATGGTGCGGCGTTCTCCCTCTCTCCTCGGTCCGGCCGCACGTCGATCTCGATCAGCGCGACCGCCTCCTCGGCCAGGCGCGACGCCTCCGCCGGGCTGTCCGCGGTCACCATCAGGTCGCCGACGCGGTCCCACGAACTACGCAGCCCGTCGAACCGGTCACCCGCCGAAACACTGACGTCGCACATGAACACGCCCTCGGCCTGCGAGGCCTTTTCCACGCCGCGCACGTCCTCGATCAGGCCGGGCCCGATCGAGAGGAACCGGACCGCGGCGCCGCCTTCGGCCTTGCGCGGCAACAGGTCCACGACCGGTTCGTCCTTCATCACCGAGAAGTAGGCGCGGTTCAGCTCCACCGGATAGGCACGCTGGATCAGTTCGATGATGCCGTCGCCCGCGAACCGGCCGGCGCATTCGACCAGGTACGGGACGCCGTCCGAGACGATCCATTCGCAGTGGACGATCCCGGTGCGGAACCCGGCCGCCGCGGTGAGCCGCCGGGTCTCCTCGGTCAGCGTCGCGGTCAGCTCGTCCGGGATGTCGGCCGGGACGATATGCGCGAGCTCGATCGGCCGCGGCCCGGGGAACAGCCGCTTGCCGGTGACGTTGGCGAACAACGGCTCGCCGTCCCGCAGCAGCATCTCGACGCTGAACTCGTCGCCCTCGACGAAGCTCTCGGCCAGCATCTTCAGTTCCATCGCGCGGTCCGGGACGAAGATCCCCTCGTCCTGCACGACGCAGTTCGTCCACGCCTGCTCGGCCTCGGCCGGGTCGGTGAGCACCTGCGTCCCCACCGACGCCTGCCGGTTCGCGGGTTTCAGCACGGTCTTTCCCGGATGCCGCGCCATGAACTCGCGGACCTGCGCCGGGCTTTCGACCCGCGCCGACGCCGGATTCGCGATCCCCGCCGCGCGGCTGACCAGGCGCAGCACCGCCTTGTCCCGCAGGATCTGCGCCGCGCCGAACCCGGCGCCCGGCAGGCCGTAGCGTTCCGCGAGCCGGGCCGCGAACGGGGTCGCGTACTCGGTCAGCGGCACGACGGCGGCCGGATCGAGATCGTGGTGGACGTGGTAGAACTCGTCCGCCTTGCCGGGCAGGTGGAACTCCCATTCGATGAGCTCGCGCACCAGCGCCGAACCGGCCACCGTCTTCCGCGCGTCGCGTTTGCGGATGACGTCGGGTTCTTCGACGAAGATGACCGAGCCGTCCGGCTGGAAGTCCTTGATGGACGAACCCAGCGCCGCGGCCACGAACCCGACCAGCACCACCGGGCGCGTCATGACTGCTCCTCGACGTAATACCAGTTCTCCGGATTGATGAGCCCGTACGGGTTGATCGGCGAGAAGCCGCGCAGGTTCCCCGCGACCTCGAACAACCGCCGCGGAAACGTCGGCATGAAGATCACCGGCGCCTGCTCGGCGATGTACTCCTGGTACTCGTACAGCGCTTCGAGCGAGTCGGTGGTGACGGTCTTCGCGATCAGCTCGTCCGCCTTGGCGTCGCGCCAGTTGCTGAAGTTGCAGGCGGCGCCGCTCTGGAAGAGGTTCTCCCCGGTCGGATAGTTGTAGACCCAGCCGCCGCCCCAGCAGGACAGCTGCCACATCCGCTTCTCGCCGGGACCGTCCTCCGCCACCAGGACCGACCCCATCACCTCTTCGAGGCGGATCTCGATGCCGGCCTTGGCCGCGTCGTCCCGGAACTGCGCCATGAGCCGCGCCAGCGACGGCCGTCCTTCCCAGTAGCGCAGGGAGAAGCTCAGCTCCGTGCCCGCCGGGATGCCTTCGCCCGCTTCACCGGGACCGGTGCCGGGACGCACGCACACCGCGGGCGAAGCGCTGACGTCCCAGCCGTTGTCTGAGAGCAGCTGCCGGGCCTTCTCCAGGTCGAACGGCCAGAACCCACCGCGCTCGGCGATCTTCGGCGACACCAGGTCGCTCTTGGGCAGCACCGGGATCGACCCGGTCTGGCTCCAGCCGTACCCCTGGTAGACCTCGCGCGCCCCGTACTCCTGGTCGAAGCAGCTCTGAAGGGCCTGCCGGATGTACGGCTGCCGGATCATGTTCCCGGCGACGGTCGGGTTGCTGAAGTTGACCGCCATGAAGTTGATGTTGAACAGGATCTGCGGTTCCAGCTGGAAACCGTCGCCCAGCGGGTTCGGCCCGCCCTTGGTCGGGTCGCCGTCGGGCTGGACGCCCATCCCCGGCGGCAGGAAGCCGACCTGGACGTCACCGGACTGCAGCAGTTCGTACTGCTGCTCGTCCGACGTCGTCGAGACCTGACGCAGCTCGTCGAGATGCGCCGGGTTGGGCCCGCTGTAGTGCTCGTTGGGGACGAAAGTGACGACACCTTCCTCGGTGTAACTCTTGAGCCGCCACGGGCCGTTGACGACACTCCACACAGGACTGTCGGCCCAGCGTGTGCGGTGCGAGTTGTCCTCTTCGACGACGTCGCCGTTCTCCGCCATCAAGAACTCGTAGACGGCTTCGGCCTGCTCGATGTCGTGCGTCGCGTCGGCCGGGCCGTCCGCGGTGCGGTCCCACGCCTTCGGCATCGGCGTGATCATGGTGAGCTGGTTCAGCAGCACCCAGTTCTTCGAGTACGCCTTGTCGAAGGTGAAGCTCACCGTGTCGTCGGCGACTTTCCCGAACGACACCAGGTTGTCCGGGAAGTAGCCCTCGGAGTAGGCGCCGAACCTCGGCCCCTTCACCTTCAGCATGTTCATCCAGAAGATGACGTTGTCCGCGCAGAGCGTCTCGCCGTTGGACCACTTCCACGGTTTGATCCGGACCGTGCAGGTGCGGCCGGTCTCGTCCCACACCGGCTCCTCGCCGACGCTGAGGTCCCAGTCGATCTCCGGCGCGCCGTCCCGGCCCAGCCAGTACAGCGGCCGGTACATCAGCATCTGGAACTCGTAGAGGCTCCGCACGCCGAAGCGCTCGCCCGGGGTGAAGGGGAAGATCACCGCGGGCGGGAACCCGGGAAGGCAGGCCCAGGTGGCGACGCCACCCTTGATCGGCTTGTCCGTCATGACTTTCGCTTCCTCCGCATGTCGGCCGCGCTCAGGCGGCGGTCGCCTCGAGAACCTCCGCCGGCCGCTTCTCCTGCGCCGACAGCGGTTTCGCCAAGCTGAAGTAGGTGCCGATCACGATCGCGCCCTGCAGGATCGCCAGCCCCCAGAAGGCGTAGGGCACCGTCGTCGCGTCCGCCAGCGAGGACAACGCGACCGTCGCGCCGACGCCGAGCCCGAGACCGAGGGCCTGGGTGCCACCGAAGATCCGGCCGACGCGTTCCTCCGGACTGGCCCGCATCAGCAGCGTGCGGGCCGCGATCCGGCCCTGCGCGAAGCAGAACCCGGCGAACGGGATCGCCGCCATCAAGGCGATGTAGTGCAGGGGCTGGATCGCGAGGCAGATCAGGTTCCCGAGCGTGCCGAGCACGGCCAGATGGATGCCCTTGAACCGCTTGCTGACCTTGCCGTACGCGGCGGCCCCGACGATGAACCCGACACCGGCCAGCGCGTCGACCACGCCGATCATCCACGCGCCCTGGTTGAAGGTCTGCAGGATCAGCGTCGTCAGGATGACGTTGGCGACCATCAGGCCGATGTTGCCGTTGGCGTACAGCAGCGCGAGCCGCTTGATCGGCTGCCGCACGGGGACCTCGACCGGCGCCGACGGGTCGGTGGCCGTGATCTCCTCGACCACCGGGGCCTTGGCGGGTTTGCGGCCGATCGCGTAGACCAGCACGGCCGAGAGGACGAAGCTCAGCGAGTTGAACACGAACAGCGGCGTGGCGCCGAACCAGATCACCAGGAAGCCCGCGAGCGAAGACGCCAGCAGCATCCCGGAGTTGCTCGCCATCTCGAAGTGGGAGTTGAACTTCCCGAGCCGCTCGTCGCGGATCCGTTCCTTGATCAGGCCGTTGCTGGCGGGCATGAACAGCGCCGCGGTGCACGCGAGCATGAAGTTCGCTATGTAGGAACCGAGGTTCGCCGGCCCGCCGATCCACAGCCACACCGGCAGCGCGAACGCGGTCATCGCGCTCACGAGGTCGGCCGCCACGCACAGCATCCGGCGATCGACCTTGTCGACCAGCTTCCCGAACATGACCGCGAGCGCGACCTGCGGGATGGACACCGCGATGAACAGCCAGCCGACCGCCAGGGTGGTCTGCTCGGCGTGGAAGACCAGGATCGCGGCGGCGGTGATCTGGAACGCGTTGCCCGCCGTGGTGATGAAGCCCGCCGGGACCAGCAGGCGCTCGGCGAGCCGGGAACTCCGGGCCGCGTCGGCGGAAAGGGTGCTGTCGAGTGACATGGGGTCTCAGACCTCGCTCGTCGGGGGGAATTCCAGTGATGGCACGGGGAAAGCCGTGGTGTGCGTGACGTCGAAGGCCGCCGCGGTGATCCGGAGTTCGAAGCCACCGGCATCGGCGGCCCGCTCGGCGAGGTCGATCAGGATCGGCGACGCACAGCCGATCAACGCCCGCAGTTCGAGGAAGAGGTCACCGAGCCGCGCGCGAAGCATCTCCTGGTCGAGGTTGCCCTTCAGCGTGCGTTCCGTCGCCGCGCGCAGGCGTTCGACGTGCTGCACGATCAGATCGGCGGCACGGCTGAGGCTGAAGTCTTCGAGCTCGTAGTTCAAGGCGAACCGGGAGACCATCGCCGCGGCGCGTTCCGTGGCTTCGGTCGACACCGGGAGCGAGCCGTTCTCGCCACCGACCTCGGCGGTGAGTTTCGCCAGTGTTTCGGCGAGTTCGTTCCAGGGCGCGACCAGCCGCTCCCCCGCGACCTTCTCCAGCGCGGCACGGGAGAAGTTGGTCCGCGCGAACTCCGGAGCGGTGAGGTTGAGGTGGAACCGCGCGATGTCGCGGGGCACCTCAGCCGCCAGGTCGCGGGCCCAGACCACGTGTCCCTTGCTGGTGGAGAACTTCTCGTTCTCCAGCTCGTAGAACTCGTTGACCAGCAAGGTGTCCGGGAGGACGTAGCGGCCTTCGAGGGCCATCAGCTCCGCGACGTGGACGACTCCCCAGGTGAACAGGGGGTCGAAACCCATGAACACCACGACCCGCGCGTCGTTCTCCGCGAGCCAGGCGTCGTCGTCGGCGACCTTCGGCTTCCCGTTGCGCCGCAACGCGTACTCGGTGCAGTACATCGAGGCGGGCATGCCCTCGACCCAGGCGTTGAGGCGCTGCCCCGGCGTCTGGAGGAACGGCGCCGGCAGGCCCCACTTCACCGGATACGTGATCGCGAAATCGGGCAACGGCCCGGCGAGCAGTTCCCGCATCAGCCCGAGCACATGCGGCCGCCAGGCGGGACCGCGTTCCTCGTAGTAGGCGAGGAGTTGCTCGCGGTACTCCGAAACCGGGAAGACCATGATCTCGGTTTCGCGGTAGGTCACCTCGTCGGCCGGATCGAGCACCGAGTACGGCTCGATGAGCGCGTCGAAGTCGATCGGATGCCCGCAGCCCTCGCAGAATCCGCCGCGGCTGTCGGCGAGGCACGTCGGGCAGCCGCCGCCGACGAAACCCTCGACCAGGAACTCGCCCTTGCTCTCGCTGTAGGGCAGCCGCACCTTGCGCAGGCGGAGCTTTCCCTTGTCGTAGAGGCGTTTGACGTAGTCGTAGACAAGCGCCTTGTAGCCGTCGTCGGTCGGCGAGAAGCCGTCGACCTCCACACCCATCGCCTTGAACGTGCGCTGGATGTTCTCCGTCGACTGCTCCACCAGTTCGGGCGGCGTCAGCCCGACCCTGGCGGCGCTGGTGACGAGGTAGGTCTGGCTGTCGTCGGTGCAGGAGGCGAACACGGCCTCGCGGCCCGCCGCGCGCAGGTACCGCCGGTGCACGTCGGCACCGAGGTACGGGCCGGCGATATGCCCGATGTGCAGATCCCCGTTGGACGTCGGCGGGCCGCCGATGATCACCACCGGTCGCTGGTCGGTCATGCTCACGCCTCCGCCTCGTGCCGGGCGGCGAACTTCACCGTCATGCCCGAGTCCCACCAGATCGCGTACATCTCGAAGTCCTCCGCACCGTCGTTGAGGATGCGGTGCTCGGTGCCGGGCTTGTGGAACTCGATGTCGCCGGGACGGAAGGCGCGGCGCTCTCCCCCGGACTCGACGACCGCCTCGCCGCTGACGGCGATGAAGATCTCGTACTCGTGGTGGGAATGCGCACCCGTCGCGCCGTGCGCCGGCACCGTGACCCAGGCGCCTTCGAACGGCGCGTTCAGCGCCGCCCACGGCAGCAGCCGCTGGCCGTAGGCGCCGTTCTCGAAGACCATCTTTTCCCGCTCGAGCGGACGGATCTCCATGACTTCCTCTTCCTTCTCGTAGGTCAGCGGGTGACGGCGATCGGGGCGGTTCCCGAAGTCGGCTGCGGTGGCACCGAAGGGTTCTCGCCGCGGTGGGCGAGGAGGTCCTGCAGGATGTCGTTGGCCCGCGGGGCGAGGACGCTCAGCAGCGAGTCCGCGATGCCGTGCGTGGCCTCGTTGACGCCCTGGAGGTAGACGGCCGCGGTGGCGGGCTGGTCGATCTCCAGCCGGTAGTCGCGGGTCACCTTGATCTCCGACAGGCCGATCGACTTCGCGATCTCCTGGACCATCCTCGGCATCTCCGGCGAGAAACCGGTGCCGAGCAACACGAGGTCGGTGCGCAGTTCCTGCGTCTCGCCGGTGCGCCGGTCGGTCAGCTCCAGCACGATCTCCTCGCCCTCGTCGCGGGCGTCGGTGATGTCGTTCATCGTGATCATCTTGAGCCGGGAACGGCCGGACAGACGGTCCAGGTAGATCGAGCGGTAGAGCGCGTCCATCGTGCCCGGCGCCAGCCCGGAGTAGTTCGTGTGGTGCATCTCCTTGAGCATCTGCTCGCGCGCTTCCGGCCGGGAGCCGAAGAAGGTGTCCACATGGGACGGGAAGAACAGCTCGTTGTTGAACTTGCTGCTCTCGTAGTAGTTCAGCCCGATCGAACGCATCACCATCGTCGGCTTGCATTCGGGCAGATCGTGCTGCACCGAGCTGAACAGTTCCGCCGCGCTCTGTCCGGCGCCGATCACCGCGACGCGGTACGGAAGGTCCTTGCGCAGCTTCGCGATCCTCGGCAGGTACTGCGTGCTGTGGATGACGCGCTCCTGGTTCACCGTCCGGAGCTGATCCGGGATCCGCGCGTCGCGCCCGGCGCCGACCACCAGGTACCGGCTGCGGATGACCTCGCCGTCGGCGACGTGCGTGTCCCAGCCGGTCAGCGTGCCGTCCGTCCACACGGGAGTGACCTCGCGGCATTCCCGCCCACGCTGCAGATCCACCAGTGACAGCGAGTCGGCGGTCCACTTGAGATAGTCGGCGAGCTCCACCCGGTACGGGACGAAGCTGCCCATGTTCACGAACTCGTTGAGCCGGTTCGTGGCGTGCAGATAGTTCAGGAACGAGAAGCGGCTGCGCGGGTTGCGCAGGGTCACCAGGTCCTTGAGGAACGAGACCTGAGACAGCGCCTCCGGCAGGAGCATGCCCCGCTGCCAGGAGACCTCTTCGTCCCGTTCGAGCAGGACCGATTCGCGGGCCAGGCCGGGCGCGAGCTCTTCCAGTGCCACTGCGAGCGCCAGGTTGGACGGTCCTGCTCCGACTGCGAGCAGCTCGACATCACGGTTCGCCATTTGTTTGCTCCGCCATCGTTGAGAGTGCTGGGAAGGTGTGGTGCGGTGCCGGTGCGCGGTCAGGCGCCGGCGGCCACCGAGGGCAACAGGGGGTGCGCGGTCAGCCGGACCTGGGCCATGGCCTTGTCCAGCACCGCTTCGCAGTCATCGGGATCGGCGCCCGCGCAGATCACGTACGCGTGCCGCGAGATGAACTCCGCCGGCGGCAGCCGCAGGCGCCCGCCCGGCTCGACGAGCACGTCCGCGGCGAGGATCCCGTTGTTCCGCAAGGTATCCGGAACGGACACGGACTCGACGACACAGTCCTGTTTCGGGTAGCCGAACCGCACGCCGACCCACCGGGGTTCGGCCTCGTGCGGGATGTGCGGACGCATGCCGAGCGCGACGTCGACCGCGGCCGCGCCCGGGTCGACCCCGGTCGCGAATTTGGCGAGCAACGGGATCAGGTCGCCGCCGAGCCTGCCGTTGATCTCCACGATCACCGGACCGCGTCCGGTGAGCTTGAGCTCGGTGTGCGTGATGCCGTACCGGAAGTCGATCGCGCTGTGCGCCCGGGCCAGCGTCGAACGCAGGACCGGGTCGGCGAGCAGTTCGTCCGCGGAGCTGACCAGGTGGCCGAGTTCCTCGAAGTACGGATGCATGCCGACCGTCTTGTGCGCCACGAACATCGGTGTGTACTCGCCGTCCACGACGGCACCGTCCACGCTGATCTCGGGGCCGCTCAGGTATTCCTCGACCAGCGCCCCGCCCTTGTAGGCGGGAGAGCCGCCGAAACTGGCGTCCTCCGCGGTCCGGAACGCCTTCCGCACCGCCTCGGCGTCTTCCGCGAGGCTGACGCCGATACTGGCCCCGCCCCCGCGCGGCTTGACCACGACCGGATACCCGATCCGCTCGGCCACACGGACGGCCTGCTCGTCGTCGTGCACGAACCCGAAATCGGGCTGCGCGACGCCGGCCGCGGTCAGCGTCCGGCGGCTGAACCACTTGTCACGACAGCCTTCGATCGCGGAGATCCCGGCACCCGGCACCCCGAGTTCGTCCGCGACGTGTGCCGCCGCCACGATCAGCGCCTCGTCCCAGGACACCACACCGAGCACCGGCGTGGTCGCGTTCAGCGCCCGGGCCGCGGCCAGCACGGCGTCCTGGTCCTGTGTGTCCAGCACCGTCGCGCCGGTGATGTGGCGCTCCTGCCAGGTCGGTTCGGTCCCGTTGAACAACCACAAGGGATGCCGGCGCCCGGCCGACGCCAACAGGTACTCCCGGTACGGCCGCATCCCGCAGCCGATCACCAGGACAACACCCTCCGCTGAGCTCATTCCCTCTCCCCACCAGCCCGTCGCTCCGTCGCGGGCTACTACATCCCGGGGGCGGGTTGACCGGAACCCTTGATTCGGGAAGAACAATCAACGAGGGCGTGGCGTCAGAGGGCCGCTTCGTAGGCGGCGGCGAGGCGCTGCAGCACTCCGGGGCCGTCCTTCTCCGGTGCCGGCGCGCCGAGGTGGACGACCCGGAGTTCGGCCATGAACTCCGACCACAGTTCCGGCCCGCCCGCGGCGAGCAGTTCGGCCCGCACCCGCAGGCGCTCGGTCGTCGGACGATGCTCGAGACCCCAGGCCCCGAGGTGCGCGAACACCGGCACCAGCTGGATCGACGCCTCGGTCAGGCTGTACGCGGCCCGTTTGCCGGGCCCGGCGTCCTCGCGGGTCAGCAGACCGGCCTTGACCAGCCGCTTCAGCCGGTCGGCGAGGATGTTGGACGCGATCCCCTCTTCGGATCCGGCGAGCAGTTCCCGGAAATAGCGCCGGGTGCCGAACATGATGTCCCTCAGCACGAGCAGGCTCCAGCTGTCGCCGAACGCCTCGACCGCGGCGTTGATCGGGCAGCCGGAACGGGCGGGTTCCGCCATCCCTTCACCTCCACCAGAAGTGGTTGCAATCTACCATCGCCCACTTTATCGTGGGCTGACCGATTGCATATCGCAAGCACGAGGGAGGCCGGGATGCTCGAACCACAGACCGCGGACGGGAAAGTGCTGTGGCATTTCACGATGTCCCTCGACGGCTTCGTCGCGGGCCCTGGCCACGGCATGGACTGGATGACCGGGATCACCTCCCGGCCGGACCTGATCGACGAATACGCCACGACCACCGGCGCCGTCCTCGGCGGCCGCGACGGCTGGGACGCTTACCCCGACCCGAGCGGAATCTACGGCGGCGCCTGGAAAGGGCCGCTGTTCGTCCTGACCCACCACCCCGAAGACGCCACACCCACGGGCGGGGTGACGTTCCTGAACTGCGGCGCGGACGAAGCCGTCCGGATCGGGCTGGAAGCGGCGAACGGGAAGAACCTCGAGGTGTTCTCGCCGGACATCGGCCGCCAGCTGCTCGCGCTGGGGTTGATCGACGAGATCGACCTGCATATCGCGCCGGTCCTGCTCGGCGACGGCGTCCGGCTGTACGACAACCCTGGGGGCGCGCCGATCCACCTGCGCGGAGTCGGCAGGGAAGACCCTCGGGGCGTGCTCGACGTCCGCTTCCGGCCTCTCTAGTTCCGGTTCCCGTACGACTGCTCGCACGGATACCCGTCGCGATCGGCGTCCCAGCTCAACGGGCGCCCGGCGTTCACCCAGGCCTCGAACGCGTACGTGTACGTGAATCCCTCGGCCAAGAGGCGCTGGCACGACGTGCGGGAGGGCGCCCGCGTGACCGTCACCGGCGGCTCGACCACGACCACCGAGGTGGCGGGCGGCGCGACGACGGCGGTGGTCGTCGACGGCGGCGGCGGCGGCACGATCTCCCGCACCACCGTGACCGGTGTCCCGGCCGTCGTCGTCCCGCAAGCGCCCAGTACCGCGACGGCACTCGCCGTCATCAGCAGTGCCGTGACCATCCTGTTCATCTGCCCGCCTTCCGGTGAAACCGCCGAATCCTCACGGGAGGAGAACGGCGGTTTCACGGGCGACATAACGAGTTTCGCGCGATCGGAGCCGCAAGTCCCCGGAAGTCGGGAGCTTCGGCACGGGCCGGGCAGGGCCGGAAGACCCTAGGACAGAACGACGTTCACCATCCACGAGATGCCGAACCGGTCGATGCAGGCGCCGAATTCGTCGCCCCACATCTGCTTTTCGAAGGGAATCGAAACGGTGCCGTCGGCGGAGAGTTTCTCCCAGTAGCCGCGCAATTCCTCGCCGTCTTCGCCACTGAGGCTGATCGACACGTTGGTGCCCGGATTGTGCTCCATTCCCGGCGGCGTGTCCGAGGCCATGATCGTGTAGCCGCTCGGGGATTCGAGTTGGCTGTGCATGATCTGGTCCTCCGCCGGCGTGCCGGCCATACCGGACTCGCCGAACGTATTCAGCGTCAATTCTCCGCCGAACACCGACTTGTAGAACTCCATGGCCTGCCGGGCGTCGCCGGCGAAGCTGAGGTAGGGATTGAGACGGGAAGCCACTGGAACGCTCCTTCTGGTCGGGTCACGAGCATCCTGGCAGACGCCTCCCAGTGCGACAACGGCTCGACTACGGCCGGGTGAATTCCTTCACGGGACGAAAATTCAACGCCGTCCACCGAATGCGGTGAGCGATTTCCCGAATACCCCTTAGGGTCCCCGTATGCCCCCGTTCCGGATCCACCCCGCGACGGCCGACCGGTTCGGCGACGTCGCGACCATCCTCAATCCGAACGGGAACGACCGCGCCTGCTGGTGCCTCGCCTACCGCGCGAAACCCGCGGATTACAGCCGGCTGCGCGGCGACGAACGCGCCGAACACGTCCGCGGCCTCTGCGCGGCGGACCCCGCGCCCGGTGTCCTCGCCTACGACGGCACCACGCCGGTCGGCTGGTGCGGCGTCGGCCCGCGCGCCCAGCTGCATCGCCTGACGCGCTCCCGCACGATGCCGCCGATCGACGACATTCCGGTGTGGACGGTCATCTGTTTCGTCGTCCGGGCCGGCCATCGCCGTCAGGGGGTGGCGCACGCGCTGCTGGACGGCGCGGTCTCCTACGCCCGCTCGCACGGCGCGCCCGTCATCGAGGGCTATCCGGTCGATCCCGGGGAGGGACGGATGAACTCCTCCGCGGCGCACGTCGGGACCATCGGGCTGTTCGCCGCCGCGGGCTTCGCACTCGTGGAAGAGACCAAGGCGCGCTCGGACCGGAAGCCGCGCTGGCTGATGCGGCTCGATCTGCGCTCTGGCTCTTGAGCCCCCTCGGCCATGTCGCGAAAGCCACTTTCGGGACGTCTGGTGTCCCGAAAGTGGGGCGGATTCATGCGGTGGTCGCAACGTGCTCTGTTTAGGACAGTAGCGTGGTGAGTTTTTCGAGTGGGGTGTGCCAGTCCAGTGTTTTGCGGGGGCGGCTGTTGAGTCGTGCGGCGACTGCGGTGAGGTGTTCTGCGGTGTGCTGGTGCAGGTTGGTCCCTTTGGGGAAGTACTGGCGAAGCAGGCCGTTGGTGTTCTCGTTCGTCCCGCGTTGCCATGGGGAGTGCGGGTCGCAGAAGTAGATGGCCAGGTCGGTGGCGAGGGTGATGTCGGCGTGACGGGCCATCTCGTTGCCCCGGTCCCAGGTCAGTGACCGCCGCAACTGGTGCGGGAGGGTCTGGATCGCGTCGATCATCGCGTCCCGGACCTGGATCGCGTCGTGGCCGTGGGGCAGGTGCAGCAGTATGACGAACCGAGTGGAGCGTTCCACGAGGGTGCCGATCGCGGACTTGTTACCGGCACCGGTGATCAGGTCGCCTTCCCAATGCCCCGGGACTGCCCGGTCCTCGGCTTCGGCCGGCCGTTCGCTGATCTCGACGAGATCAGGGATCCGCGACCGTCGTGCCTGTGCTTGCTTGCGCGGGCGGCGCAGTGCCCGTCCTGTCCGCAAACACGCGGTGAGCTCGCGGCGCAGCGCTCCCCGGCTCTGCACATACAAGGACTGGTAGATCGTCTCGTGTGACACTCGCATCTCCGGCCGGTCGGGGAACTCCATCGCCAGCCTGGCTGTGATCTGCCCCGGAGACCACTCCTGCAGCAACCGCGCCTGCACATGATCCCGCAACTCGCGATTACCGGCCTCGGCCAGCTTCGCGGTCTTCGGCCGCCGGGCCCGATCCCGCGCCGCCGACTCCGCCCGATGCGCTCGATACCCGCCCCGGCCACCATTGTTCGTCACCTCCCGGCTGATCGTCGACGGGGCCCTGCCCAGCTGCCGAGCGATCTCCCGATACGACAGACCCCCGGACAGACCACGAGAAATCTCCTCCCGCTCAGCCACACTCAGATAGCGCTCACCCAACGAGCCAGGTGCGTTCCCGATCACCCCGCCAGCCTGCGCGAACCACCGCCGCCCGGTCTCGTGCGACACATCCACCAAACGGGCGGCAGGCTTAGGCAGACACCCCGCCCGCACCGCATCCCAGAACCGCACCCGCACCACACGCGGCAACACCAACCCACCAGCCACCACAACTCCCAGCTCACGAAGGATGTTGCAACGACCCCATGAATCCGCCTGGCTTTCGCGACATCCTCTGGCGCACCGGGACGCGCCGGCACGCACTTGACCTCCGCGCGGGGTGAGCCGAGGTTGCGAAAGCCACTTTCGCAACGTTGAAGGTTGCGAAAGTGGCTTTCGCGACCTCCCGTGGCGCACCCGGACACACGCGACCTCCGCGCGGGCTCGGCGGCAGGGTTGCGAAAGTGGCTTCGACACCCCCGAAGGACCCCATCCCCACGCCAGACGCAGCGAAGGACGCCTTCAGCCCATCTCCACATCGAAACCCGATAACTACCGATTGACTTTCGATAGATAACGCGCGAAACTCGATGTATGATCACAGGGCAACGGGCGGTCGCGCCTCTCCGAGTGTTCCTCGTGCTGCTGTTCGGGGTCCTCGTCCTCTTCCAGACCATGTCCCTGCCGGGGCAGTTCGCGCATATGGCCCGGCAGGACCCCGAGATGGCGTATCTGCGCTGGCCCGCGACGGCGGTCTCCATCTTCTGGGTGCTGTGCGTCCAGGTCGTGGTCGTCGCCACCTGGCAACTGCTGACGCTGGTCAAGAAGGACCGGATCTTCACCGAGGCGTCCCTGAGATGGGTCGACGCCATCGTGTGGGCGATCCTCGCCGGCTGGGTGGTGCTGGCGGGCGTGTTCCTCTACGTCGGCTTCAACGCCGAAGACCCGGGCCTGCCGCTGCTGTTGTTCCTGGGGTTGATCGGCGTCGCCGTGCTGGGCCTGCTCATGGTCGTGATGCGCACGTTGCTGCGGCAGGCCACCACCCTGCGCTCGGACATGGAACAGGTGATCTGATGCCGATCGTCGTCCGCATCGACGTCGAGCTGGCGAAGCGCAAGATGAGTGTCGGCGAATTCGCCGAACTCGTCGGGCTCACCCCGGCGAACGTGGCGGTGCTGAAGAACGGCCGCGCCAAGGCCGTCCGGTTCAGCACCCTCGAAGCGATGTGCCGGGTGCTCGAATGCCAGCCCGGTGACCTGCTCGAATGGGTCGAAGACTAGTCCGAGACCACCGAGAACTTCAGGTGGAAGTTGTCGAGCGTCGCGGGCAGCGGCCGCTCCGGGCCGA
Organism: Amycolatopsis roodepoortensis; assembly: GCF_014873915.1. Taxonomy (GTDB): domain Bacteria; phylum Actinomycetota; class Actinomycetes; order Mycobacteriales; family Pseudonocardiaceae; genus Amycolatopsis; species Amycolatopsis roodepoortensis. The sequence goes on from NZ_JADBEJ010000005.1 coordinate 1,155,780, forward strand.
GGACGGCACCGGAGGCCAGCTCGAAGCGCCGGCCCCTGATCAACCGCGCCAGCATCGTGCTCGCGCAGAACAGCACGAGATCACGACCGGGGCAGATGGCCGGTCCGGCGCTGAACGGGACCAGCGCCGGGTTGGCCGCCGCGCTGCCGTCCAGCCAGATCCCGGGTTCGAACCGGTCGGCGTACGGCAGGGATTCGGGGTCGCGGTGGAAGAACGGCGTGAAGATCAGCACCGTGGTCCCCGCGGGTCCCCAGGCGGTCTCGGCCGTGCTCTCGCGCAGCAGCGCGGGCGTGGTCGGCCACAGCCGCACCGATTCGAGGGCACACGCGCGCAGATACGCGAATTGGCCGGGCGCGGTCGGGTCGGCGGCCGCGACCTCCTCGTCGGCACGTTCCCGCGCGTCCGGGTGGGTGGCCAGCAGCGCGAGCGCGCGGAAAGTGACGATCCCGGCGGCGTCGAACGCGAAGAGCCAGTGGGCGACCTGGTCGGCGACGACGTCGATCGACCGCTCCCCCGACGGGCCTGCCGACGCGATGGCTTCGGCGAGGCTCCCCGGCTCCGCCCGTTCCAGGTGGCCGATGAGCCGGGTGCGGAACTGATCGTGGAGCCGGTCGCGCCGGGGGTGCGCGTACGCCCAGTTCGCGTCCTTCCGCAGCCGGGCGAGCGCGTCGGTGAGGCCGTCGTCGCCCGCCGCGGACTCACCGAGGGTGACCCTCCGGACCATCCGCCACCAGGCCACGTTGAAGGTGTCCCAGTCCAGCGTGCCGCCGTCCCAGAGCGACGACGCCTCCTCGGCGATCGCCGCGGCGAAGGGTGCGGCGAGGTCGTGCAGCGGCTTCCCCGGTTCGAGGACGTCTTCGTTGAACCGGCGGCGCGGCGCGCGCTCCACCGCGTCGGAGATCAGCACGCCGTGCGGCTGGAAATGTCCCAGCGCCGCCCGCTTCTCCTTGGTCGACGGGCTGAACGGCACCGGCGCTGCGGCGAGCACCTCGCCGACGTCTTCCCCGGACAGCGCCAGGTCGATCGTGCGGCCGGGCACCCGCAGGCGCAGCGGGCCGGGACCGTACTGGGAGCGGAGCCGTCCCAGCAGTCGCACGGCGGTGCGGTCGAACTGGAGTTTCTGTGCCGCGGCCATGCCCAGCGGCCGCCGTTTGATCACCCCGCCGGCGAGGGTGGGCAGGACGACCCGCAGCGCGACACGCACGGTGTCCTGGACGGAAGCGGTGGCCGGTTCGGTCGAAATCGCCATACCGGAGGGCTACCCGACGCGGCGCGCGCGTAACCCGTTTGTCCCACGACCGGGCGGGGAATCCGGCCGCCATGGCGACCAAGGCACCCGGGGCGGACCCGCCGGAAACCGTGGATCTGGACAGGCTTCGTTCGGCGGCGTCCGGCTGCCGCGGCTGCGACCTCTACCGCGACGCCACCCAGACCGTCTTCGGCGAAGGCTCCCGCAAGGCGGAGATCATGGTGGTCGGCGAACAACCCGGCGATCAGGAGGACCGGCAGGGTGCCCCGTTCGTGGGGCCCGCCGGTCGGCTGCTCGACCGGGCCCTCGACGAAGCGGGCTTCGATCGCCGGAAGATCTATGTCACCAACGCGGTCAAACACTTCAAATTCAAACGGGACGAACGCGGAAAACGGCGCATCCACAAGACGCCGTCCAAGACGGAGATCGTCGCCTGCCGTCCGTGGCTGCACGCCGAACTCGCCGCGGTCCACCCGGAGCTGCTGATCTTCCTCGGCGCGACGGCGGCGAAGGCGCTCCTGGGCGACGACTTCCGCATCACCCGGAGCCGCGGCGAGCGGATCGACCTCGCCGAATTCGACACCACCGCCGTCGCCACCGTGCACCCGTCGGCGGTGCTGCGCGCGCCGGACCGCGACGAGGCCTATCGGGCCTTCGTCGCGGATCTCGTGACGGCGCGCGGCGACCGCTGAATCACGCCACTTCGGAGCTGCGGCCGCGGTCGTGCAGGCCCAGCATGTCCAACAGGGTCGCGCAGTCTTCGGGGCTCCTCGCCCGCGAAGCGACGGCGATGGCCGCCTTGCGCCGGATCGCCTCCTGCTCCGGTGTGTCCTGGCCTTCCGGCAGCAGGTCCGGTACTGGGTGAAGGCCGAGTTCGTTGCTCATCTGGTCCCCCTTGGGTGAAGGATGTGCCGCTTTGGTACCCACGTTCGCGGGTTTGAACACAGGTGCCCCCGACCGGGTGGGCGGAGACACAGCGTCCTTACTCCGTCCGTGTGAATCAGCTCCGCAGCGCCGGAAGGAGCGTGTCCTGGGCGAAGCGGAGGAAGCCTTCCTGCTGGTCGCCGCCGATCTGGATCAACGCCAGATCCGTGAATCCGGCCGCCTCGAATTCGCCCACCTTTTTCACGATCCGGTCGACGTCCGGCCCGCACGGGATCGCCTCGGCGACGTCCTCCGGTTTGACGAACTGGGTGGCCCCGGCGAAGCCCGCGGGACCCGGCAGTTCGGCGTTGACCTTCCAGCCGCCGGCGAACCAGCGGAACTGCTCGTGCGCGCGCCGGATCGCGGCGTCGCGATCCTCACCCCACGACACCGGCAACTGCGCGATCTTCCTGCTGGGCGGGCCGAGTTTGGTGGCGTCCCATTCCCGGCTCAGCGCCTCGTCCGGTTCCACCGCGATCATCGCGTCGGCGATCGGCGCGAACCGGGTCACCGACTGCGACCCGGACACCGCGACCGCGATCGGCACCCGCTGCTCCGGCAGGTCCCAGAGTTTCGCGGAGTCCACCCGGAAGTGGTCGCCCTTGTAGTTGAAGTAGCCGCCGTCGAACAGGCCGCCGATGATCTGGACCGCTTCGGCGAGCATCTCGTGCCGGACGTTCGCCGGCGGCCAGCCGCGGCCGACGACGTGCTCGTTGAGGTTCTCCCCCGCGCCGAGCCCCAGGGTGAACCGGCCGTCCGACAACGCCTGGACGGTCGCCGCCTTCTGCGCCACCACCGCCGGGTGGTACCGCATGATCGGGCACGTCACGAAGGTCATCAGTTCCACCCGTTCGGTGCTCTGGGTCACCGCTCCCAGCACGCTCCACGCGTACGGCGAATGCCCCTGCTCGTCCAGCCAGGGCGAAAAGTGGTCGCTCATGACCTCGAAGTCGAAACCCGCCTTCTCCGCCCCCGCGGCGTACTCCACCAGGTCTTTCGGCCCGGCCTGTTCGGTCATGAGGGTGTAGCCGATGCGCATGTGATCCTCCTTCGCGTCGACCCCCGCGTACCCGCCCGGTCCCGGGCTCAACCGGACGTTTATCCGGCGAATCGAACGGGGTACCTGACCGGGGAAAGGAAGGAGCCGCGATGCCGCAGCAGGCTTGGAGCGACAAACGAGAACGTCAGTACGAACACATCAAGGACTCGGCGAAGGAGCGGGGCGCGAGCACCGACCGCGCCGAGGAGATCGCGGCCCGCACGGTCAACAAGAACCGCGCGCAGGCCGGCGAGTCGCGCGAAGCGAGCCGCACGTCCCTCGAGGACATGTCCCCTCAGCGGCGGGGTGGCAAGCGGTCGGGGAATCGGCTGGGCCCGAACGGCCCGACCAAGGACCAGCTCTACAACGAAGCGAAACAACGCAACGTCGAGGGCAGGTCGAAGATGTCCAAAAAGGAGCTTCAGCGAGCCCTGGGCCGTTGATCACGCGTCACGCGGCGGAGCACCGTCGCGGTCACCCCACGGCCACGGACGGATGGGTTTCGTAATGGATGCACACGGACGGGGCGGCCTCACCCCCCAGACCCGGTCTCAGTCGGACGGTCTGTCCGACCGGGTCGAACTCCGCCTTCCCGCCGAAGCGGAGCAGATACCTCTCGTCCGCACGCTCACCCATGGTGTGGTGGCCCGTGCGGACTTCGGCTTGGACGCCATTTCAGACGCGAAGATGGCCGTCGACGAAGCCTGTTCCCAACTAGTCCAGCCCGCTGAACTGGGAGCCGTTCTTTGTTGTGTCTTTCACGAGATACCGGAAGGGATCGCCGTCTCGATCTCGACGCGGACGAACCGGCCTTTCCTGCCGAGCGAGACGACGTTCGGCTGGCACGTCCTGACGACGCTGACCCACTCGGTGCGGGCACGGTGCGAGCCGATTCCCGGCGAAACAGGGGGCACGACGACGATCGATCTCGTGTTGGCCCCGGGAACGAGCGACGGGTGAGTGGGGAGCGCAAGACTCTCACCCGGCAGGCGGACGACTACGCCCAGTGCGAACCGCTCTTCGAGGAGATGTCCTCCCTGCCGGAGGATTCGCGGGCCCGCCGGGAGCTGCGTGCCCGCCTAGTCACCGAACTCCTGCCGCTGGCCGAGCACATCGCCACCAGGTTCTCCGGACGGGGTGAGCCTCGCGAAGACCTGGTCCAGGTGGCGCGGATCGGCCTGATCAACGCGGTCGACCGATTCGATCCCGGCCGCGGGCACGACTTCCTCTCGTTCGCCGTGCCCACGATCATGGGCGAGGTCCGGCGGCATTTCCGGGACACCGGCTGGTCGGTCCGGGTACCGAGGCGGCTCAAGGAACTCCACGTCTCGCTCAGCCAGGGCACGGCCGCGCTGTCCCAGCGGCTCGGCCGCGCGCCGACGCCGACCGAGCTCGCCGAACACCTCGGGCTCGAAGTCAACGAGGTGCGGGAAGGACTGCTCGCCGGCCAGGCGTACCAGACGTTGTCGGTCGACAAACCGGTCCACGACAACGCCACCGAAGCCCTCTCGCTCGCCGACACGATCGGCGAGGAAGACCACGAGATGGCGTTGGTGGAGAACCACGAGGCGCTGCAACCGCTCCTGCGGGAGCTCCCGAAGCGGGAACGCGCGATCCTCGTGATGCGCTTCTTCGGGGGTTACACCCAGACGCAGATCGCGGAACGGATCGGCATCTCGCAGATGCACGTTTCGCGTCTCCTGTCGCAGACGCTGGACCAGCTGCGCGGAAAACTCTCGGAATAGCGGCAGGCCCCGAGGCGTAACTCGCGTGATCGAACGCGTAACTCGCGTGATTGAAGGCGTAACTCTCACATACCGCCTCAATCACGCGAGTTACGCCTGTAATCACGCGAGTTACGCGTTCGGACACAGGCCCAGAGGTACGTGAAGGGCCCCCTTCACCGCGTCCAGCGCGGTGAAGGGGGCCCTTCACGTACTTCGGTCACACGGGTTTCAGCGGATCGTGCCCCATCGACATCAGCTTGTGCCGCCAGTGCGCCTCGCCCGCGACCGGTTCGAGGTCGTCACGCCGCTCGTCCCCGACCCGCCGGACGACCGAGCGCATCACCCGTTCGTCCTCGGCGGTGAGGTCGGTCCTGCGCTTGCCGAGGATGCCCAGCACATGCCGTCCGGTCGGCGTACCCGCCTGGTCCGGCAGGGCTTCGTCCTCGTCGTCGGCCGACCGCGTGCGCAGCCAATCGGCCAGTTCCCGCGAGGTCATGTTGACCACGCGATGGAACTCGTCCCATAGTTCGTCATCGATCTCGTGCACGGCGAAACCTCCTGCCAGCACTCGATTTCTTACGGTGTCGTGTACGGCGCCCGCTGTTCGATGGACGGGCTCGCGGCCGGGTAACGACCGTCTTGCCCGGGCACCGGTGTCACCGTCGTGCCCTGTTGCTCGGGCTCGACACGCCTCGGGCGGTTGATGACCGCTTCGGCCTCCTGCTCACCACGGATCCGCGAGAGCACGCTGAGCGTGATCGCGTGGGCGACGGCCAGCACCAGAAGCAGGACACCCAGCCTGCCCACCACACCAGGAAGGTCGCTGCCCCCGATGTCGACGGTCGACAGCAGCGCCAGGACGCCCAGCGTCGCGAGATGGAACAGCACCGTGACGAGCCACGTCATGGAAGCGCCCGCGGCCGGATCGCCGTGGGAGCCCCGCAGGTAGCGCTTACCGCTCTGGTAGATGATCAGACCGTCGAGCATGACCAGTGCCACCCCGATGACGAGGAAGGCCACGTATGCGTTGGTAGTCATGCCGGAACGCTCCCTTCGTAATGGACCTCACCCCAAGGGATACCCGGGACCTCCCCCGGGAAAACGCCGTCTTCCAGGGGAGGTTCCGGGTCACCGGTCAGCTGCCGGGGCGGTCCACGTCACCGCGCCAGGCGCCGGACTCGTGGCCGCGGCTCTCGATGAACTCCTTGAAGCGCTTCATGTCGCCCTTGATCCGGCGGTCGAGCACGCCGAGCTTGTCGGCGACGTTCTCGGCGAAGCCTTCCGGATCGATCTCCATCTGCGCCGTGACACGGGTCTTGTTGTCGCTCAAGCGATGGAACGTGATGACGCCCGCGTGGTCGGGACCGGAGTCCGACGTCCACGCGACGCGCTCGTCGGGATGTTGTTCGGTGATCGTCGCGTCGAATTCCCGGCTCACCCCACCGAATTTGGTCACCCAGTGGGTGTGGGTCGCGTCGATCTGGCGGATCTCCTCGACACCTTCCATGAACTGCGGGAAGCTCTCGAACTGAGTCCACTGGTTGTACGCGGTCTTCACCGGGACTTCGACGTCCACCATTTCGGTGATCGTGCTCATGCATCCTCCTCTTCGGTTGGGTGCTTTTCGAGCCGGCACTCTCCGGCTACCCGGCGGTCAGCGGGGCGAAACACGCTGTGATTGACCGGCCGGGTCGCCGGGTACCCGGCGGGCAGAACGCTCCGAGGAGGTGCCCCATGATCGAAGAGACCCACCGGAAGCCGGCGGAAGAGAAGTCGGTCGGCGAACTGGTTTCCGATCTCAGCGACGAGGTCAAACACCTCGTCCGCGACGAGATGCGGCTGGCCGTGTTCGAGTTGCAGCGTAAAGGGAAGAAGATGGGCTTCGGTGCCGGATTGTTCGGCGCCGCCGGTGTTTTCGCGCTTTTCGGGCTGGCCACCCTGATCGCCGCGGTGGTGCTGGCGCTCGCGCTGGTGATGCCCGCCTGGCTGGCGGCCGTGGTGACGGGCGCGGCCCTGCTGCTGATCGCCGGCCTTTCGGCCGTCGTCGGCAAGAAGGAGGTCTCCAGCGCGACCCCGCCGGTGCCGGAAGAGGCCATCGAAGGTGTCCGTGAGGACGTCGACACCGTCAAGCAAGGAGTGCGGTCATGACCGATTTCCCCAAGAACGCCGAAGAGGCCCGCGCCGATCGCGACGTGACGCGGGAGGAACTCACCGAGACCCTCGACGCGCTGGGCAAGAAGATGGACGTCAAGGCGAGGGTCAACGACAACCTCGACGCCAAGGTCGACGAGGCGAGCGCCAAGATCTCCGAGAAGGTCTCCGAGCCCGCGGCGCAGAAGTTCCGTCAGGGCACCGAAGTCGTCCGCGCGAACCCCGTGCCGATCTTCGCCGGGCTCCTGGCGTTGTTCGTCACCATCCGGCTGATCATGCGAAAGAGGTCTTCATCGTGAACAAGGTTCTCTACAAGCCGCTCAGCATGGTCGTGAGCGCCGCGGGCGGCGTGCTCGCCGGCATCGCGTTCAAGCAGATCTGGAAACGCGTGAGCGGCGAAGAAGAGGCGCCGGACGCCACCGACCGGGACTTCACCTGGACCCAGGTGATCGTCGCGGCCGCCGCGCAGGGCGCGATCTTCGGCGCGGTGAAGGCCGCCACCGAACGGGCGGGCGCGGTCGGCTACCGCAAGGCGACCGGCGACTGGCCCACGGAGGACTGACCATGCGCGTGGTGATCGTCGGAGGCGGGTTCGCCGGCTACAACGCGGCCAAGACCCTCCTCAAGTCGGTCGGCGACGACACGGAAGTCGTCGTGCTGAACCCGACCGACTACTTCCTCTATCTCCCCCTGCTCCCCGAAGTCGCCGCCGGGATCCTCGAACCGCGGCGGATCTCGGTGTCCATCCCAGGCACGTTGCGCGGTGTGCGACTGGTGCTCGGCACCGCCAAGTCCGTCGATTTCGAGGACCGCAGTGTGAGCTACACCGACCCCGAGGGCCGCGAACACTCCCTCGGCTACGACCGTCTCGTCCTCGCCGCGGGCAGCGTCAACAAGCTGCTGCCGATCCCCGGTGTGCCCGAGTACGCCCACGGCTTCCGCGGCCTGCCCGAAGCCCTCTACCTGCGGGACCACGTCACCCGGCAGATAGAACTCGCCGCGTCGGCCCAGGATCCGGCCGAACGCGACGCGCGCTGCACGTTCGTCGTGGTCGGCGCCGGCTACACCGGCACGGAGGTCGCCGCGCAAGGGCCCGCGTTCACCGCCGCGCTCGCCGCCCGGCATCCCGAGCTGAAGGACCAGAAGATCCGGTGGCTGCTGCTCGACGTCGCCGAGCGGGTCCTGCCGGAACTCGACCGGCGGCTCGGCGCCACGGCGGACCAGGTGCTGCGCGAACGCGGCGTCGAGGTACTGATGAAGACGTCGATCGACGACGCCGGCGAAAAGGGCGTCAAGCTGACCACCGGTGAATCCGTGCCCACGCACACCCTGGTGTGGTGCGTCGGCGTCCGGCCGGATCCGCTGATCGAGGACCTGGGGCTGAAGACGGTCAAGGGACGGCTCGTCGTGACAGCGCAGCTGAACGTCCCGGGACGGCGCGACGTCTACGCGTGCGGAGACGCGGCGGCCGTCCCCGATCTGACCCGGCCCGGCGAATACACGCCGATGACGGCCCAGCACGCCGAACGGCAGGGCAAACTCGCCGGGCGGAACGTGGCCGCGTCCCTCGGGCACGGCTCGCACGGCACCTACCGGCACCACGACCTCGGCTTCGTCGTCGACCTCGGCGCCCGCCGGGCCGCGGCGAATCCCTTGCACATCCCGCTTTCCGGGTTCGCGGCCAAGGCGGTGACCCGCGGCTACCACCTGCTGGCCATGCCGGGCAACCGCCTGCGCACCGCCACCGACTGGGCGCTCGAAGCGGTGACGAAGCGGCAGACAGTCCAATTAGGACTCGTACGATCGGGTTCGGTGCCGCTGGACACGGACTCCCCCGAACTCCCCCGCACGAACTGCTAGAGGAGAGACGCCATGACCACCGAATCCGATCCCGTCCGCGCCGAAGGGCCCTCGGTCGTCACCGACGGCGGCTCCGAGGGGGCGAAGCTGCTGGTGCTCGACCCTGCGGGCGAGGGCAAACACGGCGAACTCCCGGCGACGTGGCGCCCGCTCGCGGCCCAGCGTCAGATCATCTGGTGCCGGCTGCCGGTGGACGGCGCGCTCAGCCAGGCCGAAGACGTGCTCGGTGACGCGGAACCCGGCGGCCCGCCGATCGACGTCGTGGCCGCCGGCGACGCGGCCGTGGACGCGCTGCGGCTGGCCGAACGCCACCCCGGCTCGGCGTCCCATGTCCTGCTGGTCGACCCGGTGCCGGACGAGTCGTCCGACCTCGCCGAACGGGTGCGTTCGGCCGGGACCGCGGTGGACGTGCTCCCCCACAGCACCGGTGAGCCGTACAACCGGGTGCCGCCGCCGCTGCCGCTCGGGCATCCGGACGTCGTCGCCGGGATCACCAAGATCCTCGAGGACGTTTAGCCGCCGGAGGGCGGCGGTATCCGGCGACCATGAGCGAAACCGTTGCGGACCATGTTCTGACCAGGCTGCGCGAATGGGACGTGGAGCAGGTCTTCGCCTATCCCGGGGACGGGATCAACGGGCTGGTGAGCGCGTTCGGTGCGGCGGGCAACAAACCCCGTTTCGTCCAGACGCGGCACGAGGAGATGGCGGCGTTCGCGGCCGTCGGCTACGCGAAGCTGAGCGGACGCCCCGGTGTCTGCATGGCGACGTCCGGCCCGGGGGCGATCCACCTGCTCAACGGCCTCTACGACGCCAAACTCGACCACGTGCCGGTGGTGGCGATCGTCGGGCAGACGGCGCGCAGCGCGATGGGCGGCAGTTACCAGCAGGAGGTGGACCTGCAGGCGTTGTTCAAGGACGTCGCGAGCGAATACCTCGTCGAGGTGAACGTCCCGGAACAGCTGCCGAACGCGCTCGACCGCGCCCTCCGCACGGCCATCGCGCAGCGCGCGCCCACGGCGGTGATCATCCCGGCGGATCTGCAGGAGGAGACCTACCAGCCGCCGCAGCACGAGTTCAAGCACGTGCCGTCGTCCCCGCCCGACCATCCGCGGGCCAGTGTCATCCCGCCCTCGGAAGAGGTCGCCCGCGCCGCGGAGGTGCTGAACGCGGGTGAGAAGGTGGCGATCCTGCTCGGGCAGGGCGCGCGTAACGCCGTCACCGAGTTGCGCGAGGTCGCCGAACTGACCGGCGCCGGAGTGGCGAAGGCGTTACTGGGCAAGGATGTCCTGCCCGACGACCTGCCGTACGTCACCGGCTCCATCGGCCTGCTCGGCACCCGGCCGACGTACGAGATGATGCGGGACTGCGACACGTTCCTGATCGTCGGTTCGAACATGCCGTACGCGCAGTTCCTGCCGGAATTCGGCCAGGCCCGCGCGGTCCAGATCGACATCGATCCCCGGTTCCTCGGCCTGCGCTATCCGACCGAGGTGAATCTCCTCGGCGACGCGAAGGGCACGCTGCAGCAGCTGATTCCGTTGCTGGAGCGCAAAACCGACCGCGGCTGGCGCGAAAAGATCGAGAAGAACGTCGGCGAATGGCAGGAGACCCTGACCCGCCAGGCGATGCTGGAGGCGAACCCGGTCAACCCGATGCGGATCGTGCACGAACTGTCCGAGCGGATCCCCGAAGACGCCATCGTCACCGCCGACTCCGGTTCGGCCACCAACTGGTATGCCAGGAATCTCCGGATGCGCGGCCGTATGCGGGGCACGCTCTCCGGCACCCTCGCGACGATGGGCTCCGGCGTCCCGTACGCGATCGGCGCGAAATTCGCTAATCCCGACCGGCCGGTGATCGCACTGGTCGGCGACGGCGCGATGCAGATGAACGGGATGGCGGAACTGCTGACCATCGCCCGCTACCGCGAACTGTGGTCCGATCAGCGCTGCGTCGTCTGCGTGTTCCACAACGGTGACCTGAACCAGGTCACCTGGGAACTGCGGGCGATGGGCGGCTCGCCGAAGTTCGAGCCGTCGCAGAGCCTGCCGGAAGTGTCCTATTCGGACTTCGCGCTGGAGGTCGGCCTCGGCGGGATCGCCGTCGAGGATCCCGCCCGGCTCGGCGAGGCGTGGGACGTCGCGCTCTCGGCCGACGTACCGACCGTGCTCGACGTCCGCTGCGACCCCGAGGTGCCGCCGATTCCGCCGCACGCCACGTTCGAGCAGGTGAAGGCCATGACCGAAGCCGTCCTGAAGGGTGAGCCCGACGCCTGGCACCTGGTGACGCAGGGGATCAAGACGAAGATGCAGGAACTGCTGCCCTCGCGCCGCTGAGGCTCAGGCGCTGGCGCCGCCGTCGAGGACGATGTCGTGCCCCACGACGTACGCGGACTCGTCCGAAGCCAGCCAGAGCACGGCCGCGGCGATCTCCTCGACCGCGCCGATCCGGCCGAGCGGGATGACCGACCCGAGCCGCTCGGCGCGGTCGGCCTCGGATTCACCCGGCCGGAACGACATGCCGGTGTCGGTGGCGCCGGGGCTGACCGCGTTGATCCGGATGCCCTCGGCGATGTGGTCGCGTGCCGCGGTGCGGGTCAGCACGTCCACGGCGGCCTTCGAAGCGGCGTAGGCGGCCATCCCCGGCAGACGGTGGTGCGAGCCGATGTTCGAGGACATGTTGACGATGACTCCCCCGCCGTCGGCCCGCATCTGGGCGATCTCGTGTTTCATCGACAGCCAGGTGCCCGTGAGGTTCGTCCGCACGACGGCGTCGAAGTCGTCTTCGTCCAGATCCGCCGTCGGCGCGGGACTGCCGAGCACACCGGCGTTGTTGAACGCGATGTCGAGTTTGCCGTGCCGCCGCACGGTCTCGGCCACGAGACGCTCGACTTCCGCGCCGGTACTCACGTCGGCGGTCACCGCGTCGGCGGCTCCGCCGTCGGCCTCGATCTCCTTCACCGTCTGGCGTAGCTTCTCGCCGTCCCGGCCGGACACGACGACCTGAGCGCCTTCGCGCGCGAAGGCCGCCGCCGTGGCGCGGCCGATCCCGGACCCTCCTCCGGTGACCAGGACGACCTTGCCGCTGAATCGCTTCCCCACAGTAGCTACCACTTTCTGGTCCGATCGTTCCATTATCAGTGTTTGCGAGCGGCTTCGAGCACCGCGATGGCCTGCTTCGCCGTCGCCTTGGCGCGCGCCGCGGGATCCGGCCCCTTGCTCAGCACCCGCATTCCCTGCAGGACGGTGAGCAGGAAGCCGGCCAGCTCTTCCGGGTCCGCGGCGGCGTCCAGTTCGCCCTGCGCCTTCGCGCGGCTCAACGCCATCCGCACAACCAGCTCGAGCGCGTCCCAGCTGCGCTCGACCACCCGCGCGACCTCGGGATCCCTCGGCATCATCTCCATGGCGGCGTTGACCACGAAACAGCCTTTACGCCCCGATTCCCCCAGTATTTCGGCGAGATACCGATCGATGAGCCGCCGCACGCCCGCGAGCGCCGGCCCCGGGCCGGCGAAGTCCTCGACGAACCGCTCGTTGCCCCGGGCGATGTAGCGGTTCAGGGCCGTCAGGTACAGCTCGTGCTTGGTGCCGAACGTGGCGTACAGGCTCGCCTTGCCGATGCCGAGCTCGGCGACCAGGTCACTGACCGAGGTGGCCTCGTACCCCTGCCGCCAGAACAGTTCCAGCGCGGCTTCACAGGCCGCGTCGACGTCGAATTCCTTCACCCGGGACACGAGAGGAGCTTAGCTGCATCTGGACCGATCGGTCAAGAAAGTGGCGGTCTCGGTTCCAGCCGAGGGCGTCTTGGGTGCCCCGCCCCGTCGATGAAGGCTCGAGGGTGGCGGAGGTGGCGTCGCGAAAGCCACTTTCGGGACACCAGACGTCTCGAAAGTGGCTTTCGCGACATGTTCGCCAGGGCCGACGCCGGGCCCGACCAAGGCCGACGTTGCGAAAGCCACGTTCGCAACGTTGAAGGTTGCGAAAGTGGCTTTCGCAACCCTCGGGCCGGGCGCGGTGAAGGCTCAGGGCGCCGGCAGGAAAGCCGCTCAGCTACCCGAGTCGTAGGCCGACCGCGCCTCTTCCACCTTCGGCAGGTTCTCCGTCGACCAGTCCGCCAGGGTCGCGAAAAGCGGCGCCAGGCTCCGGCCGAGGTCACTGATCTCGTACTCGACCCGGGGCGGCACCTCGGCGTGGTAGGTCCGGGTGAGCAGGCCGTCGCGTTCCAGCTGCCGCAACCGTTGCGTCAGCACCTTCGGCGTGATCGAACCGATGCGCCGCTCGAGTTCGACGAACCGCTGCCTGCCGAATTCGTTGAGCGCCCACAGGATCGGCGTGGTCCAGCGGCTGAAGACGAGGTCGACCACCGGGGCGATCGGGCAGGCCTGTTCGGGGGTCGTCGAGGCGTCGGCACGCATGACGCCAAGGTACGCCGGGTTGCCGAGTTGTCATGATCCGGACACCCCACGGCCGCGCCGGGGCGCGTAACGTTCTGTTATGGACTTGACCACCGAAAGGCTCGTCGTCCGTGAGTGGTCCGAGGACGACGCCGAAGCCGCGCTGGCGATCTACGGCACCACCGACGTGACCCGATGGCTGACCCCGGCGATGGACCGCGTGACCGACGCCGCGGCCATGCGTTCGGTTCTGCAGGCCTGGCAACAGGCGCAGCCGAATCTCGTGCCGCCGCGCGGGAGATGGGCGGTGCAGCGCAAGGAGGACGGCGTGGTCGTCGGCGGGCTGGGCATCCACCTGCTGCCACCGTACGAAGAGGACCTGGAGATCAGCTGGCAGCTGCATCCGGACGCCTGGGGCGAGGGGTACGCCTCCGAGGCCGCCCGCGCGCTGATCGGCTGGGCGTTCACCCAGGACACGGACGAACTCTTCGCCGTCGCGCGGCCGAACAACACCCGCGCCATCGCGACCGCGAAACGGCTCGGGATGGTCTGGGTCGGGGAAACCGACAAGTACTACGGGCTTCGCCTGCAGGTGTACCGGATCCGGCACACGGACACGGTCTAGGCGCTGTCCACACGGGACACTTCGCCCGAGACGGCGTGTCCCGCGCCGCGCCCGTCCGCCGTGGCGACGACGCGGCCCCGGTCGACCCGGATCGCGACCTCGGTCTCGTCGCTGACCGCGAGCACCCCCGCGGCCGCCGCCAGTGTCCCGGTCACGTCGCACACCACGCGCAGGCGCGGCCAAGCCGGCTCCGGGAAGGCCTGCCGCAGACCGCCGCACACCTCCGCGACGGTCAGCCGGGTCAGCGGCACCAGCTCGGCGGGCTCGCTGGTCACGACGACGACGGTGACATCGCCGTCGTGCGCCCGGACGGCCTCTTCCGCGGCGCCCAGCCGATGCGTGCCCAGGACGACGACCACGCCGTCGGCCGGCACGAAGGATTCGGCGCGCACGAGGTCGACGGCCCCCGGCGGTGACCACGGCCGGTCGGCCGCCTGCGCCGCGGGCACGATCACCGGCGGCGCCCACCAGTCGTTGAAGGCCAGCCCCGCCAGCCGTTCGCAGGCGCTCACGACGTCGAAGGGTTCGACGAGGCCCGGCGCGGCGGCCGCCAGCTGGCCGGCGCCGTGCAGCGTGGTCAGCACGGTTTCCGCGAGCCGGACCCGGCGCGGGATCGGCGACCCTGGCGGCCGCTCCGGCGGATCGAGCCGTTCCAGCGCGAGCCCCAGCAGCAGGCCGTTGAGCTTCACCAGCTGAGCGAACGGCCGCCGGATCCGCTCGTCCGCGAGTACCTCCGGCATCAGGTCGCGCGCGAGGCCCGCCTGATCGTCGTTCAGCGGAAACGCGGCCACTCTCACCCTGGCCAGAGCGCCCAGCGCGTCCTCGAGCGTCTCGCCGGGCGCCGCGTGCGGCGCGCCCGCGGACCGCTCGGCCAATTCGGCCAGGACGGCGAAATACAGCGCGCGTTTTCCCGGGAAGTTCGAGTAGACCGCGCCGCGGGTGAGTTCCGCCCGCTCGGCGATGACGTCGATCTTGGCATCCCGGAAGCCCTGCTCCGCGAACTCGTCACGCGCGGCGGCCAGCACCTTCGCGCGATTGCGCTCCTGCGTCTCCGCCCTGCTCAGCCGGACCATCGGCCTCCCGTCTGCCGGCACGTTGCCCTCGGACCCGGATCAAGATACCTTGACCATTCAGATGATGAGAACATCTGATTTGAACATCCGAACTGGGAGAGCCGCTTTGTCCGAAGTTCCCGAGATCCTCTTGACCGACCCCGAAGTCCTGCGCGACCCGTTCACCGCCTACGGACCGGCCCGCGAGCGCTCCCCGATCGCCAAGCTCAGCGCACCCGGGTTCGCCATGTGGGCGGTGCTGCGCCACGAAGAGGCGCGGAAGATGCTGAGCGACCAGCGATTCGCCCTGAGCGCGAACAGCTACCAGCGCATGGACATCCCCGACCACTGCCGCCCGTACATGCGGACGATGCAGGAGGTCGAGGGACCGGAACACCTCCGGCTCCGGCGGCTCGTCGCCCCGGCGTTCACTCCGCGCAAAGCCGCCGAGCTCCGCCCGGGGATCGAGCGGCTCGTGGACGACCTCCTCGACGAGCTCGCCGGGGAAGACCGGATCGACCTGGTCACCGCCTTCGCGCGGCCACTCCCGGTCGACGTGATCTGCGCACTGGTCGGCATCCCCGCGGCCGACCGCCCGCGGTGGCGCGAATACGGCGCACTGGTTTCGGCAGGCGACGGCGCGGGACTCGCGAAAGCGGTCCCCGGGATCGTCGAGGGCGCGCTCGCCGCCATCGCGGACCGGAAACGGGACGCGGGCGAGGACGTCGTCTCGCAACTGCTCCGGATCCAGGCCGAAGACGGCGACCGGCTCAGCGAAACCGAACTGGTCGCCCTGGTCTGGCAACTCGTACTGGGCGGCCAGGTGCCCGGCAACCTCATCGCCAACGCCGTAGAAATCCTGCTCTCCCACCCCGAGCAGCTGGCCGAGCTCCGCGAAGACCCGTCGCTCATGCCCGGCGCGGTCGAGGAGGTGATGCGCTGGCAGAGCCCGCAGCTGCTGACGATCCCCCGGTTCGCCACCACGGACGTCCGGATCGGCGACGTCCTCATCCCCGAAGGAGAACCTGTTACCGTCGCGATCGCGGCGGTGAACCGGGACCCGCGGGCCTTCGGAGACCCGGACGTCTTCGACATCCGGCGCGCGGCGGGACCGGCGTGGCACCTCGCCTTCGCCCACGGGCCGCACTTCTGTCTCGGCGCTTCCTTGGCCAGGGTTCAGGTCGAGGTCGCGCTCACCGCACTGCTGCGCAGATTCCCCGATCTCGCCCTCGCCGACGGCCTGCTGCGGATCCCGGACCCCGGCACCTGGCGGCTGAACTCGTTGCCGGTCACACTGCATGCCACGGTTGCGAACTGAAACACGTTCTAATAACGTGAGCGGCTGTGAGACACGGGATAGTGCTGTTCACCAGTGACCGGGGGATCAGGCCGGCGGCGGCCGCGCGGGCGGCCGAAGCGGCGGGCTTCGACACCTTCCACGTGCCCGAACACACGCATATCCCGGTCAAACGGGAGGCTCCGCATCCGCGCACCGGTGACTCGTCGCTGCCCGACGACCGCTACCTGCGGACGCTGGACCCGTGGGTCGCGCTGGCGACCGCGGCCTCGGTGACCTCCCGGATCCGGCTCGCGACGGCGGTGGCCCTCCCGGTCGAGAGCGATCCGATCACGCTGGCGAAGACGATCGCCAGCCTCGATCACCTCTCGGCCGGGCGGGTCACCCTCGGCGTCGGCTTCGGCTGGAACGTCGACGAACTGGCCGATCACGGCGTTCCCGGCGGCAAGCGGCGAACGGTCCTGCGCGAGTACCTGGAGGCGATGCGCGCGCTCTGGACGCAGGACGAAGCCTCGTACGCGGGCGAGTTCGTCTCGTTCGGCGCCAGCTGGGCGTGGCCGAAGCCGGCCCAAGCGCATATCCCGGTGATCGTCGGCGCGGGCGCGACGGAGAAGACGTTCCGCTGGATCGCGAAATCGGCCGACGGCTGGCTCACCACGCCGGGCGACACCGACATCGAGGACAAAGCCCGGCGGCTACGCGAGATCTGGCGCGAAGAGGGCCGCTCCGGCGAACCGGAGATCTCCGCGCTCGGGGTCCGCCCCGATCCGGAGAACCTGGCCAAGCTCGAGGCCGCCGGGGTCACCGAGACGATCTTCGGCCTCCCGGACCGCTCCCCCGAGGAGGTCGAAGCCTGGCTTCGGCGCCTCGCCGGGAAACTCAGCCTGCCCGCTGGGAGTCGATGAGGTACCGGCCACCCTGCTGGACCAGGACGAAGGTCTCCCTGCCGGTCGTGGACCCGCCGGAGGCCCGCACGTAGGTGAGCGTCGCCGTCACCGTGTTGCCGGATTCGGTCACGTTCGACACGGTCACCGCGGTGAACTGCTTCCAGTAGTTCGAATACCGCTCGAAGCTCTGGTTCCTGTTCTGCTTGAAGTTGTCGGTCAGCGTCGCGAACCCGGCCTCGAGGTTCCCCGGGATGAGCGCGTAGTACGCCGCGAGCGCCTGCCCCGGCGTCTGTGCCGGAGGTGGCGCGGACGAAGACGACGAAGACGGCGGTGTCGAGGGCGGCGCTGAAGTCGGCGAAGGCGGCGGCGCAACCGGCTCCGACGAGGTCGGGACGGCGGACTGCGACTGGGAGACCGGCGGCGGCGCCTGGCCGGACGGGGTCTCCTCGTCGCGGTTGAGCACCACCACCACGGCCGCGGCGGCGGCCGCCGCGAGCACGAGGAACACCGCGATCACGCCGACCAGCATCCCCTTGCGCGCCTTCGGCGGCGGCTCCTCGGCGACGAGCGTCGTCGGCTCCCCCGCCGCGAGCGCCCGCAGCTCACGCTCGGTCTCGGCCATCGTCGGCCTGCTGTCCGGCCGGACGTCGAGGAGCCGGTTCAGCAGCGGCGTCAGGATCCCCGACCTGACCGGCGGGGTGATCTCGCCGCTCGACGCGCGGTACAGCAACGCGATCGGGTTCTCGGCCGTGCCGTACGGCGTGCCGCCTTCGAGAGCGGTGTACAGCGTCGCGCCGAGCGAGAACACGTCGGAGGCGGACGTGGCGTCCTCGCCGCGGGCCACCTCCGGCGCCAGGAACGCCGGCGTCCCGGAGATCTCGCCGGTCGCGGTGAGCTGGACGTCGCCCATCGCCCGCGAGATCCCGAAGTCGGTGATCTTGACGGTGTCGTCCTCGCCGAGCAGGACGTTGCCGGGCTTGATGTCGCGGTGGACGATGCCCGCCCGGTGCGCGGCCGCCAGCGCCGAGCACAGCTGGATGCCGAGACGGATGACGTCGTCGACCTCCATCGGCCCTTCACGCAGTTTGTCCGCGAGACTGGTCGAGGGCAGGTACTCCATGATGATCCACGGGCGGTCCTGCTCGTCGATCACGCCGAAGACGGTGATGGCGTGCGGATGCACCAGCCGAGCGGCGATCCGCGCCTCGCGCAGCGCGCGGTTCTTGGCCTCGTCGGCCTTCTGCTCACCGGCTCCGTGCGGCAGAAGGAGTTCCTTGATCGCGACCGTGCGCTCCAGGTTCTCGTCGCGCGCCCGCCACACGGTGCCCATGGAGCCACCACCGACGGGCTCGATGAGCTCGAACCGGTCGGCGAGGCGGCGGATCTCCTCCATTGTCGACGTCCCCCTGGAGCTTTGTCGTTCGCGCGAACCTTGCCAGCATGCCAGGAACGCGCCGGGAGGCAGGACCCGGCAGGGTGGTTTCCGGGGCGGTGTCGGTCACGTCTCCCACGGGACCGTTCAGCGGAACCCCGCCCCATCGGCTGCCCGGAAGTTCGTATCCCGCCCCGCCGCGGGCGCACTTTACTTCTCCGGTGTGACCTTGTTCCGGGAAAGGGCGGCGATGCGGGAAACCATCGGCGGACGCGGCGTGCTCGAAGGCGCGTTCGCGTTGCTCGAAGCACTCGACGAACACGGCGGGCAGGCCGGGCTGACCCAGCTCGTGCGGGCCACCGGCCTGCCGAAGACCACCGTGCACCGGCTCCTCGACCAGCTGGCCGACCTGGGCGCGGTCGAACGAGCGGGCCGCGGTTACCGGATCGGGTCGCGGGTGTTCCGCCTCGGGCGGTTCTGGCAGCCCGAACTCCGTGACCTGGCCAAGGAACGGCTGCCGGCGCTGTCGGCGCGGATGCGCGCGAGCCTGGTGCTCGTGGTCCCGAGGGAGGGTCGCGCGCTGGTCGCCGCGGGCGCCGTCCTGCCCGCCGACGACGTCCCCGCCTGGCCGGGCCGCGCGCTTCCGCCGGGGACCGCCGCCGGGCGCCTGCTCGCCGCCCATCACCCGGCGCTCGCCGAACCGGACACGGACGCGCTGGAGATCCGCGAGGCCGGATACGCGACCGAATCGGAGACGATCACGGCCGGACTCTGCTGTGCGGCCGTGGGCATCAGGACCCCGGACGGCCGGGTCGGCGCGGCGCTCGCCGCCGTCCTGCCCGCCCGCCGCGACCCGGTTTCGGCGGTGGCCGGGCTGGCCGGCACCGCGCGCTCCTTCGGCACCGCGCTCGCCGAATGCGCACGGCGGAACCGGGCCGGATGATCGGCGAACCGCGAACAAAACCCGATCAACGCGAAACCGGAGACCGAGCCGAAATCAGGCGGAATATTTCCGACGGAATCACGATCATCGTCTCACCGTGCGTCCGCGACCGGCGCCGTACAGTGCCGAAACCGGGGCCTGCAGGCCTGTTTGCGTGACCGATCGCCTACCGGACCGGCGTCCCCGCGTCGATCAAATCACCGCCTCTCCGTTTTCCGCGGCGGTTCCGAACCTCAGCCGCGCACGTACTGTTCAGGAATTCTTTCGGACAAGGAGGGAATTCCTTGAGAAGACATTCCTGGAAAAAGCGGGGCGTGGCCGTCGCCGCGTTTCTCGTCATGGTGTCGGCCGCGTCGGCCACCACGGCCGTCCCGGCGTCGGCCACGGGGGCCTCCGGCCGCCCCGTGGTGGCCGGGATCGACCTGGAGCGGGCGACGATCCCCGATCTGCAGCGGGCGATGCGCTCCGGGCGGCTGTCCTCGGTCCAGCTGACCGCCTTCTACCTGCAGCGGATCCGCAAGCTCAACCCGACGCTCCACGCGGTGCTCACCACGAACCCGGATGCGCTGCGGCTCGCCGCGGAGAGTGACCTGCGGCGTCACCGGCACCGGTCGAAGGGCCCCATGGACGGGATTCCGGTGCTGCTCAAGGACAACATCGACACCGCGGACCGGCAGCCGACCACGGCGGGCTCGACGGCGCTGCTGGAATCGCGCCCCTACCGCGACGCCGGAGTGGTCGAAAACCTGCGCGAGGCCGGCGCGGTCATCCTCGGCAAGGCCAACCTTTCGGAATGGTCGAGTTACCGCTCCACCAGCTCGTCGAACGGCTGGAGCCCGCTCGCCGGGCAGACCGCCAACCCCTACGTCCTCGACCGCAACCCGTGCGGCTCCTCGTCCGGCTCGGGAGTGGCCGTCGCGGCGCATCTGGCGACCGTCGCCGTCGGGACCGAAACGGACGGTTCGATCAGCTGCCCGTCCGGCGCCAACGGCATCGTCGGGGTCAAGCCGAGCCTCGGGCTCGTCAGCCGCAGCGGGATCGTGCCGGTGTCGAAACAGCAGGACACGGCCGGCCCGATGGCGCGCAACGTGGTCGACGCCGCGATCCTGCTCGCGGCCCTGAACGGGGCGGACCGGCGTGACCCGATCACCGTCGACGCCGCCCGCCAGTCGCTCGACGACTACACGAGATTCCTGCGCCCCAACGCTTTGCACGGAAAGCGGATCGGCGTCTGGCGCGAGGTCTACACCCCGGACGAGACGACGAAGGCGGCGTTCGACCAGGCGCTGACCAGGCTCCGGAAGCTCGGCGCGACCACGGTCGAGATCACCATCCCCTATCTGGACGTCATCGCGGCCAACGAGTTCCCGGCGATCCGGACCGAGTTCAAGCACGACATCAACGCCTACCTCGCCTCCACCGGCGGCAAGCACCCCGCCGACCTGGCCGGGCTGATCCAGTACAACCTGGACAACGCGGCGATCGAAATGCCGTACTGGACGCACAACCTGTGGGACCGGTCCCAGGCGACCACCGGCGATCTCAACGATCCGGCGTACCGCGCGATGCGGGAAGCCGCGACGAGCGCCGCCCGGCGGGGCCTCGACGAGACGCTGCGCGGTGAGAAGCTGGACGCGATCGTGGCGCCGACGAACAACGCCGCGTGGAAGACGCAGCTCGGTGTCGGTGACGGCGCGCTGCTGATCGACTCGTCCGGACCGGCGGCCGTGTCGGGCTACGCCAACATGACCGTGCCGATGGCGTACGCCGGACCGTTGCCGCTGGGTTTGTCGATCATGGGCGGGCGGTTCAGCGAACCGTCGCTGCTGGCGATCGCTTACGCCTTCGAACAGGACACGAAGGTCCGGCGGCTGCCGACCTTCATCCCGTCCATCGGCTGAACCGGGGTCGTGGGTTAAGGGGTGTGTGGAAATAGAGACGTTCAACGTCCCTATTTCCACACACCCCCTCGCCTAATGGACCAAGAGCCCGAGGCTGCGCTCCACTTCGGCGACCGCGGCCTCCCGCTCGACGTGACCGTCGATCACGAGCGTCGCCAGCCCGTGGAGCAGGCACCAGAGCGTGACGGCGAAACCGCCCGGATCGTTCCGCTCCCCCACCCGGTCGGCCAGCAGCGCACAGGTCGCCCGGTGGGCCTCGGCCAGTTCCGGATACGCGGCCCGGTCACCGATGCCGGCGCCCGCCATCAAGCGGTACAGCGCGGGATGTTCCAGGGCGAAGCCGAGGTAGGACCGGCCGAGCGCGGTCACCGTCCCGGCGCCGCAGTCCCGCAGCCGGCCTTGCACTTCGGCGTGTCCCTCCAGCGCGACCGCCACCAGCAGCGCGTCCTTGTCGCGGAAATGCCGGTACGGCGCCGCGGTGGACGCACCCACCTTCGCGACCGCTGCGCGCAGACTCACCCCCTCCGGACCTCGTTCGACGAGGAGCTCCCGTGCGGCGAGGACGAGCGCACGACGAAGATCCCCGTGGTGATAGGCACGTTTGATGATCATGGCGGACCCCCCAGCCCTTGATGCCACGCGAACGCCCCACCTTAACGGGTGCGGAACCGGCCGTGAGCGCTTCGGGGCGTTCCGTGTCCGTCAGTCCCGCCGAGCGGCACCACAGAGCCGCAGCACACTTTCGGCGAGCGCGTCGACGCCGCCTTCGAGCGTCAGCTGCTTCGCGTCCACCGCCTGTCCGGCGGCGTGGCCGAGCGCCACGATCGCGCTGACGAGCCAGGGATTCGCGAGCCGCTGGTCGAACTCGCCCGACTCCTTGCCCCGGGTGAGCAACCGGTCCAGATGATCGGACACCGCCGAATGACGTTCCCGGTCGGCTTCGGGGTCGTTCTCTTCGGCGGCGCCGGCGGGCAGCCGCGGGTAGCGCCGGAACATCTGCCAGCCGACGTCGAGCAGGCGCAGCATGGCGTCGGCCGCGGGCCCCTCGTCGAGCCGCGCGGCGGCCATCTCGTTCGCGGCCTCCTCGGACACCGCGTCGATCACCGCGCTCAGGAGCGCCTCGCGGGTCTTGAAGTGCGCGTAGACGGTCTGCCTGCTCACCCCGGCCGCTCTCGCGATGTCCTCGACGCTCGCGTGGGCTTGCGTGCCGAGGACTTCCTTGGCCGCGGCGAGGATCGAAGCGACACTGCGGTCGGCGTCGGTCCGCCGACGCCTCTGCCGCCCCTCGGCTACCTCAGACATGTTGTCAACCTTAGCCCAGCCCGCTATGTTTGACAGCATGTCAAAGATAGGGTTCGTAACCGGTATCGCCCTCCTGTCGACAGGACTGCTCGCGGGGGCGTTCGGCTACGGCATGGTCAACGTCGCCGCCACGTTCGACGTCGTCCCGCTCGACGTGCGGCTGACCTTCCACTCCGCGCTGATGCAACGGAACGGCGTCGTCATGCAGACCGCGATGGGCCTCGCGGCGATCAGTTCCCTCGCGCTCGCCTTCCTCAGCCGAGGGCGGGCACGACAGCTGGCCGGCGCCGCCGCGGTCCTGGCGGTGACGTCGTTCCTGGTCACCCGCTTCGGGAACGTGCCCATCAACGGCCGGATCAAGGTCTGGGCGGTCACCTCCGCGCCGGCCGACCACGCGGCGATCCTCGATCAGTGGGAGACCTACAACGTCGTCCGGACCGTCGCCGCGCTCGCCGCTTTCGTGCTCGTCATCGCCGTTTCACGGCTCAAGCTCGCCGACCGTGCCCTCGTGGCTCAGCCGGGCTGATCCGCGAGATCGTTCGCCGCGACGTACCCGAAGGTCATCGCCGGACCGATCGTCGACCCCGCCCCCGCGTAACTGTTGCCCATCACCGCCGCGCTGGCGTTCCCGGCGGCGTACAGGCCCGGGATCACCGAGCCGTCCGCCCGCAGGACCCGCGCCCGCGCGTCGGTGCGCATCCCGCCCTTGGTACCGAGGTCGCCCGGGACGATCTTGAAGGCGTAGAAGGGCGGCTCCCAGAGCGGCGCGAGGCACGAGTTCGGCTGGACGTACGGATCGGTGTAGTAGTGGTCGTAAGCGCTGGCGCCCCGGCGGAAGTCACTGTCCACACCGGACAGTGCCTGGCCGTTGAACCGGGTGACCGTGGCGCGCAACGACTGCGGCGGGACACCGATCGCGCTGCCGAGCGACTCCACGGTCCACGCCTTCTTGACCGCTCCCGACGAATACCACTCGCCGGGAAACGGCAACAGCGGCGCGACGTCGCGGAAGAGGTACCGGTTGCGGTAGTGCTGATCGACGACCAGCCACGCGGGAATCGTCGGCGACGTCGGGTTCCGGTCGTACATCGTGTGCACGACGTCGCTGTAGGGCGCCGCTTCGTTGACGAACCGCTTGCCCGCCGCGTCCACCATCAGCCCGCCGGGCAGGGTCCGCTCGGCGAGGCAGAAGTACGGCTCGCCGGGGAGCGGGATCGCCGGACCCCACCAGGCGTCGTCCATCAGGTCCAGTGCCGCTCCGGCCCGCTTTCCCGCCAGGATCCCGTCCCCGGTGTTCGACCGGGCCCCGACAGTCCATTGTGTACCGATGGGCTGGCGCTGGTATTCCGCCCGCATGGCGGCGTTGTGCTCGAACCCACCGGAGCCGACGATGACGCCGCGCCGCGCTTTCACCACGCCCGCCGCGACTGCCACCCCGGTGACCTTCCCGTTCTCGACGACGAGGTCGGTCAGCGGCGTGTTCAGCCAGACCGGGACCCCGGCGCGCTGCAACCCGGCGCGCAGCCCCGCGGCCAGCGACTGGCCCATGGTGAGCGGTTTCTGCCCGGCGAGGGCGGCGGCCGTTCCGCGCGCCAGGCAGGCGGCCGCCACCGCGGCACCTTTCGGGTTGACCGCGGCCAGCGCGAGCCATTTGTAGTCGGCACTGAAGACGACCATGCCCGCGGGCGTGGCGAGGTAGGGCGGGTTCAGATTGGCCAGTTCGGCACCGAGGACGTTCCCGTCGAGCTGGTCGGGTTCGATCGAGCGGCCACCGGGCATCCCGCCGGGCAATTCCGGGTAGTAGTCGCTGTAGCCCTCCATCCAGCGGAACCGCAGCGGGCTGTTGGCCATCACGAACGACAGCATCGCCGGGCCGTTGGCGAGGAAGGCCTGTTGTCGCGAGGCGGGGATCGACGGGCCGACCACGGCGGCCAAGTACCGTGCGGCCTGTTCCGGGGTGTCGCGGACGCCGGCCTCGGCCAGCACCGAGTTGCACGGAATCCAGATCCCCGCCCCGGACCGGGCGGCCGAACCACCGAACTTCGCCGCCTTCTCCAGCACCACGCAGCTGAGGCCGCGTTTCGCCGCGGTCAACGCGGCGGTCATCCCCGCCGCGCCCGCCCCGACCACGACGACGTCGTACTCACCGAGAACTCCGGACGCAGCCGAAGCCGTCCCGGCGAACGGCAGTCCCGAAGCGAGCGCGAGCCCGGTGCCGAGCAGGACCTGGCGCCGGGACAGACCGGGATCGGGACCCATGAATCCTCCTCGCGTGGGGATCGAGCGAGGTCATGTTCTCCAGCCGACGACGAAAGTGAAACAAGTTCTACCCGCTTGGAGCAGGCGGGACCCGCCGCGCTCGGCCGGTCACCTCAACCGGCGCGGACATTCAGCCCAGCGCGCGGACCAGGTCCAGCGCGCGGCCGAGGGTGGCGAGCCGGTCGGCGACCGTCTCCCCCGCCGGGTACAGCCGGACCGTGTCGACCCCGGCGTCCCGCCACACGCGCAGGCGTTCGGCGACCATCGGTTCGGTGCCGATCAGCGTCGTGCCGAGCACCATCTCGTCGGTCACCAGTGCGGCGGCGCCCTCCCGGTCGCCCGCCTGCCAGCGTTCCCGCACCGCCGCGGCCGACTCGGCCCAGCCCTGCCTGCTGTAGGCGTTGTTGTAGAAGTTCGTCTTCGCCGAACCCATCCCGCCGAGACTGAACGCGAGTTCGGCCTTGCGGGCCGCGACCATCCCGCGCAGCTCGTCCTCGTCCGCGGCGAAGGCGACCTCGGCACCCTGGCAGACTTCGAGGTCCGCCCGCGATCGGCCCGCTTTCGCCAGGCCGGCGTCGAGATGCGAGAAGTAGGCCTGCGCTCCCTCCGGGACGAAACTGGTGCCCAGCCAGCCGTCCGCGATCTCGCCGGTCAGTTCCAGCAGCTTCGGCGAGAGCGTGGCCAGATGAATCGGGATCTCCGGATTCGGCGCGCTCGACAGCCGCATCGGCCTGCTCTCACCCGGCAGCGGGATCTCGAATTCCTTGCCGGAGAACGAGATCTTCTCCCCCGCGAACGCCTGGCGGATGATCGCGACCGTTTCCCGCATCCGCGTCAGCGGCCGGGCGAACGGGACTCCGTGGAGTCCCTCGATCACCTGCGGCCCGGACGCGCCGAGCCCGAGGGCGAACCGGCCGCCGGAGAGCTCCGAGAGGGTCAGCGCGGCCTGCGCGATCGCCACCGGGGTCCGGGTGCCGAGCTGGATGATGCCCGAGCCGAGCCGGATCCGCTCGGTCCGCGCCGCGAGATAGCCGAGCACGGACGGTGCGTCCGAACCCCACGCCTCGGCGACCCAGCATTCGTCGAGACCGAGCTTTTCGGCCTCCAGCACGAAATCCAGCGTCTCCCGCCAGCCGCGAGACGCCTCGACCGTGGTCGCCGTCCGCATCAGGCGCCGCCCGCCTCGGCGCGCTCCTTGATCGCGGCGAGGGTCCCGGTCATCGCGTTCTCGAACTCGCGCAGCCGGACGAAGACGATCTTCTCCTCCTTGTCCGGCATCCGGTCGATGGCCAGCGAGAGACCCGACCGCCCCGGCCCGATCCGCATCCACTGCCGGAGCTTCGTCCCGCCGTTCTCGGGCTCCAGCGTGAACCGCCACACCGCGGTCGGCGTCTCAGGATCCTGCACCGCCCACGCGAAGACACGCGGCGCCTCGCATTCGACGACATACGACGTCGTCTCCCATTCGCCGAACGCGTCGTGCTTGCTGTGGCCGACGAACCGCCTGCCGACCGCGGGCGCGTCCTCCGCGCCATCGCACCACTCGACCGCTTGGACTTCCTCGCTCATTTCCGGCATCAGGCGCACATCGGACACGATCGACCAGACCCGCTCGGGCGCTGCGTCCACCCACGCCTGCACCTCGACCGTCGGCCCGTCGGCGTACTTGGCGCCCGTCCACTCCATCGTGGTCACCCTTCCATGCCTGTGACCTCGATAGTTGCGTAGATGGACTTACGTTGTCAAACCCTCCTGCGCGGCGAATCTCCGTACGACGTCGGGCCGGCTCGCGAGCTTCGGCGGATAGCCCGCGCCGAGCCGCGCCCTGGTGTTCTCCGCGGTAAGCGGCCGGGCGCAGTGCGCGCAGACGACCTCCGCGTGGGTGTCGTGCCCGCAGGTCTCGTGGTGGAGGGTGATCGGCGGCCCGTCGTCGCCGGAGAGCCAGCGGTCGCCCCAGCGCGACATGGCGGCGAGCACCCCGTAGAAGTCCGAGCCCTTCTCGGTCAGCACGTAGTCGTAACGGACGGGGTCGGCCTGGTAGGCGCGCTTTTCCAGCAACCCCTCCGCGACCAGGCGGCGCAGCCGGTCGGCGAGGGTGTTCCGCGCGATGCCGAGCTGCTGCTGGAACTCGTCGAACCTGCGGATCCCGTAGAACGCCTCCCGCAGGACCAGCGGCGTCCACCAGTCGCCGAGCAGGTCCATGGTGCGCGCGATCGAACACGGCCACTGCGCGAACGAAGTCCGTTTCATGCCCGCGAGCCTACGCCCGGTGAAATTGATCCGGTCATTCCTCCACCCATTCCCACCGCGCTCAGGCACTGGCGCGGAATGTTGCGATCCGGTCAAGGATATCTCGCGCGTTAATGTCGCCCACCCGCTTCCGCACGCTTTCCGAGAGTGGCCGTAAACGATCTCGTGTCCGCGCGGAACGGATTCCGTCCGCGAGGTCCATCGCGGCGAGACCGACCTCCGCCGCCCGGTCGAGATCACCCTCCAGCGCGTGGTCGACCGCGAGCCAGATCATCGTCAGCGACCGGCTGCGCAGCATGTCCGGCCCGTAGCCGTCGATGGCTTCGGTGAGCGCCGGAATGGCCTTCCGGCTGTGGCGGACGTCGACGAGCCTGGCGAGTTCGGTGCGGACCGTGCCGATCATCGCCGCCAGGTCGGTGGCCGTGAAGAAGGCGGACCAAGACGGGACGGTGTCGCCGGCGGAATCCGCGAATTGTTCCGGGGCAAGGGAAATCTTGTCGAGCGCCTGGCGGACGTCACCGAGCAGCGCGTAGGCCCATGCCTCGTTCGCCGACAGGATCGCCTGCGACAGCGGCCGTCCGGCGCGGCGTGCCGCGACCTGTCCCTGGCCGAACTGTTCGAGCGCCTCCGAAGGCGACCGGTGATGCAGGTACATCCGGCCGAGCCGGTAGCGGATGTTGGCGAGGAGGTCGTCGTCGCCCGCCTCCGTCGCGAGGTCGAGCGCGCGGCGGAAGTGCCGCTCCGCCCGTACGGGGCGGCCAGAGTCGAATTCCGTCCAGCCCTTCAGGTTGTGCAGATCCGCGACCACCCCGGCCAGCCGCCGGGCCAGCGGGTCGGGCATCATCCCGCGCCGCAGCGCGGCACCGTAGGGCTCCAGCACGCGCAGCAGCTCCCGACAGGATCCGCCGCCTTCCCGGTAGTCGCGCGCCCGGAGCGCGGCTATGACGCCTTCCAGCCGGTCGATGTCGGCCTGCCCGACGCGCATCGGGAGCCGGTCGATCACGGCGACGCCCCTGGACGCGGGGTACGGCCGGCGCAGCCCCGGAGCCAACAGCCCGCGTCACGCCGAGTGAGGCCGTCCCGGGGAATGACGACGGTGATTCGTACACCCATTACCGCTCCTCCCTATCCGCAACGACCAAGCTCGCCGAGGTCCAGGACGGAGCCACGCCGGTCTCCTGGAAACATTTGAACGACGCGTGCTGATGTTAAACCGCCAACAATACGGATTCACTCCGCCAAATGGCTGCCCATATTTCCTTCATCGGAATATGCACGTGCGAAGTCACTTTCTTTTGCACGGCTGATCGCCTTTTTCGCTTGCTCACCGCACGTGCGCGTCGAAGACGGTGCGTGAGCACGTGAGACCCAGCTCTCAGCCGAACGTGTGAACCTTGTCAACTCGGGTCACGAAAAGGCTTCACATTGCGTTATCCATAGCTGAAGATCAACAGCAACCGAACGTAAGGGGCTGAAGCATTGGACAGGGAAAGCGACCTCATCCGGGGGACGATCGTCTTCGGCTTGCGCACTTTCGGTGCGGACCCGCTCCCCGTGCGGGCCGATCTCGAATACGACCCCGAAGACCCCTACGCCGTCGTGGTGGCCTACCACTCGGGCGGCGGGACGGTGCGCTGGATGTTCGGCCGTGATCTCCTCGCGGACGGTCTCCTCACCCCATCGGGTGAGGGCGACGTGATCATCAGCCCGGCCGACGACACCTCGATCGTGATCTTCGCGCTCAGCGCGCCCGACGGCTGCGCGGTCCTCGAGGCCCCGGCGCAGGAGCTGGCCGAGTTCCTCGACCGCACCTACGACGTCGTGCCCGCCGGCTCCGAGCCGGAATGGTTCGACTTCGACCAGGAGATCGGCAAGCTCGTCACCGAGTCCTGACCGACCCATGGCGGCACCGTCCGCGCGATGCCGCCATCCGCGCCGGGTCAGCCGAGTTCGCGGAGCCCCGGGACGACCTGTTCGGAGAACGAGCGCAGGAACCGTTCCTGGTCGTGGCCGGGACCGTGGAAGACGAGGTGGTTGAAGCCCGCCTCGACGTACGGCTTGATCTGCTCGACGGCGTCCGCCGGGTCGGAAGTGACGATCCAGCGGCGGGCGACCTGTTCGATCGGCAGCGCGTCCGCGGCCTTCTCCATCTCCGCCGGGTCCTCGATACCGGCCTTCTGCTCCGGCGTCAGCGACAGCGGCGCCCAGAACCGGGTGTTCTCCAGCGCCTGCGCCGGATCCGGGTCGTAGGACAGCTTGATCTCGATCATCTTGTCGATGTCGCCGGTGCTCCGGCCCACCTGCTCCGCGCCTTCCGCGACCGCGGGCAGCAGCTTCTCGGTGTAGAGCTCCATCCCCTTGCCGCTGGTGCAGATGAAGCCGTCACCCTGCTTGCCGACGTACTTCGCCATCACCGGGCCACCGGCCGCGATGTAGATCGGCACGCCGCCCTCGGGGCGGTCGTACACGGTGGCGTCGGTGGTCTGGAAGTACTCGCCCTCGAACGTGACGCGCTCCTCGGACCACAGCTTGCGCATCAGCTCGATCGCCTCGCGCAGCCGCGCGAACCGCTCCTTGAACGCCGGCCACTCGATGCGGGCGACCGCGACCTCGTTGAGGGCCTCACCGCTGCCGACACCGAGCAGCACCCGGCCCGGGTACAGGCTGCCGAGGGTGCCGAACGCCTGTGCCACCACGGCCGGGTTGTACCGGAAGGTCGCCGTCAGCACGCTGGTGCCGAGCACGACCCGCTCGGTGCGCTCACCGACCGCCGCCATCCACGCGAAGGAGAACGGCGCGTGCCCGCCCTGGTGCCGCCAGGGCTGGAAATGGTCGCTGACCATCACGCTGTCCAGCCCGACCTGCTCGGCGAGCACGGAGTACTCGACGAGGTCGCGCGGGCCGAACTGCTCGGCCGACGCCTTGTAACCGATCTTCAGTGCCATCCGGGGTCACCACCTGGGCTCTTGGGTTGTTCCGCTCTTCACCTTGGCACAGAGTCGATCAGCTCCGCCCATGCCTCGACGGGGTGAACAGTGTCGGGAACACCACTGCCCCACCGGGAATGCGCGTGGAAAGACCCCGTACCCGCCCTCGCCTTCCGGGACCGGCACGTGGTGATGAACTGTGCCGCTTGCGCCGTCACCTGTGCGTGGTGCTGGGCGGAGTCGTGATCGGGGAGTCGAACCCCACGCTGCCCGCCACGTACCAGGAGGTGGGCCGGAGTACCGCCGGCCCTCGGCTTGTGCCCGCTTCCCGGAGGGCTACCTGCTTCCCACGTTCAGTCCAGGAGATCGGTCTCCCAGTTGGTGCGCTGGATCTCGACGTCGACCGTCCGGATCTCCCCCGCGACCCGGTCCGCGCGCGACCGCAGCTCCGCGACCGGGAGCGCGGAGAGGTACCGCAGCTCCGACCGGAGCTGACGGCCGTAGCCACCCTGGTTGCGGCCCGCCGCGGCGTCGGCGGCCGCGGTGAGGACGCCGTGCCGGAGCCGGAGGACGTCGCGGCGCGCGATCGCGTCGGTGATCGTGCCCTCCCCGAGCGGGGTCGCGGCGTTGGTCCGGTTGATCCGCCGGATCAGCGATTCCAGTTCGTCCAGCGCGGTTTCGGCTTCGACGAGCAGGGCGGACGCGTCTTCCGACGGTTCCTCGCCCTCCTGGTGCCGCGCGTTGTCGACGATCCGGGAGCGCAGTGCCTCCACCTTTTTGGTCGCGTCGGCGCGCAGCGCGAGCGCTTCGGCCAGTTTGATCCGGGACATGCCGGGAAGTATCGACCAAGATCGACGGCCGCCGCACCCGGTTTTCAGCCCGCCAGGGAATGCCTGCGGTAGGAGGAATCCGGCTCGGTGAACTCGATCCCGTTCTCGTCCAAGGCGTTGAAGACGGTGAACCGGCCGCGCGGGAAGACGAAGCCGACCGCGACCATGCCGTTCGCCATGTCTCGCGTCGCACAGTCGAGCAGCTCGACGTCTCGGAGCACCTGACCCTCCAAAGCGGACAGTTCCGGGAAGACATCCCGCCGCCAGCGCAACGGGCTCGGCTCGGCCGGATCACCCCAATCCCATGAGGACTTCCCGTACGGGTCGATCGTGTTCCAGGTCAGCGAAAGCTCGTCGAACTTCCAGTGCGTGATCTCCAGCCGTTCGTCGCCGAAGTCGGCCACGACGGGCGCGTCCGGGAGCCATTCGTCGTATTCGACGAACCAGGTGAGGTGGACGTGCCGAAGTCTCTTGCCGATCAGCGCGCGCAAACGATTCCCGTGCGCCCTCCGGATCGTCTCGAGTCCGGAGAGCCACACGGGTTCGTAACCCTCGATGTCGAAGAACGCCACCGAAGGAGTATGGCGGGTCAGTCGTAGGACAGTGCTTCCACCAGCTCGCCGCTGTCCGGGTTGGGCAGCGCCCTGGCCACGTCGGCCTGCGCCACGATGCCGACCAACTTGTGCCCGTCGATCACCGGCAGCCGCCGGACCTTGTGGTTCGCCATGGTGCGCATGATCTCCTCGGCGTCGTCGTCCGCGCCGATCGTCACCGCCTCGCCCTGGGCCAGTTCGGAGGCGTGCAGCGCCCTCGGGTCCTTGCCCTCGGCGAGCACCTTCACCACGATGTCGCGGTCGGTCAGCATGCCCTGGAGCTTGCCGTCCTCACCGCAGATCGGCAGCGCGCCCACGGACTCGGCGGCCATCTTCTTCGCCGCGTCGAGCACGGTTTCGGAAGCGGACACGCAGGTCGCGTCCGCGGTCATGATCTCTCGTGCGGTGGTCATCCCATCGCTCCTTTCGTCAGGATCCGCATACCGGATACCCGGCATCCGCGTGCCGACACCTCAAGCCACCGACGGCTCCAGCAGGATCTTGACCGCGCCGTCCTGCTTCTTCTGGAAGATCTCGTACGCGTGCGGTGCTTCCGCCAGCGGGAGCTTGTGCGTCGCGAAGCCCTCGACGCCGAGCGGGTCGGCGGAGTCGGTGATCAGCGGCATGATGTCGTCGATCCAGCGCCGGACGTTGGCCTGCCCCATCCGCAGGGTGATCTGCTTGTCGAACAGTTCCATCATCGGCAGCGGGTCGACCATGCCGCCGTAGACGCCGCTCAGCGAGATCGTCCCGCCGCGCCGCACGCAGTCGATGGCCGCGTACAGCACGCTGAGCCGGTCGACCGCGGCCTTCTCGGTGATCTTCGCGCCGATCGGATCGGGCAGGAGGGCGACGAGATTCTGCGCCAGCCGCCCGACCGGGGCGCCGTGCGCCTCCATCCCGACGGCGTCGATCACCGAATCCGCGCCCCGGCCGCCGGTGGCCTCGCGGATGACGTCGCCGAGGTACTTGTGCTCCCGCGTGTCGTAGGTGACGACGCCTGCCGCGGCTGCCTTCGCGAGCCTTTCCGGCACAAGGTCGATGCCGATCACCTTGCCGGCGCCCCGGTGTTTCGCGATCCGGCAGCAGAACTGGCCGATCGGGCCCAGCCCGAACACCACTACCGTCCCTCCCTCGGGAATGGCAGCGTAGTCGACGGCCTGCCAGGCCGTGGGCACGACGTCGGAGAGGTACACGAACCGCTCGTCCGGCGGGCCGTCCGGCACCTTGATCGGGCCGTAGTGGGCCTGCGGGACGCGCAGGTATTCGGCCTGGCCGCCCGGGACCTGGCCGTAGAGCTTGGTGTAGCCGAGCAGCGCCGCGCCCTTGCCGCGGTCGGTGACCTGGGTGGTCTCGCACTGCGACTGAAGGCCGCGGTCGCACATGAAGCAGTGGCCGCAGGAGATGTTGAAGGGGACCACGACGCGGTCGCCGGGTTTCAGGTTCGTCACCCCGGAGCCGACCTCTTCGACGACGCCCATGGGCTCGTGCCCGAGGATGTCGCCCTCGTCGATGAAGGCGCCGAGGACCTCGTAAAGGTGCAGGTCGGAACCGCAGATCCCGGTCGAGGTGATCCGCACGATCGCGTCGGTCGGTTCGACCAGTTTCGGATCCGGGACGGTGTCCACCCGGACATCGCGTTTCCCGTGCCAGGTGACGGCCTTCATGGTGCTCCCTTCGGCGAGTGGCTCTGCTCCCCCGCCGGATGCCCGTCCGCGCATCCGGCAAACCTCGCCGTTCCGTGCCACCGTGGAACCATGCGAACCCGGATGCTCGCCGTCACCGTCGACTGCCGTGAGGCCGAAGCGCTGGCCGCGTTCTGGAAGGAAGCGCTCGGCTATGCCGAGACCGAACGGTGGACCGACGGTCACGGGGTGACCTATGTCGAGCTGAAGAGCCCCGACGTGCCGAGCCTGCTCTTCCAGCCGGTCCCCGAGGAGAAGTCGGTCAAGAACCGGCTGCACCTCGACATCGCGCCCACCGAACTCGAGCAGCGCGAGGAGGTCTCCCGGCTCGTGTCACTCGGCGCGAAGATCCTGGAAGACGCCGAGTCGGACCCCTGGGTGGTCATGGCCGACCCGGAAGAGAACGAATTCTGCGTGCTGCCGCGGCGCTGACCCACCTGGGCTCGTGAGTGGTAAGGACGGTTCTAACCGTCCTTACCACTCACGAGGTCGTCTCTCAGGCGGCCTCGTCGTCGGTCCGGACCGGCCGTTCGGAATGCAGCCCCAGCATCTCCAGCAGCATCCGGCAATCGGTCGCGTCGCGGGCGTTCGCGACCACCGCTTCGGTCGCCTTGCGGAGCACCGCCGCCCGCACCGTGGTCGCCCCACCGTCGACCAGTTCCTCCACCGGACGCGTTTCGTCGAACGGGTTCCCCATGACCCACCTCCGTCGTCCCTTTCGTTGATACCGGATTCCGGCGGCGGACGCCCCCGCGTTCGTGCGGTTTCCAGCGGCGCCCCAGGCGGTTTCTCCCTAGACTGGCGCCATTCGGACGAGCGGACGGAGCGGGAACTGACCACCGAGTTGCACGGGGAGTTCGTGACCCTGACCCCGGTCACCGAGGCCCATGTCCCGGACCTGCGGCGGATCCGCGGCGCGGCCGAGGTCGCGGCGCGCTGGGGTTCGGTCGAAGACTCCCCCACCTGGCCGTTCGACGACCCCACGACGACCTGCTTCACGGTCCTGGAAGGCGGCGTCGTCCGCGGCTTCGTCCAGTACGGCGAAGAGGAGGACCCGATGTACCGGCACGCGTCGGTCGACCTCTTCCTCGACCCGGCCGCCCACGGCCGCGGGCTGGGCACGGACACCGTCCGCACGATGGCGCGGCATCTCCTGCACGATCGCGGGCACCATCGGCTGGTGATCGATCCCGCCGTGGACAACGACGCCGCCATCCGCTGCTACAAGGCCGTCGGCTTCCGCGAGGTCGGGGTGATGCGCGGCTACGAACGCGACACCGACGGCGAAGGCTGGCACGACGGACTGCTGATGGACTTGCTCGCCGAAGACCTCACGTAGCGGGTCAGGGCGACACCGAGCAGCACCACGGCCATCCCGGCGAGCACCCGCGGGCCGAGTTCCTCACCGAGCACGATCGCGCCCAGCGCGACCGAGACGACCGGCAGCAGGTAGCCGACGGTCGCCGCGGAGGTCGCGCCCTCGTCGGCGATGAGCCGGTAGTTGAGGTAGAAGGTGACGCCGGTGCCGAAGATCCCGAGGACGACGACGGCGACCACCGCGGTCACGTTCAGCGGCCCGGACGGTGCGGCGTCGAACGGCAGCGCCAGCGCGCTCAGCCCGGTGGCGGTCAGCAGCTGGGCCGCGGAGATCGCGATCGGGCCGCCCTCGCCGACGAGTTTCCGTCCCATGTAAGCGAAAGCGATCGCGTAACTGATGCCGGCGCCGAGCAGGGCCAGTGTCCCCCAGCCCAGCAGGCCGCTCTTCTGCCAGGGCGCGAAGATCAGCAGGATGCCGGCGAATCCGAGGACCAGGCCGCCGACGCGGATCGCGGTGATCCGGCGTTCGGTGCCGATCCCGATGCCGATCAGCAGCGACCACAGCGGGGTCGTCGCGTTCATCACCCCGGCGACACCGGAGTCGACGGTCAGTTCGCCGATGCTGAACAACGCGAACGGCAAGGCGTTGCAGAAGAACGCGGCGACGAGGAGCCTGCCCCAGATCCGGCGGCCGCGTGGGAGGCGTTGCCCGGCCCAGCGGCTCAGCACGAGAAGGACGGCCGCGCCGAGCGCGCAGCGGATGACGGTCACCTGAACGGGCGGCAACCCGGTCAGGGCGAGCTTGATCCACAGGAATCCCGATCCCCACAACAGGGCGAGAACGCCCATCCGGATCAGGGTTCCCGGCGCGCCGATGCTCACTTCGTTCCTTTCGCCGGGCCGCTCGATACCTCTTCAAGCTGCCTCGGGCGACTCGTCAGGACAAGTGAAAAGATCTACACCGACGTTAAGCGGTCCTACATGTTCCGAAAGGGTCCCGGCCGTGGCGGCCGGCAAAGGCGGCCACGGCCGGTTTCCGAGGAGATCAGTACTCGCCCGGTCGTTCGCGAGGCGGGACAGGGCCTGCTCACATTTCGCGGTCGCGCATGATCCACCTCCCTTTCGGCCGGCGCACCGGTGGGGAACGGGCGCGTTCTCGCACAGTTTGGGGGCTGTCTTCGCACCCGCGCATACCCGGTGGCCAGGTTGTGACCCAGGTAATGGGAAGGTTGTGGCACCATCTGCCGCGCAGCGGGGAGAAAGGTGCTTCTGGTGACCGAGAATTCCGGCTCGGCCAGATCCGGGAAGACCGGTGGAGCGCGCCCGGTTTCGACGGCGGCGCTCACCTTCGGGCGCGCGTTGCGGCAACGGCGGCAGGCACGCGGACTGGCCTTGCGGGACCTTCAAAAACTCGCCTATGTCGACAAAAGCCTCATCAGCCGGGTCGAACGCGGGCTCACCCCGCCGAGCGCGGAATTCGCCGAAGCGTGTGACCGCGCGCTGGGCGCGGCCGGGGCTTTGATCGTGCTCGCCGAAGCCGCCCGCGCGGAACCTTATGTGCATCTTCCCCCGCCTCCCGATCATTTCGTCGGCCGCGCGGAACACTTGGCGCTGCTGGACGAAAAAGTGTTCACCGAAACGGCCAAAGTGGTCTTCGTGGCCGGGCCGCCCGGGGTCGGGAAGACCGCGCTCGTGCTGAATTGGGCGAACCGGCGGCAAACGGAGTTCGACTGCGTCCTCTGGTCGGATCTTCGCGGCTATGCGGCGGGTTCCCCCGCGCAACCCGCCGACATCCTCGACGACCTTCTGCGCTGCGTCGGTGTCCGCCCCGACCGCGTCCCCGCCGAGGAGCACATGCGGCTGGCGCTCCTGCGGGGACTGCTGCGCGGCCAGCGCACGCTCGTCGTGCTGGACAACGCCCTCGACTCGCACCAGGTGCGGCCGGTGCTGCCCGGCACCCCGGACACGACCGTGCTGATCACCAGCAGGCGGCGGCTGTCCGGGCTGGTCGTCGGCACCGGGGCGGTCCAGGTTTCCTTGGAGCCACTGGAAGATCTCGAAGCGGCGCGGCTCATGGCCGATCTCATCGGCGACGAACGCGCGGCGGGCGACCCCGAAGGCGTCGGCAGGCTCGTCCGGCTGTGCGCGGCGCTCCCGCTCGCGGTGAGCATCGCCGCGGAACGGGTCGCCACGCATCCCCATCAGAGCGTCGGCGACCTCGCCCGTGAACTCGTCGCCGAGGGGCGAAGGCTGGAACTGCTCGCGGTCGACGACGACGCCGTCGGGGTCCGGGCCGCGTTCAGCTGGTCGTACCGCGCGCTGGAACCCGACACCGCCCGGATGTTCCGGCTGCTCGGTCTCCATCCCGGGCCGCGATACAGCGCGGACGCGGCGGCCGCGCTCGCCGGTCTGCCGGAACACGACGCGCTACGGCTGCTGGACAAGCTCGTGCACGCGCATCTCGTCCAGCAGATCGGCGCGCGGTACTACCGCTTCCACGACCTGCTTCGCGTCTACGCCGCCGAAGAGGCCGCCGCCGCGCGATGGCGGGACGAGCGGCAGGCTGCGGTCTCCCGGCTGACCCACTGGTACCTCCACGCCGCCAACGCGGCGAGCTGGACGCTGACCCCGGCGCGCGACCACCACGTCGACCTGGGGCCCGCGCCCGAAGGCGTCGAGCCACTCCGGTTCGCCACGTTCGACGAGGCCTACATCTGGTGCGCGTCGGAGATGCCGAGCATCACCGGCGTCGCCCGGCTGGCGCTGGACCACGGGCTGTACGAGATCGGCTGGCGGCTGCCGGTGGAACTGTTCGACTACCACCTGCTCGGCAGGCCGTGGCAGACCTGGATCTCCAGCCACGAGGTGGCGATCGAGTCCGCGAAGGCGGGCGGCGACCTCGCCGGGCTGGCGTGGTCGGCGATCAACCTCGCCGAGGCGCACCGGCGGCGCGGCGACCTCGACCGCGCCCGCGAACTGTTCGGCCAGGCCGTCGAGCTCTCGGAAGAGATCGGCGAGAACCCGAGCCTCGGCTGGGCGCTGGTCGGGCTCGGCAACATCGCGCACGAGCGGGAGGACTACGCCGAAGCCGTTCGGCTCGCCGGGAAGAGCGTGGAGGTGAACGCCCGGATCGGCTACCGGCTCGGCGAAGCGACCGCGCGGGTCCACCTCGGCCGCGCGTACCGCGACCTCGGCGAGCGGGACCTGGCCCTCGAACACGGCCGGCGCGCCTTCGACGCCTACGCGAAGGACGCCGACCAGCACGGCATGGGCTTCGCCCTGGTGCCGCTGGCCAGGACCTGCCGCCGGTTCGGCGATCTCGAGCAGGCGCTCGGGTACTGCGAGCAGGCGCTGACCGCCTACCGGAACTGCGGCGACGTCTGGGGGCAGGCCGACGCGCTCGACGAACGCGGCTGCGCGCTGGCCGCGCGGGGACGGACCGACGAGGCCATGGCCGTCTGGCGCGACGCGCTCCAGCTCGTCATGGATCTCGACGACCGGAAGGCGAGCGTGCTGCGGGGCCGTCTCGAAGGCGCGGTGTGACCTCAGGGCGCATGCCCGCCTCGGACGACACGCGTGATCGGACGGACGACACGCGTGATTGGACGGACGGCTCACCGATAGCCGGATCCTGCCGCGTTGTCGTCTCTCTGGACACGCGTGTCGTCCGCCTGATCACGCGTGTCGTCCGCCTGATCACGCGAGCCGGCGGGCCGGGCACGGTCTAGAGCTTCACCGGCAGGTTGTGCAGGCCGCGGGTGATCGCGCTCGGCCACCACACGAGCCGGTCCTCGGGCACGGTCAGCGTCATCGACGGCGCGCGGCCGAACAACGTCTCCAGTGCCGCGGACGCCTGCATCCGCGCGAGCGCCGCGCCGATGCAGATATGCGGCCCGACGCCGAAGGCCACGTGCCGTACCGGCCTCTCGCCCGGCCGGAAGGCGAGCGGGTCGGGGTGCACCTCCGGATCGCGATTGGCCGCCAGCAACGACAACAGGATCGGATCGCCCGCCTCCATCCGCTGCCCGGCGAGTTCCATCGGTTCGGTGACGAAGCGCCAGCTGGTGTTCTGCAGCGGGGTGTCGCGGCGCAGGACCTCCTCGATGACGAGCGTCAGGTGTGCGCCGTCGGCGCGGGCGCGGGCCGCCTCCTCCGGATGCGTGATGAGGGTCAGCGCGGTGGACGCGATGAGGCTGATCGTCGTCTCGTGTCCGGCGATCAGGGAAAGGAACGCCGTCGCGGCGACCTCGTCGCCGGTCAGCTTCCCGGCGGCCTCCTGGGCGAGTAGATCACTGATCAGGTCCGCCCCCGGTTCGGCGCGTTTGCGGGCGACGACGTCGGCGAGCAGCGCGTCCAGCTCGTCGGTCGCCCGCAGCATCGACGCCATGTCCGTGACGTCGCCGGCGGCGACCACCAGCGCGGGCGGGCGGACCTCGTCCAGCAGGCTGTCCGGGATGCCGATCAGCTCGCAGATCGACCGGATTCCCAGCGGGTACGCGAAATCCTCGACGAGGTCGCCCTCGCCCCGTTCCAGGATCGGGTCGAGCAGTTCGTTCGCGAGCCGGTGCGTGCGGTCGCGCATATGTTGCAGCCGCCGCGGCCCGAAGGCACCGGCGCAGGCCTTGCGCAACCGTGCGTGGTCTTCGCCTTCGAAGTTGTTCATATGCCCGATGAGCGTGGGCCGGTGGTCGGCGGGCAGCCCGAGATTGGCCTTGCGCCAGTGGCCCGCCGCGACGGACGGGCATTTGGACAAACGCGGGTCGGCCATCGCGGAAACCACGTCCGCGTGCCTGGTCAACAGCCAGGTCCAGGTGTCGCCGGGAAGCGGGAGCCGGAACGCGGGGGCGTTCGCCCGGAGCCATTCGTAGGCGGGCGAGGGATCCCTGTCGAACTCCGGGCCGAACAGCGCGGGTACCTCGGCGGCGTCAGGCATACGAGCCACGATGCCAGCTTGTGGCGGAAGGTCGTCCGGCGAACGCAGGTATCGGCCTGTCTCACGAGATCGTCAACGCGGTCCCCCTGTCACCCCCTCGTGGTGACCAGCAAGATCGAAGCGGGTGCGGTGCGTAACGGTGGGAGGTGACCCTCGTCAGCGAGTTCGGCAAGCACGACCCTGACGTGGTCTCGGAGCGGCCGCGCGGTTCGCTCCGGGGTTTCGCCGACACCGTCGGCCTCGCCGCCGCCCGCGTGTGGCGGCTGCGCGGCCGCGCCTGGAACACCCTGCGCCATCCGGCGGGGTGGGAACTGTGGCGGCTGCCGCCCGCGGCGGTCTTCTGGATGCTCGGCACCGAGATCGCCGTCGCCGCCTGGGCGCTGTACAGCGGTTTCCGGGCTTCCGTCACGACCACCGATCTCGTCCGCTTCGGCGTGATCGCGTGCTGCGCGATCTGGTACGTCGTCCAGACGCAGCATCCGGAGGAGCAGCGCCGGGCAGACGACCGGCGCGGCGAACACATCGACCAGACCGCCGTCTGGCTGGGCGGCGCGGCCGTCCTGCTGCCGCCCGCGTTGTCGCTCGCGCTGTTGCTGATGGTGCGCGTGCAGCGCTACTCCATCGCGCACAAGGCGATGACGACGTTCCTCTTCACCACCGCCGCGCACGCCGCCTCCATCCTCGGCGTGCACACGCTCACCGAATTGACGGAACTGCACACCTGGCTCGAATCGGGCACGCTCCCCCAGCGACCGGGCGACATCGCGCTCGCCGCCGTCGCGCTGGTGGGCGCCGCGCTCTGGTACTTCGCGTCGCAGACGCTCCTGATCAGCATCGCGCGCGGCCTGGCGTGGGGCGGCTGGCGGCGGCAGAAGCTGATCGGCAGCTGGGCCGACAACGCGGACTTCGTCTACGCGCTGCAACTCGCGGCGTGCACCACGATCCTCGGCGCGGTCAACATCGCGCTGGTGCCGCTGGTGATGATCGGGGTCGCGCTGCGGTCGACCCGGCTCTCGCAGGCGCTGGCGGACACGATCGCGCGCAGCCAGCGTGACCGGAAGACCGGCCTGCTGACCGAGGACTCCTTCCACGCGCCCGCGGCCCTGCGGCTGCTCGAAGACCAGACCGGGCGGCGGCCGACGGCGTTCCTGATGCTGGACCTCGACCACTTCAAGCAGTGGAACGACAAGTACGGGCATTCCGGCGGCGACATCGTGCTCGGGTGCGTCAGTGCCGTGCTGCGGCAGAACACCCGCTCCACCGACATCGTCGGGCGCTGGGGCGGTGAGGAGTTCTCGGTGCTGCTCCCGGACACCACCCGCGAGGAGGCGACGCGGATCGCCGAGCGGATCCGGGCGGCCGTCGCGAAGACCGCCATCACCGGCCTGACCGAACTCGCCAGCGGGCACGCCACCAACGAACCCCGCGCGGTGGGGCCGATCCACGGCTGCACCGTGTCGATCGGCGTTGGGCTCTCACCCGAACACTCGACGGATTACGGCGAGCTGTTCCGCGTAGCGGACGCGGCCATGTACCAAGCGAAACGGAGCGGACGGAACCGCGTGGTCGTGGCACCCTCCGCGGTCCCGCCCTCGCCCCGGACGCCGACGTCACCGCTGAGCCGGGCTGGAGATTCGCGCCGGAATTGACGCATTTAGTCCTCTAAGTGCGTTCGCCGGGCCAGCAGACCACCCGTGGCCGCGATCGACCTTGCGAAGCACCGATGTCACGTACGGGACCCGACCGGTCCCATACGTGACATTCGGGAGCGCCTCCGAAGACCCCGCGTCAGCGCCGGGTCACGAGGCGGGTCTCGAGCAGATCGCCGACCACCCTGGTCTCCACGCCGGTCTGCCGTTCGAACGCGGATCCGCGCAACGGCCACAACGCGACCAGCACGATCCCCACCGCCGCGCACGCCGCCAGCACCAGCGCGCCGACGAACTGGGCGGCGCCGGCGGTCGCCGTGCTCAGCACCGCGAAGCCGATCAGGACGATCACGGTGGGCAGCACCGCGGCCAGCGCGACCAGGGAAGCGGGGGTGCGGCGCAGATCCCGGCGCCGGGTGGTCAGCCAGGCGGCGAGCAGGCAGGCGAACGACGCCGCCAGCAGGCAGGCGCCCGCCGTGTCGCTGAGCCGATGCCAGCCCAGCGCGACGGTCGACGACGCGACCCAGGCGACGGCGATCCCGCCGATCCCGATGATCGCCGGACGGAACCGTTGGGGCAGAACGAAAGCGAGTGCCATCAGAATGGCCATGGCGGCGCTGACGTGCCCGCTGGGAAAACTGTTGTGCCCCGGCCCTCGGCCGCCGTCGGGCAGCTCGGGGCGGACGAGGACGTAGAGCTTGAGCAACTGCGCGGCGACGAGCGGGAGCACGAGAACGCTCAGCGCGGGGACCAGGAGGCCCGGTTTGCGCCGGAGCAGCGCCAGGACGACGAGCCCGATCCCGGCGGCGCCGATCACGAGCACCATATCCTGGTCGCGCAGCGGCCCCGCCCAGTCCATTGTGGACCACTGGCCGGACTGCGCGCTGCGGACGACGCCGTTCTCCGCG
The DNA here is from genome assembly GCF_014873915.1 of Amycolatopsis roodepoortensis. Taxonomy (GTDB): domain Bacteria; phylum Actinomycetota; class Actinomycetes; order Mycobacteriales; family Pseudonocardiaceae; genus Amycolatopsis; species Amycolatopsis roodepoortensis. The sequence goes on from NZ_JADBEJ010000005.1 coordinate 1,197,853, forward strand.
TGCTGCCCCGCCGACGTGTGCACGAACAGCACGTAGGTCACGAGGAACGCGACGGCCAGTCCCAGTCCGGTGACGAGCTGGAACACGGCCCTGGACAGGGTCCGCCTGGTCTCGGCGTGCCGTCCCGGCAGCGGACGGCGGGCGGGGGTCGGTTTCGCTTCGTGGAGGAGTAGGGCCATGCGTCTCACTGTCCCCACGGCGTTTAGCCAGGAGGTCCGGACAATGTCATGGTTCTGCTACAAGATCGAGCCGAGTCGCACACGCGCGGCGGCATCCGAATAATGGCGGCGTGGCCAGTGTCCTGTTGATCGAAGACGACGCGTCCGTGCGGGAGGGACTGGAACTCGCGCTGCGCCGTCAGGCGCACACCGTCCACACCGCCGAGAGCGGTGAGCTCGGGCTGGAGAAACTGCGGGTGTTCCAGCCCGACATCGTCGTGCTCGATCTGATGCTCCCCGGCATCGACGGCTTCGAGACCTGCCGCCGTATCCGCTCGGCGGGCGAGGTGCCGATCATCATGCTCACCGCCCGCAGCGACGACTTCGACATCGTGGCCGGGCTGGAGGCGGGCGCCGACGACTACGTGACCAAGCCGATCGAACCCCGCGTGCTCGACGCCCGGATCCGTGCGGTGCTGCGGCGCGCGGTGAGTGAGAAACCCGCGAGCGACGACGCCGCCGGTGAGCGGCACGGCGGCCTGGTCATCGACCGGGCGGGGCTGGTGGTCACGAAGAACGGCGAGCCGGTCTCGCTCACCCCGACCGAGCTGAAACTGCTGCTGGAGCTGTCGCGCACGCCCGGCCAGGTCTACAGCCGCCAGCAGATCCTCTCCGCCGTCTGGGATCACGACTACCTCGGTGACTCCCGGCTGGTCGACGCCTGTGTCCAGCGGCTGCGCGCGAAGATCGAAGACGTTCCCGCGAAACCCGAACACGTCCAGACCGTCCGCGGCTTCGGGTACCGGTTCGGCCGTTCATGAGGCTGCTCTCCGGGCTGCGGCCCCGGCTCATCCTGGCCTTCGCGGCGATGGCGATCATCGGGGCGGCGGCCGCGGCGGGGGCCAGTTACGTCTCGGCGAGGAACGCGATCCTCAAGGCCGTCCAGGACGCGGCGATGGACCAGCTGAAGGACCGGGTCGGCGCTTACGACCGCCCGCTGTCGACGCCTCCGACCCAGGACCAGCTCAACGACTTCGCGGGCAGCCTGCGTTTGAACGCCGTCGCGGTCAGCGGGAACCTGCGGTCGGTCAGCGGCCCGGACCTGACCAGGTTCTCGACCGAACTGCGGCGGACGGTCGCGGGCGACATCCGGATCCAGTTCCAGCGGCTGGACCGCGACACCGGTCCCGAACTCCAGGTCGGCCTGCCGGTGCTGACGCGGCAGCCCGACGGGTCGACGAGGGCCAGCGGGGTCGAGGTGTATTCGCTCACCTCGCTCGTCCAGCAGCAACAGGCCATCGACGAACTCGCGAAATCCGCCTGGCAGATGGCCGCGCTCGTCCTTCCGCTGGCCGCGGCGCTCGCCCTGCTCGCGGCGAGGCAGGTGCTGAGACCGGTCCGGGCGCTCAACACCGCCGCCGCCCAGCTCGGCGAAGGCAGGCTCGACGTCCGGCTGCCCGCCAAGGGGTCCGACGAGCTGGCCGAGCTGGTCACGACCTTCAACAACACCGCGGCCGAACTGGAGCGCACGGTCGGTGAGCTGAGGGCGATGGAGGCCGACGCCCGCCGGTTCGTCGCCGACGTCTCGCACGAACTCCGCACGCCGCTCGCGGCCATGAACGCCGTCACGGACGTCCTCGACGAGGACGCGGAGGCACTGCCGCCGGACACCGCCGTCGCGGCACGGCTGGTCTCCGGCGAGACCCGGAGGCTGACCCGGCTGGTCCAGGACCTGGTCGAGATCTCCCGGTTCGACGCGGGCCGCGCCGAACTCGTGCTCGACGAATGGGATCTCGCCACCGCGATCCGGGACAGCCTCGATGCCCGCGGCTGGCGCGAGGGTGAGGACCTGGTCACCGACCTGCCGGAAGGCGTCCTCGCCCGCGTCGACCGGCGGCGGCTCGACCTGATCGTGGCGAATCTCGTCGGCAACGCGTTCCGGCACGGCGCGGCACCGGTCGAAGTCCGCCTGCGCGCCGGCGGCGACGGCGTCACCCTGGAGGTCGAGGATCACGGACCCGGTATCGATCCCGAGGTCCTGCCGCACGTGTTCGACCGGTTCACCAAGGCCGACACCGCCCGTGCCCGCTCCGAAGGCAGCGGGCTGGGCCTGGCGATCGCGCTGGAGAACGCGCGACTGCACGGCGGCGACATCACCGCCGCCGACACCGGGCACGGCGCCCGGTTCGTCCTGCGCCTGCCCCCTCGGACCGAAGGAGGGACGCGATGAGAAGGACCCGGGCTCTGCCCGCCCTCGCGGCCGCGGCGCTGCTGGCTGCCTGCGGTGTCCAGCCGACCGGCGTCGTCCCGGCCGGGCCCGGCCCGTCGATCCGCGCGACGACCGGGACCTACGTTCGCGCCGGCCTGACGCTGTACTTCGTCTCCGACGGCCGCGTCATCCCGGTGACCCGGCCCAGCGAGGGTTTCATCTCCCCCGAAGGCGCCATCACGCTGCTGTTGAAGGGGCCGACGGAGCGGGAAGCCGCGCAGGGGCTCACCACCTTCGTTCCGCCGGAGATCGGCCGGGTCGAGGTGTATCCGGGCAACCCGACGTCCATCGTGCTGCCGTTCCCCGTCCGCAAACTGTCCAACCAGGCCATCAACCAGCTGGTCTGCACGACGATCGCGGCCTCGTCGGACACCGGGCGGGCTCCGGTCACCCCGGGCGTGAACGTGTCCTCACCGGACGACAAGATGTACTTCCAATCCTGCAAAGCGGATTGAATTCGTCACTCACAGTGCTCACATAAAAGCACTTCTTGTGTCTGTACGGGCGTGAGCCTCTTTTGGTTCAACGATCAAGGTAACTGTGGGCGAACACACTCGGGCGTGACATTGCCGTGTCCTTTTCGTAATGTTGCCCGGAGCTCGCGGCCCCCGACGCGAGTTCCCGTCCCCGAAGTGGTGAGTGATCAGAGAAATGGCCGGCAGACATCGCAAGCACAAGGCTCCGCAGTGGAAGCTCCCCGCGGGTATCGCGGCAGCCGTCGCCACGGCGCTCCCGGCGTCGATGTGGCTGACGTCCGCAGGTACCCCTGACGTCGAAGCGGCCAGCGCCGCGCTCGCGCTGAAGTCTCCCCCGGTCTCCAGCACGACGCCCCCGCCGTCGACCAGCAGCACCCCGCCCTCCAGCACGACGACAACCCCGCCGCCGTCGACCTCCTCGGCTCCCCCGAAGCCGACGACGTCGACCAAGGCCCCCGCGCCGGTCAAGAAGACCGTGCCCGCCGCGACGGCGTGCTCCACCGACCTCGCCGGCACCAAACCGCACGTCGCCCAGGTCGGCAACCACGTCAAGGCGAAGTTCGGCGTCAAGACGGTCGGCGGTGTCGCCGGCCGGGCGAATGCCAGCGACCACCCCTCCGGCCTCGCGCTGGACTTCATGGTGGACACCGCCACCGGCAACGCCATCGCCGAGTACCTCATGGCGAATCAGAAGGACTTCGGCGTCACCTACGTCATCTGGCGCCAGCGCTACAACGACGGCAGCGGCTGGGACACCATGGAGGACCGAGGCGGCGCGACCGCCAACCACATGGACCACGTCCACGTGTCCTTCGCCAAGAGCGCGAAGGTGAACGTCAGCTGCTAACGATTCCGGGCGGGCCGCTCGCCGGGCTGGATCACCGGTCGTCCGACGACCTCTTCCACGCCTTTGACGGCGAGCCGGTCCGCCCGCTCGTTCTCCGGATGCCCGGCGTGGCCCTTGACCCAGTGCCATTCGACGTCGTGCCGTGAGGCGGCCTCGTCGAGGCGGCGCCACAGATCGGCGTTCTTGACCGGTGTCTTGGCCGAGGTCGTCCAGCCGTTGTTCTTCCAGTTCCGCACCCAGCTGGTGATGCCGTTCCGGACGTAGGTGCTGTCGGTGTAGATGTCGACCGACACCCGGCGTTTCAGGCTTTCCAGCGCCTCGATGGGCGCGGTCAGTTCCATCCGGTTGTTCGTGGTGGGCCCGGGATCCCCGCCGTAGATCTCCTTCTCGACGGTGCCGTACCGCAGCACCGCGCCCCAGCCGCCGGGACCGGGATTCCCGCTGCACGCGCCATCGGTGTAGATCTCGACTTCCGCCACCGGGACACCCTAGCGACGGGTTCAGTCCGGCAGCAGCGGTACCCAAGGCTGCTCGGCCTGCCCCAGATGCACCGCGCGCGTGATGGATTTCGACCCGAACCGGTCCCGGACCGTGTCGAGCGTCGAATCGAGCGCGTCCCTCGGCTTCGCCCCGAACGGCAAGGCCAACTGGATCGCGTCGTCCTTCGACAGGTTCGTGAGCGCGAGCCCGATCAGCGTGAGGCCGCGTTCGTCGATCAGCGGTCTCGCCGCGGCGAGCAGGTCACGCGCCGCCGCGACGATCGCGCCGGTCTGCTCGGTCGCCTCCATGAGGGTGTGTGAACGCGTCGCCTTGGTGAAGTCGGCGAACCGCATCCGCAGCACGACGGTGCGGCACACCCGGTGCGCCGCCCGCAGGCGACGGGCGAGGCGATCGGCCAGGGTCAGCAGCATCGCGTCGAGCTCGGCGGGAGACCGCGGCCTGCTGCCGAGCGCGTGCTGCGCCCCGATCGACCGGCGACGACGGCCCGTCTGCACGCGGCGAGGGTCGTCGTTGTGGGACAGGGCGTGGAGATGGGCGCCGACGCCGCGGCCGAGCATCCGGACGAGTTCCTTCTCCCCGAACCCCTCCATCTGCCCGACCGTCGTGACGCCGCGCTCGCGCAGCTTCTGGGCCGTCACCTTGCCGACACCCCACAGCCGCTCGACCGGAAGCGGGTGCAGGAACTCCAGCTCCTTGTCGTGCGGCACGACGAGCAGGCCGTCGGGTTTCGCGACGCCGCTGGCCACCTTCGCGAGGAACTTCGTCCTCGCCACGCCCACGGTGATCGGCAGGCCGACCTGCTCCAGTACGTCCTTGCGCAGCTTCGCCGCGATCCGGCTCGGCGTGCCCGCAATCTTCCGCAACCCGCCGACGTCGAGGAAGGCCTCGTCGATCGAGATGCCTTCCACGAGCGGTGTCGTGTTGCCGAACACCTCGAAGACCGCCTTGCTCGCCGCCGAATACGCGTGCATCCGAGGCGGGACCACGATCGCGTCCGGGCACAGCCGCCGAGCCTGGCCGCCGCCCATCGCCGTGCGGACGCCGAACGCCTTGGCCTCGTAACTGGCCGCCAGCACCACACCGCCACCGACGATGACCGGCCGCCCGCGCAGCTTCGGGTCGTCACGCTGCTCGACCGACGCGTAGAACGAGTCCAGGTCGGCGTGCAGGATGGGACCCTCGGTCGTCATAGAACATATGTTCGCATCAAACGGCCCAACGGCCAAGCGCCCGGCTAACATGGCCCTCGTCGACGTAGTGAAACGGGGGCCACATGCGGCGACTCTCACCAGGGGCGACAGCGGCGGCCGCCGGAGTGGCCGCCCTGACCTCGATCGCGGCCGGCGTGGTGGGAAACCTGGCGACCGACACCGTCGGCGAGATCAGCGCCGGATGGAAACCGGTCATCTGGACGGCGCTCGGCCTCTTGGCGGCCGCGCTGACCTTCTCGGCCATCCAAAACGCCTTGAGAGCCGCACGCGGTCCGGCGCCCGCCACCGATGCACCGGACGCCGGACCGGCCGAGCGCGATCGCCGGGCGAGGCCGTGGCAGGCCAAGGCGGTGGCCACGGTCTGGGCGCTGATCGCCATCGCCGGTATTGCCGGTGCCGCGCTCGCGTTCACCACGCCGGGCTTCCTGGACATCGGCACGCTCTACCTCTCCTCCTTCCAGCTCGAACGCAATTTGAAAGGCGGCTGGGAGGTCACTGGTCCCGCAGGCGTCGCGTTAGGCATCGCGGTCTTCGCGTGGTGTATTCCCCCGTTTCTCGCGGGTGCGCACGCCTACCGCGCCGTTCCTGCTTCCGTCGGCGAAACCACTCGCACACTCGCCGCGTGCGTCGCTTTCGTGTTCGCCGGCTGGTCCGTCTTCGCCGGAACAGTCGCCTGTGTGGCGGCCCTCCGGCAGCTGGTGTCGCCGGGTGTTGCCATTTACGTGGCGCTGATCGGTCTCCTGGCCCTGATCTTCACCGCGTGGGGCTGGGCCAAGGAAGCGGAAACGCTCAGTCGAACGGCGGCCCGGAGTAGGAAACCCGGTGCTTGAAGACCTCCCCGTCCCGGATCTCGGCGGAGTACGTCGGCCTCGGCGAGATCGCGCGCCAGGCGTTCAGCACCTCCTCCGACTCCCAGCACTCGAAGATGTTCACCCGGCCCGCCACGATCACGGTCATCTCGACATCCCTTCGTCCGATCGGTTCACCCCACCGACGAACGCGGACGCCGGGAACCGACACGGGCGCGCACGAAATCCGTCACCGATCGCCCGCCGGCGAAACACCAGATCGCGATCACCGGGTCGCAGATCGCGCAGCCGAACGACGAATCGTGCAGGAACGGGATGATCGGGGCGCCCTTGAGGTGGTGGACGACGTCCCAGCCGGTGTGCAGCAGCCAGGCGATACCGATGAACGTCCAGGATTCGAGGCCGCGGTAAGCCACGTAAGTCACGACCGCGGCGAACGCGAACTCCCAGATCCCCAGGCCGCCTCCGCTCAGATAGGCGGCACCCGCCCCAGCGACCATGACCGCGTTGAAGCGGCGGCGATGCGGTTCGTGGATCAGCGACATCAGTACGACGTAGACGAGGCCGACGAGAATCGGCGCGATGATCATCATGGTTCGACGCTAGAACCGGCCGCGGCCCGCTCCCAGTGGCGTGAACGACGCCTTCCAACGGGATCTCGCCATCGGGCGGGTACGTTGCGGTCATGCACACCGTCGCGGTCCTCGCGCTGGACAAGGTGATCCCGTTCGACCTCTCGACGCCGATCGAGGTCTTCACCCGCACCCGGCTCGCCGACGGAAGCGCCGGCTACCGGCTGCTCGTCTGCGCCGAACACCCGGAAGTCGACGCCGGGCACTTCACCCTGCGCGCGCCGCGGGGACTGGAGGCGCTGCGCGAGGCCGACACGATCATCGTCCCCGGCACCGCGGTCCCGGCCGCTCCGTTGCCGGAAGCCGTCCGCGACGCGCTCACGTCGGCCGCTGCGAGGGGCACACGGATCGCCTCGATCTGTTCCGGCACCTTCGTTCTCGCCGCCGCGGGCCTGCTCGACGGCCTTCGCGCCACCACGCACTGGGTCGCCGCCGAGGCGTTGGCCGCGGCGTATCCGGAGATCGAGGTCGACCCGGACGTGCTCTATGTCGACAACGGGCAGATCCTGACGTCCGCGGGCGCCGCCGCCGGCCTGGATCTGTGCCTGCATCTGATCCGGCGGGACCACGGCTCCGCGATCGCGGCCGACGCCGCCCGCCTTTCGGTCATGGCGCTGGAACGCGAAGGCGGTCAGGCGCAGTTCATCGCGCTGCGCCATCCGCCCGCTCCCCGCGGCGCGGCGCTGGAACCGACTCTCCTTTGGATGCAGGAGAATCTCGCGCGCGAACTCACCTTGGCCGACATCGCCGCGCGTGCCGGGATGAGCACGCGCACGCTGATCCGGCATTTCCGCGAGCAGACCGGGACGACGCCGCTGCAATGGCTGCACCGCGCGAGGGTCCGGCAGGCACAGCATCTGCTGGAGACCACTCAGCACGCCGTCGAACGGATCGGCGCCGAGGTCGGTTTCGGTTCGCCTACCGCGTTCCGCGACCGGTTCAAACGCACGACCGGCGTCAGCCCCGGCACCTATCGGCGCGCTTTCCGTTAAGCGGCGACGGCCAGTGCGGTGTCCGAGGCCCGCGCCCGGGCCTGGTCCGCGAACCGCTTCCGGGCGGCGACGACTCTGAGCCAGCGTTCCGAGCGCTCGGCGTCGAGATCGAAGGTGGCACGGGCGAGCACTTCGGCGGCGCGTGCGGCGGAGTCGATCTCCGCGGCGGCGCCAAGGTAGTCGCCCGCGTCGATCAGCTTGTAGGCGTGACGCATCTCGGTCTGCGCGGTCGAGTAGATGGCGTAGGCGGCGAGGTTGTTCGCCAGCGGGCCCAGTGAATGCGACATCGGATTCTCCGTTCCTTCTCTTACCGACACGTCGAACGGGACCTCGCCGGTTCGACACGGTGGACGGATTTTTTCCGAGGGTTGCGCCGAGTGGCCGCTTCACGACAGCCTGAAGCGCATGCCAGCCCGAGCGGCGTCGTTCCGCAGTGTCTTCGCGGTCGCCGGATTCCGCCGGATCTGGCTCGCTCATCTGCTCTCGGTCGCCGGCGACCAGCTGGCCAGGGTCGCGCTCACGGTGCTGGTGTTCGACCGGACTTCGTCGGCTGGGTGGGCCTCGGCGGCGTACGCGCTGACGTTCGTGCCCGACCTCCTCGGCGGCGCGCTGGGCGGCATCGCGGACCGCTTCTCGCGGCGCACCGTGATGGTGGTGACCGACGTCGGCCGCGCCGTCCTGATCGCGCTGATGGCGGTCCCCGGGCTCCCGCTGCCCGTCGCGGCCGCGCTGTTGTTCCTCGTGCAGCTCATGGCCGGGCCGTTCCACGCGGCCCGGCAGGCGATGCTGCCGGATCTGCTCGACCCGGACCGGCTGGTCGTCGGCCAGGCCGTCATCTCGTCCACGTACCAGGCCGGGCTCGTGGTGGGCTTCGGCGCGGGCGCCGCCGTCGTCACCGGCCTCGGTGTGCCGGGCGCGCTGCTGATCGACGCGGGAACGTTCGCGCTGTCGGCGCTCATGCTCCACTTCGGCCTCGAACGATTCCCGCCATCGGCACCCGCTCACCACGAACGTCCGTCCCTGATCGCGGGATGCCGGCTGGTGGCGCGCGACCGCAAGCTGCGCTGGCTGCTGCTCATCGCCTGCTGCTGCGGTTTCTACGTCGTACCCGAAGGCCTCGCCGTCCCGGTCACCGCCGAACTGGGCGGCGCGGGCGCGTTGCCGTGGTTGCTGGCCGCGAATCCGGTCGGTTCGGTGCTCGGCGGGCTTCTGCTGAGCCGCGTCCCGCGCGAACGGCAGATCCGGGTGCTGGGCGCGCTCGCGGTGGCGAGCAGCCTGGTGCTGATCCCGACCGGCTGGGCTCCGGGCCTGGTCACGATCGTCGTGCTGTGGACGATCTCGGGAGTGTTCTCCGCGCACGACATGATCACGCAGACCCAGTACAGCCTCGCCGCGCCGCCCGCCCATCGCGGGCAGGTGATCGGGGTCGCGATCGCCGCGCTGCGGGCGGCTCAGGCGGTGGGGATCGCGGCCGCCGGGCTGCTGGCCCAGGTCGTCGCGCCGACCACCGTGGTCACCGTCGCGGCGGGCGCGGGGGTGCTCGTCGCCGGTGTCGCCGGGGTGGGGTGGTCACGGGCGGTGTCGTCCCGCCGAGGCCCCGGGGTGGGGCCGCTCGGCGGGACGACACCCGTTGGCGAGCACGGTTCCTGACACATCACGTCCAGTTGTTGTCACGACGGGTCGTCCAGTTGTTGTCACGCACTACGTTCACCTCCCTTCGCGATTCCGCGCGCTCGTGGGCGAGATCACTCACGTCCAGTTGTTGTCACGCCGAGTGGTCCAGTTGTTGTCCCGCATGTCGTTCACCTCCCTCGAAATAGCGATCTACCCGGCAAAACACTCACCAGTTGTTGTCCTGCATCGGTGCACCTCCCTCGTTTCGGTTGGGCTGTCCGGGGGAATTCGCGGCCGCCCGTCTTATCGTCGGAGACAACGCGGTCGTCGCCGTCCCGGTTCGATTACGGTGTAGATCACCGACGGAAGAGGGTGTGTGGACGGACGACTCGGCGGCGCGCGGCGGCGGCTCAAGGCCTGGCACCTGTGGAGCCTGCCGCGACCTGTGCGTTCCTACGTCCTGGTCGTGAATCTCATCGCAGTCCTCTCGACCGCCGCCACGGCCCGGCTGGTCCCGGTGACCGGTACCGACCTGGTGCGATTCGGCGTCTTGACGCTGTGCGCGGCCATCGCGATCGAGGGCACCCGGCAGATCGAACGCCAACGGGAGTACGACAGGGCCCCGTCGGTCGCCTACGTCGACACCAAGGCGGTGTGGAGCGTCGCCGCCGTCATCGCGCTGCCGCCGGTGCTCGCCGCCGCGATGGTCGTGGTGACCTACACCATCGCATGGCTGCGGATCTGGCCACACCAGCGGCCGGTTCTCCCCCATCGGTGGATCTTCTCCGCCGCGACGGTGCTCTGCGGCACGCAGGCCGCCGTCCTCGTGCTCAGCCTCGGCATGCGCCACTACCCCGGCCCGCCCGACTCCGGGCTGCTCGCCGGGCTGGGCGACCTCGCCGTCATCATCGTCGCCGCGGCCCTGCGGTGGGCGATCAACACCGCGCTGGTGATGATCGCGATCGCGCTCTCGTCGCCGCCGAAGTCGATCAGCGAACTGTTCTCCGGCTTCGGCGACCAGATCCTCGAGGCGGGCGCGCTCGGCCTCGGTCTCGTGACGGCCGTCGTCCTCGTGCAGGCCAACCCGCTGGTGCTGGTCGGGGTCGTCATCGCGCTGGTCGCGCTGCACCGCGGGCTGCTGCTGACGCAGTACCGGCGCGACGCGCACACCGACGCCACCACCGGTCTCGTCACGAAACGGCGATGGCGTCAGCTGGCCGAAGAGCAACTCGGCCGGACGCGCGCCGGACGCAAGCTCGGCGTGCTGTTCCTCGACCTCGACAATTTCAAGACGATCAACGACACCTACGGCCATCCCAACGGCGACCTCGTCCTGCGCGCGGTCGGCGACGCGCTGCGCGCCGAGATCCGGGAGCAGGACGTCTGCGGACGGTGGGGCGGCGAGGAGTTCGCCATCGTCATCCCGGACATCCATGGTGAGGAAACGCTGCTCCAGGTGGCCGAACGGATCCGGCATCAGGTGGCGGTGGTGTCGGTCGCGCTGCCCGATCGCGACACCGTGCTGACCGATCTGACGGTGTCGATCGGCGGGGCGCTGTATCCGGCGGCCAACATCACCAGCGTCGACGATCTGCTCGTCGCCACCGACATGGCGCTCTACCGCGCGAAACAAGGCGGCCGCAACAGGGTCGAACTGGCGCCGCCCGCGCAGTAGGCTTCGCCTCTGTCCGGGGAGGCGCGATGGAGCGATTCGCTCGGGGTCCGGTCGGTCTGGTGGTCGCGATCCAGGTTCTGGTGCTGACCCTGTTGTCCGGCCGGTACGGCTTCCATCGGGACGAGCTGTACTTCCTCGCCGCGGGGAAACGGCTCGACTGGGGTTATGTCGATCAGCCTTCGCTGACCCCCTTGCTCGCGCGGATCTCCACCGACGTCTTCGGTGCCACTCCCGCGGGTCTGCGCGTGGTCGCGACGTTGTGCGCCGCCGCGACGGTGATCCTGCTGGCGCTGGTCGCGCGCGAGTTCGGTGGTGGGCGCGGCGCGCAGGTCCTCACCGCCGCGATGACCGCGCTGGCCGCGTTCGTCGTGGTCGACGGGCACATGCTCTCGACCGCGACCGTCGACATGCTGGTCTGGAGCGCACTGGGCCTGGTGACCCTGCGCCTGTTCCGCACCGGCGACGGACGATGGTGGCTCGCGGTCGGCGCCGTCGTCGGCGTCGGGCTGGAGGGCAAGTGGCTGGTCCTGCTGATGGTCGCCTCGATCGGCCTGGCGGTACTCGCCGTCGGCCCGCGGACGGTGTTCCGCACCGGCTGGCTTCCCGTCGGGATCCTGCTCGCGCTTCTACTGGCGGCACCGGGCCTGATCTGGCAGGCGGCGCACGATTTCCCTTTGCTGACCGTGGCTTCCGGTATCAGCGAGGACGACGGCGCGGAGAACCGGATCCTGTTCGTGCCGATGCAGCTGCTCTATCTCTCGCCCGTGGCGGTGCCGGTCTGGATCGCCGGCGGACTCAGGCTGTGGCGCGATCCTGGCCTGCGCTGGGCCCGCTCCCTGGCACTGGCCTATCCGGCGCTGTGCGTGATTTTGCTGGCGCTGGGCGGAAAACCGTACTACTCGGCGCCGTTCCTGTTGCTGCTCGCGGCCGCCGGCGCCGACCCCTGCCTGCGCTGGCTCGACCGGACTTGGCGCCGCGCCCTGGCCGTCTTCCTGGCTCTCGTGGGCGCGGCCGTGTCGCTCGTCGTCGGGCTGCCACTGCTGCCGGAGTCCGCGCTGGCGCCGGTACTGGCGGTGAACAAGGAGCAAGGCGAGCAGGTGGGGTGGCCGGAGCTGGCTTCTTCGGTCGCCCGGGTTTGGGAACGGATCCCGGCCGAGCAGCGCTCGACCGCGGTGATCTTCACGCGCAATTACGGGCAGGCGGGGGCTTTGGAGCATTACGGGCTTCCCTCGGTGTACTCAGGGCATATGTCCTATGCGGACTGGGGCCCTCCTTCGGCTGACGCTGTAGGCCCGGTGGTCGTCGTGGGACCGTATCTTCCGGCGTGGTTCACCGGATGTCACGAGGCGGCCGTGCACGACAACGGGCTCGGCGTGGAGAACGAGGAGCAAGGAGTGCGGATTTCCTTGTGTGCGGGGACTTCGCGGCCTTGGTCTGCGCTGTGGGGCGAATTGCGGCACTACTACTGATCGGATACCTGTTGCCACGTAAGGGAATTGGCCGTTTTGTCGGTGGTCGGTTGTAGCTTCGGTGTGTGGATACACGCAACGCCGTTGTGGCGGTACTCAAGGAAATCACGTCGGCTGATGTTTTGAAGGAGGTCAATGGTTTGCTGGATACGTTGGAGGACGACGATGCTGTCGCTGCCGCGGTTGCTGCGTCGGAGGGGATCGCGCGGTTGGAGGCGGTGCGGTTCCGGGCGTTGGCGCAACTGAGCCGTCACCGTGGCGGTGCTGGCAGTGTGGTGCAGGAGGTCGCGCTGGGGTTGTCTGTTGTGGACGGTCATGCCGTTGGGTTGGTGTCGACGGCGGAGGCGTTGACCACGCGGCTGCCGTGCACGTTGGGGTTGCTGGATCGGGGCAAGGTGGGTGGCTATGGGGCGATGAAGGTCGCCGCCGCGACCGCGTGGTTGTCCGATGACGATGCGCGTGCGGTGGACGCGGTTTCGGAGGATCGGTTGCCGGGGCGGAACTCGGAGCAGGTTCGGAAGGCGGCGAATCATGCGGCGATGATGGCCGACCGCGAGGGTGCCGCCCGGCGTGCGGAGCGGCATCGTGCCGGGCGGCGGTTGTCGATCCGCCACGGTGAGGCCGGGGTGGCGTCGATCGAGGTGGAGGACGGGCCGGTGGAGAAGGTCGCCGCCGCCTACACCCGGATCGATCGTGAAGCACGCGCTCTCAAGACCGGCGGCGAACCCCGCACCCTGGATCAGCTCCGCGCGGACGTGGCCCTTGATCTGTTGCTGGGTGGGCAGGGCGGGAGTGAACGGTCTGAGGTGTTCTTGTACATGGACTTGAACACCTATCTGGGGCTGAACGATGACCCTGCCGAACTCGCCGGCCACGGCCATGTTCCGGCCGCCCTGGCTCGGCATATCGCGTCTGGGGCGGACACGGTGTTGCGGCGGATCGTCACCGATCCGCTCTCCGGGCAGGTGCTGGATTTGGGGCGTGATCGGTATCGGCCTACTGCGGGGTTGGGGGAGTTCGTGCGGGTGCGGGATCGGGAATGCCGAAGACCCGGTTGCCATCTGGTCGCCCAGGCCTGCGATCTCGACCATGCGGTGCCGTGGCAGCACGGCGGCCACACCGCTGATACCGAGCTGATCGATCTGTGCCGTCGGGACCACCGGTTGAAGGATGAACCTGGCTGGGTCTACCGGCTTACCTCTGATGGCACTCTCACCATCACCACACCGACCGGGCAGAGCTACGACAGTGCGCCACCGCCACTGCACGAACCTCGTGCCGAGGAACCACCGTTCTGAACCGTCGCCGAAAACCGACCACGGTTGCCCGAGGGGCTGGATTCGTTACCGGAATCTGGCGACAGAACCAACACGGCGCACCCTGCGATGGCCTCTCACAGCTTGTGACTGCGCCCGTCGTACAGCTAGCGTCCGCCGCCCCTAGCCGCGCCCGGGCCTGGGGCCATTGCCGAAAGACGGCCACGGAACCAGAGATCGCGCACACCACGTAATGGCGCCCCATCGCTACGCCCGCTATACAACTATCGTCCGCGCCACTGAGACCGTCGCCGAAAACCGACCACGTCGCCCAGGTTTGCGATCGTTGCCGAAATTCGGCCACAGAACCAAGCACGGCACACCCTGTAATGGCCTCTCGCAGCTTGCGGCTGTGCCCGTCAGACAGCCAGCGTCCGCCCCTAGCCGCGTGCCCAATCCTGGGACCATTGCCAGAATCCGACCACGGAACCAGAGACGACGCACCACGTAATGGCGCCCATGACTACACCCGCTATACAACTATCGTCCGCGCCACTGAGACCGTCGCCGGAAAACGACCACGTCGCCCAGGTTCGCGATCGCTGCCGGAATCCGACGACAGAACCAACACGGCGCACCCTGTGATCACCTCTCACAGCTTGCGGCAGCGCCCGTCGTACAGCTAGCGTCCGCCGCCCCTAGCCGCGTGTCCAGGGCTGGGGCCATTGCCGGAATTCGGCCACGGAACCAAGCACGGCGCACCCCGTGATGGCGCCCCATGACTTACGCCCGCTATACAGCTATCGTCCGCGCCACTGAGACCGTCGCCGAAAACCGACCACGTCGCCCAGGTTCGCGATCGTTACCGGAATCCGACGACGGAGCCAAGCACGGCGCACCCCGTGATCACCTATCGCGGCTTGCGGATGTGCCCGTCAGACAGCCCGCGTCCGCCGCCCCCCAGCCGCGTACCCAGACCTGGGACCATTGCCAGAATCCGGCCACAGAACCAGAGGAGGCACACCACGTGATGGCGCCTCATGCCTACGCCCGCTATCGTCCGCACCCCTGAGACCGTCGCCGAAAACCGACCACGTCCCCCAGACCTGGGACCATTGCCGGAATCCGGCGACAGAGCCAGAGTCGATACACCATGCGGTGGCGTCTCGCGACCTGCGGCCGCGCCCGCGATACACCTAACTTCCGTCGCCGAAAAACGGCCACGGTCTGAAACCTTGCCAGAATCCGGCCAAAGACCGAAACACCACTCGATGACGTCTCACCCCACACAACCAGCCTCAGCCCGTCGCCGAAAGCCGACCACGCCCCCGAGCACCGCACCCCAGAGCAACCACCGTTGCCGAAAACCGGCCACAGCTCGATCGAGACCGCAACACAACCTGTCAGCACACTCGCCAACGCCGCCACACCCCGACCAAGCGCCCCAAGAACCAACCCCGGCACCCCCGCTCACCGAAACCGACCCACAAAGCCCCAGCCACGACCCACCGGAACATCCGCCGATGAAACCGGCGTGAACACCGGATGACACCTCGCCGACCCGGCTACCAAGCCCGACCCCCAGTTGTCCACTTCATCACGTCATCAGCCCCCTCTACTAGGTGTTCCAGGACACTTTTTGGCGGGTTCCTACAACACCCGGCCCTCGGCATGCGCCACCGGCGACATTCTCGTACCGGCCGGTAAGAGGCAGGCTGTTGGCAGGAACAGAAGACTGTCCCGCGCGTGATCCGGCGGGGCGGTGTCGCGCACTTGGGAGGCTCAGTCGGTGTTCAGTCGTGTCGCCATCGTCAACCGCGGAGAAGCCGCGATGCGGCTCATCCACGCCGTCCGCGAGCTTTCGGCGGAGACCGGACGGCGGATCGAGACCGTCGCGCTCTTCACGGACGCGGACCGGTCGGCGACGTTCGTGCGGGAAGCCGACATCAGCTACAACCTCGGCCCCGCGTCGGCGCGTCCGTATCTGGATTTCGCCGTGCTGGAGCGGGCGTTGACCGAGACCGGGGCCGACGCGGCCTGGGTCGGCTGGGGGTTCGTGGCCGAGGATCCGGCCTTCGCCGAGCTGTGTGAGCGGCTGGGCGTCACCTTCATCGGACCGAGCGCGGACGCCATGCGCAAGCTCGGTGACAAGATCGGCGCGAAGCTGATCGCCGAGGAGGTCGGCGTCCCGGTCGCCCCGTGGAGCCGCGGCGCCGTCGCGGACCTCGACGCCGCCATCAAGGCCGCCGACGAGATCGGCTACCCGCTGATGCTCAAGGCGACCGCGGGCGGCGGTGGCCGCGGTATCCGCGTCATCACCTCCGCCGACGAGCTCGAGGACGCTTACGAGCGCACCAGTCTGGAGGCCGAGCGCGCCTTCGGCAGCGGCGTCGTCTTTCTGGAGCGCCTGGTCACCGGCGCCCGGCACGTCGAGGTCCAGGTCATCGCCGACGGCCAGGGCACCGCGTGGGCGCTCGGCGTCCGCGACTGTTCGGTGCAGCGCCGCAACCAGAAGATCATCGAGGAGTCCGCCTCCCCGGTGCTGGCACCCGAGCAGGCCGACGAGCTGAAGCGGTCCGCCGAGCGGCTCGCGCTCGCGGTCGGCTACCGCGGCGCCGGCACGGTCGAGTTCCTCTACCACCCCGGCGACAAGCTGTTCGCGTTCCTCGAGGTCAACACCCGCCTGCAGGTCGAGCACCCGATCACCGAGCTGACCACCGGCATGGACCTGGTCAAGGCCCAGCTGCACGTCGCTTCCGGCGGCAAGCTCGACGGCGTCCAGCCCCCCGAGTTCGGTCACGCCGTCGAGGCGCGGCTCAACGCCGAGGACCCGGACCGCGACTTCGCACCGTCGCCCGGCCGTATCGCGCGCCTGGACCTGCCCGCCGGCCCCGGTATCCGGGTCGACACGGGAGTCAGCGAAGGCGACACGATCCCGGCCGACTTCGACTCGATGATCGCGAAGATCATCGCCTACGGCCGCGACCGTGACGAGGCGCTCGGCCGTCTGCGCCGCGCGATGGCCCAGACCACGGTCATCATCGAGGGCGGCGCGACCAACAAGAGCTTCGTCCTCGACCTGCTCGACCAGCCCGAGGTGATCGACGGCAGCGCCGACACCGGCTGGATCGACCGCGTCCGCGGCGAAGGCAAGCTGGTCACCCACCGCCACTCGGCGATCGCGCTCGCGGCCGCCGCGATCGAGGCGTACGAGGACGAGGAAGCCGTTGAACGCCAACGGCTGCTCTCCACCGCGCACGGTGGCCGCCCGCAGGTCCAGCACGAGAGCGGCCGTCCGCTCGACCTCAAACTGCGCGGCGCCGCGTACCGCGTGAGCGTCGCCAGGATCGGCCACCGCCGGTTCCGCGTCGGTGTCTCGGCGGGCGGCGGCGAGATCCACCCCGCCGACGTCGAGGTCGACCGGTTCGACGAGCACACCGGCCAGATCACCGTCAACGGCACCCGGTTCCGCCTGGTCACCGGCACGCACGGGCCGATCCACCTGGTCGAGGTCGACGGCGTCACCCACCGGATCAGCCGGGACGAGGGCGGCGTCGTCCGCTCCCCCGCGCCCGCGCTCGTCGTCGCGACCCCGCTGGAGGTCGGCGCGGAGGTCGAGGCGGGCGCGCCCGTGCTGGTGCTGGAAAGCATGAAGATGGAGACGGTGCTCCGCGCACCGTTCCGCGCGAAGCTGCGCGAGTGCGTCGTCTCGGTCGGCAGCCAGGTCGAGACCGGCGCTCCCCTGCTGCGGCTCGAGCCGCTGGCGGAGGAAGGCGCCGAGGTCGCCGAAGACACCGGCAGTGTCGAGATCGAATTGCCCGCGGAACCGGACGACACCTCGGCCGCGCAGCGGATCACGCGGGGCCAGCAGGATCTGCGCAGTCTCCTGCTCGGCTTCGACGTGGACCCGCACGACGAGCGCCGCACGCTCAGCACGTACCTCGCCGCCCGCGCCGAACTGGAGGGCAACGGCGACCGCCCGCTGGAGGGCGAGGTCGAACTGCTGACCGTGTTCGCGGACCTCTCCGAGCTGATGCGCAACAAGCCCGCGCGCGAAGACACCAAGACGGACACCCGGGTGCACAGCTCCCGCGAGTTCTTCCACACCTATCTGCAGAGCCTCGACGTCGAACGCGCCGGGCTGTCGGAGTCGTTCCAGAACAAGCTCAAGAAGGTGCTGTCGCACTACGGCATCGACGACCTGGAGCGCACGCCGGAGCTGGAAGAGGCGGTCTTCCGCATCTTCCTCGCCCAGCAGCGGACCTCGTCCGACGTCGCGGTCGTCACCGCGCTGCTGCGGCAGTGGCTCACCGAGCCGCAGCCGTTCGAGTCGATGCGCGAGCCCGCGGGTAAGGCGCTGGAGGCGCTCATCGCCGCCACGCAGCTCCGGTTCCCGGTGGTCGGCGACCTGGCGCGCAGCGTCGTGTTCCGCTGGTTCGCCCAGCCGCTGCTCCGCCGGACCCGCGCCGAGGCGTACAGCGAGGTCCGCAAACACCTGCGGCACCTCGACCTGCACCCGGATTCTCCGGACCGCGCCGAGCGGATCGCGAGCATGCTGGCCAGCGCGCAGCCGCTGGTCCGCCTGCTCGGGCAGCGGATCGGCCGCCCCGGCACCGATCACGGCCCGCTTTTGGAAGTCCTGAGCCGTCGCTACTACGGCAACCGCGCGCTCACCGATGTCCAGCAGGTGACCGTCGGCGGCTGCACCTTCGTCACCGGTGACTACGCCGACGCGAACGAGCGGTTCCACATGGTCACCACCGCCGTCGACCGCGCCGGTCTGCCCGGCGCGGTCAAGGCGGTCGCCGACCTCGCCGCGCAGCTGCCCGCCGACACCGACGTCGAGGCGGACCTCTACCTGACCTGGGACGACGAGTCCGCCGACGACGACACGATGGCGGCCGGGCTGCGCGAGGTCCTCACGGCCGAGTCGCTGCCGAGCCGCGTCCGGCGGATCACCACCACCGTCGCCGGGCACGGCGGCGCGGTGATGCACCACCACTTCACCTTCCGCCCGTCCTCGACCGGGTTCAGCGAAGAGCGGCTGATCCGCGGCCTCCACCCGCTGATCGCCCAGCGGATGCAGCTGCAGCGGCTGGCGAACTTCGACCTCACCCGGCTGCCGTCGGGTGACGAGGACGTCTACCTGTTCAAGTGCGTTTCGCCGATGAACCCGTCGGACCAGCGGCTGGTCGCGCTCGCCCAGGTCCGCGACCTGACCCCGTTGCGGGACAACGACGGCAAGCTGCTGGCCCTGCCCGCGGTCGAAGGGACGCTGGCGGGCTGCCTCGACGCGATCCGCGAGGTGCAGGCGAAGCTTCCGCCGAGGAAACGCTTCGACACCAACCGGATCATGCTGTACGTGTGGCCGACCAGCGAGCTCACCGGCGAGGAGCTGGACACCGTCGCCCAGCGTGTGCAGCCGTCGACGGCGGGCGCGGGTCTCGAAGAGGTCCAGTTCCTCGGCAGGCAGCGCGACCGCGCGACCGGTGAGGTCAAAGAGGTCGCCGTGCGGATCGGTTACGACGTGAGCGGCGGCGTGCAGATGTCGCTGTCCGAGCCCACCACCGAGCCCATCCTGCCGCTCGACGACTACCGCCAGAACGTCCTGCGCGCCCGTCGCCGCGACACGGTGTACCCGTACGAGCTGACCGAGATGCTCGGCTCGTTCACCGAGTACGACATGGACGACACGAACACCCTCGTCCCGGTCGACCGGAAGAAGGGCCGCAACAAGGCGGCGATCGTCGCCGGCGTGGTCACCACGCCGACCGAACGGTACCCCGAAGGCGTCAAGCGCGTGGTGCTGCTCGGCGACCCGACGAAGGCCCTCGGCGCGCTGTCGGAGCCGGAGTGCTCGCGGGTGATCGCGGCACTGGACCTCGCCGAGCGACTGCGGGTCCCGCTGGAGTGGTACGCGCTCTCGGCGGGTGCCCGGATCTCGATGGAGTCCGGTACCGAGAACATGGACTGGGTCGCGGCCGCCCTCAAGCGGATCGTGCACTTCACCCAGAACGGCGGCGAGATCAACATCGTCGTGGCCGGGATCAACGTCGGCGCCCAGCCGTACTGGAACGCCGAAGCGACGATGCTCATGCACACCAAGGGAATCCTGGTGATGACGCCGGATTCCGCGATGGTGCTGACCGGCAAGCAGTCGCTCGACTTCTCCGGTGGCGTGTCAGCGGAGGACAACTTCGGCATCGGCGGCTACGACCGCGTGATGGGCCCGAACGGCCAGGCGCAGTACTGGGCGCCGAACCTCGCCGCGGCGCGTGACGTGCTGATGTCGCACTACGACCACACCTACGTGGCGCCGGGCGAGCCCGGCCCCCGCAAGGCGGTCACGAACGACCCGATCGACCGGGACATCTCGTCGTTCCCGCACGCGGCCGTCGACAGCGACTTCACCACGGTGGGCCAGATCTTCTCGCGGGAGGCCAACCCGGACCGCAAGAAGCCGTTCGACATCCGCACCGTGATGCGCGCGCTGTCGGACCAGGACCACCCGGTGCTGGAGCGCTGGCCGGGCATGGCGGACGCGGAGACCGCGGCCGTGCAGGACGTGCACCTCGGCGGGCGGCCGGTCTGCCTGCTCGGGATCGAGTCGCGTTCGGTGCCGCGCCGCGGCTTCCCGCCCACCGACGGCCCGGACACCTACACCGCGGGCACGCTGTTCCCGCGGTCGTCGAAGAAGGCGGCGCGGGCGATCAACGCGGCCAGCGGCAACCGGCCGCTGGTGGTGCTGGCGAACCTGTCCGGCTTCGACGGCTCGCCGGAGTCGATGCGGAAGCTCCAGCTGGAGTACGGCGCGGAGATCGGCCGGGCGATCGTCAACTTCGAGGGCCCGATCGTGTTCACCGTGATCTCGCGGTACCACGGCGGCGCGTTCGTGGTCTTCTCTAAGGCGTTGAACCCGAACATGACGGTGCTGGCGCTGGAAGGCTCGTTCGCCTCGGTGCTCGGCGGCGCGCCCGCCGCGGCGGTCGTGTTCGCGGGTGAGGTCAACGCGCGGACGGCGGCGGATCCGCGGGTGCGGTCGCTCAACGAGAAGCTCAGCGGGGCGACCGGTGCCGAGCGCGCCGCGCTGGCGGCGGAACTGGCGGAACTCCAGTCGTCGGTGCGGTCCGAGAAGCTGGGCGCGGTCGCGGCCGAGTTCGACGGCGTGCACAGCATCGAGCGCGCGGTGAAGGTCGGTTCGGTGGACGCGATCATCAGCGCCGCCGAGATGCGGCCGCGCATCATCGAGGCGATCGAGCAGGGCTTGGCCAAGCAGTAACGCTCACCCGCGATGAAGGGGCCTTTCCTAGCGAAATTCGCTGGGAAAGGCCCCTTCATCTCACGGGCGGGAGGGCGGATCGGGCGGCAGCTCTCCGAAGTCCTCCGGCGCGATCTTGTCCAGAGCCTCCCGGAACTCCTCGACCGCCCGTTCCTGCGCGACCGGATCCGACGGCACCGCGGGCAGTTCCGCGTCCGGCCCGGAACCGACGATCTCGACCCGCACGGAGGCGACCTCCAGTACCGCGTCGGCCACCTCGATCCCGACCCCGGCGCGCAAGCCGATGGCGACCGCGTCGCTCGGCCGCGCCGAGACGCGGATACCGGAATCGAGCACCAGGTCGGCGAAGAAGATGCCGTCCCGCAGTGCGGTGACCTGCACGCCGGTGACCCGGTGCCCGAACGACTCGACCACCTGGCCGATCAGTTCGATCGTGCCCGGCCGCGGCAGCCGGATCTGCTCCTGCGCGAGCGCCACCGCGCTCGCTTCGGGGCCGCCGATCGTGATCGCCAGCCAGCGGCGTTCGCCCTCCCGCTCCCGCAGCAACATCACCGGTGCCGCTTCCGGGGCCAGGACTGCCATCCCTTCGACATCCATGGGGATCATGCGCGGTACCTCATTCCCTCGCCTCAGGCGGTGTCGTCGTCCTTCAGTGCCTTGTCCGCCACCACTTCCGACGGGGTGGCCTGGTCTCGGCGCTGGAACGGGGTCGTATGCCCCTCGGCGCGCAGCCTCGGGATCATGTGGGGGTAGTGGAGTTCGAACGCCGGGCGTTCGGATCGGATCCTCGGGAGATCGAGGAAGTTGTGCCGGGGTGGCGGACACGTCGTCGCCCATTCCAGGGAATTCCCGTGTCCCCATGGATCGTCCACCTCGACGACCTCCCCGAACCGGTAGCTGCGGACGACGTTCCACAGGAATGGCAGCACCGAAGCGCCGAGCAGGAAGGAACCGATCGTGGAGATCGTGTGCAGCAAGGTGAAACCGTCGGTGCTCAGGTAGTCGGCGTAGCGGCGCGGCATTCCTTCGTTGCCGAGCCAGTGCTGTACGAGGAACGTCGTGTGGAAGCCGATGAACGTGGTCCAGAAATG
This sequence comes from Amycolatopsis roodepoortensis, assembly GCF_014873915.1. Taxonomy (GTDB): domain Bacteria; phylum Actinomycetota; class Actinomycetes; order Mycobacteriales; family Pseudonocardiaceae; genus Amycolatopsis; species Amycolatopsis roodepoortensis. The sequence continues at coordinate 1,220,132 of NZ_JADBEJ010000005.1, forward strand.
GAGCTTCGCGAGCCGCTCGTCGAGCATCCGCCCGGTCATCTTGGGGAACCAGAAGTAGATCCCGGCGAAGGTGGCGAACACGATGGTGCCGAACAGCACGTAGTGGAAATGCGCCACCACGAAGTAGCTGTCGTGGATGTGGAAGTCCAGCGGCGGCGCGGCCAGGATGATCCCGGTCAGCCCGCCGAGCAGGAACGTCACCATGAACCCGATCGACCACAGCATCGGCGACTCGAAGGTGAGCTGCCCCTTCCACATGGTGCCGATCCAGTTGAAGAACTTGATCCCGGTCGGCACCGCGATGAGGAAGGTCATGATGGAGAAGAACGGCAACAGCACCGCGCCGGTGGCGAACATGTGGTGCGCCCACACGGCGAAGGACAGGGCGGTGATCGCGATCGTCGCGAACACCATGAGCTTGTAGCCGAAGAGCGGTTTCCGGCTGAACACCGGGACGATCTCGGTGATGATGCCGAAATACGGCAACGCGACGATGTACACCTCGGGATGGCCGAAGAACCAGAACAGGTGCTGGAACAGGATCGCCCCGCCGTTGGCCGGATCGAACACGTGCGCGCCGAGGCGCCGGTCGGCCATCAGCCCGAACAGGGCCGCGGTGAGGATCGGGAAGACCGCCAGGATCAGGATCGTGGTGAACAGGATGTTCCAGGTGAACAGCGGCAACCGCCACATGGTCATCCCGGGCGCGCGCAGGCAGAGGATCGTGGTGACCATGTTGACCGCGCCGAGGATCGTCCCGAGCCCGGAGACGATCAGGCCCATGATCACCAGGTCGGCGCCGACGCCCGGGGTGTGCGCGGCGTTGGACAGCGGCGTGTACATCGTCCACCCGAAGTCGGGCGCCCCGCTCGGCGTGAGGAACGCGCTGAGCGTCATCAGCCCGCCGAAGAGATACAGCCAGTAGGAGAACGCGTTCAGCCGCGGGAAGGCCACGTCCGGTGACCCGATCTGCAGCGGCAGGATGTAGTTGGCGAAGGCGAAGAGATTCGGTGTCGCGTACAGCAGCAGCATGATGAGGCCGTGCATGGTGAACAGCTGGTTGTACTGCTCCTGCGAGAGGAACTGCATCCCCGGCCTGCCCAGTTCGCCGCGCATCAGCAGCGCCATGAACCCGCCGATGAGGAAGAACGCGAACGAGGTGCTCAGGTAGAGCACGCCGATCGTCTTGTGGTCGGTGGTGCGGACGATGTTGAGGAACACGCTGCCCTTGGGCGCCCGGCGCCGCCCGCCGAAACGGACGGCCTCCGGGCGGGGCGAGGTCTTCACCGCGGTCATGGCGACTCCCAGCACGAGGACGCACCTTCTGAAGGCTGGTACCCCTCCAGGAGAGTCCCTACACGCGGGCTTTTCAAGAGGCTAGCCGAGTAGCTTCTCCAGGTGGTCCGCCGCCGCGGCGGCCCCGCCCGCCGACCGGAACGAGGCACCCACCTTTTCCGCGGCCGACCGGTACCCCGGATCGTCCAGCACCCTGGTCACCGCGGCCGCGATCCGGTCCGGTGCCACGCGGCCGGACCGCAGCCGGACGCCGGCGCCCGCGTCGACGACCTGCCCGGCGACGATCGGCTGGTCGTCCCGGATCGGCGCGATCACGAGCGGCACCCCGTGCCACAGGCTTTCGCAGACGGTGTCGTACCCGCCGTGGCAGACCACGGCGTCCACGTGTGCCAGAAGCGCCATCCGGGGCACGTGGGGCACCACGAGCACCTTGTCCCCCACCGGCCCCACGGCGCCGCCGGGGTCGGCGATGACGGTCTGGATCCCGCCGATCCGGGAGAGCCCGCGTGCCGCCGAGCGGAGGAAGTCTCCGGCGGCGTCGGCGTCGGTGGTCCCGAGGGTGACGAACACGGTCGGCACCGCCGGGTCGAGCCGGTCCCACGGGAAGTCGCAGGTGGGCGCTCGGCCGCCGATGGCCGGGCCGACCAGCCGGACCTGGTGCGGCAGCGTGGCCGGGCCGAGCAGTTCGCGGGTGGTGAAGGCGAGCACGCCGTGCGGGGACATCCTCGGGTCGGCGGGCCCGCCGTCGATCCGCGTGCGCAGCGCGTCGAGCAGTTCGTCGAGCCGGGCCGCTGCCTTCGGCATCCCGGCCAGGGGATCGACGAGTTCCGCGGACGTCGTCGCGGAGGTGACCCACGGCAGGCCGAGCCCGTCGGCGACGAGGCCGCCCGCGACGGCCTGCCGGTCGGCGACCACGACCTGCGGGCGGAACCGGCCGATCGCGGCGCGGACGCCGGGCGCCATCGCCTCGGCCAGCGGGATCAGGAACTCCTCCCACCGGAGCCGGTACGCCGCCGGTGCCTCGATGCTCGCGTCGCGTTCGGGCGGGCGGCGCGGGACGGCGCACGGGAACACGTCGGCGCCGTCGCCGGCGAGCCGCCGGATGATCTCCGGCCGTCCCGCCCAGGCGACCTGGTGACCGCGCGCGGTGAGGGCGGCCGTGACCCCGACAGCGGGGTTCACGTGCCCGGTCAGCGGCGGCACGACGAAGAGGTATCTGCCCACTCAGGCCGCCGTTTCGCACGGGTGTTCAGTGGTCATCGTTCTCCGTCCAAGCCACGACGTAATCCTTCGCCGGGGTGGTGATCGTGGTGTGCCACACCGGATACCGGGTACCGCTCACCGCCACGGTGAGCCGCCCGTCGTCCACGCCGACGACGGTGAAACCGCGCGGGCCGGCGCGGAGCCGTTTCGCGACGGCCTCCTTCGCGGCCCGGAATCTGGTGGACCACAAGGCTTCCGGTTCACCGAGCAGTGCTCGTTCCACCTCGCCGAGGGCGGCGCTCGTGCGGTCTTCGACAGCTTCGACGTCGATGCCGCACGGCCCTCGGCGGGCGATGGCGACGCCGAGCGCGTCCCGGTGGGCGATCGAGACGGTGAGCTCCGGCAGCGTCCTTCCGTAGGCGCCCGAAACTTCCGGTGCTCCCGAGGAGTCGTTGCCGACGCGGAGCTCGGCGGGGAAGATGTCGCCCGCACCGTCCGTCCACAAGAGACGGCGGACGGCGTCCTTCGCCGCGATGCGGCCGAGCAGCCAGCCCCGTCTCCGGGGCGGCGGCTGGTCGGCGTAGGCCTGTCTTTCCTCACCGGCCAGCACGTTCCGCATGATCAGCTCGCGCGTCGCCGGATCCGGCCACTGCTCGCGGACCAGCGCCCAGCCGCCGGGCCGTTCTTCCGACAGCGTGGCGCGTTCGGGCCGTCGGTCCATCGCCCGGATCACCGGATTGCTGTCGAAGCGGCGATCGCGCCAGCCCTCGATCTCGGCCCAGACCCGGCCGCCGCCACGGATCAGCTGGACGTCGGCTTCGAGTTCCGCGTCGGTCACCGACACGACGTGGACGACGCAGTCGACCCGGTCGCCGGGTAACGGATGCTCGCCGTAGAACCGGATCCGCCGCATCCCCACCGGGAACACCGTGGTGCGGGCGGGCAGCCGCGACATGATCCAGTACCCGAGCAGCTGCCCGGCGTTGTCCAGCAGCGCCCCCGGCGCCTCCGGGGTCCGCAGCACGCCGCGCACGTGCCGGTCCCCCACCGCGACCAGTTCCTCGACGCCCTGGAACTTCGGCCCGTGGAACATCCAGCGATCGGTGTACAGCTGCTCGGCGCGCAGGTCCGGGGTCCGTTCCCGTTCGGCCGGGAAGGTCCAGGCCCCGGGTGGATCGGCCGGGAACCCGGCGTCCAGGTCGATGACGGCCCTGGAGTAATCGCCCAGGCAAACGCCGACCCGGGAGGCGCCTTGCGGCACCACGGTCACCGGGACGTCCAGCGCGGGGATCGCGGCGATCCACTGGTTCAGCCGGACGTCCTCCAGCGCCACCGCGCGCCTGCCCGGCGCGGCCTGTTCGGCGAAGTCCGTCAGGTGCCCGATCACCGTGGTGGCGGGCACGACCGGCCACGAGTCGGCGGGATCCGCGCCGGGCGGCTGCTTGAAGAAGCAGTGGTCGAGCAGATAAGGCATCGTCTCGACGGAGACGCGGAGTTCGGTGCGCAACGGCCGCGCCCGGGGCGCCGACCTGGCGGCGAACGGTTCGGCCGCCAGGCCGGCGGTGTCGGCCGGCAACCCGGAGAATCCGGCTGCCAGCGGGTCCCGTTGTCCGATCCGGTCCAAAGTGGACGAATTGACCCCCGGCGGCCGGAAGCCGCGCCGGGCACCCTCGTCGAGCGACACCAGCCCGCCGCCGAGGTCCAGCCGGATCGTCCTGCCGCGGTTCACTCCGCCTTGGCCCGGCAGGAGTTCGAACGCCGGATCGGCACCGTCGGCCCACAACGCCGTCACCACCCGCAGCAGTTGCGGGAGCCCGGGCCGGTGCGCGGAATGCGCGGCGACGACGAGATGTTCGCGGTCGTGCAGGGTGTTCCCGATCAGCGACCCGAGCTGTCCCGCGCCCGTCTGCACGAACGCGCGGAAGCCCGCCGCGTACATGTTCTCGACGAGGACACGGAACCGTACCGGCTCCAGCAGATGCCGCACGAACAGTTCCCGCACGTCGCTGTCCGAGGTCGGGTAGTGCCGCCCTGTCGTGGCCGACCAGACGGGAAGTTTCGCCGGGTGCGACGTACAGCGCTCGGCCGCCTCACGGATCGGGCCGAGATACGGCTCGATCATCGGGCTGTGGAAACCGGACCGGAACGGCAGCACCTGCGAGATCACGCCGTCGGCGCGGAATCCGCGCACGAATTCCTCGACGGCCTCCGCCGGCCCGCAGATCATCGACTGGTTCGGCGCGTTGTCGTGCGAAAGGACCACTTCAGACTGTCCTTCGAGGACTTCGAGAACCGCCGACGACGAAGCGCCGATCACCGCGAAGACCAGCCCCGGCACCTTGAGCGCGCCGGGATCGCAGCCCGCCAGGAACGAGTCGGCCTCCGCGCCGGAGTGGATCCCGGCGACGGCCATGGCGGTCCACTCCCCCAGGCAGTGCCCGGCGAGCGCGTCCGGGGCCACGCGCAGGACGCGTAACGCCTTGTCGAGAAGCCTGCCCAGCTGGAACACGCCCTTGCCGTACCTGCCGGCGTCGACGCCGAAATGCCGGGCGACGTCCTCGGCGTGCGGCTCGGACTCGTTCTCCAGCCCGGGGAAGACGAACGCGAGCTTGCCGCCGCCCGCGCCGAGCAGCGGTTCCGGGACGAACCAGAGATCGTTGCGGCCGCGCCAGGGTCTGCCCTTCGCGACCACCTTCCTGGCCAGGTTCAGCCGTTTGGGTGTCGGGTCGACGAGGCCGAGCCGGACCCGGCCGCGGCCGGTGTCACTCTCGGCCAGGACGTCGTCGTGATCGAGCAGGCAGCCCATCTCGGCGACGGTCGGCGCCGAGAGCCGCAGGACACGTTCGGGCTCGGAGACCTCGGCCACCCGTCACCACCCCGAGGCGGTGTAGGTGACGGCCGTGAGGCGCTCGTCGCCCCACGCCAGTTCGCGGAGCAGGCTCGACGCGCCTTCCTCGGGGTCGATCCCGCGCCGGCCGGTGGCCGCCCACGGTCCCCAGTGGACGGTGAGCCCGCGTCGTCCGTACACAGTGGACCAACGGTGGCCCAGCGCCTCCAGCGCGTCGTTCGCGGCCGCGTAGTCGGACTGGCCCCGGTTCCCCAGTGCCGCGGCGACACTGCCGAACAGGACGGCGAACTTCGGCGCCTCCGGCAGCCCACCCACCGCCGCGAGCAAGGTGCTCGCCCCTTCGACCTTGGTGGCGAAGACGCGGTCGAACGACGCCGGGTCCTTCTCCGCGATCAGCTCGTCCTCGATGACGCCGGCCGCGTAGACGATGCCGTCGAGCCGTCCGTGTTCGGCGTGGATCTCCTTGACCGCGCGATGCACGGCTTCCGCGTCGAGGACGTCCACCGAGTGGTAGCGCACCGGGCTGCCGAGGTCGCCGATCCGCCGCAGCGTCCCGCGGACCTCGCGTTCGGCCTCGATGAGCCGGAGGGTGCGCTCGATCTCGGCCGGTTTCGTCAACCCGCTCCCGATCAGGGCCGCCCGCAGTTCTTCCGTCGTCGTGGCGATGGCGATCACCGGTTCTTCACCGTCGATGGGCACGGCGGTGCGGCCGAACAGTTCGAGGCGGCAGCGCGACGCCGAGGCGAGCGTGGTGGCCAGCCGGGCGGCGATGCCTTCGGCGCCACCGACGAGGAGGACGACCGAATCGGCGTCCAGGCCCAGCGCCTCGGCTTCCGCCGCCCTGTCACCCGCCGGGCCAGCGCCTGTGCCCCCGAGGCCTACCTCCGTCAGCCGCAGGCCACGCCGTGCGCCGTCGCGGCGGACGACGACCGGCTCCCAGTCCCCGGCGGACAGCTCCGCGAGCAGGGTCTCCACCTGTTCGTCCACAGTGGATTCGGGTCGCTGCTCCACCACCCGGGCGACCGTGTCCGGGTACTCCTTCGCCACCGTCCGGAAGAAGCCGCGGGCACCGTCGGCGGGCCCGTTCGCGATGAGCCAGCGCGGCCCACCCGCCAGAACCGCCTGATACAGCGGGAAGTCGTCGGGGAACGACGGGGACAGGTGGAAAACGCCGTCTGCGCCGTGCCGCGGCACGCACTGGACCAGCTCGGTTTCGGCGCCGTACCCGGCGAGCCGGGCGGTGAGCATCTCGGCGACCTGACCTTCACCGACGACGGCGAAACGGAGCCCGGCCAGTTCCTCGTCGACGGGGACGGCGTCGGCCAGGTCGAATTCCCGCATCAGGTAGCGTTTCGGCGGCGCCACGACGGCGTCGGGCTCCTCGGCCCGTTTGATCGAGTCGGCTTCCAGGTCCAGATCCGGCTCGGGAGGGGCGACGGACGCGGGTGGCCGCACGCCGGGATCGGCACCGAGGTAGCCGAGCAGGACGTCCCGTTGCGCGGCGATCATCTCGCGGCTGGTGCGGAGGAACTCCGAGATGAGCGCCTCACCGCCGTCGGTGCCGGGCCGGGAAGTCACGATCGCCTCCGTGGGGATTCGCTGGGTTGGGTGTGGTGTGGTGTGGACGAGGTGGCCGTCGCCGGTCCAGCCCGCCTTCGAGCGCGACCGTCCGATGTGGATGGTCGATGGGCACGGCACCGGCGAGCCGGGTGGCGACCAGTCCGCCGTACCGGTCGGCGTCGAGGCATCGGCGCCGAGAAACGACTTACCCACGGGAAGCCTCCGGCACACGGAAGAGTGACTTGGTCACCGGGCGTACTTAAACGCAGGCGGGGCCTTACGTCAATACTCGACAGTAGGGTTTCCGGTCACAGGAACCGGATGGCGGAACGCCGACCTGCGAAACGCGAAGAACGTCGCGGAAATTTAGCGTTCCGGATACACCGGAGACGTCCGTGCGACCCGGTTTCCCCACAGTGGCAACGAAGAACGGCCGATACGCCATCCGGAGCTGTTACCCGGAGTCCACCATTCCGCTTTCATCGGACCACCGGGAATGGTGGCCCGTACCTATTTCCGGAAATCGACGGCGATTCGTCCTATCGTCGGTAGCACGCCGATGACGGATTCGGTATCACGCGAAGAACGTGAAAGGACTCAGCGGGATTTCGCATTCCGGACCGCGATGCCCAGCAGTTCCGCGGCCGGGCCGGCGAGCCGCCGCCCGGCGGGCCACACCGCGCGCAGTTCCCGGCCGAAATCGACGCCGTCCACCGGGACCGGGACGAGCCTGCCTTCCGCGACGTCCCGGACGATGGCGAGTTCACTGATCACCGCCGGACCGGCGCCCGCGATCACGGCGTTGCCGACCGCGGAGGCGGACCCCAGTTCCAGCAACGGTTTCGCCGGGCCGACACCGGCCTTGCGCAACGCGGCGTCCACGGTCTCCCTGGTCCCGGAACCCGGTTCGCGGACCACGAGCGGCGTGATCGCCAGTTCGGCCGCGGTCACGGGCCGGCGCTTGCGCGTCCACGGATGCCCCGCGGGCACGACGAGGACCAGATGGTCGGTGGCCACCCGCCGGGACGAAAGGCCGGGCAGCGAACCGGGCGACTCGACGAACCCGAGGTCGACCTTGCCCTCCCGCACCAGTTCGGCGGCCTGGTCGGAGTTGGTGACCTCCAGCCCGAGGTAGAGCCCGGGGTCGCCGCGTTTGAGCTCGCCGATCCAGCCCGGCACCAGATACTCGGCCAAGGTCATGCTCGCGGCGACCCTCAGCTGTGCCTCGTGCTGGGTGCGCAGGGCTTCGGCGCCGTCGAGCAGGCCGTCGAGCTCGGACAGCACGCGGTGCGCCCAGCCGGCGATGACCCGGCCGTCGGGGGTGAGCGCGGAGCCGCGCCGCGTACGGTCGACCAGCACCAGCCCCAGCCTTCGCTCGACTGTGGACAGTCGTTTGCTCGCCGACGGCTGCGCGATCCCGAGGCTGGCCGCGGCCTGCCCGATACTGCCGAGCTCGTCCACGAGCACCAGCAGGCGCAGGGAGTCCAGATCGGGTGTGGTCATAGCCCAAGTGTATGACCTACCCCTGGTATTCCCGGCTACCGCGGTCGCCCCGGCCGGGCGAGGCTCGAACCATGAGCACCACGCACGCGAGACCGACGAAGCCCTACCTGACCGCCTTCGCGATCACCGGCGCCGGAGTGGCCGCCGCGTACCTGGTCGGCACCGCTTTCCCGGTCATCAGCGCGCTCACCATCGCCGTCGTGCTCGGCATCGTCGCCGGTTCGCTGCCTTCGCTGTCCGAGGGGACCCGGAAGGCCATCGCCGGGATCACCAAGAAGCTGCTTCGCGCCGGTGTCGTGCTGCTCGGTCTTCAACTGTCGCTCCCGGCCGTCCTGGCGCTGGGCCCCGGGACCCTGATCGCCGTCGTGCTCACCGTCGGGATCACGTTCCTCGGCACGATCGGTCTCGGCAGGCTCCTCGGCGTCCCCCGCGGCCTCGGGGTCCTGGTCGCGACCGGGTTCTCGATCTGCGGCGCGTCAGCCATCGCCGCCATGGAAGGCGTCGTGAAACGCGAGGACTCGGACGTCGCGACCGCGGTCGCCCTGGTCACCTTCTACGGCGGGCTCGCCATCGCCGCGGTCCCGCTGATCGGCGGCTGGCTCCGGCTCGACGCGGCGCGGATCGGCGAATGGGCGGGCCTCAGCGTGCACGAGGTCGCGCAGGTCGTCGCCGCGGCCACCCCCGCCGGGAGCGCCGCCATCGCGGTCGCGATCGTGATCAAGCTCAGCCGGGTGGTCCTGCTGGCCCCGATGGTCGCCGCGGTCGGCGTGCACGAGCGGCACCGGCCCGCCGACGGCAAGAGGCCGCCGCTGGTCCCGCTGTTCGTCCTCGGCTTCCTGGCCATGGCCGCCCTGCGCAGCACCGGCATCGTGCCGGGTTTCGCGCTCGACGTCGCCAAGGTCGCCTGCACCCTGCTGCTGGCCGGGGCGCTGTTCGGACTGGGCTGCGCGGTCCGGATCGGCAAACTCGTCCGCACCGGAGGCCGCGCCCTGTTGCTCGGTCTGCTCTCCACGCTGTTGGTCGGCACCACCGCGCTGGTCACACTGACCGTGCTCGGCTGAGGACGGCGGCCGCGAGCAGCGCGACCACGCCTCCGGTGACCATCACGGCCGGGACGGAGACGGTGTCGACGACCAGCCCGCCGAGCAACGCGCCCGCCGAAAGGGTCGCCTGGAACGACGAGGTGAACAGCACCGACGCCGCTTCGGGGGCCTGCGGAGCCGCCTTCGCGAACCACGTTCCCGAACAGACGGGGACGGCGCCGTAGGCGAAACCCCAGACCACCAGCAGCGCGAGCGCGCCCGCTTTCGTGTCGCCGAGGAACGGCAACGCGCACGTCACGGCGCCGATCAGACCCGCCGCGGCGAGGAACGTCAGGCGGAGGTCGCGGGCGATCGCCGCGCCCGCGACGAAGTTGCCGGCGATCCCGGCGGTGCCGTAGACGAACAGGAAGACGGTGATCAGCTCCGGGCTCACCTGCGTCACCTGGCGCAGGAGCGGCGTGACGTAGGTGTAGGTCCCGAAATGGGCGAGCACGACCAGCACCGTGACGAGCAGGCCGAGCCGGGTCGCCCGCTCGCGGGTCATCCCGCGCAGGACACCGAGCCGGGTCGCGTCCGCCGACGGCAGTGGAGGCAGCGCCAGCGCCAGCGCGCCGAGAACGCCGACCGTGAAGACCGCCATCACGGCGAAAGCCGCCCGCCAGCCGAAGAGTTCGCCGAGGAACGTTCCCGCCGGCACCCCGAGAACCGAGCCGAGCGGGACGGCGGAGAAGATCACCGCGGTCGCCCTGCCCGCGTGCCGGGGGCCGACGAGCCGCTCGGCGAGGCCGGAACCGATCGCCCAGAAGGCGCCGATCACCAACCCGACCAGGACTCGCGAGGCCAGCATCGCCCAGTACGCCGGCGCGGTCGCTGCGAGGATGTCGGCCAAGGCCAGCACCACCATCAGCGCGCACAGCAGGATCCGGCGGTCGAGCCGTCCGGCAGCGACGGTGACGGCCGGGGCCGCGAGCGCGGCGAGGAAGCCCGGCAGGGTCATGGTCAGGCCCGCCGTCCCCGGCGTGATCCGGAAGTCCTCACCGATCGGGGTCAGGAGGCCGATCGGCAGGATCTCCGTGGTGACGAGGGAAAAGATCCCGAGCGTCACCGCGAGGACGGCGAGCCATCCCTTCAGCGGGGTCCGCGCGGAGGTGTCGAGGGTCGAAGCGGTCATGTGCTTCAGCCCATCACCACGCGGGCACCGCGGTCTGGCGGATTCGCGACGTTGATCTAGCTACGGGACCGTTGGGTCACGACGATGCAGGCGACGACGATCAGCGCGGTCACCGGCGCGGCGGCCGGGAGGTGCTCGCCCAGCAGCAGGACCGCCCAGACCAGGGTGAGCAGCGGCTGGGCGAGCTGCAACTGGCTCGCCCGCGCGACCCCTATCTCGGCCATGCCCCGGTACCACGCGAAAAACCCGCCGAACTGCGAAATGAGCGCGACGTACAGCAGGCCGACGATCCCCTCGCCGGTGATGTGCAGCGGTTCGGTCGCGAGTCCGAAGACGGCGAACGCGCCCGTGATCGGCAGCGCCATCACCAGCGCCCACGCGATCACGTGCCAGCCGGCCATCTCCCTGGCGAGCCTGCCGCCCTCGGCGTACCCGAACGCGCACAGCACCAGCGCGCCGAACAGGAACAGGTCCGCTGTGGACAGTCCGCCGCCGCTCTGCGCGACGGTGAACACGACGACGGCGCTCGCACCGACCGCCGCGGCCAGCCAGAACCGGCGGGACGGCCGGTTCCCGGTCAGCTTCGAGGAGATGACGGCGGTGGCCAGCGGCAGCAGCCCGATCACCACCGCGGAATGCGCGGTCGACGACGTCGTCAGCGCGAGCGTGGTGAGGATCGGGAACGCGAGGACACAGCCGAGGGAGACCACGGCCAGGCCACGCCACTGGTCGCGCCTCGGCAGCGGGACCCGGAAGACGCGAAGACAGGTGCCGGCGACCAGCGCGGCCAGGACGCTGCGCAGCCCGGTGGCGGTCCACGGGTCGAAACCCTTGAGCGCCCACACGGTGGCGGGGAACGTGAACGAGAAGGCGAGGACACCCAGCGCCGCCAGCGCGGTCCCGGAGCGGACCGCTACTGCCCGGTCCGCGATAGCGCTATCATCCAGTCTCATGTCCGATGGTAGCAGCGTCACCAGCCTGGTCATACAGCTGCGGTCCACTTTGGAGCGCTATCCGGTAGACGGAAAGCTCCCGTCCAGCCGGGAGCTGGTCCGGGAGCTGAAGGTGAGCCCGGTGACGGTGTCGCGCGCCATCGCCGCGCTGGCCGCCGAAGGACTGGTGATCACCCGGCCCGGTGCCGGTGTCTTCCGCGCCCCGCCGCCCCGCGAGGTGGCGGTGACCGGCGACGTGTCGTGGCAGGAGGTGGCGCTGAGCTCGCAGTCCGGCACCCGCGCGATCGACGCGAGCGGCGTGCTCACCGCGCTGAGCGACCCTCCGTCGGGCGTCATCGACCTCAACGGCGGCTACACGCATCCGAGCCTCCAGCCGGAACGCGAACTCGCCGCGGCGTCGGCCCGTGCCGGACGCCGTCCCGGCGCGTGGACCCGGCCGCCGATCTGCGGCCTGCCCGAACTGCGGGCCTGGTTCGCCCGCGACATCGGCAGTCCGGTGAACGTCGAGAACGTGCTGGTCACCTCCGGCGGGCAGAGCGCGCTGACCACGGCGTTGCGCGCGCTCGGCGCTCCCGGCGCGCCGGTTCTGGTGGAATCCCCGACGTATCCGGGGATGCTCGCCATCGCACGGGCGTCGGGGCTACGGCCGGTCCCGGTGCCGATCGACCGCGACGGCGTCCGGCCCGAACTGCTCGCGGACGCCTTCCGCGACACCGGCGCCCGCCTGTTCGTCTGCCAGCCCGCGTTCCAGAACCCGACCGGCGCGGTGCTGTGCGCCGAACGCCGCGCCGAGGTCCTGCGGATCGCCCGTGACGCGGGCGCTTTCGTCATCGAGGACGATTTCGCCCGGCTGATGGCGCATCCCGGCAGCCCGGCTCCCCCGCCGCCGCTCGTGGCCGACGACCCCGACGGCGTCGTGGTGCACATCCGCTCGCTCACGAAACCGGCGTCACCGAGCCTGCGGATCAGCGCGCTGGCCGCCCGCGGTCCGGCTCTGGAGCGCCTGCGCGGGCTTCATGCCGTCGAGAGCTTCTTCGTCCCGCGCCCACTGCAGGAGACCGCGCTCGAACTGGTGAGTTCTCCCGCGTGGGGCCGCCACCTGCGAACCCTCGCGGCCTCGTTGCGGGAACGCCGCGACGTCGCCGTCTCGGCGCTGCGGGAGTTCCTGCCTTCCTGGACGGCCGTGCCGGTCCCGACCGGGGGTTACCACCTGTGGCAGCCGCTCCCCGGTTTCGTCGACGAAGTAGCGCTGACCAGCGCCGCTTTCCGCGCCGGAGTAGCGGTCACCCCCGGCAGGATGTACTTCGCGGCCGAGGCTCCGGGACCTTATCTGCGCCTGAGCTACGTCAGCGCCGCGACCGGCGCGCAGCTACGCGAGGGCGTCCAGCGCCTTTCCCAGGCGTACCAGGAGATCCCCGGCTGACGTCTCGTACGATCGCGCACGGAGGCGACGAAAAGGCATGACACAGCCGGCGGCGGCGCCGCACGATCCACCCGGCAGGCTCTGGGAACTGCTCGACGACGGCCAGCGCAAGGCGCTGCGTGCCGCGGCCGAACTGCGCCGGTACCCGGCGGGCACGGTGATCATCCGCGAGGGTGACCGGTCGGACTGGGTGCTGATCCTGATGACCGGACGAGTCAAGATCACCTCGGTGTCCACCGGCGGCTACGACGCCGTGCTGGCCGTCCGGGATCCGGGCGACATCATCGGCGAGATGGCGTCGATGGACGGCAGCCTGCGCTCGGCCACGGCGATCGCCGTCGAGCCGGTCACCGGCCTGTGGCTGTCCTCGCGCGCGTTCAACGCCGTGCTCCGCGAGCATCCCGGCATCTCCGTGGTCCTGCTCCGGATCATCACCTCACGGCTGCGCTACGCGAACTCGCGCCGCACCGAATTCGGGGACAGCACCGCCGCCGAACGCATCGCCGCGATCCTGGTCGACCTGGCCGAGCGGTACGGCGTGCCCGTCGCCGACGGCACCCTGATCGCCCTGCGGATCAGCCAGCGCGACCTGGCCGGGCTCGCGTCCGCGTCGCGGGAAGCCGTCGCGCGGACCCTGCGGACCCTGCGTGCCGACGGGCTGCTCAGCACCGGCCGCCAGCGGCTCGTCGTGCGGAGCGTGAACGACCTCAGGCAGCTGGCACCCGACGACCGCTGAGCCGCCATGGCAGGCCGAAATGCCGTGCCACGCGCGCTCCGGTGGCCAGGAACAGTTTCCGCACGCGCGGCTCGTTCTCCGGATCGAAGTCCGGTGTGGACTCGATCAGCGTCGCGAGTCCGCGGACGAGCTCGGCCGCGGCCTAGCGAGTCCGCGGACGAGCTCGGCCGCGGCCTTCCCCGGCACCAGCAGCACCCGCACCGGCGCGAGGCTGCGCACCGCGGGCGGTGGCGCGATGAGGTCGACCCGGGTACGGACCAGGCCGGTCAGCCTCAGCAGCCGGAGAACGGCACCCGTCACCACCCAGGCCACCAGTTCCGCCACGAGCACGGGCGACAGGACCAGCGCCACCCCGGCGGCCTGCCCGACGGCGATCCCCAGCATCAGCCACTCCCCGACGTCCAGGCGCTCTTCCCGCGTGGACCGGCCGCGGTGCCGGGTGAACGACACCTCGCGGTAGCGCTCGCTTTCGGTGACGATCGCGAGCGGGCGGATCCGGCGCAGCCAGGGCGCGAACCGGCGCACGATCAGCCACTCCCCGCCTTCGGCATCGGTCACTCGCATCGCGTTCCCCCTCGTCGGTGTGCAGTGCTCCGACGAAGCGCCGGCCGATGCCGTTCCCATCGGCCGGCAACCGCCGGTGGGTCCCGCCCCTGGCCGGACCCACCGGCGCCACGACGCGAACCGGTGATCGGCCGCCCCTCACCCTCTCCGGATCGATCACCGTCATCGGCCCTCCCTCCGATCTCGCGCCGTGTCCGGCGGGAACGAGCCTGGCAGGGATCACCGCGTCGTTCTGTGTCACCTGACACAAAGCGCGAAACCGGGTTGTACGCGGCTTGTACGACGGCTGTACGAGCCGGAAGGACTCTGATGCCCCGTCACCTGAACCGAATCCAGGACGGAGTCATCCCGTGAAGATCTCCCGCGTCGCACAGGGCCTGTTCGCGGCCCTCGTCGCCACCGCGGCGGTCGGCGCAGCCCCGGCCACCTCCCTCGCCGCGCCGGCCACCGGCGACCAGTTCTCGGCCGCCGCGGTCGGGAACACGTTGGTGTACAAAGAGAAAACAGAAGGTTATGACTGTTTCAGAATCCCCGCCATCGTCAAGGCGAACAACGGCGAACTGCTCGCGTTCGCCGAAGGCCGCAACGGCGGAGCCAGCTTCTGCAACGACCGCGGCGACATCGACCTCGTCGTGAAACGCTCCGCCGACAACGGCAAGACCTGGAGCGCCCCGAAGGTCGTCATCGAAGGTTTCGGTGACACCAAAGGAAACCCGACGCCGATCGTGATCCCGTCCACCGGGCGGATCGTGCTGCTCTCGGTGATGGAATGCGTGAAGAACCCCGACTGCAACCGGATTCCGCGGGTCTCGATCAGCGACGACCACGGCAAGACCTGGACCGCGCCGAAGGTGCTGACCACGCAACTCGGGTTCAGCTCCGCGCCCGGCTGGCTCGCGACAGGGCCTCGCACGGCATCGTGCTGACCCGCGGCGCGCACGCGGGCCGCATCGTCGCCGGGATGAGTTACACCATGGACGGCAAGAACAGCGGCGCGCTCATCTACAGCGACGACCAGGGTGTCACCTGGAAGCGCGGCGCCACCGACACCCCGGCCGCGTCGGCCGAGCTGAACCCGCAGGAGATCAGCGTCACCGAGCTGCTCGACGGCCGGGTCTACGCCGCCGCGCGCAACCAGGCCAACAACGACAACAAGTGTCTCAGCGGTGGCGCCAAGAACCGTGCCTACGCCATCAGCTCCGACGGCGGGGCGAGCTTCTCCACCAAGTTCACCTTCGAGGAGGACCTGATCACCCCGGTGGTGCAGGCTTCGACCGCGCGGATGACCGCGACCGACAAGGCGGGCAAGTACAACCGGATCCTGTTCGCCGCGCCGTCGGTCTGCGACCGCCGCAAGGAACTCGTCGTGCGGTCGTCGTTCGACGAGGGCGCGAACTGGCAGGGCAACTCCGCCGGAACGCTGGTGTGGAGCGGTGACGCCGCGTACTCCGACATGGTCCAGCTGTCCTCGGGTTCGGTCGGCGTGCTGTACGAGGCGGGGCCCGCGGGGAACGCCAACGAGACCATCCGCTTCTCGACCGTCACCGAGACGACCCTCGGTGCCCCGGTGTGCGGCGGCGGATACGGCGTGATCGACTCGGCCCCGCTCGGCACGGCGGGCACGGTTTACCTGTCCTACAACGCTTCCAACGGGCAGAACTGCGTCAGCACGATGAAGAGCGCGTCCGCGGGCACCGCGACCGCGACGTCGGCCTACCTCGAGGTTTCGGGGTCGTCCCGGATCACCGATTCCGGGTCGTTCTCGTGGTTCGCCGGCCCGGTGAAGGCGGCCGCGGCGGGCAAATGCGTGAAGTGGGGCGGTTCCGCGGGCGGGACGTCGTACAACAGCCCGTCAGAGCACTGCGGCTGACCCCTGGGTCTCGTGAGTGGTAAGGACGGTTCTTACCGTCTTTACCACTCACGAGGTCACCTGCGGCGCGTCACCCACCAGAGCCGCGCGCCCAGCACCGCGGCGACCGCGGCCGAGGCGGTGAGCCACCAGAACGTCGCCCGGAACGCCGAGTCCGCGCCGGCGGGCAACAGGTTCGCCAGTACGACGGCGAACAGGGCCGTCCCGGCCGCACCGCCGACGCGGCTGACGATGTTGATCTGCGCGGCCGCGTCGGGCAGCTGCTCCTTGGTGACGGCCGCGTACCCGGCCGTCGTCGCGGGCATCAGGAGGAACGCGACGGCGATTCCCCTGGCCAGCAACAGGATCTGCACGACGACGCCGTCCGGCGGGAACCCGCCGATGGCGAAGGGAACGGTGGTGGCGAGCGTCGCGACACTCCCCCAGGCGGCGACCAGGCCCGCGCCGTAGCGGTCGGTGAGCTTGCCGGAAAGCGGCAACGCGATCGCCGTACCGACTCCGAGCCCCATCAGCAGCAGCCCCGTCTCGACGACCCCGCTCCCGCCCAGCACCTGGAAGTACAGCGGCAGCAGGAAAAGCGCGCCGAACAACGCGGGCGCGGCGAAGAAGGACAACACGACCGCCGAGGTGTAGACGCGGCTCCGGAGCAGCGTCAGATCCATGACGGGGTTCTCCCGGCCCCACGACCGCCGGACGAACAGCGCGAGCAGCACGACGCCCGCGACGAGCGGCACCAGCACCCCGGCACCGAACTCTTCACCGCCTTCACCCCAGGTGGTGAGCCCGTACAACAAGGCCGGGATTCCCGCGCTCACCAGGACGAAACCGAACCAGTCCGGCCGGGTCACCGCGCCCTTCTCGCCACGGGGCACCAAGCGCAGCCCGAGTACCAGCGCGATCACGCCGACCGGGATGTTGATCAGGAACAGCCACTCCCACGAGAGACCGCGCAGCAGGACGCCGCCGAGAACCGGGCCGAACGTCGGGCCGACGCTCATCACGATGCCCAGTGTCCCCATGACGCGGCCGAGCCGGGCCGGCCCGACCGCCTGGCCGAGCACCGTCTGCCCGGCGGGCAGGAGCAGCCCGGCGGCGAGGCCCTGCAGCACCCGCAACCCGATCAACCAGCCCACGTTCCCGGCGAGCGCGCACAGCACCGATGCCACGGTGAACGCCGCCAGCGAGGCCAGCCAGACCCGGCCGGCGCCGAACCGGCGGCTGAGCCAGCCGCACAACGGCAGCGCGACCGCCAGCGCAACCAGGTACGCGGTGAAAACCCATTGCACGGAAGCGATTCCGGCGCCGAGTTCACGGGTGAGCGTCTCGGCGCCGACCGCGAGGACCGTGGTGTCCAGCATGGTCATGAACGCGCCGAGCACGATCACCCAGGCCATCCGCCAGGCCTCGGCCGGCACCTTGTCCGGCAGCGGGACCGCGTTCGCCCGCCGTTCCAGCGAAACAGCCATCGGAGTGTTCTCCTCACGTGCCCCAGGGATCTTGACCTGGCTCACGCTAAGACCTCGACTTAACTCAAGGTCAAGCGAAGATCACTTCGGCGGACGCTGCCGAGGGGAAAGCTTGGTGAGCGCCAATTCCTCCAGCCTGCTCGAGATCTCCGCGATCCCGGCGTCGAACCGGTCCAGGTCCACGCCGTCGGCGGCGAGGTCTTCGCGGACGTGCTTCTCCACCTTCGCCCAGTCGTTGCGGTACCGGGTGGCGAGTTCCTTCCAAGGCACACCGGCCAGCCCGGCGACGAGGCCGCTGTCGTAGGCGAGCACGCCGCGCTCCATCAGGTACGCGATACCCGGGTACCCGAGATAGCCCTGCCAGTAGGACCCGTTGTCGTTGGCCGTGATCGACCCGGCCGCCGGATCATGGCGGACGTCGTAGATCTTGGCCTTGTCCGACGACGCGACCCGCGCGGTGTCGCCGTCGACCTCGACCCGCCCGTCGGCGATCGCGCCGAGTGCCTCGTAGATCTTGATGACCGGGGACGGCTTCCAGCCCGCGGCCACTCAGCCCTCCAGCCGTTCGAGCAGGACGACCTCCACCGTGTCCCCCTCCTCCTTGCCGATCGCCTTGCGCACGTCGGCCTTCACCGGGAGCTTGTGGGTGCCGTCGCCCAGCGCCATGAACGAACTCCGGAACGGGTGCCCGTCGACGGTGCCGCGGACCTTCACCAGCCCCTTGGTGCCGAAGAACTCGGCGGAGCCGGGCATGACCACATACGTCCAGCCGCCCTTCTCCGGGCTCTTGACCAGCGTCGCAGTGAACCGTTTGTCCATGGGGGCACCTTACGGCAGGGCACCGACAAAACGGCCTTTCAGAGTGCGACGCGGATCCGCACGCGACGGCCGACGTCGCGGGCCCAGGCCCGGATCGACGGCCAGTCCCGGAAGTCGCCCGCCCACGGGCCCGCGGCCATGATCTTCCAGAACAGGCCGCTCGCAGTGGCCGGGGTGAGCCTGCCGCCGAAGGTGGCCGTGCGCTCGGCGTCGATCCTCGCGGCCAGCAGGGCGACCCCCGCCGGGAGACTCACCCGTTTGCCCGCGGCGAGCGGCCCGCACGGCCCGCTGTGGAACAACCAGACCGGCCGGCTCCGGAGCGCTTCCTCGTGCTCGGTGAGCAGGCGCACCGCCTCCGGGCGCCAGCGCCGGTGGTACAGCGCGCTTCCGACGATCACCGCGCTGTACGGCTCGACGTCTTCGACCTCGGCCGCGTCCAGCAGATCGGCCGTCAGCCCGCTTTCCCGCAGCTCGGCGGCGATCACCTCGGCGATCTCCCTTGTCCCACCGGTTTTGCCGGCATGGGCGACGAGCACAGCGGTCATGCCGCCATTGTCCGCGTGGCCGCCGGCCGCGCCACCGGCCGGCCCATCGACACGCCGCATTCGGCTCACCTCTTCACCCGTCGGAGCGCTACCCGGGAGGCAGGAACGCCGGTCTCGCCGCCGGATCGGGTTCGTCGTAGTAACGGTGGAACACGGCGGTCTGCCCGCCGGACAGCGGCGGGACTATCCAGCTCCATTCGGCCTGGCAACGGCGTCCCGCGCGCTCCTCCTTGGCGATATGCGTGAGGAACCGCCGCGATTCGGTGTGGTGGTCGGCGACG
Source organism: Amycolatopsis roodepoortensis (assembly GCF_014873915.1). GTDB lineage: Bacteria > Actinomycetota > Actinomycetes > Mycobacteriales > Pseudonocardiaceae > Amycolatopsis > Amycolatopsis roodepoortensis. The sequence continues at coordinate 1,239,413 of NZ_JADBEJ010000005.1, forward strand.
GTCACGCCCGCCGCGTCGAAGGAGTGCTGGACGGCCAGCGTCAGTTCGACGAGGGCGCGGTCGCGCCACAGGGTGCGTTCCGACTTCGTCGACAGGCCCATCAGGTCCGCGATCACCGGCAGCAGGTCGTAGCGGTCGGTATCGGCCAGGTTGCGCGCGCCGATCTCGGTGCCGAGATACCAGCCGTTGAACGGTGCCGCCGGATAGGTGATCCCGCCGACGACCAGCCGCATGTCGCTGATCGCCGGTACCGCGTGCCAGCGCAGCCCGAGCCCGGCGAACCAGCGGTGGTCGGGATGCGACAACGGGACCTCCAGCACGGCGTCCGGCGGCAGCCGGAAGAGGCGCCGCTCTCCCGGTTCCGATTCGATGAGCAGCGGGAGGACGTCGAAGGATCCCTTGCGCTCGGGCGGGCGCCAGCCGTGCGCCTGGACGGTCTCGGTGAAGCAGGCATAGCGGGGATCGCCCAGCACCGAGCCGTCGCTCAGCCGGTACCCGGCATACCGGACGAGCTGGTCGTTGTGGATCTTCGGGCCGGGCCCGGCCGGGCCGTCCGGCGCGAACACGGTGATGGTCGGGCGGATCCGGCCGCCCCGGGTCGCCTCCCGCAAATGGGTGACGCACTCCTCGGCGATGGCGGCGGCTCCGACGACGTCGCGGCGGTCCCGCACCCTCAGCCCTTGCCAGTACAGCCTGCCGATGCACCGGGCGGAGTTCCGCCAGGCCACCCGCGCGCCGAACTCGATCTCGGCCGTCGTGTGCCGGTACGTGCCGGTGTCACCGATCTCGGCGCGGACCCGGTCGAGCCGCTCGCGCAGTCGCGCCGGCCCAGCGTCCGTTTCGGCGTGGAAGAGCCGGAGGAAGTCCTCCGCCTCGGCGACGTCCACGCTCCGTTCCCGCGGCGCCACCTCAGGAGGCAGGCGAGGGATATCCGTCACCCGCATGGAGGCCGTCGCCACCTCGGCTTCCCACTCTCCGAATTCGACGCCGGCACCGGCGGCGGGAACGATCACCATTCCTCCTGCACTCGGAAATGCCCGGAGAGATCATGCCTGATCGGCGAGACGGCCGGGTCCGGACCAGACGAAAGACGATACCCCACGAAAAGACCGCCACGATCCTCCAAATGGCAGAAGCTTCGCCCGTCGTGACATTTACCCAGCTAGAACACTTGCGGACGACAATATTTGGAATTGCGTAAGACTTCGCGGGATATTCACCGAAATGGCCCGCGCGAAATGATCAAATCCGGCCAAGATCACTTTATGATCGTCGTTAATCACTCTTTCGAGCGTATTCGACGGCGAGCCCTTCTGTTCTTTCCCCGTGCCGGTGTATTGGCCCGCTCCGGCCGTCGCTAGAGTGCGGAGAGCGCCGACGGAAAGGAAAATCGTGGTCGACAGGCGGATTCCGGTCATCCTGGTCGCGGGCTTCCTCGGCTCCGGCAAGACCACCCTGCTCAACCACCTGCTGGCCAACCGGCAGGGCGCGCGGATCGGGGTGGTGGTCAACGACTTCGGCAGCATCGCGGTCGACGCGATGGCCGTCTCCGGCCAGGTCGACACCATGATGTCGTTCGGCAACGGCTGCCTGTGCTGCGCCGTCGACGCGAGCGGGCTCGACGCCATGCTCGCGAAGCTCTCCGAGGCCGAGGCCGGCATCGACGTCATCGTGATCGAAGCCAGCGGACTCGCCGAACCGCGTGACCTCATCCGCCTGATGATCGCCAGCGAGAACCCCGCCATCGCCTACGGCGGCCTGGTCGAACTCGTCGACGCCGCCGAGTTCGAGACGACCAGGAAGCGGCACCCGGAGCTGGACGAGCACCTCGGGTTCGCCGACCTGGTCGTGCTCAACAAGATCGACCGGGCCGACGAGGACTCCCTTGCCAAACTGCGCGGCACGATCGACGAGATCGCGCCCGGCACGCCGGTGATCGCGACCTCCCACGGCCGGATCGACCCCACCCTCTTCTTCGACGCCCGGCCGCGTGAACGGGTGGGCCAGCTGTCGTTCGACGACCTCCGCGAGGAGGAGCACGACCACGAGCACCACTTCCACACCGCGTACGACAGCGTCTCCTTCACCACGGAACGGCCGCTGGACCCGCGACGGCTGATGGACTTCCTCGAACAGCGCCCCGGCGGGCTCTACCGGATCAAGGGTTTCCTCGACTTCGGCCCGAACGGCCCGCGGTCCCGGTTCGGCCTGCACACCGTCGGCTCCTTCATCCAGCTGGAGCGCTCGGCGTGGCCCGCCGGCCAGCCGCGCCGGAGCGAACTGGTGCTGATCGGTTCGGGGATCGACACCGAGGCCGTCACCGCGCGTCTCGAGGAATGCGTCGCGGACGATCCCGACGTCGTCGACGACCGGGCCATGCTGCGCGTGCTGCGGTTCATCCAGGACTGACACTCCGACGTCCGCGCCCGATCTCGCGTGTCCAGAGGCGTAACTCGCGTGATCGAAGGCGTAACTCGCGTGTTTGGCGGCGTAACTCAGCCCCGGGGCAAGTTACGCCTCCAAGCACGCGAGTTACGCCTCCAAACACGCGAGTTACGCTCCCGGACACGCCGAAAGGCGGAAATACCGGGAATCGCGGCGTGTCTCGCCGACACTGGCGTGCGGAAGGAATCTCGAGCTGGACCACCTGTATCGGGAGGACAGTTCCATGACGAACACCGCCGGACGCTGGTACCTGGTCGGCGCGCTGCCGGAGGACTCCCCCGCCGCGCATCTGATGACCCGCTCCGAAGACCTCCGCTACCGGCGTTCCGCCTGCGGGGACAAGGAAGCCCGGCTGTGGACGCCGGTGGATCTCACCACCACCGACGTCGCCCCGTGCCCCCGCTGCGCCGCGACCCTCCCCGGCCACCGGTCCACCCGCAAGGCCGAACCCGCCGCGAACACGCAACTCGCCTTCGACCTGCCGCTCTGACTCCCCGCATTTAGTCCTCTGAATGCGGTACTTGCACGCGCAAGGACCGCATTCCGAGGATTAAACGCTGTCTTTCTTCGCCCGGCTCGGCGCGACCCGGGGCGGCTCGTTCGGCATCTTCGGGTAGACGGGCGGCCATGGCGCGTCCATCAGTCCGTTCGCCATGTCCTTTCTGGACATTTCGAGCAACGGCTCGATCGACTGGGGTTCCGTTCCCGCCCAAGGGTCTCCGCGTTCGGCGAGCAGAGCGGGCACAGTGGACAGGGTGAGCTTGTCCGGCTCGACGGTCTCCAGTTCGTCCCAGGAGATCGGCGTCGAAACCTGCCCGCCGACCCGCGGCCGCACGCACCACGCGCCGAACACCGTCTTGTGCGGCGCGTTCTGGTTGAAGTCGACGAACACCCGGGAGCCGCGTTCCTCTTTCCACCACTGCGCCGTCATCTCCTCCGGGTGACGGCGTTCGAGCTCGCGGGCGAGCGCGACGGCGGCCGCGCGGACCTCATAGCCGTCCCACCTCGGTTCCAGCGGCACGTAGAGGTGCAGACCGCGCGAGCCCGAGGTCTTCAGCTGCGCGGTGATGCCCAGCTCGTCGAGCAACGCCTTCGCCAGGACGGCGCCGTGCCGCAACTCGGGGAACCCGATCCCGGGCGACGGGTCGAGGTCGATGCGGAGCTGGTCGCTGATTTCCAGCGCGTCGGCCCTGTTCGGCCAGACGTGGAACCCGAGGCAGCCCTGGTTCACCGCCCAGATGATGTGCGCGAGGTCCTTCGCCACGAGCGCGTCCGAAGTGGTCCCGTTCGGGGTGGACACCACCGTCGTGGTCAGCCAGGCGGGCGCGTTCTTCGGGACCCGTTTCTGGAACCAGGACTTCCCGCCCGCGCCGTCGGGATAGCGTTCCAGCAGCAGGGGCCTGCCGCCGAGCTGTGCCAGCAGCGGCACCGAGACGGCGCGGTAGTACTCGACGAGGTCCAATTTGGTCTCGCCGTTCTCCGGGAAGTAGACCTTGCCCGGATTGGACACCGTGAACTCGACGCCGTCGAGGTCCAGCGTGACCGGCTCTGCCTTCATGTCTCCCCCAGCTCGGTGAACAAGGTGGCCAGCTCGGCGGGCGGAACCTCTTCGAGCTGCGCGTACGTGCACGAGGCCGGTTCGCGGTCGGGGCGGAAGCGGACGAGCCTCCCGCCGTGCCGGAACCTCGTGCCCTCGACGTGTTCATAGCGGACTTCGGCGACCCATTCGATGCGGAGCGGCTCCCAGCTCAGGTCCTTCTTCGGCGCCCACCGGCTCCCCGCGCCCGGCATGCGGCCGCCCGCCTCCTCGTGGGTCTCGGCCCACTCGCGCCACGGATGGTTCTCCAGCGCGTTCTCCCGCAGCGGCGCGAGCTCGTCCACCAGCTCACGACGCCTGGCGGCGGTGAAGCTGCTGGCCACGCCCACACTGTGCAGGACGCCTTCGTCGTTGTAGAGCCCGAGCAGCAGCGACCCGACGCCGACGCCGTCCTTATGCCACCGGAACCCGGCGACGACGCAGTCCGCCGTCCGCTGGTGCTTGACCTTCCACATCACCCGCTTGTCCTGTTCGTACGGCGCGTCGGCCGGTTTGGCCATCACGCCGTCGAAACCCGCGCCCTCGAACCGGGTGAACCAGTCCTGGGCGACGTCGGGATCCTCGGACAGCGGAGTGAGGTGGACCCGGGCGAGCTTCGTGTCGACGACGCCTTCGAGCAGCTTCCGCCGCTCCGCGAACGGTTCGGGCGTCAGATCCCGGTCGTCCAGCGCGAGCAGGTCGAACACCACGAAACTGGCGGGCGTCTCGGCCGCCAGCTTGTTCACCCGGGACGCCGCCGGATGCAGTCGCAGCTGGAGCGTCTCGAAGTCGAGCCCGCCCTCGGTGACCAGCACGATCTCGCCGTCGACGACACAACGCTCGGGCAGCGCGTCCTTCAGCAGCTCGACCAGCTCGGGGAAGTACCTCGTGAGCGGCCTGTCGTTCCGCGAGCCCAGCACGACCTCGTCGCCGTCGCGGAAGACCACGCAACGGAAGCCGTCCCACTTCGGCTCGTACAGCAGCCCCGGCGTGCGCGGCAGTTCGTGCACGGCCTTGGCCAGCATCGGCTTGACGGGTGGCATCACGGGCAGTTCCACGAGGCCGATCCTAGGCCGCGTCACCGACAAAAGCGCGGGATCACAGTTCGGCCAGGAGGAGCCCGCTCCGCGGTTTCGGCGTGAAATACGTGGCCTTCCTCGGCATCCGCGATCCGGCCGCGTGCACGGCGAGTACCTCCGCGTACGGAACCGGAGCAAGCAGGAATACGGCGTCCGCGTCTTCGGGCACCGGCGCGCCCGGCAGCAGGGGGTGCACGTTCGGCCCTTCCGGATCGACGCCGAGCGCCCCGCGAAGCAGCTCCTGCTCCACCACGGCGTGGTCACCGCCCGCCTTGCCGAGCGTCACCCGGACCGCCGACCCGCCCGCCAGCACGGTCACCTCGCCCGGTTCGGCGGGCGGCCCCGGCGGACCGGGATGGACGTCGAATCCCGCCTCCGTCCATCGCCGGACCAGGGTGGCCTGGTCGAGACCGGTGCCGGCGAGCACCCGGTGGATGGGCCCGATCCGCAGCCCCGGCCCGCCGGTGACCAGCGCGAGCAACGCGCCGCGCCCCGAAGCCGCGGCGGCCGCGACCCGGTGGTTGCCGTCCGCGACCAGGAGATCCAGGCCGTCCAGGGCCGACAGCAGTTCGTCCTGGGCCTGCCCGGGACCGGCGAGCCACAGTTCGTGCTTGCGCCCCGGGCCGTCCACTGTGGACAGGCTCGGCACCTGTCCCCGGCAGATCCGTTCGATCAGCGCGGTCAGCTCCCGGCCACCGGTCGCGGGGACGAGCATCGCGGCGCTCGTCGCGACACCGAGCCCGGCCAGCATCGCCGCCCGCTCGGCGACGACGTCCGGATAGACGTCCTCGGTGTGCCGAACCCGGGTCACCCCGTCGTCGCGGACCGCGGCCGGATCGACCAGGCACAGCACACCCAGCGCGACTCCGTCCGGCCCGTCGATGCGATAGGGCGCGACGACGTCGGCGACCGGCCGGTAGTGCCGCTCCCGGATTCGCTCGAATGTGGCCCTGGCCTGCGGTAACGCCGCTTCGATCGAGAGGCGGCCCGCCAGCGCGGCCGGCGTCCTCGCCGGATGCTGGACCGCCAGCAGGCTGTCGCCGTGCGCCCCGGCGAGCGCGGCCTCGACCCGGCCCGGGTCGGCGAACTCGTCGACGTCCGGCCCCGGGACGCTGTCGCGGACGGCCCAGCCACGGCCGATCGGGCGGATCCAGGTGCTCATCCGATCCATTTTGCGGGATAGCTCACGGAAAAAATCGGTCCCATGACCGGGTGTCTCCATGGAATGCTTACCCATGCGAAGTAGTTGACGTGGTTCATGAGCCCGAGGAGACCGCCACAGATGACGACCCCGGCCCCGGTCACCGCGAAGGAAGGGGTCGGCTTCCGGTCCGAACGCGGCCCCGTCCTGATCGCCGTGATGCTGTGTTCCGGCCTGATCGCGCTGGACTCGACCATCATCGCCACGGCGGTGCCCTCGGTGGTCGCCGATCTGGGCGGGTTCTCGCAGTTCCCGTGGCTGTTCTCGATCTATCTGCTGACCCAGGCGGTCACCGTCCCGTTGTACGGCAAGTTCGCCGACGTCCTCGGCAGGCGGCCGGTGATGTTCTTCGGGATCGCGGCGTTCCTGCTGGGCTCGGTGCTCTGCGGCGCGGCCTGGAGCATGCCGGTGCTGATCGCCGCCCGCGCGGTGCAGGGCATCGGCGCCGGCGCCATCCAGCCGATCGCGCTGACCATGGTCGGCGACATGTACACCGTCGAGGAACGCGCCAGGGTGCAGGGCTACCTGGCCAGCGTCTGGGCGATCTCGTCGGTGGTCGGGCCGACGCTGGGCGGCGTGTTCGCCGAGTACCTCGACTGGCGCTGGATCTTCTTCATCAACCTGCCGCTCGGCGCGCTGGCGGCGTGGATGCTGTTCCGGAACTTCCGCGAACGCGTCGAACGCCGCTCGCACCGCATCGACTACCTCGGCGCCACACTGCTCACCCTCGGCTGTTCGCTGCTGATCCTCGGCCTGCTGGAGGGCGGGGTCGCCTGGAGCTGGGCGTCCGCGCCGAGCCTGGCGATCTTCGGCGGCGCGGTGGTGCTGCTGGTGGCGTTCGTGTTCGTGGAGCGCAAGGCCGACGAGCCCGTGCTGCCGCTGTGGATCTTCACCAAACGGACCCTGATCGGCGGGAACCTGATCGCCGTCGTCGTCGGCATGCTGCTGATGGGCCTCACCTCGTATCTGCCGACCTTCTCCCAAGGTGTGCTCGGCACCGGCGCGCTCGTCGCGGGATTCGCGCTGGCGGCGCTGACCGTCGGCTGGCCGATCTCGGCGTCGCTGGCGGGCCGGGTCTACATGCGGATCGGGTTCCGGGACACCGCGCTGATCGGCAGCGGGATCGTCATCGCGGGGGCGGCGCTCACGGTGTTCCTGACGGCGGGATCGTCGATCTGGCTGGCGGCCTCGGCCGCGTTCGTCCTCGGGCTGGGGCTGGGCCTGGCGTCGAGCCCGACGCTGATCGCCGTGCAGTCCACGATCGGGTGGGAACGCCGCGGCGTCGTCACCGCGACGAATATGTTCAGCCGGTCGCTGGGCAGCGCCGTGGGCGTGGCGATCTTCGGCGCGATCGCGAACGCCACGCTGGCGGGCCGTTTCGCCAACCCGCCCGAAGGGGTCACCGGCCTGCCGTCCGGGGTCGACGCGACCAGTGTCGTCCTGGAGGGCCACGGCCCGGACACCCCGACGACGACGTTCGTGCGCGGCGCCCTCGCGGACGCCACGCACCACGTCTTCCTGGCGATGCTGGTGGTCGCAGTGCTCAGCGTCGGCGCGCTGCTGCTGATGCCGCGGCGGACCGAGGAGCTGAAGTTCGACTAGTTCTGCAGCGGGACGGCGTACTCGACGAAGTTCTCGACGAACCGCTCGATCGGCTCCGGCCCGGCCGGGTACAGCACGAACTTGCTCAGCCCGGCGTCGACGTGCTCGGCGATCAGGTCGCGGGCGGCGCGCCAGCCGCCCGCGATCAGCCGGGACGGGTCCGCGTCGGACCGGGCCGCGATCGAAGCCGCGAGCGCGTCCGGGATCCCGTCCTCCGCGACGATGAGGCTGATGCCGAAATGGTCGGCCTCGATTTCCCGGCCCGCTTCGGCAGCGGCCTCCTGGATCGCCTCCCGGCCGGCACGCGCCTCCTCCGGCGTGAGGAAACTGGCCAGCCAGCCGTCCGCGAGCCTCCCGACCCGCCGCAGCGCGCCCGGCGCCTTCCCGCCGAGCCAGAGGTCGAGCCGCTTGACCGGTCGCATGCCGAGACCCGTGCCCTCGACGCGGAAGAACTCGCCCTCGAAGGTCACCTCTTCCTGTTCCAGCAACGCCCTGATCAGCCGCAACGACTCGTCGAACACCGCGGCCCGGCGGCCCGGCGGCACCGGGAACAACGGCAGTTCCGCGTCCCGCGCGGGTTTCAGGCCGAAGACCGGCAGGACCCGCTTCGGCGCCAGCGCGGCGAGGGAGGCGAGTTGTTTGGCGACCAGGACCGGATCACGACCGGGCAGCACCATCACCCCGGTGCCGACCTTCAGTTTCGTGGTGCGGGCGAGCGCGTGCGTCAACCCGACGACCGGGTCGATCCTCGGCGAGTACACCGCCTCGGGCAGCCAGAGCGAATCGACGCCCGCCCGCTCCAGCAGATCGACCGCGGCGCCGAACTCCCCGGGGGCCGTCCCGGTCCCCAGCCCGGCACCGATCCTGATCTTCAGGTCCTCCGCCACACTTGCTCCCTTCCCGTGTTCCCACCGTGAACAACCCCGCACGAGCATGGACTCATTCCGCGAACCCCCCGTACATTCCAGTGTCGTGCGGGGGCGTTCCCGCACGGATTGGGGGATTTTTCGATGGCAGGACAGGCTCCGAGCAGCTGGACGCGCTGCTTCCACCGGGCACCGTCGGCCGGGATGCGGCTCCTCGCCTTCCCGCACGCGGGCGGATCGGCGAGCGCGTACCGCGCGTTTTCGGCGGCCCTCTCGCCCACGATCGAGGTGCACACCGCCCAGTACCCGGGACGGCAGGACCGGATGGGCGAACCGGTCGTCGACGACGTCCACGTCCTGGCCGAGCATCTGGTGGACGTCGCCGCCGCGCTCCCGCAACCGTTCGCCCTCTTCGGGCACAGCATGGGCGCGATCGTCGGCTTCGAGGTCGCCCGGCGGCTCGAAGCACGCGGAATCGTCCCGGCGGCGCTGTTCGTCTCGGCCCGCCGTGGTCCCGACATCCAGAAGGAGAAGTCGCACCACCTCGCCGACGACGACACCTTCCTCGACCAGGTCAGCCGTCTCGGCGGCACGGACCCCACGATCTTCGCCGACCCGGACATCCGCGCGCTCGCGTTGCCCGCGCTGCGCGGCGACTACAAGGCCGTCGAGACCTATCGGTACCGGCCCGGCCCCGACGTGAGCTGCCCCATCGTGGCGCTCGCCGGGAACGCGGACCCGGTCCTGCACCTGCCGGACGTCGAAAACTGGCGCGAGCACACCACCGGCTCGTTCGAGATGGAGGTGTTCGAAGGCGGTCACTTCTTCCTCGAAGCCAACCTCGACGCCGTCGTCGCGCGCATCATCGGCAAGCTGACCGTCAGTCCCTGAGGCCTTCCCTGCTCGCCCACGCGACGACCTCGGTCCGGTTCGCCAGGCCCAGTTTCGCCAGGATGCTCCGGACGTGGCTTTCCACCGTACGTTCGGAAAGCACCAGCTTCTCGGCGATCCGGCGGTTGCTCAGCGCGTCGGCGAGCAGGGTGACGATCTCGCGTTCCCGTCCGGTGAGCGGGTCGGCGGCACGGCGTCCGGCGCGGATCCGGTCGAGCAGCGCCGCGGCGCGCGCGAGCGGACCCGGTATGGCCAGGCGCCGGAACTCGTCGAGCGCGTCGCGCGCGATCCCTTGCGCGCGAACGAGATCGCCCCGGGCGACCAGCGTTTCGGCGAGCAGCAACCTGGCCTGGGCGACACCTGGCCGGGCACCGATGCCTTCGTTGACGGCGATCGTCCGTTCGTACAGCCGCACGGCCTCGTCGTGGCGGCCAAGGACGGCGTTGAGGCGGGCGGGCTGTTCCAGGGTCGAGCCGGTGCAGAAGACGCCGGCGCCGCCGGACCCGATCGGCCGCACTTCTTCGAGGCGCCGCAACAGGTATTCCGCCATGTCGGTGTCGTGGAAGGCTTCGACCAGCGGCACGAGATTGGGCAGCGCACCGGTGGTGTGCAAGGCGAACTCCGGGCTCCGCACCAGCGGGACCAGCTGCTCGTACCGGACCCGGGCCTCGTCGAGGTCGCCCATGAGCAGGCTCAGCAGCGGCCGCGAGACCAGGGTGACCGGCAGATGCGGGGCCCGCTCCAGCAGGGTCGCGTAATCCCGTGGGAGATCGCCGGGATCACCCGTGAGCAGCACGAGCTGGGTGCGGAAGGCGTAGGACATCCCTTTCGCGGAGAAGTCGTCGGCGAGTTCGGTGTCCGCCAGCTCCTCCGCCGCGAGATCGAGTTCGCGCGCCTCGGCCAGATCTCCGCGCAACGCCAGCACCGAACTGCGCAGCCGCAGGTCGTGCCAGCGGATCAACGGCAGCCTCGTCAGCCGGGCCAAGGCCGTCACCGCGACGAGTTCGTCGTCGACGAGCGCCATCCGCCCGTCCTCCAAGGCCGCGTCGATCCGCCATTTGTGTCCCCACAAGGAAACCAGCGGCTGCCCGGTGCGTGCCCCCAGTTCGGCCGCCAGCGCGCCGAGCCGGAGCCTTTCGGACAACGGCAGCTTTTCCGGCGCGATCTTCATCCGAGCGCGGACGGCGTCGACCAGCGCTTCGGGATCACCTGATTCCTCAGCGAGCGCGAAAGCCTCGTCGGCGAGCTTCCCCGCTTCGGCGAACCGGCCGTAGTCGGCTTCCACCGACGCGCTGTGCGCCAGCAGACGAGCCCGCGTCGTCCGGTCGACGTCGTCCGCGGCGAGCGCGCGGGCGGCCAGATCGCGGATTCCGGGCAGGAGATCCGGCGCCGCGACATCGCGGACCACCAGCGCCGCGCGGGCGAGCAGCCCGGCGTCGGCGGCTTGCCGGGCGTGGTCGAGACTTCGCGCGAACCGTCCGGTCCGGTATTCGGCGACGGCCAGGTCGAGCAGCAGCCCGGCACGGTCCACTTCGGACAGTCCGGCCTTCGCGCGGGCGTCCAGCGCGATCGCGAGGAAACGCGCCGCTTCGTCGAAGGCCAGTGCCCGGTTCGCCTCCGCGGCCGCGATCGCCGCCCACTCGGCAGTTTTATCGGGCGCGGACGCCGAGCGCAGCCAGTGCCCGGCGACCGTCCCGGCAAGCGCGGGATCGCGCCGGGCGTGTTCTTCGAGCGCGGCGGCGGCACGGCCGTGCAACGCCTCCCGTTCGGTTTGCCCCAAATCCGCGTAGACCCCGTCGCGGACGACGGCGTGCACGAACCGCCCCTCGCGCAGCACCCCGGCCTTCGTGGCTTGTTCGAGCCCGTCCGCCACCTCCGCGAGCGGCAGACCGGACACCTCCGCGAGAAGGGCCGCTTCGACGTCCTCACCGAGCACCGCCGCGATGGCGACCAGCCGCCGCACCTCCGGCCCGAGCGCCGCCACCGTGGCACGCACGAGATGGCCGAGTTCGGCTCCGCCCGCCGAACGCGCGATCGCGCCGAGATAGAGCGGATTCCCGCCGGAACGGCGATAAGCCTCGCGTATTTCCTCCTCCGCCAGCCCGCTGAGGAGCCTCCGGGCCTCGGGCTCGGCCAACGGCGGCAGCGAGATGCTCCGCGCGCCCGGACGGCGCAGGAGATCCGGCAGGGCGGCGTCCAGCGCGGGCGTGTGCCCGGTGTCCCGATGCGTCGCGATCACGGCCAGCTTCGAGCGCCGCAGCTCCCCTGCCAGATGCCGCAGCAGACGCAAGGACGCCTCATCGGCCCAGTGCAGGTCCTCCAGGACGACGACCAGGCCCGCCGGTTCGGCGGCGGCCACCAGCGCGTCCGACGCGGCGGCGACCAGCCGGAACCGCGCGGCCTGGACGTCGGCCACGCCTTCGGCCTCGGCGAACGCGGCCGTCACAGCCGAATCGACCGACGGCAGCGCCTCGACGACGCGACGCCACGGCCACAGCGGCGGCGCTCCCGGATCGTCGGCGCACCGGCCCCACACGACCTCGGCCGCGGTGGACACCGCCTCCTCGACCAGCCTGGTCTTGCCGATCCCGGGCGGCCCCGAGACGAGCACGAGCCCGCCGGAACCCGCGGCGGCGTCGGCGAGCCTGCCGCGCAGACTCGCCATTTCGGCCGCCCGGCCCACGAACGGTTCCCGGTTCACGAAAGGAGTATCGCCCCGCGGGCCCGATTCCGTACCGCACTGCGTACTGGCACTGATGTCCGGCGGCGACCGAAAGCGCAGGCTCGGCGTGTCCGACGGAAAGGAAAGCCCATGTACGCCACCGTCCACCAGTTCCGGCGTTCGCACGCCGACGAGTCCGCGGGCTGGGGTCACGCCCTCGCCGCCGAACTCCACCCCGGCACCGGATCGCCGGGGACCTGCACCCTCGCCCAGGTCGGCGGCCTGACCGGCCTCGTCGTCGCGTTGTGGCGCGACCGCGGGTCCGCGCTAGCCGCGGCCGACCGTCGCACTCCCGGCACCTTCGACGCCCGGGCCTTCGAGGTCTCCGACGTCGAAGGCGGCACGGCCGAACCCAGGATCGCGCAGGCGACCTGGTTCGACCGGCCGCTCACCCAGGCCCAGGCCGACGCCGCGCAATTCGGCGGGCGCGAACGGATCTGGCCCGCGGTCCGGGGACTCGACGGGGTCGGCGGCTTCTACGTCCTGACCGCCGAAGACCGGTCCATGCTGGTCCTCGGCTTCACGGAGTCGATCGAAGCGATGGAAGCCGTCCAGAAGACGATCATGAGCACGGAACTGCTGCCGGGCGAGGATCCCGCGCTGCTGCCGGGCCCGGACCGGATCGACGTCCACCGCGTGCTCCACACGTCCCTGCCCTCGCTCGGCCTGGTGGGTGAGCCGCGATGACCGCCGGGACGTCCGCGCGCGTCGGCACCTGGACCGTCCTCACCGAACGGACCTCGGCCACGTTCACCGTCCGGAACTTCGGCTTCCGCGTGGTCCACGGCTCGATCCCGGTCAGCCTGGGTTCGGTGCGGGTCTCCGCGGACGGCGTCACCGCCGTCGAGGCCGCGCTGGACCTCGACGGCATCGACACCGGCAACACCAAACGCGACGCCGACCTGCGCAAACCCGGTCTGCTGGCGATCGACGCGCAGCCGGTCCTGACCTTCACCGCCGACCGGGTCGAGGGTGGCCCGGACGAATGGTCGGTCCATGGCGCTCTCGGAGCGCGCGGCGAGTCATGCCCGCTGACAGTGACCGGGACCGGGCCGGTGGACAACGGCGACGGCTCCTGGCGGGTGGTCGCCGGCGCCGTATTCGACCGGAGGGCGATCGGTCTCCGCGCGCCGAGATTCCTGATCGGCAGGGAGATCACGATCGCGCTCGACGTCGTCCTCACGCCGCCCGGGTGATCAGGCCCATGCGGAAAGCTCCTTGGCGAGCGCGGACGGCCCGCCGGCGGTGCGCAACGTCGGCGCGCCGGGCCAGCAGTCCTGGTGGTCGCCGCTGCGGAGGGTTTCGGCGAACCTCGCGACCAGCCGCGGCTGCGACGCCACCGTCCGGCCGCCGAGGTAGGCGACGACGACGTGGTGATCGTCGCCCGAATGCGTCGCCACGGCGGCCGACCAGCCGTGCTCCTCGTGCCACATCAGGTCGACGTCGCGCTCGGGGAAACCGGGAAGACGCCAGTTGAGCCTCATCCTGGCGGTGACCGGACCGGTGAGGTCGACCGTGGACGCCTCCATCCGTATCCCCAGTGCCGCGGCCACGTCCTCCAGGTAGGCGTTCAGCCTGGTCTTGAGTTCCAGGCCTGCTTCCGTGGGCGCGGGGGTCGAGGTGGTCACGGTCCCTCATCTTCCTGTCACTTTGAGTTGGCGTGACGGGAATTACCCACCCCGGGGCGGCTTCACACCCTCATTTCGTCACACCACGGTTTCGGTTCGCTCAAGCCGTGGCTTCGATGACGCGGGTCAGTGCCTTGTGGAGCGCCTCCAGCTCGGAGACCTCCATGCCGAGCTTCTCCACGACGCGGTACGGGATCTTTTCCGCCTCCGTGCGCAGCGCGCGACCGGATTCCGTCAACTCGACCGTCAGCAGCCGCTCGTCCTCGGAACTGCGCCTGCGCGTGACGTAACCGATCGTCTCCAGGCGCTTGAGCAGTGGTGACAGCGTCGCGGGCTCGGCGCGCAGGGCGACGCTCAGGTCCTTGACCGCCTGTGGGCCGCGTTCCCACAGCGCCAGCATGACGAGGTACTGCGGATGGGTGAGCCCGTGGGGTTCCAGCAGCGGCCGGTAGATGGCGATGACGCTGCGCGACGCGACCGACAGCGCGAAACACACCTGACGCTCCAGCGCGAGCGGGTCCTCGCCCAGATCGATCGACTTCATCTCCGGCCCCTTCGAGTTCATGCCACCGATCCTAGCCGTGACGCTAATGTTTAGCGCACTAATCGTTAGTGTACTGTGGCGGTATCGACGGAAGGAGTCGCCCGATGCCCCGCAAGCGCCCGGACGTGTTCCGCTGGCTGTGGTACTCACTCGGCGGCAGGCTGCCCGAGCGCTACCACGCCTGGATCCTCCACGACGCGACCACGGGAAGCTGGCGCTGGCGGCACGTCGCCCGCAGCACGGTGATGATCGCCCCACTTTGCGCCGTGTGGCTGCTCCTGCCCGGCCCGCTCACCCTGCGGCTGGCGATCGTGCTGATGGCCGCGCTCGTCGCGTACTTCTACTCGATGGCGTACATGGAGGAGAGCATCGAGCACCGGCTCGCCAAGAACGGCTTCCCGCCGGGTATCGGGCGCCGGACGCGCGCGGAGGCCGTCGCGGTCGCGGAAGCCGAGGTGACCGAACGGTATCTCGCGCGGTACCGGGACCAGGCCGGCTCCTGATCCGCTGGGGCACCCTTCTCCTCCGCCATACGTTGCCGCCGCCCGTCGACGCCCCGCCGGAAGGCGCCCGCGACCAGGACGGACGAGCCCGCGCGGCTAGAGTGCCCGGTGATGAGACGCAAGCTCCGCCCGCCGCTCCCGCCCCGTCACGGGCTCGATCCCGCGAGGCTCAAGATGCCCGCCGAGGGGCCGTGGACGACGTTGCGCGAGCACCTCGTCGAGCGGCTCCCCCGCGTCGCGCCCGAGCGGATCGAGGAGATGCTCCGGGAGGAGCGCATCGTCGGGCTCGACGGGCCGCTGGGCGTCGATTCCCCGTTCGTGCCCGACTCGTTCATCTGGTTCCATCGCGACCTGCCCGACGAGGTCGAGGTGCCGTTCGAGGTCACCGTGGTGCACCGCGACGAGCATTTCCTGATCGCCGACAAACCGCATTTCCTCGCGACGATCCCGCGCGGACGGCACATCCTGCAGACCGCGCTGGTCCGCCTCCGCAGCGAGCTCGACCTTCCCCGGCTCAGTCCCGCCCACCGGCTCGACCGGGTCACCGCGGGGCTCATCCTGTTCGTGATCACCCCCGAGGTCCGCGGGAAGTACCAGACGATGTTCCGGGATCGCTTGGTGCACAAGGAATACGAGGCGATCGCCCGGTACGACCCGGACGTCGTGCTGCCACGCGAGATCAGCAGCCGCATCGTCAAGGAACGCGGCGTCATCGCCGCGCAGGAGGTCGACGGGCCACCCAACGCCGAAACGCGTGTCGAGCTCATCGAGCACCGCGACGGCCTCGGCCGCTACCGGCTGATCCCCGCGACCGGCCGCACCCACCAGCTCAGGTTGCACATGAGCGGTCTCGGGTTGCCGATCCTCGGCGACGACTTCTACCCGGAGCTGACCGAAACCCCGCTCGACGACTTCACCGAACCCTTGCAACTGCTGGCGAAGGTCCTCGAGTTCACCGATCCGGTCACCGGGGAACGACGCCGGTTCGAGAGCAGGCAGACGCTCCAAGCGTGGACGGACCTCGACGCGTGGCGCAGTGGGCCCCAGCCGTGAAGACCTCCCGAAGGTAGGGAAGGAGGCCTTCACGGACTTCGCTCTAGGAGGGCTCACTTCCGCCAGAACTTGATCCCGCTCCACGTCACCTTGACCGGCCCGGCGCCGCTGGCCGTCCGGTAGGCGCCGAACTTGTCGTAGTAGCTCCCGCCGCTGCTGCTCACGGTCTGCTTCAGCGAACCGTTGATGTACACCTTGTGCGTGCTCCCGACCTGATGCACGGTGTTGACCCGCACGGACGTCCCGACGGTCGCCCCGCTCCCCAGCGTGTCCCCGCCGTGGACGGCGTAGAGCCGCCCGCCGCGTTCGACCGCGAGCATGAAGTACGGCCCGGCGGTCGGCGCGTCGCGGAAGGTCTGCTTCAGGCTGATCCGGCTGCCCGCCATGCTGGTGATCCGGAACGATCCCTCGAACTGCCGGGTCCCACCGGTGTAGGTCACGTAGCGCCGTTCCGCCCGCTGATCGCCGCTTCCGGTGGAGCAGGTCAGCTCGAAGTTCAGCCCGTCGACGTTGCCGCAGCCACGTTCCTGGACGTTGAACGACGGGTTCTCCGCCGTCCACGGCCCGGTGCCGACCTGGGCGTTCGCCGGCATCGCCGACGCGATCAGGCCGAGCACGGCCGCCGCGACCACCCCGGCGGTCCGAAGTCGTCTCCGCATCCTGCCTCCTGCACACTCAGGGCGGCGGTGATGGTCCAGACCAGGACCAGGCTGCGACTGTACGAGTACGAACCGTCATCGGACAAGACGTTGACGCCCCGGCGTCCCGCTGATTGGGTAACGACGGTGATCCTCTCCTTGACGGTCCTCGAAGGACTGGCGGCCGGGACGATCGACCTGGCCTTCCGGCGCTGGTCGAAACAGAACGTCCACCCGGGTGACGTGATGCGCCTGGAGGCCGGGGTGATCGAGGTCGTCTCGGTCGACATCGTCGACCCAGCCGCCATCACCGACGCCGACGCCCGCCGGTCCGGCGCGGAGTCGGCGAACGCGGTGCGAGGCACGCTGCGCGGCCCCGCGGACGCCCCGGTGTACCGCGTCCGCCTGCGCCATCTCGGTCCCGATCCCCGGCGCGCGCTCGGCGCGGACACCGATCTGTCCGAAAAGGACGTCGAGGAGATCCGGCGCCGGCTGTCCAAGATGGACAGACGACGGCCGTGGACACACGAGACCCTGCGCCTCATCCGAGATAATCCCGGACGCCGCGCACAGGAGCTCGCCGACCTCCTCAACCGCGAGAAGGAACCGTTGAAGGCCGATATCCGCAAGCTCAAGAACCTCGGCCTGACACTCAGCCTCGAAGTCGGCTACCGGATCTCCCCACGGGGCGCGGCTTACCTGCGCCTCACCGAGGGTCCCGGTAAAACTCGCTGAGTTCCGGCACGAGCCGCTCCGGCGGGACACTGTGGAACTCGCCGTCCAGCCCGGCCTGGAGCGCCCCCGGGACCATCTTCGCGGTGACGAGCGCGGCGGCCTTCAGCCAGTCCGTGCTGCCGTTGCTGTTCACCACGAGGACGGGTGTCGCGATCGACGCCAGCTCGCCGGGCACCTTGGAGTCCCGCATCACGAAGGCGTCGTAAACGAGCGTCGGCGCGAACGACCGCAGTTCGGCCCACACCGGCGTCTCCTTGGCCTCCGCCACGGCCTCTTCCGGGGCGCCGACCGCCGACATCATGAACAGGGCGACGGCGTCGTCCCACCGATCCGCCGCGACCAGCTCGCGCATCCGCTCGGCGTACCCCTCGGGAACGTCCTCCGTTTCGCCGCGATAGGGCGGTTCGAAGACCGACAGCCGGGTCATCGGCACTCCCGCCGCGGCGGCCAGGAGGGCGAGCGCGCCCCCGGAGGAGATGCCGTGCACGATCGCCGGCTCGCCGAGCGCGGCGACGACCGCGGCCAGATCCTCGATCTCGCGCTCGACCGCGTACGGCGCGGTGTCCCCGCTGTCGCCACGGCCCCGCCGGTCGTAGGTCACCACGGAGAACTCGGCCGTCAGCTCCGCGACCAGCGGTTCGTCACCGTGCCGGTCGTTGCCCGCACCCGCGACGACGACCACGACCGGCCCCGCGCCACGGCGTTCGAACACGATCGGCGTCCCATCGGCGGACTTCGCTGTGTCGATCATGCGAACCATCGTGCCACTCGAACACCCGTTCGACAAATCAGCGGAACGGGGGTAGATTCGGTTGCCATGACCCCCGCGCTTCAAGCCTCGCTCTTCGACGAGTGCGCCGCGCTCGGGCTGGGCTCACTCGACGGGCTCCGGCGCACCGAGCTGACCCGTGGCGCCTGGATCGACGTGCTGCCGGGCTGGCTCTCCGGCGCCGACGAGCTGTTCACCCGGCTCGCCGAAGACGTGCCATGGCACGCCGAAAGACGGCAGATGTACGACCGCGTCGTCGCCGTCCCCCGGCTGCTCAGTTACTACCGCGAAGGCATGCCGCTCCCCCACCCGATCCTCACCGAGGCGAGGGAGACGCTCTCCGCGCACTACGCGGACGAGCTCGGCGAGCCGTTCGTGACGTCCGGCTTGTGCTTCTACCGGGACGGGCGCGACAGCGTCGCCTGGCACGGCGACGACACCGGCCGGTCCCGCACCGAGGACACCATGGTGGCGATCATCTCGGTCGGCGCAGCCCGCCAGCTGGCCCTGCGGCCGCGTGGCGGGGGCGAGACCGTCCGGCACGCCCTCGGCCACGGCGACCTGATCGTCATGGGCGGCAGCTGCCAGCGGACCTGGGAACACGCCGTCCCCAAGACCGCCAGACCGGTCGGGCCGAGGATCAGCATCCAGTTCCGCCCGAGAGGAGTCGCCTGAGGATCAGTCCAGCAGCACCGGCAACGCGTCGACGCCGTAGACGATCGAGACCTTCCGGAAGCCGACCGCGTCCGGTTCGATCGCCAGCCGCATCTCGGGAAACCTGCGTACCAGCGCGGGATACGCGGTGCGCAGTTCCATCCTGGCCAGTTCGGCACCGATGCACCGGTGGATTCCCCAGCCGAAGGCGAGGTGCGAGGTCGGCTCGCGGGTCGCGTCGAACTTCTCCATGTCCTCGCCGAGGTCGCCGTCCCGGTTCGCGACGCTGAGCGAGACGAGCACGATGTCGCCCTTCGCGATCCGGACGCCCGCGACCTCCATGTCCTCCTTGGCGAACCGGGGGAACGCCATCTGCACGACGGTCAGGTAGCGCAGCAGTTCCTCGACGAACTTGTGGACCGCCTCGTCGTCGCCGCGGACGGTCTCGAACAGCGAGCGGTCCTTGAGCAGCACGAGCGCGCCGAGCGCGATCATGCTCGCCGTGGTCTCCAGCCCGCCGGTGAGCACGCCGTCTGCGAGGCCGGCGAGTTCACGGTCGTCGATCTCGTCGCCATGCTCCTTGATGAGCATGCCGAGCAGGCCGTCGCCCGGGTTCTCGCGCTGCTTCTTGACGATCTCGTCCAGATAGGACAGTGATTCGGTCATCGCTCCGAGCGACGCGCCCGCGCCGCCGAAGAGGTCGAACCGGGCGGTGCTCAGCCGCTGGAAATCGTCACGGTCCTCGTACGGGACGCCCAGCAGTTCGCAGATCGTCAGCGACGGGATCGGCAGCGCGAAGGCCTCCCAAAGGTCGACGGGACCGTCGGCCTTCGCCATCGCGTCGAGCTGGTCGGCGACGATCTCGTCGATCCGCGGCGCCAGCCGCGACAGCCGCCGCATGGTGAACTCCGGCGTGAGCAGTCGCCGCAGCCGGGTGTGCACCGGCGGATCGGCGAACCCGAGCCCGCCGGGGTTCTGGTCCTCGGTGACGCCCGCGTTCCCGACCAGGTTCGTGAAGTCGTTGCTGAACTCGCTCACCTTGCCGAGCACGGCCTTGGCCTCGTCGTAGCCGGTGACGAGCCAGCCGTTCATCCCGAACGGCAGGTCGAGTTTGCTGATCGGCTCCGTCGCGCGGATCCGGCCCAGCTCGGCCACCGGGTCGAGGCCGTCGCGCTTGAGCGGCAACAGCGCGTTGTCCGGGATGATCGACATCTTGGACAGGTCGAAACCGTTCTTCTGCTGACGCGCGAGGTAGCGCCGGCCGATCCAAGCCAGCACGCGCGAGCGAATGCTCCCCATACTGCGCACCCTACTCCAGCCGCCGACCACCTGACCTGGCACAACAGGCCGCCTTCGCCCGACAGGGCAGGAATTTCGACGGCTGTTCACCCGCCGTCCCACTCGATTAGTCACGTCCAGAAAGTCGGTTTTCCCACGCCAGGGGTTCCCGGTGGCCGGGAGACGTCGGTCACCGTCGGTCACGGCGGACCAGGGGTAACGCCTGACATCGGGCGCGCGTCGTGAGATTGTCGGACCTTACTGGGAGGATTCGGACATGTCAGCCGCGCTCATCGGACGCGACCATCCCGCGGGGGTTCTCCGCGCGGAGATCGCCCGTGCCGCCGAAAGCCACGGCGGGCTGGTGCTGGTCACCGGCGAGGCCGGGATCGGCAAGACCACGCTCGTCACCGGCGCCGCCGACGAGGCGAAACGCCTCGGCGCCCTGGTGCTCAACGGATCCTGCTGGGATTCGGCGAGCGCACCGGGCTATTGGCCGTGGACGCAGGTGGTGCGCGGGTTGCGG
Source organism: Amycolatopsis roodepoortensis (assembly GCF_014873915.1). Taxonomy (GTDB): domain Bacteria; phylum Actinomycetota; class Actinomycetes; order Mycobacteriales; family Pseudonocardiaceae; genus Amycolatopsis; species Amycolatopsis roodepoortensis. The sequence goes on from NZ_JADBEJ010000005.1 coordinate 1,260,123, forward strand.
CGCGCCGTCGGGCAGGGCCGCTGGGCCGCGATGGCCGACAGCGAATTGGACGTCCTGCTCGGTGAGGCGCGCGGCGACGGCGCGGCCGACGGGTTCCGGCTGTACGACGCGGTGACGAGCGTGCTGGTCGCCGCCTCCCAGGACCGGCCGATCGTGGTGGTGCTCGACGATCTGCACTGGGCCGACGCCGCGTCGCTGCGGTTGCTCGAATTCGCCGCGCAGCACACCTGGTTCGAGCGGCTGCTGCTGATCGGCACGTATCGCGACGTCGAGGTCGAGGCGACCGATCACCCGCTTCGCTCGCTCATGATGCCGCTGCTCACGAAGGCCACCTCGGTCACTCTCACTGGCCTCGAACCGGACGAGGTCGGCGCGCTCATGGCCAGGACGGCCGGCGCGGCACCCGACGACGCGCTGGTCGCCGAGGTCCACCGCCGCACCGGCGGCAACCCGTTCTTCGTCGAGCAGACGGCGCGGCTCTGGCACAGCGGGGGTTCCGCCGAGACCATCGCCCCCGGCGTGGCCGACGCCCTGCAGCGCCGGCTTTCGTTGCTCCCCCAGCCGGTCCTCGATCTGCTGACCACCGCGTCGGTACTCGGCAGGGAGTTCCACCGCCGCCTGCTCGCGGGCGTGGCGGCGGCACCCGTTCCCCAGGTCGACCGGCTGCTCGACCAGGCCGTCGCGGCACGACTCGTGGTGGTGCAAGGACAAGGACGCTTCGCCTTCGCCCACGACCTCGTCCGCGAAACGCTGTACGCGAGCATCTCCGAGTCGGACCGCCGGAAGCAGCACGCCGCCGTCGTCGCGGCCGTCCGCGAGACGCCGACGTCCCGGGACAGCCTCTTCCCCGCGGACCTGGCCCGCCACGCGCTGCTCGCCGGACGGGAACTCGATCCGGACGAGGCCATCGACCTGTTGCTGGCCGCCGCGATCGACGCCACCGGCCGGATGGCGATCGAGGAGACGACCACGCACTACCGGCGGGCGCTGGAGATCGCCGAGGACCGGCGGCGGCAGGCGGTCATCGCCCTCGAACTGGGCGCGCATCTGACCCGCCATCACGAATCGGACGAGGGCAGACAGGTCCTCGACGAGGTCTCCACGCTCATCCATGAGCTCGACGACGACGATCTCCTCGCCCGCCTGGCGCTGACCCTCGTCCGCGCCGATCACACGAGCGCCCGGGTCGACGAGACGGTCAAGGTGCTCACCGAAGCGCACGCGCGGCTTTGCGGCCGCGAGCCCGGGCAGGAGCTCACCGTCGCGGAGATGACGCAGGAGCTCTCCGCCCGCGTCATGATGACCGCCCGTGCCGACCAGGACGATTCCGCGCTGCTGTTCGGTTTGTGGGCCCGGCACGACGCGATCTGGGGGCCGGGCAGCGCCGCGGAGCGGGAACGGCTCACCGACGAACTGGTCGCCGTCGGCCGCCGCACGGCGAATCCGGAATTGGAGCACTACGCGGCGTCCTTCAAGTGGGTGGCGCAGCTCGAACAGGGCGAACCCCGGTATTTCGAGCAGTACCAGGAGTTTCTCGCGCTGGCGGCCACCGGCAGGGCGCCGAGTTCGCAGCTGGCGTCCCGGATCGATCAGAGCATCATCGCCACCCTCCAGGGCCGGTTCGCCGAAGCCGAGGCGTATATCCATCAGGTGGTCGCGTGCCACGGCGGCGACGAGCATCCCCATTTCGCCGACCTGCACCAGCTGCAGCGGTGGATCCGGTGGTGCCTGGAGGGGCGGTTCGACGATCTCGCCGGGCTGCATCGCGAGATCTCGCGCAGCGGATACGTCTACGGCCGGATGCTGGAGGCGATCACCGCGGCCCAGCGTGAGGACGTCGGGGAAGCCGTCCGGCTCACCGATCTCGCGGCCGATGTGAAGCCGTACCCTCGCGATCTGGAAGCGCTGTGGTTGCGCTGTCAGGCGCAGACGGCGGCGGTCTCCCGCGATCCCGAACGCTGCGAAGCGGCCCGCGCGCCGCTCGCGCCCTACAGCGGGGAGTGGCTGGTCTCCCTGTACGGCTGCGAGATCTCCGGCCCGGTCGACCTCTGGCTCGGCAGGCTCGACCTGGCGCAGGAACGCTGGAACGACGCGGTGGACCGGCTGCGCGGTGCCGCGCTCTCCGCGGATCGGCTCCGGGCGACGGTCTGGGCGACCGAGGCCAAGTCCTGGCTGGTGAAGGCGCTGCTCGGCCGGAACCTCGAAGGCGATGCGGCGGCCGCGGCCGCCCTCCTGGCCGAAGTGACCGAAGAAGCCACCGCGCTGGGCATGCGGCCGGTCGTGGCCAGGATGACGAAGGCGCGCGAGGAGACACGAGCCCAGGCGGCGCCGAGGGCGGAGTTCCGTCGCGACGATGCCGTGTGGACCCTGCACTTCGACGGTGCCACCGCCCACCTTCCGGACTCGAAAGGTTTGCGGGACCTGCATTTCCTGCTCGGCAGGCCGGGTTCGGAGGTGCCGGCCGTGCGGCTGCTCGATCCCGAAGGTGGCGAGGTGGTCGTCGCCGCGAAGAGCCTCGGCGGAGACGCCGTCCTCGACGACGAGGCGAAGGCCCGGTACCGCGCGCGGCTCGACGAACTGGACGAACTGATCGACACCGCGACCGGGACGGGCCAGGACGCGCGCGCCGCCGCGCTGGACCGTGAACGGGACGCGCTGCTCGCCGAGCTGCGGTCCGCGGCCGGGCTCGGCGGCCGCACCCGGCGGCTCGGTGACGAGGCGGAACGCGCCCGCAAGACGGTGACCGCCCGGATCCGGGACACCCTGCGCAAACTGGACGAGCAGCATCCGGCGCTGGCCGCGCACCTGCGCGCGGCGGTCACCACCGGTTCCTCGTGCCGATACGCGCCCGAAGACAAGGTCCCGTGGCGGCTGTGAGCGACCAGAGCCTCGTGAGTGGCTAGGACGGTTAGAACCGTCCTAGCCACTCACGAGGTTAGGGCTCACTTGCGGTTGTAGAGGCGCATCGTCAAGGTGCCGAAGATCGCGAGGATGACCGCGCCGGCGATCAGCACCCAGCTGATCTCGCCGCCGTCCCAGTTGCCGTCCATCATCGAGCGGACCGCCGCGACCACGTGGGTCACCGGGTTGACGTCGACGAAGGCCTGCAGCCAGCCCGGCATCGTCTCCGGATTGACGTAGATGTTGCTGAGGAAGGTCAGCGGGAACAGCACCATCATGCTGACCCCCATCACCGACTTCTCGCTGCGCAGCAGCAGGCCGAACATCGTCCAGATCCACGAGAACGCGAACGAGAACGCCAGCAGCAGGAGGATCGCTGCGGCCACGCCACCGAATCCGCCGGCGGGGCGGAAGCCCATGATCAGCCCGACGCCGAGGATCACCAGCGACGCGATGAGGTACCGCAGCATGTCGCCGAGCAGGTAGCCGACCATCGCCGACGGCCGCCAGATCGGCAGCGTGCGGAACCGGTCGAACACACCCTTCTCGATGTCGGTGTTCACCGAGATCCCGGTGTACATGGTGATCATCAGGATGCTGCTCGCCATGATGCCCGGCAGCAGGAACTGCAGGTACTGCGTCGGCGAACCGGACAGCGCGCCGCCGAACAGGTAGGTGAACATCAGCGTCATCATGATCGGGAACGCCGTGACGTCGAACAGCTGCTCGGGCACGTGCTTGATCTTCAGCATCGCGCGCCACCCGAAGGTGACCGAGGTCGACAGCGCGCTGGGGCGCTGAGGGCGGTTCTTCGCGATCAGGACGGCGGCGAGATCCTCCGCCTTCGGTGCCGCGAGAACGGGTTCGTTGTCTTTGACTGCCGTGGTGCTCAAGCTGATCTCTCCTCAGTACCGCGCTGGCGAGTTGGGTTGGTGCGCCTTTCGGCCGCCGGACGTACCGGTGGCGGACTTGATTCCGCGGTCAAGCCGCACTCTCCTCAGGCGTGGCGGTGCGGTCGGTCAGGGCCAGGAAGACCTCGTCGAGGCTCGGCTGGCCGAGGGAGAAGGTGTCGACGACGATGCCGGCGCGCGCGAGTTCGGACAGTGCGCGCGCGGCGTGCTCGGCGGCACCCTGTTCGGTGCTCTCGCCCGTGAGCCGCGCGGTGAGCGCGACGGGGTCCGGCTCCAGCAGCACCTGGGCGTCCAGGGCGCGGACGAGCAGCGCTTCGGCCTCGGCACGCTGGTCGGCCTCGCGCAGCCGGACGTGGACCGCGCCGGCCCCGACCGACGCCTTCAGCTGCCCCTTGGTGCCTTCGGCGATCACCTTGCCGTGGTCGATGACCGCGATCCGGGACGCCAGCTGGTCGGCCTCGTCGAGGTACTGCGTGGTCAGCAGGACCGTGGTGCCGTGCTTGACGATGGCGCGCACGATGTCCCAGACCTGGTTGCGGCTGCGGGGATCGAGCCCGGTCGTCGGCTCGTCGAGGAAGAGCACGTCCGGGGTGTTGAGGATGCTCGCGGCGATGTCGATCCGCCGCCGCATCCCGCCGGAATAGTTCTTCACCTGCCTGCCGGCGGCTTCGGTCAGGCCGAACGCCGCCAGCAGTTCCTCCGCCCGGGCGCGGGCCGCGGGTTTGCGGTGCCCGGTCAGCCTGCCGATCAGCACCAGGTTCTCGGTGCCGGTCAGGTCTTCGTCGACCGAGGCGTACTGCCCGGTCAGGCTCACCATGGACCGGACCGCGTCGGCGTCGCGGACGACGTCCTTGCCGAAGACGCGTGCTTCCCCGCCGTTGGGGCGGAGCAGGGTCGCGAGCATCTTCACCGCGGTGGTCTTGCCGGCGCCGTTCGGCCCCAGGACGCCGTACACGGTGCCGGCGGGGACCTGCAGGTCGATCCCGTCGACCGCCCGGTTGTCCCCGAACACCTTGACCAGCCCCGAGGCTTCGATGGCCAGTTCACTCATTTTCCGTTTCCTTTCAGAAGTATTCAGCAGACGTAGGGGCGAGCGGCGCGCGCTTCGCGCAGGGCGAGACCCCACCAGGCGAGCTCGTCGAGCAGGGTGGTCACGGCCTGTCCCTGCCCGTCGCTGTCGAACGGGGTGCCGTCGCGGGCGAAGGTGCCGTCGAGGAGGTTGAAGGCCACGGTGTCGCGCATGGTCACCGTGTGCAACTCGGTGAAGATCGTGCGCAGCTGCTCCACGGCGTAGAGCCCCTGCGAGCGGTAGCCGTAGGAGACGAAACCGACCGGCTTCGCGCGCCATTCGTCGTAGGCGCAGTCGATCGCCTGTTTGAGCGACGCCGGGAAACTGCGGTTGTACTCGGGCGTGACGACGATAAACGCCTCGGCCTCGTCGACCAGCCTCGCGAACCGCTTCATGTCGGACGTCGGATGCTCCGGCAGTCCCGCGGGCAGGTCGAAGTCGACCAGGTCGAGCACGTCGGTGACGAGGTCGTCCCGGTGTTCCGCCCGGCCGGTGAACCACTTGCCGACGGCCTCTCCCACCCGCCCCTCGCGGGTGCTCCCGATGATCACCGCGACCCGCAGTGGACTGGCGTCCATGACCGACCTCCTCTCGCTTCACCCCTTGGGCGCGAGAAAGCCGCCGGACATTCGCTAGATCGGATCTAGCGGGCGCCCGGCGGCTTCGGTCGGTGATCTCGCTAGGCGTCCAGCGCGATCGCGATCGCGCCCAGCAGCGACGCGTCCTGGTCGAATTTCGCCGACACCAGTTCCGGCGGGAACGGCACGGCCTGGGCGAGCCGCTCGCGCAGCGCGGGCAGCAGGATGTCGGCCGAGCGCACCAGTCCCCCGCCGACGGCGATGCGCTGCGGGTCGAGCGCGATGGCGAGGTTCGCGACGTGCATCGAGAGTTCGTCGAGTGCCGCGCCGACCAGTTCCTTGGCCTGCGCGTTCTCCCTGGCGAGGCCGAACAGTTCGCCCGCGGTCACCGGGCGGCCGAGCAGCGCACTCGCCCGGCCGCCCAGCCCACGCCCACCGACGGCTTCCTCCAGCGGCGCCGCTCCGCCGGCGAACCCGTCGGTGTCCTGCGGCGAGAGGAGGTTGTACCCGATCTCTCCCGCAGCGCCGTTGGCGCCGGCCAGCAGCCGGCCGCCGACCAGGACCGCCGCGGCGATCCCGGTCCCCAGCGAGAGGAACACCGCCGGATCGGTGTCCGCCAGCGCCCCCCATCGCCATTCCGCGAGCGCCGCCGCCTTGGCGTCGGTGCCCACCTCGATCGGCACCCCCTCGAACTCGGCGGCGACGAGGTCGCGCAGCCGCAGTTCCTCCCAGCCCGGCACGTTGGGCGCGAGCAGGATGCGGTCCTCCAGCACGATGCCGGGGCTGACCACGCCGATCGCGACGAGCCGGTCCGCGGCGCCTTCGTCGGCGAGCAGTTTCCGCGCCGCGGCGAGCGCGCGGCTCACCACCTGCCCGGCACCCGCTTGCGCGTCGGTGTCCAGCCGCCGGGTCACCAGCAGGCTCCCGGCCCGGTCGGCCAGCCCGATCGCGACCTTGGTGCCGCCGAAGTCGATCCCCAGGATCAGTTCTTCCCCCGTCACTTCCCGTTCCCCTCTGCCGCCCCCGCGAACGCTTCCTGAATCCCCTTTGGCCCGAACGGCCACACGCGCTCCGCCTTGGCGTAGGCGAAGAACGCCGCCACGCCGAGCGCGATCCAGCCCACCGAAAGCCCGATCGAGAGCCAGGTGGCGGAAAAGTAGATGTAGACCCACCCGAGCAGCGCGATCACCGTCGGGATCGGATAGAGCCATTGGCGGTACGGCCGGTGCAGTTCCGGGCGTCGCCGCCGCAGCACGACGATCGCCGCGACCTGCGCGAGCGACTGGACGATCACGAGCACCGTCACCGCCGCGTTGATCACCGCGGTCAGCGTGAAGAGCGAGCCGATCGCGGCGATGACACCCATCGTCAGCACCCCCGCGGTCGGCAGGTTCAGCTTCGGGTGCAGCTTCGCGAACACCGGCAGGAAAACCTTGTCGCGCGCCGCTTCGAACGGGACCCGCGAACCACCGAGCAGACCGGCGAACACCGAACCGATCGCGGCGATCACGATGAACACGGTGATGGCCTTGGCCGCGCCGGTACCCCACGCCTGTTCCAGCACGGTGGAGGCGACCGAAGTGGCGTTCTTCAGTTCCTCCAGCGGGATCGAGCCGAGCACCCCGAGCTGCAGCAGGAAGTACAGGCTCATGATGCCGAGGATCGAGAGGATGATCGACCGCGGCAGCGTCCGGCCCGGGTCGCGCACCTCGCCGCCGAGGTAGGCGCTGGTGTTGTAGCCGAGATAGTCGTAGATGGCGATGATCAGCCCGGCGCCGAGCCCCACCCAGAACGCGCCGCCGTCGAACGAGAACGCGCCCGGTGTGAAGGCGAACGCTTGCGCGCCATCGAAATGGGTGAAGGCCGCGACGATCACCGAGAGGGCGGCGAACAGCATGATCCCGAACAGGACGGTGGTCAGCTTCCCGATCTCGCCGATCTTGCGGAACAAAGCCAGCACGATCAGCGTGATGACGCCGAGGCCGATGACCTTGCGGAGCACCGTCGTGCCACCGTCGTCGGCGACCCCGGGGACCAGGTATCCGAGGTACTGGACGAGCCCGATGATGCCGGTGGACATGATCAGCGGGATGAACAGCACCGCGCTCCAGGCGAACAGGAACGGCATGAGCCTGCCGGTACGGGCGCCGAACGCCTCGCGCAGATAGACGTAGGTGCCGCCGGCGCCAGGGAGGGCGGCGCCGAGTTCGGCCCAGATCAGGCCGTCGGCCAGCGCGATGACCGCGCCGATGAGCCAGCCGAACATGGCCTGCGGGCCGCCTAGGGTCACCACCATCGCGGGGATGGTGACGAACGGGCCGATCCCGCACATCTGGGTCATGTTGATGGCGGTCGCCTGGAGCGGCCCGATCTTCCGCTCGAGCCCCGGCCGCGGGGATGAACTCAAAACGCGCCTCCTGTTAGTTAGTAAAGTTTCTTAACATAATTTCGGGCGTGTCGGAAGGCCGGTCCGCGAAGTTGTCGTGCTCCGGTCCACCGGGAATTGCCCGAAAGGGCGGATTCCCCGGGAATACGCCCGAACGGACCAAGCCGGGACGTATCAGGGAGCCCTCGTTCCGCGTCCTTATCGAGAAGGACGTCTTCCCCAGGGACGGTGAGGTCCATGAAACGGCTGTTCGGCACGGCACTGGTGATCGCCGCACTCGGGTTCGCGGCGGCCTGCGGAGGAGCGTCCACACCCCGCGACACGGCACCGGGGGATCTGACGACCGACAGCGGAGTCCCCACGGAGACGGCTCCGACGGCGTCTTCCGAAGTGGTCCCGACGAAGGACTCTCCTCCGCCCGGCGTCGTCCCCGGGAGCCCGATCAAGTACAACAGCGACCTGCTCGGCACCGACCCCGAGACCGCCAAACGCGCGATCGAGCAGAACCTCGAACGCCTCTGCGAAAGTTCCCGGCGGTGCGGGGTCACGGTCGTGATCGCGGACAAGGAGGCGGGGAACTGCATCCGGAGCATCGGCCCGAATCCGGTCCGTCCCGGCAAGAAGATCACGATCCAGGCCAGGACGTGCGAGACCGAAAGCTCGGCTCCGTCGAAGTCGGAAAGCGAGCAGCCGAGCGAAACCACCGGCGGATGACCATCCGGCGGCCACTACGGCGGGGGCTCCGCGCTCCCGCACCTCCGGAGCCCGAACCCGCGGCGGGACCGGCGCACGCGCTCAAGCTGGTCGGCGCGGTCCTGGCCAACACGACCCTGCTCACCGCGCTGCTCTACTACTTCGGGCTCGTCTACACGCAGACGTATTTCGCCTACTTCCGCGTGCACTACACCCTGCTCGGCCAGACGCCGGACGAGATCTTCGGGCGCGGCGTCGACGGGGTGCTCCTGCCCCTGACCGGCGTCGCGGGCGCCGCGCTGCTCTTCCTCGTCCTGACCAGGTTCCTGAAGATCCGCCTTGGCGAGGCTTCCTGGTCACGGCTGCTGCGGATCTGCTCCCCCGTCGCCGGCGTCCTCGGCCTCGCGCTGCTGGCCGGGTCGACCGCGATCGCGTTCGACCCGGAACCCCTTCGCGACCGTCCCGGTCTTCCAGGGGTTGGCTTCGCGCTCGGGGTCCTGATGGCGCTCTTCTCCTGGCGTCACTGGACCTCGCGCCGGACCGGAAGCACCCGGTCGAACGTCGCGGAACTGGTGACCGGGTACGCCCTGGTGAGCATCGGCCTCTTCTGGGCGGTCGGGGACTACTCGGGAGCCGTCGGCACGAGCCGCGCCTTCGAGGCGTCCGGGTTGATCCCGAGCAGACCGGCCGCGACGCTGTACAGCGCGGAAAGCCTCAACCTCACCGCGCACGGTGTCACGCAGGTGAAATGCGCCGACCCCGGATCGGCCTACAAGTACCGGTACACCGGGCTGAAACTGCTGCTCCAGTCCAGTGGCCAGTACGTCTTCCTGCCCTCGAACTGGCGGGCGTCGACCGGTGTCGCGTTCGTGATCCCCAAGACCGACAAGCTGCGCCTGGAATTCGGGCCGTCCCGGTCGGTGCCGCCACCGGCCTGCTGACGCACGTCAGCGCAGGTGGCGCTCCAGCCACTCGGTGACCGCTTCGTCGGCCAGCTTCGCGATCGGCAGCTGCGGCGCGGGATCGATGCCCGGGTCTTCGGCGAGCGGATGGGCGAGGCCGGGAAGCCTGCGCAACCGGACGTCGTCAGCCACGGAGTACTGGGCACGCAACGCGTCGACGAGTTCGTCGGCGTCCGCGCGGAACGTCGGGAAATCCTCTTCGCCGCTGACGACCAGCAGCGGAACCTGCGTGTCCCTGGCCGAGATTTCACCCGATCGTGCGACGAAGTCGAGCTGATCCGCCGCTTGATTCGCTTCGTCCGTCCACGAATAGGGCTGTTCCAGCATGGTTTCCACCACGCCGACCAGCGACCGCACCCGGACGGCGGGGTTGACCAGCGCGGCGGCCCGCACCGGGATCTCCCTCGTGGCAAGGATCGTGAGCGCCACGGCACCACCGAGGGAACCGCCGACGACGGCCATCCGCGAGGTGTCGAAGCCGAAGCGTTCCCGCAGCTCAGCCAGTGCCGCGGGGAATTCCAGCGCCGCCTGCCGGACGAACGGGTCGGCGTAGGCGAGCACCGCGTCCCGGACGGCCCGCTCCACCACCGCGTCCATGCTGCCGTCGACCATTCTCGCGCCGCACAACGGCATTCCGAGGTAGACCCGCCACGCGGGCACCCCGGCCAGCGGCAGCGCGGCCGCGAACGCCGCGTCGGTGCGGGGCGCGTCGATCATGTGCCAGGCGACGACCACCGGCGCGGGGCCGCTGACCTCGGCCGATGGCGGCAAAACGGTGAACGGCACCCCCGCCGCCGTACCCGTGACCGGTTCTCCCACCACTGTTCCCCCTCGCGTGCTGTCGATCTCCACGATATCCAGGACGCGGCGGAGGCGGACCTCGTTCCGCCACAAGCGAAACAGTATGCCCGCGGGGTCACCCCGACGCGCCGCGGAGGTGGTTGCGGGCGACCGGCGGCGGCCGAATAGTGTTGCGGCCCGGCCCTTTGGAGGTGAACCGCCCGTGCCCGATGTCGACTACTACGAGGTGCTCGGCGTGGGCAAGGCCGCCTCGGTCAACGAGATCAAGACCGCGTACCGGCGGCTGGCGAAGTCGCATCACCCGGACACCGGCGGATCCGCGCTCACCTTCCAACTGGTCCGCGAGGCCTACGACACGCTCAGCGACCCGATGCGGCGCGCCGGCTACGACGCGGGCGGCCGCTCGGTGCGCGTCCCGATCCGGCCGCGGCCGCGGCGTCGCTTCGGCGAAGAACCGGGCTACGAGCCCGACCCGGTCGTGATCGATCCGGACGACCTGGAATGGTGGGAATTCGCCGCGCAGGACGAGCGCGTGCGGCACGGGCGGCGGCGCGGCCCCGGCCACACCCCGGTGGTGGCGGCGGTCGGCGGGATGGTGCTGGTGCTGCTGCCGGTGCTGACCGGGGTCGGATTCTCGGCCCCCACGCTGATCGTCTGGCTGATCCTGACCGCCGGGACGGCCCTGCTCGTGCAACGGCTCGCGCGCGGCTATCTGGCGGCATCCCGCGCCAAGAACCGGTTCGCCGCCGAATTCGGCGGGAAACGCGTGTTCGGCACGCCCGGCGTCGAGACCGACGAACTCGCCGAACGGCTCACCGCCGACCTGCTCGAGCGCTACCTGACCCGGCTGCCCGGCGCCCGGATCTTCCACGGCCTCTCCTGGCCGGACTCGGTGTTCGCCGACGTCGACCACGCGGTGCTGTGCGGAAAGCGGCTCGTGCTCATCGAATCGAAGCTGTGGCTGCCCGGGCACTACGAAACCGATGACGACGACCGGTTGCTGCGCAACGGCCGCGCCTTCCGCGGCGGCGGGAGCAGGCTGGCCGAAAGCCTCGCCGAATACCGGCGGATCCTGCCGGGGGTCGCGCTGCGCGGGGCGATGATCGTGTACCCGAGCCGGACCGGGGAGATCACCACGGATCTCGAGGATCCCTCCCCCGCGCCGCCGATGACGCCGGAACAGTTCCTGCACGAGATCGGCGGATGGCTGGCGGCGGAGCCGTCCACTGTGGACTCGGCGACGATGCGCGTGGTGCGGGACCGGGTCGTCGGCACCGTCTGAGCGAAGCGGGCGGGGGCTCAGGCCCGCGGGTGTTGCGAAAGCCACTTTCGCAACGTTGAAGGTTGTGAAAGTGGCTTTCGCAACCCCCGGGGGCCGTCCACTGTGGACGCGGCGACGATGCGGGTGGTGCCGGACCAGCCGCCGGCACCGTCTAGCGAACGGCAAGCCAGCATTTCGTCCTCCGAGTGCGGTAGTTCGCACTGCCAACTACCGCATGCGGGGCGAAGCGCGTGAAGGCCCCCTTCCCTCGACTGAGCCGAGGGAAGGGGGCCTTCACGCGCTAAACGAGAACTACCGGCCCGAGCGCTCCTTCTTGGCCCGCGCGGAACGGGTGCAGACCTCACCGACGTCGACCGTCTGGCCGCGGTCGATGTAGACGTCCGCCAGCCCGACGAGCTTGCCCTTCGGCGACGTACAGGTCAGCTGGTACGCCTCCTTGGGGCCGTAGGTCGGCGGGATCGGCGACTGGAACGACACACCGCCGGCCCAGTCGTCCACAGTGGACGGATTCGCCTGCGAGTAGTTGACCAGCACGGCCGTGTAGTCCCCGGCGGGCGGGTCGTACAGGATCGCGTGCTCTTCCGTGGTCGAACCGTTCGCCGACGACGACACCATGTTGCCCGCGGAGTCGAAGACGTACAGGTCCCAGTCCGTGTCCTGGCTGGCCCACTTGACGTCGACGCTGAACTTCCCGTTGTCGACCTTGGGGAGCCCGTCGACGTGGAACGTGAAGCTCTCCGAAGTCGGGTCCGTCGGGTAGTTCTGGTTGATCGCCGGCACCCCGGGCGGGTTGACGGCCTGGATGGCGGGCTGCGCCGGACCCTGCGGCTCGCGGCCGTAGCGGCCCGCGACGTAGGGCCGCGTCGACGGGTTGATCGACCACGCGAACCGGCCGCCGGTGGAGGACAGCGACGAGTTCAGGTCGTCGGTGACGTAGATCGGCGGCTTCGTCGAGCCGTCGGGCTGCACCACCGGCGAGGTCGGCGTCTGGAAGGTCTTGTGCAGCTTCAGCTGGTAGCCCTTCGGCGCCGTACCGATCAGCGTCGAATGCGCCGCCGGGTCGGCGGTGTTGGCCAGCATGTCGATGAACGCGGCACGGTTTCCGCCCTTGCCCGCACCGGCCGCGGGGGCGACACCGGTGTACTCGGCGACGACACCTTCGGCGAACGGCGGGTGGAACTCGTTCGGGCCGACCTCGAACGTGAAGCCCCAGCCACCGGTGGCCCAGTACGACCAGTCCTCGGTCGAGCCGGTCGTGTCGTACAGCGCCCACGACGGCTGGCTGGTGTATCCGTTGCGCGAGGCCATCTTGTCGCCGAGCGCCTTGTACGCCGGCTCGTCGAGCGGCGGGCGGACGGCGGCGACACCCGGGACACGCAGCACCAGGTTGGAGTAGGTGTGCAGCGTGATCAGGTTGGTCACCTGACGGTTGGACACGATCGAGCGGATGTTCTGCGTCTCGGGCTCGGAGAACGGGCCGGAACCGCGGAACGTGTCACTGCGCCACAGGGTCGACGCGCCGGCGCCGCCCCAGAAACCCGCGTAGTTGCGGTTCGGGTCGGTTCCGCGTTCGCGGCCGGCGGGGTTGGCCTTGCAGACGCCGGTCGCGAACTCCTTGGGCGAGTCGTTGACGTTGCAGTTCTTGCGCTTCATCTCGTAGTCGAACCGCGAGAAGTCGCCCTTGGGCTCGGCCTCACGGGAGATTTCGAAGCCGTCGGGGTTGACGATCGGCACGATGATGTTGCGCGTCCGGCCGACCAGGCCGCGGATCTCGGCGTTGCCACCGGTGTAGCCCTTGACCAGCTCGTGAGCCCACTCCATGGCGTGCTCGCCCGCCGGCCACTCCCGGGCGTGGTGCACACCCATGGTGAAGTTGACGGGTTTGCCGTCCGCGATGTTCTTGACGTCGCTCGCGATCTCGAGGCCGAGGACGTCACGGCCTTCCCAGGTCGGCTGCGGCAGCGTGAACGCCGTGACGAGCTTGGGGTTCTTGCGGGCCAGTTCCTTGACCTCGAACTGGTAGTCGTAAAGGTGCCGGTAGCTCGTCCGCCCGGACGGCAGCGTGGAGCCCGGCGTCTTCGCGGCGTACTCGCGGTCGGTCTTGGCGTTCTGGATCGACTTCGCCGAAAGGTCGGCCTCGACCACCTTCGACTTGAAGCCGTTGTCCGCCAGGGTCTTGCGGTCGGCGTCGTTGGCGAGGACGACCTCGACACCGGTGGCGTCGGCCTTCTCGGTGACGTCGAGGCCGAGCCGGAGCAGCTTGTCCTTGTCCTGCTTGCCCGGGGTCTCGACGCGGACCAGTTCGGCGCGCTGCGGCGCGTGCGCGGCACTGGTCGGCGTGCCCTGCGGCGTGAGGGCGAGGAAGTCGACCCCCAGCAGCGCGTCGCGAGTCTTCCCGTCGTACCGGCAGGTCTGCACGACCAGCTGCTGGTCCTTCTTCACGAAGCCTTCGGCGAGTTCGTGGCTGCGCAACGCGGCGGACGCGGCGACCACGGCGCCGGTGACCTTGTCGAAGACCGCGAGGTCCCAGTCGCCCTCACCGCCGCCACGAGGCGCGATCCGCGCCTGCAGCAGACCGTCCACTGTGGACGTGAACTCACGCCGGTCGGTACCTGCTGTGCCCGGCTTCTGGAGCGCGGCGAAACAGGAACGCGGTACGGCCTGGTTGGCCTTGACCACGTTGTCCGCGGCCACCGCCGTCGTGGCCGACGGAAGTGCCACGAAGGTGCCGGCGAGCACCAGGGTCGCCGCCGTCCATCCCGCTCTTCGCCGGTTTGGTGAATACCCCACAGACTGACCTCCTTGGACAGTCCGGTGACCGGGTGAGGTCACCGGTAGCGAGACCCTAGACCCGGGACGCCGCCGGAGGGACCCGCCACAAGTCGGCTACACCCCTTTCGGCCCAACGATCTCACCGACCGTGCCGGAACGATCACTCGCACGCGCGCCGTAGAATGGGGCTTCCCTGTCGATTTCGACAGGAAAGCCTAAGAAAACCTTCAGGTTGGGTGGTTACCGTTCAACCATGACGACGCCCCAGGTCACCGCCAGGTCACCGCTGGCCCTGCTGGCCGCCGTGGCCTCGGTCGCCGGCGGAGCACTGCTGATCCTGCTCCTGCAGGTCCTCCCCGCCACCAGCGACATCAGCCCGGTCCGCCGCACCATCAGCGAATACGCGCTCAGCGAGCACAAGTGGATCTTCGACGTCGCGGTCCTGCTGGTCGCGCTGGGCTCGGCGATCGGCTTCGGCGCGCTGATCCGCCGCAAGCACCTTCCCGTCCTGTCGGCGGCCTCGGTCTTCTGCGCGCTCTGGACGGTGAGCCTGGTGGTGATCGTGGCGTTCCCCAAGAACAACTGGGCGATCGGGCCGAGCACCGGCGGGACCGTGCACCGGATCGCGAGCGTCGTGGCCTTCGTCTGCCTGCCCTTGGCCGTGTGGTTCGCCGCGAAGGCCGTCTTCCCGTCCTCCCGCGCGCGGCGCGCGGTGACGCGGGTGCTCGCGGTGGCGGCCCTGGCCTGGTTCGGCGTGATCCTCGGGGCGATCGTGGTCTCGATGAACGGCGGCGAGCCCTGGTGGCGGGCGATCCCGCTCGGACTGGTCGAACGCGCCATGGCGCTGACCGGGCTGCTCGCGCTCGCGTCGCTGCTCATCCCCGCGCGCGTGGTCACCGCTCCGGTGACCGAGCAGGCCGAAGCGCTGGAGACCGCGTCCTGAAAGTTCCTTCGGGCGCCCTGTCCATTTGACGGTCTCCCGCTCGTAGTGGTGTCGTGCGGCAAGCAGGCCGCGCGGAAACCAGAGGGAGTACCACCGTGAAGTACATGCTGCTGATCCAGGCCGCGGCCGGCGACGTCGAGCCCCAGTGCACCTTCGAGGACTGGATGGCTTACGACAAGCAGGTCAAGGACGCCGGGATCTGGTCCGCCGGGGAGTCGCTGGCCGATCTCGTCACCGCGACGACGGTGACGGTCGATCGCGACGGGAAGCGGACGGTGACCGACGGGCCCTACGCCGAGGCGCGCGAGGTGCTGGGCGGTTTCTACGTCATCGACGTGCCGGACCTGGACGTCGCCCTCGACTGGGCGGCCCGCTGCCCCGGCGCCCGCGACGGTTCGGTGGTGGTCCGCCCGGTCGCCGACTTCTCCGCCTGACCATGGACGAGCGGAGCGACGGCGTGGCGTCGGTCGAGGCGGTGTTCCGCGAGGAACAGGGCAGGCTCCTCGCCGCGCTCGTGCGCCGCTTCGGCGACTTGGACCTGGCCGAAGAGGTCACGTCCGAGGCGATCGAAGCGGCGCTGGAGCGCTGGCCGGTGGACGGTGTCCCGCCGCGGCCGGGCGCGTGGCTGATGACCACCGCCCGGCGCAAGGCCGTCGATCGGCTGCGCCGCGACCAGGCCTACGCCGCCAAACTCGCGGTCCTGCAGGTGGAAGCCGACCGAGCCGGTCCCGTGCCGGACGCCGGTGACGGCCTGCCGGACGAGCGGCTGCGGCTGTTCTTCACCTGTGCCCATCCCGCCCTGCCCGTCGAGGACCGGGGCGCGCTGACCCTGCGGTTTCTCGCCGGGCTGACCACGCCGGAGGTGGCACGGGCCTATCTCGTCCCGGTGCCGACGATGGCGAAGCGGATCGTGCGGGCGAAGAAGAAGATCAGCGAGGCCCGGATCCCGTTCCGGGTCCCGGACGCGGACGAACTACCGGAGCGGCTGCCGGGTGTGCTGCAGGCGGTGTACTCGATCTTCACCGAGGGATACGCGGCCAGTTCGGGAGCGAGTCTGCAGCGGGCCGACCTCGCCGAGGAGGCCATCCGGCTCGGCCGCGTCCTGCGCGGGCTGATGCCCGCCGATCAGGAGGTGGCGGGACTGCTCGCGCTGATGCTGCTCGTCCACGCGCGGCGGGACGCCCGGACCGGGCCGGACGGCGAACCGGTCCTCCTGGCGGACCAGGACCGGAGCCGGTGGAACCGGGAACTGATCGAAGAGGGCGGTCACCTGGTGGTCGCCTCGCTGACGGGCGGCCCGCCTGGCCCGTACGGGGTGCAGGCCGCGATCGCGGCCCTGCACGACGAAGCGGCCGATGTCGAAACCACCGACTGGCCGCAGATCGTGGCGCTCTACGACGTCCTGATGACCTTGGCGCCCTCCCCCGTCGTCGCGCTCAACCGCGCCGTGGCCGTCGCCCTGCGCGACGGCCCGGCCGCGGGGCTCGCGCTGCTCGACGAACTGACCGGCGAACCGATGCTCCGCGGCTATCCTCCCTTCGCGATCGCCCGGGCAGATCTGCTGCAACGGCTGGGCCGCGACGACGCGGCGGCCACGGCCTACCGCGAAGCGATCGCGCTCGCCCCGACCGAACCCGAACGCGCCCACCTGCGGCGAAGGCTCGCCGCGCTCGAATCCCTCGCGGAGACACGATGACCGCCGAACAACTCGCCCGCGCCTGGGATGAAGCCGCCGCCGGCTACGACGCCTACTACGTCCCCCGGTTCGCGCCGTGGGTCTCCGCCGCGGTGCGGGCTCTCCCCTCGGTTCTGCCCGAGGGCCCCGTTCTCGTCCCCTGCTGCGGAACCTTCCCGGAACTCGACGAACTCGGCGGGCATCTGCCCGGCCGCGAGATCGTCGGCATCGATCTGTCCGCCGGCATGGTCGCGAGGGCGAGGCGACGGTCCGCGGGCGATCCCCTCGTACGCGTCGTCGAAGGTGACGCCTCGGAACTCGATCCGGCCTCGGCCGCCGCGGTCGTCTCGGTCTTCGGCCTCCAGCAACTACCCGAACCCGACGCCGCGCTCCGATCGTGGGCGGGCGCGCTTCGCCAGGGCGGCGTGCTTTCGGTCGTCTACTGGCCGCACAGCACCGAACCGGGCGGGCCGTTCACGGTGCTTTCCGACGTGCTGCGGGAACGCGTCCCCGCGGGCGATCGATCCTGGGAAGAACGGCTCGTGCCCGCGCTGGAAGACGTCGTACTCGAACGCGACGAACCCTTGTCGTTCCCGATGATCCACCCCGACGCCGACACGTTCTTCACCGCGCACACCCGGTCGGGACCGATGCGGCCGCTGGCGGACGCGCGCGGTGAAGAGTTCATCGCCGCGCTGCGCGCGGAATTCCTGCGAAGGTCCCCGGAAGGGGAATGGCGGCACCGTCCGGCTGCCCGGCATATCGTCGGGCGGGCGGCAGACCGGGCGTGACGTCGTCCTCGGCAGTGTCTTCAACGTCCTTGCGCAGTCGTGCGGTGCAGACCGAAAGGTGCACCACGTTGGCGCGTTTGTGGTGGCGGTACACGTGGACGTCGGAGGCGAAGCACGCCGCCGCGAGCAGAGCCCGCCGCTGCTCGATGCGCTCGTAGCCGACTCCGGCCGGGCAGAACAGGGTGACCTCGACCTC
Source organism: Amycolatopsis roodepoortensis (assembly GCF_014873915.1). GTDB lineage: Bacteria > Actinomycetota > Actinomycetes > Mycobacteriales > Pseudonocardiaceae > Amycolatopsis > Amycolatopsis roodepoortensis. The sequence continues at coordinate 1,278,083 of NZ_JADBEJ010000005.1, forward strand.
GTCACCGCGCGGTTTGGTCCACAGGATCACCGGCAGCTTGCCGTCGAGCGTGCACACCCTGGCCCGGGCGAACCCGGTCCGCAGCCGGTGCTGCACGACGATCGAGCGGAGCCGGTCGCGGAGGAATCGCCGCGCCGAGCGCCAGTAGAACAGCCAGTTCGCGACACCGAACAGCACGACCGCACCCCAGATCGGGCCGACCGCCTGGAAAAGGGAGTACAACGCGTACGGGAGCACGATCAGCGCACCGATCTCGTACCGCCAGTGATACAGGGCGGTGATCGGGTTGGGCCTCCTGACCACCGTGATCTCCCTGGCCAGCTCGGCGATCGCCTGGGGTTCCTGCCAACGGCTCATGACCTTCCTCCTGTCCGTCCGGCGGTTTGCTCGGCGGCCACGGCCGCCGCGGGAATGGAGCGGACGACACCGGCACCGGCGCAGTCCGGGCAAACGGCGTCCTCGTAGGGCCACCACCCCGTGCCCCCGCAGGGCGCGCACGCGTGGACGGTGTCCCAGCGGGGGTCGCGGTAGACGCGGCGCCTGCTGTTCGGCACCCGCGACACCTGCCAGCCGCGAGCGGCGGCGCGCGTGTCCTCGCGGGTCGCGAAGAGCCATTCGTGGAAGCGTTCGAGAAGCCGATCGAACCAGGACCGGGGCGCTGCCGTGTGGTTCTCGTGGTGGGACATGAGGTTCACCCCCGATGCAGCCAAGCGCGAACTCGGGTCGGCCCACACGGCGCCTACTCCGGCATTCGTGTGGCCCACAGGCGACGCGAACCGGGTCAGATGCGCAGCGTCACATTCAGTTGGCTGTCAGCATCCATTCTCCGGTCGTGCCCAGGTCGGACCAGTCCTCGTGACCGGGTGGGTCACGCACACCAGGACCAGGTAGAACAGGGTCCATCGCGGCTCCCGACACGTTGTGACCCGACGTTGACCCACGCGCCAGCACGGTCCGATTCGCTTGCTGTACTCTCGCCGTTGTGTGCACGTTCAGTCACCGCCCTACATTGCCTACCAAAGGTAGGTAAGCCCGTGTCTAGTGCCTACATGAAGCCTACATCGGCCGGGCAGCGGCCGGTAAGCCCCGATGCGGAAACCGTTACCGCGTCGGGTGTCGGACGTGAGCTGCGGCGGCTGCGCAAGGCCGCGGGCGAAACGCAGGCGGAGACCGCCCGGATCATCGGCGTGACCAGGGCGAACCTGACCCAGTGGGAGACCGGGAAATACCTGCCGTCGGCGCACAACGCGCGTCAGCTCGACGATCACTTCCGCGCCGCGAACGCGCTGTTCACGCTGGTGGAGACCGCCCGTTCCCCGCACGAGCACACGCCGCCCGCCGTCGGTGACGCCGCCATCGTCGACACCTCACGGTCGCTGCTGCAGGTCTTCCACACCGTCGGCGCGAAACTCGCCGAGCGCCTGATCCGGGACGAGCACGGGAAACCGCTGGGCTGGCGGCACAACCTGCAGAAGAGCACCGGGCCGAAGGCGCTCAGCACCGCGTACGGGATCAACACCATGCTGGTGGTAGGCGATCCCTACATCGACCTACATACGCTCGCAGAAGATCTGTACCGGCTGCAGTCGGCACAGGGCTGGCGTGGCCGCGCGGGCGGCAAACGGCCGGAGACGACGGCGTCCGTGGTGGACGCGCTCTTCCGCACCAGCACCATGTCCGCCGACGAAGGGCTGGACCAGCTCGAAGGGTCGCTCGACCCGTACAGCAGGACCCGCCCCTACCTGTTGTCCGCCGTGCTGCACACGGCGGTCCGGCTCCGGCCGGACGCCCCGCTGACCGACCGGCTGATCGACGCCCTCCTGGCGGCCCGGCTCGACTTCGACGGCTCACAGCTGTGGCCGGAGAAGAACGAGGCCGGGCTCGTCGCCCCGGAGGCCTCGGTGGTGCACACCGCACGGTCGGTCGTCGCGCTGCGGGAAGTCCTGCGCAGCCGTGAAGATCGCAACGACGTCCGCGAGGCGGCCGACGAAGCCACACAATGGCTCATCGACCGGTCGCATTCGGACGATGGCGTGGCCGAGGATCTCGAACGGCCTCGCCCCGACGGGGAAGGAACGACCCGGATCATCATCCGGCACTTCACCGCAGCCTGGGTCGTCCAAGCGCTCGCCACCGCCCCCTTCCTGCCACTCCCCCGGCTCAACCGGGCGCTCGGAACCCTTTGGGAGCGCTACGACGCCGATCAGGGACTGTGGGCCTGGGGAAGCGGCGACCTACCCATCTGGCAGACCTTGGACGCAGTCACCGCGCTCCGCGCGGCCGCATTCGCCGCCGCCGGGCCCCCGCTCAGCCCACCAGGAATTCCAGGAACTTCATGATCGACACCCCGCCCTCGACCCTCACGGGCGCCCACGCGTTCCTCCGTGAGGTCACCGGGAGCCGCCCCGGCCACGGCGACGCGGACCTTGCCTGGCTGCGCACGGTCGCGCACCGGGTACAGGACTCCCCCGGCACTTTCCTTTCGTGGCTCGAAGAAATCCTCGCCGACGAGGAAGCCGTCCGCGCCGCGGCGAAGCGTTCCTACTGGCATCCCAACGGTTTCGCCAAAATGGTGCTCCACGCCTCGGCCGATTTCCGCATCCGGCTCCATGTCTGGCCGGACTCCGCGGAACCGTCGCGCGGCGAGTCCAATCCGCACAGCCATCGCTGGGAATTCGCCTCGGCCATCGTCGCGGGCGAAGGCCTGCACATGGTCGAGTTCCACGAAACGACCGAAGGCGGGAAGCCGTACGACCGGTACCGCTACGGCGCCGATCCGGCGAATCCGGCCGCGTTGCTCGCGGACGGCGCCGCCCGGCTCGCGGTGGAGAAGACCCCGCACGTCCGGCTCGGCGACGTCTACTCGTGCGACACCACCGTCGTGCACACCGTCCGGCCCATCGCCGCGGGCTTGACCGCGACGGTGGTGGTCCAGGGGCCGCACCGCACCGGCACCACGGTCGTGTACTGCGAGCCCGGCGAGTCCGACGACCAGCCCAACGGCGAACTGACCGAGACCGATTTCCGTGTCCTGGTCGGCGCCGTGGCGAAAGCGGTGGCGTCATGCCGATGACGTGGCCGGCTCTGCGCCGCGGGATCCTGACCGACCGGGCCATCAAACGCGCGCACCGCGCCGGGGAACTCACGATCACCCCGTTCGAGCCCGGTCTCGTCCGCCCGGCCGCGATCAGCCTGCGGCTCGGTCACGAGGCATTCTCGCTGGAATCGACCGGGACCGTCGACATCGCCGACCGGAGCACATATCCGGAACTCCGGCCGAAGGAACTCGACGCCGAAGGCAGGCTGCGCGTCGAACCCGGCGAAGTCGTTCTCGCGCCGACACTGGAGAAGATCGGGCTTTCGGAGAAACTCGCCGGGCTCGTCGACGGCACGAGCGACTACGCGCGGCTCGGCATCAGCGTCGTCCTGTGCGGTCAGGTCAGCCCCGGCTTCGGCAGTGAGACCGGCGCCGTGCTGACCCTGGAGATCGTGAACCACCTGCGGCATCCCGTGCTCCTGCACCCCGGGACGCGGATCTGCAATCTGATGCTGTTCGCCTCCACGGGCAGCGACCAGCCCTACGGCACGATGCCGAACAACTACTCCAGCGACCACAACGTCGCCCCGTCCCGATTGGCGGATCATGTCGGGCGTAACTGAACTCTCGCCGGTGGGCGACGACATCCGGCTCGGCGAACTGGGCGAGCACGCGATCCTGGAGCACATCCTGCGGCCGCGCTACGGCGGTGTCCGCGGGTTCGGGGACGACTGCGCGGTCCTCGACGCCACGGAAGGGCTTCGTGGCGAACTGGTCGCCACCACCGACAGCTGCCCCACGCCGCTGGTCACCATCCTGGGCGAAACGGATCCCTACCACGCCGGGTGGCTGCTGGCGACGATCAACCTGTCCGATCTGGCCGCGGCCGGCGCCACCCCGCTCGGCCTGGTCGTCAACTACACCCTGCCGAAGACGACCACGGCGGGCGAGTTCCGGCGGCTTCTCGACGGCGTGGACGACTGCACGAAGGTGCACGGCACCAAGGTCGTCGGCGGCGATCTCCGGGACGGCCCGGTCCGGCAGCTCACCGCGACCGCGATCGGCCGGTGTGTCCCCGGCGGACGGCTCGGTCGCGCGGGTGCCGAAGCCGGCGATCGACTGCTGCTGGTCGGTTCGCCGGGCTATCTCTGGGCGTACGCGTTGCTCGTCGAAAAGCAGGCACGGCTTCCCGGACCTGTCGTCGCGGACGTCCGCGAGCGCGCCTGCCGTCCGATGGCCCAGGTGGCGGCTGGCCGGATGCTCGCCACGGCCGGGCTGGCGCGCGCGGCGATGGACGTCTCCGACGGTCTCTTCCCGACCGTGCGGACCCTGTGCGGCGCCAACGGTCTCGGCGCGCGGATCACCACGGACATCCGGCTGGACGACGCGCCCGCCGACGTCTGCGCGCAGTCGGGGCTCGGCCCGTTCGAGCTCGCGCAGGCCTGGGGCGACTGGACACTCGTGGTCGCCGTGCGGCCGCAGGATGTGGAACTCGCCAAGAAGACCCTCGCCGGTGAAGGTGTCGCGGCACAGGAAATCGGCTCGCTCGTGGCCCGCGAGGAAGGTATTTCGCTGGACGACGGCGAACTCTGGGAAGGGATCGCGCAGGAGCGGTTCTCGCCCAGTTCCTGGCACGGCGGCGAGGTGCCGAAGCTGATCACCGAGGTTCTCGGCAGGCGGGCGGGCTGAGGGACCTGCGGCACGGATGGCCGACGCGCGTGTCGGCCATCCGGTCAGCGAGTGACCAGGCGGGTGATTGCGGTCACATTCGCCCGCTTTCGCGCGGGCGCGCTCCCCGAAAGCGGCATTGCCCCTACAAAGCAACCGCTTAGTACGGCAGACTCGGGCTCACTTCCACTCGACGACGAGGAGAACACCCGTGACCGAACACCCCTCCCGTGTAGCGATCGTCACCGGCGCCGGCCGCGGCATCGGGGCGGCCGTGGCCAAGCGGCTCGCTTCCGACGGGTTCGCCGTCGGCCTGCTGGACCTCGACGAGGCGGGCGTCAAGCAGGGGGCCGAAGCGATCGTCGCCGAGGGCGGCAAGGCCGTCGGTGTCGCGCTGGACGTCAACGACGCCGCACAGGTCGAAGCCGCGGTGACCCGGGTGGCCGAGGAGCTCGGCGCGCCGACCGTGCTGATCAACAACGCCGGTATCACCCGCGACAACCTGCTGTTCAAGATGACCGAACAGGACTGGGACTCGGTGCTGGGCGTGCACCTGAAGGGCTCGTTCCTGATGACCCGCGAGGTGCAGAAGTACCAGACGCAGGAGAAGTGGGGCCGCATCGTCAACCTGTCCAGCACCTCGGCGCTGGGCAACCGCGGCCAGGTCAACTACTCCGCGGCCAAGGCGGGCATGCAGGGCTTCACCAAGACGCTCGCGATCGAGCTGGGCAAGTTCAACGTCACCGCGAACGCCATCGCCCCCGGGTTCATCGCCACCGACATGACCGCGGCGACCGCCGAGCGGATCGGCATGTCGTTCGAGGACTTCAAGGCGGCGGCCGCGTCGCAGATCCCGGTGCAGCGTGTCGGCACCCCCGAGGACATCGCCAACCTCGCGTCGTTCCTGGTGAGCGACGGCGCCGGGTTCATCTCCGGCCAGGTCATCTACGTCGCCGGCGGACCGAAGGACTGAGCCATGCGCGAATTCGCCTCCCTGCAGGAGTTCGAGAACGCCGTCGGCGAGCACTTCGGCTACAGCGACTGGCTGACGCTCACCCAGGACCGGGTGAACCTGTTCGCCGACGCCACCGACGACCACCAGTGGATCCACGTCGACGTCGAGAAGGCCGCCGAAGGCCCGTTCGGCGGCCCGATCGCACACGGTTTCCTGACGCTGTCGCTCATTTCGGGCTTCGTCGGGAAGCTCTACCGCGTCCACGGGCTCACGATGGGCATCAACTACGGGCTGAACAAGGTCCGGTTCCCCCAGCCGGTCAAGGTCGGCGCGAAGATCCGGGCGGGCGCCGAGCTGGTCGAGGTCACCGACGTCGCCGGCGGCAAGCAGGCCGTCGTCAAATGGACGATCGAGATCGACGGCGAACCCAAACCGGCGTGCGTCGCGGAGATGGTCGTCCGGCTGATCGCCTGAGAAGGTGACGTCCGGCACCTCGCCGGACCAGCACTACCCGACATACCGACTGGTCGGTACTGTAACCGGAAAGCGAGCGCTGGAGGCACCATGAACCAGTCCGACCTGCCGGGCCTCGACCTGGCCAGGCTCAAGGCCCATCTGGACGAGCACCGGCCCGGTCTCGTCCAGGGTGAACTGAGCGGCCAGGTCGTGGAGGGGGGCCGGTCCAACCTCACCTACATCGTGGGCGACGGCCGGTCCCGCTGGGTGGTCCGCCGCCCGCCGCTGGGCCATGTCCTGCCGACCGCGCACGACATGGGCCGCGAGTACCGGGTGATCACCGGGCTGCACGGCACGGCGGTCCCGGTGCCGGAAACCGTGCTGCTGTGCGAGGACACCGACGTCATCGGCTCGCGGTTCTACGTGATGGAGTTCGTGGAGGGCACGCCCTTCCGCTCCGACACCGAGCTCGCCGCGCTCGGCCCCGCCCGGACCAAGGCGATCGCGGAGGAACTGGTCGACACCCTGGTCGCCCTGCACGCCGTCGATCCGGAATCGGTGGGGCTGGGCGATTTCGGCCGCCCGGAGGGGTTCCTCGAACGCCAGTTACGACGCTGGAAGAAGCAGCTCGACGGCAACCGCAGCCGCGACCTCCCCGGCGTCGACGAGCTCCACGACCGGCTCGCCTCGTCGGTACCCGAATCGGGCAAGCCGTCGATCGTCCACGGCGATTACCGCCTGGACAACGTGCTGGTGAACGCGGACGACCGGATCACCGCGGTGCTGGACTGGGAGATGTCCACCCTCGGCGACCCGCTGACCGACCTCGCGCTGCTGGTGGCCTACGCCGAACGCGACAAGGTCTCGCTGCAGTTCGTGTCCAACGCCAGCTCGGCGCCGGGCTATCCGCGCAACGACGAGGTCATCGCGCGGTACGCCGAGCGTTCCGGCCGCGACGTCTCCCGGCTCAACTGGTACGTGAGCTTCGCGTTCTTCAAACTCGCGGTGATCCTGGAAGGCATCCACCTCCGCTACAGCAAGGGACAGACCGTCGGCGCCGGATTCGACGGCATCGGCTCCGGCGTCGTCCCGTTGATCGCGCACGGCAATGAGACTCTCAAGGAAGAGGGATAGCGATGGACTTCGCCTTCGACGCGAAAACCGAGGAACTGCGGGGGAAACTCCTCGAGTTCATGGACTCGCACATCTACCCGGCCGAGGCCGTCTTCGAGCGGCAGCTGGCCGAGCGCGACAGCGAATGGGCGCAGCCGCCGATCGTCGAAGAGCTCAAGGCCGAGGCGCGCAAGCGCGGACTGTGGAACTTCTTCCTCCCCGGTGACCACGGCGCGGGACTGACCAACCTGCAGTACGCGCCGCTCGCCGAGATCACCGGCCGCAGCCTCCGGCTCGCGCCGACCGCGCTGAACTGCGCGGCGCCGGACACCGGGAACATGGAAGTCCTCACCATGTTCGGCACCGAGCAGCAGAAGAAGCAGTGGCTGCAGCCGTTGCTGGACGGCGAGATCCGGTCCGCCTTCGCGATGACCGAGCCCGACGTCGCCTCCTCCGACGCGCGCAACATCGCCACCAGCATCCGCCGCGACGGCGACGAGTACGTCGTCAACGGCCGGAAGTGGTACATCTCCGGTGCGATGAACCCGAACTGCAAGATCTTCATCGTGATGGGCAAGACCGATCCGGACGGCCCGCCGCACAAGCAGCAGAGCATGATCCTGGTCCCCCGCGACACCCCCGGCATGACCGTGAAACGCGGTATGCACGTGTTCGGCTACACCGACGGCGATCACGGCGGCCACGCCGAAGTGGTCTTCGAGGACGTCCGAGTGCCCGCGGAGAACCTCATCGCCGGCGAGGGTGACGGGTTCGCCATCGCGCAGGCCCGCCTCGGACCGGGGCGGATCCACCACTGCATGCGTGCCATCGGCATGGCCGAACGCGCGCTGGAACTGATGTGCCGCCGGGCGCTTTCGCGCGAGACCTTCGGCAAGCCGATCGCCGAACAGGGCGTGGTGCAGGACTGGATCGCCGAGGCAAGGGTCAAGATCGAGCAGCAGCGCCTGCTGGTGCTCAAGACCGCGTGGCTGATGGACACGGTCGGCAACCAGGGCGCGCACACCGAGATCCAGGCGATCAAGATCTCCACGCCGATCACCGTCGAGTGGATCCTTGACAAGGCCGTGCAGCTGTTCGGCGCGGGCGGCGTCAGCCAGGACTTCCCGGTCGCCGAGATGTGGGCGCAGGTGCGGACGCTGCGGCTCGCCGACGGGCCGGACGAGGTGCACAAGCGCTCGCTGGCGCACCGTGAGCTGAAGAAGTACCGCGGAGAGGTGACGAAGTGACCACTGTGGACGATCTGAAGCGGCGCGTGGCCGAGCTGCTGGCCGCGTATCCGCCGGAAAGCACGCCACGTCAGGACTTCCTCGACGCGCGGTTCGACGCCGGGCTGGCCTGGATCCACTTCCCCGAAGGCCTCGGCGGCCTGAACGCGCCGCGATCCCTCCAGTCCGTCGTGGACAAGGAGCTCGCCGCGGCGGGCGCGCCGGACAACGACAAACGGCGGATCGGGATCGGCCTGGGCATGGCCGCACCGACCATCCTCGCCTTCGGTACACCCGAACAGCACCAGCGCTTCCTTCGTCCACTGTGGACCGAGCGCGAGGTGTGGTGCCAGTTGTTCAGTGAGCCGGGCGCCGGATCCGACCTGGCCGCGCTGGGCACCCGGGCGGTCCGCGACGGCGACGACTGGGTGGTCACCGGCCAGAAGGTCTGGACGTCGGGCGCGCACAAGTCGCAGTGGGCGATCCTGGTCACCCGCACCGACCCCGACGTGCCGAAACACCGTGGCATGACGTACTTCCTGTGCGACATGACCGCGCCCGGCGTCGAGGTCCGGCCGCTGCGCCAGATCACCGGCGAGGCCGAGTTCAACGAGGTCTTCCTCAGCGAGGTCCGCATCCCCGACGCGCACCGCCTCGGCGCGGTCGGCGAGGGCTGGAAGGTCGCGCAGACCACGCTGATGAACGAACGCGTCGCGATCGGCGGCACCGAGTTCCCGCGCGACGGCGGCATGGTCGGCGTCGTCGCGAAAACCTGGCGGGAGCGCCCGGAGCTGCGCACCTCCGAGCTGCACGACAGGCTGCTGAAGCTGTGGGTGGAGGGCGAAAGCCTTCGACTGGTGAGTTCGCGGCTGCGCCAGCAGCTCGCCGCGGGTGCGCCGGGACCGGAGGGGTCCGCGGTCAAGGTCGCGTTCTCCGAACTCAACCAGGCCGCGTCCGGACTCGAGATCGAACTGCTCGGCGACGAGGGCCTGCGGTACGACGACTGGACGATGCGGCGTCCCGACGGCGTGAACTTCCTCGGTCGCGAGGCCGGTTACCGCTATCTGCGCGCGAAGGGCAACTCCATCGAGGGCGGCACCTCGGAGGTCCTGCGCAACATCATCGCCGAGCGCGTGCTGGGGCTGCCGTCCGAGCCGCGGATCGACAAGGACGTCGCCTGGAAGGACCTGCCCCGATGACCGACCTGCTGTATTCCGAGGTCGAAGAGGACCTTCGCGCCAGCGTCCGCGATCTGTTCTCCGATCGGGCGGAGCCGGCGGCCCTGATCGCCAGGACCGAGACGGCGGAACCGTACGACCTGAAGCTGTGGCGCACGCTCGCCGCCGACCTCGGCGCGGCGGGCCTCGCCGTCCCGGAGGCGCTGGGCGGGCACGGCGCTTCGGCGCGGGAAGTCGCCGTCGTGATGGAGGAACTCGGGCGCAGCGTCGCCCCCGTCCCCTATCTCGGCAGCGCCGTCCTGGCGACGTCGGCCCTGCTGGCGGCCGACACGTCGCAGGCGGAAGTGGCCGAGCCACTCGGGAAGCTGGCCGCGGGCACGCTCATCGGCGCGCTGGCGATCCCGCTGTCGACCGCGCCCGGCGCCGAGTTCCCCTCGACGGTCACGGCGGCCGCCGACGGCACGCTCAGCGGCCAGGTCCGCAGCGTCGTCGACGCGTCGGTGGCCGAGCTGATCGTCGTCCCGGCGGTGGGACCCGACGGCCCCGGCCTGTACACGATCGACGCGTCGGCGGCGGGGGTGACGGTCGCCGAGGCGATTTCCCTCGACCTCACCCGGCGCATCGCCGACGTCACCTTGGCGAACGTGGCCGCGAAACGCGTCGCCGACGGCTCGGTGGCCGCGTCGGCGCTGGACACGGCACTCGTGACCGCGGCGGGGCTGCTGGCCTCGGAACAGCTCGGGATCGCCGAATGGGCGTTGACCGAGACCGTGCGTTATCTCAAGGAGCGCTACCAGTTCGGCCGTCAGGTCGGTTCGTTCCAGTCGTTGAAGCACCGGCTGGCGAACCTGTACACGGACCTGGTCAACGCCAGGGCGACCGCGCGCTACGCCGCCGACTGCCTGGCTTCCGGCGACGACATCGCGATCGCCGTCGCGGTCGCGCAGGCCCGCAACTCCCCCATCGCCGTCCACGCCGCCGAAGAGGCGATCCAGTTGCACGGCGGGATCGGCATGACCTGGGAGCACCCCGCGCACCTGTACCTGAAGCGCGCGAAGAGCGACGAGATCGCGTTCGGCACTCCTGGGCGGCATCGCGCCGCCCTCGCGCCGCTGATCGATCTGCCCGCCTGACCCGCCCGGCGGGGTCCGTCCCGGAAACTGTCGGACCCCGCCGGTACAACTGTTCGAACATCCGATCGAACAGGGAGTCAGCATGAAACTGCTCGTGGCCACCGCGAAGACCCAGGGCGCGCGGGAGAACGACTTCGATCACTGCGTGGAAGGCGAGCTGCTCTGGGTCGCGCCGCCCTGCGGCGACGGCGAGAGTTCGCCCGATTCCCGCTGCGGCTGCGGCCGGGCGTTCGGTGGGCTGAGCTCGCACCGCGGAACGACGACGGCGCTCGTCGCGGACCTGCCCGGCTTCACCTTTTCCGACTACGCCGACGCGTTACGGTCGAGTCTGGCCGCTCAGGGCTGGCCGCCAGAAGCCGCCGAAGACGTGGCGACGGATCTGCTCGCCCTCGCGTCCGAGTGGGAGGTGGGGACGGTGCTCGAACGCCGCGACGACTGGTTCGCCGAGCGGCTCGTGTCCGCGCCGCCGGGCTAAGCGCTACTCGGGTCGCAGCGCGGCCAGCAGCAGATCGGCGAAATGGTCGCCGATCTGGCGGGCCGAGAGCGCGCCGCCACGCCGGTACCACGAACCGAGGTGGTGCACCGACCCGAAGAAGAAGTCGACGATCACGTCGGCCGGTTTGTCCGCGCGGAACTCGCCCGACTCCTGGCCTTCCTCGATCAGCGTGCGGAACCGCTCGTGGTACTTGCGGCGTTCCGCGCGGACGGCCTTCTGCTTCTCCACGCTCAGCTGGTGCATGGACTGCATGAAGATCGTGTTGTCGTCGAGGTTGTCGATCGTGCTGACGACGACGTCGGAGGCGGCGGAGCGCAACCGTTCCCGCAGCGGCGCCTCGCTCGAAACCACTTTTTCCAGTTGCTCGGTCTGCGCGCGCAGCACCCGGGCGTAGATCTCGTAAAGGAGGTCGTCCTTGGAGCCGAAGTAGTGGTACATCGCGCCCTTGGTGACCCCGGCCGCCTCGACGATCTCCTGCACGGAGGTGCGGTCGAAACCCTTCTTCGCGAAGAGCTTCGTGGCGTGCGACAGCAGACGGCGCGGGACGGCGGCCTGGTCTTCGCCGCCGGCCTCGGCCTTCCTGGTGGTCGCTCGTGTCATGGCCGGCTCCTTCTCGTGCGGACACTCAGCATACCGGCCGGTTTGTCGACGCCCCGGAGTCCCTTCCCCGGCTGGGCGCCGATCCGACGGGAACGCGTTGCGAAAGCCACTTTCGCAACCTTCGACATTGCGAAACTTTCGGAACCTCTCGCCGGACGAGAAAGGCGCCGAGACGTCAATACGCGCCGGTGTGCTCGAAGAACCGCCGCGGATTGTCGACCAGCATCGTCGTTATGTCGCGTTCGGAAACCCCACGTTCCCGCAACGCGGGCAGCACGTCACGGGTGATGTGGAGGAAATGCCAGTTGGGCGCCACGGCGGCCATCTTGTCCTGCTCGAACCAGTCGATGAAACAGGAGGCGTCATGGGAGAGGACCATGCTTCCGGCGTAACCGCGCTCGCACATCGCCACGACCGTGGCGACCCGTTCTTCGAACGAGAGCAACGGGTCGAGCCCGAAGCGGTCCATCCCCAGCAACGATCCCTTGTCGGCGATGCCGGTGAGGTAATCGAGGTCGGTGCTGTCGCCGCTGTGCCCGATGAGGACACGGCTCAGGTCGACGCCTTCGGTCGCGAAAACGGCCTGTTGTTCGAGACCGCGCCGGGTGGGCGCGTGGGTATGGGTCATGATCGGCGCGCCGGTCTCCCGGTGCGCCTTCGCGACCGCGCGCAGGACGCGTTCGACGCCGGGGGTGACCCCGGGTTCGTCGGTCGCGCACTTCAGCAGGGCCGCCTTCACCCCGGTATCGGCGATCCCGTCGACGATGTCGCCGGTGAAGAGGCCGACCAGCGGGTCCGCGCCGTCGTCGAAGATGAGGCCGGGCCCGCGATGGTGGAGGTAGTGCGGGACGTCGTTGTAGGTGTAGAGCCCGGTCGCGACGATGATCCGGAGCTCGGTTTCGGCCGCGACCCGCCGCACGCGCGGGATGTAGCGGCCGAGCCCGATCACGGTGGGGTCGACGATGGTGTCGATCCCGGCGGCCTTGAGTTCGTCGAGCCGCCGGATCGCGTCGGCGACGTGTTCGTCTTCGCGGAATCCGTCGTGTTCGGGATGGTTCGCCATGAACTCGGGACTGAGCACGAACAGGTGTTCGTGCATCAGCACCTTGCCCAATTCGGCGGTGTCGACGGGGCCGCGGACGGTTTCGACCTGTGCCATGCCGCTCATCCCCTCGCCCGGAGTTCGCGGCGGAGGATCTTGCCGCTCACCGTTTTGGGCAGTTCGTCGAGCACTTCGACCACGCGCGGGTACTTGTACGCGGCGAGGCGTTCCTTGCAGTACGCGACGAGGTCCTGGGGATCGGGCGCGGTGCCCGGCGCCGGGCTGATGTAGGCCTTCACGGTCTCGCCGCGATATTCGTCCGGGATACCGACCACGGCCGCTTCGCGCACCGCCGGATGGGTGTACAGCACGTCCTCGACCTCACGCGGCCACACCTTGAATCCGGAGGCGTTGATCATGTCCTTCTTGCGGTCGACGACGTAGACCCAGCCGCTCGGCTCCATGAAGCCGACGTCGCCGGTCAGGAGCCTGCCGCCGGGCAGTGCGGCTTCGGTCGCCTCGGACCGGTTCCAGTAACCGGGGATCACCATCGGGCCTTCGACGGCGATCTCGCCCGCCTTGCCGAACGGCAGTTCCTCGCCGTCTTCGCCGAGGATGCGCACGATCGTGCCGGGCACGGGCAGGCCGATCGAGATCGTGCCGGACTCCTCGTCGACAGGCGCTTCGAGGCTGCTCGGGACGACAATGCAGCCCGCGGTCGTCTCGGTGAGCCCGTAGCCGTTGTGGATGTAGTGCCCGAAGCGGGCACGGAACGCGTCGACCACGGCGGGCGGCAGGGCGGCTCCGCCGGAGTACAGCAACTCGAAGGAGTCGAAGTGCTCGCGGCTGACGTCCGGGTGCGCCATCAACGCCATGTACGCCGTGGACGGGCCGACCGTGTACACGGGCTTGTGTTCCAGGAAGGCGTCGAGCACCACGCCGGGCTCGAACCGGTACGCGAGCGCGAGTGTGCCGCCGATGTCGATCGCGGAGGCGATCTCACAGACCATGCCGGTGATGTGGAACAGCGGAGCCAGGCCGAACAACGTGGCGCCATCGCCGAGACCGCTGAACGTGCTGAGCACGGACGCGTTCGCCCCGATGTTGCCGTGGGTGTTCATCGCGCCCTTCGGCGTCCCGCTGGTGCCCGACGTATAGCTGATCAGCGCGACGTCGTCGGGGCCGAGGCCGGCGTCCGGCGGCGGCTCCCCCACCGCGGCCCGCGCCGCCTCCAGCAGGTCGGCGGCACCGGGAGTCGGTTCCCGCACGGTTTCGCCGAACACGCGCGGATCGTCGCGACCTTGCAGATCGAGTTCGCTGGTGGTCAGCGCGATGGTCACGTCGCTGCCGGGCACGAGCGGGGCGATCCGGCGGTTCCACCCGCTCTGCGAGCACACGACCGCGCGTACCCCGGCGTCCCCGAAGACGTGCCGCAGTTCGCGCTCGCGGTACATCGGGTTGACGGGGACGACGATGCCACCCGCCTTCCACGCGCCGAGCAACGCCAGCACGAACTGCGGGATGTTCTGCAGGACGAGCGCGAGCCGGTCACCCCGGGCGAAACCGGACGAGAGCAAATGGCGCGCGATGCCGTCGGAGAGCTCGTCGACCTCGCGGTAGGTCAACCTGCCGTCGAAGTAGGCGATCGCGGTGACGTCCGGGGAACGCCGGACCGCCCGCAGGAAGGACTCCAGGACCGTGGTCGGCTCCGGTGTTCCCGCTTCCCTCATCCTGGGCTCGTAGGCGGCCAGCCACGGTTTCGCTTCGTACCGGCTCATGCAGGTTCCTCCCTGACAAGTCTCGACGGAGCCCTAAGCATCCGCTTAGTATGGCGATGACGCAAGGAGGTCGACGTGACCGAACAGCTCTCACCGTCCGAAATGGACACTGTGCGATACAGCGCGGACGGCGCCGTCGCCACGATCACCTTCGACAAACCCGAGCGCGGCAACGCGATGGACCAGGCGATGCAGATCCGCTACGGCGAGCTGCTGCGCGAGGCGTCGGCCGATCCCGGTGTCCGCGCCGTCGTCGTCACCGGCCGCGGACGCTCCTTCTGCCCCGGGGCGGACCTGGGACTGCTGGAAGACATCTCCGTCGACGGCGCGGCCGCGCCGGAACGGGAAGGTTTCCGCGACGTCCTCGCCGCCGCGTATGCCGACGTGCCGGTGGTCGCGGCGATCAACGGCGGCTGCGCCGGGCTCGGTTTCGTGATCGCCTGCGCCGCCGATGTCCGGTTCGCCGCGGCGGGCGCGAAGTTCACCACCGCCTTCGCACGGCGGGGCCTCATCGCCGAGTACGGCGTGGCGAAACTGCTGCCCGAACTCGTCGGCCGCGGCCGGGCACTCGATCTGCTGCTCTCCGGCCGGACCTTCACCGCCGAACAGGCGTACGAGTACGGCCTGGTGCAGGAAATCGTGCCCCCGGAAGAGCTTTTACCGCGTGCGACGGCCTACGCCGCCGAACTCGCGATCTACAGCGCGCCACGCTCCATGGCGCTCATCAAACGGCAGGTCCTTCGAGAAACCGGGCTTCTACTGGAGGATTCCGCCCGCGAAGCCACCGCCCTGATGCTCGACTCCTTTTCGCATCCGGAACTTCCCGAGGGCCTGGCCAGCTGGAACGAACGCCGCCCACCGGACTTCCCGCCATACCAAGGGGATTAGGCCGCCCCGGACTCGCGCCCGGGGCGGCCCGCACCACAATCAGACGGTTTCGCGCGTGGTAACCGCGTCCTTCTCCGCGGCCAGCGCGGTGCACGTGCGCACCCACAGCTCCCAGCCGCGCAGCGCCTGGTTGCAGTTCCAGCCGGTCCAGCGGCCGGCCTGCGCGCCCTCGTTGCCGGCGCGGTTGCAGGCGGTTTTGCTGCTCCAGCCCTCGCTCACCTTGCGGTACGGCGTGCAGGACGCCGCCGCGACGTCACCCGACGCCCCGGCCGCGCACGGTTCCGCGGTGCTCGCCATCGCCGATCCCGCGGTCAGCACCGAGCCGGCGAGGGTGGCGGCGAGAACGGCACCACGGAGCACGAAGCGTTTGTTCATCGACTTTCCTTACCGCGAGCAAGACCCCTGCCCACAGTGGCCGATCCGCCGACGAAGATCAACCGCCACGCGCCGAGTCACGCCTTCGATCACGCGAGTTACGCCCCTGATCACGCGAATCACGCCGCTGATCACGCGAGTCACGCCCCCGATCACGCGAGTCACGCCCCCGATCACGCGAATCACGCCGCTGATCACGCGAGTTACGCCCCTGATCACGCGAGTTACGCCCCTGATCACGCGAGTCACGCCGCTGATCACGCCGGTCCTGCCCCACCGGTCACGCGAAGCCCCGCGTGCCACCATCCGAACCTGCGCGAACCCCCCGCCACCGTGTCGCGAAAGCCACTTTCGGGACATCAGACGTCACGAAAGTGGCTTTCGCGACACGCCACGACCATGCACCAAGGCGAGCCGGCCCCGGTCAGTCCCCGACGACCTGCTCCACCTTGCGCTGCAGCTTGTTCATCCCGCCGAGCCACCGGTCGGTCTGCGTGGCCCGCGCGGCGTAGTAGTCCGCGACCTCGGGGTGCGGCAGCACCAGGAACCGCTCCTCGGCGATGGCCTCGAACAGCGCGTCCGCGACCTGCTCCGGCTGGATCGCCGACGCGCCCATCAGCAGCTCGCCCGCCGGACCGGTGTTCTCCAGCATCGCCGTCCGCACTCCCTGCGGGCAGATGGCCTGCACGGTGAGCCCGCGGTGCCGATAGGTCGCCGAAAGCCATTCGGCGAAGGCGAGCGCGCCGTGTTTGGTCACCGAGTAGGACACCGAACCGAGGCTGGTCAGCAAACCGGCCGCCGACACCGTCGAGATGAAATGCCCGCGGCCGCGCTCCAGCCACGGCGGCAGGAGCAGCCGCGCCGCGCGCACGTGCGCCATGACATTGACGTCCCAGATCCGCGCCCAGTCCTCCTCCGGCGCGTCCACGCCGCCCATCGGCGCGATCCCCGCGTTGGCGCAGAAGACGTCGATCTCGCCGAGGGTTTCGCGCGCCGCCTCGATCAGGTACGCGACACCCGCTTCGCTCGCGGCGTCCCCGGCGACGGCGGTCCCGCCGATCTCCTCGGCGACCTCGGCCGCGGCGTCCCCGTTCAGGTCGCCGACGACGACCCGGGCCCCCTCCGCGGCGAACCGGCGGGCGAGGACGGCCCCGATCCCGCCGCCCCCACCGGTGACGACGACCCCGGAACCGGTGAACGACGCGGTCACAGGCCACCCGCCAGCGTGACGCCACCGTCGAGGACCACCGTCTGCCCGGTGATCCAGCCCGCCTCTTCCGAAAGCAGGAACGCCACGGCGCCCGCGATGTCCGCCGGAACGCCGAGGCGCTTCATCGGGTACGACTCGGAGACCTCTTCTTCGCGGCCTTCGTACAGCGCGGTCGCGAACTTGGTCTTGACCACGGCCGGCGCGACGGCGTTCACGCGGATCTTCGGCCCCAGTTCGAAGCCGAGCTCCTTCGTGAGCCGGATCAGCGCGGCCTTGCTGACGCCGTACATGCCGATCCCGGGCGACGCGCCGAGCCCGGCGATGGACGCGACGTTCACCACCGCGCCGCCGTGCTCCCCCATCCACGCGTCCCGCGCCCGGCGCGTCCACGAAAGCGGCGCGAGCACGTTGACGGCGAAGATCTTCGCCGCGGCCCCGGGGTCGATGTCCAGGGTCGGCCCGAACACCGGGTTGATCCCGGTGTTGTTGACCAGCATGTCGAGGCGGCCGAAGGTCTCGATGGTCTTGGCGACGGCCTCGTCCTGGTGCGCCTCGTCGTCGGCCTTGCCGGGGACGGCGATGGCGACGGCCTCGCCGCCCAGTTCGGCCACGGCCTCGGCCAGCGGCTCCGGCTTGCGCGCGGTGATGCACACCTTCGCGCCGCGCTCGACCAGGTCCTTGGCGATCCCGAGGCCGATACCCCGGCTGGCGCCGGTGACGATCGCGACGCGATCCTTGAACGAGTTCACTCTTCGATCTCCTCTGTGTTCACTGGCGACGCAATCACTAAGCGAGCGCTCACTTACAATGGAAAGGTCCGGAGACGGTGTCAAGCCCGCCATCCGGAACGAGCGTCTGGGAGGATCTGCGGATGACCATGTCGCTGTCGGCCGAACTGTGGCCCGACGTCCAGCCGGAGACGGCACGGCGGCTGATGCTGGCCGGGGTCGAATCCTTCGCGCGGCGTGGCTATCACGCGACCACCACCCGGGACATCGCCTCGGCGGCCGGCATGAGCCCCGCGGCGCTGTACGTGCACTTCCCGTCCAAGGCCGCGCTGCTGTTCGCGATCTCGAAGTACGGCCACGAGCAGACGCTCTCGCTGGTCGAGAGCGTCGTGGCGCGGGAGAGCGATCCGGTCGAGCGGATCCGGCTGCTGGTCGAGGATTTCGTGGCGTGGCACGCGCGGAGGCACACCGTGGCCCGCGTGGTGCAGTACGAACTGCACGCCCTGCCCGACGAGGAGTTCGAGATCGTCGCGAAACTGCGACGCCGTATCGAGCAGGTCGTGCGCGAGGTCATCACCGAAGGCGTCGGAACGGGTGTGTTCACCGTCGGCGACCCGCACACCGCCGCCCGCGCCGTGCTCTCGCTCGGTGTCGACGTCTCGCGCTGGTACAGCGAACGGACGCGCCAGACCCCCAAGAAGCTCGGCCAGGAGTACAGCGAGCTGGTGCTGCGCATGCTCGGCACGAAACTCTCCTGACCAGTACTGATCGGCCTGCGTCGGCGATACCGCCACCAGAGTGACATACCAACCGGTCGGTATCTAGAATTACCCGTTGAGACGTTGACCACATACTAAGCGGTTGTTAACTTGCCCGGACTGCATCGCCGCAGCAGCGCCGAGCGAAGGGCATCCAGATGGCCGACACCGCACCGAACGCCCCGGAAACCGCCGCCGAACCGACGATCACCGTGTCCCAGCGCAGGAGGGCCGCCACCGCGGCGGCACTCGCCTCCTCGGTCGAGTGGTACGACTACTTCGTCTTCGGGATCGCCGCCGCCCTGGTCTTCGGGAAGACCTTCTTCCCCACCAGCAACGCGGCGGCCGGGGTCCTCGCCTCGTTCGCGACCTTCGCGGTCGGCTTCCTCGCCCGGCCGCTAGGCGGGATCATCGCGGGCAGCCTCGGTGACAAACGCGGCCGGAAACCCGTGCTGGTGCTGGCGATCGCGCTGATGGGCGCGGCGACCACGCTGATCGGCCTGTTGCCGACCTACGACTCGATCGGTATCGCCGCGCCGATCCTCCTGGTACTGCTCCGGCTCGTGCAGGGAGTCGCCGTCGGCGCCCAGTGGGGTGGCGCGATGCTGCTCGCCACCGAGTACGCGCCGCCCGGCAAACGGGGTCTCTACGGCAGCCTCGTCCAGCTCGGCGTCCCGATCGGGGTGGTGCTGGCGAACACGGTGTTCCTGATCGCCGCCCAGCTCGCGCCGCCGTCGGACTTCCTCGTGTGGGCGTGGCGGATCCCGTTCCTGGTGGGCGTCCTCGTGCTCGGGCTCGCCTGGTACATGCACGTCAAGATCGACGAGACGCCCGAATACCGCCGCGCCGAAGCGAAACTCGCCGCCGAGGAACGCGGCCGCGCCAAGTCGCCGCTGCGTGACGTCCTGCGCCACCACAAGGGCACGGTGTTGCTGGCCGGCGGCTCGTTCATGGTCAACACCGCCACCTTCTACATCCTGCTGAACGGCGTCCTCGACTACGCCACCCGGCATCTCGGGATGTCGCGGACCACGGTGCTCGTCGCGACCCTGCTGATCAGCACGCTGCAGCTCGCGATCATCCCGCTGTCGGCGAAACTGTCCGACCGGATCGGCAGGCTCAAGATCTACACCTTCGGCGCGGCGGGCGTCGCGCTCTGGGCGATCCCGATGTTCCTGCTCATCGACACGGCCTCGCTGCCGCTGTTCGTGGTCGCCTCGTTCGTCGGGTCGCTGTTCCTCGGCATCATGTACGGCCCGCAGGCGGCGTTGTTCGCCGAGCTCTTCACCGCCGAGATGCGCTACACCGGCGCCTCGCTCGGCTACCAGATCAGCGCGGTGGTCGGCGGCGGGCTCGCGCCGTTCATCATGGTGCTGCTGCTGGAATCCACCGGGACGTCGATGTCGGTGTCGCTCTACATCATCGTGCTCGCCCTGATCTCGCTCGGCTCGATCGGCCTGCTGGCCAAACGCGCACGGTCCACTTCGGACTCAGACGACCGCGCGCGCGAAGCGGTCGGCGACCAGCCGTAGCCGCTCCTTGACCTCGTCCGGCGCCTCCTCCACGACGAAGTCGACGTCCCAATGGGCGAGGTAGTACGGCATCACGGACAGGTCGTTGGAACCGACCCGGACCCGGCAGGTGTGCTCGTCGATGGCCTCGATCGTGCCGGCGGTCGGGGACACGTATTCGGCGAGCGCGTCCGCCGAGGCGTTGACCCGCAGCACCATCTGGTGCGGATACGGCGAAGACGTGATCCCACGGGAGACGTACGCCGCGAGGTCCTCGGCGGGTGGTTCCCTCGGCGTGAACCGGAAACTCGTGTCCGGGACGCCGTCGATGCGGTCGACGCGGAAGGTCCGCCAGTCGTCACGGTCGAGGTCGAACGCGACCAGGTACCACCGGCGCCCGGTGTGTACCAGGCGCAACGGCTCGATGTAGCGCTCGCTGACGTCACCGTTGTGGTTGCGGTAGCCGAACCGGAGCCGCTGGTGGTCACGGCACGCGGACGCGATGACTGTCAGCGCCGCCGCGTCGATGACCGGGACGACGCCGCCGAGCGGGATCATCGCGGTGTTCAGCGCGGTGATCCGGTGCCGCAGCCGCGCGGGCAGCACCTGCTCCAGTTTGGTGAGCGCGCGCACCGAGGTCTCCTCGATCCCCGAGACCGTCCCGTTCGCGGCCGTGCGGAGCCCGACGGCGACCGCGACGGCCTCGTCGTCGTCCAGCAGCAGCGGCGGCAACGCGGCCCCCGCGCCGAGCCGGTAGCCGCCCGCGACGCCGGGGGTGGCGTGCACCGGGTAGCCCAGTTCGCGCAGCCGCTCGACGTCGCGCCGGACCGTGCGGACGTCCACCTGCAGCCGGTCGGCGAGGTCGGCGCCCGGCCAGTCGCGCCGCGCCTGCAGCAGGGAGAGGAGCCTCAGCAGCCGTGCCGACGTGCCCGTGGTCATCGGTTCACTCGCTTCATGGGAGGAGTGTCGCAGATATTCAGGACAGGTCCGGTCCGCATTGCGCTCGCGCCGTAAGGTGAACCGCGTGATCGATCCCGCGCAGCTGCTGGCCGTCGCCCGTGAAGAGGCCGAACTCGGCAAGGCCGAGGGCGGGGTCCCGATCGGCGCCGCCCTCTTCGACACCACCGGCGCCCTGCTCGGCCGCGGCCACAACCGCCGGGTCCAGGACGGCGACCCGTCGATGCACGCCGAGACCTCCGCCTTCCGGAACGCGGGCAGGCGGCCGCACTACCGGGACACGATCATGGTCACCACGCTGTCCCCCTGCTGGTACTGCAGCGGGCTGGTGCGCCAGTTCGGCATCGGCAGGGTCGTCATCGGCGAGGCCACCACGTTCGAAGGCGGGCACGGCTGGCTCGAGGAGCACGGCGTCGAGATCACCCTGCTCGACGACCCGGCGTGCACCGCGCTGATGACCGAATTCATCCGGGATCACCCGGACCTGTGGTTCGAGGACATCGGCGTCCCGGCCGAAGGCTAGGTTTCGGTCTCGAAGGCGACGGTCCGGTTGCGCCCGGCCCCCTTCGCCGCGCGCAACGCCTGATCCGCCGCGGCGACGAGCCGGTCGAGCGTCTCACCGCAGTCCGGATGCGACGACACTCCGATCGAGACGGTCGTCCCCGCGAACGTCCCACCCAGTGAGACGAACGTCGACGAGATCCGCAGCCGGATGCGTTCGGCGATCGCGTGCGCGTCGAACCGGCTCGTGCCGGGCAGCAGGACCACGAACTCCTCGCCGCCGAACCGGCCGACCAGGTCCGCGGCACGGACCTCGGCGCGCAAGGTGTCCGCCACGGCCCGCAGGACGTCGTCCCCGACGTGCCTGCCGTGCCGGTCGTTGAGCCGGGCGAAATGGTCGAGGTCGAGCATCAGCAGCGAAAGCTCGGCGCCACGGCCGCGCAGCAGCTCGAACTGGGTGCGGGCACCGTCCAACCAGGACGAAGCGGTGAGCAGTCCCGTGCCGGAATCCGTGCCCGCGTGCCCGCGCAGGGCACGCATCGTCCCGGCCCGGTGAAGTACCACGAGCGCGCCCGCGAGTACCACGGTGACGAACGGCCAGTCCGCCGCCGACCACGCGAGCAACAGTCCGAACGCGACCATGGCCGCGTCGAAGGCGAATCCCGACGGTTCCGCCCCGAATTCGGCCGCCGGGGCGGCCAAGGCCGCGTCGACGGACAGGAAGACCAGCCCGGTCGCGAAAACCAGGGCGAAACTTTCGAAATCCCTTGGTGCGCCGAGGAACGGTGGCGCACCCAGCAGTACCGGGATGATCGAGGCGCCGAGCGCCGAAAGCATCGTCGCGGACGCCGCGAACACCTGCCGGTGCGGGATACCGCGCCGGATCCGGAACCAGCGATATGCCGCCGAGACGACGACGAGCACCGCGGCCAGTGCGGGCGGCAAGAGGAGCGCACCGGCGAAAATCCACGCCGCGTCCAGTCCGGCGCCGAGCCGGGTGTCGGCGCGGGACCGCTCGACGGGGCGCGAAAGCTCCGAACAGACGATCATTCCGGTCACCAGCGCGGAAAACGGAAGAAACGACGACGGCGCGGGGGGCCGCAGGACGAAAAGGTAGGTCGTGGCGGCGATGGCGGCGAAGTCGACGAGGAGCAGATACCCGATCAGGCCTCGCCTGGGTAGTTCCCACAGGCTCCAGGACCCCAGTATCCGCCGCGGCGCGGCGAGCCGGTCTCTCCGGTCGCGGCTTCCGGTCGCCATCAGGGAGTCCCCCACCATTTCGGCAAACTAGCCGGTAATCGTGGTGGTGTCGATCCGCTTTCCGGGTCATCACCCCCCTACTAAGGTCGGTCGTTTCCGGTGGGTGTTCCGGTGAATTCTTGACAGTCCTCATTGGTCTAGTCCACCGTGGGATAGCGCACACTCCAGGTTGATACGCCGCGTCAAGACGGAGGTGCTCCACACCTGCGCGCCTCGCCGCGCGCGTACCAGTTGGAGGACCGATGAAATCCTTACGACGACGCTGGCCGACACTGGCCACCACCGTCGGCGCCGCTCTCGCCACGGCCGCCGGCCTCGCGCCCGTCGCCTCGGCGGCCCCGGACCCGGTGCTCGCCTCGCCCTATCTGTACCAGTGGTCGGGACAGACGGATCCGATCGCCGCGATGAACGCCACCGGCGTCAAGGCCTTCACCCTCGCGTTCATCCTCTCCGACGGCGGCTGCAACCCGAAATGGGACGGCAGCCGTTCCCTCACCGGTTCCGACGCCACAATGATCAACAACATCCGTGCCAAGGGTGGCGACGTCATCCCGTCGTTCGGGGGCTGGTCGGGCACGAAGCTGGGCCCGAAATGCTCCACTCCCGCGGCACTCGCCGGCGCGTACCAGAAGGTCATCGACGCCTACAAACTCAAGGCGATCGACCTCGACGTCGAGAACACCGACGAGTTCGAGAACCACACCGTCCAGGACCGGATCCTGAACGCCGTCAAGCTCACGAAACAGAAGAATCCCGGCCTCCGCGTGGTCATCACCATCCCGACCGACGTCGGTGGCCCCAACTCGCACGGCAAGCGGCTGATCAACCGGGCGAAGGAGCTCGGCGCAGGGGTCGACGCGTGGTCGGTCATGCCCTTCAATTTCTCCAGCGGCGGTGACATGGCGGGCAAGACCCGCAGTGCCGTGGACGGGCTGAAGAACGTCGTGAAGTCCACCTTCGGCCTGAGCGACGACGCGGCGTACCGGCGCAGCGGGCTTTCGTCGATGAACGGGAAGACCGATGTGGCCGGCGAAACCGTCAGCGTCGCCGACTTCCGCGCGATCCGCGACTACGCGGCGAGCAAACATCTCGCCAGGCTGTCGTTCTGGGCGGTGAACCGCGATTGCAACAACTGCGCGGGAATCGCCCAAGGCAAGTACGACTACACCAAGATCGTGGCGGGTTACACCGGCTGACTTCCGTTCCCCACCGGTGTCAGTCCGTGAAGGCCTCCTTCCTCACTCTCAAGGTAGGGAAGGAGGCCTTCACCGCTTCGCACCTCGGGCCCGGTTGCTCAGGTCGCGAAAGCCACTTTCGAGACATCAGACGTCGCGAAAGTGGCTTTCGCGACATGCCTCGACGACGCCCGGGCCCCCGTCACGACCGGCCGATCGCACACCCGCGCCGGCGTTGCGAAAGCCACTTTCGCAACGCCGAAGGTTGCGAAAGCCACTTTCGCAACCTCCCGGCCCCGGGCCACCACTCACTGCCCGCAGTCCGGCCTCGTGTTCAGCGGCCGCCCGCGCGACCACACCAGATCGACCGGATGCACCGAACCGTCCGGATCGATCGACAGGATCGGCAACGCCTTGTCGAGCTGGTTCCCCGTCGCCTGATCGAACGCGATGAAGCCGGTCGCGCCCGGCACCGGGGAGTTGCAGTCGATGCTGCGCAACACGTTCGACACCGAGACCGGATCCGCCGACACGTTCTGCACGGCCGCTTCGACCGCCGCGGCGACCGCGTCGTGTTCGATCATCGCGGCGCCGTCCCACAGTTCCGCCTTGGGAAACCCGTGGGTACCGGTGAACTCCGCGACGAAGTTGTCGTAGTTCTTCTTGTACGTGGGATACGCCGGATCGGCGGTGAACATGTCCCACTGGTCGGGATACGCCAGTGCCGTGTAGCGGAGCCGGACACTGATGTCCTTGTTCAGCTCCAAGGGTTTCCCGGCGAGCGTGCTCGCGTCGTCCCCGGTCATCACGGTCACCGTGTCGAGCCCCTCGCAGGCACCGTCGCCCGCCAGCGCCGCCACGAGGGCGCCGAGGTCGAGCCCGCGGCCGGCGAAGTAGATCAGATCGGGTTTCGCGCCGCAGATGTCGTTGTGCCATCTGCTGAACAGCCCGCGCAAGTAGGCCTCGCGCGAAGTGTCGGCGAGCGGTTTGACGTCGTAGGTCTTCGTGAAGACGACCGGGACCTTCGATGAGTGCTGGAACGCCTCGGCCAGGGTGGTCGCGTAGGTGTCCTCCTTGCTGACCCCCTGGATCATCATCACGCGCCGGAAACCGTGCGCGGCGATGTATCCGGCCGCGGCGCGGGCTTCGTCGGTGTTGGTCGGACCCACGCGGAAGAAGTTGTCGATCCGCGCGCCCTTCGGGTCGGTGTTCATGTTGTCCGCGGTGACGGTCGCGCCGATCGTGGCGATCCCGTGCCGGGACAGTTCGGCCACCAGCGCCCGGCTGCTTTCCGTGCTGATGCCGATGTCGGTGACCGCCACGATGCGCTGGGCGGCGGCCGCGGCGATGATCTCCTCGGCGACGACGCGCCAGTGATCGGCGTTGCTCCCGTAATTGGCCAGCAGGAGCTTGATCCCCGGCGGCCCGTTCTTCGGCCACGCGGCGGCGATCGCGCCCTGGACCTCCCGCCGCACGAACGGGAACGGCTGGCTGTCGACCTTCGGGTCGGGCGCGAGGTTCTCCAGCACCACGATCGTCTTGAAGTTGTCCCCCGCCTGCTCGTTGCGGCTCTTGATGAGCTTCTCCAGCGGATCGAGCGGGTCGTCTTCCCGCATCGGGCCGGAGTCGAGGTTCAGCCCGACGCAGACGTGCGACGAGCCGATCGACTCCTCGTCCGCGTCCACCGCCCGCAGTCCGGCACCGCAGACCTCCCACGGTCTGGTCAGCGCCGGCACGGCGGCCAGCAATACGACCACGGCCACGATCAGCAGCACCCGATGACGGCGTGCCCAGCCTCGGGGCCGTACCGGCGGTCCCGAGACCGCGCCGTCACGGGCCGCGGACATGCGTGTTCTCAGCGAATCGAGCCAGGACATCACAGGGTTCCGTTCCGGGTCAGGGGAATTCGCCGCGACGGGCGGCTTCCTTGGCCGACACGAGCGCGCCGACGTCGGGCTGATGCGAGGTGGTGGCCAGCGCGGCGAAGGCGTTCGCGATCACCTGGTGCTGGTCCTGCCCGCGGACGGCGAAGGGGTTGGCGGTCAGCCAGCCCGCCGCGATGAGCCGGGCGACGTTGTTCCGGATCTCGGACCGGTCGTTCGGGCGGCGCGCGTTGTCCAGGTTGACGAGTTCTTCGTACAGCTCCGCGTGATCCCGTCCGGATGGCAGATCGTCCGGCGCGTTCAGGACCAGCTCGAGTTTGGCGATCCACTCCGCGTGCGGGATCCGGTTGAACTCGCGTTCGAAGAAGGTGACCACCTCGCCGATGTCGCCCAGCGCGAGGTTGCAGTAGGCCAGGCGCACCGGATCCTGCGCGGTGTCGGGATCGTCGCGCAGGGCCTTGAACTGGTCGGTGTAGGTCGGGCCGTCGCCGTCACCCCGCCTGGCCAGCGCGGACACCAGGTTCGCGGCGATCCATGGATGCAGTGCCGCCTGGTCGGTCGTCGAACCGGGCGAGTTCTTCGCCGTCACCCACAACGAGGTGCGCAGTTCGGTCAGGATCCGCCCGACGTGCGGCTGGTCGATCCGGCTCTGCGCGGCGTCCGGGATCAGCCAGGGCGCGGTCGCGAACGGCGCCGCGGTCACGAAGTCGTCGACGTGGACGTCGTCGAGGTGCTCGGTCAAGGCGAGCTCGGTCAGCCTGCGGTAGCAGGGATCCTGTTCGCCACGGGGATCGGTGGTGAGCAGGTCACGGCCGCCTTCGCGCGCGTCGGTGGCCCGCAACCTCCCCGCGAGCTGCTCGACCGCCGACGGCAGTCCACCGGTCGCCCGGTGCGCGAGCGTGACCTTCGGCGTCCGCGCGCCGGAATGGAGGATCCGCGCGATCCGCCCGATCGACTGCGGTGAGATCCGGACCGGGTAGTAGGGCGAGTCGAGCGCGCCGTTGCCCGGGTTCGCCCAGTCATCGTACGAAGCCTCCTCGCAGTCCACGATCGGCCGGACGGCGGGCGGAGCGCCGGACGCGGGCTTCCACGGCGCCAGCCAGGCGGTCCCCCAATCGTCGTGCCACCGCCCGCTGGTGGCGATGACCAGCAGCGCGTCGTGGGCCTCGCGATCGTTCGGATGCTGGACGGCGTACCGTTCCCGCGCGGCGATCAGGTCGGCGAGGAACTCGGTCCCGCCGGCGTGGTCGACGTCGTCGAGCACCACCACCCAGTTGTGCCAATGCCTGCGCTGCGGCGAGATGTCACAGGTGCACGGGCTCTTCTCCTCCGGTTTGGCCAGCCGCGGATGGTTCTCCCGGACGTCGCCGAGGAACGCCGCCATCAGCCATTCGGTGACCGCCTTGGCGTCACGGGCGCTGCCGTGCGCCAGGCGGTTGAGTTCGAGCAGCGCGTCGAACGGGGATCTCCCCTCCGCGTGGGGGAAGTCCGCCAGCGACCGCAGCGCCTTTCCGAGCCTCGGCCGGATGTTCCGGACCAGATGCGGGAACGTCTGGCGGAACAGATCCGCGTACGGTGGCTCGACGAGACCGGTCGCCTTCGCCGTCTCGGTCAGCGCGTCGAGCGTGCCGTCCATTGCCGACGTCCAGATGACCCGGTCGAGACTGCCGAGCAGCGACTTCAGTTGCGCGAGGTCTTCGTCGCGATTTCGACCGGAAAGCTCAGCCTGGACTGCGATCAACGCGATCGTGAAACGAACGAACTGCGGTTTCGGCCGATTTCGCCATTTCCCCGACAACGAATAGGCCAGTTTCGTGAGCACGTCGATCGTGCCGGCCCGGCCGCCTTGCCCGAAATCGAATCCGGCGTGCACGACACCCCAGCCGAGATCACGGCGGATCGCTTCCAGTGCCGTGGTCTTCCCCGAACCGACGGGCCCGAGCAGCAGCGTCACCGGCTGCGGGCGGGACGGATTCCCCGTCTCGCGGTTGAGCAGCATTCTCCGGGCGAGCTGCACCGCGGGAGAATGTCCGTCCAAATTCATTTTTCCTGTTCAGCCCCTAGCCTGCCCCGGATGGAATGGAAAGTGCGGACCATCGTAGGTACGCGGCCGAGGGCGGGACACCGGAAAAAAGGACACCAGACACGAACGGACGAGATCAGGGGTGAATCGTGATTCTTGTTCGACGATGTGCGACGTCGTCGATCACCCGATCGGCGCTATCGGCCCCATTGCGGCCACCGGCCACCACCGGGATATCCGCCGTGATTCCAGTCGTAGTACCACTCGTGGTGACCGGCGCGCGGATCCGGCCGTTCCTCCGGCGGCGGCGCGGACGGCGTGGGTGTCGGGGACGGCGTCTCCGAGCCGTGCATCGACGCGGTCATCGGCGGCGGAGGGGCGACGCTGCCGCCCGAAGGTCCCGACGGGACGGGCGAAGACTCCGCGGCGTCCGGGACCTCGACGGCCTGCGGTGCGATGGTCAGCGACGGCGGCGGGAGCGGGATCCCCGGGACGACCTCGGCCTGCTCGCCGGGAGTGAGCAGCACGGCCAGCAGTCCGCCGACGAAGACACCGCCCGCCGAAAGCACCGAGATCCGCCGGATCCGCCTGCTACCGGGGGCGGCGTCCGGGGCCCGGTGCTTCGGCCCGCGCGGCCCCCGGCGGCGGGGTGCCGCGCCGGCTTTCCGCATCAACTCGCTGAGCGTCTGTTGGTGAACCCGCGGCCGCGATCGACGTCGCCAGTCTTTCAGGCCGCGAAGGGCGGCAAAGGCGCCCTTCCACCGCGATAGCGGGGCCTTCGGCCGGGGCGGGTTCAGGGCGCTCCCGCCGCCGTCATGGCGAGCCGTGCGTGCCATCGGCACCTCCCTACCCGGTCCGCCGCTCGACGGCGACGGCCTCATCCCGGGGAGGATCCTAGGAAGGCGGGAGGTGGTTGTAAACGGTCGTCGTCCACTGCGGACAGACGATGCGGTGAAGGGTCAGGCGGCCGCGGTGACCGCGATGGCGGCTTCGCCCGCCTCGGTCAGCTCGGCGGGCACCCGGCCGGTGACCGCGGCGGGACCGGTGGACGCGCCGGGGCGGATGTAACCGCCGCGGGCCAGCGCGTGCGCGGTCATCTGATCGCAGCAGGCGAACCCGTCGATGAAGAGATCCGGCTCGCAGCTGCACGACATCTGGGCACGGCGCGCCGCGACCGCTCGCAGCATCGCCATCGCGCGATGGGACAGTTCGACCTCTGAACCGGACACCGGACTGGACCTCTCTCGATCAGCCACCTGAATCAGCAGCACTCACACCGTGTTATCGATCGCTGCTCCATCAGTGTTAACAAGATCTCAGACGTTGTCGGTGGCTTCTTGGTTCCGGGAGATCTTCGCCGACGCCAGCGGCGGCTCCAGGACCCGTGCCCACTGGGCGACGATCTGCTTGCGCCGCTTCGTGTCGTCGGTCAGCAGGTTCGCCAGCCCCAGCCCGCGGGCAAGATCGAGAGTGGCCTGGACCAGCTCACGAACACCCTGGTGGGACTCGTCGACGCCGAGCAGCTCGACGGTCACCCGGTGCGCTTCCCGCCCGACCCGCGCCTCCAGCGGCACCAGGGTCGCGCGCAGCGACTCGTCGGTCGACGCCGCGACCCAGAGGTGGAGCGCGGCGCGGAACAGAGGCCCGCTGTAGAGGTTGAGCACCATGTCGACGGCCCGCTCGATCCGGGACCGCCCCGACGGCAGTTCCGCCGCGCGGGCGCGCAGTTCCACGATCTGGATCTCGCCGACGTGCTCGACCGCCGCCGCGACCAGATCCTCCCTGGTCGGGAAGTGGTGCTGGGCCGCGCCGCGCGAGACACCGGCGCGTTCGGCGATGATCGCGACGGTGGTCCCGTTCCAGCCCAGCTCCCCGATCGTCTCGACGGCGGCCTCGACCAGCCGCCGCCGGGTCGTGCGGCTGCGCTCCTGCTGTGGTTCGCGAATCACGGGGTGCGGCTCTCGACCCAGAAATCGAGCTGCAGGTCTTCCTCCCGCTCGCCGATGCGGTACTTCGAGAAGTCCGTGACCCCTTCGGCTGCGAGCACCTCGTCGTCGAGGTAGAAGTGCCCGGACGCCTCGCGGCTCGGTTTGGTGAGGATCGCGTGCGCCGCGTCCGCCATGATCTCCGGCGTCCGCGACCTGGCCGCCAGTTCCGCGCCGACGACGTTGCGGATCGCCGCGGTGTCGATCGTCGTCCGCGGCCACAGCGAGTTCGCCGCGATCCCGTACTGCCGCAGTTCCGCGGCGAGCCCGACGGTCACCAGGCTCATCGAGTACTTCGCGATGCTGTACGCGAGATGCCCGGCCTGGAACCATTTCTCGTCGAGGCTGATCGGCGGCGACAGCGTCAGGATGTGCGGGTTCTCCGCGACCTTCAGGTACGGGATGGCGAGTTTCGACAGCAGGAACGACCCGCGCGCGTTGACGTCCTGCATCAGGTCGTAACGCTTCATGCTGACCGACTCGGTCGGGGTCAAATCGATCGCGCTCGCGTTGTTGAGCACGATGTCGATCCCGCCGAACTGCTCCGCGGTCCGCGCGATCGCGGCCTCGACCGACGTGTCGTCCCGGACGTCGCCGACGATCGGCAACGCCTGCCCGCCGGCGTCCTCGATCGCCTTGGCCGCGGTGTAGAGCGTGCCCGGCAGCTTCGGATGCGGCTCGGCGGTCTTCGCGAGCAGGGCGATGTTCGCTCCGTCGCGCGCGGCGCGGACCGCGATGGCCTCGCCGATCCCGCGGCTGCCGCCGGAGATGATGATCGTCTTGCCGTGGAGAGTGCTCATGCGTCCGCCTCTCAGTAGGAGCGGGGCAGGCCGAGGCTGTGCTGGCCGACGAAGTTGAGCACCATCTCGCGGCTCACCGGCGCGATCCGGCCCAGCCGGACGGCCGTGACCAGCGTGCCCAGCCCGTATTCGCTGGCCAGCCCGTTGCCGCCGTGGGTCTGCACTGCCTGGTCGACCGCGCGGATCGCGACCTCGGCGGCGGCGTACTTCGCCATGTTCGCCGACTCGCCCGCGCCGAAGTCGTCGCCGGAGTCGTAGAGCGACGCGGCCTTCTGCGTCATCAGTTTGGCCAGTTCCAGCTCGATCTTGATCTCGGCCAGCGGATGCGCGAGCCCCTGGTGGGTGCCGATCGGCGCGCCCCACACCTTGCGCTCGTTGGCGTAGCCGACGGCCTTGCCCAACGCGTAGCGCGCGATGCCGAGCGAGAACGACGCGCCCATGATGCGTTCGGGGTTGAGCCCGGCGAACAGCTGCGCGATCGCCGCGTCCTCCTCGCCGACCAGCGCGTCGGCCGGCAGGTGGACGTCATCGAGGAACAGGCCGAACTGCTTCTCCGGCGAGACGATGTCCATGTCGATCTGCTTGTACTCGAAGCCGGGCGTGTCGGTCGGGACGGTGAACAGCGCGGGCTTGAGCTTGCCGGTCTTGGCGTCCTCGGTGCGGCCGACGACCAGGACGGCGTCCGCCTCGTCGACGCCGGAGATGTAGACCTTCCGTCCACTGAGGACCCAACCGTCGGCGTCCCGCTTCGCGGTGGTGGTGATCTTGTGCGAGTTCGACCCGGCGTCCGGTTCGGTGATCGCGAAGACCATCCGCCTGCTGCCGTCGGCGATGCCCGGCAGCCAGCGCTTCTTCTGCTCGTCGGTGCCGAAGCGCGAGATGACCGTGCCGCAGATCGCCGGCGAGACGACCATGAGCAGCAGCGGGGAGCCCGCCGCGGCGAGTTCTTCGAGCACCGCGGCGAGATCCGCGATACCCGCTCCCCCGCCGCCGTACTCTTCGGGCAGGTTCACGCCGAGGTAGCCCAGCCGTCCGGCTTCGGCCCAGAGTTCCTCGGTCTTGAGCCCGGCGCGCGCCTGCTTGGCGTAGTACTCGTACCCGTACTTTTTGCCGAGTTCGGTGACCGCGGCCCGCAGCGCGACGCGCTCCTCGGGCTCGGTGAAGTTCATCGCGTTCATTCGTCGTCTCCTACCACCGCGAGGATCGTGCCCACTTCGACCTGTTGTCCGACCACCACCGGGAGTTCCGTCACGACGCCGTCGGCCGGCGCCGCGATCCGGTGTTCCATCTTCATCGCTTCGAGCCACAGCAACGGATCGCCGGTCTTGACGGTGTCGCCCGCCTCGACCGCGAGCCGGACGACCGTGCCCGGCATCGGCGCCACCAGCGATCCGGCGGCGAGCGCCGCGTCGGGGTCGGTGTACCGCGGCACCACAGCCAGTTCGACGGAACCGTCCGGCGAATCGACGTACACCGTGTCGCCGTACCGCGCGACGGCGAACTTCCGCCGCACCCCGGAGACCTCCAGGACCACGCCACCGTTCTCGGCGGAAACCAGTTCGACACCCTCGAAACCGTCGGCGCGCAGACCGTCACGGCCGAGGCTGTAGCCGACCTCGATCTCGTCGTCGCCATGACGAAAACGTTTGCGCTGCCCTTGGGACCGGACGTTGCGCCAGCCGCTCGGCAGCCTGCTCTGCACCCGGGCCTCCGAGCGATTCGCGGCCGCACCGGACAACGCCGCCGCGAGCGCTGAAATCCGTACAGTGTCCACAGTGGCCAGTGGGGCCGCCAGGGTTTCGAGCCCGTGCCGGTCGAAGAACGCCGTGTCGGTCTCCCCGGCGAGAAAAGCCTCGTGCCGCAACACGTTCACCAGCAGGTCGCGGTTGGTCACCACGCCGTGGATCTCCGCGCCGGCCAAGGCCCCGGCCAGTGCCCGCGCCGCGCTCCGGCGATCCGGGGCGTACGCGATGACCTTGGCGAGCATCGGGTCGTAGTGCACGCCGACGGTCTGCCCGCTGACGAACCCGGAGTCCAGTCGGACGCCCGGACCGACCTCGAATTCCCGCTGTGCGGCGGATAGCTCGAACCGGTGCAAGGTGCCGCTCTGCGGTTGCCAGCCCGCAGCGGGGTCCTCGGCGTAGAGCCGGACCTCGATCGCGTGACCGGTCGTCTCCGGCTCGTCGATCGGGAGGTGCTCGCCCTCCGCGATCCGCAACTGCAGCGAGACGAGGTCGAGCCCGGTCGTGGCCTCGGTGACCGGATGTTCCACCTGGAGCCGCGTGTTCATCTCCAGGAAGTAGAACCGCCCGTCCGGACCGGCGAGGAACTCGACCGTCCCGGCTCCGACGTAGTCGATCGCCTGCGCGGCCTTGCGCGCGGCGTCGAACAACGCCTCCCGCATGGCTTCGTCGACGAACGGCGACGGCGCTTCCTCGACGACCTTCTGGTGGCGGCGCTGGATCGAGCACTCACGCTCCCCCACCGCCCACACCGTGCCGTGGGTGTCGGCGAGCACCTGGACCTCGATATGCCGCCCGGTCTCCAGGTACCGCTCGCAGAACACGGTCGGGTCGCCGAACGCCGACGCGGCCTCCGCGCTCGCGCCTTCGACGGCCTCGGCGAGTTCGCCGAGCGTGCGCACGACACGCATCCCGCGTCCGCCACCACCGGCGGACGCCTTGACCAGCAACGGAAGGTCGGCTTCAGTGACCTCGGCCGGGTCCAATTCGGACAGGATCGGGACACCGGCTTCGGCCATCATCCGCTTGGACTCGACTTTGGAGCCCATGCTTTCGATGGCTTCCGGCGGTGGGCCGACCCAGGTCAGCCCGGCGTCGATCACGGCGCGGGCGAACGCGGCGTTCTCCGACAGGAAACCGTAGCCGGGGTGGATCGCGTCGGCGCCGGTCTCGACGGCTGCCTTGATCAGCAGTTCGGCACGGAGGTACGTGTCGGCGGGCGCGTTGCCCGGCAGCCGGACGGCGACGTCAGCCTCGGCGGTGTGCGGCGCGTCGGCGTCCGCGTCGGAGAACACCGCGACCGTGCCGATCCCGGCGTCGCGGCAGGTGCGGAACACACGGCGGGCGATCTCACCGCGGTTGGCGACCAGAAGTTTCTCGATCATGCCGCTCACATCCTGAAGACGCCGAAGCCCTCGGCGCCCTTCACTGGTCCATTGTGGATCACGGACAGGCTGAGCCCGAGCACCGTGCGGGTGTCGCGGGGATCGATGATCCCGTCGTCGTAGAGCATCCCGGAGAGGAACATCGGCATCGACTCGGCCTCGATCTGGCCCTCCACCATGGCGCGCATGGCGGCGTCGTGCTCCTCGTTGTACTCCTGCCCGCGCGACGCGGCGGCGGCGCGGGCCACGATGGACAGCACGCCAGCCAGCTGCTGCGGCCCCATGACCGCGGATTTCGCACTGGGCCAGGCGAAGAGGAACCGGGGATCGTAGGCACGGCCGCACATCCCGTAATGCCCGGCACCGTACGACGCGCCCATGAGCACCGACAGATGCGGCACCTTCGAGTTCGACACGGCGTTGATCATCATCGCGCCGTGTTTGATGATGCCGCTCTGCTCGTATTCCTTGCCGACCATGTAGCCGGTGGTGTTGTGCAGGAAGACCAGCGGCGTGTCGATCTGGTTGGCCAGCTGGATGAACTGCGCGGCCTTCTGCGATTCCTCGCCGAACAGCACGCCTTGGGCGTTGGCGAGGATGCCGACCGGGTAGCCGTGGATACTCGCCCAGCCGGTGGCGAGGCTGCTGCCGTACAAGGGTTTGAACTCGTCGAAGTCCGAACCGTCGGCGACCCTGGCGATCACCTCGCGCGGGTCGAACGGCACCTTGAGGTCGGTGGGCACGATGCCGAGCAGATCTTCCACGGAATACAGGGGCTCGGCGTAGTCCGGTTTCGGCGTCGGCCCCTGTTTGGTCCAGTTGAGCCGTTTGACAATACTGCGGCCGAGCCGGATCGCGTCCTCTTCGTCCGCCGCGAGGTAGTCGGCGAGCCCCGAGGTCCTGGCGTGCATCTCGGCGCCGCCGAGCGATTCGTCGTCGGACTCTTCGCCGGTCGCCATCTTGACCAGCGGCGGGCCGCCGAGGAAGACCTTCGCTCGTTCCTTGACCATCACGACGTAGTCCGACATGCCGGGCAGGTACGCGCCGCCCGCGGTCGAGTTGCCGAACACCAGCGCGATCGTGGGCACCTTCGCCGCCGAAGACCGTGTGAGGTCACGGAAGATCCGGCCGCCGGGGATGAAGATCTCCTTCTGCGTCGGCAGATCCGCCCCGCCGGACTCGACGAGGTTGATCACCGGCAGGCGGTTCTGCGCGGCGATGTCCGCGGCGCGGTAGCTCTTCTTGGCCGTCCACGGGTTGCTCGCCCCGCCTTTGACCGTCGGATCGCTGGCGGAGATCATGCACTCGACGCCTTCGACGACGCCGATGCCGGTGATCACGCTGGCGCCGACCTGGTAATCCGAACCCCAGGCCGCCAGCGGCGACAGCTCCAAGAACGGCGAATCCTCGTCGAGGAGGAGCTCGATCCGCTCGCGGGCGAGCAGCTTGCCGCGTTTGCGGTGCCGGGCGACGTACTTCTCGCCGCCACCCGCGATCGCCTTCGCGTGCTCGCCGTCGATCTCGGCCAGCTTGCCGAGCATGGACTCGCGGTTGGTGGCGAACTCCTCGCTCCGCGTGTCCACAGTGGACCTGATCGTGCTCATGCGGTGTATCCCAATCGCTTCGCGGCCAAGCCGGTGAGGATCTCGTTGGTCCCGCCGCCGATGCCGAGGATGCGCACGTCACGGTAGTGACGCTCCACTTCGGACTCGCGCATGTAGCCGAGTCCGCCGTGCAGCTGCACGGCCTCGTTGACCACCCATTCGGCGGTCTCGACGGCGGTGTTCTTCGCGAAACAGGCTTCGGCGATGACCTCTTCGCCCGCGACGTGCCGCTGGGCGACCTGCCGGGTGTAGGTCCGGGCGACGTCGATCTTCCGGACCATCTCGGTGAGCTTGTGCTGCACCAGCTGGCGGGAGATCAGCGGACGGCCGAAGGTCTCGCGCAGGCGGCACCAGTCCAAGGTCAGGTCGAGTGCCCGCTGCGCGTGCGCGTAGCCCTGCACGGCCAGCGAGACCCGCTCGGTGACGAACTGCGTGGCGACCTGTGCGAAGCCGCTGTTCTCGGCGCCGATCAGGTTTTCGGCGGGCACACGGACGTCCACATAGGACAGCTCGGCGGTGTCCGAGCAGAGCCAGCCCATCTTCTCCAGCTTGCGGGAGACGGTGAAGCCCGGCGTACCGCGTTCGACCACGATGAGCGAGATCCCGTGGGCGCCGGCCTCGCCGGTGCGGACCACGGTGGTCACGAAGTCGGCGCGGCAGCCCGAGGTGATGAAGGTCTTGGCGCCGTTGATGACGTACTCGTCGCCCTCGCGCACCGCCGTGGTGCGGATCCCGGCGACGTCGGAGCCGCCGTCGGGTTCGGTGACCGCGAGCGAGCCGATCTTGTGGCCCTCCAGGGTCGGCCGGACCCAGCGTTCGATCTGCACCGGATCGCCGGCCGCCGCGATATGCGGGACGGCGATACCGCAGGTGAACAGCGAGGCGAACAGCCCGCCGGAGCCGCCCGCGTAGTGCAGTTCCTCGGCGATGACCACCGCGTCGAGGTAGTCGCCGCCTCCGCCGCCGACCTCTTCGGGGAAGCCGACACCGAGCAGCCCGAGCTCCCCGGCCTTGCGGTGCAGTTCGCGGGGCAGTTCGCCCTCGCGTTCCCAGTCTTCGAGGTGGGGAAGGATCTCGGTTTCGGCGAACCGCCGCACGGTCTTGCGCAGTTCGGCGCGTTCCGGCGTGGAGAAGGGGTCGGTCACAGGAGGGCCTCCGGGATGTCGATCTCGCGGGAGCGCAGCCATTCCCCGAGCGCCTTCGCCTGCGGGTCGAACCGCGCCTGCGACGCGACGCCCTCGCCGAGGATGCCTTCGACGACGAAGTTGATCGCCCGCAGGTTCGGCAGGAGATGCCGCCGGACCTCGAGGTCCGCGGTCTCCGGGAGCAGCAGTTTGAACTCGGTGACGGTGAGCCGGTGCGCGAGCCAGCGCCACGCCTCGTCGGAACGCGCCCAGACGCCGACGTTCGCGTTGCCGCCCTTGTCGCCGCTGCGCGCGCCGGCCACCTTGCCGAGCGGTGCGCGACGGACCTGCGCCTGGGTGAACGGCGCGGGCAGCCGATCTTCGTCCACATCGGATAGTGGCAGCGTTTCGGCGGCGGGCGCGATGTCGCGGCGCGTTCCGTCCGGCAGGACGGCCACGTGCGGCACCTCGTGCGCGTCGACGAAGGCGGGCCGGTACACGCCGTAGGGCGAAGCGGCCGCGGGCGGCGCGGTGACGTGGAACCCGGGATAGCTCGCCAGCGCAAGCTCGATGGCCGCGCCGCTGAACGCGCGCCCGGCGACCTCCGGATCGGCGTCCTTCACCGCGACGTGCAGCAGCGCGCTCGCCTGCTGCTCGGTCTCGGCGTCGGGATGATCGGTGCGGGCCAAGGTCCACTGGACGTCCGCCGGCGGCTTGGCCTTGAGCGCGCCTTCGAGTTGTTCCTTGACCAGCGCGGCTTTCGCCTCGATGTCCAGTCCGGTGAGGACGAACGTCGTCTCGTTGCGGAAACCGCCGAGTCCGTTCAGGCAGACCTTCAGGGTCGGAGGCGGCGGTTCTCCGGTGACGCCGCTGATCCGGACGCGGTCCGGGCCGTCTTCGGTGAGCGTCAGCGTGTCGAACCGCGCCGTGACGTCCGGCCCGGCGTACCGGGCGCCGGTGATCTCGTAGAGCAGTTGTGCGGTAACGGTTCCGGTGTTCACCACACCGCCGGTGCCGGGGTGTTTGGTGATCACGCTGGAGCCGTCGGCGGAGATCTCGGCGATCGGGAACCCCGGGACGCCGATCTCGTGTTCGGTGAAGAAGGCGTAGTTTCCGCCGGTGGCCTGCGTGCCGCATTCGATCACGTGCCCGGCCGCGACCGCGCCCGCCAGCGCGTCGTAGTCGTCGCGCGCCCAGCCGAAGTGCGCGGCGGCCGGGCCGACGATCACCGAGGCGTCGGTGACACGCCCGGTCACCACGATGTCGGCGCCCGCGTTCAGGCATTCCGCGATGCCCCACGCGCCGAGGTAGGCGTTCGCGGTCAGGGTCTTACCAAAGCCGAGCTCTTCCGCGCGCTGGATGAGGTCGTCGCCCTCGACGTGCGCGATCGCTATGTCGACACCGAGTTTCGCGGCGAGTTCGCGGAGCGCGTCCGCGAGCCCGGCGGGGTTGAGCCCACCGGCGTTGGCGACGATCTTGACACCCTTTTCCTTGGCCAGCGCGAGATTCTGTTCCATCTGGCGCAGGAAGGTCTTGGCGTACCCGCGGTTCGGGTCCTTCATCCGGTCGCGGCCGAGGATGAGCATGGTCAGCTCGGCCAGGTAGTCGCCGGTCAGCACGTCGAGCGGGCCGCCGGCGAGCATCTCGTGGACCGCGGAGAACCGGTCGCCGTAGAACCCGGACGCGTTGCCGATCCTGATCGGGGCCGGGGTCACGCGAACTGCCCCGGCTTCCGTCCGGCGCCGGGAGGCCCGGCGAAGGCCTGCGCGATCCCGAGCCATTCCTCGACGTCCTTGCCCGTGGCGACCAGGTCGGTGTCGGCGGGGTGACGGCGCTGGGTGATCACGAGACAGAAGTCGACCGCGCTCCCGGTGAGCCGCTGCGCGGCGTCCTCGGGTCCGAACGCCCAGGTGGTGCCGTCGGGCGCGGTCAGCTCGACACGGAACTCTTCAGTGGGCGGCGCGAGCGAGTTGAGTTTGTAGGCGAAGTCGCGGGTGCGGGTCCCGAACCGGGCGATATGCCAGATCCTGGCCGTGTTCTCCCGTGCGAGGCCCAGTGCGTCGTAGATGTCCTGACCGTGCGCCCAGGTCTCCATCAAACGCGCCGTCACCATCGACGCGGCGCTCATCGGCGGGCCGTACCAAGGGATCTTCTGCCCGTCGGGCACCGCGGCGAGTGCTTCAGCGAGTTCCGCGCGGCCGGCGCGCCACTCCGCCAGCAGCTCGCGGGGCGGCGTCTTCGCGCCCTCCGCCGCGCCGTCGTCGACGTAGGACTCGCCCGTCGCGAGGAGCCCTTCGATCTCTGCCTGCCACTCGGCCTCGGATCCGCGCGCCGCGATCAGCGCTTTCTTGTCCGTCCAGGCCAGATGAGCGATCTGATGGGCGATCGTCCAGCCTTCGGCCGGGGTCTTCCTCGCCCAGTCCGACGCGGGCAGCTCCGCCACCACGTCGTCGATGGCCTGCGATTCCGCCGCGAGATCCCCAAGGATCACGCCAAGGTCAGCCATGCCCGCCTCCTCGCGTCCTCCCCAGGCTGGCACCCCGCGATGGAAAAATCAAGCACGCCTGATTGTTTTGCGGAGACGAGGTCAGCCGGAGATGATGCCCAGCGCGACGGAACGTCCGCCCTCCAGCGCGCGAATGCCCTCGTCCGCCGCCAGCTTCACCTGCTCCGGCGTGGCGCGCTCGGGGCCGAGAAGCGCGGTGATGGACGCGGCGAACACCCGCGCGGGATCGTCGACCGGCAGCCTGCCCTTGAGCGAAGGGGCCGACGTCAGGAAACCCGCGAGGAGGGCCTGCAACGCGAAGGCCTGATCGGCCACGGCCCAATCGGTCCTGGCGAGGTCGTGCCGCCGCCAGATGGGCAGGATGTGATGCAGGAACGCGCCCGCGCCCAGCGTTTCGAGCAGGGTCGCCGACCGGGGGTCGTCGGCGAGGACGCCGAGCAGGACGTCGTCGCCGGTCTGCAGCGCGTTGACGTACGGATGCCGGGCCGCGACCTCCAGCATGTTCGGGCCGAGGCGCGACGGCCGGGCCAGCTCGGGGTCCGCGGTGACCGCCGCGACGACCTCGTCGGCGAGCGCGATGAAATCGCGGCTGATCAGGCCGAGCAGCAGGTCTTCCTTGGTCTTCCAGTACAGGTAGACGGTGCCCTTGCCGACGTGGGCCTTGGTGGCGACCTCCGCGATGGTGACGCCCTTGCTGCCCCGGCCCAGGAGCAGTTCGCCCGCCGCCGCCAGGATGCGTGCCGCCTTGGGCGAGCCGTGTTCAGGCAGTTCCGCCAACTGTGGTCCTCTCCGGTATCGCGCCGACGATATCCGCATTCTTGTACAGCGCGATCTCGTCGAGCCGCATGATGCGGTCGGTCAGGCGTTTGCCGAGTTTGAAGCGGCTCAGCATCGGAACCGCGCGCCGGAGCAGAAGCTGCGCCCGGTTGTCCACGACGAAGATCTTCCGGTCGGCGAACGCGCCGTCCTGGTAGTGGTCGACGTAAGGCCGCAGTGCTCGTTCCCAGGCGGAGAGGGCGGCGCCGAGATCACCGGGGTGCCGCTCCAGCATGCCGCCGAGCAGATCGGCCCCGGTGAGCCCGGACGAGACACCCATGCCGGCGTAGAGCGTGACGCACCAGGCGGCGTCACCCATCAGGACCACACGTCCCTTGTGCCAACGGTCCAGGCGCACCTGCTCGACGGAGTCGAACAGGACGTCATCGGCGGACTCCAACGCGCCGACGACGTCACCGAGCACGTTTCCCAGCGGCCGCGGGCCGAACGCCGCCCGCACTCGTTCCGCGGGTGGCCGGGTGAACTCGGCGTCGACGTCGTCGGTGCGGTAGGTCAGCATGATCGTCGGGTCGTGGTCGGAGAACGCGAAGACCCACATCGAGCGGTCCGGTTCGAGCAGCGTGGCGCCCTGGCCGGGGGCGAGACCGGCGGGCGTGCCG
Organism: Amycolatopsis roodepoortensis; assembly: GCF_014873915.1. Classification (GTDB taxonomy): domain Bacteria; phylum Actinomycetota; class Actinomycetes; order Mycobacteriales; family Pseudonocardiaceae; genus Amycolatopsis; species Amycolatopsis roodepoortensis. Next base: position 1,318,616 of record NZ_JADBEJ010000005.1, read on the forward strand.
GTGTACTGGAAGGCCGCGACCATGTAGCCCATCCGCCGCAAGTACTTCTCGTGCGGCCCGAACACCAGCGACCGCACCGTGGATCGCAGCCCGTCCGCGCCGACGACGAGGTCGAAGCGTTCGGTCGTCGCGGTGTTCGACGTGGTGTCGAGCAAGGTGACGTCGACACCGTCGGCGTCCTGCTCGATGGCGGTGGGGACGGTCGAGTACCGGATCTCCACATCGTCAGGGAGAACGGCGAAGGCGGCCTGCTCGACGTCACTCCGCAGCATCATCCAGGGCTTGCCGGGCAGGTCGGCGTACGACATCCCCGGACGGCTCGAGCCGTCACGGGCGAGGTCGAGGCCCTGCGCCAGCGAGGCCCGGTCGTGGATGGCGCCGGCCATGCCGAGCCTCCTCGCGGCGGCCTGGCCCGCCCCGAACAGCGCGACGAAGTACCCGCCGGACCGCCTTTCCGGCGCCTTCTCGATCAGCACCGGCCGCCAGCCGGCCCTGCGCAATCGGGCCGCCGTCGCGATCCCGCTGACACCCATTCCGACGACGAGTACCCGTCCCGCTTCGCTCTCGGTCATACTTCCGAACATACTGACCAAAATGTTCAGTTGGTCAGTATGTTGTCCGCGTCACAGCCGTGTCGTCCGCTCAATCACGCGTGTCGTCCTTCCAGTCCCGCGTGTCGTCCGTCTGATCACAGCTGCCGTCCGCCCAGTCACGTGAAGCCCCGGCGGGCGGGCACGCCGCTCGTGTCGCGCCCAACCACCTGGGCAAGCCGCGGGCGTTGCGAAAGCCACTTTCGCAACGTTGAAGGTTGCGAAAGTGGCTTTCGCAACGCGCCACCTTCACAGCCCCCGCCCCCACAGGCCCGGACAGACGGCTCGCGTGATCAGACAGCCGGCACGCGTGCCCCGGAAGCACTTAAGGCACGCTCTACTCCCCCGCCCGCTCGAATTCCCGGATCAGCACCGGGTACTGCTCCCCGCCGTGCCCGGCGGCGATCGCGCGGTCGGCCATCGCCTTGATCAGCTTCGGCAGTTCGGCGTTCACGCCCAGCGCCTCGCTCTCCTCGACCATGTGCGCCATCGCCCGCGCGTCGGTCTCCAGCGCCGACACCTCCGCTGGGAAGGAATCCTTGTCGATCTGTTCCGCGTAGCCGGGCAGCCAGTCCGCCACCCCAGCGGCGATCTGCCGCGCGAAGGGCGCGTACGTCGCGGCGTCGACGCCGGCCGTCTTGAGCATCGCGGTTCCCTGGAGCCACGCGTTCAGGACGCTCCACATCATCGTCAGCCCGGCGACGTCGTACAGGGAAGCCAGCCCGGGGTCCTCGCCGAGGTAGCTGATCGTGCCGAGCGCGCCGAGCTCGAAGTCCGGCCGCGGCCCGCTCAGCAGGATCACCGCCTCGGCGGTCCCGATCGCCGACGGGATGGCCATGATCGCGCCGTCCACGTACCGGGCGCCCTGCTTTTCGGCCCAGGCGGCGGTTTCCCGCGCCTGAGCGGAGTCACCCGAGGTGAGGTTGACCAGTGTCGTGCCCGCCAAGCCAGCGTCGCCGAGCAGTTCGCGCACGGCGGAATAGTCGGTGAGGCACAGGATCGTCACGGCGCCGAGCGCGTCGCCGATCGTCGGCGCGAGCCGCGCACCTTCGGCCACCAGGGAGTCCGCCTTGGCGGCCGTGCGGTTCCACACGGTCGTGGGATGCCCGGCCTTCAGGAACGCGCGGGCGAGCGCGGTGCCCATGAGACCGAGGCCGACGACGGAAATCGGGGTGTTCGCGTTGTCTGTCATGGCACGATCGTCAACGTTGATACCGGTATGAAGGTCAAGTGGGGAAAGCGATGAAGATCGGTGAACTGAGTCACCGGACGGGCGTCAACGCCCACCAGCTGCGCTACTACGAAGCACAAGGCCTTTTGGAGGCGAGCCGCGGTTCGAACGGCTATCGCGAGTACGACGAGACGGCTTTGCTGCGGGTGAAGCAGATCCGCCATCTGCTCGCCGCCGGGCTGTCGTCCGAAGACATCGCGTACCTGCTCCCCTGCGCTATCGGCGAGGAACCCGAGCTCATCGGCTGCCCCGAGCTGCTGGCCGCGATGCGCGAGCGGCTCGGCCGCCTGGACGAGCAGCTGGCCAAGCTGACCCGGTCGCGCGACGCGCTGGCCGAGTACATCGTCGTGGCCGAGCGTGTCGGCGGCGACGCCTACCCGCCCTTCGACGGCGCCGTCGCGTGAACGAGGCGATCCGGCTGCGGGAGCAGGGCACCGACGAGGCACGCCGGCGGTTGATCGAATTGGCCGAGGGGAATCCACGGGACGCCGTGATCGCCTACCAAACCGCGTGGGCGCACGATTCTGCCGGGCTGGAAGCCGAAGCGGCCCCGTTCTACGAACAGGCGCTCGCCGGCGAAGGTCTGTCCACAGAGGACAGGCACGGCGTGTTCGTCGGGCTCGGCAGCACTTATCGCGTCCTCGGCCGGTACGACGAGTCGCTCGCGACGTTGCGGCGCGGCCTCGGCGAGTTCCCGGACGACGCGGCGCTCAGGACGTTCCTCGCGATGGCGCTCTACAACGTCGGCGAGGCGCGCGAGGCGGCGGGAACCCTGCTGAAGGTGCTCGCCGCGACCAGCACGGACGACGGGGTCCGGCGATACCGGCGGGCGGTCGAGTACTACGCCGACCATCTGGACGACGTCGAATGAGTCTTGTTGACACCTTGTCAACGTAGCCTTACTTTCACGTCATGAGCGCGTACGCCGAAATCACCTACGAGGTCGCCGACCGCATCGCGACGGTCACGCTCAACCGGCCAGAGGCCCGCAACGGCTACACCATCCGCATGGCCGACGAACTCGGCGACGCGATGGACCGGGCCGACCGCGACGAGGACGTCCGCGTGGTGATCCTGACCGGCAACGGCAAGGATTTCTCGGTGGGCGCCGACCTTTCGCAGGGCGGTTTCGACTTCGACCCCGAGTCCGGGCCCGACGCGGCATGGCAGGAGCCGGCGGGACGCTGCTCGAAACGGATCTTCACGATGAACAAGCCGGTGATCGCGGCCCTGCGGGGCGCGGCCGTCGGCGGCGGCGTCACGATCACGCTGTCCTGCGACTACCGGCTGGCATCCACGGACTCCCGGTTCGGTTTCGTGTTCGTCCGCCGCGGGATCTACCCCGAAGGCGCGTCCGCGTGGTTCCTGCCGCGGCTCGTCGGCATGGGCACGGCACTCGACTGGATGATCAGCGGGCGCGTCTTCGGCGCCGAGGAAGCGAAAACCGCCGGGCTGGTCCACAGTGTTCACGAGCCCGAAGAAGTGCTCGGCAAGGCACGCGAACTGGCCATCGAGATCGCCACGACCACGTCGCCGGTGTCGGTCGCGGTGACGCGGCAGCTGTTGTACCGGATGGCGAGCGCGGAGTCGCCGTTCCCCGTGCACGAACTGGACTCCAAGCTGATCGGCGGCCTGGGCTCCAGCCCGGACGCGATCGAGGGGGTCATGTCCTTCCTGCAGAAACGACCACCGGAGTTCTCCATGCGCGTCGACACCGACCAGCCCGCCTACCTGCCGTGGCGGAACTCGTGACCGCCTATCCCCCGGAGCCGTGGAACCTGGCGGGTCAGGCGTACCTGTCGATCTGGCGTGTCCCGGTGAGCGAACTGCCCGAACTGCCCGGCGGTGTCGAGCCGGTGACCGTGGGCGGCCGCGCCCAGGTGTTCACCGCGTGGATCGACTACCAGGAGCCAGGGCAGCTCCAGTACCACGAGCTGCTGGCGACCGTCGCGGTCCGCGGCCGGCGCCTCTCCAGCTCCATCACCGACATCTGGGTCGACAGCGAGGTCTCGCTCGCCGGCGGGCGGGCGCTGTGGGGCATCCCCAAGGATCTCGCCGCGCTCGATTTCACGCATGGGCGGACCTTCACAGCCTCGGCGGCCACCCACGAAGACTGGATCGCGACGGCGGCCTTCACGCCCCGCCCGAGTCTCCCGGTGCGGATGCCGGCGGCCTTCGACGTCGTCCAGATGCTGGACGGCCGTCTCAAAAGGAGCCCCGTCCGGGCGACGGCACGTCCGCGCCCGGCGGCCGCGGACTGGCGGATCAACGAGTCCGGCCCGTTCGGCTTCCTCGCCGGTCAGCGGCCCGCGCTGAGCGCGTGCCTGCACGATTTCAAGATCGTCTTCGGCGGCTGACCAGCCGCTCAGCGTGATCGTCTAACCCGCCAGGGTGAGCCGACGACACGCCACCCATTGGGGCACGTGCAGCCTCCGACCCCTACATGTAGTCTCTGGGAACCGGCACCGCCCAGCGACGGGGAGACCGCTCGGGAGCGGTGGTCGGACAGCTTTGTGAACGTGCAGCGCACGGCCTTGTGAGGCCTTGTGGTGCTTCAACGCGCCCTTTTTGGAGTGACGCATGTCAGTCGATACCGGTCAGCGGCCACCTTCGTCTTCGGACACCACGCCCGCGACCGTGCGGGTCATCCGGCGGGACGGCAGCGTGTCCCCCTTCGACGCGAACAAGATCTCGGTCGCCGTGACCAAGGCCTTCCTCGCCGTCGAGGGCGGTGACGCGGCCGCCTCGTCGCGGATCCACCACCTGGTCAAGGAATTGACCGAGCAGATCGAGACCACCCTGCTCCGCCACGCCGGTCCCGAGACCGCGCTGCACATCGAGCAGATCCAGGACATCGTCGAACTCGCGCTGATGCGCGGCGAGCACCACAAGGTCGCCCGCGCGTACGTCCTGTACCGCGACGAGCGCGCGAAGGCCCGCGAGGCCGAGAAGCCCGCTTCGTCCGACGTCGCCATCAGCGTCAAGGCCGCCGACGGCTCGCTCCGCCCGCTCGACTGGGCCCGCGTCTCGCACGTCGTCGGCGAGGCCGTCGCCGGTCTCGAAGACGTTTCGGCCGAGCCGGTGCTGGCCGAGACCAAGCGCAACGTCTACGACGGCATCAGCGCCGACGAACTCGCCCTCGCCCAGATCATGGCCGCGCGCGTGCTCGTCGAGCAGGAGCCGAACTACTCCTACGTCAGTGCCCGGCTGCTCGCGGACAAGCTCCGCGGCGAGGCGCTCAGCTACCTCGCCGGTGTGCCGCAGCAGGCCAGCCAGGACGAGATGACCGCGCGGTACCCGCAGTACTTCCGCGACTACCTCAAGCGCGCCATCGAGCTGGAGCTGGTCAACCCCGAGCTGCAGACCTTCGACCTGGACAAGATCACCGCGGCCATCCACGCCGAGCGTGACCTCGACTTCGGCTTCCTCGGCCTGCAGACCCTGTACGACCGGTACTTCCAGCACCACGACGGCGTCCGTTTCGAGCTGCCGCAGGCGTTCTTCATGCGCGTCGCGATGGGCCTGGCGATCCGCGAGGATGACAGGGAATCTCGTGCGATTGAATTTTATGAGCTGCTCTCGACGTTCCACTTCATGGCGTCCACCCCGACGTTGTTCAACTCGGGCACCACGCGCCCGCAGCTGTCGTCCTGCTTCCTGACCACCGTGGACGACGACCTGGACTCGATCTTCCAGGCGTACAAGAACAACGCGCTGCTGGCGAAGTACTCGGGCGGCCTCGGCAACGACTGGACCCCGGTCCGCGGCCTCGGCGCGCACATCAAGGGCACCAACGGCCAGTCGCAGGGTGTCGTGCCGTTCCTCAAGATCGCCAACGACACCGCGGTCGCGGTGAACCAGGGCGGCAAGCGCAAGGGCGCGGCCTGCGCGTACCTCGAGACCTGGCACGTGGACATCGAGGAATTCCTCGACCTGCGCAAGAACACCGGTGACGACCGTCGTCGCACGCACGACATGAACACCGCGAACTGGGTGCCGGACGAGTTCCTGCGCCGCGTCGAGGCCGACGCGCAGTGGACGCTGTTCTCGCCGAACGAGACGCCGGACCTGCACGACCTCTACGGCAACGCGTTCGCCGAGCGCTACCGCGAGTACGAGGCCGCCGCCGAGCGTGGCGAGCTGAAGGTGTTCCGCAAGGTCCGCGCGGTCGACCTGTGGCGCCGCATGCTGACCATGCTGTTCGAGACCGGCCACCCGTGGATCACCTTCAAGGACCCGTGCAACCTGCGTTCGCCGCAGCAGCACGTGGGTGTCGTGCACTCGTCCAACCTGTGCACCGAGATCACCCTGAACACCACCACCGACGAGGTCGCGGTCTGCAACCTCGGCTCGGTGAACCTGCTCAAGCACGTCACCCCCGAAGGCCTCGACACGAAGCGCCTCGAGAAGACCGTGCGCACGGCCGTCCGCATGCTCGACAACGTGATCGACATCAACTTCTACACGATCCCGGAGGCGCGCCGCTCCAACCTGCGTCACCGCCCGATCGGGCTGGGCCTGATGGGCTTCCAGGACGCGCTGTTCGAGATCGGTGTCCCGCTGTCCTCGGACGAGGCCGTCCAGTTCGCGGACACCAGCATGGAGCACATCAGCTACTACGCGATCTCGGCGTCGACCGACCTCGCCGAGGAACGCGGCCAGTACCAGACGTTCGAGGGTTCCTTGTGGAGCAAGGGAATCCTGCCGATCGACTCGATGCAGCTCCTGATCGACGCGCGACAGGGCGACGCGCTCGACGTCGACACCTCGTCCACTTTGGACTGGGCACCGCTGCGCGAGCGGGTCAAGACCGTCGGTATGCGCAACTCCAACGTGATGGCGATCGCGCCGACCGCGACGATCTCCAACATCTGCGGGGTCGGGCAGTCGATCGAGCCGTTGTTCCAGAACCTGTTCGTCAAGTCGAACATGTCCGGTGACTTCACCGTGGTGAACCCGCACCTGGTCCGCTCGCTCAAGGAGCGCGGGCTGTGGGACGAGGTCATGGTGTCGGACCTGAAGTACTTCGACGGCAGCCTCGGCCAGATCGACCGCGTGCCGGACGACCTGAAGGCGCTGTACGCGACCGCGTTCGAGATCGAGTCCAAGTGGCTGGTGGACGCCGGTTCGCGGCGCCAGAAGTGGATCGACCAGGCACAGTCGCTGAACCTGTACATCGCGGCGCCCAGCGGCCGCAAGCTCGACGAGCTGTACCGCTACGCCTGGCACAAGGGCCTCAAGACCACGTACTACCTGCGGGCGCGGTCCGCGACGCACGTGGAAAAGAGCACCCTGCGCGGCACCGACGGCAAGCTGAACGCGGTCTCGGCCACCCCTGCCCCGGCCACGCCCAAGCCCGCCGCCGCTCCGGCTCCCGCCGCTTCGCCCGCCCCGTCGGCTTCCGCTTCGGTCTCGCCGTCGCCCGCCGCCGCGGTCCCGGCCGTCCCGGTGACCGCCCCGGAGCCGAAGGAGATGCCGCAGGTCTCGGACGTCGACTTCGTCGCCACCGACGGCGCCGCCTGCCGGATCGACGACCCCGACTGCGAAGCCTGCCAGTAAAAACATCCTCGTGAGTGGTAAGGGCGGTTCTAACCGTCCTTACCACTCACGACGCCCTCTTGGAGCTTTGATGACCACCTTTGACGCCTCCGCCGACGCCACCGGCCTCGGTGAGATCGAAGTCGGCGCCGCCCGTATCAACGTCGACGACAAGCGGATGATCAACGCCCGCGCCGACGTCAACCAGCTGCTGCCGATGAAGTACACCTGGGCGTGGGAGAAGTACCTCGCCGGCTGCAACAACCACTGGATGCCGACCGAGGTCGCCATGCAGGCCGACATCGCGCTGTGGAAGTCGCCCGACGGCCTCACCGAGGACGAGCGCACCATGCTCAAGCGCAACCTCGGCTTCTTCGCCACCGCGGAATCGCTGGTGGCCAACAACATCGTGCTCGCGGTGTACCGGCAGATCACCAACCCCGAATGCCGCCAGTACCTGCTGCGCCAGGCGTTCGAGGAGGCCGTGCACACGCACACCTTCCAGTACATCTGCGAGAGCCTCGGCCTGGTCGAGGGCGAGCTGTTCAACATGTACCGCGAGGTCCCGTCCATCTCGGACAAGGACGCGTGGGCGCTGAAGTACACGCAGAACCTGGAGAACCCGGACTTCGAGACCGGCACCCCGGAAGCCGACCAGGCCTTCCTGCGCGACCTCGTCGCGTTCTACGTGATCTTCGAGGGCATGTGGTTCTACACCGGCTTCGCGCAGATCCTCTCGCTCGGCCGCCGGAACAAGATGGTCGGCATCGCCGAGCAGTACCAGTACATCCTGCGCGACGAGTCGATCCACCTGAACTTCGGCATCGACTGCATCAACCAGATCAAGATCGAGAACCCGCACCTGTGGACCGAGGAGTTCCAGGCCGAGGTCCGCACCATGCTGACCGAGGCGTGCGAGCTCGAGGTCGCCTACGCCCGTGACACCATGCCGCGCGGCATGCTCGGGCTCTCGGCCGAGCTGATCGAGCAGTACATGCACTTCATCACCGACCGGCGGGCGCAGCAGATCGGTCTCGCGCCGATCTTCGGCGAGACCGAGAACCCGTTCCCGTGGATGTCGGAGGCGATGGACCTCAAGAAGGAGAAGAACTTCTTCGAGACCCGCGTCATCGAGTACCAGTCGGGCGGCGCCCTCGACTGGGACTGACCCCCGCACGCAACTCGCGTGCTCGAATACGCCACTCGCGTGATCAGACGCGTAACTCGCGTGATTGAGCGGCGAACTCACGTGATCAGACGGACGACACGCCGGGCGGCCTCCGCCCGGCGTGTTGCGTTTCCAGACACGCGAGTTACGCCCCCGATCACGCGAGTTACGCCCCTGATCACGCGAGTTACGCCCCTGATCACGCGAGTTCGCCGTTCAATCACGCGTGTCGTCCGTCTGATCACGCGTGGCGTCCGGTTCGTCACATGTCCAGCGGGCCACTAGCGCGCCTCGGTACGCTCCGGGGTGCTACTGGTTCGCCCGGCCTCCCCGGCCGGTCGAGGTAACAGGGAACCCGGTGCGAATCCGGGACTGCCCCGCAGCGGTATGTGGGAACGAAAGCCGTCACCGTGCGAGACACGGTAAAGCACTGGGACATGGCGCCCCGGGAAGCGACGGCCGGTAGGCGCGAGCGAGTCGCCCACGAGTCCGAAGACCTGCCTGTGGTACGCGCGCCGACGGCGTGCGTGAGTCCGGGCCTCGTGGGATGGGCGCGACCGAATGGCGGTCACTCCTGCGCGCGCTCCGGGCTCTCACGACAAGCTCGCGAGGAGAGAGCTGTGACCGAAATCGGCACGACAGTGCTGGGCTACCCCCGGATCGGACCGGACCGGGAACTCAAGCGTTCACTCGAACGCTATTGGGCAGGCAAGATCGACGAGGCCGAACTGCTGGCCACCGGCCGTGCGCTGCGCACCCGGGCCTGGCGGGAACTCAAGGCCGCGGGACTGGATTCCGTCCCCTGCAACACCTTCTCCCACTACGACCAGGTGCTCGACACCGCCGAGCTGTTCGGCGCGCTGCCGGAGCGCTTCACCACGCTCGGCCTCTCGCCGCTCGACACCTACTTCGCCGCCGCGCGCGGGGTGCAGGACGCGCCGGCGATGGAGATGACGAAGTGGTTCGACACGAACTACCACTACATCGTCCCCGAACTCGGCCCGGGCACGACGTTCTCGCTCGACGGCACCAAGCCGCTCGACGAATACCGTGAAGCCCGCGCGGTCGGCGTCGAAACTCGGCCGGTGCTGGTGGGCCCAGTGACGTTCCTGCTGCTCGCGAAGCCGTCGGAGACCGCTCCGGAGGGCTTCCGCCCGCTGGATCTGCTCGACGGCCTCCTCGACGGCTACGTCGAACTACTGCGTCGCCTGTACGACGAAGGCGTCGAATGGGTCCAGTTCGACGAGCCCGCCTTCGCGGCCGACCGCACCGAGCGGGAGCTCAACGCGCTCATCCGCGCCTATCACCGGCTCGCGAAGGAGACCGCGCGGCCCAAGATCCTGGTCGCCGGGTACTTCGGCGGTCTCGGTCGCGGTTTGGGTGTGCTCGCCCGCTCCCCGATCGACGCGATCGCCGTCGACCTCGTCACCGACGAGTCCTTTGTAGACGCCGTCGCCGCCGAGCCCGCCCTGCGGGACAAGGAGGTTCTCGCCGGTGTCGTGGACGGGCGCAACGTCTGGCGCACGGATCCGGCCCGCGCGCTCAGCCGGGCGGCGACCCTGCTGGGCACCGCGCGGTCGGTCAGCGTGTCGACGTCCTGCTCGCTCCTGCACGTGCCCTACGACGTCGAACGGGAGGACGGGCTCCATCCGCGCCTGAAGGGCTGGCTCGCCTTCGCCAAGCAGAAGGTCGACGAGGTCGTCCTGCTCGGACGAGCGCTGACGGAAGAAGGGGTCGACCTCGCCGCCGCCCGTGCCGCGGCCGCGGATCGCGCGGCGGCGGCCGATCTCGCCGACTCCGGAGTGCGCGCCCGGCTGGAGGCACTGCGGCCGGAAGACACGGTCCGCTCCCCCTACGTTCGGCGCGCGGCGGCACAGCAGGCCGCGCTGGAACTGCCACCGTTGCCGAGCACCACGATCGGCTCGTTCCCGCAGACCACCGAGGTCCGCAAAGCGCGGGCGGCGCACAAGGCGGGTTCGCTGGACGACGCGGGCTACGAGGCCGCGATGAAGGCCGAGATCCAGCGCGTCATCCGGCTGCAGGAAGACCTCGGCCTGGACGTTCTGGTGCACGGCGAGCCCGAACGCAACGACATGGTGCAGTACTTCGCCGAGCGGCTGGCGGGCTTCGCGGCCACCGACTTCGGCTGGGTGCAGTCCTACGGTTCGCGCTGCGTCCGGCCACCGATCCTGTACGGCGACGTCTCGCGTCCGGAGCCGATGACCGTCGAGTGGGCGCGCTACGCGCAGAGCCTGACCGGCAAACCCGTCAAGGGCATGCTGACCGGTCCGGTGACGATCCTGGCGTGGTCGTTCGTCCGCGACGACCAGCCGCTCGGCGAGACCGCCCGCCAGGTGGCGCTGGCCATCCGCGACGAGGTGCACGACCTCCAGGCGGCGGGCATCCGCGTCATCCAGGTGGATGAGCCGGCCCTGCGGGAACTGCTCCCCCTGCGCGCCGCGGCGCATGAGGCGTACTTCGCGTGGGCCGTTTCGTCGTTCCGCCTCGCGACGTCCGGGATCGACGACGCGACGCAGATCCACACGCATATGTGCTACTCGGAATTCGGCGACGTGGTCAAGGCGATCGACGCGCTCGACGCCGACGTCACCAGCATCGAGGCCGCGCGGTCGAAGATGGAGGTCGTCACCGACCTCGGCGCGGCAGGCTTCGGCCGCGGCGTCGGGCCGGGCGTCTACGACATCCACTCGCCGCGCGTCCCCGGCGTCGACGAGGTCAGCGGGCTCCTGCGGACCGCGGTCGGTGCCGTGCCCGCCGAGCGGATCTGGGTCAACCCGGACTGCGGCCTGAAGACCCGCGCCTACGCCGAGGTCGAGCCGGCCCTGCGGAACCTCGTCGCGGCCGCCCGCACGGTCCGCGCCGAACTCGCCTGACCGGCCCGTGAAGGCCTCCTTCCCTACCCTCAAGGCAGTGAAGGAGGCCTTCACGGAACTTCCATCGAGGTATTGTCAGGACGTCAACAAGGGTGCGATGGTGGAGCGGTAACCGATCTCAGCGGGGAGATGGTCACCCATGGCGAACGCCGTCGAAAAGGTCACCGGGGCGCTGCGCGAGCGGGTTCCGCCGCTCACCTCGATCCCCCTGCCACGTTCGGTCGACCAGCGCTGGCTCGGCGCGACGTGGCCGGTCCGCGAACTCGCGCCCGCTCCTCCCGGCCTCAAACCGGTCCTCGGCGACGAGGGCCCGCCGGTCATCGGCCACGCGCTGGACTTCATGCGCTTCGGCATCGAGTTCGGCCTGAAACGCTACGAGACCTACGGACCGGTGTCGTGGATGGGCGCGTTCGGGCGCCGCATCGTCGCGCTCACCGGCCCGGAGGCCACCCAGATCGCGTTGGTGAACAAGGACAAGGCCTTCTCCCAGGAGGGCTGGAAGTTCTTCATCGAGCAGTTCTTCGACCGCGGCCTGATGCTGCTCGACTTCGGCGAGCACCATCTGCACCGCCGGATCATGCAGGCGGCGTTCACCCGGCAGCGGCTCACCGGTTACGTCGACCAGATGGGACCGGCCCTGCGCGAGGGCGTCGCCACGTGGGCGGACCGGCCGAACCCGCGGATCTACTGGTCCCTCAAGCAACTCACGCTCGACGTCGCGACGCGTGTGTTCATGGGCATGCGATCCGGCGACGACGCGGCCTCGATCAACCGCGCGTTCGTGAACTCCGTGCGCGCCGGCACGGCCATCGTGCGCTTCCCCGTTCCCGGCGGCCGCTGGGCGGCGGGCCTGCACGGCCGCAAGGTCCTCGAACGCTACTTCTCGGCGAACCTGCCCGCGAAACGGGCGGGCGACGGCGACGACCTCTTCACCGCGTTGTGCCACGCCACCACCGAAGACGGTGACCGCTTCACCGACGCCGACGTCGTCAACCACATGATCTTCCTGATGATGGCCGCGCACGACACGTCGACGATCACCAGCGCCGCCGCCGTCTACCACCTCGCCAAGAACCCCGAGTGGCAGGAACGCGCGCGCCAGGAATCCCTCTCGCTCGGCGACGACGTGCCGGACATCGAGGCGCTGGAGACCCTGACGACGCTTGACCTGGTGATCAAGGAAGCCCTGCGGCTCGTGGCCCCGGTTCCTTCCCTCACCAGGAAAACCGTGAAGGACACCGAGGTCCTCGGGCATTTCATTCCCGAAGGGACACTCGTCGGGGTTTCCCCCACCGTCAACCATTTCTCGCCGGAGCACTGGACCGACCCGATGCGTTTCGACCCGGACCGCTTCGGCGAGGCACGCCGCGAGGACAAGTCGCACCGCTACGCGTGGATGCCGTTCGGCGGCGGCGCGCACAAGTGCATCGGCCTGCATTTCGGGACGTTCGAGGTGAAGGCACTGCTGCACGAGATGCTGCGGGCGTATCGGTGGTCGGTGCCGGAGGACTACACCGCACGCTGGGATTACGTGTCCCTGCCGGTTCCGGCGGACGGCCTGCCGATCCGCTTGCGGTCTCGATGAAGCCACACCACGATCGAGTACTCTTGGTAACTTCCGGTCACCACTCGTGTAGCAGCGATCACCCTTTCAGCCGGTAGACACCCCGGATCGCGCATGATGCCGTGGCACTACACCCGGCCGGCTCATACCTAGTGTGGGTCCATGGGCTCGGACACCCGGTCTGAGCTGGCCATCGACCGCGCATTAAGAGGTGAAGTGTGCCCGAACCTGGTTCCGCGCCAGGGTTGGTGGACGTCGCTCGGAGATGGGCCGAGACGCTCGCTGACACTAAAGGAGTATCGCTTCCCAAGGAGCAACTCGAACAACTGCTGCTCGGAGTCGCCCAGGACGCCGTTTTGGCCGAGCCCGACCATCAGCCTGCCGTGCTGCGCTTCTCCAAGCTCTATTCCGCTTCTCCCATCGGGATCGCCCTCGCCGACGCCAACGGCGTGATCGTGGAGGCGAACGCCGCGCTCGGCCGTCTCCTCGGCTGCCGCCCCACGGCGCTGCGCGGCCGGGAGATTCCCGATCTCGGCTCCGCCGACCACGACGTCGCCCGCCTGCGGAACGCGCTCGCACAGCTCATGACGCACGGTCAGCCGACGCAGCAGGAACGCCTGCTGGTGAAGCACAGCGAGGAGGGCTCGCTCTGGGTCGACGTGACCCTGACCGACCTCCCGGGTGACCGGCCCGGTTCGGCCTATCCGGTGCTGATGGTCGCCGACGCCAACGAGATCCACCTGCTGCAGGAACGGTTGCTGCACCAGAACGTGCACGACCCGCTGACCGGCCTGCCCAACGCCACCGCCTTCGGCAACGCCCTCGAAACCGCGCTGGCCGGGTCCGGCAGCGATCAGGTCGCGCTCGTCTACCTCGACGTCGACGGCTTCAAGGTGATCAACGACGGTCTCGGGGCCGGCGTCGGCGACCAGGTGCTGCGCGGAGTCGCGAAGAAGCTCACGTCGGTCTTCTCCGGCCGGTACGACAGTTCGGTCGCCCGGCTGTCCGGCGACGGGTTCGCCGTCCTCCTGCGCGGCGACTTCACCTCACCCCAGGTGATCGCGCTGGTCGAGCAGGCCCTGGACGAACTGGTCGAGCCGATCTACCTCGGCGGGCACGGGATCGGGGTCAGCGCGAGCGCGGGCATCGTCGTCCGCCCGGTCGCCGAAGGCGGGCCCGAAGACCTGCTTCGCGCCGCGGAAATCGCCCTGCACCGCGCCAAGGAGGCGGGCAAGGCGCAGTGGATGCTGTTCGATCCGGAACTCGACGCGCGTGACCGGAGCCGCTACCAGCTCGGCGCGGTCATCGCCGGCGCGCTGGAGAACGGCGAGTTCTCGCTGATCTACCAGCCGACGGTGAAGCTCGCGAATCCCGACCAGCTGGCCGCGGTCAACGCCGGATTGCGCTGGAGCCACCCGGAGAAGGGCGAGCTGGACTCGGACGAGTTCTATCCGCTCGCGCAGATCACCGGGATGACCATCCCGCTCGGCCGGTGGCTGCTGGCCGAATCGCTCGCCGCCACCGCGCGATGGCGGAACAGGTTCGGCGAAGCCGCACCCGATGTCTGCGTGCGGCTGCCGAACCGGCTGGCCATCGAGCCCGATCTGGTGCTGCTGGTCAAGGAACAGCTCGACCGGCACAATCTGCCGGCCCAGGCGCTGCGGCTGTGCACGGACCGCGAATCCATCCTCGACGGAGGCGGCGAGGTGCTCGACTCCTTCGCCGTACTTGCCGATCTGGGCGCCCAGCTGGTGCTGACCATCTCCGGTTCGGACGATCTGGAGCTGATCCCGCGGCACGGGCTGCCGGTCCGCCACGTGATCCTGTCCGGCGCGGTCGTCGACGCGCTGGCCGACGGCGAGGACGAGGCCGACGTCCGCCACTTGTGCCAGCTGGTCGCCAGGGCCAAGGAACTGAAGCTGCGTATCGGCGCGGAAGGCGTCCTCAGCCATGAACAGGCCGAACGGCTGCGGCGGTACGGCGTGCTCGCGGCGCGTGGTTCGTTCGTGGCGGATTCCGCGACCGGGGACGAGGTCGACGAGCTCATCGAACGGCACGCCCACTGACGTGACAGGATCGGTCCATGGACCAAGGTGACATCGCCCCGGACTTCACCCTGCCCGACGACAAGGGCGAGCAGCGCACGCTGTCGGACTTCCTCTCGTCCGGCCCGGTCGTGCTGTTCTTCTACCCCGCCGCGATGACGAGCGGCTGCACCGCGGAAAGCTGCCACTTCCGCGACCTGGCCGCGGAATTCGCCGAGGTGGGCGCGCACCGCGTCGGCATCAGCCCGGACGCCGTCGCCAAACAGCAGGAGTTCTCGGCCAAACACGGTTTCGACTATCCCCTGTTGTCCGATGTGGACGGTGTGGTGGCGAAACAGTTCGGTGTCTGGCGCAAGTTCAGCCCGCTGCACGCCAAACGGCACACCTTCGTCATCGACACCGACCGCAAGGTGCTCGAGGTGATCAAGAGCGAGCTGAAGTTCACCGTGCACGCCGACAAAGCCCTCGCCGCCCTGCGGGAGCGCAAGACTAAGAGCGCTTGAGCCGCCAGATCCGGTTGACGCCCGCGCAGGCGGGAGCGAGCGGTGGTTCGGCGGCCTCGTCGCCGATCATCGTGAACCCCAGCCGCGCGGGCACGGCACCGCTCGCGAGGTTCTTCTCGTCGTGCCGGATCTCGACCTCCGGCGCGCCGAGCCGGAAGGCCTCGGCAGTCAGGAGCCGCGCGGCCCTGGTCGCGTAGCCGCGGCCGGTGTGGTGCCTGCCGAGCCAGTAGCCGATCTCGATCCGGTCGGGATGCGTGATCATGCCGGCGCCGCCGACGAGGCCTTCCCCGGCGAGGATCGCGAAGTCGTAGGCCTTGCCCTCGGCCCAGTTCTTCGCGGTGTTCTCCAGGAAGTCGGCGGCTTCGCGACGGCCGTACCCGTAAGCGGCCCAGATCATCCACGCGCCGAGGTGCGCGGCCGAATCCCCCGCGACGGCGGCGAGGGTTTCGAGCTGCTCCGGCTGCCAGCGGCGCAGGGTGACGGCTTCGTCGGCGAGGGTCTCGGCGGGCGCTTCCATCAGTCTCCTCGTGAGTGGTAAGGACGGTTCTAACCGTCCTTACCACTCACGAGGCCGAGGGTCAGGTGAGGATCGCGCTGTCCGGGATCTCCGTGTCGTTCTTCAACGCGTCGAACAGCAGCTTCGACTTCGTCTTGTCCCAGTTCTCCGCCGAACCACTGGTCACCGGCACCGTCGTGGTGACGACGCCGCCGGAGGAGATCCCGCGCATCGCCAGCGCCAGCCCCACCAGGTTGTGCACGTGGTCGCCCGAATCCATCGTCAGCGCGTCCGGCGCCGTCGACAGCAGCGGGAACAGCGAGAACGGGTTGAGCAGGGTGCCGGGGCTGCCGATCTCGCTGACCATCGCGCCGATGAACTTCCGCTGGTTGGCCACACGGTCGAGGTCCGAACGCGGCGTCGCCTCGCTGTGCCGCATGCGGACGAACCCGAGCGCCTGCGGACCCTGGAGGTCCTGGCAGCCCGCGGGGATCTTGATCTTGGTGAGGGTGTCCTCCATCGGCTTGTCCACGCACATGTGGACCCCGCCGATCGCGTCGACGATCTTCGCGAAGCCACCGAAGCCGATCTCGGCGTAGTGGTCGATGCGCAGGCCGGTGGCGCCTTCGACAGTCTGCGCGAGCAGCGTCGGGCCGCCGATCGAGAACGCCGAGTTGATCTTGTTCTTACCGTGCCCGGGAATGGTCACCTGCGAGTCGCGCGGAAGGCTCAGCAACGTCGGTTTGACGCTGTTGGACGGGATGTGCGCGATCATGATGGTGTCGGTCCGCTTGCCGCCGCCGGCGGCCTTGCTGTCCCCGGTGACGAGCTTCTCCTGCTCTTCGGGGGTCAGCCCGTCCCGGCTGTCGGAGCCCACGATCAGCCAGTTGGTGCCTTCGGCCGCGACGGGGCGGCCGGAGTAGTCGGCCAGCGCGTCGACGCGGTTGATGGAGAACTCCAGGTACACCCACACCCCGGCGAGGAACACCACGAACACGGTCAGCAGGGTGAGCAGCACCTTGCCGAAGCCCCAGCGCTTACGCCGCCGCGGCGGGCGCGCGTCGTCCATCGGGCGCCCCGGAGGGGGCTGCGGCGGGCCTGGACGGCGCGGGGGCGGGCCGGCGGGCCGTTCCTGGCCGCCGTGCCCCATGGGCCTGGTCCGCTCGTCGTACGGGCTGCTCCCCCGGCCCGGCAGCGGCATCATCTGCGCGGGCTGATGCCGCCGGGGGCGGCCGGACGGCGGCCGCTGCGGCGGCGGCATCCGTCGCCCTCGGTCGTCGCCTCCATACGTCATGCCGAATCACCCGTCCCGATCTCGCGTGTGGGGCCCAGTCAACCGCAGACCCTAGGTGAAGGACGTCCGGCACCCCGCATCGGTTGGGTGGACCTCACCGTCCGTTTTCGGCGAATCCGAACTGGTGGACCTTGAGGTACCCCGAGCGGAACCCCGCTTCGGAGTACGCCAGATAGAACTCCCACATCCGTTTGAAGACGTCGTCGAAGCCCAGTTCGGTGATTTCGTCCCACCGCTGAGTGAACTTCTCCCGCCATCCCCGCAACGTCCGGGCGTAGTCCTGGCCGAACTCGCGCACGCCCTGCAGTTTCAGCCGGGTGTGTGCCAGCACACCCTGTTCGATCGAAGTGGTCGACGGGATGAGCCCGCCAGGGAAGATGTACTTGTGCATCCAGGTGTAGGACCGGGCCGCGGCGAGCATGCGTTCGTGGTCCATGGTGATGGCCTGGAGCCCGAACCCGCCGCCCGGCTTCAGCCGCTTCCCGACGGTCTCGAAGAACGTCGGCCAGTACGCCTCCCCGACCGCTTCGATCATCTCGACACTGACCACGGCGTCGTACTCGCCGCCCGCGTCGCGGTAGTCGCACAGCCGGACGTCGACCCGGTCGGCGAAACCCGCCGCCGCGATGCGCTCGGTCGCCAGCTTCGCCTGCTCTTCGGAAATGGTCAGTGACGTCACTCTGGCCCCCCGCGCGGCGGCCCGGATCGAAAGTTCGCCCCAGCCGGTGCCGATCTCGAGCACGGTGCTGCCTTCGCGCACCCCGGCGTAGTCGAGGACGCTGTCGATCTTGCGGTGCTGGGCGGCCGTGAGGTCGTCGTCCGGGCCGAACAACGCGGACGAGTACATCATCGACGGATCCAGGAACGCGCCGAACAGGTCGTTGGACAGGTCGTAGTGGCGATGGATGTTCGACCGCGCGCCCTCGACGGTGTTCTCCTCGCCCGCGGGGTGACCGCGGTCGACGAACCGGCGGAACCGTTGCAGCAGCGGCGGGATGAGCGTCGCCATCCGTTCCGCGAACGGGGTCAGCACCTCGGCGAGCGCGTCGCTCGTCCAGTCGCCGACCATGTAGGCCTCGCCGAAGCCGATCTTCGCGTCCACGCCGAGGCGGTGGAAGAAGGCGGCGGGGCGGTTGAGCCGCATCTCGGGCGCGTCCGGCCCGCCCGCGCCGAGCTGCGAACCGTCGGGCATGCGCACGCGGACGTTAAGCGGGCGCACCGCGTGCCGGAACAACTGCTCGGCGATCCGCGCCCGGAAAGGGGAATGCGGCGGGGTGGCCAGCCCCGGCCACCGGTTTTCGTCAGGGGTGGGCGGGCCGGACGAACCGGCCGTCCGATCGACGCTCGACGTGGACATGAGAACTCCCTCCCGCCCGGTCTAGACCGGGATCCGCAGCCGTTCCGAACTCGGACGCCCCCAGGCGCCGCTCAGCGTCTCGTCGCTTCCCCCGGCTTCGATCAGCTCCAGGGTGAACGCCCGTACGAGCCGGTTCCAGACGCGAGACCTTCGTAGCATCGCGTGCCCCTCGCCGCCTATTTCAAATCGCGCCGACCGCGATGTCACCTTTTCGGCGCGTTCCGCGAAAGCGTGTGACGCCACGGGATCGGTCATGCGGTCCTTGGTCCCGTGCGCGATGAGGACGGCGCGGCCGCCGACGGCGTCGATGGGTTCACCCGGTGGTGTCCACGGCGCCAGCGCGCAGACGCCGATGACGGCCGGATCGTCGGCGACGCGCAGCGCGACCCGTCCGCCCATCGAATGGCCGACGAGGATCACCGGGACCCCGGGGTGATCGTCGTGGATCTGTTTCAAGGCCCAGCGCGCGTCGGCGAGCGCGTCGGTGCCGTGGTCGTTCCAGCCGTAGATCCGGTTGCGCAGGAGGCGCACCTCGACCCCGTGCGCCCGGCCCGCCCGATGGACGTCCTTCGCCAGCGGCACCATCCGCTGGTAGGCCAGCCGCCACGGCGCCACGCGGGCATGACTGTGCTCCGCGCCGCCGTGCAGGACCAGCACCACGCCGTTCACCCGGCCGCGTGCCCGCCAAGTCCGCACCGCGGGATCAGCCTCGCTCACCCTGGACCCTCCAGTCTCCGAAACCCCGGCCGCAGTGATCGGGTCAACCTCGATCATGACCCGATGTATTCCACTTCGGCCATTGGTCCACGCGATACATTCGTCGCTGATCTCCAGACGGAAGGGCGGATGTGGTGAGCACCACCGAACGTTGTGCAGGCGTCGCCGAACGGCTCGCGGAGGCCGAACGGAGTAACGCGGAGCAGATCCGGGAGTCGGCGGAGCTGATCCTGGGGGTCATCCGGGCGGACGCCCTGGTGTTCACCGCCGGAGCCGGGCATTCACTGGCCGCGGTCGCCGAGACCTTCTACCGGGCGGGCGGGCTCGCCTGCGTGTACCCGGTCTACCACCCCGAACTGCTGCCCCTGCACGGCGCGCAGCACAGCACCAAGACCGAACGCCGCTCCGGGCTGGCCGAAGAGGTGCTGGCCGAGCGCGCGCCGGGCCCGGACGACCTGCTCGTGGTGTTCTCGACGTCGGGGGTCAACCCGTATCCGGTCGAACTGGCCGCCGGCGCCCGCAAGCGCGGGGCGTCGGTCATCGCCGTGAGTTCGGCCGCGTCGGTGGCCGCGGCGCCCAAACGCGCGGCCACGACGCTCATCGAAGAGGCGAGCATCGTGCTCGACTCCCACGTCCGTCCCGGGGACGCGAGCTACCCGGCGGACGCGCCGCGGACCGCGCCGCTGTCCACGGTGATCAACGCGTTCCTGTGGAACCTCGTGCTCGCCGAGGTCGTCGACCTCGGTGCGGCGCAGGGCGTCGACATCCCGTTGTGGCGCAGTTCCAACGTGGACGGTGGCGACGAGGCCAACGCCGCGCTGCTTGCCAAGTACGGCGCCCGGGTTCCGGCTCTCCGCTAGCTCCTCCACCGCGCGGACGAGTTCCTTGACTCGTCCGCGCGGGGCTTCTACGGTCACATACCGACCGGTCGGTGTCCGCAGGAGGTCCGTGCCATGACCGAGATCCACGGCGAGTGTGCGGCGGGCTTCGAACCCGTGCGCGCCGCCTTCGAGGAGAACTTCGCCGAACGCGGTGAGCTCGGCGCCGCGTTCTCGGTGACCCGGCACGGCGAGACCGTGGTCGATCTCTGGGCGGGCTGGGCCGATCCGGACCGGACGACCCCGTGGCGGGCGGACACGCTCACCAACGTCTGGTCGACCACCAAGGGCATGACCGCGCTCTGCGCGCACCACCTCGCCGACGCCGGGCTGCTCGACCTCGACGCGCCGGTCGCGAAGTACTGGCTGGAATTCGCGGCGGCGGGCAAGCGGGAGATCCCGGTGCGCTGGCTGCTCTCGCACCGCTCGGGGGTGACCGGGATCGGTCTCGAGCGGCCGGTGGCGGTGAATGAACTGTACGACTGGGACCACATCACCGGACTGCTCGCCGCGCAGGCGCCGCTCTTCGAACCGGGCACCGCCAGCGGCTACCACGCGCTGTCGTTCGGGTTCCTCGTCGGCGAGGTGGTCCGCCGGGTGAGCGGGCAGGACGTCCGCGCGTACTTCGCCCGGCACATCGCCGGCCCCTTGGACGCGGATTTCCGGATCGGCCTGGACTCCGAAGCCGATCTGGCGCGCTGCTCAACCCTCGTCGAACCCGTGCTCAGCGAAGAGATGACGACCGCGCTGACGCAGGCGTTCGCCAACGCCGGACCGGTCGCCCTCGCGGCGCTGGCGAACCCGCGCGTGCAGGGCCTCGACGCCAACGAACCCGAGTGGCGGCGCGCGATCCTGCCCGCCCTGAACGGGCACGGCACCGCCAGGGCCATCGCGACCATCTACGGAGCACTGGCTTCGGGTCGGCTGCTTTCGGCCGGAGCGCTCGCGACCGCCCGCGAAGGACAGGGCCGCGAGGCCGACCTCGTCGGCGGGCTGGGCAACGAATGGGCGCTGGGGTTCTACCTCGGCAGCGAGGAACGTGGTTTCGGACCGAATCCGCGCGCCTTCGGGCACGACGGGTTCGGTGGCTCGTCCGGCGGCGCGGATCCCGAAAGCGGGATCGCCTTCGGCTACACGATGAACCGGATGGGGCCGCTGATGCGGGACGATCCGCGGAAGATGGCGCTGGTGAACGCGACCTTCGCCGCTCCCGCCCTCGTGAGTGGTTAGGACGGTTCTAACCGTCCTAACCACTCACGAGCCACCTGAGGGTCACGCGGCCGCGGGTTCCTCCGAGAACTGCGTCAGGTACAGCGCCGCGTAGCGCCCTTCCCGGGCGAGAAGCTCTTCGTGCGTCCCCCGCTCGACGATCTCCCCGTGCTCGATCACCAGGATCTGGTCGGCCGCCCGGACGGTCGACAACCGGTGCGCGATGACCAGCGCGGTCCGCCCGTCGAGCGCGTCGGTCAGCGCCTCGCCCACGGCCGCCTCGGACTGCGAGTCCAGATGCGCGGTCGCCTCGTCGAGGACGACGACCCTCGGCTGTGCCAGCAGCAGCCGGGCGATGGTCAGCCGCTGCCGCTCCCCGCCGGAGAGCCGGTAGCCCCGCTCCCCCACCACGGTCTCCAGCCCGTCCGGCAGCTCCCGGATCAGCTCAACCAGCCGTGCCTTCTCCAGCGCCGCCCAGATCTCGGCGTCGGCGACCCCGGGCCGCGCGTATTCGAGGTTCGCGCGGATCGTGTCGTGGAAGAGGTGCCCGTCCTGGGTCACCACGCCGACGGTTTCCCTCAGCGAGGCGAAACCCAGGTCGCGGACGTCCACATCGGACAGTTTGACCGAGCCGGCGTCGACGTCGTAGAGGCGGGGCAGCAGTGAGGCGATCGTCGACTTGCCCGCGCCCGACGAACCGACCAGCGCCACCATCTGGCCGGGTTCCGCGCGGAAGCTGATGCCGTGCAGCACCTCCTCGCCGCCCCGGTGATCCAAAGTGGACACATCCTCCAGCGACGCCAGCGAGTACCGGTCCGCCGCCGGGTAGCCGAACCGGACATCGGAGAACTCCACCGAGACCGGACCTTCGGGAACGCGGCGCGGCTCCGGCTTCTCCTCGATCATCGGCTTGAGGTCGAGCACCTCGAAGACCCGCTCGAACGACACCAGCGCGGTCATCACGTCCACCCGGACGTTCGCCAGCGCGGTGAGCGGCGAGTACAGCCTCGTCAGCAGCAACGCGAGCGCCACGACGGTGCCCGGCGCGAGCGCCCCGGTCAGCGCGAGGTAGCCGCCCAAACCGTAGACCAGTGCCTGCGCGAGCGCGGAAACCGTGGTCAGGCTGGTGAGGAACCAGCGCGTCAGCATCGCCGTGCGCACGCCGATGTCGCGCACGCGCCCGGCCCGCGCGCCGAACTCGCCCGCTTCACGAGCAGGGTCGCCGAACAGCTTCACCAGCGTCGCGCCCGGCGCGGAGAACCGTTCGGTCATCTGCGTGGTCATCGACGCGTTGAGCTGACCGGCCTCCCGCTGCAGCGCGGCCATCCGCCGCCCGAGCCGCCGCGTCGGCAGGATGAACACCGGCAGCAGCACCAGCGCCAGCAGGGTGACCTGCCAGGACAGCGTCACCATGACCACGAGCGACAGCACGAGCTGGATCACGTTGGTGACCAAACCGGACAGTGTCGCGGTGAAGGTCCGCTGCGCGCCGATGACGTCGTTGTTGAGCCTGCTCACCAGCGCGCCGGTGCGGGTGCGCGTGAAGAACGCGACCGGCATCCGCTGCACGTGGCGGTACACCGCGAGCCGCAGGTCGAGGATGATCCCCTCGCCGATCCTCGAAGACTGCGCCCGTTCGGCCAGCCCGAGCCCGGCGTCGATCAGCGCCAGCACGGCGATCACGACGGCGAGCCACACCACGAGCGAGACGTCGTGCCCGCCGACGATCGCGTCGACCACCTTCCCGGCCAGCACCGGCGTGCTCACCGCCAGCACCGCTGAGACGACGGTGAGCACGAGGAATATCAGCAACCTCCGCCAATGTGGCCTGGCGAACCGCGCGACCCGGCGCAGCGTGCCCTTGTGCAGCCCCTTCGGAACGTCGGCCGACTTCATCGCCGAGTTCATCAGCGACCAGGTGTTGTCCATGAGAACCCTCTCTTCGCCCCCAGAACCTCGATATTAGTCGAGAGTTTTCCCGGATATACGCATGACCAACACCAGACCACACCGGATGCTTCCCGGTTTCCGCGTCCTCTTTCCGGCGGATGCCGCCGCGTCGGTAGCCTGAGCCGGTGACCACCGACCCAGACCGGCGACGACTGACCATCGACCTGGTCTTCTACACGGGATGCCTGATCTTCGCCGTCGTGAACACGGCCGTCGCGGAGTTCTACGGTTATCGCGTGTGGGCGAACTTCGCCGTAGCGGGTTACGGCCTCGCCGTGGTCCACACCGGCCGGCTGACGATCGCCGCCCGGCGCGGCAAGCCGCTGTCCGGCGCGCTCGGTTCGCGGTGGCTCGGTATCGGCGCCATCGGCCTGTTCGCCATGATCCTTCCGTTGGGAATGCTCGTCATTCGCCGTCTGACCGGAGTGGACTGGCTCGTCACGCCGAACTCCTGGGCGGCGCAGCCCGAGGTCTGGGTGATCGAGCGGTCGGCGAAACTCCTTCTGGAGAACGGAACCCCGTACGTCGACGTCACCGCGCTCGGTCGCGCGGTGGAAGTAAACGATTACACGCCATACGGTCCGGTGATGACCGTCTTCGGTCTGCCGCGCGCCCTCTTCGGTGGCGGGCCGGTCGCGGACGCCCTCACCGACGCGCGCTGGATGTTCGCGCTGGCGGCAGTGGCGTGCGTGCTGCTGACGCTGCGGCTGCTGAAGTGGCCGGAAATCCCGGTCAGCGCGGCCCAACTCGCGCTCGCCTGCCCGCTGACGGCACTGACCTGGGCGGTCGCCGGCCCGGATCTGGCCATCGTCGGACTGCTGGTGCTGTCCTTCGCACTGGCCGCGACCGGACGCGCGATCCTGTCCGGTCTGGTGCTGGCCTTGGTGGTCAGCGCGAAACTCATCGTCGCGCCCGCGATCGTGGTGCTGGGTGTCCTGTTGATCACGCGCCGTGGCCCTCGCGCACTGGGCGGATTCGCCGCGGCACTCGTGGTGACGACCCTCGTCCTGCACGTGCCCGTCTACCTGGTCGACCCCAAGGCCTTCGTCGAGCACGTCTTCCGGTTCCCGATGGGAATCGGCGTGATCAAGTCACCGGCGGCGAGCCCGTTGCCCGGCCACCTCATCGCCTCGCTCGGCCCGGTGGGCACGGCGGTTTCCTTCGCCCTGCTCGGGATCGCCGCCGTCGCGATCCTGGTCTGGTTGCTGCGCCGTCCGCCCTCGACCGGCTCGGACGCGCTGCTGCGCATGGCTGTCGGGCTCGTCGCGCTGATCATGCTCACTCCGGCGACGAGGTACGGCTACCTGGTGTATCCGCTGGTCCTGCTCGGTGCCAGGCTGGCCTTCCTGGCCGCGGAAACCCGTGAAACAGCGGTCCCTGGAAAGGGAACTGCGCCCCCCGCGCAGCAGTCCGCTACTTCCTCGTGACTACTTCTTCTTGACCCTGGTGGCACCGCCACGGCCGCGCAGCTGGACGCCGGACTCCGAGAGGACCCGGTGCACGAACCCGTACGAGCGACCCGTGGACTCCGCGAGAGCGCGGATGCTCGAGCCCTTCTCGTATTTCTTCTTCAGGTCAGCGGCCAGCTTGTCACGCGTGTTGCCGGTGATCCGCGCGCCTTTCTTGAGATCAGCCACGTCGATCGCCTTCCCGCCGAGAGT
Source organism: Amycolatopsis roodepoortensis (assembly GCF_014873915.1). Lineage (GTDB taxonomy): Bacteria > Actinomycetota > Actinomycetes > Mycobacteriales > Pseudonocardiaceae > Amycolatopsis > Amycolatopsis roodepoortensis. Next base: position 1,343,711 of record NZ_JADBEJ010000005.1, read on the forward strand.
GTTCTGGGCCACATAACGGCCCCTGTCGCCGCAATGATCGAACACTGAGCGCCGGAATGCCAGACGACGAGCGCAAAACTGCTGAAACCGCGATCACATTGGGCCATTTCAGTGGCCGGATGGCATCGATCAAGCACCCGAACGGACGCAGGCCTCACGCAAGCTGGACAAGTTCCAGATAATCCGCCGACCAATGGTCCTCGGTGCCGTCCGGCAGGAGGATCACGCGTTCCGGCTCCAGCGCCTCGACGGCGCCCGGGTCGTGCGTGACCAGGACGACGGCTCCGGCGAAGCTGCGCAAGGCGTCCAGGACCTGGGCGCGGCTGGCCGGGTCCAGGTTGTTCGTCGGCTCGTCGAGCAGCAAAACGTTGGCAGCGCTGGACACCAGCCCGGCGAGCGCGAGCCGCGTCTTCTCACCGCCGGAGAGCGTGCCGGCGGGCTGATCGAGCTGCTCGCCGGTGAACAGGAACGAGCCGAGAAGGTTCCGCAACTCCTGCGCTCCGGTGTCCGGCGCGAGGTGACGGATATTTTCCCACACGGACGCGTCGTGGTCGAGAGTTTCATGTTCCTGTGCGTAATAGCCCAGACGCAATCCGTGACCCGGAATGGTCTCGCCGGTATCCGGAGTTTCCATTCCGCCGAGCAGCCGGAGCAATGTGGTCTTTCCGGCACCGTTCAATCCGAGCACGACGACCTTCGACCCGCGGTCGATGGCGAGGTCGACTCCGGTGAAGATCTCGAGCGAACCGTAGGACTTCGAGAGCCCCTCGGCGGTGAGCGGCGTCCGGCCGCACGGGGCGGGCTCGGGGAACTTGATCCGGGCGACCTTGTCGGCCTGCCGGGTCTCGTCGAGCGCGGAGAGCATCTGCTCGGCACGGCGGGCCATGTTCTTGGCGGCCACGGCCTTCGTCGCCTTGGCGCCCAGTTTGGCGGCCTGCTGCTGCAGCGCGGACGCCTTCTTCTCGGCGTTCGCGCGCTCGCGGCGGCGCCGCTTCTCGTCGGTGGCGCGCGCGTCGAGGTAGCGCTGCCAGCCCATGTTGTAGAGGTCGAGCTCGCCGCGGGTCGCGTCGAGGAACCACACCTTGTTGACGACGTCCGCGAGCAGTTCGACGTCGTGGCTGATGACCACGAGACCGCCGTCGTGCTGCTTCAGGAAGCCGCGAAGCCAGTTGATGGAGTCGGCGTCGAGGTGGTTGGTGGGCTCGTCGAGCAGCAGGATCGTCTCGGATTTCCCGCCCGCGCCCGCTTCGGCGGCGGCGAACAGAATCCGGGCGAGCTCCACCCGGCGGCGCTGACCACCCGAGAGCGTCTGCAGGGTCTGCTCGAGCACCCTGTCTGCCAGGCCGAGGTTGGAGCAGATCCGCGCGGCCTCGCTCTCGGCGGCGTACCCACCGAGAGAGGCGAAGCGCTCTTCGAGACGGCTGTAGCGGTTGACCGCCTTGTCGCGTTCCTTCTCGTCCGCCAGCTCCGACATCGCGGTCTGCGCTTTTTCCATGTTGCGCAGCAAGGTGTCGAGGCCGCGCGCGGAGAGCACGCGGTCCTTCGCGGTGACGGAGAGGTCGCCCTCGCGCGGGTCCTGCGGGAGGTAGCCGAGCTCGCCGCTGCGGCGGACCTCGCCCGCGTACGGCTCACCCTCCCCCGCCAGCACCTTGAGCGAGGTGGTCTTGCCGGCGCCGTTGCGGCCGACCAGGCCGATGCGGTCGCCCTGCTGGATGCGGACGTTGGTGTCGTCGAGCAGAATGCGCGAGCCGGCGCGCAGCTGCAGGCCAGAGGCCGTGATCACGGGAACTCCCGGTACAAGGGGTGGATGAGCGGACAGCTTCGACTCGTCTGCCGTCGGGCAGACGAGGAGCTACTCCAAGAGGATGTCCACGCGATCAGTGTACGGGCCGGTGTCGAGCGGTTTTATCCGACCGTGCCCGACGTCACGGCCCGGAGAGGGTGATTTCGACCGCGACCGCCCGCTCCGCCGCGTCTTCGAGCACCGTGCGGCGCGGTTCGGCGATGTCGAGGACGCGGGCCTCGGCACGCTCGAACAACGGCGCGAGACGCTTGTCCTCGCGCAGGGATTCCAGGGCGCGGCGGTCACCACCGAGCACGACCGCGTCCACTTCGGACAGTTGCGGGACGAGCACCTCGAAGGCGTCGTCCGCGGCGGAACGAAGCGCCGAGCGCGCCTGCCCTTCCCGCCGCCGCGCGAACCGTTGCTGAGACCAGCCGCCCGCCGCTGAACGGCCCTGGACGAGATGGCGGTCCGTCCTGGACTGGACGACCACTCCCCCGCGCGCGATCCCGACGCTGTGCCCGCCGCGGCGCACCAGCAGGAGCGCGATCCTCCGCGAGATCAGCGCGTGTTCGATGAGGGGGCCGACGGCGAGACCCGGCACGGTTCCTTCGGCGTTCAGCGGTCCGAAAGGGACGGTCGCGACGGCCACCACGCCGTTGCCCGCGACGACGGTGACGGTGTCCGCCTTGTGTTCTGTGAGGCGGACGCCATCGTTGCGGACGGCGAAACGGGCGTACCAGCCTTCGAGGCGATCCGGCGCGATTTCGACCGCCCGTCCTCCGCCTGCCACCTGCCGCTCCCTCGCCATGGGTTCAACGTACGGGGCGCGGCGCGGATCGGCAGGTGGATCGGTCGTAGCCGTTTCGCGGCGACGTCCCTGGCTGTGGACGGTGATGCGGCTGGGGGGCATCGGCCATGTCGCGAAAGCCACTTTCGGGACATCTGACGTCGCGAAAGTGGCTTTCGCGACCCGGCCCCGACCCGCCTGGCATGCCGGGAGGCCCTGCCCGTGCGGCTGTCGCCGTTCCGCGGCACCGGCAGGCGCGTGCGGGCGTTGCGAAAGCCACTTTCGCAACGTTAAAGGTTGCGAAAGTGGCTTTCGCAACGCCCCCAACCCGCGTGAAGGCCCCCTTCCCTCGACTCAGCCGAGCGAAGGGGGCCTTCACGCGCAGACCGAGAGGACTAGACCGGCTTCACCGGCCCCCGCCCCACCGACTTCCCGACACCCGCGGGCCGCTCAGCCACGCCGGGCTGAACGAAACCGTTGATGTGCAAGGAGACCGCGCGGATCGACCCGGTGTCGCCACCGGCGACGTCCACCGCGGTGAACTTCCAGGTGCCGTCGGCGGCACCGGCGGCCAGGCCGCCGAGCGCCTGTGCCGGCTTGTAGGTGCCGGTGAACGGCGCGTTCGCCGCGCTCACCGAACTGAACGCGGCGGCCGCGGTGTCGGCGAAGACGACCTGGCACAGGTTGTTCCCCGAGCCGCCGCTGCGCTGGAACACCGTCGCCTTCGCGCCCGAGGGCGACGTCAGCGTGCCGACCAGGTCACCGACGTACGAGTGGTTGATGCCCACCGTCGCCGAGGTCTGGTCGGTGCTGCAGGTCGCGCCGTCCACCGAGAACGTCAGCTTCGACGCGCGCCCGACCCCGCTCACCGTGATCGGCACGGTCACGCCGGTCGGGTCGCTGTCCGGGATCGCCACGGCGTCACCGACGTAGGCGAAGTCCCGCGACACCGGCGACGGGGTGCCGACCGGCAGCGAGAACGTGGACGTCGTCGGCGAGTACGAACCCGCGAAGGTCACGCGCGCGTTCAGCACCACCGGCACCCCGAGTTCCTGCGTGGCGGGAACGGTGATGGTGAAGTCGTTCACGCCGGTCTGCCCGGGGCTGATCGTGCCGTACGACTTCGACCGCGGCGCCACCGTGACACCGGGGGTCGGGCTGGAGAGCACGACGCTGGTGGACGTCGCGGTGCCGTCGCCGCGGTTGGTCACCGGAAGGGTGACCTTGGCGGTGTCGCCCGGGTCGAGCGCGGAGCCGCCGTCGGCCGGGGTGACCGTCGGCTGGCCCGCGGACGCGAGCGGCTGCGGGCTGGCGCCGGTGTAGGCGAGCACCTTGTCGGCCAGGATGACACCCGCGCCGCTGGAGTTGTCGCGGCCGGGGGCGAGGATGTCGACGGCGGTGTTGACCAGCGCCTCGCGCACGTCGGCCGGGGGCAGCCCCGGGTTGCCCGAGAGCACCAGGCCCGCGATCGCGGCGGCGTGCGGCGCGGCGGCCGAAGTGCCGTAGAACGTGGTGAAGCCGGTGACGCTGGTGGAGACGCCGTCGGCCGCGGTGATGTCCGGCTTCGCGCGGACCTCACCACCGGTCGCGGACACGTTGCCCGGGGTGATCGGCGTGCCGTCGGCCTGGTAGAACATCCGCCGCGGACCGTCCGAAGTGAACCGTTCGACCTTCGTGGCCGCGCCGAACGCGCCGGGGAACGGACCGGCCGGGTTGGCCGGGTCGCCCGGTTCGAGGGCACGGGGGAACGCCTTGGCCGCCGGTGCCGCCGCGACGCTGAACGCGTCCCGCGCGGCCGAGTGGCCGACGGTCACGCCGGGGCTGGTGTAGGCCTTGAGGCCGTCGGCCGAGTCGGAGAACCGGCCGCGCAACGCGGACAGCGACAGATAGCGGCCTTCACCGGAGAATTTGACGATGGCCAGACGCAGCCCGGTTCCGCCGGCGGCGGGCGTGTCCACCCGCTCGTAGGCGTCCTGCGTGCCGGTCTGGTTGTCCTGGCTGAAGTCCACGACGTTGCCCGCCGCGTTCAGCAGATACAGGTCGTAGTCGTTGTTCGACGCGCCCAGCGGGTCCGACCAGAACAGCGTGACCGGGATCCGCGCCGAGGAGGCGTCCGAAATCGGCTCGAAGATCTGGTTGCCCGCGGCACCGGCGAAGTTGTGCGCGGTACCGGCGAATTTGCCGACGCCCTTGCCAGAGTCGACGAAGTCGCCTTCCCAGTGGCCGGAAGTGCCGTCGGTGACGTTGCCCTCGTTACCGGCCGAGGAGAAGTACAGCGCGCCGTCGGCGGTCACGTCGTTCACGGCCTGGGCGATGATCCAGTCCTGGAACGGCGATTCCTTGAAATACAGGACATCGTCGACGATGACGTCGCAGCCCGCGTCGAACCGAAGTTTGCGGATGTTGTCGGCGAAACTGGCGTCGGAGTTGAACGCGCTGGCGAAACCGAGCGACGCGTTCGGCGCGAGATCGTGGATGATCTCGAGCATCGCGGTGCCCTCGTCGCCGTCTCCTTCCTGGCCCGGGATCACGTCGATGCCCGCCGGGAGTTCGCCGCGTGCCTGCGAGGTCGCGAGCGAGTCGATACCGTCGGACAGCGCGCAGATCTTCGTGCCGACGCCGGTGACGCCGAACTGCTGGCGCGCGGTGTCGGCGTTGTGCGCGCGATCGCCCTCGCTGTTGACCGGTCCGGCCGCGATACCCGGCTGCGCCTTGGCGTCGACGGCCTTCTTCAGCTCGTCCGCGATCCGGGCGGCCTTCTCTTCCTTGCTTTCGCGCTTGCCCGCGACGGCGGGTTCGGCGAGCTGGCGGGCGGTGAACGCCTCGTTGGCGGTCTCGACCTTCTTGACGTCGGCGCGGGCCGCGATCGCCGGGACCGCGTTCAGCGGAACCTCGGCGCGCACGCTGCCGTACCGCTGCGACACCGCGCGAATCCCCGCACCGGATTCACGCAGTCCCTTGAGGAGTTCTTCCGAGACCTGGCCACGGACGTCCACGAGTACGGTGCCGGCCGCGGAGACATTCGCCCCAGACCCCAGTGCGGGAACCGCGGAGGCCGACATCCGCTGCGCGCGGAGTTTCTGTTCGACGAGCAGCCTGCTGTCCACTTTGGACTCGCCGGCGTTCTGGCTCTTCTTGATCGACTGCAGTGCCTCGATCTGCCGGACGGTGTTCGCCGAGAACGCGTCCGGGGATCCGTTTTCCGCCGCCGCGCCGGGCGGGCTCACCAGGCCGAGCGCGGTGACGAGGGCAGCGGTGCCCGCGGTCAGGATCGTTCTTCTTCTCCTGCTAGAACGGGTTGGACGCACGTGCGCCTCCGATTCCTAGGCGCGTGCCCCGACTCACGCTGACCGACGCCGGCGATCACCGGCTCGATCAAGCTAAGTACCGGGCGTGCACCGGCGGCAGGCGCCGTTCGGGTGACGTCGGATGGGTATTTTCCGGATTCGGCCGCAGGCCGTGGGCCGTTCAGGGTAATCGTGTCGTCACAGGACGAACGAGTCCGACCAGGGCTGGGAAGCACGACCGGACAAGCCGTCCATAAGGGTCACCGCCTGCTTGTCCGTCAGCGAAGCCACGAAGTCGACGACCGCCCGCCCGCGCGCCAGACCGCGGACGGCGTCGGCACCGGTGACCGGTTCCCCGGTCGCTCCGATGAGCAGTTCCGGCGACGTCCGCGCCAGCGCGGAGAATTCGGACTGGGCCAATTCCACCAGGTCGTGCAACCGTCGCGGGAGCCGGTAGAACTCGTCGCGATCGAGCAGCCACGCGTCGAGCGCGTCGACCAGCGTGGTCACCAGGCTCGCCTGTCCTCGTTGGTGCAGCGCGAGTTCCGGGCGCAGCAGCACGAACCGCCGGTGCACGAATTTCAGCACCTGCACCTCGTGCCACTGGGCGGGACGCAGCGTGAGATGCCCCGTCCGGGTCGACGGTGAAGCCACCACCTGGACACCGTCGACGAGCCGCGCGGTCCATTTCGCGGAGAAGGCGGCGGTGGCCTGTTCGGCCTCGATGGACCCGTCGAACCCGGTGGCGAGCAGGCCGTCGACGAGTTCGGCGCGGACACGGGCGACGGCGCTGGTGAAGGCGTCGTCGTCGACGATCCAGCCGTCCTTGGCGTGCATGCGGCGGCGCAGCCGTTCCAGCGAGCGGCCGGGCAGCCGCCGTTCGGCGGTCAAGGTCGCGTCGTCCAGCGCGGCCAGTTCCAGCGCGTGGTCGACCCAGCCGGAGAACTCGGCGGCGACCGGCGCGTGCTGCAGGACCCCGATCCGGTGGAAGTCCTGGAGATCGTGGATGGCGTAGGCGATGTCGTCGGCGGTGTCCATCACGGACGCTTCGACGGTCTGCTGCCAAGGTTCGATCCGGCCGTCGAACGGGGCACGCGCCTGGGTGAAGTCGTCGAGTTCGGTGCTGTAGGCGGAGAACTTGCTCGCGCCAGTGCCGGGGGCGTCGGCGGGCTCGGCCGCGCCGCGCGGCTGGACGGGCATCGACGTCGGATGCGGGTCGGGCACGTGCAGCCGCGCCCACGGGTACTTCAGCACCGCGGCGCGCACCGCCGTGGTGAGGTCGAGCCCGGAGGCGGACGGGCCGCGCACGTCGGTGGTGGTGATGATCCGGAACGACTGCGCGTTGCCTTCGAAACCGTCGGCGAGGCCGAAGCGGTGGCGGGCGATCCGGTCCAAAGTCTGCTCGCCGAGGTGCCCGAAGGGCGGATGTCCCAGATCGTGCGCGAGCGACGCGGCCTCGGCGACGTCCGGATCGCAGCCGCCCAGTTTCGCGGCGAGCTCGGCGGAATCGCTGCTCGCGTTGATCCGCTCGGCGATGGCGCGCGCGACCTGCGCGACCTTGAGGCTGTGCGTGAGCCGGTTGTGCAGCAGGCCGGAACCGCCGGCGCTGACCACCTGCGTCACCCCGCCGAGCCTGGCGAAGAACGGCGACGCGGCGATCCGGTCGCGGTCGATCCGGAACGGGCTCGTGGCGAGGTCGGTGAACCCGGCGCTCTCGCTCTCCGGATCGCGCCGCCACGTCCTCGGGTCCGTCTGTTCCATGCGTGACACCGTATCCGTCGGCGCCGCATGACGAGATGTCAAGGGTGTCATCCGGAGCCAACGTCGGCGGCCCCTCGGCAGCCACCCTCTCCTGTGTCAACCCCAAGCGCGACCGTGACTCACCAGTATGACTCGTTGGTCCACGGTTCGAACACAGCGAACTCGAGCACGTCGTCGTCTTCGTCCAACCCTGCCAGGCCTTCGGTGCTGTAGTTGCCGCGTAACCACTCCAGCAATGTCGTTATCAGCCCGTACGGCAGGGGTGGGCCTTCGTGGGCATGCCGTGGCGCGATGGCCAGCGGCCATTCGTCTGGGTCACCCGCTGTCATCCAGCCGAGGACATCACAGTCGATGGATTCGGCGAATGGGAGAAAACCGCCGACCTCCGGCCAGACGGTATAGGAATAGGATGCCGGGAAGTTCTCCCGTCTCCGGCGGTATCCATCGAGGTAGTCGGTCGCGTGTCTGGGGTATTTGGCGGGGTCCAGCGGTGTGTAGAACCGGAGGAACTCGCCCCAGGCTCCGGCGCCGTAGTGACTCATGAGCGTCACGTAGTTCGACGGCAGCGGGGTACCGAGCTCACCGAACAGTTCCTCCCAGGTGCGGCTGCCCAGATACGGCGTGTCCGGTGGAGGCACAAGCTGAACCAGAGCGTCCAGACCGGTCCCGGTGGTGACAGCAGCGCGGCGGCGTAGGTCCTCGGGCGGAGGTGGCGAAGGCGGCGCCCAGGCGACCGCATCGGCGAGGAAAGCTGTCCGCCGCGCAGTCGCCGACAATGGACCCAGCAGTCGACCGCCGTGCAGTTGCAACCCCTCCCCGACGATCACGTCGAGCAGGTCCGCCAATGGCATCCCGCAGTAGACCCACGGATCGGTGTGGTTGTGACGGTCGAACACGACGACCGGCCACAGGTCGGGATCCGACGAAGCAGAGGTGTCCCAGAACAGGTCCTGCGACGCGCGGGTCGTTCCCCACGCAAACAGGCCGCCCGGTTCCGGGTGGAACTGAGGTACCTCGATTCCCTTGTCTCGCGACGACCGCCGGGCCGACCTATGGGTGTCAGACAGCCAGTCACCATAGTCGAACCGATCAGGCTGTGAGCACGGCACATGAAGCCAGACGAACTCGCCGATGTCCAACGGACCATGGGCAGCCAACGCTTTGTAATCAGCGGGCAGAGTCAACCCAAGCCACGATTGGACAGCGTCCCAGTCGATCGGGATCGGCTGTCCAGAGATCTGCATGACCGGATCATCTCGCATACGGAATCCGGCCATGACAGGGCCACTGACATCCGACTGTCGGCCAACAAGACGCAAGAGCCCGAGCTGGGAACCGGGTCAGGCCTGCCGCTGCCGCGGGCCGGCTACCGAAATCCGAGAAGGCGCTCTGAGACACTGCGCAGGTGACGGACGTGGTGATCGCGGGTGGCGGCCCGGCGGGGCGGGCGCTCGCGCGTGCCTGCGCCCGGCGCGGCCTGGAGACGATCCTCGTCGACCCGGCGCCAGGACGGCGCTGGCGGGCGACCTACGGGTTGTTCGCCGACGAACTGCCCGCGCTGCCCGGGAGCGCCGTCGCGTGCGCGCCTTCGACCACGCTCGCCTTCGGTACCCGGCCGCACGTGCTCGATCGGCAGTATCTGGTGCTTAACAACGACGGCCTGCGCCGGTGGCTCGACCGCGGTTACGACGTCGTCGCCGGGACGGTGGCCGGCGTGGACCACGGCGGGCAGGGTTCGTCGGTGCGTCTCGAGGACGGACGAACCCTCGCGACCGGCCTGTACGTCGACGCGTCCGGTGCCCGGCCGCGAGGCGTCCGGTACGAGCAGACGGCGTTCGGCGCCGTCCTCCCGGCCGAGGACGCGCTGCGCCTGGTCGACGCTCCGGACACCGCCGTGTTCATGGACTGGCGGGAGGCCGAGTCCGGATTCCTGTACGTCCTGCCGCTCGGCGACGGCACCGTCCTGGTCGAGGAGACCTCGCTGGCCCGCAGGCCGGGCCTGCCGACCGACGTTCTGGCGGCGCGGCTGCGAGCCCGGCTGAGTGCCGTCGGTCTGACGTCGCGCGGGCGCGAGGAGCGCGTCCGGATCGTGCTCGACGTACCGGTGCCCCGCCGCGGCCGGACCGTGCCGTTCGGGGCCGCCGGCGCGCTGGTGCATCCGGCGACCGGGTACAGCGTCGCGACGTCGATCCGGCTCGCGGAACCGGTGGCCGACGCCGTGGCCCAGACTTGGGATCGAGGGCCCGCCGCGGCGGCGTCGGCCGCGCACCGCGCGCTGTGGCCGTCTTCGGCACGCGCCGTGCACGGATTGCGACGGCATGGCCTGCGCGCGTTGTGCGGGATGCCGCCCGAACTGGTCCCGGTGTTCTTCGATCGGTTCTTCACCTTGCCCATCGCGCATCAGCGGGCATTCACCAGCGGTCGCGAAGATATTTCGGGTACCACCGAAGCAATGTCGGCGCTTTTCCGGTTGTCACCATGGCCAGTAAGAAAACACCTGATCGGGTGGCGTGCGTTACGCCGTTCTAGGTAACCCAGGTGCCTTCACGATGAACATCAGTTGACACGTATTTCGTTTCGTGCCGCCACCCGCGAACATTCGCTTGTGACGTTGCAGATCGCTGTCCGCTTCGCTTACCAGCCGTTGTACAGCCTGCACACCGGTGGCGTCGTCGCGTTCGAAGCCTTGGCCCGGCCAGGCCGCGGCACCGCCCACGAACTGCTCGCCGACGCCCGGCGCAGCGGCAGGCTGGCCGAGGTCGACGTCGGCCTGGCCGCCGAGGCCGTCCGGCAGCTGCGCGAACCGCAGTCCACCCTCCCCCTGCACCTGAACCTGTCCGCGCGGACGGTGGCGGCGCCGCCGTCACAGTTCGACCCCCTGACCGACGCGCTCAGCCTGGCGGGCCGCCGGACCAGGGACGTCGTGCTGGAGATCGGGCCGCCGTTCACGCAGATCCCCGCCGACCTGCTGCTCACGGGCATGCGACGGCTGACCGAAGTCGGGTTCCGGCTCGCGCTCGACGGCCTCGGCCGCGGCGACCTCCCGCTCACGCTGCTCGCTTCGGCGCCCGTCGACCTGGTGAAACTGGACCGCAGCGTGCTGCGCGGCCTGCCGCACGACCCGGCCGCCGTCGCGGTGGTCGAGGCGGTACTGCACTTCGCGTCGCGCACCGACAACCGTCTGGTCGCCACCGGTCTCGAAACCACGGAGCAGCTGGAGTCCGCGCGACGGCTCGGCGTGCGGATCGCGCAGGGCAACCTGCTCGCCCCGCCGGACGGCGACCACGCGCCGCTTCCCGCGCCGGACGCGCCAGGGCCGTTCATCCCCGGCACCGCCCGCGCGCGCCGCGTCGGCGACTTCCTCCGGCCCGCGACCACGCTGCCGGAAGACGCGACGTGTGACGACGTACGCGAGGTGCTGGCCGCCGCCGACGGGCCGAGCGGCATCGTCGGCATCGACGACCGGCACCGTCCACAGTGGTCGATCGACCGGACGCGGTTCCTGGTCGCGGTCACCGGGTTGTACGGTCACGCGCTGCACGCCAAGCGGCCGGCGTCGCGGCTCGCCGACCGGCCGCACACGATCCACGCCGACGCGAGCGCGCTCGAATTCCTCGAACTGGTCACCGACGCGGACTGGGGCCGGACCGGTGACGACGTCGTGGTGGTCGACGACCGCGGCCGGTGTGTCGGCGTGGTACTGGTGAACGAGGTCGTCCGCGGGGTCGCGGAGGCGAAGGTCGAGGAGGCGGTCTCGCTGAGCCCGCTGACCCGCCTGCCCGGCAGTGACGCCGTCGCCAGGGACGTCGACCGCCGGATCAACGCGCGGGAGCCGTTCGTCGCGGCCTGGCTGGACGTCGACTCGTTCAAGACGGTGAACGACACCGCGGGGTTCGCCGCGGGCGACGACCTGATCCGTGCGCTCGGCCGGACCCTCACCGATCTGGAGGCCCGGCTGCGCCGGATGCGTGTCAGCCACGTCGGCGGGGACGATTTCCTGATCGCCTGCGACGTCGACGAGATCGGCACGGTCGCCGCCGCGCTGCTGGACACGGCGTGGTCGGCCGACGGGCTGCCGGTGACGGTTTCGCTGGCGACCCTGGTGTGCGGGCACGGCGCGATCCGGTCCTACAAGGACGCGTCCCGGCTCCTGGCGCCGCTGAAGAAACGCGCCAAGGAGGTCCCCGGGTCGAGCTGGGTGCTCGGGCGGCCGGGTTCGGACCGGGTCGAGGTCCTGCGCGGGATCACGACGCGCGGCCTCCCCTCGCAACGCGCCGCCGCCGGCTTCTGACCCCGCATTTCGTGGTTTTCAGAGATCGTAGGCGGCGCGGTAGGCCGAGAAGCGTTCGTCGACCTCGCCGGCGGTGAGCCCGAAGTTCGCGAGGTCGTACCGATGCACGGGTTTCCTTTCCCCGGACCGGCTTTCGGCGTGCACCACGGTCATCGCGTCCCGGGCGACGTCGCTCAGCGGCAGCCCGAAATGCCGGTAGACGCCCTCGACCGTGCCGATCGGGTCGGCGACGAAATCCTCGTACCGGACATCGCAGAACTGCGCCGGATCGTGGCGTTTCCTTGCCTCCAAAGACTTTTCCGCACCGCGCGCCCAAAGATCCAGCTGGTTGCGGCCGATCACGTCGCCGCGGAAGACGTCGGACCAGCCCGCCGAAGCCTGCTCGTTCAGGCTGCACACCGACGCGACGATCGTGCTCGGCGCGCGATGGGTCTGGACGATCAGCGCGTCCGGATACACCTCCAGCAGCGCGTCGAGCGCGAAGAGATGGCTCGGGTTCTTGAGCACCCAGCGGCGTCCGGCGTCCGGCAGGCCGATGAGCTGCAGGTTGCGCCGATGCCGGCGATAGGCGTCGGTCCAGCTCTGCCCGTCCAGCCAGCGCGAGTACGAGGGCACGTGCGCGAGACATTCGTAGGACACCGATTTCAGCGACTGCCGCAGGAGCTGCCAGCATTCCTCGACCTGGTCGGCGGACATGTGGTGCAGGCCCATGAACTCGGGATGTTCGACGTGGTGCTTCTCGTAACCCGCTTGGATCCCTTGGAAGACCGGATTCTCCGCCCAGGTCTCGCGCGGCGGACGCGGTTGCGGCACCTCGGTCAGCCAGACTTCCAGCCCCTGATGCGCCGGGTCCTCGGTGAGCAGCCGGTGCAGTGCCGTGGTCCCCGTGCGCGGCAGGCCGGTGACGAAGATCGGCCGCTCGATGGGAACCTCGGCGTATTCCGGATTCTGCTTCCACGAGGCCTCGCTCAACGACCTCGCCACCAGTGCGCCGCGCAGGAACGCGCGATGGATCTTGTTGCCGTACGGGGTCAGACCCGCCTCACCGGCGTACGAATCCAGCAGCACGCGGAGACCTTCGAGATGATCGTCGCCGCCGAAGTCGTCCAACCCGGTGAGTTTCGCCGCCGACGCGTGCAGATCCTCCACGGTGCCGACGTTTTCGCGCCCTGGCAGCATGTTCTCCCTCTCAGTGGTGGTATTCGCCGGCGTTGACATCGAGGCACTGGCCGGTGACACACCGGGCGAGCGACGAGGCCAGGAACACGACGGTGTCGGCGATCTCGTCCGGTTCCGGCAGGCGGCGCAGGTCGATCGTCTCCGCCGTCTCGGCGTACACCTGCTCCGGCGGCACCCCGCGTTCCTTGGCCAGGTAAGCGAAGTACCACTTCAGCGAGTCCGCCCAGATGTAGCCGGGAGCCACGGAATTGACCCGGATCCCGCGCGGCCCGAGTTCCGAGGCGAGGCTCTGGGCGAGCGCGAGCAGGCTCGCCTTCGCCATCTTGTAGGCGCCGAACGTCCGCCGGGAATGCCGCAACACGGCCGAATTGATCATCACCACCGAACCGCCGCTTTCGGCGAGCGCGGGCGTGAACAGGCGCGTGAGCCGAAGCGCGGCGAGCACGTTGGTCTCGAAGCCCGCTCGCACGTCGGCGAGGTCGACGTCGGCGAGATCCATGATCGGCGGGATGGCGAAAGCGTTGTTCACCAAGGCGTCCACCCGGCCGAACGCCTCCAGCGCGGCCTCGGTGAGGTTCGCGGCCGAAGTGTCGTCGGTGATGTCGGTGGGCACGGTGACCGCGCGGCGGCCGAGCGCGTCGACCTCCTTCGCGACCTCGGCGAGCCGGGATTCGGTGCGGGCGGCGAGGACGACGTCGGCGCCCGCCGCGGCACAGCGCGTGGCGATGGAGCGGCCGAGCCCGGGACCGACACCGGAGACCACGACCACCTTGTCCCGCAAGAGATCCGTCATCCCAGCATCCTCGCCGCGACCGCCTGCTGACGGGCCGAGATCCGGTCCGCCCACTCTTGTGGGGTCACGCGCGCCTCGTCGTAGAAGGGCAACCGGTCGGCGAGTTCGCCGAACTTCACCACCTCGACCTCGGGACCGTCGGCCTTCTCCAGCGCGCGGGACAGGCGCTGCCACCGGATCTGGACGTAACCGCGGTCGTGTCCGGTGCGTTCGAGCCAGTTCGCCAGGCCGGGGTCGCGTTCGCTGATCACGAAGCGGATCTTGCCGTCCGGGTCGACCCGCGCCTGGTCGGCGGTGAGGCTCGTCTGATGGTTGATGTAGTCCAGCGAGAGATACCAGACGCTGCCGAGCTGGATGCCCTGGTACGGCGCGTCCGAACGCGGCACCGTCACGATCATGACCTCTTCGTCGCCGAGTTCGTAGTGCCCGGCCGAGGAGTACTGCGTGGTCAGGCCGCCCGGCGTCGGCCGCGGCTCGGTCATCGTGTTCACCGGCAGGTTCAGGTAGAACCATTTCGGGAAGGCGAGGAAGGTGCGGAGCCTGCTCAGCAGGATCTTGCCGGTCACGCCGTAGCGTTTGGCCAGCCCGTCGCGGGTGAGTGGCTCCGGCGCGCCACCCGCGGTGTCGGCGCACTGGATCTGGATCGTGCCGCGGCGCTCGGTGGCCCAGTCGCTGTAGACCTCACGCACCACGAGCATCGACGAACCCGGGCCGAGCACGAAATAGTTGGGGCCGGGGTCGGGTTTCGCCGGCCCGAAGCGGAGTTCGAACGAGCCGTCCTCGGCGATCTCGATCTCGCGGTCGTCGAAGGCGGCGAGGCTGTCCGGCACCTCGACGGGCGAGTAGTCGCCGTTGAGGACCTGGAAACTGACGTCGGCCGTGCTCCCCCGCGTCCCGGTGACGACGTATTCGCGGTCCTCGCGGATGTTCGCGTTGAAGTACAGCGTGTCCGGGTTGTCGAGGCCCATCTTCGTGTACGGCCCGGTGGACTGGGTGAAGAACGGATAATCCCGTTCGTAGGCCCACGCCATCTGCAGGGACGCGCGGATGCTGCCGGCGAGGTAGTCGTACCCCTCGACCAGATCCTGTTCGGTCCGGATGTGCGGCGCCTCGGCGATGATCTTCTCGGCTTCGACGATCGCGTCCGCGAACGGTTGAGTGAGCACCGGCGACTCCTCATACTGGTACAAATACGTACCGGCTTGGTACGTTCTTCGCGCCATCAGACTAGAACGCGTTCTAAGGATGGGTCAATGCCCCGGCACTCCCCGCCCACCGAGCGAGTCGTGCGGCTGCTCGACTTCTTCGCCGCGCACCCAGGCCGCCGCTTCGGCCTGTCGGAACTCGCCCGCGAGCTGGACCTGGCCAAACCGACCTGTCTCGGCATCGTCACCGAACTGACGGCGGGCGGCTACCTGGTCCGGGATCCTCAGCCGGTCACGTACCGGCTCGGCCCTGCGATGGTCGCCGCCGGCCGCGTCGCGAGTGAAGGCTTCGGCGCGAGCGAGGTCGCGCGACGTCATCTGGAGGAGCTGAGCAGGCGATACGGCGCCACGTGCACGGCGTCGGCCGTGGTCGGCGACCGGATCCTGATGCTGCAGAGCGCCGGTCCCGGCCGGATCAAACTGGGCGAGACCTACCCGTTCGCGCCGCCGGTGGGCCTGATGTACGTGCTGTGGGATTCCGACGCGGCGTTCGACGCGTGGCTCGCCAAACCGCCGGCGGTTCCGGTGCGGCTGGACGAAGCACACCTTCGCCGCGTCGTCGCCGAATGCCGGGAGCACGGTTACCTGGTCGAGAGCCTGACTTCCGCGGGCCGCCGGCTCTACGCGCTCATGGCGGGCGTCGGCGCGGAGGAACTCCCGCCGGAAGTGCGGGGTCTGGTGGGAGAACTCGTATCGAGCCTCGGCGAGCGCGTCTACCTCGGCGCCGATCTGGAGCCGCGCCGCAAGCACGCGGTGAGCCTGCTCGCCGCGCCGACGTTCGACGCTTCAGGACGGCAGGAACTCGTGCTCACGCTTTCGGTCGGCGAACCGATCACCGGCGCGGAGATCGCGCGGCGGGGCGCGGCGCTGGTCGCCACCGCCGATGCCGTCACCGCCGAATCCGGCGGCCGGCACCCCCGCGTTTAGGCCTCTAAATGCGAGCGTCGCGAAGGGCACCTTCGGGACGTCCAACGTCTCAAAGGTGCCCTTCAGGACAGGCGAGCCCGCCCCGCCGCCGCATTTAGAGGACGAAATGCGGGGGTCAGGAAGCCCACCGGTTCGCGGTCAGCTTCAGGCTCGGCACGTCGTCCATCGACATCATCGTTTCGTACAGCCGGTCGTACTGGGTCGAGGCGGTCAGCCACACGCCGTCCACCCGCCGGTAGGTGTCCTCGTAGTACGCCGCGCCCTCGATGATCACCCGGTGCTCGGGCACGATCACCTTGTCCCGCATCAGCCAGGTGCCCGTCGCGGTGTCGCCGTCGACGTCGATCTCCGGCTGCCCGGCGAAGTGCACCGTGGTGATACCGGGGCCGACGGCGTTCCGAAAGAACTCGACGATCGCTTCGCGGCTTTCGAAGGTCAGCGGTTTGCCGTACGACGGCGTGCCGTAGCGCGCGTGCGCGTCGGCGGTCAGGGTCTCGGCCATCTCGTCCCACAGCTTGAGGTCGAGGCAGCGGAGGTAGCGGGCTTTGAGGCGACGGATCTCTTCGAGCGCGACCAGGTCCATGCCGACAGCGTCCCCCAGCCCTTGACCAAGCACAAGAACTTGTTCTACTTTTCTGATCTCGAACCACGGAGGTCACGATGGCGTCCCCGGCATACGAGCTCACCCATCTCGAAGCACTGGAAGCCGAAGCCGTGCACATCTTCCGCGAGGTCGCGGCGACCTTCGAACGGCCGGTCCTGCTGTTCTCCGGCGGCAAGGACTCGATGGTGATGCTCCACGTGGCGGCCAAGGCGTTCTGGCCGTCGCCGCCGCCGTTCCCGGTGATGCATGTCGACACCGGCCACAACTTCGACGAGGTCATCGAGTTCCGTGATCGCACCGTCGGCGCGTACGGGCTCAGGCTCGTCGTCTCCAGCGTCCAGGACGACATCGACGCGGGCCGGGTCGTCGAAGACCCGAAGGCCGGCCGCAACCGTCTCCAGACCGCCGCCCTGCTCCGCGGGATCCGCGAGCATTCCTTCGACGCCGTGTTCGGCGGAGCGCGGCGCGACGAGGAGAAGGCCCGCGCGAAGGAGCGCGTGTTCAGCTTCCGCGACGAGTTCGGCCAATGGGACCCGCGCAATCAGCGGCCGGAGCTCTGGGACCTCTACAACGGCAGGCACCGCAAGGGCGAGCACATCCGCGTCTTCCCGCTGTCGAACTGGACCGAACTCGACATCTGGCAGTACATCGAAGCCGAGAACGTCGACCTGCCGTCGATCTACTACTCGCACCGGCGCCCGGTCGTCCAGCGGGACGGCATGCTGCTCGCGCACACCCGGTTCCTCACCTTGAACGAAGGCGAAAGTCCTTACGAGGCAACAGTTCGCTTCCGCACCGTCGGCGACGCGACCTGCACCGGCTGCGTCGAGTCGACGGCGACGTCGCCCGGCGAGGTGGTCGCCGAGGTGGCGGTCAGCAGGCTCACCGAACGCGGCGCCACCCGCGCCGACGACCGGATCTCCGAGGCGGGCATGGAAGACCGGAAGAAGGAAGGCTACTTCTGATGAGCGCTTCGCTGGTCCGCCTAGCGACCGCGGGCAGTGTCGACGACGGGAAGTCGACCCTGATCGGCCGTCTGCTGTTCGATTCGAAGACGGTGTTCACCGACCAGCTCGAAGCCATCGAACGTGCCGGCCGCGACCGCGGCGAGGCGTACCCGAACCTGGCGCTGCTGACCGACGGTCTCCGCGCGGAACGCGAACAAGGCATCACCATCGACGTCGCCCACCGCTACTTCGCCACGCCCCGGCGGAAATTCATCATCGCCGACACGCCGGGACACGTGCAGTACACCCGGAACATGGTCACCGGCGCGTCCACCGCGGATCTGGCGCTGATCCTGATCGACGCCCGCAAAGGCGTGCTCGAACAGTCACGACGGCACGCGTTCCTGGCCAGCCTGCTGGGGATCCCGCATCTGGTGCTTTGTGTCAACAAAATGGACCTGGTCGGCTGGTCCCAGGAACGCTTCGAAGAGATCCGCGAGGAGTTCCGCCGCTTCGCCATGAAACTCCAGGTGCACGACCTCACCTTCGTGCCGATGTCGGCACTGCACGGTGACAATGTCGTACACCGCGGCACCAGTATGCCTTGGTACGAAGGAACTTCCCTGCTGCACCATCTCGAACAAGTGCATGTCGCCTCGGATCGCAACCTCATCGACGCGCGATTCCCCGTCCAGTACGTGATCCGGGAGCACAGCCGTGACTTCCGGGGCTATGCGGGCACCGTCGCGGGAGGGGTGTTCAAGCCCGGCGACGAGGTCGCCGTGTTGCCGTCCGGTTTCACCACGACGGTGCGCGCGATCTGGGGCCCGGGTGGCACCACGGTCACCGAAGCCTTCGCCTCACAGGCCGTCACGATCGAACTCGAAGACGATCTCGACCTCGGCCGCGGTGACCTGATCTGCCGCCCCGGAAACCGGCCCCACACCAGCAGGGACGTCGACGCGATGGTGTGCTGGTTCTCCGAGCAAAGCTCACTGACACCCGGCTCCACCTACGTCGTGCGGCACACCACCAGGGAGACCAAGGCCGAGATCCGCGAGCTGGACTACCGGCTCGACGTCACCACCCTGCACCGTGACGAGACCGCGAAGTCGTTGTCCCTCAACGAAATCGGCCGGATCCGGCTGCGCGCGCGGCAACCGCTGCTGTTCGATTCCTACCGCCGCAACCGCTCCACCGGCGGCTTCCTCCTCGTCGACGAGCACTCCGGGGCGACGGTCGCGGCGGGAATGATCACCGGCCCGAGCGTGACCGCGTCGAACGTCGTCTGGCACACCGCCGCGGTCAGCAGGGCGGAGCGAGCGACACGGGGGCTCACCGTCTGGCTCACCGGGCTGTCCGCGTCCGGGAAGTCGAGCGTGGCAGTGGAACTGGAGCGGCGGCTGGTCGCCTCCGGCAGGCCCGCGTACCTGCTGGACGGCGACAACCTCCGGCACGGGCTGAACGGGAACCTCGGTTTCAGCCCCGCCGATCGCGCCGAGAACGTCCGCCGCGTCGCCGAGGTCGCCAAGCTGTTCGCCGACGCCGGGGTGGTGTCGGTGGTCTCCCTGATCAGCCCGTACCGAGCCGACCGCGAACTCGCCCGCGCCGCACATGAGGCGGCCGGGTTGCCGTTCCTCGAAGTCTTCGTCGACACGCCGCTCGAAGTCTGCGAGGACCGCGACCCCAAGGGGATGTACGCGAAGGCGCGGGCCGGCGAGATCAGCGGGTTCACCGGGGTCGACGCTCCCTACGAGCAGCCGGAGAGCCCGGATCTGGTGCTGCGCCCGGAAAACGGGGATCCGGCCGCGATGGCCGCGCTGATCCTCGCCGCCCTGGGGTAGCTGAACTCATAGCGACCTGTTGAGGGATCAGGCGTGTTGTGAAAGCCACTTTCGCAACCGCCAACGTTGTGAAAGTGGCTTTCGCAACGTCGGCGGGTGGCTCCAGAGGTCGATCGTGATGCGACGTCGCCTCGGTGCCGGCACAGCACGTCGCGAAAGCCACTTTCGCGACGTCTGATGTCCCGAAAGTGGCTTTCGCGACATGAGCACCGACTCCAGCGCCCTTCAGCCGCCGTTGGTCGCCCGATACGGAGCGGTCGCGTACGTGCGCGCACCGGCGGCCGTCAGCTTCTCGACCGAACGGAACATCGTCTTCCCGAGCTTCGCCCGCGCCTGCAACGCCGGATGCGTCGCGGCGTAGTCGTCCTTGTTCACCGCCGGATCGCCCGCGAACTCACCGGAGGCGAACAGCGAATAGGTCAGGACCGGCTTGCCGTCCGCGCTGAACATCACCCCGGCCTCGTTGCGGCCGTCGTTGAACCAGCCCGCCTTCGTGGCGACCCGCAGCCGCTCGGCCGAGGTCAGGCCGAGCCGGACGCCGTCGGTGAACGCGCTCAGCGAACGCAGGATGTTCAGCAGGTACTCGGTCGACTTCGCCGAAAGCAGCGTCCCGCCGACCAGTTTCCGCAGCAGCGTATGCATCTCGGCCGGGGTCGTCTTACCGAGGAAGAAGCGGTTCGGGTTCGCCACCGGAACGACCTGGGTGTGCACGAATCCCTTGCCGCGCAGGATCTCGTTGAGCTCGGCGGCGGGGCAGACCAGCCCGCACAGGCGGACGGCGGTGTTGTCCGACAGCGTCAGCAGCGCGGCCATCGCGTGCCCGAGCGTCACCGAACTCGGGTACGCGCCGTCGAGGGCGAAGATACCGTCGGTGTCCTTGATGACGATGTCGGCCGTTACGTCGACGCGCTGGTCCAGGGTGAGCAGCCCGCGGTCGATCTTGTCGAGCACCGCGGTGGCGACGGCGATCTTGTTGACGCTGTACGCCTCGACGACGTCGTCGGCCCGCTCGGACACGGCGGGCACCAGGTTCCCGGCGGAATCCGCGACGCTGACATACGACGACCAGGTGCCGCCCGCCTTCGCGGTTTCCCGGGCGTACACGGCGGAAATCCGGCGCGCGGCGGCCGAGGCGTCGGCGGCGGGAGCGTCTGATTCGGACTCTTCGGCGGCCTGAGCGAGATGCGCCGTCCCGAGCACCGCGCCCGCGGCGGCGACCGTGCCCAGCCCCAGCAGGCGACGGCGATTGACGTTGGTGTCCACTCCGGAACCCTACCGCGGTCAGCCCGCCGGTGTGACGAATCCGGTGTCGTAGGCCTTGATCACCGCTTGCGTCCGGTCCCGCGCGCCGAGCTTCGCGAGCACGTTCCCCACGTGCGTCTTGACCGTCTGCACACCGAGGTACAGCTCGCCCGCGATCTCCACATTGGACAGTCCACCCGCCATCAGCCGCAGCACCTCGCTTTCGCGTTCGGTGAGCCCGGCGCCGGCGAGACCGTCCCGCGGGCCCCGGTTCGCCTGCTGCGCGGCCAGCCGCCGGATCGCGGCCGGGAACAGCAGCGACTCCCCCGCCGCGACCGTCCGGATCGCCGCGACGATCTCCTCGGGCCGGGCGCGCTTCAGCAGGAAGCCGCTCGCCCCGGCGAGCAGGGCGTCATAGACGTAGTCGTCGTTCTCGAAGGTGGTCACCACGATCACCTTCGGCGGATTGTCCATGGTCGACATCAGATGCGTGGTCGCGCGGATACCGTCGACCGAGGGCATCCGGACGTCCATCAGCACGACGTCGGGCCGGGACCGCGAGACCAGCCCCGGCACCTCGGCCCCGTCGGACGCTTCGCCCACGACCTCCAGGTCGGGCTCGGAGGCGACGATGGCCCGCAGCCCCGCCCGGATGAGCTGTTCGTCGTCGACCAGCAGCACCCCGATGCTCATCGCCGATTCCCCCATGGCACCGCCACCTCGACCTTCCAGAATCCGTCCGCCCGGCCCGCGGTGATCGTGCCTCCGAGCACTTCCACCCGTTCCGTCATTCCCCGCAGCCCCCGGCCGCCCCCGTCGCGTGACGGCTCCGCGGCGCCGAGCGGGTTGGACACCCGCAGGCGCAACAGCTCCGTCCCGGCGTCGACGAGGACCGTCACCGGAACCTTACCGGCGTGCCGCAGCGCGTTCGTCAGGCATTCCTGCAGGATCCGGTACGCCTCACGGGAGACGACCGGCGGCACCGAAGCCGGTTCACCCCGCACCTCCGCCGACACCTCGGCGCCCGCCAGCCGCGTCGCTTCGACCAGCGCGGGCAGCTCCGCGAGACCTGATTGCGGCGTCCGCGACGATGCCTCGTCACGCAGCAGGCCGAGCACGTGGTCGAGATCGTCCAACGCCGCGCGGGCGGATTCCTCGATGGCGGTGAGCGCCTGCTCGGTGAAATCGGGATCCGACCGCAGCGTCCGGCGCGCGGCCCCGGCCTGGATGGTCACGACGCTCAGCGCGTGCCCGACCGAGTCGTGCAGTTCGCGCGCGAGCCGGTTGCGTTCGGCGAGTTGTTCGGTGCGCTTCTCCAGCTGGGCGATCCGCTCCGCGGCCGAGATCCCCAGCAGGCTCTTTGCGCAGCGGGTCAGCACCGCACCCGCTCCCCACACGACATAGGCGAGCACGACGACGCCGAGCAGGAACGCCAGGGGGATCCACGCGCTCGCCCAGCCCCTCGGCACCTCGATCGGGTCCTCGGTGGACAGTGCGATCCGGCCGGTGAACGGGGCCGCGATCGTGAATCCGAACGCGACCGGGACGACGAGGCTCGCCAGGCTGATGACACAGCCGGTGCTCACGTGCAGCAGGAACATCGCGGTCGACCGCAGGCGGACGGGCCAGTTCGTCGCGCGCCCGAACGTCACCCCGGGGACGGGATCGTCCAGGAGTTCCCGTACGGCCGCGCCCTCCAGCACCCGGACGGCGGGGATGAACGACGACGCGACGATCACCAGGACGGCGGTGATCATCGCGATGACGAGCCCACGCTCCACCGTCACCACAAGGGGAAGCAAGGACGGCACCACGATGGCGGCGAAGAGGATGTACGGCACGCTCAGCGCCCCACCGAGGATGAAATACACCCAGCGGCGGTAGGTCGCGCGGTCGACGAGCGGGCCGAAAAGTCGCATGCGCTCTTTCTAGCGTGCGCCGGCTTCGCGCGTATCCCTCACGAGTATCTCCGCGATCTCCCTCGCGAGCGTGACGCGATGCGCGTCCCCGTCGATGCCGGTGTGCGCGACAGCGCCTTCGAGCAGGAGGAAGAGCTGCTCCGCGAGCCGTTCCGGATCGGCCGCGCCGGGGGCGTCCTCACGGATCAGTTCGGCGAACTTGGCCCGGACCGCCGCCTTGTGCCGCCGGATCACGTCGAGGCCGGGATGTCCCGCGGTCAGTTCGGCGGCCGCGTTGAGGAACGCGCAACCCCGGTCACTCCCGAGCCGCGGGTGCTCGATGTAGGCGTCGAAGACCACCAGTGCCCGAGGACGATCGGCTTCGGCCAGCCGCTCTTCGAGGTACGCCCACCAGACGTCGTGACGACGCCGCAAGTACGCGACGGTGAGCTCCGTCTTCGACCCGAAGGCCGCGTACAGCGTCTTCTTCGTGACACCGGCGGCTTCGGCCACCGCCGCGACACCCACCGCGTTGAGGCCCTCTCGGTAGAAGAGCTCGCTCGCGGCGTTCAGGACACGCTCGCCGGCTGGGGTCAGCATGGCTCCGAGTATACCGATCGGTTGACCTGAGCGCGAAATGCGGGAACACTCGTGAACTATACCGATCGGTATACACCTGAAGGAGAGCTGATGGTTTCTTCGTACAAACACGAACTGACCCTCACCGCGGCCGGTCTGTCGCTGATCGCGGTCTCCTACGGACTCGCGAGGTACGCGTACGGCCTCTTCGCGCCGACCCTCCGAACGGAGTTCGACCTCGACGGCAGCGCTCTCGGCGCCATCGCGGCGGGAAGTTACGTCGCGTACTGCCTCGCCGTCGTCGCCTCGACCGCCATCACGACCCGCTGGGGCGCGCGGGCGGGCGCGCTCGCCGCCGGGACGACGGCCACCGCGGGAACCGCCTTGATCGCGTCCGCACCGAACGCAGGCGTGCTCGCCCTCGGTGTCGTCCTCGCCGGTGCCAGCACCGGCCTGGCCTCCCCTTCCCTCGCCGACGCGGTCTCCCGCGTCGTCCGGGCCACCCGCCGTGACCGCGCCCAGTCCGTGGTCAACGCCGGGACCGGACTCGGCGTGCTGATCTCCGGCCCGGTCTCCCTGCTCGCCATCGGTGACTGGCGGATGGCCTGGTGGGCCTTCGCCGCGGCCTCGGCGCTGGCGACCTTGTGGATCGCCCGGGTCGTGCCGCCGGTGAAGGAGGACCGCGCCCGCGGGCTGCCGGTGCCCCTGTTCCCGCCCGCCACCGGGCGGCTGCTGCCCGCCGCCGCGACGCTCGGCCTGGCCAGCGCCGCGATCTGGACGTTCGGCCGGGACATCGCCGTGCGTGACGGCGGGCTCGACGAGACCGCGTCGACGGTGGTGTGGATCGTCCTCGGCGCGGTCGGCCTGGCGGGCGCGTTCACCGCGGAACTGACCTCGCGGGCGGGACTGCGGCGTGCCTGGTCCGCGGGGATGCTCCTGTTCGCCGCCGCCACGGCGCTCTTCGCCCTCGCCACCAGTTCGCTCCCCGCGCTCGTCATCGCGGCCGCGGTCTTCGGAGCCGTCTACATCGGACTGACCGGCGTCCTGATCCTCTGGGGCACCAGGGCCTACCCGACGGCGCCCGCGTTCGGAGTCGGCGTGGCCTTCCTGGCGCTGGCACTCGGCCAGGCCGCCGGGGCGCCGCTCATCGGTCTCCTCGGCGATCTCCTCGACCTTCGCGCCGGTTTCCTCGCGGCGGCGGCGTTCGCCGTTCTCGGCGTCCTGTTCGCGCCCCGGGAGGCGACCACTACCTACGACTTCGGGGTCCGCTCCCTCGCAAGGGTGAGCACCGTCCCGCCGGAGCGGGAATCCAGCGCGGACCGCGCGTGATGTGCTCTTCGGCATGAACCTGCTGCTCGGCCTGCTCACCCTGCCCGTCTACGCGCTGATGCTGTGGCCGCTCGTGGTCGCGGCCCGCCGCGTGCTCGGTGTGCGGATCGGCGTGATCCGCGCGTTCTGCGCCGCCGGTTTCGGCTGGCTCGTCGCGGGCGGCATCCTCAGCGCGTTCCCACAGGCGATGTACGCGGGCGGCGCGTTCGCCGGACTGGTCATCCCGGTGGCGGGCGGCGCTTTCCTGGCGACGCTGATCTTCCTGTTCGTCGCGGAACTCGCGCTGCCGTCCGGTTCGGGGCTCGGCCTGATCGGCAGGATCCGCTCGGTGCGGCGCCGCGTGGCCCGGACGCGGCGCTACTCGCAGATCACCCGGATCGCGATCAAGCACGGTCTCGGCCGGTACCTCACCGGCCGTCGCGAACCCGGCCTCGCCCAGGTCCGGCACGCCAAACTGGCGCGATCACTGCGCCGCGCCCTGGAGGAGGGCGGCGTGACGTTCGTGAAACTCGGCCAGCTGCTCTCGACGCGGTCCGATCTGCTCCCGCCGGTGTTCGTCGACGAGCTCAGCAAACTCCAGGACCAGGTCGCCTTCGCCGACGCCGACGAGGTCGCGACCGTGCTGCGCGAGGAACTGGGCGGCGACCCGGGCGAGATCTTCGCCGAATTCGACCCGGAACCGATCGCGGCCGCGTCGATCGCGCAGGTCTATCGGGCGAAGCTGCGTGACGGGCAGGAAGTGGTCGTCAAGGTGCAGCGCCCCGGCGTGCAGGCACTGGTCGACCGGGACCTCGACATCGTGCGCCGCGTGGCGGCCGCGCTGAACCAGCGCGCGGAATGGGCGCGGTCGCTCGGCGTCGTCGACCTCGCCGAAGGATTCGCCGACGCACTCGTCGAGGAGCTCGATTTCCGCACCGAGGCAAGGAACATCGAAGCGGTCGCCGCGGCCTACTCCGGCACCGAGGTCGCCCTGCCGACCGTCCACAAAGAACTGTCCACCGAACGTGTCCTGGTGATGCGGCGCCTCGACGGCAAACCGCTCGCCGCCGCGCGGGAGCAGGTCCCGGCCGCGGAACGGGCGGGCCTCGCGCGGTCCATGCTGCGGTGCGTGCTCGGCCAGGTCATGGGCAGCGGCGTCTTCCACGCCGACCCGCATCCCGGCAACGTCCTGCTGCTCACCGACGGCAGGCTCGGCCTGCTCGACTTCGGCTCCGTCGGACGGCTCGACTCCGGCCTGCGCGGCGGGCTCCAGAACCTCATCCTCGCCCTCGACCGCGGCGACCCGGCCGCGCTGCGCGACGGACTGCTGGAGATCGTCGACCAGCCGGACGAGATCGACGAGCGTCGCCTGGAGCGGGCACTGGGTTCCTTGGTGGCCAAGCATTTCAACCACGGGCAGGCGCCGGATCTCGACATGTTCACCGACCTGTTCCGGGTGATCGCCGACTTCCGGCTCAGCGTGCCCCCGCCGATCGCCGCCGTGTTCCGCGCACTGGCCACTTTGGAGGGAACGCTGGCCGCGCTGGCGCCGGGATTCAACATCGTCGTCGAATCCCGCGCCTACGCCGCCGAGCAGGTGGGTGCCGGGTTGCGGCCGGAGTCGCTGCGATCCACGGCCACCAACGAATTGATGGCGCTCCTGCCCGTGCTGCGACGGCTGCCGCGCCGCGTCGACCGGATCGGCAACGCGCTCGAACAGGGCAGGCTTTCGGTCAACGTCCGGCTGTTCTCCGACGAACGCGACCGCGACGTGGTCACCGGGCTGGTGCACGAGATCCTGCTGGCGTTCGTCGGCGTGGCCACCGGGCTGATGGCCGTGCTCCTGCTGGGCAGCGCGACCGGCCCCGAGGTGCTGGACGGGGTCACGCTGCACCAGATGTTCGGCTACAACCTGCTGGTGGTCAGTGCGCTGGTGGGATTGCGGCTGCTCTTCGTCGTTTTCCGGCGGAGCGGACAACGGTCACGATCGCCCCGATGACACCGAGGGCCACGAGTCCGGCGCCGGCGAACATGAGGTTCCGCGAGGTACGGAACCCGGTGTCGGACACGGGATCCCCGGGAAGTCCGGCCTCGACGAAGGCGGTGGTCTGCGGGAAGGGCTCGGCGTTGAGGGTGTTCCCCAGGCCGACGACGACCCCGTTTACCTTCGACAGCGGCACGGCGCCGTCGCCCGGCATGCCGACGTAGAGCCGTGAGTCGCGTGAGTTGTTCCGCTGATCCCCCACGACGAAGACCGCTTCCGGCGGCACCTGGACGCTGAACGGCAGGTACTCCTTGCGGCCGTACCCGTTGTCGTCGTCGGCGTACGGCTCCTTGACCGGCTTCCCGTTGACGGTGATCAGGTTGTCGTTCGTGCAGCAGACGACCTGATCACCCCCGACGCCGATCACCCGCTTGACGATCTGACCGTCGCCGGGGCTCGCGTCCGGGAACGCGGAAAGCTCCACGAGCACGACCGCGCCGCGAGGGATCTCGGCGATCGGGGTCCAGCGGTAGAGGACGACCGTCCCAGGCTGGACCGTGGGCAACATCCCGCCGCTGGGAACACTCACCATGCGATAGTTCATCAGGGTCACGAACCCGTATCCCCCGGTGCCCACGCCGACGACGGCCAGCAGGATCATCACGAACAGGAGCGGCGAGAATCTTCGCTTCGGCCCGGGTCTGTCAGCGGGCGGCGCGGGGAAATCCGTTTCAGTCACAGCGCAGACTAGCGCCGTTCGCTCAGCCTCGGGGCGCGTACATGATGACTCCGACCCCGGCGAGACAGATCAAGGCGCCGATCACGTCGTAGCGGTCCGGCCGGTAGCCGTCGGCGACCATCCCCCACGCCAGCGAACCCGCGACGAACACTCCGCCGTACGCGGCAAGGATACGGCCGAAATTCGCGTCGGGCTGCAAGGTCGCGACGAAGCCGTAGAGGCCCAGCGCGACGACGCCCGCGCCGATCCAGAGGTAGCCGCGGTGCTCCCGGACGCCCTGCCAGATCAGCCAGGCGCCGCCGATCTCCAGCAGCGCGGCGAGCGCGAACAGCGCGACGGACCGGATGATCATTCCGTCAGCTTATTGCCTGTGGGGCCCGCCCCTCATGTCGTGAAGGGCCCCTTCGAGACGTTGAACGTCTCAAAGGGGCCCTTCACGACACGAGGTTTCGCGTGCTTGACCGGACGACTCGCACCGGCGACGCCGTATAGACCGTTATACGAACCGGTCCCCCAGCGCGTGAAGGCCCCCTTCCCTCGGCTGAGCCGAGGGAAGGGGGCCTTCACGCGCAAAAGCAGGAATCAGACGGTGAAGCCGAGCGCCCGCAGCTGTTCGCGGCCGTCGTCGGTGATCTTCTCCGGGCCCCACGGCGGCATCCAGACCCAGTTGATCCGGAAGTCCTTGACCAGTCCCGTTCCCCCGCCGACGAGCGCGGCCCCGGTCTGGTCCTCGATGACGTCGGTCAGCGGGCAGGCCGCCGAGGTCAAGGTCATGTCGATGGTGGCGGTGTTGTCCGCCTCGACGCGGATGTCGTAGACCAGCCCGAGGTCGACGACGTTGATGCCGAGTTCCGGGTCGACGACGTCGCGCATCGCCTCTTCGACGTCCTCGACCTTCGCCACGTCGGCGGCGTCCGGGGCGGCGGCGGTCTCGGCGTCGAGGTCGGCGGCCGTGCGCCCCTCGCGGGTTTCGGTCTGCTGTTCGGTCATGCCGTCTCAACTCCGTTGGTCGTGCGGGCGACGGCGTCCTTGAACGCCATCCACCCGAGCAGGGCGCATTTCACACGGGCCGGGTACTTGGCCACGCCGGCGAAGGCGATGCCGTCCTCCAGCACGTCCTCGTCGGGTTCGATCTGCCCTTTGCCCTGCATCAGCTCGACGAAGGCGTCCATGGTGGTGAACGCCTCCTCCACGGTGTGCCCGACGACGAGATCCGTCAAGACCGACGTGGAGGCCTGGCTGATCGAACAGCCCTGTCCCTCGTAGGAGACGTCGGCGACCTTCCCGTCGTCGACCTTCACCCGCAGCGTCACCTCGTCGCCACAGGTCGGGTTGACCTGGAACGACTCGGCGTCGAACGGCTCGCGCAGGCCGCGGCCGTGCGGGTTCTTGTAGTGATCCAGGATGATCTCCTGGTACATGCTTTCGAGGTTCATCACGCCACCCCGAAGAACTTCTGCGCCTCACGCACACCGTTCACCAAAGCGTCCACTTCGGACAGGGTGTTGTAGACGTAGAACGACGCGCGCACGGTCGCGGGCACCGAGCAGGCCCGGTGCAGCGGCCACGCGCAGTGGTGCCCGACGCGCACGGCGACACCGAGGCTGTCCAGCACCTGACCGGAGTCGTGCGGGTGGACGCCGTCGATGACGAACGACACCAGTCCGCCGCGGTCGGTCATGTCGGTGGGGCCGATGATCCGCACGCCGGGGATCTCGCCGAGCCCGGCGAGCGCCGCCTCGGTGAGGGCGTGTTCGTGCGCGGCGACCCGGTCCATGCCGATCGCCGACAGGTAGTCGGCGGCCGCGCCGAGGCCGACGGCCTGCGACGTCATCGGGGTGCCCGCCTCGAATCGCTGCGGCGGCGCGGCGAAGGTGGTCTGCTCCATGCGGACCAGCTCGATCATCGAGCCACCGGTGAGGAACGGCGGCATCGCTTCGAGCAGCTCGCGGCGTCCATAAAGGACACCGATACCGTACGGGCCGACCATCTTGTGCCCGGCGAAAGCGGCGAAGTCGACGTCCAGCGCGTGAAGATCGACCGGGAAATGCGGCACCGACTGGCAGGCGTCCAGCACGACCAGCGCGCCGACCTTGCGGGCCTTCTTCACCAGGAACTCGACCGGGTTGATCGTGCCGAGCACATTGGACTGGTGCGTGAACGCGAGCACCTTGGTCCGCTCGGTGATCAGCTCGTCCACATTGGACAGGTCGAGGCGGCCGTCCGCGGTGACGGAGAACCACTTCAGCGTCGCGCCGGTGCGCTGGCTGAGCTGCTGCCACGGAACCAGGTTCGCGTGGTGCTCCATCTCGGTGATGACGATCTCGTCGCCGGGCCCGAGCTTGAACCGTTCGGCCTCGGGACCGGCCGTGGCGGCGTTGCTCATCGCGTAGGCGACGAGGTTGATGCCCTCGGTGGCGTTCTTGGTGAACACCAGCTCGTGCGGGGAGGCGCCGACGAACTCCGCGATCCGCACGCGGGCGGATTCGTAGGCGTCGGTCGCCTCCTCGGCGAGCTGGTGCGCGCCGCGGTGCACCGCGGCGTTCGAGGTCTCCAGGAACCGGCGCTCGGCTTCGAGCACCTGCACCGGCTTCTGGGACGTCGCACCGGAATCCAGATACACCAAGGGTTTCCCGTCCCGCACCGTGCGGGTCAGGATCGGGAAGTCGGCCCTGATGGCCGCTACGTCCAGCGGTACAGAGTTAGCCGTGGTGGTGGTCATCGGGCCAACTCCTCTCGGTGTAGTCGTGAAGTTCAGTGATCAGACGGCGGCGGTCTCGGCGGAGCCGGTGTACTTGACGTACCCGTTCTCCTCGAGCTCGTCCGCGAGTTCACGGCCGCCGGACTCGACGATCTTGCCGCCGGCGAAGACGTGCACGAAGTCGGGCGTGATGTGCCGCAGGATCCGCGTGTAGTGCGTGATCAGCATGACGCCGGCGTCGTTGTTGGCCTTGAACTCGTTGACGCCCTCGGACACGACGCGCAGCGCGTCGACGTCGAGGCCGGAGTCGGTCTCGTCGAGGATGGCGATCTTCGGCTTGAGCAGCGCCAGCTGCAGGATCTCGTGGCGCTTCTTCTCGCCACCGGAGAAGCCCTCGTTCACCGAACGCTCGGCGAACTCGGACGAGATCTCCAGCTTGCCCATCTCCTCCTTGACCTCCTTGACCCAGTGGCGCAGCTTGGGGGCCTCGCCACGGACCGCGGTGGCCGCGGTGCGGAGGAAGTTGGACATGGACACGCCCGGCACCTCGACCGGGTACTGCATGGCGAGGAACAGGCCCGCGCGGGCGCGCTCGTCGACGCTCATCTCCAGCACGTCCTCACCGTCGAGCAGGACCTGCCCGGAGGTGACTTCGTACTTGGGGTGACCGGCGATGGCGTAGGACAGCGTGGACTTGCCCGAACCGTTGGGGCCCATGATCGCGTGGGTCTCGCCCGACTTGATGGTCAGGTTGACGCCCTTGAGGATCTCCTTGGGGCCCTCCTCGGTCGTGACCGAGGCGTGCAGATCCTTGATTTCCAGCGTAGGCATTTCTTTCCTAAAAGTCTGATGTGGACGGACGAGGGCTCAGGCGCCCACGGCTTCGAGTTCGGCTTCGATCGCGGCCTCGAGACGCTCGCGCACCTCGGGAACGCCGATCTTGACCAGGATCTCGTGGAAGAACCCGCGTACGACCAGGCGGCGCGCGGCGTCTTCGCCGATTCCGCGCGACTGGAGGTAGAACAACTGCTCGTCGTCGAACCTTCCCGTCGCACTCGCGTGGCCGGCGCCCTCGATCTCGCCGGTCTCGATCTCCAGGTTCGGGATCGAGTCCGCCCGCGCGCCCGGCGTGAGCACCAGGTTGCGGTTGAGCTCGTAGGTGTCGGTGGCCTCGGCGGCGGCGCGGATCAGCACGTCGCCGACCCACACGGTGTGCGCGTCGTCGCCCTGCAGCGCGCCCTTGTACATCACGCGCGACTTGCAGTTCGGCACCGCGTGGTCGACGAAGAGACGGTGTTCCTGGTGCTGGCCCGAGTCCGCGAAGTACAGGCCGAGCATCTCGACGTCGCCGCCCTTGTCGGCGAAGGTCGCCGTCGGCGAGACGCGGACCAGGTCACCGCCCAGGGTGATGACGATGTGCTTGAGGCTGGCGTCGCGCCCGAGCTTGAGGTGCTGCTCGGAGACGTGCACCGCGTCGTCGGCCCAGTCCTGGACGCTGACCACGGTCACGTTCGCCGAATCGCCGATGACGAACTCGACGTTGTCGGCGTAGGTGCCGGAGCCGACGTGGTCGAGGACGATGACGGCCTCGGAGAACTGCTCGGCGCGCACCTGCACGTGCCCGTACGCGACCTTGCCCTCGCCGGGTCCGGTGATCTTCACCGTGGACGGCTTCGAGGTCTTCGTCTCCTTGGGCACCGTGATGACGGTGGCCTCGGTGAACGAGGAGTACGCCTGCGCGGCGATCCGGTCGCTCGGGACACCGGCGGCGCCGAGGCGCTCGTCGTCCCGGCCGACCGTCTCGATCTTCAGTTCGGGCGCGGCGTCGGCGTCCACTGTGGCCGAACCCGAAGCGGCGGCGGACCCGTCGTGCAGGCCACGCAGCCGCTTCATCGGAGTGAAACGCCAGTTCTCCTCACGGCCGCCCGGGACCTCGAAGGCCTGGACGTCGTAGGAGGTGAAGCGCTCCGCGCGGGACGTGGCCGGGATGACCACGCCCTCGCGCATCGCTTCGGAAACGTTGTTCTCGGTAACCGACATGACTAGCCGACGGACCCTTCCATCTGAAGCTCGATCAGGCGGTTCAGCTCGAGCGCGTACTCCATCGGCAGCTCACGCGCGATGGGCTCGACGAACCCGCGCACGATCATCGCCATGGCCTCGGCCTCGTCGAGACCGCGCGACATGAGGTAGAACATCTGGTCTTCGCTGACCTTCGAGACGGTCGCCTCGTGGCCCATGGAGACCTCGTCGTTGCGGATGTCGACGTACGGGTACGTGTCCGACCGCGAGATCGTGTCGACCAGCAGCGCGTCACAGACGACGCTGGAGCGCGAGTGGTGCGCCCGCTTCGCGACCTTGACCAGGCCGCGGTACGAGGTGCGGCCACCGCCGCGCGCCACCGACTTCGACACGATGGTCGAGGAGGTGTGCGGCGCCAGGTGCTCCATCTTCGCGCCGGCGTCCTGGTGCTGGCCCTCGCCCGCGAACGCGACCGAGAGGACCTCGCCCTTGGCGTGCTCGCCCATGAGGAACACGGACGGGTACTTCATCGTGACCTTGGAGCCGATGTTGCCGTCGATCCACTCCATGGTCGCGCCCTCTTCGCACTTGGCGCGCTTGGTGACCAGGTTGTAGACGTTGTTCGACCAGTTCTGGATGGTCGTGTAGCGGCAGCGGGCGCCCTTCTTCACGATGATCTCCACGACCGCCGAGTGCAGCGAGTCGGACTGGTAGATCGGCGCGGTGCAACCCTCGACGTAGTGCACGTAGGCGTCTTCGTCGACGATGATCAGGGTCCGCTCGAACTGACCCATGTTCTCGGTGTTGATGCGGAAGTAGGCCTGCAGCGGGATGTCCACCTTGACGCCCTTGGGCACGTAGATGAACGAACCGCCGGACCACACCGCGGTGTTCAGCGCGGAGAACTTGTTGTCTCCGGCCGGGATCACGGAGCCGAAGTACTCCTTGAAGATCTCCGGGTGCTCCTTGAGCGCGGTGTCGGTGTCCAGGAACAGAACGCCTTGGGCCTCCAGGTCCTCGCGGATCTGGTGGTAGACGACCTCGGACTCGTACTGCGCGGCGACACCGGCGACGAGGCGCTGCTTCTCCGCCTCGGGGATGCCCAGCTTGTCGTACGTGTTCTTGATGTCCTCGGGCAGGTCTTCCCAGGAAGTGGCCTGCTTCTCCGTGGACCGCACGAAGTACTTGATGTTGTCGAAGTCGATCCCGGAGAGGTCCGCACCCCAGTTGGGCATCGGCTTCAAGTCGAAGAGCTTGAGCGCCTTCAGTCGCGCTTCGCGCATCCACTCCGGCTCGGACTTCTTCGAGGAGATGTCGGTGACGACGTCCTCGTTCAGTCCGCGACGGGCCGTTGAGCCCGCCTCGTCGGAGTCCGCCCAGCCGAACGCGTACTTGCCAAGGGACTCGATGGTCTCTTCCTGGCTCATGGGCGCGGTGGTGGGAGTGCGCTGCTCGGCAGCGGCAGTCATGCGGGTTTCCCTCCATTCGGGATCCGTGCTGTGCGCCCAGGAGAGGGCGCCGTGCTTCCCGGCCCGGGTGTGGCCGGTTGACCCGCCGAGACGACGGGTACGTGTGTGGTGCACGCGTTGTCACCGCGTGCGATGGTCGCCAGCCGCTGCACGTGAGTACCCAGAAGTTCCGCGAAAGCCTCTGTCTCGGCTTCGCACAACTGAGGGAACTCGGCGGCGACGTGGGCGACTGGGCAATGGTGCTGGCAGAGCTGTTCGCCGACACCGACCTGACGGGTCGACGCAGCGTAACCCTCCCTGGTCAGCGCCGCAGCGAGGGCCTCGGCGCGCGAAGCCGGGTCCGTGTGCTTGGTGATCGCGTCCTGATGCGGGCCGACCAGCGAAGCGACACGAGCCTCCGCGAACGCCTTCACGGCGTCCTCACCGGCGTGCTCGGCGAGGAACCGGATGGCCGAGGACGCGAGGTCGTCGTAGGCGTGCCCGAACCGGGCGCGGCCGGCTTCGGTGAGGAGGAAGTTCTTGGCGGGACGGCCTCGTCCGCGGGGGCCGCGGCGGGGCGCGTCCCGGGTTTCGGCCTCGCCGTCGGCGAGCAGGGCGTCGAGATGACGGCGGACGGCGGCGGCGCTGATCCCCAGCTGCTCGGCCACCACGACGGCGGTCATCGGGCCCTGTTCCAGCAGCAAGCGGGCCACTTCGTGCCTGGTCCGGCCCTCGGGGCCGATCTGGACGGGGACAGGCTGGACCTCGGCGCGGGGCATGTCGCCACCGGCCTCGTCCTGCGTCCCCGTCTTTTTCACAACACAAGTGTGACGTATTTCCGGGGAGACGGCAAAGAGGGGTGCCTCACGGAGTGGCGTGGGTCACGTCGACCGCTGATCTTCCAGGGGTAACCACGTACCCGCCCGGTCTGTTCCCGGGATCGCTACCCTTCGTGCGTGGCAGTGGGCGATCACCCGGCACAGCGGGACACGGACGGGGCAGCGCCGGAAGACCGGGCTGTGCGGTCGGCAGGGTCGGTGGCGACGCTCGTCCCCGGGCGCCCGCACGACCCGGAACCGCTGGACGACAAGGAACTGCGCGGCCTGAACGTGGTCCGCCGGTTCGGCGCGGTCGGTTCGCTGTTCCTCGCCCTCGGCTCGCTCGGCGCGGGCGCCGCCCCGGTGATCAACCCGGTGCAGGAGATCCCGGTCCTGCGGCTGTTCACCCGCATCCCGATGGTCTCGCTCGCGATGGGCCTGGCGGGTATGGCGATCATCGTGCTCAGCTGGCTGCTGCTCGGCCGGTTCGCCCAGCCCGCGCGCCGCCGCCTCGCCACCCAGGGCCAGCTCGCCCGCACCATCGCGCTCTGGTGCGCGCCGCTGCTGTTCATCCCGCCGCTGTTCTCCCGCGACGTCTACAGCTATCTCGCGCAGAGCGAGATCGTCGCCCGCGGGATGGACCCGTACTCCCTCGGCCCGGCCGAAGCGCTCGGCGTCTCCGACCCGCTGACCTCGGGTGTCTCCAACATGTGGCGCGAGACCCCGGCACCCTACGGCCCGCTGCTGTTGCGTCTCGGCGGCTGGCTCGCCCCGCTGAGCAGCGGCAACATCGTCACCGGCGTGCTGCTGCAGCGCGGGCTCGCGCTGATCGGCGTCATCCTGATCATCTGGGCGCTGCCCCGGCTGGCCCGGCGGTTCGGCGTGCAGCCCGCCACCGCGCTGTGGCTCGGCGCGGCGAACCCGCTGCTGATCTTCCACTTCGTCGCGGGCGCCCACAACGACGCGCTGGCGATCGGGCTCATGGTGGCCGGGCTGGAGGTCGGTCTCCAGCGGATGCCGGTGCGGTTCAAGGACGACGCCGTCCCCCCGCTGGCCAAAGGCGAACTGCTCTACATCGGGCTCGGGGTCGCGCTCATCACCCTCGGCGTCGCGGTGAAGATCAACGCGATCCTGGCGCTGCCGTTCTTCACGGTCATGGTGGCCAGACGCTGGCACGGCCGGATCAAGGACCTGGTCACCGCCGCGGTGCCGATGGCGCTGCTGTTCGGCGTGGTGCTGGTGGCGGTCTGTTACGGCACCGGCCTCGGTTTCGGCTGGGTCGGCGCGCTCGGGACGCCGGGACTGGTCCGCTCGTGGATCTCGCCGACGTCCGAACTCGCCGCGCTCGGCGGCGTCCTCGGCATCGCGCTCGGCCTCGGCAACCACACCAACGCGATGGTGCCGATCCTCGGCACGCTGGGCTATCTCGTCGCGGGAGCGGTGACGGTCAAGTTCCTCTGGGACAGCTTCAAATGGCGCTACCGGCCGATCATCGGCCTCGGTGTCTCGCTCGGCGCGGTGATGGTGCTGCACGTCGCGCTCCAGCCCTGGTACCTGCTGTGGGCGATCATCCCGCTCGCCGCGGCGGCGGGGACCTCGCGGTTCCGCATCGCCGCGACGATCGTCACCGCCGTCCTGCCGTTCCTCCTGCCGACGACCGGGAGCACCTTCGAGGGCCGCGGTTTCGTCCTGCCGTTCGCGTGGGCCGCCGCCGGGGTCGTCACGCTTCTGGGGCTGTTCATCGTCCACCGCCTCTCACCACTGCTGCTGTCCAGACCGTCCCCGGAGCATTCGGTCCCGGCGTGAGGCCGTATCGTGACCTGTCGTGAACGCCCCCGCCGTCGAGATCACCGGGCTGGTGAAACGCTACGGATCCACCACCGCCGTCGATGGACTCGACCTGCGGATGGAACGTGGCACCCTGCTCGCTCTGCTCGGCCCGAACGGGGCCGGCAAGA
Organism: Amycolatopsis roodepoortensis; assembly: GCF_014873915.1. GTDB lineage: Bacteria > Actinomycetota > Actinomycetes > Mycobacteriales > Pseudonocardiaceae > Amycolatopsis > Amycolatopsis roodepoortensis. Next base: position 1,379,819 of record NZ_JADBEJ010000005.1, read on the forward strand.
CCACCACCGTCGAGATCTGCGAAGGCTTCCTGCGGCCTGACGCCGGCGAAGTCCGCGTGCTGGGGCTGGACCCGGCGCGCGACGGCGCCGCGCTGCGCCCCCGGATCGGCGTGATGCCCCAGGGCGGCGGCGCATACCCCGGCGTCCGCGCCGACGAGATGCTCGGACTGGTCGCCGCGTGTGCGGCGAACCCGCTCGACCCCGCCTGGCTGCTGGACGTCCTCGGCCTTTCCGGAGCGCGGAAGACGCCGTTCAAACGGCTTTCCGGTGGTCAGCAACAGCGGCTCTCGCTCGCCTGCGCGCTCGTCGGACGGCCCGAACTGCTCTTCCTCGACGAGCCGACGGCGGGCATGGACCCGCAGGCCCGCCGCCTGGTCTGGGACCTGCTCGGGGCGCTGCGCGCCGACGGGGTCAGCGTGCTGCTCACCACGCATCTGATGGAGGAGGCCGAAACGCTGGCCGACACCGTAGTGATCGTCGACCACGGCAAGGTCGTCGTCGAAGGTTCCCCGCAATCGCTGACCGTCGAAGCCGGCGAGACCGCACAGTTGCGGTTCAAGGCGCGTACGAAGCTCGACACCGCGCTGCTGACCGCGGCGCTGCCCGAAGGTCATCTCGTTCACGAGTCGGCGCCGGGCACGTATCTCGTCGAGGGCTCGATCGACCCGCAGGTGGTGTCGACGGTGACGGCGTGGTGCGCGCAGCAGGGCGTCATGCCCGAGGAGCTGCAGGTCGGCAGGCGCACGCTGGAAGAGGTCTTCCTGGAGCTGACCGGACGGGAACTGCGCGCATGACGACTTCCACGCCGCGGTTCACGGCGGGCACGTTCACCCCGGCTCCCGGCCGCGGTTCGCTCGGCAAGATGTTGCGCACGCACGCGAAGGTCGAAGCGAGCCTGACGCTGCGCCACGGCGAGCAGATCCTGCTGACCCTGCTGATCCCGCTCGCGCTGCTGATCGGCCTGTCGCTGCTGGACATCCTGCCGTCGTCGCAACTCGGCGATTCGTCCAAAGTGGACTGGATCACGCCGAGGATCCTGGCGCTGGCGGTGATGTCCTCGGCGTTCACCGGACAGGCCATCGCGCTGGGCTTCGACCGCCGCTACGGCGTCCTCAAACGGCTTTCCGCCACCGCGCTCCCCCGCTGGCTGCTCGTCGCGGGCCGGGTGGCCGCGGCGCTGGTCGTGGTCGCGCTGCAGGCGGTGATCCTCGGTGGCGTCGCCGCGCTGCTGGGCTGGTCGCCGTCGCTGGGCGGGCTTCTCGGCGCGATCCCGTTCCTGATCGTCGGCACGCTCGCGTTCGGCGCGCTGGGCCTGCTGCTCGGCGGGGCGCTGCGCGCGGAGGCCGTGCTGGCGCTGGCGAACATCGTCTGGTTCGTGCTGCTGCTCGCGGGCGGCATCCTGCTGGCGCCCTCGACCATGCCGTCCGGTGTCGCGTGGATCGTCGAACTGCTGCCCTCGGGCGCGCTCGCCGAAGGCCTGCGGTCGGTGCTGCTGGACGGTTCGTTCGGCTGGGGCCCGTTCGCGGTGCTCGTCGGCTGGGGTGTCGTCGCGGGCGCGCTGGCCAGCAAGACCACGAAGCTGACCTGAGGCGGCCGACACAGCGGGTGCGGCCGGTGGAACGCTCTCAGGAAGGGCGTTCTAGCATCGGACGGTGCCGTTCCAGAGCCTTGTAGCGCGTCTGCCTTATCCCTCGTTCGCGGTCCAGCGAGCGGTCGCGATAGCGGCGGTGATCGCGCAGGCCGGAATCGGCGTCACCGGATCGGTCGTCCGGGTGACGGGTTCGGGCCTCGGCTGCCCGACCTGGCCGCAGTGCGTCGAAGGCAGCATCGTGCCCGTCGCGCACCCCGAGCTGGACATGCTCACCCAGTGGATCGAGTTCAGCAACCGGTTGCTGACCGGGGTGGTCATCCTGGTCGCCGCGCTGTGCGTGATCACCGCGTGGCGCGTGCAGATCGAGCACCCGAGCCGCCGCCGTCTGGTGAAACTGGCGTGGACGATGCCCGCGGGCGTGATGCTGCAGGCCGTCGTCGGCGGGATCACCGTGCTCGCGAAACTCGAATGGTGGACCGTCGCGCTGCACTTCCTGGCCTCCACTCCCCTGGTCTGGCTCGCGGTCCTGCTGCTGCGCGCGTTCAAGGAGGGTGACGAGCCCGCCCGCTGGCTGATCCCGGACGCGGGCCGCAAGACGCTGATCGTGCTCGCCGCGTCGATGTGGGCCGTCCTCGCGGCGGGGACCACCGTGACCGGGGCGGGCCCGCACGGCGGCGACCCCGGCACTCACCGGCTCCAGGCTCCGATCGAAACGCTCACCCAGATCCACGGCGGACTGCTGGTGGTCTACCTGATCGTGCTGGCCGTCTTCGGGCTCCAGCTGATGCGGGGCGAGACGCCGAAGCAGCTGTGGAAGCGGTACACCATCGTGTGGGTCGTCGCGGTCCTCCAGGGCGTCGTGGGCTCGGTGCAGTACGCCCTCGGTGTGCCGGAGGCGCTGGTCTCGTTCCACGTCCTCGGCTCCGCGCTGGTGATCATCTCGACGGCGGCACTGTGGTGCGGTTCACGCGATCGTGGTTCCGCGCCGGTTTCGCCCGCCGCTGACCGGGAACTCGCCACTTCGAACTGACCCCCTGGCAAACCGGACGTAACCCCCGGGCGGCGTGCTCGCCAGACACTGCCCTTACGCTGCGCTCGGTGCCCCGCACGGGGTCGCCACCGAGTCGAGGCACGAGGTGTCGTATGACCGCCAGCACCGAGCCGGACGCTCCGGCCAGTCCGTCCAAACCCCTGATCTCCCACCGGCGAGGCTCCGGGGAGATGCTGATCCTCAAGACCTTCCTGCTGGTCCCGTTCGTCGCGCTGCTCGCCGCCGTGCCGATCGTGTGGGGCTGGGGCATGACCTGGGTCGATCTGGCGCTGGCCGCCGTCTTCTACACCGTCGGCACGCTCGGGGTGACGGTCGGATACCACCGCTACTTCACCCACGGCGCCTTCAAGGCCGGACGTCCGCTGCGCGTGGCACTCGCCATCGCCGGCAGTTTCGCGGTGCAGGGTTCGGTCATCTTCTGGGTGGCCAGCCACCGTCGCCACCACGCCTTCGCCGACCGCGAAGGCGACCCGCACTCCCCCTGGCTGTTCGGGACGTCGCCCTCGGCGCTCCTGCGCGGCTTCTGGCACGCGCACATGGGCTGGATGTTCAGCCGTGAGGTGACCAACTACGACCGGTTCGCGCCGGACCTGGTCGCGGACAAGGACCTCCGCGTGGTGAACCGCTACTTCTGGCTTTGGATCACGCTGAGCCTCGCGCTGCCCGCGATCCTCGGCGGGCTGATCAGCTGGTCGTGGTGGGGCGTGGTGACCGGGTTCTTCTGGGCCGGGCTGGTGCGGATCGCGTTCCTGCACCACGTCACCTGGTCGGTGAACTCGATCTGTCACCTGGTCGGCGAGCGCCCGTTCGCCAGCCGGGACAAGGCGGCGAACTTCTGGCCGCTGGCGATCCTGTCCATGGGCGAGTCGTGGCACAACTCCCACCACGCCGACCCGACCTGCGCGCGGCACGGTGTCCTGCGTGGACAGGTCGACGTGTCGGCGCGGGTGATCTGGCTGTTCGAGAAGTTCGGGTGGGCGCGGGACGTGCGGTGGCCGAAGCCGGAGCGCTTGGCCGCCAAACTCGCCAAACCCGCCTGACCCCCTCGTGAGTGGTAAGGACGGTTCTAACCGTCTTTACCACTCACGAGGTCAGGCGAGTTGCTGGCGAACGGCGGAGGCGAAACGCCAGGCCGCGGCGGCGTCGGTCTGGCGGAACCCGAGCGAAGGCTCGACGAGCTCCAGTTCCAGCAGCAGCGGCCTGCCGTCCGGCCCGGCGACGAGGTCGACGCGGGCGTAGAGCAGTTCCGCGCGCAGGATGCCCAGCAGCGCCGCTGTCGCGTCCAGGGCGTCTTCGGCCAGCGCACGGAATCCCGCGGCGGGCTGCACGGGCGCGAGCTTCTCCGTCAGGTACAGCCCGGATTCGTCGAGTTCCCGGCCCAGCATCGCGGCCTTCGAGAACGCGTGCGAGTACACGCCGCCGAAGTACACCAGCGCGATCTCGCCTTCACTGTCCACACTGGACTGATACGGCTGAAGCAGCACGGTGTTGCCGTCGGCCTGCAGCCCGGCCAGATGCGCGGCAGCCGCGTCGCCAGCGGTGAACCGGCCAGCTCCTCGCGAGCCGGCGCCGATGGCGGGCTTCAGCACGAACTCACCCTTGGGCCAGCGCGGCGCCTTGTCGTCCGGCGCGATCAGGGTCGTCGGCACGACCGCGACCCCGGCGTCGCCGAGTTCGGCGAGATAGGACTTGTCGGTGTTCCAGCGCACGACGTCGGCCGAATTGGCCAGCGTCGGCACGGACTCGGTCCAGGACAGGAACTCGTCGCGGCGCTCGGCGTAGTCCCAGGTGGCGCGCAGCACGACGATGTCCGCGGCGCCGAAGTCGACGGTCGTGTCGTCCCAGGCGGCCCAGCGGGTCTTGAAGCCCAGGTCGGCCAGCGCTTCGGGAACGGCGTGCTCGTCGCCGTCGCCCTCCGGCAGCGCGGAGCAAGCGACGAAGATCGCGGAGCCGCTCACTTCCCCGCCATCCGGCGGCGGTGCTCGGCGCCGATCTTGGTGGCCTTCACGGTCTCGCTGTCCCACTCGGCGGGCTCGAGGTCTTCGACGGCCTCGACCAGCGCCTCGCCCGCCTCCACGGAGGTGACGACGACGTCGCCCAGCGCGCCGTCGGCGCCCACGAGCACGACGCGCGCGCCGATCCGGCCGATGTTCTCCACCACCGCGCGCGACGGCTTGCCGTGCCGCTTCACGAAGTCGCGGGCGGCCGCGACCTGGCGCGACGTGGGGGCGGCGGTCTCGGTCTTCTCTTCGGTCTCAGCCACGCGCCGAGCTTAACCGCGAAAGGCCCGGGACGCGGAATAACCGTGGCGTCGGCCATAGTTGTGCCGGTCGGAACGACCTTGAACGAGGAGGATGTATGCCCGCGGCAGTGCAGATCCGGCGAACCGGTGGCCCCGAAGTCCTTGAGCTGTCGGAAGTCGAGGTCGGCGAACCCGGTTCCGGCGAACTGCTCGTGGACGTCGCGGCGGCGGGCGTCAACTACATCGACACCTATCACCGCGAGGGCATCTACCCGGTCGACACCCCGTTCATCCTGGGCATGGAGGGGGCAGGCACGGTGGCCGCGGTCGGCGCGGACGTGACCGGTTTCGCCGTGGGCGACCGGGTCGCCTGGCAGGGTTCGCTGGGCAGCTACGCCCAGCGCCGTCTGGTTCCCGCCACGATCGCGGTGAAGACCCCGGACGGCGTGTCCGAGGAGACCGCCGCCGCCACGATGCTCCAGGGGATCACCGCGCACGCGCTGATCGCCTCGACCTACGAGGTCAAGGCCGGTGACGACGTGCTGATCCACGCCGCGGCGGGCGGTATGGGCCTGCTGCTGGTCCAGCTGGCCAAGGCCCGCGGCGCCCGGGTCATCGGCACCGTCTCCACCGACGAGAAGGCCGAACTCGCCAAGCAGGCGGGCGCGGACGACGTCATCCGCTACGACCAGGTCGACTTCGCCGAAGCGACCCGCGACCTCACCGGCGGCAAGGGCGTCGAGGTCGTCTACGACGGCGTCGGCAAGTCCACTGTGGACGGCAGCCTGGCGAGCCTGAAGATCCGCGGCCTGCTCGCCCTCTACGGCGCGGCCAGCGGCCCGGTCCCGCCCATCGACCCGCAGCTGCTCAACCGCAGCGGCTCGGTGTACCTCACCCGCCCGACCTCCGCGCACTACGTGCTCACCCGCGAGGAGCTGGAGTGGCGCGTGAACGAGCTGTTCGCCGCCGTTCAGGACGGCTCGCTGAACATCCGGATCGGCGGCCGCTACCCGCTGGCCGACGCGCGTCAGGCGCACGAAGACCTCCAGGGGCGCCGCACCACCGGCAAGCTCCTGCTGATCCCGTGACGACGCTCTGGCCGGAGGAAGTCCGGCTCACCGGTGAGGGGCTCGTCCTGCGAGAGTGGGTCGAGGACGACATCGCGTTCATGCCAGGGTTGTTCGACAATCCCGCCGTCGCGCGGTTCACGCCGCTGCCTTCGCCGTTCGACGAGGTGGCGGCGAAGGCCCACTACGCGAAGTCCGTCGCCCGTCGCGCGGAAGGCAACGGATTACGGCTCGCCATCACGGCCGACGGCGGCGAGCCGCTCGGCGAGGTGGTGCTGTTCCGGAAAGAGGATTCGGCCGAACTCGGGTACGCCGTCGGTCCCGCCCACCGCGGACAGGACCTGGCGGCGCGGTCGCTGCGGGTCCTCACGGCGCACGCGCTGGACCTCGGGCTCGGACCGCTCCAGCTGAAGATCGACGCCGAGAACGCGGCCAGCCAGGCCGTCGCCCGCCGCGTCGGCTACACCCTGACCGACGCTCCGCCCGAGACGAAGGTCGAGAAGGGACTGGAGATCACGCTTCTCACCTGGGAGTACGCAGGCTGAGGGCGGAGTACATGAAGGCCCCCTTCCTGTACCTAGGCGCAAGGAAGGGGGCCTTCATGTACTTCAGCGGACCGGGCGGACCCAGAGCCCTCGCAGGCGGAACTCGTCCTGCTCCGCGTGCTCGACGGTCAGCTCGACCTCGTCGCCCACGTCGAGCTTCCGGAATTCCCCGGGCCCGAAACCCTCCAGCATCGAGTAGTGGACCCAGATCGGGTCGGCGAAATCGGCCGACTCGACCACTCCCCAGCCATCGTCGACCAGCCAGGAACGAACCCGTCCACGGTGGACGCGGCCGTCGGAGGTCCCCATCAGCCCTTGTCGGTCGGGACGCTCACCGCGTCGGTCACGAACACCAGGGTCTCGTTCGGCGCGATACCGTTGCCGCCCTGGCCGTAGCCGAGGTCCGGCGGGATGATCAGCAGCCGCCGCGCGCCCTGCTTGATCCCTTCGAGGCCCTTGTCCCAGCCTTGGATGACCATGCCGGCGCCGAGCGTCAGCTCGAACGGTTCACCGCGGTCGAACGAGCTGTCCAGCTTCTGCTTGTTGGACCAGGTGACCAGCGAATAGTTCATCTTCAGGTTCGCGCCCGCCTTGGCGCCCTCGCCGGTGCCGGGCTCGAGGTCCTTGGTGATGAGCTTCTTCGGCGGGTCGCAGTCGTCCGGGATGGTGATGGTCGGCGCCTCGCCGAACTTCCCGGTGGTCTTCACGTCCTCGGCCGTGCATTCCTTGCCCTTCGGGGCGGCCGGAGCCGACGACGCCGACGCGGGGGCCGCGCCGGAGGTCTGGGCCGAACCTGCGGTGTTCTGTTTCTCGCCACAGGCCGCCAGGGCGAGGACGCCCGCGCCGATGACCACGATCTTGCCGAATGTGCGCATGCGGCCGACCTTAGCCAAGACCCTCCAGCGCGGGAACAAGGTCACCGGTCTGCACTACGCCCATCCGCCGGGTCGCCCTGGTCAGGGCCACGTAAAGATCGTTGAGCCCGCGCGGCGACCCGGCGGCGACCTCGTCGGGCGCCACCAGCAGCACCGAATCGAATTCCAGGCCCTTCGCCCGCTCGACCGGCATCACCGACACCCGGTCCCCCGCCTCGCCGAGCGTCTCCGAGAGTGAAGCGACCAAGGCCGGCGGGCACAGCACGGCGACCGTCCCACCGTCCACAGCGGACAGTTCGGCGTCGACGAGGCCGGGCAGTTCCGCGGTGAGATCCGCCGGGTCCACGGACCGCAGCCAGGGCTCGAAACCCGTCTCCCGCACCGAAACCGGCGCCTCCAGTTCCGGGTTGACCTCGGCGAGCACCCGGGACGCGACGGCCATGATCTCCGCCGGGGTCCGGTAGTTCACGGTCAGCTCTTCGAGCCGCCAACGGTCGGCGACGTACGGAGAAAGCGCCTCGCCCCACGTCCGCGCCCCACCGGCCGCCCCGGTCTGGGCGACGTCGCCGACGAGCGTCATCGACCGGTTCGGCGACCGGCGCATCAGCAGCCGCCAGTCCATCGCGGTCAGTTCCTGCGCCTCGTCGACGATCACGTGCCCGAAGGTCCAGGTTCGGTCCTGGGCGGCCCGCTGCGCCGCGGTCATCTCGCTGCGGCGCTGCTGACGCTCGGCGAACAGCTCCGCGTCGAGGACGTCGCCCACCCGCAGCAGTTCCTCGTCGACGATCTCCTCGTCCTGTTCGAGGATGTCGAGCACGCCTTCCGCGTAGGCACGGTCTTCCCGCTCACGGCGAGCGGCCTCGGCACGGGCTTCGGTGTCGTCCTCGCCGAGCAGCTCGGCGAGTTCGTCGAGCAGCGGGACGTCCGACGGGCTCCACTTCGCGTCGGTCGGGCTGTAGAGATGCTCACGGTCGGTGTCCGACAAGGCTTTCCCGGCTGCGCTGCGCAACCGTTCGCGGTCGGCGAACAACTCGTCGAGCACGATCTCGGGGGTGAGTTTCGGCCATAGCCCGTTGATCGCGGCGGCCACGTTCTTGTCCGCGGCGACCTCGGCCCGGATGTCCTGGACGTCCCGCGCGTCGAGCAGGTCCTCCCCCAGCTTCTTGGCTGCTTGGCGGGTCAGCGCGTCGAGGAGGTCCGAGACGAAGATCCGGCGGGCGAGATTGTGCGGGCGGCGTGACCGGCGGGCCCGCGTCCGCGCCTCGGTGCAGGTCTTGCGGTCGAGCATGAGGATCTCGCGCTCGAACTCGATCTCCAGCACCGGTTCCGGCACGCGCTGCCGGTCGCGGACCGCGTTGGCGAGCACGTCGGCCATCACCGGGCGGCCCTTGATCTCGGCGGCCTCGCGGGTGACCGGGCCGTCGGCGTCCAGCCCCGGGTACAGCTGCCCGATCGTGGCCAGCAGCACGCCGGTCTCGCCCAGCGACGGCAGGACCTGCCCGATGTAGCGCAGGAACGTGCTGTTCGGCCCGACCACCAGCACGCCGCGCGTGGTCAGCTGCTGGCGATGCGTGTAGAGCAGGTACGCCGCGCGATGCAGCGCGACGGCGGTCTTGCCGGTTCCCGGGCCGCCCTGGACCACCAGGACACCGTTCGGCGACGCGCGGATGATGCGGTCCTGTTCGGCCTGGATGGTGGCGACGATGTCGCTCATCTCGCCGGTGCGACGGCGTTCGAGCGCGGCCAGCAGCGCCGCCTCGCCCGCGAGCCCGAGGTCCTGGCCCTGGTCGGCGGCGGAGAGGTCGAGGATCTCGTCGTCAACGCCGACGACCTTCCGGCTCAGCGACCGGATGTGGCGGCGGCGCCGCACACCCTCGGGCGAAGCGGCGGTGGCGAGGTAGAAGGGCCGCGCGACCGGCGCGCGCCAGTCGACGAGCAGCGGGCGGTAGTCGTCGTCCTCGTCGAACAGCCCGAGCCGTCCGATGTAGGTGGTCTCCTCGGCGAGCTCCGGGAGGAAATCGAGGCGGCCGAAGCACAGGCCCTGCTCGACGGAGCTCAGCTGGGCCAGCCTGTCGGTGTACAGCGTCGTGGCGACGTCGCGTTCGGTGCGCGCCTGCGGGGTACCGCCGGTCTGGCGCAGCGTCTCGTCGAGCCTGCGCTGCGCGTCGGCGCGTTCGGCGTCGAGCTTGCGGTAGAGGGTGGTGACGTACTGCTGCTCGAGCGCGACGTCCTGCTCGAGCGCGTCGAGTTCCCGGTCCGGGGACACGGACAAAAGCAGCCTGCTTTCGAGAGGTGGGACAGGGGCCGAATGAATTACAACGGCACCCGCCATCATCTCATTCCCGCGCTCTCACCCGGACCAGGAGGAAGGCGGCGAGGGACAGGACGGTGGCCACACTCGCCCACACGACGTTCTCGTGGAGCAGCGCGGCGAAGGTGGCCGCGGCACCCGCGATGGCCTGAGCGACGAACCCGCACAACGCGACGGCGTACGCGCCGTGCCCGGGCACTTCGCTCACCGCGACGGCCATACTGCTCGGGAAAAGCGCGGCCTGGCCGAAGGTGGTCCCGCAGTAGAGCGCGACGAACGTCACGAGCGCGGCCGTGAGCGGGATCGCGGGCACGAGCCACAAGACGACCGTCAGCAGGCCGGCGGCCGTCATGACCAGCGCGCCCGCGCGCATCAGCCACGGCGAGCCTTTGCGCCCGGCCATCCGGTTCACCAGCAGCGCGCCGGCGAAGTAGGCCAGGCCGATGAGGAGGCCGAGGCCGCCGTACTGGTCGACGCTCAACCCGAAGTGCTGCTGGAAGACGAACGGCGAGACCTCCTGGAGCAGCACGATCGTCGCGAAACCGAGCCCCGCCGCGATCGTCGGCCGCAGGAACGCCGGAACGGTGAGGATCCGGAGATAGATCCGGACCATGCCCGTCTTCTGACCGCTGCTCTTGCGGAGCGGAATCGTCAGCGTGCCCAGGACGCACAGCGCACCCGCCGCCGTCAGCACCGCGAAACCGCCCTGCCACCCGCCGATCAGCCCGCCGGCGAACTGCCCGCCGCCGAGTGCGGTGACGAACGCGATGGACAGCACGGAAAGCCGTCTGGCGAGCGCGTCGCCGTCACCGAGGTCTCGCACGGCGATACGAGCGATGATCGCCGCGCCTCCGGCACCGATCCCTTGCAGGGAACGGAGAACGAGGAGCCACGTTGGCGAGGCGTTGACGATGAGCACCGCGCTCGACCCGGCGAACAAGCCCAGGGACACCAGCAACGCGGCCCGGCGCCCGAACCGGTCGGCCGCCCGGCCCCACAGCACCACCGGCGCCGCCGCGCCGACGACGAACAGCGACACCGAGAGCGCGGCGAAGCTGCGCGACACCCCGAAGTCGCGCTCGACCATCGGGAGGGATGGGAGGTAGATCGTCGTCGCCATCTGCGCGGTGAAGACGATCAGGCAGGCGACCGCCATGGTCGCGCGCCCGGCCCGGACGGTGGCCGGGCGTTCGGTCGTACTCGTCACTCCGCCGGACGGTACTGACGGGTAACTCTGGGTGGCAACGCGCGCCACCAGTTGGGAAGCCGGGCTGGGGCAGGCCTCCTGGTCTCGCGTCTCGTGAGTGGTGAGGACGTTGGGGCGCCGCACTCACGTGATCGAAGGCGGAACTCGCGTGATCAGCGACGGAACACCCCGAGTGCCGCCTCCAATCACGCGAGTTACGCCTGTGCTCACCCCGCGCTGGGTGTCCAGTAGGTACAGAGGACACGGTTGGCTCTGACCCGAATCGCCACTCACGAGACGCGCCCCACTACGCCACTGTCACACTCGCTCGCCCAAGTACATGAAGGCCCCCTTCCTTGCGCTAGACGCAAGGAAGGGGGCCTTCATGTACTTGGGGAAGGTGTGAAGGTCGAGTTTCCTCGGCTGAGCCGAGGGAAGGGCCCCTTCACGCGCATCCGCTGTGGCTGCTGGAGCTGGTGGTGTCGCAGAACCGCGGGTGGCGATCGTGCAGTCCGTGCGGCCATCGACCACCGGGACCGAACCCTCGCCCGCCAACAGCGCGTGAAGGCCCCCTTCCCTCGGCTGAGCCGAGGGAAGGGGGCCTTCACGCGCTACAAGATCAGAAAGGCAGCCCGATGGCAGGCAACCCGATCGCCGAGTCCACCGCCAGCGCGACGAACACGATCATCAGGTACGTGTTCGACCGGTGGAACAGCGACATCGGCTTGGTCTCCTCGCCGCGCCGCACCGCCGCGTTCAGGCTGTGCGCGTAGAAGAGGAACCAGCCGCCCGCCAGGATCGCGAACGTCGTGTAGATCCAGCTCGTCACCGGGACCAGCAGCAGCGTCCACGCGACCATCACCCACGAGTAGATGACGATCTGCCGCGCCACGTGCTGCGGGGTGGCGACCACCGGCAGCATCGGCACACCGGCGCGCTCGTAGTCCTCGCGGTACTTCATGCCCAGCGCCCAGGTGTGCGGCGGAGTCCAGAAGAAGATGACGCCGAACATCACGAACGCGGGCCACTCGACGGTGCCGGTGACGGCGGCCCAGCCGATGACGACCGGCATGCAGCCCGCCGCGCCGCCCCAGACCACGTTCTGTGACGTACGCCGCTTCAACACCAGCGTGTAGACGAAGATGTAGAAGAGGATCGTCACGATCGCGAGGATCGCCGAGAGCAGGTTCACCGTGAAATAGAGCACGACGAACGACAGGACGCCGAGCACGAGACCGAAGATCAGCGCGCCGCGCCGGGGCACCGATTCCTTCACCAGCGGACGGCGCTTCGTGCGGTTCATCACCTTGTCGATGTCCGCGTCGATGACGCAGTTCAAGGCGTTGGCGCTGCCGGCGGCCATCGTGCCGCCCACGAGCGTCGCGAGCACCAGCCACGGCGACGGGATTTCCCGGCCTGCCAGGAACATCGCGGGAATCGTGGTGACCAGGAGAAGCTCGATCACCCTGGGCTTCGCGAGGGCGGCGTACGCGCCGACGACCTGGCGGATCGTTCGCCGGCCACCGTGCGGTCGTTCACCGGTCGGATGTACGGCGCTGGTGCTGTCACTGCGTCCGTGCGCAGCGTTCACCAACGACATTTCACTCCCTGCGTCAGTTTTCGGGGCGGGGTCCACCAGGCTTCCGGGTGATGTGGCGGCCCCGGATCCCTGCGTACTGAACCCTTCCCCGATGTTAGACGTGCTGTTTCCAGAGGGTGATCGCGGGTCCTCGACCGGCCGAACCATTAGGCTGGCCGCGGTAGCTCGCGGCGTGCCTCTGCGAACGGCCCGGACCAGGAATATCGTCCCTTCCGGATCGATTGAGATTAGTAGCGGTACACGTGGGTTACCCACGAGGGAAGAGAAGCCACAACCTGATGACGGGGAGTTCGAGTTCAGTGTCCGAAACCGCCTCTACCAGCGAGAAGAACCCACTCCTCCGGCGCAACGTGCCCGCCGACTGGACCGAGAACGACACGCGGGCCGTCGACACCGTGCGGGTGCTCGCCGCGGACGCGGTCGAGAACTGCGGCAGCGGTCACCCCGGCACCGCGATGAGCCTGGCGCCGCTCGCGTACACGCTCTTCCAGCGGACGCTGCGTCATGACCCGGCCGACCCCGAGTGGCCCGCCCGTGACCGGTTCATCCTCTCCGCCGGTCACTCGAGCCTCACCCTCTACATCCAGCTGTACCTCGCCGGGTTCGGCCTGGAGCTGGAAGACCTGAAGCAGCTGCGCAAGTGGGACTCGAAGACCCCGGGTCACCCGGAGTACCGGCACACCAAGGGCGTCGAGACCACCACCGGTCCGCTGGGCCAGGGCCTGGCCAACGCGGTCGGCATGGCGATGGCGGCCCGCCGCGAGCGCGGCCTGCTGGACCCGGACGCCCCGCAGGGCGAGAGCATCTTCGACCACTACGTCTACGTGATCGCCTCCGACGGTGACATCGAAGAGGGCGTCACCGCCGAGGCCTCCTCGATCGCCGGCCGCCAGGAGCTGGGCAACCTGATCGTCTTCTGGGACGACAACGAGATCTCGATCGAGGACGACACCAAGATCGCGCTGTCCGAGGACGTCGTGAAGCGCTACGAGGCCTACGGGTGGCACACCCAGGTCGTCGAGGGTGGCGAGGACGTCGTCGCGATCGAAGAGGCCATCAAGGCCGCGAAGGCGGAGACCGAGCGCCCGTCGTTCATCGCGCTGAAGACCGTCATCGGGTACCCGGCGCCGAAGAAGATGGGCACCGGCAAGGCCCACGGCGCCGCGCTCGGCGCCGAAGAGGTCGCCGCGGTCAAGGAGATCCTCGGCTTCGACCCGGAGCGGAGCTTCCAGGTCGACGACGAGGTCATCGCGCACACCCGCCAGGCCGTCGACCGCGGCAAGACCGCCCGCGCCGAATGGCAGGAGAAGTTCGAGGCGTGGGGCGCCGCCAACCCGGAGCGCAAGAAGATCGCCGACCGGATGGCCACCCGCTCGCTGCCGGAGGGCTTCGCGGACAACCTGCCGACGTGGGAGCCGGACGCCAAGGGCATCGCGACCCGCAAGGCCTCCGGTGAGGTGCTCAACGCCCTCGCCGACCCGCTTCCCGAGCTGTGGGGCGGTTCCGCGGACCTCGCGGAGAGCAACAACACCACCATGAAGGGGGCCGACTCGTTCGGCCCGGAGAAGGCTTCCACCGACATGTGGAAGACCAGCCCGTACGGCCGGACGCTGCACTTCGGCATCCGCGAGCACGCGATGGGCTCGATCCTCAACGGCATCGCGCTGCACGGCGGCACCCGTCCCTACGGCGCGACGTTCCTGATCTTCTCCGACTACATGCGCCCGCCCGTGCGGCTGGCCGCGCTGATGAAGGCGCCGGTCACCTACGTGTGGACGCACGACTCGATCGGCCTGGGCGAGGACGGCCCCACCCACCAGCCGATCGAGCAGCTCTCCTCGCTGCGCGCGATCCCCGGCCTCAACGTCGTCCGCCCGGCGGACGCCAACGAGACCGCGTACGCGTGGAAGGCCGTCCTGGAGGACGTCCACCACCCGTCGGGCCTCGCGCTCACCCGGCAGAACGTGCCGGTGCTGGAGGGCACCAGCGCCGAAGGCGTCAAGCGGGGCGGTTACGTCCTCGCCGAGGCGTCCAACGGCAGCCCCGAGGTCGTGCTGATCGCGACCGGCTCCGAGGTCCAGCTGGCCGTCGAGGCCCGCAAGACCCTCGAAGCCGACGGCATCCCGGCGAGCGTCGTCTCGATGCCGTGTGTCGAGTGGTTCGACGCGCAGGACCAGTCCTACAAGGACTCGGTCATCCCGCCGTCGGTCAAGGCACGCGTTTCCGTGGAAGCCGGTATCGCCCAGTCGTGGCACCGCTTCACCGGTGACGCCGGGGTGAACGTTTCGATCGAGCACTTCGGTGCGTCGGCCGACGCCGCCACACTGTTCCGTGAGTTCGGTTTCACCGCGGAGGCAGTCGTCGAGGCCGCCCGTCGCTCGATCGCCAACACCAAGAACTGAAGGGGATGACACAGCAGATGAGCAACGACAAGCTCGCGCAGCTGTCCGAGGCCGGTGTCTCGATCTGGCTCGACGACCTGTCCCGTGAGCGCCTGAACACCGGCAACCTCGCCGACCTGATCCGCGACAAGCACGTCGTGGGCGTCACGACCAACCCGACGATCTTCGCCAACGCGATGTCGAAGGGCGAGGCGTACGACGAGCAGACCAAGGAGCTCGCCGCCCGCGGCGCCGACGTCGAGGCCACCATCCGCGAGCTGACCACCACCGACGTGCGCAACGCCGCGGACCTGTTCCGCGACGTCTACACCGCCACGAACGGGGTCGACGGCCGGGTGTCCATCGAGGTGGACCCGCGGCTGGCCAAGGACTCCGACAAGACGGTGGCCGAGGCGCAGGACCTGTGGAAGACCGTGGACCGGCCGAACGTGCTGATCAAGATCCCGGCCACCGAAGAGGGTCTCCCGGCGATCACCAAGACCCTGGCCGAGGGCATCAGCGTCAACGTCACGCTGATCTTCTCGGTCGAGCGGTACCGGGCGGTCATCGAGGCCTACTTCGCCGGGCTGGAGCAGGCGAAGGCCAACGGCCACGACCTCAAGGGCATCCACTCGGTCGCGTCGTTCTTCGTGTCCCGTGTGGACACCGAGATCGACAAGCGGCTCGACGCGATCGGCACCGACGCGGCCACCGCGCTGCGCGGTGAGGCCGCCATCGCCAACGCGCGGCTCGCGTACGCGGCGTTCGAGGAGCTGTTCGCTTCGGACCGCTGGAAGGCGCTCGCCGAGGCCGGCGCGAACCCGCAGCGTCCGCTGTGGGCCTCCACCGGCGTGAAGGACCCGCAGTACTCCGACACCCGCTACGTGGACCAGCTCGTCGTCAAGGACACGGTCAACACGATGCCGGAGAAGACCCTCGAAGCCGCGGGCGACCACGCCGAGATCACCGGTGACACGGTGACCGGCAAGGGCCCCGACGCGCAGGTCGTCTTCGACAAGCTGCGTGTGGTCGGCATCGACATCGACGACGTCTTCCTCACGCTGGAGAACGAGGGCGTCGAGAAGTTCGAGAAGTCGTGGACCGAGCTTCTCGAGACCGTCACCGGGCAGCTGGAAAAGGCAAAGGACTGATCTGGACCATGGCAGGGGAAACGACCGGCGTCGAAATCGTCGACGCCGCCCTGGCCGGCGAAGCCGCTCCGTTCGCGGAGCGGCTCGTCGCCGACCAGGTCGCATCGAAACTGGCGTCCCAGGACGCCACACTGTGGGGTCCCGAAGCCGAGTCCGAAGCGTCGATCCGTCTCTCGTGGACGACGCTGCACAAGTCCTCGCGGCCGTTGATCGGCGAGATCGAGGCTCTGCGCACCGACCTGCGTTCCGAGGGCGTCGACCGCGTCGTCCTCGCGGGCATGGGCGGTTCGTCGCTGGCCCCCGAGGTCATCACCGCGACCGACGGCGTCGCGTTGACGGTCCTCGACACCACCGACCCCGGCCAGGTCGCCGACGCGCTCGCCGGTGACCTGGAGCGCACGGTCATCGTCGTGTCGTCGAAGTCCGGGGGCACCGTGGAGACCGACAGCCACCGGCGGATCTTCGCGAAGGCCTTCGCCGACGCGGGGATCGACGCGGCCCGGCGGATCGTGGTCGTCACCGACCCCGGCTCTCCGTTCGCGGAACTGTCCGAAAAGGAGGGTTACCGCAAGGTCTTCCTCGCCGACCCGAACGTCGGCGGCCGTTACTCGGCGCTGACCGCGTTCGGGCTCGTCCCGGCCGGGCTCGCCGGCGCGGACGTCGCCCGCCTGCTCGACCAGGCCGCTTCGGTGGCCGACGAGCTGGCCACCGACTCCGTGGACAACCCGGCGATCAAGCTCGCGGCGGCGTGGGTCGCGGCGCACGAAAAGGGCGCCGAGAAGGTCGTCATCGGCGACACCGGCTCCGGGATCAAGGGCTTCGCCGACTGGGCGGAGCAGCTGATCGCCGAATCCACCGGCAAGCAGGGCACCGGTCTCCTGCCGGTCGCCGTCGAAGGCCCGGACTCCCCCGGTTTCGCCGACGCCAAGGGGGACGCCACTCCGGTGGCCGTCGGCGCGGCGGAAGGCGCGGCGAAGATCTCCGTGACCGGTTCGCTCGGCGCGCAGTTCCTGCTGTGGGAGTTCGCCACCGCGCTCGCCGGACGGCTGCTCGGGATCAACCCGTTCGACCAGCCCGACGTCGAGGCCGCCAAGAAGGCCGCGCGGTCGCTGCTCGACAACCCGGACAAGCTCAAGGGCGGCGAGAAGCCGTCCACTGTGGACGGCGCGGTCGAGGTGTTCGGCTCGGAAGGCGTTGCCACGGACGGGAAGCTCGCGGACATTCTGCGGGCTTTCTTCGACTCCGCCCCGGAAACCGGCTACATCGCGGTGCAGGCGTACCTCGACCGGCTCGACGACGCGTCGACCGCGGTCCTGCGCGGCGAGATCGCCAAGCGCACCGGCCGCCAGACCACCTTCGGGTGGGGGCCGCGGTTCCTGCACTCGACCGGGCAGTACCACAAGGGCGGGCACCAGAACGGTGTCTTCCTGCAGATCACCGGCGCCGTCGAGGACGATCTCGACGTTCCGGACCGGCCGTACACGCTCGGCGTCCTGCAGCACGCGCAGGCGCTGGGTGACGGCCAGGTGCTCGCCGAGCACGGCCGTCCGGTGCTGCGCCTGCACCTCACCGACCGGGCCGCCGGCCTGGCCGAACTGGTCCGCGCGGTACAGGAGGCCGGCGAGTGACACGAGCCTGGAACAACCCGCTGCGCGACCCGCGCGACAAGCGGCTGCCGCGGATCGCCGGGCCGTCCAGCCTGGTGATCTTCGGCGTCACCGGTGACCTCGCCCGCAAGAAGCTGATGCCGGCGATCTACGACCTCGCCCACCGCGGCCTGCTGCCCGCCGGGTTCTCGCTCGTCGGGTTCGCCCGGCGGGACTGGGAGCACCAGGACTTCGGCGAGCTCGTGCACGACTCGGTCAAGGAGCACGCGCGGACGCCGTTCAAGGAGTCGGTGTGGAACCGGCTCGCCGAAGGCATCCGATTCGTCCAGGGCACCTTCGACGACGACGACGCCTTCGACCGGCTCGCTCAGACGGTTAAGGACCTCGACGCCGAGCGCGGCACCGGGGGCAACACCGCGTTCTACCTGTCGATCCCGCCGAGCGCGTTCCCGGTGGTGACCAAGCAGCTCGCCCGCTCCGGCCTCGCCGAGGCGAGTGAGGACACCTGGCGCCGCGTCGTCATCGAGAAGCCGTTCGGCCGCGACCTCAAGAGCGCCAAGGAGCTCAACGAGATCGTGAACGACGTCTTCCCCGAGGAGTCGGTGTTCCGCATCGACCACTACCTCGGCAAGGAGACGGTGCAGAACCTGCTGGCGCTGCGCTTCGCGAACCAGCTGTTCGAGCCGATCTGGAACGCCAACTACGTCGACCACGTGCAGATCACCATGGCCGAGGACATCGGTCTCGGCGGCCGCGCGGGGTACTACGACGGCATCGGCGCCGCACGCGACGTCATCCAGAACCACCTGCTGCAGCTCCTCGCGCTCACCGCGATGGAGGAGCCGGTCTCGTTCGCCCCGCGCGCGCTCCGCGCGGAGAAGGTCAAGGTGCTTTCGGCGACCAAGCCGCTGGCGCCGTTCGACGAGACCACCGCGCGCGGGCAATACGCGGGTGGCTGGCAGGGCGGCATGAAGGTGCCGGGCCTGCTGCAGGAAGGCGGTTTCGCGAAGGACTCGACCACCGAGACCTACGCCGCGGTGACGCTGGAGGTGCAGAACCGCCGTTGGGCGGGCGTGCCGTTCTACCTGCGCACCGGCAAGCGGCTGGGCCGCCGGGTCACCGAGATCGCCGTGGTGTTCAAGCGGGCGCCGCATCTGCCGTTCGACTCGACCTCGACCGAGGAACTGGGCCAGAACGCGCTGGTGATCCGGGTGCAGCCCGACGAGGGCATCACGCTGCGGTTCGGGTCGAAGGTGCCGGGGACCACGATGGAGGTCCGCGACGTCACCATGGACTTCGGCTACGGGCACGCGTTCACCGAGTCGTCCCCGGAGGCCTACGAACGGCTCATCCTGGACGTGCTGCTCGGTGAGCCGTCGCTGTTCCCGGTGAACGAAGAGGTCGAACTGTCCTGGGAGATCCTGGACCCGATCCTCGACCACTGGGCCAAGAAGGGCGCGCCCGAGGCGTACCCGCCCGGTTCGTGGGGACCGCCGTCCGCGGACGAAATGCTGGAGCGTACCGGCCGGAACTGGAGGCGTCCGTGATCATCGACCTGCCGTCGACCACGACGTCGCAGCTGAACAAGAAACTCGTCGAGATCCGTGAACAGGGTGGGCAGGTCGCGCTCGGCCGCGTGCTGACGCTGGTCATCGTGGCCGACGACGACGACAAACTCGAAGAGGCGATCGAGGCAGCCAACGAGGCCAGCCGGGAACACCCCTCGCGGGTGATCGTGGTGGCCAAGGGCGCGCGGACCGCGGCGCCGCGGATCGACGGCCAGATCCGGGTCGGCGGCGACGCCGGCGCGAGCGAGGTCATCGTCCTGCGGCTCTACGGCCCGCTGGCCTCGCAGGGCCAGAGCGCGGTCGTGCCACTGCTGCTTCCGGACGCGCCGATCGTCACCTGGTGGCCGGGTACCGGTCCGAAGGCTCCGGCCAAGGACCCGCTCGGCGAGCTGGCCCAGCGCCGGATCACCGACTCGGCGGCGGAAAAGGCGCCCATAAGGGCACTCACCACCCGGGCGAAGTCCTATGTGGAGGGTGACACCGACCTGGCGTGGACCCGGCTGACCCGGTGGCGCGCGCAGCTGGTGTCCGCTTTGGACCTTCCGCCGTACGAGAAGGTCACCGGCGCGACGGTGACCGGCGAGGCCGACTCGCCCTCGACCGAACTGCTCGCCGGCTGGCTGGCCGAGTACCTCAAGGTGCCGGTGAAGCGGGTCAAGAGCAGCGGTGCCGCGGGCATCATCTCGGTGACGCTGGACCGGCGGTCCGGCCCGGTGGAACTGCACCGGCCGGACGGACGGGTCGGCATGCTGACCCAGCCCGGCCAGCCGGCGCGCCGGATCGCCCTGCAGCGGCGGGACAACAAGGACTGTCTGATCGAGGAGCTGCGGCGGCTCGACCCGGACGAGGTCTACGAGGCTTCGCTGAACGGGCTCGGCAAGATCTCGTCGGGCACCGCGAAGCCCGCTCCGGCGAAGAAGGCGGCTCCGGCGGCGAAGAAGGCTCCGGCAGCCAAGACCGCGAAAAGCGCCTCATGAGCAAGACCGAGGTCGTCGTCTACGAGAACCCGGACCTCCTGGCCGCCGCCGCGGCGGCCAGGCTGGTCACCCGGATCGTCGACGTCCAGGCCGCCAAGGGCTCCGCTTCGGTGGTGCTCACCGGCGGTGGCACCGGGATCGCGATCCTGCGCGAACTGCGCGACTCCAGTGCCCGCGACGCCATCGACTGGTCGCGGCTGGACCTCTACTGGGGCGACGAGCGCTTCGTCCCGGCGGACTCGGACGACCGCAACGAGAAGCAGGCCCGCGAGGCGCTGCTCGACCACGTCCCGCTCGACCCGAAGCGGGTGCACGCCATGGCACCCTCGGACGGCGAGTTCGGGGACGACGTCGACGCGGCGGCCGCGGCCTACGCGGAGGTTCTGGCGGCCAACGACGCGGCGTTCGACATCATGCTGCTGGGCCTCGGCGGGGAGGGGCACACCGCCTCGATCTTCCCCGACAGCCCGGCGGTGCACGAGAAGGAACGCTCGGTCGTCGCGGTGCGGGACTGCCCCAAGCCGCCGCCGACCCGGATCTCGCTCACCCTGCCCGCGATCCGTCGCGCGCAGGACATCTGGCTGGTCACCGGCGGCGACGCCAAGGCCGACGCCGTCGCGCAGGCGCTGGCCGGTGCGGGCGAGGTCGAGATCCCGGTGGCGGGAGCACGCGGCTCGCGTCGCACGCTCTGGCTGCTGGACCGAGGCTCCGCCTCGAAACTCACGAAGGTCTACCAGCCCCCTACGACGGGCTGACGCTTTCTCGCGTGAAGGCCCCCTTCCCTCGGCTGAGCCGAGGGAAGGGGGCCTTCACGCGCTTCGGGCGACGTGACCCAAGGCGTAACTCGCGTGATCAGAGGCGCAACTCGCGTGATTGAAGGGGTAACTCGCGAGTTGCGCCTTCAATCACGTGAGCTACGCCTCCAGACACGCGAGTTACGCCTTGGGTCACGACCCGTCCGGCGGCCCTGGTGGTGACACTCTCCTGGCGGAAGTCCGTGAAGGCCTCCTTCCCTACGCTGAAGGTAGTGAAGGAGGCCTTCACGGACTTCGCGCGGCAGGGTCACCGCGCGGCCACGAAACGTGACGTAGATCAACTTCCGGCGGCTTTCGCATCAGAGAGGACTTGTTCGCGCGTCGAAACGATCAACGGACCACCGAGCCCGGGTGGTCCGGTGTGGATTCGACCGACCGAACGTTCATGCACTTGTCCGCAGAACGGACAGTGACCGACCAGTCGCTAGCCCGACTGGGGGAAACTTACCGCCCTTGTACATCCACCCGTTAGCATCCGCACATTTGTTCGTTCCTGCGCGTCCCGATCGGGCGAAGAACACGTCTCACCATTCAAGTCCACAAGACGAGTGAGGTCGCCAGCGATGAGCACAGAGGGTCTCTCGATGCCAGGTATCTCGGTGGGCGGCTCCGGAGCGGACGCCGCCGACCGGATGCGCCGTGCCGCCGGGGTCATTTCGTTCGCCAAGATCAAACGCCCGGCGCTGGTCGCGCTGGGCATCGACACACTCGCGATCTTCCTTGCCGCGCTCGACGTGTGGCTGGTGATCCCCGAGAAGGCTCAGCCGTACTCGATCTATCTGTCCGGCGCCGCGTGCCTCGGCCTCGCCTTCCGGCGCAAGCTGCCGTTCCTCGCGGTGATCGTCACCGTCCCGGGGTTCCTGGCCGGCTGGTCGCAGCTGGCCGCGATGATCGCGCTCGGCTTCCTCGCCACCCGCAAACAGATGCACTGGCAGACCTGGACCGGGTTCGCGCTCGTCTTCACCTGCCGGTTCGTCCAGTGGCCGCTGGCCGACTTCGTCGAGCTCAGCTGGCGCGAGCACGTCCTGGACGGCATCTACGGCGTCATCGTCGCCGGGATGCCGGTGGCCATCGGCCTGCTCATCGGAGCGCGGACCGAGATCTCGCAGAAGCTGTCCGAACTCGCCGCCAGCCGCGACCGCGAACGCCGCTTCCACGCCGACGCCGTCCGCGCGGAGGAGCGCGCCCGCCTCGCGCGGGAAATGCACGACGTCGTCTCGCACCAGATCACGCTGATCGCGATGCAGGCGGGTGCGCTGCAGGCCCAGACCACCGACGCCCGCTCGCTCGAAACGGCGCAGGTCATCCGGAAGCTGAGCACCAAGACGCTCGAGGAACTGCGTTCACTCGTGAGCGTGCTCCGCTCGGGCTCCGAAGACGACGGGCCCCGGCCGGGGATCAACGAACTCGACCGGCTGATCCGCGGTTCGGACGTCCCGGTGCATCTGACCGTCGAGCGGATCCCCGACCTGCTGCCCAGCCAGGTTTCGGCGGCGGCCTACCGGACCGTGCAGGAATGCCTGACCAACGTGCACAAGCACGCGCCCGGCGCCACCGCGACCATCCGGATCCAGGGCGAGCACGGTTCGCTCAAGGTCGAAATACGCAACGAGCGCGCCCGGACCCCCGGTGCGGCCCTGCCCTCGGGAGGGCACGGGCTGACCGGGCTGGCCGAACGCGCTCGACTGCTGGGTGGGAGCTTCGAGACCGCCGACACCGAGGACGGCGGGTTCCGGGTGCGTGCCCGGTACCCGCTCGACCGGTGAGCGAAGGCTAGGTCAGATCTCCCGGCGCTGGCGCAACCGCTCCAGCGCCTCGGCGAGGATGGCCTCGCCGTCGGCGTCGGAACGCCGTTCCTTCACGTACGCGAGGTGAGTCTTGTAAGGCTCGGTCCGCGGCGCGGCAGGAGGGTTCTTCTCGTCCTGCCCACCGGGGAGCCCGCAGCGCGGGCAGTCCCACTCGTCGGGGATCTCCGCGTCCATCGAGAACGAGGGCTGTGCCTCGTGCCCGTTGGCGCACCAGTAGGAAATGCGGCGCCTCGGCGCCGACTCACCCCGTTCCGATTCGCCCGAAGGACCGGCACCCACACGGGTGCCCCGAATCGCGTTACCGCCAACCATGAATCCTCACACCTATAGGGATCGGCGGCGCGCCCCCCATAGGCACGCCGAAACACCTGGATCGATCAGACCTTGAGCAGGAGCCCGAGGCCGATGATGCTGATCAGCCACACCGCGCCCAGCAGCAGCGTGATCCGGTCGAGGTTCTTCTCGGCCACGCTCGAGCCGGAGAGGCTCGACTGCATACCGCCACCGAACAGCGAAGACAGACCGCCACCACGGCCGCGGTGCAGCAACACGGCGACCACCAGCAGCACGCTGGAGGCGATCAACAGGATTTGCAGGAACAGCTTCATGTCATCCTCTGCGCTCTTGGAGAATGCAGGAAAACGGTGTGCACAGGCGGCCAGGTTTGAAAACGACCCAGCGCCACCAGGACACACCGTACTCCTGGACTCGTCCACTGCTGTGTGACGGACCGGATACCCAGGTTACCCGGTAGGTGCCCCGATCAGGGCAGGGGCCCGCCCGCGGCGAGTGCGCAGAGTTTGGTGAACTCGTCACCATCCAGGCTGGCACCACCGACGAGCGCACCATCGATGTTCTCGCAGGCGACGAGGTCACTGATGTTGTTGGCCTTGGCCGAGCCGCCGTAGAGCACCCGGACCGAGGACGCGACCTCGGCACCGTACTTCTCGGCGAGGGTGGCGCGGATGGCTCCGCACACCTCCTCGGCGTCCTGCGGGGTCGCGACCTTGCCGGTCCCGATCGCCCAGACCGGCTCGTAGGCGACGACGACGTCCTTGACCTGCTCGGCCTTGAGCCCCTTGAGGCCCTCGACCAGCTGGGCCGTGGTGTGGGCGATGTGCTCGCCGGCCTCGCGGACCTCGAGCTTCTCCCCCACGCACAGGATCGGCGTGATGCCGTGCTTGAGCGCGGCCTTGACCTTCTTGTTCACCAGTTCGTCGGATTCGCCGTGGTACTCACGCCGCTCCGAGTGCCCGACGGTGACGAAGCTGCAGCCCAGCTTGGCCAGCATCGGGCCCGACACGTCACCGGTGTAGGCACCGGAGTCGTGCGGCGACAGGTCCTGGGCGCCGTAGGTGAGCGACAGCTTGTCGCCGTCGGTCAGCGTCTGGACGCTGCGGATGTCGGTGAACGGCGGCAGGACCGCGACGTCGACCTTCGCGTAGTACTTCTCCGGCAGGGCGAAGGCGATCTTCTGAACCAGCGCGATGGCTTCGAGGTGGTTCTGGTTCATCTTCCAGTTGCCGGCGATGAGCGGTTTGCGCGCCACTAGTCGTTCTCTCCCAGCACAGCGACTCCGGGCAGTTCCTTGCCCTCCAGGTACTCCAGCGACGCGCCGCCGCCGGTCGAGATGTGCGAGAAGCCGTCCTCCGGCAGGCCGAGCTGCCGCACGGCCGCGGCGGAGTCTCCCCCGCCGACCACGGTGAACGCGTCGCTCTCGACCAGCGCTTCGGCCACGGCGCGGGTGCCGCCGGCGAAGGACTCGAACTCGAACACGCCCATCGGGCCGTTCCAGAACACGGTCGCCGCGTCGGCCAGCTTGCCCGCGAACAGCTCCCGCGACTTCGGGCCGATGTCGAGACCCATCCGGTCGGCCGGGATGGCCGTCGCGTCGACGACGTCGAACTCCGCGTCGGCCGCGAAGCCCGTCGCGGCGAGGACGTCCACCGGCAGGATCAGCTCGACGCCGCGCTTCTCCGCCTCGGCGAGGAAGCCGCGGACCTGCTCCAGCTGGTCCTCCTGCAGCAGCGAGTTCCCGACCTCGTGGCCCTGGGCCTTGAGGAAGGTGTACGCCATGCCGCCGCCGATGAGCAGCCTGTCGACCTTGGTCAGCAGGTTCGCGATGACACCCAGCTTGTCCGACACCTTGGCGCCGCCGAGGACGACGACGTACGGACGCGCGAGGTCCTCGGTGAGTTTCTTGAGGACGTCGACCTCGGCCAGCACCAGACCGCCCGCGTACGCCGGAAGCGCACGGGCGATCTCGTAGACCGAGGCCTGCTTGCGGTGCACGACACCGAAACCGTCGGAGACGAACGCACCGCCCGGGACGAGCGCGGCCAGCTCGGCGGCCAGCTCCTGCCGCTCGGCCTCGACCTTGCTGGTCTCGCGCGCGTCGAAACGCACGTTCTCCAGCAGGGCCACCTGGCCGTCGGTCAGGCCGGCGACGGTGGCCTTGGCGGACTCGCCGACCAGGTCACCGGCCAGCGGGACGTCGACGCCGAGCAGCTCGGTGAGCTTCGCGGCGACGGGTGCGAGCGAGAACTTCGGGTCCGGCTCGCCCTTGGGACGGCCGAGGTGCGCCGTGACGACCACCTTCGCGCCCGCCTCGGCGAGGCGCTTGAGGGTCGGCAGGGCGGCGCGGACGCGGCCGTCGTCGGTGATGGTCTCCCCGTCGAGCGGGACGTTCAGGTCGGAACGTACGAGTACGTACCTGCCCGAGACGTCCTCGCCCAGCAGGTCTTCGAGGTTCTTCAGCGCCATGGGTCAGGAGAGCTTGGTGCCGACGAGCTTGACGAGGTCGGCGAGGCGGTTGGAGTAGCCCCACTCGTTGTCGTACCAGCCGACGACCTTGACCTGGTTGCCGATGACCTTGGTCAGCGGCGCGTCGTAGATGCAGGACGCCGGGTCGGTGACGATGTCGGCCGAGACGATCGGGTCGTCGCTGTAGCGCAGGATGCCGGCCAGGGGGCCCTCGGCGGCGGCCTTGTACGCGGCGTTGATCTCCTCGAGGGTCGCGCTCTTGGTCAGCGTGACGGTGAGGTCGGTGGCCGAACCGGTCGGGACCGGGACGCGGACCGCGTAGCCGTCGAGCTTGCCGTTGAGCTCCGGCAGGACCAGGCCGATGGCCTTGGCGGCACCGGTCGAGGTCGGGACCATGCTCAGCGCGGCGGCGCGGGCACGGCGCAGGTCCTTGTGCGGCGCGTCCTGCAGGTTCTGGTCCTGCGTGTACGCGTGGATCGTGGTCATCAGGCCCTGCTCGATGCCGAAGGCGTCGTTGAGGACCTTGGCCAGCGGGCCGAGGCAGTTGGTGGTGCAGGACGCGTTCGAGATGATCGTCTGCGAACCGTCGTACTTGTCGTCGTTGACGCCGAGGACCACGGTCAGGTCCTCGCCCTTGGCGGGCGCGGAGATGATGACCTTCTTGGCGCCACCGGCGATGTGCGCCTTGGCGGCGTCGCCGTTGGTGAAGAAACCGGTCGACTCGACGACGACGTCCACGCCGAGGTCGCCCCAGGGCAGGTTGGCCGGGTCGCGCTCGGCGAGGGCCTTGATCGTCTTGCCGTCGACGACGATGCCCTCGTCGCTGACGCTGACCTCGCCCGGGAAGCGGCCGAGGATGGAGTCGTACTTGAGCAGGTGGGCCATGGTGGCGACGTCGCCGAGGTCGTTGAACGCGACCACCTCGATGTCGTGACCGGCGGCCTGCACGGCCCGGAAGAAGTTGCGGCCGATGCGGCCGAAGCCGTTGACACCTACGCGAACCGTCACTGCTGCCACTCCCTTGAGACTCGTCCGGGATCGCCCCGGTAAGACGTCCTTTACTCGGGCGCAACCCTAGCGTGCGTGCTCGGGCGACCCTCTTTGCCCTGACGAGACTTCCACCACTCGGTGGGTCAGGTCAAGAATCGATTAAGACCATCGCTACCAGGCCGTCTTGGGGAAACTCTCAGCTTCCCTGTGCTAGCCGTCGCTCCAGCGGTGTCCGCATTCGTGGCGTGACTCGCACCTCTCCGAACCACTCGGCCAGGTGGTTCGCCTCCGCCTCGACGGCCCGTTCGACGTCCGTGCCGACGTCCTCCAGGAGTCGATGGACGATCTCACCGTCCGGCCGTTGCGCCCAGCCGCCGACGATGCGGCCGTCCGCCCAGACCGTGGGCCCGATGTTGCCGGTGCCGTCGAACAACGGCGCCTTGTGCGGGCCGAGGTACCAGTCGCGCTCGATCCAGCCCATCGACGTCGGGTCGAGGGACGGGAGCAGGGCGACCCAGGGCTCCGGCTCCGCGACCGGCTCCAGATCGTCGGCGAGCACCACTCCGGGGACGCCGTCGAGATCCACCTCGACCGGCTGAATCTCCGCGAGCGCCTTCTTCGTCTGGCCCGCCGTCCAGCCGGTCCACCAGCGGAGGTCCGCGATGGGGGCGGGGCCGTAGGCGTAGAGCCACCTCCGGGCGAGCTCGACGCGGGCGGCGTCGGCGTCCCATTCGGCAAGGCCCTGTGGCAACCAGCCCTCCATCGGCGCCCAGTAGTACTGACTGCTGATCCAGCTGCCGCGCGGGCGGCCGCGCACAATGCGGCCGTCGACCGCGAGCTGGAAGAGGACCCGGCTGGTGACGTTGGCGATCGCCTCGTACGGCTTTCCCTTCGCCATCAACAGCTGTTGCTTGAGCCGCGGCTCGTCCTCGGACAGCTGTTGCGCCGTCGCCGATCCCCTGGCTTTCAGCGCCCGCTCGGTCGCGTCTTCGACCTCGGCGAGCCAGCGCCCGGGTTCTGTGACGTTCTCCGGATGCCCTTGCGTGCCGAGATGCTGTTCGAGCAGGCGGCGCTGCTTCTTGGCGATGTCGGCGGAACAGGCGGCCTGCACGAGCGCCGCGTTCTCGTGCCCGAGGACGAAGACCGTGCGGCGCATGCCGAGCATCCGGATCAGCGTTCGCTCTTCGTAGAGCGCGTTCTCCAGCTCGGAGACGCCGCTGCCCTTCACGCGCACCCACGCCGACAGGTGCACCGACGCCGGGTCCGTGGCGTGCAGCGCGACGACCGCGTCCGCGGCGGCGTGCACCGACTCGGCGGGCGCGGCGAGACGATGACGCGTCGCGAGGCGGGCGCGGCGCTGCGCGGTATCGATCTTGGGGGTCACGGATCGGTTCTATCACCGGGGTCCGACAAAACCCCGGATCAGACCGGGGCTCGTCAGTTCCGGCGCTCCCGGCCGTGGGCCACCGGCGGCATCGGTGCCCCGGGCCGCGGCTCGAAGCGTGCGACTTGCGGACGCCGCGCCCGCGGGTGCGGCGACGCGGGAGCGACAGCCGGGATCACCTGGGTGATCTCGGTGTCCGGGTGCGGCGGCGCCGCGGCGGCGACGGGCTGCATCACCTGAGTGATCTCGTTATCCGGGTGTGGCGCGGGCCTTCCGTCGCCGGGCCGGGTTTCGTCCGGCGCCCGGAGGTAGATCCGCAGCTTCTGGGTCGGCCGTTCGATGAGCCGCCAGGAGACCAGCCCGCAGAGGTACGCGGTGGGCACCGCGAGCACGATCAGCAGGTACGAGTCGCGCACCCCGGCGAGGGTGAACAGCTGCTGTACCGGCATTCCCCACACGTACATCCCGTAACTGGGATAGACCCACTGGTCGTAACCCTCAAGCCGGCGCGGCCAGTGGTACGCCCAGGTGATCGCGCCGTAGCCCGCGGCGATGGGCAGGATGAAACGCGTCGCGGGTTCGATGGGCGGGGTGAAGTTCGCGACGAGGTAGAGCGCCACCAGCGCGTACGCGACGGCCGGGCGCAACGGGATCAGATCCCGGTAGCTGTGCAGCAGCATGCCGAGGACGAACGCCACCAGGAACGCGACCATCGACCCCAGTGGCACGCTGAACAACGAGCCCGCGTCGCCGTGGAAGCCGACCGAGGCCCCCATGATCCCGTCCGCCACCATGAACGCCAGTAGCAGCGGGAACAGCACGATCCGCCCGCGCGCGAGGCCGCCCACCAGCCCGATGACGAGCACGATCAGATATCCGGTGGTCTCCATCGGGAGCGTCCAGATCGAACCGTTCGCGGAGAACGGGTACGGGTTCTCGGTGAACACGCCCGGGAGCAGATGCTGCAACGGGTACAGCATCGCGTTGTTCACGACGTAGCCCCAGGTGTCGTGATTCCCCCAGTACTCACGCGGGCTGAGCACCGTGACCAGTGGCCCGATCACGAACGCCGTCACCATGACCACGAACAGCAGCGGCGGCCAGATCCGCAGCACCCGCTTGAGCAGGTACCGCCACCACGAGGAGTCCCGCCGCCAGCTGTCCGCGATCTGGTAGCCGCTCATGGCGAAGAAGCCCATGAGCGCGAAGTACCCCAGCGAGATGTTCCAGCTCGACGGCAGGCTGGTGATCCGGCTCGGCTCGATGATCGGGAAACAGTGCTCGAAGACGACCAGGATCGCCCCGAACATCCGCAGCCACGCGAACCCGGTGTCCGGTTTCGCGTAGGTCTTCGCGCCCGGGCTACTCATGGACCACCGGCGCGATGGCTTCGGAACAGGTGATCACGTCCATGGCACACCCCGCACGCCGGACCATTCGATCAACCGATGCGCTTCTCCCCGAACCCGCCATGCGCGGGAGGTTACCGGTGGCTTGCCGGGGCCGTACCGGATACCGATACTTCTGGTGGGAAAAGTACCGACGCGTACCATCGCCGAACACCCAGAGCACAGAAGGAGCAACCCACGGTGACCGAGTCCGACCGTTCACGCCGGGAACGCAACCTGGGACTCGTGGTGATCCTGGTGCTGGTGCTCGTCCTGGAGACCGCGGTGATCGGTTACCTCGTCACCTCGAACTGAGTGACGGCCCTCCGGGCTGTCAGGCGTTCACCGGACTCCCGCGACTCTCCGAACCCGTTACTTTCGATTCCGTCAACGGAACGGGACCCGAGTTCTTGTGCGCGATCGCGCCGGGTACCGCTGTCCACCGGTTGAAAGAGTGGGGATATCCATGTCCAAATTCGGGAGATTCTTGGTGACGTCCGCCGCGACCGCCGCAATGGCGGGAACGGCGATGTTCGGCCTGTTCGCCGCGCCCGCGCAGGCCGCGGAAACGGACGCGTCGCGCGAGATCGGAATCGCTTCCTCCGACGACGGCGCCTGCAAGACGAAGAAGACGGTCGGAAACGCGAGGAACAAGGGAGACATCTTCCACTCCTACGCCAAGACCACCGTTTTCAAGCACAACCACGTCGGCATCTACTACACGACGAAGACGATCGTGGAGGCGCCCGGTTCGGGTAAGAAGAGCAAGGCCGTCACGGCTTCCACGCTGAAGAAGTGCGGCCCCATCTACAAAATGTCCGTCGATGTCAAGCAGTCCACTCGCAACAAGGCGGCCGATCACGCTTACAACAAGTTCCGTGATCTGCCCTACGATTCGAACTTCGCCGACAACAAGGACAACAGCAACGGGAAGCTGAACTGCTCCGAGCTGGTGTGGAAGGCCTACAAGCACGGCGCGAAGGTCGACCTGGACAGCAACGGCGGGCCGGGCGTCTACCCCGACAACATCAAGGATCACAAGAGCACCGAGGTCTACGCGACCATCAAGTAACGACGCCCTGTGGACGGTGCGGCCCGCCGCGTGCGGGCCGCACCGCCCACCGCTTGAGAGGATCCGGCCCGGTGCGCCTACCCAGACTCATCGCGCTCGCCGCCTGCGCGCTCCTGCTCACGACGGCCTGCGCTTCGCCCGGCAGCGAAGCGGAGATGAACATCGCCGATCCCGCCGCGGTGAAACTCGGTGAAACCGTCGTCGCGTTCTCTCTCAGCCCGGACACCTCCGCCGACAATCCGGCGGAAAAGCGGCAGCCCGGCTATCTGGTCCTGGTGCGGGCGGACGGCGGGACGCAGCTGATCGAGACCAGCGGCATGACCGAGTCGCATATCGCATGGTCGGAGACCGGACTGTTCTTCAGCGACGACAATCGCGACTACATTCTCGGCAAGGACGGCCTGACCGGCTTCGAGAACAAGAAGGCAGGGCATCAGCAGTCGGCCTTCGCATTGCCCGGCAGCCAGGGTTTCGTCGCGGTCTACAACGAAGGCTTCTCGGAAACCGGCTACACCAATCAGGTTGCCGTCACCACCTCGACCGGTTCCCGGCTTTACCGGGTCGAGGGAAACTACTTCATGAACGCGCTGTGCGGCGGCGTCCTCAATGGGATCGCCACCGATGTGGGAGCTCATTTCGCGGAGTCGGCCACGATTCCCGGTATGCGCTCGAAGCTCGACCCCAGTGCGCAGCCGGAACTGCTTTCCCAGCTGTACCCGGCGACCGATGGAAAGGAAAAGGTCCTCGCCTGGCGAGGGGTCTTCGACGCGGGAGACCACAACCGTCACGTGCCCTGTCGCGACGGCGTCATCACGTTCCTTTCCGATTACACCGACGCCGACGGCAAGCCCCGGACGACCGTCGTTTCGTGGAACACGGGCGACGGCAAGTACACCGAACAGCCCCTCGTGGACGCCGAGGGCCGCCCCGTCACCGAGAAACTGGTCGACCCCGAGACGTTCTCCCAGAAGACGTACGACGCCAGGGCCCTGCGGGGAGGTCACCTCGAATGGCTCGCCGCCGACGGCCGGATCATGACGACCGAGATCGCGTCCGGGGTCACCGTGCCGCGGTTCGGCACCGGGTTCACCTCGGACAGCGATTCGTCCAGCCAGGCGGTTTTCACGGACCGGTCGATCACCCTGATCCAGGAGAGGTTCGACGGCAAGACGCCGGTCAAGATCAAGCGGTTCGACCGCGCCACCGGGAACCTGATCACCGAAATCACCGTGCCCGGACTGGCGGAACGGTTCGGCATCCGGTTCAACCTGCGCGGTATGGCCGTCCCGCCGGCCTCGTGAGTGGTGAGGACGGTTAGAACCGTCCTCACCACTCACGAGACCAGACGCACTCGGTTCGTGGTTCTGCCAGGTGCTGGGCTTCGCTACGTCGTCTGTGGCCGGGCCTGGCACCGGTTGGTGATCATGTCGCGAAAGCCACTTTCGAGACGTGTGATGTCCCGAAAGTGGCTTTCGCGACGCCGACTGAAGACCCCCATGCTCCACGGACCGGGCCCGGGATCCACGGCGGCCG
The DNA here is from genome assembly GCF_014873915.1 of Amycolatopsis roodepoortensis. Taxonomy (GTDB): domain Bacteria; phylum Actinomycetota; class Actinomycetes; order Mycobacteriales; family Pseudonocardiaceae; genus Amycolatopsis; species Amycolatopsis roodepoortensis. The sequence continues at coordinate 1,411,724 of NZ_JADBEJ010000005.1, forward strand.
GAAGTCAGTAGGCACCTAAGACATCCTCGGTTCACCACTCACGAGGGTCTAGACCCGCTCCAGCTCGAAGACCGGGATGACCCGGCTGGTCTTGCTCTGGTAGTCGGCGAACTGCGGCATGACGGCGGACTGCCTGGCGTAGACCTCGTCGCGCTCGGCGCCGGCGAGCAGCCGCGCGCGGACCGGGAAGGTCTCGGTGCCGAGCTCGACCTTCGTGTCCGGGTTGGCCACCAGGTTGTGGAACCAGGCCGGGTTGTCGTCGGCTCCGCCCTTGCTCGCGAAGATGTAGATCCGGTCGCCTTCGAGAAGCGGGACGAGCGGCGCGATGCGCTGGGTGCCGGACTTCGCGCCGGTGTGGTGGACGAGGACCAGCGGGTAGCCCTCGAACATGCCACCCGCCTTGCCGCCGGTCTCACGGAACTCGGCGATCACGGTGCGGTTGATCTGGTCGAAGTCGAACGTGTCAGTCATGACCTCGATGGTATGACGCACCCGGTGACCGTTTCGATGCCTGAGAACGCCACGAAGATATCCATTTGTCGCACTATCCTCGACGTCATGGACCTGTTGGCCGAAGCGCTCGCCGTGGGCGGCGTCCGCGGCACCGCCGGGGCGCGGATCGAGGCGTCCGGACCGTGGGGCATCCTCTGGCACGGCATCACCCGCGCCGCCTTCTACGCCATCACCTGCGGCACGGCCTGGCTGGAACTGACCGGGCACCCGCCGCGGCAGCTCATGCCCGGCGACGTCGTCCTGTTGCCGAACGGCCCGGAGCACACTCTGCGCAGCGCTCCGGACGTCGCGATCATTCCCAATCTGTGCACGGCGGCCGAGAAGGCGCGGGACTGCGGTGGCGTGCTGCGCCTCGGCTCCGGGGACGTGGAGACGCATGTCCTCGGCGCCTCCTACGACTACGACCCGGCGGTGTCCACTCAGGTGCTCGCCACCCTGCCGGAGCTGGTGCACATCCGCGCGAACCACGTCGGCGGCGGGCTGGACGACACCGTCCGGCTGTTGTCGCGGGAACTGGCCTCCCCGCAGATCGCCACCGAGTTCGTCCTCAACCGGCTCGTCGACATCCTCCTGGTCCAGTTGCTGCGCGCGTGGCGGACCGAGAAACCGGCGGAGGCGCGGGGAACCTGGCTCGGCGTCCTCGGCGATCCGCTGATCAGCGTGGCGCTGACGAAGATCCACGAGGATCCGGCGAAACCGTGGACCACCGACCTGCTCGCGGCGGAACTGTCGACCTCGCGCAGCACGCTGACCCGCCGCTTCCGCGAAACCACCGGCCGGACACCCGGCGAGTACCTGACCCAGTGGCGGATGGACCTGGCCGCCGTCCGGCTGCGCGACACCGGCGACACGGTGGACACCATCGCCCGCTCGGTCGGCTACACGTCGGTGTACGCGTTCAGCCGGGCTTTCCGCCGCGCTCGCTGTCAGGCTCCTGGGCAGTACCGGGCCATGGCTCGGGAAGGCCTCAAGCCGGCCGGGTGACCGGAACGACGTCGAGAAGTTCCTTCAGGCCTTCGAAATCCTGCGGATTGGTGGTGTACAACGGCATCCGGTGCGCGATGGCCACACTGGCGATCATCAGGTCGGCCACCCGGCGCCGGGGCGTCCTGCCCATCGCGAGCACGGACGCCGACACCCGGCCGAAGATGCGGGCCGCCTCGGTACCGAACGGCAGTGGATCGAATTCCGATTCCACTCGTTGCAGCAGATCCGTGCGCCGGGCTCGTTCGGCCGGGTCGGTGGCGTAATGCGGACCCGCCGAAAGCTCGGCGAGCGTGATCGTGCTGATCGACATCAGATCCGGCAGCTGGGCGTGATCGATCGACCGCCGCAGAATGAGGATGTTCGTGTCGAGCAGGCCGTGGACCTCAGCGGCCATAGGGATCGTCCGCCTCCCCTTCGAAGGCCTCGTCGAGATCCGCGCGGAACCTTTCCGGGTCGATGAGCGGAGCGTTCGCCGAGCCGGTGGCGAACTGGTCACGGGAAACGGCGTGCCGTCGACACAGCGGGACCAGCTGGGCGATGGGCGAACCACTGCGGGTCACGGTGAAGGTCTCACCGTGCTCGACCGCATCCATGATCTCGCCGGACCGGTTCCGGAGATCACGCTGAGAGATCTCGTGCTGAACGCTCATGAGCACACTATAGCGCTCATGTGCCCCGGAGTGCCACCATGTGCCACCTAGGCCGTCTCCTCTTCCTCCTCCGGCTCGTCCGACGGTCGCGTGAACAACCGCGTCGCCGAGAGCCGCGCGACGCCGTCCGGCTCGCCGAGTGCGTCGGTCGCGTTCCGGATCGTCGCGTCGACGGACAGATACTTGCGCCCCGCGCGCAGGTCCGCGTCGTTGCGCAGCCGCACGATCAGCGGGAACTCGCTCAGCGCGCCGGCGTCGAACAGACCGGTGGTGTAGATCAGCTGGACGCCCAGCGCCTCCGCGACCGCACGCTGCAGTTCCAGCAGGTAGCCCGCCGACGCGCGGCCGATCGGGTTGTCGAGGAACAGCACGCCGGAATGCCGGTTGCGGGCCTTGCCGCGGTTGTTCGCCCGCAGCGCCGCCAGGGTGCAGTACAGGATGATCGCCGCGGTCAGCTGCTGCCCGCCGGAGAACACGTCCCGGATTTCGGAGACCCGCTGGCGTTCGGTCCGCAGCACGGAGTCCGGCTTCAGCATGTCGACCCGGAAACCCTTGGGAGCGGCGGCTTGCACTCCGCGGAGCACGAGGGACAGCCCGTCCCGCTTGACATCCCGGCCGTCGGAGGTCTTCCCCACCGCGGCCTCGTCGACGACCTCGCCCAGTTTCTCGGCGAGCACGTTCTCCTCGAGTTCGGTGAAGCGGATCCGCAGGAACTCCTGGCCCGACCAGTCGCCGAGACCGTCCGGCAGCCGCGAAACCCGTTGCGCCGCACGGAGAGTGCGCAGCGCACCGTCGACCATGCCCTGCAGGCGGGTGATGATGCCGCCGCGGTGCCGGTCGATCTGCGCGAGATCGTCGGTGAGCGTACGCAGCCGGGGCCGCAGCGCCTCCGCCCATTCCGCGGCGTGGGCGGGCAGCTGATCGCGGCGGACCGAGATCACCTGCTGCCGCACCGGCGTGCTGAGCTTCTCGAACCGCTTGTCCGTGGCGTACTGCGCCAGCTGGTCGGCCGCGGCCCGCACCCGGCGGTCGCCCGCGTCGGCGGCGTCCTGCGCCTCGGTGAGCGAGGTGTTGAGCCGGGAGTGCTTGGCACGCGCGGATTCGACGTCACCCTCGAAGGCCGCCACTTCGTCCTCTTTGGACAATAAGTGCGCCATGGATTCGGCCAGCAGCCCGAAGCCGGACGCGGAGGTCTTCGCGGACTCCAACGTCGCTTCGGCGGCGGCGCGGCGCTCCTGGAGTTCTTCCCATTTCCGCGCGGCGGCGGACACTTCGAGACTCGCCTCGTCGATCAGCTCCAGGCCGTGCTCGATGTCCTTCGGCCGTGCGTCGGAAGCGATCGCGGACGGCTGTTCCGGCAGCTGACCCAGTTCCGCCTTGCGGGTCGCGACGAGCCCGACGATCTCGGTGCGCTCTTCCTCCAGCACCGCGACCGCGCGGTTCGCCCGCGCCTGCGCCGCCGCCCGCGCCGAAGCGTCGGAGCCGTCCGGCGTCTCCAGCAGCACCGAGGCCCGCTCGCGGACGGCGTCGTCCAGCGCCTCCACGGCCGCCCGCGCGGACGCCTCGACACTCTCGGCCTGGTCGAGTTCGGCCCGGAGATCGCTGCCGACCTCAACCTTCGCGTACGCCTCGGAAGCCGACGCGAACGTACGCCGCAACGCGTCCACCGGTTCGGTGGGCACGGGGTCGTTTTCGGTGACGTCACTCGATCCCGGCACCTCGGCCAGTTCCGCTTTCGCGGTCGTCGCCGTGCGCCGGTGCCCGTCCGCGGTGCGCTGCTCCTCGCCGGCCTGCTCACGTAGCCGGGACGCCTTCGCCGCGGCTTCGGACGCCGTCGTTTCGGCCCGTTCGGCGGTCTCGGTCGCGCGTTCGACGTCGTCCGTCCACTCGGGAATCTTCGCCGCCCGCGCGGCGAGCGTTTCGAGCCCGCGGGCCCGCTCCCCCGCTTCGGCCGAAACCGCGCGCAGCTCGGGAACCCGTTCCCGGAGCCCTGCCGCCTTCTCGCCGAGGCGCTGGAACTCCTTTTCCGCCTGTTCCAACGCGGTCTGCGCGGTTTCGTGCGCGGTGCGCGCGTTCTGGAGCTGCTCGGCCAGTGTCGCGATGCTGCCGGGCGGATAGTCCTCTCGCCACGTTTTGAGCTTCCACGACAGGGCGCTGTCGTCGGCCAGCGACGTCGCCAGCGCTTCCAGCCGTCGCTGACGTTCCGCGTGCCGCAGCGCGATGGCTTCGCGCTCGGCGTCGGCGGCCTCCTCGTCGTACATCGCCGGGTTGGGCGGCACGAGGAATTCGATCTCGGCCTCGTCCGGCAGACGGTCGGTCGTGGTGGCCTCGGTCGTCGCGACCGGGATGATCGTGGTGGGCAGCAGACGCCGCTCCGCCAGCACCTTCTCGGCGAGCCGCACCTGCTCCGGCTCGTTGAGCAGGATCCCCGAGACGAGCTGGGGTGCGCGCGCCAGCACGGCCGCCCGCCGCTTCTTGTCCAAAGTGGACAGGTAGCGCCAGCCGGACCACGCGTTCATCCCGGCGGCTTCCAGCGCGTCCAAAGCGGCCTGGACCTCTTCGGTGGCGGGCAGGAGGCCGCCCGAGCCGAGCGCGTTCAGCGCGCGCTCGTCGACCGATTCCTCCATCCGCAGCGCGGTCTGTTCCTTCTCCGCGGCCGAACCCGCCTCGCGAAGCCGCTCCAGCAACACCGGAAGGTCCGTCTCCAGCGTGACGTCGTCCGCGCCGAGGAGTTCGCTCAGCCGCGGTTCGACGGCGAGCGCGTCGGTACGCCGGTTGGCCCGGTCGAGTTCCTCGGCCGCGCGTTCCAGCCGGTCCTTTGTGGACCCCGCGAGCCGGTGCGCGTCGTTCACGGTGGCCTGCGCGGACCGCAGATCCTCGGCGACGCGTTCGAGTTCCTGTTCACGCCGGACGAGTTCCGCGGCGGTCGCCTCGGCCTCGGCCCTGGCCGCGCGCGCCGCTTCGGCGACGTCGGCACCGGCCTTGAGCGCGCCGGACCGGACGGTTTCCGCGATCTCCTCACGGATTTCGGCGATCCGCGCGCCCAGCCCCCTGGCCTCCGCGCGGCGCGAGGCCGCGAGATTCGCCGACTCGTCGCGTTCCGCCTGGGCCTTTTCCGCCTCGGCACGCAGGGCGCCGACGTGGGCTTCGGCCTTCGCCGCCTGCTCGGTGGCGTTCTTGGCCAGCGCCAGCAGGCCCCGTGCGAGCGCGCCCGCGGCGGCGTTGCGCGCCTGCAGCGCGGGCTGCGCCTTCTGCTCGCGATTCCCGACCAGTTCCCGGAAATCGCGGGCCTTGCGGGAGGCGTTGAGGTGATTGAGCACGGTGGCGCATTCACGCCACGCTTCGGCGGCGGTCTTGGCCTCGGCCAGTTCGCCGTCGATCCGCTTCTTGCTCTCCTGCGCCTCGTCGAGCCGCAGTTTCCCGACCAGGCGGCGGAGTTCGGTGACCCCGGCGGTGAGCCGGCGGTGGTCGCCCTCGGCCAGTTTCTCCGCGGACTTCACCTCGTCGACGTGCTGTTCGAGCCCGCTCAGCCGCTCGTTCTCCAGCTTGTCGCGCGCGGCGACCTGACCGGCCAGCGTCCGCATTTCGGCGCGGGCCGCGTCGGCGAGCTTCCGTGACGCGGCGGCGACGCCTTCTTCTTCCGCCAGCGGCGTGAGCAGATCGAGGGCACCGGCGACGAAATCGCGCTCCGACAGCAGATCCCCGCGCTGAGCGAGGTTGTGCGCGTACGTCGCGACGACCTCGGCGAGATCCTTCGGCTCCTCCTCCGAAAGCACCGCGCGCAACAGGAACTCGACGAACGCCTCGTCGGTGCTGAACGCGAAGGCGTCCGCCGCCTCGCCCTCACCTGCGTTCATCGCGCGCTGATACCGGAAGAGTTCGGTGTCGAGGCCGAGGCCGTCGAGCCGGGACGTCCATTCGTGGTGACGCCGGGTCCAGAACAGCTCCAGTTCCGGCTCGCCGCCGTGCACCTTGTCGAGCTGGTCGTGGAAGCCGGACATCGTCAGCAGCCTGCCGTCCGACGTCAGCGGCAGCGAGTCCAGATCGAGCGAGGGGGTCGGCCGGAAGCAGTACCAGGAATCGACGAGGTTCTCCGAGTCGGCCGACACGACGTGCCCGCGCCATTCCGACACCTTGCCGGTGATCACCCGGTGGCCGGTCTCGACCTGCAGCCACTCCAGCACGACGTGCGAGACGTCCTTGGCGGCGACGAACTTTTCCAGCACCTTGGTGTTCGTCGTGCCGACGACCTGGCGGCGGCCGGGCAGCATGACCGAGAAGATCAGCTTGATCAGGACGGATTTACCGCCGCCGTTCTCCAGGAACAGCACGCTCGCCGGCGACGGCCGCCGCGGCGGCCCCTCCCCCGCGAGGTGGATCCCGGCGCTGAACAGCGCGTCCTGTTTGGGGGCGGTGATGGCCGCGCCGACGCCGCTGAAGTCCAGCACGACGTCCTGGTACCGCGCGCCCGCCGGGCCCACCGAGTGCAGGCGAACCCGCGAAAGCTCGTACATCGACTCCCCTTGGTTAAAGCGTGTCCGACGCGGCCGCGCGCAAGGTCCCGCCGCCGTTGGCGACCGAGACCACGTTCAGTTCCAGCAGGTCGTCGAAGGCCGCGTCGGCGGCGAGTTCGCGTACCTGCACCTGATAGCGCGGTGTCGTCCGGTAGGTCCCGCCCTGTTCCCCGCTGACCTGGACGAGGAAGCCTTGATCGGCGAGGAAGCGCAGGGCGCGCGCGACCATGCCGCGCGTGGTGTCCGACGCCAGCCTGCCGTCCTTGGTCGCCGCCGCCGCCGGACGCCGGGCATAGGCGCGCCAGGCTTGTTCGAGTTCGGGCGCGTCGGCCAGCGGGTCGTTGTTCGCCTCCGCCTCCGCCGCGCGCTCGTCGAGGATCCGGCAGGCCTCGCGCACCATCGCGTCCACCTGCTCGACGCTGACGCGGCCGATGTAGGTGTCGTTCGCGAGATCGTCCGGGCGCGGGTAGCCGAGCGCGGCGGTGGCGAGGTGGACGAGACCGTGCAGGACCTTCTCGGTCTCCCGGCGTTCGCGGATCTTGCTCTGCCGCGCGTAGCTGTCCATCTTGATCTCGAAGACGGACTCGTCGGTCGCCGCCAACACGGCACCGGCCTGGAGGTTGACCTCCAGCACCATCAGCCCGAGCCCGGCCGCGACCGCGTGCGTGAGCTGTTTGAACGCCCTGTCCTCGCCGTAGCGCCGGACGAGGTCGCCGTACACGACGTCCCGCGACGGGAGCTGCTTCGGGCGCATGCCGAAGGAAACCAGCCTGGCCGCGGATTCGACGTCCCCGGTTGTCGTCACGCGACCTCCTCCTCTTCTTCATGGCGATCGACCGTGGCCGACGAAAGCAGCAGATCCGCTCCGCCGAACTCCGGGTCTTCGAGCAGCGTGCCGTCGTCGACGGCCAGCAGCACCTGGCGCTCCCCCTGCCGAAGCGCCGCGCCGACCTCGGGACTGTAGGCGTGCACCGCCCGCAGGGCGACCAGGGCAGGCAGCCCGGGGTCGATCCGGCGGGCCTCTTCGAGCAGCCCGGACAGCCGCCGCGGCACCTCCGGCAGGTCGAGCAGGTCGTCGGCGAGGCGCCATTGCTCGTCACCGAACCGGTCGGTGACCTCGGCGGGCATGAGTTCGGGTTCGGGGATCTCGCCGACGAGCTGGTCGCGTTCGGGGGCGGGCCGCAGCAGCAGCGACACCAGCGAGGACAGCGACGGCACGGTCGGCGGCGAGATCCCGGCACCGGCGTGGAAGAACGATTCGGCCGGCGCGACGGCTTCGGCGATCGGCAGGCCCAGCGTCGGCATCAGGAGCTGGCCGAACAGGTCGATCGTCGCGCGCTGCGGCGGCCCGGAGAACTGCTGGCGGTCCTGTTCGGCACGGAACACCGCGCCCGCGTCGGCCAGCCGTGACTGGAGCCGCGTGTGGCGGCGGATGCAGTCGCTGACGATGTCGACGAGTTCGGCCGCGCGGCGTTTGCGGTCGAGGTCCTCGGTCTCGTCCCGCGACGCGGTGATGTTCTTGAGGATCGCGTTCTCGGCGCGGAACCGGGACTCGATATGGGACAGCGCCTGGTCCAGCAGGTCCGGGACCTCGCGCTCCCAGTCGACCGCGCGCACGTCGCGCCGGGTGGCGTCGAGTTTGGCGCGCAGGGTCTCGCCGTACTGGACCGTCCGGTAGCGGGCCTGTTCCGCCGCGAGCTTCGCGTCGGCGAGGCGGCCGCGGTTGATCAGGTTCTCCAGTTTGACCTCGGCCGCGATCTGGGCGGACTCGACGTCGGTGTCCAGCGCGCCGACGAGCACGTTGATCGCCTCGTCGGTGGCGCGCAGGTAGACCTCGCCGTCGGGCGCGGCCAGCTCGACGAGCAGTTTGAAGTCGAACTGGCGGCGCTGGTAGCCCCCGCCGGGGCCGATGGAGCCGTAGACGCGGCGGAACCCGCGATCGGTGGTGCCGACGTTGATCAGGTTGTCGAGGACCCAGCGGGCGACCTTGGCGTGCTCGTCGGGTGTCCGGCCGGGCGCCTGGAGCGCCACGAACGGCAGCAGCCGCGCGATCACCTGGTCGTGGTCGGCGCCGGTGTCGAAGTCCATCGAGACGGTGACCTGGTCGATCGTGTGCAGGGCGATCTCGGCCATCTGGTAGATCGTGGCGTCCGCCCAGTCCAGCTTCGCCTTGCGCGCGTCGAGGTCGTGCAAGGGCGCTGTGCAGGCCAGCGCCTTGAGGCGGCGGGTCAGCCCCTCGTCGGCCAGCCCCATCCCGGTCAGCTCGTCGTCTCGCACAGCAGGCCAGGCTAGTCGCCGCCCCTCCCACCCCGCACGGGTGACCGGGGTGCCCGGCGCTCGGGGCGCCGGTAGCGTCTGGTTCATGCGTGAAATGAGCCGTGACGAATGGTGGGAGTTCGCGAGCGAGGGCACCCGGACGGGCATGCTCGGCCTTGTCCGCGCCAACGGGGCGCCGATCGTGACGCCGGTGTGGTTCCTGCTGAACGAGGGGCCGGACGGGGACGAGCTGATCTTCACCACCGGCACGGACACCCTCAAGGGGAAGGCGCTGCGCCGCGATCCGCGGCTTTCGCTGGCCGTCGACGACCAGAAGCCGCCGTACTCGTACGTGCAGTTCACCGCCGAAGCCGTGTTGCACAGTGATCTCGACGAGATGCTCGAATGGGCGACCAGGCTCGGTGGGCGGTACATGGGCGAGGACAAGGCCGAGGCCTACGGCAAGCGGAACGCCGTCCCGGAGGAGTCGTTGGTGCGGGCGCGGATCACGAAGGTGATCGCGCGGGCGGACATCGCCGGCTGACGCCTTTCGTTCGCGCGTGAAGGCCCCCTTCCCTCGGCTGAGCCGAGGGAAGGGGGCCTTCACGCGCGTCGGGTGGGGCTGCTGCTGTGGCTGGGTGTGGTCGCAGGCTTGAGGATGTCGCGAAAGCCACTTTCGGGACATCAGGCGTCCTGAAAGTGGCTTTCGCGACACCTGCGCTCGGTGCGTGGGCCAGCGCCTTACCGGACGTTGCGAAAGTGGCTTCGCAACGTTGAAGGTTGCGAAAGTGGCTTTCGCAACCCGCCGGCGCCGCGGCCGCGTCCCATTGGCCGCGACATCTCTTCTCGCGCGTTTAGTCCTCTGGATGCGGTCCTTGCACACGCAAGTACCGCATCCAGAGGACTAAACGCATTCGGGGGTGTGACTCTCCGTGTTGATGTTGGTCAAGTATTGACACGAAGCACCCGCTGGTGTGTGATCTGAACCATAGATAGGAAAGTTTCCTAACTAAAACTCCACGTCCCCCGCCGGGCTCGCCCGGTCCGCCGTTGCACCTCCCGAACCCCGACTTCACGCATGGAGGCTCCAGTGGCACCCCGACCACCGTGGCGCGCGCTGCTCACGTGTGCCGCCGCGACGACGATGACCTTCGCCGTCCTGCCGGCCCTGCCCGCAAGCGCGGCACCGACCGAGCACGAATCCGAAGCCGCGACGATCTCCCAAGGCGCCGTCGAAAAGAACCACGCGGGCTATTCCGGCACCGGGTTCGTGAACTTCGACAACGTCGCCGGCAGCTACGTCGAGTACACGGTGAACGCCGCCCAGGCCGGAACCCAGACGCTGACCTTCCGCTACGCCAACGGAACCACGATCGACCGGCCGGTGTCCCTCAGCGTCAACGGCACCGCCGCCGGGACACTCTCCTTCCCCGGCACCGGGGCATGGGCCACCTGGAAGACCGTCACCAAGGACGTCACCCTGGCCGCGGGGGCCAACAAGATCCGCACCACCGCGACGACCGCGAACGGCGGGCCCAACGCGGACAAGCTCACCGCGAGCGGGGTGCTCGACGCCGAAGCGCCGACCCCGCCGAAGAACCTGGCCGCCAAGGACATCAAGGCCCGCAGCGCCACCTTCACCTGGGAGGCCGCGACCGACAACGTCGGCGTGGTCCGCTACGACGTCATGCGCGGCGGCAACGTCCTCAAGAGCGTCGACGGGAACACGCTCACCACAACCGTCGACACCCTGCAGCCGAACACGGCCTACGACATCTCGGTCGGCGCCTTCGACGCGGCCGGAAACCCTTCGCAGCAAAGCAATGTCGTCCAGTTCACGACGCCGCCCAGCGGGGACACCACCCCGCCGACCGTGCCGGGGAACCTCCGCTCGACGTCGGTCACGGCGAACAGCGTCTCACTGGCGTGGAACGCTTCCACGGACAACAGCGGCACCATCGCCGGTTACGACGTGTACCAGGGCACCACGAAGGTCGCGACGACGCCTTCGCTCGAAGCGACGGTGACCGGCCTGACGGCGAACACGTCGTACACCTTCACGGTGAAGGCGCGTGACCTCGACGGCAACGCCTCGGCCGCGAGCAACGCGGTGACCGCGAAGACCAGCGGCGCCGCGGGCGGCGGAATTCCCGAGTACGACAAGGACATCACGAAGGCGGACCTCGCCTGGTCGGTCGACTTCCTGCCGGACGGCACGGCGCTGGCGACCGAACGCGACCGGTTCGAGATCCTGCGGATCACGCCGTCGGGCGAGAAGACCACGGTCGGCAAGGTGCCCGGCGCGGTCGGCACCAACGGCGAGGGCGGCCTGCTCGGTATCGCGATCTCGCCGAACTACGCCACCGATCACGCGATCTACCTGTATCACACGGCGTCCGGCGACAACCGGATCGTGAAGATGACCTACGAGAACGGAAAGCTGTCGTCGTCCTCGACGCCGGTGCTCACCGGGATCGCCAAGAACCGTTACCACAACGGCGGAAGGTTGCGCTTCGGCCCGGACGGCAAGCTCTACGCCACCGTCGGCGACGGGCAGAACAAGGACACGGCGCAGAACAAGGGCTCGCTCAACGGGAAGATCCTGCGGGTCAACCCCGACGGATCGGCTCCGAGCGACAACCCGTTCTTCTCCACCGGCGGCAACGCCCGCTACGTGTGGAGCTTCGGGCACCGCAACCCGCAGGGCCTGGCGTGGGACTCCCGCGGCCAGCTATGGGCTTCGGAGTTCGGTGACGGCAAACTGGACGAGCTCAACCTGATCCAGAAGGGCGGCAACTTCGGCTGGCCCCAGTGCGAGGGCACCAGCGGCTCCTGCGGTGGCACGGTAGCGCCGAAGAAGACCTGGGCGACCAGTTCCGGCGGCCCGAGCGGAATCGAGATCGTCAACGACTGGATCTACGTCGCCGCCGTCACCAGCGAGCAGCTCTTCGCCACCCAGATCAACGCGGCGGGCAACGGCGTCGGCCCGGTGCAGTCGCTGTTCTCCGGCCGCTGGGGCAGGCTCCGCTCGGTCACCAAGACCCCGGACGGCGGCCTGTGGGTCACCTCGACCAACGCGGACAAGAACGGCGGCACCCCGAGCGGGATCGACAACGTCGTGGTCCGGCTGAAGTTCCCCGGCGCCTCGCAGCCGGGAGCGTTCCAGCTGACCAGTTCCGCGTTCGCCGACAACGCGTCGATCCCGGACAAGTTCACCTGCGCCGGTGACGGCACCGCCGGCCAGGACACGTCCCCGCCGCTGGCGTGGGGCGCCGGGACCACCGGCGCGAAGGGATACGCGATCGTCTTCGCCGACGTTGCCAACAACGGCAACAAACTGCACTGGGCGATCTGGGACATCCCGGGGTCCACAGTGTCACTGCCCGAGGGCCTGGGAGCGGGCTACACCGTCCCGAACCAGAACGGCGCCAAGCAGAAGGCCATGGGCAGCGGGGCGAACTCGCAGAAGTACTTCGGCCCTTGCCCCGGCGGCTCCAGCCATCCCTACACCTTCACGCTCTACGCGCTGAAGTCGGCGACGGTGCCGGGCTTGTCCTCGTCCTCGACGATGGCGCAGATCGAGACGGCGATCAAGAACGCCTCGACGGCCAACGTCAAGCTACGCGGCAAATCCAGCGCCGCGTCCTGAGCACGGCCGGGGTGTCCGGAGCGGCGCCGGGCACCCCGACCGTATCCAGTGTGAGCTGGAGGAAAGCCACTCCGTCCGGGATCTCCCGGCGGGGTGGTTTTTCGTTCACCAGCCGAACAGGTTCCGCATGATCCGCCCGCACCGTTCGGTCATCGCCGCGGCGTCCTGGTCCGGCTGATCGATCCACCAGCTGATCAGCGAATCGACCACGCCGGTCCACACCTGCGCGATCGCCTCGATGTCGCGATCGTCGTCAAGGCCCCGCGAGTGCATCAGCTGGGCGGCGCCGACCAGCGCGAACCCGTCGAGCCGGTAGCGGTAGTCGATCGCGACGCCGGCGATCTCACCCGTCGAAGGCACCGTCGGGTCGCGGAGCAGCTTCCAGGCGTAACGGTCGTTGTCGAACGTCTCGAAGATGGCCGAAAGCACCGCGAGCGGCATCCGTTCCGGCGGCTCGCCCTCCGCCGCCATCGTCTCGGCGACGCCCTCGGTCAGCCTGTCCCCCGCCCGGTGCAGGCAGGCGAGGTACAGCCCGTCCTTCGAGCCGAAGTACTGGTACAGCAAGGGTTTCGTGACGCCGACCCGGCGGGCGATCTCCACCATCGACGCCCCGGCGTACCCGTTCCTGCCGAACTCCTCCGTCCCGGCGCGCACGATCTGGGTCTCCCGCTCTTCGCGGGGCACCCCCTTCGTGCCGACGGCCCTTGCTTCTGTCACGGCGATTATCTTACCCTGAGGTAAGTGACCCTTGGGTAAGTTACCTTATGGTCAGATAACGGGGGCGGACGAGGGAGAGGTGCGGTGGCGGATTTTCTTGCCCATCTGAGTGACCCGGTGCTGATGGCGACACCGGTGTTCCTGCTGTTCGTCGCGATCGAGATCCTCGCGCTGCACGTGCTGGGCCACGACGACAACGTCATCGGCTACAGCGTCAAGGACACCCGCACGAGCATGTCCATGGGCGCGGTGGCGGTGGTGATCAACGGCGTCTTCCGCATCGCCATGCTGTTCGTGTTCGCCGCGCTCCACGAGCTCGCGCCGGTGAAGTTCAGCCCGCACGACTGGTGGACCTGGGTACTGATGCTGCTGGGCCAGGAGATCGTCTTCTACGCCTACCACCGGGCGAGCCACCGCGTCCGGCTGATGTGGGCCGGCCACCAGGTGCACCATTCGAGCGAGCACTACAACTTCTCGACGGCGTTGCGGCAGAAGTGGACCCCGTACTTCCAGCTGCCGTTCTGGTCGATCCTCGCGCTGGGGGGCATCCCGCCGTGGATGATCCTCACCGGCCTGTCGATCGACCTCGTGTACCAGTTCTTCGTGCACACCGAGAAGATCCGGAAGCTGCCGCGCTGGTTCGAGTACGTGTTCAACACGCCTTCACACCATCGTGTGCACCACGGCAGCGATCAGGAGTACCTCGACGCGAACTACGGCGGCATCCTCATCATCTGGGACCGGATGTTCGGCAGTTTCGTGCCGGAGGGCAAACGCCCGACGTACGGGCTGACCAAGAACGTCGACTCCTACAACCTGCTCAAGGTCGGTTTCCACGAATACGGCTCGATCCTGCGCGACGTCCGCGCGGCGGGGTCGTGGCGGGACAAACTCGGCTACGTGTTCGGTCCGCCGGGCTGGCAGCCCAAGGAGGCGCTAAGCACTCCTGCGCAAAGCGGGTGAGTTCTCCGGGCGGATCTCCGGCGGCAGGCTCTCCAGCGGCGGCCGCTGGGTGAGCGCCACGTCGGTGAGCACGAGTTCCCGCTCGACGGCTTCCCCCGCGCCACGCCGGAATTGGGCGAGCGACGTCGACGGGGGCGCCGCGGAGATCACCCGGCCACCGCGTTCCAGCCGGTCCATCAGGCTCAGCATGATCTGGGCGGACATCCGGCCGAGTGCCTGCGTGCTCTGGTGGCGGTGCGTCCGGTGGCCGAGGTCGACCTGCGCGAGCGCGTCGAGCCCGTGCAGTTCGAGCAGGTCGATCAGATGGCCGACCTCGACGCCGTAATGCGTGACGAACGGGATGCCTTCGAGCACTTCGCGCCGTCCCGCGTACTCGCCGGCGAGCGGCTGGACGAAACCGGCCAGCTCCGGCCAGTACATGTTGAGCAGCGGCCGGGCGACGAGTTCGGTGACGCGGCCGCCGCCGTCGGGTTCGACGCCCGCCGTCCCGGCGAGCGGACGGTGGTAGAAGCCTTTGACGTAGGCGATCCCCGGGTCGGTCAGCAGCGGTCCGAGCAGTCCGGTCACGTAGTCCGCGGTGAAGTCGCGGAGATCGCCGTCGACGAAGACTACGAGGTCGCCGGTGGTCTCGGCGACACCCTTCCAGAGCGCTTCTCCCTTGCCCGCCAGGCTTTCCAGTTCCGGGAACACCGCGTCCTGCGCGACGACGTCCGCTCCGGCCGCCCTGGCGACCACGGCTGTCGCGTCCGTGGAATGGCTGTCCACCACCAGGATCTCGTCCACCAGGGGGAACCGTTCGACGAGCTCGCGCCGGATGGTGCCGACGATCGCGCCCACCGTCTCCTCTTCGTCGCGGGCCGGGATCACCACCGAAACCCGGGTCCCGCGTTTGGCGGCGACCAGCTCCGCCGCCCACCAGTCACCCGCCCGGCTGCTGCGCCGCGCGAGCCATGTGCCGACCTCCGCCGATACCCGCATGGCTCCACCCTTCCGTCGAAGATCACCTCTCCGGCGATCTTCGAGTGCGGCTGTTTCCATCGGTCGTCACCGCGGAAACCGCCGCGTTACGCCTGCCCGCCGCGGGTTAACGCCTGAGAGAGGACCTCGCCGGTGCGACGCTTCGCGAGGTAGAACGCCGCCTCGTGCGGTTTCGCCCCGTTGTCGACCGTGTAACCGCTGTCCAGGACACCGTCGGCGCCGGGGAACAGCCCGCTGAGATCCGGCCGCGCGGCGACGAGATCGTCACGGTCGGCCAGGTTCACCCAGCGCGCGACGCCGGGCGGGACGGACGGCGGCTGCGGACGGGTCCGTTCGTAGACCACGGTGCGCAGGCCCAGCGGCGAGCCGAGGGTGAGCAGCAGCGGCAGCGGACGGCCGTGCCGATGGGCGGCCTCGTAGGCGACGACCGAACCGAGCGAATGCCCGACGATCACCTCGGTCTCCGGTCCGATGTGCTCGGCGACGCGCTCCTGCACGCGTTCCCGGATCGTGTCATCGGTGAGGTACAGCGTCACCTGTTTGAGCGCCTTGACCATCACGCGTTCGGCGAACGCGACTCCGAGCCTCGCGAACGGCTTCAACCGCACCAGCGCGTTCAGCACCGGACGGGCCGCCGCGCGCACGCCTTGCGTCTCCCCCACCGGACCGCCGAGCAGGTCCAGTTCGGCCTTCGCCCGGTTCCGGTCCGACTCGCGGGACGCCGACGAAGCCGCGTTCCGGAGCCATTCCGCCGCCAGGGTCTCGGCGAGCGCCCACTCGTCCGCGGTGAGTTCGTCCGCGCCGCCCTGCTGGCCGTCCTTGCGGAACAGGTCACCGTAGAAGGCCATCCGCGCGTCACCGGGCCGGGCGTCGCGCCACACGGCGTCGGCCAGCGCGGAGTCACCGGCGAGGCGGACACCGCCCGCCAGGCTGGGCAGCCATTCGGCCTCGAGGGTGTCCGCGGACTTCTGTTCCTGGGCGATGCCGTGCACCAGAACGATCCGAGCCATGGCGCACAGTATCGCGGGCCGCCCTTGCCGGTGACCGTCCGATGAGACAAAGTGATCTCCGTGGGAGAGCGGAGGTCGTTGGTGGTCGCGTCGCAATGCGACTCGCTGAACCTTCTCTCGTTCCTCCCCGACGCGGGGCATCAGGTGTCGACGGCCCTGCTCGACCCCGCGATCGGCGGCTGCGTGCCCGCGCTCGGAGACGGCCGCGGCCTGCTCGTCGACCCGACCATGGTCGAGCTGGACGACGCGCTCGTGGAGGCCTTCGAGCGCGCGTCGGACGACGAGGCGACGCTCTTCCTCTCGCTCGTCGGCCACGGCGAATACGCCGACGACGACTTCTACTTCCTCACCAAGGACACCGGCCTCCCGGTGGACAGCCGCCGGTCGTTCCTGTTCGCCCAGCGCATCAAGGAGCTGCTCGGCCGGTACTCGATGCTCGACGGGCTGGTGATCCTGCTCGACACCTGTCACGCCGGCATCGGCGCGAGGCAGGCGGGCCAACGCTGGCTGAGGATCGTCGGCGAAGCGGGTAAACGCTTCGACCTGCTCACCGCCTCGGACGACCGCGTCGCGGCCAACGGGTGTTTCAGCCGGTCGCTGGTCTCGGTGCTGCGGTCGGGGCACACGGAGTTCGGCGAACGCGTCCGGTGCGCGGATCTCAAACGGGTGATCACCGGCCTGTGCCCGATGCAGACCGCCATCCACCTCGGTTTCGACGGCACCCGCGAGGTGGCCGAGGCCGATCAAGGGCTGTGGCTCGCGCTGAACTCCTCCCCCGCTTGGCGGCGTTCGCCGCTGGCGGGTAACCCCGCCGCGCCCACGATCGAACGGCTGACCGCGAACTATCAGCCGGATCCGAAACTCGGCGAGACCGTCGGGCGTCTGCTCACCGGCGCCCGGCTGGTCGCGATCACGGGTGAAGCCGGCGCGGGGAAGTCGACCATGCTGGCCGCGCTCGCCCGGCCGTCGGTGGCGGGATCCTATGTGCCGCCCGACTTCCTGCACGGCGTCCTCTTCGCGAACCGCGGTGACACGGCGGAGCGGCTCGCGCGGGAACTGGCCCGCCAGCTGCGGCGCACCGTGCCCGGTTTCGCCGAAGCCGAGCAGGCGCACGGGGCCGGGCTCGACGACGCCGCCCGCAGCGGGGCGAGCGTCTTCGACCTGGCGCTGCTCGGTCCGCTTCGGACGCTCGCTCCACAGTGGACCGGAGCACCGGTGCGGATCGCGATCGACGGGCTCGACGACCTCGACCCGGACGTCGGGGAACGGGTGTGCGGGCTGATCCGGAGCCTGTCGACGGAAGCGGGCTTGGAACCGGTGACGACGGTCGTGGCGACGCGGAATCCGGCGCGCCTTCCGGCCGCGGCCGAAGTTCGCCTGGAGATGGCCGGCGGCTTCGAGCCGCCCGGCGGCTGGGGGCAGCCGTCCGTCGACCCGGTTCCCGTGGCGCGGGAACCGGCGGACAGCGGCGGTTGGGGCGGCTACGACACCGGCTCGCCCACTTCACCGAGGATCACCCCGGCCACGCTGATCATCGACGTCCCCGGTCAGGCGCCCGCGCACCACGACCTGTCCTTCGGGCTCACGACACTCGGCCGCAGCAGGAACGCCGCGATCCGGCTCGGGGACTCGCGGGTGTCCCGGCTGCACTGCAAGATCCGCTGGGACGGCACGAACGCGTGGCTGACCGACCTGGATTCCGCCAACGGCACCTTCGTCAACGGACAGCGGATGCCGGCCGCCACGCTGGCGCATGGTGACGTGCTCCGGCTCGGCGATTCGACGGTCACCTTCATCAGCGTCGCGCGGGCGGACGAGGAGGCCGACGTCGAGCAGGGCACCGGTGCGGTGGCCTCGCCGCGGCCGGGGCAAGCCGTCCTGCTGCAGCTGCTGGGTCTCGCCGCGACCCGCGGGCCCATCCCGATCTCGATCCTCACCGCGGCGAGCGCGGCGGCGGGTGGCCCGGATCGGCGGGTCCACGTCCGCGACTTCCTGGCCGGGCTCGGTGACTCGGTCAGCCGGACGCGAGCGGGCTTGGCCGACGAAACCGTCCTGTGGACCGGAGAGGCACCTGTTCTCTTCCCCGACGCGGCGACCCGGCTGCACGCCCGGCTGGCGGCGGCGACCTCGGAGGTGGCACTCGTGATCGGAGACGACGAGCCGACGCTGGAACAGGCCTACGCGGCGGCCAACGAGGCCGAGCATTTCTGGCTCGCAGGACTCCATGAAGACGCTCTCGCCGCACTTGAGCGCAGGACGTCGCACATTCCCGTCGAGAACCGGGAACGCTGGGCGGCCTGGGCGCGCCGCGCGGAACGGGAACTCGGCGGGACCGACCGGATCACGCTGCGCTGCAAGGCACGGCACGCGACGTGGACCGGCAAGGCCGGCGACGCGGCCGCGGCACTCGCCCGGTTCGAGGAACTGCTGCCGATCGCCACGGCCACCCTGTCGAGTGGCGACGAAGAGGTCTTGAGCATTCGCCACAACATCGGATACCTCCTTATGGAACTCGGCCGCTTCGAAGAGTCCCGGTCGGCGTTCGAAGCCCTTGTCGGGGACGCAACGCACGCTCTCGGAGCCGATCATCGCGAGACGCTGCACGCCCGGCACCTACTCGCGGTGGCGACAGGCAAGACCGGGAACGGGGCGGAGTCCCTCCGCCTCTCCCGGGAGCTGCTGCCGCGGGCGAAACAGGCGCTGGGCGACGGCGAGATCGTCGGCCACGTGCGGCACAACATCGCGTTCTGGAGCGCCGAAATCGAGCACCCCCCCCCGTCGTTTCGGAGTATCGACAGCTCCTCGGCGAAGCGACGGGACGGCTGAATGAGCGGCATCCCGACGTCCTCGACCTCCGGTTCGGGCTCGCGCTCGCCCTGGCCAAGGCCGGCCAGATCACCGAGGCGCTCTCGACCTGGGACAAGCTACTCAGCCACTCCGTCGAGGTCCGCGGCGAACGGCACGACGAAACCCGGAAGATCCGCGAGCAGCTCGAGTACTGGGGTACGCGGGAGTGAGCGGTGAGCGCACTGCGGATCGCGCTCCTGACCTACCGCGGGAACCCGCGCAGCGGCGGGCAGGGCGTGTACGTCCGGCATCTGAGCCGCGAACTCGCCGCGCTGGGGCATCGCGTCGAGGTGCTGTCCGGGCCGCCCTATCCGGAGGTGGATGAGGGCGTGCGGCTGACGAAGATCCCCGGGCTCGACCTGTTCGCGGAGCCGAATCCCTTCCGGACACCACGGCCGAAGGAGCTACGTGATCTGCCGTCGTGGGTGGAATTCCTCGGCATGCGGCGCGGCGGCTTCCCCGAACCGCTCGCGTTCTCCCTGCGTGCCGTGCGGCATCTCGCGAAGCGCCGAGGCGAATTCGACCTCGTCCACGACAACCAGGGGCTCGGCTACGGCATGCTCCACTGTGGACTGCCGACGATCGCCACCGTCCACCATCCGATCGCCGTGGACCGGACGTTGAAGCTCGCCACCGTCACCGGACGGGAGGCGGCACGGGTCGCGCGGTGGTACGGGTTCGTGGGAATGCAGCACCGCGTCGCGCGGCGGTTGCCGACGCTGACGGTGTCCCAGGCGTCCCGCGCGGCCATCGGCCGGGAGATGGGCGTTCCGGACGACCGGATCCACGTCGTTCCGCTCGCGGCCGACATCAGGGTTTTCCGGCCGCGACCGGAGATCCCGAGGGTCCCGGGCCGTGTCGTGGCCACCGCCAGCGCCGACGAACCGTTGAAGGGGCTCGAACACCTCCTGTCGGCGTGGGAACGGATCGAGGGCGAACTGGTGATCGTCGGCAAACCGAAACCGGATGGCCCGGCGGCGCGGGCACTCGCCCGGCTCGGTCCCGGCGCCGGCGTCCGGTTCGTCAGCGGGCTGACCGACGACGAACTCGCACGGTTGCTGTGTTCGGCCGAAATCGCTTGTATCCCTTCGCTGTTCGAGGGGTTCTCGCTGCCGGCCGCCGAGGCGATGGCCTGCGGGACGCCGGTCGTCGCGACGACGGGCGGGGCGCTTCCCGAGGTCGTCGGCGACGCGGGGATCCTGGTGCCGCCGGGCGATGTCCCGGCGCTCGCGGAAGCGCTCACCAAGGTCCTCGGTGACGAACACCTGCGCGCCGACCTCGCGGCCCGGGGCCTGGAGACGGCCGGGGCGCTGAGCTGGCAGCGCACCGCCGAGGAGACCGCGGCGTACTACCGGAGGGTCCTCGGCCGGGAGCGTGCCGGATGCTGACCGTCGACTTCGACCGGTTCCCCGTCGGCCCCGGCGACCGCGTGCTCGATCTCGGCTGCGGCGACGGCCGCCACGCCTACGAGGCGTACAAACGTGGCGCGGACGTGGTCGCCGCCGATCTCGACGACATCGCGCTCAAACACGTGCGGGACATGTTCGCCAACCTGGCGGAGGCGGGCGAGGCCCCCACCACCGCTTCGGCGCTGGCCGTCCGCGCGGACGCCCTCCGGCTTCCGTTCCCGAGCGGTTCGTTCACCCGGGTGATCGTGGCCGAGACGCTGGAGCACATCCACGCCGATCGGACGGTGCTCGCGGAGGCGAGCCGCGTCCTGGCGCCCGGCGGCAGGCTCGTGGCGACCGTGCCGCGCTGGTGGCCGGAGCGGATCTGCTGGCTGCTCTCGGACGCGTATCACGAGGTCGAAGGCGGGCACATCCGGATCTACCGCCGCCGCGAACTGCTCGGCAAGCTCAGGGAAGCCGGGCTGTCGACGACCGGCGGCCATCACGCGCACGCCCTGCACTCGCCGTACTGGTGGCTCAAATGCGCCGTCGGTCCCGACGAAGAGCATCGGCTCTGCGCGCTGTACCACCGGTTCCTGGTCTGGGACATCATGCGGAGCCCCCGGCCGGTGCGGTTCGCCGAGTGGGCGCTGAACCCCGTGCTCGGCAAGAGCCTCGTCGTCTACGCGCGCAAACCGTGAAGGCCACCGCCGCCGGCATCGCGGCCGTGCAGCGGCCCGACGGCGGGATCCCCTGGGAGACCGGCGGGCACCTCGATCCCTGGAACCATCTCGAAGCCGCCATGGGGCTGGACGTCGCCGAGTTCGGGGCAGAGGCCGAAGCAGCGTACGACTGGCTCGCCCGGAGCCAGCGTCCCGACGGATCTTGGGCGGCTCGGTACCGCGACGGTGGAATCGACTTGTCCACTATGGACACGAACTTCACCGCCTACGTCGCGGTCGGGACCCGGCACCATTTCCTGCTGACCGGGGATCGCGCCTGGCTGGACCGGATGTGGCCCGTCGTGGACAGGGCCGTCGACGCCGTCCTTCGGCGGCAGCAGCCGTCGGGCGCCATCCCCTGGCGCGACGACCCCGGAATCCGGCTGGTCACGGGATGCAGCAGCATCCACCACGCGCTGACGCAGGCACTGGCGCTCGCGTCCACGATGGGGCTCGACCGTCCACATTGGCTGGACGCGGCGCACCGGCTGCGGGCGGCCCTGGTCGGCCAGCCGCGGCTGTTCGCGGCGAAACCACACGCGATGGACTGGTACTACCCGGTTCTGGGCTCCGTGGTGACCGGCGCCGAAGCCTCGGCGCGGCTGGCGGCGGGCTGGGACCGGTTCGTCGTGCCCGGGCTGGGGGTGCGCTGCGTACACCACGAACCGTGGGTCACCGGCGGGGAGACCGCCGAACTGGCGCTGACCCTCGCCGCCCGCGGCGACCGGGCCCGCGCGGCCGAACTCCTCGCGTGCCTCACCCGGCTCCGGCTCGACGACGGCTCGTACTGGACCGGCTATCAGTTCGTGGACGAGGAATTCTGGCCGGACGAGCGCACCACGTGGACCTCGGGCGCCGTGCTCCTGGCGACCGCCGCCCTCGATGGCGACCCGGCGACGTGCGAGGTCTTTGGCGAGCAACCTCGTGAGTGGTAAGGACGGTTAGAACCGTCCTTACCACTCACGAGAGGTGACGTCAGGCCTCGTCTTCCTCCAGCATGTCCGGGGTGACCGCGGATTCGGTGTCCGGAATGCCCTGTTCCTTCGCCTTCTTGTCGGCCATCGCCAGCAGGCGGCGGATCCGGCCGGCGACGGCGTCCTTCGTCATCTGCGGATCGGAAAGCTGGCCCAGCTCTTCGAGCGAGGCCTGCCGGTTCGACAGGCGCAGCTTGCCCGCGGCGAGCAGGTGCTCCGGCGCGGATTCGCCGAGAATGTCCAGCGCGCGCTCCACCCTGGCCGCCGCCGCGACGGCCGCGCGGGCCGAACGCCGCAGGTTCGCGTCGTCGAAGTTCGCCAGCCGGTTCGCTGTGGCGCGCACCTCGCGGCGCATCCGCCGCTCTTCCCAGGCGAGCACGCTCGTGTGCGCGCCGAGCCGGGTGAGCAGCGCGCCGATGGCGTCACCGTCACGCACGACGACCCGGTCCGCGCCGCGGACCTCGCGCGACTTGGCCTGGATGCCCATCCGCCGGGCGGCGCCGACGAGCGCCAGCGCGGCTTCGGGGCCGGGGCAGGTGACTTCGAGCGACGACGACCGCCCGGGTTCGGTGAGCGACCCGTGCGCCAGGAACGCGCCGCGCCAGGCGGCTTCCGCGTCGGCGACACCGCCGGACACGACGGCGGCGGGCAGCCCGCGCACCGGACGGCCGCGCTGATCGATCAGACCGGTCTGCCGGGCGAGCCCCTCGCCGTCCTTGACCACCCGGACGACGTACCGCGTGCCCTTGCGCAATCCGCTGGAGGAGATGACGTGGACGTCGGACTGGTGCCCGTACAGTTCGTGGATCTCCTTGCGCAGCCGCCTCGCCACCGAACCGGTGTCGAGTTCGGCCTCCACCACGACGCGGCCGGCCACGATGTGCAGCCCGCCCGCGAATCGCAGCATCGACGCGACCTCCGCGCGGCGCGGGCCGATCTTGGTGATCTCCAGCCGGCTCAGCTCGTCCTTCACGGCGGCGGTCATCGCCATCGCTGCCCCTCCATACCTTCAGCTCCTCCCCCGGTGAGACTCCAGAGCGTCTCGCATACAGCCCGCGAGCGCATCAGGATCATGCCGCCCCGTCACGACCGGGTCAGCCACCGCCCCCAGCAACGCCCGCGCGCCCAGTCTCCCGGCCGCGTCCCGCAACCGGGCTGGTGAGGGCACCGAGTCCCGGTCCGCGATGACCGCGTCCACCCGCAACTCCGGGGCGTGTTCGAACAGTACGTCCAAATGCTTTTCCGGCGAGAACCCCGCCGTCTCCCCCGGTTGGGGGATCAGGTTGAGGATCACGACCTTCGTGGCGTCCGTCCGGAGCAACGCGTCGTGCAGATCCGGTACCAGCAGATGGGGCAGCACACTGGTGAACCACGACCCCGGGCCGAGGAACACCACGTCCGCGCCGAGCACCGCCTCGATCGCCTCGGCGCAGCCGCGCGGCGGCCGATCGGCCTGCCCGGCCGGGTGGAGGCTGATCCGGTGGACCTGCCCCGGCGTCGTCGCCACCGCCACCTGACCGCGGATCCGCCGGACAGCGTCGGGATTCTCGGCGTCCAGCCCCGAAACCTCGCCCTGAATCTCCAGCGGTTCGGGTGACATCGGCAGGACGCGGCCGGAGATGCCCATGAGCCTGCTCGCCTCGTCGAGCGCGGCGACCGGATCCCCGAGCACCTCGAACAACCCGGCCAGCAACAGGTTCCCGACCGCGTGCCCGGCGAGCGCGCCGTCGCCGCCGAAGCGGTGCTGGAACACCTCCGCCCACAGGGTCCCGCCGTCTTCTGCGGCGAACGCGGCGAAGGCCTGCCGCAGGTCGCCCGGCGGCAGCAGCCCGAGCTCCCGGCGCAGTCTGCCGGACGAGCCCCCGTCGTCCGCGACGGTGACCACGGCGGTGACCTGCGAGGTCACCCGGCGCAACGCGGTGAGGGTGGCGTGCAGGCCGTGCCCGCCACCCAGTGCGACCGCGCGCGGTTCACTCGCGGCCAAGGTCGCGGTGCACCACCTTCACGGCCATACCGTCCTCATTGGACAGACGCTGGGCGAGCTCCTCGGAGATGGCGACACTGCGGTGCTTCCCGCCCGTGCAGCCGACGGCCAGCGTCAGGTACCGCTTGCCCTCGCGCTTGTAACCCGCGCCGATCAGGCGCAGCAGCTGGTGGTAGCGGTCGAGGAACTCGTCCGCGCCTTCCTGGCTGAGCACGTAGTTGCGGACCTCGCCTTCGAGACCGGTGTGGTCGCGCAGTTCCGGGATCCAGAACGGGTTCGGCAGGAAGCGGACGTCCATCACCAGGTCGGCGTCCATCGGAAGGCCGTACTTGTAGCCGAACGAGAGCACAGTGACGCGGGTCTGCGTGCTCGCTTCGGAACCGAAGGCGTCCTCTATCTTGGCGCGCAGGTCGTGCACCGAAAGCGACGACGTGTCGAGCACGAGGTCGGCCTCTTCCCGCAGCGGCTCCAGGAGCGTGCGCTCCGCGGTGATGCCGTCGGCGAGCCTGCCGTCACCCTGCATCGGGTGACCGCGGCGGACGGCCTCGAACCGGCGCACCAGCACCGCGTCCGTGGCCTCCAGGAACAGGACGCGCGGCTTGTAGCCGCGGGCGTCGAGGTCCTTGATGACCGAAGCCAGGTCGTCGGTGAACGCGCGCGAGCGCACGTCCATCACGACGGCGACCTTGGTGATCGCGCCCCGCGCCTGCGCGCCGAGCTCGACCATGGTGGCGATCAGCTCGGGGGGCAGGTTGTCCACCACGAACCAGCCCAGATCCTCCAGGCATTTCGCGGCGGTGCTGCGGCCGGCGCCGGACAGACCGGAAACGACCGCGACCTCCATCCCCGAACCGCGGCCTTCTTCTTGCGCACTCACGATGGTCCCTTCACCGGTCACGTACTGGACTCCCCCGCCGTCTGCGGCTGCTCCCCTGCGAGTGCCGCGACGACCGCTTCGGCGGTGCGCCTGCCGAAGCCGGGCACCGCCTCGATCTCCTCTATCCGCGCTTCGCGGAGTTTCTTCACCGAGCCGAAATGCTTGATCAACGCGGTACGGCGAGCCTGCCCCAGACCGGGCACACCGTCCAATGCGGACACCTGCATCCGCTTGGACCGCTTCTCCCGGTGGTACCGGATGGCGAAGCGGTGCGCCTCGTCGCGCAGCCGCTGCAGCAGATACAGCGCGTCGGAGGTGCGCGGCAGGATCACCGGATCGGGGTCGCCCGGCAGCCACACCTCCTCCAGCCGCTTCGCCAGGCCGACCACGGCGACATCGGTGACGCCCAGCTCGGACAGGACGTCCGCCGCGGCGGTGGCCTGCGGGCCAGCGCCGTCGACGACCAGCAGGTTCGGCGCGTACGCGAACTTGCGCGGCTTGCCGGTCTCCGGGTCGATGCCCGGGCGCTCCGGATCGACCTCGGCACCTTCGGCGTTTTCCTTGAGATAACGGTAAAAACGGCGCCGGACGACCTCGGCGATCGAGGCGACGTCGCCCTCCTCCGCGGCCTCGCGCAAGGCGAAGCGCCGGTACTCGGACTTGCGCGGGATCCCGTCCTCGAACACCACGAGCGAGGCCACCACGTCACTGCCCTGGATATGGCTGATGTCGACGCATTCGATGCGCAGCGGCGCGGTTTCCAGCGCCAGGTAATCCTGCAGTTCCGCCAGCGCGGCCGAACGCGCCGTGAGATCGCCGGCGCGGCGCAGCTTGTGCTGGGTGAACGCCTCGCCGGCGTTGCGGGTCACCGTCTCCGCCAGCGCGCGCTTGTCCCCGCGCTGCGGCACCCGCAGGCTCACCCTCGACCCACGCAGCCCGGAAAGCCATTCACCGAGCGCCTCGGCGTCGGCGGGCAGCTCGGGGACGAGGACCTCGCGCGGGACCGGCGACCCGAGGTCGGGATCGTCCGCTCGTTCGGCCTCCTCACCGTAGAACTGGGTGAGGAAATGGTCGACGAGATCCTTGACGTCCATCTCCTCGGCCTTGTCGATCACCCAGCCGCGCTGGCCGCGGACCCGGCCGCCGCGCACGTGGAAGACCTGGACCGCGGCTTCGAGTTCGTCGTGGGCGAAGGCGACGACGTCCGCGTCGGTACCGTCGCCGAGTACGACGGCCTGCTTCTCCATCGCGCGCCGCAACGCGCCGAGGTCGTCGCGCAGCCGGGCCGCGCGCTCGAACTCCAGCTCTTCGGACGCGGCCGCCATTTCCTGTTCCAGGCGGCGGATCAGCGCGTCGGTGCGGCCGGCGAGGAAGTCACAGAAATCCTCGACGATGGCGCGGTGTTCGTCGGCGGAAACCTTGCCGACGCATGGAGCGGAGCACTTGCCGATGTAACCGAGCAGGCACGGCCTGCCGATCTGGCCGTGCCGTTTGAAGACGCCCGCCGAGCAGGTGCGCGCCGGGAAGACACGGAGCAGCAGGTCGAGCGTTTCGCGGATGGCCCAGGCGTGCGCGTACGGACCGAAGTACCGCACGCCCTTCTTGCGCGCGCCGCGATAGACGTGCAGGCGCGGGAACTCCTCGTTCATCGTGACGGCGAGGACCGGGTAGCTCTTGTCGTCGCGGTACCGGACGTTGAACCGCGGGTCGAACTCCTTGATCCAGTTGTACTCCAGCTGGAGCGCCTCGACCTCGGTGCTCACCACGGTCCACTCGACGCTCGCCGCCGTCGTCACCATCTGGCGCGTGCGCGGGTGCAAGCCGGTGAGGTCCGCGAAGTAGGAGTTCAGCCTGCTTCGGAGGCTTTTCGCCTTGCCGACGTAGATGACCCTCTTCGTGGCGTCACGGAATTTGTACACGCCAGGGGCGTCCGGGATGCTCCCCGGCGAGGGACGGTAGGTGGTCGGGTCAGCCACGCCGCCAAGCCTATGGGGCACCACCGACAGTCTTGCGAGCCCCCATGCTCTAGCCCTCGTTCGAGTGGCGCCTACCACGATGCGGTCCGTGTTTCATTACGTATACCGACCTAAGTCGGGTCTTCGGCCGGATCAGACGTTCGTTGGTTCCTAGCGGGTGAACCAGGTGATTACTTTCCGTCCCAGTTCCACTTCACTCGGTTCTTCGTCAGATGACGCTCGAAAGGACTCCTGCACCGTGAGCCGTCTTCGTACGCTGGGCGCCGCCACCCTCGCCGCCGCAGCCCTCACCATGACCGCCGGCGCGGTCGCCTCCGCGGGCACCCCCACCGGTGTCCAGCCCAACATCGTGGGCGGCGGCACCGCCCCCACCGTGAGCTGGGGCGCCCAGGTCTACGTCAACACCCCGGGCCGTCAGTGGGACGGGTTCAACTGCTCCGGCAGCGTCATCGCCCAGCGCTGGGTCCTGACCGCCAAGCACTGCCTCGACTCCGACGGCAGCGGCATGCGGGTCCGCGTCGGCAGCAACCAGCTCCAGGGCGGACGTGAGATCGCCGTCGACCGCAAGGTGTCCTCGCCGAACGGCGCCGACATCTCGCTGCTGCACCTGGCCTCCGACGCCGGTGTCACGCCGATCAGCCTGGCCGGCTCGAACCCGCCGGTCGGCAGCACCAACCAGCTCTACGGCTGGGGCCGCGAGACCCCGACCGGCCCGCCCGCCTCGGCGCTGAAGGTGGCCGACGTCCGCGTCACCGGCAGCTCGCGCGACGCCTACGGCGGCCCGGCCATCCAGAGCGTCGGCATCAACGGCTCGGCGTGGAAGGGCGACTCGGGCGGCCCCCAGGTCTACAACGGCGTCCAGGTCGGTGTCGCTTCGACCGTGCAGAACCAGAGCGGCTCGAACATCCGCGGCACCAACAACTACGGCAGCGTCGCTTCGGCCCGCTCCTGGATCCGCTCGACCACCGGGGTCTGACCTCCACCCCGGCCGGGGCCCCTGTCGCGACGTGACCCGTCTCGGCAGGGGCCCCTTTCACGTCGGAGTGTCGGTGGGGTGTGGGACGCTCGCGGGCATGCGGATCGCGACCTGGAACGTGAACTCGATCGGGCCCCGGCTGCCGAGGGTGCTGGAGTGGCTCGGCTCGGTGCAGCCGGACGTGCTGTGCCTGCAGGAACTCAAGAGCGGCACCGACGCCTTCCCCTTCGACGCGGTGAAGGAACTGGGCTACGAGACGGCCGCGTACGGCATCGGGCGCTGGAACGGCGTCGCGATCTTGTCCCGCGTCGGGCTGGAAGACGTCACACGCGGGCTGACCGGCGAGCCCACCTTCGAGGACAAGACCGACGCGCGGGCCATCGGCGCCACCTGCGGCGGGCTGCGGCTGTGGTCGGTGTACGTGCCGAACGGGCGCGACCTGGAGAACCCGCACTACGGCTACAAACTCGCCTGGCTTTCGGCGCTGGAGGCGACCGTGCGGGAGGAGCAGGCGCGCGGGCTGCCGTTCGCGGTGCTCGGCGACTTCAACATCGCGCCGACCGACGCCGACGTCTGGGACATCGGCGTGTTCGCCGAATCGACGCACGTGACCGAGCCGGAGCGGAAGGCGCTCGCCGCGCTGCGCGATCTCGGGCTTTCGGACGTGTTCCCGCGGCCGCTGAAGTACGACCACCCGTTCACGTACTGGGACTACCGGGCGGGGAACTTCCCGAACAACAAGGGAATGCGGATCGACCTCGTGTACGCCGACGCGACGGTGGCCGGCGCGGTGACGGATTCCTATGTGGACCGTGAGGCGCGGAAGGGCAAGGGCCCCTCGGACCACGCGCCGATCGTGGTGGATCTTTCGCTTTAAGCGGTGGGTCGGTGGATCCCCTTCCCAACTACGTGAAGGCCCCCTTCACTGCGCTAGACGCAGTGAAGGGGGCCTTCACGTAGTTCAGGGGCGGCGGTGGCGTAGTGGGTCAAGTCTCGTGAGAGGTCAGCCCTCCCAGGCCGCCTTGTGCAACTTCCGCAGCGCCCGCACCGCGGCCACCGCGCGTTCCCGGTCCACCGCCTGCACCGCCATGACCGAGTAGTACTCGTCGTCCGGCAGCTCCAGCCGCGCCCACGAGGCCCCGTCCGGGAAACTCACCGAGAGCACCTCGCTCCACGCGAACTTCTTGGTCATCAGCACGTTCCGGACCTCGATGCCGTCGGCGTCGGCCTTCACGCGCGCGGTCGCGAACAGCATGGTGCCCGCGGCGAGCAGGACTCCGATACCGATCATCGCCGCCTGGTCGGACGGCTGGAAGATCACGCCCGTGTCCGAGCCGCGCAGCAGGACCGCGACGACCACGAACGTCGCCAGCATGATCACCGCCAGCACCGAGCACATCACCAGGGCACGGCGGGGCCGCACCACCACGACCTCGGACTCCGTCATCACATCCGCCTCGACGCTCACACGAAACCCCGCTCGGTCCACGGCTGGCGCAGGTTCCGCAGCGCGTGCGCGGCGTCCAGCGCGGCGACCGTCGCTTCGTAGCCCTTGTCCTCGACGGAGCCGGGCAGCCCCGACCGGTCGAGGGCCTGCTGTTCGCTGTCGCAGGTGAGCACGCCGTTGCCGACCGGGGTGCTCTCGTCGAGCGCGACCCTGGTCAAGCCCGCGGTGACCGCGTCGCAGACGTACTCGAAATGCGGCGTCCCGCCCCGGATGACCACGCCCAGCGCGACGACCGCGTCGTGCGTGCGGGCCAGCGCCTGCGCGGCGACGGGAAGTTCGACGGCGCCCGCGACGCGCACGACCGTCGGCTCCTCCTCCAGGTCGGCCGCCTTGGCCGCCTCGAGGGCGCGTTCCAGCAGCGCGCCCGTGATCTTCGTGTGCCAGCGTGTGGCCACGATCCCGAGCCGGATGTTCTTACAGTCGGACAGGTCGAGTTCGACGTCCGGACGGCCCTCGCCGCTCACCGCGTGCCACCTCCGTTGCCCTGGTCGACCTCGGCGCCGACCTGGTCGAAATGCTCCAGCTGGGACAGGTCGTGCCCCATCCGGTCCCGTTTGGTCTTGAGGTAGCGCAGGTTCTCCGGGTTCGGCGAGATCGGCAGCGACACCCGCCCGCTGACCCGCAGGCCGTAGCCCTCCAGCCCGACGCGCTTGGCCGGGTTGTTCGTCAGCAGCCGCATGGAGCGGACGCCGAGGTCGCACAGGATCTGCGCGCCGGTGCCGTAGTCCCGCGCGTCGGCGGGGACGCCGAGCTGCAGGTTCGCGTCGACGGTGTCCGCGCCCGCGTCCTGCAGCTGGTAGGCCTGCAGTTTGTGCAGCAGCCCGATGCCCCGGCCCTCGTGGCCGCGGATGTAGAGCACGATGCCGCGCCCTTCCTTGGCGACCGCTTCCAGCGCGGCCTCCAGCTGCGGGCCGCAGTCGCAGCGCAGCGAACCGAAGACGTCGCCGGTCAGGCACTCGGAGTGCACGCGGACCAGGATGTCCTCGCCGTCGCCGATCTCGCCGTAGACGAACGCGATGTGCTCGATCCCGTCGAGCAGGCTGTCGTAGCCGACCGCGCGGAAGGTGCCCGCGGACAGCGGGATACGTGCCTCGGCGACCCGCTCGACCTGCTTCTCGGTGCGCCGCCGGTACGCGATCAGGTCGGCGATGGTGATCATCTTGAGGTCGTGGTCCGCGGCGAAGACCTCGAGTTCGTCGCGGCGGGCCATGTCGCCCTCGTCCTTCTGCGAAACGATCTCGCAGAGCACGCCGGACGGCGAGAGCCCGGCGAGCCGGGCCAGGTCGACGGCGGCCTCGGTGTGCCCCGGGCGCCGCAGGACGCCGCCCTGCTTGGCGCGCAACGGAACCACGTGGCCGGGCCGCCGGAAGTCCGACGCCTTCGACGCCGGGTCGGCGAGCAGCCGGACGGTGTGCGACCGGTCGGCCGCGGAGATGCCGGTGGTGATGCCCTCGGCGGCGTCGACCGTGACGCTGTACGCGGTGCCGCGCTGGTCCTGGTTCGTGTGGTACATCGGCGGCAGATCGAGCCGGTCCGCCTCGGGCTCGGTCAGCGCCACGCAGACGTACCCGGAGGTGTAGCGCACCATGAAGGCCATCAGTTCCGGCGTGGCCTTCTCCGCCGCGAAGATCAGGTCACCCTCGTTCTCGCGGTCCTCGTCGTCCACCACGACGACCGGACGGCCCGCCTTGATGTCGGCGATGGCCGCCTCGATGGCATCGGCGTTCACGGCCACCCCGCCTCCACAGGGGGTCAGCCCGGCCGACCCCGGAATCGCACTCGTCTCGCTCACGCCCGCTCCTCCGTACCGCCATTGTCCCCCTGCGCGCGCAGGTGCGGCATGGCCAGCTTCTCGACGTATTTGGCGACCACGTCGACCTCGAGGTTCACCAGGTCACCCGTGGTGTTCCGGCCGAGGGTGGTCAGTTCGAGGGTGGTCGGGATCAGGGCGACGGAGAACTCCTCGTCGGTCACCGAAGCGACCGTGAGGGAGACGCCGTCGACCGCGATCGACCCCTTCTCGACGACGTACCGGGACAGCTTCTTCGGCAGCGCGAACGTGGTGAGTCCCACCTCGTCGCGTTTGAGGAAGACGCCGGTGCCGTCGACATGGCCCTGCATGATGTGCCCGCCGAGCCTGCCGCCCGCCGGCGTCGCGCGTTCGAGGTTCACGACGTCGCCGACGTGCACCTTCGCGAGGCTGGAGCGCTGCAGGGTCTCGTGCACGACATCGACGGTAAACTCACCGCCCGCCACCGCGACCACGGTGAGGCACACGCCACTCACCGCGATGGAGTCGCCGTGCCCGGCGTCGCTGGTCACCAGCGGCCCCCGCACGGTCAGTCTCGCGGCGTTCGGGATCTGCTCGACCGCGGTGACCTCGCCGAGTTCCTCGACAATGCCGGTGAACACTCCTGCTGCCCTCCTCCTGGGTCGCACCGTCGCTGGAAACGGTGCTTCCCCCATCCAACACCCACCGGGACCGATTCCTTCTCCTGACCCGACGGCGGATCACGAGGCGGGATCAGCCGCGGACGCGGGCCGCCTGCTCGCGTAGCGCCGCGACGGCCTTACCAGGGTCTTCGGCGCCGTAGACGGCGGAACCGGCGACGAAGCAGTCCACGCCGGCCTCGGCGGCCTGCTCGATGGTGTCGGCGTTGATCCCGCCGTCGATCTCCACGACGAGCTTGAGGTGGCCGGTGTCGACCAGGCGCCGCGCGGTGCGGACCTTGTCGAGGACGCCCTCGATGAACGACTGCCCGCCGAAACCGGGCTCGACCGACATCACCAGCAGCGTGTCGTAGTGCTTGAGGGTCTCGAGGTGGTCCTCGATCGGCGTGTTCGGCTTGATCGACAGGCCGGCCTTCGCCCCGGCGGCGCGCAGGTTCTTCGCCAGCGCGATCGGGTCGTGCGCGGCCTCGACGTGCACGGTGACGTTGTAGGCGCCCGCCTCGGCGTACCCGATGGCCCACTTGTCGGGGTTCTCGATCATCAGGTGGCAGTCGATCGGCACGTCGGTGGCCTTGAGCAGCGACTTCACCACGGGGAGCCCGAGGGTCAGGTTCGGCACGAAATGCGCGTCCATGACGTCGACGTGGACCCAGTCCGCGCGAGTGTCCCCCTCGCCCGCGACGGCGCGGATCTCGTCGCCGAGCCGGGCGAAGTCCGCGGAGAGGATGCTGGGTGCGATCAAAGGTCGGTGAGCCACGCGCCCGAGTGTAGGAGGGCGCCGCTAACGCCCGCTAACCGGCTGTGACCGGCGACCCGGTCTGGAGGATGACGCGAAATGGCACCGCAGTGGGAGGTGCGCGCACGCGCCGCCGAATAGCGTTCCCCGCATGGTCAACCCCTTCAAACCCCTCGTGCGGATCGGCAGCTACCGCAGCGTCCCGTTCGGGCTCCTCGGCATGGTGATGACGGCCGTCCCGTTCCCGATCGCGCTCATCCCCGCCGTGCTGATCCCCGGCGACGTGCGGCTGAAACTCGTCTACGGGATGCTCGCGATGGGCGTGCTGGTCATGCTGGCCGGACTGCCGGGACCGATGCGGCGGGCCGGCATCTGGTTCTCCGACCAGATGCTGGGCACCCGCATCGCGCAGCCCCCGCCGAACACGAAGATCGCCTGGGCGGAGCGCTGGCGCTCGGCGGCCTGGCTGCTCGTGCACACCGCGCTCGGCTGGATCCTGTTCGGCCTCGGCTGCTTCCTGATGCTCGGCTTCGTGTTCGCCGTCGTGTGGGCGGGAGGCGGCGGCAGCCCCATCGAGTTCTTCGGGGAACGGGTGACGATCGAACCGGGCACCGGCGGGCTGTGGACGCTGCCGATCGCGCTGCTCACCCTGGTCGTCATCGCCTACGTCCTCGCCGGGTTCACCAGGCTGTTCCAGTACTGCGCGGTCGCCCTGCTGGGGCCGTCGGCCGCCGAACGCCTCGCGGCGGCCGAGGTGCGGGCGAACCACTTCGAGCAGCGCAACCGGCTGGCCCGCGAACTGCACGACTCCATCGGCCACACCTTGACGACGTCGACCATCCAGGCCGCCGCGGCCGCCGAACTGGTCGATTCCGAACCGCAACTGGTGCGCCGGGCGCTGGGCACCATCGAGGAGTCGTCGAGGGCGGCGCTCGAAGACCTCGACCACGTCCTGGGCCTGCTGCGGGACGACCGGTCCTCCCGGGAACCCGAACGAAGGCTGATCGAGGCGGGCACGCTGGCCGAACGGGCCCGCGCGGGCGGCGCGGTGATCGACTACGAGCTGACCGGACCCGCGGCGGAACTTCCCGCGACCCTGTCCAGGGAGGCGTACCGGATCGTCCAAGAAGGACTGACGAACGCGCTGCGGCACGCCCATCCCGGCCCGGTGACCGTGCGGGTCGCGGTGCTCGCCGACGCGTTGCGGATCGAGATCGTGAACCCGCTCGTGGCGCACGCGGCCGCTTCCGGCCGAGGCGGCAACGGGCTGCCGGGGCTCACCGAACGCGTCGAAGCGCTGCGCGGCGAGCTCGTCGCGGGTCCCGCCGTCGACGGGGAACCGCTGTGGCGGCTGGTGACCACGATCCCGCTACGGTCGCGCTCATGACCCTGCGTGTCCTGATCGTCGACGACGAACCCCTGCTGCGTGCGGGATTGCGTTCGCTGCTGGACAACCAGCCCGATCTGACCGTGGTCGGGGAGGCCGGTGACGGCGGCGAGGTGGTCGATCTGGTGCGGCGGACGCGTCCCGACGTGGTCCTGATGGACGTGCGCATGCCCGGGGTGGACGGGATCGAGGCGACCCGGCGGGTACTGGCCGGAATCGCCGACCCGCCGAAGGTCCTCGTGATCACGACGTTCGACAACGACGATTACGTCTACGACGCGCTGCTGGCCGGGGCGAGCGGGTTCCTGCTGAAGCGGGCGCGCAAGGAGGAGTTCGCGCACGCCATCCGGACCATCGCCGCCGGGGAGACGCTGCTGTTCCCCGACGCCATCCGGCGGATGGTCACCGCGCGCCCGGCGCCGTCGGGCCTCGCTCCGCGGCCTTCCTCGCTGACGAAACGGGAGACCGAGGTGCTGCGGCTCATCGCCACCGGGATGTCCAATGTGGACATAGCGGCCGAGTTGGTGATCAGCCTGGAAACCGTCAAGACCCATGTGGGCAACATCTTCGGGAAGCTGGGGGCGGCCAACCGGAGCCAGGCGGTGGTGTTCGCCTACGAGACCGGCGTCGTCGCGCCGGGGCACAGCCTGCGCTAGGCCTCTCGGCGCGCGGCCGTGTTGCGAAAGCCACTTTCGCAACGTTGAAGGTTGCAAAAGTGGCTTTCGCGACACGCGCCACGCGACGGCCGGCCGGCATGGTGGGGCAAACCTCAGTACGACGTGGGGGCACACCCCATGGCCACCGCGCTCGAGCCTCCCTAGCGTGGTGGCCATGCGAAAATCCTTGCCAGGCAAGAAGATCATCGCCACAGGTTCTCTCGTCGCGCTGCTCGCCGCCACGACGGCCACCCCGGCGCTCGCCGTTTCCGGAGCCCATCACGACGTCGACAAAGCGCTGAAAACGCTGGTGCAGGACGGAGTCCCCGGCGCGCAGGCGACGGTGACGAGCCCGTCCGGGCGGACGTGGTCGGAGCGCGAAGGCGTCGGGAACGTCGAGACCGGGGCACCGTTCCCGCACGGCTCGAAGTTCCGGGCGGCCAGTGTCACGAAGACCTTCGTCGCCGTCGTGGTGCTGCAGCTGGTCGCCGAAGGAAAGGTCCGGCTGGACACGCCGATCGAGGAGTACCTGCCCGGTCTCGTCCGGGGGAACGGCAACGACGGCACGAAGATCACCGTGCGGCACCTGCTCCAGCACACCAGCGGGATCTACAACTACCTCCGTGACCTCGACCTCGAGGAGTGGCGCCATCGCGGCGCCGAGCCCGAAGAGCTGGTGGCGATCGGCCTCGCGCATCCGCCGCTGTTCGCGCCCGGCACCAGCTGGTCTTACTCCAACACGAACTACATCATCGCCGGGATGCTCATCGAAAAACTCACCGGCCGCTCCGTCGCCACCGAGATCCGGAGCAGGATCAGCGAACCGCTGGGCCTGCGCGGAACCTCCCTGCCGCGGCGCGGTGACGAAGGGCTGCCGTATCCGCATGCCAGGGGCTACGCACCCGGCCCCACCGGCATCACCGATTACACCGAATTCGATCCGTCCGCCGCGGGTGCCTCCGGCGGCCTCATCTCGACCGGCGCCGACCTGAACCGCTTCTACGGCGCGCTCGTCGACGGCAGGCTCCTGCCGCGCGCGCAGCTGGCGGAGATGCAGCGGACCGTCCCGGCGCCGGTCGGGCTCCCAGGCGCGCGATACGGCCTCGGGATCGCGTCCGTCCCGCTGTCGTGCGGCGGCACGTTCTGGGGGCACGGCGGGAACATCGTCGGCTACGGGAACCTGTCGGGCGCCGTCCCGCACGGCAGGCGGGTGAACGTCGTGGTGAACCTGAATCCCGCGCCGCCCAAGGTGGGTGACGACCTCGCCAAGGCGCTGGACACCGGGTTCTGCGCCCGCTAGACCGGCGGCAGCAGGTCCAGCACGGAGGTCCACGAGGCCTCCGGGCTGAGCCTCGCGGTGGTGACCCCGGCGGAGGCGAGCGTGTCGAGATGACGCCGCCACGCCGGGTGGTGGATCCGCGTGTCCTGGATCTGGTAGCCCAGCACGATCGTGATCCCCGGCGTGCCGAGGACGTCGCCGAGCAGGGTCAGGGCCTGGTTGTCGGCGATACCCAGCGCCAGTTTCGCCACGGAGTTGGCGGACGCGGGCGCGAAGAGGAACACCTCGGGGTCCGGATGCGGCCTGGGCTCGCCCGGCAGCCGCGAGGTGTCGCGGACCGGCAACTGGGTGCATTTCTCCAGGTCGGCGAGCCCGCCGGTCTCCTGGAGCCAGCGGGCCGCGGTGGGGGTCAGCGTGATCGCGAGCTCCCAGCCACGGTCCGCGGCGGGTTTCGCGAGCTGCGCGGCGAACCGGGTGTCCAGTCCGCCGCACGAGCTCGCGACCAGGCCGAGGACCCTGCTCACCTGGCGGAGTCCGGCTTCCGCAGGATGGCGCAGAACATCGCGTCCGTGCCGTGGCGGTGCGGCCACAGCTGGACGTACGGGCCGTTGCCGAGCTGCGGGACACCCGGGAAGAACTCCCGCGCGTCGACGATCTGGGCACCGGCGCGGCGCGCGGTCTCCCCCACGACGCCTTCGGTCTCGGCCAGATGCGGCGAGCAGACGACGTAGGTGACGATGCCGCCGGGCCGGACCAGGTCCAGCGCCGCGGTGATCAGCTGGCCCTGCAGTTTCGTCAGGTCCGAGATGTCGCTGGGCTGACGGCGCCAGCGCGCCTCGGGGCGGCGCCGGAGCGAGCCGAGACCGCTGCACGGCGCGTCGACGAGGACGCGGTCGTAACCCGGTTCGAGGCCGGTCTCGCGGCCGTCGGCGACGTGCACGGTCACCGGCAGGTCCTGGACCGCCTTTTCGATCAGCTTCGCCCGGTGCGGCGCCTTCTCGACGGCGTCGACGGTCGCTCCGGCGGCCACCGCCAGCGCGCCGAGCAGCGCCGCCTTGCCACCCGGGCCGGCGCACAGGTCCAGCCACCGCACGTCGGAGCCGGAACCGGAGAGCGGCACCCTGGTGACGGCGACGGCGCACAGCTGGCTGCCCTCGTCCTGCACCGCGGCCAGCTTTTCCTTGATCGGCTCGATGTCGCCGGGGTCGCCGGAGCCCGCGGGCATCCGGACGCCGTAGGGCGAGTACGGCGCGACGTCGCCACCGGTGATGGCGGCCAGCTCCTCGGCGCTGATCTCGCCGGGCCGGGCGACCAGGTGCACGTCGGGTCGGTCGTCGTCGGCCTCCAGTGCCGCCTTCAGCTCCGCCCCCTTGTCCCCCAAGGCTTCCGCGAACGACCGCGCGACCCAGCGCGGATGCGCCGTCCGCAGGGCGTAGGCCCCGATCGGGTCGACGGCCTCGTCGGGGGCCAGCTCGTTCAGCCAGGTCTCTTCGTCCTTTTCGGACACCGAGCGCAGGACGGCGTTCACGAAACCCGCGATCCACGAACCGACTTCGGCGCGGACGAGGTCCACAGTGGACCCGACGGCGGCGTGCTGGGGGATGCGGGTGCGCAACAGCTGGTAGGCGCCGAGCCGCAGCCCGTCCAGCACGATGGCGTCGACCTTCTCCAGAGGGCGATCCAGGCAGGCGGCGATGACGGCGTCCAGCATGCCGACCGCGCGGCAGGTGCCGTAGGTCAGTTCGGTGGCCAGTGCCGCGTCGCGGCCGGAGATCCGGCGGGTACGGAGCAGCTGCGGCAGCACCAGGTTCGCGTACGCGTCGTCCTCCCGGACCGCGCGCAGGACGTCGAAGGCGACCTGACGAGCCGGGTCGATCTGCGGCGGGCGGCTCGGCCCCTCTTTACGCTGGCCGGGACGGCCGCGATCCGGCCTCGACGGCCGGCGTTCCCTACGCTCGTTCACTGCAGGCGCTCTCCTTGTTCGATCCTCGTACCGCGCGCCCAGTCGGTGGCCGCCATCCGCTTCTTCCCCTGCGCCTGCACCTCGCCCAGCCGCACCGGCTTCGACGCCGTGCCGACCAGGACCCGCTTGCGCTCCACGACCAGTTCGCCGGGCGGGGGACCCGGCTCGTCGACGACCGTCACCGGGCCGAGCTTCAGCCGCTCGCCCCGGAACTCCGCCCACGCGCCCGGTTCCGGCGTGACCGCACGGACCTGCCGGTCGACGGCGGCGGCCGGGTCGGCGAACGAGACCCGCGCGTCCTCGACGGTCACCTTGGGCGCGTAGGTCATTCCGTCACCGGTCTGCTCCACCGCGCGCAGCGTTCCGTCGGCGATTCCGTCCATCGTGGACACGAGCAGCTTCGCCCCGGACTCCGCCAGCCTGCCGAGCAGTTCCCCGGCGGTGTCGGTGGCGGTGATCTGCTCGGTGACCACGCCGAAGACCGGTCCCGCGTCGAGTTCCTTGACTATGCGGAAGGTCGAGGCTCCGGTGATCTCGTCCCCGGCGCGGATCGCGGCCTGGACCGGCGCGGCGCCACGCCACGCGGGCAGCAGTGAGAAGTGCAGGTTGACCCAACCGTGCGCCGGGATGTCCAGCGCGGCCTGGGGCAGCAACGCCCCGTACGCGACCACCGGGCACGCGTCGGGCGCGATCTCCGCGAGCCGGGCGAGGAACGCGGGATCGCTCGCCTTCGGCGGGGTCAGCACCTCGATCCCGTGCTCGTCGGCCAGCGCGCCGATCGGTGATCGGACCACCCGGCGGCCGCGGCCGGCCTGGGCGTCCGGGCGGGTCACGACGGCGACGACCTCGTGCCGCTCGGAGGCCAGGAGCGCGCGCAGCGACGGGACGGCGGGTTCGGGGGTGCCGGCGAAGACGAGGCGCATCAACGCACCTCCGCCGGGGGGACGGGTACCTCTGACTGGGCGAACATCGCCGCTCAGTCTAGAAGGGCCCCGCTCCCCCGGCGCGCTCGCTCTCCCCTGGCACTCCGCTGAAGCGCGTGAAGGCCCCCTTCCCTCGGCTCAGCCGAGGGAAGGGGGCCTTCACGCGCGCTCCGATCTAACGCGGCGGCCAGGGCAGCACGACGGCCGCCGAGCCACCACCCCGCCGGGTCGGTTCGGCGGCGGCGAGCCACCGGCCGTCCCGCAGCCGCTCGACACCGGTCGCCGCCCCGATCTCCGCGGGCGTCGTCGAGAAGCCCTGGCCCTTGGCCTTCAGCGCCTTGAGGACCTCGGTCTGGTCCAGGAACGCCTGCTCGACCTGCGCGGCCGCCGAGTTCCGCTGCGAGGCGCGCGGCTCGGCGATCGCGTCGACCAGCTTCAGGCCGCGGTCGATACGGCCGGTGAGGATCTGCAGCACCGTGGTGATGATCGACGCGCCACCGGGCGAGCCGACGGCGAGGAACGGCTTGCCGTGGTCAAGCACGATGGTCGGCGCCATCGACGAACGCGGCCGCTTCGCCGGGCCCGGCAGGTTCGGGTCGGGCACGCCCGGCGTCACCGGCGTGAAGGAGAAGTCGGTCAATTCGTTGTTGAGCAGGAACCCGCGGCCCGGCACGACGATGCCGCTGCCGCCCTCCTGCTCGATGGTCAGCGTGTACGCGACGACGTTGCCCCACCGGTCGGCGACCGTGAGGTGCGTCGTGTTCTCGCCCTCGTACGGCGTCGGCGCCGGGTTCGTCCCCGCCATGCACGGCGTGGGCTTGCGTGGGTCGGCCGGCGCGACCGGGCTCGTCCCGGCCTTCGCGGAGTCGATCAGGCACGCGCGGCTGTCCGCGAACTTCTGGCTGATCAGTTCCTTCGCCGGGACGTCGACGAAGGCCGGGTCGCCGATCCACCGGTTGCGGTCGGCGAAGGCGTACCGCGTCGACTCCAGGAAGTAGTGCAGGTAGTCGGCCTTCTCCAGCTTGGATAGCTTCGTGTTCTCGAGGATGTTCAGCGCTTCGCCGACGGTCAGCCCGCCGGACGACGGCGCGGGCATGCCGTAGACGTCGAGGCCGCGGTACCGGGTCTTGGTCGGCTTCCGCTCGACGACGCGGTACTTCGCGAGGTCGGCCGCGGTCATGTCACCGGGGCGCACCTTGAGCGTCGACGCGGGGTCCACCGGCGGCTTCCGGACGGTGTCGACGACGTCCGCGCCGATCGGGCCGCGGTAGAGCACGTCGGTGCCCTTCGCCGCGAGCTGCGCGTACGTGCCCGCGAGGTCCGGGTTCTTGAACGTCGAGCCGACCGCGGGCGGCGCGCCGCCGGGCAGGTACAGCGACCTGGTCGAGGGGAACGCGGAGAAGCGGGCGGCGTTGTTCGCGATCTGGGTGTTGAAGGTCTGGTCGACGGTGAAGCCCTTGCGGGCGAGGTCTTCGGCGGGCTTGACCGCCTTCGCCAGCGACCTGGTCCCCCATTTGCGCAGGGCTTCGTCCCAGGTGGCGGGTGTACCGGGCACGCCGACGCCCAAACCGCTGGTCACCGCTTCGGGGAACGGGATCGCCTTGCCGTTCTCGACGAAGAGGTTCTCGTTCGCCGATGACGGCGCGGTCTCGCGGCCGTCGAGGGTGTGCACCTTGCCGGTGCGCGCGTCGTAGTAGACGAAGAAGCCGCCACCGCCGAACCCGGCGGAGAACGGGTCGGTGACGCCGAGCGCGGCGGCCGTCGCGACGGCGGCGTCGACGGCGTTGCCGCCCTCACGCAGGATCTTCGTGCCGATCGCGGTCGCGTCCGCGTCGATACTCGACACCGCGCCCAGATAGCCGACGGCGGTCGGTGACTTGGGTGTCGGTGGTGCCGCGGCCGCGGTACCCGGCGCGGCCGTGCCGACCAGTGCGGCGATCGCGGTGACTGCGGTGATGCGTCCCAGAGTGCTTCTGTGCGCGGCCATGGCGCGAGTCTGCCCCGCCTGTCCACCCCGGACAAGTCCCGCCCCGCCCTGTGAACGTCGGTGGTGCGGCCCCGCCTCGTTGAGAAGAATGCGGCTCATGAAGACATCCGGCAGGCGATGGGGCGTGCTCCTTCCGCTGCTCATCGCTCTCCCCGTCCTCGCGGTCCCCGGCGTCGCGCAAGCCGAAGACGCGCGCGCCTGCTTCGACGAGTCCGCCGCGATCACCGTCGAGGAGAAGCGGCTCACCGCGACCCTGCCTTCCGGCGGCCCGGCGGTCGGTCCGGAGCTGGTCCGGCTCGCCGGATTCGACCAGCTCGTCTCCGACTTCACGGCCCGCCTGTGCGCGACGAAGACCGCTTTGCGCGCCGGGAAGCTCGCCGAGACCGCCGGTGACGGGCTCTGGCGGACCGCCGTCGACCGCGCGCAGGGCCGCCGTCCCGATCTCGGCAGCATCGACAAGGCCGACGACCGCCCGCTCTACTGGGCGCGCTTGCAGATGAGCAAGGCGTTAAGGCAGTGGACGCCGCGCTTCCCGCTGTCCGCCCCCGCCCGCGCGGAGCTGCTGAAGACGTTCGACTTCGGCGCCCGCGGACTCGACGACGCCCGTTTCCCGTCCGGCCAAAAGCTCCGCCGCGTGCTGGTGAGCGGCTTCGACCCGTTCACCCTCAACGGCGCGGGCATCCGCATCGCGAACCCGTCGGGCGCGGCCGCGCTGCATCTGGACGGCAAGGTGATCGAGACTCCGACCGGGCCGGCGCGGGTGCAGGCCGTCTCGTTCCCGGTGGTGTGGAGCTACTTCGACGCCGGCATCGTCGAGGCTGCGTACGGCCGGGCGTTCCAGGACCGCTTCCGCCGTCCGGAGCTGATCATGACGATCAGCCAGGGCCGCCCCGGCCGGTTCGACATCGAGCGCTGGGCCGGTGCCTGGCGCGGTGGTTCGCCGGACAATCTCGACGAGCCCGTCCGCGGCCCGGTCCCGCCCGCCGACGGCTGGCCGCAGCCGGACGTCCAGTTCATCGAAACCACGCTGCCGTACGAAAAGATGCTCGCCGCGCCCGCCGGGGCGTACCAAGTGCTGTACAACCAGGCGTTCTGCGTCTGGCCGGACAGCGGCAACCCCGGTACGGGAACGGCGGTCTGCCGGACGGACGCGCCGAGGCCGGGCGAGATCGCCGCTTCGGGCGGGGGCGGCAACTACTTGAGCAACGAGTCCATGTTCAGAAGTAACCGGCTTCGGACGGGCCTCGGCCTGAACGGGATCGCGGGCGGGCATCTGCACACGCCCGTCCTCGGCACGCCCGCCGACCCCTCGGCGCTGACCGACGCCGACTTCGAGGCGCGGCGGGCGGCGATCTCCTCGCAGATCGTCACCCTGCTCACCGCCGCCTTGGGTGACTCCGCCGCGAAACCCGCTTCGCCCGCTCCGGGCGCTTCGGCCCGCGCCGACGTCCTCGCGACCCCCGGCACGACCCTCTGACTCCAGGCATTTCGTCCTCTGGATGCGATCCTTGCACGCGCAACTACCGCATCCAGAGGACGAAATGCGGGGGTTTAGATGAGCTCCAGGGGGTCCAGCTGGATCCGGATGGGCTCTGAGGCCTTGCGCGCGTCCCGGCGCGCGGCCGCGGCGTGGACGGCGGCGGCGAGCGCCTTCCCGTCCGGGCGCGCGACGCGCACCAGGGCCCGTTCGCGTTCGGCGTTGCCGTCCTCGTCGACCTCGCCGAGCGGCACCGGGCCCAGCACCTCGCCGGTCTCCGGGAGGGCGAGGTCGTCGAGCAGCCCGGCGACCGCGTCCGGCGTGCCCTCGATACTCGCCATCCGCATCGCGGGCGGGAACCCGAGTTCGCGCCGCTCGGCCAGTTCCAGGCTCGCGTGCCAGCCGGGATCCCAGCGCACCAGAGCCTGGACGACCGACAAGCCCGCTTCCGCGCCGACGAACACGCGACCGCCTTCGGTTCCCGGCCGCACCAGGGCCGCGGCCGCCATCCAGCGGCGCAGGGTCTCCTCCCCCGCGCGCAGGTCCTGCCGTCCGAGCAGCGCCCAGCCGTCGAGCAGCAGCGCCGCGCCGTAGCCGCCTTCCGCGACCGGCTCGGCTCCGGGCGTGCACACCACCAGCGCCGGTTTTCCGGGCACCGACGCCAAAACCTCCGTCGCGCCCGAGGTCCGCACGGGGAAGCCGGAGAACGCCCGGCCCAGTTCCTCCGCGGTCCGCTTGGAGCCGACGACGACCGCCCGCAGCCGGACGGAACCGCAAGCGGCGCAATGGAAGTTCGTCTCGGGAACGCCGCACCACCGGCACGCTGGCGGCCTCGGCGAGCCGTCGATCAGCCCGCCGGGCAAGGACAACGGGCCGGCACAACGACGGCAATGCGCCGACGTCCGGCAGTTGCCGCAAGCGAGCCCCGGGACGTAACCGCGACGCGGAACCTGGACCAGCACAGGGAATCCACCGGCCAGCGACTGTCGCGCCGCCTCGAAGGCGACCGATGGGAGGCGCGCGGCCTTCGCCGCTTCGTCCCGGGCGACGTCGAAGTCCTCGCCGACCGGCGTGACCCGCGGCGCGGCCGCCCGCAGTTCGGGTCGGGCCGCCACGAGCGGCTGAGCCCAGCCCGATTCCACCAGGAACTGCGCCTCGGCCGTCCGCGCGAACCCGGCGACCAGCATGGAGCCCTTCGCGGCGTGCGCGCGGTCCATCAGCACGTCGCGGACGTGGGGGTACGGCGCGTGCTGGTCGAGGTGGACGTCGTCGCCGTCGTCCCAGACCACGAACAGGCCGGGATCGGCGACCGGCGCGAACATCGCCGCGCGTGTGCCGACGACGACGCGCACCGCGCCGCGCAGCACCGCGAGCCACCGGCGATAGCGCTCGGCGGGCCCCAGCCCGGCGATCAGCGCGACCACGGAATCGGCGCCCAGCAAGGAAACACACGCGTCGTGGAGCCGCGTCAGGTCGCGATGGTCGGGAACGACCATGACGACACCCCGGCCCGCGGCGGCCGCGACGGCGGCGGCTTCGGCGAGGCGGCGAGGCCAGTCCTCGCCCGGCAGCGCCTGCCAGACGGCGTTGGCCGGACGCCGTTCCGCGACGGCCTCCAGGAACGCCGGACCGCTCTGGTACTTCTCCCAGGCGGTGGTTTCGGGCGGCTCCGGCGCCGGCGCGGGTTCGGCGGGCGGTTCGGCCTCGACCTTCGCGTGCCGGGACGGGATCGCGAGCCGCAGGACGTCGCTGAGCGTGCCGCCGTAGCGGTCCGCGACGGACCGGCAGAGCGCGTGGAGCGCCGGAGGCAGCACCGGCTCGCTGGAGGTCACCCGGTCGATGTACGCGAGCTTCCCGGTGAACTCCGTGGTGTCGGCGCGTTCGACGAGGTATCCGTCGACGAGCTGGCCCGCGAACCGGACGCGGACCCGGCAGCCGGGTACGGCGGCTTCGTGCAGCTTCTCGGGGATCCGGTAGTCGAAGGTGCGGTCGAGGTGCGTGAGCGGG
This sequence comes from Amycolatopsis roodepoortensis, assembly GCF_014873915.1. Lineage (GTDB taxonomy): Bacteria > Actinomycetota > Actinomycetes > Mycobacteriales > Pseudonocardiaceae > Amycolatopsis > Amycolatopsis roodepoortensis. The sequence continues at coordinate 1,456,078 of NZ_JADBEJ010000005.1, forward strand.
ATGTCCACCACGATCCGGGCGACCGGGTTCTCGGGCGCGGGGTTCTGCGCGCCGCGACGGCTGGCCGTTTTCGCGCGCGCCGGCTTGACCTTCCGCGCCGGCTCGGCCTTCGGCTCCGGAAGGTCCCACAACGGGGTCGGTTCGGGACTGCTGCTCACCCGGTGATCTCTACCAGACTCCGTCGCCACCGCCTGTCACCGCGTGCGAGGAATGGTCCTTTCCTCGCAAAATTTGCCAGGAAAGGACCTTTCATCGCACGCGCTGCCGGTAACTCGACCTTCACACCTTGCCCAGTACATGAAGGCCCCCTTCCTTGCGCCTAGCTCCGTGAAGGACCCCTTCATGTACTTCCGCCACATCAGCCGCAGACGCCGTGAAGGCCTCCTTCCCTACCCTCAAGGTAGGCAAGGAGGCCTTCACGGACCTCGGAGCGATCAGGCGCCCGCGGCCGACTTCAGGTCCGCCGCCCGCGCCGTGCTCTCCCACGGGAGCTCCAGCTCGGGACGGCCGAAGTGGCCGTACGCGGCCGTCGGCGCGTAGATCGGGCGAAGCAGGTCGAGGTCGCGGATGATCGCGGCCGGACGCAGGTCGAAGACCTCCTGGATGGCGGCCTGGATCTTCGACGGGTCGACCGTCTCGGTGCCGAAGGTCTCGACGAAGAGGCCCACCGGGGCCGCCTTGCCGATCGCGTACGCCACCTGGACCTCGGCGCGCGAGGCGAGACCGGCGGCGATGACGTTCTTCGCCACCCAGCGCATCGCGTACGCGGCCGAGCGGTCCACCTTGGACGGGTCCTTGCCGGAGAACGCGCCGCCACCGTGACGGGCCATGCCGCCGTAGGTGTCGACGATGATCTTGCGGCCGGTGAGGCCGGCGTCGCCCATCGGGCCGCCGATGACGAAGCGGCCGGTCGGGTTGACCAGCAGCCGTACGTTGGAGGTGTCGAGGCCGAGGTCGGCGATCTCCGGGGCGACCACGTGCTCGCGGACGTCGACGCCGAGCATCTGCTCGAGGTCGATGCCGTCGGCGTGCTGGGTGGACACGACCACCGTGTCGAGCCGCACCGGCTGGTCGCCGGCGTACTCGATGGTGACCTGGGTCTTGCCGTCCGGGCGCAGGTACGGCAGCACGCCGTCCTTGCGGACCCTGGTCAGCCGCTGCGAGAGCCGGTGCGCCAGCGCGATCGGCAGCGGCATCAGCTCGGGGGTGTCCGAGCAGGCGTAGCCGAACATCAGGCCCTGGTCACCGGCACCCTGGCGGTTGATCTCGTCCTCGTCGGACTCGACGCGGGACTCGTACGCCGTGTCGACACCCTGCGCGATGTCCGGCGACTGGGAGCCGATCGCGACGTTGACGCCGCAGGAGTTGCCGTCGAAGCCCTTGGCCGAAGAGTCGTAGCCGATCTTCAGGATCACGTCGCGGACGATGGTCGGGATGTCCGCGTAGGCCTCGGTGGTCACCTCTCCGGCGACGTGCACCTGCCCGGTGGTGATGAGGGTTTCGACCGCGACCCGGCTGCGCGGGTCCTTCGCCAGCAGACCGTCCAGGATCGAGTCGCTGATGGCATCACAAATTTTGTCGGGATGACCTTCGGTCACCGATTCCGACGTGAACAGTCTGCTCGTGGACGCGCTCACGGTGGCCGTCACTCCCTCACCTAGACGTCTGATGCCCAGTAAGTTAGGCACCCCTCAGCTTGCAATCAAGCCTACTGACTATCGCTTGGACGGCTGTCAACGCTTCATCAAGGTCACAACAGCATCCCACAATGTGGACGCGAGTTCCGCCTTGGCACCGAGCGGGATCGGGATTTCGGTGCCGTCGGCCCCGAGCAGCCAGCCCGAGTTGTCCTCCGTCCCGAAGGCCTTGCCCTCGCCGACGGCGTTCACCACCAGCAGGTCCGCACCCTTGCGCTTCAGTTTGACCCTGGCGTGATCGAGGACGCCACCCTTGTCGTCCCCGGTTTCCGCGGCGAATCCGACGACCACCTGGCCGTTCGTCCGGTTTCGCACCAGTTCGGCCAGGATGTCCGCGTTGCGCGCGAGCTCGACCACGGGGTCCGGCGCGTCGTCGGACTTCTTGATCTTGTGGTCCGCCCGGTTGGACGGCCGGAAATCGGCGACGGCGGCGGCCATCACCACGACGTCGGCGGTGGCGGCCTCGGCATGCATCGCCTGGCGCAGTTCCTCGGCGGTCGACACGTGGACGACCTTCGCGCCCGCGGGCTCCGGCAGCGCGATGGTGTGCGCGGCGACCAGCGTGACCTCGGCGCCGCGCTGGGCGGCGACGCGGGCCAGCGCGTAGCCCTGCTTGCCCGACGAACGGTTGCCCAGATACCGGACCGGGTCCAGGGGCTCACGGGTGCCGCCCGCCGAGATGGCCACGCGCACGCCTTCGAGGTCGCGCGGGAGGGCCTTCGGCACGGCGAGCAGGAGCCGGGCGAGGTCGACGATCTCGGCGGGGTCCGCGAGCCGTCCCTTGCCGGTGTCCTTGCCGGTCAGCCTGCCGGCGGCGGGTTCGGCGACGACCAGGCCGCGCGAACGCAGCAGCGCCACGTTGTCGCGGGTGGCCGGGTGCTCCCACATCTCGGTGTGCATCGCCGGGAAGAAGGCGACCGGGCACCGGGCGGTGAGCAGGGTGTTGGTCAGCAGGTCGTCCGCGATGCCGTGCGCGGCCTTGGCGAGCAGGTTCGCCGTGGCGGGCACGACGATCACCAGGTCGGCTTCCTTGCCGACGCGGACGTGCTGGACCTCGGGCACTTCGGTGAACACGCCGGTGTGCACCGGGTTCCCGGACAGGGCCTCGAAGGTGGCCGCGCCGACGAAGTTCAGCGCGGCTTCGGTGGGGACCACGCGGACGTCGTGACCGGTTTCGGTCAGTCCGCGCAGGACCTCACAGGCCTTGTAGGCGGCGATCCCGCCACCCACGCCCAGTACTACGCGAGGTTTATTCAACGGTGTACTCGGCGATTCCGCGCGGCACCGCGATCGGGCTGCCAGGGCATGTCACTTCGACGACCTCGCTCACGCTGATCAACGCCCTGCCATCCCGATAGCGGGGCCTTCGGCAGGCCCGCGCCCTACTGTCGCCTTGACAGCCGCCGCGGCCATCGAGGTCTTACTCACCCTCGGTGTGCTCGAGCAGGCCGCCGTGGATCTCGCGCAGGGCGATGGAGAGCGGCTTCTCGCGCGGGCCCGGCTCGACCAGCGGGCCGACGTACTCCAGCAGGCCCTCGCCCAGCTGGGCGTAGTAGTCGTTGATCTGACGAGCGCGCTTGGCCGAGTAGATCACCAGCGCGTACTTCGAGCTGACCTTCTCGAGGAGGTCGTCGATGGGCGGGTTGGTGATGCCTTCGAGCTCTTCGTGCAGCGTGGCCTGAGTCGTCACTCGTGGTGCTCCGAATCTTCGGGTTACTTGTCGCCGGTTATCAAGTTTAGCAACTGCTCGGCGGCCTCTCGCACGTCGGCGTTGACGACGCGCTCGTCGAACTCCCCGGCGGCGGCGAGTTCGCGTTCGGCCTCGGCCAGCCTGGCCTTCACCGCGGCTTCGTTCTCGGTGCCGCGGCCGGTCAGCCTGCCGACCAGTTCGTCCCACGACGGCGGCATCAGCATCACCAGCCGGGCCTCCGGCATCGCCTTGCGGACCTGCCGCGCGCCCTGGAGTTCGATCTCCAGTATCGCGTTGCGGCCCTCGGCCAGCACCCGCTCGACGGGCCCGCGCGGGGTGCCGTAGCAGTTGCCCGCGAACTCGGCGTGTTCGAGCAGTTCGCCGCCGGCGACCATCCGGTCGAACTCGGCCCGGTCGATGAAGTGGTAGTGCTCGCCGTCCACCTCACCCGGCCTCGGCTTCCTGGTGGTCACCGAGACGCTGAAATAGATCTCCGGATCCAGCTTGCGCAGCTCCTTGGCCACGCTCGACTTCCCGACCCCCGAAGGCCCTGAGACGACCGTGAGCCGGTGCCGGGATTCGACTCCCGCCACCGGCTCACCGCCGCGGTCAGCGCCCGGGTTCACCGGGTGGTCCTGACCGGTGCCGCTCACTCGCCGCTGAATTCGGCCAGCAGCGCCTTGCGCTGCCGGTCGCCGAGGCCGCGAAGACGACGGCTGGGTGCGATCTCCAGTCGTTCCATGGTCTGCTGGGCACGGACCTTGCCGACGCCCGGAAGAGCCTCGAGCAGAGCCGAGACCTTCATCTTGCCGAGGACTTCGTTCTCCTCGGCTTGCTTCAACACGTCGACCAGAGTGGTACCGCCCCGCTTCAGCCGCTCCTTCAGCTCAGCACGGATGCGGCGGGCGGCGGCGGCCTTCTCCAGCGCCGCAGCGCGCTGTTCCTCTGTCAGCTGGGGAAGTGCCACGTTTTCCTCCGGTAGTTCTCAAATCTGGGTGGGTGTGGCGACGGTACCCACCCGTTACCTCGGCCCACAATGCGGGGGTGGCTGGTCATGACGGATTCCCGGGCCTGCTATTGGCCTTTTTCCAGGGGACCGAGGGAATCCCGGGTCCGCCGAACGGCCGCACGCAACGCCTCCGGGTCCGGTCCGTGCTTGAGGACGTCACGAGAGGACGCCGGGAGCACACCCGGGAGTCCTGGGCCGAAAAGGCCCCGGAGATCGGCCACGGTGGCTCCCTGGGCCCCGAAACCGGGCGCCAGGATCGGACCGTTCAGCTTGCTCAGATCGAGCTCCCCCGGCGCGATGGTGGCGCCGACGACGACGCCGATGTCACCCAGCGGACCGACGCCCGCGTTGTACGCGGCCGCCGTGTCGACGATGTCCTGCGCGACGGTCTTTCCGTTGGGCAGCAAGGCGTTCTGCAGTCCCTGCGCCTCCGGATTCGAGGTGCGCGCGAGCACGATCAGCCCCTTGCCCTGCGCCTGCGCGACGTCGATCGCGGGCGCCAGCGAACCGAACCCGAGATACGGCGACACCGTGATGGCGTCCGCCTCGAGTTCCGCGCCCGCGGGCAGGAACGCCGCCGTGTACGCCGCCATCGTCGAACCGATGTCGCCGCGTTTGACGTCCAGCAGGACGAGCGCGCCCGCTTCCCGGCACACCTTCATCGTCTTGGCCAGAACGGCGACCCCAGGAGGCCCGTAGGCCTCGAAAAAGGCCGACTGGGGCTTGATCACCGCGACCTCGGGCGCCAGCGTCTCAGCGGCCGTGAGGGCGAACTTCTCCAAACCGCCCGCGTCCGCCGGGAGACCCCACGCCTGGAGGAGCCCGGGATGGGGGTCGATCCCGGCGCAGAGCGGTCCCTTCTCCGCGACCGCCCGCGCCAGCCTCGCCCCGAACCGCTCGGTCATGCCTTGGCCTTCAGCGCCGCCTGGAGGCTCTGCAGCGACCGCACGCCGATGTCGCCCTTGATGACGGCCTCTATCCCGTGCACGGCCGCCGCGGCGCCCTGCACCGTGGTGATGCAGGGGATGTCGCGCGACACCGCGGCGGTGCGGATCTCGTAGCCGTCGATACGCGGACCGCTGTTGCCGTACGGCGTGTTGATCACCATCTGCACCTCACCGCTGAGGATGACGTCCACGACGTTCTGTTCGCCTTCGGCGGAACCCTCGTAGTGCTTGCGCACGACGGTGCAGGCAATCCCGTTGCGCCGCAACACTTCCGCGGTGCCCGACGTGGCGAGGATCTCGAAGCCGAGGTCCGCCAGCCGCTTCACCGGGAACACCAGCGAACGCTTGTCGCGGTTGGCGACGGAGACGAACACCTTGCCCGACGTCGGCAGCGAACCGTAGGCGCCGGCCTGCGACTTGGCGAACGCCTTGCCGAAGGAGACGTCCACGCCCATGACCTCGCCGGTGGACTTCATCTCCGGGCCGAGCAGCGAGTCGACGCCGTGGCCCTCGGGCGTGCGGAAGCGGTGGAACGGCAGGACCGCCTCCTTGACCGCGACCGGCGAATCGGCGGGCATGTGGCCGCCGTCACCCTCGGCGGGCAGGACGCCGGACTCGCGCAGATCCTTGATCGACGAGCCGGTCATGATCAGCGCCGCGGCCTTCGCCAGCGGCACCGCGGTCGCCTTCGACACGAACGGCACCGTCCGCGAGGCGCGCGGGTTGGCCTCCAGGACGTACAGGACGTCGTCCTTGAGCGCGTACTGGACGTTCAGGAGCCCGCGGACGCCGACGCCGCGCGCGATGGCCTCGGTCGAGCGGCGCACCGTCTCGATGTCGGTCCGGCCCAGCGTGATCGGCGGCAGCGCGCACGACGAGTCGCCGGAGTGGATCCCGGCCTCCTCGATGTGCTCCATGACGCCGCCGAGGAAGAGCTCGTCGCCGTCGAACAGCGCGTCGACGTCGATCTCGATGGCGTCGTCGAGGAAGCGGTCCACCAGCACCGGGTGCTCGGGGGTGACCTCGGTGGCGCGGTGGATGTAGCCGGCGAGGGATTCCTCGTCGTACACGATCTCCATGCCGCGCCCGCCGAGCACGTAGGACGGCCGCACGAGGACCGGGTAGCCGATCTGGTCGGCGATCCGCTTCGCGCCCTCGAACGAGGTCGCCGTGCCGTACTTCGGCGCGGGCAGCCCGGCGTCGGTGAGGACCTCGCCGAACGCGCCGCGGTCCTCGGCGAGGTGGATCGCGTCCGGGGAGGTGCCGATCACGGGGACACCGGCGTCGGCGAGGCGCTTCGCGAGCGAGAGCGGCGTCTGGCCGCCCAGCTGCACGATGACCCCGGCGACGGTGCCCGACTCCTGCTCGGCGTTGACCACTTCGAGGACGTCCTCGAACGACAGCGGCTCGAAGTACAGCCGGTCCGAGGTGTCGTAGTCGGTGGAGACGGTCTCGGGGTTGCAGTTGACCATGACGGCCTCGAAACCGGCCTCGCGCAGGGCGATCGCGGCGTGCACGCACGAGTAGTCGAACTCGATGCCCTGCCCGATGCGGTTCGGCCCGGAGCCGAGGATCAGCACCTTCGGCTTGTCGGTCTGCGCGGTGATCTCCGACTGCGCCGCGGGGTCGGTCTCGTAGGCCGAGTAGTGGTACGGCGTCTTGGCCGCGAACTCGGCCGCGCAGGTGTCGACGGTCTTGTACACCGGCCGCACACCGAGACGGCGGCGCAGCGCGCGGACGCCGTCCTCGCCGGCCAGTTCCGGCCGCAGCGAGGCGATCTGGCGGTCGGAGAGCCCGATCCGCTTGGCGCGGCGCAGCAGCGGCTCGTCGAGCACCTGGGCGTCGCGGACCTCGGCGCCGACCTCGCCGATGAGGGCGATCTGGTCGATGAACCAGGGGTCGATCCCCGACGCCTCGTGCACCTGCTGGACCGTGGCGCCGAACCGCAGCGCCCGCTCGACCTCGTACAGGCGGCCGTCGTGCGGCGTGCGCAGGGCTTCCAGCACGGATTCCAGCGTGGCGCCCTCGGGGTCGGGCCGGGTCCAGAAGCCGGTGGCCTTGGTGTCGATGGACCGCAGCGCCTTGCCGAGCGCCTCGGGGAAGCTGCGGCCGAACGACATCGCCTCGCCGACGCTCTTCATCGTCGTGGTGAGCGTCGGGTCCGCGCCGGGGAACTTCTCGAAGGCGAACCGCGGCACCTTCACCACGACGTAGTCCAGCGTCGGCTCGAAGGCCGCCGGGGTCTCGCCGGTGATGTCGTTGCGGATCTCGTCGAGGGTGTAGCCGATGGCGAGCTTCGCGGCGATCTTGGCGATCGGGAACCCGGTCGCCTTCGACGCCAGCGCGCTGGAGCGGGACACGCGCGGGTTCATCTCGATGACGACCATGCGGCCGTCCTCGGGGTTGATCGCGAACTGGATGTTGCAGCCGCCCGTGTCGACGCCGACCTCGCGCAGCACGGCGATGCCGACGTCGCGCATGTGCTGGTACTCGCGGTCGGTCAGGGTCATCGCGGGCGCGACGGTGACCGAGTCGCCCGTGTGCACGCCCATCGCGTCGATGTTCTCGATCGAGCAGACGACCACCACGTTGTCGTGCCGGTCGCGCATGAGCTCGAGTTCGAACTCCTTCCAGCCGAGGACGCTCTCCTCGATGAGCACCTCGGTGACCGGCGACTCGGTGAGCCCGGTGGAGGCGAGGCGCTCCAGCTCCTCGTCGGTGTGCGCCATCCCTGAGCCGAGCCCGCCCATGGTGAACGACGGCCGGATGACCACCGGGAGGCCGACCTCGGCGACGGTCGCGCGGACCTCGTCCATGTCGTGGCAGACCCGCGAACGGGGCACCTCGCCGCCGATCGTGCGGACGATGTCCTTGAACTTCTGCCGGTCCTCACCGCGCTGGATGGCCTCGACGTCGGCGCCGATCAGCTCGACGCCGTACTTCTCGAGCACGCCGCGCTCGTGCAGGGCGACCGCGCAGTTCAGCGCCGTCTGCCCGCCCAGCGTCGCGAGGATCGCGTCGGGACGCTCCTCGGCGATGACCTTCTCGACGAATTCCGGGGTGACCGGCTCGATGTAGGTGGCGTCGGCGAACTCGGGGTCGGTCATGATGGTCGCCGGGTTCGAGTTGACCAGCGAGACGCGCAGTCCCTCTTCGCGGAGTACGCGGCAGGCCTGGGTGCCGGAGTAGTCGAACTCCGCCGCCTGGCCGATCACGATCGGCCCGGAGCCGATCACCAGCACGTGCTGGATGTCTGTCCTCTTCGGCATTACTAGGCCTTCTTCTCCATCAAAGCGACGAACTCATCGAACAGGGGGGCCGCGTCGTGCGGGCCGGCGGCGGCCTCGGGGTGGTACTGCACCGAGAACGCGGGGACGTCGAACGCGCGGACACCTTCGACGGTGTCGTCGTTCGGGCAGTAGTGCGAGATCTGCGCGGCGCCGAACGGCGTCTCGAACCGCTGACCAGGTTCGCCTTCGAGGGCGAAACCGTGGTTCTGCGCGGTGATCGCGACGCGTTTGGTGGCCACGTCGATCACCGGGATGTTGATGCCGCGGTGGCCGTAGCGCATCTTGTAGGTGCCCAGCCCCAGCGCGCGGCCGAGGATCTGGTTGCCGAAGCAGATGCCGAACAGCGGGATCTCCCGCTGCAGCACCGATTTCGTCAGCTCCGTGGCGTGCGCGGTGGTCGCCGGGTCGCCGGGACCGTTGGACAGGAACACCCCGTCCGGCTCGACGGCGAGCAGTTCGTCCACAGTGGACGACGACGGCAGCACGTGCACCTCGATGCCGCGGGCGGCCATGAGGCGCGGGGTGTTGGACTTGATACCCAGATCCAGCGCGGCCACGCGGAACTTCCGCTCGCCCTGCGCCTCGACGACGTACGCCTGCTTCGTGGTGACCTCGCCGGCGAGGTCGGCGCCCTTCATCTGCGGGCTCGCCTGCACCTGCGCGAGCATCTCCTCGTCGGTGCCCAGCGCGTCGCCCGAGAAGACGCCGGAGCGCATGGCGCCCTGCTCGCGCAGGTGCCGGGTCAGCGTGCGGGTGTCCACCTCGGAAATGCCGACGACGCCCTGGCGCTCCAGTTCCTCGTCCAGCGTGCGCTTGGATCGCCAGTTGGACGGGGTGCGCGCGGGGTCGCGGACGACGTAGCCCGAGACCCAGATGCGGGAGGACTCGTCGTCCTCGTCGTTCCAGCCGGTGTTGCCGATCTGCGGCGCGGTCTGGACCACGATCTGCCGGTGGTAGGAGGGGTCGGTCAGCGTCTCCTGGTAGCCGGTCATCCCGGTGCAGAACACCGCCTCACCCAGGCTGCGGCCGCGGGCGCCGTACGCGGAGCCGCGGAACACGCGGCCGTCTTCGAGTACCAGCGCGGCGGGGGTCCTGGTGTTGTTCGCGGTGCTCATCAGGCACCTCCCTTGATGTCGTTGCGGGTGTCTTGCAAAGCTTCGATCCACTGTGGATAGTCGTCGACCTCGTCGCCGCGGAATCCGGTGTCCAGCTCGACGTCCCCGGCCAGCCAGGTGATGACCAGCAGCGCGTCGATGCCCATCACCTTCCCGGCCATCCCCTTGTCCTTGCGGACACCGGTGACGGCCGCGCGCGGGATCCAGAAGTCCGGGGCGCCGCCGCGCTCGATGGCGATGCCGTCTTCGTGCAGGCGCCACACCGCGCCGGTGCGCAGGCCGGCACCGCGGGTGACGACCCGGTCCTGCCAGTGCCCGGCGGTCGTCGTGCTGACGTAGAGGCCGGTCGATTCGAGCAACGCCTCGCCTGGTTCCGCGGGGATCTCCGGGAACGGCGGCACCTGGACGCTCTGCGCCCGGGACTTGCGCCGCCAGCCGCGCCACATCAGGAAGACGCAGAAGAGGAAGAAGGCGAAGACCGCCAGGGTCAGCAGGATCCGGTCACTCATTGCGCGATCTTCCCTTCCCGTGCGGTGATCCGCCCGCGCAGCAACGTCGCCGTCACCACGCCGGGGAGCCGCATTCCTTCGTACGGGGTGTTCGCCGCGATGCTCGCGAACTCGGCGCCCCGCACGGTCCATTCGGTTTCCGGGTCCACCAGCGTCAGGTTGGCGGGCTCGCCGACCTCGATCGGACGGCCGTGGTCGGTCAGGTTGCCGATCTCGGCGGGCCGCTCGCTCATCACCCGCGCGACGCCCCGCCAGTCCAGCAGGCCGGTGCGGACCATGGTCTCGACCACGATCGACAGCGCGGTCTGCAGGCCGAGCATGCCCGGCCGGGCCGAGCTCCACTCGCAGTCCTTGTCCTGGACCGCGTGCGGGGCGTGGTCCGTGGCGACGCAGTCGATGACGCCTTCGGCGAGCGCGGCGCGCAGCTTCTCGGCGTCGGACTCCGTGCGCAGCGGCGGGTTGACCTTGTTGACCGGGTCGTAGGTCGCGAGCCGCTCGTCGGTCAGCAGCAGGTGGTGCGGGGTGACCTCGGCCGAGACCTTGGTGCCGCGGTCCTTGGCCCATTTGAGGATGTCCGCGGTACCCGAGGTCGAAACATGGCAGACGTGCAGCCGCGCGTTCGCGTGCTCGGCGAGCAGGCAGTCACGGGCGACGATCGACTCCTCCGCCGAAGCGGGCCAGCCGGTGTAACCCAGGCGCGCGGCCTGCTCGCCCTCGTGCGCCTGCGCGCCGACGGTCAGCCGCGGTTCCTCGGCGTGCTGGGCGATGACCACGCCGAGCGCCGTCGAGTACTCCAGCGCGCGGCGCATGAGCAGCGGGTCCGCGACGCAGAGGCCGTCGTCGGAGAACACCTTCACCTGGGCTTCGGACTTCGCCATGGTGCCCAGTTCGGCGAGCTTCTCGCCCTTGAGCCCCACGGTCACCGCGCCGACCGGGTGCACGTCGACCAGCCCGGCCTCCTGGCCGCGCCGCCACACGTGGTCGACGATCACCGCGTTGTCGGCCACCGGGTCGGTGTTGGCCATGGCGAACACCGCGGTGTAGCCGCCGAGCGCGGCCGCGGCCGAACCGGTGGCGATGGTCTCGGTGTCCTCGCGGCCCGGTTCGCGCAGGTGGGTGTGGAGGTCGACGAAACCGGGGAGCAGCACCTGGCCGCCCGCGTCGATCACTTCGGCGTCTTCGGGGACATCCAGCGAACCGATATCGGTGATGACCCCGTCCTCGACGAGCACGTCGACCGGATCGCCCTCGCCGTAGGGTCGGGCGCCCTTGATCAGGACGGTGGTCACGCGGCGGCTCCTTCGCTGGCGAGCAGGTGGTAGAGGACCGCCATGCGCACGTGGACGCCGTTGCGGACCTGTTCGGTGATGGCCGAGGCCGGGGAATCGGCGACCGCCGAGGCGATCTCCATCCCGCGCAGCATCGGGCCGGGGTGCAGGACGACGGCGTGCTCGGGCAGGAGCTTCATCCGCCGTTCGTTGAGGCCGTAGGCGATCGAGTACTCGCGGGCGCTCGGGAAAAAGCTCTGCCCTGGCCCCCCGGCTGTCATCCGCTCGGCCTGGACTCGCAGCATCATGACCGCGTCGAGGGCGGGCAGTTCGGCGTCGAGTTCGTGCGACACGGTGACCGGCAGGCTTTCCACCCCCGCCGGCAGCAGCGTCGGCGGGGCGACGAGCACCACCTCCGCGCCCAGCGAGGACAGCAGATGGATGTTCGACCGCGCGACCCGGCTGTGCAGGACGTCGCCGACGATCCCGATGCGGCGGCCCTCGAACGAGCCGAGGCGCTCCCGCAGCGTCGCCGCGTCGAGCAGCGCCTGCGTCGGGTGTTCGTGGGTGCCGTCCCCGGCGTTGACGACCGCCGTCCCCGCTTCCGCGAGCCAGCCCGAAAGCCGCTGTGCCGCACCGGAGGCGGGGTGTCGGATGATCACGCAGTCGGCGCCGGCCGCGGCCAGCGTCAGCGCGGTGTCCCGCAGCGATTCGCCCTTGTTGACCGAGGAACTGGACGCGGAGACGTTGATCACGTCGGCGCTCATCCACTTCCCCGCGATCTCGAACGAGACGCGGGTGCGGGTCGAATTCTCGTAGAACAGCGTGATGACGGTGCGGCCGCGCAACGTCGGCAGTTTGCGGACCTCGCGGCCCAGCAAGGTGTGCTTGAGCTCTTCCGCGGTGTCCAGCACGGCTGTCGCGAGCGCCGGGTCGAGCCCGTCGGTGGCGAGCAGGTGCTTCACTATCGATCTCCTTCTGGTTGCGCGCGAAGCAGAACAGTGTCCCGTCCGTCCACTTCGGACAGCAGGACCTCGATCCCCTCGGCGCGCGAAGTGGGCACGTTCTTGCCCACGTAGTCGGCGCGGATCGGCAGTTCGCGGTGGCCGCGGTCGACCAGCACGGCCAGCTGGACCGCGCGCGGGCGGCCGTGGTCGCGCAGGGCGTCGAGGGCGGCGCGGATGGTGCGGCCGGAGAACAGCACGTCGTCGACCAGGATCACCACCGCGTCGTCGATCCCGGTCGGCGGCAGCTGCGAATGTTCGAGCGCGCGAGGCGGGCGGCGGCGGAGATCATCACGGTAGAGCGTGATGTCCAGCGCGCCGGTGGGCGGACGGATGCCGGAGAACTCGGCGATCTTGTCCGCGAGCCGCAGGGCGAGCGGGGTCCCCCGGGTGGGGATGCCCAGCAACACGGGCGGAGTCGAGCCACCGGCACCGAGAGCGGTCTTCTCGATGACCTGGTGGGCCATTCGGGCGATCGTGCGCGCGACATCGCCGGACGAGAGCAGCTCGCGCTCTCCCGCCGGTTCCGCCGCGCCACGCGGGCGTGACGACAAGGCGGACCTCCTTCCCCGCCTCTCTGGACGGGTCCTTAAAGGACGTCGACTTCCTGCTTGGCGAGGAAATCGAACCGACACTAGCAGGAGCGGGCGCTCATTCTTACGAGTGGCGCGCCCCAGGTGACGAAGGCCTCTCGAAAGCACCCGCTTGACCTGGTGACAACTATGCGTAACCATTACTCTGAGTATTCGACTCTAGGAGTCCCCTGGATCGGTCACCCCGACCGGTTGGGGGTGAGGAAACGGAGAACCACCAGATGGGCGATTACGCCAAGGCGCTCGGGGCCAAGCTCCGCGGGATCCGCCAGCAGCAGGGCCTGTCCCTGCACGGGGTCGAGCAGAAGTCCGGAGGCCGCTGGAAGGCCGTCGTCGTCGGTTCGTACGAGCGCGGGGACCGCGCCGTCACCGTGCAGAAGCTCGCCGAGCTCGCCGATTTCTACGGCGTCCCGGTGGTCGAGCTGCTGCCGGAGGGCCGGGTGCCGTCGGGTGCCGAGCCCGCCACGAAGATCGTCATCAACCTGGAGCGCCTGCAGCAGCTCCCGGCGGAGAAGGTCGGGCCGCTCGCCCGCTACGCGGCCACCATCCAGAGCCAGCGCGGCGACTACAACGGCAAGGTGCTCTCGATCCGCACCGAGGACCTCCGGTCGCTGGCGATCATCTACGACATGACCCCCGGTGAGCTCACCGAGCAGCTGATCGACTGGGGTGTGCTGCCGCCCGAGGCTCGACCGTCCAAAGAGGACTAGAGATGGCGACGTTTTCGGTCCGGGGGGACCGGAAACGCCAACCGGCACCACCGAGCACGAGAACGGGCCGTGCCCTCGGCAGAGGACACGGCCCGTTGTAGTACGGCTTCTTACAGGACCGCGCGGAGCCTGTCGGCGATCGTGCCGATCCGGCCGAGCACGCCGTTCACGAACCGCGGCGAGTCGTCGGTCGACAGCTCCTTCGCCAGCCCGACGGCCTCGTCGATGGCGACCGGGTCCGGCACGTCCTCGGCCCACAGCAGTTCGTAGACGCCGACGCGGAGCACCGCCAGGTCCACCGGCGGCATCCGGTCCAGCGTCCAGCCCTGAGCGTGCTCGGAGAGCAGCTCGTCGATCTGGGTCTTGCGGCCGGTGACGCCCTCGACCAGCGAGATCGTGTAGTCCGCGATCGGGTCGACCTCGACCGAACCGACGCGGTCCGCCAGCAGCGTCACCGCGTCGGCACCGCGCTGGGCGGCTTCGTACATCATCTCGACCGCGCGCTTGCGGGCCTGACGACGGCTGATCGGCCCGCCGCGGTTCGGCGACTTGGCGGACTTGTCTGAACCGGCCATCAGCTGGAGACGCGGCCCAGGTAGCGGCCGTCACGGGTGTCGACCTTGATCTTCTCGCCGGTGGTGAGGAACAGCGGCACCTGGATCTCGGCGCCGGTCTCCAGGGTGGCGGGCTTGGTGCCACCGGTGGAGCGGTCGCCCTGCAGGCCCGGGTCGGTGTGCTGGACGACGAGCTCGACCGAGGTCGGCAGCTCGATGTACAGCGGGACACCCTCGTGCACCGCGACCTGGACCTCGGTGTTCTCGAGGAGGTAGTTCGCGTTGTCGCCGACGGTCTCGTTCAGCACGGTGATCTGGTCGTAGGTCTCCGCGTCCATGAACACGAAGTCCTGACCCTCCTTGTACAGGTAGGTCATGTTGCGGCGGTCGACGGTGGCCGTATCGACCTTCGTGCCCGCGTTGAAGGTCTTGTCGACGACCTTGCCGGTCAGCACGTGCTTGAGCGTCGTGCGGACGAACGCGCCGCCCTTGCCCGGCTTGACGTGCTGGAACGCGGTGACGGTCCAGAGCTGGCCGTCGAGGTTGAGGACGAGCCCGTTCTTCAGGTCGTTGGTGGTGGCCACGAGTGTGCAGTCTCCTGTGTCGATCTTCCGGGCCGCCGTCAGACGACCACGAGTTCCTTGGTGCTCAGCGTGAGGAGTTCGGGCGTACCTTCCCGCACGACCAGCGTGTCCTCGATGCGCACGCCTCCGCGTCCGGGCAGATACACACCAGGCTCGACGGTGACGGCCATACCGGCGGACAGTGTACCGACGCCGGTCGCGGCCAGGCTGGGCGCCTCGTGCACCTGCAGCCCGACGCCGTGGCCGAGACCGTGGCCGAACTCCCCGCCGCGCCCCGCGCCGACGATCACGCCACGGGCCGCCTTGTCCACTTCGGACACCTCGGCGCCGGGGAGGACGGCGTCACAGCCCGCCGCCTGCGCGCGCTGGACCAGCTCGTAGATCTCCTCCTGCCAGGCCGCCGGCTTGCCGAGGACGAACGTCCGGGTCATGTCCGAGTGGTAGCCGTCGACCGTGGCACCGAAGTCGATCTTGACGAAGTCGCCGGTCGCGAGCACGGCCGGGGTGGGCCGGTGGTGCGGGATCGCGGAGTTCGCGCCCGCCGCGACGATCGTGTCGAACGAAGGCCCGGTCGAGCCGTGGCCGAGCATGCGGTTCTCGAGGTCACGGGCGACGTCCAGCTCGGTGCGGCCCGGCCGGAGCCCGCCGGCGGACACCAGGTCCTCCAGCGCCCGGTCGGCCGCCGCGCACGCCTGGCGCAGCGCCTCGATCTCCTGCTCGTCCTTGACCAGCCGCAGCCGCTCGACGAGCCCGGGCGTCCGGACCAGCTCGACGCGGTCGAAGCGGACCTTGAGGTCTTCGTGCTGCTCGACGCTGACGTGCTGGCTCTCGAACCCGGTCTTGCCGAGCTTCTTCTCGGCCGCCAGGTCGGCGAGCTTCGCCGCGCTCGCGCGGTCGAGCACTCGTTCGAGGTCGGGCACCTCCGTGGCCGACTGGACCGTGTAGCGGCCGTCGGTGCAGAAGATCGTCTTGTCGTCGCCGTCCCCGTGGACGAGGAGAGCGGCGTTGGACCCGGTGAAGCCGGTCAGGTACCTGATGTTGAGCAGGTCCGTGACCAGCAGCGCGTCCACCCCGGAGTCGGCCAGCAGGGAACGCAGCGCCGCGCGGCGGCGAGAGAAGTATTCACGCACGTCATGGAGTTTAGGGGGTGGGCCGCTCCCAGTACGCGTTTCGCCTGCTGCCTGCGTTCACTGTGGCGTGCGGTCGTCGCGTGAAGGCCCCCTTCACGCGGCTGAGCCGAGGGAAGGGGGCCTTCACGCGCATCCATCGTGGCTACTGGTGCACCTGGGGCGAATGTGGCGGTCCCCGATTCCGTGGACGGCCGCCCACCACCGGTGGTGAGCCCACCGGTCGCTACTGGCGAGTTAAACTCACCCAATGGCACCGTGGCTGACTCGTGGACTCGTGATGGCGCTGCTGCACGGCGCGGCCGTCACCGTGCTGGCCAAGTACGAGGTCTTCAACCCCACCGACAAGACCCTCGTCACCGCCCTCACCCTCGCCGTCCTGGTCGGCGCGGCCGCGGGCTGGGGCGCCGTGGACGCCTGGCAGGGCAAACCCGAACGCGGCAAGAACTGGTTCATCGCGGCGCTGATCGCCGGTCCGGTGTCGGGCGTGCTGTACGTGATCGGCCGCGCGGTGTTCGTCGACCAGACCGGCGCGTCGGAACTCGGCGGCGCGCTCACCGGCGGCGCCGCCTTCTCGGCCCTGCTGGTGCTCATCCCGGCCGGGCTCGGCCTGTTCGTCGGCGGCCGCATCACCAAGGCCGATCAGCCCGCGAGCGAGAAACCCGCCGGGAAGCCGTCCCAGGCCTGATCGGCGATCGTCTCGACGGCCGAGTCGTTCAGCACCGCCGTCCTGCCGTCCGGCAGCGCGAAGAGCTTGCCGTCGAGCACCACGCCGAACCCTCGGCCCGGCGCGTGCACCATCCTCGCCCCGGCGCTCAACCGCGCCGTCCGCGGGAGGTTGTCGACAGGCGTGAGCCGCTGGTTCAGCACCTCGCCCGCGAGCGCCGCCGCCACCGAGCGCCGGTCGACCCGCACCAGGGTGCCGCCGGCCACCAGGTCGATGGTCCGCTGGGGCGACGGCATCGCGACGCCTTCGAACGCGGTCCGGATCCGGGCCTCGTTCTCGCACGCCCCCGAACCACGGACGTCAAGGCCGAAGTGCTTGAGGTCGGTCGGCGCCGCCGCGCCGCCGATGACCGTGGCGCGGACGACGTCGAACGGGACCCGGTCGCAGACGTCGGCCGAGGACAGCGGCGCGTGCCCGTCGGGCCGCCGGACCAGCCCCGGTCCTTCCTTCCACGCGCCGGGAATGAGCGCCGGCCGGTACGGCTGCGCCGTGAAGTCCCTGGTCCAGAACGTGAGGGTGGTGCCCTTTTCGGTCTCGTGCGCGATCACGAAGGCGTCGAGCGAACCGACCCACATCAGGTCGGTGCTGAACGCGTCGACCAGCGAACGGGGGCGCGGCGAGGTCGTGCCGGGTTTGGCGACGAAGCCCTGCTCCCCCAGCGTTTCCACGTTCCGGGTGAACGCCGCGTCCTTGGCCCGGAGCAGGAACTGCCCGGCGCCGTTCCATCCGGCGCCCTTCGCGGTGGTGTCGGTGAAGAGCACGTAGAACCAGCCGTCGAGGTACACCGCCGAGGGCTGGCCCGCACCGTAGACGTTGTCGCGGTGCACGTCGTGCGACGGCCCGATGATCGGCTTCCCACCGGCCGCGCGCGTCCAGGTGAGCCCGTCGGAGCTGGTCGCGAGGCCGATCGAGTTGCCGAGCGCGTGGTCGCCCGCCGCGCCGGTGTAGTACATGTAGTAGGTCGAGCCGACCTTGATCACCGACGGATCGCAGGTGTGCATGCCGTCGAAACCGCCGGGCGCGCCCGAGAACACCGCCGCCGGGCCACCACCGGACGGGCCGGTGAACGGACCGTCGAGCGAGGGCGACTGCGCGTAGAGGACGTCGTCACCGGGCGGCTGGGCGCTGCCGTACTGGCTGCACCACCACATCTTGAGTTTGCCGCCGTCCCGCATCACGGTCGGGCTGTAGTTGTAGACCGCGTCCTGATCGCCCGCGGCCACCACGCCGCCGCTGGCCCGGGGATCGCTCGTCACGAGCTCGACGTCCATCGGGCGCGGCTTCTCCTTGGGCGCCTGCTGGGCCCCGCCGATCCCGCCGCCCTTGCCGTCGGCCTGGGACTGCACCGTGCCGTCGCTGCACGCCGCGAGGACCGCGCCGGCCGCGAGAAGGGCCACGACGGCACGGGCGGGTCGCCGACCCCCACGAAAAAGGCGCATGATGGCCGAGTGTAGCGAGGCTTAATCCGGTCGAGTGACCTCAGTACCCGGGAGAGCGACCAGTTCCACTTCGAAGCCATCGGTGTTTTCGAGGTAGGCGGCGTAGTGATGGTCACCGCCCGCATACGGATACTTGTCCGCGAACATCGGCGACCAGCCGTGTTCGAGCGCCTTCGCGGCCAGTTCGTCCACCCGATCGCGTGACTCGACGTGCAAGGCGAGATGGTTCAGGCCCGGCGCGGTGCGCTCGTGCTTTTCCCCGCTGAGCCCGGGAGAACGCTCGACGACGAGATAGGTCGCGCCGTGTTTCCAGCTGACCCCGGCGGGCCAGCGCTGGAACTCCCGCCAGCCGAGCTCGCCGAGCAGCCAGCCCCAGCTCTCCTCCGCGCGCCCGAGATCGGGCACCCACAGCTCGATGTGGTGCGCGCGGCCATGGTCCGAAGGCAGCGCGACGAAGACCCGGTGCGGCCCGCTGCCGTAGTGGTCACCACCACCGACGTCGAGAAAACCCAAGCGCCGCACCAGGTTCTGACTGGACACATTGGACTCGCCGACCAGCGCCCACACCGACGACAGGCCGAGGCCGACGAGTCCGTGCTCCAGCAGTGCCTTCGCGGCCTCGGT
The DNA here is from genome assembly GCF_014873915.1 of Amycolatopsis roodepoortensis. Classification (GTDB taxonomy): domain Bacteria; phylum Actinomycetota; class Actinomycetes; order Mycobacteriales; family Pseudonocardiaceae; genus Amycolatopsis; species Amycolatopsis roodepoortensis. Next base: position 1,474,965 of record NZ_JADBEJ010000005.1, read on the forward strand.
CGCCAGGCCCTGCCCGCCGTGCGCGCGCGAAAGGTAATAGCCGATCTCCGGCACGTCGCCGGGCAGCTCCTGAGAGGGCCGCAGATGCGCGAGGCCGATCACCTCGCCGTCGCGTTCGATCGCCCAGTGCCCCATGCCCGCCGGGCCGTCGTAGGACAACCTGCGGCCGACCATTTCGCGGACGCGGTCCGGCTCGGTGAGCGGCACCGCGAAATGCGCGCTCATCGCCGGGTCGGCGAAGAGCTTGACGATCGCGTCGCCGTCCGCCTCCGTCAGCGCGCGTAACCGCAGCCTCGCGGTCTCGAGCGTGGGCGGGTTGTTCATTTCGCGTTCGCGGCCATCCAGCGCAGGGCCAGCGGGTAGCCGTCGACCCCGAGCCCGGCGATCACGGCGGTGGCGACATCCGACAGCACGCTGTGATGCCGGAACTGCTCACGCTTGTGCACGTTGGAGATGTGCAGCTCGATCAGCGGGGCCTTGAGCTGGGCGGCGGCGTCGCGGACCGCGATCGAGTAGTGCGTCCAGGCGGCGGCGTTGAGCACCACCGGCCACCCCGCGTCGGCGGCCTCGTGCAGCCAGCCGACCATCTCGCCCTCGTGGTCGGTCTGCCGGACCTCGACGTCGATCCCCAGCTCCTTGCCGGTCTCGACGCAGGTGGAAGCCAGATCCGCGTGCGTCGCCGAACCGTAGATATCGGGCTCGCGCAGGCCGAGCCTGCCGAGGTTGGGGCCGTTGAGGACGAGCACCTTCACAGCAGCACGCTCCCGCCGGGCTTGGGGGCTTCACCGGCCACCACCGAGTACGCGGCGGCGAGCAGCGACGGGTCCGGGCCTTCCAGCCTGCCGGGTTTCGCCAGTCCGTCGAGGACGACGAAACGCAGCACACCCGAACGGGTCTTCTTGTCGCCCTTCATCGTCTCCAGCAGCTGCGGGAGCGCGTCCGGGTCGTAGGTGGTCGGCAGGCCCAGCAGTTTGAGCACCTTCGCGTGCCGCTCGGCGGTGGTGTCGTCGAGACGGCCCGCCAGCCGCGCGAGTTCGGCGGCGAACACCAGGCCGACGCTGACCGCAGCGCCGTGGCGCCACCGGTACCGCTCGCGGCGCTCGATGGCGTGGGCGAGCGTGTGGCCGTAGTTGAGGATCTCGCGCAGATCCGACTCGCGCAGATCCGCGGCGACGACGTCGGCCTTGACCTGGATCGAGCGGCGGACCAGCTCGCCGAGGACCTCGCCGGTGGTGTCCAGCGCAGCGGCGGGATCCTGCTCGACGAGCTCGACGATGCGGGGGTCGGCGATGAACCCGGCCTTGACCACCTCGGCCATTCCGGCGACGAGTTCGTTGGGAGGCAACGTCTCCAGCGTCGCGAGGTCGACGAGGACCGCGCTCGGCTCGTGGAAGACGCCGACCAGGTTCTTGCCGGCCTCGGTGTTGATGCCGGTCTTGCCGCCGAGGGAGGCGTCGACCATGCCCAGCAGCGTGGTGGGCACGTTGACCAGGCGGACGCCGCGCATCCAGGTCGCGGCGACGAACCCGGCGAGGTCGGTCACGGCGCCGCCGCCGAGCCCGACGACCACGCCCTGGCGGTCGAGGCCGATGCGGCCGAGGACCTCCCAGCAGAAGCTGGCGACGGTGAGCGCCTTGCCGTCCTCGGCGTCGGGGATCTCGACCCGGTGCGCGTCGATCCCGGCTTCGGCCAGTTCGTCGCGGATGGCCTCGGCGGTGGTCGTCAGCGTCGGCGGGTGGATCAGCGCGACCTTGGAGGCGTCGGCGAGCTGCTCGGTGAGCTCGCCCAGCAGGCCGCGGCCGATGACGACGTCGTAGGGCTTGGCGGTGTTGACGGTGATGCGGACCGGCTCGGTCATCGTTCCCCTCACTTCGGCGGAAGCCGCTTGGCCCTCGCGACCTCGCAGGTGATCTTGCCCTTGACCGGGGTGTCCCCCGGGATCTCTTCGGTCACCGTCTGGCCGGGCGTCATCCGGTTCTTCGCGAACAGCGCCTCACCGGAGGGCTTGCCGTCGGCGTCCTTGATCGCGATGGTGACGGCGTACCGCGCGTCTTCCGCGGTGCTGTTGGTGACCTCGATGGTGATCTTCGGGGTGTAGCTGTTGCTGTCGCATTCGGTGACCTTGACGTCGGCCGCGACGTCCGCTTCCGGAGCGGCCGACGCGGGCGCCCCGGTGGTGGCCGCTCCGGTCTGGACGACGTCGGCTCCCGCGGGCTGCTTCTCCTCGCCGCACGCGGTCAGGGTCAGGGCCACGACGGCGAGCAGTACGCCGGCGGTGGTGCGTTTCATGCTCGGTCCTTGCTGATCTCGTGCAGCCCGATGAGGGCGGCCTCGACGACCTCGTCGGCGGTCAGGCGGTCGGTCTCGATCTCGAACGTGGCGACCTCGCGGTACACCGGCAGGCGCGCGTCGAGGAGCGCCTTGTACGTGGCGCGGGGGTTCACCCCGGCCAGCAGCGGGCGCGCGGTCGAGAGCCCGGCGCGCTGGACGCCCGCGGCCATCCCGACGTTCAGGAAGATCACGGTGTGCCCGGCCAGCCGTTCCCGGGTGCCCGGCGTGATCGGCGCTCCCCCGCCCAGCGAGAGGACGCCTTCGTGCTCGGCCAGCGCCTTCGCGACCATCTCCTCCTCCAGCGCGCGGAAGGCGGGCTCGCCCTCCTCGGCGAAGATGTCGGTGATGGGCTTGCCCGCGCTCGCGACGATGTCGTCGTCGCTGTCGCGGAACGCGAGACCGAGCCGGGCGGCGAGCGCCGGGCCGACCGTGCTCTTGCCCGAGCCCGGCGGCCCGATGATCACCGCGCGAGGAGTCACCAGCGCTCCTCGAGCGCCTTCAGGTAGGCCTCGGCGTTGCGCTTGCCCTCGGCCAGCGAGTCACCGCCGAACTTCTCCAGCGCGGCGTCCGCGAGCACCAGCGCGACCACCGACTCCAGCACGACCCCGGCCCGGGGCACCGCGCAGACGTCGGAACGCTGGTGGATGGCGACCGCGGGTTCGCCGGTGGTGACATCCACAGTGGACAGTGCCTTGGGGACGGTCGAGATCGGCTTCATGGCGACGCGCACGCGCAGCGGCTCGCCGTTGGTGATGCCGCCTTCGAGTCCGCCCGCGCGGTTGGACCGGCGGGTCACCCCGACCGGGCCGGTGCCGCGGTCGATCTCGTCGTGGGCCTGGCTACCCCAGCGCTTGGCCGTGGTGAAGCCGTCACCGACCTCCACGCCCTTCATCGCCTGGACGCCCATGAGCGCGCCGGCGAGACGGGCGTCGAGCCTGCGGTCCCAGTGGACGTGCGAGCCGAGGCCCGGCGGCAGGCCGTAGGCGATCACCTCGATCACGCCGCCGACGGTGTCACCCGCCTTCCGCACGGCGTCGACCTCGGCGACCATCGCGTCGGTCCCCTCCTGGCCGAAGGCGCGGACCGGGCTCTCGTCGATGGCGGGCAGGTCCGCGGGCACCGGCAACGGGCCCTCGGGCGCCGACGCGCCACCGATGGAGACGACGTGGCTGAGGATCTCCACCCCGAGCAGCTGCTTGAGGTACGCGCGGGCCACCGTGCCGAGCGCCGTGCGGGACGCCGTCTCGCGGGCGCTCGCGCGCTCCAGCACCGGACGGGCCTCCGGGAAGCCGTACTTCTGCATCCCGGGCAGATCCGCGTGGCCGGGCCGGGGACGCGTCAGCGGCTCGTTGCGCGCGAGGCCTTCCAGCTCCTCGGCGGGCACGGGATCGGCCGACATGACCTTCTCCCACTTGGGCCACTCGGCGTTCTCGATCTGGACCGCGACGGGGCCACCCTGGGTGAGCCCGTGCCGGACGCCGCCGGTGAACTCGATGTGGTCGGTCTCGAAGCCCATCCGGGGGCTACGGCCGAAGCCGAGCCTCCGGCGCGCGAGCTGCTCGCCCACTTCGGCGGTGGTGACCTCGACCCCGGCGGGCATCCCTTCCAGGATGGCGGCGAGGGCGGGTCCGTGCGATTCCCCTGCGGTTATCCAGCGCAACACCTGACAGATCCTGTCACAACCTCCTCCGAAGTCCCGGTACAGGCCGGGCTATCCCGGACCGGGTCCGGCGAAGACGGCGAGCGCCCACGCCGCGACCAGGAGACCGGGTCCGTGCGGCACCGTGGGATGCCGTGGTCCGCCCACCGCGAGCGCCACGCTCAGTAGCGCCGCGGCGACGGCGCCGAGCACGACCGACGGCCAGCCCGTCGCGGCGAGGACCGCTCCCAGGCTGCCCGCCAGCTTCACGTCGCCGGCGCCGAGCGAGCGCGGCGACAGCGCGTGGACGAGCGCGTGCGCCCCGCCGAAGACCAGCGCGCCGAGCACGGCCCGCCACGCGATGGCCGCGCCTCCCCCGTGCGCGGCGATCGCGAGGGCCGCGGCCAGCGCCGGATACGCGGGCAAGGTCAGGACGTCGGGCAGGCGGCGGTACTTCAGGTCGGCGAGCGCCAGCGGGACGGCGAAGACGGTCAGCACGGCCGGGACCGCGAGCCACCACGACGGCCAGGCGCCGGACTGGTGCCTGAGCCAGACGGCGACGAGCACCGCCGCCGTGATGGCCGCCGCCCACGCCGTGACCGGCGCTCCCGCCCGGCGGAGGCAGGAGCGCGCGGCGAGCGCCGATCCGGCGCCCGCCACCGCGAAGGCGATCGGCGTGAACACAAGATCAAGAGTGCGCCGGTCGCGCTCGGTGCGGCAAGGATTTCTTTTCGTGACAGGGACTTTCACGCACTTTCGGCAGGTCGGGCGGGGGTGCGGAAGTCGTGAATGGACCGTTCACGTCTGGGCTCGCGGGGCTGAAGTGGAGGGACCGGGCGCGCGGCGCTGGGAACTGGAGGGAGCCGGGCGCGCAGCGGCGGCGCCTAAAGGATCGAGGCCTCCCTTGAGGGGCAAGGCAAAAGGGCACGTTGCGAAAGCCACTTTCGCAACGTTGAAGGTTGCGAAAGTGGCTTTCGCAACGGCCACGCAGGCGGGAAGGGCGCGAAGGAGGCCTTCGCTACGCCACCGATATGGCTTCGGCGAGTCCCAAGGGCCCAGGCACGTCGCGAAAGCCACTTTCGCGACGTCTGACGTCCCGAAAGTGGCTTTCGCGACATCAGACGTCGGGCCCGAAACTCATCCCAATCCGCACCGCGTCCGGCACCGAAGGCCTGTCATGACACCGGGATCAGGGGTTCATCCGCAGCAGCGGGAGACCCGAGGGCGTGCGGATCTCCAGCGCCTTGATTTCCCCGGTGCGCATCGCGGTACCGACCACGATGTGCGCGGTGTCCTTCGGCATCGCGCGCCAGGACGCCAGCTCGCTGGTGCCGCCGTCGGCGCCGACGGCGACCAGGATGTAGTCCCCGGCGCGGTTGCCGCCGTAACTGCAGGTCATGTCGACCTTCGTGCCGGTCTCCGTGGCCGACATGGCGACTTCGGCGGTCACCGGGTAGTCGCCGAGCGGGGTCATCGGGTCGCCCGCCGCCGCGACCGGCCCGGTCAGGACGACCGCGAGCGCCACGCAGGCGGCGACGGCCGCACCGGCGGTCGTGGTGGTGATCGCCCGTTGGATCCGCCTTCCCCGGCGGACCCGTTTGAGCACGGTCGGCAACAGCTCCGGCGAGGGCTCCTCCTGCAGCGCCGGTGCACCGGCCTGGGCGAGCAGCCCGGGGATCCCGGCCAGGTCGCGCACGGATTCCGCGCACCGGTCACAGACGCGCAGGTGCTTCTCGTAGGCGGACCGGTCTTCCGGGGACAACGCCCCGAGCACGTAGGCCGCGTCGTAGGTGGCGAAGGGGTCGGTCATTGAGTCACCCCTCTTTCCTCCAATATCAGTCGCAGCGCCCGCAACGCGTAGTGCGTCCGCGACTTGATCGTCCCTTCGGCCACACCCAGCCGTTTCGCGGCGTCGGCGACGGAGTAACCCTGGAAATAGCACAGGACGAGGACGTCCCGATGTCTCGGCGACAGCTCGGCGAGGGCTTCGGCGACCAGCCAGCCCTGGACGGCCCGTTCGGTGCCGTCGGTGACCGCCGTTTCGGGCGGCCGGCCGGTCACCACCTCGGGATGGGCCTCGGAGGCGCGCCAGTCGTCGATGGCGATCCGTCTCGCCACGGTGAACAGCCAGCCCCGCGCCGACCCTTCGGACTGGTCGAGCACCTTGGCGTTGCGCCAGGCCCGCAGCAGTGTCTCCTGGACGACGTCCTCCGCGCGGACCCGGTCGCCGCTGGTGAGGTGCAGCGCGTAGGACCAGAGTGCCGCCGCGTGCTCGTCGTGCAAAGCCCGCATCAGCCGGTCCTCCGCGAATTCCTTCACCGATCCGTGCTTTCCCGGTTCAGGAGCAGCGGGAGCGCGAAGACCACGCAGGCCACTTCGGTGATCAGGCCCCACAGCTCGGCCTGGGTGGTGAAGCGCTCCGTGACGCCGAAGAACCCCGTGGTCAGCGAGAGCACGTACGCGCCCAGCGTCGCCAAGCCGAAGCCGATCGCCGCGAGCGCGGGCAGCCAGTGGTGCCAGACCAGGACCGCGACCGCGATGACCACGCCCGCCACCACGTTCACCAGGAAGAGCGGGCCGACCACGTCCGTTTCGGAGGCCCAGTCCTGCCATACGACGTAATGCACCCATGCCGAGCCGAGCAGGCCCGCCGCGACGACCGCCCGCAACAACCACCGGATCATGTCCGTATCTCTTTCCGCGTGTTCGGTTCCCCTATGCCCTTGAACACGGAAAAAGCGGCCTCCCGGTTCAATCCGGCACCCGATGGCCGCCGAAATTGAACCGGATGGCCGCCTGGACCGTGTGTATGGGCATGACTGCCGAACTCCACTCCCGCCGCACCGTCCTGACCACCGGGGCCGCCGTCGCCGGCGCGGCCGTCGGGGCCGTGGCCCTCACGGCCTGCGGAAGCGACAGCGACACTCCGCCCGGCTCGACCGCCGCTCCGCCCGCCGCGGCGCCGGGCGAGACCCTGACCGCGCTCTCCGAGATCGAGGTCGGGAAGTCGAAGGCCGCGAAGACCGCCGACGGCAAGGACGTCATCGTCACCAGGACCGCCGAAGGCACGGCGGCCGCGTTCAGCGCCATCTGCACGCACCAGGGGTGCGCGGTCGTGCCCGAGGGCGCGGAGCTGAAATGTCCCTGCCACAACTCGATCTTCGACGCCGCCACCGGCGCGGTCAAAAAGGGACCGGCGGACCAGCCGCTGCCCTCGATCGCGGTCAAGGTCACGAACGGCCAGGTCGTCACGGCCTGAGAACCGCACAAAGGGTCCCTTTAGGACGGGATTCCCGTCCTAAAGGGACCCTTTCGGCAAGCTTTCAGCTGTCCCAGGTGAAGATAGGGTCGCCGGCCTCGACGTCGCCGCCGCTGAGCAGTCCGGAAAGGACTTCCGCCTTCGCGTCGAGCGCCACGACCGGCACGATCGGCGAGTAGCCCGCGGCCTTGACCGCGTCGGGATCCCAGCCGACCACCGGCTGCCCGGCGCGGACGGCCTCGCCCTTGACGACGTGGAGGGTGAACCCCTCGCCCTTCTGCTTCACCGTGTCGATCCCCAGGTGGACCAGCACGCCGCGGCCGTCCTCTGTGGCCACCACGAAAGCGTGCGGGTGCAGGGTGACGACCGTCCCGTCCACCGGGGCGACCGCATCCTGACGCCCGCCCGAGGGCAGGACCGCGATGCCGGGGCCGACCATCGCCTGCGCGAAGACCGGGTCGGGCACTTCGGTCATGGCGGTCGTCTTACCGCTCACCGGGCTGAGGATTTCGAGACTCACAGCAGATCCTCGATCTCACTGGCGATGTTGTCGGCCTCGGGGCCCACGATGACCTGGACACCGGCCCCCATGCGCACGACGCCCATCGCGCCGGCGGCCTTCAGCGCCGCTTCGTCGAGCAGGCTCATGTCTTCGAGCTCACAGCGGAGCCGGGTGATGCACCCCTCGACCTCGATGACGTTCTCGGCACCGCCGAGCCCCGCGAGGATCTTTTCCGCCCTGTCATCCGCCATCGCGGTCTCCCTGTTCCCTGTCGGTTTCCCACATGCGAACCAGCTGTACTACGCCGTTCGCCGACTCGCACGTGATCCCTGGCCACGAACGCGTAACGGTGGTTGACACCCGCTCGTGCGACGGAGCATCCTGCCCCATCGGATCATTGGTCTAGACCGGAACGTACCAATCTTCCGGACCAGATGCGAGTACGGGTTCCCCGACCGACCGCCCCGAAAGGACGGTGAACGTCATGAGCGCTTCGGCGCAGCTGCCGCCGTCCGACCGTGTGATCAACGGACCGACGCCCAAGCACGCCCAGCTGCGGGAGATTCTGCGCCGCACGGTGGAGCGTGAGCTACCCCCCGGCTCACCGATCCCCTCGGAACGTGACCTCGCCGAGACCTACCAGGTGTCGAGGCTCACGGTCCGCTCGGCGATCGGCAAGCTGGTCGAAGAAGGGCTCTTGTCGCGAGTGCGCGGCAAGGGGACGTTCACCGCCGCGAGGCGGATGGAACTGCAGCTCTACCTGATGTCCTTCACCGAGGACATGCGCCGTCGCGGGATGACGCCGACCACGGAGGTCGTCAAGACCGCCACCGAGGTCCCGCCCGCCCCCTCGGCGCACGCGCTCGGCCTGGCCGCCGGGACCCCGGCGCACCGCATCGTCCGGCTCCGCCGCGCCGACGGGGTGCCGCTGGCGGTCGAACGCGGCTGGTATCACGCCGGCCGGATGCCCGGTCTGCTCGACCTCGATCTCACCCGATCGTTGTACGTCCAACTCGCCCAGTCGTACGACCTGCGCCCGGACCACGCGTGGCAGACGGTCTGGGCCGAATCCGCGGACCGCGAAACGGCACGCCTGCTCGGCATGCGCGCCGGCAGTCCGCTCCTTGTCTTCCGCCGGGTCTCCAGCGTCAACGGGGAACCGATCGAAGACATGACTTCCTGGTACCGGGGCGATCACTACCAGGTCACCATGCAGCTGGATCGGAACACCCCGGATTCCGGTCATCATCCTCACTACGGAGGTACCCGATGAGCTCCACCACCGCGGAGGGGGCGAAGGGCAAGGGCAAGGGACTGGCCGGGCTTCAGCGCTTCGGCCGCAGCCTCATGCTCCCCATCGCCGCCCTGCCCGCCGCCGCGCTCCTGAACAGGTTCGGTCAGCCCGACCTGCTCGGCAAGGACGGCCTCGGCTGGGACAAGGTCGCCGAAGTCCTCGGCGCGGCAGGCAACTCGCTGTTCAACTGGCTGCCGCTCCTGTTCGCGGTGGGTATCGCCGTCGGGTTCGCCCGGAAGAGCGACGGCGCGACCGCGCTGGCCGCCGTGGTCGGCTTCTTCGTGTTCACCAGCGTCCTTCAGGTGTTCACGCCGTTCTCCGAGCTGCCGGGCTGGAACCCCGAGAAGCCCGCCGGCCTGATGCTCAACCCGATGAAGTGGTCCTACAGCGTGCTGGCCGGTGTGATCGTCGGCCTCGTCACCGCCTTGCTGTGGCAGAAGTTCTACCGCATCAAGCTGCCGCCGTACCTGGCCTTCTTCGGCGGCCGCCGGTTCGTGCCGATCGTCACCGCCGTGACGCTGATGCTCCTCGCGGTGCCCTTCGGCCTGGTCTTCCACTGGGTCAACGAAGGCATCCAGGCCGCGGGCGAGGCGGTCACCGGGGCCCCGGTCGTCGGTGGCGGTATCTACGGTGTGCTGAACCGGTTGCTGATCCCGGTCGGTCTGCACCAGCTGCTGAACGTCCCGGTGTGGTTCATCTTCGACGGTGGTGACCTCACCAAGTTCTTCGAGGGCGACCCCACCCGCGGCGCCTTCATGACCGGGTTCTTCCCGATCTTCATGTTCGCCATCCCCGCCGCGGCGCTGGCGATCTGGCAGAGCGCGAAGCCCAGCCAGAAGAAGATCGTCGGCGGCGTGATGATCGCCGGCGCGCTGACCTCGTTCCTGACCGGTATCACCGAGCCCATCGAGTTCTCGTTCATGTTCGTCGCGTGGCCGCTGTACCTGATCCACGCGCTCCTGACCGGTACGTCGATGGCACTGGTGAACGCGCTCGACATCCACCTCGGGTTCGGCTTCTCCGCCGGTGCGATCGACTTCGCGCTCAACAGCGGTCTCCCGGCGGCGAGCGGCAACGTCTGGCTGCTCATCCCGATCGGTCTCGCCTACGCGGTCATCTACTACGTGATCTTCCGTTTCGTGATCAAGAAGTGGAACCTGCGGACCCCCGGCCGCGAGGACGACGCCATCGAGGCGGATCTCGAAGCCACCGCGGCGAAGCCCGTCAAGTAGTTTCAGCTCAGTAGCACCAAGGCACGAAAGGGAAAGAACATGCCGGAGAAACGCGTCACCGTGGCCAGCAAGGTGGGCCTGCACGCCAGGCCCGCGGCGACGGTCGCCAAGGCGGCCGCGGCGCAGCCCGTCGCGGTGCACATCGCCAAGGCGGGCGGTGACCCGGTCGCGGCCGGCAGCGTGCTGAACCTGATGACGCTCGCCGCCGGTTTCGGCGACGAGGTCATCATCAGTGCCGAGGGTGAGGGGGCCGAGGCGGCCGTCGACGCCATCGCCGAGCTGGTGGCGACCGACCTCGACGCCTGATCCCGACCTGGCGGTCCGTGGTGAACCCGCGACCGCGATCGACGTCGGCAGGGCGCCACCTGATCATCCACGTCACGGATGTGGACGAGGCGCCCTGCCACCGCGATAGCGGGGCCTTCGGCCGGGGCGGGTCCACGCGTACGGTCGCCTGAGAGGTAGATCTCCAGCTCCGCCCCCGACCTCTGCGAAGCCCGGGCCGCCCCGACCGGCCCGGGCTTCGTAGGGTGTGGGGCATGGAAAGCGTGCGCAGGATCGAACAGTGGCCGGTGGACAACGCCGCCACGGCCGTGGTGACCGCCGCCGGTGACGTGCTGGGCACGCACGGCGACACGACGAAGGTGTACCGGCTCGCGTCGGTGACCAAGCCGCTCACCGCCTACGCCGCGTTGATCGCCATCGAAGAGGGCGTCGTCGAACTCGACACCCCCGCCGGACCGGAGGGCTCCACGATCCGGCATCTGCTCGCGCACACCTCGGGTCTCGCCTTCAACGAGCACAAGCCGATGGCCGCGCCGGGCAACCGGCGCCTGTACTCCAACGCGGGCTTCGAGCAGCTCGCCGACGCGCTCACCGAGCACTCCGGCATCCCCTTCGCCGACTATCAGGCGGAGGCGCTTTTCCAGCCGCTGGGCATGAAGGCGACCAAGCTGACCGGCTCCCCCGCTTCGGGCGCAGAGTCCACTGTGGACGACCTGGTCGCGTTCGCCGCCGAACTGCAGGCACCGAAGCTCATCGCCGCCCAAACGGTGCGCGAGGCGACCTCCGTGGTCTTCCCCGGGCTTTCCGGTGTCCTGCCGGGCTTCGGCCACCAGAAGCCGAACGACTGGGGGCTCGGGTTCGAGATCCGCGGCGAGAAGAGTCCACATTGGACCGGGTCGGCGAGCTCGCCGCGGACCTTCGGCCATTTCGGGCAGTCCGGCACGTTCCTCTGGGTCGATCCCGACGCCGGCGCCGCCTGCGTCGCGCTCACCGACCGCGCCTTCGGCCCGTGGGCGGCCGAGGTGTGGCCGCCCTACACCGACGCCGTACTGGCCGAGCTGGGGTCGTGAGCGGTTCGGCTTCCCTGGAACTCGCCCGCCCCGCCGCTCATGTCGCGAAAGCCACTTTCGCGACGTCTGATGTCCCGAAAGTGGCTTTCGCGACATCCCGCCACGCGCGAACTCACTCCATGACGCGGATGGGCGAACCCGCCTGGAAGGCCGCGATGTCCTCGACCGCGTCGCGGTAGAAGATCTCGTAGGCCTCCCGGGTGACGTAACCGATGTGCGGGGTGAGCACGACGTTGTCCAGCGTCCGCAGCGGATGCTCCGAAGGCAGCGGCTCGACGTCGTACACGTCCAGCGCGGCGACCGCGATCTCCTTGCGGCGCAACGCGTCCACCAGCGCGGCCTCGTCCACGATCGGTCCGCGCGAGGTGTTGACCAGCATCGCCGTCGGTTTCATGGCGGCGAGTTCGGGCGCGCCGACCAGCCCGCGGCTGCGGCGGCTGAGCACCAGGTGGATCGACAGCACGTCCGCGCGGGCGAACAGTTCGTCCTTCGACACCGCCGTCACCCCGTGGGGATCGGCCTTCTCCTGCGTCAGGTTCTGGCTCCAGGCGATGGTCTCCATGCCGAACGCCTGGCCGATCTTGGCCGCGCCGGCGCCGAGCCTGCCGAGTCCGAGCAGCCCGAGGGTCTTGCCGGACAGGATCGTGCCGACGGTGGTCTGCCAGCCGCCCTCACGCATGTTCCGTGACTCCACCGGCACGTTCCGCGCGGCGGCGAGGATCAGCGCCCAGGTGTGCTCGGCCGCCGGGGCCGCGATGTACCCGGTGGAACAGACGACCACCCCGTTGCGCCGGGCGGCGGCCACGTCGATCGCGGCGTTGCGGTGGCCGGTGCTCACCAGCAGCTTGAGCGCGGGCAGCCGGTCGAGGACCTCGGCGGGGAAGCGGGTGCGCTCGCGCATCGCGACCACGACGTCGAAATCCCGGAGGCGGCCCACCACGTCGGCGGGGTCCGCGAACGGCTTCGTGAACACCTCGATGTCGGCGCCGAGGGAACCCCAGTCCCCGAAACCGAGGGCCACTTCCTGGTAGTCGTCGAGAATCGCGATCTTCATGCTCCCCAGGCTAGAGTCGGCGCCGAAGCCATGCCTGGGGAGGCCACCGTGATCCTGGAGTTCCGCACCTACCGATTGAAGCCGGGGACCAGCGAAGAATTCCTCCGGGTAATGACCAAAGAGTCCATCCCCCTGCTGGAGCGGGCGGGGTTGCGGGTCGTCGACTTCGGACGCTCGCTGGTCGCCGAGGACGGTCACGAAGAGGCGTACCTGATCCGCGCGTTCGGATCTCTCGAAGAACACGAACGGCAGGAACGCGAGTTCTATGGCAGCGAGGCCTGGCTGACGGGCCCGCGCGAGGCGATCGTCTCGCGGATCGAGAGCTACCACACGATCGTCATCGAGACCACCGAAGAGGCGGTCAAGGCACTTGACCGACGATGACCGGGAACGAGGAGCAGGGATGCACGACGGCGAGATCCTGGCCTGGACCGAGACCGAACGGCTGAGCTTCGCGGATCTGCTGGAGAGTCTCGCCGAGCGGGACTGGTCGGCGAAGACCCTGTGTACGGAGTGGACGGTCCACGCGATGGCGGGCCACCTCGCGCAGACCACCAGGAACCGGCTCAAGGACACCCTCGCCGGCATCGTGAAGGCCAGGGGGAATTGGGACCGGATGAACACCGATCAGGCCATCGCCTACGCCGCGCGGTACACCCCGGCCGAACTCGTCGCCCAGATCCGCGAGGACGCCGGATCGGCCCGCCGCTCGCCCGGCGCCAAACCGGTCGACCCGCTCGCTGACGTCCTCATCCACGGCCAGGATGTCGCCCGCCCGCTCGGCATCGATCGCCCGATGCCGGAGAAGCCGGCGATCGCGGCACTGGAGCACATTCTCGTCAGCCCGTTCTGGGGCGCCAGGAAACGCTGCCGGGACCTCAGGCTGATCGCCAGCGACTCCGGCTGGTCCGGCGGAGCGGGCACCGAAGAGGTCCGGGGCCCGCTCGCCGACCTGCTCCTGGCGGTGAGCGGGCGCGGCGCCGGGCTGGCCACGCTCACCGGCCCGGGCGCCGCGCTGCTCGGCGCCCGCTGAGGGCTACCAGCGCGGGACGAACACGTCGACGCGCACCAGGTGGTGGTCCGAAGCGTCGTTGAGCCGGGCCAGCGGTGAATCGGGCAGCGGCCAGAAGACCTCGGCGCGCCAGGGGAACAGGCCCTTCGACGGCAGGACGTAGTCGATCCGCAGGTTCCCGGGCGCGTTGTCGTTGAAGTCGCCGGTGTCGAAGTACGGGTCGCCCTTCTGGCCGATGTTGGCGCCGGCCTGGTCCTGCGCGGCCCGCACGCCTCCTTCGCTGCCCGGCCGGGTTTCGATGACGCGCGGGGCGTTCAGCAGGCGCGAGATGGCGCCGGGGACGCTGTCGCCGTCGAGCGGGTCGGAGTTCTGGTCGCCGGCGATGACGAACTTCTCGTGCGCGCCCAGGCCGCCGCGGCGGCCACTGTCGTCGCGGATGTAGCGGCCCTTGCCCGGGGTCACGTAGTCCGCCCAGAAGCGGATCTCGTCGTGGTTGCGGGTGCCGTTGCGGTCCTCGGGGCCGTCGAAGGTCGGCGGAGTCGGATGCGAGGCCAGGAAGTGCACGGTCGAGCGGCCGACGCGGATCGGAACGTCCCAATGGGACTTCGACGACAGGCGCAGCACGTCGAGCACCTGCGGTGAGTACCAGTCGTTCGGCGCCGCGGTGGCCGGGTCGTCCGGGAGCAGCGCGCCCGGCATGTCCTTCCAGAGGAACTTCTGAAAAGTCCGCGCGTTCTTGGTGTCGATCGGATACTTGGACAGCACGAGCATGCCGTACTGGCCCTCGAAGAGGCCGAAACCGTGCGCGTCGTTGCCGCCGCCGACCTGGCCGTTGCGGTCGAGGTCGAAACCGGTCGCGACGCCGGTGTTCGACGGCGCGGTGAACGCGTACGGATAGTCGATCGGCGCCGCGCCGTTCTGGCCGCGCGCGAGGTAGTTCTCGCGGAACAGGTCCGCGGCGCGGTTGCCGGGCACGTAGTCGAACTCGTTGATCAGCAGCACGTCGGGCCGGTTGCGCTGGATCACCTCGGCGACCTCGTTCGCCTGCGCGTTGCCCGGCTGCGACAGGTCGGTCACCAGCTGCCCGGCGGCTCCGCGGTTGAGCGAAGCGTTGAACGTCGCGAAGCGGATGTTCTGCCCGACGGTGGCTTCCGCCGGTGTGGCGGCCAGCAGCGTCCCGGCCAGCATGGCGCCCGATGTGAGCACGGCGGCGATGCGTTTCACGGTCTTACCTCCCAGAGTCCGGTGCGACCTTACGCACTCCGCGCGGCCGTACGGGTGAGCTTCAGGTGAACAGCGTCTCTTGAACGCGTTCAAAATCTGGGCTACGGTCCTTCTTGAACACGTTCAAAAGGAGGTCCCCATGCAACCCGTAGTCGTGGCCTACGCGCTCTACCTGGCCATCGCCGTTCCATTGACCGTGCTGGTCGCCCGCACGCTGAGCAGGCACGGCAAGACGTTCCTGGAAGACGTCTTCCAGGACAAACAAGCGCTGGCGCATTCGGTCAACCAACTGCTCGTCGTCGGCTTCTACCTGGTCAGCCTTGGTTTCGTGACCCTGTTCCTGACCAGCGACGACACCGTCCTCGACGCGCGCGACGTCTTCGAGATGCTGTCGGTCAAGGTCGGCACCGTGGCGCTCGTGCTCGGCGTGATGCACGTCGGGAACGTGCTGGTGTTCAACGGGATCCGGCGCAAGCACCTCAACCACGCCGCCGCGCGGCCCGCACCGGTGCCGCCGCCCTACCCCGGCTACCCGGCGCCCGCTCCACACCCCGCGCCCTGACCGGATACCGTGCAGTGGTGGCGAAGAGTGAGGAAACCAAGTCACTGATCGTGGCGACCGCGTTGCGGTTGTTCGCCGAGAACGGCTACGACCGCACGACCATGCGGGCCATCGCCGCCGAAGCGGGCGTGTCGGTCGGGAACGCCTACTACTACTTCGCCTCCAAAGACCAGCTGATCCAAGGTTTCTACGACGAGATCGCCAACGCGCACCTGACCACCGCGCGCGAGACGATCGCAGGTGAGCGGGACTTCAGCGCCCGGCTCAGGACCGTCCTGCTCACCTGGCTCGACGTCGCAGAGCCGTACCACCGCTTCGGCACCCAGCTCTTCGTCAACGCCGCCGACCCGGACTCACCGCTGAGCCCGTTCAGCGAGGAGTCCTCGCCAGCCCGGGACGCCTCCGTCGGCCTGATGCGCGACGTCATCGCCGACTCCGACGTCAAACTCGACCCGGACCTGCGGGACGACCTGCCCGATCTGCTGTGGCTGTACCAGATGGGGGTCGTGCTGTTCTGGGTCCACGACCGGTCCGCCGGGCAGAAACGCAGCCGGATCCTGGTGGAACGGACGGTCCCGCTGATCGCGCGGCTGGTGGGGCTTTCGCGGCTGCGGGTGCTGAGGCCGGTGAGCCGGGAGATCGTTTCGCTGATCCGGGACCTCTCGAAGCGGGACGACGGCTGAGTGGCGGGTCACTGAAGCGAACGCGGGCCGTGGAGGACTCCCGGACGATTCGAGCGCGTGAAGGCCCCCTTCCCTCGGCTGAGCCGAGGGAAGGGGGCCTTCACGCGGGCCACATCAAGGTTCCCGGACGGTCCGGAAGTACAGGAACCGCGGCTCGGTCCGCAGTTTCGCGTACCACTTCGGGTCCGATTCGGCGATCGTCTCGACCGGCATCGGTTCGACCAGCCGGTCGACGGCGAAACCGGCGTCCCGTACCGCGTCGAACGTCCAGCTCAGCGGCCGCCGGTAGAACCGGACCTTCTGCCCCGGCGGGAACTCGTCCTCCAGCAGTTCGAGCTGGAAGTAGTTCCGCTTCTCGAACCAGCGCCAGTCCTCACCGGGATGGTGCACCGAGAACACCAGGAGCCCGCCCGGTTTGAGCACCCGCCGGAACTCCGCCAGCGCCGGCGCCCAGTCCTTCAGGTAGTGCAGCACCAGTGAGGCCGTGACGACGTCGATCGAGCCGTCCTCGAGGAACGGCATCGGCCGCGAGACGTCCGCGGTCTCGAAGCGAGCGACCTCCCCGAACTTCTCCCTGGCCACGGCGACCATGCCCTCGCTGGCGTCGACGCCGAGGACGTCCGCGCCCTTGGCGGCGAGCAGGGCGCTGAGGTGTCCTGCGGCGCTGCCGACGTCCAGCACCCGTTTGCCCGCCACGTCTCCGGCCAGTTCCACGATGGCGGGCCGGTCGTAGTGGGCGTTGGTGCTGCTGGTTTCGGCGTGCGCCGCGTAGAGCCGCGCGAAGCCGTCGTACTGGGCGGCGCGCGCCCGTTCGATGATCGCGTCGACGACCTCGGATTTGGCGTCGGCGTACTGCTGGATGTACTTCCAGGTGCGCGACGCCAGTTCGCGTTTCCTGTCCTCGTAGAGCTTCCGCTCGTCCTCGTGCGCGATCAGGCGGTCACGGAAGAGCCGGTAGCGCTCGGTCTGGCCGTTGTCCGGCGAGTAGACGTGCAGGTTGATGTTGGTGTCCGGGCCTTTGAAGCAGCGGTGCTTCTCCCACTCCGGCTCACGGATGACGAGTTTGTAGCCCTCGGCCTCCAGCTGCGGCACGTAGGCGTCCTCGTCGTCCGAATCGTCGACGATCAGCATGATGTCGATGATCGGTTTCGCGCAGAGCCCCGGCACCGACGTGGAACCGACGTGTTCCAGGACCAGCGCGCGCTCCCCCAGGATCCCCCTGATGCGCTTCGCTTCCCGGTCGAACAGCTCGGGCCACTCCGGGTCGTATTCGGCCAGCGTGACGGTGGAATTCAGTACCGGAGGCTGATCGACCCACGAGTTGTTGATGTCTTCTTCGGTGTAGTCGTCTCGATCGGGTTTAGGCATCGACCCCTTGATCCTTCCTCGGCGCTCTTCGCGTGTTCTGCGCGTTTGAGGAGGGACTGCGCGGGGAGGCCGTCCGACCGCCGCGACGCCCCTCTCGAGGCAGTCGGCCAGATTATCGAACCCGGGCGATCTTGTCAGCCGATCGGCAGAGAAAGGATGCCGCCGGTCGCCTCGCGCAGCGCGTCCCGCATCTCGGCCCGCGGCGCCGGTTGTCCGGTGAAGTACTCGGACTGCCCGAAGGCCTGATGCAGCAACATGTCCAGACCGGTCGCGAGCCGCCCTCCCCGCTCCGCGACCGCTTCGGCGAGCGCGGTCGGCCAAGGGTGGTAGATGACGTCGAGGACGCAGCCGATCCGGGACAGCTCCGCCAACTGCGGCCGGACGGCGTCCGGGGGCACGGTGTTCACCAGTACCGCCGAATCGGCCGCGAGTTTCCCGAAGTCGGCGTCCGCCCAGCGGAGGACCTCGGCGTCGAGCCCGGCCCGCTGAGCCGCCTCGACCGTTTCCGCCGCCCGTGCGGGATCCCGCACGACGAGCCGCACCGTTGGCACGCCGAGCGACGCCAGCCCGACGACGGCCGCGGCGGCGGTCCCACCCGCGCCGAGAACGACGGCGGCGTCGTCCGCACCGGGCGAGTACTCCCCCGCGATCCGCAGCGCCTCGGTGACCCCGTCGACGTCGGTGCAGTCGGCGAGCCAGCCGGTTTCCCGGCGCACCAGCGTGTTCGCCGCGCCGACGGCCGCCGCGCGCGGCGTGACCTCGTCGGCGTGCTCCAGCGCGGCCCGTTTCCCTGGCATGGTCACCGAAAGGCCGGTCCACTCCGGACCGAGGCCGTCGACGAACGCGGGCAGCCCGGGACCGTCCATCTCGACCCGCTCGTAGGTCCAGCCGTCCAGCCCCAGCGCGCGGAAGGCGGCGCCGTGCAGCACGGGCGAGAGCGAGTGTTCGACCGGTTTCCCGAGTACCGCGGCCTTCCGGCTAGATGACACCTCGCCTCACCGCGTCGTCTCGGTTCTTCCGGTGGTCGTCGAAGTTCACCGCGAAGCAGGAAAGCCCGTTCTTCTCGCACTTGACGAAGAACAGCCACTCGCCGGCCGCCGGCTTCAACGCGGCCTGGATCGCCTCCGCGCTCACGACCGCGATCGGTGTCGGGGTCAGGCCGACCGACTTGTAGGTGTTGTAGGCGCCCGCTTTTTCCCGTTCTTCGGGTTTGGTGAGCAGGGTCGGCCGGTCGAGGACGTAGTTGACCGTCGAGTCCATCTCGAGCCGCATCTTCTTGTCGATCCGGTTGTAGATGACCCGCGAGATCTTCCCGAAGTCGGCCTTCACCGCCTCGCGTTCGATGATCGACGCGATGACGAGCGTCTCGTAGGGGGTCTTGCCCTCCCCCTTCGACTGATCGCTCAGCCCGGCGTTCAGGATGCGCTCCGCCGAGGTCTTGACGACGAACGTCAGCAGCTCTTCGGCACTCCAGCCGGGCTTGATGTTGTAGATGCCCGCGGCGATCAGCCCTTCGAGCCGCCGGTCCTTGTGCTCGGCGTTCGTGGCGGCCTCGACGGCCCACGACGGAACGCCCAGCTTCGCCAGATCCGCGGTCTCGATCGTCTTGCGCAGTTCCTCGACCGGGATACAGGTGCTCTTGCCGTTCAGGTCGGCGCAGGAAGCCTTGGACAGCAACGAATACACCCCCGGTGTCACCTTGCCGTCTGGCTGGGTGATGTCGTGGAACTGGGTGTACGGCCGGATCTCGACCTGGCCGACCTTCGTCGCGGGAGCGAGCATCTTCTCGACCGCGCTGGCACCGGACATCTTCGTCTTCATGACGTAGTAGCCCTGCTGGAGCTTCGAGACGGCGGCGTTGTCCTCGCCCGCCTTCACGAACGCCTTGCCGCTGGCGACCACTCCGGCCGCTTGGAGCCGGTTGCCGATCGCCGACGTCGAGTCGCCCTTTTCCACCTGGACGAGGACGTCGCTCTCGCCGGCGCCTTCGTAGTCGTCGTACCCGAAGATCTCGGTGAAGCCGTAGTAGGCGCCACCGGCGAGCAGGACGAGCACGGTCACCGCGGCGATCCAGCCCAGCGCGCGTTTCTTCTTTCGCTTCTTGGGCGGCGGCCCTTGACGTTCCGGGCGCTCGTCCTCGATGCGTTCGGGCTCGGCCCGGTCTTCGTCCTCGAACTCGTCGTAATCCTCGTAGTCGTCGTACTCGTCATAGTCGTCGTACGCGTCGTCGCCGAAGATCTCGTTGTATTCCTCTTCGCTGCCCTCGGGCGGCGAACCGGGTTTCGCGCCGGGACGCCGGGCGATGGGCGCCTCCTGGATCGCGGGGAGGATGTCGGTCGGCCGCTCGTCCGGGAGCGGGCCGTCGTCCTCGCGGCGCCTGCGGCGGCCGGGGCGGGGTGCCTCGTCCTGGGCGTAGGCGGGCATGCCGAGACCCCGGTCACCCGGCTGGGCGGACCGCCGCTGCGGCGCGGGAGGTGGTGGCGGGGCCGCGGGTTCCGGGGCTCGCCTAGGTGCGGCCGGACGCGGCGGCTCGTCGGCGGCGCGCCGGGCACGCGGCGGCGGCTCTTCCGGCGACCGGCGGGCACGCGGCGGCTCCTCCGCCGGACGCCGGACGGGCGGCGCCTCGAGCGGTTCCCGCCGGACGGGCCGTCGTCCCGTCGGCTGGGGTTCGGGCCGTCGACGCGGCGGTGCCGGTGGCGGGCTGGCCTCCTCAGGCTCCCGCAACCGTCGTCTACCGCCCTGACGGCGCTCGGGCCGGCCGTGGGGCTCGGTCATGTATCGCCCTTCCGTGCGCGATGTGCCGCTACCGCGTCGATCCACGCCTGCAGGATCTCGACCGCGGCCGCCTGATCGACGACGGCACGTTGCTTACGTCCCTTCACCCCACGCTGCGACAGCATCCTGGATGCCGTCACCGTGGTCAACCGCTCGTCGGCCAGTCGCACCGGCACCGGAGCGATCCTGGCGGCGACCTTTTCGGCATAGTCCAGCGCCGCTTCGGCCGCCGGGCCATGACGGTCCTTGAGCGTCCTCGGCAAGCCGACGACGACCTCGACCACGTCGTGTTCCGTGACGAGTCCGACGAGCAGGTCGACGTCCTTGTCGCCCGCCGCGTCGCGAGTGAGGGTAACGAGAGGGCTCGCGAGGATGGGGTCGGGATCGCTCAACGCGACCCCGACCCGGACGGATCCGACATCCACGCCAAGCCGCCTGCCACGCCCCGGATCGGACTCCCCTGGCCGATCCGGGCGCCGCTGGGGGGCGTCGTCAGCCAACTTGGGCGACCGCCGCGCGCAGGGAGGCGATGGCCTGCTCGGCCCCGGCCGGGTTGGTGCCCCCGCCCTGCGCCATGTCCGGCTTGCCGCCGCCACGGCCGCCGATCGCCTCGGCGAACGACGGGACCAGCTTGCCCGCCGCGATGCCCTTCTCCTGGGCCGCTTTCGTGGTGGCGACGACAAAGGCGACCTTCTCGCCCTGCGGGGCGAACAGCGCGACGATGCCGGGACGGTTGCCGAGCCTGCCGCGGATGTCCGAAGCCAGCGCGCGCAGGCCGTTCGAGTCGACGCCCTCGCCGAGCTTCTCCGCGACGACCGCGACGCCGCCGATGTCCTCGGCCTTGTCCGCGAGCGAGCCCGCCGAACCGAGCACCTGCTGGGTGCGCAGCTGCTCGATCTCCTTCTCGGCGTTCTTGAGCCGGGTGAGCACGTCGTCGATGCGCGACGGCAGCTGCTCCGACGGCACCTTGAAGGTGTTCGCGAGCTGCGAGACGAGCAGCTGCTCCTTGCGGACGTACTTGAGCGCGTCCGTGCCGACGAGCGCCTCGACGCGGTGCACGCCGGAACCGATGGACGAGTCGCCCACCAGCTTCACCAGGCCGAGCTGGCCGATGCGGTCGACGTGGGTGCCACCGCAGAGTTCGCGGGAGTACTCGCCCATGTCGACGACGCGGACGTCGTTGCCGTACTTCTCGCCGAACAGCGCGACCGCGCCCAGTTCGAGGGCCTTGTCCTTCGTGGTGACGAAGGTGTTCACCTCGACGTTGGTCTGGAGGTAGTCGTTGACCTCCTCCTCGACCTCGGTCAGCACGTCGGCCGACACGCCGCCGGAGGTGGTGAAGTCGAAGCGCATCCGGCCCGGCGAGTTCAGCGAACCGGCCTGCGCCGCACGCTTGCCGTACGCGCCGCGCACGGCGGCGTGCACCAGGTGCGTCGCGGAGTGCGACCGCTCGATCGACAGGCGGCGGTGCTGGTCGACCGAACCGGTCAGCGTGCCGCCGATGCCGACCTCGCCCTCGGTCACCTCGACGCGGTGCACGAACAGGCCCGGCACGATCTTCTGCACGTCGTGGACCTTGAGCTCCACGCCGTCGCCGAGCAGCACGCCGGTGTCGGCGACCTGGCCACCGCTCTCGGCGTAGAACGGCGTGCGGTCCAGGACCAGCTCCGCCTTCTTGCCCGCGCCGACACTGCGCACCGGGACGCCGTCCTCCAGCAGCGCGACGACCTTCGCCTCGGCCTGCAGGTCGGTGTAGCCGAGGAACTCGGTCTCGCCGTTCTGCTCCAGCACCTTGCGGTACTCGGACAGGTCGCCGTGGCCGGTCTTGCGCGACGCCGCGTCGGCCTTCGCCCGCTGCCGCTGCTCGTTCATGAGCGTGCGGAAGCCCTCTTCGTCGACGGTCAGGCCCTGCTCGGACGCCATCTCCAGGGTCAGGTCGATCGGGAAGCCGTAGGTGTCGTGCAGCTGGAACGCCTTGTCCCCGGCCAGCAGCGAGCCGCCGGCGCGCTTGGTCTCCTCGGCCGCGAGGTCGAAGATGCGCGAGCCGCTGGTGAGCGTGGAGAGGAAGGCCTCCTCCTCGACGCGCACGACGTCCTCGATGCGGTCGAAGCCGGAGACCAGCTCGGGGTACGTCGGGCCCATGGTGTCGCGGACGACCGCGGCGAAGGCGGGCAGCACCGGCTCGTGCACGCCGAGCAGGCGCGCGGAGCGGATGATGCGGCGCAGCAGGCGGCGCAGCACGTAGCCGCGGCCGTCGTTGCCCGGGGTGACGCCGTCACCGATGAGCAGGACGCCGGTGCGGGCGTGGTCGGCGATGACGCGGAAGCGGACGTCGTCGGTGTGGTCGGAGCCGTAGCGGCGGCCGGAGAACTCCTCGGCGCGGCCGATCACCGGGCGGACGAGGTCGGTCTCGTAGACGTTCTCGACGCCCTGCAGGATCGTCGCGACGCGCTCGACACCCATGCCGGTGTCGATGTTCTTCTTCGGCAGCTCACCGATCGGCTTGTGGCCGTGCTTCGGGCTCTTGTCGCCCCGCACGTCCTGCATGAAGACGAGGTTCCAGATCTCGATGTAGCGGTCCTCGTCGGCGACCGGGCCGCCCTCGCGGCCGTAGTCCGGGCCGCGGTCGTAGTAGATCTCCGAGCACGGGCCGCCGGGACCGGGCACGCCCATGTCCCAGTAGTTGTCCTTGCCGTCACGGGACTGGATGCGCTCGCCGGGCAGGCCGGTGAGCTTCTTCCACAGGCCCGCGGCCTCGGAGTCGTCCTCGTAGACGGTCGCCCAGATACGGTTCGGGTCGAGGCCGTAGCCGCCGTCGCTCTGGGGCGTGGTGATCAGCTCCCAGGCCGCCTCGATGGCGCCTTCCTTGAAGTAGTCGCCGAAGGAGAAGTTCCCGGCCATCTGGAAGAAGGTGTTGTGCCGGGTGGTCTTGCCGACCTCGTCGATGTCCGGCGTGCGGACGCATTTCTGGACGCTGGTCGCGCGCGGGTACGGCGGCGGGGCCTCGCCGAGGAAGTACGGCTTGAACTGGACCATGCCGGCGTTGACGAACAGCAGGTTCGGGTCGTCGAGGATCAGCGGCGCGCTGGGGACGCGCGTATGTCCCTTGTTCTCGAAATGGCTCAGAAAACGCTGGGTGATTTCGTGTGTTTCCACGGGATCGTCCTTGTATACGGGCTCGCGCGAAGGCGCTGGGAATGCGGACAGACGGGAACGGCGAAGGGCTGGGCTTCCGGACGCGGCCGGATCAGCCCTCCGCCCGGCGAGCTCGCCGGACCGGGCGCCGCGACGACGCCGCGTGCCTGCCCTCGGTCACGGGGGCCGTGCTCAAGCCGGTCCGTTCGGACACCATGTCGTGCAACTCCTGTTCCCGTTCGCTCATCCCGGCGCGGACCTCCGCGCCGAACGAACCGACGGCGCCCGCGAGTTCCCGCACGGCGTCGCCCAGGTTCGAGGCTAACCCCGCGGGCGTGGCCTGGCGAGCGGTTTCCGTCGCTTTGCGTGACAGGGCGACGCCGGCGACCACGCCGACGCCGAGCCAGAACAGGCGCTTCATTTGCGGCCCCGCTTCTTCGCCGGACGAGCGGCTTTCGCTTCCGCCTTCTTCCGGCGGGCCTTGATGGCCTTGCTGAGGCCGTAGGACAGGGCGGCCGTCTTCACCAGCGGCCCGCCGAGCGTCGCGGTGAACACCGACGACAGCGCGGACACGTTGCCGGACACGGCCTGCGCGTTGGCGGTGATGCCGTCGACCCGCTCCAGCTGCGTGTTGACGTGCGTGATCGTCTCGTTCGCGCCGATCAGCAGCGGGTCGGTGTTCTCGTGCGCCTTGCGGATGGCGATCGTGGCCTCGTCCAGGGTCCGGCCGAGCTTGAACAGCACGATCGCCAGCAGCACGACGAGTACGACGAATGCTCCTGCGGCGATCAGCGCGGCGATCTGCCCTGCCGACACGGGCCCTCCTCAAGGGTCTGCGGTCTTTGGTGCCCGTGAGGTTACCGCGCAGGCGCCCGTTCAGCGGTGTCACCCCGCCGAACGGTCACTCAGCGCAGTGACCTCACGACCGGCGGGCGGGAATCGGACCTCAGCGCCCGCTCTTGGGCGGCGTGGTCTTCGCGTGCTTGTGCGGGTCTTCGGGCGCGCGGCCGTTGCGGCGGTCGTTGCCCTGCTGCGGGGAGGTGGCGGGGGCCCGCGTCTCAGGCGTTTCAGGCGTCGCACGCGAAGCCGGGATCTGGGCCGGAGGCGGCCCGGCGCTCGTGGGCGGCGTTTCGTGAACCGGCTCGGCCGTTCCCCGCGATACCGGCGGCGAAGCCGTCCGAGCCGGTCCGTCCGGCGTAGTGGCGGACGGCGGCGTGATGGACGGCGGCGTGCTGGGCGGTGTCACGGTGGGCGGCGCCGTCGCGGGCGGCGGGGGCGGCACCTGTGGTGTGGGGAACGGCCGGAGCTCCAGCGCGCTGGGCAGATCCGGCACGCCGGAGAACGCGACCAGGAGGAGGACCCCGTAACCGGCGGCGGCACCGGCGCTGATCGCGGCCCGGCGGACGAAGATCCGGCGACGGCCGCCGGGGTCGGCGAACATCGATCTCACGAGGCCTCCCCGCCGTCGTTTCGTCGTGCTGCCAGGGAACCACGGACCTCCGGCGACCGACGCCGAGTCGACCCGTTCGGTTCTTGTGACGTTCATGTTACTGGGTCAAGGTTCCGGCATGCCTGAACTGTCACGCCGTACGTTGCTGGGCGCCACCGGCGCCGCGGCCGCCACCACTCTCCTCCCGCCGTCCGTGCACGCCGCCATGGCCGAACCCATGCGCCGGGGCGGGCTCGACGCCATCGAGCACGTGATCGTGCTGATGCAGGAGAACCGGTCGTTCGACCACTACTACGGCAGCCTGCGCGGGGTCCGGGGCTTCTCCGACACGCGTCCGCTCGAACTCCCGTCGGGGACGTCGGTGTTCGAGCAGCCGAATCCGGCGGGTGGCACGGTGCTGCCGTTCTCGGTGCGCAAGGCGGCCGAGCTCGCCGGGCGGAAAGCGGACGACATCCAGTACCTCGGCGACCTCGACCACAGCTGGAACGGCAGCGGCAAGGCGTGGGCGCGCGGCTGGAACAACGGCTGGATCGCGGCGAAGACGCCGGCCACGATGACCTACTACGAGCGCCGCGACATCGCGCTCCAGTACGAACTCGCGGACACGTTCACCATCTGCGACGCCTACCACTGCTCGGTCTTCGGCTCCACCAACCCGAACCGGAACTTCCTGTGGACCGGGACCACCGGGTTCGAACCGGGCAGCACGACGAACCGCGCGGTCACGAACGCGGCGTACTCCTACGACCACAAGGGCTACGACTGGACGACGTACCCGGAGCGCCTGGAGGCCGCCGGGGTGCCGTGGCAGATCTACCAGGAGTGGGACAACTTCACCGACAACGCGGTCGAGTACTTCGTGCCGTTCAAGAAGGTCGGCACGAAGATCCTGGCTTCGGTCGAGGAGAAGTTCCGCACCACCGAAGAGTTCTACGACAACCTGCTCAAGAAGACGCCCGAAGAGCGCACCAAACTGCTGGCGCAGTTCGACGCCGGGGTCGCGAAACTGACGCCCGCCGAGCGGAACCTGTTCCAGAAGGCCATGTACCGCAGCGAGCCGGAGACGCTGGTGACCCGGCTGAAGGCGGACATCCAGGCGCGGCGCCTGCCCGCAGTCAGCTGGCTGGTGCCGTCCGCGAAGGACTCCGAGCACCCCGGCGCGTCCACCCCGGTCGGCAGCGCGAACCTGATCTACCGCGTGCTCGACGCGCTGGCGTCCGACCGCGAGACGTGGTCCAAGACGGTGCTGCTGATCAACTTCGACGAGAACGACGGCTACTTCGACCACGTCCCGCCGCCGATGCCGCCGGGGAACGCGGCCAACGACGCCGACCACTTCAACGGCCAGCCGCTCGGTTTCGGCCCGCGCGTGCCGATGACGGTCGTCTCGCCGTGGTCGATCGGCGGCCACGTCGACTCCACCGTGTACGACCACACGTCGGTGCTGCGGTTCCTCGAACGCTGGACCGGGATCGCCGAGCCGAACATCAGCAAATGGCGGCGGACCGTCGCGGGCGACCTCACCGGCGCCTTCGACTTCTCGCGCGCCGGGCGTCAGCCGCGGGTGAACCGGCCCGGCCCGGTGCCCGCGCCGATCAGCCGCTGGCGGCCGTCCGCCCCGGCGGAGCAGAGCCTGCCCGTGGCCGAGCCCGGGAACCGGCCGTCCCGTCCCCTGCCGTACCAGGTGTCGGTCTCCGGCGCGGTGGACAAGTCGGGGAACCTGGCGCTTTCGCTGGCCAACAGCGGCTCGTCGTCGGCGCATTTCGCGCTGTACCCGTACAAGGGCGAATTCCCCGAGCCCGCGCACCGCGACGTCCGCGGCGAGGCGCCGGAGCTCGTCCGGCTGGCCGGTGACGAATACCGCGTCGTCGTCCAGGGGCCGAACCGGTCGTGGTGGGAGTTCCGCGGTGACCGTCGCGGGGCCGCCGCGGGTGTCGACGTCCGGACGCGGTTCCTCACGTGGCGCTCGGGTGTCGAGTTCAAGCTGTCCAACTCGGGCGCTTCGGCGCTGACGCTGCGGCTGTCGTCTTCACGGTTCACGCGCGTCGTGCGGGTCGGGGCCGGGCGTTCGGTCACGGTGGACTGGCCGGTTTCGGGCGGCTGGTACGACGTGAAGGTCACCGCGGACGGCGATCCGTCGTTCCTGCGGACGCTGACCGCGCGGGTGGAGAACGGGCGGACCGGCGTCTCCTGCTGATCGTTCCGTGAAGGCCCTCCTTCCCTACCCTGAGAGTAGGGAAGGAGGGCCTTCACGGACTCACGGCCGGCGCCTCCGCCAGTACGCGAAGCAGACTGCCGCCAGCAGCGGCCCCCAGAGCAGGAGCGGGGCGTAGGTGAGTTCGAAGAAGGCGAGTTTCCAGCCGTGCAGTGTCTTCGTGGGGTAGTCGGCCGGAAGGGGATCGCCTTGGAGGGTGATCCCGGACATCTCGGTGACGACGGCGGCGGTCCACAGGACGGTCAGGACCGCGGCGCCGAGAGCGGCGGGCACGACCGCGGCGAGCGGCGGCACCCGGCGGCCGCCGAGTAGCGGAATCCAGCGCGGGAAGACCTCTCCCCACCCGGCGATCAGCCCGATGGCGGTGAAGGCGATCAGCTCCGAGACGACGGACAACGCGATCACGTACACCGGCCCCGGCAACCACGACGGGAGCTGACCCGAGCCGTGCGAGCCGTCACCGCCGATGTCGAAGACGACGGTCATGATCCGCCACAGGCCGGACGGGAGCACGGTGAAGGGGATGGCGTAGGCCGCGATCTTGGCCCAGCGGGGGACGCCGGGCACCGGGGCGTGCGCCCTGGTCCACGCGGCGCGCAGCCGCCCGGTCGCGGTGGCTTGGTGGACGGTCATCCGGGCTCCTCGGGTTCACTCGCTCGATCGGTTCCCACGATCACAGCCGCCCCGGCCCGCCTGCGTCCCCCGCCGGATGGACGCGGGTCCACTCCATGGGGGAACGCGCCTTATTCGGTTGCGTGGAGGCCGCCGTCGTTCCTAGCGTCGCTCATGACCGTCACCCTGCACGCGCTCAGTTTCGCCGCGCACGACCCGCGTCGTCTCGCCCGTTTCTGGACGGGCCTCCTCGGCCCGGAAATCGACGACGAGACCGGTTTCCGGCTCGATTTCCTGCCGTCGGACGCACCGAAGACCCGCCAGAACCAGCTGCATTTCGACCTGACGAGCGAGTCACCCGAAGACCAGGAGCGGACGGTCGCCAGGGCGCTCGAACTCGGCGGACGGCATATCGACGTCGGCCAGCGCCCCGAGGAGGGGCACGTGGTGCTCGCCGACCCCGAAGGCAACGAGTTCTGCGTCATCGGGCCGGGCAACGACTTCCTCGCCGACTGTGGTTTCGTCGGCGCCGTCGCGTGCGACGGTTCGCAAGAGGTCGGCTACTTCTGGAGCGAGGCGCTCGGCTGGCCGCTGGTGTGGGACCAGGATCAGGAGACGGCGATCCGCTCTCCGCACGGCGGGCCGAAGATCACCTGGGGCGGCCCGCCGTTCACCCCGAAGACCGGGCCGAACCGGCTGCGTTTCGTGCTGACCGGTTCCCTGCCGGAAGTCGAGCGGCTGGTCGCGCTCGGCGCCACCCGGCTCGGCGCCGGCGAGGGGCCGGTGGCGATGGCGGATCCCGACGGGAACGAGTTTTCCTTCGTGGCACGGGCATAACACGTGTCGGATGTGGCCGGGATGCCGGACGGCCTCCCTCCACCGGACCGCATCCCTCACTGTGCGGATTTTGGTGCGTCGGATGACCCAAAATCCACACAGTCCGGCCGAGCCCGTCCCTGTCACCACGGGAACGAGTTTTCCTTCGTGGTACGGGAAACGGCGGCATAACACGCATGGGATGTGGCCGGGAGTATGGCCACCACCGACGAAGCCGTACCTGACGAACCACAGGTACGCTCCGCCGTACGGCACCGGACGGAAATTGGTCTACACCTATTGACGCGCGGCAGGTCAGCGGCTCAAGCTGCTGGGACCGAGGGCCATCTTCCACTGTCGGAGGTTCGGCGTGCCAAGGAGAACCAGGAAACTACTCCCCCTGCTGGCGTCGCTCGTCACGCTGGCCGGACTCATGATCGTCGTCGTCACCCCGTCCCCGTCGAGCGCGGCGGGACATGAGGACTGCCGTCCCGACGGGCTGTACCGGACACCCGGCGTCGACACCCCCTACTGCACCGTCTACGACACCGCGGGCCGCGAATCGCTGGGAGAAGGGCATTCCCGCCGCGTGATCGGCTACTTCACCAGCTGGCGCACCGGGAAGAACGGCGCACCGGCCTATCTGGTCAACAACATCCCGTGGTCGAAGGTCACCCACCTCAACTACGCGTTCGCGCATGTGGACGCGCAGAACAAGGTCTCGGTCGGCGCGCCGAGCGCGACCAACGAGTCCATCGGCATGGAATGGCCGGGCGTGCCCGGCGCCGAAATGGATCCGTCGTTGCCCTACAAGGGACATTTCAACCTGCTGACCAAGTACAAGAAGCAGCACCCGAACGTGAAGTCGCTGATCTCGATCGGCGGCTGGGCCGAGACCGGCGGCTTCCTGAACCCCGACGGCACCCGCAACGCCTCCGGCGGGTTCTACAAGATGACGCAGACCCAGGCGGGTATCGACGTCTTCGCGGATTCCGTCGTGGAATTCCTGCGCACCTACGGTTTCAACGGCGCGGACATCGACTATGAATACGCGACGTCGGCGAACTACGCCGGCAACCCGGACGACTACTGGATCGCGCAGGCCAACCGCGGCACCCTCTGGGCGGGTTACGAGAACCTGATGCGCACGCTGCGCGAGAAACTCGACCGGGCGGGCGCCGCCGACGGCAAGCACTACCTGCTGACCGCCGCGGTGCCCGCGTCCGGCTGGCTGCTGCGCGGCCAAGAGGTCTACGGCGTCACGCGGTATCTCGACTACGCCAACATGATGAGCTACGACCTGCACGGCGCGTGGAACCAGTTCGTCGGGCCGAACGCCGCGCTCTACGACTCCGGCAACGACGCGGAACTCGCGCACTGGCAGGTGTACACGACACCGCAGTACGACGGGCAGGGCTATCTCAACACCGACTGGGCCTATCACTACTTCCGCGGTGCGATGCAGGCCGGCCGGATCAACATCGGCGTCGGGTTCTACACCCGGGGCTGGCAAGGCGTGTCCGGCGGGACGAACGGGTTGTGGGGCAAGGCTCCGCTACCGGACCAGAAACAGTGTCCACCGGGCACCGGGTCACACGTCGGTTCGACGGTGCCGTGCGGCAACGGCGCGATCGGCATCGACAACCTCTGGCACGACCTCGGCCTGGCGGGCGGCGAGGTCCCCGCGGGCGCGAACCCGATGTGGCACGCGAAGAACCTCGAGAACGAGATCACCCCGGACTACCTGGAGGCGTACGGCCTGACGCCGAAAACCGACCCTACGGACCGGATCTCCGGCTCCTACAACCGGTATTACGACAACACGATGGTGACGCCGTGGCTGTGGAACAACGACAAGAAGGTGTTCCTGTCCACTGAGGACGAAGCCTCGCTCGCCACGAAGGCCAAGTACGTGGCCGACAAGGGCATCGGCGGCATCATGATCTGGGAACTGGCGGGCGACTACGCCTTCGACCAGGCCAAGGGCCAGTACTTCATGGGCGACACGCTGATCACGAAGATCAACGACGGCCTGCGGGGCGCCGCCCCGTACGGCAACGCCAAGTCGCCGCGTCCCGCGCCGTCGTCGGTGCTGAACGCGAACGTGAACCTGACCGGCTTCGCGCTGGGCGACGCGAACTACCCGATCACCCCGCGGATGCGCATCACCAACAATTCGACCACCACCATCCCCGGCGGGACGAAGATCGAGTTCGACTACGGCACGAGCGCGCCCGGCAGCATGTCCGACCAGTCGGGCTTCGGCCTGACGGTCACGAGCAAGGGCCACAGCGGGCCCAACGTCGGCGGGATGAAGGGAGACTTCCAGCATGTCGCGGTGACCGTGCCGACCTGGCAGAACATCGCGCCGGGCGCCACCGTCGAGATCCGGCTGAACTACTACATGCCGATCGCGTCGCCGTCGAACTTCACGTTCACCTTCGGCGGGACGACGTACGCGATCGCGTCGGATCACCCGCGTGGCGGCGGTGTTCCGCCGACGACCACCACGACCACGGGAACGACGACGGGTACGACCACCACGACCAGTCCGACGACGACCCGGACGACCACCACCAGCCCGACGACGACCACGTCGGTGCCGTCCGATGCCTGGAAGCCAGGTGTCGACTACGCCACCGGCGCCAGGGTGACCTACAACGGCACGGCGTACGTGTGCCGCCAGGGCCACCGGTCGCTGTCCGGCTGGGAGCCGCCGAACGTGCCCGCCCTCTGGGCACCGGCCTGACCGACCCCGGCAGCGCGTTAAGGCTCGTGAGTGGTGAGGACGGTTCCAACCGTCCTCACCACTCACGAGCCCAAAGCGGTCAGTAACGCCCGGCGGTCAACTCGTCGAACCCCGGGAAATCCCCCGCCAGCGTCGCACCCGTGAAGTTCCCGACCCACCCGCCGTCGTCGTGGAAGAACCGGACGGACACGTAGTCGGGCCGCGTCCCCATGTCGAACCAGTGCGTGGTGTTCGCGGGCACGCTCAGCAGATCCCCCGCCTCGCACAGCACCGCGTACACCTTGCCCCCGACGTGCAGGTAGAACACGCCGGACCCCCGCGCGAAGAAGCGGTCTTCGTCGTCGTCGTGGGTGTGCTCGGCGAGGAACTTCTGCCGGGCTTCGGCGGCCTCGGCCGACCAACCGGGCTCGTCCGACGGGGTCATGCGCACGGCGTCCACGAAGGTGTAGCCCTCGGCCGCCGAGACCTTGGCGATCGGCTCCTCGTAGGCGGCCAGCACCTGCTCTGGCGTCACTTCGCGCGGCAGATCCGGGACGAGGTCCCACCGTTCGAAGCGGACGCCGAGCCGCCCCAGTTCCCCGGTGATCACGGCCGGATCCTCGGTCCTGAGCGCGATCTCGCCGGGCCGGTCGTCCGGCCACACGGTCAGCAGGGTCATCGCACTCCCCTTTCTCCACCGACAAGTCTTGTCTCTACCCGGAACCGGAGCAACCACTCCAAACATTCCAGGCGATGGCGCGCGTGGCGCAGGTCATCGCCCCAGACGTAGATCCCGTGCCGCGCGACGATCACCGCCGGCGTGTCCGCCCGGAACCCCGCCTCGAACGCGTCACCGAGGACACGCATGTCCTGGCCGTTGGCGATCACCGGGATGGTCACGAGATCGTCGTGCGCGGCGCGGCCGAAGCCCTTGAGCATCTCCAGGTCCCGCAGTTCGACGCCGTCCGGCCAGTGCTCGGCGGCGACCACCGGCGCGAGCGCGTGCACGTGGATCACCGCTCCCGCACCGGACACCGCCGCGATCCGGGCGTGCAGACCGGCCTCGGCCGACGGCACCTTCTCCGGATGCGGCTGGTCGGCGACGGCCAGCCCGTCCTCGCCGACCACCACGACGTCGTCGCTGGTCAGCTCGCCTTTGTCCCGGCCGCTGACGGTGACGGCGACCCGAAGCGGATCGCGCCCGAGCACCACCGAGAGGTTGCCGGACGTGCCCCGCATCCAGCCCAGCCCGGCGAACCGGGCGGACTCCTCGGCCAGCGCGCGCCCGGCCAGTTCCAGCACACTCATCGAGGGACGACCTTCACCTCGTCGAACGTCCGGATCGTCCGGTGCGTCCCGAAATCGGCGTCGCCGAACGGTTCACCCTGGCGGGCGAGGCCGACGGTCTGCCAGCCGTCGGCGGCGGCCCCGTCGAGTTCGGCCGGGACATCGGAGAAGAACACGATGTCACCCGGCTCGACGTCCAGGGCGGAGGCGATCGCGCGGTACGACGGCGCCTCGCGTTTCGGCCCGGCGTTGACGGTATCGAAATGCCGCTCGAACAGGCCGGTGACGTCGCCGTCGGTGGTCCGCGAGAACGACGCGATCTGCCCGGCGACCGAACCGGAGGAGAACACCGCGAGCCGCAGCCCGGACTCGTGCCACGACCGCAGCGCCGGGGCGACGTCGCCGAAGAACTCCGTCGTCAGGTCACCCTCGGCGTACCCGCGCTGCCAGATGAGCCCCTGCAACGTCTTCAGCGGCGCGATCTTCTGATCCGCGTCCATCCAGCCGTGCAGCACCCGCACGACGTCCACTGTGGACGCGTCCGCCGGGAGCCCGCCGAGTTCCTTGATCTCGGCGAGAGCGCGGGCGACTTCGGGATCGTCCGGGTGGTCGTCGATCCACGGGCCCAGCCGCGGGCGCGCGTAGTCGTAGAGGGTCACGTGCACGTAGCTGGTGGCGGTCAGTGTGCCCTCGATGTCGAGGACCACCCATCGGGCGGTCAGCGTTGCGGTCACTGGTTCGCTTCCCCTTCTGCGTAGTACTCGCGGAGCCGTCCGGGCTCGAAGGCCCCGCGGTCGGTCACCACCGCGGTCACGAACCGCGGTGGTGTCACGTCGAAGGCCGGATAATGCCCACGGACGCGTTCGCTCGCGACGCGGTGGCCGAGCGCGCTCAGCACCTCGTCGCCGTCGCGGTATTCGATCGGCACGTCGGCGCCGGTCGGTGCCGCCTGGTCGGGCGCCTGGACCATCGCGTAGAACGGCACGCCGAACGCCTCCGCCGCCACCGCGAGCCCCAGAGTGCCGATCTTGTTGACGACGTGGCCGTCCATGGTGACCCGGTCGGCCGCGGTCACCAGCGCGCCGACCTCGCCGGAGGACAGCACCGCGGCGCCCATCCCGTCGGTGATCAGCCGGGTGTCGGCGCCCATCTCGGCGAGCGTCTCGGCGGTCAGCCGCGCGCCCTGCAGATACGGCCGGGTTTCCGTGCACAGGAAGGAGAACTCCTTGCCCTGCCGCCGCGCGGCGAGCACGAATTCGACCAGGTACAGGTCCGCCCAGCAATGCGTCAGCACAGTCGCCCCGGCCGGCACCAGCACGGCCGCGTGCTCGCCGAGCGCCCGGCTGCGCGACCGATACAATTCGTCACCTATTTGCGCTCCCCTCGTCGCGGCTTCGACGAGGTCACCCTCCGCTTTGTCCACTTCGGACAGTACGGCGGCGACGGCCTTGCGCAGATGGTTGTTGGTCTTGCGGGTCGCGACGATCCGCTCCCCCGCCCGCTCCAGGTACGCCCTCGGGTCCGCGAGCCCGGATGCCTCTCGCGCGGCGAGCACCATCGCGCCCAACGCGGCGAAATACGGCCCGGAAGACTGCGTGACCATCTCTTCGATGGCCACCGCGACCTCTTCCGAAGTCCGGCAGAGCACCCATTCCCGCTGGAACGGGAACACCCGGCGGTCGAGGATGTGCACACCTTCGTCGTCGAGGCGGACGCTTTCGGCGAGGATCGGCAGTGTCATCAGCTGTACCCCGAAAGGCACGGCGGGATCCCGTTGAGGAAGTGGTCGCCGACCTCGCGCGCCTTGTATGTCACGGGATCGTGCAGGGTCAGCGTGCGGGCGTTGCGCCAGAAGCGGTCGAAGCCGTACTTGGTCGCCGTCGCCCGTGCGCCGGTGAACTCGAAGATCTTGCTCGTGGTTTCGACCGCGGCCCGGCTCGCGACGATCTTCGCCGACGAGATCGCGATCGCCGCCTCGGCGCGCTCGGCCGGGGGCAGCTCGAACCCGCGATCGTCGGCCTCACCGAGGGCGGAAACCGCGGCGTCGACGGCGAACCCGGCCGCCCTCGCCGTCGCGACCAGCTCGCCGTATCCGGCCAGGATGTACGGATCCTGCGCCGCTTTGTCCACATCGGACAGTGTCCAGGGCCGCGCGGATTCCCGCGTGTAGACCGCCGCCGCGTCGAGCGCACCGAACGCGAGGCCGACGTACACCTGCGCCAGCATGAGCTGGAAGCCGATCGCGGCCAAGGAGATGCGGGGCACCTTCGGATCCGACTGGTCTTCCGGCTGGGCGCCGAGCACGTCGTCCTCGGCGACGCGGACGGCCTCGAACCGCACCGCGCCGCTCGCGGTGAGCCGCTGGCCGATGTTGTCCCACTCACCGGGGAAGGTGATCCCGTCGGCCCGCGCGTCGACGACGAAGGTCAGCTTCTCGCCGTTGTCGGTCCTGGTCGCGCTGACCACCAGGCGGTCGGCGACGGCCGCGCCGGTGGCGAAGGTCTTGGTGCCGTCGACGGTGAACCCGCCATCGGCCGGGGTCAGGAGCAGTGCGGCGTCGAGCGGGTTGCTCACGCCCGCCCAGAACCAGCCCGGCTCGCTCGCCGCGCGCGGCCCGAACAGGCCGGTGCGCCACAGCTGCAGGTAGTGGTAACCGAGCAGATGGCCGACCGACGCGTCCGCGGCGGAGACGATCCGGGTGGCCTCGTTCGCGGCCGCCCAGCCGGCGGTGTCGAGCAGGGGCAGGAGCCCGGACTCGCGCAGCAACCCGACTTCGTGCACCGGGAGACGTCCGGCAAGGTCGCGCTCGGCCGCGTCCGCCGCCAGGGTGCTCGCCAACTCGTGAGCCGCTTTTCGCCACACTTCGGTCATTCCGCCCCTTCCACGTCGACGAGAGCGTCCAGCGCCACGCGGGTCGCCCTCGCCACCCCTTCGGCCACGACGTCGCGATGCGGGTCGTAGGCCGACGGGTCGGGGTGGTCGGGCCGCGCGTCGCCGTCGATCACGAGCACACCACCGGCCCGCAGGCCGCGCAATGCCGCGAACACCAGCAACGTGGAGAGTTCCATCTCAATGGCGATCACCCGCGCGGCCAGGTACTCGGTCATCGGGAGGGTGAGCACCAGCGGGCTGAACGCGGCCCTCGTCCACACCACACCTCGATGCGCCTCCGGTGCCGCGCGGCTCAGCGCCACGACGAGCTCTGGAGTGGCGAACGCCGGATACTCCGGATGGATGAGCTGCTGGGTGACACCGTCGTCGCGGACCGCGGCCTCGGCGATGACGAGATCTCCGTCGGTGATCCCCTCGGCCAGCGAACCGGCTGTGCCGAGCCTCAGGAACGTGCGGACGTCCGCCTCGGCCAGCTCGCCGAACTGGCACAACGCGCCGGGCCCGCCGACACCGTGCGACGACACGACGACCGGGAGACCTTTCCAAGTGCCGGTGTAGCTGCGGTACTCGCGGTTCTGCCCGACGAGCACGGCGTCGGTCAGTGACCCGGCCACCGCGGTGGCGCGATCGGGGTCACCCACGACCAGCGCACGCGGCGGCAGCCCGCTCCGGGGGATCTTGGTGATGGGCAGGACGTCGCTCACGCGGGCTGTCCCTTCTTGCGCTTGAAATTGGACAGGAACAGCGCCACGAGCGTGACGACATACGGAGCGGCGTCGGTGGCCTGCTGCGGCAAGCCGATGCCTTGCAGCCGGAAGCCGAACGCCTCCGCGAGGCCGAACAGCAGCGCCGCGAGCAGCACCCCGAGCGGATGCGCGCGGCCCAGCATCACGGCCACGACGGCGATCCAGCCGCGACCCGCGGTCATGTTCTCGGCGAAGAGCGTCACCGAGCCCAGCGCCAGCTGCGCGCCGCCGAGACCGCACAACGCTCCCCCGGCGAGGATCACCCCGTAGCGGTACTTGGTGACGTTGACGCCGAGGCTGGACGCCGCTTCCGGACGCTCGCCGACGCCGCGTAGTCGCAGCCCCCACGGATGCCGGTACAGCAGCACCGCGAGCGCGGGGACGGCCAGCCAGGACAGGTAGACCAGCAGCGATTGTCCGGGAATCGGCCCGAACTGGCCCAGCCCTCGCAACGACGGATCGCTGAACGACCCTTCGGTGCCGAAGACGGTGCGGATGAGGAAGCTCGTCAGGCCGACCGCGAGCAGGTTGCTCGCGACGCCCAGCACGATCGGATCACCGTCGAAGGTGATCGAGCCGATCGCGAGGATCAGCGAGTACGCCGTCGCCGCGATCACCGCCACGATGACGCCGATCCACGCGCTGCCGGTGTACCAGCTCCCGGCGACGGCGCCGAAGCAGCCGACCAGCAGCGAACCCTCCAGGGAGATGTTGAAGACCCCGGCCCGCTGGCACAGCGCCCCCGCGAGCGCGGCGAACAGGATCGGCGTCAGCGCGGTGAGCGCCGAGGAGAACAGGCTCGCGTCGATCATGCCCGCCTCGCCTTCCGCTTGAAGACGCCCGAAGCCGCCGCCAGGAAGATGATGAGCACCGCTTGCAGGACGGCGGTCAGTTCGCGCGGGACCTGGGTGGCGCGTTCCATCGCGAACCCGCCGCTGGTCAGCGCGGCGAAGAAGACCGCCGCGAGCAGCGTCCCGATCGGGCTGGCCCCGGCGAGCAGCGCCGCGAGCAGGCCGATCCAGGTGTACTGCGGCGTGATCAGCGCGCCGTCGATGAACCGGTACGGGAAGCCGAGGACGGCGATCGCGCCGACCAGCCCGGCCGTCCCGCCCGAGGTGGCCAGCAGCCGCAGGGTGAGTTTCGGCCGGTCGATTCCGGCGTAGGCGGCGAACCGCGGCGCCCAGCCGGTCACCTTCGTCTCGAAGCCGGCGGGAGTGCGGGCGTCGATCACCGTGTAGACCGCGATGACCGCCACCACCAGGAAGATCCCGGTCGTCACGCCGTCGATCTCGGGCAGCCGCGCGCCTTCGGTCAGTTGCGGGCTCTGCGGCAGGCTGGAGCCGGCGTCCTTCATTGGGAAACGCACCAGATACCCGGCGAGCGACATCGCCGGATAGCTCAGCAAGAGCGTGCTGATCAGCAACGGGACGCCGAGCCGGTTCTCGCAGACCGCGGCCAGCGCGGCGTACGCGGCTCCGGCGAGGACGCCCGCGAGCAGCGCGAGGATCACCTTGACCGGCCCGGGGCCGGGGACGTACAGGCCGACGGCGAGCGCGCTGACCGCGCCGAGCACGAGCTGTCCCTCACCGCCGAGGTTCACCATGCCCGCGCGCAGCGGGATCGCGAGCGCGGTGGCCATTCCCGCGACGGGCACGGCGTAGGCGAGGGTGTCGCCGATGCCGTCGGGGCCGAACGCGCCGGAGACGATCGCGCTGTACGCGGCCAGCGGGTCGGTTCCGGTGGCCAGCAACAGGATCGCGCCGAGCACGAGCGCCGCGGCGACCGGGACGGTGACAAGGCGGACGCGGGTCATCCGGCACCTCCGGCCATCGCGAGGCCGATCGTGTGCTGATCGGCCTCGTCCTTGGTGAACTCCGCGACGATCCGGCCCTCGAACAGCACCAGCACCCGGTCCGACAACGCGAGGATCTCGCTGAGCTCGGCGGAGATCAGCAGGACGGCGTGCCCGGCGTCGCGATGGGCGACGAGCCTCGCGTGGATGTTCTCGATCGCGCCGACGTCGACGCCGCGGGTGGGCTGTTCGACCAGCAGGAAGGGCGCGTCGTGGGTGAGTTCGCGGCCGAAGATCGCCTTCTGCTGGTTACCGCCGGACAACGTGCCCATCGCGGCGGTGGGGCCGGACGCGCGGACGTCGTAGTCATCGATGATCGCCGACGCGTGCTCGTCGATCGCCTTGCGACGCAGGAATCCCTTGCGCACCAACGGCCGCTTGCGGTGGAAGCCTACGGCCAAGTTCTCCCGGAGGCCCGCCGTGGGCGCCGATCCGACCTCCGACCGATCTTCCGGGACGTGGGCCAGCCCGGCATCCCTCCGTGCGCGGACCGACAGCCCGTCGAGGTTCTGTCCCTTGAGGACGATCGAGCCATCGGTCTTCAGGAGGCCGGTGACGGCGCCGGAAAGCTCGGCCTGACCGTTGCCCGCGACCCCGGCGACGCCGACGATCTCCCCGGCGCGCACGGTCAGGGACACGTTGTCCAGCAACGGTTTTCCTTCCGCACCGGGAACTGTCAGAGATCGGGCTTCGAGGACCGTGTCACCGGGCGTCCCGGCCGGATGGGCACGATCGAGGTCGACCTCGCGTCCGGTCATCGCCGCGGCGAGCCCGGCGGCCGTCTGGTCCGCGGTGCGCCCGCGCGCGCTGACGCGGCCGTCCCGCAGCACCGTGACCTGGTCGCTGACGGCGAGGACCTCCTGGAGTTTGTGCGACACCAGGAGGATCGTGCGGTCCTCGGAGGCGAGGGCGCGCAGTACGCCGAACAGCCGCTCGGTCTCGGGCGGGGTCAGCACGGCGGTGGGCTCGTCGAGGATCAGGACGCCGGCCTCGCGATACAGCAGTTTGAGGATCTCGACGCGCTGCCGAAGCCCGACCGGCAGATCACGGACCCGGTCACCCGGCCGCAGCCGCAATTCGTGCCGCTCGATCAGTTCGGTGACGCGGGCCGTCGCCGCCTTGCGGTCCAGCAGGCCGCG
The DNA here is from genome assembly GCF_014873915.1 of Amycolatopsis roodepoortensis. Taxonomy (GTDB): domain Bacteria; phylum Actinomycetota; class Actinomycetes; order Mycobacteriales; family Pseudonocardiaceae; genus Amycolatopsis; species Amycolatopsis roodepoortensis. The sequence continues at coordinate 1,514,127 of NZ_JADBEJ010000005.1, forward strand.
GCGGGTCGGCTCGCTGCCGAACACGACGTTCTCGGTGACGGTGAGTTCGCCGAACAAGGCGAACCCCTGCTGCACCATGCCGACGCCGGCGTCGATGGCCTGCGCGGGCGAGCCGAAGGAGACTTCCTCGCCGTGCAGGGAGATCGTGCCCTCGTCGGGCCGGTGCAGACCGTAGAGCACGGACATGAGCGTCGATTTGCCCGCGCCGTTCTCGCCCATCAGGGCGTGGATCTCGCCCCTGCCGACGTCGAGGTCCACGTGGTCGTTCGCGAGCACTCCGGGGAACCGCTTGACGATCCCCCGGAGTGAGACGGCGTCAGGATTTGGCGGGGTCATCGACGACGATCGCGCCCGAGATGATCTGGTCCCGCAGTTCGCCGACCTTGGCCAGCACGTCGGGGTGGCTCGCGACGACACACTGCGACGTCGCGGCGTCCGGCTCCAGCCCGGTCAGGGAGATGCCCTTCTCCTTGAGGCCATAGGACTTCGTCTCGCCGGTCTTGCCGCCGAGGATCGCGTCGACCCCGTCGCCGACGACGACGTTGGTGCGCTTGATGACGTTGTCCACGACCTGTCCGGGGCTCGCCGGGCACTGGTTGGCGTCGACGCCGAACGCGAAGAACCCGCCCTGTTTGGCCGCCTCGAACACACCGAGGTTGCCCGCCGCGGAGGCCGCGCCCATGACGTGGTCGACGCCCTGGCCGGCGAGCGTGCCTGCCAGCGCCTTCGCGCGAGCCGGATCGTTGAACGGGTTCGCGCCGCCGATGAACAGCGGGGCGAGTGTGGTGCCGGGCTTGGCCTTCTCCGCGCCTTGTCCGAACGGGATCGAGTACCGGCGGAACTGGGGCGTGTCGAGTACGACGACCGCGCCGACCTTGCCGCTCTTGCTCAGCAGCCCGGCCTCGGCACCGGCGAGGTAGCTGCCCTCGTGCTCGCGGAACACCGCGCAGGTGACGTTCGGGAACGGTTTCGTCGTGCAGGAGTCCACGAAGAGGAACTTCTGCTCGGGGTTGCGCTCGGCCTCGGCCGCGATCGCGTCGGCGAAGTTGAAGCCGACGGCGACGATCACGGCGGGCTTCTCGCGCACCGCGGCCGCGAGGTTCTGCTGGATCGACGCCGGATCGGTGCTCTGGTACACCTTCTGCGTCCCGTTGTGCTTCTTGGCCGAATCCTCGATGCCCTGGACGGCGAGCTTGAGGAAGTCGTTGACGCCGACCGGGCTCGGCGTGATCAGGACCAGCGCGGGACCGGCGGCGTTCTGGGCGGCCGGGTCCTTGGCCGAGGCGTTGCACGCGGCGAGGAGCGTGACGGCGGAAACGGCCATGACGGCCCGCAGGAGGGTTCTCGGCGACATGTCCCGGACTTTATGTCGCCGGTCCACGATATGACACCGATTCCCACCATGCGGAACCGTGTAGGTCGTTATACGTCGCCCGGATCGGCGCCCAGGACAGTGGGCCGTGACCGGTGGAGACCGGCGGTGCGGCGCAGAGTGAACCGGTCGATCTCGGCGCCGTCGTTGCGCAGGGTCCGCACGGTCAGCGTCGTCCGGCGGCCGGACCAGGCGGGCTCGACGTCGATCGCGAGGAACGAGTAGCCGGTGTAGCGCACGCGGGACCATGAGACGGTCTCGGTCACCTTCTCGCCGCCCTTGACCCAGTGGTACGACTGGAACTCCCCCGCGAACGTGTCGGGTACCGGGAAGCTGTAGAGGCTCTTTCCGCCGCCACCACAGGTCGCGTACACAGTGCCGTCGCGGTCCGGCTCGACGGTGTCGCCGATCTTCACCTCACGGGTCACCTTGCCGCCTCGCAAGGCGTCGGTGCGCTCGTAGATGTGGTTGTGGCCGTTGATCACGAGGTCGACGCGGTACTCGTCGAACAGCGGGACCCACTGCTCGCGGACGCCGCCCTCGGAGGCGTGCTGATTGGTCGTCGAGTAGGCACAGTGGTGGAAGAACACCACGATGAAGTCGACGTCCGGCTGCGAGCGCAGGTATCGCAAGCGGCGTTTGAGCCAGGCGGTCTGGGAGCCGTGCGAGTAGCCGAGGTTGGCGGGGATCTCGTAGGAGACGTCGTTGGCGTCGAGCGAGATCACCCCGACGTTGCCGTAGATGAATGAGTACACGCTCGGGCAGTCGTGCGGGCCGCTGCCGGGGAAGTCCCAGCGTTTGACCTGGCCGCCGTAGCCGTCGGGCGAGTAGAGGGCCTCCATGTCGTGATTGCCGGTGGTGACCATCCACGGCACGGACGCGGCGACGCCCTCGATCTGCCGGTAGTAGGCGTCCCAGACCTTGGGGTCGAAGAGATCGTGGTCGGCGTCGGGCTTGTTACCGGGCGGCTTGCCCGCTCCGCTCGGGTCGGCGTACGCGATGTCGCCCGCCAGCAGATGGAAGCGCGGGTTCTGCCGCGCGACCGCACCGTCCTGCGCGAGCGCCGTCGTCGAGACACCCTGATCACCGAACGCGGTGAAGGTGAACTTGCCCGCCGGAATCCCCCGGGCGGGCGCGGTGGTGAACGTCGAGACCGCGGCGGGTCCGCCGTCGCCCGACGCCGGGTCGAAACCCTCGTGACCGACGGCGTACCGGTAGGTGTGGCCGGGCCAGAGGTGATCGGCCTCGGCGTGCAGGTAGTACTGGTCGTACGGCGCGATGACCCCGGCGACCTCGGAATGCAGCGCGCGGACCTCGGCCGGGATGCGGTGACTCCAGCCGCCGTGGCCGTCGGCGATGCGCAGGAACGGCTTCCGCACCGGCGCCGGCACCTGCCACGCGACCCGCATCGACGTCCGCGGATTCCGGCCGAACGCGAGATGCCGCCCCGCCGGGACGACCTTGTCGCCGTCGGCGTACGCGGTGCCCTGCAAGAGAAGCGGACCGGCGGCGAGGACGGCGCCCTTGAGGATCGTGCGGCGGCTCAGGTACTCGTGTTGCTCGGCCATCGTGAGGTGCGAGGCCAGCGCGTCGGGAACACCGACCCTGGGGATTTCCATACGCGGGATGGTCGCCGACGAACGTGTTCGGCTCGCGACGACGAGACGAACGGGAGTGGTCGAACCGTCCATCGTGGACTCAAGGGTTCCCCAAGCCCCCTTTACCCTTCTCCTCCGTCGCATTTAGCCGACCAATTGCTTTCCGCATTTAGTCGACTAAAGGCGCTCCTCGCGCGACCTTCACTGGTGTCGATGCCACGGCCGTGATAGCTCCGCAAGCAGGCGCGCGTTTAGTCGACTAAATGCAACCCGCTTTCTTTGCGTGATCTCCATGGGCGGCGGCATCACCCTTCAGTGTTGTCCGCGCGTTTCACCGGTCGCTTAAAATTACGAACACCCGTTCGATGAATCGCGGTATTATGAAGGCGTGTCCGAGACCTTCCTTCCCGAGTTGCCGCAGGAGCTGTGGCGTGCCGGCAAGCTGGAGCTTGCCCATGGCGTGCTGCAGTCCTTGCGGGTGATTCGGGTGGCGACCGCTGGGTTGGGGCGGTTCTTGGCGGAGGTCGAGTCTCGGGGCGCGAAAGACTTGTTCGGGCATGGCAGTACGGCGAGTTGGTTCGCGGAGATGGCGGGGTTGTCGCGCGGCGAGGCGGGCGCGGTGGTGAAGCGAGCCATTGCGTTGAACCCGACGCGGAACCTGGATGGCACCGAAGCCCCTGCCGTAGCACCCGAGACCGCCGCCGTCGCCGCCGAGGGGCTCGTCGGAGATGAGCGGATCGATCAGATCCTGGAGATCTTGAAGAGGCTTCCTGCCGATACCTCGGCCGAGGATCGGGCGGTCGCGGAGAAAATCCTCGCCAACCTCGCCCCGAATGCCGGTCCCCACCAGTTGGTGGACGCTGAAGCGAAACTGCTGGGCTGGCTCGACCCCGACGGCAAGGAGCCGAAGGAGCCTGAGCCGAAGGAGCCGCGTCGGGAGATCACGTTGGAGCGCCGCCGGGACGGGTTCTGGAAACTGACCGGCCTCCTGGACGACGAGACGGGTGCCCGGACCGCCGCTGCGCTGGAGGCGTATGCCCAGCCGCGACCGGTGGACGAATTCGGCCAGGCCGATCTGCGGATGAAATGCGAACGCCTGGGAGACGCCTGGGCCGAACTCCTCGACCTCGCGATCGCCTGCCCGGACCAACCCGGAACCAGCGGCTACCGCACCCTCGTGCACGTCACCATCGGGCTCGACGAGCTGAAGTCCGGGCTCGGCACCGCGTGCCTCGACTTCGTCGGCACGATGACCGCGAGAGAAGCCCGACTCGCCGCCTGCGACTGCCTGATGCTCCCGGTCGTGATGAGTGCCGCAGGTGAACCCCTCGATGTGGGTCGGCTGCGGCGGTTCGTCACCCCAGGGCAAAGACGCGCGCTGAATATCCGCGACGGCGGCTGCGCGTTCCCCGGCTGCCATCGGAAACCCAAGAACTGCCACGCCCACCATATTGAGCACTGGGCAGACGGCGGACCGACAGATCTCCGGAATCTCGTGCTGCTCTGCGGTTTCCACCACCGGCTGATCCACCACGGCGACTGGGAAGTGCGGATGGCGGCCGATGGATTACCGGAATTCATCCCACCGCAGTACCGAGATCCGCTTCGACAACCCCGCCGCAACACCCTGCACCACCGCTGAACCCGAAGAGCCCGCCAGCCACACCGGCGACGGGCCCTTCGGCATGCCCGCAGACAAAAGCCTGCCCAGGCTCAAGACGAGCGTCTCACCGGGATTCACCCCGGCCCAGTCCGAGAACCCCGCTGAAACCCGACAGAAGCAGCGTGCGACAAGAGCCCAGGCTCAAGACAAGCGCGCCACCCAGGCGGCTGGTTGCCGGAACGCATCCGGCCCAGTAGCGAATTCCCCGGCGCACCACCCCGCATCACCGCTGAACCCCGAAGAGCCCGCCAGCCACACCCGGCGACGGGCCCTTCGGCATGCCCGCAGGACGCCACCGACGTTGGCGAAGGAATCGGGACACTCAATGTCCCAAATCCCTCATCAACGACCAAGGCAGACATCGTGGATGCGGAACCCGAGCACCCATCACCGAAAACCTCGTGACCGGACCGATCACGCAAGACTGTGTGGGTTTCGGGACATCAGATGTCCCGAAACCCACACAGTCCCATCGCCAATGGACCAGTCACGACCGAAAGAGCGGACGCTCAACGTCCCTTGATCAAGACCAACAGTCGACCCGGACCGATCACGCACAACCGTGTGGATTCCGCGCCATCCAACACCCAAATCCGCCTCGAAGACGAGGATCTCCGTTTCAGGAAGATCCGCCACTACTCGGGGGGATCACTCTGCAAGTCGCCGGACAGCAGCCGGGTCCAGATCTCGCGCACCAGAGAGGCACCTCACCCCGAAGGCGAAACTAACGCTCACCTCGGACCGTACGCCGCAGCTTCGGCACCCGCTCGTGCAACGTCCGCTCCGCCCCACGCTGAGTCGGCTCGTAATAGTCCCGTCCCACCAGCTCGTCCGGCGGATACTGCTGCGCCAGAACACCTTCCGGCACTTTTTGCGGATGCCGGTAGCCCTTCGCGTTGCCGAGTTTCTCCGCACCCGCGTAGTGCCCGTCCCGCAGATGCGGCGGCACCGTCCCGATCCGCCCGGACCGGACGTCGCTGAGCGCGGCGTCGATACCGGTGATGATGGCGTTCGACTTCGGGGCCGTCGCCAGGTGCACGGTCGCCTGCGCCAGCGCGAGACGGCCTTCCGGCATGCCGATGAACTGCACCGCGTGCGCCGCCGCGATGGCCGACTGCAACGCCGTCGGATCGGCCATGCCGATGTCCTCGCTCGCGTGCACCACCAGGCGGCGGGCGATGAACCGCGGGTCCTCCCCCGCTTCGATCATCCGTGCCAGGTAGTGCAGCGCGGCGTCCACATCGGACCCGCGGATCGACTTGATGAACGCGCTGATGACGTCGTAGTGCTGATCGCCGTCGCGGTCGTAGCGCACCGCCGCTTTGTCCACTGTGGACTCGACGATGGCGAGGTCGATCGTCTTGGCCTCGGTCGCGCTCGCCGCGTCCGCGGCCGCTTCCAGTGCGGTGAGCGCGCGCCGCGCGTCACCGGAGGCCAGCCGCACCAGATGCTCTCGCGCGTCTTCGGTCAGCGTGAGTTCGCCACCGAGACCGCGTTCGTCGGTCAGGGCGCGCTCGATCAGCGCGACGATGTCGGCGTCGGTCAGCGGCCGCAACTGCAGCACCAGAGACCGCGACAGCAGCGGCGAGACGACGGAGAACGACGGGTTCTCCGTGGTGGCCGCCACCAGCAGCACCGTCCGGTCCTCGACGGCGCCGAGCAGGGCGTCCTGCTGCGTCTTGGAGAACCGGTGGACCTCGTCGATGAACAGCACCGTGTTCTCGGCGTTGTAGTTCCGGCGACGCCGGGCCTCTTCGATGACCCCGCGCACCTCCTTCACCCCGGCCGACAGCGCGGACATCGCCACGAAGCGGCGGCCGGTCGCGGCCGAGACCAGGTTCGCCAGCGTGGTCTTGCCCGTGCCCGGCGGACCGTAGAGCAGCACGGAAGCGGGCGCCGCGCCTTCGACGAGCCGCCGCAGCGGCGCGCCCTCACGCAGCAGGTGCTGCTGCCCGACGACCTCGTCGAGCGACCGCGGCCTCATCCGCACCGCCAGCGGCGAACCCGCGGGTACGGCGGTGTTCTTCCCACCCCCCTCTCCGAGGGACCCACCCCCCTTGTTTTCCCTCGGCTCGGCCGGCTCCGGCGGCCCGAGGTCGGGGTTCACGGTGAAGAGTTCGTCCTGTGCCACGGTGTCGACGGTAGCCGCACCCACCGACGGTTCCGGCCACAGGTCAGCGCAGCCGCTCCCGGAACGCGTGCCACATGATCACGGCCGCGTACGGCACGAACTCGCGCCCGCGACGCCACACCCACGGGATGCCCTTGAGCACCAGCCAGCCGACGTGCCCGGCGGTACTCGGCTCCACGCCTCCCGAGCAGGTCAGGCTGACCGGCCGCGGCACCGCGAACCCGGCCTCGGCCAGCCGTTCGGTGAACCCGGTCGCCAGCATCCGGTGACCGAGTTCCGACGGGTGCAGCCGGTCGACGCTCCAGGCGGTGAGGTCGTAGGCGCCGGGCAGCAGTTCGAGGTCGAGACACGGCACTCCCTCGCGCGCGACGACCTCGTCGATGGCGGCGTTCAGTTCGGCCACCCGCTGGCTCAACGCCCGCCGCAGCGACTGCGGAAGGCGGAACACCTTGCCGTGGTCGTGGTACCGCACCGGGACCACGGTGGTGCCGACGGCGGCCAGGGCGTGGATCACCTCGGTGAGGTCCGCGGCGATCTTCTCGGCGCTGAAATCGGGACGCAGCGTGTCGTTCATACCCGCCACCACCAGCGCGACGTCCGGCCGGTGCGCCACGGCCGCGGGAAGCTGCTTCGTCAGCACACAGCCCATACGCGCGCCGGTGAACGACGGGTTCAGGTAGCCGTCCGGCTCGACACCCAGCGCCTCGGCGACGAGCGGGCCGACCCCGCGCCAGCCGCCTCGGTCCGGCAGTGGGTCGCCAAGGCCCACGGCCGTGGAATCGCCGAGCACGACCAGTCTGCGCGCCGACCGCGGGACGGCGGGCGCGGGAGGAAGGAGAGGTTCGGGACTCGGAGTGACTTCGACACTGATCACGGTCACGGTAGCCACCATCGGCCACGCAGACTCACCCGTGGTGATGCCTGGGTAACGCGGTGAGGACGGTCGAGCGAAAAGTCCGTGCGGCGGTTACCGGAACGCCGGATAGAAGGCGAGATCCGCGTGCGGCCCCAGCCTCGCGCCGAGCGCGGCGGCGACCCTGGTGGCGTGCTCGGAGATATGGGTCAGGCGGGCGCGCAGCGAATGTTTGGCCAGTTCCCGCCACCAGGTCACCAGCGCGGCCTCCCGGCTGATCGGCGTGGCGTGCCGGTCCAGGTCCAGCTCCGGGAGGATCTCCCAGGTGATGACCCACAGCAGGAGCAGCTGACCGTCCATCAGGTGTTCGGCCAGCGCGTCCTCGTCCGCGAGCCCGGGCCAGACCGAGACGACTTCGGCCCGCCAGGCCGCGATCATCGCCTCGCTCATCCCCGGCGGCAGCGCCAGCGCGTCCTCGCTCGACGCGAACGGCAGCCGCAGGTACGCAGCGTCCATCAAAGTGCTGCGCACCCGGCCGCGTTCGAAGTCGAGGAACCGCACTCCCCCGCTGGTCACGAGGTTGTTGTCCGGGCTGAGATCCACCGGGCTGAACGCGCGGTACGACGGCGAACCCGCCCGCTCGGCGACCTCCATGACCCGCCGCTGCACCGGCTCCGGCGTCTCGACATCGAGGAGTTCCTCCAGCAGTCCCGGCAACTGGGCGCAGACCGCGGGCAGCGGCGCGTCCTCGTTCTTGACCGGGCCGCCGAGACGGCGCAGCAGCGCGTTGAAATCGGGCTCGCGGCTCGCCGTGCTCGCGTGCAGCCTGCCCAGCGACCTGGCCCAGGACAGCAGCGCGCGTTCGGCGCCGCGTGCGTCCCGCGCGTGGAGCTTGTCGTGCAGCGTCGGGACGCCGCCGAGGTCCTCGATCACCAGGACCCGGTCCCGGCCGTCGTGGGCCAGCAGCTCCGGGCACATGCGGTCCTCCGGCGCGAGCGCGGTGAACAGCTGGTAACTGACCGCCTCCTGCGCGAACGGGTCGGGCCGTCCCGGCTCGGGCGGGTCTGGGTAGTGCTTGATGACCAGGGTGCGCGGCAACGCGAACGGCGACGACGCCACCCGCGCCCGCACGACCGTCGCCGGGCCGCTGCCGGCGAGGTCTTCGGGGGCGACGAGGGTGATCGCGCTGCCGAATCGGCGCGAAAGGACCGACTCGCCGGCGGCGACCGCGGCCGCGATGGCGAGGGTTTCGGCTCCAGCTCCGACGGTCGAATCGTCGGCAGAGGAGGTATCGACTGTCATTGCCACCGACCCTACTCGTGACTGAGCAACCATGACCACTGAGATCCGGGCAATCGCGCGCACTGGCGCGATCTGGGACTCATCCGCGTGAAAGCGGACGTTCCGTCACCCTCGATCGTTGCCCGCGACGGCGCAATGTCAGCACAATGGCCGCAGCTGCAACGATTCCGATGAGATTGACCAGCAGCTGACCGGCCGAATAAAGGCACCGTTCCCACTGACCGGCAACCGCCGCGACCACCGCGTAACCCGCCGCGGGAACCGTCGTCACCGAGATGAACACGCCGACGAGCGCGGCGGATTTGGCCGAAGTCATGGAAAGCATCCCGGCCGCCCCGGCGAGCAGCGCGACGATCAGCGACGCGATTCCCACCTGGTAAACGAAATCGACCTCGTGGTTGTCGGCGAGCTTGCTGACCTCCAGCACGCCGGTGGCGTTGCCCACCAGCACCACACCGAGCGTGATCACCATCGCGATCGGGAAGCCGCCGAGCAGCGCGACAGCCCCCTGCTTCACGAGATCCTGCCGTCGCAGCACCAGACCGACCGCGATGGCCGCCAGCGGGCCGAATTCCGGCCCCACGACCATCGCGCCGACGATGGTGACCGCCGAGTTCGTGATGACGCCGACCGCCGCCAGCAGGCACGCGATGGTCAGGAACGCCTGAAATGTCCAAGTGAGGCGTGACTCCTCGCCGGTACGGCCGACGAGTTCCTGCCACACCACCGCGTCCGCGGCCTCGCCCGGCGCGGCCTCCTCCGCCTTGTCGGCGGCGTCGGACACCGCGGTGTCCAGCGCTTCCAGCGTGATCCCGCCGGTGTGGTCGAGGTCGAGACCGCACAGCGACTCGACGATGTCGTCGGTCGCCTCGCGCGCGACGTCCGCCTCGATCAGGTCGCCTTCGGGCGCGACCGCCACCCCGCGGTGCACCACGAGGTGCGCCGTCCCGGCGTGTGCCCGCAGGATCCGGATCGCTTCTTCGGTCCGGTCCGGCGGGCACACGGCCCTGAGGTGGAGCATCAGTTCTGGACGGGCGGGGCGGGCTTGGCGTCGATGCCCGCCTCCTTGCGCTGCTCCGCGGTGATCGGCGCGGGAGCCGCGGTCAGCGGGTCGAACCCGCCGCCGGTCTTCGGGAACGCGATGACGTCACGCAGCGACTCGGCCTTGGCCAGCAGCATGACGATCCGGTCCCAGCCGAACGCGATCCCGCCGTGCGGCGGCGGGCCGAAGGCGAAGGCGTCGAGCAGGAAGCCGAACTTCTCCTGCGCCTCCTCCTCGGACAGGCCCATCAGCTCGAAGACCTGCTTCTGCAGCTCCTGCTGGTGGATACGGATCGAGCCGCCGCCGATCTCGTTGCCGTTGCAGACGATGTCGTAGGCGTAGGCCAGCGCGTTGCCGGGGTCGTCGGCGAGTTTGCCGATCCACTCCGGGGTCGGCGAGGTGAAGGCGTGGTGCAGGGCCTTCCACTTGCCGCCACCGACCGCGACGTCGTCGGACTCCTCTGCCGAGATGAACATCGGGAAGTCGACGACCCAGACGAACGACCAGGCGTTCTCGTCGATCAGGCCGAGCCGGCTGCCGATCTCCAGCCGGGTGGCGCCCAGGAGCGCACGCGCGTCGGCGGGCTTGCCCGCGGCGAAGAAGACGCAGTCGCCGGGCTTGGCTCCGGCGGCTTCGGCGACCGTCTCGCGCTCCTTCTCCGACAGGTTCTTCGCGACCGGCCCGCCGAGCGTGCCGTCCTCGTTGACGAGGATGTACGCGAGGCCGCGGTGGCCACGCTGCTTGGCGAAGTCCTGCCAGGCGTCGAGGGTGCGGCGCGGCTGGTCGGCCCCGCCCGCCATCACGACGGCGCCGACGTACGGCGCCTGGAACACGCGGAACGGGGTGTCGGCGAAGAACGCCGTCATGTCGGTGAGCTCGAGGTCGAAGCGCAGGTCCGGCTTGTCCGAACCGTACTTCTCCATCGCCTCGGCGTAGGTGATGCGCCGGAACGGCCGGGGGATCTCGGCGCCGATCAGCTTCCACAGCGCCGTCACGATGTCCTCGCCGAGCGCGATGACGTCGTCCTGCTCGACGAAGCTCATCTCGATGTCGAGCTGGGTGAACTCCGGCTGCCGGTCGGCGCGGAAGTCCTCGTCCCGGTAGCAGCGCGCGATCTGGTAGTACCGCTCGAGGCCGCCGACCATGAGCAGCTGCTTGAACAGCTGCGGCGACTGCGGGAGCGCGTACCAGGAGCCGGGCTTGAGCCGGGCGGGGACCACGAAGTCGCGGGCGCCCTCGGGGGTGGAGCGGGTCATGGTCGGGGTCTCGACCTCGACGAACTCCTGCGCGTGCAAGACCTCGCGGGCCGCGCGGTTCACCTCGCTGCGCAGGCGCATCGCGGCCGCGGGGCCGCTGCGGCGCAGGTCGAGGTAGCGGTGCTTGAGCCGCACCTCCTCGCCGACGTCGACCCGGTCGTCGATCGGGAACGGCAGCACGGCGGCCTCGGACAGCACCTCGAGCTCGGTGGCCAGCACCTCGATCTCGCCGGTGGGGATCTCGGTGTTGGCGTTGCCTTCCGGCCGCGTCGAGACCTCACCGACGATGCGGACGCAGTACTCGGAGCGCAGCTGGTGGGCGCGCTCGGCCATCTCGCCCTCGCGGAAGACGACCTGGCTCACGCCGCTGGCGTCGCGCAGATCGATGAAGATGACGCCGCCGTGATCGCGCCGCCGGGCCACCCATCCGGTGAGGGTGACCGTCTGACCGGCGTGCTCGGCACGCAAGGTGCCGGCTTTGTGGGTGCGAAGCACTGCGGGTGCTCTCCTTCGGCATCACGATTCTGCGATTCGACGGCTTTTCGCCGACGTCGAAGGCTAACGAATCGCCCCGGATGCCTCGCGACCAGGTACAAACCCGACGGTTCCTCAGATCGTCGGCCAGGCCTCCAGCGCCGCGACCATCCGCCGGGTGTACGCCAGGTAGTCCGGCACGGACAGGACCCGGCCGTCGATGTTGTCCAGCAGCCAGCCCGAGGCCGCCTCCTTCGACGCGAAGAACTGCGTGCAGACCAGTGCCTCGACGTAGTCCGGGCCGAGGGCGAGGTCGATCCCGGACAACCGCGACGCGGCGACCACGGCCTGCGGCGGGTCGACGCTCAAGACCCGTTCCCGGGTGAAATGGACCCGGACGTGGGCCCCGGTCGCCGGGCAGACCGCGTCCGCGTGCACGGGTTCGCCGGTGGCGACGGCCAGGAGGAACAGGTCGACGCGGTACCGGTCGGCGCTCGCCCGGTCGGCCGGGCGGGCTCCGCGGTCCATCACGACCAGCCCGTCGCGGATGGCGAAACCCATCAGGTCCATCAGCCGGTGGGCTTCGGCGGGGTCCATGCCGACGGTGGCGGCGAGTCTTCCGATGGCGATGGGGTGTCTGCCCGCTCTGGTCAGCTTGGTCGCGGCCCAGGCGATGCGGACAGCGGCGGTGCGATCCGTACGGGTGGTCAACAGGCACCTCCTCGCCTTCGTCCCGTTGAGATTAAGCACGAAAAGGTTTTCCGCCAAGTCACTGCGCCGAACGGCCGAATGCGTTGTGCGGTAAGAAAATTCACCCGACGTATCGGGCAACGGGACGCCGTTCGCACGGAAAGGCGCACACTTTCGGCCACGGTAGGCGAAAGTGGCCGATGGCGCCTCGGACCGGCCGTGAGCTTCCGGCGACGTTGCGAAAGCCACTTTCGCGACGTCGAAGGTTGCGAAAGTGGCTTTCGCAACGCGCCATCGGCGCAGGTGAGGGCACTTGGCGGAGCGCGAGAGCCGCAAGCCGGCTTCACAGCAGTTTCAGTTGCTCCGCCGCCGGGATCACCACCTCCTCCGAACGCTGCACGGGCATCGTCACCTGCATTCGCTCCCCGTCGTCCGCACGGGCATCGAAGCCATGACGACGCAACAACGGGCCGACGCGGGCGCCCAGCCGCTCCCGGTACGCCTTCGGCAGATAAGCGCCGCGCGAGTACAGCTCCCGGTATTTCGGCACGAGCTCCGGATGTTCCCTGCCGAGCCAGCGGGCGAACCATTCCCGCGCGCCCGGCCGCAGATGCAAGGGGAGGACGGTGACCCGCGTGGCGCCCGCCTCGGCCAGCCGCGAGAACAAGGCGTCGAGCGCGGCCACCGAGTCGGTCAGGTACGGCAGCACCGGCGCGACCAGCACCGAACACGGCAGCCCGGCGTCCCGCGCCTTGCGGATCAGGTCGAGCCTCGCCCGCGGGCTCGGCGTCCCCGGCTCGAGGCGGCGCTGCAGGTCTTCGTCGAGCAGCGCGAGCGAGATCGCCAGCCCGGCCGGCACGTCCTTCGACACCGACTCCAGCAGCGGCAGATCCCTGGCCAGCACGGTCCCCTTGGTGAGGATCGACAACGGCGTGCCCGAGTCGGCCAGCGCGGTGATGATGCGGGGCATCAGCTTGTACCGGCCCTCGGCACGCTGGTAGGGATCGGTGTTCGTGCCCATCGCGACGTGCTCGCGTGCCCAGCTCGGCCGGCGCAGTTGCGCGGCCAGCACTTCGGGCGCGTTGACCTTCACGATCACCTGCGTGTCGAAGTCGCGACCGGCGTCGAAGTCCAGATACGTGTGGGTGTTCCTGGCGAAACAGTTGTGCGTGACCATGCCGTCGGCGATGAAGTCGCCGGTGCCGGTGGTGATGTCGAACAACGGCAGCTCGATGCCCAGCGGCTCGATGGACGTCACCTTCCGTCTCGTCCGGCCGATGGGCAGACCGTCGAGCGACCGTTTCCAGCCGACGGCGGGATCGGTGAGGTGGAAGAAACGCACCTCCTCCGACGGCCCGCCGAGGAGCTGAACCGTCCACAGCGGACGGAACTTGACGTTTTCGGTTCTCACGTAACGGAAGCCGAAGTTGTCCAGCGCGGAGCAGAAGGTCGAGACGATGTCCTGCTCGTCGTGCGTGACGCGCAGCGCACCATGCCGGTAGCTGCCGGCGAGATCGAACAACCCGGCGAGGAATCCGCGCTGCCAATGGGAATCCGGCGAGGGCGGCACCTGCACGAAACCGACCGACGCGCCGAAATCGGGCAGGTACCGGAGCGCGCGATCCGCGGCGTCCTTCTCGGTCGAGAACCCGCCGGAGCGCAGCATCCCGCACAGGTAACCGGCACGGTAGCCGAGCGTGTCGTCCGGGGTGCGCGCGAGTTTCCCGACACCGACGAGTTCGGTGCCGCCGACCAGATGCGGCCGTTGCGCGGCACCGAACCGGGTGCCGGTGACGTGTTTCCACCCGCGTCCGGTCAGGAACCGGTGGTCGCCACTGGCCACGATGGACGTTCCGTCGTCGAGGGTCAGGCGGTACGCCGGCTTCAGCGTCGACCAGTGCGCGAGCACCTTCGTCGGCACCAGGCGGCGGCCCGCGCCACGCCCGCGCGTCCCGTAGATCGCGTCACCGGGCGCAAGCTCCGCCAGCGCCTTCGTCCGGCCGTCGGCCATCAGGACCGGCGTCGCACCTTCCAGGCAGTACGTGCACGCGTGAGAACAACCGCGGTATGGATTCACCGTCCATCCGAACGGGACACCCGACCCGTCGGGCACCTTGTTCAGCACGGATTTGGCGTGCACCTCGTGAAAGGTGACGCCGTCGAACTCGGGCGTGCGCACCGAACGCAGCAACCCGTCCAATCCGGGCAGGACCGGCTCGCCGCCGTCCACCCGCTGTCGATCCCATCGCACCAGGCCAGTCGAACACATGTTCTAGACAGGTGTCAAACGTATGTTCGAACATGGGTGATCTTCGCGGCGAGCTAGAGCTTCGTGATCTCTTCCGCCACATACCCGGCGGGCTGGATCAGCCCCGCGCACCGGCTCTCCCCGCGCGGCCTCGCCGACCGGCGGCGCACCGTCACCGCGTAGAAGTCCTCGCCACCGCGCACGGTGACGACCCGGGCGTCGGATTCGAGCAACGGCTCCTCCTGGACGGCGAGCACGTCGTCCAAACCGGACAGGTCCAGCCGCCGCCGGAGGGCGATCTCCGCGAACTGCGCCCACGCCGTCCGGGCGGACGTCCGGCCGCGAAGCTGCTCCGGCTCGACCTGGCCGCGCAGGGCGGACTTGGCGACCAGTGCCGCTTCGGCCGGGTTGAGCTGGCCGTGCAGGAAACCGTCGGGGACCACCAGGAGGTTGCCCGCCCAGCGGTCTCCGCCGACGTGGCTGACCTCCCAGGCCCGGCCGGGGTGATTGGTGTTGAGCGTCGAAGCCAGCGGGCGGCCGAGCACCGCGCAGCACATGTCCTTCGTGCCGTGCGTGCAGACCAGGAACAGCGGCCCGTCCACTCGCGTGCCGAGCCCGCCCGCGCCTTCCGCGACCGCTTCGAGGTCGAGCCCGGCCAGCTCGCCGAGGTCGTGGATCTCCAGGCGCTCGAGCCAGCGGTTGCCCGGTTCGCCGCCGCCGACGTACACGGACCGGGGACGATCCGGGTCGCGCTGATGTTTGCCCGGCCGACGGATCAGCAGCGGACGCAACCCGTGGGACCGTCTCAAGGATTCGAGCAGCTCTCGGCGCTCGGCGGGGAAGGCCTCGTCGAGGACGTTTTCCAGCGCGTCCGCGGGCCACGGGCCCGGCTGCTCGATGAGCAGCCAGCAGCGCATGTCAGCCGCGGTTCCGGCCGGGCTCGCACCCAGCATGCGCGCGACGGTGGCGCAGCCCGGCAACGCGGCGGGCGGCGCTGGGGTGTCCGAGAGCTGAGCGGTCATCGCCTGACCCCTCCGGACCTCACCTTAGGCATGCCTTAGCTTACCCCGCCCGGTCTCCCTTCACACTTCTCGTCCCCTGTGACTTTCAGCCGATCGAGAGAAGTCCCTGCGTGGTGAGCTCGCCGAGGAACGCCCGCACCGTCCCCCGATCGAGTTCGGACAGCTCGGCGAGTCGTTTGACCGCCTGCGGCGTCCCGTCGAGCAACGCTTTCAGCAGCGGAGCCGCGGCACCCGCGAAGACGAACCGCTTGCCGTCCGCGAGGAGGATCACCCGGCCGTCACCTTCTTCGAGCACCGCCCTCGGGACGAGGAACCGGACCTCGGTCTCGTCGCCGTCCGGAAGCAGGCCGGGGGTCGCCGCCCACGGCAGCCCGACTCGCGGATGCGCGGGGGCCGCCGAATCGCGTTCGGCGAGGAACCGGTCGACGACGTCGCCGGTCAGCGCGGCTTCCAGCTCGGCCCGGAGCGCGGCGGCACGGGCCTCCCGCTCCTCGTCCGTCCCGAACCTCGGGAGGTCCTGGCGGAACACGGTGCTCGCCCGGAGCTTGTCGGCGAGCCAGGACACCAGGTCGACCCCGGTGGCCGGGCTGAACCCGAGCGTGAGGTGCAGCGACATCTCCCCCACCGCGGTGACGTCGTGCCAGTGCCCGCGAGGGACGTAGAGGACGTCGCCGTCCTCGAGGATGAAGTCGTCGATCGGCTCACCGGGCCGCTCGGGCTGCTCGACGTCGCGATGCAGCGGAGCGGGCCTGGTCGGGCCGTGCATCCGCCAGCGTTTGCGGCCGGCGACCTGGATGATGAACGCGTCGTGGTCGTCCCAGTGCACGTCGAAGCCGTGCGTCACGCCCCAGCCGGCGTACAGGTTGACCTGGACGCTCTCGCGGAGGTCGTGTTCGAGGCTTCGGGCGAGATCGCCGATCGGGTCGCTGAGTTCCTGGATGGCGTCGAGCACCATCGTCGCGCCGCCGCGGAGATGCTCGGTGAACGGAGCGGCCTGCAGGCGGGGGACGGTGCCACTGCGGCGGGTGGGGACGAGATCGGTGTAGCTCTCCATGGGCACCGGGGTGCCGTCGAGCGCGAGGCGCAGGCGCGGGAACTCCAGGCGGTGCTGCCGGAGGATCGCGTTCAGCGCGGGCCACGGCAGCAGGTCGGCGAACCGGCCCGCGCGGCCTTCGAAACGGCGGTAGGTCTCGCCCTGGACGTCTTGGAAGAACTGGCTGACCCCGAGCGGAGCCACGAGGTCAGCCAGTGTCGGCGTTTCGGGCACTCAGCCGTCGTTGCCGTCGTTGTCGGCGGCCGCGCCGTTGGCCTTCCCGCGGTCGACCGCGGTCGGGATCATTTCGACCTCCAGCAGCAAACCGCTGTCGGGAGCCTGCGTACCTGACTGTTCCTGTGCCATCCTGCCACCTTTTTCTCAGACGAGCGGACGGACCGAAAATCGGTCTGGAGCGCCGCCCAGCCTACGACACGTTTCGAGAAAATTCACTGTCCAGCAGGCAAAAACGGCCTTGTGAGCGATCTTCGACACCGCGGCGCCGGTTCACCCGGACAGCGGTTCTAAGCTGCCATTCATGGCTGATCCGGCATCCGTTGCCCGCCCGCGGTGGGACGTGCTCGCGGCCGTCGGCGCCGGAGGCGCGCTGGGCAGCCTCGCCCGCTACGGGCTCTCGGTGGCGATCTCCCACCCCCGGGGCCAGTTCGCGTTTTCCACCTTTGCCACCAACGTTTCCGGCTGCCTGCTGATCGGGATCCTGATGGCGTCGCTGACCGCGTCGGAGAACCCGCACCGGTTGCTGCGTCCCTTCCTCGGGGTCGGGATCCTGGGCGGTTACACCACGTTTTCGACCTACGCGACGGACACCCTCGATCTCGTGACGGCCGGGCGCCCGTTCACCGGGTTGGCGTACGCGTTCGGAACGGTGGCCGCGGCGCTGGTGGCCGTCTACGCCGGGCACGAGATCACCCGCGCGGTGAAGAAATGACCCTCGTCTTCGTCGCGCTCGGCGGTGGTTTCGGGGCGATCGTCCGTTTCCTGACCGATCTCCGGATGCGCGCGTGGCGGGGCGCCACCTTCCCGTGGGGCACGCTGGTGGTCAACATCGCGGGCTCGTTGATCCTCGGTGTCCTGACCGGCTGGGCACTGCACGGCGGCCAGCCCGACGGAGTCCGCTCGCTGCTGGCCGTCGGATTTTGCGGCGGCCTCACCACGTTTTCGACGTTCGGGTACGAAACCCTGCGCCTGTTCACCGAGAAGACGCGGGCGCGCGCGGTGGTGAACGCCGTCGTCACGATGGCCGCCGGGATCGGCGCCGCGGCGGCCGGCTTGCTGCTCGCCGCCGCCATCTGGCACTGACTCAGGCTTCGGGCGCCATCCGCCACGCCGCGGCCGCGACCGCCTCGCGCTGTTCGGCCGGGAGGTCCGCCGCCATCTCCTCCAGCTTTTCGACGACGCCTTCGTGCGCGGCGTTCGCGAGCCGGAGCCCCTCTTCCGTCAGCGTGATCTTCAGCGCGCGGCGATCGCCGGAATCCGCGACCCGCTCGACGAGCGCGCGCCGCTGCACGCGATCCACCAGGCCGGTGACGCTGGACTTCTCCAGGTTCAGCATCTTGCCGAGGTCGGTCATCCCGACTCCCGTCTCCCCCTGCGCCAGGACGCAGAGCAGCTGGGCCTGCTGCGGCGTGAGGTCGTGGGACCGGCCGACGTCGATGAAAGCGCGCTGCACCAGATGGGAGAGCCGCACCAGCGCCGTCGCGAATCCGAGGTCTTCGGCCGTGGTCATGAAGGAAGTCTACTTGACGATCGTTGGTACTGCGAACTACTGTAGTTCGCAGTACCAACATTCCGCATTACGAACTAGGGGATCTCATGACCACGACCGTGGCCGTCATCGGCGGGGGATACGGCGGCACGACCGTCGCCAAGGAGCTGGACTCGTTCACCGACGTCGTGCTCGTCGAGCCGCGCGAGGACTTCGTCCACCACGTCGCCGCCTTGCGGGGGCTCGTCGATCCCGAGTGGACGGATCGGCTCTTCTACCCGTACGCCCGGCTCCTCGAACGGGGACGGGTGCTCCGCGACCGCGCGGTGAGCGTGGACCAGGACGGCGTCACGCTGGCGTCGGGTGAACGGCTCACGCCGGACTACGTCGTGCTGGCGACCGGTTCGGCGTACCCGTTCCCGGCGAAGATCGATTTCCACGACAGCGCTTCGGCGAAGGCGAAGATCCGTGCCACCCGGGAAGAACTCGCGGGCGCGGAGAAGGTGCTGCTGCTCGGCGCGGGCCCGGTGGGCCTCGAACTGGCCGGCGAGATCAAGGCGGTGTGGCCCGAGAAGGCCGTGACGATCGTCGACCCCGCGAAGGACATCCTGCCCGGTTTCCCGGAGGACTTCCGCGCGGAGATCCGCCGCCAGCTCGACGGACTGGGCGTCGAGCTGCTGCTCGGCACTTCGCTGACCGAGGCACCGGTCTCCGAACCGGGGCAGGCCAAGACGTTCACCTCGGGGCTCACCGGCGGCGGCGAGGTGACCGCCGATCTGTGGTTCCAGTGCTTCGGCGGCGCGCCGCACACCGCGTACCTCGACGGCGAACTGGCCGCGGCGCGGCAGGCGAACGGCCAGGTGGAGGTGACTCCCGAACTGCGCCTTCCGGGACAGCCCGGCGTGTTCGCGCTCGGCGACATCACCGCGTTGCCGGAGGGGAAGCTGGCGAAGGTGGCCGGTGACCACGCCGAGGTCGTCGTGGCCAACATCCGGGCGCTGATCGAAGGCGGTGAGCTGCGGACCCATACGCCGGGCGGGCCGATGATCTCGTTGCCGCTCGGGCCTTCCGGCGGCGCGACCTACGCCGAGGAGGTCGGGATCCTGGACGCGGCGACCACCGCGGAGATCAAGGGGTCGCACATGATGGCCTCGCGGTACGACGAGATGTTCGGGCAGGCGTAGCGCTCGTGAGTGGTAAGGACGGTTAGAACCGTCCTTACCACTCACGAGTCCCTAACGCGGAGCGAGACCTCGCACGTGCGCGAACGGGTCCTCACCCGTCGGCAGCAGCGCGATGATCGGCGTCGTCAGCCCGTTGTCCACATAGGACTGCACCTGCTCGCGGCAGGAATCGAGGCTGCCGTGGACGATCAGGTCGTCGACGACCTCGTCCGGGATGACCTGGTTCGCCTTCTGCCGGTCGCCCGCGGCCCACGCCTCGTGCATCGGCGCGAGCGCGTCGCCCCGGCCGAGCCATTCGTGGAACGCCGCGTACACCGGCACGGTCAGGTAGCTCGAGATGAGCATCCGGCCGAGTCCGCGCGCGGCGGCCTTGTCCTCGGTGGGGCAGACGAAGATCCGCGCGGCCAGTTCGACGTCCGGCCCGATCTCCGCGCGCACCTTCGGCACGTCGGACGCGGCGAGCCAGTTGGTGATGGCGCCGTCGGCCTCCTTCGCGGCCAGCCGCAGCATCCCCGGCCGCAGCGCGGCGAGCATGATCGACGGCGGCGGATCGGCGGGCCGCTCCAGCCGGAACTTGCTGACGGAGAACGACTCGTACTCCTCGGTGACCTTCTCCCCCGCCAGTGCCGAACGCAGGAAGCGCAGGGTGTCCCGCGAACGCGCGAACGGCGCTTCGAACTCGGCGGCGTTCCAGTTCTTCACGATCACCGGCGACGACGCGCCGATGCCGAGCACGAACCGGCCGGGCGCCAGTTCCGCGACGGTCGCCGCGCTCATCGCCAGCAGCCCGGGTCCGCGCGTGTACACCGGCACGATCGCGGTGCCCAGCCGCAGCTGCGGCGCCCACTGCGAGGCCAGCACCAGCGGCGTGAAGGCGTCGTGGCCCGCCGTCTCGGCCGACCACGCGTCGGTGTAGCCGAGATCCGGCAGCTCCCGCACCATCTCCTCGTGCGCCGCGAGCGGCACCCCGGTCAGCGGAATGGTGATGCCCCACCGTTTCATGCGTTCTCCTCGCTCTTGACCGCGTCACCGGACAGCTCACGCACGATCCAGTCCACCTGCGTGCGCATCAGGTTCTCGGCGACCTCTTCGGCTTGCGGCGTCATATGCGTCGCGCCGGCCAGCGGCAGGAACACGTGCGCGCGTCCCTTCGCCAGCAAGGCCGACGACAGGCGCAACGAGTGGGCGACGAAAACGTTGTCGTCGGCCAGTCCGTGCACGATCAGCAGCGCCCGCGAGAGGTCACCGGCGCCGGCGATCAGCGAGTTGTGCTCGTACGAAGCCGTTTCCTCCTGCGGGAGCCCGAGATAACGCTCGGTGTAGTGCGTGTCGTACAGCGACCAGTCGGTCACCGGGGCACCCGCGACAGCGGCGTGGAAGACGTCCGGGCGGCGCAGCACGGCCAGCGCGGACAGGTAACCGCCGTAGGACCAGCCGCGGATCGCGACCCGTTCCAGGTCGAGTTCCGGATGGAGCGCTGCCGCCGCGTGCAGCGCGTCGACCTGGTCGGCGAGGGTGACGTCGGCGAGTTTGCCCGCGATCTCCTTCTCCCAGGCCGAACCCCGGCCGGGTGTCCCGCGTCCGTCGGCGACCAGCACCGCGAAGCCCTGGTCCGCGAGCCACTGCGGGGTCAGGAAGGCGTTGCGGGTCTGCAGGACGCGCTGGGCGTGCGGGCCGCCGTACGGGTCGAGCAGCACCGGGAGCTTGCCTTCGCTCTCCTCGTACCCGGTCGGCAGCACCAGCGCGGCGCGCAGGCCCCGCTCCCCCAGCGTCAGCCAGGTCAGGTTCGGCACGACGTCGGGGTCGACGGTGAAGGAACCGATGCGCGCCACGGTCTTCTCGCCGGACACGACGGTCACCACCGGGCCGCTGCGTTCCAGGGTCCACGACGAGAGCACGGTCAGCGCGGCGGTCCCGGAGCCGACGTGTACACCATCCTCAGTGGACAGACGACGAAGCTCTCCGCCCTCCGTGCGGAAGACGTGGATCTGCGTCGGATCGGCCTCCGACGCGCTGAACAGCACCTCGTCGCCGACGTGCAGGATCGAGCGCACCTGCAGCCCCGGCGGGGTGACGGCCACGCCGTCGACGACCAGCCGGTGGTCGCCGTCGGCGGCGCTCTCGCGGACCAGGCGGCCGTCGGTGGTCCACGCCGGGACGCCCGCGGCGAGCTCGACCCAGTGCTCGTCGGTCTCGGTGTGCAGCACCTCGACCGAACCGGTCGCCGGGTCGACCGCCTGGATCTCGAGTTTCCGCTGGTCACGCGACTGCACGGACAGCAGCGGCTTGCCCGCGACGGACCAGTGCACCGCGGCCAGATACTCCCAATCGGTCTTCTCGACGTCGACGCGGGAGCCGTCGAGGCCGAGGACGGCCAGCATCACGTCCGCGTTCGTGGTGCCCGCCGCCGGATACGCGACGACGTTCGCCGCCGACTGCGGGTTCGCCGGGTCGGCGATCGTCCAGCGCGGCACGGCTGCCCGGTCCGAGCGCTCGACCAGGAGACTCTTTCCGTCCGGCGACCACCAGTAGCCGCGGGTGCGGCCCATCTCCTCGGCCGCGATGAACTCCGCGAGCCCCCAGGCGATGTCGTCACCCGCCTCCTCTACGAGCAGCCGGTCTTCACCGGTGGCCCGGTCGATCACCCGCAGGCGACGGTCGCGGACGTAGGCGACGTGCGTGCCGTCCGGGCTGGGCCGCGGGTCGACGACCGAGCCGTCGACCAGCACCGACACCTCGCCGGTGGTCAGGTCGAGGGTGTGGAGCTTGCCCGAGAGCGAGAACGCGGCGACGGTGAAGGCGTCGTCGACCGCGTAGCCGACCACGCCGCCACCAGTCTCCCGGCTGCGCTCGCGGCGGGCACGTTCCTCCGGCGGCAGGTCCTCTTCACCGGGCAGCAGCTCAGCGGCGTCTACCAGCTTCGTCTCCTCGCCCGACGCGACGTCGAACGACCACAGGCTGTGCCGGGGGTCGGTACCGGACTCGGACCGCAGGAACAGGATGCGGGAACCGTCCGGGGCGACCTTGAACTCTTTCGGCGCGCCGAGGGTGAAGCGCTGGGTGCGGGCCTGACGGCGGAGGAACGGGAGATCTTCGAGGCTGTTGTCGGTCACGTCCCGCACTCTTTCAGACGATCAAGCGGAGACGCCAACGCCTTCGAGCTTCTTCAGTTCGGCCTCGGGGTCGAAGTCGGCCGGCGGGAACTTCGGGTCCATCTCCTCGATCGTCTCGATCAGGAGCCGCGCGACCAGCCAGTTGCGGTACCACTTGCGGTCGGCCGGGACGGCGTACCAGGGCGCGGCCGCCGTGGAGGTCTTGGCGAAGATGTCGGCGTAGGCCTTCTGGTAGTCGTTCCACTGGGCACGCGCGTCGAGGTCCGCGGGGTTGTACTTCCACCACTTCGCCGGATTCTCGAGCCTCGCCTTGAGGCGCTTCAGCTGTTCCTCCGGCGAGATGTCGAGGAAGACCTTCACGATCGTCGTGCCGGCGTCGGTCAGCTCCTTCTCGAACGCGTTGATCTCGGCGTAGCGCTTGCGCCATTCCGCCGCGGGCACCAGCTTCTGGACGCGCGGCACCAGGATGTCCTCGTAGTGGGAGCGGTCGAAGACACCGATCTGCCCCGGTCCGGGGAGCTGTTTGCGGATCCGCCACAGGTAGTGGTGGCGCGCCTCGGCCGCGGTCGGCTTCTTGAACCCGGCGTACCGCACACCCATCGGGTTGACGAGACCGAGGACGTGGCCCACGGTGCCGCCCTTGCCGGAGGTGTCCATCCCCTGCAGGACCAGCAGGAGGCTGCGGTTCCCGCCGCCGACGCCCTCCGCGTACAACGCCTCCTGCAGCTCGGCGAGCCTGCCGCCAGCGTCCGCGAGGTCTTTGAGCCCCTTGGGCTTCTTGGTCGGCCCGATCGGGAACGAGCCCGGATGGTGCCGCTCGCCGCCCTTGCCGATCCTCAGCGTGTCCCGGACGGAGACGGTGTCCTTTTTCGCCATCCGGCGACGATAACCGCGCTCCGCGCACCGCGCCTCCGGTGATCGAGTACGCCGATGCACGATTTCGCCACCCGAAGGAGTCGATACGCAATGAACAACGGGTCAAAGCAACGTTTCCCGGATGAAAGCAGCCGGATGGGCATCTAACCTGAACGCATGACGACCGCCGACTTCATCGCGCTCGACGAGCAGTGGAGCACGCACAACTACCACCCGCTTCCGGTGGTGATCGCCACCGCCGAAGGCGCCTCGGTCACCGACGTCGAGGGCAAGACCTACCTCGACTTCCTCTCCGGCTACTCCGCGCTGAACTTCGGGCACCGCCACCCCGGGCTCATCGCCGCCGCGATCGAGCAGTTCGGCCGGGTGACGCTGACCTCGCGCGCCTTCCACCACGACCAGCTCGGGCTGTTCTGCAAGGAGCTCGCCGAGCTGACCGGCACCGAGATGACACTGCCGATGAACTCCGGCGCCGAAGCCGTCGAGTCGGCGGTGAAGATCGCCAGGAAGTGGGCGTACCGGGTCAAGGGCGTCCCCGACGGGACCGCGGAGATCATCGTCGCCGGCTCCAACTTCCACGGCCGCACGACGACCATCGTGTCCTTCTCCACCGACGAGACCGCGCGCGCCGACTTCGGCCCCTTCACCCCGGGCTTCGTCACGGTCAAGTACGGCGACGCCGCGGCGCTGCGCGACGCCATCACCGAGCGCACCGCCGCGATCCTGCTGGAGCCGGTGCAGGGCGAGGCGGGCGTCATCGTGCCGCCCGCCGGCTACTTCGCCGAGGCCCGGCGGCTCTGCGACGAGCACAACGTGCTGCTGATCGCCGACGAGATCCAGTCCGGTCTCGCCCGCACCGGCACCGTCCTCGCGCTCGACCACGAAGGCGTCCGCGCCGACGTCTACACCCTGGGCAAGGCGCTGGGCGGCGGGATCATGCCGGTGTCGGCCGTGGTCGGCGGCAAGGACGTGCTCGGGGTCCTTCAGCCGGGTGAACACGGCTCCACCTTCGGCGGGAACCCGGTCGCCTGCGCGATCGGGCGGGCCGTGGTCGGGTTGCTCAAGACCGGCGAGTTCCAGGAGCGCTCGCGGGAACTGGGCGCCCACCTGCACTCGCGGCTCGGCGAACTGGTCGGCAACGGGCTCGCCGAAGTCCGCGGGCGCGGGCTCTGGGCGGGCATCGACATCGCGCCCGGCGGGCCCACGGGCCGGGAGGCGTCCACCGCGCTGGCCGAACGCGGCGTCCTGTGCAAGGAGACGCACGACCACACACTGCGGATCGCGCCGCCGCTGGTGATCAGCCGTGAGGAGCTCGACCGCGGTATCGACGCCATCACGGAGGTCGTCAAGACCCGGTGAACCTTTCGGGCGGGCTGTACGTTGCCTGTCCATGGGAGACGAGCGGGAGTGGGTGGAGCGGCCGCTGGTCGGCACCGAATCGGTGTCGCCGGAGGACTGGTTCGCGAGGGGTAAGGCGCTGCGGGACGAGGCGCCCTCGTCCGCGCACGACCACGCGGCGGCGGGCGAGGGGCGGCCCAGCGTGGCGGAGTTCTTCGCGCGCACCAACGAAGGCCGCCTGCCGGAACTGGTGGAACTGCGGCGCGAGCGCATGCTCGCGTCGCCGTTCACCTTCTACCGCGGGGCCGCCGGGCTGATGGCCGCCGATCTGGCAGGGTCGCCGTCGTCCGGGCTGACGGCGCAGCTGTGCGGGGACGCGCACGCCGCGAACTTCGGGCTGTACGGCACGCCCGAAGGCCAGATCGTCATGGACATCAACGACTTCGACGAATCCGTGCCGGGTCCGTGGGAGTGGGATCTCAAACGGCTCGCGGCGAGTCTCGTGCTCGCCGGACGCGAAGGCGGTATCGGCGAATCGGGCTGCCGTGAAGCCGCCGAAGACGCGGTGAAGTCGTACCGGCGCACCATCCGGGGGCTGGCGGAGCTGCCGTTCCTGCGGTCGTGGAACGCGCTGCCGGACGCGTCGGTGCTGAGCAAGGTTCGCGCGCACGACCTGGTCGACGACTTCGAGGAAGCGGCCGAGAAGGCGCGGAAGAACACCAGCGCCAAGGTCACCGCGAAGTGGACCCGGCGGATCGACGACCACGAGACCGGCCTCGAACGGCATCGCTTCGTCGAAGACCCGCCGGTGCTCACGCACGTCGACGACGCGACCGCCGAAGCGATCGTCGCCGGATTGATGTCCTATGTGGACACGCTGCGCGAGTCGCGGCGGACGCTGGTCTCGCGGTACCGGGTGTCCGATGTGGCCTTCCGGGTGGTCGGCACCGGCAGTGTCGGGCTGCGCAGCTACGTGGCGCTGCTGCACGGGAACTCCGGCGAAGACCTTGTCCTGCAAGTGAAACAGGCCGTCCCGTCGGCGCTCGCGCCGTTCCTCGGACTGCCCGCCCCGGAGCACGAGGGACGGCGGATCGTCGAAGGCGCGCGGCTCGTGCAGGCCGAGACGGACATCCTGCTCGGCTGGACGACCATCGACGGCCTGCCGTACATCGTGCGGCAGTTCCGGAACCTCAAGGGCGACATCGACCCGGCGGGGCTGAAGAAGGACCACCTCGACGACTACGGCCGCCTCGCCGGCGCGTTGCTGGCACGGGCGCACGCGCGGTCACTGCATCCGCGGATGCTGGCGGGCTACTTCGAGGACGACGAAGACCTCGACGAGGCTATCGGTGCCTACGCGATCCGATACGCGGATCAGACCGAAGCGGACTTCGCTGCCTTCGCCGCCCTCTGACTCGCACGCAGTTAGTCCTCTAAATGCGGAGGGGTGGGGGCAGGCACGTGAGTCCGTGAAGGCCCCCTTCCCTCGGCTCAGCCGGAGAAACTCGACCTTCACACTTTCCCGAGTACATGAAGGACCCCTTCCTTGCGCCCAGCGCCGTGAAGGACCCCTTCGTGTACTTCAGCCCCGCATTTAGAGGACTAAATGCGGGGCCTCACACCAGGGCCAGGACGTCGTCCGCGCAGCCCCACGCCACCGTGATCCCCGCGCCCCCGTGCCCGTAGCAGTGCACGACCCGGCCGTCCCGCTCCAGCCGCACCTCGGGCCGGAACGGCCGCAGCCCCACCTTCGCGCCCAGCACGGGCGCGTCGGCCAGCGCGGGCACGAGTTCCCGGCACCGTCGCACGATGTCGGCGGTCACCCCGGGGTCCGGCTCGACGGAGTCACGCCCCGGCTCCTGCGTGCCGCCGCAGACGACGTGCCGCCCGTGCGGGATCACGTGCCGCAGCACCGGCGTGGAGCCGTCGACGATCCATTCGGTCAGTCCCGGGTCGGCGAGATGGACGACCTGGCCGCCGACCGGCACCACGGTGCCGTCCCCCGCGAGCCGCCCGCCACCGAGCCCGGCGGCGTTCACGACGAGGTCCGCGTCGAGGTCGTCCAGCCGGGAGACGGTGCGGTACTCGGTGCGCACGCCCAGCGCGGCGACCTGTCCGGCGAGCCAGGCGAGGTACACCGGGGTGTCGACCAGTGCGGTCGTGAAGGTGAGCCGTCCGGGTTCGTGGTCCAGGCCGGGCATCGACAACGCCCACGAAGGCAGCGGCGCCTCGCGCGGGACGAGGTACGTCCCCCGGACCATGCGGACACCGGGCGCGCCCAGTGCGCGGTACTCCTCGACGCTCGTCGCGGTCCAGCGGTCGACCCGGTCGGAGTTCGCCGCCAGCGGCGGGAAGAGCACGCCACCGGCGACCGCCGACGTCGTCTCCCCCGGCCGGGCGCCGGTGACCACCGTGACGTCGTGCCCGGCCACGGCCAGCCGGTGCGCGCAGCTGAGCCCGATCACGCCGCCACCGACCACACTGATCCGCATCGAAAGCCCCCTTCGTCCTCGCGAGCCGTCCCTGCATGGTGACTGATCACCTGTCACGTAATCTCGCCGGATGAGCGGAAGAGGGCCGTACGGGGCGGTCGCGGTGACCTGCGCCGTGATCATGGTGGTTCTCGGCTTGCTGGTCTCCGGCGAAGGCGCGTCCGTCCCCGACGAGCTCGCCGTCAGGTGGGTGGAGCGGTCGTTCGGCCCCGACACCGCGCTCCTGCGGCTCCTGGTGCTGCCGACCGAGGCCTACGTCCTGATCCCGGTCGCGGTCCTCGCCGCCGTCCTCTGCCTGATCGGTCGGCGCAGGCTCGAAGCGGCGCTGACGATCGCCGGCCCGCTCGTCGCGATCCTCGCGAACACCTGGGTGCTCAAACCGCTCTTCGACCGCTGGAAGTACACCTATCTCGCCTACCCGAGCGGGCACACCGTCGCGCTGGTCGCGGTGCTGACGGTCCTCGTCCTGCTCGCCCGCCCCGGCGTCGCGACGGCGGTCATCGCGACGGTGGGCGCCGTGGTGCTCTGCGGGGTCACGATCGGCATGCTCGGCCTCGGCTACCACTACCTGACCGACGTCGTGGGCGGCACGCTCTTCGCCGTCGCGACCGTGTGCGCGACGTGGGTGCTGCTCAGCTGGGCTGCACGGCGTCGCGCGCCAGTGCCGTCAGACGGCTGACGGCGCGCAGGTACTTCTTGCGGTAGCCGCCGTTCACCATCTCCTCGGTGAACAGCTCCGGCACCGGCTCGCCCGAGACCACCAGCGGGATCGCGCGGTCGTAGAGCCGGTCGGCGAAGGCGACCAGCCGCAGTCCGACGTTCTGGTCCGGCACCGGGTGGATGTCGCGCAGGTGCACCCGCGTCACGCCGTCGAGAAGCCTCCCGTAGCGCGAAGGGTGCAGGCCGCCCAGGTGCTCGCACAACGCGTCGAAATCGTCCACAGTGGACTCCGGATGCGCGGCGGCGGAGGCTTCCAGCGCCTCGGGGCTCGCGGGCGGCGGGGCGTCCGGCAGGCCGCGATGGCGGTAGTCCGGGCCGTCGACGCGGCAGACGCCGAACCGGGCGGACAGCGACTGGATCTCGCGCAGGAAGTCCGCGGCGGCGAACCGGCCCTCGCCGAGTTTGTCCGGCAGCGTGTTGGACGTCGCCGCGACGAACACCCCGGCCGAGATCAGCTCCTGCAGCAGCCGCGTGACGAGCATGGTGTCACCCGGGTCGTCGAGCTCGAACTCGTCGATCGCCAGGAACCGGTGCTCGGACAGCCGCCGCACCGCCTCGGCGAACCCCAGCGCGCCGACGAGGTGGGTCAGCTCCACGAACGTGCCGTACGCCTTGGGCGACGGCGTCTCGTGCCAGGTCGAGGCGAGCAGGTGGGTCTTGCCGACGCCGAAACCGCCGTCGAGATAGAGCCCCATCGGCCCGGACGGCGTCTCGTCCCCGCCGCCGAAGAACGCGCGCAGCTTCGACTTCGGCTTCCGGTTCGACGCCTCTGCCACGCGTTTCGCGAACGCGCCACAGGTGACGACGGCCTCGGCCTGGCTCGGCTCGTCCGGGTTGGGCACGTACGTGGAGAACCGGACCGCGTCGAACCTCGGCGGCGGGACGAGCGCGGTGATCAGCTCGTCGGCGGACAGCTCCGGACGGCGATCGATCAGGCGGGCGGGCATTCGCCGAGCGTAACGGCACCGGCGTGGCGGGTTCACCCTCCCTGACCGGGCGTATCCCCCGCTCAGCGGTGTCGTCGGGCGCGTGCTGGGATGTCGGTGTGCAGCTTTTGTGGCCAACGACACCGGGCGATGCCGTCTCCGATGCCCACCTCGAGCGGCTCTATGGGTATCCGCAGGACCTGGACCGTCCCTGGGTCCAGGTCAACTTCGTCAGCTCCGCGGACGGTGCGGCGGCGGTCGACGAGCTGTCCGAGGGGCTTTCCCACCCCGCCGACAAGCGGATCTTCCTGACGGGACGGCTGCTCGCCGACGTGATCCTGGTCGGCGCGGGCACGGCGCGCGCCGAGGGCTACCGCGGCGCGCGCGTCTCTCCCGAACGCGCCGCCCGCCGGGTCGCGCTCGGACTTTCCGAGGTCCCCCCGATCGCGGTGGTGACCCGATCCGGTGAACTCGATCCCGAGGGCCCGCTGTTCACCGACACCAAGGTCCCGCCGATCGTCATCACCACCGAGAAGGCGCCTCGCGCCGACTTGGAGCGCGCGGGTGCCGAAGTGCTCGTCGCGGGGACCGACGACGTCGACCTCCACCGTGCGCTCGCGCTGCTCGGCGAGCGCGGGCTGCGCCGGGTCGACTGCGAAGGCGGGCCGGCGCTCTTCGCCGACCTGATCGCCGCCGACCTCGTCGACCAGCTGTGCCTCACCGTCGCCCCGCTGCTGGCGGGAGCGGGCGAGAGCCGGATCGTTCGCGGCCACCCGGCCCCGGAACCGCGGCGGATGGAGCTCGCGTCCGTGCTCGTCGAAGACGGCTTCACCATGCTGCGCTACCGCCGGGAGGGCGGGTGAGCGAGGCCGCGCCGGTTCCGGACGAGGAACTGGTGGCCAGGGCCGCCGCCGGGGACCACGGTGCCTTCGACACCCTGGTCCGGCGGCACACGGCCAGGATGTACCGGGTCGCCCTGCGGATCACCGGCAGCTCGTCCGAGGCCGAGGACGTCGTCCAGGAGGCCTGGCTCTCCGCGTGGCGCGCGCTGCCCGGTTTCCGGTTCGAAGCGGCGGTGTCGACCTGGCTCTACCGGGTGACGACGAACGGTGCGCTCGGCGTGGTCCGGCGCCGGAAACCGACCGTGCCCCTCGACGAGGGCGACGCGGGTGTCGTGCCTGGTCCGGAGGGTCACGTGGAGAGCGCCGAGCAGGTCGGCCGGGTGTTGCGCGCGATCGCCGAACTGGACGTCGGCCAGCGGATCCCGCTGATTCTGCGAGAATTCGAAGGGTTGACCTACGACGAGGTGGCCGAGGTGCTCGAAGTCAGCGTGCCCGCTCTGCGTGCCCGCCTGCACCGCGCGAGGGTGGCGCTGCTGGCGAAACTCGGCGACAACTTCCGACCCGGGGAACGGTGATGAGCGAGGATCCGCGCGACGACCCCCGGTGGCAGCAGGTGCGCGCCGCCGCGAGCCGTCCGGTGCCGACGCCGCCGGGACTGGTCGAGCGGGTGCTCCGCTCGGTCGGCGGCGCCCGCGGCAGGCATACCACCGCACCGCTCGACCTGCCCTCCTCGGGCGGCAAGACCCAGGTGTCGGAACGGGCGCTGGTGCTGATGACCAGAAGCCTCGCCGCCGAGATCGGCCGCGAGCTCGGCGGGGTGCACATCGCCGCCGTCGCGCTCGAAGAGGACGTGCTCCAGGTGCTGGTGACGATCCGGTTCGGCGTCGAAGCGGCCGTCGCGGACCTGTTGCGCCACCGGGTCAGCGCGGCCCTGACCGGGCAGCTCGGCTCCGCACCGCCCGCGATCAACGTCCACGTCGTCGACGTCCATCCGGACTGATCCCGGAACTGATTACCCCATCCGGGGGACATCGCGTGACGGCTCGGCATGCGCGCGTGTCCTGGTCGGTGAGAGCGTAGGGACCGCCGCGCGCGCAGGTCGCGCGGCACCGGTGCGAGAAGGAGCGAACTTCATGGCGCAGCCGAGCGCGAGCAAGCCCGACACCCCGGTGACAGGGGCGTCCCTCAACGAGGAAGGAGCCGCCGGCAAGACCACGATCTCGTCGGTGGTGGTGCAGAAGGTGGCCGGTCTCGCCACCCGCGAGGTGACCGGGATCCACGCGCTGGGCGGCGGGGTGTCCCGGGCCTTCGGCGCGATCCGCGAGCGCATCCCCGGTTCCGGCACGGTCACCACGTCCGGCGTCTCGGTCGAGGTCGGCGAGAAGCAGGCCGCCATCGACCTCGACGTGGTCGTCGAGTACGGCGCCCGCATCGTCGACGTCGCCCGCGCGGTGCGCCGCAACGTGATCGGCCAGGTCGAGCAGATCACCGGCCTCGAGGTGATCGAGGTCAACATCGCGGTCAACGACATCCACCTGCCCGACGAGAACGGCGGCGAGACCGAGTCCTCGCGGGTCGAGTGATGAACGGGACCCAGACCGGCCTGCTCGCCGGCCTCATCCTCGGCCTCGCCGCGACCCAGGGCTTCACCGCGTTCCTGGTGACACTGGCCGTCGGCGTCATCGGCCTCGTCCTCGGCCGCGTGCTCGACGGCGAACTCGACCTCGGCGACCTGTTCGGCCGGGGCCGCGACAAATGACCGTCCCGCCCGAACCTGAGGATCGCGGCACCCTCACCATCTCGCCGTCCGTGGTCCGCAAGATCGCGCAGCACGCGGCGGACCAGGTCGACGGGACCACGCGCGCCGAGCGGCGGATCGCCGGGCTCGGGCTCGGGACGCACGGCACGAGCGCGAAGGTCGGCGGCGAGGGCAACGACGTCGACCTCGTGCTCGACGTGGCGCTGCACTATCCGGCGCCGGTGCGGCGGATCGTCGGCGACCTGCGCGCCAGGGTCACCGAGGAGGTCGAGCGGATCACCTCGTACCAGGTCCGGGACATCTCGGTGAAGGTCTCCGCGCTCCTGCCCGACATCGCGCCCCGCGTCCGCTAGAAGGAGCGAACGGCTATGCGTTTGATCGTCCGCCTGCTGTCGGCCCTGATCGGGCTGGCGCTGGCCGCCGCCGGGGTCCTGCTGGCACTGGAGGTCGGCTGGGGCTGGTGGCGGCCGGGCCGGGGCCCGCTGTTCCTGCCGTGGGACGACTGGCGGGACAGGCTCGCGGAAGAGTCCTGGAACGCTTCCACGGTCCGGTATCTCGCGATCGCCGTCGCGGTCGTGGGGCTGCTGCTGATCATCACGGCGGCCTCGGCCGGGCGGCGCGCCATCCGGCTGACCGATCCGGCGAACGAGGTCAGCGTGACCACGTCACCGCGTTCCCTGGCGAGGCTCGTCGGGGTGACCGTGCGCGCGCAGGACAACGTCGCGGGCGCGAAGGTCACGGCCACCGCCAAGAAGATCCGTGTCCGCGCGACGAGCAGGCTGGAAACCGAAGGCGAGCTGCGGCCGCGGCTGCTGCAGACGGTGTCCGGTCTGCTCGACGACGTCCCGTTGGCGCGGCGGCCGAAGGTGTCGGTCGTCGTCGACTCCCCGAAGGATCGCCGATGACCCGTTCGGTCTCCGCCAAGGCACTCGGCCGGTCCACCGGCACGGAACGGACCCTGACCGTCCTCATCGGACTCCTCGCGCTGCTCGGCGGGGCGGCGGTGATCGTGGTGGGCGCGGGCTGGCTCGGCACACACCGGGCCGACCGGCCACTCGTGGACCCCATCGCCCTCGACTGGCTGTCGCGGCACGCGCTCGCCTCCCGGATCGGCGCCATCGTGCTCGGCGTTCTCCTGCTGTGGCTGGGACTGTGGTGGTTCTTCCGGTCGCTGCGCCCGGAGGGCCGTCCGGACCTCGATCTCGGCGACGACCTCGTGGTGACCTCCTCGGCCATCTCCGAGGCCGTCCGCGCCGACGCCGAAATCGTCGACGGGGTCGGGCGGGCCCGGGTCCGCGCGGTCGGCGACAAGGAGAACCCCGCGTTGCGGATCACGCTGTGGCTCGTCGAGGGCACCGACCTGAAACGGGTCTGGGAGCAGCTCGACCACACCGTGCTGGCCCGCGCGCGGGAGTCGCTCGGGGTGGACGTGCTGCCGACCGCCGTCCGGATCGAGCTCGACACGACCTCACCGCAACGGGTGCGCTGACCGCGCCCGTACGGCGAGAATGACCGTCATGTCGCTTCCCTTGACGCCGCCGATCAAACCGATGCTCGCCAAACCGGCGAAGGCGATCCCCGATTCCGGCGGGCTGCTGTTCGAGCCGAAATGGGACGGGTACCGCTGCCTGGTGTTCCGCGACGGCGACGAGCTGACCTTGCAGTCGCGGTCGGAGAAACCGCTCAACCGGTACTTCCCCGAGGTCGTGGAGCGGCTGAAGGCGGCGTTGCCCGAGCGGATCGTGCTCGACGGCGAACTGGTGGTCGCCCGGGGCGGGAAGCTGGACTTCGACGCGCTCACCGACCGGGTCCACCCCGCCGAAAGCCGCATCAAGCTGCTGGCGGAACAGACGCCGGCGGAGTTCGTCGCCTTCGATCTGCTGGCGCTGGGCGCCGAGTCCTTTCTGGACGAGCCGACGTCGAAGCGGCGGGAACGGCTGGAGAAACTGGCCTCCGACGGCGTCCACCTGACCCCGGCCACCGCGGATCCGGCGATCGCGCGGCACTGGTTCGAACTGTTCGAGGGAGCGGGGCTCGACGGTGTCATCGGCAAACCGCTCGACGAGCCGTACACGCCCGGCAAACGGGTGCTGCTGAAGTACAAGCACTCCCGAACCGCCGACTGCGTGCTCGCCGGCCTGCGCTGGCACGTCGACGGCGAGCCGGGTGAGATGGTCGGCTCGTTCCTGCTCGGGCTCTACGACGAGGACGGCGTGCTGCACCACCCCGGCGTCGTCGGGTCGTTCCCGGTCACCCGGCGGCGTGAGCTGGCCGAGGAGCTGGCCCCGCTGATCACCGACGGCGCCGATCACCCCTGGCTGGGTGACAACGTGCGGGAGAACCAGCGGATCCCCGGCGGAATCACCCGATGGAAGTCCAAGGAAGCCCCGTGGGTACCGCTGAAGCTGGAGAAGGTGGTCGAGGTCGGCTACGAGCACACGGAGGCCGGATATCCGTCGCGGTTCCGGCACACCGCGCAGTTCAAACGCTGGCGTCCCGATCGCGAGCCGTCCTCCTGCACCTACGCCCAGCTCGAGGAGGTCGCCCGCTACGACCTGGACGCGGTGTTCCGCGGCGAGGTGAAACGCACCCGCTAACCGTGTCCTGACATCCGACCTGCGAAGCTCTGTTCCGAGCTTTGTCATGCCTTGGAAGTGAGGACCAGCCCGTGAGCACCGCCCGCCGCACGCCACGGCTGTTCCTGACGACCACCGTGGTGACGGCCGTGCTCGCGGGCTGCACGGCCGGGCCGTCGGTGCGGCCGGCGGTGATCGACAACGACGGCAAGCCGGATCCCGGCGGTTCGACGACGGCCCAGCAGGTCCCGCTGCCGCCGCTCGCCGAGCCGCGGTCGCCGTCGATCAAATGGGAAGACTGCGACGAAGCGACCCGCCAGCGGTTGGGGCAGCCATCCGTGCCGGACACGCTGAAGTTCTCCTGCGCCAGGGTGCCCACGACGCTCGACGCGCCGGATCTGCCCGGTCGCGGGCTCTCGCGGCTGTCGGTGGTCAAGACCGAGGGCGGGCCGATCCCGCTCGTCGTGGTCAACGACGTCGACGGGGAGCCGGGGTCGCTGTACGCCGCGCGGCTGGCCGCGACGCTGCCGCCCGAGTTCCTGCAAAAGTTCTCGCTGATCGGCGTCGACCGGCGCGGGACGGGGACGTCGATGCCGGTGCAGTGCATCCCGGCGGAGATCCGCACCGACCTGCTCGGCGCCGATCCGGCCGCCGCCGACCTCGAAGGCGTCGTCGACGCAGCGCGCCGGGCCGGGCAGCAGTGCGCCATCGAACTGGACGACGCGCAGGTCGCGATGGACAGCTGGCGGGCGGCGGGCGACCTCGAAGAACTCCGGGAGCAACTGGGGCTGGACAAACTGCACGCGCTGGGCCGCGGCGACGGCTCGAAGGTCCTCGCCGAATACGCCGTGCGGTTCCCGGCCCAGGTCGGCCGGGTCATGCTCGACGGGCTGCCCGACCCGGCTCCCGACGCGGCCGCCACGCAGGAATCGATCGCCGCGAGCGCGCAGGCGACCCTCGACGCGTTCGGCGCCGACTGCATCGCGCGGGGCTGCCCGATCGGCGACGCCCGCTCGGCGGTGTCCGCCGTCGCGGACCGGCTCCGGTCGGCGTCCGAGACGACCACCGACGGCGAGGAGATCACCCCGGGGATCGCGCTGTACGCCATCTACTCCGGGCTCGCGCAGCGCTCGCGCTGGGTGGAACTCGCCGAGGCGCTCAAGACCGCGCAGAACGGCGACGTCACGCCGCTGGCCGCGTTCGCCGAGCCGGTGCTGAAGGACACCAAGGCACGGCCGTCTCGGCTGGACGGCACGCTGGCGACCAAATGCAACGACAGCGCGACCCGGCTCTCGGCCGAGGAGCTCACGCGCGCGACCACGGCCCTGCGCGACAAGTACCCGCAGTTCGGTGTCTTCGCCGCGCAACAGCTGGCCTGGTGCAGCCCGTGGCCGGTGCGCCGCGAACCGCTTCCGCCCGCGGGAGCGCCGGGCGCCCCGCCGATGCTCGTCGCGGGCACCGCGACCGACCCGGTCACGCCGGAGCAGGGAACCGGCCGGGCGGCCGACCAGATGCCGAGCGCGGTGACGATCACCTGGCAGGGTGCGGGGCACGGCGCGCTGAGCCTCTCGCCGTGTGTCACGGACGCGACGCGGGCCTTCCTGATCGACGGGAAGGTGCCCGTCGACGGGACCCTCTGCCCGGCCTGAGCCCCGTCGGCCTCTACTGCCGGTAAGACTCCACCTCGGAGATCGGCCGCGCCGTGGCCTGGTCCGGGTCGTCGTCGAACTCCACCCGCGCCCGCCGCTGCCGCAGCAGGTCCCAGCACTGGTCCAGCTGCTGTTCCACACTCGCGAGCCGGGACCGGTCGTCCGAGCTCAGCCCGGTGCCGATCGCCCGCGAACGGAGTTCGTGCTCCTCGCTGACCAGCTCGTCGATCCGGCTGAGGATGTCCCCGTCGGCCATCTGCGCCTCCTGCGAAACGTGGGTTGCTCCATCCGAGACGCTACGCGCACTCGCGGGAATGCGCGTAGCGCCCGATTCGTTACGCCGGACATGAGCACTGTGGAGCTGACCGCCGCCAACTTCGATCAGGTCGTGTCGGAGAACGACTTCGTGATCATCGACTTCTGGGCGGACTGGTGCATGCCGTGCCGCCAGTTCGCGCCGACCTACGAGAAGGTGTCGGGCAACCACGACGACATCGTCTTCGCGAGCGTCGACACCGAGGCCGAGCAGCAGCTGGCCGCCGCCTTCGACGTGCGTTCGATCCCCACCCTCGCGGTGATCCGCGACAAGACGGTGATCTACGCGCAGCCGGGCGCGCTGCCCGAGAAGACGCTCGAAGACCTCATCCAGCAGGCGCGCGACGTCGACATGGACAAGCTCAAGGAAGAGGCCCAGGAGGCCTGACGAGCATGGAGAAGGCGCCCTTCCCGGCGGGTTTCGCCGGGAAGGGCGCCTTTGTCTTTCAGCGGAACAGTGCCACCGGGGAGCGGGTCAGCCCCGGGTGGCGAGTCCGCGCAGGAAGAACGCCAGGTTCGCCGGGCGTTCCGCCAGCCTGCGCATGAAATAGCCGTACCATTCGTCGCCGTAGGGGACGTAGACGCGCATCGTCTTGCCGTCGCCCGCGATCCGGCGCTGCTCTTCGGGACGGATCCCGTACAGCATCTGGAATTCGTGGTCGTCCGCCTTGCGGCCCGCGTCGGCCGCAAGCTTCTCGGCGATCGCGATCATCCGCGGGTCGTGCGAGGCGACCATCGGATAACCCTTGCCCTGCATGAGGATCTTCAGGCAGCGCACGTAGGACCTGTCCACTTCGGACTTGTCCTGGAACGCGACCTCCTCGGGTTCGGCGTACGCACCCTTGCACAGCCGGACGCGGGAACCCTCGGCCGCCAGGTCGCGGCAGTCCTGCTCGGTGCGCCGCAGGTAGGCCTGCAGCACCGCGCCGACCCAGGGGTACTCGGTGCGCAGCTCCTTGAGGATGCCCAGCGTCGAGTCGGTGGTGGTGTGGTCCTCCATGTCGAGGGTCACCGTGGCACCGACCGCTTCGGCCGCCGCGCAGATCTTGCGGGCGTTCTCCAGCGCGACCTTCTCCCCGTCGACGGGGAGGAACTGCCCGACCGCCGACAGCTTCACCGAGACGTCCGCGCCGAACGCGAGGCCGTCGGCCGCCAGCGCGGTCAGCAGTTCCTCGTAGGCGCGGACCGTGGTCGCGGCCTGCTCGGCATCGGTGGTGTCCTCGCCGAGGTGGTCGAGGGTGACCCGGAGGCCCTGGTCGGCCAGTTCGCGGACCACCCGGGCGGCGTCGGGCGTCTTCGCGCCGGCGACGAACCGGCTGACCACCGATCGGGTGGCGGGGACGACCTCGACCAGCTTGCGCATCCGCTGGGATCGAGCGGCGGCGAGCAACGGGGCACGCAACATCACGGACTCCTGGAGAACTCAGCCCTGGTGGGGGTAGCGGACGCTGGTGGGCGGAACGAAGGTCTCCTTGACCGAGCGCGGGCTCGTCCAGCGGAGCAGGTTGAACACCGAACCGGCCTTGTCGTTGGTGCCGGACGCGCGGGCACCGCCGAAGGGCTGCTGGCCGACGACCGCGCCGGTCGGCTTGTCGTTGACGTAGAAGTTGCCGGCGGCGAAGCGCAGCGCCTCGGACGCCTTCGCGACGGCCGTGCGGTCGTTCGCGATGACCGCGCCGGTGAGCGCGTAGTCGGCGGTCTCGTCGACCAGCTTCAGGACGTCGTCGAAGCCCGTGTCGGTGCTGTCGTCGTAGACGTGCAGCGCGAGGATCGGGCCGAAGTACTCGGTGCGGAAAATCTCGTGGTCCGGGTTGTCCGACACCAGGATCGTCGGGCGCACGAAGTAGCCGACGCTGTCGTCGGCGGTGCCGCCGGCGATGACGTCGATCTCGGGGTCTTCGGCGGCGCTCTTCAGCACGGCCGCGTGCTTGTCGAAGGCGCGGCGGTCGATCACGGCGCCACCGAAGTTGTCCAGGTCGGTGACGTCGCCGTAGGTGATGGCCTCGGTCTCGGAGACCAGCTCGTCCTTGAGGCTCGCCCAGAGCGAACGCGGGACGTAGGCGCGGGACGCGGCCGAGCACTTCTGGCCCTGGTACTCGAAGGCGCCGCGGATCAGCGCGGTGCGCAGGACGTCGACGTCGGCGGAGGCGTGCGCGAGCACGAAGTCCTTGCCGCCGGTCTCGCCGACCAGGCGCGGGTACGTGCGGTAGCCGGAGATGTTGGCGCCGACGGTGGCCCACAGGTGTTGGAAGGTCGCGGTGGAACCGGTGAAGTGGATGCCGGCCAGGTCGCGGTGCGTCAGGGCGACCTCGGAGACGGCCTTGCCGTCACCCGGGAGCAGGTTGATGACGCCCGGCGGCATGCCGGCCTCTTCGAGCAGGCGCATCAGCATGTGCGCGGCGTAGCTCTGCGTCGGCGACGGCTTCCACAGCACGACGTTGCCCATCAGCGCGGGCGCGGTCGGCAGGTTGCCGGAGATCGCGGTGAAGTTGAACGGGGTGATGGCGTACACGAAGCCCTCGAGCGGGCGGTGCTCCATCCGGTTCCAGATACCGGGCGAGCTGACCGGCTGTTCGGCGAGGATCTGACGGCCGAACGCGACGTTGAACCGCCAGAAGTCGATCAGCTCGCAGGCGGAGTCGATCTCGGCCTGGAAGGCGGTCTTCGACTGGCCGAGCATGGTGGCGGCGTTCAGCTTGGCGCGCCACGGGCCGGCCAGCAGGTCGGCGGCGCGCAGGATGATCGCGGCGCGGTCGTCGAAGGACAGCGCGCGCCAGCCGGGGGCGGCGGCCTTCGCGGCGGCGATCGCGTCGTGGGTGTCCTGCGCGGTCGCGCTGTGGATGACGCCCAGCACGGCCTTGTGGTTGTGCGGCTGGACGACCTCGATCTTCTCGCCGCCGCCCTTGCGCTGCTCACCACCGATCGTCGCGGTGATGTCGATGGGGTCGGCGTTGCCCAGCGACTTGAGCGCGCCCTCGAGTTCAGCGCGCTCAGCGCTGCCCGGTGCGTAGTTCAGCACCGGCTCGTTCTTCGGGGCGGGGGTCTGGGTCACGGCGTCCACTGACTGCTCCTGACTGCACTTCGCCGGGTAGAGGTCTCATCCCGAACGGTAGACCTGACGGCCCGCTGAAGGATTGTCCGACTGGCTAGAATCAGGGTGACCATCTTGTCCGATCGGCTTAACCGGTGATCAAGACGACTACTCAGACGACCCCTGGCGCCTCCCTTAGGCATGTCCTCGCGACGCTCGGGGAACCGCTGGTCAGGGTGCTCACGGCCCCGGGCGGGCTCGGCGTCGGCGTGGAGGACGTCGTCATCCACGATCCGGAGGATCCGCCCGACGCCCATCCGGGTGATCTCGTTCTGGTGATCGGGGCCCGCGGGCGGTCGGCCGCGGGCGCGATCCGGGCGGCGGCGCGGTCCGGGGCGGCCGCCGTCGCGGTGAAGAACGGCATGGCCGTCGTGAACGTCGCGACCGACGCGGGGGTCGCGCTGATCGAGGTCGGCCACGAGGCACGCTGGGAGCAGGTCGAAGCCCTGGCCAGGGGCGTCGTCGACGCGGCCCGCGCGGGTGGCGAAGCGGATCACGGCGAGGTGCTGGGCGATCTGTTCTCGCTCGCGCAGACCATCGCGACGCTGACCGGCGGCCTGGTCAGCATCGAGGACACCGCGAGCCGCGTGCTGGCCTATTCGCGGGCGGGCGACGAGGTGGACGAGCTCCGCAGGCTATCGATCCTCGGCCGCGAAGGCCCGGAACGCTACCTCGCGATGCTGCGCGAATGGGGCGTGTACCAGCGCCTTCGCGCCGGTGAGGGCATCGTCCGCATCGACGAGCGGCCCGATCTCGGCATCCGGCGGCGGATCGCGGCCGGGATCCACGCCGGATCGCAGCCGCTGGGCACGATCTGGGTCCAGGAGGGCGCGCATCCGCTCACCGAAAGCGCGGAGGTCGCCTTGCTCGGTGCCAGCCGCGCGCTCGCGCCGCAGCTGATCCGGCACCGGACACTGCCCAGCCCGGAGCTCCGGCTGCGCGAGGATCTCCTGGCGGGACTGCTCGACGGCCGTCTCGACGCCGAGTCCGTCGCCGACGACATCGGCGCGGATCCCGGGAAACCGGCCATGGTGCTGGCGTTCTCCCTCCCCCGCGACCGGGCCGCGACCGACCGGCAGCTCCGGCGCGCGGAGCTGGTGCACCTGATCACCGTGCACACGGCCGCGTACCGGCGGAGCGCGCTGGTGAGCGTGATCGGCGGCCGGGTCTACGCGCTGCTGCCCGACCTCCCCGAGCACGCCGAACCGCGGATCCTGGCGCTGGCCAAGGAAATCGCCGGCACGGCACAACGGCATCTCGACGTCCGGGTGCGTGCCGCGCTGGGCGGGGTGGTCCCCAGCCTGTCCGACGCGGCGGCCTCGCGCGGCGACGCGGACCGCGTGCTGGCGACGATGGCGCGCGGGCACGGGACCGCGGACGTCGCCTCGCTGGCCGACGTCCGTGCCGAGGTCCTGCTCTCGGAGGTGCTCGCGTTCCTCGGCGAGCAGCCGAGGATCCGCGATCCGCGGCTGACCGATCTGGTCGCCCACGACGCCGAACACGGCGGCATCCTGGTGCCCGCCGTCCTCGCGTACCTCGACGCCTTCGGTGACGTCCGGAAGGCGGCGCGCGAGCTGAACATCCACCCGAACACGGTCCGCTACCGGGTGCGCCGCGCCGGCGAGGTGTCCGGGATCGACCTGGACGACCCCGCGCAGCGCATCCTCACCCAGCTCCTGTTGCGCCTTTAGGGTTCCCCTCCCGCATTTAGTCCTCTGGATGCGGGCAGGTCAGGAGACGGCCGCCAGGCTGCGAAGGCCGGCGACCTCGGCCAGCGCGCGATAGGAATCCAGCCGCTCCGCCTGGTCGAAAGTACTGGTGGTCACCAGGATCTCGTCGGCGCCGGTCTTGGCGACGAGATCGGCCAGCCAGTCGCCCACCTCGTCCGGGGTGCCGGCGAGCTGACCGTCGAGCGCCCGGTCCAGCCGTTCCCGGTCCCGGTCCGACAGCGGCCCGGCGAGGATCTCGTCCACCGGCGACAACGGCGGGAAGACACCGTGCGTCCGCGAGTAGACGGTCGACCACGCTTCCGGAATCAGCAGCCGCCGGGCCCGTTCGGCCGTCTCGGCGACCGCGATCGCCGTCGACACCACGACATACGGCCGCGAAGCCTGTGCGGAGGGGCGGAATCCGGAGCGGTATCCCTCGATGGCTTCGAGCATCGGCTCCACACCACGGACCGGCGCGATCACCAGCGGCAGCCCCAGTTCCGCGGCCAGGCGCGCCCCGGCACCGGTCGCCAGGAGGAACGCGGGCACGCGCAAGCCTTCCGCGGGAATGGCGTGCACACCCGGGAAGGTCGTCTGGTCGCCCGCGAGGAAGCCCAGCAGTTCGCGAACCTGGTCGCCGAAGCGATCGGCGTCGTCCTTCTCGTGCCCGAGCGCCTGCCGGACCCCGCCGGTGAACCCCACCGACCGGCCCAGCCCCATGTCGATCCGGCCGGGGAAAAGGGATTCGAGCACGCCGAACTGTTCCGCGACCACGAGCGGCCGGTGGTTCGGCAGCATCACACCGCCGGTGCCGACCCGGATCCGTCCGGTCGCCGAAGCGACGGCGGCCGCCAGCACCGTGGGCGCCGAACCGGCGACACCGGGCACGCTGTGATGTTCCGACACCCAGAACCGGTGATAGCCGAGCGCTTCGATGTCCCGCGCGAAGGCGACCGTGTCCCGCAGGGCGCGGGGCGCGTCGCCGCCGCGGCGGGTCGGGGACCGGTCCAGTACCGAAAGCGTGATCACCCTCGGGTCAACGCGGCCGGACCCGGCGGGCATTCCCCGCTCAGGGGCGCCAGCGCTCGCTGTAGTCCGGGTGGTCGGCGTGCGGCAGGGCCAGCAGCCGGAGGGTCAGGCACCAGTTCGTCCCGGCCTCGTCGGCGGGCACATGGCACGTCTCGCACCAGTACTCGTTGCCGTACAAGGGAAAACCGGGCACCTTCTCCGAGACCGTGGTGCGGTGCGCCTGCAGGAGCCGCCGGGTCGCCTCGATCTCGTTGATCATCTGATTGACCGTGTCGAGTTCGAGGTCGTTGAGCGAACGGATCTTCTTTTCGATGACGACCTTGGTCTCACCGCGGGTGAGCGATTCGTTGATCTCGGTTTTCTTGACCGCCTGCATGATCAACGCCTGGCGTTGCCCCACACGCGCGGCGAGAAAGGCGATCAGGTCGTCCACGGGTACTCCTTCGTCCTCCCCCAGCCTAGTGTTCGGAGGGAAATGTCGCTGGCAGGAGGCCCGGCGTTACGACCGGGTCCCGCGCGTCACACAGTCTCGTATCGATCCACCGCCCAGCTGTGACTGGTTTCTGGATCGACACGAAAGCGCAATCACTCCGCGAGCAAGAACGAAGGAAAAACGTGAATTCGTCACCGACGCCGCACGCGTCGTCACTTGATGCGTGCTAAGTGTCGTCCCGCGCCTTGCTCGGCTGGACGCGCTTCGGCTCGCCGGGCATCTTCGGGTAGTCCGGCGGATACGGCATCTCACCGAGGCCGTGGTCGCGCTCGTCCCGCGCGTACCACTCCAGCAGCGTCTCGATGCCGAACGCCTGCTCGTCCATCGGCGCGTGGAGGTCGCCGCGCTCGGCGTAGAACGCGCCCGCGGTGAGGACGTCGAAGTCGTCCGGGTCCACTTCGGTCAGCAGATCCCAGGTGAGCGGCGTCGACACCGTCGCCCGCGGGGTGCCGCGGACCGACCAGGACGACGCCACCGTGCGATCGCGGGCCGCCTGGTTGTAGT
This sequence comes from Amycolatopsis roodepoortensis, assembly GCF_014873915.1. Classification (GTDB taxonomy): domain Bacteria; phylum Actinomycetota; class Actinomycetes; order Mycobacteriales; family Pseudonocardiaceae; genus Amycolatopsis; species Amycolatopsis roodepoortensis. Next base: position 1,557,153 of record NZ_JADBEJ010000005.1, read on the forward strand.
CGATGAAGACCCGGCCGCCGCGTTCTTCCTTCCACCACGCGATGGTCGCCTTGTCCGGGATCCGGCGCTCGACCTCGCGGCCCAGCGCGATCACCGCGTGCCGAACGTCGATGAAGTCCCACTCCGGCCGGATCCGCACCAGGACGTGCACGCCGCGGCCGCCCGAGGTCTTCGGGTAACCGACCAGCCCCGCCGAGTCGAGCACCTCGCGCACCACGCCCGCGACCTCGACCGCGTCGGCGAAGCCCGCCTCGTCCGGCGGGTCCACGTCGATGCGGAGTTCGTCGGGGTGGTCGACGTCGGGCCGCCGCACCGGCCACGGGTGGAAGTCGAAGGTGCCCAGGTTCGCCGCCCAGGCGAACACGGCGGGCTCGGTCGGGCAGACCTCGTCGGCGGTCCGGCCCGACGGGAAGGTGATCTTCGCGGTCTCCACCCACTCCGGGGCGCCCTTCGGCACGCGCTTGGCGTAGAACCACTCGCCCTCGACGCCGTCGACGTACCGCTTCAGCGTCGTCGGCCGCTCCCCGATCGCACGCAGCAACGGCTCACCGACGGCGACGTAGTGCTCCACGACCTGGCGCTTCGTGATCCCCCTTGCCGGGAAGTACACCTTGTCCGGGCTGGACACGCGGACCTTGCGCCCGCCCGCTTCGACCTCGATCGGCTCACCGTTCTTGGGCATGCGGACACCGTATCGCCGATCAGGGCCGGGGATCCGTCGCCAGAACGGCCATCGTGATGACGTCATGCCACTCGCCGTCCCACCACAGCGCCTGTCGCTGAAGCCCCTCGCGGACGAACCCGGCCTTCTCGTAGGCCCGGCGGGCACGCGGGTTGTAGTCGAAGACTTCGAGCGAGACGCGGTGCAGACCGACGACGTCGAACGCGTAGCCCAGGAGCAGCCCGGTCGCCTCGGTGCCGTAGCCCTTGCCGTAGAACTCCGGGCCGTTCAGCGCGATGCGGAACGACGCGGAGCGGTTGTCCTTGTCGATGTCGGTGAGCGCCAGGTCGCCGATGTGCGCGCGATCGGTCTTGCGCACGATCGCGTAATCCGCGCGATCGTCCAGGCCCGGCCGTCCGGCCAGCCAGGTCCGGACCTGTTCGGGGGTGAACTCGGTGTGCGTGCCGGTCAGCCTGCGGCTTTCCGGTTCCCGCAGGGCCTCCCAGCCGGTCTCGAAGTACGACTCGTCGAGCTGGGTGAGCACGACGTTCTCGCCGGTGAGTTCGGGCTGCGTCCGCAGCGCCTCGGTGTCGATCACAGCGGACACGGTACGGTTGAGGCGGTGTCCGGCCGTACCAAATTAATCCTCGCGCTCACCGTGCTCGCCCTCTTCGTGGCGGCCGCGGTCCTGCTGCCGATCCCGAGTCCGGCCGGGCTGCGGGCCTGGGCGGCCGAGACCGGCCCCGCCACTCCCCTGGTCTTCTTCCTGGCCTATTCGGTGCTCACCGTGGCGCCGATCCCGCGCACCGTGTTCAACCTGGCGGGCGGGCTGCTGCTCGGCGCCACCACGGGCATCGTCGTCGGCATCCTGGCGACCACGGTCGCGTCCGCGCTCTCGTTCGCTCTTTCGAGGGCACTCGGCCGCGATCTGGTCACCCGGCACCTGCACCGGGCGAAGGTCCGCGCGGTCAACGAGCGGCTTTCGGACGGCGGCGTCCTGGCGATCACCTCCTTACGGCTGATCCCGATGGTGCCGTTCGCTCCGTTCAGTTACCTGTGCGGAGTGTCATCGGTCCGTTTCGCCCCGTATCTGATCGGGACCGCGCTCGGCAGCCTCCCGGGGACGGTCGCGGTCGTCGTCCTCGGCGACGCGCTGACCGGGGAAACACCGCCCGCCCTGCTGATCTGTTACGCCGTGTTCGCCGCGGCGGGGGCCATCGGACTGGTGAAGGTCTTCCGGCGCAAAGCCCTGCCGGTGCCCGATCCGAGCGACGAGGAAGAATTGCCCGCCTCCGCACCGGCGAGCTGACGGGGAGCCGAAACCGCCGCCCGCTACACTCGATCGGGTGCGCGGGACCTGTCAGGCCGCGTAGCGCCACCATCACCCGGAGAATGTGTCAGGAGCAGTCGCCATCGACACCGGTCAGCTGATCGCTGGGCACTATCGCCTGGTCGAGCAAATTGGTAGCGGTGCCATGGGGGTGGTCTGGCGTGCCATCGATGTCCGCCTCGAGCGCTCGGTGGCGGTCAAGCAGATCCTCCCGCAGCCGGGTGTCTCCGAGGCCGAACGTGACAACATGCGCCAGCGCGCCATGCGCGAGGCGAAGAACGCGGCCCGTTTCCAGCACCCGAACGCGATCGTGGTGTTCGACATCGCCGAGCACGGCGGCGACCCCTGCCTGGTGATGGAGTACCTGAACGGCCCGAGCCTCTCGGCGATCATCTCCGAGGAAGGCACGCTGCCGCTCGGGCGCGTCGCGAAGATCGGCGAGCAGGTCGCGTCGGCGCTGGTCGCCGCGCACCGCGCCGGGATCGTGCACCGCGACGTCAAACCGGGCAACATCCTGATCGACGAATCCGGCACCGCGAAGATCACCGACTTCGGTATTTCCCGCGCCGCCGGAGACATGACGCTCACCCAGACCGGCCTGATCGGCGGCACGCCGGCGTACCTCGCGCCCGAGCTGGCACGCGGCTCGGATCCGGTGCCCAGCTCCGACGTCTTCGCGCTCGGCGCGACGCTCTACCAGGCGATCGAGGGCCAGACCCCGTACGGGAACAGTTCGAACCAGCTGGCGCTGCTGTACGCCGCCGCGAACGGGCAGATCAACCCGCCGCAGCAGGCGGGCCCCGCGACGGCGCTGCTGATGAGCCTCCTGCGCACCGAGCCGACCGAGCGCCCCAGCATGGCCGAGGCCAGGGAACGCCTCGCCGCGCTGGCGGCGAACGAATCCGCCGCGGGCACGGCGGCGTCGCCCCGGCTCTTCGGGGCGGGCGGCGGCAGACAGCCGGCCGTGCCCGACACCCCGGGACACGGCCTTCCCGGCGGAGACCGGCCACCGTGGCAGCGGACCGACAAGCCGGCCCAGTCCGCCGCGGCGGCTCCGCCGCAGCCCACCAAGACCCACTCGCCGACGGCCGCCTTCATCCCGATGCGCTCGCCGTCCGCCCCGCCGAACACGCCGCCGCGTCCGGTCGCCGCGATGAGCCCGCCGCCGTCCGCGGCCGCCCCGATGCGGCCGTCGCCGGCCAAGCCCGCCGACGCCAAGCGCAAGGCCGTCCTGTTCGCGGGCGCCGGTGCCGCCGTCGTGGTGATCGCCGTGATCGTGTTCCTGGTGCTGAATTCGGGCAACGGGGGCAACACCCAGGGCGGCAACAACGCCGGGGCGAACCCGCAGCCCGGCACCTCCGCGCCGCCGAAGAGCGGCTCCTCTTCGTCCCGCCCCGCGCCCGCGGGCCTGGGGAAGACCCCGAGCGAGAAGGTCACCAGCTACTCCAGCGTGGGGCAATTCCTGCTGGACTTCTTCGACACCGACAAGATCGGCACCTCCGCGAGCTGGAACAAGCTCACGGAGGCCGCGAAAGCTGTCTATGGCTCGGAGCAGGCCTTCGCCGACTACTGGGCCGCGCACAAGGTGACCAGTGCCGACTCCGCGCGGGCGGACAGCGGAGGCGGCAACCCCGACGGCTCGATCGACATGAACATCACGCTCAACAAGGGAGCACGTCCGGCACTGCGCGTGGTCCAGGTCGGCGGGCAGTACCTCATCGACGCCGACACGCGAGTACTCGGCAACTGACGCAGCGTGGCGGTGGTGAGACCCGCCTCGCTGGTGGTAGGCCAATCGCCGCTCGTGGCTTACTGTTGCTCCATGGCCGATAGCGGACCTTTCGGACCTGGCCAGAATCCTCGCTTCCAGGAGGACCTGGTAGGCCTCGACCCGTACGATCCCGAAGCCCGGGCCTTCGCCGAGCATCTGGACCGCATCGAACGCTGCGGCCCGAACTTCACCGTGGAGGCCTGCCTCGACGGCGTCTCCGATTTCGCCGACTCCAGCAACCGCCTCGGCGGCCTTCGCTGGTGGGTTTCGGCACTCGTCGTGGTCCTCATCGTGCTCGGCGTGATGGTCACCGCATGGGACATCATCGGCCGGGCCATCGCGTGGCTCGCGGGGTAACGTGGAACCGGTGAAAGGCATGAAACCCGTTGTCGGAGCCACGCCGCGCGTGGTCAAGTCCGAGCAGGAATGGCGGGAGCAGCTCAGCCCCGACGAGTACGCCGTCCTTCGCCAGGCGGGCACCGAGCGTCCCTTCACCGGTGAGTACACCGATGAGAAGACCACCGGCGTCTACCAGTGCCGAGCCTGTGGTGCCGAACTGTTCCGCAGCGACACGAAATTCGACAGCCATTGCGGCTGGCCGTCGTTCTACGACCCGGCCGACAGCGACGCCGTCCTCCTCCGCGAGGACACCACCATGGGGATGCGCCGGATCGAGGTGCTGTGCAAGTCGTGCCACAGCCACCTCGGGCACGTCTTCGAAGGCGAGGGTTACGCCACGCCGACGGATCAGCGGTACTGCATCAACTCGATCTCGCTGAAGCTCGTTCCCGAGTCGTAACCGAACGAAGCGAACCACCGCCCTCCTCGACGCGTTCACCATGAACAGGACAGCGTCGGGGAGGGCGGTGTTTTCATGAACGAACCCTGGGGAATCACCGGACCGGCTTTCGCCTGGCTCTACGGAGTCTGTGCCGTGGTGCCGATCGCGCTCGCCGTGGTGCACGAACTGTGGCTGCGTCGTGACACCGGGGCCAGGACGGTGCCGGGCCTCCATCACCTGGCCGCGCTGGCGGGCGGCGTGGAGCGGGTCACCGACACCGTCGTCGCAGGGCTGCTCGAACGCAACCTCCTGCGGCCCGACAGCCGGGGAATCCTGCACCCGATCCGGCCGGTCCCGGCCGACGGGTTCGAGCGCGCGGCCGTCTCGTTCTTACCCGGCAACGGAATCGGCCTGCGCGAGCTGCGCTCCAGGATGGCCCGGCACGACGTCGTCCGGGAACTGCGCGCCGATCTGGAGCGGCGGGGCCTGTTCGTTCACGAGCACCGCCGCCGGAGGGGCTGGCAGTATGCGATCGTCGCGTACCTGGCCATCTTCGCGTTGGGGATCGCGAGGCTGGCGAACGCCGTACCGCTGAAGCGGCCGATCGGCGCCCTCGTCGTCCTGGTGATCGTCGTGGCGGGCGCGATCGGCCTGGCCGTGTGGCGGCAACTTCCGGAGCGCTCGGGCCGGGCGACGGCCGCGGGCGACCTGGCGCTCCACTACGGCGACTGGGATCGCGATCTCGGCCGCACCACGGCCGGGCGGGTGGCCCTCCGCGGGTTGGGCGCCTTCCCCGACCAGGTCGTCGTGGGCGCGCTGAGCAAGACCGGCGTGTTCGCCCGCACGGCGAGCACCTGCGGCGCAGGCGCGTCGTACGCCGTCGGATCGTCGTGCGGTGGTGGATCTTCCTCCTCCTGCGGCGGAGGTTCTTCCTGCGGTGGTGGCGGTGGCGGTGGCGGAGGTGGTTGCGGTGGCTGACTTCCTGTGGCTCTATACGCCGTCGATCGCGCTCCCGGTCACGGTCGCGGCGCTTAACGTCCGCTGGCTCCGGCGCGGCTTCCACGATGGCGGCAGGCTGCCGAGCGTGCGGCACGTGGCGGCCTTGGCGGGCGGGACCGCGCGGGTCACCGAAACGGTGGTCGCCTCGATGCTGGAACGCGAACAGGCCCGGCTCGGCCGTTCGGGCAGGCTCTACCGCACGCCCCTGGTCCCGGCCGACCCGCTGGGACGGGAGCTCGCCGGTCACCTGTCGTCGTTCCCCGGCCACTGGTTGCGGACGACGATGAGCCGCGGCCCTGCGATGCGGGCGCTGTGGGCCGAGCTGGGCGGCCGCGGCCTGGTCGTCGCGGAAGGACGGCGACGGCTCACGTGGAGGATCACGGCCGTCGTCTATGCCGCCCTGCTGGCGGCCGGGACGGTCCGCTGGATCGTCAGCGGCGCCGGTGTGGTCCTGATCGTGCTTCTCGTCGTCGCGCTGGCGCTGCTGATCGTCAGCCTCCGGCTCGGCCGGACCGACTACGCGGGCAGGACGACCACCGCGGGCCGGGCGGTGCTGGCCGAGGCGGAGACGGATCGAAGCCTCGTCTCGGGTGCGGCGGGCGCGGTGGCCATCGGCGGCTTCGCCGCGTATCCCGATCGCGAGGTCGCCGCCATCCTGAGCCGCTACGGCGGGCGTCCGGGCAAGGACACCCGCACGTTCGCCTGGGGCGGCGGGACCGACTACAGCGTCTCCGGCGGCAGCGGCGGCTTCTGACGTCCGGCGAATCACGGAACCACGACCGGACGGGAAAGCGTCCGACTACGGTAAGCGCACCTGCTCGTGAAAGGGCCCTTGCGATGGAAGACACCTGGGGTATTCCCGGACCCACGTTCCTGGCGATCTACGGCGCCCTGATCGTGTTCCCGGTGGTCGTCGGTCTCGTGTGGACGATCGTCGCCAAACTCGGTGGCAAAGCGCCGCGCGCCGAAGTGAGCGGCCCGCAACCGACGGTGTACGAGTTCGCCTATCTCGCCGGCGGTCCGGACCGGGTGGTCGACACGGCCATCGCGACGCTTGTCGACCGCGGGACCTTGCGGGTCAGCAGTACGAAGCAGCTCCAGCTCACCGGTCCCGAACCCGCCGACCCGATCGAAAAGGCCGTCGCCAAGGGCGCCAAGCCGGGCTACAACGCCACGACCCGCGGCATCCGTGACCGGCTGCGGCTGTCGGGTCCGATGCAGGCGCTCGCCAAGGATCTGGAGGCACGGGGGCTGGTCGTCGTCGACCAGACGCCGCGGATCCGCCGGGTCGTGTACTTCCTGTACCTCGCCGTGCTCGTGCTCGGTGTCGTCCGCCTGATCGCCGGCATCGCCGGTGACCGGCCCGTCGGTTACCTCATCCCGCTGCTGATCTCGGCCGTGTTCGCGACGGTGATCTCCCGTGCGCTCAAGAACAAGCGGCCGGGCCCGCGTCCGACCGGCGAGGGCGCCCGGGTCCTCCACAAGGCCAGGTCCGCCCACGGGCGGGAGCGCAAACGCGGCATCCCGAACGGGCCGGGGTACGCCGGCGCGGCCGGTGCCGGGTTGCTGGGCGGCGCCGCGGCGGCGGTCGCGTTCGGCGGCCTCGCCTCGTATCCCGATGAGGAGCTGAGCGCGGCCCTGATCCCGCCGCCGGTCTCCAGCGGTTTCGGCGGCGGTTCGTCCGGCGGCTCTTCGTGCAGCAGCGGCGGAAGCTCGTGCAGCAGCGGAAGCAGTGGCGGCGGCGGTTGCGGTGGCGGCGGCTGTGGCGGCTGACGCGCCGGGCAGGCTCGGGATCGGCATCGGCTGGCGGCACGAGCTGGATCTGTCGATCGCGCGGCTGCCCGGCGTCGACTGGGTCGAGGTCGTCGCCGAGAACCTGCACGCCGGGCATCTTCCCGAAACCCTGATCGCGTTGCGCGACAAGGGAATGCCGGTCCTACCGCACGCGGTGTCGCTGTCGCTGGGCGGCGCGGAGCCGCTCGACACCACGCGCGTCGAGCATCTCGCGGAGGTCACCCGCGAGCTCGGCGCGCCGATGGCCAGCGACCACGTGTGCTTCGTGCGCGCGGGCGGCCTCGACTCGGGACATCTGATGCCGCTCCCCCGCACCCGGGAAGCGCTCGACGTCCTGGTGGACAACGTCAAACTGGCGCAGTCCATCGTGGAGGTCCCGTTCGCGCTGGAGAACATCGCGGCCGTGCTGGACTGGCCGGACGCGGAGTTCACCGAGTCGGAATTCCTGCGGGAGCTCACCGACCGGACCGGCTGCCTGCTGATCATCGACGTCGCCAACCTGTACGCCAACGCCCGCAACCTCGGCACCGATCCCGAACGGTTCCTCGACGAGATCCCGTGGGAACGGCTGGCGTACACGCATATGGCCGGCGGCGTCGAACGCGACGGCGTCTACCACGACACGCACGCCCATCCGGTGGTGCCGGAGGTGCTGGACCTGCTGCGCGAACTGCGGCGCCGCACCGAGCCGCCGGGTGTCCTGCTGGAACGCGACGACGCCTACCCGTCCGACACCGAACTCGCGGCGGAGCTGGCCGCGTTGCGTGAAGCGGTTTCGCCGTGACTGCGCCCCGGGAGCGGCTGGCCGCCCAGCAGGCCGAGCTGCTCAAGGCGCTCCTCGCGGGAGGCGATGCCCCGGCAGGCTTCGACGCGGAAAGGCTCCGTATCGAGGCCAACGTCCTGCGGAACAAGCAAAGCAGGCTGGTCGCCTACCTCCGCCCCGATCTCGCCGAGGCACTCGGCGACCGGTTCGCCGCGCTGTTCCGCGAGTACGCGACGAGCCACCCGAAGACCGACACGATCCGCGCCCGGGCCTACGCGGACGCTTTCGGCGCGTGGCTGGTGGAACGCGGCAAGGTCCCGAAGCCCCGGGGCCGGCTCGCGACCTGGCTCCGCCGCATTTAGGCCGTGTCTCTCAAACGCACCTCGGTCTGAGAGACACGTCTTTAGGCGGCTGAATGCGGACCGTTCACCAGACCGGGCGGTCGCTCCCCGCCACGTGCGTCGCTGCCGTCCACTGTGGATTCGAGCCCGGCAGGGTGCCCGCCATCTTGACCCGCGTGACCCGCCCGAGCTGCCCGTCGACCTCTTCGAGCCATTCGCCGCCGTCGAAACCGGCGGGCCCGGCTTCCTTGCGCCCCAAGGAGTTCAACCACTCCCCAGTCCCGGCGAGCGAGGTCCGGACGTGCCGGCTGCCGCCCTCGGTGGCCGCCTGGCGGACGGCGATCATGATCGCCGCCGCGGTGAGCCAGCCGGTCGCGTGGTCGAGCGCCTGCACCGGGAGCGGTCCCGGTCCGTCGAGCCCGGCCGTCTTGCCGCCCTCGTCGGCGATGCCCGACGCCATCTGCACCAGGCTGTCGAACCCGCGCCTGCGCGCCCACGGCCCTTCCCAGCCGTAGGCGGACAGGTCCGCGACCACGATGCCCGGGCGGAGCTCGGCGATCGCTTCCGGCGAGAAACCCTTGGCCACCAGCGATCCCGGCCGGAAACCCTGCAGGACGACGTCGGCCCGGGCGATCAGCTTGCGCAGCCGCGAGCGTCCGGCTTCGGTCTCCAGGTCGACGTACGCCGAGAGCTTGCCCATCCCGGTGTCGACGGCCAGCGGCGGCACGGTCGGCAGCTGGGCCGACCCGATGTGCATGACGGTCGCCCCGTGCGCGGCGAGCACGCGGCCCGCCACCGGCCCGGCGATGACGTGGGTCAGGTCCAGGATCCGCACCCCGCCCAGCGGCCGGTCGGACTCGAACAACCGCACGGGTTCCGACGCCCCGAGCGGCCGGATCTCGGCGACCGGCAACCCGGACGACGCCTGTCCTTGCTTGTGCGCCAGCCACTCCTCGCGCGAGCGCAGCACGGCGGCGGCACCGCCGGCGCCGACGACCGCCGACTCGACCTCGTACTTCGACTTGGCCGCGACGACCTTCTCGAACGCCGCGCGGGTCGCGGGCACGCCCAGACCCCAGCACACCGCGGACACGTGACGCGGGTAGTTGCAGTGCAGCCGCACCCAGCCGTCGTTCGCGCGGTAGTCGCCGGACAGCGGCGCGCTGAAGGGCACCGGCTCGCCGTCGACCCGGATGTACTGCTCGCTGCGGAACGACGCCGCGGCGTGCCGGGTGTCGACCGAGACCTTGCCCGGCTCGATTCCCCGTAGCCGCAACAGTTCCCCGGCGGCCAGCGTCGCCGCGGCGATACTCGTCGTCGCCGCCTCCTCGACCCGGAAGGTCCCGGGCAGCACCGACTCGGGGCCGGTGATCTCGACGGCGTCTTCGGCGAGGGTGTCGCCGGTGAGCGTGGTCCAGACGCGCGCGTCCACGGAGGCCTTCACTAGGGCAGGAGCGCGATCAGCTCGGCCGGTTCCACCTTGGTCCCGGTGTAGAACGGGATCTCCTCGCGCACGTGGAGCCGCGCCTCGGTGCCGCGCAGATGACGCATCAGGTCGACGATGCGGTGCAGCTCGTCGGCCTCGAAGGCCAGGATCCACTCGTAGTCGCCCAGCGCGAACGACGCGACGGTGTTGGCGCGGACGTCCGGGTAGTCGCGGGCCTCCTTGCCGTGGTCGGCGAGCATCTTGCGGCGCTCGTCGTCCGGCAGCAGGTACCACTCGTAGGAGCGGACGAACGGGTAGACGCAGATGAACTTGCGGGCCTCTTCACCGGCGAGGAACGCCGGGATGTGGCTCTTGTTGAACTCCGCCGGTCGGTGCAGCGCGACCTGGCTCCACACCGGTGCCGACGCGCGGCCGAGCGGGGTGTGCCGGAAGCCACTGTAGGCCGCCTGGACCTGCTCGATCTCCTCGGCGTGCCACCAGATCATGTAGTCGGCGTCGGCGCGCAGCCCCGAGAGGTCGTAGACACCGCGGACGACGACGCCCTTGGCCTCCAGCGCGTCGAGGTACTCGGTGGTCTCCGCGGTCGCCTTCTCGCGGTCCTCGCCGAGCTTGCCCTGCTCGGCCCGGAAGACCGACCAGGCGGTGTAGCGGATGGTGTCATTGAGCTCGTTGTAGTTCAGCCGCGCCATACCGCCATCTTGGCACTGCCGGTGCTCAGGAGCCCTCGTGGGTCGGTGTGATCCCGGCGATGCGGCGGGCGGCGGCGTCGGCGGTGGCGATGCACGCCGGGAGCCCGACGCCGTGCAGCGTCGCACCCGCTACGGCGAGGCCAGGGACGGCGGTGACGGCCCGTTCGATCCGCTCGACGCGGATGAGGTGCCCGATGCCGTACTGCGGGAGCCCGCCGCCCCAGCGGGTCACCAGGGTGTCGATCGGCTCGGCGGTGATCCCGGTCAGCCGGGCCAGGTCGTCGCGGACCACGCGGACGAGTTCGTCGTCGTCGGCGTGCAGCGCCCCCGGTTCGCCGAAGCGGCCGACCGAGCCACGCACCAGCACCGGGCCTTCGCCGTACTGCGCCCACTTGCGGGAGGAGAAGGTGAACGCCTTGGCGGCGAACGGCTTCCCGGCCGCGTCCCGCTCCCCCGCGCCGATCAGCACGCCGGACGACTCCGGCAACGCGGTCCCCGGCGGGAGCGCGAGCGCGACCACCGCCATCGACGCGAGTTCGATCTTGCCGAACACCGTCGAGGCCACTCCCGCGACACCGTCGAGCAGCCGTCGTGCCGATGGCGCCGGGACGGCGAGAACAACGGAGTCGGCGTCGAGGTCGCCGACCTTCCAGCCGGTGGGGGTGCGCTCGAGCGCCGTCACCGTGGTCCCGGTCCGGATCTCGGCGCGGGACAGCTCCGCGAGCCGGGCGATCAGTGTCCCGAGTCCGCCCAGGAGAGTGCCGAAGACCGGAGCCGTACTCGGCGAGGCGGGGATGAGCGAGGCGGCGCCTTCGGTGAGCGAAGTCGCTCCGCGATCGATCGCGGACGCGAGACCGGGCATGGTCGCGCGCAGCCCGAGCCCGTCCGCTCCCCCGGCGTAGACCCCGCCGAGCAGCGGGTCGACGAGCCGGTCCACGAGTTCGTCGCCGAACCGCTCGCGCAGCAGCTCGCCGAGCGGCACGTCCTCCGCGGGCAGTTTCAGCGGAGACAGCGAAGCCTCGGCCTCGACCAGGGCGCGCCCCTTCTCCGACAGCACTCCGGCGACCGCGTCGGCCGAGGCGGGAACGCCCATGACCGTGCCCGGCGGCAGGCCGAGCACGGAACCACCGGCGTGGATCTTGGCGCGGGCCTTGGTGGGGTGGACGAGGCTTTCGCCGAGCCCGACCTCACGGACCAGGGCGACCGCCTCGGGACGACGGGCGAGGAAGGCCTCCGCGCCGACGTCGTAGCGCTGTCCGGCGAGTTCGACCGTGCGGAGCTTCCCGCCGAGCGAGTCCGTCGCCTCGAAGACGACGATCCTGGCGTCCTCACCGAGCAGCGTCCGCAGCCGGTACGCCGCGGTCAGTCCCGAGATGCCGCCACCGACGACGGCGATCGTCTTCACGGCTGAAGCTCGTGCACCAGCCCGACCACGCGCGTCAGAACGTCCGGGTCGACGCCGGGCAGCACGCCGTGGCCGAGGTTGAAGATATGGCCGTCGGCCGCGCGGCCCTCGGCGTGGATGCGCCGGACCTCGGCCTCGAGGACCGGCCAGGACGCGTGCAGCAGCGCCGGGTCGAGGTTGCCCTGGACGACACCGCCGCCGAGCCGCCGGACGGCTTCGTCGAGCGGGATGCGCCAGTCGACCCCGACCACGTCGGCGCCCGCGTCGCGCATGGCCACCAGCAGCTCGCCGGTGCCGACGCCGAAGTGGATCCGGGGCACGCCGTAACGCGCGACCGCGGACAGGACCTTCGCCGAATGCGGCAGGACGAACTCGCGGTAGTCCCGCTCCGAGAGCGCGCCCGCCCACGAGTCGAACAGCTGGATCGCGTCGGACCCGGCGTCGAGCTGCGCGGACAGGAAGGTGATCGCCATGTCGGCGAGACGCCCGGCCAGGTCGTGCCACAGCTGGGGCTCGGAGTGCATGAGCGCCTTGGTGTGCTCGTGGTTGCGGCTCGGCCCGCCCTCGATGAGATACGAGGCCAGGGTGAACGGCGCGCCCGCGAACCCGATCAGCGGTGTCTCGCCCAGCGACCCGACCAGCAGCCCGACGCCCTCAGCGACCCGCTCCACCTGTTCCGGCTCCAGCACCGGCAGCGCGCGCACGCCCGCGGCGTCGCGGATCGGCTCGGCGACGACCGGGCCGGTGCCCGCGACGATGTCGATGTCGAGACCCGCCGCCTTGAGCGGGACGACGATGTCACTGAAGAGGATGGCCGCGTCGACGCCGTGACGGCGGATCGGCTGGAGCGTGATCTCGGCGAGCATCTCGGGGTCGAAGCAGGCTTCGAACATCGAGGTGCCCTCGCGCAGCGCCCGGTACTCGGGCAGCGACCGGCCCGCCTGGCGCATGAACCACACGGGGGTGTGAGCCGGGCGTTCGCCGCGCGCGGCGGCCAGGAACGGCGCACCGGACAGGGCGCGACGGGCCGCCGGGACGGTCTGCGCGGGAGAAGCAACTGAAGGAGACATCACGGTTCATGGTGCCATGTGCGCTCGGAGGCCTTACTCTCGGCGCGCCTGCGCCCCGAACCGGACGATCGCGTCTTACAGTCGGTTGGTGACCGCGATGACGTCAGTACCCGATCTCTTCCGTGAAGCCGTCGCGGCGTTGCAATCGGTCCGGCCCCGTCCGGAGGTGCGGCTGGAGACGATGCGCCCGCCGCAGCGCCTCGCCCCGTGGTCCTACGCGGTGAGCTGCGAGGTCGAAGGACCGGCGGACGTACTGGCGTCGGGACGGCTCGTGCTGCTGCACGACCCCGACGGCCAAGAGGGCTGGGACGGGGTCCTGCGGCTGGTCATGTACGTCCGCGCGGAACTCGACCGGGAACTGGCGACCGATCCCTTCCTGCCCGCCGTGGGCTGGTCGTGGCTGACCGACGCGCTGGAAAGCTCCGGCGCGGAGTGGACGGCGCTGGGCGGCACGGTCACCGAGACGTCTTCGGCCCGCTTCGGCGACATCTCCGGTCCCGCGCGCACCGACGATCTGGAACTCCGGGCGTCCTGGACGCCGACGGACGCCGCGCTGCGGCCGCATGGGCAGGCGTTCTGCCAGGTGATGGCGAGTGTCGTGGGGCTACCGCCGGTCGGTGTGACGCTGTTCGAGCAGCGCCAGTCGTCCTGATCCCAGGGTCTCGGACACCACCTCGAGCCTCAGTAGCACCACCGGTCACACGAGAGCGCGTGAAGGCCCCCTTCCCTCGGCTCAGCCGAGGAAACTCGACCTTCACACCTTCCCCAGTACATGAAGGCCCCCTTCCTTGCGCCTAGGTACAGGAAGGGGCCTTCATGTACTTCGCTCGAGCGCCTCACGTACAGCGCGCGCCAGGCCTCCTGAGCCGCTTCGACCCTGTGAGCGCGTCGGCCACGGTGCCGACACGCCGGATTCCCATCAATCGAGACATAGCATTCGGGTTATATTGCGATCGGCGGCCATCTAGCGTCGCTAGGAAAGCTAGCGGCACTAAAGGTCCCTTGCTCTCCCCGCCAGATCCGTGAAGGCCTCCATCCCTGCCCTCTAGGTAGGCAAGGAGGCCTTCACGGACAGCCGCAACGCTCACGAAGCGGCCGCAGGAGGCTTCGCTTGAGCCATTCGCGAGCCCCTCAGAGCGTCCGTACGCCCCCGAAGGTCGCTTGGCGGCCATCTGGACTAGACCAGCTCCCACCTGCGCGGAGCCGGTCGCTCAGAGGTCTGGACCACCCCGTTCGTGCTAACCCGGCTGTCACCGTCAGCAACAAGATCGCATCCGCCCGCGAGCACCCCGAGACGCTTCCGGAGCGTCACCGTCACTGTCACCGAGCGGAGCGATCATGACGCTCCGCGAAGTTGATCAAGCCCCATGCCGGAGCCGCTTTCCGGCTCCCGCCGCACCGCCCGGCGAGGCTCCCGGGCAGAGGCACCGGCAGGTGCACGCCCCATCTGCACAGTCGGTCGCGCCCCGGTAACTCAAGTCCATCGCGTTCTTTCGGCGATGTGTTAGCCACCGGCTGTGTACTAGCCCGATCGTGTTACTACGAACTCCCTGAGTGACCACTGGTTTGAGATAGATACCCATTCGATCCCCCCGCGAAGGCCTCAGGGCGGCTACAGTGCCATCGACGACACCACTTTCGGTCTAAAGCTGGCGCGGCTAAACGGCCGAAAGTCCCGGTGCCGGTCGGGGGGCACGACCGACTCCAGGGAGGTAGTGACGTGGCTACCGTCGGCATTTCTCAGGCCGTCCGATCCACGCCAGCCGGTTCATTGCCGGCGAGCATGGTTCCGCACCCGCGGGAAGAGCTTTTTTCCGTGTTGGTGGTCGATGACCACCCGCTGTTGAGGGAGGCAATCTCAGCAAGACTCGCACAGATGGGTGCGGGCACCGTCCACGAGGCCGCCACGGTGGCCGAGGCGAGGGCGCGAGCACAGGCCACCGGGCCTTGTGACCTGGCGATCCTCGATCTCGGACTGCCGGATGGCAGCGGCATCGAGCTGGTTACGGAACTCCGTAGCCACGGCTGGCCTCGAGTAGTGGTGCTCGCTTCGTCAGACGACCCGTACGCGGTCAGGTCGGCGTTCCAGGCCGGCGCCCAGGCATACCTGCTCAAGTCGGCTTCGCCGGTCGTGGTGACCGACGGCGTCCGCAGGGTGCTCGAGGGCGGCGTCTACGCGGACCCGAGCGTCGCACCGGTCCTGGCCACCGGCACCCGGGTCGCGGGCACCGACAACACCCCGCGCGAGCTTTCGGCGCGCGAGGTCGAGGTGCTGCAGCTCGTGGCCGACGGCCAGAGCAACAAGGAGATCGGCGAGGAACTCAGCCTCTCCGCTCTCACGGTGAAGTCTCACCTCTCCCGCATCGGGCGCAAGCTCGGCACGGGTGACCGGGCTCAGATGGTGGCGCTGGCCATGCGTGCCGGCGTGATCCGCTGACAAAGGCGAACAGCCCTGCGGGGCGGGCGGACCAGGCGCGGCCCGCTCGTCCCGTAGGGTCTTCACCTATGGAAGGCGACCGACCCGGAGAACCGCAGACGGACCCGAAGACCGGCACCGACGACACCGGTGGACCGGTCCTGCTGCGTGAGCCCGCCGAGGGCACTCCACCGGTGATCGCCGACGCGACCGCCCTCGCCGAAGCCTGCGTGAAGATCGCGGGCGGCAGCGGGGCCATCGCCGTGGACACCGAACGCGCGTCCGGCTACCGATACTGGCCGAAGGCCTATCTCGTGCAGCTGCGCCGCGAAGGTGCCGGTTCCTTCCTCATCGACCCCATTCCGCTCGAAGGGCAGCTCGAACCCCTCGCGGAAGTGCTCAACAACGCCGAATGGGTGCTGCACGCAGCCTCTCAGGACCTGCCGTGCCTCGCCGAACTCGACCTGCGTCCGAAGAGCCTGTTCGACACCGAACTCGCCGGACGGCTCGCCGGGTACGAACGGGTCGCCCTCGGCACCCTCGTCGAGCTCCTTCTCGGCTACCAGCTGGAGAAGGGCCACAGCGCCGCCGACTGGTCGAAGCGTCCGCTTCCCGTCGACTGGCTGAACTACGCCGCCCTCGACGTCGAGCTGCTCATCGAGCTGCGCGAGAAACTCGAAGCCGACCTGGCCGCCCAGGGCAAGCTCGAATGGGCCCAGCAGGAGTTCGAGGCCGTCCGCACCGCGCCGCCGCCCGCACCGAGGGCCGAGCCGTGGCGCCGGACGTCCGGTGTGCACAAGATCCGCAGCGCCCGCGGCCTCGCCGCCGTGCGCGAACTGTGGCAGGCGCGCGACGAGCTCGCCCGCAAACGCGACCGCGCGCCGAGCCGGATCCTGCCCGACAGCGCGATCATCAACGCCGTCACCGCGGACCCGAAGACCGTCGAGCAGCTGCAGGCGCTGCCGGTGTTCAGCGGCCGGGTCCAGCGCAAGTACACCGCGAGCTGGCTGCGGCATCTGCAGGCCGCCCGCGCGCTCCCCGCCGACGAACTGCCGACCCCCGCCCAGCAGACCGACGGACCGCCGCCGGTGAACCGGTGGTCGGACAAGGATCCCGACGCCGCCGCCCGGCTTTCGGCCGCCCGCGCGGCGCTGTCCGCGATCGCGGAGGACCGGCGGCTGCCGGTGGAGAACCTGCTGCTGCCGGAGCTGGTGCGCCGCACCTGCTGGCGTCCGCCCGCGGACCTGAGCGAGGATTCGGTCGCCCAGGTCCTGCGTGACGGCGGCGCCCGGCCGTGGCAGGTCGAGCTGACGGTGGCGGTGCTGAGCAAGGCACTGCACGCCACCGCCGCCTGACCCGGCTTCAGCCCTCCAGCAACGCCCGCGCGGCCCCACGCCGTGCGGTGTCCGGTTCCCCGAGACCGGCGAGCCTCAGCACGCCGTCGGCCCCTTCGACGGCGTGCGCCTCGACGTCCAGATCCGGCTGGTCGCGCCGGACGATCGCGATGCTCTCGACGAGCCCGAACACGAGGTCGGTCCGGATGCCGCGAAGGTCTCCGGGAACACCGGCCGCCGCGACGAGCGAGCCGTAGACGCGTTTGAGCTCCGCCCGCTCGGCCCGGAATCGCGCCAGCCGCGGCGACGAGATCTCCGGCAGCAGGTACAGGGCGCCGAGGTTGTGCCGCGCGCTCCCGAGCAGGTGGATGTCCGCGTAGGCCAGCGCCCACAGCCGCGTGCCGACCGGCGCGAGCTTGGCCGACAGCCCGCCCGCGACGTCCAGTGACGGCCGGACGGTGTCCTCCAGCAGCGCCGCGAGAATGTCCTCTTTGGACGGAAAGTGGTAGTAGAGCGACGCCTGGCGCAGCCCGGCGCGTTCGGCGATGGCCCGGGTGGTCGTCGCCGCGTACCCGGCACCGGTGAACAACTCCCCCGCCGCGTCCAAGACGGCGAGCCGCGCCTCCTGTTTGCTCGCGGCGGCGCCGCTGGCTCTCGGCCTGCCCACCCCGGTCGTTTTCGTCATCTATCCGATCCTGCCATTTCTCCGCGAAGATCTTTGTTACGTCCGGCGGTCGGCCCAGGTTACCGAATCCGGTATCTGTTAACACCGCGCTTACCCGGCGGAGATCGGAAGGTTCCCGCACGCGCTTAATTTCGGTCAGCCGATCGAAATCCGGCCCTTGAGACAGGAGCCTCCGCAATGCCCTCCGAGGACCTTTCCGCCTTCGGGTACCGCCAAGAACTTCGCCGTACACTGGGCGGTTTCTCCGCCTTCGCCGCCGGTTTCTCCTTCGTTTCCATCCTTACGACGGTGTTCCAGCTGTTCGCCTTCGGCTATTCCTTCGGCGACACGCTCTTCTTCTGGACATGGCCGCTGGTGATCGCCGGGCAATTGCTCGTCGCGCTCAACTTCGCCGAACTCGCCGCCCGATTTCCGCTGGCCGGATCGGTTTACCAGTGGGCGAAACACCTCTCCCCCGGATTCGCGGGGTGGCTCGCCGGCTGGATGATGCTGGTGGGCTGCGTCGTGGCCCTCGCCGGCGCCGCGATCGCGCTGCAGGTCGTCCTCCCGTCGGTCTGGAGCGGGTTCCAGCTCGTCGGCGGGGATCCGGCGATCACCTCCCCGACCGGCGCCAGCAACGCGGTCCTGCTCGGCACCCTGCTGATCGTCCTCACCACCGCGATCAACGCGGGCGGCGTACGGCTCATGGCGCGAATCAACGACATCGGGGTCGGGGCCGAACTCGTCGGGGTCCTGGTGCTGATCGCCGGTCTCGCGCTGTTCGCCGTCCGCGGCCCGCAGGTCGTGCTCCAGCCCGCCGGTGAAAGCCCGGGAGCCGGTGGCGTCCTCGCTTCGGCGCTGATGGCCGCGTACGTTCTGTACGGCTTCGACACCGCCGCCTCGGTCGCCGAAGAGACCAAGGACGCCCGCCGCATCGCCCCGCGTGCCGTGCTTCGCGCACTGCTGATCTCGGGGGTCGGCGGCCTCGCCGTCGTCATCACCGCGCTGATGGCGGCACCGAGCCTGACCGACGGGCAGCTCGCCGGGAAAGGCCTGCCGTATGTGATCACGGCCGTCTTCGGCGACACCCTCGGCCGGGTCTTCCTCGCCGACGTCGCGATCGCGGTCGTCGTCTGCACCCTGACCATCCAGACCGGCACGGTCCGGCTGATCTACTCGATGGCCCGCGACGGCGCGCTCCCCGGCGCCAAACGCCTTTCCGCGGTGAACGCCCGCACCGGGACGCCGATCGCGCCCGCCGTGCTGTCCGGGCTGCTCGCCATCGGGCTCCTGCTGCTGAACCTGGGGAATCCGACCATCTTCAGCACCATCACCGGCACTTCGGTGGTCGTGGTCTATCTGGCCTATCTCCTGGTGACCGGACCGCTCCTGGTCCGGCGCCGTCAAGGCCGGTTCAGCGCCGAACCCGGCCATTTCTCCCTGGGACGATGGGCTATTCCGGTCAACATCGCGGCAGTAGGGTACGGCGCGATGATGATCGTCAACATCGCCTGGCCACGAGCCGAGATCTACGACCTGGCGGGCACCGGTTCCGTCTGGGTCCGGTTGTTCCCGATCGAGTTCGTCGGCGCCGCGCTGCTCACCGGCTACCTCTGCTGGCGCCGCCGCTCCGCGCTCACCACGGTTCCCATCCCCGCGACCTGAAGGAAGGTTCCATGAGCACGACATCGACCACGTACGGCGCTCGCGACCACGCGCGTGCCCAGGCGGGCACGGTGACCGAAGCGATGCCGGCCATCCCGGCGTCCACCTGGCCGGACCCGCCGCCCGGGATCGACCCGGCGAAACTGGTCTGGGCCGAGACCGTCGCCGGCGGCGGCTACACCCACAAGGTCCTCGCCCGCGGCACCGAGCTGCGGCTGACCGACGTCGAGGGCGACGCCTGCGCGCACGTGCTGTTGTACAACGCCGACCAGCCCTGGGAACGGCTGAACGTCGCGGACACGGTGAAGGTCCAGTGGAACGCCTATCTCGGCGAGGCGATCGCACTGCTTTCGGACCAGGCCCGGGTGCTCGCGACCGTCGTCACCGACGAGAGCGGCAAGCACGACGCCCTCTGCGGAACGTCCACTGTGGACGGCATGAAGCTGTTCACCTTGGCCGCCGCAAAACACGGCCTCACCCCGCGCGATCTCCCGCCGAGCCTGTCCTTCTTCCAGGGCGTCCACGTCGAGACCGACGGCGGGCTGACGTTCACCGGCTCGGCGGGCCCCGGCAAATCCGTGGTCCTGCGCACCGAACTCCCGGTGATCGTCCTGATCGCCAACGTGCCACACCCGCTCGACCCGCGCCCGGACTCCCCGATCACGCCGCTGCGCGTCTTCGCCCAGCGCTCCACGCCGTCCACACCGGACAGTCCTGAATGGACCGCGTCACCCGAAGCTCAGCGAGCCTTCGAGAACACCGCCGACTACCTCACCGCAAGGGGCCTGGCATGACGATCATCTCCGACACCGAGGTCGCCGCGCGGGCGCCGTACTCCACCGTGCTGCGGAAGGGCGAGACGCTCGCGATCATCGACCTCGGCGGCAATCAGGCCGTCGACTTCCTCTGCTACGACGCCGCCGACACGGCGAAGAGATACAGCGCGGCCGCCACGATCGCCGCACAGCGCAACATCTTCCTGACCACCGGCAGTGTGCTGCGCACCGGTGAGGGCGCACCGCTGCTGACCGTCGTCGAGGACACCTGCGGGCGGCACGACACGATCGGCGGCGCCTGCAGCAAGGAGTCCAACAGCCTCCGCTACGGCCAGCACACGCGGTACCAGCACGCCTGCGTCGAGAACTTCCTGACCGAGGGCGCCAAATGGGGTCTCGGAAAACGGGATCTGGTCAGCAACGTCAACTGGTACATGAACGTGCCGGTGGAAAAGGACGGCACGCTCGGCATCGTCGACGGTATCTCGGCGCCCGGCCTGGAGGTCAAGCTGCGCGCCGAAACCGACGTGCTGGTGCTGGTGTCGAACTGCCCGCAGATCAACAATCCGTGCAACGGCTTCGACCCGACGCCGGTCCGGATGATCGTCACCGGCGGTGACGCGTGAAGCTGCTCGTCGCCAACCGGGGGGAAATCGCGGTCCGGATCATCCGGACGGCAAGGGAGATGGGCATTCCGACGGTCGCCGTCCACTCCGACGCCGACCGTACGGCCGCGCACGTACGGCTCGCCGACGAAGCCGTCCGGCTCGGCCCGGCGCCGGCGAGGGAGAGCTACCTCCTCGCCGACGCCATCATCGAAGCCGCGTTGAAGACCGGGGCGGACACGATCCACCCCGGTTACGGTTTCCTGTCCGAGGACGCCGCTTTCGCCAGGGCCGTGGAAGCGGCCGGGATCCGGTTCGCCGGTCCCGCCGCGGAGCATCTGGAGGTTTTCGGCAGCAAGCACACCGCACGGGAAAAAGCCGTCGAGGCGGGCGTTCCGCTGCTGCCGGGCACCGGTCTGCTGAACACCCTGGCCGACGCCGAAGCCGCAGCGGCGGAGATCGGCTATCCCGTGATGCTCAAGGCCACCGGTGGTGGCGGCGGAATCGGCATGCGCGCCTGCGCCTCCGCCACCGAACTGCGCGACGCCTGGGAAGCGGTGCAGAGTATCGCGGCCAAGAGCTTTTCGACCTCGGGCGTGTTCCTCGAACGGCTCGTGACCCGTGCGCGGCACGTCGAGGTCCAGGTGTTCGGCGACGGCGCGGGTGAGGTGCTGGCGCTGGGCACGCGGGACTGCACGCTGCAGCGGCGCAATCAGAAGGTGCTCGAGGAGTGCCCCGCGCCGGGACTTTCCGAAGCGGTGCGGGAGAAACTGGTCTCGGCGGCCGTCGGCCTCTGCGCTTCGGTGCGCTACCGGTCTGCCGGGACGGTCGAGTTCATCTACGACCCGGTCCGCGAAGAGGCCGCGTTCCTCGAAGTCAACACGAGGCTTCAGGTCGAGCATCCGGTCACCGAGGCGGTGTACGGGATCGACCTGGTCGCGTGGATGCTCCGGCTCGCCGACGGCGACACCGGGATGTTCGCGACCACGCCCTCACCGCGCGGGCACGCCGTCGAAGCACGGGTCTACGCCGAGGACCCCGCCGCCGGGCACCGGCCGAGCGCGGGCCTGCTGACCCGCGCCGACTTCCCCGACGGCGTCCGGGTCGACACCTGGGTCGAAGCCGGAGCGAACGTGACGACGCATTACGACCCGTTGCTCGCCAAGGTGATCACCGCCGGCGAGGACCGGGCCGAGGCGCTGTCCGCGCTGGGTGAGGCGCTCGGCGCAAGCCGGGTGGACGGCGTCCGGACGAACCTCGGTCAGCTGCGCGCGGCCGCCGCGGATCGGCGGCTGCACGAGGTCACCCACGACACCGCGACCCTCGACACGATCGCCGACCCCGAACCGCGGATCGAGGTTCTGCGCGGCGGCACGATGACCACCGTCCAGGACTGGCCGGGGCGGCTGGGATTCTGGCACGTGGGTGTCCCGCCGAACGGGCCGATGGACGACCTGTCCCTGCGGCTGGGCAACCGCGCGCTGGGCAATCCCGAAGGCGCGGCGGGCCTGGAGTGCACTGTGGACGGTGTCTCGCTGAGGTTCACCGACGACGCAATCGTTTGCGTCACGGGATCGCCGTCGCCGGCGACCGTCGACGGCTCCCCTGTTCCACAGTGGACGCCGGTCGAGATCCCCGCGGGCGGAGTGCTCGACGTCGGCACCGGGACCGCCGGGCTCCGCGCGTACGTGCTCGTCCGCGGCGGGATCGCCGTGCCGGACTTCCTGGGCAGCGCGGCGACGTTCACGCTCGGCGGTTTCGGCGGGCATGGCGGGCGCGCGCTGGCGGCCGGGGACGTCCTCTACCCCGGCCCTCTTCCGGAGCAGGGGGTCGCGGGCCCCGTTCCCGAGGCCGAACGCCCGGTCTTCGCGACGCACTGGGAGATCGGCGCGGCGGAGGGACCGCATGCGGCGCCGGAGTTCTTCACCTCGGACGACGTCGAAACGTTCTACGCCACCGACTGGGAGGTGCACTTCAACTCCGCCCGGACCGGTGTCCGGCTGGTCGGGCCCCGGCCGCGCTGGGCCCGGGAGGACGGCGGCGAGGCGGGTCTGCACCCGTCGAACATCCACGACACGCCGTACGCGATCGGTGCCGTCGACTACACCGGCGACCTGCCGATCCTGCTGGGCCCGGACGGGCCGAGCCTCGGCGGGTTCGTCTGCCCGGCGACCGTGGTGACCGGGCAGCGGTGGAAACTCGGCCAGCTGCGGCCGGGCGACACCGTGCGTTTCGTGCCGATCACGACCGAGCACGCGGGCTCTTTGCGAATCGCGCCGAGCACGGCGGTCAAGGCGAGCCGCAAGCCGATCGACGACGGTGGCATCCTCGGCCGTCTGTCCACATCGGACGAGAACCCCGAGGTCACCTACCGGCGCAGCGGCGACGACAACCTGCTGATCGAGTACGGGCCGATGAAGCTCGACCTTGCCCTGCGGATGCGGGTCCACGCGCTGGCCGATCGGCTGACCAGAGAAGGACTCGAGGGCGGCGGCGGTGTCGTCGACCTGACCCCGGGCATCCGTTCGTTGCAGGTGCACGTCGACCCGGACGTGCTCCCGGTGCCGAAACTGCTCGGCCTCGTGCAGGAGGTGGAGCACGACCTGCCGCGGACCGCGGATCTCGTGGTGCCGAGCCGGACCGTGCGGCTGCCGTTGTCCTGGGACGATCCGGCGACGCGCGAGGCGATCGAGCGGTACATGGCGGGCGTGCGCGACGACGCGCCGTGGTGCCCGTGGAACATCGAGTTCATCCGCCGGGTCAACGGTCTGTCCAGTGTGGACGACGTCTACCGCACGGTGTTCGACGCGGAGTACCTGGTGCTAGGGCTCGGCGACGTCTACCTCGGCGCGCCGGTGGCCACCCCGCTGGATCCGCGGCACCGGCTGGTCACCACGAAGTACAACCCGGCCCGCACGTGGACCGCGGAGAACTCGGTCGGCATCGGCGGCTCGTACCTGTGCATCTACGGGATGGAAGGCCCCGGCGGGTACCAGTTCGTCGGGCGGACCGTGCAGGTGTGGAGCGGCTGGCGGCAACGCGGGTCGTTCGAACCGGGTTCGCCGTGGCTGCTGCGCTTCTTCGACCGGATCTCGTGGTACCCGGTGACCGCCGAGGAACTGCTCGACCTGCGGGCACAGAGCTCGGCGGGAGAACTGGAACTCGACATCACCGACGGCGAGTTCGCGCTGGCCGACCACGAGCGGTTCCTGGCCGACAACGCCGACGACATCGCCTCTTTCCGGGCGAAGCAGAGCGCGGCGTTCGAGGCGGAACGGCAGGCCTGGGCGGCCGCTGGCGAATTCGACCCGCGGCCGGAACCCGTCGGCGCCAAGGTCCCGACCACGAAGGTCGAGGCGCCGCCCGGTGGACATGTCGTCGAGGCACCGTTCGCCGCGACCGTCTGGCGGGTGGACGTCGAGCCGGGCAAGAAGGTCGACGCGGCCGAGACGCTGGTGATCCTCGAAGCGATGAAGACCGAGGCGCGGATCCCCGCGCCCGCCGCCGGGGAGGTCGTCGAGGTGCTCGTCTCGCCCGGCGATCAGGTCGCCCCCGGCACGCCGCTGGTGGTACTGGGAAGGAGCGCGGGATGAGCGTGCCGGAGCGGGTGCGCGCCGCGTACCACCGGATCGCGCGGGTCGACCGGCCCGAGATCTGGATCGGCCTGCGCCCGGAGGAAGACGTCCTCGCCGACGCGGAGAAGCTGGAAGCCCGTCGCGCGGCGGGGGAATCCTTGCCGCTGTACGGGAAACTCGCCGCGGTGAAGGGCAACATCGACGTCGCCGGGCTGCCGACGACGGCGGCGTGCCCCGAGTACGCCTACTCGCCCGCCGAGGACGCGCCGGTGGTGGCGCGGCTGCGCGCGGCCGGGGCGCTGATCCTGGGCACGACCAATCTGGACCAGTTCGCGACCGGGCTGGTCGGCACGCGCAGCCCGCACGGCGCGGTCCGGAACGCGATCGATCCGGCGTACGTTTCGGGCGGGTCGAGTTCGGGGTCGGCGGTCGCGGTGGCGCTCGGGATCGCGGATCTCGCGCTGGGCACCGACACCGCCGGATCCGGCCGGGTACCGGCGGCGTTCAACGGGATCGTGGGGCTGAAGCCGACGCGCGGACTGCTGCCGACGACCGGTGTCGTGCCGGCGTGCGCGAGCATCGACTGCGTGACCGTGTTCGCGCGGACGGTCGACGAGGCGACGGCGGCGTTCGCCTGCCTGAGCGAGCCGCGGGACCTTCTCGTGCTGAACCGCCCTTTCCGGATCGGCGTGCCGTCCGAGCTGGGGCCGCTCCAGGACGGATGGGCCGAGGCGTTCTCCGCGGCGGCTCACGAGTTCCGTGACGCGGGCGCCGAACTGGTCACTGTCGACATATCGGCGTTCCTGGCCGCGGCGCGTCTGCTGTACGAGGGCGCGTTCGTGGCCGAGCGGTACTCGGCGGTCGGTGAGTTCGTCGACGCGCACCCGGACGCCGTCGATCCGGCCGTGCGGCGGATCATCGGCGCGGCCAGGGACATCCCGGCGCACCGGTTGTTCTCCGACCTCGCGACGCTCGGGGATCTTTCGCGGGAAGCGTCGGCTGTTTTGTCCACTGTGGACTGCCTGCTGCTGCCAACCACGACGGAACATCCGACGATCGCCGACGTCGAGGCCGATCCGCTGGGCGTGAACGCCCGGCTGGGCCGGTTCACGAACTCGACGAACCTGCTGGGCCTGTCGTCACTGGCCGTACCCGCCGGGGCCGTGGGCGGCCTGCCGTTCGGGGTGATGCTGGTCGGTGCCGCCTACGCCGATCGGATCCTCGCCGACGTCGCCCGCACGGTGCCGCGTCGGACGCGGATCGCCGTCGTCGGCGCCCATCTGCGCGGGCAGCCGCTGAACCACGAACTGACCTCGCGGGGTGGCCGGTTCGTGGCGGCGGGGCCGACCGCGGCGGAGTACCGGCTGTTCGCGCTGGGCACCGTGCCGCCGAAGCCCGGTCTCGTCCGGGTCGCGTCGGGCGGCGCGGCGATCGAGGCCGAGGTGTGGGACCTGCCGCTCGCGGGCTTCGGGGAGTTCGTCGCCGGCGTTCCGGCGCCACTGGCGATCGGGAAGGTGCGGCTGGCCGACGGGGGCGAGGTGTCCGGGTTCGTGTGCGAGCCTGGCGCGGTGGAGGGCGCCGAGGACATCACGTCGTACGGCGGGTGGCTCGGGTACTTGAGCCGTTGAGTCGAGCCTCGCCGGACGCGTCGTGAAAGCCACTTTCAGGACGTCAGACGTCGCGAAAGTGGCTTTCGCGACACCCAGCCGCCGACAGCCCCGCAGGAACGTTGCGAAAGTGGCTTTCGCAACCCCGCCCTCCACCTGGACTTTCCGATTCGGTTGGCTTCCCGAGGCGTTCTGGGAACAACCTCACAAACCCTGGCGCCCCGCCGAACGCTGGGTAGCTTCGGGGTGGTGCCGACCACATCCACCTCCAGCCGCCGGACCGTGATCAGCGTGTTCGCGGCGCTGGGACTCGTCGTGGCCGCGATGGTGACGCTGGGCGCCACCGGCTTCGCCGTCAAGCAGGTGACCGGGCAGGCGCTCGCGGTCCTCGAAGAGGTCCCCGGACCCGAGTCCGGCCCGACGTGCGCCGTCGACAAGCGTTATGTCGACGAAGAGACCTTCGGCATGCGCCCGGACGTGATCGAAGCGTGGAACGCCCTGCGCGCCAAGGCCAAAGAGCAGAACATCACGCTCTGCGTGAACGACGGCAAACGCAGCCGGGCCCAGCAGCAGCGCGAATTCGACAAGGCCGTCGAGCGGTTCGGCTCCGTGGAGCAGGCCAAGAAATGGGCACTGCAGCCGGAGACGTCCATGCACGTCAAGGGAATCGCCGTCGACATCCAGCCGCTGAACTCGGCCGCGTGGGTGGACAAGAACGGCGGCGCGCTCGGCTGGTGCCGCCGCTACGACAACGAGAAGTGGCACTTCGAGTACGACCCGGCCTACAAGACCGCCGGCTGCCCCGCCCTGCTCCCCAGCGCCACCGGCAACTAGCGCGTAACTCGCGTGATTGGACGCGTAACTCGCGTGATTGAAGGCGTAACTCGTCCAGACACGCGAGTTACGCCTTCAATCACGCGAGTTACGCCTTGGCCAGGGTTTCGGCGACGTACTTCGCGGCCTCGGCGAGGAGCGCCTGGTCGTACGGAGCGTCTTTGGTCGCCTTGCTGGACATGATCGCGACGACGATCGGTGCCTTGTCCGGCGGCCACACGACGGCGATGTCGTTCAGCGTGCCGTACTCGCCGGTCCCGGTCTTGTCGGCGACGGTCCAGCCGGACGGCAGGCCGGCGCGGATCCGCTGGGCGCCGGTGGTGTTGCGCTGGAAGAGATCGCGCAGGAAGTCCCGTTTGTCGGCCGTCAGCGTGTCACCCAGCACGATCTCCCGGTAGACGGCGGCGAAGGCGCGCGGAGTCGTCGTGTCGCGAAGGTCGCCCGGCGTCGCTTCGGTGATGGCCGGTTCGACCCGGTCCATCCGCGTGACGGTGTCGCCGAGGCTGCGCGTGAACGCCGTCAGTTCGGCGGGACCGCCGAGGTCCCGCAGCAGCAGGTTGCCCGCGGTGCCGTCGCTGAACCGGATGGCGGCATCGCACAGCTGGCGGATCGTCATGCCGGTGGCGACATGCCGCCCGGTGACCGGGGCGTGTTTCATCAGGTCGTCCCGCGAGTATTCGACCCGGGTTTCCAGATGCGACAACGGATTTCGCTGCAGGACCGCGGCCGCGGCCACCCCTTTGAACGTCGAGCAGAACGCGAAACGCTCGTCGGCCCGGTGCTCGACCGTGGCGCCGCCTCCGGTGTCGACCGCGTACACGCCCAGCCTGGCGTCGAACTTCTTCTCCAGCTCCATCAACCGGTCGTGGAACTGACGCGTCGTGGGTGGTGGCGGAGGAGCAGGCGTCGGCGGCGCGGGCTGATTCCCCCGGGTGCAGGCGGCCAGCGAGGCGAGGACCGCCATCCCCAGCAGCGCGCGACGGGTGACGGCCGGCCCCGGCGAGTTCATCGTGATCCCTCCCCCTGATCACTTCGAACATAGCAACTTCCCCACCGCCCCCGGATCGGCCAAGCGGCCGAGGCGGGTGACCCCGGGAGTGTGCCTTCGCCCACTCGACCGGGCCACCATCCTGGTTACCGGCCGGTAACCGGGACTAGGGTGCGGTCAGGACTACCTCAACTTCAGGAGCATTCGTGGCCGCAGGAGCAACACCGCTCGCGCCGAACGCGCGGTCGGTACGCAATGTCGCCTTCGTCGAAGGGGTGCGAACGCCCTTCGGCAAGGCAGGCGAAAAGGGTATGTACGCCGGCACCCGTGCCGACGATCTCGTCGTCAACGCCATCCGTGAACTGCTGCGGCGGCATCCCGGGCTGCCGCCCGAGCGCGTCGACGAGGTGGCGATCGCCGCCACCACCCAGATCGGGGACCAGGGCCTGACCATCGGCCGCACCGCCGCGCTGCTGGCCGGTCTGCCGAAGTCGGTGCCCGGCTTCGCGCTGGACCGGATGTGCGCGGGCGCGATGACCGCGGTCACCACGACCGCGAGCGGGATCGGCATCGGCGCGTACGACATCGCGATCGCCGGCGGCGTCGAGCACATGGGCCGTCACCCGATGGGCGAGGGCGTCGACCCGAACCCGCGCATCATCGCCGACAAGCTCGTCGACCCGACGGCGCTCGTAATGGGCCAGACCGCGGAGAACCTGCACGACCGGTTCCCGGCGATCACCAAGCAGCGCACCGACGCCTTCGCCGCGCGCAGCCAGGAGAAGTACGCCGAGGCCGTGAAGACCGGCAAGATCGGCCCCGAGCTGGTCCCGGTCGCCACCCGGTCCAAGGAACTCGGCTGGGGTCTCGCGACCGAGGACGAGCCGCCGCGCCCCGGCACCACCGTCGAGCAGCTCGCCGGGCTGAAGACGCCGTTCCGCCCGCACGGCCGGATCACCGCGGGCAACGCGGCCGGTCTCAACGACGGCGCCACCGCGGCCCTGCTCGCCGACGAGGACACCGCCCGCGAGCTCGGCCTGCCGATCGGCATGCGCCTGGTGGGCTACTCCTTCGCCGGCGTCGAGCCGGAGGTCATGGGCATCGGCCCGGTCCCGGCCACCGAGAAGCTGTTCAAGCGCACGGGCCTGTCGATCGACGACATCGGCCTGTTCGAGATCAACGAGGCGTTCGCCGTCCAGGTGCTCGCGTTCCTCGACCACTTCGGCATCGCCGACGACGACCCCCGCGTCAACCAGTGGGGTGGCGCGATCGCCTGCGGTCACCCGCTCGCCTCCTCCGGCGTCCGGCTGATGACGCAGCTCTCGCGTCAGTTCGCCGAGCGCCCCGACGTGCGCTACGGCCTGACCACCATGTGCATCGGCATCGGCATGGGCGGCACCGTTATTTGGGAGAACCCGGCCTTTGAGGGGGCGAAGTAATGACTTTCACCGCTGAGCAGGCGAAAGCCGCCTTCCCCGACGAGGTCGTCACGAACGCGGTCACGCGGCTGGTGAAGGTGCCTGGTCTCGACAAGCCGGTCGCCCTGATCACCCTGGACAACGGCCACGACCACACCCGGCCCAACACCTTCGGCCCGCAGGGCCTGGTGAGCCTCAACGCCGCGATCGACGCCGCCTTCGCCGCGGAACCCGCCGCGATCGCGGTCACCGGCAAGCCGTTCATCTTCGCCGTCGGCGCCGACCTTTCCGGTGTCGAAGCGGTCGCGGATCCCGCGCTGGCGCGGGAGATCGCGCAGACCGGGCACGACGTGTTCCGGCGGCTCACCGAATCGGAGATCCCGACCTTCGGATTCGTCAACGGCGCGGTGATGGGCGGCGGGCTCGAACTCGCGCTCTCCTGCCACTACCGCACGCTGTCGGAGAACACCGCCGCGATCGCGTTCCCCGAGGTCTTCCTCGGCCTGTTCCCGGGCTGGGGCGGCACGCAGCTGCTGCCGAACCTGATCGGCCCGGACGCCGCGGTCACCGTGATCATCGAGAACGCGCTGGCGCAGAACAAGATGCTCAAGGTCGCGCAGGCGGCGGAGCTCGGCATCGTCGACGAGGTCTTCGGCTCGGCCGACTACCTGGAGCAGTCCCTGCTGTGGCTGGCGAAGGTCGTCAACGGCGAGATCACCCCCGCCCGTCGCGAGATCGACCGCGGCGCGGGCTGGGACGCCGCGATCGCCCGCGCCAAGTCCATTGTGGACGGACGCACCAAGGGCGCGTCCCCCGGCGCGACCAAGGCCGTCGAGCTGCTGGCGCTGGCCCGCGAGAACGATCTGGACCGCGGCTACGCGGCCGAGACCGACGGGCTCGCCGAACTGCTGATGGACGACACCCTGCGCGCCGGGCTGTACTCGTTCAACCTGGTCAACAAGCGCGCCAAGCGGCCGGCGGGCGCGCCGGACAAGTCGCTGGCGCGCAAGGTGAACAAGGTCGGCATCGTCGGCGCGGGCCTGATGGCCAGCCAGATGGCGCTGCTGTTCGTCCGCCGTCTCAAGGTGCCGGTGGTGCTCACCGACGTCGACCAGGAACGCGTCGACAAGGGTGTGTCCTATGTGCACGGTGAGATCGACAAGCTGCTGGCCAAGAAGCGGGTCTCGCCGGACGGCGCGAACCGGCTGAAGGCGCTCGTCACCGGCTCGCTCGACAAGTCCGCGTTCGCGGATGCCGACTTCGTGATCGAGGCGGTGTTCGAGGAGCTGGGCGTCAAGCAGAAGGTTTTCGCCGACCTGGAGCAGTACGTCTCGCCCGAGGCGATCCTGGCGACGAACACCTCGTCGCTGTCGATCACCGCGATGGCGTCGCAGCTGAAGCACCCGGAGCGCGTGGTCGGGTTCCACTTCTTCAACCCGGTCGCGGTGATGCCGCTGCTGGAGATCGTCCGCGCGGAGAAGACCGACGATGCCGCGCTGGCGACGGCGTTCGCGCTCGGCAAGCAGCTCAAGAAGTCGAGCGTGCTGGTCAAGGACGCGTCCGCGTTCGTGGTCAACCGGCTGCTGCTGCGTTTCCTCGGCGAGGTGCTGGTGACCGTCGACGAGGGCACGCCGTTCGACGTCGCGGACAAGGCGCTCGAGCCGCTGGGCCTGCCGATGACGCCGCTGACGCTGATGCAGCTCGTCGGCCCGGCGATCGCCCTGCACGTCGGGGAGACCCTGCACGGGGCGTTCCCGGACCGGTTCACCGTCAGCGAGAACCTGGACCGCTTCGTGAAGGCGGGCAAGAAGGGCGTCTGGCAGTGGGACGCTCACGGCAACGCCACCGTCGACCCCGAGGTGGCCGAGCTCTGGCAGCAGGGCGACTCGCCGTCGACGTCCGAGCAGGTGCGTGACCGCGCGCTGGCCGCGATCGCGGAGGAGATCCGGATCATGCTCGACGAGGGCGTGGTCGCGGAGGCGCAGGACATCGACCTGTGCCTGATCCTCGGCGCGGGCTGGCCGTTCTGGCTCGGCGGCATCACGCCGTACCTGGACCGGGCGGGTGTGTCCGAGAAGGTCAACGGCAAGCCGTTCCTGGCCCCGGGCGTGGCGAGCGTGCCGCTCTCCTGAGCCTCGACGAAAGGCCACCGTCGGCGATCCCTTGATCGCAGGCGGTGGCCTTTCACGTTTTCCGCGGATTCTGTGGCGATCGACTGCGGTTTCGTGAAACCTTGTCTCCGGGCCCGGAGGTTCGTCTCCCCGGCCATCCCCCGGGGAGACGGGCTGTCAGCCTTCGCCCGATGGCGGGCAGGGTGGCGGCGTGGTCGTCAGCTGAGCGGCGATCCGCGCGGGGTCGAGCACGTCGATGTCCTTCGCCTCGGGGAACCGCTGTCGCAGCTCGTTCGCCCACGCTTCGACGTCGGTTCCGGCGACGGGGACCAGATGCACGGCCGCCGGCAGGGCATCCGGTGTCGCGTTCTCCAGCAACTCCGGCTTGTTCGCGAACAGCTTCTTGAACCGCTCGTACGCCTGCGCCTTGGTTTCGGTGAACACCCGGCGGGCCTTCGGATCGCCCCGGAGGGCCTGGGCAGCGGTGTTCATGTGCTCGTCGGCGTCGATGAACATCGCCAGCCGGAGCCCGCAGAGTTCCCGCTCCCCCAGCGGAACGGGCACGGTGTCCCGTGGCAACGCCGCCGGGGCGGGCGGATCGGTGACCCGGTTCAGAACGACGACGGCCGTCGTCACGACGGCGGCGACGACCAGGACCGCGACGACTCCGAGCACCCAGAGCAACCGCCGCGGTGCCTTGGGTGTCCGTTCCGGTTGTTCCACAGGGACGATCATCACACGGCGCGGTTCATTCGCCGTCCGGACATCACCCGTTCAGCCGGGCTCTTTACCGTGCCGCCGGTGAACAGCGAAAAGCCCGGCGTCGACCGCCGCGGATTCCTCAAGCGCGCGGGCCTCGTGTCCGCGGCGGCCGCGGGTGCCCCGCTCGCCGCCACCGCCCCGGCGGAAGCCCTCGACCTGAACCTCGACATCGATGTCGACCTGCTCTTCGGCCGGGACCGCTACCGGTGGCTGGTGGGTGATCACCACATCCACACGCAGTACTCCTACGACGCGATGTACACAGTGGACGGAATCGCCGTCGACGCGCGCCGCCACGGGGCGGACTGGGCGGTGATCACCGATCACGGTCACGCCGCGCACGAGAAGTCGTCGGTGGAGCGCACGGACGCCGCCATCCGGGCGGCACAGCGCGAGCACCCCGATCTCCTGCTGTGGCAGGGCATGGAGTGGAACGTGCCGGGCGCCGAGCACGCCACGCTGTTCTTCCAGGCGGGTGCGAACCAGGCCGCGAAGCTGCGGGAGTTCGAGCGCACCTTCGACTGGCGGCTGACCGGGACCGAGCCCGGCACCCCGGACAACGAGGCGCTGGCCGTCGCGGCGATCCGCTGGCTCGCCGCCGAAGAGCGGGCCCGCCGGATCCACGCGCCGGTGGTGGTCGTCAACCATCCGCTGCGCAACGGCCGGATCGCCCCGCACGAGATCCGGGCGCTGCGCGACGCCGCGCCCGGGATCGTCATCGGCATGGAAGGCGCGCCGGGCGCCCAGGCCGACGGCTTCCCGAAGCCGCTCGGGAGCGGCGGCGGCGCGCGCGGCGGGTACGGCAACTCCCCCGGTTCGAACTCGTGGCCGGGTTTCCCCGCGTCGGCCTACCGCACCTACGGCGGCTTCGACTGGAGCACCGCCACTGTCGGCGGGCTCTGGGATTCGCTGCTGGCCGAAGGAAAGCCGTGGTGGATCACCAGCAACTCCGACTCGCACTACAACCGCGGCGACACCCACGTCCGGCCCGGCGTCCCGGACGGCTACTACGACGAGCACGGCGCCTACCCGGACCCGATCGACACCGGCGTCCCGCAGACTCTGCCCCCGTACGCGGACTTCGCGCCCGCCGAGTTCAGCCGGACCGTCGTCGGTGTGTCGCGCCGAAGCCACGAAGGCGTGTTGGAGGGCCTGCGTGCGGGACGCGTCTGGGTGGTCCACGGCGGGCTCGCGCAGGAGCTGGAGTTCGGCGCGTACAGCGGGTGGAGCTCGGCGACGATGGGCGGCAGGCTGCGGGTCCGGCGCGGATCCGACGTCACGGTCGTCGTCTCGGCGAAGCTGGCCGCCCGGCCGAACGGCGGCGGCACGATCCCCCGGCTCGCGCGGCTCGACCTCGTTTCGGGCCCGGTGACCGGCCCGGCCGCCGACCGGGACACGCAGACCGCCCCGGGCACGCGGGTCGTGCGGTCCTTCGAGCCGCGGTGGGCGCCGGGGCGGCGGGTGGCCTTCCGGCACACGTTCCGCAACGTGCGTGAGCCGTTCTTCGTGCGCACGCGCGGCACCGACGGCAAGAAGCACGTGGCAGGCGAGATCGAACCGAGCGCCGACGTGGTCGGGCAGTCGAACCCGTTCGAAGACCTGTGGCTCTACGGGAACCCGATCTTCGTGGACGTGCGGTAACCCCTTGGGCCTCGTGAGTGGTAAGGACGGTTAGAACCGTCCTTACCACTCACGAGCCGAGGGTGTCCGGATCCGGGCCCAGCCGCTTTCCCTGCTCGAGGGTCGCGATCGCGGCGCCGTCGTGCGCGTCGAGCGCGAAGTCGAAGACGTCGATGTTCTCCTTGATCCGTTCCGGTGTGACGGACTTCGGGATCACCAGATGGTTCATCTCCACATGCCAGCGCAGCACGACCTGCGCCGGCGTCTTGCCGTGCTTCTCCGCGATCGTGGTGATCTTCTCGTCGGCGAGCAGGTCCCCGCCGCGCGCCAGCGGACCCCACGCCTCGGTGACGATCTCGTGCTTCTCGTGGAAGTCCCGCAGCAACGGCTGCTGCAGCCACGGGTGGCATTCGATCTGGTTCACCGCCGGGACGATCCCGGTCTCCTCGATCAGCCGCTCCAGATGCGGGATCTGGAAGTTCGAGACGCCGATCGCCTTCGCCCGGCCGTCGGAGGCGATCTTTTCCAGCGCCCGCCACGTTTCCACGTACTTGTCCTGCGCGGGTAGCGGCCAGTGGATCAGGTACAGGTCGACGTACTCGAGACCGAGCTCGCCGAGGCTGGTGTCGAAGGCGCGCAACGCCGAGTCGTAGCCGTGCTCGGTGTTCCACAGTTTCGTGGTGACGAACAGTTCCTCGCGGGGCAGCCCGCTGGTGCGGACGGCCTCGCCGACTCCGCGTTCGTTGGCGTACAGGGTCGCGGTGTCGACGGCCCGGTAACCCGCCTCGATGGCGGTGCGGACCGCGTCCACGACCTCGTCGTCGCCGATCTTGTACACCCCGAACCCGAGCTGCGGGAGGGACGTGCCGTTGTTCAGCCGAATACTGGGGACCATGGTCGAACAGTAACCCCAGCCGGGGGTCAGGGCAGAGCGGGCAGGTGCACGGTCACCGAAAGACCGCCGCCCACAACGGGTTCCGCGGACACCGTGCCCCCGTGCGCCTGGACGGCGGCCCGCACGATCGAAAGCCCCAGCCCGGCGCCGGTGCGGGCGGTCCTGGCGACGCCGGCGCGGCGGAACGGCTCGAACAGTTCGGGGACCGCGGCCGGATCCAGCAATCCGCCCGAAGACCGCACCCGCAGCACCGACCACTGTGGACCCGCCTGCGTGACGACGTCCAGCCAGCCACCGTCGACGTTGTGCCGCACGGCGTTCTCCAGCAGGTTTCCCGCGATGCGTTCCAGGAGCGCCGGATCACCGAACGTCGGCGCGCCCTGAGTCGCGAATTCGGCGCGGAGACCGCGTTTCTCCGCGTCCGGCCGCGCCGCGCGCCAAGCGGTCGCGACGATCACCGCGAGATCGACCGGTTCCCTGGCCACGAGGCCGGCGCCGTCGGTGCGCGCGAGCAGCAGCAGCGAACCGACCAGTCGCTCGGCCCGTTCGGTCGCGTCGCGGACCACACCCGCCATCCGGCGTAATTCGGCTTCGTCCGCGTGCTCGTCGGCGAGGGTGACGTCGAGTTCGGTGCGGATGACCGCGAGTGGCGTCCGCAGTTCGTGGCTGGCGTTCGCGACGAAATGCCGCTGCGCGTCGAACGCGGCCTGCAGCCGGTCGAGCATGTCGTCGAACGTCTCGGCCAGTTCGGCGAGTTCGTCCTTCGTGCGGACCTCGCCGATCCGCTCGCCCATCGATTCGATAGACAGACGCCGCGCGGTACCAGTGATCTCGCGCAGCGGTTGCAGGACCCGCGCGGTGAACGTCCACGCGAGGATCCCGGCGGCCAGCACGACGAAACAGAACGCGACCGCACCGAAGAGGAGTACCCGGTTCCTGGCGTACACCCGCAGATGCTCGGTGACCGCGGATGCGTCGACGTCGACGCCGTCGACCCGCACCGTGGTGCCCGGCGGCAGCCGCGGGACGGCGGAAACCGCGTCGCCGACCAGGTTCCAGGTCAGCCAGAGCAACAGGAGGCTGACCAGTGCCACCAGCCCGGTCGCGAGCAGCGTGACCCGCGCGCGCAGGCTGCGGGCACCGGACAGGTTCACCCGCGTGCGGTCCCCTGCTCCGGCACCCGGTAGCCGGAGCCGACGACGGTCTCGATGATGCCCGGCTCACCGAGCTTCTTGCGCAGCGTCATCACGGTGACCCGGACGGTGGTGGTGAACGGGTCGGCGTTCTCGTCCCACACGCGTTCGAGCAGTTCTTCACTGCTGACCACCGAACCGGCGGCCGACAGCAGCACCTCGAGCACGCCGAACTCCTTGCGGGTCAGCTCGACCGGGCCGCTCGCACGGCGGACGGTCCGCCTCGCCGGGTCCAGTTCGACGTCACCCGAAGTCAGCAGCGGCGGCGCGGCCGGGGTCGCGCGGCGGCCGAGCGCCCGCACACGCGCGACGAGCTCGGGGAAGGCGAACGGTTTGGCGAGATAGTCGTCGGCGCCGAGGGAAAGCCCGTCGACGCGGTCCGAAACGGAACTGCTCGCGGTGAGCATCAGGACGCGCGTCAGCTCGCCGGACGCGACGATCTCGCGGCACAGGTCGTCGCCGGACATCCCGGGCAGGTCGCGGTCGAGGAGCACGACGTCGTACCGGGTGACGGCGGCCTTCTCGTGCCCGTCGTCACCGGTGAGCGCGATGTCCACCGCCATGCCCTCGCGCCGCAGGCCGCGTGCGATCGCGTCGGCGAGGGGTTCTTCGTCTTCGACTACCAGAATTCGCACGACCCTACGTTGCCACACATTCCTGAGAGTGACCTTATCGGTCTGTCGCGCGCTGACGGAAACCTTCCGCAGGGCGCGGACCACAGTGGACGTCTCGTACAGGCAGCGGCGCCCTGCAAAATGTTTCCGTGGGCCTTCGGCCCGAAAGAGGGCGCGCGACGGTGAAGTCTCCGTCGGGCGCGGGCGCCCTTGGGGAGACCCTGCACTCGCTTCGCCAGAGCCTCCGTTCACGCCCAGCGCAGGGCGAACCACAGCCGCATCCGGATCTCCGGATCCGCCAGGTCCACCCCCAGCGCCCGTTCGATCTGCCCGATCCGGTGCCGGACGCTGTTGCGGTGCACGCCGAGTTCGGCGGCCGTCCGGTCCCAGCCGCCGTGGTGCGCGAGCCAGGTGCGCAGCGTCCCGACCAGTTCGCGGTCACCCTTCCGGTCGAGTTCGCGCAGTGGCGCCAGCGCCTGGGCGGCGAACCCGGCGGCGGCGCCCGGATCGATCAGCGCGTCCAGCCCAGCGGTGCCTTCCGCCACGATAGGCCGTTCCAGCGCGGCGGCCCGCGTCAGCAGCAGCTCGATCTCGCCCGCCGCTTCGGGAAGCCGTGCGGGCGGGACGGGCGAACCCACGACCGCGAGCCAGCCGTCGGCGCGGAGCCGGTCGAGGTCGCCGATCTCCGGCGCCTCGCGGACGATCGCGGTGAACCGCGGGCCCGGCCGCAGCCGCACGAGCGGGGTGTCGAGCCGGGCGCGCAGCCAGTCGTAGCGGGCGGCGACCTCGTTCGGCCCCCGGCGGTACGCGATTCCCGCGACCACACGGCGTTCGTCCCCGCCGATCACACCGGTCTCCCCCAGTAGCAATGCCGTGGCGGTGGCGCCCAGTCCGGCCGCGTCCGAACCCGCGCGGCCCGCCAGCCCGAGCAGCGCCGCCCCGACCGACAGGATCGAGCGGTCCGCGCCGTCGAACCGGGCGACGCGGCCGACCACGACCAGATGCGACGCCGTCGCCTGCGGGTACACCGGCTGCGCGACGACATGGGTGCCGTCAGCCAGTTCCGTGGTCGCGCTGCGGATCCCCCGGCCCGTCCGGAGCGTGGCGAGGAGCTCGCGGACTTCCGCGGGCAGCGGCGACGGCGCCCCGTGGTCCGCGGCGAGGACGTCGTCGACGCCGACCAGCGCCACCCAGGCCCCGAGCCGCCCGGCCAGCGCGCCTGCCAGTTCGCCGAGCCCTTCACCGGCCGCCCTGGTCAGCGCCTCGCGCGCGATCGCGATACGCCGCTGCTCCCGCTGCCCCGCCTCGGCGAGGGCGACCGACACCGCGCGGCTGATCGCCAGGAACGGCGTCCGCGGCTGGACGACCAGCAGCGGCAGCCCGTGCCGGGCGCACGCCGCCCGCAAGGGTGGCGGCAGCGTCTCGTAGGCCCCCGGCGTGAGCCCGAACCCCAGCGCGGAGA
Organism: Amycolatopsis roodepoortensis; assembly: GCF_014873915.1. Lineage (GTDB taxonomy): Bacteria > Actinomycetota > Actinomycetes > Mycobacteriales > Pseudonocardiaceae > Amycolatopsis > Amycolatopsis roodepoortensis. The sequence continues at coordinate 1,594,743 of NZ_JADBEJ010000005.1, forward strand.
TCCCGCTTTCGGCCAGCCGCCGGACGTAGCGGTCGATCTCGGCAGGCTCGACCGGCAAGTTCACCCCCGCGGTGAGCAGCAGCTCCGCCCCGAGGAGGTACGGCGCGGGATCCAGCAGCTCGCTGACGTGGGCCCAGCGCACCGGGGCGTCGAGCGCGCCCGGCCGCAGGGTCTCCACGACCGGGTCGAGTGCCAGTTCCGGGTTGCCGACCACGGCCCGTAACGGGACATTCACATCCGCGTCGAACGGATCGTGGCTTTGGGTCATTTCATCCTCACTCACGCCAGAGTTCGGATGGATCATCCCATGTCGTTCAAGCCGCGAACGAACCTACGGTGACCCGAACGAAGCGAACAGCCCAAGTCAAGGAGGACACCGTGGCCGGTGACTACGCGGTGATCGCGCTCTACATAGCGGGCATGATCGGGGTCGGCTGGTTCGGGCTGAGGCTCGCCAAGACCAAATCCGACTACCTCGTCGCGGGCCGCCGCCTCGGCTGGTTCATGTACTCGGGCACGATGTCCGCGGTCGTCCTCGGCGGCGCGTCGACGGTCGGCGGGGTGAAGCTCGGCTACACCTACGGCATCTCCGGCGCCTGGCTCGTGATCGCGATCGGCGTCGGCATCCTGGTCCTCCACACGCTGTTCGCGCGGCGGTTGGTGAAACTGCGGGTCTACACCGTCGGCGAGATGCTCGACCTGCGCTACGGCGGTTCCACCAGCACCATCTCCGGCGTGGTCATGTGGGGCTACACGCTGATGCTGACCGTCACCTCGACGCTGGCGTTCGCCACCATCTTCAAGGTCCTGTTCAACGTCCCGAGCTGGGCGGGCATCGCCATCGGCGGCTCGATCGTGGTGCTCTACTCGGTGCTCGGCGGCATGTGGTCGATCACGCTGACCGACATCGTCCAGTTCGTCATCAAGACCATCGGCATCCTGCTGATCCTGCTGCCGGTCTCGATCGTGTCGGCAGGCGGTTTCGACGGGATGGCCGCGCGGCTGGACGAGAGCTACTTCGAACTGACCGCCATCGGCGGCGACACGATCTTCACCTACTTCCTCATCTACAGCTTCGGCCTCTTGATCGGCCAGGACATCTGGCAGCGCGTGTTCACCGCGCGGACGCCCGGCATCGCGACCGGCGGCGGCGTCATCTCCGGCGTCTACTGCCTGGTCTACGGTCTCGCCGGCGCGCTGATCGGCACCGCGGCCAAGACGCTGTACCCGAACCTCGCCAGCGCGCAGGACGCGTTCGCGACCATCGTCGAGCAGCAGCTCCCCGCCGGGATCCGCGGGCTGGTGCTCGCGGCGGCGCTCTCGGCGATGATGTCGACCGCGAGCGGCGCGCTCATCGCGTGCTCGACGGTCAGCACCTCGGACCTGCTTTCCAAGCTGGGCCTGAAGAAGGCCGTCAACGAGGTCACGAGGAACCGGGTCACCACGCTGGTACTCGGCATCGCGGCGATCGGTATCGCGATGGTGGTGGACGACGTCGTCAACGCGCTGACCATCGCCTACGACATCCTCGTCGGCGGCCTCCTGGTCGCGATCATCGGCGGGCTGGCCTGGAAACGCGGCACCCGCCAGGGCGCGCTCGCGTCGATGGTCGTCGGCACCGTCGTGGTCATCACGTTCATGTTCGTCGACGGCGTCGAGGCCAACAGCCCGATCTACTGGGGCCTCGGGTCCAGCCTCTCGGTGTACCTGCTGGTCAGCTTCCTCACCCCGCGGACCTCGGACGAGATCCTCACCGTGTGGACCCGCCGCCTGAACGGCAGCGCGGCCGACGAAGAAGAAGAGGCGAAACTCGCCGCTTCGCAGTCCTGACAACCATTCGAAGGAGACACAGTGCCTGAGCAGACCCCGATCGGACCCGTCGACTCTTCGACGGTGCCCCGGTTCGCCGGTTTCGCGACCTTCGCGAGGCTGCCGCGGATCGATCAGGTCGAGCATGCCGACGTCGCCGTCGTCGGGGTGCCGTTCGACGCCGGGGTGTCCTACCGCCCCGGCGCGCGGTTCGGCCCGGCGGCGCTGCGTGAGGCCAGCCGCCTCCTTCGCCCGTACCACCCGGAACTCGACGTTTCCCCGTTCGCCGAAACGCAGGTGGTCGACGCCGGTGACATCGCGCTCAACCCGTTCAACATCGGCGAGGCGATCGAAACGCTGCAGAGCGAGGCCGAGGCGCTGACCGCGAACGGGACGCGCCTGGTGACCGTCGGCGGCGACCACACGATCGCGCTGCCGCTGCTGCGGGCGGCGGCGAAGAAGCACGGACCGGTGGCGCTGCTGCACTTCGACGCGCACCTCGACACCTGGGACACCTACTTCGGCGAGCCGTACACCCACGGCACCCCGTTCCGGCGGGCGTCCGAGGAAGGCCTCCTCGACACCGAAGCGCTGTCCCACGTCGGCACGCGCGGCCCGCTGTACGGCAAGCGGGATCTGGAAGAGGACCGCCGCCTCGGATTCGGCATCGTCACCTCCGGCGACGTCATGCGCCGCGGGGTCGCCGAGACCGTCGACGCGCTGCGCCAGCGCATCGGTGGCCGCCCGCTCTACATCTCGGTCGACATCGACGTGCTCGACCCCGCGCACGCGCCGGGCACCGGGACCCCGGAAGCGGGCGGAATGACCAGCCGCGAACTGCTGGAGATCCTGCGCGGACTACGGGACTGCAACCTCGTCGGAGCCGATGTGGTGGAGCTGGCCCCGGCTTACGATCATGCCGAGATCACCGCCATCGCGGCTTCCCATGTCGCCTACGACCTGGTGAGCCTGCTCAGTTTGGGGAAGGGCGCATGACCAGCACTGAACGGATCGGCGGCGACGTAGTCGTCGAAACCCTCCACGCGCTCGGTGCGGACACCGTCTTCGGCCTGCCGGGCCAGCACGCGCTCGGCCTGTTCGAAGCGCTGCGGCGCACGGACGACCTGCGCGTCGTCAGCTCGCGGGTGGAGAACAACCTGGCGTTCGCGGCCGACGGGCACGCCCGCGCCCGGCTCGCGGCCGATCCCGAGGGCCCGGTCCCGGTGACGCCGATGATCGTGTCGACCGGCCCCGGCGCGTTGCTGACTTTGGCTTCCTTGCAGGAATCCCGGGCGGCGTCGGTGCCGGTACTCGGGATCTCCAGCCAGATCCCGGTCGCCGGGCTCGGCGGTGGACGGCACGGGTACCTGCACGAACTGCCCGACCAGCAGGCCAGTTTCCGCGATGTGGTGAAGTCGGTGCACGTGGTGCGCACCGTCGGCCAGATCCCGACGGCGTTGCGCGAGGCCTGGGAGTCGGCGGCGACCGCGCCGTACGGCCCGGTGTGGGTCGAGATCCCGCAGGACATCCTGCTCGCGCCGACGGACCTGCCGCGGATCACCTCCGTGACCGCACGGCCCGCGCCGCTCGAACCGTTGCCGGAGCTCGTCGCCGAAGCCGCGAATCTCCTTGGCGCGGCGAAGAATCCGGTGATCCTCGCCGGTGGCGGCGCGCTGCGCTCCGGCGCGCAGGCGGAGCTGAAGGCGCTCGCGGAGGCGTTGCGCGCGCCGGTGCTGTCGACCTTCGGCGGCAAGGGCGTGTTCGGCTGGGACCACGAGCTGTCCGGGCGGTCGTGGCTCGAAGACTGGCACAGCACCGAGTTCCTGTCGGCCGCGGACGTGCTGCTGGTGCTGGGTTCCGGGCTCGGCGAACTGTCCAGCAACTATCGCGAATTCGCCCCGCGCGGCCGGCTGATCCAGATCGAGGCCGATCTCGGGAAGCTGGAGTCGAACTACCCGGCCCTGGGGATACACGCCGACGTCCGCCTTGCCCTGCAAGGACTTCTGGAGCAGATTCCGTTCCGTCAGAGCGACGGCGTCGCCGAGAAGGCGGTCGCGGATCTGCTGGCCAAGGTGCGCGAACGCCTCGACGGCCAGGATCTCGCGGCCGAGCGCAAGCTGATCGACGACATCCGCGCGGCGATCCCCGAAGGCACCCAGACGTTCTGGGACATGACGATCGCGGCCTATTGGGCCTGGTCGGCGTGGAACCCCGAGGGCGCGCCGATCCACACCGCACAGGGCGCGGGCGGCCTCGGTTACGGCCTGCCCGGCGCGCTCGGCGGCGCGGCGGCGACCGGCGGCCCGACGCTGGCGGTGTCCGGTGACGGCGGCGCGATGTACGGCGTCGCGGAGCTGGCCACGGCGGTCCAGCACGGGCTGGACGTCACGTGGCTCGTCATCGACGACGGCGGCTACGGCATCCTGCGCGAGTACCTGACCGGCGCGTTCGGCCAGTCCACGGCCACCGAACTCGCCCGCCCCGATTTCGCCGCGCTGGCCCAGTCCTTCGGCGTCCCGGCCACGGTGTCCTCTTTGGACACCGTCGGGAAGGACCTCGCCGAAGCCCTCGGCACCCCCGGTCCGTCGCTGGTCGTCCTCCCCGCCCTGCTGAAGATGTTCGAGCCGACCCACCTGGAGAAGAAATGACTCAGGTCCTGAATTTCGTCGACGGCGCCGAGGTACCGGCGGCGGGCTCGCGGACACTCGACCTGGTGGATCCCGCCACCGGTGAGGTCTTCGGCACGAGCGTCCTGTCCGAACAGTCCGATGTGGACGCCGCGCTGGCGGCCGCCGAGCGGGCGTTCAAGGTGTGGCGCAAGAGCACTCCCGCCCAGCGCCAGCTCGCACTGCTGAAGATCGCCGACGCGGTGGAATCGCGCGCGGAGGAGTTCGCCGAGCTCGAAATCCGCGAGACCGGCAAGATCCGCGCCGTCGTGCTGGACGAGGAGATCCCGGAGTGCGTCAGCGCGCTGCGGTTCTTCGCCGGTGCGGCACGGCAGCTCGAAGGCACCGCGTCCGGGGAGTACCTGCCGGGGCACACGTCCGCGATCCGCCGCGAGCCGGTCGGCGTCTGCGCGCAGATCGCGCCGTGGAACTACCCGCTGATGATGGGTGTCTGGAAGATCGCCCCCGCGCTGGCCGCGGGCAACACCGTCGTGCTGAAGCCCGCGGAGACCACGCCGTCGACGGCCGTGCTGCTGGCGAAGGTGGCGGCGGAGTTCCTGCCGCAGGGCGCGTTCAACGTGTTGTGCGGCGACCGCGACACCGGCCGAGCGCTGGTGAAGCACCCGATCACCGAGCTGGTGTCGATCACCGGCTCGACCCGCGCCGGGATCGACGTCGCCACCGTCGCGGCGGCCGACCTCAAGCGCACGCACCTCGAACTCGGCGGCAACGCGCCGCTGCTGGTCTTCGGCGACGTGAACCTCGCCGAAGCGGCCGAGGGCATCGTCGGGGCGGCGTTCTACAACGCCGGGCAGGATTGCACCGCGGGCAGCCGCGTGCTGGTGGACGCGGCGATCCACGACGAGTTCGTCGCGGAGCTGACCAAGGCCGCCGCCGCGCAGAAGCCCGGCACGGACTTCGGCCCGCTCAACAGCGAAGCGCAGTTCGGCCGGGTCCGCGGGCTCGTCGAGCGCCTGCCCTCGCACGCCCGCGTGGAGACCGGCGGCGTGCCCGCCGGTGACCGCGGTTTCTTCTTCTCCCCCACCGTGATCTCGGGCCTGAAGCAGGACGACGAGATCGTGCAGGAGGAGATCTTCGGCCCGGTGATCACCGTCCAGTCCTTTACGGACGAGGACGAGGCGGTGCGCCTGGCCAACGGCGTCCCGTACGGGCTCGCGTCGTCGATCTGGACCAACGACCTGTCACGCGCGACCCGCGTTTCGGGCGAACTCGACTTCGGCTGCGTCTGGGTCAACACCCACGGGCCGCTGGTCTCGGAAATGCCCCATGGCGGCTTCGGGCACTCGGGCCACGGGAAGGACCTCTCGTCCTACTCCTTCGCCGAGTACACCCGCGTGAAGCACGTCATGACCCGCTTCGCCTGAAGCTCTTAGCCGGAGGTCCCCATGGGTGACAAGGTCACCGAAGTCGAGCAGCACGGAATCGCGCCGATCCCGCCGGAGGAACAGACGTCGCGTCCGCGCGACCTGTTCCGGATGGCGTTCGGCGGCGCGAACACCTTCGCCACCATCATCCTCGGGACGCTCCCGATCGCCTTCGGCCTGAGCTTCTGGGCGGCGGTCGCGGCCACCGTCGCCGGCGTGGTCGTCGGCGCGCTGGTGCTCTCGCCGATGTCGTTGTTCGGCCCGCTCACCCGGACCAACAACGCCGTCTCCTCCGGCGCGCACTTCGGCGTCGTCGGCCGTTGTGTCGGCTCCTTTCTCTCCCTGCTGACGGCGATCACGTTCTTCGCCATCTCGGTCTGGGTGAGCGGCGACGCCGTCGCCGGTGCGGCACAACGGCTTTTCGGCTTCGACGGCGGCGAGGTGCTGCGCGGCGTCGCGTACGGCGTCATCGCGATCGCCACGCTGGTGGTGTGCATCTACGGCTACCGGTTCATGCTGCTGGTGAACCGGGTCGCCGTGGTGCTGGGCACGGCGATCATGCTGCTCGGCATCGTGGCCTACGGCGGCACCTTCGACCCCGGGTTCGCCGGCACCGGCACCTACGCGCTCGGGGACTTCTGGCCGACGTGGATCCTCGCCGCGCTCACCACGATGGCGAACCCGATCTCGTTCGGCGCCTTCCTCGGTGACTGGACGCGCTACATCCCCGCGCGCCACAGCCGCCGTTCCCTGCTGGCCGCGCCGTTCCTGGCGCAGGTGGCGACGTTGCTGCCATTCGGGTTCGGCATCGCCACCGCGACACTGGTCGCGGATCCGGCCGACTACATCACCGGCCTGACCGCGATCTCCCCGCTCTGGTACGCGATCCCGCTGATCGTGGTCGCGCTGATCGGCGGGCTGTCGACCGGCACGACGTCGCTCTACGGGACCGGGCTGGACTTCAGCTCGATCTTCGTGAAGCTGAGCCGAGTGCAGGCGACGCTGCTGATCGGCTCACTCAGTGTGGTGTTCATCTTCGTCGGCAACTTCGTGCTGGACATGGTCTCCAGCATCAACGCCTTCGCGACGCTGATCGTGCTGTGCACCTCGCCGTGGATGGTGATCATGATGATCGGTTTCGTGCTGCGGCGCGGGTTCTACGACCCGGACGACCTCCAGGTGTTCAACCAGGGCCGTAAGGGCGGGCGTTACTGGTTCACCCGCGGGGTGAACTGGCGGGCGATGGCGGCGTGGATCCCGGCGACGACGCTGGGCCTGCTGACCGCCAACACCCCGATGATCGCCGGGCCGTTCAAGGACATCGCGGGCGGCGTCGACATCAGCATGGTGGTGACGCTGTGCACGGCGGCGATCGCGTACCCCGTGCTGGTGAAGCTCTTCCCCGAGCCGCGGGAGGTCTACTCGTACGCCGAGCCCGTCGCGGAACCGGCCGTCGCCGTTTAGGTGAAGCGGCGCAGCGCCCCGAGGAACAGCGCGTCGAAGGCACGATCCGGGAGCACCCGGCGCACGAACAGGATCGGCTTCGCCCCGAAACCGGCGGCGTAGCGGATCTTCGGGCGCCGGGCCCGGACGGCCTTCAGGATCACGTCGGCGATCACCTTCGGGTGGGAGGCGCGCGCGGTCTGGTCGAAGAACTTCGCCAGCGCCTTGGCCTGCGGCGCGTAGGCGGTGTCGCCCGAGGTCTTCATCAGGTTCTCGATGGCGATACCGCCCCATTCGGTCCTGATGGCACCGGGTTCGACCACCACGACGTCGATGCCGAACGGTTTGAGCTCCAGCCGCAGTGAGTCGCTGAGGCCTTCGACCGCGAACTTCGTCGAGTGGTACCAGCCGCCGAGCGGTTCGTAGATCTTGCCGCCGATCGACGAGATATTCACGATCCTGCCCGAGCCCTGGGCGCGCATATGCGGCGTGGTCAGCTGGACGAGCCGCGCGAGCCCGAACAGGTTGACTTCGAACTGGTACTTCCCTTCCGCGAGCGGCACATCCTCGAAAGCGCCGTACGAGCCGTATCCCGCGTTGTTGACCAGGACGTCGATGCGGCCGGACTCCTCGATGATCCGCTCGACCCCCGCGACCATCGACGCGTCGTCGGTGACGTCCATCTCGAGGATCTTGATGCCGCGTTCGGCCAGTCCAGCCATCCGCTCGACGCGCCTCGCGGCGCCGTAGACCGTGTAGCCCGCTTCGTGCAGCGCGAGCGCCGTGGCTTCACCGATGCCCGCCGAAGCACCCGTGACCAGTGCGACCTTCATGCCCGTCTCCTAACTAACCGGTTGGTTGCCAATTCAGGCTGCCACGCGACCTGACTGGATGTCAACCAACCAGTTAGTTAGACTGGCTCACATGGTCAGGGACAAGGAAGCGACCAAGCGGAAACTGCTGGACGCGGCGACGACCGAGTTCGCCACGTACGGCATCGCCGGCGCCAGGGTGGATCGCATCGCGAAGAACGCGGGCGCCAACAAGGCGCTGATCTACGCCTACTTCTGCAGCAAGGAATACCTGTTCGAGATGGTCATCCAGGAGCAGGTCGACCTCGCTATTCGGACGCTCACGATCACCCCCGAGGACCTGCCCGGCTACGCGGGGAAGCTGTTCGACCGCTACCTCGAACACCCCCACCTCCTGCGGCTCATGGGCTGGCTTCGGCTGGAGAACGGCTTCGACGCGACGCCGGAGGCCGAGGTCCGGGCACACGCGGACAAGGTCGCCGCGATCAGGGAGGCGCAACGCGCGGGCACCGTGCCGGACCACTTCGACGCCGAGGAACTGCTGAGTCTCGTCGTGCACTTGTCGATCCTCGGGTTCTCCTCCCCCACCGCGACCCGCGACCTCGTCGTCCGCGCGGTCGGCCGGATCGTGGGAACCTGAGCCGGTTTCCGCGCGACCACTGGGTATGCAGCGTCGTACGTTCCTACGTGCTTCAGCCTTGTCCGCCGGTCTGGCAGGCGTCACCGCGCCCGCCGCCTCCGCCGCCGCCCCGCTACGGGTGCAGATCCTGATGTTCGACGGCGTGGAGGAACAGGATTTCGTCGCGCCCGTCGAGGTTCTGGGCCTGGCCGGGAAACTCACCGGCGGCGCCGTGGTCACCTCGCTGGTTTCCGCGGGGCGGCCCGGATCCGTGAAATGCACCTACGGCACCGCCGTCGACGTCCCGCGTCCCTGGTCGCCCGGCGAGGCCGACGTCCTCGTCGTGCCCGGCGGCGGGTACACCGACCGCAACGGGCCCGGGGTGCACCGGCTCACCGCCGATCAGGGTCTTCTGCGGCGTCTCGCCGCGTCGCGGGCGCTGCCCGTCGGGATCTGCACCGGCAGCATGGTGCTGTCCGCCGCCGGCCTGACGAAGGGCCGCAACGCGACGACGCACCACGGCGCGAAGGCGGATCTTGCCGCTCAGGGCGCGAAGGTGATCGACGCGCGCGTCGTCGACGACGGGGATCTGATCACCGGTGGCGGAATCACCGCAGGGCTCGAGGTATCGCTGTGGCTCGTGGAGCGCTTCTTGGGCGCGAAGGCGGCTCAGCGGACCGAAGTGGTGCTGGAGTACGAGCGGCGGGGCACCGTCTGGCGGGCCTAGAGCCGTGTGGAAATAGGGACGTCGAGTGTCCCTATTTCCACACACCTGGTCGCGACAGTCACTGGCTCGTCAGGGCTTGTCAGCGCCGCGTGTCCTCCGGCGCCGGCGTCCGGCTCGCCAGCTTCGCCGACCACTCCGTCACCCGCCGCGCCACATCCTGCGCGGTGAGCCCGACCCGGGCCAGCACCTCCTCGCGCGAACCGTGGTCGTGGAACACCTGCGGCACCGCGAGATCCCGCAGCGGCACATCGCATTCGGCGTCGCGGAACAGCGCCGCCAGCGCGGAGCCGAAGCCACCGTGCCGCCCGCTGTCCTCGACGGTCACGACGAGCTTGTGCTGCTCGGCCAGCGCCACCAGCTCGGCGGGGGCCGGGACGACCCAGCGCGGGTCCACCACGGTCACACCGATGCCCTGGTCGGCCAGCCGGTCCGCGGCGGCGAGCCCGAGCATCGCGAACGCGCCAACGGCGACCAGCAGGACGTCGGCTTCACCGGCGGGCTTGCGCAGTACGTCCACGGTGCCGACGCGTTCCACGGCGGGCACCGAGTCGACCACGCCGCCCTTGGAGAACCGCAGTGCCGTCGGCCCGTCCTCGACCGCGACGGCCTCCCGCAGCTCCTCGCGGAGCGTTCCGGCGTCACGCGGGGCGGCGACCCGCATACCGGGCACCATGCCCAGCAGCGAGAGGTCCCACATGCCGTGGTGGCTGGGGCCGTCCGGGCCGGTGATGCCCGCGCGGTCCAGCACCAGCGTCACCGGCTGGCGGTGCAGCGCGACGTCCATCAGGACCTGGTCGAACGCGCGGTTCAGGAAGGTCGAGTACACGGCGACGACGGGATGCTTGCCGCCCATCGCGAGCCCGGCGGCCGAGGTCACCGCGTGCTGCTCGGCGATCCCGACGTCGTACCAGCGGTCCGGGTACGCCTCGGCGAACTTGTGCAGCCCGGTCGACCGCAGCATGGCCGCGGTGATCGCGACGACGTCCTCGCGGTCGGCGCCGATCTTCACCAGCTCGTCGGCGAAGACGCCGGTCCAGCTCGGGCCCTTGACCGGCGGCAGGCCGGTTTCCGGGTCGATCGGGTCGGTCTGGTGCATCTGGTCGGCCTGGTTGGTCACCGCGGGCTCGTAGCCGTGCCCCTTCTCGGTGACCACGTGGACGATGACCGCGCCGCCGAAGTCACGGGCGCTCTGGAACGCCTTCTCCAGCGCGACGAGGTCGTGCCCGTCGACCGGCCCGAGATACTTGAGGCCGAGGTCGGAGAACATCATCTGCGGGCTCAGCGCGTCCTTCAGCCCCGCCTTCGCCGCGTGCAGCGCCGCGTAGATCGGCTTGCCGACGACGGGCGTGTGCCGCAGCAGCTCCTTGCCGCGGTCCAGCACGCGCTCGTAACCCGGCTTGAGCCGCAGCGACGCGAGGTGGTCCGCGACGCCGCCGATGGTCGGCGAGTACGAACGGCCGTTGTCGTTGATGACGATGACGACCGGGCGGCGCGGGTTCGCGGCGATGTTGTTGAGCGCCTCCCAGCACATGCCGCCGGTCAGCGCGCCGTCGCCGACGACGGCGATCGCGTGCCTGCCACCGCCTTCGAGCTCGAACGCCTTCGCCAGACCGTCCACATAGGACAGTGCGGTCGAGGCGTGGCTGTTCTCGACGAGGTCGTGCTCGCTCTCGCAGCGCGCCGGGTAGCCGGTGAGGCCGCCGAGCTGGCGCAGCTTGCCGAAGCCGTCGTGACGGCCGGTGACGATCTTGTGCACGTACGCCTGGTGACCGACGTCCCACACGATGGCGTCGTCCGGCGAGTCGAAGACCCGGTGCAGCGCCATCGTCAGCTCGACCACACCCAGGTTCGGGCCGAGGTGACCACCGGCGAGCCGCACCTTTTCGACGAGGAAGTCCCGGATCTCCGCGGCCAGCTCGTCGAGCTGGTCCTGGTTCATCCGCTTCAAGTCGGCCGGTCCGTGCACGGACTCGAGCAACGTCACTCTCCCACCTCGCCTGGTTCCTCTTCCGCCGTTCCGACCAGTCTACGGAGGCCGCCTGAGAGTCTTCCGTCCGCCGCGTCACGGGTCACATGTCAGAAAATCACCACTCGACACCCAAGGGTGTGAACATGGTCTCTTTTGCCAAGTAGCGGTCACGTCGGGTGGCCGCGATAATCGCTGATCGACGGTCAGTTCGAAGCACTTTTTCCCGCTGAGGACTCATCAGCGCAGCAGGAGCCGGTTCCGGAGGGCTTGATGGCGGACTTTTTCATCGGTGGCGAGTGGGTCGACGCGGTCGGCGGTGGTCGCCGGGAAATCCGCTGCCCCGCCGACGGGTCGCTGGTCGCGGAAGTCGCCGAAGGCACCCGTGAAGACACCGAAGCGGCCATCGCCGCCGCGAGGAAGGCGTTCGACACCGGCCCGTGGCCGCGGACGCCCGCCCCGCAACGCGGTGACCTGCTGCTGAAGGCCGCCGACCTGCTCGACCGGGACGCCGCCGCCTTCGCCCGCGCCGAATCGCTCGACACCGGGAAACGGCTGGTCGAGAGCGAATACGACATGGCCGACATCGCCGCGTGCCTGCGCTACTTCGGCAAGCTCGCCGCGAACGAAGCCGGCCGCGTCGTCGACACCGGCAACCCGGACGCGTTCAGCCGGATCGTGCACGAGCCGGTCGGCGTCTGCGGGCTGATCACGCCGTGGAACTACCCGCTCCTGCAGACCATCTGGAAGGTCGCCCCGGCGCTCGCGGCGGGCAACACGTTCGTCCTCAAGCCCAGTGAGCTGACCCCGCACACCTCGATCATGCTGATGAAGCTGCTGACCGAGGCCGGGCTCCCCGGCGGCGTCGCGAACCTGGTGCTCGGCGCCGGCGCCCAGGCCGGAGCGCCGCTTTCGGAGCACCCCGACGTCGACCTCGTGTCGTTCACCGGCGGCCTCGCGACCGGCAAGATCATCGCCGCGTCCGCCGCCGCGACCGTCAAGAAGGTCGCGCTGGAGCTGGGCGGCAAGAACCCGAACGTCGTCTTCGCCGACTCGGACTTCGAGACCGCCGTCGACTACGCGCTGACCGCGGTGTTCCTGCACTCCGGGCAGGTCTGCTCGGCGGGGGCGCGGCTGATCGTCCAGGAGGAGTGGCACGAGAAGTTCGTCGACGAACTCGTCCGCCGCGCCGAACTGATCCGACTGGGTGGACCTTTCGACCCGAAGGCTGAAACCGGCCCGCTGATCTCGGCCGCCCATTTGGAAAAGATCGAACGCTACGTCGCCGCGGCGCTCGAAGAGGGCGCTGTCCTGCGCACCGGCGGCAAACGCCCCGACGACCGCGAGCTCGCGAAGGGGCACTACTACCTGCCGACCATCCTCGACAACGTGAAGCAGGGCAGCAGCGCCGTCGTCGACGAATCGTTCGGCCCGGTGCTCACCGTCGAGACCTTCACCGACGAGGACGACGCCGTCCGCATCGCCAACGACACGCACTACGGCCTCGCCGGCGCGGTGTTCACCTCGGACGCCTCCCGCGCGCAGCGGGTCGCGAACCGGCTGCGGCACGGCACGATCTGGATCAACGACTTCCACCCGTATCTGCCGCAGGCGGAATGGGGCGGCTACAAGCAGTCCGGCTTCGGGCGGGAACTCGGCCCGACCGGGCTCGCCGAGTACACGGAGGCGAAGCACATCTACCAGAACCTCCGTCCCGCACCACAGCGCTGGTTCTCCGGGGAGCCCGCGTCGAACTGAAGAGGGGAAATTGCCCGTGAGCAATCCTTCCGATGACGGCCTCGCCGGTTTCGGCTACAAACAGGAACTCGAAAGAACGCTCGGCAATTTCCACACCTTCGCCGCCGGGATCAGCTACATCTCGATCCTGACCGGGACCTTCCAGCTGTTCTACTTCGGCTTCAGCTTCGGCGGGCCGGCGTACTGGTGGTCGTGGCCGATGGTGTTCGTCGGTCAGCTGATGGTCGCGTTGTCGTTCGCCGAACTGGCGGCGCACTATCCGGTCGCCGGTTCGATCTACAACTGGTCGAAACGGCTCGGCAGCCCGCACGTCGCCTGGATGGCCGGGTGGATGATGCTGACCGCGTCGATCGTCAGCATCGCCGCGGTCGCGCTGGCGTATCAGATCACCCTCCCCCAGATCTCGTCGTTCTTCTCCTTCTCGGGCGACAGCGCGGTGAACGCGGTCATCCTGGGTACGGCGCTGATCGTGTTCACGACGCTGGTGAACGCCTGGGGCGTCAAGCTGATGGCGCGGATCAACAGCGCCGGGGTGTTCATCGAACTGATCGCCGCGGTGCTGCTGATCATCGCGCTCGCGGTGAACATCACGCGGGGCCCCGAGGTCGTCATGCAGACCAACAACACCGGCGCCGACCAGCCGTGGGGCTATTTCGGGGCGTTCCTGGTCGCGTCGCTCGCGTCGACCTACGTCATGTACGGCTTCGACACCGCCAGCTCGCTCGGCGAGGAGTCCCACGACCCGCGCAGGAACGCGCCCAAGGCGATCCTGCGCGCGCTGATCGCGTCGTTCGTCATCGGCGGGCTCATCCTCATCCTCGCGCTGATGGCCGTCGGCGACATCAACAACCCGGAGATCGCCACCGGCGGGCTGCAGTTCATCGTGCTCGACGTCCTCGGCAGCACGATCGGCACGATCTTCCTGCTCGCGGTCGTCGTGGCCATCACCGTGTGCAACCTGGCGGTGCAGTCGGCGTCGATCCGGATGATGTTCGCGATGGGCCGCGACAACAACCTGCCCGCCGGGAAACATCTGGCGAGGGTGTCGCCGAAGACCAAGACGCCCGTGATCCCCGCGATCGTGTCCGGCGTCATCGCGGTGCTGATCCTGGTGGTCAACGTCGGCCAGCCGCAGATCTTCACGGTGATCACCAGTATCGGCATCATCATGATCTACCTGGCGTACCTGCTGGTCACCGTCCCGATGCTGGTCAAGCGGCTGCGCGGGCAGTGGCCACCGCCGAAGGTGGAGGGCACCGAGTACTTCTCGCTCGGCAAACTGGGGCTGCCGGTCAACATCCTCGGCGTGCTGTGGGGTGGCGCGATCGTGGTGAACCTGGCCTGGCCGCGGCGTGAGGTCTACAACGCGACCGAGCCGTATCACTGGTACCTCGAATGGGGGGCCGTGCTGTTCGTCGGCGCGGTGGCGGTCGTCGGTTTCGCGTATTACTGGTTCGTCCTGCGGCACAAGAGCGGCGTCCTGGCCGATCACGCCGCGGAAGCACTTCCCGAGGAGGCAGCACAGTGACCGGAGAGTTCGACTACATCGTCGTCGGCGGCGGGACGGCGGGTTCGGTGGTCGCGGCGAGACTCTCGGAAGACCCGGACGTCACCGTGGCGCTCCTCGAAGCCGGACCGTCCGATGTGGACGATCCGGCGGTACTGGCACTGACGAAGTGGATGGCACTGCTGGAATCCGGCTACGACTGGGACTACCTGGTCGAGCCGCAGGAGTCCGGCAACTCCTTCCTGCGCCACGCTCGCGCGCGGGTGCTCGGCGGCTGCTCGTCGCACAACTCGTGCATCGCGTTCTGGGCGCCGGCGGAAGACCTCGACGAATGGGCGTCGCTCGGCCTGCCCGGCTGGGCCGCGAAGGATATTTTCCCGCTGTACCAACGTCTTGAGACCAACGACGGCCCCGGCGACCACCACGGCCGTTCCGGCCCGGTGACGATCCGCTCGGTGCCACCGAACGACCCGACCGGTGTCGCGCTGCTGCAGGCCTGCGAGCAGGCGGGAATCCCGAGGATGGAGTTCAACTCGGGCAAGACCGTGACGCACGGGGCGAACTGGTTCCAGATCAACGCGCGCGAGGACGGCACGCGGTCGTCGGCGTCGGTGTCGTACCTGCACCCGATCATCGGCAAGCGGCCGAATCTGGAGATCATCACCGGCGCCCGTGTCCGGCGGCTGCTGTTCGACGGCAAACGCTGCACCGGGGCGGAATACCTGGCCGACGACCTGATCCACGGTGTTCCGCTGCGCGCGCGGCGTGAGGTGATTCTTTCGTCGGGCGCGATCGACACGCCGAAGCTCCTGATGCTGTCGGGAATCGGCCCCGCTTCCCATTTGCGCGAGGTCGGCGTGGACGTGCTGGTCGACTCCCCCGGCGTCGGCGAGAACCTGCAGGATCACCCCGAAGGCGTCATCCAGTGGGACGCGCTGCAGCCGATGACGACCGAATCCACGCAATGGTGGGAGATCGGCATCTTCACCACCACGGAGGAAGGTCTCGACCGGCCGGACCTGATGTTCCACTACGGCTCGGTGCCGTTCGACATGAACACCCTCCGGCAGGGGTATCCGACCACGGAGAACGGCTTCTGCCTGACCCCGAACGTCACGCGGTCACGATCGACCGGGACGGTGCGGCTGCGCAGCCGCGACTACCGGGACAAGCCGAAGGTGGACCCGCGGTACTTCACCGACGAGCACGACATGCGCGTGATGACCTACGGCATCAAACTGGCGCGCAAGATCGCCGAGCAGCCCGCGCTGGACGAATGGGCGGGCACGGAACTGGCGCCCGGCAAGGACGTCAAGACCGACGACGAGATCGCGGACTACCTGCGCAAGACGCACAACACGGTCTATCACCCCTCGTGCACGGCGAAGATGGGCGGCGACGACGACCCGATGGCGGTGCTGGACGCGCGTCTGCGCGTGCGGGGCGTCGAGGGCCTGCGGGTCGCCGACGGTTCGGCGATGCCGTTCCTGGTCGCGGTGAACCCGTGCATCACGACGATGGCGATCGGTGAGAAGTGCGCGGACATGCTGAAGGAGGACGCGCCCTCCTAGGGCTCGCTCGCCCGGCCCCCTGGTTTCGGCCAGGGGGCCTTCTTCTTGCCCGGAAAATCGGTGGAGCGGCCGGTGCCGGGCCATTACCGTGCTGCCGGACCGCGTCGCCGAGCCGAAGGCCTGCCGTTGTACACCCTGTGAGACCTCCCGAGCGCTGATTTCGTCGCGCGTCGCGCCTGGGGCGCCGCGCTTCCTTTTGCTGCGGATTTCTCACTGGAACGGGTGTATTTCCTGTGCTCGAAAACTGGGTCGTCGTACCCACCTGCCTGCCTGTCGTCCTCCGCCGTTGCCGCTCCTGCCCCGCCGGGCGTTTCCGGGCGAACGGCAAATTCCGGGTCAACGCCAACCACAAACTCCTCGACGTCTGGCTTCTCGTGCGCTGTGTCGCGTGCGGGGACACCGCGAAGCTCACGATCCTGGAGCGGGTGAACGTGCGCTCCGTCCGTCCCGAGTTGCTGGACCGGCTGCACGAGAACGACCTGAGGTTGGCGGCCGAACTGCTCCAGGATCCGGCTGTGCTCCGCCGTAACCACGTCTCTCTCGACTGGGAGGGCGCCTGGCGGCTCGATACCGGTTCCTTGTGTGATGGGGACTTTCGCGATGTCTCGGTTCGTTTCGAGGCCCGGATTCCGCTTCGGCCTGTGCGGTTGATCGCCGAGGGGTGCGGTCTTTCGCGAGGTGAGGTCGAGAGGCTGATCGAGGAGGGGAAGGTGGTTTCGGCGGTGCGGTTGAGCGGGAAGGTGTCACAGAACTTCACTTTTACGCTGAAACGCTGATCTTGTGGTCCGTGAGTGGCAAGTTCTAACCATCCTTACCACTCACGAGACCCGACCTGTTGCGCCAGGGTGGGACCTTCACCAATCACGAGAGTCACGACGCACAGCACCTGAATCACCCGTCAGTGGTAAATACGCAATTGGCCTTGTCGCTTAAAATTACAAATGATTCCGGTGGTCTTTTTCGATAATATGGATACGTGCCCGAGACGACCATTCCCGAACTGCCGCAGGAGCTGTGGCGCGCCGGCAAGCTGGAGCTTGCCCACGGCGTGACACACCTGCTGCAGGTCATGAGAGTGGCCTTGGCCGGGATGGGAAAGTACCTGGCGGAAGTGGAGTCGCGCGGCACGGAAGACTTGTTCGGCTATGGGAGCGCGGCGTCGTGGCTCGCCGACGTCGCCCGGATCTCCCGGGGCGACGCGCAAGACATGGTGAACCGGGCCCTGGCCTTGAACCCCGCGCCGAGCGTCGGCGGCGCGGGCGCCGTGTTCGCGCCCGCGACAGCCGCCGCGGCCGACGACGGCGCGATCGGTGAGCAGCACATCGACCTGATCCTGGACATCCTGCGCAAAATCCCGTCCGACGTGCCCATGGACGAACGCGACGGCGTGGAGAAGATCCTCGCCGACCTCGCCCGCAACGCCGGGCCGAAAGAGATCGCCGAGGTCGGAGCCGACCTGCTCGCACACCTCGACCCCGATGGGAACGAGCCGAAGGACCCAGAACCGAAGCCGCCGCGCCGCGAGGTGTTCGTCGAGCGCCGCAAGGACGGCTTCTGGAAGCTCTCCGGCCTTCTCGACCCCGAGACCGGCGCCCGCACCGCTGCCGCACTGGACGCCTTCGGAGCGAAGCGGCCGGTCGACGAGTTCGGTCAAGCCGACCACCGGACCATGCCCCAGCGCCGAGGCGACGCGTGGGCCGACCTCCTCGACCTCGCCATCGCCTGCCCCGACCAACCGGGCACCTCCGGCTACCGCACGCTGGTGCACGTGACCGTCGGGCTCGATGCCCTGAAGACCGGGCTCGGGACAGCATGCCTCGACTTCGTCGGCCGGATCACCGCCCGCGAAGCCCGGCTGGCCGCTTGCGATTGTTTGATGATCCCGGTGGTGCTCGGCGCCGCCGGTGAGCCTCTCGATGTCGGACGGATGAAACGCTTCGTCACCCCCGCCCAACGCCGGGCCTTGAACGTCCGCGACGGTGGTTGCGCCTTCCCTGGCTGCCATCGGGCGCCGAAGCACTGTCACGCCCACCATATTCGGCATTGGGCAGACGGTGGTCCCACCGATCTCCGGAACCTGGTCCTGCTTTGTTCCTTCCACCACCGGCTCATCCACCACGGTGACTGGCAGGTCCGAATGGCGCCGGACGGCATACCGGAATTCGTGCCGCCTCAATACCTCGATCCGCTACAGGTGCCACGGCGCAACACTCTCCACCGCGTCGCGACTTGATCCCACACCCGAGGAGCCCGCCGACCGCACCGGCGACGGGCTCCTCGGCATGCCCATATGCGGCCTGGATGACAGCGAGTGCCGAGTCTCGCGAGACCTTCGCACGCTGAGGGTCAGGGCGAAAGCGGCGGACGCGGCGGGCGGTCCACTCACGACCGCCTGCTGAACTGAGTGTCACGAACCTCACCAAGCCGGCCCGGCAGCGACTGAGGCCCTTACCTACCCCCGAAACACCTCACTGCCACTCGGACCCCTCGAAATAAACGGCCGCCGGAGTCCCCCGATTTCCCGTCATCTGATCCAGCGCCCACGCCCGCCCGAAATCGGCCAGTGCGGGACCCGACCAATAGCCGGAGATACTGATTCCCTTCCACAGCGGCATCTTCGGCCCATTCAGGGTTCCGTGACTGACCTGCACCTGCACCGCGCCTTCCACCCAGGTGAAGACGAAATGCGCGTACATGAACATCCACGCCTGCCTGCCCAGCAGATCGCGCGCGAGCACCGGCCCCTCGGAGGGATAGGGCGCCGTGTAGATGACTTGTTTCCGGCCGCTCCGGTAACTGATCTCCTGCGCCGTGACACCGGGAGGAAGCATTGACGGCTCTGCCACTCGTCAGTCCTCCACGATGGTGATCGTGCCGTGCCCGTCGCAGCCCGCACAGCCCTTTCCGTCACAATCACCACATACCGAGGTAAGATAATCCATAATTCGGAATCCGTCCGCGTCGAAGTGCCCGAAGTACCCGCATTACCTCGTGAACACGGGGCTCAAGTTAGCCAGCACGAAGACATCAGGACAAGCCGAACGAAGCCAGTCCATTCCGATGGATTACAAATCCCGAATTATTGCAGCAACGCAACGCATTCGACGTGGTGCGTCATCGGGAAAGCGTCGAAGGCGCGCAGATCCACCAGCCCGTATCCGTGCCCGGCGAACAGCGCGATATCCCGCGCCAGCGCCGCGGGGTCGCACGCCACGTAGACGATCCGGTCGGGCGAACCCTCCACAATGGACTCCACGACGGCCTTGCCCGCGCCCTTGCGCGGCGGGTCGAGGACGACGACGTCGACCGGTTTCGGGGCATCGGCCAGCAGGTGCTCGACCTTGCCGGAGCGCCAGCGGACCTGCGGGAGGTCGGCCAGGTTCTCCTCGCCGTCGGCGACGGCACGGCGGCCGGATTCGACGGCCAGGACGCGCCCGCGCGGGCCGACCTGCTCGGCGAGCACCGACGCGAAGAGGCCGACACCGGCGTAAAGGTCCCACGCCACGCCGTCACGTGGCGCCTCCGCCCATTCCGCGACGACGGCGGCGAGCGCGTCCGCGGCGGCCGGGTGGACCTGCCAGAAGCCGTGGGCGTCCAGGCGCCAGTCGCGGCCGGCGGCGTGCTGCACGGCGATCCCACCGGCCAGCTGCCGCGAGCGGGTCTTCCCGTGGACCGTCGACAGGTCGCGAAGGTGCACCTGTCCCTCGCCGTCCTTGGTGACCTCGATTTCGCTGCCGGGCCGCCAGTTGCGCGACACGACGTCGTCGAGCGCGCCCGGGACGGTGATCGGGCAGTCGTCGATCGCGATCACGCGGTGACTGTGGTGCGCGCGGAAGCCGGCCTTGCCGTCCTTGCCCGCGACGAGCCGGACGCGGCTGCGCCAGTCCAGCGGCCCGCCGTCGAGCGCTTCGACGACGACCTCGCGGTCGATCCCGGCCAGCCTCTTCAGCTGCTCCATGACCACCGCGGCCTTGAGTTCACGTTGATGCCCGGGCGTGGCGTGCTGCCAGTCGCAGCCGCCGCACTCCCCCGGCGCCGCGAGCGGGCACGGCGGCTCCACACGTTCCGGGGATGCTTCGAGGACCTCGATCGCGTCGGCGCGGCAGAACGAGCCGCCCTTGTCCTCGGTGACCGTGGCCAGCACCCGCTCGCCGGGCAGGGCGTGCCGCACGAACACGACCCGGCCCTCCGCCCGTGCGACGCAGTGGCCGCCGTGCGCGACCGCGCCGACCTCCAGCTCGATGGTTCGTCCGAGCCAGGTGCCGGTCGACGCGTCCACACTCATTCTGCTTTGTCCTTCGTTTTCTCGGGTTGCTTGACGACCGGGGAGAACCCACGCCGCACGTCGCCCGCCGCCGGGCGGGCCTTCCGGTCGCGTTTGATCGCCTTTTCCGACGATTCGAGCTGCCACGGCACGCTCGTCACCATCACGCCAGGCTGGAACAGGAGCCTGCCCTTGAGCCGCAGGGCGCTCTGGTTGTGCAGGACCTGCTCCCACCAGTGCCCGACCACGTACTCGGGGATGAACACGGTCACCACGTTGCGCGGGTTGTCGCCGCGGACGCGTTTCACGTAGTCCAGCACCGGCTTCGTGATCTCGCGATACGGCGATTCGATCACCTTCAGCGGCACCTTGAAATTGTGGTCGTCCCATTCCTGGACGAGTTTGCGGGTCTCGGCGTCGTCGACGTTCACCGTGACGGCTTCGAGGACGTCCGGCCGCACGGCCTTGGCGTAGGAAAGCGCGCGCAGGGTCGGCAGGTGCAGTTTCGAAATCAGCACGATCGCGTGGTTGCGCGAGGGCAATACGGTCGGTTTGCGGTCCATCTCGCGCAATTCCTCGGCGACCCGGTCGTAGTGCTTCCGGATGGCGGTCATCAGCGCGTAGATCGCCACCATCGCCGCGATCGCGATCCAGGCGCCGAGCAGGAACTTCGTCACCAGCACGATGATCAGCACGGTGCCGGTCATGGTGAGGCCGATCGCGTTGACCGTCTGCGAACGCCGCATCCGCCGCCGCACCGCCGGATCGGTTTCCCTGGCCAGCAGCCGGTTCCAGTGCCGGATCATGCCGGCCTGGCTGATCGTGAAGGAGACGAACACTCCCACGATGTACAGCTGGATCAGCTTGGTGACCTCGGCGTCGAACGCGATGATCAGCACCAGCGCGAACGCCGACAGGAACAGGATGCCGTTGGAGAAGGCCAGCCGGTCGCCCCGGGTGTGCAGCTGACGCGGCAGGTAGCGGTCCTGCGCGAGGATCGAGCCGAGCACCGGGAAACCGTTGAACGCGGTGTTCGCGGCCAGCAGCAGGATGATGCCGGTGGCGAAGGAGATGTAGTAGAACGCGGGGGTGAAGTCGGCGAACACCGCCTGCGCGATCTGCGCGACGATCGTCTTCTGCTCGTAGCCCGCCGGCGTGCCGGTGAGCTGCGTCTCCGGGTGCTCGGCGAATTTGACGTCGGTGATGATCGCCAGCGTGATGATGCCGATGAGCATCGTCACCGCGAGTACACCCATCATCAGCAGGGTGGTGGCGGCGTTCTTCGATTTCGGTTTCTGGAACGCCGGGACACCGTTGCTGATCGCCTCGACCCCGGTCAGCGCCGCCGCGCCGGAGGAGAACGTGCGCAGCAACAGGAAGAAGAAGGCGAAACCGGTCAAAGAGGCTTCTTCGTGCAGCTGGAAATCCGCGCTCTCGGCCCGTATGTCGGCACCGGAGGCCGCCTCGATCAGGCCCCAGATCACCATGCCGAGGATGCCGATGATGAACCCGTAGGTCGGGATCGCGAACGCTTTGCCCGATTCGCGCACTCCGCGAAGATTCAGCGCGGTCAGCACGACCACGATGACGACCGCGGCGATCACCTTGTGCTGCGCCACCCAGGGAATGGCCGAACCGATGTTCGCCACGCCGGACGACGTCGACACCGCGACGGTGAGCACGTAATCGACCAGCAGCGCGCTGGCGACGGTGAGCCCGAATTTGCCGCCCAGGTTGGTGTTCGCGACTTCGTAGTCGCCGCCACCACTGGGATAGGCGTGCACGTTCTGCCGGTAGGAGGCGACCACCACCAGCATGACGAGCGCGACGGCGACGCCGATCCACGGC
Organism: Amycolatopsis roodepoortensis; assembly: GCF_014873915.1. Taxonomy (GTDB): domain Bacteria; phylum Actinomycetota; class Actinomycetes; order Mycobacteriales; family Pseudonocardiaceae; genus Amycolatopsis; species Amycolatopsis roodepoortensis. The sequence goes on from NZ_JADBEJ010000005.1 coordinate 1,617,118, forward strand.
GCGAACGCGTACGCGGACAATCCGGCGACGCTGAGGGTCAGAAAGATCTCCTCAGGCGCGTAGGCGACGCTCGACAACGCGTCGGACGCGAAAATCGGCAGCGCGATGCGCTTCGGCAGCAGCGTATGCGAGAGGCGGTCACTCCGGAATGGACGTCCGAGGACGAGCCGCTTCAATACGGTCGGGAACTTCGACACCGCAGAAGACTAACGGTCCGCCCCCAAGGTAGGTTCGGCGCTGGTATGTCTGGGTACCTGCGGACGGGTGAACGTCCGACGACGAAGGAGGCAGGGCGTGCACGTGGTGATCATGGGATGCGGCCGGGTAGGCGCATCCCTTGCCGCGGCGCTGGAGCGGCTGGGGCACGAAGTCGCCATCATCGACAAGACCCAGCAGGCGTTCCGGCGGCTCGGCAGTGATTTCCACGGTCAGCAGGTGGTCGGCGTCGGCTTCGACCGGCAGGTGCTGATCGAAGCCGGGATCGAACGCGCGGGGGCTTTCGCGGCGGTGTCCAGCGGCGACAACTCCAACATCATCTCGGCGCGGGTGGCCAGGGAGAACTTCGGCGTCGACAAGGTCGTCGCCCGGATCTACGACCACAAACGCGCGGCGGTCTACGAACGGCTCGGCATCCCGACCGTGGCGACCGTGCCGTGGACGACCGACCGGTTCCTGCGCACCCTCCTCCCCGACGGTGTCGCCTCGGTGTGGCGGGACCCGTCCGGCAGCGTGGCGCTCCTGCAGCTCCCGCTGCACGAGGGCTGGGTCGGGCGCAGCGTGCGGGAACTGCAGGACACCACCGGCGCGCGGGTCGCGTTCATCATGCGGTTCGGCACCGCGGTGCTGCCCGACACCAAGGCCGTGATCCAGGCCGACGACGTCGTGTACGTCGCCGCGAAATCGGGCACCGTCAGCGACGTGACGACCGTCGCCGCTCGCGAACCGGAAGAGGAGAACTGATGCGGGTCGCGATTGCCGGGGCCGGCGCGGTGGGCCGGTCGATCGCCGCGGAGCTGATCGACGGGCGGCACCAGGTGATGCTCATCGAACGTGAGGCCGACCAGTTCGAGCCGCACACCGTGGAGCAGGCGGACTGGGTGCTCGGCGACGCGTGCGAGGTGTCGATCCTGGAGGAGTCCGGGATCGAGGAGTGCGACGTCGTGATCGCCGCCACCGGCGACGACAAGGCGAACCTGGTGGTCTCGCTGCTGGCGAAGACCGAGTTCGCGGTGCGCCGGGTGGTGGCGCGGGTGAACAACCCGGCCAACGAGTGGCTGTTCAACGACGCCTGGGGCGTCGACGTCGCCGTGTCGACCCCGCGGATGCTCGCGGCGATGGTCGAGGAGGCGGTGAGCGTCGGCGATCTGGTGCGGCTGATGACGTTCCGCCAGAGCCAGGCCAACCTCGTCGAGCTCACCCTGCCGGAGGAGACCCCGCTGGCGGGCAAGGCGGTCAGCGAGCTCAACCTGCCGCGTGACGCCGCGCTGGTGACGATCCTGCGCGGCGACCGCGTGATCGTGCCGCAGCCCGAGGACCCGCTGGAGCCGGGCGACGAGCTGCTCTTCGTGGCGACTTCGGACGTGGAACCGGAGATCCGGACCGCGCTGGGCTATTAGTTGTCGACGGCGGGCGCCTGCGCGTACTTCGCGCGCAGGCGCGCCTCGATCTCTTCGTCGGTCTCTTCGCGCGGGGCCTCTTCGGCCAATGCCTTGAGGTGCTTGTCCGACCGCCGCACCGCCCAGACGACCGTGAGCAGGCCGAGCGCGTACAGCGGGTAGCCCATCGCGATCTTCGCGAAGGCCAGCCAGCCGGTGTAGTCCTCGTCGTAAAGCCAGCGCTGCACGACGAACCGGGCGCCGAAGATCAGCGCCATCGCGGCGGTCGCGATCGAGTACGAGATCAGCGACTTCTTGTCCTTGCGCCAGGCGTGGCCGCTGCCGTTGAGCGCGTTCCACACCACGCCGGCGAGCGGCCAGCGGACGACGATCGAGAGCACGAAGACGCCGCAGTAGACCAGGCTCGTCCAGATGCCGAACAGGAAGAAGCCCTTGGCCGATCCGGTCCGGTACGCGATGAACGCCGCGATCGCCACCCCGAAGAACCCGGAGATCGCGGGCTGCAACGGCTCCTTGCGCACGATCCGCAGCACGGTGATCGCCACCGCGCTGCCCACCGCGGCCCAGATCCCCACCGTGAGCCCGAAGATCGCGTTCGCGATCACGAACACGATGACCGGCAGCGAGGAATAGAACAGCCCCGACAGCCCGCCCATCTGTTCCAGCAGGGTGGGCTGGGGTTTCTTGTCTTCGGTCTTCTCTTCGCCGCCGACGGGTTCAGTCACGATGCGGGATCAACTCACAGGGCTCTGAAGTTCGTAATAGGGGTTGTACAGCACCTTCTGACCATCACGTTCGGCCATCCGGCCGCGCACCTTGATGGTTCGCCCGGGTTCGATCCCGGGGATCCGGCGGCGTCCGAGCCAGATTAGCGTCACACCCTGTGTGCCGTCGAACAGCTCGGCCTGCAGCGTCGCCGCCTCGTTGGTCGGGCAGAGCTCCACGCTGCGGAGTCTCCCGAGCACCGTCACCTCTTGCCCCGACCGGCAGTCGCAGGCGCGCTGCGCTCCGCCGGCCTCGGATTCTTCGGACAGATCGTCGGCGTCGAGATCCTCGACGTCGCTGGTCAGCTTGCGGACCAGCCGGCTGAAGTAGCCGCCGTCTTTGGCGGACATAACGGTGCTCCTGTGCTCCGGGGCCCCCGACTTGAACGGCCCGTGCGTAATCCAGCGTAACTGTGCTCCGACCAGGAGAACGGGTTTAGGGGAATATCGCAACGTGACCTCCGCTATTCCGCCTACGACGGCAGTAGTACTCCCCGGCACCGGGTCCGACGAAGTGTTCGTGCGCGCCGTGTTCGCCGGTCCGCTGCGGGCGCTCGGCATCCGGTTGATCGCCCCGCCGCCGCCTCCCGGTGACCGGCTCGCCGAGGGCTATCTCGAGGAGCTCGACAGGCTGGCCGACGAGCACGGTCCGCTGCTCGTCGGCGGTATCTCGTTCGGCGCACATCTGTCGGCGGAGTGGGCGGTGCGCGAGCCGGCCCGCTGCACCGGCCTGCTGGCCGCGCTCCCGGCCTGGAACGGCCCGGCCGGGCGAGCACCCGCGTCGCTCGCCGCGCGGCTGTCAGCGGATCTGGTGGCCGAAAACGGGGTCGACGGCGCGCTGGCGGAATCCTCCGACGGCGTGCCGGAATGGCTTTCGGCGGAACTCGGCCGCGCGTGGCGTCGGCACGGTGACGGTTTGGCGGCGAGCCTGCGGACGGCGGCGGCCCATCCCGCGCCGTCGCTCGAAGACCTGAAGGGTCTCGACGTGCCCGCGGGGATCGGCGCGTGCGTCGACGATCCGATCCATCCGGCGGAGGTCGCCCGCGCCTGGGCGGACGCCCTGCCGCGCGCCGAGGTCGGCGAGTCGACGCTCACCGCCCTCGGCGCGGACCGGGAATCGCTGGGCCGGGCGACCGTCCTGGCCTGGCTGAAGGCTCGCTAGCCCTGCTGTTCCGCGATGTGCTGCGCGACGGCGTCGGGCAGCGTGATGGTCAGCGGGGTGCGGACCGGCATCGGCGCGTCACCGCGGTCGACGATGGTGTGCCGCACGATCTCCCGCAGCACGGCGGGCGCCTGCGACGCCTGCGACTGCGGGCCGGCGATGACGCCGCGGAGCATCCAGCGCGGGCCGTCGACCCCGACGAACCGCAGCGCGACGTCGCCGACGATCGCGGACAGCTCCAGCCCCCACTCCCCCATGCCGACCGAGACCTTGGCCCCATCGGCGCGCAGCTGCTCGGTGAGCTCGGTGCTGACGTCCTTCCACAGGCCGCCGGACCGCGGCGCCGCGTAGCCGCTGACGGTGATCTGACCCTGTTCGGTGACGACGTGCACCGCGCGGACACCGCCGCTCTCCGGATCCATCTCGACCTGGACCTGGGAACCGTCGGGCACCGGCACCTTCACCGAACCGAGGTCGATCCGCGGGATGCCGTCCTCGGGCGCGTCGGCGAGGTCGAAGGGGCCGTCGGAGGTCTCCGACAGCTGCGACTCGATCTCCTCGTCGGCGTCGTCGGCAACTGGACGCTCATCGACCTCGGGCGCGGCGTGCCGTCCGGTCGGCTTCGCGCGCTTGCGTCCGAAAATCCCCACTAGTTCTCCGTTCCTTCCCTGGCTCCGGCTCCCAGTGTGGCGTGTCCGCCCGTGGAGCCATACCCTCCCTCGCCGCGCTCGGACGGTTCGAGTTCGGCGACCTCGACGAATTCGGCCTGTTCGACCCGTTGCACGACCAGTTGCGCGATCCGGTCGCCGCGGGTGAGCACGACCTTCTCGGAGAGATCATGGTTGATCAGGCAGACGCGGATCTCACCGCGGTACCCGGAGTCGATCGTGCCCGGCGTGTTGACGACCGAGAGGCCGACGCGGGCGGCGAGACCCGAGCGCGGGTGGACGAAGCCCGCGTAGCCGGGCGGCAGCGCGATCGCGACGCCCGTGCCGACCACGCCGCGTTCACCGGGCGCGAGCACGAGATCCGAGGTGGTGACGAGGTCGGCGCCCGCGTCGCCGGGGCGCGCGTAGGCGGGGAGGGGGACCGAAGGATCGATCCGGGAAAGCAGTACCTGAACGGTGGACACGGGCGGCGAGACTACCCTGAACGCGTGGGTGAAAGCGTGAACACGGCCGAAGGCGGCGCCGTCAAGCATTCAGAGCGGCTCTACGTCCCGTGGTGGGGCTGGCCGCTGCCGCTGCTGGGCGGCGGGCTGCTGGCGGCGGAGATCGACATGGGCTATCCCGGGCTGCGCGGGTGGCTGCCGTACGTGGTGCTGATCCCCGCGGTGATCGCGCTGATGATCTCGCTCGGCCGGTCCCGTGTGAAGGTGACCGGCGGCGCCGAGCCGGAGCTGTGGCTGCGTGACGCGCACCTGCCGCTCAAGTTCGTCGGCGACGTGGACGTCATCGACAAGGAGGCGAAGCGCAAGGCGCTCGGCCGCGACGCCGATCCGGCGGCCTTCGTGCTGCACCGGGGCTGGGTCGGCCCGGTCGTGCGGGTCTGGCTCACCGACCCCGACGACCCGACGCCGTACTGGCTGTTCAGCACCAGGCATCCGGAGAAGGTGGCCGCGCTGCTGCGCCACCCCGCCTCGAAGTCCTAGAGCACAGGAAAGGGGGCCGGCCACCAAGGCCGGCCCCCTTTATTCCTGTTTCAGTCCCCGAAGCCCCTGTCGCGCCGTCCCCTGTGCCCGTAGGCTCAGGCGCAGTCGCGGCAGATGAGCCGTCCGCCACTCTCCTCGGCCAGCCTGCTGCGGTGGTGCACCAGGAAGCAGACGGAGCAGGTGAACTCGTCGGCCTGCTTGGGCACGACCTTGACGGTCAGGTCCTCACCGGAAAGTCCGGAGAGGTCCGCGCCCGGCAGCTCGAAGTTCTCGGCGGTCGCGTCCTCGTCGACGTCCACGACGCCGGACTGGTTTTCGTTACGCCTTGCCTTCAGCTCTTCCAACGAGTCTTCGGCCAGCTCGTCGGCTTCGCTGCGGCGCGGAGCGTCGTAGTCGGTCGCCATTGGTCCCTCACCCCTGCGATGCTTTCGATGTCGATTGGCCCGGACCCGCGAGCGCGCGGCTCGTGAGTCCTTCGTGCCGCTGGTTAACGTCCCAGCGCCCCTGTTTGTGCCCGGCTGGGCAGTGAGCGAGGTCTCTCTTTTGCGCCTCTTACTGCCGCCTGAGCCCGCGAAGGGTAGCTCACGCTGATACCGGCTCTGCAACGAGTCAGACCTAGCCGCGATTACGTCACCCAACAGGGGGAACCCTGCTGTCAAGACGCCTGTCGTCCGAATGGGTTGCCCACGGGTCGGGTACCTCACCCCTTGGGCCCGGCTGCTTGCCCGGAGTGGTCCTCGCGTGGTGCTATCCGGAGGCCCGCGCCGATCACCTTCGCCGCAACGCATAGGCTGATCGGACACGATGGTGAGATGAAGCACCATCCGGGGATCCGGGCTTTGGGGAAGGGACTGGCAGGTGGCGTCGGGGAACGGCATCGGGGACCGCGGGGCGAGGCCGTATCGCAAGCGCAAGCCGCTGCCCGCGCTCATCGTCATCGGCGTGATGGCACTCGGCGCGGTGATCGTCTGGGTGAACGTCGTCGCGAGCAGGTCCGACATCGACGCCAGGGTCCGCTGCGATCCCCCGCCCGCCCCGCAGCAGGGTGTCACCTACACCCCGCTGGCGCACAACGGTCTCGACGACCGCGCGCCGGTGCCGCCGGACAAGGTCGCCGTCCAGGTGCTCAACGGATCCCAGGTCCGCGGCCAGGGCGGGATCGTCACCAGCACGCTGCGGGAACTCGGCTTCTCCCAGATCGTCGAGCCGGACGTCGACCCGGCCTACAAGAACGCCGAAGCCAAATGCCGCGGCCAGATCCGTTTCGGTGAGAACGGCGCCGCCGCGGCCCGCACGCTGAGCCTGGTGGTCCCGTGCGCCGAATTGGTCAAGGACAACCGCAAGGACGCTTCGGTCACGCTCACCACCGGAACCCTCCTCGGCGACGTCCGCCCGAAGGCGGAGGCGCGCCAGGTGCTCGACCAGCTCACGCAGTGGTCGAAGGCGCAGCAGGGCAGCGGCGGCGGTGAGCAGTCCGCGGGCGGCGGCGCCCCGGTGATCGACCAGGCGCTGCTGAAGGCCGCCCGCGAAGCTCCCTGCTGACCTCAGATAGTGCCCACGCCCGAGTCGATCAGCGCCTGACGCAACGGAGCCGCGATCGACGGCGCCACCGCGAAGGTCGCGTCCGGCCCCAGTTCCGTGTCCTCCCCCGGCAGCGACACCTGAGCGCCCGCCTCGGCGGCGATGAGCGCGCCGGCGGCCCAGTCCCAGTGCCCGAGGCCGTGCTCGACGTAGGCGTCCAGCCAGCCCGCCGCGACCGCGCACAGATCCAGCGACGCGGCCCCGTTGCGCCGGACGTCCCGCACCCGGGTCGCCAGTTCGGCGACGAACCGCGCCTGCTTCGTCCGCCGTTCGACCTTGTAGGCGAATCCGGTGCCGACGAGCGTCAAATCCAGCCGGGAGGGGGCGTTGACCGCCAGCGGCCGCCCGTCGAGGAACGCGCCCTGCCCCCGTGCGGCGGTCCAGCGGCGCCCGCTGACCGGTTCGACGACGGCGCCCGCCACCGACACCCCGCCGACCTGCGCGGCCACCGACACGGCGAACCAGGGCAGGCCGTAGAGGAAGTTCACCGTCCCGTCGATCGGGTCGACCACCCAGGTCACCCCGTCCCCGGCGATCCCGCCGCCCTCCTCGCCGAGCACGGCGTCGTCCGGGCGCAGCTCGGCCAGCCGGGCGCGCACCAGCCGTTCCGACTCGTGGTCCACCGCGGTCACCACGTCGGTGTCGGCGGATTTGGTGTCCACGCGCACCTCGCGGCCCGCGTTCATCCCGGTCCAGGCCTCGTGGACCAGTTCGGCGGCCTCGCCCGCGACACGCTCGGCGACACTCTTCAGCAACGTCTCGTCAACTCCCACGTCCGCCATGTCACCACATCCGGTTAAAGTCTCCGAGGCAGGCTTCTGAATCGTGCGAGAAGGGACCACGTCCGTGGTGGAGGCGACCCGAGGTTTCGGTATCGACATCGGCGGCAGCGGGATCAAGGGCGCGCTGGTGGACTTGGCGCAAGGACAGCTGATCGGCGACCGGATCCGCATCGACACGCCGAAGCCGTCGACCCCGGAGGCGGTGGCGGACGTCGTCGCCGAGATCACCGGCCAGGCGGGCTGGGACGGCCCGGTGGGCGTCACGCTGCCCGCGGTGGTCAAGAAGGGGGTCGCGCACACCGCGGCCAACATCGACCGCAAGTGGATCGGCACCGACGCCGACGCCCTGTTCGCCAAGCGCCTCGGCCGCGGCGTGGACGACATCGCGATGCTCAACGACGCGGACGCCGCCGGCATGGCCGAGATCCGCTGGGGCGACCCGGCCGCGCGGCGCGGCGTGACGGCGCTGCTGACCTTCGGCACCGGTATCGGCAGCGCGGTCTTCCAGGACGGGAAGCTCGTGCCCAACACCGAGTTCGGCCACATCGAGGTCGACGGCTTCGACGCGGAGAAGAAGGCCGCGGCGTCGGTGAAGGACAACGAGGAGCTCTCGTATCCCGAATGGGCGGAACGGGTGAACAGGTATCTCTCCGTGCTGGAAAACCTGATCTGGCCGGATCTGTTCATCGTCGGCGGCGGGGTCAGCAAGAAGTCGCACAAATGGGTCCCGCTGCTGGACATCCGCACCCCGGTGATCGTCGCGTCGTTGCAGAACAACGCGGGCATCGCCGGCGCGGCGGCCGCCGCCGCGGAGGGCATCGAGCACTGACGCGCGCACGCTGACATCCGCGCTTCGGATGTCACTTCGGCGGGTCGCACGGCGTGTCGCGCCCGGCGGGTGGTGGTCCGCGCCGCGACGCTGTCACGTATCGTCGTTACAATGGAACACGGCCCACGGCGGCGGTGCCAAGGAGAACCAGGGAAACCGCAGGCCGAGGGGTGTTCCCCGAAGTTTGAGGCAGCCGAGACCATCACGCCTCGGCTCGTCATGATCGACCGCTGCGAAAGGGCGTAAGTGGCAGCCGCAAGAACCGCAACCCGAAGCGGGACGAAGACAGCGACCGCAGCCGGCGAGCCGGCCGACGAGGCAGCCACCGACGCGGCGAAGCCCGCGGCGCGCAAGACCGCCGCCAAGGCGGCAGGCGCGAAGAAGGCCCCGGCGAAGAAGGCTCCGGCCAAGAAACCCACCACCAAGGGTGCCAAGACCGAAGACGGCGACCCGGAAGACGGTCCGGTAGAGCTCGACGAAGCCGACCTCGAAACCCCGGACCTGTCGGACCTCGAAGAGGTCGAGGTGGACGTCGTCGACGCTTCCGTCACCGAGGAGACGGAAGAGGACGCGGAGTCCGACGAGGACGTCGAAGAGACGCCCGCGCGCGGCCGCCGCACGTCGACCGACAAGAACGCCGGGAAGACCTCCGACAACCCGGACTTCGTCTGGGACGAGGAAGAGTCCGAGGCGCTGCGCCAGGCCCGCAAGGACGCCGAGCTCACCGCTTCGGCCGACTCGGTCCGCGCGTACCTCAAGCAGATCGGCAAGGTCGCCCTGCTGAACGCCGAGGAGGAGGTGGAGCTCGCCAAGCGCATCGAGGCCGGGCTCTACGCCGCCGAGCGCGTCCGCAACGCCGAGGAGGAGGGCGAGAAGCTCGTCACCCAGATGCGGCGCGACCTCAAGTGGATCGTGCGCGACGGTGAACGGGCGAAGAACCACCTGCTGGAGGCGAACCTCCGGCTCGTGGTCTCGCTGGCCAAGCGCTACACCGGCCGCGGCATGGCGTTCCTGGACCTGATCCAGGAGGGCAACCTCGGCCTGATCCGCGCGGTGGAGAAGTTCGACTACACCAAGGGCTACAAGTTCTCGACGTACGCCACCTGGTGGATCCGTCAGGCGATCACCCGCGCGATGGCCGACCAGGCCCGCACCATCCGTATCCCGGTGCACATGGTCGAGGTCATCAACAAGCTCGGCCGTATACAGCGCGAACTGCTGCAGGACCTCGGTCGCGAGCCCACCCCCGAAGAGCTCGCGAAGGAAATGGACATCTCCCCGGAGAAGGTCCTCGAGATCCAGCAGTACGCCCGCGAGCCGATCTCGCTCGACCAGACCATCGGCGACGAGGGCGACTCGCAGCTCGGTGACTTCATCGAGGACTCCGAGGCCGTCGTCGCGGTCGACGCGGTGTCGTTCACGCTGCTGCAGGACCAGCTCCAGTCGGTGCTGCAGACGCTGTCCGAGCGCGAAGCGGGTGTGGTGCGGCTGCGGTTCGGCCTCACCGACGGCCAGCCGCGCACGCTCGACGAGATCGGCCAGGTGTACGGGGTGACCCGTGAGCGCATCCGGCAGATCGAGTCGAAGACGATGTCGAAGCTGCGTCACCCGTCGCGTTCGCAGGTCCTGCGCGACTACCTGGACTGAGCCCAGGGTTCACGGAAGACCCCGTCACCGTTTCGGTGGCGGGGTTTTTCGCGTCCGGACCCGCTTCGCCCCCTGACCTGGTGTCCTGAAGGGCACCTTTGAGACGTTGAACGTCCCGAAGGTGCCCTTCAGGACACGGGAATACGCGGTCGTGGCCTCAGGCGCGGCCGGTCAAGGTGGTCCACGGGACGTGCACGGTCACCCGTTCCCGCAGCTGTTCGTTCATCAGCCACAGCTCCCCCGTCGCCGGCCAGTACGACAGGTTTTGCGAGTTCACCGGCGCCCGGCCGCTCAGCCGCGACGTCGAGGTGCCGCCGACACCGCCGTGCAGGCACGACGGATGGTCGCCCGCCACCCCGGCGTACTCGGGGCACACGCCGGTCAGCACGAAATACCCGTTACGCGCCACCGCTCCCTGCATGCCCCACACCGGCGACACGAAGCCTTCCTTCGCGTGCACGGTGCCATCGGCGGACACCTTCGGCAGGCCGGTCGCGCGGTCGAACGGCCACCGCAGCACTCGGCCGCCGGCCGCGTTCGGGATGTGCTCCGCGGTCACGATCGAGCCGTCGCTGTGGTCGAACGACATCGTCGCGAGACACGGCCGCGTCCCGGGAGCGTTGGTGCAGGCGCCGCCGCCGGGATACCAGTACGCGCCGATCTGCGGCATCGCGTAGTCGTAGAACGCCGCGTGGTACTTGCCGTCCGGGCCCTTCCCGACGACGCCCGAGCTGTCGTCGACCTTCCAGAAGTGCGTGGTGTCGAAGACCCGCACCACTCCCCCGGTGGTCGCGACGAACAGCCGGTTCCCGATCCACGTCATGCCGTGCCCATGTCCTTGCACGACGGCGAAGTTGTCGTCCGACGTCGGCTCGACGAGCAGCACGTGCCGGTAGCCCAGCCCGGTAGCGTCCACAAAGGACAGACGGACCATGGTGTCGCCCGGGGTGTGCCAGGACGTCGCCACGACCCGTTTGCCGCCGACCTTCCCGGTCGCCGCGTCCGCGTCGCCGGAACCGGTCAGTCCCTGCGGGATCCAGTCGTTGGTCCTGTCGTCGTTCGCGTCCTCCCAGCAGAACCCCGCCGGTTTCAGCGCCGTCGCGAGATACGTGGCGTGGCACAACGGCCGCGCCTTCCGGTTCGCCGACGACAGGATCTCCGGCAACCCGCGGGCCGGGAGGTGTTTCTCCAGCGCGGCGATCCGGGCGCCGTAGGTGCCGAAGGTCGAACCGGACGTCCAGCGGAAGCCGTCGACCGTGGCCGCGTCCATCCTCGGGAAGGCGGCCGCGGCCGACGCGACCCCGGGGACGAGCCCGAACACCAGCAGCAGCGCGGCGAGAAGTCCCAGCCTCTTCATGCCCGCGAGCCTCCCGGCCGCGCGCATACTTTCGATACAAATCGCGTCAGGACACCGAAAGTCCGCGCTGGGCCAGGGACTCCTCGATCCGGAGCCGTTCGATCTCCCGCTCGAAACCCTCCGGCAGGGCGTCCAGCCGGTGGTCGACCTCGACCTCCCGGCAGGCTTGGACGAGCAGCGCGTCGTACGCCTGCCTGGTGCCGTACCGGCGGACGGCGGAGGCCCCTGGCGGGAGTTCCGCCAGGAGACGGTGCACCCGGCGCAGATCGGCGGCGAGCTTCTCGATGGGCGGGCCCGCCGGGACCTCGGGTTCGCGGCGGCGGCGCCACCGGCGCACCACCTCGGGGACCTTCAGCGCGCACCAGAAAAGAACCGAAGGCGCCACGGCGACAACGGCGTACAGCGCGACAGGCCCGATGGCCACGACTAAGGGTAAACCCGCGCGGAGCGCCGGAGAACCCGCGAATCCGGGCTATATTCGCGACTGTGCTGACCGAGAGCTACCGCTACCCGGACACCGGCGACCACGTCACCGGCGCGTTCATCCGACGGCACGAACCCTACGACGGCTACTGGACGGCCAGCGAGGACCGCGCGCTCGCCAAGGTCGCCGACGAGCTCACCGCGATCCTCGGCCCGCGCGAAGAGGTCAAGGCGCTCGACGCCGGCTGCGGGGAAGGCCGCCTTCTCCCCTGGCTCGCGCGGTTCTCCGCCGACGTCACCGCCGCGGACCCCGACCCGGACAGGCTGGCCAAGGCGCGGGAGACCACCGTCGCGGACACCGGTTTCTCCTTCGCCGTCTCACCGATCACCGAACTGGACGGCGGCCCGTACGACCTCGTGCTGTGCAGCCACGTCATCCAGCACGTGCCCACGCCGGACGTCGGGCCGATCCTGCGCCGGCTGGCCGGGATCACCGCGCCCGGCGGCGCACTGGTGCTGGCCTACAGCCGGTCGCCGGTCGGGCGGGGCGCGTTCAGCCTCGACAGCGTCGAAGCGGGCACCGGAGTCCGCTCCCGCCGCGTTTCGCGCGAAGAGTTCGACAAAGCGCTGCACGACGGCGGTCCGGCGCTCCCGGTGCGCCACCTCGATCCCGAGGAGGTCGCCGCCGACGCGGCCGAGGCGGGCTGGCGCACCGCCTGGGAGTGGACGTACCACGTGCTCGACGATCTCGGCCCGGCCGACGAGCACATCGACCGCGACGAACTGGTCAACGCCTCCGGCCCCCTGCGCCGCCATCTCGGCCGGGACCTGATCACCCTCCTGCGCCGCGGATGACCGCGCTGCTCCTCACCTTCGCGTGGGCGGTCCCGCTGTCGGAGCGGGAGGCCGGGAAGGTGCTGGACGGCGGCCGGGACCGCGGGCTGCTGGCCCACCTCGACGGGAAACTCGGCGAGGAGTGGACGGCCGCGGAGAACTTCCTGGCCAGTTACACGCGACCGCCGCGAAGACGGGTGCTGCGCAAACGCAGGCTGTCGATCCGCGTCGGCGCGGCGGGCCTGCCGTGCGAGCTCGTGGTCACCTGGCATCCGGCTTATCACGCGATGACGCTGGTCCTCGCCACCACGATCAGCGGCGCGGCCGAGGGTCACGCCGCCGAGTTCGACCTCGCCATCGCCGTCCTGCAAAGCCTTCAGGGCCGTGAGACGTCGAACGGGGAGAACGGGCTGCACGGCGCCTACGGCGAGAAGACGTTCCCCTCGCTGCTCAAGGCCGTCACCCATATCTTCGAGGATCTGACCAGGGGCTGCGGCCTCACTGAAGGGCTCAGCCGCAAGGGCTGGTGTGTCGAACTGCGATCCCACGACGGGCATCCGCCCGCCCAGCGGGTCGCCGCCGATCCCCGGCCGTACTACGGGCTGGCGACCAGCGACGAGGGCTGGCGGTTCGTGCCCCGCGAGGTCGCTCGGGACGCGCTCGGTCCGTCGTGGGGAACGCGTTCGTTCGTCGCCGCCTACACGATGGCGGGCGGGATCGTCTGTCTCAACAGCAAGGACTCCGACTACGTCGAGCACCAGGACGAGCTGATGCGCGGCCCGTTCGGCGCCGCCGAACCGTATTTCGCCATCGACAGCGAGATCGGCGGGCTCGACCACGGGATGCTCTTCATCCTCGAACGCGTCCTGATCCGGATGGCGCTGGCCGACCAGTGGCTGGCGTCGATGAAGAAGTCCGGGAGCCGCACCCGGCTGCTGCGCGGCTCGCTCGACGACATCCTCGAGATGCTGCATTCGGTGCTGCCGCCCGAGATCGATTCGCTGGAGCGCCGTCTGGTCACCAGCATGGGCGTGGAGCGGATCATCGCCCAGCTCGACCGTCAGGCCGAGGCGATGGACGAGGAGACCAGGTACGCCTACGAGAACACGGTGAGCGCGCGGGTCACGCGGCTCACCGTGGTCACCGTCGTCCTGACGGTCGTCACCATCGTCCTCGGCGTCCTGCAGGTCGTGGTCTCACTCTGACCGGCGGCGCTGTTTGCGGGCACGCTCGCCGAACAGCAACCCTACGCCGCCTGCCACCATCAGCGCGCTGGCCACCACGTGCATCCCCGGCGGGAGCAGGTGGAGCTGCACGAACCAGCTCGGGTTGGTGCTGCCGAGCAGCCGGTTGATCAACCCGCCGCCGCCCTGCACCAGCAGGGCGATTCCCAGTAGTTCGATCATCGTCGAGCCCCTTCCTTGACTCTTTCGCCCTTGGGTGAGAGCTCCTGCCACAGCGGCCCGGTGGCGAACCAGATGGCCGTCACGACCCCCAGCCGCGGCAGCCACCCCCACAGCGGGTCGACCTGCTCGGTGCCACCGACCATGAAGATCAGCAGGAGCAGCACCCCCGCGGCCAGCCCGCAGGCCAGCACGCATTTGAACCAGTCACGCCATTCGGCGCGCGTCTTCTCCCGGCCCCTCGGCTTGGGCGGCGGTGGCGGCCCGCCCGCGAACCGGTGGGCGAACCGGACGTCGGCCCACTTGATCATCGAATGCCCGAACACGACGCTGAAGCCCAGGTACACCGCGGCCAGGCCGTGCACGAAGTTCGCCGTGGCGCCGTTGCGCAGGTCGATCACCGTCGCGACCAGCACGACGAGGTCGATCACCGGGGTCAGGAGCAGCAGCACGACACTGGTCCGCTTCAGCTTCAGCAGATAGCGGGCCGCGAGGCCGGCGACGATGGCGACCCAGAAACCGATCTCCCCGCCGGCGATCACGGCCGCCATCGGGTTTTCCGCGATGAAGTCCCAGATCTTGTTCACGCCGTAAGCCTCGCCGACCGCACCGGTCCTGCGCGTCGGCGTACGGCACGAGATCATCGTCATCAGTTAGGAGGACCCCGCCGCCCATCCCGGTGTGCTGGGATGGGGCGGTGCCCACGTTCGTCCCGCGCCTGAACCACCTCGCCGAATGGAAACAGGACCTCGTCATCGCCTTCGGCACCTGGGTCCTCGGCGTGCTGGTCTACGTGAGCGGGATGCAGGTGCTCCTGGCGGGCCCCGACGACACGCCATTGTGGATCCGCCTGAGTGAACTGACCGTGCTGTGCGGCCTGGAGATGTTGCGCCGCAAGGTTCCGCTGGCGCTGCTCTGCGCGCTGGTCGTGCTCGCGGTGGACTTCGCGTTCGGTCCCTCGCTCCCGATCCTCATCGTCTTCACCGACTTCCTGTACGCGACGACGCTCTACGGTTCGCGGCGCGTCAGCAGGACGATGATCGGGGTGGCCGCGATCGGGACGCTCGGGGTGGTCTGCGTGGCGCTCATCTTCTCCGCGCAGTGGCGTACGGCGATCCTTGTCGCGTTCGCCTTCCTGCCGTTCCTGGTCACCCCGGTGTGGTGGGCGGCCAACGTCCGTCAGCAGCGGGACATCGCGGACAACGAACGGGCGAACGCGGTCCAGCTCGCCACGATCGGCGAACTGGACCGGAAGGCCGCCGTCGCGGGGGAACGCTCGAAGATGGCGCGGGACCTGCACGACGTCATCGCCGGGCATCTTTCGGCGATCGCGATCCAGTCCGAGGCCGCGCTGTCGATGGCCACCGTCGACCCGAAGCTGTCGAGGAAGGTCCTGGAATCGGTGCGGGAGAACAGTGTGAGCGCGCTCGACGAGATGCGCGCGATGATCGGGCTGCTGCGCGCGGATCCCTCCACCGGGAACAGCGAGATCGAGCCGACCGCGCCCGCCCGGCTGGCGGAACTGTCCAAACTGGTCGAATCCGCGCGCGCGAGCGGCCTGGAGGTCGAGATCGGTTCCACGCCCGGTCAGTCCGCCCACCTGCCCGCCGCGGTCGACCTGACCGCGTACCGGATCGCGCAGGAGGCGCTCACCAACGCGGCCAAGCACGCCGCGGGTGGCCGGGCCGTGCTCGACATCCGCGCCGACGGAGGCATACTCACCGTCGAAGTGCGCAACGATCTTCGTCCCGGCTCCGGCTCGGCTGACGACGGCGGGACCGGACTCGGCCTGCTGAACATGCGGGAACGCGCCGCCGCGGTGGGCGGCACACTCGCCGCCGGGCCGTCCGGCGGTGGCTGGCTGGTCCGTGCCGAACTGCCTCTGGAGGGGTCTTGAGCGACGGGAACATCAAGGTGCTGGTCGCCGACGACCACGGCGCCATCCGTGCCGGGTTGATGATGATCCTCGGCAACGCCGAAGGTATCGAGGTGGTCGGCGAAGCGGCGGACGGCGCCACCGCCGTCCGCCAGGCGAAGGCGCTGAAACCGGACGTCGTGCTGATGGACGTCCGCATGCCCGGCGTCGACGGCATCGCGGCCACGCGGGAGCTGACCGCGGAGGGGTTGTGCGAAGTCCTCGTGCTGACGACGTTCGACCTCGACGAGTACGTCCACGCCGCGCTGCGGGCGGGCGCGGCCGGGTTCCTGCTGAAGTCGGTCGAGGCGTCGCGGCTGATCGAGGCGGTGAAACTGGTCGCGGCGGGTGAAGGAGTGCTCGCCCCGCAGGTCACGCGGAAGCTGATCGCCGCCTTCGCCGCAGGGACCCGTGAGCCTTCGCTGGTCCCCGACGGGCTCGAGGATCTGACCGAACGCGAGCGCGAAGTGCTGGCGTGCCTGGGCGGCGGCCTGTCCAACGCGCAGATCGGGACGCGGCTGCACATCGGCGAGACCACGGTGAAGACCCACGTCTCCCGGGTGCTGACGAAGCTGGAACTGCGGTCGCGGGTGCAGGCGGCGATCCTCGCGCAGGAGAACGGCGTCGTGCTGGAGGAGTGAAACCCACCGATCTGCGAGGTGGACGGCGATCTTCTAGCGTGACCCTTCATGCGGCGAACTCTGGACGTGGACGAGGTCCTGAAACGGCAGGATTCCGGTGAGCTGAAACGCCGCCTGCACGGGCGCGACCTCATCGGGTTCGGGGTCGGCATCATCATCGGCACCGGGATCTTCACCCTCGCCGGGGTCGAGGCGAAGACCCATGCCGGCCCGTCGGTCACGTTGTCGTTCGTGCTCGGCGCCGTCGTGGCCGGGATGGCCGCCCTCTGCTACGCCGAACTCGCCTCCAGCGTGCCGACGGCGGGAAGCGCCTACACCTACGCCTTCGCCACCCTCGGCGAGACCTTCGCCTGGATCATCGGCTGGGATCTGCTGCTGGAGTTCGCCCTCGGCGCGGCCGTCGTGTCGCGCGGCTGGTCCGGCTATCTCGCGAATCTGATGGGCCTGTCCCCCGAGTGGTTCGGCGAAGACGCGAAGGTGAACATAGGCGCGGTCGCGATCATCGCCGTGCTGACCGTGATCGCCGTCCTCGGGATCAAGGAGTCGGCGCGGGTGACGAATCTGCTCGTGCTGGTCAAGGTCGCGGTCTGCGTGCTGATCCTCGCGGTCGGCGTGTTCTACATCCGCGGCGAGAACCTCACCCCGTTCATCCCGCCCGCCCAGCCGCCGACGGAAACGGCGGGGACCCTGCACCAGCCGATCGTGCAAGCCGTCCTCGGGCTCGAACAGTCCGTCTACGGGATCGCCGGGATGGTGACGGCCGCGGCCGTCGTCTTCTTCGCCTACACCGGTTTCGAGGCGCTCGCCAACCTCGGCGAGGAGACCGTGAACCCGAAACGCGATCTGCGCGTCGGCATCCTCGGGGCGCTCGGCGTCTGCGCGCTGCTCTACATCGGGGTCTCGCTGGTGCTGACCGGGATGGTGCCGTTCACCGAGATCGACGCGGGCGCCCCGCTCGCCGACGCCTTCGACCGCGTCGGGCAGCACTGGGTGGGCGCGCTCATCTCGCTCGGCGCGGTCACCGGGCTGACGTCGGTGATGATGGTGGAACTGGTGACGATCGGCCGGATCGGGTTCGCGATGGGCCGCGACGGCCTGCTGCCGAAGAGGTTCGGCACGGCGCATCCGCGCTGGGGCACCCCGCACCGGATGACCATCGCCGGCGCGGTGCTGATCGCGGCGCTGGCCGCGTTCGTGCCGATCTCCGAACTCGCCGACATGGTCAGCATCGGCGCGCTGTCGGCGATGATCATCGTCGCGGTGGCCGTCCCGGTGCTGCGGAAACGCCGCCCGGACCTGGAACGCCCGTTCACCGTGCCGTTTTCGCCCTACCTGCCCATCGTCGCGGCGCTGGCGTGTCTCTACCTGATGCTGAACCTGGACCTCATGACCTGGCTGCGATTCGCCGCGTGGCTTCTGCTCGGCCTGCTGATCTATCTCTTCTACGGGCGCAAGCATTCCCGGTTCGCGAAGGACGGGCTCAGCTCCACAGACCGGCCGTCGTGATCGCGGCGACGGCGGCCTCGGCGTCGTCGTCGTCCACCACGACCAGCATCCGCTTGAGTGCCGCGGCCACCCATTCCACCGGCTGGTCGTGCAAACCGTTGTCCCCCAAGGACGGATAACCGTCCATAATGGACACAAGGGTTCCTTCGGCGCCGATCCGCATCCCGGCGGCCAGCACGTGGTGCGCGGCGGCCGGGCGCCAGCGGGACGACCACAGGGGCGGGATCCCCGTGTCGAGGTAGTCGAGCAGCGCCCGCGCCGGGGTGTCGTGCGCGCCGAATTCGCCCGCGTCGACCTCCGCGATCAACGCGACCCGCGGCAGCCGCCACAGCGCGGCCAGGAGCATGAACAACGACTGCGGTGCCCAGTTCCCGCTGGCGGACACGGCGGCGAGCCGTCCGCCCGACAGCGTCCCGATCGCCCTGGCCAGTCCTTCGGTCGTGGTGCCGGACAGCGCCGCGACCTCGTCCTGGCCCGCGACGGCGAACCCCGCGGCGCGCAGGGCGGCCAGCGCCGTGAACGGCCCGGCGAGCTCGTCCTTCTGCGGGAGTTCGGCGCGGGCGACGGCGACGAGATGCTCGCCGCCGGGCAGCCAGCGCCGCCCGGACAGCCCCGTCCGGTCGCCGTCGATTCCGGAGGACATCAGTCTTCGAACGTCCACGACCGCATGATGAACGGCCCGTCGTTCGACGCGCCGGCCGAGGTGTAGGTCGCCAGCGCGGCCTTGTTGTCGGTCTCGACGCCGACCCACATCCCCCGGCAGCCACGCTCCCGCGCGATCCCGGCCAGAGCGTCGACCAGGTCGCGGCCGATCCCGCGCCGCTGGTAGTCCGGGCTGACGTCGAGTTCGTTGAGGAACATCTCGGTGCCCTTGTCCGGATGCGTCACCTCGGTGCCGGTGATCATCCCGGCGGGCTCGCCGTCCTCGTAGGCGATGAGGAGGTGGTTCTCCTCCCCCGCGAGGAACTTCTCGGACGCCTCCCGTAGCGCGGGGCCGTCGAACAGGTGCTGGGCGGCGACGACCTCCTCGACGGTGACGGCCCGCCGGATCTCGGCCACGTGTCCTCCCGGTGCTGAAAGCGCTTCAGGCTGGTCAGTATCCCGCTCAGAGGGGCGCCGAGTCATCACGTTTCCCCGGCGATCGCAGCGCGACCCCGGCGACGACGGCCAGCGTGCCGATCGCCTCGGGCAGGGTCGGGATCTGCCGGAGCCACAGGAAGCCGACCAGCCCAGCCGTGACCGGCAGCAACGCGAGCAGCAGCGCGAACCGTGCCTGCCCGGCCTTGCGCAGGACCACCTGATCGAGGGCGTACGGCACGACGGTCGAGAGCACCCCCACCCCGATGCCGAGCAGCAGTAAACGTGGCGAACCCCACACCGCGCCGGTGCCGAGCGCCAGCGGCGACAGAACCACGGTGCCGACGGCGAACCCGACGGCCAGCCCGTCGATCCCGTTCCCGCCGACCGCGACCCGCTTCCCGAGCAGGATGTACCCCGCCCAGGCGGCCGCCGCGCCGAGCGCGAACAGCACGCCGAGCAGGCTCCCTTCGAGCCGGACGTCCGCGATGGCGACCACCCCGGCCGCCACCAGCAGCAGCGCGAGGACGTCCCGCCGCGTGCGCGAACCGAACGCGGCCACCACCACGGGCCCGGCGAACTCGAGGGCGACCGCGGTGCCCAGCGGCAGCCGCGCGATCGCCTCGTAGAAGAGCACGTTCATCCCGGCGGTGACGATGCCGAAGGCACCCGCGAGCAGGAACGCGCGCCCGGTCCACGCCGAGCGGGGTGGCCTGCGCCACGCCAGGAGGACCACGGCCGCCCCGAGACAGCGAAGCCAGGCCACCCCCGCGGGTGAGGCGACCGAAAAGAGACCTACGGCGATGGCCGCGCCGGCGTACATGGAAATTCCGCTGAGAACGAACAAGACCGGCGGCGGCACGCTGGGAAGACGGTTCCGGACGACTGCGATACCCACCCCCGCATGGTGCCTGACGTGGGAAAAGACGGTTCGGCGGGGAGTCTTCTCCCACGTTGCGTGATTACGCTACGGCATCCGAGGTAATTACCAGTGACAAATGAGACACCCGCACGGGAACACTTGCGGGTCGCCAAACGTCTGGAAGAGTGGAAGCACGAACACGGCGGGGCCGGGAACGAATGTTGCCGGCATCAGTGCCGAAGTGGTCGTAGCTGGATCGATGGCACCGGGCCACCGGTGCCGGGACGGAGGGAGACTCCAATGACTTCACCGACGCTCACCCGCCCCGAACTGACCGCTGCCGACCGATGCGACCGGTGTGGAGCTGCAGCCCAGGTTCGAGCCATTCTCAGCACCGGTGGCGAGTTGCTCTTCTGTGGTCACCACGCCCGCGCACACGAGACGAAGCTCAAGGAAATGTCCGCGGACATTCAGCGGTAGCCCACCAGTCCACGACCACCCGGCGGCCGGCCGCTCCTTCTGGGAGCGCGCCGGCCGCCCTGTTTTCCGCTCTGGAACGGCACGCTCGGCGCCGTCCCTATGTCTTCCAAAAACATACAGACAGCATGTATGTTACTTCCATGACGACCAGCGACCTGCTCGGCGAGGTGCACGAGGCGGACCTCGGCGGCGCCCGAATCCGCTACCGCGACCGCGGCGAAGGCCCTCCCGTGGTCTTCGTCCACGGACTGCTGACCAACGGCCTGCTCTGGCGCAAGGTGGCCCCCGCGGTCGCCGACGCCGGCTTCCGCTGCCTCACCCCGGACTGGCCGCTCGGCGCGCACGAGATCCCGGTCCCGAACGCCGACCTGAGCCCGCCCGGGGTCGCCGCGCTCATCGCGCGGTTCCTCGAAGTGCTCGACCTGACCGACGTCACCGTGGTCGCGAACGACACCGGCGGCGCGCTCACGCAACTGCTCATGACCACGAACCCGGACCGGGTGGGCCGGGTCGTGCTGACGCCGTCGGACTCCTTCGAACGCTTCCTGCCGCCGCTGTTCGCGGGGCTGAGCACGCTGGCACGGATCCCCGGCGGCGTCGGGCTGATGGTCCAGGCGCTGCGCTGGCGCTGGCTCCTGGAGAAGACGGACTTCCTCTGGCTGACCAAACACCCGGTCCCGGACCACATCCTCGACGCGTATCTGCTGCCCAGCCGCCGGAGCGCGGAGATCCGCGACGATCTGCGCCGGTTCACCGCGAGCGTCGACAACCGGTACACGCTGACCGCCGCCGAGCGGCTGCCCGCGTTCGCCAAGCCCGTTCTGCTGGCTTGGGCACCTGAGGACCGGCACTTCCCGCTGTGGCTGGGCCGCAAGCTCGCCGCGGTCCTGCCGAACGCCGAACTGAAGACGATCGAGGACTCCTACGCCTTCGTGCCGGAGGACCAGCCGGAGCGGCTGAGCGGCATGATGGTGGAATTCCTGCGTGCCCACGCCACGACGTAGCCAGACCGAACGCTCGCAGTCGACGCAGGCCGCGTTGATCACGGCGGCGCGGACGCTGTTCGCCGAACAGGGTTACGCCGCCGTCCCAGCGGACGAGATCGTCCGGGCGGCGGGCGTCACCCGTGGCGCGCTGTATCACCACTTCGGGGACAAGCAGGGCCTGTTCCGTGCCGTGATCGAGCAGATCGAAACCGAGATCACCGAGGAACTGAAGACCGTCCTGCGCGCCACGGCCGATCCGTGGGCGGGGGCGCTCGGCGTGCTGAGCCGGTTCCTGGACCTGTGCCTGCGGCCCGAGGTGGTGCGGATCGCGCTCACCGACGCGGTCTCCGTCCTCGGTTGGCAGGAATGGCGGGAGCTGGAGAACCGGTACGGGCTCGGCCTGATCACGGAGATCCTGGAGGCCGCCGCGGCGGACGGGCTGCTGATCGACGCGCCCATCCCGGAGCTGGCGCAGCTGGCGTTGAGCGCGTGCGCGGAGGCGGCGCTGATGATCGCGCACGCCGAAGACCCCGCGGCCGCGAAGGAGAAGTCCCTCGCCGCCCTGGTGGCCCTGCTCTCCGGCCTCGTGAGTGGTAAGGACGGTTAGAACCGTCCTACCGCTCACGAGGTCTAGACGGTATCCAAGATCATTTCAAACGCCGCCTCGGCCGCACCCAGCAGCTTCACGTCCGCCCCGAGCGCCGAGCTCACGATCTGCGTCCCGCCCACGGCTCGGCTGACCAGGCTCCGCCGCCGCACCTCGGCCGCCACCGACTTCACGACCGAGTCGGGCAGCACGGTGAGCAGATCGCCCAGCACGACCAGCTGCGGGCCGAGCAGGTTGACCACGTTCACCAGGCCCAGCGTCAGCCATTCCGCGAACTCCGACAGCCGCTCCTCGGCCGCGTGCGGATCCCGGCCCAGCTCGCGCAGTTCGAACAGGATCGCCCCGCGCGGGGTGTCCTCGGGCAGGTCGAGCGCGCGGCACAGGGCCGCCTCGCCGACCTCGGTCTCCCAGCAGCCGCTGGACCCGCAGTAGCAGGGACGGCCGCCGGGCCGGATCGCCATGTGCCCGATCTCGCCGACGTAGCCCGCGCCGCCGCGCAGCGACGAACCGTCCGCGATGATCCCTCCCCCGACACCGACGTCGGCGGAGACGTACACGGCGTCGGAAGAACCCCGCGCGGCGCCGCGCAGGTGTTCGGCGATGGCCCCGAGTTCGGCGTCATTGCCGACCAGGACGGGGATGCGCAGCACACCGCCGAGCCGTTCCCCCAGCGCCACATCCGTCCAGCGCAGGTTGGGCGCCTCGTGGACGTGCCCGTCGGCCCGGCGGACGACGCCGGGCACGGACACCCCCGCGGCGATCGGCTGTACGCCGAGGTCGCCCGCCAGCACGGTGGTCGACTCGATCACGTGCGTGATCACTTCGTCGGCCTCCCGCGTCCGGCCGTGGAGGTTCCAGCTGTTGCGCCCGAGGATCTGGCCGCCGAACCCGACCAGCGCGATCGCCACGTGTTCGACCTGGAGGTCGACCGCGAGCACCACCGCCGCGTGCGGCTGCGGCAGGACCAGGAGCGAGGGACGGCCCGCCCCTCGTCCCGGCCTCGGGACCCGCTCCTCGACGACCCCCGCTTCCGCGAGGCCGTCGACGAGGGTCTTGATGGTGCTGCGGTTGAGCCCCAGCTCGGTGGCGAGGGTCGCCCTGGTGCTCGGGCCGCTGACGTGCAGCAACCGGAGCAAGGTCGTGCGGTTGTGCCTGCGCACCTCGTCTGGTCGTGCAACGGGTGTGCTGGTCACGGACTTCATCATTCCATGTGGACTCAGCGCGGCGACGCAGCCGCGCGGCGACGGGACAGCGCGTCCACCGTCGCGGCGAGAAGCAGCACCAGACCGGTGACGATGTTGACCACCGCCGCCGACTGCTTCAGCAGGCCCAGCGCGTTCTCGACGACCGCGAGCACGAGACCACCGATCACCGCGTCGACGACCCGGCCCTTGCCGCCGAACAGCGACGTACCACCGATGACGGCGGCGCCGACCGCGAACAGCAGCGTGTTGAGGCCACCGGCCTGCGGGTCGACCGAACCGACCTTCGACGAGTAGACGATCGCGCCGACCGCCGCCACCGCCGAGCAGATGACGAACACCGAGGCGCGGATCTTCTCGACGTTGATACCGGCGCGCCTGGCCGCCTCGCGGTTGCCGCCGACGGCGTAGATGTGGCGGCCGTACTGGGTGCGGTTGAGCACGTAGGTGCCGAGCACCAGCAGGCCGAGCACGATCGGCACGACGTACGGGACACCGGAGATGACGATGTTCGGGTTCGGCGCGCGGTTCAGCGTCAGCAGATAGGTCGCGATCGCGGCGACCACGGCGATGGCGCCGACCTTGAACAGCACCATCGGCGTCGGCTGGGTGACCAGGCCGCGTTTGAGCCGCGAGAAGTGCTGGCCCAGCGTCACCGCGGCGAACCCGCCGGCGGCGATCACGAAGAGGACCCAGCTGCCCACAGTGGACAGATTGCCGTTGGCGACCTTGAACAGCACGTCCGAGGTGCTGATGCCGAGCGTGCCGCCCTCACCGATGAACTGGAGGATGACCCCCTGCCAGGCGAGGAAGAGCGCCAGCGTCACCACGAACGAAGGCATGCCGATCTTCGAGACGAGGAACCCGGTGAGGACACCGATCGCGCCACCGACGCTGATCGCGAGCAGCATCTCGATCCACGGGTTGGCCGCGGTCCCCGAGAGCACGAGCGCGATGGCGAGCACGGCGAACCCGACGCCCGCCCAGATCCGCAGGACCACCCCGAGCAGCGCGGCGATCGCGAGCACCACCAGGAACGCGATGAACACGCCGTTCCCCATGCCGCCCAACAGGTTTCCGTTACGCACGTAGTGCATCGCCAGCACCGCGGCGGTGACCCCGGACGCGGTACCCGCGGACAGGTCGATCTCGCCGAGCAGCAGCACGAACACGATGCCCATCGCGATGATCGCCTTGCCGGCGCCCTGGGCCATCAGGTTCGCGATGTTGTTCATCGTCAGGAAGGTGTCCGACAGCGAGGCGAACACGATCACCAGCACGAGCAGGCCGAGCAGCGCCGGGAGCGAACCCAGCTGTCCCGCCTTGAGCCGGGAGAAGTAGTCGCCGACGGCCTCGCGCGTCGACATCGATGTCGTGTCGATGCCGAAGTCCGTGATGGCCGCCGACGGGTTGAGCGCGGCGGCCGCCGACTTGCCCCCCTCCGGCGAGGCGGGCTTTGCAGGTGTCTCAGTCATTTCCGGTTCTTTCTCGCCTCGGATCAGAGGACGGCGGCTTCGGGGCGGGCAAGGCCGAGGTCGCCGGAGCGACCGGCGGTGATCAGTTCCACGACCTGGCCGTGGGTGACGTCCTTGGTGTGCACCTCGGCGACGAGACGGCCGAGGTAGAGCACCGCGATACGGTCGGCGACCTCGAAGACGTCGGCCATGTTGTGGCTGATCAGCACCACGCCGAGGCCCTGCTCGGCGAGGCGGCGGACGAGGTCGAGCACCTGCCGGGTCTGCGCGACACCGAGCGCGGCGGTCGGCTCGTCGAGGAGGACGACCTTCGAGTCCCACAGCACGGATTTGGCGATCGCGACGGTCTGCCGCTGCCCGCCCGAGAGGGCCGAAACGGGCGTACGGACCGATTTCACGGTGCGGACCGACAGCGACGCGAGCGTCTCGCGGGCGGCCTTCTCCATGCTGGCCTCGTCGAGCAGCCATTTGCTGCCGCGTTCCCGGCCGAGGAACATGTTCTGCACGATGTCGAGGTTCTCGGCCAGCGCGAGGTCCTGGTAGACGACCTCGATGCCCAGATCCGCGGCGTCTCGCGGGCCGTGGATGTTCACCTGCTTGCCCTGGAACGTCACCGTTCCCGAGTCGTAGCCGTGGATCCCGGCGATCGACTTGACCAAAGTGGACTTTCCGGCACCGTTGTCGCCGACCAGCGCGGTGACCTCGCCGGCGCGCACGTTGAAGTCCACGTCGTGGAGGACGTGGACCGGCCCGAAGCTCTTGTTGAGCTGCTTCAGTTCGAGGATGGGTTCACTCATGGGGTTCTCCCGGCTGGGTACCGGGCCGGCGCGCTCCGTCGGGGGAACGCACCGGCCCGGTCGTCTGGATTAACGGGTCAGGAGATACCGAGCTGCGTGCACGCCGCGGCCAGGTCGCCGCCGCAGATCTCGGCGGCCTTGACGTAGCCCTGCGTCACGACCTCCTTGACACCGTCCTTGGTGGTCATCTTCGGCTCGAGGAGCACGGACTTGACCTCGCGGTTGCCCTTCGGGTCCTTCGCCTTGCCGGTGGCCAGCGCGTCGGCACCCGCCTTGTCGCCCTTGGCCAGCAGCACGGCGAGCTTCGCCGCGGCTTCGGCCTCTTCCTTGATCGGCTTGAAGACGGTCATGTACTGGTCGCCGCGCAGGATCGCCATGAGGCCGTCCGCGGTGGCGTCCTGGCCGGTGACCGGGACCTTGCCGTTGAGGCCGTTCTTCTTCAGCACGGTGATGACCGCGCCGGCGAGACCGTCGTTCGCGGCGACGACGCCGTCGACCCTGCCCTTGTTGTCGGTCAGGATCTGCTCGAAGGTCTGGCCGCCCTTCTGGTTGTCCCAGTTGTCGATGGCCTGCTCGCGCACGAGCTTCAGGTCGCCGCTGGCGAATTTCGGCTGCAGCACGGACTTCTGGCCGTTGGCGAACAGCGTCGCGTTGTTGTCGGTCGGGGCGCCCTCGATCATGACCACCTCGGCGCCCTTCTTGTCCTTCAGCGCGTCGGCGAGACCCTGGCCCTGCAGCTGGCCGACCTTCTCGTTGTCGAACGAGACGTAGTAGTCGGAGCTGCCGCCGAGGTTGAGGCGGTCGTAGTCGATCGTCGGGATACCCGCGGCCTGCGCCTTGCGGGCGACCGCCGCGCCGACCTCGCCGTTGATGGCGGCGATGATCAGGACCTTGACGTTCTGCGCGATCATGCCGTCGGCCAGGGTGGTGAACTTCTGGACGTCGCCCTGTGCGTTCTGGACGTCGGCGTCGAAGCCCGCGTCCTTGAGCGCCTTGGTCAGGAACGGCTTGTCGAAGGACTCCCAGCGCGCCGACGTGGCGGTCTCCGGCAGGATGACGCCGACCTTGCCACCGGCGGCGGCACCGCCCGGGGCGGGGGCGGACTGCGAGGAGTTGCCGCTGCCCGAGTCGGCGGTGTTGGCGCCACAAGCGGAGAGCACCAGGCCGGCGCCCACCGTCGCGGCGAGGAGGGTAAGGGTTCTGCTGCGCATCCTCGTTCCTTCCGGATCTTGCTCGCGGGCGGCGATCCTCGAGGACCGGTCGCACCATCGCGCATATGTTGTGGGCGACAACATATGCCGCCGAACGGGTTTCGCGGAAGACGGCTGAATCGATTAAGCCTCATCGAATGGACACGGTTTGGCAACGTGGCCGTAGCAAGGCGTACGAAGTCTAGGTGCGCTGACGGTGTGACCGCCACCACTCACTGAGCGTGACGTCCAGGGCGATCCCAGCCTGTTGACCGGGGTTCCGGTAAAGATCATCAGCAGGCGAGGGACGACATGTCTGTCGACGAAGCGAGATCACCCTGAGTAAGACTGTGTGGATATAGAGACGTTCAACGTCTCTATTTCCACACCCCTCACCCGTTACGCGTGAAGGCCCCCTTCCCTCGGCTGAGCCGAGGGAAGGGGGCCTTCACGCGCTTGAAACGGGGCGGTCACCAGGAACGCAGGGTGACGATCCGCTCTTCGAGCTGCTCCACCGACGCCATCGCGGTCGGCGGGCCGCCGCAGACGCGGCGCAGTTCGTTGTGGATCGCGCCGTGCGGCTTCTTCGTCCGGTGGTGGTGCACGCCCACCAGGGCGTTCAGCTCCTTGCGCAGGCTGCCGAGCCGCTCGCTGACCGACTGCGGCCGCGCGACCGGAGCGGCCTCCTCGGCCTTGGGCTTGCGCCGTTTCTCGTCGGAGAGCTGCTCCTCCTGCCGCTTCCGCAGCAGGGCACGGACCTGGTCCGGCTCCAGCAGACCGGGGAGGCCGAGGTACTCCTGCTCCTCGTCGGAACCGGAGAACACCGCGGTGCCGAAGGAGTTGCCGTCGTAGATGACCTGGTCGAGTTCGGCGGAGGCACCCAGCGAGGTGAACGCCTTCTCCTCCTCGCCCGGCTCGTCCTCGGTGCGGTTGGCCTGGGCCAGGAGCTCGTCGTCCCAGCCCTCCTTCTCGCGGTGCGGCTTGCCGAGGACGTGATCGCGCTGCGCCTCCAGCTCACTGGCGAGTTCCAGCAGCACCGGCACGCTCGGCAGGAACACCGAAGCGGTCTCGCCGGGTTTGCGCGAACGCACGTACCGGCCGATGGCCTGCGCGAAGAAGAGCGGGGTCGACGCGCTCGTGGCGTAGACGCCGACCGCCAGGCGCGGCACGTCGACGCCTTCGGACACCATCCGGACCGCGACCAGCCAGCGGTCGGTCGAATCGGAGAACTCCTTGATCCGCCCGGACGCCTTGGGGTCGTCGGAGAGGACGACCGTCGGGGTCTGGCCGGAGATGCGCTCCAGGATCTTGGCGTAGGCGCGCGCCGAATCCTGATCGGTGGCGATCACCAGGCCGCCCGCGTCCGGGATGCCGTTGGCGCGAAGCTGCGCGAGACGCGTGTCCGCGGCCTGCAGCACCGACGGGATCCATTCGCCCGCCGGGTCGAGCGCCGTGCGCCAGGCGCGAGCGTTCTGCTCGGCCGTCAGCGGCTCGCCGAGCCGCGCGGTGAACTCCTCCCCCGCGCTCGTGCGCCAGGAGGCCTCACCGGAATAGGCGAGGAAGACGACCGGCCGGACCACACCGTCGGCGAGCGCGTCGGCGTAGCCGTAGGCGTGGTCGGCCTTGCTGCGCTGGAAACCCGAGCCGTCGGCCTCGTAGGTGACGAAGGGGATCGGCGAGTCGTCGCTGCGGAACGGCGTCCCGGTCAGCGCCAGACGGCGGACGGCGGGGGTGAACGCCTCGCGGATCGCGTCGCCCCAGGACTTCGCGTCACCGCCGTGGTGGATCTCGTCGAGGATGACCAGGGTCTTGCGGTTCTCGGTGCGCACGCGGTGCAGCGTCGGATGCGCGGCGACCTGCGCGTAGGTCACCGCGACCCCTTGGTAGTCACGCGAGGTGACGCCGGTGCCGTTGCGGAAGTTCGAGTCGATCGCGATACCGGCGGCCGCGGCCGAGGCGGCCCACTGGTGCTTCAGGTGCTCGGTCGGCGCGACGATGGTGATCCGCTCGACGGTCCGGTCGCTCAGCAGCTCGGCGGCGATCCGGAGACCGAACACCGTCTTGCCCGCGCCCGGCGTCGCGACGGCCAGGAAGTCCTGCGGTTTCTTCGTGAGGTACTTCGTCAGCGCTCGCCGCTGCCAGGCACGCAGCGGGCGGGCCGTGCTGTCCTTCGCCGCGGGAGGCGCGCCCAGCTCGCCTCGATCGCGTTCAACGGTTTCCGACATGCAGGTTCCCCTCCTCCCTCACCCGAAACGCCTGGTCATCCACCCTGACACAAGCGAAAACCCCCACTTGGGTATCCGGCCGCGACGCCGGCGCCTGAGGTGAGGGCACTCCGGGGAGCCTACCTCGCGGGCCAGTGGAACGCCGGAAGCGCCACCCCCGTTGTCGGGTTACTCACCCGAAAACCCAGGGGTGGCGAGCCGAATCGCGCGGCATGGACCATGCTGGAGACGGTCAAGGGCGCTCGGCGCCGTCGGAGGAGCTGCATGAGCGAGGAGAACGGCCGTCCGGATACGGCCGCCGAGGTCGCGAAGGGCCGCAGGGGTCCGTTGCGCCTGCTCAACCGCACGCTCAGCAAGGCGTGGGACGGCAACATCTTCTCCGAGGCCGCCGAAGCCGCGTTCTGGCAGACGCTCTCCCTGCCGCCACTGCTGCTGGGGCTCCTCGGTTGCCTCGGCTTCGTCGGCGACTGGTTCGGCCAGGAGGTCGTGACCGCGGTCCACGACCGGATCATCACCTTCAGCAAGACGATCTTCAGCGACAACGCCGTCCACGACATCATCGAGCCGACGGTCAACAGCATCCTGTTCGTCGGCAAGGGCGAGATCGTCTCGGTCGGCTTCCTGATCTCCCTGTGGGCGGGTTCGTCGGCGATGTCGTCGTTCGTCGACGCCATCACCGTGGCGCACGACCAGTACGGCGTCCGCAACGACGTGTGGCAGCGGATCTTCGCGCTGCTGCTGTACCTGGCCGGGCTGGTCATCCTGGTGGTCGGGCTGCCGCTGCTGGCGATCGGGCCGGACCTGCTCCCCCAGTTCTTCCCCACCGACTGGCGCGGCACGGTGTCGTACTGGGTCGGCACGCTGTACTACCCCGTGCTGGCCGTGATGATCGTGCTCGCGCTGACGACGCTGTACAAGCTCGCCTTGCCGCGCAGGCTGCCGTGGCACCGGGGGCTGCCGGGCGCCGTGCTCGCCATGGTCGTGTTCCTGCTTTCCAGTATCGGGCTGCGGATCTACCTGAACTGGATCACCAAGACCGGCTACACCTACGGCGCGCTCGCCGCGCCGATCGCGTTCCTGTTGCTGATGTTCTTCATCGGGCTCGCGGTGGTCGGCGGCGCGTACTTCAACAGCGCGATCCAGGAACTGTGGCCCGCCAAGGCGACGAAACGGCAGCGCCGGAAATGGCGGCGGCTGGAAATGGAACGAGCGAACGAACGGATCCGCGCCGAAGAGGGTCGCAAACTGTGGGAACGGACGACGGTCCCGCTCCGCCGTCCCCGCCAGAACGGCGATTCCCCCGACGGTGACCCCGAACACGTGTCGGAACAATCGGTGAACGAGGAAACGCAGAGCGAAGCCGATTCGGTGACAGACCGGCGAAGTTGAGCGGAACCTCATCCCGAAGTCGTACTCGGATTCCACCCGTGGTGTGAATCCACCCCACCCCCTGCCGTGAAAAGCTCGCGATAACCGCCCGTCCCGAGCCATTCCTGGGGGAAACCGTCATGTCCACGCTGGCCAGACTGAGCCTGCGCAACCGAAGTCTCATCGGGCTGCTCGCCCTGGTGGTGATCGGCTTCGGCGCCTTCGCCCTGCCACAGCTGAAGCAGCAGCTGTTCCCGTCACTGCAGTTCCCGCAGGCGCAGATCATCACGCCGTACGCGGGCGCGTCGCCGGACGCGGTCGACCGTCAGGTCACCGAGCCGCTCGAGGGCGGGCTGCAGGGGTTGAAGGGGCTCGAAGAGCTGAGCTCGACGTCGTCGGAGGGGCTGTCGCGGGTCACCGCCCAGTTCGAATTCGGCACGGACATCGACGCGGCGGTCGGGCAGATCCAGCGCGTCGTCGACGGGCTGAAGGCACGGCTGCCGCAGAACAGCGAGCCGACGGTTTCGGCGGGCTCCACCGACGATCTCCCGGTCGTGCTGCTGGCCGCCGGGACCACCGGTGACCCGCAGGCGCTCGCGCCCGCGCTGACCGGGGAGGTCGCGCCGGAGCTGCGGAAGATCGACGGTGTCCGCGAGGTCGATGTGACCGGCGCGCGGCAGCCGCGGGTGACCATCGCGCTGGACTACGCGAAGCTGGCGGCCGCGGGGGTCGACCAGTCGTCGATCGCCACCACGCTGCAGACCGCCGGCGCCGCCGTCCCGGCCGGGACGCTGACCGAAGGCGGCAAGACGCTCACCGTCCAGGTCGGCGGCGGACCGACCACAGTGGACACGATCAAGAACCTTCACCTGACACCGGCTTCCCGTCCCGGCGCACAGGCGGCCAAGCCCGTCTCGGTCAAACTGGGCGACGTCGCGGACGTGCAGGCGGGCTTCGCGCCGCCGACGTCGATCACCCGCACCAACGGCAAGCCGAGCCTCGGCCTGTCGATCACCATGGTGGAGAACGGGAACGCGGTCGCGATCTCGGAAGCGGTGCGGGACAAGCTGCCCGAGCTGTCGAAGAAGATCGGCGCCGAGATGAGCGTCGTGTTCGACCAGGGCACCCCGGTCAAGGACGCGATCAGCGGCCTGACCACCGAAGGGCTGCTCGGGCTGGCGTTCGCGGTCGTGGTGATCCTGCTGTTCCTGTTGTCGGTGCGCTCCACCCTGGTGACGGCGGTGTCGATCCCGCTTTCGGTGGTCGTGGCGCTGCTGGCGTTGTGGACCGGCGATCTCTCGCTGAACCTGCTCACCCTCGGCGCGCTCACCATCGCCATCGGGCGGGTGGTCGACGACTCGATCGTGGTGCTGGAGAACATCAAACGACATCTGGCCTACGGCGAGGAGAAGGAGCGCGCGGTCCTCGACGGCGTGCGCGAGGTCGCGGGCGCCGTGACGTCGTCCACCCTCACCACGGTCGCGGTGTTCCTGCCGATCGCCTTCGTGGGCGGGTTCGTCGGCGAGCTGTTCTCGCCGTTCGCGATCACCGTCACCGTGGCGCTGCTGGCGTCGCTCCTGGTGTCGCTGACGATCGTGCCGGTGCTCGCGTACTGGTTCCTCAAGCCGCCCAAGACGCCGGCGGACGAGCGCGAGGCCGAGCTCACGCGCCAGGCCGCCGAGGACAAGGAACGCCGTGGGCTGCTGCAGCGCGGGTACGTCCCGGTGATCAGGTTCGCCACCCGGCGCCGCGTCACCGTGGTCCTGCTGGCGCTGATCATCTTCGGTGGCACGGTCGGGCTGGCCTCGCAGCTGAACACGAACTTCCTCGACCAGTCCGGTTCGACGACGCTGAGCCTTTCGCAGAAGCTGCCGCCCGGCACCAGTTCCGAGGCCAAGGAGAAGGCCGCCGGCGCGGTGGAGGAGGCGCTCGCCGCCGAACCCAGCGTCGAGACCTACCAGGTCAGCATCGGCGGGGGCAACTTCTTCGGCGGCGGCGGGACGGCCACCAGCATCCAGGTCACCGTCGCCAAGGACACCGACCTCGACGCGCTGTCGGAGCGGTTGCGGGGCAAGCTCGACAAGCCGGAACTCGGCGAGGTCAAGATCGGCGCGGAAGCGGGCGGGTTCAACTCCGACCAGATCTCGATCACCGTCACCGCGCCGGACGAAGCCGCGCTGAAGCCCGCCGCCGAACAGGTCCGCCAAGCGTTGTCCGGTGTCCCGGATCTCACCGAGGTGACCAGTGACCTCGCGCAGGGCTCGCCGCGGGTGCAGGTCGAGGTCGACGCCGCCAAGGCCGCCGCGAGCGGGCTTTCGGCGACCACGATCGGCCAGATCGCGAACCAGGCCATCGCCGGCCGCACGGTGACGCAGCTGCCGGTCGACGGCAGGCGCACGGACATCGTGCTGCGCGCGGGCACGGCGCCGGTGTCGGTCGACGCGGTCAAGGCGCTGCCGATCCCGAGCGCGGCCGGCGTGGTGCGGCTGGACTCCGTCGCCACCGTGTCCACAGTGGACGGACCGGCCGCGGTGCACCGTACCTCGGGTGAACTGAGCACCACGGTCACCGCCAAGAACACCGGCGCGGACCTGGCCGCCACCACGAAGGCCATCCAGTCCAAGTTGGACGGTCTGACCTTCGCCGGCGGCGCGGCGTACCAGCTCGGCGGCGTCAGCGAGGACCAGCAGGAGGCCTTCGGGAACCTGTTCCTCGCGCTGCTGGCCGCGATCGCGATCGTCTACCTGATCATGGTGGCGACGTTCCGCAGCCTGATCCAGCCGCTGATCCTGCTGGTGTCGATCCCGTTCGCGGCGACCGGCGCGATCGGGCTGCTGCTGGCCACCGGTACCGCGCTGGGCCTGCCCGCGCTGATCGGGATGCTGATGCTCGTCGGCATCGTGGTGACCAACGCGATCGTGCTGATCGACCTGGTCAACCAGTACCGGGCCGCGGGGATGAGCGTCGCCGACGCCGTCGTCGAAGGCGGCAGGCGACGGCTGCGGCCGATCCTGATGACCGCGGCGGCGACCATCTTCGCGCTGGTCCCGATGGCGCTCGGGCTGACCGGGCAGGGCGGGTTCATCGGGCAGCCGCTGGCGATCGTGGTCATCGGCGGGCTGGTCAGCTCGACCCTGCTGACGCTGATCCTGGTGCCGACGCTGTACACGATGGTCGAGACACGGAAAGAGCGTCGCCGCGCGAAGAAGGACGCCCGCCGGTCTTCGGCCCCGGCCACCGAAACGCTGACGCCGGAGCCGGCTTCGTAGACCTGGGGGCGGGAGGGAGGCGCGCCGGGGCCGGGTGGGCGCCCGGCGCGCCTTCCCGCATTCGGCCGACTAACTGCGCCTGCCTCGACGGCAAGTACGTGAAGGCCCCCTTCACTGCGCTAGACGCAATGAAGGGGGCCTTCACGTAATTGGGGGCGGCGCGGCAAGCCGCAACTCGCGTGATTGAGGGCGTAACTCGCGTGATTGGAGCAGGTACGCCTCCAATCACGCGAGTTACGCGTCCGATCACGCGAGTCACGCCTTACGGAACCGCCAGGTCTTGCTGTCGAAGGCCACGCACCACGACGGCGAAAGCATGACGACCCGCAGGGTCCCGTCGGCGGCGACGTCGATGCCCTCGGTCTCGAAGTTCCCGCTGCAGGTGCTCTTCAGCGGCAGCTGCCCCAGCGACGTGACCCGCCCGGTCACGTCCGAACCGGACAGCGCGCCGGAGAGGTCGACCTGCAGCAGCGGCTTCGTGGTCCCGAACAGGGAGCCCTCGGGGTCGTCGGACGCGCAGAGCAGCCGGGTCGCGGTGAGGAAGTCGCAGCCCTGGATGTCCCGCACCGGCTTGTCGAGCCGGATCGCGGACGCGTACGGCAGGTTCGCCGACGGGTTCGTGTGCGCGACGCCGGGCATCGGGTGCACGAGGAGCCGGTCCATCGTGCCCCATTCGCCCGCCACCATCCAGCGCGCGTCGGGTGTCACGGCGGCGAACGAGTTGTTGTTCGCCTCCCACGACTCCAGCGTGTGCGTGTAGTTCGCCCACGTCCCATTGGGCGACTCGACGCGGAAGAGCTTCGCTCCCCTGTCGTCGCGCTGGTACGGCTCGACGTACCAGCCTTGGGCGGAGCCGGGGTCGCCCACGTGGTTCCAGCCCTGGGACGAGAGGTTCACGGGAACGGTCGCGATCCCGGTGTAGCGGTAGATCGTCCCGGACGGCCGTTCGATGGTGGCCAGGCCCTGGCCCTCGTCGAGCGGGCGGGCGTTGTCCGAGCCGACGGTGGTCCAGCCGGTGACGGCTTGGGCGGCGGCGGGTGAGAACACCGCGACCAACGCGGCGATGGCGAGCACGATCCCGGTTCTACGCATGAAGGCTCCGTCCCGGCGGGTTTTCGCTGGCGCGTACTGATTACCAGCGAAGACCGGGACGGGCAGCCACCATGTGAAGGATTTTCAGATTTTGTCCGGTTTCGGACACCGGACGGACACTCAGTCGCCCGGCTTGAGGCCGTCGTAGATCTTCTTGCAGTCCGGGCAGACCGGCGAACCGGGCTTCGCCGACTTCGTCACCGGGAAGACCTCACCGCACAGCGCCACCACGTGCGTGCCCATGACCGCGCTTTCGGCGATCTTGTTCTTGCGCACGTAGTGGAACATCTTCGGCGAATCGTCGTCGGTGCCGTCGGTGCCCTCGGGACGGGTATCCGGCTTCGGAAGGGTCTGTGTACTCACCCCTCCATTGTGCCCCAAATCCTCCTGCGCACACCGACGACCTGGCAGGATCTCGCCCATGTTCCAGAAGGTGCTCGCGACATTCGGCTCGGGCGGGGCGAAGATCGACGCCCGGCTGCTCGACCGCACGATCTCCCCCGGCCGCCCGTTGCGCGGCGAGGTCCTGCTGCTCGGCGGCGAAGTCGATCAAGAGATCAACGGCCTCTCGGTGAAGCTGCTCGCCAGGGTCACCCTCCCGGACGAACGCCGCCCCGGCGTCGAGGACCTCGAATTCGGCACCCAGCAGCTGGCGGGCAACGAGCGGATCGGGCCGGGACAGCAGGTCCGCCTCCCGTTCGAGGTGGCCCTGCCCTGGGAGACGCCGATCTCCAGCGTCTTCGGCAAACCGCTGACCGGGATGGCCGTCGGCCTGCAGACCTGCCTCGACATCGCGAACTCCGTGACCGACCCGGTCGACGTCGACGCCGCCGCGATCGAGCCGCTGCCGGCGCAGAAACGGATCCTGGACGCCTTCAGCCGGATCGGGTTCGTCTTCCGCGAGGCCGTACTGGAACGCGGCCGGATCAACGGAGCCGTCCAGCAACTCCCGTTCTTCCAGGAGATCCGCTTCACCCCTTCACCGCGGTTCGCCCCCGTGTTCACCTCGGTGGCGGTGACCTTCCTGTCGTCGGCGTCGGAGACACAGGTCGTGCTGGAGGTGACCAAACGGGTCCGGGTGTCCAAGAGCGGCGGGTTCGGCGGCCGCGGCCAGGAGTTCCTCGGCCTGTTCAAGGTCGACCACGCCGCGCTGGAGCGGGTCAAGTGGGAGCCGCAGCTCGAAGGGTGGCTGCACGAGGTGGCCAAGGCGCGCGGGATCTTCGACTGATGGAGTGGCCCACCGCGATCACCCGGCTCGGCGGCGATCACCAGCTCGCCGCCGTCGCGTGGAACGACCTCC
This sequence comes from Amycolatopsis roodepoortensis, assembly GCF_014873915.1. Lineage (GTDB taxonomy): Bacteria > Actinomycetota > Actinomycetes > Mycobacteriales > Pseudonocardiaceae > Amycolatopsis > Amycolatopsis roodepoortensis. The sequence goes on from NZ_JADBEJ010000005.1 coordinate 1,653,159, forward strand.
AGACCCGCTACGCCGAACCGCATCGCCGCTACCACGATCTCCGGCACGTCACGGCGGTCGCCCACGACAGCGGCGACCTCGCCGTCGCCTTCGGCCTGGGCTCCCGCGAACGTGCCCTGGTCGCCGTCGCCGCGTGGACGCACGACGTCGTCTACGACGCCCGCCCCGGCGAGGACGAACGGGCGAGCGCCGCCTGGACGCGCGACGAACTCACCAACGCCGGCGTCCCCGAGGCGGATGTCGAGCGTGCCGAAGAACTGGTCCTGAGCACGATCCACCACGCCGCCCCGGACGACGACCTGCTCGCCACGGCGCTGCTCGACGCCGACCTCGCCATCCTCGGTGCGCCGCCGGAGCGCTACGAGGAGTACGCGAGCGGTGTCCGAGAGGAGTACTCGATCTACTCGGACGAGGACTGGCGGGCGGGACGCGTGGCCGTGCTGGAGAACCTGCTGGCCAGGCCGCGGCTGTACCGCAGCGACATCGCGCGGGCACGCTGGGAGAGCAAGGCACGCGGGAACCTCGCGAACGAACTGACCCGATGGCGTGACGCGGACCCACATCACCGATGATGTTCGTTCGTGACTCCGCAACTGTCCCTTCACGAAGAGGTCGCCTCCGCCCTCGCCGCCGGTGACCCCGTCGTCGCGCTGGAGAGCACCATCCTCTCCCACGGTCTCCCGCCCGGCCGCAACCTCGACGTCGCCCGGCGGCTGGAGAAGGTCGTGCGCGACGGCGGCGCCGTCCCCGCGACCATCGCCGTCCTCGACGGTGTCCCTCTGATCGGCCTCACCGGTGAGCAACTGGAACGTGTCTGCGCGCCCGGCGCGGATCTGGACAAGCTCTCCCTGCGCGACATCGGCCCGGCCGTCGGCCTCGGCCGCTCCGGGGCGACGACGGTCGCGAGCACGGCGGCGCTGGCCGCCGCGGCCGGGATCGGCATGTTCGCCACCGGCGGGCTGGGCGGCGTGCACCAGGGAGCGGCGCAGAGCTGGGACGTGTCGGCGGATCTCGGCGTGCTCGCGAAGGTGCCGACCACGGTCGTCTGTTCCGGCGTGAAGTCGGTGCTCGACATCGCCGCGACCCTCGAAGTGCTGGAGACCAACTCGGTACCGGTGCTGGGGTACCGCACCGGCGAGTTCCCCGCGTTCTACCTCCGCTCGTCCGGTTTCGAGGTGCCGTGGCGGGTCGACGACGCCGCGCAGGCCGCCTCGGTCATCGCCGCCCACCGGGTACACGCGGATTCCGGTGTCCTGCTGGCGAATCCGATCCCGGAAGCGTCCGAAATGGACAAGGAGCTGCACGACCGGCTGCTCGCCGAAGGGCTGGGACTCCTCAAGTCGCGCGGCGTGCACGGCAAGGACGTCACGCCGGTGCTGCTGGAGCACTTCCACACCGCCAGCGAAGGCGTGAGCCTGGACGCGAACGAGGCGCTGGTGCTGTCCAACGCCGAGCTGGCCACCGAAGTCGCCGTCGCGCTCGCCGGGACCGCCGCATGAGCGGCATCGTCGTCGTCGGCGACGTCGGTCTCGACGTCGTCGCGCGGCACGAGGGCCCCATCCCGCACGGCGGCGACATCCGCGCGAAGGTCCACTTCACCAGCGGCGGCGCGGGCGCGAACACCGCGCTGTGGCTGCGGGCCGAGGGGACGGAGACCACGCTGGTCGCGCGGATCGGCGACGACTCCGGCGGCCGCATGGTGAAGAGCGAACTGGAGGCGGCGGGCGTCCGCTGCGAGTTCGCGGTGGACCCCGAGGAACCGACGTTCTGCGTCGTCGTGCTCGTCGACGGCGCCGGTGAGCGGAGCATGCTCGCCGACCGCGCCGCCAACGCGAAGTTCAGCCCCGAAGACGTCACCGAGGCGGCGCTGCGCGGGGCGAGCCACCTGCACCTCTCGGGGTACGTCCTGCTGTACCCGTCGTCGCGGCCGGCCGCGCTCGCGGCGCTGGCGGCGGCGAAGAAGGCGGGGCTGACGACGTCGGTCGATCCGCAGGCGGCGACGCTGATCACCGATCCCGCGGCCTTCCTCGACGACGTGCGCGGGGTCGACCTGCTGATGCCGAACACCAGCGAGCTGGTCGCGCTGACCGGGTCGAGCGATCCCGAGGCGGCGAAGGAACTGCTGGACTACGTCGGCGAGGTCGTGGTCACGGCCGGTCTCGACGGCGCCAGCTGGATCGACGCGAGCGGCACCATCACCTCGGTGCCGTCGCAGCCCGCGGAATGCGTCGACTCCACCGGCGCCGGGGACGCGTTCGACGCCGGGGTGCTCGCGGCGTGGCTGCGCGGCGAGTCCACCGCGGAGGTGCTTCGGGCCGGTACCCGGCTGGGTGCCCAGGCGGTTTCGAAGGTCGGGCCGCAGCCCTGACGCGCGTGAAGGCCCCCTTCCCTCGGCTGAGCCGAGGGAAGGGGGCCTTCACGCGCGAAACGGGTCAGCCGCCGTCGATGACGCGGTGACCGGAGCTCTCGATCCGCGTCGGTTCGGCCTGGTACCGGTTGACCTTCTCGCTCTTGCGCGGCGGCCGGTCGTTGGCGATCAGGACGGCGACCCAGGGCAGCGGGATCGAGATCGCGATCAGGGCCAGCGCCAGCCACCAGGTCTCGTAGAAGATCCCGGCGAGGATGAGGCACGGGATGCGGAACGACATCATGATGATGTACTTCCGCTTCCGTTTGGCCAGCTGGTCTTCGTAGGACGGGGCGGCTTCGGTGATCAGCACCGGAGCGGGTTCCCTCGGTTCGGGACCGTGGGCGGGCGCGTTCACAGCACCACCTCCGGCTTCCATGCTCCCACTCGCCGGGCTCATCCGACACCCGGGTGGGTGAGCCGGTGCAAAGCCGCGACCACGAGCGTCTCGACGCCCGCCGAAAGCGTCGGGTGCGGGATCGGCGCGAAGAGCGGCGAATGGTTCGACGGGATGTCCTGTTCGAAGCGCCCGGCGGTCATCGCGGCGATCACCTTGCCCTCGTCCATGCCGCCGACCAGCCAGAACACCGAGGGGACGCCGGCCGCGCGGCCGAACTCGCTGAAGTCCTCACTGCCGGTGACCAGCGGCGCGGGCATCACGCGGCCCTCCCCGAAGTGGTCGCGGAAGGCGGCGGTGAGCCCCTCCGTGGCCGCGTCGTCGTTCTCGGTGACCGGGAACGCGCCGATCCGCTCGATCTCCGGCGGTTTCGGCGCGCCCGCGGTGGCCGCCTCGCCCTGGACGATCCGCTCGACCGCCGCGACGACCTTCTCCCGCACGGCCTGGTCGAACGACCGGATGTTGACCTCGAGGACGGCGTGGTCGGCGATGATGTTGTGCGCGGTGCCGACGTGCAGCGACCCGACGGTCACCACCGCCGACTCGGTCGCCGAGATCTCCCGCGACACGATGGTCTGGAGCTTGAGCACCACGGACGCGGCGAGCACCGCGGGATCCACCGTGGTCTCGGGACGCGAGCCGTGCCCGCCGCGGCCGTGCAGGGTGATGCGCAGCGCGTCGGTGGCCGCCATGATCACGCCCGGCCTGGTCAGCACCCAGCCCGCCGGACCGGGCACGACGTGCTGGCCGAGCACGACGTCGGGTTTGCCTGCGGGCCCGAAGACGCCGTCGCGGACCATGCCTGCCGCGCCGTCCCCGGCCTCCTCCCCCGGCTGGAAGACGACCATCAGCGTGCCGGACCATTGCTCGCGGCCGGACGCGAGCAGCGAGGCGGCGCCGGAGAGCCAGGTGGCGTGCATGTCGTGGCCGCAAGCGTGCATCACCGGGACTTCGCGGCCCTCGGCGTCGACTCCGCGCGCGGTGCTCGCGTACGGCAGCCCGGTCTTCTCCTCGACCGGCAGCGCGTCGATGTCGGCGCGCAGCATCACCTTCGGGCCCGGCCCGTTGCGCAGCACGCCCAGGACGCCGGTGCGCCCGATGCCGGTGTGCACCTCGTAACCGTCGGCCTCCAGGCGCTTCGCCAGCTCGGCGGCGGTACGGGTTTCGGCGAACGACAGCTCCGGATGCCGGTGGAGGTCGGTGTACAGGTCTTCCAATCCGGGCAGCGCCGCCTGCAGCGGTGCCAGGACACTCTCGAGGCTCACGACCCAATCCTGGCAGTATTACCCACCGTGAGCACACGAGCGGCCCTCCCCGACCTGTCCGACGACGTCTGCGCGAGGCTGCGGGACGCCTTCCGCCGGACGGGGTACGACGCCGACGGCGTGGTCGGCGCCCTCGGTTCCGCGCACGGCGCCCTCGGCCGCGGCGAACCCGAACTCGCCTATCGCGCGACCCGCGACGCGGGTGAACTCGGCACGCTGATCCGGCTGTTCCTGCTGGGGTCGACCGAACCGGAGAAGGACGTCGAGGCCGCTTTCGCGCCACTGTCCCTCGATGACGCGGTCGCCGCGACGCTGCTCGTGCCCGCCGCCGACGGCTACCGGGCCGGTCTCGACGTCCGCCCGCACGGCGACGACGAAGGCTCGTGGTGGGTCGTCTCCGACCTCGACGCCGACGTCCTGGGCACGACCGTGCCCGAAGACCACGTGCTCGGCGTCGGGCACGCCTCGCTCAGCCTGATCCGGGCCACCAGCCGCCGCGAGGTCGGCAGCCTGCTCGACGTCGGCACCGGCAACGGCGTCCAGGCATTGCACGCCACCCGGCACGCGAAGAAGGTCACCGCGACCGACGTCTCGGCCCGCGCGCTGGCGCTGGCCGCGGCGACGTTCCGGCTCAACGAACTGGACGTGGAACTGGTCCGGGGCGAATGGTTCGCCCCGGTCGCGCGGCGCCGGTTCGACCAGATCGTGTGCAACCCGCCGTTCGTGGTCGGCCCGCCGCGGGTCGACTACACCTACCGCGACTCCGGTCTCGCGGGGGACGACGCCAGCGCGCTCGTGGTGCGGCAGCTGCCCGGGTTCCTCAACGACGGCGGCACCGGCCAGCTCCTGGCGTCCTGGCTGCACGTGAAGGGTGAGGACTGGGGCGATCGGGTGACCCGCTGGCTGCCCGCCGAGACCGACGCGTGGTTCGTCCAGCGGGACATCGCGGACCCGGGACTCTATGTCGGCACGTGGCTGCGCGACGCGGGCATCGACCCCCGCTCCCCCGAAGGCCGTGCGAAATCCGGAGCGTGGCTGGACTGGTTCGAGGAAAACGACGTCCAGGGCATCGGGTTCGGCTTCGTCACGCTCCGGCGGGCGGACGGCGCGACCCCGACGATCGTCTGCGAAGACCTGCGCCAGGCCTACGACGACCCACTGGGCACCGAGGCCGCGAACTGGCTGGATCGGGTGGAATGGCTTCGCGCCAACGGCGATTCGCTCCTCGATGTCCGGTTCCGGGTGCCGGAAACGGTGCTTCTGGAGAGCGTCGCCGAGCCGGGCGAAGAGGGCTGGGCCACCACCGTCCAGCGCCTGCACCGCACCGACGGTCCCGGTTGGTCGCACGAAGTGGACGAACTCGCGACACGGCTGCTCGCGGGCTGTCAGGGCGCGCTTCCCCTGGAGGACCTGATCGTGCTCCTGGCGGCCGCTCAAGGTCTCGAACCGGAGGAGCTGGCCGAGGCCGCGCTGCCCGTCGTCCGGGAACTGGTCCGGCACGGCATGCTGCTCCCCGCCGTCTGATGCGGGCGGTGGTGGCGAGGGTCACGGAAGCGAGCGTGACCGTCGGCGACGAGGTGACCGGTGCCATCGACGAGCCGGGTTTGCTGGTGCTGCTGGGAATCCACGCCGACGACGATGCGTCCAAGGTGCCGGCGATGGCACGCAAACTGCACGAAGCTCGCATACTTCGCGACGAGGAGTCCTGCGCCACCACCGGCGCTCCCCTGCTCGTCGTAAGCCAGTTCACTCTTTACGGCGACACCCGCAAAGGCCGGCGTCCGTCCTGGACGGCGGCCGCCCGGCCCGAGGTGGCCGAACCCCTCGTGACGGCCGTCGTCGACGCGCTTCGGGAACGCGGCGCGCGGGTCGAAACCGGTCGCTTCGGGGCCATGATGACGGTCCGGAGTGTGAACGACGGTCCGTTCACCCTCCTCATAGAGGTCTAGACCACGTTTCCTTCTCCCCGGCACGGGCATTCTCAGGAAAAGCTCAGGGTTGGTGGAGCAACGCCCCAGGTCAGCCGCCCGTCTCCTCTGTAGCGGCCGGGAACGTTTTCGGACCTCCCGGCGTTGAGCCAAGTGTCCAGCCAAGCTGGGCCGGCGAGGAGTAGCGGGTTTTCCACAGGGCCTGCTACACCGAGACGGACCCGGCGGACGACCGCAGCACGTTCAGCCCGTGACCGGGGAGGCAGAATGTCAGTCCAGACTCTCGAACGCGAAGCGCGCGGGATTCGCGAGCGCCGTATCCCGGCGCAATCCACCCAGGAGCCGGTGAGCACGGGGGCGCTCACCGACGCCGACCTCGACGCCCAGAGCCCGGCCGCGGACCTCGTTCGCGTGTACCTCAACGGAATCGGCAAGACGGCGCTGCTGTCCGCCGCCGACGAGGTCGAGCTGGCCAAGCGCATCGAAGCGGGCGTGTTCGCCCAGCACATGCTCGACACGGCCGAGGGCCTCACGCCGAAGCGGCGTTCGGAGATGTCCGCCTTGGTGCGTGACGGCCACATCGCGAAGAACCACCTGCTGGAGGCCAACCTCCGCCTCGTGGTCTCGCTCGCGAAGCGCTACACCGGCCGGGGGATGCCGCTGCTCGACCTGATCCAGGAGGGGAACCTGGGCCTGATCCGCGCGGTGGAGAAATTCGACTACTCCAAGGGGTTCAAGTTCTCGACGTACGCCACCTGGTGGATCCGCCAGGCCATCACCAGGGGGATGGCCGACCAGGGACGCACCATCCGGCTGCCGGTCCACCTGGTGGAACAGGTGAACAAGCTGGCCCGCATCAAGCGCGACCTGCACCAGCAGCTCGGCCGGGACGCCACCCACGAGGAGCTGGCCGCCGAATCGGGTATCCCGGCCCACAAGATCTCGGACCTGCTCGACCACTCGCGTGACCCGGTGAGCCTCGACATGCCGGTCGGCACCGAGGAGGACGCCCCGCTCGGTGACTTCATCGAGGACTCCGAGGCGACCGACGCCGAGAGCGCCGTGATCTCCGGTCTGCTCCAGGACGACCTGCGCCGCGTGCTCGCGACGCTGGACGACCGCGAGTCCCAGGTGATCCGCCTGCGCTACGGCCTCGACGACGGCCAGCCGCGCACGCTCGACCAGATCGGCAAGCACTTCGGGCTCTCCCGTGAGCGCGTTCGGCAGATCGAGCGAGAGGTCATGTCGAAGCTGCGTCAGGGTGAGCGGGCGGACCGCCTGCGTGCCTACGCTTCGTAATGGTCACTGAGCCGTTTCGGCTCGGAAAAGCAACACCCGTTCGGCAGCGTTGACTTATGACCTGCGTCACGAGACCGTCGAGCAGGTAATAAGTCTTCGCGGTCGGGTGTTCGCACCCGGATCGCTTTCCCCGGGAGGTCGGGTCCGTCGGGGTGGGCCCGGCCTCCCGAACTCTTTGTCCGGCGCGGCGACAAATTGCAGCGCGGGAATTGCACTCGGTCCCGTGGGTCGTGAGTGGTAAGGACGGTTCTAACCGTCCTTACCACTCACGAGGCCCTCTCCGGGCCGGGCCCCGGGCTTGGGTACCGTGGGCAGGTTCCCGATGCCGGCAAAGGAGCCCGCGCAGTGGCGCCCACCACGTTCCAGTACACCGAAGTCCTTCCCCTCGCCAAGGACACCCGCACCGAGTACCGGCTGATCGGCACCGAAGGTGTCGAGGTCGTCGAAGCCGCGGGCCGGAAGTTCCTCAAGGTCGAGCCCGAAGCGCTGACCAGGCTCGCCAAGACCGCGATCACCGACATCCAGCACCTGTTGCGCACGTCACACCTCGCGCAGCTGCGCGCGATCGTCGACGACCCCGAGGCCAGCGGCAACGACCGGTTCGTCGCGATGGACCTGCTGCGCAACGCGGCGATCTCCGCCGGCGGCGTCCTCCCGATGTGCCAGGACACCGGCACCGCGATCGTGATCGGCAAACGCGGCGAGGGCGTGCTCACCGGCGCCGACGACGAGCGCGCGCTGTCCCGCGGTATTTTCGACGCCTATCAGGAGTTGAATCTGCGCTATTCGCAGATGGCGCCGGTGAATTTCTGGGATGAGCGCAATACGGGCACCAACTTGCCCGCGCAGATCGAGCTCTATCACAAAGATGGTTCGGGCGACCCGAGCTATGAATTCCTGTTCATGGCCAAGGGCGGCGGCAGCGCGAACAAGACGTTCCTCTATCAGGAAACGAAAGCCGTCCTGAACCCGAAGCGGCTCGCGAAGTTCCTCGACGAGAAGCTGCGCAGCCTCGGCACCGCGGCCTGCCCGCCGTACCACCTCGCGATCGTCGTCGGCGGCACGTCGGCGGAGTTCAACCTGAAGGTCGCGAAGCTCGCTTCCGCGCGTTACCTCGACGACCTGCCCACCGAGGGTTCCGAGCTGGGCCACGGTTTCCGCGACGTGGACCTCGAACAGCAGGTGCTGGAGATGACGCGCCAGTTCGGCATCGGCGCGCAGTTCGGCGGCAAGTACTTCTGCCACGACGTCCGGGTGATCCGCCTGCCGCGCCACGGCGCATCCTGCCCGGTCGGTGTCGCCGTCTCGTGTTCGGCCGACCGCCAGGCGAAGGCGAAGATCACCGCCGACGGTGTGTTCCTGGAGCAGCTCGAACGCGACCCGGCGCAGTTCCTGCCGGACGTCACCGAGGACGACCTGTCCGACGAGGTGGTGACCGTCGACCTCAACCGGCCGATGGCCGAGATCCGCGCGCAGCTCTCGCAGCTGCCGGTGAAGACCCGCCTGTCGCTGACCGGTCCGCTCGTCGTCGCCCGCGACATCGCGCACGCGAAGATCGCCGAGCGGCTCGACGCGGGCGAAGAGATGCCTCAGTACCTTCGCGACCACCCCGTGTACTACGCGGGCCCGGCGAAGACGCCCGAGGGTTACGCGTCGGGTTCCTTCGGGCCGACCACCGCGGGCCGTATGGACTCCTACGTCGAGCAGTTCCAGGCCGCGGGCGGTTCGCTGGTGATGCTGGCGAAGGGCAACCGGTCCAAGAAGGTGACCGCCGCGTGCAACGAGCACGGCGGGTTCTACCTCGGCTCGATCGGCGGCCCGGCCGCGCGGCTCGCGCAGGACTGCATCAAGAAGGTCGACGTCCTCGAGTACGCCGAGCTGGGGATGGAAGCGGTCTGGAAGATCGAGGTCGAGGACTTCCCCGCGTTCATCGTCATCGACGACAAGGGCAACGACTTCTTCGAGGCCACCTCGGAACCGGTGCTGCAGATCAGCTTCCGGTAAGAGCCGTCCGGTCCGTGAAGGCCTCCTTCACTACCTTCAGGGTAGGGAAGGAGGCCTTCACGGCGTTCCGGTCGGTTATCGCATCTGCTTCAGGACCACGGTCCGCTCCCCCAGCGGCGCCGACAGCGTCACCGAGATCACCGGATGCCGGATGTCCATCGTGCACATCTGGCCGGTCTGGCCCTTCAGTTCGGTCAGGTTGACGGTGACCCTGGTCCCGTCCTGCTGCGCGGCCTCCGCCGTCGCGTGCCCGCAGCCGCCTTCCTGGCCGCGGACGTTCAGGACCGTCCCGCCGTTGCTGGTGTACACCTCACGCGGATAGTCCGCGGGCAGCGCCGACGCGTCGAGCTGCTTGTCCGGCAGCTTGGTGCTGCCTTCCGGCACCTCCTGGCGAGGCGCGCCCGGCACACCCGGCTGGCTTCCCGGCTTACTGCTCGGCGCCGGGGCCGGCGAGGAGGATGGCGGCGCGGACGGCGACGGCGGCACGGTACTCAGGCTGCCGCTCCCGGGTCCGGCCGCGGGCTCCGCTGCCTGGTTCTGCGCCCCGCAAGCGGATACCGCAACGACGATCAGGCCAAGGCCGATGACATTCGTTAAGTACCTCATGTGACTGGGACGGAACGAGACCGCCGTGGGGTTGCACATGATCTCAACCCGCTTCCAGGACGACGGTCCGCGCACCGAGCGGCTCGGCGAGTTTCACCGGCAGGACGGCGTAGCGGATCACCTGCGGGCACATCTGCCCCGGATCGCCGTGGTCGATCTTCACCTTGACCAAGACCCGCTGCGCGTTCTCCTCGGCGAGGTCCGCCTTCGCCTCGTCGCAGCCGCTCAGTTCGATGTGCACGTTCAGGCCGCCGTTCTCCGCGCTGACCTGGGCGGGCACCTTGGCGTCGACCTGGGACGGCGGCAGCATCTTGTCCGACGGCGGCGGGCCGACGGTCGGCCGGGACATCGGTGGTTTCGCTCCCGGCGGGCCGGCCGGGACCGAGGTGGGCAGATCCGAGGGTGTGGTGACGACCGGAGGGGTACTCGTGTTCGCCGGTGCTCCGGGGCCGCCCGCGCCGCAGGCCGCCGTCGCGGCGAGCACGAGCCCCGCGCCCAGCGTCTTCGCTGCGTTCATCATGGTTTCAGGACGGAATGGACCTCACCGAAGGTTGCATCACCGCTGGGCCGCGCGGCCGCGGACCAGTCCTAGGATCACCACCCCGGCGAGGGTGACGGCCAGCAACAGCACCGTGCTCGCCGACGCCAGGAACACCTGTCCCCGGTCCGTGAGCGCGAAAATGCTCGCGGGCAGCGTGCGCCAGTCCGGTGGGTACAGCATCATCGTCGCGCCCAGTTCGCCCATCGACATCGCCAGCGCGAGACTCGCCGACGCCGAGATCGACGGCAGCAGGACCGGCAGCCGCACCCGCAGCAGCACCCGCACCGGCGAAGCGCCGAGACTCGCCGCCGCCTGCGCCAGCAGCGGGTCCATCCGCGCGATCGCGGCGGAGACCGTGCTGTAGGAGAACGGCAGCAGGATCATCACGTGACCCAGCAGCACGATCCAGCGCGTGCCGTTGAAGGCGAGCGGCGGACGGCTGAACGCGACCAGCAGCGCGAGCCCCAGCACCACCGACGGCACGGCGATCGGCAGGTGGAACAGGGTGTCGACGGCCTTCCGCAGCTTGGACGGCGCGGACTGGGCGGCGAGCGCGGCCCACGTCCCCAGCAGCACCGACACCAGCGACGCGATGACGCCGGTCTGGATGCTCACCGAAAGACTCGCGAACGTCTCTCCGGACAGCGCCTGCGCGAAATGCGAGCCGGTGAGCGCGCCCGGCAGCAATCCCGTCCAGTTCCCGGCGACCGACGCCAGCACGATCATCAGCAGCGGTGCCAGCACGATCGCGGTGAACAGCACCGCGAACACCATCCACAGCAGGACACGGCTACGCCTGGTCCACAGCAGCACGACGGCCTCCCTTCGTCAGTCGCCGGTAGGTTCCGTACAGGGCGAGGGAGAACACGACGTTGACCACCGCGATGACACAGGCCTGCGGGAAGTCGAAGGTCACGATTCCCTTGCCGTAGACCAGCATCGGCAGGGTCGTGACGTCCTTCGCGCCGAGGAACAGCACGATGCCGAACTCGTTCATCGCCAGCAGCATGGTCAGGCAGGCGCCGGAAGCCAGTGACGGCAAGGCTTCCGGGAGAATCACCTGACGCAGCACGCGCCCGGGTTTCGCGCCGAGGCTGGCCGCGACCTCCATCTGCGCCGACGACACCTGGCCGAACGCGGCGAGCGCCGGGCGCATCACGAACGGCGTGTAGAAGGTGATCTCCGCCAGCAGGATCCCGAACGGTGAGTACAGGAACCCGCCCGCGCCCAGGATCCCGGCGCTGCCGTAGATGAAGGTGAACGCGAGCGCGATGAGGAACGACGGGAACGCGAGCACGGTGTCCACCAGCCGCGAAAGCGTCCGCGCGCCGGGGAACGGCACGAACGCGATCACCAGCGCGAGGAACGTCCCCAGCACCACACAACCAGCGGTCGCGCCGAGCGCGAGCGCGACGGTCTTCCAGGCGGCGTCCCGGAATTCCGCCGAGCCCAGGACGTCCAGCCACACCGAAAAGCCGAACTCGCCGGTCTTCGATTCCAGGGACTGGAGGACGACCAGCACGAGCGGGTAGCCGAAGAAGCCGAGCAGGACGAGCACCGGCGGCAGCAGGAACCAGCCGCGTCCTGGCTGTTTCTCCCGCCGCCGCGCCGGTGCCGCCGCCGTGGTGGCGAGCGCGAGGCCGGTCATCCGACGCCCACCAGCGGGCAACCGTCCGGAATGGACACTCCGACCCGCTCCCCCACCCTCGGGAGTCCTTCGATGTCCGGCACTTCGGCCCGGACCTCGTCCCCGTTGTGCGCGAGTTCGAGGTCGAGCCGGAAGCCCGTGCCCCGCCACTGGACCCCGCGCAGGACCGCGGGCAGCGCGCCGGGGGCGTCCGCCTCGGTGATCCCGACCCGGTGCGGCCGGACGCCGAGCGCGACGGGCTGCCCCGCCCGGAAGGTCCCCGACGGATCGGCCGCAAGCTCGCGGTCGCCGAGCCGGACGCGGGTGCCGTCGGGCTGGATCAGCTCGACCGGGATGAGGTTGGACGCGCCGAGGAAGCTCGCGGTGAACTCGGTCGAGGGCCGCTGGTACAGCTCGCGGCTCGGGCCGAGTTCGACCAGCTTCGAGTCGCGCATGACGGCGATCCGGTCGGCCAGCGCCAGTGCCTCACCCTGATCGTGGGTGACGTAGATCAGCGTGGTGTCGGGCAGTTCGGCCCGCAGCCGCAGGAGTTCCGCGACCATGTCCTCGCGCAGGGCGGCGTCCAAAGCGGACAGTGGTTCGTCGAGCAGCAGCACCCGTGGCCGGATCGCCAGTGCCCGCGCGAGCGCGACGCGCTGTTGCTGTCCGCCGGAAAGCTCACGGGGGTAGCGACGGGCGTACTTGCCCATCCCGACCAGCTCCAGTGCCTCGGCGACCCGGCTCGCCGTCTCGGCCCGAGGCGTTTTCCGCGCCTTGAGCCCGAAAGCGACGTTCGCCTCGACCCGCATGTGCGGGAACAGCGCGTAGCTCTGCACGACGACGCCGAGGCCGCGGCGGTGCGGCGGTAGCTCGGTGACGTCCTCGCCGTCGAGCAGGACCCGCCCGGTGCTCGGCACGACGAAACCCGCGAGGGCCTTCAGCGCCGTCGACTTGCCGGAGCCGGACGGCCCGAGCATCGCCAGCGTCTCCCCTCTCGCCACGGTGAGATCCAGCGGCGAGAGGGCGGTCGTCCGGCCGAAGCGGACGGAGACGCCGCGGAATTCGACCGCCGGGGTCATCGGCCCACGGCCTTCTTGTACGCGGCGAGGTCGGCGTCGAGCTTCGCGAGGACGGCGTTCCAGTCGGGCTGCCAGATCTCGACGCCGTCGAGGGCCGCCTTCACCTTGTCCGCCCGCGGGCCGGACGGCGTGACGTCGGTCCGCGACGGGGCGCCGAAGGTGTCGACGACCTTGCCCTGTACCTCGGACGAGAGCAGGAAGTCCAGGAACTTCTTGGCGTTCTCGGCGTGCGGCGCGTTGTTCACCAGGCCCGCGTAGTACGGGAGGGCGAAGGTGGAGCGCTTGCCCTGCGCGTCGGCCGGGAAGAAGACCTCGAAACCGCCGCTCTTCTCGATCGCGGCGAGGTTCATCTGGACATCGCCGTTGGCCACCAGGATCTCTGCCTTGGCCACCTTCGGCTGCAGCTTGCCGGTGGAGGACGACGGGCCGACGTTGTTGGCTTCGAGCCTCGCGAGGTAGTCGAGCGCGCCCTGGTCGCCGAGGACGTGCTGGAGCTGCAGCAGGACCGCCGTACCGTCGCCCGCCTCGCCGGGGGTCGAGTACTGGAGCTTGCCCTTGAGCGACGGGGAAAGGAGGTCGTCCCAGGTCTTGGGCGAGACCTGCGGGTTGCGGATGAAGCTGAGGTAGTTGTTCATGATCGCGAAGTAGCGGCCCTGGCCGTCCTTCTGCCCGGCCGCGACCTGGTCGATCCCGGCGGGCGCCGTGGCGGCGAGCAGGCCCTGCGACGCGGCCCGCTGGATGAACGGCGGGAGGGTGACCAGGATGTCGGCCTGGGTGTTGGCCTTCTCCTTCTCCACCCGGGAGGCGACCTCACCCGATCCGGCGGTGACCGCCTGGACGGTGATCCCGGTCTTGGCCTTGAACTCCTCGAAGCGCTGGGCGTACCAGTCTTCGAGACCGTCCACTGTGTACAGCGTGACGGTCTGATCGCCGGAGGCGCCACCGGCGGTTCCGCCACAGGCGCCCAGGGTGAGGGCGAGCAACCCGGCGAGGGCGGTGGCCGCGAGTTTCTTCATGTCGTCAAAGCTCCTTTTAGGACAGCAGGATGGGGAGGTCGCGGACGGATTCGAGGACATGGGTGGCGCCGGCGGCTTCGAGGTCCGGCTTCTTCGCCGATCCGGTGAGCACGCCGGCGACGATCGAGGCGCCGGACCGCAGCCCGGTCTGGACGTCCGAAGCGGTGTCGCCGACGACGGCGATCCGGCGGACGTCGGTGATTTCGAGCCGCAGCGCGGCGGCGAGGACGAGGTCGGGGTACGGGCGGCCGCGCACGCCCTCACCCGGCGCCAGCGCGGCGTCGGCGAGGCCGTGCCAGCCCAGCGCGTCCAGGATCGCGTTCTGCGTGGCAGGGGCGAAGCCGGTGGTGAGCGCGACCTTCACGCCTTGGGCGCGCAGTTCCTGGATCGTCTGCTCGGCGCCGGGGATCGGCTCGCAGTGGCCGTCGGCGACGAGTTTCTCGTAGGCGTCCTGGAAGGCGGTGTTCGCGCGCTGGGCGCGTTCCTCGTCCCCGTCGAGCAGGGCGCGGAAGACGACGATCTTGGACTGCCCCATCGTCTCGACGACGTAGTCGAGCATTCCGGGGAAGCGACTGTCCTCTTCGGACACTCCGGCGGCGGCGATCGCGGCGGTGAAGGCGCGGATCACCAGGCCGTCGTCGGCGACGGTGGTGCCTGCCATGTCCAGGACGACGAGTTCGGTGTTCACCAGGAGAGCTCCTCTGCGGTGTCTTCGGCGATGGCGGGGGAACAGGTCATCCCCCGGCCACCCGGTCCGGTGACGAGCCACGCGTTGTCCGCGACGCGGGCGCGGTGCACGATCCGGGTGGGGTCGGTGGTCTGGGCGTAGACCCCGGCCCAGCGGCGGGCGATCCGCGGGAGCGGCCGTCCGAGCAGCGCGCCGGCGACCTCGGCCAGATGGTCGTACGGGTCTTCGGTGGTGTCGAACGAGAACGGCTCGTCGTACTCGTGGGTGTCGCCGATGGTCAGCGAGCCGTCGAGGCGCTGGACCATGAGCAGCTGCATCTTGTTGACCGCGGCGATCTCGCCCTGCGGCTGCCCGGCGTTGAGGCCGTCGAGCGCGTCGCCGCGATACGCCGGGTAGTAGCGGAAGCTGTCCGCGTCGGCGACGGTGGTGGTGAGGATTTCCCCGAGCGGCTCGGTCTGGGCCATCTGCAGCCGCACGCGGCGGACCGGGGTCGCCCCGGCGAGCTCCTTGACCAGGCCACCGGTCCAGGCGCCGGTGCACAGCACCACGACGTCGCCTTCGTGGGTCTCACCCGTGTCGTCGACGACGCCGCGATCGGTCAGGTCGCGGATCTCGCGGCCGGGAACCCAGGTGTAGCGGCCGGATTTCGCCAGCTCGGCGCGCAGGGCGGGCTGGGCGACGCGCGGTTCGACGGCGGCGTCGCGGTCGCACCAGAGCGCGCCGAGGAACTCGCCGCGCAGGGCCGGGTTCAGCTCGCGGACCTCGGCGGCGTCGAGCAGCTTGAACCCGCGGTCCTCCGTGCTCGCGGCCGCGGCCTCGGCGACGGCGAGTTCGGCGGCCGTGCGGACGACGGTGAGTGAGCCGTTCGGCCGGAAGCCGATGCCTTCGACGCGTTCGCCGATGCGCTCCCACAGCACTCGCGCCCGGGCGGCCGTCTCAAGTTCGGGGCCACTGGCGCGGCCACCGACCCAGACCAGGCCGAAGTTGCGCACCGACGCGCCCCTGGCCTCGGGTTCACGTTCGATCTGGACGACGTCGTGGCCGCGTTCGACGGCCTGCCAGGCGTGCTGAGTGCCGAGCACTCCGCCGCCGATGATGAGGATTCGCACACCGCAGACGCTCGCCTGCGCGCACCAACGCTCCGTGACCCCCGCCCTAACCGCAGGTGAAGTGCCACCGAAATGTGGACCAGACCTGTTATCTTCGCGTTATATTGCGCCGCGTTTCGTCCTCTCGATGCGGTCGTTGAAAGTACAAATACCGCGTTCAGAGGACTGAATGCGGGCGGCGGCTACTCCACTCGGCCCAGTCGGGTCTCGAAGGAGAGCCGGTCGCCGCGGAACAGCGAGCGGACACGCTCGAACGGGACACCGTCGGGTCCCCACGACGTCCGGTGCATCAGCAGCATCGGCAGCGCCGGGTTCGTCCCGATCAGCAACGCCTCCCGTGGCGTGGCGAGCACGGTCTCGACCCGCTCCTCGGCACCGTCGAAGACGACCCCGAGCCGTTCCCGCAAACAGGCGTAGAGCGATTGTGTGGGATCGAACACATCCATCAGCGTCGGGAATCGCGCGGCGGTGAGATAGGTCGATTCGAGCCCGACCCGCTCGTCGTCGGCGAGCAGCACCCGTTCGATGTGGATGACGTCGTCTTCGGGATCGATTTCCAGTTCCGAAGCCAGCGACGGACCCGCTTCCCGGCGTTCCAAAGAGATCAGATTCCGGCCCGGCTGAATGCCCTGCCTCCTGAGTCCTTCGGTGTAACTCACCAGAGCGAGCGGCTGGACGAGCTTGGGGCCCGCGACGTACGTGCCGCTCCCCTGCCGCCTGCTCAGGCGCCCTTCGAGCACGAGTTCACCGACGGCCTGGCGCACCGTCGCGCGGGAAACCTCGAATCGTTCGGACAGTTCCCTTTCGGTGGGAAGTACCGCTCCTTGCCCTAATTCGGAGATCACTTCGAGCAGATCGACTTTGACCGCGTAATAGCGGGGAATGCGGCCGTGCTCGGGAATTCCGTCCCGGACCGGCCCGTCGGCGGGTGGATGTAGTCTTGGCGAACGCGCTTTCACGATCCAGATCCTAGGCCCGTTTCCCCATGCCTGTACTGACCCGAACGAAGTGTTCATGCCACGCTCACACTCGTGGCCGAAAGGGCACCTCCGGCGGCCGTTCAGCCTTCCGGCGGTTCCGGCGCCCGCCCGTCCAGGAGTAACGGCGTTGGGCGCTCCGGTCTACGCCATTCGTCGGCGGCTGAGGCCGGACGTCCGTTAATCACCACCATCGGCCGAAAGATCCGAAGAAAGTTGGTTGTCCCGGCGTATGCCCACCTGCTGTAGTCAGTTGGCCGCAGTCAGTCTCCCTGCCTCCACTGTGGACAGCCGGAAGGAATGAACCCTTGGACATCAAGCGTCGGTTCAGCCTGCTCAAAAAGACCCTGATCGCCGTCGCGGCGGCCGGAACCCTGGCGGGTCTCGCCACGGCTCCGCAAGCCGTCGCCGCCGAGCCGCCGTCGACCGACGTGGTCGGTGGCACGCGCGCCGCACAGGGCGAATTTCCTTGGATGGTAAGGCTTTCCATGGGCTGTGGTGGTGCGCTCTACACCCCGCAGATCGTGCTGACGGCCGCGCACTGCGTGTCGCGGACCGGGGCCAACACGGGGATCACCGCCACCCTCGGCGTCGTGGACCTGCAGAGCACGGCGGCCAAGAAGGTCAAGTCGACCTACGTGTACCGGTCGCCGACCTATCCCACCTCCACCGGCGGTGACTGGGCCCTGATCAAGCTCGCCAGCCCGGTCAGCGGCATCCCGACCCTGCCGATCGCCACCACCACCGCCAACAACAGCGGCACGTTCACCGTCGCCGGCTGGGGCGCCGCGACCGAGGGCGGGGCGCAGCAGCGCTACCTGCTCAAGGCCAACGTGCCCTTCGTCTCCGACTCGACCTGCAAGGCGCAGGGCGGCAGCTACGCCGACCTGATCGACAGCGCCGAGATCTGCGCGGGCAACGTCGCCTCCGGTGGCGTCGACACCTGCCAGGGTGACTCGGGCGGCCCGATGTTCCGTCGCGACAGTGCCGGCGCCTGGATCCAGGTCGGCATCACCAGCTGGGGCGAGGGGTGCGCGCGGGCGCACGCTCCCGGCGTCTACACCGAGGTGAGCACCTTCGCGACCGCGATCAAGAACGCGGCCGCCGGTCTCTAGGTCTCATCGCTCACGGCATGCCCTGAAGGTCCCCTTCACCACAACGGCGTGGTGGAGGGGACCTTCTCGTTCGGCGGACAGCGCCGGTCACCGTGTCGCGAAAGCCACTTTCGGGACATCAGAGGTCGCGAAAGTGGCTTTCGCGACACGGGCTCGGCCGCTGTGGCTCGGCCTCACCTGCAAAGTCAGCGGGTCTTGTCCAAACGCGACAGTGTCTCTTCGTACCCCGACACCAGTTCCGCGATCACGTCGGCGACCGGGCGCACCCGGTCCATCCGCCCGACGATCTGCCCCACCGGCATCGAGACCACGCTCGGGTCCGCCGCGTGGTGGATCCGGTTGTGCGCGTGGGAGACCAACAGGTTCTGCAGCGGCATCGGCAGCGGTTCGGGCGCGTCGGGCGCGGCCCAGGCCTCGGTCCACCGCGTCTTGAGCAGCCGCGCCGGTTTGCCCGTGTAGATCCGCGTCCGGACGGTGTCGGACGAGCCTGCCGCGACCAGCGCGCGCTGCATCGCCTCCGACTCCCCCATGGTCTGGAGGTATTCCTCGGTGGCGAGCCAGAAGGAACCCATCCACACCCCGGAAGCGCCGAGCGCGAGCGCCGCCGCGACCTGCCTGCCCGAGCCGATCCCGCCGGCGGCGAGCACCGGGACGCGGTCGCCGACGGCGTCCACCACCTCGGGCAGCAGGACCATCGACGCGATCTCGCCGGTGTGCCCGCCCGCCTCGTAGCCCTGCGCCACCACGATGTCGACGCCGTTGTCGACGTGCCGCACGGCGTGTTCGGCCTTGCCCGCCAGGGCAGCGACCGGCACGCCCTTCGCGTGACACTGCTCGATGACGTCCACCGGCGGTGAGCCCAGCGCGTTGGCGATCAACCGGATGGGGTGTTTCAGCGCGACCTCGACATGGGAGCGGGCGACCGAATGCAGCCAGCCCAGCACTCCCGCGCGTTCGTCGGTGTCGTCCGGCAGCGGCGGCACCGCGAGTTCGCGCAGCGTCCGCTCCACGAAGTCGCGATGCTCCTGCGGGATGTGTTTCGCGAGATCGATCGACGTCCCTTCGGCCGGGATCTTCGCGGGCATCACGATGTCGACGCCGTAGGGCTTCCCGCCGGTGTTCTCGTCCATCCAGGACAGGACGGCGTCGAGCTCGGCGGCGTCGTTGAACCGCACGCAGCCGAGCACGCCGAGACCGCCCGCCCGGCTGATCGCCGCGGCGACGTGCTCGGAGGGGGTGAACCCGACGATCGGCAGGTCGATCCCGAGCCGGTCGCACAGAGACGTCCGCATGAAACTCCTTACGCCGGTTGGATGGTGATGGGCTCGTGCTCGGCGGCGTAGCGCTGCGCCCACGGGTAGTCCGGTTTCCCGCTGGGCGACCGCCCGATCTCCTCGGCGAGCCAGAGACTGCGCGGCACCTTGTAGCCGGCGATCTCGGTCCGCACGTGGGCTTCGAGCGCGGCGACGTCGAGCTCCTTGCCGGCACGCGGCTGGATCACCGCGGCCACCCGCTGGCCGAGCCGGTCGTCGGGGATGCCGATGACGAGCGCGTCGAAGACGTCTGGATGCGATTTGAGCGCGCCCTCGACCTCTTCGGGGTACACCTTCTCGCCGCCGGTGTTCACGCACTGCGACCCCCGGCCGAGCAGGGTCACCGTGAGGTCTTCCTCGTAGCGCGCGTAGTCACCCGGGACGACGTAGCGCTTGCCGTCGACCTCGACGAAGATCTTCTCGGTCTTCGCGGGATCCTTGTAATACCCGAGCGGGACGTGCCCGCGCCGGGCGATCAGGCCGATCGCGCCCGGTTTCGGCTCGACGAGCGCGCCGTCGTCGTCCACCAGGATCGCGTCCTTGCCGAAGTTGACCCGGGGACCGGCGGAATGATCGCTGTCCTTGCTGACCATGCCGATCCCGGTGAACCCGCTTTCGGACGAACCGATCGCGTCGGTGATCACCACGTGCGGGAGCAGCGACAGGAACTCCTGCTTCACCGATTGGGAGAACAGGGCGGCGTGACTCGACACCGCCACGATCGACGAAGCGTCGTAGTCGCCCTCGCGGTAGGCGTCGATCAGCGGCCGCGCCATCGCGTCGCCGACGATGGTGAGCACCTGGACCTTGTTGTCCTGCACGGCTTTCCAGACTTCGTGCGCGTCGAACCGCGGGACGAACACGACCGGGCTGCCGGTGAACAGCGCGCCGAACGCGGCCCACTGCGCGGCGCCGTGGATCAGCGGCGCCGCCGGGAGCCGGACCAGGCTGCCCGACTTGCCCTGTTCGGCGAGCGCCCATTCGTCCGGGACGTACTCGCCGGTGACGAAGTTGATCCCGCCGCCGAGCGCGCGCCAGATGTCTTCGTGGCGCCACAGGACGCCCTTGGGATATCCGGTGGTGCCGCCGGTGTAGAGGATGTAGATGTCGTCGGCGCTGCGCTCGGCGAAGTCCCGCTCGGGGGAGCCTTCGGCGAGCGCGGCTTCGTAGTCCACACCACCGTAGGACGAGTAGTCGCCGTCGCTTCCGTCGTCGACAACGACAACGTGTTTCAGTTTCGGCGTCTCCGGCAGGACGGCGGCGACCTTGTCCGAATACTGGCGCTCGTGGACCAGCGCCACGAGGTCGGCGTTGTCGAACAGGTACCGCAGTTCGCCGTGGACGTAGCGGTAATTGACGTTGACCGCGATCGCGCGCAGCTTGTACGCGGCGATCATCGATTCCAGGGCCTCGATCGAGTTCCGGGAATAGACACCGATGTGGGATCCGGGTCCCACGCCGTGTGCGGCGAGATGGTGCGCCAGCCGGTTGGCGCGCTCTTCCAGTTCGGCGAAGGTGACCCGCCGATCGCCGCAGACGACCGCGATGCGCTCCGGCACGGCGTCGACGGCGTGCTCGAGTAGATCCGCGATGTTGAGTGCCACTTCCTCAAAGTAGAACATGTTATCGTTCTGGGCAATGGCCGCTCTATGGGAGGTTCAGGTGGGCGAACCGCACGCGCTGGTGGAAAAGATCGAACACACCCTCGTGGTCACGATGAACCGGCCGGAGGCCCGCAACGCGCTCAGCGGCGAGATGCTCGGGATCATGGTCGAGGCGTGGAACCGGGTCGACGAGGACGACGACATCCGGTGCTGCGTGCTCACCGGCGCGGGTGGCGCGTTCTGCGCGGGCGCGGATCTGAAGTCGATGTCGAAGAACTCGCCGTCCGACTCGTTCGAGAAGGGCACGTTCGACCCCAGCAGGATCGAGGGCCTGCTCAAGGGGCGGCGGCTGACGAAACCGTTGATCGCGGCCGTCGAAGGCGCCGCGATCGCCGGCGGGACGGAGATCCTGCAAGGTACGGACATCCGGGTCGCGGGCGAGAGCGCGAAATTCGGGGTGTCCGAGGCGCGATGGAGCCTGTTCCCGATGGGTGGTTCGGCCGTCCGGCTCCCCCGCCAGATCCCGTACACCGTCGCCGCCGACCTCCTGCTGACCGGACGGCACATCAAGGCGGCCGAGGCGCTGGAGATCGGCCTGATCGGCCACGTCGTCCCGGACGGGAAGGCGCTGGACAAGGCCCTCGAACTCGCGGGCCTCATCTCCGCGAACGGTCCCCTGGCGGTCCGCGCGATCCTCAAGACCATGCGGGACACCGAGGGCATGCACGAGGAAGAGGCCTTCAAGCTCGACGCCCAGTACGGCATCGAGGTCTTCGCGAGCGAAGACGCGAAGGAAGGCCCCCGCGCCTTCGCCGAGAAGCGCAAGCCCGTCTTCCGGGGCCGCTGACCCCCCGTTTCGTCCTCTGGATGCGGTAGTTCGCCGGTGAACTACCGCATCCAGAGGACTAAATGCGTCAGGGGACGCGGTGACCTTCCCAGTAGGGGTCACGGAGCTTGCGCTTGTAGAGCTTTCCGTTCGGGTCGCGCGGGAGTTCGGGCAAGTAGTCGACGGAACGCGGGAGCTTGAACTTCGCCAGCCGCGACGCCGCGTACTCCAGGATCTCCGCGGTCAGCTCCTCGGAGGGCTCGACGCCGTCCGCGGGCTCGACGACCGCCTTGATCGCCTCGCCCCAGTCCTCGTGCGGGACGCCGAACACCGCGACGTCGGCGATCTTCGGGTGCATCACCAGTTCGCCCTCGATCTCCGCCGGGTAGATGTTGACCCCGCCCGAGATGATCAGGTCCGCCTTGCGGTCGTGCAGGAAGAGATAGCCGTCCTCGTCGAGGTGCCCGACGTCGCCGAGGGTGAACAGGTCCCCGACCCGCGCCTTGGCGGTCTTGGCCCGATCCTTGTGGTACTCGAACTTCGAGTCGCCCATCTTCATGTACACCGTGCCGGTCTCACCGGCGGGCAGTTCCGTGCCCTCGTCGTCGAGGATCTTGATCGTCGAACCCGGCCACGGCAGCCCGACCGAACCCGGTTTCTTCAGCCATTCCTCGCCCGAGATCGCCGTCCCGCCGCCTTCCGTGGCCGCGTAGTACTCGGTGACGACCGGGCCCCACCAGTCGAGCATCCGGCGTTTGACCTCCAGCGGGCACGGCGCGGCGCCGTGGATCATCACGCGCAGCGAACTCAGGTCGTAGGCCGCGCGGACGTCGTCCGGCAGCGCGAGCAGACGCCGGAACTGCGTCGGGACCATGTGGCTGTGCGTGACGCGATGCCGCTCGATCAGCCGCAGCATGTCCTCGGCGTCCCAGCGGTCCATCAGCACCGCGGTATGCCCCAGCTGCAGGGAGATCGCGACGAAGTTGAGCACCGCCGTGTGATAGAGCGGCGACCCGCAGAGGTGTACGTGGCCGTCGTGCGGCGCCAGCCCGAAGATCCCGAAGAACCACGTCGACGCGGCCGGCACGGAGTCGGGGTCGGCGCCGGTCAGCGGCCGCCGGACGCCCTTGGGCCGCCCCGTGGTGCCGGACGTGTAGAGCATCGGCGAGCCCGCCGTACGCCGTTCCGGACGGCCGTCGCCCTCGCCGGAGCCGAGTTCTTCGATCCTCCGGAAGCCAGCGACGTCACCCACCGCGAACCGCGCGCGTTCCGGGATCCCGGCCTCGTCCGCGGCCGCGATCGCGACGTCGGCGAAGCGTTCGTGCGCGAGGAACGCCTTGGCGCCGCTGTCGGACAGGATGTACGCGACCTCGGGCCCGACCAGGTGCCAGTTGACCACCACGATGTACAGGCCGGACTGGATGGCGGCGAAATAGGCCGCGACGAGTTCGTCCCCGTTGGGCTGCAGGACGACGACCACGTCCCCCGCTTCGAGCCCGAGGGCTTGGAGCCCCCGCGCGTACGCGTTCGCTTTCGCGGCGAGGTCCCCGTAGCCGATCGAGCGGCCGTCCGGATCGACGAGTGCGACCCGCTCCGGCTCCTGCGCGGCGATATTCCAGACCCCAAGTGTCCCGGTGGCAGTCGACATACCCGCAAATCTAGAACGCGTTCCACTCAAGAGCAACCGCCAGCAAGGCCCAGACGCGCAGTCTTGCCGGAAAATCGAGAACGTGTTTCACTCAGGACGTGAGCGCACCCGAACTTCCGCTGTCGGCCCCGCTCAACGTGGGCTTCGACTACACCCGCTCGGTCGGCCCCGTGCTCGGCCGGTTCGTCGATGCCCTGCGCGAGCGCCGTGTCGAAGGCGTCCGCGGCAGCGATGGCCGCGTCCACGTGCCCCCTTTGGAGTACGACCCCGTGACCGCCGAGGCGCTGTCCGAATTCGTGCCGGTGGCGTCCGAGGGCGAGATCGTCTCCTGGTCCTGGATCGCCGAACCCGTCGACGGCCAGCCGTTGTCGCGGCCGTTCGCGTGGGCGCTGATCCGGCTCGACGGCGCCGACACCCCGATGCTGCACGCCGTCGACGCCGGTTCCCCCTCGAATGTCCACACGGGACAGCGGGTCCGGATCCGCTGGGCGGACGAGACCGTCGGGCACATCCGCGACATAGCCTACTTCGTCCCCGCCGACGGGCCCGACACCGAAACCACCGAGGCGCCTCCCCCGGTCGCGAAACGGGAGGAGGGCGCGCCGGTCAGCGTCGTGATCACGCCGATCCACCTGCGCTATCAGCATTCCGCGTCGCCGGAGGAAAGCCGGTACCTGCGCGGGCTGGCCGAGGGAAGGCTGATCGGCCAGCGCTGCCCGTCCTGCGAGAAGGTCTACATCCCGCCGCGCGGTGCCTGCCCGACCGACGGCGTGCCGACCACGGACGAGGTCGAACTGCCCGACACCGGCATCGTCACGACGTTCTGCATCGTGAACGTGCCGTTCCTCGGCCAGAAGATCAAACCGCCGTACGTGGCCGCGTACATCCTGCTCGACGGCGCGGACATCGCGTTCCTGCACCTGGTCCTCGGCTGCGACGCCGCCGACGTCCGGATGGGCATGCGGGTCCGGGCCGCGTGGAAGCCACGGGACGAATGGTGGACTTCGCTGGAGAACATCGGCCATTTCGAGCCGACCGGCGAGCCCGACGCACCGTACGAATCCTTCGCCCACCATCTGTGAGGACCACCGTGCCAGATGTAGCAGTCGTGGGCTTCGCGCAGGCCCCCAACGTCCGCAGTACCCCGGGCACCACCAACGGCGTGGAAATGCTGGTGCCGATCTTCGCCGAGGTCTTCGAGCGCACCGGTCTGTCCAAAGAGGACATAGGGTTCTGGTGCTCCGGTTCCTCGGACTACCTCGCCGGCCGCGCGTTCTCGTTCATCGCCGCGGTCGACGCCATAGGCGCCTTCCCGCCGATCCACGAATCGCACGTCGAGATGGACGCCGCGTGGGCGCTGTACGAGGCTTGGCTGAAGATCCGGATGGGCGAGGTCGAGACCGCGCTGGTCTATGGGTTCGGCAAGTCCTCCGCCGGACAGCTGCGGCGGGTGCTGGCTTTGCAAATGGACCCGTACGTCGTCGCGCCGCTGTGGCCGGACTCGGTGAGCGTCGCCGGGATCCAGGCGAGACTGGGGCTCGAATCCGGGCTCTGGTCGGAAAAGGATCTCGCCGAGGTCGCCGCGCGCAGCCGCGCCGACGCCGCCGGGAATCCGGCCGCGCAACTCGCCGGAACGGTCGAGGTGGCGGAGCTTCTCGACGCCCCGTATTTCGCGGATCCGTTGCGGGCCCACGACATCGCCCCCATCACCGACGGCGCCGCCGTGCTCGTGCTCGCGTCGGCCGAGCGGGCGGCGGACCTCGTCGACAGCCCGGCGGTGATCACCGGGATCGAGCACCGCGTCGACTCCCCCGCGCTCGGCGTCCGGGACCTCACCAAATCGCCTTCGACGGCGGCCGCCGGGCGGGCGCTCGACCTCGACGGCGTCGAGATCGCGGAACTGCACGCGCCGTTCACGCATCAGGAACTGATCCTGCGTGACGCGCTGGGCCTCGGCGACCAGGTGCGGATCAACCCCTCCGGCGGCGTCCTGACCGGTAATCCGATGTTCTCCGCGGGGCTGGCGCGGATCGGAGAGGCGGCGAACCGCGTCCTCGACGGCAGCGCGCGCAAGACCCTCGCCCACGCGACCAGCGGCCCCGTCCTCCAGCAGAACCTGGTCGCGACCTTGGAGGTCCTCTCGTGAAGCACCTCGCGGCCGTACTGGGAACGGGCCAGACCCACCACAAGGCCAAACGCACCGACGTGTCCATGCCCGGACTGCTCCGGGAGGCCATCGACCGGGCGATGGTCGACGCGCAGACCGGCTGGGACGACATCGACGCCGTCGTCCTCGGCAAGGCGCCGGATCTGTTCGAGGGCGTGATGATGCCCGAACTGTTCCTCGCCGACTCGCTCGGCGCGACCGGGAAACCGTTGCTGCGCGTGCACACCGCCGGCTCGGTCGGCGGCTCGACCGCGCTCGTGGCGGCGTCGCTCGTGCAGGCCGGCGTGCACAAGCGGGTGCTGACCGTGGCCTTCGAGAAGCAGTCCGAGTCGAACGCGATGTGGGGTCTGTCGATCCTGCCGCCGTTCCAGATGCCGGTGGGCGCCGGGGCCGGCGGCTATTTCGCGCCGCACGTGCGCTCGTACATCCGGCGATCCGGCGCGCCCGACCACGTCGGCGCGATCGTCGCGGCAAAGGACCGCCGCAACGGCGCGCTGAATCCGTACGCGCATCTGCGGCAGTCCGACATCACGGTGGAGTCGGTGCAGGCGTCGCAGATGTTGTGGGACCCGATCCGCTACGACGAGACGTGCCCGTCTTCGGACGGCGCCTGCGCGATGGTGATCGGTGACGAAGCGGCGGGCGACGCGGTTCCCGGTGGCGCGGCGTGGATCCACGCGACCGCGATGCGCACCGAGCCGACCACGTTCGCCGGACGCGATCAGGTGAACCCCCAGGCCGGACGGGACGCCGCCGCGGCGCTGTGGCGGGACGCGGGCATCACCGACCCACTGTCCGAAGTGGACGCCGCCGAGATCTACGTGCCGTTCTCGTGGTTCGAGCCGATGTGGCTGGAGAACCTGGGCTTCACCGACGAAGGCCAGGGCTGGAAGCTCACCGAAGCCGGCGAGACCGCGCTCGGCGGGCGCCTGCCGGTCAACCCGTCGGGTGGCGTGCTGTCGTCGAACCCGATCGGGGCGTCCGGGATGCTCCGGTTCTCCGAAGCGGCCAAACAGGTGATGGGCCGGGCCGGGGACTACCAGGTCGACGGCGCGCGGATCGCGCTCGGGCACGCGTACGGCGGCGGTTCGCAGTTCTTCTCGATGTGGGTGGTGGGATCGGCCAAACCGAGCTGATCCTTCAGCCGGCTCTGGCTTCCTCCACCTTCCCGCGCCTGACGTACAGGCGGATCCTGTTCGGCCGGAGGTCCAGTGTCACGGCTCCGTGTCCTTCCAAATCGACGACCTCGACCTGGAAGCCGTCGGCCTCGCATTTCGCCCGCGCCTCGTCCACCCGTGAACCCACGAGCTCGGACAAAGCGAACGACGGTGCTCGCTCACCGAACATCGGGCTCTCCCTTCGTCAGGGGCGGCGGCGCGGCCGGAGGCGTTGCGCGGCCAGGGTCGCGATCACCCCGGTCACCGCGCCCACCAGCACCGGCTTGAGCCCGTGCCGGTCAGGCGCCGCCACCACCGGCCGGACCACGACGGGCGGGGGCGGCCGCACGGGGTCCGGCGGGGCGTCGCGCGCGGTCGCGGTCCAGGCTGTCACGAACACCAGCATCCGGGCCACCAGCGAGATGAAGAAGATCAGGCCGATGATGGAGCCGAAGGCGACCCCGGTCGGCGAATTCCCGATCAAGCGCAGGTAGATCCCACCGGCCAGCTTCAGGAGTTCGAAGCCCAGCGCCAGCGCGACCGCGCCCCGCATCGCGCTGCGGACCCCGACCGGTTTCCGTGGCAGGCGGGTGAGCACCCAGAGGAACACGAGCCAGTTGGCCAGCAACGCCAAGGGAATCGAGATCGCCGACAGCACGTTGTGCCCCCAGGCGGTGTCGTCCACCCCGGCCAGCCCCAGCAGATACCGGCCGAGCGCGGACCCGGAAATGGTGATGGCGAAGGACACCAGCAGCGCGCTCGCGAGGCCTAGCAGCGCGAGCAGGTCCGCGGCGATCGTGCGCAGGAGCGGGAGATCCGACCGGTTCTGGCCCCACAGCGCGGTGAGCGCGTCGCGGAGCGCGTTCATCCAGTTCCAGCCGGAGTACAAGCCGATGATCAGACCGATGATCCCGACGCTGGTGCGCTGCTCGACGAACCCGGTGAGCAGCTCCCCCGCCTTGTCACCGAGGGCGCCGGGCAGCGTGCCGGTGATCGCGCTCAGCATCGACTCGATCAGCTGCGGCTGGCTGGCCAGCACGAAGCCCGCCACCGAGACCGCGACCATGAGGATGGGCACCAGCGAGAACAGGCTGAAATAGGTGATCGACGCGACGTAGTGGTAACCGCCGTACTCGACGTAGCGGTTCACGGCCCGCGCCACGTGGTCGAGCCAGCGGTAGCGGGCACGCAGCCGCTGCCATTTCGTCGGTGCTTGCTTCTCCCTCACACGCCAATGTCTACCTCAGCGAGGTCACGGCTCGTGGTCAACACGCGATCAAGCGAGCGCGATCAGCTCCGAGCCGTCGTCCTCCGGCAGTGACGGGCCTGCGGTCGCCAGCACGGTGTTGCCGAGAAAGTCCAGCTCACAGCCGAGGGTGGAGAGGAACGCGGTGTCGGCGGCGTCGCGGCCGGTCGCGATCCGGCACAGGCTCTGCCTCGGCGCGAGGCCGGTGGCGTCGAACACGTACCAGCGGCCGTCGATCGCGGCCTCGAACACGGCGTGGAAGTCCATTGGGGACAGTCCGGGCGCATAGACCGCGGCGAACCGGGCGGGGATGTCGAGCACGCGGCACAGCGAGATGCAGACGTGCGCGTAGTCGCGGCACACCCCTTCACCGGCGAGGTAGGTGTCGACGGCGTCGTCGGTCGGCGAACCGGAACCGACCACATAGGACAGGTGCCCGCCCACATGCCGGACGATCGCCTCCACCTGGGCCCGCGCGCCGGGCAAGCCGCCGAAGCGGGACAGCGCGAGCCCGCCCATCCGGTCCGAGGGGCAGTACCGGCTGGGCCTGGTGTACCGGATCAGATCTTCTTGACCGAGCGGCTCGGCGTCGGCCGGGCCGAGGGCGCGTTCGGCCCGGTACCGCACGACGTGTTCCCCGGACGGCAGGTCGACGACCTGGGCCCGGGTCCCGTGTTCGAACGCCACCTGGCGCGGCGGCGCGGGATAGGCGAACTCCTCCTGGGCGGCCCCGCCGGCGAGCGCGATCACGAACGCGGCGGGGCCGGGTTTCGTGACCCGGAAGGACATTTCGACGTCGACCTGAACGTGGGGACCCATGGCCCCATGGTGCCCCACGGGGCCGCGTCCGGCCGATCAGGTCAGGCGTAGCGGACCTGGTAGTGCTTGATCCCGTTGAGCCAGCTCGACCGGAGCCGGTCCGGCGGGGAGACTTCCGCGATGTCCGGCATGACGTCGGCGATGGCGTTGAAGATCAGGTCGATCTCCAGCCGCGCGAGGTTGGCGCCGATGCAGTAGTGCGAACCCGTGCCGCCGAAGCCGACGTGCGGGTTGTCCTCGCGGAGGATGTCGAACTTCTCCGGCTCGTCGAAGTGGTCCGGGTCGAAGTTCGCGGAACTGTAGAACATCCCGACCCTGTCGCCCTTGCGGATGTGCTGGCCGCCGAGCTCGGTGTCCCTGGTCGCGGTGCGCTGGAAGGCGACCACCGGGGTGGCCCAGCGGACGATCTCGTCCGGGGCGGTCTTCGGCCGCTCCCTCTTGTACAGCTCCCACTGGTCGGGGTGATCGAGGAACGCCTTCATCCCGTGGGTGATCGCGTTGCGCGTGGTCTCGTTGCCCGCGACGGCGAGCAGGATGACGAAGAAGCCGAACTCGTCCGACGCCAGCGACTCGCCGTCGACGTCGGCCTGCACCAGCTTCGTGACGATGTCGTCCATCGGGCACTTGCGGCGTTCTTCGGCCATGTTCCAGGCGTAACCGACGATCTCCGCGGACGCGGCCAGCGGTTCGACCTCGTACTCGGGGTCGTCGTAGGCGACCATCTGGTTGGACCAGTCGAAGACCTTCAGCCGGTCTTCCTGCGGGATGCCGATCAGTTCGGCGATGGCCTGCAAGGGAAGTTCGCAGGCGACGTCGACGACGAAATCGCCGGAGCCCTTCTTCTTCGCCTCGCTGACGATCCGTTCCGCGCGGTCGCGCAGGGTGTCCTCGAGCTTCGCGATCGACCTCGGTGTGAAGCCCTTCGACACGATCCGCCGCAGCTTCGTGTGCTGCGGGGCGTCCATGTTGAGCAGGACCAGCCGGTTGGCTTCGAGGCTGTCGTCGGTCATGTTCTCGTCGAACCGGATGATCGCGGTCTTCTCCCGGGAGGAGAACAGCTCGCTGTCCCTCGACACCGCCTTGACGTCATCGAGCCGGCTGACCACCCAGTAGCCGTCATCGCGGAAGCCCGCGGTGTTGTGGGGCTGGGGGTTCCACCAGACCGGTGCCGTGCGGCGGAGTTCGGCGAACTCCTCCAGAGGCAGTCTGGTGGCGTAAAGATCCGGATCGGTGAAATCGAAACCGGCGGGGATCAGGGGAGCGGCCACGGGCTACCTCCTACGCGGTTCGCCAATGAAACACGTTCTAGACCCGATTGAAGCATACGGTGTTTACCAAGTGAAGAGTTTTCAGTGAAACCCGTTAACTCGGCCACCGTGGATCATGCGACCCAGGCAACGAGCGGGAACGGCGACCAGCGATCAAAAACGGGCCAACCCTGCGACGTCTTGCTCAAATCAAGAACGTGTTCTACTTTTCTCGGTAGTGAACAGTGTTTCCCCAGGAGGCGAACGTGGGTAGTCCGGTGATCGTCGAGGCGGTCCGCACCCCCATCGGCAAGCGCAGGGGTCACCTGGCGGGGCTGCACGCCGCCGAGATCCTCGGCGCGGCGCAGCGCGCCCTGCTCGAACGCGCGGGGCTGGATCCCACGCTGGTCGAGCAGGCGATCGGCGGCGCCGTGACCCAGGCCGGCGAGCAGGCGGGCAACGTCACGCGCACCGCGTGGCTGCACGCCGGGCTCCCCGAGACCACGGGCGCGACCACCATCGACGCCCAGTGCGGATCGGCGCAGCAGGCGACGCACCTGATCGCCGGGCTCATCGCGGCCGGCGCGATCGACGCCGGCGTCTCCTGCGGGGTCGAGGCGATGAGCCGGGTCCCGCTGGGCGCGAACCGCGGCGAGGGCATCGGCACGCCCCGGCCGGAGTCGTGGTCGATCGACATGCCCAACCAGTACGGCGCGGCCGAGCGGATCGCGGAACGCCGCGGGATCACCCGGCAGGACGTCGACCGGTTCGGCACCGAGTCCCAGGCCAAGGCCGCCGCCGCCTGGGCCGCGGGGCACTTCGACCGCGAGGTCGTCGCGGTGAAGGCCCCCGTGCTCGGCGAGGACGGCGCACCGACCGGCGAGACACGGCTGGTGTCCCGCGACCAAGGACTCCGCGAGACGACCGTCGAAGGCCTCGCCAGGCTCAAGCCCGTCCTCGAAGGCGGCGTGCACACGGCCGGGACCTCGTCTCAGATCTCCGACGGCGCGGCCGCGCTCCTGCTGATGGACTCGGACCGGGCCAAGGCACTGGGCCTCAAGCCGCGAGCAAGGATCGTCTCGCAGGCGTTGGTCGGCGCGGAGCCGTACTACCACCTCGACGGCCCCGTGCAGGCGACCGAACGCGTCCTGGCCAAGGCGGGGATGGCGATCGCCGACCTCGACCTCTTCGAAGTCAACGAGGCGTTCGCTTCGGTCGTGTTGTCGTGGCTGCGGGTGCACCGGCCCGACGAAGGCAAGGTCAACGTGAACGGTGGCGCGATCGCGCTCGGGCATCCCGTCGGCAGCACCGGCGCCCGCCTGCTGACCACGGCGTTGCACGAACTGGAACGCCGTGACGCGAGCACCGCGCTGGTGACGATGTGCGCCGGTGGCGCGCTTTCCACCGGCACGATCATCGAACGGATCTAGCTTCACTCCGGGTGAGGGGTGTGTGGAAATAGGGACGTTCACTGTCTCTATTTCCACACAGTGCTCATGACCGGACCGGTCACTCACGACTGTGTGGATTTCTGGTCATCTGACGCCCCAAACTCCACACAGTCGACGACCGCGACTGGCCACCTGACTTTGCCTTGCCCTGCTAGTCCAGACCGACCTCGACCACCGGACCGTTGTCCGGCCTCGCGAGCCGTTTGCTCCCCTGCCCCTCCTTCCAGTAGTCGAAATAGATGGTGTTGCCCTCGACCCAGGTCAGCACCGCTTCGGTGAGTTCGAGCCGGAAGACGTGCGCCTCCCCGTCGTCGCCCTGCAGGCGGGCGACCTCCGCCGGATCGGTGATCTCGACGGCCTTTCCCGACACCTTCGCGTCCGCGCCGCCCTCGTCGATCGCCGAGGCGGCGTGGATCGCGAACCTGCCGTCGCGTTGCAGGTCCTTCGCTTTCATCGCGCCGATCATCGAACCGATCAGCAGGTCCCGCTCACGGAAATCGACCTCACTGCCACTGACCCTGGGCGAGCCGTCCCGTCGGACCGTCGCCAGCACATGCGACTTCGCCGCGGTGAACCGCTCCTTGATCTTCTCCGCCAGCGCAGGTGCCTCTTCACTGAACTGCTGCCACGTCGCCATGCGGAACAGCGTCCCACCGGGGTCCGACAGTTTCGAGGCCTCAGGGCCGCGGCGCCCCCATCGGGTTCGGCAGCGGGATCGCCCCGGCGTCGAAGATGTGGCGGCTCAGCGGGACGGCGAGCCGCACGGCCTCGGCGGCCCCGTCCTCGCCGAGCGCTTCGAGCGGGCCGGTGGCGAGACGGTCGGTCTCGTCCTCGATCCGTTGGCGCAGCGCGATTCCCGGACCGGTGAGGGCCAGATCGCCGTCGAGGATCCCGCGTCCGGACAACCGCGCGACGCTCTCGTCCCACTCGTCGTCGGACCAGCCGCGGTTGACCTGGACCACCTCGCGGGTCACCGCTCCGCTGCCGATGTGGGTCAGCGTGGTGTCGAGCCCGCGCAGCCCGGCGGCGACGGCGGACAGCACGTGACCGTCCCCGCGATGCTCGCGCAACACCGTCGCCGCGAGCCAGACCCGGCCGGCGAGCGTGGCGGGCCTGGTCACCGAGGACCAGGCGGCGGCTAGCGGCCTTGCCGCGTAATCGCAGCCGGTGACGGCTTGCTCGAGCAGGTCGGCGAGGTCCGCGAGAGGCGCGTCGTCGGGCAGGATCCGGTTCAGGGCTTCCTCGACGGCGTCCATCCGGCTCTTCAGCACGATCGCCGGTTCGGCGTATTTCCACGCGTCGGGCAAGGACCGCGCGACCATCCGCGGGGCGAATCCGAACAGCATCGCGGTCGCCGGTGGTTCCGGCAGCGGCCCGAGCGGCGCGACCCGGCCGGCGAAATAGCCCATCCACCACCCGGGCAGGCCTGCCGCCTTGGCCGCGGCCGCCGTTTCCGGCGCGAAGTAGACGACGGCGTGCAGCGGCTCGACCGCTTCCCAGAGACGGCGCTGAAGTGACTTCACGCCTCCATCTTGCCTCGCCGAAAACGGGATGCGGGCGATCGCGGCGTGGTGTGGGATCACGGCATGGTGATCAGCTTGGAGAAACCGGGACCCGATGGGCTGAACGAGGCCGTCGACGCGCTGCGGGAGTGGCAATCCGAAGGCGTGGCCTGGCAACTGCATCCCGGTGACCTCGGCTGGTTCTGGCGTTCGGGGGCGGAGGCGACAGCCGCGGCGGTCCGGATCTGGCGCCGGGACGGGCGGATTCTCGCCGTCGGGCTCCTGGACGGAGCCGATCTCCTGCGCGTGACGACCGCCCCCGATGTCCGCCGGGACGAGGAATTGGCGCGGCGGATGGCCGAAGACATCGTCGCGCCGGAACGCGGGGTGCTGCCACCGGGAGAGGTGTCCGTCGAAGCGCCGAACGACGCCCTGCTCCACGATCTGCTGCCCGGCCACGGCTGGCACGCCGGCGAACCGTGGACCCCGCTGCGCCGCGACCTCACCGAACCGGTGAAGGACCCAGGCCTGCGGATCGAGACGATCGGTCCGGACGACTGCCATGTTTGGGCCGACGTGATGCGGGGAGCCTTCGACGGCTCGACGTTCACCCCCGAGAAGTGGCGCACGATGGCGACCGGAGCGCCGTACGCCGACTCCCGCTACCTCGTCGGGTACGACGAACAGGGCGACGCGGTCGCAGCGGTGGCCGTGTGGTCGGCCGGGCAGGGCAAACCCGGTGTGCTGGAACCGATGGGCGTACACCGGGACCATCGCGGGCACGGTCACGGCAGGGCGATCACCTTCGCCGCGGCGGCCGCGCTCCGGAAGCTCGGCTCGTCGAGCGCGGGCGTGAACACGCCGAGTTCCAATGTCGCCGCGGTCGCGACCTACGAATCGAGCGGGTTCCAGCGGCTTCCCGAGGTCCGGGATCTGACGCGGGACGCCTCGTGAGTGGTAAGAACGGTTAGAACCGTCCTTACCACTCACGAGACCGAAGACCTACGCTCCATAAACGGGTTCAGACACGGGAGCCTCCGCCAGCAACTCCGCCACCACCGGCCCGAGTTCGGCGGGCGACCACCGGGAACCCTTGTCCCGCACCGTGCCGTGCCGCCAGCCCTGCGCGATCGAGACGCGCCCGCCGTCGACCTCGAACACCCGGCCGGTGACCCCGGACGACTCCTCGCTGCCGAGCCACACCACCAGCGGCGACACGTTTTCCGGTGCCATGGCGTCGAAACCGTCCTCCGGCGCGGCCATGTCGTCGGCGAAGGCCACTTCGGTCATCCGGGTGCGGGCGGCCGGGGCGATCGCGTTCACGGTGACGCCGTACCGCGCGAATTCGGTGGCGGCGACCAGCGTGAGCCCCAGGATCCCGGACTTCGCGGCCGCGTAGTTCCCCTGCCCGACGCTGCCGAGCAGACCCGCGCCCGAACTGGTGTTGATCACCCGCGCGGTCCGCGTCCGGCCGGCCTTCGCCTCGGCTCGCCAGTATTCGGCGGCGTGCCGCGTCGGCGCGAAATGCCCCTTCAGGTGGACACGGATGACCGCGTCCCACTCCTCCTCGCCGAGGTTGACCAGCATCCGGTCGCGCAGGAAACCCGCGTTGTTGACCAGGACGTCCAAGCCGCCGAACGTTTCGACGGCCGTCCGCACCAGCGCCGCGGCACCGTCCCACGAAGCGATGTCGTCGGTGTTCGCCACCGCCTTGCCGCCGAGCGCCTCGATCTCGTCGACGACGTCCTGGGCGGGCCCGGCCGACCCTCCGCTTCCGTCGATCCCGGCGCCGAGGTCGTTCACCACCACCCGCGCGCCCTCGGCGGCGAACGCGAGCGCGTGCGCCCGCCCGATGCCACGACCGGCTCCGGTCACCACCACGATCCGGCCGTCGGCGATCCCGCTCACACCGGCTCCTTTCGTTCTTTCACCAGGGAATTGGAAGCGGCGAGGAAGGCAGGAACCTCTCCCCCGCCGTGCACGGTCAGGCAGGCGCCGCTGACGTAGGAAGCCAGCGGGGAAGCCAGGAACACCGCGCAGGCACCGATCTCGTCCGGATCGGCCAACCGTCCTAACGGGACAGTCGCGCCCACCGCCTCGATGCCCGCTTCGTCGCCGTAGTGCAGATGCGAGTGCTCCGTCCGCACCATGCCGACGTCGAGCCCGTTGACCCGCACCTTCGGCGCCCACTCGACGGCGAGCGACGCGGTCAAGTTGTCCAGGCCCGCTTTCGCCGCGCCGTAGGACGCCGTGCCCGGCGACGGTCTCGTCGCGCTGACACTGCTGATGTTCACGATGACGCCGCCGCTTTCCTGCTCCTGCATGACGGCGTTCGCCGCACGCGCGACGGCCAGCGGAGCCAGGAGGTTCAGCGCGACGATCTTCTCGTGGAACCGCGGCGACGCGTTCGCCGCCTCGGCGTACGGAGCGCCGCCCGCGTTGTTGACCACGACGTCGAGCCTGCCGTGCCGCCGGATGACCTCTTCGACGAGCGCGTCGACCTCTTTCGGGTCGCGGACGTCGCAGGAGATGAACGTCGACGCGCCGTCCCCGGCGCAGACGGGCCGCTCAGGTTCGGTGCGCGCGCAGGTGACGACTTCGGCCCCGGCACGCAGGAAAGTCCTGGTGACACCGGCGCCGACGCCGCGGACCCCGCCGGTCACCAGCACCACCGCGCCGTCGAGCCGAAGTTCGAGTGCCATGCCGGGCCTCCTTCACGTCGCTGTACCCGGGCCGGACGTCCTGCTAACGTACCAAGCAAGTGCTAGGTTTGGTAGCGGAGAAGGGTGTCCGATGACCGTTTCCACCCACTCACCGGAGCCCGGCGTCGCCGTGGTCACGGTCGACGCGCCCCCGGTGAACGCGCTGAGCGTGAAGGGATGGTTCGCCCTCGCGTCCGCCGTCACCGAAGCCGGACGCGATCCGGCGATCCACGTGGTGGTGCTGCGCGCGGAGGGCCGCGGGTTCAACGCCGGGGTCGACATCAAGGAGATCCAGCGCGACCCGGGGTACGGGGCGCTGATCGGCGCGAACGAGGGCTGCGCGGCGGCGTTCTCCGCCGTGTACGACTGCGCCGTCCCGGTGATCGCCGCGGTGCAGGGTTTCTGTCTCGGCGGCGGGGTCGGCCTGGTCGGCAACGCGGACGTCGTGGTCGCCAGCGAGGACGCCACCTTCGGGCTCCCCGAAGTCGACCGCGGCGCGCTGGGCGCGGCGACCCATCTCGCGCGGCTGGTCCCCCAGCATCTGATGCGCGCCCTGTACTACACGGCTTCGACGATCACCGCGGATCAGTTGCATCACCACGGTTCGGTCTACGCCGTCGTCCCGCGAGAGGACCTCGACGAGACCGCGCTCGGCGTCGCGCGGCAGATCGCGGCGAAGGACACCCGCGTGATCCGCGCCGCGAAACAGGCCATCAACGGCATCGACGTCCAGCCCGTGCACCGCAGCTACCGCTTCGAGCAGGGATTCACCTTCGAACTCAACCTGGCGGGCGTCTCGGACGGCGCGCGCCAGGAGTTCTTGGACGGTAAGGGGAAGTGATGGCCGACAAGCGGACGACGCCGGACGAGATCGCCGCCGAACTGAAGGACGGCATGACGATCGGGATCGGCGGCTGGGGCTCGCGGCGCAAGCCCATGGCGCTGGTGCGCGCGATCCTGCGTTCTCCGGTCAAGGATCTCACCGTGGTCTCCTACGGCGGTCCGGACGTCGGGCTCCTGGCGTCGGCGGGCAAGATCAAGCATCTCGTCTTCGGTTTCGTCACCCTCGACTCGATCCCCTACGACCCGTGGTTCTCCCGGGTGCGGGAAGCCGGGTCGATCACCGTCACGGAGTACGACGAAGGCGTGTTCGGGACCGGTCTTTCCGCTGCCGCGCAACGACTTCCCTTCCTGCCGACCCGGGCGGGACTCGGCTCCGGTGTCCTGGACCTGAACCCGTCGCTGCGCACCGTCCGCTCGCCGTACGACGACGCCGAAGAGCTGCTGGCCGTGCCCGCTCTGAAGCTCGACGCGGCCTTCGTCCACCTCAACCGCGCCGACGCCCGGGGCAACGCGCAGTACCTCGGGCCCGATCCGTACTTCGACGAGCTGTTCGCGCTCGCCGCCGACAAGTGTTACGTGTCAACGGAAAAGATCGTCGAGACGGCCGAGCTCACCGAAGCGGGGCCGGTGCAGAGCCTGTTGCTGAGCCGGATGCTCGTCACCGGGGTGGCCGAGACGCCGAACGGCGCGCATTTCACCACCGCCGTCCCGGACTACGGGCGCGACGAGCGTTTCCAGCGTCATTACGCCGAAGCGGCCAAGGATCTCGACGCGTGGCCGGAATTCGTCGACAGGTTCCTGTCCGGGGACGAAGCGCACTACCAGAAGGCCGTCGCCGAATTCGGGGAGTCCGCGTGAGTGACATCAGCCGTGCCGAAGTGGCCGTCGTGGCCTGCGCCGAATTGTTTCGCGGTGACGGCGAGATCGTGGTGAGCCCCATGGGTTTCATCCCGTCGCTGGGCGCCAGGCTCGCCAGGCTGACGTTCGAGCCGGACATCCTGCTGTCCGACGGCGAGGCGTACCTGATGACCCCGGACGCCGTCGTCGAAGGCTGGCAACCGTTCCGCAAGGTGCTCGACACCGTTGTGCCGCGCGGAAAACGGCATGTGGTGATGGGCGCCAACCAGATCGACGGCGAGGGAAACCAGAACATCTCGGCGATCGGCGACCATTCCCGGCCGAGGAAACAACTTCTCGGTGTGCGCGGCGGGCCGGGCAACACGGCCAACCACCGCACGAGCTACTGGGTTCCCAGGCACGGCAAGCGGGTGTTCGTCGACCAGGTCGACGTCGTGTCCGGCGTCGGCTACGCCAGGGCGCGCGAGGCGGGGCTGCGGTATCACGACGTCCATCGCGTCGTCACCAACCTCGGCGTCCTGGACTTCGGCGGTGAAGACCACGCGCCACGGCTGCTTTCCGTGCATCCGGGGGTTTCCGTGGACGAGGTCGTCGAGGCGACTTCTTTCCCGCTGATCACCGACGGGGTCACCGAATCCCGGCTGCCGACCGAGACCGAACTGCTCCTGATCCGCACCAGCCTGGATCCGAAGTCCTTGCGTGACAAGGAAGTCCCGTCGTGAAGACCGCGCTGACCGAACTGGCCGGGATCCGGCATCCGATCGTGCAGACCGGGATGGGCTGGGTCGCCGGGCCGCGGCTGGTGTCCGCGACGGCCGAGGCGGGCGGTCTCGGCATCCTCGCGTCCGCCACGATGTCCTACGACGAGCTGGCGGCGGCGATCAAGGAGGTCAAGAGCCGCACGTCCCGGCCGTTCGGGGTCAACCTCCGCGCGGACGCCGAAGACGCCGCGCGCCGGGTCGAGCTGCTCATCACCGAGGAAGTCCGCGTCGCGTCCTTCGCGCTCGCGCCGAAGAAGGACATGATCGCGCGGCTCAAGGACAACGGCGTCCTCGTCGTGCCTTCGGTCGGCGCGGCCAGGCACGCGGAGAAGGTCGCGGGCTGGGGCGCCGACGCCGTCATCGTGCAGGGCGGCGAGGGCGGCGGGCACACCGGCGGGGTCGCGACGACCTTGCTGCTGCCTTCGGTACTGGACGCGGTCGACATCCCGGTGGTCGCCGCGGGCGGCTTCTTCGACGGCCGGGGCCTGGCCGCCGCGCTCGCCTACGGGGCGGCCGGCGTCGCCATGGGCACCCGGTTCCTCCTGACGCGGGAAAGCACCGTCCCCGACGAGATCAAGCAGGCGTACCTCGCCCGTGACCTCAATGGCACCGTCGTCACCCGGAAGGTGGACGGGATGCCGCATCGCGTGCTCCGGACGGAATTGGTCGACGCGCTCGAATCCGCCGGTCCGGTGAGCGGGTTCGCCCGTGCCGCCCGCAACGCCGCGAAGTTCCGCAAACTGACCGGGCTGTCGTGGCGTTCGCTGGCGACCGAAGGGCTGCGGATGAAACGCGGCGGCGACCGGACGTGGTCCCAGGTCCTGATGGCCGCCAACACGCCGATGCTGTTGCGCGCCGGGCTCGTCGAGGGCGACCGGAGCGCCGGGGTGCTGGCGTCCGGGCAGGTCGTCGGCCTGCTCGGCGACCTGCCCGCCGTCGGCGACCTGATCGAGACGATCGTCGCCGACGCCACCGGCATCCTGCGGGGGCTGGCCTCGGAGTGAGGGTCCGGGCACGCTGTGCTTGACTTCGGCCATGATCTCGGAGAGTCGTTGTCCGGTCGAGGACGGTGAGCTGTACGTCCGCAGTACCGGCGAAGGGCCGCTTCTGCTCCTGATCGCGGGCGGGCTGGGCTCGGCGGACACCTTCCGGGCGATGACGAAGCTGCTCGCGGACGACTACACCGTCGTCACCTACGACCGGCGCGGTCACTTCCGCAGCACGGACACCAGCACCGGACCGGTCAGCGTGCCGAAGCAGGCCGACGACGCCCACGCGGTGCTCCAGCACGTCGGGGGCGGCCCCGCGAGCGTGTTCGGCACCAGCGCGGGCGCCATGATCGGTCTCGACCTCGTGGCCCGCTACCCGGACGCGGCGACCGTGCTGGTCGCCCACGAACCGCCCGCCATCCAGCTGCTGCCCGACGCGCTCGGCTGGCTCGACGAGGCCAACGCGCAGGTCCGGCTCGCCCAGGCGGGTGACCTGATGGGGGCGTTCAAACGGTTCACCGACGGGATCGCCGGCGCCGCGCTGCCCGAACTGCGCGCGATCCGGCTGCCGAACGAGGAGGACTGGAAGCGGCTGTTCGGCCGCGAGCTGGCCGAGATCCTCGACTATCTTCCCGATCTGCGGGCACTGCGGCGGAGCAGGACCGAGATCGTCCCCGTCGCGGGCGTCGGCAGCCGGGGGCACTACCACTACCAGCCCGCGAAGATCCTCGCGCTCGAGCTGGGGTTGCCGTTCACGGAGGTGCCCGGCGCGCATCTGGCGCCGCAGCGGAACCCCGCCCAGTTCACCGAAGCGCTGCGGGACCTGCTCGAAGGCTGAGTCAGGGCATCAGGGGCAGCTTCCCGACCAGCTTGTCGATCCGGTTGCGCGGGCCGACGATGCCGATCGCGCAGAAGTCCATCTCCTCGGTCGGGATCTCCTTCATCGTCGCGAGGAAGTCGGTGTAGACGCGGATCTGCTGGGCGACGGCGGGCATGTCGGCGACGTGGCAGTCCGGCGACGCGGCCGCCTTGGCACGAATGGCCCGGAGCTTCCCGGCGTCGGCCGACAGGATCGAGCAACCGACCCAGGGCAAACCCGTGTAGTGCTCGCCGCCGGCGTCGACCGCTTCGTCTCCCAGGAGCCCGCTGACCCCCTGCGCGGTGGCGACGGCGGTGCAGACCGCCGCGTTGACCGCGCGGCCGGGCGGCAGTTCGTTGTTGACCACGATCACCCATTTCAACCGGGCCGACCGGGTGGACGCGGTGAAGTCGATCTCCTCGGGGGCGAATCCGATGGCCGTACCGTGCTCGGACATTCAGCTGTCTCCTGCTCACTTCAACGGATGAACAAGGCCAAGCTAGGAGGACATACGAGTAGAGTCCACCGTGTTCGTACTTAATACGGCGAGAGGGCCGAGATGGCGCGACTGGACGAACTTGATAAGGCGATCCTGGCGCAATTGCAGTCGGACGCACGGAAGACCAACCGCGAGGTGGCCGCCGCGGTGGGCGTTTCGCCGACCACCGCGCTGGACCGCACCCGCGGGCTGCGGGAACGCGGCGTGATCCGCGGCGCGCTGCTGGACGTGGACCTGCCGTCGATCGGCCGCGGGGTGCAGGCGCTCATCGCGGTGCGGGTGCGGCCGCCCTCGCGGCGCAACATCGAAGGCTTCCGGAACTGGGTCAACGCGCTGCCCGACCTCGTCGGGCTCTACGTGACCACCGGGACCGAGGATTTCATCCTGCATGTGGCGGTGCCCGACAACGACAGCCTCTACGCCTTCGTGATCGACAAGCTGACCGAACGCCCCGAGGTGGCCGACGTGCGCACCTCGATGGTGTTCGAGCACAGTCGGCGCACCAAGATCACGCCGGTGGACCGCTAGAGCTCGCGGATGACGCGGGCCGGGTTGCCCGCGGCGAACACCTTCGACGGCAGGTCACGTGTGACGACGCTGCCCGCGCCCACCACCACGTCGTCCCCGATGGTCACTCCCGCGCACACGATGACGCCGCCGCCGAACCAGACGTTGTCCCCGATGGTGATCGGCGCGGCGGATTCCCAGCGCTGCCGCCGCAGTTCGTGATCCTCCATGGGATGCAGCGCGGTCAGCAGCTGGCAGCGCGGGCCGATCGAGCAGTCCGAGCCGATCCTGATCGGCGCGCAGTCGAGCAGGATGGCGTCGTAGTTGAGGAAACTGTTGGCGCCGATCTCGATCAGGTAGCCGTAGTCGCACTGGAACCGCGGCATGATCCAGGAGCCCTCGCCGAGCTTTCCCAGCAGCTCGCGCAGGATCGTGTCCCGCTCACCGGTCTCCTCGGCGCCCGTGCCGTTGAACCGGTCGACGAGTGCCTGCGCGCGCCTGCGGTCGGCGACCAGTTCGGGGTCGTTGTCCCGGTACAGCTCGCCGCGCAGCATGCGGTCCTTCTGCTCACCCATGCCGCCAACCTACCGAAAAGTGTCCTGCCGGCGAGCCTCCCGGGGAGGCCGCCGACAGGACGGGTGAATGCTTGCGGAGCGTTCTTCAGTTGTGTCGATCGGTTTCCGGGTAGGGCCGGCCCGGCGGATGGGTGAGGTGTAGGGGGGACCCGCCGGGCCGGAGTATCTTCCTTTCTCTTCGCAGGTTCCTGCTTCCGCTTCAGGGCGTCATTCGCGGCACTGACGGCCTTCGTTGACGCAGTCGACGAGACGGTCCATGATCCGGTCCGGCATCACGTTCGCGAAATCGTCGTGGTCGGAGAAGGGGTTGTGATCCTCTTCGGGGAACGAGTCCACTTTGTACTGACCGTTGACCTGGATCTGCCGGGGGATCTCGTAGGTCAGCGAGATGGTGAGCTCCGGGACGGCGGTCAGGCCGTTCGCGCATTCACCGTTCTCGTCCGGGTACTTGATGTGGTCCCGGTGGTTTTCGCTGTCGATGTTGTCGCCGTCGAGACAGCTCGGGAACGTGTGCACCCGCTTGACGTCGCTGCCTTCGGGGCAGATCGGGTACTGCTTGATGAGCCTGTTCTCGAAACCGGTGCAGGTCCAGCTCTCCCGCGCGTTGGCGGGCCCGTTGGTGCTGACTTTCGCGTCACCGTAAAGGATACGGAGGAACTTGGGCATCTCCTTCACCTTCTCCCGGGCGTTGCCCTTGAAGGTGATGTCGACGACCGCGGGACGCTGGATCTCCCCGTCGTTGCCGGCGAGTTCGTTGTCCGCGTTCGGCTCCTCCAGCTGAGCCTGATCCTGCTCGTCGTTGTTCTGATCCTGGTCGTTCTGCTGGTTCTGGTCGTCCTGGTTCCGCTGCCGGTTCCGGTCACCGTCGCGGTTCTGGTCCCGGCCGTCCTGCCGCCGCTCCTGGTTCTGCCCGCCTTGTTGCTCCGCGGCTTCCTCGGCGGTGTCGATCCGCACCACCGGCCAGAAGTACGTCGACTCGTCGCCGTTGCGGCAGGTGGTGCCGGCGCCGAGCAGACTGTCGTTGTCCGAATCCGCGTTCGTGGAAAGATTCCCGACGTAATCGTGCAGATGCTGGGCGCCGTTGCGCACACCCGGTTGCGCGATGAAGTTGTCGGGATTGAAATGCCCGTTCTCGTTCCGGCCGCAGTCGACGGTGAACGAACCGGTGGAGGCGTTCCGGCCCGGCTCCGGCTTCTCGACGTTCGGCCGGACCTTGGTGATGTCCACGAACTGCGACCTGTCCACCTCGTCCGCGGCGGCGCGTTCGGGGTCGCCGGTCGTGGTGGACACCACCAGGGCTCCGACCGCGATCGACAGGCCCAGCAACGCGGTCGCGATCTTGGTCCTGCGGGCGATCCGATGGCGCCCTTGATTTCGTGCCATTAGCTGCTCACCTCATTCGTTTCCGGGCGCGCCGAACATTCGCACCCGGGCATGAGCCACGCATTAGTCGAATACGGGAATTCACCGAATTCGCGGCGAACCCTTCTGTTCGCCCGCCGGTCCAGATCCGGCTACTGGGGAATACGGCTCCGGCCGGGAACCGGTTCAAAACGCGATCCGGCCGTTATCTTTCCGTTATATGACTACCGGCGCACGATGGCCAGTACGGTGCCGTCCCGCTTGTGGACCTCGAAGCGTTCGATGTCGGCCTTCCGCAGCGCCGTCGAACCGGTGATGACGAGGGGCGCGGGGGAACCGGGCACGCCGTAGCCCTTGGCAGGCACGCTCCAGTTGTTGACGACGTAGGCCTCTCCGCCGTGGGAGTAGGCGAAAAGCTGGCAGGTCATCGGGCCGACGAGACCGCG
Organism: Amycolatopsis roodepoortensis; assembly: GCF_014873915.1. GTDB lineage: Bacteria > Actinomycetota > Actinomycetes > Mycobacteriales > Pseudonocardiaceae > Amycolatopsis > Amycolatopsis roodepoortensis. The sequence continues at coordinate 1,696,598 of NZ_JADBEJ010000005.1, forward strand.
CAGTTCGAGCTCGACGGCGCTGCCCCATTCCTTGTCCTGCACCGTGACCTCGGCGGCGACCGCGTTGCCCGCCTCGGACCAGCCGAACGGGGCGGCTCCGCCGTCCGGCCCCGTCTCGCGTTCCCGCGAAGACGACGGAGGCGACACCACCGACGTGACGACGGTGGGCGCGGCCTGCGTCACGACCGGTTCACGGTCGGTGAGCGAAAGGACGGCGAGCGGTCCGCCGACGACGAGCACGAGCACGGCGGCGGCCGTGGCGAGCCGGACGACCTTGCGGCGACGGCCCGCCTTCGCCGCGTCCGCGAGCAGCATCCGCAGCACCCGCGGGCCCGGGCCCTTGACGGGCGGATCCGGCCAGCTCTTCTTGACCATGTCGAGGATGTCGGGCAGGTGGTACATCTCCACCAGCTCGACCTGACACTCGGGACACTCCAGCAGATGCGCTTCGAACCTGGCGTGGTCCTCCTCGCCGAGGACGCCGAGCACGTAGGCGGCGATGTCCGTGTGGACGGTTCCGGACACCTCGCTCACCCCCGCTCCTGCAGCGCCCTGCGCAACGCGCGCACAGCGTGGTGGATCCGCGATTTCACCGTACCCGGCGGGACTCCGAGCGTCGCCGCGACCTCGTTCACGGTGCGGTCACGAAGATAGGTCTGCTGAACGGCCTCGCGTTGTTCCGGGGAAAGATTGCGCAGGGCCTCGTAAACGATCATGGCCGCGAGCGTCTTCTCCGATTCGTCCGGCACTCCGATCGAATCCGACTCCAGTTCCTCCACCTCTTGAGGGCGGGCGCTCCGGCTCCGCCAGCCGTCGATGACGATGCGCCTGGCCACGGTGAACAGCCAGGCGCGCAGCATTTCCGGCTGCCGGTCGAGTTTGCCGGCGTTGCGCCACGCCTTGATGAGCGTCTCCTGGACCACGTCCTCGGCCCACTGGCGATCGTGGCCGGTCAGCTTCAGCACGAACGCCATCAGGCTGGACCCGAACTCCTGGTACAACGCCCTGATGAGGTCGTCATGCCCGTTCGACGCGGGTTCATGATCGACGATTGGCTGCAGTATCCGAGAGTGGCGTCCCACGCGGCACATCTTTGTGGGCTCGGGGGCGATAAGTCCAGAGCGAAAGTTTTTTGAACCGTTTCCCGCCCGTGACCGTATCCCCTACCGAAGACCCCGACCCGGCGCTGTCCCCCGCACCGCCGAATCCACTGTGGATCATGACTGTCCATAGTGGACCCGAACCTGCCTGCACACCATCTCCCCGCGGTGATGGCGTTCTCCTCTGGCCCCGACAGGAGGATTTCCGTGAACCCCGTGTCACGCTCGGTCATACCTCTTACCCTCACGTTGGCCGCGGTCGCGCTGACCGCCGCCTGCACCACCGGTACCGCGGGACCGAACGGTTCTCCGGGCGCGGCCCCCGCCGCCGGAGCGGCGCAGATCCCCGGCATGCCCGACCCCGCGGCCGAACCCGCCCCCGGTGTCACGGCGGCGATCCTGTTCGACCTCGGGCCGATCGTCACCGACACCAATGGTTTCACGCTGTACCGCTACGACAAGGACACGGTGAATCCGCCGAAGTCGAATTGCACGGAAACCTGCGCGCGGACCTGGATTCCCGCCAAGTCCGGCGGCGACCTCGTGGTCACCGGGATCGACCGCGCGCTGGTCGGCACCGTGACCAGGGACGACGGCACCGAGCAGATCACGCTCGCGGGCTGGCCGCTCTACCGCAACGCCAACGACGCGATGCCCGGCAACACCGGCGGGCAAGGCGTCGACGACGCGTGGTTCCCCGCCAAGCCGGACGGCACGAAAGTGCTGCTCACCGCGGACACCTGGCAGGCCGATGACCTCGGCATCTGATCTCCCCAGACCCGTCCGCGCGCTGCTCGTCCTGCTGACAGCGGCCACGGTGAGCCTGTTCGGCCCGGTCGGCGAGGCGCACGCCCAAGAACTCTCCGCCGCGGACAAGAACCTGATCGTCAACGTCAAACTGGCCGGACTGTGGGAAATGCCCGCCGGGATGTGGGCGCAGGAACGCGGGAAGAGCAAGCGGACCCGCGAAGTCGGCCGGACGTTGATGATCGACCACGGCAGGCTCGACACCGCGACGCACGCCATCGCCGACCGGTTCGGCATCGCCCTGCCGTCCGAGCCCTCGGATCAGCAGTCCGCGTGGCTCGGCGAGATGAAGGCCGCCCGCGACGACAGCGAGTTCGACCGGATCTTCGCCAACCGGCTCCGGTACGCGCACGGGATCCTGTTCCCCGTCATCGCGCAGGTCAGGGCCGGTACCCGCAACGACGTCGTCCGTGACTACGCGACGACGGCCAACCAGGCGGTGCTGCGGCATATGACCCTGCTGGAGAGCACCGGCGTCGTCGACCAGTCGCTGATGCCGGAGGCTCCGGTGCCGCAGTCGAACTCGGCCAACGCCGCGATGGACGTCGGCTTCGGCGACTTCGCCCTCGGCCTGCTGCTCACGGTGGTGCTCGGCGGCGGGCTGTTCTATGCCCTCCGGACAGTGCGCAGCAAGAACACCCGGACCCGCGACCGCGCGGCCGCCGCCGAACCGGCCCCGGTTCCCAGTGCCCCAGGAGAGATCAATGTATGACCAGTGGTCCGAGGTGGTGATCGTGCTGACCCAGAAATCGGACACCGACGCCGGCATCAAGGGCATGGCGCAGACCTCCGCCCGGATCGCCTACGGCTTCATGTGCCTCACCCTCTGCTGGGGTGTGCTCACCGCGACCGGCTGGATCAAGTCGCTGACCGGGCGGAAGGCCCTGCGCAACTCGCATATGGTGCTCGGCATCCTGGCGTTGTCGTTCGGCGTCGTGCACGCGATGTCGTTCCTGTTCCTGCCCGACGGTTTCACCCTGGCGCAGGTCACGATCCCGCTTCTGCCGGGCACCCTGGCGCGGCACCAACTCGGTGTCATCGGGCTCGAGGTCATGCTCGCCGTCGCGCTGACCGGCGGGATCAGCCGCTTCAGTTCTTACCGGCGCTTTCTGTGGATCCACCGGCTCGCCTATCCGGCGGTCGCGATCACCGCGCTGCACGCGTTCTTCGGCGCCATGGCCAACGGGCATCTGGGCCTGCTGTGGTTCGGCGGGATCACGCTGCTGGTCCCCGCGGTGCTGCTGACCGCGCTGCGGTTCACGCCGACCCGCTACCTGGAACGGCTGGGCCTGGTCGAAGAACTGGTCTGACGACTTGGAGAACGAGAAATGATCTTCGGAAGCATCCGGCGCGGCACCCGCGTCAGCGTCGACAACGAGCGGTGCGAGATCTTCGGCTTCTGCGAGATGGAAGCGCCGTCGACGTTCAAGATCGGCCCGGACGGCAAGCTCCGCATCCGCCGGATGGTCGACCGGGACGGGCTGGATCAGGCCATCTCCGCCGCCCGGCTCTGCCCGAAACAAGCCATCAGAGTCAAGGGAGAAGGAGCGTACGACGATGAGTGACGGAGATCGGATCGTCATCGTCGGCGCGGGCGTCGCCGGCCTCCGCTCGGCGGAACGGTTGCGGGAACTGGGTTTCGACGGCGAGATCGTGCTGGTCGGCGACGAGCCGCGGAAGCCGTACCACCGGCCGATGGTGTCGAAGGAGCTCATCACCGGCGGGGTGAAACCGGTGGCCGCGAGCCTGGAGCCGTACGTCGACCTGGACGTCCACTGGCGGCTCGGCACCCGCGCGACCTGGCTCGACAGCAAGGAGCGCACCGTCCACCTGCCGGGTGGGGAATCCCTTTGGTACGACGGGTTGATCATCGCGACCGGCGTCTACCCCCGCCATCTTCCCGGATCGCCGCGCCACGACCCCCGGGTCCGAGTGCTGCGCACCGTGGAGGATTCACTGGCCGTCCGGCGGGCGTTGGGGAACAGCAACAAATCCGTCGTGGTGATCGGCAGCGGCCTGATCGGCAACGAGTTCGCCGCGTCGATGCGGTACATGGGCCGCGACGTCACGCTCATCGGGCACGCGAAGGCGCCTTTGCACCGCTTCGGGGAGCGGATCGCTTCGGCGCTCACCAAGGAACATCAGCACCATCGCGCCAAGCTGGCGATGAACACCGAGGTGCGGAACTGGATCAGCACCAAGGAGACGGTGGGGCTGCACCTGACCAACAACCAGTTCCTGGTGGCCAGCTGCGTGGTGCTCTCGATCGGCAGCGTGCCGGCCGTGGACTGGCTGCGCGGGTCGGAGCTGACCATCGACGACGGCGTGCTGTGCGAATCGACCCTGTTCGCCGTCGGGGCGGAAGACGTCGTGGTCGCCGGCGACGTCGCGAAATGGCCGAACCTGCGGATCGACGAGACCCCACGGCGGGTCGAGCACTGGATGAACGGCGTCGAATCCGGGCGCGCGGCGGCGGAAAGCCTGATGCTGGGCCGGGGCAACGCGCGGCCGTACACGCCGCTCCCCCGCGCCTGGTCTTCCCTGTACGACGCGCGGTTGCAGACCGTCGGGATGCCGTCGCTGGGCAGGGACACGATCGAACTCTCCGACGGGGTCACCGGTTTCGTCCGCGACGGCAGGCTGATCGGCGCAGCGGGCTGGGACCGGCCCAAGGCGATGATCCACTGGACCGCCGAACTCGACCGTCGGCTGCCAGTGCCCGAGCCGGTGTTCCCCGCTCCCGCCGCACCTTCGCTCGCGGACACGCCGATCGGGGAGGACATCCTGGCCCCGTTCGAGCGGGACTTCCTGTCCGAGACGCCGACCGAGGCCGTTCCCGCGCCGGAAAGGATGCCCTGGGCTCGCGTTCCCGCCGGGTGACCCGGGATCGCGAACGGACCGGGGCCGCGCGCGGCGGCCGCGGTCCCCTCAGGTGGCGGTGGGTCGCCGGGCCTCCGCGCCCACCGCCACCCCTGGGGACGCCGGGAGGTACCGGGACCGACGGTGATTCGGGCTCCGCCGGGTACCGCCCTTCGGGCTCCCCGCTTCCGGTCGGGGCCCTTCCAGGACTGACTCACCTGGAAGGGCCCCGATCCATGGCTGCTGAAGGACGCTTCCCCGCGTGATCGAACACGGCACTCACGTGATTGGACGCGTAACTCGCGTGTCTGGAGGCGTAACTCGCGTGATTGGACGCGTAACTCGCGTGTGCGGTCTCCGATCACGCGAGTTACGCGTCTGATCACGCGAGTTGCGCGTCTGATCACGCGAGTTACGCGCAACTCACGAGGACGGCGCCTTCACGACCACGGTGTCCTCCGGCCCGACGACCCGCCCGTCCGAAGCCCGGATCTCCAGCTCCCGCAACGGAAGCCCGCCGTCGCGGTCCACCAGTTCCGAACGCGGCTCGCCCTCGGCGAAGAAATGCGCCTCGCCCCATTGCCGCAGCGCGACGATCACCGGGAACAGGTCGCGCCCCTTCGGCGTCAGGACGTACTCGCTGTACGTGCTCCCGTCCGAAGCCGGCACCATGTCGAGCACTCCGTGTCCGACGAGCGCCCGCAGCCGCGCGGACAGGATGTTCTTCGCGACACCGAGGCTGCGCTGGAATTCCCCGAACCGGCGGACGCCGTCGAAGGCGTCACGCACGATCAGGAGTGACCACCAGTCACCGATCGTGTCGACCGAGCGCGCCACCGGGCACGAAGCTTCGTCGAACGTCGTCCGCTTCACCATGGTTGCATCTTACTACCGAACTCCTCTACCGTCCGTTGGTAGCAACTTGAAACCATCTGGAGGGTTCGTGCACTGCGGTGTCGTCCTGTTGTTCGCCGTGGCCGCCGGGACGGCCGTCGCCACGATCTACTTCGCGCAGCCGTTGCTCGTCACGATGGGCGCCGACCTCGGCATCGCCACGTCGACCGTCGGCGGCATCGTCACGCTCACGCAGCTCGGCTACGGCCTCGGCCTGTTCCTGCTGGTCCCGCTCGGTGACCTGCTCGACCGGCGGCGGCTCGTCACCGGTCAGCTTGCCCTGCTGGCGATCGCCGAACTCGTCGCCGCGACGGCCGCGAACGGCGTGGTGCTGTTCGCCGGGATGGCGGCGATCGGTGTGCTCGCCGTCGTCACGCAGCTCCTGGTCGCGTTCGCCGCGTCGCTCGCGGATCCCGGCGAACGCGGACGCGTGGTCGGTCTCGTGACGACCGGAGTCGTCCTCGGGATCCTGCTCGCGCGCACGGTGTCCGGCACGCTGGCCGATCTCGCGGGCTGGCGCGCGGTGTACGTCGTGTCCGCGGGCGTGACCGTACTGATCGCGATCGTCCTGTATCGCGTACTTCCCGCCACGCCCCCGGCAAAGTCCATGGACTACGGGCGATTGCTGCGGTCCACGTGGTCGCTTTTCGTCGAGGAGCCCGTCTTCCGGACGCGCGGCACGCTCGCGTTGCTGATCTTCGCCGCCTTCGGCACCTTGTGGAGCTCAGTCGCCCTGCCACTCAGCGAGGACGGCTTGTCGCACACCGCCATCGGCGCGTTCGGGCTGGCCGGGGCCGCGGGCGCGCTGGCGGCGGCGCCCGCCGGACGGCTCGCCGATCGCGGCCGCGCGCGGTGGACGACCGGTCTCGCCCTCGGCCTGCTCCTGCTTTCCTGGATACCGCTGGGTTTCACCCGCTCGTCACTATGGGCACTGGCAGCCGGCGCGATCCTGCTCGACCTCGCCGTCCAGGCCGTGCACGTCACGAGCCAGACCCTGATCTACCCGCTGCGCCCGGACGCCGGCAGCAGGCTGATCGGCGGCTACATGATCTTCTACTCCACCGGCAGCGGCCTGGGCGCCATCGGCTCGACCACCGTTTACGCCGTCGCGGGCTGGACCGGCGTCTGCCTGCTCGGTGCGGCGTTCAGCGTGGCGGCGCTCGCGGTGTGGAGGGTCAGAGACGCTCGATGATCGTGACATTCGCCGTTCCGCCGCCCTCGCACATCGTCTGCAACCCGTAGCGCCCGCCTCGCCGCTCGAGTTCGTGCAGCAGGGTCGCGAACAGCTTGGTGCCGGTCGCCCCGATGGGATGGCCGAGCGCGATCCCGCCGCCGTTGACGTTGACGCGGTCCGGATCGGCGCCGGTCTCCTCGATCCACGCCAGGACGACACTCGCGAACGCCTCGTTGACCTCGAACAGGTCGATGTCGTCGATGCTCAGCCCGGTCTTTCGCAGCGCGTGCGCGGTCGCCGGGATGGGCCCGGTCAGCATCCACACCGGATCCGCCGCCCGCACGGAAAGGTGATGGATCCGGGCGCGGGGGGTGAGACCGTGTTCCTCGACGAACTTCTCCGACGCGATGAGCGCCGCGCTGGCGCCGTCCGAGATCTGGCTGGCCACGGCGGCGGTGATCCGCGAACCCTCGCTCAGCGGTTTCAGCCCGGCCATCCGTTCCAACGTGGTGTCGCGCCTGGGCCCCTCGTCCAGGGCGGCACCGGCGAACGGCGTGATCTCGGCGGCGAAGCGTCCTTCGTCGATGGCCGCGATCGCACGCTGATGGCTGCGGAAGGCGAACTCCTCCATCGCCTCACGGGTCAGATCCCAGTGCTCGGCGATCATGTCGGCACTGCGGAACTGCGACACCTCGACGCTGCCGTACCGCTCCTGCCAGCCCTTCGAGCCGGAGAACGGGTCTTCGAAGCCGTACTCGTGTCCGGCCAGCATCGCCGCGCTGATCGGGATGGCGCTCATGTTCTGCACTCCGCCGGCGAGAACGAGGTCCATTGTCCCGGACAGCACCGCCTGCGCGGCGAAGTGCACCGCCTGCTGGCTCGACCCGCATTGCCGGTCGATCGTCACCCCCGGCACGTGGTGCCCGAAGCCCGCCGCGAGCCACGCCGTGCGCGCGATGTTCCCGGATTGCGGGCCGAGCGTGTCGCAGCAGCCGAGGATGACGTCGTCGACCAGGTCGGCCTCGACGCCGGTCCGCTCGACCACGGCCTGGATGACGTGCGCACCGAGGTCGGCGGAATGGACACCGCTGAGCGCTCCCCCACGTTTGCCGACGGGGGTCCGGACCGCGTCCAGGACATAAGCTTCAGCCACGCCGCCTCCTCTTGGTCGCGATGCCGTCCAGCAGGATCCCGAGGTACTGCTGTGCGACGTCGTCCGCGCTCAGCGTGCCGCCGGGGTTGTACCAGCGCACCGCCACCCAGACGGTGTCGCGGATGAACCGGTAGGTGAGTTCGACGTCGAGATCCTCGCGGAACACGCCTGCCGCGATGCCGTCGGTGAGGATCCCGTTCCACAGTTTGCGGAATTCGGTGTTGCGATCGTTGAGGTAGTCGAACCGCGGCAACTGCATCAGGTGCTTCGCCTCGGACTGGTAGATCGCCACCTCGGCGGGCCGCCGGTGAATGGATTCGAACGACGCCACCACGACGGCTTCGAGCGTTTCCCGCGGGCCTTTCCCTTCCGCGACGATCTCGGCGTAGGCGCCGAAGAGTTCGTCGAGGAACCCGGTGAGGATCTCGTCGGCCATCGACTCCTTCGAGTCGAAATGGTGATAGAGACTGCCCGAAAGGATGCCCGCCGCGTCCGCGATGTCCCGCACGGTGGTGGAGACGTAACCGCGCTCGGCGAACAGCTTCGCCGCCAGGGCGAGCAGTTCGGCGCGGCGGGACCCTGGGCTGGCTTTCATTACTACCTCACGCATGCTGGGAACTCACGGACACAACCTCACCGGTGAGGTACGACGAGTACTCACTGGCGAGGAACACCATCACATTCGCCACTTCCCACGGTTCCGCCGCCCTCCCCGACACCTCGCGCGAGGTGAGTTCGGTGAGCAGTTCCTCGCTGGTCACCTTGGCCAGGAACGGATGCATCGCCAGGCTCGGCGCGACGGCGTTGACCCGGATGCCGTGTTCGGCGACGTCGACGGCCGAACACCGGGTGAGCGCCATGACCCCCGCCTTCGCGGCCGCGTAGTGGGCCTGCCCGGCCTGCGCGCGCCAGCCGATCACCGACGCGTTGTTGACGATCACCCCGCCGTCGCCTTGGGCGATGAACCGGTTCACCGCGGCCCGCGTCGCCCGGAAGGTACCGTTGAGGGTCACGTCGATGACCCGCGCCCATTCGTCGTCCGTCATGTCCACAATGGACTTCGTGCCGCCGAGCCCGGCATTGTTGATCAGCACGTCGATCCGGCCGTAGTGCGCCGCGGCCCCGTCGATGAGCGCCCGCACCTGGTCTTCCTGGGTGACGTCGCAGGGGATCGCGTGGACGTCGCCGAGTTCGGCCGCCTTCTCGCCGAGGCGCCGCTCGTGCCAGTCGCTGATCACGACACGGGCGCCTTCCTCCAGCGCGCGTTTCGCCACCGCGGAACCGATCCCGGTGCCGGCCGCCGCCGTCACCACGACCACCTTGTCCCGCAGGAGGTTCGCCCCCTCGGGGTACTTCGGCACCGGGATCACGGGCGTACCTCCCTTGGCAGGCCGAGCACCCGCTCGGCGATGACGTTGCGCTGGATCTCGTTGGAGCCGCCGTAGATCGTGTCGGCCCGGGTGAAGAGGAACAGCCGTTGCCAGGCGTCGAGCCCGTCTTCCACGAGCATGCCTCGCGCGCCGCGGACGAGCATCGCGAGCTCCCCGAGGTCACGATGCCAGTTCGCCCAGACCAGTTTGGACACCTCCGCGACGCCGGGCGACGAGTCGCCGAGCGTGCGGATCGCCTGCGCCCGCATGACCTCCAGGCCGACCCAGGCGCGGTCGATCCGTTCGGCGATCACCGGGTCGTCCGGCGCGATCCTGGTGAGTTCTTCGAGTTCCCGGCGGAACCCGACCTGTTGCCCGAGCGTCGCGACGCCGCGCTCGAACGCGAGCGTGCCCATCGCCACCCGCCAGCCGTCACCGGGTTCGCCGACGACGAGGTCTTTCGCGGTTCGGGCGCCGTCGAAGAAGACTTCGTTGAACTCGGAGGTCCCGGTGAGCTGCCGGATCGGGCGGACCTCGACGCCGGGCTGGTTCATCGGGACGAGCAAATAGGACAGTCCTTTGTGGCGTTTCGATCCGGGTTCGGTGCGCGCCAGCACGAAACACCAGTCGGCCACGTGCGCGAGCGACGTCCACACCTTCTGGCCGTTCAGCACCCACTCGTCGCCTTCGAGGGTCGCCGTGGTCGACACGGCGGCGAGGTCGGATCCGGCGCCGGGTTCGGAATAGCCCTGGCACCACAGTTCCTCGACGGCCAGGATCGACGGCAGGAAACGCTTCCGCTGTTCCGGCGAGCCGAACGCGATCAGGGTCGGGCCGAGGAGTTCCTGCGCCAGGTGACTGACCCTCGCCGGTGCGCCCGCTCGCGCGTACTCCTCGTGGAACACGACCTGCTGTTCGAGTGTCGCGCCCTGTCCGCCGTGCTCGACCGGCCAGCCGACGCAGGTCCAACCCCCCGCCGCGAGCCGCCGCTCCCACTCCACGCGTTCGTCGAAGGCCTCGTGCTCCCGGCCGGGACCGCCCAGACCGCGCAGTTCCGGCGGCAGGTTCTCCGCCAGCCAGGTGCGCACGCGGTCACGGAAACCGTCTTGGGCCACGCCTGCCTCCTCTAGCCAAACCAGAGCCTGCTGCGTAGGCTACCCTACCAAGCACTTGCTAGGGAGACTTCGATGACTGAAGGAACCATCCCGGCGGCGCTCGACAGGGCCGCGGAGCGCTTCGCCGCGCGGGAAGCGCTGGTCGACGGCGAAGTCCGGCTCACCTATGCCGAACTCGCCCGGCGGGTGCGCCAGGCCGCGCGGTTCTTCGAGGGCCACACGCGGGTCGCGATCTGCTCCCCCAACACCTGGCACTGGGTCGTCGCGGGGCTCGGCGCGCTGTACGCCGGAGCGACGCTGATCCCGGTCAACACCCGCTTCACCGCCCGCGAGACCATCGACGTCCTCGAGCGCGCGAAGGTGTCCGCGCTGGCGATCACCGGCACGTTCCTCGGCACGGACCGGCTGGCGGATCTCGGTTCCTCCCGCCCCGGCACCGTCCTGCGCATCCCGGTCGAAGGCGCCGAAGAACCCGTCGATGGCGTCTCGGAGTGGGACGCGCTCGACGGTCTCGACAGTGATTTCGTCAGTCCCGCGAAACCGGACGACGTCAGCGACATCCTGTTCACCTCCGGGACCACCGGCCGCAGCAAGGGCGCGATGAGCAGCCACCGGCAGGCGCTGAGCGTCGCCGAGGCCTGGGCCGGCTGCGGCGGCCTGACCGAGGAGGACCGCTACCTCGTCATCAACCCGTTCTTCCACAGCTTCGGTTACAAGGCGGGGATTCTCGCGGCCATCCTGCGCGGCGCGACGATCCTGCCGCAACGCACCTTCGACGTCCGGGAAACCCTGCGCCTCGTCGAAACCGAGCGGATCACCGTGCTCCCCGGCGCGCCGACGATCTACCAGGTCCTGCTGGACGCGCCCGAACGCGGGAACCACGACCTGTCCAGCCTCCGGCTCGCCGTCACCGGCGCCGCCACCGTGCCGGTCGCGTTGGTCGAGCGGATGCGGACCGAGCTGGGTTTCGACACCGTGCTCACCGCGTACGGGCTCACCGAGGCCGTGGTGGCCACGATGTCCCGCCCCGAAGACGACGCGAAACTGGTGGCACATTTCTCCGGCCGCGCGACGGCCGGGTTCGAGGTGAAGCTCGGCGAACACGACGAAGTCCTGCTGCGCGGGCCGAACGTGATGCTCGGTTATCTCGACGATCCGGACGCCACCGCGGAAGCCATCGACGCCGAAGGCTGGTTGCACACCGGCGACGTGGGCGTGCTCAACGAGCGCGGCTATCTGCGGATCGTCGACCGGATCAAGGACATGTATGTCTGCAAGGGTTTCAACGTCTACCCGGCCGAGATCGAGCAGGCACTCGGCTGGCTGGACGGTGTGGCGGAATCCGCGGTGATCGGTGTTCCCGACGCGGTGTACGGCGAGGCGGGCAAGGCCTACATCCGGCTTCGCCCCGGCGCTGAACTGTCCACTGAGGACGTCCTGGCGCACTGCAAAGCCAATCTGGCCAACTACAAGCTTCCCCGATACATCGAGTTCGTGGCCGAGCTTCCGCGGAATCTGTCGGGGAAGGTGCTGAAACGCGTGTTGCGGGAGGAGAACGGATGACCGTCGAGTACGAGCGACGCGGGCCGGTGGCCGTCGTCACGATGAACCGGCCGGAGTACCGGAACGCGCAGAACTCGGCGATGACCTACGCGCTCGACGCGGCGTTCGCCCGCGCCGTCGACGATCCCGAGGTCAAGGTGATCGTGCTGGCCGGCGCCGGGAAGCACTTCTCCGCCGGGCACGACATCGGGACGCCGGAGCGCGACGTGGACGTCTCGTTCGAGCGCAAGGCCGTCCTGTGGTGGGACCATGTCGGCGCCGAGGGCGGCGATCAGCGGTTCGCCCGCGAGTCCGAGGTTTACCTCGGTATGTGCCGCCGGTGGCGCGAGATCCCGAAGCCGACCATCGCGAGCGTGCAGGGCGCGTGCATCGCGGGCGCGCTGATGCTGGCGTGGGTGTGCGACATGATCGTCGCCTCCGACGACGCGTTCTTCGCCGATCCTGTGGTGCGCATGGGGATTCCCGGTGTCGAGTACTTCGCGCACCCCTGGGTCCTCGGTCCGCGCGCGGCCAAGGAAGTGTTGTTCACCGGTGAGCGTTTCACGGCGCAGCAGGCTAGGGAATGGGGCATGCTGAACCGCGTCGTCCCTCGCGCCGACCTCGAAACCGAGACGATGGCGCTGGCGGAGAAGATCGCGGTGATGCCGCGGATGGGGCTCGCGCTCGCCAAGAAGGCCGTGAACCAGGCGGAAGACCTGATGGGTCTTCGGTCCGGAATGGACTCCGTGTTCGGGCTGCACCACTTCGCGCACGCACACAACGCCGAGGTTTCCGGCGGCGACTCGCTGGGCGGGCAGGACGCGCGCTCGATGCGGGACGCGAGTTCGTGATGAACCTCGACCTGGACGAGCGGACGCTCGCCTTCCGTGACGAAGCCCGTGCCTGGCTCGCCGCGAACGTTCCCGCCGAGCCGCTGAAATCATTCGACACCGCCGAGGGGTTCGCGCAGCACCGCGAGTGGGAATCCCGGTTGGCCGACGCCCGGTGGTCCGTCGTCTCGTGGCCGCGCGAGTTCGGCGGGCGGGACGCGAGCCTGCTGGAGTGGGTGCTCTTCGAGGAGGAGTACTACGCGGCGGGTGCGCCGTTGCGGGTCAACCAGAACGGCATCTTCATGCTCGCGCCCACGCTGTTCTCCCATGGCACGGAAGAACAGCAAGCCCGCATCCTGCCGAAGATGGCGCGCTCCGAGGAGGTCTGGGCGCAGGCTTGGTCGGAACCCGATGCGGGCAGCGACATCGCCGCTCTGCGCAGCACCGCGACCCGCTGCGACGGCGGCTGGCGGGTCAGCGGGCAGAAGACGTGGAGCTCGCGGGCGACGTTCGCCGACCGCGCGTTCGGCCTGTTCCGTAGTGACCCGGAGTCGTTGCGGCACAAGGGACTCACCTATCTGATGGTGGATCTGCGCGCCGAGGGCGTCACCGTCCGGCCGATCCCTCAGCTGGACGGCGAACCGGGGTTCGCCGAGCTCTTCTTCGACGACGTCTTCGTCCCCGACGAGGACGTGATCGGCGCGCCGGGCGAGGGCTGGCGGGTCGCGATGACAACGGCGAACAACGAACGCGGCCTGTCCCTGCGCAGCCCCGGCCGGTTCCTCGCCGCGGCCGATCGGCTGGTCTCGCTCTGGAACGACGCCGGGCGTCCGGCGCACACCGCGGACCGGGTCGCCGACGCGTGGATCGGCGCGCGGGCTTACCAGCTGTACACCTTGGGCACGGTCACCCGGCTTTCCGAAGGCGCCGAGCTCGGCCCGGAATCGAGTGTCAACAAGCTGTTCTGGTCGCACCTCGACGTCGCCCTGCACGAAACGGCGCTCGACATCCTCGGCCCGGACGCCGAACTGCGAGGCGCCTGGAGCGACGGCTGGCTGTTCTCCCTGGCCGGGCCGATCTACGGCGGGACCGACCAGATCCAGCGGTCCATCGTCGCCGAACGGCTGCTCGGCCTGCCGAAGGGGGCTCGATGAGGTTCGCACTCTCCGGCGAGCAGGAGCAGTTCTCCCGCAGCCTGCACGATCTTCTGTCCGGTGTGGACACCGATTCGGCGAACCGGTCCTGGGCGGCGGGCGATCACGGCCCCGGCCTCAAGATCTGGCGGCGGCTGGCGGAACTCGGCGTGACCGCGCTGGCGGTCCCCGAGAAGTACGACGGTCTCGGCGCCACACCGGTGGATCTGGCCGTCGGCTTCGAACGGCTCGGTTACCACTGCGCTCCTGGGCCGTGGACCGACACCGTGGCCGTCCTGCCGTCCCTGCTCGACGACGAACTGCTGACTTCGGTCGCGTCCGGCGAGACGCTGGCGTCGGTGGCTTTCACGCCACATGTGCCGTACGCCTTGGATTCCGACGTCGCGGACGCGCGGCTCGCCGTCGAGAACGGCAGGTTGCGCGCGTTCACCCCGGGCGCACTTTTGTCCTCTGTGGACGGTTCACGCCGGCTGTTCCCACCGGTGGCCGGGGACGACCTCGGCACGGCGCTGGACGCGGAGCGCGCGTTCGAACTGGGCTGTCTCGCCACCGCGGCGCAACTCCTCGGCGCGGGACGGTGGCTACTCGACACGTCGGTCGCCTATGCCGCGCAACGCAAGCAGTACGGCCGCGAGATCGGCGGGTACCAAGCGGTCAAACACCTGCTCGCCGACGTCGCGACCGCGCTCACGCTGGCCGAGCCGCTGTTGTTCGGCGCGGCCGTCACCCTGGACCGGCGTGACGTCTCCGCGGCCAAGGTGGCGTGCGGCGACGCCGCGCATCTCGCCGCCCGCACCGGGCTGCAGGTGCACGGCGCGATCGGCTACACCGCGGAACACGCGCTCGGCCTGCGGCTGACCAGGGTCCGCGCGCTGGTCGGCGCCTGGGGAACGCCGCGATTCCACCGGGAGCGGGTGCTGTCATGACGTTCACCGCCGAACAGGACGCGCTGCGCGACAGCGTGCGGAAACTGCTGGACCGGGAAGCGGATCCCTGGCCCGAGCTGTGCGAGCAGATCGGGGTGGCGGCGCTGGCCGTTCCCGAGCGGTTCGGCGGGCTCGGCGCCGGGACGACGGAACTGCAGGTGGTCGCCGAAGAACTGGGCAGGATCCTCGCCGACGTCCCGTTCCTCGGCTCGGCCGTGCTCGCCGTGCACGCCGTCCTGGCCACGGGCAACGACGAGGCTTGCGAACGGCTGCTTCCCCGACTCGCCGAAGGTGTCGTCGGCGCGGTGGCCTGGACCGACGCCGAAGGTCGCTGGGATGCTCCCGCCTGCCGCGCCGACGATTCCGTGGTGGAGGGTGAGGCGCACTACGTCCTCCATGGTGACGAGGCCGAGATCCTGCTGGTCGTGGCCGGCGATTCGCTGTACGAAGTCACCGATGCGCGGCGAGAACGGACTCCGGCGATGGACGAAACCCGGCGGCTCGCGCGGGTTCGTTTCGACGGTGCCCCCGCCCGGCTGATCGGCCCCGTCGACCTCGGCGCGCTGCGGGACGTCGCGTGCGCCGTCCTGGCCGCCGAACAGGCCGGGGCCGCGGCGCGGGCATTGGAGCTGACGGTGGAGTACAGCAAGCAGCGGCACCAGTTCGGCAGGCCGATCGGCGGATTCCAGGCGTTGAAGCATCGGATGGCCGATCTCCACGTCCTGGTGGAAACCGCGCGCTCGGCGGCCTACGCGGCTCCGGAGTCGAGCAGGCTGGCCGCGGTGGCCAAGGTGCACTGCTCGGAGGCGCTGGCGACGGTGGCGGGCGAGATGATCCAGCTGCACGGCGGGATCGCGATCACCTGGGAGCATCCGGCGCACCGCTATTTCAAGCGGGCGCATGGCGCGGCGCACCTGTTCGGCTCGCCCGGCGACCACCTCGGACGGGTGCGGCCGCCGTTATCGTGAGCCGGTGGAGTGCGCGATCTGTGCCAAGCACCGTGGCGAAGGCCCGCTGGTGGGGCCGGTCGTCTGGGCCGACGACAGGGTCGTCGTGTCGCACCGGCCTGGTGACTTCCCCGGTTATCTGTTCGTGGAGACCCGGCGGCATGTGGCGGCGCTGGACGAGCTGACCCCGGACGAGGTCGCGGCGGTCGCGCGAGTGGCCTGGTGCACGGCCAGGGGCCTGCGCGCGGAACTGGCTCCGGAGTACGTGTTCTCCGCCATCGCGGGACGCAGCGTCGCGCATTTCCATCAGCACGTTTTCGTGCGGTACCGGGGAACGCCCTCGGAGCTCGGGTGGATGGACGGTCCCTCGTGGACGGGCGCGCCGACCGTGGACATCGGGGCGCTGTGCGGCCGCCTGGCGGGCTACTTCTGATCCAGGAATCGGGTGATGGCGCGGATACGGTCACCGTCGAGGGTGAGGACCATCAGTCCGGCCGGTGTCTCACCGTGACGGCAGACGAAGGCGGGCTGGCCGTTGGCACGCGTCCGGGTCATGGTGAAACCCTCCACGGGAACGGCCATGGTGACGCGGAGGAAGCCCGCGATCGCCTCGCGACCGTGGTACTCGTGCGGCGCCGGCGGCATGGCGAGCCAGGCGTCGTCGGTGAGCAGGCCGAGGACGCCGTCGAGGTCGCCCACGGTGAACGCGTCGGCGAAGCGCCTGGTCAGCTCGCGTTCTTGCGGTGAGGGGCGGTGTGTCGTGCGGGCTCGATGCTTGTCGAGGGAGGCACGGGCGCGCTGGAGGATGCCTTTGACCGCCGTCTCGGTGGTGCCGAGCATGATCGCGACCTCCCCGGCGGGGAAGCACAGGACGTCCCGCAGGACGAGCGCGGCGGCTTGTCTCGGCGGGAGGAGCTGGAGCCCGGTGATGAAGGCGAGTTCGACGGCCTCCCTGGTGGTGTAGCGCGCTTCGGGGCCGGGCTCGCTGTCGGCGAGCTCGTCCGGATACGGCTGCAACCAGGTCACTTCACCGCGTCGGCTCGGCTCCGGCGGATCGAACGGCGGCACCGGCTCGGGCGGGCGACGGCGACCGGCGTCCCTCAGTGCGTTGAGGCAGCGGTTGGTGGCGATGCGGTACAGCCAGGTGCGAAGCGATGAGCGCCCCTCGAAGCCGTCGAGGCCGCGCCAGGCGGCCAGGAGCGTCTCCTGTACGGCGTCCTCGGCGTCGGTGAGGGAGCCGAGGATCCGGTAACAGTGCAGGTGGAGCTCGCGCCGATAGGTGTCGGCGAGCTCGCGAAACGCCTGCTCGTCCCTGCTGCTCACTGACCGTTCCTTTCGCGGCTGGAGTGGTGTCTGACTGGGTGAAGACCGACGAAAGGAACCATCATGACCAGTCCCGCCTTGGATGTCGCGCTCGCCTACCACCACGCGTGGACGGGCAAGGACTTCGAGAAGGCGATGACCTACGTCGCCGACGACATCGTCTGCCACACGCCCGGTGGACCGCTTTCCGGCGCTGGGGCGTTTCGCGGGTTCATGGGCCCGTTCACCGAGATCCTGACCGGCTCGACCCTGCTCTCGGCGTTCGGGGACGAGACGACCGCGTTGCTGATGTACGACACGGCGACCCTGCCGGTCGCGAGCGCGCCGGGGGCCGAGCTGCTGACGGTGCGGGAGGGGAAGATCGTGGAGCTGCGGATCGTGTTCGACCGGGCTCCTTTCGATGCGGCTCGGGAGGCTGCTGCGGGGTCTTAGCCGGTTGCTTGAAGGATCCCTTCTCTTGGCTCAGCGAAGGGAAGGGGCCTTCTTCCCGGGCGGGCGCGGGTGTCGCCGTCCGGTGTGGATCCTGTGGCTTCAGGGCGTTGTCCGTCGCATGGGATCCCGACCGGACGGAGCCTGGGCGCGCGGGGTCGTCGCCTGGCGTGCGCCCGGGGGCCGCCGGGACGGGGCCAACGCGTAGTTCTCTATCGGACGGCCCAACGGGACGGGCTCTGAGCGCGCCGGTGCCCCCGACATGGCGCACGTCCCGGTGTTGCAAGGGCGTGCCCACCGCGACTCCCGACCGGACGGGCCGTGGGCGCGCCCGCACCACCGTCCGGTTATTCCGGTGGGTCAGAAAAGGTGGCTACCGGCTTCACGCCAGACCGGGCTCTGGGCACATCGCCACCGCCCGGCGTGCTTCCGGGTGGCTCCAGGGCGTATTTCTGTACCGATCAGAAGGGTGGGGTGTCGTCGTCGGGTTGGGGTCGTGGGTCGTGGAGTGGTTCTGGGGTCGCGTGGTAGGTACGGCCGGTGGGGGTGGTGATGGTCATGCCGCCGTTGCTGGTGGGTTGGGCGCTCCAGCCGGGTTCTTCTTTGAGGTGGTTGTGGATGGTGCAGGCGGCGTGGCAGTTGTGGTGGTCGGTGTTGCCGTTCCGCGCCCAGGTGGTGATGTGGTCGATTTCGGAGAACTCCGCGGGCCGATGGCAGCCGGGGTGGGTGCATTCCCGGTCGCGGGCTTTGATCAGCCGGGCCAGTGACGCCGGGGACCGGTAGGTGCCGGGACTGGCTTCCAGCAGTTGCCCGGTGAACGGGTCGGTGATCAGCCGGGACCAGGTGGAGCCGGGGTCGGCGGCGATCTCGCGGGCGAGCCACCCGGGAACCGGTCCGTAGCCGGCGAGAGTCGCGGGATCCTCTCGGGCGCCGGTCAGGGTCAGCAAGTCGACATAGACATGGACATGCGCCCGCGGCGTGCCATGGCCATCCTCAGCCAGCAACCGCTCGGCGAAAATATCCGCCCGATGCTGATCCAACGTCCGGGACTGATCGGTCCGGCGGCGTTTCTTCGCCGCCTGGCTCAGTGACGCGTAGATCGAACTCGCCACCTCGGCCGGCAACCAGCCCGACAGCTTCGACATGGTCTCGTCCTCGTGCTCCAACGCCACATGCCGCAACGCACGCTTCTTCACGGCGCGGTCCCGGTAGCCGTCCGGGTCGAACTTCTGCACCGCGTGATCCACCGATCTCCGGATCGCGGTCGGGTCACGCCCGGCCAGACGCGTCGCCATCCACGCGTCCACCCGGGCGGCAACCTCATCCGACACCTCCCGGGTCAGCTGGGACACCTTCGACGCCTTGAACAGATCGATATCACCGTTCTCCAACGCCGCCAACGTGTTCGGCAACCGGGACACCAACGCACACGAGGTTTCGACCAACAGGAACGCCTGATTACGAGAGACCGAGAAGACCAGCGCGACCTCCTCGGTCACCGATCTTCGCGAACCACCCACCCCAGCGAAACCCGCTATCGAACGCACCTGCCGCCCCTGCGCACGACGCAACACAACCTCCTCGTCGTAGGCGGCATCAAGAAGACGAGCGGCTTTCGGATTAAAAGCAAAAGATGTGGTCATGACCAAGATCATACTCGAACATGCGTTCGAACGCCACTGAGTGCGGTGGGTGGTTCCACTGGCGAGTACGCCGCCTCTAGTCCAGCGACACTTTGGCGAACGCCTCGACAGGTTCGAGCCATCCCAGTGTCTACAGTGGCGTGTCATTGAGTTCGTGTGCAATGGCATCACGAGTGCACCACCCCAGTACCTGCCCCGGCGCCTGCCGTCGAGTTCGTCTGCGATGACATGAATACGGAAGCGGCTCCTAGAAGGACACTGGCGCCACAACCCCTTGGCGACCTCATCAGCGCGGATCGCAAAAACCGCCATACCCGTGGACAAAAGCAAAACCGACGGACACACGCCGCCGAACCAAAGCAATCACCGCTCATCGAGCGCTTGCCGCCACGCCCGCTCGAACTCCGCACCGCTGATCCTGTCCGCCACGAACTCCGGCTGCGCGTTGATCTCGGC
This sequence comes from Amycolatopsis roodepoortensis, assembly GCF_014873915.1. Classification (GTDB taxonomy): domain Bacteria; phylum Actinomycetota; class Actinomycetes; order Mycobacteriales; family Pseudonocardiaceae; genus Amycolatopsis; species Amycolatopsis roodepoortensis. Next base: position 1,716,320 of record NZ_JADBEJ010000005.1, read on the forward strand.
AAGGGGCGGGACGGGGACCTCACCCAAACCGGTGCCGCCCACCTCGTCCTTGTCGTCGGCCCAACCGACCCTGCCGTCCCGGAACCGCTCCACTTTCCGGCACTCGTAACCATCGGAGCCGATCTCGCTGAGGATCTCCACCGGCTCCTCGCCGAAGTCGTGCGACCACACGACCCGCAGGTACCACATCATCACGCACCCAGGGTAGGGCCAACCCCAGCACGAACCCACCGGCGCACCGCATTCACCCGGTCCCGCCGCGGAACCAGACTCACAAAGGTGACCGCAAACCTCCGCACAGGCAGCGATTTCGCCCGTCTGTCCCGCCGCGTCAGCGAAGCGGGCCTCCTCGACCGCCGTCCCGGCTACTACGTCTTCCGCATCGGCCTGGTCGCCACCCTCTTCGTCTCCGGCTGGGTCGCCTTCTTCGCGATCGGGGATTCCTGGTGGCAGCTGGGGATCGCCGTCTTCCAGGCGGTGATGTTCGGCCAGATCGCGTTGCTGTCGCACGATCTCGCGCACCGTCAGGTGTTCCGCACCCGCCGCCCGAGCGAGATCGCCGGGCGGATCGCGGGGAACCTCGGTGTCGGCATGAGTTACGGCTGGTGGATGGACAAGCACACCCGCCACCACGCCAACCCCAACCACGAGGACCTCGACCCCGACGTCGATCCGGACATCCTCGTATGGTCGAAGGACCAGGCGCGGGCCAGCAAGGGGCTCCCCCGGTTCATCGGCCGCTACCAGGCGTTCCTGTTCTTCCCGCTGCTCACCCTCGAAGGCCTGAACCTGCACTTCTCCGGGATCCGCGCGGTGGCGAAGCCGGGCCTCCGGCGGCGCGGGCTCGAAGCGGCGTTGCTGCTGGCGCATTTCGCGCTCTACTTCAGCGCGTTGCTCGTGGTCCTCTCCCCCGGCAAAGCGCTCGTCTTCTTCATCGTCCACAAAGCACTGTGGGGTGTCTACATGGGATCGATCTTCGCACCCAACCACAAGGGCATGCCGATCCTGTCGGGCGACACCGAACTCGACTTCCTCCGCAAGCAGGTGCTCACGTCACGCAACGTCCGCGGCGGACGGATCGTCGACGTCGCGCTCGGCGGGCTCAACTACCAGATCGAGCACCATCTGTTCCCGAGCATGCCGTCACCGCATCTGCGCCGCGCCCGGCCCATCGTCCAACGCTACTGCGACGAGATCGGCGTCCCGTACCACGAGACCGGGCTCATCGAGTCGTACTCGCTCGCGTTGCGCAGCCTGCACGACGCCGGCGAGCCGATCAGAGCCAATCGTCGGGACGCGGCCAGGGCATGAGCGCGGTGAGCGCGTCCGTCACCGGCTCGGTCACCGTGTACCGCCCGCGATGGAACAGCAGCGGCCGATCGTCGGACGGTTCCCCGAGCGCGGTGACCCTGCCGACGACGACGTAATGGTCACCCGCCTCGTGCACGGCTTCGAGGGTACAGTCGATCCAGGTCAGAGCCCCGGTCAGCAAAGGGGATCCGGACGGGGCGGGGGTCCAGTCGACCGACGCGAACTTGTCCGCCCCCCGCGCGCCGAACACCGCGCTCACCTCTTGCTGATTTTCGGCGAGCACGTTGACGGCGAACCGGCCGGACTCGGCGAGCACCGCCCAGGTCCGGGAAGTCTTGGCAGGGCAGAAGAGTACCAGCGGCGGATCCAGCGAAAGCGCCGCGAACGACTGGCACGCGAAGCCCACCGGTGCGTTGCCGTCGTGCCCGGTCACCACCGCGACGCCCGTGCAGAAATGCCCGAGCACCGTGCGGAACCGCGCCGGATCGATGTCCGCGCCGAGGTCCGTCACCGGGGTCACGACTGCCCCGGCGGCCTGGCGCCGACTGAAAAGTCGTGTCCCCACAAGGAAACCGCCGTACTCTCTCGGGCGATCCAGCTCTCGTCGTCCACTTGACGCCCCTCGCAGCCGTATTCGACGTCGAAGCCACCGGGGGTCTTCATGTAGAACGAGAGCATCAGATCGTTGACGTGCCGCCCGAGGGTCGCCGACATCGGCACCTTACGGCGGATGGCCCGATCGAGGCAGAGGCCGACGTCGTCGGTGTTCTCCACTTCGACCATGAGGTGCACGATGCCGCTGGGTGTCGGCATCGGGAGGAACGCGAGACTGTGGTGCCGCGGGTTGCAGCCGAAGAACCGCAGCCACGCCGGAGCGCCGTCGGCCGGCCTGCCGACCATCTGCGGCGGCAGTTTCATCGAGTCCCGCAGCCGGAACCCGAGGACGTCACGGTAGAACCGCAGGGAAGCGTCATCGTCGTGAGTGGACAGGACGACGTGCCCGAGTCCTTGCTCGCCGGTCACGAACTTGTGCCCGTACGGGCTCACCACGCGCCGGTGCTGCAACGCGACGCCGTGGAACACTTCCAGCGTGTTGCCCGAAGGGTCCTCGAAGGACACCAGACCGTCGACCCGGCGGTCGGCCAGCTGATCCGGGGTTCCTTCCTTGTACGGCACCGAGTGCGCGTCGAGCGAAGCCCGGATCTCATCGAGTTCGCCGGCGTTGGCGACCTCCCAGCCCGCCACGGCGAGCCGGTCGTGTTCGCCGGGGAAGATCACGAGCCGCGCCGGGAAATCGTCCATGCGCAGGTAGAGCGCTTCCGGATTCGTGCCGGAACCCTCGACCATGCCGAGGACCTTCAGCCCGTATTCGCGCCACGCGGCCATGTCGGTGGCTTCGATACGGAGGTAGGCGAGCGATCGGATACCCATCAGGAGGCTCCCAGGAAGTCGAGTGCCAGCCGGTTGAATTCGTCGAACTTCTCCAGCTGCGCCCAGTGCCCGCAGCCACCGAACACGTGCAGCTGGGCACGCGGGATCGTCTTGAGCGCGAGCAGCGCGCCGTCGAGCGGATTGACGCGGTCTTCCCGGCCCCAGATCAGGAGCACGCGCTGCCGCAGGCGATGCGCCTCACGCCACAGCATGCCCTCTTCGTAGGTGTCGGGCTGGGCGAACGACTTGCCCATCGCCTTCATCGCGGCCAGCGACTCCGGCGCGCTCGCGGCGGCGAACCGCTCGTCGATCAGTTCGTCGGTGATCAGCGACTGGTCGTGCACCATGATCCGCAGGAAGGCTTCGAGCTTTTCGCGACTCGGCCCCGGCGGGGCACTGAACCGGCCCAGGTTCTTGATTCCTTCGGTGGGGTCGGGCGCGAACAGGTTGACGCTCAGCCCACCCGACCCCATCAGGACAAGGCGTCCGGCGCGTTTCGGGTGGTTGAGCGCGAGCCGTACGGAAGCCCCGCCGCCGAGCGAGTTGCCGACGAAATGCGCCCGCTCGATACCGAGTTCGTCCATGAGCCCGACCACGGCGTCCGCGCTGTGGCGGAAGTATTGGGGATGCTCGGTCGGCTTGTCCGACCGGCCGAACCCGGGCTGATCGATCGCCAGCGTCCGGTAATTCTTGCCGAACACCGGCAGGTTGCGGCCGAAGTTGCTCCACGCCGACGCGCCGGGCCCGCCGCCGTGCAACAGGATCACCGTCTCGGAATGTTCCGCGCCCGCCTCGTGGTAATGCAGCTTGAGTCCATCTCGGACAGTGACGTGCTTGCCTTCGGTCATCAGACCATCGCATTCTCGACGGGCAGCCCGAAGGCGCCGGTTCCGAACATGACGTAGGCGCGCTCCGCGTCGTTCGCCGCGTGCACCCGGCCGGCGTGGGCGTCGCGCCAGAACCGCTGGATCGGGGTTCCGGCCTGCAAGGCGCGGCCGCCGGAGTTCTCGAAGAGCCTGTCGATCGCGAAGATCGCGCGCTCGGTGCCGCGGACCTGATCACGCCGGACCCGCAGGCGGGTGGAGAACGGCAGCTTCTCCCCCTTGCACGCCAGCTGGTACAGCTCGTCGATGTTGTGCGTCAGCTGGAGCCAGGCCGCGTCGATCTCGCTCGCCGCCTCGGCGATCCGCACCTTGGCGAACGGGTCCTCTTTGGACTGTTCGCCCGCGTACGCCGCGCGGACCCGCTTGCCCTGGTACTCGACGTGCGCGTCGTAGGCGCCTTGCGCCATCCCGATGATCGGTGCGGTGATCGTGCTCGGATGCACCGAGCCGTACGGCAGCTTGTACAGCGGCCCGGGATTGATCTCCTGCCCCGGCGTCTTGCACTTCGACGTCGCGATGAAGCTGAGCGCGCGGTGCTTCGGCACGAAGACGTCGTTCACGATGATGTCGTTGGATCCGGTGCCGCGCAGGCCCACGGTGTCCCAGACGTCTTCGATCGTGTAGTCGGCGATCGGCACCAGGTACGTGCAGAAGTCGACGGGTTTCCCGTCCTTGAACACCGGCCCGCCCAGCAGCACCCAGGTCGCGTGGTCGCAGCCGGAGGAGAAGCTCCAGCGCCCGCTGAGCCGGTAGCCGCCGTCGACGACGTCCGCCTTGCCCATCGGCGCGTACGACGAGGAGATCCGGACGTCGGCGTCGTCACCCCAGACGTCCTGCTGAGCCTGCGCTTCGAACAGGCCGAGGTGCCACGGGTGGACGCCGAGGATGGAGGCGACCCAGCCGGTGGACCCGCACGCGCTCGCGACGAGTTTGACGGCGGTGTAGAAGCTCACCGGGTCGGCTTCGAGGCCACCGAACGTCTTCGGCTGCAGCAGTTTGAAGAACCCGGTCTCCTGCAGGGATTTGACGGACTCTTCGGGAACGCGCCTGGCGTCCTCCGCCTCCTGCGCCCGCTCCCGCAGGACCGGCAGCAGCTCCCGGATCCCCGCGATCACGTCCTGCGCGGCGTGCTCGCTCATATGCGTCCCTCTCTCGTGCTCGGTGAACCGATCCAAGACTAGAACACGTTCTCGTTTTTGTCGACCGATCCCCGGTCGAGGGCACTGTGCAGTCCGGCACGCCGACCGGAAAACACGCAGTCGGCCAGCGACAGACCGCTCACGTAGGACCTAGAACAGATTCCCACCGCGGTCCGGCCGGCCGCGTACAGCCCGCGGATCGGGGCGCCGGCAGCGGACCGCACCGCGCCGGTGTCCTCGTCCACGACCAGGCCGCCCAGCGTCAGCATCGGGCACGGATAGCCGAGGTTCGGCTTGATCGAGACGTCGATCAGCGAGTACGGCGCCCGGTCCAGCGGCCGCGCGAACTCCGCGGGCTTTCCCGTCGGATCCGCGCCGGACCTCGCCGCCTCGACACTGGCGGCCAGCCCGCCGGGATCGACGCCCGCCTTGCGCGCGACCTCGTCCAGCGACCCGGCGACGACGCGCTGCCGCAGCAGGTACCGCACCTGAAGTCCTTGGAACCATTGACTTTGCCCGCGCGCGTCCCGCCGGACCTCCTGGACGATGGCGTCGTCGACCAGCAGCCAGCCACGCCCTTCATGGCCGGTGATCATGCGTTCGCCGACGGCCGCCCCGTACCGGGACTCGTCGATGATGCGGCCACCGGTCTTGTCCACGAGCAGGCCGCCGAGGAACGCCGACGGCGGGGTGATGAACCGCCAGGCGGAGATCCGCCCGAGTTCCGCGGTGGCCCCGCCCGCCTCGACCCCCATGCGGATGCCGGAGCCGTCGTCGGCCGACGTCCCGAGCGCCAGCCCGCCGCGATACGCGGGCGCGTGCTCGCGCACCATCTCGCGGTTCGCGATGAACCCGCCCGCCGCGAGCACGACCCCGCGTGAGGCGGAAACCCGCAGTTCACGGCCGTAGCGACGCTCGATGCGTTCCACCCGCCGGTGCAGTGACTTCCGCAGCGAGGGCACGTAGATCCCCGGTTTGGCGGCATACGCCGACAGCCTCTGGTGCGCGGCTCGCACACGAGCGGGAGCGTCCCGCAGGGTGGACACGACGACGCCGGTCACGGCCCCGTCGGCGTCCACGATCAGGTTTCGCGCCGCCGTCTGCGGCAAGACCTGGATCCCGCGGCTCCGGACCGCGTCGGCCAGGCGTTTCATCAGCAGTTTTCCCGAGGTGCCGGGCCCTTTGACGCGATGCCCGCGCGGCGCAGGCTTGGCGGCGTCGCGGAACCCGCCGGCCGCCTCGCTGCCCGAGTAGTACAGATAGTGCTTGTCGCTCGGATAAGACGTCTTGTACGGGCACAGACTGCCCTCGAACGGGACGCCGTTGCCTTCCAGCCACGAGATCATCTCCGTACTACCCGCGCAGAACCGCCGCAGGGTCTCCTCGGAGACGACGTCGCCGACCTCCAGGCGCAGGTAGTCGTACATCGCGTCGACACTGTCGTCGACGCCCGCGTCCCGCTGCTGCGCCGTCCCGCCCCCGGCGTAGACGACACCACCACTGACCGCGCTAGCGCCACCGCCGGAGAAGCGGTCCAGCACCAGTACCCGGGCACCGGCGTCGGCGGCCTCGATCGCCGCACAGGCGCCGGCCGCACCGAAACCCACGATCACCACATCCGCGACGAGGGAGTCCATGCCCCCACCCTAGAACTAGAACACGTTCTCGTCTATGGTGACTGGAGCAGCGCGGATGCTGCTACATGCTTCCTACAACGTGTTTCAGGTGAGGGGCGTATGGAGTACGACGTGATCGTGGTCGGCAGTGGTGCCGCCGGGATGACCGCCGCACTGTCCGCAGCCCACCGGGGACTCGAGGTCCTGGTCGTGGAGAAGGCCGCCCACTTCGGCGGTTCGACGGCGCGCTCCGGCGGCGGCGTCTGGATCCCCGGTAACCACGCGCTGCGGGCGGCCGGGATCGAGGAGTCCCCGGAACGGGCACGCGAGTACCTCGAAGCGATCGTCGGTGACGTCGTCCCCGCCGAACTCCGGTCGGCCTTCCTCGACCGCGGCCCCGAGGTGCTGTCCTTCGTCTGCGACAAGACGCCGTTGCGCTTCCGCTGGGTCCGCGGCTACTCGGACTACCACCCGGAAGCCCCCGGCGGGCGCGCGGGCGGACGGTCGGTGGAGCCGGCCGCGCTCGACGGCAACCTGCTCGGCCCGGAGCTGGCGAATCTGGAGCCGCCGTACAGCGCTCCCCCGCTCGGCGCCCCGATCACCCAGGCGGACTACCGGTGGCTGAGCCTGCTCGCCCGGCATCCGCGCGGCGTCCTCCGCGTGCTGAGTCTCGGCGGGCGCTGGCTGGCCGGCCGGGTCCGCCGTCAGCGGCTGCTTTCCATGGGGCAAGCGCTTGCGGCCGGTCTGCGTGAAGGTCTTCGCCGGGCGGATGTCCCCGTCTGGCTGAACACACCCCTGGTGGACCTCAAGAGCGAAGGCGACCGGGTGACCGGCGTCGTGGTCCGCCATGAGGGTGAGGAAAAGACGATCCGCGCGCGGCTCGGCGTCGTCCTCGGCGCGGGCGGGTTCGAGCGCAACGAAGAGATGCGGGTCAAGTACCAGCGCGCGCCCATCGGTACGGAGTGGACCGTAGGCGCCGAGGCCAACACCGGCGACGCGATCGACGCCGGGCTCAAACTCGGCGCGGCCGTCGACCTGATGGACGACGCCTGGTGGGGCCCGTCCATCCCGCTCACCGGCGGCCCGTGGTTCGCGCTCGCCGAACGGTCGCGGCCGGGCTGCCTCATGGTCAACGCACGGGGCGAACGCTTCGTGAACGAATCTGCGCCGTACGTCGAAGCCGTGCACGCGATGTACGGCGACGGTGACGGCCCCGGCGCGAACATTCCGACCTGGCTGGTGTTCGACCAGCGCAACCGCAACCGGTACATGTTCACCGGCCTCGGCCCGCGGCAGCCGCTGCCCGGCCGCTGGTTCAAAGCGGGCATCGCGGTCAAAGCGAGCACCGTCGCGAAACTCGCCGAACGGATCGAGGTGCCGGCCGACGCGCTGGAAGCCACCGTGCGCCGGTTCAACGGCTTCGCGAAGAGCGGCGTGGACGAAGACTTCCACCGCGGGCGCAGCGCGTACGACCACTACTACGGCGACCCGCGGAACAAGCCCAACCCGAGCCTGGGCCCGCTGGACGTCGCGCCGTACTACGCGGTGAAGATCGTGCCCGGCGACCTGGGCACCAAGGGCGGATTGAGGATCGACCCGCACGCGCGCGTCCTGCGCGAGGACGGGTCGGTGATCGAAGGGCTTTACGCGGCGGGCAACACGAGCGCGGCGGTGATGGGCCGCACCTACGCGGGCCCCGGCGCGACGATCGGCCCGGCGATGGTGTTCGGCTACCTTGCGGCCGAGCACCTCGCGCAGCAAGATCACACCAAAGCGGGAGGCAGCCGATGACGACGGAATCCGTACGGCAGATCGACGCGGGCGCGCCCCCCACGCGGTTCGCGCGCGGGTGGCACTGTCTCGGCCTCGCCGAGTCGTTCCGCGACGGGAAGCCGCACGCCATCACGGCGTTCGGGACGAAACTGGTGGTCTTCGCCGATTCGTCCGGCAAGCTGAACGTGCTCGACGGGTACTGCCGCCACATGGGCGGCGACCTCACCCAGGGTGAGGTCAAGGGTGACGAGATCGCCTGCCCGTTCCACGACTGGCGCTGGAACGGCAACGGCAAATGCGTCTCGATCCCCTACGCCAAACGGGTTCCGCTGCGGGCGCGCACGAAGTCGTGGCAGGTGCTGGAGGAGAACAAGCAGCTGTTCGTCTGGCACGACCCGGAAGGCAACCCGCCGCCCGAGGACGTCGTCATCCCGCGGATCGAGGGCATCTTCACCGGCGAGTGGAGCAACTGGACCTGGGACTCGGTGCTCATCGAGGGTTCCAACTGCCGCGAGATCATCGACAACATGGTCGACATGGCGCACTTCTTCTACATCCACTACGCCTTCCCGACCTACTTCAAGAACGTGTTCGAGGGGCATATCGCCACGCAGTACCTGAACACGAAGGGCCGCCCGGACAAGGGAATGGCGTCGAACTACGGCGGCGAAGAGAACCTGCTGCGGTCGGAGGCGTCGTACTTCGGGCCGTCGTACATGATCAACAAGCTGCTCAACACGTACCAGGGTTTCGAGATCGAGAACGTGCTGATCAACTGCCACTACCCGGTCACCGAGAACTCGTTCGTGCTGCAGTGGGGCGTGAGCGTGAAGAAGTTCGAGGGCGTCTCGGACGAGCACGCGGACAAGATCGCCGGGAAGTTCGCCAAGGGCATCGGCGTCGGCTTCCTGCAGGACGTCGAGATCTGGCGCAACAAGACCCGCATCGACAACCCGTTGCTGTGCGAAGAGGACGGGCCGGTCTATCAGCTGCGCCGCTGGTACGACCAGTTCTATGTGGACGCGGCCGACGTCACCGAGGACATGACGCGGCGGTTCGAGTTCGAAGTGGACACCAGCCGCGCCAACGAGGTCTGGGCGGCGGAGGTGGCCGACAACCTGGCACGGCAGCAGGCGGAAGAGGCCGGGGTGTGAAGCCCGAGACCGTCGAATTCCTCACCGCCGGGCTGCGGCCGCTGAGCTGCCGCGCCTGCGGGACGTGCGTGCTGGTCAAGAAGAACAGCATGCAGCACACCAGCATCCAGTGGACGAGTGACGCGTCCCGGAGCTGCCCGGTGTTCGCCGAACAGAAGGCGTCCGGGGCGCAGACGGCGTTGCTCGACACCTGCGGCAATCTCAGCGACAGCATCGACGCCGCGTTGAAGGACGGCCTGCTGGAGGTGCCCGAATGAGCGGTCCCGTCACCGTGACCGTGGCCGAGGTGATCACCGAGACGGCCGACGCGCGGTCGATCGTGTTCGAGATCCCGGCCGAGCACGCCTCCGTTTTCGCTTACACCCCAGGGCAGTTCCTCACGCTGCGCGTGCCGAGCGACCGGACCGGGTCGGTGGCCCGCTGCTACTCGCTCTCCAGCGCGCCGCACGAGGGCCGGGTGCAGGTCACCGTCAAGCGCACCGCCGACGGTTACGGGTCGAACTGGCTCTGCGACAACCTGCGGGCCGGCCAGGAGGTCCAGGTGCTGCCGCCGGCCGGGGTGTTCAGCCCCGCGTCGCTCGATGAAGACTTCCTGTTGCTCGCGGGCGGCAGCGGTATCACGCCGGTGATGTCGATCCTCAAGTCCGCGCTGGAGCACGGCACCGGTAAGGTGGTGCTGCTGTACGCCAATCGGGACGAAGGTTCGGTGATCTTCGCCCGGGAACTGGCGGATCTCGCCGCCCGGTACTCCGACCGGCTGGTCGTCGTGCACTGGCTGGAGAGCCTGCAAGGACTGCCGACGGAGGCGCACCTGCGCGCGCTGGTGGCGCCGTACTCCGCGCACGAAGCGTTCATCTGCGGCCCGGGGCCGTTCATGGACGCCGCGCGCACGGTGCTCAAGGACCTCGGGCTGCCGCGCAAGCGGATCCACCTGGAGCGGTTTCTTTCCCTGGGCGGGAACCCGTTCGAGGTGGCCGAACCCGTCGCCGCCGAAGAGGCCGAGACCCCCGCGTCGGTCGAGGTCACCCTCGACGGCGAGACGAAGAAGCTCACCTGGCCGCGCCGCACGAAACTGCTGGACCTGTTGCTGGAAAAGGGTTTCGACGCGCCGTACTCGTGCCGCGAGGGCCAGTGCAGCGCTTGCGCCTGCCGGGTCACCTCCGGCGAGGTGAAGATGCTGAACAACGAGGTCCTCGACGGCGACGACATCGCCGAAGGCATCGTGCTGGCGTGCCAGTCCCTGCCGCTGACCGACGACGTCACCGTCACCTACGAGTAGGAGCTTTCCGTGCCCATCGATCCCTCGGTCGCGATCGGCGCCGACCTCGGCGAGGTGAGCTTCGCCTGGACCGCGTCCGACGTGCAGCTCTACCACCTGGCGCTGGGCGCCGGCGCGGACCCGATGAGCCCGCGCGAACTGCGCTACACCTACGAGGACGGCCTCCAGGTGCTGCCGACGTTCGCCACCGTGGCGGCGAACCTGCGCGTGTTCGAGCCGCCCGCGGTCTCGTTCCCCGGTGTCGAGGTGGACCTCGGGAAAGTGCTGCACGGCAAGCAGGAGGTGATCGCGCACCGGCCCATCCCGACGTCGGGGAAGGCCGTGGCGCGCACGCGGATCGTCGACGTCTTCGACAAGGGCAAGGCGGCCGTGATCGTGAACGAGACGGTCGCCACCGACTCGACCGGCACTCCATTGTGGACACTGCGGTCGAGCATCTTCGCCCGTGGCGAAGGGGGTTTCGGCGGCGAACGCGGCCCGTCCGACCGCGTCGAGCTCCCGTCGCGGGAGCCGGACGCGGTCATCGACACGCCGACGTTGCCGCAGCAGGCGCTGCTCTACCGGCTCTGCGGGGACCGCAACCCCCTGCACGCCGATCCCGCGTTCGCCGCGGCGGCCGGGTTCGACAAGCCGATCCTGCACGGCCTGTGCACCTACGGCGTCATCGCGAAGGCCGTCACCGACGAATTCCTCGACGGCGACACCGCCCGCGTCGCGTCGTTCTCGGCCAAGTTCGCCGGCGTCGTCTTCCCCGGCGAGCCACTGCGGACCCGGGTCTGGCGCGAGCCGGCCGGGCTGGTGATCACCACCACGGCACCGGACCGGGACGAGGCACCGGTCCTTTCCGACACTTTCTTGACCACGACAGACTGAATCCTCGTTCCCGCAGGTAGCGGCTCTGGCTAGACTCGGGCAGGTGCGCCCCTTGATCTCGGACCCGTATGCCGAACTCGGCCGGGACTACGCGCGATCGAGACGCCCGGATCCCCGCATCGCCGCCGCCGTCACCGCCGCTCTCGGCGACGCGCGCTCGGTGGTCAACGTCGGGGCCGGAGCCGGTTCCTACGAGCCGGAAGACCGCGACGTGGTGGCCGTCGAGCCGTCGCGGCGGATGATCGCGCAGCGCCCGTCCACCGCGGCCCCGGCCGTGCAGGCGTGCGCGGAAGGGCTCCCCTTCCCCGACGGCGCCTTCGACGCCGCCCTGGCGGTGCTGACCGTGCACCACTGGACCGACGTGACCGCCGGGCTGGCCGAGCTGCGACGCGTGTCCCGCCGCCAGGTGATCGTGACCTGGGATCAGGCGGTGTTCGCCCGGTTCTGGCTGGTGCGGGACTACCTGCCGGAGATCGCCGAACACGAGAGCAGGCTGGCCTGCCTCGACCGGGTCGTCGAGGAACTGACCGCGGCCGGGCAGACTCCCACGGTGGCTCCCCTGCCGGTGCCGTCGGACTGCGTCGACGGGTTCCTCGGCGCGTATTGGCGCAGGCCGGAGGCCTACCTGTCCGAGCGTGTGCGCGCGGGGATGTCCGGGGTGGCGCTGCTGGACCGGAACGTCGTCGCGACGGCCGTCGAGCGGCTGCGCGCCGATCTCGCGGACGGGCACTGGCACCGGCATCACGTCGGCCTGCTCGGCCGGACGGAACTCGACCTGGGGTACCGGCTCGTCACCACGTGATTCAGTACACAGTGGACGGCTCCCGCGGCGTGAGCGGCGGTCGACCCCGGCCGCGAGGCATGGTATTCATGGCTTTCGTGACGGCAGGGGACGGGAGCGGCATGACGGCGGAGTACTTCGTGGTCCGTGGCCAGGTGGAGAAGGGCGATCAGCGCGGCAGGGAACTGGGCTTCCCGACCGCCAACATCGCGCTGCGCGACCAAGACGGCCAAGTCGGCGACGGAGTGTGGGCGGGCTGGGCCGAACGTGCCGACGGCACCCGGATCGCGGCGGCGGTCTCGGTCGGCAGGCGGCCGACCTACTACGGCGCGGACGGCTACCGGCTCGTCGAGGCGCACCTGCTGGACTTCAGCGGCGACCTCTACGGCGAGGTCCTGACCGTGTGGCTCGGCCATCACCTGCGCGAGCAGGAGGCGTACCCGTCGTCGGAAGCGCTGATCGTCGCGCTGAACAAGGACATCGCCGACGCCCGCAAGTGGGCCGCGGAGAACCCGGCCGACGGTCTGCCCGAGGCGGGCACCGCGGAGGCCGGTGTCGTGCGCCGCGTCCCGCACGCCTGATCTGTACCGTCTGCGCGGGCGTTGCGAAAGTGGCTTTCGCAACACACCCCCGAGACGTCAGACCGCCGCGCCCAGCAGCATGTAACCCATCCCCAGTCCCATGATCACCCGGCACACCCGCCGCGACATCTGGCCATCGCCGCCGCCCCGCGCCGCGAGCAATCCGGCGCGCACGGCGTCCGCCGCGAAATACGCGGCCACGGCACCGAAGATCAGCGAAAGCCACAGTGCCGAGGTGGCGCCGGGGCCGGACATCACCAGCCACGGACCATGGGTGACGTCACTGTGCGGCATGAACGTCACCATGAACAGCATCGCGGTGGCGGAGACGGCGTGGTGCCCGCACGAGGTGTGCCCCGACCGCCGCCCCTTCCACCACGAGACGGCGAACCAGCCCGCGGTCAGCGCCAGCACCGCCTGCCAGCCCGCCGCCGGGATCGGGCCGCCGACCGGGGACAGCATCGCGACCATCGCGACGACGAGCAGCAGTTCGGCCAGGTCGCCGTTGCGGACCGCCGCGCCCTGCCTGCCGTAGTCCAGCCGGACCAGTCTCAGCACGCAGGGCAGGACGAGCGCGGCGAACACCGCGGTCAGGGTCCACGCGACGACGATTGGTCCAGACATGGCACCTCCCGGCCGGTAACCCCTTCACCGTGGCAGGTACCGCTCTAGTACACCATCGGGCATTGAGGTGATGTCAGCCCGCGGTCAGGACCAATCCGCTCGTGGGTACGCCGGTGCCGGCGGTCACCAGCACGCGCGACGCCCCGCCGACCTGGTTGACGGCGTCGCCGCGGAGCTGCCGGACCCCCTCGGCGATGCCGTTCATCCCGTGGATGTAGGCCTCCCCCAGTTGTCCGCCGTGCGGGTTGAGCGGGAGTTTCCCGTCGAGCTCCAGCGTGCCGCCGCCGATGAAGTCCTTGGCCTCGCCCTTCCCGCAGAAGCCGAGTTCTTCCAGCTGCATCAGGACATAAGGGGTGAAGTGGTCGTACAGCACGGCGAGGTCCATGTCGCCGGGACCCAACCCGGACTGCTCCCAGAGTTGCCGCCCCACCACCCCCATTTCGGGCAGCGCCGGGAGATCGTCGCGGTAGTAGCTGGTCATCACGTACTGGTCCGGCCCGCTCCCCTGCGCGGCCGCCGCGATCACGGCGGGCCGGTGCGGCAGGTCGCGCGCCCGCTCGGCACTGACGACGACCAGGGCGACCCCGCCGTCGCTCTCCTGGCAGCAGTCCAGCAGGTGCAACGGCTCGGCGACCCAGCGGGAGGCCTGATGCTCTTCGAGCGTGATCGGCTTTCCGTAGAACCAGGCCTTGGGGTTGGTCGCCGCGCGGGCGCGGTCGACGACGGCCACCCGGCCGAAGTCCTCGCTGGTCGCGCCGTACTCGTGCATGTACCGCCGGGCGAGCATGGCCACGGTCGCGGCCGGGGTCGCGATCCCCATCGGGTAGTGGAACGCGTTGTCGACGCCGGAGGAGTTCACCTGCCCCGCCGCGGCCGAGGACACCTGGCCGAACCGCATGCCGGACCGTTCGTTGAACGCCCGGTACGCGACGACGACGTCCGCGACCCCGGTCGCGACGGCCATCGCGGCCTGTTGCACGGTCGCGGCCGCGGCCCCGCCGCCGTAGTGGATCCGGCTGAAGAACTTGAGTTCGGGGATGCCGAGTTCCCGCGCGACGGCGATCTCGCTGTTGCCGTCCATGGTGAACGACACCAGACCGTCCACATCGGACGGAGCGAGCCCGGCGTCCTTCAGCGCGCTCGAAACCGCTTCCGCCGCCAGCCGAAGCTCGCTGCGTCCGGAATCCTTCGAGAACTCCGTGGCACCGATCCCGGCGATGGCCGCCCGTCCGGACAGGGTCATCACTCGCCTCCCAGCGTGATCGCCACGGTTCCGACGACGTGCTCGCCGAGACTGTCCACACCGGACACCGCGACCACCACGTCGTCGCCGTCCCGTTCCGTGACCCGCCCGGTGAAGGTCAGCGTGTCGTAGGCGTAACAGGGCACGCCGAGCCGGATCTTGATCGAGCGTACGAACGCCTCCGGCCCCGCCCAGTCGGTGACGAATCGTTGCACCAAGCCGGTGTCGGTGAGGATGTTGAGGAAGATGTCCTTGGACCCGCGCTGGACGGCGGCGTCGCGATCGTGGTGGACGTCCTGGAAGTCCCGCGTCGCCAGCGCGGTGCTCACCACGAACGTGGGGGTCGCCTCGATCTTCAGTGGCGGCAGCTCGGTGCCGACCGAACAGTCCTTCATCGCGCGACCCTCCAAGCGGGCAACGTCAGTTCCTCGTCGATCTTCACGAAGGCGGCCTCCACCGGAAGTCCGATGTGGACGGTTTCCGGATCGGCGTCGAGCAGCTCGCCCATCACCCGGACACCTTCCTCCAGCTCGACGAGCGCGACCACGAACGGCAGATCCTTGCCGGGCACCTTCGGATGGTGGTGCACCACGTAGCTGTAGACGGTTCCCCGTCCGCACGCGACGACGTAGTCCGGCTTCGCGTCGAAGTCGCCGTCCGGGGGCATCGGGCCGGGCGGATGCCGCAGGGTCTCGCCCCACCGCTGGATCCGCAGTTCCCCGTCACGCAGGCCCGACCAGAAGAATTCGGTGTCCTTGCTGATCACCGGCCGCAACACGGGCGCGGCCGCCTTGGCGGGCTCGGCGCCCGGCGGACGGAACTTCAGCACCCGGAACACCATGTCCGCGACGGCCTCGTCACCGACGTACCAGGTGGTCTTCGTCGTCACGAACCAGCCATCGCCCAGCGCGGTCCGCTTCGGCCCGACGACACTTTCGAGTTTCGCGGTCGCTTCGACCCGTTCACCGTGACGGAGATAGCGGAAGTAGTTCTGCTCGGAGTTCGTCGCGACGACCGAGGTGAACCCGGCTTCGTCGAGCACCTCCATCATCGCGCCGAGCGGGTCGTCCGACGCCCTCGTCCAGTGCAGCCCGCCCATCGTCCACACCTGCGCCATCGCGGGCGGCGCGACGAGTCCCTTGTGGACGCTCTTGGCGGCGAACTCTTCGTCCACGTACACCGGATTGCGGTCGCCGATGGCTTCGACCCAGTTGTTCACCATCGCCTGGTTGACCGCGTCGCGCGCGGCCCTCGGCGCGGATTCCCCGCGCGCGGCGATGCGTTCGGCGGCTTCCTGGATGCTCATCGCGGCACCCTCGGCAGTCCGAGTCCGGCGGTGGCGATCAGCTCTCGCTGGATCTCGTTGACCCCGCCGCCGAAGGTGAGCACCAGATTGCGTTTGGCCACCACGTCCAGCCACAGCGCCAGTTCCGCGGTTTCGGCGTCGGCCTGGTCGCCGTGTCGCGCCACGATCTCCTCCAGTCTCCTCGCCAGCCGCTGGATACGTTCGGAACCGAAGATCTTGGTGGCCGACGCGTCGGCCACCGCCACCGGTCCGCTCGCCGACGACGCCGCGACCTGCCAGTTCAGCAGTTCGTTGACCCGGGCGGTCGCCAGGGTTTCCGCGAGCACGGCCCGCACGTCGGGTAGCTGGAGCAACGGTGTCCCGTCCGGCGCCTTCCTGGACGCCGCCCAGTCGCGGACGCGGTCGTGGAGACCACCGATCCGCCCGGCGGGGCCGAGCATGACGCGTTCGTGGTTCAGCTGCGTGGTGATCAGCCGCCAGCCCTCGTTCTCCTTGCCCACCAGCATGTTCGCGGGCACGCGGACGTCCGAGTAGTAGGTGGCGTTCACGTGGTGCGCGCCGTCGCAGGTGATGATCGGCGTCCACGAATAGCCCGGATCGCGGGTGTCCATGATGAGGATCGACATCCCCTTGTGCCTCGGCGCGTCCGGCGCGGTGCGGACGGCGAGCCAGATGTAGTCGGCGTCGTGCGCGCCGGTGGTGAAGATCTTCTGGCCGTTGACGACGTATTCGTCCCCCTCGCGCACCGCTGTCGTGCGCAACGCCGCGAGGTCCGTTCCCGCGTCGGGTTCGGTGTAGCCGATGGCGAAATGCACTTCACCGGCGAGGATCTTGGGCAGGAACAGCGATTTCTGTTCCTCGGTGCCGTACGCCTGA
This sequence comes from Amycolatopsis roodepoortensis, assembly GCF_014873915.1. Lineage (GTDB taxonomy): Bacteria > Actinomycetota > Actinomycetes > Mycobacteriales > Pseudonocardiaceae > Amycolatopsis > Amycolatopsis roodepoortensis. Next base: position 1,733,191 of record NZ_JADBEJ010000005.1, read on the forward strand.
AGCGTGGGCCCGACGGTCTGCAAGGTCACCGACGGCAGCTGGACGTCGGCGCGGGCGGCCTCGTCGACGAAGAGGTGCTGCTCGATCTCGCCGAACCCCCGGCCGCCGTACTGTTCCGGCCAGCCGACGCCGAGCCAGCCGTCGCGGCCCATCCTCCGCACGATCTCGCGGTACACCGGGCCGTGCCGCTCCCGCAGCATCGCTCGCCGCTCGTCGGCGCTCACCAGCCCGGCGAAGTACTTTCGCAGTTCGGAGCGCAGTTGGTGTTGCGCCGCGGTCAGTTCGATCAGCATCGGTTCACCCCGCCACCAGTTCGCCCAGGCCGGCCAGCCGATGCGTGGCGCCGCCGAGCGTTCGTCCCAGATCCTTGACCGCCGACGAGAACCGGTGCAGTGGATACGTTTCGTCCACGCCGATCCCGCCGTGCAGGTGATGGCAGACGGCCAACGCCGCGGGCGCCTCCTCCGCCAGCCAGTAGGCCGCGATGTCGAGTTCCGCCTCGGCGTCGAGCCCCGCCGCGAGCCGCCAGACCGCCGACCGCGCGGCCAGCTGGACCGTCCGCGAGGCGACGTAGACGTCCGCCATCTGTTGCGCCACCGCCTGGAACGCCGCCAGCGGCCGCCCGAACTGCTCACGTTCGCCGACGTGTTTCGTGGTCAGCGCGAGCGCGCCGGCGAGCAGCCCGTCGCCGAACGCCACGGCGCCCGCGAGCGCGAACCGGTGCAGCGTCGCGATCGACTCGCCGGGGCCGTGCCCGTTGAGGAGATCGGCGTCGGTGACGGTCACCGAATCGAGCGTCATCGTGTAATCCGGTGTGCCGGAAGAGGTTCTCGTGGGCGTCAGCGTCACGCCGTCCGCGTGGGGATCGACGAGGAAGACACCGGTACCGCCCGGCATCGAGGCGGGCGTCAGGATCCGCGTCGCCTCCGCCGCGAACGGCACGCCGACCTTGACGCCGCTGAGGCGCCAGTCCCCGGCCGACTCCGCGACCGTCGCGGGCCGGGTGGTGAACGGCGCGGAAGGCTCGTGCAGTGCCGCGGTGAGCACGGCTTCGCCCGCGGCGACCGACGGGAGCAACGCCGAACGCTGATCGGGCCCGCCCAGCGCGGTGACCGGCAGGACGCCGAACGCTAGCGACGCCAGCGCGGGTGTCGGCGAGGCGACGCGCCCGAGTTCGGTCAGCACCAAGGCGACTTCGGCGACGCCCAGGCCGTCACCGCCGAGTTCGGCGGGCAGCGCCAGGGCGAGCAGACCGGCGTCGGCCAGCGCGCGCCACGTGTCCGCGGGCTCGCGCTCCTTGCCGAGGACGCGCGCGGCCAGCGCGGTGACCTCGGTCTGCGTCTCGTCGAACTGGAAGTCCACACTGGCTCCTCACCGGGGCGAACGGGCACAATATTGAAACCTGTTCTAGTCTTAACCGGAAGGAGCCGTGACGGCAAGGGGTGGGGATCTAGGAGGTGGCTTTGAGCAGTTCCGCGAGCGCGTCGGGGAAGTGGTCGGCGAGCGGCCACAGGTCGCCGGTGAGTTCGCGCGCGCCGAGCAGGCCGACGTCGACCCTCCCCGCGTTGGACAGCACGGTGACGTTGAGCCCGGCGCCGTGGAACACCGGGCCGAGCGGGTAGAGCCCGGTGACCCGGCAGCCCAGCAGGTACAGCGGCATCGGCGGCCCCGGCACGTTGGAGACCACCAGGTTGTGCACCACCGGATGCCGTTCGGCCAGGCGCAGCGCGGAATACGCGCGCACCGCGAGGCCGAACATCGTCGCCGCCGAGAACTGCGCCCAGTCCTGGAGCATGTCGGCGTCGATGGTGTGGTGATGGTCCTTCGACAGCCGGTTGGATTCCGCGAGCATGAACACGCGCGCGGCGGGATCGTCGAGATGGGTCGGCAATGAGGCGAAGAACGCCGAGACCTTGTTGCTGCCGTGCTCGCGTTCGGTCCGGCCGTGCACCGACACCGGCACGGTCGCCACCAGCGGATCCTCCGGCAGTTCGCCCCGGTCGCGCAGGAACTGCCGCAGCGCGCCGGAAACCACGGCGAGGACGACGTCGTTGACGGTGACCCCGAAGGCGTCCTTGACCTGCTTGACGTCGTCGAGATCGAGAGAGGCGTAGGCGACGCTGCGGTGCGCGGTGATCGTCCCGTTGAACGACGTGCGCGGCGCCGTGAACGGGACCGGCATTCCCTTGCCCTGCAACGCTTTACCCAGCCATCTCGGCACGAGTTCGAACAGGTCGGGCAGCAGCTTCACGAGCTCGACCGGCCGTTTCACGAACGACGTCAGCCCGGAACCGAACAGCGCGCGCCTGCCGGGAACGCCCGCGTTGTCGCGTTCGTCCTTCGCGACCTCCGGCGGCGGGGCGTCCGGCTCGAGCCCGGCGAGGTAGCTGATCAGGCTGGCACCGCCGACCCCGTCGACGCTGGCGTGATGCATCTTCAGCAGGACCGCGACCTCGCCGCCGGCCAGGCCTTCGATGACGTACAACTGCCAGAGCGGCTGCGCGCGGTCCAGTCGTTGTCCCGCGATGTGGGCGCAGAGTGCGGCCAGTTCCCGCCGGTCGCCGGGCGCGGGTACGCCGATCCGGTGAACGTGGGCTTCGAGGTCGAAGTCCTCGTCCTCGACCCAGACCGGATGCGCCAGATTCCAGAGTGGATTGTGCAGTTTGCGCCGGAACGCCGGGATCAGCTCGACCCGTTCGGCCAGCTTCTCCTTGAAGCGTTCGAAATCGTAGCCGCCGGGCATGGTCGAACCGTCCACGGTGAGCAGCCCGCATATGTGCAGCACCTGGGCCGGTGTCTCCAGGTAGAGGAAACTCGCGTCCAGACCGCTCAATCTCTGCATGAGAAGCACCTTAAGTGAACTTTGCAACCCGTTCTAGGCGGTCACCCGGCGGTAGGATCGGTGCCCATGCAGCCGAGTTTCGTCGTCCGCCAGGCCCTCCAGCTCGCGCTCACCGCGAACGCGCTGAAGCCGCCGAGAGGTGCGCGCACGGCGATCCCGGCGTTCTTCGCGGGCTGGCTCACCGGGGAGCTCGCGCCGCATCTGCTCGCGCTCACCGCGGCCGACGTCGCGGCCCATGTCGCCCGGCACCGGGGCGGTTCGAGCAAGGCCGGGCTCGCCCTCGCGGCGGCGTCGGCGGCCGGGCTCGGCACCCTGATCGCGCAGTCCCAGCGGGCCCGCGACGAGATCGAGACCGCGCTCACCGAAGGCATCGGCAAGGCCTACATCGACGAACTCGAGCACCCGCCGAGCCCGACCGACCTCGCGACGCCGTGGGGCCAGCTGGCCATGCCGTTCCGCATGCGCGACCCGGCGGTGCGCCGGACCCGCAACATCGCCTACGCGCCCGGCGGGAAGCGGTTCCTGCTCGACGTCTACACCCCGCGCGAACCGGTCACCGGCGCGCCGATCCTGCTCCAGGTGCACGGTGGCGCCTGGGTGATCGGCAACAAGGACCAGCAGGGCCTGCCGCTGATGCTGCACATGGCCAAACGCGGCTGGATCTGCATCGCGATCAACTACCCGCTCTCCCCCGCCGCCCGCTGGCCCGCGCATATCGTCGCGGCGAAACGCGCGCTGGCCTGGATCCGGGACAACGCCGAGTCCTACGGCGGCGACCCGTCGTTCGTCGCTGTCACCGGCGGCTCCGCGGGCGGGCATCTCGCCGCGCTGCTGGCACTGACCGCGAACGACCCGGCGTTGCAGCCCGGCTTCACCGAAGCCGACACGAGCATCCAGGCGTGCGCGCCGCACTACGGCGTGTACGACTTCGCCGCCACCAGCGGACGGCGCTCCAGCCAGGCCCGGCTGAAGACGCTGATCGCCCGGCACGTCTTCGAGGCGGACCGGGATCCGGAGAACTTCCTCAACGACTACATCGCGGCGTCACCGCTGGACCGGATCACCGAGGACGCGCCGCCGTTCTTCGTCATCCACGGCGTCCACGACTCGCTGGTGCCGGTGGGCGAGGCCCGCGAATTCGTGCGGCGCCTGCGGGACAAGTCCCGGCGTGAGGTCGCGTACGCGGAGATCTCCGGGGCGCAGCACGCCTTCGACGTCTTCCCCTCGATCCGCAGTGCCCACGTCGTGCGCGGGGTGGAACGGTTCCTGGAGTGGAGCTACCGCACCTGGCGGCGCCGGTCCAGCGAGTCGTGAGTGTCGGTTGTCGCCGTGGTGCGAGGTTGGGCCGGCGCGGCTAAGCGTGGGTCCGGGGCGGCCCCAACGCTCTCCACCGGGCGTCGCGAAAGCCACTTTCGGGACACCAGACGTCGCGAAAGTGGCTTTCGCGGCAGCACTTCCGACCGGGACACGAGGGTCAGGGCGGGTAGATCACGTCGGTCGGGCGGGCGGAGGACGGGCCGTCGACTCGCCAGCCTTCGCCGTCGCGCACGAAGCGGTACCACCGTTCGTCCCGGCCGTAGCGCAGTTGCAGGTCGCCCTGGGTGATCCGGTTCCGCCAGGTCTTCGGCGTCCCCGGCAGCCCCGATTCGGCGAGGTCCGCCCTGGCCTGGGCGAGCGGTGCCTGCCCAGGCCGCCACGCCTCCCGGACCACCGCCATCCCGCCCCGGCCCGCCTCACGCCAGGCCTGCGCCCAGAGAGCCAGATCCCGCACCGCGACACCGGCCGCCTCGGCGAGTTCGGCGACCACATCGGGGTCGCTCGCCGCCGCGCGGCGAGCGAGGTCTTCCTCGAACGACAGCTCCACCTCGCGCTCGGGCCCCATGACCAGCAGTTCCCAGGCCCTCGCGGCGGCGTCGGCCGCCAGTTCGACGAACATCTCACCGCTCCAGCCGGTGCGGTGCGGCGGGTCGAGGTCGAGGACCGCGGGTGGCCCGACCGTGGCGGGGACGGCCGGGCGCGGCGGGAGCGCGGCGATCCGCCGGGTGTACGCGCGTTTCGGATCCACTCCGGGCGCGGCGGGGGCGCGCACCCGCTTGCCCGGCGTGCTCGCGGGAGCTCGGCGCGACCGCAGCTCCGCCAGCACGGCCTCCCTCGGCCTGCCGCGCAGCAGGAACAGCACGAACGGATCGGCGTCGACCTCGTCCGCGACCAGGTAGTACACCGCGGCGACATGCTTGCACGGGTTCGCGCTGTCGGGACAGGAGCACTTCGGGCGCAGATCCCCGGGGCCGGGCAGCAGGTCCGCGCCGGCGGCTCGCGCGTCCTCGGCCAGTTCGCCGGGCAGCTCGCCGTCGAGCAGGGCCGCGACGTGCCCGAGCCGGGAGCCGACCATGCCGAGCAGGCTCTCCCACTGCGAATCGGTGAACGCCCGCATGTGGATGGTCACCCGGTACGGCACCGCCCGGCTGCCCTGCACCCACGCCGTCACCTCGCCCGCGCCGACCGTGAGCTTGCTGACCGTGCCCTTGCGCGCGTACGTCCGCCCGCGCGGCAGCCGGTTCGGATCGAGTTTGGCGCGTTCCTCCAGGGCCTCGACCCACGCCTTGCCCCACCACGTGTTGCCGAAGGTACGCCGTTTCCGTCCTGTCACACCGGGCATCAGGGCTCCCCGAGCCGGACGAGATCGGCGAGCTCGTCGTCGGACAGTTCGGTGATCCAGTTCTCGCCCGCGCCGATGACCGCGTCCGCCAGGCCGCGTTTGGTCTCCAGCACCCTGGCGATGCGCTCCTCGAGCGTGCCCTCCGCGATCAGCCGGTGCACCTGGACCGGCCGGTCCTGCCCGATCCGGTACGCGCGGTCGGTGGCCTGGTCCTCGACCGCCGGGTTCCACCAGCGGTCGTAGTGGATCACGTGGGTGGCCTTGGTCAGGTTGAGCCCGACACCGCCCGCCTTGAGCGAAAGCAGGAACACCGGCACCTCGCCCGCCTGGAACCGGGCGACCATGTCCTCCCGGACCTGGGGCGTGCTCGACCCGGACAGCAGCATCGTCGGCAGCCCGCGTTCCGCGAGGCGTTTCTCCAGCAGACGGCACAACTGGACGTACTGGCTGAACACGAGCACGCTGTCGCCCTCGTCGAGGATGACGTCGAGCAGCTCCTCGAACGCGGCCAGCTTCCCGGACCGGCCGTGCAGCACCCCCGGCTCCTTGAGGTACTGCGCCGGATGGTTGCAGATCTGCTTGAGCTCGGTGAGCAGTTTGAGCACCTGCCCGCGCCGCGCCACCCCGTCGAGCTCGCGGATCATCGCGAGGTTCTCCCGGACCACGGCCTCGTACAGCGTCGTCTGCTCGGCGGTGAGCGGGACGAACCGGTCGGTCTCGGTCTTGCGCGGGAGCTCGGGGGCGATGTCCGGGTCGGTCTTCTTGCGGCGCAACAGGAACGGGCGCACGGTCGTGGCGAGGCGTTCGGTGGCGGCGACGTCACGGTCGCGCTCGATCGGGCGGGCCACCTTGCGGCGGAACCCTTCGAGCGAGCCGAGCAGCCCAGGCGTCGTCCAGTCCACAATGGACCAGAGCTCGGTGAGCCGGTTCTCCATCGGCGTGCCGGTCAGCGCGACCTTCGCGGCGGCCGGGATCTTCCGAAGCTCCTTGGCGGTGACCGAAAGCGGGTTCTTGACGTGCTGCGCCTCGTCGGCGGCGATCATCCCCCAGTCCACTTCGGACAGTGTCTCGCGATCCCGGCGGAGGACGCCGTACGTGGCGAGCACGACCTCGTCCGGCGCGACCTCGTCGAGATGCCGACCACCGCCGTGGAACCGGCGTACCGGGATGCCCGGCGCGAACCGGGCGAACTCGCGTTCCCAGTTGCCCAGCAGCGACGTCGGGCACAGGACCAGGGTGGGGCCCTCGCCGAGGGGACGGCGGTGCAGGTGCAGGGAGATGAGCTGGATCGTCTTGCCGAGCCCCATGTCGTCGGCGAGGCAGGCGCCGAGACCGAGCCCGGTCATCGTCGCGAGCCAAGCCAGACCCGCCTTCTGATAGGGCCGCAGGGTGGCCTTCAGCTCCGCGGGCTGCTCGATCGGTTCCGCCGCGCTTTCCCGGATCCGCTGGAGCAGCCCCGTCACCGCCGACGGTGCGGTGAACTCGATCTTTTCGCCGTCCAGCTCCAGTTCGCCGGTGAGCGCCGCGGCCAGCGCCTCGGCTCCGGACAGCTTCTTCGCGCGGTGGGCGCGCACCTTGGCGAGCAGGCGCGCGTCGACCTTGACCCATTTCCCCCGCAGCCGCACCAGCGGTCGCTTGGCCTCCGCGAGAGCGGTGACCTCGGCGTCGGTGAGGTCTTCGTCGCCGAGGCTGAGCCGCCAGCGGAACTGCAGCAGGCTCTTGAGCGTGAACTCGGGACCGGTGACACTGCCGGGTGCCTGCGTCGCGCTCGCCTTCGCCTTGAGCTCACCCGCGAAGAGGTCCTTCGGCCACTGCACCTCGATGCCGGCGCCGCCGAGCGCCGCGTCCCCGTGGGTCAGCAGGTCGACGACCTCGTCGTACTCCAGCGCCAGCCCGGTCGGCGCGGCGGACCGGAGCATGCGGCCGAGCGGAGCCCAGGCCCTGGCGCCTCGGCGCAGGCCGAGCAGCAACTGCGTCTCGACCTGCTCGCCCATCCGTTCCAGCACCGCTTCGGGCGCGTCCCACAGCGTCGCCGCCTCGACGATCAGGCTCGGATCCGCCGCGCTCCGCACGGCGAGGACGGCGGCGAACGTGGGCTCTTCCTCGGGATTTTCGGGTTCGTGCACCTCCATGCGCAGAACGAGATGCGCGCCCTGTGCCTGGCGGGCGCTCAGCTCCGCCAGCCACGCGGCACCGTCCGGCCCGACCAGCGTCGGCTCGGTCGCGGCGAACGCCGAGCCGCCCGCCGCGACGCTCGCGGCGGGCGTGCGGACCAGCACGTCCGCCGTGGCGTCCCAGAGCGCGCGGATCAGCGACTCCGGCGAATGCAGCCGGATCCGTTTCAGCCCGGACAACGGCAGCGCGTGCGCCTCGGGAGGCAGCGCGGCGGCGAGCCCGCGCAGCATCTCCTCGTCGGCGACGTCGAGCGGCCCGACCCGCCACGAATCCACCCCGCCGGGTGAGGCCGCGGGCAGCAGCCTGCCGCGGGCGATGAGGTTCACCCCGGCTTCGGCGACAGCCGACCACGCCGCGATGGCCGGGCTCAGGTCGCCGTCCGCGGTCAGCAGCCGCGGAATCGCGCGTGACAACGGGACGAGTGCCGCGTCGACCTTCGTGCGCCGGAAGACCTTTCCCACCGGCAGCACGAGTTCGATCGCGGTGTCACCCGCTACGCCGTCTCCCCAGAGCGCCAGCACACCGTCCCGCGGGGGATCCGAGGGGACGAAGGTGGCCTGGGTTCCTGTGCCGAACTCCACGACCCGCACGTTAGAGCACGAGACCGACATCCCGCGGTCGCCGGTGCTGTGAAAGGTCCTTTCATGGCAGTTTTCGCGAGGAAGGGGCCTTTCATGGCACATGAAAAGGGCGTGACAGGGACTTTCAGGACCGAGGCAGCCCCAGCAGCCGCTCGGCCGTCAGCGATAGCAGCACCTGGGTCGTCCCACCCGCGATACTGAGGCACCGGGTCAGCAGGAACTCGTGCTGCGCCGGATCACCGTCCACGAGGGCGCGTTCACCAAGCGACTCCAGCGCGAACTCCGCCACCGCCTGCCGATGCCGCACACCCAGCAGCTTGCGCACACTCGACTCGGCGCCGGGGTCCTGCCCGTCGAGCCGCCGCAGCGTCGCCCGCAGGTCCAGCACCGAACACGCGCTTCCGTCGGCGATCAGCGCGCCGAGCCGCTCCCGATCGGCGTCCTCGCCGAGCGTGGCGAGCAGATTCTCGACGCCCTCCCCCACCGCGGAGCCGCTTCCGAGGGCCACGCGCTCGTTCGCCAGCGTCGTCCGTGCCAGCCGCCAGCCGCCGTCGACCTCCCCGACCACCATCTCGTCCGGGACGAAGACGTCGTCGAGGAACACCTCGTTGAAGACGGCGTCGCCGGTGATCTCGCGCAGCGGGCGCGTGCTGATCCCGCCGGCGGTCATGTCGACGAGGAAGTAGGTGATCCCCTTGTGCTTCGGCGCGTCCGGATCGGTGCGCGCCAGGCAGATCGCCCAATCGGCTTCGCGCGCGAGGGAGGTCCACACCTTCTGGCCGTTCAGCAGCCATCCGCCGTCGACTCGGCGGGCCGTCGTGCGGAGCGACGCGAGATCGGAACCCGCCTCGGGCTCGCTGAACAGCTGGCACCAGGTGATCTCGCCGCGCAACGTGGGCGCGGCGAACCGTTCGCGCTGCTCCTCCGAACCGTGTTCCAGCAACGTCGGCACGGCCCAGCCGCCGATGACCAGATCCGGGCGGCGGAGACCCGCGCCGTCGAGCGCGGCGTCGATCCGCAGCTGCTCGGCCGCGGTGGCTCCCCGGCCGTACGGTGCCGGCCAATGCGGGGCCAGCAGTCCCGAATCGGCCAGCGCGACCCGCCGCTCCGGCTCGGGCAGGGCGGCGATTTCGCTTACCAGGTCACGGAGTCCGGCGTCCTCACCGACGTCGACGCTCAATGTCCGGCGGTCGCCGCGCAGGGCGAGTTCTGCTGCGCGCCGGCGCCAGCGGGCCGAACCGCCGAGCCACTGCCGCAGGGCGACGGCGCGGCGCAGGTAGAAGTGCGCGTCATGCTCCCAGGTGAAGCCGATACCGCCGAGGACCTGAATGCAGTCCTTGGCGTTGGCCACGGCCGCGTCGAGCGCGTAGGCCGCCGCGGTCGCCGCCGCGAAGGCGTGCTGCGCCGGGTCTTCGGCCGCCCTCGCCGCGTCCCACGCGAGCGCGTCGGTCGCTTCGGCCCGGCACAGCATTTCCGCGCACAGATGCTTGATCGCCTGGAACGACCCGATCGGACGGCCGAACTGTTCCCGCACTTTCGCGTACTCGACGGCGGTCCGAAGACACCATCGCGCGATCCCCGCGGCCTCCGCGGCGCCGAGTGTGGCGGCGTAGGAATCCACCGGTAGCGCCTCGAAAACCGCTTCGGCCCGCACCTTCGCGCACCGGATCCGGCCGACCGGCCGGGAGGCGTCGAACGGCTCGCCCGGCTCGATGTCCACTCCGGACGCTCCCGGTGGGATGAGCGCGGAGACGTGGCCGTCCGAGACCAGCGTCCACGCCGACGGGTGGACGTCGAGTGCCGGACCCGATTCGCCGTCGACCACCGAATCCGCGATACGGAAGGCGCCGCCGAGCACCACCGCCAGCCGTTCCGTCCCGTCCGCGATATCGGGCAGGATCTCCTTGGCGGCCTGGGGAACCGTCGCGAGCAACGCGCTGCCCAACGCGGTCCCGAGGACCGGACCGGGCACGAGCGCTTCGGCCGCTTCGGCGAGCCCGGCGGCCAGATCGGCCAGCGTGCCGCCCGCCCCGCCGACGTCTTCGGGAATCGCCACGCCGAACAAGCCGAGTCCCGCCAGCCCCGGTGGCGGCTCGGCGATCCGGCCACTTCGGACGGCATCGACGGGACGGGCGGAAGCCGCCCAAGCCCGGATCGACGCGGCCAGGGCCGCCTGTTCTTCGGTGAGCGCGATCGACACGGGTGAGACCTCCTCGCCGGACCTACCCGCGAGTGTAGAACGTGTTACAGTTTCTTGCCCAGTGGGTCACGGCTTGAACAGTTCGTCCGCTTAGGTACGCTACGTGAGGAAAGTGGAACAAGTTCCGACGAAGGGGGACGTGGCGATGCCAGGGAAGGCCAAGGCACCCACGAGCGCGAAGGCGCGCAGCGGCAATGGTCTCTCCGCGCTGGGCGGCGAGGAACTCGGCTCCGCGGCACAACGCGACCGGCGGCGCCGCATCATCGACGCGACCCTCGCCCTCGCCGCGAAAGGCGGGTACGACGCGGTCCAGATGCGGGCGGTCGCCGAGAAGGCGGACGTCGCGCTCGGCACGCTGTACCGCTACTTCCCCTCGAAGATCCACCTGCTGGTTTCCGGGCTGGCCAGGGAATTCGAACGCGCGCAGGAGAAACTCGACCGAGCGGCCATCCCCGGCGACACCCCGAGCGAGCGGCTGATGTTCGTCCTCGGCCGCAACACCCGGCTGATGCAGCGGGATCCGCACCTCACCGAGGCGATGGTCCGCGCGTTCATGTTCGCCGACACGACCGCGGCCGCCGAGGTCGAGCAGGTCGGGCGGCTGATGGAGAACATGTTCGCCAAGGCCATGGGCATCGAGGACCCGACCGAGGCCGATCGCGACATCTTCCACGTCATCGCCGACGTCTGGATGGCGAACCTGGTCGCCTGGGTGACGCGGCGCGCGTCGGCGGCCGACGTCGCGAACCGGCTGGAACTGTCGGTGCACCTGCTGCTGGACAAGAACTCGTGAGTGGCAAGGACGGTTAGAACCGTCCTTGCCACTCACGAGACCAGACCCACTCGGTACCGGACTTCCGCCGGGTGCTGGGCTTGGCCCGGTTGCACCGCCCTGGTGATCACCAGCGGCCGGAAGCCCATAGGTACCTGAGGCTGGAACCGTCGAGGCGGATCAGGCGGTCAGCTTCGGCAGCACGTCCCGGCCGAACGTCTCGATGAACTGGTCCTGGTTCCGGCCCACGTTGTGGATGTAGATCCGGTTGAACCCGGCGTCGACGTACTTCTGCAGCGCGGCGCGGTGCACGTCCGGATCGGACGAGACGACCATGCGCCCCTCGAAGTCCTCGCGCCGCACCAGTTTCGCCATCTGCGCGAAGTCGAACGGCGAGCGGATGTCGGCCTTCGGGAACTTCATGCCGCCGTTGGGCCACTGGTCGAGCGCGTTGGCCCACGCCGTCTCGTCGTCCTCGGCCCACGACAGGTGCACCTGCAGCAGCTTCGGCATCGAGTCCGGGTCCTTGCCTGCCTTCCGCGCGCCGGTGCCGAAGTTGTCGAGGATCCCCGCCAGCTTCTCGATCGACGCGCCCGGCGTGATCAGCCCGTCCGCGAGCTCACCGGTCTTGCGTGAGGTGTACGGGCCCGCCGACGCGATGTAGATCGGCGGCGGCTCGTCCGGCAGCGTCCACAGCCTGGTGGTGTGCAGTTTGAAGAACTCGCCGCTGTGCTTGACGTCCTTGCCGGTGAACAGCTTCCGGATGACCTCGAGCGCCTCGAACATCCGCCGCACGCGCTCGGGCGCTTCGGGCCAGTAGCCGCCGATGATGTGCTCGTTGAGCGCTTCGCCGGAGCCGATGCCGAGCCAGGTCCGGCCCGGGTAGGTCGCCTCCAGCGTCGCCGCGGCCTGCGCGACCATCGACGGGTGCAGCCGGAACGACGGGCAGGTCACCCCCGGCCCGAGATCGCCCGTGGTGTTCTCCGCCAACGACGCGAGCACGCTCCACACGAACGACGCTTCACCCTGTTGAGGGACCCACGGCTGGAAGTGGTCGGCGGCCATCTGGCCGGAAAATCCGTGCTGTTCGGCCAGCGCGGCCAGCCGGATCGACTCGCGCGGAGAGAACTGCTCCAGCGCCGCGGCCAAGCCGATTTGAACCTCAGTCACGCCTGCTGCCCCTTTCGAAAGCTCTCGGCGACCTTCGCGAACTGGTCGAGTCGTTCCAGTGTCTCCGCTTCGGGCTCGGTCGGCAGGAAGAGCGTCGCCTCGTCGACGCCACCCTCGGCCAGCCTGCCCAGCGCGTCCTCCTCCGGAGTGGCGCCGAAGGCGGAGAACCTGATGTCGCTACGGCCCTGGTCGGCCAGCCACTGGCGCGCCCGGCGAAGCTCCTCCGGCGGGGTGTAGGCGTGCGGCAGCCAACCGTCGCCGTACTTGGCGATCCGTTCCATCGCCTTCTGCCCGGCCCCGCCGATGTAGATGGGCGGATGTGGTTTCTGCACCGGCTTCGGCCACGCGAAGATCGGGTCGAAGTCGACGTGCTCGCCGTGGAATTCGGCCTCGTCCTTCGTCCAGATCTCCTTCAGTGCCGCGAGTTGCTCGTCGACGAGCGCGCCGCGGGTGCGCGGATCCGTGCCGTGATTGCGCATTTCCTCCCGGTTCCACCCGACGCCGACGCCGAAGACGAACCGGCCTCGCGAGACCAGGTCCAGCGAAGCGACCTCTTTCGCCGTGTGGATGACGTCGCGCTGCTGCAGCAACGCGACGCCCGTCCCCAGCTTCAGCTTCGACGTGGCCCCGGCCGCCGCGGTCAGCGCGACGAACGGGTCCAGGGTCCGGTAGTAGATCCGCGGCAGCTCGCCACCGCCGGGGTACGGCGTTTCCCGGCTGACCGGGATATGCGAATGCTCGGCGATGTGGAGCGAGCTGAACCCGCGCTCTTCGGCGGCTGCGGCGAGGACGTCCGGCCTGATGCCTTCATCGGTGATGAAGGTGGCGATTCCGATCTCCATGCCCAGCAACTACCCGGACACGCGCCGCGATATTCCCGCCCGCTAGACGTTGCGCCGGTACTGGCCGCCCACCTCGAAGAACGCCTCGGTGATCTGGCCGAGCGAGCACACCCGCGCCGCGTCCATCAGCACACCGAACAGGTTGCCGCCCCGGGTCGCGGCCTCGCGCAGCGTCTTGAGCGCGACCTGTGCCTCGGCCTGGTGCCTGCGCTGGAAGTCCTCGAGCCGCTCCAGCTGCGAGCGCTTCTCGTCCTCCGTCGCCCGCGCGAGCTCGACCTCGACGTCGTCCTCGCCGCCGTTCGGGTTGCGGAAGGTGTTGACGCCGATGATCGGCAGCGTGCCGTCGTGTTTCTGGCGTTCGTAGAGGATCGACTCGTCCTGGATCTTGCCGCGCTGGTAGCCGGTCTCCATCGCGCCCAGCACGCCGCCGCGTTCGGAGACCCGGTCGAACTCCAGCAGCACGGCCTCTTCGACCAGATCGGTCAGCTCGTCGATGATGAACGAACCCTGCAACGGGTTCTCGTTCTTCGACAGGCCCCATTCCTTGTTGATGATCATCTGGATGGCCATCGCGCGCCGCACCGAGCTCTCCGACGGCGTCGTGATCGCCTCGTCGAAGGCGTTGGTGTGCAAGGAGTTCGCGTTGTCGTACAGCGCGCACAGCGCCTGCAGCGTGGTGCGGATGTCGTTGAAGCTCATCTCCTGCGCGTGCAGCGACCGGCCCGAGGTCTGCACGTGGTACTTGAGCTTCTGCGAACGCTCGTTGGCGCCGTAGCGCTCCCGCATCGCGACCGCCCAGATCCGGCGCGCGACCCGGCCCAGCACCGAGTACTCGGCGTCCATACCGTTGGAGAAGAAGAACGACAGGTTCGGCGCGAAGTCGTCGATGTTCATCCCGCGCGCGAGATAGCTCTCGACGTAGGTGAAACCGTTCGACAGGGTGAACGCCAGCTGCGAGATCGGGTTCGCCCCGGCCTCGGCGATGTGATAGCCGGAGATCGACACCGAGTAGAAGTTCCGCACGCCGTGCTCGATGAACCATTCCTGGATGTCGGCCATCATGCGCAGGCTGAACTCCGTGGAGAAGATGCAGGTGTTCTGCCCCTGGTCCTCCTTGAGGATGTCCGCCTGCACGGTGCCGCGGACGTTGCGCAGCGCCCATTCGCGCAGTTCGGCCGCCTCGGTTTCGGACGGCTCGCGGCCGTGCTCGGCCTTGAACGCCGCCATCCGCTGGTCGATCGCGGTGTTGAGGAAGAACGCGAGGATCGTCGGCGCGGGCCCGTTGATCGTCATCGACACCGACGTGCTCGGCGAGGTCAGGTCGAAGCCGTCGTAGAGCACCTCCATGTCCTCCAGCGTCGCGATGGAGACGCCCGAGGTGCCGACCTTGCCGTAGATGTCGGGGCGGGTGTGCGGGTCGTGCCCGTACAGCGTCACGGAGTCGAAGGCGGTCGAAAGGCGCTTCGCCTCGGAGTCGGCCGACAGGAGCTTGAACCGCTTGTTGGTCCGGAACGGGTCGCCCTCGCCGGCGAACATGCGCGCCGGATCCTCGCCCTCGCGCTTGAACGGGAAAACGCCCGCGGTGTAAGGGAAGTAGCCGGGAAGGTGCTCGCGACGCAGGAACGACAGCAGCTCACCGGACTCGGTGTAGCGCGGCAGCGCCACGCGCGGGATCCGGTTGCCGGAGAGCGTGTCACGCCAGAGCTGGGTGTGCAGTTCCTTGTCGCGGATCTTCACGACCAGCTCGTCGGCACGGTAGGACTCGGCCAGCTCCTGGAAGCGGGTCAGCAGATTCGTCGACTCACCGTCCACATCGGACTCGGCGGCGGCGAGCAGGCCGTCGAGCGCGTCGGTGCTCGCGTCGACGGAGGCCAGTGCCTCCTTGGCGGCCGCGAGGTGCTCGCGTTTGCGCAGCGCGGCGACCTGCTGCTCGGTCTTGGCGTGGTAGCCGCGGACGGTCTCGGAGATCTCCGCGAGATAGCGCGTCCGGTTGGCCGGGATGATCGTGCTGGCGTCGATGGACACCTTGCCCTCGACCTTCGGGAGCACGCCTGCCGAGACGGTCAGGCCACGCTCGGCGAGGGTGTCGCGCAGGTGCTGGTAGAGCGCGGTGACGCCGTCGTCGTTGAACTTCGCGGCGCTGGTGCCGTAGACCGGCATGTCCTCGGGCGAAGAGCTGAACGCCTCGCGGTTGCGCACGAGCTGGCGCGCGACGTCGCGGCGGGCGTCCTCGGCGCCGCGTCGCTCGAACTTGTTGATCGCCACCGCGTCGGCGAAGTCGAGCATGTCGATCTTCTCCAGCTGCGACGCCGCGCCGAACTCCGGCGTCATGACGTACAGCGACTGGTCCACGTAGTCGACGATGCCGGCGTCACCCTGGCCGATACCGGGCGTCTCGACGATCACGAGGTCGAACCCGGCGGCCTTGCACGCGAGGATGGACTCGGAGAGCCCGGTGGGGATCTCGCCGCTGGTGGTCCGCGTGGCGAGCGAACGGAAGTAGACCGGGCTGCCGTCGAGGCAGTTCATCCGGATGCGGTCGCCGAGCAGCGCTCCCCCGCCCTTGCGGCGCGACGGGTCGACGGCGAGCACGGCGATGCGGAGCTTGTCCTCCTGGTCCAGCCGGAACCGGCGGATCAGCTCGTCGGTGAGCGACGACTTGCCGGAACCACCCGTCCCGGTGATGCCGAGGACCGGCACCGTCCGCGACTTGGCGGCCTCGGTGATCTTGTCGAGCGCGTCCTGCGGCAGCGCCTCGCGCTGAAGCTGCGTGATGACCCGGGACAGCGCCGGGATGTCACCCGAAAGCAGTTTGTCCAGCGAGCCGGGCGACTGCGCGGACAGGTCCGTGTCGCAGGCCTTGATCATCAGGTTGATCATGCCCGGGAGGCCCATCTCGTAGCCGTCCTCCGGCGAGAAGATCCGCGCCACACCCCGCGAGTGCAGCAGGTCGATCTCCTCGCGGACGATGACCCCGCCACCGCCGCCGAACACCTTGATATGCCCCGCGCCGCGCTCGTTGAGCAGCTCGACCAGGTAGCTGAAGTACTCGACGTGCCCGCCCTGGTAGGCGCTGATGGCCACACCCTGGACGTCCTCGGCGATGGCCGCGGTGGCGACCTCGTCGACCGACCGGTTGTGCCCGAGGTGCACGACCTCCGCGCCCTGCGACTGCAGGATGCGCCGCATGATGTTGATGGACGCGTCGTGCCCGTCGAAGAGGCTCGACGCCGTCACGAAACGAACGGGGTTCACGGGCCGGTGCAGGTCGCTGGTCATCCCTCCAAAATACTTGGACTTCCTACTGTTTTAAACCCATCCACTCGCGTGATGGCGCTCTCACTCGTCCTTGACAGCTCGACGTGCACCAGTATATTCAACCCGAGGGTTAAACAACCGATTGATTGAGCAGCGATGACCACTGATCAGCTCAGCGCCACGTTCGCCGCCTTGGCGGACCCCACCCGGCGGGCGATCCTCGCCCGGCTGGCCACCGGCGAGGCCAGCGTCAACGAGCTGGCCGAACCCTTTCCGGTCAGCCTTCAAGCCATCTCCAAACATCTCAAGGTCCTCGAGCGCGCGGGCTTGGTCAGCCGGAGCCGGACCGCGCAATGGCGGCCCTGCCGGCTGGAGGCCGCCCCGCTCGGCGACGTCTCCGAGTGGGTCGAGCGGTACCGGCGCTTCTGGGAAGGCGGTTTCGACCGCATGGAAGAACATCTCGCGGAACTGAGGAAAGGCGAACGAAATGACTGAGACCGTCACCCTGCCGGCAGTCGTGTCGGCGGACGAATGGCAGATCGCCCGAGACGCGTTGCTGGCCAAGGAGAAGGAGCTCACCCGCGCCGCGGACGCGATCGCCGCCGAGCGGCGGCGGCTGCCGATGGTCCGCTTCGACAGCACGTACGAGTTCGACGGGCCCCAGGGCCGGGTCACCCTCCTCGACCTGTTCGAGGGACGCCGTCAGCTGATCGTCTACCACTTCATGCTCGCCCCCGGGCAGAAGGCGGGCTGCCCCGGCTGCTCGATGCTCGTGGACAACATCGGCCACCTCGCGCACCTGCACGCCCGCGACACCACGCTGTACGTGGTCGCGCCGGCGACCCTGCCCGAGATCGAGCGGTACAAGGAGCGGATGGGCTGGACCGTGCCGTGGGTTTCGACCGTCGGCGGCTTCAACCCGGCCTGCGGCATCGACGGCGGGTTCGGCGTCAGTGTCTTCCTGCGCGACGGCGACGACGTGTTCCGGACGTACTTCACCACCGGCCGCGGCGGGGACCAGCTGGTGGGGACGCTGCGGTACCTGGATCTGACGCCGCTCGGGCGGCAAGAGGCATGGGAGGAATCCGGCCGCGGGACCGACGGCCCCGGGCACTGGTGGAAGCGCCACGACGAGTACTGAGCCCGGAAGTCCGTGGAGGCCTCCTTGCCTACCCTGACGGTCAGGGCCCCGGCAAAGTCGCATGAACGCCGGCGGTGCCGTTCTTGATGATCCGAACTGGACCTCCGGCGGGCAGCTGCCAGCGGGTCCGAACGGGCAATGTCCGCAAAGGACACCAGAGGACGGATCGGTGTCCTTACGGTTTCGGACAGGGCTCGTGAGTGGTTAGGACGGTTCTAACCGCCCTTGCCACTCACGAGACGTGACCCACCAGACCCGCCGCGTTTGCTCGCCCGTAGTACGTAATGGCCCCCTTCATGTACTGGGGAAGGTGTGAAGGTCGAGTTTCCTCGGCTGAGCCGAGGGAAGGGGTCCTTCACGCGCGACCGCTGTGACTGCTGGGCCTGGTGGTGTTGCCGAGGCTGAGGTGGCGATGCGTAGTCCTTGAAGGCCTCCTTCCCTACCTTCAAGGTAGGCAAGGAGGCCTTCACGGAACTTTTCGCGGAGCATGTCGAGAACCCCGCGACCGCTCCGACCCCCTGGTGTCCGGCGCCCGGAAGGCGGGCGCCACACCGGAGGGATCAAGCCATGCGCAAGCTCGTCTACGCCGTCCACACCTCGCTCGACGGCCGCATCGAGGGCCCGAACGGCGAGTTCGACTGGGCCGAGATGGGCCCGGAGCTGTCCGCCCACTCGCAGGAGCTCACCGACCGCGCCGACACTCTCCTCTACGGACGGCGGGTCTGGGACATGATGTCGTCGTACTGGCCGCAGGCGGAAGAGATCTCGGACCACCCGCACGATCTCGAGTACGCGCCGATCTGGCGGAAGACGCCGAAGATCGTCTTCTCCCGGACTCTGGAAGAGGCGGACTGGAACACCGAGGTGATCGGCGGCGACCTCGCCGCACGCGTGGCCGAACTCAAGGACAGGCCCGGCAAGGATCTGCTGCTGATGGGCGGGGCCGAACTGGCCACCGCGGTCGCCGACCACGGCCTGGTCGACGAGTTCCACATCGTCGTGCACCCGGTGGTGCTCGGCGGCGGCAAGCAGGTGTTCGGCGGCGGCGCGCGCACGGACCTGCGGCTGACCGGCACCCGGACGATGGACGGGCGCGCGGTCCTGCTGACCTACGAAAAGAAGTGAACCCCGGGCGGCAGCCCCTACGCTGCCGCCGTCAGGTTCACCTCGCGTTGCTCGCCCGCAAGGCGATCCACTGCCGCATCGCGTACTCGACCAGCGTGATCAGCGTCTGCTTCGTCGACTCCCGTTCCCGGGCGTCGCAGCGGACGATCGGGATGTTCGGGTCGATCGACAGCGCTTCACGCACGTCGTTGATGTCGTGCTCGAGGATGCCGTCGAAGGTGTTCACCCCGACGATGTAGGGCAGGCCCCGGTCCTCGAAGAAGTCGATCGGCGCGAACGAGTCGGCCAGCCGTCGCGTGTCGGCCAGCACCACGGCGCCGATCGCGCCGCGGACGAGGTCGTCCCACATGAACCAGAACCGCTGCTGCCCGGGCGTGCCGAACAGGTAGAGGATCAGGTCCGCGTCCAGGGAGACCCGGCCGAAGTCCATCGCGACCGTGGTGGTCGATTTGTTGGGCGTCTGGTCGAGGTTGTCGATCCCCCGACTGGCGTCCGTCATCATCGCCTCGGTGGTGAGCGGGACGATCTCCGACACCGAACCGACGAAGGTCGTCTTACCCGCACCGAAGCCACCCGCCACGACGATCTTCGCGGATGTCATGGTCGGGGGCGCGGTTTCCCGCGGTGCCTTAAAGCCGACGGAGTCCACTCAAAACCCTTTCCATCAACACCAGATGTGCCTCGGCGCCGTCATTGCCCGAAATCGTCTTGTGCACGCTGACCAGCCCCGCGTCCGCCGCGTCGCTGATCAGCACGCGTGCCACACCCAGCGGCACGCGCAGGGTCGCCGCGATCTCGGCGACCGAACGCGGGGTGCGGCACTCCTCGATGATCGAAACGCACTCGATCTGGTCCGCGGCGATCGCGGGGAGGCTACCCGAGTCGACGTGGTCCTTGGTGGAGATGAGGGTCTCCAGCTCGAGAGCGTAGTTCGCCTTGGTCCGGCCCCCGGTGAGGGCATAGGGACGGACGATCGCCGTCTCCTCGAGCGGCGACGGCGCCTGCTCGAAGACGGCGGGCATGATGAACTCGCCACTGGGTGGACCCGGGTCGAAAAGACCACCTGGTCTCGGCCCGACGGCGCCTGCGCCGCTGTCGGGTGGAGAAGCAAGTGAGGTCACGCGGTCTCCTTGATCGGTCGGCTGCGGGACTGCCGATTCCCCGGCGGCGGGTGCTCCGCCCGCCCGGGAATCCTGAGGGTGCTTGTTCTTCTTGCGCTTCCGACGACCACGTCCCGAATCCAGGGTGAAGCCGTTCAGGACGTCGGCGAAGGTGCCGTCGTCCCGTGAACCGGCGGCATTGGCAGCCCCCGCGTGCGGGGGCTGGTGTTCACCCGTCCCCGGCGGTTCGCCGAAGGATCCGGACCCGGTGCTCATCGGGACATCATCCCACCGGTTCGCCGATCAGCGACCCACCGGCGCCCTGCAATTGCGCGCGAAGTTCCGGGGTGAGGATCTGGCCGACGCGATCGACGAGCATCGTCATCTCGTAGGCGACCTGTCCGATGTCGCAGTTCGGGGCGGCGAGGATGGCCAGGCAGGAGCCGTCGCTGATGGACATCAGCACCATGATGCCGAGTTCCATCTCGACGACGGTCTCGTTGACCGCGCCCGCCTCGAAGCACCGCGCGGCGCCCTGGGTCAGGCTGACCAGGCCGGACGCGACGGCGGCCAGCTGGTCGGCGCGGTCCAGCGGGAGCCTGCTGGACGCGGTGAGCAGGAGGCCGTCCGCCGACACCACCACGGCGTGCGCCACTCCGGGTACGCGCTCGGCGAAGTCGTTCACCAGCCACCCGAACTGGTTCTGCTGGGGCTGGGCCGGGTTCGGCGAGGTCATTCACCCTCCAGGGTTTCGTGGTTGGCTTCGGTCGCCTGGGCTGTGTGGTGCCGTCCGCGCTGGATGCCCTGCTGGAAACTGCTCAGGCGACCGCGCACGTCGTGCGCGTCTCGCTGTGGTCGGGGGGTGACCGCCCCGGCGGGCGGTCCCGCGCTGCCCGGGAGCAGCTGCTCCCCGCGACGGCGCCTGGGTAATCCTGCCGAAGTCATCCGCGAGGGCACGGACTGGGACACCGCTTGGGCGGCTTTCCAGCCTTCGTCGGAGCCGAAGTTCCAGGCGTCCGTCCGCTCGGTGACGGCGACCGGTTCCGGTTCCGGGCTCGCTGCCTGCGGTTTCCTGCTCGGCAGTGCGGCGGGCGGGGCCGCGGGACGCGCGGCCGTCTCCGCGGACTCGGCTGCCTTCGCGGGCTCGGGTGCCTTCGACGGCTCGGGCGCCGCGGCCTGCTCGGTGGCCGCCGTCTGTTCGGGCTTCGCGTCCGGCTGGGTGGTGGCGGGCCGGGCGGCGGCCGGCGTGGCCTTGTCCGCCGCCTCCTTGCGGCCCCGCTTGACGCCTTGCTGGAAGCTGCTCAGCCTGCCGCGCACGTTCGCCGGGTCACGGACCGGCAGCTCCGATTTGGCGGCGGGTTCGGCGGCCGGGACCGACGACGCCGCGCTGCCCGGCAGGAGCTGCTCGCCCTTGCGGCGACGCGGCAACCCGGCCTGGGTGAACGTCGACGGGGCGTTCTGGGAGACCTCCTGCACCGTGCGGAAGGCCTTGTCGCTGGCGAAGTCCCAGGTGCGGGCCTCCTGCTCGGCGGTCGGCGCGGGCTCGGCCGTCTTCTCCTCGGGCTCCTTCGCCCCCGGCTTCTCCTTCTTGGCCGCGGGTTTCTCCGCGGGCTTTTCCGGAGCGGGCGCGGGCGAACGGAACCACGCCGACAGCATCTCGTCGAAGATCGGCGTCGTCTCCGATTTGGGCGCCGCGGTGGGCGGCGGCGGGGTCGCCGGGGCGGGCGGGGTGGTCGCCTGGCTCCACCATTCGCTCAGCGTGGTCCCGGTGTTCTTGGCCTCGAACAGTTCCTTGCCGCTGGGCAGATCGCCTTCGGGCGGGGCCTGCTTCTCCGCATCCTTGGCGACCGGCTCGGGCTCGGCGGCGGGTTCCGGTTCGGGACGGCGCGGTTCCGGCGCGGGCGGCGGTGTCGTCTCGTCCTGGGGGATCGGGCTGAACAGCGCCGTTCCGGAAATCTCCACATCGGACGGCGGCCGCTCCTTGGGACCGTGCCCGTTGACGCCGGGTTTGGTGTGGCCTGCCAGGTCGTTCGCCGACGGCCACCGCTCCCCGCCCTGCGAGGGCACGCTCGGCATCGCCGGGCGCGAACCGTTCGCGGGCCGCTGGCGGCGGGGCAGGCCACCCGGCTGCTGCGGCGGAAGCGGCGCGAGGCGCTGGGTGATCGGGCCGGTGGCGGGACCGGGGTCTCCCCCGGGCGGGGCCATCACGAGATCCGCCGGAACCGAGACGGTCGCGCGCACGCCGACGATGTCCTTGCCGCCGTGCAGCGAGACACCGATGCGGTGCCTGCTGGCCAGCCGGCCGACCACGAACAGGCCCATCCGGCGCGAGGTGGTGAGGTCGACGTTGGGTGCCTCGGTGAGCCGGGCGTTGGCCTCGGCGACCTCGGCCTCGTTCATGCCGATGCCCTTGTCGAGGATGTCGATGCCGAACGAGCCGTCTTCGACGAGCCTGGTCGCGACCGTCACCTGGGTTTCCGGGGCGGAGAAGGCCGTGGCGTTGTCCAGCAGTTCGGCGATCAGGCGCATGAGATCGTTGGCCGCGTACCCGACCAGCCGCACCGGCGGCGGGTTCTGCACGGTGACCCGCTGGTACTGCTCGATCTCGGACACCGCCGCGCGCACCACGTCGGTGGCGGAGACCGGCTGCCCGGAACGCCTGCCCGGCTCGGCGCCGGAGAGGACCATCAGGTTCTCGTTGTTGCGGCGCATGCGGGTGGCGAGGTGGTCCAGCTGGAACAGCGTGGCGAGCTGGTCGGCGTCCTCCTCGTCGCGTTCCAGCCGCTCGATCAGCTGAAGCTGCCGCTGCACGAGGCTCTGGCTGCGGCGGGAGAGGTTGACGAACACGTTGCTGTAGCCGGTCCGCATCGAGGCCTGCTCGGTGGCCAGCCGCAGCGCCTGGTGGTGCACCTTGTCGAAGGCCCTGGCGACCTCGCCGATCTCGTCGTCGCCGCCGACCGGGACCGGCCGCACGTCGGTGCCCTGCGAACGGCCCTCCTGGATGTTGCGGACCGCGTCGGGCAACTGCTTCTCGGCGACGTCGAGTGCGCTGGCGCGCAACACTTTCAGCGAGCGCAGCAGCTGCCGCGTGATGAGGAAGACGACGGCGACGGCGAGCACCATCGCGCCGAACAGCAGGACCGCGAGCAGGCCCGCGCCGCTGCTGGCGTCGTCGACCAGTTCGGCCGACACCGCGCTCGTCTCGGCGCCGAATTTGTTCGCGACCTCGCCGACCTTCCCGATCACCGCGGTCGAGGCGTCGGTCCAGCCCTGCGCGGACAACGAGCGGAACGCCTGCGGGGACGGGGTTCCCTGTTCGCCGAGGGCGGTTTTCGCGAGCCTGTCACGGTTTTCCATCGCCTGGTCGGTGACGGCGGCGCCGAACTCCTGGCGCTGCTGTTCCGAAGCGGCGGCACGGAAGTCGGTGAGGCGGTCGGCCAGCCGGAGTTCGGCGGTGCGCACCTGGTCGAGCTCGCTCGGCGCGAGGCTCGACCGGGCGATGCCGAAGGAGACCAGGGCCTGGCTGAGCGACAGCTGTTCCTTCATCATGGCGAGGTCGTGCAACGCCGTGGGGGTGCCACCGAGGACGTCCTGTCCGGCACCGGCGGCCAGCGCGGTGTCGAGGGCGAGCAGCGCGGTGGTGACGTCGGTGTACTCGCCGATCGCCTGCACCGGGTCGAGCTGCCCGGAGGAGGCCCGCTGCCGGATGTCGGGCAGCCTGTCGAGCTGCGCGGCCGCCGCTTCACGCGCCTGACGGAGCGACGGCTCGTTCTCCACGGCACGCGTCGCAGCGGCGCCGTAGAGCGGGATGGCGGTGTCGACGTCGGCGCGCGCCGAAGCGAGCTCAAGGGTCCCGCCGACGGTGCCGGCGGTCAGCCCCGCGGCGGACTGGGTGCGTTCGCGGCCGAGGCCGTCGGCGAGGGTGCGGATATGCCCGCTCAGCGCGACGAGCCGGTCGAGCCGCTGGTAGCCGTCGGACCGGCCGACCTGGCCGGCGATGGTGGCGATACCCAGCGCGAGCGCGATGAGGATCGGCACCAGCGTCACGGCCGACAGCTTCACCGGCAGGCTCCAGTCCCGCCAGCGCACGAGCGTGCGCCAGCCGGTGGCCCACCGAGATGGCCGGGGAGTGCGTCCCAGCAGCTCCCCGACCGGCACTTGGCCTTCTCCTGCAACGGTCACGTAGGTGACTCCCTGTCCGGCGTCCTGGCTCGGTCTGAGGCGCCCGTTCCCGCGAGGTAGGAGCCTGCGGGGAACTCGGCCCCGGTCTGACCGCGTGATCGATCGCGACGTGAGGGACCCTGTCCGGCGCTCCGGGTGTCCCGAGTGCCCCTGGGTACACCGGTCCGCTTCGGGAGGTCTTGCACCTGCACGTGCAGGTCGCAACCTGCGAAGTGCATGGTCGTCGAGATCAACTTTTCTTTGCCAATCGATCACTGCGGGTCAGCCGGGCCAAAGAATCGTACACCAATCCGGGTGCCGTCAATTCCGTTCAGTACACGGGTGCTGACCAGCGAAAAGCGTGCGTCCGAACGATCCGCGGGGCCGGAAAACCGCTCGCGCGTCACAATCGAGGGAATTCCGGTTACGGGTTGCGCGGATACACAGGGTGCCCTAATCACCCGATCAGCCTACGTACGGTAGCCGCGTCGCCCGGACGAACTACTTTCCGTGCCCCCAACGGGTGGGTCAAGCCCAAATATGTGCCCGATGTTGTGGCCTTGCCCCTCACGCCGGTTCGATGTCGCCCGACATGGTGATTTCTTTCGAGACACCTGGCCAAGCGGGGGATCTTCCCCGGGCCGGGATGGCGGGCACGGTATCGGAGCCCGTCGCTTCGAGGTAGCGAAACTACGATCTGTCACCAAATTGGGTGACAGAGCGTGGTCACTGTCCATCATTTGCCGCAGTGGGCCGTTCGGGCGACGACCGCGCGTGACAATCCTGCTCACTACGACGAGTGATAAAGGCGGTTCATTCCGGCCGAAACGAATTCCGGAAACACCAATGGAAGGTAAAATCGAATACCTCCCCACGCCTTCGTGGAACCGGGGTCGCCTATTCAGAGCGGGTGAAGCCGTAGTTAGTATGTGCGCTCCCCGTACCGCGCCACGGATGCAAGCCCCGGAGGAACCCATGCCCGACGTCGCGCGTCCTTACGCGGCGAGCAACGCCCTGGAGGACACCGGGCAGATGCCCGCGCTGTTCGTCCGCGAGCGCCAGCCCACTCCCCCGCCGCCGCGCGCCACCGGCCCGGACTTCGACCGGATCCAGCACGGCAAGGAGTTCGTCGCGCTGCGCAAGACCTTCCGCCGGTTCGTCTTCCCGATGAGCCTGCTCTTCTTCACCTGGTACATGACGTTCGTGCTGCTGGCGGCCTACGCGCACGACTTCATGAGCCGGAAGGTGTGGGGCGAGGTCAACGTCGGCATGCTGCTCGGGCTCGGCCAGTTCGCCAGCACGATCCTGATCACGATCGCCTACCTGAAGTTCGCGAAGAAGCGGCTCGACCCCAAGGTCGAAGCCCTGCGGGCGTCCGTCGGGGCGGGTGAGCGATGAGCATCCCCGACAACGACCCGGTGCTGAACATCGCGGTGTTCGGGCTCTTCGTCGCGATCACCCTGTTCGTGGTGTACCGCGTCAGCACGCGTAACTCGTCCACTTCGGACTACTACGCCGCGGGCAGCGCCTTCACCGGACGACAGAACGGCATCGCGCTTTCGGGTGACTTCCTCTCGGCGGCGTCGTTCCTCGGTATCGCCGGGGCGATCGCGATCCACGGCTACGACGGCTTCCTGTACTCGATCGGGTTCCTCGTCGCGTGGATGGTCGACCTGCTGCTGATCGCGGAGCTGCTGCGCAACACCGGCCGCTTCACCATGGGCGACGTGCTGAGCTTCCGGATGAAGCAACGCCCGGTCCGCGCCGCGGCCGCGACGTCGACCCTGGTGATCTCCTTCTTCTACATGCTCGCGCAGATGGCGGGCGCCGGCGGGCTGGTGGCACTGCTGCTGGACATCCACGGCGGAATCGGCCAGGCGCTGGTGATCGGCGTAGTCGGCGTCGTCATGGTGCTGTACGTGCTGGTCGGCGGGATGAAGGGCACCACGTGGGTGCAGATCATCAAGGCGACGATCCTGCTGCTGACCGGTGCGCTGATCACGGTGTTCCTGTTCGGCAAGTTCGGCTTCAGCTTCTCGAACCTGCTCGCGGCCGCCGCCGACAACAGCCCGCTCGGTGACGAGCTGCTGGAGCCGGGCGGCTCCTACGGCAAGAGCGAGGTCACGAAGCTGGACTTCGTCTCGCTGGCGCTGGCGCTGGTCCTCGGCGCCGCCGCGCTCCCGCACGTGCTGATGCGCTTCTACACCGTGCCGAACTCGCGCGAGGCGCGCCGCTCGGTCGTGTGGGCGACCGCGTGCATGACGATCTTCTACCTGTGCACCCTGGTCATCGGCTTCGGCGCGGCCGCGCTGGTCGGCCCCGAGGCGATCAAGAACGCGCCCGGCGGGGAGAACTCGGCGGCCCCGCTGCTCGCGCTGAACATCGGCGGCACGGTCCTGCTCGGCATCGTCTCGGCGGTGGCCTTCGCGACCATCCTCGCCGTCGTCGCCGGGCTGACGATCACCGCTTCGGCGTCCTTCGCGCACGACGTGTACGCGAACATCTTCAAGCGCGGCAAGGCGGAACCGGCTTCGGAGGTCCGCGTCGCCCGGCTCACCGCGGTCGCCGTCGGGGCGCTCGCGATCGTGGGCGGCATCCTGGCGAACGGGCAGAACATCGCGTTCCTGGTGGCGCTGGCGTTCGCCGTCGCGGCGTCGGCGAACCTCTCGACGCTGCTGTACTCGCTGTTCTGGAAACGCTTCAACACCACCGGCACCCTGTGGGGTATCTACGGCGGGCTGATCGCCAGCCTGGTGCTCGTGTTCTTCTCGCCGGTGATGTCCGGGGCCGCGGACTCGATCATCAAGAGCGTGGACTTCCACTGGTTCCCGCTGAAGAACCCGGGCCTGGTGTCGATCCCGTTCTCGTTCCTGTGCGGGTTCGTGGGCACGTTCGTCGGCCGGTCGAAGGCCGATCCGGTCAAGCACGCGGAGATGGAGGTGCGGTCCCTCACCGGGATCGGCTCCTGACGCCCGGGTGACGCGAGTTCGCCCATCGACGCACGCACCACCCCCAGGTACGTGAAGGACCCCTTCACTGCGCTAGGCGCAATGAAGGGGTCCTTTATGTACCTCGACCTTCAGATACCCGGAGGCCGTCCAGCACGATCGTGAGAAGCCGCTTCGTGTCCTCTTCCGAAGCCTTGCTCGCGGCCGAACCCAGCCCGTGCCCGAGCCGCAGGATGTCGACGCCCGCGACGTCGGGCCGGAGCACGCCCTCGTCCTGAGCCGCCTTCACGATCGTGTCGGCCGCGGCCCGCAACCGTGCCTGGCACCAGGCGAAGACTTCGGAGCCCGCGTCGACGGACGCCTTCAGTGTCATCGCGAGTCCGTGCTTCTCGACCACGTAGACGACGTGCGTGGCCAGCCACGTCTCGAGTGCCTCGCCCGGCGGCAATTCGTCGAGCAGGTCGTACGCCTGCTGCGCCAGCCCGTCGATCTCATCGCGGTAGACGGCCTCGATCAGCTTGTCGCGCGTCGGGAAGTGCCGGTACAAAGTGCCCGCGCCGACACCGGCGCGTTTCGCGATGTCGTCGGCGGGCACGTCCACGCCGTCGGCGGTGAACGCCTCCTTCGCCACGGCCACGATGCGCTCGTAGTTGCGCCGCGCGTCCGCGCGCATGGGGCGGGCCGGATCGGCCGTGACCATCTGCACCTCCTCGGGCGACGAAAACGGAGACGTTCTCCGAATTCACTTGCGTAAGCGGAGACTGTCTCCATATCATCGCTCATGACCTCAAGTGGAGAGTCTCTCCGCTTCATCTCGTTACGTCTTCGGAGTATTCCTTGACCGAGCGAACCCTGCGTGCCGAGCCAAGGCCGGAAACGGCCGGGGCCCCGTCACCTCCGCACCGGCTGGTCCTCCCCCTCATCCTGACCTGTCAGCTCATGCTCATCCTCGACGCGACGGTGATGAACGTCGCGCTCCCCCGCATCCAGTCCGAACTCGGCTTCACCGATACTGGCCTGTCCTGGGTGATGACCGCGTACAGCCTGGTCTTCGGCGGTCTGCTGCTCCTCGGCGGCCGGGCGGGTGACCTGTTCGGCCGCCGCCGGACGTTCGTCGTCGGCACGGCCGTATTCACCGCAGCCTCCCTGCTCGGCGGCCTCGCCGGTTCGGCGGAACTGCTCATCGCGGCCCGGGTCGCGCAGGGCGTCGGCGCCGCGCTCGCCGGGCCGAGCACGCTCGCGCTGATCACCAGCACGTTCACCGAAGCCAAGGCGCGAGTGCGCGCGCTGGCGTTGTTCTCGGCGATGTCCAGCAGCGGTTTCGCGATCGGCCTGCTGCTCGGCGGCCTGCTCACCGAATGGATCTCGTGGCGCGCGGCGCTGTACATCAACGTTCCGTTCGGGCTCGCGATCGTGCTGCTCACCTCCCGGTACGTGGCCGATCCGCCTCGGCGGCGCGCCCGGCTGGACCTCCCCGGCGCGTTCACCGGCACGCTCGGCGTCGGCTCGCTCGTGTTCGCCTTCACTCACGCCGCGTCGCACGGCTGGGGCGACACGATCACCCTCGGCAGCCTCGCCGTCGGGCTGGCATTGCTGGCCGCGTTCCTCCTCATCGAGACGAGGGTGCGCGAACCGCTGATCCCCCTGCGCCTGTTCGCCGAACGCGACCGCGCCGCGGCCTACGTCAATTTCTTCCTCGGGCCGATGGCGATGATGTCGATGTTCTTCTTCCTGACCCAGTTCCTGCAGGACATCGCGGGTTTCGCCGCGCTGGAGACCGGCTTCGCGTTCCTGCCGATGGCGGTCTGCATGTTCCTGCTGAGCAGGCTGATCCCGAAACTGCTCCCCCGGTTCGGGCCGAAACCGCTCGCGCTGACCGGGACCGCGCTGATGACCGGCGGCGTCGTCTGGCTGACCACCCTGACCACGGACAGCGGCTACTTCTCGCATCTGCTCGGGCCGATGCTGCTGATGGGCGTGGGCGCCGGGCTGGCGTTCTCCCCGCTCAGCGTGATCATCATGGCGACGGTGCCCACCGACGACGCGGGTGCCGCGGGCGGCGCGCTGCAGACGTTGCAGCAGGTCGGGGCGACCCTCGGGCTGGCGATCCTGATCACCGTGTTCGGCGCGGCGACGCGGACCCCGTCGGGAAACCCGGCGGAGACCACGGTCGCCGGAATGACCGCGGCGTTCACCGCCGCGGCCGTCGTGACGGCGGTGTCGTTCCTGGTGGCGCTGACCTTCCGGCGCCGGGCCTAGAGCTTGACGCCCGCCTGGACCTTGTGCGTGACCTTGCGCTCCATCACGAACGAGAAGAACGGGATGCAGCCGGCGATCAGCACGAGGAGCGTGCCCTTCATCGACCAGCGGGCCTTGATCGCGAGGTCGACCGCGAGCAGCAGGTAGATCAGGTAGAGCCCGCCGTGGACCATGGGGATCATCTTCACGAACTGGGGAAGTTCCACGCGGAAGACGTACTGCAGCAGCATTTCGACGACCAGCCCGAGCAGGGCCACACCGGTGGCGTACGCCGCGACGCGGAACCGGATCAGCGGTCCGCCCAGCGAGACCGGGCGGGCCGGGGCGGCGTCGTCAGTTCGGGTGGTCATAGGGTCTCGAACCTCTCTGGGACTACTTGTCGCGGGCGTTGAGTTCGCGAAGGTACTGGTTGTACGCGGCGAGCTCGTCGTCCTCGGGGGGCGGCGGAGCCGGGGCACGCCGCTGCCGGGGCGCGGGCACATCCGGGACGGTGGTCTCGGCCACCGGTTCCCGGGTGTCGGCCTCGGCGGCTTGGCGGCGGAGCTTGCGGATCCGCCAGAACATGAACGCGGGGAACAGCCCGAACAGCGGCCACTGCAGGACGTAGCCGAGATTCTGGAACGTCCCGCTGGCCGAGGAGAACCGCTCCCACTGCCACCACGCGAGCCCGCAGCACAGCGCCAGGCTCACCAGGCAGACGGCGGCGATGCCGAGACGGCGCAGGAGGACGGGCGAAGCGGACACACATCGACGCTAGCACTGGGCGCGCGGCGAATCCTCGCCGACCTGCACGCTCGGGACCTTGGTCCTACCTCCGACGTCGTGAGTGGTAAGGACGGTAAGGGCCTGCCGGGGTCCTGTTGGGTGCTGGGCTTGGCCGGGGGTTGCGAAAGCCACTTTCACAACCTTCGACGTTGCGAAAGCCACTTTCACAACGTCGACCGTGGCCGGACACGACACCGCCCTGGCGAGCATGTCGCGAAAGCCACTTTCGAGACGTCTGATGTCCCGAAAGTGGCTTTCGCGACACCTTCCCCGGGCCTTCACCGACCGGACGAACCGTCTTTACCACTCACGAGCGGGTGGCGACGGCCTTCGCGTAGTCGTCCGCCAGCCCGAAGACCTTCTGCGCGTACTCGGTCGAGTTGTTGTACGACAGGATTCCCTGCCACCACCCCGACGCGGCCGCCATGTCCCGGTTGTTCACGCACAGGTAGCGCGCCGCCGCCAGCGTCGCGTCGTCGATCTGCTGCGGGTCGCCGAGGCCGTCGCGGTTGCCGTCGGCGGCGTACCGGCGCCAGGTGCTGGGGATGAACTGCATCGGGCCGACCGCGCGGTCGACGGCCGAGTCGCCGTCGAACTGGCCGCCGTCGGTGTCGCCGATCGCCTTGACGCCGGGCGATCCGTCGAGCGGGACGCCGATGATCGGCTTCGACGGCCGCCCGTCCTGGCCGAGGACGGCGCCGCCGTACTGGCCGTGGTTCGACTCGATCCGGCCGATCCCGGCCAGGGTCGCCCACGAGATCTTGCAGTTCGGCTGCATCTGGCGCATCGCCAGTTCGGCGTTGCCGTAGGCGAGCAGGGCCCTGGCCGGGATGCCGGTGGCCTGCGCCGCCCTCTCGGTCCAGGCGGTCAGGGGGTCCTTGCCCGGTTTCGGCTGTGCCTGCTGGGGCGCGGTCTGCTGGGTCGCGCCGCCCGCGACGGTGGCGTTGACCGGCGCGATCGAACCGGGTTCGACGTCCGCCGCCTTGACCTGCAGCGCCGGGATCTCCATCGTCGTGGGGCTCGCGACCGGGGCGGAGGCCTTGGTGACCAGCCAGATCCCGCCCGCGGCGAGGGCGAGCACGGCCAGCACGATCACCAGCCTGCCGAGTACGGCGGCGCCCGCCCCGCGGCGGCGCGGAGCGGGCGTGGCCGGGTCGGCGACGAGCTCGTCGTTTTCCGGGGTGGTGCGCACGAAGCGGGTCCTCCAGCGTGGGCGGCGATCACGACCGATGCTCGAACAACGAGCCCGCGCAGGTTAGCGTTACGCGGTCGCCGGAATCGCCCTTGCCACGCCGGTTCACCCGCGCGTGCGAGAAGTTCTCATCAGGCGGACTTCTGCTGCCTCGCCAGCCGCGCCACGCACCAGGCCGGGGCGCTGCCGCGGCGGAGGTGCTGCAAAACGGTCATCGGGCCGAGACGGCGGCTCAGGTCGGACGGGGCGAGCCCGGCCGCGCGGTAGTCGAGCGCGCGCTGGTCGAGCGGGCTGATGCCGGCGTCCCACCAGGCTTCGGCCTCCGCGACCCCGCCGACCATCTGCCACCAGCCGGCGGCCGCGACGAGCAGGTCCTGCGGGACCTCCGGGAGACGGCGGCGCATCGCGTCGAGGTAGCCGGGATCGGCGGCCTCGACCGGCGCCCAGCGGCCCTGGCCGGACTGCTGACGCTGGCCGGGGATTCCGGGCGCCTGCCTCGGCACGTCGGCCAGCCACGCCGACGCGATGCGATCGGCTTCCTGCTCCTCGGGGGTCTGCTCACGCTCGGCCGCCCACTGCCGGATCAACGCATCGACTCCGGGATCTCCGGTCATCCCTGCCTCCTCATGATTCCCCGACTGACAAGCCCTGACTTACTTGCCCGGCTGAAAGTTCCGCTGCCGTGAGGCTTGCACCTGCGGAAACTCCTCGCCCAGGAGGCCGGCTCCGGCGCCTGGAGGACCAACCGATCACGCAATGTGAGCACCGTAGGGGCGCGGAGGTCTCTTCCGCCAGAGCTTCCCGGGCACGAATTCGTCGACCAGCGGGTTTTCGGGGGCAATCCACCCGGATGGTCGAGTCGTGCGACCGAAATGCGAGACGGGTGACGCTGAGTGATAACCGCAGGTGGCTGCGCACGGTGATCACCGGCGTCACCAAGGACACCGGTGATCACCGGAACGAGGGTCAGGAGAAGAGGCTCCGGACGAACGTCACGATGGCTTCGGCACCGGACCGGAGCCAGCCGAGCGCGGTGTGGACGGCGTCCGCGGATTGCGTCGGCCTGCTGATCAGAAAGAAGAGCACGAGCGCGACGACGGCGATGACAACGAATTTCTTCAA
Source organism: Amycolatopsis roodepoortensis (assembly GCF_014873915.1). GTDB lineage: Bacteria > Actinomycetota > Actinomycetes > Mycobacteriales > Pseudonocardiaceae > Amycolatopsis > Amycolatopsis roodepoortensis. Next base: position 1,765,503 of record NZ_JADBEJ010000005.1, read on the forward strand.
GCCGGGCGACATGGCTCCATCCCATCACACCGTAGTGTCCAGACGATGACTCCGCGCGCACTGCGGACTTTGTCACCACTTTAAGGAGAAGCGGGCCCTGTTGCCCACCCGGATTCCCAGAGGGAGCGATCGATGAGCGAAAACGTCCTCGTCCACCGGGACGGTCCGGTGACGACGATCACGCTGAACCGCCCCGAGTCGCGCAACGCCGTGGACGGGCCGACCGCGAACGCTCTCGCCGACGCGTTCCGCGCCTTCGACACGGACGAGGAAGCCGCGGTCGCCGTCCTCACCGGTTCGGGTGACGCCTTCTGTGCCGGAGCCGATCTGAAGGCCATCGGCACCGGCCGCTCCAACTCGCTCAGCCCGGCGGGTGACGGACCGATGGGCCCGTCGCGCATGGTCCTGTCGAAGCCGGCGATCGCCGCGGTCCGCGGGCACGCCGTCGCGGGCGGCCTGGAGCTGGCGCTGTGGTGCGACCTGCGCGTCGCCGACACCACGGCCGTGTTCGGCGTGTTCTGCCGCCGCTGGGGGGTGCCGCTGATCGACGGCGGCACGGTGCGCCTCCCCCGCCTGATCGGGCATTCGCGGGCGATGGACCTGATCCTCACCGGCAGGCCGGTCGACGCCGACGAGGCACTCGCGATCGGGCTTGCGAACCGGGTCGTGCCCGACGGCGAGGCACTGGCGGCCGCGCAAGCGCTGGCACGCGAACTGGCCGCGTTCCCCCAGGCGTGCCTGCACGCGGATCGCAAATCCGCGTACGGCCAGTACGGGCTCACCGAAGAAGAGGCGCTGCGTGCCGAGTTCTCGAACGCGCTGATCGACGGCGGGCTCGCCGAAGAGGCCGTCGAAGGCGCCGGCCGGTTCAGTGGCGGCGCGGGGCGTCACGGCAGCTTCGAGGGGGATCGGTCCTAAGGTCTGTCGGATGACAGAAACCGGAGTCGCGCTCAGACCGGTGTCCGAAGACGACCTGCCGATGCTCGAAGCGCTCACGAACGATCCGCGGGCCGCGGGCCCGTTCGAGTGGCACGGCTGGCACGACCCGCATTTTCTGCGCCGCCGCTGGGCCGAGACCGGCATGCTCGCCGCGGACAACGGGATGCTGATGATCGAGCTCGGCGGGCAGCGGCTCGGTTTCGTCTCCTGGCACAAGACCAGGACCGGCTCGACGTCGTACTGCTGGAACGCCGGGCTCGTGCTCATCCCCGAGGCACGCGGCCACGGCTACGGGACCGAGGCCCAGCGGCTGCTGGTCCGCTACCTCTTCGCGCATACGCAGATGAACCGGGTCGAGGCGTCGACGGAGGCGGGCAACCTCGCCGAGCAGCGCTCCCTGACGAAGGCCGGCTTCACCCGGGAGGGTGTGCTGCGCGGCTACGGGTTCCGGGACGGGGCCTGGCGCGACCACATCCTCTATTCGGTGGTGCGATCGGACCTGGGCCCCGACCCGGAACACCTCTAGGCGATCGTCCCCGCGGCCCGGAGCCGTTCGATCCCGTCGGCGTCCACGCCGAGTTCGGCGAGGACCTCGGCGGTGTCGCCGCCCTTGGGCCGCGGCGGTTCCGGCGTCTCGGCCGGCGTGCGGTCGAACCTCGGCGCGGGCGCGGGCTGCATCATGCCGCCGACGTCGACGAACGTCTTCCGCGCGACGTTGTGCGGATGCGACGGCGCCTCCTTCGGGGAGAGCACCGCCGTCAGGCACGCGTCGGTGCCCTCGGCCTTCGCGACCAGCTCGTCGCGAGTGTGCTTCGCGACGGCTTCGGCGACGATCTTGCGCAGCTTCGGCCACTCGTTCTTGTCGACGTGGACCGGGGTCTCCTCGGGGTCGAGGCCGAGCACCTTCACCAGGTCGCCCCAGAACCGCATCTCGATCGCGCCGATCGCGACGTATTTACCGTCGGCGGTCTCGTAGGTGTCGTAGAACGGCGCGCCCCCGTCGAGCATGTTCTCGCCGCGCCCGCCGGGCCACAGCCCGGAGTCCAGCAGTCCGTGCAGGCTGGTGGTCAGCAGCGCGGCGCCGTCCACCATGGACGCGTCGACGACCTGTCCCTTGCCGGACGTCTGGCGTTCGAACAGCGCCGCCAGCACGCCCATCGCGAGCAGCAGGCCACCGCCGCCGAAGTCACCGACGAGGTTGAGCGGCACCACCGGCCGCTGCCCGGCGTGCCCGATGGGTTCGAGCGCGCCGGAGATGCCGATGTAGTTGATGTCGTGCCCGGCGACGGTCGCCAGCGGGCCGTCCTGGCCGTAGCCGGTCATCCGGCCGTAGACCAGCCGCGGGTTGCGGGCGTGGACCTGTTCCGGCCCGATGCCCATCCGCTCGGCGACGCCGGGACGGAACCCCTCGATGAGCACGTCGGCGTCGTCGGCGAGTTTCAGCACCAGTTCGACGCCCTCGGGGGTCTTGGTGTTGATCCCGATCGAGCGCCTGCCGCGGGCGAGCGGATCGTTCGGGAACCCGATGACGTCGTTGCCCGGGGTCGCCCGGTCGATCCGGACGACCTCCGCGCCGAGATCGGCGAGGATCGTGCAGGCGAACGGCGCCGGGGCGAGCCCGGCCAGTTCGACGACCTTGAGCCCGCTGAGCGGGCCGGCCTTTTTCGCCACGTCTTTCCTTTCTGCGCCAACGGTTCCGCTACAGCGTGCGGGAGATGATTTCCTTCATGATCTCGCTGGTGCCGCCGAAGATGCGGGAGATCCGGATGTCGGCCCACGCGCGCGCGATCGGGTACTCGGTCATGTAGCCGTAGCCGCCGAAGAGCTGCAGGCAGTCGTCGACGACCTTGTTGACCCGTTCGGTGGTCCACAGTTTCGCCATGGCCGCGCCCTGCACGTCGAGTTCCTTGCGCAGGTGCCGCTCGATGCACTGGTCGAGGAACGCGCGGGACACCGCGGCCTCGGTCGCCGCCTCGGCGAGCTTGAACTTCGTGTTCTGGAAGTTGTAGACCGGGCGGCCGAACGCCTGGCGGTCCTTGGTGTAGGCGATGGTCTGGTCGATCGCGGCCTCCATCCCGGCGACCGCGGTGACGGCGATGATCAGCCGTTCCTGCGGGAGCTGCTGCATCAGCTGGATGAAGCCGAGGCCTTCCTGGGCACCCAGGAGGTTGGCGGCGGGGACGCGGACGTCGTCGAAGTTCAGCTCCGCGGTGTCCTGCCCCTTGAGGCCGATCTTGTCGAGGACGCGGCCGCGACTGAAGCCCGGGGTGTCGGTCTCGACGGCGATCAGCGAGACCCCCTGCGCGCCCGCGTCGGGGTCGGTCTTCACCGCGACTACGACGAGGTCGGCGTGGAAACCGTTGGTGATGAACGTCTTCGCGCCGTTGATCACGTAGTGGTCGCCGTCGCGGACCGCGCGGGTCTTGATGTTCTGCAGGTCCGAACCCGTGCCGGGTTCGGTCATCGCGACGGCGCCGACCATCTCGCCGGAGGCGAACTTCGGCAGCCACGCCTTCTTCTGCTCTTCGTTCGCGTACTCGAGGATGTAGTGCGCGACGATTCCATTGTGGACGGTGACGCCCCAGGCGCTGTCGCCGGAGCGAGCCTGCTCTTCGTAGAGCACCGCCTCGTGGGCGAACGTGCCGCCGCCACCGCCGTACTCCTCCGGGATGGACAGGGCCAGCAGGCCGACCTCGCCCGCCTTCGTCCACAGCTCGCGGTCGACCTTCTTCTCGGCCGCCCAGCGCTCCTGGTTCGGCACGAGTTCCTTCTGGCAGAAGGTCCGGGCGAGGTCCCGGAGGTCTTCGAGCTCCGTCGTGCTCCACGAACTCTTCTGGATCTGCAAGGGCACGGCCAACGCCTCCTGATCGGACCTGGAAAACATGACGCTTAGGATGTAAGTTCCATTCGGAATGTACATCCGTACCGAGCTGCACGTAAAGGGGGCCCGATCCGGTGAGTGTGCTCGGCAGGACCCACCGCACCCAGGCCGAGCGGCGCGAGCAGACCCGCACCGCGCTGCTCGACGCGACCATCGACTGCCTGGTCGACCTCGGCTACGCGCGCACGTCGGTCCAGGAGATCTGCGCCCGCGCCGGCGTCTCGAAGGGCGCCGTGCAGCATCACTTCTCCGCGAAGGCCGAGCTCATGGCGGCCGCCGTCGAACATCTGACGGAGAAACTGCGCGGGCGTCTCGCGACGTCGATCACGGCGCTCCCCGGCGGAGCCTCGGGCGTCGCGGCGGCGATCGACCTGCTGTGGGAGGGCTATTCCGGCACGCTGTCCACGGCGGCCACGGAACTGTGGGTCGCGGCGCGCACCGATCCCGAGCTCCGGGCGGCGATCCGCCCGGTCGACCGGGCGCTGGGCCGTTCGACCCTGGAGCACATCACCGCGGTCGCCGGTGATCTGCCGAAGGAACGCGCGGAGATCCTGTTCTGGCTGACCGTGAACCTCACGCGCGGGCTGGCGCTGGACGCCGAACTCGGCGGCGACCCGAAGCGGCGGCGCCAATTGCTCGACGAATGGAAACGCGTCGCGGTGATGTTGTACGAGGACAGCTCCGCGTAGCACGCGCGAAAGCCCTTCACCAGAGCACATCCGGCACTTATCCCGTCGGCCGATCCATGGTGGAATTCCTTGCTGGACAACGGAACCGGCGGAGGAGTCGACCATGAACGCGCCGCAGCAGCAGCCGTACCAACCGACTGGCCCGTTCGGCGCAATACCGCCCGCCGCCGCCCCGCGCCCGCCGTCCGACGTCCGGCTCCCCCGCCTTTTCGCCGCGATGATGGGGGTTTTCGCCGGCTTGCTGGTCCTCATCGCGACCTTTCTCCCGCAGTCGACGTACGAGCAGATCTCCGACGGCAAGGCGGTGTCGAAATTCGCCGAGACCGGCTGGACGCGGACCTTCGACATCGAACCGTCGGCGGAGGAGAAGGAGTTCTACGACAAGACGCATGTCGCCCGCTACGGCATCCCGCTGTCCGCCGCCGCGCTGACCCTGTTCGCCGGGGCCGCGGTCGGTTTCGCCGCGTACCAGCGCAATTCGGGTTCGCCCGCCGCGACGACGTCGCGGACGCTGCTCATCGCGGGCGGGGCGGGGACCGCGGCCTGCGTCTGGATGCTCGGCATGGACATCTCGGCGAGCCTGAGCTTCGGACAGGACACCGGCCGGTTCGTCTCGCGTTATGGGACCGGGAGCGGATTCTGGATCCTGCTCGCCGGCGGACTCGTGGCGTTGCTCACGATCGGGCTGGCGGTCGTGGCGAACCGCCGTGAACCGGCGTCGCCCCGGCAGGCCCCTTACCCCATCGCCTACACCCCTTACCCGCCCGGCGTTCCCCAGCAGCAGTATCCGCAGGCCTACGAGCCGCCGTCGCCTCCGACCCCGCCCGCGGGATCCGCGTTGCAGCAGCAGGACATCCTTCGCCCCTCCCCCGACAACCCGCCCCAGCCGGGCAATACGTGAAACTGATTCACATCAGCGGTGGACAGTCTCCATACCGGCGGTATGCTGTACTCGTCGGTAACACCTGGGCTCTGCGTGGCGCCTCCCCGGCTCCGCGCGGCATGGAACGGAGACGGCATGACGAGCACGACACCGGCGAGCGCGGGCCACCACACCGAAGGACCGGCCACCATCGGCGACGTCCCCGGCGCCCCGGCCACGGCCAGGGCGGAACGGCTAGTGCGCCGGGTCGTGGGCGGGGCGGATTCCGCGCCGGTCCAGATGCGCGCGCCCTTCACCGGGCAGCCGATCGCGACGCTGCCCCAGGCCACCGACGCCGACGTTCGCGCCGTGTTCGACCAGGCGCGTGAAGCGCAGCGCGCGTGGGCCGAGCGGCCGGTCGAAGACCGCCAGCGCATCCTGATCCGCCTGCACGACCTGGTGCTGAAGCGGCAGGAAGAGGCGCTCGACCTCGTGCAGATCGAGGCGGGCAAGGCGCGGATGGACGCCTTCGACGAGGTCAGCGCCACCGCCCTCGTCGCCGCCTACTACGGCAAGCACAGCGCGAAGATCCTCTCCCCGCGTCGCGCCGCCGGGCTGATCCCGGTGCTGACGAAGGTCGGCGAGATCCGGCACCCCAAGGGTGTCGTCGGGATCATCTCGCCGTGGAACTACCCGCTCGCGCTGACCGCGATGGACGTCCTCCCCGCGCTCGCGGCGGGCAACGCCGTCGTGCAGAAGCCGGACAACCAGACCGCGCTTTCGGCGCTGTGGCTGCAAGAACTCGCCGAGGAAGCCGGGCTGCCCGCCGGTATCTGGCAGATCGTGCTCGGCCGCGGCTCGCAGATCGGCGACGCGCTGGTCGAGGAGTCGGACTATCTCTGCTTCACCGGATCCACGCCCACGGGCAAGGGTCTCGCCGCGAAGGTGGCGGAGCGGCTGACGAGCTACTCGCTCGAACTCGGCGGCAAGAACCCGATGATCGTGCTGCCCGACGCGGACATCGCCAAGACCGCGACCGGCGCGGTGACCGCGTGCTTCTCCTCCGCCGGGCAGCTGTGCGTCTCGGTCGAGCGCATCTACGTCCACGAGTCGATCCGCGAGGAGTTCACTCGCGCGTTCGTCGCCAAGACAGCGGCACTGCGGCTCGGCGGCGCGCTGGATTACCAGGCGCAGATGGGATCTTTGACCTCCGAGGCCCAGCTGGAGACGGTGTCGGCGCACGTCGAGGACGCCCGGTCCAAGGGCGCGAAGGTGCTCACCGGCGGTAAGGCCCGGCCCGACCTCGGCCCGCTGTTCTACGAGCCGACCGTGCTCACCGACGTCACCGAGGACGTCAAGCTGTTCGCCGAGGAGACCTTCGGGCCGGTCGTGTCGATCTACGGCTACACCGACGTCACCGACGCGATCGAGCGCGCCAACGACACGCAGTTCGGGCTGAACGCGAGCGTGTGGTCGCGCAACGGCCGGGCGGGCTGGGAGGTCGCGGCGCGGCTGAAGGCCGGGACCGTCAACGTCAACGAGGGCTTCGCGGCGACCTTCGGGACCGTGGGGCTGCCCATGGGCGGGATGAAGGAGTCCGGCGTCGGACGGCGCAACGGCGCCGAAGGCCTGCTCAAGTACACCGAGGCCCAGGCGATCGCGGTACAACGCGGGATGCCGCTGCGCCCCGGCCGCGGAATCCCGCCGAGGCTCTGGGCACGAGGCCTGAGCGCCGGTCTCAAGGCGCTCCGCCGCCTCCCGCGCCGCTGACCGCCTCGCCACCGCCGCCGCAGTACATGAAGGCCCCCTTCCTTGCGCCTGGCGCAAGGAAGGGGGCCTTCATGTACTTGGGGAAGGTGTGAAGGTCGAGTTTCCTCGGCTGAGCCGAGGGAAGGGGTCCTTCACGCGCCGCCGCTGTGACTTGTGGGGCTGGTGATGTTGCCGGGGCCACGGAGGGCGGTCGCGTAAGTCCCATGCCGCCACATTCAGAGGACGAAACGCGCTAGGAGGACGAGGTGGGCGCGGCCAGCAGGCCCCGGTCGTAGGCGATCGCGACGGCCTCGGCCCGGCGGCTCGCGCCGAGTTTCGCCATCACGCGCGAAAGATGGACGCTCACCGTCTTCTCGCTGATGTACAGCTCTTCGCCGACCTGCCGGTTGGTCCGGCCGAGCGCGACGCGCTCCAGCACGTCGCGTTCCCGATCGGTGAGCGGATCGACGACGTCACGACGCGGCGCCACGGCCTCCCCGGGCAGCTCGACACGCGCCCGGTGGCTGAGCTCCCGGACGGCTTCGCGCAGCGGACAGGCGCCCAGCCGATCGGCCACCGCGTGCGCGGCCAGCAGCTCCGACGTGGCGAGCGCGGTGTCGCCGTCCGAAGCCAGCAGGGACTTCGCGTGCTGCAGACGGCACATGGCCTGCTCGTACACCGCGCCGTACCCGAACGCCTCGACCGCCTTCGCCCACAGCGCCGGATCCCCCGCGCCACGCAGGCAGCTGCCGAGCGCCTCCAGCCGGGCGAGCCACGCCAGCGCTTCCGGCCCCAGAGTCACCGAACGCGGGATGCCGTGTTCGGCGCAGTGGCGGCCGTGGGCGAGGAACTTCTCGCCCGACTCCACCGCTGCCTCGGCCGTGGCCAGATCACCGCGTACCCGTGCTTCGGCCGCCTGCGCGACGGCCGCCGTGAGACCGTGCACGCTGATCCGGATCCCGCCGAGCACTGCGGGTTCGAGCTCTTCGAGCCAGTCGATCAGCTCGTGCGCCTGCCGCACCGCGCCCGCGTGGTCCCTTCGCCACGACGCGAGCTGGATCGCGGCGTCGGCCGACGCGAGCGCGATCGAGTAGTCCGCGCTCCAGTGCTGCCGCAGGCTCGGCAGGATCTTGTCCGCGTCCGCGAACCGGCCCCTGCCGACGACGAACTGCGCCCAGATGCTCAGGAACCGCCCGGCGACGACGCTCGAAACACCGCGGCCCGCGCGGCCGGCGTCGTCGTCTTCCGGCCAATCGCCGCTGACGTACCGCAGCGTGAGGTGCTTGGTCCGCAGCTCGATCCCGAACGAGCTCCAGGTCAGCCCGGTCTCCTTGGCCCGCTTGATGCCCTTGGCGTAGTACTTCAGCGCGGAATGGATCTCGGCCCGGTCGTCGTAGCTCAGCCCGAGGAAGTGCAGAGCCCGTAGCTCGCCGTTGAGCGCGCCGGAATCCCTGGCCTTCCGCTCGGCCTCGCGCAGCCGCTCCCGCGCCTCCTCGACGTCGCCCGCCGAATCGGCCAGCGTCCCGAGCGAGACCAGCGCCGCCGCCTCCGCCCCGCCCGCGCCGACGGCCCTGGCGTCGGCGACCGCGGCCAGCGCGCACTGCAGCGCCTCGTCGTGCCGGTCGATCAGCCGCAGGATCCCGGCGCGGGTGGCGAGCACCCAGGCCCGCGCGGCACTCGCCTCGGTGTGCTCGACCAGCTTCCAGGCCTTGTCGATCGCCTCGACGACCTCGTCGATCGTGCCGTCGACCGAAAGCAGTGCTTCCGCGTGCCGCCGCCAGACCTTGGCGGCCCGCTCGTTGCCGATGTCCGGGCCGAGCGCCTCGGTCGCGGACCGCGAGTAGGCCACCGCGCGCTCCGGCTCCCCCGACGTGCTCGCGAAATACGACGCCTCGTGCAGGAGGCGGAGCTCGTCGACGTCCGGCGGCCGGTCCGCCGCGGGTACGGCGTCCCAAATGGACAGTGCCTGCTCGACGTGCCGCAGCGCGGAACCGGGCGCGCCCAGCTTCTCGGCCTCGTCCATCGCGCGCAGCAACGCGGCCAGCGCGGTGACGAAGTCCTTGCTCTCCAGGCTGTGGTGCGCGAGCCGCGCGTCCTGGCCGCGGCCCTGGCCCCGGTCGCGGATGCGGGCCGCGTACGCCGCGTGCATGCGCACCCGCTCGCCGGGCAGCAGGTCTCCGTACACCGCTTCCTGCAGCAGCGCGTGGCGGAAGGTGTAGAAACCGTTCTCGATCACCAGCACGTGATGCTGCACGGCCTCGCGCAGCGCCTCGTCGAGTTCGAGCTCGTCCAGCCCGGAGATCTCGGCGAGCGCGGCGTGCGCGACCGCGTCCTTCGCGACCGAGACCACGCGCAGCACCCGGCGCGTGATCTGGGAGAGCTGCTCCACCCTGGCGAGCAGCACTTCGGCCAGCCCGGCGGGGAGCTCGCGGCAGTCCTTCGCGGACGCGAGCAGCTCCTCGACGAAGAACGGATTGCCCTCGGACCGGGCGACGATGTCGGCGATCAGGTCCTGGCCGATCGGCTCGTCGGCCAGCGCTTCGACGAAGGCGCGCGCGTCCTCGGCGCCGAACGGCTTGACCTCGACGCGTTCGACGGCGCCGAGCCGCACCACCTCGGACAGCACCGCCCGGAGCGGATGCCGCCGGTGGACGTCCTCCTCGCGATAGCTCGCCACCACCAGCAGCCGCTGGGTGCGCAGCCTGGTCAGGAGGAAGGACAGGAGGTTCCGGGTGGAGCCGTCGGCCCAGTGCAGATCCTCCAGGAGGATCACCACGGGCCGGCGCTGCGCGATGACGGTCAGCACCCCCAGTACCGCGTCGAACAGCTGGAGCTGGCCGAGGTCCCGTTCGGGCCCGAGGCGTTGCGTCGACACGCGTTCGCTCGCGGTGAGCTGACCGTCTTCGATGGCGGGGTAGTCCTCCGCCTGCTGCATCTGCGGGAGCAGCCTGCCCAGCGCCGGCCGGGCCCGGAGCGCGGCGGTGACCGCGGGATCGGACGTCGTCGCCAGCGGCGCCAGCGCCTCGGCGAACGGAAGATAAGGAAGACCGCCCTCATGGACGTCGATACAGCGCCCGGTGAGCACCAGGGCGCCGGTGCCGGCGGCGTACTCGCCGAGCGCGGTCAGGAGGCGGGTCTTGCCGACGCCGGCGTCACCGGAGAGCAGCACCGCGCCGGCCTCGCCCCGTTCTGCACGGGCGAAGGCGGCGCGGAGCTGCCGCATCTCCTGAGTGCGGGCGACGATCGGGATTCCGGAGCCAAGACGGGGCACGAGGTGCATTCTTGCCTACCGGGCCGACAACTTCGCCTGTGTTTTCGCCGAGAGCTTCATCGCACTCGACCTCTACCGGGTGACGTCGCCGCTGCGGGCGGGCGCCTGCCGGACCTCTCGGCGCTCCTGGGCGGGCACATGGACTTCGTTGCGCTGCGCGCGCATCCGCTTGCCCGCCCGGCGGGCCCGGTCGACCCATACGCTGCGGCCCGCTCGCTGCAGCTCTTCGCGGCGATACTCGACCTCGGCCAGTACGCCGGTGAGCAGAGCGTCGTTCGTGTTCATTCTTTTCCCCTTAGGAACTCACTGCCTTGTTGGTAGTGACGAGATTCGTCCTGAGGGGTGCCCTGAGGCATCGGGTGATCACCTACACCCGGACGTGATTCGACCCCTTACGCCGGCCCATCCCCTGCTCGGGGGGCGTAAGGGGTCGAGTTCAATGGTCTCTAGCCGTGATCCGGGCCACTCGCGCGCACAGCGCCGAGCAGCCCCCGCCATGCCTGCGGGGAGAGGCGGAAGGCACCTCCCTCAGGGTCCTTGGAGTCCCTCAGCGCGGCACCGGAACCGGTGAAGGCGACCTCGACGCAGTCGTTGCCGCCACCGCTGTGGCTGCTCTTGAACCACCGGGCCTGGGAAAGGTCATCGTTGGGCGTCATGCTCCCCACTCCTTACTTGTTTCCAGTGACTTTCCGGAAGGGCCGCCTGTTCGGCGAACCTCCCGGCGGCCTCGGCGATCACCTCGACCGAGTCGTCCGGCTTCAACGCGGCGGCACGCAGATGGTCGAACATCAACGCGTATCGCCGGACGTCCGGGGGTTCCTCCAGGTAGAGCCCGCTGGAGGTGCTGTCGACGTAGACCACGTCGGTGTCGGCCAGTTCGGGGAAGCCCATGATGAGGAACGGACCCTCCATCCCGGGATGGGCGCCCGCGCCGAACGGCACGATCTGGACGGTCACGTTCGCCCTCCCCGCCATCGTGACCATCCGGTACAGCTGTTCCGCCATGACCTCGGGCCCGTCGACCACGCGGTGCAGGACCGCTTCGTCGATGACGGCCCAGTACTCCGGGGGCGAGGGATCGGTCAGCAGTTCCTGCCGCGCCATCCTCGCCGCCACCCGGCGCCTGATCTCGGCGTCCTCCGCGTCGGGCCGCATCGCCCTGATCACGGCCTTGGCGTAGCGCTCGGTCTGCAGCAGGCCCGGCACCAGCAGCGCCTGGAACGCCCGCAGCGAACTCGCGTCCGCCTCCAGCCCGACGAAGGTGCCGGTGAACACCTCGTTATACGCGTGCCACCAGCCGCGTTTGCGGGCTTCCCTCGCCAGCTGGACGAGCGCCTCCTGCTCGTCCCCCGCGATGCCGTACAGCTCGAGCATGTCGCGCGCGTCGCGTGGGGTGACGCCGACGTGCCCCGTCTCGATACGGCTGACCTTCGACGCCGAGCATTCGAGCTTCTCGCTCACCTCGTCGATGGTGAGGTCGGCCGCCTCGCGCAACCGCCTCAGCTCGCTCGCCAGCCGCCGGCGGCGCACGGTGGGTCCCTGACCCCTCGTCATCACGGCACCTCCACAAGCTGTCCGAGCACCAACGATCGCGACATCGCGGAGAACAGTGTTCAGGAACCCCGCACGAAGCACATCTAACCAGCCCGAGACACATTCGGTGAGGTGGTCACACGACCATTTTCACCCACGCGTCGATTTTCATCCTGCAATTTGCAGATTGCCGTTGTAGGTTGAGCATTGTGCAACGCGGTACGCCCGCCTTCACCGGCGGCAGCGGATCCGCTCGCGGCACGGGCGCGGGGCCGCGAGCTGCACCGATGGGCTTTCGGAAGGATACCCGTCGAAGCCGGATTCACCCCCGGTGCAGGGCCGGAGCCGTCCCCCGATCGGTTCCGGCCCTCCCTTTATGCCCGCATTCCCGTAATGCTCTGGCTCCAGATGTTAAAGCGTTTCGTCATTCCCTCTAAAGGGTGGACGAGAAGAGAACTCCGCTGCGGAACGTCACACGACTCGGAGCAGACCTTCCTGCACGACGGTGGCGATATGCGTTCCGTCCGCGGCGAAGAACCGGCCGGTCGCCAGCCCCCGGGCACCCGACGCGGTCGGCGACGCGCTGTCGTAGAGGAACCACTCGTCGGCCCGGAACGGGCGGTGGAACCAGAGCGCGTGGTCGAGGCTCGCGCCGAGCACCTTGTCGAGATCCCAGTAGACGCCGTGCCGCGCGAGGACCGAGTCCAGAAGCGTCATGTCGGAGGCGTAGGTCAGCACGCAGACGTGCAGCAGCTGCTGATCCGGGAGCTTGCCGTCGGCCCGCATCCAGACCTGGTTCCTGGCGGGCCGGTCGCCGGACTTCCTGGTCACCCACGGCGGATCGTTGACATAGCGCAGGTCGATCGGGCGCGGCCGGTCGAGATGGCCCATGAAGTACCCCTCGGCCCGCTCCTGCAGCGTCGGGAGCGACTCGGGATCGGGGACGTCCGGCATGGCCTCGGAGTGCTCGATGCCGCCTTCGTCCTTCTGGAACGAGGCGGACAGGGAGAAGATCGCCTTGCCGTGCTGGATGCCCACGACGCGGCGGGTGGTGAACGAGCGGCCGTCACGGATGCGGTCGACCTCGTAGACGATCGGGACGCTCGGGTCGCCGCCGCGGATGAAGTACGCGTGCAGCGAGTGGACCTTCCGCTCCTCGGGGACCGTGCGGCCGGCGGCGACCAGCGCCTGCCCCGCGACCTGCCCGCCGAACACCCGCACCGGCGAATGCGCGGGCGAGACGCCGCGGAAGATGTTCTCCTCGATCTTCTCCAAGTCCAGCAGCGCGACCAGCCGGTCAAGCACGGGCTGTCCGCCCGTCCCGCCGGCGTTGTCGAACCCGGCCGCGGCTTCCCTGGCCATCTCAGTCATGTCATGGACTTTAGGCCGTGCGGGTGCTTGGAGCCTCCGTGAGGCGGGACGTTTGTCGCGAAGGCCACCTTCGGGACACCTGGGACGGTACCGGGTGAGCCAAGAGTGGCGATCTCGCGTGACTGGATGGACGACACGCGTGATCCAACGGACGACACGCGAACCCGCTCACGACCACCGGGCCGAGACGTAGTGAAGGCCTCCTTCCCTACTCCGACGGTAGGGAAGGAGGCCTTCACGGACCTTCGCCGAGACCGGCGTCAGGCGTGGTCGTCCTCGCCGAGGCGGTGCACCCGGATGAGGTTGGTCGAGCCGACGGTCCCGGGCGGGGAACCGGCCACGATGACCACCAGGTCACCCTTGGCGTACTTGCCCATTTCGAGCATCGCGTGGTCGACCTGCTGGATCATCTGGTCGGTGGAGCCCACCTTCGGCACGATCCGCGTGGTGGTGCCCCAGGTCATCGCGAGCTGGCTGCGGACGCTCTCCTCCGGCGTGAACGCCAGCAGCGGCAGCCGCGTGTGCAGCCGCGCGAGGCGGCGGACGGTGTCACCGGACTGCGTGAAGGCGACCAGCGCCTTGGCGTTCAGCCGCTCGCCGATGTCCCGCGCCGCGTAGGAGATGACACCGCGCTTGGTGCGCGGGACGTGCGACAGCGGCGGCACGACGGGCGAGTCCGTCTCGACGGCTTCGATGATCCGGCCCATGGTCTTGACCACGTCGATGGCGTAGCGGCCGACGCTGGTCTCACCCGAGAGCATGAGCGCGTCCGCGCCGTCGAGCACCGCGTTCGCGACGTCCGAGGCCTCGGCGCGGGTCGGGCGGGAGCTGTTGATCATCGACTCGAGCATCTGCGTCGCGACGATGACCGGCTTCGCGTTCTCGCGGGCGATCTGGATGGTGCGCTTCTGCACCAGCGGGACCTGCTCCAGCGGGAGTTCCACGCCGAGGTCACCGCGGGCGATCATCACCGCGTCGAAGGCCAGCACGATGGCTTCGAGGTTGTACACCGCTTCGGGCTTCTCGATCTTCGCGACGACCGGGAGGCGTCCCTTGCCGACGCGGTCCATCACCTGGTGGACCAGGTCGATGTCGGCGGGCGAGCGGACGAACGAGAGCGCGATGAAGTCCACGCCGAGTTCGAGCGCGAACTCGAGGTCTTCGATGTCCTTTTCGGACAGCGCCGGCACGGAGACGTCCATACCCGGCAGGGAGACGCCCTTGTTGTTGCTGACGGGGCCGCCTTCGGTGACCTCGCAGACGACGTCCGGGCCGTCGACCTCCTTGACCACGAGACCGACCTTGCCGTCGTCCACGAGGAGACGGTCGCCGGGCTTCGCGTCGTCGGCGAGTCCCTTGTAGGTGGTCGAGACGCGGTCGTGCGTGCCCGCGACGTCCTCGACGGTGATGCGCACGATGTCGCCGTTGTGCCACTCGACCGGACCGCCGGCGAACGTGCCGAGACGGATCTTCGGCCCCTGAAGGTCGGCGAGGATACCCACCGCGCGTCCCGATTCGGCGGCGGCGGTGCGGATGAGGTCGTAGACCTGCTTGTGGTCGCTGTGCGTCCCGTGGCTGAAGTTCATCCTCGCGACGTCCATCCCGGCGTCGACGAGTTGCCGCATCTTCTCCGGCGTAGCGGTCGCGGGGCCAAGGGTACAAACGATCTTCGCGCGTCGGCTCACGTTCGCACAGCGTAGTCCCTCATCCCGGATACGTCTGTACCGATACCGAAAGTTCAAGAAAAGTGTCAGTTGACCTGGGCGACGGACAACCGTCGATCAGGGTTCGGTGGTTATCGTCGCGGCTTCTCGCTCGGCCCGACCCGGTCCCGCGCCCACTCGTTGAACGCGCGGACCTGCCGCCACGCCTTCCGCACCCGGTCGAGGGCGCCGCGTTCGTGCAGGACGTCGTCGGGCTCCCAGCCGCGGACGGCGTACACGGAGCGGTACTTCAGCAGGTCGATGCGGGGATGGTCCTCGGCGAAGCCGCGCGGCTTCGACTTCAGCCTGTCCCCCTTGATCTCCCAGCCGGCCTTCTCCAGCTTCGCGAGGATCTTGGCCAGCTCGGCGCCGCGCAGTTCGGTGTCGACGGCCTTGCGGAACCGGGCGAGCTGATCGGACTCGAAGTGGAAGCAGCCGCCGCCGACCCGCAGCCCGGCCGGGCCGACTTCGACGTAGTACGCGCCGCCGCCGCGCCCCTGTTCGATCACCGCGCCGCAGTGGGTCTTGTACGGCGTCTTGTCCTTGGCGAACCGGACGTCGCGGTACGGGCGGAACACCTTGCCCTCGCCGAAGCCGTCGCCGAACTCCGGGACCAGCTCGGCGAGCAGCGCCTCCATCGGGGCCCGGACGTCCGCCTTGTAGGTGGCGAGGTTCGCGTCCCAATAGGACTTGGAGTTGTCCGCCTCGAGACCGTCGTAGAAGTCGATGGCGTACTCGCCGAAACCCTCGAAACCCATGCGGTGACCGTAATCCCCGCCACCGACAGAAGTACGTGAAGGCCCCCTTCACTGCGCTAGGCGCAGTGAAGGGGGCCTTCACGTACTTGGAGAGCCTTACTTGGCCAGCGCGGTGATCAGCTCGCCGTCGGTGGTGTCACCGGACAGCTCCCAGAAGAAGGCGCCGCCGAGCCCCTGGTCCTTGGCGTAGGTGACCTTGCCGCCGATCGTCGCCGGGGTGTCGTAACTCCACCAGTCGCTGCCGCATTTCGCGTAGGCCGTGCCCGCGACGGTGCCGGTGGCCGGGCAGGTGTTCTTCAGGACCTTGTAGTCCTGGATGCCCGGCTCGGTGCCCGCCGCCGGACCGGTCGCGGTGCCGCCCGGGGCCTCCTGGGTGACGCCGGTCCAGCCGCGGCCGTAGAAACCGATGCCCAGCAACAGCTTGTTCGCCGGGACTCCCTTGCTCTTCAGCTTCTGGATCGCGGCGTCGGAGCGGAAGCCGGCGGTCGGGATGCCGTCGTAGCCGGTCAGCGGCGAGTGCGGGGCGGTCGGGCCCTGCGCAGCCCAGGCGCCGAAGTAGTCGTAGGTCATGACGTTGTACCAGTCGAAGTACTGCGACGCGCCGCCGTAGTCGGCCGCGTCGATCTTTCCGCCGTCGGTGCCGTCCGCGGTGATCGCGGCGGTGACCAGCTTCGAGCCGAACTTCTCCCGCAGCGCCTGCGCGAGGTTCTTGATGGCGGCCGGTCCGCTGGTGTCGCACGAGAGACCGCAGGCGTTCGGGTACTCCCAGTCGATGTCGATCCCGTCGAAGACACCGGCCCAGCGCGGGTCGTTGACGAGGTTGTAGCAGGATTCCGCGAACTTGGCGGGATTCTTCGCCGCCTCGCCGAAGCCGCCGGACCAGGTCCAGCCGCCGAAGGACCACAGCACCTTGAGGTTCGGGTACTTGGCCTTGAGCTTCTTCAGCTGGTTGAAGTTCCCGCGCAGCGCCCCGGTGTCCCAGCTGTCGGCGACCCCGTCCACACTGCCCGCGGCGTCGTAGAACTTGCTGGTCGCCGCCTCCGCGTCACCGATCGCGCAGCCGCCGTTCGTCACGTTGCCGAACGAGTAGTTGATATGCGTCAGCTTACTCGCCGAACCCGACGTGTCGATGTTCTTCACATGGTAGTTCCGCTGGTAGACGCCCCATTCGGCGAAGTACCCGAGTACCTTGCCGACCGAGGCCGCCGGAGCTTCCGGTTCGGCTGCCGCCTGCTGCGCCGGCGCCGCGACGGCCAGCGCGCCCAGCGCGACGGCCGCGGCACCCGCGATCGCGGTGAACCTGTTCAAACGGGACATGCGTTCTCCCTTCCCGGTCACCAGCGGTGACGAGAGGACTGCGGCGGGACACGCACAAGCTAAGTGGACTAGACCACACCGTCAATGGTTCAGACCAAGACTTTCGGATGGACATTTTCGAACATTCCCAGAGGGGAATATGCCGAAGGCCTCGCGGAGCCTGGTCCAAGTCCTTCAGTCGAGCTGCTCCGTCACAGCGGCACGACGGCAGTCAGTGAATCGGTAACGGCTCGAACGTGATCCCGCGGTCCGCCGCGCGCCGGGTCCCCCAGTCGTAGAGCGCCTCGAGTGCGGGGCGTAACCGCTCCCCCTCCTCGGTGAGCCGGTACTCGACGTGCGGCACCCGCCCCTCCCGGCTCTCCCGGAGCACGAGGCCGTCCGCCTCCAGTTCGCGCAGGTGCTGGGTCAGCATCTTCTCGCTGACGCCCGGCATCCGGCGCCGGAGTTCGCCGTACCGGTGCACCCCTTCCTTCAGATGCGAGAGGATCACCGGCTTCCACTTGCCGCCGATGACGTCGACCGCGAGCTCGACCGCGCAGCGGTACCGCTTCATCGTCACTCCCGTTGGCACGCACCGAAAAGTAAGCGGTTGTCCCGAGCGATCCGGGGTGGTTGCCTTGCCGGACCGGAAGATCAGCGCCGCTGGGAGGACCCTACGTGACCGAGACGCCGACGTTGTACGAATGGGCGGGCGGGCTTCCCGCCCTGCGACGGCTGACCACCGTCTTCTACGGCCACGTGCTGAAGGATCCGTTGCTCGAACCGGTCTTCCGCGACATGGACCCCGGCCATCCCGAACACGTGGCGGTCTGGCTCGCCGAGGTGTTCGGCGGCCCGGAGACCTACAGCCGCGACCACGGCGGCCACCGGCACATGGTCGGGCGGCATCTCGGCCGCGCCATCACCGAAGAGCAGCGCCGCCGCTGGGTGAACCTGCTCTTCGACGCCGCCGACGAGGCCGGGCTGCCCGCCGATCCGGAGTTCCGCTCCGCGTTCGCCGCGTACGTCGAATGGGGCAGCAGGCTCGCGGTGATGTTCTCGCAACCGGGCCGCGAGGTCACCGTCCCCGAGCCCATGCCGAAATGGGACTGGGGCAACCGGCCGCCCTGGCAGCCGCCGTCGGACTGAAGGCGTTCATAGTGGGGCGGTCGTGAAAGGAGGCCGCCGTGATCCGGGTGGACGGCCGGACCCTGCGCTGCGCGGACGTCGTGACCGCCGCGAGCACCGAGGGCCCGCTGGGTATCGACGTCTCGATCGCCGCGCTGCGTGGCGCGGAAAGCGCGTGGAAGCTCGCCGAGGAGCTGAGCACGCGCCGCATCGTCTACGGCCGCACCACCGGCGTCGGCGCCAACAAGGAGGATCCGGTCGGCGAGGGGGAATCGCCGGATCACGGGCTGCGGCTGCTGCGCAGTCACGCCGGTGGCAGCGGTGACGTCATGTCCCCCGGCCAGACCAGGGCGATGATGCTCATCCGGCTCAACCAGCTGCTCGCCGGACGTTCGGGGCTGAGCCCCGAACTGATCGGGGCGCTGGCCACCGCCGTGCGGACCGGGGCGCTGCCGCTGGTGCACCGGCTGGGCGCGATCGGCACCGGAGACCTCGCGCCGCTGGCGGAGACCGCGCTCGCCCTCACCGGCGAACGGCCGTGGCTGGCGGGCAGCGTGCCTCCGGTGCCCGTGCGGGCCGGTGACGCGCTCGCGTTCATGAGCAGCAACGCCGCCACGCTGGCCGAAGCGACCCTCGCGGCGATGCGGCTCGACACCCTGACGCGGGCGAGTCACGTCGTCGCGGCGCTCACGTACATCGCGCTCGACGGGAACCCGGAGGCCTACGCGACTCCCGTCCACGAGGCGCGTCCGCACGCCGGGCAGGTCGCGTGCGCGGCGGAGATGCGGCGGCTGCTCGGGATGGAGGGCACGCCCAAACCCGGCAGGCGCATCCAGGACCCGTTCGGCCTCCGCGCCTTCCCGCAGGTGCAGGGGCCCGCGCTGGACGCGATCCACTACCTGCGCGACGTGCTCGCGGTGGAGATCAACGCCAGCACCGAGAACCCGATGATCTCCACGGTGCACCAGGACGCCTACCACCACGCGCATTTCCACACCGCGTACGTCTCGACCGCGCTCGACCAGGTGCGTGCGACCGTCCACCAGGTCGCCGAGCTGTCGGTGGCCCGGCTGGGCGATCTGGTGGAGCCGGAGTTCACCGGGCTGCGGCCGTTCCTCGCGGCCGGGCCGTCGGGCAGCTCGGGCGTGATGATCCTGGAGTACGTCGCGCACGACGCGCTCACCGAACTGCGGCAGGCCGCGCTCCCGGCGACGCTGGGCACCGCCGTCGTCTCACGCGGGATCGAGGACCACGCGAGCTTCTCCACCCAGGCCGCGCGGGCGGCGACCGCGGCGGGCTCGGCGTACCAGCAGGTGCTGGCGTGCGAACTGGTCGCGGCCGTCCGGGCGCTGCGGATGCGGAAGGCCGACCTCGTCTCCCTCCCGGCTCGGGACGCCTACGAGGCGGCCGCGGCGGTGCTCGACCCCAGCGTCGAGGACCGGCCGCTCACCGAGGACATCGCGCGCGCCGTGTCCCTTTTGGACACCCTGGCGCGGATCTGACTCCCGCGTTTCGGGAGGTCAGCAGCAGCAACCCCGCCGGGCGAGGGCGTGGACCCGGGCGCTCGTGACCGCCGTCGGCCGGTTCGCGGCGACCTCGACGGCATCGAGCATCCGCCGTCGCTCCGCCCTGTCGAGCACCCGGCCGCGGGTGATCACCGTGTCGATCTTCGCGACGTTGCGGATGTCGGCGGCCGGGTTCGCGTCCAGCAGCACGAGATCCGCCTCCTTCCCCACCGCCACCGTGCCCGACGTCGCTTCCCTGCCGAGGAACCTCGCCGCGTCACCCGTGACGGTCTTCAGCGCCTGCACCGGGGAAAGACCGGCCTCGACCAGGAAGGCGAGTTCCTCGTGCAGCCCGCTGCCGGGGAAGGTGTACGGGTTGAGGCAGTCGGTGCCGCCGACGAGCCCGACGCCCGCTTCGTGCGCGAGGCCGACCAGCCGCAGGGTCTCCTGGTAGTACCGCTCATGCAGGGCGACGTCCTCAGGCGTCTTGGGCGCCAACCGTTCGATGCCCTTGGCCCAGCTCTCGCGGACGTCGGCGGGCATGTACTTCAGCCGCGGGTCCTGCTGGTGGGTTTCGGCGGGCTGCGTGACCACCCGGTTGATCGTCAGCGTCGGGGAATGCCAGGTGCCGTTGCGCCGCAGCCTGCCGAAGTAGGCCTGCGCACGGCCGTGGTCGTACGTGGTGACCGACTCGAACTCCAGCCGCCGCGCCAGGTCGAAGAAGGCACGCGGCGTCGCGGGGTCGTAGGGCGTCTCCGCCAGCCTGCCGAGGATCTCGTCGCGCCGGGACGAGCAGTGGATGGACACCCCGAAGTAGTGCTCGAGGCTGTGCTGGCCGAGGTCGCTCACCTCGAGGTGCGACAGCTTGTACGGCCAGTGCCCGGAGAAACGGAGGCCCTGTGCGCGGGCCTCGCCCGCGAGCGCGCGCACGGCGCCGGGCCCGAGGTAGGAGTAGATCTTGACGAATTCGGCGCCCGCGGCCTTCTCCGCGCGGACGACGGCTCGCGCTTCGGCCGCTGTCGACACGTGAAGCACCGGTGGCGCCAGCAGCGTGACCGGCCCGTCGACGATCCCGCTCGCCAGCACCATGCGCGGGCCGAGCAGTTCACCGCGTTCGACCTTGGCCTTCGTCTCGCGGTTCTCCGCGTACCCCCACATCTCGCGGACGCCGGTGACACCGTGGACCAGGTGCAGCGGCGGGACGATGTCTTCGAGGTCCGCGCTGTGGGTGTGCATGTCCCACAGACCCGGGACGAGGTATTTGCCGCGGCCGTCGATCACCCGCGCGCCGACGATGTCCGGCAGCCCGGCGGAGCCGCCCACCCGGACGATCCGGTCGCCGGCGAGCACGACCGAAACGCCCGGCCGCGGCGCGGCACCCGTGCCGTCGATCAGCGTGACGTCGGCGATGACGACGATCTCGCCGAGGTCGGCGCCCGCCGTGCCGGGCAGCAGCCCGGTGAACGCCATCCCGGTCCCCCCGGCGGCCAGCAACCTCAAGAACTCGCGCCTACTGGATCCCGCACCCGCCATGAGAACCGCCGTCCCTTTCACCTGGATCCCCAGATGGCCGATTCAACTTGCCGCGGCGGCGGGGCCGCAAGAAAACGAAGGCCCCTTACCCGGATTCAGCACAAAGTAAGGGGCCTTGTCATCAAACCGGGCTCAGCCGAAGAAGACCTCGGCCTCTTCGTACCGCTCGACCGGGACGGTCTTCAGCTCGGCGGTGGCTTCGGAGAGCTTGACGCGGACGATGTCCGTGCCGCGCAGCGCCACCATCACGCCGAAGTCACCGTCGGCCACGGCGTCGACGGCGTTGAGGCCGAACCGGGTGGCGAGCACGCGGTCGTACGCCGTCGGGGTGCCACCACGCTGGACGTGCCCGAGCACGACCGCGCGGGACTCCTTGCCGGTGCGGGCGGCGATCTCGTCGGCCAGCCAGGTGCCGATGCCGCCGAGCCGGACGTGCCCGAAGGCGTCCTTCTCCCCGGTCAGCAGCTTCTCCTCGCCGCCCTCGGGCAGCGCGCCCTCGGCGACCACGATGATCGGCGCGTACTCCTTCTCGAACCGGCGCTCGACCCACGAGACGACCTGGTCGACGCTGAAGTGCCGCTCCGGCACCAGGATCACGCTCGCGCCGCCGGCGAGGCCGGAGTGCAGCGCGATCCAGCCCGCGTGCCGTCCCATGACCTCGACGACCAGGGCCCGGTGGTGCGATTCGGCCGTGGTGTGCAGCCGGTCGATGGCCTCGGTGGCGATCGAGACGGCCGTGTCGAAGCCGAAGGTGTAGTCGGTGGCGCCGAGGTCGTTGTCGATCGTCTTGGGCACCCCGACGACGCCGACGCCGTCGTCCGTGAGCCGCTTCGCGACGCCGAGGGTGTCCTCGCCGCCGATCGCGATCAGCGCGTCGACCTGCTGCTCGGCGAGCACGGCCTTGATCTTGTCGACCCCGCCGTCGACCTTGTAGGGGTTGGTCCGCGACGACCGCAGGATCGTGCCGCCGCGGGTCAGGATGTCCTCGACGTCGTTCAGGCCGAGCGGGCGGCTGTCCCCGGTGAGGGGACCGTTCCAGCCGTTGCGGAACCCGACGATGTCCCAGCCGTGCACCTCGATGCCCTTGCGCACCACAGCGCGGATCACCGCGTTGAGCCCCGGGCAGTCGCCACCGCCGGTCAGCACACCGACACGCATGAGAAGCCTCCGTCTTGTGTTCCGTAGAGATGACAGTCACATGTCCCGCCGCCAGCGTAGCGGGAGTTCTCTGGATCGGTGCAGGGCGGACCACCTCGGGAATCGGTCCACGCCGGCGATGTGCTAGCTTGGCCCCGTGCAGCGCTATTTCTGGTTTACGAAGCTGGCCCCGGGTGGGCACGGCCGCGTGAACCTGCGCTGACCTCCACCCCGAGCCGGAATCACACCGGCTCGGCGAGTTCCCGCGGGTCGGTATCCCTTTCGAAAGGAACCAGACCCGCGATGTCTCCCTCCGCTGACACCCTGATCGCCCTCGACGGGCACCGCACGGCGGCCATCAACCCGCTGCTGTCGCCCGCGATGCTGCGGCACGAACATCCGATGACGGCGGAAATCGCCGATACCGTCCTAGCCGGGCGGGCCTCGGCCGTCGACATCCTCGACGGCCGGGACGACCGGCTCCTCGTCGTCGTCGGGCCCTGCTCGGTGCACGACGCGGACGCCGCGCTCGACTACGCCCGCCGCCTCGCCGCCAAGGCCGAAGAACACCGCCGCGACCTGCACATCGTCATGCGGGTCTACTTCGAGAAGCCGCGGACCACGCTCGGCTGGAAGGGGCTCATCAACGACCCCGGGCTCGATGGGACGTACGAGGTCAACCACGGCCTGCGGATGGCGCGCAAACTGCTGCTCGACATCTCCGCGCTCGGCCTGCCGGTGGGCTGCGAGTTCCTCGACCCGATCACCCCGCAGTTCATCTCCGACACCGTGACCTGGGGTTCCATCGGCGCGCGGACCGCGGCGAGCCAGGTGCACCGGCAGCTGTGCAGCGCGCTGTCGATGCCGGTCGGGATCAAGAACTCCACCGAGGGCGACGTCCAGGTCGCCGTCGACGCCACCCGCGCGGCCGGCGCCAGCCACGTCTTCGCGGGGATCAACCCCGACGGCCTCGCCGCCCTGATCACCACGGCGGGCAACGAGGATTGCCACGTGATCCTGCGCGGCAGTTCGGCGGGCCCGAACTACGACCCCGCGACGGTGGCCGACACGCTGGCGCGGCTGGCGAAGTCGGGGCTGCCGGAGCGCGTGATCATCGACGCGAGCCACGGCAACAGCGCGAAGGACCACG
Organism: Amycolatopsis roodepoortensis; assembly: GCF_014873915.1. GTDB lineage: Bacteria > Actinomycetota > Actinomycetes > Mycobacteriales > Pseudonocardiaceae > Amycolatopsis > Amycolatopsis roodepoortensis. The sequence goes on from NZ_JADBEJ010000005.1 coordinate 1,789,008, forward strand.
TGCGGCAGGCCACGGTCGTCCGCGAACTCGCCGGCCGGATCGGTGCCGGTGAGCGGGGCATCGCCGGGCTGATGCTGGAAAGCTTCCTGGTGGAGGGGCGACAGGACCTGACGCTGGGCTCGGCCGCTTCGCTCACCTACGGGCAGTCGATCACGGACGCGTGCCTCGGGTGGGACACGACGGCGGAGCTGCTGGACACCCTCGCGGAGGCCGTCGACTCACGCCGCTGACTCCAGGCCTCTTAAGTAGCTACTGGTCCGAAGTCCGTGAAGGCCTCCTTGAGGGACTCTGGGTCTCTCAAGGAGGCCTTCACGGACTGGGAACGCGGGTGCGCGGCGTGCGTAGAGGCGTAACTCGCGTGTTCAGGCACGTAACTCGCGTGTCTGGAAGCGACACTCACGAGTTACGCCGCTGATCACGCGAGTTACGCCTCTACGCACGCGAGTTACGCCTTCAAGCACGCGAGTTACGCTTTAGCGCACGCCTCGTGAGTGGTGAGGACGGTTAGAACCGTCCTTACCACTCACGAGGGCGAAGGGCTTACCGGTGCCAGTAGGACTCGATGATCTGCCACCGCTGGTAGTTGTGCCGCGCGTCCGCCAGCGCGTCGTGCTGGTCGTCCGGCGCCGAGGGCAGCTTCGGCTTGCCCGCGTCCTCCCAGCGTTGCCGCAGGTCACGCGTGAACCGGGGCAGCTGGCGCGGCAGCGCGGGCATCGGCCCCCACAGCTGCGCCAGCGCGACGTGGTCGTAAGCGGCGAACCAGGCCCACAGCTCGATCCCGCCGGGAGGTTTGCCGAAGAACTCGAGCAGATCCGTGCGGATCTTCTCGCGGCTGCGCCACGCCGGGTCGGCGGGCGACGGGAGTTTCGGGAGCACGTTGTCGCGGACCCAGGGGCCGGCCTTGCCGGGATCGAAATCGGTCGAGACCGCGTAGAACTCGCGTCCTCTTTCGTCCACGACACCGATCGACACCAGATCGATGGTCACGCCGTCCTCAATGAATTCGGTGTCGTAGAAAAAGCGCACCGGAGAACCCTAGTGGGGCGTCAGCCGACCTTGGTGTCCGGGATGCGGGCGACGTCCTGGGCGGACGGCTGCGCGGGCACCTTGGGGCGGAGCCCCGCCTCCTCGGCGGCGAGCAGTTCCTTCGCCTTGGCGGCGTAGATGTCGACGTACTCCTGGCCGGAGAGCTCCATGAGCGCGTACATGATCTCGTCGGTGATGGACCGCTCGATGAAGCGGTCGCCGGCGAGGCCCTCGTAGCGCGAGAAGTCGAGCGGCTTGCCGAAGCGGATCTCGAGGCGGCGCGGCCACCACATCTTCGAGCCGATCGGGTTGACCTTGTCGGTGCCGATCATGGCGACCGGGACCACGACGCCGCCGGATTCGAGCGCGATCCGCGCGACGCCGGTCTTGCCCTTGTACAGGCGGCCGTCCGGGGAGCGGGTGCCTTCGGGGTAGATGCCGAGAAGGTGGCCCTCGCGGACCAGCCGGGTCGCGGTGTCGAGCGCGGCCTGCGCGGCGTTGCCGCCGGAGCGGTCGATCGGGAACTGGCCGACGCCGGTGAAGAACCACTTCTTCAGCAGGCCCTTGAAGCCCTTTTCGGTGAAGTACTCCGATTTGGCCGGGAAGGTCACCTTGCGCTTGACCCGCAGCGGCATGAAGAAGGAGTCGGCGACCGCGAGGTGGTTGCCCGCGAGGATCGCGCCGCCGTCGTCGGGGATGTTCTCCGCGCCGACGACTTTGGTGGGCCACAGCGCCTTGAGCAGTGGCCCGATAAACACGTGTTTCATGAGCCAGTACAGCACTGCGAAAACTCCTCCTAGCAGCTCGACCCCCGCGCCCGATGGTCAAGACTACGAATCGCGCACCCCAGGCACAACGAAGTCCACCCGGTTACCCGCACCCAGCGACGGATCTCACATCGGATCCGGCCCGATTTTCGAAGTGAGAGCGGGGGCCCACAAGCCGCTCCGGTCGTGCGAACATAGGAGACCTACCCAGCTCTCACGGAAGGCGATCGCATGGCCGTCCTCGCCGGCGCGGAACCGTTCGCTCACACCGGTTCGACCGAAGCAGGGTTCCTGCTGTGCCACGGATTCACCGGCACCCCCGCGAGCATGCGGCCCTGGGGAGACCATCTGGCCGAAGCCGGTTACACGGTGCGCTGCCCGCTCCTTCCCGGGCACGGCACCCGGTGGCAGGACATGAACCGGACCGGCTGGGAGGACTGGTACGGCGCGGTCCGTGAAGAGCTGCTGGCGCTCTTCGCGACCTGCGACACGGTGTTCGTCGCCGGGATGTCGATGGGCGGGACACTGACGCTGCGGCTCGCCGAGGAGTTCGGCGACCGGATCGCCGGCATCGTGCTGGTGAACCCGTCGATCCTGACTTTGCGCTGGGACGCCAAGCTGCTGCCGGTCCTGTCGAGGATCCTGCCGTCGGTACCGGGCGTGGCGAACGACATCGCGAAGCCCGGCGAGACCGAGCTGGCCTACTCGCGGACGCCCGTGCGCGCCGCGGCCAGCCTGGCGAAGCTGTGGAAACTCACCCGCGCGGATCTGCGCAAGGTGACCCAGCCGGTGCTCCTGCTCCACTCGGCCGTCGACCACATCGTGGAGCCGGTCAACTCCCAGGTGATCCTGGACGGGATCGGCAGCGAGGACGTCACCGAGGTGGTGCTGGAGAACAGCTTCCACGTCGCCACGCAAGACCACGACGCGGGCCTGATCTTCACGCGTACGGTGGACTTCGCCCGGTCCGTACGCCGGGCGGGACAGGTGGACGCCGGATGAACAGAGGCAAGGACGGGCCGGAGGACGTCGACGCGACGTTCGCCGAGATCGTGGCCGACCTCCGTGCGGAGGGCGTCGGCCTGTTCCCCGACGACGACGTGGAGAAACCGGCCGGGAAGACGGCGGAGAAGCCCGCCGAGAAGACACCCCGGCCCGAGCCGTCGGACGCCGAACCCGAACCGGGCTGGCGCGGCGGCGGCACCAGCTGGGACAAGACCCTCTTCGAGGACGACCCCGCCGGGCCGAGCGACGACGAGGGCCATTTCGTGCCGCCGGAGCCGCCTCCCCTGCCGCGTCCGCGCAAGGGCGCGTTCATCGTCCTGCTGTTCTTCGTGCTCGGCCTGCTGCTCCTGATCGCGCCCAATCTGATCGGCATGGGCACCCGGCTCGGCACCCCCCTCGGCATCCTCGCCCTCGCGACCGCGATCGCCCTGCTCCTGCTGCGGGTGCGTCAGGGGCCGCCGCCCGGCGCGGATCCGAACAACGGCGCCCAGGTCTGATCTGCCGGACAATTCGGAAGATGAAGATCGACTTCACCCCCTCGCGCCGGTCGACGGTCGGCGCGGAATGGGAACTCGCCCTCGTCGACCGGCGGACCGGTGAGCTCTCGTCGGTCGCGGAGCAGGTGCTCGACGCCGTCCGTCCGGACGGCGAGGAGGAGCATCCGAAGATCAAGCAGGAGCTGCTGCTCAACACCATCGAGGTGATCAGCGGGATCTGCGACACGATCGCCGAGGTCAAGGCCGATCTGAGCGACTCGCTGGACGTCGTGCACTCGGTGCTCGACCCGCTGGGCGTCGAGCTGTTCTCGGCGGGGTCGCATCCGTTCTCGACGTGGTACCAGCAGAAGGTCACCGACAAGGAGCGCTACGCCAAGCTCATCGACCGGACCCAGTGGTGGGGGCGGCAGATGCTGATCTATGGCGTCCACGTGCACGTCGGCGTCGACCACCGCGACAAGGCCCTGCCGATCCTGGACGCGCTGCTCAAGTACGCGCCGCATCTGCAAGCGCTTTCGGCGTCTTCGCCGTACTGGGGCGCGGAGGACACCGGGTACGCCTCGAACCGCGCGCTGATGTTCCAGCAGCTGCCGACGGCCGGGCTGCCGTTCCAGTTCCGGAAGTGGACCGAGCTGGAGAGCTACGTCGACGACATGTTCACCACGGGCGTGATCGACCACTTCTCGGAGATCCGCTGGGACATCCGGCCCGCGCCGCATTTCGGGACGATCGAGATGCGGGTGTGCGACGGGCTGCCGACGCTGGAGGAGGTCGGTGCGATCTCCGCGCTGACCCAATGCCTGGTCGACGATTTCAGCGCGCGTCTCGACGACGGCGAGATCCTGCCGACGCTGCCGCCGTGGCACGTCCAGGAGAACAAGTGGCGCGCGGCGCGCTACGGCGTCGACGCGATCGTCATCCTCGATGCGGCGGGCAACGAGCGGCTGGTCACCGACGACACCTACGACCTGCTGAACCGGCTGGAACCGGTGGCCCGGCGCCTGGGCTGCGCCGACGAGCTGCGGTCGGTGGAGACCATCCTGGCCTACGGGCCCAGCTACCTGCGCCAGCGCGCGGTGGCGAAGCAGTACAACGGCAGCCTGCGGGCCGTGGTCGCTTCGCTCATCGCGGAGATGCGGGACGGGAAGATCGCGCGCCCTTAGTCGAGGTGCCCCAAAAGGGTGCCGGGGCCGAAGGTCGAAGCGCCCAGGGCCTCGACGCGGGACCGCAGCTCACGATCCGCGGTCACCACGACGACGTGGTCGTCCGGGCCGGCCGCCCGGGCCTCCCGTGCGACCGCCACGATCCGGGAGTCACCGTCGGACTCGGCGTCCACTACCTCGACGCCCGGCACAGCCGCGACTCCCCGCGCCTTGCCCTCGACGACCAGCACGACCTTCGGCCACCACGACCATCCACCGCCACCGGGCAGTGCCGGATCGGCGAGCCCGGTCTCGGACAAGGTCGCGAGCTTGTCCCGCAACCGTTCCGCGGCGCCACGCCGGTCGCGCCACCAGCCGTCCGGCCTCGACCCGACGACGTTCGCGCCGTCGACCACCAGTACCAGCCTGCGATCCAAGTGTTCCCTCAATCCCGGCCACGCCGCCGCGAAGTCGCGATGCAGCCGGAAGTCCGCGACCTCGGCCGCCCGGACCCACCGCAGTTCCGCGCTCTCCGCACTCGTCACCCTGGCCGAAAGCGGGCCGATCGGCGCGGCCAGGACCGTGGTGTACCGCCAGTTCCCGTGGTCGACGTGCGACGCGGCCAGCGCGCGGACCCGCCCGGGCGGGATGTCGGCCTCCTCGTGCGCCTCACGGGTGGCGGCCTCGCGCGGGCTCTCCCCCGCCTCGACGGCGCCCCCGGGCAGCGCCCAGGTACGTCCATGATGGACCCACCAGGCCCGCCGCTGCAGCAGGACACCGCGCGCGGGATCGGACAGCAGCAGCCCGGCGGCGCCGTTCAACCCCCAGTGAAGATGCCCGAAGTCGCATTTCACGAAGCCGTTGCCGTCCTGCCGGGTCACGGCTTCAGCCTGTCACACCGACCTCGGCGCCGGGAGCCTTCGCAGCGTCGACGGCGAGCGCGGCGGCACCGACGATCGCCGAATCGTCGCCGTGGTGCGCGGCCCGGATCCGCGCCAGCGGACGGTGCCCGGCGCCGGTGATCTTGCCCGCGTAGCGTTCGCGCGCCTCGTCGAGGAACAGCGGCGCCGATTCGGACACCCCGCCGCCGATCACGATGATCTCGGGATCGAAGACGTCGGCGACCAGCGCCAGGCCCTCGGCCAGCCATTTCGCCAGTTCGGTCATCGCGCGCTGGGCGATCGGGTCGCCGTCACGGGCCGCGCCGGCGACCCGGCGTCCGGTGACCGAGCCGGGGTCTCCCCTGGTCTCGCGCGCGAGCACGGTCGAACGGCCGGGATGGCGCGCGAGCAGCTCCACCGCCGTGGCGGCCAGCGCCGTCCCGCTGCAGTACCGCTCCCAGCAGCCGTATTTCCCGCACGGGCAGGGCCTGCCGCCGGGGACGACGGTCAGGTGCCCGAGTTCCGGCGCGACACCGTACGCGCCCCGGTAGATCTTGCCGTCGAGCAGCAGTCCCGCGCCGATCCCGGTGCCCAGCGCGATCAGCGCGGCGACATGGGCGCCGCGGGCGGCCCCGAAGCGGTACTCGCCGACCGCGGCGGCGTTCACGTCGTGTTCCAGGGTCACCGGCAGGCCGACCCGCTTTTCGATGCGCTCGGCGACCGGCGCGGCACGCCAGGACAGATGCGGCGCGAACATCACCGTCCGCCGGTCCTTCGCGACGAACCCGGCGACCGCGAGTCCGACGCCGGAGACCTCGTGCCGGTTGCGGAGGTCTTCGACGACCCCGGCGATGGCGTCCTCGAGCGCGTCCTCCCCGCTGGGCGTCCCGACCCTGGCCGTGTCCATCAGCGAGCCGTGCTCGTCCACCACGCCGGCGCGCACACTCGTGCCCCCGACGTCCACCCCTACCGTCAGCAACTCAGTTCTCCCGGTCCGGCTGCCAAGCGTCGCGCCTGGTCACCGTGATGTGCTGGACCCGCGAAGCTCCCACCTGCACATCTTCGGCCGTGGGATCCTTCCGCGCAGGCTGGAACCCCGGCATGTGCACGCCGGCCTCGGGTTCCCAGCGATCGGCGAGCACCGCCCGCAGCAGCGCGACGAGCTGCGCGGCCTGCTCCATCAGGCTGGCCACGAACTCGGGCCGCTCGCCGCGGAAGATCCCGACGATCGCGCAGAGCGGGCACCACCCGCCGGAATCGTGGTCGGTGCAGCCGTGCCCGGCGGAGATCAGTCCCTCCAGCCACGGCGCGGCGTGCTCGACGACCAGCTCGACCAGCAGCCGGATCTCTTCGGCCAGGTCGAGCGGCGCCGATCCGGTGTTCTCGTCGTTCTCGCTCACCCGGGTCCCCGGTTCCCGGCCAGGTTCACGACCAGGCCGTGCGCGTCGGATTCCGCACCGGTGATCCGGCACGGGCGCAGCATCTCCGGCAGGGCGATCAGCCGCCGGAAACCGTCCACGGTGACGGCGAGATCATCGTCCACTCTGGCCAGGTCCACTTCGGAGTCACGGTGCAGCGGCACCGCGATCCGCAGCTCGTAGCCACTGTCCGATTCGGACACCCGCAGCAGCGGGGTCACCCCTTTTTCGCTTCCCGCCAGGGGATCCAGGCCTTGGTAGAGCTCGTACGCGATTTCCTGCAGCGCCTCGAGCCCCACCGGCTCGACCGCGCGATACTCGACGGGCTTCACCTGCCCGGGCCCGAACCCCGCGTCGGCGAGTTCGGCGAGGACGGTGTTCTGCTGCGCGCGCCGGGTCCGCATCCAGGTGGCCGCCGCGCCGCGCCAGAACCCGGGCGCGGGCATCAGCCGGTTGACGATCAGGCCGTCGACCAGGATTCCCCGCAGGGCAAGGGAACTGAGCGTCCGGCGGGCTTCCGCCACGACGACGCGTTCCGGCGTCAGGACGAGCCGCACGGTCGTGGTGGCCGGATCGGTCAGCAGGGTGCGCAGCGACTCCAGATGCGCGCCGAGCCGCCGCACCGCGGCCGCCGTCCGCCGCGCGCCCGGTTTGAACATCCTCGACAGATAGCCGGAGACGGCTTCGGGCAAGGCCAGCAGGCGCAGCGTTTCCGCGGTCGGTCCACAGTCGACGACGACCGTCTCCCAGGGACCGCGCTCGGCGAGGCGCTGCACTTCGGTGAGGGCGAGGAGTTCGTCGACGCCGGGCACCACCGTGAGCTCTTCGGCGTCGAGCGAGTCGAGACCCGCTCCCGCGAGCGCGATCTGGAGTTCCTGCCGGAGTTCGCGCCAGGTGCTGTCGACGAGGCCGCGCGTGTCGATCTGGGCGGCGTGCAGCAGCGTGTCCACTTCGGACGGTTCGCCGCCGAGCGCGCGGCCGAAGGCGTCACCGAGGGAATGCGCCGGGTCGGTCGAGACCACGAGCGTCTTCCTGCCCCGCCCGGCCAGTGCCGCCGCCGTCGCCGCGGCCAGCGTGGTCTTGCCGACACCCCCCTTGCCGGTGAACAGCAGGATCCGCATGCCTACCCTTCGACTCAGGATGCTTCAGCGCGCTTCTTGAGCTCCTTGAGCGCGGTGTCCATGACCATCTTCTCGGCCTTGCGGCGCAGCAGCCCGATCATCGGCAGCGCCAGCTCGACGGACAGCGTATACGTGACCTTGGTGCGGCCGCCGCCCAGCGCTTCGAGGGCGTAGCGGCCGTTCTGGGCCTTCTGCATCTGCCCCTTGACCAGGTGCCAGCTGACTCCGTGGCCGTCGGCGTCCCAGTCGTACTCGAGGGTGTAGACGTCCTTGATGGGTCCGGCGTCGAGGGTGAGTTTCACCTGCTTGGCGCGGCCGTTGTCGTCCTCGGCGAGGACCTCGGTCTCCCGGACGGCCTTGGCCCATTCCGGGTACGCGGGGAAGTCGGCGATGACGGCCATCACCCGCGCGGGCTCGGCGTCGACCTCGATGGACTGCGTGGACTGCTCGGCCATGGAGTGAAGCCTAGAGCGTGTCGTGCGGTTCCCGGGCGGGCGGGTGACCACACGCGCGCGTTTCTTTTCGCCGAAGGCCCGGATTCGGGGAGGATCCGGCGGCGCGCGCCCGAGGATCAGGCTCTAACCGGGACCGGCAAGTCACCAGCGAAGCACGTACGGCTGAGAGGTCTCTTTGAAGTGACCGACGTTACGGCATTCGGTCCTGCCGAGCCTCGTCCTCGGGGTCAGCGGCTGGTGGACGTGCCCGAAGACCGACCAGCGCGGCCGCTGCTCGCGGATGAGATCCACCAGCGCCGCCGACCCGATCTCGGAGCGCCGGGCGATCACGTCGTAGGTCAGTTCCGGGACGGCGGGCGGGATGTGGGTGCACAGGACGTCCACCTTCTCCAGGCCGGCGACCGCGACGTCGTACTCCTCGCGGGTGCGCAGGTACGGCCGCCAGAAGCCGTTGCGGCGCGGGACCACGTTCGGCGGGAGCAGCGCGCCGCCGATGAACCCGAAGCGCAGCCCGCCGAACTCGGCGACCTCGCCGTCGAGGACGGTGATGCCGTCGCCGGCGAACTCGGGCCACAGCGACGGGTCGTCGACGTTGCCGGGGGTCGCGAACGTCGGCGCGGTCAGCGCTCCGAAGAGGACGGCGTACTGGTCCTGGATCGCCTCGCCGACCGCAGCGGCGGGATCGGCCAAAGTGGCCCACAACGATCGCGAGAAGGCAACGGTCTCATCACGAGTGCCCTCACGTCGCAGCCGCGCGAACTCGCCGACCTTCTCGGCGCCGAACAGCGCGCCCATGATGCCCTTGTCGTGTTCGCGGTAGTCGACGAAGTCCAGCAGGTCGCCCAGCACGATCAGCGCGTCGGCGCCGTCGCCCGCGCGTTTGAGCGCGTCGGCGTTGCCGTGCACGTCCGACACCACGTGAACCCGCATGCTCTCCCCTACTCGGCCCGGGGACCGACCCCGGGCTCGCGCCCGTCCTCGAGGACCTCTTTGAGCCCGAGCGCGATCGCCTTGGCGGCACGGGCCCTGCGATCGAACTCCCGCCGCAGGTCACGGGCCTGGAGCGGACGAGGCTCCCCGTCCGGACCGGCGGGCGTGGCGCGCAGGAAGTAGTGCAGCAAAGTGCCGTCGAGCACCGGCTCGAGCCAGACCTCCATGGTACCGATCAAGGCGCCGCGCACGGTCCAGCGCAGTCCTTGGTCGCCACGGTCGGTGTAGACCTCCAGGACGAGGTCCGGCCAGTAACGTGACCAAGATCGCGGATCGGCGAAGGCGGCGGCGACGGTGGAGGGCGGGACCACGATGAAGGTCTCGTCGACGATGTCGAGAGCTGGCGGCGCCTGGTTCACAGCGGCAGAATGTCATGCCCTGGGTATGGCCGATTCGTCAGCATGGTCTTAAGGTGCACGGCACGCTAAGTTGACTGGCGGGTAACACCGGTCACACCACTTGCACGCGAACACGGAGGTTCCTCGTGCGCGAATACAGCGCCCCCGCCGCCACTCCGGTGAACGACGACGAAAATCTCGCCGACGTCGTCTGGGCGAACGCCGAGCGGTTCTCCGATGTGGTGAGTTTCCGCCGCCAGGTCGACGGTACCTGGTTGGACGTCACCGCCAAAGACTTCGCCGCCCAGGTTCTGGCCGTGGCCAAGGGAATGGCCGAGGCCGGCATCGCTCCGGGCGACCGGATCGGGCTCATGTCGAAGACCCGCTACGAATGGACCCTGATCGATTTCGCGATCTGGGCCGCCGGCGCGGTCACCGTCCCGATCTACGACACGTCTTCGGCCGAACAGGTCCACTGGATCCTCTCGGACTCGGCCGCGAAGGCCGTGTTCGTCGAGACCGACGAACACGTCGCCACGCTGGAGACCGTCAAGGGCCGTCTCGACGCCCTGGAGCACACCTGGCAGATCGAGGGAGGCGCCGTCGAGCGCCTCACCGAGCAGGGCACCGGGCTCAGCGACGACGACCTGCACGAGCGGCGCCGCACGGTGAAGGCCGGCGACCTGGCCACGATCGTGTACACCTCGGGCACCACCGGCCGCCCCAAGGGTGTCGAGCTGACCCACCGGAACCTCCTCGCCGAGATCCGCGCCGACATCGCCGCGTTCCCGCAGCTGATGGAGCAGGGCAACTCGCTGCTGGTGTTCCTGCCGCTCGCGCACGTCCTCGCCCGCGCCATCGCGGTGACCGCGCTCAGCGCGCGGGTGACCCTCGGGCACACGTCGGACGTCAAGAACCTCGTCGCCGACCTCGGCACCTTCCGGCCGACGTTCGTCGTCGCCGTGCCCCGGGTGTTCGAGAAGGTCTACAACGGCGCGAAGCAGAAGGCGCACGGTGACGGCAAGGGCAAGATCTTCGACGCCGCCGAAGCCACCGCCGTCGCGTACAGCCAGGCCCAGGACACCGGCGGCGCCGGGCTGGGCCTCAAGATCAAGCACGCGCTGTTCGACAAGCTGGTGTTCACCAAGCTGCGCGCGGCCCTCGGCGGCCGGTGCGTGGCCGCGGTGTCCGGCGGTGCCCCGCTCGGCGTGCGGCTCGCGCACTTCTTCCGCGGCATCGGCGTCCCGGTGTTCGAGGGCTACGGCCTGACCGAGACGTCCGCCGCCGCCTGCGTCGGCACCCAGGACGGTTTCCGCGTCGGCACCGTGGGCCGTCCGGTCGCCGGGACCTCGGTGCGGATCGCCGAAGACGGCGAGATCCTGCTCAAGGGCGACGTCGTCTTCGGCGGCTACTTCAACAACCCCGAAGCGACCGCCGAAGCGCTCGAAGACGGCTGGTTCCACACCGGCGACCTCGGCGAGCTGGACCGGGACGGGTTCCTCAAGATCACCGGCCGCAAGAAGGAGATCATCGTGACCGCGGGCGGCAAGAACGTCGCCCCGTCCGGGCTCGAGGACACCATCAAGGCCAGCCCGCTGGTCAGCCAGGCGATGGTCGTCGGCGACCAGCGGCCGTTCATCGGCGCGCTGATCACCATCGACGAGGAGTACTTCCCGTCGTGGAAGTCTCAGCACGGCAAGCCCGCCGACGCCTCGGTGTCCGACCTGGCCGACGACGCCGAGCTGCGCGCCGAGATCCAGACGGCCGTCGATCAGGCCAACAGCGCGGTTTCGCAGGCCGAGGCGATCAAGAAGTTCACGATCCTCTCGAAGGACTTCACCGAGGCCGGCGGCGAGATCACGCCGAGCCTGAAGCTGAAGCGCAACATCGTGAACAAGAACTACGCGACCGACATCGAGGCCCTGTACAAGAAGTAGGCCAAAGTACGTGAAGGCCCCCTTCACTGCGTCTAGCGCAGTGAAGGGGGCCTTCACGTACTTTGGCGGATCCTGGCTGGGTGTTGCGAAAGTGGCTTTCGCAACGGCGGGCCGGGATGGTGACTGAAGTGCCCTCTCACCGCCTGCCATGCAGGAAAAGCACCCTTCCCCACGCGCAGAAGCCCTTCCCCTCGCCTCAATACACAGAACGGACTTCCGCCCCCCTGGCCATCCACTGTGGACAGAACCGCCCCGAAGGTCACCTTTGAGACGTTGAGCGTCCCGAAGGTGCCCTTCAGGACACCCCGCCTGCGCGGCGAAGCGTCCTTCAGCCGATTTTCGCGTCCCACTCGATGTGGTGCCGGTACAGCCAGTTCCGGTCCCGGTCGGAAGTCGTCCCCGACGACACCGCCGCGCTGCTCGCCACCAGCTCCTCCACCCGCGCCCGCCGCAGCCGCTCGTAGGCCGCGAATGCCGTTGGGGCGTCGGGAAGATCCCGCAGGCACTGCGCCAGCACGACACTGTCCTCCAACGCCATCGACGCGCCCTGCCCCGCGGCGGGCGAGGCCGCGTGCGCCGCGTCGCCCACGAGCACCATCGACTCGGTGAACCACACCGGCGTCGAGGGCACGTCGTAGGAATGCCCACCGAAGACGTCGTCCCCCGTGGACTCGATGATTTCCGCGGCGGGCAACGGTTCCCCCTCGAAAGCGGCGAAAGCGGCCGAGCGCCATTCGGCCGGTGACAGGCCCGAGCGCACTCCCTCGGCCGTGGGAAGCCGCGCGAACCAGTACGTCGCGCCGTCGGGCGTGCTTGTGTAGCCGAAGAAGGCGTGCAGGCTCTGAATCATCCGATAGAGGGACGGCGCCTGAGGGATGCCGGGGTCGGTCGTGTAGCCGTAGACGACGTCGAGGCCCGTCGAGCGCGGCGGCGGGCAGTCCGGGTCGATGATGGTCCGGACGACCGAGCGCAGCCCGTCGGCGCCGATCAGGATGTCGCCCTCGGCCACGGAACCGTCCTCGAAACGAGCGGCCCCCGGTGTGGCGGAGACCAGCCGTTTCCCGCGCTCGAAGGCGATCCCGCGCGAGATCGCCTCCTCCTGCAGCGCGCGGTAGAGCGCCGCTCGCGTCATCGTGCGCGGCCCGGCGAGACCGTCGATGTCGAAGGAACGCCGTTCGACCGTCCGCCCGTCCGGGGTCACGAGTTCGAGGCCCACCGCCTCGAAGGACTTGTCGATCACCGGCCCCTCGGCGCCGATCGCGCGCAGGGCGTCCATGCCGTTGTGCATGATCGTCAGGAACGCGCCCGCGTCTTCGCCGCCGGAGGGATACGCCTCGTGGACGCTCGCCTCGATCCCGGCCCGCTGCAACGCCATCGCGGTCACCGTGCCCGAGACGCCGCCGCCGATGATCACAGCCTTCACCGCTGACCCCCTGTCGTGTCGCCGTCACCCGAACCTACCGGGAAACGGCGACCCGACGGAGAGGGTTACGCGCCGCCGCTGGCGACGATGTCGCCGTTGACCCCCTTGGGGAAGAACCCGCCCTCCTTCACCGGGCCGGGGTTCAGGTAGACGACGTTCAGCACCCGGTCGGCGCCGCGGCCGAAGCAGATGCCGTTGGCGTCGGCGGGCACGATGTTGGCCTGGTTGCCGAGCAGGATGCCCTGGTCGTCGTCGCCTGGGCCGTCGAGAGTGTCGCGGGCGTTGGAGATCTTGGCCGCCGCGTCACCGAGACCGCGGTCGAACAGCGAGGTCCGGATGGTGGCGGCGTGATAGGCCTCGGCCGCCAGGATGCCCGCGGCCGCGTCCAGGAACGTCTTGTTGGTGATCAGCGGCGCGGCACCCTTGTAGGCAGTCACGCCGACGTCCTCGAACAGGAACGCCGCCAGCAGGAAGTTCTTCTCGTTGGCGAACGGGTCGAACTGCTGGTACTCGCTGATCAGCCCGGCCGCGCGGGCGGCGGCGGTGAAGCTGTTCTTCAGATCGATCTCGGGCCGCGACACCGCGGCCTCGCCCAGCGCGCCGCGCAGGAACTTGACGTGCGCGACCTCGTCGCCCGCGATCTCCTTCGCGAACTGGTGCAGCGTCTTGTCGTGGAACATGACCTTCTTGCCGCCGACGACGCCACCCTGGGCACCGACGCCACCGGTGAGGTCGTCCGGCAGCCCGCGGCCGTGGACGGCGAAGGAGTAGAACTCGGCTTCGAGGTACTCCAGATTGAGCGCGAAGTTGAGCACGGCCGCATCACTAGGGGCTTCCGCGGCGGCAGCGGCCTCACCCGTCGCCGATGCGGACGAAGTGGCCTGCACCCCGAGGTAGGTCGCGCCGACCACACCGAGCCCCGCCGCGCCCGCGGCCTTCAGGAACCGGCGGCGATCCGTGCGGTTCTCGGCGCTGCGCGAGATCAGGGTACGAACGAAGGGCTTTCCGAACACGAGTGGTTCCTCTCGTCTTTGCGGTGCACACCCACCCACTCGGACGTTCGGAACCACCCGTGACCCGGATTGGAGAAGATCTCGAATTTATTTCTTCGTCGCCGTCTTGGTCAAGGAACCGCAGATCAAGGGCTCGCGAGTGGCCGCGTCACCTCAGCCGGTGTCGCGAAAGCCACTTTCGGGACGTCAGATGTCGCGAAAGTGGCTTTCGCGACACGCCACCCTTGCCTTCGGCTCGAACTTATTTCTTCGTCGCCGCGGCAAGGCGGACGCAGACGGCGAGCCCGCGGATGGCCTCTTCGACTTCGGCCAGCTCGGGGTACGTCGGCGCGATGCGGATGACGGCGTCCTCGGGGTCGTCGCCGTACGGGTGGGTCGCGCCGGCCGGGGTCAGGGCGATCCCCGCCTCCTTGGCCAGCCGCACGACCTCCTTGGCGGTCCCGGACGGCACGGTCAGCGAGATGAAGTACCCGCCGGTCGGCTTGGTCCAGGACGCGAGGCCCGATTCGCCCAGTTCCTTGGTCAGGATCTCGTCGACGGCCGCGAACTTCGGCCCGATCAGCTCGGCGTGCTTGCGCATGTGCTCGCGGACGCCGTCCTCGTCGCGCAGGAACTGCGCGTGGCGGAGCTGGTTGACCTTGTCCGGGCCGATGGTCCGCTTGCCGATGAGGCCGGTCCACCAGGCCAGGTTCGCCTCGGAGGCGCCGAAGAAGCCGACACCGCCACCCGCGTAGGTGACCTTCGAGGTGGAGCCGAAGACGAACACGCGGTCGGCGTTGCCCGCCTCGGTGGCCAGCGCGAGCAGGTCCGCCAGCGGCGCCTCTTCGTCGGTGAGGTGGTGCACGGCGTAGGCGTTGTCCCAGAAGATCCGGAAGTCCGGGGCGGCTGTGGTCATCGTCGCGAGGCGGCGCACGGTGTCTTCGCTGTAGGTGACGCCGGTCGGGTTGCTGTACTTCGGCACGCACCAGATGCCCTTGACCGCGGCGTCCTCGGCGACGAGGCGCTCGACGACCTCCATGTCCGGGCCGGTCTCGGTGAGCGGCACCTGGATCAGCTCGATCCCGAAGCGCTCGGCCAGCGCGAAGTGACGGTCGTAACCCGGCACGGGGCACAGGAACTTGACGCTCGGCTCGTCGGCCCAGCGGCGCTCGGCGCCCGGGAGCTTGCTGAGGAAGGCCTGCACGATCGAGTCGTGCATCAGCTCCAGGCTGGAGTTGCCCGCGGCGAGCAGCTGCTCGGCCGGGACCTGCAGCGGCCCGGCGAAGATGCGGCGGAGCTCGGGCAGACCCTTGAGGCCGCCGTAGTTGCGGACGTCCGTGCCGTCTTCGGCCTTGCGCACGTCTCCGGGGAGGGCGAGCAGCCCGTCGGCGAGGTCCAGCTGGCGGGGGGACGGCTTGCCGCGGGTGATGTCCAGGGAGAGGCCACGGTCGACGAGGGCCGCGTAGTCGCGGCGGGCGCTCTCGACATCGACAGGTGCAGTGGTCATGCCTAACGCTAAACCCGGGGGCGGTCCGGCGTGAGACGAGGGTGGCCCTAGGCCCCGCGCGCACAAGATCCGATAACGGTTCCGGCGTGTTTTTCAGCGATCGTAACGAGTCCGAATCCCCTATTTCCCCGCCGCCTTTTCCCGCATTCTCGGCAGCACGAGGAAAAGGGGAGAGAAATGGGAGCGAAGAAATGGGCGGCGGTGACGCTGCTGGCGGCGGGCACGCTGGCCGCCTGCGCGGTACCGAATCAAGGAACGGCCATGCCCGCCGTCACGGTGACCGCTCCGCCGGACACGATCGTGATCCAGCCACCCGCGGTCGCGGCCCCGCCGCAGACGGTTTATGTCGCACCCGCGGTTCCCGTGGCGCGAACGGTGATCGCCTTCTACGACGCGATCAACCGGCGTGATTTCCCCACCGCGTGGAATCTCGGCGGGCAACGGCTGGCGAAAGGCGGCACTTATGCCTCCTGGGCCAATGGATACGCGTCGACTTCGTGGGCCGACGTCACCGTGCGGAGCGTGAGCGGGAACACCGTGTACGTCGACCTTTCGGCTCGGCAGACCGACGGTTCTCTGCGTACTTTCTCCGGTTCCTACACCGTTTCCGGCGGCACGATCACCGGCGCGAACATGAAACGCCTCTCCTGATCACAGCGGGGTCAGCCGGGAGATCTTCCACCGGCCGTCGACGCGCTGCGCGGTGACCGAAAGCTGCGAGACCGTCGACTGCGGCGCGCCGCCACCGGCGGTCATCGTCTGCTGGTCGAGGAACAGCAGCACCTCGGCCTGGTCGCCACGCAGGGACCGGACACCCAGCGACCGGACCGTCGTCGTCCGCACGAGCTTCTGTTCTTCGGCCCGTTTCCGCGCCGACGCGAACTGGTCCCGGTACTGTCCGGTCGCCTCGCCGGTCAGCACCTCGCCCGCGGCCCGCTCGGTTCGCGCCAAGTTGCTGTAGTCGTAGGAGAAGACGGCCTTCACCCCGGCGCCGACCTGGTCCGCGACCTCGGCCGTGGCGGCCTGGTCCACCAGTGCCGCGTTGCCGTCCGAGCCCAGCGAGGACGCCTGGAGGCCGAACCACACCGCGCAGCCGGTGGCCACCACGATGATCGCGAGCAGGATCCGCGGGAGGCGTCCGGTCATGATCCCGCCGCCTGGACCGCGCTGACCTTCCAGCCGCCCTCGACCCGCTGGTAGTCCACGGTCAGCCTGCTCACCTTGGGCGCGGCCGAGCCGCCGCCGGTACTGACCCGCACGTCCAGCACGGCCATCAGCCGCGCCGTCCCGGCGACGGCGTCGAGTTCGGTGACCGCGGCCTGTTTGAGCTCGGCGGTCGCGACGGTCTTGCTCGCGTTCGCCCGGTCGATCTGGATCTGCCGGTCACCGGTGAGGTCCTTGCCGAGCCGTCCCGTCGTGACGCCGAGCCAGCGGTCGACGTCCTGCGCGCCGCTGCGGTAGTCGATCGTGTTGAGCACTTCGAGCTGGCCGGACGCGGCGGCCAGGACGGCTTCGCGTTCTCTGCCGCGCGCCAGGCCGTCGTCACGGGCGGCGCTCCACCACGACCAGCCGAACCAGGCGGCCGCCAGGACCGCCAGCGCGGCGACGACGGTGAGGGCACGGGTGAGCACTACTTGCCACCCAGCAGCGCGCCGAGCCCGCCGGGAGCGGATCCGGAGAGCAGGCTCAGCACCCCCGGCAGCTGAGCGGATTCCGCCGCCTGCGGGGTCTGCTTCGGCCGCTCGGGGACCGCGGGCGGCTTTCCGGCGTACGGAGCGTTCTGTGAGCCGCGCACGCCGGTGGGGCTTCCCGGCGGCTCGGCGCAGTACGCCTGGGTGTTCACCGGTGCCTCAGTGGTGTCGTTGGCGGGACGCTGCTTCGTGCCCTCATAGCCCTTCGTGCACGAGACCGGGTCGAAGAAGTTGAAGACCACGCCCAGGTGACCGGTGCCGTCCGGCGACGTCGAACGCGAGAACGCCGAGATGATCGGGTACGCGACGAGCAGTTCCTCGATCGCGTCCGTGCGAGCGGAGGTGATCTGGGCCGTCGTGAGCGTGTTCGCGAACAGCACCCCGAGGTCGGTCCCGGAGACCGCGAGCACGTCGCTGATCTGGCGGCTCAGCTTCGGCGCCTCGTCGATCACGCGCCGCAGATCCGGGTCGGACGTCTTCAGCTGCGCGGCGATCGTCTTGAGCCCGCTGGAGAACTGGGTGATGCTGTCCGCCTGCCGCCGCTGGGTGTCCAGCACCGTCCGGGAGTTGGCGAGCAGGCCCTGGGTGTCGGGCAGGTACTGCGTCGCGGTCGCGGTGAGCGAACCGGTGCTGTTCAGCAGCTGCCGCAGATCCGGGCCGGCGTTCGCGAAAGCCTCGTAAGTCTCGTCGACGACGGTCTTCAGCGATTCCGGTTTCACGCTCGACACCAGTTTGTCCAAATTGGACAGGACGGTGTCCGGTCCGAGCGGGATCGAGGTCTTGTCGCGCTTGATGACCGATCCCTCGGCTAGGTACGGCCCGTTTTCGTGCATGGGCAGCAGATCGACGTACTGCTCCCCCACCGCCGACCGGTTCGCGACCGCGGCCTTGGTGTCCGCGGGGATCTTCGGCGCGCCCGAATCGATGTCGAGACCGAGGTCGATACCGTGTTCGGTGAGCGTCATCGACGCGACCTTGCCGACCGCGACACCGCGGTAGGAGACCTCGGCGTTGACGAAGATCCCGCCGGAGTCCACGAGCTGCGCGGTGACGAGGTAGCCGCGGGTGCCGAAGAGCCGGTCCAGCCCGGCGTACTTGCCGCCCGCGTAGACGACCGAAACCACCGCGATGACGACGAACGCCGCCAGCTGGATCCTGGTCTTGCGCGTGATCATTCGCCACCTCCGAGCAGCGGCCCGAGGATCCCGCCGAGCACGCCGCCGAGCACATCCCCCTGCGGTGCCTGGGGAGCCTGCGGGAGATCGCCGGCGGGCAGCGGCAGCACCGGCGGCGCGGCGCCGTTGTTGAACGGGATCGCGCCAGGTGTGCCGGTGCCCCGGGTACCGGGCAGCTGGATGATCGGCTGCGACGAGTTGTTCATGTTCTCCAGGAACGTGTCCAGTTTCAGGTCGATCTTCGCTTCGACGTTCGCGTAGTCGCCCTTGATCACGTTGCCCGCGTAGTCGGGGAACGGGTACGTGAGCAGGATCCGCAGCGCCGTCGGCAGGTCCTGGCCGGCTTCGGTGAGCTTCTTCAGCGTGGGCTGCAACGCGCGCAGGTTCGCGACCAGCGTGTCCTTGCTCGCGTTGATCGTCTCGGTCGCGACCCCGGAAAGGGTGTTCAGCGACTGCAGCATGCCGACGAGCTGATCCCGCTGCTCGGTCACGACCTTGAGCCCCGGCGAGAGGTTGTCGAGCGCGTTCGTGAGGTTCTGCGTCTGGCCGACGAGGGTCTTGGACAGCTTGTCGAGACCGTCGATGGCGCGAAGGATCTCGCCCTTGTGCCCGTCGAGTTCGGTGGCGATCTTGTCCACTTGGGACAGCAGGGAGCGGACCTCGGCCTCGTTGCCGGTGAGCGCTTCGTTGAGCTCGTGGCTGATCTTCTGGATCTGCTCGACGCCGCCGCCGTTGAGCAGCAGGGAAAGCGCGCCGAGGACCTCTTCGACCTCGGGGTTGCGGTTCGTGCGGTCCAGCGGGATCTTCGCGCCCTCGGCGAGCGTCCCCTCGGGCTTCTCGGGGGCGTGCAGGTCGACGAACTTCTCCCCGAGCAGGCTCGACTGCCGCAGCTCGGCACGAGCGTTCGCGGGCAGCGCGATGTCGCCGTTGACGACCATGCTCACCCACGCCGAACGCGTGTCCGGCGCCAGGTCGATCTTCTCGACCCGGCCGACCGGGACGTCGTTGACCTTCACGCTCGCCTGCGGCACGAGGTCGAGGACGTCGGAGAACTGCGCGGTGAGCCGGTACAGATGGTCGCCGAGATCCGCACCGCCCGGCAAGGGCGTGTTGTACAGCCCCGAAAAACCGCCGTCACTGCAGCCGGCGAGCACCAGGACGCCCGCCATCACTCCCGCGATCTTCTGCCGCTGCCGCTTCATTTCGGGATCCCCTTGGTCATCACGTCGACGAGCGGGAGCGGCAGCGGTGGCAGCTCGCCGCTCTGCAGCGACGCCAGCACCTGCGGGACCGACGGGAGTTTCAGCGTGCCGTCGAGGACGGGCGCCAGTTGCTTGCAGATGTTGCCCAGCGCGTCCGGGATCGGCTTCGGCGTGCTCGCGCTGATCAGGCGGCAGACGGTCAGGATCGGCGGATGCGTCAGCTCGTTCAGGTTGTCCCGCACCGCGATCGTGCCGGACGCGGCGTCGTAGGAGTTGATGAAGTTGGTCGCGCCGGTCGGCGCGATGTCGATCACCTCGGCGAGTGAGGCCCGCTGGTCCACGAGCACCTTGGTCAGCCCGGCCAGTTTGTCCACATTGGACGAGAGGAGGTCCTTGTTCTCCGCGACGAACTTCTCGACGTCGCCCATCGCCGTCGCCAGGGAGTTCAGCGCGGCGCCCACGTCGGCGGAATCCGCGGCCAGGAAGCCGCTCACGTCCGCTGCCCGGCGGTAGAACTCGTTGAGCTGCTTGTCGCTTTCGGCCAGCGCGCCGGTGAAGGAGTTCAGGTTCTGGATCGTGGTGAACAGGTCGCCCTTGGAACTGTCCAGCGTCTTGGCCAGTTCCGACAGCCGCGTCACCGTCGTGTTGAGGTTCTTCCCGTTGCCGTCGAGGTTCGCGGCCGCGGTGTCGAGCACGTCGGACAGCGCGCCGTTCTTGTTGGCACCGTTGGGTCCCAGGCTGGTCGAGAGCTTGTCCAGGCTCGTGTAGAGGTCGTCGAGCTCGGCCGGGGTCGCCGTCTTCTCCTTGGCGATCACGGTGTCCGTCGCCATTTCGGGGCCGCTCTCGTACGCCGGGGTCAGCTGGACGTACCGGTCGCTGACCAGGCTCGGCGCGACGACGACGGCCCCCGCGTCGGCCGGGATCGGGGTGTCACCGTCGATCCGCATGTCGACCCGGACGGCTTCACCCTGCGGCGTGACCCCGGTGATCTCCCCGACCTTCACGCCGAGCACCCGGACCGACGAACCCGCGTAGAGCCCGACGGTCTTGCCGAAGTAGGCGCTGATCCGCGTCCCGCCCGGTTCCTTGAACACCAGCCACAGCCCGGCGGTCAGGAGGAGCACGAGAACGCAGGCGAACGCGACCCAGTCGTAGACCGTGCGGGTGCGAGTGCTCATCGTCCGCCCACCCCCTGGTTCGGCGCCGCGATCGGCGGGGTGCAGCCCTCCGGGTTCACCTGGAACGCGCCCGCGATGATCGTCGGCGGCAGCAGCCCGCACAGGTACCCCTCGAACCAGCGCCCGTTGCCGGTCGCGTTCGCGCCGACGCGGGCGAAGGGCGCCATCAGCGCGAGACTGCGGCTGAGGTTGTCCTGGTTGCGCTGCAGGATGTCGGTGACCTTGCCGAGTTTCTCCAGTGTCGGCTTCAGCTGTTGCCGGTTGTCGGCGACGAGACCGGACAGCTGCGCGGAAACCTGTTGCGTGCCCTTGAGCAAGGTGCTGATCGCGTCCTTCCGGTTCTGCAGCTCGGCGAGCAGGAGGTTGCCGTCGTCGAGGATCCGTTTCAGCTGCGCGTTGCGGTCGGACAGCGTCTTGGACACCTTGCTCGTGTTGGCCAGCAACGTCTTCAGGTCACCGTCGCGTGAGGACACCGTCTTGGACAAGGAGGACAGGCCGCTCAGCGCGTCTTTGAGGTACTGCGGGCTGTCCTTGAGCGCGTCGGAAAGCACGGTGAAGCTCGTCGCCAGCTGTGCCGTGTCGATGTCGCCGACCGTGCCCGACAGCTCCTGGAACGCGTCCTGCAGCTCGAAGGGCGTCCGTGTGCGGTCGAGCCCGATGGTGGTGTTCGGGTCCTGGCTGCCTTTGCCCTTCGGCGTGAGCGCGAGGAACTTCTCGCCCAGCAGCGTCTTGATCTCGATCGACGCGGCGGTCGCGTCGCCGACCCGGACATCCTTGACCCGGAACTTCACCAGCACCTTCTTGCCCGCCAGCTCCACCGAGCTGACCTGCCCGACCTTGACCCCGGCGACCTGGACCTCGTTGTCCGGCGCCAGCCCGGCGGACTCGCCGAAGTACGCGGAGTAGGTCGTCCCGCTGCCGAACAACGGGATCCGGTCGGAGAAGTACGTCGTCGCCGTGACCAGCACGATCAGGATGAGCGTCACGCCGCCGACCACGGCCTGGTTGCGTTCCTTGAGCGGCTTCACGGCCCGCACCTCTCCGGTCGCTGCGTGCCGGGCAGCGGCGTGATCGGCAGTTCGATGTCGAGCGACTTGATGCCGATGCTGCCGGAGATCCCGCACAGGTAGTAGTTGAACCAGCTGCCGTAGCTCAGCGTCCTGGTGAACTTCTGCAGGTTGCCCGGCAGGACCTGCAGGAGATGGTCGAGCAGCTGTTCCGAATCGCCGAGGTTCTGTGACAGCGCGCCGAGCTGGACGACGTCGTCCTTGAGCGCCGGCCGCGCGTCGGCGAGCAGGCCGGTGGTGGCGACGGTGAGGTCGCCCAGCGCCTTGACCGCCTCCCCGATCGGCTGCCGCTGCTCGGAGAGCCCGGTGACGAGCCGCTGGGTCTGGTCGATCAGCTCGCCCAGCTGCGGCGAGCGTCGCTCGACCGTGCCGAGCACGGTGTTGAGGTTCGCGATGACCTCACCGATGATCTTGTCCTTGCCCGCGATGGCCGACGTGACCGACGCGGTGTGCGCGAGCAGGCTGGTGATCGTGCCGCCCTCGCCCTGGAAGACCTGGATGATCTCGTAGGAGAGTTTGTTGACGTCCTCGGGGTTCAGCGCGCGGAAGAGCGGTTTGAACCCGTTGAACAGCACGGTCAGGTTGAGCGCCGGTTTGGTGCGCTCGGGCGGGATGACCCCGCCGCGCGGCAACGACTTCTCGTCCCCGATATCCGTGCCGAGCGAGAGATACCGCTGGCCGACCAGGTTGCGGTACTTGATCGTCGCGGTCACCGACGCCGGCAGGCGGTGCGAGGTCTGGACGTCGAAATGGACCTGGGCGAGGCTCTTCTCGCCCTCCTCGACCTCGATCTTGCCGACCTGGCCGACCTTCACGCCGACGATGCGGACGTCGTCGCCCTCCTTGAGGCCGGACGCGTCGGTGAACTTGGCCGTGTAGCCCGACGTCTCGCCGAAGTTGGTGTTCGCGATGGTGGCGCCGAGGATCGCGGTGAGCAACACCGTCACCACGGCGAAGACGAGGATCTTGACCAGATCCGGGATGAAGGACCTCATCGGGCGCCCCTCCCGTCTCGTGAGTGGCTAGGACGGTTAGAACCGTCATTGCCGCTCACGAGGCCCCAGCGTGTCCGGTCGGCGGAGCCCGACATCCTCACCGCAGCACCCACCGCGCGCGTGTCGCGAAAGCCACTTTCGGGACACCAGACGTCCCGAAAGTGGCTTTCGCGACGTGGCCCGGCGCCCGGCGAGCTCGGCTGAGTCCTCATCGCAGCTCCACCTCCGCCCCGCGGTACAGCGGCCCCACCAGCAGACTCCCCCAGTTCGGCACCTGATCCGGCGTCGTGCCCATCGCCGGCGACACGAGCAGGTCGATCAGCCGCTGTTCGTCCGGCGAGTTCACCACCGAACCACCCGCGTTCCCGCCCGCGGGAATGGTCCCGTTCGACGGCAGCCTGCCGTCGGGATCACGCGGCGGCGCAGGCTTCGAGGACCCGTCGTCGATGGCGCCGTCCGGCGGGTACTGCGGCCAGCGGCCCGGCGGCGGCACCTCCGGGTAGCAGCGGGGGCCACGTTTGTCGTTGTACTTCGGCTCGTCGACGCCGGGCAGGTACTTGCCCCGGCTCGGCGTGAACTCGATCGTCACCCGGCTGACCTCGGGATGCGCGGTGCCCTTGCCGAACGCGAGTTCCGCGCGCGGCACCGATCCGGCGAGCTGCTTGAGCAGGCACGGGTATTCCGGCGCGTACTTCGCGAGGACGTCCAACGTGGGCTGCAGGTTGGTGGTGAGCCGGATCAGGTTGTCCTGGTTCACCTTCAGGAAACTCGTCAGGTCGATGGACGCCGCCGTCACGGTCGAGTAGACGTCGGCAAGCCCGCGCTGGCTCTCGACCAGGGTCTTGCTCGTGGTGGTCAGATCCGAAAGCGCGGCCAGCAGATCCGGCGCGGCCTTGTCGTAGATCGCGGCGGCGTCGGCGAGTCCGGTGATGTCGGCCTTGAGGTCGGGCAGCGACGGGTTCACCTTGCCGAGGTAATCCGAAAGACCCGCCATCGTCGCGCCGAGCTGTTTTCCCTGACCGTCCAAAGCGGACGCGACGGCGTTGAGCGTGCTGGCCATCTTCTCCGGCTGAACGGCCTGCAGCAACGGCATCACGTTGCCGAGCACGGTTTCCAGCTCGATCGCGCTGCTGCTGCGGTCCTGCGGGATGACGTCGCCCTCGGCGATGTGCCGCTCGGGCTTCTCGGGTATCTGTAAAGCGACATACCGTTCGCCGAACAATGTCTTCGGCAACAGCCGCGCGGACACGTTCGACGGGATGACCGACGTCTTGTCCGGCTGCAGCGCCAGATCCATCGTCGCGCGATCGCCGTGCGCCTGGATCGTCCGGACCTCGCCGACGACCATCCCCCGCACCTTGACGTCCGCGCCTTCGCGCATCTGGTTGCCGATGCGGTCGGTCTCCAGTTTCACCAGGGTGACCGTGGTGAAGGCCTTCTGGTAGAAGGCGATGGTGGTGACGAAGAACAGCACGACCACCACGAGGAAGATCAGCCCCAGCACCTGGTGCCGGAGCCGCTGCAGCAGAATCCTCCTGTTCACCCGGAAATCCTCACCGTCGTCGTGGCGCCCCAGATCGCGAGGCTGAGGAAGAAGTCGAGGACCGAGATCAGCACGATCGACGTCCGCACCGCGCGCCCGACAGCGACGCCGACCCCGGCGGGCCCACCGCTGGCGGTGTAGCCGTAGTAGCAATGCGAAAGGATCACGAGCACGCTGAAGATGATCACCTTGAGGAACGACCAGAGCACGTCCTCGGGCGGCAGGAACAGCGTGAAGTAATGGTCGTAGGTGCCCGCGGACTGGCCGTAGAGCCAGATGGTGATCTGCCGCGAGGCGAGGTACGACGAAAGCAGGCCGACGGCGTAGAGCGGGATGACCGCGGTGACGCCGGCGATCACCCGTGTCGTCACCAGATACGGCAGGCTCGGCACGCCCATCACTTCGAGCGCGTCGATCTCCTCCGAGATCTTCATCGCGCCGAGTTGCGCGGTGAACCCGCAGCCGACGGTGGCCGAGAGCGCGAGCCCGGCCGAAAGCGGCGCGACCTCGCGGGTGTTGAAGTAGGCGGAGATGAACCCGGTGAGCGCGGCGGTGCCGAGCTGGTTCAGCGCCGAATACCCCTGCAGGCCGACGATGAGGCCGGTGAACAGCGTCATCCCGATCATCACGCCGAGCGTCCCGCCGATCACCGCCAGCGCGCCGGTGCCGAAGCTGACCTCGGTCAGCAGGCGGAAGATCTCGCGGCCGTAGCGCCGGATCGTGCGCGGGGTCCAGGCCAGCGCCCGGAAGTAGAACGACAGCTGGCCGCCGAAGCCTTCCAGCATCGCGCCGGGACGCGCGATGATTTCGAGCGTCCGGTCGGAGACAGCGGGTTCGCCGGCCATGTCACATCGCCTTCGGCGGGACGATCCGCAGGTAGATCGCGGTCAGCACGACGTTGATCAGGAACAGCAGCAGGAACGTGATGACCACGGCCTGGTTCACCGCGTCGCCGACACCCTTCGGCCCGCCCGCCGGGTTCAGCCCGCGGAACGCCGCGACCACCCCGGCGACGAAACCGTAGAGCAACGCCTTGATCTCGCTGATCCACAGATCCGGCACCTGCGCGAGCGCGTTGAAGCTGGCGAGGTACGCGCCCGGGGTGCCGCCCTGCATGACGACGTTGAAGAAGTAACCGCCGAGCACGCCGACGACGCTGACCAAACCGTTCAGCAGCACCGAAACCACGATCGCGGCGAGCACGCGGGGCACGATCAGGCGCTGGATCGGGTTGACCCCGAGGACTTCCATCGCGTCGATCTCTTCACGGATCTTGCGGGCGCCGATGTCGGCGCAGACCGCGCTGCCGCCCGCACCGGCCACCAGCAGCGCGGTGATCAGCGGGCTCGCCTGCTGCACGATCGCGAGCGCGCTCGCCGCGCCGGTGAACGACTGCGCGCCGATCTGCTGCGTCAACGAGCCCAGTTGCAGCGCGATGACGGCGCCGAACGGGATCGCCACCAGCGCCGTCGGCAGGATGGTGACGCTGGCGAAGAACCAGCACTGCTGGATCCACTCGCGGAACTGGAACGGGCGTTTGAAGATCGCGCGCAGGACTTCCCACGACAGGGTCGCGAGCCTGCCGACCTGTGTGAGCGCACCCGTACCGGGGACGGACACCGTCGCTCCCACAGAACCTCCCAGTCGCCTGCCCCGAGTCTTACTCCACCTGTCAACGCCCCATTGCGTTAGCGGTGTTCACTTTGCTCTCGGCACCTCCGAGCTAGAACTTGAGTGCGTGTGTGGCCGTGGCGCCGCCATCGGCGACGAACTCGGCGCCCGTGCTGTACGAACTTTCGTCACTGGCCAGGAACAGCACGAGCTTCGCGATGTCCTCCGGCTGCCCGACGCGGCCGAGGGCGACCTTCTTGCCCACCCACGACATGTCGACTTTCTGGCCGCCCGCCGCGGCCGCGACCATGGGCGTGTCGATCGCGCCGGGATGGACCGAGTTGACCCGGATGTTCTTCGCGCCGAGTTCGAGCGCGGCGACCTTGGTCATCCCGCGGATGGCGAACTTGCTCGCGGTGTAGGCGACGAGGAACGGCATCCCGGCGAGCCCTTCGACTGAGGACACGTTGACGATGGAGCCGCCTCCGGCCCCGGTCATCGGTTCAACGACCGAACGCATCCCGAGAAACGCCCCGATCTGGTTGACCCGGATGACGCGTTCGTAGTCGGCCAGCGTGGTCTTGCCCAGTTCCGAGAAGTGCAGGATGCCCGCGTTGTTGACCAGCACGGTCGGCGGGCCGAACTCCGAGACGGTGCGCTCGATCGCGGCGTCCCATTCGGCCTCGTCACCGACGTCGAGATGCTGGTAGACCGCGGATTCGCCCAGATCGGCGGCGAGTTTCTTGCCGTCGAGGTCGTTGATGTCGGCGATCACCACGCGCGCGCCTTCGGCGACGAACAGCCGCGCGGCCGCCTCGCCCTGCCCGCGGGCGCCGCCGGTGATCAGCGCTACCTTGCCGTCGAGCCTGCCCATTCGTCATCTCCTCCGGTTCACGGCAGCGACATGATCTCGGACGCGGAGAACATCCGTTCCGGGTCGCGGTCGGCGAAGTAGCCGCCCACGCTGGTGGCGAGTTCGTCGGCGGTCCAGGTGCCGTTGACGGTGTCGAACCGCTGTTCCACCGACGGCGGCCGCATCAGCGCGACCATCCCGCCGTAGACGAGGAAGACCTGGCCGTTGACGCGATCGGCGTCCGGCGAACAGAGGAAGGACACGAACGGCGCGACGTGGTCGACCGACAGCGGGTCGATCCCTTCCGGCGCGTCGGCCCCGAAGACCCCTTCGGTCATCGCCGTGCGGGCGCGCGGGCAGATCGCGTTGGCGCGGACGCCGTACCGGGAAAGACCGCGTGCGGTGGAGACGGTGAGCGCGGCGATGCCCGCCTTGGCCGCGCCGTAGTTCGGCTGGCCGGGCGCGCCGAGCAGGAACGACTCCGACGCGGTGTTGACCACGCGGCCGTACACCGGCGCTCCGTCCACTTTGGACTTGTCGCGCCAGTACGCCCCGGCGTTGCGCGAAAGCAGGAAATGCCCGCGCAGGTGGACGCGGAGCACGGTGTCCCATTCGTCGTCGGTCATCGAGAAGAGCATCCGGTCGCGCAGCACGCCCGCGTTGTTGACCAGGACGTGCAGCCCGCCGAAGTGGTCGACGGCGGCGGTGAGCAGCGCGTCCGCGGTGGCGGACTCCGACACGTCGCCGGTGACCGCGATGGCCTTGCCACCCTTGGCCTCGATCTCGTCGGCCACCGCCCGCGCCGCGGCCGACACGTCGTTGACCACCACCGACGCTCCCGCCGCGGCCAGCGCCAGCGCCTCGGCCCGGCCGAGTCCCGCGCCGGCCCCGGTCACGATGGCCGTCCTGCCGTCCAAACTCACTCCGGGCCTCCTTGCCTCTCCGCACACACTAGAATCTGTTCTTGCTCGATGCAAGCAGCAAATAAACAGTGCTAACTACGGATGAGCAGGGCGTTCTTCGGACAGCTCGCCACGGCCTGAGTAACACGTTCTACTTGATTCTGCGGAACTTCCGCCGACGCGAGGACAAGCTCCTCGTCGTCGTCGAGATCGAAGACCTCGGGCGCGAAGCCGACACAGATCGCGTTCGCCTCACAGAGCGAGCGATCGACGTCGATCTCCATATTCCCTCCTCGCCGCCTCACTGGTACAACTAGAACAGGTTCTACCTTACCGCCGCGAGCGGCCATGGCACCAGTAACGAGCACCGACGGCAGAGGTGACGGATGCGGATCGACTACACGCCGGAGCAGCGGGCGCTGGCGGCGGAACTCAGGGAGTACTTCGCCGGGCTGATGACCCCCGAACGCCGCGAAGCCCTGGCCGGTGACGGTGGCGAATACGGTGACGGCCTGGTGTACAAGGAAATCGTCCGCGATCTCGGCAGCGCGGGCTGGCTCGCGATCGGCTGGCCCCGCGAGTACGGCGGGCAGGACCGGCCGATGCTCGACCAGCTCGTCTTCACCGACGAGGCGGCCGCGGCGGGGGTGCCCGTCCCGTTCCTCACGGTGAACACCGTCGGACCGACCATCATGCGCTACGGCACCGAAGAACAGAAGGCGTTCTACCTGCCGAAGATCGCCGCCGGCGAGCTGCACTTCGCGATCGGCTACTCCGAGCCGGGCGCGGGCACCGACCTGGCGTCCCTGCGCACTCGCGCGGTCCGCGACGGCGACGACTACGTCATCAACGGCCAGAAGATGTGGACGAGCCTGATCGAGTACGCCGACTACGTCTGGCTGGCCGCCCGCACCGACCCCGACGCCCGCAAGCACAAGGGCCTGAGCATGCTGATCGTGCCGACCTCGGCCCCCGGTTTCTCCTGGACCAAGGTGCACACGGTCGCCGGGCCGGGCACGAGCGCGACCTACTACGACGACGTGCGCGTGCCGGTGACCTCACGCGTCGCCGGGGAGAACAAGGGCTGGCCGCTCATCACGAACCAGCTCAACCACGAACGCGTCGCGCTGACCTCGGCCGCCCCGATCCAGACGTCGCTGCGCGAGGTGCGGAGCTGGGCGCAGACCACGAAGCTGCCCGACGGCTCGCGCGTCATCGACCAGCCGTGGGTGCGGCTGCACCTGGCGCGGATCCACACCCACGCCGAGTACCTCAAACTGCGGAACTGGCGCATCGCCTGGGCGGCCGCGAGCGGCGACCTCGGCCCGGCGGAGGCATCGGCGACGAAGGTGTTCGGCACGGAGTTCGCGACCGAGGCGTACCGGCTGATGATGGAGATCCTCGGCGCGGGCGCCGTGGTCCGCGAGGGCTCCCCCGGCGCCCAGTTGCGCGGCCGGATCGAACGGCTGCACCGGTCGTCACTGATCCTCACCTTCGGCGGCGGGACCAACGAGATCCAGCGGGACATGATCGCCGCGACCGCCCTCGGCCTGCCCGTCACGCGCTAGGAGACATCCATGGACTTCACGCTCACCGAGGCGCAGCAGGATCTCGCGTCGCTCACGCGCCGGATCCTGACGGACAAGGTCACCCCCGACGTACTGGGGCCACACGGTTCCGGCGGCTTCGACGCTCCACTGTGGACCGCGCTGGCGCAGGCCGGGGTGCTCGACGCGGCACTGCCGCAGTCGGTCGGCGGTGGCGGGTTCGGGCTACTGGAGCAGTGTTCCGTGCTGGCCGAGATCGGCCGCGCGGTCGCGCCCGTGCCGTATCTGACGTCGGTCGTGCAGGGCGCGGCCGCGGTCGCGCAATTCGGCGACGGACGGCTCGCGGAGCGCTGGATCGTCCCGGTGCTGCGCGGCGAGCACGTCCTCGCGGTGGCCCTGCCGGACTACGGCGTGCCCTGTGGTTTCACCGCCGAGGCCGACGGTGACGGCTGGCGGCTGACCGGCGCGCAGACCGCGGTGCCGTCGGGCGCGTTCGCGCACGGGTTCCTCGTCGAAGCCGCCATCGACGGCGGCCGCCAGGTGTTCCTGCTCGACCGCGACGCCGTGACGGTCTCGCCGCAGCGGACCGTCGACCACGCCGACGCGGCATTGGTCGAGCTGTCCGGCGCGAAGGCCGCCACGTCCTTGGGCGACATCGGCGAATGGCTGCGGCTGCGGGGCACGATCGGCGTCTGCGCGCAGCAGCTCGGCGTGGTCGAACGGGCGCTGGAGCTGACCGCGGCGTACGCGCGGGAACGCAAGCAATTCGGCAACCTCATCGGGAGTTTCCAGGCGGTGCGGCAGCGGCTCGCCGACGCCTACGTCGACGTCGAAGCCGTCCGGCTGACGTTGTGGCAGGCGGCCTGGCGGCTGAGCGAAGGGCTTCCGGCGGCCGAAGAGGTCGCGACGGCGAAGTTCTGGACGGCCGAGGCCGGGCACCGGGTCGCGCACACCGCAGTGCACGTCCACGGCGGAGTCGGCATCGACGTCGACCACACCCTGCATCGCTACTTCGTCGCGGCGAAACGGCTCGAGTTCACCCTCGGCGGGGCGACCGCGCAGCTGCGGGGGCTCGGCGACCTGCTGGCCGCGGACCCGGCATGACCCCCACGGTCACGGAACTCCTGCTCGCGCGGGCGGAGGACCGCTCGACCGGCCTGCTGTTCGAAGACCGGCGCTGGACCTGGGCCGAGCACGTCCGGGCCTGTGCCGGGCGCGCCGCCGCGCTCGCCGGGATCCTGCGGCCCGGCGGGCACTTCGGGCTGCTGGCGGACAACGTTCCCGAGTTCTCGTTCCTGCTCGGCGGGGCGGCGCTCTCGGGACACGTGCTGGTCGGCCTGAACCCCACGCGCCGGGGCGCGGCGCTGGCCCGCGACGTCGCGCTGGCCGACTGCGAGCTGGTGTTCGCCGAGGAGAAGTACCTTCCGCTGCTGTCCGAGGCCAAGGTGCCGGTGCTGCCGCTGAGCGAGCTGGAGCCAGCTGGGAAAGACGTCGAGCCGGTGGCCGCGAAGCCGGAAGACCTGCTCATGCTGATCTTCACCTCGGGCACCAGCGGGGACCCGAAGGCGGTCCGGTGCACGCACGGCAAGATCGCCTACCCCGGCGAGATGCTGGCCACCCGGTTCGGTCTGTCCACACAGGACACCGTGTACGTGTCGATGCCGATGTTCCACTCCAACGCCATCATGGCGGGCTGGTCGGTCGGGCTCGCCGCTGGCGCGGGGATCGCGTTGCGGCGGCGGTTCTCGGCGTCCGGTTTCCTGCCGGACGTCCGGAAGTTCGGGGCGACGTACGCCAACTACGTCGGCAAGCCCCTGTCCTATGTGCTCACCACTCCCGAGCAGGACGACGACGCCGACAATCCGCTGAAACTGGTCTACGGCAACGAAGGCGCGGAAGCCGACCTCGCCGCATTCGGCAAGCGATTCGGCTGTCACGTGGTCGACGCCTTCGGTTCGACGGAGGGCGGCGTGAACTTCGGAAGGGACGCCACCACCCCCGCCGGTTCGCTCGGCCGGCTGCTCGACGGCGTCGCCGTCCTCGACCCGGAGACCGGGAAACCCTGCCCCCCGGCGGAGTTCGACGAGGGCGGGAAGCTGCTCAACGCCGCCGAGGCGGTGGGCGAACTGGTCAACACCGGCGGCCCCGGCTTCTTCGCCGGGTACTACGGGGATCCGGCGGCCGAGGCCGAGCGGATGCGCGACGGGATGTACCACACCGGCGATCTGGCCTATCTCGACGCGGACGGCTACTGCTACTTCGCGGGGCGGCTCGGCGATTGGCTGCGTGTCGACGGCGAGAACCTCGGCACGGCCCCCATCGAACGCGCGCTCCTGCGACATCCCGATGTCAGGGAGGCCGCCGTCTACGGGGTTCCCGATCCGCGGGTGGGCGACCAGGTGATGGCCGCCCTGGTCTGCCGGTCACCGATCGACGCCGCCGATTTCGCCGCTTTCGTTGCCGCGCAAGGCGATCTGGGGCCGAAGCAACGGCCCCGGTTCATACGGACGCTCGACGAACTCCCGCGGACCGCCACGCACAAGGTCCTCAAACGCGACCTGGCCGCGGACGGGACCCGCGACGCCCACGAGCTCCACTACCCCCGCATTTAGTCCTCTGGATGCGGTAGTTGGCGACGCGAACCACCGCATCCAGAGGACGAAATGCGGGGTGGATCTCAGGGTCGGGACGGGTGATCTTCCCGATGCCCGCGGCCGGGCGCGTTGCCTACGTTCGGTGCCATGAAACGAACAACGCGCCGGATCGGCGTACTGGCGACCGCTCTCGCCCTGCCCGCCGTCCTCCTCGCCCCGCCCGCGTCGGCGGCGCCCGTCCGCTTGAGTCTTCCCGCGCCGACCGGCCCGTACGCCGTCGGCAGCACCGACCTCCATCTCGTCGATCACTCCCGCCAGGACCCATGGGTCACCGGTGTGCCAAGGGAATTGATGGTCACCGTGCGGTATCCGGCCTTGCCGAGCGGAAAGCCGAAAGCGCCGTACATGGCGCCAGGTGTCGCGAAGGTCGTGGCCGAGGGCGACGCCGTCAAGCTGGGCATGACGGCGGATCGGCTCGACTACCGCTTCCCCACCCATTCCCGGATCGGCGCGCCCGCGATCGGCGGCAAGCGGCCCGTCGTGCTGTATTCACCCGGCGGCACCTTGTCGCGTTCGCACGGCACCACCCACCAGGAGCAGCTCGCGAGCGAGGGCTACGTCGTCGTGGCCATCGACCACACCCACGAAGCGGAAGCGGTGGAGTTCCCCGGCGGTCGCGTCGCGAGGAAATCCTTGCCGCCGTCGAGTATCGAGGTGTCGAAGCGCGTGATCGACACTCGCGTCCGGGACACGCGCTT
The DNA here is from genome assembly GCF_014873915.1 of Amycolatopsis roodepoortensis. Taxonomy (GTDB): domain Bacteria; phylum Actinomycetota; class Actinomycetes; order Mycobacteriales; family Pseudonocardiaceae; genus Amycolatopsis; species Amycolatopsis roodepoortensis. Next base: position 1,821,623 of record NZ_JADBEJ010000005.1, read on the forward strand.
CGTCCTCGACTCGCTCGGGCTGACCCAGGCCGGCATGTTCGGCCACTCCGCCGGCGGGTTCACCGCGGGCGAGACGATGGTGAGCGACCGGCGCGTCGTCGCCGGGGCGAATCTGGACGGCAGCCTGGCCCACTCGCAGTCGCAGCGGATCTTCGGCCGCGTCGCCGACAAGGGGCTGGACCGGCCGTTCCTGCTGATGAGCGCCGGTGACCACAGCGCCGCGTCGGACGCGTCCTGGCAGGAGTTCCTCCGCAACCAGCGTGGCTGGACGCGCGAAGTGCGCTTGCCGGACGGCGAGCACTTCAGTTTCACCGACTACCAGACGCTGTTGCCGCAATTGGGGAACGCCCCGGCCGCGTTCGTCGGCACCATCGATCCCGCGCGCAGCGTCGCCACGCAGCGCGTTCAGCTCTCGGAGTTCTTCGGCAAGACACTGCGTCACCGAAGCAGCGACGTGATCAAGGTTTCCTTGAGCCAGGCTTCGTAGTCGTCGTGACTCCACCCGGCCTCGGTGACGAGGCTGGTGTGGACGTCGGCGCTCATCAGGGCCACGACGATGTCCGCGGCCCGGGGCACCACCGCGCGCCCGCTCGCGCGGATGCGGCCGACGACCATCTCGACGCCGAGCCGGTTACGCCGGGCGCCTTCCGCCTGGGTCGCGGCTATGTCCGGATCGACGGCGGCACCGGAGCTCAGCATCGCGACGATGTCGCCACAGCGTTCCCGGACCTGGCGGGCGACCCTGGCCAGCAGGCCGAGCAACGCGACCGGGTCGTCGGTCCGGTGCGCCTCGGCGACGACGTCGGGGATCCCGGCCTCGTCGTCGAGGAGGTCGACGAGACCGCCGAGGACCCCGGCCTTCGAACCGAAGTGCGCGTAGATGGTCTGCGGGGACACCCCCGCTTCCTGGGCGATGAGGCGGATCGGTGTCCGCGCGTACCCGCGCTCGGCGAAGAGGCCGCGGGCCGCCGTCAGGATCGTGCGCAGCGTCAGCGCCTCACGACGGTCGCGCAACCGGACGATGCCGGGAAGGTCCGCGGGCATGTATGCTCCTCGAAAGTTGGAACGTTGTTCTAACTTATGGATCGTCGTTACAGGAAAGGATAGCGATGATCACCGAGGAGATCATCACCGCGCTGGAACGCGCCTGGAACGCGGGCGACGGCGAGGCGTGGGCCGCGAACTTCGCCGAGGACGCGGATTTCGTCGACGTCGTCGGCCGCATCCAGCGCGGGCGCGCGACGATCGCGCGCGAGAGCCAGAACATCTTCGACACCGTCTACCGGGGCAGCACGCTGCGGATCCGTCAGGTGTCGAGCCGTCCGCTCGGCGGCGGGTTCGATCTCGTGCACACCGCCACCACGCTGACCATCCCCACCGGTCCCCTGGCCGGGGAAGCTCAGGCGGTTCAGTCGAAACTCGTCCACGACGGGCTGATCGTCGCGTTCCACAACACGATCAGGCGCGATATCGCGGTGTTCGCCGGCCACGACGCGGACCTCGCGGCCCGCTCGCCCCAGGAATGGAACTCCTGACCGGGCTCAAGCCGGGGCGTTGATCGGCCGCAGCCGTCGCGGCCCGGTGTCGGGCCGGGACGGTGGCGGGCCCAGCACGATCCGCGCGTTGGCGACGAAGGCGCCGTCCGGTGAGGCCAGGATCGGGTCGAGCGTCATCGAGCGGACCTCGGGATTGTCCTCGGCGAGCGCCGCGACGCGCAGCACGATGTCCTGGAGCGCGGCCAGATCCGCCGGTTCATCGCCGCGGTACCCGGTCAGCAGCGGCGAAGTCCGCGGTTCGCGCAGCAGCGTCGCGGCGTCGACGTCGGTGAGCGGGACCGCACGGTAGGCCCTGTCCCCCAGCAGCGTGCTGACCAGCCCGGAGAGACCGAACGACACGAGCGTGCCGAACGACGGATCGTCCTGCAGCCCGACCACGCACGAAATACCCTTGGGCGCCATCCGCTGGACGTAGACCTCGTCGTCACCGGAGATCTCCCGCAGGTCGAGATACGCCCGCCGCACTCCGTCCACAGAGGACAGATCGAGCCGCACGCCCGCCAGGTCCGGCCTGCCGCGCAGCCGTTCGTCGACGGCCTTGAGGGTGACCGGGAAGCCCAGGTCCTCGGCCGCCTTCACCGCCTCGTCCGCGGACGTCACGACCCGGAACGGGACGACGTCGATGCCGTAGCAGCCCAGGAGCCGGACCACGTCGTCGTCGGAAAGCAGCGTCGTCTTGCCGTCCTCGCCCGCCAGCAGTTCGGCGACGATCACCTGCGCCTGCTCGGCGTGCAGGCCCGCGGGGCGCACCAGGTTTCCCTGCGGCCGTTGCCGCCAGGCGGCGTAACGCACGACCCGCGCCAGCGCGTTCACCGCGCGTTCGGGGCTCGGGTACGACGGCACCGAACCCCGCGTCGGCACGCCGTCCTCGGACAGCACGGCGAGTTCGTCCGGAACGCCCTCGACGGCGAGGAAGGTCGACACGATCGGCTTGTTCTTGTCCATCTCGACGACGGCCTCCCGCAGCGCGCGGGCGTACGCCGCGCCCGGGATCGCGAGCGGCGGCACGAAGACCACGACCAGCGCGTCGGTCTCCGGCGAGTTGAGCGCCTCGCGCACGGCGGCGGCGAACTCCTCCGGGCTCGCCTGCGGCCCGACGTCGACCGGGTCCGAGGTCAGCCGGAGGCCGTGCGCCCGCGCGGTGTCCGCGGCGAGCAGCCCGATGGCGCTGGAATTGCCCACGATGGCGATCCGGGGCCCGGCGGGAAGCGGCTGATGGGCGAAGACCAGCGCGGTGTCGAAGAGCTGCGCGAGCGTGTCGACGCGGACGACACCCGCCTGCTCGAACAGGGCCTGGACGCTGGACTCGTCGACCTCCGCCGACGTCGCGGCGAGCTGCGGGCGGACCGCGTGCCTGCCGGATTTCACCGCGACCACCGGTTTCGTCCGCGCCAGCCGGCGGGCGAGCCGCGCGAACTTGCGCGGATTGCCGAACGATTCCAGGTACAGCAGGACGAGGTCGGTCGCCGGGTCGGTCTCCCAGTACTGGAGCAGGTCGTTGCCGGAGACGTCGGCCCGGTTACCCGCCGAGACGAACGTCGACAGCCCGAGGCCGCGCGACTCGGCGTCGGCGAGGATCGCGGTGCCCAGCGCGCCGGACTGGCAGAAGAACCCGGTGCGGCCGCGCGCCGGCAGGCGAGGCGCGAGGGTGGCGTTGAGCCGGACGGAGGCGTCGGTGTTGAGCACGCCCAGCGCGTTCGGGCCCACGACCCGCATCCCGTGCGCCCTGGCCTCCCCGACCAGCCTCAGCTCGGCGTGCAGCCCGTGCGGCCCGGCCTCGGCGAATCCGCCCGAGACGATCAGGAGGGTCTTGACCCCCTTGGCCAGCGCACCGTCCAAAACGGACTCGACGGCCTCGGCGGGCACGGCGACCAGCGCGAGGTCGACGTCCTCGGGGATGTCCACGACGGACGGATAGGCACGGACGCCGCGGACGGACTTGTGCTCGGGGTTGACCGGGTAGACGGTGCCGGCGAAGTCGGCGCTGAGGAGGTTGGTGAGGGCGACGTAGCCGATCTTCGTCGGATCGGTGGACGCGCCGATCACCGCAACCGACTTCGGGTGCAGCAGATTGTGCACGCTGCGCGCCTCGGCGGCCTGCTCCCGGGACCGGGCGACCGCGAGCGACTCCTCGGTCGGGTCGATGTCGAACTCCAGGTGCAGCACGCCTTCCTCGATCTCGCGGCTGACCTGGTAGCCCGCGTCGCGGAACACGCGGACCATCGCCGCGTTCTCGGCGAGCACTTCGGCGACGAAGCGGCGAAGCCCGCATTCCGACGCGGCGGCGGCCAGATGCTCCAGCAGGATCGACCCGAGCCCGCGGCCCTGGTGGGCGTCGTCGACGACGAACGCGACCTCGGCCGACGGCCCGTGTTCGAGCCGTTCGTACCGGCCGACCGCGACGATGTCGTCGCCCAGCAGCGCGACGAAGGCGACCCGGTCGTGGTGGTCGACGACGGAGAACCGTTCGAGGTCACGCTGCGGGATCCGCGGATAGGCGCCGAAGTACCGGAAGTAGCGGGTGCGCTCGGACAACCTGCCGTGGAAGGCGACGAGCCCGTCGGCGTCGCTGGGGATCACCGGGCGCAGGTGCACGGTGCCGCCGTCGGAGAGCAGGACGTCGGCCTCCCACTCGCGCGGGAAGTCGTACGGGTCGCGTTTGGTGTCCTCACTGGCCATGTCAGTCCCTCGGATCGTCCGGATCGAGGCCGTGCAGCGGGAAGATCGCGCGGCGGGTGTCACGGATGGCGATGTCGACCGGCTCGTCCGCTCCGTCTCCCCACGGGACGAACGTGGTCTCGCGGCCGTCGGACATGCCGGCCGGAAGCTCTGCTCGCGGCGCCGCCCTGGAGATCGACGCGACCCAGTTCGGCGGCAGTGCCGTCGCCGGGTCGACGTCGCGGCCGAGCACGGTCGCGAGCAGATGGGTCCAGGAGCGCGGCACCACCCGGATCAGCTGGTAACCACCGCCGCCCACGGCGAGCCAGCGGCCACCGGCGTGCGCTTCGGACAGCTCCCGCAACCGCCGGTAGATCGCGCGGTGGCCGTCCACCGACAGCGAGAGGTCCGCCAGCGGGTCTTCCTCGTGCGAGTCGACGCCGCACTGGGTGACGAGGATCTGGGGCCGGAACTGTTCCAGCAGCGACGGCACCACCGCCTCGAACGCCCGCAGCCAGCCGCCGTCGCGGGTGCCGGGCGGCAGCGGAACGTTGACCGCCATGCCCTCGGCCCCGCCCTTGCCGATCTCCGCCGAGTAGCCCGTTCCCGGCCACAACGTGAAGGGATGCTGGTGCAGGGAAACGGTCAGCACCCGGGGGTCGTCGTAGAACGCCGTCTGCACGCCGTCACCGTGATGGACGTCGGTGTCGACGTAGGCGACCCGGTCGAAACCGTGGTCGAGCAGCCACGAGATCGCCACCGAACAGTCGTTGTAGACGCAGAACCCCGACGCCTTGCCCGGCATCGCGTGATGCAGCCCGCCGGCGATGTTCACCGCCCTGGTCGCCTCGCCCTCGGCGATCTTCCGCGCGGCCAGCAGCGTCGAGCCCACCACCAGCGCGGAAGCCTCGTGCATCCCGGTGAACACCGGGTTGTCCTCGGTGCCGAGCCCGTGCGCGAAGTCGGCGCCGGTCATCGGCGCCTGCCGCACGGCCTCGATGTACTCGCCGAGGTGCACGCGGCGCAACTCGTCTTCCCCGGCCGGGCCGGGGACGAGCAGCTCGACGCCGTCGAGCACGCCGAGCTCGGTGGCGAGCCGGATGGTCAGTTCGAGCCGCACCGGGTTGAACGGATGTTCGCCGCCGAGGTCGTAGCCCAGCAGCGAGGAGTCCCATACGACGGCCGGTGCTCGCATGGTCCGAACTCTAGTGCCCGGACGCGGCTCGTGCGTCGTTCCGGACGCCCGCGGGTCAGCCGGGCAGATCCCCGGTGGCCACCGGTCGCTCCGGATCGCGCGACCAGTGCGACCACGAACCCGCGTACAACGCCGCCGGCTCCGGATGGCCGACGACCTCCAGCGCGAGCACGACGGACGAGGCGGTGACGCCCGATCCACAGTAGACACCGACCGGGGTCTCCGGGCTCACGCCGAGACCTTCGAACCGCTCGGCCAGTTCCGAGGCGTCGCGCCAGCGCCCGTCTTCCCCGACATGCCCGGAGAAGGGTGCGTTGACCGCGCCGGGGATGTGCCCGGCGCGCGGGTCGATCGGTTCGGTCTCCCCCGCGTACCTCGGCCTCGCCCGCGCGTCGAAAAGCAAGCCGTCCCTGGCGAGCGCGGCCGCCCCGGCCGCGTCCAGCACCGGCATGCCGCCGGGTTTCACGACGATGTCCCCCTCCTCGGGCGAGGGGACCTCGTCGGTGACGGGGCGCTCCTCCTCGGTCCACGCCGCGAACCCGCCGTCCAGCACGGCGACCTCGGCGTGCCCGGCCCAGCGCAGCAACCACCACGCCCTGGCCGCGACCGAACCGTCGGCGTCGTCGTAGACCACGACCGGGTGACCGGCGCTGACCCCGGCCGCTCGCAGATGCCGCTGCAGCGTCTCCGGTTCGGGAAGCGGATGACGGCCGCCGTCGCCCGGCTCCCCGGCGAGCGCCGTGTCGAGGTCGACGTACACCGCGCCCGGGAGATGCGCCTCACGGTAGGAATCGGCGCCGGGCGGGCCGGCGAGCCGCCAGCGGACGTCGAGCACTACGGAGCGTGCCGATTCCGGCCCGGAGAGCCGCGCGGCGAGTTCGCTGGTGGTGATCATGGGGCGCATGGGCCCATCTTTCCGTGCGTCAGGGCTCCCTGCCCAGCTTGGGGGACTTTTCCCGCCTCGGTGCTTGTTCTCCCCACGCCTGCGTCGCTGTCGGTGCCAGCGACTACGATGAGCAACGCGGACGAAGGGGACAGCGTGAACGATCTCATCGACACCACAGAGATGTACTTGCGTACCATCTACGAGCTCGAAGAAGAAGGTGTCGTCCCGCTGCGGGCCCGGATCGCGGAGCGGCTGCAGCAGAGCGGCCCGACCGTGAGCCAGACCGTCGCCAGGATGGAGCGCGACGGACTGGTCGTGGTCGCGGACGACAGGCATCTGCAGCTGACCGAGCACGGTCGCGAACTCGCCATCGCGGTCATGCGCAAGCACCGGCTGGCCGAGCGCCTCCTGGTCGACGTCATCGGCCTGGAGTGGGAGCACGTCCACAACGAGGCCTGCCGCTGGGAACACGTGATGAGCGAGGCCGTCGAGCGCAAGCTGGTCAAGCTGCTCGACCACCCCACCACGTCGCCCTACGGCAACCCGATCCCGGGGCTCGACAAGCTCGGCGACGGCGAACCCGCTCCGCCCGCCGAAGCCGACCTCGTGCGGCTCGACGAGTTCGCCCGCATGGGTGGCGGCGAGGTCGAGATCCGCCGCATCGCCGAGCACGTGCAGCTGGACGAGACGCTGATGACGGAGCTCAAGTCGGTCGGCATCGTGCCCGGCAGCCGGGTCAAGGTCGGCAAGACCGCACCCGGCGGCACCATCGAGGTCACCGGCGGGAGCAGCACCGCGCAGGTTCCCGTGTCGGCGCTGCACGCCGTGCTGGCGCAGGCCAGGTGAGCGCCGCGTCCGACGCCGCGGAGACCTTCCAGGCTCTCCACGGCCGGGCTCCGGCCGGAGTCTGGTCCGCACCGGGCCGGGTGAACCTGATCGGTGAGCACACCGACTACAACGACGGTTTCGTGCTGCCCTTCGCCCTCCCGCACCGGCTCGCCGCCGCGGCGACGCCGCGCGAGGACGGTGTGCTGACCGTGGCCACCCTCGGCTCGGACGGCAGGGTCCAGGAATCCGGCCCGCTCACGGTCGCCGACCTGCGGCCCGGCTCGGTCGAAGGGTGGGCCGCGTACCCGGCGGGGGTCGCGTGGGTCCTGCGTGACCAGGGCCTCGGCGGCGGCGCGGACGTGACCATCGCGGGCAACGTGCCCTCCGGGGCCGGCTTGTCCTCCTCCCACGCTCTCGAATGCGCCGTCGCGCTCGCCCTGCTGGGGCTGGCGGGTATCACTCCGGGCACCGGCGGGGGTTCGCCGAGCCTGCACGAAGTGGCCCGCTGGGTGCAGCGTTCGGAGAACGACTTCGTCGGGGCGCCGACCGGCTTGCTGGACCAGACCGCCTCCCTGTGCTGCACGGAATCGAACGTGCTGTTCCTCGACGTCCGCTCCGGCGAGATGGAACAGGTGCCGTTCCCGCTGGAGGAATCCGGCGTCCGGATCCTGATCATGGACACCCGCACGAAGCATTCGCACGCCGAGGGCGGCTACGGCGAACGCCGCCGGGGCTGTGAACGCGCCGCGGAACTGCTCGAAGTGAAAGCGCTGAGGGATATCGACGTCGACGGCCTCGACGCCGCGCTCGGCAAGCTGCCCGACGAACTCGTGCCGCTCGTACGCCACGTGGTGGCGGAGAACCAGCGCGTCCTCGACACCGTGGACCTGCTGCGGGCGGGCCGCATCACCGAGATCGGCCCGCATCTGGACGCCTCGCACGCGAGCATGCGCGACGACTACCGGATCTCCACCCGCGAACTCGACCTCGCCGTCGATTCGGCCCGCGAAGCCGGGGCGCTCGGCGCGCGGATGACCGGTGGCGGCTTCGGCGGTTCGGCGATCGCGCTGGTCCGCGAGTCCGATGTGGACGCCGTCGGGCGAGCGGTGAAGGCCGCGTACGAAGCGGCGGATCTGCGCCACCCCAGGCTGTTCACCGCCGTGCCTTCGCGCGGCGCGGGCCGCGACGAGCTCTAGCCAGGGGTCTGCCCCGTGACGCCGAGGCGTGCCACGAAGGCCGCTTTGGCGTGATTCGCGTGTCCAGGCGCGGGACACGCGTGTTTGAAGGCGTAACACGCCGAGGCCGGTTCCCTCAGACCGCACCCGCACCCCGGGGCGCGGCCGGTGCGCGGGGGCGAGGACACTGAGCCGCGACCGCATCCGCAGCAGAAAGGCGCGAACGTGACCGACGAACCGACCAAGACCCTGAAGCTGATGGTGACGGGCGGAGCCGGTTATGTGGGCAGCGTCTGCGCGGCCCGCCTCGTCGAGGCCGGGCACGACGTCACCGTGGTCGACGACCTCTCCACCGGGCACGCCGACGCGGTGCACCCGGACGCCACCTTCGTCGAAGGCGACGCGGCCGAGGTCGCCCGGCGGCTGCTCGGCGACGGCTTCGACGGTGTGCTCCACTTCGCCGCCAAGTCGCTGGTCGGCGAGTCGATGACGGATCCGGCGAAGTACTGGGAAGGCAACGTCCTGACCTCGCTCCGCCTGCTCGAAGCGATGCGCGACCACGGCACGAAGCGGCTGGTGTTCTCCTCCACCGCGGCCACCTACGGCGAGCCCGAGTCCTCCCCGATCCCGGAGACGGCGCCGACCCAGCCGACCAACACCTATGGCGCGACGAAGCTGGCCATCGACCACGCGATCACCTCGTTCTCGCGTGCCCACGGCATCGCCGCCGTCAGCCTGCGCTACTTCAACGTCGCCGGCGCCTACGGCTCCTTCGGCGAGCGGCACACCACCGAAACCCACCTGATCCCCCTCGTGCTCCAGGTCGCCACCGGGGACCGCGAGCGGATCCAGATCTTCGGTGACGACTACCCGACCGCGGACGGCACCGCCATCCGCGACTACATCCACGTGGTCGACCTCGCCGACGCGCACCAGCTGGCCCTCCGCCACGCGGCCGAAGGCGAACACCGCATCTACAACCTCGGCAGTGGCACCGGTTTCTCGGTGCTCGAGGTGATCGAGGCGTGCCGCCGCACCACCGGTCACGAGATCCCCGCCGCGGTCGCTCCGCGCCGGGCGGGCGACCCGTCGGTGCTGGTGGCCTCCAGCGAGCGGGCCGGGGACGAACTCGGCTGGAAGCCCGAGCGCACCGACCTCGACGGCATCGTCGCCGACGCCTGGGCGTTCACCCGGTCCCGCCGGAACGCCTGAGGCCGATCTCGGGCGGTCCTCCGGCTCGCTGCCGCAGGACCGCTCCGGACAGCTCGGACGGCTCCACCATCGCGTGCAGGGCCGCGGTCAGCAGCCTCGCCAGCCCGTGATCGGGGTCGGCTTCGGTGGCCCTGGCCAAGGCGATCCCGGCGGTCGCCAGGTCTCCCCGGACATAGGCGGCGTGCGCCTTCAGGGCGAGTGCCTCGGCCATTTCGGGCGCCGGGATTTCCCTGGCCAGGGTGAGCCAGAGCTCCTCCGCGGCGCGGGCGAGCCGTGAGTCCGCCGGCGCGGCGGTGAGCACACAGGCGTCCCGGACCTCGACCAGGGAAAGCGCCCAGGCCAGCCGGACGGCCTGGTCGTCGGTGATCGCCAGGTCGCCTTCGTCCGCCCGGGTGAGCGCGGCGTTCACCTCGGCGACTCCCGCCTGGACGGGATCCCGGCCTCGCCACGGCGGGTCGGCCATCCTGGTGAGGAGATCGGCACGCCGGGCGAGCGTCTCCGGCGCGACGGGATCGAAGAGGCGCTCGAGCTCGTCCCGGCTCGCGTGGGTGATCTGCCCGGCACCGGTGACGACCGCGGCGGCCACCGAGTCGCGCGGGTCCGGCAGGAGACCACCACAGGTCTTTTCCCGGTAGCAGCCCCAGCGCACGCCGGCGGCGATCCGCGACGCCCATACCGAATGCTTCAGCGAGATCTCGTACTCGGCCAGCACGGCTTCCAGGCGCCGGACGAACCGGCGGTGTGGCGGCCGCCCGGCCTTGTTCGCGGTGCCACCGCCGATCACCGCGACGGTGGCACCGGTATGGCCGGTCACGGCGAGCCTGACCGCGAGTTCACGGGCCTCGTCGTGTTCCAGGCCGGGCGGCGGCAGATCCGCTCGCATGACGAGGCCCTGCTGCATGCGTCCCGGGCCGCGCAGGCCGAAGACGACGACGGAGTCCTCGGGATGGAAGCCGAGGAGGTACGGGATCGCGGCGAGCAGGTCCGCCGGATCCGTCAGATCGACCTTGGTCCTGCCGGTCGGAGTGGATGTGGTCATGCCCCCACCTTGCGGCGGGAATGGGGCCGCCGGGTGGGGGCACGACAATCTGTGGACAGCCGGGACCGTTGTGGACAACCGCCGCGGGCCGGGCGCGGGGACGCCGGTCCTGTCGGTGGGGTGGTCTACAGTGCCCGGCCCCGCGGGATCAGCCGCAGTGTTCGAACGGGCTCTCGTAGGTGTTCGACCCGACCGAGCCGCCCCACTTGACGCAGGTCGCGGCGGCCGTCTTCTTCACCGGCCCGGCGTAGTAGGTGAAGCTGCCGGAGTCGGTCACGCGGGCCGAACCCTGGACTTCGAGGAACGCCGAAACCGGCGAAGCGGTACCGAGCGAAACCGCCTTCAGCGTGGTGACGCAGTTGGCCTTGGTCGACGCGTTGTAGAGCAGGTACGCGGTGCCAGACCCGTTCGCGAGCGCCTGCGAGTCGACGACCGAGAACCCGCTGCCGCACACCTCGGTGGCCGAGTACGGGTTGCCGCCGCACGAGTTCTTGCTGGTGAAGTTGGTGTGGCCGTAGTACGGCACCGCGACCCCGTGCAGCACCACCTTCTGCGCGACCCCGTTGAGCCGCTGTTCGAAGTGCAGGTGGGGACCGGTCACGCCGCCGGTCGCCCCGGCCGTGCCTATCTGCTTGCCGAGGCTGACGGCCTGGCCGACCGAAACCGACTGGGTCGACAGATGCGCGTACCGGGTACGCCAGCCGCTGCCGTGGTCGATCTCGACCCAGCGCCCGTAGCTCGTGCTGCCCTCGTTGGCGACGCGGGTGACGGTGCCGCCCGCCGACGCCAGCACCGGCATCCCGGTGATACCCGACTTCTGGAAGTCGACCGAGTTGGCCGGGCTGTGCCCGCTGAACGTCGCCGCCGTGACCGTGACGCCGCATTTGAACGGGACCTGGAAGTTCGGGGCGGCCGACGCCTGCGTCGTACCGGCGAGGGTCAGGCCGAGCGCGGGGATGACGGCGGCCGCGGCGAGCACTGCGAAACGGCGCAACCTGGACATGGAGACCTCCATCAGGTGGGGAAGCCGGACGGCCCGAAGCAAAGCCGGAGGAAATACATTTTCCGTACAAGCCCGAGGTCGGGTCGGGGTTTTCCGGCGGGCGCGCGCCCGCACCGCGTGTCGCGAAAGCCACTTTCGGGACATCAGGTGTCCCGAAAGTGGCTTTCGCGACGCCTGCGAGGCTGTCGGGCAGGCAAGGACCCAGGGCATGCCCGTTGTCGGCCGTGCGTGTTCCGTGTCGTCCGGGGCTTGGTTACCCAGTGGATTCTGGCCGGGGTGGATGGCCGCGGTGTGACGTTGCGAAAGCCACTTTCGCAACGCTGGAGGTTGCGAATGTGGCTTTCGCGACACGCCCTCCGCCGCGGCCGCGGCGTGAAGGTAGTGAAGGCCTCCTTCCCTACCCTCAAGGTAAGGAAGGAGGCCTTCACGGACATCGCTCAGCCGAAGGCGGCGCGCAGCGCGGGCTTGCCGCCCGCCACCGGCAGCACCAGCGAACTGCGGTTCAGCTCGACCGAGACTCCGGCGCCCGGCTTCGGCCGGAGCGTGTAGTCGTGGTCGCTGGAGGCCACCAGGAACTCGATCTTGTGCCCGGCCGCGAGCAGGTAGTCCTTGGCGACCAGTTCCACCTCGACCTTGTAGTTCTCACCGGGGGTGATCGGGTCGGTGCGGGCGGGGTCGCGCCGGTTCTGCGGGTCGGTCCAGCCGCGGGTGATCACCTTCGCCGTCCCGTCCGGGGCGCGGTCGAGGAGTACGGCGGTCACGTTCGCGGCCGGCTTGTCGAAGGACAGCGACAGGTCGGTCTTCACGGTTCCGGAAAGCCGCACAGGCTGCTTCGCCGCGGTGGTCGAGTACAGCAGCCGGTTGCCCGACGAGGCCGCGGCCGCCAGCTGTTCGATCGTCTTGCTCGCGTCGTCCGCCAGCGTCTCGACGGCGGCCTTGCCCGGAACGGGGTTGCGCGTGTCGAGCTTGCCCTTCGAAGAGCCGCCGGGCCACGGGTAGAGCTTCACGTCCTGAGTGCCGGGCAGCGGCCACTCCGGCTCGTCCACCCACGACTTGTCCTCACGCTGGATGGTGGCCTTCGGCTCGCGCTCGATGCCGTTGTCCACGTCGTAGAGGTAGTGCGACATCCACTTGTTCAGCGTGGCGAGCCAGACGTCACGGCGGAGGCTGTACGGATCGGAGTGCCCGGACTGGTGCAGCCATATCTTGTGCTCGACACCGCGCGCCTTGAGCATTTCGTACCAGCGGGTGCCCTGGTCGGTCTTGACGTTCCAGTCGCCGAGGCCGTGCACCACGAGCACCGAGGCCCGCACCTTGTTCACGTCGTTGCGGTAGTTCCGCGCGTCCCAGAAGGGGCTGTAGTCACCGGTCACCCGGTCCTGGTCGACCGCGATGCCGTCGATCAGCGGACGGCAGACGGCGCGATCCTCGCGGGTGTAGACGTAGTCCGCGAGCACGTCCGCGTCCTCGCCCTGGAACCCGCCCGCCGCGACGACGGCGCCGTCGTTGCGGTAGTAGTCGTACCAGCTGGAGATCGCCGCGATCGGGACGATCGTCTCCAGCCCTTCCACGCCCGTGCTGGCCACCGCGTTGGGCAGCGTCCCGTTGTAGGACACGCCCATCATGCCGGTCTTGCCGGTGCTCCAGTCCGCGACCGCGGCCTTGCCCGCCGCGTCCCGTGCCGTCGCGCGGCCGTTCAGCCAGTCCACAATGGACTTCGCGCCGATGGTCTCGTTGACGTCGCCGCTGCTCGGGCAGCCGGTGGACTGGCCGCTGCCGAGCGACTCCCCGTACACCACGGCGAACCCGCGGGCGGTGAAGTAGTCCTGGTAGCGCCAGCTGATCGGCAGCGGGTTCGGGCCGACGGTCTTCGTCGCGATCCGCGGACCCGCCGGGGGACGCTTCGCGCCGGGCACGTACAGCTCGACGTCGACGTTGTGGTTCGCGACGTCGTTGCCGCCCGCGTAGTACGGGCTCGCCTGATAGACGACCGGGGCCTTCATGCCCTGCTGCGTCGCGCGGGGCCGCACGACCTCCGCGTGCACGAGGTCGTCCTTGCCGTCACGGTCGCTGTCGACCGGCGCGGTGACCCAGACGTTCTCCCGGATGACGTCCGCCGGGTCGAACACCGGCTGGGCTTGGCCGTCCTTGAAGACCGGTGCCGGCGGCGCGTCGGCTTGAGCGGGCAACGCCGTCGCCGGAAGGACCAGGACGGCGGTGAACAGGGCAGCGAGCCTGGCGACTCTCACAGGACCCCCAATGGCGGGCGGGCAAGACCCAGCTGAGGTTTCCGGCCACCCGAACGGGTGTCAAGAGACTAACGTCGGAGGCATGCCGAGCACTCTCGAAGCACCGATCGTCGCCGTCACCGTCTACCCGCACCACGCCCGGATCACCAGGCGGGCTTCGGCTGTCCTCGACGGCGAAACGCGCTTCGCCTTCGCCGGCCTGCCGTGGAACCTGGACACCGACTCGGTCCGCGTCACCGGTTCCGGCCCGGCGGTCATCGCCGGGGTCGACGTCGCCGTCGAGCGCCATCCCGCGCCCGCGGACGCCTCGCTGCGCGCCCTGACCGAGCAGCGGCGCGCCGATCAGGCGGCGGTCGACGAGGTCGCGGACGCCGTCGCCGCGGAGACCGCGAAGGTCGATCTGCTGACCGGGCTGGCGGCACGCAGCGGCAAGAGTTTCGCGAAGGCGCTCGCGGCGGGTACGGCCGAACCGCCCCGGGTCGCCGAAGTCACCGACGCGCTCGGCACGCAGCTGGCCGAAGCGCTGGGAAAGCGCCGCGAACTCGGCATCCGCCTCGCCCGGCTCCGTGACGATCTCAAGGCGCTCGACCGCGAGATCGAGGCGAAACAAGGAACGTCCGAAGTGGACAGTGCGACGGTCACGGTCGAGCTGGAGTCCCAGGAGGACGGCGCCGAGATCGGCCTCGAACTGTCCTATGTGGTCGCGAACGCGAGCTGGGAGCCGGGTTACGACGTCCGCGTCCGCGGCGAGGACGTCTCGCTGACCTGGTACGGGCGGATCACCCAGCACACCGGCGAGGACTGGCCCGAATGCGAGCTGGCGCTCTCCACCGCGCGGCCGGCGAACACCGTGGAGGTGCCGGAACTCGATCCGTGGTTCCTCGACCGCGTGCCGGAGTACAAGCCGTCGATGGCACGGATGGCGTACGGCGGCGCGTCGCCCGCGGGCGGCGGGATCCCGGAGTCTGTGGGCATGCCGGCTCCCGGGGCGCCCGCGATGGCGGCGCGGACCGCGTCCGTCGAACAGGGCACCACCGCGGTCACCTACCGGCCGGGCCGCCCGGTGGCGGTCCCCTCGGGGGCGCAGGGTCACCGCACGACGCTCGCGCAGCTGGAGCTGACCGCGAAACTGGGCTACGTCACCGCTCCGGTGGTGTCGCCGGAGGCGTTCCTGCGGGCGACCGTGGTCAACACTTCGGAGCACACGCTGCGGCCGGGGAAGGCGTCGGTGTTCCACGAGACGGAGTTCGTCGGCACCACCCGGCTGGACGTCTGGGCGCCGGGTGAGGAAGTCGAACTCGCCCTCGGCGTGGACGACCGGATCCGGGTCGAGCGCGAGCTCACGCACCGCACGGCGAGCAAGGCGACGCTGTCCGGGGTCCGCAAGCGGGAAGCCGCCTACACCACGACGATCGTCAACCACAGCCCGCGCGAAGCGGTCGTGACCGTGCTGGATCAGGCGCCGGTCTCCCGGGACGACGCGATCACCGTCCGGGACGTGCGCACCACGCCGGAGCCGGTGGAGCGGACGGAGCTGGGCGAGTTCACCTGGCGGCTGACGCTCGCTCCCGGCGCGAAGAGCGTCGTGACCCTCGGGTACCGGGTGGACGTCGCGAAGGGGATCGAGCTGTCGGGGTGGCGCGAGTAACCCCAGGCGCCTCGTGAGTGGTAAGGACGGTTCTAACCGTCCTTACCACTCACGAGCCGGTCAGCCCTGCGAGATGTACGCCTCCAGCTGTTCCTGGCTCTTCTCCAGTTGCTCCATCCGGGTCTTCACGACGTCGCCGATGCTCACGATCCCCGCGAGCCTGCCGTCCACCACGACCGGGACGTGCCGGATGCGGCGTTCGGTCATCAGGACCGAAAGCTGATCGACCGAGTCCTCGGGGGTGCAGCTCGCGACCATCTTCGTCATGATCGCGGACACCGATCCGTCGAGCAGCTGGGGTCCGCGCTCGTTGAGCCGTCGCACCACGTCCCGTTCGGAGACGATCCCGACGATCGCGCCGTCGGCGTCGACGACCACCAGCGCGCCGACGTTGTGCTCCGCCAGTCTTTCGAGCAGTTCGGTGACGTTCGTCTCCGGCGAGACGGTCGCGACGGCCGCCCCCTTGGTCCGCAACAGATCGGAAATCCGCATACGCGCTCCTCCCGGATGGGTGACCTGAGTCACTCCAGGTTATGGCTTCACCGCCCTGCGCGAAAGTCCGGAGAGTCCGGTTCGAGACCGAGCCTGGTCGCGAGCGCTTCGTACGCCTGGATGATCCCGGTGCCGTACGGGTCGTCGCCGAGCGCGCCGAGAGTGCGCCGCCCGAGCTCCCACTGGGCCTTCGCGGACTCGTGATCACCGAGTTTGCGGTAGTCCTCGGCGAGGTTCAGGTGCAGCGACGGGTAGAACCCGCGCACGGCGAGCGTCGCGTGGTACTCCTTGGCGCGTTCGTCGGTGAGCGAATCCGCCGCCGCGAGGGCGCGCAGATCCCAGGCGAGTTCCTCGGCCGGATCATCCTGGACATCGGCCATGTAGTGCGCGAGCGCGCACCGGTGCAGCGGGTCGCCGTCCTCGCCGATCCGTTCCCACAGCTCCGCGAACTTCTCGCGCGCGCCGGCGCGGTCACCGGAGATGTGCAGCTGGAGGCCGGTGTTGATCTCGGTCATCACTTCGTCGGTCATTTGACGTCCGAGGCCGGGGCCGCCCAGGTGTTGCACGCTGACGTCGTCTTGCCGGAGTACCCGGCCTTCGCCCATTTCAGCTGGTTACGACGGCTGCCGTGGGTGTCGCTGTCGTCGGCGCGGCCGTAGTCGTCGAGGGCGGCGTCGGCCAGTGCCCTGCTGATCGACCCGCGTCCCGCGGCGGCGGCGAGGGCGAGCGCGCCGAAGCAGTTCGCCTGCAGTTCGATGCGGCGCACCAGTTCCTTGTCGGCCGGGCTGTCCTCGTTCGGCGACGACATCTTCTCCGCGGCGGCCGACAGGATCCCGCTGGACCGCTGGACGTGGTGCCCGTACTCGTGGGCCATCGTCGCGAGGTGACGGGACCGCTCGAGGCCCGCGTCGCCCAGCATCCACTGGGTCGGCGCGTAGATCGTGGTGTCACCACCGCAGTAATAGGCGACGGCCTCGTTCTCGCCTGGCGCCTTCCCGCAGGCGCTGGTCTCGGGCAGCGTCACCTGCACGGTCACCGGCAGCGCGGGCTCGTTCGCCTGGCCCAGCGCGGGTTTCCAGGCTTCGGCGAGACACGCCACGAACGTCTTGTAGTACGTCTCCAGCTTCGCGGGTTCGCGGCTGATCGCGGGCAGACGGCACGTGACCGCGCCGAGCGCGACCCCGTCCGCCAGTAGCGGGTTCGTCTCGAGTTCCCGCACCTCCTTGGGCGCGGGCTTCGCGTTCCCGGCCGGCGCCTTGGCCACTTCCGAGGTGTACGCGCCGGGCACGGGGAGGGCTCGGCCGTCGACCGTCCGCGGTCCCCCCGCCATCGCCATACCGGTGCCGGTCAGTGCCGCGACGATGAGCAGACCGACCACGGCGGCCCCCGGGTTCCGGCGAGGTGGCGAAGGCGCGAACGGTCTGGGTACCTCGTCGGTGCCGGTCATGGTGTCCCCCAAACGTGCGAGTCCACAGCATACGGAATGCCACACCTGGTGGCGCCGGGATGCGGCACCCGGCGAGACTGTGTGCATGAGCGACGAGGACCCGTACCTGTGGCTGGAAGACGTGACCGGCGAGAAGGCGCTGGACTGGGTGCGAGCCCGCAACGCGGAGGCGCTGGCGGAGCTGGCGGGTGGCGAGCGGTTCGCCGGGATCCGTGACGAGGTCCGCGAGGTCCTCGACGCCGACGACCGCATCCCGTACATCCGGCGCCGCGGCGAATACCTGTACAACTTCTGGCAGGACTCGGCCAACCCCCGCGGCCTGTGGCGCCGCACCACCCTGGAGCAGTACCGGCTCGACACGCCGGAGTGGGAGCTCCTCCTCGATGTCGACGCGCTGGCCGAGGCCGAGGGCGAGAACTGGGTGTGGCAGGGCGCGGCCGTCCTCCGGCCGGGTTATGACCGCGCGCTGGTCGAGCTGTCGCGGGGCGGTGCCGACGCGACCGTCGTCCGCGAGTTCGATCTCGGCGAGCGCCGCTTCGTCGAAGACGGCTTCTTCGTGCCCGAAGCCAAGACCAGGATCGGCTGGATCGACCGCGACCGCGTCTACGTCGGCACCGATTTCGGTCCGGGGACGCTGACCGATTCGGGCTATCCGAGGCTGGCGAAGGAATGGCGGCGCGGCACCCCGCTCGAAGAGGCGACGGTGGTCTTCGAGGGCAAGGCGGACGACGTCTCGGTCTCCGCCCACCACGACCCGACCGAAGGCTGGGAGCGTGACTTCGTCTACCGGTCGATCGACTTCTACCGCACGGAAAGGTATGTCCGGACGGCCGCCGGGCTCGACCGCATCGAGGTCCCCGAAGACGCGCAGACGTCTTCCCACCGCGAGTGGCTGCTGATCCGGCTTCGCTCGGACTGGACAGTCGAAGGCACGACGTACCCCTCCGGCGCTCTGCTCGCCGCCGGGTTCGACGCGTTCATGGCGGGCGAGCGCACTTTCACGATCCTGTTCACGCCGGACGCGCACACGTCCCTGGAGTACTGGGTGTGGACGCACAACCACCTGCTGCTCTCGACCCTGTCCGACGTCCGGACCGAACTGCGCGTGCTCACGCCGTCCGACGGCTGGGCCTCGCGGCCGCTCGCCGGCGCCCCGGAACTGGGCACCGCGCAGATCACCGGCACCGACCCCGACGTCAGCGACGAGTACCTGCTCGACTCCAGCGGCTACACCCAGCCGTCGACGTTGAGCTACGGGCACGTCGGAGGCGACGTCGAAGTTCTCAAGCGCGCTCCCGCTTTCTTCGACAGCGAAGGAATGACGGTTTCGCAGTACTTCGCGACGTCCGAAGACGGCACGAAGATCCCGTACTTCGTCGTACGTCCCTCCGGTGCCGAAGGCGGGCCGACGCTGCTGACCGGCTACGGCGGCTTCGAGGTCTCGCTGACTCCCGGCTACAGCGGCGTCATCGGCCGTGGCTGGCTCTCGCGCGGCGGCACGTACGTCGTCGCGAACATCCGCGGCGGCGGCGAGTACGGGCCGGACTGGCACACCTCGGTGACGAAAGCCAAGCGGTACAAGGTGTACGAGGACTTCTCTGCCGTCGCCGCCGACCTCGTCGAGCGCGGCATCAGCGAGCCCGCGCGCCTCGGCATCCAGGGCGGCAGCAACGGCGGGCTGCTGATGGGGGTCATGCTGACGCGTTATCCGCACCTGTTCGGCGCGATCGTGAGCCAGGTGCCGCTGCTGGACATGAAGCGGTACCACAAGCTCCTCGCCGGCGCGTCGTGGATGGCCGAGTACGGCGACCCCGACGACCCGGCGGAATGGGACTTCATCGGGAAGTACTCGCCGTACCAGAACGTCCGTGCTGACGGCGGATACCCGCCGGTCCTGTTCGTCACGTCCACGCGGGACGACCGCGTGCATCCCGCGCATGCCCGCAAGATGGTCGCGCGGATGCTGGAGCAGGGGCACGACGTGCGGTACCACGAGAACATCGAGGGCGGCCACGGCGCGGCCGCCGACAACGAGCAGCTGGCGCACAAATGGGCGCTGATGCTCGAATTCCTGTGGGAGAAGCTCGCCTGACCCGACGGGAAGGGGACTTTCCGGCGGGAAAGTCCCCTTCCCGAGGTCACTCCGCGACCTTCGCCAGCACGACCCCGCCGACGATCAACGCCATCGCGGCGAACCGGCCGAAGCTGAGCGGGTCCTTGTGGATCACGATGCCGAACACGATGGCGCCCACCGCGCCGATACCGGTGAAGACGGCATACGCGGTGCCGACGGGGAGCGTGTCCATCGCCTTCGACAGCAGGTAGACCGCGGCGACACCGAGGACGAAGCACAGCACGGTCGGCCAGAACCGGGTGAAGTTCTCCGTCGGTTTGATGCTCTGCGACCAGGCGACCTCGACGGCTCCCGCCAGCAGCAGGATTCCCCAGCCCATCAGGCTTCCCTTCCGGCCTTTTCGGCACCGAGGAGCGCCTGCTCCCGCGACGCGATCCGCTCGGGATCGCGCGGGCTCAGCCCCGGATCGACGAGGGCGTTCGTCAGTTCGGAGTTCAGGAACGTGACGTCCCGGACGTCGTAGTGCCCGGCGAAGAAGTCGCGCAGGTAGCGCTCGTGGTGGTCGAACGGCTCGCGTGGCGTGCCGGGCAGGTAGCTGCCGCCCCGCGCTCCCGCCACCACGAAAGCCTTGCCCGCCAAGGACATCTTCGGGAATGTGACCTGGTCGATCCACAGCTTGAGCGTCGCGGGGATCGAGAAGTTGTACATCGGCGCGCCGATCAGCACGACGTCGGCGGCGAGCAGTTCGGCCAGCAGCGGCTCGATGACCGCCCAGGCCTCGCGCTGCTCCGGCGTCTTCACCACCGAGGCGTAGCCGGCCGGATCGGTGATCCCGGCCTGGAGGAGGGCGTCGCAGATCTCGGTCCAGGCCTGGCCGATCGGCGGCACCGGGTCGGCGGCGACGTCGCGGTAGGTGTAGCCCGCGCCCGGGTTCGCGGCGCGCCAGACCTCAGCGAAACGAGCACTCAGCTCACGGGAGAAGGACGCGCTGCGGGCACTGGAGTCGAGGTGGAGAAGGTGGCTCATCGGGGCCTCCCGGACCAGGAAGTGGACACGGCGTCCACTTGCTTCGCCGGGTACAAGTGGACGCCGCGTCCGGATATTCCCTAGGCTGCGGACATGCCAGAAGATCTCCTCGCGACCGGCCAGGGACGGGAACGCTCGGACGCCGCCCGCAACCGAGCGAAGATCCTGAAGGCCGCCGAAGAGCTCTTCGCGGCGCGCCCCGCCGCGGACGTCACCATGGAGGACATCGCCCAAGCCGCCGGGGTCGGCCGGGCGACGCTGTACCGCCGCTACCCGGACCGCTCGGCGATCGCCGTCGCCCTGCTGGACGAACACGAGCGGGAATTACAGGAGCGGCTGCTCACCGGCCCTCCCCCACTGGGACCCGGCGCGCCGCCCGCCGAGCGGCTGGCCGCGTTCTACGCGGCGATGATCGGACTGCTCGCCCGGCACGCGCATCTCGTCCTCGGCACCGAGGTCGGGCATTCGCGCTTCACCAGCGGGCCGTACCGGCTGTGGCGCACCCATGTCCGGCATCTCGCCGAGCAGGCGGGAGCGAAAGATCCGGACGCGCTCGCCGACATCCTGCTGGCACCACTCGCCGCGGATGTCTTTCTCCATCAAACAGGCGAACTCGGCCTGAGCGCCGAACGGATCATCGACACCCTGGCCGAGCTCGCCCGGCGAACGCTCTCCTGATCAGCCGGCGAGACCGTCGACGACCAGCTTCATGACGGCCTGCCAGTGCTCACGCTGCGCGGCGCGCTCTTCCGGGCCGGCGAGCCGTTCCTGATGGAAGACCACGACCGTCTTGCCCGGCCCGGCCGGACGGAGCCCCACCTGGACCGTGCTCTCGTGATCCCAGTCCTTCGGGCGCCAGGTGAGGCGGATCTTCTCCTGCTCGCGGTAGCCGCGGACCTCGCCGACGGTGCCGTCGGCCGTCTCGTACGGCGCACCCTTCTCCGACTCCAGCCGCACGTCACCCAGCCAGGTCGCCAGGCCAGGACCCGAGAGGTACTCCCACACCTGTTCCAGCGGATACGCCACCGTCTTGTACACGCCGATCTCCCAGCCCGCGTCCTTCGTCTTGCCGACCATCACGCCTCCGCCGTAACCGTCTTACCTGGTTTCTGAAACCGACTATAGTGGTTACATGACTCCGGGAACAAGACTGCTCGTCAACGCCCAGGGTGAGCGGTACCGGTTCGATCCGGGCAGTCTCAGCCTCGAACTCATGCTGACCGGCGGCCCCGGCCCGTACGAGCGCTACGAAATCGCGCACACGCCGTCCGACCTCGCCGAATGGTTCACCGGCTCCCGGCTGGCGCTGACCGCTCCCCTGACCGACGTCCGGATCCGGCCCGCCGAACTCGCGGCGCTCAAGGAACTCCGGGGCGCCCTCTACCGCGTCGCGCCCGCCCTCGCCCGCGGCGAAGCGCCGTCGGAGGACGACCTCGCCCTCCTGAACAGCGGAACCGCGGAAACCCCGAGGCCGCTCGTCGACCCGGGGACACGGCGGCTCGCCTGGGCGCCGCCCGTCACCGGGAAACAGCTCCTCGGCGCCGTTGCCCGCGACGCCATCGGTCTCGTCGCGGGCGAGCGGTCCGGCCGTGTCCGCGAATGCTCCGCCGACGACTGCCACCTGCTGTTCTTCGACACCTCCCGCTCGGGCAACCGCCGCTGGTGCTCGATGGAGCGCTGCGGCAACCGCGCCAAGATCAGGGCGTACCGCGCGCGGACCGAGACCACCTGATCGCTACGATTCCCGGCGATGCAAGGTGAGGCGAAACTGGAACAGCGCGTCGTGGAGGCGGCGGAAAAGCTGCTGTCCAAACGGAAATCGGTGACCGCGCTCGACGTCCTGACCGGCATCGGCTGGCTGCCGGAGAACGTTCTGAAGAGCTGGCAGCAGGGCCGGATCCCCGACCTGTCCACCGCCTTGCCGGTGAGCGCCGAGAAACTGGACTTCGCCCTAGGCGCGCTTCACCGGTGGACGCGGGAAAAGGCCCTCGAAAGCTCGGAGATCGAGCATGTCGGCGCGACCCGCGACCGGGCGGTCCTCCGGGTGACCTCGGGCGAACTGGCCGGTCTCGAACCGCTGTTCCGGACGCAGTGGCTCATGCCGGGACTGTCCGAGGCCAAACGTGCGCAAGTGCTCGCCCGGCAACAAAAAGCGCCGGATCTCGTCGTCTCCGTGGCATTGAAGGACTGGACGTGCGCCGACTGCGACGGCACCGGCGACCTGCTGTTCATGGAGAACGAAAAGCCGCATTGCCTCGACTGCGCCGACCTCGGTCACCTGGTCTTCCTCCCCGCCGGCGACACCGCCCTGACCCGCCGGGCGAAGAAGGCGAGCCGGCTTTCCGCCGTGGTCGTCCGCTTCAACCGGTCACGGAAGCGCAGTGAGCGGCAAGGGCTCCTGGTCGAGGAAGCGGCACTGCGCGGCGCCGAGGAACAATGCCTCGCCGACGAGGACGTCCGGGAACGCCGCCGCAGCCGGGATCGCGAACGCCGCGCCCACGAGGACGTCGAGTTCACCGCCCGATTCCACACCGCGATCACGGAGATGTTCCCCGGCTGCCCACCGGAGCGGGCACGCGCCATCGCCGAACACGCGGGCCAGCGCGGCAGTGGCCGGGTGGGCCGCTCCGCCGCCGGGCGGGAACTGGCCGAGCGCGCGGTGTTCCTCGCCGTCGTCGCCTCGATCCGGCATCTGGACACCGAGTACGACGACCTCCTCATGGCGGGCGTGGAGCGGCAGGCCGCCCGCGACCGCATCCGTCCCGCCATCGACGCGGTGCTCGAACGCTGGCGTTCCTGACCGCTGTCACATTCCGGGCGCCGGCCTCGTCCAGGGGGCATGTTCACCGCATATCTCATCGTGGCGCTCGTGACGATCGTGCTCACCGCAGGGGCCGCGATCGCCGATTTCGCGTATGCCCCGTTCGTCCTCAAGAACTCCGCCGCCGTCGGCGTACCCCGCTCTTGGCTCATACCCCTGGGGTTGGTGAAGGCCGCGGGCGCGGCGGGCCTCATCCTCGGCCTGCTCGGGGTGCCATACCTCGGCACCGCGGCGGCCGCCGGTCTGGTCCTGTTCTACCTCGGCGCGGTCGTCGTCCACGTGCGAACCCGCGTCTTCGGCAACATCGCCGCTCCCGGCGGTCTTCTCGCGCTGGCCGCGGTCGTCCTGGTCTTGGATCTCGCTCAGGCCAGGTAGGGGCCGAAGTGCTCGGCGACGACGTCCGCGATCGCCTCGGCGTCTCGTGAGCCGTCGATCTCCAGCACCCGGATGCCGAGATCCTTCGCGGTACGGACGGCGTCGTCGGCGACGAGCCGGTCCCGCTCGATCCGGTTGCGCTGCGCGCGTTCGGTGTCGCTGACCCGGTGCGCCACCGAGCCGGCCCGGGGCAGCACGCGGAGCTGGTGCTCGCGGAACTCGTCGGTGGGCACCAGCACGATCATCCGCCGTGGTGAATCCAGGAGAGGCGCGACCAATTCCGGGCGCAGCCCCCAGCCTTCGGCGAGGATCGGGCGCCCGGAGACCAGCGCGCGCAGATCGTCCAGCGCCCATTCGAACCGCAGCGGGAAACCGGCGATCGTTTCGGCGGCCATCCGCTCGGGCGTGGTGTCCACCCAGACGGACTCCGGGTCGGGATCCGCGGCGGGCAGTCCATTATGGACGCGGTGAGCGATGCGGCGGTCCTGATGGGCGCGGGCGTCGTGGAAGTCGTAGTGGTAGACGGTGATGCCGTGGCGGTGCGCCAGAATCCGGGAAACGGTGGACTTTCCCGCCCACTGGCCGCCGCAGATCCAGAGCGCCTGCCCGAGCGTGCCGAACGGGTCGAGGGTGGTCACGCAATCGCCTCCAGTGTCAGGAAAGGGTCGTTCAGGGCACACATCGTCCTGAACGACCCTTTCCTGACATTCGCTGAGCGCTAGCTGCAGCCGGAGGTGGCGCCGCACCCTTCACAGGCGTAGCACGATCCGGCCGGCCGCATCTTGGTGCCGCACGTCATGCAGAGCGGCGCGTCGGAGGCGGTGCCGAGGTTCAGTTCGACCAGTTCCGCCGTCGAATGCGCCACCTTGGCGGGCTCCGCGGACGAAGAGTCCACAGTGGACCGAAGGGCGTCGAGGTCGACGTTCTCCGGTTCGGCGGCGGGCGCCGTGCCGTAGTTCGCCTCGACCTGTGCCGAACGCTCGTCGGCGGTGAAGATGCCGAGCTGCGCACGCTTTTCGTAGGGCAGGTAGTCCAGCGCCAGCCTGCGGAACAGGTAGTCCATGACGCTGGTGGCGATACGGATGTCGGGGTCGTCGGTCATGCCGGCGGGCTCGAAGCGCAGGTTCGAGAACTTCGAAACGTAGAACTCCAGCGGGATCCCGTGCTGCAGGCCGACGGAGATCGACATCGAGAACGCGTCCATCACGCCCGAGAGGGTCGACCCCTGCTTGCCGAGCTTCACGAAGATCTCGCCGAGGCCGTCGTCCGGGTACGAACCGGCGTGCAGGTAGCCCTCGGCACCACCGACGGTGAACGACACCGTCTGGCTCGGGCGCTTCTTCGGCAGGCGCTTGCGGACCGGCCGGTACTCGACGACCTTTTCGGCCTCGGGCTCGGCCTTCTCCTTCTTGCCGGTGGACAGCGGCTGGCCGACCTTGCAGTTGTCGCGGTAGATCGCGAGCGCCTTGAGGCCGTACTTCCAGCCCTGGAAGTAGATCTCCTCGACCTCTTCGACGGTCGCCGACTCCGGCATGTTGACCGTCTTGGAGATCGCGCCGGACAGGAACGGCTGCACCGCGGCCATCATCCGGACGTGGCCCATCGGGGCGATGGACCGCTCCCCCACCGCGCAGTCGAACACCTCGTAGTGCTCCTGGCGCAGGCCCGGAGCGTCGACGACGTGACCGTGCTGGGCGATGTACTCGACGATCGCCTCGATCTGCTCGCCCTGGTAACCGAGCGCGGCCAGGGCGCGCGGGACGGTCTGGTTGACGATCTGCATCGAGCCGCCGCCGACCAGCTTCTTGAACTTGACCAGCGAGAAGTCCGGCTCGATACCGGTCGTGTCGCAGTCCATCATGAAGCCGATGGTGCCGGTGGGAGCGAGCACCGACGCCTGCGCGTTGCGCCAGCCGCTGGTCTCGCCCAGCTCGATCCCGCGCTTCCATTCCTGGGTGGCGAGCGCGCGGACCGCGGCGTCGTTGGAGTGGTAGGTCCGCACCAGTTCGTTGGCGGCGGCGTGCTTGCGCATGACCCGCTGGTGTGCCTCGGCGTTGCGCGCGTAACCCTCGTACGGCCCGACGACCGCGGCGAGTTCGGCGGAACGCCGGTACGAGACGCCGGTCATCAGCGAGGTGATCGCGGCGGCGAGCGCGCGGCCGCCGTCGGAGTCGTACGCGTGGCCGAGCGCCATCAGCAGGGCGCCGAGGTTCGCGTAGCCGATGCCCAGCTGACGGAACTTACGGGTGGTGTCGCCGATCGCCTCGGTCGGGAAGTCGGCGAAGCAGATCGAGATGTCCATCGCGGTGATGACCAGCTCGACGGCCTTCGCGAACAGCGGCGCGTCGAAACCGCCGTCCTCGGTGGCGAACTTGAGCAGGTTCAGCGAGGCGAGGTTGCAGCTGGAGTTGTCCAGGTGCATGTACTCCGAACACGGGTTGGACGCGGTGATCCGGCCCGACTCGGGGCAGGTGTGCCAGTCGTTGATCGTGTCGTCGTACTGCAGGCCCGGGTCGGCGCATTCCCAGGCGGCCTGCGCGATCGTGCGGAACAGCTTCTTGGCGTCGACCCGGTCGATGACCTCGCCGGTCGTCCGGGACCGGAGGCCGAAGTCGCCCTCCGTCTCGACGGCCTGCATGAACTCGTCGGAGACGCGGACCGAGTTGTTCGCGTTCTGGTACTGGACGGAGGCGATGTCGGAGCCGGAGAGGTCCATGTCGAACCCGGCGTCGCGGAGGACCTTGATCTTCTCCTCTTCGCGGGCCTTGGTCTGCACGAACTCCTCGACGTCCGGGTGGTCGACGTCGAGCACGACCATCTTCGCCGCGCGCCGGGTGGCGCCACCGGACTTGATGGTGCCCGCGGAGGCGTCGGCACCACGCATGAACGAGACCGGACCGGACGCGGTGCCGCCGGAGGACAGCAGCTCACGCGAGGAACGGATCCGGGAGAGGTTCAGGCCTGCGCCGGAGCCGCCCTTGAAGATCAGGCCCTCTTCGCGGTACCAGTTGAGGATCGACTCCATGGTGTCGTCGACCGAAAGAATGAAACACGCCGAGACCTGCTGCTTCGACGACGTGCCGACGTTGAACCACACCGGCGAGTTGAAGCTGAACACCTGGTGCAGCAGCATCCAGGTCAGCTCGTGTTCGAAGACCTCGGCGTCGGCGGGGCTCGCGAAGTAGCCGTGTTCGCGGCCGGCGTTCACGTAGGAGTGGACGACACGGTCGATCAGCTGCTTGAGGCTCTGCTCGCGCTGCGGTGTGCCGACGGCGCCGCGGAAGTACTTGCTGGTGACGATGTTCGTCGCGTTGACCGACCAGAAGCCGGGGAACTCGACACCGCGCTGCTCGAAGTTGACCGTCCCATCGCGCCAGTTCGTCATCACGACGTCCCGGCTCTCCCAGGTGACCTGGTCGTACGGGTGGACGCCCTCGGTGGTGAAGACACGCCGCACGGTGAGCCCGCCCGCCTGCTTCTTCTTCCCGCTCGTCCGCGTTGTGGCCGGGGTGCCTGTTCCCACGGTCTCGGTCATGGGTCTTTCCCTCACTCCCACGCGGGAGGCGGCATCAGCCGTCTTTCGCGTCTTGATCGCTCTCGTCCGGTGTGGCAGCCATGGCCTCACGAAGGTCCGAGATCTCCTTCTCGAAGTCCTCGACCGAGGAGAAGGAGCGGTAGACACTGGCGAACCGGAGATAGGCGACGCCGTCGAGTTCGCGCAGGGGGCCCAGGATCGCCAGGCCGACCTCGTGACTCGGGATCTCCGCCAGCCCCGCCGACCGGATCGACTCCTCGACCCGCTGCGCGAGCTGCTGCAGCGCGTCGTCGTCGACCGGCCTGCCCTGGCAGGCGCGGCGCACCCCCCGGACCACCTTGTCCCGGCTGAACTGCTCGGTGACCCCGGATCGTTTGACGACGGCGAGCACCATCGTCTCCGAAGTGGTGAAGCGCCGGCCGCAAGCGGCGCACGAGCGCCTCCGCCGGATCGCCTGACCCTCATCCACCTCTCGGGAGTCGACGACCCGAGAGTCCGCATGCCGGCAGAACGGGCACCTCATCCGCCGATCACCTTCCCCTCCGCGCCGGCCGGTCCCGAATGGACGCCCGTTCCGCCGCCACGCAACGGCGAAAGATCGACATGTGGATCGATCTGTGGACATCCGGTGGGTGAACACCGGCCAGCTGTGGACAACTGGTACCGAGTCTACCCCAAGCTATGGACCAACTACAGCCATGTAACTACTACATATAGCGGTGGAGACTAGGGCGAGGTCCGGGCGCGCGCAAGCGCGACGGCCGGGTCCGTCAGACACGAATGAGGAGCTCACCCACGAGGGGTGAGAACGACACGAGGATCACCTCCCGCCTTCCGCCACCTCGGCCGCGACCGGCACCGTGAGCGGCAATCCGGGGACAAGAACGGCGTCTTCCAGGGAGTTGAGCTCCTTGATCTTGGCGACGACCGCGCCGGTGTCGCTTCCTGGCGCGAAACGCGCCGCCAGCTCCGTCAGGGTGTCCCCCGCGGAAACGGACACCGTCGTGGTCCGTTCGGGCACCGCGGCGCCGGGAACACCGGCCAAGAACAGACCCAATCCGGTGACGACTCCGGCGACGAGAAGGGCCATCGCGGCGAGCGACGGCCACCTGAGCGGGAGCCGCCGCGGCGCCGGGCACGCCGGGGAGGCGGTGGCGACACCGGGACGGCGGCCCGCCACGACCCGCGCCCTGGCCGGCGGGCGCAAGGGCTCGGCACGCCCGCCCCGCACCACCCGCACGGGCCGGGTCACCCCTGCCGGAACGGACCTGGGGGAACTGGGCCGCACCAGTCCTCGATCGGCCAGAATCGACATCGGAACCTCCTCGCAACTCCTGCTGCGCTCGCACCGGGCCGGGACCCGGCGATCAAGATCGAACAAGCGTTCTATCGAACGCCCGTGCGAATGTGTACCACCTCCCACCGACAAAAATCGAGCGACACGGCGTGTCCATCGAACAGATGTTTGAAATCGTCGTCCCGGCGGGCTAACGTCGTTGACCAGGGCGTCTGCTGCGCGGACGCCGCCGGTGCCGTGGGCGGGGAAGATCGTCCGCCACCGGCGAAGACACGCGAAGTCGGTCCGGGCGACCGGACGTACTGGGAGGCGACGCAGAGATGAAGGAGCGATACGGTGGCTAAGGAGAGCAAGGCGGGGAACGCGCCTAGGGGCTCGGGCAAGGTGCGCGCCTTGCCCGAGGTCTACGAGGTGGACGAGACCCTGACCGTGCGACAGCAGCAGGTGCTCGACGTGATCAAACTGTGGGTGAGCCGGTTCGGCTACCCGCCGAGTGTGCGTGAGATCGGCGAGGCGGTCGGGCTGACCTCCACTTCGTCGGTGTCGCACCAGTTGCAGGCCCTGCAGCGCAAGGGCTATCTGCGACGCGACCCCAACCGCCCGCGTGCGGTGGGAGTGCTCGCCACGACGGACGACAACCCGATGGGCATCGACGTCGAGCAGCCCCAGTCCGCCGCGAAGGCCGCGTACGTGCCGCTCGTCGGCCGGATCGCCGCCGGTGGGCCGGTGCTGGCGGAGCAGGCGATCGAAGACGTCTTCCCGCTGCCGCGGGAGATCGTCGGCGAGGGTGAGCTCTTCCTGCTGAGCGTCACCGGTGACTCGATGGTCGACGCCGCCATCACCGATGGCGACTGGGTCGTCGTGCGCCAACAGCCCACGGCGGATCCGGGCGAGATCGTGGCGGCGATGATCGACGGCGAGGCGACGGTCAAGACGTTCAAGCGCAAGGACGGCCACATCTGGCTGATGCCGCACAACGAGGCGTACGAGCCCATCCCGGGTGACGACGCCACGATCCTCGGCAAGGTCGTCGCCGTTCTTCGCAGGCTGTAGTCCGGAGCCGGAGCACGCCGGGATCCCGGGTCACCCGACCCGGGTCAGACTCGGCAGCTTCGGCAGGCCACCCGGTCAGGCGCGCCGCTTGCGCAGCCTGCCGACCAGCAGAAGGCCGCCGATCACGACGACCGCGGCGATCCCAGCCTGCACGTACGGGAAGCCGGACCCCTGGCCAGAGCCACCGGCCGCGGAGGTCCCGCCCGACGTGCTGCCCTCGGACTTCGCCGCGTCCACGGCGAGCGCGGCCGCGCCCTTCACCGCCCGGATCTGCTCCCCGACGCCCTCCCCGCCGGACAGCAGCGTCCCGTCCGGATCGAAGGCGATCGCCTCGCCCTGCTTCTCGTTCGGCAAGGGCACGCGCACGGGTTCGCGCTGCAGCGCGCTCTTGAGGTCTCCGTCGGTGACGGCGTAGAGGTAGGCGTCGGTGTAGGTACGCAACGCGACCACCGAGCCGTCGGCCATCGAGGCCGCGCCGGTCACCGTCATCGATCCGATCGACCCGACGGGTCCGCCCGGCGTCGAGGTCTCCTTGATCTGCAACGAACCCACGCTCTCCAGCGGGGTCGGGCCGGGGCTCGCGAGCGGCCCCGTCGGCCGGTACACCTTCGCGTCGCCGAAGACGTCCTTGGTGATCAGGTACGGCGTGCCCGAGCGGTCCATGATCAGCGCTTCGACGTCGTGCTGGCCGTCGGGATAGGTGAGCCGGTGCAGCGTGGCCTTGCCCTGGGGGGTCAGCGAGATCAGCGCGACCGTGTCCCGCTTCTTGCGGTTGTCGCCGGTGTCGGAAAGCCAGAAGGTGCCGTCGGCGGTGCGGGCGAGGTCTTCGGGGTCGTAAGGATCCGTCGCGGCCGAGATGACCTTCTGGACCTTGCAGTCGCGGCCGAGGACGAAGACCTGCGTCTTGGTGCCGCCGTCGTTGAGGGCGTACAGGTGCTCGCCGTCGGAGACCAGTCCGGACAGTTCACCGAGCCGGGATTCGCTGTTCTTGCACACCGGCTGCGGCGCCGGGACCTCCTGCGCCATGGCGGGAGCCGTCCCGCCGATGAACGCCGCCAGCACGACCGCGGCCGCGACAATCCCCCGCACATCCACCTCCGAACCGTGGAACCCCTGAAGCCCCACACTACGGAGACGTCCGGGACCGCGCGCAGTTCGGTGCGGACGCCGAGATGGGGCGGAATGTCGCGAAGGCCACTTTCAGCCGCGGGCGTCGAACTCGATCAGCCAGGCCTGGAAATCGACCGGACCGTGCAGATAGCCGGCAGGCGAGGTCATCAGATCGGCACCGAACAACCAGTCCAGCGCGTCCCAGACCAAGGCGTCATCGACCCGGCGGGCGTCTTCGACCATCCACGGGCGGGCCCAATCGGAGGCTTCCGCGCGTGTGACCGCACCGGTCGCAAGGTCCTCCAGCACTTTTCGCACCTCAGCACGCGTCGGCACCGGCGCGGATTCACGCATGAGGGCCTCCACTGCATCGAACGACGTGAAGGCCCCCTTCACTGCGTCCAACGCAATGAAGGGGGCCTTCACGTACTTGCTTACAGAGCCGAGTTCGTCTGGAAGTCGCTCAGCGCCGCGGCCAGTTCGGGCCTGCCGCGGACGACCAGGCGCGTCCCGGTCTCGACGTGCTCTTCCTCCAGCACCTCGCCGTCGGCGTGGGCGCGGGAGACGAGTTCGCCTCGCGAGTACGGGATCAGTACCTCGACCACGACCTCCGGCCTCGGCAGCCGCTCCGCGATCACCTCGGCCAGCTCCGTGATCCCGGTACCGGTCCGCGCCGACACCTGCACCGAACCGGCCAGCTGGTGCCGCAACCGGGCCAGCGACACCTCGTCGGCGGCGTCGGCCTTGTTGATCACCAGCAGCTCCGGCGGGAGCGGCTCGGAACGGCGCTTCGTGATCTCGGCGAGCACTTCGCGCACCGCGTTGACCTGCTCTTCCGGCGTCGGGTCGGAACCGTCGACGACGTGCACGAGCAGGTCGGCGCTCGCCGCCTCCTCCAGCGTCGAGCGGAACGCGTCCACCAGCTGGTGCGGCAGGTGCCGGACGAAACCGACGGTGTCGGTCAGCGTGTAGGTGCGGCCGTCGGGGGTCTGCGCCCGCCGGGTCGTCGGGTCCAGCGTGGCGAACAGCGCGTCCTCCACCAGCACCCCGGCGCCGGTCAGCGCGTTGAGCAGGCTCGACTTGCCGGCATTGGTGTAGCCGACGATCGCGACGCTCGGCACCTCGTTGGCCACCCGTCGACCGCGTTTGGTCTCGCGGATGGTGTCCATCGCGGCGATCTCGCGGCGCAGCTTCGACACGCGCTTGTTGATCCGCCGCCGGTCGGTTTCGAGCTTCGTCTCACCAGGACCACGCAGACCCACACCACCGTTGGCGCCACCCGCGCGGCCACCGGCCTGCCGGGACAGCGCCGCACCCCACCCGCGGAGCCGCGGGATCAGGTACTGCAGCTGGGCCAGCTCGACCTGCGCCTTGCCCTCCTTGGAGCGGGCGTGCTGCGCGAAGATGTCGAGGATCAGGGCGGTGCGGTCGATGACCTTCACCTTGACCTTCTCCTCCAGCTGACGCAGCTGGCCGGGCGAGAGCTCCCCGTCGCAGATCACCGTGTCGGCACCGGTGGCCGCCACGATCTGGCGAAGCTCCTTGACCTTGCCCGAGCCGATGTAGGTGGCGGGATCCGGGCGGATCCGCCGCTGCACCAGGCCTTCCAGCACCTCGGAGCCTGCCGTTTCGGCCAGCCGGGCGAGTTCGGCGAGCGAGGCCTCGGACTGGAGGGCGCTGCCCTCGGTCCACACACCGACCAGAACGACGCGCTCCAGGCGCAACTGCCGGTATTCGACCTCGGTGACATCCGCGAGTTCGGTGGACAGGCCCGCTACCCGGCGGAGCGAGGCGCGGTCCTCGAGCTCCAGTTCGCCGGTCGATGGGTCCATGTCGTCGTTCAGATCGTTGTGTGTCAGTTCCGTCATCGTGCCTCCATGGTCCCACGTTTCGGCGGCGGGACCGAATTCATTACCTGCTGGGATACTTCGACAGGTAGATGGCCGTGCGTTTCGCGTCCGGGTCGACCGGCCGGGAGATGAAGTCGTCGACGAGCTCCATCAGCCGGGTTTCGAACTCGGCGATCTGCTCGTCAGGTACCTGGACGACCAGGCGCGTCTGCTGCACCTCGTCGAATCCCACCTCGGCGATCTCGGCCAGGTAGGCCTCGAAGATCGCCTGATCGATCCCCCTGTCGCGGGAATCAAGATGCCAGGACAACCCGGTCGAGCGATACGGAATTTCTTTCGCGCCGCGCGTGCCGCGTCTCGGCGGGAGCGCTTCGAGGAACCCGGTGTCGACGAGCTTGCGCACGTGGTGCAGCGTCGTCGCGGGGTCGCGATCGAGCCGTTCGGCGAGTTCCTTGTTGGTCAGCGCCTCCGAGTACGTCAACCGGATGATGCGCAGCCTTATTCCGGAGGCCATGGCGGCGATCTCGGCCTCGGTGGCGGCACGTCGTGGAGTGGGCACGGGGACAGCCTAGAGCCGAAAGTGATTGACAGTTTCCAATCACTCGCGCCAAGGTGGCGTCGTGCGCAGAGATTCCCTCTTCTTCCATGCGGACTTCCGGCGGCTCTGGGCGGGCGACACGGCCAGCCAGATGGGCGCTTTCGCCGGGCACACCGTGATTCCCCTGCTCGCGGCCACCGTGCTGGCCGCGACGCCGTTCGAGATGGGGCTGCTGACCGCCGCCGAGACGATCGCGTTCCTGATCATCGGGCTGCCGGCCGGGGTGTGGGTGGACCGCATGCGGCGGCGGGCGCTGATGCTGCGGGCCGACTTCGTCCGTGCCGCGCTGCTGCTCACCATCCCGGTCGCCTGGTGGGCGGGCGTGCTGTCGCTGACGCAGTTGATCGTGGTCGCCACGCTCGTCGGCGTCGCGACGGTGTTCTTCGACGTCGCCTACCAGTCGTATCTGCCGTCTCTGGTCGGCCGGGAACACCTGCTCGAAGGCAACGCGAAACTCCAGGCCAGTCAGTCGGTCGCGTTCCTGACCGGACCGGGTGTCGGCGGTGGGCTCGTGCAACTGGCGGGCGCGGCCAACGCCGTGCTGATGACCGGCGTGGGCTTCCTGACCTCCGCGCTGTGCCTGCTGCGGATCCGCACCGTCGAAGAAGTCCCCGAGCAACAGGAAGACGCGAAGCTGCTCCCCCAGATCGTCGAGGGACTGCGGTTCGTCTTCACCGACGCGGCCCTGCGCTCGATCGTCGCCTGCACCGCGACGGCCAACCTGGCCAACGGCGCCTTCACCACCGTGCAGATCCTGTTCCTGAACCGGGAACTCGGCCTGCCACCGGCGATCATCGGTGTCGTGCTGGCGACCGGTGGCGTCGGCGGGATCATCGGGGCGATCCTGGCCGGGCGCATCACCCGGCGGATCGGGCAGGCCCGCTCGATCTGGTTCGTCCCCTTGCTGACCTGGCCGTTCCAGTTGCTGCTCCCGCTCGCCGCGCCGGGCTGGCGGATCGTGCTGTTCCCCGCGGCGCTGGCGATCGCGGGGTTCGGGATCATCGTCTACAACGTCGCCCAGGTGTCCTACCGGCAGGCCGTCTGCCCGGACCGGCTGCTCGGCCGCATGAACGCCAGCG
This sequence comes from Amycolatopsis roodepoortensis, assembly GCF_014873915.1. Lineage (GTDB taxonomy): Bacteria > Actinomycetota > Actinomycetes > Mycobacteriales > Pseudonocardiaceae > Amycolatopsis > Amycolatopsis roodepoortensis. The sequence goes on from NZ_JADBEJ010000005.1 coordinate 1,855,829, forward strand.
TGCGCTTCGTGGTGTGGGGCATGCTGCCGCTGGGCGGACTGGTCGGCGGCGTGCTGGGTGAGGCGATCGGGGTCCGGGGGACGCTGTGGTTCGCCGCGGCCGGAGAGGCGGTCGCGATGCTGTGGGTGGTCTTCTCCCCGATCCGGAAGCTTCGCGACCTTCCCAAGGAGCCGATCGCGGTCGGCTAACCGAGCCCGGCCCACCAGGTTTCGTCGAGTTCGCCGCGCGCGACGATCTCCGCCGGGCCGGTCAGCGTGGACCCACCGCGGCGGACCTCGACCACCACGCGGCCGCCGGGGATGTCGACGGTCGCCTCACCGGTGTCGGTTCCGGCGAGGTGCAGCGCGGCGGCGACCGCGGCGACCGTGCCGGTGCCGCAGGAGCGCGTCTCGCCGACGCCGCGTTCGTGGACGCGCATCTTCAGCGCGTCGTCGCCCAGCAGGTTGATGAACTCGAGGTTCACGCCTTCCGGGAACACGTCGGAGTCGAAGTCGGGCTGGTCGCGCAGGTCGAGCACGTCGACGTCGTCCTCGACGACCGACACCAGGTGCGGATTGCCCACGTTCACCGCGACACCGGAGAACGGCTGCCCCGCGACCACGGTGACCGAGGTACCGGTGATCGTCGCCGGCCCCATCTGCACGGTCACCGATCCGTCCGCGTGCATCCGCACCGGCCGGTCGCCGGCGCGGGTGCCGATGACGAAGTCGCGCTCGGACACGAGCCCGGAATCGACCAGGTGACGGACGAAGACCCGGACACCGTTGCCGCACATCTCCGCGATGGACCCGTCGGCGTTGCGGTAGTCCATGAACCATTCGCCGCCGGACTCGGCACCCAGTGCGGCCGACCGCACGATCCGGAGCACACCGTCGGCGCCGAGACCACGCCGGCGGTCGCACAGCGCCGCCACCCGCGCTTCGGTCAGCTCGAGGCGGCCGTCGGGGTCGGGAAGCAGCACGAAATCGTTCTGTGTGCCGTGTCCCTTAAGGAATTCGATGCCGCCCATGGCCCCAAGATTACTGGGCCGTCGCTTCGAGGACGCGCTCGGCCAGCCGCTCCGAACCGCCGTCGAACCACTGGATCCGCTTGTCCCGCCGGAACCAGGAACGTTGCCTCCGCACGAACCTCCGGGTGGCCTGCGCGGTGGCCTCGGACGCGGCCTGGAAATCGCCGTCTCCGTCGATGGCGGCGATCACCTGCTGGTAGCCCAGTGCCCTCGATGCGGTGAGCCCGTCGCGAAGCCCCTGGCCCAGCAACGTCCGGACCTCGTCGACGAGTCCCGCTTCGAACATGAGCTCCACGCGGCGATCGACGCGGGCGTCGAGCTCGGCAGGCTCGCGGTCGATGCCGATCAGGACCGTGTCGTAGCGCGCGGGCCCCGGTTTCGGCAGATTCGCCGAGAACGGTTCGCCGGTGATCTCGATGACCTCCAGCGCGCGCACGATCCGCCTGCTGTTGGTCGGCAGGATGGCCGTGGCGGCCACGGGGTCGAGTTCCGTGAGCCGGGCGTGCATCGCGGCGACGCCGATTTCGTCGGCCTCGGCGGTCAGCCTGGCGCGCACCTCCGGATCGGTCCCCGGGAACTTGAGGTCGTCGAGCACGGCTTGGACGTAGAGACCCGACCCGCCGGCGAGGACCGGCACGCGTCCGGCGTCGAGGAGTTCTTCGATGCGCTGACGTGCGTCGCGCTGGTACGCGGCGACGGACGCCGTCTCGGTGACGTCGAGGACGTCCAGGAGGTGATGCGGCACGCCCCGCCGCTCTTCGGGGGTCGCCTTGGCCGTCCCGATGTCCATCCCGCGGTACAACTGCAACGCGTCCGCGTTGACCACCTCACCCCCGAGGGTGAGGGCCAGGTCGACCGCCAGCGCGGTCTTCCCGGTCGCCGTGGGCCCCACGACCGCGACCGGCCGGATCACGCGTGGTCCCAGACCGCGACGTGGTAGCCGACGCCGAACGGCGCGGCGGAGTAGAGGACCTCGGCGGTCCAGTCCCCGTCCGCCGCGAGCCCGGCGAGAACCTGCCAGGGCGCGCGGCCGCCCACCCCGAGTTCGGCCGCCAAGGCCGGGTCGAGCGCGGACAGCGCGCCCGTGTCGGCCTTGGCCAGCGCGTCACGGATCCCGGCGTCGAAATCCCCCGCGCGCTCGTCCTCACCGCCGGGGGAACGCGGGCCGTGCCGGCTCGAACCGTCGCCGAGGACGAGCACCGCGGCGTGCTCTCCCAGCCCGCGGGCGAAGTGTTCGCACTGGTCGGAGGGGGTGGCGGGGTCGACGAGGCGGACTCGGACGGACGACGCGCCGCCCTGCTCGCGAAGCCAGCCGGCGACGAGCGCGGGCAACGGCAGCTCGGTCTCGGGCGCCGTCACCCGGCTGAGTGAGACTCCGAGGTCGACGCCGAAGCCGCGGAAAGACCCGCTCGCGTGCTCCGGCACCTCGGGCGCCCCCGCGGCCGCGCCGACGACGGCCCAATCCGGCGAAACGGCCGTCAGGCGCCTCGCGGCGGTGAGGCAGGCTTCGCGCAGCTCGGCGCACTCGTCCGCGGCTCCGGCGGCGAGTTCGGGGATGAGCAGCGGGGGTTGCGGGAGCACGGCGACACGGCGGATCACGGCCGCCGACGTTACCTTCCCCGCCTCCGGAGACCGGAAACTGTCCGGCAACCGACCGACACAGGGGGTCCACCGGAAGTAGGATCACTGCCCTCTGGTGGTTCATCCGGTTCCACGGTGGACGCTGAGCTGCTTGAATGCCGCAAGGGGTTGAAGCCCCCGAAGCAAGACGGCAACGCATTACCCGGCCCCGCCGCTAGGCGGGGCGCCCGCGCCAGCGGGCGTACAGGCGATAAGGAGCCTGCGATGGCCCAGGAGAACACGTCCACCGGTACCCCGGCACCGCACCCGGTACCGCACGCGCTCGGTGGCGGGCACCCCGCACCCCCCGTGCCGCCCGCCGAGCCCAGCCCGTCCGCTTGGGGCAGGGTCGACGAAGAAGGAACGGTCTACGTCACCACACCCGACGGCGAGCGCGCGGTCGGTGTCTGGCAGGCCGGGAGCCCGGACGAGGGCCTGCTCCATTACGCGCGCCGCTTCGACGACCTGCGCACCGAGGTCGAGCTGCTGGAGACGCGGCTGGAGTCCGGCGCGGGCGATCCGAAGCACGCCCTGGCGACGGCCACCCAGCTGCGTGACGGCCTGGCCGAAGCCGCCGTCGTCGGCGACATCGCCGCGCTGAGCGGCCGCATCGAGCAGGTCATCTCCCACGCCGAGAAGGCACTGGCCGCGGCCAAGCAGGAACGCGAGGAGGCCCGCGCGGCCGCCGTCGTCCGCAAGCAGGCCCTCGCCGACGAGGCCGAGAAGCTCGCCGCCGAGTCGACCCAGTGGAAGGCCGCCGGCGACCGGCTGCGCGCCATCCTGGACGAGTGGAAGACCGTCAAGGGGGTCGACCGCAAGACCGACGACGAGCTGTGGAAGCGGTTCTCCAAGGCCCGTGAGGCGTTCAACCGGCGTCGGGGCTCGCATTTCGCCGAGCTCGACAAGCAGCGCGCGGGCGCCAAGCACCGCAAGGAAGAGCTGATCGCCGAGGCCGAAGCGCTCTCGGAGTCGTCGGACTGGGGCGAGACGGCGGGCCGCTACAAGGACCTGATGACCGAGTGGAAGGCCGCCGGCCGCGCCCCCAAGGACAGCGACGAGGCGCTCTGGCAGCGTTTCCGCGCGGCGCAGGACAAGTTCTTCGCCCGGCGGTCCGCGGTGTTCTCCGAGCGGGACGCCGAATTCGCGACCAACGCGCAGCAGAAGGAAGAGCTGCTCGTCGAGGCCGAGAAGATCGACCCGGCGGCCAACCTCGACGCGGCGAAGCAGCACATGCGGCGTATCCAGGACCAGTGGGACGAGATCGGCAAGGTCCCGCGTGAGCGCATCCGCGAACTGGACGGGCGGCTGAAGGCCGTGCAGGACGCGATCAAGGCGGCGGAGGACAGCAAGTGGCGCCGGACCGACCCGGAGGCGCAGGCCAGGGCGGCGCAGTTCCGCGAGCGGGTCGAGCAGTTCGAGTCGCAGGCGGCGAAGGCCCGTGCGGCGGGCGACGAACGGCGCGCGAAGAAGGCGGACGAGCAGGCCGCGCAGTGGCGTGAGTGGCTCGAGGCGGCGGAAGCTGCCATCGCGGACCGGTAGGTCTCAAATGCGCGTGAAGGCCCCCTTCCCTCGGCTGAGCCGAGGGAAGGGGGCCTTCACGCGCTTGGATCGCAGGCGGTCGCCTTCGCGCCGGCTACGGAGGTCGCGAAAGCCACTTTCGCAACGTTGAAGGTTGCGAAAGTGGCTTTCGCATCGCCGGCGCGCATCACTCCACTGTGGAGGGACGCGTCGCACGTTCGCGCGTATTCGAGCGCTCTCCGCGCTCAACCGTGGTCGACTTCGATCATGAACCAGACACTGATTCCCCCAGTACGCCGGGCGTTCGCCGCCCTGGCGATCAGTTGTGCTCTGGTGGCCGGGCTCGCCCCGGCCGCGGCGGCGACCGGTTCCCCGGCACCGCTCCCGGCCTCCTCCGAAGCCGGAAAGAAGAAGGTCAAGCTCGACGCCTCGCTCAGCAAGAAGCAGGTCAAGGTCAACGAGAAGGTCACCCTCAAGGGGACTCTGCAGGCACAGGAAGGCGCCGACGGCACGGACAGCCTCGAAGCGATCATCGTCCAGCAGCTTCAGGGCAGTGTCTGGGTGAACATCGCCGACACGACCTGCCGGCCCAACTCGACGTTCTCCCTGAAGCTGAGCTTCTCCTTCAGCGCGGTGGTCACGCTGAGGGCCTATCACCCGGAAACGACGCTCTACGCGAGCGCGTACACGTCCAGCAACCTCACCCTGCGGGTCGGCTAGGTCGTGTCCTGCAGGTCTGTTCGATGGGCTTCGTGATCCAGGTGGTTCCTGGCGGTGCGGGCGGATCGGCCTCGTACCGGGTCGTACTCGGCCGCGTCCGCCCGTGCCGTCAGGGGCCGCCTGGGCACGAAGACCGCGAACAAGACTTGCAGGACACGGCCTAGCTCCGCGAGAACGCGGCCCGCATCCAGTAGATGGCCAGCGCGACGGTGGCGATCCAGGCGACGATCAGCCCGAAGCCCGGACCGCCACCGACCGCGCCGGTCGCGTTCGAGGACTGCTGGGACCAGATCGCGAGCATTCCGTCGACGGAGGCGAACCAGCCGCCCGCGGCGCAGACCCAGGCCAGCCACCAGCGCCGGGTCACCAGCGTGACGGCGGAGACGAACACCCCGACCCCGGTGGAGGTCGCGGCGAACAGTTGCGGGATCCCGCCGCCCCTGCCGAGCAGCACCTCCCAGCCGGCGTGCTCGCCGACCCAGGGCAGCAGCTGGGCGACCAGGAGCACGAACACCAGCACGGCGATGGTGAACCCGCGCCTGCCCAGTTCGATCGTCTTGGCCGCGCGTTCGCCGACTTCGTCGATCTCGGCGGCGAGTTCGTCGATCTTCGGTTCGGTCACAGTGCACACCCGCTCACCGGTTCCGGCGTGACGGCCGGGGCACCGAAGCCCGGCAGGCCCAGCGTCACGCCGTTGGTCTTCGGCCGCAGCCCGGCCTCGGAGTTGTCGCCCGCCTTGGTGCGGCGGTGCGACAGCAGGTCGCCGTCGGCGACGAGATGGTGCGGAGCGCCGTAGGTCACCACGGTCTCGACGACGTCGCCGGGCCGCACCGAACGGTCCACGAGCGGCCCGGTCGGCGTGAAGTGGACGAGCCTGCCGTCCCGCGCACGTCCGCTCATGCGCTGGGTCTCGGTGTCTTTGCGGCCCTCGCCGGAGGCCACCAGCAGCTCGACGCGCCGTCCGACGATCTTCTTGTTCTCGTCCCAGGAGATGTCGTTCTGCAGTTTCACGAGCCGTTCGTAGCGCTCCTGCACGACCTCCTTCGGCAGCTGCCCGTCCATCTCGGCGGCGGGCGTGCCCGGCCGGATCGAGTACTGGAAGGTGAACGCGCTGGAGAACCGCGCCTGCGCGACGACGTCGAGCGTCGCCTGGAAGTCTTCCTCGGTCTCGCCGGGGAAACCGACGATGATGTCGGTGGTGATCGCGGCGTCGGGCATGGACTCGCGCACGCGGTCGAGGAGCTTGAGGTAACGCGCCGAACGGTAGGACCGCTTCATCTCGCGCAGGACCCGGTCCGACCCGGACTGCAGGGGCATGTGCAGCTGGTGGCACACGTTCGGCGTCTCGGCCATCGCGTCGATGACGTCCTCGGTGAACGCCGCCGGATGCGGCGAGGTGAACCGGACGCGTTCCAGCCCGTCCACCGAACCGCAGGCGCGCAGCAGCTTCCCGAACGCGAGCCGGTCGCCGAATTCGACACCGTAGGAGTTCACGTTCTGGCCAAGGAGGGTCACTTCCAGCACGCCTTCGGCGACGAGCGCCTCGACCTCGGCGAGGATCTCGCCGGGGCGGCGGTCGCGTTCCTTGCCGCGCAGCGCCGGGACGATGCAGAACGTGCAGGTGTTGTTGCAGCCGACCGAGATCGACACCCAGCCCGCGTACGCCGAATCGCGCTTCGCCGGGAGCGTCGAAGGGAAGGTCTCGAGCGATTCGAGGATCTCGACCTCGGCCTCGGCGTTGTGCCGCGCGCGCTCCAGCAGCGTCGGCAGCGAACCGATGTTGTGCGTGCCGAAGACGACGTCGACCCAGGGCGCGCGCTTGACGATCTCGCCGCGGTCCTTCTGGGCGAGGCAGCCGCCGACGGCGATCTGCATGTCCGGCTTCGCCGTCTTCTGCGGGCGCAGATGGCCGAGGGTGCCGTACAGCTTGTTGTCCGCGTTCTCCCGCACCGCGCAGGTGTTGAACACGATCAGGTCGGGTGTGGCCTCGCCGTCACCCGGAACGTAGCCGGCGTCCTCGAGCTGCCCGGCAAGACGTTCGGAGTCATGCACGTTCATCTGGCAGCCGAAGGTGCGGATCTGGTAAGTGCGCGCGCTCATCTCGCCTTCGAGGGTACGCGGGCGGGGTTACATGGCACGATCGACCCTCATGAGGAGACCAGGGGTGCTCGCGGTGGTGCTCGCCGTGGTCTGTGCCCTGGTCACCGGGTGCGGGCCCGATCTCTCCGGGACGAAGGTGCGGATCGCGGCGGGGCTCAACGGCGGCGTCTACGACAAACTGGCCGAGGCGCTGGCCGACGCGTGGGCCGCGCAACTGGACACCGAGCGGCCGGTGATCCAGGAGACCCAGGGCTCGCCCGACAACGTCGGTCGGGTGCGGGCGGGGAAGGCCGACGTCGCGTTCGTGGCGGCCGACGTGGCCGCCGACGACACCGCCGGGCTGGCCGCGCTGGCCCGGGTGCACGACGACTATCTGCACGTCATCGTCCGTGCCGACTCGTCGATCAAGTCGTTCGCGCAGCTGCGCGGGCACAAGGTCGCGATCGGTTCGCCGGATTCGGGCGTCGAGTTCCTGTCGAAGCAGCTGCTGAAGGCGTCGGGGCTGACCGGCGCGATCGACCGGCGCAATCTCGGCCTCCCCGAGGCGCTGCCCGCGCTGGAGAACCGGCAGATCGACGCCGTCATCTGGTCGGGTGGCCTGCCGACGCCGTCGATCACCGAGAAGGTGCACACGGTCGGCCTGCGGCTGCTCGACATCACCGATCTCGCCGACGCGCTGCGCGCCACCAGCCCGGTGTACCGGACGGCGACCATCCCGGTGACGGCCTACAACCTGCCGTCGCCGGTGACCACGCTCGTGCTGCCGAACTTCCTGGTGGTGCCGGCGTCGATGAACGACGACCTCGCCGAGGCGCTGGTGCGCGGGCTGTTCGACGCGCGGGCTCAGCTGGTCAAGGCGGCGGGCGCGGCGTTGTCGATCGACATCCATCCCGCCATCGAGACCTCTCCCCTGCCGCTGCATCCCGGCGCGCTGCGCTATTTCCGATCACTCAAGGACTAGCACTGTTTAGAGGCAGGGTCACGGTCACCTGAAGGCCGCCGCCTTCGGGTGAGCCGAGCCGCAGCGAACCGTCCGAGCGGGCCAGGATCTCGGTGACGATCGCCAGGCCGAGGCCGGATCCGGGCACGTTCTGATGCGCGGTGCTGCGCCAGAACCGGTCCGCCGCGCGGTCCAGCTCGTCTTCGCGCAGGCCGGGGCCGTGGTCGCGGACGGCGATGTCGACCTTCCCGTCCGTGGTGGTGACGTCCACCCGCACCTCGGTGCCCGGCTCGGTGAACTTGAGCGCGTTGTCCAGCAGCGCGTCGAGGACCACTTCGAGGCCGCGGGCCGGCGTGAGCACCCGCAGCCCGCCGCCCAGCCCGGTCGCCACCAGCGTGATGTCGCGAGCCGCGCCGACCACCGTCCAGTCGGCGACCCGGGCGCCGACCACCTCGTCGAGACCGACCGGCACCAGTTCGCCGCCCGAGGCCTCGGCGCGGGCCAGCGAGAGGAGTTCGTCGAGGATCTGGTTGAGCCGTCGCGCGTCGACGACGGCGGCTTCGAGGTCGGCCGCGGCGAGGTCGTCGTCGACGTGGCCGTCGAGGTTGCCGAGCCGGATCTTCAACGCGGTCAACGGGTTCCGCAGCTGATGGGAGGCGTCGGCGACGAACGCGCGCTGCGCCGACAGTGCCTCGTCGACGCTGGCGGCCATGCGGTCGAAGGACCGTTCGAGCTGCCGCAGCTCCGGCGGCCCGCCGGTCTCCCCCACCCGTTTGACCTCGCGACCGCTGACCACGGAGGCGACCAGCTCACCGGTGGCGTCGTCGAGCCGCCGGACCGGGCGCAGGATCCAGCGCACCACCGGCACCGCGACCAGCAGCGCGAGCCCGAACGCCAGCACCGCGCCCGCCGCGATGAGCACCCACCACCACAGCAGTTCGGTGCGGGCCTTGCCGGTCGAGGAGACGGTGATGACCGCGCCCCGCACCTCGCCGTCGATGAGGATCGGCTCGGCCAGCACCAGTGGCTCGGTGTTCCACGGCATCAGCAGCGGTCCGGGTTCCGAACGCCGCCCGGCCAGCGCCTGCTGCAGATGGGAGGCGATGACGGGGTCCTTGAGCTCGATCCCCACCTCGCCGGGCCCGCCCGCCACGGCCTCGCCGTCCTGGTCGACGATCGCCACCGGCACGTCGTAGACCTCGGTGTAGCGGTGGAGCTCGTCCACGATCAGGTCCGGCCGGTTCTCCACCAGCGGGCGCTGGGCCAGCGACGCGAACCGGGAGGTGTCGGTGAGACGGTCGAGGAAGAGGTCGAGCTGCACACTGGCCGCCACGCTGAGCGCGAGCGGGATGCCGAGGCCGAACACGAGCGCCGCGACCAGCGTCAGCACGATCGCCTGGAGGCGGACGCGCACCGGCTCAGCCCTCTTCGGCCGGACCGTAGGCGCCGCCGAGGCGGTACCCGACGCCGCGGACGGTCTCGATCAGCGCGGGCCTGCCCAGTTTGGTCCGCAGGGTGGCGACGTGGACGTCGAGCGACCGGCTCTCCGCCGGGCCGCGGTGCCCCCAGACCTCGTTCAGCACGTGATCACGGGCGCAGACCGCGCCGCGGGCGGTGACCACCAGCGCGAGCACCTGGAATTCCTTGCGGGACAACGAAACCGGCTGCCCGTCGACCTGCACCTCATGGCGCCCGATATCGACCGAGACGTCACCCGCCCGAATGACGCCCGGCGGTTCGGGCGCGGCTGGCCGTTCCCCGCGGCGACGGCGCACGGCCTCGACGCGGGCGACCAGCTCGTCGACGTCGTAGGGCTTGACCAGATAGTCGTCGGCGCCGGACCGCAGCCCCTGGATCCGGTCGTCGACCTCGCCCCGCGCCGAAACGACGATCACCGCGACGTCGCTGACCGCGCGGATCCGGCGGCACAGCACGATCCCGTCGATGTCGGGGAGCCCCAGGTCGAGCAGCACGACGTCGACCTCGTGCACCAGATCGAGCACCCCGGCGCCGGAGGCGAGGCGTTTGATCGTCAGGCCGCGCCGGGTCAGCGCGGGCGTCAGGGCACCCGCGACCCGGTCGTCGTCCTCCACCAGCAGTACCCGCACCCGTGTTTTCCCTTTCACGCCGTCACCGCCACCGCGACGACTTGAAGAACGACTCTATGGGGTGAGTCACCTCTCGCGCTGCCCGTACCGCTGGGCCGGATGGCCCTGTGAGGGATCCACTGCACCCCGTAATGGTCACGATGCGTCACAGATCTGCTGTGACCCCGGTTACGAGGCACCCCCGCTTTGTCTAGGCTGATCAGCGCCGGACAGAGGTGGACCGGGCCGTCCGGTGGCTTGAGAACGATACGGACTTGAAACCCTAAGTATTGGTCAAGCCGTCTTTACAAGCGGTCCGACGGGAGTAGGTTTCCGCCATCGCGTGGTGCCTGACCCCGCAGTCCCCTGCAAACGAACGCTCCTGGAGGCCAGATGACCGCGGAGGTGGCGGCGCCGATGATCAAGGCGGCCGCCGTGAACAAGTACTTCGGCGACCTGCACGTGCTCAAGGAGATCAACCTCGAGGTGCCGCGCGGGCAGGTCGTGGTCGTGCTCGGGCCGTCCGGGTCTGGCAAGTCGACGCTGTGCCGGGCGATCAACCGGCTGGAACCCATCAACTCCGGTGAGATCGCGGTGGACGGCGTTCCGCTGCCCGCCGAGGGAAAGGCGCTGGCCGCGCTGCGTGCCGACGTCGGCATGGTCTTCCAGTCGTTCAACCTGTTCGCGCACAAGACGATCGTCGAGAACGTCATGCTCGCGCCGATGAAAGTCCGCAAGGTCAACTCGGCCGAGGCCCGCAAGACCGCGATGGACCTGCTCGAACGAGTCGGTATCGCCAACCAGGCCGACAAGTACCCGGCGCAGCTCTCCGGCGGGCAGCAGCAGCGTGTGGCGATCGCCCGCGCGCTGGCCATGCGCCCCAAGGTGATGCTGTTCGACGAGCCGACCTCGGCACTGGACCCGGAGATGGTCCAGGAAGTCCTCGACGTGATGACCACGCTCGCCAAGGACGGGATGACGATGCTCGTCGTCACCCACGAGATGGGCTTCGCGCGGCGCGCGGCGAACCGGGTGGTGTTCATGTCCGACGGCGAGATCGTCGAGGACTCCACCCCGGACGAGTTCTTCACCAAGCCGAAGACGGATCGTGCCAAGGACTTCCTCGGCAAGATCCTGACCCACTGAGGTCTTCCCCGCCGGCCGGTATGGCTGGACAAGATTCGGAAGGAAACTGAGAACAATGCGGTTGAACCGAGTTCTGCGAATGAGCGCGGCCGTCGTGGCGGCCGGTCTCGCCCTCTCCGCCTGTGGTGGCGGCGGTGGGTCGGACGCCGGCAGCGGCTCCAGCGGCGCCAAGAACGTGGTGGCGAAGGCCAAGAGCGACAAGAAGCTCGTCATCGGCATCAAGTTCGACCAGCCCGGTCTCGGCCAGAAGCAGGCCGACGGCACCTACGCCGGTTTCGACGTCGACGTGGCGAAGTACATCGCCAAGGAGCTCGGCGTCGAAGAGTCGGGGATCACCTGGAAGGAAGCGCAGTCCGCGCAGCGTGAGGACCTGATCAAGAAGGGTGAGGTCGACTTCATCGTCGCCACCTACTCGATCACCGACAAGCGCAAGAACGAGGTCTCCTTCGCGGGCCCGTACTTCATCGCCCACCAGGACCTGCTGGTCCGCGCCGACTCCACCGACATCACCGGCCCGGAGTCGTTGACCGGCAACAAGAAGCTCTGCTCGGTCAAGGGTTCGACCCCGGCGCAGAACGTCAAGGAGAAGTACGCCAAGGAGGTTCAGCTCGAAGAGCGCGGCAAGTACACCGACTGCGTCACCTCGCTGCTGAACAAGACCGTCGACGCGATGACCACCGACGACGTCATCCTGGGCGGCTACGCCGCGCAGCAGCCCGGCAAGCTGAAGCTGGTCGGCAAGGGCTTCACCGACGAGAAGTACGGCGTCGGCCTGAAGAAGGACGACAACGAGAGCATCACCGCGATCAACAACGCGATCAAGAAGATGCAGCAGGACGGCGCGTGGAAGGCCGCTCTGGAGAAGAACGTCGGCCCGTCGGGCTACAAGATCCCCGAGCCCCCGGCCATCTCCTGACACCCGGCTCTCGCTGAGCCGCTGAACTGAAGGAATCGAACGGTGCGCCGTGTACCGCGGCGCACCGTTCCCATACCGAGGCTGGGTTGAGCACCTTGTTCGATTTCCTCGACAATCCCAATTACGACTTGCTCGGCGCCTTCTGGATGACGATCAAGCTCACCTTCTTCTCCGCGATCGGTTCCCTGATCTGGGGCACCATCCTGGTGGGGATGCGGGTGAGCCCGGTTCCGATCATGCGGGCGTTCGGCACCGCCTACGTCAACATCTTCCGGAACACCCCGCTGACGGTGATCATCGTCTTCACCTCGCTGGGATTGTCCTCCACCCTGGGGCTCAACCTGGCCTCGTCGGAGTCGACGACGTCGTTGGAGGACAACGCCTTCCGGCTCGCGATCCTCGGCTTCGTCGCCTACACCGCCACGTTCGTCTGTGAATCGCTGCGGTCGGGTATCAACACCGTCCCGGTCGGCCAAGCGGAAGCGGCCCGCGCGCTGGGGCTCGGCTTCGTCCAGGTGCTGACCCTGATCGTGCTGCCGCAGGCGTTCCGGTCGGTGATCGCGCCGCTGGCGAACGTCATGATCGCGCTGTTGAAGAACACCACGGTCGCGTCGATCATCGGTGTCGCCGAGGCGTCGCTGCTGATGTCGGACATGATCGAGAACGAGTCCGACTCGCTGCTCCTGGTCTTCCTGCTCTTCGCCGTCGGGTTCGTCATCCTGGTCCTCCCCCTCGGCCTGCTGCTGGGCTGGGTCGCCAAGAAGGTCGAGGTCAAGCGATGAGCAGCACGCAGACCGTTCTCTATGACATCCCCGGCCCGAAGGCGCGGGCACGGAACTGGCTCTACAGCGTCCTTTTCGTCCTCGTCTTGGCGCTGGTCGTCTACTACATCTACGTGGGCTTCGACGAGAAGGGCCAATGGGCGGGTGCGCTCTGGAAACCCTTCGTCGACGGTGCGACGTGGACCCAGTTCCTGCTTCCTGGCCTGCTCAACACCCTGAAGGCAGCCGGCCTGTCGATCGTGATCGCGTTGCCGATCGGTGCGCTGCTGGGCATCGGCCGGCTGTCCGACCACAAGTGGATCCGGGTCCCGGTCGGCGCGGTCGTCGAGTTCTTCCGGGCGATCCCGGTGCTGCTGCTGATGGTGTTCGCGGCCGCGTTCTACTCCTTCTACACGGACATCGACGCGGAGATCCGCCCGCTGTTCGCCGCGGTGACCGGACTGGTGCTTTACAACGGTTCGGTCATGGCCGAGGTGTTCCGCGCGGGGATCCTGTCGCTGCCCAAGGGCCAAGGCGAGGCCGCGTCCGCGCTGGGCATGCGCAAGACCCAGATCATGATGACCGTCCTGCTGCCGCAGGCGGTCACCCTGATGCTGCCCGCGCTGGTGAGCCAGCTCGTCGTCATCCTCAAGGACACCGCGCTGGCCGGTCAGCTGACCATCAACTTCGACGAGTTGATCCGGGCTTCCGGGCCGCTCACCGGTCTCTACGGCAACACGATCCCGACGCTGATCGTCATCGCGATCATCTTCATCGTGCTGAACCTGCTCCTGAGCTGGTTCGCGTCGTGGCTGGAGAACAAGCTGGCGCGGCGGAAGAAGGCGCCCAAGGGCGCCAAGCCGGTGCACGACGCACCCGCGTCCGTCGTCGACGCCACCGACTTCAACACCGGTCGGTCGCTGTAGCTCCGTAAGTACATGAAGGCCCCCTTCCTTGCGCCCAGGTACAGGAAGGGGGCCTTCATGTAATTCGGGATAGGCCTCTTGGTCCTGTCGGGACAGCGGCCGCTCGGCTAGCGTCGGCCGTATGGCGGACCAGGCCGCGACGCTGCTCGAAGCGCTGCCGGACCTGGCGGGCAGGTCGGTCCTGGTCGTCGGGTGCGGCGATGGCCGCTATCCACGCCTGTTGCGACAAGAGGGCGCTCGCCGCGTGGTCGGCGTCGACGCGGATCAGACGTTGATCGCGGTCGCGCAACGCGAAGAGGAACGCGACCCCGTCGGGGTTTCGTACGAGGTCCACCAGCTCGCCCGGCTGCCGGTGATGGGCGTCTTCGACATCGTGCTGGCTTTCCTGGAGTCTCCTGAGCCGCTCGGTCGCGTCGCCGTGAGCCTGGTGACGGGCGGGCTGCTGGTGGTCGTCGCCACGAACGGGCTCAACTTGGAAGAAGGCCTGCGGGACAACGGTTTCCAGGACATCGTCCTGCGCCGCCACGAAAGCGGCGACGTGCACAGCGCCCGCAAAACGGGCTGAGTCGCGCACCCTGGTGTCGAGCCAGGCTGGCCGGGGCTATGAATCCCGGCCGGTCGCCGGACCGTGCGCGTCTGGCGGTATGGGACACACGGACCCCACACCGCCGCACCGGTACGACGGAACAGATTTCCCCGCCGTGCCGGGGCGTAGCGCGTGTGGGAGTCGAACCCACGTCACCGGGGTGAAAACCCGGTATCCCTTCCGCTGGACCAACGCGCCTTGGCCTGGAACACAGTCCGGCGCGCGCCGCGCACCGGACTGCTTCGTTCCAGAAATTCAGGGTCACCAAAAGAAAAGCCGCCCGTTCGGTTTCCCGAAGGGCGGCTCCACGTGTGCGACGTCCGGCTAGGACGGCGGCGTGGAGCCGTGTTTCTCTTCCATGCCAAGGAACATGGCGTAACAACGTCGCGTCATGTGTCCTCCTTGGTCGGTGTGCGGTAAGTGTGCGACAGGCATAGGGGCGGCGGCAACCGATTTAGCTCGTGAGTGGTAAGGACGGTTAGAACCGTCCTTACCACTCACGAGAGGTGACTACTTGTCCCGCCGGAAAAGCTTGTTCCCCAGCCACACGATGGGGTCGTACTTCCGGTCGGCGACGCGTTCCTTCATCGGGATCAGCGCGTTGTCGGTGATGTGGATGCCCTCCGGGCATACGTCCGAGCAGCACTTGGTGATGTTGCAGTAGCCGAGCCCGTGCTCCTCCTGCGCCTCGTCACGCCGGTCGGCGACGTCGAGGGGGTGCATTTCGAGTTCGGCGATCCGCATCAGATACCGGGGGCCGGCGAAGGCCTCCTTGTTCTCCTCGTGGTCACGCACCACGTGGCAGGTGTTCTGGCACAGGAAGCACTCGATGCACTTGCGGAACTCCTGTGAGCGCTCGACGTCCACCTGCTGCATCCGGTACTCCCCCGGCTTGAGGTCAGGTGGCGGCGTGAACGACGGGATCTCGCGGGCCTTGGTGTAGTTGAACGACACGTCGGTCACCAGGTCGCGGATCACCGGGAACGTCCGCATCGGGGTCACGGTGATGACCTCGTCCTCGGTGAAGGTCGACATCCGGGTCATGCACAGCAGCCGCGGTTTGCCGTTGATCTCCGCCGAGCAGGATCCGCATTTGCCCGCCTTGCAGTTCCACCGCACCGCCAGGTCCGAGGCCTGGGTGGCCTGCAACCGGTGGATGATGTCGAGGACGACCTCGCCCTCGTTGACCTCGACGCTGTAGTCCTGCAGCTCCCCCGAATCGGCGTCACCGCGCCAGACCCGGAAACTCGCCTTGTAGCTCATGCCGGACTCCCGGGGTGCGAGGCCAGTTCTTCGTCGGTGTAGTACTTCCCCAGCTCGGACAGTTCGAAAAGCTCCAGCAGGTCCTGTCGCAGCGGGGTCTGTTCCTTGACCTCGATGCCGATCTCCGGCACCACCGGGTTGTCGCCCGGTGTGGCCGAGCAGACCAGGAGTTTGTTGCGCCACTGGGCGTCCATACCCGGGTGATCGTCGCGGGTGTGCCCGCCCCGGCTCTCGGTCCGCATCAACGCGGCCCGCGCCACGCATTCGCTGACCATCAGCATGTTCCGCAGATCGACGGCGAGATGCCAGCCGGGGTTGAACTGCCGGTGCCCTTCGACGGTGACCCGCTTGATCCGCTCGCGCAGTTCCCCGAGCTTCTCCAGCGCCCGCTCGATCTCCTCCGCCTTGCGGATGATGCCGACCAGATCGTTCATCGACTGCTGCAGCTCGGTGTGCAGGCTGTACGGGTTCTCCTCGACGCCGTCACCAGGCGGGTCGAACGGCGCGAGCGCCATCGCCGCGGCGGCGTCCACATCGGACTGACTGACCTTGGGGCGGTCCTTCAGTTCCGACACGTAGGACGCGGCGCCGAGGCCCGCACGACGGCCGAAGACCAGCAGATCCGACAGCGAGTTGCCGCCGAGCCGGTTCGAGCCGTGCATCCCGCCCGAGCACTCCCCAGCGGCGAACAGCCCCGGCACGCTCGACGACGCGGTATCCGGGTCGACCTCGATCCCGCCCATCACGTAGTGACAGGTGGGGCCGACCTCCATCGGCTCCTTGGTGATGTCGACGTCGGCGAGTTCCTTGAACTGGTGGTACATCGACGGCAGCCGCTTGCGGATCTCCTCCGCGGGCAGCCTGCTGGCGATGTCGAGGAAGACCCCGCCGTGCGGCGATCCCCGGCCGGCCTTGACCTCGGAGTTGATCGCGCGCGCCACCTCGTCCCGCGGCAGGAGATCCGGGGTGCGCCGGTTGTTGTCGGCGTCGGTGTACCAGCGGTCGGCTTCTTCCTCGCTGTCCGCGTACTGCCCCTTGAAGACCTCGGGAACGTACTCGAACATGAACCGCTTGTCCTCGGTGTTCTTGAGGACCCCGCCGTCACCGCGGACGCCTTCGGTGACCAGGATCCCCTTCACGCTCGGCGGCCAGACCATGCCGGTCGGGTGGAACTGGACGAACTCCATGTTGATGAGCTTCGCCCCGGCCCGTAGCGCCAGCGCGTGGCCGTCACCGGTGTACTCCCACGAGTTCGACGTGACCTTGAACGACTTGCCGATGCCGCCGGTGGCGAGCACCACCGCCGGCGTCTCGAACAGGATGAACCGGCCGCTCTCGCGCCAATACCCGAAGGCGCCCGAAATCCGGCTCTGTCCTTCCGGGGCACCCGGACCCGGGCTATCAGTCAGCAGTTCGGTGATCGTGCACTCGGCGAAGACCTTGATCCTCGCCTCGTAGTCACCGGTCTCCTTGAAGTCCTCCTGTTGCAGCGAAACGATTTTCTGCTGCATCGTGCGGATCAGTTCGAGCCCGGTGCGGTCGCCGACGTGCGCCAGGCGCGGGTACGTGTGCCCGCCGAAGTTCCGCTGGCTGATCCGGCCGTCGGCCGTGCGGTCGAACAGGGCGCCGTAGGTCTCCAGTTCCCAGACCCGGTCCGGCGCCTCCCTGGCGTGGAGTTCGGCCATCCGCCAGTTGTTGAGGAACTTCCCGCCGCGCATGGTGTCGCGGAAGTGCACCTGCCAGTTGTCGTTCGAGTTCGCGTTGCCCATCGACGCCGCGCAGCCGCCTTCGGCCATCACCGTATGCGCCTTGCCGAAGAGCGATTTGCACACCACCGCGACGCTGAAGCCACGTTCACGGGCTTCGATGACCGCGCGGAGACCGGCACCGCCGGCACCGATCACCACCACGTCGTAGTTGAGCCGTTCGACCTCGGTCATGAAAAGAGCCACCTCGAAGCTTGTCGCCGGGGACGGGAGATTCCCGCGCCGCTAGTTGATGAACCGCAGATCCGAAATCGCGCCGCTCGCCACGAGCATCACGTAGAGATCGGTCAGCACGAGCGTGCCGAGCGTCGTCCACGCCAGCGCCATGTGACGGGTGTTGAGCTTCGTCACCTGGGTCCAGATCCAGTAGCGCACCGGGTGTTTGGAGAAGTGCTTGAGCCTGCCGCCGGTCACGTGACGGCACGAGTGGCAGGACAACGTGTACGCCCACAACAGGATCACGTTGCCGAGTAGCACGATGTTGCCGAGCCCGAAACCGAAGCCGCCGGTCTTGCCGTGGAACGCGGTGATCGCGTCGTAGGTGTTGATCAGCGAGACGACCACGGCCACGTAGAAGAAGTAGCGGTGGGCGTTCTGGATGATCAGCGGCAGTCGCGTCTCACCGGTGTACTTCGCGTGCGGTTCGGCGACCGCGCAGGCGGGCGGCGAGAACCAGACGGCCCGGTAGTAGGCCTTGCGGTAGTAGTAGCAGGTCAGCCGGAAGCCCAGCAGAAACGGCAGGACGAGGAAGCCGAGCGGGATGAAGCTCGGCAACTCGCCGATCCAGGCCCCGAAATGCCGGGAGCCTTCAACACAGGATTCCGAGACGCAGGGCGAATAGAAGGGCGTCAGGTAGTGGTACTCGGGCACCCAGTAGGCGGTGCGCACGAAGGACCTGATCGTCGCGTAGATGATGAAGGCGGAGAGGCCGAGGACGGTCAGCAGCGGGGACAGCCACCACCGGTCGGTGCGCAGCGTTTTTTCGGCGATCCGGGCCCGCGACGGTGCGCGGACCCCCGTACCCCGTCCGGCCTCGTTGCCGGCGGGGGCGCTCACCGCTGGTCGCGCTTGTAGCCGCCGACGCCTTCGTCATCGGCGCCCTGCCACAGCGCCGGGTCGTAGGGCGTATCGGGAACTTGGACCCGGTCGGCGGCCTTCGCCTGAGCGGGCACCGCGTTCGGGGTCGTGTCGAGGTCGGTCGCGTCGATGTCGAGCCGCTCGACGTCGTTCGCCAGGCGCCGTACCGCCGAGGCGTCGCCGTATCGGGACCGCAGCGCGCCGACGCACTGCCTCAACTGACCGATGGCTCGCCGAAGCTCGGCGATCTCTGTGGTGGACATCGGTACCTCCCGATGGTCGGTTCGGTTGGCCGCTTGAGCCTTCGAAGGCCAGCGATTCCTCGCCGTCTCGACTCTGCCGCGCGTTGTGCAATGTGACAAGTAGCACAGTGGAACCTAGTGACGTGACGGAGGTCACGCGAGTCGATCTTCTGTATCGATTTTGATTCGGGCTTTCCCCTGGGTTACTGTGGCCACTGTCACGACCCAGCGACGTCAGCGTTGCCGTCCCGCGGACCACCACGACCAGTGATCCGGAGCCGGACAATGAGCACCGCCCCGAACGTCCACCCCATCATCGCCGAAGTCACCGAACGCATCGCGGCCCGCAGCGCCGAAACCCGCGCCGCGCATCTCGAGCGCGTCGCCGCCGCCCACGAGGAAGGGCCGGTGCGGCGCGGTCTCGACTGCAGCAACCTCGCCCACGGCTTCGCCGCGATGGAAGGTGTCGACAAAGCGGCACTGCGCGCCGCGCGGGCGCCGGGCGTCGCGATCGTCTCGTCCTACAACGACATGCTTTCGGCTCACCAGCCGATGCAGGAGTACCCCGCGATGCTGAAGGGCTCGGTCCGCCAGGCGGGCGGGGTCGCCCAGTTCGCCGGTGGCGTGCCCGCGATGTGCGACGGCGTCACCCAGGGCCGTCCGGGGATGGAGCTGTCGCTGTTCAGCCGCGAGGTGATCGCGATGTCGACCGCGATCGCGCTGTCCCACGACATGTTCGACGCGGCGCTGCTGCTCGGCGTCTGCGACAAGATCGTGCCCGGCCTGCTGATCGGGGCGCTGTCCTTCGGACACCTCCCGGCGATCCTGGTGCCCGCCGGGCCGATGAACTCGGGCCTGCCGAACAAGGAGAAGGCGCGCGTGCGCCAGCTCTACGCCGAGGGCAAGGCGACGCGCGAAGACCTGCTGGACGCCGAAGCGGCTTCGTACCACTCGGCGGGCACGTGCACCTTCTACGGCACCGCCAACTCCAACCAGATGGTCGTCGAGGTGATGGGCCTGCACCTGCCGGGCGCCAGCTTCGTGCAGCCGAACTCGGCGCTGCGGAAGGCGCTCACCGAAGAGGCCGGACGCCGCGTCGTGAAGCTTTCGCGGGGCGAGGAGTACACGCCGGTCTCGCGCGTGATCGACGAGAAGGCCGTCGTCAACGGTGTCATCGCGCTGCTCGCCACGGGCGGTTCGACCAACCACACGATGCATCTCGTCGCGATCGCCGCCGCCGCGGGCATCCAGCTGACCTGGGACGACTTCTCCGACCTGTCCTCGGTGATCCCCCTGCTGGCGCGCGTGTACCCGAACGGCAGCGCCGACATCAACCACTTCCACGCCGCCGGGGGCATCCAGTTCCTGGTCGGCACGCTGCTCGACGCGGGCCTGCTGCACGAGGACGTCCAGACCGTCGCCGGGCCGGGGCTGCACCGCTACCGGCAGGAGCCGATCCTCTCCGAAGGCGAGCTGGTCTGGCGTGACGTCCCGACCCGCAGCCTCGATGAGGACGTGCTGCGTCCGGTGTGGCGGCCGTTCGCCGCCGACGGTGGGCTGCGGATGGTCGCGGGCAACCTCGGCCGCGCGGTGATCAAGGTGTCGGCGGTGGCGCCGGAGCACCGGATCGTCCAGGCGCCGGCGCGGGTGTTCACCGACCAGAAGTCCTTCAAGGACGCTTTCGAGGCGGGCGAGCTGGACCGCGACGTCGTCGTGGTCATCCGGCAGCAGGGCCCGCAGGCCAACGGGATGCCGGAGCTGCACGGGCTCACCCCGGCGCTCGGGGTGCTGATGGACCGCGGGCACCAGGTGGCGTTGCTCACCGACGGCCGGATGTCGGGCGCGTCCGGCAAGATCCCCGCGGCGATCCAGGTGACGCCGGAAGCCGCCGTGGGAGGCCCGATCGCGCGGATCGCCGACGGCGACGTCGTCCGCCTCGACGCCAAGGCCGGGACGCTCGACGTCCTCGTGGGTGACGAAGAACTCGCCCGCCGTGAACTGGTGGATTCCCCGCCTTCGGAGGCATCCTGGACCGGCACCGGCCGGGAGCTGTTCGCGGCGCTGCGCCGAGCGGTCGGCCCCGCCGATCAGGGCGCGAGCGTGTTCGGACCGCTCACGCCGGAACACTTCGGCGCTCCGGCGCACACGTTGACCCCTGTGGAGGTAACCCAGTGACCACCGGCGCCGACCTGCTCGGCCTGTCCCCCGTGATGCCCGTCGTCGTGCTCGACGACGCCGACGACGCCGTGCCCACCGCGCGGGCCCTGCTCGCGGGAGGGATCGGCGTGATCGAGCTGACCCTGCGGACCCCGGCGGCACTCGCCTCGATCGAGCGGATCGCCGCGGAGGTCCCGGAGATCGTCATCGGCGCCGGGACCGTCACCGCGCCCGAGCACGCCAAGCAGGCCGCCGACGCCGGCGCGAAGTTCCTGGTGACCCCGGGCTGCACGGACGCCGTGCTGGACGCCGCGTTCGACACCGGCCTGCCGTTCCTGCCGGGCGCGAGCACGGTTTCGGAGGCGATGCGGCTGGCCGAACGCGGGCTGACCGCGCTGAAGTTCTTTCCCGCCGAGGCCAGCGGCGGGGTGGCGTACCTGAAGTCGATCGGCGGGCCGCTGCCCGGGCTCAAGTTCTGCCCGACCGGCGGGATCACCGTGAAGACCGCCCCGGACTATCTCGCACTGTCCAATGTGGGCTGCATCGGCGGATCGTGGCTGACTCCGAAGGACGCCTTGGCGGCCAAGGACTTCGGGAAGATCGAAGCCTTCGCGGCGGAGGCTTCGAAGCTCTGATCTCGGTGAGGGCCACTGGCGTGCCGAGTGGCCCTCACTGGTTTCACAGTGGCAACTGGTACTGGATGAAGCCCCGGTTGACCGCGACCCGGTCGTACAGGCGGCGCGCGGTGGCGTTGGATTCCTTGGTGTGCCAGTAAACCCTGCCGCAGTCGCGGGCGCGCGCCCAGTCCGCGACGGCCTCGATCAGCGCCCGCGCGACCCCCTTGCCGCGGGCTTCCGGCGCGGTGAACAGATCTTGCAGGTAACAGACGTCGGTGAGCGCGGATGTACTGGGATGCATGAGGAAATGCGTGATCCCGACGAGCTCGCCGCCCAGGTGGGCGCCGAGCGCGTGCATCCGCTCCCCCGCCTGGAATTCGCGCCAGGCTCGGTCGTAGACCTCCTGGGGCGCGACACGTTCGTAGAAGGCGATGTACGCGCGAAACAAGTGTTCCCAGGCTTCGCGGTCTTCGGGCTTCAACGGCTCGATGGTGATCATGTGGCCCTCCCAGTGATCAACCGAGCCTAGGGTTTAGCCGCTGTCTCGCGAGTGGCCAATCACGCGCTAAAGCAGGCTGCCACTCGTCAGCTGACGGCTTGCTTCACCAGGGTGGCGATGCGCCGTTCCACCTCCGGGGTGACGCCGGTCAGCGCGAAGGCCGTCGCCCACATCGCGCCGTCGTCCAGCCGGGCGGCCTCGTTGAAGCCGAGCGTCGCGTACCGCGTCTTGAACTTGGCCGCCGCCTGGAAGAAGCAGACGATCTTGCCGTCCAGCGCGTAGGCGGGCTGGCCATACCAGAGTTTCGGCGCGAGCATCGGGGCGTTCGCCTTCACGACGGTGTGGACCAGCTCGGCCAGCGCCCGGTCCTCTTCGGGCATCTCGGCGATCTTCGCGACCACGTCCTGCTCGGCCGCCGCCGCTTTGTCGGCGGCGGAACCGCGGCGGGCCGCCTTCTTCATGTCCTGGGCGTGTTCCTTCATCGCGGCCTTCTCTTCGGCCGTGAATCCTTCGTACGTGGTGCTCATGGCGGCTTCTCCTTGGTAAGCGGCGAGCGGGGGCATCCGGAAGTGGCACATCAGGACTGGGCGGCGAGAGCCGAGGTCTCCCAGGCGAACCCGTCGAGGTCGGTGAACGGGGCGACGCCGCAGATCGCGATGCGGTGCGAACCGGTGCCCTCCGGGGACACGCCGGCGTCCTTGGCCAGGGCCTTGCGCTTGTACAGCGCCAGCTTCACGGGGCTCGAGCCGGATTCGAACTCGACGTACACGCGGCCGAAGCTCTTGCCCACGGTGAGGCCGTGCTCGACGTAGAACTTCTTGCTCGCGGCCACGTCGGCGACGCCCAGCAGCAACACGATGGCGTCGAATTCACGGGCGGCCGGCGCGGTGTTCTTCTTCGCCGAGGTGGCGATCTTCCAGATCGCGCCGTCCGGAGCCTGGACGGTTCCGCCGTAACCCCACATCGACTTCGCGGCGGGCTTGATCACGGTCGCCCCGGCGGCGACGGCGGCGTCGATGAGCGCGTCGGCGTTGGCGGGCTGGGAAACCGTGAGGGAGAGGGTGTAGCCGCGGAAGCCGGTGGACGGCTCCTGCGAAGCCCGGAAGCGCAGTTCCGAGCCGAGCCCGAAGGCGGTGGTGTAGAAGCGTTCGGCGGCCTCGGTGTCGGCCACTTCGAGGGTGATGGCGTCGATGAAGTTCATGCCGGTAACGCTATTTCCGGGCGGGCTTCCGGCGCTTCTCGATTCCTGATCGGTCACATCGGCGCTGGTCGGAGGCTTGCTCCGGCGCCCCGCAGGCGTCGAACACGGCGGTGGCGTGATCGAAGGGACGACACGCGTGATCAGAGGGACGACACGTGTGATCCAACGGCCGACACGTGTGTCCAGACGGACGTCTCTCGGCGGAACTCGGCCGCGAGCGTGCCGGCCGTCCGATCACACGTGCCGGCCGTTGGATCACGTGTGCCGGCCTGTCTGAACGCGAAACACCGGCCCGCGGGCACGTGTGCCCGCGGGCCGGTGAGCGGCTCGGGTGATGGAGCTCAGTCGAGGGTGGCGTCGTCCAGCATCGCCGACTCGGCGCCGAACTCGCGGAGTTCGTCGCGGATCACGGTGTAGGCCAGCCCCTGGGGATAGCCCTTGCGGGCGAGGAAGCCCAGCAGGCGGCGGATCGCCGTCTGCTCGTCGACGTTGCCCAAGGAGCGCATGCGCTTCCGTACCAGCTCTCGGGCGCGCTGCTCCTCTGCCTCTCGGTCCACCTCTTCGGCGGCCTGGACGGCGATATCCCCATCGATTCCTTTGCGTTTGAGTTCGGCTACGAGGGCGTTCCGTGCCAGGCCCATGTTGGCATGGCGGGAACGCACCCACATCTCGGCGAACTCGGCGTCGTTGAT
This sequence comes from Amycolatopsis roodepoortensis, assembly GCF_014873915.1. Lineage (GTDB taxonomy): Bacteria > Actinomycetota > Actinomycetes > Mycobacteriales > Pseudonocardiaceae > Amycolatopsis > Amycolatopsis roodepoortensis. The sequence continues at coordinate 1,879,672 of NZ_JADBEJ010000005.1, forward strand.
GAGCCCTGCCTTGTCCAGCTTACCGAGCAGGGTCTCCGTCGTCTCCTCGTCGAAGCCCTTGCGCTTGAGGGCCTGACGCAGTTCCTCCGTGGAACGCGGGCGCGCGGCCAGGAGATCGAAGCAGATCTCCTTGGCCTTCTTCCTCCGCTCGTCCGGCGGCAGCTCCGCCGGATCCACTTTGGGCGCACGCATTCAGCTATCACTCCAGTCGAAACGATCGATCGGTGACTTCACCCCTGGCGGGGGTCTGGGGGTTCGCCCCCCAGAAGGCACGGCGAAGGGATCCGGCGAGTGCTCTCCGCGAGCACACTTCACCCGATCCCGCGGCCGCGGAACTCAGAAGTCGACCGGCGCGGGGGCGGCTTCGGCGTCGACGGCGGCACCGATGCCCAGCTTCTCCTTGATGCGCTTCTCGATCTCGTTGGCGATGTCCGGGTTGTCCAGCAGGAACTTGCGGGCGTTCTCCTTGCCCTGGCCCAACTGGTCGCCCTCGTAGGTGTACCAGGCGCCGGACTTGCGCAGGATGCCCTGGTCGACACCCATGTCGATCAACGAACCCTCGCGGGAGACACCCTTGCCGTAAAGGATGTCGAACTCGGCCTGCTTGAAGGGCGGGGCGACCTTGTTCTTCACGACCTTGACGCGGGTGCGGTTGCCGACGGGCTCGCCACCGTCCTTCAGCGTCTCGATGCGGCGGACGTCCAGGCGGACCGAGGCGTAGAACTTCAGCGCCTTACCACCGGTCGTGGTCTCCGGGGAGCCGAACATGACGCCGATCTTCTCGCGCAGCTGGTTGATGAAGATCGCGGTGGTGCCGGAGTTGTTCATCGCACCGGTCATCTTCCGCAGGGCCTGGCTCATCAGCCGGGCCTGGAGGCCGACGTGGTTGTCGCCCATCTCGCCCTCGATCTCGGCGCGCGGCACGAGCGCGGCGACCGAGTCGATGACCAGGATGTCGAGCGCGCCGGAGCGGATCAGCATGTCCGCGATCTCGAGCGCCTGCTCACCGGTGTCCGGCTGGGAGACCAGCAGCGCGTCGGTGTCGACGCCGAGCTTCTTGGCGTACTCCGGGTCCAGCGCGTGCTCCGCGTCGATGAACGCGGCGATGCCGCCGTTCTTCTGCGCGTTGGCGACCGCGTGGAGCGCGACGGTGGTCTTACCGGAGGACTCCGGACCGTAGATCTCGATGACCCGGCCGCGGGGAAGGCCACCGATCCCGAGCGCGACGTCGAGTGCGATGGCGCCGGTGGGGATGACCTCGATCGGCGCGCGGCCCTCTTCGCCGAGGCGCATGACCGAGCCCTTGCCGTACTGCTTGTCGATCTGGGCGAGGGCCAGTTCGAGCGCCTTGTCCTTGTCGGGTGCTGCTGGTGCCATGGAGTCCACCTCGTTGGTTGAGCCGGGTAGGGCTTGTTCAGTTCTGAGCTGTCGGGTCCGACGCTACGGGCGACCACCGACAATTCCAGGCCTCGCGCCCAAGCTGTGGATCGCTGACCCCGTTGTGGACAACACCCTAGACGAACGTGTGTTCGAGGCCGCGACCGACACGCCGTCGCGCTAGGGTTCTTGCCTTTTCGCCGAGGTCAGCGCCGCTCGGGCGGGATCTCGAAGGCTTCGCAGACCGCCCGCCAGACGTCCTTGGCCGAGGTTCCCGCGTCGAGGGCCTGTTCGACGGTCCGGCCCCCGAGTTCGCCGAAGACGTGATCCCTGGAGAGGGTTTCCGCACGTCCGGGACCGAATTCGTCGGCCATCAGCCGCCGGAAGACCGTGATACGCATCGGGAGAAGTCTAGCCCCGCCTCGAGCACGAAACGCGTGAAGGCCCCCTTCCCTCGGCTGAGCCGAGGGAAGGGGGCCTTCACGCGCGAACAGGGGACTATTCGCCCGGCTGGACGCTCTTTTCGAAGTAGTCGGCCAGTTCGCCCGGCGTCGGGTTCTGGCCTTCGGTCGGGACCTGGTAGATGAAGCCGACCAGCGGCCGGTCGGTCACGGTGAACACCAGCACGGCGGCGTTCCGCCCGGCGGCCGAGGAGTACTGGCCCTCCAGGGCGTTGCCTGCCCACTTGGCCTCGGTGCGGTCTCCCCCGGCCGATTTGAGCAGTCCGTCGGTGTAGGCCTTGAGCTTGTCCGCGGAGTCGCTCTGCAGATAGGTCACCTGGGTCCCGGCGCGGCCAGGGGCGGAGCAGGTCGACGTCACGCCGAGATCCTCCGCCGGTTTCGCCGGCCCGTTGCCCATACCGGGTTTGCAGTCGCCGGTGTCGGCGATCTTCCCGGCGAGCTGGCGCAGGCAACCGGTGAGGCCCTTGTCGTCGGCCGCACCGGGCGCCTTGCACTCTTCGGCCGTGTAGGTCGCCACCGAAGAGGACGTCAGGAAGTAGGTGAGCCCGGCGGCGAGCAGCACGACGACGGCCACGATGGCACCGATGACCAGCGGTTTCTTCTTGCTCGCGGGCGCCTTGTCACCGGTGGTCTGCCCGGCCAGCGAGTACGTCGGGAAATTCGTCGGCGCGGGCTGCTGCTGAACCTGCTGCGGACCACTGTTCGGGTAACCCGACTGGGGGAAACCGCCGGACTGACCGGGGCCGTTCCCCTGGTATCCGGGAATCGACGCGACCTGCTGCGGCGGCGGCGCGTACGGGCCCGAAACGCCGGGGTGCGCACCGGTTCCCGCGGCGACCTGCCCTTCGACGCCCTGCGTGCGCGAGCTGATGCCGTCGGAGGCGACGTGCTGGGCGCCGAGCGCGACCGCGGTCTCGGGCTGGTCCAAGCTGCCGGGGACGACGCCGAGCTTCTCCGCGATCAGGCTGCCGACCAGCGGGAGACGGCTCGAACCGCCGACGAGGTAGATGCCGGCGAGCCGGTCCGGGGTCATCCCGGCCGAGCGGACCACTCGCGACATCAGCTCGACACTGCGCAGCATCGAGGGCCGCACCAGCGCTTCGAGTTCCCCTCGCGTGACGAGGACGTCCTCGAACGGCTCCGGCATCGGGACCTCGGTCTGAGGGTGCCGCGAGAGGGCCTCCTTCGCCGCCTTCACGTCCTCCTGCAGCGCGCGCCGCGTACGACGGTCCGGAGTGGACTCCGGCCGCAGGACCCGCTGCCAGCGCTGGGGATCCTTGTGCGAGACCTCGCGGCCGACGTGCACCAGGAGCGCCTGGTCGACGTCGAGACCGCCGAGGTCGGGGAGGCCGTCTTCGGCGACGACGGTGAAGCCGCCGTTCGGGGTCGCGCCGACGATCGCGACGTCGAAGGTGCCGGCGCCGAGGTCGTACACGGCGAGCGCCTGACCGGGCGCGAGCGTCTTGCCGGGGAACGACGCGAAGTGCGCGGCCGCGGCGACCGGCTCGGGCACGAGCACCAGGTTGCCGCCCATCCCGGCGAGCCGGGCGGCGGACAGCAGCACGTTGCGGCGGGTCGGGCCCCACTGCGCGGGGTGGGTGAGCCGGACCTCGTCGGGCAGGTCCCCGCCGAGCTGGCGGGTGGTCTCGTCGAGGACGCGGCGCAGGATCGCGGCCAGCACCTCGCTGACCGGGATGACGTCGGTGCCCAGCAGGAGCGTCTGCTCGTCGATGCGGCGTTTGGGGTTGGGCTCGAAGCGGGTCGGGTCGAGACGGGCGCGGCGTTCGGCGTCGCGGCCGACCATGATCGTGCCGTCCTCGGTGGCGAACACCGCGGACGGCATGTTGGCCGAACCGTCGACTTCGACCACGCGCGGAGGCCTCCCGTGCGCCGAAAGGACGGCCACGGTGTTGGACGTCCCGAGGTCCACCGACAGGATCCGCACAGCTCATACCCCTTCACAGACGAACGGCGACCGCCCCAGCACTGATCCGGTCGCGCTGGCGGTGATGCTCCCATGAGCGAGGTCACCGCACGTGCGGAACCCGCCGAACTCGTCCCCGAGCGGGTGCCTCGTCACAGCCTCGGAGCGAAACTGTCGGTGGTCCGGCGCAGTATGGAGGGCGTGGCACACGTACTCGACCTCTTCTCCCCCGCGACCAGGGACTGGTTCACCGGGGCCTTCGCCGCGCCCACCCGCGCGCAGGAGGGCGCGTGGCGTGCCGCGCACGCGAAGGAACACGCGCTGGTCGTGGCCCCCACGGGCTCCGGTAAGACGCTCTCGGCGTTCCTCTGGGCGCTGGACAGGCTGTCGGTCGAGCCGCCGCCGTCCGAGCCCAGGAAACGCTGCCGTGTCCTCTACGTCTCCCCGCTGAAGGCGCTGGCGGTCGACGTCCAGCGCAACCTGCGGGCACCGCTGGCGGGTATCTCGCAGGCGTCTCGGCGGCTCGGGTTGCCGGTGCCGGACATCGGCGTCGGCATGCGCACGGGCGACACCACCGCGGCCGAGCGGCGCTCGTTCGGCAAGACCCCGCCGGACGTGCTGGTCACCACGCCGGAGTCGCTGTTCCTGATCCTCACCTCCTCCGCCCGCGATTCGCTGCGCGGCGTGGAGACGGTGATCATCGACGAGGTGCACGCGGTCGCGGGCGGCAAACGCGGCGCGCATCTGGCCCTGTCGCTGGAGCGGCTCGACGCGCTTCTCGAAAAGCCCGCCCAGCGGATCGGGCTGTCGGCGACGGTCCGGCCGATCGACGAGGTGGCCTCCTTCCTGGCGGGCGGCAGGCCGGTCACCATCGTCCAGCCGAAGCTCGCGAAGACGATCGAGGTCCGCGTCGAGGTCCCGGTCGAGGACATGTCCGACCTTGACGGTCCGCAGGGGCCGAAGCAGAACGAAGACCTCGACGCGGGCCTCGCACGGCTCCCCGGGTCGCTGGAGGACATCGACGGCGCGCCCCGGCGGCCGTCGATCTGGCCCGCGGTGGAGGAGCGTGTCCTCGAACTGATCCAGGCGCACCGGTCGACGATCGTGTTCGCCAACTCGCGGCGGCTCACCGAGCGGATGACCGCGCGGCTCAACGAACTCGTCGCGGAGCAGGCCGAACTGGAGCCGGATCAGCGGTTTCCGGCCGAGGCGATCGGCCAGTCCGGGCTGACCACCGGGGCGGCGCCGGTGATCGCGCGGGCGCACCACGGCTCGATGTCGCGCGAGCAGCGCACCCATGTGGAGGAGGAGCTCAAGTCCGGGCGGCTGGCGTGTGTCGTGGCGACGTCCTCCTTGGAGCTGGGCATCGACATGGGCGCCGTCGACCTCGTCGTGCAGATCGAGGCGCCGCCGACGGTCGCATCGGGACTGCAGCGGGTCGGCCGGGCCGGACACCAGGTCGGCGCGGTGTCGAGCGGGGTGATGTTCCCGAAGTTCCGGGGTGACCTCGTCTCCTGCGCGGTGGTCGCGGAGCGGATGGCGTCCGGGGCGATCGAGGCGGTGCGGTACCCGCGCAACCCGCTGGACGTGCTGGCGCAGCAGGTCGTGGCGATGGTGGCGCTCGAGTCCTGGACGGTCGACGAGCTGGCCGCCCTCGCCCGCCGGGCGGCGCCATTCGCGTCCCTTCCGGACGACGCGTTGCTCGCCGTGCTCGACATGCTCGCCGGCCGGTACCCCAGCGAGGAGTTCGGCGAGCTGCGCGCCCGGATCACCTGGGACAGGGTCACCGGCGAGCTGCACGGCCGTCCGGGGTCGCAGCGGCTGGCGGTGACCTCCGGCGGCACGATCCCCGACCGCGGCCTGTTCACCGTGATGACGCCGGGTTCCGACGGCAAACCCGGGTCTCGCGTGGGCGAGCTCGACGAGGAGATGGTCTACGAGTCCCGCGTCGGGGACACGATCCTGCTCGGCACCTCCTCCTGGCGGGTCACCGACATCACCCACGACCGCGTGATCGTGGTCCCCGCGCCGGGTGAGCCCGCCCGGATGCCGTTCTGGAAGGGCGACGCCCCCGGCCGCCCGCTGGAACTGGGGCGGGCGCTGGGCGCGTTCGTCCGTGAACTGTCCACTTCGGAGCCGTCGGTGGCCAGGGAACGCGCCGCCGTCGCCGGGCTGGACGAGTACGCCTGCGACAACCTGCTGGCGTACCTGGCGGAGCAGAAGTCGGCCACGCGGCATGTGCCGAACGACAAAACCGTGCTGCTGGAACGGTTTCGCGACGAGCTGGGCGACTGGCGGGTCATCCTGCACTCGCCGTTCGGCGCGCAGGTCAACGCGCCGTGGGCGCTCGCGATCGCCGCGCGGCTGCGGGAGAACCGCGGGGTCGACGCCCAGGTCGCGCATTCCGACGACGGCATCGTGCTGCGGCTGCCCGAGGCGCTCGACATGGACGGCGCCGAGGTCACCATCGGCGTCGAGGACGTGCTGCTCGACCCGGAAGAGGTCGAGCAGCTGATCGTCGCCGAGGTCGGCGGTTCGGCGCTGTTCGCGGCGCGGTTCCGGGAATGCGCGGCGCGGTCGCTGCTGCTCCCCCGCCGGGATCCGCGCCGCCGCACCCCGCTGTGGCAGCAGCGGCAGCGCGCGTCCCAGCTGCTTTCGGTCGCGGCCAAGTACGAGCGGTTCCCCGTGGTGCTGGAAGCGATGCGGGAAGTCCTGCAGGACGTGTACGACGTCGGCGGGCTGCGCGAACTGATGTCCGACGTCCGGTCCCGCAAGGTCAAGCTGGTCGAGGTCGAAACGCCGTCGGCGTCCCCGTTCGCGCGCAGTCTGCTCTTCGGTTACGTCGGGATGTTCCTGTACGAGACGGACGCCCCGCTCGCGGAACGGCGTGCCGCGGCGCTGGCACTGGATTCGACGCTGCTGGCCGAACTGCTCGGCACCGAGGCGATCCGGGAGCTGCTGGACGCCGAAGTCGTCGCCGAAGTCGAGCGCTCCCTTCAACGCCTCGACCCGGACAGGCACGCCCGCAACGCCGAGGACGCCGCGGATCTGTTGCGGTTCCTCGGCGATCTCTCGATCGAGGAGGCCGCGGCGCGCGGCATCCAACGGGAATGGCTGGAGGAACTGGAAGCCGCGCGGCGGGTGATCCGGGTGCGCATCGGCGGTGGAGAACGCTTCATCGCCATCGAGGACGCCGGCCGCGTGCGGGACGCGCTGGGCACCGCGCTGCCGGTCGGTGTGCCGGAGGCGTTCACCGAGCCGGTCGAGGATCCCGTCGGTGACCTGCTGTCGCGCTATTCGCGCAGCCGCGGCCCGTTCAGCGCCCGGCAGGCGGCCGAGCGGTTCGGGCTCGGGACGGCCGTGGTCACCGGCGTCCTGGACAGGCTGACCGCGCAGGGCAGGCTGGTCCGGGGCGAGCTGAGCCCCGTCGGGCATCCGGAGACCCACGGCGTCGGGATGGAGTTCTGCGACGCTTCAGTGCTGCGTAGGCTTCGGCGGGCGTCGCTGGCCCGGCTGCGGGCCGAGGTCGAGCCGGTCGAACCGGCCGCGCTGGGGCGATTCCTGCCGTCGTGGCACGGCATCGGGGCGCGAGTGCGGTCGGCGCCGACGGCGGACGACGTGCTGTCCGTGGTCGAGCAACTGGCCGGTGCCCCGCTCCCGGCGAGCGCGGTCGAGTCGCTGATCCTGCCGAGCAGGCTGCCCGGCTACACCCCGTCGCTGCTGGACGAACTCACCACGGCGGGCGAGGTCACCTGGTGCGGCTGCGGCTCCCTGTCCGGTGGGGACGGCTGGCTGGCGCTCGCGCCCACGGACGTCGCCGATCTGCTGTTGCCGGATCTCGACGACGATCTGCCCTCCGGCCCGCTCCATGAGGCCATTCTGTCCACTTTGGAGGGTGGAGCGCAGTTCTTCCGCCAGCTCGTGGACCGGGCGTCGCCGTTGGTCGAAACCCCGCCCAACGACGGTGAAGTCGTGGCGGCGCTGTGGGATCTCGTATGGGCGGGCCTGGTCACCGGGGACACGCTGGGCCCGCTGCGGGCGCAGGTCTCCGGTTCCGGCGCGGCGCACAAGCCACGCCGTCAGGCTCCTCGCGGCCGGTACGCGCGGCTTCGGGCCGGGCGCCCGGCGATGCCTTCGCGCACCGGGCCGCCGACGGTGGCCGGCCGCTGGGCACTCACCCCGGGGCGGGAAGCGGATCCGACCAGGCGCGCGCTGGCGCGGACGGAGGCCTTCCTGGAACGGCACGGCGTCCTCACCCGTGGCGCCCTCGACACCGAGCGTGTGACCGGTGGCTTTTCGGGGATCTACAAGGTTTTGCGTGGCATGGAGGATTCGGGACAGGTCGTCCGGGGGTACGTGGTCGAGGGGCTCGGCGCGGCGCAGTTCGCGGCGAAGGGCGCCGTCGACAGGCTGCGCGCCCAGTCCGGGAACCAGCGCACCACCACGGAAGGCGCCGTCGTCCTCGCCGCCGCCGACCCGGCCCAGCCCTACGGCGCCGCGTTGCCTTGGCCCGCCGCGACGGGCGACACGAAACACCGTCCGGCAAGGAAAGCGGGTGCGCTGGCGGTGCTCGTGGACGGCGTCCCGGCGATGTACGTCGAACGAGGCGGCCGGTCGCTGCTGAGCTTCACCGAGGATCAGGACAGGTTGCGCGCGGCCGCGCGGGCGCTGTCCACGGCGGTGCGGGAAGGCTGGCTGGGGCAGCTCGCGGTGCAGAAGGCCGACGGCGAGGTGGCGCTCACCTCCGAGCTTTCGGCCGTCCTCCAGGAGGCGGGTTTCCGGGCGACTCCCAAGGGGCTGCGCCTGCGGGCCTAGAATCACCGCTCAGACCTGCGGAGAAGGACGTTCGAACATGGTGATGCGCGACCTGCGCTATTTCGGGGATCCCGTGCTCAAGACCGTATGCGACCCGGTCACGACATTCGACAAGAAGATCGAGTCGCTGGTGACCGATCTGATGGACGGGGTGAAACCGGCCGGGCGCGCGGGTCTCGCGGCGCCGCAGATCGGGGTCGGGCTGCGGGTGTTCAGCTACGACGTCGGCGGCCTGAGCGGGTACGTGATCAACCCCGAGATCGTCGAGCTGTCCGATGAGACACACGAGATCGGCGAGGGCTGCCTCTCGGTGCCCGAGCTGTGGTTCCCGGTCGTACGCGCGAAGCACGCCGTGGTGCGCGGTGTCGACCTGCGCAACGAGCCGGTCGAGGTCGAGGGCGTCGACGTGCTCGCCCAGTGCCTGCAGCATGAGACCGACCACCTCGACGGCAAGCTGTACCTGGAGCGCCTCACCCCCGAACGCAAGAAGCGCGCGCTGGGCGAGGCTCGCGGCAAAGACTGGTTCTGGAACCGCTGACCTCTCCCGCCTTTCGTCCTCTGGATGCGGTGGTCGGTAACCCGAACTACCGCATTCAGAGGACTAAACGCGAGGGCCGGGGAGCCGGAAGCGCAGGGTGCCCGGGTCGCCGGGGGCGCGTTCGGGGCGGAGCCCCACGCGGGTGGCGGTGCGATGGAGGGAGTCGTCGCCGGGCAGGCAGACGGCGGTGAGTTCGCGCTCCCCCTTGGCCAGGGCAAGGGTGGCGAGCCGGGTCAGCAGCGCGGTGCCGATGCCTTGGCGCTGCCAGGAATCCTCGACCAGCAGCGAGACTTCGGCCGCGCCGCCGTCGGCGGACGGGATCAGCTGGCCGAGACCGATCACGTCCCGGCCGCAGACCGCGAGCAGGCTGCTCCCGCGCGGCGGCATCAGGAGCCGGTGCAGCCAGCGACGCGGCACGGCGCGCATTCCGGTGTGGTAGCGGTGGAAGAGCGTCGTCATCGAGCATCTCTGGTGCAGCGCGGACACCGCTTCCGCGTCACCGGGGACGCCCTTGCGCAGGACGATCGCGGCGCCGTCGGCCCGGTCGAGCACGATCGGACCGGTCACGTTGTCGCGGACGGCGGCGATCAGGCCGGTCAGCGCGACGGCGCGGCTCAGTTCCAGCTCGACGAACGGCGACCACCGGCGGCGCGCGACGAACGCGGCGCCGTCCCCCACCGGGAACACCGCGCGGTGCCCGCCTTCCGTGCGGGCCGGGTTCGCTTCGATCGACGGGACCTTGGTGACGACGTCGGCCGCGAGGACGCCGCGGAGCACTTCCGCGAGGCCGCCGGGCTCCTCGACCGCCCGCTTGGCCGCGGTGAGCGCTGCGGTGGCCGGGTCGACCAGTTCGGCCAGATCCGCGTCGATGACGGCGGAGCATTCGCATCCTTCGTCGCGGATCGCGTCGACGAGCAGCTGGCGAGGCAGGCCGGTGGCCGGCCGCAGGACGATCTCGTCGAGCACGCCGCCGGGGACCGGGAGCACCGACAGCCCGAGGATGTTGCATTCGAGGTCGGCGAGCCGGATCGCGATCCTGGCCAGCGTGCCGGGGCGGTCGTCCACGCGGATCCGGACGCGCCAGGCCGACGCGGCGGCGGTCTCTTCGCGGGGATGGACCAGGGTGGGCCGGACTCGATAGGTCTCCATGACTCCACGGTCCCGGCCGGTTGTTGCCTGCCAACGGCGCGGGTGTTTCGCTCACGTCAGCGTTCGACGCCACCGCGCAACCCCGGCGAAACACTCAGCGGGGCGGAAGCACGCTGAACTCGTTGCCCTCCGGATCCACCATGGCTTCGCCACGCTCCCCTGAGGCGCCCAGCTCCCGCAGGCGCCGGATCTCGGCCGCCCGGCTCTTGCCCCGCCGTGGCGCGATTTCGAACCGCAGCCTGTTCCTGTGCCGCTTCTCTTCTCGCGTGGCGAGGAACTCGATCCACGGGCCGCGGCCGTCCGGCGGCCGCAGGCCGACGATCGTCTTCTCCCGGACGCCGACCTCCCAGCCCAGGGCGGCCGCCCAGAACCGCGCGAGCCGCTCTGGATCGAGCGCGTCGGTGACGACCGAGGCGATCGCGCCGGTGCCCTCGTACTGCTCGCGTGGCTCGAGGACGCAGAACTCGTTGCCCTCCGGGTCCGCGAGCACCACCCACGGCACCCGTTTCTCCTCCGGCGGGCCCTGGCCGATGTCGACGTGCCGTGCGCCGAGGGACAGCGCACGGTCCACCAGCTCGGCCTGGTGCCCGGGCGAACGGCTCGCCAGATCCAGGTGCAACCGGTTCTTACCCTGTTTGGGGCCCGGCTCGGAGCGGAACGCCGGTTCGAACGGGGCGTCCCAGCTGAACAGCCCTTCCCAGAAACCCGCCAGATCTCTGGGAAGGGCCGAGTCGAAGACCAGGTTCACCAGCTGTGCCACCACACCGGTGAATCTAGACGGCACCACCGACACTTCTGGGCGTTCCGGGCACATCTTCAAGCTCCGCCGACTGGCGCTGACCGGTTTGGCTTCCCCACCGACCGGTCATCGGGTCGCGAGCCGCAGAAGGGCCCAGAGTTGTCCCGCCATGTCCTGGTCTCCGCTGACCGTCACCGCCGTCGGACCCGCCCGGCCCCAGAGCCAGCGGTAGATCTTGTCCGGCTTGCCGGTGACCAGGTCGTCCGCGCGCTGGGCCTCCTCGGCCGAGCACCGCCAGGCGACCGTTTCCGTGGGCCCCGCCCTGGCGATCCAGGTGTGGCCCGCGGTGCGTACGCCGACCGAACCGGTCTTGGTCCCGGACAGCCCCAGCAACGGCAGCCGCTGGCCGAACCAGAGCACCAGCGCCTCGTCGATCCCGTCGAGTGCCACGTCTTCGGGGATCTCCGACACGTCCCGGCCGGCCGCGCCCTCCGCGTCGATCCGGTGGATCGTCGTCTCGTGCGCCATCCGCCGCCGCCAGAACCCGTAGCTGCGGTCCGCGGGCCACCAGGTCGGCGCCAGTTCGTCCGGGTCGTGCGCGGACAGTTCGGCGACGAGTTCGTCCCGGCCCTCGCGGAAGTACTCCGCCAGGCTCTGTCCCGGCCCCGGTTTGCGCTGCCAGTGCTCGGGACGCCGCCCGTCGGTGATCCAGCGGCGGGTGACCCGGTACACGCTGCCCACGTGCCTGAGCACCTCCCCGAGCGTCCAGCCCGGGCAGGTCGGGACCGGCGCGTCGGCGGACGCGGTATGCGCCACCCGGGCCATCAACTCGGTTTCGGCGCCGATCACCTCCAGGAACCTGCCCTGGTCGATCATGGCCTGCCCGGCCATCGGGCACCCCCTCTCCGTGGCGCGCTCTGTCTCTCGGTGAACCCGCGTCCGCGATCGGCGTCGGCAGGGCGCAACCTGGTCTTTCAAGTCACGAAGGTGGCGAAGGCGCCCTGCCACCGCGGTAGCGGGGCCTTCGGCCAGGCGGATTCACGGGTACCGCCGACCGGCCGCTAAGCCACAGACGCCGAATCACCCATCGGCAGCCCGTGCACCACCCGTCGCACCAGTTCCAGGAACACCGTGGCGGCCCGGGTCAGCTCGTCCGCCAGCTCGACGGTGACCTTGCCGGTGATCCCCGCCTGAGCGGCGGCCCGCGTCGCCGAATTGGCCGCGAAGAACGCCGCCCATTCCTTGAGCTCGGGCGCGACGGAATCGAGCAGCACCCAGCCGCTCGCCGGCCGCGCACGGCCCCGGTGCGGACGGCCCCGGGCCTCCAGCACCGCCGCCGCTCCGCGCAGCGCGGCGAGATACGCCCCGATGAACCGCTCCGCGGGATCGCTTTCCCGCTCTGCTTCGGCGAGCCCCCGCCTCGCCTGTGCGTACAAGGAGACCGCCGCGGGTGGTGCCGGCGGGCGCAACGACATGGGCAGGGCGGGCTGTGCGGCGCCCCCCGGCCTCTCGGCTTCGTCGGGGGACACGACCGAAACGGACATGACGACCCTCCTCCTGTACGTGAGCGCCTGCCGGTGCCCGGCGCCGAGGCGCTTCCCCCGCCCCCGCGCCGGGCACCTACCGGTGCGCGCTCACCGAATGTCGAACGTCTGTTCGAACAAGTCCAATGTAACCCCGAAGTGCCCCATTCCTCAACCCCGTACCGGGGTGATCGCCGCATGTGGTGCGGGACACGGCATCGGCCACGTGATCTCATAGGCGTATGAGCACCATCGACCATCCCTCGGTGGCCAAGGTCGCGGCCGCGCTCGCCGAGGCGGGCCAGCAGGCCGCGGCGGACGGGATCCGGATCCTCCCCGCCGAAGTCCGCACGGCCGCGCAGGCCGCCGAAGCGCTGGGTGTCGAGGTCGGCGCGATCGCGAACAGCCTCGTCTTCCGCAGCCGCTCCGGCGACATGGAAACGGCCCTGCTCGCCCTGACCTCCGGCGCGCACCGCGCCGACACCGGCCTCCTCGCTTCGCTGACCGACGCCGACGAGATCGGCAAGGCGGACGCGGATTTCGTCCGCGCGCACACCGGGCAGCCGATCGGCGGTGTCGCCCCGGTCGGTCACCCGAAGGCGTTGACCACCCTCGTCGACACCGCGTTACGCGCGCACGAGGTGGTCTGGGCCGCCGCCGGGCATCCGAAGTCGGTGTACCCCACGACGTTCGACGACCTCGTCGCGTTGACCGGGGGCACTCCCGCGGACGTCGCGGGCGGCGGGCAGGATGGGCGCCCGTGACCGCGATGTCCTCGGAATGCACCCGTTACGTCCAGCTGTCCGCGGACGAGTTCCGCGCCCGGCTCCCCGAGGCGCTGACCATCTACGTCAACGCCATGCGCTACCCCGAAGGCACGGCGGAGCAACGCGCGCCGATGTGGCTCACGCACGCGCTGCGCGAAGGCTGGCGCTGCATGGCCGCGCTCGACGCGGACGGCGTCCTGCTCGGGCTCGCCTACGGCTACAAGGGCCGCGGCGGCCAGTGGTGGCACGAACAGGTCCGCCACGGCCTGACCCGGCGTGAGGGCCAGGCCGCCGCCGAGCACTGGATGTCCGACTACTTCGAGCTCACCGAGATCCACGTCAGCCCCGAAAGCCAGGGGAAGCGGATCGGCGAGGACCTCCTGCGACGGCTGCTCGACGGCGTGCCCAGCGCCCACGTCCTCCTCTCCACGCCGGAAGGCACCAGCCGGGCCTGGAACCTGTACCGGCGGGTCGGGTTCGTCGACGTGCTGCGGGACTACCACTTCGCCGGGGATCCGCGGCCGTTCGCGATCCTCGGCCGGACGCTGCCGCTCTAGGGCCTCGAATACGCCACGGTGAGCGCGGCGATGAGCACCACCGCGCCGCACCAGCCCACGGCGCCGAGCCGTTCCCCGAGCACGGCCATGGACAGCAGCGCGGCGGTCAACGGTTCGAGCAGGGCGGACAGCGCGGCCAGGACGGGATGCGCGCTTTCGAGGCCGCGGAAGTACGCGGCGTACGCCAGCGCCGTCGGCACGACGCCGAAGTAGACGACGAGCGCGAGCACGTCGGCCTGGAACGGCACCGCCATCCCGAACCACAGCGCCGCGGGGGCGAGCGCGGCACCGCCGATCAGGCAGCCGAAAGCCGTGGTGGGCAAGGGATCGAGGCCTTCGACACGGGTCGCGGTCACCAGTGTCAGCGCGGCGAACCCGGCCGCGGCGAGCAGCGCGAACAGCACTCCGGCGACGTCGACCTCCTGGCCGGGCGTCCACTGCAGCAGCGCGAGCCCGACGAGGGACCCGGCCACCGACACCGCCGTCCACGCTCCGGGAAGGCGGCGGGTCTTGACGGCCGTCGCGACGGCGAGCAGGACGGGCGCGCTGCCGATGGTGGTCATCGTCGCGACGCTCACCGAACTCAGCGAGACCGAGGCGAAGTAGCTGGTCTGGAAGAGGGCGAACAGGCCACCGACGGTCAGGAGACGGCGGCGGACCTGAGCGGTGCGGGGGAAGCCGCGGAGGCCTCCGGTGAGCCAGAGATAGCCGGTGGCGATCACGCCGCCGATGAGCAGCCGGTACGCGGCGACGCTCAGCGGATGCAGCCCCGCGCGGGACGCGAGCAGGGAGCCGGCGAGGCCGCCGGTCCCCCAGAGGACTCCGGCGAGGACGAGCGCGGCCGACGATCGGGCGCGCGTGGGTACGGCAACGGACATGGGGAAACGCTCCTGCGTCTGTGTCGGTCGGAAAGGACGTCGACGACGCGGGGTGCTTCAGTGCAGCACGGATCGGCCGGGCGGCTGGAACGCCGCGCGGCCGGAGACACCCCGCTCAGGAGGCGGGGGGTGGGGTGACGAGAAAGATCCGGTGCACGAGGGGAACGTATCAAGGCGGGCAAGTGAATAAAGCTGAAGGGCGCTTTCCCCGCGTGGCTGCGAGGAAAGCGCCCTTCGGCTCAGTCGAGCGCGGCCAGCATCTCCCGCAGGGTGTCCAGCCCCATCCCGCCGAGCGCCAGCGCCCGCGTGTGGAACTGCTTGATGTCGAACGCGTCGCCCTGCCGCGCGCGGGCCTCCTCGCGGGCGGCCAGCCAGAGCCGTTCGCCGAGCTTGTACGACGGCGCCTGCCCGGGCCAGCCCAGGTAGCGGTCGATCTCGTCGTGCACGTGGGCCGGGTCGGTGACGGTCCGGGTGAGCATGAACTCCAGGCCCAGTTCGGGCGTCCACCGCTCGCCCTCGTGGAAGCCGGTGCCCGCCGGGATCTCCAGTTCCAGGTGCATGCCGATGTCGACGATCACGCGCGCGGCGCGGAACAGCTGCTCGGACAGCATGCCGAGCAGCTCGCCGTCGTCGGCGAGGAAGCCGAGGTCCTCCATCAGCCGCTCGGAGTACAGCGCCCAGCCCTCGGCGTGCCCGGAGGTGAACGCCAGCAGCCGCTGGTACTTGTTGAGCGACTCCGACTGGTCGACCGCGGTCGCGATCTGCAGGTGGTGGCCCGGCGCGCCCTCGTGGTAGACGGTGCTGACCTCGCGCCAGGTGGTGAACTCGTCCCGGCCCTGCGGCAGCGACCACCACATGCGGCCGGGGCGGGAGAAGTCCTCGCTCGGGCCGGTGTAGTACGCGCCGACGGTGCCGCCGGGCGGGGCGATCTTGCACTCCAGCGCCATCACCCGGTCGGAGATGTCGAAGTGCTTGCCGCGCAACGACTTCAGCGCGTTGTCGGACAGATTCTGCATCCAGGCCTGGAATTCTGCCCGGCCGCGGACGGTGTACTTGGGATCGGCGTCGAGGACGGCGGCCGCCTCGGCGAGGGTGGCGCCGGGCTTGATCCGGCCGGCGACCTCGCGCATCTCGGTTTCGAGGCGGGTGAATTCGGCCCAGCCCCAGGCGTAGGCCTCGTCCAGATCCAAGGTGGCGCCGGTGAACACCCGGGACCACAGCTTGTACACCTCGGCGCCGACGGCGTCCTTGACCGGCGCCAGCGGGGCGAGTTCCGCGCGCAGGAAACCGGCGAACTCCGCGTACGCCTCCTGGGCGGCGTGAGCGGCCTGGCCGAGTTCGGCGCGGAGCTTCTCGTCGACGTTCTTCGCGTCCGCGACGAGCGCCTCGAAGAATCCGGTTTCGTCCTTCAGCCCCGCCCAGGTTTCGGCCTGCGTGGCGACCTTGCCGACCTGACGCAACGCCGACACCCGGCCCGCGTCCGCGGCCGTGAGCAGCGAGGTGCGGAGACCGTCGAGCGCTTCGGGCACCCTCGCCATCCGGGCGGCGATCGTCGCCCAGTCCTCCGCGGTCTCGGTCGGCATGTAGTCGAAGACCATGCGCACTTCCTGCACGGGGCTTTCGATCACGTTCAGCACCGCGAGGTCGAGACCCGCCTCGTGGATCTCCAGCTGCAACCCGATCCGCTCGGTGAACACCGCCTTGGCCGCGCGCTCGCCGTCGTCGACGGGTTCGGCCGCTTCGATGTCGGCCAGCGCGCGGGCGGCGATGGCGGCCCGCGCCGCGTGCCCGGCGGGCGAGTAGTCGGTCAGCTGGTCGTCGTATCCGGTGATGCCGAACGTCGTCGCGGCGACGGGGTCGGCCGCGGCGTACTCGTCTACGTACCGGTCACAGATCTGGTGCACACTTCGCGCGGTTGAAGCCATGACCGGCACGCTACCGGGACGGCGGGCGACTTCGGTACGGAGTTACGCGCGGGCCGGGACCAGCCCGAGCCTGCTGACCACCTCGCGCGTGGCCTTGGACCGGTTGAACGTATAGAAGTGCAGGTCGGGGACGCCTTCGGCGATGAGCCGCTCGCCCAGTTCGGTCACCGCGTCGATCCCCGCGGCACGGAAGGCCTTCGGGTCGCCGGCCAGCGGTTCGAGCCGGTCCAGCAGCCGCCGCGGCGCGGGCGCGCCGGACAGCTTGATCGACGTGTGCAGGGTCCGCGGCGTGGTCAGCGGCATGATCCCGGGGATCACCAGCGCCTCGCAGCCCGTGGCCGCCACCCGGTCGCGCAGGCGGAGGAAGTCCTCCGGCTCGAAGAACAGCTGCGCGATCGCGAAATCCGCGCCGGCGCGGAGCTTGCGCACGAGGTACTCGGTGTCGGCTTCGAGGTTCGCCGAGCGCGGGTGGCCGTACGGGAAGGCCGAGACGCCGACGCAGAAGTCGCCGAGCGAACGCACCAGCTCGACGAGTTCCTCGGCGTAGTTGAGCCCCTGCGGATGCGGGACCCAGTCGCCGTAGACGTCGCCCGGCGGGTCCCCCCGCAGCGCGAGGATGTTCCGCACGCCGACGGCGGCGTACCAGCCGATGACGTTGCGCAGTTCCGCGACCGAGTGGTTCACGGCGGTGAGGTGCGCCATCGGCACCAGCGTGGTTTCGGTGGCGACGCGGGCGATGCTGCGGATCGTGCCGTCGCGGCTGGAGCCGCCGGCGCCGTAGGTGATCGACATGTACGCCGGGTCCAGCGGCTCGAGTTCCCGGATCGACTTCCACAGGACGGCCTCGTCGGCCGCGTCGCGGGGAGGGAAGAACTCGATGGAGAACACGGGTCCATCACCCTGCAACCGCTCGACCACCGAAGTCATTCCGTCATTTTAAGGGGGAATGTCCGCTGGCTGGGAGCCCCTCTCAGGCATTGGGCGTGCGACTTCAGCCACGTACGAGCGGTTGCCGAGTAGCGCGGGCCTGGGGAGACTCGATGGCGAGCACAGGGAGCCGCCATGAGCGCCGAAACCGACACCAGCTGGGACGAGGACGTCCGCGTCGCGGTCTACCGCGCGTTCGCCGAGCACGGGAGGCCGCCGACGGCCCCCGAACTGGCCGACGCCGCCCACGGATCACTCGCGGTGGCGAAACAGGCGCTGCACCGGCTCGCGGAGCGGCGGCATCTCGTGCTCGACGAATGCGAGCACGTCGTGCTGGCGCATCCGTTCGCGGCGATCCCGCTGGGGTTCTCCGTGATGGGCGCGCACACGCTGTGGTGGGGCGGCTGCGCGTGGGACGCCTTCGCGATCCCCCATCTGGTCAAGGCCGAACCCGAGGTGCTGGTGTCCACGCGCTGTCGCGGCTGCGGGGAGCCGCACGCCCTGCTGGTGAACGACCGCACCCCGCCGAAGGGTGAACTGGTCGCGCACTTCCTGGTGCCGGTGGCGCGGATGTGGGACGACGTCGTCCACACCTGCGCCAACCAGCGCCTGTTCTGCGGCGAGTCCTGTGTGGACGGATGGCTGACGGAAACGGGGCACGACAAGGGTTACGTCATGGATCTGGCGACGCTGTGGCGGCTCGCGGCAGGCTGGTACGAAGGCAGGCTCGGGCACGGGTACACCCGCCGGGATCCGGCCGCCGCGGCCGCGTACTTCGCGCGGGCCGGGCTGAGCGGGCCGTTCTGGAGCTAGACCAGGAACCGCAGTACCGCCGTGACGACCACCCCGCAGAGGATCGCGGCGAGCGCGGGCACGCGCAGCGCGTAGGTCACCGCGATCGCGGCCAGTCCGGCACAGAGCGTCCAGTCGAGCCCGGACCAGTCCGGACCGATCACGTCCGTGAGCACGAGACCGGCCAGCAACGCGGGCGCGAGCAGCGCGATCACGGCCGCGACCCGCGGCGGCAGCGTCCGGTCGCCGAGCAGGACCGGCCCCGCCGCCTTGAACCCGATGCTGACCAGCGCCACGAGGACGATGGCGAGCCAGAGTGTCATCGCCGCACCCCCAGGCCGACCAGCGCGGCGGCCGCGGCGCCGATCAGGGCGAGCCCGACCGGGACGAA
Organism: Amycolatopsis roodepoortensis; assembly: GCF_014873915.1. Lineage (GTDB taxonomy): Bacteria > Actinomycetota > Actinomycetes > Mycobacteriales > Pseudonocardiaceae > Amycolatopsis > Amycolatopsis roodepoortensis. The sequence continues at coordinate 1,898,435 of NZ_JADBEJ010000005.1, forward strand.
CAGCACCAGAATCCCGGCCAGGCAGGCGGCGAGCGCCGCGGTGAGGACCGCCTGGCGCGAACGGCGGAGTTCGTCGATGAGCAGGATCAGGAAGAAGCCGGGGAACACGACGTCGAGCCCGAACCGCGAGACGACGTCCGGTGGTGGCGCGGCCAGGACGCCGAGCACCGTCCCCAGCACCCACGCGGGCAGCTGGACGAGCGTGCAGCCGATGAGCTTTTCGCGATCGAAGCGCCCTTCGCCGAGGTGGGCGGCCACCCACGAACCGTCGACGACGGCCTGGCCTTCCCACGCGCGGCGCAGGCGCCCACCGCGCAGATCCGAGGCGACGGCGGCGCCCATCGGCAGGAACCGGGCGTTGATCAGGGCCGCCGCGCCGACCGCGACGGCGAGGTTCCCGCCGCCCGCGAGCGCGGTGGCCATCGCGAACTGGGCCGAACCGGAGAACACGAGGATCGACGCGACGATCGGGGCCGCGATCCCCCAGCCCAGCGTCTGGCTGTACGCGCCGAAGGTGACACCGAGAACGAAGGTCGCGACACCCAGCCCGAGCCCGACACGGGCGCCGGCCAGATAGTTCCGCCGGAGCGTGGTCATGGGTTCGACCCTAACAAGCTAAACTGAGTTTGACCATTAGGAGAAGTCATGGACGGCCACTGGGACGGGTACGACAGCATCGGCGGGAGCGTGCCGTTGGACCTGGTCAACACCGTTTCCTGGCGGCGCGACCCGGCCCGGCGGGAGGACCGGCTTTCCACCCCGGAACGGCTGTCCGAATGGGTCGTCCTGGTCGGCGCGGGCAGCGAACGGCTGGAGATCTCCGTAGCCGTCCTGGAGGCGGTGAAGGACTTCCGCGAGACGCTGTACCGCGTGCTCGTGTCGGAGCCGCAGGACGTCACGCCGCTGCGGAAGACGCTGCTCGACGCATACCGGCACGCCTCGCTTCCGCCCTCCTTGCCACTGCGATGGGTGGTGCCGCTGGAGAACGGCGACGCACTGCCGCACTTCCTCGCGCTGGCGGCCGAGGACCTGCTCCGGACCGGGGATCTGGAGCGGATCCGGGAGTGCGAAGGCCCGGGCTGCGGCTGGGTCTTCACCGACCACACGCGCAACAGGTCGCGGCGCTGGTGCAGTTCGTCCGACTGCGGGAACCGGGCGCGGGCGAAGCGGCACTACGACAGGACCCGCGGCTGACGTCTCGTTCGCCACATTCGAAGGCACCCGACTGGGTCACGGGGACGTCCTTCCCGGAGGATGTGCTCATGGACACGTCCGCCTACGACGCCGATCTGCCCGCCCACGTCGAGCGGGCGCTGGCCGGGTTCCTCGAGCGCGCCGGTGCCGAGATCCGCCGCACCGAGCCGGTCGTCGGCGTCGGGATCGACGCGCTGGCCGGGTTCGTCCTGGGCGGCGGCAAACGCCTGCGCCCGACGTTCGCCTGGTGGGGCTGGCGCGGCGCGGGCGGCGATCCGGCGGGGCCGGACGTCGAAGGCGTGCTGCAGGCGGTGGCGAGCCTGGAGCTGATCCAGGCGTGCGCGCTGATCCACGACGACCTCATCGACTCCTCCGATTCGCGCCGCGGTTCCCCGACGGTGCACATCGCGGGCGCCAAACTGCACGCCGACAGCGGCTGGCTCGGCTCGCCGAGCACGTTCGGGCTCGCGACCGCCGTCCTGGTCGGCGACCTGGCGCTGGCCTGGGCCGACGACATGTTCGGCGAGGCCCCGCTCCCGCCCGCGGCACTCGCGGCGGCCCGGCCGGCGTGGCGCGCGATGCGCACCGAAGTGCTCGCCGGGCAGTACCTCGACGTCCGCACCCAGGCCACCGGCGACGCCTCCCCCGAGGCGGCGCTGCACATCTGCAAGCTCAAGACGGCCGCGTACACCGTCCAGCGCCCGCTGCACCTCGGTGCCGCGCTCGGTGGCGCCGACGACGCCCTGATCGCGACGTTGCGCGAGTTCGGCGACGAGGTCGGCGTGGCGTTCCAGCTGCGGGACGACCTGCTCGGCGTGTTCGGCGACCCGTCGGTCACCGGCAAGCCCGCGGGCGACGACCTGCGTGAGGGCAAGCGGACGCTGCTGGTCGCGCTGGGTCTCCAGCGCGCGGCCGAGCAGGGCAAGGACGCGGCGGCGAAGGTCATCTCCGACGCCATCGGCGACGCCCACCTGTCCGAAGAGGCCGTCGAGACCGTGCGCGAGGCGCTGCAGGACGTCGGCGCCGTCGACGCGGTGGAACGCCGGATCGACGAGCTCACCGACTCCGCGATGGAGGCGCTGGACCGCGCTCACCTGGCCGAGCCCGCCCCGGCCGCGCTGACCGGACTGGTCGTCAAGGCGACCCAGCGGACGTACTGATGCGCACTGTCACCGGTCCGAGTGACCACGTGGTGGTGATCGGTGGCGGGCTCGCCGGGCTGTCGGCGACGCTGCACCTGCTCGGCGCCGGCCGCCGGGTGACCCTGCTGGAGCAGGACAAGAGCCCGGGAGGCCGGGCCGGACAGGCGGATTTCGGCGGCAACACCGTCGACACCGGCGCCAGTGTGCTGACCATGCCGGAGCTGCTCGACGAGGCCTTTTCCGCGGTCGGTGAATCCCTGGCGGGCAACCTCACGCTGACCCGGCTCGACCCGGCCTACCGCGCGCGGTTCGCCGACGGCAGCACGATCGCCGTGCACACCGAGGCTGCGGCCATGGAGGCAGAGATCCGCGCGGCCGCGGGCCCGGCCGAGGCCGACGGATATCGCAGGCTCCGCCGCTGGCTGACCGAGCTGTACGCGGTCCAGAAGGACCACTTCATCGGCGCGAACTTCGATTCCCCGCTCGATCTCGTGCGCCCGGAGCTGGCGAAATTGGCCGCACTGGGCGGTTTCGGCCGCCTCGGCCCGAAGATCAGCCAGTTCCTGCGTGACGACCGGGTGCGCCGCCTGTTCTCCTTCCAGGCGCTCTACGCGGGCCTCGATCCGGCGCGCGCGATCGGCGCGTACGGCGTCATCTCCTACATGGACACCGTCGGCGGGGTCTACTACCCGTGGGGCGGGATGGGCGAGATCGCGCGGGCCATGGCGAACGCGGCCGAACGCGCCGGCGCGGAACTGCGCTTCGGCACCGAAGCCGCTTGGCTGGAAAGGGTTTCCTCGCGGGTGCGCGCGGTGCGGACCCGCACGGGCGAGCGGATCCCTTGCGACACAGTGGTTCTGGCGACCGAACTCGGCACCGCGTACCGGCTGCTCGGCGCGCGCCCCCGGCGGCCGCTGCCGCTGCGGTACTCGCCGTCGGCCGTCGTACTGCACGGGCACGCGCCGAAAACCTGGCCGGATCTGGGCCACCACACCATCTTCTTCGGTCACGCCTGGGAGAAGACGTTCTCGGAGATCATCCGCGAGGGCAAGCTGATGAGCGACCCCTCGCTGCTGGTGACCCGGCCGACCGCGACCGAACCGGGCCTCTCCCCCGGCGGCGACCAGGTGATCTCGGTGCTCGCCCCGGCGCCGAACCTGCGCCGCGGCGAGATCGACTGGCACCGGGTCGGGCCCGCCTATCGCGCGGAACTGGTGCGCACCCTGGAAAAGCGCGGCCTCGCCGGGTTCGCGGACGACTTCTCGATCGACGAGACGATCACCCCGGAAGGCTGGGCGGAGCGCGGGCTCACCGCGGGCACGCCGTTCTCGCTCGCGCACACCTTCGCCCAGACCGGCCCGTTCCGGCCGGGAAACCTCGTGCGAGCGGCGGAAAACGTCGTACTGGCGGGCTGCGGGACCACGCCCGGCGTCGGCATCCCGCCGGTGGTGATCTCGGGCAGGCTCGCGGCGGGAAGGGTCACCGGCCGATGAACGAGCTCGACGCCGCGGGTGTCACCGAGCCGTCGTTGCGGGCCGCGTACACCGAATGCCGCCGCATCAACGCGCACTACGGGCGCACGTTCTTCCTCGCGACCAGGCTGCTGCCGGCGCGGACGCGCCCGTTCGCGCACGCGCTGTACGGCTTCGCGCGGATGGCGGACGAAGTGGTCGACAACCCCGCGCCCGGCACCGATCCCGCCGTCGCGCTCGACGAGGTCGCCGTCATGGTCGCGCGGGTCTTCGACGGCGGCACGCCCGCCGACCCGGTGCTGGCCGCGCTCGCCGACACCGTGCGGCGCCACGACCTGGACCGCGAGCTGTTCGACGCGTTCCTGCGGTCCATGGCGATGGACCTCAAGATCACCGAGTACGCCACCTACGCCGAGCTGCACGAGTACATCCACGGTTCGGCCGAGGTGATCGGGCTGCAGATGCTGCCCGTCTTCGGCACCGTCGTCCCGGTCGCCGAAGCCGCGCCCGGGGCCGCCGCGCTGGGTGAGGCGTTCCAGCTGACCAACTTCCTGCGTGACGTCGGCGAAGACCTCGACCGGGGAAGGCTGTACCTGCCGACCGAGGAGCTGGCCGCGTTCGGCGTCGACCGCGAACTGCTCGAATGGTCGCGTGCCCGTGGCCTGCCCGACCGGCGGGTGCGGCGCGCGCTCGCCGTCGCGGTCGCGCGCAACCGGGCGGTCTACCGCCGCGCCGAAGCGGGTATCCCGTTGCTGCGCCCGGAATCCCGCGACTGCGTGCGGACGGCGCTCGTGCTCTACGAAGGCATTCTCGACGAAATCGCGGCCCTGGGTTACGACGTGCTGAACACCCGCGCGGTCGTCCCGCGCCGACGGCGGCTGGGTGTCGCACTGCCGAGGTTTTTGGCGAGCGCGTGGAGCAACTCCAGGCTTAGGGTGCGAACATGACCTCTGCTGCGAACAAGAAGATCAGGATCGGCGTCCAGCTGCAGCCCCAGCACGCCGAGTACAAGGCGATCCGCCGGGCGGCTTCGGAGGCCGAAGACCTCGGTGTGGACATCGTCTTCAACTGGGACCACTTCTACCCGCTCTACGGTGAGCCCGAAGGTCTGCACTACGAGTGCTGGACCATGCTGGGCGCCTGGGCGGAGTCCACGTCGCGGGTCGAGATCGGCGCGCTGGTGACGTGCAACAGCTACCGCAACCCCGAACTGCTGGCCGACATGGCCCGCACCGTCGACAACATCTCCGACGGGCGGCTGATCCTCGGCATCGGCTCCGGCTGGTTCGAGAAGGACTACGACGAGTACGGCTACGAGTTCGGCACCGCCGGCGGACGGCTCGACAACCTCGCGGAGGCTCTCCCGCGGATCGAAAGCCGGCTGGGCAAGCTGAACCCGCAGCCGGTCCGGGACATCCCGGTGCTGATCGGTGGCGGCGGCGAGAAGAAGACCCTGCGCCTGGTGGCGAAGCACGCCGACATCTGGCACGGCTTCGGCGACCCGGAGGTCGTGGAGCGCAAGGTCAAGATCCTCGACCAGCACTGCGCCGACGTCGGCCGGGACCCGAAGGAGATCGAGCGTTCGGTCGCCGTCGAGGGCGAGCCCGAGGAACTGGGCCCGAAGCTGCTGGAGCTGGGTGTCTCGCTGTTCACCGTGGCGACCGGCGGACCGGACTACAACCTCGACAAGCTGCGGTCCTGGATCGCTTGGCGGGACAAGCAGCAGTCCTGACCCGCTTGGGCCTCGTGAGTGGTGAGGACGGTTAGAACCGTCCTCACCACTCACGAGACTCGACCCATTCGGTACCGGTGTTTCGGCCGGGTGCTGGGCTTGGCCGGGTGTCGCGAAAGCCACTTTCGAGACGTCTGGTGTCCCGAAAGTGGCTTTCGCGACACCAGCGGCCGGAAGCCAGTAGATACCCAAGACACCTTCGGAAAGTACCGTTCACGAGCGTTGTCGCCGATGAGCCGCGACCCGCTCCCGGGTGGCGCACCGCGTCGAGCAATACCGCCGCGGGCTCCCCCCACCCAGGTGCGCGAACGGCTTCCCACAGCCCGCGGCCGCGCAGAGCCCGCCCGGCGGCGCCTGACGGTCCGCGAGCAGCACGGCCAGCGCGAGCGCGGACGACGTCACCAGCCACGCGCCCCACGGCCCGTCGTCGTCGGCGTCCACGTGGAGATGCCAGCCGAACCCGTCGGCGTGATCGGTCAGCCGCGGCGGATGCGCGTGACGAGCCAGCAGCCGGTTGAGCACTCCGGCCGCCTCCGCGACATCCCGCGCCGCGAACACCTCCCGCAGCTCGAAGGCCGCCTCACGCAACGAAGCCACGTCCGACGGCTTCAAGTCGACAGAGGTCTCGCCATGCGCTTCCAGGACGGAACGGACGTCCAAAGCCGAGGGTTCCGGCGCGAGGAGCACCGTCAGCAGATCCACCGCCCGCTGCGCCGCCGCCCTGGCCGAGCGGCCCGGCAGGAAATCCCGCTGCGCTGAAGTCATATCCCACTGTAACGTCTCACTCATGAGAGGCCGTTACAGGCTCGCCGCCTACCTGACCGGCGCGACGATCGCCAGGACCGGCGACGAGCTGTCCGGACCGGCGTTGCTGCTGCTCGGCCTGAGCGTCGACGGCTCGGCCGCCACGGGATCCGCGCTGCTCGCGGGCCTGACGATCTCCGCGGCGGCGGGCGGGCCGCTGCTCGGCGCCCTGCTCGACCGCAGTCCCCGGCCAGGGCGATTGCTGGCTTGGGCGCTGCTGGCCTACGCGGGCGGGCTCGGCGCCGTGCTGGCACTGGTCGAAATCCCCGCGGCGATCGCGGTGGCCGTCGCGGCCGGGCTGCTCAACCCCGCCTTGGCGGGCGGGTGGACGGCGCAGCTGCCGAACGTCCGCGGCACGACACCGCTGGCGAGGGCGAGCACGCTCGACGCGATGACGTTCACCGCCGCGAGCCTCGCCGGGCCAGGACTCGCAGGCCTCGTGGCCGCGTACGCCGGCGCCCCAGCCGCGGTGGCGCTCGCGATCACGCTGGTCGCGGCCGCTTTCCCGGCCGCGTGGTCGCTTCCGGCCGCCGACGCGAAGCCCATGAGACCGATCCGCCGTCAACTCGCCGACGGGTTCGCGGTGCTCTTCCGCAACCGCGCCCTGCTGCGGGCCACCGCGACGTCCACGGTGTCCTTCGTCGGCATCGGGATGGCCATCGTCTGCTATCCGCTGCTCGGCGCCCAACGGCTGGGGAACCCGGGCTTCGGCGCGCTGCTGCTCACCGTGCTGGCCGCCGCGTCACTGGTCGCGAACGCCGTGCTGGCCCGCAGGCCACCGCCGCCGGACCGCACCGTGCTCGCCAGCACCGTCCTGCTGGGCGCGAGCTTCCTGCTCGCGGCAGCAGGGCACGACATGGCGACCCTGCTGGCCGCCGCCGTGCTCGCCGGATTCGCCGAAGGGCCGCAGCTTTCGTCGCTGTTCGCCATCCGGCATCGCGAAGCGCCCGCGGCGGTACGGGCTCAGGTGTTCACGACGGCGGCGAGCGTGAAGATCACCGGACTCGCGGCGGGCGCCGCGCTCGCGGGACCGCTGAGCGCACTCTCCGTAACCGTCGCGCTGAGCGCCGCGGCGGGCTGCCAGGTCCTGGCGGCCGCGACGTATGTGCTGGTCGGAGCTAGAAGGCCATCGCCTGCGCGCGCCGCTTGACCTCGGTGCCGTGGCTGGTGCGGAGCGCGTTGACCGGGGTCGTCCCCGGCAGGGTGTCGTCCGCGGCGAAGAGCCACCGCAGCATCTCCGTCCGGCTGAAACCGGCGTCCGCGAGCACCGTGATGGTGCCCGCCAGGCCCTTGACCACGCCGTCCTTGACCAGGAACGCGACCGGGACGTACAGCTCGCCCTTGCGCCGCACGGCGATCAGGTGGCCATCGCGCAGCATCTGGCGGACCTTGTTGGCCGAGACGTTCAGCGCTGTCGCGACCTCCGGAAGCGGGAGAACGGCCACATCTGCGTCGAGAACGTCGTCGGCGACGGGAATACCACTCACAGGTGACACTGTGCCACATTCCGTCTCCCGCTCCGTTAGTACGCATGGGTGACGACCCGGACGTGACGATGCGTGCCCGCCCGGTCACGAATACCGCCGATCCGACGAAATGGCGGGAATCGTGATCCCCGGCGTGCCAGGTCCCGTACACCAGAACATGGGTACTTCCGTACGATCCATAGCCGTGACACGCACGGACCCCACGCTGGTGGGCACTCTGCTCGAGGGCCGCTACCGGGTGGACAAGCTGCTCGCACGCGGTGGGATGTCGTCGGTGTACCGCGGCGTCGACACCCGCCTCGACCGCCAGGTCGCCATCAAGATCATGGACCCGCGGTTCGCCGACGACAGGTCGTTCGTCGAGCGTTTCGAGCGGGAGGCCCGGTCGGCGGCCCGGCTGCATCATCCCCACGTGGTGGCGGTGCACGACCAGGGTTTCGACACCCCCGGCGGCGAGGAGTCCGGCCGCGCGTTCCTGGTCATGGAGCTCGTCGACGGCGGGACCCTGCGCGAACTGCTCGCCGAACGCGGTCCGCTGGACATCGCGCTCGCGCTGAGCATCACCGAACCCGTCCTTTCCGCGCTGGCCGCGGCGCACGCCGCCGGCCTGGTGCACCGCGACGTCAAACCGGAGAACGTCCTGATCGGCCGCGGCGGCACGGCGCTTTCGGGCGGCGTGGTCAAGGTGGGCGACTTCGGCCTGGTCCGCGCGGTCGCGAGCGCGGGCACCACGAGTTCGAGCGTCATCCTCGGCACCGTCGCCTACGTCTCGCCCGAGCAGGTCGCGACCGGCGCGACCACCTCGCGCGGCGACGTCTACTCGGCCGGGATCCTGCTGTACGAAATGCTCACCGGACGCCCGCCGTACACCGGCGACACCGCGCTCTCGGTGGCGTACCGGCACGTCAACGACGACGTCCCGCGCCCGAGCGAGCTGCGGCCGGGCATCCCGCCGCAGCTGGACGAGCTGATCCTGCGCGCCACGCGCCGCGACCCCGAGCAGCGTCCGGCCGACGCCGCGGCGTTCCTCGCCGAACTGCACCATCTGCGCACCGTCCTGGGTGTCCCGGCCGTCCCGGTGCCCGTCCCGCTGCCCGCGGACGCCGACCGGGAGACCGACGCCGAACGCACCACCCCCGGCATCCCCGCCGTCCCGGCGGCCGCCACCACAGTGCTGCCGCCGGTCGCCGAAGCGACCCTGCCGGTCACGGGCCCGCGCGGAACGCAGGCACTGCACCGCGAACCGCATATCCCCGCCGCCCAGCCGCCCCGCACGCCTCCGCCTCGGCCCAAACCGGCCGCGGACGGTGAGCAGCCTGAGTCGCGCAAGCGGCTCTACGTCATGATCGCCGCCGCGGTGCTGGTCCTCGGCGGGCTGATCGGCGCGTTCGCCTTCATCCTCAACGACACCGGGCCGAGCTCGTCGTCCGTGCCGAAACTGGCGGGGATGAACCAGGCCGCCGCCGGCGACGCGCTCCGCTCGGCGAAGCTGACCCCGGCCTACACCGAGGAGTACAGCGACACCGCCGCCCAGCACACGGTGATCCGGTCCGATCCGGCCGAGGGCTCGTCGCTCGCACCGGGCTCCACGGTCAACGTCGTGCTGTCGAAGGGCCGCCCGATCGTGCCGGACATCCAGGCCGGGACGAGCCCGCAGGACGCGGAGACGGCGATCAAGGCCGCGCAGCTGACCCCGGTCCAGGGCGAGCAGGAGTACAGCGACGTCGCCAAGAACAAGGTGATCCGCGTCGACCCGAGCCCCGGTTCGCAGCTGAACATCGGCGGGCAGGTCACGATCATCCTGTCGAAGGGCCCCGAACCGCTGCCGCCGGTCCCCGACGTCACCGGGCAGAGCAAGGACGCCGCGTTCCAGATCCTGCAGCAGGCGGGTTTCCAGCCGTTCCAGGCGGGTGAGGAGTTCTCCGACCAGTTCGCCGCCGGTCAGGTGATCCGCACCGACCCGAAGGGCGGCGGCAAGGCGAGCAACCGCCGCATCGGGGTGTTCGTTTCGAACGCCGTCGAAGTACCGAACGTGACGTTCAAGCGGATGGAGGAGGCGTTCCAGATCCTGCGGCAGGCGGGGCTGGAGCCCGACCGTCAGGGTCGCGGAAACGGCAACGGGAACGGCGGCGGAAACGGTGGTTTCGACTTCGTCCTGGAGCAGGATCCGAAGCCGGGCACCAAGGTGCCGAAGGGCACGAAAGTGAAGCTCAAGGGCTTCGGGTGACGCGAAAGGTGCGGTGAAACCGTTCAGTACCGGCGTGGTCATCGGATACCGTGAAGCGCATGGTGGTCGTTGACGGCGTGAGCGGCAGGTCGGACAGGTTCACCCCGCGTTCTGCCGCGCCCGGTCCACGATGAGCTTCTTCACCGACGCTCCGCGCAACCGCCCCCTGTTCCCGGTGCCGGAACAGGAACTGTTCGGCTACAACGGCCGCCCCTGGGTGGAGACGCCGCACGAGTACATCGTCCCGGCGATCCTGCCCTGGTCGATGCCGCTGGGGCGCGCCGAGCGGACCATCGTGGCACTGCGCGGTATCGAGGTGTGGCCGGAGTCCGTGTCGTTCCAGCTGTCGGTGTACTCGCGTGACCTGCTACTGGACGAACCCGGTGAAGGCCTGATCGACCACCGCCGCGTCCCGGACTACAACGCGCTGCTGGTCGGGGTGCTCTTCCCCGACGGCAGGCGCGCCAGTTCGGAGACCATCTCCGTGCCGTCGGCCACCAAACCGGATCAGCCGGTGCTGCGCGCGCAGGGGCTGGGCGGTTCGGCGTTCCACGTCGACCACGAGATCTTCCTGTGGCCGCTGCCGCCCGACGGGCCGCTGGAGCTCATCGTCCAGTGGCTCGACCGCGACATCGAGGAGACACGCACCGCGCTCGACGGCACCGCGATCCGCGACGCCGCCAAGGAGGCGGGCGAGATCTGGCCCGGCCTGCCCGCGCGGGAGGCGCACGGGCTGCCGGTCCGCCGGGTCGGGGCGCAGGCGATGATCACCCCGGCGTGGCCGCGCGAATCGCAGGGCCCGCCGCCCTTGCCCCAACCGCCCTTGCCCCAGCCGAAGCGCGCGCCTTCGCCACCCGCCGAGGCGCCCGCTCAGCCGCGGCGCGGCGCTCCGCTGCCGACCCGCCTCCCGCGCCGGGCCCGCTGAGGGCCGTAACTCGCAACTCGCGTGATCCTGGCCGCAACTCGCGTGATCGAGCGCGTAACTCGTGAGTTACGCCTTGAATCACGCGAGTTACGCCTGCAATCACGCGAGTGACGGGTTCAGCGGAACGCGTCGACGTTCGCCACCGCCCACTCCGCATAGGTGACGCCAGGTCGGCCGGTGAGTTCCTGGACGACGCCCGTCGGCGTGTCGGGGTTTTCGGTGAAGTACGCGAAGCCGTCGAGGAGCCATTCGGCGATCTCCGCCGGGATGCCGGCGGCGGCCCACTGCTTGTTCGCCTCTTCCCGGGTCAGCTCCTCGAAGACCACCTCTTCGCCGAGGGCGGCCGAGATGGCGGCGACCTGTTCGCGCTGGCTGATCGCCGTCGGCCCGCTCAGCGTGTGCTTCTTGCCGACGTGCCCGTCGGTCAGGATGACGTGCGCCGCGACAGCGGCGATGTCCGCGAGGTCGATCGGGGTCATCCGCGCTTCGGGGTAGGCCTCGCGGACCACGCGCTCGGCCTTGATCGTCTCGGCCCAGCCGAGCGTGTTGTTCATGAACGCGCCCGGCCGCAGGAACGTCCAGTCGAAGCCCGCCTCCCGGACGGCCTTCTCGATGATCGCGTAGTCCACGCCGCTCGAGTTCTCCGCCGGGTCGTCGGCGTTGCTGCCCGACAGCGCCACCACCCGGCGCACTCCGGCCTCCTTCGCCAGCTTCACGAAGTCGTCCACCTTGGCCGCGAGCGGCGCCAGGTACACGGTCTCGATGCCTTTCAGGGCTTCCGGCAAGGTCTCCGGCTTGCCCAGGTACCCCTTGGCGACCTCCACCTGCGCGGGCAACGCCGCCTTCGCCGGATTGACGGTCAGCGCCCGCACCGGCGCCCCGGCCTCCACCAGTTCGTCGACGAGCAGCCTGCCGACGCTTCCGGTCGCACCGGTCACCAGGATCGTCACGATTCCCCACTCCTTTTCGTACGCCCTACGGGATTCACTTAACCGTACAGCATACGAGAATGTAGAATCCAGCTTCACGGCCGAGTGGAGTGTGGATGGACTTCGAGCGCAGCCTCGAACTGTTGTGGCGTGACCGCGGCGAAGCCCGGCAGCCGACCAGGGGGCGGAAGCCGAAACTGACCCTCGACCAGGTGATCGCCACCGCCGTCGCGCTCGCCGACGGCGCGGGCGAGGCGACCGTGTCGATGAGCCAGATCGCCAAGAAGCTCGGCGCCGGCACGATGACGCTCTACACCTACGTCCCCGGCAAGACGGAACTGCTCGACCTCATGGTCGACTCGGTGCTCGCCGAACGGGACCTCCCCGGTCCCGGTGATCCGCGGCCGGACGGCTGGCGCGAGCAGGTGCGGCTCTACGCCGAACGCACCCTGGCCGTGTTCCGGGCGCATCCGTGGCTGCGCTCGACGTCGATGGTGCGGCCGGTGCTCGGGCCCGGGCTGATGGCGGGCCAGGAGTACGTGATCGCGGCGGTGTCGGGTCTCGGGCTGGAGCCGCGCAAGGCGGCCGCGGCCGCGAACAGCATCGAGATCTACGTGCAGGCCAACGCGACGCTGTTCGCCGAGACCGCGCAGGTCGAGCAGGAGACCGGGCAGTCGACGGACGCCTGGTGGGGGCAGCGGTCGGTGTTCTGGGAGAAGTACTTCGACGTGGAACGCCATCCGGCGATGACGCGGATCTGGGAAAGCGGCGGCTACGACGCGGACACCTGCGAAGCCGCCGACGAGACCTTCGCGTTCGGCCTGGAACGCCTGCTGGACGGCATCGAAGCCCTCGTCACGCCCTGACCAACCCCGCATTTCTGGATCCGGTAGTCGGCGATATCAACTACCGCATCCAGAGGACGAAACGCGTCAAGAGACGGTGGGCAAATCGGGCGCCGAGACGTCGAAGACCTTGCCCTCGCGGGTGAGCAGAGCGGCCAGGACCTTCGCCTTGCGTTCGGTGTCGGCCGAGGTCCCCCACCGCACGGTCTTCCCGTCGGCCAGCGCGAACTCGACACTTCCGGGGGTCTTCGCCGTCGCGGTGGTGACCTGCTTGAGCAGCTGCTGCGGGATCACCCCGAGGACGCCGGTGACCGCGCGGGTCACCGGATCGTCGGCCGACACCGACGGCAGCTTCAGCTCGGGCAGCCCGGCGGGCCGCTCCTTGACGGTCTTGAACACCACTCCCCCGCCGTCGACGAGGTGCACGCCGTCGCCGCCGGGCCCGCTGTCGAAGAACGCGATCGCGGTCCGTTCGGTCACGGTGATCTCGAGGGTGCCCGGCCAGGACCGCGAGACGTCGACGGTCGCTATCCCGGGCATCTGCGCCACGCGATCGCGGATCTCGTCGGTGTCCAGGCGCAGCATCGGCTTCTGGTCCGGCACCGCCGCCGCGGCGCGGATCTGGTCCGCGGGCACGGAGCTCGCCCCGACGACGTCGACCTGCCGCACGCCCAGCATCGAGCTGAACCACAGCAGGTAGACCAGCGCGACGGCGGTCAGCACCGAGAGCAGCGCGACCCAGCGCCGCCGCAGCTCCTTGTGCCGGTTCGGCCGGGCGGTGCGGCGGCGGTCGTGAACCGACCGCCTGCCGCGCCGTTCCTTCAAACGCTGAGTCCGTTCGGCCCTTGGGGTCCGCTTGACCCGTTCGGAGCGCGGACGCCGACCGGGTTCGGCCGGGCGGCGGCTTTCCCCGGTCTGTGTCATGGCTGGCCGCCGGGCGTTGTCATGGTTACCCCGCCCGCCGGTCCAGTTCGGCCAGGATCTCCGGGCCGAGCTGCGTGACGTCGCCGGCGCCCATGGTCACCAGCAGGTCGCCGGGCTTGACCAGATCCGCCGCGAGCTTCGCCGCGACGTCAAACGCCGGCTGATAGTGCACCGGGACGCCGGAGATCTGGTCGGCGATGAGCGCTCCGCTCACGCCGGGCTCCGGCTTTTCGCGCGCCCCGAAGACGTCCAGCACGACGACCTCGTCGGCCAGCGACAGCGCGGCCGCGAACTCCTTCGAGAACGTCTTCGTGCGCGAATACAGATGCGGCTGGAAGACCACGATGACCCGGCCCGGGCCCGCGGCGGTCCGCACCGCGCGCAGCTGCGCGTCGACCTCGGTCGGGTGGTGCGCGTAGTCGTCGTACACGCGGACGTCGCCCGAGCGGCCCTTGAACTCGAACCGCCGCCGGACACCGCCGAACGCGGCGAGCCCTTCGGCCAGTCCCTCGACCGGCGCGCCGAGCTCGATCCCGGCCAGCAGCGCGGCGACCGCGTTCAGCGCCATGTGCTCGCCCGGTACCGCGACCCGCAGGACGATTTCCTCGCCCTGCAAGGAGATCCGGACGACGCCGCCGTCCGGAGCCGGCGCGAAGTCCAGGACCTTGGCGTCGTCGGCGCCGGTGACCGAGCGCCCGTAGCGACGGACACGGATGCCCTGCGCCGACGCCCGCGCACCCAGCTCCGAGGCGCCCTCGTCGTCACCGCAGACGATGAGCAGCCCGCCCGGCACGATCCGGCCGAGGAAGTCGCCGAACACCGAGACGTACGCCTCGGCCGTGCCGTGGTGGTCCAGGTGGTCCGGCTCGACGTTGGTCACCACGGCGACCGACGGCGAGTACGCCAGGAACGACCCGTCGCTCTCGTCGGCCTCGGCGACGAAGATCCCGCCCTCGCCGTGGTGCGCGTTGGCGCCCGACTCGTTGAGGTCGCCGCCGATGGCGAACGACGGGTCGAGACGGCACTGCTGCAGCGCGACGGTCAGCATCGACGTCGTCGACGTCTTGCCGTGCGTCCCGGCGATGCAGGCGACGCGGTGCCCTTCCATCAGCCCGGCCAGCGCCTCGGCGCGGTGCAGCACGGTGATCCCGCGTTCCCGCGCGGCCACCAGTTCCGGGTTGTCGTCCTTGATCGCGGTCGACACGATCACCGAGGACGGGCCTTCGGGGAACGCGTCGAGGTTCTCGGCGCGCTGGCCGACGGCGATCTCGGCGCCCTGGGCTCGCAGCGAGAGGAACGCGCGCGACTCCTTGGCGTCGGATCCGGACACCTGGGCGCCGCGAGCCAGCAGGATCCGGGCGATACCGCTCATCCCGGCGCCGCCGATCCCGATCAGGTGGGCACGCGTGAGCGTGTCGGGGAGTTGGTCAGGCACCTGCGGCCTCCAGCACGATCTTGGCAAGGGTCTCGTCGGCCTCGCGGTGGCCGAGGCCGACCGCGGCCGCACTCATCTTCGCGACCCGGTCGGCGTCGGACACCAGCGGGATCACCAGCTCCGCGACCTTGGCGGGGGTGAGGTCGGCGTCGTCGACCATCAGCCCGGCACCGGCGTCGACCGCGGGACGGGCGTTGACCGCCTGTTCGCCGTTGCCGTAAGGCAGCGGGACGAACACGGCGGGCAGGCCCACGGCGGACACCTCGGCGACGGTCATCGCGCCGGAGCGGCACAGCACCGCGTCGGCGGCGGCGTACGCCAGATCCATCCGCTCCAGGTACGGCACCGGAACGTACGCGGGCCGTCCGGGGAACTCCTGGACGACCAGCGTGTTCTTCGGCCCGTGGGCGTGCAGGACGCCCACGCCGGCGTCCGCGAACTCCTTGGCGGCGCCCGAAACGGCGCCGTTGATCGACACCGCGCCCTGCGATCCGCCGAAGACCAGCAGGGTCGGGGCGTCGGGGTCGAGCCCGAAGTGCTCGCGGGCTTCGGCGCGCAGCGCGGCCCGGTCGAGCGACGTGATGGAGCGGCGCAGCGGGATGCCGATGACCTCGGCCTTCGCCAGCGGCGTCCCCGGGACCGCGACGGCGACGCGGACGGCGAACCGCGCGCCGACCTTGTTCGCCAGGCCCGGCTTCTCGTTGGCCTCGTGCACCACGATCGGCGTGCGGCCGCGCGCGGCGAGGTACGCCGGGAGCGCGACATAGCCGCCGAAGCCGACGACGACGTCCGCGCCGACCCGGTCCAGGACCTCACGGGTGCGCTTGACCGCGTCGCGGACCTTCAGCGGCATCTTCAGCAGTTCGGGCGTCGGCTTGCGGGGCATCGGCACCGGCGGGATCAGCTCCAGCGGGTAGCCGCGCGCCGGGACGAGCTTGTTCTCCAGCCCGCGCTCGGTCCCGAGCGCGATCACCTTCGCGTCGGGACGCAGGCGCATCACCGCGTCGGCGAGGGCGAGCGCCGGTTCGATATGCCCTGCGGTACCACCGCCGGCGACCACGACCACCGGTGCCTTGCCGGCGACCTCGCCTGCGGCGCCACCTCTGACGGGGTTGTTCACCTATGACCTCTCCGGTTTGCGGTACCCCGTTTCGCGGTACCGCGGTTCGCCGCCGTTCGCGCGGCCGTCCTCCTGCCGGGTTCCCGTACCGAACGGCGCCGCTCCTGTGCGGGCGAAGGCCTCGCCGTCCTCGGCGCGGGCCTCGCCGCCTTGGCGGCGCCTCCCCTGGCCGCGGTGCCCTTCCGCTTGGCGGGCGGGCGGTACGGCTCGGGCGCGGGAAGCCTCAGCAGGCGTCCGAATTTACCCGGCCCCTGCGAACGCAGTGCGGCCACCGCCTCCGGTTCGTGCCGGGCGGCATTGGCGAGGATCCCCATGATAAGCATGGTGATCACCAGCGACGTCCCGCCGTAGGAGATCAGCGGCAGCGTGACCCCGGTGACCGGCAGCAGGCCGACCACGTAGCCGATGTTGATCCCCGCCTGCGCGACCAGGAAGACGGTCAGCGTGCCGGACACGATGCGGATCCACGGGTCGAGGTTGCGGGTGGCGATCCGCAGGCCGACGACGGCGACCCCGGCGAACAACCCGAGCACCACCACGCAGCCGATGAAGCCCAGTTCCTCGCCGATCAGGGCGAAGATGAAGTCGTTCTGCACGTTCGGCAGGTAGCCCCAGTTGGACTGGCCCTGGCCGAGGCCCTTGCCGAACATCCCGCCGTCGGCGAGCGCGAGTTTCGCCTGGTTGGCCTGGAAACCGTCCGCGCTGGTGTCCGGGTCGCCGGAGACGAACGACATGACCCGCGCGAGCCGGTACGGGGCGATGATCGCGAGCACCAGGACCCCGGCCAGGCCACCGGCGAGGATCACGCCGAACAGTCGTTTCGGCGCGCCCGCGAACCACAACAGGGCCATCAGCACCACCGCGAGGGTGATCGTGCCGCCGAGGTCGGGCTGCATCATGACCAGCGCGAACATCAGCAGCGCGATCGGCACGACCGGGACGAGCAGATGGCGCCACTGGTTGATGATGTTGTACTTGATCACCAGGATGTGCGCGCCCCAGAAGGCCAGCGCGACCTTCGCCGCCTCGACCGGCTGGAAGGCGAATCCACCGAGCCGGAACCAGCCCTGCGAGCCGTTGACCTCGGAGCCGAGCGGGGTCAGCACCAGCACAAGCAGCCCGAGGCAGACCACGGTCGCCGTCGCCGACAACCGCCGGACGCGTTCCAGCGGCACCCGCAGCCCGACCCAGAACACCACCGCGCCGATCGCGACGAACATGAGGTGCTTGCTGAACTGGGCGTACACACCGGTGCCGGTCTTGGGGTTGTACGAGGCGACCGACGACGCGGACAGCACCATCACGATGCCGATCACGGTCAGCACACCGGTGAGCGCCAGGACCAGGTGGAACGAGGCGAGCGGCCGCGAAAGCCAGGCCGTCAGCGCGGTACGGAAGGCGACGAACGGGCTTTCCTTGCGTTCACGCCGCTTGCGGGGCGCGGTTTCGCGCTTTCTCTCCTCAACCGCCGTCACTGGTCTCCCCCGCACCGTCGCGCAGGACACGGACCGCGCTCGCGAACGCGTCGCCGCGTGCGCCGTAGCTCGAGTACATGTCCAACGACGCCGCGGCGGGGGCCAGCAGCACCACA
This sequence comes from Amycolatopsis roodepoortensis, assembly GCF_014873915.1. Taxonomy (GTDB): domain Bacteria; phylum Actinomycetota; class Actinomycetes; order Mycobacteriales; family Pseudonocardiaceae; genus Amycolatopsis; species Amycolatopsis roodepoortensis. The sequence goes on from NZ_JADBEJ010000005.1 coordinate 1,916,262, forward strand.
TCTCCAGGGCGCGCCAGGGCTCGGGCCGCCTTCACCGCCGCAGTCATGGTGTCATCGTCACCCGAAGGGAGGCTGTTCACCGGGACATCCGGCGCGTGTCGCGCGACAGCGGCGGCGATCACGGGTGAATCGACGCCGAACAGCACGACGCCGCGCAGCCGCCCGGCGATCGAACCGACGAGTTCGTCCACGGAAGCGCCCTTGAGCTGGCCACCGGCGATCCAGACGACGTTCAGATGGGCGCGCAGCGAGCCGCTCGCCGCGTGCGGGTTGGTCGCCTTGGAGTCGTTGATGTACCGGACGCCGTCGATCTCGCCGATCTCCTCGGCCCGGTGCGGGGCGGGCCGGTACTCGCGCAGGCCCTTGGCGACGTCCTCGCCGCTGACGCCGTACGCGCGGGCCAGCGCGGCCGCGGCGAGCGCGTTCGAGACGTTGTGCGGGCCGGCGGGACGCACGTCGGCCAGCGTGCCGAGTTCGTCGGCGCTGGTCGCCGGGTCGGCCACGAAGGCGCGGTCGACCAGCAGGTCTTCCACGATCCCGAGTTCGCCGGGGCGCGGGGTGTCCATACCGAAGGCGATACGGCGGGCGTCGGCGGGCGCGTGCTCGTCGGCGAGCCGGATGGACCACTCCTCGTGGAGGTTGTGCACGACGGTGCGGGAGTGGGTGTGGACCCGGCCCTTCGCGGCCGCGTACTCCTCCATCGAGCCGTGCCAGTCGAGGTGGTCCTCGGCCAGGTTCAGCACCACCGACGCGAGCGGGGCCAGCGTCGACGACCAGTGCAGCTGGAAGCTCGACAACTCCACGGCGAGCACCTCGTGCCCGGCCCGCACCGCGTCGAGCACCGCGAAACCGACGTTCCCGCAGGCCACGGCGTCGACCCCGGCGGATCGCAGAATCGACTCCAGCATCCCGACCGTGGTGGTCTTGCCGTTGGTACCGGTGATCGCGAGCCATACCGGCGGCTTGTCGCGCAGCTGCCCGACGCGCCACGCCAGCTCGACGTCGCCGATCACCTCGATCCCCGCCTGGGCCGCCGCCACCAGCAACGGCGACGTCGGCTTCCAGCCGGGGCTGGTCACGACCAGCTCGACGTCTTCGGGTGGCTCGGTCAGGCCCGGCACCAGTTCGGCGCCGAGCCCTTCGAGTTCCGCCAGCCGTTCGGCGTTGCCGTCGGTGACGGTGATCCGCGCGCCCAGGTCCGCCAGGACGGGGACGATGGACTTGCCGGTGACCCCGGCTCCGGCGACGAGGACGTGACGCCCGGCGAGCTCCACTTGCTAACCCCCGAGGCCGAGCTGCTCGCTGTAGAACAGGCCGAGACCGAACATGCAGCAGATGGCCGAAAGCAGCCAGAACCGGATGATGACGGTGGTTTCGGCCCAGCCCGCGAGCTCGAAGTGGTGATGGAACGGCGCCATCCGGAACAGCCGGCGCCTGGTCGTGCGGAACACGGCGATCTGCGCGACCACCGAGATCATCTCGACCATGAACAGACCGCCGATGACGATGGCGAGCAGTTCGGTGCGGGTGGTCATCGACAGACCGGCGACGAGGCCACCGAGGGCCAGCGAACCGGTGTCCCCCATGAAGATCTTCGCCGGTGCCGCGTTCCACCACAGGAAGCCGACACAGGCTCCCGTCGCCGCGGCGGCCACCACGGCCAGGTCCAGCGGGTCACGGACGTCGTAGCAGGCGGCTTGCGGGGTGACCGCGCACGAGAGGCGGGTCTGCCAGAAGGCGATGACGACGTAAGTCGCCAGCACCATCGCCGCGGTGCCGCCGGCGAGACCGTCGAGGCCGTCGGTGAAGTTCACCGCGTTCGACCAGCCGGAGATCACGATGTAGCAGAAGATCACGAAGAACACCGACGGGAAGGTGATCAGCGCGAGGTCCCGCACGTAGGACAGGCTCTCCGACGCCGGGGTGAGCCCGCGTTCGTCGGCGAACTGCAGCGCCAGGATCGCGAAGGCGATCGTGACCACGAGCTGGCCGACCAGTTTCGCGGTCTTGTTCAGGCCGAGGTTGCGCTGCTTGCGGATCTTGATGAAGTCGTCGAGGAAGCCGACGAGCCCGAGGCCGACGGCCAGCAGGAGGACCAGCAGCCCCGAGGCGGACGGGCCGCCGGTGCCGTTGCCGCCGCTGAGCGCGCTGATCAGATGCGCCACGAAATACCCGACGACCATCGCGACGATGATCGCGACACCACCCATCGTCGGGGTACCGCGTTTGGATTTGTGTCCCTGCGGTCCTTCCTCCCGGATCTCCTGGCCGAAGCCCTGCCGGGAGAACACCCGGATCAGATAGGGAGTGAGGAGGATGGAGACCAGCAGGCCCGCCGCGGCCGCGATCAGGATGCTGATCACGCGTCACCACCGTTCGAGCGTTCGTGAGAGGGGGAAAGGGATTCAGCGTCGGTCACGGGAGCGGCGAGCACGGCGTCGGCGACTCGCCACAGGGCGGCGGCCTTGGACGCCTTCACCAGCACCACGTCTCCCGCGCGGAGCTGATCATGCAGCAGGGCGATGGCGGCCTCGACGTCGGGTACCAGTACCGACTCCTCGCCCCAGGAACCCTCCTGCTGCGCGCCCTGATGGGTCGCCGCGGCCGCCTGGCCGATGACGACGAGCTTGTCGATGTTGAGCCGGACGACGAGCCTGCCGATGCCGTCGTGGGCCTCGACCGAGTTCTCGCCGAGGTCGCCCATCACGCCGAGTACCGCCCAGGAGCGGCGGTTCGCGCTCATCGACGCGAGCGCCTTGAGCGCGGCCCGCATCGACTCGGGGCTGGCGTTGAAGGAGTCGTTGAGGACCGTGACGCCGTCGGCGCGGGTGGTGACCTCCATGCGGCGTTCGGAGCGCCGTTCGAGACTGGACAGGCGGGCCGCGACCTCCTCGACCGTCGAGCCCATCTCCAGTGCCACGGCGGCCGCGCTGAGCGCGTTCGCGACGTGGTGTTCGCCGTAGAGCGGCAGCTTGACCGGCGCTTCGCCGTTCGGGGTGACCAGCCGGAACGACGCGCGCGCTTCGCCGTCGAGAGTGATGTCGGCCGCGCGGACCTGCGCGGACTCGCTCTCGCCGACGAACACGACCCGGGCCTTCGTCCGGCTCGCCATGGCCGCGACGTACGGGTCGTCGAGGTTCAGGACCGCGACACCGCCGTCTTCGGCGCTCGGCAGCGCTTCGACGAGTTCACCCTTGCCCTTGGCGATGCCCTCGCGGGAGCCGAACTCGCCGACGTGGGCGGTGCCGACGTTGAGCACGACCCCGATCCGCGGCGGCGCGATGGCCGCCAGTTCGGCGATGTGGCCGGGCCCGCGGGCGGAGAGCTCCAGTACGAGCTGCCGGGTCGAGTCGTCGGCCCGCAGCGCCGTCCAGGGGTGGCCCAGTTCGTTGTTGAACGATCCCGGCGGCGCCACCGTCGGGCCGAGCGGCTCCAGCAGCTGGGCGATGATGTCCTTGGTCGAGGTCTTGCCCGCCGAACCGGTGACCCCGACGACGGTCAGGTGGTCGCCGGCGAGCTTCTGGATCACGTGCCGGGCGATCTTGGCGAGCGCGGCCAGCACCGCGGCACCTGCCCCGTCCTTGTCCGAGACCAGCGCGAAGGCGCGCTCGTGCCCCTCGCCGGCCTCCAGCGGCGGGACGATCACGGCCGGGGCGTCGACCTCGCGGGCGGCGAGCACCGCGACGGCGCCCGCCTCGACGGCCCGCGCGGCGAAGTCGTGGCCGTCGACCTTCGCCCCGGGCAGCGCGATGAACAGCCCCCCGGGAGTGACCTCACGGGTGTCGAATTCGACGCTTCCGGTGACCTCGGCGGTCCCGTCGGTCCGATGCAGCCTGCCGCCGACGATGGCGGCGATCTCGGCCAGGCTGAGCACGATCACTCTGACTCCAGACGTCTGCGGATGGCGGAGGCCAGCTCTTCCCGGTCGGAGAACGGGTGCACCACACCCTGGACCTCCTGGCCGGTCTCGTGGCCCTTGCCCGCGATGAACACGATGTCGCCGGGCCGGGCCAGCTCGACCGCGTGGATGATGGCTTCCCGGCGGTCGGCGATCTCGACGATCTCGCCGCCGAGGGCGGGGCCGGCATTGCGGGCGCCGGCCAGCATCGCCGCCCGGATCGCGGCCGGGTCCTCCGAGCGCGGGTTGTCGTCGGTCACGATCAGGACCTCGCTGCGCCGGACCGCCGCCTCGCCCATCACCGGGCGTTTGGCGGTGTCGCGGTCCCCGCCGCAGCCGAGGACGGTGATGATCCGGCCCTCGGTGCGGGCACGCAGCGCGTCGAGCCCCTGCGCGACGGCGGCGGGCTTGTGCGCGTAATCGACGACGGCGGTGAACGACTGGCCGAGGTAGACCCGCTCCATCCGGCCCGGCACCTCGACCGCGGCGAGCCCGGCGACGATGGCGTCGAGCGGGACACCGGCGGTGTTCAGGATCGCGGCCGCGAGCACGGCGTTCGCCACGTTGAACTCACCCGGCAGCGGGATCTTCGCCGAAGCGGTGAGGCCGTCGGGTCCGTGGAGGGTGAAGGTCTGCTCCCCCGCCGGGGTGGGGGTCAGCTCGGTGGCGCGCCACAGCGCGTCCGTCCCCGGCTCGGTGGACACGGTGACCGTGTGCGGGGTGAGGAGTGCCTGGCCCCAGGCGCTGTCGACGACGACCACCTCGGCGGTGGAACGGCCGTCGAACAGTAGCGACTTGGCGGCGAAGTACTCCTCCATGTCCTTGTGGAAGTCCAGGTGGTCCTGGGAGAGATTGGTGAAGGCGCCGACCGCGAAGCGCGTGCCGTTGACCCGGCCGAGCGACAGCGCGTGGCTGGAGACCTCCATCGGCACGTGCGTGACGCCTCGCTCGACCATCACCGCGAGGAGGGCCTGCAGATCCGGTGCCTCGGGGGTGGTGAACCCGCTGGCCAGCCGCTCGCCCGCGATCCGCGTCTCGACCGTGCCGATCAGCCCGGTGGTGAGCCCGGCCGCCTTGAGCCCGGCGTCGACTAGGTACGACGTCGTGGTCTTGCCCGACGTCCCGGTGATCCCGAGGACGGACAGCTCCAGCGACGGCTCGCCGTAGATCCAGGCGGCGATCTCGCCGAGGGCGGCCCGCGGGTCCGGGTGCACCAGGATCGGCACGCCGGCGTCGCGGAGCACCGGGCGCTCGGCGCCGGCCTCGTCGGTGAGCACGGCGGCGGCGCCGGCCGCGATCGCCTGGTCGCTGAAGTCCGCGCCGTGGGCGCGGGCACCGGGCAGCGCGGCGAAGAGGTCACCGGGGAGGACGTGCTGCGCGCGCAGCGTGCTGCCCGTGACCGTCAGCTCGGCCGCGGCCGGGTAGTCGTCGCCGCCCACCACCAGCCGCGCGCCCGCCCTGGCGAGCAGCGTGCCCAGCGGCATCGGCTCGATCCTGGCCGGGCGAGGGGGTGCGGCGACGGCCTTGACCGGGCTGTCCGGGACCTGGGCAGCCGACGCGCCGGACCCGCTTTCGACGGCGGGACCGCTGCGGGGATCTGAAGTAGGCACCGACACAGCAAAGGAGGTTACCGGCGCGGCATTCGGGTGACTGAAGCGGTGCGGGGTGTGAGCGCGGCGATCATGCTCGTGGTATTGGGTTTCGCGGGCTCTCCTTGGCACGCAAGGGCTTCCGACTGTCGCTTGAGGACTTCGCCCTTCTCCGGCCGACGTTCCCGCACGGTGCTCAGCGCGGAGACCCGTTCACGCACAGCGACGATCACTTCTCGGTGCCGGGCCGCTCAGCCGTGGTACCCGAAGCCGCAACTCGCGTGTCCGGGGCGGTAACTCGCGTGTTTGAAGGCGTAACTCGCGTGTCTCCGGGCGTATGACCGAGTTACGCCTTCAATCACGCGAGTTGCGCCTCCAAGCACGCGACTTACGCCTTACATCACGAGAGGACCAGCGGAACCTGGGGCGACGGGCCGTCCGAAAGCGGGATCTGGAACCGCTGCGCCAGGTACGCGGCCACCGAGTGGAACAGCGGCGCGGCCGAGAGCCCTTGCTGCAGGGTGGCGTCCGGGGCGTCGAGCCGGATGCCGACCACGAAGCGCGGGTTGTCGGCGGGCAGGATCCCGGCGAAGGTGATGTTGTACAGGTGGTTGCTGTACGTCTTCGTCTGCGGGTCGACCTGCTGGCCGGTGCCCGTCTTCCCCGAGATCTGGTAGCCCTCCAGCGCCGCCTTCGGCCCGGTGCCGCTCTGCTGCCCGCGGCCCTTCTGCGTGACGGCGCGCATCATGTCGCGCACGGTCTTCGCCGCCTGCGGGCTGATGACCTGGACGGTCTTCGGCGCCGGTTCGGGGACGACGGTCCCGTCCGGGTTGACCTTCGCCTTGACCACCCGCGGTTCCACGCGCAGCCCGTCGTTCGCGATGGCCTGGTACATCGCGGCCATCTGCACGACGGTCATCGAAAGCCCCTGCCCGATCGGCAGGTTTCCGAAGGTGGTGGCCGACCACTGGTTGCGCGGCGGGACGACACCCGGGCTCTCGCCGGGGAGGCCGAGACCCGTGCGCTGGCCGAGCCCGAACTTCTTAAGCAGGTCCGCGTACCGGTCCTCGCCGAGTTTCTGCGCCAGCAACAGGGTGCCGACGTTCGACGACTTCGCGAAGATCCCGGTGGTGGTGAACTGCTGCGTGCCGTGATGCCAGGCGTCCTTGACGATCTTGTCCGCCACCTGCAGCGAGCCCGGCACCGGCAGGGACGCCTCCGGCGTGGTGATCCCCGCGTCGATCGCGCCGGCGGCGGTGACGATCTTGTTCACCGAACCGGGTTCGAACGGCGTGGTCACCGCGCGGTTGTTCAGGTTCTCCGTCTCGCTGCGCGAAGCCGGGTCGTTGAGGTTGACCGTCTTGTCGTTGGCCAGCGCGTAGACCTCGCCGGTCTTGGAGTCCAGGATGACCGCCTGGCCGCCCTTGGCCTTCGACTTGACGACGTAGTCGCTCAGCTGCCGCTGCAGTTCGTACTGCAGGTCGGTGTCGATCGTGAGCTGCAGGTCCGAACCGGGGACGGCGTTCTGGATGTCCCGTTCGGTGCCGGGGATGACGAGGTTGTCGTTGCCGTTCCGGGTGTTGACGATCTTGCGGCCCGGTGTTCCGGCGAGATCGTTGTCCCGCGAGGCTTCGAGGCCGTAGCCACCGTGCAGGTTGTGCTTGGAGACGTCCTTGTCGTCGGTGCGCCAGTTCGCGTAGCCGACGATGTTGGCGCCGATCGAGTCACCGGGGTATTCCCGCTTCGAGCGCTTCTCGACGCTGATCCACGGGTATTCCTTGACGATCGCCTCGGCGACCGAAGGTTCGATGTCGTGGACCAGGTAGGTGAACCCGTCCGGCTTGTGGAACTTGTCCAGCAGTTCCTTCTCGGTGATCACGCCGGGCAGCTTGGCCGCGATCAGCTTCGCCGCGCCCGCCACCTCGGACTCGAAGTTCTTGCCCTTGGTGGGGTTCTTCGCGGCGAAGTCGTCCATCGTCTTGCGGACCCAGTTCAGGCTCACGGCGAGCGTGCGCACCTCGACGCTGAACGCGATCTTCGTGCCGTTGCGGTCCAGGATGGACCCGCGCTGCGCGGGACTTTCGATCACCGACGTCCGCTGCCGTTCCGCGGCCTCGGAGAGCGCGCCGGCCTCGAACCACTGCACCTGCACCAGTTTGAGGCCGGCGAGCACCATCACGACGATCAACAGGATCCGAACGCCGGTGAACCGGCTCCGGTTCCCGCCGTTGCCCCGGCGGGCGGTGGCACGACGGGTCCCAGCGGCGTAGGTCCGCCGAGCGCTCCCCGCCGACCGGGCCCTGGACTGCGCCGGGCGGCCGGGCGACATCACTGACCTCCCTGCGCCGGGGCCGCGTTCTCCTGCGGTACCGCGGGCTGGTCGCCCTCGTACGGCGTGCCCTGCTGCGTTCCCTCGGCGGGCGGCGGCGCCGTGGACTCGGCCGACGCGGCGGGCGCTTCGGCTTCGGCCTTCTTCGGCTCACCGACCACAGTGGACTTCCCGTCCGGGCCGACCACGATATGCGCGGGGTCGCCGCCGGGCACCATGCCCAGTTCCCTGGCCTTGGGCGCCAGCGAAGCGGGCGACTCGGCCTTCGCGACCTCGCGCTGCAGCCGTTCCTTCGCCTCGGCGAGCCCGGCGTTGGTCGTGCGGAGTTGTTCGAGCCGGTACGAATCGGCGATGGCCTGCGTGGTCAGCCACAGCGTGCACGCCACGCCGACGGCCAGCATGCCCATCATCATCAGCACGAACGACGCCCGCGAACGCGGCCAGCGCAGGGAAAGCTTCTTCTTCGGCTCGTCCTTGCCCGCCCCGCCTTCCGCGTCGGGACGGTTCCGCTGCTGGTCTCGCTGCAGCAGGTCGGCGCGCTGGGCGCGACGGGCGTAGGCGCGTTCGGCCGCCGAAGTGCGGCCGCGGGAGGCACGGGTGGACTTCGTGGTCTCGGTGGTTTCGGGCGTCTGCTCGACCGTGCTGGTCGCGCGGGCACGCCGTCCGGGCGCCGGTGTCCGGCGGCCGCGGGACTTCGCGGGAGCGGTCATCGTGCTCGGTCTCCGATCCGTTCGGCGGCGCGCAGCCGCACGGAGGCGGCCCGCGTGTTCAGTTCGGTTTCCGCCTCGCCGGCCTTCTCGGCCCCTCTGGTGAGCAGTTTCAGTTCCGGGCCGTGGCCCGGCAGTTCCACCGGAAGCCCTTCCGGCGTCCGGGATTTCGCCAGTTCCGCGAAGGCCTGCTTGACCAGCCTGTCTTCGAGGGACTGATAGGACTCCACGACGATGCGGCCGCCGACGGCGAGACAGGACAGCGCCCTCGGCATCGCGCGCCGCAGCACTTCCAGCTCGCCGTTGACCTCGATCCGCAACGCCTGGAACGTGCGCTTCGCCGGATGCCCGCCGGTGCGCCTGCTCGCCGCGGGGACCGCGTCGTACAGCAACTCCACCAGACGCCCGCTGCGCGTGAAGGGTTCCTTCTCCCGTTCCGCCACAACGGCTTTGACGATCCGCTGGGCGAACCGTTCCTCGCCGTAGTCGCGCAGGATCCGGATCAGCTCGCCGGGGGCGTAGGTGTTGAGCACGTCGGCCGCGGTGAACCCGGTGGTCGGATCCATCCGCATGTCGAGCGGGGAATCCTTGGAGTAGGCGAAACCGCGCTCGGCACGGTCGAGCTGCATCGAGGAGACCCCGAGGTCGAAGAGGATCCCGTCCACTCTGGACAGTCCGAGACCCTGCAGCGCGGACGGCATCTCGTCGTAGACGGCGTGCACGAAGTCGACCCGGTCACCGTGGCGCGCGAGCCGTTTCGCGGAGAGTTCCAGCGCGTTGGGGTCACGATCGAGGGCGACCAGGCGCAGCAGAGGGAACGCGGTGAGCAGCGCGTCGGAATGACCGCCGAGTCCGACGGTCGCGTCGACCAGCACGGCCTCGCGGTCGGAGAAGACCGGCGCGAACAGCTCGACGATGCGGTCCAGCAGCACCGGTACGTGCTCGTGTTCGTCTGCCATGTCTTCCCCCCTTTCCTGTAGTGCCGGGGAAGATGCCGGATGCCGTCAGGTCCCTGTCCGCCCGCCTGCTGACCTGGTACCGGGGAAGGTGTACCAGGGCCACTGAGCGGACAGAGGCCTCACGGCATCCGTGTGGACGGTTTCCGGAGTGTCCGAAGCGTGAACCCGCGCCCCCCGACGGCGTGGGTGCTTCCTCGGCCACGTCTAGAAGACGCCCGGCAGAACTTCCTCTCGAGCCTTCGCGTAGCTGTCCTCGTGTTCGTCCAGGTAGCCCTGCCACGCTTGGGCGTCCCAGATCTCGAGCCTGGTGATCGCCCCGATCACCACGCACTCCTTGTTCAGCCCGGCGTAGCGTCGGAGCTCGGACGCGATCGCGATACGTCCTTGCCCGTCCGGGCGTTGTTCGTCCGTCCCGGCGAAGAGATAACGCTGGTAGGCCCGGACCGCCTCGTTGGTGAACGGGGCGTCGGCGACCTTCCTCGCCATCTGCTCGAACTCGGCCCGGGGAAAGACGAAGAGACAGTGATCCTGTCCCTTGGTGACCATCAGCCCACCGGCGAGCGCGTCGCGGAACTTCGCGGGCAGCGTGAGCCGCCCTTTGTCGTCCAGTTTCGGGGTGTGGGTGCCGAGGAACACCGGCTCCACCTCCCTACCGATCCCGGCTGCGAACAACCAGACTCGGCCACGGGGCTCCCTTCTGCCCCACTGCGCACCACCGTACCCCACTTTTCACCACAGTCAACGCGGCAAAAGCCGCGACCACTCCGTCGTGTCAGACGTTTTCGCTGGTCAGCCAGGTGGGGCCAGGTGGGGGCTCGGTGGGGGACGGTGGCCAAGATCCCCCTGGGCGGGTATCGAAGCAACCTCATCCATGCCTGAGACGTCCGGATATCGGCAGCCGGAACCCTGCTGTGGGGCGAAGTGGGGGTAAAAGTGGGGAATCCGGTGGGGCGCGGTGGAGACGCCCGGGGACACTGTGGAGGGTGACGTGGGGTCATCCCACGATCCGTGTCGACAAAGGACAGCGGTCCCGTCCTCGTGAGTGGTAAGGACGGTTCTAACCGTCCTTACCACTCACGAGACTCAGCACCGGCGATGTCACGGGACCGACCGGACGACATGCGTGATCCGGCGGACGACACGCGTGACTGGATGGACGACACGGGCGTGGCCGAGTTTCGGCGAGAGCCGTCCGCCCGATCACGCGTGTCGTCCGCCTGATCACGCGTGTCGTCCATCTGATCACGCGTGTCGTCCATCCAGTCACTCGAAACCGTCACCCGCGCACCGGCGGAACGTAGGTCAACGGCCGCGCTTGCGGCGGCGGCACAACCTAGCGGTCCTCGTCCAGCAGCGAAGCCAGCCGCGCGGCCAGCCGGGGACCGTCCACAGGGGACACGTTCACCCACGCCTGCCCGCCGCGCCCCTCGGTCCGCGCCGCGCAGTACGCGCCGACGTCGGTGTCGAACCAGGTCAGCCCGCCGGCCCGGTGCGCCCGGCCGTCTCGGCCGCGGGTGCGCACGGTGAACTGGCCCGCGCTGTAGACGGGCCGCGCCTGGATCGCGAGCACCTCGCGCAGCTGACTGTCCGAAGCCGACGATCGCCCGCCGTCGCCGAACACCGGGTCCTCCAGGTCGTCGCCGAACCGCGCAGCGGGGAGGCTGACCCCGTAGCCGGGGCCGGGCCGCAGTTCGGGCAGGACGTCGACGATCGCGGCGAACACCTCGCCGTCGGTGATCCCGGACAGCGCGATGGTCTGTTCCGGCTGCGTGGCCAGCACACCGTGCCGTCCGCGCGCGGCCGCGACCGCCCGGAACGGCTCCTGAGCGGTCATGTCGGCCAGCGCTTCGCATTCGACATAGACCTCGGCGCGCGCGAGCAGGTTCAAGCGCGCTTCGAGGGCGGCGTCGAGGCGGTCCCCGTCATAAAGGCCCCGTTCGGCGAGGTTTTCGTAGACCGCGCCGCGGATCTCGGCGCGTTCCGCTTCCGTGACACCGACACTGCGGACGGACAGCGGCCAGGGTGGGGCCGCGTGTCCCAGGTCGGACCAGAGGACGTCGAACGCCGACGCGGAAACGCGGATCAAGACCGCCCCAGCTCGGGCGGCTTCCCGAAGGAGACCTGCGGGGTCAGCGAACGCAGGGAGGCATCCCGGGTGTTCATGACGTCGACGGCCTTGCGCCGCGCCTCCTCGGCCTCCGCGTGCTTGGCCTCCATCTCGTCGGCGAGCGCGGCGAGGAGCGCGAGATTCCCTCCGGCCGCGGCGCCGCGGATCATCGCGCCGGGGTCGTAGTCCACCGGTGGCGGCATGTCGGCACGGGCCCGCGCCGCCACTTCGGCCTGCCCGGCGACGGCCTGCCCGAGCGCGGCGGAGATGTCCGCGGACCAGGTCAGCCAGCCGGACGCGGTGGCCAGCACACCCCGGAGCGCGTCGCCCGCTTCGCCGCGCCAGTTCTCTTCACTGCTGCCGACCAGCCCGGCCAGTTCGGACGTCGCGTCGTGCATGCGCCGCGCGAGCGCGTCCCAGGCGGCGCCGATCCCTCCGGCCGCCTCGGGATCGTTGCCCGCTTCGACCTCGGCGGCCAGCGCTTCGTGGCTGTAGGCCTCGTACCGCGTGGCCGCGACCGGGACCTCGCGCCCCGGCGTCTCTCCTTCAGGCACGGCAGTTCTCCTAAGGCAGTTTGGGTTCGGCCAGTCCCGCCACCTTCACCGCACGCTCGCAGGCGAGCGGGGTGTCGGTGAAGTTCGTGTTGCTCACGTCGATCTGCACGCTCCCCTTCTCCCCCATGCCCAGCAGGATCGCGCAGGTCCCGTCGGCGGCCTTCTTGTCGGCGACCTTGAGCGCTTCCCGGCCGCCGACCTTGGTCTTGGTGGCGGTCTTGCGCGCGACCTCGAGATCCCTCAGTCCGTTGCGCTCGTCCACGGTGATGGTGACGCCGAAGGTCGCGGGCACCGTCCAGTCGCAGGCGCGGGCGCCGTTGATCTCCTTCGCGACGCCGAGCACGTTCAACCCGGCCGTCGACCGGTCCTGCGGGCCGAGCAGCGCGCACGGATCCAGCGCGGCAGGCGGGACGACGACCCGGGACGAACCGCCGGTCACCACCACCTTGGTGGACGGAACCGGCGCCTGCCCCGCGGCCCCTTGCCCGCAGGCGGACACGGTCAGCAGGACGAGGACACCGAGCGCGGCAAGGCGGGGGTTCATGGGGTCAGCCGCCGACACAGTCCACGTCCGCCGCTGCTTGTTCATCCTGTCGGGTGTACTTCGCCAGGGCCTTCTCGATCCGGTTCTTGAGCGCCTCGAGTTCCTTGCCGAACGCGGTGAGCGCCTCGACCGCGGAGCCTTCGGCCCCGATCCCGTACTGCGCCATGAACCTGCCGACCTCGTCCGCGTATCCCCCGCCGAGGGGAACCGTGCGGCCGAGCACCTTGGCCTCGCGGACCATCTGGCCGACCACGTCTTGCAGGGCGGAGATCTTCGCGTGGGCGTCGGCGGCCAGCTCCGGCGCGACCGCGAACCCGCTCAGGTCGAACCGGGGCTTGGCGGTACTCACCTCGCTCATATGCGATTACGCCTCTCCGTAGTCGAGCGACCTCGCACCGGAGCATACGACAAAACAAGGCGTCAGCGGGAGCACCTGAAAACGCGCTCACCTCACCCGATCGAGGTAAGGTCTCCGGTTGCACAGAGTCATCGACTGGGGTTGGCGGGGTTCCCCCCACGAGTTCGCCCGAGTTTGACACACTTCGTGGGAGGCTGACCGCTGCCCGGGGGACTGAAACGGTCCGGCAGAGGACCCAGCGGAAATCCAGCCACGCGGCATCAGGAGGTCGAGTGACGTCGAGAATCCAGTCTGCGACGCCCGGCGAACACCAGGGCGAGCAGGCAACCGGGCAAGCCCCGTACCCCACGGGCGCCGCCTCGGTCAGCGGCCGGCAGAACGGCCGTGAAGCCCCAGCGTCGCTGGACGAACTGCACGAGACCGCGCGGCGGATCGCCGCCAACGTGGAGCGGGTGCTCGTCGGCAAACCCGACGTCATCCGGATCGCGCTCGTGACCCTGCTCGCCGAAGGCCACCTCCTGGTCGAAGACGTCCCCGGGGTCGGCAAGACCTCGCTGGCGAAGGCGCTGGCCCGCTCGATCGACTGCACCGTCAGCCGGATCCAGTTCACCCCCGACCTGTTGCCCAGCGACGTCACCGGGGTGTCCATCTACAACCGGCAGAGCGGCGAGTTCGAGTTCCGTCCCGGCCCGGTGTTCGCGAACATCGTCGTCGGCGACGAGATCAACCGCGCCTCGCCGAAGACACAGTCGGCCCTGCTCGAATGCATGGAAGAGCACCAGGTCACCGTCGACACCTCGACATACCACCTCGAAGAGCCGTTCATGGTGATCGCCACCCAGAACCCCATCGAGATGGAGGGCACCTACGCGCTGCCCGAGGCCCAGCGGGACCGGTTCACCGCGCGGGTGTCCATCGGCTACCCCGACCAGCAGGCCGAGCTGGCCATGGTCGACGAGCACGCCGGGCACAACCCGCTGGCCGACCTCGAGCCCGTCTCCGACCGCCAGTCGGTGCAGCGGCTGATCGAGACGGTGCGGTCGGTGCACATGTCGCCGGAGATCCGCCGGTACGCCGTCGACCTGGTGGCCGCGACCCGTCAGGTGCCGGAGATCCGTCTCGGCGCCTCGCCGCGGGCGACCCTGCAGCTGGTCCGCGCGGCCCGCGCGCAGGCCGCGCTTTCGGGCCGCGAGTTCGTCGTCCCGGACGACCTGCACACGGTCGCGGTGCCGGTGCTGGCGCACCGCATGGTGCTCACCACGGAGGCGCACGCCGCCCGCCGATCGGCCACCGACGTGGTCCGCGCGATCCTGCACCGCGTCCCCGTTCCGCAGGGCTCGAACCACCGCTGAGTAAGGAAAAGGGCGCATGCTGCGTGCTCTGTCCGGCCTGACCACACGCGGCCGCTGCCTCCTCGCCGCCGGCGTGGCCGCGGCGGTGTGCTCGTTCGTGCTCAACGAACGGGATCTGCTGCGCGTCGCGGTGTTCGTCATCGCCCTGCCGCTGCTGGTCGCCTTCTTCATCTCGGCGACCCGGCTGCGGCTGGGCGCGGCCCGCTCGCTGCGCCCGGAGCGGGTCGCGGTCGGTTCGCCGGGCGAGGTCCAGCTCGAACTCTGGCGTGACGGCAGGCTCCCGGCGGGCGAGGTGCTGCTCGAAGACGGCGTGCCCTACGCGCTGGGTTCGCGGCCGAGGTTCGTCGTCGAACGCCTCCCCCACGACCGCCGGGTCGCGCTGCGCTACCCCCTGCAGCCGGTGCTGCGCGGGGTCCAGCAGGTCGGCCCGCTGCGGGCGACGATCACCGACCCGTTCGGGCTGTGCGAGTTCGAACGTGAGCTGATCGGGCATTCCCGCCTGGTCGTCGTGCCGAAGGTGGTCGGCCTGTGGGGGCTGCCCAGCGGCGCCGGGATCGGTGCCGGCGACGACGGCAGCATCCGCCTGCACGCCGGACAGGGCGAATCGGACGTGATCGTCCGGCAGTACCGGCAGGGTGACGACCTGCGGAAGGTCCACTGGCGCTCGACCGCCCGCCGCGACGAGATCATGGTCCGCGTCGAGGAACGGCCGTGGCGCGGCGGCACCACGGTGCTGCTGGACCACCGCGCGGCGGCGCACCACGGCACCGGCCCCGCGGCGAGCCTCGAATGGGCCGTCTCGTTCGCCGCTTCGGTGTCCCTGCACCTGCGCCGTTCCGGTCACCGCGTCCGGCTGATCACCGAGCACGGCCAGACCCTGGCCGACACCCCCGGCGAGGGTGGCGAGCACTACGACAACGTCGTGCTCGACGTCCTCGCCGCGCTCCAGCCCGCGCACCAGCGCGACATCACCCTCGGCCACGACCCGGCCGAGGGGCAGGAACTCATCGCGGTGCTCGGCACCGTCAGCAACGAATCCGTGCACGAGCTGTCCCGGTACCGCCCGCGCGGGATCCGGAGCCTCGCCGTGCTGCTCGACACCCCCGGCTGGTCGTCCGGCGTCAACCGGCCCGAGAACCGGGCCGCCGCCACCGAGGAATCGGTGGCGCTGCTGCGAGCCGCGGGCTGGGGCGTCGTCGTCGCCGGTCCCGGATCGCCCATGCCGCAGGTCTGGGCCGAGCTCTGCCAGACGGCCACCCGCCGGGGCACGCTGATCGGAGGCGGCCTGTGACCGCGACCGCGCCACCCCGGCCGCACACCCCCCAACCGCGACCGGCCGCCCCGCCCCCGGTCTGGACGAGCAGTGTGCTCGCGCCGGTCGCCGCCGGGCTCGCCACGCTGTTCGCCTCGACCTCGCTCACCGGCGTCGTCTCCGGCTGGGCGTGGTTCGGCTACCTGCTGGTCGCCGTCGTGCTGATCGCCTCGACCGGGCTCGCCCTGCGTTCGCTGCGCGCGCCGACCATCGTCGTCGGCTTGGCGCAGCTGCTGGTGCTGCTGTTGCTGATCACCGGGGCGTTCACCACCAGCGGCGTCCTGCGGATCTTCCCCGGCCCGGACGCGTTCGGGGAACTGGGCGGCGTCCTCGCCGCGGCGGCCGAGCAGATCCGCGTCGGTCTGCCGCCGGTCGAGGGCACCCCGCCGATCCTCTGCCTGATCACCATCGCGATCGGCCTGGTCGCGGTCCTGGTGGACACGCTGGCCGTGGCCGCCGCCGCGCCCGCCGCGACCGGCCTGGTCCTGCTGTGCGTGTACGCCGTTCCGGCCGCGCTGGCCGAGGACATGCTGCCGTGGTGGACGTTCCTGCTCGGCGCGGCCGCGTTCGCCGCCCTGCTCGCCGTCGACGGCAACCACCGGCATCGCCGCTGGCGCAACCGGGACGCGCCCGGACTGGGCAACTCGGCGAGCACGTTGTCGGCCCCCGTCGGCGTGGTCGCCGCCGCGATCGCGATGGGGCTGGTGATCGGCACGGCCGTGACCGGGGTCGGCACGGTCGGCAGCCTGCCCGGCGGGACCGGCTCGGGCCGCGGTGGCGCGGGCGGATTCGGCGTCGAGCCGTTCACTCAGCTGCGCGGCCTGCTCGACCAGGGCGAGAACGTGGAGCTGTTCAAGGTCTACGGGATGGGCGCGGACAAGCGGCTGTTGCGCGCCTTCACCCTCGACACGTACACGCCGAACAAGGGCTGGGGGCTCGCGCAGAACGGCCGCGCCCAGCAGGGTGTGCAGGCCAATAAGGGGCTCCCGCCCGCTCCGGGCGACGACGGCTCCGGTCCCGCGCGGGAGATCCGGATCGAGCCGACGAACTGGGTCGACAACTGGCTCCCCGTCTACGGCGCGCCGAGGGCGATCACCGGACTGGCCGACAACTGGCTGTACGACCCGGTCGGCGGCGCCGTGTTCACCACGACCAAGCAGAACGCGCCCGCCTACACCGAGACCGCGTCCATCGAGAACCCGTCGAAGGATCAGCTCCGGCTCGACGACGCCCGGCTGGCCGAGGTGCCACCGCAGTTCACCCAGGTCGACCGGGTCGATCCCCGCGTGGTCGCGAAGGCCAAGCAGCTGACGGAAAACGAGACCAACAACTTCGACAAGGCGCAGGCGCTCTGGTCGTTCTTCACCGCGCAGAACGGTTTCGTCTACGACACCAAGACCGCGGACGCCACCGACTCCGACGCGCTGGCCGACTTCATCCTCAACGGCAAACGCGGGTTCTGCGAGCAGTACGCGTCCGCGATGGCCGTGATGCTGCGGGCGGTCGGCATCCCGTCGCGGGTCGCCATCGGGTTCACCTCCGGCACCTCGAAGGGCGACTACCTGTCGATCACCTCCGAGGACGCGCACGCGTGGGTCGAGGTCTACTTCCAGACGAAGGGCTGGGTCAGCTTCGACCCGACCCCGCTGCTCGACGGACGCGCGGTCGTCCCGCCGTACCTGCAGAACGACGCCGGCAGCTCCACGACGAACGACACCCAGGAAGTGCCGAGCGCGCCCGCGTCGAGCGCGCCCGCCACCGGCACGCCCCGTGACCCCGGCGCCGACCTCGGCGCGGACGGCGGCACGGGCCAGCCGGAGGAAGAGCCGATGTGGCCCGCGATCCTCGCCGGGATCCTCGGTGGGCTGGCGGCCGCGCTGACCGTGGTCGCGATCGCGCGGTCGCGGTTGAGGTACCGGGCGCTGATGCGGCCGTCCTCTTCCCCGGACTCGCCCGCGCCGGAACACGGGTTCCTGGACAACCAGAACGTGACGAACTGGCTGCCGCTGATCGCGATCGGGCTGTGGGTCGCGGCGTTCGCGTTCCTGGCGGCGTGGGTGTCGTGGTGGTTCGCGCTGGTGCTGGTCGTCGTCCTCGGCGGGCTCGGCACGCCGACGGCGATCCGGGAGATCAAGCGACGGCTGCGGCTGCAGAAGATCGCGTCCCGCTCCCCCGCCGCGGCCGACGCGGCGTGGCGCGAGCTGATGGACGAATGCGCGGACCGCGGCCTGCCGCTCTCCGACGGCGACACGGTGCGTGTGGCGGGCCGGAAGGTCGTCGAGAAGCACCGTCTGGACGAAGAGGGCCGCACCGGTCTGCGGACGGTCATCGGTGTCGTGGAGCGGTCCTGGTACTCGGACCAGCCCGCGGACGACCAGACGCTGGGCCCGGCCTTCGACGAGGTTCGCAAGAGCCTGAAGCGCAACGCGCCGATGTCGTGGAAGGGCCGCCTGTTCCCGCGCTCGCTGCGGCGAGGCAAGTAGGCGTCGCGGCGGGCGTTCGGTCCCGCCGCCCAAGTACGTGAAGGCCCCCTTCACTGCGCTAGACGCAGTGAAGGGGGCCTTCACGTACTTGCTGCGGGTTCCCGCCACTCACGACAACGCGAACATGCCGGCAGGGCGTCGCCCTGCCGGCATGTTCGCGTGTGTGGGAGCTATTGCTCCTCGAAGCGCTGGCGGAAGCGCTCTTCCATGCGCTGGGTGAACGAGCTCCGGCGCGGGGACGGCTTGCCGCCACCTCCGCCGGCCCCCGGGCCACCGCTGTCCTTACCGCCTTCCGTTTCGGCTCCTTGCCGAATCGATGTGACGGCCATCATGACTCCGAAGAACATCACGAGGAACCCGAGCACGCTGATCACGGGGATCTCGGCGACCCGGATGTTGACCACCACGCCGAGCACCAACAGTGCGACGCCCACTACGAACAGGGCGATGCCCTGCAAACGCCGTCGGCGGGCGGGGCGGCGCAACCGGGTGCCTCGCACCGTGGATGCGAACTTGGGGTCCTCGGCATAGAGCTCGCGCTCGATCTGATCGAGCAGCCGCTGCTCATGCTCGGAGAGTGGCATCTTTCCTCCTCCGGCACAGCTGTCGCGGGCGCCGGGCCGCGCAACGTCATGGACCCAACAGACAACCCCAGGCGGGGTGTCTCTGTCCAGGATACGAGCCCCGCGCTCGTCCGACTACCCGATCCCGTATCCAGTAGGGATCGAATTGCCCGAAACCACCCGGCTCGGCTCTCTCGAAGACGGCCGAGCGGGCTAAGTCACTGGTCACGAGGGGTCAGCAGTGACGCGGGCCGCACCGCCGCGGCCCCGAACTTCGACCTCGCGACGTCGGCGGCGACTTCCGCATCCCGCCAACGGGGTTCGGGTGACTCAAAAAGCAGCTGCTCTCCATCACTCTCCGTGTCCAATCCCTCGACCCTTACCCCGATCAGGCGGACTGCGCCCGTCGGCGCGTGCTCGGTCAGGAGTTCGACGGCGGTGCGGTGGATGTCGCGGGCCACGTCCACTCCCACGGCGGTCGTCCTGGCGCGGGTGATCGTCTTGAAATCCGCGAACCGGACCTTGATCGACACCGTCCGCCCGCGCAGCCCCCGGCGGCGCAGGGTGGCGGCGACGCGTTCCGACAGCCGGAGCAGTTCCAGCCCCAGCGCCGCGCGGTCGTGGAGATCCACATCGAAGGTCACTTCGGCGCCGATCGACTTGTCCGGCGACTCCGGGACGACCTTGCGATCGTCGTGCCCGTTCGCGAGCGCGTACAGATGCTCCCCCAGCGCCCGCCCGAGCGACCGCCTCAGCCTGGACAGCGGAGCGGTGGCGACGTCGGCGACGGTGTCGAGACCCTGCTGCCGCAGCTGCTCCTCGGTGCGCTTGCCGACGCCCCACAGTGCCGACACGGGCAACGGGTGCAGGAACGCGAGCGTCTCGGCCGCCGGGACGACGACCATGCCGTCCGGTTTCGCCATCCCGGACGCCAGCTTGGCGACGAACTTGACCTTCGCGACGCCGACCGAGCAGCTGATCCCGAAGTCGGCGGCGACCCGCTCCCGGATCCAGGCGCCGAGCCGCGCGGGCGAGGAGTCCAGCCGTTTGAGCGCCCCGCTGACGTCCAGGAACGCCTCGTCCAGGCTCAGCGGCTCGACCAGCGGCGTCAGCTCGCGGAAGATCCCCATGACGCCCTTGGAGACCTCGCCGTAGAGCCCCGGCGTCGGCGTGATGCAGATCAGCTGGGGGCAGAGGCGTTTGGCCGTCGAGAACGGCATGGCCGACCGGACGCCGAACTCGCGTGCCGCGTAGCTCGCCGCCGCGACGACGGACCTCGGCCCGCCGCCGGAGACGACCACCGGTTTGCCCTCCAGCTCGGGGCGCGTGCGCAGCTCGCAGGACACGAAGAAGGCGTCCATGTCGACGTGCAGCAGGCCGCAGCCGGTGTCATCGGGCCAGGTGGTGGCGCCGGTCGTCACGCGGTAGCGGGCCATCCCGCCGGGCAGTTCAGCGTTTCTCCCCACCCCCGGACGTTAACCCGGACCACCGACAGTCTCGTGAGTGGTCAGGGACGTGGGGGCCGAGGGTGTCTTGTGTACCTACCGCGGGTGCACGGGTGGCGTTTCGGAGCGCACCTGTACTGGTGAGGTCCTGGTGGGTGCCGGGCTTGGCAGGGGGTTGCGAAAGCCACTTTCGCAACGTTGAGGGTTGCGAAAGTGGCTTTCCCAACGTCGGCCATGTCCGGCACGACCCGCTCTGGCGAGCATGTCGCGAAAGCCACTTTCGAGACGTCTGATGTCCCGAAAGTGGCTTTCGCGACACCCCTCCCCCAGGCCTTCACCGACCGGACCGGGGATCACCAGCGCTCGGACCACCGACGGTCCCGTGAGTGGTCAGGGACGGTGGGCCAGGACGTGCAGCCTGCTGGCGACGTCCCGCAGCGGCGGGACCGAAGCCGCCGCCAGCTCGAACTCCGCCAGGTCCTCTTCCCGCACCCCACCGGGCACGAAGTCCGCCACGACACCGTCGCCCTGCAGCGAGGTCACCTCGAGCCCCACCTCGACCAGCTGGGTGCGGAGGCCCTCCGCGTCGAAGCGCCGCAGCACGGTCTCCCGGCCGCCACCCAGGACGCCGCTCTCGGCCGCGAGGAGTTCCCGCGCCTCCCCGAGGCGTCCGGCCAGCGCGCGCTGCAGGATCGCGGCGTGGCGGTTCGCGACCAGCACCGACACGGCGCCACCGGGGCGCACCGCGGCGGCCAGCGCGGTGAGCACGAGCGCCGGGTCGTCGACGACTTCGAGCAGCCCGTGCGCGAGCACGAGATCGGCCGAGCCCGCCTCGACGTGGGCGCCGAGCGCGTCGGAGTCGTCGGCGATCACCGTGATGCTGCCGGAGACGCCCTCTTCCTCGGCGCGGCGGCGCAGGGTCGCCAGCGCGTTGGGGTTCGGCTCGACCACGGTCACCAGGCAACCCGCCGAGGCCAGCGGCACCGCCCAGCCGCCGCTGCCGCCGCCGACGTCGACGACGTGCGGCTGTTGTGCGCCTCGCGCCCGTGCGGCCCGGAGTTCTGCTTCGAGAACCCGGCGAACCGCCCCCGATCCCCGCGTGGCCACGGTGTCCGTCTTCATAAACGCACAGGGTAATGCCCGCCTTCGCCGGCCCGCCGGGTGTAGTCCGATGCGGTGTTCGACACCTTGCCACGGAGCCACCCCGCCGACTGCCCGTAGGCTGTATCGAGTGCACACGGTCGCTGTTCTCAGCCTGAAGGGTGGCGTCGGTAAAACGACGGTCGCCCTCGGTGTCGCGTCCGCCGCGCTGCGTAGGGGCGCCCGGACTCTCGTGGCCGACCTCGACCCGCAAGGCAACGCCACCACCTCGCTGGACCCGCCCTTCACCGATCGCACGCTGGCCGACGTCCTGGAGACGCCGGTGCGCTCGGTGCTCGAACGCGCGATCGCGCCCAGCGTGTGGAGCGACCAGATCGACGTCCTCGTCGGCGCCGAAGAGCTGGAGATGCTCAACGAGCCCGACGCCGACAGCCGCCGCCTGGAGAACCTCTCCCGCGCGCTCGACGAGCTGCACACGAATCCGCTGCGCGAGGAACCCTACGAACTGGTGATCCTCGACTGCCCGCCGTCGCTCGGCAGGCTGACCCGCTCCGCGCTGGTGGCCGCGGACAGCGCCCTGATCGTCACCGAGCCGACGATGTATGCCGTCTCCGGCGCGCGCCGCGCGCTCGACGCGATCGAGAAGATCCGCGAAGAGCAGAACCCGGGGCTGCGGCCGATCGGCGTCGTGGTCAACAAGCTCCGCGTGCGCTCCTACGAGCACCAGTTCCGCGTGGCCGAGCTGCGGGAGAACTTTGGCCCGCTGGTGATGCCGACCGCCATCCCGGACAGGCTCGCCGTGCAGCAGGCACAGGGCGCGTGCAGCCCGATCCACGAGTGGCATTCCCCCGGGGCGCAGGAGATCGCGCTCACCTTCAACATGGTGCTCGCGAAGGTCCTGCGGTCGAGCCGGGCCGGGCGGCATCGCGTCCGCGGCGAAGAAGAGCCCGAGGCACCCGCCAAGCTGAGCGACACCGGCACGGGCTGACGTCCGATGCCCGAAGGCGACACCGTCTTCCTCGCCGGCAAGGTCCTCGACAAGGCGTTGGCGGGCAAGACATTGCTGCGGGGCGAGTTCAGGGTCCCCCAGCTGGCGACGACGGATCTCGCCGGACGCGACGTGCTCGGTGTCGGCACGGTCGGCAAGCATCTGCTGACCCGCCTCTCCGGAGACCTCACCCTCCACAGCCATCTCCGCATGGACGGCAAGTGGGACGTCTACCGGGTGGGGGCGCGCTGGCGGCATCCGGCGCATCAGGCGCGGGTCATCCTGGCCACCGAGGATCTGCAGGCGATCGGTTTCCGCGTGCACGACCTGGAACTCGTGCCCACGGCTGAGGAAGACCGCTTGGTCGGGCATCTCGGCCCGGACCTGCTCGATCCACAATGGACGGACGAGCTCGCGGAGCGGGCGGCGGCCGCGCTGGCCGCGGATCCGGACCGCGAACTCGGCGATGCCCTGCTGGATCAGCGGATCATGGCCGGGATCGGGAACATGTACAAGGTCGAGATGTGCTTCCTGCTCGGCGTCACGCCGTGGACCCCGGTGTCCGAAGTGGACCCGGCGAAGGTCGTCGCGCTCGGCCGGAAGCTACTGAAGAGCAACGCGTGGCGCACCTCGCAGACCACCACCGGCGATCTGCGCCGCGGCCGCGAGCACTGGGTCTACGAGCGGACCAAGCAGGGCTGCTTCCGTTGCGGCGGACGGCTTCGCGTCGCGCCCCAGGGCGCCGGGCACCAGGCGAGGCCGACGTGGTTCTGCCCGAAATGCCAGTCCGGGCCCGCCCCGAGCGGCTAAGCTGGTCTCGTGACGCTGTTCAAGCTCCCGCTCTACGGGGCCGACACCGAACGCGGCGACCTCGCTCCCTGAGCCGCCCGCTCCCTCCGCACGTCACCTTTCTCTTCACTCTCAGGGAGCTTTGTCATGCCCGGAATCCTCACGGGCACGGCGCTGCGCGCGTTCGTGCACGCCCTGCCCAAGGTCGAACTCCACGTCCATCTCGTCGGTTCGGCGAGCCTGCCCACGGTGCTGGAACTGGCCCGCCGCCGCCCGTCCGCGGGGGTGCCGACGGAGCCGTCGGCGCTCGCCGAGTTCTTCACCTTCCGCGATTTCCCGCATTTCCTCCGCAACTACCTGGCGGTGACGTCGCTGGTGCGCGACGCCCGCGACATCCACACCCTCGTCACCGGGCTGGCGGCCGATCTGGCCGCGCAGAACGCCCGCTACGCCGAGGTGACCGTGACGCCGTACAACCACGTCCTCGACGGCATGCCGGCGGACGATCTCCTCACCGGTCTCGCCTCCGGGCGGGCCGCGGCACGGGCCGACCACGGGGTGGAGCTGGCCTGGTGCTTCGACATTCCCGGCGAGAAGGGCGTCGTGGCCGGCCGGGAGACGGTCGTGTTCGCGCTCCGCGAACGCCCCGAAGGACTGGTCTCCTTCGGGCTCGGCGGCCCCGAGGTCGGCGTCGGCCGGGCGCAGTTCGCCCCGTTCTTCACCGCGGCCAGGGAGGCGGGGCTGCACAGCGTCCCGCACGCGGGCGAGACCACCGGGCCCGCCACTGTCTGGTCGGCGGTGCACGATCTCGGCGCGGAGCGGATCGGGCACGGCGTCGGCGCGCACACCGACCCGGCGCTGATGGAATACCTTGCCTTGCAACGGATCCCGCTGGAGGTCTGCCCGACTTCCAATATCCGGACCGGGCAGTTCGCGTCGATCGCGGCGCATCCCGTGCGACGGCTGCTCGATCACGGTGTGCTGGTCACGCTCAACACCGACGACCCACCGATGTTCGGCGCCACCCTCGACGGCGAGTACGTGGCGGTGGCCGAGGCCCTGGGCCTGACGGCGGCCGAAATCGCCCTGTTCGCGAAGAATGCCGTGGACGCCTCTTTTCTGCCGTCGGCGGACAAGACCGTCCTGGTGACGGAGATCGAAGAAATCTTGTTGCAGGACCCCGAACTCCTCGCATAGCGTGGCGGTACACGAGAGAGGAGGTGGTCCAAAGTTGTATTCCAACAGGACTCGTGAGGTGGCTGTCCGCTAGCGGACCCCACGCGTAGGACTTCAGAGCAGCGATACAACGCAAGTTGGAGCCACCTTCGGCTCGTCGTCTCTGCTTCGCGTGATGCCTGATAGCGAATACCAGGCAGTCACCGGGCCCCCGAGGTTCCCGAGCACCGGTCCGGCTCGGGCCCGGCCGCCGATTCCGGCGTCCGGGAGCCGCCTCGGGGGTACCCCTATTTCCGGGGTGTGCCGTCCGTCGCCCCGAAGGACCGTCCGCCGCGGTTCCGCCCCCAGGAACCTCTCCGACTCGATAGCCTGACACCATGCTGAGGCCCGATTTCCCGATCATCACCCAGCGCCTGACCCTCCGTGCCTTCACGCCGGCGGATCTCGACGAACTCAACTCCTTCCAGTCCCGCGCCGACGTCGCCCGTTACCTCTACTGGGGCCCGCGCAGCCGGGCCGAATCCGCCGCCGCGCTCGCCAAACGGGTGCACAGCAGCACCCTGTCGAAGGAAGGCCAGTTCCTCGCGGTGGCCGCGGAACTGACCGAGACCGGACAGCTGATCGGCGACCTGAACCTCGAGTACCTCAGCAGCGAGCACCGGCAGGGCGAGATCGGATTCGTCTTCCATCCCGATCACCACGGGAAGGGGCTCGCCGCGGAGGCCGCCGTCGAGGTGCTTCGGCTCGGGTTCGAAGACCTCGGCCTGCACCGGATCATCGGCCGCTGTGACGGGCGCAACACCGCGTCCGCCGCGCTGATGGAACGCCTCGGCATGAAAAAGGAAGCGCATCTGCGGGAGAACGAGATCGTGAAGGGCGAGTGGTGTGACGAACTCGTCTTCGCGATGCTCGAAGACGAGTGGAAGGCGAGCCGCACGTGATCAAGGCCGAAACTCGGCCTCCGGCGTGTTACGCCTCCAATCACGCGAGTTCCGCTTCCACGCACGCGTGATACGCCTTCGGGCACCGTGAGACGTCCGTCTCGGCCCGGGGAAGGCGTCGCCACGGGCCTAAGGCAAGCGGGATCATTCGGCACGTCGGCCACCAGGCATGATGGGGCCGTGCTTTTCGACAAGATCGTCCGTCCCGCCCTCTACCGGGTCTCCGGCAGCGACCCCGAAACCGTGCACGAACGCACCATCGGCTCGCTCGCCAGGCTGAGCCGGGTCTCCCCCGCGCTCGCCGCGCTCGGCCGCGTCTACCGGACGGACGATCCGGTCACCTTCCTCGGGCTCCGCTTCCCGAACCGGGTCGGCCTCGCCGCCGGGATGGACAAGAACGGCCGCGCCCTGCACGCCTGGCCCGCGCTCGGTTTCGGCTTCGTCGAGGTCGGCACGGTCACCCGGTATCCGCAGCCGGGCAACGACAAACCGCGGCTGTTCACCCTCGCCGAGACCGACGCGGTGATCAACCGGATGGGCTTCAACAACGAGGGCGCGGAGGCGCTCGCCGCCCGCCTCGCCGCGACCGGGAAACCGCCCGTGCCGCTCGGCATCAGCATCGGCAAGTCCAAGGTGACCCCGCTCGACGAAGCCGTCGAGGACTACCGGTTCTCGCTGCGGGCGCTGTACCCGTACGCCGACTACTTCGCGATCAACGTCAGTTCCCCGAACACGCCGGGGCTGCGGGCGCTGCAGGACAAGTCCGCGCTGGCCGAACTGCTCGCCGAGCTGCGGAAGACCTCGGCCGAACTCGCCGGGGATGCGAAGCCGACGCCGGTGCTGGTGAAGGTCGCCCCCGACCTCACCGACGAAGCGCTCGCGGAGCTGTTGGAGGTCTGCCTCGACCACGGTGTCGCCGGGTTGATCGCGACCAACACGACGCTGTCACGCGAAGGGATCGCCCCGACGGAGGCCGCCGTCGGTGAGCAGGCGGGCGGGTTGTCCGGCCGCCCGCTCACCGCGCGCTCGGTCGAGGTGGTGCGGTTCGTGCACGACGAGACCGGCGGCGAGCTGCCGATCATCGGCGTCGGCGGGATCTTCGACGCCGGCGCCGCCGCCCGGATGCTCGACGCCGGCGCCGGTCTGGTCCAGCTCTACACCGGTTTCGCCCTGCACGGTCCCGGCTTGGTCAAGCGGGTCGCCCGAGGTCTCGCGGCCCGGCCGTACTGACGAACCTCAGGTAGGCACGCCAGCACTGGTATCTCGTCAGCTCCGTCGCCGTCGCCGCGGCGGCCTGGTCGCACAGGACCGCCAGCGGGGTTTCCCCGTGCTCCAACCGGATCCGGCCCAGGACGAACGGGGCGGGCAGCGTCGCCGCGAAGGCACCGAGCGCGGCGGGCGAGAGCCGCCAGCGTTCACCCGAAAGCATCGTGTGCTCGCCCGTGGCACTCACCGGCACGACTCCCGGCTGCGGTGGATCGGTGGGCAGCAACAACATCCGATAGCCCTCGCCGGTCCGGACCAGACCGGTGAACCGGGCCCCCGCGGCGACCAGGCTTCCGTTCAACGGCTGGCCGCGCAGGTGCGCGCCGAACACCACGAGATCCGCACCCGGTGCGGGATAAGGGAAATCGGCCTGCTCGTCGGTGAGCACGGCGGCGAGGTCGATGGCGACCTGGTCGTCGAACGGCCGTACCACCACGGAAACCCCGTACGGCCCCAGATCCGACGGCGACGACGGCACCGTGACCGCGGCGAGGTCGAGCAGGTTGACGAACGCGGTGAACCGCTCCAGCCGTTTCGCGACACCGTCCGGATCGGACAGCGCCTCGGCGACCGAGGGATGATCCGCGACCGTCGGGAGCACGAGGGCGTCGTACTCCGACAGCATCCGGAGCGCGAGCATCCCGGCCTCGGCGACACGCACCCGGTCGGCGGTGAAGCCGTCGTCGTGGATCAACCCGCCCACCGTCAGCAACGCCGAGACCTCCACGGTCTCCACCCGTGCGCCGGACGCCCGAAGCGCGGAAACCGCGCCGAGGAAGGCGGACCGGGACTGCAGCGACAGGCCGGTGAGCGTGTCGGAACCCGGGATCGCCACCCGCGGCCGGTCGCCCGCGGACAGCCGGACGTCCGGCGGCCAGTCGCGGGAAAGCGGGTCGATCCCGTCGGGACCGGTCATCAGCCCCAAGGCGCGCTGTCCCAAGGTGAGGCTGCGGGCGAAGACGGCGATCCCGCCGCACGGCGCGGCGCCGGTCTTCGGCACGAGCCCCAATGTCGGCTTCAACCCGACGATCCCGTTGAGGGAAGCGGGAACCCGGCCCGCGCCGGCCGTGTCCGTGCCGACCGCCAGATCGACGAGACCGAGCGCGACGGCGACGGCCGCGCCGCTGCTCGCGCTCCCGGAGACCCGATCGGTGTTGAGCGCGGCGCTCACGGCGCCATACGGGCTGCGGGTGTGTTCGAGGTCGCTGCCGAACCGGTCGCAGTTGGTCTTGCCGATCACGACCGCGCCGGCCGCGGTCAGTCGCGAGACGGAGGTGGCGCCGGCGACGTCGATGGCGTCGGCGACCGCCACCAACGTCCCCGCGAGCGGCAGGTCCGCGCCCGCGCGAAGACGTTCGTCGACCGCCTTCGCGTCCACGAGGGTGTCTTCCACGGGGCGCAAGGTGATCCAGACGTCGGGCCGGTCGACCTCGACGATCCGGTCGTAGGCGGCGATGACGCGCTGATAGGCACTGGGAGGAGGAGCGGGGGCCGGTTCTGGTTCCGGGGGGAGCGTCGTCACTGGGCGTCCTTTCCTCGGCGGGGACGAGAAAGACCACTGCGAGATCCACTGTGTCCGGTCCCCCACCCTGGAACGCCCGCTCACGCGGGCTGGGTTCAGGCCCGAGCTGGGAAGAGCACTGCGTGCATGGAGGAAACGTTAGGCATCGCGAGTCGCCCTCACCAGCGGTTTCGGGTTACGCGAGCGTTTCGGTATCACACAGTGAGCATGTCGTTACGCAATGGAGTATTAGCGACGACGAATGAGACGATGGTCCAGGAAAGCGCCTGCTCAGAGCCTACCCGTTTGCGTAACTCGCGTGATCGAACGCGTAACTCGCGTGTTTGGAGGCGTAACTCGTGAGTTACGCCTCCAAACACGCGAGTTACGCCTCTGATCACGCGAGTCGCGCGTCAGGACAGCTCGCGCAGGGCCATGGCGAGGCCGGCGAGCTTGTCGGTCGCGTCGGAGAGCTGTTCCTTGGACGACGTCATGCCGTCCGAGCTCGCGGCGACG
Source organism: Amycolatopsis roodepoortensis (assembly GCF_014873915.1). GTDB lineage: Bacteria > Actinomycetota > Actinomycetes > Mycobacteriales > Pseudonocardiaceae > Amycolatopsis > Amycolatopsis roodepoortensis. The sequence goes on from NZ_JADBEJ010000005.1 coordinate 1,944,740, forward strand.
GTGTGGCCGGCGGCCGCGACGAGACCGCCGTAACCGTCGAGACCGTCGTCGAGCTGCTCGCGGAGTTGCTTGACGGCGGCGTCGAGAGCGCCGCGTTCCCGCTCGGGTGCCGCGTCACGTCCGCGTTCGATGGCCTGGATCCGGCCGGCCAGCCCGCGGAGGGCCTGAGCCGCCTCGGCGGCGGTGGTCCGGGCGTCCGCGACGGCGATCTCCGAGACCGGCATGGTGCCGAGCGACGTCGGCTGCGAAAGCTGGCGAAGCAGCTCCGCCAGCGAAGCCTCGCTCTCGGCGAGGCGCTCCATCGGCTCACGCGCGACGGACCGCGCCGGAGGCAGCGGCGGCGGAGCGGCGGGCGCCGCGGGCAGCACGGTGCGCTTGAGCTCCCGCAACCGCAGCCCCGACTTGACCCCGAAGGTGCCGAAGATGACGGCGAACGCGCCGCCCGCGATGGCCTGGAGGACGTCGGCCTGGCCGTCCTTCAACAGGCCGGTGCCCGCGACGACGGCGAACAGTCCACAAAGGAAGGTGAGGAGGATCCAGAACGTCAGCGCCCGCGAAGTGCGGCGCTTGCGGCGCTCCAGTTTGGCGGCGGGTTCGTTCCAGCGCGCCCATTTCGCCTTCGCGTCGGCGACGACCGGGATCTGGCCCGCGGCCATCGACGTCAGCTGCTGGGAGATCTTCGGGATGGCGGGCACCTGCGGGCGCGGCCGGGGCGGCGCCGGCGGAGCGGGCCGCGGCGAAGAACCCTGCTCGGAGGGCGGGATGTAGCGCTGCAGCTTCTCCTGCGCGCGCTGGGCGTAGTCGGGCAGCTTCTCGATGTGCTTCTCAAGCTTGGCGGTGAACTCCCCGAAGTCCTTGCGCCTGCCCTGGCCCATTGCCCTCTCCCCTGTCTTCTGGTGAGACCGGTCCCGCACCCGCGCGGGGTGCGGGACCGGCTCCCGTTGGTGTGTCAGGCGGGGTTCTTGCCCTGTTCGGCCTGAACCCGTGCCTGGATCTCACGCTGGATGTCCGCGGAGCTCGACCCCTTCGCCGGTGCGGCGGCGGTCTTGCCGTCGGTCACCTGAGCGACGGAGTCACCCTTCATGGACGCGCGGATCTGCTCCAGCCGCGAGTGCCCCGCGAGCTGCGTCGTGGAGGCCTGGACCTCCATCATCCGGCCCTGGACGGAGTTCTGTGCGAGTTCGGCCGAGCCCAGCGCGGTGGTGTAGCGCTTCTCGATCTTGTCGCGAACGTCTTCCAGCGACGGGGTGTTGCCCGGCGCGGCCAGCTGGCTCATCTGGTTCAGCGAGGCGGAGACCTGCTCCTGCATCTTCGCCTGCTCCAGCTGCGAGAGCAGCTTGGTGCGCTCGGCCAGCTTCTGCTGCAGCATGGTCGCGTTGCGCTCGACGGCCTTCTTCGCCTGCTCCGCAGCCTGAAGCGACTGGTCGTGCAGGGTCTTGAGGTCCTCGATGCTCTGCTCGGCGGTGACGAGCTGCGCGGCGAAGCTCTCCGCCGCGTTCTCGAACTCGGTCGCCTTCTGCTCGTCGCCCTTGGCACGCGCCTCGTCGGCGAGCACCAGCGCCTGGCGGGTCGAAGCCTGCAGCTTCTCCACGTCGCCGAGCTGGCGGTTCAGCTTCATCTCCAGCTGACGCTGGTTACCGATCACCGAGGCGGCCTGCTGGGTCAGCGCCTGGTGGTTGCGCTGCGCCTCCTCGATGGCCTGCTGGATCTGTACCTTCGGGTCGGCGTGCTCGTCGATCTTCGACGAGAACGCCGCCATCATGTACTTCCAGAACTTCACGAACGGGTTGGCCATCTCCTCCGCCTGCCTTCTCGCATCCCACGGGCTGTTACCTCGAGGTGGGGCGTCCCCTCTGTGATGTTGCAACGTCCCGACCCCGGCGTTGAGTTCCATCGTGTCAGGTCGGCGTCCCGCGTTCCAGGCGACCCCGACGGAATTCAGGGATCCCCCTGACTGTGACGTCCACGACGTTTCGGGTTCACCCTCCGTCAGCGGCGCAGCGCGGTCTCCTCGTCCATGCGTGACAGCTTCTCGGGATTGCGCACGGCGTAGAGCCCGGTGATGAGCCCGTCCTCCACCCGCAGCGCGACGACGGTGTCGACCTCGTCACCGAGCCGGAGGATCAGCGCGGGATACCCGTTGACCTGCGCCGTCCGCATCGTCGCCGCGTCGTCCCGCACCGGGCGGCTCGCGGCGAGCAGCGGCGCGACCAGCGCGGCGCCGACCACGGGCTCCAGCAGGGCCTGCGCCACTCCGCCCCCGTCGCCGAGGAAGACGACGTCCGGCGACAGGACGTCGAGCAGTCCTTGCAGATCACCGGTCCGGACCGCGCGGTGGAACGCGTCGAGCACGCCCTTCGTCTCGCCGGGCGACGCGGCACCACGGGGCCTCCGCGCGGCGACGTGCGCCCGCGCCCGGTGGGCGATCTGGTGGACCGCGGCCGGGGTCTTGCCGACGGCTTCGGCGATCTCGGCGTAGGGCACGTCGAACACCTCGCGCAGCACGAACACCGCGCGTTCGGTCGGGGTGAGGGTCTCCAGCACCAGCAGCATGGCCATCGAGACGCTGTCGGCCAGTTCGACGTCTTCGGCCACATCGGGGCTGGTGAGCAGGGGTTCGGGCAGCCACGGGCCGACGTAGGACTCCTTGCGCCGGCCGAGCGTGCGCAGCCTGCCGAGCGCCTGCCGGGTGGTGATGCGGACCAGGTACGCCCTCGGGTTCTCCACGGTGCCGAGGTCGACGCCCGACCAGCGCAGCCAGGTCTCCTGGAGGACGTCTTCGGCGTCGGCGGCCGAGCCGAGCATCTCGTAGGCGACGGTGAACAGCAGATTCCGGTGGGCGACGAACGCCTCAGTGGCGGTGTCGGACATGGACGGCTCCTGTTCTCGGCGCGGGTGTCCCCACCAGACGCCGCGTCCCCTCGATTTCTGACACGTCATCGCCGTGACGCACGTCACGATCTGATGCTGTCAGCGGCGCCGGGCCGCCGGCATCTGGTGGTCGTCCGGTTCAGCACACGACCACGAAAGAGGACGAGACCATGGATTCCCGTTTCGATCTGAACAGCAACGAACTCGGCGCCAAGCTCGGCAAGCGCTTCGCGAACGTCAGTGTGGCCATCAAGGGCTCGACCCTGCCGAAGGTCACCCAGGAGCTGGTGTCCCTGCGGGCCAGCCAGCTCAACGGCTGCGGCTTCTGCGTCGACGCCCACGCCAAGGACCTGGCGGCCGCCGGCGAACCCGCGGTCCGCGTCAACCTGGTCGCCGCCTGGCGCGAATCCACGGTGTTCACCGAGGCCGAGCAGGCCGCGCTGGCGCTCGCGGAGGAAGGCACCCGCATCGCCGACGCGCACCAGGGCGTCTCCGACGAGACCTGGGCCCAGCTGCGCAAGCACTACGACGACGACCAGGTCGCCGCGCTGGTCTACCTGGTCGCGATGATCAACGCGGCCAACCGGCTGCTCGTCATCACCCACACCAAGGGCGGCTCCTACCAGCCGGGCACGTTCGACAACTGACGGAAGAGGCCCCAGGCGGACTGCCTGGGGCCTCTTGCCGTTCACAGCGTCGCTAGGCGGCGACCATCTTCGGTGCGGAGATCGTCGTCCGCAGCGCGGGGCTCATCCGCGGCGGCGGCGAGATCCGCAGGTCGGCCAGGTCGTTGCCGATCAACTCGGACACCAGGCGACCGCCTTCGAGCTCGCCCGCTTCGGCGCCTTCCCGCTCCGGAGCGCGCCGCTTGCCCGCTTCGACCTTCTCGTCCACCGGGGCGACCTCGACGTTGTCCATCGCCGAGACGTCCGCCGCGACCTTGTGCAGGAGTTCGCCCAGCGGAAGGTCCAGGGCCTCGCAAATGGACGCCAGCAACTCGCTGGACGCCTCCTTCTGCCCGCGCTCGACCTCGGACAGGTAGCCGAGGCTCACCCTGGCGGCGCGGGAGATGTCCCGCAGCGTTCGACGCTGGTTCGTGCGGGCGTGTCGGAGCCGGTCGCCGATCGCCTCGCGCAACAGCACGGTCATCACGCGCCTCCCTTCCAGGACTGACTACCCCCTACGTTACCCAGAGCGGTGCCCCGGGCGCAGGTGTTGACACGGCAATACGCCAAGGGCGAACGCGGCGATCATGCGAGATGTTCCCCCAGCAGGGCGAACGCCCCCGAGACCGCCCCGGCCCTGACCGCGGCTCGATCACCGCTCAAGTCCAGTGTGCGGACGGTGAGCACCCCCGGGCCCGCGAGGCCGACGTGGACGGTGCCCGGCGCGACGCCGTCCTGCCCGTCCGGACCCGCGACGCCGGTCAGGCCCAGGCCCCACGTGGCGCCGCATCGATCCCGTGCGCCGGCGGCCAATTGCGCCGCGACCTCGGGATGAACGGCGCCATGCGCGGCGAGGAGGTCTTCGTCGACGCCGGCCAGCTTCGCCTTGAGGTCGGTGGCATAGACCACCAGTCCACCTCGGACGACGGCACTCGAACCGGGGACCTCGGTCAGCGTCGCGCAGACGAGCCCGGCGGTCAGCGACTCGGCCGTCGCCACCGTCTCCCGCCGCTCGATCAGGTGAGTGATCAAGGTCTCAGGTTTCATGCGCCCGCGGCACGCCTTCCGGCCGCGCGCAGCCGGACCGCGCGCACGACGTAATCGAGCCCGGTCACGACGGTCAGCACGAGGGCGAGCCCCATCAGCACCCAGCGCACCGGCTCGGCGGCCTCCGGCAAGGGCAGCAGGTACGCCGTGATGGCCGCGATCTGGGCGAGCGTCTTGGCCTTGCCACCCCGGCTGGCCGGGATGACGCCGTGCCGGATGACCCAGAACCTCAGCAGCGTCACGCCGATCTCGCGGATCGCGATGACGATGGTGACCCACCAGCCCAGTTCGCCGAGCACGCTCAGCCCGACCAGCGCGGCGCCGATCAGCGCCTTGTCCGCGATCGGGTCGGCGATCTTGCCGAAGTCGGTGATCAGCCCGTACTTGCGCGCGACCCAGCCGTCGACCTGGTCGGTGAACGACGCGATCGCGAACAGGGCGGTGGCGATCGCGCGCCAGAAGGTGTCCGCCCCGTCGCCGGTGAACAGCGCCAGCACGAACAGCGGCACCAGCACCAGCCGCGACATCGTGAGCAGGTTCGCCAGGTTCAGCGTCGGGACCGGCGTGGCCTCGGGGACCCGGGCGTGCTCACCGCCCGTCCCCTCACCGGCCCCGGCGTCGCTCGGGGCGGCATTCACCGGTCGGCCTCGGGCGGCGCGGGCCGCACGATCAGGTCGACACCCTCGGAGTCGACGACCTCGCAGCGCACGAAGTCACCCACCGCCAGCTTGGGCAGGTCCTCGGTCTCGATCAGGACGCATTCGCCGTCGACCTCGGGCGCCTGGTGCGCGGCGCGGCCGATCGGGTCCTCGCCGTCCTCGGCCTGTTCGATCAGGACGTCGACGAAATCGCCGATCCGGTCCTCGGCCCGCTGGGAGGTCAGCTCCTCGACCAGCGCGGAGATCCGCGCGACCCGCTCGGCCACCACGGACTCGTCGAGTTTGCCGTCGAAGGTCTCGGCCTCGGTGCCGTCCTCGTCCGAGTACCCGAAGACGCCCACCGCGTCCAGCCGCGCGCCGGTCAGGAAGCGCTCCAGCTCGGCGAGGTCCTCCTCGGTCTCGCCGGGGAAGCCGACGATGACGTTGGTGCGGATGCCCGCGTTGGGCGAGTACTCCCGGATCTGGTCGCACAGCGCGAGGAACGAGTCCGTGGAGCCGAAGCGGCGCATGCGGCGCAGCACGGTCTCGCTGGAGTGCTGGAAGGAGAGGTCGAAGTAGTCGGCGACGCCCGGCGTGGTCGCGATGGCCTTGACCAGGCCGGGACGGGTCTCGGCGGGCTGCAGGTACGAGACGCGGACGCGTTCGATCCCCGGCACCCCGGCCAGACGCGGGACCAGCAGCTCCAGCGCGCGGGCGCCGTCACGGCCGAAGTCCTTGCCGTAGGAGGTGGAGTTCTCCGAGACGAGGAAGACCTCCTTGACGCCGTTCTCCGCGAGCCACATCGCTTCGGCGACGATCTCGTCCGGCTGCCGGGACACGAAGGACCCGCGGAACGACGGGATCGCGCAGAACGAGCAGCGGCGGTCACAGCCGGACGCGATCTTCAGCGCGGCCACCGGGGAGGTGTCGAGCCTGGTCCGCAGCACACGCGGGCCCCAGCCGTGCTGCGCGTGCCCTGGCACCTCGACCGACTCGGCGGCCGTCGGACGCTGGACCGGGCTGATCGGCAGCAGCTTGCGGCGGTCGGACGGGGTGTGGGACTCGACCTTGCGGCCGGCCACGACGTCGTCGAGCCGCTCCGCGAGGTCGGCGTAGTGGTCGAAACCCAGGACCGCGTCGGCCTCGGGCAGGCTCTCGGCCAGCTCGTTGCCGTAGCGCTCGGCCATGCAGCCGACGGCGACGACCTTCTTGCCGGTGTCGGACGCCGCGAGCAGCGTGTCGACCGAGTCCTTCTTGGCCGACTCGACGAAGCCGCAGGTGTTGACCACCACGACGTCGGAGTCCTCGGGCTCGGCGGCGAGCTCCCAGCCGCCCGCCGCCAGCCGTCCGGCGAGTTCCTCGGAATCGACCTCGTTGCGGGCGCAACCGAGGGTCAACAAGGAAACGCGACGGGTGGCGACAGGATCAGTGGTGGGAGAAGGCACGTGCCTTAGGGTAGCTGGCCTGTTCGCGGGGTCGGCGATCGCTCGCTCGGGCGAGCCCTCGGCCGGCCGGGGCGCCGGGGATGGCTTAATGGTGGACGTGCCCTCAGACCCTCTCTCGCACCGCCGCCCCACCGTCCGCCGGGCAAGGATCGCGGACGTCCGCAAGATCAAGGCGCTGGTCGATTCCGACGCCGGGACGGTGCTGCTGGAGAAGGAACTCGTCACCCTCTACGAGAGCGTCCAGGAGTTCTGGGTCGTCGAAGACGGTGACGACGTGCTCGGCTGCGGCGCGCTGCACGTGCTGTGGGAGGACATCGCCGAGCTGCGCACCATCGCGGTCGACAAGGACTCCCGGGGGCGCGGCATCGGGCACGCGCTGGTGGCGCAGCTGATCGATTTCGCCCGCGAGATCGGGCTGAGGCGGCTCTTCGTGCTGACCTTCGAGACCCATTTCTTCGCCGGGCACGGGTTCGTCGAGATCGACGGCACCCCGGTGACCCAGGAGGTCTACGAGGAGATGCGGCGCTCGGCCGACCCGGGTGTCGCGGAGTTCCTGGACCTGCCGTACGTGAAGCCGAACACCTTGGGCAACAGCCGGATGCTGCTGGAGCTTTAGCCCTTCTTCGCGTGGCGCGCGACCCGGACCCGGTTGCCGCAGAGCGACGGCGTGCACCACACCCGCCTGCTGTTGGCCGCCACGAACAGCATCGAGCAGTCGTGCGCGCCGCATCGCCGCAGCTGAGCGGCACGGGGCCCGGACACGAGGTCGATCGCCGCGACCGCGACGGCGGCCAGCGCGATCTCGCCGCCGTCCTCGCCATGCCACGACGTCTTCGCGCCGTCGGCGGTGAGCCGTGGGCTGGTCGGGACGGCGGCCGCGGCCGCGTTGACCCGCTCCACCGCCCACGCCTCGGGCTCCCGCGCGGCCACTGTCGCCTCCAGCAGTTCACGCACCGCTGAACGGAGGCGCCTCGTCTGCTCGGCCGAAGGCGGCCGGGCACCTTCGGGCAAAGCTTGGGTCGCCCAGAACTTCGCGTGACCGCCGTCGAGCAGGTCGATCGGCGGGGAGACGGCCAGCATCACGGTGTCGGCGAGGTTCACCGCGAGATCGTCACCGGGAAGCGAGTCGAGATCGAGCATGCCTTGACACTATCAGGTACTAATGGTTCAAGACAGTTTTAACCATTAGGGAGTGTCATGGCCGTCATCCGGCACCGTTCCGTCAAACTCGGCGACGTCGAGGTCTTCTATCGCGAAGCAGGCGACCCCGAAGCACCCGTGCTGCTCCTGCTGCACGGCTTCCCGACGTCCTCACACCAGTTCGTGCGGCTGATGCGCCGTCTCGCCGGCCGGTGGCGGCTCGTCGCGCCGGACCTGCCCGGCTTCGGGCAGACCGTCACGCCCGAGGGCTTCACGTTCACCTTCGACCGGCTCGCGGAAGTGGTCGGCGACTTCGTGGACGCGCTGGAGCTGCGCCGCTACGCGCTCTACGTCTTCGATTTCGGCGCCCCGACAGGCCTGCGGCTGGCCGTCTCGCGCCCGTCCCAGATCACGGCGCTGATCACGCAGAACGGCAACGCCTACGTCGAAGGGCTCGGTCCGGCGATGCCGGACTTCCCGTCCCTGACCGACGAAACCGAGGCGCGGCGTGGATTCGAGGCGATCCTCGAACCGGAGCAGATCCGGTTCCAGTACAGCGGTGCCCGCGATCCGGAGACCATCGATCCCGCGAACCACCTGCTGGACCAGTACTTCCTCGGCCTGCCCGGCCGGGCGGAGGCGATGCTGGACCTGTTCTGGGACTACCGGAACAACCCGCCCGCCTATCCGAAGTTCCAGGCGTGGCTGCGCGAAGCCCAGCCGCCCGTACTCGCCGTGTGGGGGCGCAACGACCCGTTCTTCGTCCCTGCGGGCGCCGAAGCGTTCCGGAATGATGTTCCCTCGGCGGAGGTTCACCTCTTCGACACCGGGCATTTCGCGCTGGAAGAGGACCTCGAACCGATCAGCGAACTGATCGACCGCTTCCTCGCGCAACATCTCTGAAAGGCGGCTCATGGACACCTCGGTCACCGACCACCTGCTCAGCACGACGCGCGCGGTGCGCCGCAAGCTCGACCTGGACCGGCCGGTGGAACCCGAGGTGATCGAAGAGTGCCTGCGGCTCGCGCTCCAGGCGCCCACGCCGGGCAACCAGCAGGCGTGGCGATGGCTCGTGGTGCGGGATCAGGGCGTGAAGGACCGGCTGTCGGAGCTGTTCCGGCGGGTCGGGAAGGCATATCTGGAGACGAACGCGGCGGCGCTGGGCGAGGCGATCAACGAGCCTTCGGTGGCGCGGGCGTTCGCGTCGGGTCAGCACCTGATCGACGTGATCGACCGGGTGCCCGTGTTCGTCATCCCGTGTCTGACCGGCAGGCCCAGCGGTGACAACGCCGCCGACGCCGCTTTCTACGGCGGGATCTTCCCGGCGGTGTGGAACTTCCAGCTGGCGCTGCGGTCACGCGGCCTCGGCTCGACGCTCACGACGTACCACCTGACCCACGAGGCGGAGGCGGCCGAAATCCTCGGCATCCCCGCCGATGTCACGCAGGTCGGGCTGCTGCCGGTCGCCTACACGACCGTGCCGGATTTCAAACCGGCGGCGCGGGTGCCGGTATCGGAGGTCGCGTACCTCGACGGCTGGGGCAACGCGCTCCGGTGAGACAGCACGTCCCTCGCTAAGCCTTCGACACCCGCAGGGTGACCTGGTCGCCCCCCGAACTCACGGCGACCAGGTCCACCCGGCAGGCGGCGAACTCGACGGACTGCCTGCCCCCACGCCCGGTGGAGGCGAGGGCCGCCGTCGTCCGCTCACCGCGTCCCGGTTCGGCCAGCGCCAGCTCGATCACGGCCTCGCCTTCCCAGACGCAGACCATTCCCTCGGCGCAGCGGGAATCGGACACCAGGCGCGCGAAGCGGATGCTGACGTCCTTCGACGCGACCTCGGTCGTTTCACCGGCCTTGAGGTCGACGGTCTCCCCCAGCTCGACGGCGTCTTGAACAGGCCGCTGTACCGGCGCGGGCTGGACCACCGGCGCCCGGCTCGCGGCGGGTTCTTCGCGCGCGGCGGAGCTGCCGGCTCCGCAGGCGAGGCCGACCAGGGCGCAGAAGACGACGAGCAGCTTCTTGAGGTCCACGTGCTCTGGACGTAGCGGAGGCTCCGGTCCGTTGCATCGGTCCTTCGAAAGCCTCAGTCGTCCGAGACGTCGCCGCCGTTCGCGTCCCCGCCACCGCGGATCATGAACAGCACCGACTCCAGTTCCTCCGGCTTGATCAGCACGTCCCGCGCCTTCGAGCCCTCCGAAGGCCCGACGACACCACGGCTTTCCAGCAGGTCCATCAGGCGCCCGGCCTTGGCGAAGCCGACGCGCAGCTTCCGCTGCAGCATCGACGTCGAGCCGAACTGCGAGGTGACGATCAGCTCGGCGGCCTGCAGCAGGACGTCGAGATCGTCGCCGATGTCGGAGTCGATTTCCTTCTTCTCGCCGGCCTTCGCCGCGGTGACGCCGTCCTGGTAGTCCGGCTGCGCCTGCTCCTTGGCGAAGTTCACCACCGCGGAGATCTCTTCGTCGCCGACGAAGGCGCCCTGGATGCGGACCGGTTTCCCGGCACCCATCGGCAGGTACAGCGCGTCACCCATACCGATGAGCTTCTCCGCGCCCGGCTGGTCGAGGATGACCCGCGAGTCGGTGAGCGACGAGGTCGCGAACGCCAGCCGCGACGGCACGTTCGTCTTGATCAGGCCGGTCACGACGTCGACCGACGGCCGCTGGGTCGCCAGCACCAGGTGGATACCGGCGGCCCGCGCCTTCTGGGTGATCCGGACGATCGCGTCCTCGACGTCGCGCGGGGCGGTCATCATCAGGTCGGCGAGCTCGTCGACGATCGCCATGATGTACGGGTACGGCGCGTACACGCGCTCGCTGCCCGGCGGCGCGGTGATCTCGCCCGAGCGCACCTTCTTGTTGTAGTCGTCGATGTGCCGGACCTTGTTGACCTGCATGTCCTGATAGCGCTGCTCCATCTCCTCCACCAGCCAGGCCAGCGCCGCGGCGGCCTTCTTCGGCTGGGTGATGATGGGCGTGATCAGGTGCGGGATGCCCTCGTACGGGGTCAGCTCGACCATCTTCGGGTCGATCAGGATCATCCGGCATTCGTCCGGCGTCGACCGCGCGAGCAGCGACACCAGCATCGAGTTCACGAAGCTCGACTTACCGGAACCGGTGGACCCCGCCACCAGCAGGTGCGGCATCTTCGTCAGGTTCGCGGTGACGAAATGGCCCTCGATGTCCTTGCCGAGCCCGATGACCATCGGGTGGTTGTCCTTGACCGTCGACGGCGCGCGCAGCACGTCGCCGAGGCGCACCATCTCGCGGTCGGAGTTCGGCACCTCGATACCGACGGCGGATTTGCCGGGGATCGGCGCCAGCAGCCGGACGTTGTCGGTCGCCACCGCGTAGGCGATGTTCTTGGTCAGCGCCGTGATCTTCTCGACCTTCACGCCGGGGCCGAGTTCGACCTCGTACCGGGTGACGGTCGGGCCCCGCGTGAAGCCGGTGACCTGCGCGTCGACGTTGAACTGCTCCAGCACGCCGGTGATCGCCTCGATCATGGCGTCGTTGGCCTTGCTGCGGGACTTCGGCGCGTCGCCGAGCTTCAGCAGGTCCGGCGGCGGGAGCTGGTAGTCGCCTTCGACGGTCCTGGTGACCGCCAGCGGTGCCTCGGCCTTCTTCGGTTTCTTCTCTTCGACCGGCTTGGGTGCGGGCTTCGGCGGGCGCAGCGGCGTCGGCGCTTCGGCCAGCGCGGCTTCGATGTCGAGCTGCTCGCCCTCTTGGTCGCCCGTGGCCTGACGGCGTCGCGACGGCTTCCGCAGGCGGACCGACTTCGGGTCGGCCTCGGTGACGGCGTCGCGTTCCTCGTGGATGGCCTTGCGCTCGGCCTCGGCCTCTTCGATCTCTTCGGGGTCGAGACCCCAGTTCCGCAGGCGGTGCGGGATCTCCCGGACCGGCGTCCCGGTGAACACGAGCGTGCCGAACAGCAGCGCCAGCACCAGCAGCGGCACGGCGACCCACGTGGTGACCCCCATGGTCAGCAGGCCACCGGAGAACGCGCCGATCACCCCGCCGGCGTACATCCGGCCGTCGTTGGTCTCGGGCAGCGCGGTGAAGATGTGCAGCAGGCCGAGCACCGCCAGCACCACCAGCAGGGTGCCGATGACCATCCGCGGCCGGGCCTCCGGCATCGGTTCCGACCGCATCAGCGCGACGGCGACCACGGTCAGCACCAGCGGGAGCGTCACGGCCCCGGCGCCCAGCAGTGAGCGGGCACCGACCTCGACCCAGCCGCCGATCGGGCCCGCGGCCCGCCACCAGACCCCGAACGCGATCACCAGCGCCAGGGCGATGAGGCCCAGCGCGAGACCGTCACGACGGTGCTCGGGTTCGAGTTCGCGGCCGCGGCCGACCGTCCGCGCGAGGGTGCCGAGGCCCTTCGCGAGCAGGTTCCAGGTGCCGCGCACGCCCTTCGCGAACGTGCCGGACGACTTCTTCCGCGGCGCCGGACGCCGTGGAGCGGGCTTCCTCGCAGCCGTTGACCTGGGCTTCGCCGGGGTACGCGGCTTTCGCGCCGGCCCCTTGCTGCCGCCGCTTCGCGCCGTACTCCGTTTCCTGGTCGTCGACCCGCTAGCCATGTCTCCACGGTAACCGCCTCGACCCTCCAGCCCCGGCTGCCACTCGGAGCACATCCGGAACATTCGTCTCAGGTCACAGCTTGAGCGGCCATCCGGGTGAAAAGCGGGCCATGACATGCTCTGCCCCATGTTCGCGCTGCATCAGGATGAGAATTCGGCTCGCCGCGCCCCGGCAATCTGGCGCACGATGCTGAACATCGACCGGGGGCTGGTCAACTTCGTCGGAAAGCTCACCGTGACCGGCGGTGTTTCGGCGGAACTGCGCCGGAAGCCCTTGCTCATGACGGCCAACCACATCGGCGTCTTCGACGCGTTCGTGCTGATGGCCGCCTGCAAGCGGATCGGCATCAATCCGCGGTTCATGCTGGCGGGCGGCATCCTCGACGCGCCGGTCATCGGCCCTGCGCTGCGGCTCAGCGGTCACCTGCGGGTCGACCGCAAACAGGCGTCGACGGCCATCGGCCAGTTCGCCGAAGCCACCGAAGCCCTGCGGGCCACCCGCGACCCGCTGATCGTCTATCCCGAGGGCCGGATCAGCCACGATCCCGGCCTGTGGCCGGAGCGCGGCAAGACCGGCGCGGCGCGGCTCGCGCTGGCCGCCGGGGTGCCGGTGATCCCGATCAGCCAGTGGGGCGCGCACGAAGCCGTGTACTGGGGAACGGAGACCGTCAACGGCCCCGCCGATCTGGTGCCGCTCGCGAAGTCCGGGCTGAGCGCGCCCATGCGGCGGCCGCGGTTCAAGGTGCACTTCGGCGATCCGGTGGACCTGTCGGAGGTCGAGCCGGAGCGGCCGGGGGCGGGGGTCCGCGCGCACGCCAAGATCATGCAGGCGATCACCGACGGTCTCGTCCCGCTGCGCCGCGACGAACTGGACAAGCCGCGCTTCCACGATCCGACGCGGCCGACGGACACCGTCAGCCCCTGGAAGAAGTACTGAGTCCGGATCCTGAGACGGGTGCTCACGCTCGCCTAAGGTCGGCGGACGTGAGCACCCGCATCCTCGTCGTCTACTACAGCGCGACCGGCAACACCGCGAAACTGGCGTCGGCGCTGGCCGACGGCGCCCGCGAGGCCGAGGCCGAAGTCCGCGTCCGCACGGTTCCCGAAACCGCCCCGCCCGGCGCGGTGGCGAGCAATCCACGCTGGCAGGCGTGGGTGGACGCGGGGCCGCACCACGAGACGGCGACGCTGGAAGACCTGGAGTGGGCCGACGGGTTCGCGGCCGGGAGCCCGACCCGCTTCGGCGGTCCCGCCGCCCAGCTGAAGTCCTTTTTGGACAGTACCGGCGGCCTGTGGGCCAAGGGAAAGCTGGTGAACAAGGTCGCGACGTCGTTCACCACCGCCTCCACCGCGCACGGCGGCCTCGAAGCGACGGTGCTGGCGACGAACAACATCTTCTACCACTGGGGCGCCATCGTCCTGCCGCTCGGCTACACCGATCCGCGGCTGCTCGAATCGGGCAATCCGTACGGCGGTTCGTTCGTCTCGCGCAAATCCGCCGAACCCGACGATCTCGCCCTGGACGCCCTCCGGCTGCAGGGGCGGCGCCTCGCCACCGTTTCGCGCTACGTCGCCGACGGTCTTTTCAAGGACGGGTGAAGGGAACCGCGCGTCCGGCTCCCGCGTCATAGTGTGGTCACACAGCGTCACGCTATGGGGAGGAAGCGGGATGACCGGCGGGTACGAGGTGGCCTTGGCGGCGATCGGCGCGGCGTCCAGCGCGGCGAAACGGGCGTCGGACGACGTCGGGAAGGTGAACCTGGCGGCCGCGCTTTCCGGCGTCGCGGCGGGTCTGCCTGGCGGTGTGTCCGGCGAAGCGGCCCGCTTGCTCGCGGACTCCTGGGGCCGCGCGGTGCCCGGCTGGGCCGAGAACACCGCGGACTACTCCGCACGACTCGGCGCGGCGGCCGCGCGTTACCGCTCGAACGAACTGGCGGCGTCGCGGGAACTTCCCGTCTGATGCTCACCTGGGGAGACGTGCGCCGCTGGGATCCGGCCGCGATCGGCCGCGTCGCCGACGCGCTCAACGACGGCTGCACCAAGATCATCGCCGCGAACGACGACGTCGAAGCCATGGCCCGCTTCCCGGGCTGGACCGGCGACGCGGCCACCGCCGCGTCGACACGGGGCGCGTCGCTGACCTCCACCCTGGAACGGCTCGTCGCCGAGGCTGCCGCGGTCCGGCGAGGCGCTCACGAGGTACAGATCGCGCTGGACCGGATCGTCGCGTTCGTGCGGGAGACCGACGAACTGGCCCACCGGCACGACCTGGCCATCGGCGCCGGTGGCGAGATCTCCGTCGGCGTTCCACGACCGGACCAGACCCGCCTGATGGCGGAACTGGCCGACAGGGTCGAACAGGGCCTGCGCCGCGCGGCCGACGTCGACGCCGATTTCGCCGAGATCCTGCGGCGGGCCCTGCGTGGCGAGATCACCGAACAGGGTGGCGGCACGCTCGCCCAAGCGGCCGACGCCGGAGCCGCGCAAAGCGGGCTGTCGATCATCGGCCCACCGGAGAACGGCACCCCGGGCGATAACAAGGCCTGGTGGGCAAGCCTGTCTGATACGGCGAAAGTCGCTCTGCTGCAGGGAAATCCGGGTCTCGTCGGCAATCTCGACGGGATCCCGGCGGCCGACCGCGACGCCGCCAACCGCGCCGTCCTCGCGCGCGAGATCGCGCGGCTCCAAGGCGACCCCAAACTCAGGGGACTCGAAGCCATCCGACAGCGGCTGGACCGGTCGGACCCCCAGGCGTTCCTGCTGGGACTGGCCACCAGCGGCGACGGGAAGGCGATCGTGTCCGCGGGGAATCCCGACACCGCCGCGAACGTGGCGACGTACGTGCCGGGGACCGGTTCGGAGTTGTCGAAAATCGGCGGCGATCTCAACCGGTCCGACAAGATGTGGGCCGCGGCGACCACGTCGGGCTCGCCCTCGACGGCCGTGATCACCTGGCTCGGCTACGACGCGCCGGACGAGCTCACCGACGCCGCGAGCGACAAGTACGCCGAGGGGGGCAAGGCGGCCCTCGCGCAGTTCCAAGACGGGCTGCGGGAAACACACCAAGGACCGCCGTCGCACAACACGGTGCTGGGGCACAGCTACGGCACCACCGTCGTCGGGCACGCGGCCGGTGACGGTGGCCTCGCCGCGGACGAACTCGTCTTCGTGGCGAGCCCCGGCGTCGGCGCGCACGATGTGAGCGAACTGCACCTCGACGGGGTGAATCAGGACGAGATCGGCAAGCACGTGCACGCGACGGTCGCCGAACACGACATGATCAACCTGGCCAATGTCGAGATCGCGGGGTACGACCCGATCCTCGGCCAGGACCCGACCGACGCGGACTTCGGCGGGCAGGTGTTCACGTCGGCGCCGGGCACGGACGGGTGGGGCGGGTACAGCACGGAGGCGCACAGCGAATACTGGGAAGACAACAACCCGTCGCTGAACAATCTCGGCCAGATCATCGCCGGGAAACCGACGACGTGAACCGGGCACTCACATTCATCCTCGCCTCGCTGATGTTCTCGGCGGCCTGTTCCCCTGGAGGTGGGGACGACATGGAATCGACGATCACCGAACAGCAGGCTCGCGACAAGGTCGAGCAGTACATCCAAGGCGCGTTGTCGGCGTTGCCCGCCGACGCCGAATTGAAGCCGTTCACGCGGAACCGTTCGGAATGCACCGATCCGACCGACAAGGGACCGCTGGGCCGCTTCGAGATCTCGGCGACCTACGAGATCGTCGGCCTGGACTCCGCGCGGTTCGCCGAGCACTTCACCGCGATCACTCGGTGGTGGGAAGCGAACGCCTTCAAGATCCTGACCGACGCCCGGCCGACGGATCAGTATGTCTTCGCGCGCAACACCGGCGATGCCTTCGACATGTCGATCAAGGCGAACGACCTCGGCAAGTTCTACGTCGGCGCGACCTCCCCCTGCGTCTGGCCGAACGGCACGCCCGAACCCCAGGCCCTCGAAGCCACCCAAGCCACCGAGCCCGAGCAGCCGGTCGCCGCTCCCCCGCCGCCGGAACCGGTCCGCAAACCGCGTCGAGCCCCCGTCGACGACGAGGACTTCGCCCAGACCGACTGGACCGACGGCGGCACCTCCTTCTGACCGCTCGCGGTGGCGACGTGTCGCGAAAGCCACTTTCGCGACGTCTGATGTCCCGAAAGTGGCTTTCGCGACGTCGGTGACCGTGGGCGGCAAGGCGATTCCGGCCATCCGGTGCCGGATGTGGTGAGTGGGCCGGATTCCGGGAAGCCCAGCCGCTGGGAAAACGGGTCGACCCGCCGCCACCCGGCCTCTACCCTCCGGCCGTGACCGCCGAACTCGCCGCCGCCCCCAGCCAGCACGTCGCACACCGCGGCCGGGGCATCACGCTGATCCTGCTCGCCGCGCTCTTCTTCGGGACCTCGGGTGTGCTGGGCAAACCGGCGATGCAAGCCGGGTTGTCACCGGAGCAGGTCGCGGCGATCCGCATCGGGCTGTCGGCGATCGTGCTGCTCGCGCTGGTCGCCGTCTTCCGGCCGAAGCTCCTCAAAGTCACGAAGAACGAGTGGCCGCTGCTGCTCGCGTACGGCTCCCTCGGTGTCGCGGGCGTCCAGCTCATGTACTTCCTGGCGGCGGGCCGGATCCCGGTCGGCATCGCGATCCTGCTCGAGTTCACCTCTCCGGTGCTGATCGCGCTGTGGGTGCGGTTCGTGCGCCGGGTGCGGCTGCCGAGGGTGATGTGGGCGGGCATCGCGCTGGCGATGACCGGGTTGATGCTGGTCGCGCAGGTCTGGGAGGGGCTCAGCCTGGACGTCCTCGGGTTGCTCGCCGGGCTGGGCGCGGCCGTCTGTTCGGCGGGCTACTTCCTCTTGGGCGAACGTGGCGTCGCGGACCGCGATCCGCTCGGCATGGTCACCTGGGGCATGACGATCGGCGCGGTCCTGGTGTGCGTGGTCGCCCCGCCGTGGACGATCCCGTGGGGCATCCTCGACACGCCTGCGACGTTCGGGCCGTGGGAGCCGCCGGTGTGGTCGTTGCTGATCGCGCTGGTGCTGATCGCGACCGTCCTCGCCTACGCGACGGGCATGGCGGCGCTGCGCCATCTTCCGGCGCCGGTGGCGAGCGTCGTCGGGCTGGTGGAGCCGTTGATCGCCGCCACCGCGGCCTGGCTGCTGCTGGGCGAGGCCCTCAGCTGGATCCAAGCCGCCGGCGCGGTGGTGCTGCTGACCGGCGCGTACATCGTCCAGCTGAATTCGAACGTGGTCCAGACGGACTCAACCCTGCTGGAAGCCCCGTAGGTCGCTGATCTCCTGCTGCTGCGAACGTGAGGTCGTCGCGGCGAGATCGCGGGCGTCGGGGTTGCGGCCGTGCTGGGTTTCGGCGTCGGCGATGCGGACGCCCGCTTCGCGCTGGCGCAGCAGCCGCGCGGCGAACTGGCGGTCGAAGTCCTTTCCGGACAGTCCGGCCAGCGCCGCCATGTCACCCGGGCTGATGTACCCGTCGCGCTGGACGTGTTCGAGGTTCGGGTCGTCCGGCGCGGGCTGGCCCCACGCCTCGATGAGCCCGGACAGCCGCGCGATCTCCGGTTCGTGCGTGTCGATGACCCGCTTCGCGAGCGCCTTCAGCTGCTCGTTCGACGCGCGGCTTTCCGCCAGGGAAGCCAGATCCATGCCCTGCTGATGGTGCGCCAGGGCCTGCCGCGCGAAGGCGACGTCGGCGTCGTTGAACGGGACGGCGGCCTGCTGCGCCACCGGTGATGACGCCGGAGGCGCCGTCTGCGACTGGGGTGCCTCGTCCGAGCAGCCCGCGAGCGCGGCGGCCAGGGCGACGGCGGGCAGGAACCGGAGGACGGCGTGCGGCATCGAAGAGCTCCTCGGAACGCGCGGTGGAGGTGCCTAGGTTCGCAGAGTCCACATCGGCCTGTTCACCTGGGGTTGCGCAAACACTTTTCCTCCTGGCCTCGCGGTGCGACAATCCCGCGATCCGCCGTCACTCCGACAGGAGGTAACCGCGAAATGGGTGCAGAAGCCGGTTCCGAACGGGCGGGTCTGCGCCCGGACCTGCGGCAACGTCACGTCCGGATGATCGCCCTCGGCGGCATCATCGGCGCGAGCCTGTTCATCGGCAGCGGCGCGGTCATCCACACCGTCGGCCCGGCGGCCGTCCTCTCCTACGCCATCGGCGGCCTGATCGTCGTGCTGGTGATGCGGATGCTCGGCGAGATGGCGACGGCCGCGCCGTCGCAGGGCTCCTTCATGGAATACGCGCGGACCTCGCTCGGCGGCTGGGCGGGCTTCACGGTCGGCTGGCTGTACTGGTACTTCTGGGTCGGCGTGGTCGCGTTCGAGGCCGTCGCCGGGGCGAAGATCCTGCAGACGTGGATTCCCGTTGTGCCGCAATGGATCTTCTCGCTCGTGCTGATGCTGCTGCTGACCGCGACCAACCTCGCCTCGGCCCGTTCGTTCGGGGAGACGGAGTTCTGGCTCGCGTCGGTCAAGATCGCCACGATCGTGGTGTTCCTGGTGGTGGGCGTCCTGTTCGTGCTCGGGGCGTGGCCCGGCGGATCGTTCTCGGTCGGCAACATCGCGCAGGACGGTTTCCTGGCCAACGGCCCGTTCTCGGTGGTGCACGGGGTGGTGATCGTGATCTTCTCCTACTTCGGCGCGGAGATCGTCACCATCGCCGCCGCCGAATCGCGCGAGCCCGAAGTGGCCGTGCGCAAGGCGACCTCGTCGATCGTCTGGCGGGTCATCGTCTTCTACGTCGGCTCCGTGACGCTGTTGGTGATGATCACCGGCTGGCGCGACATCCCCACGACGACGAGCCCGTTCGCCGCCGCGTTCGGCCGGTTCGGCATCCCCGCCGCCGAGACGGTGGTCAGCGCGGTGGTGCTGACGGCCGTGCTGTCGGTGCTGAATTCGGGTCTGTACACCGCTTCCCGCATGCTGTTCGCGTTGCGCGGCAACGGCTGGGCGCCGAAGTGGATCGCGGACACGAACCGGCGCGGCGTGCCGTGGAAGGCGATCCTGGTGTCCACGTCGGTCGGCTACGTGGCCGTGGTGATGAACTTCGTGTCCCCGGACAAGATCTTCTACTTCATCATCAACTCCGCCGGCGCGGTCGCGTTGTTCGTCTACGCGATCATCGCCGGCTCACAGCTCCGGATGCGGCGCCGCCTGGAGGCCGAGGCACCAGAACGGCTGAAACTGCGCATGTGGGGCTACCCCTGGCTGAGCTGGCTCACGCTCGCCGGGACGCTGGCCGTGGTCGCGTCGATGCTGTTCGTGGACGGGGACACGCGGGCCCAGCTGTACCTGAGCCTCATCAGCCTGGCGGTGATCCTCGGCGTCTACTTCATCCAGCGCCGGCGATCCGGCCCAGAGCACCGTAGAACACCTCTCCGATCCTCGCGGGATCACGGCTGAGGAAGGCCTGGCCGCCGGCGGGCGCGACGAGCTGACGGAGTTCGGTCTCGTCGGCCTCCGGCCCGATCCCGATGGCGATCAACGGCACCGGGCGGTCCCGGTCGCTCAGCTTTCCCAATTCCGCCACCAGGTTCTCGCGGCTGATGCCACCGGGATCGGTGTCGCGGCCGTCGGTCATCACGATGACGAGGTTCAGCTTCCCCCGCTCCCATTCCTCGTGCGCCAGCCGGTAGATGTCGAGGACACTGTCGTACAGCCCGGTCTGCCCGTCCGGCACGGCACGGACGGCGCGCAACCGGTCGACGGCGGCCAGCTGCTGACGGATCGGCGCCATCGGCAGGATCTCCCGGTAGTCGCGGTCACCGTCCACTTTGGTCGCGAAGGCCAGAAAACGGGCCTGTGACGTGGATCTGAACAGGTGCAAGGCGTTCTCCGCCGCCTCCAGCGTGATCCGCAGCCGGGACTTGCCCGTGCCCGGGACCGGCGCGCTCATCGAACCGGACACGTCGATCAGCACCTGGACCCGGGCGCTCGCGTTCACCGCGGCCCACTGGCTGAGTGCCTTGGCGACCTCCGCGGCGTCCGGGATTTCGGCGCTGCGCTGTCCTTGTGCCTCGACGCGTTGATCGGTTTCGGTGAGCCGCAACGCCTGCCCGCCGGCGGCGCGCAGCTCCGACCTCGGGCCGGTCGCGGCACCGCGGAGCAGCGCGCGTTTCAGTTCCGCGACGGCCTTGCCCTGCTGCGCGGTCGCTCCCTCGACCTCGACGAACGGGTAGTCGAGCGCGGGAGCGGCGGACGAGTACACGGCCACCGACGCGGTCTCGCCTTCGAGAAGGGCGGAGTTGTGCCGCAGCACTGCGTTCTCGGCCGCTGGGAACACCGTCGCGCCCGATGTGGTGGGCAAGAATTTCCGGAGCGAAGCCACGTACGCGGAGGCGTCCTTCGTGAGCTCGCGGAGTGCCACCAGCGCGGAAACCCCGGCGGGATCGCTTCCCGGGTCCGGCATGCCGGCGACGATTCCGGTGTGGCCGAGTACTTCCGGCCAGGTCAGCGGCTTGCGGGGCCAGCCGAGCTCTCGCGCGACCGGCTCCGCGACCGCGAGCACGACCGGCGAACTGGCGATCGACGGTCCGGAGAGGGGCACACCGCCGGCCTTTCCCAGGAACAGCGTCGAGGACGGGATCCAGGCCTGCGGCCGGGACGCCGCCCCGGACAGCTCGGCCGCGACCTGGTGGGATTCCCTTGCCTGGACGTCGAAGGCGATGCAGGCGAGATCGAGAGCGCGGGCGGCTTCGGTGACCGCGGGGGCGATGTCGGGCGACGCCGCGACGACCACCCGCACGGGCTCGCAGCCGGGCTCGGACCTCGCCATCGCCACGGCGACCCAGGTGGCCGCGCCGAGCACGGTCACCAGCAACGGGAGGAGTATCCGTTTTCGAGTCCGGGCGGTGGCGTGGCGTCCCATGAACTCTCCCGGCAGGGGGCTCGAGGAGCGTCCGAGGGTACGCCGACCCCACCCCTAGGGGAAGGCCGCGACTTTCGGCGGAGAAAGACCCCACCGAGGCGGGAGGTGCCCAGGCGCGGCGCGCGAAACACTTGCCCGGTAAGGAAAGCACTCGAAACCGGGGGAAATTCGTGATGAACCGGCCCACTCGTGCGGAACAGCGCAAAGCCCGCAACGCCCTTTTCGGCCAGGCGCTCACGGTCGCCTTCGCGCTGCTGCTCGCAGCCGCCACTCGCGCGTGAAGGCCCCCTTCCCTCGGCTGAGCCGAGGGAAGGGGGCCTTCACGCGCGTTCGGGACTAGACGGGGATGACCGTCGGCACGATCATCGGACGGCGCCGGTAGGTGTCGGCGACCCAGCGGCCGACGACGCGGCGCACGGCCTGCGCGATGCGGTGCGTGTCGGTGATGCCCTCGGCCTCGGTCCTGGCGAGTTCCATCTCCACCATGGGGAGCACGGCGTCGAGCGCCTTCGGGTCGTCGGAGAACCCGCGCCCGGACACCGTCGGGCGGGTCACCGCGCGGCCGGTGCTGGTGTCGACGGCGACGGTGATGGCGATGAAACCGCCTTCGCCCAACACGAGCCTGTCCGACAGCGTCGACTCACCGACGTCACCGACCGAGAGGCCGTCGACGTACACGTGCCCGACCTCGACCCGGCCGGTCCGCGTGGCCTTGCCGTCGACGAGGTCGACCACGACGCCGTCCTCGGCGATGACCACGTTCTCCGGCGCGACACCGGTGCGCACGGCCAGCTCGCCGTTGGCGCGCAGGTGCTTCCACTCGCCGTGCACCGGCATGACGTTGCTGGGGCGCACCGCGTTGTACAGGTACAGCAGCTCGCCCGCCGACGCGTGCCCGGACACGTGCACCTTGGCGTTGCCCTGGTGCACGACGTTCGCGCCGAGCCGCGTGAGGCCGTTGACGACGCCGAAGACCGCGGTCTCGTTGCCCGGGATCATCGAGCTGGCCAGTACGACGGTGTCGCCGGCGCGGATCGAGATCTGCCGGTGCTCGCCGCGCGCCATCCGCGACAGCGCCGACAGCGGCTCGCCCTGCGAACCGGTCGACACGAACAGCACCTTGCTCTCGGGCAGGTCGCCCGCCTGGTCGAGGTTGACCAGCAGGCCGTCGGGCACGTTCAGCAGCCCGAGGTCGGCGGCGATCCCCATGTTCCGGACCATCGAGCGGCCGACGAAGGCGACCCGGCGGCCGTGCCGCACGGCGGCGTCGAGCACCTGCTGGACGCGGTGCACGTGGCTCGCGAAGCAGGCGACGATGACGCGCTGGCCGACCTTGCGGACGACGTCGTCGAGCACCGGGCCGATGTCGCGCTCCGGCATGACGAACCCGGGCACCTCGGCGTTGGTCGAGTCGACGCAGAACAGGTCCACGCCCTCGTCGCCGAGCCGGGAGAACCCGGCGAGGTCGGTCAGCCTGCCGTCGAGCGGGAGCTGGTCGAGCTTG
Source organism: Amycolatopsis roodepoortensis (assembly GCF_014873915.1). Classification (GTDB taxonomy): domain Bacteria; phylum Actinomycetota; class Actinomycetes; order Mycobacteriales; family Pseudonocardiaceae; genus Amycolatopsis; species Amycolatopsis roodepoortensis. The sequence goes on from NZ_JADBEJ010000005.1 coordinate 1,967,523, forward strand.
ATGTCGCCGGTGTGCAGCACGACGCCCGCGGGTGTGCGGATGGCCACCGCGAGCGCGTCCGGGATCGAGTGGTTGACCGCGAAGAACTCCAGGTCGAACTCGCCGACCTTGCGTCGCTCGCCCTCGCGGACCTCGATCAGGTTCGGCCGCTGCCGGTGCTCCTTGGCCTTGGCCGCGAGCAGCGCGTTCGTGAACCGGGAGCCGTAGATCTTCAGGTCCGGGACCAGCCGCAGCAGGAACGGGACGGCGCCGATGTGGTCCTCGTGCCCGTGGGTGAGGACGAGGCCGTCGATGTCCTCGAGGCGGTCTTCGATCGCGCGGAAGTCGGGCAGGATCAGGTCGACGCCGGGCTGGTCGTCTTCGGGGAAGAGCACCCCGCAGTCGACGATCAGCAGACGGCCGCCGAACTCGAAGACGGTCATGTTGCGGCCGACTTCGCCGATCCCGCCGAGCGCGACCACGCGCAAGGCGCCTTCGGGCAGCGCGGGCGGTGGGGTGGTCGGTCCGGGTCCGGTTGGCAATGAACTCACCGAGGCATGGTCCCTACGCTGGTATGTGAGGTCGGCGCCGTGTAGGCCGCCGCTGAATCTGCTTGTGCCACTCGTGCACCATGCCAGTCACTGGCGGCGCTTTCCCCGAGCGGCACGCCCCCCTGGGCGAGATCCGCGGAAATCGCCTGGAGCTGCTCGTCGTTCGCGGCCACGATGGGCAGCCGCGGGTCACCGATGTCGAAGCCGCGCAGCCGCAGGGCCGCCTTCGAGAACGCCACGCCGCCGACCCGGGACATCGCCCGCAGGACCGGCAGCATGCCGCGGTGGTTGGTGCGCGCGGTGGAGGTGTCGCCGGACTCGTAGGCGTCCATCATGCCGCGGATACGGCCCGCCACGACGTGCCCGATCACGCTGACCACGCCGGTGCCGCCGACCGAGACCCACGGGAGGTTGAGGCCGTCGTCACCGGAGTAGTAGGCGAGCTGGGTGTTCGCGATGACCTCGGAGCCGGCGATCAGGTCGCCCTTGGCGTCCTTGACCGCGAGGATGCGCGGGTGCTCGGCCAGCCGCAGCAGCGTGTCGACCTCGATGGGGACGATCGAGCGCGGCGGGATGTCGTAGAGCATCACCGGCAGCTCGGTGGCGTCGGCGACCGTGGTGAAGTGCGCGTAGAGCCCGGCCTGGCTGGGCCGCGAGTAGTACGGGGTGACGACGAGGATGCCGTGGGCGCCGGCGGCTTCGGCCTGCTTCGCCTGCTCGATGCTGTGCGCGGTGTTGTTCGTGCCGGCCCCGGCGACGATCGTCGCGCGGTCACCGACGGCCTCGACGACGGCCCGGACCAGCTCGGCCTTCTCGGCGTCGGTCGTGGTGGGGCTCTCGCCGGTCGTGCCGTTCACGACGAGACCGTCGTTGCCCAGTTCCACGAGGTGTTCGGCCAGCTCCTGCGCCCGCTTCAGGTCCAGCGCGCCGTCGGCGTCGAAGGGGGTGGCCATCGCGGTGAGCACGCGCCCGAACGGTCTTCCCGGCGCTGCGGTGGGTGGAGTGGACATGCTGTGAAGGTACCTCCTGCCAGCGCCGAACCCCTTGCCGACGTGGTCGCTCCCGCCGAATGCGGGAGATTTTCCGCGGCGAAGGCGAACTCGGCGCAAACTCTCTGTGAGCTATTTGACCTTGGTCGTGATCTGCGCGGGGATCTGGCTGCCGTCGGTCTTGGCGAGCAGGCAGTAGTAGCCGCGTGAATAGCTCGGGTCGTCCTCGTTGGGCGGCCGGTTCCATTCGGCTTCGGTCGGCACGACGGCCCGCCAGGTCAGCGAGGCTCGTTGCGCCCCGGGCACGACGTTCGAGTTGAAGGTCGCCGAGCAGAGCGACTCGGCGATCCGGTTGACCGCGTCCGCGCCGGGATACACCGCGACCTGGGCTTCGTCGTCCGAAGCGGACTCGACGTCGAGCAGGCTGCCCTTGGCGAAGACCTCCAGCAGATGGTCCTTGTCGCAGCTGATGCCGTCGTTCAGGTTGACGCCCTCTTTGAGCGGCACGTTGTAGCAGTCACCGGAGGAGCCGAGCTTGACCTGCCCGTTGATGCCGTAGGTCAGGGTGGGCTGGGCCTGATTGTTCCCCTCCGGCGCGGCCATCCACCGGCCGAGGAAGATCCCGCCGACCAGCGCGCCGATCACGGCGACCGCGGCCAGGCTCAGCCACAGCGGGCGCAGGTTGCGCTTCGCCGGGGCCGGGGCCGGGGCGAGCCGGGTCATCGGCTGACCGTGCTGCGGCATCATCGCCGTGCCGCCCGAAGGCGGCGTCGGCTGGGCCTGCACGCCCTGCGCGGCCGCGAGCAGGCTGCGCACCTGGTCGTACGACATCCGCGCCTCGGGTTTGGTGACCAGCAGGCCGAGGATCGCGGCGGCCAGCGGGCCCTGGACCCTGGTCAGGTACGGGGCCTCGGTCATGATCGCGTGCAGTGTCGCGGCGGTGGTCGACCGTTCGAACGCGACGATGCCCTCCGCGGCGAAGAACAGCGTCGTGCCCAGCGACCAGAGATCGGATTCCGGCATCGCGTCGCGGCCCTCGACCCGTTCCGGCGCCATGAACGCGGGCGAGCCGACGATCATGCCGCTGGTGGTCAGGCGCGGGTCGTCGGCGGCGTGCGCGATACCGAAGTCGGTGAGCTTCACCCGGCCGTCCGGCGCGACCATGATGTTCGCGGGTTTGACGTCGCGGTGCACGATCCCGGCGGCGTGCGCGGCCCGCAGCGCGGACAGCACCCGCTCCCCCACCAGCGCGACCTGCTGGGCGGGCAGCGGCCCGTGGTCGCGCACCAGGTCGGCCAGGGTCGGCGCCTCGACCAGCTCCATCACGATGTAGGTCGCGCCGTTCTCGGTGACGACGTCGTACACCGTCACGACGGCCGGGTCGTTGAGGCGCCCACCCGAGCGGACCTCGCGCAGCATCCGCTCCGACAGCACCGAGGCGTCCTCGGGCGCGTTGGGGAACTTGAGCTCCTTGATCGCGACCTGACGGCCGATCACCTGGTCCTGCGCGCGCCAGACGATGCCCATCCCGCCGCGGCCGAGCTCGCCCAGCAGGGCGTATCGGCCGGCGACGATCCGCGCGCCGGAGGCCTGCTGCGTCTGCTGGGGCGGCCCGTACGGACGGGTCTGTTCGTCGGTCAAGGTTCGGTGCTCCTTCGGTTCGCGCAGGATGCTAACTCGGACCCGTTCGCGCGCCGAAAGGTTCCTTCGCCGGGCTCGTGAATCAGACCGTGACCTCGTGCCCGGCTTCCCGGAGCGCCTTCACCGCGCGCTCCAGTTCCGGGGCCCGGACCAGCACGTGGTCGGTGTCGAACGTGGACATCGAGAACAGCGCCACCCCGGCGGCGGCCAGCTCGCTGGACAGCGCCGCGATGATGCCGGTCAGCGTGAAGGCCAGCGGCCCGCGCACCGACAGCAGCCGCCAGCCGTCCTCGACGGTGGCCCCGGCCGGCGCGAGACCGGCCGGGCAGATCACCGACAGCTCTTCCGGGGTGCGTGTGATCGAGATCAGCACGGGCTCGCCGGGGTCGAGCAGGTTCGCCGGAACCGGCGCGTCCGGGGCGAGGCGGGCGACCGTGTACTCGCCGGGCCGGACGTCGATCGCGAGGCGTCGCATCAGCCCTCGAGGACCTTCGGGCTGGACGCGACCTCGGTGCCGTCGGGCAGCGCGGAGATGGTGAAGTCCGCGAACACGTTGCTCGAAGCCTTCTGCAGCTCGCGCAGGCACTCGATGGCCAGGGCGCGGATCTCGACGTCGGCGTGCTCGGTGGCGCGCATCGCGATGAAGTGCCGCCAGGCGCGGTAGTTGCCGGTCACCACGATGCGGGTCTCGGTCGCGTTCGGCAGCACGGCGCGGGCGGCCTGGCGGGCCTGCTTGCGGCGCAGGGTCGCGCTCGGCACGTCGGCGAACTTCTCCTCCAGCCCGGCGAGCAGCTCGGTGTAGGCGTCGACGGCGGCCTGCGAGGCGGCGAGGAACTTCGCGTGCAGCTCCGGGTCCTGCGCGATGACGTCGGGCTCGACGAACGCGGCGTCGCGCTCCGGCACGTAGCGCTGCGAAAGCTGCGAGTAGGAGAAGTGACGGTGACGGATCAGCTCGTGCGTCAGCGACCGGGAGATGCCGGTGATGTAGAAGCTGACGGAACCGTGCTCCAGCACCGAAAGGTGACCGACGTCGATGATGTGCTCGAGGTAGCCGGCGTTGGTGGCGGTCTTCGGGTTCGGCTTCTTCCAGGACTGGTAGCAGGCCCGGCCCGCGAATTCGGCCAGCGCCTCACCACCGTCGGCATCGGTCGACCACGGTACGTCCGACGGCGGGAAGAACTCCGTCTTCGCGATCAGTTGAACCTTGGGTGACACGGTCTCGGCCACGTTCGCACTCCTTTTCGACCCCTGCTCCACGACTCCGGGCAGCGTAACCGCAAGCGTCTTTGACGCCGGGGAGACATCACGGTGACGTCAGCTCTCCTTGACATGACATCACAAGTGACGTCATAGTGGTGTCATGGATCTGACGCCGTACATCACAAGCCTTCGCGAGGACCTCGCGAACACGGCTTCGGCCGGCGACGAGCAGACGCGGCGCGCTGCCGCGCTGCTGTCGTCGGCGCTGGAGCCGGCCGCCCGCCTGACCATCATGAACGCCCTCGCCGACCTGGCCGCCGAAGTGACTTCCGCGCTGCCGGGGCACGTCGTCGACGTCCGGCTCGACGGCCGCGACGTGCGCGTCGTCGTCACCGGGGCGAGTGAGAGCGCCGAGCAGTCCGCGCCCCGCCAGGAGGCGCCGCGGGAGGCCCCGCGCACGCCCAAGGTGGACACGGGCGACATCACCCGCATCACGCTGCGCCTGTTCGAGCAGGTCAAGGGCCAGGCCGAGGCCGCGGCCGCCGCTCAGGGCGTCTCGCTGAACACGTTCGTCTCGCAGGCCGTCCAGGGGGCGCTGGGCAAGAGCGGGAGCGAGCACTGGCACTACAAGCAGAAGCCGGGCGGCGGTGCGGGGTCGCACCTGCACGGCTGGGTCCAGGGCTGAGGGGGACGAAAATGACCGAGGAAAACACTCCCGCGGGTGAAGAGACCGTGCGTGTCGAGGACTTCGAGGCCGAAGGCCCGATCGAGATCGACGTGAGCGTGGGCATCGGCCGGGTGACCATCGAACTGACCGGCGAGAGCGGCGTCCACGCCGAGGTCCGCCGGGACGGCGGCGAACAGCAGCCGTGGGTGGACGGGATGACGAGTCTGCTCAGCTGGGTCGGGGAACGTTTCGGAGACCAGCTCGGCGGTTCACCGGTGGGGTCGGCGGGTGACGCCGTGGCGCAGACCCGGATCGAGAAGGTCGGCAACCGGCTGGTCGTCCAGGCGCCGAAGGCCTGGCAGCTGAAGAACGTCCCGCTGGCCGTGACGGTCCGGGCGCCCGCCGGTTCGCACCTGGAGGTGCGGGCCGGGGCGGCCGACGTCACGGTGACCGGCTCCGCCGGGCGGGCCGACCTCCTGACCGGCGCCGGCAAGATCGGCCTCGAACGGGCCGACGGTTCGGCGATCGTCCGCACCGGCACCGGCGACATCAAACTCGGGCCGACCCTGTCCGGTCTCCAGCTGCGCACCGGCAGCGGCTCCGTCGAGGCGGCCTCGGTGAGCGGTTCGGCCACGCTCGCGACCGGCACGGGTGACGTCTGGCTCGGCGAGGTCGCGGGCGAGGTCCTGGCGCGCACCGGCAGCGGCTCCCTCTCGGTGGCGGACGCCGCCTCCGGGACGCTGGAGCTGACCACCGGATCGGGTGAAGTCCGCGTCGGGATCCGCGGCGGCGTTCAGGCGGAGATCGACCTTTCGTCGACGACCGGGTCGGTGTCGAGCGAACTGGAGGTCGCGGAGACCGCGCCCGCGGAGGTGTCGCTGAAGGTGCGGGCGCGCACCGGCACCGGCGACGCGGTGGTGACCAGCGCGGCCAGCTGAGGTCGCGGACCGCAGGGGGATCGAGGGACCTTTGCTCTCACTTTTCCACGGGGGTGGGAGCGAAGGTCCCTCGCTCATTTCAGATGCTCACGGACGACCGACAGATGGACGCCGGTGATGCCTGTGCGCGGGTCGACCCGCACCAGGTGGGTGACTTTTCCTTCTCGCCTGGCCAGGAACGCGTCCCTGGCCGCGGGGTACAGATCGAAATCGTCGTCGAGCCACACGAGGGGCCGCTGCCCGGCATAACGAGCGACGGCGTCGAACTTCCAGCCGCTGTCGACGTTCGCGCAGTCCACGGCGGGAAGCGTGGGCAGGCCGATGGCCGGTCCCACCATGGTGTTCGCCTGATGGCCCCAGGTCGTCGCCCAGACCAGCTCCGCGTCACCGGCCGCGTCGAGCAGCGCCGTCCCGTGACCCGGGTTGAGCCACATCCGCAGCGGATGACGCCGGCTCCAGCCTCGGAGCCGGAACTTGTGCTCGACGAACCCCGGCGGCTTGGGCTTGGCCGCGAAAGGGTTCAGCGGACCGTCGACGTCGAGGAAAAGCACCGGCCGCATCGGTCCATGATGCCCGAGGCCCACCCACGAATCGGACGTTGACGAAGGATTTGGGACCTTGCGTGTCCCGGATCCTTCATCAACGGCTCGGTCCGGATCAGTGCACGAGGCGTGAGAGCACCGGAGCGAGATCACCCCGCTCCCCCACCACGACCCCGTCCAGCCCCTGCCAGTCCGCCATCAGCCGCAGCTCGCCCGCCAGCTCACTGGCCACGCGTGCGACATCGACACCGGGCTCGGCGAAGGCGCCCTGAACGCGAAGCACCCCGGCGGCCCGATCGCATTTGAGGTCGACCCGGCCGACGAGTTCGCCGTCGAGCAGGAACGGGAACACGTAGTACCCGTAGATCCGCTTCGGCTCCGGCACGTAGATCTCGATGCGGTAGAAGAAATCGAAGATGCGCTCGGTGCGGGCGCGTTCCCAGATCAGCGGGTCGAACGGCGACAGCAATGCCCGGCCGGTGACGCGACGAGGCGCCTTCGCCGCGACGTGCCGGTACGCCGGGGCGGGCCAGCCGTCCACGGTCACCAATTCGAGTACACCCTCCTCGACCAGTTCGGCCACCGCCCGCTTGCTCACGTCCGGGCCGAGCCGGTAGTAGTCCCGCAGATCCGGTTCGGTGCCGATGCCCAGCGCGACGGCCGCGCGGGTGATCAGCTCGCGGGCGCCTTCCTCCGGGCTCACGGTCCGAGACAGGATCTCCGGCGGGACGACGCGTTCGGTCAGGTCGTACAGCCGCTCGAACGACCGGCGCGTGCCGGTGGTCAGCTGCCCCATGCCGAAGAGCCACTCGCAGGCCTTCTTGACCTCCGACCGCTCCCACCACGAGCCGGGTTTCGTGCCGGTCCCCTTACCCTCCAGCGCACGCTCGATACCGCCCGCGCCGATCGGCCCGAGTTCCTTGACCACGGTCAGGATGTCGTCCACCAGCTGGGGCGTCTGCTCCAGCACCCGCGCGTAGTTCGTCCACCAGCCCATGCGTTTCGCCCCGGACCGCAGGAGCGGCCAGTCCGCGATCGGCAGCAGACTCGCCTCGTGGGCCCAGGTTTCGACCAGCAGCCGGGGTTTGCGCGCGGAATGGGACCAGGCCGCGTCGTCCACCAGCGCGGGCTCGTACGCACCGAGCCGGGAGAACAGCGGCATGTAGTGCGCGCGGACCGCGACGTTCACCGAATCCAGTTGCAGCAACTGGATTCGCGACAGCACGCGTTGCAGATGCCGCCTTGTCGCCGCTCCGCCCGGACGCGCCTCGGCAAACCCCTGTGCGGCCAGCGCGATCCGGCGCGCGACCGGCCCGCTGATGGTCGTAGTGCTCATCCTGCGCATGCTGCCATCCACCACCGACAGTTTCCGGCCGCACCGCTAATCTGCGCAGCATGGCCGCCGCCGAAGTCCGCCCAGCAGTCGTGTCCGACGCCCCCGAGATCGCCCGCATCCAGCGCGACACGTGGCGAAGCGCCTACACGGAGTTGCTCGGCGAAGCGGCCGTCGCCGGGCTCGACATCGACGAACTCGAAAAGACCTGGACCGAAACGATCGAGTACCCGGGCACGCGCGTCTTCCTCGCCACCGAAGGCGAGTTCACCGTCGGCTTCTGCGTCGCCGGTCGCGCTCCGGTGAGCGAGGTCGCCACCGCCGACGGATCGCTGCCCGACGACGCTTCGACGACGGCGCTCATCGCCTCACTGCTCGTCGAGCCGCGCTGGGGACGGCGCGGGCACGCGGGACGCCTGCTGGCGAACGCGTCCGCCTGGCTGCGCGGGGACGGCGCCACGCGCGGGATCAGCTGGGTCGCCCAGACCGATCACGCGTCACTGGGCTTCTTCCGCCGCGCGGGCTGGTCGCCCGACGGGACCGTCCGCATCCTCGACACCGGGAGCACGAACGTGCGCGAAGTCCGCCTCACCGGCGGCCTCGACCTCGAGCTCACTCCGTGACTTCGCGAACACGACCCAGCGCATCACCGAGTACATGAAGACGCCTTCGCACGCCCCGGCGATGAGCCGGGAGAGGCGGTAGTCGACGCCCAGCGCGGCCAGCCCGGCGCCGACGCCGAGCAGGAACGCCACGTAGTTGATGATGATCGCGATGACGTACAGCACCGCCTGTTTGCCGACGGGCGCGTGCGAACGGAAGTTCATGCTGCGGTTCAGCACGAAGCTCAGGCCGAACGCCGTCGCGTAGGCGAGCGTGATCGCCAGCCACACCGGCAGGCCGAGCCAGCTCCGGAGCAGCATCAGCAGGATCAGGTCGACCCCGAAGGTGAACCCGTTGATGAGCGCGAAACCGAGGAAACTCGGCGCCACCAGCCGGGAAAGCCCGAAGGGGAGGCGCCGCACCACGGCCGCGCAGAAGTCGGCGAAGCGATCCGCGAAACCTTTGCCGCGGACCGCGTCGTGCACGTCGGCCACGGATTCAGCATGGCAGCGGCAGGTGGCCGCGAACCGACGAACAGGTGATCTTCTGGTGCGGCCCGGAAGCCGGGAACGGGGGCTGGCCCCAGTGCGTCCTGGTTTTCAACTGATAGCTTGGAGAGAACGAAGATAACGGGGAGGCAACGATGGCAGGCTGGTTGCTCCTGTCGTTCGGCGTCGCCTTCGGCTCCGCGATCCTCCCCGTCGTCAGCATCGAGATGTTCCTCATCGGCCTGTGCGCGAGCCAGCCGACGATGCCGTGGCTGCTGCTCGGCGCCATCGTCGCGGCCGGTCAGGTGGGCGGGAAGACGCTCTACTACCTCGCCGCGAAGGGCACGATCAAGCTGCCGAAACCGCTGCACGACCGCCTGCACCGGGAGCGGCCGCCCACCGCGCGCCGGGAAAGATGGCGGGCGCGCACCAAGAAGATGCGCGCCCGGCTCGACGCACTACGCGAACGGTGCCACCGGCATCCGCATTGGATGGCGGGCACGTACGGGGTGAGCTCGGTCGTCGGCCTGCCGCCGTACATGGCCACGAGTGTCCTCGCGGGGCTGGTGCGGATGCCGCTGGCGACGTTCCTGGCCACCGGTTTCCTCGGCCGCTGGCTGCGGTTCAGCCTGCTGGCCGCCTCCCCCGCCCTGTTCGCGGGCTGGTTCCACTACTGAGCCCCGCGCATTCAGAGGACTAAGTGCGGGAAGCGGCTTCGCCCGAGCCTCACTTAGGTGACAGATTAGCGACCGGCGCTTCGGTAGCACGGCCGGACTCACCGGCGCCGTTGCGTTCGACCTGCTGTTCGACGCCCTCGACCCACTGGTCGAACTGCTGCGCCAGCCATTCCTTGGCCTCGGTCGAGACGTAGCCGCACGCGTCCTTGACCAGTGGGTCTACGGCGTGGTTCCGCACTTCCTCGTGCTTTTCCGGTGCTGGGCAGATGAACACCGCGAGCATGCGGAGGTTCCGCAGCAGTTCATCGCCGGTGAGCAGGCCGAAGAGGGGCGAATGTGCGGCCGCTGCGACCTTGAACGCTCCCCACGCCTTGTCCACGATCATGCCCACGACGACTTCATCGAGTTGTGGCCGCTTCTCCTGTTTGCTGGACCCACGAATCGCCTCGACTATGAGCCTCTTGGCCTTGTCAGGAACCGTGTCGACAGCCTTGCCGAACTTCTCCAAGACCAGCACGAAACCGATGAGCAGGTCACACCAGCCGTGATCAGCGAGCTGCAAGCGGATCGCCCTGACTTCGTCGGGACTCCCAGGAAGACTTTCGACAATTTCCTGCCAGATGTCTTCTGTCATCGCCTTTGCGATGACGTTCACCTGATCCACGACATCCGGTGGGGTGGGGATGTCCGTGGCAGCAGCCGATACGGCATAGGTTTCGGAATCCGATACGTTCATCGCGCCGAGCCGTTCGGCGTTGTCACTTGTCTCAGCGTCAGGCCGCCGACCTTCAGGGCTGTCCCCCGCCGTGCGTTCAGGCCTCTTCCGCTGGGGTGGAGGCGGCGTGTGCGCCGCTCCAGCAGCATTACGCGCCAGCCACTCGGCGGCGTCAAGTCTCATCAGATCCATGCTCGCTTCCCGAGCAGGCTGGTTCCGCGTCTTCTTGCGCTTGGGTGAGCACCACTTGGCCAGCTTCTTGAGGATCGAGTCACGTTTGGCCAGCCGCGTTTGCTCCGGTTCCCGAGCGAGTGTGACCCAACCTTCCCAGCCGTGTTGGGACCCGCCGCAGTTGCCACATTTGCAGACGTGCCCCGTAGCGTTCGAGCAATTTTGCGGATGCTTACCGGTTGACACCATCGACGGCCCCTCGTTCGACAACCCACCCGGACTCGATCTTCCGAGCCGAAAGGTGCGCGACATACCGCCGCGCTGGTTGTCGACGAACTACCGTCCGCAACTGAATTGAACGCAGGAATCCCGTAGGCCACTTCAGTCGCAGAGAGTGCCTATTACCGTCCGCATCCGGGTGAACACCCGGTCGAACCGCCGGAAATCATGGCTGCCGTCGTCCGCGATCAGCCATCTGCTCACGTCCTGAGCCCCGCGCATTTAGTCGACTAAGTGCGGGAAGCGGCTTCGAGTTCGACGGCGCGCCGCATCGTGGCGCGGGCTCGTTTCCGGTCGCCGGCGATCTCGTACGCGTACGCCAGCCGGTACCAGACGCGCCAGTTCTCCTGGTCCGCCTCGACTTCGGCGCGGCGCTCCTCGAACCAGGCGTCCGCGGCGTCGCGATCCACCCGGCCAGAAGGACGCCGGGGCAGATCGGAGACGTCGGGCAGGCCGCCTTCCTCGTCCAGCCGCCGGGAAAGCCGCTGGATCTGGACGCCGGAACGCCAGGTGGTCACGATGATCCAGATCCCGAGCAACGGCAGCAGCAGGACCCCGACACCGAAGAGCACCGGCACCGTCTCGCCGGTGCGCAGCAGCGCGATGCCCCGGCCCGCCAGCAGGACGACGTAGACGGCGAGCGCCGCCGTCATCACCAGCGCGAAGTTGCGGGCCCTCACAGGTCGAGGATGTTCTCGAGACCGACCGTGAGGCCGGGGCGCGTGAGCACCGAACGCACACCGAGCAGCACCCCCGGCATGAACGACGTGCGGTGCAGCGAATCGTGCCGGATGGTCAGGGTCTCCCCCTCGCCACCGAACAGGATCTCCTCGTGCGCCACCAGTCCGGGCAGCCGCACCGAGTGCACGCGGACATCTTCGACGAGCGCCCCGCGGGCACCGTCCACTTCGGACGTCGTCGCGTCGTCGCCCGGTGCGAGACCGGCTTCCGCGCGGGCCTCGCCGATCAGGCGCGCGGTGTGCGCGGCCGTGCCGGAGGGCGCGTCGGCCTTGCGGTTGTGGTGCAGCTCGATGACCTCGGCCGAGTTGTAGAACCGCGCCGCCTGCTGGGCGAACCGCATCGCCAGCACCGCGCCGAGCGCGAAGTTCGGCGCGATCAGCACGCCGAGCGACGGGTCGGCCGCGAGCCACGAGCGCAGCTTCTCCAGCCGCTCCTCGCTGAAGCCGGTGGTGCCGACCACGGCGTGGATTCCGTTGCCGGTCAGGAACTCCAGGTTGTCCATCACCGCGTCGGGATGGGTGAAGTCGACGACGACCTGAGCCTGCTTGAGCGCCGCGAAGTCGTCGCCGGCGTCGAGCGCGGCGACGAGCTCCATGTCGTCGGCGCCGTCGACGGCGTTCACCACTTCCTGGCCCATCCGGCCGCGTGCGCCCAGCACACCGACGCGAATCCCAGCGGTCATGATGCGATCACCTCGTGCAGATCGTCCGGAAGGTCGTCGGCGTGAGCGTACGGCCCGACCACCGCCGCCGCCGAGACGCCACCAGGGCGGGCGAGCAGAGTGCGAGCGAGCGCACAGACCTCTTCGGTGGTGACGGCGTCGATCCGCGCCACCGTGTCGTCGACGCCGAGATAGCGGCCGTAGTTGAGTTCGTTCTTGCCGATCCGCGACATGCGTGACGAAGTGTCTTCGAGGCCGAGCACGAGCCCGCCCCGCAGCTGTCCCTTCGCGCGCGCGACCTCGGCTTCGCTCAGCCCGTCCTTGCCGACGAGTTCGAGCACCTCCCGGATCACCCCGGCGACCTCGCCGAGCTTTTCCGGCTGGCAGCCCGCGTACACGGCCATGTGCCCGGTGTCGGCGTAGCTCGCGACGGACGAGTACACCTGGTACGCCAGGCCGCGCTTCTCCCGGACCTCCTGGAACAGGCGCGAACTCATCCCGCCGCCGAGCGCGGCGTTGAGCACCGACTGCGCGAACCGGCGGTCGTCGTGCCGCGACAGCGAACGCAGGCCGAGCATCACGTGCGCCTGCTCGGTGTCGTCGGTGTGCAGCGCGAGTTTCGGCGCCATCGCGATCCGCGCCCGTCCGCCGCGCGGCGGCACCGGCGTCGCCGCTCCGGTCAGCCTGGTCCGCAAAGCCTTGCGCACCAAGCGAAGCACCTGGGCGTGCTCGACGTTCCCGGCGACCGCGAGCACCATCCGCGGCAGGGTGTAGCGGCGCCGGTAGAACCCGCGCAGCGCCGTAGCGGACATCTCGACGATGGACTTCTCGCTGCCCAGCACCGGGCGGCCCAGCGCGTGGTCGCCCAGGATCGCGCCGACGAAGGTCTCGTGCAGCAGGTCTTCGGGGTCGTCGTCACGCATCGAGATCTCTTCGAGCACGACGCTGCGCTCGGTCTCGACGTCCTTGTCCGTGCACAGCGCCTCGAACACGACGTCGGTGACGAGGTCCATCGCCAACGGCAGATCCTCGTCGAGCACCTGCGCGTAGTAGCAGGTGTGCTCCTTCGCGGTGAACGCGTTGAACTCGCCGCCGACCGCGTCGATCTCCTCGGCGATCTGGGTGGCGTCCCGGTTCGTGGTGCCCTTGAACAGCAGGTGTTCGAGATAGTGCGCCGCGCCCTCGACCGACGACGGCTCGTCCCGCGACCCGACCCCGACCCACAACCCGACCGTCGCCGACCGGGAGGCGGGAACGTGCTCGGTGATGACCCGGAGGCCACCGGCCAGCACACTGCGCTTGACCACCGCACCGTCCGAAGTGGACTCCAGCGTGCGGGTGCTGCCGACGGGCTGTTCGTGCCCGGGAACCTGACGAGCCAACGGATTCCTTACTCACATGTCACGAAAGGGTCGTTCAGGACGAGATGTCCCGAACGACCCTTCCCTGACGATTCACATCGGTCCAGCCAGGACTACTGCGCGTCGGCCTTCGGGGCCTCGGCCTTGTCGCCCTCAGCCGCCTTGGCGTCTTCTTCCTGGACCACGATCAGGCTGATCTTGCCGCGGTTGTCGATGTCGGCGATCTCGACGCGGAGCTTGTCGCCCACGTTGACCACGTCCTCGACCTTGGCGATCCGCTTGCCGTTGCCCAGCTTCGAGATGTGCACCAGGCCGTCCTTGCCCGGCAGCAGCGAGACGAACGCGCCGAACGCGGCCGTCTTCACCACGGTGCCGAGGAAGCGCTCGCCGACCTTGGGCAGCTGCGGGTTGGCGATGGCGTTGATCTTGTCGATCGCCGCCTCCGCCGACGGGCCGTCGGCCGCGCCCACGTAGATCGTGCCGTCGTCCTCGATGGAGATGTCGGCGCCGGTCTCCTCGGTGATCGAGTTGATCATCTTGCCCTTCGGGCCGATGACCTCGCCGATCTTGTCCACCGGGATCTTCACGCTGGTGACACGCGGGGCGAACGGGCTCATCTCGTCCGGGCCGTCGATCGCCTCGGCGATGACCTCCAGGATGGTGAGGCGGGCGTCCTTCGCCTGCTTCAGCGCGGCCGCGAGGACCTCCGACGGGATGCCGTCGAGCTTCGTGTCCAGCTGCAGCGCGGTGATGATGTCCTTGGTGCCGGCGACCTTGAAGTCCATGTCGCCCATGGCGTCCTCGGCACCGAGGATGTCGGTCAGCGCGACGTAGCGGGTCTCGCCGTCGACCTCGTCGGAGATGAGGCCCATGGCGATGCCGGCGACCGGCGCCTTCAGCGGGACACCCGCGTTCAGCAGGGCCATGGTCGAGGCACAGACCGAGCCCATCGAGGTGGAGCCGTTGGAGCCCAGCGCCTCGGAGACCTGGCGGATCGCGTACGGGAACTCGTCCCGCTTCGGCAGGACCGGCACGAGGGCGCGCTCGGCGAGCATGCCGTGGCCGATCTCGCGCCGCTTCGGCGAACCGACGCGGCCGGTCTCGCCGGTGGAGAACGGCGGGAAGTTGTAGTGGTGCAGGTACCGCTTCGTGGTCTCCGGGGAGAGCGAGTCGATCTGCTGCTCCATGCGGAGCATGTTCAGCGTGGTGACGCCCAGGATCTGGGTCTCACCGCGCTCGAACAGCGCGGAACCGTGCGCCCGCGGGATCACGGCGACCTCGGCGGCGAGCGAGCGGATGTCGGTCAGCCCACGGCCGTCCATGCGGATCTTGTCCGTGAGGACGCGCTTGCGCATGATCTTCTTCGACAGGGCCTTGAACGCCGCGCCGATCTCCTTCTCACGGCCCTGGAAGGCTTCGCCCTCGCCCAGGCCGACCTTCTCCAGCACCGCGGCCTTGACCTGGTCGGTCGCGTTGTCACGGTCCTGCTTGCCCGCGATGGTCAGGGCGTTCGCGAGGTCATCGGTCGCGATGGCGGCGACGGCGTCGAAGGCGTCCTGCTCGTAGGCGAGGAAGACCGGGAACTCGCCGGTCGGCTTGGCGGCGAGCTCGGCCAGCTGCTGCTGGGCCTCGCACAGCACCTTGATGAACGGCTTCGAGGCCTCGAGGCCCTCGGCGACGGCGATCTCGTCCGGCGCCTTGCCGCCGTCGGCGATCAGGTCGAGGGTCTTCTCGGTGCCTTCGGCCTCGACCATCATGATGGCGACGTCGTCACCGACGATCCGGCCGGCGACCACCATGTTGAAGGTGGCGTCCTCGAGCTGCTTCCAGGTCGGGAACGCGACCCACTGGCCCTCGATCAGCGCGACGCGGACGCCGCCGACCGGACCGGAGAACGGCAGGCCGGCGATCTGGGTCGAGGCCGAAGCCGCGTTGATCGCGAGCACGTCGTACGGGTCTTCGGGGTTGAGGCTCTGGACCGTGATGACGACCTGGATCTCGTTGCGGAGACCGTCGGCGAACGACGGGCGCAGCGGCCGGTCGATCAGGCGGCAGGTCAGGATCGCGTCGGTCGACGGGCGGCCCTCGCGGCGGAAGAACGCGCCGGGGATGCGGCCGGCGGCGTACATCCGCTCTTCGACGTCCACGGTCAGCGGGAAGAAGTCGAAGTGGTCCTTCGGGTGCTTCGACGCGGTGGTCGCCGAGAGCAGCATGGTCTCTTCGTCGAGGTACGCGACGACGGCGCCGGCGGCCTGACGGGCCAGGCGGCCGGTCTCGAAGCGGACGGTGCGGGTGCCGAAACGGCCGTTGTCGATGACGGCTTCGGTTTCGTGCACGGTGACTCCGGTGGAGTCGGTCATAGGGTGTATCTCCTCTTTTGATCCTCTGTAACGGCGCGAGTCTCCCACCCTGGGACCTGTTTCGCCTGCGGACGCTCGAGGAGTGAGGCCGGTCTTCGATCGAAGCCCCCGGGCCGTTGCCCGGAAGCCACTACCGAGGACCGGCGGACGGTTCCTCGTGCGCGCTCGCGCCGCGTGTTGCTGTACTTGGACCGAGGGGGAGCGACCGCTGTGGTCACTCCCCCTCGGGTTCAAGCTATCGGCGCAGGCCGAGACGCTGGATCAGCGCACGGTAACGCTCGATGTCCACCTTCATCACGTAGTTCAGCAGCCGGCGGCGGCGGCCGACCAGCAGCAGAAGCCCGCGACGGGAGTGGTGGTCGTGCTTGTGAGCCTTGAGGTGCTCGGTGAGGCCGACGATGCGCTTGGTCAGCAGCGCGACCTGGGCCTCCGGGGATCCGGTGTCCGAGTCGTGCACGCCGTACTCGGCAAGGATCGACTTCTTCTCTTCGGTGGACAAAGCCACAGTGGTGCTCCTAGATATTCTGTGCCGTGCGGCCCGGACGATGTCTTCACGCCGGGTGAGACGGTCACGGCCGCCACGGACTGCAGCCGGACCCAATCATCGAGGCTACCAGGCTCGTGATCAGCGGCTTCAGGCGCGGGCGTGGTCCAGCGCGTACGACCGGATCACCCGGTAGCGCGAAACGCCCTGTTCACGGTCACTGCTCATCAGAACGGCCTCGGTCGCCGTCCAGGTCTCACTGGTGAACCCGGCCAGCCGCTCCTCCCACGCGCTCGCGGCTCGCGGCCGGTCGCGGGGGAAGCGGGCCAGTGTCAGGTGGGCCACGTACGGCCTGCCCTCGTTCTCCGCGCCGGCCTTCACGGCCAGCTCGTGGAGCCCGGTTCCGGACACACTCAACCACAGCACCCCGGGGAATGTCGCGGCCTTTTCCAGCCGGAGGTCGATCGGGCCCGCGCCGTCCAGCCGCGCGGCGAGCCAGTCGCCTCGGTCCGCCGGGTCGTCCCGGCCGTAGAAACCGAGGGTGATATGCCAGTCTTCGCGCGCCGACCAGCGGAAATCGCCTTCTTCGGGTGTGCCGAGGGCGGCGGCGACCTGGTCGAGGACGTCGTCCGGCGGGATCAACGCACTGAAGAGCGTCATGGGCGCGTGACTCGCGTGATCAGAGGCGTAACTCGCGTGTTGCGTCAGGAACCGTTCCGTGCGGCGCGGCGCAGCAGGTCCGCCAGGGACGGGAAGTCCTCGTCGAGCAGCTTCGCGGCTTCGGTGAGGTCTTCGTCCTCGCCGATGTCCCGCAGCGCCACGAGCACACCCTGGTCGTCGGCGACGGCACCGACCGGGATGCTGTCCCGGCCCACCGTCGGCCGCGAGTCGCGGACGTCCTCGAGCGCCTCCTGCATGGCCTTGCGGTCCCCCGCGGCGACCGCCGGGACCAGCACCTTGCGCTCCAGCATGATCATCTTGGCGAGGACGACGGGGTTCCCGATCTTCGCGCGGCGCCCGCTCATCACCTGGCTGAGCATGGGCGCGCTGATGCCGAGGACCTCAGCGAGGAAGGCCTGGGAGATGTCGAACGCGACGACCAGTCTCCGCACGCGATCGCCGAGCGGCTCCCCGTACCACTCCTTCTGCAGCGCGATGTTCCGCTGGACGATCTTGTGGTCCTCCACCTGGTCCGCTCCCCTTAACCCCATCGAACGCCATGCGCGGTCCGTGACATCTTGCCACCGGAACGCACGTGAGCGGGTGTGTTTGCCGATTGTCATCCGGCCAAGGCCGGAACCGTCAGTCCTGCTCGCCGAGCAGTTCCCTGGTGCGGGCGACGTCCTCGTCGATCTGCGCCACCAGCCCCTCCGAGGTCGGGAACCGGACCTGATCCCGCAGCTTGGTGACGAAATCGAGCGCGACGTGCTGCCCGTAGAAATCCTCGTCGATGTCGAGGACGAAGGCCTCGACGGTGCGTTCCCGCCCCGAGAAGGTCGGGTTGGTGCCGACCGACACGGCGGCGCGCAGCCGTCGGCCGGAATCCGACGAACGGGTGAACCAGGCGCTGTAGACACCGTCGGCGGGCACCGCGGCGAACCGCGGCGTCGACAGGTTCGCCGTCGGGTAGCCGAGGTCGTGCCCCCGGCCGTCGCCCCGGACGACGATGCCCTCCAGCCGGTGCGGCCTGCCGAGCGCTTCGGACGCCGCGACGACGTCCCCGGCGTCGATGCACGAGCGGACGTAGGTCGAGGAGAAGGTGATGTCGTTGTCCGCCTGCTCCTGGGCGAGCAGTCCCTGCAGTTCTGCCCCCTGCGCCACGAAACCGAACCGCTTACCCAGCGTGCGAAGGAGTTCGACGTCGCCGGCCGCCTTCGCGCCGAAGGTGAAGTTCTCCCCCACTATCACCGCGGCCGCGTGCAACTTGTCCACCAGCACCTCGTGCACGAACTCGTGCGCCGTCAGCCGCGACAGCTCCAGCGTGAACGGCAGCACGCAGAAGACGTCCGCGCCCAGGCCCTCGACCAGTTCCGCCTTGCGGCGCAACGTGGTCAGCTGCGCCGGATGACTGCCCGGCCGGATCACCTCCGACGGATGCGGATCGAAGGTCAGCACCACGCTCGGCACGCCGCGTTCGGCGGCGGCGCGGACCGTCCTCGAAATCAGCTCCTGATGACCGCGGTGCACGCCGTCGAAAACGCCGATCGTCACCACGCACCGTCCCCAGCTCCCGGGGAGGTCACCCAAACCACGCCAACGCTGCACTTCTGGCCCCGTCTCCTCAAGCCCGCTCCGGTCAATACCCTAGGCGGGCAGCAACACGACCACCGACCGGGCCAGTTCGCCTTCGTCCGCGGCGAGCGCGAGCACCCGGCCGTCCGGCCCGAACATCCCGTACGTGCCCTCGATCCCGGCCGCGGGCACCCTCTGTCCATATCGGACCGCCTGCGCCATGCGGACGTCCAGATCGCGGCGCGGGAACGCGGCGGCGACGGCGGCGTCGAGGTCCAGCGACAGCTCCGGCTTGTCCTCGAGCTGGTCGAGGGTGCGGGCCTTGGCGAGGGTGAACGGCCCGACCGTTGTGCGCCGCAAGGCGAGCAGATGCCCGCCGGCACCGAGCCCGGCGCCGAGATCGCGGGCCAGCGCCCGGACGTAGGTCCCCGACGAGCATTCGACAACGGCGTCGAGTTCGATCCGGCCCGCCTCGCGGCGGGTGGCGAGCAGGTCGAAGCGGTGCACGGTGACCGGACGCGGCGGGATGACGACCTCTTCACCGGCGCGGACCCGGGCGTACGCGCGTTTGCCGTCGATCTTGACCGCGCTGACCGCGCTCGGCACCTGCTGGATGTCGCCGGTCAGCGCGGCGATCCCGGCCGCGATCGCTTCGTCGGTGATCTTCTCGACGACGTCCGGGGCGGCTTCGGCGATCGGCTCGCCCTCGGCGTCGTCGGTCGTGGTGGACAGTCCCAAAGAGAGGGTCGCGAGGTAGGTCTTGCGGTCCAGCGCCAAGTGGCCGAGCAGTTTCGTCGCGCGTTCGATGCCGAGCACCAGGACGCCGGTGGCCATCGGGTCGAGGGTGCCGGCGTGCCCGACCTTGCGGGTGCCCATGAAGCGCCGCGCCTTCGCGACGACGTCGTGGGAGGTCATCCCCGACGGCTTGTCGACGATGACGAGACCGGGCGGCGGGGCGGGACGTTTCTTGGCTTGAGCCTGATTGGGGCGCGACACGGGCCGAACCCTATCTTTCGGGGCTTCGCCTAGGACGAGACGGGCAGTGGTGCTTCGGCGTCCCAGCGGCGGCGCCGGATCTGCACCGGGATCGCCTCGCCGCGCGCCTCGGCCTCGAACAGCACGGCACGGGTGCGCCGCCACCACACGAGCATCCGGAAGGTGCCGAACGCGAGCACCGCGAGCACGGACAGCAGCGCCAGCCGGAACGTGCCGCCCGTCCATTCGAGCAGCACGCCGACCGCGAGGGCCGAGATCGTCGTGGCCACGAAACCGCCGACGTTCACCACGCCGGTCGCGGTGCCGACGCGCGAGAGCGGGTTGTAGTCCCGCGCCAGCGCGAAACCGATCATCGACGCTGGGCCGCCGAGAGAGAGGAACGCGAACACGGGCACCAGGACCGCGACCGGGATCGTCCCGCCCCAGCCGAGCAGGACCGCCCACATCACCGCGGCGCCGCCGATGTACCCGCCGACGAGCGGCATTCGCAGCGACGGGCGCCGCCCGATCAGCCCGCCGATCACCGGTCCGCCGATCATCGACCCGAACACGAACACGATCAGCAGCGAACTCGCGGTGGCCTTCGGATATCCCTGCCCCTGCACGAGGAACGGGACACCCCACAGCATGGTCAGCACGTTGGGCGCGAACATCGTGCTGAAGTGGACCCAGAACCCCAGCCGGGTGCCCGGGGTGCGCCACGCGGCGGCGACCTGGCGGCCCAGCAGCTTCGGGTGCACCCGTTCGCGCACGGGCGCCGGCTCGCCGGGCGGGGAGTCCTTGACGCGAAGGGCGACGACGGCGGCGTACAGCGCGGTCACCAGGCCGACGGCGAGGAACGTCGGGGTCCAGCCGGGACCGTCGAGCAGCAGACCGAGCGGGACCGTCGCGGCGAGGTTGCCGACGTAACCGATGGCCCCGGTCAGCGCGGCGAGCAGCGCGTACTGGCGGCCGGGGAAATGCGCGGCGATCAGCCGCATGATGCTCACGAACGTCAGCGCGTCGCCGAAGCCGACGACGGCGCGGGCGACCAGGCCGAGCGGATACGAATCCGCGATCGCGAGCAGGATCTGGCCGAGGCCGAGGAAGAACACGGCGGCGGTGAGCACGCGGCGCGGGCCGTAGCGGTCGACGAGGACGCCGGTGGGGATCTGCATCGCGGCGTAGACGCCGACCTGCAGGACGGTGAACGTGCCGAGCGCGGCCGCGCCGACGCCGAAACGGTCGGCGGCCTGGAGCCCGGCGACCCCGAACGAGGTGCGGTGGAAGACGGCGAGGAGGTAGACGGTGACGGCGGCGAACCAGATGAACCAGGACCGGCGGGTGGCTCGGCCTGTCACAGTGTTTCCTCCTCGGGCACGGTTTCGGGCGTGGAGACGCCCGCACTGCCGCCTCATATAGTTGTAGCGCGTAAGCAACGGCGAAACATAGCCGTTACCCGGGTGCTTTTCGCCACACGCCTCCCCCTCCCGCATTTCGTCCTCTGAATGCGGTAGTCGCCCCACGCAAGGACCGCATCCAGAGGACTAAACGCGGACGGCGCCCTCGACGGCCCACCGCCCCGAGCGCCACCGCACCAGCAGGGTCGCCAGCCGCAGGAGCATGAACAGCGAGAGCCCGGTCCAGATCCCGGCCAGCCCCCAGCCGAACGCGAGCGACAGCCAGATCAGCGGCAGGAACCCGAGCGCCGCACTCAGCAGGGTGGCGTTGCGCAGGAAGGCGGCGTCGCCCGCGCCGAGCAGGACGCCGTCCAGCGCGAACACCACGCCGGCGATCGGTTGCAGTGCGACGAAGAACCACCACGCGTGCGGGATCTGGCCGAGCACCGCCGCGTCGGAGGTGAACACCCGCGGCAGCACCCCGGCCACCGACGCGAACACGACGCCGAGGAAGCAGCCGAAGATCAGCCCGTAGCCGGTGATCTGCCGCGACAGCCCGCGAGCCCGTTTGCTCGCCCCGGCACCGAGGGCGGCGCCCACGAGCGACTGCGCGGCGATCGCGAGCGAGTCAAGCACCAGCGCGAGGAAGGTCCACAGCTGCAGCACGACCTGGTGCGCGCCGACGGCCTCGGTCGACGTCCGCGCGGCGACCGCGGCGGCGGAGACGAAACACGCCTGGAAGGCGAGACTGCGCAGCACCAGATCCCGGCCGAGGCCGAGCTGGGCGCGCATCACCTTCGGTTCCGGGCGCAGCGGGACCCGTTCCCGCACCAGCGCCGCGATGAACAGCGACGCCGAGATCACCTGCGCGACGACGTTCGCGATCGCCGACCCTTCCAGCCCCCAGTCCGCGCCGTACACCAGCACCGGGCACAGCACGGCGGAGATCCCGTTGCCCGCCAGCACATAGCGCAACGGTTTCGCGGAATCCTGGACGCCGCGCATCCAGCCGTTGCCCGCCATCGTGATCAGGATGAACGGCGTGCCGAACAACGCGATCCGCAACCAGGAGACGGCGGCGTCGGTGATCGCGGCGTCGCCGGACAGCACCCGGGCGATCGGCGCGGCCAGCAGCTGCCCGGCGACGATCACGACCAGTCCGACGATCACCGCCAGCCAGGTCGCCTGGACACCTTCGCGGACTGCGTCGCCCCGGCGGCCCGCACCGTGCAGCCGCGCCGTCCGCGCCGTGGTGCCGTACGACAGGAACGTCAGCTGGCTCGATACCTGCGACAGCACGACACCGCCGACGGCGAGCCCGGCCAGCGGCAGCGCGCCGAGGTGACCGACGACGGCCGTGTCCACCAGGACGTACAGCGGTTCGGCGGCGAGGACGCCGAGCGCGGGCACGGCGAGACCGAGCACGCGTTTCGGCGGGACGCGCTCGTCGGGTTCGGGAGCTTCAGGCACCGATGCAGACTAGACGTCTGGTACGACAGTCCCAGTCGCCGGGAAACCGGCCGGGCGGAAGCGGGCCTGCTTCGCACCGGTGACGTAGGCGCCGATGTCCTCGGCGGGGGTTGGCTCCCGCACTTCAGCGGAGGAACGGTGCGTAGCGGCGTTGCTGGCGCAGCGATTCGATCTGCCGCGTGGTGTCGAGCGAGACACTGACGAGGAAGACGAGGACCACCTGCAGGGTCACCCCGGCGACGAGCGGCATCGGGCCCGCGTCCAGCAGGGCAAGGCCGGCGGCCGGGAGCAGCGCGACCACGCCCGAGCAGAGCGCGCCGAAGGCGATGATCCGGCGGCTCACGTGGTCGAGGTATTGGGCGGTCGGGTTGCCCGGCCGGATCCCGGGAACGAAACCGCCCACCCGCACCAGTTCGCCCGCCACCTTGTCCATGTCCTGCCGCACGGCCGCCCTCGCGAAGGCGAAGAAACAGACGAGGACGAAGTAGCCCCCGATCCACCAGGGATCTCCCAGGCCGAAGAAAAACGCCGGTACCGACAGCAGTACCGCGGCGAGAACGGCCGGACTGTTGGCTTGCGGGAACCGGAAGGGAACGTAGGTCGGTGTCCCGCCGAAAGCGCGCCTGCCGATCATCCGCTTGGCGTACTGCACCGGAACACGGCGCTGTCCCTGCGCGAGGAAGATCGTGAACACCGTGATCGACAGCGTCACCACGATCGTCACCGCGATCGCGGCCCAGCCCGTCCTTTCGTACAGGCGCAGGAACTCCGGCGGCAGCACCGCCAGGACCTGCGCGAGCAGCAGGATCCGGACGCCGTCGCCGAACCCCCGGTCGGTGATCACCTCGGTCAGCCGGAGGACCACCGCGGTTCCCGCGGTCAGGCACACGACGGCGATGGCCGCGTGTCCGTCTAGGACGCTCTGGCCGTGGAACACGAGCGCCCCGACGGCGCCCAGCAAGCCGAGCACGACGGTGAGCCGCCGCTGGTACCGCTTCAGTATCCGCGCACCGGCTTCGCCTTCGGCCCGGAGCGCGGCCAGCCGCGGGATCAAGGCGATCAGCCCTCGCAGGAGCCGCGGTGCGGCCAAGCAGGGCAGGACACCCAAAGCGAACACCGGCAGGGTGGCCAGGCCACCGCCGGTGAGGAGGTCGAGGATCCAGCGCACCGGGTGATCGGCTTCCGGCGCGTGGACGGTCACTTGGGGAGTGGGCAGGCTCTGGCCCAGCCGGAACAGCGCGACCACGCCCAGCGTGACCAGGATCCGGCGGCGGAGGGAGTCTCGCTCGTTCATCGTGGCTCACGTTAGGAACCACCGATGAAATTACGATGACACCGGTCGTCAGAGCAGCGGCGCCCTCGACAAGGCCTCCCGCAGCTTGCCGAGCACCTCGTCCGCCGTGCCCTCCGCGGTGCACCCGGCGGCCTGTCGGTGACCGCCGCCGCCCAGCTCCCCCGCCGCCGCCGAGACGTCGACGCCACCCGCCGAGCGAAGCGAGACCGTCCATCGCTGCCGCGGCCCCGTCGGTTCGGCCTCCTTGAGCACGACGGCGACCCCGGCCTCACGAGTGGACCGGACGACGTCGATGACCGCCTCGACCTCCTCGGCGCGGACGGATCGCGCGGCGTCGAGGGTCACCACGGCGTGGGCGAGGCCGAAACCGCGTGCCTCGTCCGGTTCGAGCCGGGCGCCCGCGAGGACGTCCGAAAGCATCGGCAGCCATGCGAACGGGTGATCGTCGACGATCTCGCGGACCACCTTGTCCGGGTCGACTCCGGCTTCGAGCAGCTTCGCGGCCATCAGATGGGTCGACGGGCGGGCCCGGCGGAACCCGCTCGTGTCGGTGACGAGCCCCGCGTACAGGCAGCGCGCGATCGGCTCGTCGATCTCGGTGCCGAGTTCCTCCAGCAGCGCGAAGACGAGAACGGCGGTGGCTTCGGCGGTGTCGTCGACGACGTGATGCGTGCCGTAGAAGACGTTGGACGCGTGGTGGTCGATCACCAGGACGTCACCGCCCGCCGAGCGGACGGCGTCCACCCGCGGCGCGAGCTTCCCGAGCCTGCCCGGGGTGGGCGTGTCCAGCGCGACCAGGAGCTGTTCAGTCTCCGGCAGCTCGCTCGCGGTAACGAAGAGTCCGCCGGCGTCCAGGCTCCGCAGGGTTTCGGGCATCTCCTCGGGCTCGCCGACCGAGACGCGGACCTTGACGCCGCGCTGCTGAAGCGCCCGGCCCAGCGCCAGCGCGCTGCCGAGCGCGTCGGCGTCCGGGCGGACATGACCGAGCAGGGTCACGTCGTTCGCGCGCGCCAGCAAGGCGGCGGCTTCCTTCAGGTTCGGCACTGGAGTGGCTGTCACAATCAGTCAAGCTACGCTCTACCGGATGTCCGAGTACGCGATCCTGGTCTACCCGTCCGCCAACCGGGTCTACACCGACTCCACTCCGGCCCTGCTGCGGGCGGAGCTGGCGGTGTTCGGTCTGTCCGCTTTGGAGACCGAGATCTCCGAGATCGGCGAGACGGAACTCGGCGGCGTCGGCTACCTCACCTTCACCACGCCCGCCCCGCTGAGTGAACGCGATCTCGCGCTCCTTTCGAACCTTTCCGCGCTGTACGCGCTGTTCGAACTCGGCGACGGCGTCCTCAAGCCGGTGACGATCAGCCCGCTCGCGAACTTCGACTCGGATCTGCTGACCATCCAGAAATATCCGGGCAAGACGAACGAGCTGTTCACCAAGCTCCTCGTCAACGTCACCCTGATGTCGACGGCGAACCCGGCGGCGATGCTGGACAAGCCACTGCATCTTCTCGATCCGCTTTGCGGCCGCGGCACCACGCTGAACCAGGCGATGATGTACGGCTTCGACGCGACCGGCCTCGACGTCGACGGCAAGGACTTCGACTCCTACGAGCTGTTCATCAAGACCTGGCTGAAGCAGAAGCGGATCAAGCACAGCGCCGAATCCGGTCAGGTGCGCCGCAACAAGGTCCGGCTCGGCAGGCGGCTCGACATCGGTTTCGGGATCACCAAGGAGCGGTACAAGGCCGGTGACGTCCGCAAGCTGAGCTACCTCAACTGCGACACGCTCACCACCGACGAACTGCTGCGGCCGAACTCGGTGGACCTCATCGTCACCGACGCCCCGTACGGCGTGCAGCACGGCAGCCACCGCACCCAGGACGCGTCGCTCGCGCGCAGCCCGCGCGACCTGCTCGCGGCCGCCGTTCCTGTGTGGACGCGGGTATTGCGGCCCGGCGGCGCGCTCGGCATCTCCTGGAACACCAACGTCGCGCCCCGCGAGGAGCTCGCCGCGATCCTGGACAAGGCGGGTTTGGTGGTCCGCGAGGACGGCCCGTTCGCGGAGTTCGCGCACCGGGTGGACCAGGCGATCGTGCGGGACCTGATCGTCGCCGCGAAACCCGCCTAGCCCCACGCGTTTCGTCCTCTGGATGCGGTAGTCGGCATCGCGCACTATGTCCGGGGCCTGGCGCGAATGGCCCCGGTGAGCATGTCGCGAAAGCCACTTTCGCGACGTCTGGTGTCGCGAAAGTGGCTTTCGCGACACTGGCGCCGGAAGGTCGCCCTCGCGCCTCACGCATTTCGTCCTCTGAATGCGGTAGTCGGCATCGCGCACTACCGCATCCAGAGGACGGAACGCGGGGTCAGACGATGCGTTCCCCCACGAACTTCAGCACGTCCGGCATGATCTCGCGCCAGTAGTCGTCGTTGTGCGCGCCGGGGGTCATCTTCGCGACGGCGGGGTTCAGCGCCTTGATGAGCTTGCGGTCGGCGCCGGCGAAAGGATCCGAGTTCCCGCACCACACGCCGGTCGATCCGGCGGAAAGGTCACCGGTGTGCAGCAGCGGCTCATGCGATTCCCACTGCGCGCGATCCGCGAAGACCTTGCGGGACTTGGCATCGGGCCAGCTGACGAACAACGCCGCGCTGGCGACGGCGACGGCCTTGAGGTCCTTGTGGTCACGGGCGTAGCGCAGCGCGCCGAACCCGCCCATCGAGATCCCGAACATCGCCGACGGCGGCCGCAGCTGACGCTGGGCGAGCCAGCCGGGCAGTTCGTCGGACAGCATCCGCTGCGGGTCGTCGCCCTTGCCGACGTCCACCCAGTAGTTGTCGCCGTCGACGGCGGCCACCGCGAACCCGGGCCGCCCGGCCGCGACGGCCTGGTTCAGCGCGTCCTGCACGCCGAGATCCAGGAACGTCCGCGCGTCGGCGCCGCGCCCGTGCAGGGCGACGCAGACCGGCATCCCGACCCGTGACACCCCGTCGGGCGCGATGATGACGAGGTTGACGTCGCGGTTCCGCGCCGCGGACCGCATCTTCTGCACCGTGACCGCTTCGGTGAGCGGCGTCGGGGTGCTCGGCGGGGCCACCGGAGGCGGCCCCACCAGGGGCGGTTTCTCGGCGCCGCAAGCGGAAAGCAGCGCCGAGCCGCCGAGAGCCGCGGCCCCCAGCAGCAGGCCACGCCGGCTCACGGCGTGGTCCACCATCTCAGCGACGGGTCTCCTCGTCGGCGAACTCATCGTCTTCGGCCTCTTCCCGCGGCGGCTTGTACGGGTCGGGTTCACCGGCGTGCTGCGCCCCGGTCGCCCGCCGGGCGACCTCCGCGTCGGCCTCCCTGGCCTTCGCGAGGAGGTCTTCGATGCGCTTGGCGTCCTCGGGAATGCTGTCGGCCACGAAGGCCAGCGTCGGGGTGTAGCGGACACCCGTGCCCTGCCCGACCTTCGTGCGCAGGACACCGCGAGCGGATTCGAGCGCCGCCGCGGCACCGGCGTGGTCGGGCGTGGACTCCAGGTTCTCGCCGAGCACCGTGTAGTAGACCGTGGCGTCGTGCAGATCCGCCGTGATCTTCGTGTCGGTGATCGTCACGTGGTTCAGCCGCGGATCCTTGATGTCGTGCTCGATCGCGTGCGCGACGATCTGCGAGATCCGCTTGGCGAGCTTACGAGCCCGAGCGGGGTCGGCCATGGGATTTCGTCTCCTCGAAAGGTCTTCTGCTAGTCGTCCGGGCCGAGCAGCCGGCGGTGGGTGGAGAGCAGTTCGAACTCCGGCCTCCCGGCCATGAGGCGCTCACACGAGTCGAGCACGTCACGAACGTGCTCGCCACTCGCCGCGACCACGGCCACACCGATCAGCGCGCGCCGGTGCAGGTCTTGATGGCCGGCTTCGGCGACGGAGACGTCGAAACGCCTGCGTACCTCGGCCAGCACCGGCTTGATCACGGATCGCTTCTGCTTGAGCGAGTGGACGTCGCCCAGCAGGATGTCGAGCTCAAGAGCTCCTACGAACATGTGGGATTCTGGGTTGTTTCGAAGGTGAAGCGGCGCTCCCCCGCCCAGATGCGGGAGAGCGCCGCTTTGTCACTTACGCACGCGGCTTTTCGCGCTGCTCGTAGGTCTCGATGATGTCGCCGACCTT
This sequence comes from Amycolatopsis roodepoortensis, assembly GCF_014873915.1. Classification (GTDB taxonomy): domain Bacteria; phylum Actinomycetota; class Actinomycetes; order Mycobacteriales; family Pseudonocardiaceae; genus Amycolatopsis; species Amycolatopsis roodepoortensis. Next base: position 1,995,411 of record NZ_JADBEJ010000005.1, read on the forward strand.
GAGGTCGCTGTACGACCCCAGAGTCAGACCACACTCGAATCCGTCGCGGACCTCGACCACGTCGTCCTTGAACCGCCGCAGCGAGCTGATCGGCAGGTTCTCGGCGATGACGGTCGCGTCGCGGAGCAGACGGGCCCGCGCGTTGCGGCGGATCTCGCCCGAGACGACGAGACAACCGGCGATGGTGCCGATCTTCGACGACTTGAAGACGTCGCGGATCTCCGCCTTGCCGAGCTCGACCTCTTCGTACTCCGGCTTGAGCATGCCCTTCAGGGCCTGCTCGATCTCTTCGATCGCCTGGTAGATGACCGTGTAGTACCGGACGTCGACGCCTTCGCGGGTGGCCCGCTCGGTCGCCTTGCCCTGCGCACGGACGTTGAAGCCCAGGACGATCGCGTCGGACGCGGTCGCCAGGTCGATGTCGGACTCGGTGACGCCACCGACACCGCGGTGCACGACGTTGAGTTCGACGTCGTCGCCGACCTCGAGCTGCACCAGCGAGGCTTCGAGCGCCTCGACGGTACCGGAGTTGTCACCCTTGATGATCAGGTTGAGGCTGTTCGTCTCCTTCAAGGCGGAGTCGAGGTCCTCGAGGCTGACCCGCTTGCGGCGCGACGCGTTGAGGGCGTTGCGCGTCCGGGCGGAGCGGCGCTCGGCGATCTGCCGGGCGACGCGGTCCTCGTCGACCACCAGGAAGGTGTCGCCCGCGCCCGGCACCGAGGTGAACCCGATGACCTGGACGGGACGCGACGGGTACGCCTCCGTGACGTCGACGTTGTGCTCGTCGACCATCCGGCGGACGCGGCCGTAGGCGTCACCCGCCACGACCGAGTCACCGACGCGCAGCGTGCCTCGCTGGACCAGCACCGTGGCCACCGGACCGCGGCCGCGGTCGAGGTGGGCCTCGATCGCGACACCCTGGGCCTCCATGTCCGGGTTGGCCCGGAGGTCCAGCGCGGCGTCGGCGGTCAGCAGGATCGCCTCGAGCAGGCCGTCGATGTTGATGTTCTGCCGCGCGGAGATCTCGACGAACATCGTGTCGCCGCCGTACTCCTCGGCGACCAGGCCGTACTCGGTCAGCTGCTGCCGGATCTTGTCCGGGTTCGCGCCTTCCTTGTCGATCTTGTTGATCGCGACCACGATCGGCGCCTTGGCGGCCTGCGCGTGGTTGATCGCCTCGACCGTCTGCGGCATCACACCGTCGTCGGCCGCCACCACGATCACCGCGATGTCGGTCGAGTTGGCACCACGGGCACGCATGGCGGTGAACGCCTCGTGACCCGGGGTGTCGATGAAGGTGATCAGACGCGGGTTGCCCTCGAGCTCGGTCTCGATCTGGTAGGCGCCGATGTGCTGGGTGATGCCACCGGCTTCACCTTCGCGCACCTTCGTCTTGCGGATCGTGTCGAGCAGGCGGGTCTTACCGTGGTCGACGTGACCCATGATGGTCACGACCGGCGGACGGACCTGCAGATCCTCTTCCTCACCCGCGTCTTCGCCGTAGGTGATGTCGAAGGTCTCGAGCAGCTCCCGGTCCTCTTCCTCGGGACTGACGACCTGAACGTTGTAGTTCATTTCGCCGCCGAGCAGTTCCAGGATGTCGTCGGACACCGACTGCGTCGCGGTGACCATCTCACCGAGGTGGAACAGCACCTGCACCAGCGAAGCCGGGTTGGCGTCGATCTTCTCGGCGAAGTCGGTCAGCGAGGCACCACGCGGCAGGCGGATCGTCTCGCCCTGCCCCTTGGGCAGACGGACACCACCGACGCTGGGCGCCTGCATGTTGTCCATGTACTCCTGGCGCTTCTGCCGCTTCGACTTGCGGCCCTTGCGCGAGGGGCCACCGGGACGCCCGAAGGCACCCGCGGTACCGCCACGGCCACCGGGGCCGCCACGACCGCCGCCGCCACGGAAACCGCCGCCACCGGCCGGGGCACCGCCGCCGCCACCGGGGCCACCGCCACCGGGACGGAAACCGCCGCCACCGCCGCCGCCGGGACGGAAACCGCCACCGCCGCCGCCACCGGGACCGCCGCGGAAACCTCCGCCGCCGCCACCGGGACCGCCACGAGCGCCGCCACCGGGGCCACCACGGGCTCCGCCGCCGGGGCCACCACGGCCGCCACCGGGACCACCGGCCGGACGGGCCGGGCGGCCCGGCATCATGCCGGGGTTCGGACGCGGGGGCATGTTGCCCGGGCTGGGCCGGTTACCGCCGGGAGCGCCGCCACCGGGACGCGGGGCCGGACGGTCGCCGCCCTGCCCGCCACCGGGACGCGGCGGACGGTTGTCGCCGCCCTGCTGGTTGCCGCCACCGGGACGCGGGGCGGACGGGCGCGGGGCCGGGGCACCGGAACCCACGCCGAACGGGTTGTTGCCGACACGCGGGGTGCGCGGGCCGGGCTTCGGGCCGCCGGGCTTGGGACCCTGCGGCTTCGGCGGCACGACCGAACCCTGCGACGGCGTCTGGGACGCCGGCGGGGTGGTGGGTGCCGCCGGGGTCTCCTTCTTCGGCTCGGCCGGAGCGGCCTTCGCCGCCGGAGCGACCTCTTCCTTGGGCGCCGGCGGCCGGGGGCCGGGGCGCGGACCCGGGCGGACACCCGGGGTGGCGGGCCGGGACGGCTGCTGGGCCGGGGCCGGCTTCTCCGACGCTGCCGGAGCGGACGCCGCGGGGACGGCCGGGGCCTCGGACTTCGCCGCGGGCGCGGGCTGAGCGGGCTTCGCGGCCGGAGCCGGGGCAGCGGGCTTCGCGGGCGGCGCGGGTGAAGGACGGGGGCCGGGGGTCGGAACCGGCTTCTTCTTGCCGTCCTTGGACGGATACGCGTCACGGAGACGACGGGCGACCGGCGCCTCGACGGTGGACGACGCGGACTTCACGAACTCGCCCTGTTCCTTCAACTTGGCGAGAACTTCCTTGCTGGTGATGCCGAGCTCTTTCGCGAGCTCATGTACTCGGGCCTTGCCTGGCACAGCTCTCCTCATCTGGGGAGGCCGGCGGCAGACCCGCAGACCTCGTCCTATTGTCGCGCGTTCATTGATTCAGCTTCACGGCTGACTCATGACGGGTCGACCTGCTTCCTGATTCCATCCGGCACCGGGGATGTCCCGGCGCCCTTTAGCCTTCGGCGTGCCGCTCCAGGCGTTCGTGGACACCCTGGGCGTCGAGCGATCCGGGAACACGAAGTGCCCGGGGGAACGCCCTGCGCCGCTCGGCCTTGGCCAGACAGTCCGGCACGGGGTGCAACCAGGCACCCCGGCCCGGCAACCGCCGACGTTCGTCGACGATCAGCCGACCGTCCGCCGCGACCACTCGCAGCAACTCGCCGATCAAGGCCCGCTTACGGCAACCCACACACGTGCGAACCGGGACTTCCCGGTCATGCTGGAGGTCGGTTCCCGGCCGCGGGCTCTGAACCACTCGTAAGTCTAGCGCTTCGACCTTCACTCAGCCGAACCGGTTGCCGCGGCGGGCCGCGCCTGCCCGGCGTGTGCTTCGTCACCCTGCTCAGGGGCGGCGTCGCTGCGGATGTCGATCCGCCAGCCGGTGAGCCGGGCGGCGAGGCGGGCGTTCTGCCCTTCCTTGCCGATCGCGAGCGAAAGCTGGTAGTCCGGGACGACGACGCGAGCGGTCTTGGCTTTCTCGTCGACGACCCGTACGGAAACAACCTTCGCGGGCGACAGCGCATTCCCGACGAACTTCGCCGGGTCTTCGGAGAAGTCGATGATGTCGATCTTCTCGCCCGCCAGCTCGCTCATCACGTTGCGCACGCGCGCGCCGACCGGACCGATGCACGCGCCCTTGGCGTTGACGCCGGGCACCGTCGAGCGGACCGCGATCTTGGTCCGGTGTCCCGGCTCCCGCGCGACGGCGGCGATCTCGACCGTGCCGTCGGCGATCTCGGGGACCTCGAGGGCGAACAGCTTGTGCACCAGCTTCGGATGCGAACGGGACAGCGTGATCTGCGGACCGCGGTTGCCGCGCGAGACGGTCACGACGTAGGCCTTGATCCGGTCGCCGTGCTCGTAGGTCTCGCCGGGTACCTGCTCGATCGCGGGCAGCACGCCTTCGATGTCGCCGACCTGGATGACGACCATGCCGCGGGCGTTGGCGCGGGCGTCGCGCTGCACCACCCCGGCGACGATCTCGTTCTCCTTGGCGGAGAACTCGCCGAAGGTCTTCTCGTGCTCGGCGTCGCGCAGCCGCTGCAGGATGACCTGCCGCGCGGTGGTCGCCGCGATCCGGCCGAAGCCCTCGGGGGTGTCGTCCCACTCCTCGTCGGTCTGGCCGTCCGGGGTGAGGGTGTGCGCGAGGACGCGGACCAGGCCGCTCTTGCGGTCGATGTCGATCCTGGCGTGCGGCTGGTGGCCCTCGGTGTGCTTGTACGCGGTGAGGAGCGCGGTTTCGATCGCTTCGATCACCGTCTCGAAGGGGATGTCCTTGTCCCGTTCGATCGCGCGCAGCGCGGCGATGTCGACGTTCACTTCGGCTCCTCCTTCGGCTCCGTGGTGGCGGCGTTCAGGGCCGACGCATCGTTTTCCAACAGTTTCAGGTCCTCGGCAGGTGGTTGCTTGAACTCGATCTCGATGACCGCCTTGGTCACCGAGGCGTAGCTGACGTCCCGGATCTCGCCGTCCACGAGCACTCGCGCGGATTTCTCCCCCGCGTGCCCCACGCGGCCGATGAACGCCGCGCCCTCGGCCGGGGTGATCTTGACGAGGCGGAACTTCGCGCGCCGCCAGTGCCGCCGCACGGTGAGCGGCCGGTCGAGACCCGGCGACGTGACTTCGAGCGTGTACGCGCTCGCGATCACGTGCTCGTTCTCGTCGAGCGCGGCGGAGACGGCGCGGCTGACGCTCGCCACCTCGTCCAGCCCGACGCCGTCGTCCCCGTCGACGACGACCTTGACCAGCTGGCGGCGGCCTGCCTGCTGGACCTCGAAGGAATCGAGGTCGAAACCCGCGGCCTTGACGGCTTCGGCCACGATGGGCTCCAGCCTGCTGGCGAGGTCGTTGGGCACGGTGGAGCGCTCCTGTTCGGCTGTGGGCGACCCGGCGGCGTGGATCCGGGTTCGGTAGTGGACCAGCTTATCCGGTCACCCCCGCGTGACGCGCGAGCGGCGGCCCCGCGCGGGGTACTGGCAGGATGGGGCGGCGTGACCGGAAGATCGACAGAGCCGAGCCGTCGCACTTTCCTGCGGATGGGAGCGCTGGCCGCGCTGGCCGTGCCGCTGGCGTCCGCCTGCTCCCCCGGCTTCGACGAAAGCCCCGACCCGCTGGGTCCCCTGCTGCGCGCGGCGGAGAACGACGCGGCCGGCGCGAAGGCGCTGGGTGCCGAGGGCGAAGCGGTCGCCACCGCGCGGGCCGCGCACGCGGCGGCGCTCAAGACCGAGGTGGACCGGCTCAACCGGCCGAAGCCGGAGCAGCCGGGTCCGGCGGCGATACCGCCGCCGTCGTCGCTGGACGGGCTCAAGGAGCGGCTCGCCACGGCTCGTAAACAGGCCGAGGGCCTCGTGCCGTCACTGCCCCGCTATCGCGCCGGGATGGTCGCCTCGGTGGCGGCGGGCTGCGCGGCGCTGCAGCAGAGTTCGGAGAAGATCGGCCGCGGCGACGACGCCGGACCGGTCGAAGTGCCCGCCGGGGTCCAGCTCGCCGGGGAGAGCGCGGAAGCCGTCCAGCAGGCGCTCGCCGCCGAGCACGCGGCGATCTGGGTGTACGGGCTGGTCAGCGCGTACCTGCCCGCGGCGTTCACCGGCGCGGTGTCCCGGGGCACGGCCGAGCACGTCAAGCGACGGGACGTCTGCGAACGGATGCTTTCCGCGGCGGGTCAGACCCCCACCGGCCCGGAGGCCGCGTACGTGCCGCCGAGGCCGGTGACCGACGCGAACTCGGCGATGGAACTGGTGGCGACGGCCGAGGCGGACGCGACCTCGGCCTGGCTCGGCGTGATCGACCGGACGGACGACGCGGCCCTGCGGACGACGGCGCTGAACGCCCTGATCGGGTCGGCGCGGCGGGGCACGGCGTGGCGGGCGGAGTTCGGCGCGAAGCCGGTGGCGATCGCGATGCCCGGCCAGTCGGCGTAGCCGAAGGACGCCTTCCCCGCCCGTGAGCTGAAAGGGCCCTTCACCGCGTGAGATGCGGTGAAGGGCCCTTTCAGCTCACGGGGTCAGCGGCGCAGATCACCCGAAAGCCGCAGAGCGTCGGTCGCGATCCGCTCGATCAGCGGCTTGTCGGTCTGCTTGTTGTAGAAACCGGCCAGCACGATGGCCACCTCCGGCCCGGTGACGTGGGAGTCGTAGGCCGCGTCCTGCCCGGAGATCTTCGGGGCGCCCTGGTCCTTGAAGGTCCCGTCGCGCACCAGGTCGGACACGTTGCCCGTGCCGTCCTTGTCGGTCAGCGCCTTGAGCTGGGTCGCGGTGACCTCGCCGGGCATGGTGACCAGGACGACCGAGACCAGTGCCTTCTTCCCCCCGGTCTCGGTCGTGTACAGCGCCCGCGAAAGGCGGGTGCACGGCGTGTCGGCGAAGAACTTCTTGGTGTCGCCGTAGGCCTTGCTCGCACAGTCGGTGGTGACCTGCGGTCCTTCGACCAGCGTGTACTGGAACTGGCCGCTCTTCGACGGCGGGTCCGCGACCGGGGTCACCTCCGGCTCGTGCCGGATGAGCCACCAGAGCAGGGCGGACACGACCGCGATGGCGACCAGTCCGGCGCCCTTCAGCGCCAGGCCCTTGGTGTCCCTCGGCGGATTCGGCGCGGACGGCGGCCCGCCCGGCCCTGCCGGTCGCACCGGCTGAAGCCGGGCCGTTTCCGTCGGTCCCGGGGTAAATTGCGCACCAACCACGGGAACATACGGTAGTTCACGCCGCTCCGGCGGTTCACCTGAACGTGCTTATCACCCGTTCGACGTCGTCGGCCGTGTTGTAGAGATGGAAGCCGAATCGCTGCCGTCCGGCCCGGGTACCGGCCACGATGCCCGCTTCCCGCACCCGGTGGGCGTCGGCGTCGAGCGAGACGATCGCACTCCCCTGACCGGGTGAACCGAGCGCTTCGAGGAGTGCGTCGGCGAGCCCCACGCAGTGCGCGCGGACGGCGGCGAGGTCCAGCGACGCGAGGTAGTCCAGCGACGCCGCGGCGCCGACGAACGCGAGCCAGGCCGGGGAGAGGTCGAGCGAGCGGGTGCCCTCGGCGAGCCGCAGCGGGAGGCCGTAGACGGTCTGCCAGCGGTCCTCCCCCGCGTACCAGTTCGCGGCGACCGGCACGGCCCGCTCCAGCACCCGCGGATGCGCGGCCAGCCACGCCGCCCCGCGCGGCGCGAGCAGCCATTTGTACCCGGCGGCGACCACCCAGTCGGCCCAGCCGAGGTCCAGCGGCTGCCAGCCGGCGGCCTGGGTGGCGTCGAGCAGGACCGCGGCACCCGCCGCCTCGGCCGCGGCCCGGAGCGCCTCCAGGTCGACCTGGGCGCCGTCGGCCGACTGGACGACGCTGACCGCGACGAGGTCGTGCCCCTCGACGCGGGCGGCCAGCTCGGCCAGCGGGACTTCGGTGACCTTCACCCCGCGGTGCGCCTGAGCCGCGAAGGGGAAGGTGACGCTCGTGAAGTCGTTCGCGGCGGCGAGCACGCTGGCGCCGTCGGGCAGGCCGGCGGCCACGTTCGCGATCAGCTGCGAGACCGACGCCCCGACCGCGACCTGTTCCGCCGGGACCCCGATCAGCGCGCCGAATCCCGCCCTGGTCCGCGCGACGGGCTCGTCGAAGTCCGTCGGACGGGCTTCACCGCGGCGCCATCGCTCGACCGCGTCCGCCACGGCGTCGGCCACGTGCGACGGCGGGATGCCGATACTGGGCGTGTTCAGATAACCGGGCGGGACGGCGAATTCGGCTCCGAAGGTCTGCATGCTCCCGAGATTAATGAGATTCCGGGAGCAGGGCGGCGACGTCGGCGTACGACGGCGGGGTCAGCGGGAGCTCGCCGCCGTCGCGAACGGCCTCCACCGTGCGCAGCGTGGCCGCCAGCGCCATCCGGTACGGCAGCGAACCGAGGCTGACCCGCGCGACGCCGAGCCCGGCCAGGCCGTCGACGGTGACCTTGCCTGGCAGGAACAGCAGGTTCACCGGCACCCCGACGGCTGCCACCAGCCGCTCGACGTCCGCGGGCGCGGCGAGCCCCGGTACGAACACCCCGTCGGCGCCCGCGTCCACATAGGACAAACAGCGTTCGATCGCAGTGCCGATGTCGTTCTCCCCCAGCCAATGCGTGTCCGTCCGCGCGTTGACGAAGAGCCCGGGAGCGCGCTCCTTCGCCGCCGCGATCTTGGCCGCGTGCCGCACGGGGTCGCCGAGCGTGTCTTCGAGGTTGATGCCCGCGACACCGGCTTCGGCGAGTTCCGCCGCCAGCGCGCCGACCTCGCCCGGGTCTTCGCTGAACCCGTCGGCGAGGTCGACGCTGATCAGCGTGTCCAGCCCGGTGAGGCGCCGCGCCAGCCGGACGGTGGCGTCCTTCGAGGACGGGGCGCCGTCCGGCTCGCCCTCGGCGGCCGACACCCCGAGGCTGGTCGTGCCGAGCGCCGGGAAGCCTTGTGCGGCAAGGAAGGCGGCGGTGCCGAAGTCCCAGACGTTCGGCAGGAGCAACGGGGAACCGGGGACGTGCAGGGCGGCGAATGCGGTCATGACACGACGGTAGCGAGTGGACGCTTCGGTGACGGCCGAAGCGTCAGGCCCGGGGGCGCATGTCGCGAAAGCCACTTTCGGGACACCAGATGTCCCGAAAGTGGCTTTCGCGACGCCCGGCACCACCTGACCGGCCGCGCACCCCGCCGACGTTGCGAAAGCCACTTTCGCAACGTTGAAGGTTGCGAAAGTGGCTTTCGCAACACGGTCGCCCACCCCCGAAGCGTCAGCCCCGTTCCAGGAAAGGCGTCAGCAGCTCCGGCACCGACTCCTCCGCGAACAGCAGCCCCTGCTCCTCCCCCGCGTCGTACACCGAGTACGCCCCGGCACCGGCGGCCGTGGTCGCCACGACGGTCAGCAATCCCTTGCGCCGCTGGAAGATCGACTGTTTCACCGTCCAGCCGATCACGCCTTCGCGTTCCAGCGCGAACGTGCTCCGCCGCACGGTCCCGTGCCGCCCGACGAGGTACCGCCCGGTGATCCCGTGCCCGAGGTTGCGGTAGGCGTCCAGCGCCAGCAGCATCGACACCGGCAGCAGCACGACACCGAACGCGGCCCCGATCACCAGCAGGACGTCGGTCAGCAGGAAGCCGAGGAGCGCGAAGATCGCCAGCAGGACCACCACCGAACCGACCCACCAGCGCAGCAGCCGTCCCCGCGCGGCGCGCGGATGTCCGGTGAGCCGGACGGCTTCGGTCGGCGAGACCGGTTCGCGCAGGACCACCGCGGCGACCCGGTTGGCCGTCGCGACGGGCGCGGCGGGCAGGAGCGTGTGGTAGTCGGTCTTGTCCTTGTCGTCGCTCTGCCGCATTCCGGTGGCGATCGCGTCGACCCGCGCCGCGCCGGAGATCCGGTTCCCGAGCGGTTCGACGAGGTCGATGCCGCGCATCCGGCGTTCCTCGATCGAGATCGAGCGCGTGGTGAACAGGCCGCGGCGCACCCGCAACGTGCCGCCGGCTTCGCGGTCGAGCCGGTAGTTCCACCACATCTCGATCCACAGGCCCAGCGCGCCGATCAGGCCGACGAGCATCGCGATCGCCAGCAGGATCAGGATCGCCACCACCAGCGGGATCCCGCGGAACAGGCCGATCACCCAGTCGATCAGGCCCTTCTGCAGGCCCGCCCATTCGGAGATCTGCATGAGGCCACCACCGGCCGCGAGGCCCAGTGTCGGTGTCAGGAAAGACATCGGCGCGTAGCGGATCCAGCTCCGGTCGAGTTCGGCGAGCGGCGCGTCGTCGTCGGTCTCCTCGATTTCGGCGCGGCGCAACAGATCCGCGCGCAGCCGCTCGGCCTCGGCGCGAGAGACGGGGTTGAGCTTGATCCGGCCCTGCCCGCCCGATTCGTGCGAACCGGTGCCGATGGTCACCACCGCGACGCCGAACAGCCGGTGCAGCGGGTTCGCCGTCAGGTCGACGTTGCGGATCCGTTCGCGCTGCAGGGACTTCCGCGAGCGGAACACCAGCGTGAACGCCGTCTCCAGCCGGTCCGGCGTGACCCGGTACCGCACGCCCTTCCAGTAGAAGAGGTCCGCCAGCACACCGCCGGCGACGAGCACCACCCCGCCCGCGGCGACCCAGGCGAGCGCGACCCAGAACCTCGCGCCGCCGCCCACGATCGCGGCCGTGGTCGGGATCGCGGCACCGACGGCCGCGCCGGTCATCATCACCGCGGTGACGGCGAGCGTCCGTTTGTCGAGTGTGCTCCAGCCCTCGAACTCGCCCGAGGTCATGTCGCGTCCCCCGGCGTCGCCTGCGTCGTCTCGGTCAGCTGCTCCGCCAGGCTCGCGGCCAGTTCGTGGTCGAGCCCGCGGATCTTGACCGCGCCCCGCGCCGACGCCGTGGTGACCGTGACGGTCGCGAGCTTGAACACCTGCTGCAGCGGGCCGCGCAGGGTGTCCACGGTCTGGATCCGCGACATCGGCGCGACGCGCCACTCCTGCCAGAAGAACCCGGAACGCGCGTACACCGCCGTCTCCGTGACCTCCCAGCGATGCACCTTGAACCACCACAGCGGCATCGCGATCACCCACACCAGGCCCAGCGCCGCGAACACCGCCGCCGGTGTCAGCAGCCAGAACCGCACGGGCGCGATGAGCAGCCCGAGCACCACCAGTACCAGCACCGGCGCGCCCCAGAAGAGCGTTCCCTGCAGCCGCCACCAGCCCACGACCCGCTGATCCAGCGCGTTCCGCGGCGGCCTGAGCCACACCTTCCCCCGTTCGGCTTCCACCGAAATCACCCCCGACGAATGTTTACAATGCGATCGCATCGTAATAGCGTCGGACAGTAGTGGCAATGCGATCGCATGGCAAACAGCGGAACGGATGGTGAGGGTGCCGAAGCAGGTGGATCACGCGGCGCGGCGCGCGGAGATCGCCGAGGCGCTGACGAGGCTGACGGCCAAGCGGGGCCTCGAAGGAGTCAGTCTCCGGCACGTCGCCGCCGAAGCGGGCATGTCGATGGGCTTGGTGCAGCACTACTTCAAGACCAAGGACGAGATGCTGCTGTTCGCCGTCGAACGCCGCTCACAGGTCTACGAAGAGCGCATCAAGGCCCAGCTGGAGGCCGGCGAACTGCCGTCGACGCCGAAGGCCATCATCCGCGCGATCATGGTCGAGATCCTGCCGCTCGACGAACGGCGCCGCGGCGACTGGCTGATGGGGGTCGCGTTCTTCATCCGCGCGATCTCCGATCCGTCGTTCGCGGCCGCGTTCACCGACGGTGTCCCCCAGCTGTTCGAGCTGTTCGCCCTCCTGATCCGGCAGGGACAGGAAGCGGGCGATGTCGACAAGTCGGCCGACCCGATGCACGAATCCGCGATCCTCTGGGCGGTCGCCGATTCGCAGGGCACCAACATCGTGATGAAACACCGCACGCCGGACGAGGCGCTGTCCACTGTGGACTACCACCTCGACCGGCTGTTCGGTCAGGCGGTGAGCTGACCGTCGTAGTTCTTGCGCGCGTCGAGGACCTCGCCCATGTGGACGCGAGCCCATTTGTCGAGCATCTCGAGCGGTTCGGCGAGGTTGCGGCCGAGCGCGGTCAGCTCGTATTCGACGTGTGGCGGGATCTCCGGGTACGCGGTGCGCGTCAGGATGCCGTCCCGGACGAGGCTGCGCAGCGTCTGGGTGAGGACCTTCTGCGAGATGCCGCGCACGCGTTTGCCGATCTCGGTGAACCGGAGCGGGCCGTCGCCGAGCACGCCGACGATCAGCACGGTCCACTGATCGCCGATGCGGTCGAGCAGCGCGCGGGTGGGGCAGTCGGGGTCGTACGGATCTCCGAGCACGTGACCTCCTCACTCTCCTCGGGAGAGTAACACGCCTAGTGAGAGGGGGTGGGCTGCATCAGCGCCTCGAACAGCAGGATCAGATGGCGGCGGCCGCGTTCCCAGCGCGCCTCCAGCTCGCTCTGGTCGCGGGTCGCCCAGCTGGCGATGAGGATGCCGCGGACGACGTCCATCGCCGTGTACACCGCGTGCAGGAACTCCGGATGCGCCGAATGGTCCGGCAGCAGCGCCTTGCCGAACTCGACCAGGCTGCTCGTCGCGATCGGCTCGACCACGGCCATCTGGGCGCGCAGTTCCGCGTCGGTCCGCGACGCCACCCACAGCTCGACGGTCGCCGAGAAGACCGGCCCCTGGTGCATCTCCCACAGCAGCTGCAACGCGTCCCCGACCGGATCGGCCGACGCCTTGAGCCGGTCGATCTCCGCCATCGCCACCTCGGTGCGTCTGGCCGCGAGATGCCGGATCGCGGAGGTGACGAGGTCGGTCTTGGTCGGGAAATGGTGCACCTGCGCGCCGCGGGTCACCCCGGCGCGATCCGCGACGCGGGTGGTCGTGGTGCCCGCGTAGCCGTATTCGACGAGGCAGTCGATCGTGGCGTCGAGCAGCCTGACGCGCATCGCGGCGCTGCGTTCCTCCTGGGTGCGTCGTGGGGCTGCCATGCGCCTACTTTATGGTGCGCCGCGCGAGGCACGCGCCACGAGGCTCTCGACCATGCGCCCGATGAAGTGGCCGAGGAACCGGCGATGGAACCAGCCGGTGCCCGGGATCTTGGCGGTGAACGTGGAATGCCAGTGGATCTCGGTGCCGTTCCGCACGGGGGTGAGATCGACGTAGGCGCGATAGTCGCGCAGCGGGAGCCCCTTCTTCAGGGCGTAGCCGAAGCGCTTGCCGGGTTGGAGCGCGATGACCTCTTCGCAGCTGTGGACGCCGTTGGTGCTGAAGACGCCGACGGCGCCGAGACCGTTCTCGTCCCCCTTCCGAAGCAGGCGGAACGAGCCCATGGGTGACCAGTCGGGCCAACGCTCGCGGTCCACGAGGAGCGCGTAGACGGTTTCGGGGCTCGCGCTCGTGTGGCCGTGGACGGAAATGCGCTGGATCTTCATCATCCGTGCTCCTTCACCGGGGTTCGTGCCAGGGGAAGCCGTCCGGGTCCGCGGCTTCCGAAGTCCGTGATACCCCGGACACTCATGTCGCGAAAGCCACTTTCGGGACATCAGACGTCGCGAAAGTGGCTTTCGCGACATGCCCGACAGCACCGAAACCTCGCGATCACTCCGCCAGGTCGAACACCTGCCCCACCGGCGTTGCGAAAGCCACTTTCGCAACGTTGAAGGTTGCGAAAGTGGCTTTCGCGACACGCCCGACCTCTCGCATTCAGAGGACTAAACGCGGCCGACGACAGGGACCGAGAGCGAAGTCCCGCTCAGCTCGAACGTCACCCGGGAGCCGAGCGCGGGCAGCTCCGGGTCGAACATGTCCCCGTCGGTCCCGCCAAGGACGAGCGCCAGCCGGTGCCCCGCCGGGACGACGTGGTCGAGACTGCTCAGCCGGAACGTCATCGTGTACGCCTTGCCGGGCACGAGCGGTTCGCCGCGCCACAGCGAGCGATGGTGGCCGAGGTCCGCCCAGCCGGTCGCCACGATCCGTTTGTCCACAGTGGTCAGATCGGCGACGGTGTCGAGGAAGCAGCCGGTGTCCGCGGCGGTGCCCGCGCCCCAGCAGGAGCGGGTCGTCAGGTCCTTCGTGCCGAGCGCCGGCCACTTCGTGTTCCGCACGGTCGCGGGGCCGTAGTCGACCAGCACCGCGCCGATCCGCGCGGCGGGCTTGTCCGAGCGTGCGGTCACCGTGACGGTGGCGGTCCCGGCGACACGGGTGTCCGCCCGCAGGGGTTCACCTGCGAAAACGAGCCGGTCCGGGCTGGTCACCGACGGGTTCTCCACCCACTGCGACGCCCCGCGCGCCGGATCGTCGGTCACCGAGGCCGTGCCTGACGACGGGCGACTCCCCAGTCCGTTCTCCGTGGGCCACAACACGCGCTGCTGGGTGGCGGGCGGCCAGCGGCGTTCGTCGGTCCAGCGATCCGGGGTGTGTTCGATCCGGATCGCGGGTTCGGTCTCGACGCCGTTGCGGACGCCGAGCAGCCAGCGGTCGAACCAGCGGTGCAGGGTCTTCACGAACAGCGACCGGTCGAGGTCGAACGGGTCGACGTGCGCCGCCTGGTGCAGCCACGCCTTGCGCGGCACGCCGTGGGAGTTCAGCGCCTCCCACCACGGGCCGAACTGGATCGGGTTGACGTTGAGATCGTGGAAGCCCATCGACGCGAAGACGCTCGCGCGCACCTTGCCGGTCTTCGCGACGTAGTCGAGCCCGCGCCAGTAGTCGTTGAAGTTCCCGTCCGTCCCCGCGCGCCGCGCATTGTCCTCTTCGAACGGACGGCACAGCTTCTCGGCCCGCTCGTTGTAGAAACCCGGGCCGCCCGCCCAGCCGAAATAGGCGCCGTGCGAGTTGTGGACCTCGTAGTACGAGCTGACCCCGGCGATGGGCACGATTGTCTTCAGGCCTTCGATCCCGGACGCGGCCATCCCGATCGCCGTCGCCCCGTCCTGCGACTTCCCGATCGCGCCGACCGACCCGTTCGCCCACTCCGCCCGCACGCGTTCGGGCCCGAATGGCGTGCGGAAAGCCCGCGCGCGCCCGTTGAGCCAGTTCACGACGCCGTTGCCGGACGCGACGTCGTCGAAGCACCCGGACGAGCGATTGGTGCCCCCGACGTCGACCAGCACGACCGCGTACCCGCGCGGGACGAAGTAGTTGTCGTAAAACAGGGGGAACTGGGACGGCGTGCCGTCGGGGAGGTACGTCTTCGGCTGGCGCTCGTTGCCGCGCCCGACCTTCTCGAAGTACGGGCTGACGTCCATGATCACCGGGACGCGCTGCCCGCGCGCGGTCGGTTCCGCCGGGCGGATGATGTCGGCGGCGACCCGGTCGGTCTGGCCGTCGCGGTCGAGGTCCTGGCCGGTCTCCACCCAGGCGGTCTCCCGGATGGCCTTCTCGTAGGAGAACACCGGCTCGCTGACGCCGTCGCGGAGGACGAACGCGGGTGACGCGACGGCGGGTGCGGCGGTCAGCAGCAGTGTCGCCACCACGGTGGCGGTCAAGGTCTTGAGCCCCATCGTCCGAGTATCGCTTACAAAACCCGAACATTTCCCCGACATTCCTCGTATCCGGCCGCGCGACGCTCTTCGCATGCTGAAACACACCATCGCCGCCGGACTCGTCGCGGCCGGTCTCGTCGCCCTCGCCCCCGCCGCCTCGGGCCAGGCACCGATCACCCTGAGCCCCGAAGAATCCCGGACGCTGTGCGCCGATTGGCTGCCGAAGCTCACCCAGCGCACCACCAACCTCACAGAACGCATCAACGGCGGCCCCGAGGTCCGCGGTTCGGTGGCGAATCTCAAGGCCAGGGCCGAGGGCCAGCGCAAGAAGGGCCACAACGACGCCGCCGACAGGCTGCAGAAGCGCGCCGACAAGCGCAACGCCAGGCTGCCCGAGCTCACCACGGCGAAGCAGAAGCTCGACGCGTTCGCGAACGCGCACTGCAAGGCGGGCAAGTGAAACGATTCGTGGCCGCCGGTTTGACCGCGCTCGCGCTGTTCGGCGCGGCCGGGTGTTCCGACGAAGAACCCGCTTCGAGCCCGGCCCCGGGGCAGCTCAGCGACGTCCAGCAGACCCTCGACTCGATCGAGCGGGACATGGCCGGCGACCCCGCCCCGTGACAGGATCGGCCGGTGACGACACAACCGGGACGCGGGCTGGTACTGGTCGTCGAGGACGACCCCGCGATCGCCGAACTCGCTTCGCTGTACCTGCGGCGGGACGGGTTCGGCGTGCATGTGGAGGCGGACGGCGGCGCGGCACTGGCCACGATCCGGCGGCTGCGCCCGGTCGCGATCGTGCTCGACATCGGACTGTCCGGAATGGACGGTATCGAGATCTGCCGGGCGCTGCGCGCGGACGGCGACTGGACGCCGGTGCTGTTCGTGACCGCGCGCGACGACGAACTGGACCGCTTGCTGGGCCTGGAGATCGGCGCCGACGACTACCTGACGAAACCGTTCAGCCCGCGTGAACTCTCGGCGAGGGTCCGGACCGTGCTGCGCCGCGCCGCCGGAACGCCTTCGCCCGCCGAGACCTACACGGCGGGCGGCGTCCGCGTCGACGTCACCCAGCGCCGCGTCTGGGCCGAAGACACCGAGATCGCGCTGACGTCGACCGAGTTCGAGCTGCTCACCCATCTGGTGCGGCGGCCCGGCCAGGTGTTCAGCCGCGAGCAGCTACTCAGTTCCGTCTGGGGCTACGCGGCGTCGGCGGGCACGCGGACCGTCGACGTCCACATCGCCCAGCTGCGCGGGAAACTGGGCGAGCACAGTCCGATCAGGACGGTCCGCGGGATCGGTTACGCGGCGGACGCCGGATGAACCGGACCTCGCTCGCGCTGCGGATCACCGTGGTGTGCCTCGCGGTCGCCGCGGTCGCGGTGGTGGTCGCCGGGCTGGTCGCGGCCCGGCTCATCCGCACCACCGGCAGCGACGTGCTCCGGCAGTCGCTTTCGGCGCAGGCCGACGTGGTCGCGAGCCAGCTCGACGAGTCCGGCATCGGCAACCGCCTCCGCGTCGGGAAGGCCGCGGAAGTCGTTCGTGGGCAAGGGATCGACGTCGTCGTCCGCCGTCCGAACGGGACGATCGACGGTGATGGGACGGTCGCGGCCATCGCCGCCACCAAAACGGGATTCTCGCGCTCGGGCACGGTGGTCGTCGAAGGACGGCGATACCTCGTCGAAGTCCGCGCGGTGGGCGAGAGAGGTGCCGCGTTCGCGCTGGTCCAGTCGACGGAGATCGGCGAGGCGCGCGGCAGGACCCTGGTGCGCAACACCGTGCTCGCGCTCGGCGCCGGGCTGGCGGTCGCCGCGATCGCGGGGCTGCTGCTGAGCCGGATGCTGTCGCGGCCGCTGCGCCGGGCCGCGTCGGTGGCGAACGGGATGCGGGCCGGACGCCGTGACCTGCGCGTTCCGGTCGAAGGGCCGTCCGAGGTCGCGGACGTGGCGAAATCGGTCAACGAACTGGCCGACGCCCTGCGGTACAGCGAGGCGCGGCAGCGCGAGTTCCTGCTTTCGGTGTCGCACGAACTGCGGACGCCGCTGACCGCCGTCACCGGATTCGCCGAGGCGATCGGTGACGGCGTGGCCGAAGGCGAGGACGCGCGCCGCGCCGGACAGACCATCCATCGCGAAGCGGAACGGCTGGAACGCCTGGTCAGCGACCTGCTGGAGCTGGCGCGACTCGGTGCGGACGAATTCCGCCTCGACCCGGCGCGCCTCGATCTCGCGGCGCTGGTCGACGAATGCGCGGCCGTCTGGCGGCTGCGCTGCGCGCGGCAGGACGTCACGCTGCTGGTGGAGCGGCCGGCGGGCGAGGTGCCGGTCGTCGCCGATCCGCGGCGGCTCCGCCAGGTCGTCGACGGGCTGGCCGAGAACGCCCTGCGCGTGACCCCGGCGGGCGCGCCGATCGTGTTCTCCCTGGTGGCGGCCGACGGGCAGGCCCGGCTGGCGGTGCGGGACGGCGGGCCCGGCCTCGCGCCGGAGGACTACCCGGTCGCGTTCGAGCGCGGGGTGCTGAACCGGCGGTATCGCGACAGCCGTCCGGTCGGTTCGGGCATCGGGCTCGCGCTGGCGCACGGCCTGATCACGCGTATGGGCGGGACGCTGACGGCGGGCCCGGCGCCCGAAGGCGGGGCCGCGTTCACGGTGACTCTGCGGTTGGGCCGTGCCCGGTGAGTCCGCTCGATGGGCTTCGAGGTCCAGGTGGTTCCTGGCGGTGCGGGCGGATCGCCCTCGTACCGGGTTGTACTCGGGCGCATCCGCCCGTGGCGCCAGGGGCCGCCTGGGCCCGAAGACCGCGAGCGGACTCACCGGGCACGGCCTAGGGTGAGCGCGTGGAGATGTTGCACCTGCGGTATTTCGTGGCCGTCGCCGAGGAACTGAACTTCTCCCAGGCGGCCCGCAGACTGCATATGGCCGCCTCCCCGCTGAGCCAGCGCATCAAGGATCTCGAACACGAACTGGGCCACCGGCTGTTCGACCGCAGCACGCATCACGTCACGCTCACCGCGGCGGGCACCGCGCTGCTGCCGATCGCGCGAGACGTCCTCGAACAGGTCAACGCGATCCCCTGGCGGTTGCAGGAGGCGGTGAAACCCCGGCGGAGCACCGTGTTCATCGGCATCCCCGCCGGTGTGCACCCGGCCCTGCGGGAACGGGTCAAACGTCTGGAAGAACGCTGCCGCGACCGGTTCGAACTCAAGCGCTGGCCGGGCACGACACCCGATCTGGTCGCCGCGGTGCACCAGGGCAAACTGGCGTTGTCGCTGGTCCGGATGCCGGTCACCGATCCCGCGCTGGAGATCGTCCCGGTGCAGGTGGAGCGGCTCGGCGCCGTCGTCCCGGCCGACCGGTTCGCCGGACGGGAGACCGTCACCATCGCCGAATTGAGCGATCTGTCCTATATCCCGTCCGCCTCGGAAAGCATTCCGGCCTATTCGGACGATATGGACCACACGCTGTCGAAGGCGGGGATCAAGAAAAGGCTCAAAGTCGGCGGAACCGAATATTCGGGCATTTCCGAACTGGTGGCGAACGGTTCGTCGTTCTCGATCACGATGCTCGATCCCGCCAGCCCGATGCATCTGTTCCTCGTCGACGGAGCCACCATCCTCCCGTTCTCGGATTTCCGGCCCCGGCTGGAGACCGCCTTGGTCTGGCGACGGGACCGGGCCGAAGAGGGCGACCTCGCCGAACTGGTGGCCGGGGTGCGCGAGATCTTCGCCGAACCACTTTCGACCTGATCGAGACCCAAGAATGGTATGACCACCGCGGTCATACCATTCTTCGTTTCTTGATCATTCCCTTTCCCGCAATTCGCGCCTAATTTCGGTTGTAGAGCGAACAACGGCGAAGGGAAGCAAAATGACTCAAACCGCCACCGGCCCACTGGACGGCGTTCGCGTGATCGACCTCTCGACGGTCGTCATGGGCCCGTACGCCGCACAGATCCTCGGCGATCTCGGCGCCGACGTGATCAAGATCGAGTCCCCCGCCGACACCGTGCGGGTGGGCAGGTTCCGCACGACGCCGGGCATGACTCCGCTCAACCTGAACGTGAACCGCAACAAGCGCAGCGTCGCCCTCAACCTCA
This sequence comes from Amycolatopsis roodepoortensis, assembly GCF_014873915.1. Lineage (GTDB taxonomy): Bacteria > Actinomycetota > Actinomycetes > Mycobacteriales > Pseudonocardiaceae > Amycolatopsis > Amycolatopsis roodepoortensis. The sequence continues at coordinate 2,014,619 of NZ_JADBEJ010000005.1, forward strand.
AGGACGACCAGGAGCGCGAACAGGCGCTCGAGCTGATCGACACCGCCGACGTGCTGATCACCAACATGCGCCCCGGCGCGCTGAGCAGGCTCGGCATGGACTACGCCGACCTCGCCGCGCGCAACCCCGGCCTGGTCTACGCCCACGCGCAAGGGTTCCGCGGTGACTCCGACCGCGCCGGGCACGCCGCCTACGACGAGACCGTGCAGGCGTCGTCCGGGCTGGTCGACGTCGCGAACCGCGCGCTGGGCAAGCCGGTCTACCTGCCGACGATCATCGGCGACAAGGTCTCCTCCCTGACCATCGCCTACACCGTGCTCGCCGCGCTGGTGCACCGCGACCGGACCGGCGAGGGCCAGCGGGTCGAGATCCCGATGACGGACACGCTGATCGCGTTCAACCTCGTCGAGCACCTCGCCGGGCACGTCTTCGAGCCCGCGGAGGGCCCGACCGGCTTCGGCCCGTCGCTGAACCCCGGCCACCAGGCGGTGCACACCAAGGACGGCATGGCCTGCGTGATCCCGTACAACCCGCAGAACTTCCGCGACTTCTTCCACGCCGCCGGGCGGCCGGAACTGGCCGAGGACCCGCGGGTCAACGGCGACGCGATCGACGGCGCCGACCACGAGGCGCTGGCCGCGATGATCGCCGAATGCGCGCCGGCGCTGACCACCGGGGAGTGGACCGAGGTCTGCGCGAAGCACAGCATCCCGATGGCCCCCGTCCTCGAACTCGACAAGGCGCAGGACGACGAGTACGTCCGCGACGGCCACCTGCTCGACGTCGTCGAGCACCCGAGCGAGGGCGCGATCCGCACCATCGGCATCCCCGTCAAGTTCTCCGCGACCCCCGGTTCCGTCCGGCGCCTGGCACCCCTGCCAGGTCAGGACACCGAAGAGGTCCTGCACGAACTCGCCACCACCCGCTGAGGAAGAAGCCATGAGCACGGAAGTACGGACAGAGAAGGTCGGCGGCACGCTGCTGATCACGATCGACCGGCCGTCGGCCCGCAACGCGGTGAACGCCGCCGTCGCGGCGGGCCTGGCCGAAGCACTCGACCTGCTGGAGACCGATCCCGCGCTGCGGGCCGGGGTCCTGACCGGCGCCGACGGTTCGTTCAGCGCCGGGATGGACCTCAAGGCGGCGCTGAAGGGCGAGTCTCCCGAGATCCCCGGGCGCGGGTTCGGCGGCCTGACCGAGGCCGAGCTGTCGAAACCGCTGATCGCGGCCGTCGAAGGCTGGGCGATGGGCGGCGGATTCGAGCTGGCGCTCGGCTGCGACCTGATCGTCGCCGCCGAAGACGCGAAGTTCGGGCTGCCCGAGGTGAAACGCGGGCTGATCGCCGCCGGCGGTGGCGTGATCCGGCTGCCGAAACGGATCCCGCACCACCTGGCGATGGAGTTCCTGCTCACCGGCGAGCCGATCGGCGCCGAACGCGCCGGAACCCTCGGTCTGGTGAACCGGGTCGTCCCGAGCGGCGAGGCCGCCGCGGTCGCGCTGCAACTGGCCGAACAGATCGCCGCCAACGCTCCCCTGGCGCTCGCACTGGTCAAGAAGATCGTCCGCGCGGCGGACGGCGTCCCCGACGCGCAAGCGTTTGCCACCCAGCGTTCGGAGCTTCCGGCGCTGATGAAGTCGGCCGACGTCCGCGAGGGCATGCAGGCCTTCGCCGAGCGCCGCGCTCCACAGTGGACAGGTGAGTGAGATGAAGCAGCAAGACGTTCTCCGGCATGTGACCACGCCGCTCACGAACCCGGCGTACGCGCCGGTGGTGCCCCGGTTCACGAACCGGGAGTACCTGAACATCGTCTACCGCACCGACGCCGACGCCCTGCGCGCCGTCGTGCCGGAGCCGCTGGAGATCGACGAGCCGCTGGTGCGGTTCGAGGTGATGAGGATGGGCGACGTCAGCGGTTACGGGCCCTACACCGAGTCCGGGCAGGCGATCCCGGTGGGTTTCGAGGGCGAGCGCGGCGAGTACCTGCACGCGATGTACCTCGACAACTTCCCGGCCACCGCATCCGGCCGCGAGATCAGCGCCTACCCGAAGACCATCGGCTCGCCGAGGTTGTTCGCCGAGAACGGCGCGCTCGTCGGCACTCTGGACTACGGCAGCCAGCGCGTCGCGACCGCGACCATGGGCTACAAGCATCACCGGCTGGACGTGGCCGAGGCCGAAACGCAGATCACCGTGCCGACGTTCATGCTCAAGACCATCCCGGACTACGACGGCTCGCCCCGGGTCTTCGAACTGGTGCGCACCGAGATCACCGACGTGGTGGTCAAGGAAGCGTGGACCGGGCCGGCGCGGTTGCAACTGTTCCAGCACGTGCTGGCCCCGCTCGCCGATCTCCCGGTGCTGGAGGTCGTTTCCGCGAGCCACATCCTCACCGACCTGACACTCGCCCCGGTCATGCCGGTCTTCGACTACTTGAAGGGAGTTCGGTCATGACTTTTCGCGCCGCCGCGGTGATCGGCGCGGGCACCATCGGCCTTTCGTGGACGGCGTTGTTCGCCGCGCACGACATGGAGGTCCGGGTCTCGGATCCGCGGCCGGATCTCGCCGACGCCGTCGCCGGCGCGCTGGAGACGTTCGCCCCGCATCTCGGCCGGACCGCCGCGGACCTCGCCCCTCGCGTCCACCTCGCCGCGGACGTCTCCGAAGCCGTCCGCGACGCGGATGTCGTGCAAGAGAACGGACCCGAGAACGTCGAGTTCAAAAAGGACCTGTTCGCGACCCTGGTCCGCGAGGCGCCGGCCCACGCGTTGTTGCTCAGCTCGTCTTCGGCGATCCCTTCGACCGCGTTCGCCTCGGAGCTGGACGACGCGTCGCGGGTCCTGATCGGCCACCCGTTCAATCCGCCGCACCTGATCCCGCTGGTCGAGGTCGTGCCCGGTGAGCGCACGAGTTCCGAGTCGGTCGAGCGGGCCGTCGAGTTCTACCGGTTCGCCGGCCGCACGCCGGTGGTGGAACGCAAGGAGATCCCCGGCTTCGTCGGCAACCGGCTGCAGAACGCGCTGAGCCGCGAGGCGATCTACCTGGTGGAACAGGGTGTCGTGTCACCGTCCGAACTGGACGCGGTGATGACGAACTCGCTCGGCATCCGCTGGTCGACCGTCGGGCCGTTCCTCGGCTCGCATCTGGGCGGCGGTCCCGGCGGCTACCGGCACATGGCCGAGCACATCGGCAAGTCGATGAAGCAGATGTGGGCGGGCCTCGGCACGCCCTCGCAGAACCCCGAAGAACAGGAACGGCTCATCGAAGCCGTGGAAACCGCTTACGGCTCCTCCACGTACTCGGAACTCGCCGAGACGCGCGACCGCAAGCAGCTCGCGGTGCTGTCCGCTTTGGACAGTGCCAGGGAGGAGAACTGAAATGACCGCCGACTTCTACGCCTACGAGGACCTGCTGCCCGAGGAGGAGCGCAAGCTGCTGCTCAAGACGCGTGACTTCATGCGCACCGAGGTCAAGCCGCTGGTGAACGAGTACTGGGCCAAGGGCGAGTTCCCGCACGAACTCGTCGGCAAGTTCCGCGAACTCGGCCTCGCCGGGCTGCCCTACGAGGGCTACGGCGAGCACCTTCCGGCCACCAGTCACCTGCTCAGCGGCATGATGGCGATGGAGATGACCCGGACGGACCCGTCGGTGGCGACGTTCTTCGGTGTCCACAACGGACTCGCGATGTACAGCATCTACTCGGGTGGCGACCAGGAACAGCGCGATCGCTGGCTCCCGTCGATGGCCGCGATGGACAAGATCGGCGCCTTCGCGATGACCGAACCGCTCGGCGGTTCCGACGTCGCCGGCGGCATGCGGACGACGGCCCGACGCGAGGGCGACAGTTGGATCCTCAACGGCGCCAAGAAGTGGATCGGCAACGCGACCTTCGCGGACCTCGTCATCGTGTGGGCCCGCGACGAGGAGGACAACCACGTCAAGGGTTTCGTGGTCGAAAAGGACTCGCCGGGATTCGTGCCGGTCAAGATCGAGAACAAGTTCGCGTTCCGGATCGTGGAGAACGCCGAGATCACGCTGACCGACGTGCGGGTGCCGGAGGCAAACCGGCTGCAGGGCATCGATTCGTTCCGCGACGTCGCCGAGATCCTGCGCGCGACCCGCGGCGGCGTGGCGTGGCAGGCGCTGGGCGTGATGATCGGCGCCTACGAGCTGGCGCTGGACTACGCCAAGGAACGCGAACAGTTCGGCCGTCCGATCGCGCGGTTCCAGCTGGTGCAGGATCTGCTGGTGAAGAGCCTCGGCAACATCACCGCGTCGTGGGGCATGCTGGTGCAGCTGGCCAGGCTGCAGGACGCCGGGATCTTCAAGGACGAACACTCGTCGCTGGCGAAGGCCTTCGTGACGTCGCGGATGCGGGAGGTCGTCGCCTGGGGCCGCGAGATCTTCGGCGGCAACGGGATCGTGCTGGACAACGACATCATGCGGTTCTTCACCGACGCCGAGGCGATCTACTCGTTCGAAGGCACCCGGGAGATGAACACGCTGATCGTCGGGAAGGCGATCACCGGCCAGAGCGCCTTCGTGTGACCTGAGTGCGCGTGAAGGCCCCCTTCCCTCGGCTGAGCCGAGGGAAGGGGGCCTTCACGCGCGATACTTCTCGCCGCACGTCTCCTGGGTGCCGGAGAAGAAGCCGTCACGGAAGGCAGCGACCCTGGCGAACCCGGCCGGGAGTGTCCGGCCCCGGACGTCCGCGGCGATCAGGCTGTTCCGCGTCAGCATCTCGGCGATCGCCTCGTCGAGGTCGCCCGGTGACAACGTGAGGGCCCTGCCGTCCACGAGGGTCGACGCCCAGAAGCCGGTGAGGCAGGCTGTGCGCTGCGCGGCCACCGGTCCGTCGAGCCGGAATCCGCCCTCCTGCTGGACCGCGAGCGTGTAGCGCGACGCAACCTCGGCGAACGCGGCGAAGTCACCGATGCCGCCCTGTCGTCCCCTGCGCGGCGGGGTGCCGATGCGGACCAGGCCGTCGAGGTCGAGGTTGATCTGGTTGGACTCCGAGCAATACGAGGCGAGCGCGTCCTCCGCGGTCACACCGCACGCGGCTCCGGTGGTGAGCGTCGGCGGGGTGGCCGCGAGCCGGAAGGCCTGCCGCAGGCTGGTGGTGAGGTCGGCGAGTGCCCGGCGGTCGTCGAGGCGGACGTTCTCCGCCGCCGAACCGGATCCGACCTGGGTGCTCCGGCCCTCGATCTCGCGCTCGTCGATCTTCGCGCACCGGGCGGGCCCGTCGGTGAAGCCGAACTGGAACGCGGACACCCGGTCGAACGCGTTGCCGTGCGCGCCGTCGTCGTCGAAGGCCACCCCCGCGGAGTCCCGGATCCGGAACAACGCCGTGAGCACTTCGTTGAGCCCGCGGCCGGTGGACACCTGGAACATCGGCGACCGGCCCTCGGCCACCCAGCGGAAGTACGCCCCGGTGTAGCAGTCGGCCTGCTGCTCCTTGACGATCGACGGGCTCGCGGCTGGCAGCCCCAGCCGGAACTGGACGGCGTGGCCGATCTCGTGGGCGAGTACGGCCATGACCGCCGCGGGGCCGAGGGAATCGTTGAGCGACGGCAGCAACTCCCCGCGATCCCAGGCGACGACGTCCGGCCCCGCGCAGTAGAAGGCGTTCACCAGACCTGCCGTCGGGGCACCGCAGACCACGCGGTCGCGGCCCGCGGAATCGTAGGAGACGAGGGTGGCCAGCGGCCGGAACTCGCGTTCGAAGGTCGCGGGCAGATGCTCGCGCCAGTACCGCTGTACGTCGGCGACGGCGTTGGCCGCGAGCCTGTCGATCTCGCCGCCGTCACCTCCGACGACCGGGAGACCGGCGTCGAGCACGCCGGGTTTGAGACCACTGGGACCGTCGGCGATCTCGAGCCCCGCGACGCGGGTTGGGTCCACCGGTTGCGCCACGCCGTCCACGGTCGCGGCACAACCGGCGAGACCGAGGGCGAGACTCACCAGGATCGTCCAGCGCTTCATCACACCATCCCCGTCGCCGTGGCCACCCCTGACTCCAGGGACACGGACGACGGCGCGAGGCGGTTCAGAAGAATCTTGGGCGCTTCCGGAGCGACTGGCGTGACCACCCTTCGCAATTAGCCGACCTTGCTTTCGGGTAATCGTCGTTTCGCGACCAAATCACCCTTCAGTGTTATCCGCTCGTTTCGGTCGTTACGTAAAATTACGAACACGTGTTCGATTGATTTGCGGTATTATCGAGGGGTGTCCGAGACCTTCCTTCCCGAGTTGCCGCAGGAGTTGTGGCGTGCCGGCAAGCTGGAGCTTGCCCATGGCGTGCAGCAGTCTCTGCAGGTGATTCGGATGGCCACCGCTGGGTTGGGGCGGTTCTTGGCGGAGGTCGAGTCTCGGGGCGCCAAGGATTTGGTCGGGCATGGCAGTACGGCTAGCTGGCTCGCGGAGATGGCGGGGTTGTCGCGCGGTGAAGCGGGTGCGGTGGTGAAGCGGGCCATCGCGTTGAACCCGACGCGGAACCTGGATGGCACCGAAGCCCCGGCCGTGGCACCCGAGACGGCCGCGGTCGCCGCCGAGGGATTGGTTGGGGACGAACGGATCGACCAGATCCTGGAGATTTTGAAAAGGCTCCCTGCCGACACCTCGGCCGAGGATCGGGCGGTCGCGGAGAAGATCCTCGCGAACCTCGCTCCGAATGCCGGTCCGCACCAGCTCGCCAAGGCTGAAGCGAACCTGCTGGGCTGGCTCGACCCCGACGGCAACGAACCCAAGGAGCCTGAGCCCAAGGAACCACGCCGCGAAATCACCCTGGAACGCCGCAGAGACGGCTTCTGGAAACTGACCGGCCTCCTGGACGACGAGACCGGTGCCCGAACAGCGGCCGCACTCGAGGCCTACGCCCAGCCGCGACCGGTGGACGAGTTCGGCCAAGCGGACCTGCGGATGAAATGCGAACGCATGGGCGACGCCTGGGCCGAACTCCTCGACCTCGCCATCGCCTGCCCCGACCAACCCGGAACCAGCGGCTACCGCACCCTCGTGCACGTCACCATCGGACTCGACGAACTCAAATCCGGCCTCGGCACCGCCTGCCTCGACTTCGTCGGAAGGATGACCGCGAGAGAAGCCCGACTCGCCGCCTGCGACTGCCTGATGCTCCCGGTTGTCATGAGCGCCGCCGGAGAACCCCTCGACGTGGGACGGCTCAGACGATTCGTCACCCCAGGGCAAAGACGCGCGTTGAACATCCGCGACGGTGGCTGCGCGTTCCCCGGCTGCCATCGGAAGCCGAAGAACTGTCACGCCCACCATATTCATCACTGGGCAGACGGCGGGCCGACAGATCTCCGGAATCTCGTGCTGCTGTGCGGGTTTCATCATCGGCTGATTCATCACGGTGATTGGGAAGTCCGGATGGCGGCCGATGGGTTACCGGAGTTCATCCCACCGCAGTACCGGGATCCGCTCCGACAACCCCGCCGCAACACCCTGCACCACCGCTGAACCCCGAGGAGCCCGCCAGCCACACCCGGCGACGGGCCCCTCGGCATGCCCACGTCGTCCGTCGCGAGCGCCTACGTCAGATCAGTCCAACGGCGACCTGAGCATCAAGGCCATCCCCTGGCACTGTCCATTCACAGGACAAGGCCTAATCAAGCAGAGCGGCCCGGTGCGCGAGCAGGGCGGCCTGGACGCGGTTGGTACACCCGAGCTTGGCGAGGATACGGCTGACGTGGGTCTTCACGGTGGCTTCGCTGAGATGGAACTCGGCGGCGATGTCCATGTTGGACAGACCGCGGGCGACCGCGACGAGCACCTCGCGTTCTTTGCCGGTCAAGACCTCGAGCCGCCGTTCGGCGTCGGCCCGCGGCCCGGCGGCAGGTTCACCAGCAGTGAACCGGGCGAGCAGGCGGCGGGTGATCTTGGGGGAAAGCATCGCGTCACCGCGAGCGGCGGACCGGACCGCGGCGAGCATGTCGCCGGCGGTGGCGTCCTTGAGCAGGAAGCCGACAGCTCCGGCACGCAGCGCGGTTTCGACGTACTCGTCGAGGTCGAAAGTGGTCAGGACCACGACCTTCGGCGGATCAGCCAGCCCCTGAAGCCGGCGGGCGGCGTCGAGGCCGTCGGCACGGGGCATCCTGATGTCCAGCAGGATGACGTCGGGCCGGGTGGATCGGGCCAAACTCACCGCTTCCGCACCGTCGGCCGCCTCACCTGTGACGGTGATGTCGTCGGCGGACTCCATGATCGTGCGCAGCATCGAACGCACCATCCACTCGTCGTCGGCGATGAGAACGCGAATCACCGGCCGGACTTCCCTTCGAGGGGAACGACAGCCTCGACGAGAAAACCTCCGTCGGCGGTGGGCTCGGCGGTCAGCTCACCGCCGACGAGACGGATCCGTTCCGCGATACCGAGCAAGCCGTGCCCGCCACCGGGCAGTCCGTCCACCCGCTCGGACGCGGCACCGGCACGATTGAGCACGGTGAGCCGGAGCCGACCCGTTTCACGCAGCACGCGAACCCGAGTCTCGGGGTTCCCTGCGTGCTTACGGACGTTGGTGAGTGCTTCCTGGACCACTCGGTACACCGCATGCTGGACCAGCGCGGGTGCCTGCCCTCCGGTGTCCGCCTCGAGGACGACCGGCACCCCGAGCGCGCGGGTCTGGTCCACCAGGTCGACGAGGTCGGCCAGGCCTGGTTGCGGAGCCAGCGGTGCCGCGTCGCTTGCCCTCAGCACGGACACTACGGAGCGCAGTTCGTCCAGTGCGGCACGCCCGATCGACCCTATCCGCCCGGCGACCTTGGTGGCGTCACGGCCGTTGGTGGCTTCGAGCGCTGTCGCGTGCAGCACCATGAGGGAAACCCGGTGGGTGACGACGTCGTGCATGTCGCGCGCGATCTGGGCACGTTCGTCGCTGCGGGCCTGCCGGACTCTCAGATCTCGTTCTTGTTCGGCTTGTTCGACCCGTTCACGCATTTCGGAGATCAGCTCGCGCCGGGTGCCGACGTAGAGGCCGAGCAGTGCCGGCGCCACGCAGACTGCGATGCTCTGCGGAAGGCTTGCGTCCAAACCGCCCAGCCGCCAGATCGGCAGGCCGACCACGATCAGCGTACCGAATGTGCTGATGGCGGTGAGCCGCCACGATCGAGTGCGTTCGGCGACGGTGTACTGGGCGAGCACGACCGCGAAGATCCCGGACAGCACCACCCAGCCCGCCAGAGCGACTCCGGCGAACAACCACGGACGATTCCGTCGGAACCAGGCCGCGGTAGCCACCAGCACCACGGCCGGGAGCCAGAACCACAACGGCGGTTGCCAGCGGAAGTAGCCATAGATGAGACCCGCGGCCGCGAACGGGGTGGTCGCCGCCCCGCAGCCGACCGCCAGCACGCCGTCGATCACCCGTGCAGGCACTGGGATCAGAGGCTTGTCCACAGGGCGCACACCGATCAACCTAATCCGATCGCCATCCGCGGGCATCAGGGGAAAGTTGTAGACAGCGGGAGTGGAGATCCTTCCATCGACGTCCGATTCGCGTCGTCACGCCGATGTGGCAGACATGTGGGCACCACGACCCTTCGTTCATGACGAAAACCCGCTTTCCGGCCTGGCGCACGATGACACCGCGGGCGCACCCACGGTGGTGGCAGCTCGGTTTCGCCACGTTCGCCGTGGTCGCGATCCTGATCCTGTTCCCCGGCGAGAACGCCGCTCTGCCCACGATCCGCACGATGGGGGTGATCGGCTACGCGGTGGCCGCCGCCGTCGCCCTCGGATGCGCAGCGGCCTTGCCGAAGCCGGGCGCACGAAGGCTGCTCATCGGCTTCCACCTGGCGTTCGTGCCGATGCAGTTCCTGTTCGCTTTCCCGAACCCGGTACCGAACCTCGGGATGGCGCTGTCAGTGGTGATACTGGTCGGGCTGCGGCCCCGGTTCTCGAAGCTGTCACCGCGGTCCAGGAAGATCTGGCTCGTCCTGCACATCGGTGTCAGCGTGGGCTGGCTGGGTCTTTCACTGGGGATGCTCACACTCGCGCTCGTCGGGCTATTCGCCGGGACCCACGTCGTGCGGCACGGCGCCTACGAGATCTTCCACATCTTCGACCTCGTGATCGTGATTCCCAGTGTGGTACTGACGATCGTCACCGGCCTCGTGCTCTCGCTCGGCACACCTTGGGGATTGGCCAAACACCGCTGGGTACTGACGAAATTCCTGATCTCCCTGAGTATCCCGGCCGCGGCCGCGGTGGAAAGCAGGTGGGTCACCGAACTGGTCGCACGTACCGAAGACCCGGCCGCCCGGCCGGGCGCGCTCGGTGTCGCGCTCGTAGTCACCGTCGGTGGCTTCACGATCTCGCTGTGGGGCGCCACCATTCTTTCCGTCCTGAAACCCTGGGGCAGGACCCGATGGGGTCGTGACCGCGATTCAGCGCCCGCCATCGCGGTCACCGTCGCCGACCGGCGCCAGGTCGCGAATGACACCGTCGCACTGACTCTGGCGCCAGTGGGCAACCATGACCTGCCGACTTGGGAGCCCGGTGCGCATGTCGACCTGATCCTGCCGTCGGGTTCGATCCGTCAGTACTCATTGTGCGGCGACCCCGCCGAAACGCGTTACTACCGGCTCACCGTGCTGCGCGACGCCGCGGGCCGCGGCGGTTCCGGTGAAGTACATGCCCTTCGGACTGGCATCCAGGTGAAGATCCGCGGGCCCCGCAATCACTTCCCGATCGTCGACGCTCCGGCGTACCTGTTGGTCGCCGGAGGCATCGGGATCACTCCCTTCCTCCCGATGCTCCCCCGCCTCGCCGCCACCGGATCGCCGTGGCGGCTGATCTACCGAGGACGATCACTCGACCACATGGCCTACGCCGAACAGCTCGCGGCGGCTCATCCCGCCCAGGTCTCCCTGTACCCCGCCGACACCTGTCGGCGTCCGGATCTCGCCGAACTGGTGCGAGGGCTGCCCGCCGGAGTCGCGGTCTACTGTTGCGGGCCCGCGGAACTGGTCGACGCGATGACCGAGGTAATGCGAAAGGAATGCCCCCAAGGCACACTTCATGTCGAGAGATTCGCCGCCACGACCCGGACAGGGGAAAGCCGTCCGTTCGACGCGGAGCTGCGACGCAGCGGGCGGACCGTGCGGGTACCCGCGAACGGCACCCTGCTGGCCGCCATCCACGAAGTCAGCCCCGGCGTGCCCGCGTCCTGCGTGACCGGCGTGTGCGGCAGCTGTCGAACGACGGTGCTCGCCGGTGTCCCTGACCATCGCGACGACGTGCTGCAATCCCATGAGCGAGACCGCGCCGACGTCATCTACCCCTGCGTCTCACGAGCCAACGGCGACAAGCTCGTGCTGGATCTCTGACCGCTCAGTTCACGCAGCCGGCCATCGCGGACGGCGTGGAAGCACCGGACGACGAAGGCGGCGCGGCGATCGAAGAAGTCGCCGCGACCGGCTTGATCCCGATCCCGCCGTTCGGCTCCCCCACCGCGGCGACGCTCGTCGAATTCAGCGCGGCCTTCACGAACGCCTGCACCTCGGCCGGATCCACCTTCACCGCGTCGCCGTCCGACGGCGTCGGCAGGGAGAGACTCTGGACCGGGATCGTCTGGAACTTCAGCGCCCCGGAACTCATCCCCCGCAGCTGTTGCGCGAAGCTGAGCACGTCCCAGCCGCGGTCGAGCACGACCGAACCCTGGACCGCGCCGACCAGCGCGCTCAGCCTGGTGGGATCGGTGAACGTCCCGGCGTCCAGGACGGTCTTGGCCATGCTCGACAGGAACGCCTGCTGCCGGGCGATGCGGTCGAGGTCGCTGGGGAGCCCGTGCCGCTGCCGCACGAAGGCGAGCGCCTGCGGCCCGGAGAGCAGCTGTTTGCCCGCCGGGAACGACGCCCCGGAGAACTTGTCCTGCACCGGTTCGTTGAGGCAGACCTCGACCCCTCCGACGGCTTCGCTCAGTGCGGAGAACCCGGCGAGGTTGACCGCCGCGTAATGGTTGATCGACAGCCCGGTGAACCGCTCGATCGTCTGGATCGTGAGTTTGGCGCCCGCCTCGTTGGCCTTGACCTCGAGCTCCGGACCGGAGAGTCCCTGCGCGCGCAGGGAGTTCATCGCGGCGTTCTTGCCGCGGCTGTACGCCGAATTGATCTTGTGCTTGCCGAGCCCGCCCGCGATGTCCACATAGGAATCGCGCGGGATCGAGATGGCCGTCGCGGCCGCGCCACCCGCCGGGATGTGGACGATGATCATGGTGTCGGTGGTGTCACCGCCGTCGTCGCTGTCCCCGGCGTGCAACGCGTCGAGGACGTTCTGCGGCAACGGGTTCCCGTTCGTGTCGGTGCGGGAGTCGATGCCGACGAGCAGGATGTTCTGCGCCACCTTCAGCGGTTCCCCCGCCGGGCCCACGGGCATCTGGGCGGAGGGCGCGATGACGTCGGCCGTGACGATCGCTTGGTCCAAACGGCTCAGCTGGGTCCACGCGAAACCCGTGACACCCAGTACGGCCGTCGACACCAGGCCCAGTGCGACGCGGCCGCCGATCCGCCGTCCTCGCGACGTGAGCAGCACGACTTCTCCCCGCTTCCGTGAATGATCCCCCGCATTCGAGGATCACCGCGTTAGCTGGGAATTACCTGAGAAACGTGTCATAACCGGGTCTTAAAGCCCGTTCGGACCAGCCGGAGTGATCAAGCAGACAACCGGCCGCGACACCGAGTACCGGACCGACCGCGCAGCGCTGCCCTACCGGGGCATGCGGCGCCAGATCGCGCGTGGCATCACGCGCATCACCGAGAACACCAGCCTCAGAAGTCCCGGCACCCACACGGTTCCTCGCCGCTTCCGGAGCGCGGCGACCGTCGCGTCGGCGACCTGATCCGGAGTACTGGAGAACGGCGCGGGCGACATTCCCTCGGTCATCCGCCCGATCACGAACCCGGGCCGGACGAGCAGGAGGTGCACGCCGGTGCCGTGCAGTGCGTCGGCCAGGCCGCTCGCGAAACCGTCGAGGCCCGCTTTCGCCGAGCCGTAGACGTAGTTCGCCCGCCGGACCCGCACCCCGGCGACCGACGAGAAGACCACCAGGCTTCCGTTTCCTTGCTCACGAAGCACATTCGCCACATGCGTCAGCACACTCACATGAGCCACATAGTCCGTGTGGACGATCGCGACGGCGTGGGCGGCGTCCGCTTCGGCGCGTGCCTGGTCGCCGAGAATCCCGAATGCGGTGACGACGACGTCGAGCGGCCCGTGGTCCGAGACGACCTTCTCCAGGAACGGGCCGTGCCCGGCGAGGTCGTCGGCGTCGAACTCGACGGCTTCGACCGCTTCCGCCCCTGCGGCCAGCAGCCGCTCGGACTCCGCGCCGAGGTCCGCGCTCCGTCGCGCGGCCAGCACGATCCGGCGCGCCCCGCCCTTGGCGAGCCGTTCCGCGACCGCGAGGCCGATCTCGCTGCGTCCGCCGAGTACCAGCACCGTTCCGCTCACCCGCCGTAGTCTGCCAGGCGGCCCGGCGCCGTTCGCCAGTGGCACGTTTCACAGACTGCAATTTTGCAGTATCTGCATCTTCGGGCGTATCGTCATGCTCATGCCCGAACCCGTCAAAGGTCTCCGCGAGCGCAAACGGCTGGAAACCCACCGTGCGCTGGCGACCACCGCCGTCCGGCTCGTCGCCGAACGCGGTCTGGACCACGTGACGGTCGAGGACATCAGCGCGGCGGCGGGGGTTTCACCGCGCACCTTCTTCAACTACTTCGCCTCCAAAGAGGACGCCGTCGTCATCGCGCACGCCGACACGGCCGAGCGGACGCAGCGCACCATCGACAGGTTCCTTGCCACGCCGAAGGAAGTCAGCACTCCACGCGCTTTCGTCGACGCGATGAAGGAAGACTTCGCCCAGGTCGACGAGAACCGCGAAGAGTGGCTCGGCCGGATGAAGGCCATTCAGGAGAACGCCACCCTGCATTCGCGCGCGGTGGCCATGAACCACGACACCATCGCGCCGCTGATCGAGGCGATCGCGCGCCGCACCGGCGTGGATCCCAAAGCCGAGCTGTACCCGACGCTGCTGCTGTCCACGCTCGGCGGCGCGGTGAACGCCGTGCTCATGCTCTGGTACCAGCACGACGGCCGGGTGTCCGCGCTCGACCTGCTGGACGACGCCGTCGAAACGCTTCTCGCCGGGCTCCCGGAGCCCGGCGGCCGCGCGCGCTGACGCGCCCGGCACCACAGAACACGAAGGGGGACGCCCATGTCCGTATCCACGACCGAACCACGTGAACCGGAGGCCCCGGCGGGCTCGATGGACCGCAGACAGGTCCTCGAAGCGATGTCGGGGCTGATGATGGGCATGTTCGTCGCCATCCTCGCCTCGACCGTGGTCGCGAACGCGCTGCCGCGGATCGTCTCCGAACTCGGCGGCTCCCAGGCCTCCTACACCTGGGTGGTCACCACCGAACTGCTCGCGATGACCGCGACGGTTCCGCTCTGGGGCAAGCTTTCCGATCTGTACAACAAGAAACTGCTGATCCAGCTCTCGCTCGGCCTGTTCGTGGTCGGTTCGCTGGTCGCCGGGTTCGCGGGCAACATCGAGCTCCTGATCGGCAGCCGGGTCGCGCAGGGCATCGGCGCGGGCGGGCTCACCGCGCTCGCGCAGGTGATCATGGCCGCCATCGTCTCCCCGCGGGAGCTCGGGAAGTACTCCGGCATCTTCGGTGCCGTGTTCGCCGTCGGGACCATCGCCGGCCCGCTGATCGGCGGCGTCATGGTGGACACCTCGTGGCTCGGCTGGCGCTGGTGCTTCTTCCTCGGTGTCCCGTTCGCGGTCGCGGCGATCCTGCTGCTGCAGCGCACCTTGAACCTGCCGACGATCAAACGTGACGTGAAGGTCGACTACCTCGGCGCGTTCCTGATCATGGCCGGTGTCTCGACGCTGCTGGTCTGGTCGTCGCTGGCCGGGCACCAGTTCGCCTGGGGCTCCTGGTGGACGGTCGGCCTGGTGAGCGCCGGCGTGGTCGTCCTCGCCCTCGCCGTCTACGTCGAGTCGAAGGTGGCCGAGCCGATCCTGCCGCTGGGCCTGTTCCGCAACCACACGGTCGCCCTGACCACCCTGGCGAGTTTCCTCGTCGGTGTCGCGATGTTCGGCGGCACTGTGTTCCTGTCGCAGTACTTCCAGCTCTCGCTCGGCAAGTCGCCGACGGTGGCCGGGCTGCTGAGCCTGCCGATGATCTTCGGCATCCTGGTGTCCTCCACGGTCTCCGGCCAGCTGATCAGCCGCACCGGCAAGTGGAAGAGCCACCTGCTGCTCGGCGCGGCGCTGATGACGGCGGGCCTCGGCCTGCTGGGCACCATCGACGCGAAGACGAACCTCGTCGTCCTCGGCGCGTACATGGTGCTGCTGGGCGTGGGTGTCGGCATGCTGATGCAGAACCTGGTCCTGGTGTCCCAGAACGACGTCGACGCGCACGACCTCGGCACGGCGACCTCCACGCTGTCGTTCTTCCGCAGCCTCGGCGGCTCCATCGGGGTGAGCGCGCTCGGCGCGGTGCTCGCGAACCGGGTCCTCGCGCTGATGAGCGAGAAGCTCGGGCCGCTGCCCGGCGGCGGCGAAGGCGGCGCGGTGCCGAACATCGCCACGCTGCCCGAACCGGTCGCGAACGTCGTCCGCGAGGCCTACGGGGAGGCGACCAGCGAGCTGTTCCTGATCAGCGCGCCGATCGCGCTGCTGGTCGTCGTCGCCGTCGCGTTCCTCAAGCACAAGCCGCTCAAGACCCAGTCGGGCAACGAGCGGCTGGCCGAGGAGACCGCCGCCGCCTGACCGTCATGACGGAGGGGCCCGGTTCACGGAACCGGGCCCCTCTTTTCGCGCGCACGAAGAACACGACAGTAATTCGGCAACACGATCGAATGCTTTCAGGCGGCGCTGCCGACGCGAATCACGTGGCGTCGCTCGCTACCGGTCAGCCCGCCGAAAACTCCATGGGCCAACCCGTTTTCCACGGCGTAGGCCAGACAGGCCGAAGTGACCGGGCACCGGGCGCAGACGGCCTTCGCCCTGGCAGCCTGCCGGGCGCCGGGGCCGGTTTCGGTGACCGGGAAGAACAGTTCGGGATCCTCACCGCGGCAAGCGGCCTCGCTAAGGTCACCCGCCATCCTCATTTCCATTTTCCTATCACCTCCTTTTTCTCGATTTTCCCTTCCTCGTCAAACGACTTCCGGGTATCCGGCCTCGTACGCCACGCAAACATCACCTTGACCGAATCGTTACACTCAGCGGCCCGCTCACTGCACCTGTCCCTGTGAGGGCATTCGCGTCAGGCGGCGGAGAGCGGTGAGTGCGGGTGATGGGCCACGACGGGTTCGACGAGTTCTTCCACGCC
The DNA here is from genome assembly GCF_014873915.1 of Amycolatopsis roodepoortensis. Taxonomy (GTDB): domain Bacteria; phylum Actinomycetota; class Actinomycetes; order Mycobacteriales; family Pseudonocardiaceae; genus Amycolatopsis; species Amycolatopsis roodepoortensis. The sequence goes on from NZ_JADBEJ010000005.1 coordinate 2,030,975, forward strand.
GAATTTCCGCTGCTCACCGGCTTTCTGTGCAAGGCGGGCTTCGCGCTGGACCCGGCGCGGGACGCGGCCGCGGAGGCGATGCTGAACGCCTACGAAGGGTGGCCGGGCATCACGCAGCCGAAGGCGTGGGTCCGCCGAGTCGGGCATCGGCGGGCGAAGGAACAGACGGCGACCAGGGCCGATTGGGTCTTCGACGACGCCGGCCGGGAGGACAAGCTCAGCGCCCTCGCCGACGAGGCGTCGTCCGTCCTGACGATGCTGGGCAGGCTGCCGAAACGCCAGCAACTCGGCATGGCGTGGGCGCTGGACGGCTACTCGTCGCGGGAGATCGCCGGGGTGCTCGGCGTCGCGGACGACGCGGTCGGCGCGACCCTCCGCCACGCGCGTGACCGTCTGGCCGAGCACGACCCCGCCTTCGTCGACAACCTGGACAGCGCCAACAGCGCCTTCATCGACGCGCTGAGGACGGGACTCGACGTCGACGACACCCTGTCCCGGATCAAGAACCGCGCGATGATCAGGGAACTCGCGCTGGTGGCGCCCGGCGCCCCGGCGGAGTCGGAACCCGAGCAGGTGACGCCGTCGCGTTGGTACACCCTCGACGAACCCGTCGCGGCCGCCGGACGAGGCGACCGGCGGGCCCTGAACCAGCTGCTGACCACCATCCGCCCGCTCGTGATCCGGTACTGCCGGGCGCGGATCGGCAGGCAGGAACGGACCTACGCCTCGGCGGACGATGTCGCGCAGGAAGTCTGCGTGGCGATCCTCCGCGCGCTGCCGACCTACCGTGAACGAGGACGGCCGTTCCTCGCCTTCGTCTACGGCATCGCCCACCACAAGGTCGCCGACGCCCGCCGCGCCGCCGCCCGCAACCGCACCGAACCCGTCGCCGAAGTCCCCGACGGGGTCTCGGAAACCGCCGGCCCCGAACAGCAAGCACTGCACAACGAACTGAGCGACCGCATGGGTGAACTGCTGCGGATCCTGCCGGACAAACAGCGGGAGATCGTCGTGTTGCGGATCGTCGTCGGCCTGTCCGCCGAGGAGACCGCCGGTGTGGTCGGCTCGACGGCGGGAGCCGTGCGGGTGGCGCAGCACCGGGCTTTGACGCGATTGCGGAAAATCCTCACGGATGCCTGATCGTCAGGCGTCCGGTCGCCTGACGGCGAGCACGGCGAGCCCGCACAGCACCACCACACCGATCACCGCGACCACGGCGAGCCCCGTGGTGAAACCGTGCCCGCGCTGGACGAAGGTGCCGACGCTGCCGAGGACGGCGACCCCGAGTGCCAGCCCGAACTCCACGCTGGTCTCCGACAACGCCGACGCCGCCCCCGCCCGGCCCGGTGGTGCCGCGCCGATCACGATCTCCGTGCTCAGCGCCATCACCGGCCCCAGGCCGAGGTAGATCAGGACGAGACCGGCGACCAGCGGCGCGATCCCCTCTTCGGCCGGCGTCAAGGCCAGCACGCCGAAGCCGAGCGCCGACACGACCAAGGACGACGCGAACAGGCGGTGGACCGGGATCCGGCGAGCCAGTGCCGGAGCCGCGACCGACGTGAAGACCATCGCGACCGCGGAAGGCACCAGCCACATCCCGGCCGCGATCGGCGACAGATCGGCTTCCTGCTGGAGGTAGAGCGCGGCGAACAGGTAGATCCCGGCGACGCAGGCGAGCGCGGCGAGAAGGACCAGCAGCGCGTTCCGGAACGGGCGCGCCGCGAACAACCGGAGGTCGATCAAAGGCACGCTCAACCGCCGCTGCCGCCGCAGGAACACGGTTCCGGCGCCACCACCGAGCAGCAGCGCGGCCCCGCCCGCCGCCACCGACCCGCCTTCCGCGAGATGCTTGATGCCGTAGACGATCGGCAGCACGGTCGCCAGGGACAGGCCCACGCTCGCGAGGTCCAGCTTGCCGGGCTCGGGGTCGCGGTGCTCCGGCAGCAGGAACGGGCCGGTGATCAGCAGCAGGAGCATCACCGGGACGGCGAGCAGGAACACCGAACCCCACCAGAACCACTCGAGCAGCAGCCCGCCCGCCACCGGGCCGAGCGCCACTCCGCCGGACAGGCCGGCCGACCACAGTCCGATCGCGACACCGCGCTGACGAGGATCACCGAACATGTTCCCGATCAGGGCGAGGGTGGACGGCATGAGGGTCGCACCGGCGATGCCGAGTAACCCGCGGGCGACGATCAGCAGTTCGGCCGACGGCGCGTAGGCCGCCAGTACCGAAACGATCAGGAAGGCCGCCGCGCCGATCAGCAGCAACCGTCGCCTGCCGATGCGGTCGCCCAGCGTGCCCATGGTGACGAGGAAACCGGCCACCAGGAAGCCGTAGGCGTCGGAGATCCACAGCAGCTGGCCCGGGCTCGGGGCCAGCTCGGCGGAAAGACTGGGAAGCGCCAGGTAGAGCACCGTGGCGTCCATGGACAGCAACGCGGTCGGCAGGACGAGCACGGCGAGGCCGAGCCATTCCCGTGGCCCCGCGGAGGTTTCGAGTTGTCGGTCGGACATGCCTCGACGCTAAAGTCTCACATAGATGTGAGAGTCAAGGGCGAGTCGCGGAGGGGCCGTGCGCATCAGCGAACTGGAACGCAGGACCGGGGTCAGCCAGCGTCTTCTGCGCTATTACGAGGAACAAGGACTGCTGCGGCCCGAACGTCTCCCGAGCGGCTATCGCGTGTACGCAGAAGCCGACGTCACCACCGTGGAGCACATCCGCAACCTTCTCGCCGCGGGGCTGTCCACCACCACGATCGCCGATCTGCTGCCCTGTATGGGTTCCGACGGCGGCAGGCTCATCGCCGACTGCCCGGAACTGTTGGTGGACCTGCATCGGGAACGCGCCAGGCTCAGTGCCGCGATCGCCGAACTGACCACCGCCCGCGGCACCCTCGACCAGGTGATCGCCACCGCGCCGCCCGCCGTCGAGCACGAGGCCGCCCGGCTGGGCGGCCTCGGCTAGGAGGGGCTCAGGGGCGGCAGCGTTCCGCGGTCGCCGCCGCCGTCTTCAGCTCGGGAGCCCCCAGGATGGCCGCGACCGGGTCGAGCGCGCCGTGCGTGTCCTTCTGGGCGGCCATGAGCCCGTCGACCGCACGGCCTTGCGCCGCGGTGTCGTCCTTCCCCGCCGCGTCCAGATCCGCCTTCGCTTTCACGGTCTTGTCGCGTGCCGAGGTGTACTTCGCGAGGAAGTCCCGCTTCGCCGTGTCTCCGGCGGGAACCGGCGCGGCGGGCAGCGCACTGAGGCCGTCGACCGTCTTGGCCAGGATCCCCGCGTAGTGACCGAGTTGCGCGCTGGTGCTCTTCTTGATGGCCTCGACGGTTTCCCCGCTCGCCGACGGCATCGTGTTGTTGCCCTCGACGAAATCCTTGACCGCGCCGCAGAAGCCGTTCATCCAGGCCACCGCCGCGGCGGGATCCGCGGCGGACGGCGAAGGCGCCGCCTGCCGGGCGGCCGGTGCCGGATCCGGCGCGCAACCGGCCAGCACCGCCGCGGCCAGGACGATTCCCGCGGCGACCGATGTCTTGTGGGCACACATTTCCGTTCCCCTCTCCCCCGGCTGCTGTTCCCGCCGGTGCGAGGACGGTGACACGGCGGCGCGCCCGCCGTCTGCGTCATCTGACGCAGAACGAGAGGACCGGTAATTCCGGCGACGTGGACGCGAGCGCTCTGTTAGCTTGGGCGAGCACTCCCGGTGCGCAGGTAACGGTTACTTCCTCTTTCACAGGAGAGACGCGGGTTCGAATCCCGCCGCGGGCTCCGGCCCGCGTCGACCAGCGGCCAAGGTCACTTTCGTCACCGTCACCGATCATTTCTCGGGAGCCCACAACTTCAGATGTGCCCGGTGCGCAGGCGACGGCTACTTCACCGTATTCCAAGGGTTGCGGGTTCGAGCCCCGTCCGGCAGGCATCCTGCCGGTAGCTCAATCGGTAGAGCATTGGACAAGCACCGTCGCCGACTTTTTCTCGGGCCACATCCGGAGTCGAAGCTCCCCTCGAACGAAACGAGGGTCGAGGTGTCGAAGTTCAACACCGCGGGCACCCGCCCGGCGGCGAGCTCACCGATCGCCGGTGAGCGGAGCCCCGGCGGCGTCACCCACGAAGGCGGGGACGGCTACCGGCGGGACACCAAGTCCGAACTGTTCCTGCTCGCCGTCACCAACATGGTCGGCGAGAACACCTTCTACGAGACGGGCGACGAACGCGACACGCGTTACGCCGCCCTCGTCCGGAAGGCCGCACTCGCCGATCCCGAGTGGACGGCGCGGTTCCTGCGCTGGCTCCGCACGGAAGCGAACATGCGCACCGCCGCGATCGTCGGCGCCGCCGAATACGTCCGCGCCCGGCTCACCGCCGACACGGACGACCGGTCGTACGCCGCCACCACCGCGAACCGCGCCGTCGTCGGCTCCGTGCTCCAGCGCGCCGACGAGCCCGGCGAGCTGCTCGCGTACTGGACCTCCTTGTACGGCAGGAAGATCCCGAAGCCGGTCAAGCGTGGCGTCGCCGACGCGGCCGTCCGGCTCTTCCACGAAACGTCGTTCCTCAAGTGGGATTCCGACGCTCGCGCCTTCCGGTTCGCCGACGTCCTCGGCCTGGCCCACCCGGACCCGAAGGACGCGGCGCAGGACGCCCTGTTCAAGCACATCGTCGACGTCCGGTTCAACCCCGGCCGGGAGATCCCCGCCGAATTGCCGGTCCTCGGCGCCCGCGCGGAGCTCATGGCGTGGGACGGGGAGAAGCGACGCGACCTGTTCCGCGGCCCCGAACTCGGCACCGCGCGGTCGGTTCTCCGGCAAGCGGGCATGACGTGGGAGTCACTGGCCGGCTGGCTCCAGGGCCCCATGGACGCGCGGGCGTGGGAAGCCGTGATCCCGTCCATGGGCTACATGGCGCTCCTGCGAAACCTCCGGAACTTCGACCAGGCAGGCGTGTCCGACGAGGTCGCCGAGCGGGTCGCGGCGCGCCTGGCCGATCCGGAGCAGGTGGCGAAGTCACGGCAGTTCCCGATGAGGTTCCTCTCCGCGTATCGGGCGGCGCCGTCGCTTCGCTGGTCGTACGCGCTGGAAAAGGCGATCTCCGAGTCGCTGTCGAACGTGCCCCGCCTCCCCGGGCGGACGTTGATCCTCGTCGACACCTCGGGGTCGATGAACGCCGGTTTCAGCAAGGACGGCACGCTGATGCGCTGGGACGCGGCCGCGATCTTCGGGATCGCGCTCGGGCTCCGCTGCGAAACGGCGGACGTCGTGTCGTTCTCGAACGGCTACTACGGCGGCACCGGGTCGAAGGCCTTCGAAGTCCGCGGCGGTGAGTCGCTGCTGCGTGCGCTCGACCGGTGGAAGAACGGCGGCTACTTCATCGGCGCCGGCACCGACACCGTCGGCGCGGTCCAGCGCCACCTGCGTCCGGAGCACGACCGGCTCGTGATCCTGACCGACGAGCAGCACTCGGCGGGCAACGTCGACGAGGCGGTGCCGAGGGGCACGGCGCTGTACACGTGGAACCTCGCGGGCTACCAGCACGGCCATTCGACGTCCGGCCACGGGAACCGGCACACCTTCGGCGGCCTGACCGACCAGGCCTTCCGGATGATCCCGCTCCTCGAAGCGGGCCGGAGCGCCGACTGGCCGTTCTGACCGCCTGGGCGGGACCGTCCTCATCGGACGGTTCTGCTCGGTGGCCGCCTTGTGCTCTCAGGCGATTCAGGTGCCGTGTCACTTCCACAGGCAGCCCTCCGTGCGCGACGGTTCACCGAGCAGCACTGGCGGTCATTGCCGCAGCACTATGCTGCGACGATGATCCCAGCACGGCACGGCGTTCTGTTCGCCGAATACGGGCAGTTCTACCTTCAGGACGTCGACGCTCACAACCGCGCGATGCGCGACGGCGCGGCCATGGATCCCGATCGGCCCGCGGGCGGCTGGACCGAGGACGCCGTCCAGCTGCACCGGATCGGGTTGGAACCACATTCGATCTCAGTGGGGACAGCACGTGAGGACCTTGTCGAAACGGTCCTCGCAGTCCACACCAGCCCGCCGCAACTGACCATCAACGCTGAGCATGTCGTGGAAGCCGACCTCGACGTTCCGACCGGGAACGTATCGATCGTGGGCTGCACCCAGCCGCCGCAGCCCGAGCACGCGGTGACCGTGACTCCTGGCCGATACCGCGCGCGAGTCTGCTACATACCTTCAGTTCCACCCGCCGACTCCGACCCAGACGCACCTGGAGACCACTTCAGCTACCAGATCGACATCTGGCCCGCCACCGAACCCAGTGCCCTCACCGTAGTCAGACAGGGAACGTCTCCCTGGGCAGGTTGATCCCACAACAACGACGGCGTTGCAGGGTCTCACTGCTCGTGGCATGTCGATCTCGAGCGCCTGCGATTTCTGTCTTCTCCCACAGCGATGTCGTCAATATCAGTCTCGCCCATTGCACGATGCGTTGCCGCGCATAGGGAAAGAGATTCTCTCGAACGTGCTGGGCGCAGCTTGTCGTTCCCTCTATGTCCAGCAGGATCACGGCGTGTCCGGCAGTTCGTCGAGCGTGGTCATGCGGGTGGCGATGCGGTCGCCGGTGAAATCCCCGATCCAGCCTTCGGCCGTGCGAAAGAAGCGGATGGCGATGAAGTCGGGGACGTTCGGGTGACGCAAGCGTCCAAGCGTGTCATCCGTCGCTCGCCGCGCTCCGCGTTTAACTCCGACACCGAGGGGTAACGCGCGACATCCGACCCCGCGCGGGACTACGCCGATCCAGTGATGCCTCAACTAGCTACCACCGTAGCGCCGATTAATGGTGCACCGCCTCCACCGCCGAGGAAACAGCCCAGATCAGAGGGGGCAATCCGCTTATGTAACCCTACTTTGCGGTCGCGAATCAGCGGCTGCTACTCTATTCCGGTGAAATCTTGATAGACGGTGCTTGCGTGATCGTTCGCGGGGTAAATGGACAGCATGCGCACCGGAGCAGCAGTCACCCCGGCACGAGACGCGGATCGCGGCCTGGCTGGCCCGTGGCTTCTCGGTCTGTCCGGACTGGCGACACTCGCGGTCACCTACGGCTTCGGCCGCTATGGGTACGGCCTTTTCCTTCCGCGTTTTCAAGCCGAATTCGGCGGGTCCACCGGCGCGCTCGGAGCCGTGACCAGCATCGGCTACCTGGGTGAGTTGCTCGCTCTCGGCGTCGTGGGCTGGTGGGCGGGCCGGAAGTCGCCGCGTCTGCCGATCGCGATCGGGTTGGGTTGCGCCGGTGCCGGCATGCTGCTCATCGCCGTGGCTCCCAGCACGTGGGTCCTGGCCGTGGGAGTCGCGGTCTCCGGCATGGCTCCGGGATGGGTCTGGACGCCGTATTCCGACGTCGTCCAAGACACCGTGAAACCCAGCGGGCGAGCGCACGCACTGTCGATGATCAGCACCGGCACGACCTTCGGGGTCGTGCTCGCCGGCCCGGCCGCCTTCTTCGCCACGGACTCTCGATGGAGGTTGGTCTGGCTCGGTGCAGCGGTAGTCGCGTTCCTCGTGACGGTGTGGAACATCCGCGCACTGCCGTCCGCCCCGGTGAACCGCGTACGACCACAGGAGACGGTCCAGTGGCGCGAACTGACCGGCAGGCGGGATGCGTGGCCCCTGTTCGTGGCGGCCACGTCATCCGGGCTCATCGGCGCGGCTTACTGGTCGTTCGCCGGAGTCGCGGTCGCGACGGCCAACGGCGGAGACGAACGCGTTGCCCCGGTACTGTGGACGGTCATCGGGGTCGCGGGAACGGTCGGTGTGTTCACCGGCCGTTTCGTGCGACATCACGGCCTTCGTGCGATCTTCGTGACCGCACAGATCACCCTGTCCCTCTCGACAGCCGTTCTGTGGCTGGCGCCCGCGGGTTGGGGATTCGCCTTGACCTCCGCCGTGCTCTACGGCTGTGGCTTCATGGTCGGCGGCACACTTTTGTCGGTGTGGAGTTCGATGGTCTTCCCCGACCATCCCACTCGCGGCTTCAGCGTGGTGGTCGTCTTCATCACCCTCGGCGCCATAGCGGGCCCGGCCGTGCTCGGGCTCGTCGTCGACAACGCCGGTCTTCCCAGCGCCTTTGCCATCGCCACCCTGCTCGCTCTCGCCACACTGGCCGCCCTGCCACGACACTCCCGTACCCGATCGGAGGAGACACAGTGACCACAGCCATCACACTGACCCGCAGCGACATCCTCGGCCGCCCCAGCTTCTGGAAGGTCTCCGAACTCGGAGTCCGGCAATTCGACCACGGTTACCCCGAACAGCTGCTCGACACCATCCTCATGAAGGCCCATGAGCTGAGGGAGAGTGCGGCGAAGACCAACCTCAACCTGCGCTACCTCCGCAACGCACACCACCACATCCCCGAAGTCGCCCAACTGATGCACGACAGGGCGAGACTGGATCGACTGAGCGGACTCGCCGGCGTTCCCCTGGAGCCCTATCCCGTGGACTTCCTCGGCTCCATGATCACCTTTATGGGACCGGAGGACGGCACCGTCGACTGGCACGGGGACAGTGTGCCGGTCACCGAACTCGTCGCGCTGTCCGCCGACGACGTCGCCGGCGGCGAACTCGCGATCTATCGTGGCGAACTCGACGAAGGTCGTGCGCGACTGGCCGCTGAAGGAGAGCTGCCCGATGACCGGACCCTCAAGCTCACTCACCGGGTAGGGCACAGCATCTTCGGGCAGCTGATGGGTGTCCTGCACAGAACCTCTCCGATGACGTCGGGCACGCGGGTGACGCTGAACCTGAATCTGCGCTCGGCGGCCCAGCCGCACATCGATGATCAACGGCTGAGTCACCTGGCTGCCGAAAGCCCGGACTTCGCCTGGCTCGACCACTACGTCAGCGACGTGCGGTGCCGCCAATTGCCATCACTGCGAAACACCGCCACGCTCGCCGGGAAGGATCGTGATGTCTGAACCACTGGAGCACATCGGCGGCCTGGTGTGCCTCGATTTCGCCAACACCGTCGGCCCACGACGATCGCGTGCCGACAAGGACGCCCACGATTACCTCACGGACTTCGCGAGCCTCGTCGAGTGGTCCGCGGACGCCGGAACCATCGGGGCGAACCGCGCGGGTCTGCTACGCAAACGCGTCCATCGTGATCCCGAAGCCGCCCGGGACACGCTTTCGCGGGCCAAACAACTACGCGAGGCCATCTACGCGGTGTTCGCCGCCGTCGCCCAAGGCGATGAACCTCCACGCCCGGCGCTCACCGATCTCCAGCGGGCCTACTCCGAGGCAATGCGACGCGCCGACCTGGTCTCGACCCCGACGGGCTTGAACTGGAGTTGGTCACCTCGCGGTGAGCTCGACTGCGTTCTCTGGCCGGTCGCCCGCTCCGCCGCGGAGGCGGCGATCAACGCCGACTTCAACCGGATCAAGGAGTGCCCCGGCCACGACGGCAGTTGCGGCTGGCTTTTCTACGACACCAGCAAGAACGGGTCCCGCCGGTGGTGCAGCATGAGCGCCTGCGGCACGTGGGAGAAAACCAGCCGACGTGGTTCCGCTGCCAGGAAGGGATGACTCGTGTGCGGCATCGTCGCCATCCACGGTGAACCAGATCCGCGACTCGGCATGCGGATGCTCGAGCGCATCGCCCACCGCGGTCCGGATGACCAAGGAAACGTCGAACTCCCGGACACCTGGCTCGGCCATCGCCGCTTGTCCATTGTGGATACCGAGGGTGGGCACCAGCCGCTCGCGGACCAGCTGGGCAACCAGCTGGTCGGCAACGGTGAAATCTACAACCACGCGTCCCTGCGCACGCTGTTCGCGGATGATCACTGGTCGACCGGGTCGGACAACGAGGTCGCCCTGCGCGTCATCGTCGACGGCGGGGGCCATGCACTCGCGGCGCTGCGAGGCATGTTCGCGTTGATCGCCGCCGGCCCAGGACTTCCCTTTCTCGCGGCCCGCGATCCGGTCGGTGTGAAACCTCTGTACTGGTCACGTACGCCCGGTTCGGTGTTGTTCGCCTCCGAGATGAAGGCGTTCGACCGCGAGCACCGCGATCGCGTGCGCCCGTTTCCGCCGGGCTGTTTCTGGACCCCGCGCGATGGTCTCCAACGCTTCGCGAGCGCTGTTCCTCCGCAGAACCAGGCGCCGGCGACCCGCACAGATCACGAAAAGGCTGTGCGCGACGACCTGATCGCCAGTGTGCATCTTCAGATGATGGGCGATGAACCACCCGGGGTGCTGTTGTCCGGTGGCCTGGACTCCAGCATCGTCGCCGCCATCGCCTCTCGTTGGTGCCGCGAGCGTGGGCACCGGCTGCGCACCTTCTCCGTCGGTACCGTCGCCTCGGCAGACCTCGCCGCCGCCCGACGGGTCGCTGCCTACCTGGACACCCAGCACTTCGAGCGGACGTACACCGCCGAGGACGCGATCGCCCGGGTACCCGACGTAGTCCGCGCTGTGGAGCACTACGACCCCGCGCTACTCCACAGTTCTGTCGCCAACCACTTCCTCGCCGAGCTGGCGGCTCGTCACACGAAAGCGGTGCTCACCGGTGAAGGTGCGGACGAACTGTTCGCCGGATACCGCTACCTACGGGACTTCCAGGACGACAACGCGCTCGACGCGGAACTTCGCCGCACCGTGTCCACACTGCACACACTGCACACACTGCGGGCCCGGCCGAACGAGTGATGCCGTCGGCCGGTCCCCGACCGAGGCACTGGCCACCACCTCGAAACGCGCGGGGGGTCACGGCGGTCAGGAGGCGGGCCAGTCCCAGCGCAGGCCACACCGGCCCGGGCCGAAGTCGACGACGACGCTGTGCGCCGAATGGTCGTCGTCGAGGGGTGCGGGCCAGCACTTCTCGACCTCGTCGAGCGTGCAGTAGCGGGTGACGCGGGAGGGCAGGGCCAGGGGGTCGAAGCGGACTTCGACAAGGTACTCGCGGACGGGTGTCCGGCAGCGTCGCTCGTAGTACGTCGAGTGAGCCGGGGACGAGACGTCCAGCCCGTGCTCGATCAGGATGGTCTCGTTCCGCGCCAGGGGGCGGGAGAACAGGAGTTCGGCGGCGACGAGTCCCGCCTCGACGTCGACGCGGACCCGGCCGAGGCCGCAGTTGCGGATCGCCCGCACCTGCGGTGGTACCGCACACGGCAGATCGAGTTCGTGGACCACCACGAGCCGGTCCAGGCCGTCGTCCTCGGCCCGCAGCACTTGCCGGCTCATCCGCGATTTCACGCCGCGGTCGGCGCCGATGTCGATGCGGTCGTGTCCGCTGAGCCGGGTCAGCCGCGCGTCCTGGCTGATGTCGAGGTCGTCGAGCAACCGCTCCACGGGCGCGACGTTCGGGAAGAATTCGGTGCCCAGGACGATCTGCCGGGTTCGGGCGGCCCTGCCGCGCGGCTTGGGTGGGTCGAGCAGGGCGGCCAGCGCGCCTCGCGGCAGGCCGACGATCTGTTCGACGTTCCTCAACGCGGCCAGCGAGGCGGGGCGCGGCTGGGTGCGCCCGGTCTGCCAGTAGCTCAGGGTGGCCGTGCTGACCGGCGTGCCCATGGCGCGTAGCCGCGCGCCCAGACGTTCCAGGCTGATACCTCGCTTGTCGATCGCCGCCCGGAGCGCGCCCGGGAAAGCAGGGTGTCCGTTTCTCACGCGGGGACCGTAACTCCTGGAAATGCGGGAGGGAAGGATCAACTTTACGCGCGAGTAGGCAGCGCCCCGCCTGCCTGGCGGGGCGCTGCCAAGGGTGCTCGCGTCAGCTGGTGCTGAGCGCCGTGTCGTCGATCAGGAACGAGGTGGCGAGAGAGGCGTCCTCCGCCCCGGTGAACTTGATCGTGATGTTCTGGCCGAGGTAGCTCTTCAGGTCGAACGAACGCTGCACGTACGAGGTGGTCTCGTTGAGGTTGGAGTAGGTCGCCAGCGTCGCCAGCACGGTGCCGGACGAGTTGAGGACCTGAACCTTCAGCGTGTCGTAGGCGACGGACTCGGTCTCCGCCGAGTCGACCCGCAGGTGGAACGACAGCGTGGCGGCCGTCGCGGTCGACGGGATGGCGACCGCCTGCGACAGGGTGTCGGTGTGGGCCTGGCCGTAGCCGTTCAACCACGCCTTCCACGAGCCGCTGCGCGCCGCCGCGGAGGTGTCGGAGTTGATGACACCCGCGCTCGCGGCCCAGCCGGTGTTGCCGGACTCGAAGCCGGGGTTGGCGAACAGCTGGCCGGTCGGGGCCGGGGTCGTGCCGCCGAGGGAGGCGATGGTCTTCTCCGCGTCCACCAGGCCGGCGCCGCACCCGCCGGTGCAGCTGCCGGGGATCGCCCGGGCGTTCTGCTTCAGGCTGGTCTCCACGTCGCTCGGGGACATCGACTTCTCGCCCAGCATCAGCGCGACGAGGCCCGCCACGTGCGGGGTCGCCATGCTGGTGCCCTGGTAGTACTGGTAGGTCTCGCTGCCGGGCGTGGTGGTGCCGGTGTTGAGGGTGGACAGAACACCGTCGGTCCTCGTGGTGGTCTCTCCGCCCGGGGCGGCGACGTCGACGATGGTGCCGTAGTTGGAGTAGTGCGCCCGATTACCCTGCCGGTCCAGCGCGGCGACCGTGACCACGTTGCCGCAGTTGGCGGGCTGGGAGTTGCTCGCGTTCTGGTTCTCGTTGCCCGCGGCCACGACGACCGTGGCGCCGCGGCCGACCGCGTTGTTGATCGCGTTCTGGTAAGTGCTGCTGCAGGCGCCGCCGCCGCCGAGGCTCATGTTGATGACCTTGGCCGGGTTGGCGTTGGCGGGCACACCGCTGACGGACCCGCCCGAGGCCCATACGACCGCGTCCGAGATGTCCGACAGCGTGCCGCCGCAGCGGCCGAGCACGCGTGCGTGGACGAGCTTCGCCTTCGGCGCCACGCCCGCGACACCCTTGCTGTTGCCGGTGACCGCGCCGATCGTCCCCGCGACGTGCGTGCCGTGCCAGCTGGAATTGCGGTCCGACGACGGCACCGGGTTGCCGTTCTGGTCCGTGCCGCACTCGCCGGTCTTCATCCAGTCGCCCTCGTCCTGAGGGTTGGAGTCGCGCCCGCCGCCGTCGCGGGAGACCCACGAGTCGCTGATGAAGTCGTATCCGGCGACGGTGTTGCCGTCCAGGTCGGAATGCGCGGTGCGGCCGGTGTCGACCACCGCGACCGTCACCCCGGCGCCGTCGGCGGTGTCCCATGCCTTGGGCAGCTTCATACCCGCGGTCGCCTCGAAGTAGTGCCACTGGTCGGCGTACGAGGGGTCGTTCGGAGTGGCCGTCGGGTGGAAACGGACGTCCGGCTCGACGTAAGCCACGTCGGACCGTGCGGCCAGCGACCGCAGGAAGCCGCGAGCCCGCTCACCGGAGAGCTTCTTGTCGGTCCGCACGACGACGCCGCCGACTGCCAGTCCGCGGACCTCTTGGACGGACACACCGTGCCGGGCTCCCGTCTCCCGGAGCGCCTCGGCACGTGCGGAGCGCGAGCGTCCGGCCTCGGCGCGTGGCTTGAAGGTGGCGATGAACTGGTCGTACTGCTCACCTTCGACCACGTTCTCGGTGAACGCGCGGCCGGGCTGGTCATCGGGCCGGTCCACCGGCTGCGCTTCGGCGACGGTCGCGACGCCCGTGGCCATCAGCGACGCCACCGCGGTGGCCGTCAGCAGGCGTCTGAGATGTTTCGTGCTCACGAATGCGCTCTCCTTGGATACGGGGAAGAAAAGCTGCGAGTTTTCTCGCGGTGAGAGCAGATCCTGAGCGAGCGGCTGGGTGAACGGAAGGTTCAAACGTTAAGAATTGAATACTTTCGTCGTAGCGGGCACCACGAGGGGTCGAAGACCGTCCATGCCGGTTACCAAGTTGCCAACTCCCGGTTTTGACACAACGGTGCCATCGGTCTCCTGCCTGAGGTGACGCCGTCGCCCGGGGCAGACATGGCCAGGCTCCGGCCGAAACGGAAATGATTTTCTTTCCCGGCAAGGAAGAGGCGGGTCGCCGATTCGATCCACTATTTCAAACACAGCAGACAGCGGCGAAATCGTTTATTCCGACCCGCGAAGAAAATATCTCCGGCAGCCAGCCGATTCGCTGGGATAATTCATCGGCGACGCAAAGGTCACGATTCTGCGTGTCTTGTTTTTCCGTTCTGGCGTCGGCATGCGACCAACGGAAGCGGGTCTCGCGTTAACCAGCCCGCGCGGCACTACCCCCAGTCGCCGCGAGCGATTCGACGTCTTCCCGCCCTACCGCCTGCGTTTTCCTCTTACCAGTACCGCCTGTCATGCGCTTTTCGCACTTCTCGCCGACTCACCACCGCATACTTCGCCTACTGCGACAAGGAAGCCGGCGTCACCCGTGTGGGGCCGCCACCGTCGGGTGGACGGTGGCGGCTCGGACCGCCCGGGGACCGGGGAACGGATCGCCGGTGGCGCGAGGGGCTCAGACGCCCGGCGGGTTCCGTCGCGGTTCGGCGGGCGGATAGGTGTTCGCTGGCGGCGTCCCGGCACCCGCGGCCGGATAGCCCGCCATCGCGCCGGCCTTCGGCCCGCGACGGACCAGGCCTGCCAACCCGAGCAGACCGAGAAGACCCAGAAGACCCCACAGGCCGTTGTCACCGTCGGAATCAGTCCTGTCGTTCGGGTCGTTCTCGGCCTGGTGCCACGCCTGCGTCGCGGCCGCGGGTTCGGGCGCCGCCGACGCCGGAATCGTTCCGGTCAGGGCGATGGCGCCGGACACCACGAACGCGGAGATGAGTTTCGCTCCCCTATGGCGCATTGATCATCCTTCCTTCGATGGCAAACGATCATCGACTTCTGCGTACCCGCGCCGAGGGCGTCCACACTCAGGGCATTTCGAACGTCACCCACAAGGTTGTCTTCCGGATTAGAAGACCGCACACAGGTCACCCGTTGGGAACCGGCCACTAGGGAAGCGAGGACGGCGATGACGGCATGGTGGGGTTTGACCGGCCTACTCGGCCTTCTGGGGACTTATGGACTCGTCAGGATCCGGCACCGAGCGGACGTCCAATCCGAAGCTCCGGCCGCGGACGCCTTCGCCCGGTATCCTGCCGCCCGCGAACCGGCGGTGCCGAACGCCGACACCGCGCACACTCCGCTCATGACCCCGGCGATCACGCCGGAGATGATCGGTGGCGCGGGCCGGAGGCGCGCTTCCCGGCCCGCCAGGGTTCGCGCCCACCGGCAGCCACGAACGACGGCGTCCCAGCCGAACCAAGGCGGAACGCAGGCCGTCGCGGAGCCAGTCACCGATCCCGGCACCGTTCCGGTCCAGGCTGGCCCGCCCGAGCCGGAGACGCCGCCGACCGTGGCTTTGCCAGGGCAGCGACCTGCGGAGGAAGGGACCATCGCCGGGGAACTCACCCCGGATCGATCCGATCGTGAGGATGCCGCGGAGGAGACGCAGGCGGAACCGCCCGAGATTTCGAAGCCGGAACCGGCAAAGCTCGCGGAGGCGGCCGCGAAGACCCCGAATCGGTCCCGTCCCCGCCGGGTGCTCGAAGTGGTCGTCCGCCAGGCCAAGAAGGCCAAGGGGATCCTCCACCGGAACTGAACACCTCGCGCAGGCGGCGCGGGCCGGCCCCCAGAACCCAGCCGACCCTTCACGAAGCGTTCCTCGGCGACGACCGCGACGAGGTAGGACGTCCGGCGAACGGCTTCAGCGGCGGCGAGATAAGTCGCGGCCTCGTGCAAGCGGTCGTCTGTGCAGACCGGAACAGCTCATCCGGGCACCTTCCCCGGCTGGATCGGCGGCGAAGGCACCGGCGGGAAGACGAAACGATTTAGGCGGGTACCGCGCGCCAACGAGGTACCCGCCTGATCATCCGAGCGCGTGTCCGGACCCAACCGGAAAGGCGTTGTGGATGGGAGCACCACACGAAGCGTGTCTCCGGCTCCAAGGTAAAGCCCCCGGCCGTCCAGTCGCCAGGCGGGCCGGGCGTCCAGGACACTCCCAGCCCCGTCCTGGACGCCCAGGACTATCTCCCGTCAGCCCAGTGCGCGATTTCCGCAGTTCAGGGACCCCACTCACTCAGCGAATAGTGACGTAGGTCACAGTATTTTTTCCAGGCGGTGCGCGTCCTGCACCGTCCTGGACGTGGTCGTCGACGGCAGGCCGGTGCACGTCCCGGGGGATCGGGCCATGATGAACAGGACGGTCACGTCACTGTCGGTCCCGGACTCGTCACCTCTCGCTCGGCGGCGCCAAACGCTGTGCGAGTGTCCGGTTCCTCGATGGCGTGACCGGTGTTGTCCGGACCCAACCAGGAGATGCTCGCGCGTCCGTGCGCGCGGGCAAGAGGAGTTGTGATGCACGCGAGGATCACGCCGGGGAAGCCCAGAGGGGTCGCCTGCTCGCAGACCGCGGGCGAGCAGATCCGCGCGGTCGCGCAGCTGCCGGTGCTGCTGGTGTTCGTGCTGGTGCTGCTGCTGCACGGATTCGACCCGCAGATCGCAGTCGCGACGGCCGCGGCCACCACGGTGGTCGCCTTGTGGAGCGGGCCGGTCACGCTGGCCGCGCTCGCACGGCGGCTGCCGGTATTCGGCGAGCTGGGCGGTGCGCGATGAGCGTCCCGCAGCCGTTCCTGCCCGAGGAACCGCCGAAAACGTCGTTGCGGCTGGTGCAGAACAAGCCGCTCCGTGCGCAGCGCGGACCGTCGCCGGCGTCGTTTAGGGCGGAGGAGGCGGTCACGGCCAAGGAGTTCTGCGGGCTGCTGGACGAGCTGCGCAAGTGGGTCGAGATCTCCTTCATGACCATGCAGCGCCTGACCGACAAGAAGCTGTCGAAGTCGCGCGCGCACCAGATCGTGCACGCGGACCATCTGCCCAGCCCCGAGGACCTGACCCTGTTCCTCGAGGCGTGCAACGTCACCGCCGAGGAGGCGAGCCGGTGGCGTCGCGGCGCCAACCGCGTCCTCAACGGCCCGCCTCGGGAGAGCGTGTTCGAGTCGCCGCCCCCGCGCCTGGCGCCGATTCCCCCGCCTCCGCCCCCGAAGCCGGAGCCACAGTCCCCGCCCACGCAGGCATGGCCGCCCCCGTCCGCACCACAGCGCTTCGGGGCGGGCGCCACGCCGGTGATGGCGGCGCCGACTGCGGAGGCGGCGCCATCACCGCAGCCACAGTTCGTGACGCCGTTCCCGGCGGGCGCGAAAGTGCCCATGGTGGTGACCATGCGGGCGCTGATGGTGTTCACGCTGGTGGTGCTGTTGCTGACCGGCTCCGTCACGACGCTGTGGCTGCTACGGATCCCCAGCGAGCTGATCATGACGATGCTCGGGGTCGTCGCCATCTCGGTCTCGGGCTGGCTGCTGTCGCTGCGCTGGCGCTGGCAGCTCATGGTCGAGCAGCAGAAGCAGAACCGCACGATCCCGGCCTACCTCGCCGAGGACGATCCTGAGGAGTTGTTCGGCACGGACGCGCAGACCGCTCCCCCGGTCATCGGCGTGTAGTAGCCGGCCATGGTCAGGCGCATCCGCATCCTGCCGCGGCGCCGCCCTCCCGGCGGCGCCGCGGCCCAGGGCCCCCGATCCCAGCAGGTCGATGACAACGTCCCCCCGGCGCCGAGCCTGTGGGACGACTACCTCGCCCGCCCGCCCGAACCCGCCGACGACGAAACCCGCTGGCTCGGCGAAGCCGAGAACGGCGACACCGACGCCATGTTCGCCCTCTCCCAGCTCTACGAGACCACCGGCCGCGTCACCGACGCCGAGACCTGGCGCCGCCGCGCCGCAACAGCCGGGCACCTCACGGCGATCACCGCCGAAGCACATCTGCACACCCAGCGAGGCTCCACCGGCGAAGCCCGCTTCTGGTGGCGCCAAGCCGCCGAACTCGGCGACCAACACGCCCGGTACTCCCTCGCTCTCCAGCTCGAACGCGACGGCGAGACCGACGAAGCCGAAACCTGGTACCTGGCCGCCGCCAAAGACGGCCACGTCCTCGCCCAAGCCCAGCTCGCCTATCTGCTGCACCAGCGCGACGACGAGCAGAACGCCGACTACTGGTGGCACCGCGCGGCCGAGCGCAACCACCTCACCGCTCTCTACAACCTCGGCGCCCGTGCACTCGAGGACGACCGCCCCCACGACGCCGAAACCTGGTGGGCCCGCGCCGCCGACCTCGGCCACCTCGACTCCGCCCACCGCCTCGCGACCCTGCTGGCCACGAACCAGGACGACCGCGCCAAGCACTGACGGGAGCGAGGCCTCAGCCCTGCCGGCGGCTGCTGTCGGCAGGGCTGAAGGGCGGAGTCAAACGAGCTGATCGTCGTCGGCTTCCTCGTACTGCTCGTCCTCGTCGGGGTGGCGCCACATCGCGCTACGACCGGGGGTGAGCCCGATCGGCCGGAAGGGCCGGAAACGGACTCGGACACCATCGAGCCACACGGCGTTGAGCTCGCCGAGCGCGTTGATCCCGGGCAGGAGCTCGCCCGACTCGATCGTGCCGGTGTCCGGGTTCTGCGCGAAGTACAGCAGCTCGCGGACGACTTCCCACGCGTGCGGGCCGCCGACCCAGTCGAGGTCGATGTGGCCGTCGATCGTGCGCCACCGGTCACGCTGCTGGGCGTCTTCGAGGATCCCGGTGTCGCGTAGCGCCAGTTCGATCGCACCGAGGGCCGCGCGATGCTGGCCGACGGTCGGCCGCGGCCGCGGTGACTCGACCAGGCCCTTGTCCCAGATCGGGGTGAGATGGGGATACTTGGTGGTGATCGCCAGTTCCCGTTCCACGTCGCGGCGGGCTTGCCGGTAGGTCACGTCGAATGCGTGCTGACGAACGTGGATGATCTCTTTGAGCTTACGGTTGTCGGTCATGTCCGATGTCCTCGCCGCGAGGTCCCACGCCACCTCGCCGGGTGCACATGATCGAACCGACGGGGTTTCTGTACGCGATTCTGTGAACCTTGTCCTCGACGCGCCACCGGCGTGGGGCGGGATCGGCGCTCGGAGTTAGGCCTGCGTACCGGCCGCTGCCGGCGTAGCCGATGCGTCGCGCGCCGACACCTCAGCGGTCGGCCGCGAACGCCGTAGCAGGATGGCGCTGCAGACCAACGCCCTAGAGGAGTCCAAGGTCCTAGAGGCGCATCGCGATCGCGGTCGACCCGCCGGTACCGGTGGCGGCCCCCAGATCAGCTTGAGCACGCGAAAAGCGTCCGCGCGGTGCTGCTTGTCGGGCCGGGACAGCGCGACATGAGTGGCGTAACTGATCAGCACGGCGACGAACACGGCGTATCCGCCGAAGAACCAGAGCCACATGGCGACTGGAATCCCTTCAACCCGAGGAACGGGTCCTCTCGCGCGGCGGACTTCGTCAAATTCCTCGAAGTCAAAGCGGACCACGAGTACCCGACGCCCCGAACAGATCGAACTCGCCAAGCACACCAACGCGACGCCGAACTCATGTCTCCCATCGGGTACGCCACGCTCTAGCTCAAGTTCACCGCCAGACGTGACCGTGTCGGTTCCAAGATGCACAGGGCAAGGGTAAAACCGCGGACGTCACTAGACTTCTGCTCGAGAACACGGATTACGCCCAGCCGACTCGCGACCACACTCGGCTTGTCCAGCCGTCGAAGCGAAGAACTCTCGCCCCGCTGAAGTCCCCACCGCAGCGGTTGTGACGAAGATGCAGAAAGGGTGCTACGCCACCAACCGGCTCCGCAGAGCACTTCTCCCACGAGGAGCACACCGGAGCAAACGGAGACCAGTCACGATTAGCGCCGAGGCGAAATTGGCGCCAAGGGCCAACATCCCCTCAGGTCGGCAGCGGTATCGGTGTGGTGGGCCGGGTCGGGCTCGAACCGACGGCCAAGGGATTATGAGTCCCCTGCTCTAACCAACTGAGCTACCGGCCCCAACGGTGCCCTGACACCTCCGCGGGAGCCGTCCCAGCCCGAACAGCGGGTTTGCGAACGCACAGAAGTCCCAGTTCGCTCCAAGTTATCACAGCGCTCACCTGCCACGATCGCCTAGGCCGATCAGCTGGTTTCCGGCGCCGGGCCAGGCCGTCTCGTCTAGGTTTCAGGGACCAACGCCGGGTGGCGCGCCGCCCGGGCCCGGCGGGCAGGGAGGCGCTCGTGGCGAATCCGGTCGCCATCGGGCTCGGTGTCATAGCCGTCCTCGGCGCCGTGGTGTTACTGAGGGCGAGCATCCGGGTACTGCGGCGAGCCGGTCTCCGGGTCGACGCGATCCTCGCTGAAGAGCTGGACGATCGGCCGCCGCGGTAGCCGATGCCTGGTCCTTTGTGGACGGTCAGCCGCCCAGGCCGGATCCGCCACCCGGAGGCGTAGCGGTGGTCTCAGGAGGCATTGTGGTGGTCGGTGTCGGTGTCGGTGTCGCGCTGGTCGGCCGCGTTGGCGTCGTGGTCGGCGGCGGCAAGGTTGTCGATGGCGGCTTTGGCGTGGTCACCGGGGCACCGCCATAGGCCGCGAAACTGAACCAGATCGCCCCACCCGCCTTCGGCGTGGTCTGGTCGAACATCGCCCGCACCTGGAACGTGGTCGCCGTGTACGAACCCTGCACCGTGTTCAGCATGTACGCATTGAACTGACCCGGCGTGTTCGCCGAGACCACCACCACCGCCGGGACCGCGCCCAAAGCGTGCTGCACGGTGCACATCCCGGCGCCGTCGGTCACGCACGACGTCTCCGCGGCCTGCACGCTCGGCGACGGCGACGGGCCGACGGCGCCGGAAGTCCCGGCGAACACGGTGCCCCCGGCCGCGGCGACGGCCAGCCCCGCCACGGCGAGCGCGGCCTTCTCCCTGATCCTCATTCGTTCTCCCTCGCTCGGAACCCGAAAGCAAGGGTCGCCGCCCGTGCCGCGATCGTTACGCCACGCCGAGCCGCCGCAGCGCCGGGCGCCACCGGTTCCCGCCGGTGGCCAGCCCCAGCGCTACCAGGCCCGCGCAGTATTTGCTCACCGACTGCTCCCGGATCCGCAGTTTCGCCAGCGCCTCCGTGACACTGTTGCGCTCGGACGACGACTTCACTTCCAGCAGCACCAGGTCTCCCCCGGCGGCAAGGCTGCGCGAGCCCGAACGCCACACCAGCGACGTGTCGCAGGTGATCCGCGCGTCGGCGGTGACGAGGGTGGTCCGCCGGTAGTCGGTGACCAGCGCGGGAGTCAGCGGCCGTGGCGCCGGGCGGCCGTAGGCGGTGGTGAGGGCGTCGTCGAGGAACGCCAGCGCGGTCGCGGTCAGGCCGTGCGCCGCCTCGGCCGGGTGCGGGCGGCGGACCTTGACCGTCTCGTCGCGCTTCCCGCTCACCTTGAGCTCGCAGTAGGTGTCGGCCGAGTCGGTGTAGGTCCGGGTGCGGATCTTGAACCGGCGCCGCCGGTCCTGCCGGTGCGCCCGGTAGATCGCGAGATCCGGCGTGTCGAAATACGTCGACGAGTAGCCGAACACGCGTTGCCCGTCGATCTCCAGACAGCGCGGCGAAAGAACCTCGGTGACGGCCAGGAAGTCGTTGAGCGGCAGGACGTATTTGCGGTCCGTCCGGCTCATCAGCCCGCTCGTGGCGACGACTTCGGCCAGCGACAGCGTAGGAAGTCCTTTCGCCACCGCCGCGACGGTGGCCGTCCCGCGCCCGCTCACCGGTTCCCCGCCGGGGCGCCGTGCACCACCGCGGCCGGGTCCGGGCGGAACCGGACGTCCACGACGGTCACCTCACGGACATAGTCCACTTCGGACACACTGTGCCGCACCACCGTTCCGCCGAGCCGTGCCCGCAGTTCCATCAGCATCGTCTGTTCGTCGGGGTACACGGTGTCGAGCACGACCGTGCGCCGCTGCGGGCCGCGGGTGCGCGACGGGTGGTCCGCGACGTACATGACGCCGAGCAGCAGGACGTTGAAGACCGCGACGATCCGCCAGTCCGCGGACGGCAGGCCGTTCACCAGCCCCAGCACCAGCGCGACGAAGTAGTACGCGACCTCCTGCTGGCTGATCGAATCGGACCGCAGCCGGATGATCGACAGCACACCGAAGAGACCCAGCCCCAGCGCGCTCGCGGTCGACACGGAAAGCAGCACCGCGACCGAAACGCAGACACCGACGTTCAGCGCGAGATAGGCGCAGGCGAGATCACCGCGGTGGTGGCGACGGGCGTAGATACCGTAAGCGAGGATCACTCCGACGACGAGGTCGACGGCGAGATGAAGCAGTGTCGTGGTCATGGAAACCACTGTGACGGCACAAGAAGAGACCGCGGTGAGAGCCGGATGAGAACCGTCTCATCAGGACTCACCGAGCCGATACCCCATGCCCCGCACGGTTTCGATCCGCTCGGCGCCGATCTTCCCGCGCAGGTATCGGATGTAGACGTCCACCACGTTCGATCCCGGGTCGAAGTCGAAACCCCAGACGCCGCCGAGCAGCTGCTCCCGTGACAGCACCTGGCCGCGGTTGCGCAGCAACGTCTCCAGCAGCGCGAACTCGCGGGCGGTGAGGTCCTTCTCCTCCCCCGCGACCGAAACCTTCCTCGTTCGCAGGTCGAGCGAGAGCTCCCCGGCACGCAGCACCGCCGGCTCGGCTTCGTGATTTCCCCTCAGCCGCAAGCGGATCCGGGCCAGCAGTTCTTCGAACGCGAACGGTTTGGCCAGATAGTCGTCGGCGCCGCCGGACAGCCCGGCGACGCGGTCGACGACGCTGTCCCGGGCGGTCAGGATGATCACCGGCACCGTCCGGCCCGCCGCCCGCAGGGCCCGCAGCAGATCCGAGCCGTCGAGATCCGGCAGGCCGAGGTCGAGGACGACCAGGTCGTGCGCGCCGGTCAGCGCCTCGGTCAGCCCTTCGGAGCCGGTCTTGACCCAGCGGGTCGCGAAACCCTGCGCCCGCAGGCCCTTCTCCACGAACGCGCCGATCCGGGCGGAATCCTCCACCACCAGCACACTGGTCACCGGTCCGCACCTTCCGCGACGGGGATCTCGATGGTGAACCGCGCGCCTTCGCCGGGCGCGGTGTCGAGCAGGACACGGCCGCCGTGCGCCTCGGCGATCGCGGCCACGATCGCCAGGCCGAGCCCGGCGCCGTCGTCGCCGCTCGAGTTGCTGCCGCGTTTGAACCGTTCGAAGATCCGGCTTCTCGAATCCGGCGGGACACCCTCGCCGGTGTCGCGGACCCAGAGCCGCGCCGTCGTCGCGGTCACCTCGGAGCCGAGGGCGATCTCCTGGCCCGGAGCGGTGTGCCGGACGGCGTTGGAGACCAGTTGCAGCAACGCCTGCGCGAGCCGCTGGCCGTCCGCGCGGACCTTCACCTCGGCGACCGCGTCGAGCCGCCAGACGCGGTCGGCCAGCGGCCGCGATTTGGCGAGGGTCTCGACGGTGAGGTCGGCGAGGTCGGTCTCCCCAGGGGTGAGGAAATCCGGGTTGCCGGACTTCGCGAGGACCAGCAGATCGTCCACGATCCGTTGCATACGCCCGAGTTCGTCGAGGACCAGATGACGGGTGGCGGCGTTCTCGCCGGGGTCTTCGCCCATCAGCTCGATATGGCCGCGGACGATGGTGATCGGCGTGCGCAGTTCGTGCCCGGCGTCGTCGATGAACTCGCGTTGCCCGGCGAAGGCGCTTTCGAGCCGGTCCAGCATCGTGTTGAAGGTGCGCCCGAGCGCGGCGACGTCGTCCGAGCCGCGGACCTCGATCCGGCGCGAAAGATCGGTCTCGCCGATCTGCTCGGCGGCCAGGCGGACCTCCCGCACCGGGGCGAGGATGCGCCCGGCGACCAGCCAGCCGATCAGCCCGGCCAGCACCAGCGCGGCCCCCGACATCGCGGCCATCACGCCGACGACGTCGTTGATCTCGCCGGCGGCGTGGTCGACGAACTCGACGATCACCAGCGCGCCGCGGCCCGGTGAGCCCTCGATGGTCACCGGGACGACGCCGTAGCGCGCGGATCCGACCGCGGTGGTGACCGTGCCGTACGCCGGGCTCGTCGCCCGGGACAGTTCCGCGACGAACTTCGGGTCGGTGTCGAGCCGGACCGGCGGCTCGATCGCGCTCCGCCTCGACGCGGCACCGTCGCTGATCGAGAAGAACGTCTCGTACTTCTCGGGCAGGTTCCGTTCCAGGTGACGGCCGAGGACCGCCTCGACGGTGGCGGGCTGCCCGGCCGGGCGGGCGTCGGACGACGCGAGGAAGGCCCTGAGTTTTCCGGTCTCGTGGGCGATCTCGTTGTCGAGGCGCTGGTCCAGCTGGTTGTGCAGGACGGTGCGGGTGGCCAGCAGCGATCCGGAGAGCGCGAGCAGCACGACCAGCAGGACCCACGCGAGGATCCGGGCGCGGGCGCTCACCGGCCCGGCTCAGTCGTCGAGGTCGAAGTGGTCATCGGCGTCATCAGGGTCATCATCGACGTCGTCGTCGTGCCCGGCCAGCCGGGGCGGGACGACGGCGGGCGGCGCCCCCGCTTCACCCGGGCCGGTGACGGCCTGCCCGGCCGGGGCGACCACCGCCGGGCCGAGGTCGGGTGGCGAGGCCGCGGTGGCCGCGATGACGGCGAACGTGCCGGCGGTCGCCACCACCACGGCGGCGCCCCCGGCCAGGACGATGATTCGGACTCGCATACCAGCCAGGCTGCCCGGCGCGGGTGAGTCACCGATGAGGGCTCGATGAGAACTTTCTCATCGAGGCTCCCCGTCACTTGAACGCTGCCGCGTTCCGCGCCGCCCAGTCGGCGAAGGTGCGCCCCGGCCTTCCGAGCACCTTCTCGACGTCGGGGCTCACCCGCGCTTCGTCCTCGGTCGGCTTGCCGAGGATCGAAAGCGTGGCCTCCACGACCACCGGTGGCATGAACTCCGACATCGCGGCGCGAGCCTCGTCTTCGCTCAGTTCGGTGAACCGCAGCGGCTCGCCGAGCGCGTCGCCGAGATCCGCCGCCTGCCGCCTGGGCGAGATGGGCTCGGGTCCGGTGAGCACGTAGGTCCGGCCGTGGTGGCCGGGTTCGGTCAGCACGGCCGCCGCGACGTCGGCGATGTCCGCCGGGTCGATCACGGGCAGCGCGACGTCGCCGAACGGCGCGGCGACGACCCGATCGGCCCGGATCGCCGGCGCCCACTGGAAGGCGTTCGACGCGAAGCCGCCCGGCCGCAGCACTGTCCACTTCGGACTCGCCGCCTTGACCGCCTCCTCGAACGCGGGCGCGTGCCGCCCGGTCCCGACCCCCTGGGACGACAGGAGCACGATCCCGGCGTCACCGGCGGCCGCGACGACCTCCGCGACATCGCCGCCCGCGGCCATGAATTCCCCCGACGTCAGAAGGAAAACCCGGTCCGCTCCGGCGAAGACCTCGTTCAGTCCTTCGGTCCGGGCGAGATCGGCCCGCACGGTCCGCACGCCCTCCGGCACGTCCGACGGCGAGATCCGGCGCGACACCGCCGTCACCTCTTCTCCCGCGGTGACAAGGTTTTCCACCAGCAGCCGTCCGACGTTCCCGGTCGCTCCGGTCACCACGATCATGATCACTCCTCGGCTCGCGTTTCGTTGACGCGACCGAAGCTACCTTCCTGGCGATAGTAGGTACCTAGAGGAAAGTAATGGGTTCGTGAGCGCGATCACAACTTCGCGGGCGGGACCGTCCGCTTAGGGTCGGGCCCATGCCCGAAACCGCACTCGGCCCGCTACGCGTCCTCGACTTCTCGCGGGTGCTCGCCGGCCCGTTCGCCACGATGCTGCTGGCCGACCTCGGCGCCACGGTGATCAAGGTCGAGCGGCCGGGCACCGGCGACGACACCCGCAGCTGGGGTCCGCCCTACGACGCCGCGGGTCAGGCGACGTACTTCCAGTCGGTGAACCGGAACAAGACGAGTGTGGCGCTGGACCTCGGCGATCCGGACCACCTCGCCAAGGCCCGCGCGCTCGCCCTGGAGGCCGACGTCGTGGTCGAGAACTTCCGGCCCGGCGTGATGGAGCGGCTCGGGCTCGGCCCGGAGGTCCTGCTGGCGGCGAACCCCGGTCTCGTCCTTTGCTCCATCACGGGTTTCGGCTCCGGCGGCGGCGCCGCGCTGCCCGGTTACGACCTGCTCATCCAGGCCGTCGGCGGGCTGATGAGCATCACCGGCGACCCGGCGGGCGAGCCGCAGAAGGTGGGCGTCGCGCTCGTCGACGTCCTGGCCGGGCTGTTCGCGAGCGTCGGCATCCTCGCCGCGCTGCGCCATCGCGACCGGACCGGGCAGGGGCAGCGGGTCGAGATCGACCTGCTGTCGAGCCTGCTCGCGGCGCTGGTCAATCAGGGCAGCGCCTACACCTCGGGCGGGACGGTCCCGGCGCGGATGGGCAACCGGCATCCCAGTATCGCGCCCTACGAGCTCGTCCCCTGCGCCGATCACGAACTCGCGCTCGCGGTCGGCAACGACCGGCAGTTCGCGGTGTTGTGCGAGGTCATCGGGCTGCCGGAGCTCGCGGACGACGCCAGGTTCGCGACCAATCCGGCGCGCGTCGAGCATCGGGCCGGACTCCGCGCGCTGCTCGAAGACCACTTCGGCAAGCGTCCGGCGGCCGAGTGGGCGGCGGAGCTGAGCGCGGCCGGGGTGCCCGCCGGGGAGGTCAACGACGTCGCGGGCGCGTTCGCGCTGGCCGAACGGCTCGGGCTGAGCCCGACGGTCGATCTCCCGCGGCCCGACGGCACCTCCGTGCGGCTGACCCGCAACCCGATCGGGTTGTCGGCGACGCCGCCGCGCTACGAGACCGCGCCGCCGGACGACCCCGGCCAACTCACCCTTCCCTTTCCCGGCTGGAGCTGACGGGAAGCCGTCAGCGGGCTGTCAGTGCTTCGTCAACACCGGCCGCGAAGCTCCGGGCATGACGAACAGGACAGCCCTCATTTCCGGCGCCAGCATCGCCGGGCCCGCCCTCGCCTTCTGGCTCACCCGTCAGGGCTACGCGGTCACCGTCGTCGAGCGGTCGCCGGAACTCCGCACCGGCGGCCAGGCGGTCGACTTCAAGGGCGCCACCCACCGCTTCGTGCTGGAGCGGATGGGCGTCCTCGACGAGATCCGCCGTCAGCAGACCGGCGGGCTCGACCAGACCATCGTCGACGCCGAGGGACGGCCGCTCGCCGTCCTTCCCGGCGAGTTCACCGGCGGCGACGTCGAGATCCGGCGCGGCGACCTGGCACGGATCCTCCACGAACGGACCGAGCGGGACTGCGAGTACGTCTTCGGCGACTCCATCGCTTCGCTGACCGAGACGGCCGAAGGCGTCGACGTCACCTTCAAACACGGCGCCCCGAGACGCTTCGACCTCGTCTTCGGCGCGGACGGCATCCACTCCACCGTGCGACGGCTGGCGTTCGGCCCGGAAGCGGACTACGTGAAGCACCTCGGTCACTACTACGCGCTGGTCGAGACCGACGAGACCGACGGCGGTCCCGCGGTGATGTACAACGAGCCCGGCCGGATGGCGGCCACCGGCGGGCCCAAGGCGAACGCGTTCTTCGTGTTCGCCTCCCCCGAGCTCCGCTACGACCGGTACGACCTCGAGCAGCAGAAGGAGATCTTGACCACCGCGTTCGACGGCGGCGGCTGGCGGCTGCCCGAACTGATGGAGATGGTGAAACGCTCGGACGACGTCTACCTGGACGCGATCGCCCGGGTCACGATGGACGGCTACTCCACCGGGCGTGTCGCTCTCCTCGGCGACGCGGCGTACGGCAACACCCTGGCAGGCTTCGGCAGCGGGCTCGCCGTCGTGGCGGCGTACGTCATCGCGGGCGAGCTGGCCGCGGCCAACGGCGACCACGAACTCGCCTTCCGCCGGTACGACGAGAAGTTCCTCCGCTACGCCAAGGTGACCCGCAACGCCAACGCCGGCCCGTTCCTCGCGCCGCCGACGAACCTGCGGATCAAGCTGCGCGACCAGATGTTCCGGCGGCGGCTCCTGCTGCGCTTGATGCTGTGGATGACCGACAAGCTGGCCACCGACATCACCCTCGACGAGTACCCCGCGCTCGCCCGGCAGTGCTGATTCAGAGATTCTCAGAGTGGCGGCGCGGCACCGTGGCCGCGTACGTCCCCGGCCCCGTGCTCGGCGACCTGGAGCAGCAGCCCCGCCGCCACACGCACGATCTCCCGTTCGGCGGGGGTCAGCGCTTCGCCGAGCGCACTGGCCAGCCAGCGGTTGCCGTCACGCACATGCTCTCGCAGGGCTTCGCAGCCCACCTCGGTGATGGCGATCCGCTGGGCCCGCCGATCGTGTTCGTCGGGGCGCCGCGCCACCCGGCCTTCCGCTTCGAGCGCGTTCAGGACCCTGGTCAGGGACTGCGGCTGCAGTCCCTCGATCGCGGCGAGCGCGCTGACGGTCAGCGGACCGCTGTGCCGCAGGTTCGCCAGCACCGACGCGGCCAGCCTGCTCAGGCTGTGGCCTTCGCCGGGCTGTTCGGCCCGGAGTCGCGACGACAACCGCGAAACGGCCCAGCGCACCGCTTCGGCGGTCTGCGTGGCTTCACTCACGATACAACGCTATCACTTAGCTATCCTTCACAAACCGCAGGAGAAGTTGCTTAATAATAAAGCGTAAGCTTTGTATATGGCTCCGAGTCCGTGGCGAGTGTTCTGGGGTCTGCTGGAACACGATCTGCTCATCACCCGAAAGCAGCTCGGCGGGGTGCTGGCGCAGGTGCTCATGCAACCCCTGCTGATGCTCCTGGTGTTCGGGAAGGTCCTCGGCGCGCTCGGCTACACCCCGCCCGGTTACGCGCGGCTGCTGCTGCCCGGTCTCGTGGCGCTGAACGCCTTCTTCGCCGCCGCCCAGAACGCGTCCTTCCCGCTCGCCATGGAATTCGCCACCCGCACCATCGAAAACAGGCTTCGGGCGCCCGTGGGTCTCGGCTGGATCGTCGTCGAGCGGATCGTCGCGGCGGCGTCGCGGGGACTGGTCACGGCCGTGCTCATGGTCCCGGTCGGCGCGCTCGTGCTCGGTGAGCTGTCCTGGCGGGTGGCCGGCCTCCCGGCGGCACTGGGCTACACCGTGCTCGGCGCGCTGGCGGGCGGCGCGGCCGGGGTGACGATCGGCTCACTCGTCTCCCCCACCCGGATCGGGATCACCTTCTCGCTCGTGATGCCACCGCTGCTGTTCACCGGTTCCGCCCAGTTCCCCTTTCCCGACCTCGCCGCCGTCCCTTGGTTCCGGGCGTTGTGCGCGCTGAATCCGATGACCTACGTCAGCGAGGGCCTGCGTGGAGCGCTGACGCCGCAGATCGTTCACCTCCCCGGGTGGCTGTGCGCGCTCGCGCTGGCCTTCGCGTTGGCCGTGTTCACCCCCGCGGGTCTGTTGGCGTTCCGACGGCGGGCCATCACCTGACTTCGGCGTGCGCGGCCCTCGACGGCGTGGTCGGCTGGACGAAGTTTCCCGCGTGACGTTTCCGGGGAAGCCGTGTCTTACGGGTGTCACCGCAGGCAGGTGATGGAAGGGAGCTTCGGCATGGCGGCACTGCACAGGTGCGCTCGATGACGACTTCGGCGAGAACCGAACCGCTCGCGGCCGGCGAGACCGTGCTGGACGACGCGACGTTGGTCGCGCGCGCCCGCGACGGCGAGATCCGGGCGTACGAACAGCTCGTCCTGCGGTCCCAGGGGCCGATGTACCGGCTGGCGCTGCGGATGCTCGGGAACAAAGGGGACGCCGAGGACGTCGTCCAGGAGGTGTTCCTCGTCGCCTGGCGGCGGCTCGACCAGTTGCAGGAGGACGCGGCGTTCGTCGGCTGGCTCTACCGGATGACGACCAACCGGTGCCTGAACGTGATCCGCGCCAGGAAGCCGGTGGCCGACGTCGAGCTCGACCAGCAGGAGTCCGCCGGTTCGGCGGGGCGGCCGGAGCGCGCGGCGGAGACGAGCGCGCAGATGACGGCGCTGACCGGGGCGTTGGACGAGCTGACCGCCGAGCAACGGGCTTGCTGGCTGTTGCGCGAGGTCCACGGCCGCTCCTACGAGGACATCGCGAAGGCGATCGGGGCGACCCCCACCGCGGTGCGCGGACGCATCGCGCGAGCACGAGCACAGTTGGCGGAGGTGATGGCGCCATGGCGATGAACCACGCGACCCGGGACTACCTGCTGCCGTGCGGCCGTGATGTGGAACAGATCTGGGACCGGCTCGACGAGGTCGACGCCGGCCGGGCGGACCAGCACGAACTCGACTGCCCGCACTGCCGGGCGACCCGTGAAAGCCTCCGGGTGCTGCGCGGGCTGACCAGGGAACTGGCCGAGGACGACGCCGAGCCGTCGCCGGATCTCACCAGCCGGATCATGTCCGCGATCCGCGCCGAGGTGCGGCGCCGGGAGCTGGTGCCGCTGGCCAGCCCGGAGCCGGGCGAGGTGCAGGTGAGCGATCAGGCGGTGGCGGCGGTGCTGCGGTTCGCCGCGGACTCCGTGGACGGTGTCCGCGCGCGGCGGTGCCGGGTCCACCGGTCGGATGAAGACGCCGACCCGCTGGCCGTGAACGTGGAACTGCACCTGGCGATCGCGCATGATTTCGACGGTGACTCGCTGGAAGTGGTCCGTGAACGGGTCACGGCGGCGGCCGGAGCCAGAGTGGGGCTCCGGCTGGCCCGGCTGGATCTGACGGTGGAGGACATCTATGACGCGTGAGCAGGCCCCGGCCAGGCCACTGACCGAAACGGTGATCTCCCCGCCGGTGATCGCGGCGGTCGCCGCGCACGCCGCGGCCCAGGTCCCCGGCGTGGTCCGCCTGGAACCCGGGCTGCGCGGCCTGGCCGGTTCGCTGACCCGGATCGCGCGGCAGCGGATCAAGGGCCTCGAACCGGCGCCGACGGAAGGGGTCCGCGCGTTCGTCGAGCACGATCCGCCGGACGTCCGGGTGGAGATCGACCTCTCCCTCTCCGGGCTGGACCAGGCCGCGGCGACGGCACAGGCGGTGCAGCGTGCCGTCGGCAAGGCGGTCACCGAGGCGACCGGGCTCACCCCGTCGGCCGTCTCGGTGTCCATTTTGGACATCGAAATCCGTGGAGGACTGTTGTGACCGCACGATCCGAACTGACCGCGTCCCTGCTGAGCACGCTGCGCGAGGTGCCGGGGCTGCGCGCGGCCACGCCGTCGACCACCGCCGCCGCTTCGGCGGTGCCGTGGGACCTCGACGTGATGGCCGTCGACATCTCCGAGAACGTCGTCGAGGTCCGCGTCGTCGCGCTGGAGGTGCCGATCCCGCCGCTCACGGAGGTCGCCGGGGCGGCCTTGCGCGCGGTGCTCACCGGAACCCCGTGGGAGAACGCGAGCCTGCGGATCGTCGTGACCGACGTCGACGCCGCCGCGCTCGTTCCCTGACACGAAGATCGCGGTGGCCACGCCCGGGAGCGTGGCCACCGCGATCATGGTGTGGGGACCTAGTTCTTGTTGGTGCCCGGCGTCAGCACCTTGTCGATGACGAAGACGGTGGCGTTCTTGGTGGGGATGTTGCCGCACAGGACCTTGGCGCCGTTGACGGTCATGTTCTCGCCGGAACCCTCGATCTTGACCGGTCCGCCCGCGGTGTTCAGGCTCTCCACGGACTTGGCGGATTCCAGGCCCTTGGCGTCGTAACGCTTGCCGACGACGTGGTACTGCAGGATCGGCGCGAGCTGGTCGGGCTTGCCGGCGAGCTCGTTGAACTTGGCGTCACCCAGCGCCTGGAAGGCCGGGTCCGCCGGGGCGAACACGGTGATGGCCTGCTGGCTGTTGAGGGTGTCGACCAGGTTGGTGGCCTTCACCGCGGCGACCAGCTTGGTCAGCAGCGGGTTGGTCGACGCGGCGCTGGCCACCGGCTGCGGGCCCATCGAGTCGAGCGAACCGGGCGCACTGCCCTGCGGCAGCTGCGAGCAGGCCGGGCCGAACACGTCGGCGTTGGTGGTGACCCCGTCACCGGAAGCGGCGCTGGACATCGGGGCCGACATGGATGAGGACGGGGCGGGCGCGGGGGCGCTGCTGGAGCTGCCGGACGAAGCGCTGTCGTTGCTGCTGCAGGCGGCCAGTGCCAGCGCGGTGGCCGCGGTGAAACCGATTCCTGCGACGCGAAGCTTGCTCACGGAAAATCACTCCATTTGTTTTTCGGACTCTTACCGGGTATTCGGAACCACGGCGAAATCGGATTGCCACCCTTTCGAGTGACGCCGATCACCGTGCGGTGAAACTGATGACATGCCAGCCCGTCGCACCGTCCGGAACGGTTCCGGCGCGGGCGTCGGTCTGGGTGTAACCGGATTTGTCGACAGCCCGGACGGTGACCTGGTGACTGCCGGGCGGGACGTCGAATTCGGTCCACCACATCCGCCAGGTGTCGACGTTCACCTCACGGGAAAGTGTTGCGGGCTGCCAGCTCCCGCTCGCGCCGAGGCGGACTTCGACCCGTTCGACGCCGGTGTGCTGTGCCCACGCCACGCCCGAGATCCGGACCTTGCCCGCGGGTACCGTTTCGAATCCTTTCGGACTGTCGATCCTGGACTGCGTTTTGATCGGGGCCTGTTCACCCCAGCCGCGGTCGAGCCAGTACGCGCGGCGCGCTTTCCAGGTGGTGATCTCCAGATCCTTGACCCATTTCGTCGCCGAAACGTAGCCGTAGAGACCGGGGATCACCATTCGCGCGGGAAAACCGTGTTCGACCGGGAGCGGTTCGCCGTTCATCCCGATCGCCAGCATCGCACCGCGTTCCGGGTCGAGCGCGGCGACGACCGGGCTGCCCGCCGTCCAGCCGTCGGTGCTGGTCGAGAAGATCTGCTCGGCACCGGGTTGGACCTCGGCCTCCCGCAGCAGATCCCCGAGGTCGACGCCGATGAAGTTCGCCGTGGACACATAGGTGCCGCCGACCTCGTTGGACACGCAGGTCATGGTGATGGTGCGCTCGATCAGCGGACGATTACGGATGTCGTCGTAGGTGTACCGCTTTTCGTTGCGCACCATGCCGTGCAGGCGCAGGCTCCAGTCCTCGGCGCGGACCTGCGGCACCGACAGCGCGGTGTCGACGCGGTAGAAGTCGCGGTTCGAGGTGAGGAACGTCGGCGTGCCCAGTTTGGCGAAATCCGCGTCGGCCGGGATCGGCGGTGCCGGCTCGGCGGGTACGAGCCGTCCGACGGCCGCCCGGGAAGACTCCGCGTCCCTGGTCCCGGCGAGAAGCTGTCCTCCGGCCCCCGCCGCACCCGCGGCGACGACGGCACCGGCTCCGGCCAGCAGCACCGACCTGCGTGACGGCGCGGCGCCCGAGGCTTCGACCTGGGGCTTGACCGAGGCCAGGCGATGCAACCAGAGGAACACGCCGACCCCGGCGATCAGGCTGGCCAGGGGCGCGAGCAGCGCTACGCCCGAGAGGTCGGGGCGCTGCGAGACGGCGAGCCCGCCCAGCAGCCCGAAGGCGGCGATCAGCACGACCCCCGGAACGGGTGACCGGCGCGAGACGATACCCGCCAGGGCGGCGGCCAGCACCATCACGACGGCCATCCCGCCGAGCAGCACGAGCTTGTCGTAGACGCCGAACGTCCGGACCGCGAAATCCTTCAGCTCCACCGGCGTCAGATCGATCGCCCCGTTGCCGACCGCGAGGTACGGCGAGGCGTTGGCGCTGATGAACCCGGCCACCAGATGACCGGCCGCCAGCGCCGCGGCGAGGGCCACGACACCGATCAGCGCCGCCCCGAAGAGCGGGAGGCGTGGTTCCCGGTCGGTCCGCGAAGTCTTCATGCCAGGTGTTCGACGCCGCCCGGCCCGCGGACTGGTTTTCCTTTCACCGCAAGGAAAAGTCCGGTTTCACATAGGGCCTCACCCAGTATTCGTGGCGGATCCCTTCACGGACAGGTCACGAAAGGGACACGGTCCCGAACGCGTAACTCGCGTGATCAGGCAGCGCACTCGCGAGTTACGCCTCTGATCACGCGAGTTACGCAGCCAATCACGCGAGTCACGCCACCCACCCGAGTTGCCCTGCTCACCCCGGCTTGCATGGTCATACACACCTATGCATATACTTCCATCATGTCCAAGGTACTCACCTCTCTGCCTGTCGGCGAACGCGTCGGGATCGCCTTCTCCGGCGGCCTCGACACCTCGGTAGCGGTCGCGTGGATGCGCGAGAAGGGTGCAGTGCCGTGCACCTACACCGCTGACATCGGCCAATACGACGAACCCGACATCGCGTCGGTCCCGGGCCGGGCGAAGGCCTACGGCGCCGAGATCGCGCGCGCCGTCGACTGCAAGGCCGCGCTGGTCGAGGAAGGTCTCGCCGCGCTGTCCTGCGGCGCCTTCCACATCCGCAACGGCGGCCGTACCTACTTCAACACGACGCCGCTCGGCCGCGCGGTCACCGGCACCCTGCTGGTGCGCGCGATGCTCGAGGACGACGTCCAGATCTGGGGCGACGGGTCCACCTTCAAGGGCAACGACATCGAGCGGTTCTACCGCTACGGCCTGCTCGCGAACCCGTCCCTGCGGATCTACAAGCCGTGGCTGGACGCCGCGTTCGTCAGCGAGCTCGGCGGCCGCAAGGAGATGTCCGAGTGGCTGCAGGCCCACGACCTGCCGTACCGGGACAGCACCGAGAAGGCCTACTCCACCGACGCGAACATCTGGGGCGCGACGCACGAGGCCAAGTCGCTGGAGCACCTCGACACCGGTATCGAGATCGTGAACCCGATCATGGGCGTCCGGTTCTGGGACCCCGAGGTCGAGATCGCGCCGGAGGACGTCACGATCGGCTTCGAGCAGGGCCGGCCGGTGACGATCAACGGCAAGGAGTTCGCCACCGCGGTCGACCTGGTCCTGGAGGCCAACGCCATCGGCGGACGGCACGGGCTCGGCATGTCCGACCAGATCGAGAACCGGATCATCGAGGCCAAGAGCCGCGGCATCTACGAGGCGCCGGGGATGGCGCTGCTGCACGCGGCGTACGAGCGGCTCGTCAACGCGATCCACAACGAGGACACCCTCGCCAGCTACCACAACGAAGGCCGTCGTCTCGGCAGGCTCATGTACGAAGGCCGCTGGCTGGACCCGCAGGCGATGATGCTGCGCGAGTCGCTGCAGCGGTGGGTCGGCGCGGCCGTCACCGGCGAGGTCACCCTGCGGCTGCGGCGCGGCGAGGACTACTCGATCCTCGACACCACCGGCCCGTTCTTCAGCTACCACCCGGACAAGCTGTCCATGGAGCGCACCGAGGACTCGGCGTTCGGCCCGGTGGACCGGATCGGCCAGCTCACCATGCGGAACCTCGACATCGCGGACTCGCGCGCCAAGCTCGAGCAGTACGCCGGGCTCGGCATGGTCGGCGGCGGGCACCCGACGCTGATCGGTGCCGCGCAGGCCGCGTCGACCGGCCTGATCGGGGCCATGGACGCGGGCGGCGCGCAGGCGATCGCCTCGCGCGGCAAGGCTTCGGCCGAGGACGAACTGCTTGACCACGCCGCGATCGAATCCGGCACCGACTGACCCGAAAACACCGGGACGCGAAAGCGCCGGGCGCGCGGCATCGAAGCCGTTCGCCCGGCGCTGTTCTTCATCCGGTCAGCCGCCGAGCTTCGACCGCCGTTCCGTCAGCTCGTCGACCAGGCGGGTGATCTCGACCTGCCCGATCGCTTCGGCCAGCACGGCGACCGACGCGATGCTCTCGATCCGGTACTGGACCGGCACGCCGCCGGAGGCACGCGATCGCGCTTCCGCATCCGCCTTCTTCTCCGCCTCGACGGACGAGAAGACGCTCCCGGCCCCGCCGTTGACACAGGTGATCGAAGCCGAGCCGTTCAACGGCAGGCCGGCGGTTTCCCGGCAACTGCCCGCCGGGCGGCCACCGATGGTCACGTTCGCGGTCATCGTGGCGTTGACCTGGCCGCTGACCTTCCCGCCGCTGCTCGCCGAGGCGGAGTTGGACACGTTCGCCGTCACCGTGCAGCCCGACGAGCTGCACGCGACCGTGGCCGCGCCGTTCATGTCGAACCGCACACTGGTGTCGACGGCACCGGACAGCTTCTTGGTGTTCGTCGTCAGGTTTTCGTAGACGGCGTCGGTCTCCTGCGGGGACAAAGCGTCCACATCGGACTCACCGAGGCCGGCGCCGGACGGCATCGGCGGCTGTGACTCCGAGCCGGGCATGGACGGTATCCCGCCGGGCATTTTCAGGGAGTAGCGGAGAAGGCGGTGCGGTGCCTCCTTCGAGACGTACAGGTCACCCGCCGGCGTGCTCGCCTTCAGCGCCGGAACGTCCCGGACGGTCTCGTTCTGATCCGCGGGGATCTCGTCCGCCCGGTCCAGCGCCGCGCGCAGCCGGGCGGCGAGTTTCTCCGGGGATTCGAACTGCTGCAGAGCCGGGCCGAACAGCGCGTCCTCACCGGTGATCCACCGGTCCTTGAGCTCGTCGGTCCCGCCGGCGTCCGCCATCGCCCCGGGCAGCATGCCGTCCGGCGCCTTGAAGTAGACCTTGCCGCCGACGACCAGGATATCGATCTTCTTGCCCCGGAAGGACATCGTTCCGGACGTCTCGCCGTGCGCGGTGGTCTTGACGTCGGTCTTGATCATCCCGCCGACCCCGGAGGTGCTGTTCCGGACGGCGGGCGCCGAGGAAAGCCCGGCGAGTGCCTGCTCGAAGGGTTCGCGGTCCCCTTTCGACGGCCACAGGAGCCAGGTCGTCAGACCCGCGAGGAGCACCAGCACCAGTCCGGCGATGCCGCCGAACAGCAGCCACCGGGGTTTCCGGGCGGGCGGCCCCGGTACCGGTTGCGGGACCCAGCCCTGCGGCGGCGGCCACTGCGCGCCTCCGGGTGGGAATGTTTGCTCCACGTCGCCCTCCATCACTGTTTTCACCGGACGACCTCACGCTAGGGAGCGATGATGAAAACTTGATGAAACGCGATCGGGTGCCCCGGCCGCGCCGGGCGGACGCGGCCGGGGCGGGCCGCTATCCCTTGCGCGCGAACGAGATCCGGTGCAGTCCGCCGGGGGTCTCGTCGGCGAGGTACAGCTCGCCGTTCTGGTCGGTACCGAAGGTGGTGGCGTCGAGCGGGAACTCGCCGATCCGGGCGCTTTCGTAGGTGCCGTCGGTCTTCTCGCGGACGGCCCAGGCCGTGCCCTGGCAGAAGTCGGTGGCGAGGTAGGTCCCGCCGGCCAGTGCCGCGTACTTCCTGCCGCGGTAGACGTGCCCGCCGATCACCGCGCAGCCCTCCGCGCCGGAGATGTAGTGGAAGACCGGATCGGTGTAGGTCACGCCGTCCTTGCAGCGTGTCTCGTCGAAGACGACCGGCCCTTCTTTGCAGGACCAGCCGAAGTTCGCGCCGCCCTTACCCCTGGCGAGGTGGTCGACCTCCTCGAACCGGCCTTGGCCGACGTCGCCGATCCACAGCGAACCGTCGGCCGGGTCGAAGGAGAAGCGCCACGGATTGCGGAGCCCGTACGACCAGATCTCCGGACGCGCGCCCGCCACGCCGGCGAACGGATTGCCTGCCGGGACGCAGTATTTCAGCGGCTGGCACGCGCGGTTGACGTCGATGCGCAGGATCTTGCCCAGCAACGTGTCCAGCCGCTGCCCGGTGGCCAGCGGATCGCCCCCGCCGCCGCCGTCGCCGATCCCCCAGTACAGGTACCCGTCCGGGCCGAACGCGAGCTGGCCGCCGTTGTGGTTGGGAAACTCGGAATGCGGCTGCGTGATCAGCTCGGTGAGCTCGCCGGTGTCCAGCCGGACGCGGGAGAGCGTCACCGCGCTGTCGGACTTGCGGGTGTACGCGACGTAGACCCGCCTGTCCTTGGCGATCGCCAGCCCGAGCAACCCGCGCTCGACGTCCGCGCCGTTCACCTTGGCGCTGATGTCGAGAACCGGCTTCGCGGCGAGCCCGGTCCGGGGATGGTAGGCCCGGACGACGCCTCGCTTCTCCACGATGAGGATCCGGCCGCTGCCGTCGTTCATCGCCGTGATCGCGGTGGGGTTGACCAGCCCGGACGCGACCTTGGTCGCCGTGGCGGTCAGCTCGCCGAGCGGAACTCCCCGCGTTTCCAGGGGTTCCGCACTGCTCGCGGCCGGGAGCAGCGCCCCGGCCAAAGCGAGCCCGGCCACCAGGGACAACCCCCGGCGGAGGTGCCGTCGCGTCATGAGGACTCCAATCGCCAGTGAATGGTCTGGTCCAATTCAACAGCGACCGGAGGAGCGGCGGTACCTCCATCCGCGAGCTTTCCGTCGGTTTCTTTCCGTCGAAGATCCGTTCTCTACTCGCCCAAGATCGTTTTCCTGCCGTTCACCCTCGTTCGGGGCAATTCGGACATGAGCCATACCCCTGAGTAGCCACTTGTGAGACCTCTGTATGCTCCGCTCTCGCTCGATGGGATGAGTTATCCCCCACTCGGGCGAGCCGTTGCGGTCGGGGCCTGTGGTCGCACACGGCACTGGCATTCGTGGTCCGTATCCGGATGGGAGACACATGCACGGCAGGTCAGTTCTGGTTCGCGGCGGGATCGCGGTGGCCTCCGCGGCCGTCGCGTTGACGATGGCCGCTCCGGCCGCCCTCGCCGACGACGGCGCGGCGCGTGGCCGGGTCATCGAAAAGGAAGGCGAACGCGGGTTCGGCATCAACTTCGAGAGCGGGGACCCCGCCGGCGCGGTGCTGTTCACGCTCAAGCTGTCCGACGGCAGCAAGCTCAAGATGTACTGCGTGCAGGTCGAGGTCGGCATGCGGACCGATCAGGACATGATCGAGCGTCCGTGGAACAAGTACCCGGACACCAAGTCGCCGTTCAACAAGAACAGCTCGAAGCTCAACTGGGTGCTGCACCACGGCTACCCGGCGGCGTCGGTGAAGGCGCTCGAAGGCACGCTCGGCAAGGGCGACGTCAAGTTCAACGGTGGCCTGTCCGTCAAGGAGGCCATCACCGCGACGCAGGCCGCGGTGTGGCACTTCAGTGACGGCAAGGACCTGAAGCGGGCCAACCCGGTTTCGGGAGAGGGCGCCGGAGAGTCCGCCGCCGACGTGCTGGCGGTCTACGACTACCTCGTGGGCAAGGACAACGTCGGCATCGGCCAGCAGCCGAAGCCGACCCTCGACATCGGCCCGGCCAAGGCCTCGGGCGCCACCGGCACCCGGATCGGCCCATTCAGCATCGCCACCAGCGGTGACATCACCGAGCTGACGAGCAAGCTGCCCGAGGGCGTCAAGGTCACCGACGCCGACGGCAAGGCGCTCAAGGCCGCCGACATCAAGGACGGCACCAAGGTCTACGTCGACGTCCCCAAGGACGCCAAGGACGGCTCCGGCACCTTCTCGCTGAAGGTCAGCGGCCACCTCGACACCGGCCGCCTGTTCGTGGGCGAGAACTACGACAAGGTGCCCGCCCAGTCCCTGATCGTCGCGCAGTCCGAGAAGACCTCGGTCGCCGCGAACGCGACCGCGAACTGGAAGCAGGGCGGCGCGCCCGTCACCGAGACCCCGGCCCCCACCACCCCTGGTGGCGCCGAATCGGGTGGCGGCGACGAACTCGCCAACACCGGTGCCTCCGCGACCATGCCGCTGATCATCGGTGGCGCGCTTCTCGGCGCGGGTGTGCTGATGGTGCTGCTGGTCCGCCGTCGCCGTAGCGAGGCGTAAGAACCGAACGAAGAGCGGGGCCGGTCCTTTGTGGACCGGCCCCGTTTTCGCGTTCACCGGTCGTAGTACCTGCCCGGCGTATGCCCGAAGGCGCGGCGGAAGACGTCGATGAACGCGCTGGTGGACGACCAGCCGCAGGCATGCGCCACCGCGGTCACCGGGGTGTCCTCGGCCAAGAGGACCAAGGCGCGATAGAGCCGTAGCTGCGTGCGCCACTGCGGGAACGTCATGCCGAGGTCGGCTTTGAAGAGCCGAGCCAGGGTGCGGCCACTCGCCCCGACCCGCGCGCCGAGAACGGCCAGCGTCCGGCCGTCGGCCGGATCGGCGCTGAGGATCTCGCACAGTGCGCGCAGCCGCGGGTCGGCCGGCGTCGGCAGGTGCAGGGGTTGCCGCGGCGAGGCACGAAGCTGATCGAGCAGTACCGCGCGCAGCCGCCGTCGTTCCGGGGAGTCGTCGTGCGGCGGATCGGTGTAGGCGCGGATGAGTTCGCGCAGGAGCGGTCCGACGGCCAGCACACTCGGTCCGTTCAGCCGCAACGGGTTCACGGTGGCGGGCAGGCCGACGAGACGGAGTTCGAGGTCGCCGTGCGCCTGATGGGCGTGCACGGTCCCGGCGGGCACCCAGATGGCCCTCGTGGCGGGCGCGACCCAGGAACCCCTGTCGGTGGTGATGGCCAGTACGCCACGAGCGGCGTAAGCGACCTGATGATCGTCGTGGCGGTGCGCGTCGATCGTCATGCCGGAGGCCAGGGACCGGACCTGGGTGGGCGCCGCGGGCATGTGGCGGATTTCCGTCATCGTTTGTCATTTTATCGGAAGCGCGACACCGCGATCCGCGACGAGCATGGCGACGTGTCGAAGAACAAAGCGATCACCCTGTTGTCGGCCGGGCACGCGTGTGTGGACGTGTACCAAGGTTCGGTCGCCGCGCTGGTGCCGTTCTTCGCGGCCGAACGCGCCTACGGCTACGCGGCGGTGTCCGGCATCGTGCTCGCCGCTTCACTGCTGTCGTCGGTGGCGCAGCCGTTGTTCGGCGCGCTGACCGATCGTTGGGCGATGCCGTGGTTGCTGCCGTCCGCCACGCTCCTCGGCGGGCTCGGCATCGCCCTCGGCGGACTGGTCGGCTCCTACCCGCTGACGCTGGCTTTCGTCGCCGTGTCGGGAATCGGGGTGGCCGCCTACCACCCCGAGGCCGCACGGGTCGCGAGGATCGCCGGTGGTGGCAGCCATACGGCCATGGGCTGGTTCTCCCTCGGCGGGAACATCGGCTTCGCGGCCGCGCCCGTACTCGTCACCGCCGTCATGGCCCTCGGCGGGCTGCGGATGTCGCCGTTGCTCGTCGTTCCCGCACTGGCCGGTTCCGTGCTGTGCCTGCCCGTGCTGCGTGCCCTCGCCAGGACCAGCCGCACCGGCGGCTCGCCGGCGGAGGCGACAGGGGTCGACGACTGGAGGTCGTTCGTGAAGCTGTCGGCGGCCGTCGTCTTCCGCTCGATCGTGTTCGTCGGCCTGAGCACGTTCGTCTCGCTCTACGCGCAGCAACGGGCCGGAGGCGGCACGGCGACGGGCAGCGCCGCGCTGTTCCTGCTCTACCTCGGCGGCGCCGCGGGCACTTTGCTCGGCAGCAGGCTGGCCGGGCGCCGGGACCGCGTCATCGTCGTGCACCGGTCCTATCTGGCCACCGTCGTCGCGGTCGCGGGCGTCGTTTTCGTGCCGGGCCCGGCCTTCTTCCCGTTCGTCCTGCTGGCCGCGGTGGGCCTGTACATCCCGTTCTCCCTGCAGATCACGCTCGCGCAGGACTACCTCCCCACGCGCGTCGGCACCGCCAGTGGCGTCACCCTCGGCCTGACGGTCAGCATCGGCGGTCTCGCGAGCCCGGTCATCGGAACGGTCGCCGACCACAGCTCGTTGCGGACGGCCTTGGTCCCGCTGATCGCGCTGCCTCTCTTGGGCTGGCTCGTATCTCGCTCACTGACGGAACCGGGCGCACCGAAGGGCTCGGATGAGCGGAATGCGCCCGAAGGCATGAACCTGACCGGCGAGAGAATCCGGTGACAGAAAACGTCCGTCCATTGTGGATGCGCAATACTTTCCGGAAATCCTGAAGAAGAACGCCCGTGCGGACGCACGTGCACGAATTCGTCTGTTCGTGTGATAGTCAAACCACAATTTCTCGCCTGGAACCGCACTATTGGGGACACTGGACTGTCGGAGACCAAACGGGGGGACACCGCATGGACTACCTGGGACGGCGCTCGCATCAGCCGGAAGCAGCCTGGAAGAGCGGTGGGGTCGGACGATGACCGCCCCGGCCGACCTCGGAGTCCCCGCGAATCGGCCTTGGCAGATCCCCGCGGCGCCCGCCGTGTTCGAAGCGCGGGAACGGTTCACCGCCGAACTCGACCGGCTCTGGCACGACGGCACCGGACGGCGACTGGTGGTGGTGAGCGGGGTGGGCGGAGTCGGCAAAACCTCGCTGGCGCTGGACTGGCTCGACCGCAGGTCGGATGAGTTCCCCCACGGCATCCTCTACAGCGATCTCGGTGGCGCACGCGAGCAGCCGCCGGAGGATCCCGGCGAAGTCCTGCACGGATTCCTCACCGCGCTCGGCAGTTCGCCCGCCGAGATCCCGTCGAGCCTCGACCAGCGAGCGGCGGCGTTCCGCACGGCCACCGCGTCGCGGCGGATGGCGATGCTGCTCGACGACGCGGCTTCCGTCGCCCAGGTCCGCCCGCTCCTGCCCGCCGGGCAGGAGACGGTCGTCGTCGTCACCAGCCGGTGGCGGCTCACCGATCTGGGTATCGACGGCGCGCAGTTCGTCGATCTCCCGCCACTCACCGATTCCCAGGCACGGGCGCTGTTCGAGCGGTACACCGGAACCGAACGCCTCCGGTCCGATCCGCCCGCCGCCACGGAGATCGTGTCCTCATGCGGCGGGCTTCCCCTCGCGCTCTCGGTGGCGGCCGCCCGGCTGAGAACCCGGCCGCGACGGACCCTCGCCCGCGAAGCCGCCGCCTACGGACGTTGGACGTCGACAGGGGGCAGCTCCACCGACAAGGCGCTTTCGTTGAACGCGATCTTCGAGGTCGTCTACGAGGGTCTGCCGCAGAGCGCGGCGCGGGTCTACCTGGCGTGTGGAGTGCACCCCGGGCCCTTCGTGTCCACCGAGCCGCTGGCCGCCGCGCTCGGCCGCCCGGTCGGCTCCGTCGAGGACGACGTCGACGAGCTGATCGAGGCGAACCTCCTCACCGAAACCGGTGAAGACCGGTTCGTCCAGCACATGGTGCTGCACAGTGACGCGCGCGCCCGTGCCCGCACCGCCTTGCCGGGCGACGAGCAGGAACGGCTGGGCCGGTCGTTCGCCGGGTGGTACCTCGACCGGGTCCTGGCCGCCGACGAGGCGATCCATCCCCATCGGACCCGGTACGCCACTCGGGCGCGCCGGTCGAAGGATTTCGTCGAACGCGCGGATGGTCTCGCCTGGTGGCGTGAACACCTGTCGGTGATCCGCGCCGTGTTCAGCGAGGCCGCGGAGCACGACTGGGACGACATCGTGTGGCAGTTCTG
Source organism: Amycolatopsis roodepoortensis (assembly GCF_014873915.1). Classification (GTDB taxonomy): domain Bacteria; phylum Actinomycetota; class Actinomycetes; order Mycobacteriales; family Pseudonocardiaceae; genus Amycolatopsis; species Amycolatopsis roodepoortensis. The sequence continues at coordinate 2,074,045 of NZ_JADBEJ010000005.1, forward strand.
CGAGGCGTCGTGGGGGTATTTCCTTCACCACCGGGATTACCGGCCGTGGATCGCGATGAACGAACGGGGGGTGCTGGCGGCCACGAGGGCGGATCTCCCCTTGGTCCAGGCCAGGCTCAGATCCCAGCTCGGTTACGCCTACGCCAAAGTCGGCCGGTACGACAAAGCGACCGAACAGAACCTCATCGCGCTCCGCCTGGGACAGCAGGAGAACGACGGCCCGACGCAGGCGACGGCACTCTCCCAGCTGGGCAGATCCGCACGAGGCCGCGGGGACCTCGACGGCGCCCTCGACTTCTATCGTCAGGCGGCGGATCTGCAGGAGCGGCTGGGCATCCCCCGCGGGGTGGCGCTGTGCCGACGTCGGCAGGGCGAGGTGCTCTCCGAACTCGGACGGTACAGCGAAGCCATGATCGAGCTGACCGCCGCGGCGACCGTGATGGCCGGGATCGGCGATGCCGCCCAGCATGCCCGGTCCGCCATGGCCCTCGCCCGCATCCAGGCGGCCGAGGGCCGGGCCGAAGACGCGATCGGCAGGCTGACCGAGTCGCTACGAACGGTGCGAGCACTCGATTCCCCTTACTACACCGCCGAGATACTGACCGCACTCGGCAACATCGAGTTGCAGAGCGGCCGAGAGCAGGAAGGCGCCGGCCATCTCGCCGAAGCTCAGGCCCTTTACGCCGACGGGGGCGACGCCCACACCGGTGCGCCCGGAGACGGCACGCAACCGTGAGGTCCAGTCCTCCTGCTCGGACTGGCGCGATTTCACCGCCATAGACACCGTCTTCGTCCGGTCGGCGATGACGTAGCCGTCCGGATGGACCACGATCGCGACAGTCGCACCGAGGTGACGGTTCAACGCGTCCTCGGCGGCGATCCGTGCCAGGTCGCCGGTCCGGACGTCTTGCAGGAGCAGGATGTCCCCTGCCCTCGCCCAGGCGCCCGGCACGGCCGCGAGTACATCGGCGTCGAGACCGTCGATCCGCAGGCGAATACGGGCGACACCCAGCGCGGGACTGTGGACCGCGTACACGATGCCCATGTCGTCACACCTCGATCGGGAGCGGCGCGGGCAGCATCGGGATCGACGGCGGGCAGTCCGGCTCGGGCAGTCCCACGAGGCGATACATGGCAGACCGCAGGATCCCCGCCGCACGGCCCGGCCTGGAGCTGATCGCCGCTCCGGCGACCGAGGACAAGCGTTCCTGACGGCGGATGGCTTCGGCCTCTTGGAACCGCAACGGTCCCGGCTCCAGGATCGGCGCGTTCTCCCGGACGAGGTCGGCGATACTGCCGGGCCGCAGCCGGTCGCTCGGCCCGGCCGCAAGGGTGACCGGGCAGCCGATCGCGGCGGCGTACGCGGTGGTCGAACCGTGGTCGCCGATCACCCAGTCCGACGCGATCATGGTCGCCTGCCAGCCTCGGTCCGGCGGGATGAGCCGCAGCCCCGCCTCGACGCAGTCGGACAGCCAGGCCGTCACCTGCCTGCGTCCGTGCACGGTCCACACGTTGGGGTGCAACACCGCCGCGACCGAATATCTCGATGAGGGAAGCGCCTCGAGAACCGCCCTGCAGAGGCTCGGGACCCGGCCGAAGATCGAGTCGGTCGACCACGTCGAGCTGATCGTCACCAGCCGCCGGCGTGGATTCAGCCCCAACGTCTGCCGGTAGTGCTCGCGAAACCGGCCTCCGTCGATCATCCGGTCCAGGCAGATGTCGCCTACCACCGTCGCGACAGGCAACGCTTCCGGGCACAGAGATCCGAGCGCCGCCCGTTCCTCCTCGGTGGCCAGCGCGAGCACCGAGGGAAGAATGCGGCCCCGATAGGTCAGGAGTTCGCGGTCGAGGCCGGTGGCCGGAAGCACGGGAGTCTCGGCCTTCCGGCTGTACAGATGCGATTTCATCGTCCCCGCGCCGTGCCCCACCAGCAGGATCGGGCCGCGGAGCTGCTCGAGATGGCGATGGCTGGCCGCCAGGACGAGGTCGAACGTGTGGTGGACCGCCTGCTCCCACGGCATGAGCAGCCCGTGCTGCGCGCGGACGAACTCCTCCACCCCCGGCCACTGGTCCGTGGTGTGCGGAACGGTGAACACCAGCTGGACCCGGTGGTCCGATTCGAGCAACGGCACGATGTCCAGCAGTCTCGTGCCGGCGGTCATCGTCGGGACGACGACGAGCGCCGTCCGGCACCCGGCCCGCGTCACCCGCGCCTCCGCGCCGGCCCCGACCGGGCCCCGGATCCACATCTCCCTGCTCACGAGCATCCCCTCTCGTCCGTCGAATCGGAGACCGAGAGTGGCCCGAGCACCTGACACGGCCCTTTCGTACCGTGGTTGACGCCGCTGACAAAGGATCACTCCTCATCCGGTCAACGCTGGTCGAGCTGGTTCAAAACGAAAAAGAATGTGAAACTGGAGACCGAGGCGAGGGGCCGGCAGCGACACTGCCGCCGGGAAGGGGGCTGCCATGGAAGTTGCCTTCGGAGTTCTCGGGCAGACTACAGTGCGAATGCACGGGAATTTGGCCGTGAATTGGGGACGACCACGAGAAGAGGGCATCCTCGCGGCTCTGCTGACCCGTCCCGGTAAGCGTCTTTCCATCGAAAACGTAGTCGAATGGGTTTGGGACGAACAAGAACAACGGCCACGTGACCCGCGAGCTACGATGTACCAATATGTCACCCGGCTCCGCCAGCTTTTCCGGGAGACGCGCGCACCCGCGGCGCTGATCACCGCGAACGGCCGGTACATCCTCGACGTCGACCCTTCGCTGATCGACTACGTCGCCTTCCGCGAAGCCATGAGGGAAGCCAGAACGTTCGGCGACAGCGATGAACACCTGCGTGCGTGCGAGGCGGCCACGGCGGCGGTGCGCCTGTGGCGGGAGCATCCGCTCGCCGATCTCACGACCAGGCTCGCGGAAGAGTGGCGCACGTCGTTCATTCATTCCGATTGGATACCCGCGAACACTTTCCTGCTCGACGAACTGCTCGCTACCGGACAATCGCTCACCGCCCTGCAGCGACTGGACGAACTCGATCGCGACCATCCGAACGAGCTGGGCTTCGCCAAACTCCGTCTGAAAGCACTGAAATCCGCGGGACGCCACGGCGAAATCACGGCGTTCTACCTGAGGAAGTACCGGGCTCTTCGCGCCGACGGCGACGGGCAGGCGGCCGACGAACTCCGCGAATTCCACGAAGAGCTCGATGCCTCGGTTCCGCAATCCATTCAGGTCACCGCCGGGACCGCAGACAGAAAGACCGGGCAAGTCGAGGAAAGCGTCATCCCACTACGGCGGCTGCCCCGGGATATCGATCGATTCGTCGGCCGCGCGGACGTTCTGGCGAAACTGGACTCCTTGACCATCGACGCCACCGGCGCCCCACTGGCGACGATCGTCTGCGTGACCGGGCCGCCCGGCGTCGGCAAGACGACGACCATCGGACATTGGGCCCACCGCTCCGCCGAGCGCTTCGCCAACGGCGTGATCATGATCGATCTGCACGGCTTCAGCCGAACTCCGCGCTTGGAAGCCAACGACGTCGTCGACGTCCTGCTTTCGGCGCTGGACTTCCGCGTCGACCGCATCGTCAGCCCCGCAGGCCGGATGGCGAAACTGGCCACCCTCCTCTCCCAGCGGCCCGCCCTCGTCGTACTGGACAACGTGGAGAATTACGGGCACGTCCGGCCGATGCTGGACGTATTGACACCGTGCACGGTGATCCTCACGTCGCGACGGCGCCTGACACCGCTGACGGCCCTGCACAACGTCCCGTCGGTCTCGCTCGACCCCTTGTCGCCCGCGGAGTCGTGCGAACTGCTGGCGCATCGCATGCGTAATCGCGGGCAGGACGAACCCGAACTCCTCCAGAGGCTCGCACGATTGTGCGACTGCATCCCGCTCGCCCTGAGCATCGTGGCCGACCGCGCGGCCAGCCGTGGCGGGTTGCGCCTGCGCACGCTCGCCGATCAACTGAAGGACGCGGAAACCCTCCTGACGATCGGCGACGACGGAGACGGCGCCGGAATCCATCTGCAGGCCGCGTATTCGTGGTCGTACAACGCGCTCGAAGAGGCCGAACAGCGCATGTTCCGCCTTCTCGGCCTGCATCCCGGCACGGAGATGAGCCCGGCGGCGCTGGCCTCGGCGGGAGCGATCAGCATCCCGGCCGCGCGAAGGTCGCTCGACGCGCTTTTCGCCTCACATCTGATACAGCACCCTGGCGACCTCGACCGTTATCGCATGCACGACATCCTCCACCGATACGCGACAACCCTCGCGGACCGGGAAGACGACGGCGACGGGCCCCGGCGGCGATTGCTGTCGTTCTACCTGCACACGGCCTTCAACGCGCACGCGACGGTGCACCCGCACAAGCAGCGGCCACCGATGATCCCGCTCGAACCCGGCACCGTGCCACTGGACTTCGATTCCCCCGCCGCCGCCCGCCAATGGTGTTTGAACGAGCGAAGCAATCTCAACGCCTTGGTGGAACATGCCCACCGTCACGGTCTCCACGAGCATGCCTGGCGCATCCCCCATCTCACCAGCGACATCTACGACCGGTACGGGTTCTACGACGACATCGTGAACGGACTGGCGATCGCGGCCCGGTCGGCCTCCGCCGCCGGGAACCTGGAGGCCGAGGCGAGCACGCTCAACGACCTCGGCCAGGTCCATATGCTCATCGGGAACGACGAGACGGCCGATCACTACCTGCGGACCGCGTACGACCTCGTCCAGGAGCAGGGCGACGACTTCGGCAGGCTCGCCGTCCTGCTCAACAAGGCCCGGCGCCACCATCACGCCGGCCGCACGCGTGAGGCGATCACCCGGTATCGCGAATGCCTCGCGCTGGCCCACGTCGTACGCGATCCCGGCCACCTCGGCACCGCCGAGTACCGGCTGGGAGACGCGCTCGAAGTCGCGGGCGAACACGAGGCCGCGGTCGAGCACTACCGGCGTGCGCTGGAGGTTCGCCGGGAAACCGGTGACGCTTCCGGGCAGATGGCCGTCCATACCGCTTTGGCGGGCGTGCTGACACAGCTCAGCCGGTACGACGAAGCCTCCCTGCACGCCAACAAGGCCTTGCTGCTGGCCGACGAAATACATCACCTGCCCGCGACCATGAAGTTGTACAGCGTGCTCGCCTCCCTCGCGCACGCGCAACTCAAGGATCGAGAGGCGATCCAGTACGCGAACCACGCCGTCGACCTCGCCGAGCGCACCAACAACGCCACCGGGCAGGCTCGGGCACTCGCCACCCTTGGCCGCATCCTCGCCGATCGGGGAAACTCCCCTGACGCCCGTGATGTTCTCGGACGCGCGGCAGGCCTCTACCGTGACCGGGGGCGCCACGCGAAGGCTGTCGAACTGGAGGCACGGATCGCCGAACTCGGCAAAGAGCCGCTTACCATTCCGGCAGCCAGGCGAAGAGGCGACGAGGACACCGTCGCGATGCTGCCACCATCCCGAAATCTCGACGAAAATCACTCGACACGGTGATCCTTGCGCGATCGCAGAGGGGTAGCAGCCGTCCGTCTTTCGGCTGAAACCCCAGCTGAGCGCGCTGAGCGCGGACCCACGGACAGTAGAGGGCAACGGCAATGCGGGCAAGTCGGCTCCTCAGGCCGTTGACGACGTCCTGAAACGGCTCTAGATTTGCCATATCCGGGATGATTGAAGCACTGAGCTCGGATACGCATCTCCCGAATCCCCAAGGAGTATCTTGAAGAAGTACCTGGCGTCCGCACCTGCCCTGACCCTGCTGTTCGTCACCACGGTCGTGCTGACGAGCCTCGACTGGTGGCGGACGTACTGACCCGATGCGACCTGCAGGAGATCTAGGCGGGCCCGCCGGGTTCGACACCTCGGGGCCCGCCCCCCTTGGGCCTTAGCCGGACTCCGTTCTGCAGCAGCATCCTTCGGGCGACCCCGAAACTCAGCCCGAATCTTTTTGCCACGTCGTGAATGTTCGCCCCATCGAGATAAGCCTGAACCAGACCAGGTGGGGCCGACGGAGTCGTCGGCCCCACCTGTCTCAGCGTCACACCAGCCGATATGAGTGAGGACCGCACCTTGTAATAGGTCATTCCGAAGCGCGCGGCCAGTTGCGTTATGGTGGCTCCACCTTCATACGCTCGGACGAGTTCGGCATCGGCATCGAGTTCGTGATCCCCTCTGCGGGCTTCGGGATCGCCCGGGTCCGTCATCGCAAGGCCACCACCCCACTCTTGGCACGACCACGTTTTCCCACAGTCGTACGTGCGCGCCGTCAAATCCAGCCCCCACCGGTGTTCTCTTGCTCACGCCCACCCTCGGCAGTGGCGTCGAGAACCCGACAAAAATCATGTACGCCTCTGTACACCATCGGTTACCGGCTGGTAGGTTCCGGGCATCCGAACGTGATCCACTTCATGATTCAAAGGGGAGTCATGACCCGAAAGCCCGCTCGTCTGCTGGCCGTCGCGATCGCCCTCGTCGTCGGTTTCGCCGCCGCGCCCGCCGCCTCCGCCGCCCCCGCGACCGATCCGTTCTACAGTTACGACGGCAGCGAACCGCTGTCGTCGTACAGCCCCGGGACCGTGTTGAAGACCCGGACGCTCAATTACCACGTCATCGGCATTGCCACGCCGCTCAAGGTGACCCAGTTGCTGTACCGGTCCACCGACGCGCAGGGCAAGCCGTCCGCGAACGTCACTTCGGTGCTGCGAAGCCTCACCGGTGACAGCACCAAAGCCGTTTCGTACCAATCGTTCTATGATTCGCTCAACCCCGAGCACAGCCCGTCGCGGGCGATCGCCGGTGACGTCTCGCTCGGCGGCCTGATCGCCAACGCGGAGTCGCTGTTCATCGCACCCGCCCTGCTACTGGGCTACAACGTCGTCATTCCCGACACCGAGGGCCAGAAGGCGAACTTCGCCGCCGGGCCCGAATACGGGACGAACACCCTGGATTCCATCCGCGCCGCGACGAGGTCCCCCGGAACGGGGATGAACGACAAGACCCGGGTCGGGCTCATCGGGTATTCGGGCGGCGCCATCGCGACCGGCTGGGCCGCCGCGCTCGCGCCGGATTACGCGCCCGAGGTCAACAAGAACCTCGTCGGTTTCACCGAAGGCGGAGTGCTCGTCAAGCCGTCGCACAATCTCAAGTACGTCAACGGCAGCGTCGCGTGGACCGGCGTCATTCCGATGGCGCTCATCGGCGTCTCACGGTCCTTCGGCATCGATCTCAAGCCGTACGCGAATTCTTACGGCCTTCAGGTGCTCAAGGACATGGAAAAGGCGTCGATCGTCGACGCGCTCGGCCGGTATCCCGGGCTGACGTGGGAGAAATTCGTCAAACCCGAGTACGTCAACCCGAACAAGGTGCTGCCGTACGTCGAGGCCGTGAACAAGATCAACCTCGGTTCGGCTCCGACGCCGACCGTGCCCGGCTACATCGCGCAGGGCAACAACGGTGCCCTGGAAGGAACCTTCGGCAATCCGCCGGGGATCGGGACCGGCGACGGGGTGATGGTCGCCGGCGACGTGCGCTCGCTCGCGCGGCAGTACTGCGACACCGGCAACAAGTCGATCAAGTACGACCAGTACAACACGCTGAGCCACGTCGGGGCGGCCGTCGCCTGGGCGCCGCTGGCCATCGGCTGGCTCAACGACCGGTTCGCGGGCAAGACGGCCCCGACCAGCTGCGGGAAGATCGCGCCCGGCAACTCCCTTGCCCCGGAGGTGCCGGTCGGCTGACCGCACAGGTCCGTGAAGGCCTCCTTCCCTACCCTGTCAGTAGGGAAGGAGGCCTTCACGGATTTCCGGACCGGTACGGTGCCGCACGTGACCGAGCACCGCAAGCTGCCGAAGGGGCCGCACAACCTCAGCCGCGACGAGGTCGCGGAAACCCAGCGCGCGCGGCTGATCGACGCGGTACTGGAGAACACCGGCGAACGCGGCTACGTCGCCACGACCGTCGGCCACATCACCGCGACGGCGGGCGTGTCCCGGACCTCGTTCTACGAACAGTTCACCGGCAAGCAGGACGCCTTCCTCGCCGCCTATCGCGAGATCACCACCGAGTTCATCACCCAGGGCGTCGCCGTGGGCGCCGAGGCCTCGGCCCCGCTGGACGCCGTCGCCGCCTGTTGCGATTTCCTCGTCGACTACGTGCACCGGCGCCCCACGGCCGTCCGCGCCGCGTTGCTGGAGATCTACGCGCTCGGCGACGCGGGGCTAGAAGCGCGGGAGAACACCTTGCGCGCCGGTGAAGCCGTCTTCGACCGGACGGCGGAATGGCTGCGCGCCACCGATCCCGCGCTGCCGTCACCGCCGCCGTTCACCGCGCGCACAGTCGTCGCCGCCACCATCGAACTGATCACCCAGGCCATCTGGATCGGCACGGAAGACGCGTACGAACAGGCGCGCGAAGCCGTCCGCTACACGTGGCTGCTCGGCTTGTTCGGGCACCGGAGCGTCGACGCCTAGGGCGTACTTCATAGTGAGTGTGGGTGCGTCGCGAAAGCCACTTTCGGGACGTCTGGTGTCCCGAAAGTGGCTTTCGCGACATGGGTACCGGCGCCGGCTTCGATCGGAACGCGCCCTAGCGGGCGAGACGCCGCCGCTCGAAGTCGACGATCAGCTTCGGGTACCGCCGCGGGAGCAGGCGGACGAGCCGGTCGACCAGTTTCGCGTCGTTCCCGACGAGCACGCGCGGTTTCCCGGCCTCGACGCCGTCGACGATGATGCGGGCTGCCTGATCCGCCGGCATCTTCAGCAGCTTTTCGTTGTACACGCGGACGCGTTCCCGCTGTTCGGCGGTGGGCTCGATGCCGCGCGCCTCGGCTTCCTTCAACGCCGCCGAGGCGATGCCGGTCTTGACCCCGCCGGGATGGACGACCGTCACCCGCACCGGATGCCCGCCCGCGATCATCTCGGTGCGCAGCGCCTCGGTGAACCCGCGGACGCCGAATTTGCTGGCGCAGTAGGCGCTGAGCGTCGGCTGGGCCATGAAACCGTTGAGGCTGGAGATGTTCACGACCTGGCCGTCGCCGGAATCGATCAGATGCGGCAAGAAGGCCTTGGTTCCGTTGATGACGCCGAAGAGGTTGACCGCGAGCGTCCGGTCGTACAGCTCCCAGTCCGCGTCGAGCACGGTCTGCCCGCCGCCCGCGACCCCGGCGTTGTTGTAGATCTGGTGCACCACACCGAACTGCGCGGCGACGGCCGTGGCGTACTCCAGCACGGCCGCCCGGTCGCTGACGTCGAGCGCGGCGCCCTGCACTTCCGCACCCAGGGCCTTGACCTCGGCGACGGTTTCGGCCAGCCCGGTTTCGTCCACATCGGACACCGCGAGCCGGGCTCCGCGCCGCGCGAGTTCGAGCGCCAGCTGACGGCCGATGCCGGAACCGGCACCGGTGACGACGGCGACCTTGCCGCGAACACCGCTCATCGGGTTTCTCCCGCCGGGTCGAGGGCCAGTTCGGCGGTGAGCTCGACGAGCCGCTCGACCAGGTCCGGGGCGATGTGGTGGCCCATTCCGGGGATTTCGACGTAGCGGGCGCCCCTGATCGCCTTGGCGGTCGCCCGCCCGCCGCTGTGGTGGACCATGCGGTCGGTGTCGCCGTGGACCACGATCGTCGGGCAGGTGATGCGGGCGAGTTCGGCGGTGCGGTCGCCGCTGGCCTGGATCGCGCCGATCTGACGGGCGATACCGCTGCGGGCGCGGCGTCCTCCGGCCCGTTCCCACAGTTCCTCGGCCCAGGCCGTTTCGACGTCCTTGTCCAGCGGGAACGTGGCCGAACCGAGGTGGCCCATCAGCGACAGGTGCCCTGCCACGGATTCCTCGACGGTCCGGGCGGGCCGCCGCGCCATGCGCACCAACGTCGACTTCGCCGGCTGCCCGACGCGGCGATGCCCGGTGGTGGAGAAGATCGACGTCAGCGACAGGACCCGGCCGGGGGTCCGGGCGGCGACGGTCTGCGCGATCATGCCGCCCATCGACATGCCGACCAGATGCGCCTTCTCGACGCCGAGGTGGTCCAGCAGGCCGACGGTGTCCGCCGCCATGTCGCCGAGGTCGTAGGCGTCCGGCAGCGGCCGGGCCAGCAGTTGCCGGAGCTTGCCGGGATTCGGCGCCTTGATCCGGTCCGAGCAGCCCGCGTCCCGGTTGTCGAACCGGATCACGCGGAAGCCGCGGCCGGTGAACCCCTCGATCATCGGCCGCGGCCACGAAGTGAGATCCAGGCCGAGCCCGGCGATCAACACCAGCGGCACCCCGTCGGACGGGCCGTCCTCGCGGTAGCAGATCCGCGGGCCGCCGGGCAGGTCGGCGAAACCGTCGGTCACGAGTTCACCGCTTCCCGGACTTCGGCGCGGGAGAAGTGCAGCTCCGGATCGGTGATGTCGTCCGCGCGCAGCAACTTGATGTCCGAGTGGTAGCTCATCGAGGTCAGCCACGGCATGCGGTCGCCCTGGCGCGGGAGCTGGTCGAGAGCGCGCTGGACGTATCCGGCGGCGAAGTCCAGGAACGGTTTCGTCGGCATGTCCGGGTCGGCGAGGACGGGACGGCAGACGTCGTAGCCGTGGGCGTCCATATGCGCCAGCAGACGGCAGAAATGCTCGCACAGCAGGCCGATCTTGAGCGTCCACGACGAATTCGTGTAGCCGATCGCGAAAGCGGCGTTCGGCACGTCCGAAAGCATCATTCCCTTGTACGCGACGGTTTCCGGCATGATCACCGGTTTCCCGTCGACACTGAACTTCGCCCCGCCGAAGACCTGGAGGTTCAGGCCGGTGGCGGTGACGATGATGTCCGCCTCCAGCTCCCGCCCGGATTCGAGCAGGATCCCCTTTTCGGTGAACGTCGCGATCTTGTCGGTGACGACGTCGGCCTTGCCCTTGCGGATCGCGGCGAACAGGTCGCCTCCGGGCACGGCGCACAGCCGCTGGTCCCATGGGTCGTACGGAGGGTTGAAGTGTTCGTCGACCGGATAGCCCTTGGGAAGCTGCTTCTTGTTGACGTAGCGGATGAGCCCGCGGGCGGTCTTCGGGAACTTCTGGCAGAACTGCCAGACCGCCAGTCCCTTGCGGATGTTCTTGCGGCGGGTGAGCGCGTACGCCCGCTCCTCGCCGAGGATCTTGCGCAGGCCGTTGGCGATCTTGTCCTCGCGCGGCACCGGCATGACGTAGGTCGGGGTGCGCTGCAGCATCGTCACGTGCGCCGCGGTGCCCGCCATCGCCGGGATCAGGGTGACCGCGGTGGCGCCGCTGCCGATCACGACGACGCGCTTGCCCGCGTAGTCGAGGTCCTCGGGCCAGTGCTGCGGGTGCACGATCGTGCCGGTGAACCGGTCGCGGCCCTCGAAGCGCGGGGTGAAGCCCTCGTCGTAGCGGTAGTAGCCGCCGGCGTTGAACAGCCAGCCCGCGCTGAGGCTGGTGCGCTCGCCGGTGTCGGTCCGCTCGATCTCGAGCAGCCAGCGGGCCTCGTCGCTCGACCAGGCGGCGGAAAGCAGCTTGTGGTGGTAGCGGATGCTGGGCTCGATGCCGTTCTCCGTGATCGTCTCGCGCAGGTACGACAGGATCCGGGGCGCGTCGGCGATGGACTGCTTGTCCCGCCACGGCTTGAACTCGTAGCCGAAGGTGTGGAGGTCGGAGTCCGACCGGATGCCCGGGTAGCGGAACAGGTCCCAGGTGCCGCCGGAAGTGCCGCGCGCCTCCAGGATGGCGAACGTCTTGCCCGGGTTCTCGGTCTTCAGGTAGCGCGCGGCGCCGATCCCGGAAATCCCGGCACCGATGATGACCACGTCGAGGTGCTCGACGGGGGTGCTCGTCGTCATGCGGTACTCCAGCCTCGTCTCGGTTGCCTCCACGATGCGGGGAGGGCGGGGAATTGCGCTAGCGCTATCTGCACCATCATGATGTATGGATGGTGCAAAGTGCCGCATCGCCGTGGCCGACGCTGTCGCCTGAGGCGCGTGACCTCTTCCGGCGGGGCGCGGAAATCGTGCTGCATCCACGCGCCGAATGGATCGAGGAGCTGCACGAGGCCTCGCTCGGCGGGGACAGTATGCGCGCGGTCGCCGAGGACCCCGTGCTCACCGAGGGGACCAAACGCGCCAATCTGGCGAATCTGCTGCACTGGGCCGCCGCCAACGTGCAGCGCCCCGGTGAACGGGTCGCCGCCAATCTGAACCAGGAGGTGCTGGACGGCGCTCGCGACATGGTGCGCCGCGGCTTCGACTCCGGCGGCCTCGACGCCTACCGGCGGGCGCAGGGCGTGGCCTGGCGCCGGTGGATCGAGATCTGTTTCGACCTCACTTCGGACCCGGTCCTGCTCCGCGAGCTGCTGGACGTCTCGTCGTTGTCGATCACCACGTTCATCGAGGACACCGTCGCCGCCGTGTCCGAACGGATGGCCGCCGAACGCACGGAACTGACCCGCGGCGCCCACGCCGAACGGCGGGCCACGGTCACCCTGCTGCTGGAAGGCGCGCCCATCAGCCGTTCGCGCGCCGAAGCCCAGCTCGGTTACCCGCTCGCCGGGCCGCATACGGCCGCGATCGTCTGGAGCGGCTCGGTGACACCGTCGTCCCAGCAGCTCGAAACCGCCGCGGAGACGCTCATGCGGGCGAGTGGCGCCTCGCACCGGCTGACCGTCGTCGCCAGCGCCGCCGCCCTGTGGGTCTGGCTGCCTGGCCGGACCCAGCCGCGCGCGGACCGGCTCGCCGAAGACCTCGCGCCGCATCCCGACGTCCGGGTCGCGCTGGGGCGGCCCGGCAGCGGGATCGACGGGTTCCGCCGCAGCCATCTGGACGCCGCCGCCACCCAGCGGATGCTCGCCCGGCTCACCTCGCCGCAGCAGATCGCGCGGTACCAGGACATCCAGCTGCTCGCGCTGCTCACCGGCGATCCGGCGCAGGCGGGCGAATTCATCGCCGACACGCTCGGCGGACTCCGGCACGCCGACGCCGAGACCCGGGAGACCGTGCGGGCCTACGTGCACGAACTCGGCAACACGACACGGACCGCGGAACGGCTCTACACCCATCGGAACACCGTCGTCCGGCGGCTGGCGCGAGCCGACGAACTGCTCCCCCGGCCGCTGGCGGAGAACGCGGTGGACGTGGCCGTCGCGCTGGAAACGCTGCGGTGGCTGGGAAGCGGCGCGTGACGGTCACGAAAGCGGCAGGTCCAGGTTCCGGAGCATGGCGCGTTGTTCGGCGGTCAGCTCACCCTCGACCGTGATGGTGAACGGGGGCGTCTCCTCGCGGGAGCGGAGGAAGTTGCTCCAGGCGATGCCCAGATTCGCCAGCCCGGTCAGTGAGCCGATGGACATGCAGATGACCTCGAAGGCGCCCAGCTCCTCAGTGCTCCGCGAACCCGCGAGGCTGATGGTCGCGGACCGCGTCACGTCGGCGTCGTCGCGGAGCCAGCTGTAGAACTCGGTCAGCGCTTGTTCGTCGCCGGCGGCGTTGATCGTCAGCTCCATGGGACCTCCCTCGAAGTGCTGTCCCTACCAGTCGCCGCCCCGGCCCGGCGCGTAACAGGAATCGGCTCCGCCGCGCGAAAACCTCTAGATTGACGGCATGGTTTCCATCGCCGAGAAGGCCACCCGGCTGCAGGAATTGCACGCCGCCCCCGAACTCTTGCTCGTCGTCAACGTGTGGGACGCGATCACCGCGAAGGTCGTCGCCGAAACCCCTGGTACGCAGGCCCTCGCCACCCCGAGCCACGGTATCGCCGCCGCCCGCGGCTACCCCGACGGCGAGGTGATCCCCCGCGACGAGATGATCGCCGAGGTCGCCCTGATCGTCCGGGTGGCGGGTGATCTGCCGGTCACCGCGGATCTGGAGGCGGGCTACGGCGACCCGGGCGGCACGGTCGCCCGCGCGATCGAGGCCGGCGCGGTCGGCTGCAACCTCGAAGACCAGATGAAACCGCTGGACGAGTCGGTCAAGGCCGTCGAGGCCGCGGTCGCCGCCGCCCAGTCCGCGGGGATCGACTTCGTGCTCAACGCCCGCACCGACGCCTTCCTCCGGGCGGGCGACCGTGACCCCGAAGAGGTGCTGGCCGAGGCGATCACCCGTGGCCGCGCGTACCTGGACGCCGGCGCGTCGAACTTCTTCGTGCCCGGCAAGCTCGACGAGGCCCAGGTCGCCAAGCTGGTCGAGGCGCTGGGCGAGCGCAAGGTGAACCTGATCGGCGTCCCGGGCTCGATCCCGCTGGCTACCGCGCAGAAGCTCGGCGTCTCCCGGGTGTCCTACGGGCCGTTCAGCCAGAACGTCGCGCTCACCGCGCTGGCGAAGCTGGCCGAAGACGTCTACGCCGGCGGAGGCCTGCCCGCCGACATGCGCAAGCTGAACTGAGCGAGCCGGGGCCCGTCGCAGTAGGGTCCCACGCATGGTGCGCGGAGTCGGCCGGACGGAAGGCATCCTGCTGGCCGGCTCCGTGGTCGCGGTGCTCGTGGTGACCGGTGTCCTCGCCAGGTCCCCCGGCACCTGGCTGCTGGAAGTCGTCTGGGTGCTGATCGGGCTGCCGCTGGTGGTGGCCCTGCGCAAACGTTTTCCCCTGACCCGGCTGCTGTGCTGGCTGCTGGTGCTGCACGCGATCGTGCTGTGTTACGGCGGGCAGTACACCTACGCGGAGACCCCGGCGGGGGAATGGGTGCAGAGCTGGCTTGGCACCCAGCGGAACAACTACGACCGGTTCGCCCACGTCGTCCAGGGTTTCGTCCCGGCGATCGCCGTGCGCGAGGTGCTGCTGCGCCGGACCCCGCTGCGACCCGGTGCCTGGGTCGCGTTCCTGACCGTCTGCGTCTGCGTGACGATCGCCGCCGGTTTCGAGTTCGTGGAATGGCTCAGCGCGATGATCGCCGGCGCGGGCGCGGACGATTTCCTCGGCACCCAGGGAGATGTCTGGGACACGCAGTGGGACATGTTCCTCTGCCTGTGCGGCGCGGTGCTCTCCCTGCTGGTCTGGCGCAGGGTGCACGATCGGCAACTCCGGGGGATTCCGGCGAACAGCCTGTAATGCAGGTAACCAAGCAACGATCTCCTGTCCTGCGTGTTCAGCGCGGCAGATACGGTCCTCGGCATGACTCTGCGAGCCGCGGCGGTGCGGCGGAAACCGGTCGCCGACCTGATCGCCGACAGTGATCACGGCACGCTGAAGCGATCACTCGGCCTCG
Source organism: Amycolatopsis roodepoortensis (assembly GCF_014873915.1). Classification (GTDB taxonomy): domain Bacteria; phylum Actinomycetota; class Actinomycetes; order Mycobacteriales; family Pseudonocardiaceae; genus Amycolatopsis; species Amycolatopsis roodepoortensis. Next base: position 2,089,228 of record NZ_JADBEJ010000005.1, read on the forward strand.
GGCAGCTGACGATGCTCAGCATCGGCGCGACGCTGGGCAGCGGGATCTTCGTCGTGCTCGGCGAAGCGGTCCCCGTGGCGGGTCCCGCGGTCGTGCTGTCGTTCGTGCTCGCCGGGGTCACCGCGCTGTTCTCGGCGCTCTCTTACGCCGAACTCGCCGGAATGATCCCGGTGTCCGGTTCGTCCTACTCCTACGCCTACGCGACGCTCGGTGAGCTGGTCGCCTGGGTCTGCGGCTGGTGCCTGGTGCTCGAATACGGCGTCTCGGTGGCGTCGGTGGCCGTCGGCTGGGGGCAATACCTCAACGAACTACTGCGGCTGGCGTTCGGTTTCGCCATCCCCGACGCGTTCAGCCAGCCGCCGGGCTCGGGCGGGATCGTCAACGTCCCGGCCATCGTCGTCGTGCTGCTCGCCATGTTCCTGTTGCTGTCCGGCGCGAAGGAGAGCGCGCGGGCCAACGCGATCATGGTCGTGATCAAGGTCGGCACGCTGGTGCTGTTCTGCGCGATCGCGTTCTCGGCGGTGCGGGCGGCGAACTTCGCCCCGTTCCTGCCGCTCGGCCTGGCCGGGCTGAGCGCCGGTGCCGCGAAGCTCTTCTTCTCCTACATCGGTTTCGACGCGGCTTCCACCGCGGGCGAGGAGGCGAAGAACCCGCAGCGGGACCTGCCGAGGGCCATCCTGCTCTCACTCGCCATCGTCACCGTGCTGTACTGCCTTGTCGCCGTGGCCGCGGTCGGCGCCCTGCCGTGGCAGGACTTCGACGGCCAGGAGGCCGCGCTCGCGCATGTGCTCGGCGCCGTGTCCGACAACCCGCTGTGGGCCGGATTGCTGGCCGTCGGCGCGATCGTGGCGATCTCCAGTGTCGTGCTGACCGTCCTCTACGGACAGACGCGCATCCTGTTCTCCATGTCGCGCGACGGGCTGGTCCCCGCTTCGCTGTCCAAAGTGGACCCCAAAACCGGGACGCCCCGGATCAACACCCTGGTGGTCTCCGGCTTCGTCGCGACGCTGGCCGCGTTCGTCCCGCTCGGGAAGCTGGCCGACGCCACCAGCATCGGCACGCTGTTCGCCTTCGGGCTGGTGAACATCGCCGTCCTGCTGCTGCGAAAGCGGCAACCGGAGGCACCGCGCTCGTTCCGGGTGCCCTTCTCCCCTGTCACCCCGATCCTCGGGGTGCTGTGCTGCGGCTACATGATGCTCAGCCTCGACGGCGAGACCTGGATCGTCTTCGCCGGCTGGATGGCGCTCGGCCTGGGCATCTACTTCGGTTACAGCATGCGCCGATCCCGGCTGGCCGTGGATTCGCCCGTTCGCCGCCATAATTCCTAGCCTGTCCAGCCCTAGTACGAGCCGGATCATTGAAGTGACGGTGATCGGTAGGGGACACTTCCGTCCGCCCCCACGGAAAACCCCTACCGTGAACCGAGGTCCCCATGCGCCGATATGGCATTACCGTGCTGACCGCGTGCCTCGCCCTGTCCCTCGCCGCATTCCCCGCCTCCGCTACCGCGCAAGAGACGGCGGCTCCCTTCTGTTATGAAGAACCGGTACAACCGAAAGCCGACGTCAGTGACATAAAGGCCGGTTTCCAATCCACGAAGTGGTTGCAGACGATCCAAGCCGTGTACAAGCGGCGCTGGCCCAGCGGCGAAGCCCTCGCGATCGCGCAGGCCAAGGACAAGTACTTCAGCCAGTTCGTGAACAAAACCAGTTTCAACGCGCTCGCCGAGTCCCTGATGGTGGCGATCCACGAAGAGACCCACATGTGGGACCTGGATCCGTCGAGAACATCGTGGGACGTGTACGTCTCGGCGTGGATCGACGCTTCCCGGAAGGCGATGAAGGTCCCGATCCACGGCGGCTTCCCCCGCCGCGAGATCCTGCCGCTGATCACGGACGATCTCACGCGTTCGATGGACGACATCTACCTGCGGGATCAGCAGCAGGGCTCGTACCGGATGCAGGGGATCATCGCGGAACTCAACGCCGGGCTCATGGGATTGCCCGCGGCGAGCGTCGTCGCCGAGTACATCCAGGGCGTCGGCGCGAGCAATTCGCGGGACATCGCGGCCACGAACATGCGTTACCTTCAGCTGTACCTGCGTGTCGCCAAGAGCAAGTACCCCGATTACTGGGCCAAGATCAAGGCACAGCCCGAATTGCGCGAATTCGTGCTCGTCGAATTCCTCCGGACCGCCTACTGGCTGGATCAATCCGCACCCCACGCCGCCAAACTCGGCAGCGCGGACGTGGCCAAGATCGTCGCCAAGAACTACGCGCCGGAGAACGTCGCGATCATCGAGGAGTTCACCGGAGCCAAGGTGAACACGGGTGCGGCCAGGAACTGCACGCTCTGACACCGCGCGGCCTGCCGGTGGCGGACGCGGGTCCGCCACCGGCAGGCCGTCCCGTCACGGCACGAAGACCGGCTGGTCCAGCGCCCAGAGCCAGGAGCCGTCCGGCTGACGGCGGGCGACCTCGATGGTCGCCTCACCGGTGGTCAGCGTGGACGCCGTGAGCGCGAGGTCGCCGCCCACCAGCGCCGGATGCTGCCTGCCCGGCAGGAGTTCCGGCGCGGCCGCGACGAACTCCTCGTACACCTTGCGGATCTCCGCGTGCCCTTTCGCGATGTTGCCCGGCGGGAACGCCAGTACGGCGTCCGGTTCGTACAACGCCACCAGTCCGTCGACATCGCCCGCGTTGCCTCGCTCGATGAAGAACCTGCCCAGATCGTTCGGCTCGGTGGCCACAGTCCTACTTGTCATGGGGATGAGCCTCGCAGCGAATCACGACATCCTGTGTCGTGTATTCCGCTAGAGTTCCGGCCATGCGCGCCGACCGGCTGGTCTCACTGGTGCTGCTGTTGCGGCACCGCGGCCGCCTGTCCGCGACCACGCTCGCGCGCGAACTGGAGGTCTCCACCCGCACCGTGTTGCGCGACATCGAGGCGCTGTCGGCGGCGGGTGTCCCGGTGTACGCCGAACGCGGCAGGCACGGTGGTTTCGGGTTGCTGCCCGGTTTCCGGACCGAACTCACCGGGCTGAACCACGACGAGGCGCTCGCGTTGCTGATCGCCGGATCACGGCGCGGCGCGCAGGCCTTCGGTCTCGGCTCGGCGCTCGCGTCGGCCATGCTCAAGGTGGTCGACGCGCTGCCGGAAGGCCAGCGGGACACCGCGGCGGGCGCGGCCCGGCGCCTGCTCATCGACCCGGAGACCGATCTGCTTTCGCGCCGGGTGGCCGCCGAAGAGGTGCCGGACACCGTCGTCTCCGAGATCCGGCGCGCGGTGTTCGCGGGACACAAGCTGCGCATCCACTACGCGGCCGAGGGCCGGGCGCCGCAATGGCGCACGGTGGATCCGATCGGCCTGGTCACCGTCCGGGACCGGGGCTATCTGCTGGCCACGAGGTCCGGCGAGGACCGGACCTATCGGCTGTCCCGGGTGCGGGCCGCCGAGGAACTCCCCGAACCGGCGCAACGCCCGGACCGGGTGGACCTGGACCGGACCTGGCAGGAACGCAGCACGCGGTTCCGGAGCGGAGGGGACCAGGTTGTCGTGTCGGTGCTGGTGGCTCCGGCGCGGCGGGGCGAGCTGGTGGGCACCGCGCTGGCCGTGCTCACGGAAGAAACGGCCGAGGACGGGCGGCTGCGCATGGAGGTGACCTTCCAGGACGCGCGGCACGCCGAATGGGCGTTGTGGCAACTCGCCACGGACGCGGAAGCCGTTGCCCCACCATGGTTGCGCGCTTCCCTGCGGGATCGGGCCGTCGCGATCAGCAGCCGCTATGGCGAAGGGTGAGGCCGAACGCGGCGGGGCGGGATAATCCGGCCATGACGAACGCCGCCCTGGGAGGGGCAGCCACGACTTTCAAGGTGCTGCTGAAGGAGTACCGCGTCCGGGCCGGCCTCACGCAGGAGGAACTCGCCGAGGGGTCCGGGGTGAGCGTCCGCGCCATCAGCGACATGGAACGCGGGATCGCCAAGAGCCCGCAACGCCGGACGATCGAAGCCCTCGCTGCGCCGCTGTCGTTGTCCGACGACGAGCTGACCGGTCTGCAGAAGGCCGCGCGGCAGGGCCGCGCCCCCGCGCGAACGCGCGCCGCCGGTTGTCCGAGGCCGAGGAACTCTACGAACGCATCGGGCTGACGCAGGCGCGGATCGACACGCTCGGAGAACGGGCGGCGCTGTCAGAGGAGATGGGCGACCCGGTTTCGGCGCGCGCGGGCCGGGGTCTCCGTGACCGGCTCGGTCGCTCCGATGTGGACGGTTCGGGGCCTTAGGCTGATGCTCCTCGAACGCCGAGGCCGGTCCAGCCTCGCCTGGGTCGTTCCGAAGCGCGTCGGCTGTGTCCGTCGCCGCTGAACAACGGGCACGAACCTAAGCCGGGTTGACGTCCGATTCAGGCAGGCTTCCCGGCAGAACCGGGGCTGGTGGTTTCTGCCGGTTGGTTCGGGGCTGGACGGTGGTGGTGTTTTCGGCCGGGGAGAGACGGTGGTTGAGGCTGTGGGCTCGCAAGCCGTTTGCCTGCGGGCATGCCTCGGGGTTCGCCGGTGGTGAAGGGTTTTCTGAAGCTGGAAACCCAGCGGCCAAGGCGAGGCGCTCGTCCTGTGACTGAGGGCAGGGTCGGGCATCCACGATGCCTGTCTGCGGGCATGCCGAAGGGCCCGTCGCCGGTGTGGCTGGCGGGCTCTTCGGGTTCAGCGGTGGTGCAGGGTGTTGCGGCGAGGTTGTCGAAGCGGATCTCGGTACTGCGGTGGGATGAATTCCGGTAACCCGTCGGCCGCCATGCGTACTTCCCAGTCACCGTGGTGGATCAGCCGGTGATGGAACCCGCACAACAGCACCAGATTCCGAAGATCCGTCGGCCCGCCGTCCGCCCAGTGGATGATGTGGTGGGCGTGACAGTTCTTCGGTTTCCGATGACATCCCGGGAACGCGCAGCCTCCGTCCCGGATGTTCAGCGCGCGTCGTTGCCCTGGGGTGACGAACCGCCGCAGCCGACCCACATCCAGAGGTTCACCTGCGGCACTCATCACGACCGGGAGCATCAGGCAGTCGCAGGCGGCGAGTCGGGCTTCGCGGGCGGTCATCGTGCCGACGAAGTCCAGGCACGCGGTGCCGAGACCGGATTTCAGCTCGTCGAGTCCGATGGCGACATGAACAAGCGTGCGGTAGCCGCTGGTGCCCGGCTGGTCCGGGCACGCGATCGCCAAGTCGAGGAGTTCGGCCCAGGCGTCGCCTAGGCGTTCGCATTTCATCCGCAGGTCCGCCTGACCGAACTCGTCTACCGGTCGCGGCTGGGCGTAGGCCTCCAGCGCGGCGGCGGTGCGGGCACCGGTCTCGTCATCCAGCAGACCGGTCAGCTTCCAGAAGCCGTCCCTGCGCCGCTCCAGCGTGATCTCGCGGCGTGGATCCTTGGGTTCGGGGTCTTTCGGTTCGTTGCCGTCGGGGTCCAGCCAGCCCAGCAGGTTCGCCTCTGCCTTGGCGAGCTGGTGCGGACCGGCATTCGGGGCCAGGTCGGCCAGGATCTTCTCCGCGACCGCCCGATCCTCAACCGAGGTATCGGCAGGGAGCCTCTTCAAGATCTCCAGGATCTGATCGATCCGTTCGTCCCCGACCAACCCCTCCGCGGCGACCGCGGCCGTCGCGGGAGCCATAGGCGGAACTTCGTTGCCGTCCAAAGCCCGGGTGGGGTTCAGGGCGATCGCTCGCTTCACCACCGCACCCGCCTCGGCCCGCGACAACCCCGCCATCTCCGCGAACCAACTCGCCGTACTGCCATGCCCGAACAAGTCTTTCGCGCCCCGAGACTCGACCTCCGCCAAGAACCGCCCCAACCCAGCGGTCGCCACCCGAATCACCCGCAACGAATGCTGCACACCATGGGCAAGCTCCAGCTTGCCGGCACGCCACAACTCCTGCGGCAACTCGGGGAGGAAGGTCTCGGACACACCTCTATAATACCGCAATTCATCGAACAGACGTTCGTAATTTTAAGCGACAAGCGAAACGCAAGAATAACACCGAAGGGTGAACCGGCCACCAGCACCGATTCACCCTCGGCAACCCTGGAGCAATTAGCCGACTAAATGCGAAAGGGCCCACCGGTCGACGGCCCATGCCTGCCAGGCGCGGCGCTACCGCTGTACTCCCTGAGATCGGCGACCAGTCCGGCCACATCGGGCACGTTCTCGAACCGCCGCCGGTGCACGTCGGCGATCTTCGCGCCGATCTCCGGATCCGGGTCGTCGGTGACGTCGTAGGACACGAACCTGTCGATCAGCGGCAACCCGATACGGTCCATTTCGAGATGCGCCGGGTGATTCATGTACTCCTCGTAAGCCTCGATGTCTTCGAGCACGGTGACGGCGCCGTAATCGAATTCCCCACCGAAGTCGGGGCCGACGACGCGTGCTTTGATGACGGGAATGGCGTTGATATGGTCACCCATCCGCGCGAGCCCAGCCGCTTTGTCCTCTTCGGAAACGCCGACCTTGAGCGTGAACCGAATGCAGTGATAGATCACTGCGCGGAAAAGTGGTCGCGGGCGAATTCGGTGACGTCGCGCGCGGGTTTCCCGGTCAGCTCGGCGACGGCCATGTGCACTTCGGCGGCTTCTCCCCTGGCGTAGTGCGCGTAGTCCTCGATGAGGCCGTCGATCTGCCACGGCGGAAGCAAACCGGCCAGTGCCGCGGCGAATTGATCGGCGGAGGTGTCGTGGAAGGTGACGGTCCGCCCCATGGCTTCCGAAAGAGCCTGGGCGATCTGGGCGTGGGTCACCGCACGCGGTCCGGTCAGCGTGTAGGTCCGGCCGGCGTGCCCCGTTCCGGTCAGCACGGCCGCGGCGGCGTCCGCGATGTCCCTGGTGTCGATGGCACTGACAGCGGCGTCGCCGATCGGGGCGGCGAGGAAACCCTGTTCGATGGTGCCGGAGAACGCGAGCAGTGCCTGCAAATACAGGTTGGGACGCAGCACGGTGTACTCGATCCCGAGCGATCGGACGTGCGCCTCGACTTCGGCGTGCCAGCGCAGGAACCGCACCGGCGAGTCGCCGCGCGCCGCGTACTGCGAGAGCAGCACGAGCCGGTTCACCCCGGCGTCCCGGGCGAGGTCGGCGAACCCGATCTGGAGCGAGGCGGCGTCGGATGCGGAAGGACTGTTGAGGAAGACCGCGTCGACGCCTTTCAGTGCCGCGCCGACCGCGTCGGGATCACGCAGATCGGCGACGACGGTTTCGGCGCCGGGGATGATCCGCCCGGGGTCCCGGGTCATCGCGCGGACGGCGACCCCGCGGGTCAGCAGGGCGGGAATCAGGGCGGATCCGAGGGTTCCGGTCGCGCCGGTCACCAGGATGGTGTCCATTGTGGAATGTCCTTTCTCGACAGAGGTCAACGACGGGTGGAGAAGAGCGACACCGCGAGGGCGATGACGACGAGCACGGCTTCACCGAGGAACGCGGTCGTGAACGAGATGTCCCCGTGCGTCCCTGCGGCGCCGATGGCGATACCGGCGAGCGCGGCGAGCCCGACCGCGCCGCCCAGTTGCTGCGCGGCGTTCACGAGTCCGCTGAGCAGGCCCGATTCACCGTCCGCGCTGTCGCGCACCGCCATCGCGGTGGCGTTGACGGCACCGAGCCCGAGCCCGGTGCCGATCAGCAGGAAAGCGCCCAGCAGGCTGACGGAGAAGCCGCTGGTCGTGGGATCCCCTGCCAGCCAAAGGAATCCCGCGAGCAGCACGACGAGGGCGGTCGGCAGCGCCCGGCCGAGCCCGATCCGTTTCGCCAGGATGGGCGCGAGCACACTGCCCACGATGATCATGACGGCGAGCGGGAGCTGAGCCATTCCGGTCGCCAGCGGGCTCATCCCGAGCACGTCCTGCTGGTACTGCGGCAGGAAGAAGAACAGGCTGGTCAGGGTTCCGCCGATCAGCACCATCACCACGTTCGCGGTGACCACCGGCTTCCGGCGGAACACACCCAGCGGCACCAGCGGACGCGAAGAACGCCGTTCGACGAACACGAACGCCACCAGCGAAACGAGACCGGCCACGAGACCGGCGATCGTGCCGGGCGCGGTCCACCCGGCGTCGGAGGCGGAGACCATGCCCAGCGCGAGCCCGGAGATCCCGACGGTGATCGTGACGGCGCCCAGCGCGTCGAACCGGCCCGGCCTGCCGGGCACCGGCGGCACGGCGCGCCACACGACGATCGCCCCGACGGCACCGAACGGCACCGGGGTCACGAACACCGCCTGCCAGCCGAGCAGTTCGGTCAGCGTGCCGCCGAGGAAGACGCCGACGAGACTGCCCGCTCCGGCGACCGCGCCCCAGATCCCCATCGCGCGGGTGCGTTCCGCGGGCGACGAGTAGAGGCCGAGTACGAGCGAGAGCGCGGCGGGCATCAGGACCGCCGCCCCGATCCCCTGGCCGATCCGCCCGGCGATCAGCAGCCCGCCGGTGGTGGCCAGCGCGCAGAAGGCCGACGCCGCGAGGTAGACGGCCATTCCGGTGAGGAACACCTTCCTGGCCCCGAGCACGTCGGCGAGCCGGCCGCCGAGCAGCAGCAGACCCGCGAACGTCACCAGGTAGCTGTCCACGACCACCGTGAGTTCGGCGGCGGTGAGCGCGAGGCCCTGCCGGATCGTGGACCCGGCGAGGTTCACCATCGTGGCGTCGAGGATGACCAGGAACATGGCGCTCGCGAGGCCGAGCATCGCCACCCCGCGCGAGATCCGTTTCGTCGCTCGTACTGTCATGCCGCCACGATCGCGCGGGCACCGGTCCGCTCGCGTCGGCGACAATCACCTACTTCGCCTCGCTAGGGTTCAGACCATGCCCACGACGTCTCACCGTTCGCTCGTCGGCAGACGAGACGAGATCGATCGCCTCCTCGCCCTGGTCCGGGCGGCGAGCCGGGGCGAGGGCGGGGTGCTCGTGCTCCGCGGCGAGCCGGGTATCGGCAAGAGCGCGCTCCTGGACCACGTCGAACGAGCGACGGCGGCGGAGTTCCAGGTCATCCGCGCGTCCGGGTCGGAATTCGAGGGTGAACTGCCGTTCGCGGCCCTGCATCAGTTGTGTGTCCCGGCACTGGCGCATCTCGACGAACTATCCGCCCCCTACCGCGAATCCCTTCTCGTCGCCTTCGGGCTGGCCGACGGCACGCCGGACCCGTTCCGCGTCGGTCTCGCCGCGCTCGAACTGCTGGCGACCGCCGCGGGGACGCGTCCGATGCTGTGCGTGGTCGACGACGCGCACTGGCTGGACACGGCGTCGGCGAGGGCGCTGACCTTCCTGGCGAGGCGGATCGCGGCCGAACCGATCGCGATGGTGTTCGCCGCCCGCGACCAGGAGCCGGTGCGCGGGCTGGACGAGTTGCCGGGGCTGACGGTCGGCGGGTTGAGCGATACGGACGCGCGTGCCTTGCTGGCCGAAGAAAAGACCGTGACGCTGGACGAGCGCGTGCGTGACCGCCTGCTCGCCGAGGCCCGCGGCAACCCGCTCGCGCTCATCGAACTGCCGAAGGCGGGTGGTTTCGCGCCGCCGGCGCCGTCTCCGATCGCGAGCCGGATCGAGCGCAGTTTCCGGGACAGGATGGCGGAACTGCCGGTGGACGCGCGGCGGCTGCTGATCCTCGCGAGTGCCGATCCCACCGGCGATCCCGTTCTGCTGTGGGCGGCGGCGGGGCGGCTGGACATCGACGTGCCCGCCGCGAGCGCCGCGGCCGAAGCGTCCGGACTGATCCGGTTCGGCACACGGGCGCGTTTCTGTCATCCGCTGGCGCGGTCCGCGGCGTATCGGGCGGCCGAACCGAAGCAGCGCCATACGGCCCATCGAGCGCTGGCCGAAGTCACCGACGCGGAAACCGCCGGAGACCGGCGGGCCTGGCATCGGGCCCAGGCCACCACCGGGCCGGACGAACAGGTCGCGGCGGAGCTGGAATTGTCGGCGTCGCGGGCGCAGGCACGCGGAGGGGTGGCGGCCGCGGCCGCGTTCCTCGAACGTGCGGCGGCGCTTTCCCTCGACCCCGCCAAGCAGACCGAGCGCACCCTCGCGGCCGCGCGGACCACGCTGGAGGCGGGCGCGACGGACGCGGCGGCGGATCTGCTGGCCAGCGTCGACACCGCGACCTTGGACGTCCCCCAGCACGCCTCGGTCGACCTGCTGCGCGGGCGGATCGCCTTCGTCCAAGGCGCGGAGGGGGCCGTCCGCGGGCCGGACCTCATCCTGCGGGCGGCGGAACGGCTCGCCGCCGCCGATCCGGAGCGGTCACGCGAGTTCTTCGTCGCGGCACTGGAAATGGGGCTCGTGGTCGGCCGGGCCGCGGGAGTGCTGGACCGGGTTCTCGACGCGGCCCGCTCGGCGCCGCCGCCGTCGGGGCCGCCGGATCTCCTCGACGCGCTGGTGCGGTTGACCACGGAAGGACACCATGCCGGGGTGCCGGCGCTTCGCCGGGTTCTCACCGGCGACGACGCGGGCTGGACCAAGACACCGGCCTTGGCCACCGTGCTCGCGGGTGAGCTGTGGGACATCGACCTGCACGCGACGATCGTCGACTGGCTGGTGCGGACCGGGCGGGACACGGGATCGCCGATGACCATCCGGCTCGGCCTGTCCCAGGTGGCGTTGCACGCGGTGCTCACCGGGAACTTCGGACGGGCGATGGCCGCGATCGGCGAAGAGGAGGCGATCGCGGACGCCGTCGGCGATCCGCCGCAGCTCTACCCGCGCGTGCATCTGGCGGCGATGCGCGGCCGCCGCCGGGAGGTGCTCGATCTCTTCGCCGAAGCGACGACCCGCGGCAGCGGGCAGCTGACCGCGAACGCGCACTGGGCGACGGCCGTGCTGTACAACGGGCTCGCCGAGTATCCGGCCGCGCTGGACGCGGCGACCCGGGCCGTGGCGAGCGGCGACCTCTTCCTCACCGGCATCGCGCTGCCCGAGCTCGTGGAGGCTGCGGTGCGCTGCGGGAAGGACTCCGTCGCCCGGTCCGCGCTGGATTCCTTGACCGCCCGCACGGAACCCGCGGGCACCACCTTCGCCCTCGGGATCACGGCGAGCGTGCGGGCCATGGTCAGCGACGCGGAATCCGACCATCTGGAAGCGCTCCGGTATCTGGCGGACGGCCCGCTCTCGGTGCACCTCGCGCGAGCGCGGCTGCGCTACGGCGAGTGGTTGCGCCGAGAGGGACGCCGTCGTGAAGCGCGTGAGCAACTTCGCACCGCGCACGAACAGCTGGCGAAGATCGGGCTGGAGGCGTTCACGCGGCGGGCCGCCGACGAACTGCGGGCGACCGGGGAGGTCGCCCGAAGCCGTTCCGGGCCTTCCTACGATCACCTGACCATGCAGGAGACGCATATCGCGCGGCAGGTCGCGGCGGGCGCCACGTCGAAGGAGGTGGCCACCCGCCTGTTTCTCAGCCCCCGCACGGTGGACGCCCACCTTCGCAACATCTTCCGCAAGCTCGGCATCACCTCGCGCAGGCAGCTGAAGGACATGCCCGATCTCCGCGACGCGGAGCTCAGCTCTTGACCGGATACGCCAGTGACTCGCCGTTCTCGCCCGCGGCGATGCCGGCGTACTCGCTCACGAGCGCCGGGACGAGCCCGACGTCGTCGGTGGCCAGATCCTTGCCCGTCCTGGCGTCCAGCACGATCGGCTGACCGCCGCCGGTCTTGCCGTAGACGGCGCCGTGCCAGGCGAGCGTGACGCTGGGAGCCACCCGGTTGGCCGCCTTGTCCGGCAGGGTCCAGAGCGGGGCCGCGGTCGCGGCGTCGTAGCCGGTGAGCACGCCGCCCGCGTCGCAGACGAGCACCGATCGTTCGTCGTGGCGGCAGGTTCCGTACGAGCTGGGGCCGAACTGGTCCTCGCCGTCGACCTTGCGCTTTTCCGCGCCGGTGGCCGGGTCGAGGAACAGGAGTGACGAATCACCGCTGCCGTAGTCGGTCCTGGTGAGCACGACCAGGGCCGGATCGGCGCGGACCAGGACGACCGCGGACGATCGCGCGGCGCCGGTCCATTTCTGCCCGCCGGTGGCCAGGTCGAGCGCGGTCGCCTGGACCATCGAGGAGTTCTCGGCGACGTTGAAGTCGGCGCCGACGACGACGTCGCCGTGCACGCTGCCCGCTTCGTAATCCTTGCGCTCCCACAGGGTTTTCCCGCTCGCGGGGTCGAGTGCGACCGTGACGTGGTCGTCCGAGCGGCCGTAGCGGGCGATGACGGCTTTGTCCGTGACGGCGACGACCTCGGTGACGGCGTTGCTCGCGTCGGCGTACTGGTCGTCGGAGACCTTGGTCTCGGACTGCCAGACCTTGGTGCCCTTCTCCCGATCCGCCGCGATCACCGACAGTGCGACGTAGCCGGGCGTGGTGCCCTTTTCCGGGATGACGACCGGGACCGCGGCCACGACGAGCTTGTCGCCGACCGCGGGCGGCCGTGGCCCGGTGGTGTTGACGAACGGCCCGCTCTGGTTGTACGGGTCACCGGGCGTGCGCTCGAACGGGACGGTCCATTTCTGTTGCCCCGTCAGCACATCCACCACGTTCAACGCGGTGGGCGTGACGATGTAGCCGGTGCGATCGCGCAGCGTCATGAACAGCGAGGTGACGTGGCCCGCGACATTGGAACGCAACGCGCCCGGTGGAAGCGCGACGGGCGCGCTCTTGTCGAACGACCGGGGCGGGTCGGCGGTTTTCGCCTCCGGTGTCGCGGACGTGGGTGGCTGCCCGGCGGCCGCCGAGCCGCTCGGTACCGGGGCCGGGGCCGGGTCGTCGGTTCCGCAGCCCGACGCCGTGAGCGCGGCCCCCAGGCAGGCCACGAAGACCAGAAATCGCCGCATTTGCGCACCTTCCCTGCTCGTTCTCCGCTCCGGTCGGAGCCACGGCAGGACGTTAGCCGAACTCGCACCCGCCGTGTGGCACTTTCACCCAAAGTGTCACTACTGGCTGGTCAAGGGGCTGATGTTGATCCACATCCGGAGACCTCCGTCTTCCGTGTGCGGAAGACGGAGGTCCCGTTCACGACTCAGACCGGGATGTCACCCGCCGTCCCCCACTGGGTGGTGAACAGGCCGAGGCCGTACCAGGTCCCGTTCGACGGCCGCCACACCACGAAGTCCGCTCGCGGGTCACCGCCGAAATTGCCCGCCATGGGCACGTCACCGGCCACACCCCATTGCTGGGTCGCGATCCCGAGCACGTACCAGACACCGTTGCCCGGCCGCCAGACGGCGAAATCGGCACGCCCGTCGGCATTGAAATCACCGGCGACCGGAATATCGCCCGAGACACCCCATTGCTGCGTCGCGATTCCCCGCACGTACCAGACGCCGTCGCTCGGCCGCCAAACCGTGAAGTCGGCGCGCCCGTCGGCGTTGAAATCACCGGCGACCGGAACGTCACCGGCGACACCCCATTGCACCGTGGCGATACCGAGCACGTACCACGTGCCATTACTCGGCCGCCACACCGCGAAATCGGAACGGCCGTCACCGTTGAAATCGCCGGTCAGCGGAACGTCGCCGGACACGCCCCACTGCTGGGTCACCACCGCGCCGGTGCTGCTCTGGATGATGTACCAAACACCGTTGCCCGGCCGCCACACGGCGAAGTCGGCTCGACGATCGCCGTCGTAGTCCGCGGCCACCGGCACGTCGCCGGAGACACCCCACTGCTGGGTCACGACACTGCCGTTGCCGCTGCGGATCACGTACCAGAAACCGTTGCCAGGACGCCAAACCGCCTTGTCGGCGAATCCGTCGCCGTCGAAATCCGCGGCTGTCTTCTGAGACGGCGGCGAGGCGGCGATACCGATTTCGTCCGCGCTCGCGGCCGTCGGTATCGCCAGCAGGCCCGCGAGCAGACCCGCCAACGCCGTACCCAGCCGAATGGATCTTCGCATTTTGCCGGAACCTCTTTCCGTTCGGTGGACGCACTCTTCCCAGCCCGCGCTTTTTGACCGAAGATACGGACCGGGGCAGTTCCAGCCTGACACCGGCGGCGTCGCCTTGTCAGCAAGGATTCCGTCCAACGGACCGCGCGAGGGGATTTCAATGGAGACCAAGAGAAGACCCAGAAGCGTCCTCGAAGGCGCCTTCACCCTATTGGATGCCTTGGTACGACATCAAGGTGAAGCAGGATTGACCCAGCTGGCCAATTCCTGTTCGATACCGAAATCGACGGCATATCGATTACTCGAGCAATTGACCGCACTGGAGGTTGTCCAGCGCAGCGAAAACCGCTATCGCGTCGGTGCGCAGGCATTCCGGCTCGGCCAATCGTGGCAGCCGTATCCGCGGCTGCTGGAACTCGCGCGCGGCGAACTCCGGCGCCTGGCCGCGGCCACCCGGGCCAGTTCGGTACTCGCCGTCCCCTGCGACGGCCGCATCCTGATCGCCGCCGCCAGCCTCACCCGGCCCGAAGACGGCGACCTGCTCCGGCCCGGATCGACCGTGCCCCAGCGCACCGGCCGGTTCTGCCCCACCTGGCAGGCCGAACACGAACTCGTCGCCGTCGAAGCGGCCGTCCGGCTGCCGACCGGCCGGACGATCGGTTCGCTCGCGACCGTGCTCACGGTGCCCCGGACCCCCGTCACGATGTCCGACACCGTCGCCCGCGCCGCCCGCACCCTCGGCGCGGCGCTGGCGGGCTGAGCGACGTGCGAGATCTCGCGCTACGGTCCTCTCGTGACCCCGGCCGAAGCCCGCGAAGCCCTCCTGTTCCACTCCGGCGCGCACCCCGATGTGGACGATCCGAGGTGGCAGAAGGGGTTTCTCGGGTCTTTGCGACCCTTCAGTGGCTTACGCGAAGAGAACTACCATGAGGTGATGGCCGCGCTGCGGGCTCTCACCGAACAGCTGCAGGCCGACTCGGTGCCGCGTGAAGTCGTTTCCGCCGTGGTCGGAATCTGTCACTTCGCGCGGGCCTGGGGCGTCGCGCCCGACGGCATGCTCCGCGGCAACGGCCTGATCGGCGACGAGGACGCGGCTCGCCTCGAAGAGTGGATCTGGACCATTTCCTACGCGCTGTCGATGATCTTGGACGGCGACGCGGCGGAGGCCTTCGACGAGTACGACCGTGAACGTCGTCCGTAGGCCGGACTGGCTGCCGACCTGGTGCGTGGAACACCTGGGAGCCGAGCCGGTCGCCGTGCTGTTCGAGGCGCGGTCGATATCGGCGGTGTTCGGGCTGCGGCTGGCCACCGGGCGCGACGTCGTGGTGAAGGCGCGGGAAGACGACGGCCGCGCCGCGTCGTGTGTCGCCGCGCAGGCCCTGCTGGCAGGCCAGGGATTTCCGTGCGCCCGGCCGATCACGCCCGTGACGAGCGTGGGGGCGCTGGCCGTGCACGCCGAGGAGTCCAGGCCCGGCGGTGAGCTGCTGCGCGGCGACTCACCGGACGTCGCCGCGCGTTACGCGGCGGTGTTCGCGCGGCTGATGGCCGCGCTGGCCGGCGTGACCGTCCCGCCGCCGCTGCCGAATCCCCGCTGGATCCGTTGGGACCACACGGATCCCGGGTTGTGGCCGTCCATCGAGGACCTCGACCGGCGGGATCAGCACGCCGTGCCCGCGTACGTCGTCGAGACGGCCGGGCGGCTCCGCGAACGGCTGCTCGCCGCGCACCTGCCCCGCGTACTCGGTCACGCTGACTTCGAAGCGCAGAACCTCCGCTGGCACGACGGCCGGATCTTGGCCGTGCACGACTGGGACAGCCTGGCGTGGCAGCCGGAGGCGGCACTGGCGGGAGCGGCGAGCGCGGTCTTTCCCAAGACCGGGCCCGCCTTGCTGCCGCCGATCGAAAGCTCCGAGGCGTTCTTGGCCACCTATCAGGAGATCCGGGGCCGCCGGTTCACCACGGAGGAGCACGAGGTCGCGTGGGCGGCGAGCCTGTGGCCGGCGCTGCACGACGTCCGCTGGGAAACGCTGCACGGCACTTCCCAGGGTTCGCACGATCTCGTCCGCGCGCAGGTGGCCGAACGCCTGCGCCGCGCGAACGCCTGAGATGAGGTCAGCAGGCCTTGACGACGACCGAGTGCACCTTGCCCGGGAAGTCGAGGACCCGCACGTTCCGGTTACCGGCAGGCACGCGGACCTGGTAGGCGCCGGGGTAGACCGGGTAGCCGAAGTAGCTGCCCGCCGGGGCCGCGCCGGTGCCCGCGATCATCGAGCCGTCGGTGCGGTGGATCGTGGTGGAGACCGCGCTGCCGCAGGTGTTGTAGATGTAGATCTTGCCCTTGGTCGCGGCGGAGGCGGAGCCCGCGCCGAGGACCGAGATGACCAGGCCCGCGGTGGCCAGAACCGCGAAAGCGCGCCGGGTGGTCGTCATGGTGCTCCTCAGGATGTGCCGGGGTATCGGCCACAAGATATCCGCGGACGCGTCCGCGCACTGCCGGTCGAACGCACCACACGAGCTCAGTGCTTCGGCGCCACTTTGCCGATGGCGGCGGTGGCCAGCGCGGTCGCCCCGTCCTTGACCGGCGCGCCGTCGGTCTGGTTGGTGTAGTCGACGTGGTACACGACGTTGCGGTACCGGGCGGTGACCGCCACCGAGTGGCCGCGTTTCCCTTGCTCGACGAGCAAGGCCTCGTCCGCGTCCTTCACGTTCACCGCGACCCCGTTCCGCACCCGGCGTTTCAGGTGTTCCGTCGCGGCGTCCACCCCGGACTTCGTGCGCGTGGCACGGTAGACGTAGCTGGTGACGATCACGTGCGCCGCCCGGACCTTGTCCTTGATGAAGGTGTCGGTGTTGTTCCAGGCGCACTGCCCCTGTTCCAAGGAGTCCGAGGTCGAGTTGGCCGACCCCGCCTCGAAATCCGTCCGGCCGGGGATGTAGCGGGCCACCTCGCTCTTGTCGAAGACGGCACAACCGATCGGCGCCTTCGCCACGTCCTGTGAGGCGTCCACCGGCGGTGGCGCGTCGGAGCCGCCCTCCCGGACGAAGAACCAGTATCCGCCGAAAGCCAGCCCCAGCACCATGACCGTGCCCAGTGCCAGCAGCACGATCAGCAGCCCGGTCTTCTTCTTGCGAGGCGGCTGCCGGTAGTACTGCCACCCCGGTTGCGGCACGGGATAGGCCCCTGGCGGACCGGGCTGGCTCATCGAACTCCCTCGGGCGTCTTCCTCGGCGCGGTGCCGCGGGCATCCGGTCCCCTCGACACCGAATGCCCGCGACGCCCCCTGCTCCGGTGACGCTAGACCGATCGCGGCCGCCGGGATGTCCGGTGAACGCCCTACATCGAAGCCTCGTTCAGCTCGGCTAGCGTGATGACACCGTCGTGGAGCGCCCGGGTGACGAGCTGGCTCTTGGTGCGGGCTTCGCGCCCGACGTTCGAGTACTTCACGCGCACCCGGGCGATATGCGTGTCGACGGTCTTGACGGTGATGTGGAGTTTCGCGGCGACGAGTTCCTTGGAGGAGGCGGCGAACCATGCCCGCAGCACCTCGATCTCCCGAGGGGACAAACGTGGCCTGCCCGGGGAGTCGTCCGCGGCGAGCGCACCGGACAGCGACGGCGCCGTGTACGCCTGCCCGGCGGCGACGGCCCTGATCGCGGGTACGAGATGTCCCGGCCCCTCCCGTTTGGTCAGATACGCGAGCGCACCGAGATCGATGCACTTGATCGCGGTGGCGTTGTCCGCGTGCTGGGAGTACACGACCACGCGGCGTCCGCTCTCGACCAGGCGGCGCAGTTCGCCGAAGTCCGGTTTGCGCGGCACCAGTTCGAGATCGAAGATCACCACGTCGGCGTCCGCGCCGGGGCCGGCCCACACGTCGCCGAGGCGATCTCCGGCGTCGATGAGACCGATCGGCGGATCCGCCTGCTCACACCAGTACCGCACACCCGCCGCGATCGCGGCGTGGTCGTCCACGATCACCGCCGTGATCAGCTCTCCGCCGGCTGCCATTGGGCCTCCATCCAGACTGTTCCGTCTCCGTCGAAGATCTCGATCCGTACGTCCGGTGTGCCCGGCGTCGACGCGATCGGTTCGGCGCAGTCCGCGACCACGTTGACCGACACCAGCCCGGGGCTGCCGACCACGGTGACCCGCGCCCAGGATCCGGCCGTCGCCAGCGCGGTGAGCGCGGCGTCGGTGAGGTCGCGCCGGACGGCCACGGGCGGCACGGGCCACTGGCCGCGCACGTCCAGATCGACCTCGACGCCTTTGCGGTCGGCGATGTCCGCGCAATGCCTCAGCTCGTGCAGCAGCGGGTTCTCCACCGCGTCGGTTTCGGCGAACAGCCGCCGCATCCGGGCCGCTTCGATCGCACATTCCCGCTGTACCAAGGGATCCGATGGTGCGAGCGAACCGTCCGCCAGCCCCGTCAGCAACGGCACGGCCGTGTCGCCGAGTTCGGTGAGCCGCTGCTTGCGGCGGCTGTGCGCGCCGGCCGCGACGGCCTCCGCGGTGCGCAATCGTTCCAGTTCCCGGGTGGCCTCGGCCGCCCGCGCGCCGATGCGGCCCAGCACGGCCGCGACCACGGCGACGCACAGCGGAAGGCCGATCACCGTCACCGAACCGGTCACGAACCTGG
Source organism: Amycolatopsis roodepoortensis (assembly GCF_014873915.1). GTDB lineage: Bacteria > Actinomycetota > Actinomycetes > Mycobacteriales > Pseudonocardiaceae > Amycolatopsis > Amycolatopsis roodepoortensis. The sequence continues at coordinate 2,107,748 of NZ_JADBEJ010000005.1, forward strand.
CCAGCACGCCCCGGCTCACGTCGTGGAACAGCAGCAGGTTCGCCAAGGCGAGCGACTCGTGCGCCAGCAGGAAGGCCAGCATCGTCCGCAAAGGACGGTCGAGCAGGACGACGATGCCCGCCCAGTTGGCCGCGCCGAACAACCAGTCCACCGTGGTCGCCGTCTTGCCGTCCGGCAACGTCAGGTACGCCAGCGCGGACGCGGCCAGCACGAGGGCGACGGCGGGCCACCGCGCCGGGCCCCACGGCCGCCGCCGTACGACCAGCACCGCTTCCACGGCCAGGACCGCGCTCAGCGCGGCCAGTGCGGCGAACTGGGCGGCGGGCAGGTCGTGGGATTTCAGGCCCCGCACCAGATTGCTCGTCCCGAGCACGTCGACGGTCAGGATCGCGACGAGCAGCACGGCGATCCGCAGCCCGCGCCTCAGCTGGTCGTGGGTCGCTTCGCCGCCGTTCATGCCGGCCACTTCAGCCGGACCACCGTGCCCGCCCCTTCGGCGGAGGTGATCGTCGCCGTGCCACCGACCCGGTTCATCCGGCCGTGCACCGACTCCCGCAGCCCGCGTCGCGCCGTCGCCTGGTCGGCGGCGAATCCCTTTCCCTCGTCGGAAATCTCGACCGAGAGCGCCTGCGCGTCGCCGCTCAACCGGACTCCCGCACGGTCCGTCCCGGCATGGCGGCGCACGTTGTTGAGCGCCTCCCGGACGGCTCCGGCGATCGCACCCGCCACCTCGGACGGCAACGAAAGCCGCGGCGGTACGTCGAGCTCGACGGTCAGGTGGCCGTTGTCGAGGTCCGCGCGGAGCAACTCGACGAGGTCGGCCTCCGGCGAGGTTCGCCCGTCGTCGAGGGACCGCAGCCGGGCCAGGTCGCGGCGTGCCTGCGGGGCCAGCCAATCCGCGTCCGGGGGCACCTGCCCGAGACCGACCATCAACAGGGTGGTGGCCGCGGTGTCGTGCAACGAGTTCGCGAGCTCCCGTTCGCCGGCGCGGACCGCCGCCGCCACAGCGGCCTCCCGGCGCACCTGCTCGGCCTCGGCCGCCGTGCGATCGGCACGTTCGGCGGCGCGGGTGACGAGCACCCAGGCCACCCTGGACATCGCCGCCATCGCCGGCACCCAGAGCTGCGACGCGGTCAGGCGGAGCCCGGCGGCGTCGAAGACGACGAGCATCCCGCCACCGGCGATCAGCGCCGCGAGGCCGCCGGTCAGCGGCGGGGTGTGCCATTGCCAGGTCACGCACGCGAAGACGACCAGGAGCCGGAGCCAGCCCGTGTTGCCATCCGCCTCGGCGTCGGTCCAGAAGACGGTGAGACACAAGCCCAGCAGCACCACCACGTCCACGGCGACCGGGGCCCGCCGCGGCCACCATCCCTGCGCACAGGTCCAGACCACGGCGACGGCGACCACCACGGCCGTGGCCGCGAACTCGTCGGGTGAGCTTCTGAGCAGGCCGATCGCCGCTATGGGCGGCAAGGTCGCGACCCGCACGGCGACGGCGTACCGGCGTCCGAAGCCGGTCAGCAGCCGCCTGGCCTCCCCCGCCACCCGCTACCTCGCCCACCGTCGAATCCGGCATACCTCGCGTGGGTGACGATACCGGCCGCCGACGTCGGGTTGTGCCGATTCCGGAGGACCGGGCCATGACTCCTCCTCGGTGAATTTCCACCGCCACCGCGCCACGGATCGGCGATCTCCCCCCCCCCCCCCCCCCCCCCCCCCCCGGCCCCGAGATCGTCGAGATCACGTTCAGAAGGAGGACACCATGGCCGAAACGACCATCGAGCCCAGCCCCGAACTGCGGGCGCTCGACCGGCTGGTGGGCACCTGGAAGGTGACCGGCGGAGCGGAAGGCACCGTGCGGTACGAATGGATGCCAGGCGGATGCTTCCTGCTGCAACACGTCGATCTCGCCGAGTCCGGCGAGTCGATCACCGGGATGGAGGTCATCGGCAACCTCGGCCCCTTCGGCGAGCCGCCGGGCAAGGACGTGGTCTCCCGGTTCTACGACTCGGCCGGGAACACCCTCGACTACACCTACGAACTCATCGGCGACACCCTGACCATCTGGGCCGGCGCGAAAGGCAGCCCCGCCTATTTCCCGGGCACGTTCGACGCCGAGGGCCCTTCTCTCACCGGAGATTGGGTGTACCGGACGGAGGCGGCTACACCTCCACCATGACCCGGATCTGACCGCCACCCCGTCCGGCCGGGTGCGGCGCCTCCGCGGCGCCGTATCCGGGACCCGGGGCGATCGCCTGAAGTACCCTGAACGCGAAGAAGCCCAGACCACTTGGCCTGGGCTCTCCTGAAGGAACGCTGTGCTCCCCCGCTTGGACTCGAACCAAGAACCCTCCGGTTAACAGCCGAATGCTCTGCCAGTTGAGCTACAGGGGATTGTGCTCCGTACCGGCCGGATCGCTCCGACCGATGAGAGAACTTTAGCCCATGCCCCCCGGCGGCCGCGCACCCACCCCCCACTTTGGGGAGCACCTCGTCAAGCTCGCGTTTTGAGGGACAATGACAGCTGGAGCAAGATCGAACGGAGGCGTGGACTCGGATGAAGATGTTCCTGCTGGGCGCGGCCGCGGGCTACGTGCTGGGCGCGAAGGCCGGCCGGGGGCGGTACGAGCAGATCGTGCGGACCTACCGCAAGGTCGCTGACCACCCCATGGTGCAGGGCGCCGCCGGGGTCGCTCGCGCCAAGGTCGGCGAGCGGTTCGGGCGGCCTCAGCGCTGACCCGGACCGAAAGGGCCCTTCGCCACTGGCGGAGGGCCCTTTTCACGGCACGACGGCGACCACGAAGACGCGCCGGAACTCGAACCAGGTGGTCCCGTCGGGACGCGGCGGGTAGGCCTCGTCCAGCTTCCGGGCGATCTGGGCACGGAAGTGGTCCCAGTCCTCCCCCGGCAGCGCCTCCTTGACCGGCCGCAGCGAGGTGCCGATGATCCATTCGAGTACGGCGTCCTCCCCGGTCAGCCGCTGCAGGTACGTCGCCTCCCAGGCGTCGACGGCGCATCCCTCGTCGGCCAGCAGGTTCCCGTAGCCGAGGGGGCTGTCGACGGCCTCGTTCTCCCGCAGGACGACGTCGGCGAGGCGCGGAGCCCACTCCTCGGTGCGCGCGAGGGCGCGGACCAGGGCGTGCGACGGCGCGTCGAAGTTGCCGGGGACCTGGAACGCGAGCGTCGCCCCGGACGGCAAGCGGTCCACCCATCGGCGGAGCAGGCGACGGTGCTCCGGGACCCACTGGAGCACGGCGTTCGAGATGACCACGTCGGTGTCCGGTTCGGGCACCCAGTCGTTGACGTCGAGCACACGTGCGTCGACGCCCCGTGAGCGGGCGGCTTCGACCATTTCGGGTGAGCTGTCGCTCGCCTCGATGATCGCGTCGGGCCAGCGTTCCGCCAGGCCGGCGGTCAGGTTTCCGGGGCCGCAGCCGAGGTCGGCGACGCGGCGGGGATTGCCGGCCGGTATCCGCGCCACGAGGTCGTGGAACGGCCTGGCCCGCAGGTCGGCGTAGTCGAGGTACTTGACCGGATCCCACATGGCGCCTCCCAGCGATACAGTACGAGTGTACTGCTAGGCCAGCTTCCTTGCCGCTTCCTCGGCGATCGCCTTGACGACGTCGGCGTCGGTGCCCGGATCGGGCCGCACCTGCAGCACCGTGCCGTCCTGACCGGGGACCTTGCGCTCGACGAACCACGCCCCGCCGGTTTCGAGGTCCTTGCGGTGCCGTCCCCGGACCGAGCCGTCGACCCGCTGCCGCACCAGGATCGGGACCTTGCCGGGTTTGGGCAGCCGGAACCGGACCGGGGTCTTGTCGGCCAGCAGCACGGCGTTCCCCGCCGTCCCGGTCTCCTCGGACTCGGTCAGCGTCAGCACCCCGTCGGACCACGCGGCCTTGCCGACCAGATGCCAGCCGACCCGGCGCGGCCCCGGGATCCACAGCCCCAGCGCCGTGACCAGCAGATATCCGCCGCCCTCGACCGCCGCGCTCCCGACGACGTGCTCGCCGTCGTCCAGCGAGCCGCCGAAATCCGCCGGGACACGGTCACCCAGCAGGTGACGCAGCCAGCCCATGCTCAGTCCAATCCGCCGATGGCCTGTTCCTTCAGCGCCTTCCGGTACTGCTCGAGCGCGACGAGGTCGCCGAACAGGGCGCGGTAGTCGTCCGGCGCCTCGACCGGGGAAAGCCGCTGGAGCTTCGACTTGATCTCGTTGATCTGGCGGCCGACGAGGCTTTCCTGCACCGCCGCGAGCTGCGCGGAGATGTAGCGCGAGTCGACCTCGCCCTTGGCGCGCAACGGTTCCACCGAAAGCTCGCTGAGCACCCGCCGCACCGTCCCCTGCGGGCAGTGCGGGGCGGCGGCGTCGAGCAGGGCGGGCCCGGTCAGGCCGGAACCCGCTCCCCCGGCGGACAGCAACGCCTTGTGGATGGCGATGTAAACCGGATGGGTGAAGGCGTCCTCGGGGAGCGCGTCGTACTCGGCCCCGGCGAGCATCGGCTGCTGCAGCGCCGCCTTGAGCGCCTCACGCTGCGCGATGAACCGCGGATCGCCGGGCGCGGGCCGGGGAAGGTCCTCCTCGGCCGCGGCCGCCGCCGAGGAGGGAGCGGGCCGCCGGACCTCGATGGTGGCAGAGCGTTTCGCCGCCGCCCCAGCGCTGCCGCGCACCCGGTTCACCACCTGCGCCGCGTCCTGCCAGCCGACCCACCACGCGAGTTTCGACGCGTAGCCGTCGCGGCTGGCGCGGTCCTTGATCCCCGCGACCATCGGGACGGTCTTCTGCAGGGCCGCCACCTGACCGTCGACGGAGTCGAGGTCGAACGCCTTGAGCATGCTCTTGATCGCGAACTCGAACAGCGGGATCCGCCGCGCGACCAGGTCGCGCACCGCGGCGTCGCCCTTGGCGAGCCGCAGTTCGCACGGGTCCATACCGTCGGGGGCGACCGCGATGTACGTCTGCCCCGCGAAGGTCTGGTCGCCCTCGAACGCCTTCAGCGCCGCCTTCTGGCCCGCTTCGTCACCGTCGAAGGTGAAGATCACTTCGCCGCGGAAGGCGTCGTCGTCCATCATCAGCCGCCGGAGGACCTTCATGTGGTCCTCGCCGAACGCCGTCCCCGACGACGCGACGGCCGTCGGGACGCCCGCGGCGTGCATCGCCATCACATCGGTGTAGCCCTCGACGACGACGACCTGGTGCCGCTTCGCGATCTCGCGTTTGGCCAGGTCGAGGCCGAACATCACCTGCGACTTCTTGTAGATCGGCGATTCCGCAGTGTTCAGGTACTTCGCCGAGACGCGGTCGTCGTCGTACAGGCGCCGCGCGCCGAATCCGACCACCTCGTTGCCGACGTCGCGGATGGGCCAGAGCAGCCGCCGGTTGAACCGGTCCATCGGCCCGCGCTGCCCCTCCTTGGCCAGTCCGGCCGTGAGCAGTTCCTTGACCTCGAACCCGCGGTTGAGCAGATGCTTCGTGAGCTTGTCCCAGCCCGCCGGCGCGTACCCGCAGCCGAACGTCTGCGCGGCGGCCGCGTCGAAACCCCGTTCGGACAGGAAGTCCCGCGCCGCCCGCGCGTCCGGGGTGAGCAGCTGCTCGGCGTAGAACTCCTGCGCCGCGCGGTGCGCCTCGATCAGCCGGGCGCGGGTGCCGCGATCACGCTGGACGCTTCCACCGCCGCCTTCGTAGGTCAGCCGGAACCCCACGCGATCCGCGAGGCGCTCCACGGCTTCCACGAACGAGATCAGGTCCATCTTCTGGATGAACTTGATCACGTCACCACCTTCGCCGCAGCCGAAGCAGTGGAAGGTGCCGTGGGTGGGGCGCACATTGAACGACGGGGTCTTCTCGTTGTGGAACGGGCAAAGCCCTTTCAGGCTGCCGCCGCCGGCGTTGCGGAGGGCCACGTAGTCACCGATGACCTCGTCGATCCGGTTACGTTCGCGCACCTCCGCGATGTCGCTTTCCCGAATCCGTCCTGCCACGCTCATCACTCTAGTTCCCGCTCCCCGAGCGCCGTGCGGCACACTCGGGGAATGAGCACCGCCCTGGACGAACTCGCCGGGAACTTCGCCGCGTTGCGCCCCCATCTGGTCTCGGTCGCCTACCGGCTGACCGGCACGCTGTCCGACGCCGAGGACGCGGTCCAAGAGTCGTGGCTGCGCCTGAGCGGCCTGGACGAACAGCGCCGCTCGGCCATCGAAGATCAGAAGGGCTGGCTGACCACCGTCGTCAGCCGCATCTGCCTCGACCGGCTGCGGTCCGCGGCGGTGCGCCGCGAGCGGTACGTCGGCGAATGGCTGCCCGAACCGGTCCTCGGCCCGCTGGGGACGCCGTCGTCGGAGGATCCGCTGACCGTCGCCGTCCGCGACGACGGCATGCGCATGGCGGCGATGGTGGTCCTCGATCGGCTGACGCCGGAGCAACGCGTGGCGTTCGTCCTGCACGACGCGTTCTCGGTGCCGTTCGGGGAGATCGCCGAGATCCTGGGCTGCACGCCGGAAACGGCGCGCCAGCACGGTTCCCGCGGCCGCCGCGCGGTCGCCGACGCCGATCCGCCGCCCCGGACGGCGCTCGCCGAGCAGCAGCAGATCATCGAGAAGTTCATGACCGCGATGCTCACCGGCGACATCCAGGCGGTGGCCGAGGTCCTGCATCCCGACGTCGTCCTGGTCGGCGACGGCGGCGGCAAGGCGCGCACGGCGGTGCACACGGTCGCCGGGTTCGACAAGGTCACCCGCCTGTTCCAGGGCCTCATGCGGATGTACGACCCGGCAGGCATCGAACAGGCGAGGCCCGCGCTGGTCAACGGCGACCTCGGGCTCTACATCCCGCCGCAGGCGGCCTCCGAGGGGTACCGGGCGCTCGACGAGCACGTCGACGCGTTCGTCATCCGCGACGGGAAGATCGTCGCGATCTACGACATGGCGAACCCGGACAAGCTCACCACCGCGCGGACCCGCGTCGGCCCCTGACCGCGTTTAGTCCTCTGAATGCGCCAGGGCGCATTCAGAGGACTAAACGCGGGAGTTTTCAGGGAAGCGGGATCTTGCAGGCGTCGCCCGAGGTGAAGCCCTGCGCGGTGATGTCGAGCGCGCTGTTCATCCGGGCCCGCATGTTCTCCAGGCCGATCTGGTAGGTCAGCTCGATGACGCCCTTGCGGCCGAACTCGCGTTCCAGCTCGGCGACCTGCTCGTCGGTGGCGGTCACCGGGCTCGCCGTCATCGCGTCGGCGTACGCGAGCGCGAGCCGCTCCTGGTGCGTGAAGGCGGGCGACTTCGCGTAGTCGTCGATGTTCTTCAGCCGTTCGATGTCGAGGCCCTCGTGCAGTTGCAGCATGGTCCCGAAGTCGATGCACCACGAGCAGCCGAGCTGGGTCGCGACGCGGTACACGGCCAGCTCGCGCACGTTCGACGGCAGCGTCTTGCTGGCCTTCTCCGCCATCATTTCGTGCATGCCGTTCGCCCGGAGCAATGCCGGGTGGTGCGCGTAGACGGCCATCGGCTCGGGCACGGCGCCGAAGCGCTTGCCGGCGAACTTGTAGAACAGCTTCAGCAGGAAGCCGGCCTCGGCGGTCTTCACGGCGGGAATACGCGGCATGGTGTCCTCCTCGTGCGATTGCGATCACCGAATGGACGAGACGGCCCACGCGGACGTGACAGTGACGCCGGTGACGCACGCCACGCGGCCGGTCGGGGCCTCGATTTCGCCTTTTCGCCGGAACCCCCAGTCGATCATCGACGGTAGGCTGGTGAGTCGGCCCTTTGCCCTCCCAAAGGAGGAACGATGCTCGCCGTCGAGGACCCCGCCACCGGACAACGGATCACGGCCGTCCCCGACTGCGGGCCCGCCGAGGTCGACAAAGCGGTCCGCGCCGCCGCCGGGGCATGGCCCGCTTGGCACGTCTCGGACCGGCACGCGGCGCTGACGTCGTGCGCGGTCGTCGTCGAGGAGGCCGCGCCCGTGCTGGCCCCCGTGCTCTCCGAAGAGCAGGGGAAACCGCTTCACGAGGCCGAAGCCGAGTTCGCCGAGGCGGCGTCGCGGTTCCGGTACTTCGCCGGGTTGCGGCCGGAACCGCGGGCCGACGGCGGCGGACCGGTCGCCGCGATCACGCCGTGGAACTTCCCCGTGCAGTCGGCCGTCGCGAAACTCGCGCCGGCGTTCGCCGCCGGGAACACGGTGGTGCTCAAGCCGTCGCCGCGTACCCCGCTCACCACGCTGCACCTCGGCCGGATGCTGGCGCAGGTGCTGCCGCCGGGCGTGCTGACCGTGCTCACCGGACGGGACCCCCTCGGCGAGTACTTGCTCGCCCATCCCGGGATCCGGCAGGTCGACTTCACCGGTTCGGCCGACACCGGGAAGCGGATGGCGGCCGCGCCGGAATGGCGGCGGCTGACGCTGGAGCTGGGCGGCAACGATCCCGCGATCGTCCTCCCCGGCACGGATCCGGCCGCGATCGCGGAACGGCTCTTCTGGAGCGCGTTCGCCAACTGCGGTCAGCTCGGCGTGGCGGTCGAGCGGGTCTACGCCGTCGGGCCCGGCTACGACGGCGTCGTCGAGGCGCTCGCGGCCGTGGCGGCGCGAGTGGTGGTCGGTGACGGACGGACGCCCGGAACGCAGCTCGGCCCGGTGAACAACCGGCCGCGGTACGACCGCGTCACCGGTCTCACCGACGAGGCGCGGGCGGACGGCGCGCGGATCGTGACCGGCGGACCGCTCGACGGGCCCGGGTACTTCTTCGCCCCGGCGATCCTCGCCGAGGCGCACGACGGGATGCGAGTCGTGACCGAGGAACAGTTCGGCCCGGTGCTGCCGGTCGTCCGATGCTCCACAGTGGACGAAGCGGTCGGGCTGGCGAACGCCACGGCGCCCGGCTTGTGCGGTTCGGTGTGGGGCGCGGACGAGGAGTACGCCGCCGAAGTCGCGGCTCGGCTCGGCAGCGGGACGGTCCGGGTCAACGCGCACCTGGCGATGCCGGTGGGCTCGCGGTGGTCCGCGAGCCGAGCCGGCCTCAGGGCGTGATCGTCCGGACGTCCCACACCCAGACGCCGTCGACGAACTCGGCGGGTTTCCGCAGCAGCAGGTCCACAGTGGTCCGGAAGGCGTCCTGGTGTTCGCGCGGGATCAGCACGAGCACGTCGGCGTTCCAGTACCGCAGATCCTCCAGCGCCTGCACCCGCTGCGATTCGGTGATCGTCGCCGGTACGCCGGTCTGCTTGATCTGGTCGAAGATGACCGACGTCGGCCGCTGGACGGCGCCGTAGCGGCCGCGTTTGTCGTCCGGGCCGCTCGGCCCGACGAAGTAGCCCTCCGGCATCGAATAACCGAGTCCCGCGTCGATCTGCCAGTGCAGCGGTTCGGATTCGCCGGAACTCGGCAACGGCACGGGTACCACGGTCCCGCCGGGCGCGACGTAGCTCCGCCAGGTGCCGTCGGCGAGGAACCGCGGTGTCGGCGGCCGTTCCTTGACGATCAGCTGCGTCGGCGCGATCGGCAGCAGGACCGCGATGACGACGCCGATCCACAGCAGCCGCAACGGGAATCGCCGCTCCCCCGGCACTTCGGGGAGTTTCGACGCGACCGCGTAGACGCGCTCGGTGGCCAACGCCAGCAGCGCGCCGATCAGCGGGATGCAGCCCATCGCGAGCCGCGATTCCAGCAGCGACTCGAACAGCGGCAGCTCCGAGAAGAGCTTCCACGGTCCCGGGATCCCGGTTTCCTCGTGCACCACGATGATCTGCACGCCGAGCGAGAGCCAAGCCATCACGAACATGGAGATCGCCAGCGCCCGCGCGAACGCCTCGCGCCACAGCCAGACGGTGATGACGACCATCAGCACGATCAACGGCCAGCCGAAGAAGGCGTTCTCCTCGGTGCGGTTCATCGACACGTCCGCGGCCGCCTGCGGCTGCCCGGCGACCGACTGCGTCGCGAACCGCGTGAACGCGGCCGTGTCGTTCCCCACCGGGCCGTGCTCGATCGCCTGGTAGCTCTGCGGGCCGAAGAACTGCCACCACAGCGGGAAAGCGCACAGCACGAGCGCCACGAGGACCCCGATGCCGACGCCGATCCCCAGCGGTTTCGCCATCGGCGGGAACTCGCGGTGGTTCGTCGCGAAGTAGGCGATGGCGAAGATCGCGAACGCCATCGCGAAGATCAGCAGCGGTTCCTCGCCGAGGAAGATCTGGTACGCCGCCAGCAGGCCGAGGAAGATCCCGTTGCGGACGGGGCGTTCGCCGCGCGCGATCTTGAAGACCAGCAGCGCGATGAACGGCAGGACGAACCACGCGACGAAGTTCGGGTGCGCGTTGCCGTGCGAGATCATCGGCGGGGCGAAACCGACGAAGGCGCCGCCGATGGCCGCGCCGACCCGGTGGGTGACCAGATGCCGCGAGAACACCCAGTACCAGGCGGCCGCGGTGCCGGCGAGACCACCGGTGAGCGCGATGGCCCAGGTGACCGTCGGGCCGAAGGTCAGCGTGACCGGCGCGAGCGGGATGCCGATGCCGAGCATGGCCGTGTTGGCCATCAGGTTCACGCCGAGCGGATTGTTCTGGAAATGCGTGCTGAGCGGATTCCTCAGATGCAGCACGTTGTCCGCGGTGACGGAGAAGAACCACTCCCACAGGTTCTGGTCCGACGCGCTGTTCCAGAGATAGCCCTCCTCGAGGTCGAGCCAGAGCCCGTTGTAGAGCAGGAAGGCGAACAGCAGGAAGCCGCCCATGATGGCGGCGTCGGCGGCGGCGAACCGGCGGGGTCTCGTGGGAGTCTTCTCGCTCTCCATCGCCTCAGCCTCAGCCTGGAAAAGACTCACTGACCGTCCTCACGGCTCGACTACGCGGGCGAGAAAGTAGATCACACCCGTCGAGGCGTGCCTGACGAGCAGAAGGAACGGCCGATCGACGGCGACTTCGAGCGGTTCGTCGACGATGAGCGACGTCAATCGCATCAGCACCGCCGTCGCGGCGGCGCCTTCGAGGCCTTGTTCGTCGATGCGGAGCACGGACTGGTGGACGACCTCGGACACTTCGAGCCGGTCGTCGTCGGCGAGCCCGGTGAGGTCGGCGCCGGCGGTGAACATCGTCCGCACACCGAGTTCCTGGAGTTTCGCCGTCAGCGGGCTGTCGACGTCGAGGTCGAGTTTCGGCAGCGACAGGGCGATGGTCTTGGACCGCGTGTTCTCCAGCAGCCGCGCCAGCTTGCCCGCGTCGAGCTCGGCGTCGTCGAGATCGCCGTCCGGCAGCAGGACGATCGCCTCCACCCCGCCCTCGGCACCGAGGCGGACGACCTGCCAGCCGTCCTCGTGGGTGTGGTCGAGCTGCTTTTCGAGCCACATCGTCGGCACCGTACGGGTGCCGGACGGCGCGTGGAAGTCGGCGGGCGCGGTGTTGTCACTCGAGAACGGGTTGGTCCAGGCGGTTTTGAGATACAGGGCGTTGACGATCGCGGCGACGGTGTCCCGCGCGACGGTCCCCGGCTTCAGCAGTTCGGGGATCAGTTCGCGGGTGGCCTCGGCGACGTCGGCGTTGATCAGCCGCCGCGCGGCCTCCGGATCGTCGCCGAACGGGGCGCTTTCGACCTTCCCGCCCGGCCAGGTGGCGAGCTCCTCGCGGAAGGAGTCCTCGAGCGGGAGCCCGTCCCAGGCCCAGAGCGTGTTCGCGACCGCGAGTTCGGGACCGTCGTCGAGCAGCGACGAGGCCTTGCCCAGCAGGTCGGCCAGCTCGTCCGGGTCGCCGAGCAGCGCGATCAGCTCTTCTCTGGTCTTGCCCTTGGCGGCCTGGGTCACCAGGCCGAGCGCGCTCGCGATCGAGTACGGCGAGAAGCACGCGTTCTCCGCGCGGCTCGCCAGCACCCGATAGAGGTCCAGACCAAACCGGAGGTGGCTTTCGACAGCGCCCATGCCGCAGACCGTACCGTGGACGGGGCCGCCCGTCTCCTGTCCGAAAGTTCCGCCTTGTCCGCGGGGCGGCGCCGAGGCGACCGTCGGGCGACGCGGTTGGCGGCGACCTGCCCGGCCGTGCGGGCGAGCAGGTGAAGGCATGTCGCGAAAGCCACTTTCGGGACACCAGACGTCGCGAAAGTGGCTTTCGCGACATGCTCGGCGGCCGCTGGGCCGGTCACCGACTCCCCCGGCGTTGCGAAAGCCACTTTCGCAACCTTCAACGTTGCGAAAGTGGCTTTCGCAACGTCGGCTGAGTCCTCGTGAGTGGTAAGGACGGTTAGAACCGTCCTTACCACTCACGAGGACTCAGCCGTGGCGGCCCGTATGCCAGGCGTGCCACGCGTAGGCCTGCGCGTCCGTGAGCGACGCCACCTGGTCGACGACCACGCGCAGCCGGGCCGCGTCGTCCGAGGCGGCCTCCCACGCGGGCAGGAACAGGCCGTCCAGCGAATCGGGCGCGCGGCGGCACAGCGCGACGACCAGCTCGCCGAGCATCTGGCGCTGGCCGTCCTGCATCGCGAGACGCCGCTTGTCACTCATCACGTACCGCAGCGCGAGCGCCTTGAGCAACGCGACCTCGGCCGCGACCTGCTCCGGGATGACCAGCCGCGCGGCGTAGCGGCTCAACGGCCCTTCGCCGTACACCTGCCGTGTCGCGCCGACGACGGCCGTCGCGAACCGGCCGACCAGCTCGCTCGTCAGCCGCTTCAACGCGACCTGAGCCTTGAGCGACCCGTCGAGCCCCGGTTCGCTGAGCTCGGCGACCACCGGCAGGTCGAGCAGTTCCTTCGCCGCACCCTCCAAAGTGGACTGCGACCGGTGCGAAAACCGCCGCGCCGCCTCGGCCACCGCCGCGCGTTCCTCCGGGTCGGCCAGCACGCGCAACGAGATCCGCCCGGCAAGCACTCCGTCTTCGACGTCGTGCACGGAATAGGCGACGTCGTCGGACCAGTCCATGATCTGCGCTTCCAGGCAGGTGCGGCGCTCCGGCGCCCCTTCCCGGACCCACGCGAACACCTCGGCGTCGTCGGCGTAGACGCCGTACTTCGCATTGCCTTCTTCACGTTGCCACGGGTACTTCATCGAGGCGTCGAGACAGGCGCGGGTGAGGTTCAGCCCGCCGACGAGCCCCCCTTCGAGCAGGACCTTGGGCTCCAGCCTGGTCAGGATCCGGAGTGTCTGCGCGTTGCCCTCGAAACCACCGCAGGGGTGGGCGACCTCGTTCAGCGCGCGCTCGCCGTTGTGCCCGAACGGCGGATGCCCGATGTCGTGCGCGAGGCCCGCCGTGTCCACCAGGTCCGGATCCGCGCCCAGCTCGTCCGCGATACCCCTGCCGATCTGCGCGACCTCCAGCGAATGTGTCAGCCGCGTGCGGGGCACACCGCTGACCTCGGCCCCTTCACCCGGGCCGACCACCTGGGTCTTGCCCGCCAGCCGGCGCAGCGCGGCCGAGTGCAGCACTCGGGCGCGATCACGCGCGAAGGCGCTCCGCCCGTCCGCGGCGCCTTCCAACGCCGCGCCCTTGGGCCGCTCGGGCAGCAGGCGCGCCCTGTCGGCCTCGGTGTAGGTGTCCACCCGACCAGACTAAACGTGCTCACCGACACTTATCGGGCGTCAGACCTCGCCGGTACCGAACAGACTGTCCGCCGGCGACTTCGTGAGGCGGTAGTACAGCAGCGCGCCGGTCTCGCGGACGATGTAGCGCGCCTGCGTCTCACGGGTCTGCACGATCGGGCCGCGATGGGTGGGCGACGTCCAGGTCTCGAGCCCGAGGTCGTCGGCCATCACCCGCGCGCGGAAGGAGTGCCACGGGTCGCTGACCAGCACGGCGGTCTTCCAGCCCCGTTTCTGCACCTGCTCGGCGACCGCGCGGAGGCTCCGCAGCGTGTCGCTGCCCTCGCCGACCGGCAGTGTCGCCGACGGGGGAACGCCGCGTTTGCGCAGCCACTGCGCACCCGCGTGCGCCTCGGTGTAGTTGTCGTCCGCCTTCTTGCCGCCCGCGGTGACGATCACCTTCGCCACGCCCTGGTCGTACAGCGTCTTCGCCTTGGCCAACCGGGCCTGGAAGATCTCCGACGGCCTGCCGTTGTACTGGGCCGCGCCGAGCACCACGATGACATCGGCCCGGTCGCGCACGTCCTCACGCGCGACCTGCCAGACCCGGAACGCCGTTCCGCCGATCACCGCGACGACGACCAGCAGGAATCCCGCCACTATCCGGCGAAGCCAGTTCGCGCGAGTCGGTTTCGTCCGTTCGGCGGTACTCACGTGGGTGATTCTCGCAGAGCGGGGAGTCGATCTCAGAGCCAGCCGTGCTCTTCCGCGAGCCGTACCGCCTCGGCCCGGGTCCTCGCCCCGGTCTTGCCCATCGCGGCCGAAAGATGGTTGCGCACGGTCCCTTCGGAAAGGTGCAGCCCACGGGCGATGTCGGCCACCGTGCGGCCGTCCTTGGCGGCTCTGAGGACGTCGTGTTCGCGTCCGGTGAGCGGGCTCGCGCCAGTGGCGAGCGATTCCGCGGCGAGTGCGGGATCGACCACCCGGAGCCCGCCGTGGACCCGCCGGACGGCGTCCACGAGCTGCTCCGGCGGAGCGTCCTTGACGACGAACCCCACGGCCCCCGCGGCCATCGCCCGCGAGAGATAGCCGGGCCTGCCGAAGGTGGTGCAGATGATGATCCGGCACAGCGGAAGCGCGCCGTGCAGCTCGGCGGCGGCTTCGAGACCGTCCTTGCCCGGCATCTGGACGTCCAGCAGCGCGACGTCCGGGGCGGTCTCCTTCGCCCGCTGGAGCACTTCGTCACCCGAGCCGACCTGGGCGACCACCTCGATGTCGGCTTCCAGGCCGAGCACGGTGGCCAACGCCCCGCGCACCATCGCCTGGTCGTCGGCGAGCAGGACCCGGATCACGCGCGGCCTCCCGTGGGTTCGGAGAGTGGCGCGGGCGCGCCGCTCCGGAAGGCGGACTCGGGTACCTCCGCCCGGAGGAGCCATCCTCCCCCAGGCGGCGTGGTGGCGGTCAAGGTCCCGCCGACCGCGTCCAACCGTTCGGTGAGACCGCGCAGGCCGTTGCCCGCCGCCGCCTCGCCGCCGGCACCGTCGTCCTCGACTTCCAGCCAGGTCCTGCCGAAGCGGACTTTCACCCGTTTCGCCCCGGAATGCCGGATCACGTTGGTGACCGCTTCCCGCAGCACGTAACCGAAAGTGCGCTGCAGGGCGGGATCGACGTTGTCCACCGCGTGCGGCAAATCCGCGTCGATCTCAGCCGCCCGCAATGCCGCCCGCGCCCCGGCGACCTCCGCCGACAGCGACACCTCGCGATATTCGGAGACCGTGGCCCGGATGTCCGAGAGCGCGCTGCGGGTCAGGCCCTCGACCTCGCGGATCTCCTGCAGCGCGCGGGGGTCGTCCTTGCCGCTCTCCAGGATCCGGCGGGCGAGCCCCGCCTTGACCGTGATGGTGGTGAGGCTGTGGCCGAGGATGTCGTGCAGATCCCGCGCCAGGCGTTCGCGTTCGCCCGCCACCGCGAGCGTCGCGATCTCCTGGTTCGCCGCCTCCAGTTTCCGCACCGCCCGGACCAGGTTCGCCATGAAGAACATCGCCGCGGTGATCGAGGCGACCGCCACAAGGTCGCCGAAATCGTCCTTCCCGACGGCCAGGTGGACGGCCAGCACCAGCAGCAGGGCGCCGCCGTCCAGGATCAACGCCCACGCCGGCGGCAGCGTGAAGGCCAGCACCGCCGTGGCGTAGATCAGGACGTACGGGTTGTTGTCGTGCAGGAACACCAGGGCGAGACCGAGGAGCAGCATCACCACCGAGAAGACGTAGGTCGTCTTCCGCCGGGAAGGCCGCAGGACGAGCGGGAACAGCAGATAGCAGGCGCCGTAGGCGATCAGGAGACCGACGATCACCAGCTTGTCCGGGGTGATCCCGTGGGTGGTCAGCTCGACCAGCGCCGGGATGAAGCTCGGCAGGACGCAGGCGGTCCCGAGAATCGCCCACCGTCCGGGCCGGGGCCCCCGCCCGGTCCGCGGCGGCATGTCCGACCACCAGTTCTCCCGGTCGCCCAACCCCGTTCTCACCCTGCCCGGGTACTCGTTCACCGGTTCACCCTTCTCAGACCCGCGCACTGTCCTTACGGTAACGCCTGATCACGAGCGTCCCGAGGATCGCGGTCCACGCCGCCAGCACACCGAGCGCGGCCGGGAGGCTCACGGTGAGATGGTCGGTGACGACCGGGCGGACCAGCTGGATCAGCCAGTACGTCGGCGTCAACTGAGCGACGTCAGCCATCCACGACGGCATCCCGTCGATCGGGATCCACAGGCCGCCGAGGAAACCCATGCCCATCATGACGATCATGTTCAGCGGCTGCATCGACTCCGGCGTGCCGAACTGACCGAGCAGGAGGCCGAGCAGCACCAGCGGGATCGCGCCGAGCCAGATACCCGCCACGAGCCGCAGCCAGCCGGCGGCGTCGAGATGGACACCCTGGAAGAGGACACCGACCAGCGGGACGACGAGCAGCGCCGGCAGGGCGACGAGCATCGCCGAGAGCGCCTTGCCGCCGAGGTAACCGGCGCCGGTCAACGGCGTCAGCCGCAGCTGGCGCTGCCAGCCGGTGGACCGCTCGATGGCGAGTTTCGTGCCGCTCGTCATCGCGGCGGAAAAGGCCCCGAAGGCCATCATATTGACCATGATCACACCCGCGATGTTCACTTCACCCGCGGCGAAGACGTTGGCCTGCAACAGGAACATCAATACCGGGAAGGCGACGGCGAAGAGCACGAACCTGGTCGAACGGAAGGTGCGGACGATCTCGGTCTTGAGGTAGGTCGGGTTCATCGGACGGCTTCCTCGCTGGTCGTCAGGGAAAGGAACGCGCCTTCGAGGCCGACGGCGCTGATCTCGATGTCGTGGGCTTCGGGTACGTGGCTCAGCAACGCCCGCAGCGTCGCGTCGGAATCGGAACTGGAGATCGCCACACGGCCGGCGCGGAGTTCGAAGCCGGTGACCGCGGGCAGCGCCGCGATCACCGGCTCCGCCGCCGCGGGCACCGCCGCGCGGATCGTGCGCCCCCCGGCCAGCGCACGGACCTGCGCGACCGAACCGTCCGCGACGATCCGGCCCGACCGCATCAGCACGACCCGGTCGGCGAACTCTTCGGCCTCTTCGAGATAGTGGGTCGCGAACAGGACGGTGCGGCCGGAGTTCGTGTACTCGTACATGGACTTCCAGAACTCGCGGCGCGTGCCGACGTCCATCGCGGCGGTCGGCTCGTCGAGGATCAGCAGATCGGGGTCGCTCACGAGCGCGACGGCGAACCGCACGCGCTGCTTCTGCCCACCGGAAAGCTTGGTGGAGCGCCGGTTCGCGATGTCCTCGATCCCGGCGCGGCGCAACGCCTCGCGCACGGGCATCGGCTCGCGATGCAGCGCCGCGACCATGCCGAGGGTCTCCGCGACCGTGAGATCCTCGACGAGCGCGCCGCCCTGCAGCATCGCGCCGATCATCCCGTCGCCGACCGCGTCACCCGGCTCCCGCCCGAAGACGGTCACGGTGCCGGCATCGGGTTTCGAGAGCCCCAGGATCATGTCGACCGTGGTGGATTTGCCCGCGCCGTTGGGGCCGAGGAGGGCGACCACCTCGCCCGGCGCGATCGTCAGGTCCACACCGTCGACGGCGTGGACGTCCCCATAGTGCTTACGCAGCCCGGAAAGCCGGACCGCCGCCCCCGCGGTGATGTCTTGTTCTCGCATACTCAGAGCTTGTCGCGCGGGGGCGTCCCGGCCTTGGGCCGCGCGTCACGACCTGGGGGTGACAGTTGTCAGGGGTATAGCGCGTGAAGGCCCCCTTCCCTCGGCTGAGCCGAGGGAAGGGGGCCTTCACGCGCAAAAAACGGAACTCAGGCGCCGATCAGGCGCCCCGCCAGATAGGACTCCAGCTTGTCGATCGCGACCCGCTCCTGCGCCATGGTGTCGCGCTCCCGCACGGTCACCGCGTGGTCGTTGAGCGAGTCGAAGTCGACGGTGACGCAGTACGGCGTCCCGATCTCGTCCTGGCGCCGGTAGCGGCGGCCGATCGCGCCGGCGTCGTCGAAGTCGACGTTCCAGTGCTTGCGCAGCGCCGCGGCGACGTCGCGCGCCTTCGGCGTGAGGTCGGCGTTGCGCGACAACGGGAGCACGGCGACCTTGAACGGCGCGAGCCGGTAGTCCAGCTTGAGCACCGCGCGGGTGTCGGTGCTGCCCTTGGCGTTCGGCACCTCTTCCTCGTGGTAGGCGTCGACGAGGAACGCCATCATCGACCGGCCGACACCGGCCGCAGGCTCGATGACGAACGGGCGGAACCGCTGCTTCGTGGCCTGGTCGAAGAACGACAGGTCGACACCGGAGTGGTTCGAGTGCGTCGTGAGGTCGAAGTCGGTGCGGTTCGCGATGCCTTCGAGCTCGCCCCATTCCTGGCCGGCGTTGAACGCGAAGCGGTACTCGACGTCGACGGTGCGCTTCGAGTAGTGGGAGAGCTTTTCCTTCGGGTGCTCGTAAAGACGGAGGTTGTCCGCCTTGATCCCGAGGTCCTTGTACCACTCGGTGCGCGCGTCGATCCAGTACTGGTGCCAGGTCTCGTCCTCGCCCGGCTCGACGAAGAACTCCATCTCCATCTGCTCGAACTCGCGCGTGCGGAAGATGAAGTTGCCCGGCGTGATCTCGTTCCGGAACGACTTGCCGATCTGGCCGATGCCGAACGGCGGCTTCTTGCGCGCCGCGGTCTGCACGTTGAGGAAGTTGATGAAGATGCCCTGCGCGGTCTCCGGGCGGAGGTAGTGCACGCCCTCCTCGGACTCGACCGGGCCGAGGTAGGTCTTGAGCATCATGTTGAAGTCACGCGGCGCGGTGTACTGCCCGCGGGTGCCGCAGTTCGGGCACGGCACCTCGGACAGGTCGTCCTCGGACACCTCCTTGCCCGAGCGGGCGGAGAAGTCCTCGGCCAGCTGGTCGGCGCGGAAACGCTTGTGGCAGGACAGACATTCGATCAGCGGGTCGGTGAAGACGTCGAGGTGACCCGACGCGACCCACACCTGGCGCGGCAGGATGACCGAGGAGTCGAGGCCGACGACGTCGTCGCGGCTCTGCACGACGGTCTTCCACCACTGGCGCTTGATGTTGTCCTTGAGTTCGACACCGAGGGGCCCGTAGTCCCACGCCGACTTGGTACCGCCGTAGATCTCTCCACACGGGAAAACGAAGCCTCGACGCTTGCACAGGCTGACGACGGTCTCAATGGTGTTGGCGGGCACTCCACGCTCCGAAGCATGCGGGGACGGGTATGGACTAGAAGGACCAGACTAACCGCCCGTCCCCGCACGACCTCCGGCGAGGTCGGACCGCTCAGGGCCTGCTGACCAACGAGGCGGTGACGATGCGGTTGTCCTCGTAACCGTCGGTCCCGCCGACGTACTCGCCGCCGCAGGTGACCAGCACCAGCCGATGCGGCCCGTCCGGTCCGAACAGCTTCTCCGACTGTTCGGCGAGCTTCGTCTTGTGCACGGTGACGACCTCGCCGATCTTGTAGACCCACTTGCCGCCGTCGGTGTCGACGACGTCGACCTGCTGACCGGTCTTGAGCCGCCAAAGTTCGTCGAACGGGCCCTTCTTCCCCTTCCAGTTCACATGCCCGGAAAGCAGGGAAGCACCCTGGTCGGCGCCCAGTTTCGCGCCCCACCAGGTGGCTTCGTCGAGACCCTCGGGGATGGGGAGGGTCCCGTCCGCGGTCAGTTCCTTGCGGATCAGTTTCGCCGTGCCGCCACCGGGGAGCCGGACCGTGCCGGGCGCCTGTCCCGTGTCGGCCGGAGTCTGCGCCTGCTGTCCCGCCGACGTGTCCGCCTGACCGGGGGCGGCCGCGACGACAGGATCACTCTTTCCGGTGAACACCAGCACCGAGACCACGGCCGCCACCACGAAGATCGCGGCGCCGATGAGGATCAACCCCAGGCTGGAGCGCTTTTTCGGCCGCTCCTCGCTCGCCGTGCCGTCGTCGATCTGTCCCACCATCGGGTATTACTCCTTGCTCGCGTCAAGCCGCCGGAGCGGCCGGTGTCGCTAGACACGCGACGCGAGCCGCGAGTGGTTGCACCGACTTCCCGCATTCAGAGGACGAAAAGCGGGAATCAGGCGGGCGGCCCGGAAACGGGAGTCGCGACGATGACCCGGTTGTCCCGGTAACCGTCCGTACCCCCGAGGTAGTCGCCGCCGCAGGTGACCAGCACCAGCCGATGCGGCCCGCTCTGCGCGAACAGCTTCGCCGCCTGCGCGGGCAGGTCGTTCTTGTGCACGGTGACGACCTCGCGCACGCGATAGACCCAGATACCGCCCGCCGCGTCGCTGACGGCCACCTCCTGGCCCTCGCGCATCCGCCACAGCTCGTCGAACGGCCCTTTGACGCCACCCCAGTTGACGTGCCCGGAGATCAGCGACGTCCCCGCTTCCGCGCCGAGCCGCACACCCCACCACGCCGCGTCGCCGAGACCGCGCGGGATCGGGAGGACACCCTGAGCGGTGACCTCGGACCGGACGAGTCTCGCCGACCCGCCTTCGGGCAGGCGGATCGTGCCGGGCCGCTGCCCCCGTTTCGAACTGTCGGCGGGCAGCGCCAAGGGAGCACCGTCCTCACCCGGCATGACCGCGGGTTCGGCGAACGACACCGCCGGCGGTTCCGGCGGGATCCAGGTCAGCACGACCACGCCCGCTGAGATGGCGATCGCGGTGACCACGGCGGACAGTCCCGCCAGCCAGGGCCGCACGGGCCGCTACTTCTCCCGCAGCGGCGCGGGCTTGCGACGGCGAAGCATCAGCATGGCCGCGGCGCCGACGAGGATGCCGCCGCCCAGCAGCCCGAGCCCGACCACGGTCCGCGTCGAGTCCTCGGCCTGCGGCGGGATACCGCCCGCGGGCACCGTCCCCGGCACCGCGGGCTGCTCGGGCGCCGCGCCCGGTCCCGTACCACCGGCGGGCTTCGCCACGAAGTTCCTCGGGATCGCGCAGCTCACGCCGCCGAGCACGACCGTCGTGCGGGCCTCGCGCAGATCCTTGCCCGTCTCGTCGCGCACGTGCGTGACGATGTCCACTTTCCAGCCCGCGACCGCGGTCACGTCGCCGGCGCGCCAGCCGTCCTGCCGGATGAGCTGGTCGAAGGCGGTCACGCGTGTCACGGTCAGGTCGGAGGTGGTCTTGTCCTTGCTGAGGCTCTCGTTCTTGATCATCGACGGCGGACCGAGCTTGAGTCCCTTGACGTCGACCCCCGAAGCACCGGACGGCTTGAGGTCGCCGTTCTCGCCCCGCACCCAGATCTTGCCGACGCTGGTCGACGACGTCGCCTTGCCCGGCGCGGCACAGTCGACCGAGCTCTTCGCGCCTTCGAGCACCAGCACGGTGTTGTCGAGCGGCTTCGCGCCGCCGCGCCCGTTGTCGATCAGGGCGTAGTTGCTTTCCGCGACCGCCGTCGGGACCGTGGTCTGCTGCAGCGCGGCGACCACGTTGTGATCACGGCTGGCGATCCCGGCCGGGAACGGGCTCTGCGCGCCGTAGCGGCCCAGGTTGATGGCCCATTTGTCACCGAGGGTGCCCTGCTCGCCGGCGTCACGCGGGACGACGGTGCGGTCCGGGGAGAGTTTCGACTGGCCGGGCGTCAACGGCGAACGCTGGGTCTCGGTGATCAGCGATCCCGGGTTCCCGATCCGCACCGACGCCACGTTCGCGAACGACACGGGGCCGGTCTTCTCATCGACGGCCTTCGTCGTCTGCGCCGAGGCCAGCCCCGGAACCGACGCCAAAGCGACGGCCGCCGTCGCGGCGGCCAGCTTCGTCACGAAACGAGTCATGTCTCCCCACTGCCTTCTCCGGGCACTCAGAGCGCGGTCGTCAGTGTGAAGCGACGAAACGCTCCGCGACAACCTTGCACCGTTGGCGACGACATGCGAAGCGGAATGGTCATTTCTTCGCGAAGTCACCCGAATGGAGCAGTAACGTCGCCGCCAAGTGGTCGCCCGGTCGGCGAACAGACCAGCCGGGACGGGAACACTAAGATGGACTGGACTGTTACTGGCAATGACTTCGGAAATCATGATGGACTTGGAGGCCGCGATGGCTACGGTGACCCCGGATTCGGCCGCCGCGGGCCTCGCGGAGGACCCCGGACCGCATTCGTCCGCCCGTCCCCCCGCCGAACCCGCCGTGCCGGCATCGCCCGCCGTGCTCGCGGACGCGGGTGACCTGCTCCGGGCCCTCGCCGCCCCCGTGCGCATCGCCATCGTGCTGCAGCTGCGTAACGCGGACCGATGCGTCCACGAACTGGTGGACACGCTCGATGTCGCGCAGCCGCTGATCAGCCAGCACCTGCGGGTACTGAAGACCGCGGGGGTCGTACAGGGTGAGCGACGCGGCCGTGAGGTGGTGTACCGGCTGGTCGACGATCACCTTGCGCATATCGTGGTGGACGCCGTAGCCCACGTTCAGGAGGGGAAGTGAGCATGAGTCCGACGACGGCCAACAGTTCCGCGCCGGTGCCGGGACGCCGGTCGACGAAACAGCGGGCCGCCGTGGTGGAGCTGCTCAAGGAGATCGACGACTTCCGTTCCGCCCAGGAACTGCACGACGAGCTGCGCAAACGCGGCGACGGTATCGGGCTCACCACGGTGTACCGGACGCTGCAGTCGCTCTCGGAGGCCGGCGAGATCGACGTTCTGCGCACCGACACCGGCGAGGCCATCTACCGGCGCTGCTCGTCGCACCACCACCATCACCTCGTGTGCCGGATCTGCGGCAGCACCGTCGAGGTCGAGGGACCGGCCGTGGAGCGGTGGGCCGAGAAGATCGCCTCGGAGCACGGCTTCTCCGACATCAGCCACACCGTGGAGATCGTCGGTACCTGCTCGAACCACTGACAGCTGGGCCCTCGTGAGTGGTAAGGACGGTTAGAACCGTCCTTACCACTCACGAGGGCTTAGCGGGATCAGTACTCGTACGGGTCCTTCGGCGCCGGCACCTGCCGCACCGACGTGAGCGTCAAGTCCGGCATATAGCTGTTCTCCCGCACCGCGGTCCCCGGCACGACCGTCCCGGTGACCTCCAGCCAGGTGTCGTCCCCGAAGCCCGACGCGCCCTCGCCCACCATCCGCACGGTGATCGGGTAGGCGTCGGCGGCACAGCAGCCGATCACCATCCTGGCCAGCATCGTGTTGCCCTCGTTGTGCACCACGAACCCGGACAGCCGCACCGTCCGCCCGTTCAGCGAGCCGCTGGAATCCCAGCCCGCCCGGCTGACGAACTCGTTGACCTCCAACGGGACCACGTCCCCGGCGGGCAGCGGCGGGAAGGCGGCCGCGTTGCTCGCCGAAGCGCTTTGCGGCGCCCTGGCCTCCGTGCGGGTCACCGAATCGGCGCCCAGCG
Organism: Amycolatopsis roodepoortensis; assembly: GCF_014873915.1. Classification (GTDB taxonomy): domain Bacteria; phylum Actinomycetota; class Actinomycetes; order Mycobacteriales; family Pseudonocardiaceae; genus Amycolatopsis; species Amycolatopsis roodepoortensis. The sequence continues at coordinate 2,131,124 of NZ_JADBEJ010000005.1, forward strand.
CGGGCGGCGCGACCAGGAACACGGCCAGCACCGGCACCATCAGCAACCAGGCCGACCGGGTGTTGTGCTCGTGCGCGTGGACGTGCCCGGACACGACGGCGGCGGCCCGCGCGGCCAGCAGGTCGCGGACGATCGCGACCGCGCCCAGCGCGACCATCACCGCGCCGCCGGCGATGATCCACGGCTGCTGCGCGGGTTTGACGTAGCGCAGGTAGTCGCCGTTGATCGTGATCTTGAGCAGCGCCCCGCCGAGCAGGATCAGCAGGATGTTCTGGGTCTCGCGTTTCACGCGCCACCTCCGAGGATCAGCACACCCGAGACCACCGCGCAGGACAGCGCGACCACGAACGTCACGGGCGCGAACCGCAGCGCGAACGACTTGCCGAAGGTACCGGTCTGCAACGCGAACAGCTTCACGTCGATCGCGGGCCCGACCACCAGGAACACCAGCTTCGGCAGCAGCGGCATCGCGGTCAGCGACGCGGCGACGAAGGCGTCGGCCTCGCTGCACAGCGCCAGCACGACGGCGAGCACGGCCATCACCAGCACGCCGAGCACGATCTGTTCCCCCAGCACCCCGAACCACTTCGCGGGTACCAGGACGTTCATCGCGGCGGCGATCATCGCACCGAGCACCAGGAACCCGCCCGCCTCGACCAGGTCCGCCCGCGCGGTTTCGGCGAAGGTCTTCCAGCGCGAGCCGTGCTGGACCTCGGGAAGACGCCGCAAGGCGCGCTCCGCGATCCAGTCGAGCTTGCCCCATTTCGCCCACAGCCAGCCCATCACCATCGCCGTGGCGAGCGAACCGGCGAACCGGGCGAACACCATCTCCGGGTTCCCGGGGAACGCCACCGCGGTGGCGACCAGCACCACCGGGTTCACCGCGGGCGCGGCCAGCAGGAACGTCAGCGCGGCCGCGGGCACGACACCCTGCCCGATCAGCCGCCGCGCGACCGGCACCGACGCGCATTCACAACCCGGCAGGGCGACCCCGGCCAGCCCCGCGACACCGACCGCCGCACCGGCCCGGCGAGGCAGCACCTTCTCCAGCACCCGCGCCGGCACGAACGCCGCGATCGCGCCGCTGATCAGCACCCCGAGCACCAGGAACGGCAACGCCTGCACGCAGACCGCCACGAACACCGTCGAGCCGGTCCGCAGCGCGGGCACGTCGAACACCTGCTGGAGCCAGCTCTGCCCGAGGATCGCGATCAGCAGGATCGCGCAGAGCACCTCGATCGAGGTGATCTTGAACCGCCGGGCCGGCTTCCGCTCCGGGGCGCTCCTGGAAATGGTTTCCATGCGCGCGATGATGCCAGGTGACCCAGCGTTCCGGCGGTCACTCCCCGGGAGCGGTCCCCAGCAGGTCCGAACGCAGCTGCGACGCCGTCGAGACGACCAGCATGAGCAGCGTTCCGAGCGGCGAGGGATCCATGCCCTCGGCCGGGAACGCGTACCTCAGCGTGATGTCGATGCCCTTCTCCGAACGCACGACACCGAGCGTCCCGAACAGGCCCTGTCCGGCGCGTTCCGCCGCCGAGGCCGCGATCGCCGGGTCGTCCGGCAGGTCCCAGGCGACGACACAGGTCAGGCTCAGCACGGTGAGGCCTTCGGCCAGCCGGGTCGCCTGGATGACGCACGGGACGTCCGCGTGCGAGAAGGTCAGCGCGCCGTCGTCGTCGACGTGGACTTCGAGATAGCGCTCGAGGGCTTCCCGTGCCGACGTCAGCAACGCCGCCGTGTCGGCTGCTTCGGTAGTCATGCCTTCCCTTCGGAAGCCTTGTCGATGGCCCCGCCGAAGCGGCGGTCCCGTTTCGCGAACTCGAGGCAGGCCCGCCACAGGTGGGTGCGGTCGAAGTCCGGGAAGAGCGTGTCCTGGTAGACCATCTCGGCGTAGGCCGACTGCCAGAGCAGGAAGTTCGACGTGCGCTGCTCCCCCGACGGACGCAGGAACAGGTCCACGTCCGGCATGTCGGGCTGGTACAGGTACTTCCCGATGGTCTTCTCGGTGACCTTGTCCGGGTTCAGCTTCCCGTCGGCGACGTCGTGGGCGATCCGGCGCATGGCGTCGCCCAGCTCGGCGCGGCCGCCGTAGTTGACGCACATGGTCATGTTCAGCGCCGTGTTGTGCTTGGTCTTCTCCTCGGCGACCTGCAGTTCCTTGATGACGCTCGCCCACAGCTTGGGACGGCGGCCCGCCCAGCGGATGCGGACGCCGATCGAACCGAGGTAGTCGACCTGGCGGCGGATGGTGTCGCGGTTGAAGCCCATCAGGAAGCGGACCTCCTCCGGGCTCCGCTTCCAGTTCTCGGTGGAGAACGCGTACACCGACAGCCATTTGACGCCCAGCTCCACGGCACCGCTGGCGACGTCGATCATCACCGCTTCACCGCGTTTGTGGCCTTCGATCCGCGGCAGTCCCCGCTGGTTGGCCCAGCGGCCGTTGCCGTCCATCACCAGCGCCACATGCTTCGGGAGGAGTTCCTTGGGGATCTCCGGCGGCCGGGCACCGGACGGGTGCGGCTCCGGCGCGCGAAGTTCGAATTGTGACGCCTTGTTCTCGCGTCCCCTGCGCAGCACCTTCGAGCCTCCTGATCGAGCGAACCTGTGCCTGCGACCCTACTGCGCCTGCGTGCTGGTCTCCCGCGCACGCCTCTCCACCAGCGGCAGCGACCGCAACTGACGCTCCAGATGCCACTGCAGATGGGCCGCGACCAGGCCGGACGCGTCCCGCCGCGGCACCGGCTGCGAAGCCTCGGCCACCGGCCACTCGCCGTGCAGGAGCGCCGCGAGCAGCGTCAGCACCTCCGGGGAGGGGTGGACACAGCCTGGGACCCGGCAATCCGGGCACATCGAGCCGCCGGCGGACACGCTGAACGCCTTGTGCGGCCCGGGCAGGCCGCAGCGGGCGCATTCGGTGATCGCGGGCGCCCAGCCTGCGTAGGCCATGGCCCGCAGGAAGAAGGCGTCGAGGATGAGGGAACTGTCCCGTTCCCCGCCCGCGAGCGCGCGAAGCGCTCCGACGACGAGCATGTAGAGCTTGAGCACCGGCTCGCCCTCTTCGGCGGACAACCGGTCCGCCGTCTCGGCGATGGCGCTCGCGGCGGTGTAGCGCTGGTAGTCGGCCACCAGCGGCAGCGCGAAGGCGTCGACCGTCTCGACCTGGGTGATCACGTCGAGGGAGCGGCCGGTGTAGAACTGGACGTCGACGTGGCCGAACGGCTCCAGCCGCGCCCCGAAGCGCGATGACGTCCGACGCACGCCTTTCGCGACCGCACGGACTTTGCCGTGCCGCCGCGTGAGCAGGGTGACGATCCGGTCGGCCTCACCCAGCTTGTGCGTCCGCAACACCACTCCGGTGTCGCGATAGAGGTTCACCACCCCGACATCGTCCCACCTGGGACCGACATCGGGGTGGTGCGCCCCGGAAACGAAATCAGCAGTAGCTGCCGTAGCAGCTGTAGGTCGACGCGCTCGTCGCCAGGATGACGGCGAAGATGATCCAGACGATCGAAAGCAGGCAGCCGACGCCACCGATGATCGTGGCGATCAGGCAAAGCGTCTTCGTCGACTTCGACGCGTCCGCGGCCGCGGCGTAGTTGCCCTGCATCTTGTAGGTGTTGACCTCGTTGGACTTCATGATCGCGAAGATCGCAATGATCCAGAAGAGGAAGATGCAGCCGATCGCCCAGCCCTTGTAGTCCTTGATGGCGTTGATGTCGCCACCGCCGCCCGGCATACCGCCCGGAGCGCCGTAGGGGGAAGGCTGGCCGTACGGAGCGGGCTGCCCGTAAGGAGCGGGCATGCCACCGGAAGGCGGCCCATAGCCAGGCTGCTGCTGTCCATAGGGCTGCTGCTGGCCGTAGGGGTTGGTCATGAAAGTGGTCCTCGTTGTTCTTTCGGCTTCGGGTCGGGCTAGATGCTCGCGGCGACCAGGACGATCCAGAGAATGGAGAACAGGCAGCCGACCCCGCCGATGATCGAGGCGATCATGCACATGGTCTTCGTCGACTTCGACGCGTCCATGGCGGCGGCGTAGTTGCCCTGCATCTTGTAGGTGTTGACCTCGTTGGACTTCATGATCGCGAAGATCGCGATGATCCAGCAGAGGAAGATGCAGCCGATCGCCCAGCCCTTGTAGTCCGGGATCGAGTTGATGTCACCGCCGCCACCGGGCATCCCGCCAGGGGCGCCGTAGGGCGCGGGCTGACCGTACGGCGAGGGCTGGCCGTACGGTGCCGGCTGGCCGTACGGCATCGGGTTCGGGCCGGAAGGCTGGCCGTACGGCGCGGGCGTGGCGCCGGACGGGGGTCCGTATCCGGGCTGAGGCTGCTGGCCATAGGGCTGCTGGCCGGGGCCGGGCTGCTGGCCGTACGGGTTCGTCATCGGGTTCCCCACTTGTGTCGTGCTTCCCGACGGGTGGATCCCGCCGGTCGTTCCTTACTTCTGCGGTGTTCCGGGCCCGTTCGGCCCATCCGCTCCGGGCAACTGCTGCCTCAGCTGCTCCGGGGTGATCTTCTGCGTCGGCTCGGCTTCGTCGAACCCGGACGGCGCCTGCTGAGGTTGCTGTCCCGGGCGGAGGACCTGCGTCGGCTCGGCCTCGCCCAGGGCCGGTCCAGGCTCGGACTCCGCGGACGGCGCCGCGGTTCCCGGCGTCTGCTGCCCGAACGGCTGGGACGGCTGCTGCCCGAACGCCTGGGGCTGCTGGGACTGCTGGGGCGCGCCGAACGGCTGCTGCTGCGGATGCTGACCGAACGGCGAGGGCGGCGCGGGGAACGACGACGAAGCCGGCTGCGGCGGCGCGGGGAATCCCGGCGACTGGCCGAACGGCGCCGACGCGGGCGCGGCGTCGGCCTCACCCGGCACGACGACGGTGCTGAGGATCTTGTCGGCGAACGTCTGGTTCTTCTCGTCCCACAGCGGCCAGAGGTAACCGAGACCGCAGACCCAGCCGTCGAGGTTGTGGCACAGGTCGCGGACGAAGGCCATCAGCGGGCCGATCGGCTGCCCATCGCTCTCGCGGACGAGCTTGATCTTCAGGATCTTCTTGCCGAGCGACTGGCCGGTGGTGCCCATCCTGATCCACCGGTTGTAGACGGTCCAAGCGAAGCCTGCGAGGTAACCGAGACCGGCGATGAGCAGACCGAGCGTTTCGGGCCCCGCCGCCGAGATGATCGCGCCGATGATCGGCAGCACGACGATGGGGCCGAAGTCGATGAGCGTCGCGCCCGCGCGCAGGCCCCAGTGGGCGTAGTCGGTCTGCGGGCCGAACTGGGCGGCCTGGCCGAACGGCGAGGGCTGGCCCTGCTGCCCGAACGGGGACGGCTGCCCCGGCTGCTGGCCGAACGGCGACTGCGGCTGCGCGCCGAACGGCTGGCCCGGCTGCTGGCCGAACGGGGACTGCTGCTGTTGCCCGAAGGGCGAAGCCGGTTCGCCCGGCGCCTGCTGCCCAAACGGCGAAGACTGGCCACTCTGCTGCGGCTGTTGCCCGAACGGCGAAGCCTGTTCGCCCGATGCCTGCTGCCCGAACGGCGAAGACTGGTCACCCTGCTGCGGCTGCTGCCCAAATGGCGAAGCCTGTTCGCCCGGCGCCTGCTGCCCGAACGGCGAAGACTGGTCACCCTGCTGCGGCTGCTGCGGCTGTTGCCCGAACGGCGAAGACTGGTCACCCTGCTGCGGCTGCTGCGGCTGTTGCCCGAAGGGCGAAGGCTGGCCACCTTGCTGAGGCTGCTGCCCGAACGGCGAGGGCTGCTCTCCCGACGGCTGTCCGAACGGCTGCTGCGCCTGCGGTGACTGCGGCTGCCCGTCCCCCGGCGGGGGCCCGGATCCGGGCGGCGGCTGCTGTCCCGGCGGCTGCTGGCCGTAGGGAGTGGTCATCGAAATCCCCTCGCTGGTTGCGGCGACCCGGGCTGAATGTACGGCATGGGTACACACCGAGCAGACCGGTGCGCGGGAGCGTACTCGGTACCACCGACGATCCGGGCCTCGGCCCGGCACTCACACGTAGAGCGAGGTGAACGGGGCGAAAGGCAGGTTACGGATGACGAACCAGACGACGAACACGACACCGAACGCGAGCGGCGTCCAGCGCCAGTGCAGCCAGCTGTTCACCGCGCGGCCCCGAAGCCTTCCGACCGCCCAGGCGACGGTGCTCCAGACGAGCAGCAGAAGGACCACAAAGGACACCGCGTTGTAGTGCAGCGCGGCGGGGATGTCCCCGTGCAGCGCGCTGTAGACCATGCGCATGCCGCCACAGCCCGGACAGGCGATGCCCAGCAGGGTCTTGGTGGGACAGACCGGAAGCGGCCCGCCCGGAGTGGTGGGATCACCCAGCCAGAGGACGACGCAGCCGAGCCCCGCGCCGGCGGCGATGGCCAGGGGTGGCCCCAGCGCGCGGGCCTTCGCCTTGAACCCGCGCGCCGGGAATCCCGTGTAGACGGACGACGTCACGGCGTGAAGCTTCCCGCCGACGCGCCGATGATGACCATCACCACGATGAAGATGATGTACAGCAGGAAGAGCACGCCGGTGGAGATCGCTCCCCACATGGCCCACTTCTTCGCGTCGTCGGCGGCCTTCTGGGCTTCGGCGTGGAAGCCCTGCGACCACAACGTCTGCACCTGGCTCGACTTCACGATCGCCACGATACCCAGCGGCAAGCAGCACAACACCGTGCAGAGAATGGCCCACACCAGGTTGTTGTCCGGCGGCGGGCCGTAGTTCGGCACGCCGCCGTAGTACGGCTGCTGCGGCGGTGGCCCGCCCGGAGGCGGGTAGTTCGGGTACTGGTCGGTCATGAGGTCTCCCCCTCGATCGCCTCGATCAGCGGTAGGTGTTCACGTCGACCGAGGTCGCGAAGACACCGAGCACGACGACGAGGATGACGTACAGAACGGCGATCACGGCACCGACGATGGCCGCGATGATCGACCACTTCTTGGCCGCGTCGGCCGCTTCCTGCGCCGCGGCGGGCTGCCCCTGCGCCCAGAGGGTGTTCACCTGGTTCGCCTTGACGATGGCGACGATACCGAAGGGCAGGCAGCACAGGATCGTGGTGAGGATCGCCCACACCAGGTTGTTGTTGGGCGGCGGGCCGGGGTTGTTGAAGCCTCCACCGCCCTGAGGGTCGCCGGAGTAGTTGGGCAGGCCCTGGTTGTCGGTCATTTACCGCTTTCCCTTCACGAATGATATGCAGAACTACGACCCGGGCGCGCCGCCCGATCAGCGATCACCGGAGTCAAGGGTTGAGACTCTAAGGTCACCCGTCCGGTTCCACACCATCAACCGGTCTCCGCGACCGAATCGAGACATTCCGTTCAGTCAGAAGCCCAGCCGTCGCAACTGACGGGGGTCGCGCTGCCACTCTTTGGCGACCTTGATGTGCAGGTCGAGGTAGACCTTCGAGCCGAGGAGCCCCTCGATCTGCTGCCGGGCGCGGGCGCCGACGTCCTTGAGGCGCTCACCCTTGTGCCCGAGGATGATGCCCTTCTGGCTCGGTCGTTCCACATAGAGGAACGCGTGCACGTCGATCATGTCGTCCCTGCCCTCGTGGGGCAGCATTTCCTCGACGGTGACCGCGATCGAATGCGGAAGCTCGTCGCGCACACCCTCCAGCGCCGCCTCGCGGATCAGCTCGGCGACCAGGGTCTGCTCGGGTTCGTCGGTGAGTTCGCCGCCCGGATACAGCTGCGGGCCTTCGGGGAGGTGCCGCACCAGCAGATCCGAGAGCGCGCCGACCTGGAAACCGTCCACAGCGGACACCGGGATCAGCTCGGCGAACTCCATGACCTCCTGCAGGGCGAGCAGCTGCTCGGCGACCTGCTCGGGTTTCACGAGATCCGTTTTGGTGACGACGCCGATCACCGGGGTGCGCTTGGCGATCTTCTTGAGTTCGGCGGCGATGAACCGGTCACCGGGACCGACTTTTTCGTTGGCGGGCACGCAAAGCCCGACAACGTCCACTTCGGACCAGGTCGAGTGGACGATGTCGTTGAGCCGCTCGCCGAGCAGGGTCCGCGGCCGGTGCAGCCCCGGTGTGTCGATGATCACCAGCTGGGCGTCGTCGCGGTGGACGATGCCGCGGATGGCGTGGCGGGTGGTCTGCGGTTTGCTGGAGGTGATCGCCACCTTGCTGCCGACGAGCGCGTTGGTCAGCGTCGACTTGCCCGCGTTGGGCCGTCCGACGAAGCAGGCGAATCCGGAGCGATGCGGCTCGGCCATCAGCTCAGCACCTTGCCACTGGGATCCGCGAGATAGACCGGGGCGTCTTCGGCGATGTCCCGCACCGCCTGGAGCGAGGCGCCGTTCAGGAGGGCGTCCCCGCTGACCACGACGGCGGCCTCGATTCCTTCGGCTCCACTCGAAACGGCGGCGGCGACGGCGGCCTGCAGCGCGGTCAGCTTGAACGACGGCTGGTCGACCGTGCTCGCCGCGTAGGTCCGGCCGTCGGTGTCGCGGAGCGCGGCGCCTTCGGCGGCCTGGGTGCGGGCTCGCGCGGACCTGGCCAGGGTCACCAGCTTCTGGTCCTCGGCGTCCAGCTCAGGCATGTTCGACACTCCTGTCACTTTCATCGGGCTGCGGGACCCGGGTCCGGCGCCTGCCCTGGGCGGGGTCGGTCACCGCGTCCGCGTCGGCGGGGTGGACGACCACCGTGGTGATCCGCATCCGCCCGCGCCGGTCCTTACCGCCTTCGGCGAACAGCCGAAGTCCGGCGACCTCGGCTTCGGCCCCCGGCAGCGGGACCCTACCCAGTCGCTCGGCGAGCAGCCCGCCCACGGTCTCCACGTCGTGGTCTTCGAGGTCGATCCCGAACAGTTCGCCCAGGTCGTCGATCGAGAGCCGGGACGACACGCGGACCGCGCCGTTTTCGAGTTCTTCGACCTCGGGGCGTTCGTCGGCGTCGGATTCGTCGGTGATCTCGCCGACGATCTCTTCGAGGATGTCCTCGATGGTGAGCAGGCCGGCGGTGCCGCCGTACTCGTCGACGGCGATCGCCATGTGGTTGTGCGAGACCTGCATCTCCTTGAGGAGGTCGTCGAGCCGTTTGGAGTCCGGCACGAAGCTCGCCGGGTTCATCAGCTCCTGGACCTGGCGCTGCGAGCCGCCCTCGGCCATGTACGCGGGCATGAGGTCCTTGATGTTGACCACGCCCACCACGTCGTCGACGGAGTCGCCGATCACCGGCAGCCGGGTGAACCCGGTCCGCAGGGCCAGGGCGAGGGCCTGGCGCACGGTCTTGTCGTGCTCGATCCAGACGATCTCCGTGCGCGGCACCATGACCTCGCGGGCGACGGTGTCACCGAGCTCGAACACCGAGTGGATCATCTCGCGTTCGGATTCCTCGACGACGCCGCGTTCCTGGGCGAGGTCGACCAGCTCCCGCAGTTCGACTTCGGAGGTGAACGGGCCTTCGCGGAAACCGCGGCCGGGGGTGATGGCGTTACCGAGGACGATCAGCAGCCTGCTGAGCGGGCCGAGGATCGACCCGAGGACGCGGACGGGGCCCGCGACGACCAGGCCGATCCGGTACGGGTGCTGGCGGCCGAGGGTGCGCGGGCCGACCCCGATGATCACGTAGCTGACCACGACCATCACGCCCGCGGCGACGACGACGGCGAGCCACAGCGGCTGGACCCAGCCGAGGACGTCGACGGTGACCAGCACGGTGGCGGTCAGCTCGCAGGTCATCCGCAGCAACAGGATCAGGTTGATGTGGCGGCGGCGTTCGGCGATGACCAGGGAAAGCTGGCGCGCGCCGGGCCTGCCGAGCCGGACGAGACCGTCGGCGCGGGCCTTCGAGACCGTGCTGACCGCCGCGTCGGCGGCCGCGAACACCCCGGCGAGCAGGATCAGCGCGATGGCGATGATCAGCAGGGCCGCGGGACTACCCATTCCGGCGCCGCCTAGGCCGGGGGTTCGTCGGCGGGCACGGCGTCGAGGCCGGCGGTACCGAGGAGCCTGTCGTCCGCGGAGCGCTGCGCGTCACGCTTGTTGAGCGCGGCCACGGCCGCCTGGAACTCGCCGAGGATCCGCTTCTGCAGGCCGAACATCTCGCGTTCCTCGGCCGGTTCGGCGTGGTCGTAGCCGAGCAGGTGCAGCACGCCGTGCGTGGTGAGCAAGTGCAGCTCGTCCATCAGCGAGTGGCCGGCCGTCTTGGCCTGGTCCTTCGCGAACGCCGGGCACAGCACGATGTCACCGAGCAGCGCGGGCGAGGCGTCCGGCGCGTCGGGGCGGCGTGACGAGTCGAGCTCGTCCATCGGGAAGGCCATCACGTCGGTGGGACCGGGCAGGTCCATCCACCGCTCGTGCAGGTCCTCCATCACCTCGAGGGTGACGAGCAGGATGGACAGCTCGGCGAGCGGGCTGACCTCCATCTTGTCGAGCGCGAACCGGGCGGCCGACACGATGGAGGTCTCGTCGACGTTCACGCCCGATTCATTGGCGATCTCGATGCTCATGAACGACGCTGCCCTTTCCAGCCGTTGCCCTTGTCCTGGCTGTCCTGCAGCGCCTGCCACTTCTCGTACGCGTCGACGATGTCGCCGACGAGCTTGTGCCGCACCACGTCCTGGCTGGTGAGCTGGGCGAAGTGCAGGTCCTCGACACCTTCGAGGATGTCGCGGACCACCCGGAGGCCGCTCTTCTGGCCGTTGGGGAGGTCGACCTGCGTGACGTCGCCGGTGACGACGATCTTGGCGCCGAACCCGAGCCGGGTGAGGAACATCTTCATCTGTTCCGGCGTGGTGTTCTGCGCCTCGTCGAGGATGATGAAGGCGTCGTTGAGGGTGCGGCCGCGCATGTACGCCAGCGGCGCGATCTCGATGGTGCCCGCCTGCATCAGCCGCGGGATCGACTCGGGCTCGACCATGTCGTGCAGCGCGTCGTAGAGCGGGCGCAGGTACGGGTCGATCTTCTCGTTGAGCGTGCCCGGCAGGTAGCCGAGGCGCTCACCGGCTTCGACCGCCGGGCGGGTCAGCACGATGCGCGTGACCTGCTTGGCCTGCAGTGCCTGGACGGCCTTCGCCATGGCGAGATACGTCTTGCCGGTACCGGCGGGGCCAATGCCGAAGACGATCGTGTGCTTGTCGATGGCGTCGACGTAACGCTTCTGGTTGAGCGTCTTGGGCCGGATCGTCTTGCCGCGCCGGGAGATGATGTTCATGCTCAGCACTTCGGCCGGTGACTCGTGGTCACCGGTGGAGAGCATGCCGACGGTGCGGCGGACGGTGGCCGGGTCGACCTGCTGGCCGCGGCCGGCGAGCGTCACGAGTTCGGCGAAGACACGCTCCGCGAAGGCGACGTCGGCGGGGGCACCGGTCAGGGTGACCTCGTTGCCCCGGACGTGGACGTCGGCGGCGAGGAGTTCCTCGGCGACGCGGAGGTTTTCGTCCCTGGAGCCGAGCAGGCTGAGCGCGGCGGCGTCGGGGATGGGGAATCGGGACTGGGCCGCCTCGGTGATCGCGGCCTCGTCGGCCTTCGTCGGGATGACGTCCGCGGGAACGTCGGGTCGGGCGGCTTCACCCGGTACGGTTCCGGCCACGTGGCCTCGGGCCTACTTCCTGCGCTTACGCTGCGATTTTCAACGACAGTGACAAGTTCGATGTTACTGGTTGCGGGTGTCGGCACGCAGTCCGGTTTCCGGAGGGCGCGCGCCTCAGCGGCCGAAATGCCCCAGCTGCTCGCCGCCGAGCACGTGCGCGTGCACGTGGAAGACGGTCTGCCCGGCGTCACCGTCGGTGTTGAACACCACCCGGTACCCGGACTCGGCGATCCCCTCGATCTCCGCGACCTTCCGGGCCGTCGAGGCCACGTCGGCGAGGAGTCGCGGGTCACCCGCGGCCAGCTCGGCCAGATTGCGGTACCGCTTCTTCGGCACCACGAGCACATGCACCCGAGCCTGCGGCGCTATGTCCCGGAACGCATACGTCGTCTCGTCCTCGTACACCTTCTCGGACGGGATCTCGCCCGCGATGATCCGCTCGAACAACGTCTCCGCGTCACTCATCCCCCCACCCTATCCCCACCCCCGCGCCGCACCCGCGTGCGCGGATGGACGACACGCTTCGCCACACGCGAAAGTGCCGCCGGTACCGAAGACCACGCACGCTTTGCTCTGCTGCGCCGCCCGCCGATCGCGCCGTGGGGCCAGGGGCTCGCCCCGGACCAACACGCGAAATCCGCGCCGCGGCGCGGATTTCGGGGTGTGGCAAGGAGCGAAGGCCGGAAATGAAGATGCCGCGGCGCGGTGGACCCTGGGGGTCGGCCCACCGCCGCCGCGGCTCCGCCGGACCGAGGGGGGAGGTGCCCGGCGGGGATTCACGCGCGCGACCGGGCTTCATCCCCAGTGGCGCGCCGAAACCGTGTGTTGCGCGTCAGTTAACGAGAGTAACGGCTGTTTGCGTGATCGCGCCATAACTCGCCGCAAATTGGTGGGGTGTTTTTTCACTTCCAGCGTTCTGTGAGAACCCCTAGCGCCCCGAGGGCCACGGCGGCGGCGGTGGAGGTGCGCAAAACGGTGGGGCCCAACCGAATGGCGGTCGCGCCGGCGTCGGTGAGGGTGCTCAGTTCTTCGTCGGTGATGCCGCCTTCGGGGCCGACGACGAGGAGGATGTCGCCCTGTGCCGGGAGCTCGATCTCGGTGAGGCGGGTGGTGATGCCGGATTCGAGGACGAGTGCGCGGGAAACGGTCTGGGCGAGTTCGGCGAGTTCCCGGGTGGTGACGGGTTCGGCGACTTCGGGGACGTGGGCGCGGCGGGCCTGTTTGGCGGCGGCGCGGGCGGTGGTGCGCCAGCGGGTGAGGGCTTTGTCGCCGCGGGTTCCTTCTTCCCAGCGGGCGACACTGCGCGCGGCGCGCCAGGGGACGATGGCGTCGGCGCCGGCTTCGGTGGCGAGCTCGACGGCGAGTTCGCCGCGGTCACCCTTCGCGAGCGCCTGAACGACGATGACGCGTAGTGCGGGCGGTTCCTCGGTCCAGTGTTCCTCGATGGTGAGGGTGAGCGCCGCGTCGCGGCCCGCCTGGACGGCTTCGACGACGCAGCGCGCCATGCCGCCTTCGCCGTCCGAAAGCACGAGACGTTCGCCCACGCGCAGGCGGCGGACGGTGGCGGCGTGCCGGGCTTCCTCACCGTCGAGCGTGGTGCGCCCGGAGCCGGGCAGCGCGGCGGTGAGGAAGACCGGCAGTGTCGTCTCTGGCACGGGTTACCGGTGGTTCTTGGTGCGCAGCTTGGAGAACAGCCCGCCGGGCTTCGAGCCGTTCGAGGCGAGCGAAGGCACGTCCTCGCCGCGCTGCTGGGCGAGTTCGACGAGGAGGTCGCGCTGGGCGTCGTCGAGTTTGGTCGGCACGACGACGTCGATGTGGACGTGCAGGTCGCCGCGGCCGTCGACGCGGCCGGAGGACCGCAGCCGCGGCATGCCCTTGGCGGTGAGCACGAGTTCGGTGGCGGGCTGGGTGCCCGGCTCGATGTCGAGCTCGTAGTCGCCGTCGATGAGCGTCTCGATGGGCACCGTGGCGCCGAGCGCGGCGGTGGTCATCGGGATGCGGAAGTTGCAGTGCAGGTCGTTGCCCTGCCGGACGAACACCTCGTGGGGCGCCTCGTCGATCTCGACGTACAGGTCGCCCGCGGGGCCGCCGCCGGGGCCGACCTCGCCCTGGCCGGAGAGGCGGATGCGCATACCGTCGCCGACGCCCGGCGGGATCTTGGCGGTGACGTTGCGGCGGGCGCGGACCCGGCCGTCGCCGCCGCACTGGCGGCAGGGGTCGGGGATGACCTCGCCGAAGCCGCGGCAGACCGGGCAGGGACGGGCCGTGACGACCTGGCCGAGGAAGGACCGCTGCACGGACTGGACCTCGCCCGCGCCGCCGCAGGTGTCGCAGGTCTTGGTGCCGGTGCCTTCGGCCGCGCCGGCGCCGCGGCACAGGTCGCAGACGATGGCGGTGTCGACGGTGATCTCGCGGTCGACACCGGTGGCGCATTCCTCGAGGGTGAGGCCGAGGCGGATGAGCGCGTCGGAGCCGGGCTGCACACGGCTGCGCGGGCCACGGCCGCAGCCGCCGCCACCTCCGGCGGCGCCGAAGAAGGCGTCCATGATGTCGCCGAGACCGCCGAAGCCCGAGAACGGGTCACCGCCGCCGCCGCGGGCGCCGCCGTCCATCGGGTCGCCGCCGAGGTCGACGACCTTGCGCTTCTGCGGGTCGGACAGCACCTCGTACGCGGTGGTCACCTCGCCGAAGCGGTGCTGAGCGTCTTCCGACGGGTTGACGTCGGGGTGCAGTTCACGGGCCAGTTTGCGGTACGCGCGCTTGATCTCCTGATCCGTCGCGTTCTTCGCAACCCCGAGAATGCCGTAATAGTCCCTCGCCACCGTCTCCGCCTTCTCCTTCTGACTTCGACCTCAACGCCGCGTTCAGCGGCCGGAGAGGATCTGCCCCACGTAGTTCGCCACCGCGCGCACCGCGGCGATGGTGTTCGGGTAGTCCATCCTGGTCGGCCCGACGACGCCCATACCGCCCAGCAGCATGTCGTCCATCCCGTAGCCGATGGACACCACCGAGGTGCTGCGCATCTGCTCGTCCTCATTTTCCTCACCGATGCGCACGCTGATCGCACCGGGGTTGCGCGCGGCCGCCAGCAGCTTGAGCACGATGACCTGCTCCTCGAGCGCCTCCAGCACCTGCCGCAGCGATCCGGGGAAGTCCGAGACGTTGCGGGTGAGGTTGGCCGTGCCGCCGAGCACCAGCCGCTCTTCGGGGTGTTCGACCAGCGATTCCACCAGCACGGTACAGACGCGGGTGAGGCTGTCGCGCAGCTCGCCCGGCGACTTCTCGGGCAGTTCGGCGACCGACGCCGCGGCGTCGGCGAGACGACGGCCCGCCAGCGCCCCGTTGAGCACCGTGCGCAGCCTGCCGACGTTCTCCTCGGTGATGACGTCCCCGAGGTCGACGGTGCGCTGGTCGACGCGGCCGGAATCGGTGATCAGCACCAGCATCAGCCGCGCGGGGGTGAGCGGCACCACTTCGAGGTGGCGGACGGTGGAGTTGGTCATCATCGGGTACTGGATGACCGCGACCTGCCTGGTCAGCTGCGCGAGCAGCCGTACCGACCGGCGCAGGACGTCGTCGACGTCGGTGCCGCTGTCGAGGAAGGCCGTGATGGCCCGGCGTTCGGCCGCGCTGAGCGGTTTGACCTCGGCGATCCGGTCGACGAACAGGCGGTATCCCTTGTCGGTGGGTATCCGGCCCGCGCTGGTGTGGGGCTGTGTGATGTAGCCCTCTTCCTCCAGCGCCGCCATGTCGTTGCGCACCGTGGCGCTGGACACCCCGAGGTTGTGTCTGTCGACGATCGCCTTGGACCCGACGGGCTCCTGGTTGGAGACGTAATCGGCGACGATCGCGCGCAGCACTTCGAATCGGCGTTCTTCCGCGTTGGCCACCCGCACCTCCCTCGGCTCGTCCTCACAACGAGTTTACGGAAGGTGGAGTGCCCGGCGAGCCACCGGACTTCTTTGCGGCCGTCAGCCCCGCCCGCGATGAGAGCGCCGTCGCGGCTCCGCGGGCTTCCGGATCACTTTCACCGACCCCCACCAGGCGAAACCCGTGACGCGCAGAACCGGTGCGCCCGGCGTCGGGCGCAGTCGCCCCGTCCCGCGGCCGCTGCCGAATCCGCCCATCAGGCCGATGCCCCGGACGTCGAGGGCGAAGTCCTCCGGCACGACGATCCTGACGCCGCCCATGACCGCCACCGCCCTGATCACGCAGGATCCGTCGGCGATCCGGGCGTGCCGCAGATCGAGGCGCACGCTGCCCCAGAACGCGCGGGTGACGTGGCGCGGCGGCAGCGGCCCGTCGAACCGCCGCGTGGTGGCGGACATGACGGCGAACGAACGCCGTCCACCTTGCTCGCCGTCTCCGGGATGGGACAGGGCGAGTGCGCCGCCGGAAGCGAGATCGGCGACCACGGGCTCGAATTCCGCGAAGGTCTTGGCCGCGTAGACGGCGTCCAGCCTCGTTTCCAGTTCACCGGCGGTGATCCGTCCGGCCCCCATGGCTTCGTACAGCACTCGCGCGATGTTTTCGCGATCGGAATCGGCCACCCGCATCGCCGACCGCTTCGGTTCCGACATGACGGCGATGCTAACCCCGGATCCGCGCTCGCTCCGGCGATTCCCGGCGATCGGGCGGAAAGCCATGACCGCCATGAGCCAATTCGATTCCGCCGCACTGCCGGAGATGACAAAACCCTTTTCCGAGATTGACCGTGCGGGCACGGAAACGCTTCCATCTAGACATTCTTCCACCGGCCGCACAATCCGACTCAGTGTGGAGCGCAGTGATGACTTCCTTCCTTCGCCATGCTTTCATCGCCATCGTGACCGCGACCTTGGTCGCCGCGGGAACGACGGTCGCGGGCGCGGACACGAATTCGGTGTACACCTCCTCTTCACCACTTCCCGCCGGCGAAAACGGTGACGTGGTCAAGTCGCAGCCCTCGACCTACAACGGCGCGAAGGCGACCCGGATCCAATACCTTTCCCGGGACAACAAGAACAAACAGGTCGCGGTGAGCGGCACCGTTCTGGTGCCGGACAAACCGTGGAACGGTCCCGGCGAACGGCCGATCGTGGCCTACGCGCCCTTCACCTTCGGCATGGGTCCGGACTGCGCTCCCTCGAAAACCCTCGCGGGAGAGGGCGCCTCGGACCTGATCTCCGGTTTCCAGGGTGGATTCGTCAACGCGTTGCTCGGCGCCGGATTCGCCGTGGCGCAGACCGACTACATCGGACCTTGGGTGGAGGGCAGCGGCGACCACCCGTACGTCGTCCGGCTGTCCGAGGCGCACACCGTGCTCGACGTCGTCCGCGCCGCGCAGCGGCTGCCGGGAACGGGACTGCCCGCCGGAGGCCCGGTCGGTATCGCCGGTTACTCCGAGGGCGGCAGTGCCGCCGCGGCCGCCGCCGAACTGGCCGCCACCTACGCACCCGAGCTGGACATCAAGGGCGTCTACTCCGGTGCGCCGCCCGCGGACAAAGCGGTGCTGTCGAAGTCGCTCGACGGCGGGATGTACGCCGGGTTCCTCGGTTACGCCCTGATCGGGATCAACCAGGCCTACCCCGAGGCCAGGCTGCTGGACCTGGCCAACCCGGCCGGGGCCGACCTGTTCCTGAAGGCCCGGCAGACCTGCACCCTGAACGCCGTCCTCCAGTTCATGTACAAGCAGACCAGCTCGCTGACGAAGGAGGGCAAGCCGGTCTCCGCCTACCTTTCCCAGCCGCCGTTCGACGCGATCGTGGCGGAGAACCGGATCGGCACGATCAAACCCGCCATGCCGGTCATGGTCGAACACAGCCCGCTGGACGACGTCATCCCGGCCGCCGTCGGCAAGCAGATGGCGAAGGACTGGTGCGGTAAGGGCGCCAATGTGCAGTGGAAGGACTTGACGACCTTCACGCCATTCTTGTCCCACGCGCTGGGCATGACGACCGCGTCCACCGATGCCACCGAGTGGCTGAAGAGCGCGTTCAACGGGCAGGCGGGCAGCGGCAACTGCGGCCGGTTCTAGCCGAGGGTGACTTAGGTACCTACTGGCTTCCGGCCGCCGTTTGGGTCTGGGGGCTGGAGCCGGTGTCGCGAAAGCCACTTTCGGGACGTCAGACGTCTCGAAAGTGGCTTTCGCGACATGATCACCAGGCCTGGCCACGGACCCCCGGCCAAGCCCCAGCACCCGACGGTACCGAGCGCCTCGGGTTCTCGTGAGTGGCAAGGACGGTTCTAACCGTCCTCGCCACTCACGAGGCGCTGTCGTCAGCTGTTGCGCGGGAACCCGAGGTTCACCCCGCCCTGCGAGGGGTCCGGCCACCGCGACGTGACGACCTTCGTCCGCGTGAAGAAGTGGAACCCTTCCGGCCCATAGGCGTGGCTGTCCCCGAACAGCGAGTCCTTCCACCCGCCGAACGAGTAGTAGCCCACCGGCACCGGGATCGGCACGTTCACGCCGACCATCCCGACCTCGACCTCGTTCTGGAACCGCCGCGCGGCCCGGCCGTCGTTGGTGAAGATCGCGGTGCCGTTGCCGTAGGGGTTGCCGTTGATCAGCTCCAGCGCCGCGTCGTACCCCTCGGCCCGCGCGACCGCCAGCACCGGCCCGAAGATCTCGTCGGTGTAGATCGACATCTCCGGCGTGACATGGTCGAACAGCGTCGGGCCGAGCCAGAACCCGCCGTCCTCACCGTCGACCTCGACGCCGCGGCCGTCGACGACGAGCCGGGCGCCCGCGTCGACCCCCGCCCCGACGTAGGACTCGACGCGTTCGTGGTGGGCGGCGGTGACGAGCGGGCCCATCTCCGAGGTGGGCCGCATGCCGTCGCCGACGCGGAGCCGCTTGATCCGCTCGGCGATCTTCGCGACCAGTTCGTCGCCGACCGGGTCGACCGCGACCACGACCGACACCGCCATGCACCGCTCCCCCGCCGAGCCGAAGCCCGCCGAGACGGCCGCGTCGGCGGCGAGGTCGAGGTCCGCGTCCGGGAGGACGACCATGTGGTTCTTCGCGCCGCCGAGCGCCTGCACGCGTTTCCCGTGCCTGGTCCCGGTTTCGTAGACGTACTTCGCGATCGGCGTCGAGCCGACGAACGAGATCGCCTTGACGTCGCGGTGTTCCAGCAGCCCGTCGACGGCCACCTTGTCGCCGTGCAGGACGTTGAGGACGCCGTCGGGCAGGCCGGCCTCGGCGAACAGTTCCGCGATGAACACGGCCGCGGACGGGTCCTTCTCGCTCGGCTTGAGCACGACGGTGTTGCCGCAGGCGAGCGCGTTCGGCACGAACCACAGCGGGACCATCGCCGGGAAGTTGAACGGCGAGATCACCCCGACCACGCCCAGCGGCTGCGAGATCGAGTAGACGTCGACACCGGTGGAGGCGTTCTCGCTGAACCCGCCCTTGAGCAGCTGCGCGGCACCGCAGGCGTACTCGACGTTCTCGATCGCGCGCGCGACTTCGCCCGCCGCGTCGGACTCGACCTTGCCATGTTCGCTGGTGACGATCTTCGCCAGCTCGTGGCGCCGCGCCGAAAGCAGCTCACGGAAGGCGAACAGCACCCGCGTCCGCCCGGCCAGCGACGTCCCGCGCCAGCCCGGCAGCGCCCGGGAAGCGGCCGCGACGGCGGCGTCGACGTCGTCCTGCGCCGCGAAGGCGACCTTCGCCCGCACCCGGCCGGTGGCCGGATCGAACACGTCCCCGGATCGTTCGCTCACGCCTTCGCACGGTTTGCCGTCTATCCAATGGGTGATGCGGTCGGTCACGGGTTCCGCCCTCCTGATCGCCGGTGCCTGCTCCCGGTCGAGTCTGGGCGCGCGCGCCACACCGACGCCATCGGCAACGTGTACGGACTCCCGGTCCCGGCCGTACAGTCTGTCTCCAGCGTTGCCGAACCGGGTGGGAGGCCGATGTACCCGACCGTCGCCGAAGTGCTCGCGCTGCCGGTGCTGCGTCAGGGCAGGCCCCATGTGGTGGCGGGGGCGGCGGGGCTGGACGCGCCGGTCCGCTGGGCGCACGTCGCCGAGGTCGCGGACATCGCCCCGTTGCTGCGGGGCGGGGAACTCGTGCTCACCACCGGGGTCGCGCTGCCCGACGACGGCGCCGCGCTCGCCCGGTACGTCGCGGATCTGGCCGGCGTCGGGGTCGCCGGGGTCGTGGTCGAACTGGTGCGCCATTGGAGCGAGAAACTGCCGTCCGAGCTGGTCGACGCCGCGGACCGGCACGGTGTCCCGCTGATCACCCTTTCGCGCGAGACGCGTTTCGTGTCGGTCACCGAGGCGGTGAACGGGCTGATCGTCGACGCCCAGGTCGACGAACTCCGCGCGGCGGAACGGGTCCACGAGACCTTCACCGCGCTGACCGTCGCCGGCGCCGAACCGGGGGACATCCTGCGCGAGGTCGCCCGGCTCACCGAACATCCGGTCGTGCTGGAGACGCTGTCGCACGAGGTCCTCGCCTACGACACGGCTGGAACCGACCCCGGCGAACTGCTGCCCGGCTGGCCGTCCCGGTCGCGGCCGGTGCAGGTCGGCGAGCGGACCGGCTACCACGCGGGCGCGGGCTGGCTGATCACCGTGGTCGGCGCGCGCGGGCACGACTGGGGGCGGCTGGTCGTCGTCTGCGGGGAGCCGCCGCCGCACCGGCACGTCGTGGTCGCCGAACGCGCCGCGTCCGCGCTCGCGGTGCACCGGCTGGTCGCCAAGGACACCGACTCCCTCGAACGCCAGGCGCACCGCGCGATCCTGACCGAGCTGCTGGCGAACCCGGTACCGCCCGCCGAACTGACCGCGCGGGCCTCCGCGCTGGGTGTCCCGCTGACGGGACGGCTGCTTGTCGGGGTCGCCGTGCGACCCCGGATCACCGTGACCGCCAAGACCGCGCAGTCCACTCCGGTGCTACTGCGGGAACTCGCCGAGGCGACCGTGCTCGCCGCGCGGCACGCCAAGGTGTCCGCGCTGGTGGCCACCGACGACACCCAGGTGCGCGCGCTGATCGCGCTCTCGCCCGAGGCCGGGGTCGACGCGGTACTGAAGCGGCTGGCGAACGACGTCCACGAGGCCCGCGCCGGCGCGCCCGCCGTGGTCGCGGTCGGGACCACTGGTGGCGGACCCGCCGACGCGCGCCGGACGCTCGTCGAAGCCGCGCAGGTGGCCGCCGCGGCGCTCGCCGAGAACGTCGAACGGGTGGTCCACCGGCTCGACGACGTCCGGTTGCGCGGGCTGCTGCACCTGCTGGCGGGCGACGAACGGATCACCGCGTTCGCCGCGCGGGAGCTCGGCCCGCTGCTGAGCCGGGACGCCGCGCAGGGCAGCAGACTCGTCCAGGCGTTGAGGCATTACTGCGAGCACGGCGGCAACAAGTCCGCGGCGGCCGCCGCCGCGCACACCTCCCGCACCGCCTACTACCAGCAGCTGGCCAGGATCGAGCAGGTCCTCGGGGTGCGGCTCGAAGATCCGGAGTCGATGCTCTCGCTTTATGTCGCTTTGCTCGCGCACGATATTCGAAAAGCCGACAACCACACGTCCGAGTGAGCAAATCTCACCCGAGCGTGGAACACAGTGACCGGGTCACGTCAGCCGATAGGGTTGATATGGCTTTCTTCGAACCGATCGGCGCCTGCGTGCTCGCGCTGGCCTGTATGGCCCCGGCGCCCCCCGCCGAATCCACGTTCCAGCTGACCAGCCACGACACCAGGGGCCGGGTCGGCACCGTCTCGCTCACCTGCGGGCCCACCGGAGGCTCCCACCCCGGGCGCGGGAACGCCTGCGCCAAACTGTCCGAAGTGGACGGAGAATTCGACAGGCTCCGCCCGGAACCGCGGGCCTGCACCCTCGAGTACGCCCCGGTGGACGTCTCCGCGGTCGGCAAATGGCGCGGTGAACCGGTCACCTACCGGACCTCGTACGCCAACCGCTGTGTCGCCGACGCCGAGTCGGCCGGCGTCTTCACCTTCTGACCGGAAGCCCCGGCGGGAGTTGCGAAAGCCACTTTCGCAACGTTGAAGGTTGCGAAAGTGGCTTTCGCAACACAGCCGCGCCGGGCCTCCCCCTCGGTGGCCCGGCGGCACCGTTCACCGCGGCCTTGATCGCCCTCACCCCCACGAGGGCGATCAAGGCCGTGGTGTCACGACTCAAGGACGGGCCGGGTACCGGCACCCGGCCCCGCCCTCCGCGGCGACAGGGGTCTGACGCGCGAGGGACCGGCTCAGGTTCCAATCGCGCCAATCATCTTCCGGAATTCCCCGCACGACCGGCCTGAGCACACAGGACCGCAGCGGCTCCGGGAGCCGGTCCACCGACGGCACGACGTCGGCGGAAAACCCGGACAGGTAACGGGTGTCGAGCGTCTTGCCGTGCGCGAGCCGGTCGATGTTGCGGTCGGCGATGAACCGTTCCGGATCGAGGACGGCCAGTCCGAGCAGCGCCGCGACGGCGGCTCCGATGGCCGCGCGCGGCAGCCACGCCGACCGCAGCGGGATCAGGGACACGAGCACCAGCACGAAGATCAGGCCGATCCAGAGTTCGCACACCTCGACCAGCAACCGCAGCACGGTGAACCCGTACGCCTGCTGGTATGTCCACATGCGACTCAACGCCGAGGCCACCAGCACCAGGCTGAGCACGCTCAACGCGCCGAGCAGCCCGCGCTGCCAGGCGCGGTCGGCCACCGACGACTTCGGCGCCCACCGGAGCGCGGCGGCGACCAGCAGCAGGGTCAGCACGGTGCTGGCGGAGAGCTGCCAGAACCCGCTCCTGGCGTATTCGGCCGCGGTCAGCCCGCTCGTGGCCAGGACGTATTCGGTGCCGCCGAACAACACGACCAGGCGGACCACGACGAAGCTCGTGAACAGCGCCACCAGCACACCGAGCGGCAACGTCCATTCGAGCCGGTGCTTGAGCCGTTTGCGCGGCGCGTCGTCGGCAGCGGGCAGCGGAGGCGCCGCCAGCAGGTAACACGCCCCGGTGACGGCGAACGCGGCCACGACGAAGAAGAACCCCCAGCGCACGAAGCTCCCCGGGTTCAGCTCGGGGATCACCGCGTCGACGACGTTCGCGAACGCGGCGTCCGCCCCACGCAGGAGCGGCACGAACACCAGCAGCAGCAAGGCGCTGGCCAGCACCGGCACGAGGAACCTCGGCCTCGCGCGGCCTTCCTGTTTCTTGCCGAGCTTCGCGAGCCCGCGTCCGATCCACGGGATCGAAAGCAGCGCTTCGATGGGGACCGCGAAGACGTCGTAGACGATCGTGTTCACGGTGCGTTTCCCGACCACGGCGAGGGATCCGGCGACGAGGGCGGCCAGTACGCACAGCACGTTCAGCCACACCGACGCACGGAACATGCCGACGGCGAGCAAGCCGAGCGCGGCCGCCGCCCAGACCGCGTTGACCAGGCGGAAATGCGGTTCGGCGTCGCCGCGGGCGCGTTTGTCGGCGAAGTAGACGGCCACCGCGAAGGCGAGCCCGGCCACGAACCAGCCGGCTCCGGGCTCGTCCGGCATGGCGACGGCGGCGATCAGTCCGGCCGCGACCGCCGCGGGCAGGACGGAGCCGGGCAACGGGACGATCGCCGATTTCGGCGGTACGCGGGGGCGCATCAGCACCGGGATCGGTGGCGCGGGCGGCAACGTGGCGGTCACCGAGGGCGGCGACGCGTGCGCCTGCCGGTCTTCCTGGTCTTCGCTCATTCCAATCCTCCAGTTTGCGAAAGCACATTTCGCAGTGTGTGTGGAGCCGCCGGAAACGCGCGGCAGGGAACTACGGAACGGGGATCACGACGCGGATGACACAGCCCGGCCGGTGCTCGGGCGTGACGACCGCGATGCTGCCGTCGTGGAGGTCGACCACCCACCGCGCGATCGCGAGCCCGAGACCGGTGCCCCCGCCGCCCGCCCGCTCGCCGCGGGTGAACCGCTCGAACACGCTGTCCCGCTCCCCCGGCGGGATCCCGGGGCCCTCGTCTTCGACCTCGATGACGACGTCGGCCTCGCGGGCCTCCGCCCGCACCCGGACCTCTCCCCCGGCCGGGCCGTGCCGGACGGCGTTGTCGAGCAGGTTGACCACGACCTGGTAGAGCCGGCCGCGATCGGCGACGGCCGTCGCGCCGGGCGGCTGGACGTCGACGGAGAAGCGCACGCCGCGACCGGTGGCCCCCGCTTCGGCGGCGACCTCCTCCAGCAGCAGTTCGAGATCGAACTCCTCCAGCTGCAAGGGGAACGCGCCCGCGTCGATCCGCGAGAGATCGAGCAGTTCCGAGACCAGCCTGCCGAGCCGCTCGGTCTGCTGCAGCGCGGTCTTCAACGTCGCCGGATCGGGTTTGGCGACGCCGTCGACGAGGTTCTCCAGCACCCCGTTCAGCGCGGTGATCGGCGTGCGGAGTTCGTGGGAGACGTTCGCGATCAGCTCGCGGCGCCGCTGGTCCGAGGCGTCCAGGTCGGCGGCCATCTGGTTGAAGGCGTGCGACAGCTCCCCG
Source organism: Amycolatopsis roodepoortensis (assembly GCF_014873915.1). Taxonomy (GTDB): domain Bacteria; phylum Actinomycetota; class Actinomycetes; order Mycobacteriales; family Pseudonocardiaceae; genus Amycolatopsis; species Amycolatopsis roodepoortensis. The sequence goes on from NZ_JADBEJ010000005.1 coordinate 2,155,123, forward strand.
ACCTCGTCGCGGGCGGTCGCCCGGACCCGCCGGGTGTAGTCGCCCTTGGCCATCGCGCGGGCGGCGGCGGTCATCTCGCGCAGCGGCCTGGTCATCCCGTGCGCCAGGATCTGCGAGGTCACCACGGCGAGCACCATCGCGGCGATCGTGGTCCGCGGCGGGAGCCAGCCGATCTGCCAGTTGAAGAAGGCGAACGCGATACCGCCCGAGGACACCAGCAGGATCGCGAGCTTGAGCTTGATGGAACGGACCGGGTCGAGTGGTCTCGGGAGGGCGTCGACGATCCGGCCGAGCAGCGGGCGGAGCTTCACGATCCCACCTCCAGGGCGTAGCCGACGCCGTGCACGGTGCGGATGAGGTCCGCGCCCAGTTTGCGGCGCAGCGCCTTGATGTGGCTGTCGACCGCGCGGGTGCCCGAGCCGGTGCCCGCGACGTCCCAGTCCCAGACCTCGCTCAGCAAGCGTTCCCTCGGCTGCACCGCCCTCGGGCGTTTCGCGAAGTGGACGAGGAGGTCGAACTCGATCGGCGTCAGCTGCGCCTGGTTGCCGGCGCGCGTGACCCGCCGCTGCTCGACGTCGATTTCGAGATCACCGAGGACGATCTTCGTGCCGGCGTCGCTCACGTCGGCCCTGGCCGATCGTTCGACCCGGCGCAGCAGCGCGTGCACCCGTGCCGAGAGCACCCGCATGGAGAACGGTTTGGTGAGGTAGTCGTCGGCGCCGACGCCGAGGCCGATCAGCATGTCCGTCTCGTCCGACCGGGCGGTCAGCATGAGCACCGGGACCGGGCGGCGGGCCTGGATCCGGCGGCAGACCTCGAGCCCGTCGAACCCCGGCAGCATCACGTCGAGCACGACCAGGTCCGGCTCGCGTTCGGCGTCGGTCTCGACGCCGGAGGGGCCGTCGTGCGCCAGGTCCACGGTGAACCCCTCGGCCCGCAGCCGCGCGGCGATGCTCTCCGCGATGGTCACGTCGTCCTCGACGACCAGCACCCGGCGTCCTCCCAGTTCCATGGGGATGACTGTAAGCACCGGCCGTGGAGACCATCCGGGTGAGCTGTGGAGATCCTGTGGAGATGTTTCGGCCGGTTTGCCGGATTACTACGTCCGTGTGTGTGACGCAGGTCATGCACCAGGAGCCCGCGAACGCAATCGACAGTCTGCGCTCCGACGCCACCAACAGTGAACAGTCTGCCAGTCCCACCCGCGCGGCGCGGGCGAGCACGATTCCGCAATGGAGCCGACGGCACGCGGTACGCAGCACGTGCATCCTGATGGCCGGGTGGAACTCGGCGAGGTCGAGTCCTTGAAGGACAGCCGCTTCTACAACGAAGAACTCGCCCCGGTCCCGGTCGAAAAGCGGACCTGGACCACTTACACCTACTTCGCGCTGTGGATGGGCATGGCGCACAACATCCCGTCGTACGCGCTAGCGGCGTCGCTGATCGCGCTCGGGATGAACTGGGTACAGGCACTGCTCACGATCACCATCGGCAACCTGATCGTGCTGATCCCGATGCTGCTCAACAGCCACGCCGGGACGAAGTACGGCATCCCGTTCCCGGTGTTCGCCCGCGCCTTCTTCGGGATGCGCGGCGCGAATCTGGCGGCGCTGCTGCGGGCGTTCATCGCGTGCGGTTGGTTCGGCATCCAGACCTGGGTCGGCGGCGAGGCGATCTACATCATCGTCGGGCGGCTGGCCGGATCCGGCTGGAAGAACTCCACCGTCGTCCTCGGCCAGCACTGGACGCTGTGGCTGTCGTTCGGGGTGTTCTGGGTGATCCAGATGCTCATCATCTGGCGCGGGATGGAGGCGGTCCGGAAGTTCGAGAACTGGACGGCGCCGCTGGTCTCGGTCGGCTTCCTGATCCTGCTGGGCTACGTGCTGATCAAGGCGGGCGGCCTCGGCCCGATCCTGGCCGAGCCCGGGAAACTCGGCTGGGGGCCGGACTTCTGGAAGGTGTTCGCCCCGGCGCTGATGGCGATGATCGCGTTCTGGTCGACGCTTTCGCTGAACATGCCGGACTTCACCCGCTTCGGCGGCAGCCAGGGCAAACAGATCCGCGGCCAGATCCTCGGCCTCCCGACCACGATGACGTTCATCGCGATCGTCGCCATCCTGACCACCTCGGGCGGCAGCGTCCTCTACGGCGAGCAGATCTGGGACCCGGCGAAACTGGCCGACCGGTTCGACTCCCCGGTCGTCGTGGTGGTCGCCCTGATCGCGCTGGTACTGGCGACGGTTTCGGCGAACCTGGCGGCGAACGTGGTCAGCCCGTCCTACGACTTCTCCAACGCGTTCCCGAAGAAGATCACCTTCGCCGTCGGCGGGCTGATCACCGGCGTCATCGGCATCCTCATCCAGCCGTGGCGGCTCTACTCCGACCCGAACATCTACATCTTCGCGTGGCTCGGTTTCTACGGCGGCCTGCTCGGCGCCGTCGCCGGGGTGATGGTCGCCGGCTACTGGGTCGTCTACCGCACCAAGCTGCGGCTGCGGGATCTGTACACCGAACGCGGTATCTACTGGTTCAACGGCGGCTGGAACTGGCGCGCGCTGGTCGCGACGCTGGTCGGCGCCGTCCTCGCGGTCGGCGGCGCGTACGGCGGGCCGTTCCCCGCCGACGGGCTGATCCCGCTGTTGAAACCGCTCTACGACTACAACTGGGTCGTCGGCCTGGCGGGCGCTTTCGTCGTCTACCTGCTGCTGTCCCTGCCCGAACGCAAGCGCACCACCGAAACAGAGGAGGATGCAAGTGAGCGACGTGGTCCGAGCCGGATTGATCCAGCAGCGGTGGACGGGTGACAAGGAGTCCATGATCGCGAACGCGGTCGATGCCATCGGCAAGGCCGCTTCGCAGGGCGCGCAGGTGGTCTGCCTGCAGGAGTTGTTCTACGGCCCGTACTTCTGCCAGGTGCAGGACACCGACTACTACTCCTACACCGAAGGCATCCCCGATGGGCCGACGACCAAGCTCATGCAGGAGGTCGCCGAACGCCACGGCGTCGTGCTGGTCGTCCCGATGTACGAGGTCGAGCAGCCCGGCGTGTACTACAACACCGCCGCGGTGATCGACGCCGACGGCACCTACCTCGGCAAGCACCGCAAGAACCACATCCCGCAGGTGAAGGGCTTCTGGGAGAAGTTCTACTTCCGGCCCGGGAACATGGGCTACCCGGTGTTCGACACCGCCGTCGGCCGTATCGGCGTCTACATCTGTTACGAGCGGCACTTCCCGGAGGGCTGGCGCGCGCTCGGCCTGGCGGGCGCGAAGATCGTGTTCAACCCGTCGGCGACCAGCCGGGGCCTTTCGGAATACCTGTGGCGGCTGGAGCAGCCCGCGGCCGCCGTCGCGAACGAGTACTACGTCGGCACGATCAACCGAGTCGGCGTGGAACCCTTGGGCGACAACGACTTCTACGGCCAGTCGTATTTCGCGGACCCACGCGGCCAGCTCGTCGGCGAAGCCGCGTCCGACACCGAGGAGGAGATCGTCGTCCGCGACCTCGACATGGGCAAGCTCGCCGAGGTACGGGATCTGTGGGCCTTCTACCGGGACCGGCGTCCCGACAGCTACGGACCTCTCGCGGAGGCGTGATGACCACCCTCATCAGCGGCGGGCAGGTGCTGTCCACGATAGGCGCTTCGGCGGCGGACGTCCTCGTCGACGGCGAGACGATCTCGGCCGTCGGCGCGCCCGGCACGCTCGGGCCCGCGGACTCGGTCATCGACGCCACCGGGAAGTACGTGCTGCCCGGCGGGATCGACGCGCACACTCATATGGAGATGCCGTTCGGCGGGACGCATTCCGTCGACACCTTCGGCACCGGGACGACGGCCGCGGCGTGGGGCGGGACGACCACGATCATCGACTTCGCCGTCCAGGCGAAGGGCACGTCCCTGCTGTCCACTATGGACAAGTGGCACGAGAAGGCCGACGGGAACTGCGCCATCGACTACGGCTTCCACATGATCGTCTCCGACGTCAACGATTCGTCGTTGAAGGAGATGCAGGCCTGCGTCGACGGCGGAGTCGGCAGCTTCAAGATGTTCATGGCGTATCCGGGGGTATTCTACTCCACGGACGGCGAGATCCTGCTGGCCATGCAGAAGGCGCGCGAGATCGGCGCGACCATCATGATGCACGCGGAGAACGGCATCGCGATCGACCAGCTGGCCGCGCAGGCGTTCGCCGCCGGGAAGATCGACCCGGTGCAGCACGGCCTCACCCGGCCGCCGGAGCTGGAGGGCGAGGCGACCTCGCGCGCGATCCAGCTGGCCAAGGTGACCGGGGCGCCGCTGTACATCGTGCACCTTTCGGCGTCGCAGGCGCTGGCGGCGGTCGCGGAAGCACGGAACGAGGGGCAGAACGTCTTCGCGGAGACGTGTCCGCAGTATCTCTATCTGTCCATTGAGGACTTGGCGAAGCCCGATTTCGAAGGCTCGAAGTACGTCGCCTCTCCCCCGCTGCGCGAGAAGTCGCACCAGGCGGATCTGTGGCGGGGTCTGCGCACCAACGATCTCTCGGTGGTGTCGACGGATCACTGTCCGTTCTGTTTCAAGGACCAGAAGGAACTCGGCCGCGGCGACTTCCGCGCGATCCCCAACGGGATCCCCGGCGTCGAGCACCGGATGGACCTGCTGCACCAAGGGGTCGTGGCGGGCGAGCTCACCCTCGGCCGCTGGGTCGAGACCTGCTCGACCACCCCGGCGCGCATGTTCGGGCTGTACCCGCGCAAGGGCGTCATCGCGGCGGGTTCGGACGCGGACATCGTCGTCTACGACCCGGCGGCGAAGCAGACCTTGTCGGTCGAGACGCACCACATGAACGTCGACTACTCGGCCTACGAAGGAATGGAGATCACCGGCAGGGTCGAGACGGTGCTCTCGCGCGGCCGCGTGGTCGTGTCGCCGTCCGGCTTCTCGGGCAGTACGACGCACGGGAAATTCCTCTCGCGCGATCTGAACCAGTACCTGAACTGAGGCGGTGGCCGTGGACTTCGGAATTGTTCTCCAGACCGATCCGCCCGCACGCGACCTGGTGCGGCTGATGAAGGCCGCCGAGGGCCAGGGTTTCCGCTACGGCTGGACGTTCGACTCGTGCGTGCTGTGGCAGGAACCGTTCGTCATCTACTCGCAGATCCTGGCGGCGACGTCGTCGATGATCGTGGGGCCGATGGTGACCAGCCCGGCCACCCGGGACTGGTCGGTGATGGCGTCGACCTTCGCCACGCTCAACGACATGTACGGCAACCGGACGGTCTGCGGGATCGGCCGCGGCGACTCGGCGCACCGGGTGGTCGGTATGCCACCGTCCACTTTGGCCACCGTGCGCGACTGCATGCACGTGGTCAAGGAACTGGCCGAAGGGCGTGAAGTCCTGTTGCGGGACAAGCCGGTGCAGATCCCGTGGATCCGCAACGGCAGGCTCGAGATGTGGATGGCGGGATACGGGCCGAAGGCACTGAAGACGGTCGGCGAGCACGCCGATGGCTTCATCCTGCAGTGCGCGGATCCCGCGATCGCCCGGTGGACCATCGGCTCGGTCCGCGAGGCCGCGCGTGCGGCGGGGCGGGATCCGGCCGGGATCACGATCTGTCTCGCGGCCCCGGCGTACGTCGGCGACGATCTGGCGCATCAGCGGGAGCAGTTGCGCTGGTTCGGCGGGATGGTCGGCAACCACGTCGCGGATCTCGTGGCGCGGTACGGCGATTCGGGGCCGGTGCCGCGCGAGCTGACCGACTACATCCGTGAGCGGCAGGGCTACGACTACTCGCACCACGGGCGGGCGGGCAATCCGTCGACCGATTTCGTCCCGGACGAGATCGTGGACCGGTTCTGCCTGCTCGGGCCGTCTTCGGCGCACGTCGAACGACTGGAGGAGCTGGCTTCGCTCGGTGTCGACCAGTTCTCGCTGTACCTGATGCACGACCAGCGCGAGGAAACCCTGAAGCGCTACGGCTCGGAGGTCATCAACCGCTGACAGGCTCGTGAGTGGTAAGGACGGTTCTAACCGTCCTTACCACTCACGAGACGTCACGCGAACCAGGTGGCGAGGGACTCCCGCAGGCCGTCGGCGTCGTCTCCCGCCCAGGCGACGTAGCCGTCCGGGCGGATCAGGAGGGCGTCGGCGGGCCGGTCCTCGGCCTTCGCGATTTGGACGTCCACGCGTCCTTCGGCGAGTTCGCGGAGTTCCGGCCGCCCGGCGAGGTCGAGCAGCACCGGCCGCGCCGGCCGCAGCAACTCGGCGACACTGGTCGCGCCCTCGTCCGTCTCCAGCGCGAGATCCGGGACGAACGTGCCGGCGAGCGCGTGCCCGGAACCCGGCATCGGGTAGCGCGTGTCGGTCCCCGCCACGTGGGAGGCCAGGCGTCGCGCGGCCGACTCGTCGTCCAGCAGTTCCTGGAAAACCGCGCGGAGCGCTTCGGCGGCTTCGTCGTGCCCGCGCCGCAACGCGACCTGCGCCCGGGACTGCAGGAGCGCCCGCGCACCGGCGGCGTGCCGTTCCGCGTGGTAGGTGTCCAGCAGCCCTTCCGGCGCCCGTCCCTGGATCTCGGCGGCCAGCTTCCACGCCAGGTTGACCGAGTCGGACATGCCGACGTTGATCGCCGTGCCGGTGGACGGCAGCAGGTGAGCAGCGTCGCCCGCCAGCAGGATCCGGCCCTCGCGGTAGCGCTCCGCCTGGCGGGCGGAGAACTGGTAGCGCGAGAGCCGGACCGGGTCGCCCAGCGGGACGTCGCCGCCGAGCACGCGGCGGATGCTGTCCCCGAGCTCGGTCAGCGTCATCGGCACGTCGTCGTCGACCTCGCCGGGGTCGTCCTCCGTGGTCTGGATGAACAGGATCCCCGGCGTCAGCGAGCCGAGCGCGAACACGCCGGAGTCGGTGCGCGTGAAGCCCGCCTTGATCAGGCCGAGTTCCGGCGTCTCGATGTCGCCGTTGTCGTGGACGGTCAGCCCGTCGGGGATCTTGACCTGCCCGATCCGGTTCACCTCGGGATAGGTGGTGCCGGGGAAACCGATCCCCGCCATCGACCGGACGGGGCTGCGTCCGCCGTCGCAGCCCACCAGGTACGGGGCGGTGACCTCGTACGTCCCCTCGGGACCGCGTACCTCGGCGGTCACCGAGTCGTCGTCTTGGCGCAGCCCGACGACTTCGTGCCCGCGACGCACTTCCGCGCCGAGCTCGATGGCGTGCTCCTCCAGCAGCCGCTCCAGCGACTGCTGACGTACCGAAAGCGCCTTCAGCGGCGGCTCCTCGAACCGGGTGAGGTCCACGTGCACCCCACCGAACGGGAAACGATGCGGCGGGACGGGGTCGGTGACGAGGCCCCGCACCTTCTCCAGCAGGCCGCGATAACGCAGCAGGTCCAGGATCTGCCCGCTGAGGCCATGGGCCTTCGGAGTCTTCCCCTGTTCCGGCCGCCGTTCCAGGATCAGCGGGCGCGCACCGGCCAGCCGCAGCTCGGCGGCCAGCATCAGACCGGTCGGGCCGGCACCCACGATGATCACGTCGACGTCCGTCAAATCTTCACTCCTGTTCGGCCTGTTCTCGCTACGGCCGAGGATTCTGCGGTACCACCGGGGTCTTGCCGCAAGCCCCCCGGTGCGCTATATGTTGAACATGGAGGGGTACGCCCCACCATTTTTCCGGGTACGAGCACCAGGGATCGCCCGCCCGCGAGGCGGGACGCTGGGCCGGTGACCAGAATCCGTATCGCCACTGCGCTCACTCTCACCGCACTCGCCGCCGTCACGATCACGCCCGCGGTTTCTGCCGCGCCGAAGGGTCTCGCCTGGGGTCCCTGCCCGTCCGGATCGCCACCGGGGTACGACTGCGCCGAGATCGAGGTCCCGCTGTCCTATCAGGACCCGGGCGGCCCACGGATCACCCTCGCGCTCGGCCGCCTCCCCGCGACGGACCAGAAGCACAAACGCGGCACCCTCTTCACCAACCCCGGCGGCCCAGGGAACAGCGGCCGCTTCAGCAGGTTCCAGACCCCGTCCCTGCACCGGCAATTCGACATCGTCGGCTTCGACCCGCGCGGTATCGGCGCCAGCACGCCGGTGCGCTGCTTCACCAGCGACGCCGAAACCGAGCCGCTCAAACGAATCCTGGGGAACTTCCCGATCACCGCCGAGCAGGAGACCCGGCATTTCGCCGACGCCCGCGAGGTCACCGCGTCCTGCGGCCGCAACGCCGGGCCGCTACTCGGCCACCTGTCGACCGCGAACGTCGCCAGGGACCTCGACAGGATGCGCGAAGCCGTCGGTGAGCACCGTCTGCGCTATTACGGGCTCTCGTACGGCACCTATGTCGGCGAGGTGTACGCCAACCTCTTCCCGCATCGCGTCGGCGCCTTGGCGCTGGACGCGGTCAACGATCCGATCGCCTGGTCCACCGGGCACCGTCCGGAGGACGCGAACGTCCCGTTCAGCATCAGGCTCGGCGGGTTCCGGGACGCGGACCGCGCACTCCAGGCGTTCCTCGACGCGTGCGCGGCCGACCCCCGGTGCGCGTTCCGCGAGCCGGGGAAGGACTTACGGGCCAAGTACGACGCGCTCCTCGACCGGCTGGAAGCGTCGCCGGGGCCGGTCACCTATCAGGACGTCATCCGGCGTACCCACCACGCGCTGACCGACGAGGCCAATTCGCCCGCGCTTGCGCAATTCCTTCAGTCCGTGGCGAATCCTGTCGCGGCGAAGGACATCGCGACGCCTTTCGATTCCGCGATGGGCGGCGGCGGGACGATCTGCGCCGACACCGCGAACCCGCGTGATCCGGCCGCCTGGCCCCGTGCCGCCCGCGCGGCCGACCGGGAAGGCCGCGGTTTCGGTTCCTACGACGCGTATCTCTCCTTGCCGTGCGCCTTCTGGCCCGCCTCCGATCCGGCGCGGTACACGGGACCGTGGAACCGGCCGACCGCGCCGATCCTGTTGCTGGCCAACGGCAAGGGCGACCCGGAAACCCCGTACGCCGGGGCGAAGCGGGCCGAACGCATCCTCGGCAACGCGCGGCTACTGACGCTGGACGCCTGGGGGCACGGCGCGTTGAACCGCAGCGCCTGTGTCGACGCGACTGTCGACGCCTATCTGTCTCACGGACGCCTTCCGGCGCGCGGCACCGTGTGCACCCCGGATCACGCGCCGTTCGACGCCAGGTAGGCCCGTGCGGTGTCCGCGTCGGTGAGCCAACCGGCGTAGTCGACGGGATCGGCGAAGATGTTCGCGAACCGGCGCGCCACCTCGGGCGCCGTCTGCGCGGCTTCCAGGGTGGCCAGCACGTGATCCGGCGGCGGTCCGAGCAGATCGTTGCTCAGCCGGGTCGCGTGCTGTGCCTTTTCCCAGTATTCGGCGAAGGTGCCGCGCAGGAACGCTTCGTCGAACGGACGGTCGCCGTGGCCGAGGATGCGCCGTTCGTAGACCGCGGCCGCGTGCGCCGCCATGTTCGCGCCCTGTCCGGCGATCGGGTCGTTCGTCACCGCGGCGTCGCCCATCGCGAGGACCTTCGCTCCCGACGACAGCGTCCCGACCGGGTCGCGCACGATCGGCAGGACCCGGCCGCGCAGGACGTCCAGCGGCCCGCTGGGGACGGCGCCGGCGAGTGACTCCTCGACCCACGGGAACTGCTTGCGCAGCAACGTCATCGCGATCTCGAAGTGCTCGTCGACGCCGGTGACGCCGTCCCAGACGTCCATCGGGCCGCCGGGTACGCCGAAGAACCCGAGACCGAAGACGGGGCCGCGCACGGACTGGATCGGCAACCCGAACAGCTCACCGGCCTGGGAGAGCCCGAACGTCAGGCCCGGATACACCGGAAGCGGTTCGTCCCGGCCGGAGACGAGGTACAGGATCCCGATGGTGCGCTGCGGCTCACGATGCGGGGAACGCGCGTCGTCACGGGAGAAGAGAGCGTCGAACTGCGGTCCCCGCCCGGCCGCGACGAGCACGAGATCGAACTCGCGGGCGTACTCGTCCAGCCCGTCCGGGGTCACCTTCCCGATCTGCACTTCGCCGCCGCGGTCGGCGAAGGCGGTCAGCCAGGCGGACACCTTGACCCGTTGATCGACCGACTGCGCGGGCTGGTCGAACCGGGCCTGCCACGAGACGGCGGGCTCCGGGGAGTCCCCGGCGAGCCCGAACGACGCGCCGAGGATCTCCGGGGCCTGCCCGTCCCAGAAGTTGATGCCCAGCGCGCGTTCCCTGGTCAGCGCGGGATGGAACACGCACTGGTTCGAGATGAGCCTGCCGCCCCGGATCGTTTCCGCGTCGCGATCGGTGACCACGGTGACGGCGTATCCGTGCCGCTGCAGGCCCAAGGCCAGGACCAGTCCGGCTTGTCCGGCCCCGACCACCACGATCCGGCGCATGGCTCCCCCTCAGTCGAGCAAGGCTTGGTACACCAGGTTCCTCAATTCGACGCGGATCGGGTAGGTGGAAGAGGGCAGCAACTGGGTGAAGAACAGGACCGTGACGTCCTCGTCCGGGTCGACCCAGAACGCGGTGCTCGCCGCGCCGCCCCAGGCGAATTCCCCGGCGCTGGCCAAGGTCTTCGCCTTGACCGGGTCGTCGAGCACGGAAAAGCCCAGCCCGAAGCCGAAACCGTCGTACGGCGCCTCGGAGAACCCGGTCCGGCCGCAGGTCTCCAGGTCGACGCCGCCGGGCAGGTGGTTGGTCGCCATGAGCCGCACCGTGCGCGGGCCGAGCAGCCGGACACCGTCGAGTTCGCCGCCGCGCACCAGCATCTGCGCGAAACGGTGGAAGTCACCCGCCGTGGAGACCAGCCCGCCGCCGCCTGAGAAGCACGAGGGCTTCACGCGGCCGAGCGCACCGAGCTCGTCGTGACGGAACGGCTCCTTGGTGGCGGGATGCGGCACGTAGAGCGCGGCCAGCCGGTCGAGATCGCCGTCGGCGACCTGGAACCCCGTCTCGTGCATGCCGAGCGGGGCGAAGATCCGCTCGGCGAAGAAGACGTCGAGCGACTGGCCGGAGACGACCTCGACGAGCCTGCCGAGGATGTCTGTCGCGACCGAATAGTTCCATTCCGAACCGGGTTCGAACAGCAACGGCAGCCGCGCGATCGCCTCGGACACGCCCGCCAGGTCGAGCCCCGGCGCGGTGCCGAAGTCGAACCCCGCCTCGCGGTAGGCCGCGTCGACCGGATGCGTGCGGTGGAAACCGTAGGTGAGCCCCGCGGTGTGGGTGAGCAGATGCCAGAGGCGGATCGGTTCGGTGGCGGGCACGGTCGCCTGCTTCACCGACGAGCCACCGGCGAAGACCCGCGGTTCCGCGAACTCCGGCAGCCAGCGGGAGATCGGATCCTTGAGGTCGATGAGGCCGTCTTCGACGAGCATCATCGCGGCGACCGAGGTGACCGGCTTGGTCATCGAGTAGACGCGCCAGATCGTGTCGGTTTCGACCGGCAGCCCGGCCTCGATGTCGCGCAGCCCGTTCGACGCGAGATGCGCGACCTTCCCGTTCCTGGTCACCACGGCCAGATACCCGGGGAGCCGCTTTCGCGCCAGATACCCGTCGAAGTGCTTGTCGATCCGGCGCAGCCGCTCCGCGTCGAAACCCACCTCGGCCGGGTCGACGTCCACCTTCAGCTCGATCATGCGACCGAGGCTACGCGTTCCGCTCGGCCTGTTTCTCCAGTCGCCACGCCTCGTCGGTCTTCCCGATCCGCCAGTATCCGGAGATCGACAGCAGGTCGCGCCGCATGCCCCGGTCGTCCAGCAGATGACGCCGGAGGTCCCGGACGAACCCGGCCTCACCGTGGACGAACGCCTGCACGACACCTTCGCGCCAGTCGAGCGCGCGGACGGCGGCCGCGAGGTCGTCGCCCCGGCTCCGGTGCAGCCAGGTGATCCGCGCGTCGCCCTTGGTGGTCAGCGACTGCTCTTCGGCGGCGTCCTCCACCAGGATGAACGCGTGCACGGGAACACCCGCCGGCATCGCTTCGAGTGACGCGGCGATCGCGGGCAGGGCGCTCTCGTCACCGGCGAGCAGATGCCAGTCGGCCTCCTCGCCCGGCGCGTACGCCCCGCCAGGACCGGAGATGAGCAGCTCGTCGCCGGGTTTCGCGGCGGCGGCCCACGGCCCGGCGACACCCTCGTCACCGTGGTGGACGAAGTCGAGCACCAGCTCGCCGAGGTTCGCGTCGAAGGCGCGGACGGTGTACGAGCGCATCCGCGGCCACTGCTCGCGCGGCAGCTCTTCGCGGACGCGGGCCAGGTCGAACGGCTCGGGGTAGGTGACGCCGGGCACCCGGAAGTGCACCTTGACGTAGGCGTCGGTGAATTCGTTGGGCCGGAACGAAGCGATCTCTTCGCCCCCGGCGACGATCCGGACCATGTGCGGGGTGATCCGCTCGGTGCGCAGCACCCGCAGCCGGGTCGCCGACACCGCTCTCCGCGCCTCGGCCATGCACACTTCCTTTCCTTGGTTAGGTGAACCTAACCGAGCGTACGCCTCTCGCCGCCGGACCGGGCGAGGTCTCCCATCATCCGATCAAAGCTCTCGCCGACCCTTTCGGCGAATCCGACGAAGAACCGGTTCGCCAGCGGAACCGCCCATCGGCTCCAGGTGGCGACGTTGTACACCCGGTGGGTCACCCGGGCACCGGCCGGATCCTCCTCGACGGTGTACTCGCCGCGATACCACCAGCCACCCTGCTGGGCGAGGAAACGACGTTCGGCGTCCATCTCGAAGCCGGGGTTGTACGGCTGGGCCCGCAGCGTCTCCGCAAGCCTGGTGAAGACTTCCGCTGCCGGCGCGGGGACCACGCCGGACACCTCGACCAGGAGCTTCACGATGCCCTCGCGGCCGGATCGCTCACCCGGGTGTTCTGGAAGGACGCGACGCGCCAGCCGTCGGACTCCTCTACGAGGACGTACGTCAGCGTCGACTCGCGGCCCGGCTCCGGCTTGCCGTCCGCGAGCGACGACCCGCCGCCGGACACGACGATCGCGACGTCCGGCCGGACGAACCGCACCTTCGCCTCGCCGCCCGCCCCGAGCTTCGACCCCTTGAGCGGCCCCTCGAACAGCGACCGATGCGCGCTTTCGATCATCGCCCGCCCGGGCATGTTCATCCCGAAGAAGGTCACGTAGTCGGCGTCTTCGGTGAAGAGCGACGCGTACGCGGCCGCGTCGCCGTCGTTCCACGCGTCGGCGAGTTTGCCCAGCACGGCGAGGACTTCGGTCTGTCGATCGGTCATGACTTCCTCCTGGACGAACACTGTTCGTTTGACGAACACTGTTCTACAGGCGAACGGTGTTCGCGTCAAGTAGAGTTCCCGGCGAACCCCGGACCAGGAGGCGAACGAAGTGAGCAGGCCCCGGCGTCGCGCCGAGAAACCCGTGCTGTCCCAGGAACTCGTGGTGAAGACGGCACTGGACCTCCTCGCCGCCGAGGGACTGGAGGCGGTGAGCATGCGGCGCGTGGCCCAGGCGCTGGAGACCGGCCCGGCGTCGCTCTACGCCCACGTGGCGAACAAGGAAGAGCTCCACGAGCTGATGGTCGACCACGTCCTCGCCTTCGGCCCGTTCCCGGAGCCCGATCCGGAACGCTGGGTCGAGCAGGCGAAAGAGCTGCTGCGCGACAACGTTCGCGCGCTGACGTCGGTCCCGGGGATCGCCAAGATCGCGTGGGCCATCCCCGTGCCGGTCGGCGCGAACGCCTTGCAACAAGCCGAAGCGATGCTCGCGGTGCTGCGCGCGGGTGGCCTCGATCTCAAGCGGGCCCTGTTCGCCGCGGACGCGTTATGGCTCTACGCCAAGGCTTTCGCCTACGAAGGCGCCGGCTGGCAACACGGCGACATCGACCTGGCCGAACAGGAGGAACGTGGCAAGCGGATGGTCGAGTACATGACGTCGTTCCCGCCCGGCGCCTTCCCGAACCTGCTGGCCTCGGGTGAGTACTTCACCGCGGAGACCGCGCAGGAACGCTTCGAGTTCGCCATCGATCTCTTCTTGCGAGGCTTGACCACCACCGCTTCGTGAGGACCCGGCGACGTGTTGCGAAAGCCACTTTCGCAACGTTGAAGGTTGCGAAAGTGGCTTTCGCAACATCTCTCGGGGCGCATGGCCGGGGCGAGCGTCGGACGGGCCCGGCCGTGACCAGACGGACGACACAGGGCAGAACCAGGCCGCGCGCGTGTCGTCCGTCTGATCACGCGTGTCGTCCATCCAGTCACGCGTGTCGTCCATCCAGTCACGCGCGTCGTCCATCCAGTCACGCGTGTCGTCCATCCGATCACGCGTGTCGTCCGGCCGAGCTCAGAGCAGCGCCACCGCGGCCGCGTACTGCGGCACCAGCTGAGCCCCCAGCGAAGTCTTTATCTCCGACATCTTCTTCCCGAACACCACCCGCGGCCGCCCGCCTTCCACCGCCCACCGCACCGTTTCACCGTAGAAGTGGAAGTACAGATTGGGCCGCCCGCCGAGTTCCGGCGGCAGCGCCGCCCAGTGCCGGGCGATCGGCAAAGCCGGGTGGTCGAGCAGGGTCGCGACGGCGAGCGCCCGGCCCGTGGCCGTCTCGCGGTACTCGATGACGTGCACGTCCGGTTGCCGCAGCAGCGCGCCCAGGTAGCCCACGAACGCCGGAAGCGGCACGATCGGCACGTCGTGGTGCTTGGTCTCGTTGTACCGCAACAGTTCCGCGATTTCGACCGGATCGGCCTCGGCACCAGGACGCACGCGCACGTCGACCGACGGGTCGGCATCGAAGGTCCGGAAGATCTTGCGCAGGTTCTGCTTGCGCTTCCTGGCCAGCGAGTGCATCCAGTCGTCCCGGCTCGAGAACGGCGTGACGTCGAGGACGGCGACGTCCTCGGTCCGGCGCACCATCTTCAACCGGCCGCGGACACTGTCCACTCCGGACTCACCGACCTGCCGCACCAGCAGTGCGCGCAGGCCGAAGCCGAGTTCCGCGCGCATGGCCGGGACGAACGAGTCCAACAGCATGCCGACGCCGCCGTCCTCGGCCGCGTCGTCGAACCACCAGCCCGGCATCGCCCCCGAACCGGGCGAGCGGACGTCGAGCCCGCCGAACCGGCCTCGCCCCACCGGGCGAGCGAACCGGTACCGCCGGGTGAGTCCGGTGACCCAGGCGGAGCTGACCACGCCCCGCGGTTCACCGGCTTCGAGCAGGACCGTGACCGGTTGCTCGGTGCGCGCCGCCCACGCCTGAGTGGTGAGCACCTCCCAGCTCCAGTCCGCACGCAGTCCCGCCTTGGCCCGCAACGCTTTCCAGTACGCGGGCTCCGGATCGCGGCGGGGGTCCAGCACCTCGATCACCATCGCGTCACCGGTCTCGGCACGATGACCCCGAGCAGCGGAACCGGCTGGAAACCCAGCGTCGCCTTCAGGTCGGTCAGTCCTCGCCCCATCGACAGCGACTTCCGGTTGCCTTCGATCATGTAGCGCACATTCCGGACGACGGCCTCGAAGTAGAGATGCTTCGGCCGTCCCTCTTCCGGGGCCAGCGCGGCCCAATGCTGGTGCAGCGGCACGACGGGATGGTCGAGCACGTTGGTGAACGCGAGCAGCCTGCCCTCGCCGTCGTGGTAGGTCGAGGTGATCACATCCGGTCTGCGCACGAGTTCGCCGAGGTATTCGGCGGTGACCGGACCGCGCCAGTCGAACTTCACCGGTCCCATCCGCTCACGGTGCTCCCGCAGCATGGTGGCCAGCTCCAGTGCGTCGAGGTCGGTGCGGCCCGCCTCGGTGCGGACGATCACTCCCGGGTCGGCCGCGATCTTCTTCGACTGGCTGCGCAGGCTCAGTCGCCTGCTCCGGCGCAGGGACGCCAGCCACCCGTCGACGTCGACGAACCGGTTCTCCAGCACCGACGTCGGCATCGTGTCGCGCACGGGCCTGCCCCGTCCGGTCAGCATGTCGAGCGACTCCGGCTCGACTGTCCGGTAGAGGACGCCCAGGCACCCCGGCCCGGTGAAGCGGCACACGGCACGCTCGAACCGGCGCATGATCTCCCGCCGGTCGGCGGCGTCGACACCGTCGGCGAACAGCCACGGCGGGTATCCGGAAAGCCACGCGTGCTGCACCTCGACCCAGCGCGGTCCGAGCCGCGCGACGCCGCGCACGGCACCGGGGCGGTCCGGCGAGACCGGGGCGCACAGCATCGCCAGTACCGCGGCGACGATCTCGCCTCCGTCGGTGATCACGGTGAGCACGTTCGGGCTGCGGGAAAAACGCGACTCCACCCGCAGCAACCCGTAGTCCCACGGCACCGGTGCCTGCTGCGCGGCGAGGAATCCCGCCCAGCCCTCGGGTTCGGGGTCGGTCCGCGGGTCGAGCACCCGCACTTCCCAGCTCATCGGCCCAGCACCGGTCTCGGCACGGCGACCGACACCAGGGGCCTGGTACCGAAGCCGAGCGCGGTCTTGTTCTCCAGCATCGCCCGGCCGGCGGTCAATTCGGGGCGTCGATGCGTGATCATGTGCTCCACTGCCCTGGCGTAGAAGTCGACATAGAGCCCTTTCCGTCCGCCGCCCGCGCTCGGCAGCGCGGCCCACTGGTGCAGCGCGCAGCCGTCCTCGGCATCGAACACCGTGCCGAATCCCAGCAGCCGCCCGGATCCGTCGCGGTAGGTACGGGTGACGACGTCCGGACGGCGCACGATCGCGTCCAGATAGGACGGTGCGATCGGGCTCCGGGTGTCCATGTGCAGCCCGCCGAACCGCGACCGCTGACCGCCGGCCCAGGCGCGGTCGTCCTGCCTGGACCGGTGGGCGTTCAGCAGCACGGCGAGTTCGTGGCAGTCCAGATCCCGGCGGGCCGTCGCCGCCTCGGTGCGCAGGTCACCGTCCTCACGCAGGTCGTGCAGCGTCTTCCGGATCTCGTCGTCGAGCGACCGTTCCCATTCGTCCACGGTGGAGTACTCGTTGGTCAGCACCGCGGCCGGGTCGATCTCGCGGGACATCCGGCCGCGGCCTTCCAGTGCCGGAAGGAGCTCCGGATTCATGGCGCGATAGATCAAGCCCAGCAGCCCCGGGCCGAGGTGGTCGCACAGTGCCCGTTCGAACCGGCGGACCACTTCCCGCCGCTCGGTCTCGTCCAGCCGCTCGTCGAGCACCCCGGCGGGATACCCGCTGAGCTGCCAGAGGTAGGCTTCCGCCCAGCGCGGGCGGAACCGTCCACCCGGGACGGACAGCGGCGCGAAGTCACCCGCCCGCCAGCTCCGGCACACCATCACGGTGAACGCGCCGACGATCGTCCCGTTCCGGCGGAGCACCGCGAGCACCGCGGGGTTCTTCGCCATCCAGGCTTCCCGGCGCAGGACGTCGTACTCCCACACCGGCCACAACCGCGCCCGCCGCAGGAACCCGCTCCAGCCTTCGGGTTCGGCCGCGCTTCTCGGATCGAGCACCTCGACGTCGAACGTGGTGCTCCGTGCCGCCACCTTCGTCGTCGCCATCACGTGAGCACGACCGGTGTCCCGTGTCGCGGGCACGGCGCGATCTCACCACGGACGCCGCCCGCCGGGAGCACGTCCACGAACCGCGGGGATTCCTGACGCAGCAGCGTGAAGGCGAGACCGCCCGTCGTCGGGCGCGCGTAGACGCGGAGCCAGTCGAGATGCCAGCGACCGCATTCCCCGATCGCGCCCAGGTAGCCCAGCGCCGGATCGTGGAGCACCCCGTACGGGCCGGAGTCCATTGTGTCCAGTTCTCGTCGCGGTACGGATTCGACCCGGTACGCACGGTCCTCGGGCAGTGCCGCCGCGAACACGGCGAGCTGCTTGTCGTCACCGATCGCGAGCACGCGGCGACCGCGGCGGAGCTCGGCCGACAGTTCCGCCAGGACACCCGGCGCCGGCACGTCGGGATCCACCACACAGCAGCGCACTCCGCGCGGCAGGTCCACCGGCGCCCGCACCTCGTCACCGCCGAGCACGACGACCAGTGCGTCCCCGGTCACCGAACGTGCCTTACGCAGCACGGGACCCAGGCCGCGGCTCGGGTCGATCCGTTGTGCGCCACCGGCGAGCGGTACCAAGTCGACGATCTTGTGCACCGCCTCGGCCAGCGGCGCCGCACCGGAATCCGTCCCGGTGCGACCCGGCACCAGCACGGGATCCGTTCTGCCGTCGAGTGCCCAGCGCTCCCGGTAGAACGGCACCGTCGCGAAGGCCGACCGCACGGACCGCCGGTAGGCGGCACGCCAGGCGGCACTCACCCCCACTGTCCACATGGCGCGCAAGCTTGCGTCATCGATGCCGGTTTGGGAATACCCCGCGCCAGGTTCATCCGGTTTTCGCCCGACTTCCCATCTTTTCGACTGAGCTGAAAGGACGAACTTGCGGATTCCGCTGGCGGGAACAAAGCGAGTCTGCCTATAACACGGGAACTTTCGAGCCGGCACGACCTGCCGGCGCCTGGGGCAAGGGGACTCATGAATCGTGAAAACACAACGCGTGACGCTGCGAACACGATAGCGCACTCACCGCAGGGATTCGCCAGATGAGCTGGTCGATACCCGGACCCACACGGAGTGGACTCACCGTGGTCGTCCCGTGCTTCAACGAAGTCGACAACGTCGAGCCCTCCTACCGGGAGATCGTCGCCGAGTTGGGAAATCTCCCACTCGAACTGCTTTATGTCGACGATGGGAGCACCGACGGGACGCTGGACGTCATCCGGGCGCTCGCGCACACCGACCCTCGGGTGCGGTACGTGTCCTTCACCAGGAACTTCGGCTTCGAGGCGGCCTTTTCCGCCGGTTATCGGTACGCGGGGAAACCGTGGCTTCTGCACATCGACGCGGACCAGCAGTTTCCCG
The DNA here is from genome assembly GCF_014873915.1 of Amycolatopsis roodepoortensis. Classification (GTDB taxonomy): domain Bacteria; phylum Actinomycetota; class Actinomycetes; order Mycobacteriales; family Pseudonocardiaceae; genus Amycolatopsis; species Amycolatopsis roodepoortensis. Next base: position 2,173,922 of record NZ_JADBEJ010000005.1, read on the forward strand.
CTTCCGAAGCGGGGAAATTGATCACCGCGGCCGAGGCGGGCAACGACGCCGTTTTCGGTGTTCGCACCAATAGACAAGATCCCTTACCAAGGCGCTGGGGCACCGCCGCCTTCCATTTCCTCGGCCGCCGTGTGCTGCGTATCGAGATCCCGCCCGGCGCGACGGCGTTCCGCCTGGTGCGCACGGAGCTCGCGCGCAAGATCGTCGATCTCCGGCTCGGCACCCCGTACTTCCTCGCCACCGTGCCGAGGCTGACCAGCCGCTACACGACGGTCCAGGTGGCACACCGGGCCCGTGAACGCGGCGAGTCCAAAGTGGGCTTCGGTTTTCTTTCCTCGCACGCCATCGAGCTGTTCGTCGGCTTCACCCGGCGGCTGACGACGGTGGCTTCGAGTACGGCGATGCTGACCGCCGGGATCTCGGTACTCGCCGGGATCGCCGCCGCCACCGGGCTTCTCGGCTTGACCGCCGCTTCGGCGCTGACGTTCGTCCTGTTCTCCGTGCTGCTCGCGGTGCTCGCGCTGACCGTCCGCTACCTGGTCGTGGTCGGCGCGGGACAGCCGCGGCCACGGCAGTTCTACATCAGGGAGGCCAACTTCCCGGTCGACGAGGACGACCGGCTCTACGCCTCGGCCATGGCCGAGATCCATCCTGGGGAAAGGCAAGCGGGAGTGAAGAAAACCGAAGACACGGCGGCCGCACGAAGCCTGGTGATCCTGGGCGGTGCCGACGGTTCGGTCAGCACGTACCACCGGGCGCGGGAACTCGGTTTCCGCACGATCTGCGTGGACGTCCGCGCGAGCGCGCCCGCCGTGGCGCTGGCCGACGAGTTCGTCCAGGTCAGCGTCCGCGCGCCGGAGCAGATCGCGGCGGCGCTCGACGGACGGGACGACATCGCCGGGGTGCTCTGCCCCGCCAGCGACGTCGGGCTGCCCGCGCTCGCCTGGCTCACCCGGCACTGGGGCCTGCCGGACCCGCTGCCCGAGGCCGCCGTCGCCGCTTCGGTCGACAAGTCGGTCTTCCGGGAACTCTGTGACCGGCTGCGCCTGCCGACCTACCGCAGTGTCGGCGGGAAGCCGGGCCCGGATCTCGCGCTCGCCGCGCAGCAGCTGCGGTTCCCCACGCTGGTGAAGCCGGTCGACTCCTCCGGGAGCCGCGGTGTCGTCTCGTGCGCGAGCCCCGGTGGCCTGACCACCGCTTTCGCCGACTCGCTCGCGTTCTCACCCTCGGGCAAGCTCGTGGTGGAGGAACACCTCGACGGCTCGCACTACACGATCGAAGCGCTCGTGGTGGACGGCCGGATCGTGTTCCACGCGGTCACCCGCCGGACGTTGACCCCGCCGCCGTTCTTCGTGACGGCGTCCCATCTGCTGCCGGCCGGGCTGCCGCCGGTGGTGGACCGCGCGCTGCCCGTGATGCTGGCCGCGTTGTGCGGGGAACTCGGTTACCGCACCGGGCCGCTCACCCTCGACGCGGTCCTCGGCCGTGACGGGAAGTTCTACCTGATCGAGATGGGCGCCCGGATGGGCGGGAACGGTCTCGCCGAGGCGATCGAGCACAGCACCGGCGTGGACCTGATCGCCGCGGGGATCGCGGCCGCGACCGGCGACGAGGTCGTACTCTCGCCGCGCGACCCGCGGCCGACGCTCATCCACATCCTCGCCTCCGACCGCGGCGGCCGGATCGTGCGCATCGAAGGCGTGGACGAGGTCCGCGCCATGCCCGCGGTCCACAACCTGGAGCTGTTCGCGGAGCAGGACTCCTACGTCAAGCCGTACGAGCAGGCCGGCTACAAGATGGGGTACGCGGTGCTTTCGGCGCCGACCGTGCCCGAGGTGCTCGCGGCGGAGGACGAGTTGCGCGGCACGCTGAAGTTCCTGCTCGACGAGCAGGGGATGGCGGTACCGCTCCCTTGACCGGAACCTCGCTCACCGGTGACGGCACCGCGTCGATCGCGGCGCCGAAGCCGTCGATGACGCTCCGGCTGCTCGCCGGGCGTGGCGTCTTCCGGCTGGCGATCCAGGCGATGGGCCTGGTGCTGATCACCGCGTGGGGCGCGCACGACTACGGCCGGTTCGCCACCGCGCTCGGGCTGATGACCTGGCTCCACTTCGTGCCGTCCGCGGCGGAGAAGTCGGCGCTGAAATGCCTGCCCCGGCTGCGAATGACGCGGGACGCGGTCGCGGCGCTCGCCATCCGCGTCGCAGTCGTCCCGGTACTGGTGGTCCTGGCGGCGATGGCGGTCGCGCTGATCGTCGCGCCGGACTCGGACGCCGCGCTGTACCTGACGTCCGCGGGCTGGTCGATCTCCGGCGGCCTGCTGATGACGGTCTCCGGCCTGCACCGCTTCACCGGAAAGTCCACTTTGGACGCTCTGGCGTTCACCGCGGGCGCACTGGTGGTCGGCGCCGTGACGGTGGGCACCTGGTTCGTCCGCTGGTCGCCGTTGACCCACCTCGGCCTGTTGGTGGGCGGGATCCTGCTGATCCTCGGCTTCTCCGCGGCGCTGCTGCCGAGGAAGTGGCTGCGCGTCCACCGGATCGAGGGACACCGGCTCCTGCCCGCGTTCGGGCGGACCACCGTCCTGCTCGGGATGACCGAGGTGCTGGACGTACTCGCGACGTCGACCGTGTTCGGGGTGCTGGCGCTGGCGGGCCGGACCGTCGACAGTGGACCGTTCTACGTCGCGTTGCTGGCGAGCAGCGCGTTCTGCTCGCTGCTGTTCTACCAGCTCCGAGTACACCAGCCGTCAATTTCGGCGCGGCTGCGCGGAAGCGGGGCGGCGGCGGGCCGGGCACGCGCGGTCGAACTGCTCAAGCTGGTCGAACGAGGCTCGCTCGCGTTCCTCGGCCTGGTGGGCGTCGCCCTCGTGATCCCGGCCGCCCGCGCGGTGCTGACCGCTGAAAACACCGTCGGCGCGTACCTGGTCCTCGGCGTCTTCGTCCTGGCCGAGACGGTGCTGTTCGCCGTCCAGCTCTACGCGGGTTTCCTGATCGAGAACACCAACAGCAAGGTCCTCACGCTCACCGCGTCGACGTCGATCGCCGGCCTGGTCGCCACCCCGCTCGCCGCCATCGCACTCGTCCCGGCGATGGGGCCGGTCGGCGGGTTCGCCGCCCTCGTCTTCGCGATCGGCGCGCGGGCATTCGTCCTCCGGCGGCTGCTGCGCCGTCACCACCCCGAACTCTGAACGTCGCACTGGAGAAGGAAATGTACGTACTGGGAATCAGCAGGGTCCACGACTCGGCGGCCGCGCTCGTGCGCGACGGCGAGATCATCGCGTTCGCCGAAGAAGAACGCTTCACCCGCAAGAAGCACGACGGGGACTTCCCCGCGGAGGCGATCAAGTTCTGCCTGGAGCGCGGCGGGATCACCCTCGCCGACGTCGACCACGTCGCCTACTACTGGCAGCGCTGGCGCGAAGGCATCCACGCGGCGAAGGTGTTCGCGAAGTACTTCCCCGCGACACTGGAGGTCTTCCGCAACCAGAACGGCGACGAGGGCGGCTCCTCGGCGGGAATGGTGGAGACGTTCAAGACCGGTGGCGGCAAAGGCGTCGACGACTATCACGTCGGCGGCGCGGTGCTCGCGCACATCAAGCGGTCCTTCACCCTCGAACGCGACGTGAAGGAGGCCGTCGGCTGGACCGGCCCGACGAAGTTCAAGACGCATCTGGTCGACCACCACAAGGCGCACGCCGCCAGCGGGTACTTCATCTCGCCGTGGGAAGAGTCGGCGGTGCTCACCTTCGACGGGATCGGCAGCGACGGCACCGCGACCTATCTGGGCCACGGCAAGGGAAACCGGATCATCGACATCCGGCGGATCAAGTTCCCGCACTCGCTCGGCGCGATGTACGCCGGCGTCACCGGCTACCTCGGCTTCTACCCCACCCGTGACGAAGGCAAGATCATGGGGCTGGCGCCGCTGGGCAACGACACCTACGTCGACGCGTTCAAGCAGCTGATCCACCTCGACGACGACGGCGGTTACGAGCTCGACCTGAGCTTCTTCGGCCACCACCGCACCGGCAAGCACGTGATGTCGAAGAAGTTCACCGACCTGTTCGGCCCGGCGCGGCCCAAGACCCGGGTCACCGCGGAGAACCCGGTGCCGCAGCACTACTGCGACGTCGCCTACGCGTTGCAGGTCACCCTGGAGGAGGCCGGGCTGCACATCGCGCGCTGGCTGCAGCGGGAAACCGGATCGCGGCGGCTGTGCGTCGCGGGCGGTGTCGCACTGAACAGCGTGATGAACGGGCGGATCCTGCTGGAGACGCCGTTCGAGGACTTCTTCGCCCAGCCCGCGGCGGCCGACGACGGCTGCGCGCTCGGCTCGGCGCTGGAGGTGTCCGTCGGCAAGTACGGCAAGCCGCGCCCCCGCGACGGCTACACCTACACCGGCCCGGATTACACCGAGGCGGAGATGGAACTGGCGCTGCAGGACGCCGGGGTCCGCTACACCAAGGTCGACGACATCGCCGCGCACACGGCGAAGAAGATCTCCGAGGGCAAGATCATCGGCTGGGTACAGGGGCGAATGGAGTGCGGGCCGCGCGCGCTCGGCAACCGCTCGCTGGTGGCCGACCCGCGCGACCCCGACTCGAAGACGCGGATGAACGAGAAGGTCAAGCACCGCGAGGCGTTCCGGCCGTTCGCGCCGTCGTGCCTGGCGGAGCGCGCGGGCGACTGGTTCGTCAGCGACTATCCGTCGCCGGTCATGCTGCTGGTGTTCGACGTCCTGCCGGACAAACGCGACGAGGTCCCGGCCATCACCCACGTCGACGGCACCGCCCGCGTGCAGACGGTGACCGAATCGGACAACCCGCTGTACTACCGGATGATCAGCGAGTTCGAGAAGATCACCGGTGTGCCGATGGTGGTCAACACCTCGTTCAACGACAACAACGAACCGATCGTCGCCAGCCCGGCCGACGCGGTGGCCTGCTACCTGAAGACCGACGTCGACGCCCTCGCCCTCGGGCCGTTCTGGGCAGAGAAGGACGACCTGTGACCGCGACACTGCCCGAGACCGACGGCTGGGTTCCCGCGCTCTACCGGCGGCGGAAATGGCTGTGGCTGGTGCCCGCCGTCCCGGCCGTGGCGACCACGCTGCTGATCATGGTGATCCTGCCGCCGGACCAGACGCTGGACAACGTCGTCGACTGGGCGTTCAAACTGTGCCCGTTCGTGTTCGCGGTCGCCACGGTGGCTCTCTTCCCGCGGACGAAATGGGGCCCGGCGCTGATCGTGCTCGCGGTGTTCGTCTACATGTCCTATTTGGACACCGAGCTGATCATGCGGATCCAGGCGTTCGCCAGGAACGCCGCCACCGACGAGAACGCCTTCCAGCCGGTGTACCAGTTCGAGTTGTTCATCGTGACGTTCATCGTCCTGTTCGGGCTGATGGCGTACCGGCTGGGCGGCGGCCGGACGGCGAACGTGCTCAAGACCGGGATCGCGGCGATCCTCGTGGTGATCTCGGGCGCGAACGACCTGACGTTCTGGGCGCTCAACGACGTCTGGGCGGCCGGGACGAAGCCGACCGAGCTGAAGTGGGCTTCGCATATGATCGTGTTCCTCGGCGGGCCGCCGAGCGTTCCGGTCGCGGTGATGTTCATGCTGGTGCACCTGGTGCTGGCGGCGGTCGTGGTCGCGCTGCCGGTCGGCCGGTGGGTGGACCGGGCGCTGGGGTTCGCTTCGACCTCGCGCGAGGCATAGGTCAGTCGTGGCTTGGCCCGTCGGCCCCGTTATGCCGGCGCATGTCGCGAAAGCCACTTTCAGGACATTGGATGTCTCGAAAGTGGCTTTCGCGACGCCTTCGTCACCCGGGCCGCCATGTCGGCCAAGGAAGTTGCGAAAGCCACTTTCACAACCTTCAACGTTGCGAAAGTGGCTTTCGCAACACCTCCGTTCACGTGAGCCGGCGCACCAGACCGTCGGCCAGCAACCGCCCGCGATCGGTCAGCACCGCCCGACCCTGACCCTCCAAAGCGGACTGATCCAGCAGCCCTTCGGCAGCGGCGGCGCGGGCTTCGGCCCGGCCGTCGTCGTCGAGGGCGTCGAGCGGAAGTCCTTCGGACAGCCGGAGTTCCAGCATCACGCGTTCCAGGTGCCGGTCCTCGTCGGTCAGCAATTCGCGGCCGGCGGCGGGTGACTCCCCGGCGGCGAGGGACGCGGCGTAGCGGGCCGGGTGCTTGACGTTCCACCAGCGCACGCCGCCGACGTGGCTGTGCGCGCCGGGACCGGCGCCCCACCAGTCGCCACCGCGCCAGTAGCCGATGTTGTGCCGGCAGCGGGCTTCCTCCGAGGTCGCCCAGTTGGACACCTCGTACCAGCGCAGCCCCGCCGAGGCGAGGACGCGGTCGATCATCTCGTAGTCGGCGGCCAGCACGTCGTCGTCCGGCGCGGGCAGTTCACCGCGGCGGATGCGGCGGGCGAGCGCGGTGCCCTCTTCGACGATCAGCGCGTACGCCGAGACGTGGTCGACACCCGCGGCGAGCACCGCGTCCAGCGAAGCCTGGAGGTCTTCGGTCCGCTCCCCCGGCGTGCCATAGATGACGTCGAGGTTGACGTGTTCGAACCCCGCGGCGCGAGCCTCTTCGGCGGCCGCGACCGGACGGCCGGGAGTGTGCACGCGGTCGAGGATCTTCAGCACGTGCCGCGCGGCCGACTGCATCCCGAGCGAGATCCGGTTGTACCCGGCGTCGCGGATGCCCGCGAAGAACTCGGGCGAGGTGGACTCCGGGTTGGACTCGGTCGTCACCTCGGCGTCCGGCGCGAGGCCGAAGGTGTCACGGACAGCGTCGAGAACGCTTCGGAGCCCGTCCGCGCCGAGCAGGGACGGGGTGCCGCCGCCGACGAAGACGGTGTCGACCGCGGGCGGCTTCCCCAGCACGCGCGCGGCGAGGTCGAACTCGCGCTTGAGGCCTTCGAGCCAGGACTGCGGCGACGAACCGCTGTCCAGTTCGCCGGCGGTGTAGGTGTTGAAGTCGCAGTAGCCGCAGCGGGTCGCGCAGAAGGGGACGTGCACGTAGACACCGAACGGTCGCGTGCCGAGCCCTTCCAGCGCGCTCTCGGGGAGCGCGGACTCGACGGGCGTGGTGGTTTCGGGCAGCAACGCGGGCACACCCCAGTGTCCCCCACGCCGTGAAGGCCTCCTTCCCCGGGGAAAGAGGCCTTCACGAGACGGGTTATCTGTCGGCGATGCGCACCTTGACCGACGTGGAGCGGGTGCCGTCCTCGAACCGCACCCAGACGAGGGTCTCCATGCTCAGCGAGTAGTCGTTGACCACGTGGTCGACCGACCAGTCGCCGTAGCGGTCCGTGACGGCATCGCGGCTCATCGCGACCTCGACGAGCACCGTATGGGCCACATGCCCCCGGACGCCCGGCGAGCAGCCGACCGCCTCGAACCGGTACGAGTCACCCTTGTGCAGTACCGCCCCTTCGTCGGGCGAGATCAGCCTGCACCCCTGCTGAGCCCCGGAAGCGGTACCCGGGATCAGCAGGGACGCCAGCACCATCGCGGCGACCACCCATCGGCGCATGCGCAACTCCTCCGTCCTCTGTGGATCGGAGACCGAAGCTAGCGGCGAAGGCGGCCCCGCGCGGCCTCACTCACCCGAAGCGGTACTAGGCCAACCCGTTCGCGGCCAGCCACTCCGGCGACGGCGGGATCGCCTCGATGATGTCGATCAGGAAGCCGTTCAGGTCCTCGATGTAGAAGTGCCGCTGGCCGAACTCCTCGTCGACGAGTTCGGTGACGATCTTGACCCCCTCCGCGCGCAGCCGCTCGTACTCGGCCGCCGCGTCGGCGACCATGAAGCCGACCATGGAACCGGCCGCTTCCTGCGCCCGCCACGGCTCCGGCGTGGCCTTGTGACCACGCTTGGCGAAGCTCATCTCATAGCCGGGGACGCCGACGTTGAGGCTGGAGAACCAGTCGAGCTCGATCGTCACCGTCAGCTGCATGTGCCGCTTCCACCAGGCGGTGGTCTCGGCGATGTCGTCGACGAGCACACAGGCACCGAAACCGCTGAGTTGCATCTGGTGTTTCCTCCCGGTTGTTAACCACTTGATGCGTAGTACTATAGACATAGTGGTTTGACCGAGGCAAGGAGAATGTTCCGATGCGACAGAACCCGGAGCGCAGGACCGCGCTGACCGACGCCGCCATCACCGTCCTCGCCCGCGAGGGCGCCCGCGGGCTCACCTACCGCGCCGTGGACGTCGAAGCGGACGTCCCGCCGGGAACGACGTCGAACTACTTCCGCAACCGGGACCAGCTGCTCGGCGAAGTGGGCGTCCGCGTGCAGGAACGGTTGTCGGCCCCGGCCGACGTGATGGCGAACCCGCAGGCGGAATCGCCGTCCCACGACCGGGTCGGCGTCCTGCTCGGCGAGCTCATGGGGCGTCTGACCGCCCACCGCGAGCCCTACCTCGCCCTGCTCGAACTCCGGCTCGAAGCCACCCGGCGCCCGGATCTCTCGGCCGCGCTGACCAAGACCGTCCGCGAGGGCATCGACATGAGCGTCGACTGGCACGTCGCGGCTGGGATGCCCGGCGGGCGCGCCGAAGTGCTGCTGATGTACCTCGCGCTGACCGGGCTCACCGTCGAACGGCTGACCCTGCCGGAGGTGCTCGCGGACGTCACCGACGAAGACGTCATCCGGATCATCGTGGACCGCGTCCTGCCGTCGTGATGAGCGCGCGTTCTGCGTCACAATGCCCGGCGGCGAACCCGGGCTTGACCTTCCAGTCAGGACTCTGACCAGCAAAAACAGCCGAATCCGGACGGTGTTCCCAGTATTCGGACCGGCCTGGACCACATAGTGGGCGCGTGGCACGCTGAATCAATGACCCGCGCCGGAATCACCCTCGTGGCACGCCGCCACGTGGACCTCCGTCGTGTGGCGAGCGCGCTCTGTGCGACGAACCGCTGACTCCCCGCCACCACCACGATCTGCCGGAGGACTCCCATGTCGTCGCCCACGCGCGAGACCCCTGCCCGCACGCCCCGGGTGAAACAGAAACGGGGCGAGGGACAGTGGGCGCTGGGGTATCGCGAACCCCTGAACCCCAACGAGCGGTCCAAAAAGGACGACAATCCGCTCAACGTCCGTGCGCGGATCGAGAACATCTACGCCCGCGGCGGCTTCGACTCGATCGACCCTGGCGACCTCCGCGGCCGGTTCCGCTGGTTCGGTCTCTACACCCAGCGCAAACCGGGGATCGACGGCGGCCGCACCGCGACGCTGGAACCCGAAGAGCTCGACGACCGCTACTTCATGCTGCGGGTGCGGATCGACGGCGGCGCGCTGACCACCGGCCAGCTGGCCGTGCTCGCCGAGATCTCGCAGACCCACGCGCGCGACACCGCCGACATCACCGACCGCCAGAACATCCAGTACCACTGGATCCAGATCGAGGACGTCCCGGCGATCTGGGACAAACTCGAAAAGGCCGGGATGACCACGCTGGAGGCGTGCGGCGACAGCCCGCGCGTCATCCTCGGCTCCCCCGTCGCCGGTATCGCGGCCGACGAGATCATCGACGGCACCCCCGCGATCGACGAGATCAAACGCCGCTACATCGGCGACCCGCGCTACTCGAACCTGCCGCGCAAGTTCAAGACCGCGGTCTCCGGGCAGCAGGACGTCGCGCACGAGATCAACGACGTCGCCTTCGTCGGCGTGAACCACCCCGACCACGGCCCCGGCTTCGACGTCTGGGTCGGCGGCGGGCTGTCCACCAACCCGATGATCGGGCAGCGGCTGGGCGCCTGGGTCTCCCTCGACGAGGTCCCCGACGTGTGGGAAGGCGTGATCAGCGTCTTCCGCGACTACGGCTACCGGCGGCTCCGCGCTCGCGCCCGGATCAAGTTCCTGGTCAAGGACTGGGGCGCCGCGAAGTTCCGCCAGGTGCTGGAAGACGAGTACCTCAAGCGCAAGCTGACCGACGGCCCGGCGCCCGAGGTGCCCGCCGGCCAGATCGACCATGTCGGCGTGCACCCGCAGATCGACGGGAAGTTCTACGTCGGTGCCGCGCCGGTCGCGGGCCGGGTCTCCGGATCCACCCTGCTGGCGGTCGCCAAGGCCGCCGAGCGGGCCGGGTCGAACCGCGTCCGCCTGACCCCGCACCAGAAGCTCGTGGTCCTCGACGTCCCCGAGGCCGAGGTGAACGGGCTGAAGAGCGAGCTGTCCGAACTCGGCTTGGAGACCGAGCCTTCGCCGTGGCGCCGCGGGATCATGGCCTGCACCGGCCTGGAATTCTGCAAACTCGCGATCGTCGAGACCAAGGCCCGCGCGATCGAGCTGGTCACCGAACTGGAGAAGCGTCTCGCCGACATCCAGGCCGAGATCGAGAACCCGGTGACCGTGCACCTCAACGGCTGCCCCAACTCGTGCGCCCGCGTCCAGACTGCCGACATCGGCCTCAAGGGCCAGATCGTCACCGACGAGGACGGCAAGCAGGTCGAGGGCTTCCAGGTGCACCTCGGCGGCGGGCTCGGCCTGGACGCCGGGTTCGGCCGGAAACTGCGCGGGCACAAGGTGACCGCGTCCGAGCTGACCGCGTATGTCGAGCGGGTCGTGCGGGCGTACATCGCCGGCCGCGAACCCGGCGAGCGGTTCGCCCAGTGGGTCCTGCGGGCCGACGAGGGCGTCTTGCAATGACGGAGCGCGCGACCCCGTACTACTGCCCTTTCTGTGGCGATGAAGACCTGCGGCCGGAAGAGGGCGGCTCGTGGCTGTGCTCGGGCTGCCGCCGGGTCTTCACCGTGAAGTTCCTCGGACTGTCCTTTCCGGAGGTGTCGCAAGGATGACCGCCACTGCCGACTACAAGACCCTCGCCGAACGGGCTTCGAAGGAGCTCGCGGAGGCGACCGCGACCGAAGCCCTGCGCTGGACCGCGGAGACCTTCGGCGACGACTTCATCGTCGCGTCGAACATGCAGGACGCCGTCCTCATCGATCTGGCCACCCAGGTCAAACCCGACGTCGACGTGCTGTTCCTGCAGACCGGCTACCACTTCCCCGAGACCATCGGCACCCGTGACGCCGTGCAGGCGGTGTACCCGGGCGTGCGGATCGTCAACGCCGAGGCCGAACAGAGCGTCGCCGAACAGGACGCCGAGTACGGGCCGAAGCTGCACGAACGCGACCCGAACCAGTGCTGCCACCTGCGCAAGGTCGTGCCGCTGCGGAACACGCTCGCGAAGTACTCGGCGTGGGTGACCGGCGTCCGCCGCGTCGACGCGCCGACCCGCGCGAACACCCCCATCGTCACCTGGGACGACCGCAACGGGCTGGTGAAGATCAACCCGATCGCGCCGTGGTCCGACGACGAGTTCAGGGACTACATCGACGAGCACGGGATCCTCGAGAACCCGTTGGTGTCCATCGGCTATCTGTCGATCGGCTGCGCGCCGTGCACGGCGAAGGTCGCTCCGGGCCAGGACCCGCGCAGCGGCCGGTGGGCCGGGCAGGGCAAGACCGAGTGCGGTTTGCACGGGTGAGAAGGGACGACATGACCACGCTCGAACCAGTCGCCGCCGCGGCACAGGACAACCTGGCGGCCTTGGAATCCGAGGCCATCCACATCTTCCGCGAGGTGGCGGGCGAGTTCGACCGGCCGGTGATCCTGTTCTCCGGCGGCAAGGACTCGACGCTCCTGCTGCACCTGGCGATCAAGGCGTTCTGGCCCGCTCCGGTGCCGTTCCCGTTGCTGCACGTGGACACCGGGCACAACTTCGACGAGGTCATCGACTTCCGCGACCGTGTCGTCGAGCAGCACGGGTTGCGGCTGGTCGTGGCGAAGGTCCAGGACTGGATCGACGACGGCAGGCTCGAAGAGCGCGCCGACGGCATGCGCAACCCGCTGCAGACCACGCCGCTGCTCGACACGATCGCCGAGAACAAGTTCGACGCGGTCTTCGGCGGCGGGCGCCGCGACGAGGAGCGCGCTCGCGCCAAGGAGCGGATCTTCAGTCTGCGCAATGCTTTCGGCCAGTGGGAGCCGCGGCGGCAGCGCCCCGAACTGTGGAACCTCTACAACGGCCGCCACCGCCCCGGCGAGCAGGTCCGCGTCTTCCCGCTGTCCAACTGGACCGAGGCGGACGTCTGGAACTACATCGCGCGGGAGAAGGTCGAGCTGCCGTCGATCTACTACGCGCACCGGCGCGAGGTCTACCAGCGCGACGGCATGTGGCTGGCCGAAGGCCCGTGGGGCGGGCCGAGGCCGGACGAGGTCGTCAAGGAACTGACCGTGCGCTACCGGACCGTCGGCGACGGTTCGTGCACGGGCGCCATCGAATCGACCGCCGCCACGGTGGACGAGGTCATCGCCGAGGTCTCGGCCTCCCGGCTCACCGAACGCGGCGCCACCCGCGCCGACGACCGGATGTCGGAGGCGGCGATGGAAGACCGCAAGCGGGAAGGGTACTTCTGATGTCCAGCCTCCTCAGGCTCGCGACCGCGGGCAGTGTGGACGACGGGAAGTCGACCCTGGTCGGGCGGCTCCTGTACGACACCAAATCCGTCCTCGCCGACCAGCTGGACGCGGTCACCCGCGCCAGTGTCGACAAAGGACTGTCCACTCCGGACCTCTCCCTGCTCGTGGACGGCCTGCGCTCGGAACGCGAGCAGGGCATCACGATCGACGTGGCGTACCGGTACTTCGCGACTCCGAAGCGCAGTTTCGTGCTCGCGGACACACCGGGGCACGTGCAGTACACCCGGAACACGGTGACCGGGGCGTCCACCGCGCAGCTGGCCGTGCTGCTGGTCGACGCGCGCAAGGGCGTCATCGAGCAGACCCGCCGTCACGCCGCGGTGCTCGCGCTGCTGGGCGTCCCGAACCTGGTGCTGGCGGTCAACAAGATCGACCTCGTCGGCTACGACGAAGCGACGTTCACCGTGATCGCCGAGGAGTTCGCCGAGCACGCCGCTTCGCTGGGCTACGAGCGGGGTTCCGTGCTCGCGGTGCCGGTTTCGGCGCTGGTGGGCGACAACGTGGCGGAGAAGTCGGACAAGACCCCCTGGTACGCCGGCCCGACGCTGCTGGAGCACCTGGAAACCGTGCCCGTGGCGCCGGATCCGCACGATTCGGCGTTCCGGTTCCCGGTGCAGTACGTGATCCGGCCACGCACGGCCGACCACCCCGACTACCGCGGGTACGCGGGGCAGATCGCGGCGGGCACCGTCCGTCCGGGCGACGAGATCGTCGTACTGCCGCAGGGAATCCGCAGCCGGGTGGAAGCCATCGACACCGCCGACGGGCCGCTCGCCGAAGCCGGCGCCGGCACCTCGGTGACGCTGTTGCTCACCGACGACGTCGACATCTCGCGGGGCGACCTGATCGCCGCCGCGGACCGGCAGCCGACGGTGACCGACGAGATCACCGCGACCCTGTGCTGGCTGTCGGCCAAGGCGCTCAAACCGGGCGCGCGGGTACTGGTGAAGCACGGGACGCGGACGGTGCAGGCCCTCGTCGGCGAACTCCACGCGCGGTTCGACGAGCAGACGTTGTCCAGTGTGGACGATCCGGGCACGTTGGAGCTCAACGACATCGGCCGGGTCACGCTCCGGCTTGCCGAGGAGATCGGCGTCGACGACTACGGCGTCAGCCCGCGGACGGGCGCTTTCCTGGTCATCGACCCGAAGGACGGCGATACACTGGCGGCCGGACTCGTCGGCGAAAGGTTCGCATGACCCCACCGCTCCTCGCCGTCGCACACGGCAGCCGCGATCCGCGGTCCGCCGCGACCATCCGTGCCCTGCTGGACGTCTCCCGTGGGCTGGCGCCGGAAGTCGACATCCGTGAGTCCTTTTTGGATCTTTCGGAGCCGTTGCTCACCGACGCCCTGCGTGGCCTCTACACCGAGGGGCATCGCGAGGTCGTCGTGGTACCCCTGCTGCTCGGTGTCGCGTACCACGCCCGGGTCGACCTGCCCGCGCTGGTCGCCGAGGCGACCGCGGACTGTCCGGGCCTCGACGTGCGGGTTTCCGGGGTGCTGGGTATCGACCCGCTCATCGAGACGGTCGCGCTGGACCGGCTCACCGAGGCGGGAGCCGACCTGGACGACCCCGGCCTGGGCGTCCTGCTGGCCGGTGTCGGTTCGTCGAACGTCGCGGCGAACGACGCGGTCGCCGGGATCACCACCCGCTGGCAGCTGCGTCGAGGATTGCTCGCCACGCCGGCCTTCGCCAGCGCCGCGCAGCCGGACGTGCCCGCCGCCATCGCGCGGTTGCGGCTCAACGGCGCGCAGCGGCTCGCGGTCGCGGGCTGGTTCCTCGCGCCGGGGCTCCTGCCGGACCGGATCGCGTGCCTGGCCCGCGAAGCCGACCCGTCGGTGATCGTCGCCGGGCCGCTGGGCCCGGATCCGCGGATCGCCGGGCTCGTCCTGGACCGCTACGACGTCGCCGCCGCCCGGCTCGCCGCCTGATCGTTCATCGGCTCAGTAGCACGACCCCGTCCCGTACGGGCGCTTGATACCGATTTTCGGTGGGTTCCGTTCCCAGTTCCGTGACACCCCGCGTATGGGAACGGAGATTTCTTGACGAGTTACTTAACTTGCCGGTAACTCTCTAAACGCTGCGCAGCTCCCTCTCTCCCCATCGAACCCCCAGGTAGGTGGAACATGAAGGCTGCCATCCGTGCCCTGGTCTGTGCCTCGGCCGTGCTCGTCCCGCTCGCCGGTCTCGCCGCACCGGCTTCCGCGGCGACCACCGTCGTCTTCGACTGCGAGGCGAAGCCGCCGCTCGTCGGTAACAAGTACCTCAAGCTGAACCAGGACGCCGACGTCACCGCTCCGGCCACGGTCGCTCCCGGCGCCGCGCTCGACGTCGTCATCGACCCGGCGCCGAACACCGTCCCGGCCGAGGTCAGCGGCTACCAGGTCAAGAACATCAAGGACTTCTCCCTGAAGATCCCCATCCCGGCGAACTCGACCTGGGTCGGCGCCGACCTCGCCGGCGGCTCCGGCATCGGCTCGACCCCGCCGAAGATCACCGTCTCCGGCAGCGTCGCGACGCTGAGCTTCCCCGGCCCGATCGCGGGCGGTTCGACGTTCGAACTGCCGACCGTGACCGCCCATCTGACCGCGGGCTCGTCCGGCACCATCGAGACGAAACTGGGCGGGACCAGCTACAGCGACCCGGGCCTGACGTTCACCGCCGTGGTCAGCGCCGGTTTCGACGTCTCCGCCCCGACCACCTGTTTCCCGAACCCGAGCCCGACGTTCACCACGACGACGATCGGCTGACCCGTGCCTGCGCCACCGTCCTCGGGATGGTGGCGCAGGCCACTGCCCGGCCCGACTTCGCTCGTGCGAAGGTGGGGCATGGCTGACGAACTGGTGCACTACGACGTGGTGGGCGGCACCGCCACGATCACCCTGGACTCCCCGCACAACCGGAACGCGCTCTCCGCCCAGCTGCGGCGTGAACTGAGCGAATCGCTGGACAAGGCGAAGTCGGACGACGCGGTGCGGGTCATCGTGCTCACCCACACCGGCCCGGTGTTCTGTGCGGGCATGGATCTCAAGGAGGCCCGCGGCGCCGGTGCGGGCGCCCAGGGCGTCAACGAGTTCCCGAAGATCCTCGAACAGCTGTGGACCAGCCCCAAACCGGTCGTGGCGAAGCTGGCGGGCCCCGCGCGGGCGGGTGGGATCGGCATGGTGGCCGCGACCGACATCGCCGTGGCCGTCCACGAAGCGACCTTCGCCTTCTCCGAGGTGCGGATCGGTGTCGTCCCCGCCGTCATCTCGCTCACCGTGCTGCCACGGCTCAACGCCCGCGCCGCGCACGAGCTCTTCCTGACCGGTGACACCTTCGACGCGAAGCGCGCCGTCGAGATCGGCCTGCTGAACTCCGCCGTTACCGCCGACGAACTCGACGGCGAGGTCGCCCGCTACGTCAAGGCGCTCGCCCTCGGCGGACCGAAGGCGCTCGCGGCGACGAAGGAACTGCTCAGCAAGCCTCGCCCGGCGACGCCGTCCGAAGGCTTCGAGGCCATGAACAAGCTGTCCGCCGGATTCTTCGCGAGCGAAGAAGGACAGGAGGGCATCACGGCGTTCGCGCAGAAGCGCAAGCCGAACTGGGTTCCGGAGGCCTAGCCGGTGTCTCTCAAGGCGCGCGTGCCCGCACCCAATAAACCGACTCCGGTTTGAGAGACCCGCTCTAGTCCGGCAAGACGACAGTGAGGCGCCGGGAGTCCTTCCGGTCACCGGAGGGCCCCAGCGCCCGCTGCGCGTCGGACAGCACGCTCCGCACGGCCAGGTATGCCTTGGGATCGCGCTCCCTGAGACCCGAGGAGCCGGACCAGATCAGCACGTGCTCGCCGGCCGGGAGCCACGACAGGTCGGTGAGGCAGTCGTAGAGCGCGTCGAGGTTCTTCCCGAAGTAATCGGGGAACGACAACGCCGCCGCGATCGCGTCGAGCGTCGTGTCCTTGTCGACCGTCCGCGTGCCGTCGATCAGATGCGGGTACGCGCCGCGGGCGAACGCCTTGTCCGCCGCTTCCTTGCCCGCGCTCATCGGCTGGGATCCACGACGACGAAGGACTTGTAGTGGTCCTCGGTGTAGTACAGCTCCTTGCCGCCACCGGTCACCAGCCGCCTCGCCCCGCGATCAGGGCTGCCCGGCGTCTTGACCGTGTATTCCCGGTAGTAGCCGGAACCCTTGGCCGGCAGGACCTTCTCCCGGTTCTGGAAGGTGACGTCGTCGTTGCGCGGATACGGGTACGGCCCGCCCGCCTGGATGAGCTTCCAGGTGTCGGACGCCTGCGGGGGAAGCCCGGTGAGCGGTTTGACCGGGAGCCCGGACTCCGCCCCCGCGACCTTGCCCTTCGCGCCGCTCGCCGCGGCGTCGCCCGACGGCGCGGCCGAAGCGGACGAACTCGCCGGAGCGCTCTTCGTGTCGTCACCGCTGATGCCGTCCTTGACGAACCAGCCTGCGAGCACCAGCACGATCAGGCCGATCAGGGCGGCGGTGATCCGCCTACGGTTGAACATGGTGTGCCAGCTTAGGACGGCCGGTCGGAGTCGTTCGCATCGCGGGCCGTGCCGAAGAACCGGGCGAGCTTGCCGAACACCGTGTCGAGCACCAGGGCCGCGACCAGGCACAGCGGCACCACGACCGCCATGACCAGCACGAACTGCACGGGAAACGGGGCCTGCGCGAGCCATAGCTCGACGCCGTCCCACCAGTCTGCAAGCCCGTTGAACACGCTGTGAGCCTACGCTCGCGCCCGCTGCCACCACCGGTCAGGCCATGTAGGTTGCTGACATGTTCGCCGTTTACGCTTCCGAACCCAACGCCGAAAAGCCGCTGGACTCGCTCGTGATCGGCGAGCGACCCGAGCCCGACGTGCCCGAAGGCTGGGTGCGGGTCGGCATCAAGGCCGCCAGCCTCAACATGCACGACCTGTGGACGTTGCGCGGCGTCGGCATCAAACCCGAGCAATTCCCGATGATCCTGGGCTGCGACGGCGCGGGCACCCTCGACGACGGCACCGAGGTCGTCGTCCACTCGGTGATCAACGCCCCGGGCTGGCAGGGCGACGACACTCTCGACCCGAAGCGCACCCTGCTCACCGAGAAGTACCAAGGCACCTTCGCCGAGCAGGTCGTGGTTCCCGCGCGCAACGTCGTGCCGAAGCCGTCGAGCCTGACCTTCGCCGAAGCCGCGACCATGGGCACGGCGTGGCTGACCGCGTACCGGATGCTCTTCGTGAAGTCCGGGCTGCGGCCGGGACAGACGATGCTCGTGCAGGGCGCCTCCGGCGGCGTGTCGACCGCCCTCGTCCAGCTCGGGCGCGCGGCCGGGTTCCGGGTCTGGGTGACCGGGCGCAGCGAAGAAAAGCGTGCGCTGGCCGAGAGTCTGGGTGCACATCAGACCTTTGAGTCCGGCGCGAGGCTGCCGGAGCGGGTCGACGCCGTCTTCGAAACCGTCGGCAAGGCGACCTGGTCGCACTCGGTGAAGTCGCTCAAACCGGGCGGGATCATCGTCGTTTCGGGCTCCACCAGCGGCCCGGACGCTCACGCGGAGTTGCAGCGCGTGTTCTTTCTGCAACTGCGTATCGCGGGTTCGACCATGGGGACCAGGGACGAACTGAACGATCTCCTCGCCTACCTGGAGCTCACGGGGGTCCGTCCGCAGATCGGCACCGAGCTGCCGTTCTCCGAAGCCGAAACCGGGTTTAAGAACATGCTCGACGGGGAAACCTCCGGCAAGGTGGTCTTCACACATTCATCGGAGGGGTGAGCTCTCCCCCTCGCCGCGATGAAGCGCGCACATAGGCGCACGTCCGCGCGTTCCGCGCAGGTCAAACAGTCATTTCGCGGTCTTGTCAAGTGTCAAGAACGTTATGACTCGGGGAGCTTTTCACGACCAAAGTTCGACCAAAATCCGACCTCTCGCGGTTAGCCTTGAAGAATGACCGCATCGCAGCGGCCCGAACCGGCGGACCCCGGGGGCCGGACCAGCACCGACGCCGACCCGATCCGCGTCTCGTTCCGGCGCTACGCCGGTGTCCGCACCAGAGTGCTCGAGGTCGGGCCGCAGCCGGTGGAATCCACCGACCGTGCGCCCCGGCGGATGCTCGGCAAGCGGGCCGCCGCACGCGGGCAGGTCAAACCGACGGCGCCGAGGCTGGTGCTGCTGCACGGCTATTGCGACAGCGCCGACACCTGGCGCCCGGTTCTGGAGCTGCTCGCGGCCGCCGGTGTTCCGGCGGTCGCGGTCGATCTGCCCGGATTCGGTGACGCGCAGCCACTGCGGCCGGGCCCGATGCTCCCGCAGTTGGACGCGTTCACCGCGGCCGTGGTCAAGGAGCAGGCCGTACTCGGCACGGTGGTGCTCGCCGGCAACTCGCTCGGCGGCACGATGAGCCTCCGGGCCGCCGAGAACCACCGGCTGCCGGTCGCGGGCGTGGTGTCGATCGCCGCGCCCGGTTTCGTGGACAGCTGGCTCATCCGCACCGTGGCCCGGTATCCACTGCCGCTCCGGATGTACTCGGCCCTCCCACTCCCGATCCCCGGTTTCCTCGTGCGCGCCGTCGCCGAGCAGGTCGTCCCCCGGCTGCTGTACGCCGACTCCTCCCTCGCGGACGCTGCTCAGGTCCGCCGCTTCACGTCGCTGTTCCCGGACTACCGGTCCACCACCACCAGGCTCGAACAGGCGAGGCAGCTCGTCGAAGAGCTGGCGAACGCGTACCGGCTCGAGGAGGTCCGCATCCCGCTCCTGGTGGTCGTCTGCGGCAAGGACAAGCTGGTCAGCGCCGCCTCCGGACGCCAGCTGCACGCGCTGGTCCCGCACAGCAGGCTGATGGTGCGCGAGGACTGGGGCCACTGCCCGCAGCTGGACGACCCCGTCGAGATCTCCGAGCTGCTGACCTACTTCTCTGCCGGCGCGTCCAGGCCGTCGAAGATCGCCGCTCGCGTGGCCGCCGAAGTGAGCGAGGACACCGTCGCCGGATAGGTGCGAAGTCCCGACTCCCGCTACGGTGCCCTTCGGACTGTGACCCAGTCCGAAGGGCACAACCTGTTGGGAGACGACGATGTCCGCACCGCGCAGCCTGGGCTCGGGATCCGGGATTTTCCGCCGTAAACCGATCGATCAGATCCAAGAACTCAGTGGGGGCGGAGGGCTCCAACGCACGCTCGGCCTGCGGCAGCTGACCGCGATCGGCGTCGGGGGCATCATCGGCGCGGGGATCTTCTCCCTGGCCGGCGCGGTCGCGAACAAGACGGCCGGACCTGCGGTGCTCATCTCGTTCCTCATCGCGGGTATCGCCAGCGCCGCCGCCGCGTTCTCCTACGCCGAGTTCGCCGGGTTGATCCCGCGCGCCGGGTCCGCCTACACCTACGGCTACACCGTGCTGGGCGAGATCGTCGGCTGGTTCATCGGCTGGGACCTGCTGCTGGAGTACACCGCGATCGTGGCGGTGGTCGCGATCGGCATCTCCGGCTACTTCAACGAACTGCTGGGCTATCTCAACATCGAGCTCCCGACCTGGATGCTGGGTGCTCCGGGCACCGAAACGGGCGATGTCGCGCCGGGGTCCTACAAGATCAACCTGTTCGCCGTGCTGCTGTGCCTGCTGATCGCCTTCATCCTCAACCAGGGCATGAAGAACGCGGCCAGGTTCGAAACGCTGCTGGTCTACCTGAAGGTCGGCTTGGTCCTGCTGGTCATCGTCGTCGGCGTCTTCCACATCAACACCGACAACTACTCGAACTTCTTCCCGTTCGGCCTCAGTGGCGCGTTCACCGGCGCGGCGACGGTGTTCTTCGCGGTCTTCGGTTACGACGCCATGTCCACCGCCGCCGAGGAATCGACCGACTCCCAGAAACACATGCCGAAGGCGATCATCTACTCGCTCGCCATTTCGATGGTGCTCTACGTGCTGGCCTGCCTGGTCCTGACCGGAATGGTCAACTACAAGGACATCGACAGCGAGGCCGCCTTCTCCAGCGCCTTCGCCGGGCTCGGCATGAAGTGGCTCGGCCTGATCATCGCCGTCGGCGCGATCATCGGTATCACCACGGTGCTGTTCACCTTCCTCATGGGCGCGAGCCGGGTCGGCTACTCGATGAGCCGCGACGGCCTGCTGCCCAAGTGGTTCAGCAAGACCCACCCGGTCCGCAAGGTGCCGAGCCGGATGACCTGGGTGCTCGGTATCGCGTCGGCTGTCATCGCCGGCCTGCTGCCCATCGGCGAGGCCGCGGAACTGACGAACATCGGCATCCTGCTCGCGTTCGTCGTCGTCTGCATCGCGGTGATCGTCCTGCGCTACAAGCAGCCCGACCTGCCCCGGTCCTTCAAGACCCCTGGCATGCCGATCGTGCCGATCATCGGCGTCGTCTTCTCGATCTGGCTGATCACATTCCTGAACCCGGAGACCTGGCTGCGGTTCGCGGCCTGGTTCGTCGTCGGCCTGATCATCTACTTCGCCTACAGCCGCCGTCACTCCGCGATGAACGCGAACAACGGCGACGCGAAGCAGGTCAGCGGAGACGACTCAACCGCGTAGCGGCATCGCGGGCTTCGGCCTGGAGGCGTCCGACGATCGACGCCGCCGGGCCGGAGCCCGCGAGTTCGTAGGTCTGCCCCGCGTAGAGGGACATGATCTCGGGGTCGCCCGCCTTGCCCGCCGCCGCGCGGATCGGTTTGGTCAGGTTGTTGATCTCCGGATACGCCGACGGCGCCGTGGCCGAGAAGTCCGCGACCACACGGTTGACCAGCGACCGGGCAGGACGCCCGCTGAACGCCCTGGTGAACGCCGTCGGCCTTCCGCCGTCCGCGAGCGCCTGCCGGTGCGCGGGCTGCGTCCCCGCCTCGTCCGCCCGCAGGAAAGCGGTGCCCAACTGTGCCGCGACGGCCCCCGCCGCCAGCACCGCCGCGATGTCGGCACCGTGCACCAGCCCGCCCGTCGCGACTAGCGGCAGGTCCGTCCGCGCCGAGACCAGGCGGAGCAGGCTGAGGACGCCGTACTGCGCGCCCCCGCCTTCGGCTCCGGGCTCATCGGCGAAGAGGCCTCGATGCGCTCCGGCCTCGAAGCCCTGGACCACAAGGGCGTCCGCGCCGACAGCCACGGCCTGATCGGCCTCCGCCGGGCTGGTGACGGTGACGGCCACCTTGCTCCCGTTGGCGTGCAGGCGTTCGACGTCATCGGGTGAAGGGGTGCCGAAGGTGAACGAAACGACCGGCACCTTCCGTTCGAGGACGACCTCGAGCTTCGCGGCATAGGCGTCGTCGTCCCAGCGCGGCTCGCCGGGCTCGACACCGTGGCGTTCGGCCTCCGCGCGCCAGCGCTCGACATGCGCACCGAGGTCCGCCTCGGCGGCGCCGCCCGGGACGAAGAGGTTCACGCCGAACGGCTCGCCGGTCAGCCCGGCCGTCTTCGCGATCCGGTCCGAGAGGGCGTCGGCGCTCAGATAGCCCCCGGCCAGGAAGCCGAATCCCCCCGCCGCGGTCACCGCGGCCACGAGCTCGGGAGTGGTCGGCCCGCCCGCCATCGGGGCCGCGATCACGGGAAAACGCAGATCTTCGAACACGTTTCCGACGATAGTCCCCTCGCGATGACACGGAATGTGACGTTCGAGTCACTCCAAGGTTCGGCCGTGGTGGTCTAGACCTTTAACGCCGGAAATGCGACCATCGGACAACGCGTGACGCGCGTCACGCCCCTGTCCCCTGGAGGCACCCGGTGAAGACCTTGAAAGCGCGGCTGGGCCGCGCCTTCGTCGGGGTGGCGCTGCTCGCCGGCGCCACCACCGCAGCCGCCCCCGTCGCCGACGCGGCCACCCCGCCACTGCAGGCGATCGTCCCGGTCCCGGTCTCGGTCCGCGCGGTCACCGGTTCCGACCACACCCTGACCGCGAACACCAAGATCTACACCCAGGCCGGTTCGGCACAGGCCAAGGCGGTCGGCGACTACCTCGCCGGGATCTTCCGCGCGTCCACCGGCTTCCCACTGCCCGTCTCCGACGCGCTATCGGGCACCCCTGCCGACGGGATCTCACTCCTGCTGTCCGGCGCCGACTCCCGTGTCGGTGACCAGGGCTATCAGCTCAACTCGACATCCGCATCGGTCGTCCTGCGCGCGACGACCGCGCAAGGTCTCTTCGGCGGCGTTCAGACACTGCGGCAGCTGCTGCCGGGCAAGATCGAAAGCTCCACGGTCCAGCAGGGGCCCTGGACGATCCCGGGTGCCGACATCCTGGACTATCCGCGATTCGGCTACCGGGGCGCGATGCTCGACGTCGCCCGGCATTTCCATCCGGTCGCCACCGTCAAGCGGTACATCGACCAGCTTGCGCAGTACAAGATCAACAACCTGCATCTGCACCTCGCCGACGACCAGGGCTGGCGCATCCAGATCGACAGCTGGCCGCGACTGACCACCTACGGCGGCAGCACCCAGGTCGGCGGCGGCGCCGGCGGCTACTACACCAAGGCGCAGTACGCGGAGATCGTGAACTACGCGGCCTCCCGATTCATCACGGTCATCCCGGAGATCGACATGCCCGGGCACACCAACGCCGCCCTGGCCTCGTACGCCGAGCTGAACTGCAACAACACCGCTCCCCCGCTGCGCACCGACACCGCCGTCGGCTACAGCTCGCTCTGCATCTCGAAGGAGATCACCTACACCTTCGTCAACGACGTCATCCGCGAGGTCGCCGCGCTGACGCCCGGCCCGTACTTCCACCTCGGCGGCGACGAGGCGCAGGCCACCAGCGACGCGGACTACCGCACGTTCATGAACCGGGTGCTGCCGATGGTGGCCGCCGCGGGCAAGCAGGTCGTCGGCTGGCACGAGATCGGCAAGGCCACCCTGCCCGCCACGGCGACCCCGCAGTTCTGGGGTACGACGACGTCCAGCACGGAGGTCTCGAACGCCGTCGCCCGCGGCAGCAAGGTGATCCTGTCGCCTGCCAACAAGGCCTACCTGGACATGAAGTACAACTCCAGTACCCCGATCGGGCTCTCCTGGGCCGGCTACATCGAGGTCCAGGACGCCTACAACTGGAACCCGGGCGCCTACCTCTCCGGCGTTCCCGAATCCGCCGTCCGCGGCGTCGAATCCCCGCTGTGGACCGAAACCGTGGTCACCCCGGCGAACATCGACTACCTCGCGTTCCCCCGGCTCCCCGCGCACGCCGAGCTCGGCTGGTCGCCGTGGTCGACCCACGATTGGAACACCTTCCGAGTACGCCTCGGTGCCCAAGCCCCGCGGTGGCAGGCCCAGGGCCTCGACTACTACAAGTCGAGCCAGGTGCCCTGGGAAACCGGATCCGGCAACCCCGGCACCTGCTCGCTCCCCGCCTGGGACCGCGCTTCGGTCTATACCGGCGGAGCGACCGTCTCCCACAACGGCCACAAATGGACGGCGCAGTGGTGGACGCAAGGCGAAGAGCCCGGGACGACCGGCCAATGGGGTGTCTGGCGGGACAACGGCACCTGCTGACCCGTCCAGTAGTCCGCTCGGCCCCTTCACCGGGCCGGGCGGGCTACGGTGGTCCCATGGCCGCAGACCTCGAACTCGTCCGCACACTTTCTTTGCGCGAAAACGGACTCGCGACCGTTTCGACGGTCCGCGCCGACGGCACCGTCCACTCTTCGGTGGTCAACGCCGGCGTCTTCGAAGACCCGGTCACCAAGGCACCGGGAGTCGCCTTCGTGGCGATGGGCGGGGTGAAGAAACTCGACCTGTTCCGCCGGGCGGGCCACGCCACGGTCACCTTCCGGCGCGGCTGGGAATGGGCGGCGGTCCAGGGAAGCACGCACCTGATCGGACCGGACGACCCGGACCCGGACTTCGACCCGGCCGGCCTTCCCCGGTTGCTGCGCGAGGTCTTCATGGCGGCGACGGGGACCCACGACGACTGGGACGAGTACGACCGCGTGATGGCCGCCGAACGCAGGGTCGCCGTCTTCGTCACGGCGAACCGCATCAGCGGGAATCGCTGACGCGAAAGGGCCGCCCGGATCGTGATCCGGGCGGCCCTTTCGCGAGTGCCGTCTACTTCTTCTTGCTACCGGCGTCCTCAGTGGACAGTGCGGCGACGAAGGCCTCCTGCGGGACCTCGACCCGGCCGACGGTCTTCATCCGCTTCTTGCCTTCCTTCTGCTTTTCCAGCAGCTTGCGCTTACGCGAGATGTCACCGCCGTAACATTTCGCGA
Organism: Amycolatopsis roodepoortensis; assembly: GCF_014873915.1. GTDB lineage: Bacteria > Actinomycetota > Actinomycetes > Mycobacteriales > Pseudonocardiaceae > Amycolatopsis > Amycolatopsis roodepoortensis. The sequence continues at coordinate 2,198,612 of NZ_JADBEJ010000005.1, forward strand.
GCACGTCCTTGCGGATCGCGCGGATGGTCTCGCGGGCGATGATCCGCGACCCGACAGCCGCCTGGATCGGGACCTCGAACTGCTGCCGCGGGATCAGCTCACGCAGCCGCGTCGCCATCCGGTTGCCGTAACCGTAAGCGGCGTCCTTGTGCACGATCGCCGAGAACGCGTCGACGGTCTCGCCCTGGAGCAGGATGTCGACCTTGACCAGGTCGGCGACCTGGTCGCCGCCCTCTTCGTAGTCGAGGGACGCGTAACCGCGCGTACGCGACTTCAGTGTGTCGAAGAAGTCGAAGATGATCTCCGCGAGCGGGATGTTGTAGCGCAGTTCGACGCGGTCCTCGGAGAGGTAGTCCATCCCCAGCAGCGTGCCGCGCTTGGCCTGGCACAGCTCCATGATCGTGCCGACGAACTCCGACGGCGCCAGGATGCTCACCTTGGAGACCGGCTCGTGGACCTCGGAGATCTTCATCCCGGACGGCCAGTCCGAGGGGTTCGTCACCACGACCTCGCTCTTGTCCTCGAGCACGACGTTGTAGATGACGTTCGGCGCGGTCGAAATCAGGTCGAGGCCAAATTCGCGCTCGAGCCGGTCCCGGGTGATCTCGAGGTGCAGCAGGCCGAGGAAGCCGCAGCGGAACCCGAACCCGAGCGCCACGGAGGTCTCCGGCTCGTAGGCGAGCGCGGCGTCGTTGAGCTGGAGCTTGTCCAGTGCTTCACGCAGTTCGGGGTAGTCCGAGCCATCGACCGGGTACAGACCCGAGTACACCATCGGCTTCGGCTCGCGGTAGCCAGCGAGCGGCTCCTCGGCACCCTTGCGCTCGGAGGTGACGGTGTCACCGACCTTCGACTGACGGACGTCCTTCACCCCGGTGATGAGGTAGCCCACCTCGCCGACCCCGAGCCCCTTGCTGGCCTTGGGCTCCGGAGAGATGATCCCGACCTCGAGGAGTTCGTGGGTGGCACCGGTCGACATCATCTTGATCCGCTCGCGCGGCGTGATCTTCCCGTCGACGACCCTGATGTAGGTCACGACGCCCCGGTAGGTGTCGTAGACCGAGTCGAAGATCATCGCGCGGGCCGGCGCGTCCGCGTCCCCGACCGGCGGCGGGACCTGCTTGACGCACTCGTCGAGCAGTTCGGTCACGCCCATGCCGGTCTTCGCCGACACGCGGAGCACGTCCGAGGGCTCGCAGCCGATGATGTGCGCCAGCTCGGCCGCGTACTTGTCCGGATCGGCCGACGGCAGGTCGATCTTGTTCAGGACCGGGATGATGTGCAGGTTCTTCTCGAGCGCCAGGTAGAGGTTCGCCAGCGTCTGCGCCTCGATCCCCTGAGCGGCATCGACCAGCAGAATCGCCCCTTCACAGGCCTCCAGCGCCCGGGAAACCTCGTACGTGAAGTCCACGTGGCCGGGAGTGTCGATCAGGTGCAGGACATGGTCCTGGCCGTCGACCTTCCAGGGCAGGCGCACGTTCTGCGCCTTGATGGTGATCCCGCGTTCCCGTTCGATGTCCATGCGGTCGAGGTACTGAGCGCGCATGGCCCGCTCCTCGACCACGCCGGTGAGCTGCAGCATCCGGTCGGCCAGGGTCGACTTGCCGTGGTCGATGTGCGCGATGATGCAGAAGTTCCGGATGAGCTCCGGGGGCGTGAAGGTCGTGTCGGCGAACGTCGTCAACGGGTTTCCTCGCGAAGGTCGGGGTGTGCCACCTCTATGCTCCCATGCCGCTCCGGGTGCGAGTGGGGGTCATCCCCGATGCGGCCCGTGATGAGCTGTGGTGCCCTCGAAGTATGAGCACTTCACTGTCCCAGATACTCGACCGAACGTTCGGCCGTCCCCGTGGACTGCTCGGCCGGTTCGGCGGCCGGGCGATGGCCCACGGCAACGCCGCCACCGAACTTCGCGTCGTCGAGCTGGCGTCAATCGAGTCCGGCGAAACCGCCCTGGTCGTGGGACCTGGCCCGGGCGTCGGTCTCGAGGCCACGGCCGGACGCGCGGGCCGCGCGATCGGCGTCGACCCCTCCGCGGAGATGCTCGCCCTCTCGCGCCGCCGCTGCGGCGACGAGGTGGAGCTGCGGCACGGCACCGCGGCCTCCACCGGCCAGCCGGACGAAAGCGTCGACGTGGTCCTGAGCGTCAACAACGTGCAGTTGTGGGAGGACCGGGCGGCGGGATTCGCCGAACTGTTCCGCGTGTTGCGGCCCGGCGGGCGGCTGCTGCTGTCGTCGCACGAGAAGTGGCTGCCGGTCTCCCGGCACGAGCTGGCCGACGAAGTGGCCGCCGCCGGCTTCACCGACCTGCAGACCTGGACGTGGGAACCGCCGGGCTTCGGCGCCTCGCTCGCCGCTCAGCTGCGCGCGATCAAGCCGCTGGACTAACGCGGGTCAGTGCGTAACGGGTGCTCACGCGGCACCTCGACCAGCACGATCCTGGTGCCGTCCGGGTCGGCGATCCACGCTTCGTCCAGCCCCCAGGGTTCACGTCGTGCCCCGCGGACAGGCTCCAAACCCTTCTCCGCGAGTTCCTCGAGCGCCGCCGGCAGATCCCGGACCTGGAGCCACAAGGCGACGTCAGGGGTCGGGCCGGTCTTCCCGGTACCGACGATCTCGATCGACCCGTTCCCGGCGAAGAACACCGTCCCGCCGGGGAACTCCTTGTCGATGGCCAGGCCCAGGGTGTCCCGATAGAACGCCGTCGACACGTCGAGGTCCTTCGGGTGGATCAGCACCCTGCTGCTCAGCACGTCCATGGCTCAATCCCTACCGGATGGGTTCAGGCCATCGCAATCGCGGTGATCCCCGCCAGCACCACCACCGACCCGGCCAGCCTGCGGACGGCGTTCGCCTCCCCCAGGACCAGCCAGGCGGCAAGGCCACCCAGGACGATGCTCAGCTCCCTCGCCGGTGCGACGAGACTCACCGGAGCGATCTGGAGGGCATAGAGCACCAGCAGGTAGGCGACCGGTGAAAGGACGCCGACCACGAGCACCTCGCGCTTGTGTTCGCGCCAGAGCCACGAGACCTCTTCGCGGTCCTTCAGCGCGTACGGCGTCATGAGGACGCTCTGCACGATCGCGCCGGTTCCGAAGTAGACGATCGGCGGGACCCCGAGACCCGTGACCGAATGCGCGTCCCACAGGGTGTAGGCGGCGATCGTGAGACCGGTCAGCAGGCCGTAGACCAGGCCTTTGCGGCGGGCGACACGGTCGGCGGCGTCGGCATGCGCCGGCGCCCGCCCTGACCCGATCACCAGCACCCCGGCGACGACGAGGAACGCGCCCACCAGGCCGAGCACGCCCGGCCGCTCGCCGAGCAACACGACGGCCGCGAGCACCGAGATCAGCGGCCCGGTACCACGGGCGACGGGATAGACGACGGAAAGGTCGCCGACGGCGTAGCCCCGCTGGAGGACGACCCCGTAGGTGACGTGGAACACCGCGGCGACCACCGCGGCGAACAACCAGGTCCACTGTGGACGTTGCGGCTCCACGGCCAGCGAGACGGCCATGACGGGGACGAGCAGGACAGCGGACAGGCTGTAGTAGGCCCAGACGAACCGGGCTCCGCCACGACGGATCCGCTTGGCCGCGAGATTCCAGCCCGCGTGGATGACGGCGGCGATGACGACGAAGGACAGGGCGGTGGCGTTCACGACGGACCTTTCACGTTTTCCGCGCATGCGGAAAACACCGGTCCTCCAGGCTTTTGTCCCGTCAGATGAACGGCGGCGCTTCCGGCCCCGCCGATGGTGCCGCTCGGACCTGTCCCGTCTGCCCTGATTGTGTGTTTCCCGAGCGGGCAGGCGGCGGAACCCTAGGCACTACGCTCCGCACCGTACCTCAAGCCCTCGTCCCGAGGTGGCCGCGAGCCACCCCTGGACGGCTGTTAAGCTTGCCTTTCACCGTCGTGTGGCATTCCGTCATGGAGGAAACCCGCGCGCTCTCACGAGTACGCAGGGCCGGTCACAGCGCGGCGGTGAAACCACCGAGAGATTCAAGAGGAGCGCCCCCGTGGCCAACATCAAGTCGCAGATCAAGCGCATCACCACCAACGAGAAGGCGCGTCAGCGCAACCAGGCGATCCGGTCCTCGGTGAAGACCGCGATCCGCAAGTTCCGTGAGGCCGCCGACGCCGGCGACAAGGCCAAGGCCCTGGAGCTGCAGAAGGACGCGGCTAAGAAGCTGGACAAGGCCGTGACCAAGGGCGTTCTCCACGCCAACCAGGCCGCCAACAAGAAGTCCGCGCTGGCGAAGCGCGCGAACTCTCTCTGATCGGCTTTCGAAGGGCCCCGGCGACTCGCGTCGCCGGGGCCCTTCGTCGTGTTCAGCGGCTTGTGCCGTGAGCGACGACGACCTCCAGGACGGCGCGCTCCAACGCATACTCCGGGTTGGCCGCGACCCCCTTGACCTCGGCGTTGAGCCGGGCGACCACCCGCATCGCGGTGGCGAGCCCGTCCTGGCCCCAGCCGCGGGCCTGCCCCTGCGCCTTGCGCACCTTCCACGGCGGCATGCCCAGCTCACCCGCCATCTGGTTCGGGTTGCCGCGACCGGCACCGGACACCCGCGCGATCGTCCGGACGGCGTCGGCGAGGGCGTCCGCGACCAGCACGTGCGGTACGCCCAGCTGCATCGCCCAGCGCAGCGACTCCAATGCCGCCGCCTTGTCCCCGGCGACGGCCTTCTCCGCCACGGCGAACCCGTTCACGTCCGCGCGGCCCCGGTGATAGCGCCGGACCGCCTGTTCGTCGACCGCTCCGCCGGCGTCCGCGACCAGCTGGGTCGCGGCCGACGACAGTTCACGCAGATCCGAGCCGACCGCGTCGATCAGCGCGAGCACCGCCGCACCGTCGATCTTCCCGCCGACCCGGCGGACCTCGTTGCGGACAAAGGATTCCCGCTCGGCAGGCTTGGTCAGTTTCGGGCACTCGACGACCTCCGCACCGGCCTTCTTCAAGGCGGTGGGGAGGCCCTTCGCGGCCTTGCTCCGGCCACCTCCGCTGTGCACGACGACGAGCACGATGCCGTCGGCGGGGGCCTTCACGTAGGCCATCACCCCGTCGGCGAGCTCCTGCGAGATGTCGTGCGCGGACTCGAGGACGATCACCCGCCCTTCGGCGAACAGGGAGGGACTGACCATCTCCGCGAGCGCCGGGACTGTGAGGTCCGACACCCGGATCCGGGTGAGATCCGCCGTCGGGTCGGCCGCTTTGGCCGCGTCCGAAGCGCTGCGGACCGCGCGTTCGATCAGCAGCTCTTCCTCACCGAGAACCAGGACCAGCGGCGATGGGGCGGAAGCTTGCGTCGTCACGGTGACGATCCTGCCACTCCTCCTCTCGTGTGCTTTGTCCGGTGATGTGTTGCGGGCACTGTGGCCCCACCTGAGCCTCATGTCGTACGGTGTTGGCGAGGCGACGCGATCACACGCGTGCCGACAATCGAATACCGCTCATCCAGAGGGGCAGAGGGAACGGCCCGATGAAGCCCCGGCAACCGGCGTCAGCCTGTCATTCCGCGATCGCGGGATAGCTGACGAACACGGTGCCAATTCCGGCCCGCCATGGCGGGGCAGATGAGGAAAGGAACCTCGCGATGACCGCAACCCTCGGCACGACCTCCACCACCAAGACCCCGGATCTCGGACCGGCCGTCGAACTGGTGTCGAAGGAAGAGGGACACCGGCAGCCGCTCGCCCCCGAATTCGTTTCCGCCGAGGACTTCTCGCCGCTCGAAGTCGCCTACGACTTCGGCCGCGTGCGCCGCGAGGACATCGAAGCCGGGCCGAAGAACATCTGGCGCTACAAGAAACTCCTTCCCGTTCCCTCGAACGTCGAAGAGATCCCCAACACCGAGCCCGGCGCCACCCGGCTCATCCAGGCCGACAGGCTCGCGAAAGCCTTGGGCGTCAAGAAGGTCTGGGTCAAGGACGACACCGGCAACCCCACTCACTCGTTCAAGGACCGCGTGGTCGCCGTCGCTTTGGCGGCCGCGCGCGAGTTCGGGTTCGACGTGCTCGCCTGTCCCTCGACCGGCAACCTGGCCAACGCCGTCGCCGCCGCGGCGGCCCGCGCCGGCTGGCGGTCGGTCGTGCTGATCCCGAAGACCCTGGAACGCGCCAAGATCCTCACCACCGCCGTGTACGACGGTGACCTGATCGCGGTCGACGGCAACTACGACGACGTGAACCGGCTCGCCACCCAGCTCGCCGCCGAGCAGGAGAGCTGGGCGTTCGTCAACGTGAACGTCCGGCCCTACTACTCGGAAGGCTCCAAGACGCTGGCCTTCGAGGTCGCCGAACAGCTCGGCTGGCGGCTTCCCTCCCAGATCGTGGTGCCGATCGCCTCCGGTTCCCAGCTCACCAAGGTGGACAAGGGTTTCCGCGAGTTCGGGCAGCTCGGCCTCGTCGACGAGACGCCGTACAAGGTGTTCGGCGCGCAGGCCACCGGCTGCTCCCCCGTCTCGGCTGCTTTCCGCGCCGGGCACGACGTCGTCCAGCCGGTCAAGCCGGACACGATCGCCCGGTCGCTGGCGATCGGGAACCCGGCCGACGGCCCCTATGTCCTCGACGTGGTCAACCGCACCGGCGGTGCGATCGAAGACGTCACCGACGAAGAGGTCGTCGAGGGTATCCGGCTGCTCGCCCGCACCGAAGGCATCTTCACCGAGACCGCCGGCGGCGTCACCGTCGCGACGGCCAAGAAGCTCATCGAGACCGGCAAGCTCAACCCGGACGAGGAGATCGTCCTGCTGATCACCGGCGACGGCCTCAAGACCCTCGACGCCGTCGAGGACAAGATCGGCCCGAAGGCCACCGTCAGCGCCTCGGCCGACGCGGTCCGCGAGGCTCTGGGCATCTGAGTTCCCGACGGCCCGCCTCAAGAACGAGGCGGGCCGCGGGGCTCACCCCTGCGTACCAGGGCGAGACCTCGCGCGTCGGCGACGACAGCGGTGTCGCCATCCGTGTCCGTCCTGGCGACCGACGCGCCGACGGCCACCAGATTGTCCAAAGTGGACTTGTTCGGATGCCCGTAGGTGTTTCCGGCGCCGACGCTTACCAACGCCGCCCGCGGCGCGACGGCGTTGAGGAAGTCCGGTGCCGTGTAACGGCTTCCGTGGTGCGGGACCTTCAGGATCTCGGCACGCAGTTCGGCGCCCTCGGCCATCAGGTCGGTCTGCGCCGAGAGCTCGATGTCGCCCGTCAGCAGCACCCGGCCCGCCGGGGTCCCGGCGCGCAGGACGACGGAGCCGTTGTTGATCACCGTGCCGTCCTGTTCACGGACCGATCGACTGGTGACGTACCGCGGCCCCAGTACGTCCAGTGACAGCCGCGGCCAGTCCAGCCGCTGCCCGATCTCCAGCTCCAGCAAGGGAATCCCGCGGCGCGCGGTCTCGTCGGCGACCTGCTGCCACGCCCAGGCGGGAGCCCGGCCGGGGCCGACGGCGACCGCCCCGACCGACCTGCCCTCGAAGACGGATTCGAGACCGCCGATGTGGTCGGCGTGCAGATGACTCAGCACGATCAACGGCACCCGGTCGACGCCGAGCCTGCTCAGGCATTCGTCGACCGGCCCCGGCTCCGGCCCGGTGTCGACCAGGACCGCCCGCCCTTGCTCACCTGTGGCGAGGGCGACGGCGTCACCCTGCCCGACGTCGCAGGCGACGGCACTCCACGACGCCGGCGGCCATGCCGGAGCAAGCACTCGTACCGGTACGAAGACGAGCAGCCCGGCGGCCAACGCGACCGCCAGGAGGATCCTGGCGTGCCGCAGCCGGATGGCGACGAGCAGCACGACGAGCGATCCGGCCGCCAGCAGCCCGCCCCACCAGCCATCCGGCCAGTCCAGGACCGCTCCCGGCGCACGGGCGCCGTGGCGGGCTACGGTGATGAGCCAGCTCGCCTCGGGTTCGGTCAGGCGGACCAGCAGCGTTCCCGCCGACGGCCACCACGGGCCGACGACGGTGGCGAGCACACCGAAGACGGTGGCCGGGGCGACCACCGGCGCGGCGAGCACATTGGTCACCACCGAAACGAGACTGACCGATCCCGCCATGCCCGCGATGACCGGCGTCGTCACCACGAACGCGGCCAACGGGATGGTCAGCCCCTCGGCGTAGCCTGCCGGAACACCGCGTCCGACCAGCCATTCCGCCCACCTCGGCGCCAGCAGTACCAGACCGGCCGTGGCCAGTACCGAAAGCGCGAACCCGAAGTCGGCGGCCATCGCGGGGTCGGCCACCACGAGCCCCGCCACCGCGAACGCCAGCGCGGGCAGCGCCGAACCCCGGCGCCCCAGTGCCAATGCCAGCAGCCCGACCGCCCCCATGACCCCGGCGCGGAGCACGCTGGGCGCGGGGCCGGCGAGGACCACGAACCCGGCGAGCCCCGCGGCGGCCGCGGCGGCGGAGGTCCGCGGCCCGACCCGGAGCACCCTCAGCAGGAGGAGGATCGAGCCGCAGACGATCGCCACGTTCCCACCGCTCACGGCCATCAGGTGGGACATGCCGGAGTCCGTGAACTCGCGTTCGACCCTCGGGGACAGTGTGCTCGTGTCCCCCACGACCAGCCCGGGCACGAGACCGGCCTGCTCCTCCGGGAGGACGGCGCACAGCTCCCGGAGCCCGGCGCGCAGCGATTCCGCGGCTCGCTGCCACCAAGGCTCCGGCCCGAGGGCCGACGGTGGGCCTCGCACCGAGAGGACAGCGACCGTCAGCTCGGCCCCCTTCGACGGCGCGAGCCGCCCCGAGGCGGTGACCTGCTGCCCGGGCAACAGGCCGGTCCACCCCTCGGCGGGAGCGAGCAGGAGGATCCGGCCGGCCGAATCCACCACCCGCTCACCCGTCACCGCGGTGTCCACCGTCGCGGCGATGACCACCAGGCGGGTGCCTGCCCGGCGATCCGCGTATCCGGCACCGCGGACCGGACGTGGCCGCTCGGTGACCACCACCCTCGCGGTGACGTCACTCCCCCGTGCGGCGGCGGCACGGAGGTCGTCGTGCTCGGCGGCCCGGATCCGCAGCGCCACCGGACCGGCGGTGAGCACGCCGAGGACGGCCAGGGCACCCAAGCCCGCCACCCACCGGGACGCCGTCCGGCGGGCACGGACACCGGCGGCGATCGCGAGCACCACGGCGGCCGCACCGCAGAGCATCGTGATCCACCAGCCGCCCAACAACCCGGAAAGAGTGCCGAGCCAGGCAGTCATCGCGGCCGGTATCAGCCGCAGGTCCTGCCCTCGCCACGACGCGGTGTCCACTTCGGACGGATCGGCGGACGGGTTCATCCGACGGACACCAATTCCCGGATCTTCTTGAACTTGCTTTCGCCGATCCCTTCTACGTCACGGAGTTGCTCGACGCTGGTGAACCCGCCGTGCCCGGACCGCCAGTCGACGATGCGTTTCGCCATCACTTCGCCGACCCCGGGCAGGGTGTCGAGTTGCTCGGCCGTGGCCGAGTTCAGGTCGAGCTTCCCCGGCGGTGCCGCCGTTCCCGCCGCGGCGGGAACGGGGACGCCGACGGCCACCTGCTCGCCGTCGGTGAGCCGCCGGGCCAGATTCACTCCGGTCAGATCCGTTCCGGGCTGTGCCCCACCGGCCGCCGTGAGGGCATCGGCGACCCGTGCGCCCGGAGGGACCGTGACCAGGCCGGGTTTGAGGACCCGGCCGACGACGCTGATCACCAGAGGCGCCTTGCCCGCCGCGGCGGGGACGTCTCCGGCGGCCTTCGCCGACGGCAGGGGCGGCGGGGTCTCCGCCCCCGGCCGGTGTCCGAACAAGGCGATCGCGCCGGTCACGATCACGGCCACCGCGATCAGCACGGCCGCCACGACGAACCACCGCCGGTTCACCGGGATCCCGTCCGCCGTGAACCGGGCGGGCACCCAGCGGCGGACGAGCCTGCCCGCGGGCGGGCCCTGGGTGGGCGACGACAGCTGCGCTGCCAGCCACGCCAGCCTGGCGTTGACGGAAGGTCCCGATGGACGGGCGGTTTGGTCGAACACGTGAACGACGCTACGGAGCGGAAGTGGCGGGCGGCAGTGGTGAATCCCGAAGCTGTGGACAAGTGGGGTGTTGTGGACAACCCGGCTGCGCTCGGGGCCTGTTCACCGGTTTCCGTCGGGGCGGTGTGGGAGGCTTGCCGGTTTTCTAACCGGCTCGCTGGATCACGACGCCGAGCACGCCGGGGCCGGTGTGGGCCCCGATGACGGCGCCGATCTCCGAGACCACGCACCCGTCCGGGCAGTTGATGGATTCCTCGAGCCGGTTGGCCAGTTCGACGGCGCGCTCGGGGGAAGCCAGGTGGTGGACGGCGATGTCGGCGAGCCCGCCTTCGGCCGCTTTCACGGCGAGTTCGACCAGGCGCGCCACCGCGCGATTCATCGTCCGCACCTTCTCCAACGGCTGGATCCGGCCTTCGGACATGTGGAGCACCGGTTTCACCGCGAGCGCCGTGCCGAGCAGGGCGGCCGCCGGGCCGATCCGCCCGCCGCGGCGCAGGTATTCGAGGGTTTCGACGGCGAACAAGGTCTCCGAGCGGCTCACCGCGTCGACCGCGGCGGCCTCCACCTCGGCGGGTTCCGCCCCGTCAGCGGCGGCACTCGCCGCGCGCAGAGCGGCGAAGCCGAGCCCCATCGCGGTGCTGCGCGAATCGACCACGCGCACCTTGTCCGGCCCGACCTCCTGGGCCGCGAGCACCGCGGCCTCCCAGGTGCCGGACAACTCCCGCGACAGATGAACCGACACGACGGCGTCCGCGCCCTCGGCCAGCGCGGCCCGGAACTCCTTGACGAATTCGGCGGGCGTCGGCCGGGACGTCGTGACCAGTCTGCGTTTGCCGAGCGCCTCGGCCAGGGCGGCAGGGCCCATTTCGAGGCCGTCGAGGAAAACGACGCCGTCCACGAGGACGTGCAGCGGGACCACCCGGATCCCGTTCCGTTCGGCGAAGCCTTCCGGCAGGTGGGCGGTGGAATCCGTGACTACGGCGACCGACACGGCAGTCAGCCTACGTTGCCGCGGGGCGGAGCACCGGGGCCATCAGGCGGGCCATTTCCGCGCCGACGGCGGCATGTCCCTCCCACCCCCAGTGCATCCCGTCCGGATTGCCCCGCCCGCTCAGCACGTGGTCGCCGACGACGGCTTCGAGATCCAGCAGCGGGACGTCCGCGCGACGGCCCCAATCGGCGAGGGCGGCGGCGGCACCGGCGCGGGCGGTGTGGACGCGGCCGTACGAGTCGGATCGATGCACGGAGGGCAGCATGCCGAAGATCGGCAGCTCCGGTCGCAGCGTGCGCAAAGCCCCGACAGCGGTGTCGAGATACTGGACGGTGAGCTTCGACGGCAGGACCACCGGGCGCCCCCGGAGGGCGATCGCGAGCCGCGGTTGAGCGGCCAGATACGCCTTGCGCACCACGCGCCGCAGCGGGTCGGGCCGCAGATAGCGGAGACCGGTGCGCAGGTAGGTGGGCAGCGGCGAGGGCAGGGTGTCCATGCTCCCGACGGCCAGCACGACGGCGTCGACATGATGCAGATCGGCCCAGACACGCGGATCACCGATCAACGACCACCAGGCGTCACGGGCGGTCCAGCCGAAGCCGGCGACGAGGTCCGCGGCGCCACCGAGCGCTTCGGCGGCGATGTTGGGCCACAGACGCGCGTCGTCGGCGGCGTGCGGGCCGTCCGGGCCGTGGAAGCTGAGGGAATCGCCGAACACCAGCAGGCGCGGGGCCATGTTCAGCCGGTGATGCCCGCGTTGTAGGCGGCCAGCCGCCAGTTGCCGTCACGCCTGGTCAGTTCGACCCAGTGACAATTCGCGATCCCGCCCAGCGAAGGCCAGGACGGGACCGGCAGGCCGAGCAGTTTCGCGGTCAGTGCGATGATCAGGCCGCCGTGCGTGGCCAGCAGTACCGCGTCGCCGGCGTCGGAATTGGGCCGGTCCAGGTCCGCGACGACCTCCATCGCGCGTTCGGCGACATCGACCCGCGACTCGCCGCCGGGCGGTGCCCAGGTCGCGTCGACGCGCCAGCGCGCGCGTTCCCCTGGGTACGCCTCGTCGACCTGCTGACCGGTGAAGCCCTGCCATTCACCCAGATGGGTTTCCCGGAGGCGCTTGTCGATCCGCAACGGGACGCCGATGGCCTCCGTGAGCACGGTGGCCGTGTCGGTGGCGCGGCGCAGATCCGAGGCGATCACCAGATCCGGCGAGAACCGGGCGAGCGCGGGCACGGCGAACCTGGCCTGGTTCCAGCCGACCGGTGTCAGCGCGGAGTCCAGATGCCCCTGCATCCGGCCTGCCGCGTTGTAGTCGGTCTCGCCGTGGCGCCAGAGCACCAGCCGCCGCGGGCTCACGAGGCGCCTTGCGCGTCGGCGGGGTCCTCCTCGGCGGGTGTCTCCAGACCGGCGACCTCGATCCGCGGGCAGTCCTTCCAGAGCCGCTCGAGACCGTAGAAGGAGCGTTCCTCCTGGTGCTGGACGTGGATGACGACGTCGACGTAGTCCAGCAGGACCCAGCGGCCCTCACGGGCGCCTTCACGGCGGACGGGCTTGTGCCCGCCGAGCCGGAGCTGCTCCTCGACGTTGTCGACGATGGCGCCGACCTGGCGCTCGTTGGGCGCGGACGCGATGACGAAGGCGTCGGTGATGACCAGCTGGTCGGACACGTCCAGCACGACCACGTCGCTCGCCTTCTTGTCCGCCGCCGCATGGGCGGCCGCTACGGCCAGCTCTCGTGCCTCGGACGTGGCTGTCACAGTTCTCCTCAAACAGATGGCTTTACTCGCGGGTTCGCCCGACGAGGATACCCGGTCAGGAACCCCGGTCTTTCCGATAGAGGTCCTTTTTGGCGATGTAGCGCACCACACCGTCGGGGACGAGGTACCAGACGGGCTCCCCGCCTTCGACGCGTTCGCGGCACGCGGTGGACGAGATCGCCATCGCGGTCACCTCGACCAGGCTCACCTTCCCGCTCGGCAGATGCTGTGAATTGAGCCGGTAGCCGGGCCTGGTGACGCCGATGAAATGGGCGAGGTCGAACAGTTCGTCGGCGTTGCGCCAGGTGAGGATCTGTTCGAGCGCGTCCGCGCCGGTGATGAAGAACAGCTGGTCGTCCGGGTACTCGGCACGCAGGTCGCGCAGGGTGTCGACGGTGTAGGTCTGCCCGACGCGGTCGATGTCGACGCGGCTGACCGAGAACACGGGGTTGGACGCCGTCGCGATCACCGTCATCAGATAGCGGTCCTCGGCACGGGTGACCACCCTGTCGGACTTCTGCCACGGCTGACCGGTGGGCACGAAGATGACCTCGTCGAGCGCGAATCGCGCCTGGACCTCACTGGCCGCGACGAGGTGCCCGTGGTGAATGGGGTCGAACGTGCCGCCCATGACCCCGATCCTGCGTGGTGACATGGGTCGTGAGCCTATACAGCGCGCGAGGCTCCACGCTCGGGTCGCCGGACCCACCGACCGGTGGTGATCTGGGTCACATTACAGTCCGTTCCATGGATGAACGGTCCGTTCACCACATGCCGATCGCGACTTCGTCGGTGGCATGGGGTAGAGGTGGGGACGTGGACACATCGACTCTCCGGGACCGCGCCGAGACCCTCCTCCAGTCGTTGGCGGGCGAGGGCGCCCGCCTGCGTGACGACCAGTGGACGGCCATCGAGGCGCTGGTCGCCCACCGCCGTCGCGCGCTCGTCGTGCAGCGCACCGGCTGGGGGAAGTCCGCGGTGTACTTCCTGGCCACCGCGTTGCTGCGGGAACGGGGCAACGGCCCGACGGTGATCATCTCGCCGTTGCTCGCGCTGATGCGCAACCAGATCTCCGCCGCGGCGAGGGCCGGCATCCACGCGGCGACGATGAACTCCGCGAACCCGCAGGAGTGGGATCAGGTCCAGGCGGCGATCGCGGCGGGCGAGGTCGACGTCCTCCTGGTCAGCCCGGAGCGGCTCAACAACCCGGATTTCCGCGACACCGTCCTGCCGAAGCTGACCGCGACCGCCGGCCTGCTCGTGGTCGACGAGGCGCACTGCATCTCGGACTGGGGCCACGACTTCCGCCCGGACTACCGGCGGCTGCGGACCCTGTTGAAGGACCTGCCCGACGGTGTCCCGGTGCTCGCCACCACCGCGACCGCGAACGACCGCGTGGCCACCGATGTCGCCGAGCAGCTCGGCATCGGCAACGGGGGCGACACCCTCGTCCTGCGCGGCAGCCTGGACCGCGAAAGTCTCCATCTGTCGGTGGCCAAGCTGCCGACGTCGCAGGCCCGGCTCGCCTGGCTGGCCGAGCACCTGGTGGAGCTGCCGGGTTCCGGCATCATCTACACGCTCACCGTCGCCGCGGCGCACGACGTCGCGGGGTTGCTGACCGAGCGCGGCTACCCGGTCGCCGCCTACACCGGGAAGACCGACCCGGCGGACCGGCAAGCGGCCGAAGACGACCTGCTGAACAACAACGTCAAGGCGCTGGTGGCCACTTCGGCACTGGGCATGGGCTTCGACAAGCCGGACCTGGGCTTCGTGGTCCATCTCGGTGCACCGTCCTCCCCGATCGCCTACTACCAGCAGGTCGGCCGTGCCGGGCGTGGCGTCGACCGCGCCGAAGTGATCCTCTTACCGGGCCACGAGGACAAGGACATCTGGGCGTACTTCGGCTCACTGGCCTTCCCGGACGAGCTTCGGGTGACGCAGGTGTTGAACGCCCTGGCGTACGCGGACCGTCCACTGTCGACACCGGCGCTCGAACCGTTCGTCGAGCTTTCCCGGTCCCGGCTGGAGATGGTCCTGAAGGTGCTGGACGTCGACGGCGCCGTCCGCCGGGTGAAGGGCGGCTGGGAGGGCACCGGCGAAGAGTGGCGCTACGACAAGGAGCGCTACGCACGAGTCAGCGCGGCGCGGACCAACGAACAGAACGCCATGCTGGCTTACCTGGAGACCACCGGCTGCCGGATGGAGTTCCTGCGCAAGCAGCTCGACGATCCCGAAGCCACCCCCTGCGGGCGATGTGACAACTGCACCGGACGGCATTGGGACACCACGATTTCCGACGACGTCGTCGACGCCACCCGGCAACGGCTGCGCCGTCCGGGGGTCGAGGTCGCGCCGCGGAAGATGTGGCCGACCGGGATGGCCGGGCTGGAGGTCCCGCTCTCCGGGCGGCTGCCGGCGGGCGAGCAGGCCGAGACCGGCCAGGTCGTCGGCCGGGTGACCGACGTCGGCTGGGGCACGCGGCTGCGCGAACTCGTCGGCCCGGCCGCGGCGGACACCGAACTCCCCGAACCGGTCTTCCAGGCCTGTATCGAGGTACTCAAGGGCTGGCAGTGGACGGAGCGCCCTGTGGCGGTGGTGGAAGTGCCTTCCGCCACGCGACCTCAGCTGGTCCACAGCCTGGCGACGAAGCTGGCCTCGATCGGACGCCTGGAGTACCTGGGCGCCATCGCCTCGGCGGGGCCGCCGCCGCGTCAGGCGAACAGCGCGCAGCGGCTGGCCGATCTGTGGAAACGCCTCAGCCTCCCCGAGGACCTGGCGGCGCGAGTGGCCGCGGCCGACGGCCCGATCCTGCTGGTCGATGACCTCATCGACACAGGGTGGACGATGACGCTGTCCGCGCGGCTGCTCCGCCAGGCGGGAGCGCGTGCGGTGCTGCCGTTCGCTCTCGCCAGCACCTCGTAACCGAAGAGCGCGATCCCGACATTCGACAGGTTCTTTCCCGCGCGAGGACTTTCTGGCAAGGTTCCGTCCACGCGCGAGTACGGAGGTGCCGATGGCGGACTCAACGACGGAGCGGCTGGGACATCGGCTCCCGGTGAAGAAGTTGTTCGCCGCCAGTGTCGGCAACGCGCTGGAATGGTTCGACTGGACCATCTACGCGACGTTCAGCATCTACTTCGCCAGTGAGTTCTTCCCGAAGGGCAACGAAGCCCTGGCGTTGATCAACACCTTCGCCACCTACGCGCTGGCGTTCTTCTTCCGCCCGCTCGGCGGGATGCTGCTCGGCCGGTTCGCCGACGTCAGGGGCCGGAAGCCGGCGATGATCCTGACCATCGTGCTGATGGCTGGCGGATCGGTGGCCATCGGCCTCCTGCCGACATTCGACCAGGTCGGCTGGTTTGCCCCGATCCTGTTGCTGCTGGCCAGGGTGGCACAGGGACTGTCGCTCGGCGGTGAGGTCTCCAACGCTTCGGCCTACCTCGGTGAGATCGCCCCGCCCGCCCGTCGCGGCCGGTACTCCGCCTTCTTCTACATCTCGACCGGTTCCGCCGTCCTGCTCGCCTCGATCCTCGGGTTCGTGCTCGCGCGGACGATGTCCAAGGCGGATCTGACCGCGTACGGCTGGCGGATCCCGTTCCTGCTCGGCGGTGTTCTCGGCATCGTCGGCCTGTGGCTCCGGCGCAGTCTCGCCGAGACCGAGATCTTCGAGGAGAAGAAGTCGACGGCGCGCCGGGTCGAACGTCCGCTGCGCACCACCCTCCGCGAGCACCCGCGGGCCGTCGTGCAGCTCGTGGGCTTCTCGATGCTTTCGACCCTTTGCTACTACACGTTCTTCAGCGCCCTGACCTCCTTCGCGGTCAAGACCCGCAAGGCCGACGACGTCGACGTGTTCCTCGCGTTGTCGATCGCGACGGCGTTGTTCGTCGCGCTCCAATACCCGATGGGCGCCTTGTCGGATCGTTTCGGACGCAAACCACAGCTGCTCGTGTGGGCGGCGGCGACCGCGATCCTCATCGTCCCACTGTCCACTTTGGTCAGGCCGGGGCTGCCGGGTCTGATGATCGTGTTCTGCGTCGGGCTCTGCCTGTACACGGCGATGACGTCGATCGCGCCCGCGATCATGAGCGAGCTGTTCCCCACCGAACTGCGCGGCCTTGGCATCGGCGCCTGGTACAACCTGACCGTGGCGTTGTTCGGCGGGACTGCTCCCCTGGTGCTCACCGCACTGTCCGACGCGGGGCTGTCGACGCTGTTCTTCTGGTACGTGGCCGCCGGAGCGGTGATCGCGTTCTTCGTCATCCGCACCCTGCCGGAGACCAAGGGCAGCGACCTGCGCTGAAAACTCCGTCGCCGATGACGTGACGAGGTGGCTACCCTCGCGCTCCTACGACGAGTGCGAAGGAGGGACACCGTGTTGTTCGGCGATGTAAGCGAGGAACTGGCGCGACGCGTGGTGGAAGCCCTTCGCCACGTCACCGATATCGAGCCTCCCTCCGCGCTGGTGCGGGTCTCCGCGCAAGACGGGGTCGACTACCAGTGCGATCTCGCGATGAGCCTGGGCAAGCGGCTCGGCAAGCCGCCGAGGGAGATCGCCGCCGCGATCGCGGCGCGGCTCGACGTCGCCGACCTCGCCGAACCACCGGAGGTCGCGGGGCCGGGCTTCCTGAACTTCACGCTGCGCTCGTCCTGGCTGGCCGAGCGGACGACCGCGCTCAACGGTGACCCGCGGCTGGGTGTCGCGGTGACACCGCGGCCGCGGCGGATCGCCATCGACTACAGCAGTCCGAACGTGGCGAAGGAAATGCACGCCGGCCACCTCCGGTCGACTGTCATCGGTGACGCGATCACGCGATTGGCGCGGTTCGCCGGACATGAGGTCATCCCGCACAACCATCTCGGCGACTGGGGTACCCCGTTCGGCATGCTGATCGAGCATCTGCTCGACGAGCGTCCCTCGGGTCCGTACACGATCGGAGATCTCAACGGCTTCTACCGGGCCGCCCGGTCGAAGTTCGAAAGCGACGACGACTTCGCGAGCCGGTCGCGGAACCGTGTGGTGCTCCTGCAAAGCGGTGACGATGAGACCTTGTCGCTGTGGCGGCGCCTGGTCGACGAATCGACACGGCATTTCACCCAGGTCTACGAACTCCTCGGCATCGACCTAACGGGCCGGGACATCTACGGCGAGAGCTTCTACAACCCCTTTCTCGCCGCGGTCGTAGACGACCTGACCGCCGCTGGGCTGACCGAGGTCAGCGATGGCGCGGTCTGCGTCTTTCCCGACGGCTTCCGCAACCGGGAAGGCGATCCTCTGCCGCTCATCGTGCGGAAGCGGGACGGTGGTTACGGTTACGCGGCCACCGATCTCGCGACCGTGCGGTACTGGACGGAACAACGTGGGGTGACCGACCTGCTCTACGTCGTCGGTGCGCCACAAGCGCAGCACTTCGCGATGGTGTTCGCCGTCTGCCGGGCCGCCGGTTGGCTCCGCAATGAACATCGGGCCGAGCACATCGCGTTCGGCTCGGTGCTCGGTGAAGACGGCCGCGCCATGAAGACCCGGGCGGGCGAGTCGGTCCGTCTCTCCGACCTGCTCGCCGAGGCGGTCTCCCACGCCGCCGAAGTGATCGACGGCCGGGGCGACCTCTCCCCCGACGTGAGGGCAGAGGTCGCCGAGGCGATCGGGATCGGCGCGCTCAAGTACGCCGATCTTTCCGGCGATCGCGAGCGTGACTACGTCTTTTCCTGGGACCGGATGCTCGCCGTGAACGGGAACACGTCGGTCTACCTGCAATACGCCAACACGCGAATCCGTTCCGTGCTGGCGAAGGCGGGCCAGGACCTCACCGGAGCGCGGATCCTGCTCGGCCATCCCGCGGAACGGGCGCTGGCGCTCGCGCTGACCCGCTTCCCCGAGGCGGTCGGTGCGGCGACCACCGGGTATCTCCCCCACAAGTTGTGCACCTACCTGTACGAAACCGCGGTCGTGTTCACGCGGTTCTACGAACAGTGCCCGCTACTGAACGCGGAAGGTGCCGGCGTCCGCGACTCACGGCTGCTGCTGGCCGAACTCACCTCGAAGACGCTGACGCTGGGTTTGTCCCTGCTCGGCATCTCCACCCCTGCCCGGCTATGAGTCGCCGTGGTCGCTGAAGACCTTGCGCTTCAACGGAGGGACCGCCTGGAAGAAGCGGAACATCCCTCGTGCCATCGTTCGGCCCGCCCGGTTCTCCGACACGAACTGGCGGGCACTGCGTTCCGATTCGCGCACCGCCGCGAAACCGTAGTCCCGCATCCGCTGCTCGTAGTCGGCGACCGCGGCGTGCACCGCGCCGGTCTTCCGTGCTTCGACGAGGTTGCGGCACAACAGCTGCGCGTCCCGGAGCGCGGTGTTCGCGCCGATACCGCGAAACGGCGTCATGCTGTGGATCGCGTCACCGAGCAGGGTGATATTGCTCGTCGGCCAGGGAGCGACGGGCTTCGACGTGAAGATCGGCAGCCGGGACACCGATCCCTCGGGTGAGCCGGCAACCAGTTCCTTGAACGCGGGGGCCCAGCCGTCGATCAGGTCCAGCACCAGGGCTCGCAGCGCGGCACCGTCCAATGAGGACAGGTTGTCCGGGTAGCGCCGGTCGTCCGCCGCGAACGCCCACATGATGTAGCTCGAGGTGTTGTCGAACAGGACGGGGTCGTATTCGGCGGTCTCGTCGTTGACCGACGAGACACCGGCCAGTTCGTGCGGCGCGGTGAACAAGCCCGCGCCGGTGCGCGGCATCACCAGGCTCGGACCGTCGGTGAGCTGGGCGGGCAAACGCTTGCGGGTCTCTTCGGTCAGCGGATGTTTGCCCGCGATCGCGACGATCCCGGTGTCCACCCGCTCGGCTTCGGGAAGGAACTGTTTACGCACCCGGGAATTGGCCCCGTCGGCGCCGATGACCAAGTCGGCCTCGACGGTGCTGCCGTCGGCGAACTCGCAGACGACCACCTCGCCTTCACGGCGGTAGCCGACGAACTCCTTGCCGTGGTGCAGAACTCCGTCGAGCCCGTCGGACAGCACCTGATGGAGGCTGATCCGGCTGACCGAGTGGTGATCGGACGCGGGATCCGGGCTCGACGTGAGCTCGCTGTCGATCACCATCAGGTCCTGCAGCCGCTCGGTGACGAACGTGAACGGCCCGCTCGCGCTGCCCGCGGTCTCCAGGAAACGTCGCCAGAGCTCGGGCGGCAGGCATTCGTGCAGCGCGGCCGAGCCGTGCGGATTGATGTGCACGCGATAGCCCTGCAGGCGTTCGGTCCGAGTACGGCTGCGTTCGTGAACGGACACGTCGATTCCCGCCTTGCGCAGACCTTGCGCCAGGCAGAGCCCACCCGTGCCGCCGCCGATGATCGCGATTCTCGTAGTCATGGGTTTCTCCTTCGCTTCGCCGACAACTATCAACCATCTGGATGATACA
The DNA here is from genome assembly GCF_014873915.1 of Amycolatopsis roodepoortensis. Taxonomy (GTDB): domain Bacteria; phylum Actinomycetota; class Actinomycetes; order Mycobacteriales; family Pseudonocardiaceae; genus Amycolatopsis; species Amycolatopsis roodepoortensis. The sequence continues at coordinate 2,218,771 of NZ_JADBEJ010000005.1, forward strand.
GTCAACTACATGTTTGAAAGAGTCAGCGGCTAAGCTGAACCGCATGTCCGAAGCCGTCCCGCGCAGCCCTCGCCGCGCCCCCGTCGAACGCCAGCGCGATCCCGAGCGCACGAAGGCACAACTCTTGGAGGCGGCGAAGGCCGAGTTCGGCGCGAAGGGGTATGCCGCGGCACGCGTCAGCGAGATCGCCGCGAAAGCGGGCGTGAACAAACAGCTGATCTCGTACTACTTCGGCGGCAAGGAAGGGCTGTACAACGCGCTGACGGCGACGATGTACGACGATTACGCCGCGGCCGCCGACCACGAGAAGCCATTCGCGGAGGTCGTCCGGTTCTTCGCCCAGTCGGGAGTCCGGGACCACGACCTCGCCAAGCTGTTCCTCTGGGAGAACCTGACCGACGGCGCACCCGACGCGGTCGGCGTCGAGGGCCAGCGCGGGTTCCTCCAGCGACAGGTGGAGTACGTGCGGGCCCGGCAGGCCGCGGGCGACTTCCCTGCCGACCTCGACCCCGCGTTCCTGCTGGTGATCTTCATGGCCGCGTCCAGTGCCGCGCTGGCGCTGCCTCGCGTCGTACGCGCCGTCTCCGGCCAGGACCCCGCCTCGGCCGAGTTCGCCGAGGCCTACGGCGAGCAGTTGGCGCGTCTGGTCGGTCACCTAGCCGATCCAGGCAAGCGGTAGCAAAGGTCCCCCGCTACCGCTTGGACCCTTCGGGCCACCGCCGGACTAGGGAGGGCAAGTGGAAGAACGGCGGCCGACGTTCGGCATGTGTGGCGACTGGCGCGGCGCCGAGGACCTGATGCGGCGGCCCAGCGAACCGGGACGACGATCGCGGAAGAGAGGCCCAGGTTCGCGGAACTTCCTGCCCGGGCCTGGTGCGCTAGCGGCGCAGCGGGACGAGGTCGTCCGCGTGAACGACCTCGCGTCGCTGTTCCGCAGGGAGGTCGTGACTGGAGCGGCCGATGAGGTCGGGCAGTTCGCCCGCGTCGAAGGCCACGACACCGCGCGCCACGGTCCGCTGCCGGAGATCGACCAGGTCGACGACGTCGCCCGCCTGGAAGTCACCGTCGACGCCGGTGATCCCGGCGGCCAGCAACGAACGGCGACGGCGGACGACGGCCGCGACCGCGCCGTCGTCGAGGTGCAGTTTCCCGGACGCGCCCGCGGCGTAGCCCAGCCAGAACCGGCGGGCCGACAGCCGGGAGTCGGCGGCGGCGAAGGCCGTGCCGACCTCGGCGGTGGTCAGGGCGCGCGCGGCCTCGGAAGCGGCGGCGAGCAGGACAGGGATTCCGGCGCCGGCGGCGGTGCGGGCGGCGGCGAGCTTCGAGACCATGCCGCCGGTGCCGAGCCCGGAGCTCGACATGCCGACGGTGATCCCGTCCACATCGGACTCCCCGGCGACCTCGGCGATCTTGCGGGTCGCGCCGTCGCGGGGATCCCCGTCGTACAGACCGTCCACATCGGACAGAAGGACGAGCGCGTCGGCGCCGATGAGGTGGGCCACCAGCGCGGCCAGCCGGTCGTTGTCGCCGAAGCGGATCTCTTCGGTGGCCACGGTGTCGTTCTCGTTGACCACCGGAACCGCGCCGAGGGCCAGCAGCCGGGTGAACGTGTTCTGCGCGTTGCGGTAGTGCGCGCGGCGCACGACGTCGTCCGACGTCAGCAGAACCTGGCCCACCGTCAGGGAGAACCGGCCGAACGACTCGGCGTAGGCGTGCGCCAGCGCGAGCTGGCCGACACTGGCCGCGGCCTGCTGGGTGGCGAGGTCACGCGGCCGTTTGCCGAGCGAGAGCGGCGCGAGACCCGCGCCGATCGCACCCGAGGAAACCAGCACGATCTGCGTGCCGCGGGAGACCCGGCCGGCGATCGCGTCCACCAGCGCGTCCAGCCTGGTCACGTCGAGACCGTCGCCGGCGGTGGTCAGCGCGGAGGAACCGACCTTGACGACCACCCGCTTCGCGTCGGCGATCGCCACCCGGGTTGAGCTCACTCGTCGTCCATCTCGTCTTCGTCTTCGATGCCGTCCGGACCGTCACGACGGATCCGGCGGGCTTCCTTGCGCTCGGCGGCACCGATCCGGCTGGTGTTCTCCAGCCGCACGTCCGTGCCCCGGCCCGACAGGTGCACAGCGACCCCGGCCGGGGTCGACGGCTCCCACTCGAACTGCACGTCGCCGATGGTGACGGGGCTGCCGGGTACGGCGCCCTTGCGTGCGAGTACTTCCTCGACGCCCAGCCGGTTGAGCCGGTCCGCGAGGTAACCCACGGCTTCGTCGTTGCCGAAGTTGGTCTGGCGGATCCACCGCTCCGGGCGGGAGCCGCGGATGATGAACGCGCCTTCCTCCTCCGGGTCGTGCTCGACGGTGAAGCCCGCGTCGTCGACGGCCATCGGCCGGAGCACGACCTTGGCAGGCTCGGGGGCGGGCTGGTCGGCGCGGTACTTCTCGACGACGGCGGCGAGCGCGTAGGTCAGTTCCTTCAGACCCTGCCGCGACGCCGTGGAGATCTCGAACACGCTGAGCCCGCGGGCTTCCAGCTCCGGGCGCACGAACTCGGCGAGTTCGGCGGCGTCCGGGATGTCGATCTTGTTCAGCACCACCACGCGCGGCCGGTCGGCGAGGTCGCCGCCGAGGCTCGGGGTGTAGCGGGCGAGCTCTTCTTCGAGGGCGTCGATGTCGGACAGCGGGTCGCGCCCCGGCTCGAAGGTGGCGCAGTCGACGACGTGCACCAGCACCGCGCAGCGCTCGATGTGGCGCAGGAAGTCGAGGCCGAGGCCCTTGCCCTCGCTCGCGCCGGGGATCAGCCCCGGGACGTCGGCCATGGTGAACACGGTCGAGCCGGCGGTGATCACGCCCAGGTTCGGCACCAGCGTGGTGAACGGGTAGTCGGCGATCTTCGGCTTGGCGGCCGACAGCACCGAGATCAGCGACGATTTGCCCGCGGACGGGAAGCCCAGCAGTCCGACGTCGGCGACCGAGCGCAGCTCCAGAACGAGGTCGCGGGTCTCCCCCGGCTCGCCCAGCAGCGCGAATCCGGGCGCCCGGCGGGCCTTGGAGGCCAGCGCGGCGTTGCCGAGGCCGCCGCGGCCGCCCTGAGCGGCGACGAACGTGGTGCCGGGGCCGACCAGGTCGGCCAGGATCTCGCCGTCCTCGGTCATCACGACGGTGCCGGACGGGACGCGCATCTCCAGCGTCTCCCCCGCCGCGCCCGCGCGGTTGCCGCCCTGGCCCAGCTTGCCGTTGCCGGCGCGGGCGTGCGGGCGGAAGTGGAAGTCGAGCAGCGTGTGGACGTTCGGGTCGACGACCAGCAGCACGTCGCCGCCGTTTCCGCCGTTGCCGCCGTCCGGGCCGCCGAGGGGCTTGAACTTCTCGCGGTGCACCGAGGCGCAGCCGTTCCCACCGTCACCGGCGGCCAGATGGATCACCGCTCGGTCCACGAACCGGGACGCCATGACTTGCCTCTATTCACTCGCGAAAAAGGGGATACACAAAACAAACGAGGGGTGGGCCCGGATATTCCGGCCCCACCCCTCGTCAGAGGTTCTAACTCGAAGCCGGAACTCAGGCTTCGGTCGGCACGATGTTGACCGTCTTGCGGCCACGCTTCTCGCCGAACTGGACCGCACCGGCGGCCAGCGCGAACAGCGTGTCGTCGCCGCCACGGCCGACGTTCACACCGGGGTGGAACTTGGTGCCACGCTGGCGGATCAAGATCTCGCCCGCGTTGACTTCCTGGCCGCCGTAGCGCTTGACGCCCAGTCGCTGCGCGTTCGAATCGCGACCGTTGCGGGAGCTGGACGCACCCTTCTTGTGAGCCATGGCTCAATCCTCTTTCTGACGAAGATCCGGAGAAAGTCCTACTTGGAGATGCCGGTGACCTCGACGCGGGTCAGCTTCTGCCGGTGACCCTGGCGCTTGTGGTAGCCGGTCTTGTTCTTGAACTTGTGGATCCGGATCTTCGGACCCTTGGTCTGCTCGACGACCTTGCCGGTGACCGAGACCTTCGCCAGCGCGTCGGCGTCCGTGGTGACGTCGCCACCGTCCACAAAAAGGACTGCGGGGAAGGTGTGCTCGGTACCCGGCTCGCCTTCGAGCTTCTCGACCTCGACGACGTCGCCGACGGCCACCTTGTACTGCTTGCCGCCAGTCTTGACGATCGCGTACGCCGACACGGAAGTCTCCTGCTTACTCGACAACGGGTGGGGGCTTGCGTGATCGGCCCACCCAAGTTTCGGTGGTCCTGATGCTGCGCAAGGTGCCCGCTCTAGGTGGCGGGCCGTTCTACAGGTTACGTGGGGCTCCCCGGTGCGATCACACCGGGGTGCCCCTAGGTGTTCACTAGCTCTTTTCCGACGCCTTGACCGGCGGACCGGCCGGCCGCGAGGCCGCCCGTCGCGGACGACGGCGGGTGGTGGAGCGCACGGCCGGGGCCGGGACGTCCACCTCGGGCTCGGTCTCGTCCTGAACGGAAGGAGCCTCGGAGACCTCTTCCGTCACAACAGTCTCAGAAGTCACCGGAACCTCGGGTGCTTCGGGCTCGGGGCCCGATTCCGCGACTACGGCGATCTCTTCCTCGCGCACGGCCGGAGCCTCGTCGTCCGAAGTCGTCACCGGCTCGCCGGCGAGTTCGGTCGCGGGCGCCTCGGCGACCGCCTCCGGAACCGGCTCAGCGGCCGCCTCGGCCGCCTGTTCGACGGTCGCTTCGGCAACAGGCTCCGAGACCGGCTCAGCGGGCTTCTCAGCCGCCTGAGGGGCGTGGCCGTTGAGCGCGGCGCCCTCGGCGTTCTCAGCGTTCTCCGGAGCCTCGTGCGAGTGCTCGCCCTTGGCCGCCTTGGTGGCGTTGGCCACGGCCTGGACCGCCGAAACCACCGACTCGCGCTGAGCGGGCGCCGGGGGCGCCTCGGTCTTGGCCGCGGCGGGCTCGTTCTGGCCCTGGTCCTCGCCCTTGCCACGGCCGCGGGACCGGCGGGAGCCCTGCTCCTTGCCGCCACCGCCACCGCCGCCACCACCGTGGCTGTGCCCGTTTCCGCCGCCACCGGTGCGCTGCGGCTCGGTCGAGACGACCACGCCACGGCCCTTGCAGTGCTCACACGGCGTCGAGAACGCCTCGAGCAGCCCGGTGCCGATCTTCTTTCGGGTCATCTGCACCAGGCCGAGCGAGGTGACCTCGGCGACCTGGTGACGCGTGCGGTCGCGGCCGAGGCATTCGGTCAGCCGGCGCAGCACGAGCTCGCGGTTGGATTCGAGCACCATGTCGATGAAGTCGATGACGATGATGCCGCCGATGTCCCGGAGCCGGAGCTGGCGGACGATCTCCTCCGCCGACTCCAGGTTGTTCCTGGTCACCGTCTCTTCGAGGTTGCCACCCGATCCGGTGAACTTGCCGGTGTTGACGTCGATGACCGTCATCGCTTCGGTGCGGTCGATGACGAGGTAACCGCCCGAGGGCAGCCAGACCTTGCGGTCCAGCGCCTTGGTGATCTGCTCGTCGATCCGGTGGTCGGCGAAGGCCGAACCGGTGCCCGTGTACCGCTTGACGCGATCCGCCAGGTCCGGCGCCACGTGCTGGACGTAGTTGTAGATGGTGTCCCAGGCCTTGTCGCCCTGGATCTCCAGCTTGGCGAAGTCCTCGGTGAACAGGTCACGCACGACCTTGACCAGCAGGTCCGGCTCTTCGTAGAGCATGACCGGGGCGCTGTTCTTCTTGCCGCCGTTGCCGGCTTCGGCCTTCTCCTTGATGACGTCCCACTGCGCCTTGAGGCGGCGGACGTCGCGGTCCAGCTCCTCCTCGCTGATGCCCTCGGAGGCGGTGCGGATGATCACACCGGCGTCCTCGGGGACGATGCGCTTGAGGATGTCCTTCAGGCGGCGGCGCTCGTTCTCCGGGAGCTTCCGGGAGATGCCGGTGGCCCCGCCCGCGGGCACGTAGACCAGGAAGCGGCCCGGCAGCGAGATCTGCGTGGTCAGCCGGGCGCCCTTGTGCCCGACCGGGTCCTTGGTGACCTGGACCAGCACGGAGTCGCCGGTGGAGAGCGCCTGCTCGATCTTGCGGGCCTTGCCCTCGAGACCGGCGGCGTCCCAGTCGACCTCACCGGCGTAGAGCACGGCGTTGCGGCCGCGGCCGATGTCGATGAAGGCGGCCTCCATCGACGGCAGCACGTTCTGCACGCGGCCGAGGTACACGTTGCCGACGATCGAGCCGGTGCCCGACGACGTCACGAAGTGCTCGCACAGGACGCCGTCCTCGAGCACGCCGATCTGCGTGGAGTCGCCCTTCTCGGCGACGACCATGGTGCGCTCGACCGACTCGCGGCGGGCGAGGAACTCGGCCTCGGACAGGATCGGCGCACGGCGGCGGCCTGCCTCGCGGCCGTCCCGCCGGCGCTGGCGCTTGGCCTCGAGCCGGGTCGAGCCGCGCACGCTGCGGACCTCGTCCCGCGCCGGGCGCTCGGTCTCGGCGGCCTTGGCCTGGCGCACGTGGACGACCGTGTTGGGCGGGTCGTCGCTGGTGGCCTCGGCGTTGTCGTCGTCCCCGCCCTTGCGACGGCGGCGGCGACGGCGACGCTTGCTGCCACCGTCCGAATCGCCGTCGTTGTCCGAATCGGCTTCGGCGGACGCCTCTTCGGCGGACTCGGCCGCGGCCTCGTCGGTCTCGGCGTCCTTGTCCTTCGCGCGCTGCTGACGCCCGCGCGGGGTTTCGGCAGGCTGCTCGTCCTCGTTCTCGGACTCGGCCGAGCTCTCGTCCCCGCCCTTGCCCCGGCCGCGTCCACGACGGCCGCGACGACGGCGGCGACGGCCGTTGGCGTCGTCACCGTCCTCATCGGTGCCGTGGCCTTCGGCCTGCTCGGACTGTGTCTCGTCCTCGTCGGAAGCGGTTTCCTCGGTCGGGGTGAAGGCCGGCTCCGGCTTGCGAGCGGGCTTCGCCGCGACGGGCTCCGGCGGCAGGAACACCGGCGACGGCGCGGCGAACACCGGGACGTGCACGGAGGCCTTCGCGGGCCTGGTCGTGGCCTGCGGCGGCTCCGGCGTCACCGGGGCGGCGAGCGCGGGCGGAACACGCCGCGAAGGGGCCTCCGCCTGCGGAGCGGGCTCCGGCTGGGCTTCGGGCTTCGACTCGGGAGCCGCCGGGGTCTCGGCGACGGGAGCTGCCGGGGCCTCGGCGACGGGAGCTTCGGCGGCAGGAGCTGCCTCGGCGGTCTCGGGCTCGCCGCCGGCGAGGGCTTCGGCGAGCTTGTGCGCCACCTCACGGGTGACGCTGGACTGCGCGCTCCGGACGGTCTCGCCGAGCTCACCGAGCTTGGCCATCAGTTCACGGCTGTTGGATCCCAGCAGCTTCGCCAGCGCGTGCACCCGGATCCGGGGAGGCAGTTCGCCCAGCTGGCTTGCGATGGGTGTGGCGGTATTCCCGCCGGTGACGGCGGGTGTGTCCGCGTTCGACATATATCTCCTCCGCCCCCGGGCGCGTCGGCTGGCTCACACCGGCTCGACGCGGCCGCGCAGGGGCCCCTTTCTGTTCGTTCCGCCGTGGTGGTCACCAGCAGCGGGAATCCTTGCCCGGCACCGCGACGGCGCCGGGGTTGTCCGGGCGCCGCGTACGGCTGAAGGTCTGCTCGGCGGAGCGCTGGCCACGTTCGCGACATCGGGCCGCCCGCCACGTCGTCGAGCCGCATGCAGCGGCGACGCGTGTGGAGGATGTGCAGCACACCACCGGGCCACGAGACCGCGAGCGCCACCTCTCACGTGGGCCCGTCGGCCAGCGGCCACCGCGAGTATCCCACACACCGGCCCCACTCCGGTGTACTCGGTGCCACAGAGCTGGCTCCCGGGCGCGCCGCGGCCACCGGCCGAGCGAACTTCGCGGAAGAGCTTGTCGACCCGGCCGAGGGTGGCTAGCGTGCCGCTCGGGGGGTACTGAAGCGTAGGCCTCGGTGCCCTCGTCGTCCGATGTTCTCCGGTGGGAGGTCCGGTGTCCCTGCTGGGGCGGTCCCTGCGAGCGGCCGTGTGCGCCTTCGTGGTGCTCTGCGGTTCGGTCGCCGCCGTGACGACGGCCGAGGCGGAGCCCTCGTGTCATCCCCAGGGACGGGCGCTGCGTTACGTCGTCGCCTTCGACAAGGGCACTTCCGAGGCCGAGGCCAAGGCCGCCGTCTCGGACGGCTGCGGCAGCACGACGACCTACTATCCGCAGATCGCGGTGGCCGTGGCGACCTCGGCCGACCCCGCCTTCGCCGAACTGGTCCGGCCCGCCGCCGCGTTCAGCGCGCAGGCGGAACGGCTGGCGGTGCAGCGGGCCAACGGCACGTCACCGGCCAGGTCCGCGCCCGCTCGGGCCGAACTCCAGCCAACGGATCCGGCGAAGGTGCCCTCCGCCGACCGCACCGGCGAGCAGTGGGACATGCGCGCGATCGGCGCCGACAAGGCCCACACGATCGAGCCGGGCAGCAGGGACGTCGTCGTCGGCGTCCTCGACTCCGGCGTCGACCCCGCCCATCCCGAACTGGCGGGCGCCCTCGACCCCGCGAAGTCCGCGGGCTGCCTGACCGGCGTGCCCGACCGGAACTGGGCCGCGACGACCTCGGTGCACGGCACCCATGTCGCGGGGATCATCGCCGCGGCCGACGACGGCAAGGGCGTCACCGGGGTGGCGCCCGGGGTCCGGATCGCCTCGGTGAAGGTGATCGACGATCGCGGGTACGCCGACCCCGAAGCCGCCGTCTGCGGGCTGATGTGGGCCGCCTCACAGGGCATGACCGTGACGAACAGCAGCTACTTCGTCGATCCGTGGTCGCTCTCGTGCGCCCACAACGACGAACGGGGCGTGGTGAACGAGGTCATGGCCCGCGCCGTCGAGTACGCGACCTCGGCGGGCACCCTCACCGTCGCGGCGGCGACCAACGAGGCCGCCGAGCTGGTGCCGTCGCCGCGCTCGGGCGCCCGCTCCGGCTCCGAAGGCTGCCAGGCGCTGCCCGCGGGCCTGCGTGACGTCGTCGCGGTGTCGTCCGTGAGCGAGGAGCGGGTCAAAGCCGGCTACAGCTCGTACGGACTGGGCGTGATCGACGTGACCGCTCCCGGCGGCGAGGCCGGGCGATGCGTGCTCTCGACCGTTCCGGGCGGATACGCGCCGCTGTGCGGGACGTCGATGGCGGCGCCGCACGTCGCCGGCGTCGCGGCGTTGCTCGCTTCGAAGCACCCCGGCTACAGCGCCCGCCAGCTGAGGCTGACGCTGGACGCCCAGGCCACCCCGATCGCGTGCCCGGCCGACTACGACCTGACCGGTGACGGCTCGCAGGACGCGTACTGCACCGGGTACGCGGGGTTCAACGGCTTCTACGGGCACGGGCTGGTCGACGCGCTGGCCGCGGTGGCGCCGCGGCGCACGGGCGCGAACCCGGCCCGCTGACCGGTCAGCGCAGAAGCAGCTTGCCGAACCGCTTCGAGGACGCGTAGATCCCGACCGCCGCCAGCGCCACCAGGTACGCCACGTTGCCGGCCATGCCCCACGACAGGACGCCCGCCGAAAGCCCGCGCATCAGCTCGATGCCGTGGTACAGCGGGAAGACCTGAACGATCCACTGGATCCCGGCCGGGTACACCGAAAGCGGGTAGAACGTCGTGGAGAACAGGAACAGCGGCATCAGCACGAGGTTGATGTAGTCGAACTGCGACACCGACCGCAGGAAGGTCACCAGCACGATGCCGATGGCCGAGAACGCCATCGCGATCAGCAGCGCCGCCGGGATCATCAGCAGGGCCCACCACGAGCCGGGGAGCCCCATCACGGTCATCACGCCGAGGAAGGTCGCCGAGTAGATCCCGCCGCGCAGCACCGACCAGCCGACCTCGCCGAGCGCGATGTCCAGCGGCCCGATCGGGGTGGCGAGCATGGCGTCGTACAGCTTGGCGTACTTCAGCTTGAAGAACAGGTTGTACGTCGAGTCGAGGATCGCGCCGTTCATCGCCGACGCCGCGAGCAGGCCGGGCGCGACGAACGCGACGTAACTCATCGCCTGCCCGCCGGGCCCGACGACCTCGCCCACGAGCTTGCCGAAGCCGAGCTGGAAGGCCATCAGGTAGAACAGCGGCTCGAAGACGCCGGACACGAACAGCATCCAGGCGTGCGAGTAGGTCAGGAAGGTGCGCTCCAGCACCGCCGTCGACCGGCCGCTGTACAGCGCGGACGGCAGGATGCGCAGCAGCACCCCGCGGCGCGGGGCTTCGGTGAGCACCGCCATTTCAGACCACCAGCCGTCGGTAGAAGTACTTGTGCGCCAGCGCCCAGCCCGCCCCGGCCAGCACGACCAGGAAGGCGAGATGACCCAGCGTGGCGAGCGGGCCGACGGTGCCGAGGCTGACCGCCCTGGCCGCCTCGTTGCCGTGCCACAGCGGGGAGATCCAGGCGATCCACATCAGCGGGGCGGGCAGCTCGGTGATCGGGAAGAACGTGCCGGAGAACAACGTCATCGGGATCAGGACGAACCGGAACACCAGGCCGAACCGGGTGCCCTCGTCGTAGGTGGTCGCGGCGAGCGCCATCACCGGGGTGCCGCACGCGATCCCGGTGAGCGTCCCGATCAGGATGACGGCCGGCACGCCGAAACTCGTCCAGGATCCGAAGAGCGCCGCGATGACGGCGTAGATCACGCCCGCCAGGGTCAGCCGCAGGCTCACCCACATGATCTGGCTGCCGAGCACCTGACCCGGCGTGATCGGCGTGGCGGTGACGGCGATGTAATCCTGCTGCCATTTGAACCCGGACAGCACCGGGTAACTCGACTCCCCCACCGCCAGCTGCGCGGCACCCGCCACGAGCAGCGCGGGAGCGACGTACTCCAGGTACGAGAACCCGCCCGTGGCCGCACCGGCCTGGACCTGCGAACCGAACCCGAGCCCCATCGCGGCAAGGAAGAGCACCGGCTGCAGGCCCGTCGAGTACAAAGTGGACACCCAGTACCGGCGGTACCACATCCAATGGCCCTCGACCCGCAGCCAGGCTCCCGCCCAGCGCGAGACCACGCGGCCCGTCGACGCCTTCGTCTGCGCGGTGGTCATCAGTCCACCAGCGTCCGGCCGGTGAGGCGGAGGAAGACGTCCTCCAGCGAACTGCGGCGGACCAGGCTCGACAGCGGGCGCAGGCCGCGCGCGTGCGCCTGTTCGAGGGTGGCCTCGCCGGTCATCGTGTAGAGCAGGACGCGGTCCGGCAGGACCTCGACGCGTTCGGCCAGGCCCTCGATCCGCTTCGCGGCCGCCTCCTGCTCGCCGTTCGGGAAGCGCAGCTCCACGACCTCGCGGGTGGAGTACCGGCTGATCAGGTCCGCTGGCGAGCCCTCGGCGGCGATCCGGCCGTTGTCCATCACGACCAGCCTGTCGCAGAGCTGCTCGGCCTCGTCCATGTAGTGGGTGGTGATGATGAGCGTGGTCCCACCTGCCTTGAGCCGGAACAGCCTGTCCCACAACAAATGCCGGGCCTGCGGGTCGAGCCCCGTTGTCGGCTCGTCGAGCAGGAGCAGCTCCGGGTCGTTGACCAGGGACCGCGCGATGGTCAGCCGCCGCTTCATCCCGCCGGAGAGCGAATCGACCTCCGCGTTCGCCCGGTCGGTGAGCTGGGCGAACTCCATCAGCTCCTCGGCCTTGCTCCGCACGTGCGACCGGGAGAGCCCGAAGTAGCGGCCGTAGATCTGCAGGTTCTGCCGGACGGTGAGCTCGGTGTCCAGGTTGTCCTGCTGCGGCACCACGCCGAGCCGGGCCCGGATCTTCGGCCCCTCGACGTCCGGATCCATGCCGAGGACCCGCAGGTCACCGTCGGTGCGCGGCGAGACGCTCGCGATCATGCGCATGGTGGACGACTTGCCCGCGCCGTTGGGCCCGAGGAAGCCGAACGCCTCCCCCGGGCGGACCTCGACGTCGATCCCGCGTACGGCCTCGAAATCGCCGAACCGCTTGACCAACGCCTTCGCCTGCACCATCGCCGGTTCGTGCTCTGAGTCACCCACGGTTGGCACCCTAGGACCTGCCACCGACAAAACTCGACCGGTTTATCCGGCCCCTTGTCGGCCGCTGCCCGCTCATCGATACTCACCGACCATGAGTCTCAAGCCCAGAATCGCCCTGTTGTCCGTTCTCGTCAGCGCCGGGCTCCTGGTGGCGCCTGCCGCCCAAGCGGCGGAGACCGGTGCGGCCACTGTGGACCCGCGGCCGTCCACCGCCAAGCTGGCCTTCGAGCTGCACAAGCTGGCGGCGCTCAGCCACGGCAAGATCCGGGTGGACAAGATCGGCCGCAGCAACGAGGGCCGTCCGGTGTGGGCGGCCAGGGTCGGCCACGGCAAGACGCGGATCCAGTACGTCACCCAGCAGCACGGCGACGAGCCGCTCGGCACCCCCGCCGCGCTCGAGTTCCTGCGCAAGGTCGGGGTCGGGCACAGCCCGTGGGCGCAGAAGCTGCTCGCGAAGGTGACCGTCGACATCGTCGTGCGCGCCAACCCCGACGGGCACGAGCGCGACTGGCGCTACAACTACGACCCCGATGCCACTCCCGAATACGGTGAGAAGGGCAAGGGGTACGACATCAACCGCTACCACGACCCGGCCGTGGCGCCGAAGGACAACCCGGCCACCGAGGCGGGCCTGATCCAGCGGCGGAACGCGTCGTTCAAGCCGGACATCATGGTCGACTACCACATGCAGGGCCGCTACCGGGACGCGAACGGCAGGGAGATCACCGCTTCCACGATGTGGCCGACGCATCCGGGCGTGAAACCGTCCGATGTGGACTTCGCGAAGCAGATCGCGGTCGTGGTGCAGCGGTCGATCGACCGCAACGGCGGCTACGTCTCGCAGTACCCGGGCGGTGACTACCAGGGCATCGCACGCAATGGGTACGGGCTGCTCGGCAACGGCAGCGTGTTGATCGAGCTGAGCCTCATCCCGGAGCGGGAACAGCAGCAGATCCAGGACGCGCTGGCGTCGATGCTCGCGATCGCGCAGTCCGCGGCCGACGGCTCGGTGCGGAAGGTGGACCCGGCCGACGCCGAGGCGATCCCGCCGCGGGGTCCGGCGCTGCCGGGGTCGGTCGAAGAGGAGCACGAAGCCGCCTGAGCCTCGTGAGTGGTGAGGACGGTTAGAACCGTCCTCACCACTCACGAGGTCGTTCAGCGGACAGTGACCGAGAGGCTCTTCGTCACCCCGTTGACGGTGACCGAAAGGTTCGCCGTCCCCGGCCGCAGCGCGGTCAGCACCCCGGTCGCCGGGTCGAACGACGCGACGTCCCACGGCATCGCGGGCAGGAAACCGCCGGCGACATGCGTACCCCAGCCGCCATTCCAGTCCGCGCTGACCGGATACGAAACCGGCACCTGACGCGCTCCCTGCGTCACCACGGCCCGGACGTCCGCCTTCTCCCCGCGTGTCAGCGACGAGGGCCCGGACAGCGTCAGCGCGTCGACGTTCGGCCGCGTCTCGAACCGCACCGGCTGCGCCTTGTCCCCCGGTTCGAACCGGACCATCGTCCACCCGACGAACCCGCCGTCACCCGGGGCCGCCGCGGGCGACTTCCCGGAGTTGCCGTTCACCAGATACGGCACGCCGTCGACGCGCGAAAGGTTGAAAACGCCCGCGTGCGAGGCGATCGCGGCCGCCTGCTTGCCCGACTCGCGTTCGAAGGCGGTCAGCCAGCCGGTCAGCATGGCGGCTTCCTTGCGGTCGGCCAGCTGTGAATTCCCGGCGGGGCTGGGGTCCTTCACCGGATGGTGCATCGCGACGACGACGCCGCGGATCCGCTTGTCCGCCTTCGCGCCGTCGAGCGCCTCGCGCAGCATCCGGATCTGGTCGAACCCGCCCGCGCGCAGCGAACCACGCGAGGAATCCATCAGCACCAGCCGGATCCCGGCGATGTCGGCGACGCGATGGCTCTCCCCGAACGCCGCCTGGAACTCGGCGAGCCCGTGCCCGCCGTCGGCTTCGTGGTTGCCCGGCACGTAGTACCAGGGCGCCTTGCCGACGAGTTCTTCATCGATGATCGAGCGAGCCAGCACGAAATCGGCGGCCGTACCGCGATCGACGAAGTCACCGTTGATCAGCACGAGATCCGGTTTCGCCGCCACCGCCTCGCGCAGCGCGCGACGGGCCTGGGCGACCAGCGGCCCGTCCGGCTGGTCCGCGGTGAACTGCGCGTCGCTGACCACGGCGATCCGCAGGCCGCCGGTCGCGGCGCCGTCTGTGATCAGCGCCGGGTCACGCGGGGCCGGATCGGCCGGGACGGCGGCCGCGGGCGCGACCTCGAAGGTGAGGTCGTCGAAGACCAGCCGTCCTTCGTACTGCTGGGCCGGGACGTTCTCGACGGCGTAGAACTTCGTCAGCCGCTGCCCGTCGGGGAGCCCGGCGGGGATGGCCGCGCGCACGTAGCGCCAACCCGTCCAGTCGACGCTCAGCGACAGATCCACGACGGACGGGACGTTGGCGGCGTCACGGAGTTCCGCCCGCAGCCAGGCGCCCTTCGCGTCGCCGTTGACCCACAGGCCGACGCGCTGGCTGCCGGGCGGCAGCGCGAGCGGCGCCGCCGAGTTGACGTACGCCGCGCGCGTGGCGTTGGTCCCGTTCAGCCGGTAGTCCAGCGCGAGGCCGCGTCCGCCGTCCCGGCCGGGGGCCTCGGAAAGCGCGGCACCGACGACGGCGGGGAAGACGCTGGCGGACCAGCCCGCCGGGCCGTCCAGTGGAGACGCCACGCGGGACTCCGTGCCGACCGAAGCCGCCAGATGCGTCACCTTCCCACCGGCGGTGGCGGTGATCGCCGAAGCACCCGACCCCTTGAGCGCGGTGACCGCGAACCCGTCACCGGACGGCTCGATCTTCACCACCGCGGGGTCGTAATCGAGTTTGACGTCGTCGGGCTCGATCCACGTGCCGTAACCGTCGGCGTCGTAGCCGAACACCTTGAACGTGCTCTTCGCACCTTCGCCGGACAATGCGACCTGCTCGGTACTCGTGCCCAGGCGGACCGGGGAGCCGAGGACATTCAGCGTGGCCTTGCCCATGACGCCGCCGCGTTTCGCGTAGACGTCGACGTTCGCGGGCGCGTCCGGCCGGAACCGGTCGGCGTGCGCGGTGAACACGCCGTCGGTCACGGTGCCGCGCAACGGATTCGTACTGCGCCACTGGACGTGGGCGTCGACCGCGGCGCCGGTCTCGTCGTGACCTCCGGCGACGAGTTTCCGCGTCAGGCCGGAAAGAACTCGCGTCGCGTCGGCGGTGTCCTGCGCGGGACGGGGCGCGAATCCGGTCAGGCGTCCGCTTCCCGGCGTGGTCGCGACGCCGATCCCGTTGGGCACCAAGCGTTCCCCGCCGTCCGACGGCGAGTTGCGGACCAGCGGCGCCTTCTCGCCCTCTTCGCGGGCGAGCATGGTCGACGAGCCGCCGCCGTCGAGGTTGAGGGCGTCGTCCGCGCCGAGCGACTTCATGTGCCGGGCGAGTTCGAGTTCGGTCATGCCGCGGCTGTCGGCCTGGCGGCCGTCGACCGTCGCCAGCCACATCTTCGTGCCGTCGGCCGAGAACCCGACCGCGGTCCGCGGGTGCATCGCGACGTTGTCGACCGGCTGCACCGCGCCGTCACGCAGCAGGACCTTGTTGCCGCCGATCGAGACGGACAGCTTGCCCGCGTCACTCTTCGGCGCGTACGTGACCCCCACCCGGTCGCCGGTCTTCAAGCCGGACAACGTGTCCACGCCACCGTCGCGGGCGAGCAGGACCGTCGCACCGGCCGCGATCGGGCCGTCCGCGGGCTGCGGCCGCACCTGTGTCACGACGCCGTCGGAGACCTCGACCTCGACGACGCGCTGGGCACCCGCGACCGAAGTCCGCCGCGAGGACGCGCCCCACAGCGGCGTGTAGACGCCGATCGCGTCACCGCTCAGCACGGGACTGTTGAAGTTCGACGCGGGTACGACCCGGCCGTCGGGCAGGGTGACCGACGCGTCGAGGAACACCTCCGCGAGCCGCGCCTTTCCTTCTTCGGTGATCGACGCGGTCAGGTTGTGGCCGCGCGCGGGCGCCGTCTGGAGTTTCCCGGCGTCGATGCCGACGCCGATCGGCGCTCCGCTGGCGTTGATGTCGAAGAAGTCCCCGTTGACGCCGGCGACCGCGCCGGCCCTAAACACCTGCTGCGAAAGCGGTGTCCGCGCGGAAACCGCGCCAGGGCTGAGGTATGTCGGCTTGAGCGTCTTGCTGGTGAGGTCGACGGCGAGGGTGTCGCCGCGGATCCAGCCCGCCGGGTCGTACCGGTCGAACTCGGTCAGGCTCAGACCCGGTGCCACGCGCGAAGTCGCGCTCGTGGTGACGAGGCCGTCGTCGGGCGCGGCCACGGCGTACGCGGACGGGCCCTCCTTCGCCGAGGACGCCGCGGGGGCGGCTTCGATGGGCGCCGGACCGAGCGGAGCGGCCAAGGGATCGGCGTGCGCCGGTGGGGCGACGAACAATCCGGGCAGCAGGGCAGCGAGCAGCAACAGGCGTGAATTTCTCACGAATTACCCCACGATCGAGTGATAGGCAGCATCGCTCAGCACAGCGGACGCGAGCCGCCAGGAGAAGACCCCGAGGTGAACGTGAACCGAACGGCGTAGGGCGCGAAGGTCAGGGCGTCATGGGCCCGGCGAGGAAGGTCTCGGCCGCCTCGACGTCACCGGTGATCTTGATACCCGAAGTGGCCAGCTCGATCCGTTGCCACAGCAGCAGATCCAGCTCCTCCGCGGACCCTTCGACGACGGCGCCCGCCGCTTCGGCGGGATCCGCCTGCCGCGAGCCGGGGACGTCGGTCTCGCCCGGCGGTGTGATCAACCAGGCGTGTCCGGTGTCGGATGTCTTCAGCAGCAACGGAACGGTGACCGCCGGCGGGGTGTGCCAGCGCTTCACCTTCGGCAGCATGCCGAGAAGGACCTCGTCCACGCCGTCGGCGGCGAGGGACGGGTCCAGGGTGTATTCGGTCCCTGCCGCGCGGTGCGCGTCGAGCAGGTGCACCGCGGTCTCGTGGACCTGGCGGCGGAACCAGAAGGACTTGGTCTTGGCGGCGGCGGTGAAGTTCCAGGCGCCGTCTTGGGGAGCTGCCTCGCTCAGCGCGTCGATGAGCTCGTCCGCGCTTTCGCGGTACCAGGGGGCGAGATCCCCGCCCGGTTCGGCGTCGAGGTCCTGCGGGGCGGGCTCGCCGGTGCGCACGATCCCGGCCGCCCAGCGGTGGACGTTGCCGAGGTGGACGACCAGGTCACGCAGGCGCCAATCGCCGCAGCACGGCACGGGTGCGGTGTGGTCCCCGGTGCTCGCGACCCGCGCGAAACCGGTGGTGAGCTCCCGCAAGCGCTCCAGGTACTCGTCCGGTGTCATCGTGGCTCCCCAGGTTCGTGGACGGCGCGGCGCTCCCGCGCCGTCCACGATTCTGTCAGACCTCGGGGAACCAGAGCTTGAGCTCGCGCTCGGCCGACTCCGGGGAGTCCGAACCGTGCACCAGGTTGTACTGGGTCTCCAGCGCGAAGTCGCCACGCAGGGTGCCCGGGGTGGCCTTCTCGACCGGGTCGGTGCCGCCGGCGAGCTGACGGAACGCGGCGATGGCGCGCGGGCCCTCGACGGCGATCGCGACCAGCGGGCCCGAGGTGATGAACTCGAGGAGGTCGCCGAAGAACGGGCGCTCCTTGTGCTCGGCGTAGTGCTCCTCGGCGACCGAGCGCTCGACGGTGCGCAGTTCGAGGGCGGCGAGCTTCAGGCCCTTGCGCTCGATGCGAGCGATGACCTCGCCGACGAGGCCGCGCGCGACGCCATCGGGCTTGACGAGGACCAGCGTGCGTTCAGTCACGGCGGTATTACTCCTTGGGTGGGATTCGTGCTATTCGCCCGGAGCCTACTGGGTGCTTCGCCGCTCACTTCACTTCGGACCAGGGAATGGCCTCGATCCGTTCGAGGTGCTCCTCGCCCCACTCCCCGAGCGCGGCCATCGCGGTGTTGAGGGAATCCCCGAACTCCGTCAGCGAATACTCCACCTTCGGCGGAACCTGGTGGTACACCTCGCGATGCAGCAGTCCGGTGGTCTCCATCTCGCGCAGTTGCAGGATCAGCACCCGCTCGCTGATGCCGGGCACCGCGCGCCGCAACTCCCCGAAACGCAGCGGCCCGTCCTGGAGGGCGAACAGGATCAGCCCTTTCCATTTGCCGCCCATGACGGCGATCGCGGCGTCGAGGCCGCAGGTGAACGTGCGGTTCTTGGTCATCGCCTCACATACCTTTTTGTCAGTACCCGGCAAAATAGTAGGTACTTGATCGAATGTACGCGACCGCCCAGCATGAGGTCTTCCCGAAGATTTCCTTGGACTGGAGCGAAAAATGCCGAAGACGCCGGTGACCGTCGTGGGCCTCGGTTCGATGGGTTCAGCCCTGGCGGACGCCTTGCTGGCGGCCGGGCATCCGACCACCGTGTGGAACAGGACGGCCTCGAAGGCCGAGCCGCTGATCTCGCGTGGAGCGATCCTGGCCGCGACTGCCGGGGACGCGGTTCGGGCGAGCCCGCTGATCATCACGTGCCTGACCACCTACGAAGACACACGCGCGGCCTTGGAAGCGGCCTCACTGACCGGGCGTGCTTTGGTGACCTTGAACAGCGGCTCACCGGCGGAGGCGCGCCGGATGGCCGAATGGGCGAAAGAGCGCGGCGCGCGCTACCTCGACGGGGCGATCAAGAACGTGCCGTCGGCCGTGGGCGCGCCGGACACGCTGCTGTACTACGGCGGCGACAAGGCCGTCTTCGACGAGCACCTGGAGACGTTGCGGGTGCTCGGCGGCGACACCGTCCATCTCGGCGAGGAAACCGATCTGGCGGCGCTGTACGAAACGGCCGTCGGCGGCACCCTGCTGCCCGCGCTGGTCGGGTTCTTCCAGGGTGCCGCCGCGCTGCGGTCGCGCGGGCTCGCGGCCGAGACGCTCCTGCCCTACGCCACCAAGTGGTTCGAGATGATCATCTCGGTGCTTCCGGTGTTCACCAAGGAAATCGACAGCGGCGACTACTCGGAGCCCGCGTCCTCGGTGGACATCTTCCACGCCGGCGCCGCCGCCGACCTCGGGCTGGCCGAGGAAGGCGTCGACGTCGCGTGGCAGCAGCCGATGCACGACCTCGTGCGGCGGGCCGTCGAGGCCGGGTACGGCGATCGCAGCATCTCGGTCCTGACCGAACTGCTCAGCGTTGGGGCCGCAGGGTCTTCGACCACAGCGAAGCGCCCGTAGCGTCCCTCAGATCGACAGTGAGCGCGCCGCTCCGTCCGTCGATGTTCACCTCGCCGAAGTGCTGGAAACCGTCGGCGGGCGAGGTGTTCGCGGCGGGCGGGGCGTGCACGAACACCGCTTCCGGCCCGAACGTCGGGTCGAGGGTGTTCGGGCCGAACGCGCCGGCGTTGAGCGGGCCGGAGACGAACTCCCAGAACGGGTCGAATTCGGTGAACGACGCGCGATCCGGCGAGTAGTGGTGCGCCGCGGTGTAGTGCACGTCGGCGGTCAGCCAGACGACGTTGCGCACCCGGCGCCGCGAGATCTCCCGCAGCACCCAGGCGAGTTCGGTCTCGCGACCGCCGGGCGCGCCGGGCAGGCCGTTGGCGACGCCTTCGATGGCCTTGCCGTCCGGGACGGTGAGGCCGATCGGGAGGTCTGCCTGGATGATCTTCCAGGTGGCGGTGCTGCGGTCGAGCGCGTCGACGAGCCAGCGGGCCTGACGGTCGCCGAGGACATGGCCCGGTTTGGTCTGGTCCGAGGTGTTGGCGTCCTTGTAGGTCCGCATGTCCAGCACGAAGATCTCGGCGCGGGAGCCGTGCCGGAAGTTGCGGTACACGCGGCCGTCGACGGCCTGGCGGCGGTCGATCGGGTGCCATTCGTGGAACGCCTGGAACGCGCGGGCGGCGAGCACGTCGACCCGCTTTTCGGTGTATTCGGGGCGATCGTTGAGGATCTCACCCGGGTACCAGTTGTTCACGACTTCGTGGTCGTCCCACTGGACGTAGGCGGGAACGTTCGCGGTGAAGCGCTTGAGGTTCTCGTCGAGCAGGTTGTAGGCGAACTGGCCTCGGTACTCGTCGAGCGTCTCGGCGACCTTCGCCTTCTCCGGGGTGACGATGTTGCGCCACACGCGCCCGCCGGGCAGCGCGACGGTCTCGGTGAGCGGCCCGTCGGCGTAGACCGTGTCTCCACAGTGGAGGAACAGATCGGGACGGCGGTCGGCCATCGCGCGGTAGATGGTCATGCCGCCGCGTTCGGGGTTGATGCCCCAGTTCTGCCCGGCGACGTCGCCGGACCACAGCAGCCGGACGTCCGAGCGGCCGACCGGGGCGGTGGCGAAGCGGCCGGTGACGGCCTCGCTGCGGGTGCGGCCGTCGAGGTCTTCGGCGGTGACGCGGTAGTGGACCTCGGTGCCCGGCATGAGGCCGGCGACGCGCACCTTGCCGGTGCCGCCGGTCTCCGGGCTCATCACCGGGCCGCGCACGACGCGCGCGTGCCGGAACGACGGATCCCGGGAAACCTCCACGATCAGCCGCGACGGCCGGTCGGCGCGCGACCAGACGATGCCGGAACCGGTGCTGACGTCGCCCGACTGGACACCGTGGGTGAGCACCGGGCGGTCGCGGCGGAGGAGCGGGACGGCGTTCGCGGTCGCGGTTCCGGGAAGGAGCAGTCCGCCCGCGACCGCTCCGGCGCCGGTGAGACCGGCTTTGAGCAGTGTGCGGCGGTTGTGGTGGGTTGCGGTCATGGCGCGGTTCTATCCCGTGGTCACGGCCGGTGGACCAACGCCGGTTGACCTGGTGATGAACGAACGGGCGGTAGCCGGCTCAACCGTTCGGTCGATGCCTCCCCGTGTCGGCGCCGGTACTTTCGATCACGGGGACGATCGATCCGGATGGGGGAACGATGCGAAGGTTCCAGCGCGGTCTCGTGCTGCTCACGGCGGCCTTGGCGGTGTCGAGCGTGACGACGGGGGTCTCGTCGGCGGACGAGCTCGGCCGGTCACGGGCGGTGATCCGGTACACCGAGTACGGCATCCCGCATATCGCGGCGAAGGACTTCGACGGGCTCGGCTACGGCTACGGGTTCGCCGCGGCCAAGGACAACATCTGCGAACTCGCGAACACCTATCTGACGGTGTCCGCGCGGCGGTCCGCGTACCTCGGCGCGGGCGGCCAGGGCAACCCGGCGATGAGCGAGGCGGAGAACAACCTCGACAGCGATCTGCACTTCCAGCGGATCAACGACTCGGGCGTGGTCGAGCGGCTGCTCGCCCGGCCCGCGCCGCACGGCCCGCGGACAGAGGTGCGGGAGCTGGCGGCCGGCTACGTCGCGGGTTACAACGCGTACCTGAAACAGACCGGCGTCCAGCGCATCACCGATCCGGTCTGTCGCGGCGCGGACTGGGTCCGGCCGATCACCGAACTCGATTTCTACCGGCACTTCTACGCCGTCACGTCGGTCGCCGGGCAGGGCTTGCTCGCCTCCGACCTCGTCCGCACCCAGCCTCCGTCCACAAAGGACGCTTCCGTCGCGGGGCCGGAGTCGGCGCCGAAAATCGCCGACGGGCTCCGGAGGACCATGAAGACCGGCGAACTCGGCAGCAACGGTATCGCCGTCGGCGGAGACGGGACGAAGTCCGGCGGTGGCCTGCTGCTCGGGAACCCGCACTATCCGTGGCAGGGCGGTCGCCGGTTCTGGCAGTCGCAGCTGACCATTCCCGGCCGGTTCGACGTCGCGGGCGGAAGCCTGTTAGGGCTCCCGATCCCGCAGATCGGCCACAACGCCGACGTCGCCTGGACGCATACGGTGTCGACGGCGATCACGTTCGGTCTCTTCGAAGTGCCGCTGTCACCCGGCGACCCGACGACGTACCTGGTGGACGGGAAACCCGAGAAGATGACCGCGCAGGAGGTGAAGGTCGAGGTCCGCGAGCCGAGCGGCGAGCGACGGCAGGTCGCCCGCACCTTCTACGGGACACGGTACGGCCAGGTCCTCGGTTCGGCGTTCGGCGTGCCCACGCCGTGGACGGCGAAGTCCGCGCACGCGCTGCGGGACGGGAACGCCGGTAACCTGCGCGGCCTCAACACCTGGTTCGAACTGGCCGGAGCACGCGGCACCACGGACGTCGCCAACGCGCTCGCGCGCACCCAAGGCGTCCCGTGGGTCAACACCATCGCCACGGACAGGGCCGGGAACGCGCTCTACAGCGACATCCAGGTCGTCCCGCACGTCACCGACGAGCGGGCGGCGGATTGCGGGACCGCGCTGGGCCGGGCACTCTTCCCCGGCACCGGTCTCTCCATTTTGGACGGTTCGAAGTCGTCGTGCGACTGGGGTTCCGACCCGGGTTCCCTGGAGCCGGGGCTGTTCGCGCCGTCCCGGCTGCCGCTGCAACAGCGACGCGACTACGAACTCAACGCCAACGACAGTGCCTGGCTTTCCAACGCCCGCGCACCGATCGCGCCGCTCCCCCGGATCGTCGGCTCGACCGGCACTCAGCGGTCGGACCGGACGCGGGAAGCGCTCATCGCCACCGAAGAGGGCTTGGCGGGCAAGGGATTCACGCCGTCGTCGATGAAGGACATGCTGTACCGCGACCGAAGCCGCACGGCCGAGCTCGCGTCCGCCGACACGGCCGAGATGTGCGCGGCCTTCCCCGGCGGCCAGGCTCCGTCCTCGTCGGGGCCGGTGCCCGTCGGCAACGCCTGCGCGACGCTGGCCTCCTGGGACCGCACGTTCCGGCTCGACAGCCGCGGCGCGCTGTTCTTCGAGCGGTTCGTGGACCGGATCGGCGGCCTGCGCGGCATCTGGCAGGTCCCGTTCGACCCGAACCGGCCGGTCACCACCCCGAACACCCTCGCGACCGGGAATCCCGACGTGCAGAAGGCCTTCGGTGACACGCTCGCGGAGTTCCGCGCCAACGGCATCCCGGTCGACGGCAGGCTCGGCGACCACCAGACGGTGACCAGGGCCGGCCAGAGGATCCCGATCCACGGCGGGCCGGGCGACCTCGGCGTGCTCAACGTGATCACGGCGCAATGGGATCCGGCCAAGGGCAATCACGAGGTCGGGCACGGATCCAGCTACGTGCAGGTGGTCGGGTTCAGCGGCAAGGCCGCCTGCCCGGACGTCTCGACGATCATGACCTACTCGCAGTCGACCGACGTCACGTCACCGCATTTCGCCGACCAAACGCGGCTGTACTCGCGGGGCGGCTGGGTGCGGGGACGCTTCTGCGCCGCGGACATCGCGCGGTCGCCGGAGCTACGGGTGGTGAGGCTGCGCTAGGCGCGTGATCACGCGCGTAACTCGCGTGATCAGAGGCGTAACTCGCGTGCTTGGAGGCGTAACTCGCGTGATCGGACGCCGCACACCCGTGTGCTGCCTCCAGACACGTGAGATACGCCTTTGATCACGCGAGTCACGCCGTGGCCCTGGGGCCCGGAGAACCTACTGCGGTTGCTGTTGCTGGCTGGGCAGTGTCCCGGCCGCCATCCGCCGCGCCACATCGCGGCGCAGCCACAGGAGCCACAGCCAGATCCCGAGGAAGATCACCCCGAGGATCGCGACGGCGGGCAGCGCGACGAAAAAGGCGATCAGCGCGACCTGCAGGACGAGCACCGCGGGCACCGCCCACGGCTTCTTCAGGAAACCGCACAGCACGATCAGCGCGACCGCGATGACGATCACCGACCAGCCGGTGAACGAGCCGACACCGCCGCCGAGCTTCGCCACCACGGGCAGCGCGAGCGCGACGGTGATGCCCTCCATGATCAGCGAGCCCGCCATCACGCCCCGGAAGGACTTCATCGGGTCCTTGGCGGGCGGTTTCGGGGTTTCGTCGGTCACGCCGGCTCCTTACCGAACAGGGTCCTGGCCTCGCCCGCGGTGACGACCGAGCCGGTGACCAGCACACCGCCGCCCGCCAGCGGTTCCTCGGGGTCGTCGCTCTGCTCGACGAGGCCGATGGCGGTCTCGATCGCGGCGTCCAGGCTGGGCTCGGCCACGACCCGGTCTTCGCCGAAGATCGAGATGGCGATGTCGTTGAGCTCGTCGAGCGGCATCGCGCGCGGGGACGAGTTCTTGGTGACGACGATCTCGGACACCACCGGTTCGAGGGCGTCCAGGATGCCGCGGGCGTCCTTCTCCGCCATCACGCCGACCACGGCGGCGAGACGGCGGAAGGCGAACTCCTCGGCGACGGTGGTCGCGAGCGCCTTGGCACCGTGCGGGTTGTGGGCGGCGTCGAGCAGCACGGTCGGCGCGGCTCGGACGCGCTCCAGCCTTCCCGGGGTCTCGACCTCGGCGAAGGCTTCGCGGACGGCTTCGATGACCAGTTGCTTGTCTTTGCCCGCACCGAAGAACGCTTCGACCGCGGCCAGCGCGAGCGCCGCGTTGGCGGCCTGGTGCGCGCCGTGCAGCGGCAGGAAGATCTCGTCGTAGACCCCGCCGAGGCCCTGCAGCTTGAGCATCTGCCCGCCGACGGCGACCTCGCGCTCCAGCACGCCGAACTCGCTGCCCGCGCGGGCGACGCTCGCGTCGACCTCGACGGCGCGTTCCAGCAGGACCTTCTGCACTTCGGGGTCCTGCTCGGCGATGACCGCGACACTGCCGGGTTTGATGATCCCGGCCTTCTCCACCGCGGCCTTGACCGGGGAGCCGCCGAAGTACTCGACGTGGTCGACGCCGATCGGCGTGATGACGGCGACGTCGCCGTCCACGACATTGGTGGCGTCCCAGGAGCCGCCGAGCCCGGTTTCGACGACCGCGGCTTCGACGGGCGCGTCGGCGAAGGCCGCGAACGCCATCCCGGTGAGCACCTCGAACTTGCTCATCGGCACCGCGTCGGGCCCGCCCGCGTTGTCCACCATGGTCACGTACGGCGCGACGTCGCGATACAGATCGACGTACGCGGCGGCGGAGATGGGGGCGCCGTCGAGCGCGATCCGCTCGGTGACCAGCTGCAGATGCGGGCTCGTGTACCGGCCGACGCGCAGGCCCATCCGGGTCAGCAGCGCGTCGATCATCCGGGTGGTCGAACCCTTGCCGTTGGTCCCGGCGACGTGCAGCACCGGGTAGCCGCGGTGCGGTTCACCCATGAGGTTGACCAGGGCCGCGATCCGGGCGAGAGACGGCTCGATCTTGGTCTCGGGCCAGCGCTGGTTCAGCTCGGCCTCGACGGCGAGCAGTTCGCGGCGCGCCTGCTGCCCGTTCGGGTCGGCCGGGGCGAACTCGTCGCCCTGGTCGTCCAGTTCGTGCAGCTCCACGTCCTCGGGGGCGACGAGGTCCGGCACGGGGCCGAGCGCGAGGTTGTCCCCCAGCTGCCCGATCCCGCCGATGCCGCCCCGTGAACCGCCACCCGCCTGGTACGCGGCGTCGGGTGCGTCCAGATCCGGGTCGGTGTCGTCGGACGGATCGTGGGCGCGGGCCCCCAATTCGTCGACACCGGCGAAACTGTCCAGATCTGCCAGGTCCGGGGATTCCCTGAAATCTTCGGAATCCCGGCCGTCACCTCGCGGCACGAACTCTCCTCTTAGCCTTGCTACCTGTCACGCCGAGTCTACGTGCGGCTTTTCCTGGCACTCTCGACGCATGGGGTTCAACCACAACGACCACTACCACCCGCTCCTGCTCGACCAGCTGCCTCCCGGCCCCGGCGTGGCGCTGGACGTGGGCTGCGGCGGCGGGCGGTTCGCGCGGCGGCTCGCGGCGACCGGGATGCACGTCGAGGCGATCGACCGGTCCGGCCCGATGATCGAGCTCGCCCGCGCCGCCGGTTCGCCGGGGCCGGGCACGATCTCGTACCGGCAGGCCGACGTGGTCGCCGAGAAGCTGCCGGAGGAGGCGTACGACTTCATCTCCTGCCTCGCGTCGCTCCACCATGTGCCGTTCGACACGGTCACGAAGCTGCGTGACGCACTGGTCCCGGGCGGTGTGCTGGCCGTGCTCGGCCTCGGCAGGCCCAGCACGTTCGCCGACTACGCGCGAGCGATCGCGGCCTCGCCGGTCAACGCCGTGGCGAGGGTGATCGTGTACGCGGGCGAGCGGCTCAACGGCGGGGTCGATCCGCTGCCGAAGGCGCCGATCATGGAGACCTACCCGCCGATGAACCGGATCCGGCGCGACGCGGAGCGCCTGTTGCCGGGGAGCAAGGTCCGGAACCTGCTCTTCTTCCGCTATCTCCTCGTCTACCGGCGGCCGGAAGACGATCACCCGATGTGACACCCCAAGCGGGTGAAACCGGCGCCCGACCACCCGATCGGCGGCGCCGACGGGAGCGGATCCGGTTCATTTTTGAGAGGCCATCCAGTCCGGAGATCGGGGTCCTCATGCGCTACAGACGCGTCCTGTTCGCGGCCGTCTCGACCGTCGTCCTGCTGATCGCCTCCGCCACGGCGGCCACCGCCGCCACGCGGTCCTACCGGAATTACGTCGCGCTGGGTGATTCCTACACCTCCGGGCCGCTCATCCCGCTCCCCCGCCTCGACCCGCTCTTCTGCGGCAAGTCGACGCAGAACTATCCGTCGATCCTCGCCACGGCCCTGCGGGTCCGCTCCTTCACCGACATCAGCTGCGGTGGCGCCGACACCACCAACATGACGCAGCGGCAAAGCGTCACCCTCGGCAGCAACCCGCCCCAGTTCAGCGCCCTGCGCGCGAACACCGACCTGGTCACGGTCGGGATCGGCGGCAACGACTACGACGTCTTCGGCACGCTGGTCGGCACCTGCCCGTCACTGCGCGCGAGTGATCCCACGGGGAACCCGTGCCAGGACAAATTCACCGTGGGCGGGGTCGACACCATCAAGGCCAAGATCGCCGACACCGGCAAGAACGTCGAGAAGGTGCTGGCCGGGATCCACGCCCGCTCGCCGCGCGCCGACGTGCTCGTCATCGGCTACCCGCGGATCGCGCCGGAACGCGGTTACTGCCCGAAGATCCTGCCGTTCGCCGAGGGCGACTACGCGTGGCTCAACGACGTCGAGAAGGCGCTGAACTCGGCGATCGAGAAGGCGGTCGCCGCCGATGGCAAATCGACCTTCGTGGACACCTTCGGCCCGTCGGCCGGGCACGACGCCTGCGCGAAGAACGGGGCCGCCTGGATCAACGGGCAGCACACGAAACTGCTCGCCGCCGCGGCGTACCACCCCTACCGCACCGGGATGGTGGGCGTGGCCGGAGTGGTCCTCCGTCACCTCCGCTGAAAGCCTCGTGAGTGGTAAGGACGGTTAGAACCGTCCTTACCACTCACGAGGTCAGGAGGCGGGAAGCGTCGCCAGTCGGGCGTTGATGCGCTCGATGTCCGCGACCGCGGTCTCCTTGCGGGCCCGGATCTTGCCGATCACCGGCTCCGGCGCCTTGTCGATGAAGGCCTGGTTGCCGAGTTTGGCCTCGGCCTGCGCCAGTTCCTTCTCCGCCGCGCCGAGGTCCTTCTGCAGGCGCTTGCGTTCCGCGGCGACGTCGATCGTGCCGGACAGGTCCAGCTCGACGGTCACCACACCGGCCGACAGCCCGACCTCGAGCGACGCGCTCGGCGCGAAGCCCTCTTCCGGCTGGGTGAGCCGGACCAGCGAGCGGATCGGCTCGTCGTGCCCGGTGATCTCGGCGAACCCGTCGCCGGACAGCCGCGCGGCCACCTTCTGGCTGGGCTTGAGGCCCTGGTCCGCGCGGAACCGACGGACCTCGGTGACCAGCTTCTGCACGTCCGCGATCCGCTTGTCCGCCACAGCGTCGGCGTACGAGGAGTCGGCCACCGGCCACTGGGCGATCACCAGCGACTCACGGCCGGTCAGCGCCGTCCACAGCTTCTCGGTGATGAACGGGATGAACGGGTGCAGCAGCTTCAGCACGGTGTCGAACACGTGCCCCAGCACCGCGCGGGTCGCCGTCACGCGGGCCTCGTCACCCTGGAAGACCTGGACCTTCGACAGCTCCAGGTACCAGTCGCACAGCTCGGTCCAGGTGAACTGGTACAGCGTGTCGGTGGCCTTCGCGAACTGGTAGTCCGCCAGGTATCCGGTGACCTCGTCGACGACGTTGCCGAGCCTGCCGAGGATCCAGCGGTCGGCCTCGGTGAGCTCGGCGGCCGGGGGCAGCGGGGCGTTGGCGTCCGCGCCGTTCATCATCGCGAACTTGGTGGCGTTCCAGAGCTTCGTGGTGAAGTTCCGGGAGCCCGCGACCCACTCTTCGCCGATCGGCACGTCGGTGCCCGGGTTGGCACCTCGCGTGAGGGTGAACCGCAGCGCGTCGGTGCCGTACTTGTCCATCCACTCGATGGGGTCGACGCCGTTGCCCGCGGTCTTCGACATCTTCTTGCCGAACTGGTCGCGGACCATGCCGTGCAGCGCGATGGTCTTGAACGGCGCCTCGCCGGTGGCGTAGAGGCCGAACATCATCATCCGCACGACCCAGAAGAACAGGATGTCGTAGCCGGTGACCAGCACCGACGTCGGATAGAACTTGTTCAGGTCCGGGGTCTTCTCCGGCCAGCCGAGGGTGGAGAACGGCCACAGGCCCGACGAGAACCAGGTGTCGAGGACGTCCGGATCCTGGGTCCAGCCCTCACCCGACGGCGGCTTCTCGTCCGGTCCGACGCAGACGACCTCGTCGTTCGGGCCGTACCAGACCGGGATGCGGTGGCCCCACCACAGCTGGCGCGAGATGCACCAGTCGTGCAGGTTGTCGACCCAGTCGAAGTAGCGCTTCTCCATCTCCGCCGGGTGGACGTTCACGCGGCCGTCGCGCACCGCGTCGCCGGCGGCCTTCGCGAGCGGGCCGACCTTGACGAACCACTGCAGCGAAAGCCGCGGCTCGATCGGCTCCTTGGACCGCTCGGAGTGCCCGACGCTGTGCAGGTACGGACGCTTTTCCGCGACGATGCGGCCCTGCTCGCGCAGCTTCTCCCGCACCGCGACACGGGCCTCGAAGCGGTCCATGCCGTCGAATTCGGTGCCGGTGCCGTCGATGCGGCCCTGCTCGTCCATGATCGTGATCATCGGCAGGTCGTGCCGCTGGCCGATCTCGAAGTCGTTCGGGTCGTGCGCGGGCGTCACCTTGACCGCGCCGGTGCCGAACTCCGGGTCGACGTGCTTGTCCGCGACGATCGGGATCTTTCGCCCGGTCAGCGGAAGCTCGACCTCGGTACCGATGAGGTGGGTGTAGCGCTCGTCGTCCGGGTGGACCGCGACGGCGGTGTCGCCGAGCATCGTCTCCATCCGGGTGGTGGCCACGACGATCGCGTTCTCGCCGTCGCCGTAGCGCATCGAGACGAGCTCGCCCTCGACCTCTTCGTGCTTCACCTCGGCGTCGGACAGCACCGACCGCAGCTCCGGCGACCAGTTGACCAGCCGCTCGGCGCGATAGATCAGGCCGTCGTCGTAGAGCTTCTTGAAGATCGTGTTGACGGCCTTGGACAGGCCGTCGTCCATGGTGAACCGCTCGCGGGTCCAGTCCACGCCCTCGCCGAGGCGCTTCATCTGGGCGAGGATCTTGCCGCCGTGCTCGTTCTTCCACTGCCAGACGCGCTCCACGAAGGCCTCGCGGCCGAGCTCGCGGCGGCTGGTGCCCTCGGCGCGGAGCTGCTTCTCGACCAGCGCGTGGACCGCGATGCTCGCGTGGTCCATGCCCGGCAGGTACAGCGTCTCGTCGCCGAGCATGCGGTGGTAGCGGGTGATGGCGTCGATCAGGGTGTGCTCGAACGCGTGCCCGATGTGCAGCGAACCGGTCACGTTCGGGGGCGGGATGACTACCGTGAACGGCGGCTTGTCCGACGTGGGGTCGGCCGTGAAGTAGCCGGCGTCTACCCAACGCTGGTAGAGCGAGGCTTCTTCGTCGGCCGGGTTCCAGGTACCCGGAAGGTCGGTCTGCTGCGGCTGGGCGTTCTCGGTCACAGTTGACAAGTCTACGAACCCCCTCCATCGACTTCCTCACCGGCCGTAACGCCCGGCGTTCCCAGGCGATGAGGGGTTGTCGTGACGCACTGGGGAGGGGCGGGCTCTTGGAAGACCGGCGGCTGGAGACGCATCCGGATCTGATGGATCCGAATTGGCGCGAGCACGCGGAAGTGGACGCCTGGCTCGGCGCGAAGAAGCAGGCGTCGCACCGCCGTTTCCGGGTGTCCGGCGGCCCCGTCCTCGTCCTGGCGCTGATCGCGCTCGTGGTCGCTGCGGTCGTCGTGCACCGGGTACAGGGACGCGGCGTCAACGACGTACCCGGCTTCGGGCAGCCGCCGAAGGCCGCCCCGGTTTCCGGTGCGGTCGACCTGAACCGGCCCTACGACCGCACCCCCGCCGCGAACTGGCGCGAAGGCATCGCCGGGGTCATCGTGCCGCCGGGGCGGGCTGTCGGCGATTTCACCGCCGGGGAGGTCGACGCGGCGTACCGGACCGTGACGGAGGCCATCGCGGCGGCCCGGCTGGGTTCCCCGGCACTGCAGTACGCGGACGGCTCGGAACTGCTCCGCCTGCTCGCCCCGAACGAACGCGTCCGGCTCGAACCGGCGCTCGCCGGCCCGCTCAAGGTCGAAAAGGGCAAGTACCTGACCCTCATCGGCCCGAACCGGCTGCTCCAGGTGAGCCCGCGCATGACCGGCTTCCTGACCTCGAAAGCCGGCGAGAAGGGCGAACTGATCTTGCACGCGAGTTACACGACCGCGTACGCCTTCGACGCGCATCCGGGTGAGGCCCGGTCGCCGGCGGACATAGTCCCGTTCGTCCGCGACGAGCAGGACTACGTGATCCGCAAGGCGCCGCCGTTCGCCGAGGCCGACGCCGGGCTCAGCTTCGGCGAAGGCGCGGGCTACCACTCGCACATGGCGTGTGACGCGCTCAAGGCCGGCATCCTCGCGCCCCAGTACTCTGACAAGAGCAAACCCGTCGACGGAGCGCTCGCGGTCGACGAAGTGGACACCTACGACCCGACGAAACCCCTGCCGTCGACAGGCAACTGCGGTTAGCCGGCCGAAACCCCTGGGGAAGAGGACAGAGATGGACGAAGAGGACCGGCGGATCGAGACCCACCCGGACCTGGTCGACCCGAACTGGCAGAAGCACGCCGAACTGGACGCCTGGCTCGGCGCGAAGAAGGAGCTCAAGAAGAAGCGCCGCAAGCAGCGCAAGGCGGCGGCCTCCGCCGGCGGCTACTCCGCGCCGGGGTCGAGCCGGTGGCCCGGCATCGCCGCGATCGTCGCACTGATCGTGCTGGTCGTGGCCGCGGTGACGGTGAACGCGGTGCAGGAACGCGGCGTCAACGAGACACCTTGGTTCCCGCTCGACGAAACGCAGATCGCCCGGATCGTCACCGACGCCTGACCCCTCGGTCGCGCGCGGAGGCGGCAAGGCGCACGATGGGGGCATGACCCGCGAAGCACCCGCGAACGACGTTGACGAGACACAGCTCGAGGTCGGGAAACCGAAGAGCTGGGCGGCCGGGATCCCCGGGGTCGCCGTCTCCCTGATGCGCGGCATGGAACAGATGGGCGCCGCGCGCACGGTGAAGACGCTGCGCCTGCTGAATCAGCGCGACGGCTTCGACTGCCCCGGATGCGCCTGGCCGGAGCCGCGCGAGGTCGACGGCGAGCACCGCAAGCTCGCGGAGTTCTGCGAGAACGGCGCGAAGGCCGTCGCCGAGGAGGCGACGAAGCGCCGCGTCGGCCGCGAGTTCTTCGCCGCGCACTCGATCCACGAGCTGGCGGACAAGACCGACTACTGGCTCGGTCAGCAGGGCCGCATCACCGAACCGTTCGTGCTGCGCGAAGGCGCTTCGCACTACGAGCCGATCTCCTGGGACGACGCCTTCACGCTGGTCGCGGACGAGCTGCGGGCACTGAGCGACCCGAACGAGGCGATCTTCTACACCTCAGGCCGCACCAGCAACGAGGCCGCGTTCCTCTATCAGCTGCTCGTGCGCTCCTTCGGCACCAACAACCTCCCCGACTGCTCCAACATGTGCCACGAGTCCTCCGGCGCGGCGCTCGCGGCGACGACCGGCATCGGCAAGGGGTCGGTGTCGCTTGCCGACATCCACAAGGCGGACCTGATCGTGGTGGTCGGCCAGAACCCGGGCACCAACCACCCGCGCATGCTGTCCGCGCTGGAGGAGGCCAAGGGCAACGGCGCCAAGATCATGGCGGTCAACCCGCTGCCCGAAGCCGGTCTGATGCGGTTCAAGAACCCGCAGAACGTCCGCGGCGTGGTCGGCAAGGGCACCCCGCTGGCCGACGAGTTCGCGCAGATCCGGCTCGGCGGCGACCTCGCGCTGTTCCAGGCGATCGGACATCTGCTGCTGAAGTGGGAGCAGGAGACGCCCGGCACGATCGTCGACCGCGCGTTCGTCGAGTCGTCCACCGAGGGATTCGAGGACTACGCGAAGCATCTGCGCGAGATCGACTGGACCGAGGTCGGCACCGCGACCGGGCTGCCGCGGGAGCAGATCGAGCGGCTCGCGCGGATGATCGCGACGTCGAAGCGGACCATCTACTGCTGGGCGATGGGCCTGACCCAGCACAAGCACGCGGTGCAGACGATCTCCGAGGTCGCGAACCTGGCGCTGGTGCGCGGCATGATCGGCGAGCCGGGAGCGGGCCTGTGCCCGGTGCGCGGGCACTCCAACGTCCAGGGCGACCGGACGATGGGGATCTGGGAGAAGATGCCCGAGTCCTTTATGGACAGTCTCGACGCCGAGTTCGGCATCAGGGTCCCGCGCGACCACGGATACGACACCGTCGCCGCGATCCGCGCGATGCGGGACGGCAAGGGCAAGGTCTTCTTCGCCGTCGGCGGCAATTTCGCGTCCGCCACCCCGGACACGGAGCTGACCGAGAAGGCGCTCAAGTCGTGTTCGCTGACCGCGCACGTGTCGACGAAGCTCAACCGGTCGCACGTCGTCCCCGGCAGGACGGCGCTGATCCTGCCCACACTCGGCCGCACGGAACGCGACGTCCAGGCGGGCGGCGAGCAGTTCGTCACCGTCGAGGATTCGATGTCGCAGGTGCACACCTCACGCGGCAGGCTGGCCCCGGCCAGTGAGCACCTGCTGTCCGAGGTCGCCATCATCTGCCATCTCGCGGAGGCCCTGCTCGGCGCCGGGCACGCCGTGCCGTGGCGGGACTTCCACGCCGACTACGACCTCATCCGCGACCGGATCGCCCGCGTCGTCCCGGGCTGCCACGACTACAACGCCCGGGTGCGTGAGCCCGACGGGTTCGTCCTGCCGCACGCGCCGCGTGATTCGCGGCAGTTCAACGGGACCGCCAACGGCAAGGCGAACTTCACCGTCTCCGAGCTCGAGTATCCCGAGGTGCCCGAGGGCAGGCTGCTGCTGCAGACGATGCGCAGCCACGACCAGTACAACACCACCATCTACGGGCTTTCCGACCGTTACCGCGGCATCGAGGACGCGCGGCGTGTGGTGCTGGTGAACCCCGAGGACCTGGTTTCGCTCGGGCTAACCGACGGCGCGATGGTCGACCTGGTCTCGGAATGGCGGGACGGCGACCGCCGGGCCCCGCGGTTCCGGGTGGTCTCCTATCCGACGGCGAAGGGCTGCGCGGCGGCGTATTTCCCCGAGGCGAACGCGTTGGTGCCGCTGGATTCGGTGGCCGACAAGTCGAACACGCCGGTGTCGAAGGCGATCGTGGTGCGGTTGGAGCCGGTGACCGCACCTTAGGCCGCCCGGTCGGCGGTGTCGGGCGGGACGGGCCGGGTCCACCGTGAAGTGACCGACCCACTTCGCGGAAAGGCCTTGCCATGTCACGAAGATCGGCTCTGCGTTGCTTCGCCGCCCTGGCCTCGCTCCTGCTCGTCGCGGTACTGCCCGGCGCGGCCACCGCCGCTCCGGGCGCACCGCCGCCACTGCCCTTCGTCTCCCAGCTCGACCTGTCCTGCTACCGGACCGAGGGCTACAAACCGCCGCCCGTGGAGCTCACCCTCACGCACCTCAACCCCGTCCTCGCGAAATTGCCGTCGGAGACGGTCAAGCTGGGCGAACGCCGGCAGCTTTGCGTGCCGGTCGCGAAGAACGGCGCGATCCCGCCGCCGGGCATCCTCGACTACGTCCGCTGGGTGGATCTGTCCTGCTACCGGATCGAAGGCCGCGCGGCCGACTTCCCGCTGACGCTGAGCCAGCTGAACCCCGTCGTGCAGAAGCTGGGTATCCAGGACGCGCACGTCACGATGTTGTCGCCGGAGCAGTTGTGCGTCCCCGTCGCGAAGAACGGGAAGCTGCCGCCGCCGGAGATCCTGTCGTTCGTGCGGCACATCGACCTCGAGTGCTACGCCCTGCGCGTCCTCGGTATCCCCACCATCCCGTTCCCGCTGACACTGGGCCATCTCAACCCGGTGCTGGCCGACCGGCCGAAGACGGACGTCAAGGTCGGCAACGCGCGGCAGGTGTGCGTCCCAGTGGCCAAACGCGGTGACGAGATCCCGCCGGAGGTGCTCGGCACCATCCAATGGCTGGATCTGGCGAAGGCGGACGTAAGCACCGCGCCCAGCGTCGTCGGCCCGGTCTCGCTGAAGCTGACCCACCTGAACCCGGTGCTGGCGCGGCTACCCAGTGAGGAGGTCGTCATCACCGAGCCGACCCAGCTCGGCCTTCCGGTGGCCAAGAACGGCAAGATCCCGCCGGGCTGAGGATCAGTCGATGCATCCGGCACTGTCCGGGGTGATCGGCTGCTCACCCTGGGCAGGCGCTCCCCCGCCCGCGGACACGCCCGGTCCTTTGTAGACCTGACCGAGGACGACCTCGACCTGGCCCGCGGCGACCGAATCGGCTTTCTGGACGTCCAGTCCGCCGAGCAGTTTCGCGATCTCCGCCGCGGGCCCGGACGCGTCGCTGTACCGGACGACCGACGTCCGCCGCCCGGCCTCGGCCTTCGTGTCGCCCTTGCCGTAACCCTTCTCCGCCAAGAGATCCGAGACGCGGGCGGCGAGACCGTCCTTGCCGCTCGCGTTGACGACGTCGACCTTGGGGCCGGCCGGCGCCTGCGGGGTCGCGGGCTGCGCGCCGATCAGCGAGGCGGCGAACGCGCGCACCTGGACGGGATCCACCTGCACGGCGGTCCAGGTCGGATGCCGGGGGTCGTAGCGGTAGTCGGGGTTGACCACCGGGATCGTCTCGAACGCGATACCGCCTCCGGACACGCCGCGCATCTGCCGGACGAAGTCGAGCAGGTCCCACGAACCGTCGAGCACCACCGAACGCTTCACCGCGTCGATCAGGTCGGACACGCGCGCCGGGTTGGCGAGGGTCCCGCCGGACAGCACCTTTTGCGCCAGCCCCGCGAGGAACACCTGCTGACGGCGGACGCGGTCGAGGTCGCTGCGGGGCAGGTTCTTGCGCTGACGGACGAAGGCGAGCGCGTCGGCGCCCTGGATCGTCTGCCGCCCGGCCGGGAAATCCGCGCCCGAATCCCGGTCCTTGGTGGCCTTGTTCAAGCAGACCTCGACCCCGCCGACCGCCTTGCTGATCTCGTAGAAGCTCAGCAGGTTGACCTCGGCGAAGTGATCGATCTTGACCCCGCTGAGCTCCTCGACCGCCTTCAGGGTCGCCTTCCGCGCCGCGGTGATCGCCTGCTTGTTGATTTCGGCCTTGTCGGTCTTGCCCGCCGCGCGCTGCTCGTTCGCCGAGGCGAACTTGGTCCGGCCGAAGATCTCGTTGATCTTGCTCTTGTCCTTCGTGCCCGGCTGCGCGACCCAAGAGTCCCGCGGGATCGAGAACGCCTTCACGGCCTGCTGCCCGTTGGGGATGCGGAGCACGATGAGCGTGTCGGTCAGGTCGTCGCCGTTGGCCCCGGCGCGCAGTTCGCGCAGGATCTCCGGCGGGAGCGGCCGGTCCTGGTTGTCGGTCCGCGCGTCGCGGCCGACCAGGAGGATGTCCAGCGAGCCGTCGGCGGGCTGCTCTCCCGGGTCCGGCGCCTCGATCACGTCTTCACGCGTGACGCCTTCGAGCGACTCCAGCGTCGTGTATCCGTACGCGGTCCCGCCGAACACCGCCACCGCCAGCGCGGCGACCAGGACCTTCCCCAGCTTGTGCACGTTCCATAGACGCGCGGAAAGCCTTCAGCGCTGCATTCGTGATCCAGTTCACATCCGCAGATACGAGGCGCCGTTCAGGTCGAGGATCGCGCCGGACGCCCACGCGGCGTCGCCGGAAGCGAGGTAGAGCACCGCCGCCGCGACCTCCTCCGGCGTGCCGACCCGGCCGAACGGGCTCTCGCCGCGCGCGCCTTCGACCTTCGCCGCGACCCGGTCCGTCGCGGTGAAGCCGGGCGCGACGGTGGTCACGGCGATCCCGTGCGGAGCGAGGGCGACGGCGAGCGACTGCCCCAGCGAGTGCAGCGCCGCCTTGCTCGCGCCGTATGCCGGGAACTCGGGCTCGCCCTTGAAGGCTCCCCGCGAGCCGATGTTGACCACGCGGCCGGGCGCGCCGCGCTCGATCATGTGCCGGGCCACGCAGTAGGTCACGTTCGCGGTGCCGAGCACGTTGACGTCGAGCATCCGCCGCCAGACCCGCTGCCAGTCCTCATAGGACACTTCGGCGACGGGATGGGCCGAGGACGCGGACGGTGCGAAGGCGGCGTTGTTGACCAAGACGTCGACACCGTCCACCAGCGCCTCGGCCTCGTCGGCGACCCGCCGCGCCACCTCGGGATCCGCGAGGTCGCCCTGGACCAGGCCGTGCCCGGAACCGGGAAGCTCGCCGAGGGTCCGCTCGGCGTCCTCCCGCTTCGAGGCGTAGTGGACGGCGACACGGTCGCCCTTTTCCGCGAAGGCGCGGGCGATCGCACGGCCGATGCCGCGCGACGCCCCGGTGACCAGAATTCCCACGAGCCGACCTTACTCAGCCGCCGAAAAGCTGGACCACCTTGCGGAACAGTTCGTAGACCCCGTAGGCGAACGGGAGCGCGACCCACAGCCAGGCGAAGACCATCAGCCCGGTGCGGCGGCGTTCGGGAGCCTGTTCGGTCATCGGGCCTCACTCCTCGCGGGCTCGCCGGACGGCGCCGGCTCGTGGAACTTCGGGTTGACGGGGCGCACCAGTTCGTTGGCGACGAAGCCGACCACCAGCAGGCCGATCATGATGAACAGCGACGTCGAGTAGAGGTCGGGGCCGACCTTGCCCGCCGCCTTCTGGCTGTCGGCGATGGCGTTGACGATGAGCGGCCCGAGCACACCGGCCATCGACCACGCGGTCAGCAGCCTGCCGTGGATCGCGCCCACCTGGTACGTGCCGAAGAGGTCCTTCAAGTACGCGGGGACGGTCGCGAAGCCACCGCCGTAGAACGACAGGATCAGCATGGCGCACAGGACGAACACGAGCTTCGACGCGTTGGTGGTCAGCGCGATCACCAGGTACAGCAGTGCGCCGACACCGAGGTAGAGCCGGTAGATGTTCTTGCGCCCCACCAGATCCGAAGTGGACGACCAGACGAACCGGCCGAGCATGTTGGTCAGCGAGAGCAACGCGACGAACCCGGCCGCGGCGGCGGTGCCGACCGGGGTCGAGGTCTCACGGAAGAAGTCCGCGATCATCGGCGACGCCTTCTCCAGGATGCCGATGCCCGCGGTCACGTTGAAGCACAGGACCACCCAGAGCAGCCAGAACTGCGGCGTCCTGAGGGCGTTGCGCGCCGACACGTTCGCGGTGGTGATCATCGCGTTGCCGTGGTCGGTCTTGGGTTCCCAGCCCGCCGGCTTCCAGCCATCGGCGGGAACGCGGACGAGCAGGATGCCGAGGGTCATGAAGACCGCGTAGACCAGGCCGTGCACGAGGAAGGCCGTCGCGACCGTCCCGGCCGACCACGGCGCCGCGCCCAGCATCTGCGAGGACCACGGAGAGGCGATCAGGGCGCCGCCGCCGAAGCCCATGATCGCGATCCCGGTGGCCATCCCCGGCCGGTCCGGGAACCATTTGATCAGCGTCGACACCGGCGAGATGTAGCCGATGCCGAGCCCGATGCCGCCGATCCCGCCCCAGCCGAGGACGACGAGCCAGTACTGCGACGTCGCCACGCCGAGCGCGGAGAGCAGGAAGCCCGAGCTGAAACAGACCATCGAGACGAACATCGCCCAGCGCGGCCCGTTGCGTTCGACCAGCGTCCCGCCGAACGCCGCCGACAGCCCGAGCATCACGATGCCGAGCTGGAACGGCAGCGCGCTCTCCGTGCCGCTGAGCCCGAGAGTCTTCTCCAGCGGCGGTTTGAAGACGCTCCACGCGTACGCCTGCCCGATCGACAGGTGGACGGCGAGCGCGGCGGGCGGCACCAGCCAGCGGCTCCAGCCCGGCGATGCGACGATGCGGGAACGGTCCAGGAAGCCGACAGCCATCCGGCGCCTCCGTACTCTGGGGATGTGCACTGGGAATGTATTACTTAATTCCCGACGTTGCAGTATCCGAGTGTCGAATAACCGGTCAGAAGGGTGGACAAGTGGGCAGGGTGACGGTGCGGCGTCCGGTGCGGAAGATCTCCGCGACGAAGGACGTCCGGCGGCCCGACGCGCTCGCGGCCGAAGAACCGCTGGAGATCCGGGTCGGCGGCAAGGCACTCGTGGTCACCATGCGCACACCCGGCAACGACGTGGAACTGGCGCACGGGTTCCTCCTGTCGGAGGGCGTGCTCGCCTCGCGTGAGGACGTCGCGGTCGCGCGGTACTGCGACGGCGTCGACGACCAGGGGCGCAACACCTACAACGTCCTCGACATCGCGCTGGCCGAAGGGGTGGCTCCGCCGGAGACCGGCGTCGAGCGGAACTTCTACACCACGTCCTCGTGCGGCGTCTGCGGCAAGGCCGCGCTCGACGCGGTGAAGCTGAAAAGCCGGTTTTCGCCGGGGAAGTCCGAGTTCGCGGTGAGCACCGACGTGCTGGCGACGCTCCCGGACACCCTTCGCGCGCACCAGAAGGTGTTCTCCAGCACGGGCGGGCTGCACGCGGCCGCCCTGTTCGACGGTGACGGGAACCTCGCCGTCGTCCGCGAGGACGTCGGCAGGCACAACGCCGTCGACAAGGTGCTCGGCTGGGCGCTGCAGGAGGGCCGGATCCCCGCGGCGGACGCCGGGCTGCTGGTGTCCGGCCGCGCCTCGTTCGAACTGGTGCAGAAGGCCGCCATGGCCGGGATCGGCCTGCTGGCGGCCGTTTCCGCGCCGTCGTCGCTGGCCGCGGAACTGGCCGACGAGAACGGCATGACCCTCATCGGTTTCCTGCGCGGCGACAGCATGAACCTCTACGGCGGGGAACAGCGGGTGCTCGGCCTGGACTGAGCAGGGCGCGAAGTGTTGCGAAAGCCACTTTCGCAACGTTGAAGGTTGCGAAAGTGGCTTTCGCAACGTCGGCGGAGGTGGCGACTAGCCCGCCAGACGTCGCGAAAGCCACTTTCGGGACATCCGACGTCCTGAAAGTGGCTTTCGCGACACCTCCCCTTCAGCCCTCCGCGCCCACCCAGTTGCCGTGGAAGCCGTTCGGCACGCGGTCCGGCAGGTGCACGGCACCGACGGTCTCCAGTGTCCCCGCGTCCAAAATGGTCAGATCGCTCTTCTGCGTCGCGGCGTCGTAGACGAAACCCATCAGCACACCTTCGTCCTCCCCCGCGTCCACAGAGGACGGCACGAAGACGAACTCCCCCACCTGGCTGCCCGCGCCGAATTCCCGCGAAGCGACCGAACGGTTCCACAGGTCGTGTTTGAGCAGTGCCCCCGAGGACGCCGATCCGTCCTTTGTGGACACCGAGTAGCCGAAGCGATGCCGCCGTCCCACCAAACGCTCGTCGACGCGCGGGAACTCCTGCCCCTGGTCGTCGAGGCGTTCCTCGACGACCTTGCCGGCACTCAGGTCGATCGTCCAGCGGTCCAGGGTCGGCGGCCCCTCGGCGGGCCCGAGCAGTTCGGTGTCGAACATCTTCGGGTGGCGGACGACGTCCAGCACGATGTCGTCGCCGTCGTCGTAGGCGTTCATCGGGTGGAAGACGTAGCACGGCTCGATCTCGAACCAGCGGACGTCGCCGTTGCCGCCGTCGCGCGGCATGACCCCGATCCGCGCCGGGTACTTCGGGTTCCAGCGGTACGGCAGGCCGGCGTTGCCCGAGACCCGCTGACGCAGCTTCGCCGCGAAGGGATCCGGCACCTTCACCTTGCCCACCAGCGCCGACAGCACGAGCCGCGCGGGCGTGCGCAGGACCGACGGGACGGACGCGGCGACGGCCTGCTCGCTGTCGAAGGCGACCGGGAGGTCGTAGAACACGACATGCTTCTCGGTCAGGGAGAAGTCGTGCATCATCGGCGAACCGGTGACCTCGACGTCGACCGTGCGGCGGGCCCGTCCCCGCGCGTCGATCACCGAGTACTGGACCTTGTTGCCCGAGCCGAAGAAGTACGACACGGCGTGCAGTTCGCCGGTCTCCGGATCACGCTTCGGATGGGCGGTGTAGCCGCCGGGAAGCGTGCCGTCGAAGTCGCAGACACCGACGGTGTCGAGCTCGTCGGTCAGCTCGAAGCTGGTGGCGCCGCCCTCGATCAGCGCGAGGGTCTTGCCCGCGTGGCCGATCACGTTCGTGTTGGCCCCCAGACCGGCGGCCACACCGCCTTCCCAGCGCTCGCCCAGGTCCGCGGACAGCCGCGGGTTGCGCACCCAGCGGTTGCGGTACCACTCGGCGCGGCCGTCCCGCAGCCGGACGCCGTGCACCATGCCGTCGCCCATGAACCAGTGATAGGTCGCCGGGTCCACTTCGGACAGCGGGTTCGGCCCGTTCCTCAGGTAGCGGCCGTCCAGGTATTCCGGGATGTGCCCGGTGACGCTCAGTTCGGTGATCGTGTGCTCGCGGCTGACCGGGGCGAAGTTGCCCTCGAGGAACTTGTTGCCCATCACTGGCCCCCTACCGGCGGAATAACGATGTTATGCATTCATTTATAACAGGGTTATGGGATACTGGCAAGCATGGCATCGAAACCCTCCGCCGCCGAGGTCAAGGCCAAGCTGATCGAGGCGGCGATCCGGCTGCTCTCGGACGGCGGCCCGGAGGCGCTCCAGGCCCGCAAGCTGGCGGCCGAGATCGGTGCGTCGACCATGGCCGTGTACACCCACTTCGGCGGGATGGGCGCCTTGGTGAACGAGGTCGCGCGCGAGGGCTTCCGGCGGCTGTCGGCGAATCTGGGCGAAGTCGAGGAGACCGACGACCCGGTCGCCGACATCCTCACCCTGGCGCTGGCCTACCGGCGGACCGTGGTCGACAACCCGCAGCTCTACGCGGTGACCTTCGGCCAGAGCCAGCCCAGCGGGCAGAAGGCGGCACTGGGCGACATGACCAAGGAGGAGACCCGCCAGAACGCCAGCGAAGAGGGCATCGAGGCCTTCGGCTATCTCGTTCGCGCCGCGAAGCGGGTGATAGACGCGGGCCGGTTCCGTCCCACCCCCGAATTCGAGGTCGCCGCCCAGCTCTGGAGCGCCGTGCACGGCTACATCACGCTGGAGGTCGCCGGGCATTTCGGCGACGGCGAGAATGGTGTGGACCACATCCTGATTCCCCTGGCCACCGCGATCGGCGTGGGTCTCGGCGACACTTACGAGGCGGCGATGCGGTCCGCCCGGGTCTCGATCGAGGCGTGGCGCGCGAAAGAGGGAAACATCGGCACCTGATCCGGCGATACCCCGGTCACAGGTCGGTGAATCGTGCAACCTTCGAGCGGAAACGCGCGTCTGACCTGGTGGAAGCCCTCGGCCGGAAAGAAACCGCGGGGGAATGGGGAGCGGGAACGGGGAACGGGGATCGGTGAACGAGGACGACCAGGGGCACACGACGCTGCCGGGGGTGGACGGCGCCCGCCGGTGGCTGAGCCGTCGGTCCGTGCTGATCGCCGGCGCCTCCGGTCTCGGAGTCGCCGGGCTCGCCGCCGGTACGGCCACCGGGGCCCTGCCGTTCAGCGAAGCGCTCCAGCGGGCGCTCGGTGTCGCCTCGCCGACGCCGGCCACGCAGCTGGGCAGCCCCCGCGTCGAACGCGTCTACTCCGAAGCCCGCGGCCGCGAGGTCGATCTCGTGCTCATGCTGCCGACCAAGGCCCCGCCCAAGGGCCTGCCGATGTCGCTGATGCTGCACGGCCTCCACGGCACCGCGCGCCACGCGGCCCCCACCGGGCTGCTCAAGCAGCTCGGCAGCGAGGTCGCCCGCAAGGCGGTGCCGCCGTTCGGGTTCGTCGCCGTCGACGGCGGTGACCACTACTGGCACGAGAACCAGCCCGGGGACAACCCGATGGCGATGCTGCTCGAAGAGGTCCCCCGCTGGCTGGCCGCCCGCGGCCTCGGCGGCCGGGACGGGCAGCCGTTCGCCGCCACGGGGCTTTCGATGGGCGGCTTCGGCGCGCTGCTGTACACCCGGCGCCGCCTGGAACGCCGTCGTCCGCCCGCCGCGGTCGCGGCGCTCGCGCCCGCGCTGATCACGTCGTGGGCCGAAATGAGCAAACGCCGCGCGTTCCGCGACGCCGCCGACTGGGGTTCGCTGGATCCGTTGCGCCACATCAATGTCACCAAGAGCGTGCCGACCGGTATCTGGTGCGGGACCGAAGATCCGTTCATCGGCGGGGTGCGGAAGTTCATCTCCGAAGCGCGGCCCACGGTCGCGCACACCGCGCGCGGCAAGCACGGCGACAGCTTCAACCGCACGGTCGTGCCGAGCCTGATCGCGTTCCTCGGCAAGCACGTCCCGAAGCACGCCTGAGCTCAGACGCGGAAGTAGATCCTGGTCACGGTCGAACCCGGTCTGAGGTACTGCCGGACCAGATCGGCGACCTGGTTCACCAGCACCAGACCACGTCCGCCCAGCTGTCCCGGCAAAGCGGGACGGCGGCCCGCCAGCGGATCGCTCAAGGTGCCTTCGTCGACGACCTCGCAGAGCACGTGGCCCTCCTCGCGCCAGACCCGCACGACACCGTGCCCGGAACCGTGCAGCACGCTGTTGGCCGACAGTTCCGCCACGGCGAGCACCAGATCCTCCACCCGTTCCCTGGCGAGCCCGCTCTCTTCGGCCCGGACCTGCGCGAACCGGCGCACCGCGGCGAGCGTGCCGAGGTCGAAGCGGAACGCGTCGGCCGACCGCGGCTCGGGCAGCGGCAGGTTGTACTTCTCGACGACCGCGTCGGGTGCGTAGCCCGGGCTCGGGCGATCCCC
The DNA here is from genome assembly GCF_014873915.1 of Amycolatopsis roodepoortensis. Lineage (GTDB taxonomy): Bacteria > Actinomycetota > Actinomycetes > Mycobacteriales > Pseudonocardiaceae > Amycolatopsis > Amycolatopsis roodepoortensis. The sequence goes on from NZ_JADBEJ010000005.1 coordinate 2,261,924, forward strand.
GTCGGCTCCGGAAAGGGTCGGATGGGTCCGCTCCGCGTCGGCGAGAACGTCGGCTTCGAGCCGGGTGCGGTCGTACGGGCACAGGATGCTGAGGTCGCGATCGCCGAAGGCGAAGTTGATCAGTGCCTCGTGCTGCGCGCACGCCGGGTACTCGACGGCCGAACGGCCCGCCCAGATCGGCTCGCCGATGATCCGGACCGGCCCCGGCCGGTTGTCCGCGAACGCGAGCAGCACACCGGGGAGGATGCGGCCCGGATTCCGGCCGGCTTCGCTCATGTCGATGAGCTCGACGTCGGCGGCGGACTCCCCCAACGCCGCTTCGATCAGGGCCAGGTTCCGGCTCGGCACGGCCACCGCCACGGGCTCGTCGTGCTTCAACCCCTCCAGGATGTACGGAACCGTACCGTCCAGGTACTCGGCGTCACCGGAGTAGAGCAGACCCACGTGCGAGAAGGGCCCCGCGGTGACTGTCACGGACTCGTCTTACCCCGTCCAGGGGATTCTGAAACCCTGCTAACGGAGGGAAATCCGGAAAAGTGTGCCGGGCGATCAGCCGAGCCAGCGTCCCGCCATCGAGATCAACCAGAATCCGGCGAGCGTCGCACCGGTGAACAGCCCGGTCCAGGCGACGAGCGGCTGGTTCGCCTCCGCGCTCCGCGCCCCCTTGATCCGGAGGAGCGCGTACGCCGAAACGGCGAAGAACGGCAGCGGGATCAGCGGTAGCGGCGACAGCCGGACGACGCCGGCCACCAGGCAGGTCGCCACCAGCACGCCCAGCGCGATCGTCAGCGCGCGCGGGATCCACGGATGCCCGCGGTAGGCCCCGACGACGATGCGTTCGGTGAGCTCGACGAGTCCCCTGACCTCGCGTGGACTCGCGGCTGCCAGCTCGGGAGCCTCGTTCTCGTCCTTCGTGGGAGTCAGCGGCACTCTCGCATCCTATCCCGGTCCGGTCACCGGCCGGACCGGGCCGGAGAAACCGATGCCCCGGCCGGAAGGATCCGGCCGGGGCATCAGTGACGAAAGGTGTTCTCTAGGCGGACTTCTCGCCGCGTTCGCTGCTGCGACGACGCGACGGCTGACGTGCCACGATCGTCGGGTTCACGTTCTCGCGGACGGTCTGCTCGGTGATGACGACCTTCGCGACGTCGTCGCGGCTGGGGATGTCGTACATGACCGGCTGCAGGACCTCTTCCATGATCGCGCGCAGGCCGCGGGCGCCGGTGCCGCGGAGCACGGCCTGGTCGGCGATGGCCTCGAGCGCGGTCTTGGTGAACTCCAGCTCGACGTTGTCCATCTCGAAGAGCTTCTTGTACTGCTTCACCAGCGCGTTGCGCGGCGTGGTCAGGATGCTGACCAGCGAGTCCTTGTCGAGGTGGGTCACCGTCGCGACGACCGGGAGACGGCCGATGAACTCCGGGATCAGCCCGAACTTGATCAGGTCCTCCGGCATGGTGTCGGAGAAGATGTCGCTCTCGTCGATCTCGGCCTTGGTGCGGATCTCCGCGCCGAAACCGAGGCCGCGCTTGCCGACCCGCTCGTTGATGATCTTCTCCAGCCCGGCGAACGCGCCGGCCACGATGAACAGCACGTTCGTCGTGTCGATCTGGATGAACTCCTGGTGCGGGTGCTTGCGGCCGCCCTGCGGCGGCACCGAGGCGGTGGTGCCCTCGAGGATCTTCAGCAGCGCCTGCTGCACGCCCTCGCCGGACACGTCGCGGGTGATCGACGGGTTCTCCGACTTCCGGGCGATCTTGTCGACCTCGTCGATGTAGATGATGCCCGTCTCGGCGCGCTTGACGTCGTAGTCCGCCGCCTGGATCAGCTTGAGCAGGATGTTCTCGACGTCCTCGCCCACGTACCCGGCTTCGGTGAGCGCCGTGGCGTCCGCGATCGCGAACGGGACGTTCAGCATCTTCGCCAGGGTCTGGGCCAGGTAGGTCTTGCCGCAGCCCGTCGGCCCGAGCATCAGGATGTTGGACTTCGCCAGCTCGACGGTCTCGTCCTTGGAATCCTTCGGCCCGGCCTTGTCGTCGGACTGCACACGCTTGTAGTGGTTGTACACCGCCACGGCCAGCGATCGCTTCGCGTCGTCCTGGCCGATGATGTACTGCTCGAGGAACTCGTGGATCTCGGCGGGTTTGGGCAGCTCGTCGAGCTTGACCTCACCGGCCTCGGCCAGTTCCTCTTCGATGATCTCGTTGCAGAGATCGATGCACTCATCGCAGATGTAGACCCCGGGGCCGGCAATGAGCTTCTTCACCTGCTTTTGGCTCTTGCCGCAGAAAGAACATTTCAGCAGGTCGCCGCCGTCACCGATCCGTGCCATGGCCGTTGACCTCGTCCCCTCCGGCGCGATACGCGCCTGACTGTCTTACCGCCCCGGTCACGGATGACCGCTCGGAGCCTCACACACTGCCACTGACGGTACCCGCCCGATGCCGTCGGCGGGAGAACCAACGTCACATCTGAGCACGCCAGAAGCTGACCATAGACCAGGGATCCGGTGCGTGTCGTCTCCCGACACGCACCGGTCCCCTCCCACGATCAGCTGCTCGAAGCCTTGCGGTACTCGAGCACCTCGTCGACGATCCCGTACGCCTTGGCCTCGTCGGCCGTCAGGATCTTGTCGCGCTCGATGTCCTTCTTGACCTCGTCGGCGTCCTTGTTCGTGTGCTTCGCCAGGATGACCTCCATCTGGCGCCGCACCCGCTGGATCTCGTTGGCCTGGATCTCCAGGTCCGAGACCTGCCCGTAGGTGCCCTCGGTGGCGGGCTGGTGGATCAGCACGCGCGAGTTCGGCAGGGTGAACCGCTTGCCGGGGGTGCCCGCGGCCAGCAGCACCGCGGCGGCCGAAGCGGCCTGGCCGATGCACATCGTGACGATGTCGGGGCGGACGTACTGCATCGTGTCGTAGATCGCCATCAGCGCGGTGAACGAACCACCGGGCGAGTTGATCAGGATCATGATGTCGCGGTCCGGGTCCTCGTGCTCGAGGTGCAGCAGCTGGACCATGACGTCGTTCGCCGACGCGTCGTCGATCTGCACGCCGAGCATGATCTGGCGCTCTTCGTACAGCTTGTTGTACGGGTTCGATTCCTTGATGCCGTAGCTCGTGCGCTCGACGTACGAGGGCAGGACGTACCGCGACTGCGGCAGCTGGAGCCGCGACTGCATCCCGGGCGCCTGCGACCCGATCGGAAGCTGGAAGTTGCTCATTGAATTCTCCTGTGTGCGAGGCGCGGATCAGCTGTTGGGAAGCGGGTTCTCACGAGTGAGGACCTGGTCCACGAAGCCGTAGTCCTTCGCCTCCTGCGCGGTGAACCAGCGGTCGCGGTCGCCGTCCTTGACGATCTGCTCGACCGTCTGGCCGGTCTGCTCGGCGGTGATCCGGGCCAGCTCCTGCTTCCACTTGCCGAACACCTCGGCCTGGATGGCGATGTCGGAGGCCGTGCCGCCGACCCCCGCCGAGGGCTGGTGCATGAGGATGCGCGCGTGCTGCAGCGCGTACCGCTTGCCGGGCGTGCCGGACGAGAGCAGGAACTGCCCCATCGACGCGGCGAGGCCCATCGCGTAGGTCGCGACGTCCGGGCGGATCAGCTGCATGGTGTCGTAGATCGCGAAACCCGCGGTGACCGAGCCACCGGGCGAGTTGATGTAGAAGCGGATGTCCGACTCGGAGTCGTCTGCGTCGAGCAGCAACAACTGGGCGGTGATCCGGTTGGCGACCTCGTCGTTGACCTCGGAGCCGAGGACGACGATGCGCTCCTGGAGCAACCGCTCGAAGACCGAGTCGGTGAGGTTGAGCCCTGCGGTACCGGTCCGCGCCTGGGGCGTGTGCTGCGTCACGTCATGCCTGCCTTTTCGCCGACGGCGGCGGGTGGAACGTTCGCCGCCGCGTATGTCCAGATGCTTGAGGATCTTGCAACCGACCCTAACGAACTTGGGCGGTGCAGAATGCCTGACACCGCCCAAGTTCGCTTACAGCTTTACGGTCCGTTTCGAGCGGACCGGATATTCCCTACTCGGCCGCAGTCTTCGCGGGTTCCTCGGTGACCTGCGTCTCCTCGGCTGCGGGGCCGAAGAGCTCTTCGAGGTCGACCGTGGCACCGGAGGCGTCGGTCACGGTGGTCTTGCGGACCACCGAGGCCAGCGCCTTGCCGCGACGGACGTCGGCGTAGATCGCGGTCAGCTGACCGGACTGCTGCGCCCGCTGGACGTACTCGTCCGGGCTGACGCCGAAGCGCTGCGCCTGGTAGATGATGCGCTCGGTGAGCTCGCCGTCGTTGACCGACGTCTGCTCGGCGTCGGCGATGCTGTCCAGCAGCAGCTGCGTGCGGACCGCCTTCTCCGACTCCTCGCGGACCTCGGTGTCGAACTCCTCGATCGTGCGGCCTTCGGCCTCGAGCGCCTTGGCGAACTGCGCCTCGTCGTGGTCGAAGGGGTGGATCGCGTCGTGCTTGCGGTTCTCGATCTCGGCCTCGAGGACCTTCTCCGGGATCGCGACCTCGGTGCGCTCGAGCAGTTCCTCGAGGACCTTGTCGCGGGCCTGGACACCCTGCTGCATCTTCTTGACGCGGCCGAGGCGCTCGCGAAGGTCGGCCTTCAGCTCGTCGATCGTGTCGAACTCGCTCGCCATCTGGGCGAACTCGTCGTCCGCCTCGGGCAGCTCGCGCTGCTTGATGGTCTGCACGGTGACGGTGACGTCGGCGTCCTTGCCGGTGTGCTCGCCGGCGACCAGCTTCGTGGTGAAGGTCTTGGTCTCGCCCGCGTTCGCGCCGATGATCGCCTCGTCGATACCGTCGACGAGCTGGCCGGAGCCGATCTCGTAGGACAGGCCGGTGGTCGAGGCCTCCTCGACCTCCTGGCCGTCGACGGTGGCCGCGAGGTCGATCGAGACGAAGTCGCCGTTCTCGGCCGGGCGGTCGACACCGGTGAGCGTGCCGAACCGGGCGCGCAGCTCGTCGAGCTGCTCGTCGACCTCGGCGTCGGTCAGTTCGACGTCGTCGACGCTGACCGAGAAGCCCTCGAGGTCGGGCAGCGAGATCTCCGGGCGGATGTCGACTTCGGCGGTGAACTCGAGGACCTCACGGTCCTCCAGCTTGGTCACCTCGAACTCGGGCTGGCCCAGCGTGCGGACCTCGCCCGCGCGCACGGCTTCCATGTACTTGGCCGGAATGACCTCGTTGACGACCTCGTCGAGCACCGGGGCTCGCCCGATCCGGCTTTCCAGCACGCGAGCCGGCGCCTTGCCCGGGCGGAAGCCGGGGATGCGCACCTGCTGGGCGATCTTGCGGTAGGCGCGGTCGAAGTTCGGCTTGAGCTCGTCGAACGGCACCTCGACATTGATCTTGACTCGCGTCGGGCTGAGCTGCTCGACGGTGCTCTTCAACGTATTCTCCTCGAGCGGTAAACGATGTGTTTGAGCATCCGCATGTCGTCGACGGCGGATGTGCCCTGGTCACCTTGCAGACCGGGCCGTCCGAGTCTAGGCCGTGTCGCTCACCGGTCCGGTCCCGGGGCCACCACCCCGCCCTCATCCGCCGCTCACGGGTTTCGAACGACGTCGCAGCAACCACCCGCCGACCACCCGATCGGACCAGTTTTCGGTTCTTCTCTGTTACGAACCGGCCCTTTCCTGGACACGGATGCGTGCCACGATTCACCATCGGGCGCCGTGACGAGGCGTTTCGGCGATCGGATGAAGTTTACAAACCAATACTAATTGTCTACGGTGTGACAGCTTGTCCCGGTAGCATCGACCGAGGGGAACGATCGATGACCGTCGCCGTAACCCGGTCCGGGGACACGGGGGAATCGTCCGAGAGAAGACCGAGACGCGGTGTGCCCAACCCGCGTCTCCCGTTGCCGGTGGTCTCGGTGCCGACGGTGCTGCTGTTCGTCGGCGGCGCCATGGTCTGGACGGGCGCCACCTGGCTGGTCGTCAACGAGGCCGCGCCGCTCTGGGTGACCATTCCCCTGCACGCGCTCGTCACCTTCACCATGTTCACCGTGCTGCACGAGTCGACGCACCACGCGGCCGGCCGGCTCACCTGGGTCAACGAACTGCTCGGCAGGCTCGCGATGCCGTTCGTGGCGGTCTACGGCTCCTTTCCACTGGTGCGCTACATCCATCTGGAGCACCACCGCAACACCAACGAGGACGCCCACACCGATCCCGACGCCTGGACCGCGCACGGCCCCTGGTGGCAGCTGCCGTTGCGCTGGCTGACCATCGACTTCTGGTACGCCCGCTTCTACGTGGCGCGGCAGCGCACGCGGCCGCCGTCGGAGCGGGCCGAGACCGCGGCCGCCGTCACGCTGAGCCTCGCCGCGTTCGCCTGGCTGACGGTGAGCGGCCACGGCTGGGAACTGCTGATGGTCTACCTGATCCCGCAGCGCGTCGGGCTGGCCGTGCTGGCCTGGTGGTTCGACTGGCTGCCGCATCACGACCTCGGCGCGCAGCGGCAGAACCGGTTCGGCGCCACGCGCGTCCGCGTCGGGCTCGAATGGCTGATGACGCCGATCATGCTGTGCCAGAACTACCACCTGGTGCACCATCTCCACCCCGCGATCCCGTTCTACCGCTACCTGCGCACGTGGCGGGACAACCGCGAGGCGTACCTCGCCAGGGACGTTCCGATCGCCACCCCGTGGGGCCGCGAGCTGACGTCGTCGGAGTACCGCGAATGGCGTCAGCTCACCGATTCGTTCGACGAGGAGCCGCCCGCGCCCCAGCCTCGGCAGCCGAGCCGCTTCCACTCGCTGCGGGTCGCCGAGGTCCGGCCGCTGTGCGAGGGCGCCGTCACCGTGACGTTCGACGTCCCGGAACGGCTCCGGGAGACCTTCCGGTTCACCCCCGGCCAGCATCTCGTCATCCGCGCGGAGGTCGACGGGGAAGAGGTGCGGCGCGCCTACTCGATCTGCTCGACGCCGGACTCCGGTGTGCTGCGGATCGCGATCAAACATCAGCTCGGCGGCGCGTTCTCGACGTTCGCCACCACGGAACTCGCGGCGGGCGACGCACTGGACGTCCTGCCGCCGGACGGGGAGTTCACGCTGACCCCGGCGCGGAGCCGCGCCGGCCGGTACGTCGCGCTCGCCGCGGGCAGCGGGATCACGCCGATCCTCTCGATCCTGACCGCGACCCTGCAGGACGAGCCGAACAGCAAGGCGACCCTGCTCTACATCAACACTTCCGGGGCCAGCACGATGTTCGCCGGCGAACTCGCCGCCCTCGCCGCGAGGCTGGGCGGGCGGCTGCACGTGGTGCACTACCGTACCGACGAACGCGACCCGGATCTGCGCACGCAACGGCCCGAGCGGCCGTTCGACATCGTCGGCGAGGCGCTCGCCATCTCGCACGAGCGCTACCAGCGCGGCCGTCTGGACGGCACCCGTCTCCGCGCGCTGCTGCAGTCGCGGCTGCACCCGGCGAAGGTGGACGAGTGGTTCCTGTGCGGCCCGCGCGACCTCGTCGACATGGCCCGCCGGACCCTCGCGGACCGCGACGTCCCCGAGGAGAACGTCCACTTCGAACTGTTCCAGGGCGCGCTGCCCGTCCGCCCCTCGCGGCGGCCGGGCTCGACGCTGACGGTGACCGCGGGCGGGAAGACCGCCGAAATCCCGGCGACGGTGGGCGAAACCGTGCTCAGCGCCGCGCTCCGGCACGGCGTCGACGCGCCGTACGCGTGCGTCGGCGGGGCCTGCGGCACCTGCCGGGCGACGGTGGTGCGGGGCAGCGCGCGGATGGACGTGCACTACGCGCTCGGGGACGACGAGGTCGCGGCGGGGCGGATCCTGACCTGCCGGGCGGTGGCCACCTCCCCCGAACTGGCCGTCGACTACGACCGCTGACCCCGGCCGCCATCGCGTATCTCACGTGACTGGATGGACGACACGCGTGATCAGACGGACGACACGCGTGATCAGTGGGACGACACACGTGTCCAGGCGGACGACTCGCGGCGGACCCGGCCGCACACGCGTGTCGTCCAGCCAGTCACGTGTGTCGTCCGTCTGATCACGGGTGCCGTCCGTCTGATCACGACGCGGCCGCCCCGGTTTCGCTGGCCGGGTGGGACGTTGCACGTTGCGAAAGCCACTTTCGCAACACCGGCCGGGGATCACCCCGCTTCTCTGCAGCCACAGCACACAGCGGGCTCACAGGCGGAACACAACGCGCGCATACGACCGCGGCGCACGCTCGGGTCATGGCACCCGGTCCGGTCCCGACCACCGGCCCGCGCCGGTGGATCCGGCCCGGGCGGCTTTCCCTGCGCGCCAAGCTGACCGGCTCGATGGTGCTGCTGCTCACCTTCGTCTGCCTGGCGATCGGCGTCTCCGGCGAGATCGCCTTGCGGTCGTTCCTCACCCGCCAGATCGACGACCAGCTCTCCGCCGCGTCGGCCCGCGCCCACGACTTCGCGAGCCGGCCGCCGGAGGACGGTCTCGGTCCCAATCCGCTCAACGCGCCCGGCCAGGCCTCCGGGACGCTGAGCGTGCGCGTGTCCGGCGACCGCGTTCTCTACGCGGGAGTCCTTACCGTGCAAGGACTTCCCCAGGGGCTGTCGGCCGAGCAGGAGTCCGGCCTGTTCTCCATCCCGGCGGACCGGCCGCCGATGACGCTGACGATCGGCGGGCTGGGCGACTACCGCGTACAGGCCGTCACGATTCCCGGCGGCGTGGTCGTCACCGGGCTTCCGCTCGCGCCGATGCAGGACACCCTGACCACCGTCCGGTGGATCCTGTTCGGGGTCGCGGCGGCGGGCGTCACCGGCGCCGGGTTCCTCGGCGCGTTCGCGGTCCGGCGCACGCTGCGGCCGCTCGACCGAGTCGCGGCGACCGCGGGCCGGGTGTCGGCGATGCGGCTCGACCGCGGCCAGGTCGCGCTTTCCGTGCGGGTGCCCGAGATCGACACCGATCCGCGGACCGAGGTCGGCCAGGTCGGTTCGGCGCTGAACCTCATGCTCGGGCATATCGCACGGGCGCTGGAAGCACGGCACGCCAGCGAGACCCGGGTCCGCCGGTTCGTCGCCGACGCGAGCCACGAGCTCCGCACCCCGCTCGCGGCGATCCGCGGGTACGCCGAACTCGCGGGCCGCGGCAGTGCGCTGGCGCCGCCGGAGATCGTCGCCCATTCGATGGCGCGGATCCAATCCGAGGCCGCGCGGATGACGACCCTGGTCGAGGACCTCCTGCTCCTGGCGAGACTCGACGCGGGACGCCCGCTCGAAGCGAGTGAGGTCGACCTGGCCCGGCTGGCGGCGGACGCGGTCGGCGACGCGCATGTCGCCGGTCCGGACCACCGGTGGGAACTGCGGCTCCCACCGGTTCCCGTACTCGTCCGCGGTGACGTCCAGCGTCTGCACCAGGTACTGGCGAACCTGTTGTCCAACGCGCGCACGCACACCCCGCCGGGCACCACGGTGATCACCGCGCTGACCCGCTCGCACGGCGGGGCCGCGGTGCTCACCGTCACCGACGATGGCCCCGGTATCGCTCCCGAACTCCTGCCGAGCGTGTTCGAACGGTTCGCCCGCGGCGACTCCTCCCGCTCCCGGACGGCGGGCGGCACCGGGCTCGGGATGGCGATCGCGTCGGCCATCGTCGTGGCGCACCACGGCTCGATCGAGGTGCACAGCCGTCCGGGACACACCGAGTTCGCGGTCCGGCTGCCGGTGATCGGATCCTCACAGCGGGTGCACAGCTTCGGCACAACCACACCCCAGGTCGGCCCCCGACGCTGAGCCCATGACCCTCCTCGCCTCCCGCGACGAAGCCGATCGAACCGACCCCTCCGCCCGGGACCGACCGGCCGATCCGCGCTGGGTCCGGCCGTCCGTGGCCGCGCTGCTGCTCGCGACCGCCCTCCTGTATCTCTGGAATCTCGGGGAATCCGGCTGGGCCAACGCTTTCTACTCCGCGGCCGTGCAGGCCGGGTCGCTGAGCTGGAAGGCGTTGTTCTTCGGTTCCAGTGACGCCGCGAACGCGATCACGGTCGACAAGACCCCGGCCGCGTTGTGGGTGATGAGCCTTTCCGCGCGCTTGTTCGGCGTCGGCGCGTGGAGTGTCCTGGTGCCGCAGGCGTTGATGGGCGTCGGCTCGGTGGCGTTGCTGTTCGCCGCGGTACGACGGACTTCCGGTCCGGCCGCGGGTCTGCTGGCGGGAGCCGTCCTCGCGCTCACTCCGGCCGCCGCGCTGATGTTCCGGTTCAACAATCCCGACGCGCTGCTCGTCCTGCTCCTGACCGCGGGCGCCTACTGCGTCGTCCGCGCGCTGGAGAACGCGAGCCCGCGCTGGCTGGCCTTCGCCGGGGTCGCCGTCGGATTCGGCTTCCTCGCCAAGATGCTGCAGGCGTTCCTGGTGCTGCCCGCGTTCGGGCTCGCCTACCTGATCGCCGCTCCGACGACGGTGGGCCGCCGCCTGCTGCACCTGCTCGGGGCCTTGATCTGCACCCTCCTGTCCGCCGGCTGGTACCTCGCCGTCGTCGCGCTGTGGCCGGCCGCCGACCGGCCGTACATCGGTGGCTCGCAGGAGAACAGCCTGTGGGAACTGGCTTTCGGTTACAACGGCTTCGGCCGCATCACCGGCGACGAGGTCGGCAGCGTCGGCGGAAACCCCAACGGCGGCTGGGGCGGCACGGGCTGGGACCGGTTGTTCGGCAGCGAGATGGCCGGCGGGATCGCGTGGCTGCTTCCGGCCGCCGTCGTCGCGCTGGCCGCCGGACTGTGGTTCACCCGCCGCGCCCCGCGCACCGATCGCGGGCGGGCGGCGCTGATCGTCTGGGGTGGCTGGTTCCTGACGACCGCCCTGGTGTTCAGCTACATGAGCGGGATCATCCACGCCTACTACACGATCGCGCTCGCCCCGGCGATCGCCGCGCTCATCGGGATCGCGGGCACCCGGTTGTGGCGCGCACGAGGGAATCCGGCCGCCGCGGGCACCTTGAGCGCGGGAATCGGCTTGACCGCGTTGACGGCGTATCTCCTGCTGTCCCGGCGATCCGACTGGCTTCCCGGATTGTCGATCGCGATCCTCGTGACCGGTCTGCTGTGCGCGTTCCTGGTGTTCTTCGCCTCGCGATTGCCTGGCGTGGCAAGGCGTCTGCTCGCGACAGGCACACTGGTCACCGTTCTCGCGGGCACCGGCGCGTACACGGTCGCGACGGCCGCCACCCCGCACTCCGGCGCGCTTCCCTCCGCCGGGCCGGATATGGGCCGGGGCATGCGGATGGGCGGCGGCGGGCTGCTCGGGACGAGCCTGCCCGGTGAGGAACTCGCCGCCCTGATCCGGCAGGACAGTGCCAAGTACACCTGGGCGGCGGCGACCGTGGGCTCCAACAACGCGGCGGGCTATCAGCTCGGCAGCGGGGCTCCGGTGATGGCCGTCGGCGGGTTCAACGGTACGGACCCGGCCCCCACACTGGAAAGATTCCAGGAATACGTCCGAAATGGACAGATCCACTACTTCCTCGGCGAAGGCATGATGATGCGAGGGGACAGCGGCAGCGACGCCGCCGAGCGGATCGCCGCCTGGGTCGCGGACACCTTCACACCGACCACTGTGGACGGTATCACCGTCTACGACCTGAGCCGGTGAATCCCATGACAGGACACAGCGACAGCACAGCTCGGACACAAGGCGACCTCAGCGCGATGACCGAGATTGACACCATGACAACCGCGACCCTCTCCGGCGCCGACTCCGGCCGCCGCCCCGCCATCGCCCCGGACGGCTCCCCCGTGCTCGACGTCGTCATCCCCGTCTACAACGAGGAAACCGACCTCGAACCGTGCGTCCGGCGATTGCGCGCGCACCTCGTGGAGCAGTTCCCGTACCCGTTCCGGATCACCGTCGCCGACAACGCCAGCACGGACGGCACCCTGCGGGTCGCCGAACGGCTGAGCCGCGAATTCGACGACGTCGAAGTCCGCCACCTCGACGAAAAAGGCCGCGGCCGCGCGCTGCGTTCGGTTTGGTCCACTTCGGACGCTCCGGTGCTCGCGTACATGGACGTCGACCTCTCGACCGATCTGGCCGCGCTGGGACCGCTCGTCGCGCCGCTGCTTTCGGGACACTCAGACCTCGCCATCGGCAGCAGGCTCGCCCGCGGCGCGCGGGTGGTGCGCGGGCCGAAACGGGAGTTCATTTCCCGCTGCTACAACCTGATCCTGCGCGGCACGCTGGCGGCGAGGTTCAGCGACGCGCAGTGCGGTTTCAAGGCCATCCGCGCCGACGTCGCCGAGCGGCTGCTCCCCCACATCCAGGACACCGGCTGGTTCTTCGACACCGAACTGCTCGTCCTGGCGCAGAAGGCCGGGCTGCGGATCCACGAGGTCCCCGTCGACTGGGTGGACGACCCGGACTCGTCGGTCAACATCATCGCCACCGCGACCGCCGATCTGAAAGGGATCGCGCGGCTGGCCAAGGCGACGATGACGGGGCAGATCCCGATCAGCGGCCTGCGCGAACAACTCGGCCGCGCTCCGATTCAGGTAGAGGCACCGGGGGTGGCGCCGAGCCTGGTGCGGCAGCTGGTGCGGTTCGCCGCCGTCGGCGTCGCCAGCACCATCGCCTACCTCGTGCTGTTCCTGCTGCTGCGGACGTTCACCGGCGCGCAGGCGGCGAATCTCGTCGCGCTGCTGGTGACCGCGATCGGCAACACCGCGCTCAACCGGCGGCTGACGTTCGGCATCCGCGGCCGGGAAGGCGCCGGGCTGCACCAGTTCCAGGGTCTCATCGTGTTCGGCCTCGGGCTCGCGCTCACCAGCGGCGCGCTGGCGCTGCTCCACACGATGACGGCTCCCGGCCTGCCGCTCGAGATCACCGCGCTCGTGCTCGCGAACCTCGCGGCCACCGTCCTGCGTTTCCTGCTGCTGCGCGGCTGGGTGTTCCGCCGCCGCCCCGCCACCGAGATGGAGAGCTGACCCCATGACCACCGCACTCGCTTCCCGGGTGGACCCCGGCCACGCCGGGGAAAGCGCCACGAAACCACCCGGCCGGTGGGTCCGGCCCGCCGTCTTCGGGCTGCTCGCCGCCACCGCGCTGCTGTATCTCTGGAACCTGACCGCCTCCGGCTACGGCAACTCGTTCTACGCCGCGGCGGTGCAGTCCGGCACGCAGGACTGGAAGGCGTGGCTGTTCGGCTCGGTCGACGCCGGGAACGTGCTCACCGTCGACAAACCGCCCGCCGCGCTCTGGGTGACGACGGCGTTCGCCAGGCTCTTCGGCTTCTCCAGTTTCACCGTGCTGGCCCCGCAGGCGCTGATGGGCGTCGCCTCGGTCGGCCTGCTGTACCTGACGGTGAAACGGACCTCCGGCCCCGTCGCCGGTCTGTTCGCCGGGGCGGCGTTCGCCGTCACGCCGGTCGCCGCGCTCATGTTCAGGTTCAACAACCCCGACGCGTTCCTGACGCTGCTGCTGATCGCCGGCGGGTACTGCGCGATCCGCGCGATCGAAAAGGCGAGCCCGCGCTGGCTGGCCTTCGCCGGCGTCGCCATCGGGTTCGGCTTCCTGACCAAGATGATGCAGGCGTTCCTGGTGCTGCCCGCGTTCGGCCTCGCCTACCTGGTCGCGGCGCCGACGTCACTCCGGAAACGGTTGCTCCATCTCGTCGGCGCGGTGGTCGCCGTGGTCGTCTCGGCGGGCTGGTTCATCGCGCTGGTCGATCTCTGGCCGACGGACTCGCGTCCGTACATCGGGGGCTCGGACGGCGACAGCCTGCTCGAACTCGCCTTGGGCTACAACGGACTCGGCCGGATCTTCGGCCGGGGCGGCGGCGTGATGGTCGGCGGACCCGGCGGCACGGTCAGCTCCGGCGGCGGGAACGTCGGTTTCGGCGGGGAGAGCGGCCTGACCAGGATGTTCGGCGCGAGCTTCGGCGGCGAGGTGTCGTGGCTGCTGCCCGCCGCGCTGATCGGGCTGGTCGCGGGGCTGTGGTTCACCCGGCGAGCCGCCGGGACCGACCGGACGAGGGCCGCGCTGATCGTGTGGGGCGGTTGGATGCTCGTCACCGCGCTGGTGTTCAGCTTCATGAGCGGCATCGTGCACCCGTACTACGCCGTCGCGCTGGCGCCGTCGATCGCCGCCGTGGTGGCGATCTCCGGGACCTCGTTGTGGCGGGGCCGGGCACATCTCGCGCCTCGGGTGTTCCTGTCGCTGATGATCGCGGCCAGCGCCGTCTGGGCGTACATCCTGCTGGACCGCGACGCGGATTGGCTGCCCGCGCTGCGCTGGATCATCGCCGGGCTCGGCCTGCTGACCGCGACCGTCGTGCTGGTGGGTGTCCCGCCGGCCCGCAAACTCGTCGCCGTCGTCGCGACAGCCGCCGTCCTGACCGCCGGGCTCGGCACCACCGCGTACGGCATCGCGACCGCTTCGCAGGCGCACTCCGGTTCCATCCCGATCTCCGGCCCGTCGGCAGGCGGCGAACGGGGAATGGGGATGGGCATGGGAATGGAGGAAGGCTCGTCCGCGGAGCTCCGGGCCGCGCTCGCCGCGACCACGACGAAATGGGCCGCCGCGACGACGAGTTCGCAATCGGCGGCGAACCTGGAACTCGCGAGCGGGAAGTCGGTGATCGGCATCGGCGGCTGGAGCGGCGGAGATCCCGCCCCGACGCTGGCGGAATTCCAGCAGTACGTGGCCAACGGCGACATCACGTACTACGTCGAAGGCGGGCGCGGCGGCGGACCTGGTGGCGGCTCGAACGAGATCTCCGAATGGGTCGCCGAGAACTTCAGCGCCACCACGGTCGGCGAGCAGACGGTGTACCACCTGCTCTCCTGAAAATCCGTCGACAATGTCGGGGCGCACGGGAATCCTGGACGGCGTGAATCGGCCGTACCGCTGGGATCTCGTGCGCCCCGACCAGCTCGGGACGCTACTGGAACGCGCCGGAAAACCGTCGCTGTGGTTCCTGGACGAGCTGATCGAATGCGCCGCGAAGGTGATCGCCCGTGCCGGTGACGCGGATCTGTACTTCGTCGGGCGCTCGGCGGACAGCGTGCACGATCTGCTGAGCGGAACTCCTTGGCGGGAAAGGATCCACCAGTTGCCGCTGTCGTTCGCCGGGGTCTACTCCGGACTGAATGAGTCCGATGTGGACACTCTGCGCGGCTATCTCGCTTCGGTGGGGCTGAGCCCGCACGACCTGGCCCGCGGGCGGCCGAAGGTGTTCGTCGACCTCGTCTACACAGGACAGACGTTCACCGAGCTCTACGGCTTTCTGCGGCGCTGGATCGAGGACGAACGCGAGGCCTGGAGCATCATCCGCGGACGGCTCCGGTTCCTCGGGATCACCATCCGCGAGGACACGAGCCCGACGGCGTTCCGCTGGCAGCAGCAGTTCGGCTGGCCCGCCGACCTGCCCGCGAACGGCGTCCGGAACATCTCGCTCGACGAGCCGGTCTGGTCCTACTTCGGCAACACGCAGCCCAAGCTCACGGCGTCGTTCCCGCGGCCGCGCTGGTCGGACGAGAACGGTCGCGCGCCGGAGCATTCGGACAAGCGGCTGCAGGGGCTGGCCGAGGCGGTCGCGATCGTCGAGGCGGGCCGCTCGAAGGCGGGGCGGGACCTGCTGGTGCGGCATCTGCGGAAGGAACCGGCGATGGCGGAGAGCTGGCTGCGGACGCTGATCACGCGCCTGCGCTGACCCCTCCCCGTGACTCGCGTGATCGAAGGCGTAACTCACGTGCTTGGAGGCGTAACTCACGTGATTGAAGGCGTAACTCGGGTGGTGCGCCTCCGATCACGCGAGTTACGCCTTTAATCACGCGAGTTACGTCTCTGATCACGCGAATTACGCCTCCGGTCACGAGGGCGGGACCGACAGCCGTCCGACACCGAACCCTCAGGTCGCCCACAGGATCAAGGCGCACCCTGGAAGCAGGGAATCACCCAGGGGTGAGGAGAAGACCATGAGGGAGCTTCCGCACTGGCACACGGCGAGCGCGCAGGGGCCGCGCGAACACAACGCGGACGCCGTCGCGGCGTACGCGACCCCGGGCGGCCGGGGGATCGTGTTCGCCCTGGCCGATGGAGTCGGAGATCACCCGAACGCGGCACGTGCGGCGCGGACGGCCGCCTCGGCGGCGTCCAGGACGCCGGTCGAGCAAGGGGCGGCCGGGGCCGTTCTCGCTGCTCAGCGGGCCGTGCTCGCTCTCGGCGAGGCCGGTGACTGCGTCCTCGTCGTGGCCGTGCGGACCGACGAGGGGTATGGCATCGCGTGGGTCGGGGACGCACGGGCGTACGCTTGGGACGGTTACACCGTGCGGCAGGTGACGAAGGACCATACGCTCGCGCAGTACTTCCGCGACCACGGACAACCCGTGACACCGCGGATGGAACACGTCGTCACCACCAGCGTCCGCACGGCCGGTGCGCACGAGATCGGCACGGCCACCGTCACGACCGGCGGGCTCGTGCTCACCAGCGACGGTGTGCACAAGACGCTCAGCGGGCCGACCATGCTCGACATCCTCGGGATGCCGGACAGGGCGGCCACCGAGCTGGTGCGGACGGCGATCTCGCTCGGTGGCTCCGACAACGCCACCGCGCTCGTGGTGGATCCGCCCGGCGCGGACGTCACCACGGAAAAGTTTCGCGTCGCGGCCTGAACCGGGCGGTCAGGCCGCGACGCGATCCCGTTTGAGCTGCCGGTACTCGCGCAGGACGAGCACGACGATCACCACGTCGAGGGCGGCGAAGAACGGAAGCGCGAGCGAGTGCGTGTGGATCGCGCGGAAGATCTCGTAGACCACGAAGGCCGAGAGCACCACGGCGGCGACGGGGTAGGCTCGCATCACCTTCTTCGCCAGCGCCCAGACCAGGCCGAGTTTGACGAGCCCGTGCGCCACGAGGTACACGACGGCGAACGTCCGGCCCTCGGCGAAGTGACCGGCGGCGAGTTCGAGGTGCCGGGCCAGCGTCCCTTCGGGGTCGCCGAGCAGGTCGCGAGTGACCACGGCGTGCGCGAAACCGGAGATGACCGACGCCGGCACGATCAGCAGGACCAGCCCGCCGGCCAGCTGCAATGCGCCGTCGAGCCCCTTCAGGGTGATGGCGATCCGGAACAGCTTCTCGGTGCTCATGTCATCCGACCCTGCCGCACCCCGCCGCCGCGCGCAGCCGCCGTCACCGGAACAGGCGGTCCCGGCAGGTCGGGCACCGCTCGTGCCGGGCGGTCCGCCGGGAGCGGTCCCTGCCGTAGAAGGGAAAGCACGGCGCACCGCAGACGGCGAGATAGATCCGCCCGCAGCGCAGCGGCCGATCGCCGACGTGGTGGGCCACGACCAGTGCCCGGTGGTGCTCGCCCGCTTCGGGCAGCCAGCCGTCGTCCGGCAGCTTCGCGAGCACGTCGGCGTCGACGTCATCCGAATGGGCGAGCAGTGCCGCGCCGAGGTCGGTGAGCCGTTCCCCGAGATCACGGAGGACGTCGGCGCGCGGCACGTCCTCCTCGACCATCCGGGTGACGAAACCGATGTCGGTGCTCAAGGAGCCGTGGAGGTCCCGGAGCCGGTCGAGCAGACGGTGATCCATGCCCTTCCATTAAGGCGTTGCGTCACCGCAAGAAAAGACTCAGGACGCGTAGGTGACACGGCCGTCCATCACCGTCGCGGTGATCGGGATGTCGCGTAGCCCGGCCGGGGACAGCCGCGCCGGATCCACGGCAGTGACGACCAGATCCGCGACGTCTCCGACGGCCACCGACGTCCGGCCACCCGACGACGCGGCGAGCGCGGCCTCCAGCGGCATGGACTGCTCGGGATGCCACGGCGGGCGGTCGTCGTCGGTGCGGCTGACCGCCGACGCGATCGCGTCCCACGGGTCCAGCGGCGCGACCGGCGCGTCCGAGCCGAACTCCAGCGTCACCCCGGAGCGATGCAGAGCGCCGTACGGGAAGGCACGGTCGGTCCAGCCGTGCCAATGCCGGTCGGCGACGTCGCGGTCGTCCGGCTGATGGGCGGGCTGCACACTCGCCACGACACCCAGCTCGGCGAACCGCGCGACGTCCTCGGCGCACAGCAGTTGCGCGTGCTCGATGCGGCCCGCGCAGCCGACCTTCGCGAAGGCGTCGAGCGCGATCTTGTTGGCGTGGTCGCCGATCGCGTGCACCGCGGGCGAAAGGCCGTTCGCGGATGCCTTGCGCATCAACGGTTCCAGCTCCTCGGGCGGCAGTTCGAGCAGCCCGTGGGACTCGGTTCCGGCGTAGTGACCCACGCAGTACGCGGTACGCGTGTTCAGCGAACCGTCGACGAACAGCTTGAACGGGCCGACCGTGAGCAGGCCGCCACTGTCCTCCAGTACGTCTCCGGAACGGTGGCCGCGTTCGATGGCCGTGTCGAGCAGGTACTTCGCGATCACGCAGGAGACCCGGACCGGCAGGGGTCTCCGCGCCTGCCGTCGCCGCCAGTCGGTGACCGTGTCGGCGTATTCGTAGTCGGCGATCCTGGTGACGCCGCGGGCGGCCGCCGCGTCGAGGGCGTCGGCCACCCAGCCGTCGACGACGTCCTCGGGAGCGATCGGGAGTTCGGCAGTCGCGCTCATGCAGTCGTTCTCCAGCAGCACCCCGGTCGGATGCTCGCGGCCGATGAGCTTGAGCGCGGCCGGGCTCAGCCAGAGCGTGTGGAGGTCGGCGCTGAACAGCGCGACCGGATGCCCGGGCAGCGCCTTCTGCAGCAGATCCTTGTGCGGGGCGTCGGGCCAGAGTCCGTCGCGGAACCCGGCGCCGAGCACGAGTTCGCCGGGCGGCGCGGGATTCGCCAGCAGGTGTGCCAGCACGAGCTCGACCGTGTGCGCGGCGGAAGCCGCTTCCCCCAGTGGGATCCGGCGGCGCGCGGCCGACCACTGGGCGGTGTGCACGTGCGCGTCGACCAGGCCGGGCAGCAGGGTGCCGCCGTGCCCGTCCAGGATCTCCGACGCCTCACCCGCCTGCCCCGGGCCCGCGATGGCCGCGATCCGGCCGCCCTCGATCCGCACGTCCGACAGGGAACCCGCCAGGCCGACCCGGACCCGGCGCAACAGAAGATCGTCCACGCCCTCACCTTGCCAGCCCGGCTCGCGAGTAGTCACCTACTTGCGAGGGTCAGGAGCGGGCGAAGGTGAGCTTTCCGAGCGCGGCGACCAAAGGCGCGAGTTCGGGTAGTTCTTCGGCGGCGGCCAGAGCCTCGGTCAGGACGGCGTCGTGCGTCGGCCGGGCGGCCGCGAGCAGCTCCTGCCCCGACGGCGTGACCTCCGTGTAGATCCCCCGCCGGTCGTCCGGGCACAGGTATCGCTGCAGCAGCCCCCGGTCCTCCAGCCGCGACACCAGCCGGGTCGTCGCCGACTGGCTGAGCACGACGGCGTTCGACAGCTGGTTCATCCGCAGGTGGAAACCGTCCTGCCGGGCGAGCACGTCCAGCACGGTGTACTCGCTGACGGACAGCGAGTGCTGCTGCGCCAGCGCGCGCTCCAGCGCGTCCTCGATCCGCGCGTGCAGTGCGGCCAGGGTCCGCCAGCCCTGCGCGCGTGCCTCCACGGCGTCGTCGGCCAGTGACACGGTTCACCTCTTCCCCGGTTGCCCGAGCTTCGTTGCGTCATGCATCATCAAGCGTGTGCAATATACGGCGCGTGCAACTATTTCAGGCGCCCGTAGTTGCCAACGCCAGACAACACCACTCTACGGGAAGAAGTGAGCCTCCAATGCCCGCCGCTCTGCTCGCACTGGCGATCAGTGCCTTCGGTATCGGCACCACCGAGTTCGTGATCATGGGCCTGCTGCCCGAGGTCGCGGGCGACTTCGGCGTCTCGATCCCCTCCGCCGGACTGCTGATCTCCGGATACGCGCTGGGCGTCGTGGTCGGCGCCCCGCTGCTGACCGCGCTCGCGTCGCGGGTGCCGCGCAAGACGGTCCTGGTCGGCCTGATGGTCCTGTTCATCGCAGGCAACGTCGTTTCGGCGCTGGCCCCCACCTACGGCCTGCTGATGACCGGCCGCGTGGTCGCCGCGCTCTCGCACGGAGCGTTCTTCGGTGTCGGCGCGGTCGTCGCCGCCTCTCTGGTCGCGCCGAACAAGCAGGCGGGCGCCATCGCGATGATGTTCACCGGGCTGACCGTCGCCAACGTCCTCGGCGTGCCCGCGGGAACCGCGCTCGGCCAGGCACTGGGCTGGCGTTCGACGTTCTGGGCGGTCAGCGCGCTCGGCGTGATCGGCCTGATCGGGATCCTCGCGCTGGTCCCCGTGCAGGCGACGACGAAGAGCGCCGGGCTGCGCAGCGAACTGGCCGTGTTCCGGCGTCCGCAGGTGTGGCTCGCGCTGGCGATGACCGCGCTCGGCTTCGCCGGCGTGTTCGCGTCCTTCACCTACATCGCCCCGATGATGACCGAGGTCGCCGGCTTCTCCCCCGGCGCGGTGACCTGGCTGCTGGTGCTGTTCGGCGGTGGCCTGTTCGTCGGCAACCTGCTCGGTGGCAAGGCGGCCGACCGGTCGCTGATGCCCAGCCTGTACGTCATCCTCGCCGTGCTCGCGGCCGTGCTGGTCGTGTTCGTCTTCACCGCGCACGCCCAGCTCCCCGCCGCGATCACCATCGCGGTCTTCGGCGCCGCCGGTTTCGCGACCGTCGCGCCACTGCAGGCCCGCGTCATGAACAAGGCCGAAGGCGCGCCCGCGCTGGCTTCGGCGGCCAACATCGCCGCGTTCAACCTCGGCAACGCCGCGGGCGCGTGGCTCGGCGGCAAGGCCATCGACGCCGGGCTCGGCTACACCGCGCCCAACTGGATCGGCGCCGCGCTCGCGCTCGCCGGACTGCTGGTCGCGGTCATCTCGGGCATGCTCGACAGCGGGCGGCGAAAGGCTCGTCGCGCCGAACTGGCCCCCGCCGCCTGACCCGCAAGTACCCACGAAAGGAACGCAAGTGACCGACATTCCCACCGTCGAGCTCAACAACGGGGTGGAGATGCCGCAGCTCGGGTTCGGCGTCTTCCAGGTGCCGGACGAGGAGACCACCGCCGCGGTGAAGGCCGCGCTGGACGCGGGCTACCGCAGCATCGACACCGCCGCCGTCTACGGCAACGAAGCGGGCGTCGGCAAGGCGCTCGCCGAAGCCGGGATCCCGCGCGACGAGCTGTTCATCACCACCAAGCTGTGGAACAGCGAACAGGGCTACGACGCCACGCTGAAGGCGTTCGACGTCAGCATGGCCAAGCTGGGCCTCGAGAAGCTGGACCTCTACCTCATCCACTGGCCGACGCCGGAGCGCGATCTCTACCGCGACACGTGGAAGGCCTTCGAGAAGCTCTACGCCGACGGCCGGGTGCGCGCGATCGGCGTGTCCAACTTCCAGCCCGCGCATCTCGAACGGCTTCTCGACGCCGGCTCGGTGACCCCGGCGGTCAACCAGGTCGAGGTGCACCCGTACCTGCAGCAGGCCGAAGTGCGCGAATTCGACGCGAAGCACGGCATCGCGACCGAAGCGTGGAGCCCGCTGGCCAAGGGCGGCGCCCTGCTCGGCGAGGACGCGATCACCGCGCTGGCCGCCAAGCATGGCCGCACGCCGGCGCAGATCGTCCTGCGGTGGCACCTGCAGCTCGGCAACGTCGTCATCCCGAAGTCCGTGACGCCGTCGCGGATCAAGGAGAACCTCGACGTCTTCGGGTTCACGCTGTCGGAGGAGGACATCGCCTCGCTGTCCGTACTGGACCGCGGCGAGCGGACCGGGCCGGATCCCGACACCTTCAACGTCGCCTAGTCATCAGCCTCGTGAGTGGTTAGGACGGTTAGAACCGTCCTTGCC
Organism: Amycolatopsis roodepoortensis; assembly: GCF_014873915.1. Classification (GTDB taxonomy): domain Bacteria; phylum Actinomycetota; class Actinomycetes; order Mycobacteriales; family Pseudonocardiaceae; genus Amycolatopsis; species Amycolatopsis roodepoortensis. The sequence continues at coordinate 2,283,696 of NZ_JADBEJ010000005.1, forward strand.
ACTCACGAGGCTCTGGGCTTTCGCAGGTCGCGGGCGTAGCCCTTTGTTCTCGCCCGAGCCCGCTGCGTAGCCGGTTACTATTCGGCCGCACAGACGGCACTTGTGCGAAAAGAGGTAACCGGACGATGCAGGCCCGAGGACGCGCCGTCCTCGCGACACTTCTGCTCGTGGCGTTCCCAGTGGTGGTCGTCGCGGTGGGTGTCGCCAGTGTGCTGGCGGGCCTGCGGATCCAGGGCAAGATCGGCACCTACGTCATGCTCGGCGGGCTCGCGATCATGATCGCGCTCGGCTTCGGGCTGGTGAGCGCGCTGCGGGCGCGGCGTCCCCCGATCGAGGGGCCGCGGCTGGACCGCGAAGCGCATCCCGCGCTGTGGCGGATGATCGACGATCTCGCCGCCCAGGTGAAGACGCGGCCGCCGGACGAGATCGTGCTGATCGGCGAGATCAACGCCGCGGTCACCGAGGACGCCCGGTTGCTCGGCTTGCGGCCGGGCCGCCGCACGATGCTGATCGGGCTGCCGCTGATGGCCGCGCTGAGCGTGAGCGAGCTGCGCGCGGTGCTCGCGCACGAACTCGGCCACTACAGCGGCGGCCACACCCGGTTGCTCGCGCTGACCTACCGCGGCACCCAGACGCTCGCCTTCACCGTCGACAGGCTGGACGGCGGCCCCGCCAGGGCCTTGCTCTCCGCGTACTCGAAGCTGTACCTCCTGATCGCCCGGTCGGCGAACCGGCGGCAGGAACTGCAGGCCGACGAGGCGTCCGTGCTCGCGGCGGGCAGCCGGACGGCGGCCGCGGCGCTGCGGAAGGTCGCGACGCTGAGCCCGCTGTGGAAGGACTACTCCGAGCGCTATCTCTCGCTCGGCGCGGCGGCACGGCGCACTCCCGCCGTCCTGCTGGGGTTCCGGTCGTATCTCAACCACCCCGTCCAGCGGGACTGGGTGACCGAGTACGCCGACGACATCATCGACGGCGAGGAGCTGTCGAAGTACGACAGCCATCCGCCCACCAAGCGGCGGATCGCCGCGCTGGCGGGCGTGCCGGACAACCCGGTGAAGCCGGACGCGCGGCCGGGCTGGTCGCTCCTGGGGGCGCCGAAGATCGACGTACCCGAGGCGGAGCTGGCCGTGCTGGTCCGCGACGTCGGACCGCGCGCCGACTGGGACGAGGTCGTCAAACGCGCGGGCCGCGCGTCGGTGGCCGAGGGCGCGAGAATGCTGACCTCGGCCGGGATCGAAAGCAGGCTGGCGCCGCGCGGCACGATCGGCGAGGTCGTGCGGGTGCTGCGCGACGGGGACGCCGACGCGCTCGCCAAACCCCTGCGGGCGCCGTCCCGCGAGGAGGGCCTCGCGCTGCTCACCGAACTGTTCGCCGACACCGTCACCGCCGCGATGATCGACAACGGCGTCGCCGCCCACCGCCTGAACTGGGGCGGCGGCTGGGAACTGTGCCTCGGCGACGGCGAGCCGTTCGACGTCGCCGAACTGGTCGGCCCGGCGGTGCGGAGCCCGCGCGCGGTCGACGAACTGGTCCACAACCTGCAACTGCTGAGCGTGCCGGCCGGGTACTTCTGCAAGCAGGAACCCCAGCCCGAGCCGGATCCCGCCGAAGCACGGATGCTCGGGATGTTCACCGCGCTCAAGGCCAAACGGAAGCTCTACGACCTGGTCGTCTGCGACACCGAAGTGGTGTTGCTGCCGATGGCGCGTTCGGTGCTGATCCGCCGCGGCCTCGCCGGGCTGATCGGGGCGCGTGGTGTGTCGGACCGCAAGCGGATCCGGAAACTGCGCGAGCGCGGCCTCGACGATCTGCGCGCCGAACCGGGCGCCCGGCGGATCCCGTTCTCGGACATCGTCGCGGGCGGCTTCCCCCGCCGGAAGCTCACCGCGTACCTGACGCTGGAGCTGTCCGACGGCGAGACACTGGAACTGGCTTTCACCGGCAACACCGAGGACTTCGGGACCGCGCACGACGAACTGACGGCGTTGTTCGGGTCGCTGAGGGCTTGACGCGCGCTTTTGTGTCGGGTGCCTCCACCCGGGTTGCGAAAGCCACTTTCGCAACCTTCAACGTTGCGAAAGGGCATTCGCAACGCAGCCGCCAGAGGCGAGCCTGCGCCGACCGTCGCCCGAGGACGGCCCTCCGCGCACGTCGCGAAAGCCACTTTCGCGACGCCTGACGTCCCGAAAGTGGCTTTCGCGACATGCCGCTCCGGCAGGCCCGCCCCTTAAGGCTTGATCCCGACCCCGCCGAGGCTCAGGTGGTTCAGCTCGGTCAGCGGAGCCAGCCGCGGCCCCTCCGGCCACCACTCGTGCAGGTGAACGACACCGGGCTCCAAGACCTCCAGCCCGTCGAACAGCGACTCGATCTCCTCGCGGCCGCGATGCACGGTGCGGTGCCCGGTGCTCGCCATGAGGTCGTCGAGCTTCCGGGCGAGCGCGCCGCGTGCGCCCTCGCCCGGGGTGAAGTCGTGGGTGATCAGCACGTAGGAGCCGGGCGCGATCGCGTCGACGTACGCCCGGACGACGGACCGCGCCTCGTCGAGGTCTTCGATGTGGTGCAGCACCGAGTTCAGGATCACCGCGACCGGGCGGTCGAGCTCGATGTGCTCGGCGACCACCGGATCGGCGAGGGTCTGCTCCGGGTCGGTCAGATCGGCGCCACTGACATGGACGAGCAGGTCTTCCAGCAGCGCCAGCCCGTGCGCCTGGACGACCGGGTCGTGGTCGACGTAGACGACCAGCGCGTCCGGGTTGTACCGCTGCGCCGCCTGATGCGTGTTCTCCGAGGTGGGCAGCCCGGAGCCCAGGTCGAGGAACTGGTCGATCCCGCGGGCGCCGGCGAGGAACCGGACCACCCGGTTCGCCCAGGAGCGGAACTCCTTGGCCATCGAGGCGGCGTCGGGGGCGATGGCGAGCAGGTCCTCCACCGCCCGCCGGTCGACCTCGTAGTGGTCGTGCCCGCCGAGAAGGACGTCCTTCATCCGGGCGAGGTTGGGCTTGCTGTAGTCGAGGGGAAGCGGGCGCCTCGGCACAGACCGGACCTCGTCCGAAGTCATGGACACGTTCCACCCTTCAGCCGCGCACGGGCCGCGCGAACGCGCCCACGGCTCCCTCGACATCGACGGACCGTACACAGATTACGACATGGCGTGCTGTCCCGTGAACCTCCCCAAGGGCCTTGCCTACCTGCGCCGATCACCCGAAGACGAGCTCACGCCAGGTGATTCCCCCGTCGGTGGTGCGGTACACGGCGGACCCGCCCTCGGCGTCGGGCAGGCCGTCCACGACCACGCCGACCCGTTCGTCCGGGAAGTCCAGATCGTTGAGGCAGACGCCGCGGCCGCTGAGCACGGTCGTCGTCCAGGTCGATCCGCCGTCGGCGGTGCTGTGCAGGAATCCGGTGCCGCCGCCTTCCGCCGCGACGGTCGCCGCCGTGGGCGAAGCCGCGCTGAAGCTCTGGTCGATCCCGAGGGTGGGCGCCTGCGCCGTCCCGGTGAAGTGCCCACCGAGCTTCGGCGCGCGCCACAGCCGCCGGACGGTCGCCCCCGGCTGCGGCGTCCCCGGTCCCCCACTGCACAGCGCCAGTACCTGGCCCCGCCGGACTCCGCTCAGTGACGCCGAACTGTCCGCCGGGCAAGGCGGTGGCGCGGCCGCGAAGGTGAGGCCGTCCGACGACGTCCAGTACTTCTGGACGCGGTGGTCCGCCCCCATCGAAACCTGGATCCCGCCGCTGGTGGCGATGTCGCCATAGGTCGAGGAGCCGGTGACGGTGAATCCCGGGACCGGCAGGAGCAGCCGCGTGCCGGCGATGCCGGCGTACAGCGTCGTCGTCGACGGGGTGCCGAATCCGGTGACCATCGCGAACACCCGCGGTCCCGATTCGGCGATTTTCGAAATATAGAAGGGTTCCCGGGCACCGGCGAGGCGGACCTCGGACCATTTGACGCCCCCGTCGTGGCTGGCGAGCAGCCGGGTGCCGTCGGAAAGGAACGCGTCGCGCCCGTCGATCACCGTGAGTTTGACCTGATTGTGGTTGTCCGGCAAGGAGATCGGCGGTTCACCGACGCGGCGCCACCGCTTCCCGCCGTCGGTGGTCGCCAGCAGCGAAGCGCACCATCCGGGTTTCCCGCACGGCGAGAACCCGAGGACGAATCCGTGCCGCGGCCCGGTCCAACTGGTCGACGCGGGGGCGAAACCCTCGGGCACCGGCGCCTCGGCGGCGGCGGGCGGAGTGAAGACGGCCAGGGCGGTCAGTGCGGTGGCGGCGAGCGCGGCCCACCGGTTCGGCTTCATGACCACGAGACGTCCGGCCCCCGCCCGGGTTGCCCGTCGCTCGAAGTGAACCCTCCGTTCATCTCCGGTACTCTCGCAAATCTTGTTTCGCCCGGGGCCGGACCGGGTATACGGCGTTCGGCCGGTGAGACGGAGGTAGCACCGATGGACGACGCGGGTGCGCGTGCTGGTGGTGATGAAGAAGAAGACCCCGGGACCACTCAGCGCCGGTTCAGCCTGAACGTCCACGACCCGGACCATCTGCCACGCAGGCTCGCCGGCCGGTACGAGGTCCGCGAGCTGCTCGGCCGCGGCGCGACCGCGCGCGTGTTCCGCGCCTGGGACCTGCGCGAAGGGCGCGAAGTCGCGCTGAAATTGTTCCACGCGGACACGATGGCCAGGGACGAGCGCCGCCGGGAGCAGGAGATCCAGACCCTCAGCGCGGTCCGCCACCCCGGCCTCGTCCCGCTGTACGACGCGGGCTCCGACGACGGCTACACCTACCTCACGATGCGACTGGTCGAGGGCCCGAACCTGGCCCAGCGCCTGCGGTCCGGCCCGCTCTCCCAGGACGAGGTCGTCGAACTGGCCGCCCGGCTGACCGACGCGCTCGCGCACGTCCACGCGCACGGCATCACCCACCGTGACCTGAAACCGGCGAACATCCTGATCGACGGCGACGGCCCGTTGATCGGCGACTTCGGCGTGGCGCACGCTTTCGACGCGACGAGGGTGACCGAGACCGGCGGCGTCGTCGGCACGGCGGCGTACATGGCGCCCGAACAGGTCCGCGGCGAGAACGTCGGCCCGCCCGCCGACATCTATTCGCTCGGCCTCGTGCTGCTCGAATGCCTGTCCGGCGAGCGGGAGTACACCGGGACACCGGTCGAGGCCGCGGTCGGCAGGCTGCACCGGCCGCCCCGGATTCCAGGCGGGTTGTCGGTGACCATGACTACCTTGTTGCGCGGGATGACCGCGCGGAAGCCGGCGCAGCGTCCGACGGCCGCAGCCATTTCCCGGATCCTGCTGGAGGATTCCACCGGGACGAAGGTGGTCCGTCTCGCACCCGCGGCCCGTAAACGGGCGGCGGTGGTCGCCGCCGTCACCGCGCCCGCCGCCGCGATCACCCTCGGTGTCATGCTGGCCTTCAACCAGACGGGAACGCCCGCACCGATCCAGCCGGAAGGGATGGTCCCCCCGGCGGTGACCAGCACTTCGGGACCGGTGGCAGGCCCGGGACCGCAGGTTTCGGAGGCCGTCGAGGTGCCCACCCGCGGCCCGAAGGCGAGCAACGGCACCGTCGTGGTGACCGAAGCGGTCCCGGCTTCCGGCGCGGATCCGACAGGCGCCCGGAGCACCGAGGCCACCTCCGCGCCGAGGGACACGACCGCCGCAAGCGACCGGCAGAGCACCTCGGGCAAGCCGAGCAAGACCAAGCCCGGCCCGCCGACGACGAGGAGCAGCAGGCCCGGCCCACCCGGCTGAGCGACCGCACGGTACGGGTGTCCACTGTGGACGATGATGGGAGACGGCGATGACCTACATCAACGACCCGCGAGAGCCGCAGGAAGAAGAAATCGTCGAACGGACACCCGGCAGGATCCGCGTCGTGCGGGTCGTCAACGCCGTCGTCCACGCGGTGTGCTGGATCTCCGCGCTGGTGCTGCTCGTGCACATCCTGCTGGTGTTCGGCGAAGCCAACCCGGGGAACGGGTTCGCGCAGCTGATCGACCAGTGGTCGCGCGCCGTCTCACTCGGCCTGCGGAACCTGTTCACCCCGGACGGCCTCAAACTCCGCACCCTGTTCAACGACGGTCTCGCCGCGTTGCTGTGGCTGATCATCGGCGGCGTGGTGACCGACCTGGTCTCGCGGATCGGCCTCCCCGGCCCGAAGCGGGTCTGGTACCGGCGCTCCCTCAGTTGAGCGAGCCCGGTCTCCCCTCCGGGGCGTCACCCGCCTGGGCCTGCTCGGCCTGGGCGTCCGTGACCTCCGGGGCGGCCGTGGTCTCCGCGGGCCGCGTCCGTTCCGGCTCATGCTCGGTCTCGAAATGCTCACGGCACCAGCGGCCGTAGCGTCTGGCATGCACGGTCATCGCGGCACCTCCTTCCCCGCCACCACGATCCCTCAGTTCTGTGACGCGCGCCACTCGTTTATCCGGCGAATCGGGCGACGATCTCGGCGCAGAAGGCGGGCAGGTCGTCCGGATTGCGGCTCGACGTGAGGTTGCCGTCGGTGACGACCTCCTGGTCGACGACGGTTCCGCCGGCGTTGCGGATGTCGGTGCGAATGCTGGGATACGACGTGAGCGTGCGGCCGCGGACGACGTCGGCCTCGACCAGCGTCCACGGCCCATGGCAGATCACGCCGACGGGCTTGCCGCTGTTCACGAAGTCGCGCACGAAGCGGACGGCGTCCTCGTCCGCGCGCAGGTTGTCCGGGTTCATCGTGCCGCCGGGCAGCACAAGCGCGTCGAAGTCGGCGACCGTAACGTCCTTGACGACCCGGTCCACGGTGAACTTCTCGGCCTTGTCGATGTCGCCGTTCATGGCCTGGATCTCGCCGGGCTCCAGCGAGACGACTTCGGCCGTCGCCCCGGCGTCGGTGACCGCCTTGCGCGGCTCGACCAGCTCGACCTGCTCCACGCCGTCCGCGGCGAGGATGGCCACGCGGTGTCCGTTCAGCGATGTCGCCATCGGGTTCCCTCCTGAGGTCGTAGTCGCTTTCGGACTACCCCGGACCGCGACCGCCGAACCATGGGTATGAACTCCCGCCGCGGCGGGTATCTGCCCGCATGCGACTTCGGCGAGCGGACCTGGCGACCCCCGGTATCCGGAGGCGGCGCAGAGGTCGTGGCTTCGGCTATCTGACCCCGGACGGCGAGTCGCTGAAGGACGGGGAGACGATCGAGCGGATCAACGCGCTCGCGATACCGCCCGCGTGGCGGCGCGTGTGGATCTCCCCGCACGAGAACGCCCACATCCAGGCGGTCGGGATCGACGACGCCGGGCGGAAGCAGTACCTCTACCACCCCGAATGGCGACGGGCCCGGGACGAGGAGAAACACGATCGCGTCCTCGCGCTGGCGCGGAAGCTGCCCAAGCTGCGCGAGACGGTCCAGGAGGATCTCGACTCTCGCGGCCTGAAACGGGAACGCGTGCTCGCCGGCGCCCTGCGGATGATCGACCTCGGGGTCTTCCGCACCGGCGGAGAGAGCTACGCCGACGAGCACGGCACCCACGGGGTGGCGACGTTGCTGTGCGAGCACGTCGAGCTCCGCGGCGAATGCCTGGTGTGCGACTACCCCGCGAAACACGGCATCCAGCGGAAGGTCCGGCTGCGGGACGAGGCACTGGTACGGCTGGTCCGCTCCCTCCGGCGGGTGAGAGGCGGCGAAGTGCGCCTGCTCGCCTACCGCGACGGTGACGGCTGGCACGAGGTGAAGGCCGACGACATCAACGACCGGCTCCGGGAAATCGTCGGCGACGGTTTCACCGCCAAGGATCTGCGCACCTGGAACGCCACCGTCCTGGCCGCTTCGGCCTTCGCGGGGCTGGAGAAACCATCCAGCCAGCGCGGTTTGAAACGCGTGGAGAAAACCGTGATGACCGAGGTGGCCGAGGGGCTCGGCAACACGCCCGCCGTGGCGCGGCGGTCCTATGTGGACCCTCGGGTGGTCACCGCCTACCACGAAGACCGGACGATCGCGCGCGCGGCGCGGAAGGCGGAGAAGGTGGCCGATCCGAACGAGGCCCGCGACATCGTGGAGCGGGCGGTGGTGCGGCTACTGAACGGGTCGTGAGGCTTCGATGGCGAGGACGGCGATGTCGTCGTGCGTCCCGCTGCCGAGCCATTCCCGCACCGCGGAACGGATCCGGGCGACGACCTGGCGGCCGGACATCCCCTGGCAGCCCGCCAGCAGGTCACGCAGCCGTTCGTCCCCGAACAGGTCCGACGGCCGCTCGTGGTGCCGCGCTTCGGTGATCCCGTCGGTGTAGAGCAGGCAGACGTCGCCCTCGGCCAGCCGGATGGCGGTCTCGGCGAACCGGGCCTGCGGGGAGATCCCGACCAGCGTGCCGGGCAGGGTGATCTCGTCGACCCCGCCGCGGCGGCGCACCACCAGCGGCGCGGGATGCCCGCCGGAGGCCAGCGTGACGCCGAGACCGTCTTCGCCCGCCAGCACCGAACCGAGCACCAGGGTGGCGAACCGGCCGCTGCCGCCGGTGATGAGCAGGGAGTTCAGCAGGCTCAGCAACGTCGTGTTGTCGTGCTCGACGAGGTCGAGCGCGGCGAGGGTCTGCCGGACCCGGCCGGTGAGCGCGGCCGCCTCGGCACCCTTGCCGCAGACGTCGCCGAGGACGAACATCGCGCCGCCGTCTTCGCGCGGCAGGACGTCGTAGAAGTCGCCGCCGACGTCGAGCAGGCCGCCCGAGGGCTCGTACCAGACGTCGAACTTGGCACCGTGGACGTCCGGTGGCGGCGTCGGGCGCAGCGTGGTCTCCAGGCCGCGAGTGGCTTCTTCCTGGCGGGCGTAGCGGTGCGCGTTCGCCAGCGCCGTCCCGGCGGCGCGGGCGAACTCGGTCACCGCTCGCGGGTGGTCCTCGCCGAACGCGGGCGCGCCGCGCCTGCCGAGCACCACCGCGCCGGTGACTCCTCCGGAGCCGCCGTCGAAGCCCAGTGAGACGACCGTCACCGACGAATGGACGGCGAGCCGTTCCGCGACGATCGCAGGCAGGGCCGCGATCTCCTCCTCCGGGACCGCCTTGGCCTCGAGTTCGTCCGTGGAGGCGAAGGTGCCCGCGAGCACCGGCGCCAGCTGGGCGGGAACGCGCCTGATCCGGCCGTGCCCGTGAGTGGTGCGGTGATCGCAGCTCCACCACTCCCACCGGCCGCGAGTGGTCGGCAGCAGCACGAAGACACAGTCCGCGAGCTCGGCCGCGGCGAGCTCGGCGATCGCCTTCGCCGTCCCGTGCCGCCCCCGCGCGGAGGCGAGCCGGGGCGCCGAAGCGGCGAGGAAGCCGTCCACGCGCGGGCCGTCGGCCGCGACCGCGGAGGTCACCGTCCACGCGTGCCAGCCGCCGGGCAACGTCCGGATCCGGGCCGGGAACCGGCGGCCGGTGTGCTCGACATGCCCGACGTCGGGACCTTCGGCGGTCAGTATCGGGCGGCCGCCGCCGAACAGCTCGCGGGCGGCGGGATTCGACCAGCGCAGCGCGCCGCCGACGTCCTGCACCAGCACCGCGTCACGGACGTCTTCGAGCAGCTCGCGCCAGAACCGCCCGGATTCGGGCAGGGCTCCCTCGCTCGTCGGGGGCGACGACTCCGAGGGGAGCGACGTCGAGGCCGGGGCGGGCCGTGACACCATTCCCGGACCTCCTCCTGCCTTGCGGGTAGCGCAGTGTGAGCGGGCGGACTGGCTCGAAGTGTAGGTCGAATCATGGCACGCTGATGCGACGACCATGGCTTGGCATGCGTGGTGGAGAGGGTCGACACAGATGACACAGCACTCCCAAAGGGACCGGATCCCCGTGGAAGGTGGTGGCGGCCAGGTGGACGAAGCCACCCTGGAACGCCTGCTCGCGGCGGCTCGTGACCTCGGGGACGGCAACTTCCGCCGGCGGCTCGTGGCGCACGGCGACGGGCTCGCGGCCCAGCTCGCGGGCGCCTTCAACGACATCGCCGAGCGGAACCAGCGACTGGTGACCGAACTCCTGCGCGTCCGCGAGGCGGTCGGCAAGGAAGGCAGGCTGACCGAGCGGGTGGCGGCCGAGATCGGCCCCGGCGGCTGGGCCACCGCGGTCGACGTCGTCAACGGCCTGATCGAGGACGTGAGCAGGCCCACGGCCGAGCTCAACCGCGTCCTCGGGGCGGTCGCCGAGGGCGATCTGTCCGAGCCGATGCCGCTGGAAGTCGGCGGGCGGCCGCTGCAGGGTCAGTTCGCCGAAGTCGCGAAGACGGTCAACGGCCTGATCAAGCAGCTTTCGCGGTTCGCGACCGAGGTCACCAGAGTGGCCCGCGAGATCGCCACCGAAGGACGGCTCGGCGGCCAGGCCGAGGTCCCCGGTGTGGCGGGCACCTGGCGTGATCTCACCGACAACGTCAACGTCATGGCCAGCAACCTGACCGACCAGGTGCGCAACATCGCCCAGGTGACCACCGCGGTGGCGCGGGGCGATCTGACCCAGAAGATCAACGTCGACGCGCGCGGCGAGATCCTGGAGCTCAAGAACACCGTCAACATCATGGTCGACCAGCTCTCGTCGTTCGCTGACGAAGTGACCCGGGTTTCCCGCGAGGTGGGTAGCGAAGGCCGGCTCGGCGGCCAGGCGCAGGTCCCCGGCGCGGCGGGCACGTGGCGCGACCTCACCGACTCGGTGAACCTGATGGCGGACAACCTGACCGACCAGGTCCGCAACATCGCCCAGGTGGCCACGGCGGTGGCGAAGGGCGACCTTTCGCAGAAGATCAACGTCGACGCCAAGGGCGAGATCCTCGAACTCAAGAACACGCTGAACACCATGGTCGACCAGCTGTCCTCGTTCGCGGACGAGGTCACGCGGGTGGCGCGCGAGGTCGGCAGCGAAGGCCGGCTCGGTGGCCAGGCCTCCGTGCCGGGTGTGGCGGGCACCTGGCGCGGGCTCACCGATTCGGTGAACCAGATGGCCGACAACCTCACCGACCAGGTCCGCAACATCGCCCAGGTCACCACCGCGGTGGCGAAGGGCGACCTGACGCAGAAGATCACGGTCGACGCGCGCGGCGAGATCCTGGAGCTCAAGACGACCGTCAACACGATGGTCGACCAGCTCTCGTCGTTCGCCGACGAGGTCACGCGAGTCGCGCGCGAGGTCGGCACGGAAGGTCAGCTCGGCGGCCAGGCGCAGGTGCCCGGTGTCGCCGGGACGTGGCGCGACCTCACCGGGTCGGTCAACTTCATGGCGAACAACCTCACCGCGCAGGTCCGGAACATCGCCCAGGTGGCGACGGCGGTGGCGAAGGGCGACCTGTCGCAGAAGATCGCCGTCGACGCCAAGGGCGAGATCCTCGAACTCAAGAACACGCTGAACACCATGGTGGATCAGCTGTCCGCGTTCGCCGACGAGGTCACCCGCGTCGCCCGCGAGGTCGGCAGCGACGGGCGGCTCGGCGGCCAGGCGCAGGTGCCCGGCGTCGCCGGGACCTGGAAAGACCTCACCGACAACGTCAACTTCATGGCGAAGAACCTGACCGACCAGGTCCGGAACATCGCCCAGGTCACCACCGCCGTCGCGAAGGGCGACCTGACCCAGAAGATCATCGTCGACGCGCGCGGCGAGATCCTGGAGCTCAAGAACACCGTCAACATCATGGTCGACCAGCTCTCGGCCTTCGCCGACGAAGTCACCCGGGTGTCCCGCGAGGTCGGCACCGAGGGCAAGCTCGGCGGCCAGGCGCAGGTGCGCGGCGTCGCCGGGACCTGGAAAGACCTGACGGACAACGTCAACGTCATGGCCACCAACCTCACCGACCAGGTGCGCAGCATCGCCACGGTGACGACGGCGGTGGCGAACGGCGACCTCTCGAAGAAGATCTCGATCGACGCGCAGGGCGAGGTCGCGGTCCTCGCCGAGACGATCAACAGCATGGTCGAGACGCTGCGCGCGTTCGCCGACGAGGTCACCCGCGTCGCCCGCGAGGTCGGCACGGAAGGCATCCTCGGCGGCCAGGCCCGCGTGCCGAACGTGGCGGGCACGTGGAAGGCGTTGACGGACAACGTGAACGTCATGGCCGACAACCTGACCGGCCAGGTGCGGAGCATCGCGACGGTGACTACCGCGGTGGCGCAGGGCGATCTGTCGAAGAAGATCGACATCGACGCGCGCGGCGAGATCCTCGAACTCAAGACCACCATCAACACGATGGTCGACCAGCTCTCGGCCTTCGCCTCCGAAGTCACCCGTGTCGCCCGCGAGGTCGGCACGGACGGCACGCTCGGTGGCCAGGCGGAGGTGCCCGGTGTCGCGGGCACGTGGTCGCGGCTGACCGAAAGCGTGAACCAGCTGGCCGGGAACCTGACCACCCAGGTGCGGGCGATCGCGCAGGTGGCGACCGCGGTGACCGCCGGCGATCTGACCCGGCACATCACCGTCGACGCGTCCGGGGAGGTGGCCGAGCTCAAGGACAACATCAACCAGATGATCGCGAACCTGAAGGAGACCACCCGGGCGAACCGCGAGCAGGACTGGCTCAAGACCAACCTCGCGCGGCTGTCCGCGCTCATGCAGGGGCACCGCGATCTCGCGTCGGTGGCGTCGCTGATCCTGTCCGAGCTGACCCCGCTCGTGTCCGCGCAGCAGGGCGCGTTCTTCCTCGCCCGTGAGGACGAACAGGAAGAGGTGGTCCTGGAGAGCATCGCGACCTACGGGCTGGCGAAATCCCAGACCGGGCTGCGGTTCTCCCCCGGCGAGTCGCTCATCGGGCAGGCCGCCGTCGACCGCCGCACGATACTGGTCCACGAAGCGCCGCCGGAGTACGCGCTCATCTCGTCCGGGCTGGGTTCGGCCGCTCCGGTGAACGTGATCGTGCTGCCGGTGCTGTTCCAGGGCGAGGTGCTCGGCGTGCTGGAACTGGCGACCATCAACGCCTTCAGCACCGTCCACATCGACCTGCTGGAGCAGCTGAAGGAGACCATCGCGGTCAACGTCAGCACCATCCAGTCGAACTCCCGCACCGAGGCACTGCTGACCGAATCCCAGCGCCTGGCACAGGAACTGCGCGCCCGGTCGGAGCAGTTGCAGGCGCAGCAACGGGAACTGCGCCGGTCCAACACGGATCTGGCGGAGAAGGCGGCGCTGCTGGCACAGCAGAACCGCGACATCGAGGTCAAGAACAGCGAGATCGAACAGGCGCGGCAGGAGCTCGAAGAACGTGCCGGGCAGCTGACCATGGCGTCGCAGTACAAGTCCGAGTTCATGGCGAACATGTCGCACGAACTGCGGACTCCGCTCAACAGCGCGCTGATCCTCGCGAAACTGCTCTCGGAGAACCCGGACGGGAACCTGTCGGAGAAGCAGGTCCAGTTCGCGCGGACGATCTACTCGGCGGGCAGCGACCTGCAGCAGCTGATCAACGACATCCTCGACATGGCCAAGGTCGAGGCCGGTCATCTGGACCTGCAGATGTCGGACGTCACGCTGCCCGAACTGGTGGAGTACGTCGAATCGATCTGCCGTCCGCTCACCTCGGACAAGGGCCTGGAGTTCGCCGTCCTGATCGACCCGCCGGTGCCTTCGTCGATCCACACCGACGAACACCGCGTACAGCAGGTGCTGCGGAACCTGCTGTCCAACGCGGCGAAGTTCACCGACGAGGGCGGCGTGCGCCTGCACATCCGGATGGCCGATCCCGGCGAGGTCGAAGCCGACTCGCTCCGCAACGCCCCCGGCGTTCTCGCGTTCGCCGTCGAGGACACCGGGATCGGCATCGCGCCGGACAAACTCGCGATCATCTTCGACGCGTTCCGCCAGGCCGACGGCACCACCAGCCGCAAGTACGGCGGCACCGGGCTCGGCCTGTCGATCAGCCAGCAGCTGACCGAACTGCTCGGCGGCGAACTGCGCGTCCGCAGCGAACCCGGCAAGGGCAGCACGTTCACGCTGTACCTGCCGGTGAGCGCGTCGAACCTGGTCGTCCCGACCACCGCCGCGGCCGGCGGCGTCCCGCTGATCATGGCGGTGCCGCAGGTGGCCCCTTCCGCGCCGTCACAGCGGTTCCACGGCGAGAAGATCCTGATCGTCGACGACGACCTCCGGAACGTCTTCGCGCTGGCAGCCGTGCTGGAGCGCAACGGCCTGGAGGTCATCTACGCCGAGACCGGCGTCGCCGGCATCCGGGCGCTGGAACGGCACGAGGACACCGCGCTCGTCCTGATGGACGTGATGATGCCGGAACTGGACGGCAACGCCACGATCACCGCCATCCGCGCCGAGGCCGCGCACGAAGACCTGCCCGTGATCGCCGTCACGGCGAAGGCGACCGCGGAGGACAAGGCGCGGACGCTCGCTTCGGGCGCGGACGACTACGTGACCAAGCCGGTCGACACGGACAAGCTGCTGGACCTGATCGCCGCGCACCTGGAGGCGGATGCCGCTTCCAGCGGACTCTCGCAGGCCGTGGCGGGCGCCGGTGACGACTCGGACTCCGGCGCGGACTGAGCCTTCGGTCCAGGTGGTCTCGCGTGACTGGACGGACGACACGCGTGATCAGCTGGACGACACGCGTGTCTGGATGGCCGACTCGCGTGATCAGGCGGACGACACACGCTCGCGGCCGGGCCGCCGCGTGTCGTCCGTCCAGTCACGCGTGTCGTCCGTCTGATCACATGTGTCGTCCGTCTGATCACGCGTGTCGTCCAGCTGATCACGCGAGATCGCCAGACCGCAGGGAACCTCGACGCTGACCCGAAGCGTCACTCACGGGGGGCTGCACGGGGATGTCCTGAAGGGCACCTTTGAGACGTTAGAGGTCTCAAAGGTGCCCTTCGAGACGCCCGGACGCGAAAGAACCCGCAGGCCAGACGCCTGCGGGTTCTGTTGTGGAGCGATGGAGCGGGTGACGGGAATCGAACCCGCGTAGCTAGTTTGGAAGACTAGGGCTCTACCATTGAGCTACACCCGCGTGCCCCCGGAGTACCGGGTGCGAAAACAGCTTAGCGTGACCCGCTAGGCTGTGCGCACACCCCCCGGGAGATCGGGGAAGTCACGGGCTGTGGCGCAGTTTGGTAGCGCATCCGCTTTGGGAGCGGAGGGTCGCAGGTTCAAATCCTGTCAGCCCGACTCAAGGTCTTGGACCTGCATGAACACCTCGTTCGGAGCGGCGGAGCGAGGATTTTCACTGCCGCCTCGCCGCCGAGCAGAACGCGGCCTAAGGCCTGTTTCAACGTTGATCACGTGTGATGCACACTGTGCTCGTGGATCCGGGCGAGGCGGCGCGGCGCAAGGCTTTGCGCAACGCGTACAGGGAGCAGCAGCGTGTCGGCGCCTGGAGTGCTCTGGGGCTTGATCGTGCCGAGCTGGACGCGTTGTACGACTGGCTGGATGAGCAGCTTGGCGCCGAAGGCTGCGACCACAGCCTCCGGCTGACCGAGGTATGGGCGTTGGAGCGGGGTATGGACTGGCCGACGCTCCGGGAGGCTCTCGGGGACGCCGGCGGGTATTGCGACTGCGAGGTCTTGGCCAACACGGACCCGGACCAGACGGCGTAGGGCCCTAGCGCTTCGGCGAGTTTTCTTCGCACATCGGGTAAAGCACGGCCTCCGCGCACGGTCGCTCGACGCGGACCGGCGACATCGAAATCCACACAGTCCGGCGTGACCGGACCGGTCACGACAGGTGTGTGGAAAGAGGGACACTCAACGTCCCTGTTTCCACACACCCCGCACGCAGCGTCACACCTCACCCGGCTCGGCTTTAATGGCGATCATGGAGATCCGCCACGCCCGCACCGCCGACGCCCCAGCCGTGACCGCACTCCTCACCGAGCTGGGTTACCCGGACAACGACGAGACCGACGTGCGCGGACGGCTCGAACGCTGGGCCCGCCATCCCGAGGGTGCGGCGTTCGTCGCCGAGGTGGACGACGAGGTGGTCGGTGTCGTCGCGGTCGTCGCGATCCCGCTTCTCGAGCGGCCGGGTTCCGGCGGGCGGATCGTGGCCCTGGTGGTGGATGAGACCCGGCGAGGCTCGGGCATCGGACGCGAGCTGGTCGCCGCGGCTGAAGCGGAGGCGCTGCGCTTGGGCTGCGACACCATGGAGGTCACCAGCTCCCGCCACCGGACCGCCGCGCACGCCTTCTATCGCGCGCGGGGATACGAGGACCACTGCGAACGCAGCGCACGATTCCTCCGAAGGCTGAGCACTCCCGGATCGTGAGAGCCCTAGGCCCACCGGCACCCGCTTGCGAACATCGGCACCGTGACCGGCAGGCGGAGCGCCAGTGCCAGCGCGGTGATCCGCGTGGTGCTGGACGAAGGGGCGATCGCGCGCAGCACCATCGCGCGCCGCACCGGGCTGAGCGCCGCGGCCGTCACCGGGCATGTGGCGGAACTGATGCGCCGCGGGTTCCTCACCGAGCTGCCCGAGGTCGCCGGCGCGGTCGGCAGGCCGTTCGTGCCCGTGGACCTCGACACGGGGCGGTTCGTGGTGTGCGGAGCGCATGTCGCGGTCGACCATCTCACCGTCGGGCTGCTGGACCTACGCGGGAAAGTGCTGGCACAGCACGAAACCCCGCATCACGGCGCCGAGCCCGCCGTACAGGCCGCGCAGATCGCGGAGCTGCTCGACGACCTCCTCGTCGGACACGCGCCGGAGCGGACGCCGCTCGGGTTGGGGGTGGCGACCGGCGGCTGGGTCGACGAGTCTTCGGGGACGGTGGTGGAGCACGGTCTGCTCGGCTGGCACGGGGTCCCGTTGCGCGATCTGCTCACCGAGGTCACCGGTCTCGACGTCCGGGTCGACGGGCATTCGCGGGCGCTCATCCACGCCGAACGCCTGCTGGGGCAACCGAGAGCGCGCCGCAGTGTGGTGCAGTTGTTCACCGGCAACGTGGTCGACGCCGCCTTCGCTACCGGTGACACCGTCCATCATGGACCGCGGTCGGCGGCGGGCGCCGTCGCGCATCTGCGGGTCGACGACAGCGAGGAACCGTGCCGCTGCGGCCGATCCGGTTGTCTCGAAGCCACCGTTTCGGAGCGCACGGTCGCCCGCAAGGCCGTCGAAGCACGAATCGTCGAAAAACCGATCTTCGCCGACGTACTCCGTTTGGCGGCATCGGGAAACAAAAGTGCCGTCGCCCTTTTCCATGAACGCGCGAGAATCATCGGACAGGCCGCCGCATTGCTCTTCGACGTCCTCAATCCGGAAATCCTCATCGTGCTCGACCAGAGTGTACGCGACGTCGAAGGCTGCCTTTCCACGATCCGGGACGAGGTCTCCCAGCGCTCCTGGGTCTGCCAGGACGCCGAGAAAAACGTTGCCGCGTCGAGCTTTCCGGGCACCGAGCTGGCGACGGCGGGCGCGGCGGTCATGCTGAACGCCCTCTACGGGGATCCGCTTTTCACGAACCTCGCCAACGCCTCCTGAGTTACTTCACTAAATCGCAAAATTGACGCTCGTCGCGGGCCTGCGAAGAATCTTCTTCAACGACGCATACCCGAACGAAAGAGCCCACCGTGAAGAAACCAGTGCCCTTGATCGCCGCGCTCATCGCCGGATTGGCGCTGTCCGGCTGCGGCGCCTCCGCCACTCCGGCGGGCGTGGCCGGGCAGCCGGAGAAGCTCGAACTCCGCTACCAGGGGTCGGCGAACAACGTCACCTTCCCCGAACTCGCCGAGGACCTCGGGTACTTCGGCCCGGTCAAACTCAAGTGGGTCGGCAACACGATCAGCGGGCCGCAGGACATCCAGTCCGCCGCGACCGACCAGACCGACTTCGGCGGCGCCTTCACCGGCGCGGTCGCCAAACTCGTCGACGCCGGCGCCCCGATCAAGGCCGTCGTCAACTACTACGGCTCCGACGAGAAGACCTTCTTGGGCTTCTACGTCAAGGAAGACAGCCCGATCCGCACGGCGCGCGACCTCATCGGCAAGAAGGTCGGCGTCAACACCGTCGGCGCGAACCTGGAGGCCGCCCTCGACACCTGGCTCAAACGCAACGGCCTCTCCGACGCCGAGATCGACCAGGTGCAGCTCGTCGTCCTGCCGCCGATCAACACCGAACAAGCCTTGCGTAACGGCCAGATCGACGTCGCCGCGCTCAACGGCGTCCTCCAGGACCGCGCCCTCGCCGGAGGCGGCGTGCGGCCCATCGTGAAGGACGTGGAGGCGTTCGGCCCCTACAACGGCGGGCCGTACGTGCTGCGGACCGACTTCATCAAGAAGTACCCGGAGACCACGAAGACCTTCGTCACCGGCGTGGCCAAGGCGATCGAATGGGCGCGCACCACACCACGCGACGAGGTGATCGCGCGGTTCACCAAGATCATCCAGAACCGCGGCCGCAACGAGAACACCGACACGCTCAAGTACTGGAAGAGCACCGGCGTCACCAAGGGCGGGCTGATCTCCGACCACGACTACACCCTCTGGACCGGCTGGCTCAAGCAGTCCGGCTTCATCAAGAACGACCAGGTCGACCTCGAGAAGATCTACACCAACGAATTCAACCCGTACCGCGAAGGCGGTGGCGCATGACCGCCAAGATCAGTCTCCGCTCGGTCACCAAGACCTTCGGCACGCTGACCGCGCTGGACGACGTCTCCCTCGACATCGAGGACGGCACATTCCTCTCGCTGGTCGGCCCCAGCGGTTCCGGCAAGTCCACGCTGCTCGATCTGCTCGGCGGGCTCGCGAAACCCACCTCCGGCGAGGTCCTGATCGACGGGAAACCGGTCACCGGGCCGGGATTGGACCGCGGGGTCGTGTTCCAGCAGTACGCGCTGTTCCCGTGGCGCACCGCCCACGCCAACGTCGAGTTCGGCCTCGAAGGCGGCACCCTGAACAAGCGGCAGCGTGCCGAGCGAGCACGGGAATTCCTCGACCTGGTCGGGCTTTCCGGCTTCGAAGACCACCTCCCCCACCAGCTTTCCGGCGGCATGAAACAACGCGTGGCGATCGCGAGAAGCCTCGCCTACGACCCGGACGTGCTGCTGATGGACGAGCCGTACGCCGCGCTGGACTCCCAGACCCGCGAACTGCTGCAGGAGGAACTGCGGCGGATCTGGCTGCGCACCGGCAAGACCATCGTCTTCATCACCCACAGCATCGAAGAAGCCGTCTACTTGGGACAGAAGGTCGCCGTGCTGACGTCGCGGCCGGGCAGGCTCAAGGCCCTCGTCGACATCGACCTCGGTGACCGCTCGAACGACGACCTGCGCTCGGCACCCGCGTTCGTGGCCCATCGCCACCGGCTGTGGGAACTGCTGCACGACGAGATCCGGAGGGCCGCATGACCGCGACACTCGAAGCGCCGAAAGTCCACACTGGACCGAAAACAGCCGAGAAGCCCTACAAGAAGAACCGGATCGGCAAGGCTTTCCGCAGTTCGGCGGCGATCCTGCTCTTCCTCGCCGTCTGGGAGCTCGCTCCCCGATACGTCCTCGACGAAAGCACCAGGACCTTCCTGCCGCCGTTGTCGGAAGACCTCGCCGCCCTCTGGGAGCTCGTCCTCAACGGGCAGCTGGCCGACCATCTGCTGGCGAGCCTCGGCCGGTCCGCCGCCGGATTCGTGATCGCGGTAGGCATTTCGGTGCCACTCGGCCTGCTGATCGCCTGGTACCGGCCACTCGCCGAGTTCCTGAACCCGCTGCTGGAGCTGGCCCGCAACACCGCCGCGCTGGCCCTGCTCCCGGTGTTCACGCTTCTTCTCGGCATCGGCGAGGTGTCCAAGATCGCGCTGATCGTCTACGCCTGCGTCTGGCCGGTGCTGCTCAACACGATCGCCGGGGTGAACACCGTGGATCCGTTGCTGGTCAAGGCCGCGCGTTCGCTCGGGCTGTCGAGTCCGAGCCTGTTCCGCAAGGTGATCCTGCCGTCGGCGGTACCGACCATCTTCACCGGGATCCGGATGGCGGCGGCGTACTCGATCCTCATCCTGATCGCCGCCGAGATGGTCGGCGCCAAGGCCGGGCTCGGCTATCTGATCAACAACTCACAGGTCAACTTCCAGATCCAGCAGATGTACGCCGCGATCATCACGGTTTCGGTGCTGGGCCTGGCCATCAACGCGGGCTTCGTCGCACTGGAGCGGCGGTTCTCCACCTGGCGGGTCAAGGAGAAGGCATGAAACATCTGCACCTCAACGCGTTCGTGATGCCGAACGGTCATCACGAGGCGGCGTGGCGGCATCCCAGCACGGATCCGCACCGCGCCGCGACACTGCGGCACTACGTCGACATCGCGCGCACGGCGGAGCGCGGCAAGCTGGATTCGCTGTTCCTGGCCGACGGCGTCGCCTTGTGGGGCCACGTCCGCTACAACTCGCACACCCTGTTCGAGCCGCTGACGCTGCTTTCGGCGCTGGCCGGGGCGACAGAGCGCATCGGGCTGATCGCCACCGCGTCGACGACCTACAACGAGCCGTACCACCTGGCCAGAAAGTTCGCGTCGCTCGACCACCTCAGCGGTGGCCGCGCGGGCTGGAACATCGTGACGTCGGCGGGCGAGGACGAGGCCCGCAACTTCAACCGCGACGCCAGGCCTTCGCACGCGCTGCGCTACGAACGGGCCACCGAATTCGTCGAAGTCGCCAAGAAACTCTGGGACAGCTGGGACGACGGAGCGGCCGTCGTCGACAAAGCGACCGGGGTCTACGCCGACACCGACCGCATCCACCCGATCGACCACGACGGCCCGCACTTCCAGGTCCGCGGCCCGCTGAACATCCCGCGTCCCGTGCAGGGGCACCCCTTGCTCGTCCAGGCCGGTTCTTCGGAGACAGGCAAGGAGTACGCGGCCCGCTTCGCCGAGGCGGTGTTCACCGCGCAGCAGACTTTCGCCGACGGCAAGGCTTTCTACGACGACGTCAAGGGAAGGCTCGCGAAATACGGCCGCTCTCCCGACGAGATCAAGATCCTGCCGGGGATCAGCCCGATCCTGGGCCGCACCGAGGCCGAGGCGAAGGAGCGCGAGGCCGAACTCAACGCCCTCATCACGCCCGCATATGGCGTGCGGCAGCTGTCGACCATGCTCGACCACGACCTGACGCCGTACCCGCTCGACGGCCCGCTGCCCGACGTCGGCGCCTTCACCGAAGGCGCGCAGAGCCGGTTCGAGCTGGTCACCGGCCTGGCGAGGCGCGAGAACCTGACCATCCGCCAGCTCATCGAGCGGCTAGCGGGCGGCCGGGGGCACCGTGTGTTCGCCGGCACCGCCACGCAGGTCGCCGACCAGCTGGAGCTTTGGTTCACCGAAGGCGCCGCGGACGGTTTCAACGTCATGCCGCCCACGCTTCCGGGTGGTCTCGAGGACTTCGTCGACCTCGTGGTCCCCGAACTGCAGAAACGCGGCCTGTTCCGCACCGAATACACCGCCACGACTCTGCGGGGCCACTACGGCCTCGCCCGCCCTGTCACCCGCACCCGAGTAAAGGAGCACGCCGCATGACCGCCCTCAACACCCAGGTCGAGGTTCGCAAGATCACCGGCAGGATCGGCGCTGAAGTCGTCGGCGTCGACCCGGCCAAGGAACTCGACGCCGCGACCGTCGCGTTCGTCACCGAGGCCCTGCACGAGCACAAAGCGCTCGTCTTCTCGGGCGTCGACCTCGACGACGCAGGTCAGCAGCGATTCGCCGCGCACTTCGGCGAGCTGACCAAGGCGCATCCGACCGTCCCGTCGGTCGACGGCGAGCCCGCCATCCTGCCGGTCGACAGCGAGCAGGGCCGCGCGAACCAGTGGCACACCGACGTCACCTTCGTGCTCAACCCGCCGAAGGCCAGCACACTGCGCAGCCTGGTCGTGCCTCCGTACGGCGGCGAGACGCTGATCGCCAACTCGGCAGCGGCCTACCGGGATCTGCCCGAACCGCTCCGGGCGTTCGCGGACACGCTGCGCGCCGAGCACACCAACGACTACGACTACGCGAAGGCGCCGGAAACCCTCGACGAGGCGGAGCAGGAACGCCGCAAGGTGTTCGTCTCACAGAAGTTCCGCACGGTCCATCCGGTGGTGCGGGTGCATCCGGTGACCGGCGAGCGCGGGCTGTACATCGGCGGGTTCGCGCAGCGGATCATCGGGCTGTCGAAGGGCGAGTCGCGGGACATCCTGCGGCTGCTGCAGTCCTACGTGACCCGGCCGGAGAACGTCGTCCGGGTGAGCTGGGAGCCGAACCAGCTGGTGCTGTTCGACAATCGCATCACCCAGCACTACGCCGTCGACAACTACGACGACCTGCCCCGCCGCCTGAACCGGGTGACCGTGGCGGGCGACGTCCCGGTGGGGATCGACGGGGTGCCGAGCGAGTCCCTCGAAGGCGACGCTTCGCACTACTCCCCCGTCGCCTGACCGCGCGCATGGGGTAAGACTGGCGTCGTGAAGGACGATCGTCAGGTGGAAGCGCTCCTGCGGGAGCTGGCCCCGCAGGTCATCGGGTTGCTGGTGCGCAAGCACGGGCAGTTCGACGCCTGCGAGGACGCCGTCCAGGAAGCCCTGCTCTCGGCCGCGCAGCAATGGCCGGAGCAGGGCATCCCGGACAGCCCGAAGTCCTGGCTCGCGACGGTCGCCACCCGGCGGCTGGTGGACGAGTGGCGCAGCGAGAGCGCACGACGGCGGCGCGAAGAGAACGACGCGCTGATGGCCTCCGCTCCGGCCACTGTGTCCGATTCGGACGACACGCTCACCGTTCTTTTCCTGTGCTGCCACCCTTCCCTGTCCCCGCCGTCGCAACTCGCGCTCACCCTGCGCGCCGTCGGCGGCCTGACCACGGGCGAGATCGCGAACGCGTTCCTGGTCCCGGAATCGACGCTGGCCCAGCGGATCAGCCGCGCGAAACAGACCATCAAGAAGGCGGGCGCCGAGTTCGTCCTGCCGCCCGCCGGGGAACTGGCCGAACGGCTGCGGGTCGTCCTCCAAGTGCTGTACCTCATCTTCAACGAGGGCTACACGACCAGCGGCGGCCCCGACCTGCACCGCGCGGATCTGACCGCCGAGGCGATCCGGCTGACCCGGCTGCTCCGGCGGTTGATGCCGGACGAGGACGAGGTCACCGGCCTGCTCGCGCTCATGCTGCTGACCGATGCCCGCCGCTCCGCCCGCGCCGGTGAGAACGGCTCGCTCGTCCCTCTCGCCGAGCAGGACCGTTCGCGCTGGAACGCCGAGATGATCGCCGAAGGCGTTTCGCTGGTGAGCGAGGCTCTCGCGGCGGGCCCGGTCGGGCCGTACCAGGTGCAGGCCGCGATCGCCGCCGTCCACTCCGAGGCGGCCACCGCGGCCGACACGGACTGGCCCCAGATCCTCGCGCTCTACGACGTCCTCGAAAAGGTCTCGCCCGGCCCGGTCGTCACGCTCAACCGCGCCGTCGCGGTGGCCGAGGTCAACGGGCCGGAAGCGGGCCTCGAACTGCTGGCCACCCTCGACGACGACAGCCGGATGAGCCAGACGCACCGGCTCGATTCCGTCCGCGGGCACCTGCTGGAACTGGCCGGGGACACCGGATCCGCGCGCGAGGCCTACCTCCGGGCCGCCGGCAAGACCGCGAGCGAACCGGAGAAGCAGTACCTGAAGCGGCGCGCGGAGCGGCTCACCTGAGCACCCGGAGGATCGTCTCGTGCGACTTCTCGTGGACGTAGCCGGTGTAGACGGCGTGGATCCGGTGCTCGACGCCGTTGTAGAGGGTCACGGTCGCCTTGAGCGGGATGTCGCGTTGCTTCTCCACGTGTGAGAACTCCTCGTACGGCAACCAGACCGCGCCTGCCCGCGCGGCGACCGCGAACGGGGCCTGCGCCATCAGCGCGAGCAGTGCGTCCTTCCCGGAGTCCGCCTCGGCCTCCGGGCCGGGTGAGAAGATCAGGCCGCGTTCGGTGATGACCAGATGGCCTGGCCGGTCGTCGAACTTCACGCTCGCCAGCCCGCCGATCACCGGGGCCTCACCCGGCGAGAGCCGCTCCGTCCCGCCGTTCGCGGCCGCCGGGTCGATACCCAGCCGCGCCAGTGCCGCACGGGCGCGCGCGGCGTGCTCGGGCTCGCCGATCAGCAGATCCTCGACGAGGTCGAAGTCCAGGAAGGAACCGTCGGCGAGGACGAAATCCGGTTCGTCGTCCCACCGGTGCACGAACCGCATCGTGCCCGCGTCCAGCGCGGCCAGCACGATGGCGGCCGTGAGCCCGTCCTCCGGGACATCCGCTCCCGGCAGCGTGAGCAGCGCTTCGAGGCTTCCGCCTGGCTGTCCCGAGGCCCGTGCGATGGCCCGGTACGCGGCCTCGGCGTCGACCTTCAGCCGCGCCAGTGCCACCTCACGCGGATACGTGTCCCAGGGGAGACGACGGCACTCACCGAAGTCGAACGACGCCTCCTCGAGCCGGGCGGCGGACCGGACCGGATCGGCGAGCAGGCCCAGCGCCGGACGTTCGTCCACATCGGACTTGTCGGGCGCGGTGTCCAAGGCCCACAACCGTTCCGCCGTCGGCGGGTGGGTGTCCCAGCGCGAGGGCGGCCGGATCGGCTCGTCCATGGTGGCCAGTCGTTCGCGCCGTGCTTCGAGCATTCCGGCGAAACCGCCGTAGAGGTCGTCGGGGGCCATCCCGACGTCCGCGCCGGGTCCGACGTGGACACTCAGATACCGCGTCCACTCCTCGCCGAGCCGCGCGTGCAGGCGCAACGCCGAATGCGCGGCGGCCCGTCCGGCGATCCGGCCCATGACCTGGTCGGCCCCGTACTCACGACGGCGGCTCGCCACCCGCTGGGTGAGGACGAACAGCCGCGCGTAGCCGCGGAACAGCCACGCCAGCGGGTTGATCGTGCTCCGGGGAAAACGGTCGAGCATCCGCGCGACGGCGACGTGGGAGCGGTAGCCGGTCACGCTGGTCCGGCCGTCGAGCTGCGCGTAATGGGCGAACTCGTGCGCCAGCACGGCGCTCGCCTGTGCGCGGGTGAACGCCTGAAGCGTCGGAAGGCCGATCGACAGGAACCGGCGACCGGGTTTCAGCCCGAACAGCCGCGCCTCCTCGACCACCGACGCCCCCGGCCCGGCGGTGAGCCACACCTGGTCCGGCGGCCGGGTGCCGATCGTCTCCGCCAGTTCGGTGAGGGTGGCCCACAGCTCGGGGGCGTCGTCGCGGTAGAGCGGAACCCCTTTCGGCACGAAAGGCACCGGGCGCATCGGCAGGAGCGCCACGACCCCGGCGCCGAACAGCAGCCCGAGGCCGAGTGCGGCGAGGATGAACAGCGGCACGTTGTCGATCCCGGCCAGCAGGAAGCCGCCGCCGAACGCGAGCAGGAGAAAGATCAGCGTGTCCAAGGCGTAGAAGCCAACGACCAGGAACACGACCTTGACCACGCCGATCCGCATGGCGTGGAACCTACCCGGGTGTCACTCGTCGGCCTTCCTGGCCGTGGCCATGGCGCGCTCGGTCTCCCAGAACGCGCGCATCGACACGATCAGCCCGTCCTCGCGCACCCGGTAGACGAACACGCCGTCGGTGTCGACGCGGTAGCCACCGGGCAGGTACGTCGTGATGGTGCCGACGTTCGCGACCTCGTCACCGGCCGCGTGCGAATCGCGGATGGTGAACTGGAAACGTTCGACATTCGCGATCGTCTTGTCCCAGAAGGCGCTGATCCCGTCCTGACCGTGGTGGCCCTTACCCTCCTCGTCGAACATCGACGGGCCGATGGGGTCCTCGACCACGGCGTCCCCGGCGAAGAGCGCGAGCCAGGCTGATTTGTCCCCCGCGGTGACCGCGGTCATCGAACGGAACGCGGCCTGCCGCGCGGGCGGCTGCTCGGTGGCCGGATCCCAGCAGACGTCGACACCCATGGTTCAGTCTCCGATCTTCGCGATGATCTCGTCGCCGAACTTCTTGATGGAATCGAGCTTCGGGCCGACTTCGGCGTCGAAACCGAGGCCGTCGAACACCCACGGCATGGTGATGATGTCGGTGACGCCGATGTCGCCCTGCTCGCGATAGCCGTCGAGACCGAATTTGTCGATGCAGACGGCCTGGTACTCGAAGGGATCGTCGGCGCGGCCCTGGTCGGCCAGCAGCCCGCGCAGTTTGGCGATCGTGTCGCGGAGGTCGTCGAACTTCATCATCGCCGAAGACCAGCCGTCGGCGACGCGGGCGGCCCGGCGCAGCGCCACGTCGGTGTGCCCGCCGATGTAGAACGGCACCCGCGACGGCGGCGTCGGGCTCATGCGGAGCTTGTCGAAGTCGAAGAACTCGCCGTGGAACTCGACCATCCCGCCGTCGAGGATCAGGCGCAGCACCTCGATGGCCTCGTCCACGCGTTTGCCGCGCTTCTCGTACGGCGCGCCGCACCAGCGGAACTCCTCCGGCGACCAGCCGACGCCGAGCCCGAGCCCGAACCGGCCGCCGGTCAGCGCCGCGACCGAGTTGACCTGGCGGGCCAGCAGCACCGGGTTGCGGGAACCCAGTTTGAGCACGGAGGTGTAGAAGGTGAGCCGTTCGGTGACCGCGCCCATCGACGCGGCCGCGATCAGCGGATCGGCCCAGGGCGTCTCTTCGGTCCAGAAGCGGCTGCCGTCGGGCGTGTACGGATAGTCGGCCGAGACCGTCTCGGAATAGAACAGGGAATCCGGGAGCGCGATCGAGGAGAAACCCGCCTCTTCGGCGGCCCGGGCGAGCTCGCCCAGCTGATCGAGCGGGTTCATCGCGATCGACAGGGTGAACTTCATGGAGCCGAACTATAACGTGTTCTAGTTTCACCCGCCAGTGTCCTCAGGGAACCCCCGGCGGGTTCCCCGCGTTGATCCGGGCAAAGGCCGAACGATTCCTGGAGTGAACCCATGGGCACCGCGATCTTCCTGATCGTGCTCCTCGTCGTCGTGGTCGGCGGCGGCATCTACTTCGCGAAATCCCAGGCGGCGGCCAAGAAGCGCCAGCTGGACGACGCGAAGGCGGACGCACGGCGCCTCGTCGAACGACTCGGCGGTCAGGTCATGAACCTCACCGGCACGGACACCGCCTCCCAGCAGGCGATGGCGGACGCGTCCGAACGTTTCACCGCGGCGGGCTCCCAGATGGAGCAGGCGCAGACGGTGGAGCAGGCCCGCCTGGTGCGCGAGACCGCCATCGAAGGGCTCTACTACGTCCGCGCGGCCCGCCTCGCGATGGGCATGGACCCCGGTCCGGAACTGCCCGGCAGCGAAGAGCGCGATCGGGCGGGCAAGGTCACCGAGTACCGCTCGGTCGACGTCGAGGGCGAGCACTACGAGGCTTCGCCGGACCCGAGCCAGCGCACGCCGCACTACTACCCCGGCGGCCGCGTGGCAGGCCGTCCAGTGCCGCAGGGCTGGTACAGCGAGCCGTGGTGGAAGCCCGCGCTCGTCGCCGGTGCCTGGGGTCTCGGTTCGATGCTGCTGTTCAGCGCGATGTTCTCCGGTATGGCCGGGATCGCGAGCGCGTCGGCCTGGGAGTCGGGTTACGACGCGGGCCAGGAGGACGCCGGCGCCGGTGATGCCGGCGGCGACGCGGGCGGAGACATGGGCGGGGACGCCGGTGGGTTCGACGGCGGCGGCTTCGATGGTGGCGGGTTCGACGGCGGAGGCTTCGACTTCTAGCGCCGGTCTTCAAGCGCTATGAAAGGTCCTTTCCTTGCGGAATCTGCAAGGAAAGGACCTTTCATAGCGTTCGGGGCCGGTTTCGGGCGGTTGGGCCACCGCAGCACGTTGCGAAAGCCACTTTCGCAACCTTCAGCGTTGCGAAAGTGGCTTTCGCAACGCTGACGAACGGGACGGCCGATCAACCACGGCCTGGTCCGGCACGGACGGGCGTGTCGCGAAAGCCACTTTCGGGACGTCTGATGTCCCGAAAGTGGCTTTCGCGACACGAGCACCGGCACCCAGGCCTGAGGGGAACGCGCAGCAGGCGCCGAATCCCTCAAGCGGGCTGGCAGGTCGGGCACCAGAAGAGGTTCCGCGCCGCCAGATCGCTCCGCAGCACCGCCGTCCCGCACACGAGACAAGGCATTCGCTCGCGACGGTAGACGTAGACCTCGCCCCCGTGCCGGTCCTGTCGCGGCGCGCGGCCCGTGACCTCGGGCAGATGCTCCGGCGCGACGGTGTCGATCCGTCCCACCCGGACACCGTGCCGCATGAGCGTCACGAGATCCGCCCACATGTCCTCCCACAGCCCGCGATCGAGCGCGCGGCCAGGGACGAGCGGGGCGACACCGTGCCGGAACAGCACCTCGGCGCGATACACGTTGCCGACGCCCGCCAGCACCGACTGGTCCATCAGCAAAGCCGCGATCGACGTCTTCGACCGCGAGATCCGCTCCCACGCCTTGTCCGGCTTCGCGTCACGCCGCAGCGGATCCGGGCCCAGCCTCGCCTTGATCGCGTCGACCTGGGCCCCGTCGAGGAGTTCGCACCGGGTCGGACCGCGCAGGTCGGCGAAATGGGTCGGGCCGGCCAGGCGCATCCGCACCTGCCCCACCGGCTCGGAAACGGGCAGCGGCACGTCGGAGAACGTGCCGTAGAGGCCGAGGTGGACGTGCACCGTCCCGTGTGGACCGTAGTCGTGGAACAGATGCTTCCCGTATGCCTCGGCCTTCACCAGCACCCGGCCGTCCAAACGGGACGCTTCGGCGGCGAACCGTCCCTGCGGGCTGCTCACCTCGACCGGGTGACCGGCGAACCGGCGTTTGTGCAGACGTGCCAGGCGATGGAGCGTGTGCCCCTCGGGCATGTCAGTGCTCGGGCAGCGGCGGCGGCCAGCCGGTGTTCTCGTAGTCCAGGATCTGCTGGACGCGGCGGCCGTGGCGCTCGTCCTGGCTCGGCGGGGTCGCGAGGAACGCCTCGACGATCTCCGTGGCCTCTTCGGTGGTGTGCATTCGCGCGCCGACGCCGATCAGCTGGGCGTGGTTGTGCTCGCGGGTGAGCTTCGCGGTCTCGACGCTCCACGCGAGGCCGGCGCGAGCGCCCTTCACCTTGTTGGCCGCGATCTGCTCGCCGTTGCCGGAGCCGCCGACGACGATGCCGAGGCTGCCCTCGTCCGCGACGACGCGGCGGGCCGCCTCGATGCAGAACGCGGGGTAGTCGTCGGCCGCGTCGTAGACGAAGGGGCCGACGTCCTCGACGTCGTGGCCCTGCTCCTTGAGGTGGGCCACGAGGTGGTTCTTCAGTTCGAAACCGGCATGGTCGGAGCCAAGGTAAACACGCACAGCGCGGAGTCTGCCATCACGTTCCGGGGCGAGCATGCTGTGGGGGTGGACATCAGACTCGAATGGGGAAGCGAGGGCGTCGCGGCCTTGGGCGCGGACTGCGCCGTCCTCGTCGTCGTCGATGTGCTTTCCTTCTGCACCACAACGGATCTCGTACTGGGCAACGGCGGCCGGGTCCTGCCCGTCCGATGGCGCGATCATCGCGGCGAAGAGGCCGCGAAAGCGCGCGGTGCCATCCTGGCGGGTGAAAACGAATGGACGTTGCGACCTTCGTCTGTGACGCAAATCCCTTCCGGAACACTTCTGGCGCTTCCCTCACCCAATGGCGCCACGCTGTGCGACACCGCCGCCACGACCGGTGCCCATGTGCTGGCGGGCTGCCTGCGCAACGCGACCGCCATCGCCACTCGCGCGGCGGAACTCGCGGACGGACGACCGATCGGTGTCATCCCGGCGGGGGAACGCTGGGGCATCGGCATCCGCACCGAAGCCAATACCTTCGGACCGCTGAGGCCGTGTGTCGAGGACCAGCTCGGGGCGGGGATGATCGTCGCGGCGCTGGACGGCTACGGCCGCCTGTCCGCCGAAGCCCGTCTCGCGGCGACGGCGGCGAAAGCGATCGACATCGCCGAAGCGCTGACCGAGTGTTCTTCAGGACGTGAACTCGCCGAGGCCGGGCACGCGAACGACGTGAAGCTGGCCGCGGAACTCGATACAAGCAGCACGGTCCCGTTGCTGCGCAACGGAATTCTGGAGGATTCGTGACTTGGCTCGAACTCGCGGACGGCGTGTACGCCCGCCGTTACGAGGAGCTGGACCTGACCGTCGGCCTGGTCGTGGGCGGTGAACGCTGCCTGGTCGTCGACGTCCGCGGTGACGTCGACCAGGGCGCCGAACTGGCCGCGGCGGTCCGGGAGATCACGCCGCTGCCGTGGTCGGTCGTCTACACCCACGCGCATTTCGACCACGCCTTCGGCACGACGGCGTTCCTGCCGTGCGACGTCTGGGCGCACGAAGCGTGCCTCGCCGAGCTGACCACCTTCGGCGACGGCGCGCGGCGCAAGTGGATCCAGCACTACCTCGGCGAGAACCGCCCGGAGATGGCGGAGGCGCTGGAGCGCACCGAGATCACCCTGCCGGACAAGCCGGTCACCGACACCGCCGAGATCGACCTCGGTGGCCGCACCGTCGTGCTGCGGTTCCTCGGCCGGGCACACACCGATCACGATCTGTTCGTGCACGTGCCCGACGCGGGCGTGATCTACGCGGGCGACGCGGTCGAGAACGCCGAAGCCGGCTTCAGCGCGTTCTCGTTCAACGACGGCAGTTTCCTGGCCGAATGGTCCGGCGTGATGGACGCGATCCTCGCGCTGGAGCCGAAGATCATCGTGGCCGGGCACGGGGACCCCGTGGACACCGCCTTCATCGAGAAGCACCGTGACGGGTTGCGCGAACTCGTCGCGTTCAAGACCCGGATCGCGGCCGGAGACCTCACGACGGACGAAGCCGTCGCGAGGTCTCCCTACCCCGCCGATGTCACCAAGGCGGTCTTGGAGACCCCTTAGTCGAAGTTCAGCTCACCGGACCGCGTGCGCTTCAGTTCGAAGAAGTCCGGGTAGCTCGCCAGCGCGCGGGCGCCGTCGAAGACCTTGACGGCGTCCTCGCCACGCGGGATCGAGCTGAGCACCGGGCCGAAGAAGGCGACGCCGTCGATGTGGATGGTCGGGGTGCCGACGTCCATTCCGACCGGATTCATACCTTCGTAGTGACTCTTTTTGAGCGCTTCGTCGTACTCGGCCGACTCCGCGGCGTCGGCAAGTTCCGCCGGCGCGCCGATGGCTTCGAGGGTCTCCTTGATGACCTTCGGGATGTCCTTGTCGCCCTGGTTGTGGTGGCGCGTGCCGAACTCCGTGTAGAAGTCGCGCAGGGCCTCCTCGCCGTTCTTCTGCGCGAGCGCGGTGGCGACACGGACGGGGCCCCAGCCGCTCGCCAACAGCTCCTTGTACTGCTCAGGCAGGTCGTCGCGGCCGCTGTTGAGCTCGGACAGGCTCATGATCCGGAACCTCAGGTCGAGGTCGCGGTGTTTCTCCACCTCGAGGATCCAGCGCGAGCTGATCCACGCGAAGGGACAGATCGGATCGAAGTAGAAGTCGACCTTGGTCTTCTCGGACGGGGCGGTCATCAGGTTCTCCCAGTGCCATCGTCTTGGGCGGGCCGGTACACACACAGGGTGCTACACAGCGAGCCAACATCGCGGCCGTCGGCGTTGTTCCCGTCGTCAGCACGGGCCCCGACATGATTGGATGCCTGTAGTTGGAAACCAAAACCGATACCGATGACCAGAGGTGCCAGTGCCCGCCCCCAACCTGACCCGAGACCAAGCCAAGCTGCGCGCGGAGCTGCTCGACGTCGAGTCCTACGACATCGAGCTGGATCTGACCGACGGCCGTGGCGGTCCTGGTGAGAAGACCTTCACGTCGAAGACGACGATCAAGTTCGCCAGCGCCAGAAGCGGCGAAGCGTCGTGGGTCGACATCGTCGCCGAGGGGATCGAGTCGGCCGTCCTCAACGGGACGGAACTCGACGTCAGCGGGTACGTCGAGGACAAGGGCGTCGAGCTGCCCGGCCTCGCCGAATCGAACGAGCTCGTCGTGGACGCGGTCTGCCGGTACATGAACACCGGCGAGGG
Organism: Amycolatopsis roodepoortensis; assembly: GCF_014873915.1. Lineage (GTDB taxonomy): Bacteria > Actinomycetota > Actinomycetes > Mycobacteriales > Pseudonocardiaceae > Amycolatopsis > Amycolatopsis roodepoortensis. Next base: position 2,315,530 of record NZ_JADBEJ010000005.1, read on the forward strand.
CCTGCACCGGTTCGTCGACCCGGTCGACGACGGCGTCTACCTCTACACGCAGTTCGAGACCGCGGACGCGAAGCGCATGTTCGCCTGCTTCGACCAGCCCGACCTCAAGTCGGTCTACCGGCTCACCGTGGTCGCGCCGAAGGACTGGAAGGTCATTTCGAACGCGCTGGTCGAATCCACCGAGGAGACCCCCGAAGGGGCCGTCCGCACCGTGTTCAAGGTGTCCGAGCGGATCTCGACGTACCTGGTCGCGCTGATCGCCGGCCCGTACAGCGAGTGGCGCGACGAATTCACCGACGAACACCGCACGATCCCGCTGGGCATCTACTGCCGCGCCTCGCTCGCCGAGCATATGGACGCGGACAAGCTGTTCACCGAGACCAAGCAGGGTTTCGCCTTCTACCACGAGAAGTTCGCCACCCCGTACCCGTTCTCCAAGTACGACCAGCTGTTCGTGCCGGAGTTCAACGCGGGCGCGATGGAGAACGCCGGCGCGGTCACCTTCCTGGAGGACTACGTCTTCCGGAGCCGCGTCACCCGCTACGCCTACGAGCGCCGCGCCGAGACGCTGCTGCACGAGATGGCGCACATGTGGTTCGGCGACCTGGTCACCATGCGCTGGTGGGACGACCTGTGGCTGAACGAGTCGTTCGCGACCTTCGCGAGCGTGCTGGCACAGGCCGAGGCCACCGAGTACAAGAACGCGTGGACCAGCTTCGCGAACATCGAGAAGTCGTGGGCGTACCGGCAGGACCAGCTGCCCTCGACGCACCCGATCGCCGCGGACATCGTCGACCTGCACGCGGTCGAGGTGAACTTCGACGGCATCACCTACGCCAAGGGCGCGAGCGTGCTCAAGCAGCTCGTCGCCTACGTCGGGCTGGAGCACTTCCTCGAAGGCCTCAAGGTGTACTTCGGCAAGCACGCCTGGGGCAACGCGACCCTGGCGGACCTGCTGGGCGCGCTGGAAGAGGCTTCGGGCCGCGACCTGTCGTGGTGGAGCGCGCAGTGGCTGGAGACCACCGGTCTCAACTCGCTGAGCCCGCGCTACGAGGTCGGCTCCGACGGCACGTACACCGCGTTCGCCGTCACCCAGACCGGTGCCAAGCCGGGCGCCGGTGAGCTGCGGACGCACCGCGTCGCGGTCGGCGTCTACGACGAGGACGAGAACGGCAAGATCGTCCGCAAGCACCGCGTCGAACTCGACGTCGACGGCGAGCGCACCGAGGTGCCGGCCCTGGTCGGTCTCCCGGCAGGCAAGCTCGTGCTGGTCAACGACGACGACCTGACCTACTGCACGATGCGGCTCGACCCGGCGTCGCTGACCACGCTGATCGACCGGATCGCCGACATCACCGATCCGCTGCCCCGCACGCTGTGCTGGTCGGCGGCGTGGGAGATGACGCGCGAGGCCGAGCTCAAGGCACGCGACTTCGTCACCCTGGTGCAGCGCGGTGTGCACACCGAGACCGAGGTCGGCGTGGTGCAGCGGCTGCTGCTGCAGGCGCAGACGGCGCTGAACTCGTACGCGAAGCCGGAGTGGGCGGCGGACAAGGGCTGGCCGGAGTTCTCCGCGCGGCTGCTGGAGCTGGCGCAGGGTGCCGAAGCCGGCTCGGACCACCAGCTGGCGTTCGTGAACTCGCTCGCCGGCTGCGTGCTCGACGACAAGACGCTGGCGATCATCGCGAGCTGGCTCGACGGCACGGCGCCGCTGGAGGGCCTGACCGTCGACACCGACCTGCGCTGGCGCCTGCTGCACGCGCTGGTCGCGCACGGCAAGGCGGAGAACCGCGAGATCGACGCGGAACTCGCCAAGGACGACACCGCCGCCGGACGGCGTCAGGCGGAGCGCTCGCGGGCGCTGCGGCCGACCGAGGACGCGAAGGCCGACGCGTGGCAGCGGGCGGTGTACGACGACGAGCTGCCCAACGCGGTCAGCGACTCGCTCATCACCGGCTTCTCCCACCCGGGCCAGAAGCACCTGCTCGGCGGCTACGTGACGCGCTACTTCGAGGTCATCGACGAGGTGTGGCAGCGGCGCTCCAGTGAGCGTGCGCAACCGACCGTGGTCGGGCTGTACCCGTCGTGGGCCGTCGAGCCGTCGACGGTGGAGGCGTCGGACGAGTGGCTGGCCGGGGAGCACCCGGCGGCGCTGCGCCGTCTCGTGTCGGAGGGCCGAGCCGGGATCGTGCGGGCGCTGGCCGCCCGTGAGTTCGACTCGCAGGCCGGCAACTAGTCCCGTAATGCCGTGAAGGCCTCCTTGCCTACCTTGAGGGTAGGGAAGGAGGCCTTCACGGCGTAAAGCGTCAGTGCTGCGGAGCGCCAGCCTGGTCGCTCAGCATGCGGAGGGCGTTCACGAGGCCGCCGATGAGGTCGCCTTCCTTGAAGGAGGCGACCATGCTGGCCACGGCGAGCTTCGCGCCGCGGTCGGGCAGGCGGTGCCGGGCCTGCGAGCCCGTCACGATCTCGATCACGCGCTGCCCGGGCGACACGGCGATGACGACACCGTCGGCCGGGTTGTCCGTCGAGGTCAGCAGGCCTTCGGCGGTGGCGCGGGTGTCCTCGCCGAGGTCGCCGAGGTACACGCTGAAGTCCAGCCCGGTCTCGCGGCTGGCCAGCGTCAGCGCCTCGTCCAGCCGGGCAAGCTGCTGGGTGGTGAATGGGCTGATCGGACCAGCCGGTTCGTACATCTTGGCGGCGGAAATCCGGCCGCTGGAGGTAACGGCGGCGCCGTAACCGGGCTCTTCGTCAACAGCGGTGGACGAATGGGTCAGTTCACCAGTTGCCACGAGCGCCTCCCGTCACCGAAGCTCCGTCCGCCGCACCGACGGCGGTCGCGCCGCCCGCGTGCGAATGCCTGGCGCCGACACCGTCGGGGTTGGCGCTCCACCACATGGCCGGGTACTCCCACGGCTGCCCCGGCCGGTACCGGGCGACGCCCGCGCCCTTCGACCGCAGCGTGGCCACCCCGCACAGCGCGTAGATGACCAAGGGGATCACCGCGAAGACCAGGATCGTCTCGACAAGGTTCACGCGCGTGAGCGTATCCGATGGCTCGCGGCCGCACCCGCTCGCACGGGCGTGTGCGCGGACACCTACCGCTCGTCGTCCGGAGGGGGCCGTCCGCCGCTTGCCGCGAAAGCGCTCCCACGTTGGGGCGAAGCCCGCAAGGCCGAAAGGTTGCAACTCAACGTACGGGCGGCCGCACCCGGCGCTGTCGTCTTGTCGCGGCCTTGAAATCCTCGTAGCTTTTTCACCTGTACGGGCCTTGCGCCCAGCTCCCCCACCCCAGCAGGTAACGCACCGGTCGCAGGAGGACATGTCATGCAGAGCACCCAGACACCCGGCCAGGCGATCATCGACGACATTTCGTCACTCTTCGAAATTGGATTCGTCGCCGGTACGCGTGTGACGGCGGGCACACGGGTTACGCGCGGTACTCGTGTCACTCGCGGTACGCGGGTCACCGCCGGCACCCGGGTCACCCGCGGAACGCGCGTCACCCGAGGCACCCGTGTCACCGCCGGCACCCGCGTCACCCGTGGCACGCGCGTCACCCGAGGCACCCGCGTGACGGCCGGAACCCGCGTCACGTGCGGCACGCGCGTCACCCGCGGAACCCGGGTCACCCGTGGCACCCGCGTCACCTGCCAGAGCGACTTCTCCCTCGCCGCCTGAGTCCGAGCACGACCGGTTTGTAGGGGACGGCGTACTCGTAACGAGCTCCACCACGGCATCATCGGCCCGCCCCGGCCGCCGAAAGGCAGCCGGGGCGCCGACGTGTTCAGGATGCGATCAGGCCGCGGTACCCAGGTACGGCCGCCACAACGGGTCGGCCTCCTTCGAATGCGCGAGCAGCCGCCAGTGCGGCCCGTGCGGGGCCCTCGGCACGACGCGCAGGCGCCAGCCGATCTCGGAAAGCAGCTTGTCCGCCTTCCGGTGGTTGCACTTGGCGCAACAGGCCACGCAGTTCGTCCAGCTGTGGGGTCCGCCACGGCTGCGCGGGACGACGTGGTCGATCGTCTCGGCCCGCCCTCCGCAGTAGGCGCAGCGGTACCGGTCGCGGTGCATCAGCCCGGCCCGGGTCAGCGGCACCTGCGCGCGGTAGGGCACGCGCACGTAGGTGCTCAGCCGGATCACCGAGGGCACGGGCAGCGAGACCGTGGCGGCGTGCAGTTCGAGCCCCGCCGGGTCTCCGTGCACCACCTCGGCCTTGCCGCACATCACGAGGACCACCGCGCGCCGCAACGGCAGCGCCGTCAACGGTTCGAACGTGGCGTTCAACAGCAATACCCGTCTGCGACCCCAAGACGACGCTGATGTCGTGGTGGGTACCGCCGTAGTCGACGGGTCCCGCCCTCTACGCTGTCCGGGCGGGCGGGCAACACCCCCTGGCCGCGTTCCCGGCCCGCCCGGTGGAGCCCCGTGCGAGGGGGCACCTCCCGGATGTGCGCGCAACACGACCTCCGGCGCCTGTCCGGCCACGGCTTGGCTCGGGACGCCGAGGGGGATGGGTTGTCGGTCTGGCACTCGACCACCTCCACCGGTGCAGGCATAGTCGACCACAGATCAGCCCCAAAGTGCACGTGTGTTACTGGACGTGTCACATGCACGCGACCCGGCGGCCACATGATGTTGGCTGATTCGCATCCGCCGGGGACGAGCGGCGTGACCGGTCCCCGTCGAGTACGAAAGGACATTTCCTCTCCGTGAACCTGCTGCCCACCGAACCCCCGGCCTGCACGCGCGAGGCCGGCAGCCTGTGCTACCAGGTGTTCCAGGTCACAAAGAACGAATGGCTCTCCGCGTCGGCGGGCTGGCTGCTGACGAAGCCGCTGAGGATCCTGATGATCGTCGCCGTGGCGTTCCTGCTGCGGTACCTGGTACGACGCCTGATCAACCGCGTGACGCGGATGCCGAACGGCGGTTCCTCGAAGCTGCCCGCCCTGTTGAGACCGCTGCGGGAGAAGGCTCCCGAGGTGCTCGGGTCGGCGGTGATGGAACGGCGCCGTCAACGCGCCGCCACCATCGGCTCGGTGCTCAAGTCGATGGCGACGTTCCTGATCTACGGCCTCGCGTTCATCCTGGTGCTGGGCGAGCTGGGCATCGACCTCGCGCCGATCATCGCTTCGGCCGGCATCGTCGGTGTCGCGCTCGGATTCGGCGCGCAGAACCTGGTCAAGGACTTCCTGTCCGGCATGTTCATGATGATCGAGGACCAGTACGGCGTCGGTGACGTCGTCGACGTCGGCGAGGCGTCGGGCACCGTCGAGGCCGTCGGCCTCCGGATCACCACCTTGCGTGACATCAACGGCACCGTCTGGTACGTCCGCAACGGCGAGGTGCTGCGGGTCGGCAACTCGAGCCAGGGCTTCGCGGTGGCCGTCGTCGACGTCCCGCTCAGCTACTCGGCCGACGTCGAGAAGGCCACCGAGCTGATGGCCGACAAGGCGAAGACGCTCCTGGAGAGCGAAGGGCTCGCACCGAACGTGCTGGAGCCGCCGGAGATGCTCGGCGTGGAGACCGTCACCCCCGAAAGCATCAAGCTCCGCCTGACGGTGAAGGTCCGGCCGGGCAAGCAGTGGGCCGTGCAGCGCGCGCTGCGTGCGCATCTGCTCGCCGCGCTCGACGAAGCCGGCTTCGAGCCCCCTCTGGGGCGCTTTATGTCGTCCGGCCCCGCGGTCCAGTAGGACAAGGGCAGAATGGAGCTGTGTCCGTGACCGAACCTGACCCCACCACCCTGTACGAAGCGATCGGCGGTGAACCGGTCTTCACTCGGATCGTCGCGCGGTTCTACGCCGAAGTGGCGGTCGACGAGGTGCTTCGCCCGCTGTACCCGGAGGAGGACCTCGGCCCGGCCGAGGAGCGTTTCCGGCTGTTCCTCATGCAGTACTGGGGCGGCCCGCACACCTACTCGGACCAGCGCGGTCACCCGAGGCTGCGGATGCGGCACGCGCCGTTCAAGATCGGCCCGATAGAACGTGACGCCTGGCTGCGCTGCATCAAGATCGCGGTCGACGAGGAGAACATCGAGGAGCCCTACCGCTCCCAGCTGTGGGCGTACCTGGAGATGGCCGCCAACAGCATGATGAACAGCTTCGTGTGATGGAACGCGACGTGGCCTGGTGGGCCCAGGCGGTCTTCTACCAGGTCTACGTACGCTCGTTCGCCGATTCGGACGGGGACGGCGTCGGTGACCTCGAAGGCATCCGCGGCAAGCTCGGGTACCTGGAGCTGCTCGGGGTCGACGCGCTGTGGCTGACGCCGTTCTACCGCTCCCCCATGGCCGACCACGGCTACGACATCGCCGACCCGCGCGACGTCGACCCGATGTTCGGCACCCTCGGCGATTTCGACGTCCTGCTGACCGAGGCGCACAAACGCGGTATCAAGGTCACCGTCGACGTCGTCCCCAACCACACCAGCAACACCCACGCCTGGTTCAAATCGGCGATGGCCGCGCCGCCGGGCAGCCCGGAACGGGATCGCTACATCTTCCGTGACGGGCTCGGCCCGCGCGGCGACCAGCCGCCGAACAACTGGGTCAGCGCGTTCGGCGGCCCGGCGTGGACGCGGGTCCCGGACGGCCAGTGGTACCTGCACCTGTTCTCGCCGCAGCAGCCGGACCTGAACTGGACCAACCACGAGGTCGCCGCCGATCTGGAGCGGACCCTGCGCTTCTGGCTGGACCACGGCGTGGACGGTTTCCGCGTCGACGTCGCGCACGGGATGGCGAAACCGCCGGGCCTGCCGGACATGGACCCGCGGGTGAACCCGCTCGGGCCGAGCGAGTTCTACGATCCGCGGTTCGACAACGACCGCGTCCACGAGATCCACCAGATGATCCGCAAGGTGCTCGACGAGTACCCGGGCACCATGGCCGTCGGCGAGATCTGGGTGACCGACGAGGAACGGCTCGCGCGTTATCTACGGCCGGACGAGCTGCATCTGGCGTTCAACTTCCGGCTCGTGCTCACGCATTTCGACGCGGACGCGCTGCGGACGGCCATCGAGCGGTCGCTGGCGGTGCCGAAATCCGCCGGTGCCCCCGCCACCTGGACGTTGAGCAACCACGACGTCTGGCGGCAGGTCAGCCGGTACGGCGACGGTGAACGCGGCGTCCGGCGCGCGCGGGCGATGGCGCTCGTCGAGCTCGCGCTGCCCGGGGCGGTCTATCTGTACAACGGCGAGGAACTCGGGCTCGGCAACGTCGACATCCCGCCCGACGCGGTCGCGGACCCGCGGGCCAAGACCTCCGGCGCCGAGTTCGGCCGGGACGCGTCACGGGTGCCGCTGCCGTGGGAAGGCGACCTGCCGCCGTTCGGGTTCTCGCGCAATCCGCGCACGTGGCTGCCGATGCCCGCTTCGTGGGCTTCGGTGACCGTGGAAGCTCAGCTGGAGGATCCGGCGTCGACGTTGTCGCTGTACCGGCGGGCGATCGAAATCCGTAAGTCGCACAAGGCCTTCCGCGGCGACGACCTCGAATGGTACGGCGCGCCCGCGGGGTGTTTCGCGTTCCGGCGACGGGGCGGCGGGCTGGTGTGCGCGTTGAACACGTCGGCGAGCCCGATCGCGCTGCCGCCCGGCGAGGTGCTGCTGTCGAGCGTTCCGCTGGTGAACGGGAAACTGCCGCCGGACGCGGCCGCCTGGCTCGTCTGAGCCAGGCGGCCGCTTAGCGGACTACTTGTTGAAGCCCGGGTGCAGCTTGTACTGCGTCTGGGCGTTGAACTCGTTCTGCCGGACGAGCTTCGCCGGGAAGGTCCGCCAGTCGTTGAGGTCCAGGACGTCCAGGCCCTTCACGATGTCGGACGAGTAGATGTGGCCGTTGTACCAGTACGCGGACCACGTGCCACCGCCGACGAGCTTCTCGTTCGAGAGCGGGCCACGCTCCCAGAACGCGATCTCCTTCGGGTTCTTCGCGTCGGTGAAGTCCCACACCGAGATGCCGCCCTGGTACCAGGACTGGACCATGATGTCCTTGCCCGGCACTGGGATCAGCGAACCGTTGTGCGCCACGCAGTTCTCGGTCTCGGACTGCAGACGCGGGATCTTGTAGTAGCTGACGAACTCCAGCTTGCGGTCGTCGCCGCGGCCGGTGATCTGGTAGATGCCGTTGGCGCCGCGAGTCGGGCCGAACTTCTCCAGGCAGGTCGCCATCCCGCCGCCGCCGAGCTCGTCGGTGAAGACGACCTTGGTGGCGTCGTTGTTGAAGGTGGCGCTGTGCCAGAACGCGAAGTTCACGTTGTCCTGCACGCGGTTGATGACCCGCGGCTTGATCGGGTCGGAGATGTCGATCAGGACGCCGTCACCCATGCAGGCACCGGCCATCAGATCCTTCTCCGGCAGCGCCGTCAGGTCGTGGCAGCCGGTGGTCTCCGACCGGCGGGTGCCGTCGGGGTTGGGACCGCCGGGGTTTCCGCCGCCGTCGGCGGCTGGGAACATCACCGGCGTCGCGACGAGCGAAGCCTTCGCCGGGTCCTTCACGGGGACCTTGATGATCGACAGCTTGTCGTGCGGCGGCTGGCAGTCGGGCAGGTTGGCCGCCGGCGCGTACGACGAGACGTAGATGTAGACGTCCTTGCCGCGCTTGTCCGGCACCAGGGTGTTGGTGTGCGAACCGCAGTCCGTCTCGATCGCCGCGACGTACTTGGGCGCCGCGAGGTTCGAGATGTCGAAGATCTTGATGCCCTCCCATGACGTCTTGTCCGAGGCGGGCTTCGAGACACTGGTGCACGAGTTGTCGCTGCGCGACGAATCGGTCGACAGGAAGAGCAGGTCACCGGAGACCGACACGTCGTTCTGCCCGCCGGGGCACAGGACCTGGCTGACGATCTTCGGGCGGTACGGGTTGCGGACGTCGAAGACGTTGAACCCGTCGTAGGTGCCGACGATCGCGTGTCCCTTGGTGAACGCGATGTCGGTGCCGGTCGAGTCCTTGGTGAACGGTCCCTGCTGCGGGACGTTCGCGATCGACCGGAGGTTGGGGCTGTGGACGATCTCGTCCACGCCGGGAATCGCGGTCGCCGACGGTTCGGCGATGACGGCCGGCGCGGCGAGCGCGCTGGAGGCCCCGAGGGCGGCGACTGCGGCCGCCGACACGAAGACCCTGGTCAAGCGGCGTTTCAGCCCAGGCTGCAGCACGATATGGCTCTCCTTCCACCCAGCTTTACGCGCACCTTATTCCTTATTTAGGCTCAACAGATACCGACCAACGGAGGAACTCCCGGGATGAGAAAAAGTTTGACATCGGCACTGGTCGCCGCTGCTTTCGTAGTCTCGGGCTGCACCGGCGGCGAAACCCCGGCGCAACCGGCCCAAAGTGCTCCGGTGATCCAGCCCGGGAAGCCCGGCGAGCAGGCCGGCACCGGTTCCCCCGCCCCGGTGAACCGCGATCAGCCCAACGAGGCCGACGTCGAGTACATGACGATGATGATCCCCCATCACCAGCAGGCGAAGGTGATGACCGACCTGGTGCCGGGCAAGACGGCGAACGAGCAGATCCGGGCGATCGCCGGGCGGATCTCGGTCGCGCAGGACGGCGAGGTCACGATGATGAAGACGTGGCTGAGCGACCGTGGCAAGCCGGTGCCCGGCGACGGACACGCGGGTCACGGTGGCGGGCACGATCACGCGCTCATGCCGGGCATGGCGACCGAGGCCCAGCTGGCGGATCTGCGCGCGGCGAACGGGGTGGCGTTCGAAAAGCTGTTCCTCGACCTGATGATCGCGCACCATCAGGGCGCGCTGACGATGGCCGAAGCCCAGCTCGGCAAGGGTGTGGAGATCAAGGCACAGGAGATGGCGCAGGAGGTCATCACCGGCCAGTCCGCCGAGATCGAGCGGATGAAGACCATGCGCGGAAAGCTCTAGGCCTCGCCGGAGCCCATATCGCCGAACCCGGAGTCGTCCGAGTCGTCGAGGGTGCCCGAGACGATCCAGGTCGCCAGCGCGGCGGCCTGGACGTAGGGCGCCGCCTTCGCCGCGGCCCGTCCCGCGGATTTGGCGCGGCCCCATTTCTCCGGGCGTTCGGCGCGTTCCGGCGCCTCCTCACCCGGCGGGCGCTCGGTCCGCCACGGGGTCTCCTCCGGCCGGACCTCGGCGAGGAAATCCGCCGTCGGGTCTTCCCCGTCCTTGTCGCTCATGGAGACAGCCTGACACCGCGGGCGGCCTTAAGCCACCCGCGGCGCGAAGCGTAAGGAACCTGTCAGAACAACAGCGGCAGGAGCGCGTGACGGCGTTTGAGGACCGCGCCGTACCGCGCGTCGATGCGCATCCACGAATCCGTGGCGGTGACGCGGACGACGTCGCCGTCGATCGACGAGTCCACGAACCCCATCCCCGACAGCGCGAACAGGCACCGCATCTGGACCTTGATCTCCAGCTCGTTGCCCGAAACGGTGAGCACCGCCTGGTCCATCAGCGACGCGGGCGGGTTGCCGTGCGGGCCGACGTTGTCGCGGGCCAGTGTGACGCCGCGATCGGCCAGCTCGGAGATCACCGTCGCCGGCAGCTCGTCCACCAGCTGCCAGCGGCCGGGAGCGGGCAGCTCGGAGTGCCACATCAGGTCGCGGGCCGGGCCCGGATCCATCCGCTCGCCGCCGGCCACGGTCAGCGCTGCGAGCAGCTCGTTGCCGGACACCGTGATGTCCGACGGCGTGATGTCACCGGCCACGGCCCTGGTCGCGAGGACCTCGAACGGCGTCGCGCACCACGCCTCGACGACGCCGTCACCGCGCTGGCGCAACCGCACCAGCGTGTTCTGGTCGAGCCGGACCGCCCTGGCCACGAACGCGCCGAGCGTTTCGCGGTCGCCCGCGTCCGGGATGACGAGCTCAGGCATCCGCGAACCCCTTCTCCAGGAAGGCGCGTTCGTCCTCGGTCAGCCGCCGGGGCCGCTCCGACGCGGTGTCGAACGGTGCGAGCACCGTCTCCGCGGTGACCGCGACCTTGTCGGCCTCGGCCGGGCCGTCGTGCACCCGGTAACCGAGGGTGAAGCTGGCGTGCTTCAAGTCCTTCAACGAGATCTCCACCCGGATGTCCTGATCGGACACCACGATCGGCGAACGGTAATGGACGGCCAGCTTCACCACCACGATGCCCTTGGGCAGTTCGGTGAGCCCCGCGCGGACGGCGTCCCCGAACAGCAGGGGGATCCGTGCCTCTTCGAGCAGGGTCACCAGATTCGCGTGGTTGACGTGCCCGTAGACGTCCATATCCGACCAGCGCGGCCGGATCAGGGAAATGTAGCTCACTACCTCACCGTGCTCCGGATCTGCCTCGCCGCCACCGACAGCGTCGCCAGGTCGAGCTTGCCGGACTGGCTGATCTCGTCCAGTGCGACGCGGGCCCGCTGCAACCGTGAGGCGTTCGTCTTCTCCCAGTGGGCGATCTTCTCGTCCGGGTCGGTACCCGAATCGCTGTGCCGCAAGGCGTCCAGCGTGATCGTCCGCAAGGAACCGTAGACGTCGTCCCGCAGCGCCAGCCGCGCGAGCGCGTGCCAGCGGTTGCCGCGTTCGAGACCGCTGATCGACGTCAGCATCTTGTCGATGCCGAGGTGGTCGGACAGCGCGTAGTACAGGCCCGCGGTCTCCGCCGGGGTGTGCACCGCGTCGATCCCCACCTGCTGCTCGGCCAGCTCCGCGACGTCGGTGACGTCGAGCAGGCCGTAGGTGTGCAGCAGCAGCGCCACCCGTCCGGCGAGTTCCGCCGGGACACCCTTCTCGATCAGCCGCTCGGTGTTCGCGTCCACCGAAGCGCACTCGACACCGCGAAGCAGCTCGTGCGCCCGCGGGGCCAGCTCGCCGACCACACGGCCGAACCGGTTGATCTCGGCGAGCGGGGCCAGCGGCTGCGGCCGGTTGGTGAGGAACCAGCGGGCGGCCCGGTCGAGCAGCCTGCGGGTCTCCAGCATCATCTCGTCCGCGACCTCGGTCGGCACGACGTTGTCCAGCGCGTCGATCTGGGCCCACAGCGACGGCAGGTCGTACACGTGGGTGACCACGGCGTACGCGCGGACGGCGTCGGTCGCGGTCGCGTTCATCTCCTCCATCAGGCGGAAGACGTACGAGATCCCGGCGCCGTCGACGACCTCGTTGGCCACCATCGTCGTGATGATCTCGCGCTTCAGCGGGTGCTGGAAGATCGCGTCGCCGAAGCGCTCCCGAAGCGGCTTCGGGAAGTACTCGGGCAGACGACGCGAGAACACCTCGGAGTCCGGCAGCTCGCTCGCCAGCAGCTCGTCCTTCAGGTCGAGCTTGACGTGCGCGAGCAGCGTCGCCAGCTCCGGCGAGGTGAGGCCTTCGCCCGCCTTCTCCAGCGCGCGGAACTCCGCCGAACTCGGCAGCGCTTCGAGCTTGCGGTCGAAAGCGCCCTTCGCGACCAGGGCCGCGACGAGCCGCTGGTGCACCGAGACCATCGGGCCGGCGTGCGCCCGGCTGACGCCGAGCACGGCGTTCTGCCGGTAGTTGTCGGCCAGCACCAGCTCGCCGACCTCGTCGGTCATCTGCTCCAGCAGTTCGTTGCGCTGCTCGGCGTCCAGCGATCCGGTCGAGACCAGGTGGTCCAGCAGGATCTTGATGTTGACCTCGTGGTCGGAGCAGTCGACGCCCGCGGAGTTGTCGAGCGCGTCGGTGTTGATCTTGCCGCCCGCGCGGGCGAACTCGATCCGGCCGAGCTGGGTCAGGCCCAGGTTCCCGCCCTCGCCGACGACCTTGACGCGGAGCTGGTTCCCGTTGACGCGCAGGGCGTCGTTCGCCTTGTCGCCCGCGTCCGCGTGGGATTCGTTCTCGGCCTTGACGTAGGTGCCGATACCGCCGTTCCACAGCAGCTCGACCGGCGCCAGCAGGATCGCCTGCATCAGGTCGTTCGGCGCCAGCTTCGTGACGTCCTCGCCGAGGCCGAGCGCCTCGCGGACCTGCGGGCTGATCGGGATCGTCTTCGCCGACCGCGAGTAGACCCCGCCGCCCTCGCTGATCAGCGAGCGGTCGTAGTCCTCCCACGACGAGCGCGGCAGGTCGAACAGCCTGCGCCGCTCGGCGAACGAGGTCGCCGAATCCGGGTTCGGGTCGAGGAAGATGTGCATGTGGTTGAAGGCGGCCACGAGCCGGATGTGCTCCGAGAGCAGCATGCCGTTGCCGAAGACGTCACCCATCATGTCGCCGATGCCGACGACGGTGAAGTCCTCGGTCTGGGTGTCCTTGCCCAGCTCGCGGAAGTTGCGCTTGACGCTCTCCCAAGCACCCTTCGCGGTGATGCCCATGGCCTTGTGGTCGTAGCCGACCGAGCCACCGGACGCGAAGGCGTCGCCGAGCCAGAACCCGTAGTTCGCCGAGACCTCGTTCGCGATGTCGGAGAACTTCGCGGTCCCCTTGTCCGCCGCGACCACGAGGTAGCTGTCGTCGCCGTCGTGGCGGACCACCCGCGGCGCCGGGACGGTCTTGCCCTCGACGCGGTTGTCGGTCACGTCCAGCAGGCCGGAGATGAACATCCGGTAGCAGGCGATGCCCTCGTTCAGCTGGGCGTCACGGTCGAGGCCCGGGTCACCGGTGGCCGCCGGCGGGCGCTTCACGACGAAGCCGCCCTTCGCGCCGACTGGCACGATGACCGCGTTCTTGACCGCCTGTGCCTTGACCAGGCCGAGGATCTCCGTGCGGAAGTCCTCCCGGCGGTCGGACCACCGCAGGCCACCGCGCGCGACGTCGCCGAAACGCAGGTGCACACCCTCGATCCGGGGCGAGTACACGAAGATCTCGTACTTCGGCCGCGGCTCGGGCAGTTCGGGCACCGCGCTCGGGTCGAGCTTGAGCGCCAGGTACTGGCGGGAGTTCCCGTCCTCGTCCGTGACGTGGTAGTTCGTGCGCAGCGTGGCGAGGATGACCGACATCAGCCGCCGCAGGATCCGGTCCTCGTCGAGGCTCGTCACCTCGTCGACCAGCCTGTCGATCTCGGCGGTGAGCTGCTCGGCCTGCGACGCGCGGGCCTCGTCGCCGAGCGCGAGGTCGAAGCGCGTCTCGAACAGCCGCACCAGCGCGGTGGCGATGTCGGTGTGCGCGAGGACGGTGTTCTCGATGTACTCCTGCGAGAACGGGATCTTCGTCTGGCGCAGGTACCGCGAGTAGGCCCGCAGGATGGCCGCCTGGCGCCAGGTGAGCCCGGCGCGCAGGACGAGGCCGTTGAAGCCGTCGACCTCGCAGTCGCCGCGCCAGGCGGCGTGGAAGGCGTCCTGGAAGCGGGTGCGGAGGTCGTGGTCGGCGTGGTCGAGGACGGCCGGGTCGATCAGCAGGCCGAAGTCGTAGATCCACGACCGGCCGCCGTCCTCGCGGCGCAGTTCGTACGGCCGTTCGTCGACGACCTCGACGCCCATCCGCTGCAGGACCGGGAGCACCTGGGAGAGGGTGACGCCCTCGCCGCGCAGGTACAGCTTGAAGCGCCGCTCCCCCGCCTCCGCGTCGGCGGGCAGGTAGAAGGACATCGACAGGTCGCCCTCGTCGGTCAGCGACTCCAGGGCCCGGAGGTCCGCGAGCGCTTCGAGCGCGGTGAAGTCCTCCTTGTAGCCCTCGGGGAACACCGCGGCGAACCGCTGCCCCTGTTCACCGGCGGACTCCTCACCCATCAGGCCGATCGGGGCGCCGCCGTCCCCGGCGCGCCCGCGGCGTTCGGCGAGGATCGCCTCGACCATCCGGTCGTCCCAGCTGCGAACGGCTTCGTTGAGCCGTTCCTGGATGCGCAGGGTGTCCGGCTCGGACCGCTGCGACGGATCGGTGTGCACGATGAAGTGCACCTGCGCGAGCACGGTCTCGCCGATACGCGCGCTGTACTCCAGTTGCGTGCCTTCGAGTTCTTCGAGCAGGACCTCCTGCATGGCGAGCCGCGAACGGGTCGTGTAGCGGTCACGCGGGAGGTACACGAGGCACGAGTAGAAACGGCCGTACGGGTCACGGCGCAGGAACAGGCGCAGGCGTCTGCGATCCGAAAGCGTGATCGCGCCCGTCGTCGTCGAGTAGAGGGAGTCGGTGTCGGCCGAGAACAGGTCCGCGCGCGGCCAGTTCTGCAGCACTTCGAGCATCCGCTGGCCGGAGAAGGACTCCATCGGGAAGCCCGCGCGGTGGATGACCTCGCGGACCCGGTTGCAGACCACCGGGATGTCCAGCACGTTCTCGTGCAGCGCGGTGGTGGTGAACATGCCGAGGAATCGGTGCTCACCGGTGACGTTCCCGTTGCCGTCGAACGTTTTCACGCCGACGTAGTAGGGATACACCGGGCGGTGCACCGTGGACGGCGCGCTCGCCTGGGTCAGCACCAGCAGCGTCGGCGCGAGCGCGGACGCCGCCGTGTCCGGACCGGCGGTGAGGCTGCGCGCGGCCAGGCTGTCCTGGCGCAGCACGCCCAGCCCGGTGGCGAGCACCGCGCGCAGGGCGGGCTCGTCGTTGTCCGGGTGCGGGTTGTCGATCAGCTCGTAACGGCGGTACCCGAGGAAGGTGAAGTGTCCGTCGGCGAGCCAGCGCAGCAGCCGGGCACCCTCCGCGACCTCGTGGCCGGGCAGGCGCGGCGGGTTCTCGTCGAGCTCGTCGGCGAGCCGGCGCGCGGTCTCCGCCATCTTGTCGGTGTCCTCGACGACCTCGCGGACGTCACCCAGCACCGACGACAGCCGGTTGTCCAGCTCGCGGGCGCGGTTCGGATCCGTCACCAGATCGATCTCGATGTACATCCACGACTCGGCCGCCGAATTCGCCGGCGGCTCCGCCGGGTCGGCGTCCGGGTGGACCTCCAGCAGCTCACCGGTCAGATCCCGGCTCACCACCACGATCGGGTGCACGATGCGCTGCACCTGCACCCCGTCGCGCGCGAACTCGGCCGCGACGGAATCCACCAGGTACGGCATGTCGTCCGTGACGACCTGCACGACGGTGGCCTCACGCGTCCAGCCGTCTTCGGGGCCCGTCGGGTTCAGCAACCGCACCGCGGGACGGCCGGGCATCCGGTCCTTCGCGAGCTGCAGATGCGAGCGGACGGCGCCGACGAGGTCGACCGGGTCGTCACCGAGAATCTCTTCGGCCGGGATGTGCCGGTAGTACAGGCGGATCAAGTCGCCGATCTCCGGGGCGTACGCCGCGGCGGCGTCGATCAGGTCGTCCCGGATCTGCTCCGGGTTCGCCGACCGGCGCCGGGCGCCATCCTCGGTGCCGACATCTTTTCCGGGCGGGGACGAGACTCCCGTCGAGCTCATTTGAGGCAACTCTCCACTGTAGCGAGATTGACACCGCGACCGGCACGACTCTGTACCGGACCAGACCCAACCTACAGCTCCGGACAGTCGGCTCCACAAGGCCGGGTCCTTCCCGGCCGTCGAAGATTTCCCTGCTCAGATACCGGAATCGCCGTGATCGGTTCAGCTACTCGCGGGTCACATCGGCGGTCTGTCCGGGCCTCGCCGCGACCCGCCGCACCGGGGTGACCAGCACCCATTGCCGCACGAAGCCGCTTCGGGGGACCTCACCCGGCAGACTGAATCGTTCAAGCCAAGGCTGGCTTCACCCGAGGTGGGAGCAAGGGACCTTTGCTACCGCCCCGGTCAGTCGCCGCCGTTGGTCCGGTGCCGGTCGTGGCCGTTGACGGGACGCTTTCCCGAGTCCTGGGACCCGAGCTGCTTCACGAGCGCGGCGGCACTGGCCGTGCCCGCTTGATGCTCCGCGAGCGCGCGGGCGAGCAGGTCGGCGAGGCCGGCGTCCGGCGGCGGCTCGTCCTCCGCGATCGCGCGGGCGTAGCTCTCCGGGAACGGCGTGATCGGACGCCAGGAGCCGGTGTCGGTCAGCGGGTCGAGCGCCGGCGGCATCCGCAACCGCGGCAGCCACGGATCCGCGACCTCTTCCTTGGCGGCCGGGCGGGGGCTTTCGCCCGTTCCGCTTCCCCGCGACGGCGCCGGGTCCTCCCGAGGCGGCGGCGCGAGCGGGACGGCGGGTTCGCTGTACTCGGCCAGAGACTGGTCCTGGCGGGCACGGCCGGTGTCGGCACGTTCTTCGGCGGCGGGTTCGGGGCGTAAGGGATCCGCGGCGCCGTCCGCGCGACGGCGGCCACCGCCCTGCCCACCAGTGCTCGAGATCCCGAGCCGGTCCAGCACCGACTTCGCCGCCACGGAACCGTGTTCGGCGTCGTGCCTGGTCTTGCGCGAGGCCGGCGCCGAAGACCGGCGCGCCCGCTCTTCGGCCGCCCACTCGTCGCTCTCCCACAACGGCGCGGCGGTGCCCGGCGGACGCGGCGGCTGGGTCTCCGCCGTCACGCGCGGCCGTGGTTCGGCGGCGGGTTCGGGAGCGAGAAGCAGTTCCGGCAGGACGGTTTCCGACGCCGCCACGGGTGACGGCTCCTCGGCCCGGCGCCTCGTGCCCGGAGCGCGGGTTTCCGGCCGGGCGATCGCCGGTTCGGGCGCGACGGTCTCGCGCGCCGCGGGCTCCTCCTGACGACGGCGGCGCACGGGTTCCGGTTCCGGACGAGACACCGGTTCGGAACGCCACGCCGGTTCGGTGCGCGACACCGGCTCTGGGCGCGACACCGGTTCCTGGTGCGACACCGGCTCTGGGCGCGACACCGGTTCATGGTGCGACACCGGCTCTGGGCGCGGCGCGGGTTCCGGCTTCGGCGGCGGCATCAGTTTCGGCGCGACGGGTTCGGCCTTGGTCTCGCCCCTCGTCGGCGCCTTGGCTTTCTTCGGCACCCGACGACGCCAGTCACTATCGGACGCCGCCGCTTCCCGGGCGGGCTCGGGGCGGGACGGCGGCTTCAGCACCGGCGCCTCGCTCTTTTCCGCGACCGGTGTCGCGGCGGGCTTCACCGAGCGCGGCGGCACGGCGGCGCGCGGAGGTTCGGCCGGCGTGGATTCCGCATGCCTGCTCTGACGCGCGGGCTGCGACGGCTCACGGCGAACCGGCGGCTCGGCCGCGGCCCGCTTCGGGGGCGCCACGTCGATCGGCGGGATCGGCGGGATCACCGCGGTCACCTCGGCCGGTTCCGGCGCGGGAGCGGTCACCGCGGCGGCGGACGGCCGCGTGGCGACTGCCCGCAGCACGTCGTCGAGGTCGACGGCGGCGTTCTCGGCCGCGCCGAATTCGCCGACCAGGACGTTGCACGCCTGCCTGCGCGCGCGGGCGTGCAGATGTTCGGCCGCACGCGAACGGTGCAGGCAGCCGATGGCCTCCTCGGCGCGGCCGAGCCGTTCCTCGATCTGCGCGAGTTCCAGCCACAGCCGTGCCGTGACGGCATGCAGGTTGTGGTCCTCGGCTCCGGCGACCGCCTCACGGACGAGCATTCCCGCGGCTTCTCCTGATCCCGCGGGCAACAGGACACGAGTGGCCACCGCCAGCCGCAGCCACGCGGCGGGCGCGATCCCGGCGGCACGGACGGGCGCGTCGAGGATCGGCTGCGCGACCTCCAGCGCCATCTCCGTGTCGCCCCGGTCCAGCAACGTGCAGACGAGTTGCAGGATCAGCCGGATCCGGACGAGACCTCCGTCGTCTTCGGGGTTTCCGAGCTTTTCGAGCATGCCCAGCCCGGTCCGCGCGGCGTCGGCGGCCGATGTCAGGTCACCGTGCCGCCGGCGGTGCGCCGACACCCCGACCCGCAGCAGCGCGCGGATCAGCAATTGGGAATCCGCCGTCATCGAGCCGTCGCCGAGCACGAGCTTGTCCGCTTCGGCGAGCACCCGGTCCAGTTCCGCCTTGCGGCCGAACTGCGCCAAGCAGCCCACGAGGTGACACAGCGCCTCGGCCCGGTGCGACGGCGAAACCGCCGGATCCGCCAGCAACGGACGCAGCACGGCCAGGCCCGTCAGCGGGATGCCCACGCTGCGCGCGCAGACCGCCAGGTCGATCCTCAACCGGGCGGCGATGTCGCCGTAGCCCGCGTGTTCCGCGGCGCGCAGGGCGGCCACCGCCCGGCCGACCGTCCGGGGACGGCCTCCCAGCCGGACCCGGGCGCTCACCACCAGGCTCTCCGCGCGGATCCACTGTTCGTCTGCACCGGCGGCCTCGGCGAGCGCGGCCGCGCGCTCCCCGAGGACCAGTGCGAGCTCGGGCGCCCTCAGGTGCAGGGCGTCCGCGCGTTCGATCAACCTGCCGACAGCGGACAGGGTTCCCCCGGTGGCAGCCGTCCGCCCGCCCACCATGGTGGTGGGCAAGCCCGGCCGTTTGCGCTTGCTGGCTTCCACGGGGAACCCCCGGCCCTCAGTCGCGGGTCAGCTTGCGATGGGTGACGCGGTGCGGACGAGCCGCCTCGGCACCGAGACGTTCGACCTTGTTCTTCTCGTAGCCCTCGAAGTTACCCTCGAACCAGAACCATTGCGAGGGGTTCTCGTCCGTGCCTTCCCAGGCGAGGATGTGCGTCGCGACCCGGTCGAGGAACCACCGGTCGTGCGAGATGACCACGGCGCAGCCGGGGAACTGCTCGAGAGCGTTCTCCAGCGAGCCGAGGGTCTCGACGTCCAGGTCGTTCGTCGGCTCGTCGAGCAGGATCAGGTTCCCGCCCTGCTTGAGGGTCAGCGCCAGGTTCAGCCGGTTGCGCTCACCGCCGGAAAGCACGCCCGCCGGCTTCTGCTGGTCCGGCCCCTTGAAACCGAACGCGCTGACGTAGGCACGCGAGGGCATTTCGGTCTGCCCGACGTGGATGTAGTCCAGCTTGTCCGAAACCACCTCCCATACCGTCTTCTTCGGGTCGATCCCGCCACGGTTCTGGTCCACATAGGACAGTTTGACCGTCTCGCCGATCTTGACCCGGCCGTCGTCCGGCTCCTCGAGCCCGACGATCGTCTTGAACAGGGTCGTCTTGCCGACACCGTTCGGCCCGATCACGCCGACGATGCCGTTGCGCGGCAGGTCGAACGACAGGCCATCGATCAGCACGCGGTCGTCGAAACCCTTGCGCAGCTTCTCGACCTCGACGACCACGCTGCCCAGCCGGGGCCCCGGCGGGATCTGGATCTCTTCGAAGTCGAGCTTGCGGTGCTTGTCCGCCTCAGCGGCCATCTCCTCGTAGCGGTCGAGCCGGGACCGCGACTTGGTCTGGCGCGCCTTGGCGTTGGACCGGACCCATTCGAGTTCGGACTTCAGCCGCTTGGCGAGCTTGGCGTCCTTCTTGCCCTGGACCTCGAGGCGCTCGCGCTTCTTCTCCAGGTACGTGGAGTAGTTGCCCTCGTAGCCGACGACGCGGCCGCGGTCGAGCTCCATGATCCACTCGGCGACGTTGTCCAGGAAGTACCGGTCGTGGGTGACGGCCAGGACGGCGCCGGCGTAGTTCGCGAGGAACTGTTCCAGCCACAGCACGCTTTCGGCGTCCAGATGGTTGGTGGGCTCGTCGAGGAGCAGCAGGTCGGGCGCGGACAGGAGCAGCTTGCACAGCGCGACCCGGCGGCGCTCACCACCGGAGAGGTGGGTGACCGGCTCGTCCGGCGGTGGGCAGCGAAGCGCGTCCATGGCCTGCTCGACCGTGGAGTCGATCTCCCACGCGTCGGCGTGGTCGAGCTCCTCCTGAAGCTTGCCCATCTCCTCCATCAGCTCGTCGCTGTAGTCGGTCGCCATGAGCTCGGCGACCTCGTTGAAGCGGTTGAGCTTGACCTTGATGTCGCCAAGGCCTTCTTCGACGTTTTCGCGGACGGTCTTTTCCTCGTTGAGCTCCGGCTCCTGCATGAGGATGCCGACGCTGGCGCCAGGCTGGAGGAAGGCTTCGCCGTTGCTGGCCTGCTCGATCCCCGCCATGATCTTCAGAACGGTGGACTTACCCGCGCCGTTCGGCCCCACCACGCCGATCTTGGCGCCGGGGTAGAACGCGGTGCTGACGTCGTCGAGGATGACCTTGTCCCCGACGGTCTTGCGCACCTTCTTCATGGTGTAGATGAACTCGGCCATGCAAACGATCGTAGAGCGAGGCGATCGCGGCCTTGACGGCGGTCACCACCGAGCTACCGACAGTCAGCCCGATATCACTGAGCGAGCACCGGAACCTCACCCCACGGGCGCCTCCTCCAGCGCGGTGACCATGGGATTCCCGGCGGACGGCGGCAGCGGCGGGATCGCCCTGGGCCGATCCCGCCCGATCCGGTGGATCTCGGCCGAGCAGCGCGCGAGGTTGGGCCCGATGGAGAAGGCCTCAAGCTCAGGTAGACCCAGAGGTGCCGGGATCTCCTCCGCGGTCTCGGCGCCGCGCAGGCGCCCGGCCACGATCACCGGGTCGCCCTTGCTCAGGCAGGAGAACGCCGCCATCGCCAGCTTGCGCCAGCACGTGACCTTGACCGCGAGCTGGCGGCCCTCACCCCACTCCCCTCTTTCCTTGTCGTACCGGCGTTCGACACTCCGCAAGCCGAACGACACGACGTCGTGCCCGTGCACCCGCTCCGGATGGTGGATCGGTTCGCTGGTCAGGTTGCCGATCATGGTCACCCACGTTTCGCCCATCGCCATCACACTCGCCCTTCTCCTCGTTCCGGGGCTCTCCCGGCGTTTCCCTTGATCACAGATTGCCTCGGATCGAAGGGCGGAAAGGGACACGAGCGGAATCTGTGGACAACTCCGGCCGATGTGGGCTTCCTGTGGACAACTCGGGCTGAACGGCCGGCGTGGGCGCGGAGATGTGGTAGGCCCTACCGGTCGGGTGTCAGGTCGTACGTCATGTAGTCGAGGATCAGGTGGTCGCCTTTGACTTCGACGAAGAGCGAGAGTGGTGGCGGCGGGTTCCGCAGGTACGCGACCGCGGCCTCGGTGAACCGGACCTTGCCCTTGCCGAGCTGGGTGATGCCCTTGGGTTCTTCGAGCGTGGCGAGCCATTCTGCGTGCCCCGGGTCCACCACAGCGGTGTACGTCCTCGCGGCACGGCCCGATGACCGTTCGACCGAACGCAAGATGTCGGCGTAACGAGCGTGGTCGAGAACGGCGCGGACGGCCGCGTCGCACGTCGGCAACCCGACGGCCACCTGGGCGTTCCCGTAGTAGTTGCCCTGCGGCACCCGGGCGTAGGCGAGCCACACCCCTCCGGCCGTCCCGATGGCATGGCCGACGGGCAAGCCGCCCGACGCCCCGTCATCGACGCACACGTACACGATCTTTTCGCGACCGTCGTGTTCCGTTTTGAGGAAGAGGTTCCGTTGCTCCAGAAGCTTGCGGACGGCTGCTCCGACGTCTGCCACTGCGGTCTCCCCACGATGCTGAACCTGACACTGGGCTCCAGGTTTCCACCGCCGAGGGCGCCGCGACTCCGGCTGTCCTGTTGCGGTCAAACGCTACGAGCCGGAATCCTGCCCCCGCCCCTGATCCGCGAGTTTCTTCAGCATCGCGTTGTAGGCGTTCAAATCCGCGTCACCGGACGCCTCCTCACGGCGGTCCCGGCGCCGCGCCTCACGCTCGTCCTGCCGCGCCCACTGCACCAGCAGCGCGACGAGCACCAGCAGCACCGGCAGCTCACCGGACGCCCACGCGATCCCGCCGCCGAGCCGCTGGTCGGTCAGGAGATCGGTGACCCACGGCAGTTTCAGCCCGCGGTAGAAGTCCTGCCCGAGCACGGTCTGCATGCTCATCAAGGCGATCCCGAAGAAAGCGTGGAACGGCATGGCGGCGAACATCATCCCCAGCCGTCCCAGCGGCGGGAGCCGTCGCGGCGCCGGGTCGACCCCGATCACCGGCCAGTAGAAGACGTACCCGGCGAGCAGGAAGTGCGCGTTCATCGCCAGATGCGCCCAGTGGTAGTTCAGCGCCGAATCGAACAGGCCCGAGAAGTACAGGCCGTAGAAGGAACCGACGAACAGCAGAAGCGCGACGATCGGATGAGTCAGGAACCGCGAAAGAGGCGAGTGCACGAAGGCGAGCAGCCATTCACGCGGCCCGGGCGGGGCGTCCTTGCCTGCCGTGGGCAGCGCGCGCAGCGCCAGCGTCACGGGCCCGCCGAGCACGAACAGCACCGGCGCCACCATGGACAGCAACATGTGGTTGCCCATGTGCACGCTGAACATCGCGGGCGCGTACCGGCCGATACCGGACGACGTCGCGATCAGCAGTACGAAACAACCCGCGAGCCACGCGATCGTCCGGCCGGTGGCCCAGGTGTCGCCGCGGCGCCGCAACCGCCGGACCCCGGCGAGGTACAGCCCGGCGAGAACGAGCGCGAGGGTGCCGTAGACGAGGTCGAACCGCCAATCCGTGAGCAGCCGGAAGACGGTCGGCGGACCGTAGAGGTCGTATCCGATCAGCAGTTCCGTCGTCGACGGCTGGGTCAGCGATTCCTGCGGCGGCGGGGTCTTCGCGAGACCGGTGGCGATGCCGATCGTGACGAACATGATCAGCACCTCGACCGCGGCGAGCCGCAGCAGCTGGCCACCGCCGGCGCCGTTCACCAGCCCGGCGACGCCTTTCTGCCGTTGCTGATGACCGAAGACACCGAGCAGCAGCAACGCGACGACCTTCGCGACCACCAGCAGGCCGTAGTCGGTGGTGAACAGGTCGGCGATCCTGATCCGCACCAGCGCGTTCACGATGCCGGAGACCGCCATCACGATCCAGCAGACCAGCGCGAGCTTGGAGAACCGCGTGGCGGCGAGCTTGAGGTTCTCGCCGCGGCGCCAGCCGAGCGCCAGCAGCGCGACCAGGCCGCCGACCCACAACGCGGCGGCGACCAGGTGGTACAGCAGGCTGTTGGTCGCCATGTCGTGCGAGCCGCCGCTCGCGGAGTGCCCGGTGACCGCGACCGGGACCAGGCCGCCGACGGACAGGAAGAAGACCACCGTCGTCCAGCCCCAGGTCAGCGCGAGACGGCAGCCGAGCGCGACGAGCAGCGCGATCAACGCGGTGAACAGCCAGGCCTTCGGCTGCTCGATGGCGTCGACGAGGTCGACCAGCACCTGCGGCGAGAGCACCTCGGTGAACGGGCGGCCCGCGCCGTCGGCCGCGGAGAAGAAGATCGACGCGGTGGCCGCGAAGAACCAGACCCACGCCGCGACGCCGGCGACGCGGATGGCCGCGTAACCGTCGGCGGCGAGCGTGCCGGACTTCTGCGGCGGGACGAGGAACGCGGCAAGCAGCAGCGAACCCACGCACAGCACCGAAGCCGCCTCGGCCAGCACCCGGACGACGGTGATGCCGTAGCGGGTCACCAGGCCCGGGTCCGGGAGTCCGGCGATGACGTAACCGGCGCCACCGGTCAGCGCGACCAGGCCGACGGCCACCACCGCGGCCAGGAGCGCCCCGATCGACACCAGCGGCAGGACACCGGCCTTCCGTGCGGGTGGGGCCGGTTTCGTCTCGGGGTCTGAAGGCACGTCACGAGGGTATGCCGAACGCGCAACCGGCAAGATGGCGGCGTGCGGATCATCCTGCTGAGGCATGCCGAGTCGCTCGGCAACGTCGACGAGCTCGCCTACACCCGGATCCCCGACCACGCCCTGCCGCTGACCGACGCCGGTCGTGAACAGGCGAAGCTGGCGGGCCCGGAGCTCAAGGAGGTCCTCGGCGGCCGTCGGACGGCGGTCTACGTCAGCCCCTATCTGCGGACGCGGGAAACGTTGCGGCTGCTGGACATCCGGGACACCTGCGAGCGGATCGTGCCGGAGCCGAGGCTGCGGGAACAGGACTGGGGCAACCTCCAGGACCCGCTGGAGCAGGAGGTCCAGAAACAACGCCGCCACGAGTTCGGGCACTTCTTCTACCGGCTCCCGTTCGGCGAGTCCGGGGCGGACGTCGACGACCGGGTCGCGGCGTTTCTCAGCGAACTGGCGGCGTGCGGCGAAGATCACCCCGAAACCGTGCTGGTCGTCTCACACGGGCTCACCATCCGCTTGCTGTGCCGTCGGCTCTTCGGCTGGAGCATCGAGCTGTTCGAGTCCCTGTCCAACCCGAAGACCTGCGAGTACCGCGTCGTGGAGCGGGTGGACGGCAAATGGGCGCTGGACCGTCCGTTCCTCCAGTGGCGGGACTCACCCGACGGGGAGACGCAGGACTGAGGGGGCGAGCAGCACCACCCTCGTCCCCAGCCCCGGGCTCGATTCGATCCGCGCGAATCCGCCGATCTCCGCCATCCGCGCGATGATCGAGTTTTCGAGGCCGAAACCGCGCCGCCGGTCGCCGACGTCGAAACCGGCGCCGTGGTCGCGCACCGTCAGCGAAACCCCGCCGCTGATCTCCTCGACGCTCACCACGGCCCGCCTGGTCCCGGAGTGCTTCAGTGTGTTGCGCAGGGCTTCCCTGGCGGAGTCGTGCAGCGCCATGGCCGCCTCCTCCGAAAGCTCCGGCGCGGCGTCGTCCTGAACGACGACCTCGGCGCGCAGCCCCTCCGCGGCCATTTCGGCGGCGAGCAGCCGTAGCCGCTGATGCAACCCGATCCCTTCGGTGGATTCGTGTTCGAGGCTGATCCGGATGCGCATCGCCTGGGCGCGCGCGGTCCGGCGGACGCGGTCGAGGCTGGCCGCCGGGTCGAGTTCATCGGCGGGCGCCGGGATCGCGAACGACTCCATCACCTGCAGGACGGTGTCGTGGACGTCGCGTCGGTGCCGTTCACGTTCCGCCGCCCGGCCCTGCTGCTCCCCGAACCCGACCGCGAACCGCATCGACGCGCCGACCAGTCCGGCGACCGCGAGGGACACCACCAGCGCAGTCGCGAGCGTGAGCAGGAGACCGAGCGAGGAGGCCGGGTCCAGCAGCGTGTGCGGGACAACCGCGGCCACGATGGCCAGTGCTCCGGCCGCCGCGCCGCGCAGCAGGGCCCAGATCATCACCGTGCCCATCAGATGGGTCCAGGTGATCGACGTGATCGCGGTGTCCTGCGCGAACGACGCGGCCCCGAGGACGAAGAGCACGGCGAACGCGCTGTCCACCAACGGAACCAGCCTCGTCCCGGCCGCGGACCAGCGGAAGATCCAGACGGCCGCGACGACGTTGGGCACCAGGTGCAGCGCCACGAACGTCCACAGCACCGACGACCCCGCGCCCGCCGCCCACAGCGCCTGCACCAGCATCGCCAGCCGGAACGCCACCGGGACCCCGGCGAGCCAGGGCACCGTGGTCCGCACCAGCCGAGCCGGGATACCTCCGCCACCCCCGAGCATCAGCGCCTCCCCGGATTAGCCTTGCTGAAACAGCGACCGAAGCGCATTCATTTCAGTTTACCGAGGTGTCAGCTTGCCCGGGGTCCGGCGGCGATGTCAACGGGCAACGGGTTCAACCATCTCCTCCCGTTTCCCCGCCCGCGCCGCGGCCACCGCGGACGGCACGATCAGCGCGGCGGTCAGCCCGACGAACAGGAACGACACCGAAAGCGACGTCACCTGCGCGATTCCGCCGATCAGCGGCGGCCCGGCGAGGAAACCGGTGTAGGCGATCGCCGTGACGAAGGCCAGTTCGCGCTCACCTCCCGTCCCGTCGGCGCGTTTGCCCGACGCGCCCGCGAGGCTCAACGCGATCGGGAAGGCCGCGGCGAGCCCGGCACCCGCCAGCGCGAAACCGACGAACCCGAACACCGGAACGCGTGTCAGCGCGGCGAGCACGAGGCCCGCCGCCGCGATCCCGGCACCCACCGCCAGCGCACGCGTCGCGCCGAAACGGTTCTGAAGCCAGGCACCCGCGAGCCTGGCGAGCGCCATGGCCAGGGCGAACCCCGAGTACGCGAAGGCTGCGGCGCCCTCGCCGACGCCGTGCACGGACGTCATCAGCAGCGCGGACCAGTCGGAACTCGCGCCCTCCGCGATCGCCGAGAACAGCGCGATGGCGGCGAGCAGCCAGAGGACGGGACGCTTGATCGGTGCCACTCGCGGCTTCTCGACGGGTTCGGCGTGTTCGGGCCGCGCGCCGGGCACGGCGGCGATGACGAAGGCGAGCACCACCAGAGCGGCCAGCGCGGCGACCGTGAGGTGCCTCCCCGGCGACCACTGGTGCGACGCGGCGAACCCCGCGGCGACGGAGCCCGCCAACGCCCCGAAGCTGAACCCGGCGTGCAGGATCGGCATGATCGCGCGTCCGGACCGGCGCTCCACCTCGACTCCGGCGACGTTCATCGCCACGTCGAGCGCGCCGACGCTCGCCCCGAGGACGAACAACGCCCCGGCGAGCAGGACGACCGACGTCGCGAAGCCGATCATCGGCAACGCGGCACAGGCGATGATCGTGCTGCCCGCGACCACCGCGCGGGCGCCGTACCGCTCGATCAGCCGCCCCGAGACCGAGGCCGCGAGCAGCATGCCGACGCTGGCGCCCAGCAGGGCGAGCCCGAAGACACCCGGAGAGGCGTCCACCCTTTCCGACAACGCCGGCGTCCGCGGCGCCCAGGAGCCGAGCGCGGCCCCGTTGAGCGCGAACACGACGAAAACGGCCGTACGGTCACGCATAGACCCCGGTCTCCTTTCGATTCCTCTTCCCCCAGAATGACTTAAGCGCTTCAGAAAGTCCACCGCCCCCGGCCGGGACTAGACTGCGGCGGTGACCAGCACGCGACGGCGAAGGCCGACGTTGGACGATGTCGCCGAAGCCGTCGGGGTGTCGCGCGCGACCGTCTCCAACGCCTACAACCGGCCCGACCAGCTGTCCGCCCAGCTGCGGGAAGAGGTGCTTCGCGCAGCCAAGAAGATCGGGTACGCGGGGCCTAATCCGACCGCCCGCAGCCTCGCCACCAGCCGCACCGGCGCGATCGCCGTCCTACTCGACACGAATCTGTCGACGGCGTTCTCGGATCCCGCCTTGTCGGTCACCCTCGACGCGCTCTCGACCGTCGTCGACCCCGAGGGGCACGCCCTTCTGCTGCTGCCCGGCGATGGCGAGAGCGGCGGCCCGCGCGCGGAACGGATCCTGACCGCGCAGGCCGACATCGCGGTGGCGTATTCGCTGGCCGACGGCGCCCCGGCGCTGACCGCGGTCCGGGACCGGGGCCTGCCGCTGGTGGTGATCGACCAGCCGCATATCCGCGGTTCGGCGAGGATCGGCGTCGCGGACCGGGCCGGAGCGGCCGCCGCGGCGCGGCACCTGGTGGAGCTCGGGCACCGGCGGATCGGGATCTTCTCGGCACAATGCCTCTCGGCTCCGCGCGGCGGCGAACTGAGCGTGGCCGAGGCCGGGAACAGCCGGTTCCACGACAACCGCGAACGGATGGCCGGCTACCTGGAGACGCTGGCCGAGGCGGGGATCCCGGCGGCGGACGTGCCGATCTGGGAGGCGTCCGGGCTGTCGGTCGAAGCAGCTCTCCCGAGCGCTTTCGGCCTCCTGGACCGGCGGCCACGGCCGACGGCGCTGCTGTGCATGTCGGATCTGCTCGCCCTGGCGGCGATTTCGGCCGCCAGGCAGCTCGGCCTGTCGGTCCCGGGTGACCTGTCGGTCGTGGGCTACGACGACGTCTCCCCCGCCCGGTGGTCCGAACCACCGCTGACGACGGTCCGGCAGGACCTCGCCGCCAAGGGACGGGCGGCGGGCGAACTGGTGCTGGGCCTGCTGCGCGGGGAGAAGGCCCCCGCGCCCGCCGAGGTACCCACCGAACTGGTCGTCCGGGACTCCACCGCGCCCGCATAGCAGCCGATTCCGGCACGCGCAAGGCGTCCCGGCGATATGTGGACAACTCGCCCCGATCGAGCGGCGCACAACTACTTATCCACAGAAGTAGAAATGCGGGCAGACAAACCCTGCCCCGCGCGCCATCGTGGAATCACACATTCACCGACGGCCATCGAGCCGCCGATTCACGGGGGAGAACCCAGCCATGCAACGACGTTTGACGAACCTGCGCGCCCGCCTCCCGCACGTCCTCCTGCTGGCCATGTTCGGCCTGCTGACCAGCGCCGGAGTCGCGAGCGCCACCACCGCTCCGCCGGAACCCGCCTGCCAGAAGGGAGAGTTCTGCGTCTGGGGCGCGGAATCGTACGGCGGCGCGGTGCACAAATTCGACCTGCGCACCGCCAATCCCGATGAATGCATTCCCTTACCCGAAGGCTTCGACGGGCATTCGTTCGTCAACCGGCTGAGCCGGGACGTGACGATTTATCAGAGCGAGGAGTGCACCACGGAGGGAGATTTCATCACCTATCCGGGTGGCGGCACCTACGTACCCCAGGGCCCGTTCGTGATCCGCGCCCTCAAGATCTGGGACTGACCACCCCGGCGGTTCGTGCCGGTCGCTCGCGGACGAGTCGACTCGCGACCTGCGCGAACCCAGGGGCCGCTCCCCCGAAGCGGCCCCGGCCCGTGAGCGCGTCACCCCGCGTCGTGACGCGCTCACGGGCGTTCCAAAAAAGGGTGGGCTCGACCTGAAACGATCTGGCGGTGTCGAACGATCGACAGGTTGGCGACGGCTAAGCTGCCGATGCCGGGCGACACCCAACGTCGCCGACGTCGGCCCTCGTAGCTCAGCTGGATAGAGCAAGAGCCTTCTAATCTCTAGGTCGCAGGTTCAAGTCCTGCCGGGGGCACGTCGCAGACGGTCCTGTCGCGAGGCGCGAACGCGCTTCGCGACAGGCCTTCCCAAGACTCGGGCGGAACGCCTTCGAGCCGGGTCGCCGCTTGTTCACCTCTCGATCCGGCAGTTCGTCATCTTTCCCCGAAGCACCCGGCGTTCTCGGGTACACGTGCCTTGTCGGGAAGATCACGTCTTAGCAGCGTGGCGTCGCGTTGTTACGTTCCCATCATGTCTTCGTAGAAGGACGACCATGTGCCCCTCGCATGCTCGTCCGCATGAGCAGCGAAACCCGTTCCAGGCGGCTGGCCGCGTTGCTGGCCCTCCCATTTGTGCTTTTGACGGCGTGTGGTGGCGAGAAGCAGAAAGCGGACATCGCGTCGGCGAACCCGCCGGGCGTGGCCGCACCGGTCACTTCCTCTGCCGCCCCGCAGGCTGAGGGGAAAAGTGCCTTCTACGACGCGCAACTCGCCTACACGCAGTGCATGCGCAAGGAAGGTTTGAAGGACTGGCCGGATCCCTTGCTTTCCGGTTACGCCGACTGGACCAAGATCGAGGTCGTTCAGGAAGAGGAGGAACGGAAGGACTCCCAGACGAGACTCAGCGCGGCCATGCAGGCGTGCAAGGAGCCGATGCAGAAGGCGATGCAGCTGGAGCCGCAGAAAGACCAGCAGAAGGTGTACGAGTCGCTGCTGGCCCACGCCCAGTGCATGCGGGCCAACGGCGTCAGCAAGTTCACGAATCCGAGCATGCAGAACGGGGTCGCCCAGCCCGGTGGCGACCCGAATCCGGCCGACCCGCAGCTCGACACGAACTCTCCGGCGTACAACCAGGCGGAGACCGCGTGCCGGGACAAGCTCATCGAGCAAGCGCAAGGTATGCAGTGAAGCGCTGGCTGGTGGCCGGCGCGGTGACGGCTGTGGTGACCGTGGTCGGAATGGGCGTCTTCGTCGTGGTCGGCGACGACTCCGGCGGCAAGGCGGTCACCGCGAGCGCGCCGCCGGCGGTCGCCGAGATCACGCGCGCCGACCTGGTGCGGAGCAAGACCGTCGACGGCCACTTCGACTACGCGAACCGCCGCGCCGTGAAATCTCCGGTGGAGGGGACGGTGACGCAGGCCGCCGAACCGGGCAAGACGTTGGAGCGAGGTCAGATCCTGTACAAGCGGGACGCCCGGCCGGTGGTCCTGCTCTACGGGTCGACGCCGATGTTCCGTGACCTGACCGTCGGCACGCTGGGGCCGGACGTCCAGCAGCTGAAGCGCAACCTCCGCGACCTCGGCCGGGCACGGGGCCTGCCCGTCGACAACAAGTACGACGAAGCCACGCAGGCCGCGGTGAAGTCCTGGCAGGAGGCGCTCGGCGTCCTGGAACCGACCGGTGACCTCGGCAAAGGCGACCTGGTGTTCCAGCCAGGGCCGGTGCGGGTGGTCGCCGCCGACGCCGCCTTGGCCGACCAGATCGGCGCGGACAAGCCCGTCCTGACGATCGCGTCGACCAAGCCGGTCGTGCGGGTCCAGCTGGACAAGGACGACCGGGCGCTGGCGAAGGCGGGCACCCGGGTCGAGGTCAGGTTGCCGGAGGGTGGCACAGCGGCCGGTCAGGTGTCCGGGACGGTCAAGGCCGAGTCCGGGAACGGCACCGAGGCCACCACCGGGATCCAGGTCGAGATCACCCTGGACGACGGCGCCGCGGTACCCGAGGAGCCCACCGGGACCTCAAGCGTGAAATTCATCCAAGAGAGCAGGAAGGGGGTGCTGACCGTCCCGGTCGAGGCCATCGTCGCGCTGCGTGAAGGCGGCTACGGCCTGCAGATCGTCCGCGCGTCCACGACCACGACCGTACGGGTCGAGACGGGCATGAGCGCCGACGGCCGGATCGAGGTCACCGGCGCCGGGCTGGCCGAAGGCATGCAGGTGGGAGCGGCCAAGCCATGACGGCGGTGATCGAGCTGATCGAGGCCACCAAGTCCTATCCCGGCGACGTGACCGCGCTGCGCGGCGTGGACCTCCGGATCGACGAGGGCGAACTGGTCGCCATCGTCGGCCCGTCGGGGTCGGGCAAGTCCACCCTGCTCAACCTGATCGGCACGCTCGACCGCGCCACGTCGGGCACGGTGCGGGTGGCCGGTTACGACGTCGGTGGCCTGTCGGACGCCGGGCTGTCGGCCTTGCGTGCCCGGCACATCGGATTCGTGTTCCAGCAGTTCCATCTGGCACCAGGCCGAGACGCCGTGACCAACGTCGCCGACGGGTTGCTCTACGCGGGCGTACCGAGGAGGCAGCGTCGCGACAGGGCGCGAGCGGCCCTCGGCCGAGTCGGTCTCGGTCACCGGCTGGACCACACGCCCGAGGAGTTGTCCGGCGGAGAGAAGCAGCGTGTGGCGATCGCGCGGGCCCTGGCCGGCGAGCCCGGCCTGCTCCTGGCCGACGAGCCGACCGGAGCGCTGGACACCGCGTCCGGCGAGGTGGTGCTGAACCTGATCCACGAGTTGAACGCGAGCGGTACGACGATCTGCGTCATCACCCACGACACCGGGATCGCGGCACGGCTACCCCGGCGCGTCGGGCTCCGGGACGGCGCGATCGTCTCCGACACCAGGGCGGCGGTGGCCGCGTCGTGAGCACGCCTCTGAAACCCGCCCGGCTCTCTCCTCCCGACATCCTCCGGGTGGGAGTGAGCGGGTTGCGGACGCGCCGGACGAGAGTGGTGCTGTCCGCGCTCGGGATCGCCATCGGCATCGCGACGATGGTCGCGGTGGTGGGGCTGTCCACGTCCAGCCGGGCCGACCTGATGGCGCAGCTGGACCGGCTCGGTACGAACCTGCTGACCGTCGAGGCGGGAAAGGACGCCGACGGCGAACCGGTGAAGCTCCCCAAGGCCGCGGTCGCGATGGTCGAGCGGATCGGTCCGGTCGAGAAGGTCACCGCGACGGCGGAGGTCGACGCGCGGGTTCGGCGCAGTGACGCCGTCCCGGAGGAACTGGCTCCGGGCGTCACGACCCAGGCCACGCGCATCGATCTGCTCGACGCGCTGGGCGCGCGGGTCGAGCGGGGCCGCTGGCTGGATCCGGCCGGCGAGCGCGTGCCGGCCGTCGTGCTCGGATCGGTCGCGGCCGGGCGGCTGGGTGTGGCCGAGCCCGGCGCCAAGATCCTCATGAACGACGAATGGTTCGTGGTCATCGGGATACTGGCACCGGTCGAGCTCGTGCCGACCCTCGACCGGGTCGCGTTGGTCGGTTTCCCTGTCGCGGAAAGGTTCTTCGGCTTCGACGGGCATCCGACCACGATCTTCGAGCGGTCTTCCGATGCCTCGGTGGAAGCCGTCCGCGGCGTGCTGGCCCGCACGGTCAACCCTGGCGACGAGCACTCGGTGAAGGTGTCGAGGCCGTCCGACGCACTGGTGGCCAAGGCCGCCACGGACAAGGGGCTGACCACGCTCATGCTGGGGCTGGGCGCGGTCGCGTTGCTCGTCGGCGGGGTCGGGGTCGCGAACACGATGGTCGTCTCGGTACTGGAACGGCGCCGCGAGATCGGGCTCCGGCGGGCTCTCGGCGCCACGAAGAACGCGATCCTTCTCCAGTTCCTCACCGAATCGCTGCTGCTGTCCGCGCTCGGCGGCGTGGCGGGCGCGCTGCTCGGCGCTGGCGCGACCATCGGTTTCGCCGAGGCACAGGGCTGGACGGCGGTCGTCCCACCGTGGTCACTGGGCGCGGGACTGGCCGCGACGCTCGTGATCGGTGTGGTCGCGGGGCTCTATCCGGCCGTCCGGGCCTCCCGGCTTCACCCCACCATCGCGCTCAACGCGGCCTAGCCGGTCAGGAACTGGGAGCACTGGTAGGGACCGACGGCGCCCCCCTGTGCCACGACGGTCACCCGTACCGCGTCGGGCCGGGTCCCGTGCAGCAGGGACTCGGCCCGCGCAAGGGTGCAGACCAGCTGACCGGCGGCCATCCCGGCGACACCGGTCACCGGCGTCCGCGGCAGCCGCAGGGTCACGTGACCTTCGATGGCGGACGCGGAGAATTCGCCGGTGATGGCGGTCAGATCGGTGAGCCCGGCTACGAGTTCGGCTTCGTTCGGTCCCGCCATGACGAGTTTGACCGCGGCGGCGAGCTCGGTGATCTCCTTGTCTGGACGGGAAACCCCGCGCAGCCCTCGATCCGAGGCGAAGTAGATCCGCATCCCTTCGGGGATCCCGGAAGCCGGTGCGCCGCCGTCGAGTACTTCGGTCGGCCGCACGCCACAGCCGGCGACGAGGGCCACGGCCACGAGGGACACGACCAGACGTTTCATCGGCTGGCCTCCTTTCCGTCGCGGGGCAGCCGGAGAAGGAACACCGCGCCACCGCCTTCGCGATCGAAGTGGGTGATGAGCCCGCCGTGCAGGCACGCGTTCTCCTGGGCGATAGCCAGCCCCAGACCACTGCCTTCGGATCGCGTACGGGCACTGTCCGCCTTGTAGAAGCGCTCGAACACGTGCCGCGCGGCTTCGGCCGAGAGCCCTGGCCCGTGATCGGAGACCTCGACGAGCACGTCGTCCGGGGTCGAGCGCAGCACCACCGTCACCGGGGGCGCGCCGTGCCGCAGGGCGTTCCCGACGAGGTTGGCGACGATGACGTCCAGCCGCCGCCGATCGAGCCGGGCTCGCACGGGCGTGAACTCGGCCGAGACCTGGTCCGTCCAGCCCCGCGTGGACAACGTCGCGCGGAGAGCCTCGGCGACGTCGAGGTCCTGCCGGGTCAAAGTCGCGGCCTGGGCGTCGAAGCGCGAGATCTCGATGAGGTCGTCGACGAGCCGGGCCAGCCCGGCGGTCTCGGTGCTCACCGTCCTCGCGGCGTGGGCCGTGTCGGGTGGCAGACCGTCGGCGTCCTCGTCGAGCACGGACGACACCATGGTCATCGCGGCGAGCGGGGTGCGAAGTTCGTGGGAGACGTCGGCGACGAATCGCCGCGCGCGGGCTTCCTGCTCCCGGATCTCGGCGACCGACGATTCCAGCGCGTCCGCCGTTTCGTTGAAGTCCTTGGCCAGATCGGCGAGTTCGTCGCGGCCCTTGACCGGGACGCGGGTCTCCAGCGCGCCGTCCGCCAGCCGTCGCGTGGCCTTCGCGAGCCGCCGGATGGGCCGCAGGACCGTGCCGGCGGCGAGCAGGGCGAGTACCGCTGCGAGCAGCACGACCGGGACGACGCCGTCGCGGACGGTGGTCAGGAGCGCGGCGATGTCATCCTGCTCCGGCCCCAGCGAGATCACCTCGAACACCTCGACGCCGGACGGCCGCCCCGAACCGGCGAACGCGACCGGTGTGCCCACGACGAGCCACGGCCCGCCGTTCCACTCGACCCGCTGGAAACTCAGCCGGTTCTCGGCCTGCACCCGTTCCCGCAGCCCGGCGGGAATCGCCTCCTGATCGGCGGGCGCGACCAGGTCCTGATATCGCGCGACGACCCGCGCGTCGCGGGAGCCGGACGCGATGGCCTCGGCGAGCCGGTTCAGCGCGCGCCGGTCGGGCGGGATGTCGAATTCCCCGACACTCGCGTTCACGCGATCGCGGAAGTTCTGCACAGCGGAGGAACCCGCGCGTTCGAGAATCGCTTCGCGTGCCTGGTCGTAGGCCAGCATCGTGGCGGTGGCGGCGCTGAGCAGCGACACCAGCACGAAAGCGACCAGCAGACGGCCGCGCAGCCCCCCGAACCTCACAGCGGACCGAAGCGGTAGCCGAACCCTCGCACGGTCTGCACATAGCGCGGCCGGGAAGCGACGTCTTCGATCTTGGCGCGCAACCGTCCGACGGCGGCGTCGACCAGCCGCACATCGGCGAAATAGTCGTGTTCCCAGACCAGTTCCAGCAGTTGTTCGCGAGTGAAGACCCGGCCGGGTGCGGCGGAAAGTTCCAGCAGCAGCCGGAGTTCGGTCGGCGGGATCGCCAGCGGGACACCGTTCTTGGTGACGGTCAGGCCCGCGCGATCGAGGACGAGCCCTTCGAAGTCTTCACGGTTCCGCACGGCCGGGGCGACCCGGCGGACCGACGCGCGGATCCTGGCCTCCAGTACCCGCGCCGTCACCGGCTTCACCACGTAGTCGTCCGCGCCGGCCTCCAGTCCGCTCACGATGTCGGAATCGTCGCCGCGTGAGGTGAGCATGATGATCGGCATCGTGTGCGCTTCGCGGATCCGTCGGCACACCTCGAAACCGTCCATCCCGGGCAGCATCAGATCCAGCACGACCACCTCGATCCCGCCCGCACCAGGACGCCTCACCAGGTCGAGCCCGTCCTCACCGCTGCCGGCGGCATCGACATCGTGACCGTGGCGCCGCAGGACGAGTTCCATCGCATCGCGGACGGATACGTCGTCTTCGATCAGCAGGACATGGGACATGATCGTGATTATCGCGCCTTCGGTGAACCGGTCCATCCACCTCGCCGCACGCTATAGGTTGTGCGCATGTATGTGCCGACGCAGAACGGTCCGCAGCCGGCCGCCGGTCCTCCCTGGTGGCTCGTCATCGGTCCCGGGTTCGCCGCGCTCATCGGTCTGTTCCTGCTCACCGTGATCTACCGCTTCGACGGTGGGCCGGACCTGCAGATCGATTTGGGCATGTCCAGCCAGTCGTTCCTGCTGAACGTCGTCGTCGCGTACGTCGTCGCGGCCGCGCTCGCCTTCCCGGCGGGCCTGCTGCTCGGCGCGCGCTTCCCGACGTCGGTGACCGTGCCCGCGATCGTCTTGATGCTGTTGGGCGTTCTCTTGGTCGCCTTCGGGCCCAGCAGCGGGATGATCCTGGCCGGCCGGGTGCTCAACGGACTCGGCGCGGGCGCCGCCCTCGGCGTGACCGTCGCGTTGATCCGGCGTCTCAGGACCGGTCGCGGCGCAGCGGCCGGGGTGACGGCGGGGCTCGGCGTCCTCGCCTTGGTGATCGCACCTGTCCTCGGCGGGCTGCTCTCGGACGCCACCGGCTTTCGCGTGGTGTTCGTGGTGGCCGCGCTGTTCGTGTTCCTCGCGCTCGTCGTCGCCGGGGTCATCGGCATCGTCACGCTGGCCAGGCCGAAACACGCCTGATCTTCAGTCGCCGAGCGTCCGCAACACCGTGAGCACTTCGTCCGGCACGTCGAGGAGTGCTTCCACCTCCGACACCTTCGCGGCCACGCGGCGGTGCGTCGCGCGGCCACGGGCGCTGAGGTGGACGAGGACGCGGCGCCTGTCGGCGGCGTCGACCTCTCGGTAGGCCTGCGCGGTGGTCACGAGTTTGTCGACCACCCTGGTCAACGTCGGGGCGGTGGCGAGCGTCCGGTCGGCGAGGTCGGCCATGGCGAGGCCGCCCTTGCCGCTCAGCGTGTCCAGTACCAGCCATTGGTCCAGGGTGAGACCTTCCTTGGCGAGCACCTGCTCCACCCTGGCGGCGACGGCCCGGGCGGCGCGGGTGAGCGAGCCGGTGAGCGACGTTCCGGCGGCCGTGACGCCGCGTGTCCCCATATCCCGTCCCCTTGCCAAAACCGGACACCCTCGCAATACTTCCAGGTGAAAGCACTTTGACCTTACCGGGCCACCGCACGGAGCGCCATGCCCCCACGCCTCGCCACCCGGCCCCGCGACGACACCTGGCGTGTGGCCATGGTGGTCCCGTTGCAGGGACCGGCCGGGCTGTTCGGCCCGTCGTGCGAGGCGATCACGGAGCTGGCCGTCCACGAACTCAACGCATCCGGCGGCATCCTCGGCAGGCAGGTCGAGGCCGAGGTGGTCGACGGCGGCGGCACTCCCGCGCGAGTAGCCGGCGAAGTGCGGCGCCTGGTCGACAGCGGACGGGTCGACGCGGTGAGCGGCTGGCACATCTCGTCGATCCGGCACGCGCTCGCGCCGGTCGTGGCCGACAGGGTGCCGTACGTGTACACGTCGCTCTACGAAGGCGGCGAACGCCGCTCGGGCATCTTCTGCACGGGCGAGACGCCGCGCTGCCAGATCGA
The DNA here is from genome assembly GCF_014873915.1 of Amycolatopsis roodepoortensis. Taxonomy (GTDB): domain Bacteria; phylum Actinomycetota; class Actinomycetes; order Mycobacteriales; family Pseudonocardiaceae; genus Amycolatopsis; species Amycolatopsis roodepoortensis. The sequence goes on from NZ_JADBEJ010000005.1 coordinate 2,352,872, forward strand.
GCCGGCACTGCGCTGGCTGCGCGATCATCTCGGCGCCCGGCGCTGGTTCGTCGTCGGCGACGACTACGTCTGGCCGCACCGGTCGACCCGCGCGATCCGCCAGTACGCCAAGGATCTCGATCTGCGCATCACCGGGGAGGCGTTCGTCGGGCTGGGCGCGGGCGATATGTCCACAGTGGTCCGCGCGGTCGAACAGTCCACAAGCGACGGTGTACTCATGTTGCTGGTCGGGCAGGACGCGGTGCGCTTCAACCGGGCGTTCGCCGCGCACGGGCTGAGCGACCGGCTGCTCCGGTTCAGCCCGCTGATGGAGGAGAACATGCTTCTCGCCAGTGGCGCGAACGCCACCGGCAACCTCTACGTCTCCGCCGCCTATTTCCGGTCGATGGTCACCGCCGACGCCATGGACCTCCTCGGCCGCTACGTCGACCGCCACGGACCCGGTGCCCCGGCCTTGAACAACGCGGCCGAATCCTGTTACGAGGGGCTGCATACGCTGGCCGAACTCGTCGGCAGGGCGGGGACGCCGGAGCTTCCCGCGCTCAACGCGGCGATCGACGGCGTCGCCTATCACGGGCCGCGCGGCACGATCGAGTTCCGCGGGCAGCAGGCCGATCAGCACGTCCATCTCGCGGTCGCCGACGGCTACGACTTCGAAGTCCTCACCCGGCTCTGAAAATCCGCCCTTGACTCGCTCCGGTCCACCACATACTTTCATTTGAAATTATTCCATGTGACGCACGTTCTGCGGAGGTGAGCATGGGCAACGTTGGCCTGCTCTACGTCGGCGCCGCCTTGATGATCAACGGCCTGATGTTGCTCGGCCGGATACCTCCGCGTTCGGCGGCGGTGCTGAACCTGTTCGTCGGCGCGCTGCAGTGCGTCACCCCGACCGTGCTGATCGTCCAGGCGAACGGGAATCCGGACGCGGTCCTCGCCGCGTCCGGCCTGTACCTTTTCGGTTTCACGTATCTGTACGTCGGCATCGCGAACCTCGCCGGCCTGGAGCCCGAAGGCATCGGCTGGTTCTCGCTCTTCGTGGCGGGCGCCGCCGTGGTGTACGCCGGGATCGCCTTCTGGCACGACAACGACCCGGTTTTCGGCGTCATCTGGCTGTCCTGGGCGTTGCTGTGGACGTTGTTCTTCCTCGTACTCGGCCTGGGCAAGGAACATCTGACGCGATTCACCGGCTGGACCGTCCTGCTGCTCAGCCAGCCGACGTGCACGGTGCCCGCCTTCCTCGGCCTCACCGGCGCCTACCGCAGCGACGGCGGCACCGCGCTGCTGGCGGCCGCGATCGCGGTGGCGCTGGTCGCGGCCGCCGGATCCCTCGACGTCCTGAAAAACCGTTCGGAGAAAAGGAGTCTTCATGCGACACGGTGACATTTCCGCCAGCCCGGACACGGTCGGTGTCGCGGTGGTCAACTACAAGATGCCGCGCCTGCACACGAAGGCCGAAGTCCTCGACAACGCCCGCAAGATCGCCGAAATGGTGGTGGGCATGAAGTCCGGGCTTCCCGGCATGGACCTCGTGGTGTTCCCCGAGTACTCGACGCAGGGCATCATGTACGACCCGAAGGAGATGTACGAGACCGCGGCGACGATTCCCGGCGAGGAGACCGAGATCTTCGCCGCCGCGTGCCGGGAAGCCCAGACGTGGGGCGTCTTCTCGATCACCGGCGAGCGGCATGAGGACCATCCGGCCAAGCCGCCGTACAACACGCTCGTGCTCATCAACGACCGCGGCGAGATCGTTCAGAAATACCGCAAGATCCTGCCCTGGTGCCCGATCGAGGGCTGGTACCCCGGCGAGGACACCTACGTCAGCGATGGTCCGAAGGGCATGAAGATCTCGCTGATCATCTGCGACGACGGGAACTATCCGGAGATCTGGCGCGACTGCGCGATGAAGGGCGCCGAGCTCATCGTGCGCTGCCAGGGCTACATGTACCCGGCCAAGGAACAGCAGGTCCTGATGGCCAAGGCGATGGCGTGGGCCAACAACTGTTACGTGGCCGTGGCGAACGCCGCCGGTTTCGACGGCGTGTACTCGTACTTCGGCCATTCCGCGATCATCGGCTTCGACGGCCGCACGCTCGGCGAGACCGGCGAAGAGGAATACGGGATCCAGTACGCGCAACTGTCGGTTTCGGCGATCCGCGACGCGCGGACCTACGACCAGTCGCAGAACCACATCTTCAAGCTGCTGCACCGCGGCTACACCGGCGTGCAGGACGCGGACGAAGGCGACAAGGGCGTGGCGGACTGCCCGTTCGACTTCTACAAGCTCTGGGTCACCGACGCCAAGAAGGCGCAGGAGAAGGTCGAGTCGATCACCCGCGACACCATCACTCCTCGGCACCCCTGACGAGTGCAGGGCGCCCTAGACTCGGCGCCATGGACAGGATCGACAGCGGCAGCCGGACGATCGCCGCCCCGCCCGAGACCGTCTACCGGGCACTCCTGGACCGGGAGTCGCTCGAATCCTGGCTCCCGCCCGAAGGTATGCGCGGCCGGATCGAGCATTGGGATCCGCGGCCAGGCGGCGGTTTCCGCATGATCCTCACCTACCTCGACGCGTCCGCCGCGCCCGGCAAGTCGTCGGACGCGACGGACGTCGTCGAAGTCGGGTTCGCCGAGCTGGTGCCCGCCGAACGTGTGGTGCAGCGGGCCGTCTTCGAGTCCGAAGACCCAGCGTTCGCGGGCACCATGACGATGACCTGGAGCCTGGCGGATCACGAAGCCGGGATCGCCTCTTCGCTGGCCAACCTGGCTTCCTTCGCCGAAACGCGCTGACGGCCGGACGCGATGACGATCGCGGCGAGGACGGCCATCACCAGCGGCACGACCAGCGCCGCCCGGAAACCGCCGAGCGCCGCCTCTCGCGAACCGTCACCGAGCGCGGCGACGTTGACGGCGGTCACCGCGGACAGCCCGAGCGCCGCGCCGAACTGGAACGCCGTGTACAGCAGGCCGCCCGCGAGGCCCTGTTCATCCTCGGCGATCCCGTCGGTGGCGACGATCGTCAGCGGACCGTAGGCGAGTGCGAACCCGAGCCCCAGGATGATCATCGACGGGAACATCGCCGCGTACGTCCAGTCCAGGTCCAGCGGCAGGAAGAGCGCGTACGCCACGGCGGCGAGCACGAGTCCACCGAAGATCAGCCGGGTGTTGCCGAACCTCGCCACCAGCCGCGGGGTCAGCGTCGGCGCGAGGATCGCGTCGATCCCCACGGCCAGCAGCGCCAGGCTCGTCTCCAGCGTCGACCAGCCCCGCAGTTCCTGCAGGTACAGCGTGACGAGGAACTGGAACCCGAAGAACGATCCGGCGAACAGCAGGGCGCTGACGTTCGCCCGCACCAGCGGACCCGACTTCAGGATGCCGAGGCGCACCAGCGGCGCGGGCGAGCGGCGTTCGACGACCACGAAGGCCGTCAGCGCCGCCACTCCCCCGGCGAACGACGCGAGGGTCCAGCCCCAGCCCTGTCCGGGGTGTTCCAGCCGGACCACCGCGTAGGCGATCAGCAGCATCGCCACGGTCACGGTGAGCGCTCCGGGGAGGTCCAGGCGACGCGGCACGCGTTCCTCGCCCGCCGGTTCCTTGATCAGCCACAGCGCGGCGAGCAGGATGACGGCGGACAGGATCACCGGAGTGAAGAACACCCAGCGCCAGTCGATCCTGGTCAGCAGGCCGCCGATGACCAGGCCGAGCGAGAAGCCGCCCGCCCCGGTGCCGGCGTAGAACAGCAGCGCCTTGTTGCGTTTCGGGCCTTCCTCGAAGCTCGTGGTGATGATGGACAGCCCGGCCGGGGTCATGAAGGCCGCGGCGACGCCGGTGACGAACCGGGCGAGCAGCAGCATCCAGCCTTCGGTGGCGAACCCGCCCAGCCCGGAGAAGACGAGGAACACCACCAGCCAGGCGATGAACATGCGACGTCGGCCGTACATGTCGGCGGCGCGCCCGCCCAGCAGCATGAACCCGCCGTAGCCGAGCACGTAGGCGCTCACGACGCCGCTCAACGTCGCCGTCGACAGCCCGAGTTCGGCCCGGATGGACGGCAGCGCCACGTTCAGCATCGCGACGTCGATGCCCTCCAGGAAGATGGCGCCGCACAGCACCACGAGCACGCCCCAGGCCCGCCCGCCCATCCGGTCGGCGCGCGGAAGCGTTTGCGAGTTGCTCAAGATCGGATCTCCCTCAGTGAACGGGAACCGACGGTTACCCATCAGCCGGTCGGTTCCCTCTTGTAACCAAGGGGATCTTCCGTCACCATCGACGACCATGGAAGAAGGCACTTTGAACTCACCTAGTCGTTGTGAACTCACCGAGGAGGACTACGAGGCCTTCCAGTGGGACACGCGCGAAGACTGCGAGGTCCGCCAGATCCTCGACCGGGTGGCGGACAAATGGTCGCTCCTGGTGATCGCGCTGCTCGACCGGAACACGCTGCGGTTCACCGAGCTCAAGTACAAGATCGACGGCATCAGCCAGCGCATGCTCACCACCACGCTGCGCCATCTCGAACGAGACGGGCTGGTGAGCCGCACCGTCTACCCGGTGGTGCCGCCCCGCGTCGAGTACGCGCTGACGCCGCTGGGGATGACGCTGCACAAGACGATCCAGTCGCTGGTCACCTGGACCGAGGACCACCAGGGCGAGATCGCCCTCGCGCGCGCCCAGTACGACAAACGCGCCGCCGTCTAGGGAGCCGCATGGCCAGACTGTCCGGAGGGGATCCGTCACTGCTGCGGCGGCTCAACGCCATCGCCGTCCTGCGGGCGCTGTACGAGGCCGAGGAACTCACCCTCGCGGAGCTGGTCAAGACGAGCGCGGTCTCCCGTCCGACGGTCGAGGAGATCGCCACCGACCTCGGGGAACAAGGGCTGGTCGAGGAGGTCCCGCTTCCGCCCGGCGCGCCGCGGCCGGTGGGGCGGCCCGCCAAGCGGTACCGCTTCCGCCACGAGTCCGGGCACGTCGCCGGCCTCGAGATCGGCCCGCGTCAGGCGTTGTGCCTGGTCGCCGACCTGCGGGGCGAGGTCGTCGGACGGGCGAAGACCGGGCTCACCCCCGAGACGGACGCGGCCACCCGGCTCGCCACGGCGCATCGGGTGCTCGCCGCGGCCCTCGAAGGTCACGCCGGCGTGCGGGTGCTCGGCATCGGCACGACGGGCGTGGTGTCCGGCGGCAAGGTCGTCCACAATTACCGCCTTCCCGGCTGGACCGGCGTCGACCTGCCCGCGGAGTTCGGTGGCGGCTGCCCGGTGCTGGCCGGGAACGACACCGAACTCGCCACGCTTGCCGAACACTGGCGCGGTGCCGCGCGCGGCGTCGACGACGTCGTCTACGTGCGGACCGGGCACACCGTCTCGCTGGGCCTGCTGCTCGGCGGGAAGCTGCACGCGGGCCACCACGGCGCCGCCGGCGAGATCGGCGCCCTGCGACCGGCAGGCGGGTTCGCCGAGCTCGTCGCCGCCACCGTCCTCGCCGTCGATCCGCAGCTGGTGGTGATCGGCGGCACCGGCGATCTGACCGCGAAACTGCGCACCGAGCTCGCTCGGCTTTGCCTGTTCCCGGTGCGCGTCGAGACCTCGGCGCTCGGCGAGGACTCGGTGGCGCTCGGCGCGGTCCGGCTGGCGCTGAACCGGGTGGAGCGCGACCTGTTCAGTGTCGAGGACGTCGCCTGAGCAGGCTGATCACCACGATCAGCACGGCCACCGCGCCGCTGGTGAACAGCTGCGTCCGCGCATCGGCGTCCGTCCACATGAGAACGAGGACGCCCGCCATCGCGAGCAGCGCGACCCAGCTGAGCCAAGGGAAACCCCACATCCGTACCGGCAGGTCCGCGGCCGTGCCGTCCCGTTCCGCCGCCTTCCGCAGCCGCAGCTGCGAGATCGCGACGAAGATCCAGACGAGCAGGATGTTCGCCCCGATGGCGTTCAGCAGGAAGGGCAGGACGTGTTCGGGGGCGAGGAAGTTCAGCAGTACGGCCACGAAACCGAAGGCCACCGACGCGAGCACCGCCGTCCGCGGGACGCCTGCGCCGGACAGCTTCAGCATCGCGCGCGGCGCTTCGCCACGTTCGGCCAGCGAGAACACCATCCGTGAGGCGCCGTAAAGGTTGGCGTTCAGCGCCGACAGCAGCGAGGTCAGCACGACGAAACTCATCAGGAGCGCCGCCGACGGCACCCCGATCCGCTCCAGGATGGTCACGAACGGGCTGGTGTTGGCCGACGCGGTCTCCCACGGCAGCAACAGCACCATCAGCGCCACGGAACCGACGTAGAACAGCAGCAGCCGCACGATGACCGTGCGCGTGGTGCGGCGGATCGAATCCGCCGGGTCGTCGGACTCCGCCGCGGCGATGGTGACCAGTTCCATGCCGCCGAAGGAGAACGCGACCGCGAGCAGACCGGTCAGCACGCCCTGCAGGCCGTTGGGCAGGAAACCACCGTGCCCGGTGAGGTTGTCCAGGCCGACCGGCGTCGTACCCGGCAGGATCCCGAACACCGCCAGCGTGCCCAGGACGAGGAAGGCGACCACGGCGGTCACCTTGATCGCGCCGAACCAGAACTCGAACTCCCCGAACGAGCGCACCGCGAACAGGTTCACCACCGTGAGCACCGCCATGAACAGCAGTACCCAGGTCCACTGTGGAACCTGCGGCAGCAGCCCGTTCGCGATCCCCGCCGCCGCGGTGGCCTCGGCCGCGACCACGACCACCAGCAGCGACCAGTACAGCCAGCCGACGGTGAACCCGGCCCAGCGGCCGAGCGCCTTCTCCGCGTACACCGAGAACGAACCGCTGCTCGGCTCGGCGGCGGCCATCTCGCCCAGCATGCGCATCACGAGCACCATGAGCAGGCCGGCGACCACGTACGACAGCAGGATGCCCGGCCCCGCGGTCTTGATCCCCGCGCCGGTGCCGACGAACAGCCCGGCGCCGATCGCCCCGCTGATGGCCAGCATGGTGACGTGCCGCCGCCGGAAGCCGGTGCCGAGCGACCTGGTCTCGGTCGCGGTCACGGGTTCGGCGGGACCTGGTGCGGGCATGGTGGATCCATTCGTCTGCGGTACGCGGGAGCTCAACCGCGGGACAACTCTTCCAGCCGTTCGTGGAGCCGGTCGACGTGGTCCTCGCTTTCGGGCTTCATCAGCACGCTACGCAGGATCCTCGCGCCGTCCGCATCCGCGTCGGCCCCGGTGTGACGCAGACCGAACTGCGGCTCGCTCACCCGCAGCGTGCTGAGGAACACCGGCTCCCTCGCCGCGGCCATGCCGTTGCGCAGGATCCGCGCGCTCGCCTGGTCGATGTTCGACAGCGAAAACGGTTCCGTGCGGGGGAAGTAGGTGACGATGTCGAGTTCCGGTGGCTGGTACAGGTCGAACCGCTCGGAGTCCTCCAGCAGCTTCGCCCACCGCAACGCCGCGCGGCGCCCGGCGGCGAGCACCCGGCCCAGCCCCTCGGGAGTGGGCGGCAGCACCCGGAAGGTGAGCCACAACGCGGCGGCGGCCGCCCCCGCCCGGGAGCATTCGAGGCTGATCTCGCCGAGATGCAGGTCTTCCGAGGTGAAGTAGGTGTACGGCGAATCGTGCAGGTAGAACCGGCCCGCAGCGGGATCTTTGAACAGCACCGCGCCGCAACCGTAGGGCTGGAGGCCGTGCTTGTGCGGATCGATGACGATCGAATCGGCCTCGGCGATGGCGAGCCACGGGGCTTCGGGGAGCCCTTCCGGACCGTCCAAACCGGACAGAAGCCGGAAGAACCCACCGTAGGCGGCATCGACGTGCACGCGGACGCCGTAGCGTTCACGCAGCGCCAGCGCCTCGTGGACCGGCTCCACCGTGCCGAGCGCGGTCGTGCCGGCGGTGAGCACCACGGTGCCGATCTTCCCGGTGCGCAGCAGGTCTTCGAGCGCGTCGAGGTCCATGGCGCCGCGCGCGTCGACGGGCACCGTGTGTCCCTCGACGCCGAGCACGCCGCACATCCGGCCGTGCGTGTAATGCGCCTCGGCGCTGTACGCGATCCCCTTGCCCGGATGCGTTTCCCGCGCGACGAACAGCGCTTCGAGGTTCGCCATCGTGCCGCTGGTGGTCAGATGCCCCAGATGTTCCGGGTAGCCGAACATCGTGGCGAGCTGACGGACGACCTCGCGTTCCATCTCGGCCGTCGCGGGGCCGCCGTCGAGCGCGTGGTTGTTGGGGTTGACCAGCATCGCGGCCAGGTAGCCGACGACCGCGGCCGGATGCGGCGGTTTGAGCATCTGGCCGGCGTAGGAGGGGTGGAAGAACGGGTAGTTGTCCTTCAGCCGCTCGGTGAGCTCCTCGAACGCCGCCTCGAACCGCCCGTCGGAGACCTCCAGGGACGGATGCTGCCGGAAGGCGGCGAACGTCTCCGCCCACGCCTCGTTCGACGTCAACGCCTGACCGAGCCAGTACCGGAAGTCCATCGAGCACGCCCTTCGCTTCGTTCGGCTCCAAAAAACGTAGGAGCCGGTGAAGGCCGCGCGCAACCGTCTTCGGTAGGGGTCAGATCTTGCGGGTCCGCCGCTCCTCGCCCTTCTCCTCCAGTTGCCGGACGATCTCCCGCAGCGAAGCGGCCAGCTCGGTGCACTTCTCGGGGCTGAGCCGGGCGGTGACGAACGCTTCCTCCTGGTTGAACTCCGGGAAGAGTTCCCGCATCAGCCGTTCCCCTTCCGGGGTCAGCGCGAGCAGTACCAATCGTCCGTCCACCGGATGTTTGCGCCGGGTGACCAGGCCGTGCGCCTCCAGGGTCTTCATGACGCCGGTGAGCGTTCCCTTGGTGATGCCGGACTCGGCGGCGACGTGCCTGGTCTCCTTCTCGCCGAAGATCCACACCACCCACAGCACTACGAACGCGGTCCAGGTGAGACCCGCCGTGCGCAGGACCGAGTTCTCGAAATGCAGCCGGACGGCCGTCGCGGCGCGGTGGAGATTGGCCACCGCCTCCATCCGCTCCCACAGCAGCGGGATACCGCCCAGTTTGGCCCGCACGGCGGTCTCGGTCTCGGCCAGTGTGTGATACCCGGTCAACAGCCACATCCTCACCGGCCCCGGAGGTACCAGCCCGGTGGGCACGCACCCCCGCGCACCCGCTCCGCAGATCGTATGCGGAACGGGCGTGAGTCCACAGTGGCCTTTCGGAGGTCAAGCGGCGGTCGCCAGCGGCTCCACGAGCTCTTGTCCTGTTTCGGACAATTCCGCCGGTACCCGGCTGCCGGGAACACCACCGGCGGGAAGCCGGATCAGGCCGGCGTGGGCGAGGCGGTGGGCCGTGCTCTGGTCGCTGCACGGCAGGCCGTCGACATAGAGATCCGGCTCCAGGCTGACGGTGATTTCAGCCCGTCCCTGTGCCACGGCTCGGAGCATGGCCAGGGCCCGGTGCGACAGGCCTTCGGGGTCTTGCGCTCTCTCGTTCATTCGGGGTCACTCCTCTGACCTGGGAGTTTCCCGTCAGCGATGGTTCAAACATGACCCCGGTCACCGTTGGGGTACGGCCGCGCGATGCTCGGTGATGTCGCCGAACAGGTCGCCCATCTCCTCGACGCGCTCGAGCACCTGGCCGGCGGTGAACAGCAGGTCCTCGGCCTTGCGGCAGGCTTCGACCTCCTCCCAGGTCACCGGCGTGGAGACGGTCGGGATGGCGCGGCCCCGCAGCGAATACGGCGCGATGGTGGTCTTGGCGGTGTTGTTCTGGCTCCAGTCGATGAACACCCGGCCGGGGCGGATGGCCTTCGCCATTTTGGCGACCACGGTTTCCGGTGAGCGGCGCGCCAGCTCCTCCGCGACGGCCTTGGCGTACTCGGAGGTGCGTTCGTCCGACCGCGTGCGCACCGGGCAGTACAACTGCATTCCCTTGTTGCCGCTCGTCTTCGCGTACACCGTCAGGCCGTCCCCGGTCAGCAGGTCGCTGAGGATCTCGGCCACCCGGCAGCAGTCGACGACGTCCGCGGGCGGCCCCGGATCGAGATCGAACACCAGCAGATCGGGCGATCTCCGCGCGCCGCGCGGGCCGACGGTCCACTGTGGAATGTGCAGTTCCAGCGCGGCGAGATTGGCCGCCCACATCAGCGTCGGCAGGTCGCCGACCACCGGGTAGTCGAGCGTCTCCTCCCCGCCACGACGGCCGCGGTTGGTGAGCTTCGCCGTGCGCACCCAATCGGGGGCGTGCCGGGAAACGTTCTTCTCGTAGAACGGTTCGCCGTCGACGCCGTCGGGGAACCGGCGGAACGTGGCGGCGCGGTCACGCAGATGGGGGAGCATGGCGGGGGCTATCCGGCGGTAGTAGTCGAGGACCTCGCGTTTCGTGAAACCATGCGCGGGGTAGAGCACCTTGTCCAGATTGGACAAGCCCAGCCGCCGCCCCTCGACCTCGACCGTCATCCGCTGCTCAGGCACCCTTCGACGATAGAGGACCGAAGGGATTTCCGGGTACCGTGAGGCATGAGCTCCGTGCCGGACGCGATCGCCCCGATGCTGGCGACCGACGGCGACCTGCCCACCGGCGGATGGGGCTACGAATACAAATGGGACGGCTACCGCTGCTGCCTGCGTGTCGCGCGGGACGGCGAGACCCGCCTGACGAGCCGCCGAGGCCTCGACGTCACGGCGACGTACCCGGACGTGACCGCGGAAGCACTGAGCGGGCACGAAGCCGTCCTCGACGGCGAGATCGTCGTCCTCGACGAGCAGGGGCGGCCCAGCTTCCCGCTGTTGCAGACCCGGCATCTGCGCACCCCGGACGCGTCCCTGCTGGAACGCAGCCCGGTGCATTTCTTCGCCTTCGACGTGCTGTACCTCGACGGTGACGACCTGCTCGACGAGCCGTACGAGGCCAGGCGCGAGGTGCTGACCTCCCTGGGCGCCGATGGCCGCATCGCCATCCCACCGGGTTACACCGACGACGACATCTCCCCCGATCAGCTGCTCGACGTCGTCCGGCAGCACGCGCTCGAAGGGCTGATCGCGAAGAAGCTCGACAGCCGCTACCACCCGGGCAAGCGGACACGCCAATGGATCAAACGGGCGCTGTGGCACACCCAGGAGGTCGTGATCGGCGGCTGGCGGCCCGGCGATGGACGGCGTTCGGGGACGCTCGGCGCGTTGCTGCTGGGCGCGCACGACGAAGCCGGCGACCTTCGGTACATCGGCGACGTCGGGACCGGATTCAGCGACAAGGTCCTCGAAGACCTGCACGCCCGGCTCACCCCGCTGGAGCGGAAGAAGCCACCGTTCGCGTCGGAGGTCCCGCGCGACCGGGCCCGGCGGGCGCACTGGGTGGAGCCCGAACTCGTCGGGGAGGTCGTGCACCGGAACTGGACGCCCGACGGCCGTCTGCGGCACACGACCTGGCGAGGACTGCGGGCGGACAAGACGCCGGAGGACGTCAAGTTTCCCTCCGCTGGATGAACCGAAGCATGTTGCCGGAGGGGTCGAGGAAGGCACAATCGCGGACTCCGCCGGACCGGTCGATCGGTTCCTGCATCACTTCCGCGCCCGCGGCCTCGATGCGCTCGAAAGTGCCGTCGCAGTCGTCGGTCGCGAAGACGAGACGGCTCAGCAAGGCTTTGGCCATCAGGTCTTCGATCGCGGACCGGTCCGCCGGTGAGGCGCCCCGGCCGGGCGGTTCGAGGACGATCCGCACGTCCGGCTGCGAAGGCGGACCGACACTCACCGGTCCGTCGTCCCACACGGTGAAGCCGAGCACGTCACGGTAGAAGCCGAGAGCGCTGCCGACATCGTGGACGACGAGCGTGCAGGAGGAGAACCGGAGCTCCATGCCGGTCAGACCTCGCTGACTTTGGCGCTGAGGAAGGCGATCTCGCGCCCACGGAGGCTCTCCGGGTCGGTGTCGATGTCGATCCGGGTGATCTTCCCGTCGCCGAAGCTGAACGTGAAGACGGCCTTCGCCTCGCCGCGATGCGACCAGACGGCCGACGGAACGCCGTCGACCAGTGCGAGCCGGGCCGCCTCGGCGCGTCCGGAGAAGAAGGCAGCCACCGCCTGGCCGCCGCGGACCTCGCCGACCACGGCGTCCGGGTCGAGCAGTTCGAGCAGGGCTTCGAAATCCCCGTTCCGGGCAGCGGCCAGGAAGGCGGCGATGACCTCCCGCTTCGGGGATCGCGCGGCGTCGGTCTCGTCGGAGGCGGTCCGCACCCGGCGCCGTGCCCGGCTCGCGAGCTGCCGGGACGCGGCCGGGGAACGGCCGAGGACGGTGCCGATCTCACCGAACGACACGGCGAACACGTCGTGCAGCACGAACGCGAGCCGCTCGGCGGGGGTCAGCCTGTCCAGCACCACCATCAGCGCGACCCCGACCGAGTCGGCCAGCAACGCCTCGTCCTCCGGGTCCTGCCGGCCGGTGACCGGCGCGGTGGGTTCGGGCGGCAACGCCCCGGCGGACTCCTCCCGCCTGGCGCGGCGGGATTCCAGCATGTTCAGGCACACCCTGGCGACGACCGTGGTCAGCCAGCCCGCCGGATTCTCGATCTCGCCGGTGTCCGCGCGGCTGACCCGCAGCCACGCCTCCTGCACCGCGTCCTCGGCCTCCCCGGGCGAGCCGAGGATCCGGTAGGCCACCGCCCGCAAGCGGCTCTGGTGCTCGGCGAACCGCTCGCTCACCCAATCGTGCTCGGCCATCTGTCACATTCCTCCGTCCGGGTCGGTCACATCGAATGACCGGCGAACCCGTCCCGATGTGACATCGCCGGTCCGACCACCCTTTCGAGTCCACGGGAGAACATCATGAAAGCGCACGTCAGCTCGATCCTCCTCGGTGTCCAGGACCTGGCCCGGTCCAAGGCGTTCTACACCGAGGGGCTCGGCTGGAAGATCAAGGACGACTACGGCGTCTCGGTGTTCTTCGAACCGGACGGCGGCACGTTGGTCGGCTTCTACGGCCGCGAGGGACTGGCCGGCCAGGTGGGCACGAGCGCCGAAGGCAGCGGGTTCAGCGGGCTGGTCCTCACCTACGTCGTCCGTAGCGAAGCCCGCGTCGACGAGGTCGTCGCGGAGGCGGAGAAGGCGGGCGCCACGATCCTGAAAGCCGCGGGCGCCCTGCCGTGGGGCGGGTACGGCGGCACCTTCGCGGACCTGGACGGCTACATCTGGAGCATCAGCTACAGCCCCAAGGGCGCGGATCAGCCGTACGCGGAGTGATCACCGCTGTGAGCCTGGCCCCGCGCGAGGAGCCAGGCTCACAGCGGCCGGATGGCGTCCGCCTGCTCGAATCTCTCGCGGCGGTCGAGGATCGCGTTGGTGACGGCCTCCGGGGTCAACGCACCCGGGCCGTACTCGTGCGCGAGGTCGATCCCCAGTTGCACGGCCGCCTGGTCGGCGGGATCGGTGGGATGGCCGTCCTTCCAGTCGGCGGCGTTGGCGCCGGCGTGCAGGGTCCATTCGTCGATTCCCCCGAGGGTGCCGACGTACCCGTAGTGGATGTTCGACCAGACGTCGTACCGGATCTGTCCCTGCAGCCCCGGCAGCGGGGTGAACGTGTTGTCCCCCGTGGTCATGTCCAGGATCCGGCCCTTGTGGTCCCACTGGGCGCCGGTGTTCACGAGGTCGTACCACGCCTTGAGCGCCTCGGCCTTGTCGGCGATCGAAGTGAAGGGATTCACCTTGTCCTTCAAGAGATCCCGGATGTTCTGGAGCTCCGGCGACTGCCCGTTGCGCACCATCTCGTCGGTGATGAACGCGAGAATGGCGTCGTATTCGGCGACCGGGTTCTCCGAAGCGTTCTGAGTGGTGACGCCGGAATCGAGGCCTTCGACCGCCGCGACGCCCGCGGTGAGCAGGTCCCGGACCGCGTTGGCCACGACGAGGACGAAATCGCGCCGTTCCTCTTCGTTCCGCATGTTCGCGTAGGGCTGCTCCCGGTCGTCGACCGTCGCGCGGATGGACTCCTTCACCTGCGCGACCAGCGACGCGAACCGGCTGACGTGGTCGAACAGCTGCTGACAGCTCGCCCTGACGTTGGTGGTCGTCCGTATCGTGCCCTCGACGCGCTGCGCGAACATCTCGCCGGCCTTGTCCCGCCACGCGTCCCGGATGTCGCCCGGCTCGACCCGCACCGGCGCGAACGCCAGTGAGGCGTCACGCCAGGCGACCGCGAGCGCCTGGACCTTGTCCTCGTCGGTGTCCGGCCAGGCCATCGCGGGCTCCCGGCTCCCCCGGACCGCTTCGATCTCGGCTCTGACGGCCGCCCACAATCCGTGGGCGTTGTTCGGCGGCGGCACGACCATCCGGGCCTACTTCCCGAGCCCGGCGGCGGCGTCCCGATCCGCCTGGGCATAGGTCGCCGCGGAGATCTTCGCTCCGTGGCCGTCGGCCTGCCACAGTGCCGGGAGCGGATCGGCGTGACTCAGCACCGAGACCTCCGACGGCCGGTATCCGCCGAGGAAAGCCGTGCCGAGCGGGTCGACGCCGATACCGGCCCGCTCGGATTCGATGGTCCGGCGGAACTTGCCCCACTCGCGTTCCATGTCGTCACCGATCGCGACGAGTTGTGCCCCGATCCGGTTCACCGTGGTGATATCCATGTCGACGGACATCGGGCCTCCCTTCCCTTCGGGCGATTCTCCGGCCGCCCCGCGAGGGCCGGGCCGTCGTGGCCTGTACCGGCCAGACCGTGTCTTCGGCGTGTCAGTGCCGTGGCGGTCCGGTGTCAGGACGGTCGGCGATCGTTGCTTTCACAACGAGAGATCACCACCACCAAGGAGTTCGAAATGTCTGTCTTCCCCACGCCGCAGCCGATCACCGCCACGCTGACCATCGCCGGTGCCCGGGTGCGCGTCGCCGCGAGCGAACGCCCGGACACGGTGGTGCTGGTCGAGCCGATCGACGCCGCGAGCAAGTCCGACGTGAAGGTCGCCGCGAACACCAAGGTCGGCTTCGACGCCGGGAACCTGTCGATCGAGACCAAGAAGGCGGGCGGCAAGAACGGCTCGGTCGCGATCACCATCGAGGTGCCCACCGGTTCGCGGCTGGTCCTGAACACCGCCTGGTCGGACGTGAACGCCGAAGGGCAGTTCGGCGACTGCGCGCTGGAAATGTCGTCGGGTCAGGTCCGGATCGAGCACGCCGCGGCGGTGCGAGGCAACCTCTCGGCCGGTGAGGTCGAGATCGGGCACGTCGCCGGGACCACGGACCTCGAAGGCGGCTCCGCCGGGGTGCGGATCGGCGAGGCCGGCGGTGTCGTCAAGTACTCGGGTGCGACCGGGAAGGTCTGGATCGGGCACGCCCGGTCCGACGTCGACCTTTCCGGTTCGAGCGGGAGCTTCGACATCGACCGCGCCGACGGCGACGTCGTCGCACAGGCCGCCAACTGCCCGATCCGCGTCGGACGGCTGTCGCGCGGTTCCGCCGAGCTGGCGAACGCGTCCGGCGGTATCGAGGTCGGCGTCGACGCGGACGCCGCGTCGGTGGATGCCAAGAGCACCAAGGGATCCGTGCGCAACTCCGTCGCCGCCGGCGGGAGCGTCAAGGTCCACGCGCGCACGCGGCTCGACGACATCGTGATCCACCGCGCCGCGTGACCCCGGGGTCCGAGGTGGTCGCAATCAGTCGGCTGATTGCGACCACCTTGCGCGTTGCTTTCGTTTGAAGTGGCCAGAGCAGGCTGACACCGGTGGGTGCTGGGGTTCGGAGCATCGAGTGTCTCGATTGCTGGATGCGGACGCCTTTGACTTCTCTTCGCACGTTTAAGGCGCTTCGCTACTTAAGACTTCCTTCGCTGTTGCCATTTTTCGGCGGGGATTCGACTCGCTTGCCTCGCGTTCTTCGATGGCGATGGCTCGATCCCGCACTTCAGCGCTTCGAGATTTCATCACTGACACGTCGTCTCGCCGGGCCTTGCCCTTAAGAACACTTCGCTCCCTTTGGGCTCTTCGTTCCCCTCAGTCGTTAACCCTCCTTCGCACCCCTTAAGAACGCTTCGCAGCCTATTTTCGCCAATTTTCCGTGTTGGGCCGTTTGAGCTAGCACAGGTGTTCGAATCGGAGTAGCTTGGTGTTGTGGCCAGCGACGATGCACCCCAGGAGACGTCCACCGAGTGGTGGCGCGTCGATACCGCGACGCTGCATGCCCGCAAACAGGAACTCGAAATCCTGAAGCGACGGGCGGATGCGGAGCAGAATGCGATCCTGGCGGAAATCAATTCCCGTGGGGTGCGTGGGTGTAGTGGTCATTCGACGTTGGCGGCACTGATTTTCGAGGACTTCCTGGTGACCGACAAGGAAGCCAGTGCCCGCGCCGACCGCGTCCTCGCTCTACATCCCGGCCCCGCGATCGGCGGAGATCCCGAACCACCCTTGGCGCCGTTGACCGCCCAGGCCGCCGCCGAGGGCGCGATCGGCGGTAGCCAGATCGACGCGATCATCCGCACCCTGGCGCGCATCCCCTCCACCGTGCCCGAGGACGACGTTCGGGCCGGGGAGGCGATCCTTGTCGAGTTGGCGCGTCGGGCGGGACCGCGGCAGATCGCCCGCGCCGGACGCCGCCTGCTCGACGAACTCGACCCCGACGGCAAAGAACCCCGCAACGAGGACCCGAAAGACACCCGCCCGGAGCTGCGGTTCGTCAAACACCGCGACGGCACCCTCGGGTTGAAAGGCACCCTCGACCTGGAAACCTACGCCCGCCTGAAATCCGACCTAGACCCCATGGCCAAGCCTCATAAGGCCATCGACGGAGTCCGGGACTCCCGCACCCAAGACGAACGCTATGGGGATGCCTTCACCGACTACGTGCGATTGAAGACCACCAGCCGCAACCTCCCCGGCCAAGCCGGCGAAGCCACCCACATCCTCATCACCATGTCCTACGACGACCTCATCCGGGACATCGGCGAAGCACATTTGGATTTGGTCGGCCCGATCAGCGCCACCGACGCCCGCATCCTCGCCTGCGACGCCCGCGTCCGCCCCGGCGTCCTCGGCACCGCAGGCGAACCGCTGGACATCGGCCGATCGAAACGCACTGTGTCCCTCGCGCAGAAGTACGCGTTGACCCTCCGCGACGGCGGCTGCGCCTTCCCCGGCTGCGACATGCCCGTACCCCGCTGCACCGCCCATCACATCGTTTTCTGGCGCCACCACGGCGAAACAAAGATCGACAACCTCGTCCTGCTCTGCACCAAACACCACCGGCTCATCCACCACAGCGAATGGAAAGTCCAGATCGCCCAAGACGGACTCCCCGAATTCACCCCACCCACCTACCTCGACCCCACCGGCACACCAAGACGCAACACCATGCACCTCAGAACATAGGCCGACCCCTGCGAGAAATCGCCGAAGCTCGGCGACGAACTCACCTTGGAGGGCCTTGATGAAGCCGGCTTGGAATGGCTGCCTCAACGGCCGCGACGTAGGCGAATTACCCTCGGCCGATGGCCGACGGGTCCGTTTCGGCGCGCTTTTCCGTCCCTTCGGTGGGCACAGGAGACCGTGTCGGAGCCCAGCCCGTTCGCCGGCGATCCCGTGCACCGCAACACTCCCCTGATCGCCGAACTGGACGAACAAGGCAACCACGATGCCGGACGCCTACCGAACCATGCTCGACGAAAACCAACCCGGATCACGAACCTTCGTTCAGCTGGGTGAGGCACCGCCCGATCCTCCTGCGGTTCACTGCAGCGCGGGCCGCGGAGGATTACGCACTCACGGATGGAAGCATTGGCGCCACGATTCTCCGGACGCTGGCCCATCTGACGACCGTCATGGAGGTGTGCACGCGTACTTGCCTGAAAGGCGGAGTGAGCCTTGCCCAGCTCGGCCAGGTACGGAACCGACTACTTTCCCTTGAGAGCTAAGGCAAACGGTCTGTCGCCGTAGCAGCCGACTGTGTGGATATGTCGCGTTGGGCGACCCGAAATTCACACGGCCGCAACCGGTCGCCCCAGCCCCAAACCTCAGCCCGCGAATCGATCCAGCGCCGCCAGCTTCCACGCTCGTTTCACGTCGCTCGAGTGATGTCCCGAGTCGTCGTCGATCAGCAACTCCGCGCCGGGCCAGGCTCGGGCGAGTTCCCAGGCCGTGTCCACCGGGCAGCTCAGGTCCCGCCGTCCGTGGATCAGCACGCCGGGAATGTCCCGCAAAAGACCGGCGTCGCGGATCAGCGCGCCGGGCTCCAGCCAGCCCGCGTGGGAGTAGTAGTGCGTGACGATACGGGCGAACGCGAGTTCCCACTCGCCGATCGGTCCATTGTGGATTGTCGCGCCGGGCTCCAGTGACAGCACGGTGTCCTCCCAGACGAGCCAGGAGCGGGCGGCCTCGGTCCGCACCCGGATGTCGGGATCTTCCATGAGCCGCGCGTAGGCGGCGACGAGGTCGCCGGTGAGATCACCGCGGAAGCGGGCCCATTCTTCGGGGAAGAACCGACCGACACCGTGATACAGCCAGTCGATCTCCGATGGCCGTGTCGTGCTGATGGAGCTGACGATGATCTCGGTGACCCGCTCCGGGAACCGTTCGGCGTAGGCGAGCGCGAGCGTCGTGCCCCACGAGCCTCCGGTGACGAGCCAGCGTTCGATCCCCAGATGCTTCCGCAGCCGCTCCATGTCGGCGACGAGATGATCCGTCGTGTTGTGCCGGAGGCCGGTCGCCGGGTCGCTCGCGTGCGGGGTGCTGCGGCCGCAGCCGCGCTGATCGAACAGCACCGCACGGTAGCGGGCCGGGTCGAACATCCGCCGCATGCCCGGCGTACAGCCCTGTCCGGGGCCGCCGTGCAGCATGACCGCCGGCTTCCCGGCTGGATTCCCGCAGGTCTCCCAGTAGACGAGATTGCCGTCACCTACATCGAGCAGCCCGCTGTCGTAGGGCTCGGCCGGTGGGTACAGATCGATCATGAACCAAGGCTAGACCGTCAGTGAGGCCACGAAACACTTTCGCCGCAACGAAGTTCAGCACACCGGCCCTTTCCTCGCCGCGTCCGAGAGGGCAGATTCAGTGTCACCGGCGAAAACCACGGAACGGGGAACCATGTTCACCCTTGGTGTGGAAGAAGAGTTCGTCCTGCTCGACCCGGTGGACGGCTCGGTCGCGTTGCGGGCTCCCGAACTACTCGAAAGCCTCCCACCCGGGCCGGACGTCTCCGGTGAGCTGATGCGGTTCCAGATCGAGACCGCGACCGGCGTCTGCCGCGGCCTGGACGAGGTGCGCTCGGAACTGACGCGGCTGCGGCAGATCGTCGCGACGGCGGCGCGGGCCGACGGGTGCCTGATGGCGGCGACGGGGATCCCGCCCGGCGGCCTGCGGGGAGACACGCTCACGCCCGAGCCCCGGTACCGGCGGATGGCGCAGGCGTTCCCGGACCTGATCGGCGAGGCGGGGACATGCGCCTGTCATGTGCACGTCGGGCTGCCGTCGCGGGATCTGGGCGCACGGGTTCTCGCCGGGCTGCGGCCGTGGCTCGCGCCGTTGCTGGCGCTCAGTGTCAACTCCCCGGTCGAGAACGGCGCCGACTCCGGCTGGTCGAGCAGGCGCTTCCCGCTCTGGGACCGGTGGCCGACGGCCCGGCCACCCGACGAATGGTCCGGCGCGGCCGCGTACGACCGGAGCATCGGGGAGGCCGTGCGCCACGGCGCCGCCCTCGACGCGGCGGGGGTGTACTTCTACGCCCGCCTTTCCCCTCGATATCCCACTGTAGAGGTGCGGATCGCCGACGTCTGCCTGTCGGTCGACGACGCGGTGCTGCTCGCCGCGCTGGTGCGCGGGCTGGTCGCGACCTGCGCGGCGACGACGAGGCCGCCGCGCGCCCGCGGTACCCGGATCGGCGCGGCCTTGACGGCGGCCGCGCGCCGGGGACTGGACGGGCCGGGCGTCGACGTCTTCACCGGCGGGGAGGCCGATCAGCGCGATCTGCTCGGTGAGCTCGTCGAATTCGTACGGCCGGCGCTCAGGGCGGCGGGTGACGAGGAGGACGTCGAACGTGGGCTGGAGGCGCTGTTCGACCACGGCACCGGCGCGGCCCGGCAACGCCGGCTGCTCGCGGAAGCGGCCTCCACCGGCGAGTTCGCCGCGGAGCTCGCCCACGCCACGATGGCCGTCCCGGCCAGGTGAGCCGCCCCAGCGTCACAGCCAGCCGGACTCCCTGGCGATCCGCACCGCGTCGACCCGGTTGCGGGCGCTGAGCTTCGAAACGATCGTCGTCAGGTAGTTCCGCACGGTACCGGCGGACAGGAACAGCTCGGCGGCGATCTCGGTCGGGTCGGAGCCGACCGACGCCAGCCGGAGCACCTCGATCTCGCGGGTGGTGAGCGGGCAATCCTCGCTGTCCCAGGCGGCGAGCGCCAGATCGCCGTCGACGACGCGCCGTCCGGCGGCGACTCCGCGGACCGCGTTGGCGAGCCGGTCGGCGGGCGCGTCCTTGCGCAGGAAGCCGTTGACCTTCGCGGCCAGCGCCCGCCGCAGGGTGCCGGGGCTGCCGAGCGAGGTGAGGATCAGCGTGCGGACCCCGGGAAGCAGCTCGTGCAGCTCGGCGGCCGCGGTGAGGCCGTCCTTGCCCGGCAGGTCGATGTCGATGAGCGCGACGTCGGGGCGCGTGGACTGGGCGAGCGGGAGGATCTCGTCGCCGCTCGCGCATTCGGCGACGACCTCGATGTCGGCTTCCAAGCCGAGCAGCGCGACCAGTGCCCCCCGGACAATGTGCATGTCCTCGGCCACCAGGACCTTGATCATCGACCCCATCTGCCTTTCCGCCCGCGTCGCTCCCCCGAGCCGACGATACTATCCTCACACACCCGTTCCGCGAAATGGAAACCGGCCCTTGACCACCGAGGGGTGCGCGGTCAAGAGCCGGTTCTGTGTTGTCGCGGGAATACGTTCTTCGCACCACGCCAACACGGTCGGGGGGTTCCGACGTGAATGCGCTACCAGGAATTCTGCGGCCGCCCGGCGCCGGGATCCAGTGCGCGCACCATTGCCGGACCGTGGTTTTCGCATGCTCGGGCCGTGCGCCGGGCGACCGTGAAATTTTCACGTCGCCGCGCACATGATTCCATATCGGGCGATGAATCCAGCACTTCAGGAGTAGCGGCGGCGAACAGTAGTGTCGGAAACCGCAAACATCCCAGAAATCCTCGAGCGAAAGGACGGCACAATGGATGAGACTGTCCGGCGAGCCGTGGAGCGAGCCATTGGGGCCATGCACGAGAAACTGGGCGAAGAGCTCACTATCGACGACATCGCCCGCGCCGCGACCTTCAGCAAATTCCATTTCAGCAGGGTGTTCCAGCAGGCCACCGGCGTCTCTCCCGGCCGGTTCCTGTCGGCGCTGCGGCTCGACGAGGCCAAACGCCTGCTGCTGACGACCTCGATCTCGGTCGCCGACATCAGCCATCGCGTCGGCTACAACGGTGTCGGCACCTTCAGCACGCGGTTCAGCAACCGCGTGGGCCTCTCTCCCTCCGCGTACCGCCGGCAGGGCGGCTTCCAGCACCGTCTGGCGGGCGAACCCCTGCCCGGCGCGAAGCCGGCGATCGTCCGCGGTTTCGTGTCCGCGCCGCCGGAGATCTCACCCGGCCTCGTGTTCGTGGGTCTCTTCCCGACCCGTATCCCCGAGGGCGCGCCCGTGCGGCACACGGTCATCGACGTCCCCGGCCCCTATCAGCTGACCGACGTCCCGGAAGGCACCTGGCACCTCGTCGCGCACTGCGTGACCGGGCCGCTCACGCGCCGCGGCACCGGGCTCACCGGGCACCACGGGCCGATCACCGTCGAACCGGGCGTCACCGCGCGGCTGGCGGACCTGCGCGTGCGCCCCAAGCGCCTGTTCGACCCGCCGGTCCTGCTCGCGCTCCCCGATCTGCGGCACCGGCCGCAGCCGGTCAGGCAGGCGGCCTGAGCCTCCCCCGCGTGCCGTGAAAGGGCCGTTCAAGACGCCGACGTCTTGAACGGCCCTTTCACGACATCCAGGGGCCTCAGGCGGCCAGGCGGCCCGCCGACGGGGCGAGACCGTCCCGGATGTTCTGCCGCCACAGCTCGTACGCGGGCGTCCCGTCCGCGGCGTCCTCGGTGACCTCGGTCGAGTCGGCCAGGTCGACGGCCTCCTCGATGCTCAGCCCGGCGAGCGTCCGCGCGGCCAGGCGGGTGTGCGGGGGGACGAACGACGAGAACGTCCTCGCCTTCACCGCGAACACGACGCCGAGACCGAGTTCGTCCTGGTGTTCACCCGCCGCCTCGCGCAGCCTCTCCAGCCCGGCCTGGTCGCAGCCGCCCGCGAAGGTCGAGGCCAGCCCGACGCCGCTCCACAGGTCCGGGCGGCGTCCGGCGGGGAAGCGGTCCACCGCCTCGGCGACCTTCACCGGATCACCGCCGTTGATGAACCACAACGCCCGCCCGATGCCCTGGTCGCACGCGCGGGGGAAGTACTCGGGGGCGCCCGCCCACGGGTACGTCTTGGGCACGAACTGCCCACCGACCCACTTGTCCGTGTCGAAGTAGGCACGATCGAAGGCGTAACCGTCGACGGCCAGCCAGCTCATCGTCGGGTGGAACGGGACGCCGTCGAGCTCCGGCAGCACCTTCTTCCACAGCGGCCGGGGCAACCGGGCCATCGCGAAGCCGATGCCGATGTAGGTCAGGAAGACGTGCGGGAGGCCGGGGCCGCTCATCAGTTCGGCCGTGCGGTCCTTCCGGCCGCCGGGCATCACGTCGAGGATGGTGAACGCCATCGCCGCGCCCTCGTAGGCGAACCCGCGCATCTCGGGCTCGACCATGTCCAGCCGCCGTTCGGCCTCCCACAGCGCCGGCGCGTCGATCCCCCATTCGAACCCGCACACCACCGACTGCGGGATCGACTCCAGGCGTGCGGTCGCCGGCGTCGGCGGCACTCCGAATCCGCGCCCCTCGAAACCGACCGAAGCCAGCGAAGGCGCGAACAACACCCTACGCAGAGCACCCAGCAATGAGCTCATCACATACGTCCTTTGTGGATAGTGGCGAATTCGCGCGTGAAACCGGCTCGTGCCGAGGACACCACGGCGCGGTCTCTCCACGCTCGACGTCCGATCGAGATCGGCACCGGTACCGCCGAACAGGCCATCCCGGGCTGCCGGAAAGGGCGGGTTCACCCGTTCGCCGGATCAATTCACCGGAATGCAAGGTACTCAACAGGGAATGAAAACCACTTGGGACACCATTTTTTGCCAACCTCTTACATGACGTAGAGTAATCGATCGCTCGCAGTTTCACCACCCTCGAAGCCACGCCATCGTCGCAGCTCACCCTGGGATCGATCATGGCGAAGCTGCCACCGGAAAATGCACAACCTTGTATCGTGCGAATCAGATTCACTCTTACGGGTTTGCTGGCTACACTGAGAGTTACCGTGTTTCTGGGGAAGAGGAGGTCGGAGTGATCCGAGTCCTGTTGGCCGAGGACATGCACCTGGTCCGCGGCGCCTTGGTGGCCCTGCTGAATCTCGAACAAGACATCGAGGTCGTCGCGGAGGTGGGTTCCGGCGACAAGATCCTCCCGATGGCGGCGGAGTACCTGCCGGACGTCGCGATCATCGACATCGATCTGCCCGCCAAAGACGGGATCACCGCCGCTTCCGAACTCTGCCAGCAACTTCCGGACGTCCGCACGCTGATCCTCACGTCGCTCGGCCGTCCGGGCACCGTACGCCGCGCGCTCGACGCGAAGGTCAACGGCTTCCTGCTCAAGGACGCGCCCGCCGACAAACTCGCCAACGCGGTCCGCTCGGTCGCCACCGGCCGCCGGGTCATCGACAGCGAACTCGCCTTGTCCGCATGGGAAACCGAGGACTGCCCGCTGACCCCGCGGGAGGTCGAGATCCTCCGCCTCGCCGCGAACGGGCGCACGGTCGCCGACATCGCGGCGGAACTGTTCCTGTCTCCGGGAACCGTCCGGAACTACCTCGCCACCGTGGTGACGAAACTCAACGCCCGCAACCGGGTGGACGCCATCCGCATCGCCCGCGAGTCGGACTGGCTCTGACCCGGTTCGCGTCTTCTCTTTTGCCACAACCTGTTCAGTGCTCCAAGTCGTGACGATCGCATACGGGGCAAAGAAAAAATCACGGCCCGCCGGGTGTTTCCGGCACTGTTCCGAAGGTTCCGCCTCTGTCACTGTCATTGAGGGGGAGTCCGGAGGGGCAGGGGATGCACGCGATGACGATCGAACCGGGTGACACGGTCGCCTCGACCGATGCGCCGCACGGCGTGCGCGCGCGTCTCCTCGGCCCGCTCGAACTGCACGTCGGTGCCGCCGATCGCGCGCCGAGCACGCCGAAACTCCTGCAACTGCTGGCGATGCTGCTCATCCGCCCCGGCAGGACGGTCCACGTCGACTCCCTCGTGCACGAGCTGTGGAACGAAGCCCCGCCCCGCAGCGCCCGCCGGGCCCTGCACACCTACGTCCACCACCTCCGGCGTCACCTCGACCCCGGCGGCACCGGCGATCTGCTGGTCACCAGCCCGCCCGGCTACCGGCTCGAGATCGACGCGGGTGTGGTCGACGTGGCGGAATTCCACCGGCTCCACCGGCTCGGCCGCGAACTGCTCGAAGCAGGCGACGACGCGGCGGCCGCGCACGCCTTCCGTACCGCATTGGACCTGTGGTCCGGCCCCCCGCTGGCGAACATCCACTGTGGACCGACCCTCGCCGCCTACACCGTCTATCTGCTGGAGGAGCGGCGCGATGCCCGTGACCTGTGGATCGAGGCCGAGATCCGCGCCGGCAGGCACCGGGAGATGCTCGGCGTGCTGCGGTCGCTGACCACCGCGGACCCGTTCGACGAAACCCTGCACGCCCACCTGATCCGCGCACTGGGGCTCAGCGGACGACGCAGCGACGCCCTGGCGTCCTACGAGTGGCTGCGCTCCAGGCTCGAGGACGAACTGGGGGTGAAACCCAGCGCCGAACTGCGAGAGCTGCACCGCGAACTGCTTTCCGAGGGACACCCGGTCCGCTGACCGCGCACCACCGCCACCACCAGATCCAGGAATATGAGGAGTCAAGCATGACCGCTCGCACCTATGGCCAGTTCTGCGGCCTCGCCCGCGCCCTCGAGATCATCGGGGAACGCTGGTCCCTGCTCGTGATCCGTGACCTGGTGCTCGGCCCGAAACGGTTCGACGAGCTGCAACAGGGCCTGCCGAAGATCCCGATGAGCATCCTGTCGACCCGGCTCAACGAGCTGGAGCGGCACGGCGTCGTCCAGCGCCGGGTGCTCTCGCAGCTCGACGCCGGGGTGGTCTACGAGCTGACCGAGTACGGCAACGACCTCGACCAGATCGTGCTGCAGCTGGGCCTGTGGGGCGCCCGCTCGCTCGGCGACCCGACGGCGGACGACCTGTTCACCCTCGACTCGGCCGTCCTGTCGCTGTACACCACGTTCCAGCCGGACGCGGCCCGCGGCGTCCACTGCGCGTTCGAAATGCACTACGGCGGCGAGATGGTCGTCCACGCGGTGGTCGAGGACGGCGCGCTGACCGCGGGCGAGGGCCCGCACCCGGACCCGGACCTCGTCATCGAGCCGCGCGGCCCGGTCATGCTGAAGCTCCTGAACGGCGAGATGGACGCCGCGAGCGCGCTCACCAGCGGCGCAGTGGCGGTCAAGGGCGATCCGGAGAAGCTGGAGCTGTTCACCCGGATGTTCCACATCCCCTCGGCGCCGGCGAAGTCCGAAGGGCTCGTCACGCACTGAGGACGTTTCCAGCGGCGGGACCGGGGACACCGGTCCCGCCGTTTCCTATTCGAACCGCGAGGTGTCGCCGGCGCCCCGCCGCACGATCTCCGGTTCCCCCGACGAGAAATCGATGACCGTGGTGGGTTCGACCCCGCAGTCACCGGAGTCGATCACCGCGTCCACCACGTGCTCCAGATGTTCCTTGATGTCCCAGCCCTGGGTCATCGGCTCCTCCTGGTCGGGCAGCAGCAGCGTGCTCGACAGCAGCGGCTCGCCGAGTTCGCCCAGCAGTGCCTGGGTGACCACGTGGTCCGGGATGCGCACGCCGACGGTCTTCTTCTTGGCGTGCAGCAGCCGTCGCGGAACCTCCTTGGTGGCCGGGAGGATGAACGTGTAGCTGCCGGGCGTGGACGCCTTGACCGCGCGGAAGACCGCGTTGTCCACGTGCACGAACTGGCCCAGCTGAGCGAAATCCTGGCACACCAGGGTGAAGTGGTGGCGGTCGTCGAGTTTGCGGATGCTCCGGATGCGGTCGATGCCCTGCTTGTTCCCCAGCTGGCAGCCGAGGGCGAAGCAGGAGTCCGTCGGATACGCGATGAGCCCGTCTTCGCGCAGGATGTCGACGACCTGTCCGATCGCGCGCCGTTGCGGATTTTCCGGATGTACGTCGAAATACCTGGCCATGCGCAGAGCTTAAGGCCACCCGTTCCCTTCCGCCCGCGAGGGCGCCGCGTACACAGTGGATCTCCGCGGCGCCCGTTCCCGGACGCCGCGTCTTCCATCGTGGCATGTTCCGCGATGAACGGGGTGGTGCGAACAACCCACACCCGTGCGGGTGAACGCCGGAGTTTTTCCCGTCCCCAGCAGGGAAAGCGTCTCCCTGTTCGCCGTTCTCCCGTCGTCCGAAGGACCGGCCCGGGTAACGAACATGGGCTATGATCCGAATCATAGCGATGGAAGGCCGTGTCACGGCCCGGGCCGTCGCGAGGGGGGGACGCGACCAGATCGAGCCGTCTTTCTGTTACCACTGGGGTGCCTGTGCCGGACCAGCTCGCTGTGACCGCCGAACCTCTCGGAACCGCCGGTATCGACCGGCGTCCTCGCCGGGCGCTGTTCCTCGCCGGGCTGGTCATCACCGTCGTCTTCGTCAACGCCTGCCTCTTCGGTCTGCTCGGCGTCCTGCTTCAGCCTGGGATGGACCTGCAGCACGGCTTGCTGGCCGTGCTGTACGTCGGGCCCGTGCTCGCGATCCAGCTGCTGTACTTCAGCCGTCCGGCGATCCGCCTGGACACCCGGCTGGCGAAGGCGACTCTGGGGGTCCAGACCGGTCTCGCCTATCTGCCGGTACTGCACTTCGACGAGGCGCTGACCTCGCTGACCACCATCGCAGCGGGCAGCTCGCTGCTGATCCTCCGCCCCCGGGTCGGCTGGCCGGTGTTCACCACCCTCATCGCGGCCACGTCATGGATTCTGTGGTTCTATGCCGACTCCGCGCTCGGAGCGACGATCGACACGATCAGCGCGGTGGTCTACGGACTGGTCACGTATCTGCTGACCTGGCTCGCGAGGCTGGTGAACGAACTGCATCAGGCCCGCACCGAACTGGCGAGGCGGGCCGTGGCGGAGCAGCGGCTGGCCTTCGCCAAGGATCTGCACGACCTGCTCGGGCTCGGCCTGTCCGCGATCTCGCTCAAGGGCGAACTGGTGCACCGGCTCCTGCGCAAGTCACCGCGGCGGGCGCGCGAGGAACTGGCCGAGATCACCGGGATCGCGCAGCGCACGCTGTCCGACGTGCGGTCGGTGGCCAGGGGGTACCGCGAGCTGTCGCTGGACAAGGAATCGCGCACCGCGGTGTCGTTGCTTTCAGCCTCCAACGTCGCGGTGCGGGTCGATCTCGAGCAGGTCGAGCTGCCGGTGAAGCTGCGCACCTTGCTGGCGAAGGTGCTGCGAGAGGGCGTCACGAACGTGCTCCGCTACACCGGCGTCCAGCACTGCGAGATCGCCGTGCGCGCCGGCGAGGGCCGCGTCGCGCTGGAGATCGTCCACGACGGCACGGCACACGAGGACGTCCCGGCGGAGACGGCCGAGAGCCTCCGCGAGGTGACGGACGAGGTCATCGGACACGGCGGGACGCTCAGCGCGGGTCCCGACTCGGCCGGACGATGGCGCCTCCATGCCGAACTGCCGGTGCCCGAGCAGGCCGACCCCGCCGAAGCAGCACTGGCGCGGAGTCCCAGTCACTGGTCCCGGATCGACGCCAGGAACGTCCAGTGGATGCTGACGGCGGTCTTCATCGCCTTCGGTCTCTCGGCCATGTCCCGGGTGTTCAACCTGACCGGGGACGGCTGGCGCATCGCGCTCATCGCCGGCCCCATCACCGCACTCGTCACCCTGCAACTGGCCTATTTCGCCCGGCCGAACGTCCGGCTGCGCTCACGGCGGAGCTACGCGCTGCTGTTCGTTCAGGCCTGTCTGGTCTTTCTGCCGCTGATCCCGCTCGGACACGCCTGGGTGAGCCTGCCCAGCCTGTTCGCCGGCACCGCCCTGCTGGTGCTGCCGCCGATCGCGGGATGGGCCGCGTTCGCCGCGACGGTCGCCGGGCCCGTGCTCATCCGGATCGATTCCGGCGCCGGCTTCCTCGACGCGTTCAACACCTTCGCGTCCCAAGTGAACACCGGCCTGATGGTCTTCGGGCTCATCTGGCTGACCCGGCTGGTGACCGAACTGGGTGAGACCAGGAAACGGCTCGCCGAGGTCGCGGTCGCCGAGGAACGGCTGCGCTTCGCCCGCGACCTGCACGACCTGCTCGGCATGAGCCTCTCGGCGATCGCGCTGAAGAGCGAGCTGACCAGCCGGATCATGGACATCGACACCACGCGGGCCTCCGACGAGCTGCTGGAGATCCTCGGCCTGACCCGGCAGGCACTGACCGACGTACGCTCGGTGGCGAGCGGCTACCGCGAACTGTCGCTGGACAAGGAGTCGCGGTCCGCACAGGCGGTGCTGACGGCCGCTGACGTCCAGGTGCGGCTGGAAATGGAGCACGGGGATCTGCCTGCCCCGGTGCGCACGGTGCTGGCCGTGGTGCTGCGCGAGAGCGTGACGAACGTGTTGCGGCACAGCAAGGTCGAACGATGCGAGATCGCGGTGCGGCGGGTCGGCAACGGGGTCGCGCTGGACATCGTCAACGACGGTGTCGAAAACGGGCGACCCCAGAATCCGGACAAGCCCGCGCGGGTCGAGGTCGCGGGCAGTGGCATCACGAACATGTCGGATCGCGTCGCCGGGCTGGGCGGCGAGTTGACCGCCGGTGTCGAGGCCGACGGACGGTTCCGGTTGCGTGCCGTCGTGCCGGTCTAGAGCACGGTCCGGCACCGCTCAGATCCAGCCGGATTCCTTCGCGATCCGGATCGCGTCGACCCGGTTGCGTGCGTTGAGCTTCGCCACGATCGTGGTCAGGTAGTTGCGCACCGTTCCGGTGGAGAGGAACGCCTTCGCCGCGACCTCCAGGGTGTCGCGGCCCTCCGCGGTCAACCGCAGGACGTCGATCTCGCGCGGGGTCAGCGGGCAGTCCACGGTGTCCCAGGCGGCCAGCGCCAGCTCGCCGTCGACCATCCTCCGTCCGGCGGCCACCCCGCGCACCGCGTTGGCGAGCTTCTCCGCGGGGGCGTCTTTCAACAGGAAACCGTTGACCTTGGCCGCCAGCGCCCGGCGAAGGGTGCCCGGTCTGCCGAGGCTGGTCAGGATCAGCGTCCTGACCTCGGGAAGCTGCTCGTGGATTTCGGTGGCCGCGGTGAGGCCGTCCTTGCCTGGAAGGTCGATGTCGATGATCGCGACCTGGGTCCGCGAACTCCGCGCGGCGGCAAGGATCTCGTCTCCGGACGCCACTTCGGACACCACTTCGATATCCGGCTCCAGCCGCAGGAGCGCTACCAGCGCCCCCCTGACGATATGCATGTCCTCGGCTATGAGAACTCTGATCACCATCGGCGCCGCCCCCTCCGCGCACGCTGTCCCCGTCACCCAACCTAAACACGGCCAACCGGAATGCGTTCCACCATTCGAGTGATGAGTCGGCTCTGCCACGAGGTGTCCGGCTTGGTGGATTACGCGGCGAACGAGTTACCCGGATACGAGTTCCGCACTCAGTGGCGACTTTCCGTAATCTCACAAAGCCGACCGCCTCTCACGTTCGCGACGTGAGAGGCGGTCGGCGGAGCGGTGGCCGGTTTCAGCTCGCCTCGGCCAGCGGCGGAGGGACCTCACAGGTGGTGAAACAGCCGAAGACCTGCCCACCCTGCCGGTTCGACCAGTTGTCGAACCGGTCGATCACCAGCTCGACCTGGTGCCCGGCCGAAGTGGTGTCGATTCCCCGGACAGCGAATAGCGAACGGACGTTGTCGGTCACAGCGTTCTTCATCGAAATGGCTCCCAGGCTGGTCGGGTGTTCTTGTTCGATGAGGAAATCGTGCCTGAGCACCCGGTTCGCAGCCAGTGTCGTGCATCATCGCGGGAATGTGCTTTTTACCTACTCCGGAAGGTTCTTCCGACTGCGCCGTTCCCGCGATCAACGCCATCGAATGGAGCAATGTGGACGGTCGCCGATGACGGAACGTGGTCGACCGATCTCATTGCGACACGATCACCGATAGTCATCGGAATACCCCGGACAGACCAATCCACGCGTCCACTGTGGACAGAGGTTTCAAGAACCGAGCAGGGTCGCCAGGCCGGCGTATCCGCCCTCTTTCAGGCGCACGCCGGACGTCTTCGCGTACGCGGCGTCGGCGCGGATCCCGAGCCCCTCGACCATCCGGTTCATGAAGTTGAACAGGGCGCACACGAGCACCGCGTCGTGCAGCGCGGCTTCGTCCCAGCCCGCCGCGAAGACGGCCTCAGCGTCCTCTTCGGTCACCTGGGACGGCGTACGCGTCAGCTTGCCCACATAGGCCAGCACGGGCTTCATGCGCTCGTCCACGGGCGCGGAACCGAGGTCGGCCAGTGCGGCGGTCAGAAGTCCTTCCGGCACACCGAAAGCCTCCGCGGTGACGGTGTGGACCCCGTGGCAGTAGCCGCAGTCGTTGACGCCGGAGACGTAGGCCGCGATCAGTTCCCGCTCCCCCGCGCCGAACGCCGACGGCGCCCGCATGATCAGCTCGTGCAAGTCCAGCAGCTTCGCCGCCGGAGCGGGAAACCGCTGGAACACCTGCAGCAGCGTGGCGTCAGTCGGCAAAGACCCGAGATAGGACATCTTGTGCGCTCCCCTGTTCCGGCGACCGCAGGGTCGAGGCGGACCGGACCGCGTCGTCGATGTCGTCGCGCCGCAGCCAGCAGGCCGCGAGGCAGGACACCGATGCCGGTCCCAGCCCGGTCACCGTGGCGGTGACGCGCGCGGTCGCGTGTTCCCATTCTCGGCGCAGGGAACCCGCCGACGTCATCTCCGGACCTGCTTCGATCAGCGGGCGGACCGCGCGCCAGCGGAGGATGCCTGCCTCGACCAGCGCTTCGGTGCGGAGGTCGAGCGCGTCGTGCCGGGCCTGGTCCACGGCGAGGGCGACCAGCGCGGGCTCGTCGGCGATCCGGGCGAGCCCGACGCCGGCGAGCAGGCGTTCGGCGTCTAGCCCCAGCAGGATCACCCCCGCCTCGGTCGAGGGGGCGTCGTCGATCGACGGGAGGGTGAAGCGGGAGTCGTAAGGCTCAGACACGGGCGACGTCCTTCGTGGCCGTCCGCAGCGGGAGGTCGCGCCGCAGGTTCTCGGCGACGGTGGCCGCGACCCGCGCGGTGGCGACGCGGTGACCGTCGATGTTGCGGGCGGCGGGCCCCAGTGCCATCCCCGCGGCCGCGCCGACGGCGAAGACCCGGGGCGCGCCGAGGTAGGCGAAGGTGCGTTCGTCCAGCCGCGGCCAGCCGCCGCGGTCGAGGACGGCCTCGTCGGGCATCAGGCCGTCCCCGATCGACGGCGTGGTGCCGAGCGCCAGTACGGCGTGGTCCACGGACACCCGCGAACCGTCTTCGAGGTGGAGGCCGACACCGGTCGTCACCTTCGTGATCGCTTTGCCGCGATGCACGATCAGCCTGCCTTCGGCTTCGGCCGCTTCGAGCATCGGGCGGAACTCGAACATGATCGACGCGCGCCGGAACCGGCCCATCAGTTCGAGCCGCTCGGACCAGCTCACGCCGTCGAAACGAGCGCGGCCTTCGGGCCGGAAGAACGACGAGTTGACGTCGGCGCATTGGTAGCGTTCGCCCGTTTCGCGGACCACCCAGTGCACCTCGCGGCCCTGGGCGAGACCGTTGGAGATCAGGTGCGCGGCGGTGAGGCCGGCACCGACGACGGCGAGCCGGTTCCCGCCATCGGGAACGGGTTCGTCCCAGTAGCTCACGCCGCGCGGCGGACGGCCGCCGCCCCACCAGGTGTCCGGGGCGGACCGGCGCTCCTCGCCGAGGCACAGCACGACGTGGCGCGCGGTGACGGAGAACCGGTCGGCGCGCACGGTGACGGCGTCCGAGGACACCCCAGCCGGCAGCACTTCACGCACCGAACCGCGCCAGGTCCGCTCGGTGACGTGATGACTCGCCGCGAGATGACGGCAGTAGGCCTCGAAGACGTCGACGGGGACGACCGAGCGGTGCCCGGCCTGGGCCATGCGGATCTCCCGGCGTTCCACCGGGGTGAGCACCGACCAGTGCAGGCGGGCGAAGTCCAGGAGTTCGCAGTCGCGGTACCCCTCGACGCCGGGGTGGTGTTCGTACGGCGACCGCAGCACGCGCTGGCCGAGCAGATCGATGCGATCGAAGAACCGGCCGCAGGGGCGGCCGTCGCGGTCGACGACGACGAGGTCGGTCACGCCGTGGTGCCACAGCGCGGAAGCGACCGCGAGCCCGGCCGGGCCCGCCCCGACGACGACCACGTCGGCGGCGGACGGCGGTTCGGCGGTGACCGCCGCGCGGGTGCCGGGGAGTACCGGCCACTCACGCCCGCGCGGCGATTCGAGGAGATGGGGTTCCGGGACGAAGGTGATCACCGGTGTGCTCAGCCGATCACGGTCACCGGGACGATCAGCTCGATCACGGGCCGCTGCTTCATCCCGTTGCTGATCATTTCGTCCAGGGTCTGCTGGGACTGCTCGGCGGTGTCGGTCGCGATCGGGCTGTAGCGGGAGTAGGAGTAGGTCGGCTTCCGGCCGCCCGCGTCGAGCGAGTACACCTTGAGCACCGCTTCGCCGGGGCGGACTTCACCGTCGTAGAAGGTGAGGCGGCGCTGATCCGGCGTCATGAACGACTTCGAGAACTGGCGGGAAAGGACGAGCGTGTCGGCGTCGTTGACGAAGGTCGAGTCCTCGTCGGTGACGACCTGCATCGCGACCCAGGTCTTGTCGGTCAGGTTCGTCTCGGACTTGATGACCTGCCAGCGGCCCGGCTCCGGGAGATTGACACTCACCGAGATGTCGTGATCGGTGGTGTCGATCGCCCCGGAGATCATCAGCACCCGCCGCCGGACGTCGGCGACGCCGGCCATCTGAATGTCACGTGCGCGTACCCGAGTGGAAACATCCAATCCCGGGAATTCAGGTGATGACATCTTTCACGCCTCCCAGACCTCGATATCGCAATTCAATCCCCGGCATGATCCCCCCAGCCGCAAACACCGGAAGAATTTCACGCTGAACTGGACGATGTCAAGATGAGGAACACATGATCCACTCCCGCCGGGACTGGGCCGTTCGGCGGTACCCGGGTCAGGATTCGTCGGATTCCTCAGCCCAGGCCGCCGCGGGAGTGCCCTGCTCCAGCGCCCCGACGTAGACGATCTCGAACGAGGAATCGGCACGATCGATCCCGATACGGAGGACGAGATCGTGTTTCACCAGAAAAAGAAACTGATGCGGTTCCCTGCTGTCGCCGAAAATGTCGTAGATGAGGAAGGCGGAACCGTCCGCCACCGCGAAAAGCGCCTCGTAGACGACATTCCGGTCGGCCTGCGGAGCATTGATCGCCCATTCTTCCAACACCTGCAAACCCGACGTGAGCTGGAGGCGCATAGCCATCCGGAGGCCTCCTCGTGGTCTGGTCGGTTCGCGGGCGATCTTCATCGTCGCGCGCGCGATACCTGATGGTCTTCTTCGTCCGTGCGCCGTACCTAGTTGTAACCGAGGACGATGTGCTCGGCCGGGAAATCGTTTTCGGGGGCGCGCCTCGGCTCTGGGACGACCGCCTCCGGGACGGCCTCCGCGGCCCCGCGCGGGTCGAAATCATCGGTCACAACCCAAATTCGCACCTGTGCCGCCATGACGTTCCTCCCGGCCTTCGATGAACGACTCACTTGACAACCAAGGATGGACCCCTCCGATCGTGACGCGCTCGAGGACGGGCCGAGATCTCGGTGAGCAAAGGAAAAGTGGCCGCCGAAGGGCCGTCGGTAGTGCCCTTGAGGTACCTCGAAACCCAGGGAGCGCACCATGACCGAACGCCTCGACCCGTACGAGATCTACGCCGACGACGAGGTCGATGTCGATTTGCTCGGCCTGTCGTGGCCCGACCCCGCGGTCCCCGAGCAGCGGGATCGGCAATGAGCGCCGCGGCGCGGCAGCGGACCTGCGCGGCCTGCGGGGGCCCGTTCGAGCCTGGGGAGCGAACGGGTCTGGAGGCCGTGCTCGACGGAGGGATCCTCTACGTCGCGGTGCACGCCCGCCACAGTACGTATCCGCCGCGGCGGGAGATCGAGGCGGCGCGACGGCTCGCATGAGCACGCGTGAGCCCGGGCAAGGGGCCGTTTACGCCCGGACGCCCACGAGGGACAGATGGCCACCCTGGAAAACAGGGTCCCGGACCGGCTCATGGCCCGACCCCGCCGCGAAATGTCCACAAAGGACACTTCTAGCCGATTGTGCGCCCGGTTTGTGCAACGATGTCCGGTTCGCGCGGAGATCGTGAGTGAAAAAGAGCGCTAGAACGACCATTGCCACTCACGACCCCCGCGCAAAGCGCCTAAACCGGACACGAATGACCGGATTGCGTCCTTTGTGGACAGGTAGGGTACGTGAGGTTTGACTTACCCCTCAATAGCCCCTTTTGTCACTCACGACCCCGCACCAAACTAGCGCAGCGTCGAGGTACGCCAAGTCGGCGCGGCGAGCGGCGACCAGGCCGAGCGGGCCGGCGCCGCGGGCGGGGGCGCGACGGAGGCCAACGCGGTGAAGACGGCCACGAGGGCCGCCAGTTCGGCGTCTTCCGGGTCCCCGCGCAGGACCCGGAAGACGGGCGCACTGTCCACTCCGGACGGTGACATGGTTCCCCCGTTCAGATCGGGTGGTTGCCGTGCTTGCGCTGGGGCGCCGCCTTTCGCTTGTCCTGCAGCATGTCCAGCGCCCTGGCGACGGCGGACCGGGTGTCCGCGGGGTCGATGATGTCGTCGACCAGCCCGCGTTCGGCCGAGTACTGCGGGTTCATGAACTCCTCGGTGTATTCGGCGACCAGATGGGCGCGCAGCGCGTCCGGATCGGGCGCGGCGGCGAGATCCTTGCGGAACAGCACGTTGACCGCGCCCTCGGCGCCCATCACGGCGATCTGGTTGGTCGGCCACGCCAGCGAGAGATCGGTCCCGATGGACCGCGAGTCCATCACGATGTACGCGCCGCCGTACGCCTTGCGCAGGATCACCTGGACGCGTGGGACGGTCGCCTCGCAGTAGGCGTGCAGCAGTTGCGCCCCGTGCCGGATGATCCCCGAGTGCTCCTGTTCGACCCCCGGCAGGAAGCCGGGGACGTCCACGAGCGTCACCAGCGGGATGCTGAAGGCGTCGCAGAACCGCACGAACCGCGCCGCCTTCTGCGACGCCGGTCCGTCGAGCACGCCGGCGAACACCACCGGCTGGTTGCCGACCAGGCCGACCACCCGCCCGTCGATCCGCGCGAGCGCGCACAGCACGTTGCCCGCCCATCGCTCGTGCAGTTCGAAGAACTCGCCGTCGTCGGCCAGTTCCGCGAACACCTCGCGCATGTCGTACGGCTTGTTCGGCTCCACCGGGACGAGTTCGGCGAACCTGGGCCGCCGGTCCCTGCCCGCGTCCTGCGACGGCTCGCGGGGCGCGGGCTCCAGGTAGTTCGACGGCAGCAGCGACACCAGATAGCGGACGTCGGCGAGGCAGCTCTCCTCGTCGTCGTGCACCACGGTCGCCACGCCGGACGACGCGCCGTGCACGTCCGCGCCCCCCAGTTCGTCGTGGCTGACCCGTTCGCCGGTCACGGTC
Organism: Amycolatopsis roodepoortensis; assembly: GCF_014873915.1. GTDB lineage: Bacteria > Actinomycetota > Actinomycetes > Mycobacteriales > Pseudonocardiaceae > Amycolatopsis > Amycolatopsis roodepoortensis. The sequence continues at coordinate 2,388,793 of NZ_JADBEJ010000005.1, forward strand.
TCGACGACGTCCGGCCCGGTCAGGTACATGCGGGCGGTGTCGCGCACCATGAAGACGAAATCCGCGAGCGCGGGCGAATACGCCGCCCCGCCCGCGCACGGCCCCAGCACGACGCTGATCTGCGGGATGACGCCGGACGCCTCGACCTGGCGGCGGAAGATGCCGCCGTAGCCGTCGAGCGCCATGACGCCTTCCTGGATCCGCGCTCCCCCGCTGTCGTTGAGGCCGATCACCGGCGAACCGGTGGCGATCGCCAGATCCAGCACCTTGTGGATCTTCGCCGCGTGCGCCTCGCCGAGCGAACCGCCGAAGACGGTGAAGTCCTGCGCGTAGACGAACACCCGCCGTCCGTCGATGGTGCCCGAGCCGGCGACGACGCCGTCGGTGTACGGCCGGTTGTCCGCCAGCCCCAGCCCGCTCGCCTGATGCCGCCGGTACAGCTCGATCTCGGTGAAGGAATCCTCGTCCAGCAACAGTTCCAGCCGCTCACGCGCGGTGTGCTTGCCGAGCGAGTGCTGCCGCCGGACGCCGTCGAGCCGCCCGTCGACGATGTGCTCGCGCAGCTCGTCGCGCTGGGCGCGCAGCAACGGCATCGTCGGTTGCGGTGGGTGCACGGGCTCGGCGCCGCGGGCGAGGGGGATCACCCGCCCGTCGGTCGCCCTCGGGACCCGGGGGCGCCGCAGCCGGTCCTCCGGCAGCGGCACCACCTCGGAGTCCTCCGCGCGTTGTGCGCCCGGATCACCTTGCAGGGTCACGCCGCGTCCCGTAGCCGGGCATCGCGCTCGAGTTCGTCAAGCTCGATCTCGCGCACGATGTCGCGCCAGCACACCCCCCGCCCGAGGCGGGGCATCGTGGTCACCACTGGCGGCCGCTCGACCGTGGGCGCCGGGGCGGGCGGGGTGGATTCGTTGATGGTCATGACGTTTTCCTCTCCTGTCAGGCCGATGCCCGGATCCGGCCGTCGATCTGGTGGTAGCCGCCGCTGTAGAAGACCAGCGAGTCCTGTGCGGTGCCGCGGCTGGAGGCGACCACCTTGCCGAGGAAGATCGAGTGGTCACCGCCTTCGTAGACTTCGGCCAGCTCGCATTCCAGCCACGCCAGCGCGCCGTCGAGCAGCGGGGCGCCGGTCTGCGGCCCGGCCGTCCAGTCCACCGAGTCGAACTGCGCGAGCCCGGCCGGACGGCGCCAGTCGGCGAAGTACTTCGCCAGTTCCTTCTGATCCGACGCCAGGACCGTGACCGCGTACGAACCCGCCGTCACGATCGCCTCGTGCATCCGGGCCGCGCGGGAAACGCAGCACAGCACCATCGGCGGCTCCAGCGACACGGACGTGACGGCGTTGGCGGTCATCCCGTGGGCCCGTTCGCCCCCGGCGGTCAGCACGGTGACCCCGGTGGCGAACTGGCCCATCACCTCCCGAAGGCCGGCCTGCGCGGACAACCGGCGGCGGGCCGCGGGCGACGGCAGGCGTTTCAGCACGGGCCGCGAGGGCTCGTCCGGTGTGCCCACGTCATTCCCCCTTGCCGTCGACCGCGTACGGGGCCAGCGCCTCGCGCAGCTGTTCGGGCACCCTGCTGGGCACCGTCGCCGTGTTCGGGCCGCGCATGCACGCGATCCGCTGCCTTCCGCGGGCCACCAGCCGCTCGCCCTCCTCGGTGAGGTGGACGTAGTCGAAGGTGAACTGGACCTGGGTCTGGGTCAGCTCCTCCAGCCGCAGCCGGATGGACAGCTCGTCGAACGCGGTGATCTCCGCGTAGAACTCGCAATCCACCTTGAGCGTGAAGAGCTTGAGGTCGTCGCGGACCTCTTCGAGCACCGCGGGCGCCTTCTCCTTCAGGAACATTTCGCGGCACCGGCCCTGCCAGCGCACGTAGTTCACGTAGTAGACGTTGCCCACCAGGTTGGTCTCTTCGAACCCGACGGTGTGCAGGATCTCGTAGTAGTCGGCCATGTCAGTTCTCCTCTCCCTGGAGCACCGCGAAGACGACGGGATCGGTCCGGTCGTTGACGGTCGTCACCCAGGTGGCGATGCGGGCAGCGCCGTGGGAAAGCACCGCCCAGCCGTCCGGGTCGACCCGGTGCACGGTGAGCGCCTGTGTCATGTCCCCGGTCTTGCGCACGCATTCCAGCGCGCTCCAGACCCGGGTGTGCGCGACCGAAAGCGGCTCGCGGGCGTCCGCGGCGAGCAGTTCGCCCACCGACAGCAGATCCTCACCGAGCAGCCCCGCCCAGTCCTCGGGCGTCCGCTCGATCGCGGTTTCGACGTCGCACGCGACCTGGCCGCTGCCCGCGATCGCGAGGGTGAGGTCGGAGCTGTGCGACGCGCTCACCTCGACCCCGTCGGCCTCCGGTTTGCCGTCCGGGCGGTAGCGGATCTCGAGCGGGGCGTCGACGGCGCGGCCGGCGGCCAAGGCCGTCTGTGCCCGCCGTTCCGGCGTGGTCTCCACCGAAACGCCCACCGGGTCCGGTTCGACGACGATCGCGCGGGACGAGCCGAGCAGCCGTTCCACGGAACGCTCCAAATAGGACCCGAGCATCGACGGAACCCAAGGCCCTTCGCCGTCCCGCTTGCGCACCGCGCGCAGCTTCAGCCCTTCCCACCGCTCGACCAGCTTCCCGTCGGGGTTGCGGACGTCGAGGTCGTAGAGGTAGCTGTCGCCGTCCTGCGAACGTTCGCGGGCGTCGAGGAGCACGTACTCCGGGTCCTGCTCGCCGGGTTCGGCGAGGTACAGCCGCTCGATCCCTTGCGGCAGCAGGGTCGCGTCCGGGACACAGCACTGGATGGCGTGCATCATCGCGTCGCGGGTGCCCGGGTCGGCCAGCAGCTTCTCCTGCGGGAGGAACGGCGCGAACCAGTCGACCTCGGCGCCGGTCGCGATCTCCGCGACCGCGTGCCGCGCGCTGGCCCGCCGGTATCCGGTGACCCGCTGGAACCGCTTGCCCTGGAACAGGACCGTGCCGTACAGCTCGGTCGTCGGGTCGACCGGGACGGGCGGCAGCGCGACGTCGCGGACGACGGTCTCGCCGAGCGGATCCGGCCGGGAGAACCGCAGCCGGGCCCGGAAGTGGTCGGCGCTGAACCCGGTCTCGCCGCTGCGCAGCACCACGTCCACCGTTTCGGCGTCCCTGGCCAGCGCGGCGAGCCGGATCGTGGTCGACCCGCCCGGCGAGACGATGATCGGGCGCAGGAACTCGACGTCGGAGAGCACCGGCGCCGGCAGCGTTTCCGCGCCGAGGGCGGCCTTCGCGACCTGGGTCATCGCCTCCATGCCGATCACCGCCGGGAACAGCAGCTGACCGTCGAGCAGGTGGTCGGCCAGATACGGGTCGCTGCCCGCGGACAGGTCGGCCTCGGTGATCAGCTCGACGCCCGGGTAGTGCACGACCGCCCGGTCGACGAAGCGGGTCAGCGGCAGTTCGCGCTTCTCCACCGGCAGGGTGGCCAGGCCACCGGTCCGGCCGCAGACGACCAGCACCGACGGAGCGGTCGGATCGCCGACGACCTGGCGGAGGATCTCGATGCCCTCCTCGGTCGGGATCGGGGTGATGCCGTCGCGCATCAGAGCGCTGACGACACCGAGCTTTTCGCCCATGCCCGTCCCCGACCAGACCGACCATTCGAGGGCGATCGCCCTGGCCTGGGGGTGCTCCTGGCCGAACCGCACGGTCAGTTCGGTCATCCAGTCGTTGGCCGTGGCGTAGTGCGCCTCACCGCGCAGGCCCGCCCGGCCGATGATGCTGCCGAAGGTCACCAGCAGCTTGATCTTGTCCTGGTCGACGGCGTCGAGGACGGCGTTGAGACCGCCGATCTTCGGGGCCAGCGTCTTGCGGAAGCTCTCCTCGGTCAAGGAGAACAGCGCGGCGGGCTCGTTGCGGCCCGCGCCGTGCAACACCGCGGTGACCGGGCCGAACTCGGTCTGCACGCGGCCGATCGCGTCGGCCACCTGACGGGCGTCGGTGACGTCGGCGCGTTCGTAGCGGTAGGTGATGCCCGCCGCCGCCATCCGGCCGAGGTTCTCCGACAGTTCGGCGTCGTCGGCCGGGTCGCTCCGGCCGAGCAGCGCCAGTTTCGCGCCGGAGTCCTGGGCCAGCGCCAGCGCGCTCTCGGCGGTGATGCCCTTGCCGCCACCGGTGACGAGCAGGACGTCTTCGGTCCCCAGCGGGGTCCCTTCGGCCTCGGCCGGGGTCAGCGCGGCGAGCTTCGGCACCGTGCGGATCCCGGCGGCGTCGTAGCGGACCTCGCTGAAGTCGTTGGTCGCCGCCACTTCGGCGACCACGGTGGACACCGCGGCACTGACGGCCTCGGGGTCGACCGGGCCGACGTCGGCGAGATCGACGATCGTGGTGCGGGCCGACGGGTCCTCCAGGCGCAGCGTCTTCGCCAGACCGGAGGCACCGAGACCGTGCTGCACCACGACGAACCGCGTGCCGTTGGGCGCGGCCAGCACGGCGCGGCCCGCGTCGAGGAACAGGCCGACGTCGCCGGAACCGCTGTCGGAGTTCAGGCAGAGCAGGACACCGTCGCCGACGCCCGCGGTGGCCAATGCCGCGCGCAGCGGCTCCACCAGCGGATGGCCGTCCGGCGCGAACGCCGTCCACTCGGCGGTGGACAGGCCCGGCGTGAGATCGGGCGACGGCTTCGGCGCGACGACGTACTCGACCCCGAACGGCCGCACCCACGGTCCGACGCCGGCGACCTCGGCCTGGTTGTTGTCGGCGGGTTTGGCGGTCTGGGCGAGTTCGTCGATCATCTCGGCGAGTTCGCCGAGACAGACGGTCGCGAAGTTCGGCATGCCCTCCAGTGCGGGGCGGCCGAGCGCCCGGGTCACGTCGTTGACGAGCTGGCCGACCGTGATCGACGAAAGGTGCAGGTCGTCGAGCGGATGCGTGTCGGCGGTGACCGCTTCGAGCGGCAGTTCGACCCGCTCGGAAGCGAGCTTGCGCAGCAAGTCGAGGGTGCTGCTGCCACCGCTCTCCGAAGCCGTTCCGGCCGGGGCCTCGGCGGGCGCGGCGGGGTCGGCGACCCGGTCGCGGGTCAGGTCGGCACCGATGGACGGCGCGGCCTCACACGGGCTGGTGAGGAACGAGAACTCCCCGTCCACCGGCAGCGTCCGCACGATCCGGCCGTCGAACAGCGCGGAGGTGTTCAGCGGGGCGCCGAACGCGAACGCGGCGCCCGCGACCTTCAGCAGCGCGGCCAGCTTCGGGCTGTCGGTGTCGATCGCGAGCACCGGCGTACCGGGCGCGATCTCGCCGACCAGACCGGTGAGCACGTGGCCGGGGCCGACCTCGATCACCAGGTCGCTGCGTTCGGCGACCTTCGCGGCCGCCTCGCGGAAGCGGACCGGCAGGACCACCTGGTCCCGGAGCAGATCGCGCAGGTCCTCGGCGGCGTGCAGGACGTCACCGGTCACCGTCGAGACGACGGGCCGGTCGAGCCTGGCGAAGTCGAACGCGGCCAGCTCCTCGGTCATCGCCTCGGCGGCCGGGACGACCGCCGGCGAGTGGAACGCGTGCGAGACGTTGATGCGGGTGGCGGTGACGCCCTCCGCCCGCGCACGGGCGACCACCCGGTCGATCGCCTCCGACGGTCCGGAAAGGACGGTCTGCTCGGGCGCGTTGTAGCCCGCGATGACGACGTCCTCGCCCTCGGCGAAGCGCTCGGCGACCCCGGGGCCGGCGGCGATCCCCGCCATGGCGCCGTTGCCGTCGCTCGCGGTCGCCATCACCTTGCCGCGGATCTTGGCCAGCTTGAGGACTTCGCGTTCGGTGAGCGCGCCGCCCCAGTGCAGGGCGGTGAGTTCACCGAGGCTGTGACCGGCGACCGTCTGTGCTTCGATGCCGAGGCTCTTCAGCACGCGGAGCCCGGCGAGCGAACCGGTGACGATGCGCGGTTGCGCGACCTCGGTGGCGACCTGGTCGGCGCCGGTCGAAAGGGCGGCCGCGCGATAGATGTCGTCGGCGTGGGAAAAGCGCTTGCGCAGCGCGCCGACCGTGCCGCGTCCGGAACCCTGGCCGGGGAACAGGAAACCGATCTTCGGGTCCTTGCCGCGGGAGCCCGCGAAGATGCCGTCGCCGGTGGAGAAGACTTCCGGCTCTCCCTCCCCGAGGAGGTCGAGCAGCTTGGCCAGCTTGCGCTCGGCGTCCTCGGGATTGGTCGCGACGATCGCGGCGCGGACCGGTTTCCCGGACAGTTCCGCGGAAAGCGTGGCCGCGAGGTCCGCGAGCTCCGCCAGCGAGAGCTTCGGCACGACTTCCAGCAGACCGGTCAGCCTCCCGCGCAGCGAAGCGGCGTCGTCGGCGTCGAGGAGCAGCAGTTCGCTGTCCTGCCGTCCGGCGACCAGCGAACGGGTGCGCTCGTCGAGTTCCTTGCGCCGGGCCGCGCCCGGCGCCTCGGTGACGGTGACGTGCGAGTTGATGCCGCCGAAGCCCATCGCGGAGACACCCGCGCGGACCGGGTGGTCGGCGGGCCACAGCCCGGCCTCGGTCGGGACGTACATCCGCGCGGAGTCGCCGACCAGCGACTCGTGCGGCTCGTAGTGGCCGGTCGCCGGCGGGATGACCTGGTGGTACACCGCCAGCGTCGCCTTGATCAGCCCGGCGACACCGGCCGCGGCCTTGGTATGGCCGATGTTGCCCTTGATCGTGCTCAGCGCGGCGCGGTCGGCGAGCGGGTCGGCGTCGCGGCGGGCGGTGGAGAGCGCCTCGATCTCGGTGGCGTCGCCCAGCGCGGTCCCGGTGCCGTGGCCCTCGAAGTAGGAAACGGTTTCGACGCCGTAACCCGCCTTCTCGTACGCCCGCTGCAGCGCGAGACGGTGACCCGAGGCCTCCGGACGGGTGATGCCGCCCTTCCCGTCGGAAGAGACACCCCAGCCGCCGATGCTGGCGTAGATCCGTTTACCCTGCGCGATCGCGTCGTCCTCGCGCATCAGCACGAGCATGCCGGAACCCTCGCCGGGCCAGAAACCGTTGGAATCGGCGTCGTAGACCTTCATCTCGCGCTTGGCGAGCGCGCCGGTCTTGGCGAAACCGATCACCTCGAACGGGTCGATCGACAAGTCGACACCGCCCGCGATGGCGACGTCGAGGTCGCCCTCGGAAAGCGCGTTCGCCGCCGTGACCACCGAAAGCAGCGAAGACGAGCAGGCGCCGTCCACGGTGAACCCGCCACCGCCGAAGTCGAAGAAGTTGCAGACGCGGCCGGCGATCGTGTTCGCCAGCCCGCCCGCGAGCGTGTCCTCGTCGATCGCGGGGAACGGGGCCTTGTACTGCGCCTCGAGATCGTGGAGGAACTCGGCGGTGTCACTCTCGGCCCAGCCGCGCTCGGCCAGCGCCGCCGCGACCGTGCGGCGCACGTACGGCCAGCGCAGCCGCATGATGTTGGCGCGCGAGAACTCACCGGTGAGGCTGTTGCCGATCACGACGCCGGTCGCGGACCGCGGCAGCCCTTCGCCCTCGGGGAACCCCGCGTCCGCCAGCGCCTGCGCGGCGACGTCGAGCGCCAGCCAGTGCGTGGTGTCGGTCGAACGGAACGTGCTGCCCGCGACCTTGTACTTGATCCGGTCGAATTCCCAGTCGCGGAGGACCGCGGCCTTCTGGGCGTAGAAACGGTCCGGCGCCTTGGGGTCGGGCGAGTAGTAGTCCTCGCGGTTCATCCGCTCGTCGGGCAGTCTCCGGAACGCCCTGCGGCCGGCGAGGACGTTCTCCCACAGTTCTTCCGGGGAACCGGCGTCCGGGTATCGGAGACCGATACCGACAATCGAAATCCGCTCAACGCTCATGCCACCGCACTCCCCTAGCTCTCAACACTCAAGTCACGGAATCCGGTCCCGGCGCCGGGTTCTGTCCCCAGAACCGCGGCCGCCGTCCGTTCGCGCAGTCCGGTCAAGCATGAACCGGCGGCGGGTGTGAAGTCTTCTCTCTGGTTGTTGAAGGTGGCTCGCTGTCCGGGCCAGGCACGTTCGGATGGCGGCATCGGCGCGTCCTCGACTGTCCACACGGGACGGATTTCGTGGCCTGGGCGCCCGATTCGAGCGCTTCTCGATCGGGTCGCGAGTGACAAGAGCGTTCCATTGTGGGGTGTGTGGAAATAGGGACGTTGAGTGTCCCTATTTCCACACACCGGTCGTGACAGGGACGGTCTCGCCGGACTGTGTGGATTTCGGGTCATCCAACGCACCGAAATCCACACAGTGAGGGACTCGGCCCGGAGGAGGGAGGCGGGCCCGGCGCCGGGCCCGAGCCGCCGCCGATGTCGCGAAAGCCACTTTCGGGACATCTGGCGTCCCGAAAGTGGCTTTCGCAACACGACACCGACCGCGCGGCCTCACCGACCACGCGGCGAAGCGACCGAAACAGCACGAGCCGCGGCCGTGAAACCCGCCCACCCCACCAGCTCGACCAGCTCTCGATCACCCAGTCCCGCGGCCGCGACCAGACCGTCGTCGACCTGGTACGGCGCCTTCGCGACCACCAAGGCCAACCGGACCCCGGGATCGTCGAAGGCATCCACCCAAGCGCGGCTCAGCCCGGGCGGCGAACCGTCCAAAGTGGACAGCTCCCGCTCGACGACCTCCCGAACGGCCGAAGGCACCGCCAACGCGGCGAACACCGACGAAGCACGGGAGAAGGCATCCGCGACCACAGGATTACCCGCGGCCCAAGCGAAATCCCCCGACCCCGGAGGCAGCAGATCCAGCGACTCCCCCGGCGAAGCATCCTCCACCGGACGAAGGAACCGTCCCAGGACCGCCTTGGCCTTGACGCGCGCTGAATCCGGCACGGACGAAGGCAACGGCGACGGCCCGAGGAACACGCTCACCACCCGGTTCAGGTAGTGGAACGCGAACGCGACCGCGGTCAGCTCCGCGCGGGCACCCGGCGAAAGGGTCCCCATGCGAGGGTCCGCCACGGGCTGCCCCGAAGCGATCGCCGAGGCCTCCGAAGAGCGCCCGAGCGAGTCCAGCGCCATCCCGTGGACCTCGACACAGTACGGACACGAGTTCTCTTGCGACACCAGGGTCGCGACGATCTCCCGGTCCGCCCGGCTCGTCTCTCCGGACGCCACCAACGATTCCCGCAGCATCACCCAGCTCGCCGCGAGCACGTCCGGCGACGGCGAATGCAGCGCCACCGGCGGGGCCAGCATGCCGAAGTCGCGTTCCAGCCGGCCGTAGACGTCGCGCACGAGTCCGGTCGCCCGGCCGAAGGGCACCGGCCGGACGTACCGGACTTCGCGCAACGCCCGTCGCAGCGCGAGCCTCACCACCGCAGGCGCCATGATCAGTTCCCGGCCACCAGCGACAGCTTGCTGACAGCACGCCGCCCGGTGATGGAGCCGTCCGGGGCGGGAGCGCCGTAGGTGACATCGACGCCGCGAGCCTGCAGCGCCCGCACGATCCCCGGCACCGAACGTTCGGCCAGCGCCGCGATCGTCATCGCCGGGTTCACCGTCAGCGCGCCCGGCACGGAAGCACTGTCGGTCACGAAGATCCCGGGATGATCCCGGAGTTCGTGGTTCGGGTGCAGCGCCGAGGTCGCCGGGTCGTCACCGATCCGGCACGACGCCAGCGGGTGCACGGTGTACGCGCCGACGACGTCGTTGGTCCACGGCGCCACCTTCGCCAGGCCGTCCTTCTCGAGGATCTCCTTGCACTCCGCGTCGGCCAGCGCCCAGCCGTGCCAGGTGTTCGGCGTCGGGTCGTACTTCAGCGGACCGCGGCCGAGCATCTGCTGCGAGATGCGGTAGGCGTTGCCGGTGGGCGGCGGCGCGCCGAAGACACCCTCGTTGTCGTCCTCGGTCATCAGGAAGATGGTCAGCCAGGAGGCCCACTTCTTGAGGATCTCCTTCTTCTGCGCCCCGAACCAACGCGGTTCGTCCCCGTCCGGCACCTGCGCCAGGATCGTGCCGAGCCCCGGCGGGAAGTACAGCTGTTCCAGCGAGTACCGCTCGTACTCCGGCAGCGAACCGTCGAGCTTGTCCCAGTTCGCCACGGTCGGGCCCTTGCCGATGTGGTTGGCCTCGTAGACCTTCCCGTCCTCACGGGACAGTCCGAGCACCTCGCGGACCCGCTCCTCGTTGATGATCGCGGTGTTGAGCCGCTCACCGTTGCCCGAGAAGTACCGCCCGACCCCGTGCGGCATGGTGCCCAGCGCCGCCTCCGAACGCTGCAGGATCACCGGGGTCGCGCCGGCGCCCGCGGCGATGATGACGATCTTCGCGTCGATCGTCCCGCTGCCGGACTGGAGCCGGTAATCCTCGTCGTCCACGATGTTGAAGTGCACGCGGTAGTCGCCGTCGTCGATCCGCTCGATCCGCTGGACCTCGTGCAGCGGCCGGATCTTCGCGCCGTGCGCGAGCGCGGCGGGCAGGTAGTTGGTCAGCAGCGAGCGTTTCGCGTCGAACCGGCAGCCCGCCATCATGAAGTTGCAATTCACACACCGGTCGTTGTCCACCGCGACCGGTGCCGGGTTGGCGGTCCGGCCGGAGTGGTCGCAGAACGCCGCCCACAGGCCTCCCGCGTACGAGACGTCGTTCCAGTCCTGTTTGGACACCGGAAGCGATTCCGAAACCCGGTCGTACCAAGGCTCCAGCGAGTCACGTGTGATCTCCGAAGGCCACATGCGACGGCCGATGCTGCCGTGGCGCTCGAACACGAACTTCGGGGCACGCGGCATCGCGGCGAAGTACACCACGCTGCCACCGCCGACGCAGTTCCCGCCGAGCACGCTCATCCCGTCGCCGACGACGAAGTCGAACGCCCGGGTGTAGGACGAGCCGAGCAGATAGTCGTGCTCGAAGTCCTTCGTCTCCAGCCACGGCCCGCGTTCCAGCACGGTGACCTTCGCCCCGCCCGCGGCCAAGTGGTAGGCGGGGATGGAGCCACCGAACCCGCTGCCGACGATGACGACGTCGGTCTTGTCGTAGGCAGTCATGCGGGGCTCCCGGAAGGTGTCGTGTCGGGGTGGAGCCGCGCCAGCTCGCGGCGATAGGAGAACTTCGGGAACCGCCACAGCCCGTCTTCGTCCGGCGCGGTGTACCCCATCGCCAGCAGGCCGGGGTGCCCTTCGGCGATGGCTTCGGCGGTGTGCTTGTGCGCGGCACTGTCGAAGGACATGTTGCAGAACAACGCGAGACTCACCCAGCCGTCTTTCTCCGGATGTCCCGGCGCGGTCAGCGACCGCACGAGCGCGGTCCGGTGCTCGAAGGACAGCGCGACGAACGGCGGCAGCGATTCGTCGAGGGTGAGGTCGTGCTCCTTGGCGTAGCCCTTCGCGTGTTCGTTGAGGGACTGCGCCAGATACGGCAGCCCGACGGTCACCCCGGTCGCGTCGGTGTGCAGCAGTTCGAGCGCGCCCGCCACGACCGCGCCCGGGCCCTTCGACGCGCCGGCGATCGCGTGGTCACCGGGGAACCGCTTCTCCCCCGGCACGATCGTGTCCGCGTAGGCCTCCAAAGTGGACACCTTGACCTGTTCGTCCGAATCCACGGAACCTACCTCCTGTTCCTGGTGTGCACGGTCATCGGCAGCCCGCCCCGCACCCGCAGCGACAGCATCGCCTCGGGGACCACTTCGTAGCCGGGGAGCTTCCTGAGTTCGAGGTCGCGCAGGACCATCGTCAGCACGAAGACGGCCTCCATCACGCCGAGGCTGTTGCCGATGCAGAATCGCGGCCCGGCGCCGAACGGGATGTAGGCGTACCGGGGCCGCCCGCTCGGCCGGTCCGGATCGAACCGGTCCGGGTCGAACTTCTCCGGCTCCGGCCAGAACTCCGGGTGCCGGTGCAGCGTGTAGGGCACGACGACGACGTCGGATCCGGCGGGGACGTGATAGCCGCCGATCTCGTCGTCGGCCTGCGCCACCCGCGGCAGCAGCCACACCGGCGGATACAGCCGCATGACCTCTTCCACGACCCTCGCCGTGTACGGCAACCGGTGCAGGTCGTCGTGTGTCGGCAACTGGTCGCCCAGTACCGCGTCGGCCTCCGCGCGCAGCTTCGCCGCGATCTCCGGATGCTCGTCGAGCAGATGGAACGCCCAGCCCAGCGTGCTCGCCGTCGTCTCGTGCCCGGCCAGCAGCAGGGTGATCAGCTCGTCCCGCATCTGCTCGCGGGTCCCGTCGGTCGCGATGAGGCGCGAGAGCACGTCCTCGCCGTTCTCCACCGGGTTGGCCAGCCGCTGCGCGACGAGCTCGTCGGCGATCCGGCGGAGGTCGGCCCGCGATTCCCGGAACCGCAGTTGCTTCTTCAGCGGGGCCCACTGCGGGACCATGCTCAGTGTCACCGCTTCGAACATCGCCTGGTCCTGCACGGCTTCGAACGAATGCCCCAGCGAGGTGAACCCGCCGAGGTCCGCGTCGAGCAGGGTCTTGCCGAGCACACCGAGGGTCAGCCCGGTCATCTCGTGCAGGATCTCCACCGGTCCTTCGGTGTCCCGCAGGCGTTTCACGAGGCCTTCGACCTCGTTCGCGACGACCGAGGCCTGCCGCGCGATCCGCTTGGGCTGGAACACCGGCTGGATGGTCCGGCGCTGCTTCTTCCAGACGTCGCCGTCGCTGGTGAGCAGCCCGTCACCGAGCGCCCGCCTTGCCTCCTGGAGGCCGATTCCCTTGTGGTAGTTGGCCGCGTTGTCCGCGAGCACGTGTTTCGCCAGATCGGGGTGGTTCACCAGGTACATCGTCTTGGGACCGATCGCGATCCGGACGACGTCCCCGTGCGCCTCCGCCGAATCCGACATGAGCGCCAGCCGGTCGGTGAAGAGCTTCTTCAGCAGACCGAAGGTCGCCCGGCGCGGCGGGCCGGGCGGCGCGAGACGCGCCGCCCGGCTGGTTTCCGCACCGGAGGTCATGCCGCCACGGCCCCGGTTTCCGTCTCCGGCTTCTCGGCCGGCTTGGGCAGGGAGGTGACCTCGGCCGACTTCGCCTGCTCGGCCTCCCACTTCTCGGTGGCCTTCTTGGAGAAGTGCAGGCCCCACAGGAACGCGCCGCGGATGAGGCAGACCAGCGCGGTGGCGAGGAACAGGCCGTACGCCACGTGCACGACCATGAAGAACCCGTACGCCAGCGCCACGCCCGAACCGAACAGGATCTGCGACGCGGGCTTCGACGGGGTCGTGCCCGGGTCGGTGACCATGTAGTTCGTGTAGAGCACGAACGCCACCCCGGTCATCATCCCGAGCGCGCCGGGGATCGCGGTGTCGAACATCCACCCGCGGATGATCGCCTGGAGGGCGAAGGTGATCAGCCAGGCGCCGATCAGCCACATCCGCTGTGTCAGCATCGCGTTGAGGACGGTGCCCGAGACGATGATGATGCCGACGATCAGCCAGCCGACCCAGGAGTCGACCTGCTCGGTGAAGTGATACGGCGGCGCGATGCTCGCCCAGGGGAACACCAGCAGGATGATCGTGATGCCGAAGTTCGACGGGTTCATGTAGTGCCGCAGCCTGCCGCGCACCGGGGCCTGCAGGACCCATTTGGCGCCGACGGCGACCACCACACCGAACATCATGACCAGCACCTGGTCGTTGACGTAGGTGAGCATGTTCAGCGCGAGACCGGTGATGTGCGCCGGGAAGAGGAACTCCACGAGTCCCTTGAAACCGTTGCCGCGGAAGCGGACCTCCCGGCCCTGTGTCCTGGCGCCGATGATCTCCAGCAGGATTTCCGTGGCGTACGCCGTGGCCAGCGCAATGAACGGATAGGTGTAGGGCTGCTCGAAACCGAGCACGGTGTAGCCGATGATGTTGAAGATCGTGATCGAGATCGCGAACCGGCGAAGCGCCGTGATCGTCTTGTTGCTCTTCGGTGCCGTGAGTGTCTGCTCAGCCATGACGGTCATTTCTCCTTAGCCTGAGCGCCGAGCTGGAAGGTGTGGCTGCCCGGGGTCAGCTGGACTTCCTGCGTGCGGATCTGCCCGGTCAGGTCGCGCCACTGCAGGCTGACCTTCACCGGCCCGGTGACCTTGCCGAGTCCGATCTGGATCTCGTGGCTGCGCTTGCCGGAGTGGCCGCTGCCGCCGTCGACGCGGTCCATGTACTTCTTGCCGTCGGGGGTGATGACGGTGACCTGCGCGCCGATCGCCGCGGTGCCGGCCGCCTGGAGCGGACCGTCCGCCGAAGCCTTGTCGTGCACCAGCTTCAGGTTCAGGTACGACCCGGGTTCGGGGCTGACGTTGCGGTAGAAGATCGGCTGCTCCCACTGGCGGGCCACGGCGAAGTCCAGCTTGCCGTCGCCGTCGGCGTCACCGGTGGCGATACCGCGGGTGGGCACCGGGACCGCGAGCCCGAGGCGCGGGGCCAGGTCGGTGTAGCGGCCGTCGGCGCTCTTGGCCCAGAAGTGCAGGGTGTGGTCGCCACCGACGTCGTCACCGGCGACCATGTTCGGCCAGAAGGACGGGTGCTTCAGCAGTTCGTCGTTCGAGGTCGCCAGTTCCTGCAGCTGCGGCCAGCGGTTGACGTCGCCCTTGACGAACCCGGTCGCCTGCGTGATCACCGATTCGCCGCTGTTGTTGTAGTCGGCGATCTTGACGTCCCAGCCCCAGCCGGACCACGCGGTGCCCGCCTGCGCGCTGCGGTCGACCCACGGCGCCTCGCCGCCCTGCAGACGGCCGCGCAGATCCGCGGTGTCCTTGGCGGTGTTCATGAACTGGAAGTGGCTTTCCTCGATGCCCCACGACGTCGTGATGTTGCTGACGTACAGGTCGTAGAGACCGTCGTGGTCGAGGTCGGCGAAGTCGACGCCCATACCCTTGAAGGAGTCGTTGCCGAGCACCTTGGACTTCGGGTCGTTGGGCCCGCGGACACCCTTCACCTCGGCGAACTCGACGTGCCCGGGGCGGGATTTGTTGTACAGCAGGCGGTCGTGGCCGAAGTCGTTGCCGATGTAGAGCTCCGGCAGGTTGTCCCCGTCGACGTCGGTCGCGCTGGCCGCCAGCGACCAGCCGCCCTGGGCGTCGGCCGGGATGGCCTTGTCGTCGAGGGCGAACGACGCGGTCGGCTTCGCGCCCTGGGTGGCGCCGGTGAACCGCAGGATGTACTTGCCACCCGCGTTGTCCGCGTGCGACATCGACTTGTTCATCTCGACCCCGCCGGAGACGCGGTCGTCCAGCACCGCGCTGTCGGGGAAGTAGTTGCCGATGAAGATGTCCTGGTGGCCGTCGCCGTCGAAGTCACCGACCGAAGCGGCGTTGGTGTTCCACAGTGGACCGGAGTACTCGCCGTTCTTGGAGTTGTTGCCCGGCACCAGTTCCACCGGCTCGTAGGCCTTCGGCTCCAGCTTCGTGGCGTCCGGCTTCGAGAGGAACAGGATCGGGGTGCGGCCCCAGTAGTAGGCCAGCAGGTCGACCCGGCCGTCCTCGTTGTAGTCCGCGGGCACGCAGCCCATGGGCGCGATGTACTTGCCCATCGGCAGCGGTGCCGCGTCGAGCGCGAACGGCGCGTAGCGGTCGCCGCCCTTGCCCGGCGTCGGCGTGATGACGACCTGGTCGCTGCGCGGGTCGACGAAGCACAGGTCGTTCGCGAGCTTGTCGCCGTCGAGGTCGTTGACCGCGATCGCGGCGCCGACCGACGAGATCCAGGCCCGGATGTGCTCGTAGTCCTTGTTCACCGTCCGGATCGACTGGCTCTTGGCCGCTTCCGGCAAGGCGATCGTGAGTGGTTCGAACGCGTACTTCGAGGCCATCGTGTCGGCCTCGGCGGTCGAGACCGTGGGCAGCTGAGCCACCACGAACAGACCCGCCATCAGCACCAAGGCCACGATGCCCGCAAGCTGCTTGCGGAGCCAGCCCAAGGTCGCGGTCATTTCCCTGCACCTCCAGAGTTGAGAACCTCAGCGGCGATGCGCTGTCGCCAGGTTTCGAAAGCCGGGAGTTCGCCGTCGACCACGGTCGCGGGGCGCACCTCCTGGGTGATGGCCGCGGCCCGCTCGGCCGGCAGCCCGCAGATCGCCTGCGTGGCGACCTCGGTCTCGGGGATCAGCAGCCCGGCGCGGATGCGGGCTTCGGCGGCGAAAGCGCTGCCCTGGGCGAGATTCCCGCGGTGCTCACCGGCGAACTCGGCCAGCTTCAGCAGTTCGTCGGAAGTGACCCCGCAGGCGTAGGTCGAGGCGAGCCCGACCCCGGCGTAGAGATCCCCGTGGCGCCGCTCCGGGAAGCGCGCGATCGCGTCGGCGACCAGATCGACGTCGGTACCGCAGATGAACCACAGCGCCCGCCCGATGCCCTGGTCGATCGCCCGCAGCGCGTACCCGTCGTTGCCGGGCGGCCAGGAGAAACCGGGGTCCTGGAACTGGCCGTCGATGTATTTCGCCGTCTTGAAATACGCCTGGTGGAAGCCGTAGCCGTCGAGCACCAGCCAGCGCAGCAACGGGTCGAAGTCGTCGGCGGAGGGCCAGCGGAAGCGCGGCAGCCGCGCCATCGCCCAGCCGACGCCGACGTAGATGATGTAGTCGTGCTTCTCACCGGGCCCGTCGAGGAATCCCTCGATGTGACGGCGTCCGCCGCCGGGCAGCCCGTCCAACATTCCGTAACCCATTCCCGCGCCTTCGTAGGCGAAGCCGCGGTATTTCACCGGAATACGTTCGAGCCATTCTTCCGCCTGTTCGACGGAACGCGCTTCGACCGCGTGCGCGTAGCCGAGCAGGAATTTCTCACCGACGGTCTCCAGCAATTCTTGAGCGGCCGGGCTCTTCTTGTGGAAACCGCGCTTGTCCAGTGACGTCTCGGAGACGTCCGGCGTGATCATGCGGCGTCTGATCGTGCGCCAACCATTGCCCAACGCACTCTCCCCCTAACGGGTGGATTCGAATTCCGGATCGCTTAAGCGTCACACGCGTGGAGATGACCCAGCTACTCCACGGTTGCGTCCGCGTTCTCCCGGTTTGCGAATCCGGGAGAACGCGGGAACGACTTCGTTCACGCCACCGCGCGCAGGTGACCGGGCGCGGGCATGGTCATCCGGTTCCCGGCCGACGCCGGGCCGCCGGCGAGGGTGATCGCCATCGGCGCGTCGGTCGGCGACGGCGCCCGCATCGGCATCCGGAGGTGCACCATGCCGTACCGGGTGATGTCGACGCGGCCGGGCAGGGTGCCGACGGAGAACGACGACGCCGCGGTCCCGGCGGCGTGCTCCGCCACCCCGATGACGGTCCACCGGCCCTCGGGGACGTTCTGGATCTCGATGTCCGCGGACAGGACGTTCGCCCTGCCACCGAAGGCGACCGGGCCGCACTGCGGGATCGACTCGGCGAACAGTCCGATGAGGACGGTCGCCGGGCCTGCCCCGCGCGGGGTCTCGACCCGCACGCTGATCGTGCCGGTACCGGTTCGCATCGTGGGGCTGCCCATTCCGGCGCTGTGCAACGCTTCCAGGGTCGGCAGCCGCTGGAAGTGCGGCGCCATCGCCACGAGCAGCTCGCCGACCTCGGGATCGCGGTACTGGGTCGGGGTCATCCCGACCGCACGGGTGAAGCGGCTCGTGAACGTGCCGACACTGCTGTAGCCGACGCTGCACACGATGTCCGACACCGTCAGCGATGTCGTCAGCAGCAGTCGTTTCGCTTCGAAGAGCCGGATCGCGGTGAGGTAGCGGCCGGGGGTGACCCCGGTCGCCTTCGCGAAGATCCGCGAGAAATGGAACGGGCTGACGAAGACTTCCTGTGCCAGGTCGCTCAAGGTGATCGGGTCGAAATACCTCGCGTGCATCGCGGAGATGGCCTGCAGCACCGCGGGTTGCAAGGGGGACGCCGGCTCAGGGTGCCGACCGGGTTCGGTGACGCCTTTCTCGTTCGCCGCCATGGCGACTGTTCGTAGCTGCATCAGACCAACCTCGGATTCGCTGTCGCTTTTCTCTGTACGCCAGCTAACGCGTCGGTGATTTCAGCGGGCTCGACGAGCGATCGAGATGGGTCCTGCGGTCTTGTCCGAACGTGCGCGATCGGCGGACGGTCGCCGGCGCCCGCTCACTCCCCCACGGCGTCCACGGGGAGATCGAGCACGCATTCACCGACGCCGACCTCGGCGGGCCAGTCGAGTTTGAGGGCGCGGTCGACGCGGTCGCCGGCGTCCACCGGGACGGCGTGCGCGGCCAGTCCCATGGCGCGGGCGACGAGGTAAAGCGTCTGCTGCAACGCGCCGACATGCGCCAGCGTCGTGGCATACGCGCCACCGCCGAGCACGGACGCCATCCGCGGCATCCGCGCGGTGACGGTGATCAGCGCCGAGGGCCGCCGGTGGTTGCCACCGCCGATCATCGCGATGTCGAGCATCTCGTCGAGATCGGCCACGTCGTCGTTGACCAGGCTGAGCCGGTGGTCGAGCGGATCGTAGTGGTAGATCCCGCGGTCCAGCCCCGAACAGCGGTTCACCGACACGTACAGCTCGAGTTCGTACAGGCAGGCGACGCTGAAATACGGGCGCTGCGAGGCGCTGTGGGCGGGCCCGTTCGGAAGATGCGCGGGCCCGATCGACCGGATTCTCGCGCCACGGAACAGGAATTCGCCGATCTGCTCGGCCGACAGCACGCTTTCGGTGAACTCCGGGCAGCTGTGGTCGTTCTCCAGCAACGCCGTCAGTGTCGGATCGGTTTCCGCGCGCTCGGTCAGATCCGGCCGGAACAACGAATAGCTCGGGCCTTCACCGGTGGGAGCCTTGACCACCGGTGGATTCCCGAGCCCGGCGAGGTCGGCCGGGCCGCCGGGCCGCCAAGTGCGGCTCGTGGTGTGGAACGACAACTCGTCCGGAGACCACACGCCCAGTTCGGGATCGTCGTCTTCGGCGAACCTGCCGTTCTCCCCGGCGGCCTGGACGACTCCCGCGGCGACCAGATAGGACACGATCGCGCCCACCACGCCGCGATCGATCCCGGTCGTGATCACGATCTCCCCGACCGACTTCGCCGTCGCGAGGGTGGCAGCGACGTGCACCGCCCACGGCTGGGACAGCACCACGCGATAACGCGCGGACGGCGACTCCAGCCCCATCCCGTCGGCGTCGGAACGCAGGGAACTGAAGCGGGACAAGCGGATCGGGCGCGTGGCGGGGATCGCCACCGGTGCGAACACCGGCGCGAGCACGACCGGGATCACCGACAGCAGCGGGCCGCGGCCGTCGGCGAGACCGAGCGAGCGCACCACGGAGCCGCCGAGTTCCTTGAGCACCTGCCGCAGCGCGTCGGCGCCCTCGGCCGTCCAGCTCAGTTCGCCTTCGAGATCGGGTTCCCGTTCGACGGGCTCCCATGACGACGTCACGTTCGCCAGCGACACCGGCCCCAAGGCCATCCGCCGCAACGATTCCACCACCAGCGGTTCCGCGTGCGGGAATTCGTGCTCGCCCCAGCGCGTGACGACCACCAGTGAGCCGTCCTCACTGATTTCGACGAGGCTGTCGTCGGTGAGCGACCACAGGGGGATCGTTTCGGCCACACCGCCGGGGTGATCTGTCGTCAACTGTTGCTCCAGCTTGATCTACAAGAACATGGGGAAGGGATTCAGCCGCTCGTAGGGAGTCGGTTCGGCGAGCCTGCCCAGGCGTACCGGTACGTCGAACAGCCGTCCGGGGGCGAAGCGGCTCCAGAACGGACGCAGCCCCGGAACGACCACCCGGACCACCGGGAGATCGATGTCGGGCCTCGTCTGGTCCAGCACCAGCGTCTCCATTCCCAGCACGGAAAGCCTCCGTACCAAGCACTCCACGTCGTCACGGACGTCGGGACGACGGACGAACTTGAAGTCCGCGGCCCGTTTCGCCGACCGGCCGGGCGCCGGCAGCAGATACGGCTGGTTCGCGACCGTCGCGTACCGGAGCCACCGTGCCGCGTCGGGATCGTCGAGTTCGACGTCGTTCGCGAGCACCGCCGGGATCAGCTGGTTGAGCTCGCTGACCGCCCGCCGCAGCGCCGTCCTGGGATCCAGGTGGGCGCCGAAACCCATCATGACGTTTTCGCGGGGCCCGACGATACTCCTGGAAAGCGCGACCATCACCGGGACACCGAGGTCCGCCGTCAGGTCGAGGACCCACAGTTCCCGGCCGGCGCGCGCGTACTGGCCGACCATCTCCTCGGCCCACGGGTCGTCGAACGAAGCGATGTCCACGCCGGGAACGGGAAGCCGGTTGTACCACCACAGCGCGACGGCGTCGCGTTCGACGAGTTCGAGCAGTCCCTGCAGGATCGCGTCCTCGATACTGCTTCCGGCCGCGCAACCGTTGGAGTCCGCGCGCATCCCGGTGAGCCCGCATTCCCACGGCACCCCGTAATAGAGGTACGCGGTCGGCATCAGCTTCCGGCGCTGCCGCGTGAGCGACCACAGCGGCGTCCAGTCGATGGCGGCCTCGGTGTCGAACCGTTCCGGGACGTACTGGAAGTCGGCGTGCAGGGCGTTCCACTCGGCGCGGCCCTCGTATTGACGCTCGTCGAAGAGCATGCACGAGTTCGGGTGGACGGCGTCCTCGCCGAGCGCGCGGAAGGTGTCGCGGATCCGCAGTTCGTCGCCCTGGTAGTTCGCCGAGTACCGCTCGATCGCCTCGCACAGCGCGCCGACCTCGGCGTCGATCGGGCTCGCGCCCTTGCCGCCGTTCTCCCCGCGCAGCCCGGCCTGCAACCCCGCCTCACCGCGTACGCGGCGCGCGACGTTCTTGCCGGAGTGGTACGCGTTCACGAACGCCGGCGCCCGCGGGTCGCGGGAGATCTCCTTGACGATCCCGGTGACCGGGCTGACCAGGTGGCCGTAGCGGTCGAGCACCTCGACCGGGGTGAGGGTCCGATGCCCGCCACCGCCCGACGTCGCCTTCTTGGCCTCCCGCAGCACCACCGGCTCGGCCGTCCGCGCGGCGACGATCCCCTCGTCACCGCATTCGGGGCACTGGAGGCGGCGCCGCAGTTCGTGCAGGCGCCCCTGGAGATCGAGCGTGTCCAGGATCCACACGGCCTGCTGCCCCGGATAGCGGTGTCCCGCCAGCCATTTGGACGCTTCGAGGGAGATGAGGTGCGACGCGGCCGCGGTCAGCGGCGGCACGGCGGGCATCGGGAACGACGCGGGGCCGTCGTGCCCGAGGACCTCCTGCACGCAGGCCTCGGCGTGCCGGTGCCCCCACAGTCGGTTCGTCAGGCAGTGCCAGCAGCCGGACCGGCCGGGCTGCATGATCGGGCCGATCCACACCTGCGCGCCCGACGGCCGGGCCAGCAGCCAGGGCCGTCCGGTACGCCGGTGCTCGGCGTCGATCTCGGCCAGCCGCGGGTCGAGGTAGTCGTCGCACAGCACGATGGCCAGTTCGGACGCCGTTCCGACCACTTCGATCCCGCTCGCGGCCAGCCCGCTCGCCACCTGCGAGGTGTCGACGCCCCGGCCGACCGCGGTCAGGCTCGCCGTCGCCGGCTTCTGCCGGCTGGCCACCGCGGAGGCGTCGAGACCGCATGCGTCCCAGTACGCGAGCGCGCGTTCGTCCCCGCTGATCTCGTCCGGGACGTGGACGGTGACCAGACCCGCCTCGACCAGCCTGGCCAGCACGCCGGTGACCTGTTCGGCGCTCATTCCGTCCGGGCGGGCGGCCAGGAGCCCGTCAAGGTCGCGGGTGCCGTCGAGCAGGGCCGCCACCGACGCGACCTGCGCGCCGCGCATCGCGATGACCCCTTGTTCGGAGAACAGGTAGGCGCCGCTCCCCTCGTGGATCTCCGCGCGTAGATGCCGTTTGAACCCCAGCGCGCCGTTGATCGAGCCGGTCGTGGAAGATGCCTCGCGCATGAAGACCCCCAGTAGGTCTGGTTCGATTCTCGAATCCTGCTCGGCGGGCTCCACCCCGGCCAGTGCGCGATTCACGCCTCGGATATGAAAAACCCACGTTCTTCCGGGACGCACGCACGCGACAGCTGGTGGACGGCTCACTGGCCCGCGCCGGGGCGCTCTGCCACTGTCGAAGTACTGGGAATCAGGTCTCGACGCGTATCGAGCTGGAGGGCGCTTGCGATGTACACCGGATCACGATTAGCGGACACGCACCACGGCTCGGCACCCAACCCGATTCCGGTCACGCCCGCAAGCCCCCTCCGTTTCACCCTCCTCGGCCCGCTCGAACTCGTGCGGGACGGGATCGACTACGCGCCGACGACACCGAAGCTGTTGCAGGTGCTCGCCATGCTGGTGATGAGCCCGGGGAAGATCGTCCCCATCGACACGATCGTGCGGGAACTGTGGGCCGACGACCCGCCGCGCAGCGTCCGCACCACCATGCACACCTACGTCTACCAGCTGCGCAAGTGCATCGAGGAGAACGAGCTCGCCCCGTACGGGGAGACCATGCTGGCGACGAAACCGCCGGGGTACGTGTTCCGGATCGCCCCCGAGCAGGTGGACGTCTTCGAGTTCCAGGAGCTGCAGCAGCGGGGCCGGGAGCTGCAACTGCGAGGCGAGCACGCCGAAGCGGCGAAGGCCTTCCGTTCCGCGCTCGCCCTGTGGTCGGGCCCGCCGCTCGCGAACGTCCACTGTGGACCGGTGCTGTCGGCGTACTCGGTCGATCTGGTCGAGCAGCGGCGCAGCACGCTGCACCTGCGGATCGAGGCGGACATCGCGGCCGGGATGCGGCACGAGCTGATCGGCGAACTGCGGTCCCTCGTCGCCGCGAACCCGCTGGACGAGGCCCTGCACGGGCAGCTGATCCGCGTGCTCGGCCGCAGCGGGCGGCGTTCCGACGCGCTAGCCACGTACCGTCAGGTGCGGACCCGGCTCAACCACGAACTCGGCGTCGAACCCTGTGACGAACTGCAGGTACTGCACCACGGCCTGCTGTCCGAGGGTGAACCCGCGTGAACACCACTCCCCGCAACGGAAACGAAAGTGAGGATCGACGGATGAGCATTCGTACCTATGGACAGTTCTGCGGTCTGGCCAGGGCGCTGGAGATCATCGGCGAACGCTGGTCGCTGCTGATCGTCCGTGACCTCGTCCTCGGCCCGAAGCGGTTCACCGAGCTGCAGGCCGGCCTGCCCAAGATCCCGCCGAGCACGCTGTCCGCGCGGCTCAACGAACTCGAGCAGTCCGGGGTGCTCCGCCGCCGACTGCTCCCCCAGCTCGACGCCGCGGTCGTCTACGAACTCACCGAGTACGGCAGCGAACTCGACCAGATCGTGCTGGACCTCGGGCTCTGGGGTGCCCGGTCGCTCGGGCAGCCGTCCGCCGACGACGTCTTCACCCTGGACTCGGCGATCCTCTCGCTGTACACGACCTTCCGGAGCGAAAAGGCCAAGGGCGTCCAGGTCACCTACGAACTGCGCTACCCGGGCGAGATGATCCTGCACGCGATCGTCGAGGACGGCGCGCTCAAGGTCGCGGAGGGCGCGCACCCCGGCGCCGACGCGGTCATCGAACCGCTCGGCCCGTTCATCAAGGACCTCCTGACCGGGGACCTCACCGCCGCCGACGCGACGCGGACCGGCAAGATCCGCCTCGAAGGCGCCTTCGAATACCTCGAACTGTTCGCGGAATTGTTCCACATTCCGGCGGCTCCGAAAGTGACCGAAGGAATCGTCGTCCGTTGAGCCATCCGGCGTAATACCGCAGGTCGGATCAGCAATCCGGAGTAACGGAAACCTCCGGATCGCGGGCTATCGTCAAGATCCGTCACCGGTCGGTCTTTCGTCATAGGAGCCCTTCATGGCCACACTCGATTCGCGTCCGGGTCCACTCGCCGCGCTCAACGGGAAATACCACCGCGCGGCGCTTCTCTCCTTCGCGGTGGTGGTCGTGGCGCACTGGGCGGAACACCTGGTGCAGGCGTTCCAGATCTACGCCCTGGGCTGGAAGACCCCGGACGCGCGTGGCGTGCTCGGGATCCCCTTCCCGAAACTGATCAGCTCCGAATGGCTGCACTACGGCTACGCCATCGTCATGCTGGTCTTCCTGTTCGCCCTGCGCAAAGGTTTCGCCGGCCGGTCGCGGCAGTGGTGGAACCTGGCGCTCGGGTTGCAGTTCTGGCACCACATCGAACACCTGCTCCTGCTGATCCAGGCGCAGAGCGGCTGGCGCCTCGGCGGCGGCACCGCGCCGAGCAGCAGCATCCAGCTGTTCATCCCGCGCGTGGAACTGCACCTGTTCTACAACACGATCGTCACCATCCCGATGATCATCGCGATGATCGTGCACCGGAAGGCCCCCGCCGCCGAGCGGGAGCTGACCGGATGCACGTGCTCGCCCGAAAGCCGGCGCGAGCTGGCGACCGCGGCGTCGTGACCAGGAGGCTCTTCGCGCTACTGGCGTTGCTGGCGGCGTGTTTCGGGGTCGCGGTGCTCACCGCGGCCCCGGCCTCGGCCCACGTCGAACTCCTTTCCTCGAACCCCGCCGACGGCGCCCGGCTCACCTCGGCCCCCGCCCGGGTCTCGCTCACCCTGTCGGAGAACATCGGCATCCAGCCGAACTCGATCAAGGTGCTCGACCAGCAGGGCACCGACGTGGTGGCCGGCCCGGTGTTCCAGCCGGGCGAGGTCGCCGAAGAGGTCGCCGTCGGACTGGAGCCCGATCTTCCCGACGGCAGTTACCTCGTCGAGTACGCCTTCGTCTCGACCGATTCGCATCCGGTGCGCGGCACGATCGCCTTCGTGATCGGCACCGGCCCCCTGATCACGTCGGCGGGCGCGGTGTCCGCCTCCACCGGGACCGATCCGGTGACCGACGCGCTGTTCACCACCTTCCGCTGGGGCTCCTTCGGCGGTGTCGCGCTGCTGGGCGGACTGGTGTTCCTGCTGGTCTGCCGCCCGGAGGGCCGCACCGATCCGTCGGCGCGGAAGCTGACCACCGCGGGCATCTGGGTCTCCGGGGTCACGGCCGTGGCCGGATTCCTGCTGCAAGGCCCGTACGTCGCGGGCCGCGGGGCGGGCGCGATCTTCGACCCGGCGCTGATCGAGGCGACGCTGCGGGTGGCGTACGGGAAGCTCCTGCTCCTGCGCCTGGCCGCGATCGTCGCGCTCGCCGTGATCGTACGGCGGCTGCTCGCGGGCGACCTGCCGGACCGGCTGCGCTCGCGCTACGAGAACCTCGGCATCGCCGCCGGGTTCATCGTGATGCTGAGCTTCTCCGCCACGGGGCACGCGGTGGCCGACAAGATCATGTTCCTCTCGGTCAGCGCCGACCTGGCACATTTCGGCGCGATGGCCGTCTGGGTCGGCGGGCTGATCCAGCTGGCCGTGCTCCTGCGCGGCAGGGCTTCGGCATCCGAAGCCGAGCCGGCGCTGGCGCGGTTCCACCCGATCGCCACCCGGTCGATCGTGATCATGGTGGTCAGCGGCGCCTACCTCGGCTTCCGGCTCGTGCCGTCGGTCGAGGCGCTCTGGACGTCGGCCTACGGCATCCTCTTCGTGGCGAAGCTGACCGGGTTCGCCACGTTGCTGCTGGTGGCGAACGTGAGCCGCAACGCCGTGCGACGCGGGATCTCCGGGCGCGGCGGCACCGGTGTGGTGACCGCCGACCTGCGGAAACTGCGGATCAGCGTCGGGGTCGAGGTGCTGATCGTCGCCGTGGTGCTCGCGCTGGCCGCGGCGTTGTCCTCGATGTCCCCGACCGGCTGATCACCGTTCGATCTCCTCCTCCGGCGGGGCGAACGGCCCCCAGGTGAAGGCCCGGAGCCACGGCTCGGGATCGCCAAGCCAGTCCATGGCGGCGATCTGGGCCGGGCTCCGGCGCCCGGCGAGCGACCGGTACAGGTCCACGGGCGCACCCGAAAGCACCGCCGCGACCGGCTCGGTACCCGCGATCCAGGTCGCGCCTTCGGTCTCGATCCGCATCCCCGGCAGTCCGTGCCTGCCGAGCGAATCGCCGAGGCCGCGGACGAGCACTTCGAATGCCCGCAGCCAGGCGGGGTGCGCCCCGGGCGGCGGAACGCCGAGCGCGTACCGGAGATCGAGCTCGTGGGTGAAGGCGTCCATCACCATGATGTCGCCGCGGCCCTTCCCGTCGCCGTCGGCGGCGAGGAGGGTGTCGGCCTCGGGGCCGCGTTCGAGCCAGAGTTTCAGCACCTCGGCAGCCGACGCCGGCTCCGGCACCGGGCAGGCCTCGCCACCGAACCGGGTGATCACCCGGTCGCAGATCTCGGCCAGATGCGCGACCAGCTCCCGGACGGTCCACTGTGGACAAGCCGGGACGGCCCGCCCGGCGGCACCGGCGTGATCGGCGAGCAAGATCGCGAAGTTCTCTCTGACCTGCCGATACCCTTCGGCCGCTGTCGCCGTATTCCAGCCAGGGACCCGAATTCGGCTGCTCGTCACGCGACCACCTCCAGTAGGGGTAAGCGATGGTCGTCCATTCTCCCACCGGTTCGCCGGCTTCACTCTTCTTCCCGCTTGCGCGTACCGTTCAACGCAAAGACCACCCACCCGTGGCGCGTGTCGCCGCGGCTTCAGGCACACTGGTCGGTGAAAGCCCCGTGTGGCAAGAGAAAGCGCCCAATGGCGACACATCGACCACTGTGGAGGTGACCAATGGAGATGCCCGGCTTCGATCTGGCGTGGCGTGGTTTCGATCGCGCGCAGGTCCGGGAATTCGTTCGCGAGGTGGAAGCCGAACTACGACGAGTGGAAGCCGAACGCGACGAGGCCCTCCGCCGCGAAGAGGTTCTCGCCGCCGAACTCACCGGCGCGCGCGAGGACATTCGCGAATTGAAGGCCACGGTCGACCGGATCAGCCGTGTCCCGATCGCGCCGGACGCGCTGCAGGAGCGCTCGCGCCGGATGCTCGAACTCACCCGCGAAGAAGCCGAGGACATCACCGCGCGCGCCGCCGAGCAGGCCGCCAAGGCCGAGGCGGAACGCAAACGGGTCGCCGAAGACTTCGAGCTAGCCATGTCGCTGCGTCGCGCGGAGGCGATGCGCGCGCTCGCCGCACAGGACGAAGCCGCGCAGGCCCGGGCGAAACGATTGCTCGACGACGCCGCCGCGGAGAGCGAGCGCCTGGTCGCCGAGGCGCGGCAGAAGGCCGATGTGGCCCTCCGCCTGCGCGACGACGTGCTGAAACAGCTGGTCGGCTGCCGAGAACTGCTCACCGAGGCCGGTTCGGTACTGGCCGTGTCACCCACACCGAAACCGGAAGTGCCCGTTCAGCGCCGGAGCAGGCCCGAAGCCCGCACCGGCACCGAAGCGGCCGCGACCTAAGCGGGGTCACCCGAGGAGAACACCACCGGCCGGATCTCCATCGCGTTGATGTGCGCGTCCGGGATCTGGCCCGCGATCTCGATCGCCCGCTCCTTGCTGTCGCATTCGACCAGGTAGAAGCCGGCCAGGTACTCCTTCGACTCCGCGAACGGGCCGTCGGTGACCACCGGGACGCCGTCACGCACCCGGACCACCGTGCTCTCCTTCGGCTCCGCCAGCGCCTGCGTCCCCAGCAGTTCGCCGCTCTCGGTGAGCTTCTTCATGAAAGGGTCGATGCGGGCGACCACCTCGTCGCGCTCCTCCTCGGGGAGGGCGTCCCAGGCGGCAGGGTTCATGGTGATCATGATCATGTACTTCATCGGTGTTCCTCCTGGTCGTCCGGCGGCCGGTGCCCCGGCCACTCACGCAGGAGTCGGAGCCGCCGGATCGTCCTCGACATCCTGGCATCCTGGAATTCGGCCGACCCACGCATATACGTGGGGAGGGTATAGTGGTCGAAGACAGGGAACGACGAGAGAACGGGTGCGGAATGACGGGCTACGGCACCGAGCGGGAGGCCTATCTCAAGCGCCTGCGCCGGATCGAAGGACAGATCCGCGGCTTGCAGCGGATGGTGGAAGAGGACAAGTACTGCATCGACATCCTGACCCAGGTGTCCGCGGCCACGAAGGCACTGCAGTCGTTCTCCCTCGAACTGCTGGACGAGCACCTCGCCACCTGCGTGGTCCACGCCGCCGCCGCGGGCGGTGAAGAGGCCGACCTCAAGGTCCGGGAGGCGTCCGACGCCATCGCCCGGCTGGTCCGGTCCTGAAGCGTCGCAGCCGCAGGCTGTTGGTGACGACGAACACCGAGGAGAACGCCATCGCGGCCCCCGCGATCATGGGGTTGAGCAGGCCGAGCGCGGCCAGCGGCAGCGCGGCGACGTTGTAGGCGAACGCCCAGAACAGGTTGCCCTTGATCGTGGCGAGGGTGCGGCGCGCGAGCCGGATGGCGTCCGCGGCCGCGCGCAGGTCGCCGCGCACCAGGGTGAGGTCACCGGCCTCGATCGCGGCGTCCGTCCCGGTCCCCATCGAGAGACCGAGGTCGGCCTGCGCGAGCGCGGCCGCGTCGTTGACGCCGTCGCCGACCATGGTGACCACGCGTCCTTCGGCCTGCAGCCGTTTGACGACGTCGACCTTGTCCGCGGGCAGGACCTCCGCGACCACTTCGTCGATCCCCACTTCGGCGGCGACGGCCTTCGCGGAACCGGTGTTGTCGCCGGTCAGCAGGACAGGGCGGAGCCCGAGCGCCTTCAGTTCCGCCACGGCCTCGGCCGACGTCGGCTTGACCGTGTCGGCGACGACGACCACACCGCGCGTCTCGCCGTCCCAAGCGACGACGACCGCCGTCGCGCCACGATCCTCGGCGGCCGTCTTGACCTGGGAATACTCGTCGCCGACCGCGATACCGTGCTGATCGAGAAGCGCGGGCCGCCCGGCGAGGACGGTCTTGCCGTCAACCTCGCCGATGACGCCAAGGCCCTCGACGTTGCGGAACCCGCCGACCGGCGGCAGCTCACCCAGCCGCTCCTCGGCGGCCTCGACGATCGCGCGGGCGATCGGATGTTCGGATGCGTGCTCGACCGCCGCGGCCAGGCGCAGCACCTCGGTCTCGTCGTCGCCATAGAGGTCGGTGAGGCTCATCTTCCCGGCGGTCACCGTGCCGGTCTTGTCCAGGACGACGGTGTCGACCGCGCGAGTGGACTCGAGCACCTCCGGTCCCTTGATGAGGATGCCCAGCTGCGCGCCACGACCGGTGCCCACCAGCAACGCCGTCGGCGTGGCCAGCCCGAGCGCGCATGGGCAAGCGATGATCAGGACCGCGACGGCGGCGGTGAAGGCGGCGTCGGCCCCGCTGCCCGCGCCGAGCCAGAAGCCGAGCGTGCCGACCGCGAGCGCGATCACCACCGGGACGAACACGGCCGACACCCGGTCGGCGAGCCGCTGGACCCGCGCCTTGCCGTTCTGTGCGTCCTCGACGAGCCGTGCCATCTGCGCGAGCCGCGTGTCGGCGCCGACCCGGGTGGCGCGGACGACGAGCCGTCCGCTCGCGTTGACCGTCCCGCCGACGACGGCGTCTCCGCTGGTCACCTCGACCGGGACGGCTTCACCCGTCAGCATGCTCAGGTCGACGGCCGATCCACCATCGGTCACGACACCGTCGGTGGCGATCTTCTCCCCCGGCCGCACGACGAACTCGTCGCCCGTCTTGAGCGCACCGATCGGGACGCGGCTCTCTTGGCCGTCCTTGAGGATCGCGACGTCCTTCGCGCCGAGTTCGAGCAGCGCCCGAAGCGCGGCGCCGGAGCGGCGCTTTGACCTGGCCTCGAAGTACCGGCCCGCGAGGAGGAACGTGGTCACCCCGGCGGCGACCTCGAGGTAGACGTTGCCCGCGCCGGTCCCGCGCTGCATCGTCAAGTCGAAGCCGTGCCGCATGCCGGGTACGCCCGCGGCGCCGAACAGCAGGGCGTACAGCGACCAGAGCGTGGCGGCGACGACGCCGAGCGAGATCAGGGTGTCCATGGTGGCGGCGCCATGGCGGAGGTTCGTCCAGGCCGGGCGGTGGAACGGCCACGCGCCCCAGGTGACGACCGGCGCGGCCAGCACCAGCGAGACCCACTGCCAGTAGGTGAACTGCCAGGCCGGGACCATCGCCAGCACGATCACCGGCACGGCGAGCACGGCGGAGACCACGAGACGGGTTCTCAGGGAGCCGGTCTGGTCTTCGTCTTCGTCGGGCTTGGGCGGCTGGGCCGTGTAGCCGGCGGACTCGACGACGCCGACGAGTTCTTCGACCGAGAGCGCGGCGGGGAAGTCGACCTGCGCCTTCTCGGTGGCGTAATTGACCGTGGCGGAGACGCCGTCGACCTTGTTCAGCTTGCGCTCGACCCGCGCGGCGCAGGAGGCGCAGGTCATCCCGCCGATGGCCAGTTCGACCCGCTGGGATGTCGCGGCGCTCACGGCGTACCTCCCGGGTGGTGCCCGTGGTGCTCGCTGGTCGGCGCCGGCGCCGGCGCGGGCGCCTCGTCCAACGGCCCGACGGCGGAACCGATCGCCCAGGCGACGGCGAACACCGCGACCAAAGCCGCGGCGAACGCCGACACCTTGACGGCGGTACTCACGAGACGAGCTGGTAACCGGCCTCGGTGACGGCCGCGTCGACGGCCTCGACGTCCAGAGGCGCGTCGCTGGTGACGGTGACCTTGCCGCTGGCGACGTCCACGTTCACGGCGCTGACGCCCGCGATCCCGCTGACCTCCTCGGTGACGGAGGAGGCGCAGTGCCCACAGGACATGCCCTTGACGGTGTAGGTGGTTTCGGCCATCGGTACGAACTCCTCTACAGGACAGGTGGAGCGATCACTTCCTTTATACCCCGTGGGGGTAGGGGTGTGCACAGAGGGTGCGGGGACACTGCGGAAATGAGGAAGATCTCCGCCATCGGCATCGGCGCCGGCGACCCGGAACACCTGACCGTCCAGGCCGTCCGGCGACTGAACGAGACCGATGTGTTCTTCGTCCTCGACAAGGGCTCGGAGAAGCAGGACCTGACGGCGCTGCGCCAGGAGATCCTCGACCGGTTCGTCGAACAGCCCGGCTACCGCGTCGTGCGGGCACCGGACCCCGAACGCGACCGTACTCCGGACGACTACCGGAAGGCCGTCGCCGACTGGCACCGGCTCCGGACCGACGTCTACGAGAACATGATCGCTTCGCTGGGTCCCGGCGAGCGGGGCGCGTTCCTCGTGTGGGGCGACCCCGCGCTCTACGACTCGACCCTGACCCTGCTGGACGCCGTGCTCGCCAGGGGAAACGTCGAGTTCGAGTACGACGTCATCCCGGGCGTGAGCAGCGTGGCCGCGCTGACGTCCCGGCACCGGACCACGATGAACCAGATCGGCCGCCCGGTCCTGATCACGACCGGCCGCCGTCTCGAAGCCGGCTGGCCCGCGGACGTCGACGACGTCTTCGTCATGCTGGACGCGAACTGCACCTTCTCGCAGTTCGCCGACACGGGCCTGGAGATCTACTGGGGCGCGTACCTCGGGACGCCCGACGAGCTCCTGCTCTCCGGCCCCCTGTCCGCCGACCTCGCCGCGGAGATCCGCTCCGTCCGCGCCTCCGCGCGCTCCCGCAAGGGCTGGATCATGGACATCTACCACCTACGCCGCCCGACCCGCTCTTAACTCGCCTCACGCCCCCGGCTCACTCCCCCACTCCCGACCCCGCCACTCCCGACTCCGCCCGGTCTCGTCACTCCCGCTCACTCCCCACCTCACGTGACGCAACGGGTAACTCGCGTCCCCAACCCCGCCACTCCCGTGCCCGCCCCCTCAGCTCACGTCCCCGCCCCCGCCACTCACGTCCCCGAACCCGCAACTCGCGTGCTTGAGCGCGTCATTCGCGTGTTTGAGCGCGTCATTCGCGTGATCAGGGGCGTGACTCGCGTGACCAGATGGACGACACTCGTGATCAGGTGGCCGGCACGGCACCTTGAGTTGCCTGCCCGCTCGTGTCGCCCGCCCAATCACGTGAATGACCCGTCCAGTCACGTGAGTGACGTGTTCAAGCACGCGAGTGACGGGTCTGGTCACGGGTGTGACGGGGAGTGTGTTGGTATGAAGAAAGGGTCCAGGCCCCGGGAGAACTCGTGGTTCTCGACCGGGGCCTGGACCCTTCTTTTTAATGTTAGTCCGGCGGTGTCCTACTCTCCCACAACCCTTCGGTTGCAGTACCATCGGCGCTGTCAGGCTTAGCTTCCGGGTTCGGAATGGGACCGGGCGTTTCCCTGACGCTATAACCACCGAAACACTACGAAACAACACACACTGTCTGTTTCCACAAACGGTGTGGTGTTTCAGAGCTGTAGAGTGGATGCGTAACATCTTTGTGGGCAAGTCCTCGGCCTATTAGTACCAGTCAACTCGACAACACATTACTGTGCTTCCATTTCTGGCCTATCAACCCAATGGTCTGTTGGGGGCCTTAACCCACAAGGGGTGGGATACCTCATCTTGGAACAGGCTTCCCGCTTAGATGCCTTCAGCGGTTATCCCTTCCGAACGTGGCCAACCAGCCATGCCACTGGCGTGACAACTGGCATACCAGAGGTTCGTCCGTCCCGGTCCTCTCGTACTAGGGACAGCCTTCCTCAAGTATCCTACGCGCGCGGCGGATAGGGACCGAACTGTCTCACGACGTTCTAAACCCAGCTCGCGTGCCGCTTTAATGGGCGAACAGCCCAACCCTTGGGACCTACTCCGGCCCCAGGATGCGACGAGCCGACATCGAGGTGCCAAACCATGCCGTCGATATGGACTCTTGGGCAAGATCAGCCTGTTATCCCCGGGGTACCTTTTATCCGTTGAGCGACACCCCTTCCACCAGGTGGTGCCGGATCACTAGTCCCGACTTTCGTCCCTGCTCGACATGTCTGTCTCACAGTCAAGCTCCCTTGTGCACTTGCACTCAACACCTGATTGCCAACCAGGCTGAGGGAACCTTTGGGCGCCTCCGTTACTCTTTAGGAGGCAACCGCCCCAGTTAAACTACCCATCAGGCACTGTCCCTGAACCAGATCATGGTCCGAGGTTCAGATTCCCAATCCGACCAGAGTGGTATTTCAACAACGACTCCACCAACACTAGCGTGCCAGCTTCACAGTCTCCCACCTATCCTACACAAGCCGAACCGAAAACCAATACCAAACTATAGTAAAGGTCCCGGGGTCTTTCCGTCCTGCCGCGCGTAACGAGCATCTTTACTCGTAGTGCAATTTCGCCGGGCCTGTGGTTGAGACAGCCGGAAAGTCGTTACGCCATTCGTGCAGGTCGGAACTTACCCGACAAGGAATTTCGCTACCTTAGGATGGTTATAGTTACCACCGCCGTTTACTGGCGCTTAAATTCTCAGCTTCACCCCGAAGGGTTAACCGGTCCTCTTAACGTTCCAGCACCGGGCAGGCGTCAGTCCATATACATCGTCTTGCGACTTCGCATGGACCTGTGTTTTTAGTAAACAGTCGCTTTCCGCTGGTCTCTGCGGCCACCCACCCCTAGTCCGCAAGGGACTTCAGAGTGTTTGGCCCCCCTTCTCCCGAAGTTACGGGGGCATTTTGCCGAGTTCCTTAACCACAGTTCACCCGATCGCCTTAGTATTCTCTACCTGACCACCTGTGTTGGTTTGGGGTACGGGCCGTGCACGCACTCGCTAGAGGCTTTTCTCGGCAGCATAGGATCACTCTACTTCGCCTCAATCGGCTACGCATCACGTCTCAACCTATATGGAATGCGGATTTGCCTACACTCCGGTCTACACGCTTACACCAGTACTACCACTCACTGGCGGAGCTACCTTCCTGCGTCACCCCATCACTCGACTACTACGGAATCAGATCCCACGCTCCACACTCGCGTATCCACCCGAAGGCTTCAACACGAGGCTTTGGGTGGTTAGTATCAACCGCCTCATCCTGGGCGCACGTGCTCGGGTACGGGAATATCAACCCGTTATCCATCGACTACGCCTGTCGGCCTCGCCTTAGGTCCCGACTTACCCTGGGCGGATTAGCCTGGCCCAGGAACCCTTGGTCATCCGGCGGCAGAGTTTCTCACTCTGCATTCGCTACTCATGCCTGCATTCTCACTCCCACACCCTCCACGACTGGCTTCCGCCGCCGCTTCCCTGGATGCAGGACGCTCCCCTACCCATCAACACGACTAGACACTTCCTCAAGGAAAGTGCCGATCTATATGTGTCAATGACACAGCTTCGGCGGTGTGCTTAAGCCCCGCTACATTGTCGGCGCAGGACCACTTGACCAGTGAGCTATTACGCACTCTTTCAAGGGTGGCTGCTTCTAAGCCAACCTCCTGGTTGTCTGGGCAATCCCACATCCTTTCCCACTGAGCACACACTTAGGGGCCTTAGCTGGTGTTCTGGGCTGTTTCCCTCTCGACGACGAAGCTTATCCCCCGCCGTCTCACTGCCACACTCTCACACCACGGTATTCGGAGTTTGGTTGATTTCGGTAACCCGGTAAGGCCCCTAGACCATCCAGTAGCTCTACCCCCGTGGAGAAACATGTGACGCTGCACCTAAATGCATTTCGGGGAGAACCAGCTATCACGGAGTTTGATTGGCCTTTCACCCCTACCCACAGCTCATCCCCTCAGTTTTCAACCTAAGTGGGTTCGGCCCTCCACGTCGTCTTACCGACGCTTCAGCCTGGCCATGGGTAGATCACTCCGCTTCGGGTCTAGACCACGCGACTCAATCGCCCTATTCAGACTCGCTTTCGCTACGGCTACCCCACACGGGTTAACCTCGCCACGCAGCACTAACTCGCAGGCTCATTCTTCAAAAGGCACGCCATCACCTCAACATCACAAGGATGTGCTCGGGCTCTGACGGCTTGTAGGCACACGGTTTCAGGTACTCTTTCACTCCCCTCCCGGGGTACTTTTCATCTTTCCCTCACGGTACTAGTCCGCTATCGGTCTTCAGGAAGTATTTAGGCTTACCGGGTGGTCCCGGCAGATTCACAGCAAATTCCACGAGCTCGCTGCTACTCGGGAACACCAAACAAACGATCCACAACATGTTTTCGCGTACGGGACTCTCACCCACTCCGGTCGCCCATCCCAAGGCGTTCCACTAACACGCGTAACCGTTCCGAGGACTGTCAGATCCTCGACGCTGGGTCCCACAACACCACACACACAACGCCTGACAGCTTGACATGTGCATGGTTTAGCCTCTTCCGCTTTCGCTCGCCACTACTCACGGAATCACGGTTGTTTTCTCTTCCTACGGGTACTGAGATGTTTCACTTCCCCGCGTTCCCTCCACACACCCTATATATTCAGATGCGGGTAACACCACATAACTGGTGCTGGGTTTCCCCATTCGGAAATCCTCGGATCACAGCTCGGTTGACAGCTCCCCGAGGCATATCGCAGCCTCCCACGTCCTTCATCGGCTCCTGAAGCCAAGACATCCACCATGTGCCCTTAACAACTTGACCACAAAGATGCTCGCATCCACTCTACAGTTCTCAAACACCACACCAGAAACAAACAACCCTGGAGCTCGTGTAAGCCCCTCGGCGTGTTGCCTCAGGACCCAACAGCGTGCTTGTGAACACCATCCCCAACCATCCCGGGATCACCCTTTCCACGCTCCACAAGGAAGCAGTACTCAGACGCCCCGGCAACCGCCGGCGATCGCATAAACCAGTAGTTCCACAATTCCTTGAGCAACCAGAACAAGCACACATTCGGCACTTGAGTCCTGGCCACTCCACCAACCGTTGGTCCGGGTATCCCGGCGGGGTGGATGTGTTGCTCCTTAGAAAGGAGGTGATCCAGCCGCACCTTCCGGTACGGCTACCTTGTTACGACTTCGTCCCAATCGCCAGTCCCACCTTCGACCACTCCCCCCCTTACGGGTTGGGCCATGGGCTTCGGGTGTTACCGACTTTCATGACGTGACGGGCGGTGTGTACAAGGCCCGGGAACGTATTCACCGCAGCGTTGCTGATCTGCGATTACTAGCGACTCCGACTTCACGCAGTCGAGTTGCAGACTGCGATCCGAACTGAGACCGGCTTTAAGGGATTCGCTCCACCTCGCGGTATCGCAGCCCTCTGTACCAGCCATTGTAGCATGTGTGAAGCCCTGGACATAAGGGGCATGATGACTTGACGTCATCCCCACCTTCCTCCGAGTTGACCCCGGCAGTCTCCCACGAGTCCCCGCCATGACGCGCTGGCAACGTAGGATAAGGGTTGCGCTCGTTGCGGGACTTAACCCAACATCTCACGACACGAGCTGACGACAGCCATGCACCACCTGTACACCAACCACAAGGGAAGCCCTATCTCTAGGGATGTCTGGCGCATGTCAAGCCCAGGTAAGGTTCTTCGCGTTGCATCGAATTAATCCACATGCTCCGCCGCTTGTGCGGGCCCCCGTCAATTCCTTTGAGTTTTAGCCTTGCGGCCGTACTCCCCAGGCGGGGCGCTTAATGCGTTAGCTACGGCACGGACAACGTGGATGTCGCCCACACCTAGCGCCCAACGTTTACAGCGTGGACTACCAGGGTATCTAATCCTGTTCGCTCCCCACGCTTTCGCTCCTCAGCGTCAGTATCGGCCCAGAGACCCGCCTTCGCCACCGGTGTTCCTCCTGATATCTGCGCATTTCACCGCTACACCAGGAATTCCAGTCTCCCCTACCGAACTCAAGTCTGCCCGTATCGCCCGCACGCTCCACGTTAAGCGTGGAGTTTTCACGAACGACGCGACAAACCGCCTACGAGCTCTTTACGCCCAATAATTCCGGACAACGCTCGCACCCTACGTATTACCGCGGCTGCTGGCACGTAGTTAGCCGGTGCTTCTTATCCAGGTACCGTCACTTGCGCTTCGTCCCTGGCGAAAGAGGTTTACAACCCGAAGGCCGTCATCCCTCACGCGGCGTCGCTGCATCAGGCTTGCGCCCATTGTGCAATATTCCCCACTGCTGCCTCCCGTAGGAGTCTGGGCCGTGTCTCAGTCCCAGTGTGGCCGGTCACCCTCTCAGGCCGGCTACCCGTCGTCGCCTTGGTAGGCCATTACCCCACCAACAAGCTGATAGGCCGCGGGCTCATCCTGTACCGCCGGAGCTTTCCACCAAACCCCATGCGAGGCTCAGTCATATCCGGTATTAGACCCAGTTTCCCAGGCTTATCCCAAAGTACAGGGCAGATTGCCCACGTGTTACTCACCCGTTCGCCACTAATCCACCCCGAAAGGCTTCATCGTTCGACTTGCATGTGTTAAGCACGCCGCCAGCGTTCGTCCTGAGCCAGGATCAAACTCTCCAACAATGTCAAATTTGATCGAGGCAAAAATACTTGCTCTCAAAGGAACCTCACACGAGGTTCAAATACATAAGCTCTACTGACTTAGTTCACTAGCACACTGTTGAGTTCTCAAGCAACACACCCCAGATCGCACCGTGGCTACACGGCCTTATCCGAAGCAGTCATTCCTAGCAGTTTTTGGTGAGACACCCACTCAATCGCCTGAGGCGAGAGCTTGGTTCGTGTCCCGGTCGGCCGCCCGGTTTCCCTGGCGACGAAGAGAACT
Source organism: Amycolatopsis roodepoortensis (assembly GCF_014873915.1). Classification (GTDB taxonomy): domain Bacteria; phylum Actinomycetota; class Actinomycetes; order Mycobacteriales; family Pseudonocardiaceae; genus Amycolatopsis; species Amycolatopsis roodepoortensis. The sequence goes on from NZ_JADBEJ010000005.1 coordinate 2,426,086, forward strand.
TTACATGGCCGGAAACCCCCGAAAACAGGGGGGTACCTTAACGACATTCGCGCTGGTCAGCGGCCATAAACGAGCCCTGCCCCGGCGATCACGCGGTGATCGCCCCAGGCGACCCCAGGTGAACTCCCGGGCAAGAACATTGCTCCGAGTACATTGCACCGTATTGATCCCGTCGATTGCTCCGATTAGCGTCGGGTTCATGAGCACTGCGGAACTCGACGGCATCTCCGTCGCTTACGACGACCTCGGCACCGGGTCGCCGGTCGTCCTCGTCCACGGCCACCCCTTCAACCGTTCGATGTGGCGTCCCCAGGCCGAGCGCTTCAGCCAGGAGGGCTACCGGGTCATCACCGCGGACCTCCGCGGGTACGGCGAGACGACCAAGCCACCGGAGAGCACGAAGACGGGACTCGACGTCTTCGCGGCCGACATCGCCCGGCTCGCCGATCACCTCGGTCTAGGACGCTTCGTACTCGGCGGCCTCTCCATGGGCGGGCAGATCGTCATGGAGTTCCACCGCACCTACCCCGATCGTGTCGCCGGTCTCCTGCTGGCCGACACCTCTCCTCAGGAAGAGACAGAGGAGGGCAAGCGCGTCCGCAACGAGATGGCGGACCGCGTCCTCGCGGAGGGAATGAACCCCTACGCGGAGGAGGTCCTGACGAAGATGGTCTCCCCGGAGAACGTCCGCACGATGCCGGACGTGGCGGCGCACGTCCTGGGGATGATGCGCACGACGCCCAAGGAAGGAGCGGCGGCCGCGCTCAGGGGACGGGCCGAGCGGCCGGACTACCGGGACAGCCTCACGCGCGTAGCGGTACCGGCCCTGGTCGTCGTCGGTACCGAGGACGAGTTCACGCCGGTCTCGGACGCCGAGCTCATGCACGAACTCATCCCCGGCTCCACCCTGGCGGTGATCGAGGGCGCCGCGCACATGCCTAACCTGGAGCGCGAGGCCGAGTTCAACGACGTGTTCGCACGGTTCTTGAAAGAGATCAAATGATGCCCCAGAAGACCGTTTTCGTGACCGGTGCCAGCGCCGGGTTCGGCGTCGAGATCGTCCGCCGGTTCGCCGCCGACGGCGCCAAGGTCGTCGCGGCCGCGCGCAGCAAGGACCGGCTCGACAAGCTGGCCGGCGAGCTGGGCGAGAACGTCCTCCCCTTCGAGCTCGACGTCCGGGACGCCGACGCGGTGGCCGCGCTCCCCGGTACGCTGCCCGCCGAATTCGCCGAGGTCGACCTGCTGGTGAACAACGCCGGCCTCGCGAAGGGGCTCGAACCCGCCCACCGGGCGAAGCTCGACGACTGGGACCAGATGATCGACACGAACATCAAGGGACTCGCGCATCTCACCCGCGCGTTGCTGCCCGGAATGGTCGAGCGCGGCCGCGGGCACGTGATCAACATCGGCTCGGTCGCGGGTTCCTACCCCTACCCCGGCGGCAACGCCTACGGGGCGACCAAGGCGTTCGTGCACCAGTTCAGCCTGAACCTGCGCGCGGATCTGCAGGGCACCGGCGTCCGGGTGACCAACGTCGAGCCTGGCCTGGTCGGCGGCACGGAGTTCTCGGTCGTCCGCTTCGAGGGTGATCAGAGCAAGGCCGACAACGTCTACAAGGGCACGACGCCGCTGACGGCCGCCGATGTGGCCGAGTCCGTCTTCTGGGCGGCTTCGCAGCCGGAGCACGTGAACATCAACGTCATCGAGCTGATGCCGGTGGTGCAGAGCTTCTCCGCGCTGCATATCCACCGAGAGAGCTGAGCCCGAAGAGGTCGAAGAGCGCCTGCTGTTCCGGGCTCCGCTCGGTCAGCAGGCGCCGCGTCCGCGGGCGGCCGCCGGTGGACGGATACCGGAGCACCGTCTCCCCTATTCCCGCAAGGCTGTCCATCAGCTCACGGACCGACAGGTTCATCCCGGCGCGGTCGGCCTCGCGCCGCATGAGGTGCGTGACCGTGGACGCGAGCACCGTGACCAGCGTGTGCACCGCGATCCGATGCGGCGTCCAGTCCCAGCGCGGGGCCGGGCCGGTGACGGCGGGACCGGTCAGCCAGCGGAACGTCGAGTCGAGGTGGGTCCGGGCGCGATACGCGGTGACGACCTCGGCCACCGGCCAGTCGTGGTCGGTGACCAGCACCTGCTTGCCGAAGAACTCGTCGTGCAACCGCGAGACGGCGGCGTCGTCGACCTTCCAGGTCAGGCGGATCTCGCCCGGTTTCGTCCCCGCCAAAGAAGGGGAGAGCACCCGTTCGACGCGGCGGCCGCGGGTGATCCGCGCGATTTCGGCGTTCACCTGGCCGCGGTCACCTCGGTAGACGCCTGATGCCAGTGCGGCGTCGAGGCCGGCCAGTTCACGCGTCGCGGTGCTCAGTTCCTCCCCGAACGCGCGAGCCTGCGCGTTGTGCAGGGTCTCCGAATGGGTCAGGATCACGCGCCGGCGCACACCCGCGACCACGGCCCTGGTGTCGAGGGCGGTCAGCCCGGCGAAGCGCTCGGGGTCGACTGGTTTGCGCGCGGACGGCGGTTTCGACAGCAGCTCCGGATGCTCCGAAAGCGGGAGCGCGCCGACGAAATGCCGCCCGAGGTCCAATTGCGCGGCCTGTCCCGCGGTGAAGACCAGCGTGACGGGATAGAGGGAACGGAGTCGCTCGGCGAGCTCGGCGAACGGCGGTGCCTCTTCCCTCGGGTACACGTGCGAGGCCAGCGGGATCGCGCCGTCCTTGGTCACCACCAGGCCGAGTCCGGCGAGTTCGCAGCGGCACGGGTCGGCCGTGGTGAAGGTGGCGAACTGCGGGACGTCCACGGCGAGCGCGGCGTCGCCCGTCCCCAACCAGGAGAGCACCGCGTCGGCGACGGCGGTCTCGATCCGGGCGATCCGTTCGGGCGTGAGGCGATGCAGGGCACGCCAGTGGTTCGGGAGGTCCGCCCGGACGAATTCCCGGGCGACGGAGTCACGCCACCAGTCGGCTAATTGCGTTTCGGGGGCTGTCGCCCGGTGCAGGACGGCGAGGGCGAGGTGCGTCCCGAGAGTGGTCGCGGAGCGCTGGGGCCCGACGGCTTCGTCGACCCGGCGGACGAAGTCGAGCCGTCGCAGCGTGGCCCATACCGCCGCAACGTCACCGAAGGTCCGGTGACGCGCTTCGCCGGGGGCTGAGACGTCGCCCTCCATCGCGCGCCCGATCTCCTCGGCCGTCCCGAGGTAGCGCTGCGAAACCACGCGCGGTTCGCCGTCGACCCGCGCGGAGGTGACGAGGTAGTAGTACGTCCGCCCGCCGACCTTCTTGCCGATCACCGAAGCCACACTTTAGGTAATACACTCGCACCCGCTGATCGGCAACCAAGATCACGCGCTGACCTGCGGAAACGGTGACCTTACCCACGTGGGTGACGCGGTGGCGGGTTGCACACTGGCAGGTGGAGCGAGTCCGGCCATAGCGTGCGGGAATGGCATCCCCTGCTGACGCGAACGCCCCCACCACCTCGGCGATGCGCCGGGCGCTCGCCAGGGCGCGCGACGGGAAGACCCTCGACATCACCGAGGCCTCGATCCTGCTCCAGGCGCGCGGCGACGATCTCAAGACGCTGTCCGAGCACGCCTCCCGGGTCCGTGACGCCGGGCTTGTCGCGGCCGGCCGTCCCGGCGTGGTCACCTACAGCCGTTCGGTGTTCATCCCGCTGACCCGGCTGTGCCGGGACCGCTGCGGTTACTGCACCTTCGCGACCGTCCCCGGCCGCGTCGAATCGCCGTTCCTCTCCCCCGACGAGGTGCTCGACATCGCCCGCAAGGGTGCCGAGATGGGGGTCAAGGAAGCGCTGTTCACCCTCGGCGACCGTCCGGAGGACCGCTGGAAGGCGGCGAAGGACTGGCTCGACGCGCACGGCTACGACGACACGCTGTCCTACGTCCGGGCGATGGCGATCCGGGTCCTCGAAGAGACCGGTGTCCTCCCGCACCTCAACCCGGGCGTGCTGAGCTGGCAGGACTTCCAGCGGCTCAAGCCGGTTTCCGCGTCGATGGGCATGATGCTGGAGACGACGGCGAAGCGGCTGTACACCGAGAAGGGCGGCCCGCACTACGGCTCGCCCGACAAGGATCCCGACGTCCGGCTGCGCGTGCTGGAGGACGCCGGCCGCAGTTCGGTCCCGTTCACCACGGGCATCCTGATCGGCATCGGCGAGAACTTCGAGGAACGCGCCGACTCGCTGTTCGCCATCCGCAAGGTCGCGAAGACCTACGGCGGCATCCAGGAGGTCATCGTCCAGAACTTCCGCGCGAAGCCGGACACCAAGATGCGTGCGACCCCGGACGCCGACCTCGAAGAGCTCGCCGCGACCATCGCCGTCGCGCGGCTCGTGCTCGGGCCGCGGATGCGCATCCAGGCGCCGCCGAACCTGATCGGCCAGCAGTACGAACTGATGCTGAACGCGGGGATCGACGACTGGGGCGGCGTCTCGCCGCTGACCCCCGACCACGTGAACCCCGAACGGGCGTGGCCGCAGATCGACGAGCTCAAACGCCGCACCGAAGCGCTCGGGTTCACCGTGCGCGAGCGGCTGCCGATCTACCCGGAGTACGTCAAGGCCGGCGAGCCGTGGCTGGACCCGCGGATGAACGCGCATCTCGCGCCGCTGACCGACACCGAGACCGGGCTCGCGATCGAAGAGGCCATCCCGGTCGGCATCCCGTGGCAGGAGCCGGACGGTGGCTGGAAGGAGGCCGGGCGCACCGATCTGCACGTCGAGGTCGACACGGTCGGGCGCACCGAAGACCGCCGCAGCGACTTCGACTCGGTCTACGGCGACTGGGCCGAGATCAAGGGCAACATCAAGGCCGCGCCGCAGCGGTTCGACCTCGACATCCGGGATGCCTTGCGCAGCGCGGAAAAGAACCCCGCCGGGCTCTCGGACGACGAGGCGCTGGCCTTGCTGCACGCCGACGGGCCGGAGCTCGACGCGTTCACCAAGATCGCCGACGACCTGCGTCGCGAGGTGAACGGCGACGACGTCACCTTCGTCGTCACGCGGAACATCAACTTCACGAACGTCTGTTACACCGGCTGCCGGTTCTGCGCGTTCGCCCAGCGCCGCACCGACGCCGACGCGTACACGCTTTCGCTGGAACAGGTCGGCGACCGGGTCGACGAGGCGTGGGCCGCCGGCGCCACCGAGATCTGCATGCAGGGCGGCATCCACCCGGATCTGCCGGGCACCGCGTACTTCGATCTCGCGGCGGAGGTGAAACGCCGTCAGCCGGACATCCACCTGCACTCGTACTCGCCGATGGAGGTCGTCAACGGCGCTTCGCGGACGAACCTCTCGATCGAGGACTGGCTGGCGCGCGCGAAGGAGGCCGGTGTCGACTCGCTGCCGGGCACGGCCGCGGAGATCCTCGACGACGACGTCCGCTGGGTCCTGACGAAGGGCAAGCTGCCGACGTCCGAATGGATCAACGTCGTCACCACCGCGCACAAACTCGGGATCACGACGACGTCGACGATGATGTACGGCCACGTCGACACCCCGGCGCACTGGGTCGGGCACCTGAAGCTGCTGGCGAAACTGCAGCGGGAAGGCCTGGAGCGCAACGGGCGGCGCGGGTTCAGCGAGTTCGTGCTGCTGCCGTTCATCCACCAGAGTTCCCCGATCTACCTCGCCGGGCTCGCGAGGGCGGGCACGACGCTGCGCGAGAACCGCGCGGTGCACGCGCTGGCCCGGCTGCTGCTGCACGGGATGATCGACAACATCCAGAGTTCGTGGGTGAAACTCGGTGAAGAGGGCAGCCGCGCGGTGCTGCAGGGCGGGGTCAACGACATCGGCGGGACGCTGATGGAGGAGACGATCAGCCGGATGGCGGGTGCGGCCAACGGGTCGTACAAGACGATCAGCGACATGCGCGCGATGGTCGAGCCGCTGGGCCGTCCGCTTCGGCAGCGGACCACGGAGTACGGCACGCCGACGGCGGAGCGGATCGCCGCCGCCCAGGCGTCCGACGGCGTCGCGACCGCGGTGCGCCGACCGCTGCTGCCGCTTGTCACCAGCTGACGAACAGTCCCTGACGGCCTCCTGACCCGAGTCAGGAGGCCGTCACGTTCCGTGTGGCACCGCTCACAAGGCGCGGGAGGGGCGGGCGTTTTCTGTGCTAAACCCGAGAATCACTTCCGGGGCAGCCGAGAGGACGTCGATGACCGCGAGCGCAGTCCAGGTGGCCGATACCGCCCGATATCCGTTGTCCGAACCGGGAAGCCCCGCGTGGCGCGAAATCGTTTCCCGGACCCGCGCCGAACTGCGGGAAACGGGCTGCAGTGTGCTGGCCGACTTCATCCGTCCGGAGTTGCGTGACGCCCTTCGCGAAGAAGGCGCGAAAATCGCTCCGGAGGCGTACGCGAAGGTCGAACGCGTCAACGCCTACAACATCGCCATCGACACTCCGCTGCCGGAAGATCATCCCGGCCGCACGATCATGGAACGCGGCAACGCCTTCGTGGCGCGTGACCGGATCCCGGCGACCGCGGTGATCCAGCAGTTGTACACCAGCCGGGAGTTCCAGCGGTTCGTGGCCGACTGCTTCGAGCTCCCCGAACTGCACGAACTCGCCGATCCGTTGTCCGGCCTGGTGCTCAACGTGATCGAACCGGGCCGCGCGCATCCGTGGCATTTCGACACCAACGAGTACACGGTCAGCATGCTCACCCAGGAAGCGGCCGACGGCGGTGTCTTCGAATACTGCCCGAACATCCGCTCCGAAACGGCGGAAAACTTCGACGACGTCCGAGCCGTGCTGGCGGGCGAAGGCGATCACCTGATCAGGCGGCTCACTCTGCGTCCTGGCGATCTTCAGCTGTTTCGCGGACGCTTCGCGCTGCACCGGGTGAGTAGTGTTCAAGGGGCAGTCGCCCGCCATTCCGCGATCTTCGCGTACAGCGAGCGTCCTGGGGTCATCGGCAGTCCGGAACGGACGAGACAGCTGTTCGGCCGGGTCCTGCCGGAACACGTCGCTTCGGCGGCGGTCCGGGGCGATCAGCTGCTCGACTAGCGCCTGTTGGCGGAGCTGAAGGAGTACCTGAAAGGTGACCACAGGTGTGAACCCGCCCCGGCCGTAGGCCCCGCTATCGCGGTGGCAGGGCAGCGCCCTGCCGACGTCGATCGCGGTCGCGGGTTCACCTACAGACACTCAGTCAGGAGCTTGGCCGTGCCTTTCGATTCGACCGGCAAGATCTCTTTCGACCACATCTACACCGAGCCCGATCCCCGTGCGTTCTTCGGTACCTTGCGCAGGCTGGACTACGCCATCCCTCAGCAAGCCAAGGCGTACTTCGCGAAACTGATCGACGAGTACCGCGCGGAGACCGGCGTCGCGGTCCCGACGGTGCTCGACCTCGGCTGTTCCTACGGCGTCAACGCGGCGCTGCACCGCTGCGGCACCTCGATGGAGCGGCTGTACGACCACTACCGGGACTGTGAGTCGCTGAGCCGGGACGAGCTGATCGCGCGTGATCGCCGGATGGTCGCGACAGACTCAGTTCGCTTCATCGGCCTCGACGCCTCCGCTCCCGCTCTGGACTACGCGCTCGCCGCGGGTTTCATCGACGAAGCGATCCACGCGGATCTGGAGAGCGAAGACCCGACAGAGGAGCAGCGCGCGCTGCTGGCCGACGTCGACATCGTCATTTCGACCGGCTGCGTCGGCTACGTCACGGAGAAGACCCTCGTCCGGATCGCGCGGGAAAACCGGCCGTGGATGGCGCATTTCGTCCTGCGGATGTTCTCGTACCGGCCGGTCGCCGAGAGCCTCGCCGACTTCGGGTACGAGACGACCGGGATCGACGGCGTCTTCCCGCAGCGGCGGTTCGCTTCGGATGAGGAACAGTCGCAGATCTTGGACAATCTGTCCGTCGCGGGCGTCGACCCGCGTGGGCTGGAGGACGGCGGCCGCCTGTACGCGCGGCTGTACGTCTCCCGGCCGAACGGCGCGGCGGGCGGGCTCGCCTCCGCGCTGAACGCCCTTCCCCTTCGAGATCAAGGATGATCGTGAGCAGTCCGGAACCGTCCACCCGCACGTTCGGCAACGAGGACATCCTGCCGCGGGTCCCCGTCCCCAGCCTGGAGGACACCTGTCGCCGGTTTCTCGAGTGGTGCTCGCCGCTGCTCACCCCTGGCGAGCTCGCGGCGACCGAAGGCGCCGTCGCCGAGTTCCTCGCGGAAGGAAGCCCGGCGCACGAACTGCAGAGCGCGCTCGAGGCCTACGACAAGCGGGAAGGCGTCCGCAGCTGGCTCGACACCTTCTGGCCGTACCGCTACCTCGGCCGCCGCGACCGGATCGCGCTCAACGCGAACTTCTTCTTCCTGTTCACCGAATCCCCGCTGGGGCAGCTGGAGCGCGCGGCCGAACTGGCGGCGTCGGCGGTGGACTACAAGCTGAAGCTCGACGAGGAACTGGTGCCGCCGATCGTGCTGCGCGGGCAGCCGCAGTCGATGGTGCAGCACAAGTTCCTGTTCTCGGCGACGCGGATCCCCGGCGCCGTGCAGGACACCGCGCGCACGCCGTACCGCGAAGATTGGCCTGGGCCGTCGAAGGCGCGGCATATCGTGGTCTTCCACCGCGATACGCCGTTCCGGATGGACGTCATCGCGCCGGACGGCCGCCCGTACTCCCCCGATCAACTGGTCGCGGGACTGCAGACGATCGTGAAGTCGGGGAACTTCGTCGAGGACCCGCGGACCGCCGCCGGGCATTTCACCACCAAGGCGAGGGCGGAGTGGGCGGCGACGCGGGAAGCGCTGCTCGCCGCCGGGAACGCGGCCGCGCTCGACGACATCGAGACGGCGTTGTTCTGCCTGTGCCTGGAGGACTTCACGCCGGCGAACACGCAGGAGGCGTGCGACAACCTGCTGCACGGCGACAGCGGGAACCGCTGGTTCGACAAGGCCGTTTCGCTCATCGTGTTCGAAGACGGCACGGCGGGGATCAACGTCGAGCACTGCGAACTGGACGGGACCACGATCCTCGGGTTCACCGACGCGCTGCTGAGCGGAACGCGGCTGGAGCGCCCGCCGGCCGACGGCGTCCCGGCGTCCGAGGTCATCGAGTTCGTCCTGGGTGAGGCGCTGCGCGAAGACGCTCGCGCCGCTGCCGCGTCCTTCGCCGAGTACGCCGACGCGACCGCTACGAAGACGGTGTCCTTCACCGACTTCGGCGCGAAGCGGGCGAAGGAGCTGGGGATGTCCCCGGACGCCTTCGCGCAAATGGCGTACCAGCTCGCGCACAAGCGGGCGAAGGGGATCACCGGCGCGACGTACGAGTCGATCGCGACGCGGCAGTACCAGAACGGGCGCACCGAAGCGATGCGAGTGGTGACGCCCGAGGTGCAGTGGTTCGTCCAGGTGATGGACGACCCGCAGGCCGACCGGCAGACGCGTCAGGCGGCCTTCCGCGCGGCGGCCGCGAAGCACGTCACGCGGGCGAAGGAGTGTCAGGCGGGTGACGCGCCGGAGCAGCACCTGTGGGAGCTGCAGCTGATCCAGAAGCGGCGCGGCGTCGAGGACTCTCCGGCGCTGTACTCGTCACCCGGCTGGTTGAAGATGCGCGACGACTACCTGAGCACCAGCTCGGCGCCGTCGGTGAACATCCAGTACTTCGGCTTCGGGTCGACCAGCCCGCAGTGCATCGGTGTCGCGTACGTGCTGCTGCCGGAGTCGCTGAATCTGTACCTGTGCACGCCGAAGCACGTGGCCCACGAGATGGAGCTGTTCGCGACGGAGCTGGACAACGCGATTCGGGAGCTGCAGGAGCTGCTGGCCTGAGTTCTGTGGTGAGCCGACCGTCGGGCGATCGGCCCGGACGTGTCGCGAAAGCCACTTTCGGGACGTCTGATGTCCCGAAAGTGGCTTTCGCGACATCGCGGGCCGCTCCCCCAGCCCGTGCCCACGCCGGTGCCGGGCACCGTCGAACCGGCGGGCTGTCTCGACACCGGCGTGACGGTGAAATCCGGGCCGGTCGAGGCCGCGCTGGGTCACCGCGCCGTCGTACTCACCCTCACCAACTGCGGCACGACCCCGCGCACGCTCACCGGCTATCCCGAAGTCCGCTTGCTGGACAAGGAAAAGCGGCCGATGGCGGTCGAGGCCGAGCACGGCACGTCGTACATGGCGATCGATCGTCTCGTGGTCGAACACCGTCACCGTGGGCTCGCCGGAGGCCGGCGCCTATGTGACGGTCGCGGCCGCGAAGGGCGACCCGGAGCAGCGGATCGCGGTCGACACCGATCTGGGCACCACCGGCAAGCTGACGCTGACGGCTTGGAACGCCAAGCTCAAGAACTGACGCGTCACATGGTCGTCGAGGTGAGGAAAGCCTGTTCGGACCCGTCGGCGACGAACGCGGTCCGCGACTTCGTGGTCGTAGGCAGCGCGCAGGAAAGCCACTTCACGCCGGAGGGGAAGAGCCCCTTCAAGGACTCGGGCACCGCCGGGGAGCCCGCCTGACACTTGTAGTCGGCCAGCACCTTCGTGACGGCCTCGCGGCGCAGCTTCACCAGGGCGGACAACCGGAGATCGGATGGCCCCGGCGCCGCGTCCCGCCCCTCGGATGCGCCCATCCTCTCCTCGACCCACGAGGCCGCGACGATCTCGCCAACCTCCGGGAAGTCCTCGGCGACCGGCGCCGGGTCGGTGTGGACGGCCGTCTCCTTCGGCGGGACCGGATCACAGGCCGCGATCAGGACGATCGCGGCCGTGATCCCCAACGTCTTCCCCAGGGTGCGCATGGGGACATCATCGCTCAGGCGGTCAGCTTCAGGATGTCGATTCCGCGAGTGTTGTCGGCGACATAGACGTAACCCTTGTGCCAGTAGGGCGCCCACGCGCTGGCGTCCGCCGGGCGGAAGTAGGCGATCTGCTTCGGGTCGGTCGGGTCGCTGACGTCGAGGAACCGCGTGCCCTGCGCGTAGAACGACTGCACGAGGACCTTGCCGCGGATGTCGAAGTAATGCGCGGAGCAGTCACCCGAGGCCGGATCGCTGCCTTCCTGACCGGCGACGCTCCAGGTTCCGACGGACTTCAGGCGGAACGGCTTCTCCGGCGTCGAACGCCAGCCTTCGCCGTTGTAGGAGTTCTGCAGCGACGAGATCGTCAGCACGCCGTCACCGGCGCAACCGTCGAGGAAAGACTCTTCGGTGGCGTAGATCAGGTCGCGGCCGCGCCAGCGGTTCGAGTCGGCGCCGTCGGCCGAGCGGTGCCCGGCCGGGTGGAAGCTGTTGTGCATGAACTTCGACGGCGCCGCCGTCTCCTCGATCCCGCCGCCCGCGTAGGGCACCGGGTCGAACGGCGTCGCGCGGCGGACCTTGCCCTGCACGGGATCGCGGTGGTAGCCGTTGGTCCAGTAGCCGCGGACGCCGCCCCGCCCGGACACCCACGCCACGCCCTCGGCGTCGACCTGGACGTCGTGCACGTAGTCGGTCTTGCCGTCGTTGCGGGCGAGTTCGATCGGGTTCGGGAACGTCTTCGGGTTGCGCGGGTCGCGGATGTCGGTCACCCAGATCGGGCGGCCGCCCCACTCCGCCGGCTGGTTGGCGGCCTTCGCGGGGCCACCGGTCCACAGGTACCGGCAGTCGTCGACGCAGCTGGTCGTGTGACCGGCGGGCACCTTGGTGTAGCTCAGGAGGACCGGTTTGTCCGGGTTCTTCAGGTCGATGATGTAGATACCGGACTCGCCGGTCTGCGTGGTGCCGCCGTAGGCCCGCGGGTCCCGCGCGAGGAAGACGAGCTTGCGCTTGACGTCCACCTCGGTGTCCTCGGTCTCCCACAGACCGGGGAGGCTGACCTCGCCGATCAGCTTCGGCGCGGTGGGGTTCTTCGTGAGGTCGTAGACCTTCAGGCCGAACTCGCCGGAAACGGCCATGACGTCACGTTTGCCGTACTGCAGGAACCCCATGGCGATGGCGCCTTGCGCGTCGGGCACGTTGCCGACGGCCTTGACGTTCTTCACCGCGCCAGGGGCGCCCGCGACCCGGACCTTCTCGCCCGCCGGTTTGTCCTCTTCGCCGCACGCGGCGGCGGGCAGGCCGGTGGCGATCAGGGTCGCGGTGACCGTGGCGAGCGCCAGGCACGAGCGGAGCAACCAGTTTCCTCGCACAGAAACCTCCCAGGCTGGTCCCTGCACCTTATGATCGCCACTTTGCCCGCACAACCGCCAATGGTCGGTGTGGGACTGCTATGACATGACCATGCGCTTGCGTCTTCTGGTCCCGCTCCTGGCCGCCGCCCTCGTCGCGGTGGGCTGCACGGAATCCGGCGAACCGCCCGCACCGGACGTTCTTCGCGTGGGCCTGGCCGCTCCGGCGACCCTGCTCCCCGCGGACGTCCGTGACCAGTCCGGGCGGATGCTCACCGGCGCGCTGTGGACGCCGCTGGCCGATCACGACCCGGCGACGGGCAAGACGTCGCCGCGGGCGGCCGAAGGGTTCACCAGCACCGATCGGATCACGTGGACGGTGAAGCTCAAAGACGGCGGGAAGTTCCACGACGGCACCCCGGTGACCGCGCAGTCCTATGTGGACACCTGGAAGGCGATCGGCGCGGAACAGTGGCAAGCCACCCGAGTGGTCAAGGAACTCCTGCGCGCCAAGGAGATCACCGCGCCGGATCCCCTGACCATCCGGCTCGTGCTCGACCGGCCGTCGGGTCAGGTTCCGGCACTGCTGTCGTCGCCCGCGCTGGTCCCGCTGCCCGCGTCCGCACTGACTTCCCGTGACTGGGCCGGTTTCGCGCAGCGGCCCGTCGGCAACGGGCCGTTCCGCCTGGAGGGCGCGTGGCAGCCGTCGGGCGGCAAACTCGTCCGCGTGGCGGACGCGCCGGGCAAGGCGCGCGTGATCGAGCTCAAGACCGGCGACGCGGCGGCGCAATACGACGAGGTCAAGGCCGGGAAACTCGATCTTTCCACGTTCGTCCCCGGCGATCGTCACGAGGCCATGCACGCCGATTTCGCGCAGCGGCACGTGATGTGGGCCCTGCCCACCGTCGCCTACCTCGGATTTCCCCTGACCGCACCGCATTTCTCCGACGCGACCGTCCGGCACGGCTTCGCGCTCGGGATCGATCGCGCGGCGCTGGAGGCCGGCGCCCTCGGCAAGCAGGTGGATCCGGCGAAATCGCTGCTGCCACCCGCGGTCGCTCCGGGCGAGCGCAGCAGCACCTGCCGTCCCTGCACCTTCGACGCCGGAGCGGGGAAATCCCTGTTGACCCAAGCGGAGTTCCCGGCCACACCTGTCCACTTCGGACAGTCGCAGGCGAATTGGCTGCGCCCGCTCGCGGAGCAGGTCACTGCGGCCGTCGGCGTCCCGCTCGCCCCGGAGCCCGGACAGGGTCCATTCGCGATCGACGTGGCCCTGCTGACGCCGAGCCCGCAGGAGGTGCTGGCCGAGATCGCGAAGGCGACCGGATATCAGAGCGACGGGTTCGCCGACCTGCTCAAATCGGCCGAGGAGACCGAAGCGGGCGAGAGCGGCGAGGTCTACCGGCTGGTGGAGAACCACCTGCTCCGGGACCTCCCGGTCGTGCCGCTGTGGTCCGGGCACGGGCACGCCGTCTGGGCGGACCGCGTCGGCGACGTCAAGGCGACGGCGTTCGGCGGCGTGGACCTGTCAGGTGCCACCGTGCGGTGATCCGAGCGTGCACTCCCCCGCGACGACGTCGATGAAGGCCGAGGTCAGGGGGTCGGGCGTGCTGCGGCAGTAGGCAGCGAGCGTGCGCCGGATCGCCGGTTCGGGCCGCAGGACACGGCCGTGGAAACCTTCGGGCAGGACGTTGGCCGGGACCAGCGCGGGGCCGAGTCCGGCCGCCGCGAGCACGGGGGCCGCCGCGCTCTGTTCGGTCCGGACCGCCGCCCTCGGCTGGAAGCCCGCCGCCGCGCACGCCTGATCGACGAGGTCGGCGAGCCCGTTACCCGGCGCGTAGTGCACCCACGCGCAGTCCGCGAGGGTCGCCAGGTCGACGACGCCGCTGCCGTCGTCCTCGCGCGGCCCGTCGATCGGCAGGACCACGACGAACTCCTCGGCACCGATTTCGCGGACCGGCCCATCCCAGCCCGGCGGGACCGGGCCGACCGCGACGTCGGCCTCCCCCGCCGCCATGGCCTCCCGGAGCTCGTCCGCGTGCCGGAACTCCACCAGCCGGACGTCGACGTCGGGCCGCTCCCGGCGCCAGACCCGCAACGCCGCGGGCAGGACCCCGATGCCGACCGAGTAAACCGTCGCGATCTGGAGCTCGCCGGCCTCCAGCCCGGACGCCTGCCGGGCCGCGCATCGCGCGCGTTCGGCGTCGGCGAGGGTGGCGCGGGCGTGCGGCAGCATGGCGCGCCCCATCGGGGTGAGCCGGACGCTGCGCGGCAGCCGTTCGAGCAGCGGGCCGCCGACGCCCTTCTCCAGCGCGCGCACCTGATGCGACAGCGCGGGCTGCGTCACGTGCAGCAATTCGGCGGCCTTGGTGAAGGAGCCGGTGTCGACGACGGTCACCAGGTACTCGAGTTGCCGCAAACTGGTCATGAAGAGAGTTTATCGGAGTGGTGAGATCTATGCCTTGGACTTATCCGTGCGATGGGTCCAGGCTCGATGACATGAACGAAGAACGCAAGGTCGCCCTGGTCGCCGGGGCCAACGGGGTCATCGGCAAGAACCTGATCGAACACCTGGAGACCCTGCCCGGCTGGCGCGTCATCGGCCTGTCGCGGCGCGGCGGCCCAGGCCAGATCGCGGTCGACCTGCTCGACGCGGACGACACCCGCGCGAAACTCGGCGGCCTGGACGACGTCACGCACGTGTTCTACGCGGCCTATGTCGACAAGCCGACCTGGGCGGAACTGGTCGCGCCGAACCTGGCGATGCTGACCAACCTCGTCGACGCGATCGAACCCGCCGCGCCCGGCCTGCGCCACATCAGCCTCATGCAGGGCTACAAGGTCTACGGCGCCCACCTCGGCCCGTTCAAGACCCCGGCGCGCGAGGACGACGCCGGGCACATGCCGCCCGAGTTCAACGTCGATCAGCAGTCCTTTTTGGAGCGGCGCCAAGCGGGGAAGACCTGGACGTGGTCGGCGATCCGGCCGTCGGTGGTCGGCGGTACCGCGCTGGGCAACCCGATGAACCTCGCGCTGGCCATCGCGGTCTACGCGTCGATCTCGAAGGAACTCGGGCTGCCGCTGCGGTTCCCCGGCAAACCCGGCGCGTACGACAGCCTCCTGGAGATGACCGACGCCGGGCTGCTGGCGAAGGCCACCGTGTGGGCGACCGGCTCGGAGAACGAGGCGTACAACATCGCGAACGGCGACCTGTTCCGGTGGAGCGACCTCTGGCCGCGGATCGCGCGGTACTTCGACCTGGAGGTGGCGCCGCCGCTCCCCATGTCGCTGGACGTCGTCATGGCGGACAAGGAGGGACTCTGGACCTCGATCGCCGCGAAGTACGGCCTCGAAGTGCCGTACAGCGCCGTTTCGTCGTCGTGGGGATTCGCGGACTTCGTGTTCGGCTGGGATTACGACATGTTCGCGGACGGCTCGAAGGCCCGGCGGGCCGGTTTCCACGAGTACGCGGAGACGCCGGCGATGTTCTTCCGGCTGTTCGACGAGTTCCGGAAGGCGAAGGTGATCCCGTGATTCGCTAGCCGCGCCCGATGTATGGCATCGCGGTCGCCGTGACGGTCAGGAACTGCACGTTCGCGTCCAGCGGCAGCCCGGCCATGTACAGCACGGCGTCCGCGACGTGGCGGGCGTCGAAGGTCGGCTCGGCCTTGACGCTGCCGTCGGCCTGAGGAATCCCGTCGGCCATCCGCAGCGTCATCTCGGTGGCGGCGTTGCCGATGTCGATCTGTCCACAAGCGACGTTCCACGCCCGCCCGTCGAGGGAGATCGACTTCGTCAGCCCGGTGACCGCGTGTTTCGTCGCGGTGTAGGCGACGGACGCGGGACGCGGGGCGTGCGCGGAGATCGAGCCGTTGTTGACGATCCGGCCGCCGCGCGGGTCCTGCGCCTTCATCAGCCGCACGGCCTGCTGCGCGCACAGGAACATCCCGGTCAGGTTCGTGTCGACGGCGCGTTTCCAGTCCGCGAAGGACAGTTCGTCGACGGTCCCGCCCACCGAAACACCCGCGTTGTTCACCAGGAGATCCAGCCGCCCCCACGCCGAGCGGACCGTCTCGAACAACGCGGCGACGGAATCGGGGTCGGCGACGTCCGTGGGCACGGGAAGCGCGTTCGCGGCGCCGTCCGCGGTCTCGGCCAGCGCGTCCGCGCGGCGGCCGGCGAGGGCGACCCGGTAACCGGCGCCGAGTAACGCGCGCGAGATCTCCCTGCCGAGCCCGGAACCCGCCCCGGTGACGACCGCGGTCCTGCCGTTGCCCATCGAACCTCCTCGCAGACCGTGCCGGACCGATCCGGCTCGGTGATTGTTTTCCGATTACCCGCGTCCGTTCAGGCTAGCGCGCCGCCATCGAAGGAAAACGTTCACCCGTCGGCCGTCGCGCCTTCACGAAAACCGGTAACCCCTTCACCACATCGAGGCGATTCACCGGATGTGATCAGGGGGAATTCACACCGTTCACCTCGCCGTCAGGACGGTGAACGGTGAAGAAGAATCCACGCTTTCAGCTCGTCCAGACCGGCGAGCAGACCATTCGATGGCGGCTGCTCGGCGGCAACAACGTGTCGCTGGGTTCGGCGCCCGACGACTATCCGCGAGCCGAGGAATGCCTCGCCGCGATCGCCTGGCTCAGCTCGCATGTCTCAGAGCTGACCAGCGATTTCAGTCATCTCAGCGGTGGACGCTGGCGCTGGCGCCTGCATCGGGAAGACCGGATCGTCGCGATCGCCAGCCATGCCTACGGACGGCGTATCGAGGCGCAGCGCGGCCTCGACCGATTCCGCTCGGCCACCACCGAGGCGTCCATCGGCGAAGGAATCGAGACGATAGCCGATTGGCGCCGGAAATACCGGCGCGATTCCGGCGGTATTTCACCGAATCGTTCTCCGTGACGGCCGCTCACGGAAAGTGCGTTCCCCGGAGATTAACCACCAGGACGTCGGGCGGGAACGCGAAGCACCGCCGCCGGACAGTGTTGCGGAGCGAGGATTGGGCCAAGTCACGGAATCCCGTGACGACTTGGGGACTAGAGAAAGAGTGCAAACAAGATGCGTGCTCGTACCACTCGGTTTCTCGGCGCCACCGCCATCGCCGCGTGTGCCTGCCTCACTCTGACCGGCACCGCCTCGGCGGTCGCCCCGGCCAACGGCCTCGAAGACGTCCTGGCCGCGGCGGGCTCGGACACCACCGTCGACATCACCGGCGCGATCCTGGCCAACGCCAACGGCGCCGCCTGGAACAGCGACCCCGACAACCACGTCAACGTCCCGCCGCTGCTCGCCCCGGGCGCGACCTTCACCGTTCCCGGTGACCTGTACGCCGACGAGGTCGTCTACAACACCACGACCACCCTGCCGCCGAACGGCTCGTCCCAGGGCAAGGCCGCACTCAAGGCCTCCGGTGACGCGGGCGACGGCAAGATCGACATCGCGCGGTCGTCCTCGCCCCGCGGCTCGTCCGACCCCGCGTCGTTCGAGTACTACTCCTTCGCCACCGACGGTGTCACCTGGTCCTCCTCGGCGACCGGTTCGGGCGCTGGCCTGTCCCTCTCGCTGGCGCAGCTGCGCGGCATCTACGACGGCTCCATCACCAACTGGAACCAGGTCGGTGGCGCCAACGCCGCCATCGTCGTCTACCTGCCCCAGACCGGCTCCGGCACGCTGGGCTTCTTCACCACCACCGTCCTCGGCTTCGACCCCACCACCAAGCCGGTCACCATCAAGCGGTTCCAGGAGCACGACGGCAACTCGATCCCCTCCGCCGACCGCGCCAACGCGATCGCCCCGTTCTCCATCGCGCAGTGGATCGCCCAGGGCAACGCGGTGACCGCGGACAAGCGCGCGGGCTTCACCGTGAACCCGCTGACCGGCGCCGGCTTCGACGGCTCCCCGGTCGCCGGCTCGGCCGGTAACTACACCCCGGCCTTCACCACGGCGTTCCTGGGCTCGCGCAGCGTCTACCACGTGCTCGACACCCGCACGCCGAGCTACGACCAGGCCCAGCGCGCCGTCGGTTTCGCCGCCGGTGACACCGCCGCGACCGCCAGCCCGCTGTGCGGTGGCCAGCTCGCCACCACCATCAAGCGGTACGGCTTCCTGACCGTCTCCGGCCCGAACGGCCTGTCCTGCGTCAAGTCCTGACCCCCTCCTAGCGCGTGAAGGCCCCCTTCCCTCGGCTCAGCCGAGGGAAGGGGGCCTTCACGCGCTACAGGATTACTTCGGGGCGACGCCCAGCGCGGCGAGCGCCGGGCCGGTCATGATCACGCCCGCGCCGGTGACCGGGTCGAAGCCCGGGGCACCGAGGTCGATCGCGGTCGACACCAGCGCGTTCCGGATCTCCGCCTGGGTCGCGGCCGGCTTGCCCTGCTTCAGCAGCGCGGCGATGGCGGCGGCACTCGGCGCGGCGGCCGAGGTCCCGAAGAACGGCTGGAAGCCGCTCACCGACGTCGCGACACCGTCGGCCGCGGTGATGTCCGGCTTGTTCCGCGTCGCGCCACCGGTCGAGGACACGTTGCCGGGGGTGATCACCGAACCGTCCGGGTTGTAGAACTGGTGACGGCGACCGTCCGAAGTGAACCGCTCCCACTTGCTGGCGGTGGTGAACAGGCCCGGGTACGGGCCGGCCGGGTTCGCCGGGTCACCGGCTTCGAGCGCGCGGCCGAAGGCACCGGCGGCCGGGGCGGCCGCGACGCTGAAGGCGTTGACGGCCGCCGAGTGGCCGGAGGTGACACCGTTGGTGCTGAAGGCTTTCAGGTCACCCGATGCGACGAAGCGGCCGCGGATCACGTTGAGCGCGATGAACCGGTCGGAACCGCTGTACTTGACCACGGCGACCTTGAAGCCCGAGCCGCTGGCCGGGACCTGGGCGATCTCGTACGGGTTCTGGGTGCCGTTCTGCGCGCCCTCGCTGGAGGCGACGACCGCGCCGGACGAGTTCAGCACGAACAGGTCGTAGTCGCTGGTGGCCTTGCCCCACGGGTCGGACCAGAACAGGGTGACGTAGCGGCCCACCGAGTTCGGCGAAAGCGCGTTGTACAGCTGGGTCGTGGCGCTCGGGTCGAAGTCGTGCGGCGTCCCGGTGATCCCGGAGATCTTGCTGCTGGAGCCGCGGAAGTCGCCCTCGTAGTAGCCGCTGGTGCCGTCGGTCAGGTTGCCCGAGTTCCCCGCGGAGGAGAAGTAGAGCGCGCCGTCCGCGGTCACGTCGTTGACGGCCTGCGCGACCGGGCCGTCCTGGAACGGCGACTCGTCGAAGTAGGAGACGTCGTCGACGATGATCGTGCACTTGCCGGTGGTGCGCAGGGCGCGGATGTTGTCGGCGAAGCTCTGTTCGCTGGTGAAGGCGGTCGCGAAACCGAGCGCGGCGCCGGGCGCCATGTCGTGGATGATCTCCAGCATCGCGGTGCCTTCGTCACCGCTGCCTGCCTGGCCGGGGAGGACGTCGACGGCGGGGAGTTCGCCGGCGGTCTGTGAAGCCTGGAGCGACTTGATGCCGTCCGAGAGCACGCAGACCTTCTGGCCCGCGCCGGTGACGCCGTACTTGGTGCGGGCGGTGTCGTTGCCGTGCGCCTTGTCGCCCTCGGCGACCTGCAGCGCGGCGGCGGTCTTCTTGGCCGCGGCCTGCCGCCGGTCCTGCGGGGCGGACTCGTTCCAGGTCATGGCCTGGGAGGCGGCCTTGACCTCGGCGACGTCACCGCGTCCGGCGATCGCGTCGACGGCGTTCAGGGGGAGGTCGGCGCGGATCGCGCCGGCGGGAGAGGCGTAACGGACGGTGCCGCCCGCCGCCTTGACGGCGTCCACCAGGGACTGTCCGGCGCCCTTGATGTCCACAGCGACCGTGCCGGCGTCGCTGACGCCCAACCCGGTCCGGTACTCGGGCAGCTTGCCCGCCAGGCCCTTGTCGGCGCGGAGGCGCTTCTCGACGACGAGCTGACTCGACTGCTTGCGCTCCGCCGGGGTGAGGCTCTTCTTGATGCTCTGCAGGGCGCTGATCCCGGCCTGGGTGCGCACCTCCTCCGACGGCTGGGCACCGGAAACCGCGGTCGACAGCAGCAAAGCCCCGACCGCGACCGGAACCGAGCATGTGACCACCCGGCTGAATCTGCTCATTGAATTCTCTCCCTGTTCCCACACGGCACAGCCCGTGACAGGAATTCCTTCGGCTGCCCGAATGAATTACCCCTGACCGGGTGTAATGGGGAGAATCTAAAGAGCGATCAGTGAGGAGTCCACCGACCAAAGTCGGTATCGGGGGAAGATCCACATCGTGGGAGTGATTTCGGTCCGAAAAGACCGAAATTTCGCTAAGCCCACGCGGGAAACAGCCGCCAAAGCGCCAACGCCGCCAGAGACGCCAGGGTGAGCAGCACCGGACCGGTGATGACGTAGGTGGAGACCGGCCGCCACCGGCGGTAGAGGAAGGTCGCCCCGGCCGCCGCCACCACGAATCCGCCAAAGGCCAGCACGAGCCCGGCCCACGCGTCACCGTCGCCGGTCCGGCCGTCCTGCGCGTCCGCCTTGCCGTTCTGCGGGGTCGGCCGGAACGGCCTGCCCTCCAGGACGGCGGTCACCACGGTCGCTTCCTCCGACGCCAGCGGCCACCAGGACGCCGAGGTCACCAAGGTCAGCCGGTCGTTCTGGGTCTTGCCGTAGTCCACTCCCTCGTCGAGCGGACGGGTGGCCTTCTCGGTCACGCGGTAGACGGACTTGCCCTGAGTCGTGGCGACGACGATTTCGTCACCGGGTTCCAGCGCGTCCAGCGAACCGAACGGGCCGCCGTAACCCGCGTTGCGCGCCACGATCGCGGCGTTGCCCGGCTGCCCCGGACCGGCGGTGCCGGGCACGTGGCCGGGCCCGGACGCGGTTTCCCCGCTCGACGCGCCTTCGACGACGACCTGCTGCAGCTTCAGCGCGGGAATCTCCAGCACGGCGACCGGCTTCCCGAACTCGACCGGTTCGGTGGGCGGAGGGGCACCGAAAAGGCTTTGGCTGGCCCCCAGCGCCAGGCCGATTTCGCCGCGGATCTCGGTCAGCGCCTTCCGCTGGTCGCTCGCCTGGAGCATCGGCCCCAGCGCGTAGACGACCAGGGCCAGCGCCACCAAGGTGGTGACCAGCCAGGCGGCGAGGACGGCGCCGATCCATCCCGGGCCGAAACTCAGGAAGCGGGTTTCCGGCTCCTGATGTCTCTCTTCGACGGAGGTGCTCACGCCGCGCCTCCGGCCGATTTACCCCGCAGGAGACCGAAGAGCATCGCGAACGCGGCTCCGATCTCGGCCAGCGCGACGACCAGCCACCTCGGCACCGGGCGCCCGGCGGCGACGTACGCCGTCGCGGACGGCAGCGTCGCCAGGATCACCAGCGCCACCAAGGGAATGAGCGCACCCAGCACACCGGCCCCCGCGAACTTCGGGATGTCGATCGACTCGGCTAGGTTCTTGGCCGCCAGCACGCTTTCCGGGGTCGGAGCGGCGGCGGGGGCGGGCCCGGTGGCGGCCGCCGCCGACGTTCCGGCAGGCGAACCCGTTCCCCCGGAGGGACCGGTCAACGAGGAATTGGCGGCCGTCATGGCACCGTTCCCGCCCGCCGGTGGCGGATTCTTCGCTTCTTCCCTTTCCTGACAGGCTTCCTGGACCGTCCCCGTGCCGATCTTGGCCACTCGCGCGGGGACGGCGGCCGCCAGGCCGGGGCTCAACGGGGTCATGCCCGGCGGGAGCAGCGACTGGCCGTAGCCGCTCGCCAGTTCGGCGACGGCCTTCAGCTGCGCCTGCTTCTCGGTCATCGGCTTGCAGGTCGCGTCGATCAGCGGATTGACCGGCGCGGCCAGGTATTCCACGAAGGTCAGCGGATACGCGCCGTCCTTGGCCGCGGTGCCCGGCTGCACGGTCCCGTCCGCGCCGACCTGCATCGAATCGGCCGCCAGCTGCAGGCTTTCCTTGGTCGGCGCGACGAAGTTCCCCTTGCCGTCCGGAAGCGCGACCGGCGCCCAGCCGTAGGCCCGCGCGGTCGCGAGGTCGGTGATCACCCAGCTCATACAGCCGCCGGTGCAGACGAATCCCGTTCCCACGACACCGTTCTGCACCGTCTTGCGCACGGCGAGCTGACCGGTTTTCGCGTCGACGTTGTGCAGCGAACGGGCACCCGGATCGAGCGCGTTGAGATCGGAGATCACCCCCGGCGATTTCCCGTCCAGCTCACCGAAGTATTCGGTCCCCTTGTTCGGGAACACCCAGGCCGACGGCGCTGCCCCGGCGAGCACCTTGCTCAACGCGAGCGGCACGGTGCCCGGTCCGGATTCCCCGGTCACCCCGAAGAAGTCCAGGCTCTCGGCGCCGGCCCTGGCGCTGGCCGCGCTCGCCTCGTTCTCTCTCGTGACGGAGGCGAGCGCCGGATTGCGGCCGACCAGCGGGGTACCGTTCCGGAAAATACCGCCGCGGCCGTCCAGATCGGGTTGCTGTCCCCCCTTGGTGACCATGTTCGCCACCTCGTCGTGGGTGAATCGCAGGGTGCCGGTGAACTTCGCGTTGAGCGAACTCCCGTTGTCGTCGGTGTCGGTCGGCGACCAGCCGACCGCGGCCACGACCGCCGCGTTGATCCCGACCGGGATGTACTGCCGGTCCCGGACGGTCTGGGTGGCGAGCGCGTTCCCGCTGCCGGTGATCACCAGATCCGAGTCGCCCTTGTCGAACGCGGTCAGGCCGGCGTCCTCCGTCTCGCTCACGATGTTCGCCGGCTGCTCGGCCTGGGTGGGCGCGCAGAGCGCCTGGTTCCAAGCGACCGCGGTGCGGCCCAGCCGCTCCGGCATGCTGGCACTGATGGTGTTCTGACCGGCGCCCTTGCACCCCTTGACGCCGAGCTCCTGCTGCGACGGGGTGAATCGGATCGAGCTGTCGATCCAGGTCACGAACGCGCCGTCCGCGTTCTTCGCGGTGATCGTGACCGCGACCGAACAGGGATTGTTCTCGTCGCACCGGAAGGAGTACTTGTTGCGGGTCTTCGCACCGGTCGCCGGATCGACGACGTCGGGATTGGCCGCCCAGGAAACCGTGGGCGGCTTGTCGGCCTGACCTTCGGCGTTCTTGTTGAAGGTGGTGTACAGCGGGTCCCAGATGATCGGTTTCGGGGTGGTGGAACCGAGCGGGATCTGGGTGTCGATGACGATGTCGCCGGTCCTGCTGCTCCGGCGGCCCGTGGCACTGTCCATATGCGCCGCGTTCGCGATGAACTCGTCCTTCAGCCCACCGCAGTAGGCATTGACCCGCGCGCTGACGGAACTTTCCCGGTTCCACGGCGGTTTCCCGGCGACCTTGATCAAATTGTCCGGCAGGACCGCGGGGCAGACCTTCAGGGACGCCTGGGCGCCGCTCGCCAATCCCGACACCGTGATCCGCACCGGCTCGCCGTTCCGGGCCGCCGACAGATCGGCGGGCTCGGTCTTGAGGGTGTACGGCGGGTTCGACGGCGCTTGCGCCTGCGCCGCGGGGACGGACACACCCGTGACCATCAGCACCCCGCAGATCAGCAAGATCCCGACTTGTCTCGCACGGACGAAGAACACGGACGACTCCCAAGGTGCGCGGGCATACGGCGGAGAGCGAGACTCGATCACGAGCCGCACCGAAATCAAACGTCCCCGAGCCACCCGTTCGGGGTCAACCGTCCCCGGACCCGCCCCGGCACACATTCACATTCGCCCCGTCGGGCGTTCTCCGCGTGGACACCTTTCGCGGGATCGAGCACCACATACTGGCCGCATCGAGGGGCGAAGTGGTGTGCCCTGAACTCGTTTACTTACCGATACGAAGGAAGGCCGCTCGTGACCGTCGCGCCACCCCGGCCCGACCCGTCCCCACCGGGAACCCCGGTGCGGCGGGCGATCACCGAAGTCCTTTCCCGGGCCGACCGGGCGTTCCGCCGGGTCACCACCGGCGCCGGGCTGGCCATGCTGGGCATCCTCCTGGTCATCGGCTTCTTCCTGGTGTATCGGTCCGGGCCCGCCTTCGACAACAGCGGCTTCGGTTTCTTCACCACCATCCGGTTCGACCCCGCCTCCGGCGTCCTCGGCGTGCTGGGCCTCCTGTACGGCACGATCGTGGTCGCGCTCATCGCGGTCCTGGTCGCCGTGCCGCTGAGCATCCTCGCGGCGCTGTTCATCACCGAGTACTCCAGTGGCCGGATCCGCGGCTTCCTCACCGGCCTCGTCGACCTGCTCGCCGCCATTCCCAGCCTCTTGTACGGCCTGTGGGGATTCAGCTTCCTCGGCCCGCAGATCGTCCCGGTTTCGACGTGGCTGACCGAGAACCTCGGCTGGTTCCCGCTGTTCGCGTCCAAGGAGAACACGCTGTACATCCAGTCCATGTTCATCGCCGGGCTGGTGGTGTCCCTGATGGTCCTCCCGATCACGACCTCGGTGATCCGTGAGGTGTTCGCGCAGACTCCGCCCGGGGAAAAGGAAGCGGCGCTCGCTCTGGGCAGTACCCGTTGGGGGATGGTCAAAACAGTCATGTTGCCCTTCGGACGGGGCGGCATCATCGGTGGCTCGATGCTCGGGCTCGGGCGCGCGCTCGGCGAGACGATCGCCGTTTCGCTGCTGCTGCCCCAGGTTCCGGAGATCACGAAGCACATCCTCCAGTTCGGCGGCGCGACCATCTCCGGGTTCATCGCCAACAACTCCGGCGCGTCGGGGCTCTTCCTGTCCGGACTGATGGCGGCGGGCCTGGTGTTGTTCGTCTTCACCTTGGCCACGAACTTCACCGCTTCGGTGATCATCTCCAAGAGCCGGTCCGGCGCGGGAGTGGATGCCTGATGACCACGACAGTCGCTCCCCCGGTCTCGTCCGCTCCACGCAAGCTCGTCAAACGCCGCCCGTCGGAGACCACCCGGCAGGACCGGCTGGCGGCGCTCGGCTGCGCGGTGTCGGCCACGCTGCTCACCTGGTTCGTCATGCATCTCCTGCTGGATTCCCCCGGCTGGCTGGCGGATCTGATCGTCGCCTACCTGCTGTACCTGGCGATGCTCTACCTGGTCACCCGCGACCGCCTCGGCAGGCTCGCCGCGTCGGACCGGCTCGTCTCGACGATCGTGGTCTCCGGGGCGCTCACCCTGCTCGTCCCGTTGCTGTTCCTGTTGACCTACATCGTGATCGAGGGCGCGCCATACCTGCGCCTCGGCTTCTTCACCCACGACATGTCCGCCGTCGCGCCGACCGATCCGGTCACCGCGACCGGCGGTCTGCACGCGGTGGTCGGCACCCTTCAGCAGACCGCGCTGACCCTGGTGTTCGTCGTTCCGCTGGGCGTGCTCACCGCGATCTTCCTGAACGAGACCCGGTCGCGGTTCCGCCGCCCGGTGCGGATCATGGTCGACGCGATGAGCGGTCTCCCGTCGATCGTGGCCGGCCTGTTCATCTACGCGGCACTGATCATCCCCGGTATCCAGGCGGGCGTGGGACTGTTCAGCTACAACGGTTTGATGGCCACCCTGGCGCTGACGATGGTCATGCTGCCGACGGTGACGCGGACCGTGGACGTGGTGCTCCGGCTGGTACCGGACGGCCTGCGCGAGGCGTCGCTGGCCCTCGGGGCGAGCCGGGCGAGGACGGTGTGGTCGGTGGTGCTGCCCACCGCGCGCACCGGTGTCACCACCGCCGTGATCCTCGGCATCGCCAGGGTGGCGGGCGAAACGGCCCCGCTGCTGTTCACCTCGTTCGGCTCGCTCGCGATGAACGCCAACCCCTTCTCCGCGCCACAGGAGAGCATCCCACTGTTCATCTTCCGCTTCATCAAGCAGCCGCTGGAAAACGTCCAGCAGCGCGGCTACGTCGGCGCGCTCGTGCTGATCCTGCTCATCTTCGGCCTGTTCGCGATCGCGCGGATCGTCGGACGCGACCGGTCGAAGCGCAAGGCGAAAAGAACGAAGGAGAACCGGTGACCGACACCACCGAATTGTCCACTGTGGACGAGAACGGGGAGAACCCGTACTCCACCGGCTATCTCACGCCCCGCGACGCCGACGGCAGGCCGCAGGTCACCTTGACCGGCGGCCCGCCGCCCGGCGCGGCCGAACTCGAGTCGCGCGAGATCGGCGCCTGGTTCGGCGACCGGCTGGTCCTCGAAGGCGTATCGTTGCGGATGCCCGCGAAAGAGGTGACCGCGCTGATCGGCCCGTCGGGCTGTGGCAAGTCGACCTTCCTGCGCATCCTCAACCGGATGCACGAGCTCGTCCCGTCCGCGTCGCTGACCGGCGAAGTCCTGCTGGACGGCCAGGACATCTACGCCGACGGAACCCGGCCGCAGCAGGTCCGGCTGCGTATCGGCATGGTGTTCCAGAAGCCGAACCCGTTCCCGGCGATGTCCATTCGCGACAACGTGCTCGCCGGGCTGAAACTCGCCGGCGTCAAATGCGACGACAAGAACGCGCTCGTGGAACAGAGTCTCGAACGCGCTGGGCTTTGGCGTGAGGTCCGAGACCGCCTGAGCTCACCTGGCGGCGCCCTCTCCGGTGGACAGCAGCAGCGACTCTGCATCGCCCGTTCGCTCGCGGTGCAGCCCAATGTGCTCCTGATGGACGAGCCCTGCTCCGCCCTCGACCCCACGTCGACCCGGCGGATCGAGCAGACGATCGCCGAGATCGGGCACGAGGTGACCGTCGTGATCGTCACGCACAACATGCAGCAGGCACAACGGGTTTCGGACCATTGCGCGTTCTTCCTCGCGGCCGAGAACGAACCCGGCCGGGTGATCGAACACGGTCCGACGGACACGATCTTCAACGCGCCATCGGACGAACGCACCTACGACTACGTGAACGGGCGATTCGGATGACGACCTTGCGCAGGGTGGGCGCTTTGGGCGGGATCTCGGCTCTGCTGCTCTCGATCTCCGTGGCGGGCGCGCCCGGCGCGGCGGCGCTCAGCAGGGTCACGGGCTCGGGGTCCAGCTATGTCGGTGTGGCGATGACCGACTGGCAGAACGGTGCGACGTCGCGGGGTATCCCGATCAACTACTCGGCGACCAACTCGCCAGCCGGGGTCAATCAGTACGGCGACCGGACGGTCGACTTCGGCGGGACCGAGGCCGAAGTGTCCTCGCTCCTCGCGGCCGGCGGTGGCGGGGTGACCGCGCAGACCCGCGGCTACCAGTACGTCCCGGACGTCGCCGGCGCGGTCGCCGTCATGTACAACGTCACCGACCAGGCGGGCAAACGGGTCGACTACCTGCACCTGACCCGCGAGGTGATCGGCCGGATCTTCAGCCGGGACATCACGCGCTGGAGTGATCCGGCGATCACCGCGACCAACGGCGGGAAGTCGCTGCCGGACCAGCCCATCACGCTGGTCGGGCGGACCGGGCAATCCGGGACGACGGCGTTGTTCTACGACTTCATCGCGCATGCGGCCCCCGACGCCTACCAGCGCTTCGTCGCCCGCAACGTCGGCAACGGGATGGGCAATCTGCCCGCCGGGGTGCGCCCGATCCAGCTGCCCGAGCGTGGACCGGACGCCGACTGGTACCGGCTGCTCGCGGACTCGGACCAGATCGCGCAGGCCATCGGCAAAGCGACCATCCCGTTCTCCATCGCCTACGACGAATTCGCCTACGCCCAGCGCCACAACGTGCCGTCGGCATGGGTGCAGAACGGCGCGGGGCAGTACACGCAGCCTTACGCGGAGAACATCGCCTCCGCGCTGAAGTTCGCGGAACTCCGCCCTGACCTGAGCCAGAAACTCGACAAGGTCTACTCGAACGCGGACCCGAAGACGTACCCGATTTCGGCGTACTCCTACATCATGATGCCGTGCACGAGCGGCCGGGACACCTGCCGCGGCGGCTATGGCGACCAGGGCAAGACCGACACGATGACCGCGTTCCTCGAACACGTCGCGTGCGACGGCCAGATCAACATGGCCCGCATCGGCTATTCGCCGCTGCCGCCGAACCTGTCGCAAGAGATCATGAACTCCAACGCACGGCTCACCGGGCAGCCGCCGAAACAGCTGAACGCGGGCAACTGTGCCAACCCGACGTTCCACGGCAGCCTCGGCGCGGGTGCCGCCAGCCCACCTGACCCGCTGGTGACCGCCGGGATCATCGCCCCGAACGGCAAACCCGCGGCCGGGACGGGCGCCGCCGGGCCGAACGCGTCGACCGGCCCGAGCACGGGGCCGGCCACCGGTGACAAGACCGCCACCGCGACGGCGACCCCCGACGAGGAGTCGGCCGGCGGCGGCTCGAAGAACTGGCGGGAAGCCGCACCGGCGTCCTACGACGAGGGCGGGTTCGGCGGATTCGGCGGCTGGGCGGCACTGGTGCTTTTCGTGGCGATCGTGACCCCGTTGGTGGTGCGCGGGGTGATCCGGAAGCTGCGAGGGACTTAGCGATGCCGAGATCGACACCCACGCGGGCACGCGTAGCGGCGGTCTTCGTTGCCGAGGTGGCGGCGAGTCCTGAGATTCTCTGATCGGCCGTGGACTGTGTGGATTTTGGGACGTCAGATGTCCCAAGATCCACACAGTCGCCGGTCCTGGCCGATGTCGGGCATGCCGAGGGGCCCGTCGCCTGGGTGGCTGGCGGGCTCCTCGGGGTTCAGCGGTGGTGGAGGGTGTTGCGGCGGGGTTGTCGGAGCGGATCCCGGTATTGAGGCGGGATGAAATCCGGTAATCCGTCGGCGGCCATCCGGACTTCCCAATCACCGTGGTGGATCAGCCGGTGGTGGAAACCGCACAGCAGCACGAGATTCCGGAGATCCGTCGGCCCGCCGTCCGCCCAGTGGATGATGTGGTGGGCGTGGCAATTCTTGGGTTTGCGGTGGCATCCGGGGAAGGCGCAGCCACCATCGCGGATGTTCAACGCGCGTCTCTGGCCTGGGGTGACGAGTCGTCGTAGTCGCCCTACGTCGAGGGGTTCTCCGGCGGTGCTCAGCACGACCGGCAGCATGAGGCAGTCGCAAGCGGCCAGCCGGGCTTCCCGGGCGGTCATCGTCCCCACGAAATCGAGACAGGCGGTGCCGACGCCGGATTTGAGTTCGTCGAGTCCGATGGTGACGTGGACGAGGGTGCGGTAGCCGCTGGTGCCGGGTTGGTCGGGGCAGGCGATGGCGAGGTCGAGGAGTTCGGCCCAGGCGTCGCCCAGGCGTTCGCATTTCATCCGCAGGTCGGCTTGCCCGAATTCGTCGACCGGTCGCGGCTGGGCATACGCCTCCAGCGCGGCCGCCGTCCGGGCACCCGTCTCGTCGTCCAGCAGGCCGGTCAGTTTCCAGAACCCGTCCCGGCGGCGCTCCAGCGTGAGTTCCCGGCGTGGTTCCTTCGGCTCCGGATCCTTCGGCTCCTTGCCGTCAGGGTCGAGCCAGCCCAGCAGGTTCGCTTCAGCCTTGGCGAGCTGGTGCGGACCGGCGTTCGGGGCGAGGTCGGCGAGGATCTTCTCCGCGACCGCCTTATCTTCGGCGGAGGTGTCGGCAGGGAGTCTCTTCAAGATCTCCAGGATCTGGTCGATCCGTTCATCCCCGACCAATCCCTCGGCGGCGACCGCGGCCGTCTCGGGTGCCACGGCCGGGGCTTCGGTGCCATCCAGGTTCCGCGTCGGGTTCAAAGCGATCGCCCGCTTCACCACCGCGCCCGCTTCACCGCGCGACAACCCCGCCATCTCCGCGAGCCAGCTCGCCGTACTGCCATGCCCGAACAAATCCTTGGCGCCCCGAGACTCGACCTCCGCCAGAAACCGTCCCAAACCAGCGGTCGCCACCCGAATCACCCGCAAAGACTGCAGCACGCCATGGGCAAGCTCCAGCTTGCCGGCACGCCACAACTCCTGCGGCAACTCGGGAAGAAAGGTCTCGGACACGCCTCCATAATATCGCGATTCATCGAACAGATGTTCGTAATTTTAAGCGACAATTCCCGAGCTCATTTACCACCGAAGGGGTGATATCGACGGGAGGTGTTGTAACACCACGCGCGGATCGAGCGAGTACGTCCGGCAAGTGCCACCACAAAGCGGGAGCGCGCCATGTACATCCCACCCGAACCGGCCGCACGTCCGGCCAAACCCCGACGCTGGCCTTGGATACTCGCCGCCGCCATCGTCGCCGCGGCGCTCTCGACGACGATGACGCTCGTGCTACTCGGCAACGAACGCGACGGGAAGGAGGTCGCGTCGAAATCGACCGCATCACCTTGCCGGGACTCGGCACTCAAGCCGCCGTGCCGAGGCGTCAACGGCTGGATCCTGGCCGACGGCTCCTACGAAAGCACCACCCGCACGACCCCGCGCGCCTATGTGGCACCGACGACGACCAGCCCGCCGCCGCTCACTCCGGCGGACTTCACCCTCGATCTGAAGACCTATTCCAAAAAATGCTTCGGCTCCGCCGGCTGCAACGTGGTCGTCGAACCCACCCTGACCTACAAAGGTTCCGCGGAAACCATTTTGAGCCACGGAATGTGCTCGATGACTTACGACATCACCGGCGACGAATCGGGTCCGGTCACGGATACGCTCAGTTTCGTCGGAACGGACGTGACCGTGCGCCGTTCGGTGCTTTCGACGCCGTCCTCGAAAACCAAGGTGACCGTCAAGATCGTCAGCGTTTCCTGCGTCTGACGAGGCGACACCTCGTTACGGGAAGGTCAGCACGATCTTCCCCCGCCCGTGCCCGGTCTCGATCTCCCGGTGCGCCGCCGCGGCCTCGCTGAACGGATACGTCCGCCGCACCAGGAAACGCAGTTCCCCCTTGACGTACAACGACGCCAGCATTCCCAGCCGCTCGGCCGACCGCGTCCCGGTGACCACCCGCGCCCGCGCCTCGGGCGCACGGCCGTGCTCGACAAGCGTGAGCACGCGGTGCGGATCGCCGACCAGCTCCAGCGAAAGATCGAAGGCGACCCCGCCCGCGCCGTCGAGCGCCGCATCGATACCCGACGGCGCCAGGGCCCGCACCCGGTCGGCGAGGCCGTCACCGTAGACCACCGGTTCGGCGCCGAGCGAGCGGACGTACTCCTGGTTCGCCTCGCTCGCCGTCCCGATCACCTTCGCCCCGCGCAGCGCCGCGAGCTGGACCGCGGCCGTGCCCACCGCGCCCGCCGCACCGTGGACCAGCAGCGTCTCGCCGCGGGCGACCCGCAGGGCGTCCAGCGCCAGGTACGCCGTCTGCGTCCCCGCCGTGAACCCGCCCGCGACCTCCCACGGCATCTCCGCCGGCTTCGGCGTGACGTTCTCCGCGGGCACCACGATGTACTCGGCGTACGCCTGCACGGCCGTGAAGCCGAGCACCTCGGTCCCCGCGACGAGGCCGTTAACTCCGGAACCGACCTCGTCGACGACCCCGGCGAACTCGTTCCCCGGGACACGCGGCCAACGCAGCTCCAGGCCCGCGGGTTCCCAGCCAGCCCGCACGGCCGCGTCGTACGGCTGCACCCCCGCCGCCTTCACCCGCACCCGGACCTCCCCCGCCCCGGCGTGCGGCTCCTCCAGCTCCAGCACCCGGAGCACTTCCGGGCCACCGGCTTCCGTGAACGCGGCCGCTTTCATCTTGTTCCTCCAGTTCGTCCCCAGCTGTCGGAACCCAGCCTCATACCTCCAGATAGCTGGAGGTCAAGAACTGTCGGTGTGACGTTCTAAGCTGCGCTCGTGACGAGCTACCGCATCTCCAGGGCAAGCGCTTCCGACGCCGCCAGGCTGACGGCGCTGATGCACGAATCGGCCGCCTACCAAGGGGAGTACGCGTCGATCCTCGAGAACTACCAGGTCACGGAGGACTACCTCGCCACTCATCCCGCGTTCGTCGCGCACGCACAGCGGGACGTGGTGGGTTTCTACAGCCTGATCGAGTACCCGGCCGAGCTGGACCTGCTGTTCGTCGCCGATTCGGCCCAGGGCACGGGCATCGGCGCGTGGCTGATCGAGCACATGCTCGGGCAGGCCGCGGACCTCGGCATGACGGAGATCCGCGTCGTCTCGCATCCACCGGCCGCCGGGTTCTACGAGCGGATGGGCGCCCGCCGCGTCGGCGTCGTACCGCCCAGCCCGCCGAAGATCACCTGGGAGCGCCCGGAGCTGGTCTTCGACGTCAAGCGTCCACCGCACGACTGAACCGGCCGATCAGTTTACGCAGGTGCCCGGCGAATTCCGGCGAATCGACGACCTCGAAGTCGGCGTCGAGCAGGCCGAGGTAGAGCGCCAGGTACTCCAACGTGTCCGCGCCGGCCTTGAGCAGGCAGGTCCGCTCGTCGACGGCTTCGACGACGACGGCGGGCGGCACCTTCGCGGCGGCTTCGGCGGCCGGGGCGTGCAACCGGATCGTGGCGTGGTGCCGCCACAACGCGGCGCCGACGCCACGTTGGAGGTAGGCGACAACGCCGCCTTCGGGTGGTTCGCGTTCCTCGAAACGCCGTCCGTTGGGCGTGCGCGGCCGCACCCGATCGGCGCGGAACGTGCGCCAGTCCTGTTTGTCGACGTCCCAGCCGACGAGGTACCACCGGCGGCTCATATGCACGACGCGATGCGGCTCGACCTGCCTGCGCGTCTCGGATCCGTTGTGCCCCACGTAATCGAAGCGCAGGGTCTCACGGTCACGGCAGGCGGCGGCGATGGCCGCGAGCACCTCGGCGTCGACCGTCGGCCCGCCGCCCTGCACCGCGAGCGTCGCGGAATTCAGCGCCGCGACACGGTGCCTTAGCCGCGACGGCAGCACCTGCTCCAGTTTCGCCAGCGCGCGCACCGACGTCTCCTCGATCCCCGCGATCGTGCCGCCCGCGGCCGTGCGCAGGCCCATCGCCACCGCGACGGCCTCCTCGTCGTCGAGCAGCAGCGGGGGCATCGCCGCGCCGGCGCCCAGGCTGTAGCCCCCGGAGACGCCGGGCGTCGCGTCGACGGGATAGCCCAGGCCGCGAAGCCGCTCGACGTCGTTCCGGATGGTCCTGGTCGTGACGTCGAGCCGGTCCGCCAGCTCCGGACCTGTCCAAACGCGCCTGGCCTGCAGCAACGACAGGAGCCGCAGCAGTCTCGCCGAAGTTTCCGCCATGAATCCCACCTTGTCCGCAATCGCGGAACGAACCTTTCCGCAATCGTTCCTAATCTAGCCCCATGACCGAGATCAAGCCCTTCCGCATCGCCATCGACCAGGTCGAACTCGACGACCTCAAGGACCGCCTGCACCGCACCCACTGGCCGCGCGAGGTCACCGCAGACTGGAGCCGAGGTGTCCCGGTCGCCTATCTCAAGGGGTTGGCCGAGTACTGGGTCAACGGCTTCGACTGGCGCGCCCAGGAAGCCGAGCTGAACGAGTTCCCGCAGTTCACCACCGAGATCGACGGCCAGACCATCCACTTCCTGCACATCCGCTCCACCGCCCCGGACGCGCTGCCGGTGGTTCTGACACACGGTTGGCCGAGCTCACCGTTCGAATTCCGGCGAGTCGTCGAAGAGCTGAGCGACGAGTTCCACCTGGTCATCCCGTCCCTGCCCGGCTACGGGTTCTCGAACCCGGTGAGCGGCCCCGGCTGGGGCAACCTGTTCCGCGTCGCCCAGGCGTGGGTCACGCTGATGGACCGCCTCGGCTACGAACGCTTCGGCGTCCACGGCACCGACGCGGGCGCCGGGGTCGCGGGCATCCTGTCGATGATCGCCCCGCACCGCGTGACCGGCGTCCACCTCACCGGGACCAGCGCGGGGATGCCGTTCGGCCCGCCCGTCGAACTGGACGGCCTCGACGAGAAGGATCGCGAGCGCGCCGAACGCTTCAACCGGTTCCAGTCCGGCGGCCTCGGCTACCTGCACCTGCAGGCGACCCGGCCGCAGACGCTGGCCTATTCGCTGAACGACTCTCCCACCGGCCAGCTCGCGTGGATCGTGGAGAAGTTCGCCGAGTGGACCGATCCGGCCAAGGCGCTGCCGGACGACGCCGTCGATCGCGACCATCTGCTGACCGCGGTCAGCCTGTACTGGTTCACCGGCGCGGGCGCCTCTTCCGCGCACGCCGTGTACGAAGGCATGGAGGTGTACCGGCAGATGTCGCAAGGTGGCTGGGACGAAGCGCCTGCCGGTCCGCCGCGGGCGATCGCCGTCTTCGCCGGGGACACCACGATCCGGAGCCTCCAGGACGGCCCGGTGGAACACTGGTCCGAGTACGACAGCGGCGGCCATTTCCCGGCGATGGAGGTCCCCGGTCTGTTCGCCGATGACCTCCGTTCCTTCCTGCGAAAGTGCGTCTGACAATGAAGCAACTGAGCCCCCGGGCCCTCAACCGCGCGACCCTGGCCAGGCAGCTCCTGCTCGACCGCGCCGATCTGCCCGCCATCACCGCGATCGAACGGCTGGCCGGCCTCCAGGCTCAGGCTCCCGACTCGTCGTATGTCGGGCTGTGGTCGCGGCTTCGGGATTTCCAGGTGCACGAGCTGGCGAAACCGCTGGCCGCCCGCGAAGTCGTCCGGACGACGTTGATGCGCGGAACGGTGCACCTGGTCACGGCCGAGGACGCCGTCGCCCTGTGGCCGACGGTCAAATCGGTGGTCGAGCGCGGTTTCCTCGGCCACTACTCGCGGGAGATCGCCGGACTCGATCTCGCCGCGATCGCCGAAGCGGGACGGGCCCTGCTGGCCGAACGGCCCCGCAC
This sequence comes from Amycolatopsis roodepoortensis, assembly GCF_014873915.1. Lineage (GTDB taxonomy): Bacteria > Actinomycetota > Actinomycetes > Mycobacteriales > Pseudonocardiaceae > Amycolatopsis > Amycolatopsis roodepoortensis. The sequence continues at coordinate 2,460,806 of NZ_JADBEJ010000005.1, forward strand.
GCGCGCCGAGATCCGGACCGCGCTGGCGCCCCGGTGGCCCGATGCGGACCAGCCGACCCTCGGCTACGCGGTCAACAGCCTGCTCCCGCTCGCGCACGTGACCCCGCGCGGCCTTTGGGGCCAGACCGGACCGGCCGCGTTCGCCCTGCTAGAAGACTGGGTCGGCGCACCGATCACGGGCGGCATCACCCTCGACGACCTGGTGCTGCGTTACCTCGCGGCGTTCGGCCCGGCGACCGTCCGCGACGCGCAGGTCTGGTCGGGGCTGACGCGTTTGAAAGAGGTCTTCGAGCGGCTGCGGCCCGAGCTGGTCACCTTCATCGATGTCGAGGGCAAGGAACTGTTCGACCTTCCCGACGCGCCGCGGCCGGACCCGGAAACCCCGGCGCCGCCCCGGTTCCTGCCCGAGTACGACAACGTCCTGCTCTCCCATGCCGACCGCGCGCGGGTGATCCCCGACGGCCGCCGCGTGCCGTTGCCCCCGGGTAACGGCGGCCGCCGGGGCACCCTGCTCGTCGACGGTGAATTCCTGGCCATTTGGGCGATCAAAGGGGCGACACTGACGATCGAATCGCGGAAGCCGTTGCGAGGTCAGGATTTGATCGCCGAGGAGGGCGCACGGCTGCTGGAATTCGTGGTGCCGGGCGCGGAGCACGAGGTCCGTTTCGGCGTCGGCGGATAACAGTCCGGCCTTTCGCCGTAACGATGGGCGCCGTTCGGGCGAAGCAGCCGCCAAAGCCTGAAGGGAGCGGGCCATGAGCAAGAACTACGGATTCATGACGGTGCTGGCGGGGCTGAGCGCGCTCGCGGTCATCGCGGTCGCGGCGGTCTGGCGGTACCCGAACACGTCCGACGTCACGGCGGTGATCACCGCGGCGGGAACGGTGATCGGCACCGTGGTAGGCGCCTTCTTCGGCGTGAACGCGGCCTCGGCGGGACGCGTGAAAGCGGAAGAGAGCCGGGATCAGGCCACGGCGGCGCTGGTGAAGGTCGCGGGTGAGGCGGAAAGAGGAAGCGACGTCGCCAAGACGGCGATGGAAGGCGTGAGCTGACCGTCCTCTGTGGACACGCTCAGTCGAGCGCTTCGAGCAGGGCGAGGTCCGGCGGGACGAGCGTCGTGGACAGCACGAGCTCTCGCAACAGGTTGTCGTTCAACGCGTTACCGACCGGCTCGCCGACCTCCTCGCGCCGCAGGCCGAAAACACCGCCGGCGGACAGCCGCGTCCGGACGTCGATGACGACGTGCTCGACCCGGCGCGCGGTCCATGTCTCGCCGGGCCGGAGCTCGGTGAGCACCTCGGCCGTCTGCTGGCGGGACAGCGGCTGCGGGTTGAGGTCGTGCAGCAGGTAGCGCTGCCCGAAGACGACCAGGACCAGGCGTTCTTCCGCGCTGAGGCGCCAGCGGCGGGGCGGCACGGTGACGTCGTCGTGGCGGGTGACGGGCTGCCCTCCCTCGGGCCCGGCGACGTACAACTCGAGCAGGTGCTCCCGCCTGCCCGAACCGCGGACGAACAACGGCGTGTAGCCGTCGGACAGGGGGATCGGCTCCTCGCCGCGGGACAGCCAGCGGGAATTCGGCAAGCGGATGGGCAGCTGGCCGGTGTTGCTGACCCACCATTGGCCGTCGGTGAAGTTCAGCAGCCCGTGCCGGCGGCTGACCTGCAGGTCGTTCTCCCCTACACAAACGTCGACCTGCGGCCGGTTACGCCCGAAAGTGATCTCGCCGCCCTCGCCGGGGTCGACGGACACGCCACCCGCGAGCGTGAGCGCGAACACCGCGCCGGGAGCCGACGGCGGCACGCCGAGCGCCAGGCTCTCGTGCGTCGTCGTGAGCCGCTTCATCGTGCCTCCTCCTGGTCCCCGGCATTATGCGGGACGTCGCCGGGGACGGGTCCCGATATCGCGTTCGTCCGTATGTTGGAGTACATGATTGACTTCTCCAAGGACACCGTCTTCAAGCTCACGCCGTGCAAGCCGAAGGACATCGCGCCCACGGTGCAGCCGATCATCATCCCCGGCGAGGAGATCATCTCGTCGTTCAAGGCGGTGCGCGACTTCGTGGTCTTCACGAACAAGCGGCTGATCGCGGTGAACGTCCAGGGCATGACGGGCAAGAAGAAGGACTTCACCTCGCTGCCGTACAACAGAATCCAGGCCTTCTCGATCGAAACCGCGGGCACCTTCGACCTCGACGCCGAGCTGGACCTCTGGTTCAGCGGGCTGGGGAACGTGCGCCTGGAGTTCCGCGGTTCGGACATCCGGGCGATCGGCCAGCTGATCGCCACGCACACGCTCTAGCTCCCCGCCGCATTTAGTCGACTACTTGCGGCGGGCTGGGTGGGCTGCGGCGGGCTGGGCGTCGGGGCGGGTGGGTCGTGAGTGGCAAGTGACGTTCTAGCGTCACTCACGACCCACTTAGCCGCTGCGACTCCCGCCGGCTCGGAGGCGTTGCGAAAGCCACTTCGCAACGTCTGGACACCTTCGGCCTGTCTGTCGCGAGTGTTTCGGGTCGCTAGCGCCAGCCGCCACCGCCGTGCGCGAATCGCGAACTCACGTGATTGGAGGGACGACACACGTAGTTAAGCGGACGACACACGTGCCCAGACGGACGACTCGCGGCGGCCCCTGGTCGCGCGCAGGCCAGGGCAGAATTGGGACATGACCTTTGAGTCCGAGTACGCCCGGATGTGCGAGCAGACCAACCAGATGCTCCGGGAAGAATCGATAGCGGTCGCCAGGAGGGTACTTCTCGCGACCGACCAGCAGTACCTGGCCCGCGGCTACGGTGTTCAAGCCCACGGCTTCCGGCGCCTGCGCGACGCGCTCGCCGACCAGCTTCTCGATCTGCTCACCGCGTCAAGGCGCGCCAGTACCAGTTTTGCCGATACCGACCTGCCTGTGGCGATCAGATCCGACTCTTACGGCGACAGCTGGGTAGACCCGGGCGCCGACGCGATCGGGCAGCTGGCAGCGGCATTGGCCCGCGCGGCCACCATGCTCGTCGGCACCACACCCAGTGACTTCACCGACGAGTCGACCGGAGAGTGGGCCACCGGCGTGCTGAACGCGGTTCGCACGGCCGCGGAGAAGGTGATCAAAGTGGCCTAGGGCGTGTCCTGTGAGTCATTGGAGCCAGGACACGATCGCGGCGATGGTGAGTCCGGCCTGGTAGCAGGCGGCGCGTTCGGCGAAGCGGTGGCCAGGTCGCGGAACTGCTTGAGCCGGTTGAAGCACCGTTCGACCACGTTGCGCTGTTTATAAGCCTCGGCGTCTAACGCTGGTGGTCGCCCGCCGCTGCGGCCTTTGGCTGTGCGGCGGGCGATCTGGTCATCCCGTTCCGGACTGACGAACCTGATCCGCCGGTCTCGCATCGCCCCGCGGGTTGACGGATGCGAATACGCCTTGTCCGCGCTCACCGTCTCCGGTCGGCAGCGTGGCCGGCCGCGACCGATCCGGGCGACGGTGATGCCGTCCAGCAGCGGAACCAGCTGCGGGTTGTCGCCAGCCTGGCCCGGGTGAGCAGGAACCGCATCGGCAGACCCGCCCGTCCACAACCAAGTGGTTCTTGGTGCTCAGCCGCCACGGGATGAACCGAGAAGTGTCCGAGGTGGACCGATGGCACCACCACGAACTCAGGTACTGGGTGGGTTTCGAGGAGCGTAAGGCCGAGGAGCTAGCCGCACGAATCGCTACAGCCAGAACCAGCTCGTGAGTGGTAAGGACGGTTCTAACCGTCCTTACCACTCACGAGGGTTTACATGTTGATCATGTGGCCCGCGAGGCCGTGCACGGCTTCCTTCACCGCTTCCCCAAGGGTCGGGTGAGCGTGCACGTTCCGCGAGATTTCGTGCACCGTAAGGTCCCACTGCTGCGCCAGAGTCAGCTCCGGCAGCAGTTCGGTCACCTCGGGGCCGATCAGGTGCGCGCCCAAAAGCTCGCCGTGCGTAGCGTCGCTCAGGATCTTCACGAAGCCGACGGCCTCGCCGAGGCCGTGCGCCTTTCCGTTGGCGGTGAAGGGGAACTTCGCCACCTTGACGTCGAAGCCCTTTTCGCGGGCCTGTTCTTCGGTCCAGCCGAAGCTGGCGATCTGCGGCTGGCAGTAGGTCGCGCGCGGGATCATCACGAAGTCGAGTTCCATGGTCTCGGCGCCCGCGATGGTTTCGGCGGCGACGACGCCCATGGATTCGGACGCGTGCGCGAGCATCAGTTTCGCGGTGACGTCGCCGATCGCGAAGATGTGCGGGACGTTGGTGCGGCCCCGCGCGTCGACGGCGATGGCGCCGCGTTCGGTCAGCTCGACACCGGTCTTGTCGAGGCCGTATCCCTCGACCCGCGGCTGGAAACCGATGGCCTGCAACACCTTGTCCGCTTCCAGCACCCGGGACTCGCCGTTCTTCGACACGGTCACGCGCACGCTGGAGCCGGTGTCGTCGATCGACTCGACCTTCGTCGAAGTCAGCACCTCGATGCCGAGCTTCCGGTAGCGGCGCGCGAGCTCCGCGGAGACCTCGGCGTCTTCGAGCGGGACCATCCGGTCGAGGTACTCGACGATGGTCACCTTCACGCCGTAGTTGTGCAGCACGTAGGCGAATTCGACGCCGATCGCGCCCGCACCGGCGATGACGATGCTCTCCGGCAGCTCGTTTTCCATGATCTGCTGTTCGTAGGTGACCACGCGGTCGCTGCGCGTGGTGCCCGGCAGCAGGCGCGCGGTCGCGCCGGTGGCGATCACGCAGTGGTCGAAGGTGACCCGCTCGCCGTTGACCTCGATGGTGTTGGCGTCGAGGAAGGTGCCGTGCCCGTCGTATTCGGTGATCTTGTTCTTCTTCATCAGGAAGTGCACGCCCTTGACGCGCCCGTCCGCGACCTTGCGGCTGCGGTCGAAGGCGGCCTGGTAGTCGAAGCTGACCTTGCCCTCGACCTGGATCCCGAACGACTTCGCCTCTTTGGTCACGATGTGCGCGAGTTCGGCGTTGCGCAGCAGCGCCTTCGACGGGATGCAGCCGACGTTGAGGCAGACACCGCCCCAGTATTTCTCCTCCACGACCGCCGCGCTCAGCCCCAGTTGCGACGCCCGGATCGCCGCCACGTAACCGCCGACTCCGGCCCCCAGGACAACGACGTCATAGTGTGCACTCATACCCCGAAACCTACCCCTCACCGGGACGGTCCGAAGGGTGAGACTGCCTACTCGGGGCGCGAGCCGCGGATCTCGATCAGCAGCTCGGTCACCGCGGTCATGATCCGCTTCGTGGCCTCCTCCAGCACCTCACGGGACGGCGAGGGTGTCATGAGATCCGAGAGGTCCACCGGCGGGCCGGCGACCAGGTTCACCGTCTTGCGCGGGAAGGCGCGCGGGAGCACCGCATCGGACGGCAGCAGGTGGTGCGTGCCCCAGTTCGCCAGCGGGATCACCGGGACGCCGGTCTCCAGCGCGATCCGGGCGATGCCGGTCTTGCCGCGCATGGGCCACCCGTCCGGGTGATCCGTGAAGGTCGCCTCCGGGAAGATGACGACGCATTCACCCTCACGGACGGCGCTGACGGCGTCGCGGTACGCGTCTGACGCCGTGGCCGCGCCCCGATAAACCGGGATGTGCTTGCCGGAGCGCATCACCGAGCCGATGACGGGCGCGTCCCACAGGCTCGCCTTCGCCAGGTAGCGCGGCACGCGTCCGTGCGCGAGGCAGTACGCCGTCACCGTGGTCGGGTCGGCGAACGAGAGGTGGTTCGACGCCACCAGGAAGCCGCCCGACGCGGGCAGGTGCTCCCCGCCACGCACCCGGAACCGGGTGAACAGCACCAGGAACGGCCACACGACGTTGATCGCGAAGGCGAACCAGGCGCCCCGGCCGGCGCGGGCGAAGCGCCGGCCGAAGGCGATCATCTGGCGGAACGTCAGCAGGTCCCCCGAAGCGGGGCTCAGCGCGGTCCAGCGTTCACGGGGTCTCAGCACCATGGACGTAATTCGTAGCCGAACCCGCCCGGGTTCGGCTGAAACCACGCGTGAACGCGGCGCGGATCACACGCGCTCGAGCACCACCACGGGGATCTCGCGGTCGGTCTTCTTCGCGTACTCGTTGTAGTCCGGCCAGACCGCGGCGAGCTTCTCCCACAGCTTCGCGCGCTCCTCGCCCTCCAGCGTCCGGGCCCGCACGGTGAACTTGTCCGCCTTGACCTGGGCCTTGGCCTCGGGGTTGGCCTGCAGGTTCTTGTACCAGCCCGGGTCCTCCGGAGCTCCGCCCTTGGACGCCACGATCACCGGGTTGCCGTCGTCGTCGAACTGGTAGATCAGCGCGAACTTGCGGTCCTCACCGGTCTTGCGGCCCTTGGTGGTGAGGACGAGGCAAGGGACACCCTTCTCCCAGTCGTGGCCCACCTCGCCGTCGGTCTCTTCGTAGCGACGGACGTGCTCGTCACCGAAAAGCATGTCTGAGTTCCTCTCGTCCTGGCGTGTACCGGCGCCCTGCCAGTCTGACGCGAACCGGTCGGTCGCGCTGATCAACTCGTGCAGGATGCCGGGCTCGTCGAACGCGTGACCGGCGTCGCCGACCATCACCAGTTCGGCGGAAGGCAGCACCTGGCTGAGCTCCCACGCGGTGATGGCCGGGGTGACCACGTCGTAGCGTCCCTGGACCAGAACGCACGGGATGTCCCGGAGCTTCCCGGCGTCGCGCAGCAGCTGATCTTCGGCCAGCCAGCCGCTGTGCCGGAAGTAGTGGTTCTCGATCCGCGCGATCGCGAGGGCGAACGAGGGATCGCTGAACGCGTCGATCACTTCGTCCTGCGGCCGCAGTTTGACCGTCTCCCCCTCCCAGCGGCTCCACGCGATCGCGGCGGGGCCGTGCACGGCGGGATCCGGATGGCTCAGCAGTTCGTGATAGACCTCGATCAGGTTGTCCTGCCGGCGCGAAAACGGCACCGGGGCCAGGAAACGCGACCACGCCTCCGGGAACAGGTACGCCGCTCCCCCGCCGTACAGCCATTGCAGTTCCTTCGCCCGCAAGGTGGCGATGCCGCGGAGAACGAGTTCCGTGACCCGTCCGGGGTGGGTTTCCGCGTAGGTCAGCCCGAGCACACTCCCCCACGAGCCGCCGAAGACCATCCAGTGTTCGATGTCCAGATGCTCGCGCAAACGCTCGATGTCGGCGACCAGATGCCACGTCGTGTTGACCGAGAGATCGGCCTCCGGGGTGGCGCAGTTCGGCGTGCTGCGCCCGCAACCGCGTTGATCGAAAAGGACGATCCGGTATCGCCCGGGGTCGAACAGTCTGCGATGTCTCGGCGTCGAACCGCCACCGGGGCCACCGTGGAGGAAGACCACCGGCTTGCCCCCGGGATCGCCGCACTCCTCCCAATAGATCTCGTTGCCGTCACCGACAGGCAACATCCCTTGGACGTAAGGTTCGATTTCCGGGTAAAGGCCGAGCATATCCGCCACTATGCCCCAAACGCCCGCTTGGAGGATCGATGAAGGCTCGCCCCCACGTGACGCTGGAGGACGTGGCGCGCACCGCGGACGTATCGCTCGCGACCGCGTCCCGCGTACTCAACGGCACCGCCACCGTCCGGGGAGACCTCCGCGAACGAGTGATCGCCGCGGCCTCCGAGCTGTCCTATACCCCCAATGCTCACGCTCAGGCATTGGCCGGTGGCTCACAGCCCACCGTCGGGGTGATCTGCCACGACGTCGGGGATCCGTATTTCGCCGCGATCGCCGGCGGCGTCATGCGGGTGGCGAACGAAAACGATCTTCTGGTGATGCTCGCGAGCACTTTCCGCGATCCGGCCAAGGAGGTCGCCTACGTTTCGACGCTGCGCGCCCAGCGCGCGTCGGCCATTCTGCTGATCGGTTCCGCGTTCGAGGACAAGGCGTGGGAAAAGGCGATGGCCGCCGAACTCGAACCGTACCGGCGCGGCGGCGGGCACGTCGCCGCGGTCAGCAGGCATCGCGGACTCAAAGTCGACACCGTCCAGCCCGACAATCGCGGTGGCGGCGCCGAACTGGCGAAGGCCCTGCTCGGCCTCGGGCACCGGCGGTTCGCCGTGCTCGCCGGGCCGAAGAGCCTGACCACCGTCGTGGACCGCCTCGACGGCTTCGCCGCGGAGCTGCTGGAGCACGGCGTCGAACTGGCCGAGGCCGACGTCTTCGAGGCGGCGTTCACCCGCGACGGTGGTTACGAGGCGATGGAGAAGGTCCTCGCGCGGCCACGCAAGAAGTGGCCGACGTGTGTGTTCGCGGTGACTGACGTGATGGCCATCGGCGCGATGTCGGCGCTACGCGACGCCGGCGTCTCCATGCCCGGCGAGATGTCGATCGCCGGTTTCGACGACATCCCGGTAGTGCGCGATCTCACGCCCGCGCTGACCACGGTCGCGCTGCCGCTGGAGAAGCTGGGCGAACGGGCCATGGACCTGGCACTCAAGGCCTCCCCCGGCACCCGGCCGCGCGTGGTGAAGATGTCCGGCGAGGTCGTCCTGCGCCGCAGCACCGCCGCCCCCGCTCGCTGAAACCCTTGTGTGCGGCCCATGAGGTGACTTACCGTGGCGCGAGAAAGCGCTTTCTCACCCCCGCGCCACGGAGACCCGATGACCTTGATCGCCCTGCCCACCGCCGACGGCGGACTGGCGGAGTGGACGCCCCGAGGGGCGGAAACGCCCGCGAAACCGGCGTCACCGCCGACCTCCCGCATCGCCTACGCGGCCGCGCACGTGGTTGCCGACCCGCTCGCCCCCGCCGATCCCGAAGAAGGCGCGGTGCTGGACTGGGAGACCACGCTCGCCTTCCGTGAGCACCTGTGGTCCTGCGGTCTCGGCGTCGCCGAAGCGATGGACACCGCGCAGCGCGGAATGGGCCTGGACTGGGCCACCACCAAGGACCTCATCCGGCGCACCGGGGCGCTCGCCGCCGGACGGCCGTGGGTGGCGGGCGTCGGCACCGATCAGCTCCCCGGCGGCGAAGCGACCGCCGGGTCCATTGTGGACGCCTGGCGCGAGCAGCTGGACCTGGTCGGCGAGGCCGGGGCGATCCCGGTCGTGATGGCCAGCCGGGCGCTGGCCGCGTCGGCTTCCGGCCCCGCGGATTACCATGCTGCGTACGGGAAACTGCTCTCCGGCGCGGACCGCCCGGTCCTGCTGCACTGGCTGGGCGAGCAGTTCGACCCGGCACTGGCGGGCTACTGGGGTCACGGTGACGTCCGCAAGGCGGCCGAGGAACTGGGAAGGCTCTGCGCCGAGCACGCCGACGTGATCGCCGGGGTCAAGGTTTCCGTGCTCGACGCGTCGATCGAGACCGAGTTCCGCCGCGCGCTCCCCGAGGGCGTCAAGTGCTACACCGGCGACGACTTCAACTACCCGGAGCTCATCGCCGGGGACGACCAGGGCCACAGCGAAGCGCTTCTGGGCATCTTCGACGCCGTCGCGCAGGTCGCCGGCGCCGCGCTCGCCCGGCTCGACGAGGGCGACAAGGACGGTTTCCACGGCCTGCTGGACCCGACCGTGGCACTGAGCCGCGCCATTTTCCGCGCGCCAACCATGAACTACAAGACCGGCGTCGTCTTCCTCGCCTATCTCAACGGGCACCAGGAGCACTTCCGTATGGTCGCCGGCCGCGAGTCGGCCCGCTCCATCACACATCTGGCGGAGCTGCTGCGCCTGGCGGACGCCGCGGGCGCGCTCATCGACCCGGACCTCGCCGTCGCGCGGATGCGGCCGCTGCTGGCCGCGGCGGGGGTGGCCTGATGGACCGGTTGAGCCTGAACCAGATCACCACCAAGGCGTGGTCGCTGCCGGAAGCCGTCGCGGGCTGCGCCGAGGCGGGCGTCCGCTGGATCGGCCTGTGGCGGGACAAGGTCGCCGAGACCGGTGTCGAGGAGACCGCCCGGCTGCTCAAGGAGTACGACGTCGGTGTGTCGTCATTGTGCCGAGGCGGCTTCTTCACCGGGGTCACTCCGGAAGGGTCCCCTGTGGACGGTGTCGCGCAGACCCGGGAGGCGATCGACGAAGCCGCCGCACTGGGCGCGGACGTGCTCGTGCTGGTCGTCGGCGGGGTGAACGGCGACCTGGCCTCGTCGCGGCAGCGGGTCGCGGACGCGGTCGGAGAGCTGGCGCCGTACGCCGGCGAGCGCGGGGTCCGCCTCGGCCTGGAACCCTTGCACCCCATGCAGTGCGCCGAACGCTCGGTACTGTCCACTGTGGACCAGGCGCTGACGATCGCGCGCGAGCATCCGGCCGATCAGGTCGGCGTGATCGTCGACGAGTTCCACGTCTGGTGGGACCCGCGGATCGAGGAGTCGATCGCCGCGGCGGCGGGCCGGATCGCCGGATTCCACGTCTGCGACCAGAAGGTTCCCCTGACCGACACCCTGCTCGGCCGGGCGCTGCCCGGTGACGGCCCGATCGACCACCGGCACCTGAAGGCGTGCGTCGAGGCCGCCGGGTACACCGGGCCGATCGAGGTCGAGGTGTTCGACGCCGACCTTTGGCGGCGTCCCGGCGGGGAGGTGCTCGCGGAGACCGTCCGGGCCTACCGGGACCACGTTTCCTGACGAAAGTAAGGGTCCCTCGCTGCCCAAGGTCCGCTGTCCGGGCGGCCGTGGTTTCCTACCGTTCGCGGTATGAAACCACGGCTGCTCTGGTGGCTGGGCACAGCGTTGCTCCTGCTCGCCGTCCACACCGACTGGAACGTTCCGCTCGCGGCCTGGGTGTTCCCGGTCTTCCTTCTCCACTACGCCCGCCTTGTCCCGACACGGCGCGCGATCCTGATGGTGGGCCTGTCCCTGCTGATCGGGCAGCTGTTCTGGCTCGGGGTCACCGGTCTGCTGTTCGTGCTCTCCGCCTTGCTCGCCTTCACTCTGCTCGTAGTGCTGCAGACGACGGCGTTCCTGGCCGATCGGCTGCTCGCCGGCCGCGCCGGGGCACTGAGGACGCTGGTGTTCCCGGTGACGCTCGTCGCGGGCGAGTACCTCTTCACGGTGATCACCGGCTTCGGGGACTTCGGCGCGCTCGGCAGCACCCAGGCCACGAACCTGCCGTTGCTCCAGACGGCGTCCGTGACCGGCGTGTACGGCCTCACCTTCGTCCTCGCGTGGTTCGCCTCGGTGGCGAACACCGTCTGGACGGAAGGATGGCGGCCGGTCAAGCGCACGGCCATCGTCCACGTATGCCTGCTCGGCGTGGTGTTCGCGGCTGGTGGCCTGCGGTTGCTGCTCGACGCCCCCACGACTGAGACCGTGCGGATCGCGGGGATCAGCCCGTCGGCCGAGGCGGACCGGGCCAGTTCCGACGCCTTGGACCGCGCCGGCGTCAAGTACTGGCGCGCTGAGGAAGTCGCCGCCGCCGACCCGGCCGCGGTCGGTGCGGCGTTCGCGCCGGTCACCGACGATCTCGTGACGAGGACCGGGCAGCAGGCGTCGGCGGGGGCGAAGATCGTGCTCTGGCCGGAAACCCACGCCCGCGTCCTGGAACGTGATCAGGCGGCACTGCTGAAGCGGGTCGGCGACCAGGCGAAACAGGCCGGTATCCACGTCGGGCTCGCGTACGCGCTCTACACGTCGCAAGCTCCTTACATCCGTAACGTGGTCGTGCTCGTCGCGCCGTCCGGTGAGGCGCTGTGGACCTACGACAAGACGCATCCGACGCCGATGGAACCGATGACCCCCGGCCCGGGAAACGTCCCCACCGCGGATTCGCCGTACGGACGGCTCGCGGCGGTGATCTGTTACGACGCGGACTTCCCGGGCCTGATGCGCCAAGCCGCGGACAAGGGGACCTCGCTCATGCTCGTCCCCGCCAACGACTGGCCGGGTTTCGGCTCGCTGCACGCGGAGAAGGCGAGCTTCCGCGCGGTGGAAAACGGTTACTCCCTCTTCCGGCACTCCACCCACGGGATTTCCACAGCTGTGGACAGCCAGGGCCGCGTCCTCGGGCACGCCGACTTCTACCGCACCGATCAGCAGACGCTCGTCGCGGATCTGCCGGTGCAGCCGAGAACACAGACCGTGTACAGCCGTGTCGGTGACGTGTTCGCCTGGCTGTGCCTCGCGGCGGCCGCGCTCTGTCCTTTATGGACATATCGAAGGAAACGTTAGCGCCCCGTTACGGAAGAGGTGGTGTTCCTAACGTCATACCCGAAAAGAACAGTGTTCAACGGTTAAGCTCCCCCGCATGCCGAAACTGCTGGTGGTGGAAGACGACGACGCGATCGGCGGTGTCCTCGAATCGACCCTCCGCCTGCACGGCTACGAGGTTTCGTGGCAGCGCGACGGCCGCACCGCGCTCGCGGCCGCCGCGGACGGCGACATCGACTTCGTCCTGCTCGATCTCGGCCTGCCGGATCTGGACGGCGTCGAGGTCTGCCGTCGGCTGCGGGCGGAGCTTCCCGGCGCCGTCCTGGTCATCCTGACCGCGCGGCAGGAGGAGATGGACGTCGTCGTGGGCCTGGAGGCCGGCGCCGACGACTACCTCACCAAACCCATCCGGCTCGGCGAGCTGCTCGCCAGGGTCCGGGCGCATCTGCGGCGCGGGACGGCTCCGCCGGAGAGCAGGCCCGCGATCGCCATCGGCCATCTGCGGGTGGACACCGCCGGACGCCGGGTCAGCGTCGGTGGACGGGAGATCTCGTTGCGGGCCAAGGAGTTCGACCTGCTCGCCCGGCTGGCCGAGCAGCCGGGCGTCGCGGTCAGCCGGGACACGCTGATGTCGGAGGTGTGGGACGCGCACTGGTACGGCTCGACGAAGACCCTGGACGTCCACATCGCCGCGCTGCGCCGGAAGCTGACCGAGTCGGCGCCCACGCCCGAGCAGGCGCCGAGGATTTCGACGCTGCGCGGCCACGGCTACCGCCTCGAACAGCCCTTCGAGAGCCAGGCCTAGTAGTCGCGCAGGTCGGAGACCTCGTCCCGCGCGGCGAGCCGCGCGATCCACGCCGACGCCGCCACGCACGACACGACCACGACCGCCGCCAGCAGCCCGAAGTACCCGTGCGGCGAAGGCACTCGCTCCAGGCCCGCGACGAAGACGAACAGCACCCCGAGCAGGTGCCCGCCGATCAGGCCCCCGCCCCCGACGACCAGCGCGTCACCCGCGATGAACGCGGCCACCTGGCGGCGTTTCCCGCCGAGCGTGCTCACGATCAGCAGGTCCCGCCTGCGTTCGTTGAGCGCCGCGCCGAAGGAGGGCCCCGCCGCGGCGGCCGCGAGGATCAGCGAAGCGATCAGGTCCACCTTGGCCTCGCCGCAACCGTCCTTGGTGAAGGCGGTCGAGATGGCGAACGCCACCGCCAGCGCGACCAGCACCACGGACCGCGCCAGAAGCGCGCTCCGCCACGAAATGGACAGCGCGAGCACACCCGCCAGCCCGGAGACGAGCGGCCGGAGCACGCCGCCGATGACCCTTTTTCCCTTTCGCAGCCCCAGCTCCACCAGCCGCCACAGCAGCATCGTGCCGCCCGCCCAGCCGAACAACGGCCAGACGAAGGCGAGCGCGAGCAGGATGAAGTCGAGGCCGTAGGGCGACCACCAGGGCGGACCTCCGTCGGCCGGGACGAAATACCACTCTCGCAGCGCCGGGGGCAGAATGGCCAATACCGCCACGAGCGTCCCGGCGAGCAGCAAGAGAACGATTTCCCGGACGAGCGCGAACCCGGAGCCGGACGAGAAGCCACAGGCCAGCGACAGGGCGGCCCCGGCCACGCCGCCTGCCAGGCCCGCCGCCACGGCTTCGGCGGCGGCCAGGCCGAGTACTTGCCCACCGGTGGCGCCGCGGGCACGCAGGAGGTCCTGATCCGACCGCAGCACCCGCGCCGAGGGCGTGGTCAGCAGCACCACGAGCACCATCGCGGGCACCCAGCGCGGCGCGAGGTTCCCGGTCCAGTCGTGCACCGCGAGCAGCGTGGTCACGATCGCGACCCCGGCCGCGGGGACACCGAGCCTGGCGGGGCGCACGCGCGCGATCCCGCCGACCCACAACGCCATCGCCGCGATCACCGGTCCCGCACCAGCTTCCCGTCGACCATCGACCAGCGCTCGCCGAACAGCCCGCCCGGGGCCTCTTCGGCCGTGGCCACCAGCAGTCCGGCACCCAGCCGGTCCGCGGCCAGCACGAGCCTGCCGAGGAGCCGCTCCCCCTCGCGCCGGTCGAGCCAGCCCGCGGGGTCGTCGGCGAGGATCAGCTTCGGCGAAGGCGCGAGCGCCCTGGCCAGGACGGCGAGCCGGATCTGCTCACCGGTCAGTTCGCGGGGCGCCTTCTTGGCGAACCCCGCCAGGCCCACCAGGTCCAGCGCGCCGTCGACGGCGTCGCGGACCGCCGTGCCGGTCCGGCCGGCGAGCACGAGCGGCAGGGCGACGTTGAGCCGGACGTCGAGATCACGCAGCAGCCCGCCGTCCTGCAGCATCAGCCCGATCAGGTCGGGACCCGGCGGCGACGGCTCGAAGGCGGGCCAGTCGACGGTGCCCGCCGTCGGCTTCTTCATCCCGGCGAGCAGATGCAGCAGCGTGGTCTTCCCGGCGCCCGCCCTGCCGGTCACCACCGCGCGGGTCTCCGCGCAGATCTCGCAGGTGACGCCGTGCACGGCGACCACGGCGGTCAGCCCGGAACCGTAGGTATGCGCCAGCTCGTCGGTGCGGACCAGAGGTGCCGTCACGCCACTCTCACGATCCGGTGCGCGGCCGCCGCGATCTCGGGGTCGCGGGTCGCCACGACGACGGCCGTCCCGCGAGCCGCGACGGCGCACAGCAGATCCATGAGTTCGAGCGCGGCGAGCCCGTCGAGTTCTCCGGCGGGCTCGTCGGCGACGACCGTATCCGGGGCTCCGGCCAGCACGACCGCGACTCCGGCACGCGCGCTTTCCAGCGCCGACAGCGTGCCCGGATAGTCGTCGCCGCGACCGGCCAGCCCGACCAGTTCGAGCAGGTCGTCCGCGGTGCGGAGGGGGCGGCCCGCCAGCCGTCCCGCCAGTACGACGTTCCGCGCGACGGTGAGGTGGTCGAAGAGGTTGCCGCGCCTGAGCAGCAGGCCGACGGTCGCACGGTCGGAAGCGCCGCCGGGGGCGTCGCCACTTCCGGCGGGCAGCACGGCCACACACTCGCCCGGGACGGCGAACCGGACGAGGGGGACGGATCCGGGCCCCGGGCCTGCCATGACGGCGGCACGTCGGCGCATGGCCCCAAGGTAAGGCGAACGGGGTCAACATCGCCTTGATCTCAGGTCAACGGACGGCAAAATATCGCGTCGAGTGGGTGATCCTCGCGCTCGTCGGCCACACTCTGTCCGTGCGCCGCCGGATCGTCACCCTCACCGTGCTGGCCGCGGTGCTGGCGATCACCCTGTTCGGGGCGCCGCTGGCCGTCGCGGTCGCCAGGTTCCACGAGGGCAACTCGACCCACGACCTCGAACGGGTCGCCGACGCGGTCGTGCTCGACGTGACCGGCGATCTCGCCAACGGCCGCGTGCCGGAGCTCCTGCCGATCAAACCGGACAAGGACCGTATCCGCGGGATCAGGGTCGCGGTCTACACCCCGACCGGCAGGATCCTGGCAGGCAACGGCCCGGCCAGCGAAGATCGCTTCGTCCGCGAAGCGCACTACACCGACATGGCGACCGGGACCCGCGAGGACGAGGTCGTCCTGGCCGTCCCGGTGCTCAGCGGGCAGTCGCTCGTCGGGGTGGTCCGCGCCGCCCATCCCCGGTCCGAACTGGACGCCCAGATCCGGCTGACCTGGCTCAAGATGATCGTGCTCGCCCTGGTCGCGATCGGGGCCAGCTGGCTGATCGGGCGCCGGATCGCCACCCGGCTGGCCCGGCCGCTGGAGGATCTGGCCGCCACCGCCGAACGACTCGGCGAGGGCGATTTCACCGTCCGCGCCCGCCGGACGGGGGTCCGCGAGATCGATCAGGTCGCCGAAGCGCTCGACGTCACGTCCGAGCGGATCGGCGAGACGCTGGAACGCGAGCGGACCTTCTCCGCCGACGCCTCCCACCAGCTGCGGACGCCGCTGACCGGCCTGCGCCTGCAACTCGAGGCGGCGCTGGAAAGCCCCGATCGCGACCCCTACGCGACGATCCGCGACGGCATCGCGTCGGCCGACCGCCTGGAGCGCACCATCGACGACCTGCTGGCGCTGGCCAAGCAGACCAGGGCCCCGCGTGCGCGGCTCGACCTGGGCAAACTCTTCGAAGAGGTCCGGCAGACCTGGCACGGACTGCTCGCCGGACGGGGCCGGGCGCTGCGGATCAGCGGCCGCGAAGCCCTCCCGGCGCGGGCGGCGGACGCGGCCGTCCGGCAGGTGCTCGCCGTCCTGCTGGACAACGCGGCGACGCACGGACGCGGCACGGTCTCCGTCCTGGCGCGCGACGCCGGGGACGCGCTGGCCATCGACGTGAGCGACGAAGGCGCCATCCCGGACGGGCGCGATCCGTTCGCGACCGCCGAGCGGACCGAGGAACACGAGGGCAACGGGATCGGGCTGCGGCTGGCACGGAGCCTCGCCGAGGCGGAGGGCGGGCGGCTGCGGCTGACCAGCCCGTCGCCGACGACGTTCACGCTGCTCTTGCCGGCCGAACGTCCCTCACCGCGAGAAGAAGGCCCGGTCCTGGCGAGCTAGGGGGGGTTACTCGCCAGGCCGGGCCGGTAGGAGGCAAACGCGCCCCGACAGCGCGCACGGCATGCCACCTGAATGAAGACGGTAAAGACCAGCGGGCCAACAGACGGTACACGCCGGATTAACTGACACTTTGCTTTTTCATGTCACAGGGATTCGCCCACTGTCCAGCCGGGCTGAATCGATCGTGGGAAGATTGTCCGCATGACCACCGAGCCGGCGCCGAGATGGCGGAGACTGGAACCGGACGAGCGCAAGGAGCAGATCTTCGCCTGCGCGGCCCGCCTTTTCTCCGACCGCCCGTACTCGGAAGTGTCCACTTCGGACATCGCGGCGGAGGCCGGGGTCGCCAGGGGGCTGATCAACCATTACTTCGGCACCAAACGCGAGCTCTACCTGGAGATCATCCGGCGCGCGCTGACCGTACCGCGGCTCGCCGTCGAGATCCTGCCGGAAGGGCCGCTCGAACTGCGCGCCGACGTCGCCATCGACTGGTTCCTGGACATGGTCACCAGCCAGGAGAAGATGTGGCTGGCCGCGATCGCGCCCGAGGGCATCGGCCGCGACCTCGAAGTCGAACGGATCCTGGAGGAGGCCGATCGCGAATCGGCCGACCGGGTGCTCGAAGCGGTCGGGCTCTCCCGCGAGAGCGAACACGGGCCGGAGCTGAACGCGCTGGTCCGTGCGTTCGGCGGGATGGTCAAGGCGGCGGGCCGCGAATGGCTCGTACGCGGCTCGCTCGATCGCTCGCAGGTGCACACGCTGCTCAGCAAGTCACTGGTCACACTGGTCGGTGAGGTGTTCCCCGAGATCCAGCGCGCGGCTCCGCGGGCCTAGAGAAGCCCCCGGCACCTCGAGGGGGAGGTTGGTGCCAGGGGCTTCGGGACCGGTGACGAGCACCGGTATTCCTCCACAGTACGCCGATTCGCTGTCACGGCTCTGTCAAACTTCCGAGTGCGTTCAACTGGGTGAGCCTGAGCGCCAGTCCGTCGAGGCAGCGCTGCACGGCGTAATCGTAGAGACGCTCGTAGTAACCGGCCGCGAGGTCGGGATCCGTGACCAGCGCCGAGATCGACTCGCCCAGCGCCGCCATCCCCGGCAGGTCCTCGCGCGTGCGGTACGACGCGTAACCCTCGCAGCGGTCGAGCTGGAGCGCCATCGCGCTCTCGCGGTCGTCCTCCATCGCGACGAACTGGCAGGCGGTGGCGAGCAGCAGGTTGTACGCGAACGGCGACTCGGTGCCGAAGCCCGCCGCGAGCAGACGGCCGATACCGGTGTTCATGGTCGGCACCGCGGCGGCGACCGACGGCCCGAACAGGGCCAGCCGCCGCGCCGAGCCGGGATAGCGGCGCAGCACCTTCCGCACGGTCGGCAGGAACTCGGCGAACCACTCCCGCCACGGCAGGGTTTCGTCGGGCAGGGTCAGTTCGCCGACCACCCGGTCGAGTACCGCGACGACGACGGTGTCCCGGTCGCCCACGTGGTGGTAGACGACCGCGGGGTAGGCGTCGACGGCGGCCGCGAGCTGCCGCAGCGTCCAGTTCTCCAGTCCCGATTCGGCCGACAGCTCCAGCGCGGCGTCGACGATCCGGTCCCTGGTGACGGCCGGCCGTCCGGAAGCCGCGCGGGACCTGGGGCGGGGACCCGCGTCTTCGGGGAAAGTCGGCATGCGGGCTACCGTATCCGCATTCGGCTGGTCGTCCGGCGGGGGCTTCCGGCAGGATCGTGCCATGCCCCGCGCGCGTGTGAACGGCCTCGAACTCGAGTACGACACCTTCGGCTCCCCCGCGGATCCGCCACTCGTCCTGGTGATGGGCCTCGGCGCCCAGATGGTGACGTGGGAGGTCGGCTTCTGCGAGCTGCTGGCGGCCGGCGGGTTCCACGTCGTCCGGTTCGACAACCGCGACGTCGGTCTTTCGTCCTATCTGGACGATCTCCCCGCGCCGGATCTGGCCGCGCTCGCCGCGGGCGACCAGACGTCCGCGCCGTATCTCCTGTCGGATCTCGCCGCCGACGTCACCGGGCTGTTCGACGCGCTCGGCTTCGGCCGCGCGCACGTCGTCGGCGCGTCGATGGGCGGGATGATCGTGCAGCAGCTCGCGATCGACTCGCCGGAGCGGCTGCTCAGCCTGACGTCGATCATGTCCACCACCGGGGATCCCTCGGTCGGGCATCCCGAGCCCGCCGCGCTCGCCGGGCTGACGCGGCCACCGGCGGCCACCCGGGAGCAGGCGATCGAAGACGGAGTCGAGTGGTTCAAGCTCGTCGGCTCGCCAGGTCACCCGTCCGACGACGAATTCCTGCGCATGAAGGCCACCCGCAACTACGACCGGGCGAATCACCCCGCGGGCGCGTTGCGGCAGGCCGCCGCCATCGTCGCTTCGGGTGACCGCACGGCGAAGCTGCGCGAGGTCCGCGTCCCGACGCTCGTCATCCACGGCGAGAGCGATCCGCTGATCAACGTCAGCGGCGGGAAGGCGACCGCGGAGGCGATCCCGGACGCCGAACTGCTGCTGTTCGCGGGGATGGGGCACGAACTGCCGCGGCAGCTGTGGCCCGCGATCGCGGACGCGATCGTCACGCACGCGCGTAAGGCCTGAGGGAAAAGGCAAAGTCGGTCACCGAGAAGGACAGCGGTCGGGCCACCGTGTCCCTTGTGGACACTCGGGGCACGGTCGGCTTCCTTGGCCAGTCCGGAACCCTCGCCGGAGGCTCGGCTCGCCACGGTCGCCCTTCGGCTCGACAACCCGGCGCCCCCCGTGACGTACCGTCAGCATCCCGTCAAGAATCCCGGCACAGGCGTAGAAAAGCCGTTCACGCCGGTGGTCCGCCCGGCGGCGTGGTGTTCCCTGGACGGATGAGGAAACCCGAGTGTTTCGGCTTCCCGTTCGGTTGTGTCTCCGTCGTCGTCGCGGCGTCGGCGGCCGGGCTGCTCGGTTCGGCGCGACATCACGTCATTTCCTTGCTGGCATTGGGTTTGGTCGTCCTCGCCACCGGTATCGCGACGCGTGCGCCCGCGACCGCCGGGACGGCGGTGATCGCCTGGGGTGTCCATTCCGGATTCACCGTCGGCTCGCTGGGCGAGCTGCAGTTCACCGCCGAAACCGGTGTGGCCGCGGTCGTTTTCGCCGCGGCGACCACGATCGGCTCACTGGCCGGGGCGGTACGGCGGTTCAGGGAAGCCGCCGCGTCCGAGTCGCCCCACCCCCTGGAAGGGGCGACTCGGACGCGGCATTCCGGCCCTGCGCCTGCCCACACCCCTCCGGTGGGCGGGCACGAAGGGGATCATCGGCTACGGGAAGGTTCCAGCTGGTCCGCCCGGACCCAGGTCGCGTGAAAACCGAGCGGGACACGCTGGGGCAACAGGACCCTGGCCACGGGTCCGGCAGCGAGATCGGCGGCGTCGAAGACGTCCAGCTCCGAGCGCCCCTCACGCTCGTCCTGGACGAAGGTCACCAGATAGCCGTCGTGGGAACCGGCGGCCGCGCCGTCGCGGGGTGCGAACGGCGCCTCACTGCCCCACCGGCCCGGACCGAAACGGTGTTCGGTCTTGGCGCCGGCACGATTGTCGTAGCACACCAGGCCGTCGAACTTGAGCGTCGAATCCGGCGAGATGTGCACCGCGTAGGAGAAGCGATTCCGGCCGCCGACCACCCTCGAGTCGACGGACGGAAATTCGGTGTTGTCGTCGTCGAGCTGGTTCTCCAGGCACTGCCCGGTCCGCAGGTTGAACCGGTAGCGGTGCAGCGAGGCGTCCAGCCGCAGGTACGACAGCATCTTGGCGAGCGGGGTGTGCGCGTCGGCGCGCGGGCGCGGCCGCTGCACGCGGCAGACGTCGAGGACGATTTCCTCGCCCTGCTCCCAGGAATTGACGACGTGGTAGATGTAGCAGGGGCTGGCTTCGAACCAGCGGATCTGGCTACCGTCACCGTAGCGAGGGAGTACCCCGAACCGGCTCGGCAGTGAGCGGTCGAACAGCAGCTTGTGCCGTCCGTTGCGGGCCGCTTCCCTGTCCTGGATCAGCGGCAGGTCCATCAGGATCGCGTGGTTCTCGGTGATCGCCATGTCGTGCGGCAGGCGCGGGCCGGGGAGTTCGATCTCGGTCGTGCGCGCGACCTCGCCGTCCGCGCTGATCACGCCGTAACGCAGGTACGGCGGCCGTGGCCCGTAGTCGAACCAGAACATCTCGCCAGTGCGCTCGTCGACCTTCGGATGCGCCATCATGTCGCCGACCAGCGTGCCGAGGAAGGTCTCCGCGCCCAGCGTCTCCAGCGACAGCGGGTCGACCGCGTACGGCGTGCCGCACATGTACCAGGTGGAGAGCACCTTGCCGCGATGGAAGATCAGGTCGGTGTTGGCGCTGTCCTTGACGTTCAGGCCGTGCGTGTTGCCGAACGGGTTGCCATCGGGCGATTCCATGACGCCCGTCCAGAGCGCCTTGCCCGCCGCGGATTCCGCCTCGAAGGCCTTGGTGCGGATCCAGCGGTTGCGGTAGCGGGCCTTGCCGTTCTCCAGGTGGACGGCGTGGATCATGCCGTCGCCGTCGAACCAGTGGTAGCGCCCCCGCGGCTCGAACCGGGGGTTGGGCCCGTTGCGCAGGTACACGCCGTTCAGGTCCGCGGGGATCTCGCCGACGACTTCGAGATCGCTCGCGTCGATCTCCTCCCCGACCGGGGCGTAGACGCCCATCAGATACGGGTTGACCTCGGATTCGCCGGTGGGGGCTGCCACCAGCACCGGCTGCTCGGAGGTGCTCGTCATGGCCGAGACACTACGATTGCTGTAGTCAGGTGTCAATAGGCTTCTACTGCTGTAGTCAGTAGTACGCTGACCGCGACACCCCTCGGAAGGAAGCACGTGACAGAGGCGACGGCGCACCGCGTCAGACCGGCGGGCGATCCACTGCGCCGCGCGCTCGAACTGCTCGGGGATCAGTGGACGTTGCTGATCCTGCAGAGTCTTTTCCTGCGCTTCCGCCGCTACGAAGAACTCCGGCTGCGGTTGGGGATCTCCCCCACGGCGCTGTCCGGGCGGCTGCGCGCGATGGTCGAGGCGGACGTGCTCGTCCGCACGCCGTACCGGGACGCGCGCCGCACCCGGCACGAGTACCGGCTCACCGAACGCGGCCTCGAACTGTGGCCGCTGCTGATCTCGATCTGGGCCTGGGAACGGGAATGGGTCGAGGGGCGGCGCGCCGTCCTGCCGACGCTGATCCACCTCGACTGCGAACTGGCCACCTCGGCACCGCTCGGCTGCGCCTCCTGCGAACGGCGGGTCGACGCCCGCGACGTCCGCGCGCGACGGCTCGACGACACCGGCGTCGTCGAAGCGACCGCGTCGAAACGCTTCCGCCGCAAGGACGCCGACTCCCTCGCGGGCGACCCGCTGATGTTCTTCCCGGACACCATGGAACTCCTCGGCGACCGGTGGTCGACCGGGCTCGTGGTGAGCGCGCTGCTCGGGGCACGGCACTTCTCGGAGTTCGAACGCGAACTCGGCATCGGGCCGAGCGTGCTTTCGGGACGGCTGTCGAAGCTCGTGGACGTCGGCGTGCTGCGGACCGGGACCGCGAAGACCCGCGCCGACGCGCACGACTACCGGTTGACGGCGAAGGGGCTCGCGTTCTTCCCCGCGCTGGCCATCATCGCCGAGTGGTCACGGGGTTTCGAGGTCCCCGGCCAGGAGCCGGACATCACGCTCGACCACGTGGACTGCGGCGACCGGCTGAAGCCGATCCTGCTGTGCGACCACTGCTGGCGCCCGCTGCTGCGGAACCGGGTCCGGTTCGGCGGCCCGGTCCAGCTGCCCACGCCGCCCAGGTGACGTAAATCGACTCGCCAAGCCGGTCGGTTCCTGACAGGCTGGCGTGGTCACACGTCGTCACCTCGGAGGTAAGAATGACTGAACCCGCACCGTCCCCTGCGGATGGCGAAGAGGACGACACCAAGCGCAAGTTCCGCGAGGCCCTGGAGCGCAAGCAGGCCCAGGCCCGCTCGGGTTCCTCGCACGAGAACGGCGGCGGGAAGAACCTGCACGCGCACGGTCCGGCCGCGAACAAGCGCACCTTCCGCCGCAAGAGCGGCTGAGTCCGCGCGCTTCCGGCGCCTGCCGGACGGACATGACGCGAAAGCCACTTTCGGGACATCTGGTGTCCCGAAAGTGGCTTTCGCGTCATGCGGGGAGGGAGCGGTTACACGGTCAGGATCGACCGCAGCCCGCCGACCTCGGCCATCCGGCGCTCGGCCAGCCGGTCGGCCGCCGTCGCCGGCGGCACGCCGTCGGCCTTGGCCAGCGCGAACACCTCCTTGGTGGTGTCGAAGATGGCCGTCGTCTTGCGCTTGGCGCGCGCGAAGTCGAAACCGTGCCGCTCGTCGTCGACCTGGATCACGCCACCGGCGTTGACCAGGTAGTCCGGCGCGAAGAGGATGCCGCGGTCGTCGAGCTGCTTGCCGACGCCCGGATGCGCGAGCTGGTTGTTGGCCGCGCCGCAGACGATCTTGGACCGGAGCAGCCCGACGGTCTCGTCGGTCAGCACCCCGCCCAGCGCGCACGGCGCGAAGACGTCGAGCTCGGTGCGGATCAGCGTGTCGAGGTCTTCGACGACCTCGACACCGGGGTACGCCGCGCGAGTGCGCTCGATCGCGGCGGGCGAGACGTCGGTGATGACCACCTGCGCGCCGGCCTCGATCAGATGCCCGACCAGGATGTGCCCGACCTTGCCGACCCCGGCGACGCCGACCTTGCGGCCCGCGAGGTCCGGGACGCCCCAGACGGCGTCCGCGGAGGCACGCATGCCCTGGTAGGTACCGAAAGCGGTGAGCACAGAGGAGTCGCCGGCGCCGCCGTTCTCCGGCGAGCGGCCCGTGACGAACTCCGATTCGCGGGCGACGATGTCCATGTCCTGCACGTAGGTGCCCACGTCACAGGCGGTGATGTAGCGGCCGCCCAGCGACTGGACGAACCGGCCGAAGGCGCGAAGCAGCGCTTCGGTCTTGTGCTTCTGGGGATCGCCGATGATGACGGCTTTGCCGCCGCCGAGGTCGAGCCCGGCGAGCGCGTTCTTGTAGGCCATCCCCTTCGACAGCGCGAGGACGTCCGCGAGGGCCGCGTCCTCGGATGCGTAGGGGTAGAACCGGGTCCCGCCGAGCGACGGCCCGAGCGCCGTCGAGTAGATCCCGATGATGGCCTTCAGGCCGGTGGCCTGGTCCTGGCAGAAGACGACCTGTTCATGGCCCGTTCCCTGGCCGAACACTTCGGTCACTGTGGTGACTCCTTGTCCTGGAGTGCACGCTGCTTGTGGCTCACGTGCGAAATTCCTGCAACAAGGCACAGTCCCCGGCGAAGGTCGTCCGGCGGCGACGGTGCCACATCGCAAACCTAGATCGCCCCGGTCCGTTCGCCAAGCCGGGGGCGGGTGGTCTCAGCCGCTGACGACCTCTTCGAGGACGTGGAGCGCGGAGTCGAGCTGCCGGTCGGACAGATACGGCGCCGGTCCGAACCTCAGGTACGCGCCTCGGCTGTCGGTCCGGACGCCGCGTTCGTCGAGGGCGGCCTGCAGCGCTGCGGCGTCGGCGCATTTCAGCGAAAGGAATCCGCCGATCCGGTCCAGCGGTGTCTCCCGGTCACGGGTGACGACGTTCTCGGGCAGCCCGAGCTTGTCGAAGCCCTCGGCGAGGTACCCCACCTGGTGCCGCGACACCTCCCGCAGGAACTCGGGGGTGAGCCCGTGCTCGGCGAAGAACCGGAAGACGCGGGCGCCCCGGTAGTGGCTCGTCGGGTCGTAGGTCGCTCCGGCGAACCGGTCCGATCCGGAGGCGTACGCGGTCTGGCCGGGCCGGCGCTCGTCCGCGAGCGCGCCGAACTCGGCGTACCAGCCGGTGACGACCGGCCGCAGTTCCTGCGCGTGCGCGGGCATCCGCAGGAAGCAGTTGCCCTCGCCGAGCTGGAGGTACTTGTAGCCGCCGCCGAGCACCCAGGCGTTGGTGAGCCCGAGGTCGTGCAGCGAGAACGGGACGACGCCGAGCGCGTGGTAGGCGTCGACGACGAGGTTCACCGACTTCGAGAGGCAGACGTCGGCCAGATGCGCGAGGCCCGGCACGAGGCGGGAGGTCTCGAACAGCACGGCCGAGACGAGCACGGCGGAGGTGTCTTCGGTGACCTCGGCCGCGACGCGTTCGGCCAGCGTGGCGACCGGCGCCGCGGGGACGCGGACCACCTCGACCCCCTCCTCGGCCAGCCTGCCGAGCTGACGGCGGAGCGTGTGGAACTCGCCGTCGGTGGTGACCAGCCGCGGACGGCGCGGCAGGTCCATCGCCGAGAGGAACCGGATCACCAGGTCGTGTGTGCTGGCTCCGAGCGCGATGTCGCCGCGCGGGTCACCGAGCAGCGCCCGGAACCCGGCCCGCATCTCGTCCGCCTTGGCGAAGGCCCGCGCCCATTTGGTGTCGACCTCTTCGGCGGCGTCGGCGAAGGCTTCGAGAACACCTTCGCGTGCCACATCCGGCCAGGCCTGGTGCGAGTGCCCGGTGAACAGCATCCGGTCCGCCACACCGAATTCCGTGTAGTGCGCCGCGAGCGCGTTGGGGTCGCGGCGAAGATCGTCGAGGTTCGTCAAAGCCTGCTCCGCACAGCCCAGAGATCCGGGAACATCGGGGAGAAAAGCGTCGTACGCAGATAGTGCGCTCCCGACGAACCCCCCGTCCCGGTCTTGTCTCCAATGGTCCGCTCGACCATCTTCACGTGCCGATACCGCCACTCCTGCATCCCTTCGTCCAGATCGACCAGGTGCTCCGCCACGACGGACGGCCCGGTGTCGTCGCGGTAGACCCGCAACAGAATTTCTTGGAGCTCCGGAGAGGGTTCGAGTGGCTTGGTGACATCGCGCCCGGTCGGGACGTCGTACCCCTTCACCGCGAGGTAGGTGACGAAGGAGTCGAAGAGCGACGGCCGCGCCATCGCGTCCGAGATCTGGGCACGCTGGTCACCGCCTTCGGGGTAATGCGCGAACACCCGCTCGTCCCGGCGGCCGAGGACGGCCTCCAGAACACGGAACTGGGCCGACTGGAACCCGCTCGAAGCGTCGAGTCGCGCACGGAAACTGGTGAACTGGCTCGGAGTCATCGTCTCGAGCACATCGATCTGCGCGACCACCACCTTGAAGATAGTCAGGATTCGCCTCAATGTGCGGACGGCGTGAGCGGTGTTACCCGCTTCGAGTTGCTCCTGCAGGTAAAGCGCCTCGTGGAGAACTTGTTTGAACCAAAGTTCATACACTTGGTGGATCACGATGAAGAGCAATTCGTCGTGCTCGTCGGACCGGGGATGCTGCGCGTCCAGCAATTCGTCCAGTGAAAGGTAGGACGTGTAACTCAATGCGGCCTGAGTGTCGTTCATTTTTCTGTCACTCCATCGATATCGCGCTGATCTTGACCCGGTCACCTGTCATTTTTCTGTCACCTCGTCGAAATGGCGTTGCGCCGCCGTGGCCAGCGCGTGATAGAGATCGTGGAACACCTCGACCGCGGCCGCCCGGCTCGGCGGAGCGGGCACCAGCCCGACCGGGAGCTCCGGATCGAGCGACGGGAAGGCGCGGAACGTGTGCGTCAGCCAGGTCCGGACCCGGAACGCCTCGGCGTCGGGCAGGTCTCCCGGATACCCGCCGAAATCCCGGACGAACGCGTCGTACCGCGCGGCGAGGCCGTCGAGGTTCCATGCCCGCGCGGCGAAGCGCCGGACGTCGAGGCCCGCCGACGGTTTCCCGAGCATCAGCCCGGCGTGTTCGGAGACGTCCAGCTCCTCCAGCAGGGCCAGCACCTCGGCCTCACGGTCGTGCGGGGCGATCCAGGTGCCGTCCTGGACTGGTCCGAAACCGAGGAAGCGCAGCCGCCGCACCAGCCTTTCCCGGGCCTGGCGGCGGCTCTCCGGGATGCTCTGCCACAGCACGGTCCACTCCCCGACCTCGCGTTCGCGCCTGCCGAGGGAGAAGATCCGGCGGTCGCCGTCCTCCAGGAGCGCGATCGTGCGGCGGGTCAGCGAGTAGTGGACCAGCCTGCCCGCCTTGTGCCGCGCGAGCAGGTCGCGGCGGGCGAGCCTGGCCAGCGCGATCCGCGCGGCGCCGTCGGAGAAGCCGAGCCCGGCGAGCACGCCGACCAGGCCGCCGGACCAGACACGACGGCTCTCACGCGGCGACACATAGGTGCCGAGCAGCGTCATCACCAGCTCCTGGGGACCTGGGTCGCCGTGGGGCGCGGCCGGTTCGGGCATACGGGCAACTCTATACACCCCAGGCCGCTGCGGTGTAGCTTGACTCGGGTGACGTACTTCGCGGAGTTGAGCTCACCTCAGGTCGCCGCGCTCGCGTCCGACGAGCGCGTTCCCGTGCTGCTGCTGCCGGTGGGCGCCGTCGAGCCGCACGGACCGCACGCGCCGCTGGGCACCGATCCCCTGATCTCACGCGGGATGTGCGAACGCGCCGCCGCGCGGCTGGCGGGTGATCCCGGCGTCCGGGTGCTGATCCTGCCCGAGGTGCCGTACGGGGTGACGCGGTTCGCCGCCGGGTTCGCCGGCGGAATCTCGATCGGCGAAGAGACCCTGTTCGCGCTGCTGGCCGAGATCTGCGGCGCGCTCACCGAGCAGGGCCTCACGCGGATCCTGCTGGTCAACAACCATTTCGAGCCGGCGCATCTGGCGGTGCTGCGGCGCGTGGCCGAGGCGGCGGGCGTCGGCTTCGTCGACCTGGTCCGCCGCCGGTACGCCGAGCGGCTCACCGACGAGTTCCGTTCCGGCGAATGTCACGCCGGGCAGTACGAGACGTCGCTGGTGCTCGCCGACCGGCCCGACCTCGTCGACGCCGCCGTCCAGCGCGACCTGCCGCCGGTCCACGTCGACCTGGCGCGCGGCGATGCCGCGGACTTCGTCTCGGCCGGGATGACCGAGGCCTACTGCGGCACCCCCGCCCAGGCGACCGCCGATGAAGGCGAGAAGACCTTCTCGGCGCTCACCGACATCCTGGTCGAAGCGATCCGAGACCTCGTATGACCTTCAATCTGGCGACCCATTTCGTCGACCGGATCCCCGGCGGGCGGACGGCGTTGCTGTGCGGTGACGAGGAAGTCACCTACGCCGAGCTGGCGGCGCGGGTGAACCGGGCCGGGAACGTGCTGCGGGACTTGGGTGTCCGAAGTGGACAGCGGGTACTGCTGGCGCTGAACGACGGCGTCGAGTTCGTGGCCGTCTGGTACGCGGCGCAGAAGATCGGCGCGGTCACCGCCGAGGTCTATTCCTTCCTCCAGGCCAAGGATTACGCCTACTACCTGGACTACACCGAGGCCGTCGTCGTCATCGCGGACGGCTCGACGTTGCCCGCGCTGCGGGAAGCCGGCGCGCGGAACCTGCTGGTCGTCGGCGATGTCGCGCTGGAGCCCGGCGAGCACTCGTTCGACTCGCTGGCCGCCTCGGCGTCGGCCGAACTGGAGGCCGCGCCGACCACGCTGGACGACGTCGCGATCTGGAAGTTCACCACCGGGAGCACCGGTTCCCCCAAGGCGTGCGTCCATCCGGCGCGCAGCGCGCTGGAAAGCTTCGACCGGTACGCGCTCGGCGTGCTCGGTCTCCGCGAGGACGACCGGGTGCTGGCCGTGCCGAAGCTGTTCTTCGGCTACGCACGCGATCTGACCGCGTTGTTCCCGTTCGGCGTCGGCGCGTCCGGGATCGTGTTCCCGCAGCGCAGCACCGCCGAGCTGCTGTTCTCCCTGATCGAGCGCTATCGGCCGACGATCCTGGTGAACGTGCCGACCATGATGAGCGCGATGATCGCCCACCCGGCGGCGTCTACTGTGGACATGAGCTCGCTCCGGCTCTCGACGTCGGCGGGCGAGGCACTGCCTTCGGAGCTGCATCGCAAGTGGGACAACGTGTTCGGGGTCCCGGTGATCGACGGGATCGGCTCGTCGGAGGCATACCATATCTATCTCTCCAACGTGCCCGGCGCGCAGCGGGTCGGCAGCCTCGGCCGCGAGGTACCCGGCTACACCGCTCGCGTTCTCGACGAGAGCGGAGATCCCTTACCGGATGGGGAGATCGGCACCCTGGAGGTGACCGGCCCGACCATCGCGCGTGAGTACTACGGCGACGCGGAGAAGACCGCGCGGATGTTCCACGGCGACACTCTGCGCACGAGCGACCTGTTCAGCCGCGACAGCGACGGGTACTTCCACCACCACGGCCGCGCCGACGACCTGCTGAAGGTGTCGGGCGTGTTCGTCGCGCCGAGCGAGATCGAAGACTGTCTCATCGGTCATCCCGCGGTCGTCGACTGCGCGGTGCTGGGCGTGACGGTCGACGGCCTGGTCGTCCCGCGGGCGTGCGTCGTCCTGGCCGAGGGCGCTTCCGCGACGGCCGAGGAACTGAAGGACCACGCGCGCGCCCATCTGGCGAAGCACAAATACCCGCGCGAGGTGGTGTTCGTGACCGAACTCCCCCGCACCGCCAACGGAAAACTCGATCGGCGCGCGTTGCGCCGGGTGGAGGCAGAGTGAGCAGGATCGTCGTCGTCACCGGCGGGACCCGGGGGATCGGCGCGGCCATCGCCGCACGGTTCCGGGCCGCCGGCGACAAGGTGCACGCGCCCGGCCGGGCCGACTGCGATGTCACCGACGAAGACGCCGTCGCACGGTACTTCGAAGGCCTCGGCCCGGTCGACGTGCTGGTGAACAACGCCGGGATCTCGGCGAGCGCCCCGCTGGCGAAGACGTCACTGGAGCAGTGGCGAACCCAGATCGAGGTCAACGCGACCGGAGCTTTCCTGTGCACACGGGCGGTTCTGCCCGGGATGCGATCGCGCGACACCGGCCGGATCGTCACCGTCGCCTCGACCGCGTCGCATATCGGCTACCGCTACACGGCCGGGTACACCGCGTCGAAGCACGCCGCCGTCGGGCTGATGCGGGCGACCGCCGCGGAGCTGGCGGGCACCGGCGTCACCGCGAACGCCGTCTGCCCGGCCTTCGTGCGTACGGATATGACCGCCGCCTCGGTCGCCCGGATCCAGGAACGGACCGGCCGCGACGAAGCCGACGCGGAAGCCGCCCTCGCCGCCGCGTCGCCGCTCGGCCGACTGCTCGAACCCGACGAGGTCGCCCACGCGGTGACCTTCTTCGCGGCGCCCGAAGCCGCCGCGATCAACGGACAGACACTCGTCCTCGATGGAGGTGGGATCCAGTCATGAGCCCGTTCCGCGCCACGCCGCCGATCACGACGGACTGGGAGCACTTCGAGTTCACCGTGGACGACGGCGTCGCCACGGTCACCCTGAACCGCCCCGACAAACTGAACGCGCTCACCTTCGACAGCTACGCGGACCTGCGCGATCTGCTGGCCGAGTTGCCGCACCGCGGCGACGTCCGGGTGCTGGTCATCACCGGCCAGGGGCGTGGTTTCTGCTCCGGCGGCGACGTCGAAGAGATCATCGGCGAGTTGCAGAAAATGGAGTCCGCGGAACTGCTGGAGTTCACGCGGATGACCGGCGCGGTGGTGAAGGCGCTGCGGGAGTGCCCGATCCCGGTGATCGCCGCGGTGAACGGTGTCGCGGCGGGCGCGGGTTCGGTGATCGCGCTGGCGAGCGACTTCCGGCTGCTGGCGTCGTCGGCGAAGTTCGCCTTCCTGTTCACGAAGGTGGGCCTGGCCGGTGCGGACATGGGTTCGGCGTACCTGCTGCCGCGGCTGGTGGGCCTAGGCCGGGCGACCGAGTTGCTGATGCTGGGCGACAAGATCGACGCGGCTCGCGCGGAGGCAATCGGGCTGGCCTCCCAGGTCGTTCCCGACTCCGAGTTGGCTTCTACCGCCTCTGCCTTGGCGCGGCGTCTGGCCGATGGGCCGGCGTTGGCGTACAGCACGACGAAGGTGCTGCTGACGCGTGAGCTGGACATGGATCTGGGGAGCTCCATCGAGCTGGAGGCGATCACGCAGGCATTGCTGATGACGGCGAAGGACCACGGGGAGTTCTATGCGGCCTGGACGGCTGGGCGTTCGCCCCAATGGACCGGCCGGTGAGCTCTTCCCCCTTCCGCAGTTAGTCGGCTAATTGCGGGGTCCCCCGGTCGTGACCGGACCGGCGAGGCCCGACTGTGTGGATTTCGGGACGTTGGATGACCCGAAATCCACACAGTCCTGCGTGAAGGTACCGGTCATGCACCCAACGTCCCGCAGTTAGTCGGCTAACTGCGGGGAAGAAGCACCAGCCGCGCCCAAGAGGCGTTCGGCCAGCACCCGGCACCGCTCCCCCAGTTCCACCGGCTCGATCACCTCGAACGCGTGCCCTAGCAGAACCACGTGCATCAGCAGGAAATCGAGATCCCCGGCCCCGCTCAGCACCTCGCACCGCGAACGCCCCCGCTCCCGCACCACCGCCGCCGATGCCGGGATCTGCGCCCGCACAACGGGAGCGGGCGCGTGGACCAGGAATCGCGCCTGATGCCGGTAGACCCGGCTCGCGATGTTCTCCTGCACGTAGGCCGCCGCGTCGGGTGCCGGGCGCGGGCGGAAACGCCACGATCGCGCGGAGACCTCGGTCATCTTGTCGACGCGGAAGGTGCGCCAGTCGTCACGGTCGAGGTCGTAGGCGAGCAGGTACCAGCGCCGCCCGGAAGCCACCAGCCGATACGGCTCGACCCGCCGCGAAACGGAACCCGAAGACGGATACTCGAAGCCCACCTCGACCTCGTCGCGGCAAGCGCGGGCCAGGGTCATGAGTACCTCTGGATCGATCGGCGCGCGGCTTCCGTCGAAGGCGACCACCGAGCCGGACAGCGCGCTCACCTCGTGGCGCAGCCTGGTCGGCAGCACCCGGTCGAGTTTCGTCAGCGCCCGGAGCGTGGCCTCACCGCTGCCCGCGCCGGCGAGCAGCGAGACCGCGGTGGCGATCGCCTCCTCGTCGTCCAGCAGCAGCGGAGGCATGTCGTGACCGGGCCCGAGCTGGTAGCCGCCGCCGACGCCGTTGCTGGCCTGCACCGGATACCCGAGGGCGCGCAGGCGTTCGACGTCGCGCCGGATCGTGCGCGGGGTGACGCCGAGCCGTTCGCCGAGTTCCGGGCCGGTCCACACCGCCCGCTGTTGCAGCAGGCCGAGCAGGGTGAGTACCCGCTCGGTCGTCCCGCGCTCGTCCTCCATGTCAGACACTGTGCCAGAGATAGCGGACCGATCCTGTCCGCTAGGCATGTCAGAGTGGTCCCATGAACCGCAAGAGCCGCGAATTCCAGGTCAGCTTCGACGCCCTCGACCCGAAAGCCCTCTCGATCTTCTGGCGCGACGCCCTTGGCTACGTCCACCCCGGCCCTCCCGGGGTGGAGGTGCCCGAAGGCACCGACCCGCTGGACGCGTGGGCCGAGTTCCTCGAACGGGTCGGAGTGCCCGAGGATCAGCGCAACACCCGCTCCGCCCTCGAAGACCCGGACGGCGAAGGGCCGCGGATCTTCTTCCAGCAGGTCCCCGAGGACAAGATCGCGAAGAACCGCGTCCACCTCGACCTGCGCGCCGCTCCCGGACTGGAGGGAGACGAGCGCATGGCGGCGCTCGAAGCCGAGTGCGACAGGCTCGTCGCCCTCGGGGCGAAGCGGATTCAGCGCTTCGAGCCCGAGGAGCCGCTGAGCCTCGGCTTCATCGTGATGAACGACCCGGAGGGCAACGAATTCTGCCTAGACTGACGTCACGGCGATCGCGTTGTCCTCCAGCGAGCCGAAGTAGAGGGTCCCGGCCCGCTCGCGGACGCCGACGAGCACATGGAACCCGTCGATCTCCCCGCGCAGTTCGTGGACGAGCTTCCCGTCCGGAGTCACGCCTCGCACCCCGCATTCCCGAGCGGGTGCGGGCTGCAGGGCCGTCGGCAGCGCCCGGACTCCGGCCCGCAGGGGCGCGGGGAGCTTCTGCACCAGGGAAAGCGCGGGGACCTTCGGGCTCGCCACGGTGATCCAGATCAGCCCGTCGCTGCCGGTCGAGATGTTGTCGGGGTAGCCCCACAGGTCGTCGACGAGGTAATCCCGCGTCCCCGCCTTGTCGCCGGTGAGCCACACGCGCGCGACCCGGTAGGCGCCGGTCTCGGCGACGGCCACATAGGACTCGTCGGGCGGCAGCGCGACACCGTTGGCGAACTGGAAACCGTCCGCGAGCTGCTCGATCTTGCCGTCCGGCGTGCGGCGCAGGAGCCGTCCGCCGCCGGTCTGCTCGATCAGGTCGTCCCGCCATTTCTCGATGCCGAAGCGGCGCGACGAGTCGGTGAAGTACACCGTGCCGTCGGAGGCGACGGCGGCGTTGTTGCAGAACACGAAATCGAGCCCCACCGCCGAAGTCGCCAAGGTGGTCACGGGGCCGCCCGCGAGCGGCATGGTGAGCAGGCCGGCCTTGGCGTCGCAGATCAGGAGGTCTTCGCCGTAGAACTCCAGCCCCAGCGGACGGCCGCCGGTGTCGCCGAGGACGTCGATCCGCCTGCCGTCCGGCGTGACGCGCAGGATCCGCCCGTCGTCGACGCCGGTGTAGATCCGCCCCTGGTCGTCGACCACGACGTCCTCGGGACCGTGCCCGTTGACCGGGATGACCGTGACCTCGCCGAACGCCATCGCGTGTCTCCTACCGATAAGTGAGCAGTTGTGCGGCTTCCGCCTCGAAATGCGGATGTTCGTTGAACGACAACATGGTCACCCCGCCGCGGCCGGACACGAGTTTGGTGATGCCCGCGTTCACGGTGACCCGGTTCAGCTTCAGCAGCCCCGCTTCCGGCGTGCCCATGAGCGCGCCGCAGACCGTCGCGATCACGCCGCCGGAGCTGAAGACCACGGCGTACTCGCCCTTGCCCAGCGACGCCACGACGTCGGCCAGCGCACCCTTCACCCGCTCCAGGAACTGGGGCCAGGTCTCGGCGCACGGACCCGAAGCGCCCGCCGAGACCCACGCGTTCAAGGCACCGTCCAAAGCGGCCTGATACGCCCGCGAATCGGTCTGCTGGACACCGGCGGCGTGGTGTTTCGCGATGTCGACGTGGTCGTACTCGTTCCACCGCTCGTCCTCGACGACGGCGATCCCGGAGCCGAGCACCTTCAACGCCGTCGCGGCCGTGTCCCGTTGGCGGGCAAGGGAACCCGATCGCGCCTGGGTGAACTCGACGCCGCGCCTGAGCAGTTCCTCACCGACCACAGTGGACTGTTCGAAGCCGCGGGGCGAGAGCTGGTCGTAGTTCGCCGCGCCGAACGAAGCCTGCCCGTGCCGGACCAGGTAGATCGCACCCATCTACGCGGTTCCTCCTCCGATGATCCGGCGGCAGCGCCCGTCGAGGTAGCCGACGAACTGCCACAGCTCCTTCAACGCCGGATTGGTCGTCTGCCCCGCGTGGTAGCGGTAGTAGATCTGCTGGATCACCACCGCGAGCCGGAACAGGCCGTACACCTCGTAAAACGTCCAGTCGCCGATTTCGAGGCCGGACCGTTCCGCGTACCGCCGCACGAACTCCTCACGCGTGTACATCCCCGGCACGTGTGTCGGCTGACGGCGGCTGAGCTTCATGACGTCGTCATCGTCGTCCTGCACCCAGTACGCCAGGGTGCTGCCCAGTTCCATCAGCGGATCGCCGAGGGTGGCCATCTCCCAGTCGAGCACGCCGACGATGTCGAGTGCGTCGTCGAGCACCAGATTGTCGAGGCGGTAGTCGTTGTGGATCAGGCAGATCTTGACCTCGGTCGGCTGATTGTCCTTCAGCCACGCCATGACCTCGGCGCAGTCCGGGACGTTCTCCGTGCGCGCCTTGAGGAACCGCTCCGACCAGCCGCGCACCTGACGCTCGACGTAGCCGGCGCCCTTGCCGAGATCGGTCAGCCCGGCGGCCTCGACGTCGACGGCGTGCAGTTCCACCAGTCTGTCGACGACCTTGCCGCACAGCTCCCGCGCGCCCTCCGGCGGCAGGTCGAGGCCGGCTGGCAGATCTCCGCGCAGGATCAGGCCTTCGAGCCGTTCCATCACGTAGAAGTCGCCGCCGAGCACGGTTTCGTCGTCGCAGAAGGCGAGAACCTCGGGCACGTATGGGAAAACGGGCCGCAACCCCTGCTGGACCCGGAACTCGCGGCGCATGTCGTGCGCGGAGGCGGCCTTGTGCCCGAGCGGCGGGCGCCGCAGGATCAGCTCGCGATCCGGGTAGGTCAGCAGGTACGTGAGATTCGAGGCGCCACCGGGGAACTGGCGGACCTCGGGCGGCACGTCACCCAGCCCGGGCACGCGTCCGGCCAGCCAGGCGTGCACCGCGGCCGGGTCGAACGAGTCCTCTCCGCGTACCTCGACGGTCTTGTCCGCGGCGACCGTCATCCGAACTTCTTCAGCAAGGGAGCCGGGACGAACGGGAAGAGCTTCGAGAGCACGCTCCACGGCCACGTCGGCACGAACGCCTTCGCCGTCTCGGATTCGATCGCCTTCACCAGCGCCTGCGCGCCCGGCTCCGCCCTGACCGCCCCCGGAAGCTTCGAGATGTCTTCGTTCATCTCCGATTCGATGAACCCGGGGTGCAGCGTGGTGACCTTGATCGGGGTCTTCAGCAGCTCGATCCGGGTGCCCTCGGCGAACGACGAGATACCCGCCTTCGAAGCGGCGTACGCGGTGGCGTTGCCGGGTACGCCGCGCAGCGCGAGGAAGGAGGACACGACCACCAGGTGGCCGTTCTTCTGCTTGCGGAAGATGCCGACGGCGGCCTCGATCTGGGCGGCCGCGGCGAGGAAGTTCGTCTGGAGGGTCTCGCGGTTGGCGTCGAACCGGCCGGTGCCGATGCGCTGCCCCTTGCCGAGCCCCGCGTTCACGATCACGCGGTCGAGTGAGCCGAGTTCCTCGCGGAACTCCTCGAAGACGGCGAAGACCTGGTCGTGGTCGTTCACGTCCAGCTTCCGGGTGACCACGGTGATGCCCGGATACGCCTTTTTGAGTTCCGCGGCGAGCGCTTCGAGCCGGTCGACACGGCGGGCGGCCAGCGCCAGGTTGCGGCCTCTGGCGGCGTACTGCCTGGCCATTCCCTCGCCGAGTCCGGAGCTCGCCCCGGTGATCAGGA
Organism: Amycolatopsis roodepoortensis; assembly: GCF_014873915.1. GTDB lineage: Bacteria > Actinomycetota > Actinomycetes > Mycobacteriales > Pseudonocardiaceae > Amycolatopsis > Amycolatopsis roodepoortensis. Next base: position 2,496,472 of record NZ_JADBEJ010000005.1, read on the forward strand.
TGTTCTTCCGCAGGACCATGACAGGAGCTTACCCGTTGGTAACAAGTCTGGGACCCCCTCGGACATGGGGCTGCCCCCGGCGCCTGGGGTTCGCCGGGGGCAGCCTGTCCACAAGGGTCTTACTTGACCTGGAGCAGCTTGTTGGCCGTTCCACCGGTCGGGTTGCTGATCTTGCCGTCCGCGGCGGCGCCGACCAGGCCTTCGGCGACCTGGGCCGGGGTGGCCTCGGGGTTCGCCGAGAGGTACAGCGCGGCGGCACCGGCGACGTGCGGCGCGGCCATCGAGGTACCGCTGATGGTGTTGGTGGCGTCGTCACCGGTCGCCCACGAAGAGGTGATGTCGACACCCGGCGCGTACAGGTCCACGACCGAACCGTAGTTCGAGAAGCTGGCCTGCTTGTCGGTCTTGTCGCTGGCGGCCACCGTGATGGCCTCCTTCACCCGGGCGGGCGAGGTGGTGCCGGCGTCGGAGGACTCGTTGCCCGCCGCGAGCGCGAAGGTCACGCCCTTGTCGATGGCGCCCTTGACCGCCGCGTCGAGGGCGTCGTCCGCGCCGCCGCCCAGGCTCATGTTGGCGACCGACGGGCCCTTGGCGTTCGCCGCGACCCAGTCGACCCCGGCGACGACACCCTCGGTGGTGCCGCTGCCGTTGGCGTCCAGCACGCGGACGCCGACGATCTTGACGCCCTTGGCCAGGCCGTGGTCCGTGCCGCCGATGGTGCCGGCGACGTGTGTGCCGTGGCCGTGCTCGTCGTTGGGGGTGTCGTCGTTGTCGACGAAGTCCTTGCCACCGGTCGCGCGGTCACCGAAGTCCTTGTGCGAGCCGCGGACACCGGTGTCGATGACGTAGGCGGTGACGTTGTCGGCCTTCGCCGGGTAGGTGTACTTGTCGTCGAGCGGCAGGTCCGCCTGGTCGACGCGGTCCAGGCCCCACGACGGCGGGTTGTCCTGGGTCTCGCTGATCTTGAACGTCTTGTTCTGGACGACGTACGCGACCTGCGGGTCGGCGGCGAGACGCTTCGCGGCGGCCTCGTCGGCCTTGATCGAGAAGCCGTTCAGCGCCGAGCCGAACGTGCGGGACAGCGTGGTGCCGTACTGACCGGTGAGGCCCTGCGCCTTGGCGGCCACGTTCGCGGTGATCTCGTGCGCCGCGGCGATGCCCTGGCCGACCGCGGTGGGCTTGAGCACGACGATGTAGCTGCCGCCGACCGCGTTGGCCGCACCCGCGCCGCGGATCTCGCCCTGCTGCTCGGCGTTGGCCGCACCCGCGCCGAACGTGGCGACCGCCGCGGTCACCCCGGCGAGGGCGACTCCCGCCACGAGGCCGCTACGGATCTTTCGGGACTTCAGGTTCTTCCGGGACTTGCTCACTGGTTCCCTTCCTGCCGCGCCGTGCGGATCACCCGGGAGGATGATCGTTGTTGAGAGCCATGCAAGCCGGTGCCCAGGCGGGCGGGCAATGATTCACAGTTACCAGTACTAGGCCATTCGGACTAAAGACGCTCGTCCGGAAAGTCGTTTTCGCCTGGCAGAAGGCGCCCCTGAAGCGTTACCTCAGACTGTTAAAGTTATTCGTGTTGTTATCAACCGGGCGGTGTCAGGGAACGGCAGACGGGGGCGGTCGGGCAGCATATGGTGGCGGGGAGCGCGGCGGACCGAGTGACCACGGACGATGAAGATCAGCCGCGTACCGCGTTCGCCACCGCGTTGAGATCGGCCATCGCCACCAGCGGCCTGAGTCTCGACCGTATCCAAGCCCGGCTGCTCGCGCGCGGCGCGTCGGTGAGCGTGACCGCGCTGAGTTACTGGCAATCGGGCAAACGTCAGCCGGAACGGCAGAGTTCGCTGTCCGCGGTCCGGGTCCTCGAAGAGGTCCTGGCGATCCCCGCCGGTTCGCTGCTCAGCCTGCTTCCGCCGCCGCGGCCGCGCGGGGCGTCGTCACGCCGCAGCCGGGCGACCACCGAGCAGCCGCTGACCTTCCCGCTCGAAGCGCTCCAGGCGCTGTTGGAGAAGGTCGGTGCGCCCAACGCGCTCGAACAACACCATCAGCTGAAACTCGTCGGCCTGCACGACCTGTGCGAGATCGCCGAGGACGGCGGGCAGCGCGCCGTGACCGCGCGGGCGGTGTTCCAGGCGGGCGCCGACGGGCAGGACCGCTGGCTGCTGGTCTACGCCCAGGGCGACCCGGAGGCCGGGCCGCCGGTGCTGAACACGCTGCGCAACTGTCACGTCGGCCGCGCCGAGGTCGACGACGAGCACGGGCTCACGGTGGCCGAGCTGCTCTTCGACCGGCCCATCGACCGCGGCGAGACCCACCTGATCGAGTACTCGCTGACCAACCCCGGGCCGCCGTACCCGGAATGCCGGAACACGCATTACCGCGAGTTCCGGCGTCCCGTGCGCGAGTACCTGCTGGAGGTCCGGTTCGATCCGGGCACCGTGCCGGCGAAATGCTGGCAGTACAGCGCCCACGGTGCCTCGGCGGGGCCGAGGGACCGGAAGGAACTCAAACCGGACCAGGGCAACGGCGTCCACGCCGTGGCGCTCGACTTCGGCCCCGGCGTGTTCGGCATCGACTGGGAGTACTAGTGCAGCTTGTTGCGCAGCACCTTCCCGGTCGCGTTGCGCGGTAGCTCGTCGAGGAACTCCACCTCGCGCGGCACCTTGTACCGGGCGAGGTTGGCCTTGACGTACTCGCGTACGCCGTCGACGTCCAGATCCGACTTCTCGGCTCGCACCACGAAGGCCTTCAGCCGCTGCCCGAACTCGGGATCGTCGACCCCGACCACGGCCGCCTCGAGCACGTCCTCGCGTTCGACCAGGAGGTTTTCGACCTCGATCGGGAAGACGTTCTCGCCGCCGGAGACGATCATCTCGTCGTCGCGGCCGTCGATGAACAGCAGGCCGTCCTCGTCGAAATGGCCGACGTCGCCGCTGGAGAGCAGGCCGTCGATGATCTCCTTGTTCCGCCCGTCGGTGTAGCCCTGGAAGCTCAGCCCGCTGCCGACGAACACCCGGCCGGTGACATGCGGCTCGGTGATCTTCTCGCCCTTTTCGTCGTACAGCGCGACCTTGCAGCCCACCGGCGCGCGGCCGACGGTGCCCGGCGCCTTGCGCCAGTCCTCGGGGGTCGCGACGGTGGCGACCGCGACCTCGGTGGAGCCGTAAAGGTTGTGGACGACGTCGCCGAACGCGGCGGTCGCACGGTTCCCCAGATCCGGTGACAGCGCGGATCCGGCGACGAAGATGATCCGCAGGGACGAGGTGTCGTACTTGGCGCGGACCTCCTCGGGCAGGTCGACGATCCGCTGCAGCATCGTCGGCACGAGGACCAGCGTGGTGCAGCGGTTCTCCGCGACGCCGCGCAACGTCTCCTCCGGCACGAACTTGCGCCGCATGACGACCTTCGAACCGAGCGCGAACGACAGGATGAACTGCGACAACCCGGTGCCGTGGAACAGCGGCGCGCCCATGTAGGTCGCCTCGCCGGTCCGCAGCGGGATGCGATCGAGGAACTGCGCGGAGGCGAGCGCGGAGGTGTGCGGCCGCGGCGCGCCCTTCGGCGTCCCGGTGGTACCGCTGGTCAGCAGGATGAACCCACCGGGTTTGGCGGGCGCGGGCCACGCGCGGTCGTCGGTGCTGGCGACCAGTTCGGCGACGACGGGGACGCCGTCCGGGCGGGCGGTGTCCGAATCGACCCACGCGAGGTAGTGCTCGACGTCGCCCTCGACCGCGTCCAGCAGGCCGGTGAACTCCTGGTCGTACACGAGCGCGGTGACGCCTTCACGCTTGGCGACGTCCGCGAGCTGCGGTTTGGCGAACCCGGTGTTCATCAGCAGCAGCTTGGCGCCGAGCTTGCCCGAGGCGAGCATCGTCAGCACGAGACCGCGGTGATCGCGGCACAGCGCGGCGATCACCGAACCCGGGCCGAGGCCGCGTTCGGACCACGCCCTGGCCAGCGCGTTCGACTGGGTGTCGAGCTGCTTGAAGGTCAGCGGGCCGAGCTCGTCGATGATGCCGGTCGCGGTCGGGTCCCGGCGGGCGGCGATCATGTTCGCGCCGGCGAACGGGCCCCATTTGCGCACCATGACCAGCGAACGCAGGCCTTCGTCGACGCGCGGGATGGGGAGCAGGCCCGCTTGGCGCATCACGTCGATGCTGCGCACGGTCTCGGTCACCTTGCCCGCCACCAGGGTGGCGAGGCCGGTGGGGTTTCTCATCCGGGCACCTCCGTTGCTGCTGCGGCGAGACACCATGCCACCGGCACGTACCGGCGGTATGGGTTGCTACTCGACAGTAGCCGACCGATAGCGCAGGCGCACTAACCGTCTGGTGACAGAAATGTCGGTGGGAACCACCACAATGTGAGTGTGCAGGCGATCGCAGGTCAAGAGGAGGATGGCGACTTCGCGATCGCTTTTTCCGGGCAGCAGGCGCGGCGGGGGATGAAGCTCCCGGAGTTCGTCGGCGAAGTACGGCGATTGGAGGCGGAGCACTCACCCCGTTGGGTGTTCCCGTCGGTCGAAGGGACGTATCCGGCGCTGATCAATGCGGGCGTCAGGGTGCGGCGTTGTCACGACCTGGCGCTGACCGAGGGATTGCTCCTGGCCCACGAAGGCCGCCCGCAGGAATCGCGAAGTCTGCGTGCCGCGCTGGCCAGGGCGAACGGGCAGGAGGCGCCCGCCGACGAGCCGCCGCTCTGGGCCGAGGACGATCAGCCCACGCTGTTCGAGACGCGCGGTCCGCGGCTGCCCCCGGGTGTCACGGTGATCGACGCGACGCGCCGGGTCCTGGCCGAGCAGGAGAAGCGGGTCGCTCTCACCGAGCGTCCGGAGCGGCTCCGGTTGCTTTTCGCGGCGGAGTCGGCGAGCGCGCTGGCGGCCGCGGAGATGTCGGCCGACGGGCTGCCTTGGCGAGCCGACCTGCATTTGGCGCTGCTCGCCGAGCAGCTCGGGCCGCGTGTCCCGGCCGGGCATCGGCCGAAGCGGCTGGTCGAGCTGGCGGCGAAGATCAGCGACGCGTTCGGCGGGCGCCCGGTCAACCCGGACGCCCCGGCCAGCGTCGTGCGGGCGCTCGGCCGGGAGGGCATCGAGGTCTCGTCGGCCAGGAAGTACCTGCTGCGCGACATCGACCACCCCGCCGTCCCGCCGCTGCTGGAGTACAAGGAGCTCGCGCGGCTGCATTCGGCCAACGGCTGGACGTGGCTCGACGAGTGGGTGCACGACGGCCGGTTCCGCCCGCATTACGTCGTCGGCGGGGTCGTTTCCGGTCGCTGGGCGAGCCGGGGCGGGGGTGCGCTGCAGATCCCGAAGATCCTGCGGACCTGCGTCCGGGCCGATCCCGGCTGGAAACTGGTGGTCGCCGACGCCGCTCAGCTGGAGCCGCGGGTGCTGACGGCGTTGTCCGGAGATCGGAAACTGGCCGAGGTCGCCGCGGCCACGGATCTGTACGCGAGCCTCGCCGAGGCGATGTTCTCCGGGGTGCGCCGCGTGCCGGTGCCCGCTTGGGACGACAGGGACGACCGGGATCGAGCGAAGATCGCGATGCTGTCGGCGATGTACGGCGGCACTTCCGGCGAGGCGGGACCGTTGCTGGCGTTGCTGCGCACGAGGTTCCCGGACGCGGTGTCCTATGTGGAGCGTGCCGCGCAGGCCGGGGAACGCGGTGAGCGCGTCCGCTCGCGGCTCGGCCGGACGTCGCCCGCGCCGTCGGAGGCCTGGCGCGCGTTGACCGGCGGCGTCGCGGAGGACGAGGCGGGTGAGCTGAAGGCGCGGCAGGCGTCCCGCAACTGGGGGCGTTTCACCCGGAACTTCGTCGTGCAGGCGAGCGCGGCGGACATGACCGCGGTCCTGCTGGCGACCCTGCGGAGCAGGCTCCCCTCCCCCGCGCACCTGGTGTTCTTCCAGCACGACGAGGTCCTGGTGCACACCCCGGCCGAGTTCGCCGACGAGGTTTCGGAGTCCATTGTGGACAGTATGGCCGAGGCGGCACGGATGCTCTTCGGTGCCGCCTACCCGGTCCGGTTCCCGCTGCACATCGCCGCCGTGGACACCTACGCCGACGCTAAGTGAGTTACGCCCTCCATCACGCGAGTTACGCCCCCAATCACGCGAGTTCGCCGTTCAATCACGCGTGTCGTCCGTCTGATCACACGCGTCGTCCATCTGTTCACGCGAGTTACGCCCCCAGCCACGCGAGTTACGCCCCCAATCACGCAAGTTCCGCCCTCGATCACACGAGTCCCGATTTCAGGCGACGGGGACACGTGACCAGATGACGAACTCGCGTGATCAGATGGACGACACGCGTGATTGAACGGACGACACGCGTGATCAGGCGGCGAACTCGCGTGATTGGGGGCGCGACTCGCGTGATGGGAGGCGAGACTCGCGTGATTGGAAGCGTAACTCGCGTGGCTGGGCGCGCGACTCGCGTGATTGGGGGCGTAACTGGCGTGGGTGGGGGCGTAAGTCGTGGAGGGCCCAGGTAGTTGGCTAATTGCGAGGGGCGGCGGCGTCCAGGGCCTTGATGACTCGCTTGAGCGAGACGGGGTGGGCGGTACCGAGCGTCTGGGCGAAGAAGCTCACCCGGAGTTCCTCGATCATCCACCGGATCTCCCGCAGCGCGGGCGACGAAGTGCCCGGCGGTAGCGCGTCCAGCGCCGCCTGGTACTCGTTGCGGAGCCACGCGATGTCGCCGGTGCGCTGGATGTCGCGCGTCGGCTCGGTCGGGAGTTTCTCCAGCCGCCGTTCGATGCCCCGCAGGTACCGGACGACGTGCTTGAGCCTGTCCTGCCCCGTTTCGGTGACGAAACCCTTGTGCACCAAGCCGTCCAGCTGCGCGCGGATATCCGCGAGCGAGTCCTTCGGGCCGCGCGTGTCGGCCAGCCGCGTTTCGACGTCGTTCGCGGCGCGCAGGATCTTCTCGACGTTGGTCAGCACGTCGAGCACCCCGGCGTTCAGCCCGGCGCGCACCTTCTCCAGCAGGACGGCGAATCCCGCCTCGTCCCAGCGCGGGCCGCCATTGTCGGCGACGAGCTTGTCGACCGCGCAGTCCACACAGTCTTCGAGCAACGCCGCCACGGAGCCGTGCGGATTCCGGTTCAGCACGAGTTTCGACGAGTTGCCGAGGTTGCGGGTGATGAACTTCATCGGCGACGGGATGTTCAGCCGCAGCATCCGCCGCGTGCCCGCCCACATCGACTGTTCCTGCTGGCCCGGCGTGTCCAGCAGGCGCACCGCCACGGAACCGCCTTCGTCGACCAGCGCCGGATACGCCTTGACGTCGTGCCCGCGCTGCTTGCTCGCGAACACCTTCGGCAGCTCGCCGAACGCGGGCGTCGTCAGGCCCTCGCGCTCGATGCTGTCGGCGGCCTTGGAGATCGTCGCGCGCACCTGCCCGCTCAGATCCCGTTTGAGCGCCTCGACGTCCTTGCCTTCGGACACCTTCTTGCCGCGGACGTCGACCACGCGGAAGGTCATCTTCAGATGCTCGGGGACCGCCGACAGCTGCCAGGCGTCGTCGGGGATCACCACCCCGCGCAACGCTTCCAGCTCGTCGGCGACGACATGCAGCAGCGGCCCGTCGGCCGGGCCGACCCGCGACAACACGAGCTTCGCGTGATCGGGCGCCGGCACGAAGTTGCGCCGGATCGCCTTGGGCAGCGACTTGATCAGCTGCGTCACCAGCTCTTCGCGCAGGCCGGGCACCTGCCAGTCGAAACCGTCCGCGGTCACCTGGTTCAGCACCGGCAGCGGGATGTGCACGGTGACCCCGTCGGCGTCCGCGCCCGGCTCGAACTGGTACGTGAGCTTGAAGGTCTGGCCGCCGTGGGTCCAGAAGTCCGGGTAGTCGGCCTCGCGTACGCCGCCCGCGGTCTCGTTGATGAGCATCGTCTTCTCGAAGCTCAGCAGGTCGGGCTGGGTGTGACGCGCCTTCTTCCACCAGCTGTCAAAATGCCGCGCGGAGACGACGTCGGCCGGGACGCGCTGGTCGTAGAACTCGAAGAGCGTCTCGTCGTCGACCAGGATGTCGCGGCGGCGAGCCCGGTTCTCCAGGTCCTCGACCTCTTCGAGCAGCGCGCGGTTCTCACGGAAGAAGTGGTGCCTGGTCTCCCAGTCGCCTTCGACGAGCGCGTGCCGGATGAACAGCTCGCGGCTCACCTCCGGGTCGATCCGGCCGTAGTTGACGCGGCGGTCGGCGACGAGCGGGACGCCGTACAGCGTCACCTTCTCCTTCGCCATCACCGCGCCCTGCTTACGCTCCCAGTGCGGCTCGGAGTAGTTCCGCTTCACCACGTGTCCGGCGAGCGGCTCGACCCATTCCGGCTCGATCCGCGCGTTGACCCGGCCCCACAGGCGCGAGGTCTCGACGAGTTCGGCCGACATGACGAACCGCGGCTGCTTCTTGAACAGCGCCGACCCCGGGAACACCGAGAACCGCGCCCCGCGCGCGCCGAGATAGTCGCCCTTGGCGGGATCCTTGAGGCCCACGTGCGACAACAGCCCGGCGATCAGCGACGTGTGCACACGTTGCGGATCGACCGGGCCGGAGGTGTTGAGGGTGATCCCGAGCGGTTTGGCCAGCTGACGCAGCTGACTGAAGATGTCCTGCCATTCGCGGATGCGCAGGTAGTTCAGGTACTCGTTGCGGCACATCCGGCGGAACTGGTTGGTGGACAACGCCTTCTGCTGCTCGGTGACGTACTCCCACAGGTTCAGGTACGCGAGGAAGTCGGACGTCTTGTCCGCGAACCGCGCGTGCTGCTCGTCCGCCGCCTGCTGCTTCTCCGCCGGACGCTCACGCGGGTCCTGAATGGACAGTGCAGCCGCGATGATCATCACTTCGCGGACGCAGCCGTTGCGGGAGGCCTCCAGCACCATCCGCGCCATCCGCGGGTCGACCGGGAGCTGCGCGAGCTTGCGGCCGGTCTCGGTGAGCTTCTTGCCGTCCGACATCTCGAAGGCGCCGAGTTCCTGCAGCAGCTGGACACCGTCGGTCACCTGACGGCGGTCCGGCGGCTCCACGAACGGGAACGCCGCGATGTCGCCGAGGCCGAGCGAGGTCATCTGCAGGATGACCGAGGCGAGGTTGGTCCGCAGGATCTCCGGATCGGTGAACTCGGGCCGCGCGTCGAAGTCGTCCTCGGAGTACAGCCGGATGCAGATACCGTCTGACGTCCGGCCGCAGCGGCCCTTGCGCTGGTTCGCCGACGCCTGCGACACCGGCTCGATCGGCAGCCGCTGCACCTTGGTGCGGTGGCTGTAGCGCGAGATCCGGGCGGTGCCGGGGTCGATGACGTACTTGATACCGGGCACGGTCAGCGACGTCTCGGCGACGTTCGTCGCGAGCACGACGCGGCGCCCGGTATGGCGCTGGAACACGCGGTGCTGGTCCGACGACGAAAGCCGCGCGTACAGCGGCAGGATCTCGGTGTTCCGGAGGTCCTGTTTGGACAGGGCGTCCGCGGCGTCGCGGATCTCCCGCTCACCGGAGAGGAACACCAGGATGTCACCGGGTCCCTCGTGCTGCAGCTCGTCGACCGCGTCGCAGATGGCCTGCGTCTGGTCGCGATCCTGATCGGCGTCCGGGTCGTCGGGGTCGATGATCGGCCGGTAGCGGACCTCGACCGGATACGTCCGGCCGGAGACCTCCACGATCGGCGCGTCGTCGAAATGCTTGGAGAACCGCTCCGGGTCGATCGTCGCCGAGGTGATGATCACCTTGAGATCGGGGCGGCGCGGCAGCAGCTGCTTGACGTAGCCGAGGATGAAGTCGATGTTGAGGCTGCGCTCGTGCGCCTCGTCGATGATGAGCGTGTCGTACTGGCGCAGCATCCGGTCGGTCTGGATCTCGGCGAGCAGGATGCCGTCCGTCATGAGCTTGACCAGGGTGTCCTGGCCCGACTGGTCGGTGAACCGGACCTTGTAGCCGACGGCCTCGCCCAGCTCGGTGTTCAGCTCGGAGGCGATGCGATCGGCGACCGTGCGCGCGGCCAGCCGCCGCGGCTGCGTATGCCCGATCTGGCCCCGGATGCCACGGCCGAGTTCGAGACAGATCTTCGGCAGCTGGGTCGTCTTCCCGGACCCGGTCTCGCCCGCGACGATCACCACCTGGTGGTCGCGGATGGCCTCGGCGATCTCGTCCTTGCGCTGGCTGACGGGCAGCTCTTCGGGGAACGAGATCTTCGGGACGGCGTCACGCCTGCGGGTGACCCGCAGTTCGGCGGCCTCGATGTCGGCCTCGAGCTGGGCGGCGATCGACTCGGCGTTGCGCGCTTTCCGGGCACCGTCGAGCCGGCGCCGGAGGCGGTGCTCGTCGCGCGACATGAGTTCGGGCAGGCGAGCGCGCAGGGCGCCGAGCGGGGAAGGTTGAGAAGCCATGACCGGCACCAGGATAGCCGTGCGTGACGATCCGGGCCTCCGAATATGCCGGAGGCGACATCGCGCTGGTCAGGAGCGGGTGAGCGAGCCCGGGGTGAGGTCGGCCAGGGTCCGGTGCCCGGACAGGCCCATGGTCAGGTCGAGGTCGGCGAGCAGGCTCCGCAGCACGTGCCGGACGCCGTCCTCCCCCGCGTGCGCCAGGCCGTACACCCACGGCCGCCCCACCAGCACGGCCTTGGCCCCGAGCGCGAGCGCCTTGGCGATGTCGGCGCCGGTGCGGATACCGGAGTCGAACAGGATCTCCAGCCGGTCGCCGACCGCGGCCACGATCTCTGGGAGCGCGTCGAGCGACGCGACCGCGCCGTCGACCTGACGGCCGCCGTGGTTGGACACGACGATCCCGTCCATTCCGGCCTCGACGGCGCGGCGCGCGTCGTCGGGGTGCTGGATGCCCTTGAGCACGATCGGCCCGTCCCAGTGCTCACGCAGGAACGGCAACCGGTCCCAGGTGCTGTCGGTGCCGGTGATCATCGAGATCCACCGCAGGATCGCGGTGGGCGGATCCTCCTCCGGCGTCTTCTCCAGCAGGCCGCGGAACACCGGGTCGCTCAGCGGGACACCGAGCCCGACGCCCTTGATGAACGGCAGATACGCGTGGTCGAGGTCGTTCGGGCGCCACGCGAGGGTCCAGGTGTCGAGCGTGACCACGAGCGTGGTGAAGCCCGCGGCCTTCGCCCGCGCCAGGATGCTCGCGCACACCTCGTTGTCGGTCGGCCAGTACAGCTGGAACCAGCGCGGCCCCTCACCGCTGGCCTCGGCGACATCTTCGATGCTGGTGGACGACGCCGTCGACATGACGTACGGCAGGCCGACCGACGCCGCGGCCCGCGCGGCCGCCGGTTCGGCGCCCTCGTGCACGATCGACTGGACTCCGACCGGCGCCAGCAGCACCGGCGCCGGCACCGGCGTCCCCAGCACGGTCGTCGACAGATCGCGTTCGGTGGCGCCGGTGAGCATGCGGGGCACGAGACGCCAGCGGTCGAACGCCTCCCGGTTGGCCCGCGCGGTGGCGCCCGAGCCGGCCGAGCCCGCGACGTACCAGAACGGCCCGGGCTCGAGGATCTCCCGCGCGGACTCCTCCAGCTTCGTGGCGTCGGTGGAGCACGGCGGGAGGGTCCCGCCGAGCCCCTGCAGGTAGATCTCGTTCTGGTAGCCGCCGAACCGTTCGGTCACCCAGGCCTCCTCGTCACGTCGCCCTGGCCGGCTCGTCGCGGCGGGTCGAGCCCCGGACAATACCCGCCGGTAGCAACCAGGTGAGTTTCTCGGAGCGGATGACCGCGACTGGACCGATCACGGCCAGCAGGAGGACGTAGCCCGCGACGAACGGCGCGACCCGCGAGTCCAGCCCGGCCGCGGTCGCCATCGCGGCGAGCACGAGCGAGAACTCGCCGCGGGTGAGCACGGTGAGCCCGATGTTCACCCCGGCCTGGCGATCGAAACCGTTCACTCGCGCGGCCAGCGCGCCCGCGCCGAGGTTCAGCACGATCGTCAGCGCCACCGCGATCAGCACCGGCACGACCACCGAGCCGACCGCGTTCGGATCGATGCTGAGCCCGAAGATGAAGAAGAACAACGCGCCGAACGCGTCCCGCAGCGGGAGCACCAGCTTGTGGATCCGCGGCGCGACCTTCGAGCCGCCGAGCATCATGCCGACCATGAACGCGCCGATGGCGTCGGAGACCCCGACCTCTTCGGCGACGGCGGCACCCATCACCGCGACACCGACGAAGCAGACGGTGAGCAGTTCGTCGTCGGCCGAACCGAACAGCTTCGAGATCACCCGGCCACCCCAGCGGGCGAGCGCGGCCATCACGATCAGGAACGCGAAGGCCTTGCCGAAGTCGGCGAGCGCCGAACCGAAGCTCCCGGCGCCGGACAGCACCGGCTGCAGCAACGCCAGGTACAGCGCGAGGAACAGGTCCTCGATCACGATGATGCCCATGATCAGCCGGGATTCGGGGTTGTTCATCCGGCGGGCTTCGAGCAGGAGTTTGGTGACGATCGCCGACGACGAGATCCCGATGGCACCGGCGATGACCAGCGCTTCCCTGGTGCCCCAGCCCAGCAGGAAGCCGAACGCGAGACCGCCGCCGATGTTGAGGATCAGGTAGATCAGCCCGGACCAGACGAGTTTGCGCCCGCCCTTGGCCAGGTCGTCGAGGGAGAATTCGAGGCCGAGGTAGAACAGGAGGAAGACGAGACCGAGCCCGGCGAGCACACCGAGTTCGGCCGGATCGTCCACAAGGGACAGTCCGGGGGTGTTGGGGCCGAAGACGAAACCGGCCAGCATGAACAGGGGGATGGTCGGCAGCCCGATACGGGCGCCCGCTCTGGCGATGACACCGGCGGCGAGGAACGCCCCGCCGACGGCCAGCAGGGCATGACCGGAACTCATGGAGACCTCCGATGGATGGCTGATGCGGCTTGGGGACCGGGTCAGCGCGGAGGTGCCCGTGCGGGCGCCTGGGGCACCGCACGGGTGATGACGACGGGTTCGCCCTGCTCAGGGGCGTGGCCCGCGTCTGGGAGGTCGACGGTCTCCGCTTCGGCGGGAGCGTCGGCGAGGGGAACGGCCTGCCCGCCGTGGAAGGCGGGCAGCGGATGGGTCGCGAAGACGGCGACGGGATCTTCCTTCGCAGCGCGGCCGTGCCCGTGGGGAACGGTCGGCGTGACGAAGGCGAAGACGAGCAAGATCAGCAGAAAGAAGACGGAACGGTGCCGTGGGGCGGGGGCACGGTTCGTCGTCATCTGCCCACTACTTTACCAGTCCTTTATAGACAAATCGACGGCTCCCGCCACATGGGCAGCATCGGCGGCCCGCCCTCGACCGCGAAAGCCGGCCCGTGATCGCGGAAACCCAGCCGCCGGTACAGTTTCGCGCTCTCCGCGCTGCTCGCCTCCAGGTACGCGGGCACCGGGCCGTTCCGGTCGAGCCCGTACTTCAGCAACCGTGCGCCGATCCCTCGCCGCTGCGCGTTCTTGCGGACGCCGATGAACTGCGCGTGGTGGTACTCGCCGACGGGGGCGTGCTCCGTCATCAGCTCGAACACCATCATGAGCCTGCCGATCTCCTCCCCGGTGAGCCCGGCGAACGCTTCGTCGTCGATGTCCTCGTCGCCACCGGGCGCCCAGACCGCGGCGCCGGACAGGTCGCCGGTGACGTCGACGTGGCCGCCCGCGGCGAGCATCCCCTGTACGACCGCCCGATGGAAGATCGGCAGCGCCACCGCGCGGCGCTCGTCACCGGGAAAGACCCACATACTCACCGGGTCTTCATGGAAGGCCTCGGACAGCACATCGATCACAGTGTCCATTTCGGACTCTTCGGCGGCGCGGATGATCATCGTCCCACCTCCAGCTTGACGGGTTCGTCGTCTTCGAGCGGGCCGCCGATCGCGGCGTAGGTCTCGGGATCCTTGGTCCGCAACACTTCCGCGCGCAGGAAGCCCGCCAGTGCCGCGACGAGCACGAGCCCGGGCAGCCCCCAGCGCAACAGGAAAGTTCCGGCCGGGCCGAGCAGCAGATCGAAGTTCAGCAGGATCAGCGCGAGGACGGCCGACAGCGCGAGCATCGCCGCGCCCGGCGCGATCCAGCGGCGCCAGGCGTTTTCGGCGTCGCGGCGCCGTTTGAAGAAGCCGATCACCGAAAGGGAGACGGCGATCATGATCACCACGACCCCGGTGGACGCCGTCGTGCCGAGCCAGGTGAACAGTTCGGTCACCGGATCGCGGCCCGCGATCGCGAACAGCGACACGACCACCAGCGCGAGCGCGGTCTGCGTGAGTGAACCGGCCACCGGCGCGCCGGTGCGTTTGCTGGTCTTGGCCAGCGAGCGCGGCAGCAGCCCTTCCCTTCCCAGCGCGAAGAAGTACCGCGCGACGGCGTTGTGGAAGCTCAACAGCGCCGCACACTGCCCGGTCACGAACAACGCGTACGCCACATTGGAGAACGTCTCGCCGAGGTGCTCGCCGGCAAGGTTGAACAGCAGGTCCGGGCCCTGCGCGGCCGCGGTGGTGACGATGACGTCCGGCCCGGTCCCCACGGCCAGCGCGAGCGAGGAGACGACGTAGAGCACCGCGGTGAGCCCGATCGCCGCGTACGTCGCGCGCCCCACGGTGCGGCTGGGTTCCCGGGTCTCCTCGCCGTAGGTCGCCGCTCCTTCGAAACCGATGAACGCGGCGGCGGAGAACGCGAACACCGCGCCCACCCCGGTGGTGAACAGGCTCGACGGCTCCAGCGGAACCCAGGAAACGCCGCCACCGGCGGGATTCGCGAACAAGGCGATGTCGATGATCGCGACGACGGCGACTTCGAGGCACAGCGCCACGCCGAGCACCTTGGCGTTGAGGTCGACCCGCAGGACGCCGAGCGCTCCGATGATCAGCACCATCACCAGCGCGCACAGCCACCACGGTGGCGGGGATCCGGTGAGCGTGCCGAGCCAGGTCGACACCGACCAGCCGAACAGACCGTAGATGCTGATCTGGATGGCGTTGTAGGAGATCAGCGTGACGAACGCGATCCCGGCGCCGGTGGATTTGCCGATCCCGTTGGCGACGTAGGGATAGAACGCGCCCGCGTTGGTGATGTAGCGGCTCATCGCGGCGTATCCGACCGCGAACAGGCCCAGGATCGGGGCGAGCAGGAGGAACGACAGCGGCACGCCGATACTGCCGGTGACCGCGTAGTTGGTCGGGACGCCGCCAGCGATGGCGAACAGCGGACCGGCCGCCGCCACCACGAAGAACACGATCTGGGCGGCTCCGAGCCGTCGATGGCCGAGACCGCGCCGCGGTCTTTGCGTACCCATGAACCCGTCCCCCCGGACGTAGGTTTGGCGCTGGAGTTTCTTGATCTTGCGAGAGCCATCCCACCCTAGGGCCGGCCACCTCGGCGAGGTACGTCCGTTCAGGCTAAAAACGGACCTCGGGTCGCAGTGGTCCGCGCGCTACCGCTACTTTGGCCGTCCCGCACTACGACGCCGGGGGGCGTGCCATTCATGCGTCGGCTGACCTTGGTCGATTCCCTGTTCTTCCTCGCCCACGACGAGTTCACCGGAAAACCCGCGCTGCGCCGCACGGGACTCGGCATCGGAATGGCCGGTTCCGCGCTTTGCGATCTCCTCCTCGCCGAGCGGATCACCGTGGAACGCAAACGAATCCGGCCGTTGTCGCGACGGGGCCTCGCCCATCCTCCGCTGGACCGCGTGTTCTCGGAAATCCTCCGCGAACCCGAGCGGCACACCGTCCGGGAATGGGTCGGTCATCTCCGCCACGATCTCGGGGAAACGGTCGCGGAGAACCTGCTCGCCGCGGGTGTGATCGACCGCGAGACCGACCGGATGCTCCTGCGGAAGAATCACCGGTATCCGCCGCGGGATCTGCTGATGTCGACGGCCGCGCGCAGCAAGGTGCGGGCGGCCGTCCTCGGTACCGAACAGCCGGATCCCCATTCCGTCTGTCTCGCGTTGCTGGCCTGGACCATCGGTCTCGACGATTTCTGCGAACCGGAACTCGACCGCGCCGGCCTGCGGACCTGGGCAGCGTCCACGCACCGGGAACTCCCGAAGGCGCTCGCCGAACTGATCTCGGGGGTGGACGCGGTGAGCGCCGCCGTCGTCTACACCGGCGACCGGCGATGACCGGCGGTAGCCTGACGCCATGCCTGCCGATCGTGACCACGACGTAGTCCTGTTCGGCGCCACCGGGTTCACCGGTGGCCTGACGGCGGAATACCTCGCCCGCGTCGCGCCGCCCGGTCTGCGCCTCGCCTTGGCCGGACGGAACACCGGCAAGCTGGAGACGTTGCGGGAAAAGCTTTTCTCGATCAACCCGGAGCTTTCCGAACTGCCGCTGTTGCGGGCCGACGTCTCCGACGCGGACTCGCTGCGGAGGGTCGCCGAGTCCACGAAGGTCGTCGCCACCACGGTGGGTCCGTATGTCCACTTCGGAGAGCCGTTGGTCGCCGCGTGCGCCGAGGCGGGGACCGACTACGCGGACTTGTGCGGCGAGCCCGAGTTCGTCGACAAGATGTACCTCGCCCATCACGCCCGCGCCGTCGAGACCGGTGCGCGGCTCGTGCACGCGTGCGGGTTCGACTCGATCCCGCACGACCTCGGCGCCCTCTTCACGGTTTCCCAGCTGCCACAAGGGGAACCGATCCGGATCGACGGATACGTCCGCGCGGGCGCGGCCCCCTCGGGCGGCACCTTCCTCTCGGCACTGACTGCGTTCTCGCGGCTGCCGTCCAGTTTCCGCGCCGCCCGGGATCGCGCGGCGGCCGAACCGCGACCGGAGGGCCGTCGTGCGCGCGCCCCGCTGGGCACACCGCATCGCAGCCCGGACGGTTTCTGGGCGGTGCCGCTGCCGACCATCGACCCGATGATCGTCGAGCGGTCCGCCGCCGCGCTCCCGGCGTACGGCCCCGACTTCACGTACCGGCATTTCGCCGCGATCAAACGGCTTCCGGTGGTGGCCGCCGGTGCGGCCGGGATGGGTCTCGTCTTCGCCGCCGCCCAGATCCCGCCCGCGCGACGGGCGCTGTCGAAACTGCTGAAGCCCGGCGGCGGCCCGGACGAGCAGCGACGGGCGCGGTCGTGGTTCTCCGTGCGGTTCCACGCGGAAAGCGGCGGCGAACGCGTCGTGACGGAGGTGTCCGGCGGCGACCCAGGGTACGGCGAGACGGCGAAGATGCTCGGCGAGTCCGCGCTGTGCCTGGCGCTGGACGACCTGCCCGCGACGGCCGGGCAGGTCACCACGGCGACCGCGATGGGGCAGGCGCTGATCGACCGGCTGAGCGACGCGGGCCTGCGCTTCGCGACCCTCTCGTGAGTGGACGGTTCTGACCGAAGGGGGTCTGGAGCCGGTGTCGCGAAAGCCACTTTCGGGACACCAGACGTCTCGAAAGTGGCTTTCGCGACCTGATCACCGGGGGCCACTGCCGACGTTGCGAAAGCCACTTTCGCAACGTTGAAGGTTGCGAAAGTGGCTTTCGCAACCCCCGGCCGAGCCCAGCAGCCAGCCGAGCCGCGGTACCGAGTGGGTCCGGTCTCGTGAGTGGTGAGGACGGTTAGAACCGTCCTAGCCACTCACGAGGCCAGCAGGTCCTCCGCGGTCCGTGTGTTGATCACCCGGTCCGGCTCGATCCCCAGCTCGGTGGCCCGCTCGCAGCCGAAGACCAGCCATTCCAGCTGACCCGGCGCGTGCGCGTCGCTGTCGATGGCGAAGTCGCAGCCCAGGTCCACGGCCAGGTTCAGCAGGCGCGTCGGCGGGTCGCGGCGCTCGGGGCGCGAGTTGATCTCGACGGCGACCCCGTTGTCCCGGCACGCGGTGAACACCGCCTCCGCGTCGAACTCCGACTCCGGCCGCTTCCCGCGGCCCCCCATCACCAGCCGCCCGGTGCAGTGGCCGAGCACGCGGACCTGCGGATGCTGCACCGCGGCGATCATCCTCGGCGTCATCTCCTTCGCGGGCATCCGCAGTTTCGAGTGCACGCTCGCGACGACGAAGTCCAGCTGTTCCAGCAGTTCTTCCTCTTGGTCCAGCGTGCCGTCGAGGTGGATGTCGACCTCGATGCCGTGCAGGATCCGGAACGGCGCCATCGTCTCGTTCAGTTCCGCGACGACGTCCATCTGCCGACGCAGCCGTTCCGGTGACAGACCGTTGGCGACGGTGAGCCGCGGCGAGTGATCGGTCAGCACCATCCATTCGTGGCCGAGCGAGCGGGCGGCTTCCGCCATCTCCTCGATCGGGCTTCCCCCGTCGGACCAGTCCGAATGCGTGTGACAGTCGCCGCGCAACGCCGCCCGCATCGGGCCGCCATCGGGCAGCTTCGGCTCGCCGAGCTTCTCGAAGTACGCGGGACGACGGCCGGCGAGGACGTCTTCGACGACGGCCGCGGTCGCCTTGCCGATATTCGGCAACGCGGTCAGCGTGCCCGCCTCGGCGCGTTTGCGCAGGTCGTCGGGCTCGACCTTGGCGATCACCGAAGCCGCCTGCCGGAACGCCCGCACCCGGTAGGTCGGCTCGCCCGCGCGCTCCAGCCGGAACGCGATCTCCCTCAACGCCTGCGCCGGTTCCATGGCTACCTGTCTACCCGGTCAGCGGCGAAGCGGCAGCTCATGAAGAGCCACGTCGCGTAACTCGCCGTCGCGGATCTCGGCGGTCTGGTACGTGCAGAACGGCTGGCGACGCCGGTCGGTCGGCGAGCCGGGGTTCAGCAGCCGCAGCCCGTTCGGGGTGACCGTGTCCCAGGGGATGTGGCTGTGCCCGAACACGAGGACGTCGGTGTCCGGGAACCGCTCGTCGCAGCGACGCTCGCGCCCCTGCTTGCCGCCGGTTTCGTGGATGACCGCCAGCCGGACGCCGCCGAGGTCCGCCCGCGCGATCTCGGGGAGCCGCGCCCGCAGGTCCGCGCCGTCGTTGTTGCCGTAGACCCCGATGAGCCGCTTGCTCCGGGCTTCGAGTTCGTCGAGCAGGGCGACCTCGACCCAGTCACCGGCGTGGATGACGACGTCCGCCGCCTCGACCTCGCGCCACACCTGGGCCGGCAGCTTCCTCGCGCGCTGCGGCAGATGCGTGTCGGCGATGAGCAGCAGGCGCATCATTCGTCTCCGATGGTCTCGAGGATCCGGTCCAGGAAGTCGCCGATGTGGGCGCGCAGCAGCCCGGCCGCACCGTCGGCGTCCCCCTTCTTCGCCGCCGCCAGCACCGCCTTGTGCTCGGCCCATTCCCGGCGCCAGCTGGGGTTCGCTGCCCAGCCGACCACGCTGATCAGCGCCGCGCGGTCCTTGAGGTCGTCCAGGATGGAGACCATCAGCGGATTGCCGCAGCCGCTGTAGAGCGCGCGGTGGAACCGGCGGTTGAGCAGGCTGAGCGCCGCCTGGTCCTTGTCCGAGATCGCCGCCGAGGCCTCCTTCAACGCCTCCGCGGCGTCTTCGAACAGGTCCGGCGAGCGGCGCTCGACCGACCGGCGCACGGCTTCGGGCTCCAGCACCATGCGGACGTCGTAAACGGACTTCGCCAGCTCCGCGTCGACCACGCACACCGACGCGCCCTTGTACGGACTGAAAGTCACCAATCCGGTGTTCGAGAGCACCTTCAGCGCCTCGCGCACGGGCGTCTTCGACACCCCGAGCCGGGCCGCGAGTTCGGCTTCGACCAGCGGCTGACCGGGCTTCAGCTCCCTGGTGAGGATGCCGCGGCGGATCTCTTCGAGCACCACTTCGGTCCGGGAAGCGGGCAGGCTGAAGGTCGAAGACATGGGGCGATCATATATGAGATGCCATACTCGGCTTCATGAGGAACCCTGAGGAATTCCGCAGTCACCGCTGGTTCGGCGGCGACGAACTGCGCGTTTTCAGCCACCGGGCCCGGAGCAGGCAGCTCGGCTACAACCCGGAGGAGCACCTCGGCAAGCCCGTCATCGCGATCCTCAACACCTGGAGCGACATCAATCCCTGCCACATGCATCTGCGCGAGCGGGCGGAACAGGTCAAACGCGGAGTGTGGCAGGCAGGCGGATTCCCCCTGGAGTTCCCGGTCGCGACGCTGTCGGAGACCTTTCAGAAACCGACACCGATGCTCTACCGGAACCTGCTTTCGATGGAGACCGAAGAGATCCTGCGGTCCTACCCCGTCGACGGCGCGGTGCTCATGGGCGGCTGCGACAAGACGACACCGGCGTTGCTGATGGGCGCGGCGAGCGCGGGACTGCCCGCGATCTTCGTCCCCGCCGGCCCGATGCTGCGCGGGCACTGGCGGAACGAAGTGCTCGGCAGCGGCACCGACATGTGGAAGTACTGGGACGACAAGCGGGCCGGGCTGATCGGCGACGACGAACTGTCCGAATTGGAGCGTGGGCTGGCCCGTTCTCCCGGAACCTGTATGACGATGGGCACCGCGTCCACGATGATGTCGGTGGCCGAAGTGCTCGGGCTGACGTTGCCCGGCGCGGCGTCGATCCCCGCCGTCGACTCGGCGCACCACCGGATGGCCGCGGCGAGCGGCGCGCGGGTCGTCGAGATGGTCCGGGAGGACCTCACCATCACGAAGATCCTCGACGAGCGCGCGTACGCCGACGCGATCACCACCGTGCTGGCGCTGGGCGGCTCCACCAACGCCGTCATCCATCTGATCGCGATGGCCGGTCGTGCGCGGATCCCGTTGTCCGTGGACGATTTCGACGCGATCGCGCGCCGGGTCCCCGTGCTGGCGAACATCAGGCCGGGCGGCGACTGGCTGATGGAGGACTTCTATTACGCGGGCGGGCTGCCCGGCCTGCTCTCCCGGCTGACCGACCTGCTGCACACCGATCGGATCACCGTCACCGGCCGGACCCTCGGCGAGACCCTGAAAACCGCGCGGGTGCACAACGACGACGTCATCCGCACGCGTGACAACCCGGTCGCGGCCGAAGGCGGAGTCGCGGTGCTGCGGGGAAATCTCGCGCCGTCGGGAGCGGTGATCAAGCACATCGCCGCCGAACCCCGGCTGCTCGTCCACACTGGACCCGCGGTGGTCTTCGACGACTACAAAGACCTGAAGAACCGCATCAACGACCCCTCGCTCGGCATCACCGAGGACTCGGTCCTCGTACTGCGCGGATCCGGCCCGCTCGGCGGGCCCGGAATGCCCGAATACGGGATGCTGCCGCTGCCGGATCACCTGCTGGCCAAGGGCGTCCGGGACATGGTCCGGGTGTCCGACGCCAGGATGAGCGGGACCAGTTACGGCGCGTGCGTTCTGCACGTCGCGCCGGAATCCCATGTGGGCGGGCCGCTCGCGCTGGTCCGCGACGGTGATCCGATCACTTTGGACGTCCCTTCGCGACGGCTGAGCCTCGACGTCGATGATGCGGAATTGCAACGTCGCCGGGCGGAGTGGACCACGCCCGCTCCGCGGTACGAACGGGGTTACGGCGCGTTGTACGCCGAACACATCACGCAAGCCGATGAGGGCTGTGACTTCGACTTTCTCGCCAGAGTGGGCGAAAATCCGGAACCTGACGCCCAGTGACCACCCGACGGAGTGACCCGCTCACCCAACCGGGCGAGTTGCACGACCACAAAACGCGCCCCGTATCTTGAACCTACGTCCGGAACGTGTGGAAGGCCCGGATGTTCGATCACGACGCCCGGCCTCGCCGGACCGTGGAGGGTGGAGAGTTGCCGCAGGAACCGCGCTGGCCCGAGTCCCACGCTGAGCAGACGGACATTCTCCCGGTCGTCACGCCCGGGTTCGCGGAGTCTGCCACGCCGGAGGCCCCCGCGCCACCGAAGCGCCGTCGCAGCTACCGCAAGGCCGCCTTCATCGGCGGCGGAGTGTTCGGCCTGCTGGTCGTCGCGTACGCCCTCGACGTGCTGGTCTCCCAGGGCAGCGTCCCCCGCGGCGTCACCGTCGCCGGGGTCGACGTCGGCGGGATGGACCGCACGGCGGCCGAGAAGGAGCTCCGCGGCGGTATCGAGCCGCGGCTGACCCGGCCGGTGAAGGTCGTCGCTGGCGACGCCGAGGAGTCGCTGGCGCCGAACAACGCCGGCCTGCGCCTCGACTGGCCCGCCACCCTCGACCAGGCCGGTGACCAGCCGCTGAACCCGTTCACCCGGATCGCGTCGTTCTTCTCGACCACCGAGGTCGGCGTCGTCACCCAGACCGACGACGCCAAGCTCACCGCCGCGCTGGAGAACCTGCGCGACAAGGTCGATCGCGACCCGATCGAGGGCACCGTGCGCTTCGAGGAGGCCAAGCCGGTCGCCGTCGAGCCGAAGACCGGGCGGAAGCTCGACCTCGACGCCGCCAAGAAGACCATCCTGGAGCGCTGGGCCGGTGGCGAGCCGCTCACGCTCGCGGTCACCCAGACCCCGGTCAAGGTCTCGCCGGAGGCCGTCCACGCCGCTCTCGAGCAGGTCGCGAAGCCCGCCGTGGCGTCGCCGATGGTCATCAAGGGCGAGGGCAAGGACGCCGTCGTCAAACCCGCGCAGATCGCGGCCGCGCTGACCTTCGAGCCGGTCGACGGCGGGGTGCTGAACCCGAAGGTGGACAACAACAAGATCATCGAGGCCGCGGGCCCGCAGCTGAAGTCCACCGAGAAGGAGGGCAAGGACGCGCAGATCGTCTTCGAAGGCGGCAAGCCGACCGTGCAGCCCTCCGAGGACGCCAACGTCGTCGACTGGGAGCCGAGCCTCAAGCCGGTGCTCGACGTGCTCAAGCGCGCCGCGCCCCGCGAGCTGCCGGTGACCTACAAGAAGACCCCGGCCAAGGTGACCACCGAGCAGGCGAACCAGCTCGGCATCAAGGAGGTCGTCAGCGAGTTCAAGACCGGCGGGTTCGCGCCGGACTCGGGGACGAACATCCGGGTCGTGGCGCAGAAGGTCAACGGCGCCATCGTGAAACCGGGCGAGACGTTCAGCCTCAACGGGTTCACCGGGCCGCGCGGCACGGCGCAGGGTTACGTCGAGGCCGGTGTCATCAAGGACGGCGCGCCCGGCCGCGAGGTCGGCGGCGGGATCTCGCAGTTCGCGACCACGCTGTACAACGCCTCGTACTTCGCCGGTATGAAGGACACCGAGCACAAGGAACACAGCTACTACATCAGCCGTTACCCCGCCGCGCGCGAGGCGACCGTGTTCCAGAACCACAGTGGCGGCAGCGTAATCGACCTGAAGTTCACCAACGACACGGACACCGGTGTCGCGATCCAGACCATCTGGACGCCGTCGGACATCACGATCCGGCTGTGGGGCACCAAGAAGTACACCGTCGAGTCGATCCCGGGCGGCCGCACCAACCCGTCCGAGCCGCCGACGAAGCCCGGCCCCGCCGAGAACTGCAAGCCCAGCAACGGCGCGCCCGGTTTCACCACGTCGGACACCCGGGTCATCAAGGACGCCGCGACCGGCCGCGAGATCCGGCGGCACACCCGGAACGTGCACTACAACCCGCAGCCGAAGATCACCTGCGGCACGGAATAGCCCTTAGCGCGTGAAGGCCCCCTTCCCTCGGCTGAGCCGAGGGAAGGGGGCCTTCACGCGCTTTGAGGGTTCACCGCACGCGTGCGGGGCGGTACGGTGAGTGACTCACCCGATCGAGCGGGGGTGGTCACCTCGTGGAGTCCAAGGCGACCTTCCGGCAGATCCTCGCGGTCGGCGAACTGCGGGCGATCTGGTTCGCGGAACTCCAGTCGATCCTCGGTGATCAGGTGGCCAGGGTCGCCCTGTCGGTGCTGGTGTTCCAGCGGACCGGTTCGGCGACCTGGCCCGCGCTGACCTACGCGCTCACCTACCTGCCCGACCTGATCGGCGGGCCGCTGCTCGGCGGCCTGGCCGACCGGTTCCCGCGCCGCGCGGTGATGGTCTGCTCCGACGTCGTCCGCGCGCTCCTGGTCGCGGTGCTCGCCGTCCCCGGCATCCCGTTGCCCGTGCTCGCCGCCGTGCTGGTGGTGGTGCAGCTAGCCAACGCGCCGTTCACCGCCGCGCAGGCCGCGGTCCTCCCGTCGGTGCTCACCGGGGATTCCTACGTACTCGGTCAGTCGCTGCTGAAGATGACCAACCAGATCGGCCAGCTCGCCGGTTTCGCGTTGGGCGGCGTGGTGATCGCCGCGATCGGGCCGGGACGCGGGCTGGCGATCGACGCTGCGACATTCGCCGTCTCGGCGATCGTCCTGCGGCTCGGTGTCCGCGCCCGGCCCGCTTCGGGCGCGAGCGGACCGGCGACGTCGACCCTGCGGCGGCTTCGTGCGGGCGCCCGCACGATCTGGCACGACCGACGGCTGCGCGCGCTGGTCGGCCTGGCATGGCTGGCGGGTTTCGTGATCGTGCCGGAAGGGCTCGCCGTGCCCTACGCCGCGGAGATCGGCGGTGGCGCGGTGACGGCGGGGCTGCTGCTCGCGGCGCATCCCGCGGGGATCGTGCTCGGGGTGTTCGTACTGGGCCGTCTGGTGCGGCCGGAAGTCCGGTTGCGCCTGGTCGGCGTGCTGGCGCTCGGCGCGATCGTGCCGCTCGCGGGGTTCTGGTTCCGGCCGTCGCTCCCCTACGCCGCCGGACTGCTGGTGCTGTCCGGGATGTGCGCGGCCTACCAGGTCACCGCGAGCACCACGTTCATGCGGCTGGTACCCGACACCGAACGAGGCCAGGCGTTCGGCCTCGCCGGGTCGGGACTCATCGCCGTGCAGGGAATCGGGCTGATCGCCGGCGGCCTGCTCGTCGGCGTACTCGGTTCACCCGCGACGACGGTCTCGGTCATCGCACTCGCCGGTCTCGTAGTGGCTGTTCCGGCCACCCGGGCTTGGCGCCACGTGGCCCCGCTTCACCCCCTTTGACCGGAACCGGGTACTCACCAGTTCTGCCCGCGCATGGAGCTCACCCCCTCCACTTCCCCGATCCGGTCACGCGTGGTGCACCCACGCCTACCCATACAGCGTAGTGACACCTAGTATCCAACCGATTACGTTCGTCTCCGTGGCGCTAACGAATTGGGCGCTGTGGCGGCTACCCCACCGCGGTTTGATCGGCTTCGTCCTCCTGGTGGACGTCGCGGCGATCGCCGGATCCGCCTGGTCTCTGGTCCGCATCCCGTTCACTCAGGGCGACGCCCTCCCGTTCGCCATCCTGATCGTCAGCGCCGTGGCATACACGGAGTTGTCACGCCCGGTCGAGCGGGTGCGGGAGCGGTTCGCGGGCACGCCGCACATCTCGCTCGACAGCGTCTGGACCTTCGCCGCCGTGCTGCTGGTGCACCCGGCGCTCGCCGCGATGGTCATCGCCGTGTCGTTCTTCTACCGCTGGTTCCGCGGGCAGCCGAACCCGTTGTTCCGGCGGATGTTCTCCACCTCGGCGACCGTGCTCTCGGGTTTCGCGGCCGCCGCCTTCCTCTCCCGGTACGCGGCCCCGTTCGACGTACTCCCCCGCGACGTCGCCTCGTTCGGGTCGATCGTCGCGGCGGGCGGGGTGTTCCTGCTGGTCAACACCGTTCTCATGACCATCGCGGTGTACTACGGCACGCCGCACGAGCGGCTGCGCGACGCGCTGGCGAAGCCCTTCGAATACGCGCTCGAAGCGGCGACGATCGCGCTCGGCGTCATCGTCGCGTGGGCGTTGCGGGACTGGCCCGTGGTGCTGCTGCTGGTCGTCGGGATCACACTGGTGCTGCATCGCGGCGTCCTGCTGCGGCAACTGAAACGGCAGGCGCGCAGCGACGCCAAGACCGGGCTGCTCAACGCCAAGGCGTGGCGCGAAGCGGCGGCCGACGAACTCGACCGCGCGCGGCGCGCGGGGCGGCACACCAGCCTGCTGATGGTCGACGTCGACCGGTTCAAGCTGATCAACGACCGGCACGGGCATCTGGTCGGCGACCGGTACCTGGCGGCGATCGCGGAAACGCTCCGCACCGAGGTGCGCGGCACGGATCTGGTCGGGCGGTTCGGCGGCGAGGAGTTCGTCGTCCTGCTGCCCGGCACGCCCGCCGTCCACGCCCACGCGATCGCGGAACGGATCCGGTCGAGCGTGGCCACGCGTGCCGGTGACCTGCCCGAGCACGTCACCGTGTCGATCGGCCTCGCCGACCGGCCGGGCGTCAGCGATCTGGACGCGGTGATCGCCGTCGCGGACCGGGCGCTCTACGAGGCGAAGAACACCGGGCGGAACCGGACTTCGGGTTACCAGGTGACCGGCTGACCCTCGCGTTTCGTCCTCTGGATGCGGTCCTTGCGCGTGCAAGTACCTGACTATCCACAAGGGACACTTCCCGAGACTGCAGTGCCCGATTCGGGCATTCGATGGGTCGTTCTATTGAGAGGTAAGGCAAAGGTGGCGCAGGTTGGGGCGCGTGGAAATAGGGACGTTGAGTGTCCCTATTTCCACACACCCCTCCTGAACCGGTCGTGACAGGGACGGTCTCGCCGGACTGTGTGGATTTCGGGTCCTCCAACGCACCAAAATCCACACAGTGCGGCTGACCCCCTCCCGAATGTCAGGAACGACCCTTTCATGACATCCGCGCGAGGGGCTACGGAAGGCCGGCGAGGGACTTTTCGAGGGCCTCCTCGGGCAGCGCGTGGTCGGAGATCTCGCCCGCCAGGTACGCGCCGTACGCCGGGAGGTCGAGGTGCGCGTGCCCGCACAGCGCGGTCAGAATCACCTTCTCCTCGCCGGTTTCCTTACACCGCAACGCTTCCTGGATGCACGCGGCGAGCGCGTGAGTCGGCTCGGGCGCGGGGATGATGCCCTCCGCGCGGGCGAACCGCACGCCTGCCGCGAAACAGTCCTCTTGCCCGATGGCTACCGCGTCGATCAGGCCGAGCTCGTAGATATGCGAGATCAGCGGCGACATCCCGTGGTAGCGCAGGCCGCCGGCGTGGATCGGGTCGGGGATGAAGTCGTGACCGAGCGTGTGCATCTTCAGCAACGGCGTCAACCCGGCGGTGTCCCCGAAGTCGTACGCGTACTTCCCGCGGGTGAGCGTCGGGCAGGCGGCCGGTTCGACCGCGCGGATCACCGGGTCCATCCGGCCGGCGAGTTTCTCGCGCAGGAACGGGAAGGCGAGCCCGCCGAAGTTGGATCCGCCGCCGGTGCAGCCGACGAGGACGTCCGGGGTGTCCCCGGCCAGTTCGAACTGTTTGAGCGCCTCTTCGCCGATGATCGTCTGGTGCAGCAGCACGTGGTTGAGCACGCTGCCGAGCGCGTAACGCGTGTTCTCCGCCTGCGCCGCCTGCTCGACCGCCTCGCTGATCGCGATGCCGAGGCTCCCGGTCGAGGCCGGGTCCGCGGCCAGGATCGCGCGGCCGGATTCGGTCAGCTCGGACGGGCTCGGATGCACCGTCGCGCCGAAGGTCTCCATCATCAGCTTGCGATACGGCTTCTGGTCGAACGAAGCGCGGACCTGCCACACCTCGCATTCGAGCCCGAAGGTGGCGCACGCGAACGCGAGCGCGCTTCCCCACTGTCCGGCGCCGGTCTCCGTGGTCAGCCTGGTGACCCCCTCCGCCGCGTTGTAGAACGCCTGCGGGACGGCGGTGTTGGGCTTGTGCGAGCCGACCGGGCTGACGCCTTCGTACTTGTAGTAGATGCGGGCGGGGGTGCCGAGCGCCTTCTCCAGCCGCCTCGCACGGTACAGCGGGGACGGCCGCCAGAGGCGGTAGACGTCGAGGACCTCTTCCGGGATGTCGATGTACCGTTCGGTGCTGACTTCCTGTGCGATGAGCGCCTGCGGGAACAGGGGTGCGAGGTCGTCCGGGCCGACCGGCTCGCGGGTGCCCGGATGCAGTGGCGGCGGTGGCGGCTCCGGCAGATCCGGGACGATGTTGTACCACCGGGCCGGCATGTCCGCTTCGTCGAGGATGTACTTGGTCCGCTCCGCCATTGAGCCTCCTCTGTCCGTTCCTTCAACCTAAAGGGACGGACGGCGTGACACCAGGCGTCACTACTACGGTGGGGGCATGGGGAATTTCGTACTGCTCGACGCACCGTCCAATCTCGGACTGCGCCCGCCCGCCGAAGGTGTGGTCCCCGGCTGCTACAAGGCACCGGGCGCGCTGCGCGACCAGGGTCTGCTCACCCGTTTGGGCGCCAGGGACGGCGGCGTCGTCACCCCGCCGCGCTATCTGCCCGCTTGGTCGCCCGGCGGCGGGGTGCGCAACGCGGACGGGATCGCGACCTACACCGCGGCCCTCGCCGGCCGGCTGGCGAAGATCCGCGCGGACGGCGGCTTCCCGGTGGTGCTCGGCGGCGACTGTTCGATCGCGCTCGCCGCGATGCTGACTCTGCGTCGCGAAGGACGCTTCGGCATCGTCTACTTCGACGGCCACGACGACTTCCGGCATCTCGGCAATTCCGATCACGTCGCCAACGTGGGCGGTGAGGCCCTCGCCGTCGTCACCGGCCGCGGCCAAGCCGAACTGGCCGATGTGGACGGTCTGGGGCCGTACGTCCGTGACGAGGACGTCCTCGTGCTCGGCGTTCGCGCGGAGGAGTCCGCCGAGGCGCGGGACGCGGGGCTGCGCGTCGTGACCAGCCAGGAGATCATGGCGTCCGGCACCGGCGGCGCGCTCGCCGCCGCCCGCGAGATCTTCGCGCCGCTGGACGGTTTCTGGATCCACGTCGACATCGACACGCTCGACCCGGAGTTCGTGTCCGCTGTGGACAGTCCCGATCCCGGCGGGCTCAGCCCGGACAAGCTCGTCGAACTGCTCCGCGGCCTGCTCGCGATCCCCGGCGCCGCCGGGCTGGAGCTGACCATCTTCGATCCCGACCTCGACCCCGACGGCACACAGGCCGCCCTGGTGGCGGACTGCCTCGTGCGCGCACTGGAAGGAACCCGATGACCAAGGTGACCGTCGCCGACGGCTCGTTCGACGCCCCGCTCTGGCTGCCCGAATCCGGCTCCGGCCCGGGACTGGTGCTGATCCAGGAGATCTTCGGTCTCGACGACTACCTCAAGTCGGTCGCCGCCGACCTGGCCGCCCTCGGCTACGTCGTCGCCGTGCCCGAACTGTTCTGGCGGATCTCCCCCGGCTGGTCGGCCACGCACGACGAAGCCGGGGTCTCGGCCTCGATGGCCGTCGCCGGACAGCTCGACCCGGCGCGCGCCGTCACCGACGTGCTCGCGACCCTCGCGACGCTGCGCGAACTGCCCGAGACCGACGGCCGCGCCGGCCTCTTCGGTTTCTGCCTCGGCGGTTCGATGGCGTACGCGGCCGCCGCCGAAGGGGACCCGGATGTCGCGGTCTCGTACTACGGCTCGCGCGTTCCGGAGCAACTCCCGTTGCTGGACGAGATCACCTGCCCGATCCAGTTCCAGTTCGGCGGCGAGGATCCCTACATCCCCGTCGAAGGCGTGCGTCGCCTTGCCGACGCGGTCGCCTCGCACGACGGGGCGGAGATCCACATCCACGAGGGTGCGGGGCACGCGTTCCACAACCACGTGGCGCCGATGTTCCACCAGCCGGAGCCCGCCGCGGCGGCTTGGGCGCTGACGCTGGAGTTCCTGGGGCGGGTCTTTCCGGCGTGAGTGGGCGTTGGGCTCGTGAGTGGTAAGGACGGTTAGGGCCACGGGCGGCGTTTCGCGTGTCGTCCTGTAGTGCGGGGATCCTGTTGGGTGCTGGCTGGGCCGGGGGTTGCGAAAGCCACTTTCGCAACCTTCAGCGTTGCGAAAGTGGCTTTCGCAACGTCGGCCGTGGCCGGGCACGACACCGTCCTGGCGAGCATGTCGCGAAAGCCACTTTCGCGACGTCTGATGTCCCGAAAGTGGCTTTCGCGACACACCCCCGGGGGGCCTGGAGCCAGTAGGTACTCAAGACATCCTTGGTTAGAACACTCACGAGCTCTTCGCTGTGGGCGAAGCACCGGAATATGTCGGTGCCTCCCGGTAGTTTCCCCAGCATGGCCACATTGGTGAGTTTTCACGCCCACCCCGACGACGAGTGCATCGTCGCGGGCGGCGTCATGCGCAAGGCCTTCGAGGAAGGTCACCGTGTCGTGCTCGTCGTCGCGACCAGGGGGGAGGTCGGCGAGGTGCCGGACGGGTTCCTCGACGACGGAGAGGAGTTGTGGCAGCGCCGCGTGCAGGAGACGCACGCTTCCGCCGAGGTCCTGGGGGCCAAGCGGGTGGAGTTCCTGGGGTACACCGATTCCGGCATGATGGGCGAGCCGCGCAACGACGAGCCCGGCACGTTCTGGCAGGCCGACGTCGAGGAGGCCGCGCAGCGCCTGGCCGCGATCCTGCGCGAGGAGCAGGCCGACGTCCTGACCGTTTACGACGACAACGGCGGCTACGGGCATCCGGACCACATTCAGGTGCATCGCGTCGGCATGCGCGCGGCCGAGCTGGCGGGCACGCCGCGGGTCTACGAGGCGACGAGCAACAGTGACGAGATGCGCCGCGGCATGGAGGAGGCGGTGCGCACGGGGCAAATGAAGGCGGAGGATCTCCCCGATTTCGAAGACGGCTCCGAGTTCGGCAAACCGGAAGCGGTCCTGACGGCGAGGGTCGACGTCACCGCGTATCTGCCGGCCAAGCGGGCCGCGATGCGTGCGCACGCCAGCCAGATCAGTGAGGATTCGTTCTTCCTCGCGATGCCGGACGAGGCCTTCGCGCAGGCGTTCGGCGTCGAGTGGTTCATCCGCGCCGGGCAGGGGCCGGGTATCACCGAGACCGATCTGATGGCGGGTCTCTGACGACCGAGCCGGAGCCGGGGAGCCGGGCCGATATGCGAACTCGCGTGATCAGACGGCGTACACGTGAGTTCGCTGTCTGATCACGCGAGATACGCCTTCGGCCTGGCTACGGAATCCGGCGGAGACAGCCGAGCGCGGTCAGGCCGTGGCGGCGGTGACGTCGAGCTCGACGAGCTGCCCGGGATACCCGAGCTGCGCGACGCCGAGCAGGGTGCTCGCGGTGGTGAAGGCCTCGCCGATCTCCGACTCCACGAACCGGTCCCATACGGCCGAGAGCACGTCGGCGTCCGGGGTGACCACGTAGATCACCGTGCGCACGACGTCGGCGGGGGTCGCCTTGGCGAAGGCGAGCGCGGCGGCGGTGTTCGCGACGACCTGGTCGACCTGGGCGAGCACGTCGCCGTCGACGACCTTGCCGTCTTCGGCGAGCGGGCACTGGCCGGCGAGGTGGACGTCCCGCCGTCCTTCGACGATGGTCACGTGGTGGTAGGTGGGCGTGGGGTGCAGACCGGGCGGATGGTGGCGTTGAATGGTCACGGGCCGCATCCTCACCGAGGCGGTCGCGACGGGACAACCGGATTTCACGGGGGAGTCATGCGCAGGACGATCGACTGGACCGGTGACGCGGTCACGATCATCGACCAGACCGTCCTGCCCGCCGAGTATCGCCTGCTCGAACTGCGCACGGTCGGCGAGCTCGTCGACGCCATCCAGCGGCTGGCGGTGCGCGGCGCGCCGGCGCTCGGCGCGGCGGGGGCGCTCGGTGTCGTGCTCGCGACCCGCGCGGGAGGTGACGTCGAGGCCGAGGCGCATCGTGTCGCCCAGGCCCGGCCGACGGCGGTCAACCTGAGCTGGGGTGTCTCCCGCGCCCTCGCGAAGCTCCCGGAGGGGCCGGACGCCGTCCTCGCCGAAGCGCTGGCGATCCTCGACGAGGACGAGCGGATCAACCACGAAGCCTCCCGGCTGGCGGCCGCAGTGGTGCTCGAACACTGTGAGCGGCGGCCGTTGCGGCTGCTCAGTCACTGCAACGCGGGCCACCTCGCCACGGTCGCCTGGGGCAGCGCGCTCGGCGTCGTCTGGCATCTTCAGGCCCGCGGCCTGGTCGAGTCCGTGCTGGTCGACGAGACCAGGCCGCTGCTGCAGGGCGCCCGCCTGACCGCGTGGGAGCTGGCCGAAGCCGGTGTCCCGTACCGGATCCAGCCCGACGGCGCGGCCGCCGCCGCGATGAGCCGCGGCCTCGTCGACTGCGTGCTCGTCGGCGCCGACCGGATCGCCGCCAACGGCGACGTCGCCAACAAGATCGGCACCTACGGCCTGGCGATCGCGGCGAAGCACCACGGGATCCCGTTCGTGGTCGTCGCCCCTTCGTCCACTGTGGACACCGCGATGCCGGACGGCGCCGGGATCGTGATCGAGGAGCGCGATCCCGGCGAGGTCCTGGGTTTCGGTGGCACGAAGGTCGCTCCCGAAGGCGCGGAGGTGTTCAACCCGGCCTTCGACGTGACGCCGTTCGAACTGGTCACCGCGGTCGTCACCGAGCAGGGGGTGCTGCACCCGTGATCAGCTTGGTGAACAAGGCGGCCATTTCCGCGTCGTCGTAGCTCAGCGGAAGCGTGTCGAAGTAGTAGCGGAGAACGCCGGAGCCGGTGCCCACGACCATTCCGAAGTCGATCGTCCGCCCCTTCGCCCGCACGGTCCCGCGATACTCCCGGAACTCCCCCGCCACCTGATCGGGTGCCAGCCGGACGTCGGTCATCGCGCCCGAAAGCCTGCCGAGGTAAGCGAGATGGCACGCCGGGTCCGTAACCGGTGCGGTCAGCCCCGGCCCGGTGAAGGCCGGCCCCGGCCGCGGACAGTTGTCGCCGACACCGGCGAACAGTTCGCGAAGGCCGTCGTTCTCCAGCGGGCGGAACCATTCCGTCCGATCGTGGTAGCGGCGGCCTTGGGTGACCTCGCCGTTCTCGAGCACCACCCGGTAGACGGCCGGGTACCGCACCATCCGGCCGTGGATCACCGCTTCGTTGTCCGCTTCGTAGAAGACGGCGTCGCCGTTCACCGAGATCCTCACCGGCGTGAACCGGAACGTCGGGAACGCGCCCAGCAGGGTGCGCAGGCTGTTCTCGATGTTCGCCCTGCCTTGGACCGGCGCGGCGCTGCCCGATTCCGCGAGTGTCCCGTCCGCGGCGAAAATGGTGCCGTACAGCCGAACGCGGGCCTCCCGCGCTTCGGGCGTGTCCGAGCGCATGGCTCCGAATTCGGTCTGTTTGACGATGAAGGCGCAGGCGGACGGTGACACCGCGCCTTCGACCAGGTCTCCGAGCTGCTTCGGAAGTGCACAGCCTTCGGTCGTCTCAGCCACCGCCGTCCCGCTTCCCATCACCGTCGCACCGAGCAGAACCGCCGCCACACCAACGAATCTCTTGATTTTTCGCACCTGGTCACCTTGGCAAGAGCGACCACGCGAAGTCGATTACCCGGCAGGTAATGCTAGAAGGATTCGACGCAGGACGGCTCGCGGTCGGAGGCGAACGCGGCCGTCGCCCGGGCGACGGCGCCGGCGGTCCGCTCCCTGATCCGGCCCGCCGCGGCCAGCGTGCTGGGCCTGGTGCCACCGAGGAAGATCGCGCCGAGGTCGTCCACGCCCAGTTCGAGATCCGGCGCGTCCTCCACGCGCGTCACCTCGGCGTTCCCGCCGGCGTCGGTGACGAGCCGCCAGTTCCCGGTGTTCCACGGACAGAAGGCGTCACGCACGCCGAGCACGAGATCCACCGGAGCACCGTAGCGCCGGGTGACGAGGCCGCGGTCGACGTCGACGAGCCGGAGCCACAAGGAGTCACCGGCGGACCGGTTCATGGCACGGGGATTGGCGAGCAGATGGACGAGCGGCTCGTCGAGGGCGGCGAACCCCTCCACCGTGAACACCAGGTCGTAGTCGAGCAGGAAGCGATACAACGTCGCGTACGCCTCCGGAGTGGTCGCGACCAGTTCCTGCACCGTCAGAATTCCTCGCGGGCCTTCCTCGTTCCAGTCGTTCTTCAGCCGGTAGATCACGTAGCCGTCCGGGAGCACGGCGAACTTCAGCGCGGTCGCCCCATGGCGGCGGTACTCCGGGTCGTCGAGTACGAACTCCCAGGCCGACTCGGGCCGGTCGAGGGCGCCGACCCGTTGTGGCGCTTCCTTTTCGTAGATCGCCTTGATCAGCGGGATCGCCTGTTTCCGCGCGACTTCGCGTACTCGTTCGGCTTCGAGCTCGACGCCGGGCCGGAACGCGGACTTGGCGCGCACCTTCGTGCGGTGGAACTGCGCCGCGAGACCGTAACCGAATCGGGGGTAGATGACCGCTTCGGACGCCCACAACGCGGCGATCGGTTCGCCGCCGTCTTCGTGCAGGCCGTGCAATTGCGCCCGCATGACCCGGGTGAGCACGCCCCGCCTGCGGTGCCCCGGCGCGACGGCGACCGACGTCACCCCGGCGAACGGCGTCTGTCCGGCCCCCGGAACGGTGATCTTGCGGGTGAGCAGTTCCCCCACCCCGATGAGGTCGTCGCCGTCGAACACACCGTGCGTGCGGTCCGGCTCGAACACCAGCCTTTCGCGGTGTTTCAGGCCTTCCGTCGGATCGGTCAGGAAGGCGCTCGCGAGCAGTTCCGCGAACGCGGGCAGGTCGTCGGTGGTCAGAGTGCGGAGGGTCAAGCCGTCATCGCTCACCCTGTCGTCCTACGCCTGTTCACCGGCGACCGCCACGCATTAACGAGCGGTCATCAGGGCCGCGGCCCGATCACCTCACCCTTCTCCGTCACCTCGATGGCCATCGCGGGGCACGAATCCGCCGCGTCGAGCACCGTCTCGTCCGGCTCCACCTCGCCCGTGACCACCGTCGCCGTGGCACCTTCGAGCACGAAGACCTCCGGCTTCAGCGCGGCGCACATTCCCGAGCCGATGCACGTGTCGCCATCGACGTCGACTTTCCAGCTCATGCTCACCATCCGATCGGCATGGAGCGGGGCCCCCGCACCAGCATCTGCGTCTTCCACACGATATCGCCGTCGAGGCGCAGCCCGGGGAGATCGCGCAGCAATGCCCGCAGAGCCTCCTGCAGTTCCAGCCTCGCCAGCGGAGCGCCGAGGCAGTGGTGCACGCCGTGGCCGAAACCGAGGTGGGGGTTGGATTCCCGGTCGAATTCGAGGGTCTCCGCGGACGTGAACTGGAGCCCGTCCCGGTTCGCGGCGCCGATCGCGACCATCACCGGCTCGCCCTCCTTCACGAGCACGTCACCCACCTGGACGTCTTCGGTGGCGTACCGGGCGAACCCGGCTCCGGCACCCAGCGGGATGAACCGGAGCAGTTCCTCGACCGCGGCCGGGATCAGGTCCAGGTCCGCGCGGAGGCGGGCGAGCTGGTCCGGCTGTTCGAGCAGGGCGTAGACGAAGTTGGGGATCTGGCTGGCGGTGGTCTCGTGCCCGGCGACCAGGATGCCGATGCACAGGTCGACCAGTTCCAGCTCGGTCAGCCGGTCGCGGACGTCGCGCGCCTCGATCAGCGCGGTCATCAGGTCGTCCTGGGGTTCGGCGCGATGCTGCTCGACGAGAACGTGCATGTACGCCCGCAGCTCGTCCTGGTTGGCCATCATCTCTTCGGTGGTCAGCGGGCTGGTCGACAGCGCGGCGTCGCTCCATACGCGGAACTTCGGCCGGTCCTCGACCGGGACGCCGAGCAGCTCGCAGATCACCGCGACCGGGATCGGCAGCGCGTAGTCCTCGACCAGGTCGGCGGGCTGGCCCTTGGCCTTCATGTCCTGGATCAGGCCCGCCGCCAGCTCGGCGACGCGCGGCCGCAGGAGTTCGACGCGGCGCATGGTGAACGCCTTCGCGACCAGCGTGCGCAGCCGGGTGTGATCCGGCGGGTCCATGCTGAGGATCCCGCCGGGCCGCCTGCCCGGCGCCATCCGCGGCTCGTCCCGTTCCGCCGCCATCGCACGGGAGAAGCGGCGGTCGCCCAGAACCAGACGCGCGTCGGCGTACCGGGTGGCGAGCCACGCCGGCTCCCCGTGCGGAAGACGGACGCGGAGCATGCCCTTGGTCGCGCGGGCCGCCGCGTACGCCTCGTTGAGTTCGAGCCCGGCGTCTTCGTTGAAGGGATAGGCGACGAATTCGGTGTCAGTGGTGGTCATTTGTCCGGAAACCCCCCGGCTCGGCGGTTTGTAAGCAACTGCTTACAACGCTAACCATGATCACGCTGAGCGTCAATGCGCCTACCGTGCGACGTCCGGCTAGCCTTTGGCGATGACGGAAGAACCGCAGGTCCGCAAGCGCGACGCGGCCGCGACCAGGGCCGCCCTGCTCGATGCGGCGGCGGCTCTCTTCGCCGAACGCGGTTTCGACCGGACGACCGTCCGCGACATCGCGAAACTCGCCGGAGCCAACCAGGCCTTGCTGTTCCGCTACTTCGGTTCGAAGGACGCGCTGTTCGAGGAGGTCCTGGCGCGCGGCGGACGCGAGCAGATCGCCACCACCCCACCGGACGAACTGCTCGGGACGGCGTTGCGCAGCATGCTGGAGTCCGACACCGGCCGCGACCGCACCCTCGACGCGTACCTCCGCTCGACGGGTCACGACAGCGCCGCCGCCGCGGTCCGGCGGCAGCTCGGCGAGGAGTACGCGAAGGTGCTCGCCACGCTGACCGACGCCGACGACGCGGACCTGCGGGCCGACCTCGTCCTCGCCTGGCTGCTCGGGATCGGCCTGGTCCGCGACATCACCGGCAAGGAACCGCTGGCCAGCGCGGATCCCGACGACGTCTGCCGTCTGGTGCTCGGCGCGGCGCGGACGCTGCTGGAGCGCAGCGGGTAATTCCGTCGCCGTCCACGGCGCGCTGCTCTACGGTCGTGCGGTGATCACGTTCCCGCCCGCCAGCACCGAAGCCGAGTTCGACGCGCTGACCAGGCAAGACCTCCTTCCGGCGGTGGCGTCGCTGGGCTTCGGCGAAGCCGTCCCGTTCACCGAAGGCTCGCTGCCGGTCTACGCCGTCGGCGAAGATCTGGTGCTCAAGCTGTTCCCGCCGGTGCATCTCGGCGAACTCCCGACCGAGCGGACGATGCTCGAAGTCCTGCACGGGAAACTGCCGATCCCGACCCCGGCCGTGCGCGACGCCGGCGAACGGGACGGCTGGGGCTATGTGCTCATGGACCGCCTGCGCGGCGAAACGCTGAAGGACGCGTGGCCGAAACTGTCCACTGAGGACAAACACCGGCTTGCTCCCGAACTCGGCGAAGCGCTGGCCGCCCTGCATTCGCTGCACGACCCCCGCCTCGACGTCCTCGGTCCGCCGGACTGGGCCGCATTCGTCGCCGAGCAGCGCGCGAAAGTCGTCGAACACCACCGCCAGACCGGGCTCGACGAGTCTTGGATCGGCCGGATTCCGGCGTTCCTCGACTCGGTCGACCTGGGCAGCCCGCCCGTCGTCCCGCTGCACACCGAATTCATGCGCGACCATCTCATGGTCGTCCACGACGGCGAACGCCCGCGGCTGACCGGGCTCTTCGATTTCGAACCGGCGATGCGGGGTGCGGCCGAGTACGACTTCGTCGCCGTCGGGCTGTTCGTTTCGGGCGGAGACAAGGACTTCCTGCGACGGTTGCTGGCCGGATACGGCGTCGAGCCGGACGAAGGGTTCTCCCGGCGTTGCCTGGCGTACGCGCTGTTGCACGTCTACTCCAACTTCACCTGGTACTTCAAGGTTCTTCCGGCGCCGGAAGAACCGACGCTGGAGAGCCTCAGCCGCGCTTGGTGGTAGCCCACGTCACCGGCACAGCTTCCGGGCCGCGGATCGAAAGCGGCGGACGCCAGACGATGGCCGAAGCGGGCACCGCGAGATCCAGACCCGGCAAGCCGTCAAGCAGGGTGCGGAACGCGATCTCTCCTTCGAGCCGGGCGAGTGCCGCGCCGAGGCAGAAGTGGAGGCCGTGCCCGAAGCCGAGCTGCGGCGCGTTCCGGCGCCGGATGTCGAACCGCGACGCACCGGGGAAGGCGGCTTCGTCGCGGTTCGCCGCACCCGTGTGCGCCAGCACCGCCTCACCGCGCCGGACCACACCCGCGCTCAGCTCGACGTCCTCCAGCGCGAGCCGGAGCAGCGACGCGTCGGCGGGCCCGTCGAACCGCATGATCTCTTCGACGGCCCCTTCGGTCAGGCTGGGATCCGAACGCAGCGCGGCGAGCTGGTCCGGATGCCCCGCCAGCAGCACGATCCCGGTCGCGATGAGGCTGACCGTGGTCTCGTGCCCGGCGAGCAGGAGCTGGGTGGCCAGATCGATCAATTCGGCCTCGGTGAGCCGATCGCCGTCCTCGTCATGTGCGTGCACGAGGACGCTCAGCAGGTCCTCACCCGGCGTCACCCGCTTGACGGCGACGAGTGCCGCCATGTCGTCCGCCCCGTCACGCCGGGCCTGCGCCACTTCCGCCGGGGTGTACGCCGTCGGCGTGACGATCACGCGTGACCATTGGCGAAACCGTTCCCTGCCTTCGTAAGGGACGCCGAGGATCTCGCACATGACCGCGGTGGGCAGCGGGAAGGCGAACGTCTCCACCAGATCCACCGGCGGACCGTGCTCGATCATCGCCCGCAGCAGCGTGCCCGCGATCTCCTGGATCCGCGGCCGCAGCCCGGCGATCCGGCGGACGGTGAAGGCCTGCGCCGTCAGCTTCCGCAGCCGCGTGTGATCCGGCGGGTCCATGTTGAGGATGCTGTGCTCACCGGTGGAGAAATCGCCGGGTTCGATGAGGCACGGCGCGCCCGGTGCGAGCAGGTTCCGGGAGAACCGCGTGTCCGAGAAGATCAGGCGGACGTCTTCGTACCGGGTCACCAGCCAGCCTTCGCAGCCGCTGGGGAAGACGACCCGGGACATCGGCGGATATTTGGCGTAGATCGCGCCCATGGGGGTCGCGGGGTCGTCCTTCGCCGCGGGATACGTGGCTGTCATGGAGCATGATGATGAGCGGCGGCCGTCGTGGCCGGAAGGATCCGGCCGGTCACCCGCCCGAAGAGCCGAAGATCCTTATCACCGGGTGATAATCCCGCGCAGGAACTCCAGGTAGCCCGGCCGTTCCGGTGCGGGCAGGAGGGTGCCGCCGCTCGCCCGCTGCGCCTGGATCAAGCCGATGAAGGCCGTGTACGCCAGTAGGCCGCGATGCCGGGATTCGGTGTCCGGGAGGCCCATTTCCCGGAAACACCGGACGATGAAGTCGACGCGTCGCGCGGTGACCTCGGCCAGCGGCGGGCCGATCACCGGGTCACCGGCGTGGGCGAGCAGCGCCAGCTCGGCCCGTTCGTCGTCCGTGGATCCGAAGACGAGGGTGAAGAGTTCGCGCAGCCTCCGCTCCGGGTCCGAGATCCCGTCCAGCAGCGTGATCAACGCCTCGGTGTCCTGCTCGGCCCATCGGCGCACGGCGGCTTCGACCAGCGCGCCCCGATTCGCGAAATGCCAGTAGAAGCTGCCTTTCGTCGTCCCGAGTTTCGCCGCGATGGGCTCGACGGCGATCGCGGCGACCCCGCCCTCGCACAACGCTTCGAGCGCCGCGTCGGCCCAATCTTCCGGTGCGAGCTTCCGTTTCACGTCCCGTACGCTACCGTATGGAAAACCATACGGCACCGTACGGAGGCGGCCATGACCTTCGGCTCACCCGCGAACTGGGGCGCGACCCCGGAAGAACGCCGCCGCGCGCAGCCGGCGGACACCCTGCTGGACGGCCCTGTCGCGCGTTTCGACCGCGCCGTCACCGTGCACGCGCCCGCCGCGCTGGCCTACCGCTGGCTCTGCCAGATCTCGGTCGCGCCCTACAGCTATGACCTGCTCGACAACCTGGGGCGCCGCAGCCCGGACAGCCTCACTCCCGGCGCCGACGAACTCGCTCCCGGCGACACGCTGATCGTGTTCGAGCTGACCGAGGTCGACCGTGGGCACAGTCTCACCGGGCGGACCTTCGCCAAGTCCGAGAACCTGTTCGGCCCGGTGGCCGTCACGTACTCGGTCGAGCCGATCGACGAGAGGTCGTGCCGCATGCTGTGCCGCATCGTCGTGACCTCTCGGGGATTCCGGGGGCGCGTCAAGGAGTTCCTGCTCGGCTGGGGTGACCTGGTCATGATGCGGAAACAGCTGCTGACGTTGAAGAAGTACGCGGAACGGGACGCGCGCCTCGGTCACGTCTCGTGAGTGGTAAGGACGGTCGGCCAGGTGCAGGGTGTCGCGAAAGCCACTTTCGCGACGTCTGATGTCCCGAAAGTGGCTTTCGCGACATGCTCGCCGGTCTCCCTGACCTGGCCGCCGACCCCTGGCTCCACCGACGTTGCGAAAGCCACTTTCGCAACGTTGAAGGTTGCGAAAGTGGCTTTCGCAACGCCCATCGCGGCACCTAAGGCAGCGCGCGCCTCAACAGCTCCGCCAAGTGCACGGCCCGCCGCCCGTCGAGCTGCTCGATCTGCGTCCGGCAGCTGAAGCCGTCCGCGACCACCTCGGTGCCCTCGGCCGCGGCACGGATCGCGGGCAGCATGCGGTCTTCGGCGCAGGCGACGGAAACGTCGTAGTGCCCGCGTTCGAAACCGAAGTTCCCCGCCAGTCCACAGCAGCCCGAGTCCATTGTGGAATTGTGGACACCCGCGGCGCGCATCGCGGCCTCGTCGGCGTCGAAGCCGAGCACGGCGTGCTGGTGACAGTGCACCTGGCTGAGCGCTTCGACGTCCAGAGACCGGAATTCGAGCGGCGAGTCCTCGACGAGTTCGGCGAAGGTCCTGGTCCGTTCGGCGAGCAGCTCCGCGACCGGGTCGCCAGGCAGGAGCGCCGGGAGATCACCACGGAACAGCGCCGTGCAACTCGGCTCCAGACCCGCCACCCGATACCCCGCACGCAGGTACGGTTCGAGGACGGAAAGCGTGCGGCGCAACACGTTCTTCGCCACGTCCAGCTGCCCGGTGGACACCCACGTCAGCCCGCAGCAGACGCCGCGATCGGGCAGGACGACGTCGTACCCGGCGGCGGTGAGCACCTCGGCCGCG
Organism: Amycolatopsis roodepoortensis; assembly: GCF_014873915.1. Classification (GTDB taxonomy): domain Bacteria; phylum Actinomycetota; class Actinomycetes; order Mycobacteriales; family Pseudonocardiaceae; genus Amycolatopsis; species Amycolatopsis roodepoortensis. The sequence continues at coordinate 2,537,121 of NZ_JADBEJ010000005.1, forward strand.
GCGTCGAGGACGTCCGGCGTGAGGTAGTTGTTGAACGAGTCGGGCCACAGCACCACGCGCCGCGAACCGGTCGCCCAGCGCTTGAGATCCGTACGGCGCCGCGTGAACGGAACCGTGGCGAAGGTCGGCAGCTCCCGTTCCGGCGCGATCCCGCCGAACTTCTTCAGCAGCCCGGAAAACCGGCGCGACATCGTGTTCGCCAGCCGGGGCGCGACCGATGCCGCGCGCAACCACAACGGCAGCCAGCCCATCGAGTAGTGCGACGCCGGACGGAGCCGTCCCTTGTGGTGCTGATGCAGGAATTCCGCCTTGTACGTCGCCATGTCGACGTCGACCGGGCAGTCGGACAGGCATCCCTTGCACGACAGGCAGAGATCCAGCGCCTCGGCGACCTCCTCGGAGCGCCAGCCGCCGGTGATCAGCTCGCCGTTCACCATTTCGGCGAGCAGATGCGCGCGTCCCCGCGTGGAGTGCTTCTCCTCGCGCGTGGCGCGGTAGCTCGGGCACATCACGCCGGCTCCGGTGGTGTTGCGGCATTTCCCGACGCCGACGCAGCGCCGCATCGCCTGCCCGAAACTCCCCCTGTCCTCCGGGTACGCGAGCGCGGTGACGTCTTCGAGGTCCAGCGGCGCGCGCCGGACGCGAAGATCGGCGTCGACCGGCCTGGGGTTCACCAGGATGCCGGGGTTCATCATGCCCGCCGGATCGAAGATCCCCTTGAACCGCGCGAAAAGCGCGAGGATTTCGGGACTGTACATCCGGGACAGCAGCTCCGAACGCGCCTGACCGTCACCGTGTTCCCCGGACAACGAGCCGCCGTGCGCGGCGACCAGGTCCGCCGCCTCTTCGAGGAACGACCGGAACCCGGCGATCCCCTGCGGCGACAGCAGGTCGAAGTCCAGCCGCAGGTGCAGGCAGCCTTCGCCGTAGTGGCCGTAGACGACGCTCTTGCGCCCGTGCTCGCGCATGAGCTGCTTGAACTCCCGCAAGTAGGCGCCCAGACGCTCGGGCGGGACGGCCGCGTCCTCCCAGCCCGGCCAGGCCTCTTCGCCCCCGGCGAGCCGGGTCGCGAGACCGGCGCCCTCCTCCCGGATCCGCCACAGCCGCTTCTGCGCGGCCGCGTCGTCCAGCAGTGTGGATCCGGTCAGCGCGCCGCGGAGCCCGTCGATCAGCCCGCGAGCCTTGTCCGGATCGGCCATCTCGACGAACAGCCACGCACCGCCCGGGGGAAGCCCGTCGGCGCGGCCGGGCTCGAGCAGGGCGACGAGGTCCGCGTCGACGCCCTCGACGGTCAACGGCGACCAGGGCAGGATCTCCGGGACCGCGTCGGCCGCGGCGATGTCGGATTCGAAGCCGAGCACCGCGAGCACCTTGCGTTTCGGCACCTCGGCGAGGGAGACCGTCGCCTCCAGCACGGTGACGCAGGTGCCCTCGCTGCCGACCAGCGCCTTGGCGACGTCGAAACCGTTCTCCGGCAACAGGTGCTCCAGCCCGTAGCCGGACACCCGCCTGCTGAACGACGACAGCTCCGTCCGCAGCAGCGCCAGGTTGTCGTGGACGAGCGCGCGCAGTTCCGTGAAGACCCGGCCTTCGGTGCCGGGCCTGGCCGCCCGCGCGTCCACTTCGGACGGCGACGTCGGCCCGACGGTGAGCCGGGTGCCGTCGTAGAGCAGCACGTCCAGCTCCCGGACGACGTCGACCGTGCGGCCCCAGGCCACCGAATGCGAGCCGCAGGCGTTGTTGCCGATCATCCCGCCGATCGTGCAGCGCGAATGCGTCGACGGATCGGGGCCGAACCGGAGGCCGTGCGGCGCGGCGAGCCGCTGGAGGTCGTCGAGGACGGTGCCCGGGGCGACGCGTGCCGTGCGGGCCCCCGGGTCGAGGGCGAGGACCCCGCCGAAGTGGCGTGACGTGTCGATCACGACGCCCGGCCCGCACGAGTTGCCCGCGACGCTGGTGCCGCCGCCACGGGCGATCACCGGCAGCCCGGCCTCGCGGCAGGCGGCGACGGCCGCGATCACCTCGTCGACGTCCCGCGGCAGCACCACGCCCTTCGGCACGTGCCGGTAGTTGGAGGCGTCGGTCGTGTACAGCGCCAGTGTCGCGGCGTCGGCCAGGATCTCCACGGGGTCCATTCAAGACAACCGCGGACGAGAACGCATCGGTGAACCTCTCCGGACGGGTGTGTCGGAAACCACGTCCGATATGCGATCGTGAGCGCGTGACGGCGAGACGGCACGCCGCTGAAGACCTCGCCGCCGAGCACAGCGCGGTGCTCGGCGGGCTTCTTCGCGAGCGCGAGGAGCTGCTGGCCACCCTCGACCGGGTCGCCGCGCTCAACGGCACCGCGCGACTGATCCGCGAGTCCATCGGCACGCATTCCGGCTTCGTCGCCGAGCTGACCGGGCCGGAACAGGCGGTGATCCGCTGGATGTCGGGCACCCGCACGGACGCGCTGCAGGACCTCGCCGTGCCCATCGGCCAGGGCATCGGCGGGCGGGTGCTCGCGCTGGGCAAGCCGGTGCGGGTCAACGACTACGTCAACTCGCCGAGCATCACCCACCAGTTCGACGCGCAGGTGCGCGGCGAGGGCCTCGCCGCGATGATCGCCGTCCCGATCGTGAGCGGGACGGAGACCGTCGCCATCGCGTACGCCGCCATGCGGGAGCGCCGCGACTTCGGTGACGACGCGGTCCAGTCCCTCGAAGACATCGCCACCGAGGCAGGCCGGGCGCTGAAACTGGCGTCGGTCGCCGAAGCCGACCGGGAGACCGCGCTGTCCTCCGAGCGGCTCCGCATGCAGAGCGCGCTGCACGATTCGGTCGGCGCGCTGCTGTTCTCCATCGGCGTCCAGGTCCGGAACCTGCACGAGGACATCAGCGACAACCCGGCGCTCGAATCACGGCTGCGGCGGCTGGAGGGTGACGTCTCGGCCGCGTCGAGGGCGCTGCGCGAGTCGTTGCTGGCGTTGTCGGAGTCGAGCCCGGAACGCGCGCTGCCGGTGGAGCTGGCCGAGCACTGCCGCTCGTTCCAGGCGCGCTGCGGCGTCCCGGCGCGCTTCGTCCAGCTCGCCCCGGTGCCCCGGCTGGACGCCGAACGCACCGGCCTGCTGGTGGCGGCCGTCCGGGAGGGCCTGCTCAACGTGGAGAAACACGCCGAAGCGCTGTCCGTCGTGGTCAGCCTGCTGCCCAGCGACGACGGCGTGCAGGTGGTCGTCGCCGACGACGGCACCGGGCATCGCTCCGGAGACGAAGAGCCCGAGCCGGGGACCGGGATGGGGCTGCGCGCGCTGGCCGAACGCGCCGCGCGGCTCGGCGGCCGGGTCAGTCTGGTGCGCGACGAGGACGACGGCTGCACGCTGCGCGCCTGGGTGCCGGAACCGTGCCGTCGCCGGTGACGGTGCTCGTCGTGGACGACCATCCGGTGGTCCGCGACGGGGTGAGCCTGCTGCTGCGCTACGACCCGGCGATGACCGTGGTCGGCTCGGCCGAGACCGGCCGGGCCGCGATCCGGCGGGCGGGTGAACTGAAACCGGCGCTGATCCTGCTGGACCTGCGGTTGCCGGACATGCTCGCGCCCGAGGTCATCGCCGAACTCAGGGGTGTCCACCCGGCCGGGCGGATCGTCGTGTTCACCGCGCACGGCGACCATCAGGGCGTCCGGGCCGCGCTGGACTCCGGGGCGCACGGTTGCCTGCTCAAGGACGTCGCCGGGACGGATCTCGTGGCGGCGTTGCGGCAGGTGCTCAAGGGTGAGCGCGTCGTCGATCCGCGGATCTTCCCCGACGACGGCCAGCGGTCCGACGCGCTGGCCCGCAGCGGACTGACGCGGCGCGAGTACGAGGTCCTCCGGCTGGCGGCGCAGGGTCAGACGAATCCGGAGATCGCGGAATCGACCGGCCTGGCGCGGAACACGGTGAAGACCTATCTGCAGTCCGCGCTGCACAAACTCGGCGCCCGGAACCGCGTCGAGGCCATCGGCAAGGCCTCCGAAGCCGGCCTCCTCTGACCCCCGCGACAACGGTCTCCCCAAGGGCGCCCCGCGCCCGACGGAGACTTCACCGTCGCGCGCCCTGCGGGGCGTTTCCGTCAGCGCGCGACCAGCAAACACTGTGTCCGTTTTGTAGCCGTGTGGGTCTCCAGGTGGGGGTAACGCGGCGGAGGGTGCCAACGCAGGATGACCGCCACCGATCGTGACTCGGGTCACACGGATGGAGGAGGCGGCTTGCTGAGTGTCCGTGATCTTCAAGTGCGGTACGGCCGATCGGTGGCCGCACTGCACGGGGTCGACCTCGACGTTTCACCCGATGGAGTGCTGGCCGTCCTCGGCAGCAACGGTGCCGGGAAGTCGACGCTGCTCCGCACCGTGTCGGGCACGCTGCGTATGCACCGCGGCTCGGTTTCCGCCGGCGAGGTGCGCTACGACGGCAAACCACTGACCAAACTGGACCCCGCCCGCATCGTCGGTCTCGGCGTCGTCGGCGTCCCCGAGGGCCGCCAGGTCTTCGCGCGGATGACGGTCGAGGAGAACCTGCGCGCGGGCGGGATCGGCGCCCGCTCCCCCGAACAGCGCGCCGCCGCCCGCAAACGCGTCGACGAGCTCTTCCCGGTCCTGTCCGAACGGGCCAAACAGCGCGCCGGCCTGCTTTCCGGCGGTGAGCAGCAGATGCTCGCGATCGGCCGCGCGCTGATGTCCGGCCCGCGGCTCCTGCTGCTCGACGAACCTTCGCTCGGGCTCGCGCCGAAGATCGTCGAGCGGATCGGCGACATCATCCGCGAGATCCACGAGCAGGGCACCGCCGTGGTGCTGGTCGAGCAGAACGCCGTGATGGCGTTGCGCGTCGCCGATCACGCGATCGTCCTAGAGGTGGGCCGGGTCGCGCTCGCCGGGACGACGGCCGAACTCGCGTCGAGCGAAGAGGTCCAGCGGCTCTACCTCGGCGGTCACGCCGAATCGCAGGCCACCGCCGAGGCCGAAGCCGCCGACGCCCGCAAGCAGCTCGCGGGCCGGAGCCTGTCGAGGTGGGCCGGATGACGCCTCCCGAACTGCACGTCGAGAACGTGACCCTGCGCTTCGGCGGGATCAGGGCGCTCGACGACGTCTCCTTCACCGTCGGCTCCGGTTCGCTGCACGCGCTCATCGGGCCGAACGGCGCCGGGAAGTCCAGCTGTTTCAACGTGATCAGCGGCCTGTACCGGGCGAACACCGGCCACGTCCGGCTCGGCGACGCCGTCCTTTCCGGACTCCCGCCGCACCGGCTGGCGGGCCTAGGCGTCGGCCGGTCGTTCCAGAACGCCGCCCTCTCCCCCGGCTCGACCGTGCTCGACAACGTCATGCTCGGACGGCACGCGCTCACCAAGGGCGGCTTCCTCGCCTGCGGGCTCCGGCTGCCGTGGACGGTCCGCGCCGAACGACGGCATTCCGCGCGGGTGCGGGAGATCTGCGATTTCCTCGGCATCGGCGCGCTGGTGGATCTCCCGGTCGGCGCGCTGCCCTACGGCGCCGTGAAACGCGTCGACCTCGCCCGCGCACTCGCCGTCGAACCGGTCCTGCTCCTGCTCGACGAACCCGCGGCGGGCATGAACGCGACCGAGACCGCCGAACTCGCCGGGACGATCCGCGACGTCCGCGACGAACTCGGCATCTCGATCCTGCTGGTGGAACACGACATGGGACTGGTGATGGGCATCGCGGACCGGGTCACCGTCCTCGACTTCGGCAGGCGGATCGCCGACGGCACCCCGGCCGAGGTCCAGTCGGATCCGGACGTGATCAAGGCATATCTCGGCACGGAGGCCACGGCGTGAACACTTTCCTGCAACTCGTGGTCAACGGACTCGGCAAGGGCGCGGTGTTCGCGTTGCTGGCGCTGGGTTTCGTGATCATCTTCAAGGCCACCGAAGTGGTCAACTTCGCGCACGGCTCGCTCGTGCTCTTCGGCGGCTATCTGGTCGTCGTGACGCGCGAATCGCTCGGCTGGGCGGGCGCCTCACTGGTCGGCATCGTCTCGGCCGGTCTGCTCGCGCTGCTGCTGGAACGGTTCCTGCTGTCCCGTTCGCGGCACGCGGACGCGAACAGCCTGGCGTTGCTGACGATCGGCGTCGACGTGATCATCACCGAGGAGATCGTGCGACGGCTCGGCGTCACGCTGCCGTTCCTCGGCGACGCTTGGGACGCGCAACCGTTCCAGCTCGGCGGGATCACGCTGTTCCGCACGCATCTGGTGGCGCTGGTCGTCGCCGCCGTGCTGATCACCGCGTTCACCTTGGCGTTCAAGTACTCCAACTGGGGCGTCGCGATGCGGGCGCAGGCCGAGAACCGCGAAGCCGCCGCGCTGATGGGCATCCGCAGTTCCCGGGTGACGGCGACGGCGTGGGTGGTCGCCGGCGTGCTCGCCGGGGTCGCGGTGCTCTTCATCGCCACGCAGGACTTCTCCGGCGCGGGACTGTCCCGCGGCACGCACTCCATCGCGCTCGCGGCGTTCCCCGCGGCCATCCTCGGCGGGCTGGACTCGACGGCGGGCGCGGTGGTGGGCGGCCTGGTCGTCGGGCTGGTCGAGGCGCTTTCAGCGCAGTACGTGTCGTTCGACTTCTCCAAGAGCGCGGTCTTCCTGGTGATGCTCGTGGTCCTGGTGGTGCGGCCGTCGGGGTTGTTCGGGACGAGGGAGAGCACACGTGTCTGACACCGCCGTGAAAGCCCCTCCCGCCGCCCCGACGGCGCCGCCCCCGAAACGCGATCGCGGACGTCTGCTCAAGGCGCTGGCCTGGATCGCGCTCCTCGTCGTCCTGCTCGCGATCCCGTTGTACCTCGACGCCGCCTGGCTGAAGGCCGGGCAGTACATGATGATCGGCGGGGTCGGCGCGATCGGGCTGACCATGCTGGTCGGGCAGGCCGGGCAGTTGTCCCTGGCGCACGCGTTCTTCCTGCTGGCGGGGGCGACCGGGTACACCGTCCTTTCCGGACCGGTCGACGACGAGCGCGTGTTCGGGCTCGGCCTCGATCCAGGTCTGTCGTTGGTCGGCGCGGTGGTCATCGCCGCGCTGCTGGGGCTGGCGTTCGCGCCGGTTTCCGGACGGCTGCGCGGGATCTACCTCGGTGTCGCGTCGCTTTCGCTGGTGTTCCTCGGGCTCTACTTCGGACAGTCGGCCGAGACGCTGACCGGCGGGACGTCGACCGGGCGCAGCCCCGAACCGTTCTCGCTGTTCGGTTTCCCGTTCACCAACGACGGCCCCGAAATCGAGCTGATGGGCGTGCCGATCCGGCAGGCGGAACGGCTCTGGTACCTGTTCCTGCTGCTGACCGTGCTCGCGTTCGTGGTCGCCAAGGCGGCGGTGCGCAGCCGGGTCGGCCGGTCGTGGCGCGCGGTGCGGGACAACGAGGCCGCCGCGTCCGTGATGGGCGTCAGCGTCACGCGCGCCAAGGCCGGCGCGTTCGCCGTCTCGTCGGCGTATGCGGGGCTCGCGGGCGCGATGACCGTGCTGTGGTTCGACATCCTCAAACCCGACGAGAGCGAATTCGGCACGTACGGCATCAACATCTCCATCGCCTTCCTGGCCATGGTGATCATCGGGGGACTCGGCTCGGTGCCCGGCGCACTCGTGGGCGCGCTGATCGTCAACGGGCTGCCGCAGGTGCTTTCGCTGTACTCCGCCGATCTCGGCTGGTTCTCCGGAACCGGCGACGGCGCACTGACCCCGATCCTGGTCAGCTCGTTCGTCTACGGCGCCGCGATCATCCTCGTGGTGCTCTTCGAACCGGGCGGGCTCGCCGCGATCGGCCGCCGGATCACGTCAGCAAGGAAACCTCATCTCCCGGAGGAGCAAGACAAATGAAGCGCACATATCCGGCCGTCGCGCTGGCGGCGGTCCTCGCCCTCTCGGCGTGCAGCACGAAGGCGGGCGACTCGGGGTCCTCGGGGGCGGACGGTTCGGGCGTCAAGACCGACAAAGGCGTGACGGCGTCGGAGATCACCCTCGGCGTGATGACCGACAAGACCGGGGTGTTCAAGAACCTCGGGCTCGGTATCACCCAGGGGAACGAGTTGTGGGCCAAGGACTTCAACGCCGCGGGCGGGGCCTGCGGCCGCCAGGTCAAGCTGGAGACCGTCGACCACGGCTACAAGGCGGACACGGCGAAGACGCTGTATCCGCAGATCGAGCCGAAGGTCCTCGGCTTCGTGCAGTTGCTCGGCTCGCCCGTGGTGGCCGCGCTGAAACAGAACATCGCGTCGGACAAGACCGTCGCCGCGCCCGCGTCGTGGTCTTCGGAACTACTCGACAACCAGTACGTGATGATCGTCGGGACGACGTACGACCTGGAGATCATCGACGGGCTGTCGTACTTCCAGGAACAGGGCCTGGTGAAGGACGGCGACACGATCGGGCACGTCTACATCGACGGCGAGTACGGCAAGAACGGCCTGCGCGGCTCGCAGTTCTACGCGAAGAAACACAATCTGACGGTCAAGGAGGTCAAGGTGACTTCCACGGACAACGACCTCACCAACATCGTCACCGGGCTCAAGGGTGACGGCGTCAAGGCCATCGTCCTGACCACCACGCCGGCGCAGACCGGTTCGGCCCTCGCGGCGAACAAGGCGCTCGGGCTGAACGTTCCGGTGCTCGGCAACAACCCCGTGTTCGATCCGGTGCTGCTGAAGAGCCCGGCGGCGAACGCGCTGGACAAGCTGACGATCGTCGCCAGCAGCGTGCCGTTCTCCGCCGACATCCCCAAGGCGAAGGACGTCGCGACGAAGTACAAGGCGGCGTACAAGGAGACCCCGAACGGCGGGATCCCCTACGGCTACGCGGTCGGCGAGGTGTGGGGGACGGTGCTCAAGAAGGCCTGCGAGAACAAGGACCTCACCCGGGACGGCATCGCCGCGGCGCTGAAGCAGACGACGTCGGCGAGCACGGGTGACCTGGTGGCGGCGCTGGACTTCTCGAAGGCGGGCACCCCGGCGACGCGCCAGGTGTACGCGGCGACGCCGGACGCGTCGGCCGAGGGCGGGGTCCGCTACGTCAAGCCGCTGTTCGAGGCTCCTGAGGCGAAGGAGTACGTGGCTCCGCACCAGAAGTGAGTCTCGCTTCGGCGAGCGCGTCCGCTTCGGCCAACGGCGTGGTGCCGTTGGCCGAAGCGGCGTCGAGGATCCTTCGCGTCGTGTTCTCCAGGTTTTCGACGCGGGCGAGCGCCTGTTCGTGCGTGAGGTCTTGGGCTTCCCTGCCGAGCGTGTAGACCACTCCCCCGGCGCTCGCGACGAAGTCCGGGATCCACAGGACTCCCTTCGCGGCGAGATCGGCCGCCACCGTGTCCCCGGTGAGCTGGTTGTTGGCCGGGCCGACGACCAGCGGCGCGTTGACCTCGGTGCCCGGGCCGAACACGCCGCCGACCGCGGCCGGGATCAGGACGTCGGCCTCGATGCCGAGCACCTCGTCCGGTCGGACCAGGGACAAGCCCTGTTCGCGGGCCGCGGCGAGGCGTCGTTCGTCCACATCGGACACGATGACCTCGGCACCCTGCCCGGCGAGGTCCGTGGCCAGGTGGGCACCGACCGAGCCGTATCCGCTGATGACCACTTTGCGGCCTGCCATGCCGTCGTCACCGAAGACGGCCCTCGCACCCGCTCGCAGGGCGGCGAGCACGCCGACGGCGGTCGGACCGCTCGACGAACCGGTCCCACCGTGTTCCTCGGGCAGACAGAAGACGTGAGAGGTCCGCTCACTCAGCACGAGCATGTCGTCCGGACCGGTCCCGACGTCCGGACCGGCGAGATACGCGCCGCCGAGCGACTCGATGAGGTCGGCGTGGTCGAGCAGGATCTCGCGCCGTTGCTCGGCGGTCGGCACGGCGTCGAGGGCGACGACACTCTTGCCGCCCCCGAAGTCCAGGCCCGCGACCGCGCATTTGCGCGTCATCGCCGCGGACAGCCGCAGCACGTCGTCGATAGCGTCGTGGACCCGCGGATAGACCTTGAACCGGCAGCCGCCGACGGCCGGCCCGAGCGTGCTCGAATGCACGGCCACCATCGTGGTCACTCCCGACCGGCGTCCCCTCCGGACGACCAACTCCTGTACGGACATCTCGCTTCCTCCCACGCATTCAGTCGACTAACTACGCTGAAGTTAGGCTGATGCACAGGGTCACAGTCGGTCTGCCGAATGATATTCGGCAGGTATGGCGAAGGAGTGGAAGTGGACGAACTTGATTCGGCGATCATCCGGGAACTCCAGGCGGATGCGCGGCAGTCGAACCGCGACATCGCCCGCAAGGTCGGCGTCGCGCCGTCGACCTGCCTGGAGCGGACCCGGCTGCTGCGGGAGCGCGGCGTCATCCGCGGGTATTACGCCGACATCGACCTGCGCAGCCTCAACCGCGGCGTGCAGGCGATGGTCTCGGCGCAGGTGCGGCCGCTGAGCCGGGAGGTAATCGACTCGTTCCAGCGTTCGGTCGCGGAATTGCCGGAGGTCCTCTCCGTTTTCGTCACGGCAGGCAGCGACGATTTCCTGATCCACGTCGCCGCCCAGGATGTCGATCAGCTCCACGCATTCCTGGTGGATCGATTGGCGAAGCGCAAAGAGATCATCGGATTCCGGAGTTCGATCATTTTCCGGCATCTGCGCAAGACCGAGCTGGAACCCCTTCCGCGTCGAATACCGGGTGACACCCCCTAGGTCGTCACCCCGGAATACCCGACACACCACCCCTAAGTACGCCCGAAATCCGAGACTTCGCATCGTAGGAGACGGAAACTGTCGGGGGTATGGGTTTGACTGTTCACAGCGGAAACGGAAAGGAGGCGCGCCATGGACGTTCGGACAGGCCTGAACCATCGTGAGCGGGCCACCCTGAGAGCCGTGGCCGAGGGCCACGCCGAGATCAGCTGCAGTTGCGAGCCGGACCTGTTCGTCGACGGTCTCGCCTGCTGCGACCAGCACACCGCGCATCGCCTCGCCCACCTCGGCCTGGTGATGCCCGCGCGGGGCGGCCGATGGGGCGAGCGCGTTCCCGCGCTGCTCACCGAGGCCGGGGCGATGGCGCTGGAAGGCGCGTTCCCTCCGCTGGCCGCCGCCTAAAAGCGTTTGCGGGGGCGCGCGGGGAGCGCCACGATCTCGTGATGCGTGTCTTCCTGGAGACCGAGCGGCTCCTGCTGCGGCAGTTCACCGGCGCCGACGTCGACGATCTGTTCGCGCTCTACGACGATCCCGAAGTCATGCGGTACCTCAATGGGGGCGAACCCGCCGACCGGGCGGAGATCGAAAACCAAGACCTTCCCGCTTTTCTCGGTTACTACGAGCGTTTCCCCGGTTACGGGTTCTGGGCGGCGATCGAGAAATCGAGCGGGGATTTCCTGGGGTGGTTTCATTTCCGCCCGCTGCGGGGGCACCACACGGACGACCCCGAGCTGGGTTACCGGCTGAACCGGTCGTCCTGGGGCAAGGGGTACGCGACCGAAGGTTCGCTCGCGCTCCTGGAGAAGGGGTTCACCGAATTGGGGGCCCGGCGGATCTGGGCGGCGACCATGGCGGTGAACCTGGGGTCCCGCCGGGTGATGGAGAAGATCGGGATGCGCCACGTCCGGACCTATCACGAGCACTTCGACAACCCGATCCCCGGCACGGAGGAGGGCGAGGTCGAGTACGCCATCACCCTGGAGGAGTGGCAGACCCGCGCCAACCCGTAACTCGCGTGATCAGAGGCGTCACTCGCGTGATTGAAGGCGTAACTCACGTGATCAGGCGAGTTACGCCTTCAATCACGCGAGTTACGCCTCCAAGCACGTGAGTGACGCGTCTGATCACGAGGTGGGCAGCCAGGTTTCGCCGATCTCTTCGGCCAGGGCCTCCCCGCCGGTGAGGTCGGCGAGCCAGGCGTGGAACGCGGGGCCCTGGTCCGGCGCGAGCCCGACGTCGAAGTGCGCGACGTCCTCGAAGCGGGTCGCGTGCAGGAGGTACGGCGACGAGCGGATGTCGTTTTCCAGGCGTCCGGCCCGGTCGTAGTCGACGACGACCTCCACCAGCCGCAGCCGCCGGTACTCCCGGACGCCGATGACGTCGACGGCCTCCGAAACGGCCTGCCCGTACGCGCGGATCAAGCCGCCGGCCCCGAGCAGGACCCCGCCGAAGTAGCGGGTCACCACCGCGACCGTGTCGGTCAGCTCCCGGCGGCGGAGCACTTCGAGCATCGGGGTACCCGCCGTGCCCGCGGGCTCTCCGTCGTCACTCGACCGTTGGGTGCGGCCGTCGGCGCCCAACACGAAAGCGTGACAGTGGTGCCGGGCCGCCGGTTCGGCCTTCCGACGGCCCGCGATCAGCGAGCGGGCGGCCTCTTCCGAGGTGACCGGCGCGAGCGCGCAGAGGAAGCGCGACCGCCGGATTTCGATCTCGTGGACCCCGGTGCCCGCCACGGTGAGATAACGATCCGCCATCGGCCAACCCTCTCAAACCAGGCACGCCGCTCTGCCGTTCGGGCGATTCGGCGGTCACCCGGGGTCACCGCAACACCGGCGAAACCCACTCTTCCGCGCGACCCAGGTCACACTTTCGGACCAGGTGAGCGATCGTTCACGCAGGTCAACGGGCCGATGCCCCACTCAGTGGACGTCTCATTCCAGTCAGTGGGCAGATGATGTTTGAAGTCAACGCCCGCGTGGCATTTCCCACCCCGACCAAGCGACGTATGTCGATAACAGCGATTTCACACTATCGTCATAAGACCGGCGAACCCGGGAGTAACACGTGTACCCGTCAGCCGCCCACCACAGTGGCCGGACGGCACCCACGTGCACAGCAGTACCGATATGCGCATCGGCCGCCCAGTGCAGTGCGGCTCTACGAGGCCTGCCCCCGTTTCCGCGGGCGGGATCGTTCCCTCTCGACTGACCATCGCGGTCCCGGACCACTCCGTTAACTGGTTCACGTCCGAACCACCCGAACGGAGTGGTACCGGTCGCGCCGACGCCTTGGGAGGCGGCCAGCCGTGACCCACCATGCCAGCTACAAGGGCAGCAAGGCCCCCGAAGGCCTGTACGACCCGGAGTTCGAGCACGACGCCTGCGGTGTCGCGTTCGTCGCCGATCTCTCCGGTAAACGCGATCACGGCATCGTCGCCAAAGCGCTGATCGCGCTGCGGAACCTGGAACATCGCGGGGCCCGCGGCGCCGACCCGGAGACCGGCGACGGCGCCGGGATCCTCATCCAGGTCCCCGACGAGTTCTACCGCGAGGTCGCCGGCTTCGAACTTCCCGCGCCCGGCGCGTACGCCGTCGGCACGGCTTTCCTTCCGCAGGACGAAAACGCCCGCGGCCAGGCGATGACGACCATCGAAAGCATCGCCGCCGAAGAGGGCATGCGCGTCCTCGGCTGGCGCGACCTTCCCGTCCACACGGAACACGTCGGCACCGGCGCGGCCGAGACCATGCCGTACTTCAGCCAGCTGTTCCTGGCGGGCAACGACGCGCTGGAGGGCCTGGCGCTGGAACGCGCCGCCTTCGTCGTGCGCAAACGCGCCGAGCACGCGCTCGTCGAGGACGACGTGTACTTCCCGAGCCTGTCCTCGCGCACGATCGTCTACAAAGGAATGCTCACCGAGCCGCAGGTCGAGAAGTTCTTCGCCGACCTCACCGACGAGCGCGTCACCAGCGCCATCGGCCTGGTGCACTCCCGCTTCTCCACCAACACCTTCCCGTCGTGGCCGCTGGCGCACCCGTACCGGTACGTCGCCCACAACGGCGAGATCAACACCCTGCGCGGCAACCGGAACTGGATGGACGCGCGTGAGGCGCTGCTCGAATCCGACCTGATCCCGGGTGACCTCAAGCGGATCTACCCGATCATCACCCGTGGCGCGAGCGACTCGGCGTCCTTCGACGAGGTGCTGGAGCTGCTCCATCTCGGCGGGCGGCCGCTGCCGCACGCCGTGCTGATGATGATCCCGGAGGCCTGGGAGAACCATCAGGAGATGGACCCCGCGCGCCGCGCGTTCTACGAATTCCACTCGACGCTGATGGAGCCGTGGGACGGCCCCGCGCTGGTCTCCTTCACCGACGGCACCCAGATCGGCGCGGTGCTCGACCGCAACGGCCTGCGCCCCGCCCGGTACTGGGTCACCGAAGACGGCCTCGTCGTCCTCGCCAGCGAGGTCGGCGTGCTGGAGCTGGAGCAGTCCACGATCGTCCGGAAAGGACGGTTGGAGCCCGGCCGGATGTTCCTCGTGGACACGGCCGCCGGCCGGATCGTCGAGGACGAGGAGATCAAGAACGACCTCGCCACCGAGCACCCGTACGACGAATGGGTCGAGGACGGGCTGCTCCCGCTCGACGGGCTTCCCGAGCGGGAGCGCGAGATCCCGCCGCACGCCGCGCTCGTGCGCCGCCAGCAGGCTTTCGGCTACACCGAAGAGGAACTCGACGTCCTGCTCGAACCGATGGCCCGCACCGGCGCGGAGCCGATCGGCTCGATGGGCAACGACTCCCCCATCGCGTCGCTGTCCAGCCGTCCGCGGCTGATCTTCGACTACTTCATCCAGCTCTTCGCCCAGGTGACCAACCCGCCGCTGGACGCGATCCGCGAGGAACTCGTCACCTCGCTGGGCACCCAGCTGGGCGCGGAGCCGAACCTCCTGCAGGCCGACGCCAAGTCGTGCCGCCGGATCGTGCTGCCGTTCCCGGTGCTGGACAACGACGAGTTCGCGAAGCTGGTGCACGTCAACGACGACGGCGATCTGCCCGAGTTCCAGGCGGTCACCGTGCACGGCACCTACGACGTCCACGGTGGCGGCGAGGCGCTCGTGCGGCGGCTCGACGAGATCCGCGCCGAGGTGTCCGCGGCCATCGCCGAGGGCGCGCGGCTGATCGTGCTCTCCGACCGCGGGATCGACGAAGACCACGCGGGGATCCCGTCGCTGCTGCTCACCGGCGCGGTGCACCACCACCTGGTGCGTGAGAAGACCCGCACGCAGGTCGGCCTCATCGTCGAGGCCGGCGACGCGCGCGAGGTACACCACATCGCGTTGCTGATCGGCTACGGCGTCGCGGCGGTGAACCCGTACCTGGCGATGGCGACCGTCGAGGAGATGGCCGATCAGGGCCTGATCCCCGGCGTCACCGCGAAGCAGGCGACCGCGAACCTGATCAAGGCGCTGGGCAAGGGCGTCCGCAAGACGATGTCGAAGATGGGAGTGTCCACAGTGGCCTCCTACACCGGCGCGCAGATCTTCGAGGCGGTCGGGCTCGGCGAAGAGGTCATCCAGAACTGCTTCACCGGCACCACTTCCCGGCTCGGCGGCGTCGGCTTCGACACGCTCGCGCTGGAGGTCGCCGAGCGGCACCGCCGGGCGTTCCCGCGCGACGGGTTCCGCGCGAACCACCGCGAGCTGGAGACCGGTTCGGACTACCAGTGGCGCCGCGAGGGCGAGCCGCATCTGTTCAACCCGCAGACTGTGTTCAAGCTGCAGCACTCCACCCGTGCCGGGAAGTACGAGGTCTTCAAGGAGTACACGAAGGCCGTCGACGACCAGGCGCAGAAGCTGTACACGCTGCGCGGGCTGTTCGACTTCAAGATCGGGCAGCGGCCCGCCGTGCCGATCGAGGAGGTCGAGCCGGTTTCCGAGATCGTCAAGCGGTTCGCCACCGGCGCGATCTCCTACGGCTCGATTTCGGCCGAGATGCACGAAACCCTGGCCATCGCGATGAACCGACTCGGCGGCAAGTCGAACACCGGTGAGGGCGGCGAGGATCCGGAACGGCTCTACGACCCCGAACGCCGCAGCGCGGTCAAGCAGGTCGCGAGCGGCCGGTTCGGCGTCACGAGCGAGTACCTGGTCAACGCCGACGACATCCAGATCAAGATGGCGCAGGGCGCGAAGCCCGGCGAGGGCGGCCAGCTGCCCGGCGCGAAGGTGTACCCGTGGATCGCGAAGACGCGGCACTCCACGGCGGGGGTCGGGCTGATCTCCCCGCCGCCGCACCACGACATCTACTCGATCGAGGATCTGGCACAGCTGATCCACGACCTCAAGAACGCCAACCCGGCCGCGCGGATCCACGTGAAGCTCGTGTCCGAGGTCGGCGTCGGCACGGTCGCGGCCGGTGTGTCCAAGGCGCACGCGGACGTCGTGCTCATCTCCGGGCACGACGGCGGTACGGGCGCTTCGCCGCTGTCGTCGATCAAGCACGCAGGTGGCCCGTGGGAACTCGGGCTCGCCGAGACGCAGCAGACGCTGCTGGCCAACCGGCTGCGTGACCGCATCGTCGTGCAGACCGACGGCCAGCTCAAGACCGGCCGCGACGTCGTCATCGCCGCGCTGCTCGGGGCCGAGGAGTTCGGCTTCGCGACCGCACCGCTGGTGGTGTCCGGCTGCATCATGATGCGGGTCTGTCACCTCGACACCTGCCCGGTCGGCGTCGCGACGCAGAACCCGAAGCTGCGCGAGAAGTTCAGTGGCAAGGCGGAGTACGTGGTGAACTTCTTCGAGTTCATCGCCCAGGAGGTCCGGGAATACCTGGCGGAGCTGGGTTTCCGGTCCATCGCCGAGGCCGTCGGCCACGCGGAGATGCTCGACAAGCGCAAGGCGATCGACCACTGGAAGGCCGCCGGACTCGACCTGTCGCCGATCTTCCACGTGCCCGACATGGCCCCGGCCGGGCTGCGGCACCAGCAGACCGTGCAGGACCACGGGCTGGAGAAGGCGCTCGACAACACGCTGATCCAGCTCGCCGAGGGTGCGCTGTCGTCCGGGGACAAGGTGCGGCTGGAACTGCCGGTCCGCAACGTGAACCGGACCGTCGGCACCATGCTCGGCCACGAGCTCACCAAGCGGTGGGGCGGCGAAGGCCTGCCGGACAACACGATCGACGTGACCTTCACCGGGACCGCCGGTCAGTCGTTCGGCGCGTTCGTGCCCAAGGGCATCACGCTGCGGCTCTACGGAGACGGAAACGACTACGTCGGCAAGGGCCTGTCCGGTGGACGGCTCATCGTGCGGCCGCCGAAGGTGGCGCGGTACAACGCCGAAGAGCACATCATCGCGGGCAACGTGATCGGGTACGGCGCGACCAGCGGCGAGATCTTCATCCGCGGCAAGGTCGGCGAGCGGTTCTGCGTGCGGAACTCGGGCGCGCTGGCCGTCGTCGAAGGTGTCGGCGACCACGGCTGCGAGTACATGACCGGTGGCCGTGTCGTCGTCCTGGGCGGCGTGGGCCGCAACTTCGCGGCCGGTATGTCGGGCGGCGTCGCCTACGTGCTGGACCTGTCGGCGCACCGGATCAACCCGGAGATGGTCGACGTCGACCCGCTGGATTCGTCCGATGTGGACTTCCTGCGCGAGGCGCTCGAAAAGCATTACGACGAAACGGAGTCCGCGGTCGCGCGTGCGCTGCTCGCCGATTGGGACGCCGCCGTCGACCGGTTCGGCAAGGTCATGCCGAAGGACTACAAGCGCGTGCTCGCGGCTCAGGCTGAGGCCGAGCGCGATGGGCGTGACGTGAACGAGGCGATCATGGAGGCCGCACATGGCTGACCCCAAGGGCTTTCTGACCACCACTCGCGAGACGCCCAAGAGCCGTCCCGTCGACCTGCGCCTGATGGACTGGCGCGAGGTGTACGAGGACTTCGCGACGTCGAAGCTGCAGAAGCAGGCCGGCCGCTGCATGGACTGCGGCATCCCGTTCTGCCACCAGGGCTGCCCGCTCGGGAACCTCATCCCGGAGTGGAACACGCTGACCTGGCGTGACGATTGGCGCGACGCGGCCGAGCGGCTGCACGCGACCAACAATTTCCCGGAGTTCACCGGGACCCTCTGCCCGGCGCCGTGCGAGACGGCGTGTGTGCTCGGGATCAACGACGATCCCGTCACCATCAAGCGGGTCGAGATCTCGATCATCGACCGGGCCTTCGAGGAAGGCTGGGTCACGCCGGAGATGCCGGTCGTCAAGACCGGCAAGAAGGTGGCGGTGGTCGGGTCCGGCCCGTCGGGACTCGCCGCGGCGCAGCAGCTCACGCGCGCGGGCCACAGCGTCGTGGTCTTCGAGCGGGCCGACAAGATCGGCGGGCTGCTGCGCTACGGCATCCCCGAATTCAAGATGGAGAAGCACCGCCTCGACCGGCGTCTCGACCAGATGCGGGCCGAGGGCACGGAGTTCCGGACCTCGGTGAACGTCGGCGTCGACCTCACCGTCGAGGAACTGAAGTCGTCCTACGACGCCGTGGTCCTCGCCGGCGGCGCGACCGCGTGGCGCGACCTGCCGATCCCCGGCCGCGAGCACGCCGGTATCCACCAGGCGATGGAGTTCCTGCCGCACGCCAACCGGGTCGCCGCGGGTGAGCTGGACGTGTCGCCGATCAGCGCCGAAGGCCTCGACGTCGTGGTCATCGGCGGCGGCGACACCGGCGCGGACTGCGTCGGGACGTCGCACCGCCAGGGCGCGAAGTCGGTGACGCAGCTGGAGATCATGCCGAAGCCGCCGCTTTCGCGGTCGGACGCGCACCCGTGGCCGACGTACCCGATGATCTACCGCGTCTCGTCCGCGCACGAAGAGGGTGGCGAGCGGCTGTACTCGGTCAACACCCAGGAGTTCCTGGCCGACGCCGACGGGCGCGTGCGCGCGCTGAAGCTGGTCGAGGTGCGCAACGAGGGCGGCAAGTTCGTCCCGGTTCCCGGCACCGAGCGCGAACTGCCCGCGCAGCTGGTCCTGCTCGCGATGGGCTTCGTCGGCCCGGAGCGGGAAGGCCTGTTGGAGTCGCTCGACGTCGAACTGGACCAGCGTGGCAACGTCGCCCGCGACAAGTCCTTCAAGACCAGCGTCGACAACGTGTTCGTGGCCGGCGACATGGGCCGCGGCCAGTCGCTCATCGTGTGGGCGATCGCCGAAGGCCGCTCCGCCGCGGCCGGGGTAGACGCGTTCCTGACCGGGCGGGACGTCCTGCCCGCACCGATCGCGCCGACCGACCGGCCCCTCACCTAGGCATCTCTTAGCGCGTGAAGGCCCCCTTCCCTCGGCTGAGCCGAGGGAAGGGGGCCTTCACGCGCGTTTGCCCGACTAAACGCGGGGAGTGAGCAGAACACTGGTCCTTTCGAGTGAAAGAACCGCCGGAAGAGTGTACTTGCGGGTGATGACGGCGAGCTTTCGGTATCGGTTGTATCAAGGAGTAAGACCTGTGCGGCGGCGGGGACCGTCGGACAGGGTTCCCAAGGAGGGGGTTCCTTGATATGTCCGTCGATCTGACCATGCCCTTGGAATGGAAGACCGCGACCGGCGACGCCGCGAAGATGCTCGAAGAACTACAGCCGAACATCCTCAAAGCCCACGCTCGCGACCATTTTTCCGCACTGTTCCTCCGTTTTTCGGAGGCCCCGGACGCGATGCGGTTCCTCGCGTCGCTCGTCCCGCTGATGAAGTCCGCGAAGACCCACCTCACCGAGGTGGAGCGGTTCAAAACCGAAGGGGTGAAAGGGTCGCCCTACGTCGGCACCGGGCTCACCGCCGCGGGTTACCGGTTCCTGCAAATCGAGGTGCCACAAGACGAATCGTTCCGTCTCGGCATGCGCGCGCAGGAGACCCGCGAGAAGCTGAACGACCCGCCGCGCTCCACGTTCGACAATGGATACCACGATGAGATCCATGCGGTCGTCATCGTCGGCGATGCCGAGGATGCTCCGATGACCGCGCGCCGGAACGAGGTTCTGGCACTGATTCCGTCGACGATTTCCGTCGTCGCCGAGGAAACCGGATTCGGGCGGGTCAACGCCAACGGTGACGGAATCGAGCATTTCGGTTACGTGGACGGCCGGAGCCAGCCGCTCTTCCTGGTCGAGGACCTCCACGCGGAAAGGACGGAATCGGACGGCATCAGCGTCTGGGATCCGGCCGCCCCGCTGAACCAGGTGCTCGTCCCGGATCACGCCGCCCCCGATCCCGGGGTGCATTTCGGCAGTTACTTCGTTTTCCGCAAACTGGAACAGAACGTCCGGCGATTCAAGCAGTCGGAGGAGGCGCTGGCGGATCAATTGGGCCTCGTCGGCGAAGACCGGGAACGGGCGGGCGCGATGATCGTCGGCCGTTTCGAAGACGGCACCCCGCTGACCGCGCAACGGGAAGAGGGTGCGGAAAGTCCGGTACCGAACAACTTCGACTACGGAAGTGACGCCGCCGGCGCCAAATGTCCTTTCCAGGCCCACATCCGGAAGACGAACCCGCGCGGCAGCGGAGGCGCGGAACCGCCGCCACAGGAACGCCTGCACCTGATGGCGCGGCGGGGCGTGCCCTACGGCGAACGCGCCGACGACCCGAACGCCGACCTCCCGCCGTCCGCCCGGCCAAGCGGCGGCGTCGGACTGCTGTTCATGGCGTTCAATTCGGTGCTGGGCAACCAGTTCGAGTTCACCCAGGCGACCTGGTCGAACAACCCCGGATTCCCGATCCCGCCCGTCGGGGTCAAACCGCCGGGACTCGACCCGGTGATCGGCCAGGGCCCGCGGCCGGAATCGGTCTACACCACGGAATGGGCGGGCTCGCAGACGGTGACCGCGGATCCGATCCCGCAGGCGGTGACGCTGAAGGGCGGCGACTACTTCTTCATGCCGTCGCTCGCCTTCCTGCGCGGACTCGGCGGAAAGGACTGATCGGGCGGCGAATATCCGCTGAACGTCACCGGAACGGGCGTAAATCCGATATCGATCCGGAGTCGGCGGGGATAGCCTGCGAAACGGGCCGGTCCTGGGCGTGCCGGCCACCGGGCGGACGCCGGTCACACTGGGGGTGACCGGCGCCCGCCCATTTCCGTTTCACCCCGGCGTCCCGGACCCGCCCCTTTCGCGACGCGTAGTACTTTGTCCGGTGCGGTAAGCGACATCGGGCTTCGGGGAGGGAGCTGGGGATGAATCGGCATGAGCGGCTCACGGCTTTATTGGACATGGTGGGAGAGCGGGAAAAAGTCGACGTCGAGGTTTCGGCTGGCGAACTCGGCGTCTCCCCCGCGACGATCCGCCGGGACCTCGATCACCTGGCGGGCCGCAATCTCGTGGTCCGCACCCGCGGCGGCGCGGTCGCGAGCAACGTCGCCTACGACCTTCCGTTGCGGCACAAGGCCGCGCGCAACGCGCCGGAGCAACAACGGATTTCCGCCGCCGCGGCCAGAATGGTCGACCCCGGCATGGTGGTCGGGCTCAACGGCGGCACCACGAGCACCGAAGTCGGCCGCGCGCTCGCGACCCGGCCGGACATGGGCGAGCCGACCGGCGGCCCGGCGCTCACCGTGGTGACGAACGCGCTCAACATCGCGCACGAACTCGCCGTGCGGCCCAATATCAAGATCGTGGTGACCGGCGGGGTCGCGCGGCAGCAGTCGTTCGACCTGTCCGGGCCGCTGTCACAGCTGTTCCTCGACCAGATCTCGCTGGATCTGGTGTTCCTCGGGGTGGACGCCTTCGACCCGGTGCACGGCGCGCAGGCGCATCACGAGGGCGACGCGAGCACGAACCGGCTGATGGCGGCCCGTGCCCGGCAGGTCGTCGTGCTCGCCGACAGCGGGAAGCTCGGCGGTCACGCCTTCGCGAAGATCTGCGCGACCACCGACGTCGACGTCCTCGTCACCGATGGCCGCGCGGATCCGGAGCGGGTGCACGCCTTCGAGGAGGAAGGCGTGCGGGTGGTCAAGGCTTGAACCCGCCCCGGGCCGAAGGCCCCGCTATCGCGGTGGCAGGACGCCCTGACCGCCATCGGCAGGTGGCTGACCAGGCAGCGTCCTGCCGACGTCGATCGCGGACGCGGGTTCACCATCAGACACTGAGCCGGTCCAACGCCAGCAGCGCGGCGCCGAGCCTGCCCGCCTCGTCGCCGAGCTGCGCGATCCGCAGTTCGGGCATCCGCTGGAACTGCAGGTTCGCCGCCAGCCACGCCCGCACCGGTTCGAGGACGTAGTCGCCCGCGGTGAACAGGCCGCCGCCGAGGACGACGACTTCGGGCGCCAGCAGCGTGACCAGGGTCTTGATGCCGTGGCCGAGCCCTTCGAGGGCGTCGTTGACCACGGAGATCGCGGCCTCGTCACCGTGCCGGGCGGCGTCGACCACCTGCTCGGCGCCGTCCGCTGGCCGTCCGGTGTGCTCGCTGTAGCGGCGGGCGATGGCCGACGCGGAGGAGATCGCCTCGAGACATCCCGTCGCGCCGCAACCGCACGGCAGCCGGTGGCCGACGTCGATATGCCCGATCTCGCCGCCCTGCCCGCCCGCGGCGTACAGCTTCCCGTCGAGCTGGAGCGCGGCCGCGATCCCGGTGCCGACCGGGATGAAGGCGGCGTCGGTGCAGCCCTTGCCCGCGCCGACGCGGAACTCCGCGAGCCCGCCGGCGCGGACGTCGTGCCCGAACGCGAACGGCAGCCCGAGCCTGCTGTCGAGCATTTCGCCGAACGGCACGTTCCGGAAGTCGAGGTTCGCCGAGAACCGGGCCACTCGCTCGACCTCGTCGACGATGCCGGGGATGACCACCCCGACCGCGTCCGGCGTCCCGGTCCCCGCCTGCTTGCCCAGCGTTTCCACGATCCGGGCGACCTGGTCCGCGAGCGCCCCGCCGTCCGCTCCGCGTGCCGTCGGCTCGCGCAGGCTGGCGAGGTCCTTCAGATCCGCGTCGTACAGGGCCGCCTTGATGGACGTGCCGCCGACATCGAGTGCCGCCACCGCTGGTGTCATAGCTGGATTTTGGCATGCGGACCGACGCCGGCGGCAGGGATCCGTCAGCGTCATCGGTCAGCCACGGGGTGTCAGGTATCCCTGGGCGAACGCGGTGGCCACGGCCGCCGCCCGGTCGTTGACGCCGAGCTTCGCGTACACGTGCAACAGGTGTGTCTTCACCGTCGCTTCGCTGATGAACAGCCTCTTCGCCGCCTCGCGGTTCGTCGAGCCCTGGGCGATCAGCCGGAGGACTTCCAGTTCACGCTGGGAAAGCGGCCCAGGGGCAGGCTGCCGCATCTGCCCCATCAACCGGGTCGCGACGGAGGGAGCGAGCATCGCCTTCCCCTGCGCGGCCGCCTCCACCGCGCGGAACAGCTCCTCCCTCGGCGCGTCCTTCAGCAGGTAGCCGGTGGCACCCGCCTGGATCGCGGGCAGCACGTCGCTGTCCGTGTCGTACGTGGTGAGCACGAGAATCCGCGAAGCCACCCCACGTTTCGCCAGCTCTTCGATGGCCGTGACGCCGTCGAGGCGGGGCATCCGCAAATCCATGAGGATCACGTCGGGCCGGAGCTTCACCGCGGCGGTGACGGCCTCCTCGCCATCCCCGGCCTCGCCGAGGACCTCGAAGCGCGGGTCGGCGCTGAACATGCCCCGCAGTCCGTCCCGGACCACCGGATGGTCGTCGACGATCAGCAGTGAGATCACCGCTCGGCTCCGGCCGGGATCGCCGGCACGGACGCCGATATCGCCGTGCCCCCACCCGGCTCCGACTCGACGTCGAGACGGCCGGCGAGGCGCTGCACGCGCTGCCGCATACCGGCCAGCCCGAACCCGCCGTCGGCGGAACCGCCGGCACGCTTGGCGGCGGGCTCGAAGCCCACTCCGTCGTCGCGGACGTCGAGCGTCACCAGATCCTCCATGTACGACAGGGTCAGGCCGACCCGGCCCGCCTTCGCGTGCTTGGCCACGTTGGCCAGGGCTTCCTGCGCGGCCCGCAGCAGCGTCACCTCGACATCGGCGTGCATCGGCCGCGGGTCGCCGGTGGTGGTCAGCACCGCCTCGATGCGATTCACCTCCGACCAGCGTCTGGCCACGTCGCCGATCACGTCCTGGAGCCTGCCCTCGGCGAGCGGCTCCGGCTGCACCGCGTGCACCGTCCGGCGTGCCTCGGTCAGGCTTTCCCTCGCGAGGTTCATCGCGTTCGTCACGTGCCGATGCAGGACCGGACGCTCGTCCAAGGTCTGCTCCGCGGCCTGCAGCTGGGTGAGGATGCCTGCCAGGCCTTGGGCCAAGGTGTCGTGGATGTCCCTGGCGATCCGCTGCCGCTCGTCGAGCACCCCGGCCTCGCGGGCCTGGACCAGCAACTGGGCGTGCAAGCCGGCGTTCTCCTCCAGCGCCGCTTCCAGCCGCGCGTTCGCCTCGTGCAGCTCGGCGAGCGCCCGCTTCTGCTTGAGGTTGCGCTGGTCGGCTTTCTCGGCGATATGGGAGAAGGCACCGGCCAGCACGGTGATGATCACGCTGAGCGCCGCGAACGCCGGCCACATGCCCTCCTCCTGGATGCCGCTCAGCCCACCCAGGTACGCCACCGCAGAGATCACGGACGTGGCCGCGACCCCCACGTATCGCCAGTGGCCTTTCAGATAATGGAAGGCTTGGGGGAAGCCGATGAACGCGAACAGGCCGAACCACGGCGCCATCGCGACCACACAAGCGGTCGACACCATCAGGCCCGCGTAGTACAGGCCCATCAACGGGCCGTTCCCGTGCCATTCCGGGTGGAGCGTGTGGAACCAGACGGACCAGGCCAGGATCCCGGCCGAAAGGGCCAGCACGGCGGGCAGGTGCACCGGCACCCGCCAGATCGTCAGCAGCACCGAGACGAGGACATCGATGGCCAGCAGGACGTACGGAAGGACCTTGAACACCGCCGTCTCGACGCGCTCCCAGCGGTCGAACTCCGCACGCAGCTCCGCTTCGATGCCCACGACTCACTCCCAGCGGAAGTACCGGGCGGCCAGCCCGCCCGCCACGATCGTCCACCCCAGCAGGACGGCCACCTGCAGCGGTTGCACCCAGTGACCGGCGGTGGCGTCCTGCAATGATTGCACGCCGGCGCCGAGCGGGGTGAAGTCGCTGATCGTCCGGAGGACGTCGTTCATCTGCGCGCGCGGCACCCAGAGACCGGCGAAGAACACGATCGGGAAGAACAACAGGGTCCCGATCGCGCCCGCGCTCTTGCCGGTCGGCGCCAGGGAGGCGACGAGCAGGCCGATCGCGAACATCGCGAGCGCTGTCAGCAGATAGGCGATCACGTACGCGAAGAACTGCCGGGGCAGGCCCACGTCGTACATGGCCCTGCCGATGGCCAGCACGACCAGCATCGTCGCCACGGACAGGATCGTGGACATCAGCAGCTGGGCCCCGAGCATGACGTGCGGCCTCACCGGGGTGGTCCGCATCCGCCGCAGCACACCTTTCTCCCGGTAGGTGGCGAGCAGCTGGGACACGCTGTTGAGCGCGAACATGGCGAGCCCCATCGCGACGATGATCGGCAGGTACAGGGTGATCGCCCTGACGCCGCCGAGGTCTTCGCTTGGCTCCCGGATCGCGGGGAACGCGCCGAGGACGACGAGCAGGAGCGGCGGGAACGCGAGCACGAAGAACACGAGCATCGGCTCGCGGAAGAACAGTTTGGTCTCGGCGACGGTGAGCCGGGCGAGGGCGGACATGGTGTTCTCCTCAGGAGTCGATGGTGCGGCCGGTGAGCGCGACGAACGCGTCGTCCAGGGACGTCTGCTCGACCCGCAGCCCTGCCGCGGTGACCTGGTTACGGGCGAGCACGGTGGTGACGGCGAGCAGGACGTTCCCGGTGCCGGTCACGACGAGCTGGTCGCCCGCGCGGTCGACCGAGGTGACCTCGGGCAGCGCGGTCAGCACGGAGTGGTCCAGCGGGGCGGACGGACGGAACCTGATGCGTTGCCTGTCGTCGACGCGGGAGACCAGCCCGGCCGGGGTGTCCAGCGCGACGACGCGGCCGGAATCGATCACCGCGAGCCGATCGCACAGCCGTTCCGCTTCCTCCATGAAGTGGGTGACCAGCAGGATCGTGACGCCGCGGTCGCGGACGCGCTCGATCAGGCCCCACGCGTCACGGCGGGCCTGCGGGTCCAGGCCGGTGGTGAGCTCGTCGAGCACCGCCACCCTCGGGTTGCCGATCAGCGCGAGCGCGATCGACAGCCGTTGCTTCTGCCCGCCGGACAACCGGCGGAACTGGGCGTCCGCCTTGTCGGTCAGGTCGAGGGTGGCGAGAAGTTCCCGCCAGTCGGCCGGATCCCGGTAGAAGGAGCCGTACAGCTCCATCGCCTCCCGGACCTTGAGCTTGTCCGGCAGCTCGCTTTCCTGCAGCTGCGCGCCGAGCAGCTGCCGCAGCTCACCGGATTCGCGGCGCGGGTCGAGCCCGCACACCCGGATGGTCCCGCCGTCCGGGACGCGGAGTCCCTCGACGCATTCGACCGTCGTCGTCTTGCCTGCCCCGTTGGGGCCCAGAATTCCGAAGATCTCGCCCTGCTCGACGGCGAAACCGACCCCGTCCACCGCGGTGTGGTCGCCGTAGCGCTTGACGAGGTCTTCCACCTCGATGATCGCCATACGAAGACCATGCCGCGCGGCGGGGGTCCGCCGAATCAACCACGTGGCCATGATCGCGATGGACCGTGGTGGAGCCGCCATCAACCGATCGGTGGATGCCCGTGACGTCACGAGCCTGCGCCGATCGGGTTCCGTCACATTGACCGGACGCTTCGTGGCGACCTACGCTCGACCGGCCAGACGACGGCACCCGGAACGCGGTGAGAATCCGCGCGGTCGCGCCACTGTGACCCCGAGCCATCGGGGAAGCCAGACCCGGAGCCGTCGTGACAACCCCTGAAGAGGCCGCGCTAGCCCGAGGAGGTCCACCGCCATGTCCGAAGCGGTAGCCGCAGTACCCGTCCCCGTCCGGATCCCCGTCCGCGAGATCCTGCCCTGGGCGGTGCTCGTCATCCTCCTTTCGCTGATCACGCTGTACTTCGTCAGCGCCGAGCAGGGCGCGGTGTCGGTGTTCGCGAACTCGTACGTCCACGAGTTCGTCCACGACGGCCGGCACCTGCTGGCCTTCCCGTGCCACTAGACGGCACGCGCCCCATGATGAGGACCTTGCTGGTCCGCGGCATGCTCGCGGGCCTGGTCGCCGGTGTCCTGGCGACCCTTTTCGCGTATTTCTTCGGTGAGCCTTCGGTCGATGCCGCCATCGGTCTCGAAGGCTCCGCCGCGCATTCGCACAGCGCTCCGGGCGCCCACGAGCACGCTCCGGCGGAAGCGGAGGAAGAGCTCGTCACGCGCGGTGTGCAGAGCACCGTCGGCCTGTTGACCGGCGTCGGCCTATACGGCGTCGCGGTCGGCGGGCTGTTCTCGCTCGCGTTCGCCTTCGTCTACGGGCGCCTCGGCACCCTGCGGCCGCGGGTGACCGCGGCGCTGCTCGCCGGCGGCGCCTTCGTGGTCGTGTTCCTGGTGCCGTTCCTGAAGTACCCGGGGAATCCGCCCGCGGTCGGGCAGGCGGGCACGATCGGGAGCCGGACTTCGCTGTACTTCGGGTTCGTCGCGCTTTCACTGCTGGTCGGCATCCTCGCCGCCGCGTTCGGGCGGAAGCTGGCCGACAAGCTCGGCGCCTGGCGTGGCGGCCTGATCGCCGCGGGCGGGTATGTCGTGCTGATCGGGGTGGCGGCGGCGCTGCTGCCGTCGATCGACGAAGTCCCCGACGGGTTCCCGGGTTCCACGCTGTGGTCCTTCCGGGTCGCTTCGGTCGGGACGCAGGTGGTGCTCTGGACCGCGCTCGGCCTGGCGTTCGGCGCTCTGGCCGAGAAGGCGCTGAAGCACAAGGCGGCAGTTCAGGCCGCTTAGTGAGGGCGGAGCGTCCACATGGGACACTTGATGGCAACCTCATGTCCGATTGATGTCGAGGCAAGGGCAAAGGTGGCGCCGGGTGCGGCGGTCTGGCCGTCGTGACCGGACCGGTCACGCGGGGACCGTGTGGATTTCCGGTCATCCAACGCCCCAAAATCCACACAGTGCCCGTCCTCAATAGCAATTCGCGTCAGGGGACGCCCGGCGGCACGAAAGGCAGGTCGCCGGGGGCGCCGTCCTCGATGAGGCGCAGCAGGCGTGCGGTGTCGACGTGCTCCTCGACGGCGTCGGCGAGCCGGTCCAGCATGCCTTCCCGCAGCGCGCCGAACCCCGGTGCCCCGGCGGCGGGCGACCAGTCCGCCACCTCGCCCAGCCAGGCGCGGCGGAAACCGTCGTTCTCGAAGGCCCCGTGCCACATCGTGCCCCATACCGCGCCCCGCCGGTATCCGTCCAAAAAGGACTCGGCGGGGCCGGTGGCGGCCACGGTGCCGTGGTGGATCTCGTACGCCTCCACGGATTGCCCGCGCCACTCACCCGTCGGGCGGGCCAGTACCTTGTCGGCGCTGAACGAGACGCGGGTCGGCAGCAGGCCGAGCCCAGGAACCGTTCCGGCGCCGGATTCGACGTCGTCCTCGATCTCGGCGGCCAGCATCTGATAGCCGCCGCAGATCCCCAGCACCGGGCGCCCCGCCTCGGCCCGCGCGCGCACGGCGTCCGCCAGACCACGCGCCCGCAGCCACGCCAGGTCGTCCACGGTCGCGCGGGAACCCGGCAGGATCACCACATCGGCGGACCGGACCGTGTCCGGATCGGCGGTCAGCGCGACCGAGACCCCGGGCTCGGCGGCGAGCGCGTCGACGTCGGTCGCGTTGGAGGCACGCGGAAAACGCACGACGGCGACCCGCAGCGACCCGCCCGAAGCGCCCCAGCCCGCGGCGGCGAGCGCGTCCTCCGAGTCGATCCACACCTGGTCGAGCCAGGGCAACACGCCGAAGACCTCGCGGCCGGTGAGCTTTTCCAGCGTCTCCAACCCCGGCCGCAGCAGGCCGACGTCACCGCGGAACTTGTTGACCAGCCAGCCCGAAACCAGCGCCTGGTCTTCGGCGGACAGCAGGGCGAGGGTGCCGAACATCGCGGCCATGACGCCGCCGCGGTCGATGTCGCCGACGACGACCACGGGCAGGCCGAAACGCCGCGCCAGCCCCATGTTGACGTAGTCGCCTTCACGCAGGTTGATCTCGGCCGGGCTGCCCGCGCCCTCGCACAGCACGACGTCGAAACGCTTCCGCAGCGACGAGAACGTGTCGAAGGCGATCTCCGCGAGCCCGGCCCGGCCCGTGGCGTACTCCCCCGCTTCCAGCGTGCCGAAGGGTTTCCCGAGCGCGACGACGTGGCTGCGGCGGTCGCTCCCGGGTTTCAGCAGTACCGGGTTCATCGCGGCTTCGGGTTTGACGCGGGCCGCCCGCGCCTGGAGCCATTGCGCGCGGCCGATCTCGGCGCCGTCCGCGCACACCATCGAGTTGTTCGACATGTTCTGGGACTTGAACGGCGCGACCCGCACGCCCCGGCGCGCGAGCCAGCGGCACAACGCGGCGGTGACCAGGCTCTTGCCCGCGTCCGACGTCGTCCCCGCGACGAGCAGCCCGCTCACCGCGTGACCGCCACCGCGACGGCGAGCGCGGCGAGTCCGACCGCCCTCGACAGCCGGACCGCGCGGCGCACGTCCACCGGTTCCGGCTCACGGCCGTCACCGAGGACGCCACGGCGTTCGGTGCGTCCGCCGTAGCTGTTCGTCCCGCCCAGCCTGATCCCGAGCGCGCCGGCGAAGGCGGCCTCGACCTGGCCCGCGTTGGGGCTCGGATGGTGTTTCCCGTCGCGGCACCAGATCCGGAACGCGGGTTTGGCGAAGCCGCCCGCCAGGGGCGCCGACGCGACCGTGAGCGCCGCGCCGACCCGGGACGGCACCAGATTCGCCAGGTCGTCGGTCCTCGCCGACGCCCAGCCGAAGTTGGCGTACTTCGGGGACCGGTAGCCGACCATCGCGTCGAGCGTGTTGAGCGCGCGGTAACCGAGCAGGCCGGGGATCCCGGCGACCGCACCCCACAGCAACGGCGCGACGACCGCGTCGGAGGTGTTCTCGGCGATGGACTCGGTGGTCGCCCGCGCGAGTTGTTCGGTGTCGAGCCCGGTTGCGTCACGGGCGCACAGATGCGAAAGCCGCTGCCGCGCGGCCGGCAGGTCGCCGTCGTCGAGCAACCGGGCCATGCGGGTGCCCTCCGCCGCGAGCCCCTTGCCGCCCAGAACCACCCAGGTGGACGCCGCGGTGAGCACGAACCGCGCGAACGGGCGCTTGCGGGTCCAGAACTGGGCCGCGACCCCCAATCCGGTGACCGTGCCCGCGCAGACCGCGGTGTACGCCGCGCCCCGCACCTTCGAATCCGCGTAAACCCGCTGTTCGAGGGCTTGCGCGGCGCGGCCGAAACCCGCGACCGGGTGCCTTCTGCGTGGATCTCCGAAGACGGCGTCGGCGACGTAACCGGTCACGAGTCCGGCTGCGGTGGCGGCTTGTCGGAGTGGCACGTGGCGAACCGTAGCGCGTGCACGAGAATGCGGGGTATGACCAAGCTGACGCACCGCCTCGCGAAGGTCCTGGAGACCCTCGCGCGCGCACTTCGCCGCTACTCGCGCGACGACGGCAAGGTGCTGATACTGGGCGGCGTCCGCTCTGGGAAGTCACACCACGCCGAGCGGCTCGCGTCCCGCCACCCGCACCTGACCTACGTCGCGCCCGGGCTGCCGCCGAGCGCCGAAGATCCCGAATGGGCCGCCAGGGTGGCCGCGCACCGCGCGCGGCGCCCTGCCAACTGGAAGACGGTGGAGACCACCGACCTGGCCACGGTGCTGCGCACGGCGACACATCCGTTGCTCATCGACTGTCTCGGCACGTGGATCAGCCGGGTGCTCGACGAGGTCGGCGCCTGGGAGCAGCGCACGGGCTGGGAGCGGCGGCTCGACGACCGCCTGGAGGACTTCCTGGCAGCGTGGGCGCAGGCCGACGTGCCGGTGATCGCGGTCAGCAACGAGGTCGGCAGCGGTGTGGTGCCCGCGACGGTGTCCGGACGCGTGTTCCGTGATGTGCTGGGCGCGCTGAACAACCGGGTGTCCGCGGTGTCCGACCGGACCGTGCTGGTCGTCGCCGGACGGATGCTCGACCTGCCATAGGGAGTCGCCATGCGTATCGCCACCCCGGACGCCGCCGCCGAAGCCGCCGCGCGCGCCAGACTGGACGGCCTCGTCAAACCGCTGGGTTCACTCGGACGGCTCGAAGACCTGGCCGCCTGGCTCAGCGCCGCGCACGGCGTCGTCCCGCCGCGGCCGCTCGACGACGTCCGTGTGGTCGTCTTCGCCGGGGACCACGGGGTTTCCGGGATGTCGGCGTATCCGCGCGAGATCACCGCGGCGATGGTGCGGGTGTTCCTGGCCGGGAAGAGCGGCGTCAGCGTGCTGGCCGGGCTGGCCGGGGCGAAGGTGCGGGTGCTCGACATCGCGGTGGACTGGGACGGCGCGGACGTGCCCGCCGAGGTCACCGCGCACAAGGTCCGGCGGGGTTCGGGTTCGATCGACGTCGAGGACGCGCTCGCCGAGGGCGAGGCGCGGACGGCGTTCGAGCACGGGCTGGCGATCGCGGACGAGGAGATCGACGGCGGTGCGGATCTGCTGATCCCCGGTGACATGGGGATCGGCAACACGACGATCTGCGCGGCCGTGGTCGCCTCGCTGCTCGGCCTCTTCCCGGAGGACGTCGTCGGCACGGGCACCGGGATCGACGAGGACACGCGGGCACGGAAGCTCGCGGTCGTCGAGGCCGCTTTGGTCAGGTCCGGTGCGGTGAAGGACCCCTTCACGTTGCTGACAGAGCTCGGCAGCGCTTGTCTCGCCGCGACGGCGGGCTTTCTCGTGCAGGCCGCGGTCCGCGGGGTTCCGGTGCTGCTCGACGGCGTCTTCTCCGGGGCCGCCGCGCTCGTCGCGCGTGAAATCGCGCCGGGGGCCGAACAGTGGTGGCTGGCCGGGCATCGGTCGACCGAGCCGTCGCAGGCCTTCGCGTTGAAGGCGCTCGGGCTGGAGCCGATCCTCGACCTCGGGCTGCGGCTCGGCGAGGGCAGCGGCGCCGTGCAGGCGGTGCCGACGCTGAGGGCGGCGCGGGCGATCCTCGCGGACATGGGCCTGCTGGCGGATCTGGCTTGATCGCCGACGCGCTGAAGATGGCCGTCGGCACCCTGACCACCGTCCGGGTGCCGGCGCCAGGGGTGATCGACCGGCAGGTGGCGGGCGGCGCGATGGTGCTCGCCCCGCTGGCCGTCGTGCCGCTCGCGGCCGTCGCCTCGCTGATCGTCTTCCTTGGTGAGTCGATCGGCCTGCCCGCGTTCGCGTCGGCGGCGCTCGCGCTGGGCGCGGTGGCCCTGGGCAGCCGCGGGCTCCATCTGGACGGACTCGCCGACACGGCGGACGGGCTCGGTGCTTCGTACGACCGCGCGCGGGCGCTGGAGGTCATGCGCCGAGGGGATTCCGGGCCGACCGGGATCGCGACCCTGGTGCTGGTGCTGCTGGTGCAGGCCGGCGCGCTGGCCGGGGCGATCTCGGCCGGGCACGGGATCGTGGCGGCCGCGGTGGCGGTCGTCGCCGGACGCGGGGTGCTCTCGCTGTGCTGCGCGCGTGGTGTCCCCTCGGCCCGGGGAGAAGGGCTGGGCGCGACCGTCGCCGGTTCGGTCCCGGTGTGGGCGGCGACGGTGGTGTTCGCCGTGCTCGCGGGCGCGGCGGCGCTGGTACTCCCGTGGTGGCAAGGGCTCGCCGCCGTGGCGCTGGGGTATCTGGCCGCGGCGGCGTTGCTGGCGCGGTGTGTTCAGCGGCTGGGCGGGGTCACCGGGGATGTGCTCGGAGGCTGCGTCGAGGTCGCCGTCGCGGGGGTCTTGCTGGCCTTGTCGTTCTGAGGCTTGGGGGCTTCACAGGACTGTGTGGATTTCGGGTCATCCAACGCACTAAAACCCACACAGCGAGGGACGCGGTCCAGCGGAACGAGGCCGTCCGACACCGCGCTCGAACACGACACCTTTGGGCTACCCGCCCCTAATCGCCCTTACCACTCACGATCCCCGCCGCCAGTTTCTCGTCGATTTCCGGCAGCCAGAAGCACAGTTCGAAGGTCTTCATCCCGGCCCAGAGTCCGAGCTTCCGGCCCTGCGAAACCAAAGTGAGCGACGAGAACAGCAGCAGCACCGCGACGACGGCGGCGACGAACGGGTGTTTGCCCGCGAAGATCTCGACGATCGCGGCGATGGCGCCGAACAACAGTGGCGGCGCGCAGTTGCGCACCATGAGCCCGGACGCGCGCAGCCGCGTGACGTCGGCCGCGACCTCCTTGTCGTGCAGTTGCAGCGCGCACAGCAGGAGATGCGGGTTCTCCTTCAGGAAGGGGCGGTCTTTCGCGGCGGGCATCCGGCGGACGAAATCCTGGGCCGCGTCCCGGTTCCGCCTTCGCGGCACGATCCGCTCCAGCGCTTCCCCGAGCGGATAGGCCAGATAGCCCAGCAGGAAGCTCAGCACCACGATCACGACCACCAGCACCACGGTGGGCACGCCACCGACGCTCGCCGCGGTCAGGATGTGGAGTTTCGCCCCGAGGTAGCCGAAGAACGCGACGTACAGCGCGCCGGGGATGGTGTAGGCGAAGAGATCGAAGACGCCGATCACGAAGTTCACCGGTCCATCCAACCATTTCGGGCGCCGGAATGGTCGTGAGCGAGGAAGCCGGTTCCAGTTGAGGGCGGGGTCGCCAGGGCCCGGCTGGTCGTGAGTGGCAAAGACGGTTCCAACCGTCCTTACCGCTCACGAGCCAGTGCTTCGGCCACCTCGTCGGCGTGCGGGACGGTCGCGGCGATGATGCCGTCCAGCACCTTCCGCGTCGCCGTCATCTCGTCGATCGCCGTAGTGATCCGGTCCCGCTCCCGGTACAGCTCGGGCAGCAGATCGACGCAGGCGGGCGCCAGGCCGTCCCCCAGATCGACCATGCACGGCAGCACCTCGGCGATGGTCGCGGTGCCCAGCCCCGCGGACAGCAGGGTGCGGATGTTGCGCACCCGCGCGACATCCGCTTCCGAATATTCGCGGTACCCACTCGGCCTTCGCACCGGGTGCAGAAGGCCCTGTTCCTCGTAGTAGCGGAGCAACCGCTCCCGCACGCCGGTCCGCCGCACCAGTTCGCCGATCCGCATGAGACAACCAATACACGATCAGGAGTTGACTCTCACATCGATGAGAGACTTTAGCCTTGCCCCATGACCGATCAGAACCTCCCGGTGACCGTCGTCGGACTCGGCCCGATGGGCGCCGCGCTCGCCGCCACCCTGCTCGACCGCGGTCACGACGTGACGGTGTGGAACCGTTCCCCCGGCAAGGACGGCCCGTTGGTGGCGAAAGGCGCCCGGCGGGCGGACGACATCGTGGACGCGGTGTCCGCGAGCCGTCTGGTCGTGGTCTGCCTCGCCGACTACGACGCGCTGTACTCCGCGCTCGGCCCCGCTCGGGAAGCGTTGCGAGGCCGCGTATTGGTGAATTTGAATTCCGGCACGCCGAAGGAGGCGAACGAGGCCCTCCGATGGGCCGAACAGCACGGAACGGGCTATCTCGACGGCGCCATCATGGTTCCCCCCGCGATGGTCGGCCACCCCGGCTCGGTCTTCCTCTACAGCGGTTCCGCCGAGGTTTTCGAGGAATACAAGGGAACCTTGGCCGATCTGGGCGATCCGGTCCATCTCGGCGCGGAACCCGGCCTGGCCGTGCTGTACAACACCGCGCTGCTGAGCATGATGTACTCGTCGATGAACGGATTCCTGCACGCCGCCGCGCTCGTCGGCAGTGCCGGGGTCCCGGCGGCCGAGTTCACGAAGCTCGCCGTCGGCTGGTTCCTGCCCTCGGTGATCGGAGAGATCATCAAGGCCGAGGCGCCCACCATCGACGATGGCGTGTACCCCGGTGAGGCCGGTTCGCTGGAAATGAACGTCACGACGCTGAAGCACATCATCGAGACCAGTCAGGAGAAGGGCGTCGACACCGAGATCCCGGTCCGGAACAAGGAACTTCTGGACCGGGCCGTCGCCGCCGGCTTCGGCAAGAGCGGCTATTGCTCGGTGATCGAGCTGTGGAGGTGAGCCAGGAACGCGTCCACCGTCTCCCGGTCCCGCACCGCGATCCGCAGGTACCGCGCGTCCAGTCCCGGGAAGGTGTCGCCACGCCGGACGGCGAATCCGCGCCCCCGCAGCCTCTCCCGGACACCGTCGGCGCCAGGCAGCCGCACGAGCACGAAAGGCCCCCGGGGCTCTCCCAGCACCTCGACACCCATAGCGGTCAGGCCCGACACCAGATACTCCCGATCCGCCTCCGCCGCCACCGCCAGCTTTTCGGCTTCCTCCAGCGCCGCCGGGCGGCAGCACGCCACCACGGCGACGGCGGCGAGCGACGACACCGACCACGGGGGCTGGACCGCGCGCAGACTGTCCACAACGGACTCGTCCGCCAGCACATACCCCGCACGCAGGCCGGCGATCCCCCAGGTCTTCGTCAGGCTGCGGAGCACGACGAAACCGGGTTGTCCCGCAACGCTTTCGGTCTCGCCGGGGACGGCGTCGAGGAAGGCCTCGTCGACGACCACCAACCTGCCGGGGCGCCCGAGCGCGAGCAGATCCGCGGCCGGGTGCAGCACGGACGTCGGGTTCGTGGGGTTCCCGACGAAGACCAGATCGGCTTCTTCCGGAACTTCGCCCAGCTGGAAGCCGTCGTCGGGAGACAACACCACCCGGTGCACGGCGTGGCCGGCTGCGCGCAGAGCGGCTTCCGGTTCGGTGAACTGCGGATGCACGACGACGGCGTGCGACGGCCGCAAAGCCGTGGCCAGCAACGTGAAGGCCTCGGCCGCGCCGGAAGTCACCAGGACTTGGGACTCCGGCAGCGAATGCCGGGAAGCGACCGCGGCCGTGGCGGCGGTGACGTCCGGATAGGCGGCCAGATCGTCGAGGGCCGCCACCAGTTCGGCGCGCAGCCAAGCGGGCGGCGCCGGAAGGCGGACGTTGACCGCCAGATCGACGAGACCTTCGCCGACCTCGCGATCACCGTGGTGCCAGAGGTCGTAGTCAGCCATGGGCGCGCACCGCGGCGGCGAACCGTTCGGCGAGTTCGGGGTAGCCCGCCCAGTGGACGTGCAGGTACGACGCGTGCAGCGACGCCGACGCGAAGCCGTCGGGAGTGCGATCCCAGCCCCAGGCCGGGGTCGCGCCGCTGCCGGGTTCGATGATCGTGCGGTGGAACTCGTGCCCGGTGACGCGTTGGCCCGCGACGGCGAGCACGCTGTCTGCGGGCGCGAAAGCCTTGCGATAGCCGAGTTTCCCGCGTTTCGTCATGGTGGCCGAGGCGTCGAGGACGCCGGTCATCGGTGTCCCGTCGATGTCCTGGCACAGGTACAGCAGCCCGGCGCATTCCGCCACGACGGGCATTCCGTCACCGACGGCCCGCGCCACCGCGGTCCGCAGCGGGACGTTCGCCGACAGTTCCTCGGCGTGCACCTCGGGAAAGCCGCCACCGAAGTAAAGTCCGGCACAGCTTTCGGGAAGTTCCTTGTCCTGCAACGGATCCACATCGACGACGTCGACACCCGCGGCGGCGAGCAGCTCGACGGCCTCGGTGTAGCGGAAGGTGAACGCGGGACCGGCCGCCGCGGCGACCACCGTACGGCGCCCGTCATACGAGAACGGAGGCCGCCAAGCCTCCCCCGAAAGCCTCGAAGCCGATCGCGCGACCTGCACGATCGCGCCGAGGTCCACGCCCTCGCTGATCCACGCGGCCAGCTCCGGCAACAGCCGCGCCGACTCGCTCGCCCGCTCCGCCGCCGGGACCAGGCCGAGGTGACGGCTGGGCGCGTGGATCTCTTCGTTGCGGTACAACGTTCCCAGCAGCGGGACGCCGGTCGCCTCCAGCGCGGTCACGATCTCGTCCGCGTGCCGCTGAGAGCCCAGCTTGTTCAGGATGACCCCGGCCAGCCGGACACGCGTGTCGTACTGCGCGAACCCCAGCACGG
Source organism: Amycolatopsis roodepoortensis (assembly GCF_014873915.1). Classification (GTDB taxonomy): domain Bacteria; phylum Actinomycetota; class Actinomycetes; order Mycobacteriales; family Pseudonocardiaceae; genus Amycolatopsis; species Amycolatopsis roodepoortensis. The sequence goes on from NZ_JADBEJ010000005.1 coordinate 2,573,845, forward strand.
TCGCGGCGACACTGCGGGACGCGGCCGAGGCGTCCACGACCAGCACCACGGGCGCGTCCAGCAGCCGCGCGACATGCGCCGTCGACGCGTACCCCTCGGTGCCGAGCGCCCCGTCGAACAGGCCCATCACGCCTTCGATGACCGCGATGTCGGCACCGGCGGAACCGTGCCGCAGCAACGGGATCAGCCGATCCTCACCCTGGAGGAACGGGTCGAGGTTGCGCGGCGGCCGTCCGGTGGCGAGGGAGTGGTAGCTCGGGTCGATGAAGTCGGGCCCGACCTTGTGCCCGGACACCTTCAGCCCCCGCGCGCGCAACGCCGCCATCAGGCCCGCGGCGATCGTGGTCTTGCCGTGCCCGGAACCGGGCGCGGCGATGACCACACGGTTCACCATTCGATGCCTCGCTGGCCCTTTTGCCCGGCGTCCATCGGATGCTTGACCTTCGTCATCTCGGTGACCAGGTCCGCCGCCTCGATCAGCTCCGGCGGCGCGTACCGGCCGGTGATCACCACGTGCTGGTGACCGGGGCGCTCCGTCAGCGTCGAGACGACGTCGTCCACTTCGAGCCAGCCCCATTTGAGCAGGTAGCTGAACTCGTCGAGGACGTAGAAGTCGTGGGTCTCGGCGGCGAGACGGCGTTTGATCTCGGCCCAGCCCTCGCGGGCGTTCTCGGCGTGGTCCTCCTCGGAACCGGACTTGCGCGCCCAGCTCCAGCCTTCGCCCATCTTGTGCCACTCGACCGCGCCGCCCTGCCCGGTGTCGTCGTGCAGCTTGCCGAGGGCACGGAACGCGGCCTCCTCGCCGACGCGCCACTTCGCCGACTTGACGAACTGGAACACGCCGATCGACCAGCCCTGGTTCCACGCGCGCAGCGCCATCCCGAACGCGGCCGTGGACTTGCCCTTCATCTCGCCGGTGTGCACGGCGAGCAGCGGGCGATTGCGACGCTGACGGGTGGTGAGCCCGTCGTTCGGCACCGTCTCCGGTTTGCCCTGTGGCATTACGCCGCCCTTCCCGAAATACGCGTGCGGACGGTCCCCGCGAGGGTGTCGGCGGCGACCTCGGCGACCGGGACGTGTTCCGCGCCAAGGTGTTCCGCCAGTTCGGCGGCGAGCCCGAGCCGCATTTTCCCGCTCTCGCAGTCCATCACGATCGAGGTCACGTTCCCGGCCAGCAGCCCGGCCGCCTGCCGCGCGCGCTGGACGGCGTCGGCGCCGCTGGTCGCGCGGCCGTCGGTGACGACGACGAGCAGCGGGCGCCGCAATGGATCACGGACCGCCTCGATCCGCAGAACCCTTGCCGCTTCGAGAAGTCCTTCGGCCAGCGGCGTGCGGCCGCCGGTCGCGAGACCGTCCAAACGGGACGCCGCGGCGTCGACACTGATCGTCGGCGGGAGCGCTAGTTCGGCGCCGGAGGCGCGGAAGGTCACCAGGCCCACCTTGTCGCGACGCTGGTACGCGTCGAGCAGCAGCGACAGCACGGCGGTCTTGACCTCGCGCATCCGCTGCCGCGCGCCCATCGAGCCGGACGCGTCGACGCAGAACAGCACCAGGTTGCCCTCGCGCCCTTCCCGCCGCGCGAACCGCAGATCCTGGGGCCGCACCACGAGCCCGGCGCCACTACGGCCGCGGGACCGTTGGTGTGGCGCGGCCGCGCGCACGGTCGCGAGCAGATGCGGATGCCCGTCCTTGGTCCCGGCGGACTGGACGCCGATGGTCCGCCCGTTGTCGGTGATCGCCCTCGACCGGCGTCCGGCGGCGCCCTCACCGGTGCCCTTCACCTCGAAACGCCTGGCACGGAAGGCTTCCCCGGCGCCGACCGGCTTCTGGTCACCGCCGCTCTTGCCGCCGCTCGACGGCTCCTGGCTATCGCCCTCCGACGGCGGAGCCTCGCCACCCTCAGGAGGGGCACCGGAACCGGGGCCGTCGTCGTCGGGTCCCGGGCCTTCGGGCTCGGCGTCCTGCAACGCCTGCTCCAGCTGCTCCTCGGAGATCCCGGGCGCGTCGAAGGGATTGCGGCGACGACGGTGCGGCAGCGCGAGCCGGGCCGCGACCCGGACGTCGTCGGTGGTCACCTCGGTGCGCCCGGCCCAGGCGGCGTGCGCGACCGCGGTCCGCGCGGTCACGATATCCGCGCGCATCCCGTCGACCTCGAAGGACGCGCAGACCTCGGCGATCTGCCGCAGCGCGTCGTCCGGCAGTTTGACCGACGGCAGAAGTCGTTGTGCCGCCTCGATGTCCGCGGCGAGTTCGGCGTCGGCGGCGGCGTACTGGCCGGCGAAACCTTCGGGATCCGCCTCGTAGGCGAGCCGACGGCGGACGACCTCGACGCGCAGTTCGGGATCCCGGCTGGACGCGACCTCCACGGTGAGCCCGAAGCGGTCCAGCAGCTGCGGCCGCAGTTCACCTTCCTCGGGGTTCATCGTGCCGATCAAGACGAACCGGGCCGCGTGCGAGACCGAGACACCCTCGCGCTCGACGGTCGCGCGGCCCATGGCGGCGGCGTCGAGCAGCGTGTCGACCAGGTGGTCGTGCAGGAGGTTGACCTCGTCCACGTACAGCAGCCCGCGATGCGCGGCCGCGAGCAGACCGGGCTGGAAGTCGGTGACGCCGTCCGCGAGCGCGCGTTCCAGGTTCAGCGAACCGATCACGCGGTCTTCGGCCGCGCCGACCGGCAGCTCCACGAGCCGCGCGGGACGGCGATGCGCGGGCGAACCTTCGGCATGCGGCCCGTCCGGGCAGGCCGGGTCGGGTTCGACGGGGTCACAGGAGAAACGGCACGCGTCCACGACGTCGACGCCGGGAAGCAGACCGGCCAGCGCGCGCACCATCGTCGACTTCGCCGTGCCCTTCTCCCCGCGCACCAGCACCCCGCCGACGGCGGGCGAGATCGAGGAAAGCACCAGCGCCAGGCGCAGCTCCGGCATCCCCACAACGGCGGTGAACGGGTACGGCTTCACAGCTCTCCTGTCGTCGACGACCTCCGGCCGATCATCGCATAGGAATTCCGTCGTCTAGCGTGACCGAGGTGCGCGAAAAATCACCCCTGACGGTCGTCGGGATCGGGGCCGACGGCTGGCCCGGCCTGTCCTCGCAGGCCAGGGAAGCGGTGCTGAACGCCGACGTGGTGGTGGGCTCGCCGCGGCAGCTCGCGTACCTGCCCGCCGGGATGAAAAGCGAACCCTGGCCGAGCCCGCTGCTGCCCGGCCTGGACGCCTTCCTCGCCGAGCGGGAGGGCCGCGTCTGTGTGCTGGCCAGCGGCGATCCCCTGCTGTCCGGCATCGGCACGACGCTGATCCAGCGCGGCTACGACGTCGAGGTCCTGCCCGCGCTCTCCTCGGTGACGCTCGCTCGCGCGCGGCTCGGCTGGCCGGCGGAAGAGACCGAGGTCGTCACCGTCGTCGGCCGCGCGATCGGCCGGGTGAACCGTGTACTGGCGCCCGGCCGGAAGATCCTCGTCCTCGGCGCGAACGCCGAAGACCTGCTCGACCTGCTCAAAGCCCGCGGCTACGGCAAGAGCCGCGTCACCGCGCTGTCCGACCTCGGCGGCCCGGACGAGCGGGTCGGCCCCGGCACGCTGACCGTGTTCGCCATCGAGGCCGACGGACCCGCGCTGCCGCTGACCGGCCTCCCCGACGACGTCTTCGAGCACGACGGACAGCTCACCAAACGCGACCTTCGCGCGTCCGCGCTGGCCAGGCTCGCGCCGTCACCCGGCGAGCTGCTGTGGGACGTCGGCGGGGGTGCGGGCAGCGTCGGGATCGAGTGGTCCCGCGTGCATCCCCTGAACCGGGCGATCGCGATCGAGCGGTCGCCCGAGCGAGCCGCCAGGATCACCCGGAACGCCGACGCGCTCGGCGTCCCGGAACTCGAAGTGGTGATCGGCGCGGCGCCGGAAGCACTCGAAGGGCTGGCCGAACCGCAAGCCATCTTCATCGGCGGCGGGCTGACCGTGCCCGGTGTTCTCGACGCCTGCCTGGCGACCGGCGCGCGAATCGTGGCGCACGGCGTGACCCTCGAATCCGAACAGGCCCTGGCCCGCGCGTACGGCGAACACGGCGGGGAGCTGATCCGCGTCGCCGTCGAACAGGCCGCGCCCCTGGGCGGATTCACCGGCTGGACCCCGGCGCGAGCCGTGACCCAATGGAGCAAGTCGTGACAGTCCACTTCATCGGCGCGGGTCCGGGCGCGGCCGACCTCATCACCGTCCGGGGCCGTGACCTGCTCGGCCGCTGCGAGACCTGCCTGTACCCCGGGAGCATGACGCCCACGGACCTGCTCGCCTTTTGCCCGGACGACGCGGTGCTCGTCGACACCGCGAACCTCGACCTGCCCGCGATCGTCGAGCGCATGGTCGAGGCTCACGGGAAGGGCCACGAAATCGCGCGGCTCTGCTCCGGCGATCCGTCGATCTACAGCGCGGTCGCCGAGCAGATGCGCCGCCTCGACGCGGCCGGCGTTCCCTACGACGTCACGCCGGGCGTGCCCGCGTTCGCCGCCGCGGCCGCGCTGCTCAACCGCGAACTGACCGTGCCCGAGGTCGGGCAAAGCCTGGTCATCACGCGCGCGCAGGCCCGGTCGACCGCCATGCCACCAGGGGAAACGCTCGAGAACTTCGCGCGCACCGGCACCACCCTCGCGCTGCATCTGGCGATCAACCGCATCGAGCAGGTAGTCGACGAATTGCGGCCGTTCTACCCCGACGACTGCCCGGCGGCGGTGGTCGCGCTGGCGAGCCAGCCCGGTGAGCAGGTGCTGCGCGGCACACTCGGCACCATCGCGGCGCTGTCCCGCGAGGCCGGGATCAGCCGCGCGGCGATGATCTTCGTCGGGAAAGTCCTTGCCGCCGAAGGGTTTCCCGACAGTTTCCTGTACTCGGCCACCCGCGATCGCGCCAACCAACCGGAGTCGCTGTGAAACTGGGTCATCCTAAAAGCGTTCGCTGGGGCCTGCTGGCCGCCGGGACCATCGCCGCCGAGTTCGCGGCGGGCGTCGAAGAGAGCAAACACGGCGTCCTCGAAGCCGTCGCCGCGCGCTCCGGTGACCGGGCGGCCGAGTTCGCGAGCCGGTTCGAGATCCCGAAATGTTACGGCGCCTACGAAGACCTGCTCGCCGATCCCGACGTCGACGCGATCTACATCTCGACACCGCATCCCCTGCACGGCGAATGGGCGATCCGCGCGGCCGAAGCCGGCAAGCACATCCTGTGCGAGAAACCGCTGACGATGTCCGTCGCCGAAGCCGAGAAGGTCATCGACGCCGCCCGCGCCAACGACGTCTTCCTCATGGAGGCGTTCATGTACCGGCTGCATCCGCAGATCCGGCGGCTGGCCGAGCTGATCTCCTGCGGCGCCATCGGCGAGGTCCGCGCCGTGGACGTCACCTTCAGCTACAACTTCGCCGTCCCCCGGCTCACCGACCCCGCGCTGGGCGGCGGCGGGATCTTCGACGTCGGCTGTTACTGCACGTCGCTCGCGCGGCTGGTCTCGCAGGCGGCGACCGGGCAGGACGTCGTCGAGCCCGAAGAGGTGCTCGGGATGGCGAGACTCGACGAGAACGGCGTCGACGAGGTTTCGTTCGGGCTCCTGCGGCTGCCCGGCGGGGTCCTCGCGCAGCTGGCCTGCGGTTTCCAGCTGACGCAGGACGACCACATCCGCGTGTACGGCTCGGAAGGGCAGCTGTACGTGCCGAAACCGGCGTGGATCCACGAAATGCGCAAACCGAAGACCTCGCAGATCATCCTCACGCCCGAAGGCGGCGAGCCCGAGGTGATCGAGGTCGAAGCGACTCAAGGCCTCTTCGCTCGCGAAGCCGACCACGTCGCCACACACCTCGAAGACCGGCAGGCGCCGGAACTCACCTGGGCGGAGACGCTCGCGAACCTGCGCACGCTGGAGCGGTGGCGCGCGGCCGTGACCCGATGAACCTGCTGATCCTGGGCGGCACCGGCGAAGCACGCGAGCTCGCGAAGGAACTCGTGGCGCGTGGCGAGCACGTCGTGTCCTCGCTCGCGGGCCGCGTCGCGCGACCGAAGCTGCCTCACGGCGAGACCCGCGTCGGCGGCTTCGGCGGCCCGGAGGGTCTCGCACGCTGGCTGACCGAGAACGACGTCGACGCGGTGATCGACGCCACCCATCCCTTCGCCGAACGCATCGGCGCCAACGCGGCCATCGCGGCACGGGAAACCGGCACCCCGCTGCTCAGGCTCGCCCGGCCCGGCTGGACCGAACAGCCCGACGACACCTGGCACTGGGCCGACGACCTCGACCACGCCGCGCGGCTGCTCCCAGCGCTCGGCGACCGCGTGTTCCTCACCAGTGGACGGCAAGGGCTCGCCGCCTTCGCCGGGCTGGATCTCTGGTTCCTGATCCGCTGCGTCGACCCGCCCGAGGTGCCGCTCCCCCGGCGTCACGAGATCCTGCTGGACCGCGGGCCGTACACGGTGGAGAACGAACACGCGCTCATGGAGCGGCACGGGATCGAGGTCCTCGTCACCAAGGACAGCGGCGGCGAGATGACCGCGGCGAAGCTCACAGCCGCCCGCGGGCTCGGCCTTCCGGTGGTCGTCGTCCGACGGCCGTCGCGGCCGGAAACGGCCAGCGTGACGACAGTCCAGGACGCCCTAACCTGGTTGAGCGGCACGGCGAAGGGCAGCCCTGCGTAAGCCGTTCGGACCAGACCCGTTAGCGTTGCGCCGATGCGTCTGATCGCTGTCACGCTGGGGTTGCTGTCCGCCTTGTGCGCGTTGGCTTTCCCCTTCCTGCCGGTGGTGCAGGACACAGCGGAGGTCGTCTGGCCAACGGGCGGCGACACCCGCTCCGTCAACGCGCCCTTGACCGGGTACTGGGCACAGGACCTGCGCGTCGACCTGCCGTGCACGACCGTCCGGTCGCTGGACGCGCGTTCGCAGGGCCAGGCGCTGTTGTTCTCCACCGTGCCCGACGGCCGCACCGACCCGCGCGCGGGCAAGGGCGTCGGCCTGCAGCTGCGGATCGACAACGGCGTGCTGCTCGCCTCCAGCCAGGGTCAGCAGATCGTGCAGCAGCCGCTGCCGGAGAACAACTGCGACGTCAAACTGTCGGCCGACGCGAACCAGATGACGCTGACCGTCGCCCAGACCGTGGTGTTCCATGCCGAGGGCGACGTCCGGCCGCGGCTGGTCGGGATCTACTCGTCGATCAACGCGGGCAAGGACCCGATCGCCGGACTGCACGTCTCGGTCGTCCCGGACACCCGCTACCAGACCTCACCGACCGTGTGGAAGTGGATCGTCGGCGTCATCGCGGCGCTGTCGTTCATCGGCTGCCTGATCGCGGTGTGGCGGATGGACTCCGGGTTCGCCCGCCGCGCGCCGCGCTGGGCGCCGGTCGGCTGGTGGCGGCTGACCGCCCGCGACGCGACGGTGATCATCGCGCTCGGCGCGTGGGTGTTCATCGGGCCGGTCACCTCGGACGACGGCTACATCCTCACGATGTCGAGAGTGGCCGAAGAGACCGGCTACCTGACGAACTACCACCGCTGGTTCGGGGTCGCGGAGGCGCCGTTCGGCTGGTTCTACCACGTGTACCAGCTGATGGCGCACGTCAGCACGGTGCCGCCGTGGATCCGGCTCCCGTCGTTCCTGCTCGGCGTGCTGAGCTGGCTGCTGATCAGCCGCGAGGTCATGCCGCGCCTGGGTACGCAGGTCCGCACGAGCCGCGCCGCCGGCTGGGCCGCCGCCGCGGTCTTCCTGGTCTGGTGGATGCCGTTCAACAACGGTGTCCGGCCCGAACCGGTCGCCGCGCTCGGCTCGCTGCTGGCGATCTGCGCCGTGGAGCGCGCGCTGGTGACCCGCCGCCTGCTGCCGTTGTGCCTCGGCCTGACCGCCGCCGGATTCACCCTGGCCGCGACGCCGACCGGGCTGATCGCGGTCGCGCCGTTCCTGGTCGCCGCGCGCCCGCTGTACAAACTGGTCCGCCAGCGCGCCGAGAACGGCTGGCTGCCGGTGCTCGCGCCGGTGCTGGCCGCCGGGCTGCTGGTGCTGGTCGTGGTGTTCGCCGACCAGACCTTCGCCACCGTGCAGGAGGCGACCCGGATCCGCACCCTGGTCGGCCCGAACCTGTCGTGGTTCCAGGAACTCGCGCGCTACCAGCTGCTCTTCGAAAGCCTGCCGGACGGCTCCGTGCCGCGCCGGTTCCCCGTGCTGCTGGTGCTGCTGTGCACCGGGACCTGCCTGGTGGTGCTGCTGCGCCGCGGCCGGATCCCGGGCGCCGCGCTCGGCCCCAGCCGCCGCCTGATCGGCACGGTCGCGCTGTTCTTCCTGCTGCTGGCGCTGACCCCGACCAAGTGGACGCACCACTTCGGCGCGTTCGCCGCGGTCGGTGCGGCCATGGCGGCGTTGACCGCGCTGGCGACCAGTTCGACGGTGCTGAGGTCCAGGCGCAATCGCGCCGCGTTCCTCGCCGGGCTGCTCGTGGTCGGCGCGCTGGCCGCGACCGGGCCCAACTCGTACTGGTTCGTCTCGAAACTCGGCGTGCAGTGGACGGCGGTGGCGCCGTCGATCGGCGGGATCCAGCTGTCGACGATCCTGCTGGTCGCGGCCGCGATCTCCGGGGTGTACGCGTTCGTGGAGAACGTCCGCGCCCACCGGCCCGGCCTGCAGGCGGGACCGCAGGAAGGACGGAGCCGGTCGCTGCGGCTCGGTTCGCTCTCGCTGGTGGTCGTCTGCGGCCTGATGGCGACGGGCGAATTCGTCAGCATGGCGTGGGCGATCCACAACCAGTCGGGGTCCTACAGCCTCGGCGCCGCGAACTTCGGGCATCTGTTCGGCAAGAGCTGCAACCTCTCCGACCACGTGATGGTGGAACGCGACGCCGCGACCAGCATCCTGCGCACCCAGCCCGAACAGCGGACGGTGCCGGTGAAGAAGGAGGAGCCGCCGGCCGGGCAGACCCCGCCGCCGCTGCCCGATCCCGAACAGGACAACGGCCGCGTGCAGACCGGGTTCCACACCCGCGCGATCGACGACAAGGACCCCCTCGCCGAGCCGCCGCACGGGTTCAAACCCGACGAAGTCCCGATGTGGAGCAGCTTCCTCGACCCCGAGACGCGGGCAGGACGGCTGCGCAGCGACTGGTACGCCCTCTCCGAGAAGCCCGCCGACGGCCAGATCGTCGTCGCGACCGCGGGCGCGGCCCGGCGGCCGACGTCGGTCAGCCTCGACTACGGCGTGAACACCAGCGAAGGCGTGAAGGTCGTCCGCAGCCAGTTCGTGCTGCCGCCGGGCGCCGGGACGAACGGCTGGAACGACACCCGGATCAACCTGCGCGACCTCCCCGCCGAGACGACGTCCGTGCGGATCAACATCGTCGACAACGACCTCACCGAGGACGGCTGGATCGCCGCGTCCGCGCCGCGCGTGCCGACGTTCACCACGCTGACCGAGAAGATCGCGGGCAAGCAGGTGTACGTCGACTGGCCGGCGTCGTTCGTCTACCCGTGCGTGCAGCCGGTGACCTCGCACGACGGCATCTCGAAGATGCCCGACTACCGGATCACCCCCGGCACCGTCGCCGACGAGGCGAACTGGGCGTCCAGCACCAACGGTGGCCCGATCGGCTGGCTCGAAGAGGTCGCGGCCGAACCCGAGGTGCCCAGCTACCTGATCGGCCAGCCGAGCCAGTCCTGGGGCCAGCTGCTGCAGGTCGAGCCGTTCACCGAGGGGATCGCACCGACGATCGTCCACGGCGAGAAGGTCGTCCCCGGCTGGTGGTCTCCGGGGCCGGGCCCGCGGCAGCCGAACGGCAAGGACCCGACGCGCTAGGCGTCACTCGCGTGCTTGAACGCGTAACTCACGTGATTGGAGGCGTAACTCGTGAGTTACGCCTCCAATCACGCGAGTGCGGCCTCTGATCACGCGAGTTACGCGTTCAGGCCCGCCAGTGCGGGCGGCAGCGGAGCCTCGTGAAGGACGCCGAGGCGCTGCGTAGCGCGCGTGAGCGCGACGTAGAGCTCAGCGGCACCGCGTGGGCCGTGGGTGAGGATCCGCTCCGGGTCCACGACGAGGACGGCGTCGAACTCGAGCCCCTTCGTCTCCGACGCGGGCACCGTGCCTGGCACCCCGGGCGGACCGATCACGACGCTCGTGCCTTCACGCCCGGCTTCGTCTTTGACGAACTCCTCGATGGCGCCGGCGAGGGATTCCCCGGAGACCTGCCGCGCCCACGGCCGGACCCCGTTGGACCGGACCGACTCCGGCGCCCGGACGTCCGGCGCGAACTCGGCGAGCACCGACGCGGCGACGGCCATGATCTCCGCCGGGGTGCGGTAGTTCACCGTCAGCGACCGGTAGACCCAGCGGCCCGGCACGTACGGCTTCAGCATCGCGTCCCACGATCGCGCCCCGGCCTCGGACCGGCGCTGCGCCAGATCGCCGACGACGGTGAACGACCGGTTGGGACAGCGCCGCATCAGCACCCGCCAGTCCATTTCGGACAGTTCCTGCGCTTCGTCGACCACGACGTGCCGGTACGTCCAGTCCCGGTCGGCGGAGGCGCGTTCGACGAGGCTGCGCGTGTCGTGCTCCACGAACCGGTCGGCGAGTTCGTCGGCGAAGAGCAGGTTCTCCGCCGAGAGCATGACGTCCTCGTCCATCTCCTCACGGTCGAGCTTCATCGTGTCGAGCACACCTTCGGCGTACTCGGCTTCGGCCTTCTTCTCCCGCGCGAGCGCCTTCTCCGCCGCCGCGTCCGCCGTCTTGTCGCGGCCGAGCAGGTCGACGAGTTCGTCGAGCAGCGGCATGTCCGACACCGTCCAGGCTTCCCCTTCGGCCCGCAGCAACGCCTGGCCGGCGCCCGCCGCGCGAAGCCGCTCCGGGGACGAAAGCAGTGAGCCCAGCAGGCTTTCGGGCGTCAGGATCGGCCAGAGTTCGTCGAGCGCGGTGGTGAACGTCTCGCTCTCCGCCAGTTCCTTGAGCAGGTCCTTCCGCAGCCGCTCCCATTCGTCGCGGTCGTCCCGGCTGAGCCAGCCGCGCCCGATCCGCGCGATCGCCCGCTCGGTCAGGACGTAGGTGACGATGTCGGTGAACGTCCCGCGCGCCTCGTTGTGCGGCAGCCCGCTCTTGCGCGCCTCGTCCCTGGCCCATTCCGCGGTCTCGGCGTCGATCCGCACGGTGACGTCGGCGAGGTCGATCAGCACCGGCTCCACCGGCAGCCGCTGGCGATCGGCGACGGCGGCCTTGAGGACGTCCAGCATCTTCAGCGAACCCTTGAGCCGGGTGGCCTCGGGGCCGTCCTCGGCGGTGACGTGCTTGCCGGGGACGAAATCGCCGGTGGTCATGAACACCACGTCGGTCTCGCCCAGCGACGGCAGGACGCGGCCGATGTGGTGCAGGAACGCCGGATTCGGCCCGACCACGAGCACGCCGTGGCGTTCCATCCGCTCGCGCTGGGTGTAGAGCAGGTAGGCGACGCGGTGCAGCGCCACCACGGTCTTCCCGGTGCCCGGACCGCCCTCGATCACCAGCACCCCGGGATGCTCGTGCCGGATGATCTCGTCCTGTTCGGACTGGATCGTCGCGACGATGTCCCGCATCCCCTCGCCGCGCGGCGCGTTGACGGCCGCCAGCAGCGCCGCGTCACCCTCCGCGTCGCCGCCGGGACGGCCGAACACCTCGTCGGTGAAACCGAGCAGCTCACGCCCGTGCGTGTGGAACTGACGGCGACGGCGCATCTTCTCCGGCGTCGCGGCGGTCGCGGTGTAGAAGGGGCGCGCCGCCGGTGCCCGCCAGTCGAGCAGCACCGGTTCGTAGTCGTTCTCCTCGTCGAAGAGCCCGATGCGGCCGATGTACGAGGTCTCCCCCGCGAGACTGTCCAGCCTGCCGAAGCACAGACCGTTGTCGACGACGTCCAGCCGCCTCGACTCCCTGGCCAGCGCGCGCACCTCGACGTCGCGTTCCATGGCCGTCCCGCCGGTCCCGCCCAGCGCCGACTGGAACTCCCCCTTCACCCGCGCGCGTTCGGCGTCCAGCCGCGTGTAGAGCCCGGCGACGTATTCGCGTTCGGACCGGAGCTCTTCTTCATGACACTGAGTTGACACAGACTCCCATTTCGCCAGGTTTCGGCTACGGCGAGTGAGTCTGAGGCATCACCGGGGTCTTGTGGCAAGTCCCCCCATGCGCTATATGTTTATTACGGAGGGAGTTACTCCGTCTCTTTCTCGGCCCCGTCGGGCCATGGTCCACGTAAGTCGGCGGCGTTCCTTTGCCGAGACTCGGGACCCATCGCGTGTCGCGAAAGCCACTTTCGAGACACCTGACGTCCCGAAAGTGGCTTTCGCGACACGCGACGACCGGGCAGCCCCCTCACCCGCACGGCGGCGCGTACTCCAGCCCCGGGAAATACCGCTCCCACTCCTCCCGCGTGATCCTCGGTGTCGCCAGCGCGCAGATCTCCTCGCTCACGCGGTCCGTGTTCGTCTGCCACAGCTGGACGCCGCTGCTCCCGATCGCGAGCGTATGCCCGTCGTCCCGGTACACCAGCGAGTTGACCGTCGCCGCGAACCCGGTGAGCTGCGCCTTCTCCACCGGTTTCCGCGGATCGGCGACGTCCCAGACGCGCACCGTGCGAAACGCCGAAGCCGCCAGCTCCCGGCCGGACGGCCCGAACGCGATATGCCCGACCCCTTCGGGATTGCCGCCCAGTTTCGCCAGCCGCACGGGGTGCGCGCGATCCGCGATGTCCCACAGGTAGACGTTCCGATCGCTGCTGCCCGCGGCCACCGTGCGGCCGTCCGGGCTGACGGCCGCCTTGTACAAAGCCCCGGCGTCGGGCCGCAGGGTCGACGTCAGCCCCGGGCGCCGGGGATCGGTGACGTCCCACAGCGTCACCGCGGACGAATCCGGTCCCTGAGCCGCAACGAGTGTCCGCCCGTCCGGGGTGAACGCGAGCGACCACACGGTGCCGTCCCCGACCGGGAGGACCCGCGGCTCGGCGAACCGCCCGGGATCGCCGACGTCCCAGAGCTGGACCGGCCCGTCGTCGTGGCCGGAGGCGAAGGTCTTCCCGTCGGGGCTGAACGCGAGCGAGTACGTGGGTTTCACCTCGGTCGACGCCAGCAGCCGCGGCGCCGCCGGATCGGCGATGTCCCAGCGCTGGAGCAGGAACCGCCCGGACACCCCGCCACCGTCGTGTGTCGCGAGCGCGAGGCTTCGCCGGTCCGGGCTCAGCGCGACGGCGGTGACGGTGGCCGGGCCGGGGAGTTTCGAGAGCTGTCTCGGCGCACGGAGATCGTCCATCGCCCAGAGCCGCGCGTCGTCCCCCGCGGTGACGAGGATCCGCCCCTGTTCGGTGAACGTGCCGGCGTTCCAGCCCACGCTCGAAGCCAGCGCCAGTTCGCCGACGTCCTGCAGCCGCACGGTGCGGTCGGCGCTGGCGGAGACGATGGTCTTGCCGTCCGGGGAGAACGCGGTCCACCAGATCGCGTTCGTATGCCCCGAAAGGGGTGGCAGTTCCTTCGCCGGACCCGTGACGTCCCAGAGCCGCACGGACTGGTCGTCCCCCGCGGTCACCACCAGCCTGCCGCTCGGGCTGAACCCGGCCGCCCAGACCACGGCCGGGGTGGTCAGCGTCGACAGCGGCCGCGGCGCCGCCGGATCGGCGACGTCCCAGAGCTTCGCGGTGCGGTCCCAGCTGGTGGTGAGCAGCCGCCGCCCGTCCGGGCTCCACGCCGGGGTGAGCTGGAGGTCCTTGTGTCCGGAAAGGACGGAGCGCCGCCGTGGCGCGGACGGCGCCGTGACATCCCAGAGCTCCGCCGTCCAGTTCGTGCTCGTGACCGCGAGCATCGTGCCGTCGGGATTGAACACGGCGCGTTCGAGTTCGGGGGCCGGGATTCCGCCGAGTGGTTTCGGCGCGCCGAGGTCCCCGACGTCGGTGAGCCGGACGGTGCGGTCGACGGACCCCGTGGCGAGCCGGCGGCCGTCCGGGCTGAAATCGAGGGAGAGCAACGTGTTCCGGTGCCCGGTGACGTCCGCCTTCCGCAGCGGCTTCCGCGGATCGGTCAGCTCCCACAGCCGGACCCGGTGATCCCGGGTGGCGGTCGCCAGCGCCCGCCCGTCGCGGCTGAACGCCAGCGGCCCGCGGATCTCCTCCGAACCGGGCAGCGTCGCCAGGAGCGCCGGACGCCGTGTGTCGGCGATCGACCACACCTGCGTCGCCCGGTAGTTGTCCGCGGTGACCATGAGCTGCCCGCTCAGCGCGACGGTGACCTCGCCGGGGTCGAAGACCATCCGGGTGGGGAACGGCGCCGCCATGGCCGCGAGCAGACCGTCATGGGTCTCCTGGATCGGCGCGAGCCGGTACGCGGCGAGGCTGAGCTGCGTCGACAGCGCCGGGTTCGAGTCCCGCAACGCCTTCGCGTCGACGACGGCCTTGCGCGCGAGTGCCACGTTCCGCTGATCGGTGGCGGTCCGCCCGGCATCGACGGCGTATCCGACGGCGACCCCCGCGAGGAGCAGCAAGACGCCGAGGAGCGCGACGAGCCTTCGCAGCCTCCGCGTCCGTTTGCGGCCGACAGCGGTTTCCTCGGCTTCGGCGTCCAGCCCGGCCTGAAGGAACTGCCGCTCGCGTGCGCTCAGCGCGCCGGGCTCCCGTTCCGCCCATTCCGCCGCGCGCCCCAGCCGCGTGCCCCGGTACAGGCTGCCCTTGTCGCGATCCAGCGACTCCCACAGCTCGGTCGCTTCGGCGAGCCGGCGATGCAGCCGGTGCCCTTCGCGGTCCTCCGCCAGCCAGTCGCGCAGCCGGGGCCAGCCGCGGATCAACGCCTCGTGGGCGATCTCGACGCCGTCACGGTCGAGGACCAGCAGACGTGCCTCGGCGAGGCGTTCGAGGACCTCCGTGGTCGCCGGGTCGTCGTCGAGTTCGCGGCGGTTGAGACGGCGCTTCGTGTCTTCGGTGCCTTCGCCGAGCGCGGTCAGCCGAAGGAAGATCTGCCGCACGAGGCGCTGTCTGTCCGGCTCCAGATCCGTGTAGACGGCTTCGGCGGTCTGCGCGATCGCGTTGAGGATCCCGCCGGCCGCCTCGTAGGCCGCGCTGGTCAGCGTGATCCCCTGGCGCCGCCGCCAGGTCTCCAGCAGCGCGTGCGAGACCAGCGGAAGCATCGCGGGCTGGCCGGTGGCGTCGGCGACGAGCGTCGTGACCAGCGCCGCCTCGACCCGGCAGCCCGCGCGGACGGCGGGTTCGACGATCGCGGTCCGGAGCTCGTCGGCGGTCATCGGGCCGACCATCACCTGCGCGTCGGTGAGCGCCTCGACGAGACCGGCGTGGCGGCAGAGGTGACCGTAGAAATCCGCGCGGACACCGAGGACGACCCGCGTCCCGTGCTCGTCGCGGGAGAGCGCGAGCAGCGCGTCGACGAATTTCTCGCGTTCGGCCTGGTCCCGGCAGAGCGTGTAGACCTCCTCGAACTGGTCGACGATCAGCAGCCGGCCCTCGGCGTCGAGGTCCTCTTCGAGCGGGTGCGTCCCTGGTGTGCGGAGGACGACCGGACGTTCGCTCGACGCCGCCAGCCCGGCCCTCAGGACGGACGACTTCCCCGAACCCGAAGCGCCGAAGACGCCGACGAGCCGTCGTTCCGTGAGCTTGCCGGTCAGTTCGGCGACCAGGCGCTCGCGGCCGAAGAACCGGGCGGCGTCGGACGTCTGGAACGCGGCCAGCCCGAGGTACGGCAGTTCGGTTTCGTCGCGTTCGCCCGCGGCCGCGGCGAGCCCGGCGGCGACCGTGCGCCAGCGCTCCTCCCATGCCGGGACGTCGCCGCCGCACGCGGTGACGTACGCGGTCGTCACCGCGAGCCCCGGCAGCTTCCGTCCGCCGGCGGCTTCGGAGAGTGCGGCGGCCGAGTAACCCGCACGGGTCGAAAGCTCGCGGTACGTCGGCCCTCCGGCCTTCTCGCGAAGCAGCCGAAGGTCCGCCGCGAAGCTCACGACGACGTCGTCGCCCGGCCCCAGCGGACGCTCGCGTCTCGGCACCAGGCCCCCCTGATCGTCGAAGCGTTATCGAAGGGACATTGTTCACCGAAAACGGCCCGACACTGTACAAAAGTTCTGCGCTACAACCGATGGCGTGCCGATTCGAACCCAAGCGGTGAGCGTGGTCTTCGCGGGTGTCCCCGAACCGCCCGTGTCGCCCGAGCTCGAGGTGGTCGCCCACACCCCCGACGAACGCGAAGCGGTCTGGCACGCCACGGCCCTTCGCCCGGACGTCCTCGTCCTTCCGGTTCACCCGCCCGCGCTGGACGGGCTCGCCGTGACGCGCGAAGTGGCTTCGCGCGTGCCGGGGACCGCCGTCCTCGTCCTGACCCCACCGGGTGACGGCGAGCTCGTGGTCGCCGCGATGCTCGCGGGCGCGCGCGGCGTCCTGTCCCGGAGCGCGGGTCACGACGACCTGGTCCGGTTCATCCGCGGGGTGGCGGCGGGGGCGGTGGTGTTCGGCGAGCGCGCCGCGGACCGGCTTTACGGCCTGTTGGCCGCGTCGCAGCCGATGCGGGCGTTCCCGCGGCTGACCTCACGCGAGCACGAGGTGCTCGGCCTGCTGGCGGACGGGCTGGAGATCCCGGCCGTCGCGCGGCGGCTCGGGCTCGCGCCCAAGACGGTGCGCAACGTCGTCTCGGCGATCCACGCCAAGGCCGGCACGGACGACCGGGAGGTGCTGCTCGCCCAAGCCCGCAACGCGGGCCTCGGGCATCATTCGTAGGTGCGCGGCGTCCAGACCACGCCGTTTTCGGCGCGCGTCTTCGACGAGCCGATGATCAGCAGGCAGCGCATGTCGACACTGGCCGGATCGAGGGTGCCGAGAGTGACCACGCGGACGTCCTCCTCGGGCCCGCCGACGTCGCGGGCGACGACCACCGGGGTCTCCGGCGCGCGATGCCGGAGCAAGACGTCGCGGGCCTGCGCGAGCTGCGTGGTCCGCGTGCGGGACGCCGGGTTGTACAGCGCGAGCACGAGATCCGCCGCGCCCGCCGCGTCGAGCCGTCGTTCGATGATCTCCCACGGCTTGAGCCGGTCGGACAGCGAAAGCACGCAGTAGTCGTGGCCCAGCGGCGCGCCGACCCTGGACGCGGCCGCCTGCGCGGCCGTCACGCCGGGCACGATCCGCACCCGGGCGCCCGCGCCGTGCCCGGCCGCGACCTGCTCAAGCACCGCCGACGCCATCGCGAACACGCCCGGATCACCCGACGAGACGACGGCGACCTTGGCTCCGTTCGCGGCCAGTTCGAGCGCTTCGACGGCGCGTTCGGCCTCGACACGGTTACCCGACGCGTGCCGCTGCTGGCCCGCGCGCTGCGGCACTCGCGCGACGTACGGGCCGTAGCCGACGACGTGTTCCGCCGCGGCCAGTTCCTCGGTCGCTTCGGGGGTCAGCCAGCCGGGACCGGCCGGACCGAGGCCGACGACCACGACTTCGCCACCGGTG
The DNA here is from genome assembly GCF_014873915.1 of Amycolatopsis roodepoortensis. Lineage (GTDB taxonomy): Bacteria > Actinomycetota > Actinomycetes > Mycobacteriales > Pseudonocardiaceae > Amycolatopsis > Amycolatopsis roodepoortensis. The sequence goes on from NZ_JADBEJ010000005.1 coordinate 2,591,292, forward strand.
TGCGTTTCCTGCTTCCGGGTGACTTCGGGTTCGTCGGCGAGCCGGGACGCGTAGGCCGGGCTGGGCAGCAGTGCCAGTGAGAAGTACGGCACCGACTCCGGGTCGACGTCGGCGAACGGCTCGACGCGCTGCGCCTGCCAGGTCGCGCGTTCGACGTAGAAGGCCTCGTCCAGCTTCCCGGCTTCGGCCAGCGCCTCGCGGACGTTGCCGAACGTGCGCCCGAGTTTGAGCACCGCCGCGGCCTGTGTGTCGGCAAGGCGCCGCGCGAGTTCCGGCGCGGGCAGCGTGCCGGGCAGGATGGTGAGGACCTCGTCGCGCTGCACCAGCGGGCGGCCGAGCACCGAGGACGCCGCGCTGACCGAGGTCACGCCGGGCACCACGGTCGCCTCGTAGCGGTCGGCGAGCCGTTCGTGCATGTACATGTAGGAGCCGTAGAAGAACGGGTCGCCTTCGCAGAGCACGACCACGTCGCGGCCGGCGTCGAGGTGCTCGGCCAGCCGTTTCGCGCTCAGCTCGTAGAAGTCGGCGATGGCGCCTTCGTAGCCGCCGGGATGGTCGGTGGTCTCGGTGGTGACCGGGTAGACCAGCTTCTCCTCGATCTGGCCGTCCCGCAGGTACGGCTCGGCGACCGAACGCGCGATGCTCCGGCCGTGCCGCGCGCTGTGATAGGCGATGACGTCGGCCTCGCCGATGAGGCGGGCCGCCTTGACCGTCATCAGTTCCGGGTCACCGGGCCCGAGCCCGACACCCCAGAGTTTCCCGAGCCCGCTCATTCGACCTCACTCGCCATCGCGTTGATCGCGGCGACGGCCATCGCGCTGCCGCCGCGGCGTCCGTGCACCACCAGGTACGGGGCGGGTGCCCGCTTCGCGAGCTCCACTTTGGACTCGGCGGCGCCGATGAAGCCCACCGGGACCCCGATGATCGCCGCCGGCGCGCCGACGCCCTCTTCCAGCAGTTCCAGCAGGCGGAACAACGCGGTGGGCGCGTTGCCGATCGCCACCACGGAACCGGGCAGCTTGTCGCGCCACAGCTCCAGCGCGGCCGCGGACCGGGTGGTCCCCATCCGCTCGGCCAGGCCCGGCACCTTCGGGTCGGACAGCGTGCACAGCACCTCGTTGGCGGCAGGCAAACGTTTGCGGGTCACCCCGGAGGCGATCATGTTGGCGTCACACAGGATCGGCGCGCCCGCTTCGAGCGCGGCGCGGCCGGATTCCACCACGTCCAGGCTGTAGCGGAGGTCGTCGACCAGGTCGACCATCCCGCAGGCGTGGATCATCCGCACGGCCAGCACCGCGACGTCGTCGGGGAGGATCGCGAGATCCGCCTCCTCACGGATGGTGGCGAACGAATGCCGGTAGATCTCGGCCCCGTCCCGGATGTAGTCGATCACTGTGTCCCTTTCTCCGCCAACGTTCTCGCCAGCTCGCCGACCGGGACGTACACCCCGTCGACCAGATAACCGTCCTCCGTCGCGAGCACGTCGACGTGCTCGCGCGCGGGTTTGCCGCAGCGCCGTTCACAACCGGCGAAATGGACCCTCGGGGTCCGGCCGACCAGCGCCGCGTCGGCCCGCACGTCGGCGAGCGACTTGGCGCAGCCCGGCTGTCCGACGCAGGCGCTGATCCCGAGCGACGGCGCGTCCGGATCGGTGATCAGCCCGGGATCCGCTTCCAGGGGACCGAGCACCAGGATCGACCGCCACGGGGTGACCACCGCGTTCCCGGCCTTCGCGATCTTGCGCGCCTGAGCCGAGGTGAGCCTGCCGAACACCGGGGCGATCCCGGTCGCGTCCCCGATCGGCCCGATCGGGAGGCCTGGGTTCACTTCGAACCTCCGCGGCTCCGCCGTTTCGCCTGGGATGCGCTCGATCAACGGTGTGGTGTCGGCGAGTTCGCTGATCCGCCAGGCCGTTCCGCGCAGGCGCAGGAACGCTCGCGCGACCGAAAGCAGCGTCTCGACGGCGTGCTCGGCGGTGACCCGCAAGCCGGTGTCCTCCCCGGCGAGCAGCACGGCTCCGTCGCGCCAGCAGACGTCGGCGCCCTCGCCCGCGACGTCACCCCGGCCGCCGTCGAGGGCGAAGAGGAAGCGTCCCGGGAGTTCGGCCAGCTCGGGGACCGCGCACAGGGCGTCGTCGAGCGCCGAGGCGAGTTTTTGGGCGGTATCGCTGAGCGGCGACGCGAGGATGTTGCGGACGCGTTCGTGCGACGGCGAGGGCAGGAGCCCGGCCGCGGTGAGCCTGCCCGCGAGACCCGGCCGGGTGACGCCGCGCAGCTGCACGTTCCCGCGGGAGGTCAGGTGGAGGGCGCCGTCACCGAGGTCGTCCGCGGCGTCCGCGAGCGCCCTGAACTGGTCCGCCGTGATGGCGCCGCCGGGCAGCCGGATCCGGGCGAGCGGGCCGTCGGCGGCGTCGTGCGTGGCGAAAACACCAGGGCACGCGTCGGCTCGGACACGTGCGCTCGTGGACATGCGCTCACTGTAGATGGCCGATTCCGACGAGAGTATGTCTCAGATCATATGTAGTAGATGTGCTACATTCGATCGCAGCACTGAGATGGGGGTGACCAATGAGAGATCCACAGGACGTGATGATCTCCGTCAAAGATCTCCGCATGCGGTACGGGACGAACGACGTCCTCCACGGCGTCGACTTCACCGCGCATCGCGGCGAGGTGATCTGCCTGCTGGGTCCGAACGGCGCGGGCAAGACCACGACGATCGAGATCCTCGAAGGCTTCCGGATGCGTTCGGAGGGCGAGGTCAGCGTGCTGGGCACCGACCCGGCGCACGCGGACGAGAACTGGAGGGCGCGACTGGGGGTCGTCCTCCAGGCCTGGCGCGACCACGCGAAATGGCGGGTGCGCGAGCTGCTGGAGCACCTGGGCGGCTACTACGCGCCGTATTCCACGGACCGCATCAAGCGGCCGTGGGATCCGGACGAGCTGGTCGCCGCGGTCGGCCTGACCGCGCACGCGGACAAGAGGGTCCGGATGCTCTCGGGCGGGCAGCGGCGCCGTCTCGACGTCGCGATCGGCATCGTCGGCCGTCCGGAACTGCTGTTCCTCGACGAGCCGACCGCCGGGCTGGACCCGGAGGCGCGGCGCGAGTTCCACGAGCTCGTGCACCGGCTGACCGATGACGACGACACGACGATCCTGCTGACCACGCACGACCTCGACGAGGCCGAGAAACTGGCCGACCGGATCCTGATCCTGAACCACGGCCGCATCGTCGCCGACGGTTCGGCCGACGCGCTGAGCAGGCAGATCGCCGGCGAGGCCGAGGTGCGCTGGACGCTGGACGGCCAGCGCTTCGTGCACTCCACGACCGAATCGACGAAGTACGTCCACGAACTGTTCAAACAGCACGGGGACGCCATCGGCGATCTGGAGGTCCGGCGGGCCTCACTCGAAGACACGTACATGACCCTGGTCCGCAAGGCCGAATCCCTCGAGGCGGTGGCCGCGCGATGAACACGATTCAGCACAGTGTCCGGCTGGGCGTCCGGCGCGGCTGGCTCGAAGCCCGCCAGATGATGACCAACCGGGAAGACCTCTTCAACACCTTCCTCTTCCCCGCGATCTTCGTGATCGTCATGTTCTTCATGCGCGACTCGAAGCTGCCGGGCACGGAGTTTTCGCTCGGCGCCGCCACCGTGCCGAGCGTGCTGGGCGCGTCGATCGTGTTCAGCGGCATGCTCGGGATGGCGGGCGTCCTCGCCGTCGAACGCGAGGACGGCACATTGCTGCGTGCCAAGGCCACGCCGAACGGCATGATCGGCTACCTCGTCGGCAAGGTCGTCACGGTTTCCTTCAACACGGTCATCGGAATCCTGCTGGTACTGGTCCCCTGCCTGTTCCTGTTCGACGGCATCGCCCCTGGCGGGTGGACGTCCTGGCTCGGCCTGCTGTGGGTGCTGGTGCTCGGTCTGCTGGCCACCATGCCGATCGGCGCGATCTTCGGCTCGCTGACCACGAACGCGCGCAGCATCGGGCTGATCATGCTGCCGACGCTGGGTATCGGCGCGATCTCGGGGATCTTCTACCCGATCACCGCGCTGCCGGAGTGGCTGCAGTACCTCGGGCAGGTGTTCCCGATGTACTGGCTCGGCCTCGGTATGCGGTCGGCGCTGCTGCCGGACTCGACGGTGGTCATCGAGATCGGCCAGTCCTGGCGGCCATGGGAGACCCTCGGCGTGCTGTCGGTGTGGACCGTGATCGGATTGACGCTGGCCCCGGTCGTCCTGCGGCGCATGGCGCGGCGCGAGTCCGGGTCCTCGGTGGCGGCACGACGGGAAAAGGCGATGCAGCGAATTGGCTAGCTCATGAGCGAGGTCGTTTACAACCGGATCGCGATGTTGCGGGCGGAACGGGGCATCTCCCGCCGCGAACTCGCCGATGCGCTGGGTGTGCATTACCAGACCATCGGCTACCTCGAACGCGGCGAGTACAGCCCGAGCCTCTACCTCGCCCTGCGGATCGCGGCGTTCTTCGAGGTGGCGGTGGAGATCATCTTCTCCACCGCCCCTTTCCCGCGGATCGGCGACTCTTCGTCGGACCGGTCGGCGTGAGCCTGCGCGTTTCGCAATTAGCCGACTGATTGCGGCGCTTCGGGTGCCTTGCCCGGGGTGGATCGGCCTTGCCGCTTGGAGCGGACGGCCTCGCCCGCGGCGTTCCTCGTGGCCACCGAGGGATGGGGTTGCGAAAGCCACTTTCGCGACGTTGAGGGTTGCGAAAGTGGCTTTCGCAACCCTCGACGGCGGCAGGTCGAGCGGTCCCGGTGGCCGCCGACATGGCTTTCCGCGCCCCCGACGCACGCATTTAGTCGACTAATTGCGAAGCTTGCTCAGGGTGAAATCACCAAAGCGCCGGATTCACCCTTCAGTGTTGAACGCTCATTTCGCTGGTCGCTTAAAATTACGAACACCTGTTCGATGAAGTTCGGTATTATGGAGGTGTGTCCGAGACCTTTCTTCCCGAGTTGCCGCAGGAGTTGTGGCGTGCCGGCAAGCTGGAGCTTGCCCATGGCGTGCTGCAGTCTTTGCGGGTGATTCGGGTGGCGACCGCTGGTTTGGGACGGTTTCTGGCGGAGGTCGAGTCTCGGGGCGCGAAAGACTTGTTCGGGCATGGCAGTACGGCGAGCTGGCTCGCGGAGATGGCGGGGTTGTCGCGCGGTGAAGCGGGCGCGGTGGTGAAGCGGGCCATCGCGTTGAACCCGACGCGGAACCTGGATGGCACCGAAGCCCCGGCCGTGGCACCCGAGACGGCCGCGGTCGCCGCCGAGGGATTGGTCGGGGATGAACGGATCGACCAGATCCTGGAGATCTTGAAGAGACTCCCTGCCGACACCTCCGCCGAAGATAAGGCGGTCGCGGAGAAGATCCTCGCCGACCTCGCCCCGAACGCCGGTCCGCACCAGCTCGCCAAGGCTGAAGCGAACCTGCTGGGCTGGCTCGACCCTGACGGCAAGGAGCCGAAGGATCCGGAGCCGAAGGAACCACGCCGGGAACTCACGCTGGAGCGCCGCCGGGACGGGTTCTGGAAACTGACCGGCCTGCTGGACGACGAGACGGGTGCCCGGACGGCGGCCGCGCTGGAGGCGTATGCCCAGCCGCGACCGGTCGACGAATTCGGGCAAGCCGACCTGCGGATGAAATGCGAACGCCTGGGCGACGCCTGGGCCGAACTCCTCGACCTCGCCATCGCCTGCCCCGACCAACCCGGCACCAGCGGCTACCGCACCCTCGTCCACGTCACCATCGGACTCGACGAACTCAAATCCGGCCTCGGCACCGCCTGCCTCGACTTCGTCGGAACGATGACCGCCCGCGAAGCCCGACTCGCCGCCTGCGACTGCCTCATGCTGCCGATCGTGCTGAGCGCCGCCGGTGAACCCCTCGACGTGGGTCGGCTACGACGATTCGTCACGCCCGGGCAAAGACGGGCGTTGAACATTCGTGACGGTGGCTGCGCGTTCCCCGGCTGTCACCGGAAACCCAAGAATTGCCACGCCCACCACATTCATCACTGGGCAGATGGCGGACTGACAGATCTCCGGAATCTCGTGCTGTTGTGCGGGTTTCATCACCGGCTGATCCACCACGGCGACTGGGAAGTCCGAATGGCCGCCGACGGGTTACCGGAGTTCATCCCACCCCAATACCGAGATCCGCTCCGACAACCCCGCCGCAACACCCTCCACCACCGCTGAACCCGAGGAGCCCGCCAGCCACCCAGGCGACGGGCCCTTCGGCATGCCCACCGGGGCATCGTCAGCACGTCACCGATAGTCCACAAGGGACACCGACACCACGAACGCATGTGAGGATGTGCCGGTGTCACCCCACACTCGTGACGTCGATCCTGGACACCTCGCCCAGTGGTGCAGGGACCATCTGGGCAGCCCATCGGCCGACGAGCTCTTCAGATCCGGGTTCCTGTCCGCCGTCATCGGGCTGCGGCTGGCCGACGGCCGGGAGGTCGTGGTCAAGATACGTCCGGATTCGCCGAGGGTGGCGGCCTGCGTGGAAGTCCAGCGCCGCCTGTTCCTGGCCGGTTATCCGTGCCCCCGGCCGCTCACCGGCGCCGCGCCGTTGAGCGGCGACGTCGCCACCGCGGAGGCTTACGTGCCCGGCGGTGCCGCGCTCCCCAGCGCGGAGCACGCGGCCACTGCTTTCGCCGAGGCGTTCGCGTGGCTGATCCGGCTGGCTCCGGCGCCCGGCGAGATGCCCGCGCTCGATCCGGCACCCTCGTGGGCGAACTGGGATCACGGCGGGGACGGACTGTGGCCGGGGCCGGAGGATCTCGACGGAGTGCCCGGCGAGGTGTGGATCGATGACGCGGGACGCCGTGCCCGTGACCTGCTGCGCGACGGCGGGTCCGACGCCGTGATCGGCCACTGCGACTGGCTGGCAGGCAATCTGCGCTGGAGCGGCGACACGCTCCTGGTGGTGCACGACTGGGACAGTGTGATCGTGGCGGACGAAGCCGTTCTGGTCGGCTTCGCCGCCGCGCTGTATTCGACCGTCAGCGCGGACGAGTTGGCGACCGTGGAGGACACGCAGCGGTTCCTCGACGCGTATAGCCGTGCTCGCGGCCGGGAGTTCGACGCCGGCGAACTCCGCCGGTCGTGGGCGGCAGGCGTCTGGACCAGGGCCTACGACGCCAAGTTCCAGCACGCGGCCGGGCGACCCGTCACCTCACTGTCGGAGGACGAGGCCCGCGAGCGCCTCCGCCGGGCGGCGGAAGGGCCACGAAAGCGGTAGCCCGCCAACATGAAGACCTCCTCATCCGTCCTTAACGGACGATTCAGGAGCGCGCCACAGGCTGGTCACCGTGACCGCCTACACCTACACGACCCGAGCGACACAGCCCCAGAAACCCCAGGAACCCGAGAAGCGCAACAAGACGTGGCTGATCGCGGCCGCGGCCATCGCGGCGTCGGCCACCGCGCTCGTGCCCGGCGGACCGACCTGGCAAGGCGCACTGGTGCTGGCCGTCTTCGCCGCGGCCGTAGGCGCATGGGTGCTGACCAGCCTGGACGACACGTGGGTCGCGCTCGCGGCGGTGGCCGTCCTTGCCGTGACCGGGATCCTGGCGCCCGCCGATCTGTTCGCCACGCTCGGCGCGGATCTGGTGTGGCTGCTGATCGCGGCGTTCGTGCTGGCGGCCGGGCTGACCGGTTCGGGGCTGGTCGACCGGTTCGTGGCCGTGTTGCCCGCGCGGGCGCGCTCGGTGCGGGGGCTGGCGCATCTGTCGACGGTCGCGTTGGTGGTCTCGTCGCTGGTGGTCCCCTCGACGTCGGGGCGGGCGGCGCTCGCCGTGCCGGTGTTCACCGCCTTGGCGAGTGCGCTCCCGCGGATGGCCAAGGCGCTCTCGGTGCTGTTCCCGACCGTGGTGTTGCTGTCGGCGGTCTCGACGCTCATCGGCGCGGGCGCGCATCTGGTGGCCGACCAGCTCCTGCGTGAAGCGACCGGTGACGGCATCGGCTTCCTGCGCTGGCTGGTGCTGGGCCTGCCGCTCGCGATGGTCTCGTCGCATCTCGCGGCCGAGGTCGTCCTGCGGCTGTTCACCACGCGCGAGGACCGCCGTGCCCGGTTCGACCTGCGCGCACGGTTCCCGCCGCGAGGGCCGTGGACGCGGACCGAGCGGTTCGCGGCCGTGACCACCGGTGTGGTGCTGGTGCTGTGGTGCACCGAATCGTGGCACGGCCTGCCGCCCGCGCTGGTCGGGCTCATCGGCGCGCTGGCGATGTGCGTGCCACCCCATCAGGTCACCACCGGCGCGGTGCTGAAGACCGTGCCGTGGTCGCTGCTGCTGTTCACCGCCGCGACCGCCGCGCTGGGCAGCGCCCTGGTCGGGTCGGGTGCGGCGGCTTGGGTGGCGGACGTGGCCTTGAGTCCCGTCCGCGGCGCGCCGGCGTGGGTGGTGCTGCTCGCCGTGATCGTGGTGAGCACGGCCGCGCATCTGGCGGTGCAGTCCCGTTCGGCGCGGTCTTCGGTGCTGGTGCCGGTGGTGATCCCGCTCGCGGCGGCCACCGGGCTGGCCCCGGCCGCGGCGGTGTTCGCGTCCACCGCGGCGGCGGGGTTCTGCCACACCCTCACCTCGTCCGCCAAACCGGTCGCTCTGTTCTCCGACATCGACGGCGTGCCGACCTATTCGGCTCGCGACCTGCTCCGGCTTTCGGCCGTGCTCGCACCGCTGCACGTGGTCGTCGTCGCCGTCTTCGCCCTGCTCGTCTGGCCGTCCCTCGGCCTGTCACTCGTGCCATAACCCATCAGGAGGAAGTCATGCGGATCGTCGTCGCCCCCAGTGGGTTCAAGGAAAGTCTCGGCGCCGAAGCGGCCGCCGACGCCATCGCCGAGGGGGTGCTCCGGGTCGTCCCGTTCGCGGAGATCGACCGCGTCCCGCTGGTGGACGGCGGGGAGGGTTCGGCCGCCGCGCTCGCCGGGAGCACCGGCGGGAAGGTGGTCGACACCGTCGTCACCGGTCCGGTCGGGCTGCCGGTGCGCTCCCATTTCGCGATTCTGGGCGACGGGTCGACGGCGGTGGTCGAGATGGCGGCGGCCGCGGGCCTGCGCCTGGTGCCCGCCGACCGCCGCGATCCCGGGCGCACCACCAGCCGTGGCGTCGGCGAGCTGATGATCGCCGCGCTCGACTCGGGGTGTTCCTCGGTGCTCGTCGGCTGCGGAGACTCCGGCGTGTCCGACGGCGGGGCCGGAGCGCTCCAGGCGCTGGGCGCACGGGTGCTCGACCGCGCCGGTCAGGAGATCGGCCCAGGCGGGGCGGAGCTGGCGCGGGCCCGGCACATCGACGTCTCGGGGCTCGATCCCAGGCTCGCCGACACCGGGCTCCGGCTGGCGGTCAACCCGCACAACGTGCTGTGCGGCCCGCGCGGCGTGGCCAGGGTGTTCGGCCCGCAGAAGGGCGCCACCCCCGAGCAGGTGGAAAGACTCGCCGCCGCGCTGGACAACTGGGCCGACGTCCTGCGCCGCGACCTGGGCACCGACGTCGCGCTCGTCCCCGGATCGGGTGCTTCCGGCGGTCTCGGCGCGGGACTGTGCGCGGTGCTGGGCGCCCGGCTACTGCCAAGGTTCGAGGTGCTGCTGGACCACATCGACCTCGACGCCCGGCTCGCCGCGGCCGATCTCGTGGTCACCGCCGAGGGCACGATCGACGCCCAGACCCCGCACGGCAAGGTGCCCGCCGAGGTGGCCCGCCGGGCCAAGGCGCACGGGAAGCCGGTGGTCGCCCTCGCCGGCCGGATCGGCATGGACGCCGACACCACCTACGCCGTCGGCATCGACGCCTTCCAGGCCATCCAGCCGGGCCCGGTCGACCTGGACGAGGCGATCCTGCGTGGCGCCGAATTCCTGACCGACGCCGCCGAGCGGATGCTGCGGATAGTCCTGGTCGGCACCCGTCTGTCCACGCCCGTTATGTGAAGATTCCTTCATCTTGTCCTCATCTTCGCCACATCGACAACGAGGAGGGTGAAGCCATGGCCCGCTCGCGCATCGCCCTGCTCGTCGCCGCCGTGGCGCTCCCCCTCGGTGCCGCGGTGGTCACCTGGGCCTGGCCGGAACCGCCCGCGCCAAGGGCACCGATCGAGGTGAAACTGAGAGAGCACCCGGCACCGCCCCCGTCGCCGACCAGCAGCTCGACGCCGGTCGTCGTGCCACCGCCGCCGGTGGTCCCGCCGGGAGACGACCAGGACGACGACGGTGCCGACGACGACTGAACGCAGGACGCGGGCGATCCCCGCGCGAATCCGGATCATGGGCTGGCTCCTGCTGCTCGTCGCCGTGGTGACGGTGGCGACGACGCTGGTCACGTACAACCTGTTGCTGCGTGAGGCCGACAGCGACATCAACGCCGCGCTCGAACAGGAAGCCGCCGAACTCGGCCAGGTGCTGGAAGAAGGCGTGGACCGCGCCACCGGGCAGCCGTTCCCGGACGTGCGGTCCGCGCTGTCGGCGCATCTGCGGCGCCAGTACGTCGACGACGACGAAGTGGTGCTGGCCTGGACGCCGTCCTCCGGTCCGATCCTGCAGGACCGCGAGGAACCGTTCCGCCTGGGCGAGAGCCCAGGGCTGCTGAACCCGATCCTCGCCGACCCGGCGCGCAGCGGCAGCGTCGATACCCCCGCCGGGGAAATGCGCTGGATCCGCGTCGACGCGTCCGGCACCCGAGAGGGTGACCGGGGCTCCTTCGTCGTGGGCTACTTCGTGGATCGCGACCGTGCCGAGATCGCCACCACCGTGCGGACCCTGCTGTTCGTCGGCTTGCTCGGCCTGGTCCTGGCCGGAGCCGCGGCGTGGCTGGTCGCCGGACAGATCCTCGCCCCGGTGCGGCTGGTGCGCCGCGCCGCCGCCGAGATCACCGAACACGACCTGACCCGCCGCATCCCGGTGGACGGCCGTGACGACGTCGCCGCGCTCGCCGAACAGTTCAACGCCATGCTCGACCGGCTCGACCTCGCGTTCGCCACGCAACGGCGCTTCCTCGACGACGCCGGCCACGAGCTGCGGACCCCGATCACCATCGTGCTCGGCCATCTCGAACTGCTCGACGACGATCCCGTCGCGCGGGCCGAAGCGATCCGGCTGTGCGTCGACGAACTCGACCGGATGAACCGCATCGTCGGCGATCTCCTGCTGCTGGCCAAGGCCGAGCAACCCGACTTCGTCACCCTCGCGCCCACCGACGTCACCGAGCTGACCAGCGACCTCTACGCCAAGGTCCGCACCCTCGGCGACCGTCGCTGGCGGCTGGAGGCACTCGGTGAGGGCCAGGTGGCGCTCGACGAGCAACGGACGACCCAGGCCGTGGTGCAGCTGGCCCAGAACGCCGTCCAGCACACCGAAGACGGCGACGAGATCCTGATCGGCTCCGCCGTGACCGAGGACACCGTGTCGTTCTGGGTGGCCGACCACGGCCCCGGTGTGCCACAGGAGGACGCCGAGAAGATCTTCCAGCGGTTCAACCGGGGGCCGTCCGGCGGCCACCGGGGCGGGGCCGGGCTCGGACTGGCGATCGTGCGCGCCATCGCCGAAGCTCAGCACGGGCTGGTGCGCCTGGAGTCGGCACCGGGCCTCGGCGCCCGGTTCACCATCGAAATCCCTGTTCACGCCGTCGAAGGAGGCACGCCGTGGCCCGCATCCTGATCGCCGAGGACGAAGAGCGCATCGCCTCGTTCGTCCGCAAGGGGCTCGTCGCCAACGGTTTCACCACCACCGTGGTCGCCGACGGCGAGCAGGCCCTCCAGTACGCCCTCGGCGACGGCTACGACCTGCTGGTCCTCGACCTCGGCCTGCCGTCCCGCGATGGTCTGTCCGTGCTGCGGACCCTGCGCGAACACCACAACACGACGCCGGTGGTCATCCTCACCGCGCACGATTCGCCCCAGACCACCCTCGCCGGGCTGGAGGGCGGCGCGGACGACTACATGGCGAAACCGTTCCGCTTCGACGAGCTGCTGGCCCGGATCAGGCTTCGGCTGCGCCGCACCGAACTCGTGGCCGAGACCACCGTGCTGCACGCGGGCCCGCTGTCGCTGGACCTGCGCACGCGCCGCGCGGACGTCGACGGCACCGGCGTGGAGCTGACCTCACGCGAGTTCGCCCTCCTGGAGCTGTTCATCCGCCACCAGGGCCAGGTGCTCACCCGCGAGCAGATCCTCTCCCACGTGTGGGGCTACGACTTCGACCCCGGCTCCAACATCGTCGACGTCTACGTCCGCACCCTGCGCCGCAAGATCGGCGCCGGTCACATCCGCACCGCCCGCGGTATGGGGTACGCGTTCGACCCCGGCCGCACATCACCTTGACTCCCGCCGGACCGCACCGGAGAGTGAACCGGAGAAACCACGCGTCGGCAGGTGGAGGAACCCGGTGAGAGTCCGGGGCGGTCCCGCCACTGTCACCCCTCCCGGTGAAGAGGGGAAGCCAGGAACTCCGGCCGGCGCGACCGCACGACCCGGGGCGCGGACACCCCGAGTGAGGAACGCTGTGATCCTGCTTCTGTCCACTTCGGACACCGACCTGCTCAGCGCCCGTTCCAGCGAGGCCGATTACCGGCTGGCGAATCCGGCCCGGCTCGACCTGGCCGAGCTGCCCGCCCTGCTCGAGGGCGCCCCGATCGTCGTCGTCCGGATCCTCGGCTCCGAACGCAGCTGGCAGGAGGGACTCGACACGGTCCGCGCGAGCGGCGCGCACGTGGTCGTCCTCGGGGGTGAACAGACGCCGGACGCGCAGCTCATGAAGCTCTCGACGGTCCCGGCGGGCACGGCGGCGGAGGCGCACGCGTACCTCGCGCAGGGCGGGCCGGAGAACCTCACCCAGCTGCACCGCTTCCTGAGCGACACGCTCCTTCTGACGGGTGACGGCTTCGAGCCGCCCGCCGTGCAACCGCTGTGGGGTGTCCTGGAGCGCGAGCCGAAGTCCACCGAGGGTCCGGTCATCGCGATCCTCTACTACCGGGCGCATCACCTGTCCGGCAACACCGAGTTCGTCCACGCGCTGTCCGACGCCGTCGAGACCGCCGGGGGCCGCGCGCTCCCGATCCACTGCGCGTCCCTGCGCACCCGCGAGCCGGAGATGATGGCCGAGCTGGCCAAGGCAGACGCGCTCCTGGTCACCGTGCTGGCCGCCGGCGGCACGCGGCCGTCCGAGGTCGGCGCGGGCGGCGACGACGAGGCGTGGGACGTCGCCGAGATGGCCGCGCTCGACATCCCGATCCTCCAGGCGCTGTGTCTCACCAGCGACCGCGAGACCTGGTCGGCCAACGACGACGGCCTCTCCCCGCTCGACGCGGGCAACCAGATGGCCGTCCCCGAGTTCGACGGCCGGCTCATCACCGTCCCGTTCTCGTTCAAGGAGATCGACGACGACGGCCTCCCCAAATACGTGCCGGACGCCGAACGCGCGTCCCGCGTCGCGAAGATCGCGCTCGCGCACGCCCGGCTGCGCCACACTCCCCCGCCGGAACGCCGTATCGCGCTGATGCTGTCCGCGTACCCGACGAAGCACTCCCGCGTCGGCAACGCCGTGGGCCTCGACACGCCCGCGTCCGCGATCGAACTGCTGCGCCGCATGCGCGACCAGGGCTACGACCTGGGCGAGAACCCGTTCCCCGGCGTGGAGCCCACCGGTACCGACCAGCCCGACGGGGACGCGCTGATCCACGCGCTCATCGCCGCGGGCGGGCAGGACCCGGAGTGGCTCACCGAGGAACAGCTGTCCGGCAACCCGATCCGTGTGCCCGCCGACAAGTACCGCCAGTGGTTCGCCGAGCTGCCCGCGGAGCTGCGCGAGGGCATGGAGGAACACTGGGGCCCCGCGCCCGGCGAGCTCTACGTCGACAACGGCGACATCGTCCTGGCGTCCCTGCAATCGGGCAACGTCATCCTGATGATCCAGCCGCCGCGCGGCTTCGGCGAGAACCCGGTGGCGATCTACCACAACCCGGACCTCCCGCCGAGCCACCACTACCTGGCCGCGTACCGCTGGCTGGAGGAGGAGTTCGGCGCGCACGCCGTCGTCCACCTCGGCAAACACGGTTCGCTGGAATGGCTTCCCGGCAAGACCGCCGGTCTCTCCGACTCGTGCGCGCCGGACGCCGTCCTCGGCAACCTGCCGCTGATCTACCCGTTCCTGATCAACGACCCGGGTGAGGGCGCGCAGGCGAAACGGCGCGCGCACGCCACGATCGTCGACCACCTGATCCCGCCGATGGCCCGCGCCGAGAGCTACGGCGACATGGCCCGCCTGGAGCAGCTTCTCGACGAGCACGCCAACATCGCCGCGATGGACCCGGCGAAGCTGCCCGCGGTCCGCGCCCAGATCTGGACGCTCATCCAGGCCGCCAAACTGGACCACGACCTCGGTGTCGAGGAACGCCCGCACGACGCGGAGTTCGACGACTTCCTGCTGCACATCGACGGCTGGCTGTGCGAGGTCAAGGACGCCCAGATCCGCGACGGCCTGCACATCCTCGGCGCCGCGCCGGTGGGTGAGGCGCGGATCAACCTCGTGCTCGCCATGCTGCGCGCCCAGCAGATGTGGGGCGGCAAGCAGGGCGCGGTCCCCGGGCTGCGGTCCGCGTTGGGGCTCAAGGAGAACAGCGACGCCCCACTGTCCGAAGTGGACGCCATCGAGCAGACGGCCCGCTCGCTCGTCGAGGCGATGGAGGCCAGGGACTGGTCCCCCGACGCCGTCGCCGAGGTCGTCGCGGAGGTGCCGGAACACCAGGAGGTCGCCCGCGTGCTGACCTTCGCCGCCACCGAGATCGTGCCGCGGCTGGCGGGCACCGGCGCCGAGATCGACGCCGTGCTCCACGCGCTCGACGGCGGCTACATCCCGGCCGGGCCCAGCGGTTCCCCCTTGCGCGGCCTGATCAACGTGCTGCCGACCGGTCGTAACTTCTACACCGTCGACCCGAAGGCCATCCCGAGCCGTCTCGCCTGGGAGACCGGGCAGGCGCTCGCGGACTCGCTTCTCCGCCGCTACAAGGAGGACACGGGTGACTGGCCGCGTTCGGTCGGCCTCTCGGTCTGGGGCACGTCGGCGATGCGCACGTCGGGTGACGACGCGGCGGAAGTCCTCGCCCTGCTGGGTGTCCAGCCGATCTGGGACGAGGCGTCGCGGCGGGTCACCGGTATCGAGGCGATCCCGCTCGCCGAACTCGGCCGCCCCCGGATCGACGTCACCGTGCGGATCAGCGGGTTCTTCCGCGACGCCTTCCCGCACGTGATCACCCTTCTGGACGACGCCGTCCGCCTGGTGGCAAACCTCGACGAGCCGGACGAGCAGAACTTCGTGCGCGCCCACACCCGCGCGGATCTGGCCGCGCACGGCGACGAACGCCGGGCCACCACGAGGATCTTCGGCTCCAAGCCCGGCGCGTACGGCGCGGGGCTGCTGCCGCTGATGGATTCCGGGAACTGGCGCGACGACAAGGATCTCGCGGAGGTCTACGCGGTCTGGGGCGGGTTCGCCTACGGCCGCGACCTCGACGGCAGGCCGGCGCGCGAGGACATGGAGAACTCGTACAAGCGGATCGTGGTCGCGGCCAAGAACACCGACACCCGTGAACACGACATCGCCGACTCCGACGACTATTTCCAGTACCACGGCGGGATGATCGCGACGGTCCGCGCGCTGACTGGCACCGCGCCCGCGTCCTACGTCGGCGACAGCACCACCCCCGACGCGGTCCGCACGCGGACGCTCGGCGAGGAGACCGCGCGCGTCTTCCGCGCCCGCGTGGTCAACCCGCGCTGGCTGGCGGCGATGCGCAAGCACGGTTACAAGGGCGCTTTCGAGCTGGCGGCGACCGTCGACTACCTGTTCGGTTTCGACGCCACCGCGGGCGTGGTCGGCGACTGGATGTACGAGAAGCTCACCGAGTCCTACGTGCTCGACGAGGTCAACCAGGAGTTCCTGCGCCAGGCCAACCCGTGGGCGCTTCGCGGCATCATCGAACGGCTGAACGAGGCGGCCGACCGGGGGCTTTGGGCGGAGCCGGACGCCGATCTTTTGGCTCAGCTGCGCGAGGTCTACTTATCGCTGGAGGGGGATCTCGAATCCTGACATCACCCGCTGGAGCAGCCCCGTGGCACTCCCGGCGGTACCACTGTCATATGCGCAGAACTTAGCGTGACAAGGGCGGTGGGACGTCAATGATCGGGAGGACAGCGATGATCAAGCGTCTGTTGAAGGTCGTGCTTCGCCACGGTTGCTGCTCGGCGTGCACCGGTCTGGGCTGCGGCTGCTGCGACGCCTGCAAGTAGTTTCAGAGGTGGACACCCCGGATATGGGTGTTCGCGCGGCGGACGTCGGCGGCGAGGGCGGGTACCTCGACCACCCGGCGTCCGGCCGTCTCCAACGTCTCGGCGCCGACGCAGTCGACGAACACCGACGGCTCGCGCCAGGCGAAAACGACGCGCGGGATGCCGGCGTCGAGGATGAGCTGGGTGCAGCTTCGCGGATGTGACGTCCGCGAGCTGCACGGCTCCAGTGACGTGTACATCGTCGCCCCCGCCAGCCTCGGATCTCCGGGTGCGAGCTTGGCGAGGGCGGCTTCTTCGGCGTGGTTGGCGGGATCGCCGTCGCCCGAGAAACCGGTGGAGATCACTTCGCCGTCGGCGGCGACGATCACCGCTCCGACGCGGAAGGTGCGCGGCGGGCAGTTCTCGGCGAGCGCGATGGCCTCGCGCAGATGCCGAATGTCCACATCGGACGGTTCGGGAGTCGCGTGGTACTCCAGGACGGCGATGTCGCCCAGCCTCGTGCTTTCGACCAGGGTCAGCCCACGCGGGAAGGCGCCAGGGCCGACGAAGCGCGGCGCGCGCGGATCGCCGACGAAGAACGGCGCGACGGCCAGGTGCAGTTCGTCGACCAGACCCTCGGTGAGAAACTGGGTGTGGATCGCGCCGCCGCCTTCGACCATCAGCCGCCGGACGCCGCGCGCGTAGAGATCCGCCAGCATTTCGCTTAGGCCGGCCAGTTCGACGATGGTCGCCTTCACTCCCGTGACGACGCCGGGCGGCGCGTAGACCAGCTTCTCGGCTTCACCGACGGTGAAGAACTGTGCCGCCGGATCGAGTGACCCGCTCCGCGTGAGGGTGACCTTGACCGGTTGCTCCGGGCGTCCTTCCGCGACCCTTTTCGCGACGAGCTCCGGTGAGCGGACCAGCAACCGCGGATCGTCCGCGCGCACCGTGTTCGCGCCGACGAGGATCGCGTCCGACGCCGCGCGCAGCCCGTCCACCCTGGCCCAGTCCTCGTCGTTGGACAGCACCAGCCGGGTTTCGCTCGCGTCGTCGAGGTAGCCGTCGAGCGAGACCGCGGCGGAGAGCAGGACATGAGGGCGTTCGATCACGACTGTCAGTATGCCCCCGCCGGTCACGGGTCACCGAGGCTGCAGGGTGGGGCTTGTGGCTGGTCCTTCGTTGCCGGAAATCGGCAAGGGGTGGCGGGGCGTCCCGGTGTCGCGTCGGCGTGTCTGTGCCGGATTCGGCGACGGGGTCCGGGGCGTGGGCCGTTGTCAGGTGATCGGGGGCGACACCTGGGCTGTCGCCGGAAATCGGCGACGGTTGCCTACGGGTCCCGGGAACTACCCGAAGCTGCGCGGCCGAGACCGACACCGGTGCTGTTGCCGGAAATCGGCGACGCCGCCTACGGGTCCGGGGAGCGACCCGAAACCACGTGACCAAGACCGACACCGGTGCAGTTGCCGAAATCCGGCGACGGCCGCCCGCCGGTCCCGGGAACATCCCGAAGCCGCGAGGCCGAGACCGACACCTGTGCTGTTGCCGGAAATCGGCGACGCCGCCTACGGGTCCGGGGAGCGACCCGAAACCACGTGACCAAGACCCACACCTGGGCTGTCGCCGGAAATCGGCGACGGCCGCCCGCCGGTCCCGGGAACATCCCGAAGCCGCGAGGCCCAGACCGACACCCGTGCTGTTGCCGAAATCCGGCGACAGCCGCCCACCGGTCCCAGGGAACGACCCGAAGCCGCGCGGCCGAGACCGACACCGGTGCTGTCGCCGAAATCCGGCGACGCCGCCCACCGGTCCCAGGGAACGACCCGAAGCCACGTGACCCAGACCGACACCGGTGCAGTTGCTGGAATTCGACGACAGCCGCCCACCGGTCCCAGGGAACGACCCGAAACCACCTGACCAAGACCGACACCTAGGCAGTCGCCGAAATCCGGCAACAGCCGCCCGCGTATCCCGGGGAACGACCCCAAACCACGCGACCAAGACCGGACACCCGTACTGTTGCCGAAATCCGGCGACAGCCACCCACCAGTCCCAGGGAACCTCCCGAAGCCGCGTGACCGGCGCCTGTGCCATCGCCGAAATCCGGCAACCACCAGCCACGGAGCACCACCGGCAGCGCAACAACGGTCGACACACTGGCGACCATTACCGAAATCCGACAGTGCAGGGGCAGCGTTCAAGAAAACCTGTCTGCGCACTGCCAGGCGCCAAGCACACGGCCGCCATTGCCGAATATCGACGACCAGCTTCGCACAGCCGTCGCTTCGGCCTCCTCACCGACCCGCTGTCAGACCGGCACCGGTACCGTCCGACGGCCGGTCCTCCCGAGTTCGACCTGGCTCGCGAAAACCGCAGACCCCCCGAAAATCGATCGCCACGCGCCAACCCTCGGGCTACCCTGTCGCGGTGATCTTCTGAGACGAACCTGCGCCCTCATCCACCTCCTTCGCAGGGAGTCTCATGTCTTCTTCCTTGACGCTTTCCGACGTCACCTTCACCTGGCCCGACGGCTCCCCGGTGTTCGAGCGCCTTTCGCTCACCATCGGCGCCGGCCGCACCGGCCTGGTCGGCACCAACGGATCCGGCAAGTCCACGCTGCTCAGGCTGCTCGCCGGCGAGCTGCGGGCCACCACGGGTTCCATCACCGCACCGGGTGAGCTCGGCTACCTGCCGCAGAATCTCGTCCTGGACACCGGCCGCCGCGTCGACGACGTCCTCGGTGTCACCGCGATCCGCGCGGCGATCCGGGCCGTCGAGAGCGGTTACGCCACCGAAGAGCATTTCGCCACCATCGGCGACAACTGGGACGTCGAGGAACGCAGCCACGCGATCCTCGACCGGCTCGGCCTGGGCGCCATCCGGCTGGACCAGCGGGCGGGCGAGCTGTCCGGTGGCGAACTCACCCTGCTCGGGCTGGCCGCCCTGTTGCTGCGCCGTCCCGCCGCGCTGCTGCTCGACGAGCCCACGAACAACCTCGACCTGCGGGCCCGTGAGCTCGTGCACCGTGAGGTGGCGGGCTGGGGCGGGATCCTCGTGGTCGTCTCGCACGATCGCGAGCTGCTCGGGCTGGTCGACCGGATCGCCGAGGTCCGCGACCGCGAGGTCACGCTGTACGGCGGGAACCTCGCGGACTACGAACACGCCGTCGAGGTCGCGCAGGAGGCGGCACGGCGGCACCTACGGGCGGCCGAGTCGGACGTCAAACGGCAGAAACGGGAGCTGGTCGAGGCCGGGATCAAACTCGCCCGGCGGGCCCGCTACGGCCAGCAGATGTGGGACCGGAAACGCGAACCCAAGGTGCGGATGCGCAAACGTCAGGAGGACGCGCAGATCGCCGCGGGCAAGTACCGGAACCTCCACGCCGACCGGCTGGAAGACGCCGTTGAGGCGATGAAGGCCGCCGAGGAACTGGTGCGGGAGGACGCCGAGATCCGGGTCGAACTGCCGGAGACGACGGTCCCGCGCGGTACGGACGTGCTCCGGATCGACGCCGTGCCCCGCTTCGGCCCGGCGGTGGACCTGCACGTCATGGGCCCCGAGCGGATCGCGCTCGTCGGCCCGAACGGTTCGGGCAAGACCACCCTGCTCCGCACGATCACCGGCGAGATCCCGCCGGAGTCGGGCGAGGTGGGGTTGTTCGTGCCCGCCAGGCTGCTCCCCCAGCGGCTCGACGTTCTCGACGAGTCGCTGTCCATTGTGGACAACGTGCGGCTGGTCGCGCCGTCGCTCACGGACAACGAGATCCGCGCGAGGCTGGCGCGGTTCCTCTTCCGGGGCAAGGCGGCCGACCGCGAGGTGGCGTCGCTGTCCGGCGGGGAACGATTCCGCGCCACGCTGGCGACGTTGCTGCTGACCGAGCCCACACCCCGGCTATTGCTGCTCGACGAGCCGACGAACAACCTCGACCTGGCGAGCGTGCGACGGCTCACCGAAGCGTTGCTGGCCTACCGGGGAACGCTGATCGTGGCGAGCCACGATCGCCCGTTCCTCGCCGACATCGGCATCACAAGGCAATTAGTCCTCTGAATGCGGTACTTGCGCGTGCAAGTACCGCATTCAGAGGACGAAACGCGGGTGGTCAGGCGTCGAAGTCCACGGTGACGGCATCGGAGACGGGCACCGACTGGCAGGTGAGCACGAAACCGGCGTCGACCTCGGCCTTCTCCAGGGCGAAGTTGCGCCGCATGTCCACCTTGCCGTCGCAGATCTTCGCCCGGCAGGTGCCGCACACCCCGCCCTTGCAGGCGAACGGCAGATCCGGACGGTACTTCTGCGCGCCGTCGAGCAGCGACGAACCACGTGGCAGCGTCATCGTCGTCGACCGGCCGTCGAGCACCAGCGTGACCTCGCTGGACGCACCGACGACGGCCGGATCGACGTGACGCACCGGCTCCGGCGGAGTGTCCACATAGAACAGTTCCTGGTGGACACGCTCGTCGGGAACGTCCAGGGACCGCAGCAGTTCCTGCGCGCCGGTCACCATCTCGAACGGCCCGCACAGCCACCAATGCGCGACGTCCTCGACCGGGATCAGCACGGTGCACAGGCGCCGCAGCTTCTCGACATCGAGCCGTCCGGTGAACAGTTCGGCCTCGCGCGGCTCACGCGACAGGACGTGGACGAGTTCGAGCCGAGCGGGGTAACGGTCCTTGAGGTCCGCGAGGTCGTCGGCGAACATGACCGTGTCCGTGCGGCGGTTGCCGTAGAGCACGGTCACCGTCGCGTCCGAGTCGCTGAGCAGCGAAGACGCGATCGACAGCACCGGCGTGATCCCGGATCCGGCCGCGATCAGCACGTGATGCCCGGCGGCTTCGAGATCGGGGCTGAAGTTGCCGGTCGGCGGCGCGACCTCGATCTCGTCGCCGGGTTTCACGTCGCGCACGAGCCACGACGAGAACAGCCCGCCCGGCACTTCGCGGACGCCGACCCGCGGCGCCGCACCGGCGGGCGCGCAGATCGAGTATGAACGGCGCTCGTCGCGGCCGTCGATCTCCCGGCGAAGCGTCAACGACTGTCCCGGCTTGAACCGGAAGGTGTCCGCGAGGTCTTCGGGCACATCGAAGGTCACCGCGACGGCGTCGTCGCACAACCGCTGGACGTCGGACACCTTGAGGGTGTGGAAACCCGTGCGGCGCAGGGTCGCTGTCACTAGATCTCCTTGACGTGTTCGAACGGCTCGAGGCAGAACCGGCAGCGGCGCAGGGCCTTGCACGCCGTCGCGCTGAACCGGGACTGCTCCTCGGTGTCCGCGGAACCGCAGTGCGGGCAGCGGACCGACGACACCGGCGGGCTCAGCGTGAGCGGGATCGGGCCGGTCCGCCGCGGCGCGGCCCCCGGCGGCGCGATGCCGGCCTCGGCCAGTTTCCGTTTGCCGTCCTCGGTGATCCAGTCGGTGGACCACGCCGGCTGAAGCACCGTGCGGACCTCGACGTCGCCGTACCCCGCGCCGGTCAGCGCGTGCACGAGGTCGTCGCGCATGGTGTCCATCGCCGGACAACCGGTGTATGTCGGGGTGATCGCGACGACCACCCGGCCGTCCTCTTCGGACACTTCACGCAGCACGCCGAGATCGGCGAGGGTGAGCATCGGCAGTTCCGGATCGGTGACCGTGGCCGCCACGGCGTACGCGGTCACCATGTCGCGTCCGGATGTTCCCTGGCGACACTCTGCAGGGTCGCCAGCAGGAAGCCCATCCGCTCGGTGTGCACCCCGTCGCGGCCCATCCGGCCCGAAACCCCGGCGATGGCGCCGATTTCGGGACGCTTCAGCTTCGCGACGGCCAGCACCTGGTCCAGGATCGCGTCGAACTCCGGCCGCAGCGACGGCGACTCCACGAACTCCACCTCGTGCGCTGCGAAAAGCTCGTCCACGTACGGCCAGACCGCGTCGAGGCCTTCCTGCATCCGCAAGTGGGACAGCTCGGTGCCGTCGCCGAGGCGCACGGCCCACTGGGCGGCGTAGTCGCGGTGGTACGCGACCTCCTTGACACCCTTGTCCGCGATGGCCGCCAGCACGGGGTCCACAGAGGACTGCAGACGCTGCAACAAAGCGAGCCGCCAGATCGAGAACACCAGCAGCCGCGCGATCAGATGCCCGAAATGCCCGCCATCGAGTTCGGCGAGGCGGACGTTGCGGTACTCCTGCTCGCCGCGGAAGTAGGCGTACGAGTCCTCGGTGCGGTCGCTGCCGTCGGCCTTGCCCGCGCGGGCCAGCAGCAGCCGGGCCTGCCCGAGCAGGTCGAGCGCGATGTTCGCGATCGCCACCTCGTCCTCGAGTTCGGGCGCGTTCGTGCACCATTCCTGCAGCCGGTGCGAGAAGATCAGCGCGTCGTCGCCGAGCATCAGGCAGTAGGCCGCCAGCCGCGCACCGTCCACACCGGACGGAACCGTGGTGTCCACACCGGACAGCGGATCCTCGAACCCGGTGCCGAAGGCCCAGCGGGAGTCGTTCTCCTCGGTGATCGCCTCATAGGCGTTGTCGAAGCTCATGTCACATGTGGGGAACGTTGTCGGGGATTTCGTAGAACGTCGGGTGCCGGTACACCTTGTCGCCACTGGGCGCGAAGAACGGGTCCTTCTCGTCCGGTGAGGACGCGGTGATGTCCGAAGCCCGCACGACCCAGATCGACACGCCCTCGTTGCGGCGCGTGTACAGATCCCGCGCGTGGTGCAGCGCCATGTCGTCGTCCGCCGCGTGCAGCGAACCCACGTGCACATGGTTCAGCCCGCGCTTGCCCCGGACGAACACCTCGTACAACGGCCAGTCGTGTTTCATGCCGAGGCACCTTTCTTCGCGGCGTGCGCGGCGGCGGCTTCCCGCACCCACGCGCCGTCCTCCTGGGCCCGCCGCCGGTGCGCGATGCGCTGGGCGTTGCAGGGGCCGTTGCCCTTCAACACGTTCTTGAACTCGTCCCAGTCGACGGCGCCGAAGTCGTAGTGCCCGCGTTCGGCGTTCCACTTCAGCTCCGGGTCCGGAAAGGTGACGCCCAGCGCCTCGGCCTGCGGAATGGACATGTCGACAAAGCGCTGGCGCAGTTCGTCGTTGGTGTGCCGTTTGACCTTCCACGCCATCGACTGCGCGGTGTTCGGCGAATCCGCGTCCGGCGGGCCGAACATCATCAGCGACGGCCACCACCAGCGGTTCACCGCCTCCTGCACCATCTCGCGCTGCTTCTCGGTGCCGCGCATCATGGTCATCAGCAGCTCGTAACCCTGCCGCTGGTGGAAGGACTCTTCCTTGCAGATGCGGATCATGGCCCGCGCGTACGGCCCGTACGAGCTGCGGCACAAGGGAACCTGGTTGCAGATCGCCGCGCCGTCCACCAGCCAGCCGATCACGCCGACGTCGGCGAAGGTCAGCGTCGGGTAGTTGAAGATCGACGAGTACTTCTGCTTGCCGTTGATCAGCTTGTCGGTCAGATCCGCGCGGTCGGCGCCGAGCGTGGCGGCCGCGGAGTACAGGTACAGCCCGTGCCCGGCCTCGTCCTGCACCTTGGCGAGCAGGATCGCCTTACGACGCAAGGAAGGCGCGCGGGTGATCCAGTTGCCCTCGGGCTGCATGCCGATGATCTCCGAATGCGCGTGCTGCGCGATCTGGCGGATCATCGTCTTGCGGTAGCCCTCGGGCACCCAGTCGCGCGGCTCGATGCGCTGATCGCGCTCGATGGTGGCCTCGAAATGCCGTTCGAGGTCTTCCTCAGGCAGAGTTGCCGTCATGACTGCTCCTTGGCGACGAGGGTCAGCACGTCGTACTTGGCGACCGAGTCGCCGTCGGCGTTGGTGACGTCGGCGTCCCAGCGGACCTCGCCGTACTCCTGGTCGATCCGCGGGGTGATCTGCTTGGCGGTCAAGGTCACGGTCAGCGAGTCGCCGACCTTGACCGGGGTGAGGAACCGCAGGTTCTCCAGGCCGTAGTTGGCCAGCACCGGGCCGGGCTCCGGCGAGACGAACAGGCCCGCCGCGAAGGACACCACGAGATACCCGTGCGCCACGATCCCGCCGAACAGCGGGTTCGCCGCCGCGGCCTCAGGATCAGTGTGGGCGTAGAAGGTGTCGCCGGTGAACTCGGCGAAGTGGTCGACGTCCTCCTGAGTGACGGTGCGCGGACCGGCGACCACGGAGTCGCCGATCTTCAGCTCCGCCAAGGACTTGCGGAACGGGTGGACGTCGCCTTCGGTACGCGGCGCACCCGCGACCCAGCGGCCGGTGACCGTGCTCAGGGCGGCGGGCGAACCCTGGACCGCCGTGCGCTGCATGTGGTGCAGCACGCCGCGGACGCCGCCCATCTCCTCGCCGCCGCCGGCGCGGCCGGGCCCGCCGTGCACCAGCTGCGGCATCGGCGAACCGTGACCGGTGGACTCCTTGGCGTCTTCGGCGTCGAGCACCAGCAGACGGCCGTGGTACGGCGCGACGCCGAGGACGACCTCGCGCACGAACTCCTTGTCGGCGGAAACGACGGAACCCACGAGGCTGCCGCCGCCGCGCGCGGCGAGCTCGATGACCTGTTCGGCGGAGGTGTACGGCAGCAGCGTCGACACCGGGCCGAACGCCTCGACCTCGTGCGGCTCGGACCGCTCCGGGTCGGCCTTCAGCAGTACGGGTGAGATGAACGCGCCGCGTTCGGCGTCCGCGCCGACGACCTCGACCTGCTCCGGGTCGCCGAAGACGACCGTGCCGACGTCCAGGAGCGCCTTGAGCGACCGCCGGACCTCCTCACGCTGCTCCAGGCTGGCCAGGGCGCCCATGCGGACCCCTTCGGCGGTGGGGTTGCCGACGGTGGTCTTCGCCAGGCGCGCGCTCGCGGCCTCGGCGACGTCGTCCAGCAGGTCGGCGGGGACGAAGGCGCGGCGGATGGCGGTGCACTTCTGGCCGGCCTTGACCGTCATCTCGGTGGTCAGCTGCTTGACGAAGAGGTCGAACTCGGTGGTGCCGGGTTTGGCGTCCGGGCCGAGGATCGACAGGTTCAGGGAGTCGGCCTCGGCGTTGAACCGGACGGAGTTGCGCACGATCGCCGGGTGCGCGCGCAGCTTCTGCGCGGTCGACGCGGAACCGGTGAAGGAGACGAGGTCCTGCGCGGTGACGTGGTCGAGCAGGTCGCCGACGCTGCCCGCGACGAACTGGAGCGTGCCCTCGGGCAGGATGCCGGATTCGATGATGATCTCGACCAGCCGAGCGGTGAGGTACGCGGTCTGGCTGGCGGGCTTGATCAGGCTCGGCACGCCGGCGAGGAACGCGGGCGCGAACTTTTCCAGCGGACCCCAGACGGGGAAGTTGAACGCGTTGATCTGGACGGCGACCCCGCGCAGCGGGACGGCGATGTGCTGGGCGACGAAGGTGCCGCCCTTGCTCAGCGGCTCGACGTTGCCGTCGACGTAGACGGTGTCGTTCGGCAGTTCGCGCTTGCCCTTGCTGGAGTAGGCGAACAGGACGCCGATGCCGCCGTCGATGTCGACCATCGAGTCGGTCTTGGTGGCGCCGGTGCGCGCCGAGAGCGCGTACAGCTCCTCGCGGTGTTCGCGCAGGTGGGAGGCCAGCGCCTTGAGCAGCGCGGCGCGCTGGTGGAAGGTCAGCTCACGCAGCGCGGGGCCGCCGACGCGGCGCCCGTAATCCAGCGCGGCGGCGAAGTCGATGCCCTCGGACGAGACCCGGGCGACCTCTTCGCCGGTCGAGGCGTCGTGCAGCGGTACTCCGTCGTTTTCCGCCGTGTGCCATCCGCCGGAGACGTAGCTGCGCAGCAATGCCATGGGGCGACCCTTCATGGTGGGATTAACAGACCGTCCGTTCAGTAATTCACTGTAGCTCCTGACCGGGGTCTTGCAAACCCCCCGACGGCGGTGGACCCTTGACATCTGCCCGAACGCGCGCCTTTACTTGCGGCACCCTTTAGCAACCGTCCATTCGGTCAGTAACTAGGTGGTAAGGCTTGACTGGCAACGCCGCGCACACGATGTTCGCCGACGACCAGGCGTCGAAGGCGCTGGGCATCGAGCTGGTCGAGGCCGCCGAAGGGCACGCCGTCGCCACCATGCGGATCACCGAAACGATGGTCAACGGCCACGACATCGCCCACGGCGGCTACGTCTTCCTGCTGGCCGACACGACCTTCGCCTGCGCCTGCAACAGCCATGGGCCGGTGACGGTCGCGTCCGGCGCGGAGATCTCGTTCGTCGCGGCGGGCAAACTCGGCGACCACCTCATCGCCACCGCCACCGAGCG
This sequence comes from Amycolatopsis roodepoortensis, assembly GCF_014873915.1. GTDB lineage: Bacteria > Actinomycetota > Actinomycetes > Mycobacteriales > Pseudonocardiaceae > Amycolatopsis > Amycolatopsis roodepoortensis. Next base: position 2,617,796 of record NZ_JADBEJ010000005.1, read on the forward strand.
GACCCGCTACGGCCGCAACGGCATCTACGACGTCACCGTGCACCGGGAGACCCCCGACGGGCCGGAGGTCGTCGCCGAATTCCGCGGCCGCAGCCGCACCATCCAGAAAGCATCACGATGAGCGCCTTCAGTGACGAAGCCGAGAACCTGACCATCGACGAGCTCCAGGCGCTGCAACTGAAGCGCCTCCAGTGGACGCTGCGGCACGCGTACGACAACGTGCCGTTCTACAAGCGGAAGTTCGACGAGTCAGGCGTTCACCCGGACGACTGCAAGGCACTGGAAGATCTGGCGAAGTTCCCCTTCACCACCAAACAGGATCTGCGTGACAACTACCCGTTCGGCATGTTCGCCGTGCCGGAAGCGCAGGTCAGCCGCATCCACGCGTCCAGCGGGACCACCGGGAAACCGACCGTCGTCGGCTACACGTCCGAAGACATCGACACCTGGGCGACGGTGATGGCGCGCTCGATCCGCGCCGCGGGCGGGCGGCCGGGCGACAAGGTCCACGTCGCCTACGGCTACGGCCTGTTCACCGGCGGCCTCGGCGCGCACTACGGCGCCGAAAAGCTCGGCTGCACGGTGATCCCGGCGTCCGGCGGCATGACCGCGCGGCAGGTGCAGATCATCACCGATTTCAAGCCCGAGATCATCATGGTCACGCCGTCGTACATGCTCACGCTGCTCGACGAGTTCGAGCGGCAGGGCATCGACCCGCAGACCAGCTCGCTCAAGGTCGGCATCTTCGGCGCCGAACCGTGGACCGAGCAGATGCGCGCGGAGATCGAGGAGCGCGTCGGCATCGACGCGGTCGACATCTACGGCCTGTCCGAGGTGATGGGCCCCGGCGTCGCGCAGGAATGCGTCGAGACCAAGGACGGGCTGCACATCTGGGAGGACCACTTCTTCCCCGAGGTGATCGACCCGTTCACCGAGAAGCCCACCGACGCCGAGGGTGAGCTGCTGTTCACCTCGCTCACCAAACAGGCGCTGCCGATCATCCGGTACCGCACGCGCGACCTGACCCGCCTGCTGCCGGGCACCGCGCGGCCGGCGTACCGGCGGATGGAGAAGGTGACCGGGCGCAGCGATGACATGATCATCCTGCGTGGCGTCAACGTCTTCCCCACGCAGATCGAGGAAGTCGTGCTGGTGACCCCCGCGCTCGCGCCGCATTTCCAGCTGATCCGGTCGACGAAGGGCCGGATGGACCACCTGACGGTGCGGGTCGAAGCGCGTCCGGACGCGTCCACCGAGCAGCGCGCCGAGGCCGCCGCCCGGCTGATCGCCGGCGTCAAGGACGGGGTCGGCGTGAGCGTCGGCGTCGAGGTCGTCGACCCGGACACGCTGGAACGCTCGCTGGGCAAGATGCGCCGCGTCCTCGACGAACGGGACCGCGGTTGAGCACCCCCGCCCGCCGGGGACGCCCCGGCTACGACCTCGAGTCGCTGCTACAGGTCGCGGTCAAGCTGTTCAACGAACGCGGCTACGACGGCACCAGCATGGAGGACCTCTCCCGCAAGCTCGGCATCACGAAATCCGCGATCTACCACCACGTGCCGAGCAAGGAGGAGCTGCTGCGGCTCGCCGTCGACCGCGCGCTGAACGGCCTGTTCGCCGTCGCCGCCGAGACGGAATCCTTCGAGGGCAAGGCGATCGAGAAGCTGGAGCATCTGGTGCGGGGCAGTGTCCTCGTGCTGGTCGAGCAGCTGCCGTTCGTGACCCTGCTGCTGCGGGTGCGCGGCAACACCAAGATCGAACGGGCGGCGCTGGCGCGGCGGCGCGAATTCGACCGGCTCGTCACGGAACTGGTGAAACAGGCCGAAACCGAGGGCGACGTGCGGCCCGACATCGATCCCGCGGTCACCGCGCGGCTGCTGTACGGCATGGTGAACTCGCTGATCGAGTGGTACCGGCCGCGCCGTGGTTCGGCGGGGACGGAACTGGCGGACGCGGTGTGCAAGATCGCCTTCGACGGCCTGCGGACCCAGTAGCCCTAGCTCGGCTACTCCCCCGCGGCCTTGGGCGGCCGTCGCGCCTGCCAGATCAGCGCGTCGCGCAACTGCTGGATGAGCTGTTCGTCGTCGGCCTCCGACGGATCGACCCCGAGCGGGATCCAGCGTTCGCCGACCTCGGCGCCGTTCTCGAAGCTGGTGATCACGATCCCCGCGTACGAGACGCATTCGTCCTGGACGCGGACGTCACGATGCTGCAGCCGCACACTGACCCACCGTCCGGTACGGCGAACCGGATCGCGTTCGGCACTGGCCATTCGTCCCTACCCATGACACCCGGTCCCCCCGCCCCGAACGTCGCCGTGCGGGCCTCTGGGGTTACCGGCGGGTTGTTCCGAATGAGTAACGGCAGGCGGTCACGTGAAACGGTTACGCTCGGCCCATGAGCACCGATCCGGAGACCCGGCGGCGCCGCCTCGAACCGGCCGCCCGGCGCGCCGAGATCCTGACCGCGGCCCGGCGGCTGTTCGGCGCGGGCACCTACGCCTCGGTTTCGACCTCGGACATCGCGAAGGCCGCCGGGGTGGCCAGACCGCTGATCAACCACTACTTCGGCGGCAAACGCGAGCTGTACCTGGAAGTCGTCCGGCAGATGATGATCGTCCCGGCGCCGGTGATCGAGAACCTGCCCGACACGAGCGCCGAAGAGCGGCTCGCGATCAGCGTCCAGCACTGGATCGAGGTCGTCGAGCGCAACGAGCAGGCGTGGCTGACCGCGATCGGCTCCGAGGCGGTCGGTCGCGACCCCGAGATCGAGCGGATCATGCTGGAGGCCGACGAGATCGCCGCCGATCGGGTGCTCGCGGCCGCGTTGATGAGCGAGGTCACCGAGGGTCGCGAAGAGCTTCGCGCGATGATCCGTTCGTACGGCGGGATGCTGCGCGCGGCGTCACGCGAATGGCTGATCCGCGGCACGCTGGGCCGGGACGAGCTCCGGGTCTTCCTCACCGACTCGATCCTGCACCTGCTGCGCGTCACCTACCCGGCCGTGCTCGCAACGCGTTCCGCCGGGCGTAAGCCGCCGGCGTCATCCCCTTCCAGCGTTTGAAGGCGTAGATGAAGCTCGACGCTTCGGCGTATCCCAGCCGCAGCGCGACGTCCTCCACGCTGAGCGCGCCGGTGTCGAGCATTTCCTCCGCCAAGGCCTGACGGACCTCGTCGAGCAGCGTGCGGTAGCCGGTCCCGGCTTCGAACAGCCGCCGTCGCAGCGTGCGCGGGCTGAGCGCGAGCTGCCGCGCGACCTCGTCCATCCCGGCGTCGACGCCGCCGAGCCGCACCAGCCGTTCGCGGACCTGCTGCGCGATCCCGGAGCGCGCCCGTTTCCTCGAGACCAGCAGATCGCATTGCGCGGCGCAGACCGCGACCGTCTGATCGTTGGCCTGCGGCAACGGTTTGTCGAGGAAGAGCGGATCCAGGGTGGCGAGATGCGACGGCGCGGAAAACGACGGAGTCAGCCCGAAGGTCCGCGTGTATTCGTCCACTGTGGAGGGACACTCGTGCCGGAACGCCAGGGAACGCAAGGAGATGTCCGGCAGGATGTCACGCATCACGGTGTGGATGGCGCCAAGGTCGCGCAGCACCAGGAAGCGGGCGACGTCGCCCGGCACGCGGCTGTCGTCCATGGCCAGCGCGAGCCGCCCCGCCTCGACGGTCACGTGCGGGATGCAGAAGGTGAAACTCAGGTCGAGATAGCGCAGGGCGAAGCGCATCGCGTCCCCCAGCGTCGGGCTGCTGATGCACGCGAAGCCGAAGATGCCGAACGCGCTGACCCGGTACCGCCTGCTCAGCCGCAGCGCGACGTCGTCCCCGCCGCCGAGCCCGCGGACCAGCGCCCGGACCACCGCGAGCTCCTGCCGCGCGTCGACCTGACCGTCCACGGGGGCGTGCTCGTAGGACTCCAACCCGGTGACGCCGTTCTCGGCGGCGAAGCGGGCCATGAGCACGATGCTCGCCGTGCCGCGCGGGTAGTCCCAGTCCCGGATCACCGGCGGCGGTAGTTCCATGGCCGGGATTATGGATCCCGGCAACGTTCGGCGCATTGAGGACCGTAACTGTCCTTGATCCCGATTAGGGTGAGCGGCATGTCCGACACGTTGAGCAGGCGCGCGCTGAACCGCGCCATGCTGGACCGGCAGCTGCTGCTCCGGCGTTCGAAGATGACCGCGCTCGAAGCGGTCGAACATCTGGCCGGGTTGCAGGCGCAGGCGCCGAACCCGCCGTACTTCGCGCTGTGGACGCGGCTGCACGGGTTCCGCCAGGAAGAGCTGGCGAACCTCCTGCTCGACAAGAGTGTCGTGCGGATCGCGCTCATGCGCGGCACGGTGCACCTGGTCACGCCTTCGGACGCACTCGCGTGGCGCCCCATCGTCCAACCGCTCTACGACCGCTCGGTGCTCGGCAACACCCAGCACGGCCCGGACATCAAGGGCCTCGACCACCAGGAGATCGCCCGCACAGCCCGCAAACTGCTCGGCGAGCGGCCGCTTTCCTCGGCCAGCCTCGGCGCCGAACTCGCGAAGCACTGGGAGGGCGTGGCGCCGTCGTCGCTGGTGCACGTCGCGCGGGCGCTGCTGCCGCTCGTGCAAATCCCGCCGCGCGGCGTGTGGGGCAAGTCCGGGCAGCCGACGTATCAGACCACCGGGGACTGGCTGGGCGCCGAGCCGGACGCCGCGCCGTCGCCGGAAGCGATGTTCCTGCGCTATCTGGCCGCCTTCGGGCCCGCCAGTGTGCAGGACGCGCAGGCGTGGGCCGGCATCACGAAGCTCGGCGAGGTCGCCGAGCGGTTGCGGCCGCGACTGCGAACGTTCCGTGACGAGAACGGACGCGAACTCTTCGACCTGCCCGAAGCCCCGCGCCCCGATCCGGACACCCCCGCGCCCGCCCGGCTGCTGGGCCCGTTCGACCAGACCGTCCTGTCCTACGCCGACCGCACCCGGGTGATCAGCGACGAGTACCGCAAGGTCGTCATCACGCAGAACGGCCTGGTCAAGGGCACGATCCTGGTCAGCGGGTTCGTGAAGGGGTTCTGGGAGATCAAGGCCGCGAAGAAGGCGGCGTCGGTGGTGATCACGCCGTTCGAGCGAATCCCGAAACGGGATCTGGACACTCTGGAGAGTTCCGCGTACCGCCTGCTGGCCTGGGCGCACCCGTCGGCCGAAAGTCACTCGGTGGAGGTCGTGGCCGGAAATCTCGATTGAGTGGCCGGTCGTGTACTTCCACCAGGGCTGACCGCTGGGTAACTTCGATCGGCATGGGCGATACGAGCGTGCTGATCGTAGGGACGGGCTTCGGCGGGGTCGGGACGGCGATCGAGCTCAAACGCGCCGGGTTCGACGACTTCACCATCCTGGAGAGCGCCGACGAACCGGGCGGCGTCTGGCGGGAGAACACCTACCCCGGCGCGGGCTGCGACATCCCGTCGCCGCTGTACTCGTTCTCCTACGAGCCCAATCCCGACTGGCCGAAGCGGTTCTCGCTGCAACCGGACATCCACGATTACCTCAAGCGCGTGGTGCGCCGCTACGGGCTCGAACCGCATATCCGGTTCGGCACCCGCGTCACCGCCGCGGCCTTCGACGAGGAGCGCGGGCTCTGGCGAGTGGAGACCGCGGGCGGCGAGACGTTCGAGGCCACCGTCTTCGTGCCCGCCGTCGGCCAGCTTTCGCGCCCGGTCCAGCCGGACATCCCCGGCCAGGAGACCTTCGAGGGCGCCAGTTTCCACTCCGCGCACTGGGATCACGACGTCGACCTACGCGGCAAGAAGGTCGCCGTGATCGGCACCGGCGCGAGCGCCATCCAATTCGTGCCCGAGCTCCAGCGTCAAGCGGCCGAGCTGACGGTCTTCCAGCGCACCGCGCCCTACATCATGGCGAAACGGGACACGAGTTACCGGCGCTGGCAGCAGCGGCTGTTCCGGCATCTCCCGGCCACCCAGCTGCTCGGCAGGCTGCGGATCTTCCTCCTCGCCGAGTACGCGACCTACGCGATGACCAAACATCCGTTGCTCGCCAAGGTCTTCGAGCTGCGGACGGCCCAGCTGCGTCGCCGTCACATCAAGGACCGTGCGCTGCGCGAGAAACTCACCCCGGACTATCCGCTGGGCTGTAAGCGGATCCTGTTCACCAACGAGTACCTGCCCGCGCTGGCGCAGCACAACGTCGCGGTGGAAACCCGGCATATCAGCGCGATCACGCCGTCCGGCGTACTTACCGAAGACGGCGTCGAACACGAAGCCGACGTCATCGTCTACGGAACGGGCTTCGCGGCGACCGACTTCCTCGGTGAACTCAAGATCGAGGGACTCGGCGGGCGGGCGCTGTCCGACGCGTGGAAGGGCGGGGCGCGGGCGTACCTCGGCATGACCGTGCCGGGTTTCCCGAACCTGTTCTGCGTCTACGGGCCCAACACGAACCTCGGCGCGGGCTCCATCATCTACATGATCGAACGTCAGGCCCGCTACATCCGCCAAGCCGTCGAGCACCTCGCCAAACCCGAAGTGTCCTATATGGACGTCGTACCGGAGGTCGAGCAGGCCTATGACGAGGAGATCCAGCGACGCCTCGGACGCAGTGTCTGGACGTCCTGCGCCAGCTGGTACCGCCAGGAGAACGGCCGGGTGAGCACGAACTGGCCGGGCCTGGTCACCGAGTACGACCGGCGGACGAAGAAGCTCGACCTCGGCGACTACCGGACGGCGGGAGCGCGATGAACTACGACGTGCTGGTGATCGGCTCCGGTTTCGGCGGCAGCGTGACCGCGCTGCGGCTCACCGAGAAGGGGTACCGCGTCGGCGTGCTGGAGACCGGCCGCCGGTTCGCCGACGACGAGTTCGCGAAGACGTCGTGGCGGCTGCGGAAGTACCTGTGGGCGCCGAAACTGGGCTGCTACGGCATCCAGCGGCTCACGCTGCTGAAGAACACGTTCGTGCTGAGCGGCGCGGGTGTCGGCGGCGGGTCGCTCGTGTACGCGAACACGCTCTACGAACCTCCGGACACCTTCTATCAGGACCCGCAGTGGGCGCACATCACCGACTGGAAGGCCGAGCTCGCCCCGCATTACGACCAGGCGAAACGGATGCTGGGCGTGGTGGAGAATCCGCTGGTCACCCCGGCCGACACAGTGCTGCGCGAGGTCGCCGAGGACATGGGCATCGCGGACACCTACCGGCCGACACCGGTCGGCGTCCATTTCGGCAAGCGCGACGTCGACCCGTTCTTCGGCGGCGAGGGCCCGCTGCGCAAGCCGTGCACGCACTGCGGCGAGTGCATGACCGGCTGCCGGGTGGGCGCGAAGAACACGACCGTCAAGAACTACCTGTACCTGGCGGAGAAAGCGGGCGCGGAGGTCCATCCGCTGACCACCGCCGTGTCGGTCCGGCCGATCGACGGCGGCTACGCGGTCGACACCGTCCGAACAGGACGGTGGGTGCGCAAGCGCAAGCGGACCTTCACCGCCTCCGAAGTCGTGTTCGCCGCCGCTTCCCTCGGCACGCAACGGCTTCTGCATTCCTTGAAGGACTCGGGAACGCTGCCGAAGCTGTCGCCACGGTTGGGTTTGCTCGCCAGGACGAACTCCGAGGCCGTGCTCGCCGCGCGGTCCCTCCGCAAGGACACCGACTTCACCCGTGGCGTCGCGATCACGTCGTCGATCCATCCCGACGCCGTCACGCACGTCGAACCGGTGCGCTACGGCAAGGGCAGCAACTTCATGGGCCTGCTGACGACGGTGCTCGTCGACGCCGAGCCGGGCGAACGCCGGTGGGTGCTGGGCGCGCGCGAACTGTGGCGGAACCGGCGGCAGCTGGTGCGGCTGCACAACCCGCGACGGTGGTCGGAGCGGATGGTCGGGCTGCTGGTGATGCAGACGCTGAACAATTCCGTGACCACGTACACGAAACGCGGGCTCTTCGGCCGCCGGATGACCACGAAACAGGGCATCGGCGAACCGAACCCGGAGTGGATCCCGGCCGGGCACGAGGTCACGCGGCGGGTGGCGGACAAGATCGGCGGGCTGGCGCAGGGCGCGTGGACGGATCTGGCGAACATCCCGATCACCGGCCATTTCATCGGCGGCTGCGCGATCGGCGAGAGCGCCGAGACCGGCGTCGTCGATCCGTACCAGCGCGTGCACGGGTACCCCGGGCTGCACATCGCGGACGGTTCGGCGATCTCGGCGAACCTCGGGGTGAACCCGTCGCTGACCATCACCGCGCAGGCGGAACGCGCGATGTCGTTGTGGCCCAACAAGGGCGAGCCCGACCCTCGGCCGCCCCTCGGCTCCCCCTACCGGCGTCTGTCCCCCGTCGCCCCGCTGAAGCCCGTCGTCCCTCCGGACGCCCCGGCCGCCCTGCGCCTCCCCCTCACGCCCCTCTGACCCTTATGCATTTCGTCCTCTGGATGCGGTAGTTCGCCCTGCCAACTACCGCATCCAGAGGACGAAATGCATGGCGTGGAAGGGGCGGGGCACCGTCGCCCGCGCGACGGCGGTGCCCCGCCCCGGTCTACTGGTGCGTCACGGGAGGCCGGCCAGGCCCGCGCTCACCGTGTTCGACCACGCGTAGCCCTGCGAGGCGTCCCAGTTGATCGACCAGGTCATCGCGCCCCGGATCGTCGGGTACGTCGTCGACGGCTTGAACGAACCGCAGTTCGTGCCCTTCGCGAGGCAGTTCAGCGCGTTGACCGTGTTGCCGGGCGCCTGGTAGCCGCCACCGGCCGCCGAACCCGACGCGGGCAGGCCGAGCCCGACCTGGTCGGCCCGCAGGCCGCTCTGCAGCTGGATGCAGGCCAGCGCGGTGAGGAAATCGACCGTGCCCTGCGAGTAGACCTTCTGGTCGCAGCCGAGCATCGTGCCGCTGTTGTAGTACTGCATGTTGACGATCGTCAGGATGTCCTTGACGTTCAGCGCCAGCTTGAAGTACTCCGCCGCCGGGCTCTGCATGTCGATCGTCTGCGGCGCCATGGTGATGATCGAGCCGCCCGCCGCGTGGATGCTGCGCAGCGCCTGCGCCATGTAGGTCGCATTGACGCCGTTTTCGAGGTCGATGTCGACGCCGTCGAAGCCGTAGGTCGCGATGAGGGACTTCATGCTGTTGGAGAAGTTCGTCGCCGCGGCCGCGGAGTCGACGCGGATCGTGCCCTTCTCCCCGCCCACGGACAGGATGACCTTCTGCCCGCGCGCCTGCGCCGTCTTGATGTCGGCCTTGAACTGCGCGTCGGTGTAGCCGCCGAGCTGGCTCGACAGACCGGAGTCGAGGGTGAAGCTGACCGCGCCCGGCGTGGCCGTCGCGTCGGCGAAGGACACCGCGATGATGTTGTACTTCGTCGGGACGTCGGCGAGCTTGAGCGCCTTCGCGCCGTTGTAGAAGTTCTGCCAGTAGCCGGTGATCACGTGTTTCGGCAGGTTCCCGGTCGGCGGGGTGGTCGTCGTGGTCGTCGGCGGGTTGCTGGTCGTGGTGGTCGTCGTCGGCGTGGTGGGGGTCGTCGGCGTCGTGGTGGGCGATCCGCCGGGGCCGTCGAGGTTCACGTCGTCGGCGAAGTACGCGGGCTGGCCGTACCAGCCGTGCAGGTAGATCTCGACGCTCGTGGTGGACGCGCCGGTGGTGAAGCTCAGCGAGAGCTGCGACCAGCTGCCGCCACCCGGGGTCCAGGTGTTCTTGTCACCCATCCCGGTGCCGGTGACACCGAGGTAGGTGTAGCTGCCCTGCACCCACGCCGAAAGCGTGTACGCGGTGTTGGCCTTCACGGCCACGCTCTGCGAGCAGCGGGCGTTGTCCTGCCCCGCCGGGGTGGCGCTGAGCGCGCGGGTGCCCGAATGGACCGGCGTGGTGACCACCGCGTTCGCTCCGGTGCAGGTCCAGCCGCTCGTGGTCCCGAGTTCGAAGCCCGGGTTGGTCAGGATGTTGGCGGCCGAGGCGCTGCCCGAGACCGCGAAAGTCACCCCCAGGCACATGGCCAGCGACGACAGCAGGGCGAGGAACGCGTGTTTCGGCTTCACTTTCACGACTGGCCTCCACGAACGGGTGATGTCGGCCACATCAAAATGGTACAGACCAATACAACTGTCAAGGGTTCGGTTAGGGGAGGCCATACGAAAGTCGGCTCGGCGCGAGCGGCAGAATGCAGGGTCCGAGAGCACCCGAGGGCGGATTCAGGAGCGTGGGAGTGAGCGTGCAGGGCCTGCAGACAGTCGAGCAGAAGATCGCCGAAGAACTCGGTGTGCGCGAAGGGCAGGTCAAGGCGGCCGTCGACCTGCTGGACGGCGGATCGACCGTGCCGTTCATCGCCCGGTACCGCAAAGAGGTCACCGGGATGCTGGACGACACCCAGTTGCGCACCCTCGAAGAACGCCTCCGCTACCTGCGGGAACTCGGCGAGCGCAAGGTCGCGGTGCTGGAGTCGATCCGCAGCCAGGGCAAGCTGGACGAGGCGCTCGAAGCGTCGATCATGGCGGCGGACACCAAGTCCCGCCTCGAAGACATCTACCTGCCGTACAAGCCCAAGCGGCGGACGAAGGCGATGATCGCCCGCGAGGCCGGCCTGGAGCCGCTCGCCGACGGGCTGCTGAGCGACCCGAACACCGACCCGCAGGCCGCCGCCGCGGTGTTCGTCGACGCCGACAAGGGCGTCGCGGACGCGCAGGCCGCGCTCGACGGCGCCCGCGCGATCCTCGTCGAACGCTTCGCCGAGGACGCCGACCTGATCGGGGAACTGCGCGAGAAGATGTGGGCGGAAGGGCGTCTGGCCTCGAAGGTCCGTGACGGCAAGGCCGAGGAGGGCGCGAAGTTCTCCGACTACTTCGACTTCTCCGAGCCCTACACGAAGCTCCCCTCGCACCGCATCCTCGCGATGTTCCGCGGTGAGAAAGAGGAGATCCTCGACCTCACGATGGAGTCCGAAGAACCTTCGGAGGAACCGAAGACCGGGCCGACCGAGTACGAGAACCGCATCGCCCACAAGTTCGGCATCTCGAACGAAGGCCGCCCGGCCGACAAGTGGCTCGGCGACACCGTCCGCTGGGCGTGGCGCACGAAGATCCTGCTGCACCTGGGCATCGACCTGCGGATGCGGCTGCGCCAGTCGGCCGAGGACGACGCCGTCCGCGTGTTCGCCGCGAACCTGCGCGACCTGCTGCTCGCCGCCCCGGCCGGCACGCGCGCCACGATGGGCCTCGACCCGGGCTTCCGCACCGGCGTCAAGGTCGCCGTCGTCGACGCGACCGGCAAGGTCGTCGCCACCCACGTGATCTACCCGCACCAGCCCGCGAACAAATGGGACCAGTCCATCGCCGAACTCGCCGCGCTGTGCGCCCGGCACAAGGTGGACCTGATCTCGATCGGCAACGGCACCGCGTCGCGCGAGACCGACAAGCTGGCGGGCGAACTGATCAAGAAGCACCCGGAACTGAAGCTGACGAAGGCCGTCGTCTCCGAGGCCGGCGCGTCGGTCTACTCGGCGTCGGCGTTCGCTTCGCAGGAGCTGCCGGGCATGGACGTCTCGCTGCGCGGCGCGGTCTCCATCGCGCGCCGGCTGCAGGACCCGCTGGCGGAACTGGTGAAGATCGATCCGAAGTCGATCGGGGTCGGGCAGTACCAGCACGACCTGTCCGAGATCTCGCTGTCGCGTTCACTCGACGCGGTGGTCGAAGACTGTGTGAACGCCGTCGGCGTGGACGTCAACACCGCGTCGGCGCCGCTGCTGACCCGCGTCTCGGGTATCACGACGACCCTGGCGGAGAACATCGTCGCGCACCGCGACGAGAACGGGCCGTTCAAGACGCGCAGCGGGCTCAAGGAGGTCGCGCGGCTCGGTCCCAAGGCCTTCGAGCAGTGCGCGGGCTTCCTCCGGATCCCGGACGGCGACGACCCGCTCGACTCGTCCTCGGTGCACCCGGAGGCGTATCCGGTGGTGCGGCGGATCCTGTCCTCCACCGGTACCGACATCCGTTCGCTGATCGGCAACACGCGGACACTGCAAGCGCTGAAGCCCACGGAGTTCGTCGACGACACCTTCGGTCTCCCGACGGTGACCGACATCCTCGCCGAGCTTGAAAAGCCTGGCCGCGACCCGCGTCCGGCGTTCAAGACCGCGACCTTCGCCGACGGCGTCGAGAAGATCGGCGACCTCAAGCCGGGTATGCGGCTGGAAGGTGTCGTGACGAACGTGGCCGCGTTCGGCGCGTTCATCGACGTCGGCGTGCACCAGGACGGCCTCGCGCACGTCTCGGCGCTGTCGAAGAACTTCGTCAAGGACCCCCGCGAGGTCGTGAAGCCGGGCGACATCGTCAAGGTGAAGGTGCTGGAGGTCGACGTACCGCGCAAGCGGATCTCGCTGACCCTGCGGCTGGACGACGAGCCCGGCAAGCCCGCCCGCGAGCAGGGCGGCGGTCGGGACCGCGGCCAGGGCGGCCAGCGTCAGGGCGGCGGTCAGCGTGGCGGCCAGGGCGGCCGTGGTGGCGGCCGGGACCGCGGCGGCAACTCCGGTGGCGGCGGCGCCATGGCGGACGCGCTCCGGAAGGCCGGCTTCGGCAAGTAAGGTCACTTTGCGCGTGAAGGCCCCCTTCCCTCGGCTGAGCCGAGGGAAGGGGGCCTTCACGGGACTTTACGGATTCATCGCGTAGGCGCCCGAGAGATCGCGGACCAGGGACCACACGTGGTCGAAGCGCGCCGCGTCCACGACCGGCTTCCGAATCGAAGCCAGCGCGAGCGCCTGCTGCGCGTCCGTCGAGGACGCCTTCCCGTGCAGCTCGATCGCGGTGAGGCTGAAGTCCTGCACCAGGATGGCGAAGATCTGGTCGACGACCTCGGTCTCGATCCCGGTGATCTCGGCCTGCTCCAGCACCAGCTGCCCGTAGACGACCAGCGTGAACAGCTCGGTCAGCGCGAGGCCGAAGTCGATGTCCTGCTGCTGCGCCTCGTCCGGAGCCGCGTCGGTGAACAGCTTCACCAGCGCCTCGGCCTGCTCGGTGAACCGCGCGACGTTCGGGATCGCGGACGCCTTGGCGTACGCCTCGCGCCAGTCGTGGAACCGCACCTTGGACAGCCCACGCGCGGGGCCCTGGCGGAACAGGAACTCGTCGTCGGCCGCGTCGGACCGGGTCGGCACCGGCTCGTAGGCCTGCGGCGCGAACAGGTACGCGGGCACGAACTTCGCGATCAGCGCGAGGTTCACCGCCACCGTGCCTTCCAGCTTCGGCAGGCCGTCGATGTCGTTCTTGGACATCGCGAGGTACGTGTCCGCCTCGAATCCCTTGGCCGCCACCACATCCGCGACCAGGCCGATGACCTTCTGCGCCTCGGTGGTCACCTTCATCTTGGTGATCGGGTTGAACAGCAGGTACCGGCGGTCGTCCGCGTTCGCGCTACGGAAGTAGTCCACGGCACGGTCGGAGAACAGCTTCATCGCGACGAGCCGCGCGTACGCCTCGACGAATTCCCGGCGCACGTGCGGGAAATCGGTGACCTTCTTGCCGTAGAGCACCCGGTTGTGCGCGTGCGTGATCGCCTCGTACAGCGAGTGCGTCGACATCCCGATGCCGCCGAAGCACAGGTTGAACTTGCCGATGTTGACCGTGTTCAGCGCCGCGGAGAACGCGTCCGCGCCGACGTGCAGAATGTCCTCTTCGGACACCGGATAGTCGTTCAGCTCGAATTCGGCGACGTACATCTGCGACGGCACGACGTTCTTCACCACGCGGTAGTTCGGGTGTTCCGAGTCCGCGTAGAAGAACACGTACTGGTCCGGGCCTTCGACGCCGTCGATGCGGCCGAACACCGACACCGTCCGCGCGCAGTTGCCGTTGCCGATGTAGTACTTCGACCCGTTCGCGCGGTAGCCGCCCATGCCGTCCGGGGTGAGCACGAGGTCCGACGAGTAGATGTCGGCCCCGTGCTCCTTTTCGGACAGTCCGAACGCGGCGACGCCGCCGGCCGCGAGCGAGTCCGCCGCGCGTTTGCGGGCGGCCTCGTTCGCGCTCTGCCACACCGGGCCCAGGCCGAGGATGGTGACCTGCCACGGGTACCAGTAGTTCAAGCCGTAGAAACCGAGGATTTCCGACAGCGCCGCGACCCGCGCGGTGTCCCAGCGCTTGTCGGGGTTCCCCTCGGCGTTCGCGCCAGGAGTGAGGAACGTCGAGAACAGGCCTTCCTTGCCCGCGAACTCGATGAAGTCCGCGTAGAAGGTCCGGTCGTGGTAGTCCTCGACGAGCTTGCGCTTGCCACGCTGTTCGAACCACTCGATGGTGGCACGCAACAGGCGACGCGTCTCCGGGTCGAACTGCCGTGGGTCGTACCCACCCGGGTTCAGCAACAACGCGGTCGCCTTTTCGCTCATGGTCACTCCTGGTCAGCCGAAGTTACTACCCGGTAACCGTAGCGCCTCGCTTCGCCGTCCGGCCACCGAACTCGATCGAAGTCACCCGTCCACGCTCGTCGCGAAGGAAACGCGCGGTGGGTTTACGGGTATCGGCGGCGGGGGCGATCGCGTCGCCGCCCACGAAAACGGCCTCGAACGGCGGCGGTGAGGGGAAACCCTCGACGTCGGCGACCAGCTGGGCCCAGAGGGCGCCGTCGCGGCCCTCGACCACGAACGCCAGGTCACCGGTCTGGTAGCGGCCCAGGTACTCGGCGATGTCCGGCTGCCGCACCGGCGGCGGGGTCGCGAGCGGCGGCAGCCCGACCAGGTGTTCCAGGCACCAGGTGACGATCTTCGCGCCCAGCGCGGACCCGCCCGCGCTGTTGGTCAGCACCGTGACGGCGAAATCGTGTTCCGGCAGGGTGACGAAGTCCGACAGCTGCAGGTTGCTCACGTTGCCGCCGTGCCGGACCAGCCGGGCGGCGCCATGGGTCGTGTGCAGCCAGCTCAGCCCGACCTCCTCGAACCCCAGCGCGGCTTTGCGTTGCGGCGCGCGCATGAGGTCGCGGGTGGCTTCGCTGATCGGCGGCTCGCCCTCGGCTTCGCCGGTCAGGAAGAACTGGGCCCATTTCAGCTGGTCTCCCGCCGTCGACCACAGCCCGCCGCTCGCGCTGTCCGCACGGGTGAGTCCCACGGTGTGCTCGACCGCCGGTTCGCCGTCGCGCAGCACGTGTCCGACGGCGTGACGGCGCGTGAGCACTTCCCACGGCAGGTAATACGACTCGGTCATGCCGAGCGGTTCGAGCAGGCGGGCGCGGACCACGTCCTCGAAGGGTTCGCCCGCCACCACCTCGACGACTCGTCCGGCCAGCTGGAATCCGGCGTTGCAGTAGGAGAACACCTCACCGGGCGGGAAGTTCTGCGGCAGGTCGCCGAACTTCGCGACCGCGAGGGCCAGCGCGTCGTCACCCCACCCGGTGGTGAAGTCGACGTCGCCGAGGAAACCGGCGGAATGCGTGAGCAGATGACGCAGGGTCACCGTCTTGCGTGCCACCGGATCCGCCAGCGGGAGATCGGGAACGTAGTCGACGACCGGCCTGTCGAGATCGAGCACGCCGTCCTCGACCAGGGCCAGCACGGCGGCCGCGGCGAACGTCTTGCTGGTGGAGCCGATCATGAACAGGGTGCCGGAGTCGACCGGAAGCCCGGTGTCCACACTGGACACACCGGTGGCGAATACCGACTCCTCGCCCCGGTAAGTCACCCCCACCACCGCCCCGGGGACGTTCGCGCGACGCGCCTCCTCGTCGAGCACCCCTTGCAGTTCCTGAACGTTCGGCACCCGTGTCCCCTTTCGTCCGGTCGGGCCAGCGTTTCACCGCGACGCCGCCTCCGGCTCGTCCGAACCGACGAACATCACCGGGCCGGTGCGGGCGATATCACGTAGCCCGGGAGATCACGACCCAGTACACTGGACGACGCGGTCCGCTCAGTTCTGCCTCGGGCCGCGTTTCGTTGTCGAAGACCACGCGCCGCGGCCCCCCGAGGTCTGCGCCGGGCAGGACAACCGTTCCTATCCTTACGGAGATACCAGGGCGCGCTTCGCGCCCACACGCTTATGAGCACACCTACTTTCACCGAACTCGGCCTGCCCAAGACCATCGTCGACGCGCTCGCCGAACAGGGCGTCACCAGCCCGTTCCCGATCCAGGCCGCCACGCTGCCGCATTCGCTGGCGGGCCGCGACGTCCTCGGCCGCGGCCGCACCGGCTCCGGCAAGACGTACGGCTTCGTGCTGCCCGTCCTCGCCCGGCTCGCCGAAGGCCCGACCCGCCGCCGCCCCGGCCGCCCGCGTGCGCTGGTCCTGGCGCCGACGCGCGAGCTGGCGACCCAGATCGAGGCGTCGTTCCTGCCGCTGGCCAAACCGCTCGGCCTCAAGGTCACCACGATCTTCGGCGGCGTCAGCCCCAACCCGCAGATCACCCGGCTGCGTGACGGCGTCGACATCGTCGTCGCGTGCCCCGGCAGGCTCGCCGACCACATGCGTTCCGGCGAGGCGAAGCTCGACCACATCGAGATCACCGTGCTGGACGAGGCCGACCACATGGCCGACCTCGGCTTCCTGCCCGACGTCCGGCGCATCATGGCCGAGACGCCGGAGCGCGGGCAGCGGCTGCTGTTCTCCGCGACCCTCGACGCGGGTGTCGACGTGCTGGTCAAGCGCTTCATGCACGACCCGGTCACGCACAGCGTCGACTCGGCCCAGTCGCCGGTCTCGACCATGAAGCACCACGTGCTGCACCTGGAGGAGACCCACCGGCTGCCGGTGCTGATCGACCTCACCGCCGCGCCGGGCCGCACGCTGGTGTTCACCCGCACTAAGCACCGCGCCAAGCAGCTGACGCGCAAGCTCATGGCCTCCGGCGTGCCGGCGGTCGAACTGCACGGCAACCTCGGCCAGACCGCGCGCACGCGCAACCTGGAGGCGTTCGCCTCCGGCGCGGCGAAGACGCTGGTCGCCACCGACATCGCCGCGCGCGGGATCCACGTCGACGACGTCACGCTGGTCATCCACGCCGACCCGCCGGTCGAGCACAAGGCGTACCTGCACCGCTCCGGCCGGACCGCGCGGGCCGGAGCGTCCGGCACCGTCGTCACGCTGATGACCGACGCGCAGGTCGGCGACGTCCGCGACCTCGCCCGCAAGGCGGGTATCAAGCCGACGACGACGCAGCTCGGCCCCGGCCACCCGCTGCTGTCGGAGCTGGCGCCCGGTGAGCGTTCGTTCACCGCGTCGCCGCGGCGGCCGATCGTGGACACGCGGCCGAAGCGGGTCAGCGCCAGCGGTGAGGCCATCCCGGGCAAGGGTGAGGACGAAGACCGGCCGGCCGGCGGTGGCCGTGGCGCCCGCGGTGGACGTGGCCGAGGCCCGTCCGCCGGTGGACGCGGTGCTTCCGGTGGCGGCCGTGGTTCTTCTCGCGGCGGTCGCGACGCTTCCGGCCGCGCTTCCGACGGACGTTCGCGTCAGCCTCGCGCCGAGGGCGACCGCCGAGGTGCTCCCGCCGGCCAAGGCCGTCGCGCAGGCGAGCCCACTGGACGTCGGGAAGGCGCGCCCAAGGGCGGTGGCCAGGGCCGTCGCGCCGCCGACTCCCAGCCGCGCCGCGGCTCCGGTGCCGCCAAGTCCCAGTCCAGCCGGGCCCAGTCCTCGCGGACCCAGTCCGGCGGTGCTCCGGCCCGTCGCGGCGGTGCCGCCGCGTTCTCCTCCGGGACCCGCGCCGGCTCGCGCCGCTCGCGCTGACGCTCCTCCGCTCCCGTTACGCGAGTTACGCCTCCAAACACGCGAGTTACGCCTTCAATCACGTGAGTTACGCCCTCAAGCACGTGTGATCCGCTGGACGTCACGTGTGATCGGATGGACGACACTCGTGATCCGATGGACGACACGTGAGTCGTCCGCCTGATCACGCGTGTCGTCCGTTCAATCACGCGTGTCGTCCAGCAGATCACATGAGTCGGCCGCCGGATCACACGTGACGGCCGTCGGGACTCACGGGATTGAGGGCGGACACGCGTGATTGGGGGCGTAACTCACGTGACTGGGGGCGTAACTCGCGTGGTTGGGGGCGTGACTCGCGTGATTGGGGGCGTAACTCACGTGATTGGAGGCGGAACTCACGTGATTGGAGGCGGAACTCACGTGATTGAGGGCGTAACTCGCGTGGGTGGGGAAGTGACTCGCGTGGGTGGGAAGTGACTCGCGTGGAGGAGGGCGGGTCAGGCCTGGCGGGCGGCGGCGCGCGCTTCGGCGGCCGCCCGACGCTCCTCGAAGCGCGAAGCCTGCGTGTCGAGGGCCTTCAGGAACTGGTCGAGTTCGTCCCGCGCCTTCTCCCCCACCTCGCCGAGCCCTTCGAGCTCGAAGATCTTCCACTGCCGCAGCAACGGCCAGATCACCTCGTCGTGGTGGATCCGCAGGTCGTAGATGCCCGCCTTCGCGATCAGCGCGGCCTTCCGCACGAAGCTCGGGATCACCGCCCCCGGCATCTGGAACTGGACGACCTCGTCGGTGATGGCGCGCATCATCGCGTCGGGTGAAAGCTCCAGCGACGCCTGCACCAGGTTCCGGTAGAAGAGCATGTGCAGGTTCTCGTCCATCGCGACCCGCGCGAGCAGCTTCTCGCACAGCGGATCCTGCGTGTACTTCCCGGTGTTGCGGTGCGAAATCCGCGTCGCCAGCTCCTGGAAGGACACGTACGCGAAGACGTTCAGCAGCTCCTTGTCGCCACTGTCGTACCCGGCCTGCATGGTCTCCATGCGCATCCGCTCCAGCTCGACCGGGTCCACCGCGCGCGTGACCAGCAGGTAGTCGCGGATGCAGATCCCGTGGCGGCCCTCTTCGGCGGTCCAGCGGTGCACCCACGTGCCCCACGCGCCGTCGCGGCCGAAGGCGCGCTCGATCTCTCGGTGGTAGCTCGGCAGGTTGTCCTCGGTGAGGAGGTTGACCTCCAACGACGTCCGCGCGATCGGCGACACCCGCGACTGCTCGGGATCCCAAGCCTCGCCGCCGAGATCGGCGAAGTTGCGGCCCTCGTCCCAGGGCACGTACTCGTGCGGCATCCATTCCTTGGCGACCGTGAGATGCCGGTTGAGGTTCTCCTCCACCGTCCCCTCGAGCTCGAGCATCAGCCGGGTGGTTTCGGGGACCGCCATGCGTCTCGTCCTTCCAGGGTACGGAAAACGCCTACCTACGACACCGTAACTTACGGTGTCGTAGGTTTGCCACCCACAGAAGATGAACGCTCAGGAGCCCGCCAGCTTCGGCACCAGCTGCTCGATCGCGTACGGGATGCTCAGCACGGTGTTGAACGAGATCGCGGCCCCGACCGGCGGGTTCTCGTAGGTGATGAACAGATCCCGCTTCTTCGCCGACACCTTCAGCCGCTGATACACCGGATCCGCCCGGATCCGAGCCTCCGCGCCAAGATCTGAGTTCAGCCACACCAGGCGATCCGCGTCGAAGAGGTCGAACCGTTCCGACGAGACCTCGACGACGTTGTTCTCCGGTTTGCTCAGCGCCTTGACCGGCTCGAACGGCCGGAAACCCAGCTCGGTCATGAAGATCATCTTCGGGTCGGTCGTGGTGAACGCGGAGAACTTGCCCGCCTCGAAGGTGTCGGCGACGACCATCGTCAGCTTCGCGAACCCGGGGTGCTCGGCCCGCGCCTTCGCGAACCGCCGGTCGATGTCGGCGATCAGGTCTTCGGCCTTCTGCGGGAGCCCCAGCGCGCGGCCGACCATCCGGGTCATCTCCTGCCACGGCGCCGCGTAGTCCTCGTACTTCGGCGGCTGCGCGACCACCGGCGCGAGCTGCGAGAGCTTGTCGTACTGCTCCTTCTTCATCCCGCTGTACTGGGCGAGGATCAGGTCCGGCTTCAGCGCGGCGATCTTCTCGAAGTTGAAGTCGTCCCGTTCGCCGACGACCTCCGGCTGCTTGTCACCCCAGCGAGCCTGGGTCCACGGCCACTTCCCGTACGGACGCTCCTTGAACCAGTCGACGGCGCCGACCGGCCGGATCCCGAGCGCCAGCACGGCGTCGTGGTCGGACAGGCCCAGCGTGACGATCCTCGAAGGCTGCTTCTCGACCGTCGCCGACCCGTATTTGTGCTCGACGGTCACCGGGAAGGTGCCCCGGGACTCCGGCGGCACCAGGCTCTCGTCGGCCGATCGCGAAGAACCACAACCGGCCACCAGCAACGACATCATCAGCGCGGTCAGGGTCGCCTTGACCCGCACCCCAGTAACGGACATGCGGGTAAGGCTAGCCTGACCAAAGTCCTAAAGGGACGCGGTGAGACCACGCGCACGCAGGACCGAACGTTCCAGCGGACGGAACACCACCAGCTCGATACCGACGCCGACGAGCAGGATCAGGAAGATGGCCGACATCACGGCCTCCATGCTGTTGAACGACGAGCCTTCGTGCAGGTACGCACCGAGTCCCTTGCCGAGCGCCGGCGACAGCGCGATCAGCTCGGCCGCCATCAGCGAACGCCACGAGAACGCCCATCCCTGCTTGAGCCCGGCGAGGAATCCGGGCAGCGCGGCGGGCAGCAGGATATGCCGCGCCGACGACAGCCTGCTCGCGCCCATCACCTGGCCCACCCGCGGCAGTATCGGCGGGATCTGGTCGATTCCGGCGACCAGGCCGTTCGCGATCGAAGGAACCGAGCCCAGCAGGACCACGAAGTAGATCGACGCGTCGTTCAGCCCGAACCACAGGATCGCCGCAGGTACCCAGGCCACCGAGGGAAGGCTCTGCAGCCCGGTCAGGAACGGCCCGACCGCGGCCCGGACGACCCGGACCTTCGCCACGAGCAGCCCGAGCGGGGTGCCGATGACCACGCCGATCAGGAAGCCCAGCGCCGCGCGGTGCACCGACGTCCACACGAACTCGAAGATCTCACCGTCGACGGTGATGCCGACGAGTTCGTCCCACACCGCGAGCGGGGCAGGCAGCATGGCTTCCGGCCAGAACGCGGCGGCCCACAACGCCTGCCACAGCGCGACCAGCAACGCCAGGAAGACCACCGGCGGCACGAAGCCGCGCAGGAACCGCTTGCCCCGGCTTTCCCGGCGCTCCCCGGTGGGGGTGTCGAGCGAGTCGAGCCCCGCGCCGACGGCCTCGTCGGCGTCTGCCGCCGCGGTTTCAGGGCGGTCAAGCCGCGGCATGGGTACTGATCACCTCCCGGAGGTGACCGGTGATCTCCAGCGTCAGCTCCTCGGCGTCGGATGCCTGGACGTCGCGCCATTCCCGCACGACCCGGCCCGGCCGCGACGAAAGCAGCACGACCCGCTGGCCGAGCCGGACGGCCTCGCGGACGTCGTGGGTCACGAACAGCACCGACGTGCCGGTGCTGCGGTAGACGCGCAGCAGTTCACCCTGAAGGACGTCGCGGGTGATGGCGTCGAGCGCGGCGAACGGCTCGTCCATCAGCAGCAGCGACTGCTCCGGGTCGCCGCCGACGCGCAGGGTCGCGGCCAGCGCCCTGGCGAGCGCGACGCGCTGCCGCATCCCGCCGGACAGCTCGTGCGGCCGCTTGTCGCCCGCGCCGCCGAGGCGGACGAGTTCGAGCAGTTCGGCCGCCTTCGCCCGGCGCTCGGCCCGGCCGAAACCGGCGAGGCGCAGCGGCAGTTCGACGTTGCGGGCAGCGGTCAGCCACGGCATCAGTGCGGCCTCCTGGAACATGACCGCCGGCCGGGAGGTCTCCAGGGTGATCGAGCCCGACGTCGGCCGGTCGAGACCGGCGACCAGGTTCAGCAGGGTGCTCTTGCCGCAGCCCGAGGCGCCGAGGAGACAGACGAACTCGCCGGGGGCGACCGTCAGGTCCATCCCGTCGAGGGCCACGACGGCGCGGCCGGTCGGCCCGAAAGCCTTCCGCACCCCGTCGAGGCGCACGGCGACACCGGTGGACAGGCCGGGCTCCAAGGTGGTCGTCATCGCTGATCCCCTCCGGTCACTTCGTCAGCCCGGGCGCGTCCACGCCGGGCTTGCCCTGCTCTTTGAGCACGGCGTTGAGCGGGCCGAAATCGGCGAACCCCTTGAGGTCCACCGCGGACTTCACCACGCCCGCGGTCACCGAGTCCTGCGCGAGCTGGCTGAAGGTCGAAGCCACCGGGTCGATGCCGAGTTCGATACCGGAGAACGCGCGATCGAGAACGGCCTCGCTGATCGTGCTGCCCGCGAGCGCCTTGAGCTCGCCATTGACGACCTTCTTCGCCTCGGCGGGGTTGGCCTTCGCCCACTCGATGGCGGCGAGTTCACCCTTGAGGATGGCGGTGACGGTCTCCGGGTGCTGCTGCAGGAACTCGCTGCGGACGATCACGACCGTGGTCGGGAACTTGCCTTCCGGCCACAGCGTCTTCTCGTCCAGCAGGACCTTCGCGCCCGCGTCCAGCACGAGCCGCGAGGACCACGGCTCCGGCAGCCAGCCGCCGTCGAGCTCGCCCTTCTTGAAGGCGTCGAAGGTCTTCGGGTTGTCGAGGTTGGTGATCTTGACGTCGGGCAGCTTCTTTTCGGCGATGAACTTCTTGAGCGCGACGTCCTGGGTGTTCGCCAGCGACGGCGTCGCGATGTTCTTGCCGGTGAGCTGCTCGGGCGCGGTGATCTCGGGCTTCACGACCAGTTGCGCGCCGCCGGTGACCGCGCCGGAGACCAGCTGGATGGCGCCCTTGGACTTGGTGAAGGCGTTGATGGCCGGGCCGGAGCCGATGAACGCGATGTCGAGAGAGTTGCCGAGCAGCGCGTTGACCTCTTCGGGGCCGGCGTTGAAGGTCTGGGTGGTGAGCTTCGTCGAGCCGAGCTCCTTGGCGAAGAAGCCGTTCTTGGCCCCGATCAGCGCGGGCGCGTGCGTCACGTTCGGGAAGTACCCGACGCGCACCTCGGCCGCGGCTCCCTGGCTCTTCTGCTCCACTTCGGTGCCCCGATCGGCACGCGAACACCCCGTGATCCCGCCGGCCAAGGTCAAGGCGGCGAAAGCCGCGGCCAGCAAGCGGGTTCTGTGGTGGGTGCGCACGGAAGGTCGCCTTTCGGAGGGTACGACTCGGCTCGGGTGGTGGCGCGAGAGTCGCATGTCCACCCACATGCCTGCATCGCCATCCGAATGACGGGAAAGATGCTGAGAATCCTTGACACCAGGCGGAACTCCTGGTCCACATTTCAGGACCGGTGTAACGGATCGGGCCGAACGGGCGAATCACGCTTAGTGGTGACGCACCCTCGTACCGTCGCGATGGCGGGCGTGCTGACCGCCGGGATCGGGATGGGCGTCGTCGCGTCGACGCTCAAGATCGCCGACGGCACGCACACCGTGCTCGACACCACCCTGTCCACGACGACGGGGTTCCTCTTCCTCCTCGCCGGCGCCGTCGCGCACGTGCGCCGCGCCTCGAACCCCATCGGCCTGCTCATCGCGCTGGCCGGGCTCGCGTTGTTCACCGAGGACCTGCAATTCGCCGACGAACCGCTGGTCCACACGGCCGGCCTCGCCCTGTCGGCCGCGTCCAGCCCGGTGATCGCGCATCTCGTGCTCGCCTTCCCGCACGGGAGACTCCGGTCGCGCTGGGAACGGGTGCTCGCCCTCTCCGCGTACGCCGTGGTGTTCGGGTCGGCCGTCCTCGGCCTGCTGGTCAACGACGATCCGCAGAACCTCGCTGCCGTCGCCGCCTCGCCGGAGGCCGAACAGCTGGTCAAACGGCTGCTGGAACTGGTCGGCGCGCTGATCGGTGGCGGGGTCGTGGTGGTGCTGCTCTACCGTTGGCTCACCGGGCGGATTCCGCAGCGGCGGCTGCTCTCCCCCGTCCTCGCGATCGCCGTGGCCGGCGCGGTGAGCACCACGATCGGCAGCGCGCTCGGTTCCGGGCACCCGCTCGCCGAACCCCTGCTGGACGTCTACCGGATCTCGTTCTGCCTGTGGCCGCTGACGTTCCTGATCGGGGTGCTGCGGGCGCGGGTCGGCAACGCGGAGATGATCCGGCTCCTGCTGGAACGCGACGGCACCGGGCTGGCCGCGCTCGTGCAGGACGACGAGGTGTGGAAGGACAGCCGGTCGATCGACGCGCTCAACGCGGCCGCCGGGCTGGTGCTGGACAACCAGCGGCTCGCCGCGGAACTGGAGGAGCGCCTCGTCGAGGTCCAGGCCTCCCGCGCCCGCATCGTGGCCGCCGCCGACGACGAACGGCGGCGGGTCGAGCGGGACCTGCACGACGGCGCGCAGCAACGCCTGGTCAGCGTCGTCCTGCTGCTGCGGATGGCGGAGCGCCGGCTCGGGGACGAACTCACCCCCGCCGTCGCGACACTGCTGCGGAGCACCATCGACGAACTGCAGGCCACGGTCACCGAACTGCGTGAACTCGCGCGCGGGCTCCGCCCCGCGATCCTCACCGAGGCGGGTCTGATCCCCGCGGTCCGGTCGCTGCTGGACCGGGTCCCGCTCGCGGTCGACCTCGCGGGCGCGGACGTGCCGCGGCTCAGCGGTGCCGTCGAGGCGACGGCGTATTTCGTCGTCTCGGAGGCGGTCACCAACGCCTTGAAACACGCGCGGGCGGGGGAGGTCCGCGTGTGCATCCGCGTCGAGGACGACGGCCTGCGGGTGGACGTCCACGACGACGGCACCGGCACGGCCGACCTCGGCGGCGGCTCGGGGCTGCACGGCCTCCGTGACCGGGTCCGCGCGCTCGGCGGCGAACTGACCGTCGCGAGCGAGCCCGGTTCGGGCACCACGGTTTCGGCCGTCATCCCCTTGGACGGCTAGGCCAGCCCGCGGATGGCGCGTGACGGCGGCCGCGTCCCCTGGATGGACGCGACCATCTCCAGTACCTGACGGGTGCGCCGCACCTCGTGCACCCGGAACACCTTGGCCCCCTCGGCCACCGCCCAGGCCGTCGCGGCGAGGGTGCCGTCGACCCGTTCCGCGAGCTCGACGCCGAGGGTCTCGCCGACGAAGTCCTTATTGGACAGTGCCATCAGCACCGGCCAGCCGGTGTCGGCCAGTTCTCGCGCGTGCCGCAGCAGCGCCAGGCTGTGCCACGTGTTCTTGCCGAAGTCGTGCGTCGGATCGATCAGCACCCCTTCACGCGGGACGCCGAGCGCGACGACGGCTTCGGCGTGCGCCGTGGTCTCCGCGACGACGTCCGCGACGACGTCCGGATAGCGCACCCGGAACGGGCGGGTCCGCGGGACGGCGTTCCCGGTGTGCGAGCAGACGTAGCCGGTGCCGAACTCGGCGGCGACCTCGGCCAGTTTCGGATCGGCTCCCGCCCAGGTGTCGTTGATCAGGTCCGCGCCCGCCTCCGCCGCGCGCCTGCCCACCTCGTGGCGCCACGTGTCGACGCTGATCACCAGGCCGGGGTGCAGTTCGCGGATCCGTTCGACGAACGGCACCACCCGTCGGATCTCTTCCTCGACGTCGACCTCCGCGCCGGGGCCCGCCTTGACCCCGCCGATGTCGACGATGTCCGCGCCGTCGGCCACCGCCCGGTCGACGGCGGCGAGCGCGTCCGGATCCGAGAAAGTCGCCCCCCTGTCGTAGAAGGAGTCGGGGGTGCGGTTGACGATCGCCATGACCAGGGCGCGGTCCCGGGCGACGCGGCGCCCGCGGAAGGTCAGCTCGTTCACGCACCGATCGTAGGCGAGCGGACGCTCGCCCGGTGAGTACCGCCCATCGGGACCGTCCCGGCGACCGGGAGCGCCCATTCGAGTGGCGTATCTGATATATGACGTAAGAGATCGGATCTCTCTTGACTCGCCGTCGAAGCCGCGGGTAGACGTTGTTCAGCCGGGATGGCGACGGACGGCGGATCGGCATCCCGGCCACTCACTCCCCCGGTTCCCCGGCGCAGGAAGGGCCTCGAATGTCCCCAGATCCTCTTCGCGCGGCACGGCTTTCCCGGCGCACGGTACTGGCGGGAACCGCGGGCGCCGTCGGCGCGCTCGCCCTGCCCGGCGTGGCCGGCGCGGCGCCGGTGGATTGGTCGCGCGCCGTCGTCGACTCGACGATGAAGCGGCACACCCCGGCCACCCTCGGCGGCTGGGGCTACACCCGCGGGCTCTACCTCTACGGCCAGTACCTGGTGTACAAACGCACCGGCGAGAAGTCCTACCTCGATTTCATCCTCGCCTGGTACGACAGATTCGTCACCGAAAGCGGGATTTCCAACAACTTCACCAATCTGGACGCGATGCGCTCCGGGCAGATGTTCCCCTTGCTGTACACCGAAACCGGACAGGCGAAGTACAAGACCGCCGCGGACCAGTTGCGCGCCAGGTTCCCGTCCTATCCCCGGACGTCCGACGGCGGGATGTTCCACGCCACGAGCCGGGTCGGACAGCTTTGGGCGGACGGCGTGTACATGGCGCAGCCGTTCCTCGCCCTGTACGGCAAGACGTTCGGTGATGCCGCCTACTGCTACGAAGAGGCCGCGAAGAACGTCAGTGTCTACTTCGACCGGCTCAAGGAGCCCGCGAAGGGCCTGCTCTACCACGCCTACGACGAAGACGGCTCGGAACCGTGGGCGTCGGGTCCCGGACGGCATTCGAAATTCCACTGGGGCCGCGCGATCGGCTGGCTCGGGATGACGGCGATCGACCTACTCGAAATCCTCCCCCGCGACCATCCGCGACGCCGTCGTCTCGTCGACGTCGTGAAATTCCTCGCCGCGGGGTACGCCCGCTGGCAGGACCGGGCTTCGGGCCGCTGGTTCCAGGTCGTCGACCGGGGCGGCGACAAGGACAACTGGCTGGAGACCTCGGCTTCGGCGATGTACACCTTCCTGCTCTCCCGCGCGGTGGAACGCGGCTACGTCGGCCCCGAGTACCGGCCCGTGGCCGCGAAGGGGTATCGCGGCGTGTTGTCCCAGGTTTCGACCGGACCCGACGGAACGACCGACATCTCGAACATCTCCGAAGGCACGAACGTCGGGGACACGGCGTATTACTACGCGCGTAAACGCAACACCAACGATTTCCACGGTCTCGGCGCGTTCCTCATCATGAATGAGCAACTCGCCCGCTGAGGACGCCGCAACGGCCGAAGGGCGCTTTTCCCGCTTCCGACCTGGGGAAAGCGCCCTTCGGTCGTTTTGCGGGCGGATTCCGGGTATTGACCCGAGGCGCTAACATCGCGTGCTGCGACGCCCACTCCCAGGAGGGACGACCGGATGCGCGAGACGCCGCCCCCGGCTTCTTATACCCGGCTCGAACTCGGTGACACCAGCACGATCCCGGTCGGTGTGACGGTTTCCCCGCACATCTCACTGGTTTCGATGCTCGTCGAGGTCGTCGGCGGGTACGACCGCGGCCTGCCCACCGCCTGGCGTCGTCAGGTGGGTTCGGCGATCCCCGAGCAGGGCTACCGCGCGGCGAGCTCACTCGCCCGCCGCGGCACCTCGGTGCAGCCGGACTTCATCGTCCCGATCAGTCCCGGTGAGGACTCCTCCGCCGCGGCTCAGGCGGAAATGCTGCGGGAGCTGACGGAATCGGACGTCCTGAAAGGCCTGGAAGAGGTCTTCGGCGACCGGGTGCCCGCGCAGTGGCGGCAGGCCGCCGACCATCCGAGACGCTGGGCCGCCTCGCTCGCGGACGCCTTCACCGCGACCAGGCTGGCGACCGAAAACCTCTGGGCCAAGGCCCGTCCCCTGCTCGACCGCGAAATCGAACGGATCGGCGTCGCCTCCGTCCGTGGCGGGACCGACGCGGTGCTCGGTCTGCTGCGGCCGCATTTCCGGTTCAGCAACGGCTGTCTGCTGCTGCCCGACGCCGAGCCGGCGAAGTACGCCGTCCGCGGCCGCAAACTGATCCTGGTCCCGATGCTCGCGGGCAGCCGCTCGGTGGTGTCCAACTTCGACGAAGAGGACGCCGTCTGGATCGGCTACCCGCTGCCGGGGCTCGACGGCCTGCTCGACAGTGGCAAGGCCGAACCGGCCCCCGGCGTCGACGGGCTCGACCTGGTCGTCGGCGCCCACCGCGCGAAACTGTTGCGGCACCTGGGAAAGCCCGCGCGGATGGGCGAGATCGCGAATCTGCTGTCCTGCGCCGCGAGCACGGCGACCTACCACTGCGAACAGCTCGTCTCGGCGGGGTTGATCCAGCGGCACCGCGAGGGCCAGGTGGTGCTCGTTGCCCGGACTCCTCGCGGTGACGCGCTGGTGGATCTGCTGTCCTGACTCAGGTCACCCGGCACGTTGCGAAAGTGGCTTTCGCAACGCAGCTCTCGCCGTCCTCGTGCCGCCGCCCCCCGGGGTGTCGCGAAAGCCAGGCGGATTCATGCGGTGGTCGCAACGTGCTCTGTTTAGGACAGTAGCGTGGTGAGTTTTTCGAGTGGGGTGTGCCAGTCCAGTGTTTTGCGGGGGCGGCTGTTGAGTCGTGCGGCGACTGCGGTGAGGTGTTCTGCGGTGTGCTGGTGCAGGTTGGTCCCTTTGGGGAAGTACTGGCGAAGCAGGCCGTTGGTGTTCTCGTTCGTCCCGCGTTGCCATGGGGAGTGCGGGTCGCAGAAGTAGATGGCCAGGTCGGTGGCGAGGGTGATGTCGGCGTGACGGGCCATCTCGTTGCCCCGGTCCCAGGTCAGTGACCGCCGCAACTGGTGCGGGAGGGTCTGGATCGCGTCGATCATCGCGTCCCGGACCTGGATCGCGTCGTGGCCGTGGGGCAGGTGCAGCAGTATGACGAACCGAGTGGAGCGTTCCACGAGGGTGCCGATCGCGGACTTGTTACCGGCACCGGTGATCAGGTCGCCTTCCCAATGCCCCGGGACTGCCCGGTCCTCGGCTTCGGCCGGCCGTTCGCTGATCTCGACGAGATCAGGGATCCGCGACCGTCGTGCCTGTGCTTGCTTGCGCGGGCGGCGCAGTGCCCGTCCTGTCCGCAAACACGCGGTGAGCTCGCGGCGCAGCGCTCCCCGGCTCTGCACATACAAGGACTGGTAGATCGTCTCGTGTGACACTCGCATCTCCGGCCGGTCGGGGAACTCCATCGCCAGCCTGGCTGTGATCTGCCCCGGAGACCACTCCTGCAGCAACCGCGCCTGCACATGATCCCGCAACTCGCGATTACCGGCCTCGGCCAGCTTCGCGGTCTTCGGCCGCCGGGCCCGATCCCGCGCCGCCGACTCCGCCCGATGCGCTCGATACCCGCCCCGGCCACCATTGTTCGTCACCTCCCGGCTGATCGTCGACGGGGCCCTGCCCAGCTGCCGAGCGATCTCCCGATACGACAGACCCCCGGACAGACCACGAGAAATCTCCTCCCGCTCAGCCACACTCAGATAGCGCTCACCCAACGAGCCAGGTGCGTTCCCGATCACCCCGCCAGCCTGCGCGAACCACCGCCGCCCGGTCTCGTGCGACACATCCACCAAACGGGCGGCAGGCTTAGGCAGACACCCCGCCCGCACCGCATCCCAGAACCGCACCCGCACCACACGCGGCAACACCAACCCACCAGCCACCACAACTCCCAGCTCACGAAGGATGTTGCAACGACCCCATGAATCCGCCCCACTTTCGGGACACCTGACGTCCCGAAAGTGGCTTTCGCGACCCTCCCCAGTCACTAGACCCGCTGCAGCCCCGGCTTCCCCGCTTCGACGACGTACGAACGGTCCGCGGCAAGGACCACCTTCGAGAAGTCGTACTCGCTGGTGTCCGAAACGGTCATGAAGTCCGCCCGCATCTGCGTTTGCGACGCCGTCACCCGGACATAACCGCGCTTTCCCCGGCAGTACTTGATATGCGGGTTGTGCGACAGCCACGTCGACGACGGATCGGTCGCGGTGTCGCTGTTGCTCGTGACCGAGGTCGTCACCAGTTCCGAACCGAACACCGGGTCGCTGTGGTTGAAGTAGTCGCGGCGCAGGTCGGCCGCCCAGTGCCGGTGGACGTCGCCGGTCAGCACGATCGGGTTCGGCACCTTGCGGTCCACGATGCCCTTCGCGATCCGGTCGCGCGAAGCCTCGTAACCCTGCCAGGAATCGGGGCTCTCACAGGTCGCCTTGTTGCCGTCGCCGTCACGAGTGGCGAAGAAGACCTGCTGGCCCAGGAAATCCCACTTCGCCGGATGCGTCTCCAGCGCCTTCAGCAGCCAAGCCTCCTGCGTCGTGCCGAGGATGCTGCGCGACGTCGAGCGCATGTCGGTGCACGACGGGCCCGTCGTACCGGACGGATCGGTCACCTGCGCGTTGCGGTACTGGCGCGTGTCGAGCATGTGGAACCGGGCGAGGTTGCCCCAGCCGAACTGCCGGTACAGGCGGATCGACGCGCCGCTCGGCTTCGCGGTGGACCGGATCGGCATGTTCTCGTAGAACGCCTGGAAACCGGCGGCCTTGCGCTCCGCGGTGGCCGGGCTGGTGGTGCCGTTCCAGTTGTTCATCACCTCGTGGTCGTCGAAGACCACGACCCACGGCGCCATCGCGTGCGCGTTCTGGAGGTCGGCGTCGGTCTTGTGCTGGGCGTGCCGCGCGCGGTACTGGGCGAGCGTCGTCACGTCCTCGGTGAAGGCCAGCCGGCGCGGATTCCGGTCGGCGGCGGCACGGCCGGACTTCCGCTCGTACATGTAGTCGCCGAGGAACAGCACCAGATCCGGGTTGTCGGCGAGCATGCCCTTGTACGAGTGGTACCAGCCTTCCTCCCAGTGCTGGCAGGAGGAGAAGCAGTACTTCAGCTGGTTCACCGCGGCACCGGCGGCGGGCGCCGTCCGCGTCCGGCCGACGGGCGAGATGTAGCCGCTGGTCTTGAACCGGTAGAAGTATTCCCGTCCCGGCTCCAGTCCGACCGGTTCGATGTGGACGCTGTGCCCGGAAGCGCGGGCCGCGGTCACGGTCCCCTTCTGTACGACCGAGGCGAACGCCTGGTCGTTGGCGATCTCCCAGTCCACTGTGTACGAAGCGTCCGGCATACCGCCGAAACCGTCGGGGTTCAGCGGGGCGGGAGCGAGCCGCGTCCACAGCACGACGCTGTCCGGCAACGGATCACCCGACGCGACCCCGAGCTGGAACGGGTCGTGGATGGCGGGCGCCGCCGCCAGCGTTCTCGCGTTCGCCCACGAAGGCACCGTCGACGACAGCGCCGCCGCCGAAACCGCCGCGGCCCCACCGAGGAGTACCGCCCGCCGATTCACCTGGCCCATGAAAATTCAACCTTTCGAAGTGGGGAAAGAACGGGGAGGGATTTCACGCGGCGTAATCGGTGATGCCGCCACTACAGGCTTCGAGCGCCGGATTGGCGGCGGCGTCGGCGACGCAGACCTTGTAATAGACCCACGATCCCTTCGCGACCGGCACGGCCTTGTCGACGTGGGTGCCGTTGCCGCCGGAGGCCCAGACGTAGAACGGGCCGGCGCCGCCCTTCAGCCAGTACGCGACCACGGCGGACTTGCCGTCGGCGTTCCGGTCGTAGACCAGGAAATGCGCGTCCGACGAGCGGAACTGCCCCTCCCCCGCGCAGACGCCGGTGGAGCATTCGGCGCTGCCGGAACCGACCCCGCAGTCGGGTGCGATCCGCTGGTCGGAGCCGGTGTAGACGTAGCTGTCCGAGATGTAGCCGCCGAGCGCGGGGACGTAGTCCCACAACGTCGTGGTCCCCAGCGGACCGGTGACCGAGGTCCCGATCGTCTGGCAGTCGATGGTCACCGTGGCGCCGTTGGCCACCGTGCGCACCGCGGTCGCGGAGGTGCTCGGGGCGCGGCGGACGTTCAGCGGATCACCCGCCGTCTTCACGGTCCCGGTGGCCGCGGCCAGCGCGGGAGTGGCTCCGGCGAGGCCCAAGGCGCCCGCCGTCACCAGCACGAGAAAGAAACCGGCGAGCCGCCGGACACTTGAACGCTTCATGACCGCAGCGTCGACCGGCGTCGTACACATCACGTACAAACGCGGGCCGCTGTCTGCACATGCATGCGAATGGATCTAGCCAACCATGGCGGGACGGCAATATTATCGGCGGATATGGGGCTCCTGCCGTATTGGCGGTTTAGGTGACTATTCTCGGGTTTCGCGTTCTCGGTCCGCTCGAAGTGGCGGTGGACGGGCAGGTGGTGCCGCTCGGCGGGCCCAAACCCCGGCTGCTGCTGGCCGCTCTCCTGCTCCAGCCCAACGTCGTCGTCTCCACCGAACTGCTGATCGAGGTCCTGTGGCCTTCGTCGGCGCCCCGTTCGGCGGCGGCGAACATCCGCACCTACGTCCATTCGCTCCGCAAACGCCTCGCCGACCACGACCCGGAACTCGGGGAGCGCATCGGAAGCCGGGCGTCCGGCTACATCCTCAAGGCCGCCCCCGACGAGATCGACCACATCCGCTTCGGCGAATTGGCCGCCCGCGCGCAGGACGCGCTCGGCCACGGGGAAGCCGAATCCGCCCTCGACCTGCTGGATCAAGCGGAAGCGCTGTGGCGCGGGGAAGTTCTCGAAGGCCTCCCCCACGACCACGGCTGGGGCGCGACCGTCGCCCGGCTGACGGAATTGCGGCTCGCGGTCCAGGAACAGCGGCTGCGCGCGAGGATCGAACTCGGCCGGACCGCCGAGGCCGTCGCCGAGCTGCGTGGCCTGGTCACCGAACACCCCCTGCGCGAAGAGCTCTGGCAGCAGCTGATCGTCGCGCTGCGGGCCGACGGCCGCACGGCCGACGCGATCGAGGCCTACGAAACGGCCGAAAAGGTGCTCGCGGAGGAGCTCGGCACCGAGCCGGGCCCGCGGCTGCGGGAACTGCGGGCCTCACTGGTCCTCACCCCCTCCGCGACCCAGGACGCGGTGGCCGCCGCCCTCACCGTGCCGATGACACCGGTCTGCCAGCTGCCGCTGGACCTGCCGGACTTCACCGGCCGCGACGAGGTGGTCAGCGCACTCGTCGGCCTCTTCCACGAGCGTCGTACCCAGGGAAAGCCCGCGATCGCGGTGCTCTCGGGGGCGCCGGGGATCGGCAAATCCTCCGTCGCGATCCGGGTGGCGCACGCGGTCCGTGACGACTTCCCGGACGGTCAGCTGCACGTCGACCTGGCCGGGACGTCGTCCTCGCCCCGTCCCCCGATGACCGTGCTCGCCGAGTTGCTCCGCGCGCTGGGCGTGCCCGACGCGGGGCTGCCGCGTGATCTCCCCGAGCGCGCGGCATTGCTGCGGTCCCGGCTCGCGACCCTGCGGATGTGCGTCGTCCTCGACGACGCCGGCAGCGCGGCGCAGGTCCGCCCGCTGCTGCCCGGCGCGGGTTCCTGCGCGATGCTGATCACCAGCCGGGTCCGGATGCCGGATCTGGCCGGCGCCACCCCGGTCGACGTCGACCTGCTGCCCGAAGCCGAGGCCGCGACGCTGCTCGAAGGCATCGTCGGCACCGAAAGGGTCGCGGCGGAGCCGGAGTGCGCGACCGCGATCCTGCGCCACTGCGGATATCTGCCGCTGGCGATCCGGGTCGCCGGGGCGAAGCTGACCCACCGGCCGGGCTGGACGTTGCGCGTACTGGCCGACCGGCTGCGCGACGAAAGACGAAGATTGGACGAACTCCGCGTCGGCGATCTCGCCGTGCGGGCCAGTGTCACGCTCAGCTACGACCTCCTGCCGATGTCGGCGGCGACCGCGTTCCGCGGCCTCGGCGGGCTGGGTTCGGTCCAGTTCCCCGGCTGGGTGGTCGCGGCCCTGCTCGGCCGCACGCACGGTGAAGACGTCCTCGACGTGCTGGTGGACGCTCATCTGGTCGAGCTCAGCGGCTCGGACGCCACCGGCGAGCCGCGCTACCGCCTGCACGACCTGTTGCGGTGTTACGCCCTCGAACTCCGGGCGCAGGACGTCCCGCTGAAGGCGCGCGACGCCACGAAACGGGTACTGGAGGGCTATCTCGCGCTCGCGGTCGAAGCCGCGGACCGGATGCCCATCCATTTCTTCGGGCTCTACCGGGACGACACGGCCGTCCAGCCCGCGCTGCCGCCGGGCACCGCGCATCTGATCGAGGATCCGGCCGCGTGGTTCGCCGCCGAGCGGCACACCTGTGTCGCCGCCGTCTCGCTCGCCGCCGATCTGGGCTTCGACTCGCTGGCCTGGCGTCTCGCCGCCGCGCTGGCGCCGTACTTCGACCAGCGCGGTCACCAGGACGACTGGATGCACACGCACGCCGTCGCGCTGGCCGCCGCCCGCCGGTCCGGCGAGGTCCGCGGCGAGGCGATCATCCAGCGCAACCTCGGGCAGATCCAGCTGTACCAGGACAGCTACGCCGAGGCCTTGGTCGCGTTCGAGCAGTCGCAACTGCTGTTCGACAAGATCGGCGACACGCGGGGCGCGGCGATCGCGCTGGCCGGTCTCGGCACCGTGCTGCGGATCAAGGGCGAGGACACCGTCGCGCTGGAGCACTGTCACGCGGCGCTCGACCAGTTCTCGGCGGCCGGTGACCCGCACGGCGAGGCCGTCGCGCGGATCGCGATCGGCGCGGTGTGGCTGGCGCGGCGCCGGTTCGACGACGCGGAACGCTGGTTCACCGAGGCGCTGGAGCAGTCCGCCCGGATCGGCGACCGGCACCGCGAGGCGCACGCGCTGAAACGGCTCGCCATGCTGCGTCAGCACCAGGGCAATCTCGCGGGCGCGCGGGAGCGGGTCGACCGGGCCATCGCGATCTTCAACGAACTCGGTGACGACCACTGCGTCGGCTACGCGAACCAGAATCTCGGCGAGCTGTATCTGCACAGCGGAGACCTGGCCCACGCGCAGCTGCTGCTGGTCAATTCGCTGAGCGTGCACCGGCGCAACGGGGACCGCCGGTCCGAGGCCGAGGTGTCGCAGTTGCTCGGGGAACTGCACGAGGCGCTGAGCCAGCCCGAGCGGTCGCGGACGTATTCCGAGCGCGCACTGGCGTTGTGGCGGGAACTCTCCGCGCGCCCACAGGAATCCGCGCTCGCCTCGCGCCTGCAGGAGGCTGCCGAAGCGTCGTACGACGACTCAGCGAGCGCCTGAGGGTTCACCCAGCGCGATCAGGCGCCGACTCGCTTTTGTATCGATCGTGTACAGGCCCCGGCGAAGCTCCCTTCGTAGCAACCGAGAGTGCTCGAAGGGAGACCGGAATGGTCCGGACCGTTAAGGCCCGCCGGGTGATGGCGGCCGTGCTGGCCGTGGGGGCGGTCACCGCCTTGGCCGCCAGCCCCGCGAACGCGGCGCCCGAAGGCAGCTGGCGCGCCGATCTGTCCACTGTGGACGGTGACGACGTCAACGTCCGCAGCGACGGCGGCGTGCTCAGCCTGGAAAACGCCGCCTGGCACAGAAAACCCGACTCCGTCGGCAGCCAGGGCTACCTGCTGCTCGCCGAGCAGAAGCTCGGGAAGCCGGTCAACCGCGTCACCGCCCAGGTGACCGCCGACGCGCCGAAGGGCACCGAGGTCGAGGTCGACGTCCGGGGCAAGCTCAACTCCCAGGACTGGACGGAGTGGACGCCCACCGAGGGCGGCGCCGCCCAGCTGTCCGCTTCGGTCTCCACGGTCCAGGTCCGCATCGGACTGCGCACGGTGACCGACGGCGTGACCGCGAAGGTCAGCGACGTCACCCTCCAGGGTGAGCTCGGCCCGCAGACCAACGCGATCGGCGCGGCCGCCGCCGCGCTGACGTACAAGGTCTACGGCACCCGCGAAGGCCTCGTCGGCGGCACCACCGCCAACGGCCACGTGATCAAGTCCCGCGACCACTTCGTCGCCCTCCCCTCGGGCCGCGGCCTCGCGCCGAAGAACACCGGCAACTACACCGTCCGCGTCTGCCGCACCGACAACAGCCGGTGCGAGTACGCGCCGGTGTGGGACGTCGGCCCGTGGAACACCAAGGACGACTACTGGAACCCGTCGGCCACCCGCCAGATGTGGAAGAACCTGCCGCAGGGCAAGCCCGAGGCGCAGGCGGCGTACCAGGACGGCTACAACGGCGGCAAGGACGAGTTCGGTCGCCGGGTGGCCAACCCGGCCGGCATCGACCTCGCGGACGGCACCTTCTGGGACGGCCTCAAGATGACCGACAACGGCTGGGTCAACGTCTCCTACCTGTGGACCGGCTCCGGTCCGACCGGCGTCATCAGCACCGCGGGCGACCCGATGAACGTCCGGGCCTCGGCCAGCACCACCGCGGCGATCAAGGGCCTCGCGGCGAACTACGCGAAGGTCAACATCGAGTGCTACGTCGAGGGCGAGACCGTCACCGGCAAGTTCGGCACCAGCAACGTCTGGGACCGGATCGGCCCGGGGCACTACGTCTCCGACACCTACGTGCAGACCGGCTCGGACCTGCCGGTGGCGCCCAAGTGCGCGTGACGCACTCCTGATCGCGAAGGCCCGGCGTACCCCATAACGCCGGGCCTTCGCCCTTTCGTCCGCCCTTTCGCCCACGCGGACGGACCTTGGGCGTTGCCTGCCGCTCAGAGACCGTGCGGTAGCCAAGACCTGAGGGGGTCCGCATGAATCCGCCCGAAACGACCACGCTGCGCGAAAAACTGTCCGGCACGGTGGTCACCGCCGCCGATCCCGGTTACGACGCCGCCCGCGCCGTGTGGAACGGCGACATCGACCGGCGCCCGGCGGTGGTCGCCGAATGCGCCACGCGCGAGGACGTCGTCACCGCGCTGGCCTTCGGCCGCGACAAGGGACTCGAGATCACCGTGCGCGGCGGCGGGCACAGCTTCAGCGGTTCCGCCGTCGCCGACGACGGTCTGGTGATCGACCTCGGCGGGCTGCGCCGGATCACCGTCGATCCGGGCACCCGCACCGCGCTGGTCGGTGGCGGGGCGCTCTGGGCCGACGTCGACGAGGCGACGCAGCGGCACGGGCTCGCGACGGTCGGCGGCACGGTGAGCGACACCGGCGTCGGCGGCCTCACCCTCGGCGGTGGTTTCGGCTGGCTGACCGCGAAACACGGGCTCACTATCGACAATCTGCTCTCGGCGGAGGTCGTGACGGCCGACGGCCGGATCCTGCGGGCTTCCGAGGCGGAGCACCCGGATCTCTTCTGGGCGCTGCGCGGCGGGGGCGGGAACTTCGGCGTGGTCACGGAATTCGAGTTCCGGCTGCACCGCGTCGGCCTCGCCGAAGTCGGGCTCTTCTTCTGGACGCTGGCCGACGCGCCCGAGGCGATGCGTTTCGCGAAGGACGTGATCGCGTCCCTGCCGTCGGGCACCGGTTCCATGCTCGTCGGGCTCAACGCGCCACCCGCGCCCTTCGTCCCGCCGGAGCTTCACCTCGCGCCGGGTCTCGCGCTCGTCGTCGCCGGCTTCGACGGTCCCGAACGGCACGCCCGGCTGGTCGAGCGGATCCGCGGCGGCCTGCCCCCGGCCTTCGAACTCGTCACGCCGATGCCGTACGCGCAGCTGCAGAAGCTGCTCGACCCGACCGCGCCACGGGGAATCCTCGCCTACGAGAAGTCGCTGTACGTCGCCTCGCTGTCCGAAAAGGTCATCGACGTGATCGCCGCGCGCCTGCCGGACAAGGCGTCGCCGACGACCGTGCTGCCGATCGTGCCGCTGCAGGACACGTTCTCGACGGTGCGCGAAGACGCGACCGCGTTCGGCGGGCCGCGGACGCCCGGGTTCGTCGTCGGGATGGCGGCCACGGCCCCGACGCCGGAACTCCTGGCCGCCGACCGCGTCTGGGCACGGACACTGTGGGAGGAACTCCTGCCGCATTCCAACAACTACGGCGGCTATCTGAACTTCATGAACGAATACGACGAAGACCGGGTGCGCACGGCGTTCGGCGCGGAGAAGTACGCACGGCTGGCCGCCATCAAGGCAAGGTACGACCCGGACAACGTGTTCCGGCACAACGCGAACATCCGTCCCGCTGAGTGAGCCCTTTATTCACAACCATGAACGGCCTTCACAATCCCGTCATCGTCATGCGAAACTCCCGTGACGCATTTCCCACTGACGAATGGCGGGCATTGTGAGCGTTTCCCGGCGAACCCTGTTGACCACCGCGGCCGGTGCCGCCGTCGCGGCGACGTCGATCACCCCGGCCGCCGCAGCGGCCGGGGAAACCACCGACAGCCTAAGGACTTTCCGCCGAACGGCCGATTACGCGGTGACGAAATTGCGGGCGGTCGCACCCGGCGTGACGGCCTTTCCGGAGATCACCCGGTTCGAGAAATGGACCTATTCGCAGAACGGCGGGTGGATCGGCGGATTCTGGCCGGGAACCTTGTGGCTCGCCTCCCTCCACAGCGGCGATCCGCAATTCCGCACTCTCGCCATGGCGTCGGCGGAAAAGCTCGCGCCGCGCCAGCACGAGACACGGGACCACGACCTCGGATTCCTGTTCTATCCGTCGTGGGTGACCGGCTGGCGGCTCACCGGCGACGAGAAATGGCGCACCGGCGCGCTCAACGCCGCCGCGTCGCTCATCCAGCGCTACAACGAAAAGGGGAGGTTCATCCGGGCGTGGGGCGCGCTCGGCACGCCGGGCAACGCCGGCCGGGTCATCATCGACACGATGATGAACCTGGATCTGCTGACCTTCGCGAGCAAGCAGACCGGTGACCGGAAGTACCTCGACATCGCCATCTCCCACGCGAAGACCACCGAACGGGTCTTCCTGCGCCCGGACGGCTCGACGCCGCACGTATTCGACTTCGATCCCGAAACGGGCGCCGAAATCGGGCCGAACACCGTGCAGGGTTACAGCCCGACGTCCTGCTGGTCGCGTGGACAGGCCTGGGGGATCTACGGGTTCACCACGATGTACCGGCGTTCCGGCGACCCGCTGTTCCTGCGGACGGCTCAACGCCTGGCCGACTTCGCGCTGCGCGCCCTCACCCCGGACAACGTTCCGGTGTGGGATTACCTCGCCCCGCAGGCGCCTCACGACGTCAAGGATTCCTCGGCCGGTGCGGTGATGGCGTGCGGCCTGCTCGACCTGGCGAAGGCCGCGAACCGGCCGCACTACCGCGAGGCGGCGATCCGGATCCTGACCGCGTTGTGCGACACCTGCCTGACCACGAAGTCGACCCGCGCCGAGGCGATCGTGGCGCGCGGGACGCGCAACCGCCGGGCCGAGGACGGGGTCGAGGTCTCGTTGCCCTACGCCGATTACTACCTGCTGGAGGGTCTTCTGCGGGTGCTGATGCCGAAGGAGATCGACAAGGCGATCGACCTGTCGAGCGTCTGAGCCGGCCTTCGTGGCGTTGCGAAAGCCACTTTCGCAACCTTCAACGTTGTGAAAGTGGCTTTCGCAACCCACCTGGTGGCAGCGCTCAGTGCGCGTGGTGGCCTTCGTGGCCTTCGTGACCACTGTGGTCACCATGACCACCGTGCCCGCCGTGGTGCGCGTGGACCTTCGCGTGCCCCAGCCCGCGCCCGATCATCCACTTGTTCACCGGCACCGTCAGCACGAACGCGACGGCCAGCGCGAACGCCAGCGCGCCCCAGAACAGCAGGCTCGCGAGCCCGGCCTCCATCGCACCGGGCACCACCAGCATGATCCCGTTGTCGACGATCTCCATGACCGCGATCGACACGGTGTCGGCCGCCAGCGCCACCTTGAGCGCGGCGCCGAACGGCAGGCCCGACTTCAGCACGCCGCGCATGGTCAGCGCGTAACCGAAGACGAAGGCGAGCGCCACCGCGAGGATGATCGTCGCCACGTTGCCGAGGCCGAGCGCCGTGCCGATCACCATGCCGAGGACCTCACCGATCGCACAGCCGGTGAGGCAGTGCAGGGTCGCCGACGCCGCCATCGACCAGCTTGCTCCAGGACGTGTCTCGTTCATGCGGGAAACCATACCCCCCACCCGTATAAACGGCGCAGTGATCCCCGTCTCGTGATCGCTCAGCGTCAACCCCGTAGGCCGACCCGGTAATCAGCCCAGGTCGATGAACTCACTTCCGTAACCCTTTGCGCTCATCCGGTTGACCGGGGTAACCGGGGACCCCTAGTTTCGCCGGAGGTCTCCACCGCGCGTAGACCGATCGGCTGGTTCAGGTAGTTCCGTGACTATGGGGTGGAGATGCGAGGGCCGACGAAGACGCTCGTCGTTGCCACTGTGCTCGCTTGGGGCATGGTGTTCGGGCTGACCGGCTGCGGTGGTGGAGAACCCGCGGAGACGGCGGCGAAGCCGATCCGGATCGTGTTCGTGCCGAAGGTCGCGGGCATCCCGTACTTCGAGGCGATGAACACCGGCGGACAGGCCGCGGCCAAACAGCTCGGGGTCGAATGGGCCTCGACCGGTCCGGCCACGGTGGACCCCGCGGCGCAGGTCTCCATCGTGCGCGGCCTCGTCGAACAGCAGGTGGACGTCATCGCGATCGCGCCGAACGATCCGAGGACGATCGCCCCCGCGATCACCGAGGCGCGGGCCAAGGGCGTCCATGTGATCACTTCGGACACCGACGCGCCCGGCACCGATCGCGAGCTCTTCGTCAACCAGGCGACCCCGGAGGGTATCGGCAAGGCGCTCACCGACGCACTGATGAAGAAGATGGGGAACGCGGGCAAGTACGCGATCGTCTCCTGCGGCGAGACCGCCGAGAACCTCAACGCGTGGATCGCCGTCCAGCGGACCTATACGGCTACGGAGTACCCCCATGCGCAGCTCGTCGAGACGGTCTACGCCGGCGAGGACAAGGACAACGCCACCGCCCTGGCCAAGGGGCTGATGGCCAAGTACCCGGACCTCACCGGTCTGGTCGGCGAGTGCACGACGTCCGCGCCCGGGGTCGCCGAGGCGGTGCGGTCGCAGCAGAAGATCGGCCGGGTCTTCACCGTCGGCGTCGGGACGCCGCAGGCGATCAAGCCGTACCTGCTGGACGGTTCCGCGTCGCTGTCGGTGCTGTGGAACGTCGAATCGCTCGGCTACCTCACCGCGTGGGCGGGCAAGCAGATCGCCGAGGGCAAACGGCTCAGCCCGTCGAACAAGGTCAACCTCGAACTCCCCGCGATCAAGTACGAGGAGGACACGAAGACCGTGCTCCTCGGCGACCCGCTGCTCATCACCCGCGAGAACGTGGACCAGTTCAAGTACTGACTCACCGGCCCCGCCGGACGGCACCCGCCGCCGCGCCGCCGCCGAGGATCAGCACCAGCGCGGTCAATCCCCACCGCCGCTTCTCCTTCGTGCGGGCGTGGGAATCGGTCTCCGCCGCCTCCTTCCGTTCCCGGGGCGCGGCCGAACGAGACGGCTTCGGCGCGGGTGCGGGCGGCGGGACCACCTGAGGCGCGGGCGCCGGGCTCGACGACGGCGTCGGCGAAGGACTCGGTGACGAAGACGGACTGGGCGAAGGCGTCGAGGACGGGCTCTGGGACGGCGTCGGAGTCCGAGTGGAGGAAGGCGTCGGACTCGGCGTGGGTGTCGGAGATGGCGTGGGCGTCGGCTTGGGTGGCTCGGGCTTAGGCGGCTCAGGCTTGGGCGGTTCGGGCGCGGTGAGGCAGCCTGCGGCGTCCGAACCCGCCAGCGGCGCACCCGAACGCACCACGGTCACCTGCCCGCTTCGGTCGAGACGGTAGAGAACGCTGCGCCCGCCGATCCGGTTCGCCATGGCGTACAGGGCACCGTCGCGGCCGAGGACGACGGAGCCGTAGACGTCGGCGGGCGGGAAACGCGCGTCTTCGGCTTCGCGGACCTTGCCGGACACCGGATCGATGGTGATCACGGCGCCCTTTCCGCGCCAGGTGGTGGACACGCCATAGAGCAATCCGTTGTGGTAAGCGAAATCGTTGACGTCGTGGGCGAGCGTGATCGGCCGCAGGAACACCGTCCTGACGATCCGCAGGTACCGGTCTCCCGGCGACAGGTCCACTGTGTACAGTGTGCCGTTCCTGAGCAGGTACCAGGAATTCCCGCCGATCGCGCCGGCGGTCACCCCGGCTACGGGGCTCCACACCGGCAGCCGGTTCCCCGCACGGGTGATCGGGCCGAGATCCTGGGTCTTGCCCGCACGGTCGATCGTCACCGCGTGCGCGCCCCTGCCGAGCCCCTCCGCGACACCGAAGACGAAGTTCCGCGTCGCGGAGTAACCGAGCGCGTTGAGCCGGTAGTCCGGCTCGGTCACCCGCGAAGTGGTCCCCGATCCGGCGTCGAGCCAGCGCAGCTTCGACTTCCCGTGCGAGCCGGTCTCCGCCTGCACCACCAGGCAGGATTCGGCGGCGCGCGCGACCATCGGGGTCAGCAGTGCCGACGCGCCCACCAGACCGGCGACGGCCACCGTCGCCGCCGCCCGCGTCAGCCGGTCCACTGTGCTCACCGGCTCAAGAGATCCTCGCCAGCGCGGCGGTGAACGCGTCCGGCGGGATCCGCACCCCGCCGCCGAACGGGTTCTGCAGCTGGTAGATCGCGAACAGCAGCAAGGTGACCGTGCCTGCCAGCGTGGACACGATCACGAGATGCGCGGCCAGCCGGGTACCGCCGAACAGGTTGGGCAGCAGCGCCGAGATCAGGCTGCCGAGAATGAGGGCGAACCACACGACGCCGCCGACCCGGCCGCCCACGACCGCGTTGAGCCGCTCCTGCCGGGCCTCGTAGACCTGCCAGAGCTGCGTGTTCGCCTCGGTCTTGCGTTCACGGAGCCAGTCGTCGTCCGACGGGGCCTTGTCCACCGCCTTGCGCAACATGTCGAGCTGTGTCCAGCCGAGATCGGGGAGGCTCGTCTCGCCCCCGGCCATCAGCGGCCACTCCTTCTTTTCGACCGTGGTGATGTACTCCGCGCTCAGCTTCCGCACCTCGTCCTTGACCTCGGTCCCCAGCGAATCGGCGGCCCAGACGGCGGCGACCAGGCTGTCCGCCTCGTGGTACGAGCCCTCGCGAGCCGCGGTCGCGGAGTCGAAGAGCGAGATCAGGATGAACGCGACCAGGACGGCGTGCAGCCCGCCGACGATGGTGAACACCTGGCCGGCGGCGTCGTTGTTGTCGGGGCGTCCCTCGTCCCAGCCGAACCTGCGGACGAGGTAGCCGACGAAGCCCGCGAGGGCGGCCGCGCCGACGACCCAGGCGATGCCGGTCAGGTAAATACCCATTCGAGTCCTTCCAGGCGGAGACTGCCGAAACTAGTTCACGCTTCCACGAGCGGAAAAGACCGGTTGAATCAATTCATACCAGCGGCGGACGACGCTCGGCCGATCATCACCGGCTCGGCCCAATTTCTCAGCACTCGAAACAATTTCCGCCACGCGCCGGAAAGGCGCGTCACCGGTCGGAGAGCACGGCTTCACGACCGAGTGAGCGGCCACCACGAGAAGTCACCGACCTTGCCGCATTCCGGCATTTCCCGTGGCTCCGGCACCCGAACGGCCGCTCCGGCCACGCGTCCGAGGGGCGGTCCGGCAAACAGGTGAACCTCTCCGTAGACCCGATCGAGTTGTTTGTCCGGGCATTACGCCTTGCTATGTTGACTTTGCACCCGCCCCGCTCGAATGGGTATCCGAGAATTGCGGAAAACAGCGGTTCACCGGGTCGACCGAAAGGGAGTCCGTTGACGACAACCGAGACCCGTACCGGAGCACGTCCCGCCGGCGAAGTGCTGACCTGGAGCCGGAATCTGCTCGACCCGGCACTGCGCGAGGCCGTCGACGGCCTGCCCGAATCGATGCGGCTCATCGCCGGCTACCACTTCGGCTGGTGGGACGAACACGGCCGTCCGTCCACTTCGGACAGCGGGAAGGTCTTGCGGCCGGCGCTCGCGCTGTTGTCGGCACAGGCGGTCGGCGGACACGCCGAGATCGCCGTCCCGGTGGGTGTCGCGGTGGAACTGGTGCACAACTTCTCCCTGCTGCACGACGACGTGATGGACTCCGACACCACCCGGCGGCACCGGCCGACGGCGTGGACCGTTTTCGGCACCGGCGCGGCGATCCTCGCCGGGGACGCCCTGCTGTGCCGGGCCTTCGAGGTGCTGGCCCCGTTCGGGCAGGACGCGCTGCGGGTGCTCAGCACCGCCGTGATCGATCTGCTGGAGGGGCAGAGCGCCGATCTGAAGTTCGAGGAACGCGGTGACGTCGACACCGCCGAATGCGTGCGGATGGCCGAGGGGAAGACCGGCGCGTTGCTCGGGGCGTCGTGCACGCTCGGGGCGCTGGCCGGGGAAGGGAGGCAGGATCAGGTGGACCGGCTGACCGAGTACGGGAGGGCACTCGGGCTGGCGTTCCAGCACATCGACGATCTGCTCGGGATCTGGGGCGATCCGGCGGTGACCGGGAAACCGGTCCACTCGGATCTGTCCAACCGGAAGAAGTCCCTGCCGGTGGTGGCCGCGCTCCACTCGGGGACGGACGCCGGTCGAGAACTGGATGCCTTGTACCGCAAGGAAAACCTCGACGCCGCGGAATTGCCCCACGCGGCGGTACTGGTGGAACGCGCGGGCGGCCGGGCGTGGAGTCAGGAGCAGGCCGACGCGCTCCTGACCGGCGCGCTGCACCATCTCGCCGTCTCGAACCCGGTGCCCCGCCCAG
This sequence comes from Amycolatopsis roodepoortensis, assembly GCF_014873915.1. Lineage (GTDB taxonomy): Bacteria > Actinomycetota > Actinomycetes > Mycobacteriales > Pseudonocardiaceae > Amycolatopsis > Amycolatopsis roodepoortensis. The sequence continues at coordinate 2,662,074 of NZ_JADBEJ010000005.1, forward strand.
GCGCCGAGCTCGCGGCCCTCGCGAAACTGGTGGTGCGGCGACGGTATTGAAGGCGGGCGCGGTAAGGCAGGGGTGGGCGGGGAAGAGCCCACCCCTGTCCCCTCAGGTCAGCGACCGGGCCGGGTCAGCCCCTGGTCGCCCGCGCCACGGCTGAGGACGACCTCGTCGGTGGCCTTGAGCGCTTCGGCGCCGGCGTTCCCGGCCTGGCCCGCGGTGAGATCGAGCAGGCGGATCGGCGGGCCGAGCTGGACCAGCGTCGGGACGTATTCGGCCTTGTCGACCTTCCAGCGTTCACCGTCCCGCACGAACCGGAACCGCGCGGCCGCGCCCTGTTCGGTCGACCCCCTCGGCTCCGAATGCCGGGCGACGCTGTTGCCGAGGCCGTAGGCGACCCATTTGCCGCCGATCTGTTCGAAGGGCTGCACGACGTGCGCGTGGTGGCCGATGATCAGATCGATCGAGTCGTCGGCGAGCAGTTTCTTAGCCAGCGAGCGCTGTTCGGCGGTCGGATCGTGCTGGTATTCGGTGCCCCAGTGCAGGCTCGCGAGGACGACCTGCGCGCCCGCCTTCCGCGCGGCCTTGGCCTCGGCGATCACGTCTTCGGGGTCGATCTGGTTGACCAGCCAGGGTTTGCCCGCGGGCACCTTGATCCCGTTGAAACCGTAGGAGAAGGAGATCTGCGCGACCTTGACGCCGTTGACGTCGACGATCAGCGGCTTCTTCGCCTCTTCGGCCGAACGCGCCGAACCGGTGTGCTTGATCCCGGCCTCGTCGAGTTTGTCCAGCGTCCTGGTCGCGCCGTCCACACCCTGGTCGATCGTGTGGTTGGACGCCGTCGAACAGGTGTCGTACCCGGTGTCCTTGAGCGCGTCGACGATCTCGGGCGGCGCGCTGAACGAGGGGTAGCCGCTGTACGGCCCGCCCTTCGGCGCGATCGGGGTTTCGAGATGGCAGATGCCGAGGTCGGCCCCGGAGATCAGCGGTTTGATCCCGGCCAGCAGGGGCCGGTAGTCGATCTTGCCGCCGCCGTCCTCCTTCGCCTGGTCGGTCAGCGCGGGGTGGATCAGCACGTCACCGGTCGCGACCACGGTGAACGCCCCGTCCGGCGCCCGGCTCGCCGCCGGCGCCTCGGACGTGGCGGGCCGCGGCTGCTGCTCCGGAGCGCTGCTGCACCCTGCGAGCAGGAGGGCGGCGCCGAGGAGGGCGGTGGTCTGGCGGGCACGAGAGCTGAACATCTATTCCCTCGATCGAGTGAAGGTCTCCCCATCCTGCCTTACGGCCGGTCACTGGACAGCGTCACGCCCGATCGCGGACCATCGCTGCCATGACCGCGTACTCCCGGTTGGGCCTGATCGGTTTCGTCGTCGTCGCGTTCTGGGTCACCGCCGCGTGCGGTTCGTCACCCGACCGGACGACGGCGGACGGCGCCGCCGGGGCGATCGCGAACGCGATGACCGAGGGCGACAATCCCGCGTTACTGGCGCTGACCTGTCCGCGCACGCCGGACAAGCCCGCCGCTCCGGACGAGCTGGTCTCCGGCGAAACGCCGGTCACCGTCGGCAGTGTCGACCAGAAGGGGCAGGCCGCCATGGCGGTCCTGAACGACCAGCGGAACGAGAAACGCGCGTACGGCGCGTTGCTGATCGAAGGCGACGACGGGAACTGGTGCATCTTCGGCTTCCGCAACTGCCCGCGCGACGTGAAGGTGACCACCGCGAACTTCGTGACGGTCTGCCGCTTCTGAGCCAGAGCGACCTCACGTGTTCGCCCTCCAATCACGCGAGATACGTCTCTGATCACGCGAGTTACGCGTTCGAGCACACGCCCCTCAGGCCAGGCAGTCGCCGGGCTCGCCCCGGCGCAGTGCCGGATCCTCCTGCGGAAAGGTCCGCGCCACCCCCGGGCCGCTGGTGCGCGTCTCGAACCGGACGGTCACCCGCCCGTGCCCGGCGCCCTGCACCCATCCGGTTCCGTACGCGTCGTGCACGACGTCGTCCCCGGGCCGCCAGCTCGACGACGACACCGGGGCCGCCGGCGCGGGCGCTCGCTCGACCACGGGGGTCTCGGCGGCCGGAACGGAAAGCGTGAACAGCGGATCCTGATGCGGCACCGAAAGCCCCGAGAACGCGACCCCGGCCAGCCGCACCCCGCCGAACTCGGTCGGATCGATCAGCAGCCGTTCCGCCATCGCGGCGAGCTGGTCGAATTCGTCGGTGGGCGAGGCCATCGTCTCCGAACGCGTCACGGTGCTGAAGTCGGTGTGCCGCAGCTTCACCACCACCGTCCGCGCGACGCGTTCGGCGTTGACGAGGCGCCGGTGCGCGTGCACGGCGAGGTCGCGGACCTCGCGCCGCAGGCTCGCCAGGTCGATCAGGTCCCGGTCGAACGTCGTTTCGGCGCTGACCTGCTTGAGTTCCGCGCGGTCGGACACCGGCCGGTCGTCGACACCGGTGGCCAGCCGCCGCAGGTCCCGTCCGACCACACTGCCCAATGTGGACACCGCGTCGGCGTCGGAGAGCGCGGTCAGCTGGCCGAGTGTCCGGACGCCGATCGCCCGCAGTTTCCCTTCCGCCACCGGGCCGATCCCCCACAGCACCCTGGTCGGCAGCGGCGCGAGGAAGTCGCGTTCGGTGCCCTGGTCGACGACGAGCAGCCCGTCCGGTTTCGCCAGATCGGACGCGACCTTCGCGACCTGCTTTCCCGACGCCGCCCCGATCGACGCCACCAGGCCGATTTCCGACCGGATGTGCTCCCGCAGGCGCGCGCCGAACTCCCGCACCTCGTCCGAGGAGGCGCCGGCCAGTGAAGGCGGTTCCGCGAAGGCCTCGTCGAGGGAGATCCGTTCCAGCACGGGCGCGTACGTGGCGACGAGGTCGAACACCTGGGTGCTCAGCAATTCGTAGAGTTTGAACCGCGGCGGCAGGATCACCCCGTTGGGCGGCAGCAGCCGCCGGGCCTGCGACATCGGCATCGCCGATTTGATCCCGTGTTCGCGTGCCTGGTAACTCGCCCCGGCGACCACGCCACGCGGCCCCGCTCCGCCGACCAGCACCGGACGCCGCGCCAGGGTCGGCCGGGTCAGCTGTTCACAGGAGGCGTAGAACGCGTCCATGTCGAGGTGGATGACCCACCGGTCATGCGCGCCCATCGCCCGGCACCTCGAGAAGACGGTGCAGGGCCTTCGTGTACTCCTCGAACGCGGCCCGGCCACGGGTGGTCAGCTCGACGAGCGTCACCGGCGTGCGGTGCTCGAACGCCTTCGTGATCTCGACGTAGCCGGCGTCCTCGAGTTTGCGCAGATGGGTCGACAGGTTGCCCGGCGTCATGTCCAGCAGTTGCTGCAGCCGCGGGAAAGTGATGCTGTCCCCCGGCCCCAGGCTCGACAGCGCCACGGTGACCCGCAATCGCGCTTGCGCGTGGATCACCGGGTCGAGCTGGGGCAACCCGTCTTCGCTCATCGCGCCCGCACCAGGAACACCAGCGACGCCACCAGGAAGCCACCGCCGCCCGCGAGGCTCAGCACGAGGAAGTTGTACGGGCCTCCGGCCAGCACGCTCGCCGCGCCGCTCGCGATGATCCACACGCCGAGGCCGTACTGCAGCCTGCTCTGCCACAGCATCCCGCCGGCGAGGTACATCAGGCCGGTCAGCATGAGCGAGGTGCCGGACCACAGCAACGGGATCAGCTCGGTGCCGAGGCCGAGGCGGATCAGCGCGGTGTTCACCACCGTCAGCCCGCCGAACGCGATCAACCAGCTCCACCCGTACATCGCCCCGACGAGCCGGGACGGCCCGTGCACCCCCCGGCTCGTCCGGATGCCGTAGATCGCCGCATACACCATCGCACCGGCGAACCCGGCGACGGTGATCGCCCCGGCGGCCCACAGCGGCATCAGCGCGGTCGGCGGGGCGGAGAGGTAGATCAGCCCGAAACCGAACAGCCACACCAGTCCCCAGACGGCGAGCAGCACCGCCGGATTCGGCCCGATCTCGCGGCGGGTCTTCTCCGCCTGCGTGGCGATGAGCGCCAGCGACTCCTCGGGCGTCATCGGCCGCTCGTCGCCGTCCCGTTCATCCTCCACCACCTCGGAAAACTAACACGGGTTCACAGTCTCGCCGTGTCTAGCCGGAACCTCGCCATCACCACGAGCGCGGGGATCACCAGCCACGCCGCGAGCACTCCCACGGCGGTCAGCGTGCCCGCACCGCCGAGCACCGGCGCGCGCCCGATCTCACCGAGCCAGTACGTCGGCATGAGGTGCCCGGCCGTGTTCATCCAGGCGGGCAGGACCTGCAGCGGGATCCACAGCCCGCCGAACATGCCCAGCGGCAGCATCAGCGCGCCGGTCACGGCCTGGACGGTGTCGCCCTTGCCGAACAGGCCGATCATCAGGCCCAGCACCGCGAAGGGCAGCGTCCCGAGCCAGAGGGTGCCGAAGATCGTCAGCCACTGGCCGGTTTCGAGCCGGATGCCGCGGATCATCCCGGCCGCGAAGATCACCAGCAGCACGGGCAACGCGACGAACAAGCCCGCCGACACCTTGACCATCAGGTAGCCCGGCGCCCGCATCGGGGTCAGCCGCAGGGTGCGTTGCCAGCCGTCGGTGCGCTCGGTGGCGACGCGGGTGCCGGTGAACAACGCGGCGGTCATGGCGCCGTACGCGGCCATGTTCACCATGGTCACCGTCGCGGTCGAGACCCCGGGAGCGATGTCGCGCGCGCCGAAGATCCCGCCGAACAACAGGAACATCGCCAAGGGCATGCCGATGGTGAACAACGCGAACTGCGGGCTGCGGACGATGCGCTTGATCTCCAGCGCCAGGTAGTTCAGGTTCATCTCACGGCTCCTTCGGCCTCGTCGGCGGTCAGCGCGATGAAGGCTTCTTCCAGTCCCACAGCGGTGATTTCGATGTCCGCCGCGAGCGGGAACTCGCGCAGCAGGCCGCGGATGGCGGCGTCGGAATCGGCACAGCTCAGTTCCGCGTGCCCGGCGCGCAGCACCGCGCGCGACACCCCGGGCAGCGCGGCGAGCGTGGCCTCGGTGGCTTGCGGGACGACGGCACGCAGCACGCGCCCGGCGACCGCGGCCCGGACCTCACCGACCGGGCCGTCCGCGACCACCCGGCCGTGCCTCATCAGCACGACACGGTCCGCGTAGTCCTCGGCCTCGGCGAGGTAATGCGTCGCGAAGAGGACCGTGCGGCCCGTCTCGGTGTACTCGCGCATCGACGCCCAGAACCGGCGGCGCCCGTCGACGTCCATGGCCGCGGTCGGCTCGTCGAGCACCAGCAGGTCCGGGTCGCCGACCAGCGCGAGCGCGAACCGCACCCGCTGCTGCTCGCCGCCGGAAAGCTTCCCGCAGCGGCGGTTCGCGTATTCGGTGACGCCGGCGCGCTTGAGCACCTCGCCGACCGGCAGCGCGTTCCGGTGCAGGGACGCGAACAGGCCGACGAGTTCGGCGACCGTCGCGTCCCGCAGCAGCGTCCCGTTCTGCGCCATCGCGCCGACCATCCCCCGGTCCATCGCCTCGCTCGCGCCGAGCCCGGCGACGCGGACCTGGCCGGCGTCCGGCCTGCTCAGGCCCAGCAGCATGTCGATGGTGGTCGATTTGCCCGCACCGTTCGGCCCGAGTAGCGCCACCACCTCCCCCGGTGCGGCCCGCACACTGACGTCGTCGACGGCCAGGACGTCGCCGAAGCGCTTGACCAGCCCTTCGAGACTGAACGCGTCCGCCATGACTTTCCCCCTTCGAGCACTCTGAACCACAAAGCTCACCCGCACTTTGTAACACAAAGTCCCCTGTCGCGGAAACCCCCTGAAGCGCGTGAAGGCCCCCTTCCCTCGGCTGAGCCGAGGGAAGGGGGCCTTCACGCGCATTGCTTAGGCGGGCACCCGGGAGGTGGCCGAGTCAGGAACCGAAGCGGGTGCCGGAGGCGGCACCGGGAGCGGCAGCGGCGCGCATTCGACGTCCGCCGTGCGCCCGGGCTTGCGGTCGGGCAGCGCCCCGGTCGCCAGGTAGTCCGCGATCCGGTTGTCGACGCAAGCGTTGCCGCGCGGGGTGATGGCGTGGCTCGTGCCGCCCGGCTGACCGATCAGGCGAGCACCCGGGAACCGGCTACGCACCTCGAGGCTGCCTTCGTACGGCGTCGCCGCGTCGAGGGTCTCGCCGATCATCAGCACACTCGGCACCTTCGAGCCGTCGACCTTCACCGGCTTGGCGGGCTTCGCGGGCCAGTACAGGCAAGGCCCGTTGAACCAGGCGTTCTGCCACGTGAAGTACGGCGCCTTCTCGTACGTGCGCCAGTTGTCGCGCTTCCACTGCTGCCAGCTCGGCGGCCACTTCACGTCGGTGCACTGGACGGCGAGGTAGACGGCGTACCCGTTGTCGTCACCGCGGCCGCCGAAGGCCTCGAACAGCCCCTTCATCGTCTGCCAGTCGCCCTGGTTGACGAACTTCGCGAGCGCGTCGCCGAGCAGCGTCCAGCGCAGCTGGTAGTACGACGCCTGCTGGAAGACGTCGAGGAACTCGTCCGGCCCGATGTAGCCCCCTGCCGGAACCGCTGCCAGCTTCTTCAACTGCTCGTCGAAGACCTGCTTCACCGCGGCCTGGGTCTTGCCGAGGTGGTACACGTTGTCGTGCGACGCGACCCAGCCGAACCAGATGTTGAGGTTGACGTCGAAGGCGACGTCCTGGTTCAGGTTGGCCTGGTACCAGACGTTGCGGGGGTCCACAGTGGAATCGAGGACCATCCGGCGGACGTGCTGCGGGAACAGCGTCCCGTACACCTGACCGAGATAGGTTCCGTAGGAGTACCCGTAGAAGTTCAGCTGCTCCACGCGGAGCGCCTTGCGGATACTTTCCATGTCCTTGACCGTGTCGGTCGTCTTGATGTTCTCCAGCAGCGCGCGGCTGTTCTTCTCCGCGCACGCGTCGGCGTAGGACTTCGAACGTTGCAGCCAGGTCTTCTCCAGCTGCCGCGTGGTCGGCACGTAGTTCGGCCGGTTGTAGTCCATGTAGTCCGGGATGCACGAAAGCGCCGGCTTGCTGGAGCCGACACCGCGCGGGTCGAAACCGACCCAGTCGTAGGCGTCGCCGGCGCGGTTCGGCACACGCGTCCCGCGGGTGGCGAGCAGCAGCCCGGAGCCGCCGGGCCCACCGGGGTTGGTGAGCATGACGCCTTGGTACTGCGCGTCGGGCGTCTTGTGCTTGACGCGGCTGAGCGCGAGCTGGATCTTCTCGCCGCGCGGCCGCGAATAGTCCAGCGGAACGGGCAGGTAACCGCATTCGGCACCCGCGTTGATCAACGTCTGATCGGTACAGGCGCCCCAGGTGATCGTCTCGGCGGGTTGCGTCTCTTCCGCGGCGACGGCGGGCGTGGTCACCGCGACCGACGCGAGCGTGGCGACGGCCAGCGCGGTGATGAGCACACGTCTCAAGGTTTCTCCCTTTCCCTCCAAAGGTGAAAGCCCCGAAACCCTATCCACGTCCATGACCTGCGGAAGCCTTCCGGCGAAGGTCCCTACCAACGGCGGGTCCCGATCGCGGCAAACCGGGCAACCGGTTAATCGGTTGGGCGGCTTCGCCGGGATCGCTAGGCTGTCGATCATGATCTACTTCATCCGCATGCGCACCGCCTGAGACGGCGTGACCGCAGGGCCTCCCGCGATCGGGAGGCCCCCTTTCTGCGCGCCGTCTGACATTCCTTCACGAATTCAGACAGGACATCATGCAGAACAAACACATCGCCATGATCGGCAGCACCGCGCCGAGCCACATCTATCCGTCGCTGGCGATCATCCGTGAGCTGGTCGCTCGCGGTCACCGGGTCAGCTACGCCGTTGGCGAGCCGCTCACCGGGTTGATCGAGCCGACCGGGGCCGAGGTGGTCGCGCATCCGTCGATCCTCCCGCTCGGTGATCAGGCGGCGTGGCCGGAGGATCCGGCGTCGCAGATGCGGGTCTTCCTCGACGAGGGCATCCAGGCGATGCCGGTGCTCACCGATTTCTACGACGACAACCGCCCGGACCTGCTGCTGTACGACATCGGCGGGCTCCCGGCTCCGCTGCTGGCCAGGCGGTACGACGTTCCCGCGGTCCAGCTTTCCCCGACGTATGTCGCCTGGGAAGGCTACGAAGAGGACATGGGCGAGATGCTGACCGCGATCCGGACCTCACCGTCCGGAAAGGACTATTTCGCCACGTTCACCCGCTGGCTGAACGAGAACGGCATCGAGGCCGACGCCTGGGACTGGATCTCCCATCCGCCCCAGGTGCTCGCGCTGCTGCCGAAGGCGATGCAGCCGAACGTCGAACGCGTGCCGTCGTCGGTCCGGTTCGTCGGCCCGGCGCTGGACCCGGAACGTCTCGCCGACCGGAGCTGGACCCCGCCGTCCAGCGGCAGGAAGGTCCTGCTGATGTCGCTCGGCACGGCGTTCACCGACCAGCTCGACCTGTTCCGCGCCTGCGTGGACGGGTTCCGCGACTCAGACTGGCACGTCGTCATCTCGATCGGCCAGACCGATCCGGCCGAGCTCGGGCCGCTGCCCGAGCACATCGAGGTCCATCGGTTCGTGCCGCAACTCGCGGTGCTGGAGGCCGCGTCGACGTTCATCACGCACGCCGGCATGGGCGGCAGCACGGAATCGCTGTGGTACGGCGTGCCGACCGTCGCGATCCCGCTGGCCACCGACGGTTTCGGCAACGCCGCGAAACTGGCGGAACTCGGTGTCGGTGAGCAGCTTCCTGCCGACGAGGTGACGGCCTCGACGCTGCGCGCCGCGGTCGAGCGGGTGGCCGGTTCGCCCGAGGTGGCCGCGCGGCTCGCCGAGGTCCAGGCCGAGACGCGCGGGAACGGCGGCATCGACAAGGCCGCCGACGCCGTGGAGTCCTTCCTGAGCTAGGCCCCTTCGCGTAACTCGCGTGATTGGAGGCAGAACTCGCGTGATTGGAGGCAGAACACCGTGTTACGCCTCCAATCACGCGAGATCGCCTTCTGATCACGCGAGTTACGCGTTTCCGCCCGCCCGGATCTCGTTCAGGTAGTTGTAGATCGTGTAGCGCGTGACGTCGAGTTCTCCGGCGAGGTGGTCCACCGAGTCCTTGATGAGGAAGAACCCCGCCTCGTCCAGTTCGCGGACCACGGCCGCCTTGTGCCGTTTCTTCATCAGGTCCACCGGGATCCCGGCCTTCGCCACGGCGCGCCCGACCAGGAACCGCTGCAGGCTGTCGACATCCGGCGGGAACGTCTCCGGTTCGTGCCCGTCGGCCTTCGGCGCGCCGTCGGACAGCCGGTTGACGCACAGGCAGCCGATCGCGACCCCGTCGGCGTCCCGCAGGAACAGCGTCGAAGACCGGATCGCCCGGCCGTCGGGGCCGTGGGTCTCGTAGTTCGTCAGGTCCTGCGTGGTGCCGCGGCGGACCAGGCCCAGCAGCAGATCCGTCATCGGCCCGCCGACCGTCCGGCCGGTGAGGTCACCCGCGATGGCGACGATCGAGTCCGGCAGCCTGCTCAGGTCGTGCAGCAGGACCTCGTTGCCCGGCCCCAGCATCGCCGCGAGCGCGTGCACCGCCGGGACGAGCGCGGTGAGCAGCTCACTCGACGCCGCTCCGGCCGCGGGAACACTGGAGAACACCGTGACCGGCTTCTTCAGCCGCTCCAACGCCGAACGCACCTGTTCCGCCGCGCTCGCCGGAGTCGACGCGTGCGGCGACAGCCGGACGTGTTCCGGCCGCACGGTCGCGGCGATCCCGGCGTTCGCCAGCGCGGAGCCCACTTGTTCGGCCGCGTGCCCCGGCAGGGTGAAGGCGAGAATGCCCGCCCGCCGGTCGACGGCCGAAACCACTTCCCCGCCGACGGATTTCACGACCTCTTCGAGTTCGCCGACCCGTTCGGCGATCCGGCCGGCGATGGCTCCGACGCCCGCCTCCTCGACCAGCTCCAGCGCGGCCGCGAACGCGCCCGACGTGATCGGGCTCAGGTTGGAGATCGACCACGAGGCCGCGGTCTCGTCGGCCGGATGGATCTCGTCGTCGAACAGTCCCGGATCGCGGGCACCGGTCCAGCCGGACAGGATCGGCTCCATCCGCTCCAGCGCGCGGTCGGACAGCACGGCGAAACCGGTGCCCCAGCCCGCCCGCAGCCATTTCTGCCCGCCGACGACGAGCACGTCCGCGACCTCCCACGGCGCCTCGGTCACCCCGAAGCCCTGGATCCCGTCGACCACGAGCAGCCGGTCTCCCACCGCTTCACGGATCGCCGCCAGATCGGCGCGGTACCCGGTCCGGAAGTCGACCGCGCTGACGCTGACCAGCGACGTCTCCGGCGTCAGCGCCGCCTTGACCGCGTCCGCGGTGACGTTCCCGAGCGGCAGCCGCCGCACGGTCAGCCGCCCCGCCTGTTCGGCGCGCGCCCACGGGTAGGTGTTGGCCGGGAACTCCGCCGCCGACACCAGCGCCTCGCCGCCGGGCGCGTTGAACGCCGCCTGGAACAACCCCAGGCTGGTGTGCGGCAACAGCACCGTGTGGTCGGTGTCGCTGCCCGAAAGCCGCGCCGCGGCGGCCTTGGCCCTGGTCTCCTGCCGCATCAGGTCGTCCACAGTGGACGGACCGGCCTTGGTCGAGGCGTCGAGCAGGCTCGCCGTCGTGTCGAGCACGGCGTGCGACGGCGGGCCGAACCGCGCGAAGTCGAGGTACCCGGCCGGTTCGTCGAACTGCAGCAGGTACCGCGGGGAGATCCGCGTCATGCGAGGACCCTGGCCAGGAACTGCTTGGTCCGCTCGTGCTTCGGGGCACTCAGGATCTCCCCCGGCGGCCCGGTCTCGACGACCATGCCGTCGGCCATGAACACCACCTCGTCCGCGGCCTCGGCCGCGAACCCCATCTCGTGCGTCACCACGACCATCGTCATCCCCTCCGCGGCCAACGTACCCATCACCGCCAGCACCTCGCCCACGAGTTCCGGGTCGAGCGCCGACGTCGGCTCGTCGAACAGCATCAGCTTCGGTTTCATCGCCAGTGACCGGGCGATCGCCACCCGCTGCTGCTGCCCGCCCGACAGCTGCGCCGGGTAGGCGTCGGCGCGGTGCGCGAGGCCGACCCTGTCGAGCAGTTCGAGCGCCTGCTGCCGGGCCTCTTCCATGGGGACACCGAGCACCCGCACCGGCCCTTCGACGACGTTCTGCAGCGCCGTCCGGTGGCCGAACAGGTTGAATCGCTGGAACACCATACCGATGTCACGCCGCTGCCGGGCGACCTCGCGTTCCTTCAGTTCGTACAGTTTGCCGTTGCGGAGCCGGAAGCCGATCGGCTCGCCGTCCACCCAGACCTGACCGGCGTCGATCGTCTCCAGATGGTTGACACAGCGCAGGAAGGTGCTCTTTCCCGCGCCCGACGGGCCGAGCAGGCAGACCACCTGTCCTTTGTGGACTTCGAGGTCGATCCCGCCGAGCACCTCGGTGTGGCCGTAGCTCTTGCGGACGCCGACGGCCTTGAGCAGTGGCTCAGACACGTTCACTCCTCACCAGCGGGGCGGTGCGCAACGCCTTGGCGGCACGCGAGAACGGGCTCCTCGACCGGTCTTCGGCGTCGAAGGCGCGTTCCAGATAGTGCTGACCGACCCCGGCGACGGTCACCACGACCATGTACCAGACGGCGGCGGCCAGCAGGGTCTCCATCACCAGCAGGTTGTTGGACGAGATGTTGTTGGCGGCGTGGATCAGTTCGGTCACGCCGATCACCGACGCCATCGACGTCCCCTTGAGCATGTTGATGAAGTCGTTGCCCGTCGGCGGGATGATCACCCGCATCGCCTGCGGCAGCACCACGCGGCGCAGTGTCGCGCCCGGCGACATCCCGATCGACTTCGCCGCCTCGGTCTGTCCACTGTCGACACTGTTCAGCCCGGCGCGGACGATCTCCGCCATGTACGCGCTTTCGTTCAGCGCCAAGCCGAGCAGCGCCGCGGTGAACGCGGTGATCAGCACGTTGGTCTGCTCGTGCAGCAGGTAACCGCCGAACGGGAGCGGGATCGAGATGAATTCGAAGACCAGCGCCAGGTTGTACCAGATCAGGATCTGCAGCAGCACCGGAAGCCCGCGGAACAGCCAGATGTAACCCGCCGCGAACCAGCGCGCCACCGGATTCGCCGAGCGGCGCATCAGGGCGATCACGATCCCGATGACGATCGCCGAACCCTGCGCGATCACCGCGAGCAGCACGGTGTTCAGCAGGCCGACCGCCATCACCCGGTACCACAGGAACTCCGGGACGGAGTCCCACTGGATCTGCGCGTTCGCGAGCGCGATCCCGAGCAGCACCAGCAGCGCGAGGATGACGACTGCGCTGACCCAGCGGCCCCAGTGCCTCAGCCGGACGATCGGCAGCGGCTCAGCTTCCGCCATTGAGCTTCGCCTCCTTGACCGCGCCCTGCTCGACGCCCCAGGCCTGGAGGATCTTGCCGTAGCCACCGTCGGCGATCAGGGACTGCAGCGCGTTGCGGATCGACTCCGCGAGCGGCTTGTTCTCCTTGTTGACGCCGATCCCGTACGGTCCGCCGTTGATCGGCTCACCGGGGACGACCTCGAAGAACTTGCCCTCGCCCGCGGTCCGCGAGATGTAGACCGCGCTGGGCAGGTCGTTGAGGATGGCGGCGACCCGGCCGGTGCGGAGCTGGTTCTGGTTCTGCGTGTCGGAATCGGTGGCGGTCACGGTCAGCGCGGGCTTGCCGGCCTGCGTGCACTTGCCGTTCTGCTCTTCGGCGAACTTCTGGTGGCTCGTCCCCTGCACGACGGCGACGTTCTTGCCGCACAACGTGTCCGCGCCGGAGATCTGGTCGGGATTGCCCTTGCGGACCATGATCGTGATACCGGAGGAGAAGTAGTCGACGAAGTCGATCTGCGCCTGGCGGGTCTTGGTGTCGTTCATCGCGGCCATCGTGAGATCGACGCGGCCGGACTGGAGGCTGGTGATCAGCGAACCGAACGCCATGTCCTGGTGGTGCACGGTGACGCCCAGCTTCTTGCCGATGGCCTTGGCGAGGTCGACCTCGTAGCCGATCGGGGTCTTGCCGTCGGCGGCGTAGAAGTTGTTGGGCGCGGACTGCAGGTTCGAGGCCAGGTGCAGCATCCCGGCCTGCGCGTACTTCGCGGGCAGGGTGCCCGCGACGGCGGCGTCCTTCTGAACGGACTCGATCAGCGCGGCCGTGTCCGGGATCGCGGCGGGGGCGCCGGGGGCGGCGGACTCCTGGCCGCCGGCCCCGTCGGGCCCGCCTCCGCAGGCCGCGGTGACGAGCGCGGCCAGGCCGGTGAGCACGGCCAGGCGCCAGGTTCGGGTCAGGGTGAGCGGCGTCGACGGCATGACGGACCTCCACGGGGGCTTCAGGTGGTCGCCGACGCTACAACTGGCTGTTGAAGTGGTCAACTGACAGTTGAAATCTTGTCCGGTGGATGTCCGTTTCGTGCGGCTTCCACGACCACCCGCACGTTGCCCACCTGAAGTACATGAAGGGGCCCTTCATGTACTTCGGGAAGGTGTGAAGGTCGAGTTTCCTCGGCTGAGCCGAGGGAAGGGGGCCTTCACGCGCAGCCGTTGTGACTGTTGATGCAGGCGGGGCGCATGTGGCGATCAGCGAGGTTCGCGCGTGAAGGCCCCCTTCACGCGGCTGAGCCGAGGGAAGGGGGCCTTCACGCGAGTTACGTCAGACCGCGATGTAGTTCCCCGAGAGGATGAGCAGGACCTGCAGGGTGATGCCGGTGCCGTAGTAGTCCTTGGCGTTCGGCGTCCAGGTCGTGATCGAGGTCCACAGCTTGTCGAGCCAGGCCTGGCTGCCCGGGTCGTTCATCGCCGCGATGGCGAACGACGCGGTGAAGCAGGGGTGCTGACCCGTCTGCCCCGGGATCTTGGCACCCGACAGCAGGTAGCCGGTGGTGATCTTGGCCGGGTCGCCGCCGGTGTTCTGCTGGATCCAGGTGTTCATCTTCCGCACCTGCCCCTGCGCCGGGCTTCCCGACACGGTGATGCCGTCGACGCCGAGGCGCCACGGGTCACGGCAGGCGTTGTAGCTGTACTTGTCGTCCTTGCCCTCGAGGAAGTCGTACGGGGCGGGCTTCGGCGTGGAGTTCGTGTTGACCACGAAATCCGGGATCAGGCCGGTCTTCGGCGCGTACTGCTGCTGCAGCTGCGTGACCGCCTGCTCCTGCCGGGTCCGGACCTGACCCCAGAACGAGTCCCCGGTGGCCTTCTCGAACGCGCGAAGGTGACCGGGCATCCAGTCCGAGGAACGCGAGCTGTTGATGTACTTGCCGCTGTCGGCCCAGTCCGCCAGCCGCATGAACTTGGTGGTGGGGTGCACCTCGCTGCGCTTGATCGCCTTGATGATCCGCAGCGCCTCGGCCTTGTAGTTCACCGAACCGCCGCTGCCCCAGACCTTGTCGGCGAGAAGCAGGCCGTAGGCGATTTCGAGGTCGCCGTCGGTCGCCGAATCGACACCGTTGACGCTCGTGCAGCTCTCGTTCTGCTCGGCGGCGTGCAGGTCCTTGTCGATCGACGAAGGGTGCGCCTTCACGAACTTCAGGATGCCGTCGAAGACGGTGCGCGCCTGCGAGTCCTTGCCCGCCATCATCGCCGCGATGGTCATCCCGTAGCCCTGGCCCTCGGCCACGAAGGCGTGGTCGGCGTCCGGCGCCTTGACCGCGTACGTGCCCGCCCCGCACTTGGTGGTCAGGAAGTTCTTCTTCCAGTAGTCGTAGTACTTGGCGAGCGCCGCGTCCTGCGCCGACTGGGACACCGACGGACGCAGAACACCCGGCAGGTAAGGGGTTCCTTGAGTGGTCGCCGCGGTGGCGGGGGCGGTCGTGGCGACCAGCCCGGCGGTCAGCGCGGCCGCGGCCAGCACTGTCCGAACGGTCTTTCTCATCGGCTCCTCCGGAAACGTCGTTGATGGCGGCGGCGCGTTTCGAGAGTGACATCAGGGCCGGTCAAAAACAAGAGAGTTAAGAAAGTTTCCTTACTATTACCTCAAAAGACGTCTTCGTGAACGGTGGCCTAGCGTAGGCCGCATGACGATCGACCTGAGCGCGCGCGGCGAGTCCTTCCGGGACTTCTGGACCGAACGGCACCTCGCCACCCTGACCACGGTCCGCCCCGACGGGACCCCGCACGTCGTCGCGGTGGGGGTCACGGTGGACTTCGAGGCCGGGATCGCCAGGGTGATCACGTTCCGTTCGTCCAAGAAGGCCCGCCTGGTCAAGGAAGCGGGCGAACAGGGCATTCCGGTCGCCGCCTGCCAGATCGACGGACCCCGGTGGTCCACTTTGGAGGGACGCGCCGTGCTGCGCGAAGACCCGGAGTCGGTGCGCGACGCCGAAAATCGCTACGCCGCGCGTTACCGGCAGCCCAAGCCGAACCCGGAGCGCGTGGTCGTCGAGATCATCGTGACCCGGGTGCTCGGCAACGCCTAACCCGCCAGCACCAGCCGGGTGTACTCGTCGAGGATGTCGCCGAGGTCGGTGAAACCGCCCGCCGAGGACACCTGCTGATACCCGACCAGCATCGCCAGCCCGAGCGAGGTCACGACCTCGGCGCGGCGCCGGTCGGGGATCAGCTCGGCCACCACCTTCCCGACCGTCTTCACCCGGGCGTCGTCGACGCGTTTCTGCGCCACGCGAACGGTTTCGTCGTTCGCCGCCCAGGCGCGGATGGCCGCCTCCGCGCGATGCCGGAGGCCACGCGTCAGGCTCATCAGCGCGGCGAAATCCGCCTCGGGGCCGCCGGAACCGAAGTCCAGCTCCCGCAGGATCCGCACCTGCCGCTGCGCCCAGAATTCGAGCAGCGCGCCGACGAAACCCGGCCAGCCGCCGAAATGGTGGTAGAAGGATCCGCTGGTGACGCCGAGGCGTTTGCCGAGCGTGCCGACATTGAGCCCGGCGAACCCCGACTCGGCGAGGATGTCCAGCGCCGCGTCGAAGTACTTCTCGCGGCTGACGATCGACGGCATCAGACGGCCCGTTCCCGCCCTTCCCAGTACGGCCGCCGCAGGGTGCGTTTGAGGATCTTGCCGGTCGCGTTGCGCGGCAACGCCTCCACGATCTCGACCGTACGCGGGCATTTGTAGTGCGCCAGGCGTTCCCGGCAGTACTCGATGAGTTCGGTGGCGTCGACCTCCTGCCCGGGCGCGGGCGCGACGACCGCCTTGATCTGCTCACCCCAGCGCTCGTCCGGGATACCGATGACGGCGACCTCGCCGACCGCGGGATGTTCGGCGATGACCCGTTCCACCTCGGGCGAGTAGACGTTCTCGCCGCCGGTGATGATCATGTCCTTGACGCGGTCCTCGATGAAGACGAACCCGCCGTCGTCGACCCTGCCGACGTCGCCGCTGCGGACCCAGCCGTCGACGATCGTTTCGGCGGTCGCCTCGGGTTTGCCCAGATAGCCCGCCATCGCCTGGTCGGTCCGGAACCACAGCTCCCCGGGGGTCCCCGGTTCGGTGTCTTCGAGGGTCGCCGGGTCGACGACGCGCATCCCCACCGCGGGTAGCACCGTGCCCGCCGACGCCAGCCGTTCCGGCCGGGCGGCGTCGCGATGTGCCTCCGGATCGAGCGCCGTCACCACACCCGACAGTTCGGTCATGCCGTAGACCTGCACAAACCTGGTGTCCGGCCAGGCCGCGAGCGACTTCCGCAACAAGGGAAGCGGCATCGGCGAAGCACCGTAACCGAGGTACTTCAACCGCGAGAACGCGGCGACGGCCTGCTCCCCCGCCTGCATGATCCCGGCGACCACGGCGGGCACCAGGAACGCGTGCGTGACCCCTTCGGCCAGCGCGCCCAGCAGCGACTTGCCGTCGGGTTCGCGGGTCATCGTCGTCGGCTTCCCGTAATGGAAACCGATGATGGCGTAACAACTCCCGCCGACGTGGAACAGCGGCATCGCGACCAGATTGCGGTCGCCGTCGCCCATCGGGAACTGCGACCCGGCGTTCCGGCTGTGCGCCAACAGGTTCCGGTGCGTGAGCACGGCGCCCTTGGGGAAACCGGTGGTACCGCTGGTGTAGATGATCAGCGCGCCGTCGTGTTCGTCGACCTCGGGTGACAACCCGGCGGGAGCCGCGCCGACCAGGAAGTCCTCGTACTGGTCGCTTTCCCCTCCGACGACGATCACGCGCTCGACCGACGGCAGCCGATCGCGCAGTGCCTCGACGGCGGCAACCGATTCCGGGCCGGCGAAAACGATCCTCGCGCCGCTGTCGCCGAGGACGTACGCCAGTTCCTCCTGGGCGAGACGCCAGTTGACGACCGCGTTCGCCGCCCCGAGCGAGGACGCGCCGAAGGTCACCTCCAGGCAGGCGGGCGTGTTCTTGTCGACGAAGGCGACCCTGTCGCCCCTGCCGATCCCGGCGGCCGCCAGCGCACCGGTGACCCGCCTCGCCCGCTCGTCGAACTGGGCCCAGGTGAGCCGCCGCCCCTGGAACGAGAGGGCTTCCCGTTCGGGGATCGCCTTCGCCCAATGCGCGAAAAGTTCACCGAGAAGCCGAACATCCGGACGCGCGTCGTCGGGCATGCCGGACCCCTTTCGCCTGGTCAGAGCCACCATAGAGAGGTCTATGGTGACTCGGTGACCGGCAGGCGTCAAGCCACGAACAGGCTGAGCAGTCCTTCGATCGAGCGCACGATCACGCGGGCGGCCGCGCGTTCGGCGTGCGCGGCGTCGGCCCGTTCCGCCTCGTGTCGCCATCGGACGAGCGCACTTTCGGCGCCCGCGTGGATCTCGGCCGGATCCGCGTCGGGCGCGAGGCCGAGCCGCTCGGTGGGCGACAGTCCCTGCGCGCCGAGCAACCGGACGGCCTCCTCGGCGAGCTCTCCGGACAACGCCGTGCGGCCGCCGCGGATACCGGCGATGAGCCGTAGCTCCCGGAAGTCGTGGGCCGCCGCGGCGAAACGCTCCACGCGCGCGGCGAGCCGGTCACCGTGCGGAAGCGGCTCCGCGGCGAGAAGACCTTCCAGCCGCACCACCGCCGTACGCGCCTTCAGCGCCTCGGCACGCGCGACGAAGGACCCCGCGAGCGTGTCCCTCAGGTCGCCGAGACCGCTGCGGTGCACGAGTTCCGCCGACAATTTCAACCTGCTGTCGCAACCGGTGCGGATCAGGGTGATCGCCAGCCGGACGCCGTAGAGCCCGAACCGCGACACCAGGTGCTTCCTCGATTCCGGCGGGACCCCCACCGGGAATGGATCGTCCACAAAGGAATCGACGGACAGGAGGTACCGTTCCAGCTCCGGCCGGGAGACCGACGCCAGCGCGCGCAGCACCTCGAATTCGTCGTCCCGCAGCGCTCGCCCCGCGTACCCGAGTTGCCCGGCGACCGCGATGACGCCCTGGAACCCCGCGCAATCCGGGTTCTCGCGCCAGGCCCGCCGCGCCAGCTGTTTCGCGGTGAGCAAGGCGTCGATCCGGCCCGCGCCGACCTCGTCCGCGTGGGCGAGCACCAGCACGGAGTTCACCGCGGTCTGCCGCGCGAACGCCGAACCGCCCACCTGCCGGGTGCCCGCGAGTTCGTCGGGTTCGAGATAGCGCACCAGGCGCACCGTCGCGTCGACGTGTTCGGCGGGTGCCGGGGTGTCGAACAGCTCGATCTCACGCAGGGCCCGCGTCGGCCATTCCGCCAGCGCGGAGACCAAAGTGGACTTTCCGGTTCCCGGCGTGCCGGTGAAGCCGACGCGCAGTGGTTCGTCCAGTCGCTCCAGGCACTCCCGCAGCATCGACACCGCGTGCGGGCGATCCCGGTAGTGCGCCGCGGCTTCATTCAGGAGTTCCCGGACGTCCAGGGGGGTCACGCCGAAAGCTCCCGGCGCGGCGTGGCGCCGGTGCCGAGCGCCCCCGCCTTCCGGTGCAGGGCGGCCAGCCGGTCGATCTCCTTCTTGACCCGCTGGGTGCGCCGGTCCCGTTCGGCGGAGCCGGCGATGATCAGTTCCCGTTGCCGCGTCAGCTCTTCGGACAGCTGGTCGGACACCGCGGCGAAATGATCGCGCAGGCGCCGCTGCACCTGGCGGACCTCGTCCTTGATCTCCTTGCTGAACCGGATGAACACGTCGTCGACATGGCGCTGCGCGGCGGCCTTCGCCAGCGCTTGACGTCGCTGCAACCGGGTCCCGCCTTCGTCGCGCACGCTCTTGGTCGCGAACGCGACACCGGCGCCGAGCGACACCGGGTTGATCAGCGGCAGCCCGGCGAGACTGGTGACCAGGCCGAACATCAGCACGCCGCCGTAGGAACCGCGCAATCCGGTGAAGAGTTTCTGCCCGATCTTGAACCGCTCGATCTTGGGCGTGCCGACCTCGGGGATCGAGTCCACGCCGGATCCGGTCAGCGGCAGGTCGGGCGCGTGGCCGTAGTGCGGGCCGAAGGTCGAGGCGACGGCTTGCGCGATCCACTCCGACCGGTCGGACACCCAGTTGTAGTTCGTCTCGACGGCCTCGGCGAGGTTCTCTTCCAGCCAGGTCTGGAAATCCGGCCAGATCTGCACGGGATCGCCTTCGTCGAAGGTGCGGTCGATATGCCGCACGATCATCCGCGTCCGCTCGCGCAGGTCGTATTCGGCGTCGGAGATCAGGTCGGTGATCTCGTCCGACAACATGTTCTGCCAGCGGACGTTCTGCCGCCGCAGTTCCTCGGCGCGCCGTTGTGCCTGGTGCAGCAGGGTGACCTGGTCGACCCCGTTGTCCTGCGAGACCGCGTTGAGCCGCGTCTGGAGCGTCTCCACCAGCTCGACCGCCGCCGCGCGCACGCTCACCGCGGCGGCGAGCGCACGGGTGCGTTCGATGGGGCGCGCGGCCTGCTCCCCCACCCAGTTCAGCAGTTCCGGGAAACCGGACCGTCCGTTGAGGACGGCGTCACCGGCCTTCGCGGCGGCCTGGCGCACCGTCGCGGACACCGGGAAGACGTCGGCGACGACACCGGTCTCGGAGAGTGCCGCGCGATTACGGGCGGCGAGTTCCCGCCAGTCCGGGCTCACGTCGATCTTGGTCAGCGCCAGCACCAGCGCCGGGCACCAGGTGCGGATATGCCTTGCCAGCGCGAGTTCCGCGGGCTGGAGCTCCTGTGTCGCGTCGGAGACGAGGATCACCGCGTGCGCGTCGGCGAGGACGTCGAGGGTGGCCGCCGTGCGCGGGGACCGGGGATCCCCGATCGCCGGGGTGTCCACCAGCACCAGTCCCGTACCGAGCAGTTCGCGCGGCAGGCCGACTTCGACCCGGCGCAGCGAACCGGGCGGCCGGACTTCGAGTTCCTTGGCAAGGTCACCGACCGGCACACTCTCCCTGGCATGCCCGACCAGGGTCGCGGCGGGATCGGCGGCGTAGCCGATCTCCGTGGGAACGGCGGGCGTACTCGCGTCCCCGACCGCGCAGACCGGCGCGTTCAACAGCGCGTTGAGCAGGTAACCCTTGCCCTGCTTGGGAAAACCGACCACCGCGATCCGGGTGCCCGGCGCCCGCTGGTCGCGTCTGCGCCGGAGGCGTTCGGCCAGGTCGGCGCGACCGTGGGCGGCACAGGCGTCCAAGGTCTCGTTGAGCACGTCGAGCCAGGCGGGGGCTGTCACGGGGATGCAGTGTTCCCTTAACCAAGCGCGGAATCAATGTGGCATGGGCCAACAATGCCGTGCGGGCCCCGCGACCTGGTGCGGTCGCGGGGCCCTGGCACAAAGCTGAAAGATGTTCGTATCAGCCGATGTGGATGTCGTTGTTCGACGCGATGTCGCCGGTGCCGATGTTGACGTCACCGATGTTGCCGATGGTGCCGGTGACGTCGGAAACCGTGTCGTGGACCTCGGTGACGCCCGCGTGGTTCGCGACGTTGGCGACCTCGTTGGCCACGTTGCCCGTGACCGCGCCGGTCACGTCGCCGTGGTTGTTGGCGACGTCACCGTAGTTGTTCGCGATGTCGTGCACCTTGGTGGTGACGTCGGCGACATCGACGTGACCGATCGT
This sequence comes from Amycolatopsis roodepoortensis, assembly GCF_014873915.1. Taxonomy (GTDB): domain Bacteria; phylum Actinomycetota; class Actinomycetes; order Mycobacteriales; family Pseudonocardiaceae; genus Amycolatopsis; species Amycolatopsis roodepoortensis. Next base: position 2,683,054 of record NZ_JADBEJ010000005.1, read on the forward strand.
GCTGGTCAGGTCGCCCACCTCGGACAGGAAGTTCGGGGCGTCGCCCGCGACACCGTCGGTGCGCGGCAGGTCACCGGTCAGGTCGCCGACGGCCGGGACCGAGTCGACGGCCGGAACCTGGACGGCGTCCACGGCGGGGACCTCGGGGGCCAGGCCGGTCGCGGTGTCGACGGCGGCGTTGGCGAGGTCGCCGGCCTGGCCGACGGACGCGGCGTCGAGGCCGCGCGAAAGGTCGTCGTTCAGGCCGAAGCCGCCGACGGTGTTGTGCGCGAGGGCGGTCACGCCGGCGGCGGCGTTCGACACGTCGGTCACGTCGGAGACGGCCGGGACGGTGGGCAGGCCCGGGACGTCGACCGGCAGGTCGCCCACGGCCGGGACGGCGGGCAGGCCCAGCTCCGGCAGGCCCGGCACGGCCGGGACACCCGGGAGGCCGGTCTCGGGCAGGGCCGGGAGGGTGTCGACACCGGGGACGGCGACCGGCAGGCCGGCGGTCAGCGCGGTGAGCTGGTCGATCGCGCCCTGGACGCCGTCGGCGCACTCGCCGTCGGTGCCGTCGACGGCGTTCGTGACGCCGAAGCCCGCCAGGTTGTCGGCGGTGGCCGCGGTGTTCCCGGTGAGGTCGGTGACGGTGCCGACCGGCACGAAGTCGAGCACCAGCGGGACGACCTCGTGCACGTCGGCGGCGTTGATGTCACCGAGGCCGGCGTCGGCCAGCACCTGCTGCGGGTTGGTGGCGAACGCCGCACGGGCCGCGGTGTCGTTCAGCAGGTTGAGGGTGAAGTCGTGCAGGGTCTGGACGGAACCCATGAAAGGACTCTCCTGGAGGTCTAGTCGGTGGGGAAGGCACAGCGGCCGGAGGGCACGGCTGAGCGCAGGTCACCGAAGTTAGTGAGCCGGTGTCTCCGGGCACATCGGGGATCACTCCCGGTCGTCGCTCACTCAGCCAATAGGGGATCGGTATGACATCGTTAGGGCGTTAGGGGCTTAACCGAGACGCACTCGGTTGGGTTTAATGCCAACCCTCACCCGGATGGGTCAAGCCGTTCAGGTGAGTGGCCCTATTTGGTCCTTAGGGGCTGGTCAAGCGAAGGAGGATGCTCGTTGCCCTACGTCCTCGGCATCGATATCGCCTCGACCCGCACCACCGCCGCCACCTGCGTGGACTCCGGCGACGGCTGGGGCGTGCCCGAGCCGTCGTGGCTCGGCGCGCGCGGCCCGGCGGCGGCGTCCGCGGTGTTCCTCGACGACGACGGCTACCTGCTCACCGGCGACGCCGCGGTCGAGGCGGGCCGGTCCGCGCCCGCCCGTCTGCTCACCGGATTCCACGAACGGGTCGGCGACGACGTCCCCGTGATCGTCGGCGGTGAACGGTTCCCGCCCGAATCCCTCAGCGCGGTCCTCGTGGACGCCGCCGTGGACCAGGCGGCCGAACGCTTCGGCGAGAAGCCGCGCCACATCGTGCTCACGCACCCCGTCGGATGGGGTTCGTTCCGCCGGGACCTGCTGCGCCGGGCGCTGGCCGAGGCCGGATTCCCCCGTGCCGCACTGGTCGCGGCGCCCGTCGCCGCCCTGCACGCGTACCTCGCCCCGCACGGCGACGTCACCGCCGGGGTCTGCGAGTTCGGCCCGGACGGCGCGGTGGTCACGCTCGCCGCCGCCGGGGTCAACGGCTGGCAGACGGTCAAAGCGGTGGAAGGCATCGAGCCCACCGAGGCCGTCGGCAAGGTCTTCGAGCTCGCGCACGGCGCCGGGATCCCGCCAAACTCCCTGGCAGGCATCGTGCTCTGCGGCGAGGCCCCGCCGGTTCCCGGCCGGACCCCGTGTCCCGTCTTCGCGTCGAGCGACCCGGCGCTGACGGTGGCGATCGGGGCGGCCAACATCGCCGCGCGACGTGACCTTCCTCAACCCGCCGTGGCGGGATCGGCCGTCGAAACCACCCTGCTCCCCCGGGTCGACGTGCCGGAAGAGCTCACCGAGCGGCCCGAACGGCCGCCGGTCGACATCACCCCCTTCCCCTTGCCAGAACGCACCGGGGCGGCGAAACTGCTCAGCCGGCGCAAGCCCCTCGTCGCCGGAGCCGCGGTCGTGGTGCTGGCCGCGACCACCCTGCTGCTCACCCTGACCACCCGAGAAGCCACCGCGGACAAGGGTCCCGAAGCCACTCCCACCACTTCGAGCTCGTGCGCGCCGGCCACCCCCGGTGCCACGCCGTCCACCCCCGAAGGTCGCTGTTGAACGCACTGCTCGACAAGCCCGGCATCATCCATCCGGGTGCCCGCAGCCTGCTCGACGAGGTGACCACCGCCCCGGAACTCCCGGTGCGGGTCACCGTCGTCGCCCCCGGCGGGCACGGCAAGACCCATCTGCTCGGCCGGCTCGAACGTCACTACGCGGCGGCGGGGGTCGAAGCGCTGCTGGTCGACGACGCCGACCAGCTCGACGACGACGAGATCGCGAAGATCAAGGCGCAGGCCGAAGAAACCACGGCGCCCGTGGTGCTGGCCTTCCGGCCGGCGGCGCGGACGACGACCCTGCGCGTACTGGCCGATTCCTTCGGCCGGTCGGTGACCTTGGGCGCGTTCGGCGTCGACGACGTCCGGCGGCTCGTCGAACACGCCGGCGGTGACGCGGCCACGGCGGAGGACGTCCACGCCAGGACCGGCGGTGTCCCGGGATTCGTGCTCCGCGCGGTCACCGGCAGGCTCGCGGACTTCCGCGGTGAGCTGGAGCAGCTGGACGACGACGTGCACCGGTACCTGATCGCGGCGGAGGCGGGCGCGGGCCGGAATCTCGATCTGCTGGCGGCGTTGCTGAACCGCGATCGCGAAGGACTGCCCGAGATCTTCGACAGCGCCAGGGCGACCGGCCTGCTCGGCGAGGACGACGCGCTGCTGCCGATCGCCGCCGAAGCCATCCGGACCTGGGGTTCCCCGGGGCGGCGGCTGACGGTGCTGCAGCGGCTGGTGGAACTCCAGCTGCGGGACGGGCTCCCGGTGCTGGAGCTCGCTCGTTCCCTGCTGGGCACGGGGAGTTCGGGCGCGAGCGCGGCCGCGGCCTTCGAGGCGGCCGCCCGTGAGGCGATGTCCGACGACACGAAACTCGCGGCGCGGTTCTACGAAGCCGCGTCCGAGGCCGGTGGGCGCGGCGCGGCGCTCACCGTCGGCTGGGCGCACGCCGCGGCGCTGGCCGGGGACCTCGACACGGCGCTGCGGCTCGGCGACGGCATGCTCGGCAGCACGTCGGACACGGACGCCCGGGCCGCGGGCGCCGAAGTGGCGGCGACCGTGCTGGCGCATCGCGGCGAACTCGCGCACAGCGCCGAGCTGTACCAATGGTCCGGCCGGGCGGGCTCGAAGGCGTTCGCCGCGATCGCGTTGCTGGGCACCGGAAAACTCGAAGCCGCTCGCGGCGTGCTGGAGACTCCCGAAGTCCCGACCCTGTTCGCCGGCGCCGCTTCACGGATGGCGCGGGCGATCACCGATTCGGTGTCCGGCTGCGGCGCGGAAACGTTGTCGGCTCTGCTGGGCGCGGCCTCGATGCTGGAATCGGCGGGCGCTCCGGCGCCGCTCCCGGACAGCCCGGCGGCCCTCGCGGCGCTGGTGGGCCTGCATTCCGGCGAACTCGCGCTGGCCGAGTCGGTGCTGAGACGCGCGGTGGACGGCCGGATCGGCGGTGACCTGCTCGCGAAACGGCATCGGCTGCTGCTCGGCTGGGTCGCGATGACCGCGGGCGATCTCAAGACGGCCGCCGAAGCCTTGATGCCGCCGGACGGCCTCGAAGCGCGCGACGAACTTTTCGCCGCCACCCTGCAGCTAGGGCTGGCGCGGCGATCGAGCGACCTTCCAGGCCTGCAACGGTCCTGGGACCGGGCGTACCAGGCTTCGATGCGTCAGCAGCCGGACCTGTATTCGTTGCTGCCACTGGGCGAACTCGCGATCGCGGCCGCACGGGGCGGCGCTGGCGCCAAACTGGCAGGCCAACTGGAGCGAGCCCACTCCGTGCTCGACGCGCTCGGCAACCCTCCACTGTGGACAGCCACCCTCCGCTGGCACGAGCTGCACGCCGCCATCACCGTCGAAGACCACGCGTCGGCGGGCGAACATCTGGCCGCGCTCAACGACTTCGCCTCCTGCGGCCGCTATCCGGCCGCACTCGCCGCCGCCGCGACCGGCTGGCTCGCCGTCCTGACTGGAACCGTCGATCCCGAGGCGATCACCGCGGCCTCTTCGGAGCTGCACGACCTCGGGCTCTGCTGGGACGCCTCCCGGCTGGCCGGGCAGGCGGCGATCCGGACCTCGGACCGCAAGGCGATGGTCCAGCTGCTGGAAGCGGCGCGGCAGTTCCAAGGGCGGGCACCGGAACCCACCGCGGCCACCGGGCTGAGCGCGCTGAGCGAACGGGAACTGGAGGTCGCCCGGCTGGTCGTCGACGGGCTGACCTACAAGCAGGCCGGGAGCAAACTGTTCATCTCGGGGAAGACCGTGGAGCACCACATGGCGCGGATCCGGGGGAAACTCGGCGCCGGGGACCGGCGGGAGCTGCTGGCCATGCTGCGGGAGTTGCTCCCCGCGGGCGAGAGCTGACGCCGGGTGAACGCCTTCTACCACCTGTGCTTCGTCGTTCGAGATATCGGGCAGGCGACCGAAGACCTCACCCGCACTCTCGGCGTGACCTGGAGTCCGGTCCGTGCGGGTACCCTCGGGGACTGGGACTACGAGATCGTGTTCTCGACCGGCGGGCCACCGTTCTTCGAGGTGATCCAAGGACCCGCCGGCAGCCCGTGGGATGCCACTGACGGGTCTCGCTTCGACCACATCGGCTACTGGTCCGAGGACGTCACGACCGACAAGCAGCGCCTGGCGGATCGGGGCGCGCCGATCGAGTTCGACTCCTGCCCCTACGGCCGTTCCTTCACCTACCACCGGCTCGACAGCATCGGGGCCAGGATCGAACTGGTCGATCTCGCGGTCCAGCCGGGATTTCGCGACGCCTGGGCCCCGGGCGCAGGGGCGATGCCGCCGCTCGAGTTCGACGACCCGGCCGCCGGTCCATGAAACCGCCGGACGAGGTCGACGATCCGCGCGCGCGTTTCGAGGCAGGGCTGAGCGGACTCCGGGGTCGCCGGATCTTGGCGGTGGACTACTGGGATGTCCATAATTTCGCCTCCGAACCCGCGGAGTGGGACTACGGAAACTGGCATCAGGCTGTCATGGGCGTCGGGCTCGACACCGATGCGGGGCCGGCGACGATCACCTGGACCGACACCTTCTACAGCTACGGTGTCGAGGTTCTCGACGGCCGGATCGAAGACCACCTCAGCACAGGCGACGAGGGTCCGGAACGCGTCGGGCCCGACGTCGGGTCCGCGGGCCCGTGGGACCGATACCTGCGGACGCCGATTCGTGGGACCGCCGCTCATTGGGAGCGAGTGGAACTGGGCCCGAGCCGACGAGCCGACGGCACTGTCGTCGAGCCCGCGAGCGCCGTGGACGTGCCGCTGGCACTGCGCCTCGACTTCGCCGCCGGATCGGTGTGGTTCGTCGCCGCCATGCCGCAGCCGCCGGACTGGCAGCGCGTGTTCGTCGGAGGCGACGAGATCATGGTCGTCTTCTCGCCCGAGCGAATGCGCGACATGGGCTTCGGAGACGCCACATTCCGGCAATAGTTCAGGTGGACCTGGACAGCAGGTCCTTCCGGCCGAACGACTCGTCACGAGTGGTCGCGAAGATGCATCCTTGTCACGTGTCCGATGATCGATCCGAAGGGACCGGCATGCCAAGCCGGCCCAGGCACTCCGGCGACTGGTTCCAGGCGTACACGAGACACAGGAACGTCTTCGCCTCACCCGACGGAGGGCCATACACCTGTCCCTGCTGCGGCCACGCGACCCTCGGTGAGCGAGGCGGATACGAAATCTGCGAAGAATGCGGCTGGGAAGACGACGGGCAGGACGACCACGACAGCGCCACCGTCCGCGGCGGGCCGAACGGGCGGCTCAGCCTCGACGCCGCACGAACCCGATACGTCGCCGACGGCGGCATGAGGCGACCTCACGTGCCGCCTCACCAACCCACCTGACCTCATGCCGCTGTGCTTTCCACTTCGAGATGTCGGACAGCGACTGCCCACTTGTTCCCAACCGGCCACCCCCGTGTCGTTGCCGCTCTGCTCGCCCCGGGCCCGGCCGGTACTGTCGGCTGCATGGACACCTCGGCCTTCGAACTGATCTTCGGTGATGGAGGCATCAGGGCGCGGCTGGACTGGCGACGGGTCCATGACGAGTGCGTCGTCGAAGAGCGGTACAGCCGCTCGCGTAAGGAACTCGGCGAGCTGTGCACCGTGTGGTACGCGGACGAGTCCGGACGCGACACCGGCTACGCCCACCAAGGCGCCCGCCCCTTGCGGGTGTCGGAAGTCGCGATCACCGAAGCGTCATGGCCGCGCGCCCGTGCGTCCATGATCGCCACCCTACGACGGGAGTTCGGCCGCGCGGGCAGGCCCGTGCAGCTGGCACTTCCGGGTTACCGGGCCGGCGACGAGGTGGTGCTCCTCGATGGCAACCATCGCGCGGCGGCGGCGTACCTTGCCGACGTCGATACCCGGCTGCTGCTCTATATTCTTTGTGGCCCAACGGATTCAGGCATGCTACCCGATCTCAGGCACTACTCGCGCTAGGCCGCTTCCTCTTCATCACGCCGTTCCACGTCGGGGTACTTGGCCTCCGCCTCGCGCATGGCGAAGTCGAACGCCAGGTTGCGCAGCGCCTCGGCCTGCTCGGTCTTGCGCAGGCGCCGCACGGCGTTCATGATCACGAGACTGATGAGCACCGCTCCCGGTACGGCGATGATCTTGATCGCGATCGGCGTTCCCGACAGCACGGTCGCGTCGACGGCGAGAAGAAGCACGGGCATGATGGTCGACACCAGGATGTTGATCTCGGCCTCGGTGTTGTCGACGCTCAGCGCGGGCGCGCGCCCGCGCAGCCACAGCTTGCTGTAGGTGAACAGGTGCAAGGACGCGTTCGCCTGATGTCCGCCGCCCGCGGGCAGACTGCGATCGAGGGAGTCGTTCCGGCCCTGCTCGCCGGAATCGAGATGCCGCAGGATCGGGTGCAGCCCGGTGAGACGCTCGGTGAAGTCGTCACCGAAGGTGTCGCGAATCCTGGTCCACGATGCCGCGAGCGGAGGCGCCCCCTTGCGTCGGGTGAACCGCTCCGACAGGGCGGTGAGCTTGAAGCCGACCTCCCTGGCGAGATAGCCGACCACGAAGCTGGCCGCGATCGCCACCAGGATCAGCACCACGATGCCGGCACCCTTGACCTTGGCCAGCGAGTCCAAGATGAACGCGATGTCGGACTGGCCGCGCCTGACGAGGTGCACACAGAACACGAGCAGCTCGGTCACCAGCACGGCCCCTGGAAGAAGCACGCTGGTCAGGTAGATGGCTGTGTAGAAGCTCATTCTGCTTGGCGCGGACTTGGCGACGAGTCCGCTGACAGGCTCCATGCGGCCCGACTCTAGACCGGCCGGGGTCGCCGGGACAGCACTTTTCGGGTTTCCACCGGGTTGTCGTACTCGCATCCGCGACACCATGATGCGACGGTGAACCAGACACGGATCGGCTCCGGCCACGAATATCTGCGACTGACGGCCGAGGCCGCCGACGGCGGGCCGCCACAGTCCCTGCTGGCCGAGCTGCGGCTCCGCGACCTCTCCGCGTCGGTCGAGGTCTCGCACCACTATGCGACAGGGTTCGCCGACCTCGCGGAGTTCTTCCGCCGGCATGCGGACGACTGGCGTGGCTGGGACGGAGTCCGAACCTGGGAGTCCCTCGAAGGGGAGCTGAAGATCGATGCGTCCCACCGATACGGCCACGTGCGGCTGCGGGTCACGCTCCAGAGCTTTCGGCACGACTGGGGGAACGACGGCTGGACCGCGACCGGCGACTTGACGATCGAGCCTGGAGAGGAATTGTCGCGAGCCGCCGAAGAGATCAAGACCCTGACGGGTTAGGCGGCGCGTCTGGTTCCGTAAGCTCTGACTTCACAGGGATTATGACTGTCCATAAAGGACCAAAGTTCGGGCTTCGGCACGCTTTGCCGGGTGCCGGCCCAGACCGGGGTTGCGAAAGCCACTTTCGCAACCTTCAACGTTGTGAAAGTGGCTTTCGCAACGTCGGCCGCGGCCGGGCACAGTACCGCCCTGGCGATCATGTCGCGAAAGCCACTTTCGAGACGTCTGACGTCCCGAAAGTGGCTTTCGCGACACCACTCCTCAGACCAGAGATCGGCGAAGTGTCCTTTATGGACAAAGAGCTCATCAGATCACCCTTTTGCAGGTAGACGCCCGCACACGAGGCGCGTAGGAACAGGAGAATGGCTGAGGAAAGGTCCAGACGAGTTTTCCTGTCCACCACGGCGGCGCTCTCGGCGGCCGCCCTCACCGGTGTCCCGGCCGGCGCCGAAGAACCAGACGTTCGAGGCCCGGGCGAACGCCTCTCCCCGCAACGCCCCGACGCCGAACTCCGGGCGATCCTCCGGGAGATCGACGAACATCGCATCGAAGCCACCGTACGCAGGCTCGCCGGATTCGGGACGCGGCACACGTTGTCCTCGCAGACCGATCCCGTCCGCGGGATCGGTGCCGCCCGCGACTGGATCTTCGCGGAGCTGACGAAATCCGCCGAGCGGTCGGGCGGCCGGATGACGGTCGAACTGCAGTCGTATCTCCAGCAGCCCGCCCCGCCCCGGATCCCGGTCGCCACCACGATCACCAACGTCGTCGCCACGTTGCGCGGCGCCACCACTCCCGAGCGGGTCTACGTCGTGTCGGGCCATTACGACTCCCGGTGTTCGGATCCGGTCGATGCGACGAAGGACGCTCCGGGTGCCGACGACGACGCTTCCGGTGTGGCCGTCGCGATGGAACTCGCCCGGGTGCTCGCCACCCGCCGCCCGGCGGCGACCATCGTGTTCGCGGCGGTCGCGGGCGAGGAGCAAGGCCTGTTCGGCGCGCGGCACATGGCCACGCTGTACAAGGCGGCGGGCACGAACGTGCAGGCGATGTTCACCAACGACATCGTCGGTTCGAGCAAGGCGGACGACGGCACGCGGGACCCGCGCACGATCCGCTTGTTCGCCGAAGGGGTGCCGACGTCGGAAACCCCGGCGCAGGCGGACATCCGGCGCGCGGTCGGCGGCGAGAACGATTCGCCGTCCCGTCAGCTTGCCCGGTTCGTGCGGTCGGTGGCGGAGAACGACGCGACCGGGATGACCGTCCGGGTGATCTACCGGCGCGACCGCTACCTCCGGGGCGGCGACCACATCCCGTTCCTCGAACAGGGCTATCCGGCCGCGCGGTTCACCGAACCGCACGAGGACTACGCGCACCAGCACCAGGACGTCCGGGTGGAGAACGGCAAGCGGTTCGGCGATCTGCCCGAATTCTGCGACTTCCCGTTCATCGCCAGGGTCGCGCGGGTCAACGCCGCCACGGTCTGGTCACTGGCGACCGCGCCCGGCACCCCCGAGGACGTCCGGATCCGGACGAACCAGCTGACGAACGACACGGATCTGGTGTGGCGGCGCGGGAGCGACCCGGATCTCGCCGGTTACGAGGTCGTGTGGCGGGAGACGACGGCGGACGACTGGACGCACGCGATCAAGGTCGGCGACCGGACCGAAGCTAAAGTGGATCTGTCGAAGGACAACGTGTTCTTCGGTGTGCGCGCGGTCGGGAAGAACGGCCGCCGCGGTCCGGTCGCGTTCCCGACACCCTTGAGTTGATGCCACGATGACAGTCACCCCCGGCGACCTCGACGCGGCGATCGCGAGCGTGACGGCCTGCCTGCGCGATGCGTCGGGCCGTGACTGGTCGGCGGCGCCGGGCACCGGCGAACTGAACGCCTGGCGCACCGCCGAGCATCTCGGCGACTGCCTCATCTCCTACGCCGGTCTGCTGATCGCACGGCCGTCGACACCGCGGTTCGTCTGCTTCGAAGCCGTCGCCGACCAAGCCGCGACCCCATCGGAGATGCTGGAGTTCGTCACGGTGGGCGGCGGCATCCTGAGCGCCACCCTCCGCACGGCGGCCCCGGACGTCCGCGCGTATCACCCGAGCGGCCGCGCCGACCTCGAAGGATTCGCCGGAATGGGCTGTGTCGAGGCCCTGGTCCACGGCGAGGACATGGCCCGCGGACTCGGCGTCACCCTCGATCCGCCGCGCGACGTGTGCTCGCGGGTCCTCGCGCGGATGTTCCCGGAGGTGGACGTCACCGGCGTCGATCCCTGGACGGCGTTGCTATGGGCGACCGACCGGACGGAGCTACCAGGCCGTCCGTCACGGGCCGGCTGGCAGTGGCGCGGCGCGCCGCTCAGCGAGGCCTGAAAGCCACCACGGCGGCCTGGACACCGTCCCGCCAGACCACGGCGGGCTCCTCGACCGGGCCGGCACCCAGGGCACGCAGATGCCACGCGGCAGGCGGATGCCATTCGGCCGACGGCGCATCGCCGAACAACCGGGCCCGTTCCACCACCGCCGGGCCGAGCACCGGATCCGCCGCGGCCTGCTCCCACCAAGCACTCCAAGGAGTTCCGCCGTCGTCACTCGTGGACACCACCGCGCCGGCGTCCGGCATGTCGTCCACGTTGGCCACGAATCCGCCCGCCCGCACGAGCCCGGCGAGTTCGGCGTACAGCTCGGTCAACCGGCCGGGCGGCAGGTAGTGCAACGCCATGACCGCCAGAACGGCGTCGTAGCCGCCATCCGGCAGCCGTGTGACCCAATCCGGGTTACGCAGGTCGGCCCGGACCACCTCCACCGAGGACGGCAGGGACTCACCGGCGATCGCCAGCATCACCGGGTCCAGATCGACGAGCGTGACCTCCGCCCCGGGAAGGCGCTCGAGCAGACGGGAACAGAGCGTGCCCGTGCCGCCACCCACGTCCAGCACCCGCGGCGTCGCGCCGTCAGCTCGCGACGCGACCAGGTCGATCATCCGCTCGATCGCCCGCTCCCGCCCTGGCTGGTACCTCGCCATGAGGCGCTCCCAGCGGTCGTTCCAGTCCGCAAGTGTCATAACGGCAATGATAATCGATATCACCAAAGCAGCGTTCCGTCACCGGTCGCCTCCAAGCAGTGGGCGAGGTACGGCCAATCGGCGCAACTTGCCTGCTGAAGCGTTTGCCACAGCGGAATCCGGGAACTTTTCCGGCATGTCCAGATGGCGAACCACCAGCAGGAGCAACACCGCCGTGCGGGTCATCACCGGTATCGGCGCGCTGTTCGCTTTCATCGAGTTGCTGTACATGGTGATGGTGCTCGCGGGAGCCAACGCGGGCAACGGATTCTTCATCTTCATCCAGACACTGGCCAAACCGCTGGCGTTGTTCTGGCCGGGACTCTTCCCGGTGAGTGACCCGAATCTCGCGGTCATCCTCGACTACGGTCTGGCCGCGGCGTTCTGGGTGATCCTGGCGGGTGTGATCGCCCGTTTCGCGGCCCGCTGACCCCCTGCGGCGGCGATCGGCGTCCCGTTCGGCGACACTGGACGGATGAGCGACGGCAGATGGTTCGACCTGAACCCGCTTCCCGAGCTGTTCGGCCTGGCCGCCGCCGGGCGGGCGCTGCTGCCCAGCGTGCCCGTGACGCCGGCCGCGATCCTGAAGACCGTCACCGAACAGCTGGTCGGGCGGCGGCTGACGGCCAAGGTGGACGGGCACGACGTCGGGCTCACCCTGACGGGGCTCGACTACCAGGCCGACAGCCTCAGCCTGGCCGCGACCGGCAAGGTCGGCGACGTCCGCATCGTCGTCGAGGACGTCGACTGGCCGGAGACGCCGCTCGAACGCATCACCGTGCTGGCGTCGAACGTCCGGCTCCGCTCGCTCCCGTCCCCCGCCGCCATCCCCGAGCAGGTGAAGATGGCGATCCGGGTGGCACCGGAAGCCCTCCAGGCGCGCGTCGCCGAGGTCCGGCCGGGCATCATCGTGACCCCCGGCGACGACGGGCATTTCCACGTCCGCTGGGAAAAGCGGCCCCGCTGGGGACATCTGGCCCTTGAGTCCACTGTGGAGGAAGACGTCGTCGTCCTCCGGCCGATGGCCGTCCACATCGGACGCCGGCGGTTCGGGCCGCCGACCCGCCTCAAGCCGATCGTCCTGCCACTTCCCGAACTCCCGCAAGGCATCCGGCTCGTCGCGGTCGAGGCGCACGACGGCCACCTGGTCCTGCACACGGTGGCGGAGGAATGGCCCGAGAAGCTGTCCACCATCCCGCTCGGCGACCTGCTGGGCTGGGTGACGACGGCCGTGACCACGTTGACCCTGCCGAGACTCGGCGGCCGCTGATCGCTCGCGGCCGCCGAGCCGGATCATCGAGCTAGCTGTGCAACGGGCCCTGTGCGACGCGCACCGCGGGCGCGACGGGTTTCGCGACGGCGGTTTCCGCCTCCGCGACGGCGGAGGACCGCACGAGACCGGTCTGCTTGCCGCACACCCTCTTCTTCTCGTCCGTGGTCATCTTCTTGCCCACGGTCCTGGTCTGGCCCACGACACCGGGCGCCGGGCCCTCACCGCTGAAGTTCCAGACGTACCACTGGTGGTGGCCCCATCGGCGCTTGTCGTACCACATGTCGTACGAGCCGTAGCCCACGCGCATCACCGGGGAGCGGTCCAGACCCGCCCAATAGCCCGGATTCACCTCGATCCGGGTCTCGACGTTCTCACTGGTCTCCCAGCCCCACTCCTGGCCCCACGTGCGCTTGTAGGCGACCGTCCACTGCACGAGGAACTCGAAGCCCGCGCTCACGCTGATCTCGTTCGACACCGTGTTCTTCCCGCTGCGGGTGTCCCGCTTGCCGATCACCTGGGTGATCTTGTTGGCGCTGCAGTTGAAGACCGTGTCCACCCGGTTCCAGTCGCCGTAGAAGTCCTGGCCGCGCTGGTCGACGTGGGCGTTGCAGGTCTTGGTGGCGCGGCCGCAGTCCTTGAGCAGTTCGGCGCGGGACGGCCCGCGCGAATACACCACGGAGCTGCCCTTGTCGTTCATGTCCGACCCGTAGTTGGCGCTGTCGTTGGCGTACCACTCCTGGGTGGCGCCCTGGTATTCGGCGTGCTCGTACATCGTGATGTAGCAGTTGTGGAAGGTCTTGAACGAGGAGACCTTGTCGTTCATGGAGCCGAGGAAGCCGATGGTCTGGTTCGTTCCCTCGACGCACGGCGCCCCGGTGACGGCGACACTCGCGCCGCCGAAGTTCGCGTGTTCGTAGAGCACGCTGATCACTGTCGCGGACGCGCCGACCTCGCCGGCCGACGCCGCGGCGAGGGACTCGCCCACGCTGTCGAAGCACCGGAAAGCTCCGGTGATCGTGTCGGCGACGCAGTGCTCGTCACGTTCCGCGGCGTTCGCCGGGACGACGACGGCGAGACACATCGCCACAGCGGCCAGGAAGGCCGCCCCGAGTCTGTACTTGTGCACGTCTGAACTCCCTGGGGAAGACGGATCACCGACCATGATCGAATCGGTGTCCTGAGTTCACCACGGGAAAACCGGTTTGCCCATGCAGAATGACCGGCAGACTGTTTTCGCTTACCACTGAACGGGACTGCTAGGCCGATTCGCCGCGCTCGCGCAGATATCGCGTGTGGTCGGCCTGCTGATGGACGTCGCCCGCGTAGAACCGCTCCGCGATTCGATGCGCTTCGTTCTCCAGCAGCTCAAGTTGCGTGAGGAGTTCGTCGGAGGCGCTCGGCTCGCCACTGGCCCGGCGTTTGGCGGCGAACCACCACGGCAGATTCAGATAAGTCTCCACCGACAGCGGCAGATCGGTGCGCGCCAACCGGGTGACGGCATGCTGGACGTCCGGGTTGGCCGCCCATCGCTCCGGCCGGGAAAGCAGGTCGTCGAGCACCTCGGCGATCCGCCGTACACCGTCCACAGAGGACTCCGGCATCCGCTGCGCCCGCGCGGTCACCTTGCTCACCAACGAGTCGAGATCGGCGCGCAGCTGGCCTGCCTCGGCGACGGCGTCCACCGAGACCAGCCGGACCCGTTCGGGCGGCGCGAGCAGGGCGAACACCGCGTACAGCCCCGCGACGACGAGCGGCCACAATCCGCCGACGACACCGGTCAGGTACAGCGCGAGCCCGATCAGCCCGCCGACGCAGCCGGCGAGATTCTTCGTGGAGCCGAGATACCGGATCACTGGTACCCGCGGATTTCCTGGAACACCTTGGGCAGCACGTCGCCGCGCGCGTCGAACACGTTGCCGCCGGTGCGTTTCGCGACCTCGCCGAGTTCGGCGGAGTCGCCTTCGCCGAAGATCACGGTGAACACCGGGATCTGCCGCACCGCTTCCGGCAACGACGGGAACCTCAGCTGGAAGTCCGAGAACTTGGAGCCGTTCGCGTTCTGCCCGTCGGTCATCAGCACGATGGAGGTGAACCGATCGGGGTCGCGCGCGACCAAGGGACCCATGATGTCGTACGCGCGCTGAAGGCTGTCGTAGATCGCCGTGCCGCCGTTCGCGTCGAGGCCTTCGGCGAACCGTTTGATCTTGTCCAGGGCGGGTTGCGGATCGCCTTCCGGCACGGTGAACGTCTCCGGGGTGCCGGGAACGGTATCGAACGGCAGCATCGTGACCTCTTCGCGGCTGCGGAACCGGCGGTACCGGCCGGTCAGCGAGCCGTCGGCGCCGGTCAGCCCGATCAGCGCGGTGCGCAGCGACTCGATGCGGTCGCCCGACATGGAACCGGAGGTGTCGAGCACGTACAGCGTCCGCGACGGCCGCCGGATCTTGTCGAAGTAGGCGCCCAGCAACGCGTCGACCGCCTGCTGCGTCGCCGGGAACGGCAGCTCGACGAGGTCCTTCTGCGCGAACTGCTGTCCCAGCTGGACACCCGGGACGACCGGACGGCGCTGCGTGGTCTCCATGATGTTGCGCTGGGTGTCGGGTGTCCGCAGCCGCTCGGCGAGCTTGCGGTGCGCGTCCCGCGCGTCGGAGTTCGAGCTCTGCAACAACGTCAGCGGGTAGTCCGCGGTGACGACACCGTCGGACGGGTACACGAGCGTCAGCGGCTCCGGGAGTTTCCCGCTCGCGTTCATCGACAGCAGGACGGACTCGTAGTTGATCAGGCCGTCGACCTTCTTACCGGGATCCTGGCCGGTCGCGCGTCGTTGGTAGGCCTCGGAAAGCCAGCCGGACGAGCCCGCGGACATCGCCTGCGCGCTGAAGAATTCGGTCAGTTTCGGGGTGACGGAAGCGATCTGCTGCGCGTCGATCGCGTTGCCCGCCCCCGCGAGCGCCGACGCCACCCCGACCAGTGCCGAGAAACCGGAGTTCGACGCCGACGGATCGGTCATGCCGTAGGTGAAGGCCTTCTTCCCGGCCTGCTCGGCGATCTCGCCCCAGCCCACCGGCCTGCCGGTCCAGCCGAGCCGCTGCGCCGAGGACGCGGACAGGCCGAGCACCACCGGCGAGCTCATGATCTTCACCTGCTCGCCCAGCCGTTTCGCGGCCTCCGGAACCGCCGCCGGATAGCGGTTCGACGAGAACCAGACGGCGTCGTACTGGCCGTCGACCTTGCCGTTCGCCAGCGACTCGGTGCCCTCCAGCGTGCCGGTGAACTGGAACTTGACCTTGACCCCGGTCGCGGCCGCCTCTTGTTCCAGCAGCGGCTGCAGATCGGCGAGTTCGCTGCCCGCGAGCACTCGCAACGTGCCGGCTTCGGCCGCCCCCAGGTTCTGGGTCCCGCCTTCGCTCGAATCGCAGGAAACCAGTGACAGCGCGCAAACCGCGCTCACCGCCAAGACCGCCCAGCGTTTCACGATGCCCCCTCGGCCGTCGCCGTCTCGTGAGACCGGCGCAGATGGTCTTCGGCCCGCCGGATCTCCCCCGACAGCGCCTCCACGGTCGCCGCCATCGTCGAGACGGCCCCCGCCTTGAACTCGTCGATCGCGTCGATGCTCCGGTAGATCCGCTCGAACGACTCGCGGATCGTCTCCACCGCCACCGCGGGATCACTGCCCGCGCGCTGGATCTCGGCGCTGCGCAGTTCCAGCATTTCCGCGTTGGCCCTGATCAGCCCGTCGGTGGTGGCCTGCACGGCCTGCACCTCGTCGAGGACGTCGCGCTGACCGGCGAGCGCCCCGCTGACCAGCAGCGCGACCCGCAGCGCCGCGACCGTGGTCGACACCGCCCGCTCGATCCCGCGGATCAGCTCGTCGTTGTTGCGCCGCACCAGATCCAGCGCCAGGTAGCCCTGCGCGCTCACCGCGAGCTGGGTGAGCAGATCCTGATGCCGTTGCCGGATCGGATGCAGCGCGTCGGCGCGCAGCGACTTGGCGCGCGCCGGGTCGGTGAAGTCGAAGATCCCGGCCTGGCGTTCGACCGCGGTGTCGACGGCTTCGGCGAACGCGGCCGCTTCCGAAAGCTTGCCGAGTGTCGTCCACAGCCGCTCTCGTTCGCCCTTGAGCGCGGCGTTGTCCCGTCGTAGGACGTCCTGCCGCGCACGCAGCTCCAGTACGAGCGCGTTCACCGGCTCGTTGGCCGCGCGGTAGCGGTCCAGCGCCTTCTTCGCACTGCCCGCGACCGGGATCAGCCCCATCAGTTTGCGGCCGGTGATCGGCAGTTTCGCCGGGTCGATCTCCGCCACGGTCCGCCGCAGCCCGGCCAAGCTCACCGCCGCCTGTTGTTGCGGTGACCCGATTTCCGCCAGAGCCCGCGCCGAGCGATCCAGGAGCGCGCCCGCGACGGTCGCAGCGGCCCGCATGTCGGACTCTCCGACTGCGAGCAGTTCGTCCAGGACGCGGGTGAACTCCGGCGACCGGACGTCGAGCGCTTCGAGGCGGCGGGCGAAATCCTCCGCGCGCTTCGCGACCTCGGCGTGGACCTCCGGCGCGAGGGTGACCAGGCCGGCGGCCCGCTCGGCCGGGATCGCCTCCACCGGTTCGGGTGGAGTGAGCGTGAAATCGTCCATCAGTACTGCTTCTTCACGGCGTCGAGCAGACGCTCCAGCGTTTCGAACGACGGCGGCTCGACGGCGTCCACCAGATCCGCGGGCACCGGCGCCTTGGCCGCGGCGACCACGTCGGCGAACAAGCGCGGGTCCCCGGTGCGGAAGCCGAAGGTGGCGGCGAGTTTCCCCAGCTCCGGATCGGTCGCCAGCAGCCTGCCCACCTGGTCGCCGTTCGGTTTCAGGGGCACGAGCGTGTGCTTCGAGTACACCGTCGGCGCCGTGTAGAGCAGGCGCATGTCCGGCCGGATCGAACCGTCGGCGCGGACCAGCCGGTCGACGAACTGCGATTCGTAGATCAGCGCCATCGGCGTCTTGCCCATACCCGCGGCGAGGTAGTCCTCGAACGGGCCTTCGGTGCTGTTCTGCGTGTAGCCCTGGTCGATGAACAGCTTCGACACTGCGGGCAGCACCTTCGTCTCGGCCTCCGGCGTGCTGACCACGTTGTTGCCGTTGGCGACGAAGGACACGATCGACAGGTACATCGCCGCCGAGTTCGATTCGCGCGGGTCCGTGGTCGTGACCAGCACGTTCTTGCGGGCGGGGAACGCGGTGTTGCCGGGAAGCTGGTCCCAGCGCGTTCCCTTCTGCGCGAGTTCGAGGTACTTCGCGATGTCGAGTACCTGGTAGTCGCCGGCGCCCTTGCGCACGATCCCGTTGGCGCTCAGGAGGTTCACGATCGGCTCGAAGGTCGCGACCGCCATCGGCGACTGGAACGGCGTGTGCACGCCGGTCACCTTGTGGTCGCGCTGGATCCGCTGCGCCGCCGGCGACGAGGAGGGGAACGCGAACTCGTATTTCCCGAGGTCCATACTCGCGATCTGCCGCGAACCGGCGGTGTCGGCCTCGACCTTCAGCCCGTGCTTGGCGAACGCGTCCGCCACCCGCTTGTCGGAGAAGA
This sequence comes from Amycolatopsis roodepoortensis, assembly GCF_014873915.1. Classification (GTDB taxonomy): domain Bacteria; phylum Actinomycetota; class Actinomycetes; order Mycobacteriales; family Pseudonocardiaceae; genus Amycolatopsis; species Amycolatopsis roodepoortensis. The sequence continues at coordinate 2,700,966 of NZ_JADBEJ010000005.1, forward strand.
AGGCCAGCTTCTCCGAACCGATGACGCCGCGCACCGTGGTCAGATCCGTACCCTGCGCGGTGCTCTCGTCACCGTCCGGGCCCCAGACGATCACCGCGACCACGGCCAGCAGCAGCACCACGGCCAAGCCGATCGACAGACGGCGTTTCACCGGCCCACCCCCTCGTTCACGGGCTCGATCTTTCAGCCCGTTCGACTCTTTTGACGCGCGGGCGAGCCATTTCGAAGTGAACGATCGATGAACGGAAGAAGTCGTCAGTTTCTGGCGAAACGTTGGGGTAGAAGGAAAATCAGATCACGGACTGCTCCGAGACCGGAAGGCACACGGTGAACCGCGTGGCACCGGGCGCCGAGTCGACCCGGAGGTCGCCCTGATGCCGTTCGACGACGATGCGCCAGGAGATGTCCAGGCCGAGCCCGGTCCCCTGCCCCACCGGCTTCGTGGTGAAGAACGGTTCGAAGATCCGCTGCCGCACCTCCGCCGGGATACCGGGCCCGGTGTCGCCGATCTCGACGTGCACGTGATCGTCCACTCTGGACGTCCGCAGGGTCAGCGTGCCCTCGGCCCCCATGGCGCCGAGCGCGTTGTCGATGATGTTCGTCCACACCTGGTTCAGCTCGCCCGCGTACGCCGGGATCCTCGGCACCGCGTGGTCGTATTCCTTCACGACCTGGATCCCCGGCCCGATCTTCCCGGCGAGCATGACGAGGGTGGAGTCGAGTCCTTCGTGGACGTCGATCCACTGGTGCGGCGCGCGGTCCATCTGGGAGTACTGCTTGGCCTTGCCGACCAGCACCGAGATCCGGGTCGTCGAATCCTCGATCTCGCCCATCAGCATCTCGGTCTCGAGCGCGTACGCCAGCCAGCGGACGGCGCCGTCGAGGAAGGTCTCGCCGACCGAGTCGAGCAGCCGGTCCAGATCGGGCACGGTCAGGCCCGCGCGGACGTAGATGTCGGCGAGGTCCCAGCCCTGGTCGATCCCGTGGCCGTCGAACCAGTCGCCGATCTCGTCCTCGCGGTCGGCCTGCTGCATCGCGGTCAGCTTCGGGGCCGAGGCGACCTGTTTGACCAGCTGCTCTTGGATGTCCAGCAGCTGCTCCAGCAATGTCGGGTCGACGTTCTTCTTCGCCAGCATCGCGAGCTTGTGCCGCATCCCGGCGACCCGCTCCCGCAGCGCCGCCGTCGCGCGGACGGCGGCGGCCGCCGGGTTGTTGAGTTCGTGCGTGAGCCCGGCGGAAAGCTCGCCGAGCGCCAGGAGCCGGCGCCGCGAACCGATCACGGTGTCGCTGTTGCGCCAGCCGAGGTACATGCCCTCCAGCAGATGCGTCGCCATCGGGAACCAGCGGCGGAACTCGGTGGCGAACTCGGCCGCGGGCAGGGTCAGGAAGGTGAGGTCGCTGACCGCGTGCACCGAAGCGCCGTAGGTGTGTTCGGTCTCCTGGTGCACGAAGAACTGCGTCGCCCCGCAGTAGGCGCCGCGCTGATCGGACCGGATCGTCTCGACCTCGGTGCCGCCGACGAGCCGCGTCATCCGCAGCGCGCCCGACAGCAGGAGATAGAAGCAGGTGGCCGGTTCACCTTCGCGGATGACCGTCTCGCCGCCGGTGTAGTGCTCCAGCACGGCGTGCTCGTCGATCCAGTCGAGCTGTTCCTCGCTGAGGTGCTCGAAGAGGAAGAGCCCGCGCAGTTCCTCCCTGGGCAGAACGCTCATTGCTCCTCCAAGTACCGGTGGACCAGGGTGACCGCCATGGCGCCTTCGCCGACGGCCGACGCGACACGCTTCACCGACGCCGCACGGACGTCACCGGCCACGAACACGCCCGGAATGGACGACTCCAGGTAGTGCGGGTCGCGGTCCAGCGGCCAGCCGGGCGGCGGGCTGCCTTCGGTGAGCAGATCGGGGCCGGTCCGCACGAAACCGTGGTCGTCACGCTGGATCTCCGTGCCGAGCCAGTCGGTGCGCGGGGCGGCGCCGATGAAGATGAAGAGGTGCCCGGTGGGCACGGTCTCGGTCGCGCCGTTTTCGCACAGGGTCAGCCGCTCGAGATGATCGTCGCCGTGCGCCTCGACCACCGTGGTCCGGGTGCGGACGTGGATGTTCGGTATCCCCGCGATCTGCTCGATCAGGTAATGCGACATCGACGCTTCGAGCGACTGGCCGCGGACGAGGATGGTGACGTCGGCGGCGTGCTTGGAGAAGAACACCGCCGCCTGGCCCGCCGAATTCGCGCCGCCGACGATGTAGACGTGCTCGCCCTTGCACTCGGGCGCTTCCGTCGCGGCCGAGCCGTAGTACACGCCGCGGCCGGCGAGCTCGGCGACGCCCGGAGCCTCCAGCGCCCGGTAGGTGACGCCGCTGGCCAGCACCACCGAATGCGCCGAGATCTCGGTCCCGTCGCCGAACATGACCACGCGCGCGGAGCCGCGAGCCTCCAGGCCGACGACGTCGCGGGCGGTGAGCACCTCGGCGCCGAACTTGAGCGCCTGACGCCGCGCGCGGTCAGTGAGCTGCGCGCCGGAAACGCCGTCCGGGAAACCGAGGTAGTTCTCGATGCGGGAGCTCGTACCCGCCTGTCCACCGGTCGCCTTGCGCTCGACGATGACGGTGCGCAGGCCCTCCGACGCGCCGTACACGGCCGCCCCGAGCCCGGCGGGGCCGCCGCCGATCACGATCAGGTCGTAGAACTCCTGCGCCGGGCGCGTGGACAGGCCGACGGCGTCGGCGAGCTCCGGCCCCGACGGCTGGCGCAGCACCGTGCCGTCCGGGGTGACCAGCACCGGGATGTCCTGCGGCGCCGCGTCCGCCGCCTCGAGGATCCGGCGGCCCTCGTCGTCGTCGACGGAGTACCAGCGGTACGGCACGGCGTTGCGCGCCAGGAAGTCGCGCAGGTGGAACGACGGCGAGGAGTACCGGTGGCCGATGAGCTTGATCTCGTCGACCGGCCGCTCCCCCACCGCGCGCCAGGTCTCCACCAGCGCGTCGACGACCGGATAGAGCTTCTCCTCCGGCGGGTCCCACGGCTTGAGGAGGTAGTGGTCGACGTCGACGACGTTGATCGCCTGGATCGCGGCGTCGGTGTCGGCGTAGGCGGTCAGCAGCGCGCGACGGGCGTTCGGGAACAGGTCCATCGCCTTCTCGAGGAAGACGATGCCGTCCATCTGCGGCATCCGGTAGTCGGCGAGGATCGCGGCCACGGCGTCGCCGCGCAGCTTGATCTCGCGCAGCGCTTCGAGCGCGTCGGCACCGGAATCGGCCCGGATGATCCGGTAGTCCTTTCCGTACCGTCTGCGCAGGTCGCGGGCGACCGAACGGGATACGGCGGGATCGTCGTCGACGGTCAACAGGATGGGCTGGCTCACCGGATCAGCCTATTACGTTGGGAGCGTGCTGACCGAAGCCGAAGAAGTGATCCACGCCCGTGCCGCTCTGGCGTGCGAGGCGGCCACGGCGGCGGGGCTGCCCGGCCGTTTCGAAGCCTGGCGCGAGGACGGTCTGCTCGTCGTCCTGGCCACTGCGCCGGAGTTGCGGTTCCTGCGCACGATCACCGGCGCCGACCTGCCCCGCGCCCTCCGGCTGGCGAAAGCGTCGTGCTGGGACGGCGACCCGCCGACCCTGGTGCTGCCGCCGGGCTCGATCCCCCAGGGCACCGGTCTCGTACCCGCCGGTGTCCGTCCGATCGCGACTCTTCCGCTCACCTTCGCGGCGTCGGACGCGGATATCGACGACTCACCCGACCTCGACGTCTTCCTCCGCGTCCTGCTCGATGGGTACGAAAGCGACGACGTCGTGACGGCGTTCATCGCCGCCGAACACGCCGACCCGCGGGTCCGCCGGTCGCTGCTGTTCGAAGACGGGGTGCCGATCTCCGCCGCGGCCCTGAGTTCGCACGGGCCCGGGGTCCTCCTCGGCGGCTCGGCCACGCCACGGGAGCATCGCGGCAAAGGCGCGCAGGCGCGGCTGCTCCTGCACGGCCTGGGCGCGGCCACCCGAGAAGGCCGTCGCTTCGCCGTCGCGACCGCGGTGGAAGGCTCGCCGAGCCTGTCGAACCTGCGCCGTGCCGGAGCGCGGGTCCATCTCCGGCAAGCTTTCAGGCTTGGGTGAGCTTCCTCAGCCGGAAGGCCAGCACGAGCAGCATCACGCCGTACAGCAGGGCGTAGATCCCGACCAGCAGCGCGATCCCGTACGCGCCGGCGATCGGGTTGAACACGATCACGATTCCCGCGATCAGCGAAAGCGCGCCCGCCGCGATGAGGAACGCCTCACCCTCGATCTGTTTGCGCAGCCGGATCGCCGCGACGATCTCCATGATGCCGGTGAAGATCGCCCAGAAACCGACCAGCAGCGCCAGCACGAGCACCGTGATCCCCGGCCAGATCAGGACCAGGACACCGGCGATGATGCCGAACGCGCCGAGGACTCCGTAGGCGGCGCGATGGGCGGCGTCACCAGGCCGGAAGGCCTGCATCAGGCCGCCGATACCGTCGATGATCGCGTAGATGCCGTAAATGATCGCGAGGGCGAGGACGGTGGCGCCCGGCCAGATCAGCGCGAGAATTCCGAACAGGATGGCGAAGACCCCGCGCACGGCGGCGAGCGGCCAGGCCAGGCGGGGTTCGACGACGGTGAGACCGACGAGAGGCATTCTGCGAGTATCGGAGCGCCGGTGCGGGAGCGCGCGGCACGCCACCCGTTGGGGTGAGGCCTTTCCCGCCCGCCGGCAGGGTGTTGCGAAAGCCACTTTCGCAACGTTGATGGTTGCGAAAGTGGCTTTCGCAACCTCCTCGCGCGCACGGCCTGGTCCTGTGCCCGTCGAGGGAGACGGCGACCATGCCGCGGAACCGGGATCGCCCGCCTCGTGGCTTCGCGCCCTCCCGACGCGGAAGAAGACGTCGCGCAGCGAGGCCGGGCTGGTCGCGTAATCCTGCGCCGGCCGACCTCCCTGGGCGTGGCCGGGTTCGCGGTGCTGCCGTCATCCGCGTTCAGTGTCGCCAGGCCGTAACCGTCCGAAGTCGGCGGGGACTGCCACTGTCGGGAAGGTCTGGTCGCAGGCGTAGTGCGGCCCGTGCGTCGCCTACTCCCCCGCCCGGAACCACCATCATTAGCGCCCCGACCAGCGAAAACAGGGTCACCAAGGCTGCGCTGACCCTCATCGCGGCCTTCTCCGCGTCGTTCGGGCAGGCCGAGCCGGGGCAGGCTTCGTACCCGTCCGAAAATAGAGTTCAAAGATGCAGGTCAGCGCGATTCAAGGCCGCCAGGGGTGCATAGAGTGACCCCCGCGTGAACGGCCCACACGGGCGGTGTAATGTATGGACACACGAGATGCGGAGAACAAAGCCGCTCCGGGGCTATGGCGCAGCTGGTAGCGCACCTCACTGGCAGTGAGGGGGTCAGGGGTTCGAGTCCCCTTAGCTCCACCCTAGGGGTCTTACTAGAACAAGTGCCTGAATGAAGGCCACGAAGTAGGACCGCGACGCCTGAAGGCGAGCAAGGACCACCCGCATTGCGGGTGGTCCTTTTGATTGTGCCCTCCGCGCTGGTTGCTGCGGTCCGCTGACCTTGGATGGCGTGGAGCTCGGCGAAGGGCTCACGGAGCTCACCCTCTGTGATCTTGTCGTCCTCGATGTAGAGGGTGTGGAAGATAGCTTGGTTGAGTAGGCGGCGCTGTTGGTCGTTGCAGCGTCGGTACAGCTGGTCGGGCTGTTCGAGGAGAGCAAGGCCGGCGTTGACGAGCTGGGCGCTGTCGGTGAGGTCGGCGTTGGCTGTGTGCAGGCGATCCTCCAGCCGGCGGCGCTCGCGGGCGATGTCGCGCAGCTTCTCCTTGACTTTGGTCTGCGGCAGCGTGCTGTCGGCTGCGAGGTCGATCAAGTTCTCCTCCTTGGTGTCGAGTTCCTTGAGTTGTGCGGTGATCTGCTTGCGTAGCAGGCGTGCGGACTTTTCCTGCTCGCCGAGCACGGCATCGATCTGGTCGCGCATGTCAGTGATGAACGGCTGGCTGAAGCGAATCGCGGAGTAGTGGCGCTCGACAGCGTCCTCGACGAGCGTGACGTTGACGTGGGGTGCTTGGCACAGCCCCTTTTGCCGGCCGCGGCAGAAGAAGTACAGGTACTCGGCGCCCTTCGAGTTGATGGTCCGTTGGATGATCATCCGCCGCTTGATGCCGTCGCATTGGCAGCGTCCACAGAAGAGCGATCCTTTGAGGTAGTGGTGGTGGACGCGACGGCGTTCTTGTGCCGTCATTCGCGATTCAAGGATCTCCTGAACTGTCTCGAAGAGGTCCTCGTCGATGAGCGGTTCGTGCCGCCCTTGGATTTCTTCGCCGTCGTACTCGACGTATCCGAGGTAGTAGCGATCACGCAGCATTTGCGAAATCTTGTTCTCGGACACCTTCTTGGCGGGGTGTCGCCGGGTGGCCCTGGTGCGTAGGCCGCGGTCGTAGAGCTCGTCAGCCAGCTCTTCTTGCGTGTAGTCGCCGCTGGCGAAGAGCTCAAAACCCAGCTGAACAAAGGGCGCCCGTTCGGGATCGACGATGATCGTGCGGATGACGCGGCCGTCGGAGTGGTCGATGTGGTTGAGGTAGCCGAGCTTCGCGCGTCCGAGCGTGCCGCCGTTGCGGGCTTTCTGGCCCATCTTGTAGGCGATGTCGGCACCGGACTGGCGGGATTGGTACTCGTTGAACGTGGCCAGGATGCCGTGCATCAGCTGGCCGACCGGGGTGTCGTCGATGGCCTCGGTGGCCGAGACCAGGGTGACGCCGCGCTTGCGCAGGTCTGCCATGACGATCGCGTCGTCGTAGCGGTTCCGCGCCATGCGCGAGAGTTGGTAGATGATGATGACGTCAACGTCGCCCTGGCTGCGCACCCGCGCGAGCATCTGTTGGAATGCTTCGCGTTTGGTCATCTCCATGGCTGAGCGTCCGGGCTCGACGTACTCGTCGATGACCGTGACGCCCAGGTCCCGCGCCTTGCGCAAGCACGCTTCCCGTTGGGCCGGAATGGAGATGCCTTCCGGGTTGTAGTCGGTCCGGACTTGCCCGGTCGAGGACACGCGCAGATAGATCACTGCGCGAGTGCCGTGGGCAAGGTCGTCCATTGGCGGCTGGATAGGGATGGTGACGTCCTGCTGCAGTTCATCGATGAAGTCGGCATAAGCGCTGGTCATGACACCTCCTTCTGAGGGCGGCCTGGACGGAGGACCGTGCAGCCGGCGAGTGGGTCCGGGCGGCTGGATCGCGCGCTCCCGGCGAGCGGCGAATTCGTGGCCGGGTTGCTGTTTCTCAACGGCTGCGGAACCGCGCGAGCATGCGTCGGAACAGCTGGCGTTTCGGCCGTCGCCAGAGTCGAGCGTTTGGGTCGACGTACTCGTCGATGAGCGAGAAACCCAGTTCCCGCGCCTTGCGCAGACATGCCTCACGCTGGGCCGTGACGCTGTGGTCGGTCTCGGCCCGTCCGGGCGAGGCCACGCGCGTGTAGATCACCGCGCGGGTGGTGGGCGCAGGGGCATCCGACGGCTGGAGTTCGTTGTCCGAGTTGGCGTAGGCGGTGGTCATGACACCTCGTTATGAGTCGGTCTGGATGGGGATGTTTTGGTCGGCGCAGTGGGCTCCGGCGGGATTTGCAGTTAGCCGGCGAGCGGCGATTCGTCGGCGGATTGCTGGTCGTGGCGACGCCGGTCGCGACGATCTGCGAGTGCGCCGGTCTGCTCGATCTCCGCGACGGCACTCAACACGCGTACGTGGAAGAGGCCGTGCGCGGTCTCCGTGTCGAGGGCGGGATCAGTGGCCGAGACGACCCGCACGCCTCGGGACGTTAACTCGTCGAGCACGAAGGCGAGGTGCTGTGTCTTGCGGGAAAGGCTGTACAGGTGGTTGACGACGAGCACGTCGATGACTCCGGATCGGGCTGCCGCCAATACCCGTTGCAGCCCAGGACGCTTCAGCGTGCCGCCTGATGCGTAGTCGCTGCTGCGGAGAGCGATGTGCCAACCGGGTTGGGACGCGACGTAGGTCTGCAGGTGGTCGCTTTCGCGGAGGGTGGGCCACCGCTGGTAGAGGCCGACGCGTACCGGCCGTCGAGCCCGTGGGTGTGCGGCTCGGCGGCTGCGGGGATCGCAAGTGGCAGGCGGCATTGTGGTGAACCTTCCTTTCGAGTCATTGGCGAGCGGCTTCGATCCGCTGGGTTCGTTGCGCAAGCGCGAACGCGCGACGTCATGCCGCGTCGCGGCAGTGATCGGGGTGGCTGGCGTCCGCGGTGCCTGGCTCGGCGGGCAGCGTTTGCTCGCTGGCTTCGGTCTGCGCCAGGTCTGCCGCGAGGCTGGCGACCACCCGCGCGAGCTTGCGCATGTCGGGGGGATCGCGGCGAACGCCGCGCACCACCACGTTGCGCACAGCTCTGCTCGCGCCAACGCGCCGTCGGGGTTGCCTGCTCGGCGCGCTGACGGGGCTTCCCTGCTGCTCTTGGTCGGCCGGAGCAGGAACGTCGGCGCAGTTGTTGTCGGCCTGATCGGGGTTGCGAGGTTGAGCGCACATGAGCGCCCCCTTCGTGCCCGTGAGGCCCGCGGCTGGCGGAGGTTCACGGGGCTGCTGGTCGGCGACAGGAACCGTCGACACAGCGGGCACTCCCAGCTGCCGACACCTGCGGTCGCCGATCCGCGCGAAGCGGGTTTCGCGGCGATGCGGGCACGCACCATGACGTGCGTTAAATGAGCTGGGACCGCCAAAGCTGTCACGACCAACGGGCCTCTGCTCCCCGCATGCGTCCGTGTGGGGCCGGCGCTCGTGGCCGTGCTGGACTCTTGCCGTTCGGTAGGACTGTGTGCCTTGCCGAACTGGTGCTGGGTCACCTCGTCAGCTCGGGGTGGGCGGTCGACGCGAGTCCAGAAGAGCGCTACCGGCGCTGACCGCGAACCGCGGCGCGTCGGCATGGCGATGAACGTGATGGGTGCCGAAGCACCTCCTCTCTGTTGAACCGGGGACAGATGCGCCATTCAATTAAGGTAACACCTGAATAGATCTAGTACAGCCTGTGTATCTCAAGTTCTATCTGTTCGTGGGTGTGTGTCTGCTAAACACGCCGAACGTGCGGCGGCCAGCTTCGGTCGCCGTCGGGGACACTGAGAGTCGGTTGGCGACGGCGCGAAGCGCCTCGGAGCGACGAACACGGGACGGCAGCGGGTGCAGATCGAGTGGCGGCTGCGGAAGGTCATGGCCTCCCGCGACGTCTGGACCGCGACCCAGTTGCGCGAAATCCTCATCCAGCGCGCCGGGTTCGAACTGTCTCTCCAGTCGGTTGACGTGCTGATCAAGAAGCAGCCGGTCCAGGTGAAAGTGGCGACCTTGCAGGCGCTGTGCACGACGCTGCGGTGCACGCCCAACGAGCTGTTCGGAATCGACACTCCACGCGATGTCTCGCTCGTCGAACCGGACACCACGGAGTCCCGCGGCGAGCAGTGAGCCCGCGGCGGCGAACGCGGCGACGGCCATCACGCGGCCCTCCCCAATACCTGCGGGGACACGGTGTCCGCAGACAGCCCTGCCGAACCCAGCGTGGTTCGGATCTGCCGATACCAGCTGAGCGCGAAGCGCAGACAGTTCGACTCGGTGCGATGGCTCGGACCGCATCCGGATACGTATCGACCGCGCATGCTCCAGGACATCGAGTCCGAACTGGCGAGAGCTTCGGCGTACCGGTTGAGGCCGGTGATCTTGATGCCGAAACCGTGGAGGTTCAACTCGCGCGTGGCGAAGGCGCGCATGATGCGCTCCACGTCGGCGCTGCTCTGGCGCCGGCACACCGTGCCGATCCCGACGAGCGGCTCGGCGGCCAGATCGATCCCGGCCTGCTCGTAGAAGTCGGCGCAGCGTTCGTAGTCCGACAGAGTCCAGCCTTGCAGCGTCGGCACCCAAGGGAGCTCAGGCGCGAGTTCCCGCAGGCGGACGAGGTTGCGCACGGTCCGCCGTTGATGCTCGCGGATCGTCAAGCCGGTGCGTTTCAGGATGCGCTGTTCGCACATCCAGTCCTGCGGCGCCGCCCAGGCGAGGTTGCCGATCTCGTCGGCGTAGCGCCGGACCGTCTGGACGTAATCCTTCTCGTCGATCTGCCAGCGTCCGTGAAGCTGCAGCTCTGTGAAGCCGCCGGAGTCGAGCGCCCATTCCGTGATGGCGCGGGGCAGGGTGCGGCGGTGGCCGAGCCGCCGGTGCGACACCAGCAGCGGGATGTCGGGCACGCGGGTCAGCCAGATGGGTTGGTGGACGCCGAGGTAGAACCTCACGCTGGCATCGCCCTCCGGCGAGCGCGGACACCAGCAAGCACAGCGACCGCCAGGGCCGTGGTGGTGGTCTTCCCGACGAGTTGGCCGGTGAGGTAGGTCAGCGAGCCGAAGGCCAGCGGCAGGAACAGCAGGCTGTCGACGAGCAGTCCAACCGTGTTCGACGCACTCACGGCGGCGAGGTGACTCCAGTCGCGCAGCGGGGTGTAGATGGCGAGGTCGACAAGTTCGGAGACGGCGAAGGCCGCCGCGCTGGCGAGCGCGATGCGCGGCTCGGCGACCAGTCCGGACAACGCCGCGCCGAGGGCGATCGCGAGCAGCGTTGTCCGGGTGCCGACAGCGTCCTGCAAGAGGTCCCGGACGGTGAATGCGAGCCCGGCGAAGAACGCGCCTGCGGGAACGTGCAGGCCCGCGATAGCGACCGCTGGCCAGAGTGAGGTGGCCCAGTTCGCGCCGGCGATCGTCGCCGCGTACCCGGCGAACAGGACCACGGCGGCGACGGTCCACCGGCGGATGTTCATGCCGCGCTCGGCGGGGAGTCGGCCGGGTCTGTCGCACTGGGCGGGAGTTCAGTGGGGCCGGGCTGGGCGCGGTGGAAGGTGCGCTCGTCGACGAGTGGCTCGTGCACCTTTGGCGCCGAGGTGACCCACTGCTCGATGGGTGCCGGGCGGCCGGCGATGGTGCGGGCCCAGACCTGGCGGCCGGTGTACTTGACGTTGGTGACGATCCGCCGGACGGCCTTGGGGGTCCACCGCCCGTTGGGCACCGGGGCTGCGTACTGGCTCGGGTCGCTGTTGAGTCGTGCGGCGATGACGGCGAACGTCAGGCCGTGGTCGGCCCGCCAGATGAAGATCTGCTTGACGGCGGCGGCGGTCTGCCAGTCTGGGACGAGGACCGCCCGCAGTTTGCTGTGTCCGCTGGGGTCGGTGACCCGGATGCGCAGGGCGCGGTAGCCGTAGGGCGGGGGCCCGATCTGGTAGCCGGCGCGGACGAGTTCGACCATCGCCTGGCGGGCGCGTCGGGTGGTCTCGGCGTGGTGCGCGGCGGGCGCGGCCCACTGGATGTGGTTGCCGCGGGCGTCGACCAATTCGCTGTTACTGGTCGGGTCGTCCGCACCTGCTTCGGTGTCGACGGCGGAGGTATCCGACTGCCTTGTCCACAGGTTTGTCCACAGGTGGGACCACCAGGGTGGACGCGTCTCGGGCACAGGTGTGCCGGTGCACTGGTGGCGGGCGGCGGCGCGAAGTGCAGCGCGCTTGCCGCGGAACTCGGGATGCCAGCCGCATTCACGGCAGTACAGGCGCGTCGTCATGCTGCTCGTCCCCAGCCGGGGTAGGTGACGCGGTTGACGGCGGGCCGGATCACCTCGTCCTCGGTCGGCCACGGGATGCCGACTGCCGCGGCGGCGGCGAGTTCGGCGTCGTGGGCGAGCTGGAAGACAAGCACTTCGTGGTGCGCGGAGAGCGCGGTCGGCGCGCCGGCAGCGAGTGCTCGGGCGGCAGCGCGGCGTTCGGCAAGCGAAGCGCGGGTGACCAGCCGGCTGCCGCGCAGTCCGGCGGTCAGTGCGATGCACCGCTCGACCGGTGCCAGCCCGGCCGAAGTTCCGGCGGCGAGCACCGGTGTGGCCAGGTCGACCAGCGAGCCGTCCGGACACCGGAGGGGCCGCGCGACGACGGCGACGTGTCCGCCGGATCGCAGCAGCGGCTCGCAGTAGAGCAGTGTTGTGGCAAGGTCGGCGAGGGCGGACTCGACCGGGTCGCGGCCCGGACCGGTCGCGCGGTCAGGCGCGGTGCGCAAGCTGGTCAGGATGAGTCCGACTCGTCCGATCAACCCTGCGGCCCGGATGGTCGCGAGCACCTTGGGGCGGGCGTCGAGGACCGAGCCGTCGCGCCACGCGCCTGTGGTCTTGGCGGCGGTGACGTTGGCGCGAGCGAGCGTCCACCACTGGGTGCGGGCGGTCAGTCCGAGCGCGCGACGGTCGGCGCGCAGCGCCTCGGTCAGCACGGTGCCGGCCCCGCAATCCGGGTCGAGAACGAGGTCGCCGGGACGGGTGTAGGTGGCGATCGCATGGGCGGCGACGGCGGGTGGAATCCGCTCGGTGTCGGTCTCGGTGCCGGGCACACAGCCGGTGTCGCGCAGCTGCGCGAGAGTGTCGCGCTGCCCGGTCGGCCAGACCGATAGGGACGGCATTGAGGGCTCCTCCCCCGGTGGCAGGGGGAGTGGCCAGGGCGACGTGGGACGGTCAGCCATTGGAGGTCTCCTCCCCGTCGGCGGTGTCGGTCGGGGCCGGCTGGCGGGTGAACACGAAGAGGTCGTCGTGCACCTGGATGTGCCGAGCGGGCGTCGCGAGCGGTCGTGCCGGAGCCTGGGAACGGGAGTGCGTGGCCGGGGTCGCGACGGCGAGTGCGCCGTCGCGGACGGGCACGCGCAGCAGGGCGATGCGATCGATATAGCGCAGTCCGGCATGGTGCGCGGCGCGCACGAGCGAGCTTGCGGGGTCGGTGAGCCGACCACGGGCTCGCTCACCGTGTGTGATGACGGCAAGGGTGCCGGTCGGGGTGAGCAGACCGGCCCAGTCGGCCGGACGGACCCCGTCGAGGGTGCGCGGTTCGGCCGTGGTGATGACGAGGTCGTAGCGGTCCGGACCGACGCCGGTCGCGGTCGAGTGCGGTCCGGGACGACGGTGTGCCCACGGCTCGGCGGGCTGGTCGGTGGTCGGACTGGCGGTGCGGGGTCGGGGTCCGGACTCGGCCTCGGCCGACGCGTCGCCGGAGTGTTCGCCGGCCAGGTTGGGGTGCGCGACGGCCGTCTGAGTCCGGATGCTGCGGCCGAGTCGTACCACGGTCCAGCCCGCTTCGTGTAGTCCGGCGTACGGGCCGGGCCGGGACTGGTTACGGCCCGCCGTTGGTGACCACGATGCGGGCGGCGCGAGGTAGGGCGCGGGGGCAAGCAGGAGCATTCGCTGGCCGGGCTGGGTGTAGGTGGTGACGATCTTGATGACCGCAGTCAGCAACCAGTTGGCGAGCAGCCCGGTGCCCTCACGGAGTTCGTCTTGAGCGCACGGCCAGACGGTGCTCGGCTGGGCGGGACGAGGATGGTGCAGCGTGAGGCGCAGGGTGCGTAGGCGTGGTGTTCGCCGCCTCTGCGGTAGCGGGATCGGGACGGTCGGGGGGTCGGTCGGGCCGTGCTCCTGGGAGCCGTCTCCTGGGGAGCCGTTGCCGTGTGTCGGGGTCATCGCGGGTCTCCTCCGACGAGGTGGGGCTGTGCGTTCTGACGCCCCTTAACTCTGTATTTCGACCCCGTTTTGGACACGCCTCGCCAAACTTATTTGAGATGGCAAAGGTGCATGTTAATGGCGACTTGGCGTGATTCGAACAGTTCTGCCAAAGCCTCGACGCTGAGCCGCTCGTTCCGTCGACCCAGGTCGGCGCCCACCGTCTTCTGGGCCACTCTGTGGTCAGATTTTTCAAGATTTTTCGGCGGTGCCAGGTTGAGCTTGAGTGCCGACTGTATCCGGGCGCAGTTCGGCTACTAGCGTCGTACTAGTGACCAACTATAACTGCAGTTCGTCGGCTACTAGCGTCGATCGGGTTACGCGGGCCACGAGGGCGCTTTGTTGATCTTGCTTCATGGTGTTCGTGGGATGAAATAGTAGTTCGCTAGTAGCCTCGGCGCGGTTCGCTAGTTGGCGCCTAGTAATGATGTGGTATTTCCGTGGTATCGGTCGTGGCTTCCTGACGTCGTTGTTGTTCACATCGACGCCGTGGGAGTCACGACATGGCAGCACAATCCGTTTTCCGTCGCGCTGGCGACGAGGCCGTCCCGAACTCATTGGATATCGCGCGGGACACGTTTACCTGGCTAGTGACCGGGCCGCACCCGATATCGCTGAACGGCCGGCTCTTTCCCGGTCTGCCGGACCGGCACATTGCGCTGGACGAGGTCCGCGACCGACTGCTGGCGCGCCGGTGCCCGCAGGCGACGCGGGACGCGGTGTGGGCGCATCTGGTGCTGCGCTCCCGTACTGAAGGAGCGACCTGGACGATCGCCGCGGTCGGGGTCGCACTGCCCGCGCTGACTTCTGTCGCGGCGACCTTGACCAACCGGTTCGCCAACGATCCGGCCGACGTGCACGCCGAGGTTCTGCGCGGCTTCCTGACCGCGTTGTCGACCATCGATCTGCGTCCGCCGCGAATCATGCTGCGGCTGCGGTGGGCCGCCTACCGGTCCGGCTACTACGCGCTCGCCGAGGCGCTGGCGGGTCCGACTCCGGTCGCGCCAGGGTTCCGATCCACCCCGCCGCACGCGCCGTGGGGTCACCCGGATCTGGTCCTTGCCCGCGCGGTCGCGGACGGAGTCCTGACTCAGACCGAGGCCGCGCTGATTGGTGCGACTCGGTTGGAAGAGGTGCCCGTCGCGGACTGGGCTGCGCGGCACCAGACCGGCGAGTGGGCGGTCTACAAGGCGCGCAAACGCGCCGAGCTCCGGCTCGCCGCGTACCTGCGCGAGGGCGTCGCCGAGACCGATCCGACCGACCCGTTGACCGACCAGGTAGCCACCGCAGTGGCCCTGGCGCGACCGGTCGCACCGGCCCGCGACTTGCCGCGGTCGTCACTGTCCGTGTCGGTTAGTGAGGTCGAGTCGGGGCAGAAAATTCAGGGTCGCGTGTCCAAAACGGATGCGAAATCCGGAGTTCAGGGCTGCGGGACATCCCCGCGCTCAGCCCGACCTTCGGAGGTGCCCCAATGCGCCTGATCGATCGATTCTTCCCCGCCGCGAGCGGACCGCGCAGCGCCCGCCTCGATGGCACTCCGCAGCCGCCGGCCGAGGCCCCAGCGTCGAGCACGCCGGCCGAGATCACCGGCAGCGAGCCGACCAGTGCTCCGGTCACTAGGCCGGAGGCCTGGGTTCCGGTCCGTCCCCGCCGCTGGTCGCACGTGGCGTTGATTGTCGAGCTGGCGGTCCTCGCGCTGCTGGCGTCGGCGTCGGCGGCGCACGCCGACACGATGGTCGTCGCTCTGGCAGATTCGGTGACCACGGTCCTGAACAACGTCCGCAACTGGATCATGGGCATCTTGGCCGGCTTGGCCACGGTGTTCCTGTCCATCGGCGGTGTCCGATACGTGATGGGCGGTGGCGACCCCGGCGAGGTCGAGAAGGCCAAGACCGCCTTCAAGTCCGCCGGGTGGGGCTACGGCCTGGCAGCGCTCGCGCCGCTGGTCGTGGAGATCCTCAAAGGGATCGTGGGGGCCTGACCGATGGCCGGCACCCCGCCCACGGTTCGCCCGTACCGCCGGTCCGGCGGACCGGTCGCGACCGCTGCCGCCGGACGAATCGACGGGGACCGAGCGATGCTCTCCCCGGTCTCCGACGCCAGCGCCGACCGGCCGCCGGCTGGTCGGCACTGGCGCTGGTACGCGGGCTGGATGCTGGCGCTGAGCGTCGTCGTGCTCCTGGTCGGGGTCCTCGCGGTCAGCGCCTCGGCGCAGCCGACCACACCGAACCCGGATCCTTGCTTGGGGCCTGAGCCGCGGCCGATCCCCTGTGCCCCGCCTCCCACACCGACACAGCCCACACTCCCAATGCCGAGCGCGCCCAGCCCATCGACGGCGCCGCCAAGCACGCCGTGCACGGGTGAGGACTGCATCCCGCAGCCGACCACGCCGCCACCGACAAGTGGCCCGCAGCAGCCCGGCAGCGGCAACGGTGTCAGCGACTCGGACTGCGGGATCACCGACATCGGTGCCTGCATCACCGAGGCCATCAACTCGGCGTTCCGCAGCATCGTCGAAGCTGCGCTCTCGCCGATCCTGGAACTGATCGGGCACACCGCGCTGTCCACACCGACGATCAGCGACCTACCCGGCATCGGCGAACTCTGGAACAACTCGTGGGAGCTCGTGGTCGCTGCCTACGGCCTGCTCATCCTCCTCGGCGGCATCGTCGTGATGGGCCACGAGAGCGTCCAGGCGCGCTACTCGATCAAGGAGATCGGGCCCCGGATCCCGATCGCGTTCATGGCCTCGGCATTGAGCTTGTTTTTCGCCGACAAGCTCATCCGACTGGCCAACGGCCTGACCCTGGGCATCCTCGGCGACGGGGTCAACGCGCCCTCGCTGGGCAACACCCTCAAGGACGCCGTCGCCGGCATCCAGACCGGCGGACTGTTCATCATCCTGGTCGGCCTGGTGCTCGTCGTGGTGGGCCTGGGCCTGCTGGTCGTCTACGTGGTCCGGATCGTCATCACCCTCGTCTTGATCATCTCGGGCCCCTTGTTCCTGATGTTCCACGCCCTGCCGCACACCGACCCGCTGGCCCGCTGGTGGTGGAAGGCGATCACCGCGACGCTGGCGATCCAGGTCGCTCAAGCGCTGGTGCTGATCACCGCAGTGCGCACGTTCCTGTCCGGCGGCGTGCATCTGTTCGGCTCGACGCTGTCCGCGCTCGGCACGCTGGTCGCCGCGATCGCCTTGTTCTTCATCCTGTTCAAGATCCCGTTCTGGTTGTTATCGGCCGCCAAAGTCAGCTCTGGCCGGTCGTTCCTCGGAGGGCTGGCGAAGGCCTACATCGCGGCGAAGACCTTCGGCATGGTCGCCGGGAAGACCGGCGCACTGGGCAAGGTCGGCGGCGCGGTCGGGGCGAAGAGCGGCGGCGGAGGTGGTGGGGGTCGCGGTGGCGGGTCGGCAAATTCGCCGTGGCCTGCTCAGGCGCGCCTTGCGCCCACCCCGGAGATGGTCAACAAGCGGCTCAAGGCGGCCCAGGACGCCGAGCGCGTCCGCGCGGCCCGCCGGTCGCGGCTGCCCTCGCAGACGCCGCAGTTCCTGCAGCCCTCACCCCAAGACACCACCCACGACCCCGCCGTCACCCCGGCAAACCAGGGACCAGCCATGCCTCCTGAGTTCAGTTCCGCACCCAGGCCCGCCACGCCGATCTCACCGCCGCGGCGAGGGCAGCGGCCGGGATCGGCGCCCCAGTTCCAAGCAGCCGGTGGGCCGCGTCGACGCGGCGCCACCCCGCCGCCGGCCCGCCCGATCCGCACCGCGTCTGTGCCCCCGCAGTTGCAGTTCCGACCCGCCACGCCGCCGGCACCGCAGCCGTCGTCGCCACCCACGTCGGCGTCCGCGCCTGCCGCGCCGGTGTTCCGGCAGGCACAGCCCGAGCCGCGCATCGGCGACGCCTACCGGCGCACCCAGTCCGTTCCGCCGGCGCTGTTCCGCACGCCGAAACCCGCTCCAAGAGGTGAAGGGAAATGAGTCAGCCCGTCCGGATTCCTGCCGACGTCGATCGCGAGGACCGGGTGATCGGTCCGCTGACGGCGCGGCAGCTGCTCATCCTCGCCATCACTGGGATTGTGCTGTACGGGACGTACACGATCACCCGCGAGTTCGTGCCGCTGGTGGCGTTCCTCATCGTCGCCATCCCGATCGGGGTGACCGCCGCGTTCCTCGCGCTCGGCCAGCGCGACGGCATCACCCTCGACCGGTTGGTGCTGGCGGCGCTGCGGCAGCGGATGAGCCCGCAGCACCGAGTGGCCGCGCCGGAAGGCATCCGCCCGGCCCCCGAGTGGCTGGGCAGACAGGTCACGAATACCAGCAGCAAGAGCCGCGCCCAGGGGAAGGACGGCGGGGACGCCGCGGCGTCGACGGTCTCGCCGGCCGCGCTGCGGCTGCCCGCCGAAGCGGTCACCGATACCGGCGTCATCGACCTCTGCAAGGACGGGGTCGCCGTCGTCGCGGTCTGCTCGACGATCAACTTCGGGCTGCGCACCCCGGGCGAGCAGGAGTCCCTCGTCGCCTCCTTCGGGCGGTATCTGCACTCGCTGACCGCACCCGTGCAGGTGCTCATCCGCGCGGAACGACTGGACCTGTCCGGGCAGATCGCCGAGCTCCGCGAACAGGCCGGCGGCCTGCCGCACCCGGCGCTGGAACAGGCGGCGCGCGAGCACGCCGAGTACCTCGACCAACTCGGCCGCGCCACCGACCTGCTGCGCCGCCAAGTGCTGCTGATCCTGCGCGAACCGCTGCTCACCACGGGCCCGACCGACGGACTCGGCAGCGCCTCGCCACTGGCCGCGTTGACCGCGAAACGCAGGGCCGCCAAGCAGGCCGCCCTGGTCGACGACGCCACCCGGCGGGCCGCCGAAGCCCGGCTGGTCCGCCGGCTCAGCGAGGCGGTCGAGCTGCTGTCCCCCTCGGGGATCGTGGTCACCCCGCTGGACGCCGGACAGGCCACCGCGGTGCTCGCCGCGGCCTGCAACCCCGACAGCGTGATCCCGCCGAACTCCGGTCTCGCCGCCTCGGACGAGGTCATCACCACCGCCCCGGACGACGGCTGGGACGCAGGCGCGTTCGGCCGCGCCGCGTTCCCCACCGACGACGAGTTCGGCGAGGCCGAGGACGCCTGGGATGACGGCTTCGACGACACCGCCGAGGACCCCGACGACTACGTCAACTCCGCGGGGAGGTACCGCTGATGAAGACCAAGGACAAGCGCCGCGGCCGGAAGGCCCAGAGCGTGCAGCCGCCGCTCGGGCGGGCCAGCGCGTTCACTCCGGACGCCATCTCCGTCCGTCCTCGTGCGCTGGAAGTCGGTGGCGAATGGGTCGCGAGCTTCGCCGTCGTCGGCTACCCGCGCGAAGTGCACAACGGGTGGCTTCAGCCGCTGCTGACTTACCCCGGACGGGTCGACGTCTCGCTGCACATCGAGCCGATCGACCCGGTCACCGCGGCCAACCGTCTCAAGAAGCAGCTGTCGAAGCTCGAAAGCGGTCGCCGGCACACCAGTGAGAAGGGCCGGCTGGTCGACCCGCACGTCGAAGCCGCCACCGAGGATGCCTACGACTTGTCCGCACGGGTCGCCCGTGGCGAGGGCAAGCTTTACCGGCTCGGGCTGTACCTGACCGTGCACGCTCCCACCGAGGAGGCCCTCAGCGACGAGGTCGCCGCGATCCGGTCGTTGGCGGCGTCGCTGCTGCTGGACTGCAAACCGACCACGTACCGCAGCATGCAGGGCTGGATCACCAGCCTGCCCATGGGTCTGGACCTCGTCGGCATGCGCCGCACGTTCGACACCAGCGCGCTGTCTGCGGCGTTCCCGTTCACCTCACCGGACCTGCCACCGCCCGACCCGACCTCGGTCGGCGCACCGAGCGGCGTGCTCTACGGCTTCAACGTCGGAAGCCAGGGGTTGGTCCACCATGACCGGTTCGCCCTGGACAACCACAACTCGGTGATCCTCGGCCGCTCCGGCGCGGGCAAGAGCTACCTGGTGAAGCTGGAGTTGTTGCGGTCGTTGTATCGCGGGATCGAGATCCACGTCATCGACCCGGAGGACGAGTACGCCCGGCTGGCCGCCGCGGTCGGCGGAACGTATGTGCACCTCGGTGCCGAGCAGGTCCGGTTGAACCCGATGGACTTGCCGATCCACACCCGCCCGGACGGGCGCCGCACTGCACCGCGCAACGCGCTGATCCGCCGGTCGTTGTTCCTGCACACGGTGATCTCGGTGCTGCTGGGCAGTGAGCTCGAAGCGACCGAACGTGCGGCACTGGACCGGGCTATCACCGCGACCTACCAGCGCGTGGGGATCACCTCGGATCCGCGGACCTGGACCCGCCCGGCGCCGCTGCTGGCCGACCTCGCCGAGGTCCTCGCCGGGACCGGTGACCCCGCCGGGGTGGAACTCGCGGCGCGGCTGCACCCGTATGTCACCGGCGCGTTCTCGGGGCTGTTCTCCGGCCCGACGTCGACCCGTCCGGAGGGACACCTGGTGGTGTTCTCGCTGCGGGATCTCGCCGACGAGCTCAAGCCGATCGGCACGTTGCTGACGCTCGACGCGGTGTGGCGGCAGGTCTCTAACCCGGCCATCCGCAAGCCCAGGCTGGTCGTGGTCGACGAGGCGTGGCTGTTGATGAAGGAGCCCGCGGGCGCGGAGTTCTTGTTCCGGATGGCTAAGGCGTCCCGGAAACAGTGGGCCGGTCTCACGGTGGCCACCCAGGACACCGCGGACGTCCTGGGCTCGGATCTGGGTAAGGCAGTGGTGGCCAACGCCGCGACGCAGATCCTGCTGCGGCAAGCCTCCCAGGCGATCGACGAGATCACCCGCACCTTCGACCTGTCTATGGGTGAGCGCCAGTTCCTGCTCTCCGCGGACCGTGGCCAGGGCCTCCTGTCGACCGGGACGCAGCGCGTGGCATTCCAGTCCATCGCCTCACCGGTCGAGCATCAATTGGTCACGACTGACCCCGCCGAAATCGCCGGGTATTCCGACACCTCGTCGGGAATCGAGAACTCCTTCGTCGAACTCGGCGCGGACGACACCGCGGGAATCGCGGACTCGTTCGACGATGGCAACGCGTCGCAGATCGAACTCGACGCCGCCTAATCGCAGGAATCAATCCGTATACACCGAATCGCACCCAGGGGATACCCATGTCTACGTCATTGCCCATTTCCGCCACCGTTAACCGGCCCACGCGGCTGCTCACGCAAAACAGCGAGATGCGCCAGATTGGCGTGTGGAACTGGTCGCTGCCGGCCTGGGCCGGCCGCTTGGCTGACGGTCGCACTTACAACACCTGTCCGTCGGCCGGAATCTGCGCGCAGGCGTGCTACGCCCGGCACGGCACCTACACCTGGCCGGTCGTCCGCGCCAAGCACCAGGCGAACCTGATGTACGTCCTGGACGACCTGGCCGGCTGGCAGGCCGCCATGGTCGCGGAACTCGGCGCGGCCAAGTTCCGGGGCGCCTGGATCAGAATTCACGACAGCGGCGATTTCTTCTCCGACGCCTACCTTCAGGCATGGCTGGATATTTGCCGGACTCGACCCGACACGAATTTCTACGCCTACACCAAAGAGGTGTCCCGATTCCGGACGCTCGTCGAGCCTGGCCCGCCGCCGAATTTTCTGTGGGTCTACTCGTATGGCGGGACACAGGATGCCGCGTTGAATCCCGCCGTCGACCGGATCGCAGATGTGTTTCCCGACGAGCCTGCGATCGCCGAGGCGGGCTGGGCCTCGCAGGAAGCCAGCGACCTGCTCGCGGTCCTGGGCCCGCGGCTGGTCGGGGTGCCGGCCAACCGCATTCCCGCCTACCTCAAGCGGCTGGCCGGGCGCCGGTTCTCCGCGTGGCAAGCCGAGGTCGACGCCGACCGCGCCGCCCGCCGAGGCCGCCGGCACCTGCGGCTCGTCGTCGACAACACCCGCCCCGACCACAGCCAGCAGCCCACGGCCGAGCCGGCTGACCAGCCGTGGGCGGCTTGACCGCAGCTCGCATCCGTCCCGTCGACCGCTTTGCGTGGGGAGGTCCCCGATGTCCTGGCCAATCACCGCCACACCCCTGTCCGCCCTCATCCCACCGCATATTGAGCAGACCGCGGACGTGCTCGCCTCACCGGTCGGCGACTACCTGCGTGACCCGCTCGGCGCGTTCCAGAACGTGCTGGCGCACCTGCGCGACCTCGCCCTGACCTGGGGCCCGATCGTCGGGCCGGTGCTCGCGGTCGCTGTCACCGCCGCGGTCGTCGCGCGCCGTCGGTGGCGCCGCCGCTACCACCAGCGCCTGATGATCGATGCTCGCCTGATCACCGTGCTCGCGCCGCCGACGGTCGACCCGTCCGGGGCGATCACGGTGTGGTCCAACCTCGTCGGATTGCTGCGGCCGGGGTGGCGGCGTCGCTTCGGCGGGCAGCCGCACCTGAGCTTCGAGCTGACATTCACCGACGACGGCGTGCAGATCCGGCTGTGGGTGCCGGGCCTGGTGCCGCCCGGCATGGTCGAGCGCGCGATCGAGGCCGCCTGGCCCGGCGCGCACACCCGCACCACCCCCGCCAAGCCCCCGATCCCGACCACGACGGCAGCGGGTCGGCGGGTCGAGGCGGTCGGTGGCGAGCTGCGGCTGGCGCGCTCGGAAGCACTGCCGATCCGCACCGAGCACCCGGCCGACCCGATTCGCGCGATGCTCGGCGCACCGGTCGGGCTCGGCCCGCACGACCGGGCATGCGTGCAGATCCTCGCCCGCCCGGTCGCCGGCCACCGAGTGACCAAAGCCCGCCGCGCCGCCCGGCGGGTGCACGCGGGCGGGTCGGTTCATCTGGTCGGCCGGCTGCTCGACGTCATCACGCCGGGCAAGACCCCGAAGTCGTCGACCAGCACGCGGACGCCGGGCCTGGATCGGCAGACCAGCCTGGAGTACGCCGCCCAGGACCGTGCTGTGGTCGAGAAGCTGCGGGCGAACCAATTCGAGACCCGTATTTGCTACGCCGTGGCCACCACCGTGCCCGAGGACGCCACGTCGGGCGAGGTTCAGGCGGTGCGGGAGGTGCTGCGGGGTCGCGGGCACGCGATCGCCTCGGCGTTCGCCGCCTACTCCGAGCACAACTACTACCGCCGGGTTCGGATCCGTCGAGATCCGGTCGCCGTGCTGGCCGAACGCCGCCTGGGCAAGGGCGACCTGCTCTCGATCCTCGAGCTGGCCGCAATCGCGCACCTGCCGATCGACGAGTCCACCCCCGGCCTGCAGCGGGCCGGCGCGAAGGCCGTGCCGCCCCCGCCGGGTATCGCCACGGCCGGGGAGCAGATCAAGCCCCTGGGGCTGTCGGACTCCGGGCACTCCCGCCCGGTCGG
The DNA here is from genome assembly GCF_014873915.1 of Amycolatopsis roodepoortensis. Lineage (GTDB taxonomy): Bacteria > Actinomycetota > Actinomycetes > Mycobacteriales > Pseudonocardiaceae > Amycolatopsis > Amycolatopsis roodepoortensis. The sequence goes on from NZ_JADBEJ010000005.1 coordinate 2,723,857, forward strand.
CCTGCACGTCGCCGACGCCCGCCACCACCTGCACATCCTCGGCGCCACCGGTAGCGGCAAGTCGGAGCTGATGGCCCGGATGATCCTGGCCGACGCCGAGGCCGGCCGAGGTGTCGTCGTGGTCGATCCGAAGGGCGACCTCGTGTCGGACATCCTGATGCGCCTGCCCGAGGAGCTCGGCGAGAAGGTCGTGCTGTTCGACGCCGACTCCCGCGCCCGCCCGCCGGTGCTCAACCCGTTGGAGGGAGCGGATAAGGCCCGCGCGGTCGACAACCTGGTCTCGATCTTCTCCCGGATCTACGCCTCGTCGTGGGGGCCGCGCACCGACGACATCCTGCGCGCCGGGCTGCTCACCCTGACCGCGATGCCCGGTACCCCGACGCTGGTCGACCTGCCCAAGCTGTTGACCGTGCCGGCGTTCCGGCAACGGGCCTGCGACCAGATCGATGACGAGGTCCTCAAGGGCTTCTGGTCCTGGTACGACGACCTGTCCGAAGCCAGCCGCGCACAAGTGATCGCGCCGCTGATGAACAAAATCCGCGGCTTCCTGCTGCGCCCGTTCGTCCGCGCCGCCATCGCCGGTGGAACGTCCACTATGGACATGGATGAGGTGCTCAACACCGGTGGGATCTGCCTGGTGCGCATCGCTCGCGACGCGCTAGGGATGGAAACCGCGCGGCTGGTCGGTTCCATCGTCGTGGCCCGCACCTGGCAGGCCGCGACTCGCCGAGCTCGCGTCCCGCAGCGCCAACGCCGCGACTGCGGGCTGTACGTGGACGAGTGCCACAACTTCCTGAACCTGGCCTATCCATTGGAGGACATGCTCGCCGAGGCCCGCGGCTACCGACTCTCCATGGCGTTGGCACACCAGTACCTCGGACAGCTACCGAAGGAGCTCGAAGAGGGCGTCAGCACCAACGCGCGCAGCAAGATCTTCTTCAACGCCTCGCCCGAGGACGCCAAGCGGCTGGCCCGGCACACCATGCCGCGGCTGAGCGATCACGACCTGTCCAATCTCGGCGTGTACCACGTCGCCGCTCGGCTAGTCCTGGGCGGCGAGGAAGCGCCGCCGTTCACCGCGGTTACCGAGAAGCTCCCGCCCGCGATTCCCGGACGCGCCAAGGCAATCCGCAAAGCAGCCAGGGTCAATACCCGCCCGCCCGTCACCAACGCCGACAACGCAACGGGCCGCCCCGGTCAGCCCACTGTAGACCCCCGCCGCGCGGTCTGACCTGTCGGGCCTTGTTCTCCCGCAACGCATGTGGGCTCACCTATCGCGCCCGTTCCGCTCCGGTGATCCCGCATGCGTTGCCTTCACCTTCCCCCATTCCGGCCCAACGACTGGGAGGTGCCGACCCATGATTTCGAATCCCACGCCTCAGAGGGCATTGCGCGGGCACATGCCCCAACGCCCCACGCCACGGGCGGCCACCACCGGGGAGCACCACGCCCAGCTCGCCGGACGGCTCACCCTCCGGGACCGCTGGCTTGCTCGGATGCTGCACGAGCACAAGGTCTTCACCACCCAGCAGATCGTCGAACTCTGCTACCCGACCATGCGCGCGGCCAACCACCGCCTGCTCAACCTGTTCAAGTGGCGCGTCGTCGACCGCTTTCAGCCGTTCGTCAGCTCCGGCACCGCACCGATGCACTACGTGCTCGACATCGCCGGCTCGGTCGCCCTCGCCTACGAGGATGGTCTCGACCCCAAGCAACTGGGCTACCGCCACGAAGACGCCATCGGCATCGCCCACTCCCTGCGCCTCGCACACACCGTGGGCGTCAACGGCGTTTTCACCAGCCTCGTTGCACTCAGCCGACGGCCAGGTGCCCGCGGCCGCCTGACCGCGTGGTGGTCCGAGCTTCGCTGCGGCCGGCTCTTCGGCGACATGGTCCGCCCCGACGCCTACGGCCGTTGGCGCGAAGACGGCCACCAGATCGAGTTCTTCCTCGAATTCGACTTCGGCACCGAGGACCTCGGCAAGCTCGCCCGCAAGCTCCACGGTTACGAAAAGCTCGCCATCGCAACAGGAATCACCACACCCGTCCTGGTGTGGCTGCCCACCAACCGCCGCGAGACCAACGTGCTCACGGCGCTCGCCGACGCCCTGTCCCAGTTGGACCGGCCAGCGCTCGTGCCCGTAGCCACCAGCGCCGCAGATGTCGCTGGCGTGGCTGGCGAGGACAACCCCGCCGTCGCGCGGTGGTTGCCGATCTCCGGTCCGGCGTCGCGACGGCCGGGTCGACTGCGGCTCGTCGAGCTCGCGCGGTTCTGGCCCCACGTCGCACCGCCCACCGCTGTCCAGTCCTCGACATCGGCTCAAGCGCAGCAGGCGCCCGCGGACCTGGCCGCGCCGGACCCGCACCCACCACCCCTACCCACCAGCCACTTCCGGAAGGTGACTCCATGAAGATCGCCGTTGCCGCTGTCGCGGCCATCATCGCTATCCCCATCCTCATCGGGGGTGTCGGCAAAGCCATCGTCAGTGCGCTGTTCGGTACCGGTGGCACCGAGCCGAGCCAGGCCGCGGTCGCCGAGATCCCCAACGACTACCTGTCGCTCTACCGAGCCGCAGCCTCCGTGTGCCCAGGGCTGGACTGGACGATCCTCGCCGCGATCGGCGACGCCGAATCCAAGCACGGCCGCGGATCCGGCGACGGCATCACGGAAGGCGAGAACTACATGGGGGCCGGCGGCCCCATGCAGTTCCTCAAGCCCACCTTCGACGGTGTGATTGCACGCCACACGATCCCGCCCGGTGGCTCGAACCCGCCCTCCCGCTACAACCCGCACGACGCCATCTACGCCGCCGCGTTTTACCTGTGCGATTCCGGCGCACAGAAAGACATCCGCAAGGCGCTCTTCGCCTACAACCATGACGAGGAGTACGTCAACGGCGTTCTGGCTCAGGCAAAACGGTACGGCACCGCCACCGTCGGAACCGGCGACTGCAACAAGATCCAGGCACCCAACCCCGCCGCGATCATGGCAATCAACTTCGCCTGCGGCCAACTCGGCCTGCCCTACGTATGGGGTGGCAACGGACCAGCCGGCGGCCATGCCGGCTTCGACTGCTCTGGCCTCACCAAAGCTGCCTACAACGCCGCCGGCATCAACCTGCCTCGTACCGCGCAGACTCAGTACAACGCGGGTCCACTGGTGCCCGCCGGCCAACCGCTGCTTCCCGGCGACCTGGTCTTCTACGGCACAACCGGCAACGTCCACCACGTCGGCCTGTACATCGGTGCAGGGAAGATGGTGCACGCCCCGACGTTCGGCGAGCCGGTCCAGGTCAGCAACTACCGCTGGAACGGGGATGACTATCTGGCGGCCTCGCGGCCCACGGTCGATTCGCGCTTGTAGCAGAAGAATCGGTGCTCGTCAGCAGCGGACGACTTTCTTTGCAGCACGGGTTAGAGCAACGTACAGGACGCGATCGTCAAAACGTTCCTGTTTCAGCCCTGCCGTCAGCCTGGCCACCTCGACATCAGCGAGTCGCAGGCCGACAACTGGCCATTCACGTCCCTTTGCTTGGTGCACTGTCATTCCGGCGACCACATGTGGCTGGTTCATGCGGCGTGCCAAGGCGAGTAGCCGGTCTAGTTGGACAGCCTCCCCGGCTTCTGGCATGCGACGGAGTTGGCGAGGGCTTCCAAGTAGGCGAAGTACCGCCCTGAGTGCTGTGATCGCTGCCGTAGCCGCTTGCGTGGTTGCCGGTCGGAGTGTTTCAAGTACTGCTCCAAGGAGGGCTCCTTCAGCGCGGACTATGTCTGGCTCAAGACCGAGCAGCGCTGCTGCTTCGTCGGCGTAGATTGCAGCGTGTCCGAAGTGTCCCTGCACGAGCCGGTCCAGCAGAAGCGCGATCGCGGCATCAGTTTGGTTGTCCAATCGGCCGAATGACAAAGGCAGGATGCAGTCGGGGCCTGTCCAGAGGTTGTCCCACCTGTGCGCGAGAACTACGTTGCATTCGGTGGCGTCGTTGGTCACGTCGAGAGCGATCGGTCGGTGTGCTCGCGCCAACTCGGCGATGCCGATCATCGCCGGTGTCTCGAAGCGGAAAGACGCCGAGACGGGGAAAGATTCGAACCCCTCGTGTTCCACAAGTTGGGGAACGAGCTCTGGACGGGCACCACGGAAGTCGTACAGCGCCTGCCAAGGATCACCGATCACAGTGGTACTGATTCTGGCGGACGCCGCGAGACGAACGAGTTCGAGATCGAGCTCGTTTGCATCGAACACCTCGTCGACGATGATCGCTTTCGTGGTAGCGGTAAGGTACTTGGCTACCTCCATGCGCAGTTCGGCGCGTCGAAGAACAGCGGCGATGATCTGACGCACTTCGGTGTGCGTACATCGTCCAGCCGCCAGGTGCTCCTCGAAGTGTCTCTTGGCGCCGATGTTGTAGTCGGGCCTCGTGATCTTGACGCCATGCGATCCGACCGTGGTCCCGTGCAGCACGGCGATCCGCCGGTAGTCCATCTCTTTCGACATCCAGCGGGCCCCGGTCTGCCCTCTCCACGTGTCCAGAACGGTTAGTTCCGTATGGTCGCCCATCCAGGAGATGACCTGCCGTCGCAGGAGAAACGCCAGGATTTCGCAGTGCAGTGTGTCGAGCGTGAGGGCTTGGTGGGGCCAGGAGAGCGCTCCGCTACCCCAGCGGCGACGGATTCGAGCAGCGAGTTCACCGCGCGCCGATCTGGTGAAGCTGAGCGCCAGGATCCTGCGAAGATCGGTGGGAGTGTCGTACCGGATCACGCCAAATCGCTCTGCGGCAACGGTGGTTTTCCCTGATCCTGGTGCTGCCACGATGAACGCGCGGTTCGCCGTGGTCGTCGCGGCGGCGCGCTGTTCAGAGGTCAGCGGCGATCGGGTCGGCATCGTCGTCCTTTGCGGCGGCGTAGAGGAAATCGAACATCTTTGCCACGTGTTCAGGCACCGTGACATGTTCGCCGTCTTCGCTGCGGCGCATGAGTTCGTCTGCGAAGGCGAGCGCGAACTCGGCCTTGCGCTTCTTGCCTGTGGTGGCGAAAAGGGTGTCGATGGCGTCGGGAGTGAAGGGTTCAGGTGGCGTGACGCTGATCTGTGTCAGGGCTTCGCGCACGGCTTCCTCGTTGCCGGGGGTGAAGGCTGGTTCGAGCGTCGGCTGGTTGTAGAAGCCCTGCACGTTCTGGGGATCGCTTTTGCTGAGCCATTGGGGTTGGGTGAAGGTCTCGGGAGGCCGCTTATCGGTGTCGGTGAATATGGCGATGCGGCTGGCAATCTCGTGCCCAGGTGCCGCCAGAAGGTCGACTGGCCAGCGGCCTGGCTTGCAGCCCATCACGGTGATCGTGAGCGCCTCGATGAACCGGCGCTTGAGGTCGTCGGGTCCGGCCCAGAAGCGGCCGAACTGCCGTAGTACCGCCCCCTCGGTGACGCCTTCGGTGATGATCATGCGCTCCGCGAAGAGCGCGGACGACCGGGTCGTGTCAAGGTGCAGCCGTGCCATCCGCAAGGTTCGCTTCTTGTCGTGAATGGGCATGGTGGCCATGACGCGCGAGGCGCGTCGTCCGTCCTGCAGCCGCCGCAGCACGACCAGTTCATCCGGCTTGCACGCCGAGATGATGTCGCCTGCGTGACTGCTGATGATCGTCTGAAGCTCCGGCCGTGCGGAGGTGATTTGCCGCAGGTACCGGGTCAGGCCGTGTTGCAGTTGCGGGTGCAGGTGCGCCTCGGGCTCCTCGATAACGACCGTGACGTGAAACCGATCAGGGAAGAACGCGTCTTCTCGCGATTCCGCCTCAGCTTCGCGTTGGGCGTCCCGTTCTGCTTCAGTGAGTTCATCTGCTCCTTCCTGAGCGCCCGCATCGGCTCCGTCCTCGTCAGCTCCCGCGTCCCCTCCCTCTGGAGCCTCGGCGGACTTGGTCATGTCCGGAATGGCGGCGAGGGTGACGGCGATGTGCAGCAGGTTGACATATCCCAGGCCAGATACTTCGAGTCGCTGGGCGAAAGCTCGGTCGTCGATAGCGCCCAGGAGCAACTCCAGCACCCTGGCGAGGTACGCGTCGTCGACAACCTGCCCCCCGACGAATGCGAACTGGTGGCTGACTCCGGACGACAGCGCGGTGAGGTGACCGCGGACGCGCTGCTCGACGGCCTCGATGAGGCCGGTCTTAGTGAGGGCATCGAGCAGTCTCCTCGCGCGGGAGCGGAGGTCAGCCAAGTTTCGATGGCCGCTGCGGGCTTGTTGCTCCGCGCGGAACAACTCGATCAGGACCTGCGCCTCCCGGCGGGCCAACTCGTCGAGCGGGTTGCGGTACGCCGGCAGGTAGATGAGCCGCAGCGCGTCGAACTCTTCAGGTTCCGAACCAACGGTCTTCGCGCGGACGCGGCCAAGGTTCCGTTCGAGCTGACGGGTCCAAGTCGGTGCCGGCATCGCGAGGTTCTGCAACATCTGCCCGACCGGGCCCTCGTCCGCCTCGGCGCTGAATGCGTACGAGATGTCGATCTGGCGGGGCGGGGCGGTGGCGAGGGTGGCGACAGTGGGTCGAGAGATCTGCGGGAAGCTGTGCGGGTGCGCCAGGTACAACGCGTCCGCCACCGTGCTCTTGCCAGCGTTATTCGCCCCGACCAACAGCGAGAAGCGTCCGGGAAACTCGCAGACGATCTCCTCGTCGCCGGCAGCTCGGAACCCGCGCACAGCCACCCGCTGTAGATACACCCATCCTCCATGCGTTGGGGCCGGCGCCTGAGCGTGGTCGCCAGCGGTTCGGCGATAGCGCGGACGTCAGCCGGCCGTGGTGTCTTGTTCGGTTTCCTTGCCTTCGAGCAGCTTGTACAGGTTGGTCCGGTCCATGCCCAGGGCGCGGGCGACCTGCGCTTTCGGGACCTTGTCCTCGATGGCCGCGGTCATGCGATCGAACCGCACGTCACGGGCCTTCTTGAGCTCGTCGAGTGTCGTGACCCGCTGGGCCTGAAGCGCTGCTTCTTGATCACGGACGCTCTGGAGCCGATCCTGGAGTTCCTTGACCTCGGCAGCACTTTCCCGAAGCAGCTCGAAGTGCTGTTCCTTGTCCACTTCCTGCCTCCTTCCAGGTCGCTCGTGGTGCAGATCGTGTCGACCCGCACTCCATGTTGTATCACGCTGTAGAGGACAACACTCCAGTTCGACATCTGGTGGGTTTCGCGCCGGACCTGGCTGTTCGCACTGCGTCCGGCGCGGGACCCACCAGATTGTGCCAATGCGCCCCTCTTGCCCTGCGGTTTCAATCGCCGAGCCAAGCGTGACGGCCGACCTCGGCGAGTTCCGTTCGGCGCTGCTGCCAGTCCGGCATCCAGAGGTACATCCGCCGTTGTCATGCGCGGCCGTGGGCGCGCGTCCGTTTGGCTGGGTGGCGTGCGCCTGTTCGTGGACGAGCACGTACTCGATGAGCCGCATCGGCAGGCCGAACACGGCCCAGTGCAGCGTCGTCGTTTGCTTCGGCGGCCCCTCGTAGATGCCCTAACGGGCGCCGTCCGAGGTCGCGCACGGCGTAGCTCAGGCCGGCGATGTGGCCGTCCAGTTCGTAGTGGCGCCCTTCGCGGCGCAACCAAGCGAGCCCGACCTGCTGGTACAGCCCGATCACTGCCCGGCGGACCAGCTCTGGCCGCTGCCTCCGCGCGGACAAGACGCCGTCGGACGTGGTCAGAGGCAGCTGTGCGGTGCCCGCGGGCGAGGCGTCGACGAGCTGGAGCCGGTAACGCTGGCCGAGCAGGTCGAACTCCTCGCCGTCGACGAGCTCCTTTACCGCGTGATCCGGGGCCAACCGCGTGGCTCTCTCGACCTTCTCGGCGGATCCATCGACGATGGCTGCCGACAAACCGCGCAACCTGCTCCGGGGTGGCCGTCGGTGGGATCAGCACGGCGCCGCCTCCGGATTGACCTGAATGCCGGTCTTGCGCCGTCGTGGACGGATGGCCACCTCGACCTGCCACTCGGGCGGCAGGTCGAGGGCGGTCAGTGCGGTCAGGAAGGCGTCCGGGCCGGTCATCGCACTCCCTCCTGGTAGTTGATGTGCTCGACCGAACTGGCCACGGTGGCGGCGCCGGTGCGCAGCAACTCGTTCACGCCCTTCGACGTCACGAAGTGGATCGAGCCCGGCACGCCGTAGACCCGGCGGCCGAGTTCTCCAGCGGCACGGGCCACGGCGAGGGCACCGCTGCGCTGTCCTGCCTCGACGATGACGGTCGCCGCGGCGAGAGCAGCCAACAGCCGGCACCGCGCGTGGAACCGGATGCGGGTCGGTCGTGTGCCGATCGGGTACTCGCTGACCAGCAACCCGCCCTGCTCGATCACCGCCTGGTAGAGCCGGGCGTGCTGGTGCGGATGGGTCCGGTCAACCCCGTTGGCGAGCACGACGACCGTCCTGCCGTCTGCGGCCAGTGCGCCGCGGTGCGCTGCTTCGTCAACGCCGAGGCTGCCGCCGCTGAGGACGGTCACCCCGGCACGGGCGAGTTTGTAACTGACGTCCCCCGCGACTGTGTTTCCGCACTCCGTCGACGCGCGGGCGCCCGTGATGGTGACGGCGAGGCTGGTGAGCTCGGCCAACGAACCGCTGCCGCGCACCCAAAGCGCGAGCGGAACGCCGAGGCCGGCTAGGCCGATCCGCCTTCCGAGCGGCCAGTCGCCGTCTTCGGGCTTGAGCAGGCGGGCCGTGCAGTTGTCGAGTGCCCGCAGGTCGTCGTCGATCCGAGCGTCAGGCCGGGTGACCTCGCTGAGCACGGCGGCGGGGGCGGTGCCGCGCCGAATCTGCGCGACGGCGTCGACCGGCCCGTGGACGGCGACGTAGTGGTGAAGGGCGGGCGCGGGTGGTTCGGCCGCGCGCAGAAGGAACAGCCGGGCGTGCAGTTCGTCGTGTGAAGGCATGGTTCAACTCCTCGATGGGCAGGGCTTGCTCGGGTCGGTGGACTCCACAGCTGCGGTTGGCGCTGGTCCGGCTAGGGCTCGGTGCGGTCGTGCAGCGGGATGGGCAGTCAGTGCCCGATCAGCTCGCGCCAGCGCCCATCACCCGTGTGGAGGTGAGCGCCGGAGGCCATGAACCACTTGCCGGGCGGAGCGTCTGCCGGGCGCACGACGTAGCGGCCGTACTGGAACAACAGGTAGACGCTCGGCGCGTCGTCGGAGGGTTCGGAGATCGGGGCGAAGGCTGGCAGCGTCCGGTCTTCCCCAACACCGAGGATGGTGACGTGGCGGACGCGGTAGGACAGGCCCTTGTTGGGGCAGTGGATCGGGCCGGTCAGGACCTCCGCGCGCAGTCCTTTCTGGATCACCGGGACCTCGATGACGCCGTCGCCGACTTCGGGGATCTGGTCGAGTTCCGCGATGCCCCAGGGTGTCTCGGTGTAGGCAGCTAGAAGCCGGTAGGCCGGGACATAGTCGGTGCCATGGCGTACGGTCGCTTTGGCCTCGGCGGGCAGCCGGGTCAGCACCGTCTCGCGTAAGCGACGTGTCCAATCGTGCGCCTCGCTTGGTGCCCGACGATCGTGCCGCTGGCCTGGTACTCGTAGCATTCCAGCAGGCACAGCACGGCGATCGGATGCAGCGTGCGGTCGGTCACCGTTGCGACGTAGTCTGGCGGCTCGCCGTCCTCCTGCTCGACGTCGCGATGGGGTCGGTGCTACTGAAGTGGCTCTGGTCCGCCGCCTCTTGCACGAGAACAGCGTCGCCGTGCAAGATCGCTTCGGGCCTGGCCTGCTTCTGCTTCTGTTCGGGCAGCCATTGTCCAAACTAGCCCGACTGAGACGTGACCAGATCGTCCATGAGGATGGCGAAACTCGGATCGTGCTGGGCGCCGAGCCAGTGGACTTGCCCAGTCCGCTGGACGGTCTCGTGTGCCAATTCGCCGACGACCGGCGCGGGCACGCCGTCCTCGGCCACACCGACCAACCATCCGTTGGCTGTTTCCCGGAGGCGCTCCGGGACGGCCGATCAGCGCCGCCCGCCTCATGACCAGACTTCACCCACTGGGTATCCGGGGCCCGGCTCCGCACGCAGCACTGTCCTCATGGACCTCGCCAGCCAGCTGCCACCAGTCGTGCTCAGCAAGCTGCTCGGCATCCACATCAACACCGCCACATACTGGGCCCACCAGGCCAATAGGTCTGGCGCCGCCTACGCCGCCGACCTAGCCCGCCGCACAACCCGTCAGGGTCCGTAACGCGAACGGAATTTCCGGCGTGGCCGGCTCGCCCGCACCGGGGGTGAGCGCTGGTCCACCTCCTACTTGTCAACGTGCAGCAGGTCGTCGAGCTCTGCCACCCGACCATGCGTGCGGCCAACCACCGCCTGCTCGACCTGTTCAAGGGGCGCGTCGTCGACCGCTTCCAGCGGTTCGTCGCACTCAGCCGACAGCCCGGCGCCGCCCGCGGACGACTGACCGCGTGGTGGTCCGAGCTGCGCTGCGGCCGGCTCTTCGGCGGCATGGTCCGCCCCGATGCTTACGGCGCGTCGGCACGAAGACGGCTACCCGATCGCGTTCTTGCTCGAACTCGAACTCGACCTCGGCATCGAAGATGAATTGTTGCGGTTGACCCGGCCCCGCCGATGGCTTCGAGATGCAACGGGAGTTGTCGCGCGACAGGTCGATCTACCGGACGTGGCGCATCTGATGCTGGATTCGGGCATGAACTTCGTGGTCCGACCCGCAAGTGTTCGAAGACCATGCTGGGGAACTGGCCCGACAGCAGGAGAGCCGGTTTCTGGTAAGGCGATCGCGATCGCACCGCAGGCGGTCCAACCTCTCCTTGGATGTCTCGGTGCACAGCAGCAGGCGGGTCACATGGGGCGCATTCCGCAATCCCGCATGAGCTGCGCCATACCGGGAGAGTTCATCATTTGCCGCATCGCCTGCGCCAAGGCAGGGTTGTCCTTGGCATTCTGCATGAGCTGCTGCATGGCTGAGCTGTCCATCATCTCCTGCATTGCCTGGGCCAATCCCGGTGGGCAGCGGTCAGCACCTGCACCACGGTTCTCCGACGCAGCGGCTGCTGGGGAGACACTCCCTATGGTGAGAGCGGCAGCGAGGGCGGTGGCGCCGATCGACAGAGCAGCTGAGCGCAGCGTGCGGGGCATCATGACGTCTCCTCTATCGCCTACTGATTGCTGGTCCACCGGGTTTCCCTTCGCAGGCCTGCTCAAACCATTGCCGTACTCGGCTTGCTCGAACGAGGGATGGCACGAGTAGGCGCCTCACTGCTGGGGCGTTCCGACCATCAATCGTAGCGCGAGCTGACGGGGGAGGTCCCGGTCCGAGACACCGGCCGCCGTAATTCGTGGACATCAGCGTCGTCTGCAAGACACGGCGTGCGAGCCAATGTAATTCAGCCCGGGGTTTTGGCTACGGTGACGCCGGGTTAACAAGCACAGGGTGCCTGGGTTTCGGTACCGCTACTGCGCCAGATCGGGCAAGCGGATTTCGAGAGCGCGAAGCCTCCGAAGTACTAGCACGTTGGGGACGACGAGGGCAGCAATCATCCCCATGGGCAGTAGTGGCATCAACGGAAATCTGGGAGGTTTCATGGTCATACTCCACGTTCCGGCTGTCCTTGACGGCAGCACAATGGCTGGTGTCGGTTGATTGATTGGCTCAGTTCAGGTCGGTTCGTCGGCTGCGGTACTCCTGCTCGTCGATCTCGCCGCGGGCATATCGCTCGTCGAGGATCCGGTGCGCGGAGGAGGTGCCCTCTTGGGCACCGCCGTGTCGGTCCTGCATGAGCCGGTAGATCAGGTAGGCCAGCAGGGCTAGTCCGATCAGCAGGAGTACTGGCCAGAGCCAGAACCAGCCCATCATGGAACCGTCCATCATGGTCGTCACACTCCAGTCGCCCGTGCTTGCGTCGCCTCTGCGGGTTTCACGGTCCGAGGCACCGCTAAACGCTGCGGTGGGTCAGAGCGTCGAGGGCGGTGTTGATGCGTTGTCCGGCTTCGTCGGCGATGGGCTGAAGTTGGTCGAGTTCGGGCACGGTGACCATGACCTGGGGATCGAGGGCCTGGACCACGGTCTGGTTGTCCCCGTCGGCGCGGACCACGACGTTGCAGGGCAGCAGCAGTCCGATTTGCCGGTCGATGTCGAGGGCGCGGTGCGCGAGTTGGGGATTGCACGCGCCGAGGATGACGTACGGCTCCATATCGGCGTCGAGCTTGGTCTTCAGCGTGGCCTGCACATCGATCTCGGTGAGCATACCGAACCCCTGCTCCTGAAACGCCTCCTTCACCGTCGGCACGGCCTGTTCATACGGTAGATCGAGCGTGATCGTCCGGGCGTAATCCATGATGATCTTCCTTGACGTGTGGGTTGCTTTAACGGTGTCATGCTGTACTCGGTCGCGCTGGTCACGGCCAATGCCAGTGGCTAACGCCGTTAGCGCGTCACCGCACTGTGCTGGGCAGCGGCACGGAAAGGGGCGCCGGTTGCGGCAGCCTGGTCAATGTCGTCGTCAATCACGACGACATGGCGGCCGGCGGCGGCCAGGATGGAGGCGGCGATGGAGGCACGGTAGCCGGAGCGGCAGTGCACCCATACCTCGCCGGGGGGGACGTCGGTAAGCCGGTCGAGTAGGTCGTGCAGCGGGATGTGGACGGCGCCGTCCAGGTGACCGGTGGCCCATTCCTGGTTGCGGCGCACGTCGAGGACCACGACCGGACGGTGGTGGAGCACTGTGGCCAGGTCGGCGAAGTCCGCGACAGCCAACGACTCCAGGGGCGTGTCGCCGGACCACTCGTGCGGGTCGCCGGTGGCCGCGGCTTCGATGCGGTCGAGGCCGATGCGCACCAGTTCACGCTGCGCCTCGGCGACCTGCTCGGCGGTGTCGCCCAACAGTGTCAACGGGGTGCCCCAGGGGATCAGCCAGCCGAGGTAGGTGACGAAGTTGCCGTCGGCGCCGAAGTTGAGGGTGCCGGGAACGTGGCCGGCCGCGAACGCGGTCCGGGTGCGCAGGTCCACCACCCATTCACCGGACTCGAGGCGTCGGCGCAACTCGGGGGCGTCGGCCTGCTCCGGCGGGGACAGATCCGGCGCCTGTGGCCCAGCAGTGTTGAGCGGCATCATGTGGGTGTAGTAGGCCGGGTAGTCGTCCAGGCCCTGCAGCAGGGAGTGGACGTAGTCCTGCTCGTCCTGTGTCAGGGCGGGGTTGGTCTGCTTTTCCTGGCCGATGGTGGATTGCTCGCCCTGTGCCTGAGTGGCCGAGCAGAAGCTGCCGAACCCGTGGGTGGGGTAGATTTCCGCATCGTCGGGGAGTTCGGTGGCCAACCTCCGTGCCGAGCCGTACTGCGCGTGCGCGAGTTCTTCGGTGTGCACGGTCCCCAGCAGATCCGGCCGCCCGGTCGAGCCGTAGAGCAGCGAGCCGCCGGTGAACACCGCCGGTGGGCGGCCGGGGGTTTCCAGCACATAGGACAGATGCGTGAAGGTATGGCCTGGGGTGGTCAAGGCGCGTACCCGCATCGCCGGGCCGATCTGTACCTCGTCGCCGTCACTGATCGGCTGGCGATCGAAGGACACGGTGTCAGCCGCGTTGACGTGGTAGGCCGCTCCGGTGGCCTGCGCCAGTGCCAACCCTCCGGTCACGTAGTCGTTGTGAATGTGCGTTTCGAACACGTCGGTGACACACACACCCCGCTGCTGGGCGAGCGTGAGGAATCGGTCGATGTCGCGCTGCGGGTCCACCACGAACGCCACGTCGCCATCGGTGACTAGGTAGCTACGGTCGCCCAGCGTGGGCGTGTCGAGTGCGATGATGTCTACCATCTTGCTTCTCCTCGTCTCACAATCTTCAGCTCAGACGTTGTCTGGTCGCAGGCCCCGCTCCACGGGATTCGGGTACTCGGCGTCCGCGCTGACGATCGCGATCGGATCATCACGGTCACTGTTCGGCGAGTTCTTGCCGAACCTGGCCCATATCGACCTCGCGGGCCTTCCCGATCAGGTCCTCGAGCGCACTCTCCGGCAGCGCACCGGGCTGCGCATACAGCACCACGCCATCACGCGCGACTATCAAGGTGGGAATCGAGGAGATACCGAACCGCGCCGCCAGTTCCGGCTGCGCCTCAGTGTCCACTTTGCCGAACCGGACATCCTCGTGACGCTCGGATGCGCGCTCGAACACCGGCGCGAACTGTCGGCACGGCCCGCACCACGCCGCCCAGAAATCCACCAGCACCATGCCATCCGCGCTGATGACCTCGTCAAAAGTGTCATTAGCCAGCTCGATTGTTGCCATCATGCACCTCCTTCTCATACCCCCCTGGGTATTATAACAGTCTCGCAGTGGCTGGCATTCCACGTATCGACCGCGCGGTCGTTCAGCTGGCGGCGACATACCCCCGGGCGTACAACGGTGGTATGGGACAGGATGCGCAAGCAAGAAGCAGGGAAGAGCAGGCCCGTGACCTGCTCGACGCGGCAGACACCGTGCTCGCGGTGGTCGCGCACCCGGACGACGAATCGTTCGGACTTGGCGCGGTGCTCGACCACTTGGCCACTGCGGGAACGTCGGTGACGGTGCTGTGTTTCACCCACGGTGAGGCCTCCACCCTGGGCGGAGAGCACGCCGATCTGGGCGCATTACGGGCCGACGAGCTGGACGCGGCGGCCACAGTACTCGGTGTCAAGCGCAGCGTCCTGCTGGACTACCCCGACGGAGGCCTGACCGACGTGTCCGTGGACGAACTCGCCGGTCACGTCGAGTCGCTGGCCGCCGAGGTGAGACCGACCTACCTGCTGGCGTTCGACACCACCGGCGTGACGTCCCACCCCGACCACGTCCGTGCCACCGAAGCTGCCCTGGCCACCGCCGACCATCTGGGTCTGCCCGTCCTCGGCTGGACGTTACCGGCCCAGGTCGCCGACCAGCTCAACCCGGAGTTCGGCAGCCCCCTGGTTGGCTCACCGCCTGACTTGGTCGACCTCACCCTGCCCGTCTCCCGGACACGCCACCATCAAGCCATCGCCTGCCACCGTAGCCAGTCCACCGACAATCCACTCCTGCACCGGCGCCTGGACCTGCTCGGTGACACCGAACACCTCCGCCTGCTCCGCCCACACCGGCCGGCCCCGCGCGCTCGCGCGGACGACCACTGAGGCCACGACTCAGGCTGGTGACCAAGCGGCCTGGGCCTGTCCGCGGTGGGGCGGGGTGCCGTTCGGGGCGCCAGGTGGCGACGAGGGCAGCGGCGAGGAGGAGTTCGGCGATGTCGCCGCCGTAGTACATGATCTCGGCGCCTCCCCGGACCTCGACGATCGGGGCGTGAATGTTGATCCAGAAGCCCCCGTACATCAACTGCGAGATCACGGCGTGCAGCGCGATGGCGCAGCCGAGGTAGACCAGCCGGGTGCGGACACCGGGCCGCGCGGGCGCGGGGTCGGGGCCGGCGATGGCGTAGGCGAACAGGTAGCCAGCGAAGAGGAAGTGGGCGTGCAGCAGCCAGTGACCGGTCGGCTGACTCGTCATCGCGGTGTAGAGCGGCGTGAAGTACAGCACCGCGAGGCTGCCGGTGGACAACATCAGGGCGGTTGCCGGGTGGGCCAGGAGATGGGCCGGGCGGCTGTGCAGGATGGCGGTCAGTTGGCGTCCGCGGAGCGTGGGCAGGGCCCGCAGCAGCACGGTGACAGGTGCACCAAGCACCAGGGCGAGTGGGGCATACATTCCAATGAGCAGGTGCTGCGCCATGTGGCCACGGAAGTCAGTGTGGGCCCATGCCGCGACCGGCGGCAGCAGCGCCACGGCCAGCAGGAAGAGCCCGGTGAGGAAACTGGCCGTGCGCCACCGGCTCCAGCCCTGCACCGGGTTGCTCACGCGGGCACGCCGTGCCAGGTAAAGATAGACCCCGGCACAGACGAGGAGCGTGAGCGTGACCAGCAGCAGCTGGATGGCACTGCTGGTTGCGCCATAATCAGGTGGATGCGGGTCGTGGCCCATCAGTCATGTCGTCCTGCCTGCCCACCGCTGACAGCGTGGGGGTCGACGGGTCGGCCACTGCGCTGGAGCAGGTAGCCGCCGACGAGCAGGAACGCGCCCATGACGAGGAAGCCGAGGTCCCACCACAGCTGATGAGGGCCGCCGTGAACGTGATGGATCCCCAGGATGTGGTGGTCCAGGACACCTTCGACGAGATTGAAGATGCCCCAGCCCGCCAGGATCCAGCCCCACAGCACGCGGGAAGTCCACACCTGGCGGCGGTTGTGGGTGACCCGGGAGTACAGGATAGCCAAGCCCAGCAGGACGGCGAGCCAGCACACGGTGTGGAAGACGCCATCCCAGACGGTGTTCATCTCCAGGCCCGACACCGTTTCGGGATCGTAGTACTCTACTCCGATATTGTCGGTGTTCGTGCTGGTCAGCATATGATGCCATTGCAGCAGCTGGTGCAACAGGATGCCGTCGACGAACCCGCCGAGCCCCACGCCCAGCACGATGCCCGGCAGTTGGAGGCCTGCCGGCGCCGCGCCTACGGGAGCCTGCCTCTCCGCACTCGTCATCGTGTTCCCTCTCTTGTGGACAACTGTCGCGTCCTTCCCGGCGCCCCTGCGCTACGGTCAGGCAGCGAGTGCCTGCAGGGCGGCGTGGATGCGTTGTCCGGCGTCGTCGGCGATGGACTGGAGCTCGTCGAGTTCGGGCACGGTGACCATGACCTGAGGGTCGAGGGCCTGCACCAGGGTCTGGTTGTCGCCAGCGGCGCGGACCACGACGTTGCAGGGCAGCAGCAGTCCGATTTGCCGGTCGATGTCGAGGGCGCGGTGCGCGAGCTGGGGATTGCACGCACCGAGGATGACGTACTGCTCCATGTCCGCGTCGAGCTTGTTCTTCAGGGTGGCCTGCACGTCGATCTCGGTGAGCGTGCCGAACCCCTGCTCCTGAAAGGCTTCCTTCACCGTCGGCACGGCCTGCTCATACGGCAGGTCAAGGGTAATAGTACGGGCGTAATCCATCGCAGTCCTCCATGAGAGAGCGCTTGTGTCAGGTTGTGGTCGGGTAGCTCGCACGCTGCCACGCGGTCATACCGCCGGCGACGTTGATCACCGGGATGTCGCGTTCTCGCGCGAGCAGGCTGGCGGCGACCGACGAGCGGTAGCCGCTGCCGCACGTGACGGCGACAGGTTTGTCCGCGGGGACCTCGTCGAGCCGGTCGGGTAGTTCGGCGCCGGTGATGAACGTGGCGCCGGTGACGTGGCCGGCGGCCCACTCGGCGGGCTGACGCACGTCGAGCAGGGTGATCGCGTCCTCGTCAAGCCTGCGTTTCAGCTCGTCCACCGTGATCTGCGGGGTGCGGTCGAGCGACCGTGCCGAGGTGCGCCAAGCGCTCATGCCCCCGGCCAGCCACCCGACGGGCATGCGGTAGCCGATCCGAAGTAGCTGCCAGACCGTCTCCCACAGATCCCCAGGGCGGTCGAGCACGAGCAGGATCTCCGCGTCGGCGGGGAGCACGGTGCCGGCCCAGGTGGCGAAGGACGAGCCGAGGCCCACGTTGACGGCGCCGGGGATGTGGCCACCGCCGAAGGCTTCCGACGAGCGGGTGTCGAGCACGACGGCGCCACCGTCGAGGGCAGCGGCGACGTCATCGGGTGGTAACGGCGGCGGCTCGGTGAGTACGCCGAGGGGGTCGACGCCGGCCATGTTCTGGGTGCGCATACGCCGCCAGTACGGGGGCACGGCGGGGAGGTTGTCCAGCCGGATGCATTGCCGCACGAATTCGTCTTTCTCGGCGACCTCGGCCAGGGTCGCGTTCGTGCGTTTCTCGTATCCGAGTGTGGTCGACAGGCGGGACCCGATGTTGCCGCCGCACAGTGATCCGGCCACGTGTGTGGGGAACACTTCGACGTGGTCGGGCAGCGTGAGCAGCTTGGTCTGGATCGTGTCGCAGTAGACCTCGGCGTGGCGGCGGGCCTGCTCCTGGCCACCGAGCAGGTCGGGGCGGGCGAGGTCACCGACAAGCAGCGCCCCGCCGGAGAGCAACAATGCCGGGGTATCGGCGCTGGCGGAGCGATCGTAGACGAGCAGGCTGATGTGCTCGGGGGTGTGCCCGGGCGTGTGCATCACTTCGATGCCGACGTCGCCGAATTCGATCTGCTCGCCGTCGGCGATCGGCCGGTGTGCGTAACTCAGCTCGCCGGCGGCTGAACCCCATACCTGCGGCGGGTGCGCGGATCCGGCCAGTTCGCCTAACCCGGACAGGTAGTCGTTGTGCCCGTGGGAGTCACACGCGTAGGTGATTCGAAACCCCCGGTCGCGAGCCGTCTGTCGATAGACCTCCACATCGCGGCGGGGGTCGAACACCAGCGCCTGACCGGTCTTCTCGTCCCCGATCAGGTAGGAGGCGTGTCCGAGACTGTTGAGGTAGAACTGCTGGAACCACATGGTTCACGCCACCCTTCCCGGCTTGCCGTCAGGGGTGGTGAAGGGGAGTGCGGCCTCCTGCCATGCCTGCATCCCACCGTCGGTGTTCTCCGCGGAATAACCCTGTTGCCGCAGGAATTCGGCTGCCTGTCCACTGCGGTGACCGCTGCGGCACACGGTCACCACGGGCCGCGTGGTGTCGAGCTCGGTGAGCCGGGTGGGCACCTCGGCCATCGGAATGTGCCGGGCGCTCTCGATGCGGCCGGCCTGCCATTCCTCGGGCTCGCGCACGTCCACCAGCTGTACCTCGTTTCGTCGCCGGTAGAGCTCCTCGACCTGCATCATCCACTCCTTTCTTTCCGTCTGATTTCTCATGTCAGCGCGCTGGTGTTGATCAGGGCCTGAACCGCGACGAACACCGCGACCGCGATCACCAGGTAGGCGAACCAGCGGCGCAAACGGTCGGCGTCCACGCGGCCGGCAAGCCTGCCCGAGGCCACCGACGCCGCGAGGGCGGCGATCGTGAAGGCCGCGACCACGGGATAGTCCAGTTCGGTCACCGCGTCCCAGTGAGCCGCCAGTCCGGCGATCGAGTTGATCGTCACGATGAGCAGGGAGGTGGCAACCGCGGCCGGCATGTCCAGCCCGAGCATCAGGACCAGGGCGGGCACTACGAGGAAGCCGCCGCCGACGCCGAACAGGCCGGTCAAGAATCCGACGGCCGCACCCACACCCAGTGCCCGGGGCAGACACGAGCGCCAGTTCACCCTCCCACCAGAGACGGTGCACGCCCCGCGCGGTTCGGTCGGCCCGAGCAGCATCCGCACCGCCGCGGCCACCATCACGACGGCAAACGCCAGCAGCAGCACCTGCGCGGACACCAGCCGGCCCACGGCTGCTCCACCGAAGGCCGCTCCCGCGCCTGCCGCACCGAACACCCCCGCAATCGGCCACCGCACAATGCCCTGACGTAACCGGGGGACGACCCCACCCATCGCCGAAAGCCCCACCATCACCAACGACGCCGGGATCGCCTGGCGCACCGGCTCGCCCATCCCGTAGACCAGGGCGGGCACCGCCAAAATGGACCCACCCGCGCCGAGCAGACCCAGCGTCACGCCGATCACAAGCCCGAAACCCGCCGCGAGGATCACCCGAGCCCACCAGCGACCGGAACACGTGCTCCAGCTGTTCCGACGGGCGGCTGCATCCACGTCCTCCCTTCATCCTGCCCGACTACCCGTGGGGGTATCCGGCGAAACACCGCTCACCTACTGCTGCAACGCGCCCCTGCCACTACTGGCGAACCGCAGCTCGGGCAGCGGTCTGACACGCAAGCGCAGGCCCTCCCCTTCACCCACGCCCGCACGACGATACCCCATGGGGTATTTTTTGGTAGTGTCGTTCGAGGAGATACCCACATGCGGAAGATCCGGCGGCTCGGGGATCCGCTTCCTCGACGGCGCCGACGTTGTTGCGACGGCGCAGCAGAACCTGGCACTCCAGGCGCCACCTGATCGAGCGTCCCCGGCACGGGGCCGCGGTGGCACATGCCCGACGACATACCCCTAGTCCATATCTGGAGGAAACCGGATGACCGCGTCAACCCGTACCGACAGCCACCCGCCGGACACCGCGGCGTTGTCCCTGCAGCGAAGCGGCCCGTTGGGCAGACTCGGCACGCGGATGGCCGCCCGGGCGTGGTGGGTGGTCGCGGCGTGGGTGCTCGTCGTCGGCGCGCTGGGTTCCCTCGCTCCGACAGTGTTCACCTCCCTGGCCGGCGCCGGGTGGCAGGCCAACGGATCCGAGTCGGTGCAGGTCCGTGAACTCGCCCAGCAGCACTTCGGCGGGAACGCATCCTCGGCCATCCAGGTCGTCGTGCAGTCCGACGACGCGCCGATCAGTGATCCAGCCGTGCAACAAATCCTCGGCCAGGCGGCGGATGTGCTCGCCCAGGACAACCGCATTGGGCAGCTCGTGCCGCCGAAACCGGGGATGACGATCAGCCCGGACGGCCGCACCGGCATTCTGCTCGCCGGAGCCAACGCGAACACCGATGACATGGTCCGCGCGGTCGATGATCTCAAGGCCGACTTGACTGGGCTGTCCACGTCGTCGGTGCACGTCTACCCGACCGGGGCCTCGGCACTGTGGAGCGACTTCAACGAAGCCAACCACGACGCGATGATTCAGGCCGAAATGGTGTCGTGGCCGGTCACCCTGGCGATCATGGTGCTCGCGTTCGGCTCGCTCGTGGCCGCAGGGCTGCCGTTGCTGCTGACCCTGGCCGGGCTCGGCGCCTCCGCCGGTGCGCTGGTGCTGCTCAACGAGATCACCCCGATCTCGGTGTGGGCGATGAACTTCGCCATGATGTTCGCCCTCGCCCTGGGCATCGACTACGCGCTCTTCCTCGTCGTTCGCTTCCGCGACGCTCTGCGCAAGCTGGCGGACGCGCGGGCCGCGGTGGCCGAAACCATGGACACCGCCGGCAAGGCCGTCCTGTTGTCCGGCATCACCGTGCTGGTCAGCCTCTCCGCCGTGCTGCTCGTCCCCGCACCGGCGGTGCGGACCATGGCCGTGGGCATCATGCTCGCCGTCGTCTTCGTCCTCGCCGCCACCCTCACCCTGCTCCCGGCCGTGCTGGGCAAGCTCGGCGGCCGGGTCAACTCCCTCGCCCTGCCCTGGGCCAAGCGCACCGAGGCCCACTCGCCACGGTTCTCCCGCTGGGGGCAGTTGCTGAGCCGTAAACCCTGGCCCTTCGCCCTCGGCGCGCTGCTGGTGTTGATCGCCCTGTCCCTGCCGGTGTTCGGGCTCAAGGTCGCGATGCCCTCCATCCAGGTCGTCCCGAACGATGCCCCGGTCCGGCAGGGCTACGAAGCCGTTCAAGACAGCTTCGGCGACGGCGCCCCCGGCATGCTGCAGATCATCACCCCCGCCGCCGACGCCCAGGCCACCGCCGCCCAGGCCGAGGACACCGACGGCATCGCGCTGGTCACCCCGCCGCAACCCGCCTCCGACGGCTCCGACTACGCCCTGGTCCAAGCCATGCCGACCGTCGATCCGTCCTCGCCCCAACTGGGCGACACACTCGACCGGCTGCGCGACACCCTGCCCGACGGCGCACTCGTCGGTGGCGCGCCGGCGGAGAACCTGGACCTGCAGACCGCACTGAACGACTACCTGCCGTTGGTCGTCGGGGTGATCCTGGCCCTCGGGTTCGTCCTACTCCTGGTCGCCCTGCAAGCCCCGGTCATCGCGCTGCTGGGTACCGTCGTCAGCCTGCTCTCCACCGGCGCCGCGTTCGGCGTGGCGAAGCTGATCTTCCAGGACGGTCACCTCGCCGGGCTCCTCGGCTTCACTCCACAGGGGTTCCTCGACGGCTGGGGGCCGGTGTTCTTCTTCGCGATGATCTTCGCCATCGCCATGGACTACACCGTGTTCCTGCTCGCCAGCGCCAAAGAACACTACGAACTCACCGGCAGCCCGCGGCGCGCCCTGATCGATGGCCTGGCCCACTCCGGACGCGTGATCTTCGCCGCCGCCGCCGTGATGGTCGCCGTGTTCTTCACCTTCGCCCTCGCCGACCCGCTACCCCCGAAGGAAATGGGCATCATCCTCGGCGTCGCGGTCCTGCTCGACGCCGCCCTCATCCGGCTCGTGCTCCTGCCGGTCCTGCTTCGCATCACCGGCCACTCCGCCTGGTGGTCACCGCGCTGGCTCCGTAAAGCACTGCCGACCATCACGTTCTCCCACTGACACGTCCCGAGGGGTGGTCGTGACCACTGCTGTCGCGACCACCCCTCGGACCCGAAACACATCACCCGTGGGACTCGGTGAGATGGCTCCGCGCGTGTGGCGCTGGTGTGGGTCACAGGCCGCATCGTCGACGACGAGAGGAGAAGATCAAGCCATGACCACACCCCCGCCAGCCCGGGCAGCCGCAATCCCGACGTCACAGGCACGACGCTCGATCGCCGGGATGGCCGGTTTCATCCTGGCCCTCAACGCGCTCGGCTGGGGAATGCTCCTTTTCGTTGTCATACCACAGCACCACACCCTCAACAGCTCACAGGTGTTCGGCATCGGGCTGGGTATCACCGCGTTTACACTCGGCGTCCGTCACGCCTTCGACGCCGACCACATCGCCGCCATCGACAACACCACGCGCAACCTGCTCGCTCAGGGACAACGCCCACTCTCCGTGGGATTCTGGTTCTCCCTCGGCCACTCCACAGTTGTGTTCGCGCTCTCCATAGCGTTAGCGATGGGCGTGCGGGCACTGGCCGGTGCAGTCCGGGACGAGGAATCGGCACTGCGTCACACGGCTAGTGCCCTCGGCTCGGCGGTATCAGGCACCTTCCTCTACGCCATCGCGATCATGAACCTTGTCGCGCTGGCCGGGATCATCAAGGTGTATCGGCAGATGCGCCACCGGGCGGCCACAGAAGCAGATCTGGACAACCAACTCAACAACCGCGGGTTCCTCAACCGACTCCTCAAAAGCACCACCAAGGCAGTCCGCAAACCCTGGCACATCTACCCAGTCGGAGTGCTCTTCGGCCTCGGATTCGACACCGCTACTGAAATCGGTCTACTCATACTCGCCGGCGGAGCCGCACTGTCCCTGCCCTGGTACGCCATCCTGGTACTACCCGCCCTCTTTACAGCAGGCATGACCATGTTCGACACAGCCGAGGGTGTCCTCATGAACGTCGCCTACAACTGGGCCCTCACCAAACCCCTTCGCCGAATGTTCTACAACATCATCGTCACGACACTGTCCGTCGGCAGCGCGTTCCTCATCGGCACGGTGCAACTGGCATCACTACTCACCGACACACTCCACCCCGATTCCGGCCCCATCACCACCATCGCCGAATTCGACCTCAACTACGTCGGATTCGCACTTGTTGGACTGTTCATCCTCGTCTTCGCCCTCGCACTGCTGACCTGGCACCTCGGCAACTTCGACACGAAACCGCCGAAACACGACATAGAGCCGACACACGACATAGACCAGAAAGCCACGATTCGCAAAGACACGACATGACACCGCCCGCGCTCTACGCGGACAGCCGACTCCTCCAGTACCCCCGCGCTCAGGGCTCCATGACAGCCGTTCTTTGACCCATGGGCCGGGGGACATTCACTTTACCGTGTTGCGGCAATGACTATTCCGTTTCAACCATCACGGACACACATAGGCTCAAGGAATGCGCCCCTCTCACGCTTTCCGGTCCATTGGAGTCAGGGCGAGTGAAGGGCAGGATCAGCGTCGACGCAGATCCTGACAGGGTGTCGCGGGTCCTTAAACATCGGTGACGAACGTGCAACTCGTACCGTTCGAGGGTCCTGTTCGACAGCGAGCCGAGCACCTCGGTGTGGCGCCCGGCTCCCTGTGGCCGCAGTGATCAACGGCGGCCGAACATTTTCCACCACTTCCGCTCGGATCCGCCCTGCTCTGGTTGACACTGACACCGCCGTGACGCGGGCACACCGGCGAGCACCTGCTCGACATGGCGCCCACACCCGGTGTAGGTGGCCTTCCCGCAGGTCGAACACACAGCACGTTGACACATCGTTGAACCTCCTATGGCGACCAGGTTTACTATAATACCCCAGGGGGTATCAGCCAATCAAAAATGGGGCCGTCATCGTCTCTCCCCCGGCCACTGTCGCTCGTTATCCCGCCCGCCGACGGGTGCCAAGGAAGGTTCAGAAGTCGCGCGAGGTGTGTGGGGGCGAGTCAGCTGTCAGCGGTGGTCGCCGCTGGCGGCGCTGGAGTCGGGCGTGGGCGCGACCGGTGGCGAGGTACCACTGGACAGCGAGGACGGCCGCGAGAGCGATCTCCACCAGGTCGCCGCCGTAGTACATCAGCTGCGCACCCGTGTGCAGGTCGACCGCACTGTAGGTGGTGGCGGGCGGGCGGGCGACGTACAGGGTCTTGGCAAGGATGGCGTGGCCGGCACCGGCGGCCAGCAGGGTGAGGCCCCGCCAGGCGAGGTTCCAGCGGTGGCGTAGCGGGTCGAGCTGGCAGATGGCGAAGGTGAACAGCAATCCGGCCAGCACGACGTGGACCTGGACTGCGGCGTGTATCAGCGGCTGGTGATGTGTCGCGGCCAGCAATGGGGTGCGGTAGAGCAGCCACAGGCCGCCGATGTCCAGCAGTGCGGCCAGGGGCGGGAAGACAAGCCACGTGACGGGCCGGGAGTGCGCCAGGGCCAGCAACACTCGCCGCGCACTCTGAGGAGGCAGGGCGCGCTGGGCCAGAGTGAGGGGACGGGCGAGGACCAGCAGCAACGGGGCGATCATGGCGACGACGAGGTGCTGGGCCATGTGGGCGGTGAACGGCCCGCCGGACAGCGGGAACAGCACCGCGGACGCTGTGCGTCTGCGCGAACGGCCAGGGCCGCGCCGACGGTCAGCAGGACGAGTCCGGCGCCGTTCCAGGCGAGGTCGTAGGGCAGGATGTCGACGCCGTAGCGGACCTGATGGATGCGCAGCAGCTTGTGGTCGACGATGCCGTCGAAGAGCTGGAACGCGCCTAACCCGAGGAACAGCCCGGCCCAGGCCTGCGGCGGGGCCAGAGTGTGGTGGCGCCGCAAATCCGCATACAACACGAAGCCGGCGACCAGCCCAAGCAGTTCGGCGGTATGCAACAGACCGTCCGAGAGCAACCCGACGGCACGCGTGGAGCGGTCGTAGAAGTGGTGCCAGGCCAGGATCTGGTGAAAGACGATCTCATCGAGCGCGGCCATCACCGCCACACCCAACAGCGCACACCGGCAGAGACCGCCGCGGCCGCTGGCGCCCAAGGATGCAGCAGGTCGAGTCGCACCGGCCGGGCCCCGGGCAACGACACGCCGCGATCCTGCCCGGCCGCCACTCCGACGTCGGACCACCGCCCCGCGAGGACACCTACAGCCGCTAGGCAGAGCGCGACAAGTCAAGGCACCGCTCTCACGCGGGCCCTACGCCCACCAGCCTTCTTCACCTCGGACTGTGCACGCTTTCGGGCGCGTCATCGAATGATCGACGCCCAACCTGTCGATCACGAGTTCGGCCTGCTGCCCATAGCCGAAACTGTTGACCAACAAGTGCAGGTTGCTGGATTTTCGTACGAGTTGGCCCGGTGGTGCGGTACGCACGTCTCACAGGTCTCGTTGCGGGCCAGCCTCGGCCACACTGGTCCACGCACACGATCGACAGTACGAATCGCCGAATTTCGTCCACCAGGCAGCCGCCGCCTGTCGCCTCAGCCCGAGACTCCACCGGCGCCGTCAGGAAGCGAAGCGAACTCCCCCCACTGGCGATACCTCACGGGGTATACTGGTGCCAGGTCGGGATTACTTTAGGAGGGTTCGTATGACTGGGGACGAAGAAACCATCACGCAGGTACTCAATCGGCTCCGCCGTGCGCAAGGGCAACTCGCGGGTGTAATTACCATGATCGAAGCTGGCCGAGGCTGCAAAGACGTCGTCACTCAGCTCGCCGCCGTCTCACGCGCCCTCGACCGTGCCGGATTCAAGATCGTAGCCACCGGCATGCGCCAATGCCTCACCGGCAACGATGACAACAACCAGGAACCCCTGACCGAGGCCGAACTCGAGAAGTTGTTCCTCGCCCTCGCCTGAACCCCTGATACGCCGGTGGACACGAGCTTGGGAGCGTGGCGGTTAACTACCACGGCCCCGACTCCCGACCGCGCCGCATCTGGCCGTGACGTCTATATCCGGACAGAATGGGGCAGGTGGGCGATGAACGATCATCCCGGCAGGCTGCCAACAGTGAGGCGCTGGGGCAGGTAGCGCACGCTCTCAGCGAGGTGGCCCGGTCACTGACCGCGGAACCGGATCTGCACCAGACCATGAAAGGGATCGTGACTGCCGCGGTGGCAACGATCCCTGGCGCGGAGTACGCCGGGGTGTCGCTGCTGGAGGCCGGGCAGCTGCGCACCGTCGCGCCGTCTGACGATCTCGTGGCCCGCTTGGACGAGTTGCAGCATGAGCTGGGCGAAGGCCCATGCGTGGATGCCATCGCCGAGCACCACACCTACCGCACCGGCAACCTCGCCGACGACTCCCGCTGGCCCAAGTTCGCCGACACCGCGGCCAGCCTCGGTGTGGCGTCCGTGCTGGGGTTCCGATTGTTCGCCACCAGCACCACCCTGGGCGCGCTGAACCTGTACTCCTCACAGCGCGACGCGTTCGATGCCGATGCCGAGCACATCGGTGAACTGTTCGCCGCTCACGCCGCCGTCGCCCTGATCGGCTCCCAGGAACAGGCCCAGCTACGCACCGCGCTCGGGACCCGCGACGTGATCGCCACGGCCAAGGGCATCCTCATGCACCGCCACCGCCGCACGGACGCGCAAGCGTCCACGATGCTTCCGACGGCTGGCAACTGAGAACATTGCGCCTCACTCACCAGCAGGGGTGGCCATGGGTCGCGCAACTTCTGCACGTGTCGGCCTACGTGGCGCGCCACCTCGGAGCGCATTGCACGCGCCGAACCGGACGTCCAGGACGGGGGAAAGTTGCGGCAGAGGCGGGCGATTAGGCCTGCTGGCCATCTACTTCAGCTCAGGCATTCGGCAAGTCGTGATTCCGGTGATTACCAGTAAGGTCCGGCATTTCGGTGGTTTACGAGTTCATGAATAACCTCTTCATCAACGTGACGCGATGAGTGTCCTGATTGGACGAGCAGTGGAATCGTTCGACGATGCGCGAATGGCGCGAGCGCGGGCCGACGCTCGCGCGATCGGTTTGTCAGCCCCCGAACGTGACGTCGCCCTGGACGCAGATGCGCAGTGGAACCGTGCTGTCCCTGTCGTTGCGCAGCAGCCACGACTCGGTATCGTCGAGATCGATCGAAACTCGGACCTGCCGGCTGGCCGGATCGACGTAGAGCGCGACGACAAATCGGTGTTGCCGGTGCTGTTCATGATGATCTCCTCGGACGGCGGGCTGCCGTCATCACGGCCCGCGCGGACGCGGGCGGTGCCGTGCGGGTGGGGTGGTCCGGCCGTGTGGCCGGAGGCAAGCGCGGTGCCTGGTACTAGTACTGCAACGGCAGTTAAGGAAGTGGGTAGCCGCGGCGTTTGTAGTGGCTGAGGCGGGCTTGGTGTTGTCGTCGGCGGCGGAAGCGTGACCAGGACCAGATGTGTTCGGCGGCGTCGGCGACACGCAGGACCAGCTTGGTGAGCAGGCGCCGGATCTCCGGTAGTGTAAAGCTGATCATGTCTGGTTCGGCGATACCGATTCCCCTTTTATGGCAAGGGATTTGGCGACGGCGAGCCAGGCGTGGGCGAGCATCGACAGGGTGATGTGGGCGTACCACGCCCGCCAGGACCGGACCTGGTAGTGATCCAGTCCGGCTTCGTTCTTGGCCTGCTGGAAACACTCTTCGATCCGCCAGCGCGCCCCGGCGATCCAGGCCAGGTTCAGCAGGGTGGACCGGCGGGGCCCGTAGCAGATGTAGTAGGCGATCTCGGTCGGATCAGAGATCGAACGCCGGGCGAGCAGCCAGTGCCCGCGCCCGGCCTGCCAGCCAATCCGGACCGGCACCCGTGCCCAGTCGTACTCGCGCGGCCCGTGCGCGCCGGCACCGACCGACAACCGCCGCCACGCCCGGGCGGGCAGGTCCGCGATCAGCTCATCGGCCCGCTGTTCGGTGCCCTCGGCGGTGATCAGGGTGTCGTTGACCTTGGTGGCCAGCACGTACGCGGCGTCGTGTTCCTCCAGCCAGGCTCGCAGGTACTTGACCTGCCCGTAGGCCTCATCGGCGGTGACCCACGCGAACGGCACACCCGCCTCGAACGCCCGCGCCAGCATGCCCATCGCCTGCCGCGGCTTCGTGGCGAACTCGACCTCATCCGGAATCCCCGCCCGTTGGCACCGGTCCCGGTCGGCGATCCACGGCTCCGGCAGATACAGCGCCCGATCGATCAGCGCATGCCCATGATCACCGGCATAGGCGAGAAAGGTCCCGATCTGACAGTTCTCGATCCGCCCCGCCGTCCCGGAATACTGCCGCTGCACCCCGGCCGAGCGCACACCTTTCTTCAGGAACCCGGTGTCGTCCACGATCAGCACGCCGCCCGGCTCGCCGAGATGCTCGACCACGTAGTCCCGCACGTCGTCACGCACCCCGTCGATGTCCCAGTCCGCCCAGCGCAACAACCGCTGCATCCCATCCGGAGACACCTCACCGGACTGCTCCGCCAGTGTCCAGCCGTTCTTCCGCTCCAACCCCGCGACCAGCCCGGACACATACTCCCGAGCCCGGCCCCGCGGCTCCGACCGCCTGAACCGTCCCGCGATCCGATCATGAACCCGATCCAGCTGCCCCATCACCACATCGACCACCACAACGATGATCTACCACACGACGACCAACTGCCGTTGCAGTACTAGCGGTCGGCGTCTGGGTTGCGCTGTGCCTTGGTGATGTCGCGGTAGTCGGTGCTGCGGTAGCCGGTGTCGCGGTCGGTCGTGGGCGTCCAGCCCAGAGCGGCGAGCAGCGGCCGGATGCCGGCCCACCAGCCACCGGGGAACCGTCGGAAGACCCATTCCTCGGCGGTGTAGCGGTCTTCGTCGTCAGTGGGGCCGCGGGATCACAATCGAGATGGGACGCGAGGTGAACAGGTCGATCGTGATCACCAGCGCGCGGAAGGTGCCGCCGGGCGCGGTACCGACCATGCTGGCGCTGGGTGCTGCGTTGATCAGCGTGGCGTGGTAGCGGGTGGCGTCACCGGGGGCCCACCATGCCCAGCGCGGGCGTTCCGTGGGGATGTTGATCTCGGCGATGAGTTGCCGGGCGTCGTGAATGTCGTTGGTAGTCATGGCGATTCGAGCTACTGCGGATGTGTATCAGCCCACGCAGCGCGATGCCCTCCCCGTGGCGAGTTGGTGCTGGGGAGGGCATCGCGCCGATGTGGCGTAGCTGGTAGCCGGAGTGGTCAGGTGTGGCGGTGTCGCCGGAGGGCGTGCTCGACAGCTTTGGTGATCGTGTCGCCGTTGGTCTGCGCGCTCGCGTGCTGGTAGAGCGGCCAGGACCAGACGCAGTCGCGGCCGTCGCAGTAGATGCGGACGTGCCCGTCGTCGTTTTCCTGAAGTACCAAGGGAAGGCGGTGCCGCTCGGGCTCCGGCCGCCGGGGCGTGCTGCCTGATGTGGTGAGGCGCGAGCCGTCCTGAAAAGCCACGTCGACCCCGCGCTCGGCGAGGTGCTGCACGACGCGGCTGACCAGGTCTTGCGCGTTGACCTTGCCGACGGCCGAACCGGGCCGGGCCGGGCGGGATCTTCGAGGTAGTTGTAAACCAGGTCTTCCAGCGTTTCGACCAGAATCATCGGTAGGGGTCCTCTCGTGGGAAGCGGATAGGTGCGTAGGCAGGGGACGCGTTCCAAGCCAGACACAGGCGACAGAGGGCGCCGCTACTTGTATTCGCGCTTCCACCTGGCTTCGACCTTGGGAGCCAGTTCGGCGCGCAAGTCGTCCTCGGTGCGGCCATGTTTCGCGGCCAGCGCGGCCAGGATGAGCTGCGCGTCCTCGCGGTACTCGGCGATGGTGTCTCGGTGGTGGGCGATGCTTGCCCTGGTCAGATACCGGGCGTAGGCCAAGGCGTCTAAGTAGGAGCGACGGGCCGTGAACTCGGTGTCGATCTGCCCGTACCCCTTAGTGCGCAAGGGTGTTCCGTCCGGCGCGGTGATCGCTTTCGCGGCCTTGGCTTTCGCGCGTTCGGCTTTCTCGGCTTCCCGCGCGAGTTGCTCGGGGGTCTTGATCCGTCTGGGCTGGTTGCGAATGTCGACCGGCGCGCTGGGGTAGCACTCGGTGCATGCGGCCTTGCCGGCCTGCTCGACGATCTCGGTCTCGTCGTGCCCGGAGAGCTGGGTGAGCCAGGCGAACCGGGTGGAGGGGAAGCAGGTGCGGCACTCCATGGTGCGGTGGACGTGGCCGCCGGTGTTGAGGACCAGCCAGGCGCGGGTCCAGCCGCCCCGACGCTCGAACTCCGCATCGAGGGGGCGCGCGGCGGCCTCGCACTCGGCGATGGTCTGGCGGGCCTGCTCGATCCGGGGCTGCAACTCGGTCGCGTACTCGGCCATGCCGTCGTTCACCAGACGGTGGACGCGGGCGGTGAGCCCGTTGACGGTGTCGGTGGCCTTGGCATGCTCGATGCCGAGCCGGGCGAGCTCTTCGTCGATCTCGGACGGGGTTGCGGTCGTGGGGTCGTCGATAGGCATGGTGTTCACCTCGGAACGGGTTCGGGCCAGGCCGTGTCGGCCAGGCGGGGGCGTGGGAAGGCGTCGCCGGTGCGCCAGGCGCGGATGGCGGGGGCGAATTCGCTGGTAACGGCGCGGTCGAGGTCGCGGATGTCGATCGTGGTCCGGCCGTTGCGGCGGGCGTCGGCCCACAGGTCGAGGACCTTGGTGAGGCTGTCGGCCAGCAGCGCGGTCAGGGCGGTGGGCGGGTAGTCCTCGGCGACCGCGGCCAGCAGGCCGGCCATCTCGGTCAGCGGCCGGGGGTGGTGCAGTGGCCGAGCTGGCGGACCGGCAGCGTGACCACGTTCTCGGGTCCGGGCTGGGCGCCGGCCAGGGTGACCGTGCCGAGATGGACGTCGGCGCCGAGTTGGAAGACGTAGACCCATAAGCCCATGCGGGTGAGCGACTGGCGCGGAAGGTGGCGGTCCCGCGCCACGTCGAGCGCCTTGGCGCGGTTGGCGGGCACGGTGTGCACGTCGTCCAGACGCAGCCGTGACAGGTCGAGGCGGTCGTAGAACTTCATGAACACGAAGGGCTCCTTTCTTTGTGGTGGCGCGATTCACGCGCGGGTCTGGGCGAGTTCGCGGGGTGGCAGGGCGGTGGTGGTCCAGCCGTAGAGGTCGAAGACCTGGCGGGCGTGGGTGCGGTAGTAGAGGTCGAAGGCGCCGCCCTGGCCGGCGTGGGTGGCGCGGCGGTGGCAGTAGCGCGGCGCGCCGCCGTTGCCGAACTCGGTTTGCCAGGTGCACACGCGCAGCCGGTGGACGCGGATGACGAGGCCAGGGCCGCCGTTGACGCCTGCCCAGCGGCCTCCGTCGACGTCGGTGGCGTGCCAGACGTAGCGGGTCCACATCCCGCCGGACGGGGTGTAGGTGCGCCGGCCGACCTGGTGGGCGTCGGTGGGGTCGATCGTGGCCAGGTGCCCGCCGGGCGCGGTAATCAGCGCGTCGCCGGCCGAGGACACGTAGGCGACGAAGGTGTTCGCGCGGGTCATCGCGTGGCGTTCGCGTTCGTTCGAGCACGGGTAGCAGCTCGTGGCGCCGGTGGTCGGGTCGATCGCGCGGCCGGTGCCGATCCCGCTGGGGTCCGGGGTGGGTGGGTGGCCGCAGTCGAGAACGTCCGCCACGGGGGCGGTGGAGGAGGTGGTGGTCATGGCGGTATCGGTCCCTTCGGGCCGGAAGTGAGCGGAATCGGCAAGGGCACAGGCCGGCCGTTCGGCCACCGGAGGGGTGGACCGAACGGCCGGAGGTGATCAAGGAAGGTGTCCGAACGTGGCCAGCAGCCGGGCGAACTCGGTCACCCGGTCGTGCGGGACGCGGACGGTGAACACCGAGTCGGACGCGCCGGGCCGCACGCAGACTCGGCCGTGGACGCCTGCGTCGACCGTGCCGAAGTGGAAGTCGGTCGCCTGGTCTTGGCGCTGCACGCCCAGGCGGGCCGCGACGGTCGCCGCGAGTTGCTCACGGGCGGCGGCGATGCCGTCGCTGGCGTGCTTCTCGTCCCAGGCCGCGTGCAGCGCGGTCTCATAATTCGGCAGCAGCCGGCGCCGGGTCTCGTGGGCGATCACGTCGGGCGGTTTGCACCGGCCCACGGTGATCTTGTGGTCCTGCTCGTGGTCCTGCGGGACATGGTTGCGCAGGAAGCCGAGGTGACCGATAATGATCAATCGGTCCCGGTCGGTCTTGCGGCCGGTAGTGGTGCCGTCGACCAGGTCGAGGACCTGATCGTTCGGTCCGGCGAGATGGGCTTCCGAGCCGTCGTCGGCCTTGCCGGTGTAGGCGCGCCATCCGGTCCCGAGGTGCTCGGCGACAGTGTGCGCGAGGTCGAGGGTTGTCATTGGGGTTCTCCGTGGGGTTGCTGGTCGACGAGCCAGTCCGAGCCGAGCCGGCCGACTTGGTGGTGAGGTGTGGCGGTAACCGGCGCACGACGAGGCGCCGGCCGACCGTCGACGGACGGTCGGTCGGCGGGTGCGGAAAGGGGCTGAGGTCAGCGGCAGTGGCCGGTGATCTGGACCAGGTGGGCCATGTCGACCACGGGCCCGGCCCAGTAGCGGACGTGGGCCGGTTGGTTGCCGATTCCCCAGACGTAGAGCCGGAAATCGGGGTCGCTCGGGCAGGCCCACACGGAGCGCTTACCGGGCCCCTCGGGCGCGGGGGCGCCGTGTTCGTCGCACCGATCATCGACGACCAGGCCCCCACCCCAGGACGACCGCAGGTGCGCGAACACCCGGACGTACGGGGCATCGAACGGCACCGTGTGCGCCTGCTGCCGGGCCGCGACCCATTCGGCCAGTGCGTCCGCGGACAACGGCCGGCGGGAGGTGATCACGGCACGTACGCCGTCGACGTCGGTGAGCCGGCCGTGGTCGCTGCTGTCCGCGTAGGCCAGTGCGCACGGCCCGGTGAACCACAACGTGATCCATTGCGGGCCGCGATGCCAGCCGCGCGCATAGCCGCGCCGGTCGCCCAGCTCGGTGATCGGGATCGGTGGCAACACGCCGTCCAGGCCCCGGTCCGGTCGGGGCGTCCACCCGTGTGCGCGGAGGTCGTCGTCCACGGTCGGGTAGATCATGTCCGTGGTCCGGGCGCCGGAGTAGCCGCGTGCCGCGCGGCTCAAGGTCGTCGCCAAGCCGTCCATGCGGCCGGTGACGTTGCGCAGGCCCTGTACAGGCATCGGGTTCGAGCTCAGCGCGTCGTCGTGCAGGTCGGCAACCTGGCAGCGGAGTTCCTCCGCGAGCCTGGCCAGGCTGGTGAGGCTGCCGGCCTGCACACGGTTCACCGTCTCCAAGGAGTCGGCCCGTGCGCGTTCCCGGTCGAGCTCCGCGCGCAGAGCGTCCAGGGTGGTCGAGTGGCCTGTGGTCAGCGTGGGTGCTCGCTTTCGTCGGTCGAATTGCGTGAATGTGCGGAGGTGATGGGAAAAGGGCGTCACTGTTCTGCGAGCACGCGGTCGAGCTGATCAAGGAAGTAGTCGACGTCCGTGTTCGGGCGCATCGCGTCGCCGGACGGCATCCAGTAGGAGTCGTCGACGTAACCGGTGCCGGCGACCTGGTCGAAGGTGTCGACGTAACCGGTGTGATCGCATTCGCAGCAGTCCGGCGCGGTCACCGGGTACAACTGGCTTCCGACATTCAGGCAGGCGGTGGCCAACGCGCGTTCCCGGAACGTGGGCGCGGTATAGGTGGCGATCGCGGTCACCACGCGGGCGGCCGGGAATCGGGCGAACAACTCAGCCAGCACGTCGTAGTGGGCGTGCCAGCACGCGGAAATGGTGCTGCGCCTGCCGTTCGGGCCGGTGCCCTTGCCGAACGCGGACGCGCTTCCCTTGGCGCCGGAACCCGCTGTGTCGGTGGTGCGAAGGGTGAACGTGGCGCGGGGTCCGGCGCGGTTGCTGCGATCCTCACCCGTGTGCGTGGTTATGTTTCCGTCGTAGAGCGCGCTGGACACGTCGCGTACGACGCTGTGAATATCGGTGATGGACACGCCGTACACGAACATGGTTGAACTCCTTTACTGATTCGGGAAACGGTGGTGATGACGTGCGCGCGGATGAGTCGAACAATCCGCAACGGAAAGCAGAGCCGTTGCAACCATTGCGTGCGGGTGAGAGCTGCGCGGCGCCCGTATGAACGGGCGCCGAGACACGCGGCTGACTATCAGTGAAATTTCGGGATGCGCTGGACGATTGCGCTAGATCCAGGAATCGACTCGGCGGACCGTGGCGCCGCACTTCTTGGCGACGTACTCCGCAGCGTCCGCCAGGTCCGAAAGTCGGTACCGATAGGCGGACAGCGGCACCGGACCGGCTTCGCCGTCGGTGGACTCGATACGCCAACGTCCGCGCGGTGCCCGCTCGCAGGCGACGAACGCACACCCGTCACGAGTGAACGCGACCGCGCTATCGGCGTCCTGTTCGCCGTACGTGTCGTCTGTCATGACGTAGCCGTTTTGGGCGTACTGAAAGTGGAGCTTAACGACGTTGGCCGTGTCCGTGTCGGTGGACATGTCGCCTCCCTTGGCGTTGACCGGTAGGACGAGGGAAGGTGCGCGGGTTTCAGGCCCAGCGCGGTTGGAATTCGTCGCGCAGCCCGCCAAAGGTCCACGCACCGAAGATGCGGAACTGTCCGCAACGCACGCGCACGTGTGCGCGCGGAACACAACCGCTCGGGGTGAATGTGGTGTGTTCGCCACGGCGGTAGGCGCCGCGCGTGGCGGTCACCAACACGGCGATTTCGCCGCGCGGGGTGTACCCGCTCACCTTGGCCGGTACGAGTCCGGAGAAACTGTCCAGGAATATGAGATCACCGATCCGAATCACGGTTGTCGGAATCGAACGGTGTTGTGTGTCAGTCATCGTGACCTCACTCGGGATGCTTTAGGCGGCTGACTGGTAGCCCGTACCGGGGCACGTGGCTAGGTCGGGCAGGAACACGGTGCGGAATTCGTTCCATGCGCGTTCGGAATTCGCGCGAGCCTGGTTGCGTCCCTTGTCCAGCCGGTTGGGGCCGCGCCGTTGTTCGGCTTCCTGGTTGAGCCGTTGACGGACCAACCAGGTCACGGCCTGGACCTGGTGCGCCGAGATCCGCTCTCCCGTGCGTGTGGAGATCAGGTCCGCGGCACGGCGGTACAGGCTGACCACGTGGTCGTACTGCCGACGGGAAATCGATCCGTCCTTGCGGCGGAACCCGTTGACCGGCGCGGAGTCGTACTCCTCGGAGGTGAGCGCGCGACCGTGCGCCACCGAGAGCGCGTGTCGATCGATCACCACATGCGGGTCATCCGAGTCTTGATCTCCGCCGAACTCGATCAGGTGGGCAAAGTCGCGGATTTTCGGACCGTTGAGGATGTCCTCATACCGTTCGCCCTTGAGTAGCCGATCCGCGGCGCGTTTCTGGCCGGTCGTGGCGAACATTCCGGAACCGGGCCCGCCGATTCCCTTACGCTCGCGCAGTACGCGAGCGGCATTAAGGACGTTGCCGATCCATCCCTGTTGCGGTGAGTAAATCGCGAGCATTCCGGCGCCGAGATGAGCGTCATCGTTCCCGATGGCGGTTGCCACGTGGTGAGCATCGGCATACCAGCGCATTCCTTGCGCGATTTCGTCGGATGTGGCCTGTTCCCAGTGCCACACGATGTTTTCGTGGCTCACGGGGTGCGCCCGGAACCATGGGTGATCACTGGGGGCAGGCATGACAATTCAGTCCTCTTAGGTGTGATTCACGCTTACCGGCGAGTCGTCCCACAAGCGGGACCATCCCGATTGCACGGGACGCGCGCCGGCCGTTCGTACGTATTTGTCCAATGCGAGCAATTCGCGTCGCACTTCTCCGACGTCCAGTTTCCACAGCTCACGGGAGATCTCATCCCGCACGCGGTCAAGGTCAATCGCGCCCGATGACGCGAGGGAATACAGAGCGGACGACATACCGCTATGCCACTCGAAAGCGATGCGTCGCGCTTGTCCGTCACTGATCATGACGATGACTGCACTCATCGGTTTCACTCCTTGACTCATGCCGCGACCGTGACCGGAATGGATTCCATAGCGGAAAAATCGAAAATGGCGAGCTGGGCGGTTTCCTGCGCGAGGGTCACTGCCTCGGACAGGTCCGCGGTCACGACGGAAACGTCCAGGTAGACGCGACCGGTCGCAGGGTCGCGCCATCCGCCGAGAACGCGACCGCGCAGCGAAAGAGCGTCTTTCGCTCGCGCGATGTACTCGTTTAGGTCGTTGCTGGTCACGGTACCGTCGAAAACGCGTTCGTGTTCCGGATGAACGGCAACCGCATAGCCGGTACGGACGTCCGAACCGTCGTCAGGTTTGACAGAAAAACCGCCGTCCGGAACGGACAGAGCGTCCGCCATCGCGCTAATACGGGCGGACCAATCGATCAGAGACATAGTCATGGCGGTACTCCATTTCGTATACGAAAGTGGTTGACTGGCAGCGATTCAGGCCAGTTGTGAACTGGCATCGAGGCGCGCAACCCTCGCCCTTGTGAGATCTCCGCAAAAGGGACACATCCTGGTATCCGGGCAATACGGCACTGCTCACGGGTGAGGGTTGCGCGTTTCGATGGCACATTCCCTGAATCTCTAAAACACTGTTGGGATAAGCCGTTATGTCTAGCGCACAATGCCAGGAACCATGCCCGTAAGGGTTTGGCGTGCTATGGGCAGGCGAGAGCGACGCTCTCAAGCCAGAGAAACCCAATGTCGGCAACCGCCTAAAACAACCCCGAACGCCTACACATTGCGACGTTTTTCGGTGCTAGACCACCATTGACTTATCTTGGGGACATACCTGTGGCAGGCATGCCATTTATGCGCGCTTCTCCGCTCTATAGCAAGAGCTTTACGTCGCGAAGCTGCAAGCGCAGTTACTACGCACTCCAGATTAGAAATGCGCGTTTGGCTACGCGTCGTTCTTCACGCTGCTCTGCACGGTTTCGCTGCTGTCCGCACGGCCCAAGCCGTTGCCCGCGCTTTACGGGACTACTGTCATCTCGACACCCGGAAGGAGGTACTGACCGAATCGGAGAGCTCGCAGGGACGCCGTGCCCTGGTCCTCACCCTCTCGATTCGTTCCGTTGACTTCTTGGCGTGGAGTCGACATGTAGAAGTACACACCCTGAGTCCACACTTTGCAAGCCCAAGAGGACTCGTCGTTACCGTTCCGTTACCTCGTGGCGCAAAGTCGCTGGGTCAGAGCTGCGCAGAGTCAGCCGCGCCCCCTCGGGGTGACTGTCCAAACCGGGCATAGAAGAGCCGACAGCGGCAAGGCACGGCGACGCCCAGCGGAGCGGACAGCTCATCTCTTGCTTTTCTGGGTTTATGAATGGCGAAATGCCGAGAAATGGTAATCGCGAGCGCGTCTAGTCCTCATTTCAGCTCATGCGATTCAACCCGAGAGAACTCAAACCAAGTTTGAGTATTGACATGCGGTCGAAATTGTGATTGTCAAGCGCAAGCGACAATCGGCCGCGAATTGATACAAAGTGTCAGATTCGGACGGAGTTGATCAGCGGCGAATGCGCGACAGGGGATGCGACCGAGCAGCGGAGCAGCGAGAGTCGGGCCAATGCATGGCCATCAAACAGCGGGAAGTGGGGTACGGACCGGGTGGTGAGCAACGCAGCCAGGGTGACCACGGGGTCACGAGTAACGGCAGGTGACCCCCCACCCAAATCGACTGTTCATGTGCCTGCCGGCCACCGAGTCGGGCGTTACATCGGTAGCCCCCGCGGACTGCGTAACCAGGCACTTCGCAGGGTTGGAGGGCTACCGCTCTAGCAGGCAGCTGAATCGGACCGTCGCCGGGTAGGTGGCCAGGACGCTACAAGAGGATCACTGACCGTGCTGTTGATCTACTAGTTGGTCACTCGATGTGGTGACGCCTGTTCGTCCTAAGTAGAAATACCCTGCACGGGGTACCCCGTTTGACGTAGCGTTGACAACCTTGACACTGATCAACCGAGGTGGCCGATGGCGGAGACGATTATACGCCTTCTGGCCAGAAAGGAGGCGATTCTCATTTTTGAATATCAGGGTCGCCTGTGCCGCGGGGGCGGGGTGTAGGCGGGCCGTCACGAACGATTATGGGGGGTGTACATGGTAACGGGGGACGCTAGGTACCTGGCGCGGTCGCGGGATCTCCGCCACGTGCTGAACGGGGAATGGATCACGCACATTTTGGTGGCGTTGAGTGCAGGTCCGCTGCATTACAGCGAGCTCCATACCGCCATTCAGGAAATGACGACGTTCGATCCGTGGACCGGGACGGTTCGCAGGATTCAGAGCCGGGCGTTGGGCCGGACGTTGCGGCGGATGGAGACCGCCGGTCTGGTGGATCGGGTCGAGGAGCGGACGTTTCCGCGGTCGGTGGTGTACTCGCTGACTCCTGCCGCCGCGGATTTACTGGTCCGGGCGCGGCCTCTGATCGACTGGGCGGAAGAGAACCTCGATCTGATCGAGCGCTTGCAGAAGGCGCCGGACGATGGCGAGTCGTCGCAGGATGACGACGATCAGCCCGACTGAGGCATCGCTGCGCTGTCGGATGCGGTTCAGCTGGCCGCGGCGTTGTCGGTGGAGATCGGCTTCCGGGTGCTGCCGCGGCGTTGGAGGAAGTCGGCGAGGTTGAGCGTGTCGGGGCTGGGGCGTTGGCCGATCTCGTCCAGTGTGGTGGTCAGCAGCGCGAGGGTACGTGGGATGGCGGCGTACTGGTCGAGACGGGCTTGGGTGCGGATGATGTCGCGGTAGACGCCCTCGTTGTAGCGGTCGAGCTTCCGGGTGCGTTCCAGCAGTGTGAGCATGGTTTCTGGATCGCTGTCGCCGTGAGCGCGGATCAGGGCGCCGAGCGCGTCCAGGACGTCGCGTCGGGTGGCCTCGCGGAACGGTTCGATCCAGGGCACGAGTAGGTCCTCGGCGAGGTCGCTCTGGTAGAGCTCGACGGCGTCGTGCAGCTGAGCCTGGGCCTCGGTGTCGGTGGGGCGTGGTGCCTGTAGGGCGTGCTGGAGTTGCCAGTAGTCGACGACGAGTTCGTCGTTGAGCTGGTAGCGGCCATCGTTGTTGAGGACGAGGTTGTTGATCCTGCCGTCGGTGGCGTCTGTGAGCGCGCGGCGCAACATGGACAGGGTGTTGTGGAACGAGTTGTACGGCCGTGGCGGACGGCTGTCGGGCCAGACGGCCTCGTTGAGGACTTCGCGGCGGACGCCGTGGGGGTGCAGCGCGAGGTAGACGAGCACTTCCCGTTGCTTCGGCGTCAGCACGCCGCTGAGCACACGGTCTCCCTCGTCGTCGTGCAGCGTCAGGTGCAGGCGTCCCAGCACGCGCACGACCAGCGGGCGCTGTGATGCTGCGCCGTGACCGTTCTTCGGCTGCAGAGATTCCTCGGCGGCCGGTGCCTGATCGGCGGCTGGCTTGACGTCCTCGGCGGCCGTGCGGCGGTCCTCGGTGTCATCCCGGCTGGCTGAGGTCGGGCTCGTCGGCTGGACATCCACGGGGATGGGCTGGAC
This sequence comes from Amycolatopsis roodepoortensis, assembly GCF_014873915.1. GTDB lineage: Bacteria > Actinomycetota > Actinomycetes > Mycobacteriales > Pseudonocardiaceae > Amycolatopsis > Amycolatopsis roodepoortensis. The sequence goes on from NZ_JADBEJ010000005.1 coordinate 2,763,466, forward strand.
GTCCAGCAGCTGCAGGCTCGGGCTCGGTGGGGGCTGCTCGCCGGCTTCTTGTTCTAGCGGGCGGGTGGATTCGAGCTGGGTCATCTCGTCGACCGAGCGTTGCTCGGGGACGGGTGGGGTGGGTACGACGTCGTGATCGTCCGCAGGCGGTGTGTGCTCGTCGCCGGTGAGGCCACTGGTTGCGTAGTCGTGTGTTGTCAGGTCGGCGGGGCCTTCGGCGTCCCGGAGCACAGCAAGCAACTCGGTGGTGTCGGTGGCGGGCAGGCTGAACAGGCGTGTGTCGGCGAGGGCGTCGCCGAAACCGGGGCTGGTCGCGCTGACGGTGCCGTCGTGGCGGACGCGCACGGTCGCACCGGGGCGCCACTGGCCGAGGAGCACACCAGCCAGGCCGAGGGGCGAGCCGTTGTCGAGCACGGCTTGCAGGCGCCGTTCGGCGTGAGGTGCAGGACTGGCGAGCAGCACGAGCGAGGCCGGCGTGGGCTGGGAATCGGTCTCCTCGATGGCATGGCGCGTGCGGGTGAGCAGGGCCGCTTCCATCTCGTCGAGAGCGGCGTCGAGCGTGGCGACGACGTGGACGGTGGACGGCAGGCTCTCGACGTCGGCGCCATCGAAGACGAGGTGCAGGTCGTCGGCGGGCACGAGCACGTGGATGCCCTCGCCGGGCTGATGTTCGGTGAGCAGGTGCAGCAGTAGCGCGCGAGCAGCGGCGGGCGCGCCGGGGCCGGCGAGGCCAAGACCGCGGGTGCTGGCGAGGTTCAAGGCGAGTTCGCGACCGCCCCGCACGCCGACCCTCGCCGGGACTGGGACTGGTTTGTCGTCGGGTTCCAGGGCCCCGGCCGCGGTGATGTGGATCCGCGGTGGGGCTGGCGCGAGGTCGACGAACTCCACGTCCTCACCGGGCCTGCGGTCACTGTCGTCTTCCTGGTCGTACGCGGCCCGAAGTGCGCGGACCACGGGCGCGATCGGGCGCTGCAGGTCGGCGCGGTCGCCGCTGCCGATGCGGTAGTGTCGTCGGCGCCACATCCGGGCCGACACCATGGCCGCAGTGATGGCTCCGGCGAGGCCGAGGCTGACAAACACGTCGGTCAGCAGGTCCAGCCCTGGTTCGGCCTGGTCTTCGCGGTGCTCGCCGGCCTCGTCCGGCGGGGCCGGCGCCGGGGTCGTGTCCGGTGCGGGCTGTGTTGACGGTGGAGTGGTCGGCGCGGTGCTCGTCGGAGGTGGTGGTTGCTGGGGCGGCACCTGCGGCTGCTGCTCGCCGGGGGGATGCTGTTCGGGTGGGGCAGGGACGTAGGCGGTGATCTTCCAGCCGGGGCGCACGAGGTTGGGCTTGGTCAGCGCGCGGCCGTCGGGCTGCTCCACACCACGGTTGAGCTGGAACAAATCGGGCCAGCGGCTGCCGCCGCCGGGACCGTAGATGCGTTCGGCGACCCGCCACAGGCTGTCGTAGATCCCGTCGTGCGGGAGCCGGACCTCCTCGGTGACCTGGACCATGCCCGGCGGGGCCGGCGCTGCCCGATCGACCACCAACGTGGTCGCCGGGACGACGGCCGCCTGCGGAGCCGCGGCCTGGGTGGCTGGTCTTGGGGTCAGCGGTGCGACGACCGCGACCGGCGTGATATCGGCGGTCAGGTCCGCGGTGGTCGGGGTGGGAGCCGTGTACGGGGTCCGGTTGGCGAGCAAGGTCAGCACGATGGTGCCGATCAGGGCCGCGGCCAGCCCGTGCAGCGGGCCGGGTGGGCGGACCTGCGGCCAGGTGATCCCGCGCGCCGCGTCGATGGTGCCGCGCAGGACGTCAAGCGCGAAGAAGAACCAGACGATCCAGCACAGCACCGCCAAGGTGTTGAGAAGGAATTGCGCGCTCATCGGGTTGAGCAGCGTCGCCTGGATCTCGTCCCAGGTCGGCACGTGGTCGGGCAGCGGCCAACTCACGAAGTGCACCAAGGCCCAAGGCAGACCCGCCACGAGGGCGAGCAGGACGACGAACGCGAGCAGACCGCGCACGAACCGCAGGCTGGCGGCCAGCGCCCACCCGGCATGGCGTCCTGTGCTCGGCCGTATCGGCTTCCGGCGAGAGAAGTGCGAGTGTGCGGTCACGACGTGCTCAATTCCTTGGAACGTGCAGGTTTACGACTCCGCGGTCGCCACCCGAGACAGCGGCGGACGGTGAACGAGCCGGAGCGGCGATGTCACGTCACCGCCGCGGGAACCCGGCTGGACGTGTCCGTCGCGCCGCTGCGAGGCCCGCCGACTTCGGGTGATGCGGACGTCTGGCTGGCCGGCGGTGTCTTCGCTGTGGTCTGTGGCCCGCTCGCGTCGCTCTTGGTGGTTGGCGCGCTGGCGGTGGACCGTTTGCGCTTGGGGCGAGTTGCTTTCCGGCCGTTGAGCCACTGGGTGAGGTCGGCGGCCGGTACGTCGGTGAACTTGGCCAGCTCGTCGACGCCGATGACGTCACTGGACTCGGCGAGAACGTCACCGAGCTCTCGCTCGATGTCGCCGAGTTTCTCGGCCACTTCTGCCCGCAGCTGTGCGAGCTCACCGACGCGCTTGGCCGCAGCGGCCCTCTTCGCGCTGCGGGCCGCGTCCGCTTCCTCGACGCGGCGTTCGATCTCTTCAGTCGTCGCCATCCTGGTCTCCTTCCCCGTTGTGGCACTGAGTTGGGTACGAGCGTGTGAGGGTGGTCATGGGAGTACTGCCTGAACTGCCGTGGGTTCGTTGGGGACCATTAGCGCCAGGTCGGGCGCTTGTCCTGGTGGGAGTGGGTTCACTCGTTGGTGTGGAGAATCCGATTGATGGTCGAGATTCTCGACGAGATGCCGATGTTGTTGACACATTCGTTCTCCGATTGAACAGGGGTGTCCGTGGCGTTGGCTGAGGTGCGGTCGTTGGGGGCCGCGCGGCGATTGCGCACTGCCGCAGAGTTCGAGGACTTTGAGCAGGAGTTGGTGGATCAGTTCGCTCTGGCGCAGGTCGGCGCCGGTGTGACGGACGGTGTGGTGGGGTCGTATCGGTCGGTGGTGTTCGAGTTCGTGCGCTTCACTGGCCGACCGGTGTGGACGACTCGCGCTGAGGATGTTGATCGGTTCTTGGCTGACCAGCGCAGGCGTGGCCGGGCGGCGTCCACGGTGTACAGCAAGGCGGGGACGCTGACGGCGTTCTTCGAGTTCCTCGTGGCGCGCTACCAGGGAGACATCCACGCGCTGACCGGTCATGTTCTCGAGCAGCCGGTGGATGAGTTCAACCGTCCGTCCAAGCCGGACTACGTCGCTGTGCGGGTGCCACCTGGGCAGCAGGAGGTCGAGGTACTGTTTGGCGCGTGGCGTGAGGCGTTGCCGCATGCCCGGAAGTTCTTGCCGGCGGCACGTGACTACATGGCGGCCTCGTTGTGGCGTCGGGCGGGTTTGCGGATCACGGAGTCGCTGATGCTTGACATTCGCGACTGGCGGCCCGATCTGGGTGAACGGGGCAAGTTGCATGTCCGGTTCGGCAAGGGCAGCCGAGGGCGTGGGCACAAACCTCGTCTGGTACCCGCGATCGAAGAGGTCGACGCTTTGATGGAGTGGTGGCTGACCGATGTGCGCCACCAGTTCGGTCCGGATTGGTCTGATCCGGATGCCCCACTGCTGCCGAGTGAGCGCCGCGACCGCGACACCGGGCGATGTGTGCGGATCGGCGATGACGCATTGCGTTCCAGCCTGGCGGATGCTGTCGACCGGTGGCTTCCAGTATGGGTGGGTCGGTTGACACCGCACGGTTTGCGGCACTTCTGCGCCTCGTCGCTGTACGAGCGAGGCATGGATCTCAAAGCGATACAAGAGATTCTGGGTCACGAATGGTTGTCGACGACGACGCGCTACATCCATGTCCACGCCAACCACATCGAACATGCTTGGGAGACGGCCAACCAGCGGGTGGCCTCCCGGCTCATGCAGTAGCGGAGGTGTGCTGATGCGGTGGAATCTGCGGATGAAAGCAGCTGAGGCGGGTATCTGGAAGTCCACGGAGATGCGCCGCCGGTTGGCCGAGGCTGGGTTGGAGATCAGTGCGGGCAAGATGTCAGCCTTGTGGACCGGCACGCCGACCACGATCCGGCTGGATGACCTCGATGTGATCTGCGCGGTGCTGGAGTGTGAACCGACCGAGCTACTGATCCGGGAACCGGACAAGGTGGCCGCCCGCAGGCCGCAGAAGACGGCCGAGGCCACGGGAGGGGCAGTGGTCACGCCCCGGTTCGGTCGGCACCGGTCTGTGCCGCCGGCGTGAGTGGCCGGCCATGGCCGCGCTTGTGCAGCGTATGCCGGACTCGCCCGGTCAAGCACCGCCATGTCGACTACTGCTGCACCTGCCAGCCCGGCGGGCCGGTGACGCCCCCGCCGTGTCAGCGCTGCGGAGCGACCGAGAATTACTACAGCGCGGGCCTGTGCGCCCGCTGCCACCGGTTCTCCCCGCTGACCATCGACTCGTGCGAGGACTGCTACGCCTGGGGCGCGACCCGCACTCGTAAATGGCTGTGCCAGGGCTGCCACGCGTGGCGACAGCGCCGCCCGCTCGGTGACTGTGTCGCCTGCGGGCGGCGCGTGGCCCTCGACCCGAATTGGGGCGCGTGTCGACTGTGCTGGCGACAAGCCGACCTGGTCGGCACCGACGATCTCGCCGCCGCGATCTGCCATGGGCACCAGCTGTTCTTCGCCGATCTGTTCCGCAGCCGGGCGGGACGGGCGACTCGGCCTGGCCCGCCGGGGCTGCGGCCCGGGCCGACCGCGCGGTTCGCCGCCACCGGCGCACCGCCACGGAAAGTGCTGCAGTGGACCATCTTCGACGCGATGCGCACGAACACCACGACCACGCCACGGCCGTGCACTCGCTGCGGGCAACGCCCGGTCAAGACGGCCCAGTCGGACTTCTGCTACCCCTGCCAGCCCGGCGGCCCGGGGATTGCGCCACCGTGCCTGAAGTGCGGCTCGACCAGCGACTACTACACCGCCGGGTTGTGTGTGCGCTGTCACCGGTTCTCGCCGTTGACGGTGGATTCGTGCCCGGACTGCCACGCGTGGGGCACCCGACGCGGCAACGCCTGGCTGTGCGAAGGATGCCGCGGCTGGCGACGCCACCACCCCGACCGTGCCGACTGCGTCATCTGCGCACGGATGAGCCATGTCAACGCCAACGGCCTGTGCCGGCTGTGCCGTAAACAGGCACTCTGGCTGCCGAGCAGCACCCATGCCGACCAGGCCGAGCACATTTGGCGCTGGGGGCACCAGCTGTACTTCGCCGACATGTTCACCGGGCTCGGTGTCCGCGCCGCTCGCGCCGCTGCGGCCGACCAACGCCGGCGGCAGAGACCATGGCCGCTGCCCGCCCGTTGTCCGATACGCCATCAGCAACTGGTTGCCTTCACCCTGCCCCGCGACCTGCATGCCGGGAATGCACGCGGCTTTCCGGCCCCGTCCGATCCAGGACTTGCGGCCTACCTCGACGAGTGCGTCACCGAACACGCCGCCCGGCATGGCTGGGACTCCAAGGTCGCCACCCGCACCCGGACGGGCCTGCACATCCTGCTGGGGCTGCAGGACACTCCCGGCGCGGCCACCAACGCCAGCGATGTCGCCACCCTGTCCGTCATCGATGGTCCGGTCCGCCCCATCCTCGACGTCCTGGCCGCCCACGGATTCCTCCACGACGACCGCGTCCCGACCATCGAACGCTGGTTCACCGCCAAAACCACCGGCCTGCCCGACGAGATGGTGACCGACCTGCGGTGGTGGTTCGACGTGATGCGCCACGGCCACACCAGCCCACCCCGCAGCATTCCCCGCGCGGCCCGCACGATCCAGGCCAAACTGCGATGGGCCCTGCCCGCACTGCAAACCTGGGCGGTGCGCGGGCACGAACATCTCCGAGAGATCACCCGCGATGACGTTCTCGCGATCCTGCCCACCTCCGGCACACCCCGCCACACCATGCTCCAAGGGCTGCGCTCGATCTTCCGGCTGCTCAAAGCCCACAAGCGCGTGTTCGTCAACCCGACCGCGCGTATCCCGCTCGGTCGAGGACCAGGCCGCATCCCCCTGCCCACCCCGGTCGACGACATCCGCGAGGCGCTGTGCAGCGAGGACACCACCCGGGCGGCGATCGCCGCGCTGGTGGCCTTCCACGCCCTGTCTTCCCAGCAACTGCGCAACCTGCAGCTCACCGACGTCCACGACGGCCACCTGCAGGCCGGAGATCGCACCATCCCGCTCGCCGGCCCGGTACGCCAGCGGCTGGGCGCCTACCTCGACTACCGCTCTGCCCGCTGGCCCGCCACCGCCAACCCGCACCTGTTCATCCACTACCGCAGCGCCAACCACACCCGCCCCGTCCAGATCGAGTGGCTGGCCCACCGCCTGGGCTTGTCCACCCAGGCCCTGCGCGAAGACCGCATCCTGCACGAAGTTCACGCCACCAGAGGCGATATCCGCCGCCTGTGCGACCTGTTCGGCCTGTCCGTCGGTGGCGCCGAGCGCTACACGGTCGTCCTCGACCCTCCCGATCTGCCGACCAGCGATCGACACGCCTAGCTCGACGGCCTGTGTGCTCAGCGGCAACAGCTTGACCTTCGAGTCGACTCGAAGGTTTACCGTCGGAGTGTGACGACCTATCGGATCTCTCAACTGGCCGAGCGGGCCGGGGTGCGCCCGACCACGCTGCGGTTCTACGAACAAGCCGGACTGCTGCCCGCCCAGCGGTCCGAGTCGGGCTACCGACTCTACGGCGACGACGCCATCGAACGGCTGGGCTTCATCAGCTCCGGCAAACGACTCGGCCTGCCCCTGGAGGAGATCCGCGACCTGCTGCAGGTCTGGGAAGACGGCCTGTGCACCGACGTCCGACACCGGCTGCGCCCCATGCTCGCGGCCCGCATTGCCGAGGCCGAACAACGCGCCACCGAACTCGACGCCTTCACCGAGCGGCTGCGCCAGGCCCTGACCGAGATCGACGGTCCGCCCCGACCCGGCCGCTGCGACCCCGGCTGCGGGTTCCTGCACCACCAACACGACCCACAACCCACGCCCATCAAACTGAGCCCACCGCGCCCCGCTACCGACAACACCGGCGACAACGGGGCCACGCCCGCACCGATTGCCTGCACGCTCAACGGCAGCGATCAAGCCGAACGAGCCCAGCAGTGGCACGAACTGCTGGACCACGCCCACCGCCGAGACCCCATCGACGGCGGCTTGCGCTTCCACCTGCCCGCGCACACCGCAGGCGAAGTCGCCGCCCTCGCTGCAGCCGAACAGCAATGCTGCGCCTTCTTCACCTTCACGCTGCACCTGTCCGCAGGCGAGCTGCAGTTTGACGTGCACGCCCCCGACGACGCCGCCCCCCTGCTTGCCGACCTCTTCGGCGCTCCCGGCTGAACCGCCACCCTGCCACGCCGCGCCACCACGCAACATTCGGAAAGGTTGCTCGTGCTCGTCCTGAAGTCGATTGCACTGTTCGTGCTGGCCGCGCTCGCCGAAATCGGCGGCGCCTGGCTCGTCTGGCAAGGCGTCCGCGAACACCGCGGCTGGATCTGGATCGGTGCCGGCGTTATCGCCCTCGGCCTCTACGGCTTCGTCGCCACCCTGCAACCCGACGCACACTTCGGCCGCATCCTCGCCGCCTACGGCGGCATCTTCGTCGCGGGCTCGCTGGCCTGGGGCATGGCCCTCGACGGCTACCGCCCCGACCGCTACGACATCACCGGCGCCCTGCTCTGCCTCATCGGTGTCGCCGTCATCATGTACGCACCCCGAGGCTGACACCACGGCAAACAGGCCGCAACGCCGACAACACGCTCCTGAGTACCAGAACCGACCAACGCTCCCGCCATCGGTTCGTGAACCCAAGCATCCCAGTACCCTCATTACCGGCCACCACCACTTGAGTTCCCATCACTGTCCACTTCAGAATTCGCGAACCCCAGGGAAACGTCGGAGATTCCGCGCTGTGGTTGGGCTTGCCCGGTTGCGGTGACCGTGATCGAGCCGATGTTGACCAGTCCGAGCAGCTGGGTGGGCTGGTTGATGCTGACGGTCACGTTCACCGTGTTGCCGGCGACCGACACGGTGCCGGTGTGGCCCGCGGCGGAGAGGTAGCTGTGAGTGGCTGCGGTGGCTTGGTGCGGGACCAGGCGCAGGGTGCCGTCGGCGCGGTAGGCGGTCAGGTCGATTTCCTGGGCGCCGGCCCGCGCAGCTTCTTGTGCCTCGCCCATCGCGCGGACCTTGGCGGCCAGCGCGAGTCCGCCGTCGAGCACGAGCCCGGCGAACAGCAGCGCGGCGAGCGCGATGATGACGACGAACGCGGTCACCCGACCGTCCTCGTCCTTGCGTAGCCGGCGCGTTCGGCGGCGCAGCGATGCGGTCAACCTCATGGCACACCTCCCGTTTGAGCGTTCGGGGAGGTGCCGCGCCACACATCGACTGGGGAGGAGAAGCTGGATTGGAACGTCCGACTGCCGGGCACACCGAGCGAGGTCAGGTCACCGAGGCCGACGCTGCAGGAGACGGTGACGGTCACCGTGGAACCCGGCTTGAGTCCCTGGGTGTCGGTGGATACCGACAGCGACTGGCAGCTGATCCCGGCGGACGCCAGTGCTGCGCTGGCTGTGGCTTGGGCGTTGGCAGTGGCTTGCGATGGGGTTCGGGCCAGGGTGGCGGCACGGGCGGCTTGGTGCGCGACGTCGTTGATCCGCAACTTGGTGTCGGCGAGCCGGCCGCAGAACACGACGAACAACAGCAGCAGGATCAGCAGCGGAGTCAGTAGAGTGAGCTCGGCGGCGGTGGAACCCCGTTCGTCACGGCGCAGCGCGCGGATTCGCCCGCACGCCGAAGGTGCGAACGTGGGGAACCGGTGGGCCGCGGTCATGGTGACACCGTCCCGGTGCCGGTCGGCGGGGTGAATTTCTCAACGGGCCCAACGGCTTCGGCGTGAACCGTGAAGGTCGCGAACGGGATCACGTTGATCACTGTCCCGGTCACCGTCACGGATGCCTGGGTCGGTCCCCGCTGGACGTTGACCGATGTTCCTTGCAACGGACCACTTCCCAGTTGCGTGAGGATTCGTTGCCCCTCGGTGTTGCCCGCGGCGGAGCTGCCGCCGTACACCCGTGCCGCGGACAGTGCTTCGGACGCTGCGGCTTGGGCGATGTGGGTGGCGTGCATGTACAGGGCGAACTGCGCGATCAGCAGGATCAGCAGCAACAGCAGCGGCGTGGCGATGACGAGTTCGACCGTGCCGGCGCCACGTTGATCCGTCCGCAGTCGGCGCAACGCCGCCTGCGCGCATGTCCGGTGTGGACGCTCGCGCATGTTCGGCGTGCGGGGTCGGCTGGGGCGTCGAGGCATCGTGGTCACCGGCCTACAGGGTGATCCCGTTGGCTTTCTGGGTGACCTTGATGACGATGATCGCGATGACCGCGATGGCCAGCGCCGCCAGCAAAGCGGTGACCACGACCGCTTCGGTCGAGTAACCACCTTCGTCGTGGCGCAGCCGCTCCAGCTGGGCCCGGATGCGGGCGATGAGCATCTGAACTTCGGTGAACATCAGCTTCTCCCCTATGGTTCGGGGTCCGGTATGGACAGTTCTTGTGGAACTCAGAGACCTCCCAGCACGCTCGCGAGTGCAGGGAACCCGATGAAAATCAGGAATCCGCCGAACAGCATCACCACGGGAAGGCTCATTCGTTCGGTGGCTGCCTGGGCTTCGCCTTCGGCGTCGGTGAGCTCGCGCGTGCGCAGCGCCGCGGCCTTGGCCGCGAGGCTGGCGCGCACGCGGGCACCTTCGGTGCCGGCGAGGCTGACCGAGGCGGCCAGCTCGGACAGCTGGTGCACGTCGAGTTCGGTGCCGAGCTGACCGAGGGTGGACCACGGCGTGGTGCGGGTCAGTTTGGCGGTGACCAGCGCACGGCGCAGCTGTTGGAACGCCCACCCCTTGCCGATGTTCACCGCGTCCGACAGCGCGCCGTCGACTCCGGCGCCGCCGGCCAGCAGGACCCGGATCAGGTTCAGATAGGCCGACAGCGCATGCCGGAAGGTCGAGCGGCGCCGTTCGGCTTCCTGCCGGACGCTGATGTCCGGCAGCAGGAACCCCCCGAGCGCGAACAGCAGACTGGCGACCGCGGGAATTTCCCAGCCGAGACCGACATCGGCCACGACGAGCAGGAGGTGCATCAGGATCGGCAGCAGCAGCCCGGTCAGCGCCAACGTGGCCTTCTCTGCCAGGTGGTGTTCGATGCTCTTGCCGGTGACCGCGAGGTCGTTGCGCAGCGTGCGGTGGGGCAACCCGAGCGCGGCCAACGGTTTGATGAATGGGCGGCCCACGCGCAGGGCCCAGCCGTCGGAGTCCGCGGTGAGGATCGGCGGTGGCGCCGGGGTCGCGTGCAGCCGGTCGACCAGAGCGCGCAGCGGCGGCCTCGGCGGGAACACGTAGACCACGAGCGCCCACAAGCCGACACCGATCCCGGCGCCCCACAGCAACGCGCTGATCATGACGACGCTCCCTGCCCGGTGAGCAGATCATCGACGTGCACATCGGCATCGTGTGGCCGGATCGTGGCCAGTTCCGTGAGGAAGCGCTCCGGCTCCCGCAGCCGCGCAATCCTTGCCAGCCAGGCAAAAGAGGCAGCGAACAACGCGCCGACGAACAGCAGCATGATCTGGCCGAACGCGGAGTCGTACGGGGCGAGGTAGCCGCGGTTGAGCAGCACCAGACCACTCGCGAAAGACAGCGTGGTAATCACGATAACGCGCACACTGGTTCGAGTGCGAGCGCGGCCGGCTTCGACCCGCATCCGCATCGACGCCTGCTCGCGCGCCTCGCTGGCGAGCTCGCCGAGCAGGTCGGCCAGCTGGCGGGCCTGGTGCTCGGCGGCCAGCACGAGCGCGGAGATCACCAGGTCCGCAGTCGGGTCGCGGAGCTGGTCGGCGAGGTGGCGCAGCGACGGCGCGAGGCGTTCGCCGCGTTCCAGCCGGACGGCCAGCTCGGTGATCTCCTCGCGGATCGCCTCGGGGCAGGCCGGGGCGGTGGCGAGGATGGCCTGTTCCAGACCTGCCGCGGCGACCAGGGTGTCGCGCAGCATCTCCGTCCAGCCGGCGATCGCCTCGATGCGTTCGAGGTGGCGCTTGTGGTCGACGTTGGAGCCGAGAATCCGCGGCAGGCCGACGACCGCGAGGACGGTCAGGATGGCGGCGACCACCCAGCCGGTGACCGCGCCGACGGCCAGGCCGGCGAGCACGGCCACGACGAGCCACCCGACCTGGGTGCGGTCGTGCCGTGCGGCCAGCCAGGAGCTCAGCCGCGACGGCGACGCCTCGCGGGCGGGTCGACTGCGCAGTCCGGCGACGATGAGCAGGACCCCGACGGCCACACCCGCGCCGAGCAGGCCGAATAGAGCGGCAGTCGCGGTCATGGCGTCCACCACCCTTCGCGCCGCTCGAACAGGTCCGGGTCGTAGCCCGCCTCGACGAGCACGTCGACGGTGTCGGTACGCAGCGGCGCACCAGGGACAGCGCGCAGGTCCGGGCCGGGGCGCCAGACCTCGTTGCTGATGATCTGGGCGCCGTCGGCACCGACGACCTCGCGGATGGAGGACACCACGCGCTTGCTGGGATCGTCGCGGGGCTTCTCCAGGTGCACCACGAAGTGCAGCGCCGCGGCCACCAGCAGATTGGTCGCTTCCATCGGCAGCCGCTCGGGGCCCTGCACGGCGTACGCGGCCAGCTTGGTAAACGCGCCCTGGCTGGAGCTGCTGTGCAGGGTGCCCATGCTGCCGTCGTTGCCCATGGACATGGCGTTGGTCAGCGGAATGACCTCCGGGCCGCGGACCTCGCCGACGATGACCCGGTCCGGCGACATGCGCAGGGACTGCCACACCAGGTCCGACAGGGAGATCTCGCCCTGGCCCTCGATGTTCGGTTCACGAGCCTGCAGCGCCACCACGTCCGGATGGGCGTCGGCGTCCTCGCCGAGGCCGAGCTCGAAAACATCCTCGATCGTGATCAGTCGCTCCCACAGCGGGATGGCCGAGGCCAGGCCGCGCAACAGCGTGGTCTTGCCGATCGCCGTGCCGCCGGTGACCAGGATGTTGCGCTTGGCCCGCACCAGGGCTTTCAGGAAGCTCTCCAGAGCAACGTCTATGGTGCCGTTCTCGCGCAGCTCGGCGAGGGTGACCTTGGCGAACCGGTGCCGGCGGATCGACACCGACGGCCGCGCGGTGACCGCCATGACCGCAGAGACACGCTCGCCACCAGGCAGCTGGAAGTTCACGATCGGACTGCCGCGGTCGAAGCGGCGCTCCTCCACCCCGGACCGGGTGGCCAGGTCCCGGATCAGGTCGATCAACTCGGTGTCCGAGCCGACGACCGGTGGCAAACGGTTGCGTCGGCCGTCGGCGTACTTGACGAAAATGCGGTCACCGTTGATGTTGATGTTCTCGATGTCGCTGTCGGCCAGCAGCGGTTCCAGACCGGCCAGACCGAAGACCTCGTCGAGGACCTGACGGATCAGCCGCTGCTCGACCTCGGGCGCCACCAGCATCCCCCCGGTGGCGGAGTTGCGAAGTTCAGCCCGCGCGTGCGCCTCGGCCGCGTCGGTCAGGATCGCCTCGGCCAACCGGCGTCGTTGCTGGGCGTCCATCGGCGGGCGGCCCGCTGTCTCGTCGGCCCGGATGCGCTGACTGAGCTGGATGGACAACTCGTCGCGCAGGTGCTGCCGCAGCCGCTCCACCGCGGCTGCCTCACCCGGGGGCCGGTGAGGCAGCTCCGCCGGTCCAGGCAGAGGCTGGGCAGCGACCGGGTTCGAGCCAGTGCCGTTGTTTGAAATGGTAAGGCGCGGGTCGCCGAGGGCAGGCCGCGTCATGACGTCGCTCCGTTACCGGTCTGCGGCCCAAGCGGTTGCAGTGCCGCACTCGAGACCGGCTCACCCGGAACAGCCACCCGCAGGTGCGGTGCACGAGTGCCGTTACTCCCGGCCGGCACACGCCAGTGCGCGTGAATGTTGAGCGCGATCTTGGCGGCGGCGCGGCCGAGCGCGGACTTGTCCGGCCCACGTCGACCGGTGCCCTGGCCGCACAGCGCGGCGGCGCCCCTGTTATCCCGCGGCACGCGCCCCATCACCGGGATGCGCAGGGCCTGGGAGACCTCCGCAGTCGGGTAGCCGTCGCCGACCAGGACGAAGCACGGGCGGCGCGACCACTGCTGGGCGGCCTGCAGCTTGAGCGCGACGTGCGCGAGCTCGTCGTCATGAGGGCGGGCGACCAGCAGCATCGCATCCGCGCTGCGGATGATCGGGAACACGGGCGAGTCCGGATCGACCCGCCCACAGTCGGCGATGACCGTGGTCTCCGGCTGGTCGGCGGTCTGCCGTAGCGGCGAGGGCAGCCCCGAGGCCAGCACCGCCAGGGCGGCGCGAGCTTGTTCGGCACCTACCGGGCCGACCACCACCCGCAGGCCACCGGGGAGAAGCTGGGTGTGCTGGGCGAGCAGAGTCGAGGCCGCTGCGCCACGGCCTCGTGCCGCGGCGGCCAAGCTCACCAGGCCCGGTGTGTCTGGCAGCCGGAAGCGGGCCATCAGGTCACCGCCAGCTGGGTCGGCTTCGACCACGATCGGGTTTTCCTGCCCCGGCCACCAAGCGCCGAGCGCGGTCGCCAAGGTGGTCGCGCCGGGCGATCCTTTGAGCGAACAGACGGCAATGAGCATCAGCGGTCCCCTCCCGCGATCGCGACCAGACTCAGTTGCCCCGCAGGAGCCGAAGCCAACGCACGAGCATCAGATTCGGACAATTGCAGGGACACCACTGTGGTCTGCTCGGCCTCACGCGTGGCTATACCTGTCACCACCGCGTTCCACGACGACGTCTGCCCGGACTCGGTCGACGTTCCCGTCGTCGTGCCCTGCTCTGGTGTGGTGAGCACCGCGACGGTGGTACCGGGCGACAGATCCGGCGGGAACTGGCCCGGCTTGAGCCCGACAGCGGCAATTGCCCTACCCTGCGCGGGAATCTGCGGTGCACCGAGGACAGATTGAGTCACGAGCGAACCGGCAGGCAGACTGAACGCGACCGGCTGTCCCACCACTGTGGACGCAGACGATGCGGACATCACGTCCATACCGGAGTCCGCCGCCATGCTGATCTGCTTGAGATCCTGCGGGGTCAGGATCTGGCCTACAGCGACGGGACGGGCCAAGGCGAGAACGCTTTCCCGGTTGCCCAACTGCATTCCAGCGAACACACCTCCGGCGGCGCACACCAGAACCAGCAGGACGCCGAGCAACAGGTAGGGCACGCTGCGGCGCCGACCGCTACCGCTCAAGCGCGAAGGAGTCTTGCCATCACGGCCAGCCCACGCGTTCGGCGTCGCCTGTTTCTGCGCCGTCGTGTCCGTGCCGGTCGAACCTGCGGTAGTGGTCACCACCGACCTCCTTCAGGCATAACGCCATCGCGACGCGTCAATCGGGTGTTCGACGTGCCTTGCTCTTAACAGGGTTGTTTCGTTGTGCACGCCCGCCCTCGTGAGGCGGGAGGCTTCGGTTCAGCCGGTCGCGATTCCCTGGCTCTCCGCTACGCGGAACGTCACCGACGCCGAGGTCGTCATGTTCGGGAACGTGCCGCCCTGGCCCGCGCCCGACCAGGTCACAGTCCAGTTCGCCGTGGCGGCCACCGGGAACGCGTCGGCGCGCTGCCCGGCCGAGGACGTCTTGTACGTGTAGCCGCAATCCGGTGAGGCGCTCTTCGGATCACCAGCAGCGGGGAAAGGCGAGCCAGGGCCGCTACAGGTCACCGAGCCGCCGTCACCCATCGACCACGTCACCGAGGTCGGCCTCGCGACCGCGGTCACCGACACGCCCGGCACGGACGCGGTGGCCGAGACATCGTCCCAGCTGCTGCGGTCCAGCCACAACCAGGTCGGCAGGTTGACGAGTTGGTCGCCGGCCGGGTTCGCCTTGATCTTCGGGGCCGGCAACCGCAGCTGGTTCCGCGCCTGTGCAGCGAGTTCGGCAGGTGATGGCAGCGGCGCCGAGCCGCCTGGCTGGCCGTCGGCGATCCAGACCGGCGGCCGGTACAGCGCATCTTGGAAACCGGGCCCGGTGCACTTGTAGACGTACCAGGCACCCGACGGCGGCTGGGCTTGCGCAAACCGCGGCTGCGCGACCGCGAACTGCGCGGTGATGAGCTCACCCTGCGGCGGCCGGTAGGCAGCGGGCACCGCGGTGACCGCGCGGGATTTGGGCGGCACATGGAAGGCTGCCGGCTGCGCGCTTCCTGGAGGTGGGTCCTGGTAGCTGGTGCGTTCGTAGCCGCATTGGGCCAGGTTGGTAATGCCGCCAATGATCGTGTCCCCGTTAGCGTTGGCCTGTCCGGTGCCAGGGTTGGTCTGTTCAGGGTTGCTGGGCTTGTTGTTTCCGTTGCCCTGGTTGCCGGTTCCAGGTCGGGGATTCTTGCCTGCGCCGAGTTCGCAACCAGGGTTGGGGTACTGGGTGCAGTCGGTGAACCCGTACCCGTCGTCTCCGAGCGCGGGCAGTGCGCTCGCTACCAGCACGGCCGCGGACAGACCGATCACAACTCCTGAACGTTTCAACACGAGCCCACCCCCTCCACGGCGAAGCGGGTGACCCTCCACGTGCCGTCCTGCTGCTTCTTGACTTCCGCGGTGATCGAGCGCTGTCCGCCCGGTGTGTCGTTGACCAACTGGCCGTCCTTGTACTTCAGCCAGTTCGAGCTGTCACTGCAGTCCGAGATCATGACTGTGGTCGGATTCGCAGTGGGTTCCACGCTGGATACTTGAGGGTTGTTCGTCGGCGCTCCCTTGGACACCACACCGTTGAGGTGATCGGTGTACAGGCTCCGGTTGATCACCCCGAGCGCGTCACCGGTCGCATATTTCGCAAGCTTGGACGACTGCCAATCCGCGGTCTCGCCCGCCTTGGCCATCTGCCGCCACATACCCGTGTAGGCAGCCGTCGCCTCCTGACGCGCGGCGTCCGCAGGAGAAACCGACGACGGCGGAGCGCTGGTCGTTGACGGCGGCATTACCGCCCCAGCCGTGCCCTCAGGCGCCGAAGACGAGTTCGAATTACAGGCCGCCAACGTCAGCGCAACGAGTCCAACAAGAGCCAGTCCCACCCTGCGCCGACCGTTGCGGCCGTCTACATTGCCCCCGACCACATGTACCCCCTCAGATCCGCGAAAAGTTCTTTCGACCTACTGTGGTACACACCACATCTACTGGCGCCCCCTAGGAGACTGCAATGTCCCTATGAAGGGACACAGGTGTCGGAACAGGGACAATCGAGCAAGATCCACCCAAACGGGCTAATGACGGCCTGTCCAACTGTCGTTGACTAGTAGTTTCGCGACATCGGACAGCCGTATTCAGGGGGGCCTACGGGGGCTACACCATGTCGAGTTCTGTCACTCCCGCGAACCGCCAGCGAACGACACGAGCTCCACGGTGACCGCGGCCAGCATCGCTGCTTGGGGCCTCGTTGGACTCATCGTTGCCAGCGCCCTACGTATCGGCGTTCAGCGGGGCTCGATCCTCCCGTCAGAGAGCGAGCGGCTGGCGCCGCCGGCCCTGCTGGAGGTGGTCACCGCGCTGATGTTCTCAGGACTGGCCTGGCGCATAGGCGCGAAACCTGACCTGTTCGCATACTCGTGGCTTGCCGGTATCGGTGTCCTGCTCGCCGCGGTGGACTGGAATTTCCGCCAGTTGCCCACCAAGCTGATCTGGCCCAGCGGACTCGTCCTGGCCGCACTCTTCGGCCTGGCCGCCGTAATCAACCGCGACGCGTACCCGCTCATCCGCTCCGCAGCCGGCATGCTCACGCTCCTCGCGTTCTACGGAACGCTCTACTTCCTTCGACCCGGCCAACTTGGCGGCGGCGATCTCCGGCTCGGTGGTCTACTGGGCCTCGCACTGGGCTGGAGTGGGTGGTCGACCGTTCTTTCGGGGACGCTGCTCGGCTGGCTCGCTGCGGCCTTAGCACTTGTCGCGCTCCGCGCCACTCGACGACAAGTGAAACCGAGCAACGACGTCGCCCTCGGCCCGTTCCTTGTTGTCGGGGCGATCACTGCGCTCCTCATCCAGCCGCTGATGTGACGCCCTCCAGGGCACGACCAGAATGTCGCTCTTGGTGCACCGAGGTGCGGGCGCACACCTCGACACCTGCCGCGAGCTTGATCCTGGCCGCCGGTCGCGGTGCCGCCAGTCTGTAGTCTCTGAACGGTCCTCCGCGCAACCTCCCACGAGGAGATGTTCGTAACGTCCCGTGATCTTGCTGATCTCTACAGTGGAGGTCCAGCGGATGCCAGTCCGTGTCTGGGAGAGCGCAAGAGTGCGCTTCTTCTCCCTCGTGGTCAGCCAAGGCTTGCTATGCCGGGCAATGCCGGCCTGCTCAACTGTGTTCTCCACGGCCGTACGGGTACGGCCGACTTGCCGGGCGATGGCGGTGTTCATCGGCTACCGGCCGCCGACCTTTGATCAGGTGCAGCTCGATGATCATCTGTTTCTCGTCGGGAGTCAGCCGCGGCGCACGAGCTGACACCTCGTTCCTCTGCTGCCCCCAGTACCGTTCCTGCTCAATACGTCTAGCTCGCTAGCTTTGCGGTAGTCGAACTGCACGAGACTTGCCTTGACAATGGCATCTGCCCGCTTCTGGACTGTCGGATCGCCCCAGCGGGCCGGGAATGGGAGGTTGACGCTACAGCTCGACTGCGAAAGGCAGTATTTATCTCGGAGAGCTCGACCGACTGCTGGCAGCAGGAGCCGCACCTTGCGAGGTGCTCACGAACCTGCTGAGTCTCCCGCTTTGACAGGCCGTTCCGAGTCCAGGCACCAAGCCGTCTGACCGTGGGATGGCAGCTGAGGAGCGTGGGCTCTGCCAGGTGTGCTTGTAGATAAGCCTGGCGAAGCCCTTCACGTGCCCGATATGCCAATGCCGAAACACCGTTGGCTGTCAGGCCAAGGCGGGAAGCCACTTCAGCTGGTGTCTTACCCTCAATCTCGGTTAACCAGAGCACTGTCTGCCATCGTTCTGGTAGCCGATTGAACGCATCCGCTGCAAGATCCTTTTCGAACCCGGCCATTACCCGGTTGCTGTCCGGCACGCTGAGTTGTACTGGGCCCACCGTCATCTCTACATCCTCGGTCAGCTCCACCTTCCGGGCCTTGCGCGTCTTGTCGTATGCCGTGTGGCGCAACGCCGTGAACAGGTAGGCACGGAAAGCTGAATCCGGCCCTCGGCCCCCGAGAAGCGTGTAGAGGACCTTGCTGAATGCCTCTGAAACCAGATCGTCGCGCTCGGGCATCGACTGGGCAAGCTGGCGAGCCAGGTTGCGAGCCGCGCCGACATGAAGCTTGTACAGTTCGCCGTAAGCCGCAACGTTTCCTCCCCGGACAGCATCAAGCAACTGTGGGTCCCGATGGTCGTCACCGTTGCCGAGCTGCGTAGTAGCGGATGCTTCGCCGTCCTTCCTATTCGTATCGGGAAGGAGATCAACCTCTGTTTGCGGCGGCAAGCAATCCAAAACACGCAAGTTAACGACCTGGGGTCCCGCTTGCCGAGCACCCTGGTCACCCGAGTGAACGCTCGGTGTATGTCGAAGACGGTAACGCCAACCATCCGGCTCGCTATGACGATCGATCAGACAAGTAACCACCTGTGCACCTCGATTCGCATACAGGGAGAGGGTTGGGAACCGGTGGCCCGATCCACGTCGGGGGTCTGGGCCGGACCACCGGAATTCTTGGTTGCTGCAGGACAAGCAGATCAGTCACTGCACGGTCGAAGTCGCCATCGCTCTCGTGGTAGCGATCACGGCAGACTGCGGCGGGACGCCACCTGATGCCTGCGGGACGCACTCCCAGCGCCACAGTCCGATTCTTTCGTCCTCGGGGGTCGGCAGAACGAGGTTGTCTCCTTGCGCAGCAACCGATGCTCCGAGCCGGAGCAGATCAGCGGAGACGACTTCGTCAAGGTCGTGGCCGGGGCCGGTGATGAAGGTCCAACGCTGGATGTGGGGCCGTTCGACGACCGGGCCTGCCAGCATCCGGATCCGCAGGCCGGCGAGCACACGCCGACCAAGGTGTAGCGGCATCGTGATCGCGCCAACGAGTCCGCCGACAGGCAAAAGGATGCGCTGCGTCGCGGGATCGACAACGGCTGGAAGCCGACACTTGTTGCGATAGAAGGTGCACCGTTCCTCGGGAGTCGAATCCGAGCGTGTAGCTGGACCACCAGTGGTCGACGTTGTCACGGCGAGCCACCTCCTCTGAATTGGGCAGGAGGTCAGGCAACGCGGGTTGCACTGCGTCCTAGGACTGCTTGGCGTGTGAGCGTTGGTGGGCGGTAAGCCGTCGAGTCAGAAAGTCACTCGGCGTGCCGGGGGGCTGCGTGGCCGGGCAACGCGAAGGTCGACGCCCTGGGAGGCGAGGGCGGCTTGCGTCGTCTGCGGTGCCTCGGGGCTCGGCTCGGTGGGACTTGTTCGCAGCACTGCCGGATCCGACGTTGCTCGCCGAAGTACCACCAGCCGGCACCGCTCCGGCCACGCAGCCCACCATGAGAAGGAGTGCCGCTGCGATCGCCAACCCAGACCCCCACGACATCGTGGGGGCTTCTACGGCACTGGGGGCAACCGCGGCCGTCGCAGCGGCGATGTTAGCTTGTGTACTCATCGCTCCGCACCCCTTCGCTACCTGGTAACCTGGCTAGGTTGCATCTAGATATTAACTTGTGTACTCCGATTATCCAGCTGGCCGAATGGGTGAATTGTGGATACGCTCCGCAACCGGACATTCTGTGGAGGTGAAGGAATCCGTGACGCAGCACTTGCAGTTGCCGCCGGCGGTTATGAAGGTCGTCCTCGGCAATCAGCTGGCCCGGCTGCGGGAACTCGCCGAGGTCACGCAGGAGGATGCGGCGGCCGTCCTCGGATGCACCCAGCAGAAGATCGCGCACATCGAGGGTGGGAGCGGGATCAAGCTGATCGAGCTGAATGCGTTGCTCGACCGCTATGCCGCCAACGAGGCTGACCGGGCCTACACGCGAGATCTTCAGTCCGAGAGCAACCGACGTACGAAGCGCGGGGCCTTCAGCACGAGGTTCCGGCAGTACCTGCGGTTGCTGGTCGACATGGAGCCGAGTTGCAACCGGTACTTCTCCTACCAAGCTCTGGTGATCCCAGGACTGCTGCAGACTGAGGACTACATGCGCAGGAACGCCCGAGCATGGCGGCCCTCGCTGACAGCCGACGAGATCGACAAGTACGCCGCCAACCGACTGGCTCGGCAGCGTGTACTTGAGAACGCCGACCAGCAGTTCTGGTTCATCATCGACGAGGCGGCGCTGCGTAGGACTGAGGGTGGTCCGGTCATGAAGGCCCAGATTAAGCGGCTTGTGGAGACCATCGACCGGCCGAACGTCGAGCTGCAAGTCGTGCCGTTCGGCGTTGGCTACTACATGGGCCAAGGACACGACTACACGATCTTCGGCTATGACACGAAGCCCGCGGTTGACATCATCTACCTTGAGCAGCATGACGGTGGCGAGTACGTCGACAACAGCAAGCGGACGGCGCGGTATCTGACTCTCTGGGACCACCAGAAGGCGGCAGCGAGCGGGCCCGAGCAGACGCGGCGGGCATTGCTCGGCATCGCCTCGTCGTTGTAGCTGGAATATGGCTTGAGATCGGAAGGGTACGAGGGAGCAGATGAACATCCAAGATGCCCACAAGCGTCACCTCGACACCAACTTTGCCGTATGGCACAAGTCGCCCCTGAGTAACCCGCCAGACAACCAGTGTGTCGAGGTGTCCTTCAGCAGCAACGCGGTCGGTTTGCGGGACAGCCAGAACCCAGAGGGGTACGTCCTGGTCTTCGACCAGGGCGAATGGGAGGCGTTCATCGGCGGAGTCGAGGCCGGGAAGTTCAGGCTGCCGAAATCCCAGTAGGGCGGCCGGGCGGCGATCCGCAAACCAGCGCCTGCTGCTCTTCGGTTTTTCCGGTTAGTTGTGACCCGCCGGTCCGGTGTATGTCCTCGCGGCCCGCGGTGACCTTCCCAATTGGCAGCCACCAGTGTCACCGGTATCGGATCGTCTGCGGGTACTACGAGTGCGGTCACGGCCATGTGGTGCCGACCGATGTCGGGAGCGGACGCCACGATGACCAACGACGGGTAGGCCCGACGGCGAAGCAGACGGGTTCGAGGATTCCTGTCTGCGGTTACCGGGGAACTGGTCCGGCTTGGCGTGGTTGGCGTTGGGGTGCGTGTTCGTCCGGGTGCTGGGGACTTAGGTTGGGCACGGTGATCGCCAGGAGGGCGATGTCGTCGGTGGGTGGGGGGTCGAAGTCGGTGATGAGGTGGGTGAGGTCGCGGATCAGCTGCTCGGCGAGGGTGCGGGGGCGGGTGGTGAGGAACGCGGTGAGTCCGTCCTCGCCGAAGAAGGCGCCGTCGGGGCGGGCTTCGGTGAGTCCGTCGGTGTAGAGCAGCAGGGTCTGCCCGGGCTCCAGGTGCAGGTAGCAGGTGGTGAACCGGCATCGGGCAGCGCACCGACCAGCATCCCGCCCTTCGGTCGGATCTCCTCCACCTCCCCGTCATGCAACCGCAGCGCGGGTGGGTGCCCGCCGCCGGCGAGGGTGACCTCGAACCCGCCGCCGGGAGCCGGGGTGAGGATGCCGAACAGCACGGTGCGCTGGCGATTCTCACCCTCGTGGTGCTCGACCGCGTCGCCGACATGCTGAAGTCCCGCTCCACGGCGTTCAGCAGGCTGGCCGAAGGCGCCCCGCTGGTACTGGTCGAGCACGGCAAGCCACTGCAGGAGCGGTTGCGCAAGGAACACATCAGCACCGACGACATCCTCGCGTCAGCCAGGAAGAGCCAAGGCCTGTTGCGGCTGGACCAGATCGAGTACGCCGTGCTGGAGAGCTCGGGCGGCATCAGCATCATCCCGAAGAAGAGCCAGCAAGAACGGGAGAAGGACCTGGAGGAGAGCCGCCGCATCGGGGGCGAGTGATCGGCGACCGCTAGCCCGCCGCTGGGTGACCCGGTGGTTGTGCGACCTCGTCCAGCACATACGACTGCCCCGCCAGGGCCGCCGCCTCCGTGCGGGTGGTGACCCTGAGCCTGCACAGCAGCGTGGCCGTCAGCCGCCTGACCGTCCACTGGAGACGTGCAGCTCGAACGTATTAACACTGCCACCAAGACAGAACTAGCCGGAGCAAGAAAAATGTTCCCTCGAAGCCGGAACGTGAAACTCGCGCCTACCGTCACGAGTCGCGGCCGGTGCTGCACAATCGAGTTAACGTTGGCGGTGAACGATCCGGGGAACGAAAACGCTCTTGTCCTCAACGCCGGCGTCTACGGCGACAACTACCTGCTGGTACTTCTGAACCAGAAGGCGAAGAACTTCAAGGAGGGCGGCATCGTCACTGCGACCGGAACCGTTGAAAATATTTCAGCTACGAGCAGTTCAGCGAAAAATACGGGCCTCGTCCAGGCAGCCATCTACGACGCCTACACACACGAGCAGTTCCTCCACAACGCCAACGTCAGGGCCGCGGACGACACAGTTCCCAGGTAAACACGGCCGAGAGCTGGTGACCGTGTCCGGACGATCCGGCTCCGGCATCAGAGCACCTCGAGGGAGTGCCAACCAGAACGCGACCAACCGATGTCGAGCCCGGTTCCCTCGTTCATCCCACTGTCAGGGTGTTCGGGTGCGTGGGCTCGCTGGCCTTGCTTGCCCCTTATGGTTGCCCACAGTGTTATGGGTCAGTATGAAGGCGTCGTCATTCGCGGCGCTGTGTGTCACCGCTGCTGAGTTCGTTGTCTTTCTCGGCGTCACGCTGTAGTTGTACCGCCTCCTCGCGGAGCTGCTGCGACCGTTGTTCGTCTTGAGTCGTGGTTGCTGCGTGTTCAAGAAGCGTTGCCAGCGCGCGGGCTGTCTGGTCCGCGCGGTCGTCGCTCGCTTTGCTCACCCGGTGCTGGTTATTGTGCAGTAGAACCAGCAGTAGCAGTTGCAGTGGGTTGGTGATGGAGTCGACGACGAGGTCGGACGCCCCGGTCTCCATCAGCCACAATGTCGGCACCCACGCCACCAGCGCGAGCACCACGAAGCCGAAAAACAGCGGATGCGCCAGCCACGAACTCGCCTTGTTCGAGAGCCGGTTGAACCCATGAGTGCTCTGGCTGCCCATTACTGCCTCCGATCACGTTTCCGTGCAGGGTTCCCGGAGCAGGAGCAGGCAAACTGATCATCGAGGTGGGCGGAAGTTGGCTGGCTTCCCCTTGTGCCAGCAGGCCGACATCGGTCGAAATCAAACACTCGGGTGTCGAACTCATCTGAGTGGACGAACAGACGCGTCCTTGCGCCCGGCTGTACCCCTATTCCACTAGGGATGTCGCCGAGAACGTCGTGCATCTCCTCATAGACGTCGCGGACGTATTCGCCGCCATCGTCGAGCAGGTCGTTCCATGGTGGCAGGCCGTCATTGTTCTCCACGAGCAACTGCGCATGTGGACGTCCGCCTCATGACGCAGCTATCAACATCGTAGGACAGATGCATGACGTCTCCGTTGCCGAAATCGCGGCCAGCTTCGCGATCCTCTCCCTTCTGTGTTAGAAGCCCGGGGAGGGAGAGACTATCGACGAGTCCAGCAAGCTCTGCCGCTGCGCGTCGGGGCTCAACGGAAGCGACACGGCGCCTTGGACAGTCGCGCCGCATCTGTCGATGTCTGGCTGGTGGTCGCGGTCAGGGCGCTCGGCGGGCGCTGAACGACACGGATCGACAGCCTAGTGGCACGTTACGAGTTCCGTTGGTCGACCATTGACGCACCGATAGGCAAGACCGATGACGGGCAACGTGACGAGTCAGCGTGCCCGTGAGAGGCGGAGATTGTCGGTGATTAGCGGATGGACCGGGGTACTTGTACCTTGGTGCGACTAAGAAGGAGGTCGCTGTGTCGGCTGCGGGACGGAAGTTGCGGAGTCTCCGGGCTCTTCGTCACGACCCACCGGGGTATGCGAAGCAGGGTGCGCGGCGAACGACGTTCCAGTCAGCGTTGGAGCAATGTGAGCAATTCCTGGACGCAGCCAGTGACACTGGTTACGCCACTCGGCCAGTCCAGTTGTTCTATGCCCTGTCGCAGGCAGGTCGGGCAATTGTTGCTGCATCACCGCGGATCGGTAACCAGGTGTCGAAGGTCAGTGGACATGGCTTGACCGCCAACACCAATACCGCAACTGCGGCAGAGGTCCTTGTTACCGCCACCAAGTCTGGTCTGTTCCCGGCCGTCGCTTCCGCCATCGATGTAGAGGCACTCGTCCCCAATGAGCCGGTTGCTCTACGAGAGTTGTGGCCGCTTCTGCCGGAGACAGTGGACGTCCCGCTCACTGACGACGTCATGGTGCCTGTTCTGTTGTTCTTCCAGGACGGGTGGCCTGAGATCGGCACTTTCGCCCACGCCGAGGTCAACTGGCTTCCGCGGCGAGTGCATGACCTCTTCGGTCAAGACCCAGTGCGGGTCAAGGAGCATCTCGATCGCTACCCGGCGTTGCGAGACAGCGTGCTGCACGTATCGCAACCGATGGGTGGCCTGGGCTGGCGCAATGCGGGTCCTGGGATGGGGCTGAGCGTTGAGTGGCGCAGCGGCTCGCCGCCGTTGATGCTCGCTGACAACAAGACGTTCAGCGACCTCGGGGTCGCGTGCTACCGGTCCGCCGACGACTCTCTCGTCACTCCCGCGATCGGATCTATGGCGACCGGTCTTCACCCATTCTTAGCGTTGTGGGCCGTACTGCTAGCGCTGTCGTCGTTGGCGCGGTACCAGCCGGCGACTTGGTCGAAGATGATCGATGTTGACAGATCACCGGAAGCCAACGCGATCGAGCACCTTCTTGAGGAAGCGACCACGTCCGTCCCCGCCACAGCGCTTCATCTGCTTACCACCTTCAGGTGACAGGGTCGGCGAAACCGGGAGACAGCAGGCACGAAGGTTGGCAGCAGATGTCCCTCACCATGGCCGAAGCGACGCATACCGCGGTATCGGTAGCGACCCTGGTTACAGATAACCCTCATCTCGTGACGGATACCTTACACAACAACAACTGATGGTCTGGTGAGAGCCAGGGGCATGCTCACGGATATGCTCACAGGCACACTCACCGTGCGTTCGCACTTGATCGCGGTACGTAACCAGCATGCCAGCTGGACCGGCCTGACGTCACCGATGTTTTCTGCGCCGGGTGCGGTTCGTGTCCGGATGCTCGAAGAGCTGATCGATAACCAGCGTGATCAACCCCTCCAGGGTCTGAGGGCCAGTCGCCGCGATACTGGCCCTGGCGGTGACTGGTTCGTCGGAGCGCTCGGTGGGCGCGAACAGGGACGGCAGCGGCGGCCACCTCAGCGTGGCCAGCAGCATGGTGACGTCGGGGGCACTGGAGGATCCGGGCTCGATGGTTTCGCACCGTTGCAGAATCGCGTTCAGCTCGGTGACGACTGGCGCCAAGGCCATTCGGTCATGGCCTGCAAGCACCTCCCCGGTATCAGCATCGATCGCACGAAACGGGGCTGCCCGTTGCGTGAGCTCCTCGTCCGCCAGGTCTGTCCACGCCTGCGGGATGCGCTGGTCGCGGACAAGGTCGTCGATGCGTTCGTCGAAATGATCAGCGGAGTCCCGGACCTTCCTGTCCCGCAGGGCCGAGGTGTCGCTGACCATCAA
This sequence comes from Amycolatopsis roodepoortensis, assembly GCF_014873915.1. Lineage (GTDB taxonomy): Bacteria > Actinomycetota > Actinomycetes > Mycobacteriales > Pseudonocardiaceae > Amycolatopsis > Amycolatopsis roodepoortensis. The sequence goes on from NZ_JADBEJ010000005.1 coordinate 2,789,202, forward strand.
CTCGGTCCGCAGTCGATCTGCGCGAAAGCGACGCCAACGGGACTTGCGGTCGGCTCTCTCGGCTCTGACGGGCCACAACAACTTGCTGATGATGGCAGTCGCAGTGAGGAACGATTGGACTGCCGGCCACGCCTCGGAACGCCCCTGTGGATCCCGGCTGAGTTGAAGCGCCTGTTGCACCGCCGCCAAGGCGTAACTCGCCTGCCGCACGATCTCGGCGATGTAGAACGTCCGGGCTCCCGATGCCCAGCGCTGCTCCCAGTCATCGCTCACTCGATTATTGTGTCCGTCAAGGCGTAGTGGTGGCCATCCAGGCCAGGCAGGAGTCCCTTGTCATGTTGCTCTGTCGCTCCCTGAGCGTAGGTCGCGGTAGCGGGTGACGGCGTGTGCGCCCGGAGTCCGTACCCACAATGGAGCGCCGATGAGGATGCGCTCGACGTCTGGGCTGATGCCGCCGTCGCTGGGAAAGGTCCACCGGTCTTTGTCGAGCACGACGTCGCTGTAGATCTGTGCGAACCACTCGGATTCGGTCGTGTGGCCGAGTGTGAACCCCCGCGTCCAGGGCTTGTTCTCGTGTTCGTCCCAGTTTCCGGTCACGCCCTGCTCTGTTGCGATCTTCAGGGCTTCGACTGCGAGGGACTCCGGGTCGTCCCACTGCGAGTTGTTGATCGTTCCTCGGCTCTGGATGTAGAGAGCAATTGTCCGAGCTGCGGAGGACGACCATCCTGGCGGTGGTTGGTCGGAGCCGCCGATGTAGTCGGCGGTGTTCTCCAGGCTGCCGAACAGGCACACGTCGACGCGACTCCCAGTGCTGCTGCGGGTGTTGGTGTAGATCACGACGACCTGTCGCTTCTCGATGCCACCCGTGAACTGGGCGAACTCGACCCGGCCGACGCCCTTCGCGAACATCACCGGTGGCGGGGTGACGAAGTCCTGAACTGCAAGGTCGCCGATCGCCGTCTCGATCCTGGGCGCCACTTCGGCACGGTCTAGCGTGCGTGCCTCCGGAGCAACTTCGAGCCCACCGATCAACGGAAAAGCCGTCTTGGCCTTCCAACTCACGCGTCGTTCGAGGGGGATGCCGTTGTCTGACGCGATGTCCCGGATACGGCGATCCGACCAGTAGGCGTAATTGCGGATCACACCTAGCTCGCCCATGAGCAGGCACCCTCCCAACGCCAAGTTCGTCGAAGCAGTCCCGTCGGGGACGGAACGGTTGAAGCCTACATATCACTCGTCCTTACCGACGGCTCCAACGCCGGCCCTCCCGCACTGCGTAGCTCAAGTCAGCATCGAGGGACGGCGCTGGCTCTGATCACAGTTCTCTTAGGCCCTGTAGGACTCGAGCGAGGAGGTCAAGGCTGGGGTGGGGCTGAGGTCGTGCAGCGATGGCAGCTGCCGCCTGCTCATCCTCGACACTCTTGGCGTTGGCCGTCACATCACACCTGGGGGCGTCGAGCTCACCCACACATGGCAAGTATTCGGTCAGTGCCTCGTACTCGGGTGTCTGGCGCGGGGAACGGCAACCTGCCGAGGTCGAGGCACTGAACAGCGGGCTGGGCGGCAAGCGCGGGATTGGCAGGGCGTTCACGGCACTGGCCCGTCGGGATAGCGCACATGAGGCGACACTGAAGCCAGGTGTGTCACAGGAAGCTGCTGTTCATCAGCTCACGGACCCACTTGACCTGAAACTCGACATCATCGGCTCGCTTGTCTCCACGCTTCCACAGCAAGCTGAGCGCAACGGTTCGCTGTGCGGCCAGAAAACGGCGACGTGCCGTGTCGTCGACGATTCCGTGGTCCGGCAGTAGCGCGACTCGCCACTCATCGTCGATGACGCGGGCGCTGAGGTGTTCGACCAACTCGGCGGCGTCATAGACGGTGTCGCTGTGACCGATGAACTCCCAGTCGACGACGTGGACGTTCGGCTCGCCCCAGAGCCAGTTGAACAGGTTAGAGTCGCCGCGAGAAACGATCCTCGGCGCCGATCGGCGAGCACCGCGGTGTCGCCTCGTTCGTACCAGGGGCCGAGCATCAATTGCATGTCAGCGGTAAGCGGCTCGTCCTCGCACTCGTCGAGCTGGCCCGGCCAGACCTCGGTGACCCGATTCTTGTAATTTGCGGGTGAATCGACGCGCGGCGTGTCAGCGAACGGTCCGAGTGGGCTCTCCCGGAGTTGGTCGAGAATCGCGACCATGGCCCAAAGTGCGGTGGTGGACTCGGCGAGGTCGGGCACCGGCCGACCGGCGAAAATGGTCATCGCGACTGCAGGCAGTTCGGGGTCGGGGTTGTGTCACAGCGGCTGTGGAGCAGCGGTGACTCCGCAGGCCGCGACATGTGCGAGGGCCTGTTACTCGCAAGCCGCGCGGTCGCGTTTGTCGGTGCGGTACAGCTTGAGGCAGACCTCGCAGTCCGGGCCGTCCCAGGCGAAGACACGATTGTTCCGACCCCGGTCAAAGGAGCCGCAGGCCCGGAAGGTCGTCGGCGAGCAGGCTCGGTTCACGCCGATAGAAATTGCGCAGCTCGTCGAGCAGACCGGTCGGTACGGTGGAGGTGTGTGGCAAGGCAAGCCCTCGATCTAGACCGTGTTCAGGTTCAGTCACGGATCGGCCCCAGTCGGCTGGCTGTGACGCCGAGATTCGCGATCAGGACGGTTTCGGCAGTGTGTACGGATGACATGAGGTCGTCCATCACCACCGCGGGGACCTGCCCCGAGTCAAAACCTGCTCGCTCGACGAGCAGGCCCAAGGTTTCGCTCTGCTTGGGTGTAGCCAGCGTTTGGCATTCTGGGTGTGCCAGCACCTCGCGCGCCATGAATGCATCTGCCGATCGTTCAGCCTTCTCGATCAGCTCGGCGCAGAGAAGCCCTGCATCTCCTTGTGCCGCAACAGCAAGGTCTGCCGCGGTCAACCCGAGCCGGATCCGGAATAACCCCGTGGGTCGGTGCGATGCCCCGCAGACATGCCGAACATCGTTAAGCATGCCTATCACGTCACCTGCACCGATGCTGCGCTCCTGAAGAAGCAGGTAGCTGCGCAGGCACGCTGCCCCGGCGTACTCCCAAGCATCGCTTTTGGCGGTGTTGTCGATAAGTTTGAGCGCCAAGTTGGCTTTCCCGTTAAGGGCAAGAGCGATGGCGCGTGTCTGGCGGGCTTCGCGGAACTGATTTCTGGTTTCGTCGTACTTCTCGGCATGCGCTGCGGCGTTCGTCCACTGGCCGGCTGCGACAAGCGCGCGGGTTCCATCCTCACGCATAACCTGCCGAAGCCAGTTGTCTACTTCGGACGAGCGGTCCGCGATTAGGCCGTCGAAGTCGACCAAGTCACCGTGGATCACGGCCGCACCACCATTACGGACGGCGTGGTTGATCGCTTCGAGCTCGCGGTAGGCGCCTTGGTTGTCACCTGCCCGCCTGGTCAGTCGGGCGAGGTTCACCACTGGCTGGAGCGAAGCGATGGCAGAACCGGCCGACAGTGGTGACGCTGCTCGGAAAATTCGGAACTGTCGTCGACATAGGCTGATGGCGACGTCGGGCATACCGCATTCGGCCGCGATGCGCGCGGACAGATTCCAGACGGTGCAGGCGCGGTTCATCCGCTCTTCGACAGTGGTTGACTCCTGGCAGGAGTTTGCGCACTCGCGCACGTTGCGCACCTGGGTTTCCAGATCAGGACAGGGAAAGCGGCGCTGCGACACAAGCGGAAATCGGGCCAGTGCTCGTTCGGCTACGCCTTCGTTCGCTCGGGCCGCCAATGGCGGTGCTGTTGTCCCAGAGGTAGGTCCACCACTCAATGTCGGGTTGGGCGGCACATGTCCGGGCAGACCAAGGATGACGGTGCGCGTCGCCCACGCGAGAATGCTCTGTGTTCGAGCTGGCAACCCAAGGCGGTTCCAGTGGAAGATGATCAGGTAGCTCAGAACCTCACGAAGGCCGCGCTGCAGCGTCCCCGTACGGGCCGCGGACCCCAGGGTCCGGCCGGCCTGTCGGAAGGCGCTGGCCCAGTCTGCGGATGAGGCCAGGGGACCTTCTGCGCGTAGCAGCGGCCCGCCAGGAGCTGTGTTCGCGAGCAACAACTGTTTGAGATCGCTGGCCATGGCGGTCAGATTCGCGGCAGAGACATCCTCTGGCAGTGGGCGTTCCTGAGCGATCCGGTGCCAGACGTCGCCCTGCTCGTACCACTCCAGTCCCGCCGCGCGCATCAGGGTGTTGCACAGCAGCAGCGACAGTTCGCGTCGGCCCAGCCCGCCGCCGCCGTTGTGAGCAAGGTGCATGACGGCGCGGCTGTCCTCATAGAATAGATCGTGGGCAGCCTCCATGCCCGTCCAGTTACCAAAAGCTTGCATCTCGGCCTCATAGGTGCCGGGCCACCATTGGGCAATGCGGTCGTCGGCTGCGAGTTCATCGAGTGCGGCCCCGAGATGGTCCCGCATCGCGTGTCCGTCCCGCCCTGGGTGAATCCGTAGTCGCCAGCAGGGGTGTTTCCTCATGAACCACCACTTCGTGACGAGGCCGTCCTCTCCAGCTCGGTGCAACAGCGGCGCGATGGTGTCGGCTGCTGACTGTTCGGCCGTGCTCCAATCGATGAACTCGATGTAGATCTGCCACCAGTCCGAAGCTGCCTGCCGTTCGAGGGCGTGTCGTCCAGCTTTCCGATAGACCTCGACGGCCTCGGCCAGGTCCGCGGGTTCGACGTGAATGGCTGCTGCGGCTTCATTCAAGGAAGCCCCGGCCAGTACCAGAAGAACCCCGTACTCCGCGCCCTGCGCAACCGCGGACTCGTCGGCATCACTGCTTCGCAGTTCTACCTCTCGCGGTGTCAGTCGATGAGTAGACATGCGTCCCATCCCGAAGTCGGCGTGGTGTTGTACACGGCGGTATGCAGGGCAAGAGCTGTTCCTGCTGTGCCTTCGAGGAAGCCGCGCTTCGCCACTGGCCCGTGGCGAGTGTGTTGACCCAGGTGCGCGGCCAGAGGCGGAAGGTATTCGTCAAACGCGGATGTTCCAGCGTCCTGGGCCGATCGCCAGACGGTTTGGTACAGCCCGGCCCAACCGTGGCACAGGCCGCCGTCGGTGATCCGAGCTAGCTGCTCAGGGTCGTCGAGGCAGCGAATCAGCGCCTGTTCGTACATCCGCTGCCGGTGGGCGTCACCGGTGGCGATGCCAGCGAGTTGGCCGGCACGGGCGATTCCAGGCGTGCCGTAGCACCAACTGGGGCGCGCCGGCCCCGACTGGTGAGGCTGGCCGGTACGCAGCTCTGCCAGGGTGATCCATTCAGGCCACCAGGGACCGGCCGCGCCCTCCTGCTGCCACGAATCGAGCCATTCGCAGATGGTGATGATCGCCTCGTGCTGACCGTCAACGATGATCCCTCGCCGCATAGCCTGGCTAAGCAAGGCCAGAGGGCCGGTGATGCCGTGGGCAAGACCGAAATTGCCGTGGCCCTCCTGATAGGAGGCGGAGATTCGACGGTGGGGATCGTGGCCGACCCACCAGCCAGGCAGTACATCGCCATCGACCTGACGTGGCCTGGCCAGGGCAACGAGGTAGTCCAGGACGCGCTCCATCGCGCTGCTATCGGAGGCGCGACGCAGGAGCAATGCGCCGAGGCCGCTCAAACCAAAGAACACGTCGTACTCGCGGAATCCAGGGAACTCGCCCGCCTTGATGCGTGCTAGCGCAGCTTCGGCGCGCCGGTGAGAGAGCGCGACCACGTGACCGTCGACATCCGCGAGAGCCTCTTGGTAGCGACCGCTGGCACCAGTCGCCGCAGCGTCCAGCATGAACGCGACTGCCGGAGCCCCGAGATAAAGGCCGGAAGTATCCGTGGCGCTGACTCGACCGGCGACAGCCTTGGTGACCCAAAGGTGTGCCTCGCGCCAGGTTCCGCGACCGATGAGAGCACGTTCGATGTGCAGCAGCGCCATTCCGGCGGTGCCCTTGGAGAGAGATTGATCGGCCCAGGGTTTGTCCTCTGGGCATGGTCCCGGCAGTGCCAAATTGTTGGCATGCCGCTGGGCGAGATCGGCCAGCGCGATCGCCGTGGTAGCCAACCTAAATCTCCCCGCGGCGAGCAGCGGCGCGGCGCGCGGAAGCCCGAGCCAAACGGCCTGTGACGCGTTCAAGCGCCGGATCGACTCCGACTGCACGAATGTGGTGCAGGTGCAGGAGAGACGGCAGCACCGTCAGTGGATCACGCTGCTCGGCCAGGGCTACTCGATAGGCCGCGAGTGCAACGGCGCGCCGCTGCCAGGCAGTCACGACTTTCTCCCCGCCCGACACGGAACGCAACGACGTCCATACGGCCTCCGGGTCAGTCAGCTCCAGCGCTCGGTCGCGGAGCGCCGGCTGCAGCCGCCCGTGCTGTTGACGAAGTTCACGGAGCAGCCAATCCAACCCGCTCTGGACCGACCCGGCGAAGTTCACGGCGACGTCGACGAAACTGGCAGCTGCCACCGCCTGTCGGTGCGTCCCGGTTCGGATAGTCAAGGCGATCTGTGCGAGAGCAGCCGCGGAGTCGGCCGCAAACAGGTCGTACGCGCGCTCCAATGCGGAACCGTGACCGTAGCGCCCTGTCTGGGGCTCGTGTGTGGTCAGCGCGACATGCGACAGCAAGCGTTCGCTGCGCAGCGTGCTCGCCCACTCGACAAGGCGTTCGGCAGCCGAGCCATAGGCGGATGACTGAGGCAGGCGCAGGTAAAGGACCAGGTACTGATCGTCATCGGGACGGCTCATCTGGCGATGGCGGCGGAACCACCAGTTCAGTGCGACATCGCCGAAGGCTCCGAGCAAGCTGGGAAGTCGCTCCGTGAGAACTTCATCGAAGCGGTCTGGGTGTCCGTAGATCTGCGCGCACAGAATGGGCGAATCTCCTGGCAGGTGGCTGGCGTCGCTGGCCACAACCTGCTGTGGAACTGCGATCGATGATGACCGGCTTGCAGCGGCAGCGGAATCCAGGACCAGGGGGATGAGAAGCTCGTGAGCTCGGCCAAGCCAGGCAATGTCCGCCGGTCCCGAGGTTTCGCGCAGTTCGAGTCGGCCTCCGCGGTCCAGGCGCGTCCGCAGCAGGAGTCGGTGCAACGGGTGGTTCAGGTCCACTGGCTGTCTCCGGTCCAGTTCGACCAGGGCGACACAGGCGGGGACACGCGATTGCTGTCGCCATGCGTCCAGCCCGGCCTCCCATACAGCGAACGAGGCACGGCGGCCAGGTAGGTCGCCGGCCGCCAGCAGCCAGCGCGCCGGGGACAGTATGGTTCGTCGGTATCGAACTCGGGGAAGATACGGGAGCCTGGCGGCGGCCCCGAAGTGAAACGCCTTGTACACCGAAGCTCGGGCGGTGGTGATCTCGGCGAGGAATCGGGCCAGAGGTGGAGTGTGGACGCCGGCCTCCAGAGCGTGGGTCACGCGCGGCTCGACGCGCTGGCCGGTGGATATCTGGACAAGGTAGAACCGACGGTCGTCCGCCGTGACGGCGAGGTCTGTCAGGTTGATCAGGTGCTCGTCCCGCTCATGGTGCTCGGCAACGGGAATGACGTGGGGCAGCAACTGCTCGGTCCGTGCGACGTTCTCGTTGCGGCGCTTCCGTGGTGTAAACGACAACTGGGCGGCAACGGTGCCGGGCTCGGCTGCGGTGAAGGAGGCGGCGACCGCGTCGCGGCCGTCGTCGGGCAGCAAGTGTGCATGGCGGCCAGCCATGCTGCTGCCTGGCCTTGGCGTTCCAGTCACCGCCAACGTGAACCGGCCGCGAGACAACGCTTCTACACCATTGGAGTGGATCTCGACCGCCACCTCGACACGAGCGGGCAGGTGCAGGTCAGCGGGATCGCTGGCCGTGAGGTCCTCAATCGCCTGATCGGTCAGGACGATTTCGCCAGTGCCGTCCACTGTCGCTCGCTGGATCATCGCGAGGAGCTTTTCGTCGCGTTCGCTCATCTGATGAGCGGTGCGCCCGCGCGAGGAGCCAAGGAAGCCAGCCGGGAGGCCGAGTCCGCTGTCGGCGACCAACTCCAGGACTTGCACGAGCGCACCGATTCCGTAGCGTGCGCGGAATCGCGAGTGGTAGTCGCGCCAGGCCGGATACCCCAACGGATATGGGGAAAGGCGATACAGGACTCGGACGGCGTCGCGCGCCTCCTGAGCCACCTGCTCTGGTATTTCGACGTCACAATCCAAGATCGTGTCGGCAAGGAGAGGCATGTCCGCGACGGCGCTCAACGCCTGCATCCGTCTTGTGACTTCGGTTTCAGTCACGGCGACGGCTTCTCCGGCCAGTTGCTCGCGGATAGTCGTGAGTTCGCGCACGGTATGCGTGACCTCGGGGATTGTCTTGGCCTCGACGGCCTCCAGCTTTGTGCAGACGTGGTCTAGCGGGTCCTGGCACGTCATCGGCGCGGACAAGCTGCTGATCAGGATCCCTTCGTCGAGCAGCCCCGTCAGCATGGTGTCGACCGACTGTCTAGTCGCCGCTGGAAATCGGGCCATGATCTGTTCGCGGAGAGCACCGAATCGCACAGGTTTCTGGGCTGCTTCGACTGCGGCTCGGACTGGTCGGCCCAGACCTATGGACACCTCGATCGGCGCCAACTCTTGGCCCGCTCCGTCCGGAGGTGACCCTGGTGCAACGAACCGATCACCGCGAACACTGCCCGCGTTGTTGACGACCACGGATATCCGCTCCAATAGCGGCACACATTGATGCAGACGTGTGATGACATCACCGAGCCAGGCCGCGTCCGCACGAACGGCAACTCGATGCTCGAAGCCCCAACGCACCTTGGCCGCAGCACCGATCCGAGCCAAGCCGACCCCGGCAAAGAGCCCGAACGGGGTGGGGCGCTGCTGCCAGCGAAGGAGGTAGGACGCCAGGGAGATGACCACTCGACGAACCGCTCGGAGATCACGACTACCGGCGGCCACCATCTCGTCGATCTGGCGGGATAGGGCCGGACTCGCGTAACCCACGGCGGTCCGAACATCCGCCCGCTGCCACTGCATCGTCAACCACGCTATGCCGCGCTCGATCCCACCATCGCCGTACAAATCCAGGGCACTAGGCAGATCCAACCCGCTGGGGTCGGTGCTGGCGCGGAGCACGGCCGCACCGCCAGGCACGTATACCGCGGATGATCTTGATGGCACTGTCTCGCCTCCTGTGACGATGCGACCGCAGGGGTGCTGCTGGTGCGCCGTAGCGCACCGGCAGCACCCCGTGGGTCAGGACGGATCGTCTGCGAACGAGTTGCAGGCGCTGTCGTTGCCCGCGCAGGTGTTGCCGCACCCGTCGTCCGTCGGGCAGTCCCCCATGACAGGGGCATAGGCCACGACGACCCGTACATCCAGCGCGAACTCGTCATCATCCGCAACGGGCCGTTCTGCCAACGCGGTGGCGCCACCCGAAAACAGGACCTCGGACATGTGGGTCACTCTCCTTACTTGGTGTTTTCTTGCAGGGCACTCCGACCGGCCGCAGCGTTAGCCGCATGTGGCCAGGAGATCGTGATCCGGCTGTGCTTCTTGTCGACGACACGCCCTGCAGGCATCAGGTCGTCAGCGGTGCCCGCCGGGTAGACGCGGAACTGGGGGCCGGGTCCATTGCGGTGATCCCGCTCCCAGATGCGGAGCTGCTCAGCCACGTCCTCGGCGAGCCGTTCCGCGTCGGGTCCGAAGGCGTGGACGCCGAACTCGACGGCAGACTCATTGACCGTGCTGCTGCGCGTCGTGACGTAGGCAAGATTGCCGCCGTCGACAACAGCCATCGCGGCTGAGTGGCTTCCGGGCGGGGAAATCAGGCCGCTGTCCAGCTTCTTGTCCAAGATCACGCGACAGAAACCGGACAGCGCCGTAGCGAGCCACATCTGGGTGCCGGCCCACGGCTCGAACCGGCCGATGCTGGCACCGCTCCAGACCTCCACCCGCGGCGTGTCCAGAACGCCCTCCAGCTCGGTGGGATCAACGGGGAAGTCATCGTCGAGGCGCAGGGTGACCTCGCCCCCGCGCATGACCAGCAGCTTGCTCTGGTGCGCCCCGGCACCGCGCATCGACACGAAACCGAACAGGCGCGCAGATCGGCTGACCAGGCACTCGTCTGCTTTCTCGAACGCGATCGTCCGCGACAGCCCCCTGACCTGCAAGGGAACCACGAGTAGTCCGGTCGGTGCGAGCTGTTCCACCCAGGCCGGCGGCACGTCCCACGTGTTGACGGTGACCAGGATCCGGTCGTACGGGGCCTGTTCAGTGACGCCAGCCTCGGCATCGGAGAATACGACGTTCACCTGCGAATACCCCGTCTCCCCGAGGAAGCGGCTGGCTCGATCGGTGATGTCCTGGTCAATATCGACCGTGGTGACGCGCCCCGCGGGACCGACGAGCTCGGCGATCAGTGCGGCGTTGTACCCGCCGGACCCAATCTCCAGGACCCGCATGCCTTCGGTTATCTCCGCCTGTTGCAGCATGTGTGCTTGCACCTGCGGCGCGGACACCGAGCTGACTGAGTTCCCGGACTCGTCGCGCTTGGTAACCACGCCGTTGTACAGCTGGTAGACCTCCTCCAGGTCCACACCAGGCGCGAACCGTTCGCGTGGAACCTTGCGCATCGCGGCCTCGACTTGCGCGGACACGATCGTGCCCTCGGCGATCAGGTCATCGACCATCTTTGTGCGCAGGTGGGCGACGCGCTCGGAACTGTCGGCCTCGTTGTTTCCCTCTACGGGCTTGACCATGTCGTTCAACTGACTTCCTTGTCGTGTGGCACTGCGGGTGGGTGGAGAAGGCGTCCTCGATCGTGTCGCCCCTGGTCGAACCAGTCGCCCGGACCCCGAGCTGATGGTCTGGGCAGTGGTTGGCGGGTCAAATGCCGGAGACGTTCGTGCAGGTCTGGCGGTACAAAGTCGTCGAGTCGTAGCCCAGCAGCCTGCACGCGGTGAGCTGCGTCGTCGAACCGAGCGCAGGGCCAGGACTGGACCGAGCAGAGCGGGCACGTGCGCTGCTCTTCCGGTGGCGGTAAGTGTCCGGCCAGGTCGTCGATCGCTCGGACGGCGCCGCCGAGCCGACTGTCGGCTGCGACGATCACGGCAACCACTTCGCGTATCCCGCCCACGTGTCACACCACCCCGTCTGGAGCGCCACTTGGGAGGACGAAGCCTCCTTGCCCAGACCAGAGAGGGCCTTCCTCGCGCGTCAGCAGGCCAGCCGCTTCCATGCTGGCGAGGTCACTCGCGAGCGCGCTTTCCAAGCGCTGTACGCGGTTCTGGACCTTCCACGAATCGGGTGCCTTGAATGTCATCGGTCGCTGTAGGTGAGCGGGCACGATCATGAGGCGTGGCGGCTCGTGTGGGCAGGTCGGATGATCCGGGTGGTCAGGATGTGTAAGGTTCAACAGTGCTCGAAGGGTGGGTTCAGCCTCGTTGCCGTAGGCCCACACCACCTTGCGGGGACCGAAGACGTCGAAGCCCGGTTCGCGCACGGCCCGCGCCGCGGTCACTCGGTCCGGCTCGGTGATGGTGAGCAGGTCGACGTAGCTCTTCCAGTAGTAGGCCGCAACCAAGACCACCGGATCGCGTCGCTCGCCGCAGACGTAGAAAGCGAATCCTTCGTCGACAACCTGTCGGAGCATGTCGTCAATCGCACTCGACCACTTTTTCTTCGTCGTCAGGCGGTTCATCGTGGATAGCAGGCTCATGGTCGCGGTCACCGTGGTCGTCGTTGGGCAGGCAACCGGCTGCGACGCGGTCGGGGGAGCCTCGTCGCAGCCGGTGCGTTCATGAGATCGTGACTAGGTACGACGGGGGCAGATGACATTCGATGACATCCGCGAAGGAGCGCGCGAGCGTGCCTCGACACGTCACGATCACCGGCACACGCTCGATCACTGCCCAGGCCGAGACGCAGTTGACCGGCCTGTTCGACGACTACCTCCGGCCGTTTGCCGACCCGAACGCCACCTTCTACCTCGGAGGTGCCGCCGGAATCGACACCTCCGCATTGGACTGGTTGGCCGAACACACACAGGCCGCCCTGACCGTCGTCGTACCGTGCACTGTGGCCGACCAACCAGCTGTCGCGGGCGAGGCCATCCATCGATGGCAACGAGGCGGCCGGCTTGCAGGCGTCGTCGAGCTGCGCGCTGAAAAGCTCGGCTCCTCGGCCTATCATGCCCGCAACCGCTGGATGGTCGACCGCAGCGGCTTCGTAATCGGTTTTCCGCAGGGCTCGGATTCGACGAGCGGCACTTGGTACACCGTGAACTACGCCGCCGACCAGGGTAAACCCCGGCTGGTCGTGCCAGTCTGACTTTCGAGAGATGGTGTACTGGGCGGCGTGACCACTGATCGGGATACCGGGGTGCGCCTGCTGCGGCAGCTGCGCGAGAGACGCGGCTGGTCCTGGACCGATCTCGCCCGAGGCTTGCGCGATACTGCGCGCCAACTCGCCGTCACCTCGCTGATGAACAGGCAGGTCGCGAGCATCCAGCGCACCGTCGCCAGGTGGGAGAGTCTCACTAGCCGAACCAGTCCCGGCGATCGCTACCAGTTTCTCCTGGCCCACCTCTATGCGCGAACCCCATCCGGAGACCTGGCGCTGGGTACCGGATCGGATTTCGCTGCGCTGCTCGACGCACTCCGCCATTTCGGAGCGCCACCCCAACGCATCCGACAGCTCGTTGAGCTGATCACTCAGAGCGCGGGAGGTGAGGGCCGAGACCTGTTGGCCGTGCTCTCGCCTACCACCCATTCGAGCGTCGCCGCTGTTGAGCGCGATCCATCTCGGCTCGATCCTGACCTGCTCAGCCAACTGCAGGATGCTGTTGCGGCCATCAATGGACAGGTCGGATCGACCCCGTTCGTCCGTCTTCAGCTCCAGCTTGCGCCGATCGTCGAGTCCTGCGGTCGGCTCCTGCAGTTCGACCACGTTGGTCCGTACGACGAACTGATGCTGCTGGCTACCGACACCTATGCTCTTGCCGCGCGACTGGCCTTCGAGACCCGCGACGACGAGATCGCCATGGCCCTGTACGCGGACGCCACTGAGGTCGCGGGACGGCTCAAGGACCGTAGCCACCGGGCGGCGGTACAGACGAGTCACACGATGGTGGCCTTGCATGCAACCAATAACGTGGACGCGGCGCTGAAGATTGCCCGTGCCGCGACCGCCGATGCGCACCGGGGCACCAGTTACGCCATTCGAGCCCGCGCACACGCCGTTCACGCCGAGATCTGTGCTCGGAGCGGCCAGGCCAGGGAAGCGACCGAGGCACTCGACCGAGCGTGGAAGACCGTCGATCAGCTGACCGTCGACGACCCTCACGGCGGATTCAACGTCGACCGCCTGAACGGCTTCGACGGACTCTGCGCTCTCCACATAGGCGACGCGGGCCGTGCCCACCAAAGCCTCGACCGCTCGCTCAGCGCGTTGAGGTTGTCGGGGGACTTGGTGCAACGAGGCATCGTGAACGCCGACCTGGCCCTCGCGCGACTGCGTCTCGGTGATCCCTTCGCCTGTGTCGATCTCTTGCACGAAGCCGTGGACATCACAGCGGCGACGGGCGGCCGGGTGCCCGCACAGCGGATCCGTCTGGCACGACGAGATCTGCGTCCATGGCGAGCCGAGAACTTCCTGGCCGAACTCGATGACCACATTCACGACACACTGATCGGGCGATGAACCGGAAGGGTTGGGTTCCTGGTCGGCGCGGTCTCGGAGCACGGACTTCACTGCGCAGATCCAGTCCCGGCTCACGAGTGGCAGCGCAGCATGCCGTTCGGGCGTGGAGATGATCTCGTTGGTCATCGTGTCGTCCGCTCCCGGCCATGGATCGGCACCACATGACCGTGAACGCACTCGTAGTACCCGCAGACGATCCAGTACCGGTGGCACTGGTGGCCGCCAACTGGGAAGGTCACCCTGGCCCGCGGGAGAACACCGGCGAGCCCAATAGTCGGACCTGCCGTGCTGGCCGGTCGGGGCACGGCCAGCACGGCAGGAGCTTGATTGGCTGCCGAACGAGCAATTGAACGCCGGCAGGGATGGTTGCGCTGTGTCTGCGTGTCCCTGATCGCGGTCACTATCACTCCCGGTTCGCTCGTTGGCGGAACGATCGACGTTCGCGGCCCTGTGTCGCGTGTTGTCGCTGGACGAGGACGCTAGGTGTGTTGGCGGGGTGGGACCGGGAGGATTTCTCTGGGGTCGTGGGCGACGGGGGTGGGAGGATGTACTCCATGCGAGGCATGACCGATGACCTGACGATCGGGGAACGCGTGGCGTTCTATCGGCAGCGGCGCGGGCTCACCCAGGCGGTTCTGGCAGGGCTGGTCGGCCGCAGCGAGGACTGGCTGCGCAAGGTGGAGCACGACGTGCTCCCGCTGGATCGGCTGTCGGTGTTGCGGCGTCTCGCGCATGCCTTGGACGTCGCGCTCGGCGATGTGATCGGCGAGCCGGTGCTGATGGCGGGGGCCGACGAATCGGGCCGACGGACGATACCGGCGCTGCGCGTGGCGCTGATGGACCATCGCCAGTTCCTCGCTGGCCCGCAGCCCGGTGAGCCACCTCGCCTGGACGCCCTTGCCGCGGAGCTCGCGACGCAGTGGGGCGACTACCAGAACTCCCGCTACGCCCGGCTCATCCAGCGGCTACCCCTGTTGATCACCGAGACCCAGACCGCGTGCCAGCACTACGGACACACCAGCGACGACGGGGTGCGCGCCCACACGTTGGCCGCCAGCGCCCACCAACTGGCTACGGCGTTCCTGACGAAACTCGGCGAGGCTGATCTCGCGTCGATCTCGGCCAGCCGCGGGCTGGCCGCAGCGCACGTCAGTGGCAGTGACCTGATGATCGGGTCGCTGTACCGGTCGGTGGCGCATGCCCTGCTGTCCATCGGCGAGTTCGAGCAAGCGGTCGCGCTCAGCCGCGCCGCCGCCGACCGGCTCGAACCCGGCCTCGGCACCGCCACACCGGAGTACCTGTCGGTGTACGGGATGCTGCACCTGGTTGGGGCGGTGGCTTCCTCCCGGCGCGACAACCGGGCGGACACCACGGCCTTCCTCGCCGAGGCCGACCAAGCGGCCACGCGGGTGGGGCACGACGCGAACCACCTGTGGACGGCGTTCGGGCCCACCAACGTCACGATCCACCGGATGACCACGGCGATGGAACTCGGCGACGTCCAGGTGGCCGTCCATCTCGGCCCCCGCGTGAACACCCACGGGCTGCCGGTGGAGCGCCAAGCCCGGCACGCCATCGAAACCGCCCGCGCCTACGTCCGATGGAACCGCACCGACGACGCGCTCGACGTGCTGCTAGCGGCCGAACAGGACGCGCCCGAACAGGTTCGCTACCACCGACTGTCGCGCATCCTCGTGCGAGAGATGATCAGACTGCCCCGACCAGCCACCCGCGCGGTCGAACTCGCCTACCGAATGGGCGTGCACGCCGCCGACTCACACCGCCCGTAAGGTCCACCGACATGCCGACCAACCAGCTTCCGCCCGACCTTCAAGCTGACGTCGAGACCCTGTGGGCCTATCACGACATGGGCCACCAACCGCGCCGCTGCGACGTCGGCATCGGGCTCGGCTCCCACGACCTCGGCGTCGCGATCCACACCGCCGATCTGTACCAGCAGGGCCTGGTCGACCGCATCGTGTTCACCGGCGCCAACGCGCCGACCACGATCGAGCGTTTCCCCCGCGGCGAAGCCGTCCACTACCGCGAACACGCCGTCAGCCTCGGCGTCCCCACCGAGGCGATCATGATCGAGACCGAGGCGACCAACACCAGCCAGAACATCACCCACAGCCGCCAGGTCCTCACCGACGCGGGCATACACCCCGCCTCGATCATGCTCATCTCCCGGCCCTACCAGCAGCGCCGCGCGTACGCGACCTGCCGCAAAGTGTGGCCCGAGGTCGAGGTGATCTGCTCATCACGGCCACTGCCACTCGACGAGTACATCGCCAGCATCGGCGACATCGACCGGGTCATCAACATGCTGGTCGGTGACACCCAACGCATCACTGAGTACGCCCGCCGGGGTTTCGCCATCCAGCAGGACGTACCCGATGAGGTGAACGCCGCCTACCAGCGACTCGTCGACGCCGGTTACACCAGCAGACTGATCTAGAGGCGGGTGCCATCCTCGGTGCGGCCCAACGCGGCGAGCCCCGCCTTCACCACGTCGACCGGGGCGACAGCCACCACGTCATCATCACCCGGCCCGGTCAGGTACACAACATGCCCGGCACGGGCCTGCCTGGTCAGCTCACCCACGACCTGCCCGACCGTCGCTTCGGCAGCCCCCTCAGGAGCCGGACCATCAATGTCAGAGAACAGCGGCATCCTGCCAGCGTAGTACCTCCGCGCGGGCTTCCTCATACAACGAGCCGCTCCGAGCGTTGTTCCCACGTGCGAGCAGACGGTAGAAGCCCCGCGTGAATCGCTCAGATTGATGGTTCAGGTGACCCGCCGTGCGGGCTGTGCTGGGCCGGAGGCGCTAGCGCCGAGTCAGCCGCCGCTACATCAAGCTCGCCGATCGAGGACGCGGTGCGGGGGCCTGTGGCTCGCCCCGGTTTCGTCAACATCAGGAACGTTACGACGAAGGACGGGTCCCCTTGCCGCCGTATGGGGGCAAGGGAACCCGTCCTTGTCTTGGCGTTCGCCCATATTCCGTTAACGGTGACAAAGACGGGTTTACCTTTTATCTATTGTCGCTGGTTCTTTAGATAGCTCCTCACAGCGGTAGCCGCTAAGGCGACAGCAAAGAAGGATATTAATCCGTATATGTAACTGTGGTGTGTCACCGCTTCGTAAGCAAAGTAGGCAGCCGCGACAGTGATTAACGTTGCAACAATGATTAATGCGTTTTTGCTTATCATTATGCCGTCCCTCGCGACAGCGGTGATCTCGTCGAGCCAGGCCTCGAGCTCGGGGCCTGTCCGTCACGCACGCTCACGATCTCGTCGAGGGCCGGATCGAGGGAGAGGTCAAGCCCATGCGCTCCACGGTAGGGCTCGACGGTCGTCCCGATGCCCATCGGAGTGAACAGCTCCGTCGAGCCCAGGCAGCAGCGGCGGAACCACGAGTCGTGGGCGAAGACCAGGTGGCGCATCGTCTGCACCGCCGACCACTCGTCGTTCACGCTGCGGCGCTCGATACCTGGCGTTCGCTCGATCGTGGCGGCCAGGCGGCATGGAGCTGACGTGATGCCTCGCGCAGATCGGCGGGGTCCTCGGAGCGGATCAGCACTCGCACCGGATGATCCCGGTCAAGCACTGCCTCGACGTACTCGGTGACTTCGACGCCGTTCACCACGAGGTTGGTGATGAGCCCGTCGGTCACGGCATCCTGCATGACGACGCCGATCAGGCGTGCCCCGGTCAGGTCGCACTCGCGGAACTCCGCACCGTACAGATCCTTGTCGATGTACCGCGTCATGCTCTGCATACTAGGTCCGAGCACCGACATTTCTGGCTGGCATCGCCGTTGCGTCTCGCTCCTGCCGGTCGTCGCCCGCTTTCCGGCTCGCGCACACCCGCGCCCAGCCCCCGTCGACCAGACCAACGGACAAGATCAACAAGTGGGGCCAAAACTCGTTCACCGAATCAACTGGCCGGAGTGCGAAGTGCGGCCAAAACTCGTTCCGAACTGGGGCGGAAACTCACCCCTGAAATCACCCGGGGGCATGACGGAGAAGAAGTTGTACAAGGTCTACGACGAGTCTGATGTCGAGGTGGTCTACCGCCGCGGTGACTGGCAGGACAGGGGCCAGATGCGCCGGTGGGTCGAACGCGAGGGCGAGCGGGACAACGAGCTCACCCTCGGGGGAGGTCCACCACCTCGGTGAAGACCTCTTGTGCCTGGAGGACGACGGTGTGGGCTTCGCCGACGAACCACGGCAGGCCTGTGGTCTGCTGCGCGAGCACAGCCGCCACGAACTCGCCACCTCGTAGCAACACGGGGTCGCCAGCTATGCCTCCACTGGTGTGATAGGGCCACGATCCCCTCTAGCGAGGTCGGCGCACCCATTGGGGGGTAGCCCGGACCTGGCGCCCTGTGAAATACCGGGTGTTGGGATGTTAAGGCCTCCGGGTTTCAGCCCCGTGTGACCCGAGCGGCCTCCATTCTTTGGTCGTGGCCTGCGGCGGTGTTGTTGGCTTCGGCGACGACCCAGGCAGCGACGTCGTGCAGCTTTATGTTGGCGTGCTGGGACGCCTCGACCAGCATCGTGGACGCTTGCGCGTCCGTGCGGTGGTGGCGGTGCATGAGGATGCCCTTGGCCGTGGCGATCACGTCGCGGGTCCCGAGCGCGGTGCGTAGCTGGGCCTGTTCCTGGGAGCCGATCAGGGCGACGGCGGCGTGAGCGGCGAACAGTTCACCGATGTGCTCGGCATCGGCATCGAACGCGTCGCGCTGTGAGGAGTACAGGTTCAGCGCGCCCAGGGTGGTGCTGGTGGCGAACAATCGGAACCCCAGCACGGACGCCACACCGAGGCTGGCCGCGGTGTCGGCGAACTTGGGCCAGCGGGAGTCGTCGGCGAGGTTGCCGGTGCGGTAGGTGTGGTGCTCGGCGATGGCGTCCACGCATGGGCCTTCGCCCAGCTCATGCTGCAGCTCGTCCAAGCGGGCCACGAGATCGTCAGACGGCGCGACGGTGCGCAGCTGCCCGGCCTCCAGCAGCGACACCCCGGCGTACTCCGCGCCAGGGATCGTTGCCACCGCGGCAGTCACGATCCCTTTCATGGTCTGGTGCAGATCCGGTTCCGCGGTCAGTGACCGGGCCACCTCGCTGAGAGCGTGCGCTACCTGCCCCAGCGCCTCACTGTTGGCAGCCTGCCGGGATGATCGTTCATCGCCCACCTGCCCCATTCTGTCCGGATATAGACGTCACGGCCAGATGCGGTATTCGACAGCGGTGGCGGCAGACCCGAATGCATCGCACTGGTCGGCCGTCGCGCGGTACCTCGCCGATGTCGGCTCGTCTCCCCGATGGCGTTGTGGATGACGTCGGCGAGGGGTGCAGGTGCAGAGCTTGCTGGGAAGCCTTGACCAGGTCCGGGACGGTGGCGTTGTCATTGATTGGCAGCCCTCGTTCGTGCAGGACGACCTTCGCGGTCGCTTCGACAAGTTGCTTCGCTGTGCCGATCGCCCCGGCGGGGTCCTCGTGCAAGGCGCGGTGAGTCCATTCACTTTTTGGCAGTCCTGCCGAAGTATCTGTTCGGCCAGAAAGGTCAGCGGTTCGGAGCATAGGCGAGCACGCAAGGGGAACTCTTCTCGAATGCGTCGCGGCCGAAAGTGACGTGTGCAATCGAAGCCGTGAGAAGGAGTGCAATGTTCTATCATGTTCAGACCTTGCAGTTCGAGGCCAAACCGGATGGCCCTGACCCTGCCTTCGCGAAACGTCTGCAGGAGATCCTCGGGGGAAAATGGGGTGAGCTGACCGTCGCGCTGCAGTATCTGCAGCAGGGCTGGAACTGCCGGATGCCGGGCAAGTACAAGGACATGCTGCTGGGCATCGGTACCGAGGAGCTGGCCCACGTCGAGATGATCTGCACAATGATCGCGCGGCTGAACGAGGGTGCGCCGATGTCGGTGCAGGAGGCGGCCGTGTCGGACAATCCGATGACCGCGGCCATCTACGGCGGGTCCAACCCGCAGCATCTCATCAACAACGGCGGCGGGGGCTACTACCAGGACAGCAGCGGGGTGCCGTGGCTGGGCGCGTACACCACGTCCTCCGGCAACCTGATGGCCGATTTCCACCTCAATGCGACGGCGGAGATGCAGGGCAGGTTGCAGGTGTCACGGCTGTACAACATGACCGACGATCCCGGCGTCAAGGCGATGCTGCGGTTCAACCTCGCCCGCGACCACATGCACCAGCAGCAGTGGCTGGCGGCGATCGAGGAACTCAAGGCGGACGGATTGGAGGGCCTGCCGGTGCCCGAGGCGTTCCCGAACGAGTCCGAGCAGAACCTCGACTTCGTCAGCCAGTACATGAACTGCAGCGATGGCGCCGAAGCCGGTGCGGGCAGGTGGGCTTCGGGGGAGATGCCCGATGGCAGCGGGCGCAACTTCAGCTACACGGACAATCCGGAGCCGCACGGCGACCGGCCGGTGCTGCCTCCCGGTGACCCGCGGCTGTACGGCACCCCGCCGCCGTCGGCCGCCTCGATGAACCCTGCCACCGGGACTACCGACACTCAGGAGTGATTGTCGTCGGGGGATGCCTGGTTCCTACCAGGCTTCCCCCACGGGGGTCGGAGCCGAATACGCCGGAAAGGGGGGCGGCGGGCGAGCGTGGGTGTTCGTCAGGAGGCCGCAGCCGGTTGGCGCCGGCGTCGAGTGTGGGCGCGGCCGGTCGTGGTGTACCAGGTGATGGCGACGGTGGCGGCGAGGGCGATCTCGACCAGGTCGCCGCC
The DNA here is from genome assembly GCF_014873915.1 of Amycolatopsis roodepoortensis. GTDB lineage: Bacteria > Actinomycetota > Actinomycetes > Mycobacteriales > Pseudonocardiaceae > Amycolatopsis > Amycolatopsis roodepoortensis. The sequence goes on from NZ_JADBEJ010000005.1 coordinate 2,809,610, forward strand.
GTAATACATCAGTTGGGCGGCGGTGTGCAGGTCGTCGGTGGTGACGGCGGTTGCGGGCGGGGGTGTGGCGTAGAGGGTTTTGGCGAGGATGGCATGGGCTGCTCCGGCGGCCAGCAGCGTGGTCGCGCGCCAGGCGAGGTTCCAGCGGTGGCGCAGCGGGTCGAGTTGGCAGACGGCGAAGGTGAATAGCAGCCCGGCGATCAGGACGTGGGCGTGGACCGCCGCGTGTACGAGCGGCTGGTGTTGGGTTGCGGCGTACAGCGGGGTGCGGTAGAGCAGCCACAGGACGCCGATGTCCAGCAGCGCGGCCAGTGGCGGGAAGACCAGCCAGGCCGCGGGCCGGGAGTGCGCCATCGTCAGCAGGGCGCGCCGCGCTCGGCCGGGGGGAAGGACGCGCAGGGTGAGGGTGAGCGGGCGGGACAGGACCAGCAGCAGTGGCGCAATCATCGCGGTGATCAGGTGCTGGGTCATGTGCCCGGTGAACGGTTCACCCGGAAGCGGGATCAGCACGGCGCAGACCAGCGCGCTACCGCCCGCGAGGAAGAAGACGTCCCGTCGCCTGGGCCACATATCGCCGCGACGGCGCAGGCGGGTGGCAGCCAGCAGGTAGCCGAGCACCGCCGCGCAGGCGGTCGCGGCGATGACCAGTTCAATCGCTGCGATGCCGAGATGAGCTGGCGCGTGCTGAATGTGTGTGGCAGTCACGCGCCCGCCGCATCGGCTGGAGTGCGTCGGCGGGCGCGCACGGCCAAGGCGACGCCGATGGCCAGCAGCACCAGCCCGGCGGCGTTCCAGGCCAGGTCGTAGGGCAGGATGGTGTCGACGCCGTAGCGGACCTGGTGGATGCGCAGCACCTTGTGATCGACGATGCCGTCGAAGAGTTGGAAGCCGCCCAGGCCGAGAAACAACCCCGCCCAGGCGTGGGTCGGCGCCAGAGCGCGGCGGCGGCGCAGGTCGGCGTACAGGACGAAGCCGGCCACCAGGCCCAGCAACTCGGCGGTGTGCAGCAGGCCGTCCGAAAGCAGGCCGACCGCCGGAGTGGAGCGGTCGAAGAAGTGGTGCCAGGCCAGGATTTGGTGAAAGACGATCTCGTCGACCGCGGCCATCACCGCCGCACCGAGCAGCGCACACACCGCCATCGACCGCCCGGGCATGGAGTGGGTTTCGGAGGGGCCGGGTCGAACTGGTCCGGTCATGGTCAGTGTCAACCCTCGGTTGTGTCGGTATCTCGTGTCGGCAGGGTCCGCCGGTGCAGCGACGCTGTCGTGCGTCGCCTTGTGCGGCTATCGACTGTAGGCGTGGTCGCGGGGCAGCGGGTCCACATCGGACCGGCGGCCGGGGCGCATTGAGGCGTGACTCTGACCGGGGCCGGGTCCGGAACGAGCGGCCAGGACATCGGCCACGATGCCGGTGGCGAAGGCATATACGGTCTTGTGCACTAGGTCCACCACCAGTTCCTGCCGGGGCCACGAGGGTGGTGGGGCACCGACGCCGGTGGCGTTCTCCAGAATCTGGTCATTGGTCAGCCGGACCACAGCGAACTTCGCCGAGGACCACGGACCGCGCAGCCCGGCATGCGCCATGACCGAACGTAGTACGCCGAGCAGTACACCCTGGCCGACGTGCATCGCCCAGTTCACCGGCACAGGTTGTCGTCGCGGTCGTTCCCTCATCCCGGTCAGGCGTTGCAGAACTCGTGCCGGAACGTGGGAATCGGGGCGTCCGGTCAGGCGTTGCTCCACCTTCTCGCCCAGCGTCATCACCACCACCCCGGCCGCGCCGGCAACCAGGCCCTGCCACAGCGCTCGTTTCATCACACCCGAGTACCCCGGCCCACCGGTCCCAATCGTGTGGGCCCAGCAGGAGCGGGTCAGCGTGAACCGCGGATAGGTCGTGCGACCGAATCGATGTCAACCCGACACGAACCGCTGTCCCCGCTGCAAACCCGCGCCGATCAGCCCCAGTGTGGTCCCTTCCCGACGTATTCGGTTCCCACCCGCTGCGCACGGGTGCTCCAACTCGGTGACCAGGTACTGATCGCTCCGCCGACGTTTACTCGTGCTGGGGTAAGCCGGTTTGGCGTGTGCTGGCGCGGGTACGGATATTGCATGACAGCCACCATTGCGCCGCCCAGCATCATCACGTATCTCATCGGCCAGCAGCGGCAGGTTTCCCTGTTGTTCAGCCAACTCGAGAAGCTGCGCAACGCTCCGAGTGAGCAGGCCCGGGGCCTGGTGCAGCAGGCTGTGATTGGGCTGATGAAGAACTCCGTCGTCGAGGAGATCCACCTCTTTCCCTTCGTCCGTGACCGGTTGCCCGGCGGCGACGAGATCGCGGACCGGGAGATCGCGGCGCTGGCAGAAGCGGAGCAGACGATGAAGGAGCTCGAAGGCCTGGATCCGGACGACCCTCACTTCTGGCCCACAATCCATACTCTGATGGGGCAGGTGAAGGCCGTGGTACACGAGCAAGAGTTCATGCTGTTCCCACTGATGCAGAAAACGTGCTCGAACGACGAGCTGGTCACCCTTGGCGTTCGCGCTCAGGAATCGGCGCAGATGTCGCCTACCCGGCCCCACCCGAACAGTCCGAAGGAGGGTGCTGCGCTGCAAATGCTGGCCCCCGGTGTCGGCCTGGTGGATCGTATCCGCGATGTGATCACTGGCCGTGGACATTGACCACGACATCAAGGGTCTCGACACAGCAGAGCAGGCGTGAGCGCGCGCTCTCGGGATTCGGCTTGTTCGTCGTCAACGATGAAATCGCCGGCCCACTGCTTCGCGTCACTGGACCAGCGAAAGCCTACCCCTGGCAAACCCACGCGCGCGGTCTCGTTGGGCACGTCGTACTCGGCGTCGCGATCCATCTCGTGCTGGACGCCCTGTCATCGACCGACACGGGTGCTATCAATTCAACTGATGCGGCATGACGCGAAGCCCGCGGCGTCGTTAGCGACGATGACGGCTATCGCAGGCATATGCCTCCCTGGCACCGGTGCTCAGGACCCACTGCAGGATCCACTCGAGTGACTGGGAGTTCGGGCTGTGGACGCGTGCAGACCGAGCCGCGGAAGCGTAGCCACGATTGCTCTGACCCTCGGACTGACGCGTAGGCACCACTGCGATCTCGCTCCCGGCTTTCCGCATGAGATCAGCGCTTGCTATATCGCCGCTTGTCACATTGACGACGCCGTTTGCCCTACCCGGGCGGGGGTAGCCGTTCAGGCCAGACGGCATGGAGACCGACGAGCATCACCACTGGCGATCCAAGAGCTGCGGTCTGCTATCGCAATCGTCAATTACGGAGCGAACCTGACACAGGCGAGTTGCCAACGCCAACGGTCAGCAACGCTGACCGCTCCGAGCCCCCGGAATCGGTATGGTCAGTGTCCCGATACCGGGGAGCGGCATGGGCCACGTCCCCTCCAGAGCGGCTCTGGAAGGACGTGGCCCATGTTGTTGTCTGTGTTGACAGTGGTCCACCCGGCGCTCCTCGTTCCCCTGAGTGCTGCCGCTTCGATCGGGGCCACGGTGCTTCTCGTGCAAGGCGGGCGCGTACACGGAGCGGGTGAAGCCGAGACCTGGGTACTGCGGGTGTAAGAGCAGCGGCGCCGGGTACTCCTGTGCCGCCATTAGTGGATGTGAGTTGCCAGTGACGCGAGCGAGGGCAGTTGAACCCGTGACGCAGACATCGAGGAGCACCTACTCACCGGCGCCGATGCCGCATGCGCCGCGTCGTGCCGAGCCGCCTGGGCAGGTGCTGTTGCGGTTGATCAGGACGACCGATCACAAGCAGATCGGCATCCTCTACCTGGTGACCTCGTTCGGGTTCTTCCTGATCGGCGGTCTCATGGCTCTGCTGATGCGTACCGAACTGGGTTACCCAGGGCTGCAGTTCCTCTCTCCAGAGCAGTACAACCAGCTGTTCACCATGCACGGCACCATCATGATGCTGTTGTACGCGACGCCGAACGTGTTCGGCTTCGCCAACTTCCTTGTGCCGTTGCAGATCGGCTCGCCGGACGTCGCGTTCCCGAGACTGAACGCACTCTCCTACTGGCTGTACCTGTTCGGAGCGCTCATCACCATCGGCGGCTTCCTCACGCCTGGTGGTGCCGCCGACTTCGGCTGGTTCGCCTACACACCCCTGTCCACTGCGGCGTACAGCCCGGGAGTGGGCGGGGATCTGTGGGCGGTGGGTCTGATCATCACCGGCCTCGGCACGATCCTGGGTGCGGTCAACATGATCACCACGATCGCCTGTCTGCGCGCGCCCGGCATGTTGATGTGGCGGATGCCGATCTTCACCTGGAACATCCTGTTCACCAGCGTGCTGGTACTCGCGGCGTTCCCGATCCTTACGGCGGCGCTGTTCGGGCTGCTGGCAGACCGTCACCTCGGCGCACACGTGTTCGACCCGGCCAACGGTGGCGCGATCCTGTGGCAGCACCTGTTCTGGTTCTTCGGTCACCCCGAGGTCTACATCGTGGCCCTGCCGTACTTCGGCATCATCAGCGAGATCGTGCCGGTGTTCAGCCGAAAACCACTGTTCGGCTACAAGTTGATGGTCTGGGCGACGGTCGCCATCACCGGCCTGTCACTCGCCGTATGGGCGCATCATATGTACGCGACAGGCGCTGTGCTGCTGCCGTTCTTTGCGTTCCTGTCATTCCTGATCGCGGTGCCGACCGGGATCAAGTTCTTCAACTGGATCGGCACTATGTGGAAGGGGCAGCTGACTTTCGAGTCACCGATGCTGTGGTCGATCGGGTTCATGGTGACGTTCCTGTTCGGCGGGCTCTCCGGCGTGCTGCTCGCGGCGCCGGGAGTCGACTTCCACGTCACCGACAGCTACTTCGTGGTCGCGCACTTCCACTACGTCCTGTTCGGCACCATCGTGTTCGCGACGTTCGCCGGGATCTACTTCTGGTTTCCCAAGATCACCGGTCGGATGATGGACGAGCCACTGGCCAGGCTGCACTTCTGGACCACGTTCATCGGCTTTCACACGACGTTTCTCGTGCAGCACTGGCTCGGGGCGGAGGGAATGCCCCGCCGTTACGCCGAGTACCTTGCGAGCGACGGCTTCACCGGGTTGCACATGGTGTCCACCATCGGGTCCTACATCTTGGGTGCCTCCGTGCTGCCGTTCATCTGGAACGTCGTCCGCAGCTGGCGCTTCGGCGAACCCACCGACCTGGACGACCCCTGGGGGTACGGCAACTCGCTCGAATGGGCGACGACGTCTCCACCCCCGCGGCACAACTTCTACGACCTGCCCCGAATCCGCTCCGAACGACCAGCCTTCGAACTGCACTACCCCCACTTCGTCGAAAAGTTCCGAAACGAAAGCCACCGCACCCCCGTCAAACAGCGCCCCCAGCCCGCCGCACCCGAAGAACTCGGGGCCGCGCTCACCCAGCCTGACGAACAGGGACCAAGCAGCGACCCGCGCGGCAAGTAGCGGATATGCGCCCTGTCAACGCCGGTCGAAATCTGACCCCCTGGTTCGGCTTGGGTTCCAGTACTTGTCGCAACACTCCTGGTAGAAGAGGGCGTACTGATGACGAGGCGTGGAGCGAAGCGGCGGTTGGATCTTGAGTCGCGGTACTGGCAGTTGGTTCTGGCGGGTGTAGGGACGGTGGAGGCGTGCCAGATCGCGGGATTGGCCGTAAAACCGGCTACCGCTGGCGGGCGGAGAACGGCGAGCTTCCACCCGCATTGGTTGCCGAGGAGACCCGGTCGAGCCGGTATCTGTCTCGGGTGGAGCGGCAGCGGATCGCCACTCTTCGACGAACCGGTCAATGGCGCGGGGTGCTAACCGAGTGTTAGGGAAGCCCCGAGGGAAGAGCTGAATCGCGATGACCACTGGACCTGAGCACGACTCCTCTCGACCAGACAGGCCGGACCCGATCAGGAAAAGCCCATCCGGCGAGCACAACGATGACGAGCAGCCCGAGCCTGAGGCCGATCACGACCAGAGTAATGAGTTGGATACGCGCGTCGCCTCAAGTGGTATGCGCCCCTACGGCGGCGATCCAGATCCCGAGAGGGAGAAAGGCACCTTGCCGGGGAAGTGGCACGACCACCAGATCAACAAGCAGAAAGATCGGTAGTCTGCTGCCCAGTGAATGCCCCATGCTGAGTGAGCATCAACCGCATGTGGAGTTACGGGTGACGAGGCAACTGGAGCAGCGACGCGATCGTTCCGACTGTTCGGCATCGTGGCTACCATTTTATGGCCTCAGATCAACAACTACTTACCGCCATCAGCGAACGACGGTCGCGACGCAGACCCGGTTCAGGCTGAATTTCAAGCGACGGAATACCCACGAAGTGCCCTGGCGATACCACGTCAAGGACAAGACCAAAAAGACCAGTATCTATTCCCTGGAGATGCGAGTCAGCTACCGCTGATCGCACCGAGGCCAGCAGGGACGAAGAGTCCAGCCCGGCCGCTGCGACAGATGCACGACGCCATCATCCACGCCACGTGGCGAGCCGGGAGGATATGTCGGCGTCGGCGAGCTTCCCCTTCCGCATAGCAGGATGTGAATGATTCGCAGCAGGACACGTCAGCCGCTCGGTTGCTCAGTTGGAGCGGGGGCACTCGGCCAGGGTGAGGAAGTGGTGAGTGAACTCTTGATTGCTCTGCTCCGAGATGTGTTGCTGTTTCGTCATACCATCGACCAGTCAGGCGGCGAGTTCACGCACTTTCACGTTGTGTTCCTGCGATTGCCAGCGCAACAGTGACCACGCCACAGCATTATCAATGCTGTAGGTCAGCATCAACGTTTTTTTGGCCTGTTCAATCACTGCTCGAGTGCTGAGCGCGGCGTCCAGTTGGTGGTCCACCTCGGTCTGGACGTCCAGGTCGGGCTCTCCGTGAGGTCCACAATGTATCCGGATACCCGTTGCACCTGGCCCTGTTCGTCATGGTGGCCCTCGCCGAGCACGACCACGTGTCGTACCTGCTGATGTGTATCGATGATGCGGTGGTAGTAGGAGAATGGCTCGCCGGTTGCCAGCGCCTTGTCGAGTACCTCGTTGGCGCGAGGCCGTTCCTCCGGGTGTTTGTGCTCTAGCAGCAACTGCGTACTTGGCTCGATCTCGCCCGGTTCGTAGCCGTGAATCAGGTACACCCCCGTCGTCCACTCTCAGGAATCGCGAGCCCGTTCGTAGGTGTAGCGGCCGATCCGATGGACACTGTCCGCGCCCAGCGGATTGGACAGGTGCCGCTTCTCTGCATCATCGGTCATGTCATCACCCCCTTCCACTCAGGAGTGATGGTGGCGGCCATGACGATGACCCGCTGACTCAACCGACAGCAGCAACGCCAGCGGCGGGCATGCCGAGCAGGAAGCCGCCCAGGTTGGTGTAGAGGAACGAGGCCAGAGCCGTCAGGACGAGCGCGACGCCGAGCGGTGCGTGGTGTTGGGGCTGGGTCCAGAGCAACACACCGAGGGCGATCATTCCGCCCCCGAGTAGGAATCCGAATCACAGCCTCAAAGATCATGGCTGCAGACCACGATCTCTGCCCAGATTCAACAAGTTGGTTCCCTCTCTGACACCAGCCGCTTGACACAGAGAGGTGCAGCTCGCGTTACGGTCCCGTCAGGAGCGGGGCCTCGGGGTCGGAGAGGGTCGTGGGTGCGGCGGTGTTGGTCGTTTCGTCGCGCTGGGGGTCCAGGCGAACCCGAGGCTGCCGCCGATAATGCTCAGCAGCATGCCGATCAGGAAGCCGCCGAGGTTGGAATAGACGAATGAGGCGAGGGCGAGCAGGACGATTGCGATGCCGAGCATGACTCGCTGCTCGGGGAGAAACCACAGCAGCGGGCCCATGGCCGCGATCAGCCCACCGAGCAGGAACCCGGCCAGCCCCGCGACACCGGGCAGCGCCAGCACGGTGAACTGGTTGGCGGGTAACAGCAGGATGATCAGCCCACCGGCCAGAGTGACCACGCCACCCCAGAACGGTCGGCCCCGCCGCCACCGAACCGAGGCCGCCCACCAACGACCCCAGGACAGCTCCACTAGAAGCACTCCTTGACGTCGGTCCCGGCGGTCAGGTCGACCGCGGACAGTTTCAGCCCGCTGGTGGTGACCCAGCGGACGTCGGCGTGCAGGTCCAGCAGCACCGACCGCGCGGTGATCGGGAGCGTTCCCTCGTGCCCGGAGTCCACCGGCGTGCCGTCAGGCGCGGTGTCGTGGCGGTTCAACGTGAGGGTGCCCCCGGCCAGGTCAGCGCCGTCGATGTTCTCGATAGCGAACTTGACGTCATCGGCCTGCAGTCGCTGATCGCCTCTGGTCTCGACCCGCAGCACATAGTCTCCGAAGGGGGTTCGCGCCTTGCCCGAGCCGCACAGCCCGGTCGCGCGGACACCGGAGAGCCCGACGACCACGACGGTGTGCTTGCGGCCGTCCTGGGTTTCGAAGAACTGAGGAAAAGTCCCGTAGCCGGTCGCCGACATCTCATCGATTTCGATCTTGATACGGCGTTGACCCTCCGCCGCGATGGAGATCGGCAGCACACCGTTGATCATCCCGCCGACCATCAGCACCACCACGATCAATGCCGGCGTCAGCAGTCCCACGAAGCGGCGCCACCGGGTCCGTCCGCCCCCAACGCTCGCACCCGAGTCGGCTGCATGCCTCGACACCGTTGCCATGACCGACCACCTTCTTTGCGGCGTGCTCACCGGCCGGAGCCTTCGATGCGGCACGCGACTCAATAAGACTAGGAGTCCTGTACCGAGACTAGCAGTCTTGCGCCGGAGACAATAACGCACAGTCCCGGCTCGCACGGTTCGGTCAGCTCACCGTGTGGGCGGCGAGGAAGTCGTCGATGATCCGGGCACAGAACGTCGCGCCGCTGGCTCGTCCGGTGACCAGCCGGTTGAAGATGAGCGGGCCGACCAGCTGCGCTAGCGCCTGATCGGTGTCGATGACCTCGCGCAGGCCGGCACCGGACAGGACGGCGTCGAACGGCTCGCGGTACTGGGCGATGAGTCGGCGCTTCAACGTATGCAGTCGCGGCCGGTCGCTCTCGGGCTCACCGTTGTCGACGTTGTCGACGGGTCCGGCCGTGGACATGCTCAAGCCCAGCCACGACAGCAGCGTCAGGTGCAGCGGAGCGTGCTCGATCAGCGCGGCCTGCTTGGCCAGCAGCGCGAGCAGCCGCTCGCGCAGTGTCCCGCTCTCCGGGGCGGGCGGCACCGGCGGTAGGAGCTGCTCGAACGCGGCCGCCAACAACTCGGTGCCGGTGCCGAAGTGCCGGTAGAGGGTTGCGCGAGAAACGCTGGCGACGCGCGTCACTGCGTCGATGGTGACCGCGTCGATACCGCCCTCGGTCAGTAACCGGGTGGCCGCGTCGATCAGCAGCGCGCGAGAACGCGCGGGCCGGGGATCCTGGCCAGCATTCCCGGGCTCCGACTGGGCGGGCATCGCGGCGTTGGGCGACATCGAGTCCCCTCTCTCTCCTACAGCCAGCAGCCGTTGAGTTCGTGTAATTGATCGTCACACAGTCCCCACATCTGGCCTGTTAACTAATAGTCTAGGACCGATACTGTCAGTCTTAAACCGCGTGGTCTGCCGCGCCGCACAGCCCGAGCGGTCGACAGTTCGCGCGAGACAACACCCAGAAGAGGTTCAGCCCGTGACCACTGGCCCCACCACCGTCCACTACCAGTGCAAAGGCATCACTCTCGCCGGCGACCACTGGACACCGGACACGAGCACCCACCCGCGCGGCACTGCCATCCTGCTCCACGGCGTCGGACAGACCCGCAAATCCTGGCAGCGCACCGCCGCCCGCCTCGCCGCCGACGGCTGGTCCGCGCTGACCCTCGACGCCCGAGGCCATGGCGACAGCGACTGGGCCTGCCCCGACGGCTACACCCTCGAGCACCTCGTCGACGACCTCACCCACATCGGCCGAACGTGCGAGGACAGGCCCGTGCTCGTCGGAGCCTCCATGGGCGGCCTCACCGCCCTGGTCGCCCAAGCGCACCACGACCTCGGCCGCGCCCTGGTCATGGTCGACATCGCCCCGCAGATGAACACCACCGGCGCCGAACGCATCCTCAGATTCATGGGTCAACACCGCGAGGGATTCGCCACCCTCGACGACGCCGCCGCCGCGCTCGCGGACTACAACCCGCATCGAACCACGCCCGGCAGCACCCGCGGGCTGCGCAAGAACCTCCGCAAACATCGCGACGGGCGCTGGTACTGGCACTGGGATCCCCAACTTCTCCAGTTCATGGCCGATCCCGCTGCGTTCACCGACACCCTGCGCCAAATCGATGACGCGGCGCACCAGATCACCGCACCCACCCTGCTCATCCGCGGCGAACTGTCCGACGTCATCGACCAAGGCTCCGTCGAGCACCTCCTCGATCGCATCCCCACCGCCAGCAGCATGACCATCGCCAACACCGGCCACATGATCGTCGGCGACGACAACGACTTCTTTACCACTGCCCTGCTCGACTACCTCAACCACCTCCCAGCCACTCCCGACACGTGACACGACCGATCGTCGCCCACCCGAGCCGCCCACCAAGGCGAGCAGGACATCGTCAACCCGCCGAGTAGCGACCCCGCCAGCACCTGTTTGAACCAGCCGCGCCCAACGTCCGCTCAGCTCGCCATAGGGCTCCTACCACGTCTTTCGGCAGCGACCTGGAGATAACACGCGGGCCGATGAAGTTCTCCAATCGCCGCTTGACTCCGTGGTGCCACTGCACCTTCGATCCCGCCCGCCGGGTTCAATTCGCCGTCCCGGTACACCCCGCACCAGCCATCTACGCGGCTGCGGCTTTGATTGCGGTAATCAGTGAGCTTGCCCCAGTTTCACGGACACACCGGGTGTGCGGTCAGGCCGCGTCGGCCGCCGATGAGAACTCGCCCGTCGGGTCGCCCGCAGTTCCGACGTACGTGACCGCAAGGCAGGTGGGTCAGCGGGCCGTCGATGAGATCGGCGAAGGCGTGTAGGTGGTCTCGGCAGACCTCGGCATCAAAGATCTGACCCTGGGTGTCGCGGGATTGGCTACGGCGCCGGAGGGCGCCGCACCGGGTTCCACCGTGTTCGCTGACGCCCGACGATGGCAGCCTGGACCACGGCATTTGCCACCACAGTAACCGAGAACAAACGTCCCCGTGCGGGCGGAGACGACGGTACCGACGCAGTAGACGTTCCATGGCCCCAGACCTGCGGTCCTCTCCCGCGACGATGGCCGCCCAAGCTGGCCAGCTTGGGCGCCGCCTCCGTCCGGAACGCGCCTGGATTCACATCCATTGGAACGCGGCGGTCGTCGTGCTGCAGAGGTGTCTCAGTTCAGTAGGTTCGCCCGGGACCTGCGCGACGATGGCGGGTACTTTTACACAATCTCCAATCTTGTCAAGAGCGCTGTACGTGTTGTACGGTTTTGTCAACTAGCTGAGGAGGGTGAGATGAGCGGTAAGAAGGCAACGGTGCCCGCTGGCTCGACGCAGCAGTGGACTGACCGCAAGCGCTACCTGTGGCTGATCGGCCTGGTGGTGCCGTCACTGGCGTTCCTGGCGATCGCGATGCACGCGGTGACCGGCTGGGGCGTGTGGTTCTGGATCGGTCCGATCGTGATCCTGCTCGTGGTCCCGGCGATCGACTTGGTCGCCGGCCTGGACCGCAGCAATCCGCCCGACGATGTTATCGAGCAACTCGAGAACGACCGCTACTACCGCTGGATCACCTACTTGTTCCTGCCTATCCAGTACGCGGCGTTCATTTTCGCGTTCTGGCTGATCGCGCGGGGAGAGCTGTCTGTCGTGGACAAGATCGGCCTGGCCGCCACGATCGGGTGTATCGGCGGGATCGGTATCAACACCGCGCACGAGCTCGGGCACAAGAAGGAGAGCCATGAGCGGTGGTTGTCGAAGATCGCGCTGGCGCAGAGTTTCTATGGGCACTTTTACATCGAGCACAACCGCGGCCACCACGTGCGCGTGGCGACTCCGGAGGACCCGGCGAGCAGCCGCGTGGGGGAAAGCTTCTACCGATTCTGGCCGCGTACCGTCTTCGGTTCGTTGAAGTCGGCCTGGGAGCTGGAGCGTAACCGCTACGCACGTCGTGGGCAGCACCCGTTCCGGATCGGCAACGACGTGCTCAACGCGTGGCTGATGTCGGCCGTGCTGTGGACCGCGATGATCGCGTGGCTGGGCGTCGGCATTGTTCCCTACCTGCTGATCCAGGCGGTGATCGGGTTCTCGCTGCTGGAGATCGTGAATTACATGGAGCACTACGGGATGCTGCGCCAGCAGGTGGGCACGCCTAAGCGGCGCCGCTACGAGCGGGTCGATCCCAGTCACAGCTGGAACTCCAACAACATCGCCACGAACGTCCTGCTCTACCACCTGCAGCGGCACAGCGACCACCACGCCAACCCCACCCGCCGATACCAGACACTGCGCGACTTCGCCGAGTCGCCGGTATTGCCCACCGGGTACGCCGGGATGATCGTGTTGGCGCTCATCCCGCCGCTGTGGCGCCGGGTGATGGACCCGCGCGTGGTCGCCCACTTCGACGGCGACATCAGCCGCGCCAACATCCAGCCGGGCAAGCGGGCGAAGGTACTCGTCCGGTATGGCGCCACCGACGCGCCCGAAGTCGTCGCCGCCGACGCCGGAGGTGACGCGACGGACGGCGGGATGTGCCCCGGCTGCGGCTATGTCTACGACGAGAAGCTCGGCGACCCGCGCGAAGGGTTCCCTGCGGGCACGCCGTGGTCGGCGATCCCGGACTCCTGGTGCTGCCCGGATTGCGGCGTCCGGGAGAAGGTCGACTTCGTGGCCCCGGGGCGGGTGAGCGCGTGATGCGGATTGAAGCCGACCGGGACAGGTGCGAGGGCCTCGGTATGTGCGAGGCGATGGCGCCCGACTTCTTCGAGGTGGGCGATGACGGCAGGGTCGTCGTGCACGAGGAACACCCAGACGAGGAACACCGGCAGGACCTCACCGCTGCGGTCGACGCCTGTCCGGTGCTCGCGTTGAAGCTGAGGGACTGACCGTGACACTCGTGGTGGTCGGCGCTTCGCTGGCTGGGCTGCGCGCGGTGGAGTCCGCGCGCCGCGTCGGCTACGACGGCCGGATTGTGCTGATCGGCGCGGAGGAACAGCTGCCCTACGACCGGCCACCGCTGTCGAAGGCGTTCCTCGACCCGGACGGCCCCGCCAGTGTGGAGCCCTTCCGCAGCGAGACTGAGTTGCGCGAGGACCTCGGTGTCGAGCTGATGCTGGGAGCACCTGCGGACGGGCTCGACACCGAGGTTCGGGAAGTGTCGGTGTCCGGCACGATGGTGCGCTACGAGGCGTTGGTGCTCGCGACCGGCGCCACGGCACGGCGGTTCCCCGGCTCCGATGGCTGCGCCGGAGTCCACACCTTGCGGACGGCGCAGGACGCCGCCGCGGTACGCGCCGGGTTGGATCGGGGCGCGCGCACCGTCGTGATCGGCGCCGGCTTCATCGGTTCGGAGGTCGCCTCCGCGGCACGCAAGCGGGGCTTGCCGGTCACGGTCGTCGAGACGCTGGACCTGCCACTCGTCCGCTCGGTCGGGCGGCAGGTTGGCTCCGTCTGCGCCGACCTGCACCGCGCGGCGGGCACTGACCTGCGGTTGTCCACCCAGGTCATGCGGCTGGAGGCGGCGGATGGCGTGGTGACCGGGGTGCGGTTGTCCACCGGGGAGGTCCTGCCCGCGGACCTCGTCGTGGCCGGTACCGGGGTCTACCCGGCCACCCGCTGGCTCGAGGGCAGCGGCGTGCCGTTGCACGAGCGTGACCGCGGCGTGGTCTGCGACGCCACCCTGTCAACCGGCCTATCGGGTGTGTACGCGGCGGGCGACGTGGCCCATGTGGTCAACCCGCTGTTCGACGACGAGTCGATGCGACTAGAGCACTGGACGAACGCCGCCGAGCAGGGAGCGGCCGCCGCCCGACACGCCCTCGACCCGGCCGCCGCGCGCCCACTGGCGGCAGTGCCTTACTTCTGGTCCGACTGGTACGGCCACCGCATCCAGTTCGTCGGCACTTCACGCGCCGAGGAGGTGGTGGTCGCCGTGCCGGCCGAGGCCGGGTTCACGGCGCTGTACCGGCGCGGCGACCGGATCGTCGGCGCGCTCACCGTGGACCGGCCGCGCGAGATCATGAAGTACCGGCGGCGCATCGCCGCCCGGGGGTCGTGGGCGGAAGCGGTCGCGTTCGCGGCCACCACCGGGGCGGTCGCCTAGGATGGCGGCCATGGGCGGGACTCTCTCAGCCGCGTCCGCCGTGGGCGGCCAGTACCGGCAGCCGATCATCGCCGCGGCGATCGAGTTGACAGCTCGCACCGGCTGGTCGGCGGTCACCATGGCGCGGCTGGCCGAACACGTCGGCGTCAGCCGCCAGACCGTCTACAACGAGATTGGGTCCAAGGCCGCGCTGGCCGACGCCATGGTCGCCCACGAGCTGGACCGGTTCCTCACCGTCGTCGGCGACGCCTTCGACCGCCACCCAACCGACCTCGTCGAGGCGATCTATGCCGCGGTGCGTAACGTGCTGGAACTCGCCGCCGACAATCTCCTGCTCCGCGCGATCGCCTCCGCCACCCATGGCACGGACACCGAACTACTCCCACTGCTGACCACACAGGCGGGCACCCTGATCACCCGGACCAAAGCAATGCTCACACACCGCGTGGCGTCCTACCGGCCAGGGCTCACAGTTGAGCAGATCGGTGTGGTGGTCGACGCGATCGTCCGGACAGTCCTCAGCCACGTCATGCAACCCTCGCAGACCCCAGCGCACACCGCGGACGGTCTCGCCTGGCTGGCCTCCCGCGTGCTTGACCAGCCCTCCCGGAAGCCCCTGCGCTACGGCTGACGCGGGCGGGGCTGACGCGGTGGACCGGCCGTTTCGCCGAGTACGCTCTCTCGCGCGCTCCCCGGCTAGCCAGGGTCCGCGCCGTTGGTGTCTCCCGCGGTGAGGTCGCGGGCGAGGATCTGGAGGTCGTCCGCGGCGCGTTGCTCCAGTGCGGGCAAGTGGCGGGCGGCGGCGTGGATGGTGTGGATGCGGGTGAGCGCGTCGGTTTTGCTGGTGGCGATGGCGGCGAGGTCGCTCCACAGGCGGGCGAGTCGGGTGTAGGTGTCGGCGGCTTGCCGAGCGGTCGACAGCTGTGTGCGGCGGGCCAGGTAGCTGAGGTAGTCGGCTTGCAGTCGGCGGAACAGGCCTCCGCCGGTCCCGGCTTTCTCGATGAAGGCGGCCAGGGCGAACAGCGTGGTGTCGAGCTGGTCGGAGGAGAACAGTTCGGGCCAGCGGCTGAGGTCGTCGACGAAGGTAGCTACGCCGTCCACACCGTGTCCCTCCACCAGACCTGGAGTGCCGTGGGTAATGCTGTCAAACATTGGTTCGGGGTCGCGCAGAGCTCGGGCGGCCGCGTGGCAGGCGTCAGCGGTGACGTCGGCGAGGGGCGGCAGCTGGGTGGGGTAGCGCAGCCGGTAGGTGGTGTGCCGGGTAGGGGTGGGAAAGCCGGTGGACGCCCGAGCGCGGGCGAGCGCATCGTAGGGGACGTGTTGCGGGTCGGGGCGGTCATTGTCGACGACGGTGGCGGTGTGGCTGTCGTCGTTGTAGCCGACGATGACGATGTCGTGGCGGCTCATGCTCAGCCGGACCCGCAGGTAGGGGAGTTCGGCGATGTCGGCCCAGCACAACACGGGGTAGCCCTGGTCAAGTTCGTCGCGGACCCAGGCCCAGCCTTCGTCGGGGTCGTCGGTGGTGTCGTGGGTGGCGGTGATTCCGAGACGGCGGGTGAAGTCGACGGTGAGGTCGGGGCCGCGGCCGACCAGGTAGATCGGTGGGGTCATAGCCGGATGGCGCAGGTAGGTGAAGCCGAGCGCGCCGCCGAGACCGAAGATGGTGCCCTCGTCGAGGGGTGTGGACTCGTAAGACAAACCGGCCCAGTGCAGCAGGTCGCGCAGCGCCCCGGAGCCGCAGTGCCCGGCCAACTCGTGCGGGTAGTCAGTGATGTGCTGCTGGTCAGTCACGGGTGGCTCCTGTACTAATCGCGGGCGGTCTATGCGATGTGTGAGTGGTATGCGGGTGCCCACAGGGTCAGCGGGATCGTGGCGATGACGGTGCGGTGCACTGCCTTGGACAGGGAGTCGGTGGCACCGCCGCGCACCTGGGTCGGCAGCGTGGCGGTGGTGGCACCGAGGTGGGTGCGGTAGCTGCTGGCGAGCAGACTGCCGGCGATCGCGATTGCGGCCCCGATTCCCTGGGCGGCGTCGTTGACCGGACGTAGATGTCGCCAACGCCCTGCCCCACCTCGACGTCTCCGGCACCGCGACGTGGTGCGACAGCCGGATGGCATGGTGACGGGTCCTTCGAGCTACAGGGTGCGGGCGATGATTTCCTTCATGATCTCGTTGGTGCCGCCGTAGATCTTCTGTACGCGCTGGTCGGTCCAGGCGCGGGCGATGCGGTACTCGCTCATGTAGCCGTAGCCGCCGTGGAGTTGGAGACAGTTGTCGATCACGTGCATGGCTCGGTCGCTGCACCACCACTTGAGCATGGCGGCGGTGGCCACGTCGAGGCCGCCGTCGAGGTGGCGGCTGATGCAGTCGTCGAGGAACACGCGGCAGACCCGGGCCTCGGTTGCGGCCTCGGCAAGGGTGAACCTGGTGTTCTGAAAGGAGAAGATCTCCCTGCCGAAGGCCTGGCGGTTCCTGGTGTAGGTGAGTGTGTCGAGCAGAGCCGCTTCCAGGGCGGCGACCGAGGTGATGCCGATGAGCAGCCGCTCCTGCGGGAGTTGCTGCATCAGCTGGCCGAAACCCTGGCCCTCGGCGGTGCCGAGGAGGTTGGAGGCCGGGACGCGGACGTCGTCGAAGAACAACTCGGCGGTGTCCTGCCCGTGCAGGCCGATCTTGTCCAGCACACGGCCGCGACGGAACCCCGCGCGGCCGGATTCCACCACGACCAGCGAAATGCCGTCGGCGCCCCGGGACGGATCGGTCTTGGTCACCACGATCGCCAGGTCGGCCTGGCCGCCGTTGGTGATGAAGGTCTTCGCGCCGTTGATCACGTAGCTGTCGCCGTCACGGATCGCCTTCGTCGTCACATTCTGCAGGTCCGAGCCGGTCCCCGGCTCGGTCATGGCGATGGCACCCACCCATTCGCCGGAGGCGAGTTTGGGCAGCCATGCCTGCTTCTGGTCCTCGGTGCCGTAGGCGAGGATGTAGTGCGCCACGATCGCGTTGTGCAGCCCCACGCCCCAGCAGCTGTCGCCACTGGCGGCCTGCTCTTCCAGCAGTACGGCCTCGTGCGCGAACGAACCGCCGCCTCCACCGTAGTCCTCCGGGATGGACAAGCACAGCAACCCCACCTGCCCGGCGGTGGTCCAGAGGTCCCGGTCGACACTTTTCTGCTCGGCCCAGCGCTGCTGGTTCGGGGCCAGTTCTTTCCGGCAGAACTGACGGGCCAGATCACGGAACTCTTCAACATCATCGGTGTTCCACCGGCTGCGGTACTCAGCCATAGCGTGTCTCCCTCCGAGTCGTGGTGGTTTCCGGGCTTGGGCATATCTCGAACCCGGCGCCGACGTGCGGGACGACAGAGGTTCGCCCTCAGCGGTCCTTGCGGTCGTGTGGTTGGTGCCGGGTGAACATGGCCTGGACGTCGGCTTCAAGGCCGTGCGGGGCGAAGTGGTTGTGGTCGACGACGACGAACAGGGCCTCGGCGGTGAACCGGGTGATGCCGTCGTGGCCGGTGCCGGTGGCCTCCAGGTGGAGTCGCCGGCCGTGCCGCCGCTGCAGGCCTGCGGTGATGCGGTGCGGCTGGCCCAGCGGCACCGGCGCGAGATAGTCGACGGTCAACCTCCGCGTGACGGCCATCTCTTCCACGACGTAGAGGACGAACCCGAACAGGTCGTCGCAGGCCGCCGAGATCGCGCCACCGTGTGCCAGGCCCGGGGCGCCGCGATGCCGCGCGTCGAAGGTGACGTCGGTGACCACGCTGTCCCCGTCGCGGGAGACGGCCAGGTGCAGACCCGCCGGGTTGTCCGGCCCGCACCCCAGGCACCGTGGATGGTGCGGCGGCAGCGAAGTGAGCGTCGAGTCGGCCATCGCGGTGCCCCCCTCCTTTGCGCCATCGGTGAATGCGAGACTAGTAGTCTCGCTGTGATACTGGGGGTTTAAGAAACGGGTTGTGGCCACCGTCACGCCGCTGGTCTAGTGCCGCTGTGTCGTCGCGGCGAAATGGGCTGCGCCGATGTCGATGATGTCCTGGCGGCTGGCGGGGAGTTCCCCGGTCAGCCAGGCCATGAGTAGTTCGGCGAGGCCGCCGGTGAGCAGCAGACCGGCGATCTGGTCGTGGGGTGGCGGGAGCGCATCGTCGCCGTAGAGGGTGCGGGCTTGGGTGGCGATCAGCTGGGCGAACTCGCGCAGCAGTTCGTGCCGCCGCGCGCGCAGCGGCTCGGCGGCGGATTCCAGCATGGCCACGCGCCCGATGCGCGGGTCGCCGGTGAGCAGGTCGACGAACGCGCCGATCGCCGCTTTGGCTTTCATCTGGGGGTCGCCCTCCGTCTCGGCCAGAGCGCGCAGCCCCACGTCCCGGATCTGCGACGCGATCCGGTCCAGCACCGCCAGCAGCAGCTCATCCCGGTGGGCAAAGCTCTCGTAGAAGTAGCGCTCGGTCAGCCCGGCTCGCGTGCAGACCGCGGTCATCGTGGTCTGCCGCCACCCGTGGGTGCCCAGCAAATCCAACCCGGCCGCCAACAGTTGCTCGCGCCGCTGGTCGCGGCGCTGCTGGGCGCTGATACCCCGATAGCTTCGCTTCGGCACCGACATGCCCCCATCTTGACATACTCTCCTGTCAGAATCATTCTGACCGTGGTTCCTGTCAGAAGTCGGAGCGATCGGCAGCGGAGGCGATACCAGTGGCACAGCAGGTCAACGGGGCTCGAGGGCGCCGGGAGCGGACCGCGCGGCCGCTGCGCGGTGTGGTCGTGGCCATCACCGGGGGATCGCGAGGCATCGGGGCCGCGACCGCGCACACGCTCGCCACAGCCGGGGCGACGGTGGCCGTCGCAGACCTCGATCTCCCCACAGGACAGTGGCTGAGTCAGCACCCGACGGTGCGCGGGTGGCAGGTGGATGTCACCGATGGGGAGGCCTTCACGGCGTTCCTTGACCAGGTCGAGTCGACGTGCGGCCCGCTGGATGTACTGATCAACAATGCCGGGATCATGCCGCTGGGGCCGCTGGGTGAGGAGCCGGGATCGGTGACGGCCCGGCAGGTGGAGCTCAATCTGCACGCGGTGATCCATGGCAGCCAGCAGGCCGTGCGCCGGATGCGGCCGCGCGGGCGGGGGCACATCGTCAATGTGGCCTCGCAGGCGGGCAAGGTGGGCTTCGCTGGGGCGGCCACGTATTGCGCCACCAAACACGGTGTCGTGGGCTTGTCGGAGGCGTTGCGCGCGGAACTGCGGGGCACCGGGGTGGCGGTGTCGTGTGTGATGCCCACGGTGGTGCGGACCGAACTGGCCACCGGTCTGGGTGGGTCCCCGCTGGTGCGGCCGGTGACCGCGCAGCAGGTGGCCGACGCGATCGTGGGCGCGGTGCGCCGGCCGCGGTTCGCTGTGTACGTGCCCCGGTGGCTGGGGGCGGTCAACCGGCTGCTGGAGCTGGTGCCGCGCGCGCTGGCCGATGTCCTGATGCGGGTCTCCGGAGCGGATCGGGTCCTGGCCGGTGCTGACCCGGCTGCCCGGGCCGGTTACGAGGCCCGCGCTGTGCCCGAGCGCGGGCACGACGCACTGGCCAGCCCGGACGCGCTGGCCAATCAGCAGGCGGCGGGAGCGCAACCCTCATGACGAGCGACCCGAGCACCACGGCGACGCAGCGAGGGGTGTCGCTGGTGTGCGCCGGCCACGACGTCCACGAGGTGGCGGCCCTGGCCGCCCACGCGGAACAGGCCGGGTTCGAGTCGGCCTGGGCGGCGGAGTTCTACGACCGTTCGGCCGTGGTGGCCGCGGCGGCGATGGCCGCGGTGACCGAGACGATCACGGTGGGCACCGGGATCGCCTACGGGTTGGGCCGGACCCCGCTGGTGCTGGCCGCCGAGGCGCGGGATCTGGACGCGGTCTGCGGCGGGCGGCTGATCCTGGGGCTGGGGACGGGAACACGGCGCATGCAGCAGGACTGGCACGGCTTGTCCGGTGAGCATCCCGCGCCCCGGATGGAGGAGCTGGTGCCGCTGTTGCGCCGGCTGTGGCGGCTGGATGAAGCTCCGGTGCGGCACGAGGGCCGGTTCTACCGCACCCACGTGGTCCCGACCGCGCCCGTCGCGGCCCCCACGCGGCGGGCGATCCCGGTGTATCTGGCCGGGGTGAACGCGCGCATGGTGCGCGCCGCCGGGGCGGTGGCCGACGGGCTGGTGGGCCATCCCTTGTTTACCCCCGAGTACCTGCGCCACACGGTGCGGCCCGCGCTGCAGGCCGGTGCCGACCGCGCCGGCCGCACCGGGGCGGTGCCGGTCGCCGGCTATGTGATCTGCGCGGTGGATCCCGACGAAAACCACGCCCGCCGACTCGCCGCGGCCCAGATCGCGTTCTATGCCTCGGTGAAAACCTACGACGCCATCCTCGCCCTGCACGACTTCACCGACGAGGCCGCGGCCATCCGCGCCGCCCGCCGCGCCGGTGACCTGGAGGCGATGGTGGCCGCAGTGTCGGACCGGATGATCGACACCATCGCCGTGGCCGGCACGCCTGAGCAGGTCCGCACCCAGTTCACCACGCGGTGGGCGGGCCTGTACGAGCAGACCCTGCTGTATCCACCCTCCTTCGCCGGCCGGTCGGCCACCACCGCCGTCCTGGATGCCTTCGCCCCACTGACCTGCACACCCACCAAATAAGGAGAGCCGCCATGGTCCCCATCGTTGAACGCACCACCCAGGCCGCCCGACAGCGCCTATCGTCGGTACTGGTGGCCCCCGCACCCCAGGCGGTCGACGAGGCGTGGCGCCGGTTCAGCCGCCGCTGGCCCGCCACCGACCTGGCCACCCCGCCCGCAGGCAGCGGCCTGCGACCGGTCCGCGGCGACTTCGGCACACCTGTGGTGGGGCATCTGCTCGACTACATCCGATTCGGCACCGACTTCGGCCGCGAACGCTACGAACGCTACGGCCCGGTCACCTGGATGGGCGCGTTCGGCACCCGCATCGCCACCGTGGCCGGCCCGGAGGCGACGCAGCTGGTGCTGACCAACAAAGACAAGGCCTTTTCCCAGGCCGGGTGGGCATTTCTGATCGACCAGTTCTTCCACCGCGGGCTGATGCTGCTCGACTTCGACGAGCACAAGATGCACCGCCGCATCATGCAGCAGGCCTTCACCCGTGACCGCCTGGCCGGCTACACCCAGCAGGTCGCGCCCTGCGTGCGCGCTAGCGTGCCCACCTGGCCCACCGACCGTCCGGTGCGGTTGTACTGGCTACTCAAACACCTCACTCTAGACATCGCGACCCAGGTGTTCATGGGCGGCCGCGGCGGCTCGACCGACACCGAGCAGATCAACCAGGCCTTCGTGGCCACCGTGCGCGCCGCCAGCGCGCTCGTGCGCGCCCCGCTGCCCGGCACTCGCTGGCGCGCCGGCGTGCGCGGCCGCCGGGTACTGGAAGACTACTTCGCCCAGCACCTACCCGCCGCCCGCGCCAGCACGAGCGAGGACCTCTTCGCCGCGCTGTGCCACGCCACCACTCCGGAGGGCGAGCGGTTCAGCGACGACGACGTCATCAACCACATGATCTTTCTGATGATGGCCGCACACGACACCTCCACCATCACCACCACCGCGGCCGCCTACTACCTCGCCACCCATCCCGAATGGCAAGACCGCGCCCGGCAGGAATCCCTCGCCCTCGGCGACGCCCCGCCCGACATCGACGCCCTGGAAAGCCTGGACACCCTCGACCGGATCATCAAGGAAGCCCTCCGGCTGCTCGCCCCCGTGCCCCTGGTGATGCGCAAGACCGTCACCGACACCGACCTCCTGGGCCACTACCTGCCCGCCGACACCCTCGTCGCCCTCGCCCCAGCCATCAACCACTTCGTACCCGAATGCTGGACCGAGCCCGACACCTTCGACCCCGACCGCTTCGCCGCGGACCGCCGCGAAGACCACACCCACCGCTTCGCCTGGATCCCCTTCGGCGGCGGCGTGCACAAATGCATCGGCATGCACTTCGGCACTCTGGAGGTCAAAGCCATCCTGCACGAGATGTTGCGCAGCTACCGCTGGAGCGTCCCCGATGGCTACCGCATTCGGTGGGATAACACCTCCCTCCCTGTGCCCGCCGACGGACTGCCCGTGCACCTCACCCCCCGTTGACCCACGCACCGCGCCAGCCGAACCGCAAGGACACCGATGATCCCCGAGGCCGGGCCCGCGACCACGGAGGCACACAGCGATGAACGCACCATGAGCCGAGCACCGCGCCAGCGTGCCCTCCCCCGACTCCTGCAGCAGCCGCATCCGGTGGCGATACTTCATCGGCCTGCTCGCCCCCGCCACCCCTCGTGATGGCACTGATGATGCTGGGAGTGCTGCCGGTGTCTGCAGTCGTGCGGGGCCAGCAACGCATCAAGATCGCCCTGGACGAGGTGTTCCGCACACGGGTATGGAACCTACCCACAGTTCTTCCGCCCCGCGACGGACACACCCGGCCCGTGGTCGTGGTCGGCCTGCAGCAGTTGCGCGCCAAAGGCGTCTGCGCTTCCCAGTAAAGTAGACAACCCCGTGGGTCCGTTTATCTTGCGGATAGCTACCAAGCCAGGAGCCCCGACCTGCGCACCGAGGATCTACAGTGGCCATCGAAGAGATCAACGGCCCGGACGCTGCCGGGCACAGTCTCGCCCTGAACCGCGGCGCCACATGCTTGCCAACCTGCGATGGGTCACCGCCAGCTGTCTCCTTCGGCACAGTACGGGCATGCGCAACGCCGGGGGCCTGGTGGCGGCAATGGCGCCGTCGGCGCCCGTCTTCGCAGGACTGCTGGCCATCGTGGCGGGTACCACGATCATGCTGCTACCCCCAACCAGTACACCGTCTTCGCACTGCCCGGCACCGCGGGCTTGACCGGATTCCTACTCGGGGGCGGAATGATCGTCCTCGGTGTGTTGCTCTGGACCCAGCCCCAACACCACGCACCGCTCGGCGTCGCGCTCGTCCTGACGCCTCTGGCCTCGTTCCTCTACACCAACCTGTGCGGCCTCCTGCTCGGCATCCCGCGGGAGGGTCCGTAACGCGAACGGTGTTTCCGGCGGTGTCGATTAGTAGGTCTCGGTCACCGGCCAGCGGTCACCGAAGGTGATGGAGAACGCGTTGATCACTGGCTTCCAACGCATCATCCATCGTGCCGCCCCGGTCCCTGTGGGGTCGAGGCTGCGGGTCACAAGATACAAGCACTTCATCGCCGCTTGCTCGGTGGTGAAGTGCCCACGTGCCCGGATCGCGCGCCGGTAGCGTGCGTTCAACGACTCGATCGCGTTCGTCGAGCAGATCATCCTCCTGATCTCGATATCGTAGTCCAGAAAAGGAACGAATTCGGTCCAGGCGTTACGCCAGAGTCGAACCATGGCTGGGTATTTCTTCGACCATTTCTCGTCCAGTTCGTCCAGTGCCGTTGCGGCGGCGTCGGCGTTGGGTGCCGTGTAGATTTCTTTCAGGTCGCGTTTCAACGCGTCCGTGTATTTCCGGGAAGTCAGCCGAAACGAATTACGAATTAAATGCAGAACGCACGTCTGGACGATCGTTTGTGGCCACACCTGCTCCACCACCTCCGGTAACCCCTTGAGGCCGTCACAAACCAGGAAGAACACGTCCTTAACGCCGCGGTTCTTGAGATCCACCAGCACACTCATCCAGAACTTGGCGCCCTCGCCGCCGGTACCGGCCCACAATCCGAGCACGTCCTTGCGGCCGTCGGTGGTGACGCCGATCGCGGCGTAGAACGGCCGGTTGGCGACCTGGCCGTCCCGCACCTTGACCACGATCGCGTCCACGAACACCGCGGCGTAGACCGGCTCCAGTGGACGGCTTGCCCAGTCCTGCATCTCCTCGATCACCTTGTCGGTAATCCGAGACACCGTCTCCTTCGACACCGACGCGCCGTAAATCTCGGCGAAATGCGCCGAAATTTCGCCCGTGGTCAACCCCTTCGCATACAACGACAACACGATCTCGTCCACGTCAGTCAGTCGACGCTGACGTTTCTTCACGATCTTCGGCTCGAAAGTCGATTCCCGATCCCGGGGAACCACGATGTTCACCTCTCCAGCCGCGTCCGAAACCACCGTCTTCCCCCGGGCCCCATTCCGCACATTCGACGAATCACGATTCGAATCGGCACGATTCTTCGCGTGCCCGAGATGCTCGGTCATCTCCTCGTTCAGCGCCGCTTCCAGAACGTTCTTGGTGAACAGCTTCAACAGCCCGTCCGGTCCAGTGAGCGACAGGCCACGTTCCCGCGCCTGCGCCACCATCGCCGCCGCGGCAGCCTGCTCGGCCGACCGCTCCCGCTCCGACTTCCTCATCTTCCTCTGATCCGCGCTCACAGCATCGGATGCCATCACTGTCCGTACCCATCCCGCCGGATTTCACCCCGGCGTGTCGGGCCAGAAACACCGCTCACGACACAGTCCCCCATCGTGCAACCGCAGGGTTACTACCGCACGTTCGAGTGCAGCGTCGGTACGTGGAACGAACCTGCTCGGACGGCCTAATACTGCAACGGCAGTTAAGGAAGTGGGTAGCCGCGGCGTT
Organism: Amycolatopsis roodepoortensis; assembly: GCF_014873915.1. Classification (GTDB taxonomy): domain Bacteria; phylum Actinomycetota; class Actinomycetes; order Mycobacteriales; family Pseudonocardiaceae; genus Amycolatopsis; species Amycolatopsis roodepoortensis. Next base: position 2,834,429 of record NZ_JADBEJ010000005.1, read on the forward strand.
TGTAGTGGCTGAGGCGGGCTTGGTGTTGTCGTCGGCGGCGGAAGCGTGACCAGGACCAGATGTGTTCGGCGGCGTCGGCGACACGCAGGACCAGCTTGGTGAGCAGGCGCCGGATCTCCGGTAGTGTAAAGCTGATCATGTCTGGTTCGGCGATACCGATTCCCCTTTTATGGCAAGGGATTTGGCGACGGCGAGCCAGGCGTGGGCGAGCATCGACAGGGTGATGTGGGCGTACCACGCCCGCCAGGACCGGACCTGGTAGTGATCCAGTCCGGCTTCGTTCTTGGCCTGCTGGAAACACTCTTCGATCCGCCAGCGCGCCCCGGCGATCCAGGCCAGGTTCAGCAGGGTGGACCGGCGGGGCCCGTAGCAGATGTAGTAGGCGATCTCGGTCGGATCAGAGATCGAACGCCGGGCGAGCAGCCAGTGCCCGCGCCCGGCCTGCCAGCCAATCCGGACCGGCACCCGTGCCCAGTCGTACTCGCGCGGCCCGTGCGCGCCGGCACCGACCGACAACCGCCGCCACGCCCGGGCGGGCAGGTCCGCGATCAGCTCATCGGCCCGCTGTTCGGTGCCCTCGGCGGTGATCAGGGTGTCGTTGACCTTGGTGGCCAGCACGTACGCGGCGTCGTGTTCCTCCAGCCAGGCTCGCAGGTACTTGACCTGCCCGTAGGCCTCATCGGCGGTGACCCACGCGAACGGCACACCCGCCTCGAACGCCCGCGCCAGCATGCCCATCGCCTGCCGCGGCTTCGTGGCGAACTCGACCTCATCCGGAATCCCCGCCCGTTGGCACCGGTCCCGGTCGGCGATCCACGGCTCCGGCAGATACAGCGCCCGATCGATCAGCGCATGCCCATGATCACCGGCATAGGCGAGAAAGGTCCCGATCTGACAGTTCTCGATCCGCCCCGCCGTCCCGGAATACTGCCGCTGCACCCCGGCCGAGCGCACACCTTTCTTCAGGAACCCGGTGTCGTCCACGATCAGCACGCCGCCCGGCTCGCCGAGATGCTCGACCACGTAGTCCCGCACGTCGTCACGCACCCCGTCGATGTCCCAGTCCGCCCAGCGCAACAACCGCTGCATCCCATCCGGAGACACCTCACCGGACTGCTCCGCCAGTGTCCAGCCGTTCTTCCGCTCCAACCCCGCGACCAGCCCGGACACATACTCCCGAGCCCGGCCCCGCGGCTCCGACCGCCTGAACCGTCCCGCGATCCGATCATGAACCCGATCCAGCTGCCCCATCACCACATCGACCACCACAACGATGATCTACCACACGACGACCAACTGCCGTTGCAGTATTAGGAGACGTCATGGAAACTCGGACTGAACGGACTCGGTTCGACCCGGTCGATCTGCGTCGTCGTTGGGTCCAGGTTCCGGCCGGTGATCCGCAGGTGGCTGCCGAGCGGATCGAGGGACTGGGGGTGGATTTCGCGGCGGCCAACGGTCGGGTGTGGGAGACCGACGACTTCGTTTATCTGCCCGTGGTCGTCAACCTGCGCACCGGGGACACGATCAGCCGCGAGGCGGTCGTGTTCGCGCTCGGCCACGACGTGCTCGTCACCTTGCAACCAGAAGTCAGGTTCGCGCCGTTCGACAAGGCCGTTGCGCGGATGCGGCGCACGCCGCACCTGGCCGGGTCGCCGCACGGGGTGATGTATGCGCTGCTGTACGCGCTGAACGAGGCCGCCGAGCGGGTGATCGACTACGCCAGCGACGCCCTGGAGGCGATGACCGACGAGATCGACATGGCCACGAAGGGGGTGGACGAGAACGGGCGGGACATCGGGGTGATGGACATGCAGGACACCATCGCTCGAATGAACGAGGCCGAGGAGATCGTGTCCCGCTCCCAGGAGTCGCAATTGCTGCTGGCCCGTGCCGCCCGGTACCTGCGTGCCGAGACCGCGGCGAGCGAGGTGGAGCTGGGCAAGCTGATCGACATCCTGATCGCCGACATCGACGGGGTGAAGGAACACGCGAGTTTCGAGCACGACAAGGTGCGTTATCTGCAGCAGTCCATTATGACGTCGCTGGATGTGAAGCAGAACCAGATCGTCAAGGTGTTCACCATCATCACCGCGGTGTTCCTGCCTCCGACGCTGATCGCGACGTTCTACGGCATGAACTTCACCTGGATGCCGGAACTGGAATGGGAGCACGGCTTCCTGGTGACCACGCTGTTAACCCTCGTGGCGGCGTTGATTCCGCTGGCCTACATCAAGCGGAAGGGCTGGCTCCGGTGATCACGACGCCTCAGTCGCCTGGAGATGGGTTGTGAACCGGGTGGCGAACGGCGTGGTGTCCTGGGTTGACCCGGAGCTGCGGGAGCTGGCGACAGCGGCCCCGATCACGCTGTTTCAGCGGTTGTCCAGCTCCCCGAAAGGGCTGACCGAGCAGGAGGCAACCCACCGGTCGGCCGTGTGCGCCGACAATCGGCTGCAGCGGCACGAAGGGTCGGTGTGGGTGGGGCGGGCGCGGTCCGCGGTGGCTAGCCCGTTCGTGGCCTTGCTGACCGGGCTGGGCGTGGTGTTCACCGTTCTCGGGGATCTGCGTGGTGCGGTCACCGTGAGCGTGATGGTGCTGCTCAGTGTGGTGCTGCGGTGGTGGCAGCAGGTTCGGTCCGATCAGGCGTTACGCGGCCTGCGGGCGCTGGTGACCACGACGACTACGGTGCGCAGGCGGCCCGGTGACGGGCTCGCCCCGACCGAGCGGGAGGTGCCGCCAGAGGACCTGGTACCGGGTGACGTGATCGTGTTGGCGACGGGGGATCTGGTGCCGGCCGATGCGCGGGTGGTGGCGGCCAACGCGCTGCTGGTCGACCAGTCCGCGCTGTCCGGGGAGACCCTGCCGGTGCGCAAGGGGCCACCATCGCCTGTGCCCGATCGGCAACCCCGCGGCCGGACCGGTGGCGAGATCGCGGACCTGTCGTCGGTGTGCTTCGCCGGCACGTCGATCCTGAGCGGCACCGCGACCGCGGTGGTGATCACCACGGGGCCGCGCACCTACTTGGGGACGATGGCCGAGCAGGCCCGGCACGCCCGCCCTGAGAGCAGCTTCGACCGCGGCGTGCGCGCCGTGGGCTGGACGCTGGTGCGGTTCATGCTGGTGATGGCGCCGATCGTGCTGGCGGTCAACGGCACCGTCACCGGCGACTGGGCGCAGGCCGCGCTGTTCGCGGTCGCGGTCGCGGTCGGCTTGACCCCGGAAATGCTGCCCGTGATCGTCGCCGCCAACCTGGCCCGCGGCGCGGTGCACCTTTCCCGCCAGCAGGTGGTCATCACCCGGCTCAACGCCATCCAAGACCTGGCGGGCATGGACGTGCTGTGCGTGGACAAGACCGGCACACTCACCCAGGACCGGGTGGCCTACGCGCACAGTATCGACCCGGCCGGACGGCCGGACGGCGAGGCCGCCGAGTACGCCTACCTGGCCGTGCATTTCCAGACCTGCCCGCACAACCGGCTCGACGAAGCCATCATCGACCAGCTCGCCACCGACGACGCGCCGCTGGTCACCGACGCGGCGTTCACCAAGATCGACGAGATCCCCTTCGACCACACCCGGCGGCGCGCCACGGTGGTGGTGCGACAGCAGCCCGGCGAGCACATCCTGATCACCAAGGGCGACCCCGACCAGATCCTGCCCCGCTGCACCCACGCACGGCGGGCCGGCGAGGTAGTCGAGCTCAGCGAAGCAGATCGCCGCGAGGCTGGCGAGGTCGTGCGCGCTTACGCTGATCACGGCATGCGGATCTTGGCCGTCGCCGCCTGCGAGTATCCCGCCCGGCTGAGCGGCTACGACGAGGGTGACGAGCACGACCTTGTCCTTGTCGGGTTTGTCGGGTTCGTCGACCCGGTGCGCGACAGCGCGGCCGACGCGGCGCGGACCCTGGCCGACCACGGAGTCACGGTCAAGATCCTCACCGGTGACAACCGGCACGTCGCAGCGCAGGTGGCAGCCCAGGTCGGCATCCCCGTGGGCGAGATCGTGCTGGGGACGCAGGTTGAGGATGCCGACGACGCGCAGCTGCGTCGGCTCGTGGCGCGCACGACGGTCTTCGCCCAGGTCAATCCGGTACACAAGGCGCGGATCGTGACCGCGCTGCGGGACGCCGGGCACGCGGTTGGGTTCGTCGGGGACGGGGTCAACGACACAGTGGCGTTGCGGACGGCGGATGTGGGGATCGCTGCGGACACCGCCACCGATGTCGCCAAGGACGCCGCCGATCTGATCCTGCTGGACAAGGACCTCACGGTGCTGGCCCGCGCGATGGTGGAGGGTCGCCGCACGCTGGGCAACACCATGAAGTACGTCAAGATCACCGCGAGTTCGAACCTGGGCAACGTGCTCAGTGTCCTGGTGGCCAGCGCGACGCTACCGTTCCTGCCGATGCTGCCCATCCAGCTCATGGTGCAGAACCTGCTCTACGACGCGGCGCAACTGGCGCTGCCCTGGGACCGCGTCGACCAGGACTATCTGCGCCGGCCACGGCGGTGGGACACCGGCGGCCTGACCCGATTCATGCTCACCTTCGGCCCGCTGAGTTCGCTGTTCGACCTGGCCACGTTCGCCGTGCTGTGGTGGCTGCTGGACATCGACAGCCCCGCCGAGCAGGCGATGTTCCAGGCAGGTTGGTTCATCGAGGGACTGCTCTCGCAGGTCCTGATCGTGCTCGTGCTGCGCACCCGCCAGACCGGGATGCAGGTCTGGACGCCGTGCGGCGCACCGTCTCGGCCGGTGCTGGCCGCCGCAGTAGCGGTGGTACTCGTTGGCCTGCTGCTGCCGTGGTCGCAGCTTGCGGGCGCGCTGCGGATGGCGGCGCTGCCGCTGGGCTACTTCCCCTGGCTGCTGGCGATCTTGTTCAGCTATGTCGTGGCGGCCCAGGTCGTCAAGGCGAGGTACCTGCGTGGCGGGCGAGCGTGGTTGTGAGCCGCATCGGCTGCGGTGGCGGCGTTCGGGCGGGGCGGCCAGGGGCTGATCATGACGACGCGAGCGGAAGATGACTCGGGCACCGTCGAGATGGCGCTGCGTGTCGGCGCTGGCGTCGGGTTGGGCGCGCTGATCGGTTTCGAGCGGCAGTATCGGGCCCGGATGGTGGGGCTGCGGACCAATGCCCTGGTTGCTGTGGGGTGCCACGCTGTTCGTGCTGCTGTCCGCCTACGGCTTCGGGGATGTCAGCGGCGCCAGCTCTGCCGATCCCACGCGGGGTGCCGCCCAGATCGTCTCCGGCATCGGGGGTTCCTGGGTGCTGGGGTGATCCTGCGGGACGGGCTGAGCGTGCGTGGGCTTGGACACCGCCGCCACGCTGTGGTGCTCAGCCTCGGCGGGGGCGCTGAACTGGGGCGGCATCCTGCTCATGTCGCTGGGCGCCCAGTGGTACATCCTGTTCAACGTCATCGCCGAGGCCAGCGCGATCCCCAGCGACCTACGCGAAGCCGCCGCTGTGGTGGCGGAAACTCATCCTGCGGGGAATCTTCCCCGGCTATTCACCGGCGGTATCCCGCCGCCCCTTCTCCGCTGAAAACGCCCAGCAGCAACTCGACACCCCGCCATCGCCTGGGGCCGCTACGCCGAACTGTTCGACTACGACACCGACACCGACCAGATCACCGCCGATCCCGCCGCTGGCCTCCACCCATCGATCTCCTCATGAGCAAGGACACGAAGCTCAGCGACTTCACCCGGTGACGCGACGTGGACACATAGTGGACACACATGGCGCCACGGTTACTCGGGTGCGACGCTTCGTTGTCCCTGGCGAAGGCGGCTGGCGACGTAGCTGGCGCGGTCGCCGCCGTTCTCCCGGTGCCAGGCGCTGGCGGTGGTGTCGGCCACACCGAGCAGGTCGGCGAGCATCTTCCAGTGGACGGAACCAACCAGTGACATCCAGGCGCCGTTGCGGGCGGTGCGGGCGCTGGGGACGCCCAGCTTGCGCAGCCGGGCCTGGAGGGTGGCCGACGTCATCGGCCGGTCGGGGCGCAGCCCTGGGAACAGGTAGGGAGTCGGGCGGTGCCGCAGCGCGCCCGCGAGCGGGCGGCGGTTGTTGACGAGCTGCTGCAGGAGTACGGACAGCCGGGGGCGTAGCCACAAGGGGTCGCGGCCGAGTTGCAGGCCGAGGACGCCGGGCTCGTCCGGGTGGGCGAGGACGTCGTCGGTGGTGAGGTTGACCAGTCGCCAGCAGCTTTGCCCGTATTGCAGGACCAGGCAGCCGGCGGCACGATCGGTCAGCGCCTGGGTGTCGTCGGTCTCCAGCTTGACGGCGAGCAGGACTCGGTCGGTGTCGCTCATGATCTCCCGGTTGCCGGTGTGGGCCGAGGTGCCGATCGCGACGTGGGCGGGGGCGAGGCCGTTGGTTGCGGCCCACAGCAGGAACGGGCGCGCGTAACGCTGGCGGGGCCGGTTGCGGATCAGCCAGCGGTCCATCACGGGTTGGGTGAGGGCGGCCAGGCTGATGCCGCGGGCGCGGAGGTAGCTCAGCAACAGGCGGGCGGCGTCGAGCTTCCGCCGGAGGTGTTCGCGCTGGTAGCGCGTGAAGCCGGAATCCCGCTCGGCGCGCTGGTGGGCCAGGGGCATCAGGTGCCACCGGACGTAGCGAGCCAGGATGGTCTTGTCCTGCTGGACGGTTACTCGGGCCAGCAGGGTCTGGACGTCGCGGGTGAGCTGGGCGAGTTCTTCCTCGCGGGGTTCGAGGATCTCGGCGAGTACCGCGCAGGTGCTGGACCGCGGTGGTCTGCCGGAGCTCGTCGAGTGCCTCGTGCGAGCAAGCCAGTTCGCCGGTGACCATGCGGCGGATGAGTTGTCCGCCGGGCCGGCGCAGATACAGGCACAGCGAGTACGGGTTGTCGTAGCTCTCCAGCAGCTCGGCCAGCGGCGCCAACCAGGCGGCCGGTTGCCCGTCGGGCTGGGTGAACAGCTCGACCAAGTCCCGACGCGCGATGCAGGATACGCAGTGCCCGCGCAGCAGACGGCCCATGGCCCCACAGGTCGGGCAGCGGTAGGAGGGGGACCGCCGGGATACGGGAGAAACCTGCCAAGTAGTCGGGTAGTGCCTGGTCAGGCGTCGTTGTCGGCGAGGGCGCGGTAGAGCGAGGCAACTGAGGGGTGCCGGCCGGCGTTCTTGCCGGTCTTGATGGTCAGCTTCTTGACGATGTCGGGCATCGGGGTGCCCTTGTCGCGCAGGGCGCGGGCGAAGAGCACGTCGTCTTCGTCGATCACCTTGGGTCGGCCGCCGTGGTTGCCGCGTGCGGCGGCGGCCTGCTGGCCTTCGAGGGTCTTTTCGCGGATGTAGTCGCGGTCGAGCTGGGCGGCGACGGCGAGCACGGCGAAGAGCATCGATCCCATACCGTGTGGGTCGTAGATGCCGGTCAGCGGCCCACTCAGCAGCTCCAGCTGCACCCCGCCACCTTGCAGCTGGGCGGACAGCGTCATCAGCTCGGCGGCGTTGCGGGCAAGGCGTTTCATCTCGTGCACGGTCAGGATCACCGGCTGGTCCGGTGCCGCGATCTTGATCTCGTGGGCGAGGGTGAGTGCCTTCTCCAGCTCGGGGCGGATCTTGATGCGGGTGCTGATCTTCTCGGAGAACACCCGCGTGCAGTGCGCGGCCGCGAGCGCGTCGAGCTGGCTTTGCAACTCCTGGGTGGCCGTCGAGCAGCGAGCGTAGCCGATCCGGATCGGCGCCCCGTTCGTCTCAGGCGCCGGCGCGGCGACCTCGGGGCACTGCGTCCACTTCTTGCCGGGCCCGCGATCGGCCGGGACGGGTACGGTGAGTTCGTCGCGTAGCGCGGGCACGAGGATGAAGCGCGCGGTGTGGTACTTCGCGGCGGTCTTCCCGGCGCGGGTGCGGCAGGCGCTGCCGGCGGGGACGTCGCATTGCGGGCAGGGGTGGCGTTCGACCGCGGCCGCTGCGTCGTCGGGTCCGAGTTGCATACCTCCAGTCTCTCAGAACTCTGTCAAAACCGGGGGGTGTCCCTATGTGGTTGTCAAGCCGCAGCCGGGGCAGGAGTGGTCTCGGGGTGCCGGTAGTAGGTCTTGTTGCGGAGCATGGCGAACAGGACGTCGCAGCGGCGCCGCGCCAGGCAGATCAGCGCGGCGTTGTGCTTCTTCCCTTCATCGCGTTTTCGCTGGTAATAGGCCCTGCTGGTGGGGTCGGACAAGGCTGCGAACGCGGCGAGGAAGAACGCCCGCTTGAGTTTGCGGTTGCCGGTGCGGGCCGGGTGCTCGCCCTTGATGGAGGAGCCCGAGCTGCGGGTGACCGGGGCGATGCCGGCGTAGGCGGCCAGGTGGCCGGAGGACTTGAACGCCGTGGCGTCGCCGATCTCCAGCAGGATGCGGGCTGCGGTCCTGACCCCGACGCCGGGCATGGAGGTCAGGACCCCGGCAAGAGGGTGCGCATCGAGTATCCCTTCGACCTCGGTGGCGACCTGTTTGCGTTGCTGGAGAACGGTTTTCAGGCTGTCGGCCAGACGGGGCAGGACGGTGTCGGCCGCCGTTGTGCCCGGGACGACGACGGTCTGCTCGTCCAGCGCGGCCAGGATCGCGGTGACGAGTTTGTCGCCCATGCGGGGCGCGTGCGCGGTGGCGATCGCGGTGAGCTTGCGGCGGCCGGCGGCGCGGATGCCGGTCGGGCCGCCGCAGCGGGACAGGATCTCCAGCACCGCCGGGTGACTGATCCTCGGGCCGATCGCGCGTTCCAGGGCGGGGTGGACGCCGGTGAGCAGGCCGCGGATGCGGTTGCCGATCCGGGTGGCCTCACCGGCCAGGTCGTCGTCGAACCCGACCAGCACGTCCAGCTCGGCCAGGGCGTCGTCGCCGACGTCGACCGGGCGCAGCGTGTGCGGCAGCGAGCGGGCGGCGTCGGCGATGACGAACGCGTCCCGGGCGTCGGTTTTCGCGCGGCCGGGGTAGAGGTCGGCGATGCGTCGCATGGCCAGGCCGGGCAGGTAGGCCACCCGGTGGCCGGCCGCGCGGGCCACCGCGACCGGCAGCGCGCCGATCGTCGCCGGTTGATCGACCACCACCAGCAACGGCCCGTGCGCGGCGAGCTTGTCGAACAGCGCCCGCAGCTTCGGTTCGCTGTTGGGCAGCGGCGCGTCGTGAAGCCGCTTGCCCGCCGGGTCCAGGCCGACGGCGTGGTGTTCGCCCTTGCCGACGTCCAGGCCGAGGAACACCTGGTAACCGCTGGTCATCCGTCCTGCCGTTCGTTCGTCGCGGGTGGTCGCCGGTCGGGCATCGACGGCCGGCACCCACGTTACGACGAGACCTGCCCGGCGGGCGGCCGTGTCCCTATCAGCGGTCCCTCGATGCCACCAGGTCCGGTGACACCACCCCCCGGATCATGCGCTCGACTGGGGGCGTCAGTCATGCCGGACCTGGCGACCACGACTCCTTGATCAGGAGCTACGAAAAAGGTAACGGGGGGGGTTCTGAGAGGTTTTGTGCGAATCGCGACCTGCGGATCTTCGGGGCGGATCGGGCTGTTCGCAGAACTGTCACAACTGTTCATTTATGAGAGAAACTACAGGTCCCTTGCCGCGCGAAGCCTGACACCGGTGCCCTTCCAGGTATCCGATCGGATCCGTTAGGACATTTGCCGGTGGACATGGCTAGGCCGGGGAGAAGAGGTGGCTACGATCGCTTCATCAGGTGTCGCCAAGGTGTCATCCGTCTTCGGCGCCGGTGGACAGTGAAGAAACTCGTCGAAGGAGCAGTTATGCCGGTGTCCGCACCCGATTTCGAATGGCTGTTCGCCCCAGGAACGCATCACACACTGTCCCGCGGCGATGTCGCCACCGTCCGGCTGCGGCAGGACGCCTCGCTGTGGCTGCCGTCCGGGCGGGTCGTCGCCGGCGAGCCGGCCATGTTCTTGTCGATGTCCGGCTCCGAGGACAGGTTTGTCCAACAGGTGCCACCGGGCCGGTATCCGGTGGTGCTGGTGCTCGCCGTGTTCGGCGAACCGGACGAGCAGGATGCGCAGGAGTGGGTCGCGGCGGCCCGGCTGATGATCCGGGACGAGCCAGCCGCCTCCTGGGAGATGGCGACGTGCGCGGGCCAGGATGCCGCCGAACTGGGCGACGACGAGTACTTCGGCTATCCGGTCGTCGGCGGCGCCGGCGGCTTCGTGGACGCGGCGAACATCGCGGCGCTGCGCGAGAACGACGACTACAGCAACCAGCTGCTATCTAACCTGGACATCCACATCCTCGGCGAGACCGACCGCACCGCGCCCGCCACACTGGCCGACGACGGGGACCGGCCCCTTGCGGTGGCGTTTCCCTCTGGTAGCGGAGACGGGCACTATCCAACCTGGGTTGGGCGCACCGCCGACGGCGAGGTCGCTTGCTTCCTCACCGACTTTTGCATCCTGACCGGGGATGGCGATAGCGAGAATGACGAGCCACCCTCAGGCAACGGTCCGATAAGCGTCCCGGAGGACTCGACCACGCCACCACGCCCGCCATATGCGGCCAGGCCACAGCCACTGTCTCCAGTGCAACGGTCTCCAGTGCGGCCCCCCACCGGGATCGCCAGTCCGGCGACTCCGAACATCCGGGCACGCCGCTCCCCGAGCAGCGATGAAACGTGAAACCTCGTCGTGCGGGGTTGGGGCGTCGGATCGCGCCCTAAGTGGCGAGACGCATGCGCGTCGCGCGCGAGGCAGTTTCCCCCAGGGGGCGCTTCCCGGCGATTGGGGTTGCGCGCAGCCCGCGATGGAGTCGTTGTCGCAGTCGATCTCGACCATGACCGGAACGACGTAGCGGACCCAACGGGTGGTCATCAGGATCCCTTACTTCGCGGTGACGCGCGCCCTTGTCCGGCGCGGCGCGGTGGCGTCGCCGGGGAACAGCGCCCCCGGCACCAGGTCCAGCGTAGTGACCGGCACCGCGTCAGGCGGCGACAGATCGAGCACCCAGTCCCCGAAGCGGCGGATGGTGTGGGTGATGTACGGGGAGATCGTGGCCAGATCGTCGGTGTCGATCGGGTGCCCGTCGGAGGCCAGCGCGTTCGCCGCGGCGGTGATGTCGCAGGCGTTGGAGTAGATCACGCAGTTCGCGAGCAGCTCGTTGAACTTGATGATCTTTTCCTGGTAGTCCGGGTCGTTACGCCCGACCGCCTCCCCGCCGAAACGCAGCCACGCGGAGAACCCGTGGAACGCCTCGGCCTTGTTGGTGATCGCGGTGATCTGCTCCCGCAACTGCGCGTCCGCGAGGAACCGCAGCAGCGTGATCGTGCGGATGACCCGGCCCAGCTCCCGGAACGCCCGGTACAGGCGGTTCTTCCGCGAGTTGTTGCCCAGCCGGCGCAGCAGCGTCATCGACGACAACCGGCCCTCGCTGATCGAGATCGCGGTGCGCAGCAGGTCCGTCCAATGCGTCTCGATCAGGCCCCAGTCGATCACGTTGTCGCCGAACAGCGAGTCGATGTGCGCGAACCCGGTGTCCGCGCTGGGCCGGTAGAAGTTCAGATCCGCCCAGTTGCGGATGCGCGGGAGCAGGTCGAAGCCGAGCAGCGCGGCGAGCCCGAAAACAGGCAGGGACTGGCCTTGGGTGTCGGCGTGGATCGTGTCGGGCTGGATCTCCGAGTCGTTGCGCAGCAACCCTTCGATGATATAGACGGCCGCCCACACCCCGCACGGGATGAAGTGGGAGAACAGGGCGATGTAGGTGTCGGAGATGTGCCGGTAGGCGATCCCGCCGTAGCCGCCGTAGCGGATGTGGGACTCGGCGAGGATGTTGTTCTCCCACGTGTCCACCTGCGTGCCGTCCACCGCGACCACCCGGCCGTCGCCCCACATCCCGGCGACGTCGAGCTTCGCGAACTCGTTGATCACGTCGGTGGACGCGGCGTCGATCTTGGCGCAAGTGGTGTGCTTGTTCGCCGCGATCGACAGCTCGTGCGCGCTGACCTGGTCACGCATGTGCCGCGCGACCTGCGCGGGGCCGAGAAGCGTGCCGTTGGCGAACACGGTCAGGACGTAGCGGGCCATCGCGTCGCGGATCTTCGGGTCCGATCCCGACGCCGGCCCGAAGTGCCGCGGCCAGCCGACCAGGTGCGCGGTGCGGGCCAGGATGTCCAGCAGCCCGCGTTCGGGCAGCCGCTGGTGAATCGACTCCTCCAGCGCCAGCGCGGACGGGCGCCGGTCGGCACCCTTGCGGCGCCGCAGGACCGGGCGGCCGTCCTCGAAGGACAGGTCGGTGTTGTGCGGGAACCCGGCGTCCACCACCGCGGCGATATCGGTCAGCGCCGCCCGGTAGTGCGCCGTGAGCTCCTTCGGGTCCGAGGGAATCCCGGCCTGGCCGCAGAACTGCTCGGCCAGCGGGACGCACTCATCCCAGGACATCAGCTGCGCGTGCAGGTTGGCGTAGGAGTCGGCGCCGACCACCGCGATGTCCCCGGAGCGCAGCTCGGAGGCGAGGTAGGAGAACACGCACACCTCCAGGTGACGGCGCACCAGCTTGCCCGGCCGGTCCTTCACCACCAGGATCTTGCGCCACGCCTCAGTGACGAAGTCGATGTCGATCGCCACCGTCACCGCGTCCGCCCCACGCCCGACGGTCACCTTCTCCGGGACGTACTCGCCGGTGCGGCCCCGGATCGCGCGCAGGAACTCCACCGCGTCGGCCACGCTGTGATCCGCGCTGGTCGGCTCCAGGTCGAGGGTGTCGAGCAGGGTGAACAGCGCCGAGCGGTGGCTCTTGTAGAACTTCTCCAGCAACGGCAGGTAGTTGTTGCCGTGGTGCGCCGACACCACCTCATGCGCTGCCGAGAGCTGCTCCACCCCGCCCGCGTCGGCCAGCGTCTTGAGCAGCAGCCGCCCGGCCCGCTCGGCCACCGCGGCCGCGGGTTCCGGCGCGGTCGCGCCGTCGTTGTCTGGTGCGGTGGCCTCCCGGGCGCCGGCCAGGACATCACCGAACACGTCCAGCAGCCGCTCGGACTCGGCGCGGTGCTGCTCATGCAGCTCGACCAGCCGCTCCTTGCCCTTCTTGTGGATCACCGCCATCCGCTTGCAGAACATCGTCGCGACCTCGTCCCGGGCCGTGGTCCGGCACTCGTGGATCAGGCTCGCCAGCAACGTCCACCGCTTCGCCTCGCCGATATCCCGCATGTCGCCGACGTCGGTCACCCGCGCCTCCCCGGCGAAATGCGCGATCTTCGTCGCCGGGATGCCGTCGAGCCACTGCTCGGTCGCGCCGAGCTCGTCCAGCGCTTGCAGGTGGGCCAGGCGAAGCTTGAACTTTCCCACCGACGCCGCCTTCGCCGGCGTCTTCAGCCGGTCAAACTCGCTGCGCCGCGATGTCGGGTCCAGCCACAGCAGCCGCGCGAGCCGCCGCCGGTCCGCCGCGTCCAGCCGGGTCGCGACCAGCCCGAACAACGCGGTGTTCGTCTCGGTGCGGCTCGCGGAGACCATCTTGTCCAGCGTGGTGAACCCCGGCAGCTCGCGCCGTGCCCGGACCAGCTCCTCCAGCGCGACGTTGATCAGGTCGGCCGGGTTGTCCTTCGTGGTGACCGCCTTGCGGATCGCTTTCTCGGCGATCGCGCGTGCCTCGGCGGGCTTGTAGACCACATTCAGTCGGTCACGGACGTAGTCACGGTGGCGACACAACGTCCGATCCGACTCGTGCACCGCCAGGACGTCCTCGGCCAGGCCCAGCGCGGCCCGGACATGGTTGATCACCACCACCGGCACGTCAGCCAGCTTCGGGAAATGCCCCAGCCGCTGGTAGCACTTCAGCAGCACCACCAACGCCAGGAAGTTCGGCTCGCCCTGACTCCGCCCCCGAGCCCACTCAATCTCGCCGGCGACCGGCGTGAACGCCTCCGCCAGCTCACGGACCGACACCACCCGCTTGAACCGAGGATAGGCGGTCCGATCGATCGAAGCCACCCAGCACCCCAGGCCCAGCCAGCGGACGTAACCCAGCGCACCCTAACCAACACCCGCCGCACCCACGTCACACGGGCTCTCTAACGATCTCTAGCGCCCTCTACCAGGCACTACCCGACCACTTGGCAGGTTTCTCCCGTATCCCGGCGGTCCCCCTAGGAGAAGGTGACGCCCGCGCAGTCCGGGCACAACGGCCCGGCGGGCTCGCGGCGGAACACCGCGGCTAGTTGGCCGCAGCAGTGGCAGTGCTCGTGTGTGAGCCGTACCGCGTCCACACAGGACAGGCAGACCGGGCCCTCCGGCCAATGTCGTTCGGCGCGGGCGGTGGTTCCGCATCGGGTGCAGGGGACCTGGGCGGCCAGGTAGCACGGCACGCACCTGGCCACACCGTCCGTAGCTGGCACGGACATCGACGGTCGTTGCCCGCAGTCGGTACACGGCGGACCGGGCCGCACCACTTCCCAGCACGCTTTGCACCACGGTCCATTATGGTCACGCGCGCACACCACCTTGTGGACGCCGCAGCCCGAGCACGGTTCGGCCAGCGTCTGGCGGCGGCAGCCGTCGCACCACGGTTCGCCGTCGGCGTCGCGGTAGGCCACCAACCTGGTCCGGCCGCAGTTGTGGCACGGCTGGCGTGGCCCAGCTTGCTGGGCGCAGGCCCGGCAAACCCCCGTGCTCAGAATCCCGACCTTGCGGGTCTTCCCGCAGCGCGGGCACAGCACCTCCGGCGCACGCCGGTTGTCGCACTTCTCGCACAGTGGCCCGTCCTCGATGAGCCGAGCCGCAGGCTTGTCCTCGCCGCAGTCGATGCACCGGCGCAGCGGCCGTTGATGCCCGCGCTGCCAACACCGCCGGCACACCGGCCGTTTCTCGTCGTCGCGGACGGTGACCGGCGCCGTCTGGCCGCATCGTGAGCAGGGCTCGGCCAGATGCGTCCGGCGGCATCGTTCGCACCACGCTCCTTCCTCGGTGTGGGCGGCGGCCAGCACGACCTTGCCGCACATCCAGCAGGGCTCGCGGGGAACGGTCTTGCGGTGGCAGGTGTAGCAGACCCGGCCCTGCGGGCTGTTCTTCGTGGCCTTCATCGTCCGCCCGCATACCGAGCAGGGCAGCGGGACGCGCCGCTCGCGCTGCCAACACCGCGAACACACCGGCTGCCCGTAGCGCCGCGCGGCCACCCGCCCCGACCGACCGCACAGCGAGCACGGTTCGGCCCGGCGCTTTCCGTTGCAGTTCTGGCACCACGCCCCCTCCGCCGTACGTCCAATCGGAACGGTCAGACGGCCACACCCGACACAGCTCTCCTTGTCCCGGCGGGCGTGGTAGCAGGTATGGCACAGCCCGCTAGCGACCAGAGATCGGTCGCATCCACAGCTGGCGCAGACACCTCGCCCTTTCCCCACGTGCGTGACCCGGTGTCCGGTCAGCTCTCGGCGTCGAAGAAGTCCGCGGACAACAACGGCATGTCCGGCACGGCCGGCCGCGGACCCCGGCGAGCCGGCTCCTCGGTGGCCGATTGCGGCTCGACCTCCACCGCCAGGTCCTCGAAGCGGCAGTCGAGGATCTTGCACAAGGCCAGGATCAACTCGATCGGCATCTTCGGCGGACGTTCGGTGCTGACGAGCCGGTAGATCGAGCTGCGGTCGAACTCGAAGCCGTACTTGCGCAACTCCGGGATCAGCTTCGTGGTGGTGTACCAGTTCTTGCGGACCGCCATCAGCTCACGCAGCCGCCACTCGTAGCGCGGCTGCCGGACCTGCACGTCGTCGTTCTGCTCGTCCGGTCCTTGCCGGGACACCGCGTTCATCGCACCCTCCTCCGGCGGCCAGCAGGCTCACCTGACGTGTGATCGCTGAAGTCGTCGTCCATCTCCGCCTCCGTCTCGGCCATCGCGAAGGCGCGTTGCAGCACGGCTTCCTCGGCACCGCGTCCAGGTGCTCGCGGACCTTTAGGTTCTTGAAGTCGCTGCTGACCGCCGTGTAGATCGCCGTGGTCGCCGCGTGGGAATGACCGACCTGGTCAGTGACGAACTGCCCGTCATAGCCGGACTCGATCAGCCTGGTCACGTACGTTCTCCTTCTTCCCGCACTCGGCGTGTGCGGTGGGGTTCGTGTGGCGATTGAGCAGGGACGGCCTTTGTGACTTTGTTCGCCGCGCCAGCGACGGCTCTCAGGCTGCGCGTGGCCTGGTGTCGTGTGCGCGCTTGTTGGTGTGGCTGCTGATGCGGAGTTCGAGCCGCACGGTTTGGTTGTGGCAGCGGTACAAGGCGCGTGGGTCGAGCCAGTCGGCGTCCCGGTTGTCGTCCGGCGCGAGGCCGACGGCGGTGGGTATGCCGAGATCGGCATCGGTGTCGGTGAACAACGTGCCGGCGCCGAGCGTGATCTCCTCGCCGACCGTCGGCGTGACGGGTGCCAGGGACCGCGCTATGTCGCCACAGTGCTCGGAGCGACGTGTCTCGACCACGATGGCGACGAGTCGTCCCGGTTGGCCGACGGGTGCGTTCTCGAACGAGACGTAGTCCTCGGCATCCGGACCGGTGAGCAGGAACACGGTGCCGTAGCGGTCGGACTGGCGTTCGAACCTCGGCCACCACAGTTGGCCCTGGCCGAGCTCGATCGTGGCTGTCTCCTCGGTGTGTCCCGCGGTTGCGGCTTGCTCGGCGGCGGTGATGATCTCGGCCATGGACAGGTCGTTGCGGAACCGGTGCCCGATCTCGGCTTCCAGCTCCGCGTACTCGGCGGCCAGTTCCGGGCGTAGTTGTGCGGCGCGAACCAGATCCGCGCGGCTGGCGAGCACACAGAGGGAGCACGACAGGCGGGTCATGCCCTGGTCGTAGGCCGGGTGGTACGGCACACCTGACGCATGGATGCGTTGCCATACCTGGGTTTCGGTCCAGTCGTGGATCGGAAGCCAGGTGTCGACAGTGCGCCGGCCGCTGCTGGCAGCCTCGCCACGACTCAGGCGAGCCTGCTGGCGCAGAGCAATACCGTTCCGCGTCGAGTTCTCACCTCTCGCGATCACTCATGGTGACTGTCGCTGCCGGGTGAAACTGACCCGGTCTGACCAACCGCTCGGGTCCAGGACGTGGGTAAGCGGGTCAGTGACCGAGGGGCGTGGTCAGGGATTGCGTGCCGAGGGGGGCTCGCCGCTGATGGCGCGCCAGGCCGCGTCGGAATCAACGGTGTCGGCGAGGTCGTGGTTGGTGAGTACGGCGAGCGCGTCGATGGCTGTCAGCCAGTCGCGGCTACGCCGGTGCACCTCGTCGCTGGGGTCGTATCGGTTCAGGACGACTAGCACCTCGTGTCCGGTGAGGGCTCGCGCGGCGAGGCGCACCTGGGACACAACTCCTAGGACAGGCTCGGTGACCAGTAGCACGAGGTCCGGTCTCACCCGCTGCGCCAGTGAGAGGGTGTCGCCGTCATGGGCGATTGGTGAGCACAGCCCGCCTGCGCCCTCGACGAAGCCGATGGCGACGTCTGAGGGCCAGTCGAGTTCGGCGACGAGGTCGTCGAGCAGGATCGGAGCCAGTTGTAGGGTGTCGGCGGCCATCGGTGGCGCGAGGGGTACCGGGTACCACCGGTGTGGCGGGCACACCGTGTCGGCGGGCGTGTCAGTTGCCTCGCCGAGCACGGCGGCGTCGGTCGCGGTATCACCGGGTGTGAACGACTGCGCCGGTTTGCGGGCCGCGACCTCGATGCCAAATGCTCGCAATCGTCGCGACAAGGCGGCGGTCACCCAGGTCTTGCCGACCTCGGTGCCGGTGCCGGTGACCAGGATGAGTCGGCTAGGTCGGGTCATGGAGCGCCCACCGGGTCAACCAGCCGAGATCTTGCCCAGTCTGCGCCAGGGCACCTGCCCTGATCAGTGTGGAGGTGTTGGATGTCCTCGTGGCCCATCATGATCCCTGTTGGCGCAGGGGCGCGGCCATGGCGTGGTAGCCGCCGTCGACGTGGAGGATCTCGCCGGTGATAGCGCGGGCGAGGTCGGAGAACAGGAAGCAGACGGCGTCGGCCACCGGGGTCGAGTCGGCTGGGTCCCACCGCAAGGGCGAACGGGTTGCCCAGGCGTCGAGCAGGGCTTCGAAGCCGGGGATGCCGGTGGCCGCCCGGGTATGGATCGGCCCGGCCGCGACGAGGTTGACCCGGATTCCGGCAGGCCCGAGGTCGCGTGCGAGGTACCGGTTGAGCGACTCCAGTCCGGCTTTGCAGACGCCCATCCAGTTGTAGACCGGCCACGCGGCGCTGGCGTCGAAGTCGAGCCCGACCAGGCTGGCGCCGGAGGGTGGGGCGAGCCGGTTCACCGCCGCGGCGAGCGCGGCGAGGGATACGGTGCTGGTCTGGAACGCCAGTCCGATCCCTTCGGGGCGGGCGTTGAGTAGGGGGCCTTCCAGGGCGTCGGCGGGTGCGAAGGCGATGGCGTGCAGGGCGCCGTCGAGTCTCTCCCACCGCTCAGCGATCGTTGCGGTGAGCCGGGCGGTGTCGTGGGAGGCAGTGGCGTCGAAGGGGATGACGTCGATGTCGCCGGTGAGCTGCGCTGCCGCCGCACGGGCCCGATCGAGATCGCGGGGGAGCCCGGTGAGCAGCACCTCGGCGCCGAGTTGTTGGGCGCGGCGGGCGACGGCGAAGGCGATGCTGTCGGTGGTGACGACCCCGGTCACCAGGATGTGCTTGCCGTCCAACACAGTGCGGCTCCTTCGCGGGGGTTGGTGTGTGCGGCCCGGCAGGCGTGGGTCGTGACCGCTTGGTGGACGTCGATGGCCCGGCGGATGCAGGGTCCGGTCGTGGCGGTGATTCCTTCGACAGGGCGGTCGGCGCTGGCGGCACCGCCGATGCGCCCCGCAGGCCGTGCCGCCGGCACGGCGATGGGAGAAAAGCCGGATCGCTCGCGTGACATGATGGTGTTTGCGTCGGGTGGGGCTGCTCATCGTGGGGTGGCGCCGACGAGCGCCCCCTGCGAGGCGCAGCCGACGAGGCGGCTGTACTTGGCTAGGAAGCCGTTGCCGGTCGGGGCAGGGGGTGGGTGCCAGCGGTGACGGCGTCGTTCGAGTTCGGCAGGGTTGACGTCGAGATCGATGGTGCGTGCCGGGATGTCGATCATGATCGGGTCGCCGTCGGCGACCAGCGCCAGCGGCCCGCCGGCAGCGGCCTCGGGGGCGACGTGGCCGACGCAGAGGCCGGTGGTGGCGCCGGAGAAGCGGCCGTCAGTGACCAGCGCCACCTGGTCACCCAGGCCGGTGCCGCGGACAGCGGCGGTGACGGCGAGCATCTCCGGCATTCCCGGTCCGCCGCGTGGGCCTTCGTACCGGATCACGATCACCTCGCCTGCGGTGAGGCGACCGCCTGAGACGTAGCCCATGGCGGCGTCTTCGTTGTCGAAGACCCGGGCTGTGCCGTGGAAGCGGTCGACGGTCAGGCCGGCCATCTTGACCACCGCGCCGCTGGGGGCGAGTGCCCCGCGGAGGATGGCCAGGCCGCCGTCGGGGCGGAGCGGGTCATCTGGCGTTCGGAGGACCGTACCGTCGGGTTTCGGGGCTGCGAGTTCGGCGAGGTTCTCGGCCAGGGTGGCTCCGGTCACGGTCAGGCAGTCGCCGTGGAGCAGTCCGGCGTCCAGCAGCGCGGCGAGCACTGCGGGCACGCCACCGACCTGGTGCAGGTCGGCCATGACGTGGCGCCCACCGGGACGGAGATCGGCGATGTGGGGGGTGTGTCGGCTGATCCGGTCGAAGTCGTCGAGGGTCAGGCGGACGCCGGCTTCGTGGGCGATGGCGGGTAGGTGCAGCGCGGCGTTGGTCGACCCGCCCAGGGCCATGACCACGGTGATGGCGTTCTCGAAGGCTTCGCGGGTGAGGATGTCGCGTGGGCGGATCCCGGCGCGCAGGGCGGCGACGGCGGCCGCTCCGGTGTCGTGGGCGATGCCGGGGCGTGTGGGGTCGATGGCGGGGGCGGATGCCGAGCCGGGCAGTGCGATACCGAGGGCTTCGGCTTCGGCGGCGATCGTGTTGGCGGTGTACATGCCGGCGCACGATCCGGCTCCTGGGCACGCGGCGCGCTCCAGCTCGTCGAGGTCGTCGGTGCTGAGCAGGCCGCTTGCCTGCGCGCCGACGGCCTCGAACACGTCCTGGATCGTCACCGGCCGACCCTGCCAGCTCCCGGGGAGGGAGGAGCCGCCGTACAAGAACGCCGTGGGTACGTTGAGGCGTGCGGCGGCCATGAGCATCCCGGGAAGGCTCTTGTCGCAGCCGGCGATGGTGACCATCGCGTCGAGTTGTTCGGCCTCCATGACACACTCGACCGAGTCTGCGATGAGGTCCCGGCTGGGAAGGGACGCGCGCATGCCGCGGTGCCCCATGGCGATCCCATCGGACATGGCGATGGTCGAGAACCGCATCGCCACCCCGCCCGCCTTCCTGACCCCGTCGGCCGTCGCGCCTGCCAGGCGGTCCAGGGCGATGTTGCAGGGTGTGAGGTCGTTGGCGGCCGCGGCCACACCGATCTGCGGCCGGGTGAAGTCCTCGTCGGCGAACCCGACTGCCCGCAGCATCGCCCGGGCCGGTGCTCGGGTGACGCCGTCGGTGACGATTCGGCTACGGTGACGCGGGTCCATGTCTTCTCCCGGCTTCGCTTGGTCAGCTCGGCCCTTCATTGGCCCTGGCCTCGGGTGAATGCGGGTTCGCCGTCGAAGGCGTAGAGTCCTTCGGTCTTGATCGGTTCGATGCCGTGCTCGACCATGCGGGCCTGGAGGGCGACGACCTCGGCGGCGGTGGTGGTCCCGCGCGGGTCGAGGAAGCGGCATCGCCAGTGGTCGGTGAGCAGGGTCTCGGGCGCGCCGCCTGGCCAGACCTTCTGTCCCCGGTTGGAGATCATGTCAAGGTGCAGGGGTGCGGCGAACGGACGAAGCTTGGCGGCGAGTTCGTCTGGGGTGGTGTCTGGGCTGTGGACGAACACGTCGACGCCGAGCTGGGTCTTGGCGGCAGCGGATCGGCCCGCGAGCTTGACGGTGATCGGCCTGTGCTGGGCGTAGTGCGTTGCCGGCAGCCGGGTGGGTTCTTGGCCGAGACGGTCGATGACCGATGCCGCGAACGCCGTGGTGCCGACCTTGGAGGTGCTGGTATCGGGCTCGTAGATGTCGTAGGTGTGGATGCCGTCTTCGATGGTCCGCAGCCAGGCGTTGTGGACTCGGCTCGCGACGTCGGCTTGTCCGATGTGGACCAGCATCTGTACCGCGGCCAGCAGCAGCCCTGAAGGATTCGCAACGTCTTGGCCGGCTCGCCGGGGGGCGGATCCGTGGATGGCTTCGAACATGGCGACTCGCTCGCCGATGTTCGCGCTTCCGGCGAGGCCGACAGATCCGGCGATCTGGGCGGCGACGTCGGAGAGGATGTCGCCGTAGAGGTTCGGCAGGACGACGACGTCGAACGCCTCGGGGGTGTCGGCGAGCTTGGCCGCACCGATGTCGACGATCCAATGCTCTGCCTGGATATCGGGGTAGTCGGCGGCGACCTCGTCGAACACCCGGTGGAACAGGCCGTCGGTCATCTTCATGATGTTGTCCTTGGTGAACGCTGTCACCTTGGTTCGCCGATAGGCTGTGGCGTACTCGAAGGCGTAGCGAATTACCCGCTCGCATCCCTGCCGGGAGATGAGCTTGAGGCACTGCACGACCTCGTCGGTCTGGCGGTGCTCGATGCCGGCGTAGAGGTCCTCTTCGTTCTCCCGAACGATGACGACGTCCATGCCAGGGTGCTTGGTGGCGACGAACGGTGCGTAGGCGACGCATGGCCGGACGTTGGCATAGAGACCGAACGTCTTGCGCACGGTGACGTTGAGGCTCTTGAACCCTCCGCCTTGCGGGGTGGTGATGGGCGCCTTGAGGAACACACCCGTGCGGCGGATCGACTCGAGCGCCTCGGGAGTGACGCCGGCGGGGTTGCCAGCCTGATAGACCGACTCTCCGATGGTGATCGTGTCGATGTCAAGGGCCGCGCCTGCGGCGTTGAGCACCGAAAGGGTGGCTTCCATGATTTCCGGACCGATTCCGTCTCCGTGGGCGACGGTGATCGGTGCGGATGTGGAATGCGTGGTCATGCTGCTCCTGAGACCGAGGACGTGACGGGACGGGACGCTGGATGGGCTAGGGGCGAGTCGTGGCGGTGCCGCGTGCGAGCCGGCATCCGGCGCTGGTCGTGCCGCACGGTCCACTGATGCCCTGCTCTGGGTCATCGATGTACCAGTGGGTCGCGACCAGGCGCGGGTAGCGGCTGCCGAGTTCGGTCAGGGTGGCGTGGACGGTGTCGCGGGAGTCGGTGTGCGCGAAGACCGGAAAGAACGCTCCCGGCAGGCTCGCTGCGGGCGCCGCGCCTTGCACCAGGACATCGAGGATCAGGCGCCGTCGCTGGTGGGGGTTGTGTGCCTCGCGCAGGGCGGAACCGTCCAGCCAGCACAGCGACCACAGCCCGGACACCGAGGAGGAGGTCCGGATCCCCACCGGCACTGCTGGCGGGCGCCCTTCCGTGGGGTCCCCGACGGCGCATCCGCAGGTCTGCACATGCTCGCCGCACGGGAACAACGTGGGCAGGTCCGCGTCAAGCTCGCGGCGGATCCAAATCCCGAGCAGGGCGTCCCGCTGAGCTGGATCGCCGCCGTAGCGCCGGTGGTGGACCAGGTAGTCGCTCGCCTGCTCGACGGCGACCTCGGCGTGGTCCACACTTGAGATCAGTAGAAGCGCGCTCATCGGGTACCTCTCTTTCCAAGCGGCTCTGTTACGTGGGGAGTTAGGACAGGTCGTTCCGGGTGGGACGCCGCCATCGGGTGGTGTGGAGCGGTCACGGGAGCGCCTGCCGGGATGTCGGTGCTGGCGTGTCGGTGCTGGGGTGCCAGGGCTGCCACCCGGTGGGGGTGTAGCGGTGCCACGGGTCGTCGGGCTGTTCCCGTGCGGCGAGTCCAATCCAGTCGTGGCTGAACATGTGGTGCAGCATTGTGTGGCGGGCGATGAGGGTGTCCAGCCTGGGCAGGGGTGCCTGCACGATGGCGAGCAGGCGTTGCGGTTCATGTCGGGCGTGGTGGCCGTCGGTGAGGGACTGCCAGGGCAGGCCGGGCTGGAGGTCACTGGTGTGGCCGGTCATGACGCCCAGGCCCCCACCGGTGACGTTGTGCAGGGTTTTGCTGCCGGCGCCGAAGGACTGCGGGTCGACGGTGGCGAAGTAGTACTGGCTGTTGATCCAGTGTGCGACGACGAGCGGCGCGGTGAGGATTGTTTCCAGGACGGTGCCGGTCGGGTCGAGGTCGGGATCGTAGTCGTGGAGGAACACGCGGCTGTGCAGGTCGATGCCGCGGGTGAGGGCGCGGGGCGCGATGAGGAAGGCGGCGTTGTCGGCGAGACCCCATTCCGGGAAGACCTGGGCCCAGTCACGGGCCCGGGCGCGGGTGTGGCGCGCCGCGTGCCGCGGGCGGGGCCGGGTGGGTGCGCCCGGCAGGATGGCGCAGCGTTCGGCGGCCAGCCGGGTGCCGGCCGTGCGGAGGTCGGCGGTGAGCCTGTCA
The DNA here is from genome assembly GCF_014873915.1 of Amycolatopsis roodepoortensis. GTDB lineage: Bacteria > Actinomycetota > Actinomycetes > Mycobacteriales > Pseudonocardiaceae > Amycolatopsis > Amycolatopsis roodepoortensis. The sequence goes on from NZ_JADBEJ010000005.1 coordinate 2,857,865, forward strand.
GCGTCGCGGCGGTGGGTGGCGGGCAGGAGGTGGGTGTCCAGCAGGCGTACGGTGTCGGTGGTGGTGTCGTGTTCGGCCGGGACGAACCAGGTGTCGTCGGGAACGGTGATGCCGCGGTCGGCCAGGTGAAGGCGGACCTGCGGATCGTTGAGCAGGGCGGCGGCCGTGCGGGCGTTGGGACCTCCGGGATGTCCCCCGCAGGCGCCGCAGTCCAGCGCGGCCTGGTAGGGGTTGTTGTCGGTGTGGGCGCGGTGCCCGCAGAACACGACCAGCCGCGCGAACCCGCGGGTCAGGCCCATCAACGTCAGGATGGTTTCGGCGGTCGCGGCACGCTCCTCGGGGGTGAGCGCCTCGGCGATGGAGATCTCGGTCTGCGGCTCGGGCGTGATGCGGCGGGCCCACCACGCGCCTGTGGCGCCGGCGGCACGGGGAGTGAAGGTCTTGGCCGCGGCCAGCGGCCCGGCCAGCCAGCCGGCGGCTTCGGCGAGGGCGAACGGCGCCAGCAGGTCGTCCTTGGCGGCGTGCAGGGAGTGCTCGGCGGCGGCGAGCACCCTGCGGCCGGCCAGTGACCGCTCGGCCGCGCGCCGCCGACCAGGGGCGGGGTGCTCGGTGAGGGTGTGGCGAGGCGTGATCGGGCCGGGACACTGGGTGCGAGCGGCACCCCCGGCGAGGTCGCGGTAGCGCATGGCGACGGCGAAGAAACCGGCGAAGCCCAGGGTCTGGTAGCTGCCGAGGACCTCCAGGTGGCGGCGCAGTCCTTCGGAGCGGGGATCGATGCAGCACACCACCTGCGCCCGCGGTGGGGCTTCGGGCAGTTCGGGCTGGGGCCGGCCGAGGATGCGCAGCAGCAGCCGGCTCCGGTAGTGGTCCTCGTAGGCGTCCAGCCAGACCAGCGCCCGCTGCTGGATCGGCAGCTGGTCGAGCAGCTCCACCAGCTCGCTCCGTTGGGCGGCATCGGTGTCGGTGACTTCCAGCGCTCCCAACAGGTGGTAGGCCCGGTCGTGCGGGTCGACGGTGGCCTGCCGGGTGTCGAACCGGCTCGCGGAGGCCCAGGACCACGCTGTGCCGGGAGCGTGGGAGCCGGCGAGCGCGGCGGCTTCGACGGCCAACCGCAACGCGAGGTAGTCGACGAGGTCGATGCCGCTGTCGGGCCGCTCGCCGCGCCACCGGACGTGGGCGGCGAAGCCGGGCAAGCAGGCCAGGTGGGCCTGCAGGTAGCGGGTCCGCTGGTCGTCCGGGACACCGAGCGCGGCCAGCGCGTCCAGGATGGTGTGCTCGGCGCGTTCGGGCAGGTGCCGCAGCCGCGCCCGCACCGGCCGCGGCAAGGTTCCGTCATGGGCGGCCAGCGCCCGCCACGCCGAGTAGAAGCCGCGGTCACGACCCGGCATCCGCCAGGTGGACTGGCCTTCGTCCAGGTAGGCCGCGCACCACTGGATCGTGTGGGTGTTGAGCAGGGCGGCCACCTCCGGGGCCAGTGCTTCGGCCGCGGTGCGTGCCTGACGGCGCGGCGGTGGACACGCGATGCCCTGGTGCAGATCGGCCACCAGCAGGTCGACCGGGTCGTAGGCGCGGTTGCCGAGAGTGAGCGGGCCCCGCTGTAGCGCCGTGGGGTGGCGGCGGGCCAGCGCGGCGCGCAGGTCGTCGTCGGTGATCCGGCCGCGCTGCCAGGCGGCACGTAGCCAGGTCTCGTCTGGGGTGACTCGTGCTCCGAGCAGATCCGCGGCGGTGGTGGCCGCGTCGGCGAACGGGCGGTCCAGCAGGCCGGACAACGGGTTGACCGCGATGAAGTCCGCCAATGGCCAGGTCGGAGCCAGGAATCCGGCCGCGTCGGCGATCTCGGCGCGCACTGCCGCCTGCTGTGTGGCGACGTCAGAGACGGCATCGGGGGCGAGGTTGGTGGCGGGGCCGGTGGTCATGAGTGTGAACCCTCCTGCGCGAGCACGACGCGACAAGTGGCGGAACGTGCGACCGTGGAGAACAGGGGAAGCCACGCGTGCGGGACAGCCGGTGACTCACCTGTCATGGCGGCGACCCGCTTGCGCGGGATGCCGTCGAGCGCGTGGGGGCGAGTCACGCCCGAGCTCCTTCCAGTTGGGGAACCGGCCGCGGACGCGGTGTCGGTACCAGCCATGGCGGGTGACCCCAGGCGGCGGTGTACGTGCGCTGCTGCCCGGCGGACAACGCCGCCACGTACAGCCGGTCGCGCCACCGGCCCAGACCGACCGCGGGTGCCAGGTGGAGCAGCAGCGCACCGGCCGCCAGCACCGCCACCACGGTCGCGAGAACCCAGGCCGAGACAGCGGCGGGCCCGCTTGCGGGCAGGCTCGGGGCCAGGAGCTCGGTGACCGCGCCCACCAGGGCCAGGTACCCGATCGCCACGCCCGGCAGCACGATCACCACCGTGACCAGCGCGCCGCCGGTCGGGTGACGACGCAGCCAGCCCCACGCCAGCCGCGCGGCGGTGGCCACGGCGAAGAGCGACAACGCGACGCCACCGGCATGAAGGGGTAGCAACCAGGCCGCCACCCCGACCGCCGCGACGGCGGCGACCCCGGCGAGGACAGCGACCTGCGCTGCGCGGGCAGGAGCCAACCGAGGCGCGGGAGGAGCCGCAGTGTGGCCAGCGTGCCGCTGCACGGCCGACCCCGAGCCGAGGAACAGGGTGGCTTTGAACAGCCCGTGCGCCACCAGGTGCACCACCGTCGCGGCGTAGAGGCCGAGCCCGCAGGTCATGAGCATGAACCCCATCTGCCCGATCGTGGAGTGCACCAGCGCCCCTTTGATGTCGGGGCGGGTCAGCATGATCGCGGTGGCGGCCACGACGCTGGCGGCTCCGATGGCGAACGCCAGGTGTGTCGCCACCGGCGCGGCACCGACGATCGGCGACAGCTTCACCAGCAGCACCCCGCCGGCGTTGACCACGCCGGCGTGCAGCAGAGCCGAAACCGGGGTCGGTGCCGCCAGGGTCGCCGGCAGCCATCGGTGCCAGGGCAGCTGCGCGCACCGCACGGCCGCGGCGACCACCAGCGAACAGGCCACCACCGTGCCCACCGCACCGCCGAGGGCCGCGTCGCCCTGGTGGCGCAGGTCGAGATCCCCCCAGACCGTGACCGCGAGGACAACCCCAGTCCACAACGCGGCGTCCCCGGCGACGACGGCACGGGTGGTGCGCCGTGCGGCATCGACGGCCGAGGGCGCCGGCCGATACATCCCCACCAGACGGCACAAGATCACCCCGGTCAGCGTCCACGCCACCGCCAGGGTGACGAGAGTCGCCGCGGTCACCATCACCGTGGTCGCGGCGGTCAGCGCCCCCGCCGCGACAGCGAAGCGGGCCGCGGCCGGATCGCCGTGCAGGTAGCGGCGGGCGAACGCCTGGACCACGGCGCTGACCGTGCACACCAGCAGCAGAACGATCGCCCCGACGTGGTCGACCACCAGCCCGGTCCAGGCTCGCCCGTCCGGGTTGGCCAGCACCATCGCCACCGGCCCGCCGACTACCACCGTCACGGCCAGCGTCCCCGCCAGCGCGGTGGCCACCAGCGCCGCACCCGCACCCAACGCGGGCGCCAAGCTTCGTAGCCGCCGGATCGACCCGGCCATGGCCGCAACAGCGGGAAGGGCCACCAAAACGAGCAGCGTCACCCCTGTCACGCCGTCGTACCTTCCTGACCCGCGCGCGCCGCCGCGCCGCGCGTCGCCGGGGCTCCGGCGAGGTCGGTGGCGCGCGGCTCAGCACCGGTGCCCGCAGCGGGCTCGGGCGGCGAACCGAGGTGTTCCAGGCAATGCGGAGGCAACGCACGCCCGTCGAAACCCCCGATCCGCACCCGGACGAACTCGTCGTGGACCACGCAGTACAGCGACCGCCCCCGTTCCAGCTCCCGGGCGATGTAGGCACCCACGCTCTGCGCGGCCCCCCGCCGCACGCCCGGCGGGCTGGTGTCGATCACCACGTCCGGCGGCGGCGAGGCCCACCGGTGCGCCCAGCGCCGCGCCACCTCATCGGCCGCGCGCTCGCCGGTCAGTACGCCCGCCATCTCGGCGTCGACCACCGCGCCCACCTCCCGCAGCAGGTTCTCCCACGGGAGCGCCATCTCCTCGTCGCCCATGACACCCACCTCCCAAGCACGCTACCAATGACCTGTGTTCTAATACGCGATATGAATCATACGACATTGATGACGTGCTTTGGCAAGCGTGACATGCGTTACCCCCGACGAGGTACAGTTGCGGCCATGCAGGAGTGGACGTTCTTGACCAATCACGCCCACGTACTGCTGTGCGTGGTGCGGGATCCACAAGTTCGGTTGCGGGATGTGGCCGAGGTGGTGGGCATCACCGAGCGGGCGGCGCAGCGCATCGTGGCCGACCTCGTCGAGGCGGGCTACCTGGAACGCACCAGGGAGGGGCGGCGCAACCGGTACCGGTTGCATCCGGATTTGCCGCTGCGGCACCCGATGGACCGTGACACCGCCATCGGGCAGCTCGTGGCCCTGCTCACCGGCATCGACGCCCGATCCGGCAACCTCGTGTAATGCTCGCCGTGCACCCCTACGCGGGCGCACCGGTCGCGATGGCCACCCGACACGGCAAGCAGCGAGCCCTCGCTGCCGCCCTGGCGCGGATCCCCGGCATGCGGCTTGTGCTCGCCCACGATGTGGACACCGATCAGCTCGGCACCTTCACCGGTGAGATCCCCCGCGCCGGGTCGGCGGCCGAGACCGCGGTCCGCAAGGCGCGCCTCGCGATCGAGTCGACCGGCCTCGGACTCGCCGTGGCCAGCGAAGGCTCCTTCGGCCCGCACCCGGTCGCGCCAATGCTGAGCGCCGGCCAGGAGATCCTCGCCTTCCTCGACACGGTGCGGGACGTCTGCATCCTGGAGCGCCGAACCACACCGACGAACTTCAGCCACACCACGACCCGCCGCCTCGACGAGGAAACCGACGCCTACCTGGCGCGCGTCGGTTTCGGTGCCCACGCGGTCATCGTCCGTCCCCACAGCCCCGCCGACGTGCGGGCTCCAGGCCCCATCTGCAAGGGCATCCAGACCCGTGCCGACCTCGATGCGGCGATCAGCCGGTGCACCGCGCACTCCACCGATGGCCTGGCGCGACTGGAGACCGACATGCGCGCGCACGTCAACCCCACCCGCATGCGGGAGATCAGCGTGCTCGCCCACCAACTCGCCTCGCGTCTGGCCACCCTGTGCCCGGCCTGCGGCACCCCCGGATTCGGCCCGGTGGACCGCGAACCTGGTCTGCCCTGCGGCACGTGTGGCGAGCCCACCCGCCTGACCCTGGCAACGATCCACGGGTGTGCCCGCTGCCCGCACCGCGGCCGCCACCCTCGCGATGACGGCCAACGACGTGCCGATCCCACGTTCTGCGAATGCTGCAACCCGTAACCCCCGGACACCACCCCCGCAGACCCACCCGGCCGGCCCCAGCCACTGCACGTCCGAAGGAGCGTCACCACGATGATCCCCCTGACCGCCGCCGCGATCGCCGCGGCCACCGACGGTCACCTCGTCCCGGGGACCGACCCGTCGCTGCTGGTGACCGCACCCGCCAGCATCGACTCCCGCCAGGTCCACCCCGGCGGCGTGTTCGCCGCCCTCCCCGGCCGGCGCACCGACGGGCACTACCACGCATCAGCGGCCCTCGCCGCGGGAGCCGCCCTGGTGCTGGCCGCACGCCCGGTGCCCGCCCCTGCCGTCCAGGTCACCGACGTGACCCGCGCGCTCGGCGACCTGGCTCGCCACGTGGCAGACCGACTGCCGGCCACCGTGATCGGCATCACCGGGTCGAACGGCAAGACCACGACCAAAGATCTCGCCACCCAGGTCCTGGCACACCACGGCCCGGTCGCCGCCACAGACCGCTCCTTCAACAACGAGCTCGGTTTTCCCCTCACTGTCCTGCGCGCCACCCCCGACACCCGCTACCTCATCCTGGAAATGGGCGCCCGGGGCCGTGGACACCTCAGCTACCTGTGCGGCCTGGTCACCCCCCACGTCGGGGTCGTGCTCAACGTCGGCACCGCCCACCTCGGTCAATACCCCGACGGGCAAACCGGGATCGCCGCGGCCAAAAGCGAACTACTGACCGGGCTCCCCTCTGCAGACCACGGTGGGCTGGCCATCCTCAACGCCGACGATCCGCTCGTCGCCGCGATGGCCCCGCTCACCCCCGCCCGCACCCGCTGGTGGAGCCAGCGCCCCCACCCCAACGGCGTATACGCCCGAGATGTGCACGTCACGCCGCGCGGCCGGGCGTGCTTCACCCTGCACACTCCCGAGGGCACGGCACCCGTCACGCTCCGCCTGACCGGCCGGCACCACGTCGGCAACGCCCTCGCCGTCGCCGCCCTCGCCCTCGGCCTCGGCCTTGACCACCACACCATCGCCGATGCCCTGAGCGCCGCTGAACCCGCCAGCGGCGGGCGCATGCAAACCATCGTGCGGGGCGACGGGGTCACGCTCCTCCACGACGCCTACAACGCCAACCCCGACTCCATGGCCGCCGCGCTGACCACCCTGAGCACCATGTCCGCCCGCCGCCGGATCGCCGTCCTCGGCGAGATGGCCGACCTCGGCGACCACGCCGCTGGCGCCCACCACCACCTCGGCGTGCTCGCCGCACGCGCCGGCCTCGACGTCCTGATCACCATCGGCACCCGGACCGCGCCTCTGATCGCCGACGCGGCCGACACCGAGCACAGCACCCTCGACATCATCGCCGTTCCCGACAGCCAGGCCGCCCACGACGTGCTAAGTCGAATCCTTCGTCCCGACGATCTCGTCCTGATCAAAGCATCCCGCGCCGCCCACCTCGAACACCTCGTCGCCGCGCTCAGCAACCGCTGAGCAGCCCGGAGTCGCGGCCGTCTGGCTGCGCGACCCGGCCGCTCGGCGGAGCCGATCCGCGATCGCCAATCCGAGCCCGTCCGGGGTAGGAACCGAGGCCACCACGACCTCGCACTCATGCCGGTCGAAGTCACGGAGGAACTCGAAAAGCCGCCGCGCGTACCGCGCACCCGAGTCCGGCACCGCGATAACGCGCTGCCCGGCACACGCACCGGCACCGCCCGCGAACTCGGGCGGCAGCAGGACGCCGACGCGCCGGCCCTGCGCTGCCAGGTACTCGGCGTGGCCGATCACCTGGCCCGGCTCGACCAGGACAACCCGTGCCCTCGGCGCGTAGTGCGACGGATGCTGGCCCGGAACGCGTACGGCACTCCTCGCCCGCACCGGCACGGAGCAACCCAGTGCGCGCTCAAGATCCTCTCGTGTCACGCCGCCTGGGCGCAGTATCGCAGGTGCGCCGGTGAGGTCGACGATCGTGGACTCGACACCCACCGCACAGGGGCCGCCGTCCAGCACGTAGTCGACGTCGGCGCCCAACCCGTCGCCAACATGAGCAGCCGCCGTGGGACTGACCGAGCCGAAACGGTTGGCCGATGGCGCCGCCACACCGCCACCGAACGCCGTGAGCAGCGCGCGGGCGACCGGATGGTCGGGCACCCGCAGCGCGACCGTCTCCAGACCGCCGGTGACCGCGCGGGGAACACGGCGGCCCCGACGAAGAACCAGGGTCACCGGGCCAGGCCAGAAACGGTCAGCGACGCGGCGCGCCGCGTCGGGCACCTCCGCGACCCAGTCGGGGAGCTGACGCGCCCCGCTGAGGTGCACGATCAGCGGGTGCGTCGAGGGCCGCCCCTTCACGGCGAAGACACGCTCCACCGCGTCGACGTTCTCCGCGTCCGCGCCGAGCCCGTACACGGTCTCGGTCGGGAACGCGACCAGCCCACCCGCGCGCAGGGTGCCAGCAGCGCGTTCCACATCGAGTCCCACGCGCTCAGGCGCGATGCCTGGTTGATCCGACATCACCCGTTCACCCCTCACCACTGCAGTCTGACACACCACCGGCTCGCGCGATCACCGTTGCCCCCGCGCCGCCGGACCCATTTCGAGACCGGATCTCGTACCCTCTCTTCCCGATCAGCACGCGCGGCGCTCAGCCCGGGCAGCACGGGTGGTCACGTCACCAGCGCTCGCACGACGGGCAGCGCCTCGCCGATCACATAGAGCGACCCGGTAACTACCGTGAGCGTGCTATCATTCGCCGCCGCCGCGCGGCGCACCGCATCACCCACATCCGCCTCGACCGCGACCGATCCTGCGCCCACCGCCCGCGCGGCGGCGGCGAGCCTGGCGAGCGGCACCGCTCGCGGTGTCCGGGGCGAGGTGCAGATCACCCAGTCACCAGCCCCGACCCCCAGGGCACTCAGAAACGCCTCCGGCGCGCGGGTCCCGGTCATACCGACCACCACGGTGCGGGAGACGCCGTCGAACCGCTCCCGCAGCGCCCGTGCCAGCGCGGTGGCCGCTTCCTCGTTGTGGGCGCCGTCCATCAGCACAGGGCCGGGGGTGTGGACAAGCTCAAAGCGGCCCGAAGCCCGCAGCGCCCCGCAGACCGCCCGCACCACCTGGTCGGCCACCGGCCGGGCCAGCCACACCTCGGCGGCGGCCAACGCCGTCGCCGCGTTCGCCGCCTGCCACGGTGCCAGCAGACGCAGGAAAACGTCGTCATAAGTCGCCCCGGGCGTGAACAGCGACACCGTCCGGCCATCCGCGACCGGCGCGTCGGCGGCCACGCCGAAGTCACGATCCACGGTCACCACGCGCGAGGGGCGGCGGCCCAGGAACGGCGGGTGCATGGCCGGGTCCGCTTCGGCTAGCACCACGGTCGCGCCCTCAGGAACCGCGCCAGCCTCAGCCACGGCGTTGTCCCACCGCGTGTCACCGAAGTACTCGACGTGGTCGACGCCCACCGACGTGACCACCACCAGGCCGGCGCCGAGCGCGGCGGTCGCGTCGCCGCTGCCACCCAGACCGGTCTCGACCACCGCGACATCAACACGTTGGTCGGCGAACCAGCCCACCGCGGCCGCGGTCATCAATTCGAACCAACTGGGCCGCCCCAGCTCTGACGCGGTGCGCTCGTCCGCCACCAGCGGGTCGAGCACCGCCGCCAACTCGTCGTCGGTGATCGTGACACCATCGATGGTGATCCGCTCCTGCGGCCGGTGCAGATGAGGACTGGTGTACAACCCGACCCGCAGTCCACTGCCCGCCAGCACCGCGGCCAGGATCCGGGCGGTCGTGCTCTTGCCGTTGGTGCCGGCCACCAGGATCACCGGCACCCGCTGCTCGGGCCGGCCGAGCGTGCGCAGCAGCCGCTCGATGACCACGGTCGTCGGGGCCTGCGACACCACCCCACCAGCAGCGACCCCCACCCCCCGCTCATGGTCGACGTGACCGTCCAGCCACTGCCATACCCCGGCGCGCCTCACGCCACCGATCCTAGATCCACCCCCGATCAACCTTGACAGCCACATTCCGGCCAGTGACACTGCGTGCAGAGGGGAGTACTTCCCTAAGTGTCTGCCTGGTCAATACGGACACCCCATGGTGTCCCCGGGCGACCGCCCTCACCAGGGTGAAGGAGACCTCGAACGTCGTCCGTGCGCGGAGGTCTTCGTGCCCTTTCATCCCGTGGTGTCGTCTCTGTCCGTGGCCGCGCCCGCCGACTCGGTGGGGTCCTCGTCGATCGGGTCGCCCTGGTTGTGGGTCGCCAGCATCGCCGTAATACTCGGCCTCCTCGTCACCGATTTCGCCGTCACCCGCCGTCCCCACGAGGTGTCGATACGGGAAGCGATTGGCTGGTCGGTGTTCTATCTCACGCTGCCCGTCCTGTTCGGGATCTGGCTGTGGGCGGTGTTCGACAGCGGGCCGGCACTGGAGTTCATCACCGGCTTCGTGGTGGAGAAGTCACTGTCGGTGGACAACCTGTTCGTGTTCATGCTGATCCTGGCCGGGTTCGCGGTCCCGTCCCCCATTCAGCAACGGGTGCTGCTGTACGGCATCGCCGGTGCCCTGGTCCTGCGGGGCATCTTCATCGCGGCGGGCGCGGCGCTGCTGCAGGCAGGCACCTGGGCGTTCCTCCTCTTCGGCCTGATCCTGCTCGTGTCCGCGGGCAAGATCCTGCACGAGGTGCACACCGGTTCGGCCTTCGCGGGCCGCGACGTATCCCAGATGCGTATCGTGCGACTGCTCCGCAGGTTCATGCCCGTCACCGACGACTACCGAGGCACCCGGCTGACCGTACGGGAGCACGGACGACGCGCGCTCACGCCGCTTGCGGTGGTGGTCGCCGCGGTGTTCGTGACCGACGTGGTGTTCGCCGTGGACTCGGTCCCCGCGGTCTACGGCATCACCGCGGACCCCTACCTGGTATTCGCCACCAACGCCTTCGCGCTGCTCGGCCTGCGCGCGCTCTACTTCGTGCTCCACGCCACGCTGGCCAAGCTCGTCTATCTCAACCACGGCCTGGCGGTCATTCTCGCGTTCATCGGTCTGAAACTGGTGTTGCACTGGGCCCACGGAATCTGGCCGGCCACCCCGCAGATCCCCACGCCGGTCTCCCTCGCTGTCATCGTGGCCATCCTCGCCGTCGTCATCGCGGCGAGCCTGCGCACCCGCCGCCGAGCCGAGCAGCACGTGATTGAGAAGGACTGACCATGTTCACCATGCTCACCGGATTCCTCATCGACATCGCTGTCACGGCACTCATTCTGCTGGCGTTGGTCATCACCTGCGCAGCGTTGGTGCCGCCCCGCCCGCCACGATGAACACACGCCGTCCCGGGTGGCGTGTCAGTGTGGGGTGCGAAGCGAGAGGGGCGCTGGTCGTCGCGAGGTCCTGTCCGCACACCGCCCGGCCACGCCACGTAGCCCTTGCCAGGGCGTGCTTGGTGGTGCTGGCGTCGGTGGCGTGAGGTTTCCTGGACCCGCGCGGTGGGGCGGCGGGTGCCTGCGCCGGATCCGGGTCGGCCAGATCGTGTTGACGACGCGGGGCTTGGTCGTTGAGGTACTCCCCCTCAACGTCGAGAATGACGAACTGTGGTTCGTTTACCAAGGGTGGCGAGTTATCCGGTGCGGCGACGACGCGGAGGAGTCGAGGCGCCGTCAGCCGAAGCATCACGAGCATCGTCAGGGGTGGCGGGACCGACGGCGGTGATGAGGTCGGCGATGCGGTGGTGGGCTTCCAGCGGGTGGCGCAGATGGCCGTCGGGGTTGATGCGGTAGTGGTTGCGGCGGCCGACTTTGGTGCGCTCGATGTAGCCGCCCTGGATGAGGTCGGTGAGGATGAGCTGGACGGCGCGGGTGGTGATGCCGACCTTCTGGGCGATGACGGGCAGGGTCTGGTGCGGGTCGGCGGCCAGGCAGAGCAGCACGTGGGCGTGGTTGCTCAGGAACATCCACGACCCTGGCGTCTGCGACGCGGCGGCGTCGGCCGGTTCCGCACCAGCATCCACCACGCCAGAATCCACCGTGCCGGAGTCGGTGGGATCCGAGCCCGCTGGGGTGGGGAGGGCGTGGTCGGGTGGGGGTTCGGCAGGCCGCATGGGGCCGACCATAAGGCATTCCTTCCACTCTCGATGCCGCTGTCGGCGCGGGGTCCGGATCGGCGGGGAGCTGCTCGACCGGGTGTGATCAGACCAGCATCGCGTCGGGCAGGGTGTGCTCGTCTGCGCGGCGGATCCGCAGCCGAGGTTGAGTGAGGCCGAGCAGGTACTGGCAGGTCGCAGGCGTGAGGAGCTCGGCGCGAGGATGGGCGGGCAACACGAGCACGTCGGCGTCGTGCACTCGGCACAGTCGCAGCAGGGCGGCGGCCACGCGCCGATGCCGGCCGCCCGGCCCGCGACGGTGATGCCACGCGGTGGTGTGGATCCGCACGCCCCGCTCGGCCAGCCCGGATGACGGGAGCCGTGACAGCGCGGGAGCGAGCGCCGCGGCGGTGACCTGCTCCCGGCGGACCTGCTGCCAGGCGATCAGCCGCGCGTTGAGCGTGAGCCCCGGCGGCGGGTGCAGCACGGCGAGCACGAGGTGGCCGTGGTCGGCGATCAGTTCGACCGCCGCGGGCAGCTCGGCGGCCGGCGCGGGATCGGTGGCGTCGACGACGCAGACGAGGGTTGTGCACTGGGCGGGCATCAGCGGACCTGCTTTCCACGGCACGGATCGAGGAGGCCGCGCGCTGGCCTCATTTCCAGATTGACGAAGTACGGTTCGCCAGTCAAGCCTTGACAGGCGAACCGTATTTCGTCATTCTGGTGGTGCGGAGGGGAGTACCCACCACGTCCGGGATCGTCATTACGGCAGTTCGATGGCTGCCCGGTCCCGGCGCCACCGGACCCAGCGCACGTGCTCTGGCGGTTGGGGAGACCTCCGGTTTCACTCGACGTGACCGGAGGTGCTTGACTGTGGTTGTTCCGTTGTGGGCGTGGGCCGCGGTGCTCGGCGTGATCCTGGTGATGCTCGCGATCGACCTGTTCGCCCACCGCCGCGCACACGTGGTCGGGGTCCGCGAGGCCGCCGCCTGGTCGGCGGTGTGGGTCGCGCTCGGCCTCGGGTTCGGCGCGATCGTGTGGTGGGCGTGGGGCAGCGAGTTCGCCGCCCAGTACTTCGCGGGCTACGTGATCGAGAAGTCCCTCGCGGTGGACAACGTGTTCGTCTTCGCGATCATCTTCGGCTACTTCGCCGTTCCCCGCGAGTACCAGCACCGCGTGCTGTTCTACGGCGTGCTCGGCGCACTGGTGTTCCGGGCGGTGTTCATCGCCGCGGGCTCGGTGCTCATCGCGTCCTTCGCCTGGATCCTGTACGTGTTCGGCGCCTTCCTGGTCGCCACCGGTGTCCGGATGGCCGTGCACCGCAACGAGACCATCGACCCCGACCGCAGCGTCGTGCTGCGCCTGTTCCGCAAGGTCATCCCCACCACCGAGGAGTACCACGGGCAGAAGTTCCTGGTGCGCCAGGCCGGGCGCTGGGTGGCCACCCCTCTGTTGGCGGTGCTGGTGCTGGTCGAGGTCACCGACATCGTCTTCGCCGTCGACTCCATCCCGGCGATCTTCGCCATCACCCAGCAGCCGTTCCTGGTGTTCACCTCCAACGCCTTCGCCATCCTGGGCCTGCGCGCCATGTACTTCCTGCTCGCCGACCTGATGCACCGCTTCATCTACCTCAAGCTAGGCCTCGCCCTGGTGCTGGTGTGGGTCGGCATCAAGATGCTGCTGCTCGACCTCTACAAGATCCCCACCTGGTTCTCGCTGGCCGTGGTCGCCCTCCTGCTCGCCGTCGCCGTCACGGCCAGCTGGATCCGCACCCGCACCACCCCGGCCACCCCAGCGGCTGCCTCTGCCGATTCGCTGGCCGGTGCGGAGCCCGACACGGTCACGACCGAGCCAGCCCAAACCGGGGCGGCCGCAGCCGAGACGGCCCCGTCCTCGCCCACTGGCCTGTCGACGCGCGACTGACGCGCGTCGACCGCCCCGGTGCCGCCCACCGCTCACTCCCCCCACCAGCGGTGGGCGGCACCACCCCACAGACCCAGCCCATCCGGAAAGGAACCCGCTCATGCGCATCTCGACTCGATGGACCTCTGTGCTGCTCGGCGTGGGCGTCGTGGCGGCGATCAGCGGCTGCGGCGCTGTCCAGCAGGCCGGCGACACCGCCGGTTCGGCCGCGGACACCGTGACCGGCGCGGTCGCCGCCGCCGAGGTGTGTAGCGACGCGCTGGCACTGGTCGCCAACCCGCCCGACCTCAGCGCACCGCAGGCCGCACTGGACCAGGCGCACACCACCGCCACCGAGCTCACCGACCTGGCCGCGACCACCAGCGACACCGACATCGGCCGCGCCATCACCGACCTGGCCGCCACCCTGCAGACGGCCACCCTGGACACCCTCACCAGTGCTCCAGCCGCCTGGCTGCAGACCAGGGCCGATCAGGCCGCCGCGCTCACCACCGCCTGCGCGCCCTGACCAAGTAGGGTCACGGGCACGACAGGAAGCAGCCCGTGATGAGCACCGTCGGCGACCCCGCTGAACGTTCGTCGGTCGTCCCTCCCTTCCAGGTGAGCGGCCCACTCGCAGGCGAGGTCAGGTTGTCGAGAGCTCCACCCCAAGCTCCTGGGCGAGGGTTTCCTGGGTGAAGCCGAGAGCCTCGCGCCGTGCTGCGAGAGCATCTCGTCGTATCGCCATAATCACTCCCAGATTCGCTAGCGCACCCACGCTACCCGGCGTTGATCGGACCTGATCAGCGGCCATGTCAACGACGAAACGGCGGACGTTCACGTCCGGACGTGCGACCCAGACCGCCCATGAAAACGCCAGAGCGGGATGGTGCTTGGGACGATCTGTGCTTGTCCGCAGGGGCCGCCACCAACTAAAGCTGTCGACGGCGCGTGAAAACTGACCCCGGCGTGGCGCCTAACCCAGGTGCCGCCAGGGGGTCAAGATTCGCCCGCCGTTGACACTAAAGCCCCGCCCGACAGGATCAGCGCGCCTCGACCGCGTGCTCTGCCGCGAGCCTGCGCACATACGCGCGGATTCGGTCGCGATCCTCGGGGAACACGCTCTCCCACGATTCGTCCAGGTCGACCCACTTCGGCGGCTGTCCCTTCTCCCCGCCGAGTGGCGCGTCGCGGTTGATGACGGCTCCGTAGGACAGGCTCAGCGTTGGCGTCCAGTCGGCGCGGAAAGAGCGGACAGCGACGGCCGCCGGCACTGACAGCAGCTCGCCCAGCAGGCCGGTCTCCTCCAAGAGTTCACGGGCTGCTGCGGCTCGAGGCGTCTCGCCTGGCTCGACGGTTCCGCCGGGCGTTAGGAACAGTTGGCGGTCTCACTCTTCTGCTGTCTCAACTGGCGCGCACGTCGAGGGCTAGGGCGTGTCGTGCGTCACGAACGCGGAGGGGAGTCTGATGTAGGTAGGGCTTCTTGATGCGGTGCTGCACGGGAGATGAAGGTTGTGGCCCTTCGGGATCGCTCTGCGGAGGGAGGTCTCAAACCGCCTCATGCTGCGTTGGCTGAAGACCGTCGTGGTGAGCGATGAGGAAAAGGCGCACGTGATGTGCCAGGTGGGGGCCAGGAAGACGATCGCTGTTGAAGCGTCGAAACCTAGACAGATGGCATCGAAACCGGGGAGTGACACGGTTCCCGGGATGAGCCTGGCGGGTGTCCGCTGACTGGTCAGGCGGTGTCCGGCGTGAAGGTGACGTGAGCCTGGTCTGCGGCTTCCGTGTGGAACGTGAGAAGGCGCGCCGTGATACTGCCGGTCCCAGCCAGGGGTGGGTGAGAGGGAGTGCTCCAAGCGGCCGAAACCGTGAGGAGTCGAGTACCGATGCGCGGCGCGCTGGCGGACCCGCTCGTAGTAGCTGTGAGGCCCTTGTAATGGGGGCGGAGCCAAGGGGCGGGGTCGTCTGTGACTGGGTTCGTTCGATCAACCAGGCCATGGGTCTGGGAGGAGTCGCGTGGACGAGTTGAAGTCGTCTGGCAAGTCGTTCGAGATTTCGAAGTGGGAGGTCTGGGAGGCCTATCAGCAGGTGAAGGGCAATCAGGGCGCCGCGGGGGTGGACGGGGTGTCCATCGCGGAGTTCGAGACCAACCTGAAGAACAACCTGTATCGGGTCTGGAATCGGATGTCGTCGGGGACCTGGTTCCCGCCGGCGGTGCGTGCGGTGGAGATCCCCAAACCGCATGGCGGCGGGACGAGGATGCTGGGCATACCTTGTGTCGCTGACCGGGTGGCGCAGACGGTGGTGGCTCGGCGTCTGGAAGCGGTCGTGGAGCCGGTGTTCCACGAGGACTCTTTCGGATACCGGCCCGGTCGCTCTGCGTTGGAGGCGGTCCAGCGGTGCCGGGAACGCTGTTGGAGACGCGGCTGGGTCGTGGACTTGGATGTCGCGAAGTTCTTCGACAGCGTGCCCTGGGACCTGATCGTCAAAGCGGTGGAAGCACACACCGACGTTCCGTGGGTGGTTCTGTATGTGAAGCGGTGGCTTGCCGCGCCCGTGCGGATGCCCGACGGGACGGTTGCTGAACGGGATCGGGGAACCCCGCAGGGATCACCGATCTCGCCCGTGCTCGCGAACCTGTTCATGCACTACGCGTTCGACGTCTGGTTGGAGCGGGAGTTTCCGGCCGTGCAGTTCGAACGCTACGCGGACGACGCGGTGCTGCACTGCGTCTCCGAACGGCAGGCCCACCGGGTCTTGTCCGCGCTGCGTGAACGGATGGCCGAGGTCGGGTTGCGGCTGCATCCCGACAAGACCCGGATCGTGTACTGCAAGGACGGCGCGAGACGTGGCTCGTACGAACACACCTCGTTCACCTTCCTGGGGTTCACGTTCCGGGCGCGGGACGCGCGGGCGAAGGATGGCAGGCGCTTCCTGTCGTTCCTGCCCGCGATCAGCAAAGACGCTCTGAAGAAGATCAGTGGTGTGGTCCGCTCCTGGCGGCTGCACCGCAGGGTCAACCTCACCTTCGCCGAACTCGCCACAATGATCAACCCGATCGTGGCGGGTTGGATGCAGTACTACGGGCGTTTCCGCCGGTCAGCGCTGTATCCACTCCTAGCGCGCATCAACGCCTACCTGGTGCGATGGATCCGCAAGAAGTACCGACGACTCCAGGCACTCCGCACAGCCCAACGCAAACTCGTGGAGATCACCCACCGGTATCCCCGCATGTTCGCGCACTGGCGCTGGGTGCCCTGGACCGCCAGATGATCAAGACGACAAGAGCCGGATGAATCGAGAGGTTCACGTCCGGATCTGTGGGGGCCGGGAGGGGCAGTTCCTCCCGGCTACCCGACTGACAATGGTGTTGGCGGGTGGTTGAGATGCTGTTCGGGTGTCGCGGTTCCAGTTGCTTTCAGATGATCAGTGGGCGTTGATCGAGGACCTGCTTCCGGTGCGTACCGGCAAGCAGGGCCGACCGTTCTCGGATGCGAGGTCGATGGTCGAAGGGATCATTTACCGGTATCGGTGCGGGATCGCGTGGCGGGATGTGCCTGCGGTATTCGGCCCGTGGCAGACGATCTGGACCTGGCACCGCCGGATGGCCGGTGACGGCACCTGGGACACCGTGTTGCAACGTCTGCTGACTGCTGCGGACTCGGCCGGCCTGGTGGAGTGGTCGGTGTCGGTGGATTCCACGATCGCGCGTGCGCATCAGCACGCCACCAACATCACCCGCCCCACAGGGGGCTGGGTCGAACTACACGGATCTGCACAACGAGCCGCCTGATCACGCGATCGGCCGCTCTCGTGGCGGCTGGAGCACCAAAGTGCACCATCTCGTCGACGGGAACGGCCGCCCGCTGGTGACGTTAGTCGGGCCCGGCCAGGCCGGGGACGCGCCGATGTTTCCGCATCTGATGCGGCAACTGCGTGTCGCTCGCCTCGGACGTGGTCGAGCTCGGACCCGGCCCGACCGTGTCCGCGGCGACAAGGCTTATTCCTCGAGAGCGATCCGGGGGCATTTGCGCGATCGCGGCATCACGGCGGTGATCCCCGAGCCGGCCGACCAGGCCGGGCACCGCACCCGCCGCGGTTCCCGCGGCGGCCGTCCGCCCACCCTCGACGCGGTCGATTATCGCGGCCGCAACGTTGTCGAACGGCGCATCGCCCTGCTCAAACAATGGCGTGGCCTGGCAACTCGCTACGACAAACTCGCCATCGTCTATCGCTGCGCGGTCGTTCTCCACGCCGTCATCACTTGGACCAAGACATTGTCAGTCGGGTAGCCGGGAGGAACTGCCCCTCCCGGCCCCCACAGATCCGGACGTGAACCTCTCGATTCATCCGGCTCTTGTCGTCTTGATCATCTGGCGGTCCAGGGCACCCAGCGCCAGTGCGCGAACATGCGGGGATACCGGTGGGTGATCTCCACGAGTTTGCGTTGGGCTGTGCGGAGTGCCTGGAGTCGTCGGTACTTCTTGCGGATCCATCGCACCAGGTAGGCGTTGATGCGCGCTAGGAGTGGATACAGCGCTGACCGGCGGAAACGCCCGTAGTACTGCATCCAACCCGCCACGATCGGGTTGATCATTGTGGCGAGTTCGGCGAAGGTGAGGTTGACCCTGCGGTGCAGCCGCCAGGAGCGGACCACACCACTGATCTTCTTCAGAGCGTCTTTGCTGATCGCGGGCAGGAACGACAGGAAGCGCCTGCCATCCTTCGCCCGCGCGTCCCGCGCCCGGAACGTGAACCCCAGGAAGGTGAACGAGGTGTGTTCGTACGAGCCACGTCTCGCGCCGTCCTTGCAGTACACGATCCGGGTCTTGTCGGGATGCAGCCGCAACCCGACCTCGGCCATCCGTTCACGCAGCGCGGACAAGACCCGGTGGGCCTGCCGTTCGGAGACGCAGTGCAGCACCGCGTCGTCCGCGTAGCGTTCGAACTGCACGGCCGGAAACTCCCGCTCCAACCAGACGTCGAACGCGTAGTGCATGAACAGGTTCGCGAGCACGGGCGAGATCGGTGATCCCTGCGGGGTTCCCCGATCCCGTTCAGCAACCGTCCCGTCGGGCATCCGCACGGGCGCGGCAAGCCACCGCTTCACATACAGAACCACCCACGGAACGTCGGTGTGTGCTTCCACCGCTTTGACGATCAGGTCCCAGGGCACGCTGTCGAAGAACTTCGCGACATCCAAGTCCACGACCCAGCCGCGTCTCCAACAGCGTTCCCGGCACCGCTGGACCGCCTCCAACGCAGAGCGACCGGGCCGGTATCCGAAAGAGTCCTCGTGGAACACCGGCTCCACGACCGCTTCCAGACGCCGAGCCACCACCGTCTGCGCCACCCGGTCAGCGACACAAGGTATGCCCAGCATCCTCGTCCCGCCGCCATGCGGTTTGGGGATCTCCACCGCACGCACCGCCGGCGGGAACCAGGTCCCCGACGACATCCGATTCCAGACCCGATACAGGTTGTTCTTCAGGTTGGTCTCGAACTCCGCGATGGACACCCCGTCCACCCCCGCGGCGCCCTGATTGCCCTTCACCTGCTGATAGGCCTCCCAGACCTCCCACTTCGAAATCTCGAACGACTTGCCAGACGACTTCAACTCGTCCACGCGACTCCTCCCAGACCCATGGCCTGGTTGATCGAACGAACCCAGTCACAGACGACCCCGCCCCTTGGCTCCGCCCCCATTACAAGGGCCTCACAGCTACTACGAGCGGGTCCGCCAGCGCGCCGCGCATCGGTACTCGACTCCTCACGGTTTCGGCCGCTTGGAGCACTCCCTCTCACCCACCCCTGGCTGGGACCGGCAGTATCACGGCGCGCCTTCTCACGTTCCACACGGAAGCCGCAGACCAGGCTCACGTCACCTTCACGCCGGACACCGCCTGACCAGTCAGCGGACACCCGCCAGGCTCATCCCGGGAACCGTGTCACTCCCCGGTTTCGATGCCATCTGTCTAGGTTTCGACGCTTCAACAGCGATCGTCTTCCTGGCCCCCACCTGGCACATCACGTGCGCCTTTTCCTCATCGCTCACCACGACGGTCTTCAGCCAACGCAGCATGAGGCGGTTTGAGACCTCCCTCCGCAGAGCGATCCCGAAGGGCCACAACCTTCATCTCCCGTGCAGCACCGCATCAAGAAGCCCTACCTACATCAGACTCCCCTCCGCGTTCGTGACGCACGACACGCCCTAGCTGCGGCGTCGACATCATCTCTTCGGTCCGTGCAGGACGCGTTTGGTCTTGGGCAATTCGATGTGCGGGCTGACGCTGCTTCGTTCAGCGCGTGAATTTCGCTGGCGCCGTTGGTCATGAGCGGGCGCCGCTCGCGCAGGCGGCCCATCCAGACGTCGCCTTACTATGGATGCCCGAGGAAACATCCGTCGCCAGCCGCCATCGGCTTGCCGATGCATTGGCCCGGTTCGACTTCGGTCGTGGGCGCCGGACGGTCGGAGGGGGCATTATTCGCAGGGAGGGAGTGTGATGTCGATGGCCGCCGCACCAGTCCGCCGGGTGCTGGTCGCCACCGATTTGTCTGAGCAGGCGGGCTTGGCTGTGCGGAGGGCCGCGCAGCTGGCCGCCGAACGCGACGCCCGGCTGAGCGCCGTCAATGTGCAGCCGGCCGGGTTGAACGAGGAGCTGAGCGAGTTCGCCCACGCCCGCCTGCGCTCACACCTCGACCGGTTCATCACCTCCACGGTCACGGAGGCCGTCGTCCGCCACGGTCACGTGGCTTACGAGATCCTCGCTGAGGTCACTGATCGCGACGCGGACCTGCTGGTCGTCGGCGCGCATGGCGGCCACCGGCTGACCAGCCCGGTCCTGGGCAGCACTCCCGGCAACCTGGTGCGGGCGAGCCCGGTTCCGGTTCTGGTGGTCAAGAGTCCACCCGATGGGGAGTACCGCACGGTCGTGCTCGCCGTCGATAGCACAGCTGTCTCGGCAACGGCGGCGCACACGGCGGGCGCGCTCACGCCGTACGCGGACCACATCGTCGTGCACTTTGCCGTAGTTGTCGGCGAGACGTTGATGCGCATGCACGGCGCCAGCGAGCAACACTTGGCCGAGTTGCGCGAGGTGAGCACCGAGCAGGTTCGCGTCGATATCGAGCGCGTGGCCGCCGAGCTGACGCCCGCTGCGTCGCGGGTGGTGATCGCGTCCGGGCGTCCGCAGACGCGTTTGCCAGAGCTGAGCCGCCACCACGCCGCCGATCTGGTCGCCGTCGGTACCGGCGCCCGCTCGTCGCTGGGCTACACCCTGCTCGGCAGCGTTGCCCAGCACGTGTTGCGGGACGCGTCATCGGATGTGCTCGTCGTGCCGGCCCGGAAGGACTGACCTGGAGCTGTACGTGTTCCCGCGATATTGCGATCATCCTGGCCATCGCCGCCTGTGTGGGCGTTGCCTGATCGCCGCTTATTCTCCGCGGGCCCAGGTAGTGACGAGTTTGGAGGCGTCGGGTTGGCGGGGGATCGCGACGATGACGAGGTCGCCGTCTCGGAGCCGGGTGCGTGGGGTGGGGATCAGTGTTCGTTTGCCGCGCATGATGGCGGTGATGAGTCCGTGGGGTGGGGTGATGTCTTTGAGTTGTTTGCCGGCGATGTGTAGGTCGGGGGTGACGCGGACTTCGATGAGTTCGGTGTTGATGTCGCCGATGGGGACATCCTCGGCCACCGAGGTTGTTGTAGGGGACTCGCCACGCAGCCCGAGCCAGCCCGCGACGGTGCTGATGCTGACGCCCTGTACGGCCGCGGAGACCAGGACCACGAAGAAGACCATGTTGAAGATGAACTGGCCATCGGGGTGGCCGGCGACGAAGGGGAACGTGGCGAGCACGATCGGCACCGCGCCGCGGAGTCCGACCCAACTGGTGAACAGCAGTTCCTGCCATCGGTACCGCAGCCAACCCAGGGTAAGCAGGACCGCGATCGGGCGGGCCACGAACACAAGCACGAAAACCACGGCCAGTCCGGGAACCACGACCGACGGCAGTTGTGAGGGGAAGACCAGCACGCCGAGCATGAGGAACAGCCCGACTTCGGCGGTGCTGGACAGTCCTTGGTGGAAGGTGCGGATCCCGCGGCGGTGCAGCGGGACCCGGGCGCCCACCACCAGTCCCGTGACGTAGACGGCGAGGAAGCCGGAGGCGCCTACCGCCGCGGCGGCGCCGTAGGACAGTCCGGCGACGCCGAGCGCGAGGACCGGATAGGCGCCTTCGGGGCCGAGGTTGGGGCGCATGAGCATCCAGGTGCCGGCGAGGCCGGCCAGTGCGCCGACACCGAGGCCACCGCCCAGTTGCAGCAGCGCGAACGTGACCCAGTCGCCAATTCCGGGATCGGCACGCCAGGTCTCGATCAATCCGATCGTGAGCATGATCGCGATCGGGTCGTTCGCGCCGGATTCGACCTCCAGTAGCGAGGCCAGTTTGCGCGGCAGCGGGGCCCTGCGCAACATCGCGAAGACCGCAGCGGCGTCGGTCGAGGCCACCACCGCGCCGATCAGGAACGCGGTCAACGGTTCCACGTCGAGCAGGAGATACGCACCGCCGCCCACCACGCCCGCGGTGATGAGCACTCCGACGGTGGCCAGCAGTGAGCCGGGCAGAGCGGCCTGGCGTAGATCACCGGGTTTGGTGGTCAGCCCACCCTCATACAGGATCAGCAGCAGCGCTATGGTGCCCCCGATCTGGGCGACACGCGGGTCGGACAGACTGACCAACGCGAGCCCGTCGTCACCGATGACCATGCCCAGCACGAGGAACAGCAACAGACCGGGTAACCGCAGCCGGTTGGCGAATCCGGCCGCGAGAACGCCACCCACCAACAGCACCGCAACCAGCAGGATCCACCAGTCGGCAGGTAATTGAATGCTCATAGCTCCACGGTTTCCGGTTTCCACATACGGTCACGACCTTACCCAACACATCAGGTCGAATCGGGCAAATGGTGCAGGTCGGAGGCTGTGATGCCGGACGATACGCAAGCCGTCTCCCGTGTGCTGGTGCCATTGGACGGCTCCGACGAGGCACAGCGGGCACTCCTGCCCGCACTGCGGGTTGCCCAGACGCTGGATTGCCCCATAGAGCTGGTCACGGTCTACGACCCGGTCAACGGACGCTGGGCCCGTGACCTCGACGACATCGCCGAGCAGCTGCCCTACGACCAGGTCGAGGTCGCTGTCGTCGGCGCCGGATGGCCGGGCGAGGTGATCGCCGACATGGCCGGTGAAGAACCCGGAACTCTGGTCTGCATGTCGGCGCAACACCGCGACGAGGTTGACCGCCTCGTCCTCGGCAGCGTCTCGGCGCATCTGCTGCGCACCAGCCGCGCGCCGACCCTGGTGGTCGGTCCCGGCTACGAGCTTTCGCGACTGCCCCGGCGTTATGAACGTCTCGTGGTCTGTCTCGATGGCTCCGGCCGTGCCGAAACAGCCCTCGCGGTCGCCACCACGTGGGCCTGCCTCTTCGCTACCGAGGTCGAGCTCGTGCACGTCGCGTTTCCGAGAGAAACCCCGGGAAACCTGGAAGCTCTCGGAGCGGGCCTGTCCCGAGCTGCCGACGCACTGGCCGATGACGGTGTTCAGGCCAGTGCCACCCTGCTCACCGGCGACAATCCCGCCGCCAGTATCGCCGAGCTGCTCCAGTCCCGCCCGGCCACACTCGCGATCACCGCCACACACGGGAGTACCGGGCTCACCCGACTCCTGCTGGGCAGTGTCACCACAGAACTGCTCACGCGCAGTCCCACCCCCGTCCTGGTCGCTCCCGTCACCTGAACGCATCTCCCCAGGGCAGCGGTGATCAACATGTCCGATGCCCGTGTCAGTCGTACCCTGAAAGGTGGCTTCAACCGGCGATCGGGACCGGAGGAGGTCGCCCGGCATGCCCGATACCTCCATGTACCTGTTGCGGCTCGCCCGGCGTCTCCGCCCGGGGCGAAGCCCTGTGGCGCGAGGCTCCGACCGAATCGAGGCCGCTGCTCTCGTGATCGTTGTGCTGCTGTCGCTGCTGACCATCCCCGTTGTCGTTACTCACGGGCAGCGCAGCTACGCACACAACCGCCAGATCGCCGAGGAAGCGATGGCCAGCCGGTACGAAACCACGGCCACCCTGCTCGCCGACGCCCCATCGAGACCCCGAGCTGGGCGCGGGCCAGTCAGTGAGAACGGCACGCGCGCGCAGGCCCGGTGGACCACATCCGAGGGCATCGAGCTCACGGGGGCTGTCCCGGCCAGTTCCGGGATGTCCGCGGGCAGCGAGGTACCGATCTGGATTGACACTGCTGGCGAGGTGACGTCGTCACCCGCCACGCCGCAGGACGCCGCCGGTCATGCCGCAGCCACCGCCATCGCTACCTGGCTGATTGTGGTCGGCGCGTTGTCGGCCGCCTTCTGGCTCCTGCGGGCAGGACTTGACCAGCATCGCTACGCCCACTGGGCACACGAGTGGGCACGCCTGAACACCGGCCACGGCCCGCCCTGAACGCCCCAACCGCGACGACGGCGCGCGGGCCGCGTCTAACCCCAGGACAAGGTCGTGTACCAGAACGTCAGCACCGCACCCGG
Source organism: Amycolatopsis roodepoortensis (assembly GCF_014873915.1). Taxonomy (GTDB): domain Bacteria; phylum Actinomycetota; class Actinomycetes; order Mycobacteriales; family Pseudonocardiaceae; genus Amycolatopsis; species Amycolatopsis roodepoortensis. The sequence continues at coordinate 2,881,797 of NZ_JADBEJ010000005.1, forward strand.
CCCGAGCAACACACAGAGACCAATACCGCCGTAAAACGGCTTGTCCTTCACGAGCATCGCCACCATCAGCACGGCCGCGGCCACGAGCGAAATGATCAACAGTGCCAGCACGACAACAGACATGTTTCGGTCCTCCAGGAACCAGGGGTAGAGCCGGATAACGCCGCCATCCGCCCAGCACATGGCGGGCTGAACGCACCCAGGACAGTGGTTAAGAGAATTACGGGATCACCGGCCCGCTCTCGATGGGGCCAGGCAGCACAGTCACGTCGCAGAATGCGCGCAGCAGCGACGTGAACAGCGTCAGGCTTGGATCGTTCCGTTCACGCGGACCGGGGGCGCCCGACACGATTGCCGTGTCGACGCCGCAGCCGCTATCCCTCCAGCGCCGACCTTGCCGGCCGAGCATCGCTGCAGGGAGCATCCACGGTTCGTGCCCGGGCCCACAGCCCAGCAGGTCTCCGGTAGCGCCGTGGCCAGCACATGTCGCGCCGCCTCCGACAGGTGCGGCCGGTCATGAAGACCTTTGTCCGGCGACGGCACAGGCGACGCGGATTCGCCAATCACCGACACCGGGTGCTGCCCGGCAAACCCGCCGTCGGTGCTGTGCGCTGGAGCCGCACTCATCCCGAGCAGCATCACCAGCAGAGCAAGCACGAGCCCGAATCGGCCCATCCTCGCCCGTGCCTGCACCCGACCGGCTCCTCAACAACGAAACATCCTTGGCCGACACACCCTACGGGCAACGTCAGAAAAGTCGAGGCGCACCCTCACAGGCTGGTCCAGAAACATCCGGCGGAGCCTCACAGCTCAGCCTAGCGCCGCGCCACAGACACAGACCGGCCCGCGGCCCAGCGTGCGTAGACCGACATCGTGACGGTCAGCGTCACCGCCGACAGCAACGGCACCAGAACCGGCGCCAGCGGCAGGACATCATAGAGCCCGACCACACCGCCTGAAACCACCGCCGCGGCGAGAATGGCGACAAGTGCCGCCGACCACCGGTACCGTGCGACCGCGAAGGCCACGACCCCCGCCATCGGGACAGTCAGAACAACAACCGCGGACAGCACCCACGACGCCCACACCACCCAGACCACAGTGAGCCCGCTGCTCACGAGGATCGCCACCGACACCAGAAGCAGGGCTGTGTGCGGCAGGACTGTATCGCGGGCACGTCGGAGCCGCGGCACCGTCACCAGCACAACAAGGTGCGCGACGACCCACCCCCCAATCGGCAGCAGCAACGCAACCGATGATGAAGGCCTGCAAGACCACAGGATCGACCCAGAGGTGTCGGTGCATTCAGCTGTCGCGGACGACAGAATGACCATCGTCGTCACCGCCACGGTCAGCGCCCCCATCACCGCGGCTCCGGCCACCACCGTCAGCCCACCGCGGCCATCTGGCAGCTGCGACGCGCCCTTCTCGCTCTGGCCGTCCTCCATGTCGTCATCGTCGCATCTCACCGTCATGCACGCCGCGGACAACCTCGGCACCGCCGCCACCGACAACCCGAGTTGGGCAGCGCCCGCGGCGACCAGCACGTACGGTGCGCCTCGTCTCGATGCTCGACAAGATTGAAAGGCCGCCGACCACCAGGACGAGCCGATGGTCTATCGCCCCGGCGGCATCCCACGAGTGCCCGACTACTGCGCTGATGCCCCTGCCTGGGCGTAGCGTCGGATTCTTGTGATGTCCTCGGGAAAGGCGCCTGTCCAGTCCTGCGCTAATGGGTTCCATGCTGCGGATTGATGACGTTCGCCGTTCAGGGGAAGCGAGGGGTCGACAACGGCGGCATAGGTCAGCCCGAGCGTGGGTGTCCAATCCGAGCGGTAGGAACGGACGGTCACCGCAGCAGGGAGTTCGAGGAGGTCGGCGGCCATCCCCGTTTCCTCCTCCAGCTCACGGCGCGCTGCCTGTCGAGGTGTCTCTCCTCGTTCGACCATTCCTCCAGGGACAACCCAGCCCCGCCACCGGTGGCGGACAAGAAGGATGTGCTGGAAGGTGCTGTCAAAGGCCCAGACGTCGGCGGCAAAAGGGGCCATGGGGCCGTGGCACGCGTTCTTCAGCCACATTCGTGCGTCGTCGAACTCGAACTCCGCGAGACCGGCGTCGACGATGGCCGCGTGCAGTGTGTCCGGACCAGGGGCGTGAGGGGTCACCGATCCAGGCTAGAGCGGGCGGGTTTGCCGATGACCTCGTGCACGCTCGATGCCACGAACAGGTGAAGATTCGGACCTGGCTGCTCTGGTATCCATTGAGGTCACTGGAGGTTGTTTGTCAAGCCTCTTCCTCAGCGTCAGGTTCTCGTGGTAGAGGTCGGCGGTCACGCTAGCGAGCGCATCGAGCTTCCCCTGCAGTTCGGTGACGGCCCGCTTTTCGGCGCGTAGCGCGGCTGTGAGTGCCTCGATCTTCTCGTCCCGACGAACCTCACCGGTGGAGCGCAGGACCGGCCGGGCAACTCGGGTGTCCCACTCGGCCAGAATCTCGCCAGCACGGTGAACGGTGGCATGGCTGACGCCCGCTTCGCGGGCCAGATTTTCTTTGGTCAGTGCGCCGTCTGTGTGGATCGGAACTCCGTCGAGCAGTCGTTGTATCGCTGCTCGGAGCTTGGTCTCGGTCGGGGGCGAGACGGCCATCAGGGGCGCTCCTTGGTCAGCCAGGTACCGGTGATCAGCCGGACTTCGGACAGGCGGTTCTCGAGGGCTGCGCGGCGGGGTGTGGCCAGCCGCGGGTCGCGGAGCATGCGCGTCAGATCGGCGTCCTCGGCGAGCCAGACTGGGCCGTGCTTGTCCTGGTCTACTGCCGAGTTTCGACACCGTGCGGGCTGGCAGGCTCCCAGGACGGGCGTTTTCCCTCGCTGCCCTTCGGGTAGCGAGTTCTGGCATTCCGCCTGAGCGGGGTCCCAGAGACAGTGGTTGACCGTGCCGAAATGCAGGTCAGCAAACTCATCCCGTAACAGCAGGACCTCGATTTGCTCGTCAGCGAGTTGAGCTCGCAGAGCTGGGGCTCTGTTCATCGTCGCAATCACGTTGTCGAGGCCGGAGTGGAGCTTGGCCGCTGCGGGACCGACTGCGACGTCGGTGCCGGACCGGCGGGATTTGAGGAGTTCGACGAGTCGCCCAGCGGCGGCGAGTTCGAGCTGGTTGTCGAACTCCTTGGCCCAGTGGGTATCCATGCGGGAGTAGCCCTGGGTGATTCGGTTGGCCAAGGTACGACGGGCCAGGTGCTTGAGTTGATGGCCGAGGGCGATCTCGGAGTCGGGCTCTTGACTGCAGATGATCGACATGGTTCTTCGGAACATATGCGGACGGATGCGGCCGGCCGGGATCTCTTCCAAACCCGTTCGTTCGAGGGAAGCGTTGACTCCCGCGACGAAGAAGTCGATCTCGCCGGCGGCATCGATTCCGCGCACCGTGTCCTCGTTGTGAGCGGTCACCCTGGGCGGATCGAGAGCGACGAACAGGTGAGTGTGATGCCAGGACAACCGGTCAAGAACTGCCAGAGTTTCGACGACCGGCGCGCTGATCCACCAGTTGAGTTCCGGTTGCGCCGGGTCGTGCTTGAGCTTTCGGGACTTGACTGCGGGCGCTCCGTAATAGGCAGTGAGGGATCCGCGCTCGATTTCCTGGATCTCTGAGTCCCGCATCATCGTCAGTCCTGCCATGAACACATAACATGCCGCCCTGACCATGCGGATTTCGTCCGCGAGTTCCTCGACGCTGATCTGGCCGCGCCACGGCCGCGTGGTTCCGTCCTGACGGGTGACTGAGGTGAAGTCCTTGCAGGGCATCGGAAGTGAGCGGGTCGTCATGGTTCCGGCGAGCTTCTGTACCCGCCCGGCCGCGGCAGCGTCCTCGACCTTCTGTCTGCGCGCGGCGCTAGTCACGGAGCGCTGTGTAAAGGGTGCTGTGCCCGCGGTGCCGTAGATCAGTGCTTCCAGTGCAGTCCAAATGATCGTTCCAGGTTCGAGGTCGGAGCGCGGCGCACGTGGCTGCTTGGTGCGGATTGGGATCAGGTTGTCGGGATTGGTAAGCCAGTCGTCGAGAACCTGATCGAGTGCAGCTGTGCTTCGGCCGAGGTAAATGGCGGGATGGTTGACCACGTCGGTCCGGGCCCGCATCTCTGACCAGGAGTAGGCCTGTACCTGCCCCCGTTCCACGGCTCGAAGGACGGCGTCTCGCCGGCGCTGCGCCGCTCCCTTCCTTGTGGTCTGGAAGAGCCCCGTGTTGGTGCCGCCTGTGATCGTCAGCGCGAGATGATGCCAGATCGGCTCCCCAGCCGACTTCGTCTGGTGGTCGTACTTGTGGACTGGAACGAGGTTGTCGGGGTTCGCGAGCCAGTTGTCCACCAGCTCGTCGTTTCCCGCCGGAGTGCGGAAGGCCGGTCGACGTTCAGGGCTGTCGCCAGGATCTGGTTGCTGCGCCAGCTGATCGCGTAGGTCGAGGATGTGCGGCGAGAACTCGTGGATGTAGGCCCATGCGGCCCGCAGAAGCGGCCACCACGTTGATGGCGGTATGGATGCCGTCGACGGAGTATCGCTGCGGTGCCTGATCTCCCGGAAAGTATCGGTGTTCCACAGCCCTTGAGCCATGCCGCCGTGAGTGAGTACCGGCGCGAGCGTCGAGAGCCAGCTCAGCGCCGTCGCGTCGGGTTTGAGCGCGTTCGCCCTGGCGGTGATGTGTTCCACGAATCCGGCCCAGTCTTCTTCGCGCCAGGCCGCGATGTCGGCGGGCATGTCGTTGGCCAACGCCCAGGCAGCGAGTTTGCCCAGTGTGTAGGCGCATTGCCGGACCGTGCTGTGCGCCGCCGGCTCGGCGACAAGAGCGATCCCCGCGTCCCGAATGACTTTGTGCGTGGGGTTGAGCATGCTGAAGCAGATTTCCCGGATCCGCAGGTTCCAGACGGAATCGATCACCGTGAAGTTGACCTTCCACGCCGCCGGGCGGACGTTGCTCGGACGGCGAATACACCCGAAACTCCAGGACCTGCTCTCGCCGAACTCGGGAATAGGGACGCCTTCCACGAGCGGGTGGCCGGATCCGAAGACCGCCTCATCAGCGGAAACAAGGGTGGAAGTCACTGCCGTCGGCTGGGGCGTCGTGCTCACCGGTCATACTCCGTCCTCATACCCAGCGGCAGGTCCAGCCGCAGCCCCTGGTCGCCTATCGCTTCGTGGGCGTCGTGGAGCTGCTGTGCTGTGCATTCCGCGAACACCTCGGCCAGGGCTGTGGCCTGGGTCCCCCAGATTGCCGTCCAGCGGATCGGGTCCAGGGCGTCGCGCATCCGCTCGATGTGGGCTGCCAGCAGCAGCAGCCTCGGCAGCTGCGAGATGAATACGACGGCGTTGCGGCAGATCATGCACATCGCCGGGGCGACGTGGCAGGGCTTCCCGCCAGGGGTGAATGGCGAATCGTAGGGATCACGGCAGTGAGTCAGGCCCATGTCGTACTCCCCGGCGCGCATCGCGGCGGCGTGTTCCACAGTCATCCCCGCGGCCTCGGCGACCTCGGGTTCGGCCAATCGATGCTCTGCTTGAGTGTCGAGGAGCATCGGCTTGGTCGTGATCGTGTGGAAGACGCGTTCTTGTGCGCGGTTGATGGATCGTCCGGCGAGTGTTAGCGCCGTCGTTCCGTGGGCGTAATGGTGACGGAAGACCTCGATGTGATGGTCGTCCGCCGCCACATCGGTGAGGGTTCCGCCGAGGGCGGCCACACGGGCGGTTTTCACGGTCTTGCGGAGCCTTCGGGCGTAGTGCGGCTGAGAGATCGCCATAGCGGGTGTGCCGTCGTCGTTGCGATGCCAGCTGATCCACGCGCTGAACCCGTTGTGGTCCTCAGTCCATGTGGCGACTCTGGCCCGCATAGTGGTCCTGGGACGGCCCGCTTCGACCGCGAGGAACAGCACGTCCTCGGAGTCGAACGATTCGCGTGCCTGCCAGGTGACCTCCATCAACCGCCGTAGGAGCCCACCGACATCCCACCTGCCGACGGCAAGATACACCTCGCTTCCGGTGTCCCCATCCAGATCCGCGACATCGCCTGTGCTGGCCTTGCTATCAGGAAGGTCCGGGTGGAAATCAGCCCGGATGCGATTCGCGCGGAGTTTGGTCTGCCGCACTCGCACGCCCGCGTCAGAGAACTCCAGGTCCGCCATACGCAGGTCGAGGAGTTCCTCGGGGGTGCAGTCGGCCATGCCCAGCAGCAGGAGTACCCGGAAGGGCTGCAGGTCCTGCTCGGACGGGAACAGCAACCGGTTGATCGCTTTCAAGCAGGCATAGACTCCACGTTCCCTGCCAGGCGGGTTCGCTTCGATAACGTCCTTGATCGGCTGCGACCACGATGACGAATTCATGGGCAGGTGCTCGAGGAGATCTGTGGTCGTCAGAAGGCGATGCTTGGCGGCCCAGACCAGGTTGGCGAGGTCATGCCAGCCTTCGCGGCGGGGGTCAGCTCCGGATCTCAGCAGATGCTGCCCCCGAGTGAGGCGTTTCTCCAGTGCCCGGACGTCGGCCCTTGCGGCCTCCTGCAGTGCCAACCGTTCCTCGTTGGAGTATTCGTCAAGGACCGCGTTGGGGCGGCGCTTGTATGTCGGAGGCCCCGCCGCGCGACGACGAAGGGTCTCCGGAACATTCGGGTCGCGCTCCGCACGCATATCGATCAGCGCCAGCACAGCCGCGGCCTTGCGGTAGGGCTCCGCTGATCGCAGCCCGTGCCGCCTCCGCAGATCTGCCTCCCAGCAGAAGAGGGCTTCGATCAGATCGATTTTCATCCCGGCCAAACGCGCCTCTGCAGGCTCGCACCCGACGGTCGGCAAGTGTTCATCGAGGAACGTTCCCAGCTCCCGCACGGCCGTGAAATAGCAATCGGGCTTGCGCAGCGAGACCCGATGGGCGTACGCCACAGCCTCGTCCGCCAGCTCCGCGACCAGGACGGAACATCGGAACAGGGAGGGGGCGATACTCAACCGCACCGTTCGCCCTCGCCGTTCCCGGACTATAACCCGGTCCCCGATCCTATCGGAGTTGGCGGGTTTCACTTCTGGCACCACCATCGTACGTGGGCGCGAAGCACGTTCGCCTCTGCGGGCCATCACAGGACCGCGCGTTCCGCGGCAAGAGCCGCGTACTCCGCGTAGGTCTTGTCTGATTCATTCCACTCGGCAATAGCTTGGGCCACAAGAACGTTGGTGTTCCGGACGTAACGCAAATACTTCATCGTCGACCCAGGATTCAGATGTCCGAGTAGCCGCTGCAAGATCAACTGCGGATTGCGGCAGATGTGGTCGGCCAGGTAAGCATTGTGCCCACCGTTGAGTCTGCGGTCCGTCTCCTGTGCAATCACCAACTGGGTGAGCTGCTCCAACATGTAAACCGAGAACGTGTGCCGTAGATCGTGGATTCTGAACCTGCGCGGCATCACCATATCGACACCGTTTTCAGCTGCAATCCGAAGAGATCTGGCGTGCGCATCATCGAAGATCTGTTCCCACCGTTGCTTACTGAGCATCCGGCCACCACGGCCGACGAACAACGCCATCGGCTCCAGACCGCAAGGCCCTTCGGTCACCGCGATTCTCCGCAGCTCCGCGGTCATCTTCTCGATCGAGAACGTCCGGCGTCTCCCATGCAGCCGCCCGCTGACCTTCATCTGCCGCTCGTCGATATCGGTGACGACGAACAGCTCGGCTCTGCGCCTGGTCAACGCCGGTGCCGCCCTGCGAATCGTGGCGGCCCGCTCGGTGCGCCGGTAAAGGTCGAGCTCTTTCATCACGGAATGCTGGATCGTCACATCGCGGGGCAGGCTGTACTTCGCGATCATCTCCAGCCGTACGTCGACCGGCAGGCAGTCACGACGCGGGAGTCCGACCTCGATGTCCAGTAGCGAGGTGAATTCCCTCAAGCGCATCCCTGTCGTCACCGCGAGCTCCGCTGCCGCCGCGTTCCTGAGCGGAGCCGAACCTCGGAACGACAGGTCGACCCGGTCTGCTGGAAGCATTCCCCGCAAGCCGACCTGCTTGAGGAATCGCCACTGCCGGTGGGTCAGATGGCGAATGTCCAGATCCGATACCGCACCCCAGGCCAGGACGTCCCGGCCGTTGCGCAGCCGGCGATAAGGCTTGCGGTCCAGCCACTGGGCCTCGACCGCCCACTCATAGAAGTTGTTGATCAGCGCTCGTCGGCGCTTCCAGGTCGCCGGCGCGTTCGGCTTGTCCTGTAGCTCGGTCCGCTCAGCGCGGTAGGCGATCAGGTTTTCCTCAGTCGCCGACAGGACGTCAGTCGACGGTTCCAGCTGAGCCAGGAAGTCGACGAGGTCGAGCAGGTCGTAGGTGTAATCGGACAACGTCTTAGGTTGGTGAGTCTTGGCCATTTCGAACATGAACGAACACAGTGGCTCGACCGGCCGCATATCCCGTCCGAGGAAGAACGGAGTCCCATCCTGCGGCGAACCCTTCCGCCGCAGGACAGTGAGACCGTCAACGCCAAGACCAGGCACGGGCTCAAAATATCGACGGACCTTGTCCCTCGACACGAAGAAGTGATCCATCGTTCGCCCCTCAGTGAGAGCTATACGGCTCCCAGAACCTAGCGGGCACGAATCAAAGGCGACAGAGCGGTACGAACGCCACGGAACGGTGAGACAGGCTCAAATACTTGCCATAACAGGCGGTACCCAGCCTCGCACCCGGTGCCGCACGAGCAGCACGTGGCGGTGCTCCGGGTCGGTGACCCAGACCTCGGCTGCGAGCGGCTCCAACGCGGTCGAACGTGCGTGTAGCCACGCCTGAGCGTCGTCGTACTCGGTCTCGGCAAGGCGAGCATCGACGGCCGCAGCGTCGATCGTCGCCTGGTCAGGCATCGCGTTCGATGCGCTCGAAGATGTCGATATCCGTCGCCTTCTGCCAGTCCGGCAAATCGTTCCAGTCCGCGACGTACGACGGCTTCGGCTCGGGGAAGTGCTTGAAGATCTGGCCGATCCAGCACAACGCCACAAAGCGGCCTTTCTGGTCTGGGGTCAGTTTGGTGGTGGCGCCGTCGGTGGCCTTGATGAAGGCGACGACCTGGTCGTACACGGCGGTCGCGGCGTCGCGTTCCCAGTCGGGGGTCTGGTCCCACGGGGTGATGTAGCCAGGCTTCGGCTCACCGGGGTAGTGCTTGGTGACTCCGGCGATCCACGCCTCGCGGAACACGCGGCCACGGTCGTTGTGCATTCGGTCGTCCTCCATCACGCGGCGCGGTTGCCGACGAGTTTGGTGATCTCGGCATCGAGTCGCTGGATTTGTTGGTCGTTGAGCAAGGAAGCAAGGTGTGGCTGAAGGACCCGCAGCTTCTGTGCGATGACCCCCGAGCGGGTCTGGCGGGCGGTAGTCAGGACGGTGTCGGCGTAGGTGACGACCTGGTCCGGGTCGCGACGGTGCACGCCGATCATCGCCAGGTCGGTCAGGACGCCTGCTTTCCGGCGGGCGGTCAAGGTGCCCTGCAGGGCGTCGACCAGAGCCGCTTCAGCTAGGTCGTGGCGGCCCAGCGTGACGTAGCAGGTTCCGCGTTCTTCAGCCAAGCGGGAGCCATCAAACCGGAGCCAGCCGCCGTTGTGCACCTGGCCCCGTAGGCGCTGGACCTCAGCAGCGGTGTCGAGGGCATGTTGGCAGGAGTCAAAGTCGCCGAGGCCGGCGAAGGTCTCGGCCTGCACCACGGCGACCCAGTGTCGGGTCGACAGGCTGGGGTCGCCTCGACGTGCGATGGTGGCGGCCACGTCGAGCATCGGCGCGGCATCCGCGAATCGGCGCTCGTACACGGCGACGAAAGCATGCCTGGTCAACGCGCAGGCCCACAGGTCGGAAGCGACGGCCTCCTTGCTCGCTGTTGCCGCAAGCGTGTAGCAGTGAGCGGCGTCGGTGTATCGGTTGCCGTCGAAGAAGATTTCCCCCGCCAACTGGAAGAGGTCGGCGGTCAGCTCGCAGAGCCGTTGTCGGATGGTCGGTGTCTGCGGTCGTCGCAAGGAGTCGCTGAGTACACCGAGTTGGGCTCGGACCAGCGGCAGCACCTGGGCCTTGGTCGGCGACAGTGCGTACACGCGCCACAGGTGGGAGTTGAGCTGGGCGAACTCCGCTGCTCCCGCCGTGTCCACCGTGCCCGCGTGAGCTGTGGCGGCGAGCCGGTCGACGTCGCCGAGTACTGTCTCGCCAGCAGGCAGCGCGAGCAACGCGCCGGTCATGCTGAACAAGCGCAGCAGGTCACGACGGTTCATGTCGTCGGCCTCCGCAGGGTCGGCTGGTTCAGTGGCAACGGTAGAAGCTTGCCGGTTCGGCGTGAGCAACGCATCCAACTGGTCGAGGCTCACATCGAGGGTCTTAGCCAAACACGGTCGACGGTACGGCTGCGGGGTCAGGGTGCCGCGTTCCCAGCGTCCGACCGTGGAGAACTCCACGCCCACCGCCGCGCCGAAGCTCTCCTGGGTGTAGCCCATCTGCTCACGCCGCGCGGCGAAGGCATCTCGTCGGTCACTCATGAACACCACCTCACCCCGTCGGTCACCTGCCACGATAGCCAGCTACGGGTCAAGGCTGATCACCCGCTCGGCGAGCTGTACCCGTTCGGACTACCGCCTCTGAAAAGGCGTTTATGCAGGTCAGAGGTGATGACGCCTCATTGCCGCCTCATCGACGCCGCGTCGGCGCTCTGGCTATCGTTGATCACCAGGGGTTTGACTGATATCGCTGCGGTCCGGGCGAGCTTCCGCTTCGGCGCAGCCCGAGTATCCGGAAGCGTCTTTCACCGGGACGTGCCGTCGAGGGGTGTGTGGTGGTAGGACTGCCCTCCACTTCGATGGAATTCCGCTCGCGGGTGTGCTGGCGGGAGCGCTCGGTACCTCGGTCGAGTTCCGGGCTGGTCCGCCTGGCGGGCGAAGTCACGGCCGACTCGCCGGGACTCGGAGCGTAAAACCCACGAAGGAGGATCTGTGACGGTTCAGATGGAGTGGTCGCCGACCACGGTGGCCACGCCCGCCGCGGAGGTCGAGATGGGCTCGGAGTTCGACCTCGACATCACGCTGGTCGAGGTGGTGGACCCGGCGCATCTGATCAACATGACGGATGACGGCTGCGGGACGACGTGCGAGAAGTCGACCTGCATCAGCGCCGCCTGATTGTCACGAGCGACCGGACGCCCGCCAGGGGCTTCTTGGGCGGGCGTCCGGTTTCCATCCGTCGCTTTGGAGAGGTGTCCCGTGTCCACGGCCTTGCCCGACCGCGTCGGCTTTCGAGCCGCGGGTGGCCTGTTGGTCCGGGCTGTTGCAGAGGGCGAGCTGAAACTTCCGCCGTGGCCGACGCTGACCGCGACCGGGGCCGACGCCGTCACCGCGTGGGTGGACTGGCTGCGCGAAGTGTGGGAGGTCGAAGCCGTCCGTGACGCCATCGGCCTGGCCAGCCCTGTCCTTGCTGACCGCGTCCACAACCTGTGTGGCGCTCAGGTTGCCAGCGAGCGCGAATCCCGGCGCGTGGTGCTGTCCGTTCTGCGGTACCTGGCACGGTTGACCGGCCGTCCGACTCCCAACGGCTTGTTCGCCGGGGTCACCGCCGCGCGGTTCGACGCGGATCCCTCTCAGCGTTGGGGTGATGATCATCGCGCGGACGCTGCGGCCGACGCCGGGTGGCTGGCCGAGGTCATCCGACGGTTGGAAGGTCAGGCCGAGATCCTGGAGCGCTTGGTCCTCGTCGCGAACTCCACGTTGATGGTGCGCGGTGAGCGGCTTGTGGTTCCGTACCAGCCGACCGTCAACCATCGAGGCACCGGCGCAGTCGAAGTCGAACTTCGCTACACCGGCCCGGTGCGCGCGGCCGTGCGAGCTGCGCGGACACCGATTCCTTTCGATGACATGCGCGAGCAGGTACAGGCCGAGTTCCCGAGCACCGCCGGGAGCACGGTGACCGGCTTGCTGGCCACGTTGGTCGCTCGTCGCGTGCTCGTCACCAACCTCCATGCGCCGAGCACGGAGCCCGACGCACTTGGCCACTTGGTGCGCGAGCTGGCCACGGTCGGCGAGGCTGCCACCGAGCGGTGCATGACGCTGAACGACATCCACGACATGTTGCGGCGACATCGGAACAGCCCAGCGGAAGCGCGGCGCAGGCTACGGACCGACGCCGCCGCGTCCATGAGCCGCCTGGCTCCGTCACGGCGGAGCCCAGTCACGGTCGACCTGCGGCTGGACCTGGACGTCGTGCTCCCCAGCGCAGTCGCCCGCGAAGCGGAACGTGCCGCGCTGGTCCTGGCGCGCCTGACCTCCCGCGCCAGCGGTACGGCAGCCTGGGCGGACTTCCACCGACGCTTCTACCAGCGGTTCGGCACCGGCGCACAGGTGCCACTGCTCGAGGTCATTGCCGACAGCGGGATCGGCTGGCCTGACGGCTACCCCGGCACCAGCGGAGTGGTCACACGACCCCAGCAGACGCCTCGGGACGAACGGCTGCTGGCGTTGGCCCAGGCCGCCGCGTTGGACGGTCAGCAAGAGGTCGTCCTCGGCGAGAGGTTGATCGCCGAGCTGGAGCTGGCGCCTGTGCACTCGATGCGGCTGCCCTCGCACCTCGAGTTGTGCGCCCGTGTCGACTCCCCGAGCCTGCAAGCCCTGAAGCAGGGCAACTTCCAGCTCGTCGTTACCTCAGTCTCGCGATCGGCCGGCGTCGTCAGCGGCCGTTTCCTGCACCTGTTCGACGAACACGACCGCCGAATGCTGATCACGCCGCTCGCCCCGCCCGCGTCTGACGGGGTAATCCAGGCCCAGTTGTCATTCCCGCCTCTGGACCCCGCCACCGCACACGTCGCCCGCAGCGCCCAGGTCCTGCCAACCATCGTCAGCCTCGCCGAACACCGCGACACCGCCGCGTCAACGGCGGTCCTCACGGCGGCGGACTTGGCGGTCAGTTGCGACAGCGACCGCCTGTATCTGACCGCACCCGCCCTCGGCGCGAGGGTCGAAGCGTGGGGCTTGCACGCACTCAACCTACGCAAACACACTCCGCCGCTGGCCCGCCTCCTGGTCGAACTGACCCGCGCACACTGCGCGGAGGTCACCGACTTCGACTGGGGCACGGCGGCCACGTTGCCGTTTCTTCCTCGGCTGCGCTTCGGCCGCATCGTGCTGTCCCCGGCCCGGTGGCGGTTGGCCGCAGCCGACCTTCCCGACCGGACCTCCAGCTGGGCGACCTGGGACAGCGCCCTGGCCGAGTGGCGCACCCGCCGCCGCCTCCCGCAGGCGGTGTTCCTGGTCGACGGGGACTGGCGGTTGCCGCTCGATCTCGTCGAGGACGCACACCGGGTCCTGCTGCGCGAGCACCTCGGTACCCACCCCCACGCGGTGCTGGAGGAAGGACCCGCTGAGGACGCCGCCGGATGGCTCGATGGCCGTGCTCACGACGTCGTCGTGCCCATGGCCAGCTGTCAGCCGCAGGCCACGACGCGGCCACCGCGCCCGACGCCCCAGCGGATCGTCCGGCCAGGTGAGCACGGGCTGTCGCCGGGTGGTTCCCCCATGCTGTTCGCCAAGCTCTACGGCGACCCGCAACGTCACAACACCGTGCTCGCCAAGCACCTGCCCGCACTGCTGGCGGAGTGGGGCGATGCCCAACCGCGGTGGTGGTTTCTGCGATTCCGCGAGGGCAACGAGCACTACCTGCGCTTGCGGATCAGTCTCCTCAGCACTGAGCCAGTGGTGTTCGGCGAGGCGGCCGGCCGGGTCAGCGCCTGGGCCGACCGGCTCCGCCGCCTCGGCCTGCTGCGCGACATCGCTTTCGCGACCTCCTACCCGGAGACCGGCCGCTGGGGCTCAGGTGCGGCACTATCAGCCGTCGAGGCGTTCTTCACGGCTGACTCCCGCGCCGTGCTCGCCGAGCTCGCCTGGCCCGCGCGACCGCACGACCATGCTCTGGCCGCGGCGAACTTCGCCGCCATCGCCGTCGCCTTCATGGGAGGGACCGAGGCCGGGATGCGGTGGCTGGTCGACCATGTCCCGGCCAAACCTCCTACCGTCGTGCCCCGGCCGGTGTTCACCGAGGCACAATGCCTCGCCGACCCCTCCGAGAATTTCCGCGCCTTGCGCAGCACGCCGGGTGCGGCTTCGGTCGTCGCGACATGGGCCGAGCGCGCCCAGACCGTAGCTGCCTACCGAGCGCACCTGTCCGGGGCTGAGGCCGAGGGCGTCGACCCGGACGCCGCCTTGGGCTCGTTGCTGCACACGCACTTCCTGCGGGCCTACGGCATCGAGCCCGACGACAAGGCGGTGTGCCTTTACCTGGCCCGGACCGCGGCCCTGACCTTCGCCGCCCGCACCGGAGGACCGCGATGAACGCCGACCTCGCCTCGGATGCCGCGGTCGAGTACGCGACGGGGATCGCCGATCGCCTCGCCCGGCCGGACGCCCCCCACCTGCCCACGGACGAGCCGTGGTGGCACCAATCCCTCGCCCACGGCGCTCCTGGTGTGGCACTGCTGCACATCGAGCTGGCAGCCGCCGGGATACGGCCGTTCGACCGCGCCCATGACTGGCTGACCGCCGTCACCAGCAAGCCGATCACCGCCGGAGCGAGCACCGGCTTGTTCTACGGCGCGCCGGCAGTCGCGCGCGCCCTCGCGGGAGCCGCCACAGTCCGTCCCGGCACGTACCAGTCCGCCCTCACGCCCTTGACCCGGCAGATCGCCGCCGACGCCCACAACCGCGTCGACAAGGCCCACGAGCGCATGGACGTCGTCGGGATGTTGCCGCAGATGGCCGAGTTCGACACGATTCGGGGCCTCGCTGGTCTCGGTGCCCATCTGCTGCACCACGACCCCGACGGCACCGCCCTGCCGGCCGTTCTGGGCGCCCTCGTGCGGCTCACCCAACCGGTGATGGTCGAAGGAGAGGCCCTGCCGGGGTGGTGGACCCTCACCGGTCCCACCGGCCACGAGGACGACGAGTTCCCCGGAGGCCACGGCAACTTCGGCGTAGCACACGGCATCGGCGGCCCGCTGGCACTGCTGGCCCAGGCCCTGCGCCGGGGCATCGCCGTGGACGGGCAGCGCCAGGCCGTCGCGACGATCTGCGCGTGGCTGGACTCCTGGCGCATAAGCACTCCGAGCGGGCACCGGTGGCCCTACATGGTCACCCGAGACGAGGCGCGTTCGACGCCGATGTACGTGCGGCACAGCGGGGCCAGCCGACGCCCGAGCTGGTGCTACGGAACAGCGGGCATCGCCCGCACCCTGCACCTCGCCGCCCTGGCCCTCGACGACGCCGATCGCCGCCAGATCGCCGAGGAAGCCGTGATCAGTGCGGTGACCGACCCGGAACAGGATGCGTTGATCAGCGACGCTTCGCTGTGCCACGGCTACGCCGGACTCGCCCGGATCACCGCTCATACCGCCATCGACACACCGGAGCCGGCCGCTTCCCGACTCCGCGCGCTGGCCACCGAGATGCTGCACCGCGCCTGCGCCCAGGCCGTTCCCGAAGGCCCCGGCTTCCTCGAAGGCGCTGCCGGGGTCGGCCTAGCTGCCCTCGCCGCTGAGATCGAGCCCGCGACAGGCTGGGGCACCGGCCTGCTCATCACCTGATCCGTCCGAACGCGATCCGTCCGACCGAGAGGAGATTCCGCGCTGATGCTGCCGGACAGCTGGCACCACTACCTGGTCGAGTTCGCCGACCCGACCACGGCCGAGCACACCGCCGCGACCCTGCTCGTACCCGCTCTCGACCAGGCCCAACAGGACGGCGAACTCGACACGTGGTGGCACCTGCGCAAGACACCCGCCTGGCGGCTGCGTTACCAACCGGTCAACCCCGAGACGAAAGCGGTCGACACGCTGCTGTCCGACCTGGAGGCCGATGGGCATCTCGCGCGCTGGACTCGCGGCATCTACGAACCCGAAACCCTTGCCTTCGGTGGACCCGCCGCGATGGACATCGCGCACTCGCTGTTTCACCACGACAGTCGCCACTGCCTCGCCCGTGCCACGAAACCCGCTGCCTTGGGTCAGAGAGAGACCACCGTCCTGCTGTTCAGCTCGATGCTGCGCGCCGCCGGGCTGGACTGGTTCGAGCAGGGCGACGTCTGGGACAAGGTGGCTGCGCTCCGGCCCACCGCCCAACCCCACTCCAACAACTCTCCGCACACCGAGCGGTTGAGCCAAGCCGTGCGCCGACTGATGACCACCAACACGCACAAGGTCGCCGACGTCGCCCCCGACGTGGTTCCCGAGACCTGGTGGACAGCGTTCGACACGGCCGGTCGCCAACTCGCCGAACTCGCTCGCGCCGGACACCTCGAGCGGGGCCTGCGCGCCGTCCTGGCGCACCACTTCATCTTCCACGCCAACCGCGCCGGTCTCTCCGGCACCGACCAGGCCACCCTCGCCGCGCTGGCCGTCGACACCGTTTTTTACAGCACGCCTACCCGGCAGGCACCAGCCGGGACCACCTCCAACACCGTTAGGGTTCCCGCAATGACAACCACCGTCAGTGACGCTTCCACCGGCTCCGCCGACGAGCTGCGTACCAAGCTCGCCGACCGCCTCGTCAAGGACGGCACCGTCCGCACCGACGCTGTGGAGGCCGCGTTCCGGCAGGTGCCCCGACACCTGTTCCTGCCCGACGTCCCCCTGGTCGAGGCGTACGCCGACGAGCCCGTCTACACCAAACACGAGGGCGACGGCACCCGAATCAGCGCCGCGTCCCAGCCCAAGATCGTCGCCATGATGCTCGAACAGCTCGGCATCCAGCCCGGCGAACGGCTGCTCGAACTCGGCGCGGCCACCGGCTACAACGCCGCCCTGATGGCCACCCTCACCGGCGCCGACGGGCATGTCACCACGATCGACATCGACGAGGACCTCGTCGCCGGAGCACGCGAGCACCTGGCCGCAGCCAGCATCGACAACGTCGAGGCGGTCGCCGCCGACGGCGCACTCGGCCACCCAGAAACTGCGCCTTTCGACCGCGTCATCGCTACCGTCGGTGCCCACGAGGTCCCGGCTGCCTGGCTCGACCAGCTCACACCCGGCGGACGTCTGGTAGCTCCGGTGCGCCTGCGTGGTTGTGCCTCTCGCAGCATCGTCTTCGAACGCGACCAGGACGGCTGGCGCAGCCTGGGCAGCGAGATGGCGATCTTCATGCCGCTGCGTGGCCTTGGCGACGACGCTCGCCGCGTTCTGGACCTCACCGGCACCGGGGAGGTGACGCTGCAAATCCATAAGGACAACAACCACGCCACCGACCCGGACACCCTGACCGGCGTCTTCGACAGCCCTGCCTGCGAAGTGTGGACCGGCGTGCACTTCGTCCCGATGGAATCCTTCGAATGGCTGGATCTCTGGCTGGCTTGCCACCTGCCCAACCCGCTGATGCGCATGGAGGTCGCTCCCGCTGCGAAGGAAAGCGGCCTTGTGCGGCCGATGTTCCCCTCGGTGGCGATGGCCACCACCGCCGCCGACGGCAGCCTCGCCTACCTCACCATCCGCGCCGCGGACCCCGATCCGGACGGCGGCCGACGCTACGAGGTCGGCGTCATCGGCCACGGCCCCAACGCGCAGGAACTCGCCGAGCAGGTCTCGGTCGAGATCTCGACTTGGGACCAGGGCTTCCGCGCCAGCACCGTCCGATTCGCCATTCCCGACACCGCGCCCCAGCCGGACACCAACCCCGGCTTCGTGGTCCTGGACCGCCCCACCAAGCCCATGACCGTCACCTGGGAGTGACGCCCGTGGACCCCGCCGGCCAGTTCGCCCGCCGCTTCCCCCTCGTTGCCCGAACCCGCCCGGCCTGCCTCCCGCTGGCCCGGCGGGTGGCCGAGCTGTGCGACCGAGCACGCCAAGTCGAGCACAGCGGCGAGCTCGCCGAAGCCGCCGCCGTGCACAACAACGCGGCGCTCATCGCCTCCGACTGCGGCCTGCCCGAACTGGCCCGGCGGTGGTGCCACCAGCAGGTGAACATCTACCTGCGCGCCCGCCCCTTGGGCGCGCAGGTAGCCCGCCTCGCTCTCGAACCGATCACCAACCTCGCCCGCCTCTACATCCGCGAGGGTCAGGGCGAGCGCGCCTTCGCGCTGATCGACACCCTGTTCACCGCGGTCTCCGCCCGAACTGACGCCATCGTCGACGGCATCGAGATCCCGGCCGACCTCACCGACTCCGCCGAGACGCACCAGCACATCCGCAGCTGGCTGTGGGCAGTCCTGCTGGCCACCGGTGGCCGCGCTCTGGCCGCAGCCGGCCGCTGGGCGGAGGCACGCGCCCGGCTCGACGCGTACAAGGGCGTCGGGCGACGGATGCTTGACGGTCGCCAGATCGCGGTCATCGCCCACGCCGTATCCGGGGACACCGACAGCGCCCTCACCCTCTTGGCCGACACAACACCAGGAGACCCTTGGGAGAACGCCGTGACCGCCTGCCTGACCATCCAGTGCCACGGCGCCTCGGGCGTCGCCGATCTGCCCACGCTCCTGAACCAGTACCACCGACTCGACACCTCCGCGCCCGGCTTGGCGGTCTTCCACACACGGCTCGGGTTGTCCTTCATCGACGCCATCGGCACCGTTGACGATCCACCCGTGCACCAGATCGCCGTTGATCTGATCGACTACGCCGCCGCGACACGAGACGGATACGTCGCTCGCGATGTACTCGCCCACAATGGTTGCCGCGAGCTGCTCACCGACTCCCAAGCGCGCGAGTTGTCCGATTCGGTCGAAGCGTGCGCGCTCGGCAGCGGCACGCTCCCGGCCACACTGCTGGCAGACCTCACGACAGCACTAGCCTGCGCCGAAGAGGCCATGGCACGCAGCGTGAAGACGATGTCCTGCAACGTCAACGCTCCAGCGAACCCGTAGGGCGGGTCCTAGTGAAGCCGTTGCACCACAACGGGTTTGCTTCCTCGGCCCGAGAAACAGCCCGTGTCGATCACTAACGATGCCCGCCAACCCGACGATCGTTGATACGAAGGAACGATGCACACCACCACTACTTCGCCGGAAGCGCTACGTGCGGCAATGGTCGAGAGGATCCAGAAGGCCGGGCACGCAAAGCACAGCGACGTCGAGCGGGTTTTGCGCGACACACCGCGGCACGAGTTCGTGCCGGACGCCGACCTGGCGGTCGCTTACGACCCGTGGCAGGCGGTGGTCACCCACCGGTTCGAGGACGGCCGGTCGTTGTCCTGCGCGTCGGCACCTTGGCTAGTAGCCGCGATGCTCGACCAACTCGACGTCCAGCCGGGCAACCGCATCCTGGAGATCGGAGTGGGGACCGGTTACAACGCCAGCCTGCTCGCCCAGTTGACCGGCCGCGCGGACCTGGTGACCACCATCGACGTCGACCCGGACGTGACCGCGAAAGCCTCACAAGCGCTGGCCGCCGCCGGCTACGGCGACGTGCACGTGATCACTGGCGACGGCGGGCTCGGCTACCCCGACCACGCCCCGTACGACCGCATGATCGCCACGGTCTCACCGTGGGACATCCCCGCCCAGTGGTGGAAGCAGCTCGCACCTGGAGAACGGCTGGTCGCCCCGTTGCGGTTCCCTGTCAAGTCAGCTTGTTGAGCTTCTCACGGCCAGGCTGGCGGTGAGTCGATGGCTCTGGTGTTGTTGGAATCTGACACCGCATTGGCTTTCGCGCTGGTAGGCCAGGACTACGGGAGCTATGCCGACCGAATGTCTCGTGACTGCGGTTGTCGTCATGTCCGGTCTGGCCGCTGCGCACGTGATGCGCGGACGCGTCGACGGTGACGAATGGTGAGGAGGGTTAGTCCTGCCAGGAGGCTGAGTGCGATCGTGGCGGCCAGCGGCGTGGTGATCGTGGACTGGTTGGTGGCTGGTGGCGCTGTCGGCGGTACTGAGTGGGGGGTGGTGGCTGGTGTGGTGGCAGTGTTTTCGGGGGTCGTGGTGACGCCGGGGGTGATGGTGAAGCTGTGTGATCCGCTGGCCTGGTGGCCGTCGAGGTCGATGACCTGCCAGGTGACGCGGTAGGTGCCCGGCTGGGTGAGTGTGTGCAGTGGCTGGGAGATCATGTCGTGCTTGACGATGGCGTTGTCGCGGGCGACGTCGTGGCCGTTGGGGCCGGTGACCCGGATGCTGAACGTGTTGATCAGTCGGTCGAAGGTCAGGTACACCCAGTCGACCGGTTCGGTGAGGACGGCATTCGCTGGTGGGGTGGCTTCTTCCAGCAAGGGCACCGCTGATGAGGGGGTCGCTGTCGCGGGGTGATCGGTGCCGAGCAGGCTTGCACAGAGCAGGGCGGCCAGGATGCCGAGGGTGGCGCGGCGGATGTTCCCTGCGGTCATGCGGGTTCGCGGCCGAGCATCTGGGCGCGGTGGTAGTACTCGTAGAGGCCGTCGAAGATGGGTTTGGTGATGGTGAGGGTGTGCTGGTCGTCGCCGATCATGGATAGGCCGCGGAGGATGGCGTCGAGGCCGGGGGCTTCGGGGGCGTCGTAGCGTTCGTCGTCGAGGTCGGCTTCGTGGATGATTTCGGCGATGCGCCAGAGCACGGGGTCGGTGAGGTCGTGGCGGCGCAGGATGGTTTCGAAGCTGCAGTCGTCGCCGTGGTGGCCGAGGTCGACGCCGCGCATGTCGAACGGGGTGGCGTCTGGGGGGACGTCGGCGGGGTCGGTGACGAACACGAAGGCGGCGTCCGGGTCGATGCAGCGGCGGATGAGCCAGGCGCAGGCGGCGCGGTCGATGTGGATGTGTTCGCGGGTGGCCCACTTCATGCGGTCTCCTCGGTGTGGTGGTCGGGGTGCAGGGCGTCCACAGCGGCCTGCGCGGTGTCGCGTTCGGGTGGGGGGAAGTAGTCGCGGCGGTGGATACGCCGCAGCTCGGCGCGCAGGGTGCGCAGGGCGCGTCGTCGCTCGGCCTCGCCGAGTGAGCGCGCTTGTTCGGCTTCGGTGAGCACGGCGCGGTACTCGGCGGCGCGGGCGGCGGCCATGGTCTGTGCCAGGCGGCGTTCCTGTGCCAGGCTGGTTGGTTGGGCCAGCCACACGCCGGCGGTGCCGCCGGCGGCGAGGATCTCGTCGGCGATCCAGTCGAGGTGTTCGCGGGTGCGGGCGTCGGCGGGCAGCGCGACCAGCCCGTCGCCGAGTTGGGCGACGCCGAGGCGTTTGAGTTTGCGCCAGACCGTGATCCGCGGGGTGGACGGCTCGCGGGGCATGCGGTAGGACAGCAACACCCACTGCCCTGCCCGCTGCCCTGCCTGCCGCGGCGCTGCCGATCCCGTCGATGGTCGCTCGTGCGCTGGATCGGTGGAGTTGCTCACTGATGTGTTCGGTCTCCGACGACGACGCGGCCGATCCAGTACAGGCCCGCGAGTCCGATCAGCACGAACACGATGTCGTCGAGCGGATCGGCGATGGGTTCCAGTGCCCGATCCAGCACGTTGATGTCGGTGACGAACGCCGCCCAGGCGAACGCGCCGATCAGCAGTAGCACGAAAGCGATCCAGTCCAAAACGGTGCGTGGCCGCATCCTGCGCTCCTTCCCGTTGTCATGCTCGTTGTCATGGTGCTTGTCCGGCCCCGCCGATCGTCACGACGGGGCCGGAAACGCTGTCGGCGTGAGTGGTATCAGCCTGGGGGTTGCAGGTTGGTGGCGTCCAGCGCGGGGCGGAGGGCTTTGGCGAGGGTGACGCCGTCGTCGACGGCCCAGAAGTGCATGTAGAACAGGCGGGGTTGCTCGGTGAGGCTGTGGTTGTGCACTTCGACCAGGTCGATCCCGCCTGTACGCAGCGCCTGGATCACCTTCTGGACCTCGGGTGCGGTCATCACGAAGTCACCGTTGATCGCGGCCCGCCCGCCGCCGAGTGGCTGGAAGTTGATCGCGGTGGTCACCCCGAACGTGGGCGGAAGGACATGCCCGTCGTCGGTGATGGTCTCCTTGCGGGCGATGCTGAACTTGTAGATGCCGCCGTCGGCGGTGCCCTTGCGGCCCAGGGCCTGGTCGATGCCGGCGGTGTCCAGGTCGATCGGCGGCTGCTGACCTGGTGGCGCCGGGGCTGGGATGGCGGTGGCGTCCAGTGCGGCTTGCACGCCTTGGGCGAGCGCTGCGGGGTCGTCGCTCATGGCGTGGATGTGGGTCCACCACACCGGCGGTGTTTGCTGCAGCAGGTGTTTGTGCAGCGCGGTCTGCGCGATGCCGTGGGCTTGGAGTGCGTCGGTGACCTTGGGCAGTTCGGCCTCGGTGACCACCAGGTCGCCCATGAGCATGACGCCGTCGCGGTACTTCGCGAAGGCGGCGTAGCCGCCCAGCGACAGCCCTGGTTTGATCTCGACGCCGCCGGAGGTGACCTGCAGGTCGGTGCGGGGCAGGCCGATGCGGTAGACGGTGTTGTTGTCGCCGAACTTCCCGGTGCGGCCCAGGGTGTCGGTGACCGGCTTCCAGTCCGCCTCGGTGGTGGGGATCGGCTGGTGGCGCCGATGCTCGGCGTCGGCAGCGGTGTCGCTGGCGGGGGTGGTGTCGGTGCCACAGCCGGCGAGCGGGACCAGCAGCAGCGCGGCCAGCGGCAACACCACGCGGGCCGCGCGGGCGGGGGTGAACGGCATGTCCTTGCCCTCCTCGAACTCGATCGTGGTCGGTGTAGATCGTGGTCGGTGGTACGCGGTCAGCCCTCGTCACCGTCGGCGTCGTGGTCCTGGCCGGGAGCCTCGGTGCCCACGACGTGGAAGGTGCTGTCGAGGTGGACCTCGACGGTGGAGCCGTCGGGCTTGGTGACGGTGACGCCGTAGGCGGCGGCGCCCTCGTCGGTCTCGGTCTCGACAGCGCCGGCCTTCCCGCCGGGCACGGACTGCACGGCCGCGGCTCGTGCCTGGTCGGCCGCGGGGCCGCTGACCTCGTCGCCGTCGCCGGACATCGCGGAGGCCAGGCCCACGCCCCCACCAGTGAGGACGAGCACTCCGGCGGCGATCCCGATCCCGATCTTCGTCTTGCGGTTCATGCCTTCTCCATTCTCCACGCTCCTGTAACCGTGGTTGCATGAGGTGGTTGCATGGGTATGGGTAGTCGGTGGAGATGAAGCCGTGATGAAGACACGACGGCGGTCACCCGGATGTGGTGGCACCGTGCCCGTGAAGGGGCGCCTGTGCAGGGTGCTCGGGGGTGGCGCCTGAAGAGAGGTGATGGATGGTGCGGGTACTGGTGGTGGAGGATGAGCCGAAGATGGCGGGCCTGCTGCGCCGTGGCCTGGTCGAGGAGGGCTACGCCGTCGATGTCGCCACAGACGGGGCCGACGGGTTCGGGGCGGCGGTCAGCCGCGACTACGACGCGGTGGTGCTGGACGTGATGCTGCCCCGGCTGTCGGGGTTCGAGATGTGCCGGCGACTGCGCCGCCAGCAGGTGTGGGTGCCGGTGCTGATGCTCACCGCCCGTGACGCGGTGACCGATCGGATCAGCGGCCTGGACGGCGGCGCGGACGACTATCTGACCAAGCCGTTCCACCTGGAGGAGCTGTTCGCTCGGTTGCGGGCATTGACCCGCCGCGGCCCGGTCGCCCGCCCCACCGTGCTCACCGCGGGCGATCTGCGGATCGACCCGGCCAGCCGGCGGTGCTGGCGCGGCGAGACCGAGATCGCGGTGACGGCCAAGGAGTACGCGCTGCTGGAGATGTTCCTGCGCCAGCCCGGCGTGGTGCTCACCCGCGAGCTGCTGCTGGAGCACTGCTGGGACTTCGCCTACGAATCCCGCTCCAACGTCGTCGAGGTGCACATCCGCGCGCTGCGGGACAAGATCGACCGGCCATTCGCGGTGGTCTCGCTGGAGACCGTGCGCGGCGCCGGGTACCGGCTCCGGCCGGATGGTGGACGGCCGCGGGTGGGGGCGCGATGATCCGGCGGTGGCCGCTCCGGATCCGGCTCACCGCCGCGTTCACGGTGATGATGGCGCTGGTCCTGCTCGGAGTCGGGATCGTCACCGTGACGCACACACGCGAATCGCTCGACGCCTCGATCAGCGAATCGTTGGAGCACCGGCTGCGCGACCTCCAACCGATCGCCACCACCGCCGCACCAGTGCTGTCCAGCGGCGGCCGGGACACCGGCGAGCAGGTCCTCGACGACGCAGGCCAGATCATCGCCAGCTCCCCGGACGTGGCCGACCAGCCCCTGCTGACTCCAGCGGAGCTGGCGACCGCGCGGCGCGGCGAGCTCGTGGTCGATCACGCCACCGCCGGACAGCTGGACGGGCCGGTGCGTATCGCCGCCGCCCCCACCGGTGCGGACGGCCGGATCGCCGTGGCCGCGGTGACCCTCGCCGACCGCGACGCCGCGGTGGCCGACCTACGCCAAGAACTGGCGGTCGGCCTGCCGCTGGCGCTGCTCGCCGCCGCGGTCGGGGCCTACCTGCTGGCCGCCGCCGCACTGCGACCGGTGGAACGGATGCGCGCCCGCGCCGCCACCATCACCGCCGCACACCCCACGCAGCGTCTACCCGTGCCGTCGGCTCGCGACGAAATCTCCCGGCTGGGCACCACGTTCAACGATCTACTCGACCGCCTGCACGCCGCTGTCGAGCGGGAACGGCAGTTCGTCGCCGACGCCAGCCACGAGCTCCGCACCCCGCTCAGCCTGCTGACCACCGAACTCGAACTCGCGGCGCGCCGACCCCGCACCACACGGGAACTGACCGCCGCGCTGGGCTCGGCATTGGAGGAAACCGAACGACTATCCCGCCTGGCCCAGGACCTCCTCCTGCTCGCCCGCACCGACCAGGCCGGTCCGCCGGCCCGGCCCGGCGAGCCCACCCCGGTGCGTCCCGTGCTGGAGTCAGTGATCGCCCGCTACCGCAGCACCCTCGACGAGCACCAAGTGATCCTGGACTGCTCACCGGAGCTCACGGTGCGCGCCGATCCCGGCGATCTCGACCGGGCGGTGAGCAACCTGATCGACAACGCCGCCCGGCACGGGCAGCCACCCATCATCATCACGGCCAGCCCGCCCGACACCGAGCTTGGGGTGAGCATCCGGGTGCGTGACCACGGCTCCGGCATCGCCCCCGAGTTCCTGCCGCACGCGTTCGACCGCTTCACCCGCGCCGACGACGCCCGCACCGGCGGCGGCACCGGACTGGGCCTGGCCCTGGTCGCCGCGCTGGCCCGCCGCAACGGCGGTGCCGCGACTGCCGCCAACCATCCCGACGGCGGCACCACCGTCATCCTCACCCTCCCCGCCGCCAACCATCCCGACGCCACCATTCCGGACGCCCCGGCCGCCGCACCCGGATGAGCACCGTGCCCGGTTTTCTTCTGGACCGGGTCACGGTGACCCGCGGCCCAACCCGACTGCTCGACGGAGTCTGCGCCCGTCTCCCGGCCGGAGCGTGCACGGCGGTGGTCGGTCCCAGCGGCGCCGGCAAGTCCACCCTGCTGCGCCTGCTCAACCGGCTGGAGGACCCCAGTACCGGCCAGATCCTGCTCAACAGCACCCCGCTCGCCGAGCTCGAAGTGCTGGCACTGCGGCGCCGGGTCGGCCTGGTCGCGCAACAGCCGGTGCTGCTCACCAACCACGTGGCCGAGGAGCTGCGTGTCGGACGCGCGGAGCTGACCGAGCACCGCATCCAGCACCTGCTCGATCTCGTGGGCCTGCCCGCACGCTTCGCGCAACGCCGCACCAGCGGCCTGTCCGGCGGCGAAGCGCAGCGGGTGTGCCTGGCCCGGACGCTGGCCGTCGAACCCGAGGTCCTGCTGCTGGACGAGCCCACCGCCGCGCTGGACGCCGTGACCACAGCGGTGATCACCGAGGCCGCCCGCAACCACACCGCCGCGGGCGGGACCGTGATCCTGGTCAGCCACGACCTCCCCCTCGTTCGCGGCATCGCCGAGCACGTGCTGGTCCTGCACCACGGGCGCCTGGTCGCCCACGGGCACCCCGACCACATCGACTACCTGGAGGCCGGGTGATGACCGGACTGTCCGTGCCCAGCTGGGGCGGCGTCGCCGCCTCCCTGCTGTTGATCGCCCTCACCGCCGCGGTGGCCTACCGGCAGCGGCTGCACCTGACCCGCGAGCTGATCACCGCATCGCTGCGCGCCGGGGCACAGCTGGCCGCGGTCGGCGTCCTGCTGCTGGTGATCTTCGCCCACACCGGCCTTCCCGGCGCGTTCGGCTGGGTGACGATCATGATCCTCCTCGCCGGACAGGTCGCCGGCCGCCGCGGCACCGGCCTGCCCCGAGCCCGGTGGGCAGCCACCCTCGGGGTCGCCGTCGGCAGCCTCGTCACCCTCGCCACGCTGCTGGGCCTCGGGATCATCTCCACCCAAGCGCGGGTCGTCGTCCCGATCGGCGGCATGATCGTCTCCGGAGCCATGCAGGCCGCCGGGGTCGCCCTGCGCCGCCTGCGCGAAGACGCCCAGCAGGCCCGCCCAGCCATCGAAGCCCGGCTCTGCCTCGGGCTCCCCGCCCGCGACGCGTTCCTGCCCCACCAACGCTCCGCGCTGCGCACCGCGCTGCTGCCCGCGATCGACTCCACCAAGGTCGTCGGCCTGATCAGCCTGCCCGGAGCCATGACCGGACTCATCCTCGCCGGCGTCGACCCCCTCACCGCCATCCGCTACCAGATCGTGGTCATGTACATGCTGCTCGCCGCCACCGCACTCGCCGCTCTCACCGCAGCCCGGCTCGTCGAACACGCCCTGTTCGACCACGCCCACCGCCTCATCCCACTCCCCGAACCCCACTAACCGACCACTCCCACCGCCTCGGCCAGCCCGCATCCCGCCACCTGGACACCCCTCCACCGCACTAGTGCAACCATGGTTACATTGCGCGTGGAGTTGAACGAGGAGGGACGCTCACCCATGTCCGAAACCGCGAACCGGGACGTCATCCCACTGCGTACCGCGACCTGGGCGTGGTTTCTGATCTCGCTGCAGACGTTCGGAGGCCCGGCCGGGCAGATCGCGGTCATGCAACGCACCCTGGTCGAGGAGAAACGCTGGATCGGCCAACAACGCTTCCTGCACGCGCTGAACTACTGCATGCTGCTGCCCGGCCCCGAAGCCCAGCAGCTGGCCATCTACGTGGGATGGCTACTCAACGGCCGCCGCGGCGGGATCATCGCCGGGACCCTGTTCGTGCTGCCCGGCATGGTTGCCCTGCTCGCGCTGTCGGCCATCTACGTGACGTTCGGCGACACCACCCTGGTGACCGCGATCTTCGCCGGGCTCGCACCCGCGGTGGTCGCGATCATCGCCCAAGCCGTACCCAGGGTCGGCAAACGCGTCCTGCACCACCCCGCGCTCATCGGGATCGCCGCCGCCGGCTTTGTGGCGCTGGCGGTGTTCGCGGTCCCGTTCCCGATCGTCATCGCCGCAGCAGCGGCCATCGGCTGGGCACTCGGCCGGTTCGCACCCCGCACGATCAAACCCCCGCCCACCAACGGCGCCGCCGACGGACCAGCACCGTTGATCCCCGACGACGCCCTGCACCACGAAGCCCCCTCTACACGGCGGAGCCTGACCGTGCTCGGTGTCGGTCTGCTGCTCTGGGCCGCCCCGATCGCCGCGGTGGCGGTGTTCACCGGCGTGGGCAGCACGCTCACCACGCAGGGGCTGTTCTTCTCCGGCACCGCCGTGGTCACCTTCGGCGGCGCCTACGCCGTGCTCGCCTTCGTCGCCCAGCGCGCCGTCGAGGTCTACGGCTGGCTCTCCGCCC
The DNA here is from genome assembly GCF_014873915.1 of Amycolatopsis roodepoortensis. Lineage (GTDB taxonomy): Bacteria > Actinomycetota > Actinomycetes > Mycobacteriales > Pseudonocardiaceae > Amycolatopsis > Amycolatopsis roodepoortensis. Next base: position 2,909,457 of record NZ_JADBEJ010000005.1, read on the forward strand.
AAGACATGGTGCGGGGCCTCGCTCTGGCCGAGTCCACCCCCGGCCCGCTGATCATGGTCGTGCAGTTCGTGGCCTTCCTCGGCGCCTACCACCACCCCGGTAGCCTCGACCCATGGGTCGCCGGGGTGCTCGGGGCGCTGCTGACCACCTGGGTCACCTTCGTGCCCTGCTTCCTGTTCATCCTGCTCGGCGCCCCCTACGTCGAACGCCTCCGCCACAACCGCGGCATCTCCACCGCACTGACCGGCATCACCGCCGCTGTCGTCGGTGTGATCGCCAACCTCGCCCTGTACTTCGCCCTGCACACCCTCTTCACCACCAGCGATGTCCACCGATTCGGGCCGGTGCAGGTGAACCTGCCCGAACTAGCCAGCTTCCGACCCGTGGCCGCCGCGATCACCGCCATCGCCCTCGTCCTGGTGTTCGCGCTGCGCTGGCCGATGCTGCGCACCCTGGCCGTCTGCGCCGGTCTCGGCGCCACCGCCGCACTTTTCGGGCTTCCCCTCACCTGATCGAGCCCACATGCCCCATCGATCGTCGAAGCGCTCAAGGTCCGCGCCGACGTCCACCCAGGTATGCAACCCGGCACCGGACTGGTGGCGTATGGCGCTGGCCGAGGGCAACACGCTGGTCTCCCTCACCGCCCGCAGACTGGAATCCGGCGACGAGGTGCACTGGGAGTTGGGCGCGATCGGTCACGGGCCAGCCGCCGCCGAGCTGACCCAGTACCTCTGCGACGAGATCCGATCCTGGGCGCCCGAGCGGAACCAGCACACGCCATCGCTCATCGTCTATCCGGCTGATACCCCGGACAGCGAACTGGCGGGCCCGCCATCGACAAGACACACAGCAGGTTTGTCCTAACCTACGGCGACCTGACTAGGTGACCTAGCCGCTAGTCTCCTTGCCGCTGTGCTGCTGCGGACGTCAGGCCGAGGCTCGGGCTGACCGTTTGTTCGAACTGCGTCGACCAAGGCTGCCGGGAAGCGGACGCCGGGCGGGTGCCAGGACCCGAATCTCAGTGGGTTGGGCGGCCGAAGGGCCTCGCTGTCGCGCGGTGGCTGTACGTGACGTAGGAGTAAGAGCATGGTGACCGCGGTGGTGTTCGACGTGGGCGAGACGTTGCTGGACGACTCGCGGGAGTGGGGTGCGTGGGCCGACTGGATCGGCGTTTCCCGCCATACCTTCTCGACGGTGCTGGGTGCGGTCACCGCCGCTGGCCGGGACAATGCCGAGACGTTCCAGTACTTCAAGCCGGGCTTCGACGTCGCACGGGAACGGCGGCTGCGCGAGGAGGCTGGCCTGGGTGAGCGCATCGAGGACAGCGACCTCTACAGCGATGTGCGGCCCGGCCTGGCTGCGCTGCGAGAACGCGGCTTGTGGGTCGGGGTAGCTGGGAACCAGACCGCTCGCGCGGCCGAGCTGTTGCGTGCGCTGGAGCTGCCGGTGGACCGGATCGCGACCTCGGGGGAATGGGGTGCCGCCAAGCCGTCGTCCGAGTTCTTCGCCCGCGTGGCAGAGATGGTCCCCGACGGGCCGGGCGAGACGGTGTACGTGGGTGACCACCGGGACAACGACGTGGTTGCCGCGAAGGCAGCGGGCTTCTGCACGGCGTTGATCCGGCGGGGCCCGTGGGGCTACCTGTGGGCTGACGACCCACTGGTCCGTCGCGACGCGGATTGGGTAATCGACTCCCTTTACGACCTGCCGGATCTGTTGTCCCTGCGCTGAGCGGCTGGTGGCGGCTCAGCGAGCGCGGGCCCAAGCGGCGAGGTCGAGCAAGCCGGCGCTGGGCGTGCTGTGGGTGCGCAGCAGGGACGAGAGGGACTGGCGGACCTGCGGGTGGGTGCGGGTGTGCTCGGGCGCGGCACGGCGTGCAGCCTGAAGGCACAGGTAAGCGTCTTCGTGGCGACCGAGGGTGAGCTGGGCGCGGGCCAGATCGATGAAGTAGTGGGAGCGACGCTCGGCGGGAAGTTCGTCGGGCGGGTGCCAGGACGCCGCGCGTTCGATACCCAGTGGATCTCGAAGTTCGACGGCGACTGCGAGTTCGTGGATGCGTAGGGAGGCCGGGCCGAACGCGGTGCCGACGTAGATTCCCTCGGGCGCCCTGCCCGCAGCGCGGCGGGCCTCGCGCAGGTGATCAGCTGCGACGTCGGCTTTGCCCGCCCGGCCGGCCACGACTGCGGCGCGCATGTGCAAGGCACCGAACGCGGCTGAGGAGGAAGTCGTATCGAGATCGGGCACGTGGTCAACAGCAAGTTCGAGAGCGCGGGCGGCGGTGTCCAGGTCGCCGGTGGCAAAGAAGGTTTCGGTGCGCACGTACGCCACAGCGGCCAGTAGCAGCGGGTCCTCGGCGATCTGGGCGGCCGAGCGCATCAAGTCGATCAGTCTGGCGGACAAATCCAGGTAGCCGAACTTGAACGCCACGCCGTCAGCAGCCCGCAACGCCAAGGTCAGCAGGGCGGCGGCGTGGCGCTGGCCTGCCGCGTCGCCGAGCTGACCGGCGCGGGCGAGTTCGGCGATGAGGTCGGGCAAGCGGCGGGCGAGGTTGCCGTAGCGCGACTGCAGCCGGTCGTCGCTGGCTCGGATGATCTCGCCGTGCAGGTCGTCCAGAGACCTGGTTGGTCCGTCGTCGGGCAGGTCCAGCCGGTCAAGCGCGCGGCGCAGGCGCGGGATAGCGGCATGGATGACGTCGGCCTCGGGCGCCGGTCCGTCCTCGTGAACGGTCCGCTCGACGGGGGCCGTCACCAGGCTCGACGAAGGTGAGACCAGGACCGTCGTGATGTTGGCAGCAGGTCGCCGAAGGGTACGTCGCAGCAGGTCGTCGAGTACGTCGAGCGAGACCTGCAGGGCGGTGGCGAGGCCGCGCCGCTGCCAAGGCTGAGGTGACTGGACCCCACGTTCCCAACGCCCGATGGTGGTCCGTTCGACCTTCAGGGTGACGGCGAGGGCTTCCTGGGTATAACCAGCGGCCTCGCGGGCAACGGCGAGCGGGGTGAGAGGCCGTGCTGCCATCGCGTTGTCCCTCCTTCCAGACCCTCCATAGCGCACAGTACTCGCCGGTTTTCGCAGCGTAGGGAGGGTGTCGCCTCATCGCTGCCTCATGGCCGCTCCGTTCTCGACCACGGCTGACGACCCGACTGATCGCCAATCGCAGTTGCATGCCCATCTGGGTGAAGCCCCTCGCTCCAGCAGACCAACAGCGCGCTGGTCAGCGCCTGGGTCGCCCCGTTGACGCCTCGTTCTCGCCGCACGGCCGCTCTGGTGATCGGCAAGGGCGGCGTCGTTGACTGGGATTCGGCCTGCGGTGGGCGACCCCCGACCGCCCACCGCAGGCCATACCGGTCTCAGCCACCCTCTCGCTACGGAAAGTGAGCTTGCTTCAGTGGATATGCGCGAGGTGCAACCAGCACGCTCACCCGCGCCGGTCGACAACCAGTCGAGCCTGGTGGCCCCGGTAGTGCGATGAGGACCACCACGTTGGCCTCTTCGAGGCGTCACCTCGGTTATCGTCCTGTCCATCGATCGTGAGAGCACCATGATGACCTCCACCACCACTCCAGCTCTCGGTCCTCTTGTCGGGGCATACGGCCTCGTTGGGCACGAGGAGCGCCTCCTGCTCGTCCGAGACCGGGACGCCAGTGCCTTCCGGCTACCCGGTGGTCGAGTACAACCCGGTGAATCCGTTGAGGACGCCCTGCGGCGCTCCCTGCGGGAACAGACCGACGTCGACCTCGCCTACCTCGACTTCTGCGCCACCGTCGAACTGCGTGACCACACCTCACCAAACGGGCCTGCCCTCTACGAACTGGCCCTGCTGTTCGACGTGACTCTCGCCGACCCCGAAGCCGCCCGGTCCAGCGAACACGAACTGCGGTGGTTCACCGAAGCGGACCTCCACCAAATCGAGCTGCGCCCCGCAGTCATCGCGGAACGACTGCGAAGCGACGCGCTGACCGTCGAACACCCGTGGTGGCCGCACCACTCCTGACCTTCACCGTCCACGGCCCGGTCCATTCGGCGCTGCTATGCGAGCCGGGTATGCCCGAAGAACCGAAGGAACCATGCTGTCGGCACCCGACCTCACCACTGCCCTGCCCGCGGCACAGGCCGCGATCGATCTTGCGGTCGAGCATGTCCTCAGCCACCGTCCTCGCTCGATCCGGTACAAGGGCGACCGCGACCCTGTATCCGAAGTGGACGAGGGCGTCGAACACGTTGTCCGCCAACGGTTGATTGCCGACGGGCACACCGAGATCGGGTTCCTCGGAGAGGAAACCGGCGCGGTTGGTAGCCAGAAGACCTACTGGGTTCTCGATCCCATCGACGGCACGATCAACCACCACCACGGCAGTCCCTTGTGTGCGATCGCCCTCGGGCTCGTGCACAACCACCGGCCCATCCTCGGCGTCACCGCGCTTCCTTTTCTCGGGCACCGCTACTGGGCGACCGACGGGCAAGGCGCCTACCGCGACGGAGAACTCATCGCCGTCTCGGCCACCGAGTCGCTCGATCGAGCCCTGATCGGGTTCAGCGACTATGGCAGCGGCCAGGACACTGCCCTGCGAGACGTGCTCTGCTCTACTGTGGACCGGGAACTCACCGCACGGGCACAAGGGCTTCGTCGCTACGGCTCTTCCGCACTTGACCTCGTCTGGGTCGCCGACGGCACCCTTGACGCCTGCGTCCTGCTCGGCAACCGGACCTGGGATACCGCGGCCGGGGCAGTCATCGCCCGCGAGGCGGGAGCCCTCGTCTTGGATGCCGACGCCAGCCCTCACACCACCCGTTCCCGGTGCGCGATCGCCACCACGCCGGGACTTCGCGACGAGTTGCTGCCCTTCCTGCGGGTCTTGCGTGGCACCCGTTTTTGGCCCGATGACGACCGACCCGAACCCGTCATGAGTCCGACCGGCTTGCCGCAGAGCGGTGAACCGTAGTGAGGAGCCGGACACGAAGGCGGACGCGATGGTGATCCTGCCGAGTCCTCGCTGGTCGCCGGAAACCCCCGGACTGTCGTTCGATGCTGTCCACGGTAAGGCCGCGCGCCGCCATGCCGACAACGGACCACTCACCGAGTACCTCCCCAGCCTTGGACAACTGCCCGCCACGGGGCCGTCCGCGCTTCCGCTGGACCTCGACGAGGAACGGGCCGCCGCGCGTCGGGCCGCGCTGGAGGGACCGCGGCCCGACGACGAGCACCTGGCGCTTCTCGACCGCGTGCTGCACGCACTGCGCCGCCTGTGACCAGCGCCGCCGCGACCTTGGCTGGAGTCCGTTTCATGCACCCGGCAACCGATGGCCTCACGATTCCCGACCCGATCCCGGACGCTTCGATCTTCCAACCCGCGCCGTGGGTCGCTCCGTCTTCCGAGCAGCTTCCCTTCCTCCGCCGGCGGCTTCACGAGCACTACACCACCATCGCGGCCGAGGGCGCCCAGCAAGGACGAACAGGCCAGGTCGCGCGAGCCGCCGCGGTGGAGAGCGAGGATCGGGAAGTACGCCGATACGCCCGCGATGAAGCCGGCCGCCTCAAGAACGCGAGCCTGACGTGGGTCGACCACGAGGCGATCGAGATGGCCGTGACCTACTCGTCCACCCCGTCCACCGAACCCGCCAGCCCGGACCGAATGCCCAGCATGACCGGCTTCATGCTGTTCGAGAGCTGCATCGGCGGCGCCCTCTATGACGCCGCGCGTGCGCAAGACCTGCCAGGCTCAGGATGGACACCAGCCCCCTGGCTCTACGACGTCTCCGGTTACGTCGAGGCCCCAATCGTCGCCATCAGCTGGTCACGCCTGCCACCGCCGCACGAGGACCGGGTCCAACTGTCGTTCTACACCCCAAATCGGCCGCCCCAATGGGACGGCCTGCCCCCGGACACGTTCGTCGCCCAGTGGGCAGCGACAAAGACCTGCTACAGCGCGGGCTACTTCGCCGACCATGTCCGCACTGTCTCGGCCCGGATGAGCCCGATGCCGGTACTCGCTACCTTCACCGCGACCCTCCAGTTCGGTGAACTGCTCCCCGAACCCGACGCGAACCACTGCGCCGGGTGGGTCCAGACCGTCTACGGCCTATGGCAATTGCTCGACCACAAAGTCAAGAAACCGCTGACCCAGACCGATGTGATCGCAGCTCCGCGATCAGTGACCCGAGGCGACGGGTCTATCCCGTGATCGGTTTGCGCCGTGAGGCGCTGTGTGAATTCGAGCGGAGGTGTGAGACCACCGCCTGTGGCCTGTCGTAGCAGGTCGCTGGAGCTGAGGGCAGCCTGATCCGGGTGGTGCCGGGGAGGGTGGGAGCAGCCCTGACAAAGCCGGGACGTGGCCAGTACTGCCAGATGGTGCGGGTCCGGCGAGCGTGACGAAGAGGAGTACGCGAGGAACCGGCGTTTTACGTCCCTCCGTTGGGACACCGGCTCGAATCTGGCGGATCTGGGCCGGGCGCGGTGCGCACCTGTCGGCGGTGCTGATGGGGAACTCCTGGGTCGGTTTACCGTTGCCGGTCGGGAGGCCACGAGGAAGGTCTGCGGCGTACTCGTGGCGATACCGCAGGGACACAGTCGGGCTCCTCCTTCGTCGAGCGAATCACAGTGAACACGGGAACCAACCGGTCGCGGTTCCCGGCGGCGGGCGTCCAGCTCGTTGTCCGGGATAGGCGCATCGACCGCTGAACGGGCCGGTTGGGGCGGAGCCGCCGTAGTAGTCCGAGTCCGGGAAAGCCGGTCACATGGCGAAGGGCGGCAGCGGATTCGAGAAGGGACGGAGGCTGCAATGCCGAAAGATGCGCCGCCGAACGGCGGCGCTCTCGACCACATCCCGCAGGGGCCGCGGTCGCGGGTATCGGAGATGCAGGCCAAACTTCACCGTTGGGCGGTGGCCGATCCGGGTCGCCGGTTCGATGACCTGTTCAATTTCGTGCACGATCCGGCGACGCTGATGATGGCGTTTGACCGGGTCGCGGGAAACCGCGGAGCGCGTGCTCCTGGCGTCGATGGCCTGACGGTCGCCGACGTTGAGGAGCGTATCGGCGTTCCGGGGTTCCTGGACGACCTGCGGAACTCGTTGAAGGACGGTTCGTTCCGTCCGTTACCGGTGCGGGAACGCAAGATCCCCAAGCCGGGTGGGTCCGGGAAGGTCAGACGCCTCGGGATTCCGACGGTGGCTGACCGGGTCGTGCAGGCCGCGTTGAAACTCGTGCTGGAACCGATTTTCGAGGCCGACTTCGTGCCGGTCTCTTATGGGTTTCGGCCCAACAGGCGGGCGCAGGACGCGATCGCTGAGATCCATCACTTCGGCACCCGTGGCTATCGGTGGGTGCTCGATGCTGACATCGAGGCGTGTTTCGACCGGATCGACCACACGGCCCTGATGGACCGGGTGCGTCACCGGGTGAAAGACAAACGCGTGCTGACGTTGGTCAAGGCGTTCCTCAAAGCCGGGATACTGACTGAGCTCGGCGAGAATAGGGAGACCGTGACCGGCACTCCGCAAGGGGGCATCCTGTCTCCGCTGCTGGCCAACATCGCCCTCTCGGTGCTCGATGAGCATCTGATGGCGACATGGAAGCCGGGCGGGACGATGTCCACCGAGGGCAAGCGTGGTTACCGCCGCCGCAAGGGTTTGCCGACATGGCGGCTGGTCCGCTATGCCGACGACTTCGTCGTCCTGGTCCATGGGACCGAACACGACACGCAGGTGGTGCACGAGGACGTCGCCAAGGTGCTCGCTCCGATGGGGTTGCGGCTGTCACCGGCCAAAACCCAGATCGTGCATCTGGCAGACGGGTTCAACTTCTTGGGCTTCCGCATCCAGTGGCGCCGCAAGAGGGGAACGGACAAGTGGCACGTCTATACCTTCATTGCCGACCGGCCCATCCGGTCTGTGAAGGACAAGATCCGTGCCCTGACCCACAGGCAGTCGCAACAAGACCTGGGATCCTTGCTGATCAGGCTCAACCAGATCATGCGTGGCTGGGCCAACTACTTCAAGCACGCCGTGGCCAAAGACCGGTTCGCCGCGCTCGCCAACTTCGTGTGGTGGCGGCTGATCCGGATGCTCAAGGCCCGGCATCGTTGGAGCTGGAAGGACGTCCGACGCCGCTTCACCATCCCCAACGGGCGATGGCTACCCATCACGGCGACGGACGGGACCGTGTTGTTCAACATGGCCAAGGTAACGGTCACCCGCTACCGATGGCGCGGCAACAGAATCCCCAACCGATGGACCCCAGCACCAACCTGATACGGCAGAAACCGTGGAGAGCCCGTTGCGTCGAGAGACGCACGGCGGGTTCGGCGAGAGGTCCGGAGAAACGGACCGGGAGCAATCCCGGCACCGCGCTCCGGGCCTACTCAGCGTTTCCGGCGTTGTTGATCAGTAGGTTTCGGCTCCCGGCCAGCGGTCACCGAACGTGATGGCGAACGCGTTGATCACGGGTTTCCAGCGCATCGTCCATCGGGCGCGGCCTGACCCGGTCGGGTCCAGGCTGCGGGTCACAAGATACAGGCACTTCATCGCGGCCTGCTCGGTCGGGAAATGCCCGCGTGCGCGGATCGCCCGCCGGTAGCGGGCGTTCAGTGATTCGATCGCGTTCGTGGAGCAGATCATCGCCCTGATCTCGACGTCGTAGTCGAGAAACGGCGTGAACTCGTTCCAGGCGTTGCGCCATAGACGTATCACCGCTGCGTGCTTCGCGCCCCATTTCTCTTCGAATTCGTCGAGAGCGGCCAGCGCGGCGTCCGGGCTCGGTGCTGTGTAGATGGGTTTGATGTCGCGTTTGACCGCGTCCCAGTCCCGGCGGGACACGAGCCGGAAGGTGTTGCGGATGAGGTGGACGATGCAGGTTTGCACAATGGTTTGCGGCCATACATTGGTCACCACATCCGGTAGGCCTTTGAGTCCGTCGCAGACGAGGAAGAACACGTCCCGCACGCCGCGGTTCTTCAGGTCGATCAGGACACTCATCCAGAACTTCGCGCCCTCGCCACCAGTGCCATCCACAGGCCCAGGACGTCCTTGCGGCCGTCCACGGTGACCCCGATGGCGGCATAGACGGGCCGGTTGGCAACCTGACCGTCGCGAACCTTGACATGGATCGCGTCGATGAACACGGCGACGTACACCGCATCCAGCGGGCGGGTAGCCCAGTCGTTCATGTCGCCGACGACCTTGTCGGTGATCCGCGAGATCGTTTCCTTGCTGACCGAGGATCCATAGATCTCGGCGAAATGCGCCGAGATATCCCCGGTCGTCAATCCCTTCGCATACAACGACAATACGATCTCGTCCACTTCGGTGAGCCGACGCTGCCGCTTCTTCACGATCTGCGGCTCGAACGTGCTCTCCCGATCCCGCGGTACATTGACTTCGACCTCGCCCGCGGCGTCTGAGATCACCGTTTTCGCCCGGGTGCCGTTGCGCACGTTCGCTGACTCGCGATCCGGGTCGGCCTGGTTCTTCTCGTGCCCGAGATGCTCGGTCATTTCCTCGTTGAGTGCGGTTTCCAGCACGTTCTTGGTGAACAGCTTCAGCAACCCGTCCGGCCCGGTCAGCGCCAGCCCGCGGGCTTTCGCTTCGGCCACCATCGCCGCCGCGGCGGCCTGCTCCGGCGACAGCTCCCGCGCCGGCTTGGGCTCACGCTTGCGTGGACTCACAACCTCAGATGTCATCACTCACAGTGCCCATCCCGCCGGACCTCAGTCCGGCGTGTCGGGCCGGAAACACCGATCTTGGAACAGTCCCGAGGCGACGTCCTGTCAACGCTCTCTCAAAACTGACCCCCGGTGGGTTCGGGAAAATTGACCCCTTGGGTTGGTCAGTTTTGGTTGGTGCGGTTGTCTTTGGCGAGGAGTTCGCGGCGTTGGCGGGTGCGGTAGGAGTCGCCGGTGAGGGTGAGGACTTCGGCGTGGTGGACGAGGCGGTCGATCATGGCGGCGCTTATCTCGACTTCGATTTCCGAATCTTGCCGTTGACCTGGTATTTCGTGTCGTGGACAGGTGTCTTTGACTAGTGATCATCGGTGTTGAGGCGGGCTGTGCGGAGTTGGCCGTGGGCGTGGGCGAGCGCGTCGCGGAGTTGCTGGTTCTCGGTGCGAAGCTGGTTGATTCGCTCGTGCGCCAGGGCCAGACGTTGACGTAGCGAGTCGTCGGTGGCCTGGGTGACGGTGTTGCGGACGAAGTCGGCGCTGGAGCGGTGCTGCTGGAGCTGCTGGATCCGGTCGAGCAGTGCGGGTTGGGTGTAGATCCACGACCGCGAGACGCCGGCCTGGTTGGCGAGCCGTGCGACGGTCACGTGTTCTCCGGCGTCGGTCAGCTCGGTAAGCGTCTGCTGGGCGCGTCGCAGAGTTTGATCGTGGCGCTGGCGGGCGTGCTCGGCGAGATGGTGCGTATGGTCAGCAGGCATCGGAACCGTCCTTTCCGTTGCAGGCGCAGGACTTTCCGCCGCCGCTGCAGCCGCCCGATGTAGTCAGGCTGTCGATGATGGTCAGCAGGTTCTTCTCGACGGTCCGGTTCATCTCGGCCAGACGCTGATGGCCGTTGGTGTCGGCTTGGCTGATCAGAGCCTGGGTCTGCTCAAGCTGACGACGATGCTGGGGCAGGAACTCAGGCGTCGTGACGAAGACCGGACAGGTCAAACAGGCGTTGGCGAACTCGCACTTCTGCTGCAGCGGCAAGGCGCAGTAACCGTTGGGTAGCGCCATCTTCGCCCTGGCGAGGTTGTTCTTCATCCAGACCGCGTCGGCCAGCGGACCGGTGTCGGTGGCCAGCCGCTCACCGGCGATGTTGACCTTGCGGGCGCGTTCCCACTGCTCCCGGATGGTCTTGTCCGACAGCCGCGCGTAATGGGAGGTCATCGCGTGCGAGTCGTGGTCGAGCAGTCGGCGGACGGTCTCCTGCGGGACCTCGTTGTTGATCAGACGGGTGCCGAAGGTGTGGCGCCACTGGTGCGGCGTCACATGGACCTCACGGCCGAGCTCGTCGCGGACATCGCAGACACGCAACCACTCCCGCAGTTCTCCCCGGAAGGTTCCGGTGCTGAATGCCACCTTGCCCTCGGGGTTGCGAGTTGGCCGCGGCAGCAGGAACGCCGGGTCTTCGAACTCGTCGAGAACGGCCTTCTGCTGGTTGGTGATGGCCTCGGCCAGATCGGTGTCGATGGGGACGAACGCATCGCGGCGCATCTTGTGGTTGGTGTAGCGCAGATAGGGCGCGCCCTGACCGTCGCGGACAACGCAGTCCAGCCGCAGGCGAGCTCCGTCACCGACGCGCAGCCCGGTGCTCATCAGGATCCGCGCCAGCAGACGACCACGGGAGTCGGCGAAGCGGACGAGGTTGTCGAGGTGCTCAAGCTGGACCATCACCGCTTCCGACAACGCCCGTGGTGGCCCCTTGACCAGGCGCGGGTAGTCCTCGGGGAACAGGTCGACCTGAGCAGACAGGCGAGATTCCCAGCCGTGCTGACGGGCCGAGCGCAGTAGACCGGCGAGGCTGCTGAGCTGACCGGTCCGGCTCTTCGGGTTGGGAAACCGTTCGACCAGGTGCGCCAGATGGACCTCGACCAGCTCCCGGGTCAACGCCTCGGGCCCACGCTGCAGAGCCGGAAACGACTGCGCGAACAGGGTGATCGCGCGGATGTCAGCGCCGACGGTCGCGACCGCGATCCCGGTCGAGAGCCGCCAGCGGGCCCACCGTTTGGTCAACTGCCGCAGCCAGATCGGCTCGATCCCGGTGAACCGGAACCGGGTGTCGCGTCCGGGGAACCCGAGCCTGCGCAGCAGCCAGACATCGCGCGGGAACTCCGCGTCCCAGCCCACACCCTCGACAAGGTCACGCAGATAGCCGATCGCGTCCAGCAGGAACCGGCGCTCGATATGGCCGCGCTCGCTGGAGAACCCGAGATAGGTGATCCAGGAATCGGGGCTGCGGTCCAGCAGCGAGGTGACGCCGCCGCCCGGCAGGGCTCGCAGCAGTCGCCGGATCGAGTGCGGCCTGGTGATCGTGCGGCGCTCGTCGACGCGGCATTGGATCGCGTAGGCGATCTCCAGCCGCATCGGCATCGGCAACCGGCGCAGATCGAACCGGTCCCGCCCGAACGTCGCGCAACCGAGCAGCCAGGACTCGATCGGCGGCCGGTGGGCGCGGATCCACCGATTCCGGTGATGGACACACAATCCCGCGTCGCCCTCGGCCTCCAGACCGCAGCCGGGGAATCGGCAGTCGGCCCCGGCCGGCAGCGGCCGGCCGCCGCCATCGGCGATCCACCGCGTCAGATCGACGCGGCCCTGCTGGTGCCAGCGATGCGCGTGGGAGTGGCAGAGGCCGTGCTCGCGGCGGCTGCGACGACATGTCGTGATCGCGCATTTCGGTGGTTGCTGTAGCCAGCGCCGGTTCGCCGGCGCCGCCTTGGCCCAGGCCTCAAGGTCGTCGGGACGGCCCTCGTCGATCCAGCGCTGATGATGCGCCGAGCACTTACCGAAGATCACCACGAGCCGCTCGCAGACCGGCACCAGGCACCGGGGTCCGCCAATCACCGGGTCATCGGGGTCGACCACGATCACCGGCTGCGCGAACTGCGGCCGCAGCCGGGCCGCCAGGTCGGTGCCGGAGTCGTTGTCGCTGTTCGGAATCGGGTGCAGCTGCCTCATGCGGTCGGCCCCGTCGCCGCTGGCTCGTCGAGGAACCCGGCCGCGGCCAGGGCGCGACGAGCGTCCTCGACGCCCAGATGGGAGTAGGTGTCGACGGTGGTGCTGATGCTGGCGTGACCGAGCAAATGCTGCACGATCTCGGCGGCGACCCCGCGACGCAGCAACCCGGTGGCGTAGCTGTGGCGGAACAGGTGGGGCGAGAACGTGATCGCGGTGCGGTCCCGCAACCGGCGCACCAGGCGGTCGACAGTGGCGTAGCTCATCGGCTCGCCGACCGGTTTTCCCCAGAGGTTGACGAACACGTAGTCGCAGTCCAACAGCCCATACTCCTCGTGCAGGTAGTCGCTGTAGAGGCGGAACAGGTCGGCGTCGGCGGGAACTTCCCGTGACCACGTCTTTGCCCGCGCTCGGTTCACGTTCGTCCGGGGCCGGACCGCGACCAACCGGCGGCGGGCGTCGAGATCCTCGTGCCGCAACCCGAGTGCCTCACCGATCCGCAATCCCGTGCCCTTCAGCAGGCTCAGCAGGAACCTGTCCCGCAACCGGTCGCAGGAGTCGATCAGCGTCGTCATCTCCGCCTGACTCAGCTCCCGTGGCGGCCGCCGCTCTGCCCGCAGCGAGATCGCCCGGTGCCGCTCCGGCCGTGCGCCCAGGTGCGCCAGGAACGGCTGCCACGACCCGCCGCGGCGGCCCGGCCGCCACCGCGTCAGCAACTCGCCGAGCGCGACACCGTGCCGCTGATGGAACTCGTAGAACGACGCCAACGCCGACAACTTCCGATTCACCGTCGCCGCGGCGAGATTCGCCTCCACCCAGGGCAGCATCGCCACCCGTCCATCGCGGGCCTCGACCGGCAACCGCAGCCACGTCACGAACCGGCCCAGATCCTCCAGCACAACTCGATCCCACTGCAGGCCACGGCAGTGCAGGAAGTCGAAGTAGTCCCGCAGATCGTGGGCATAGGCGCGGACGGTGTTCGGGGAGCGATCGATCGCGGTCAGATGCGCCAGGAACCGGTCCGCCGGAACCAGTACCAGGCCGTCGGCCAGAACGGTCGCCGACTCCGTGCCCGAAGGCATCACGACCCGCTGCACCCTCAACGCTGATCCCGTCATAGACACGGCAAGGTAATCCGTCCACAACGAACGCCAGGGAGGCGCACCAACCCCATCGTGTACATCGTGGACGCTCAACCCGAGCGGTTAGATAACTGCGGCGACGACGTCGTCGGAGAAGGTCTCGCCCCAGCGTCCGAAGGGCAGGTTCGAGGTGACCATGACCGAGCCTTGCTCGTAGCGGGAGGCGATGAGCTGGAAGAACAGGTTGGCCGCGTCCTGGTCGAACGGGATGTAACCGACCTCGTCGATGATGATCAGCTTGTAGCGGCGGATCTTCTTCAGTTCGGCCTCGAGCCGGTTGGCGTGGTGGGCGTCGGAGAGGCGGGCGATCCAGTTGCTAGCGGTGTCGAACAGCACTGAGTAGCCGGCCTGGGTGGCCTTGACTCCCAAGCCGATGGCGAGGTGGGTTTTCCCGATTCCGGGCGGCCCGAGCAGGATCACGTTCTCGGCTTTGGCGACGAATGTGCCGGTTGCTAGATGCGCGAGCAGGTCGCGGCGCAGGGAGGGCAGGTGGTCGAGGTTGAAGTCTTCGAGGGTCTTGACCGCCGGGAAGTGTGCGGTGCGGATGCGCATCACGGTGCCTTTGGACTCGCGGTCGGCGACCTGGCGTTGCAGCAGCGCGGCCAGGTATTCCTCGTGCGACCAGTTCTCGTCCCGGGCTTGGTCGGCCAGTTGTTCCCAGAACGCCCCGATCGTCGGGGTTTTCAGCACTCTGGTCAGATAGGCGATCATTGATGGCGTGCCGTCTTTCGGCGCCAGGGCCTCGGTTTTCGGCTTGCTGGTAGTACTCACGTGTTGCTCACTTTCTCGGTGGGGTTGGTGAAATCGACGCCGAAGAGGGCGTCGTAGTCCGGCAGCGCCCGCAGCCCGACGGCATGCCCGTCGGCGTGATGACGGGTGGCTGCTTGACGTTTCTGCCGTTGGGCGCTGAGAGCCCGGCGCATCTGCGCAGCCGTGGCGGCATGGGCGGAATCGGTGATCACGCCGTGCTTGGCCCAGGACCGGTGATGGCGGGCAACGACCTGGCCCTCGCAGAACACGGTCACCTTGTCCGGCGACGCGGTCACATCGACGAACCTGCCGATGACCCGCGGATCAACGGAGTAGTCGACGGCGTCGACACGCACGTAGTAGTCGCGGCCGAGCCGGATGCGGTGGTTCAGCCCGATCTGCGGCGCGACCGGCGGCAACGGAAGCATCGACAGGTAGTCGGTCTCCAGAAGGTCGACCGGGCGGCCCTGGATCGAGCGGACGGTGCGCGCGTTGGCCCGCTCCAGCCACTCCCCGAGCTGGGTGTTGAAGTCCGCCGGGGAGGTGAACAGCCGGCCGGGCAGAAACGAGGTCTCCAGGAACCGGTTGTTGCGCTCGACCAAGCCCTTGAACTCCGGATCCCGAGGCGGAGCGAGCGTGATCTTCGTGGCCAGCGTTCCGGCGAAGGCCGCCGCCGGGGCGCTGACCCGTCCGGTCCCGCCGATCGCGGATTCCCGGTCCCACACAAGGGTCTTGGTCACCCGGCCGATCCCACCGATCAACTCCCACATGCCCGACAAGATGTCCCCGGCCTGCCGCGACGGGATCATCGTCGCGGTCAGAAACCGGGAGAACCCCAGCGTCAGCACCAACACCGGTAACACCCGCTCCTGCCCGGCCGCGACCGGAACCCTGGGCTCCGGGAACCACAAGTCGCACTGCGTGACCTGCCCGGGTTCGTAGACCACCCGGTCGACCGGGTCGATGCCTACGTACTCCGGCCGGATCGCCGCCAGCCGCTTCTTCAACGGCGACATCGAGTACGGCCAGCCGATCTTCTGCGCAACCACCGGTGCAGGCATCTTCGGCCATTCCTGCAACAAAGCCCGGATCTGCGGCTCGAACGCATCCGCCACCGAACCCCGCGGCGCCCGCTGATACTTCGGCGGCCGGTCCGACGACAACGCCGCCCGAACCGTGTTCCGCGCCACACCCAACCGTCTAGCGATCTCCTTGATAGGCACACCCTCCGCACGATGCAAACGGCGGATCTCAGCCCAGTCCTCCACGTTCAACACCTCATGATCATCAAGAGGGGTCAATTTTCGGAGAACCACAGGGGGTCAGTCTTCAGGAATCGTTAACACGTCCGAGCCGGCATCATCGCGACGATCGACGTGAACATCGTCCGGGTACACCCGCGGTTCAGGACCGAAGACCTGCCTCCCGACGACGGAGAGGACAACGCCGACCACGACACGTCGGACAACAGCCGCCGCTCGCCTCACTATCGCCACCGGTACTGGCGCGGCCCGTATCGAGCAAACATGTGTATGAACACCTGGGGGCATAGCGAAGGAAACTGTGAACACAAAGAGGTGCCCGTGGGTCGGCATTTGCGCGGGCCGGTCGGCGCACCATTCCGCGAGCGCGTCACGGAACTGCGCGGCTCACCGGCTCGTAACTCCGGCACCGGCCAGCCCAAGCCGTAGACCGCGACCTGCACGTCGATGATGAGGCGAGGCGCCCTCGGGCTCGATACCTCGCATGCTCCGAGGTAGTCGGCTCGAAAACATCAGAGCCAGCCTGCCTGTTACGCCTTCTCGGGCCGGCGGTCATGGCTCGAACCGGAAACCGTAGGTTCGGTCGCCGATGGGCACGCGACCGTAAGGTGATCGGCGCTGCAGGAGGATGCCCGCCAGCGCCTGGTCGACGAGGACTTCAAGATCGGCGATGCTGCGTCGTTCCAAGAGCATGACGTAGTGCGTGCGTGGAGGCTTTCCCTTGGGCGGTTGCCAGGCGGAGTCTTCATTGATGCGGAGGCAATGTTCGACGCCGTGTCGTGGGCATCTCCAGACGGCGGGTATCTCGGCGTCTGTCGAGAATGGCACGGTGAACTCGTGTCCTCTTCGGCACGCGAAGCGGACTTGAATCCGCGGCGCCGGCCGCGCATCGCAATCCGGTTCGCCAGTGTGCGTTCCCAGGCGGTAGCCCCGCAAGACCCGTCTGGGCATCATGATCTCCGCTCGCGTATCGGATGGGCTGGTGTCGCGAGCCGTTCTCGTGCCCGCTGTCGCTGGGCTATGAGGCTTTGGGCTTGGTCCGGGTAGCGCCGCCGCGTCCACGCAGCACCACACCGAACTCCGACAGGATTCGGTGCACGAAGCCGTACGAGCGGTCGGTGGCCTCGGCCAGCGCACGGATGCTGGCGCCCTTTTCGTACTTCTTCTTCAGGTCAGCGGCCATCTTGGTGCGGGCCTCGCCGGTGATCCGGCGTCCCTTGGCCGTGGTGTGTGCTGCCATGCCGTTCGCTCCTCTTCGCGTTCAGGCGGTCGGTTGGTCGGAGTCGAGGGCGTCGCGCCGGGCGATGACGGTGGCCTTGCTCTTGTCGGCGCCGGGGCCGGCGGCGGTGTAGTAGTCGATGGCCTGGCCGTAGCGGCGGTGGGCCTCGGCGGTGTCGCCGAGCGCGGCGTGGACCTCGCCGAGCACGGTGCATAGGTCGGCCAAGTAGCCGACCGAGCCGTAGTCGCGCACGGCCTGCTCGATCGCGGCGAGCTCCGACACTGCCTCGGCGGCTTGCCCGTTCAGGGTCAGGGCCCGTGCCAGGTGCAGGACGGTGCGGGCGTGGCCGATGTCATCGCCGATGCCGGTGAACATGCTCGCCGCCAGCCGCAGGTGGTGGAGTGCGAGCGGGGCGTCGGCGACCTTGGGGTGCAGGGCAGTTTCGCCGAGGCGGCGGTGCCGCAGCGCGATGCTGCGGGCGTCGCTCATCCCCTCGGCGATTTCGAGGGCATGTTCGAGGTCAGGGAGGGCGGCGTGCGGGTCGTCGGCCTTGAGGTGGGCGCGGGCGCGGGTGGACAGCGCGCCGGAGTGCAGCCACGGGTCGCCGACTTCGGCGGCGCGCTCTACGGCAATCGTGCAGATGGCGACGGCGGCCTCGTGGTGGCCGAGGTTGGTCTCGCCGAAGCCCTGGCGGGTGCGGCAGACGACCTCCAGGATGTGCCCGGCGTCGGCCGCGGCATTGGCCCCGAGGAACTGCGAGCTCACCAACTCACCGGCGGTGTAGTTGGGGCGCAGCGGGTTCCACAGGACCTCGCCGAACTGATACACCAGCTCCGTCCAGCCCTGGTCGGCGGCGACCTGTTGAGCGGCGAGAAGGTTGGCGCGTTCGGTCTCGGCCCATTCCAGGGCGGCCTTCGCTGCGAACACGCCGGTGTCCAGACCGGTGTAGACGGGGCTGAACCGGCGAGGGAAAGGATTGATGATCTTGTCGGCCGCCGCCGCGCGCCGCAGGTACCACTCGATCATCCGGCGGCGCACCGCAAGCCGCTTGGCCTGGTCATCCTGGCCTGCCAGGGTTTGCACGTGCTCTCGCAGGACGTCGTGCAGCCGGTAGCGCTCGTCTCCAGTCTCGGTGACGAGGTTCGCCTCCACCAGCCGCCCGAGCCCGCGGCCGACCTCGGCGACCGGCACGTCGAGCCCGGCCGCGAGCGGCTCGGCGGTGAACTCGACGCCGGGATGCTCGGCCAGGCCGCGGTAGAGCCGGGCGGTGGTGGCGTCGAGGTCCTCGTAGCTCATCTGCAGCACTCCTTCAACGGACAGCTCGTGCGGGTCCAAAGCGCCAGTGGACGCCTCGGCGAGGTGGGTCAGGCGGGTGATCAGGCGCGCCGGGTCGCGCCGGGGGTAGGCGGCGAGATGGGCCCCGGCGATGGTTAAGACCAACGGGTGCCCGTGACAGCGGGTGGCCAGCGCATGCAGCAGCTCCTCGCCGATGGGCTGTCGGTCCTCGTCGAGGAGGCCGGTCAGGAGCGCGGCGCCGGTGGCGGCCGGGAAGCAGTCGAGGTCGAGGTGGCGGAAGCCCGCGATGGCCAGCTCGGCGAGCCGATTGCGGCTGGTGACCAGGATCGTGCCGCGCGCCGTGGCAGGTACCAGGGCCTGCACCTGCTCGGCGGAGCGGGCGTTGTCGACCAGCATGGCCACCGCCTTGTCCGAGGTGACCGTCCGGTACAGCGCGACCAGCTCGGCCACCTCGCCCGGCAGGTCGTCGGCGGCGACGCCGAGCGTGCGGAGCCATCCGGCGAGGACCTGCGCGGTGGCCGGTGGCGGGTGGCCGCTCCAGCCGTTGAGGTCGACGTGCAGCACGCCGTCGGGGTGGCGCTCGTGGTGTCCGTCGAGCCAGCGCACCGCCAAGCCGGTCTTGCCGACCCCACCCAGGCCGGTCACCACCACGCGGGTCGGGCCCGCCGTGGTGAGCAGACGGTCCAGCCACTCCAATTCATCTGCGCGGTCGACCCAGGTGTGCGCGGGCGGCGGAAGCTGCCGGGGCACCGGCACTCGGTGCTCGGGAGCGTGCAGGACGATGGTTTCGGCGGTTACCGTGCGGGCTTGCAGCACCTGGCCGTGGACCGATCCGGACACGGTGTTGATGTGCTCGGCCTCGTTCATGCTCGCTCCGCGGGCTCGGAACGGCGGTCGGCGAGCACGGCGTTGCCCCACAGGCACTCGCGTACGGGCAGGGTGAGCCCGTCCGGTCGCCACAAGCCGATCGGCGCCACGCCGTCCGGGTGTGGTTGCCACGGTCCCAGCAGGTCGGCGAACTGCCGCCGGCTTCGGTGGACGAGCGTGATCCCGGCCCTGGCGAGACAGTCCTCGACCGCAGCGGCCGACTCCAGCCCGAGGACGATGCCGTCGGCGTGTGAGGCGGCCAACAGCGAGCCGGGTGCCAGCCGCTCGTGGTACCTGGCCAATGCGGCGGCCGGATCCTCGGCGCCGGGCAGGCAATGCAACACCGACCCGGCCACCACGCCCACCGGGCGAGTCAGATCGAGCAGCCGAGTGGTCACGGCATGGTCGAGCACCTCGTCAACGTGCCGCAGGTCGGCCTCGATCACCCCGGTGCTCGGATCGTCCGCATGGACGATCAGACCGAGACCGGCGATGGCGATGGGGTCGCGATCGACGTAGACGACGCGGACGTCAGGACGTTCAGCCTGGGCGAGATGGTGCACGGGGTGCGCGCTGAACATGCCCGCACCCAGGTCGAGGAACTGCTCGATTCCGGCCGTGAGCATGTGAAGGACTGCGCGGCGGACGAAGGTGCGGCTCTCGCGGACGAATACGTCATACCCAGGCACCAGCGTGGTGATCTTGTCGGCCACGGCGCGGTCGGCCGCGAAGTTGTGCCCACCGCCGAGCAGGTAGTCGTAGATCCGGAACAGCGACGGCGCGTCGGGGTCTACCTGTTGCACAAGACCTGGCGCGTCCCCATGCGTCGCCATCACCGTGAAGTTCTCCCCACCCCGCCTCGTCACCACGAGCCGACTCGCGCCATGCGCCTGGTCGACCCGGTAGCCGTGACCTGCGGTTCATCCGCACCAGCCGCACCGGCCGGGTCGATTCGTGTGGGCGATTAGACCGGCGATATCAAGATCTGAACCAGAGCGGCAAGGAGGCGCTGGTGAGGCGTCCGTGAGGCGGCACCACGTGTGAGCACGACTTCAGCGGCGGCACGGTTCACCCGGCCGAGTGGCATCCCATCACCAGCCGATACGTGACTCGCCGGATCCCACCACAGTCGAACATATGTGCGAGCGCGGTGGTAGTTTTCTCGACATGAGTTCGTCGCCTCCACCCGCCTCACCGGACGGCGCGCTGCGCTACCGGGTCGACCACACCGGCACGACGATCGCCGTCCTTCCAGCCACCTGCAAAGGTGGCCGGCACCTCGTCATCCCAGGCGTCAGCAGGGCGATAGCGGTCGAGGACGAAGTCCGCATCGACTGCCCTGTTTGTGCGGCGACACCCGGAGCCGACGCGACCTGGCGCCTGTCCAGCAGCGGCCCCAGCCCGGACCGCGCCGAGCTGGACGACGAGCCGTATGGCGATCTGATTCTGCGCCGCGTGCGAACGGTGGCCGGCACGAGGTAGGCCGATGATGCCGTGATCAACAGCCCGTTCACTCAGTGGGAAGGCGACGACCTCCACGGACGCAGACCAGTGCTCACCTCGGTATGGGTCAACCTGGACATCCTCTTCCCCCGGCCAGCCGACGCACCGCGGCACGTCATCGAGACCGGCCTGGACTTGACGGGCGTGGTCCCCGGACGGCTTCACGGCCGTTTCCCCAGTATCGAGGGCGACTGGTACGGGATCGTCAACTACGAGATCGGCTACGCCGACGGCCGTCGCGACAAGCTGCACCTGGTCGACCAATTCGTGCCCTTCAACGTGTTGCGAAAGCGCGAGTGAAGTTCCCAGCTGGCAGAACGCAGGGCGGTCGACGACGAGCACGCGGGTACCGCGGTGATCGAGTCGATCTGGGCGTGCGGGTGGAGGACGGCCGCGCGGCGGAGGAGGAGGCGGCCGCGTCGCTCGGTGGCTGTGAACGCGCGTCGGACACTGCGCTGCTCAGAGATCTACCGCCGACCCACCGCGCTACCGTGATGTGATGGTCAACCAGCGAACCCGACGTGCTCAGGTGGGCGCGACCAGGTTTGACGCACGCGGTGGAGCGGCATGACCGTCACGCCGATGAGGCTGCGCTCGGCCATCGCCGAAACGCTCTGGGAGTGCGTCAAGGCCCACCACCTGGAAGGGGCCTGTGACGCGCTCGGCATGAAACCCGCCCGCGAGGGCAGCCCCGAGCCGTTCAACAGCAAGCGCAGCTACGTCGAGGGCCGGCTACAGGGCATGTCTTTGACGGACTTGACCAACCTCGCCCACCGCGTCGCGGCCGAGTACGACGCCGAGCACCTACAGCCGTTGCTCGACGCATCCGGTACGCACGGCGTAGCCGGCGAACTGAAGAACCTGATCTTCGCGGCCGACGGCCCCAAGCCGGAGATCGTGTTCAGCGACGCCCTGAACAACGACGTCCTCGTAGTCAAGAACGAGCAGTTCTGTCTCGTTTACGACCGGCCGCTGGGCGCACATGGCCTCACCTGGGCCGAACTGACCAGCTGGTGGGCCGACCGCGCGGGACTGACCGAAGCACCGGCCCGTGAGATCTCGCTCGACTTGTACCGACGGCTGGACCGCTCGCTTGGTGACAACCACGCGGAGCGACGAATACTGCGCACGTACGCCGACCGGTACGTCCGGCTCGGCGACGGCATCCCGGCGCTGATCCCGCAGGTGTACCTGCATTACGACCCGTACACCCGAGCGCACCACGCCCCTGGCACACCACCTCTGGCCCGTCAGCGCATGGACTTCCTCCTGCTGCTGCCACAGCGGATCCGTATCGTCGTCGAGTGCGACGGTAAGCAGCACTACGCCGACGAGAACGGGCACGCGGACCCCCGTCGGTACGCCGAGATGGTGGCCGAGGACCGTGAACTACGACTGCACGGCTACGAGGTCTACCGCTTCGGCGGTGCCGAGCTCACCGATACTCCAGCCACTGGGCAGCGGCTTGCAGCGTTCTTCGACCGGCTCGCCGAGCGTTACTCCACCTGACTCTCCGTTGGCCCAAACCCGTGAAGCCGGTCGCCCGAGTGGGGGTTGGCAGTCAGCGTCGCCGTGGAGGACGAGAAGGCCAAGGGCAGCGACGGCCACCAGGGCGCAGGCGACGCGAGCGCTTCGCCCGGAACCGGTGGGAGCGCCTGGAAGAAGGAACCGCGGACAGAACAAGCAAGTCGGCGTGGAGCGTGAGCGCGGCTCCAACACAAGCATGGCCGGCGCCGGAACGCTGTTGATGTCCTCACGCCACGCTGCCAACAAAACCGCGAGCTCGTCCTCCTCGCCACCCACGCCATCACCTCCGCCGTTCAGCTACCAACAGGCGTCGTACCCGCTCGACCTGGCGTTACGCGCGACACCGCTAGGCTTCGAACGTGCTGGCCCCGACGGGACCGCTTCGACGAATTGGCGCTAGGAGGGGCCTGCTCATGGGCGAGCTAGGTGTGATCCGGAGTTACGCGTACTGGTCGGATCGCCGTATCCGGGACATCGCGTCGGCAAACGGCATCGCCCTCGAACGGCGCGTGAGTTGGAAGGCCAAGACGGCGTCGATTCCCTTGATCGGTGGGCTCGAATTCGCGCAGGAGGCGCGCACGCTAGACCGTGCTGAAATGGCGCGCCGAATCGAAACGGCGATCGGCGACCTCGCAGTCGAGGACTTCGTCACTCCGCCGCCGGCGACGTTCGCCAAGGGCGTCGGCCGTGTCGACTTCGCCCAGTTCACGGGCGGTGTCGAGAAGCGACAAGGCGTTGTGATGCACACCAGCACTCGCAGCAGTACCGGCGCCCGCGTCGACGTGTGCCTGTTCGGCAGCCTGGAGAACACCGCCGACTACGTCGGCGGCTCCGACCAACCGCCGGAAGGATGGTCGTCCTCCGCGGCTCGGACGATTGCTCTCTACATCCAGAGCCGAGGAACGATCAACAATTCACAGTGGGACGACCCGGAGTCCCTCGCGGTCGAAGCCCTGAAGATCGCGACCGAGCAGGGCGTGACCGGAACCTGGGACGAACACGAGGACAAGCCCTGGACGCGAGGCTTCACGCTCGGCCACGCGACTGAATCCGAGTGGTTCGCACAGATCTACAGCGACGTCGTACTCGACAAAGACCGGTGGACCTTTGACCGCGACGGCGGCATCAGCCCAGACGTCGAACGTATCCTCATCGGCGCTCCACTGTGGGTACGGACTCCGGGCGCACACGCCGTCACCCGCTACCGGGACCTACGCCGAGGGAGCGACGGGCAACATGACGGGCCGCTCCCGCCTGGCCCGGATGGCCAACGCCTACGTCGTCGACGGGACACAATGATCGAGTGAGCGATGACTGGGAGTTGCGCTGGGCATCGGGAGCCCGGCGGTTCTACGTCGCCGAGATCGTGCGGCAGGCGAGTTATGCCCTGGCCGCGGTGCAACAGGCTCTCAGTCTCAGCCGGGATCCGCAGCGGCGTGCCGAGGCGTGGCCGGCGGTCCAGTCGTTCCTCACCGCGACCGCCATCATCAGCAAGCTGTTGTGGCCCGTCAGGGCCGAGGGAGCCGATCTCAAGTCCCGTTGGCGTCGCTTCCGCGCCGATCGACTGCGGACAGAGTTGATGGTCAGCGAAACCTCGGCCCTCCGGGACAGGAAGGTCCGGGACTCCGCCGATCACTTCGACGAACGCATCGACGACCTTGTCCGCGACCAGCGCATCCCGCAGTCGTGGGCAGACCTGGCCGAGGAGGAGTTCACGCAACAGCCGGCCCCGTTCCGCGCGATCGACTCTGACACGGGTGAGGTGCTCGCAGGTCATGACCGGATGGCACTGACGCCCATCGTTACGGAGTTGAACGCGGTTTTGCGTCGGTGCGAAACCGTCGAGCCCGGATCAACCAGCGACCCCGACATCGTCATGCTGCTGGCCACGTTGAGATGGCCGCCGCTGCCGTCCCTGTTCGCGCCCACCGAGCGCCCGGACGAACCGGTCACCGCCAGAGCCAGTATCGCGGCAACCGGCCCTCAGAGCCTGGAAGAGCTGATCACGCTGGTTGTCGATCAGCTCTCCGAGCACCCGGACTCGAACCGATCACCCGATGCCGAGGGATAGGTGATGTCGAGCCGCATCAATAGGCAGTCTGGCAACGTGCCGCGATCGAGCGCGAACGCGCGGTGAGGCAGTTGCTGGACAGTCCACTGTGTGTTCAGCCGGTCTGAGCAGCTTGGATCACGCCCTGGATGGCCTGCCCGATGCGATTGGCGGCGTGGTCAGGGTCGGGTTGGCCGGTGTCGAGCCAGGCGATCACGGCTTCGAGGGTGAGGGTGGGGATCAGTCGTGCTGCCCAGTTCTGCCAGGGGCCGTCCGGGATCGCGTCGGCGAGGTGGCGGTGGGCGATCTCGGTCGAGGCCGACCGGATCCTGTCGATCACGTCGCGGAACTCCGGCTCCCTGACCGCATGGCGGAACAGCAGCCGGAACCCGTCAGGGTCGGCTGCGGCGGCGCGCAGCAGCGCGGGAATGCTGCCCTCGTCGTAGGTCTCGATCCCAACGGAGGTCCCGAGCCGGGTACAGGCGCGGTCTAGCACCGCTCGGTACAGGTCGTTCTTCGACGCGAAGTGTCGGTAGAGGATCACGTGCGTGACGCCGGCCTCCGCTGCGATGTCGTCGAGGCCGGTGGCGGTGAACCCGGTGCGGGCGAACGCGCGGGTGGCCGCGTCGAGGATCTGCTCGCGCCGCTGCGCGCGGGGCATACGCCGGACACGCTCGGGCTGGCTTTCCGACGTGGACTGCGCGGATTGTCGGGCGGCTGCCATCGCATCAACCTCCTCTTGTTAAAGGCAGACTATACAAGTAAGTTGTTGAAGTTGTCTTGTACAAGTGGTGTGTAATGATGGAGGTCGCGATGAGCGCCCCGGTTCAGTTGCCGTTCGAGCAGGTAGATCCGTTGCGGGTGGCGCCCCGGCTGCGTGAGTTGCAGTCCCAGGGCCCGGTCCACCGGGTTCGCACCGCGGTGGGTGATGAGGCATGGCTGGTCACCGGCCATGCGCAGGTGCGGCGGCTGCTGGACGACGACCGGCTGGGCCGCGCCCATCCGGCGCCGGAGACCGCCGCGCGGACCGGGGAGTCGGCGTTGTTCGGCGGACCGCTGGGCAACTTCGCCACCGAGAAGAGCGACCACGCCCGGATGCGGTCGCTGTTGCAGCCGCACTTCTCGCCCAAGCACCTGCGTGCCCTGCGCCCCAGGGTCGAGGCCCTGACCGCGCTACTGCTGGACGAGTTGGCCGAGCAGGGGCCTGTCGCG
Source organism: Amycolatopsis roodepoortensis (assembly GCF_014873915.1). Taxonomy (GTDB): domain Bacteria; phylum Actinomycetota; class Actinomycetes; order Mycobacteriales; family Pseudonocardiaceae; genus Amycolatopsis; species Amycolatopsis roodepoortensis. Next base: position 2,934,930 of record NZ_JADBEJ010000005.1, read on the forward strand.
GATCTGCACGCCGCGGTGGCGGTGCCGCTGCCGATCCTGGTGATCTGCGAGTTGCTCGGCGTGCCTTACGAGGACCGTGATCAGTTCCGCGCCTGGACCGCCGACGCTGCCAACATCCGTGATCGCGCCCGTTCGGAACAGGGGTTGGGTGCGCTGTTCGCGTACGGCCAGAAGCTGGTCGCCCGCAAGCGGGCCGAGCCTGGTGACGATGTGATCTCCCGGCTGTGCGTGACCGAGGGTGTGTCCGACGTCGAGGCCGCGGGAATGTCCATGGCGTTGCTGTTCGCCGGGCACGAGACCACGGTGGTCCAGATCGGTCTGGGCGCACTGGCGTTGCTGACCAACCCCGACCAGTGGCAGAGCTTAGTGAACGACCCGACCCTGGTGCCGAACGCCGTCGAGGAGATGTTGCGGGCGCCCGGCAAGGGTGGCGGTGGGATTCCCCGCTACGCCAGGACCGACCTGGAGGTCGACGGCGTGATCATCCGGGCGGGCGAGTTGGTGCTGCTGGACAACGGGGCGGCCAACCACGACCCGGCCGTCTTTGCTGATCCGGACCGTGTGGACATCACCCGTGCGTCCGCTGCGCACCTCACCTTCGGGCACGGCGCCCGATACTGCATCGGCGCACCGCTGGCCCGCATCGAGCTCCAGGTGGTGTTCTCCCAACTCGCTGCACGATTCCCGACCTTGCGGCTGGCCGTCGGCGTGGAGGAGTTGACCATGCGGCGCGACGTGCTGACCGGCGGCCTGGCCGCACTCCCGGTGCAGTGGTAACCGATTCTAGTCTTGACTGACCGGGTCGGTCAGTTATTGTTGCGAGATGCCCAGGGTTCGGTCGGCGGAGTTCTTCCCGCGCCTGGTTTCGGCGGCGGCCGAGACGTTCATCGCGCAGGGTTTCCAACGCACGCAGATGCAGGATGTCGCGGACCGGTTGGGGGTGGCGAAGGGCACGGTGTACGGGTACGTGGAGAGCAAGGCCGCGTTGCTGGCCGCCGCGATGCGCTACGCCGACGATGTAGAACCACTGCCCGAGTTGGCCGAGTTGCCGGTGCCGACGCCGGTGGCGGGTGAGCTGGCGGCGCTGGTGGCCGATCGGCTCCGCGGCGAGGTTGCCGAGCTGCGGCTGGTGAAGGCGGTGTCCGGGCGTCGGCGGGTGCCGATCGCCGACGAGCTCACCGAGATCATCGTCGATCTGTATCGGCGGCTGGCGCGGCATCGGGTGAGTATCAAGCTGGTCGACCGGTGCGCGCCGGAGTTGCCGGATCTCGGTGAGGTGTGGTTCGGGGTTGGCCGGGCGGGACAGGTCGCCGTGCTGACCGACTATCTGACGCGTCGCGCGGCCAGCCGGGCAGTGCGTCTGCCGGGGCCGGCGCCTGTTGTGGCGCGGACGATCTTGGAGACCTGCGTGTTGTGGGCGGTGCACCTGCACTGGGATCCCGCCCGTGTTGATTCCGATGATCGCGAGCTACCGCCGCCGGAGGTCGTGGCCGCCACGCTGGCCGGGCTGCTCACCCACGGACTGGTATCGACGAAGGGACAAGGCGATGAGTAAGGCACTGAGCGGTGACCTGTTGCGGGCGAAGTGGGACAAGTACGCGCTGCGGTATGACCGCGATATCGGGTTCTTCGAGCGGGTGCAGTTCGGCGGCGGCCGGGAGTGGGTGTGCTCGCAGGCCCACGGCGAGGTGCTGGATGTGGCGGTGGGCACCGGGCTAAACCTGGCGTTCTATCCGGACGAGGTGCGGTTGACCGGGATCGACTTCAGCCCCGCCATGCTGGCGATCGCCCGCACTCGCGCGGCCGAGCTGGGTCGCGAGATCGACCTGCGCGAGGGTGACGCGCAGGCGTTGCCGTTCCCGGACGCCTCGTTCGACACCGTGGTGTGCACCCTCGGGTTGTGCGGCTTTCCCGACGAGCGGGCAGCGATCATCGAGATGCACCGGGTCCTACGTCCCGACGGGACGCTCTTGCTGCTCGACCACGTCGGCAGCCACCACCGGCTGATCCGGGCTGGGCAATGGTTGCTGGAGAAGCTGACCGTGCGGATGCTGGGCGACTACCAAACCCGTCGTCCACTGCCACTGGTCGAGGAGGCCGGGTTCGTCATTCAACGACAGGAACGACTCAAAGCCGGCATGGTGGAGCGGGTCGCGGCCGTCAAACCAGCGACGGCGGGTAGCTAGCTGTCGAGAATGCGTTGCCGCAACAGGGTTTGCTCGGTCGGGTGGGGCGGTCAGCTCCAGCGCGCGGCGGCCTGGGCCTCGGAGTCGCCGAGCTCGCGCAGCGACTCGGCGCGGGGCCTGATAGCGGTAGCAATGGACCAGTGAACTATCCAATGTGGACAGCTCGGGTGCGGCCTCAGAGTCGGCCACGTGGCGTGTAGGGCGATGGCGCGATGTAGCCGGCTCAACACCTCCTTGCTCAGGAGACCACTGACAACACGCCCGATTCGACACCGCCCCAGAAAATCTTGGTCAAGTTGCCACCGGTAGGTCGGCCAAGCGCCATTCGAGCATGCCGTCGGCCAACCGGCGAGCCGGGCGACCGGCGGCGATGAGCAGGCGGACCGCGTCGTAGGCGAACACGCAGTAGGCGCCGCGGCAGTAGGCGACGATCTCCTGATCGAGGGGGAGTTCAGCCAAGCGCTCGGCGAGATCCTCCAGCGGAATCGACACCGCGCCGGGGATGTGCCCGGCGGTGTATTCCTCGTGCGGACGCACGTCGATCACGGTGGCGCCGCCGGAACGGACCCGTCGCAGCAACTCCTCGCGGGTGACCTCCTCGGTCTCTGGCCCGAGATAGGTAGCGCGTGCGGCCTCCACGTCGGCGAGGTGCTCGCCGGCCACGGCCTGGACGAGCGCGTACAGCGCGGCGACGTCATCCCCGGCGAGCCGGTAGTAGATCTTGGTGCCGTCACGGCGGGTCGTCACCAAGTTGGCCTGCTTGAGGGTCTGCAGGTGCGCCGAGGCAGTGGTCAGCCCGAGTTCGGCGGCCCGTGCCAGCGACTCGACCGTGCGCTCGCCCTGTGCCAGCAGGTCCAGCAACTCCAGCCGTTTGCCGCTGCCCAGGGCCTTCCCCACGCGGGCGAACTGCTCGAACAACGCCGTCTTCGCGTCCCGATCACCCATGGTTCTCCAATCATCCTTGGAATAGTGTAGAACAGAACTCGTGCGGGAACCCAACCCGCCCGCAAAGCCACGGAGGTGCCAGGTGAGCACGGTCGACATCGTCCCGCTCGTCGACGAGGGACTGGGCAATTCCGCCTACCTGCTCGACCTCGGCGATGGCCGGGCGATGGTGGTCGACGTAAGCCTCGACCTGCGGGAGTCCTCGCGCCTCGCCCGACGTCGCGGGCTGACAGTGGCGTTCGCCGCCGACACCCATCTGCACGCGGACTTCCTCTCCGGCGCCCGCCAGCTGTCCGCGACCGAGGGCACGCAGGTACTCGCCTCGGCCGCCGGACACCGCGAGTTCACCCACAGCGGGCTGCGCGACGGTGACGAGGTCGACCTCGGCGGGCTGCGGCTGCGGGCACTGGGCACACCGGGCCACACCCACGAGCACCTGTCGTTCCTGCTGCTCGATGGTGACAAGCCGGTTGGAGTGTTCACCGGTGGCTCGCTGCTGGCGGGCGCGGCGGCCCGCACCGACCTCGTCTCCCCGGAGCAGACCGAGGCGCTGGCCCGCGCCCAGTACGCCTCACTGCGGCGGCTTGCCGAGTTGCCGGACGACGTAGCGGTGTGGCCCACCCACGGCGCCGGCTCGTTCTGCTCCGCCCCGCCCGGCACCGAACGCACCAGCACCATCGGCCAGGAGAAGGCCACCAACCCACTGCTGCGTGCGGCCGACGAGGACACCTTCGTCACCACGCTGCTCGGCTCGCTGGGCAGCTTCCCGCCGTACTTCCTGCGCTTGGGCGAGATCAACCGCCGCGGCCCCGCCGTGCTCGACCAGCCACCGGCCCTCGCGCCGCTCAGCGTCGCCGAGGTGCGGGCGCTGCTGGCGCAGGGCGCGGTGGCGGTCGACGTGCGGCCGGTCGCCGACTTCGCCGCCGCCCACATACCGGGCGCGGTGTCCATCCCGCTGCGGCCGGTGTTCGCGTCCTGGCTGGGATGGCTGGCCCCACACGACCAGCCGCTGATCATCGTGCGCCGACCTGATCAGGACCCGGCGGAGATCGCGTGGCAGGCCACCAAGATCGGCTACAGCAACCTCGCCGGAGACCTCACCGGCGGCGTGGACGCCTGGACCGCCGCCGAACACCCCACCACCAGCACCAGGCTCGTGCGACCCGACCAGGTCGACGCGCCGGTCCTCGACATCCGCCAGGAACCGGAGTTCGCCGCCGGACACCTGCCCGGCGCCCAGCACCTCGAACTGGGCGAGCTCGCCGGCCGCGCCCAGGACGTGCCCGGCGAGCCGCTGGTGGTGATGTGCGGACACGGCGAACGCGCGATGGGCGCGGCCAGCCTGCTCGAACGCGCCGGCCACCGCGACCTCGCCGTGCTCACCGGCGGCCCCGACGACTGGGCCACCGTCACCGGCCACCAGCTGGAGACCGGCACATGAGCCGCGCCATCGGAAAACCGCGGCTGGGGATCCGCGCCAACCTCGCCCAGTTCAGCCTGCTCGTCGCCGTCAACGCATTGGTCGGTGGTGTGCTCGGGCAGGAACGCACCGTGCTGTCCCCGCTGGCCGAGCAGACCTTTCACCTGACCGGCTACACGTTCCTGCTGACCTACGTGCTGGCCTTCGGCGCCACCAAAGCCGCCACCAACTACTTCGCGGGCACGTGGTCGGACCGGTTCGGCCGTAAACCCGTGCTCGTAGCCGGATGGCTGATCGCGATCCCGGTGCCGCTGATGCTGATCTGGGCGCCGTCGTGGGGCTGGGTCGTGGCCGCCAACATCCTGCTCGGGATCAACCAGGGCCTTACCTGGTCCACCACCGTGATCATGAAGATCGACCTTGCGGGCCCATCCCGCCGCGGCCTGGCGATGGGCCTGAACGAGGCCGCCGGCTACCTCGCGGTCGCGGTCACCGCCGTGGCCACCGGCTACCTCGCCGCACGCTACGGGCTGCGGCCCGCGCCGTTCCTACTCGGCCTGTCCTACGTTGCGCTCGGCCTCGGGCTGTCCGTGCTAGTGGTCCGCGAGACCCGCGAGCACGCCCGCGTGGAAGCCGCCCAGCACACCACCCGCGCCGACGGCCGCCACGACCACCTGCACTCCGAATTGACCAACAGGCAGGTCTTCGCCCACACCAGCGTGCGCGAACCCGCCCTGTCCGCAGCCAGCCAGGCCGGGATGGTCAACAACCTTAACGACGGCCTCGCATGGGGACTGTTCCCGATCCTGTTCACCGCGGCCGGGCTGTCGGTCGCCCGGATCGGGATCCTCGCCGCGCTCTACCCGGCCGTGTGGGGCCTGGGACAACTTGTCACCGGTCCGCTGTCGGACCGGTGGGGCCGCAAACACCTCATCACCACCGGAATGCTCGTCCAAGCCGCCGCACTCGTCCTCATCGCACTGGCCGACACGTTCACCCTCTGGGCGGTGGCCGCGGTGCTGCTGGGCGCGGGAACCGCGATGGTCTACCCGACGCTGCTGGCCACCATCGGTGACGTGGCCCACCCCGCGTGGCGGGCCCGCGCGGTCGGGGTCTACCGGCTCTGGCGCGACGGCGGGTTCGCCGTCGGCGCCCTGCTCTCCGGGATCGTCGCTGACCTCTGGGGCATCCGCGCCGCCGTGTGGGTGGTCGCCGCGATCACCGCCGCCTCCGGTCTGATCGTCGCGGCACGCATGTACGAGACACACCCGCGCGACCAGCGCGCCGAATCCGTTCCACTACAGGAGAAAGACGCGCCGTGACCATCCCTAGTGAACTCGCCGAGGGCCCGATCTACCTCGACTACAACGCCACCACGCCCGTCGATCCCGCAGTCGTCGAGGCGGTGCTGCCGTACCTGACCGGCGGATTCGGCAACCCCTCCAGCGACCACCACTACGGCACCGCGCCCCGCGCGGCACTGGAGCACGCCCGCGAGCAGGTCGCCGTCCTGATCGGCGCGCCAGGCGGACGAATCGTGTTCACCGGCTCCGGCTCCGAGGCCGACAATCTCGCCCTGCGCGGCGTGGTCCTGGCCGCCGGATCCGACCGGCCGCACGTGATCACCCAAACCACCGAACACCCCGCCGTCCTGCAAGCGTGCCAAGCGCTGCAACGCTGGCACGGCGCCGAGGTGACCTACCTGCCCGTCGACACCGACGGGCGCGTCGACCCGGCCGCGCTGGCCGCCGCGTTCACTGACCGCACCGTCCTGGTGTCCATCATGGCCGCCAACAACGAAACCGGTGCCCTGCAACCGATCGACGAACTGGCCCGCATCACCCACGATCACGGCGCGGTGTTCCACTGCGACGCCGCCCAAACCGTCGGCAAGGTACCGCTCGACGTGACCGCCCTCGATGTTGACCTGCTCACCGTGGTCGGGCACAAAATGTATGCCCCCAAAGGCATCGCCGCCCTCTACATGCGACCCGGCCTGGCACTGGAACCCTTGGTGTACGGCGGCGGACAGGAACACGGCCTGCGCGCGGGCACCGAGAACGTCGCACTCGCCGTCGCGCTGGGCGCCGCCGCCGACCTGGCCGCCGCCGACCTCGCGGCAGGAGGCCACGAGCGCATCCAGACCCTGCGCGACCGGCTCCACGACCAGCTCGCCGCGCAACTGCCCGGCCGGGTGCAGCTCAACGGACCCGTGGCAGCGCGGCTACCGAACACGCTCAACATCAGCATCTGCGGGGTGACCGGGCACAGCCTGCTCGCCGCGACACAGGGGATCGCCGCGTCGACCGGCTCCGCGTGCCACGCCGGTAACCACCAGCCCTCACCTGTATTGACCGCGATGGGCCTGGACGCCGAACGGAGCCTGTCCGCGTTGCGGCTGTCCCTCGGTCGCTGGAGCACCTCCGCCGACATCGACCGAGCCATCGACCTGATCACAACCACGACAGGAAGCAGGGATTGATGAGCGACCCGAAGGTGAACACCACGCCCGAACAGCGACCCGGCTTGTCCACCCGGTGCGTGCACGCCGGAGACGTCCGCGACCCGCAAGGCGCCATCCACCCACCGCTCTACGGGCACTCCACGTTCGCTTTCGACTCCACCGCCGACCTGCTCGACGTCGTTGAGGGCCGACGCGAGGGCAACCTCTACACCCGCTACGGCCTCAACCCCACCATCCGCTCCCTGGAACGCAAACTCGCCGACCTCGAAGACGCCGAGACCGCGCTCGCGTTCGGATCCGGCATGGCCGCCGAAGCCGCGACCTTCCTGTCCCACATCAAGACCGGCGAGCACATCGTGTGCCTGGGCGACGTCTACGGCGGCACTTTCGAACTACTCGGCGAGAACCTGCCCCGGCTCGGAATCGAGACCACCTTCCTCACCGCCGGTGAAGCCGACCAGTTGCCGGACGTGCTCACCGACCGCACCCGGATCGTGTTCTTCGAAACCCCGTCCAACCCCAACCTCGACATCTTCGACATCGCCGCGATCACCGCCCAGGCACACAAAGTCGGTGCCCTGGTCGTGGTGGACAACACCTTCGCCACCCCGGTCAACCAGAACCCGCTGCACCACGGCGCCGACCTGGTCCTCCACTCCGCGACCAAATACCTCGGCGGGCACAGCGACCTCACCGCCGGAGCCGTCGCCGGCCCCGCCGAACTGCTCGCCCCGATCGCCGCGTGGCGCAAGAACCTCGGCCAAGTCATCGCCCCCGAGATCGCATCCCTGCTCGCCCGCAGCATCCGCACCCTCGTCGTTCGGGTCCGTGCCCAGAACACCGCCGCCACCGCCGTCGCCGAATACCTGGCCGAGCATCCCCGCGTGACCAAGGTCAACTACCCCGGCTTGGCCACCGGCGATCAAGCCACCATCGTCAAAACCCAGATGCGCGGCCACGGCGGCATGCTCAGCTTCCTCGTCGACGGCGACGCCAACGCCACCGCGGCCGTGGTCGACCGGCTCCGTGTGTTCAGCATCGCCGCCAGCCTCGGCGGCGCGGAAAGCCTTGTTACGCAACCCATTACCACCACCCACCACGGCCTCGATCCCGCCGATCGAGCCCGCCGCGGCATCGCCGACAGCATGGTCCGCCTCTCCATCGGGCTCGAAGACGCCGACGACCTCATCGCGGACCTGGACCAAGCTCTGACGCTCTCGACCGGAACCGTCTGATCGCCCGAGTTCAGCAGAGATGACCGCCACCGGCACAAGCCCTGTGGCCATCATGCGTCCTGTTATCGGCCCATCACCTGAGATGCCACCGGGGAGGGTCCGTAACGCGAACGGTGTTTCCGGCGGTGTCGATTAGTAGGTCTCGGTCACCGGCCAGCGGTCACCGAAGGTGATGGAGAACGCGTTGATCACTGGCTTCCAACGCATCATCCATCGTGCCGCCCCGGTCCCTGTGGGGTCGAGGCTGCGGGTCACAAGATACAAGCACTTCATCGCCGCTTGCTCGGTGGTGAAGTGCCCACGTGCCCGGATCGCGCGCCGGTAGCGTGCGTTCAACGACTCGATCGCGTTCGTCGAGCAGATCATCCTCCTGATCTCGATATCGTAGTCCAGAAAAGGAACGAATTCGGTCCAGGCGTTACGCCAGAGTCGAACCATGGCTGGGTATTTCTTCGACCATTTCTCGTCCAGTTCGTCCAGTGCCGTTGCGGCGGCGTCGGCGTTGGGTGCCGTGTAGATTTCTTTCAGGTCGCGTTTCAACGCGTCCGTGTATTTCCGGGAAGTCAGCCGAAACGAATTACGAATTAAATGCAGAACGCACGTCTGGACGATCGTTTGTGGCCACACCTGCTCCACCACCTCCGGTAACCCCTTGAGGCCGTCACAAACCAGGAAGAACACGTCCTTAACGCCGCGGTTCTTGAGATCCACCAGCACACTCATCCAGAACTTGGCGCCCTCGCCGCCGGTACCGGCCCACAATCCGAGCACGTCCTTGCGGCCGTCGGTGGTGACGCCGATCGCGGCGTAGAACGGCCGGTTGGCGACCTGGCCGTCCCGCACCTTGACCACGATCGCGTCCACGAACACCGCGGCGTAGACCGGCTCCAGTGGACGGCTTGCCCAGTCCTGCATCTCCTCGATCACCTTGTCGGTAATCCGAGACACCGTCTCCTTCGACACCGACGCGCCGTAAATCTCGGCGAAATGCGCCGAAATTTCGCCCGTGGTCAACCCCTTCGCATACAACGACAACACGATCTCGTCCACGTCAGTCAGTCGACGCTGACGTTTCTTCACGATCTTCGGCTCGAAAGTCGATTCCCGATCCCGGGGAACCACGATGTTCACCTCTCCAGCCGCGTCCGAAACCACCGTCTTCCCCCGGGCCCCATTCCGCACATTCGACGAATCACGATTCGAATCGGCACGATTCTTCGCGTGCCCGAGATGCTCGGTCATCTCCTCGTTCAGCGCCGCTTCCAGAACGTTCTTGGTGAACAGCTTCAACAGCCCGTCCGGTCCAGTGAGCGACAGGCCACGTTCCCGCGCCTGCGCCACCATCGCCGCCGCGGCAGCCTGCTCGGCCGACCGCTCCCGCTCCGACTTCCTCATCTTCCTCTGATCCGCGCTCACAGCATCGGATGCCATCACTGTCCGTACCCATCCCGCCGGATTTCACCCCGGCGTGTCGGGCCAGAAACACCGCTCACGACACAGTCCCACCGGGGAGGACTGTCAGCTTGCCGACTGGCTCCGGTGCGGCTGTTGGTCATGTGGTGTGGGCTGTGGTCCGGTCGATGCGGGCTGCGAGTGTGGATTGGCCAGGGCCGGTGAGTTCCGGTGTCACGCCGCGGCGGCCTGCCATGGCCATGAGCAGTGCTTCGCCGGTACCGATAACTTCGGGACCTTGTCCGGTGGACCAGTCGAGGTCGGTGGCCCGCAGCCGCAAGCCGCGGATGCGTCGGCGGGCGCCGAGTCGGGGATTGGTCGGTACAGAGTCGAGGACTCGTTGTAGGCGTTCGGGTGGGATGTCGCGGGGTATGCCGAGTGGGCGGCGGATGTCCTGGTGGTGGATGGTCCCGTCGACCAGTGCGATCAGGCCGCCGAAGCCCGCGGTCAGGCCACGGGGCCGCAGGTGGTGGTTCAACAGGTCGAGGAGCTGTTCGGGGCCCAGAGGGCGGTATTCGTCGAGGCCGATTTCGTTGGCTCGGAAGAATCGGCCCTTGGCGAACCGCTTGATCAACCCGAACGTGGTGAGCTCTTCATAGCTGAGCATGTGCGCGACCACGTCCTTGACGGACCATCCCGTGCACAGCGTGGGCGCTTGCCATTGCTCGGGTGTCAGCGTCGCCAGAAACGTGGCGAGGTCCCGGCGTTCAGCTTGGGCCATGTCCATAAGGTTCATGCGGTCAGGCTTCGCTCTTCAGGAGTTCGGCGTAGCGCTGCAGGTACAGCGGCCAGCCGCCCTCGCTGTCGACACCGGCGTGGATGCCCTGCCAGCCGTCGCCGTGGCGTTCGATGTCACGGTGTTCGAGTTCGACCCTGGTGCGGTCGGCGCTTTCGGCGATGAACCGCACGTCGACCACGCTGGTCTTGTCATGATCGGTTTCCACCTGCCACTGGGTGTTGAGGTCCCAGCTGAACATGACCCGATGCGGGGGTTCGTAGGCCAGTACGCGGGCCCAACGGCATTCCGTGCCATCAATCGCGCGGTCGATGATGTGGCCACCGACGCGTGGTTCGAACACCGTCTCGGCGAGCTCGGCGGCGAGGATGTTGTGCTCGGCCGGTTTGAAGTCGCCGAAGCGCTCGGTGAACACCGTGAAAGCACGTTCGATCGGCGCCGATACGACGATCTGCTTACGCACCCTCGCTTGTTCCGATGTCGTGCTCACGGGATCTCCTGCCTTGTCGAGTTCGACGGACTGTTGGAAGGCCGCCAGCGTGTTCGTCCAGAAACTGTCCAGTTGGGCGCGCAGGGCGGCCACACCAGCCGGGTCGACCTGGTAGATGCGCCGGTTTCCTGCCGTTCGGTCCACCACCAGCCCGGCGTCCTTGAGCACTTTGAGGTGCTGGGACACCGCCGGGCGGCTGACCGAGAACCCCGCAGCGAGCTCACCCACCGACTGCGGACGGTCGGCGAGGCGCTCGAAGATCGTGCGACGTGTGCGATCACCGAGGACAGCCCAACCATCGAGTTCGTAAGTTTCCACTAACGGTCAGTTTCTACTTACCGAGATTGGGTGTCAAGCCCTGGAGTCCTAGCCGGATTCATTGAGAGCCCGCTCCCGTGAGCCCTGAGCACGCAAGGTGCTCCGAGACCGCCGCCGCTGCTGACCGACTTGGGAGACTTCTCGGCGTTCGGCGGACGCGCTGATGGCCAGTTCGCCAGCATGGCCGTGACGATCTCGGCGCCACCGCTGCTTCCGCGGCACTCCGTCGGACCCTGACTCGCCAAGCGCTCGCATACATGGGTCAGGCGTTCGGCTTCACTGATGCGCCTCTACAGGTCCGTCTAGGCCGTTTGGGGGTGCTGTCGGCGAGCTTCTCCAGGTCAGAGGTGCCATCGGCGTAGGGTCCACCGGGTGAAGAGCGTCGTCGGGAGCGCGTCCGAGGAGGACGGTTCAGAAGGTGACCACCCCGACATGACCGTCGCGCCGTTGACGAGCCCGGCCGAGGCTGCTCGACTGGCAGCTCAGCACGACAACCAGGTCAGCCGTCTCTTGGCAAGTGAGTCAAGAGGTCAGCATGCACCCGGAAGATGCGCATGGGATCTCGTGGCGATGGTCGGCTTCTCAGCCGACCGCCGCAGCGCAGTCGCGTGGATCATCGCAGAGGCGATCATGAAGTTTCGATGCGGAAACTCACGAGCGTTCGCTTGTTGGCGCGCAGCTGCCTTGTCCGCGAATGCTGTTACTGAAGACGATCGAGAGCTTGTCCTATCGTTTGTCATCTCCGTCTTTGGTCGACCTGGCGCTGTTGAATCCGACGACGCTAAGGCTAAGCAGGGCAAAAGCAATCATCTAGAGGGATTCGTCGCCGAGTGGCTGTGGCATCTCATCATGAAAGAACAGAAAGCCGCACATCGCGAGCGTAAATACCTCAGCGAACCGAGCTACTCCGTGACAGAGCAAGGCGAGGATGGGTTCGCAGTCTATGCACCACCAGGCGCGAATGTCTCACTCTTTTTCAGGCTGTGGGAAATAAAGAAGCACAACACAGAAAACTCGGTAGTCACCACGACTGTGCAACGTGCTTCTGACCAACTCAACACCAGGGGCCTGCAGTATCTGGCCAAGCTCACCAGTGCTCATCGCCAGACAGACGGTGATCTCGGAATTCTCTTTGCCGAGCTGGGTGATCTATGGATCAACGCAGACCCGCGAGCAGGAGCCGGGGTCGGAGTTGCCACCAGCACTGTCAGCCCTCCCGAGGCGTGCTTCTCCCCACTGGAAAGCACCCTCGGCCAGTTCACCAACGCAGGGCAACTGGAAGGGCTGCTCTGCGTTATCGAAAACTTCACTGAGTTCGCCGTCGAAGTCAGGAGGATGGTATGGAGCGCGCTCTGAACCTGCCAGACCTCGTCGAGGCGCTTGGTGTCCACGAACCGGGCGTCCTGCCCTCACCACAAGAGTTGGCGAGCCTGATCGCTGACGTCGAAATACGGGCCTTCCGCGGAGACTTCGCCGTTGACGAAACCCTCGAACGTGCCGCGTGGTACCTCCACGCCGTCGCATCGGCCTCCGAAGCCGCAGAGTTGTACACACCAGCACGACAGCGTCGGGCTTTCGCGGTAAGCGCTCACGTCTTCGACTTGACCTTGGCGGACCCCCGCCATGATGCACGCCAACGCCTGAACCTCGCTTTCGGTGCGCAAGTCGGCTACCGGCGGGCTGATCTTGATCCGAACGCGACAGCCGTATATCGCCGTGTCTCGGATCTATTGGTCGACAACACCCCACTTGTCGACCACGCTGAAACCTTGGCAGTCGAGGCTGGCGTCGCCTTCCTCGGTCTCGACACGAGGTTCCTGTTCCCTCTACTTCGCAGTTGGCGACGCCAGCTCACCGAACTTGCCGCGACGGTCGAACTCGATGATCTCCAGTCGACGATGTTCGGTCCAGCACAACAGATAGTACGCGCCGTGTGGTCGCTGCTTCGCTTCTTGGCGTTCGGTACCGGCCGCCAGCTGCCAGTAGCGCGAGCCGCTTTGCTGTCCGTTCTGGACGGTACCGCGGGAACTGGAGACCTCGACGCTCGCTGGGTAGCCGCGCACTTGTTGGCGATCGCCGATGGCCTCGAATCCGGCAGCCTCTACTCGATCCTTCCCCCTGGAACTCCGAATGCCGTGGCACAGGCGTTCTGTCTGGCTGACCCGCCAGTCCTAACCCTGTGGCCACCCCAAAGAGAACTGCTTGCGCGGCCAGGAATGAACCCTTTGGATCCAGCGACGCGCCGCTTGCTCTTGTCAGTACCCACCAGCGCCGGGAAAACGTTGCTCGCGCAGCTGATCATCTGCACGCACGTCGCGACACAGCCAGGTGGAGTCTGTTACGTCACCCCCTTGCGCAGTCTTGGGCGAGAGATGCGGAAGGCGCTGTCGGGGCGACTCCGAGTGCTCAACCGTGAGTTGAGTGAAGACAGCGACCTCTTCGACATACTGTCCTTCTCGCAAGACTCCACTGACGTTGAGGTCACGACACCCGAACGACTGATGCACCTGCTGCGTCACGACGCCGACGCTGTGATGCAACGCTTCTCCTTGTTCGTCATCGACGAAGCACACCTACTGGCGCAACCGGGCAGAGGATTCACCGTCGAAGGACTGCTTGCCTACCTCATGGCGGAGGCCGACAACCCGCGGATCGTGCTTCTCTCCGGTGTACTCGGGAATGCTGCCTCGCTCGCGTCCTGGCTCGACGCGGAGCGCCCGGAAGTACTGTTCACGTCCGCATGGCGGGGGCCGCGCCGTCTCCATGCCCTACTCAACACTCAGCCGGTCTGGGAAGCCGCAGTGCGGAGTCCTCGCAAGTCGGCGCAGTGGCCAACGCGAGTTACCGTGCCGCAGGTGGCACAGTTGCGACTACGTCCCGCCGAGGCGGGGCCAGTTACAAAACTGACGACGCGTCCTGAAGAGCCACTCGGAAATTTGGTCCTTAAGGAAGATTCCGGCGGCAAGCTCACCAAGGACAGCGGAGGCACGCCGGCTTACAAGATCTTCGCCGCCGCAGCGTCGATACTGACGCATGCGGGCAGTCTGTTGATGATCGTCTCGTCGCGGACTATGGCCCGTGACGCCGCCAAAGCATTGGCAGGCTACCTACCGCCACGTGAACCCACGCGCGAGCTTGTCGAGTTCCTTCGCGAGCGGCTGGGTGACCAGCATCCGCTCATTGCCTGCGCCGAGCACGGCGTCGCGTACCACCATGCCGGCCTGCCTGTAGACGTCCTTGACGCGATCGAGGAAGCAGTCCGGACTGAGATCGTGCTGGCGATCGTTTCTACAAGCACGCTGACCGACGGGGTAAACCTGCCGGTTCGAACGGTCGTGATCGCCGAAACCCGATTCGAAGGTCAGTACCCTGGAGCCCAACTCGGAGCCGCACGGCTCATGAACGCCATCGGGCGAGCTGGACGAGCCGGCCGTGAGTCCGAAGGCTGGATCGTGCTTGCGCTGCAAAAGCAGTCCGAGCTCAAGGACTTCGACGAGCTCCGCCCGAATGACGAGGCGCTCGAAGCCCGCTCCACTCTCTTGGCAGAGGAGTCGCTGACAGCTCTGGCTGACGCCGAAGAGCTCATCGCCACTACGGCTGACGCCGTCTTTCAGCTTGCGCCGGACACGGTCGTGTCTGACTTCGTGTCGTATACGTGGTTTGTCCTGACGACGCTGCAGCCATTGTGGACGCTCTTCGACGACCCCATACAGATGGACATCGTCCTCGGTAAACTACTTGCATTTCAGCAGATGGACCCGGCGCTTCGGCAACGTTGGCTGCGGCTGGCCGAGCAGGTTCGAGCCACCTATGAACGTACAAGCCCGGCACAGCGGCGGCGTTGGACAGCTGCCGGGACTTCGCTCGGTACAGCGGCACGGCTAGATGCGATTGCCGGTCAGGTAGTTGATGCCGTTGCCACGCGGGAAGGCGAGCTTCGCCAACTAGGTGCGGCTATCCCTGATGAAGCTTGGTACTGGCCGCTCAACGACACCATTCTTCTTCTAGCGGAACAACAAGTACTCGCGCGACTGCTGGCGCAACCGGAGGCCGACAACTGCTGGAAGTTCTGGTCGACGAGAGCTAAGGGAGACAAGAACCTAATCGACGTGTCCATTGTGGATGGATTGACAGGGTGGATAAACGGCCTTGACGTTCCCGCTCTTGCCGAACGGATTCTTCCCGGCCTGGCCGTCGAGTGGCAGTTGGAGCAGACTGTTGACGCCATCAGCTCAACATTTGAACATTACCTGGCTTGGACTGTCGGGGTGCTCATTGAGCAGGCCAACGCTGGCCTTGAGGAGGCTGGCCTCGTAAGCCGCCTTCGACCAGACACTGCGTGGTGTATCCGACACGGCGTCAACACGCCGCATGCCCTGGCGTTGCTCAATGAAGGAGTCCGTTCTCGTCGACTGGCACATGTCATTGGGAGCGAGGCGCAGCGCCAAGGTGTCGAGGTAGAAGATGTCCGGTCCTGGCTCGCAGGCATGCACATCCGAGGCTGGCGGAGCACATTTGACGCCGTGGCGCGCGAGGTGCTCGATCTCTTGCAGTTCATCCGAGCTCGCCGGAACAATGTGCTGCGATCTCTGCTGGAGACAGGACGCGCCCAGGTCACGCTTCGCAGTGAGCTTACAATTTCCCACCAGACGCCAGAGATCGTCTACATTTCGACAACGACTGACGCGCCCTCCGAACTACAGATCGTCAGCGAGTCTGGCCTAGCTGTCGCAGTTGTCGATGTCGATCTACATGCAGATGTCGACGCTGTCCTGGCAAGCGGGCTCGACATCGTCATAACCATGCAAGGCCACGACCTAAACTTTACGGCTCCTGAGATCGTCGCACCCGACTAGCGGGTGAGGAGGCCGATCGTTGACTCTCGCGTCGAACATCATCCCTGGCGGGGGACATCCGGCGTGTCACCCGCAAATTGGCTTGGGACGCTGGTCCGTTCGTGGCATCCTGACCGGCTCGCGTCTGACAGGTCCTCGGCGGGCAGGACGTGACGGGTTGGGATCAGGTTGATGCAGTCATGTCAGAGGCCGCCGGTTCGAGCGGCTGTGGCCTCAGTGCTTGTGGCCGCGCTCGGCGACCTCGCGGAACGCGACGGTGCCCCGAAGGTCGACAAGATGCCCGATCTTCGGAACTGGTGGCGCTACGGCCAAGAGTCCTTTGTCGCGTTACGACCCACTGCCTGGTACATGCCCGAGCGCGTCACCAAGGTCAACTGGTTGGACACGTTCGCTGAGATGGTCGCCGTCCGCGAAGCGATCGACGCTGACCCGATCCTGGGCACCCGCGTCGACACGATGGTCGGGGTTGAGTTCTCGCTCCAACAGCGCAGACTGGACTGGCTACTGATCGAGCACCTGCTCGAACCGATGATCGTCACCACTCGTACCTACGAGTTCGACGAGGCGGCATTCGATCTGCACTACAACCGGCTCGAAGCCGGCCTGCTGGCCGACACTGTCCGACTCGTCGAGTTCATCCCGCTCAACGGCTTTGTGTCGAGCATGGACGAAATCGCCCTGCCCGGCGGCGTGGTCCTGCGCCCGATGACTGACCGGCAGATGAGCCGGGCCATCCAGGTGCTCGCAGCGCCGGCCGAGTTCAGCGGCGGCCCCAACAGCGTGCAGGTCTCACGTTTCCACCAGTGGGCCGTGACCAGGGAACAGAGCTACCCGGTCACGTCGTACAAACAGGGGATGCCCGAACATCCGCGGCCCCCTGCCTTTCCCAGCCTGGAGGAGCCTGTTCAGAGGCTGGTCACCGCGCTGCATGTGGTGTGTGGAGGATCGGTGGTGGCCACGCGTCCGATCCTCCTGCAGCACGACGACGACTTCCCTCGGGACATCGAGGGCAGCGCTACTCTCCCCGCAGTCGGTCTCGCCGACGTCAACCGGCCGACCTTGCTCCTGACCGAGGAACACGTCGACGCTGTGCGCAGGGTGTACGAGGCGCTCGCAGCCCCAGCGGTCGCGCGGGATCGCTCGTTGCAGGTCTCCCTCCGGCGGTTCGTCTTCGCCGGCTCGAAGTCCCTGCCCGAGGATCGACTCATCGACCTCAACATCTGCTCCGAGGCACTGTTCATCAAGCGCGGCAAGATCAAAGGAGGACAGAAGGGAGCACCCGCGGCGGAGGCGGCCGGACAGCTGCTGGCCGGTGACCCGGTGCTCGGGGTCGAGCGAACGGAGATCGAGAGGTTCTTCAAGGAGGCGTACCGGTTGCGGAATGCGGAGATCCACGGTGACCACCCTGTCCAGAAGAGGATGACGCTCCTCGGCGGAGCGAAGAGCGAAGACCTCGCCCGCTTCATTGAGGACCTTGCTCGCCTGCTGGGCCGTGCGATTCAGCTCGTGCTCGCCGAGCTCACTCGGCCACAGCCAGACCGCAACATGCTGATCACGCCTCGGTAACTGACGGTAACAGTACGTGGTCTGCGGCGACACGTCTGTCAAATGACCATCGACGCTGATCGCCGATCTATCCTCGATGTTCGCCTTCGGTCAGCGGCCACCGAGGAGCGGATGCCTCAAGTTGCCGCGTCGGACGGAGCGGGCGATGTGGGCGGACAACGAAACCGAGGTTGATCTTCTCGGCTTCGACTTCCTGGTGGACACCCTGTTCGTGGCGCTCACCGAGCCGCGGCTGCTCCCACTGACGGTGGGCCTGCTCGGGGACTGGGGCTCCGGGAAGAGCAGCCTGATGCGGATCACCCGGCAGGAGCTGCTGAAGATCCGGGACGACGACGAGTCACCGTCACGGTACGTGTGCGTCGAGTTCAGCCCTTGGCAGTACGAGGACTACGACGACGTCAAGGTCGCGCTGATGACGACCGTGCTCGACGCGATCGGCGCACGAGCCGGTCGTGATCAGCAGGAACAGGTGACCAGGCTCCGCAGGTTCGCCCAGGGCCTCGGCCGATGGGGGCGCAGGGGCGGACGGGTCGCAGTGTCTACCGCCCAGGCCGCGGCACCTCTCGCGCTTCTGGCGATAGATCCGAGCATGGCTCCGCAGGTCCTGGACGTGACGAAGGCGGGGGTGAATGCGGCTGCGAGCGAGGCGAACAAGCTGCTGGAAGACCCCAAGGCCAAGCAGGCCGTCTCGGGCAACGGCACGGCTGAGGCAATCACGGACGCTGGGCGGTTCCGGGCGGAGTTCGCGAAGGTCGTCTCGACGTTGGAAGCCGTAGACGCCGTGGTGGTGTTCATCGACGACCTCGACCGGTGCCTGCCCGAGACCGTGGTGGACACCTTCGAGGCGATCCGGCTGTTCCTCAACACGCCCAAGACCGCCTACGTCCTGGCAGCCAACCAGGCGGTCGTGGAGTCCGCGATCGACTCGCGCTACCCGCAGCTGCGGCGCCCCGACGGCGCCGGGATCGGTGCCGACTACCTGGAGAAGATGCTGCAGCTCAAGGTAGCCATCCCGCCGCTGTCCGCGCCGGAGGCCGACACCTACGTCAACCTGCTGCTGGCTGAACTGCGCCTCGACGACGAGCAGTTCGCCAAGGTCCTCGCCGAGACCCGCCGTCGCCGCGAAGCGGGCAATCTGCAGGTGGCGTTCAACGTCGGTATGGCCGGAGCGGTCCTCGGCAACGTGCCGCCCGACCTGGTGCGCGACCTGAACTGGGCGGCGAGCATCGCCGAGGTACTCGGGGGCGGACTGCCCGGGAACCCGAGGCAGCTCAAGCGGTTCCTCAACAACCTGCTGCTCAAGCACCGCAGCGCGCTGCGCCGGAAGATCACCCTCGACCTGCCTGTGCTGGCCAAACTCATGGTCCTGGAGGAACAACACTTCAGCGACTTCCAGCGCCTGTTCGACTGGCAACTCACCGCGCCTGGCCCCATCTCGGAACTCGCGGCTGCGGAGTCTATCGCGCGGGGTGGATCGACCACCGCCGAACCGGACGGCGATGGGGACATATCGCGGCCAGATGAGGGCGAGACCGCCGACGAGTCTTCGGGTGCTCGCCGTTCACCCGCCTCCAAGCGGGGGCGGACGGCTGCCCAACAGCCGCAGGTAACCGAAGAGGTGCGGGCGTGGGTGGACAAACCGCACGTGCGTGCGTGGCTGCGGTTGGAGCCTCCGCTCGGCGAGGTAGACCTGGGGCCGTACTTCACCTACTCCCGTGACAAGCTCGCCTTCGGCGTCGCGGTCACGCGGCTGCCTCCGCACCTGCAGGAGCTGTTCACCAGGGCGCAGGCTGAGGTCGCTGGTGTGCGGCGGCTTGCGTGTGACGAGATCGGAAAGCTGCCTGGCGACGAGCGTGTCCAGCTCGTGGAGGCGTTGGTGGAAGTGCTGACGCGTCGACCGGGCGGCCCGGCCTTCCTCGCAGCGCTCGAACTCGCCGAACGAGCGCCCGACACCCTGTCAGCCATCTGCGACGCCTTGATGCGGATCCCACCCGAGGCCATCCCGCGGGGGCAGGCCGGGAACGCCGTCCGTCGCCTCCCTGCCGACAACCCGACGGTCTCCGCCCTGCTCGACCGGTGGGAAAACAGCGACGCCCCCGGCCTGAAGAGTGTGATCAACACCGCGCGTCAAGCTCAACGACGCAGCGGCCGGCACTGATGGGTACCTCGGCTGATCGAACCGCGGGCAGCGGCGGAGCGTGGACTCCGCTTAAACACGCGACCGCGTCCTATGTGCGCGGGCTTACCTCCGGATCTCCGAGCACCCGCACGTATGCCCAGCGGGTGCTCGCTCGCCACGTTCCCGTGTTGGGTGGAGCTGGCGGCGCTGCGGCCGGTGCCCGTGCCGGACGTAGCGGCGTCCAGCGCCTCGGCGCCTTGCTCGCTGGAGTCGGCGGAACCGGGCTTGAAAACACGCTGACCTCGCTGGGACTGGCTACTCTCGTCGGCCGGACCCGGTTCGACGTGCTCGACGAACTGATCACCTTCATCGCCGGAGACGGCGATGACCTGGACTCCCAAGCCGCCCGCGACGCCGCGTGCGACGTGCTGGACGAGGTCTTCGGCGACGCCGATACGTGGACCGAGTTGACCGACACCGCCGAGATGGCCGTCTCGCGGGAGAACCTGCCCACCCTGCTGGAAACGTTCCTCGCCCAGTACGTCTACAACAGGGTTCCCGTCATCGCCGAACGTCTCAGCCGCATCACCGACCCGCACGCCGTGCGCCAAGCCGACGAGGAAATGCGCCAAATCATCCAGGTCCTGGTCTCACTACGCATCCCCGACGACCCCTTCACGGTCGACTGGGCCGGCCCGGAGGGACGCCAGATCGCCGAGGACACCGTCCGCATGACCTACGAGGCCCTGCAGGGGCTGGACGGAGACGCACAGTGACCACCTACCTGGTGCGCACGGATCTCACCGCCCCGGTGACCGAACCCGACGACGTCCGGCTGCTGGATTGGGCTCCTGGGCGGATTGCGGCCACCATCCAAACTGGCGACGCTGGCCCCGAGTTCTTCACGGGCTGGCGACCACCGCGTGCCGCCGCCGACCTCCTGCTGCTGGGCGCGGCCGTGTACTGCGCCGACAAAACCACCCGACGACGCGGCACGCCGGACTCCTGGACCAGGGACATCACCCTCCGGCTCCCCGTCGAGGCCACCGCTGTCTGGCGAAACGCCGATTTCGACGCCGCCCTGCGGTTTCTGACCGGCGATCACTGGGAGACCCAGCCCTACAACTCCAGCCGGCATCCCCTCGCCGGTGTGGCCAGCGTCCCCCTCGCCGAGCGGCCGATCGGACTCGGCGTCGACGGCGTGTGCCTGTTCTCCGGCGGCCTCGACTCACTGTGCGGCGTCATCGATCTCCTCGAAGAGGACCCCGAACGACGGCTGTGCCTGCTGTCCCACCACGAAGGCGGACAAGCATCCACCGCGCAACAACTTCTGCTCGACGAACTCGGCGAACACTACGGCGCCGAACGCATCCGCTCCCGGCGCCTCTACCTACGTCCCGCACCCCCGAACAACCACCAGGCCCGACCTCTGCCCCGGCCACGCGAGAACACCACCCGGTCCCGATCCCTGCTCTTCCTGTCCGCTGCCTTGGCCCTCGCCGCCGCCGAAGGACCGGCCGTGCCGGTATATGTGCCCGAAAACGGCTTCATCGGGATCAACGTGCCGCTCACCCGAGCTCGTGTCGGCAGCGCGAGCACCCGCACGACACACCCACACTTCATGCACCTACTCGCCACGGCCAGCGCCGCAATCGGCGTATCGAACCGCGTGATCAACCCGTACCGCCTGCGCACCAAGGGCGAGATGCTCGCCGAATCCCGCAACGCCGCTCTCCTGCGGCGCCTAGCCCCGCTGAGCGTCTCCTGCTCCCACCCCGAGACCGCCCGCTACGTCGGCCGCAAGCAAGGCAACTGCGGATACTGCTTCCCCTGCCTGATCCGCCGCGCTTCGCTGGCACACGTCGGATGGGACGACGACGAGTACGCCTACAACGTGTTCGCCGAGGACGACTCCACGATCCTCCTCAACCGCCGCAGCCGCCGCGGAGCCGATCTGCGCGCCGTAATCGCCGGAGCGTTCGCGGATCGACCGGATCGCGACGTCCTACGCAACGGCCCGCTTCCACAAGGCGAACGCGCCGCCTTCACCGGGGTCTGGCGACGTGGACTCGCCGAGCTCCGTACCTGGCTCGCCAGCGGAGCCCGCGGCCCACTGGCCGAGCTGGTGGAGTCTCGATCGTGACCACCGCGGTGCTGACCGACACCCACTGCCATATCGACGCCTACGACAACCCGCTCGCCGTACTGGATGACGCCCGCGCCGCAGGCGTGCACGTGATCGCGGTGACCGAGGACCCCGGCAAGTACCGCCTGCTGCGCACCCGTCTCGGCCGACGCGACGGCGTCGATGTCGCACTGGGCTTCCACCCTCTTCGCGCAGGAGCAGCATCCCCTCACGATCTAGCCCGATTTCTCCGGCTCCTGCCGCAGGCCACGTGGATCGGCGAGATCGGACTCGACTTCTCTCGCGCCGGAGTCGCAACCCGCAAGCAACAGCTTCGCGTGTTCGAGGCCATCTTGGCGGACCCACAGGTGCGAACTCGACCTGTCACCGTCCACAGCCGGGGCGCCGAGCGGGAGACCATCGCCCGACTCGCGCAAGCGCACGTGCCAGCAATCCTGCACTGGTACACCGGACCACTGGCCGCCGTCGACGATGCACTCAATGCAGGGCTCTGGTTCTCGATCAACCCGGCGATGGTCCGGTCGAAGAAAGCCGTGCCGCTGCTCCAACGGCTTCCGCCGGAACGCGTACTGCTGGAAACCGACGGCCCCTTCGCCCGCTCCGGAAGCCGCCCAGCCGTTCCTTCCGATCTGCTCGGAACGCTCGATCACCTGGCACAGCTTTGGGCCATGACGACCGGTGAGGCGCGGAAGGCGGTCGCGAACAACGAACAGCGACTTCGCTGCACCGCCAGCGAGCCGCCGCCAGCCTGACTGACGACCTACTCACCGCCTGCAGCCGACGCCCAGGAGGCACCATCGCCATGACGAGCCGCATCACCGACGTCACCCGGCGACGCCTCATCGAGGGTCTCGCCACCACGGCCTGGTACGGCGTGCTCAACGAAGTCGAGTTCCTCGGGCGCCTCTACGACCTCGACACGCTGCCCACCACAGATTCCCGGTCCACGCAGTTCCCCACGGCGCGCGAGGACATCATCCAGCACTGCATCGCCAACCTGGACTGGCCCGACGACTGGATCTTTTACGACGAGCGGTTCGGCTTAGCGGACAACGACGATGCGCTCCTGCGATTCCTGGCCGAAATGCTGCACCCAGCGGTCCGGACGAACCTGACCGAAGTCGAGCAGCTACACGACTTCCTCAACCAGACACTGGTTCACGACGGCTACGAGATCGTCCAGATCGACGCCATCAGCGGTGCACCCGTCTTCGCCGGCCGCAGGATCGGCGCTGGTGTGCCCGGCTCGATGAAGAACCTGATCTTCGCCGCCGACGGTCCCAAACCGGAGATCGTGTTCACCGATGCGCTCAACAACGACGTCCTGGTGATCAAGAACGAACAGTTCTGCCTCATCTACGACCGGCCGCTGGCGGCGCATGGCCTCACCTGGGCCGACCTGACCAGCTGGTGGGCTGAGCACGAAGGGCTGACAGCGGAACCTGTACGGGAAGTCTCGCGCAGCCTGTACCGGCGGCTCGACCGCTCACTTGGCGACAACGACGCGGAGCGGCGGATCCTGCGCACGTACGCTGAGCGCTACGTCCGGCTTGGCGATGACATCCCGGCCCTGCTCCCACAGGTGTACCTCCACTACGACCCGTACACCCGAGCACACCACGTTCCAGGTGCGGCGCCCTTGCCCCGCCAGCGCATGGACTTCCTGCTGCTCCTGCCGCATCGAATCCGCATCGTGATCGAGTGCGACGGGCGGCAGCACTACGCCGACGAGGCTGGGCGCGCTGACTCCCAGCGGTACGCTGAGATGGTCGCCGAGGACCGTGAGCTACGACTGCGCGGCTACGAGGTCTACCGCTTCGGCGGCGCCGAGCTCATTGATGGCTCGGCCACGGACAAACGGCTTGCCGCGTTCTTCGACCGGCTCGCCGAGCGTTACTCCACCTGACACGTCCCTTTTGGCCGGGATGACAACCTCGCCGCACCGCCACGCGAGCCTCGGATGATGCCGTACAAGCCGTACGGCTTGTAGTCGCAATCCTTCGATCTTAGTCATCGCTCGCACAAGGTGGGGGCCCTGACTGAGTCGTGTCGTACGGGACGTGCATCCTGCCGTACGTGGGCATTCTGCTGCTGATCCTCACCTTGTCTGGAAGAGCCACCGGTCTAGCTCTTCCCGCAGCAGCTCCTTCAGGGCAGCGGGCTCGTCTGTGTGATGAGCACCGATTCGGATGGTATGCACGCCACAGCGATCCCAGTGCCTGTCACGGTCGGCGTCGTCGGCCTTCCGCGTGGTGCCGTAGTGGTGCGGTCCATCGACCTCGATCACTACAGCGCGGCCGTTGCCTAGAACGATGAAGTCCGGGGTGCGCACGCCGGCGTCGCGCAGCTTGGCCGCTGGCAGCGGCATCATGGCGATGGCTCGGTGCCGGGAGCACGCCCGTTGAAGTTCGACGAGCAACTCATAGACCACGATCTCGGCTCGACTACCGAACGTTAACCCGTCAGACACCGGGTAGCCGCCATTCGCTCGCTCCCGCCGGGCCTGGTTGCCTGGCAGCGCAACCGGTGGCTGCTCGGCTTGTGCCCGCCAATCAGCGGCCACCTCCGGCAGCGGCGGTACCGTCGGTTCAACGACGACTCCGAACACATCCTGTCGGCCGTGTTGTCGCAGCACTGGCTCCAGTTTGCTCCAGATACGGTCGACAATCTCGCTGGTGAACTCCGGAACCAACGACGGTGCCACTTCGAACACGGCCTCGTAGGTATCCGACCGCCAGTTGTCGCCGGGCGTCGGGTGGAAGTACCCGCCGTCACGACGCAGAGTCAGCTTGGCCCCCTGCACGAGGCGCTGTGCCAACTCGTCACCAGCCTCACCAAGTAGGTGATGCGTCTGCCCGAGCACCAGGTCGAGTTCCTCAACCGCGTCGTCATCAAGACTCACGCTCTTCAGCCTTTCACTCAGGCACGTCGACCGGAGACAGCAGGTCAGGATTGGCAGCCGCACCCGCAGCGCCGCAGCAGGCGTTGACGCCGCAGCGCACACGTCGGCCGCGTCGCTGTCCGCGGCAGCCGCGAGCCATTTCGGCACCGCCCTGACCTCGTTCAACGCCGCGACCGCTCACGATGTCGTAAACGTGTACGTCAGGCGGCAACAGGCTCCCCCGCTCTGCGTCTTGCGGAACGCTGCTCAGGCGCTGATCGCCCTCGATCCGCGCCTGAAACTCGGAACGCACGGCCTTGACCAGCCGCCGCGCCTGAGTCGCACCTATGCCCAACTGAACACGAAGCGTGTCCGCCGAAATTGGCTTCTGGTGCGCGGCACGATGCGCAGCGTCTGCTTCCCGAGCCAACGACAAGAGCTTCTCCGGCGAACGCTTCTGCCGCGTCAGGCCGGGCCCATCCCGGTCAGCTACCTCGTCCTCGTTGCTATCGCTGCCAGCCGGGCTGGCTCCAGGTTTCTCCCGCACGAGTACCTCCGGCTGCTCTTCAGCAACCGCACCGCGTGTGGCCGTCGAAGCACTGCATTCACCGATTGCCTGTAGGAAGCTCGGGCCTACTTCAGCCCAGCCGATCAAGAGGAGCGGCCCGACGGCGTCGAAGGCTGCTTTTCCGTACTCACCTGCCACTACTGGGTCGGCCACGTTCAACGCCAACGTGACCACGCTCGCGAAGATCAGGAGTCGACGAGCCGGCCGCAGTACCTCCGCCGACGCGCCAGCGAGTGCCAGATGCCGGGTACCCAGCAGCAGACCAAGGATCGACAGATCGACCGCGGGTGCGACGAGCGGCGCGACCCAGACTGGGACTCCGAGCCGGAGGGCGAGGTTGAGGACGTTGCCGAAGCCGAAGAGGAAGGTGAGACCGACGACGACGCCCATGATCACGGTGACGGCCTTCACGACGGTGGCCGCGTCCGAACCTGATCGAACTGACATAGCTGCGGGCCGGGTCATCGAAGATCACCTGCTTCGACGCGCGGACGTCCATGGCTGTCTCTCGTGGGGATGCCGCGTTCACGCAGCTTGTTCAGCACGGTGGTGTGGTTGACGCCCAGGTGTTCGCCGACTCGTGCCAGGGACCAGCCGAGGTTGTAGAGGTGGATGGCGTGGTCGACCTGGTCGGGGGACAGTCCGCGGCGGCGCATCGGTACGCCGTGCCGGTGGAGGATGTTGCTGACCGTTCGTCGTTCGATGCCGAACCGGTCACCGAGTTCGTACACTGTCGCGCCGGACTGATAGCCCGCGATCAACTCCACGACTTGATCGGCACCGAGTTGTCGGGCACGCCGGGGCCGATCGCGCTCGATCGACGGCGGCTCGGGCGTATCGAGGCTGGGAAGCTTCTCACGGAGCTCTTCCAGGGCTCTGACCTGGTCTTTTATGTTCGAGTAAGGTCCCCTAACCTCCACAGTACGAAACACCGCCCACCTGGCAGACTTGCCGAGGTAGGGCGGTTTTTTCGTTGCGGTCACATCGCGGCGGCGACGGTGTTCGCTCACGGCATCGGATAGGTCTTAGTGGTGTGCATGGTCAGGGTCATGACGTAGCGATGGCGGGTCAACTGGTCGGCGATCAGGGCATGCTGGACCGGCCCGCTGGTGTGGGTGAAAAGGTCCGACGACGGCTCAGGGCGCTCCAGTACCGGCTGTCCCGTTCGGTCCAGGACTCGCCGAGTCCGATGCGAGTGGCGTCGTCCAGGTGCCGGGAGTAACCGACGCCGGGAAGGTTACTCGCGTCGTAGACCCGGTTCGGGCCCTCCGGGCGACCCCGGAACTGGCGGTAATAGTCGATGGGCTGAGCGATCGAGTCTGCATGTCCGAACCACTCGTGCGCCCTGACGATGTCGTCGAAGGAACGGATCCGGTCAGGCAGCTCGCCATCGAAGCCTGCCTGCCGCACCCAGCTCGAAGCACAGCTCACGGTGTTCGGATCGGCCTGACCGAAGGACGAAGCACGGTCGACCTCGCAGGTTATGACGGTTCTCGCCGGGCCCCATTCTGCCCACGGGGTGCTTTTTTCCACTTCGGCGAATCGATCCGCGACCCAGCGGTCGTGCAGCTCGCGGTCAGCCATGGTGCCGTTCGTCGCCGCGGCCTTGTAGTCCTCCCACGACGGGCCACCACATGCTGCCAACGCCAGCGCGAGCAGCACCACCACACACGTACGTTTCCCCCACATGCCGCGATTATCACGGCATGTGAAGCGTCGGGCAACGCCCTCCCTATCGTCGCGCCGATCGTCCGGCCATCGGCATGAGCGCGTGGCACGTCAGCACGGAGTCCGGTGGCGAATTGTGTGGTCGGTTGCCGACCGCGACCGTACGGTGAGCCCATGTATGCCGGGCTCACGGAGCGCATCGAGGCGAACGTTGCCGAACATGCCTGTCACCTGCATCGACGTACCGACGGTATGACCGTTACGGAAACCGGCGATCTGGTGATCGCCGACAGCGGTATCGAAGGCGATGTCGGTACCGGTGCCGAAATCTTCAACATCGTCGCGAATGCTCGTTTCGCGCCGGATGAGTTGAAGAACCGTCTCTTCCTCACGGCGTTCAAGCTGCGTTTGACCGGCCGCGCCTTCTCGTGGTCGGCCGGTCCGAATTCCGCGGATATGCCGTTCGGCTCCGTCGAACTGACGGCAGGGAAGACGGAAGCCGTGATGTGCGGCCGCACAGCGGACATCTTGCGTGCGGGCCCGTACCCGGATCTGGAGGTCCGCCGCGTCCGCACCCCGGAGGAACTCGCCGACTACGCCCGAATCCTTGCCGCCGGCTGGAATCCACCAGCCGTCGCCGTTGGAGAATTCTACGATCGTGTGGGTCCGTCCGCCCTCGCCGAGGACTGTCCGGCGCACTATCTGATCGGTTACCACCATGGCGAGCCGGTGAGCGCAGGCGAGATTTTCCCGCACGCCGAGGTCGCCGGTATCTACAACATCTCCACGCTGCCCGCCTCCCGGCGCCGGGCATTCGGCGGTGCCATGACCTTGGCCGCTGTGGAGCGTGCTCGCGCCGCCGGTTACGACACCGTGGCGATCCGAGCGTCCGCCGAGGACGAGCCGGTGTACCGCGGGCTCGGTTTCCGTGCCGCCGGCTGGTACACCGAGTACCCCGTCCCGATCGTTCCGTTGGAAGACCGCGGCCACACCACGCGGGAGCAGCTGATCTCCATCGGCTTCGAACACGTCCATGTGGAAAACGAGCGCTACAGCGGCCCGCAAGCCGGTGTCGCCGACATCTCCGGCATTCCCCACTACTTCGTCAGGCTGAACAGCTTGTTCGAGGACGGTGATCAGTTCTCCGTCTGGCCGATCGACGACGAGAGTTTCGCCCTCGAACAGGAAGCCTGGCGTCTCTACGTGAGAGCGTGGGATGCGGGGGACCATAAACCCGCGCGCCTCACTGAGCTCGACGCGCTGCTGGAGGCTCGCCGTACCACGCCGCCCGCCGTCGCACGAACGATGTTCGCGCAATGGCGTTTCGACGAACGCGACGCGCGCCACGACGACAGCGGACCTACCTACATGATGCGCTGGCGCTAGTTTTCCATCGGTGAGGAGGTGCTCAGCCGGCGCCTCGACACCACCTGGCCCGGAACCGATCCCACCTGGCGACAACTCACCACCCGCAACGCCCGCCGGTTCCTCGGCGCCTCCCCGGACCAACGAACGACGCCACCCCAGGGCTGACCATCAGTGTGCGGTGAGCCCGCCGTCGACGACGAGTTCGGTTCCGGTGATGAACGAGGATTCGTCGCAGGCCAGGAACAGCATCGCGGGAGCGATCTCGGCGGGGCCGCCTGCGCGCCGCATGGGGGTGCGCATGATGTCGGGTTGCCGGTCGCCCTGCTCATCGAGCACGGCTTGGATCATCGGGGTGGCGATGACCCCGGGGTGCACCGAGTTGACCCGGACGCCGCGGGTGGCGTATTCGACGGCGGCGGTCTTGGTCAGCAGCCGCACGGCTCCCTTGGTCGCCTGGTACGCGGCGGCGGCTCCACTGCCGACCAGGCCGAGCACTGAGGAGGTATTGATGATGGAGGCGTTGCCGGAGGCGCGCAGCAGGGGCATGGCCGTCTTCATCCCGAGCCAGGTGCCGGTCTGGTTGACCGCGACCACCTGGTCCCAGCCGTCCTTCGTGGTCTCCTCGATGCCGGGCCAGTCCAGGACACCGGCGATGTTGACCAAGATGTCAAGACGGCCGAAGCGCCGCCGGGTCAGCTCGATCGCCGTGCTCCAGTTCTCCGGTGAGGAGACGTCCAACCGGACGGCCAGCGCATCGGTGCCCTCGGCTTTCAGCCGCGCGGCGAGCTCGTCCGTGGTGTCCTGGGAGACGTCGGTGACGACCAGGCCGGCTCCTTCGCGGGCGAACAGTTCCGCGGTGGCTTGTCCGATGCCGCCGGTCGCGCCCGTGATCAACGCGACCTTGCCGGCGAGCCGTCCAGGCATTATCCGTTCCTTTCTCGTTGTGTCTGCTGGTGTAGCCGCCGTCGGCGGCGATGACCGCGCCGGTGACGAAGCTGGAGCGGGGTGACGCCAGGAAGCCGATCACCTCGGGCTGTCGGCCCGGAAGTCGTCGAGCAGGTCGGTCTCGATCACACCGGGGGGCCGCCGAACCGGTCGATCGCCGCGGCCACCGACCGCACCGCGGTGTCCTCTCTGGACACATCGCCGACCAAAGTGGACACCCGGTCGAACCGGGCGGCGAGGTCGTCCACTTCCGGGCGGAGGTCAGTGGCCAGCACTCGCGCGCCGCGGGCGTGCAGCCAGGCGACCGTGGCCGCGCCGAACCCGCGGGCAGCACCGGCGACCAACGCGACCTTGCCCTCCAAGTCGCCAGAGGCCGGTGGCAGGCTCATCGCCGCGCCTGCCCTCGATGATCGGCGGCGGACTCGCGATACAGGACGAGATGCTCGTGGTGGAGCACGCCGTCGCGGATGTCGCCCGTCGCGGTGAAGCCGGTGTCGTCCACGTAGTCGAGGTGGTTCCCGGTCACCGTGTAGCGACCGGTGTAGGCGCTACGCCGTTCGCCGCGTGCTTCGTCGTAGCGCCCGTCGGCGCGCAGCTCCTGCCGGATATGCCCGTCCGCGGTGACCCACATGCCGACCACGTCGATATCGCTCGTCATACCGACCAGCGTCGGCGACGACGAACGGCGTCGGCAGGACGTGTGGTGACTGGGTGTGCCGCACCCACCCAACCGGACGCGCGGCGATTTAGCATGATCGCCATGGGCAGTGGTGAGCTGGGGGCGTTCCTGCGAGCGCGCCGTGCACAACGATCTCCGGAAGACGCGGGCGTGCTCTACTCCGGCCGCCGCAAGGTGACCGGGCTGCGCCGCGAAGAAGTCGCCGTGCTCGCGGGAGTGAACGTCGACTACTACACCCGGCTGGAACAGGGCCGCGAGACCCACCCGTCACCGCAAGTGCTCGACGCCCTGTGCCGCGCACTGGATCTCGCCCCCGACGCCCGCGAGCACCTGTACCGGCTGGCCGGTGCCACACCGGACAACACACTCACGCCGGTGCCGCAGACGGTGAGCCCCGAATTGCGGCAACTCATGGACGGCTACCCGCACACCCCGGCCTTCGTGCTCAACCGCATCCTGGACGTACTGGCCACCAACGCCCTCGCCGACGCGCTGTTCTCACCATTCCGTGCGGTGGACAACCTCGCCCGCATGACCTTCCTCGACCCCGCGGGACGACAGTTCTACGCGCGCTGGGACTGGACCGCACAAGCCACCGTGGCGAACCTGCGGGTCGCCGCAGGTCTCAACCCGCACGACCCCGCCCTACGACACCTGGTGGCCGAACTCAGCGAAGGCAGCGCGCACTTCCGCGACCTGTGGGAAACGCACCAGGTGCGCGGCAAGACCCGCGAACCCAAACACCTCGTGCACCCCGACGTCGGCCCGCTCACCCTTACCTACCAGGCATTCGACGTGCGCAGCGCCCCCGGCCAGCAACTGATCATCTACCACGCCGAACCCGCCACCCCGAGCGCACACACGCTCGCGCTGCTGAGCAGCCTCCACGCGACCACGAACCAAACGCGCACGGTCGACACCTAACCCGCTCTCGGTCACCCCACGTCCGCTGTCCGGCATGAGCGGACGCTGTCGACAACGAGACCGAACCTTGCGAGCAGTGGTCAGGGATTCGAGTCGCCTCAGCTCCGCAGTACGAAAAACCACCCACCTGGCCTGCCCGCGCCGTCGCCTTCGATGACGTGCCACTTGCCGCCCTGGAATCCCTGTGGCGACTCGGTTGTCTTCCAGTCACGACAACCGGCGGACGGGCAGAGGCGGGCCTACACTGACCACACCAGGGTGAATCCGCTGACCTGCGAGGTTGCCATGAACATGCCGGACCCGGACAGAAGCGATCCGACCCGTCGCATCAGGCCCATCGAGGAACCGGCGCCGGCGGCCTTCGAGGAAGGTGTCGTGGACCCGGATCGTGGCCGGATCAGGGTCGTCACCATCATCTGCACGGTGATCACCGTCGTCAGCGCCCTGTTCGCGATAGTGCTCGCGCTGCACATCGTCTTCGTGCTGGGCGAGGCGAACCCCCGCAACGGTTTCGCCTCCTTCGTCGACAGCTGGTCGGCGGCGGTATCGCTGGGACTGCGGGGGTTGTTCACCCCCGGTGACGCGAAGCTGCAGGTCCTGCTCAACGATGGCCTTGCCGCGTTGGCCTGGCTGGCCATCGGCGCGTTTCTCACCTACCTCGTTCGCCGTCTCGCGCTGCCCGCCGGGCGTCGCGCGGTGCGGTATCGCCGAGTGGTGCGCTAACGCCCGGCAAACCTGCCATATCGCGGTGGATGGGTCAGCTCTTCCGGACTGGTTGGCGGTCATGGCGAGCCGCTTCCGGGCTGGTTCGACCTCGTCCGCGGAGCGCCCCTGGCGCTACTCGCCCGGGTCGTGGTGCTGAGCGATATTGAGTACCGTTCCGCCTGGTGCTCGGACGAAGAAGCGGCGGACACCCCACCTCTCCGTCGTCAGTGGGTGGACGATCTCATAGCCGAGACGTTGCGCGGTGGCGTACGCCTCGTCGACGTCATCGACCTTGACCGAGAGCAGCGGGTTCTCGGGCCCGGTAGCGTCCCGCGTGAGCAGTTGGATGTGTTCGCCCGAAGCAGGCACGATGACGCGCGTAACCCAGTCCAGGCCCATGTCCTGCGCATCAAGGCCGAGGAAATCGGTATAAAAGGCCTTCGCTTCGTCCAGATCGGGCACCGAGAGGTCGGCCGTCACCCGGATGACTCGCATGAACAGCTCTCCGTCCGCATCGCCGAGCAGGTTCGCATCCTTCGTAATCAGCCTGCATGCTCTATGTCAACGAATCCAACCGTGGTCCGGCCTGGCCGATTCCGCAGGACCACGTTGGCGACCGGAGTTCCGCTGCCCGGCACTGCAAGCACGAGAGGACAGACCATGGGCGTCTACGTGTCGGTCAGAGGCTGGCTGGAGTGCGACCAGAAGCAACTCGCCGCCATCCAAGAGATCATCTCGGCGCACGACGACGGCTTCTACACACGCGGCTGGAGCCTGCCCCGCGAACCCTTCAACTGGACCCGCTACGTCTTCTACGGCGGCGATATCCGGCAGCAAGCGGTTGATTGGCTACTCGGCCAGCTCGGAAGCATCGCGCGACTCCCCGCGTCCGACCCGGACAACGACCTGGTCCGAGGCTTGTTCTTCGCCGGCCACGAGGCCGACGGCATGAGTGAGTGGCGGATTCACCAAGGGCAGGTGCTCATCTCGCCAGGCGACAAGCGATACCGCTACCTCGATGATTAGCGGACACAGACCCGGCTTGATCGACGAGGGAGCGCCCGGACGATGAGCACGAGCAGAGCGGTGGCCTGGGAGGGTTTCTTCAACACCAGGGACCTCGGCGGACTACCCACCAAATCCGGTGCCACGACGCGTCATGGCGCGTTCTTCAGGGCGGCGGACCTCCGTTTCGTCACGGAGACGGGTTGGGCCCAAGCGCGCGAGTGCGGTGTCCGCACGGTGATCGACCTCCGCAACGCGGACGAGATCCGGCCTACGGAAACGCCGCTCACGGCCCAGGCGGGCTCGGCACAGTTCACCGCCGCCTCGGAAGGTCCCGCCATCCCGACAGGCGTCGACCGGATCGAAGTCCCGCTCGACGACATCGACGACATCGGGTTCTGGCAGCACGTCAACCGTGAGCGGCTCAACGGCTCCCCGCTCTATTACCCCGTCTTCCTCCAGCGCAAAGCCGAGCGTTGCGCGGCCGTCGTCAAGGCGATCGCCCGCACGGATCCCGGTGGTGTCCTGTTCCACTGCGGCGCCGGCCGGGACCGGACCGGGCTCGTCGCTCTTTTGTTGCTCGCGCTGGCCGATGTCGAACCCCAGGCGATCGCCGCGGACTACACCATGTCCGCCGAAGCCCTCAAAGCCCTGTTCGCAGCCATGGGAACCGCCGACCAAGGACCGTCCATCCAGGCCGCCCTCGCTGATCGGGACACCACGGCCGAAGAGGCCGTCATCGCGACCCTCGACGGATTCGATGTCGAGCGGTACTTGCTCGGCGCCGGCGTCACCGGCGACGAACTCGGCAGTGTTCGCGACCGGATGATCGAACGAGCCTGAATCATCCGTCGTCGTCGGGAAGCCGGTCGAGGACATCGAGCTCGGCATCGGTGAGCGTCCGACATCCCGGACGCCGGTTACTTCATCCCGCCGCTGACCACGGTCGACCAGGAGTTCGCGGAGGTGGGGCGGCGTTGCGTTCATCGGCTGCTCCAGCAGATCCCTCACCAGGCGCACGGCGCGGGACCCGGCAGAGCAAGGTCGGTTCTTGAGCCGAAAGTCAAACGTGTCGTGTTCGTGGGGGTCGGCGGTGGGGCGAAGGTCGTGGGTGGCATTTCGGGTTGTAAGACAACTTGTCCACTCACGACCCTCGCATCCAAATGCCCCACATGCCTCCGCCGTCACAACCGCAACAATCCATAATGGACAGACAGGGACGCGTCCCGCGGTCGCCGACAAGAATCCACTGGTCGACTGGTTGATCAACTCAAGCTAAGCGACCTTTACCCCCAGGCGCCCGATGACGTGCGCCGAAGGCGTTCTGCTCAGGCTTTCTCGGTGCACGTCCGAGAAAACTCGCTCTCGTGTCCTAATCGGGCCAAGCGGTGGGCATGTGCAGCGCTTCGCGGGGAAGAATGCTCATCCTGTTCGGATGTACTCGGTTACGCGAGCCATTTGGTACGACCGGACGCGACATCCGCCAGATATTCCTCGACGGGAATCGCTGTGGGCGGGTAGTGGGCAGTCGACCCGTCCTTTGGCACGAGAAGCACGCTCGGAGCCAGGGCGTAGTTCACATCGCCGGAGTTGATGAAGTGTTCCGAAGCGAAAGGGACCGTCCATGCAGTAGGGTATTCCTCGATCAGTTCTTCCCGCACAACGATTTCGCCCAGTTCGTCGTCGCGCAGATCCTCGCCGTAGTAGTCGCGAAGCGCAGTGCGCGCCTGCTCGATGGCATCAGCTCGACTGACCTCCATGAACCTCTCCTTCATTTGTACCTCAGCAGGGACACATTGGTGACGTTAGGCTCCAGCGTGGCGAGCCGGCCGGTCTGACCGTCCAGGAAGACGATACCGTTCCGGTCATTTACGACGTTGAAGACATGGGCCGTTCCGTTCGGCCTGGAGATGTAGACGACACCGCGTGCTCCTTCTCCAGCAGACCGCATCTGCCTGATCACGTCATCGTATCCCGTCGTGGGTTTCCACTGCCCTCCCAACCGCTCAGCGACCTTCTTCATCGGGACCGGCCCCGACGTCTTGCCGGCGATGACCGGTAGCCCTCGATAGGTCAATGCTCGCTCGACGGCTACGACACAACGCGTGCAATTCTGCTTATGGTATCGGCTTCCGGTCCAATAATTCCGTGCGTTGACTCGTTGGACCCCGGGGTACTGGCGGCGTAGCAGCTGCCGCGCGATTCCCGCCTCCACGCTCGCGTGGTGAATCGCGGGTTCAGAGACTCCACCGCCTGGGATGTTGAAATCCTGCCATCGGCGAGGCAGAGCTTTTCGCGCCCCGGACTTGCTCTGGTTGGCGCTGATCGGATGAGAACCCGGCATCCTGGCGCCCGGCGAACCGGGCCCGGACTGTGTCGAGCGTGCAGGCGGGGAGGCTGTCCTCGCTGTGCGAGGTATCTGTGTGGCCGGGACGGCACGGACCTGATTCGACGGTGTGACCGATCGGCTTCCGAGCGGCTTTACGGTCTCGCCTTTACTTAGGCCTTTCGGAACCTGCGCTGCGGCACCACCGATTTCCTCCGCGGCTCTCCCGAGCCTGCCGACGCGTCCGACCGGAACCACGTTCGCCGCAGTCAGTGCGGACTCTACGACGAAGTCACCGCAGTTCTTACCGGCACCGATGCAGTCCTTACCCGTTCCGTAGACATTCCCCAGCCCCATGTTGACGGTCCCGTCGACGGCGAGGGCGGCGGTGCCGGCGAGGGCTCTGCCTACTTGGGCGCCGTCCACCTGACCGTTCGGGGCGACGCGTTGCCATTGTCGTTCCAGGTCCTCGTAGTTGGTCTGGAACTGGGCCTTGGGGTGGAAGATGGTGACCTTGCGGCCGTCGGCCGTGCTGGTCCCCTTCTCCACTTCCCAGCCATCGCGGAGTTTCGCGGCCACGTCGGCCCGAAGGGCCCCCGGTGAGACCGCGACGAGTTTTCCGTCCTTCGTGGAACCCACCGAGATGCCGGGGTGCTTGCCGCCCGGCAGTTTTTGCCAGTCGTCGACCTCGATGTTCTTGCGCTGGGTCACGATCTCCTTGTCGGGGGCGGTGGCGAAGTCGGCCTCCACCGACTTGGGCGGGTGGAGGAAGTCCTTCGGCGCGACGACCGCCGACTGCAGCGACTTGGCGTCGGTGACCCGGAGGTTCCCATCGGGCAGCCGCTCCACCACCTGCGCCCTGCGGGCACCGACTTCCTTGCCCCGCGTGGCGTCGATGTAATCCAACTGCCCTTGCGCGATCCGGGCCTCCTCCGCCAGCTTCCGCCGCTTGTCCGCTGTGCCCGGCGCCCCGCCTCGCTGGCTTTCCCCGTATGCCGACCACGCGGGCACGTGCTGCTGATACTCCCGGAGCTTCTTGTCCTCCTCAGCCTGACGGCGTTGCGCCTGGCGGGTCTGCTGCTGCTCCAGCCGCCGCACCTCGGCCTGGGCTGCTGCGGCCTGCCGTCCTCTTCGGACGAGGGCGTCGCCGCCGGTCACCGCCGATCCGGGGCTCACCGTCAACCGGTCCGCCTTCTCCCGCGCGGCCTCCAGCTGACGCTTCAACCCCGTCCCGGGCGAACCGCCACGCTGGGCTTCCCCGTACGCCTTCCACGCGGGCACATGCTGCTGATACTCCCGGAGCTTATTGTCCTCCTCAGCCTTGCGGCGCGCGTCCTGCTGCGACTTCTGCTTCTCCAACCGCCCGACCTCAGCCGTCTGCCCCTTCTCCCGCGCCGCCTCCAGCTGACGTTTCAACCCCGTCCCGGGCGAACCGCCGCGCTGGCTCTCCGTGTAGTCCCTCTGCCTGCTCTCGGCCCGCCGCTTGTCCTCTTGCTGCTGGCGCCGCTCGGCGGCATTCGCGGAACTACCGCTATTGGACTTCCCGCTCTTCTTCTCATCCAACTTCTGCTGACGCCGCTCAGCAGAATTCGCCGAACCGCTATGACTCCCCGCCACACGCCTCGACGCCTTCTTCCTGTCCTCCTTCTCCTGACGCCGCTCGGCGGCATTCGCCGAACTACCGCTATTGGACTTCCCGCTCTTCTTCTCATCCAACTTCTGCTGACGCCGCTCAGCAGAATTCGCCGAACCACTATGACTCCCCGCCACACGCCTCGACGCCTTCTTCTTATCCTCCTTCTCCTGACGCCGCTCGGCGGCATTCGCCGAGCCGCTATGGCTCCCCGACACCCGCTTCGACGCCTTCTTCCTGTCGTCTTTCTGCTGCCGGTGCTCCGCGGCATTCGCCGAACCGCCGTTGTTCGCGCTACTCGCCTTCTTGGCAGGCGCGCTGGGCGTTCCCGCCGTGTCCCTCGGTTCCGCCTGGGCCTGCGCCGTGCCGAGCAGACCGAACGCCGCGACCACGACACCACCGGACACCGAATAAAGAATCGCTCTCGAAAGATCCACTCCTTTGGTCACCAATTCCTCCCATCGCGTGCTGTGCGCCGCCACGTCACGCGGTGGCGATCACACGGCGAGGAGGGTGCCACCAGCTGGTTCAGCGAGGATTCATTCCGGGTACATTCCGCGCGACGCCATCGCGATCATCGCAACGCTGCGGAAAGTCCCCCATGCGCCCCAGGTAGACGGAAAGACGCTCAGTATCGCGCGCAACCCGGTGGGTCGGCCGCCGGCGAGGTCTCAGCGCCCACCTGCTCCGGCGCCGCCTTCCACGACCGGCGGCAAGAACAACGGCTCGCGGCCGCCTTTTTCAATGGTGAATCACCGGTCGGCCTGCTCGATCCGGCCGGCGTCATTGGTCTCGGACTCCCCGCCCGTCATCCATGCCGCGAGTTGCGCGATCGGTGAAGCCGAGTTCGGCCAGGCTGCGCTCGACAGGGCCATCGGCGGTGCGCTGGGCGATCACCAGCCGGGCAGCGATCTCCTTGCCGGACAGGCGACCTGCGGCGCCGGCCGGCGACCGGACCGGCTCGTCGCTTTTCTGTCGCACGCGCCGGCCGATGTCGAACCCCAGGCGATCGCCGCGGACTACATCATGTCCGCCGGAGCCCTGCCCTCGACGGATTCGATGTCCGAGCGGTACTTGCTCAGCGCCGGCGTCACCAGAGACTAACTCGGCAGTGTTCGCGATGATCGAGCGAGCCTGAATCATCCGACGTCGTCGGGGAGCCGGTCGAGGACCCGCTCGAGCGCGGGTCCGATGACATCGAGCTCGGTATCAGTGAGCGCACCGATGAAATATCGCCGGACAGCGGCGACGTGGGCGGGAGCGGCGGCGACGATGGCCTTCCGGCCCGCCTCGGTGAGCCGCACCATCGACCCGCGCGCGTCCTCGTCGCACTCCTCGCGGACGACGAGGCCACGCTTCTCCATCCGGATGACCTGGTGGGAGATCCGGCTGCGTTCCCAGCTCACCATCCGGCCGAGATCACGCGCCCGCAGCACCCCGTCCGGCGCCTCCGAAAGTGGCACCAGCAGGGTGTACTCCGCGGCGGACAGCCCCGCGTCCTGGACCAGCTGGCGCTCCAGCACCGCGGTCAGCCGCGGCAGCACGCCGATCATCCCGCGCCACACGCGTGCCTCCCGCTCGTCGAGCCAGCGCGCCTCACCCATGAGCGGTCAGGGGCGCCGGACGACCCGACCGCCCTTTTTCGATCCCTGCGTGCACCATCCGCGGAGCCTACCAACAATGTTGACGCGTCTACAAAAGTCGAGTAGTTGTAGACGCGTCAACAAAACGGGAACGTCGCTCCGGTCCGCTGCTCCACACACGAGAAGGAGATCCACCATGAGCGCCAAGAAGACCGGGCTCGATGCCTTGCTGACCCCGGAGGAGAGCGTCCTCGTGCTGATCGACCATCAGCCGTTCCAGTTCGCCGGCCTCAACAGCCACGAGCCGACGATGGTCGTCAACAACGCCGTCGGGCTCGCGAAGACCGGCAAGGCGTTCGGCATCCCGACGATCCTGACCACGGTCATGGAGGAGCGCGGCGGCAACCTGATCCAGGGGCTGCAGGACGTCTTCCCCGGCCAGAAGCCGATCAACCGGACGCTCATCAACACCTGGGAGGACGGCCGCGTGGTGGACGCCGTCAGGGCGACCGGGCGCAAGAAGCTGATCATCGCCGGGCTCTGGACGGAGATCTGCGTTGCCATGCCCGCGATCCAGGCCCTCGACGACGACTACGCCGTCTACGTCGTGACCGATGCCTGCGGCGGAGTGTCGGTCGAAGCGCACGACATGGCCGTGCGGCGCATGGTCCAGGCGGGCGTGGTGCCGATGACCTGGGTCGCTGTGCAGGCCGAGCTGCAGCGTGACTGGGCTCGCGAAGCGACCATCCCGGCGCTCGTGGAGATCGCCGCGCAGCACCAAGGCGGTACCGGAGTCGCCTTCGCCTGGGAGACGCAACTGCTCAACACGCCCGCCACCACCGCCTAGCTCCGAGACAAGGAAGTGAGACCGATGACCAGCCCCGCGACAACGAGCTGGCCGAGCCTTCGGGTATCGGACTGGACCCCCACCCGCGAGACCCTGCACATGTGGACCCAGATCGTGGGCAAGATCCGCATGGCCCACGCTCCCCTGGTCAACCATTGGTGGCAGGTGACGCTTTATGTCAGCCCGCGCGGTTTGACGACCTCCGCGATCCCCTACCGCGCCGGAGCCTTCGAGATCGAGTTCGACTTCGTCGGCCACCGGCTCGAGGTCCGCGGCAGCGACGGCGGAGCCCTGAGCTTCCCGCTCCGGCCGATGCCGGTCGCCGAGTTCTACGCCCGGATCATGGACACGCTCGACCGGCTCGGGATCGAGGCGCCGATCCGGCCGCACCCCAACGAGGTCGAGCCCGCGATCCCCTTCGCCGAGGACCACACCCACGCCTCCTACGACGGCGAGGCGGCCGCCCTGTTCTGGCGTCAGCTGTTGCAGGCGAACCGGGTGATCGGCGAGTTCCGGTCGCATTTCGTCGGCAAGGTCAGTCCCGTGCATTTCTTCTGGGGAGCCATGGATCTCGCCTGCACCCGCTTCTCCGGGCGGACGGCCCCGCCACATCCCGGAGGAGCGCCCAACTGCGGCGACTGGGTCATGGTCGAGGGCTACTCCCGCGAACTGTCCAGCTGTGGGTTCTGGCCCGGTGGCGGCGAGGAAGGCGCCTTCTATTCCTACGCCTACCCGGAACCGGAGGGGTTCGCCGATCAGCCGATCGGCCCCGAAGGCGCGTACTTCAGCACGGAGTTCAAGCAGTTCCTGCTGCCGTACGAGGCCGCCCGCACCGCACCCGATCCCGACCGCGCCGTCGCCGAATTCCTCCACAGCACCTACGAAGCAGCCGCGAACCGCGGGAACTGGGACCGCTCCGCACTGGAAGACGACCCCTTCCGCTGGCACGGAAACGCTACGAAGCAAGGAAACAGCGGCACCTGAGGGCTTAGTGTGGCTTCGCGCCCACGTCGTGCGGAAACGCGGCCCCGACTCGGTCGGCGAGCGCGTCCGGGTCCGCTCGCCACCGCGTAAACGGCAAGACCGCGATCGTGCCTCGAGTTGCCGGACCGCCGCCGCACGGGAATTCTCGACCTATGACTGCCGTGACCATTCCCCGCCCTGTCGCCGGTGACGTCGTCGACCTCATCCTCGACGATCACCGCCTCTTCGAACAGCTCCTCCGTGATCTGCGGGACGCGACCGCGGACCGTGAAGGTGCCCGGGCCGCGCTGTCGGCGGCACTGATCGCCCACGGTGAGGCCGAAGAACAGGACGTCTATCCCGCCCTGCGGCGCAAGGACGCCATCGACGAACACGAGCAGGAACACGGAGAGGAGGAACACGCGGAAGGCAACCAGGCGCTGTTGAACCTGCTGGAATGCAAGGGCACCGACACCCAGAAGTTCGATGACGCGGTCGAGAAGCTGGCCGAGGCGCTGATGCACCACATCGGCGAGGAAGAACAGACGATTCTCAACCCGGCGCGCACCGAGGTGAGCGAGAAGGTCCGGCAGGATCTGGGCACGGCGTGGGCCTCGCGCCGCAACGCCTTGCTCGACCAGGACTGCGGTTCGATCGAGTTCGTCAAGAAGGTGGTGGCCCGGGCCGAAAAGTCCGGCTTGCTGTCCTCTGAGGACGACGATTCCTGAAGCCTGTCCCGAAATCCAGGACGGGTGCCGCTCGCGGTCCGAGGTTGTCCTTGTCCCGGCTGGGTAACCCTTCTTCATTGCGCGATGTGTCCGAGTTTGTCGCCTACAACCGAAGGCGGGTGGGACGGATGTCGACACGACCGGGGATTTCTCCGCGCAATGAGGCAAAGCCCTGCGACGTGGCCTACGACCTGGAAGCGACCCCGAGCCGGGACGTACGTTCCGGAGTCCGCGATCTGCTGGTGCACTACAGCGGCCTCACCGTCGACGACGCGGTACTGGTGACCGACGAACTGGTCAGCAACGCCAACCGGCACGGTGACGCGCCCCGAGCCTGCCGGCTGGAGCTGAGGGACGAGGGCAAGCGGCTGCTCATCGAGGTCGACGACTCCTCCTCGCACTAGCCACGAATCGGAACACCGCACGCGGGCGGCGGGCGCGGGCTGATCCTGGTCGACCGGCTCGCCACGACCTGGGGGGTGCGTAACCGAGGCGAGTACAAGACCGTCTGGGCGGAGCTGACCCTGGACCGTGACGGCAGCAGCGGCCACGCCCCGCATCTGAAAGCGGCACAGTCCTGGGCCAGCCCATGACGGGATACCCGACCCGAGCCGGCGAGGACGGTCACGCCCTCGTCGGCTCGATCCCGTCACCGACCGCGCGTCCGCCCGGGATGGACGCCCGCAGCCATCGGCTCGACGAGCATGCCCTGGTGACGGTGACCGGCGAAGTCGACAACGACACCGCCCCCGACCTCCAGAGGGCGATCCTGGCCGTACTCGACGACTCCCGCAGCCGGGCGTGCGTCGTCGATCTGACCCGGGTGGACTTCCTCAATTCCGCCGGTCTCGCCGCCCTCGTGACGGCCCACAACCACGCCGAAGGGCTCCGCGAGTCACTGCGCATCGTCGTGGACTCCAACAGCCCCGTCATCAGACCGATCGAAGTCACCGGTCTCGACGTCGTGCTCCGGCTCTACCACACCATCGACGAAGCCCTCGACGCCGCGAACCGGCGGCCACGGCACTGAACCGGCCGGCCCCTAACGGTCGGCGGTGAGCAGGGCTTCGAGGATCCGGGGGCGCTGTCGCGCGCAGCCAGCTCTGGGTTGCAGGACATCTGGGGCCGGATCCGGAAGGTTCGCCCCGATCCCGGACACCGTGTGGCATCGCCCCTCTAGGGTGACCGCATGTCGCTGGTGGGAAGGGACGTCGAGCTGGCGCGGATCCGGCGTCTGCTGACGAACGCGCGTGACGCGCGTAGCGGAGTGCTGTCGCTGCGGGGCGCGGCGGGCATCGGGAAATCGGTCCTGCTCGACCAGGCCGTGTCGATCGCCGAAGCCGAGGGGATGCGCGTGGTCCGCGGGGCGGGCGTCGAGTCCGACTCCGAGCTGGCGTACGGCGGCCTGCACCAACTCCTGTTTCCGCACCTGGATCGGCTGGACGCCCTGCCCGTTCCCCAGGCCACGGCCTTGCGGTGCGCTTTCGGACTGGCCGAAGGGGACGAGGCCAATCGGTTCCTGATCTCCGCCGGCACCCTGTCGTTGCTCGCCGATCTGGCCGAGGACGCCCCGCTGCTGTGCGTGGTCGACGATCTGCAATGGCTCGACCAGGGTTCGGTGGAGGCGCTGCTGTTCGCGGCCCGCCGTTTCGTGGCCGACCCGATCGCGATGCTGTTCGCGGTGCGCGAGACGTCGGCGCCGTTCGAAATCGCCGGTATCGAGGTCGTGGATCTGTCCGGTCTCGCCGCGCCCGATGCCGCCCGGCTGCTGGACGACCACGCGCCGGAGCTCGTCGAACCGGTGCGGGCCCGGGTCCTCGCGGAGTCCGTCGGCAATCCCCTGGCGATCATCGAACTCGGGTCGTCGCGGCTCGCGGCACACGACGCCGACGAGCCCGACCCGGCCGAACATGTGCGCCCGCTGCCGGTGACCCGCCGCGTGCAGGAGACGTTCCGCCGCCAGATCGTCGAGCTTCCCGAACCCACCCAGCGCGCGCTACTGGCCGCGGCGGCGGACACGGCGGCGCCGCTCGCGACGATCCTGCACGTGATCGAGGCCCTCGGTGGCACCCCCGGCGATCTGGCGCCCGCCGAGCGCGACCGGCTGCTCCGGATCGAGAGCCGGATCACGTTCCGTCACCCGCTGGTCCGGGCGGCCGCCTACCAGGACGCGCCGCTGCACCGGCGGATCGAGGTGCATCGCGCGTACGCCGACGCGCTGGAGGCCGACGCGGATCGCCGGGCGTGGCACCTCGCCGCCGCCACCACGGCACCGGACGAGACGGTGGCCGCCGAACTCGAAGGCGCGGCGGAGCGGGCCTGGCACCGAGGCGGCGCGATGGCGGTGTCCGCCGCCTACGACCGCGCCGGCAGGCTCAGCGCCGACCGCGAACTGAAGGCCCGGCGTATCGCCCTGGCCAGCCAGGCCGCGTTCGACGCCGGCAAAGCCGACCGCGCTGCCAGGCTGGCGGCCGAAGCACTCTCGCTCACCACCGACACCGGCGTCCGCGCCGACGCCATCTACACGCGTGGCGCCGTGGAGTACGAACGCACCTCCCCACGGGCCGATGCGGAGCTGGCGATCGGGGCCGCGGAGTTGGTGCGCGACACCGATCCGGAGCGCGCCGCGCTCAACTTCTTCGAGGCCGTGCACGCCGCCCGGCACGGAGCGGCGCACGAC
Source organism: Amycolatopsis roodepoortensis (assembly GCF_014873915.1). Classification (GTDB taxonomy): domain Bacteria; phylum Actinomycetota; class Actinomycetes; order Mycobacteriales; family Pseudonocardiaceae; genus Amycolatopsis; species Amycolatopsis roodepoortensis. The sequence continues at coordinate 2,978,366 of NZ_JADBEJ010000005.1, forward strand.
CTGCTGCGGCGTGTGGTCGACCTGATGCACGGGTTCACCCCGCCGGAGCACTGGGCACCGGTAGTCGCGGCGCTTCTCGGGTGGGCGGAGCTCTTCGCCGGGCGCCCGGAGGCGGCCGTCGGCCCGATGCGCGACCTCTACACCACCACGGGCGGCGGCGGGAACGACCTGATGCATCGCGTCACGGCCGGGTTCGGCGGGCTCATGATCGCGGACGACGACGGCGTCGCCGCCGGGATCGAGGACATGCTGGCCCAGGTTCGAGCCACCGGGGCGCTGGGCTGGGTCCCGTACACCCTGAACGTGCTCGCCGTGGCGCGGATGTTCCGCGGTGAGTTCGCGGACGCCCGCGCGTGTGTGGCGGAAGGCGCGTCCGTGGCCGCCGAACTGGGGAACACGACCGAACGCCTGGCACACCGGTCGCTGGAGGTGTGGCTGCACGCCGTGTCGGGTGACGAGCCACGCTGCCGGGCGCTCGCCGATGAGGTGCTCCCGCGGGCCAGGGCCCGGCACCGGGTCAACGCCGAGATCGCGGACTGGGGTCTCGGCATGCTCGACCTTTCCGCGCGGCGGTTCAAGGAAGCGGCCGACCGGCTCGAGACCGTGTGCCGGGGACCCGCGAGCCGCGACCTCCTGGTCCGGGCGGTGCCGGATCTGGTGGAAGCCGCCGTGCGCGGCGGCGAGCCGGATCTCGCCCACGAACCGCTGGCCGCGTTCCTGCACTGGGCCGAGCACGTCGACCGTCCGGTCGCCACCGGGCTCGCCCTGCGCTGCCGGGCCTTACTGGCCGACGACGGCGACGCCGACGCGCTGTACGCCGAGGCGTTGCGGATCCAGGAACGGCACGGCGGCCCCTACGAACGCGCCCGGACCCAGCTGGTCTACGGCGAGTGGCTGCGTCGCCAGCGCCGCCGTACCGAGGCCCGCGCCCATCTCGCGGCCGCGGTGTCCGCGTTCGAGAGCCTCGGCGCGGAGCTCTGGGCCGAGCGTGCCCGCGGCGAGCTGGCCGCCTTCGGCGAGCGGGGCGACGAGCCACGGCGCAGTGGCCCGCTCACCCTGTTGACCCCGCAGGAGCTGCAGGTCGTACGGCTGGCCGCCACCGGTCACACGAACAAGGAGATCGCCGCGCAGCTCTTCCTCAGCCCGCGGACCGTCGGCCATCACCTCTACAAGGCGTATCCGAAACTCGGCGTCACCGGTCGCGCCGGGCTGGCCGGCCTCGTCTGATGTCCGGCACCAGTCATCGGTCGCCGGACATCGGTCACGATGACTGATGCGTCCCCGCGGTGGCCCCGCATAGCGTTTCCAGCAGCACGGACGACTAGGAGACGACAATGACGAAGTACTTCCTGAGCCTCCCGCACGACTCCGCCGAGGAGCCGACGATGGAGAACATGGACCCGGCGGAGCTTCAGGAGATCATCGCCGCCGTCGGCGCGTTCAACACCGCCGTCGAGGAGGCGGGCGCGTTCGTGACCGCCGGTGGTCTGCAGCCGCCGTCGACCGCGACGACGGTGGACTACTCCGGTGACAGCCCCGTGCTGACCCCCGGCCCGTTCGTCGAGGCCAAGGAGTACCTCGGCGGGTTTTGGATCATCGAGGCCGAGAACGACGACGTCGCGATCGAGTGGGCCAAGCAGGCCTCGCGTGCGCTGCGCAGCAAGGTCGAGGTGCGTGCCCTCCAGGAAGAACCCGGCGCCTGACGGTTCGCTGATGCCGACGAACGCGGTGCCGGCGCGGATTCGTCGGCATCAGCGTTCGGCTCGACCCATCGCGTTGTCGATGCGCTGTCGCTCGGCGTCGCGGAGCTTCCGGTAGTGCCCGGCCCTGGTCCGGTCACCGACCTTGCCTGCCGCTTCGGCGGCGCTTTGCAACACCACCAAGGACAGGCCGGGCATGTCGCGAGCCTGACGGTCCGCCTCGGCGAACACCGACTCGGCGAGCTCGCCCTCCGCGGAACCGGCCAGCAGGAACAGTTCCTCGACGTACATCCGGCCCAGCCCCACCTCCTGCCACCTGGAGACGCCATCCAGGGCCCGGCGGCACTCGCGCAGCGCCTCCCAAGCGGCGTGGTGGTCGCCGGCCTGGCGCTCCAGTCCGGCGAGGGTCTGCCAAGCCGACGCCGAGTCCCAGTCGTTTCCGGCGAACGCGAGGCTCTCGCGCTGCGCTCGCGCCGCCTCGGCGAACGCCCCCAAGTCGGCCAGATAATGGCGGAGCAGGCCCAGGGTCTCCTTGTCCCGCTCGCGGCCCGCCGCCCATCGGTCCAGCTCCTGACGGGTCAGTTCACGGTCGCCGGTCAGCTGGGCGCGCCTGACCCAGGTGAGCTGGTCCTCGGCGGCCGGATCGGCGGGGAATCGGGAGCGCTTGCGCTCCGACCACTTCGCCAGGTCCTTTTCGGAAACGCAGGGCCTGCCCTTCTCGTCGAGCAGACGTTCCAGCACGGCGTCACGGTCGGCATGCCCGCTGTCGCGGACGAAGGCGATGGTGCGCCGAACTCCCGCGGCGAACAGATGTTCCTGGTCGTAACCACACCAGGTGTCGAAGTTCGCCACCTTGATCTCCCAGTGCGGCCACACGTCCTCGACCTGCCGGTATTCGGCGAGCAGGAACCCGGCCAGCTCGGCTTCCTCGCTCAGTCCCTGGAACGGCGCCTCGTGGCGGCACACCGCCTCCTGCTCGGCCAGCCATCGCACCAGCGGGAGATCATCGGGCCGACGGTCGTATTGCAGCGCCCACAACACCTTCGCCCGCCGCACCGCGTTCGCGTCGCCGTCCTTCGCACGCTCGTAGCGCACTTCCTCCCAGGCATCGGGCGATTCCCGCATCCGCTCCAGCTCGCGCCTCACGCTTTCCATCACCCGTCAAGGATCGCAGACGGCGGGCGGATGGTGCGACTGTCCACAAGGGACCGTGTCGCCAAGGCGAAGGTGGCGTGTTGCGAAAGCCACTTTCGCAACCATCAACGTTGCGAAAGTGGCTTTCGCAACACGTCGGCAGAGGTACATCGCGACGTGGGCCCGGCGATGTCCGAAGGGGTCGCGAAAGCCACTTTCGCGACGCCTGATGTCCCGAAAGTGGCTTTCGCGACATGAGCACGAGGCGGCCCCGGCCGGAGCAACCGCCGTGTTGTCCTCAATGGAACGACGGACTCGATGAGCCGTCAGCGTCTCCGGGGAGGGGTGTAGCGCGGTGCCGTCGGACGCTTCGCGGTCGTCGTCTTGCGATGGGTCGTCGTGCGATGGGTCGTCGTCGTGCGCGTCGTCTCCGGCGTCGTCCGGGTCGTGGTGGTCACCGGGGTCTGCGGCGGCCGCGTCGTGGTCTGCACGAGGCCTGTCGTCGGGGCCGTCGTGGTCGTCGAGGTCACCACCTGCCCCTTCCCCATCCCGCCCCCGCCGCAAGCGCCGAGCAGCGCGATCGCGCCTATGACCAGGCCACACCACCACACTCGCATGGCCGGACCCTAACAGCCCGGCCCCCGGGAATCCGGCGAACGGCGAACCCCGGCTAGACCGCGGTCCGCAGGCGGTACAGCTCGGCCAGCGTGGCGCCCTCCGCGCTGATCTCCGCCCCCGTGCCCAGCCAGGTGACCGCCTCGTCCTTCGGCAGCCGGGGGATCTCGATCTCCGCGAGACAACGACCCGGCCGGACCACCGCGGGGTGCAACCGCGCGACGTTCTCGTTGGTGGTCAGGCAGACCAGGATGTCCAGGCCTTGACCGAGCAATCCGTCGGTCAGGTTGAGCAAACGGGACAGTGCCTGTCCGGAGTCGCGTTTCGCGTCCGCGCCGACCAGTTCGTCACAGTCTTCGAGAATGAGCAGCCGCCATTTCCGCTTGTCCGCTCGTTCCTCGCCGAGCACCACCGACGTCAGATAGCCGGGATCGGCGAACAGGACCTCGGGGTCGAGGACGTTGTCGACCTGGCACCAGTCCCGCCATTCGTGCGCGAGCGCGCGCACGGCGGTCGTCTTGCCGGTGCCCGCGGGGCCGTGCAGGAGTACCAGCCTGCCGGTGACGTCCTGCGGCCGCACCGTCATGAGCGTGTCGAGCGCGGCCACCGCGGACCGCGGGTAGTTGCCGCGGATCTCCTGCCACGGCGGCAGATCCATCGTCCTGGGCGCGCGCACCCCAGCACCACCACAGCCTTGCACGTGCCAGAAACCGACCGGTACGGCCGACTCCCCCGGCGTTCCGGTCCGTGCGGTCCGGACGGCGGCCGCGAGCACCTCGTCCGCCAGGTCGCCGGAGGTGGCGGACACGCATACGGTCGCGGCGCCGGCGCGTCTCCGCAACGCGACGAGTGTCCAATCAGGTCCGAAGGCGAGGTGCGAACGCCGCCCGTCCAGTTCGTACGTCAGATCCGCGTCGACTCCCGGTGGCAGCAGCGTCGCTTCCGGGGAGACCTCGGTGATCTCGGCGGCTCGTGAGTGCGGCTGCGCGCCGGTGATGAAAGGCTCCATCGCCAGCGAATTCAGCACGCCTTCCATCGGCGCGTTGCCGCCGAAGAACATCGCACGGTCCAGCGGTTCGGTCGGTACGGGCTTGGGTGTTCCGGTTGTTCTTGCTGTCACCACGCCACAATCCATCCGGCGACGCCGCCGCACATCAGGGACCGTCCCCCAATTCACCCCTGACAGGGACACCCCCGGCGCCCCGATGATCGAAGGGATGCTTTTCTGTCCCGGACGGACATGGCCACGGCTCATACGAGAGAGAACCGCATGACCAGAGACGACAAGGCAGATCCGGACGACGGCTTCGTCGAGGTGATCGCGCGCGAGGTGGAAGCCGATCCCGGCAATCTGGCGCTGCGCGAAGACTTCGTCACGCTTCTGCTGGAGCGGGAGCCGGAACGCGCTGCCACGGAACTGGCGGCGTTCGAGGCACACGGCGGTGATCCGGGGCGGGTCCGGCTGCTGCGCGCCCGGCTGATGGCGACACGGTTGCGCGCCTCGAACCCGGTTCCGGCCCCGGCCGACGAGGATCGCCAGGAAAGCGCTGTGTCGGCGTCGCTGTGGGACGCCGAGCGCCCGAAAGTGACGTTGGACGACGTCGCGGGTCTCGCCGAGGTCAAGCAGCACCTGAACACCGCGTTCCTCGCTCCGCTGCGCAACCCCGAGCTGGCGGCCGCGTTCGGGCAGAAGCCGGGTGGTTCGCTGCTGATGTACGGCCCGCCCGGCTGCGGGAAGACGTTCATCGCCAGGGCGATCGCCGGCGATCTCGGCGCGTCCTTCCTCCACGTGACCCTCGCGGACCTGCTCAGCAAGTGGATCGGCGAGAGCGAGAAGGCGATCCAGAGCGTGTTCCGCCACGCCCGCGCGGCGACACCGTGCGTGATCTTCTTCGACGAGTTCGACGCTCTCGGTGGACGGCGTACCTCCGGCGGCGGCGGATCGCACGCGATGCGAATGCTCGTCACCCAGCTCCTGGAGGAGCTCGACGGCATGGCGGGCACGAACGACGGGGTCTACTTCCTCGCCGCGACGAACCGGCCGTGGGACATCGACTCCGCGCTGCGCCGTCCGGGCCGGATCGACAAGACAGTGCTGGTGCTGCCACCCGACGCGGTCGCCAGGGCCGCGATCGTCCAGGGCGCCCTGGCGGGCAAACCCGCCGCCGACGTCGACGCCGTGGCCGTCGCGGCGGCGACCGAAGGGTTCTCCGGCGCCGACCTCAGCCATTTGACGACCACCGTGCTGCAGAAGGCGATGGTCGAGTCGATGAGCAGGAACGAGCTGGTGCCGGTCACCACCGAGGGGCTGCTGGCCGCGGTCGGCGGCATCATCCCGTCCACGACGTCCTGGTTCGACCAGGTGGCGCCGGTCCTCGAATACGGCGTCGACGACGGCACCTTCGACCAGCTCCGGGCATACCGGGTGAAGCGGGGCATGCGATGAGCGACACCGTCGAGCGGGACCTCGACCTGGCCTGGGAACTCCTGGAAGCACAGCCGACGCATCCCCGGGTCGCCGAGCTGGCGGTGCGGGTGCTCGCGGCCCAGCCGGAGCGGAGCAGCGCGTCGATGGTGCTCGCCTATCACCGTGAATCCCTCGGCGACGCGGACGAAGCACGGCGTCTCTATCTCCGGGTGGCCGGCCGCCGCGACAACCAGTTCATCTGGGCGGCTCGTGCGCTCCGGCATCTGGAATCCGGGGAGCACAACCACGACGAGGCGCTGAGGTGGGCGCGCACCGTACTGGGCCAGAGCCACGAGGACTGGGACGACTGGATGCAGCTGGGCCACGCCCAGGCCTGCTCCGGGGAGCACGAGGCCGGGTGGCGGCAACTCGACGAGGCGGTCGCGCTGTGCGCGCGGACGAAGCCCGACGACCTCCCCAAGGCGCTGGCGAAACGCGCGGAGTACCTGCTGGCGAGCTGCGCACCACCTGAACGGTTCGTTCCGGCGGCCGAGGAGGCCATCCGGACCAACGTGGCGGACTCCTGGGTCGCCATGCTGCTCGGCTACGCCTACCTGGCGCAGTACCGGTTCGATGACGCCGAACAACTCGGTCTCCGGCTGCTGCGCCAGGACCCGACCGACGACCTGTTGCAAAACCTGGTGGATACCGCTCGGACGATGCTGCGGATCGTCGAGAAGGCGCGCGGCGACGACATCAGCCTGGCGGACATCCAAGGCACCGGCGTGCTCGAGATGGCGTGGCAGCAGATCCGCGACCAGAAGCTCGGCATCGACCTGGCCTCCGCGCTGGCGGCGCTGGACGTGGTGATGCCCGCCGAACTGCGCGACAGCCTGCGGCCGGGAGCCACGGCAGCCGATCTGACCGAGGGCGACGAAAAGGTCGGCTCCCTGGTCGCGAGGGACCTGCTCACCTGGCACGACGGCCAGCCGCCCGGTTCCGGTGCCACCTGGGGCTGGACCGAGTCGTTCCGCCTCATGTCGGCGGCGGAGATCCTCGCCATGAACGCCGAGATCGAGGCCGACCAGGCGGCGCACCCCGACTGGCCGGAGAAGGAGGTCTGGGACCAGGTGATGACCGACGACGCCGGGACCTACCTGGTCGCCGTCGCGTTCGGGAGGCTGGTGAAACGCCGGCCGGGACAGCCCGACGAGCCCGTCGCCGACTCGATGGCGGACTGGATCTGGGACCGGGTCGCGGCCTTCGGCGGCCAGGACCCGCGGCCGGCACCGCTGAAGACCGACGAGCCCGCGGCCGATCCGCTTCCCGCACCTGGGACGCCGCTGACCGGCATCATCGTCACGATGTGCGCCGCGCTGGGCGCGCCCGAGGATTCCGCGGCGTACGCGGAACTGCGCGAGCTGTTCCCTGGCTCGACAGTCCGGCGGAGTGAGCTGGTCCCCGAGGAGCCGAGCGTCGACGGCGTCTACATCGAGGCGCTCGACGGGCTGGTGACGAGGGTCGGTGTCGACGTCGCGGTCTGCCCGGCCGCGGACCGGCTGATCTCCGGGCTCGACCTCGGTGGGCATCGTGGGTCGGTCGACGCCTACGTCCGAGAGCATGGGGCCGTTCCGCAGAACAGCTGGGTGAACCGTGCCAACGGCGAAGCCACGGCCGTCTACGACTTCGCCGGGCACCGGCTCGGCTTCCGCTGGGCGGACGGGAGCATCGCGCGGATCTACGTCACCGGTGCCTGAGCGGCGGCCGGCGCCCTGATCGGGGCGCCGGCCGGACGCTCAACCGCGAGCGACCTCGCTGGCGGTGGTGAACTCGTATCCCTGCGCCCGCAGGCCGAGGACGACCGTGCTCAGATGCTCCAGCGGCAGGAACGGGTGGAAGAAGAAGCTCGCCACGTTGTCACGGACCACTTTGGACTTCGCGCCGTCGGCGAGCAGGTCCGCGGGCAGGCGGGCCGGATGCTGGTTGAACGGCTCCGGCGCGATGTGGTCCAGGTTCTCCGGTATCACCACCGCACCATAGACATCCCTTACCGGGTAAGGGAAGTATTGACCGTACTTGGTCTGGTACGACACGGTCGAGGTGGAACCGCAGGCTCCGCGCGGGCAGTATCCCGCGAAGTAACTGCCCTGGTCGTAGCGCGCCGCGAAATGCGAACTGACCTCTTTGTAGTCCACCGCCGAACCGCCGTAATGCGGGAACTCGAACACTTCCGGCTCCGGCAGCCCGACCCGGCGGAACTCGCCGAGCCCGGTGGCGATCCGCTCGCGGAACCATTCCGCGGAATCGCCGGGGACCGGTCCGGTCTCCACGACGTGGTTGTTCTTGTCCACGATCGCCGTGTAGAACTCGTAATCCGCGGAGCTCGCCCCGCCGTAGGGGTTCGCCAGCTCCTCGAACTGATGGCTGTAGCCGTGCATGATCATCGTCGCGCCGCGCCGGATCGCGTAGTGCAGCGCGTCGACCAGGGCCGGGCTGTCCACGAGCCGGGCGAAGGTCGGCCTGCCGCCATTGGCGACGCCGTGCGGGTCCGCGTAGTACGGATACACCGCGAGTGAGAACGGAATTCCTTGCCCACCGAGGAGATCCGCGATCCGGCGGATCTGGCCGGGGTCGGTACGCGGGCCGATGTCCTCGATCCGCACGAGCGCGCGGTGCCGTTCCTCGGTCTTCGGAGCGAGGGTGCCGAGCAGGATGTCGGCGGCGGCGAGGTACCGGTCCCCCTCGTTGACGTAGGAGAACGGCGCCTCCGCGAGGTAGGTGAAGGTCCCGGAACGCACCGCCCACGGCGTGGGCTCACCGCCCGTCCCGCTTTCCGCGAGCACTTCGTTGACCGCGGGGTTTTCCCGCCGCACCAAAGGAATCGAGCCGATCTCGGGATTGCGTTCCAGCGGAACGTTCTTGTAGCGGACCTCGGTCGGTGAGGTCGGAGTGCGGCCCACCGGCGTCCATCCCCAGCGCGCGGTGATACCGGGGTCGTGTTCCGCCAGGCGATGGATGTTCTCGCCCATCCAGACGACCGGCACCTTCGCGGCCGCCACGTCCGCGAGCAGCGCGACGGGCAGCGCGGCCTCGCTGATCGAGCCGACATAGACCAGCGCCTGGTATCCGCCGATCTCGCCCGCCTGGTAATCGGCGGCGGCGCGCATCGTCCAGCTGCCCGCCCGCGAGACCAGGTTCGCGGTCTGCATCGCGTGCGCCTCGGCCATTCCGGCCTCGTCCGCGGCGGCGGGCGGGTTCGGCGCGTCCCGCTCACCCGCGTCGTAGACCACGAGCGTGCGGTGGGCGCGGTTCCCGCCGGGCCCGGGGCTGCCGACCTCGCTGCCCAACGCCAGCCGGTCGCCGAGCGAGACCGGGGCGGCCGCCGGCGACGCGAGGATCGCGCCGGCCGGGCGCGTGTACACGACCAGCATCACCAGCCCGGTCGCGACGACGACGGCCAGCGCCGCGAACCTCAGCCCGGCGGGTGTCCGGCGGCGCCGGTGTCCCTTCCGTTTCCCGGTCATACCAGCACACCTCCCGGCAGCGCGGCGAATTCCTCCACCGGCTCGGCGCTCAGGCCGAGCAACCGGGCCAGCGCGAGCTCGGTGCGCGACGCGGCCTTTCCGTCGCCGAACGGGTTGCCGTTGCTCATCATCGCCGCCCGCGCCCGCGGGTCGGTGAGGAGTTCCGACGCCGTCCGCACGATCAGCTCGCGATCGGTGCCGACCAACCGGGCACAGCCCGCGTGCACCGCCTCCATCCGTTCGGTGACCTCCCGCAACACCAGCACCGGCACGCCGAAGGTCGGCGCCTCCTCCTGGATCCCGCCGGAATCGGACAGGACCAGCGTGGCCGCGGCGAGCGCGCCGGCGAGTTCGTCGTAGCGCAGCGGCTCGGTGACCACCACGCGAGACACGCCGCCCAGTTCGGCGCCGACCAGCTCGCGGACGGCCGGATTCGGGTGCGCGGGCAGGACCACGCGCACACCGGGATGCCGGGCGACCAGTTCGGCGACCGCGCGCAGCACCTGGCGCAGGGGCTCGCCCCAGGATTCGCGGCGGTGCGCGGTCACCAGTACCAATGGCTCACCGCGGGTGGCCGCCTCCACGGCGGCGGCGACCCGTTCATCGCGGTAGTCCACCGCCCCGCGGTCGGCGATGGCGCGGATCGCGTCCACCGAAGTGTTGCCGGTGACCAGGATCCGCTCCGCGGCGACGAGTTCACGCGACAGGTTCTCCGCCGCGGCCGGGGTCGGCGGCAGATGCAGGGACGCCGCCTGGGTGACCAGCCGCCGGTTCAGTTCCTCCGGGAAGGGCGCGGCCAGATCGAACGAGCGCAGGCCCGCTTCCAGATGTACCACCGGAATCCGGCGCCAGAACGCGGCGAGCGTGCCGGCCAGCGTGGTCGTGGTGTCCCCCTGGACCACCACCACCGCGGGCGGTTCGCGTTCGGCCAGCTCGTCCAGGCCGGTCAGCATCTGGCCGAGCAGTTCGGGCTGGCCGCCGTCGCGGCGGTGCAGCGGCAAGGTGACGTCCGCGCGGGCACCGAACGTCTCCAGCGCCTGGTCGACCATCGTCGGATGTTGCCCGGTGGCGACCAGCACGGGTTCCATCCGGCCCGCCGCGACGATCGCCTCGGCGACCGGCGCCAGTTTGATCGCCTCCGGCCGGGTCCCCATCACGAGCCATACGCGCGGCCGGGTTCCTTGTTCATTCCAAACCATTACTCCCCCAAGGTTCGAATATTCTTTTCGGCGACTCCACGCACTTCTCATGATCCTTTGTGCGGGGCGCTGTGCCCGGTGCGACGCAGAGTGGTTCTGTCCGGTTCCCGTCGAATTTCCTCACCCGATCGAGGGAACCGCGTCGCGACACCTCACGTCGTAGTCGGTGATGCGAGACCGGCCGGGGGGCCCGGAAGCATCACGCGCAATCCTTCGCACACAAGGATTTGAGCACTTCTAGCTCTTGGGGGAGAACATGTCTGTGATCCGGATCGGACCGGCGGTCGGCGCGGCGGCGACCATGGGGCTCACCGCGAGCGCCGGGATTTGGCTGCCGCTGTCACTCGCCGCGTTCATTCTGTTGCTTTTCGCCATTCGCTCGATTCTCGTCCGAATCGCGCCCGCGCCGGAAAGGGGGCAGTAGCGAAATGGAGACCAGTCTGTCCGTCATCGCCACCATCATGGTCGGCGTCCTGATCTGGTGGCCGCTGCAGAACCTCGTCCTGGCGGTGTTCGCCTGGCGGTCCCCGCAACGACCACGCAGTGTGCGCCGGACGCCGGATCCGGTGCCGTTCTGGATCGTCATCCCGGCGCTGAACGAGGAACGCGTCATCGCGAACACGGTGCGCAACGCGCTGGCCACCGGGACCCGGTACACACCGGTCCGGGTCGTCGTCGTGGACGACGCCTCCGACGACGCGACGCCGCGGATCCTGGCCGGTATCAGGGATCCGCGGTTGCACGTGCTGCGCCGTGAGCTCCCGATGGCCCGGCAGGGCAAGGGCGAGGGCCTCAACACGGCGTACCGCTACATCCTCGAAATCGCGCGCCGCGAAGGCACGATCGAGCAGACGATCGTCGGGATCGTGGACGGCGACGGCCGCTGCAGCGAAGGAATGCTCGACGAGATCGCCGAACTGATGGCGGAGAAGTCGGTCGGTGCCGTGCAATGCCGGGTGCGCATCCACAACCGGCACAAAACGCTGGCCCTGCTCCAGGATCTGGAATTCGGCGCGATCGCGGACTCCGCGCAGTCCTTGCGTGACCTGGTCGGCAGTGTCGGCCTTGGCGGCAACGGCCAGTTCACCCGGCTGTCCGTCCTCGCCCGGTTCCACCCCGGCCCGTGGTCGGCCTGCCTTGTCGAGGATCTGGAACTCGGCCTGCGGCTGCACCTGGACGGGATCCGCGTGCGCTACACGAAATCCGCGTGGGTCACCCAGCAGGGCCTGACCGACGTGAAACGGCTGCTGCGCCAGCGAACCCGGTGGGCACAAGGGAATCTGCAATGCTTCCGGCATCTTCGCAGGCTGACCACGTCGAGGTTCGTCAGCGGCGTCGGCCTCGCCGACTTCCTGATCTACCTGCTCTCACCCTGGCTGACCGTGCCCATGTCGCTGCTGCTGGTCGGACTGGTCGCGGCGTCCGCGGTGGCATTGGCCACCGGGAGCACGCTGGGCGGGCTGGTGGCCACAGTGGACACTCTGCCGACGTCGGCCGCGATGCTGGTGGGGCTGGCCATGCTGCCGAGCCTGCTCTGGGGGCTGGTCTACTGGATCCGGCTCCGCGACGAGAACATCTTCCGCTGCCTGTTCGCCGGGCTGCTCTACCCGGGGTTCCTGGCGCTGGGCATCATCGCGACGTGGCGTGCGCTGTTCCGGCTCCTGTCCGGACGCAACGGCTGGGCCAAGACCGAACGGCTCGCCGAAGACGGCCAGGCCGCGCCGCCGATACCGATGCCGTCGATGCCGATGCCGCTGCCTGTCCCGGTTCGCGCACCCGCGCCGCGCCCGGCCACCCCGCCGGCGACGCTCGATCCCAGCGTCACACAGCCGATTCCCACGGGGGTCCTGGCCGCCGCCGAACCGACCCGGCCGGTGCCGCATCCGCTGGCCGAAGCCGAACCGACCCAACGACTGGAGCGGGTGTGATGGCAGGCCGGAACAGGCTCGTCCTCGTCCTCGCGGCCGTGGTGCTGGCCCTCGTCGCGGCCTCCGCCATCGACCGCGGCGACGCCGGGAAGGAGTCGTCCGCCGGGTGGTACGTGACCGTGTACTACACCGCCGTCGAAGCGCACTACGACGACGATCCCGTGCCGGTCACCGGCTGCCTGGTGATCGACTGCGAACGCGGCGACGACCCGCTGGGGCGCTATCCCGAAGGTTTCGTGCAGGCCGTCGAAGCCGAAGGGACCGGCCGCATCGTCAGCGGGCGGCACGCCGGCCGCTACCTGAACTGGTCGCACGACACCGGTTTCTGGCTGGACAACGCGCCCCGTGACAGCCACGGCCGTCCGCTGGAGCCGTTCGTCTCCGCCGCCGCGGATCCGAACGTCCTCGGCGCCGGCCGCGAACTGCGGATCACCGGCTGCGGCACCGCAGAGGACGGCTCGGCGATCGACGCGGCCGTCTGCGACAAGCTGCGTTCCGCCTCCTGGCGGATCATGGACGAATTCACCCCCGGGCTCGGGGGCGACCGGCACATCGACGTCTACCTCGGCGAGGAGACCGGGCCGGATTTCACCTCCGACCCGATGTACTCGTCGCTGCACAACGCCACGCTGGAGCTAGGGAAGCCCTGACCGTCAGGACAGGTGCCCGGCCTCCGCCAGCGCGCGTTCGCGTACCTCCCGCACGACACGGGAATTCGTGAACGCGGACGACATGGCGCTCAGCCAGGCGCTTTCGTCCCGCACGCTGGGTTGCGGGCCCGCCGGGTGGTTCGGCCAGCTGCGGCCCGCTTCCCGCATCACCAGCGCCGCCGCGAGCTCGGCGGCGGCGCGCGTGGGCCCGTCGACCGGGGTGCGCAGCCAGTCCCCGAGCTGCGGCGGAACGTGCGCCCGCAACGCGAGCAGGCCGTCACGGATCTCGATCATCCTGCGGTACAACGTGAATTCGAGATCGTGGCGGACCGGCAGCGCGATCTGCGGATGCGCGGCGACGAGTTCCTTCCACAGTGGCGTCACCGCCCGGATCCCACGCCACGCGCGCACCAGCCGGAGCGCGCCGTCCCAGGTGGTGAACAGCCCGCCGACGACCCACAGCACCATCGCGCAGAGGCCGACCAGGCGGGCGCGCGGCAGGAAATCGAGGTCCGCGAGGTCGGTGATCTCCAGCCACAGCGAGGGAAGCCCGGAGAACAGCACCCACACGATGGTCGCGACGGCGGCGCAGACCAGGATCCGCAACCCGGTCCGGAACGTCCCTTGTGGACGGACCGCGGCGCTGCGGGCCAGCGTGCGCGTGAACATCACCAGACAGGCCACCCCGTACGTCGTGAGGACGGCCTGGTAGGCGACGACGCTCCACCGCCACTGGAACGCGGGCGTGCCCACCTCCAGCCGGTGCGGGGCGATGTCCAGGTAGCACAGGACCATCAGCGCCCAGCACAACAGGATGGGCCAGAACGGCGTCGGCTTCTCCGGTGACCGGGCGCCGCGGACCAGCTGGACCAGCGCGCGCATCGCGAGCAGTTGCAGCGCGTTGGTGATCAGCCGCGGGAGCAGGTCGTCGCCGAGGAACCGCACCGTGGCGTCGGCGGAGAGGGCGAGGCCCGCCGCCATGCTGAGGAAGAACGTGGCCAGCTGCCTCGGCCCGGCACGGACGGTCATCAGCCGGGTGAGGCCGATCGCCGCCAGCAGCGCGGCGGACAGGTAGCTGATCATGAACCGAGGGCGTGGCGCAGCCGGTCGGATTCCGGCGCGGTGCTCACGGCCCGGCGCATGAGCAGCGATGCGACGAGCTCGGCCTCCTTCTCCTGCTCCTGCGCGTACGTCGTACGGCCCAGGACCCGGCGGACCAGGTCGGCCGAAAGCGAGGGCGCGACCATCGCGGCGATCGCCTCCGGCCGCACCTCGCCTTCGACGTGCCCGCACAGCAGATGGCCGAGTTCGTGCAGCAGGATGTGCCGCTGGTGCAACGGGGACGTGTCCCGCGTGTAGAACACGTAGTCCGCCCGGTCGGTGGCCGCGAGCACCCCGCACGGCGCCCCCGGCCGCGCCTCGAGCGCCACCAGTTCGATGGGCCGCCCGCGCATCGCCGCGACCTCGCCGAACAACGTGGTGACGTCGAACGGCTCCGGCAGCCGCACGGTTGCCGCGATCCGCTCACATCTGCGCCAGAGCGCGCTCTTCCTGCCCAGCATGGCTACTCCCCCTGGTCACGCATGGCCTCGCGCCGTTTGATCGCCTCGACGATGTCGGACACGGTGCCGAGCCCCTCCTCGGACAGCGTCACCGCGCGCAACGCCAGGTTGCGCACCGCGGTGTTGCGCAACGCTCCCAGCAACTCGACCTCTTCGGCAAGGGCCCTTCCCTGTTCGTCGTCGAAGAAGTACGCGGGCGGCACCTGGAAGAACGCCGCGAGCGCTTCGAGGTGCCGTTTGGTCGGGTTGTCCCGGCGGCCGGTCCGCAGCTGCCACAGGTACGCGGCGGAGAACGACTCACCGGTGCTCTCCCGGCAGGCCCGCGCCACCTCCTCGTGGCTGTGCTGCTCGCCGTTGGGCCGCCGGACCACCTGAAAGAGGCGGTCGATCCGGTCGGTGAGCGTGGTCACCCGTGGTTCGGTCATCTTCACCTCCGTAAGCTGAAATGAATCTCGACAAGCTAGTCGTTCACATGAGTTGACATGGACTCCCGGGGTCCCTTACGGTCACCACGTTAGCTGAGATGAATGACTGAAGGGAGTCAGTCGATTCTGGCTGACGACCCAGAAGGGGGAGCTCCCATGAAGAAGTTGCTGACCGCGGTGGCACTGGCGGCCGCCGCGATGACCGTGTCGGCGACGCCGGCACTCGCCGTGGAGACCGCATACTTCTACGGCTCCGGCATCGGTCCGGGCCCGTCGGACGCCATCGGGTCGGCGGAAAAGGTCGCCCGGATGTACGCCCGGAACACGAACTGGCTGGACTCGCAGTGCTACGTCCGCGCGTCCGACGTCCGGTCGCACTTCTACTACTACAGCGCGATCGCCGAGCTCTACTGCCAGCGATGAAAGGGGAAAGCATGAACAGGACGATCGCCCGCGCGACGGGGGCCGCCGTGGCCCTCGCGGGACTCATGACACTCGCGCCGGGGGTGGCGAGCGCCGCGGAGACCCGGGCGTTCCTCGGGACCACCGTGGAGAAGACGTCGGCCTCGGCCAAGCGGACGGCGTTGCAGCAGGCCTACGACCACGCCTCCGTCTACGGGTACACGCCCGACCAGTGCGTGACCATCCACCTGTACTCGGTGAAGATCAGCTTCGTGATGTACCGGGGTGAAGCCGGGATCCACTGCACGAAGTAGGCGACGTCGCGAAAGCCACTTTCGGGACGTCAGATGTCCCGAAAGTGGCTTTCGCGACACCCGCGCCCCGGGCGTCGCCAGGAACCGGCAGGCTAGGTTGACCGGATGAGTCTTCTCGATGACGTGGCCGAGCGCGACGGCTGGCGCTGCTGGGTGTGCGACGAACCGGTCGACCCGGACATGTCGGTGAACGACCCGCGCGGGCCCAGTGTGGACAGCCGGACCGCCGACCGGAAGGCCAAGATCCCCGAGCGGCTCGCGCATCGCGGGTGCAACACCCGCAAGGGCGCGGTCAAGGTGGTCATCGCCTGGCCGGACCGCCTCCACGTGGCCGACCCCGCGCCGTTGATCACCGTCGCCGGACGGCTGGAGCGCAAGGGAGGCCGCGAATTGGTCGCCCGCTGCCCGACGGAGCGAGACGCCAAGGAAGCCGCGGAGTGGCTCGAAGACCGGTTCTCCCGCCTGGTTCCGGGATTGCCGGTGACCGCGGGCGTCGAGCGGGGCGGAGGGCAGTTCCTCGTCGTCCTGAACGCCGGGCGCCGGTGACGCGGCCGGCGGGCCGCGTCCGTCCTCAAAGGACAGCGGACGCATCGTCAGCCCAGCGAAGGTGACGTGTTGCGGCTTAGCGTCCTTTGTGGACCATCGACGCCGAGGTCCGGTCGCGCCGGCCGACGGGACACGTGCCCTCGATAACCCTTTCGCCGTCTCCGCGCAAGCCCTGAACGCACCATTGTCCGAGCCGTGGCCTGCCTGTTTAGTCAGGGGTGCCCTGCCGACGGGACAGGGCCTTGATCGCTCGGAAAGCGAGGACGCCATGGGCATCACCGGAAAGGCATCGCCGCGCAGGCTCGGCACGATCGCGGCCGCCGTACTGATGGCCGCCGGTCTCTCGATCACCGGCTCGGGCACGGCTTCGGCCGCGAACTACTACTACGAACTGCCATTCCCGGCGGGCGAGGCCTACACCGTCTCCCAGGGCCCTGAAGGAACCTTCTCCCACACCGGCCCTTACAACGAATACGCCTGGGATTTCGCTCTTCCCGCCAACTACGAGGTTTCCGCCGCACAGGGCGGCCAAATCCTCGTCTCGGACTGGTCGCCCTACTGGCAGAACGGCATCGAAGTGATCATCCGGCACTCCAACGGCACTTGCACGCACTACGCACACCTGAACCGGGCTCTCTACAACGCGGGCACCTGGGTTCCGCAGGGCCGGGTCGTCGGCTGGTCCGGCACCACCGGGGCGTCCACCGACTATCACCTGCACTACCAGGTCATCAACTGCTCCACCCGCGTCGGCATCTCCTCCACCCTCCAAGGCGGCGTCCCCCGGACCGGTTCCCGGCCCGTCAGCGTCAACACCAGGGCATAGCCGACCGCAATTCACCACGGACCTTGAGGCCATAACGGCGATTTCACCCGAAAGTGGGCAGGACGGCCGTAATTCCCCGCATTTCATCGGTATTTCATCGGCGCTCATTAGCGTTCGGCGGGCAAACCCGACAGTGGGGAGAAACCGATGAAAAGAACCGGAGCACGTCTGCTCGCGACCGCCGTCCTGTCCGTCGTCACCCTGGCGGGCGCCATCGCCGGTGCGGGCACGGCGCAGGCGGCGCCCGCACGGCCGGACGGCCCGTGCGGGCCCGTCATGTTCGTCGTACCGGGGTATCAGGACGGCGGAGCGCAGAAACTCCTGGACCGGGCGTTCGCGCCCGGCGGCGCCGACCCGGTGCGCATTCCGTATCCGAACGGCGCCGGGGACGTGAATCTGTACGCCGACGTCGACGCGGGTGTCGCCAATCTCCGGACGGCGCTCTACAACCTCTATGTCACCTATGGCTGCGACCTCGAAACGAAGGTCTACATCGTCGGTTTCAGCCTCGGCGCCCTCGTCGCGGGCACGGTGCTCGAAACCGAGCCGCCCGGACGGAACATCCAGGGCGTGCTGTTCGCGGACGGGCGGCGGCAGCCCGTCGAGTCGAACTGGCCGGGCGACCCCGGCGGGCTGATCGGGCATCTGCCCGTTCCCGGCCCCGGCGGTGCCGGTTTCCGGCCGGTGGATTCCTTCCGGTACCCGACGCTCAGCCTGTGCAACGGGCCGAGGGCGGCCGGCGGCGCGGACCTGATCTGCTTCGGCGGCACCAATTTGGACAGCTATTTCAGCTCGCACCCGTATTACAGCTTCGAGGTGAACAACGAGCTGAACATCCACGGTGAAGGCCCGTACCCGAACAACCTGCGCAACCGCGTCATCCCGTAACCGCCTTCGCGACCTCCCCGGCGGCCGATGCCGGGGAGGTTGCGCGGCGAACCGAGGTCGTGCCCTCGTGGACACGGCGGTCCGGACCTTCGGGCACCTCTGCGCCACACCGGCCTTTCGAAGCAACCCCATTCCGCTTCCGGCGTCTTCCGGACAAAGCTACGAACAACGGATGCGAGAGGGGCGCTGAAATGAAATTCACCGCGAAGAGGACGGTCAAAATCGCCATTGCGGGCGGGGCGTTCGCCGCCACCGCACTCCTTTCCGCGTGCGGCGGGAACAATGTCGCGGGAAATGGTTCTCCGGTGAAGAACGCGGCCGTCGAACAGGCGCAGGCGGGTGGCGGCCAGGGGGCGGCCGCCGGCGGCTCCGGCGCCGAGTCGACCAACGGCGATGTCAACTGCAGCAAGCACGGCGGCCAGGTCGGCGCCCCCGGGCGGCCGCGGATGGATCTGATCGCGGTGGCCGCGACCGACGGCACCACACCGGGCTGCACCGAGGCGTACAACGTGATCACCGAGTATTACGAGAAACTGCCGCAGGCCGAAGGCCCCGGCGAGCGGGTGCTCGACGTTCAGGGCAAATGGACCTGTGCCCGTCTGACGGAATCCGGGACCGAGGTGGTCTGCGGCGTGCCGAACAGCTCCCTGCAATTGGAGACCAGGCCTGCGGGCGGCGGAAAGGCACCCGCCGGACAGAACCGCGAATTCCCGGACACCACGCAGGACGTGCGGTTCACCGGATACGACGCCAATCTGCGGATGGTCCGCTTCCAGCTGATGGCCGACCAGTCCGGCGGCAAGACGTACCGGCTTCCGCTGCGGTCCGGCGCCGAGGTGTTCAGCGCGGCCACCCTGTGCCCCGGCGAATCGGTCACCATCGACGACGAGGGTTACGGCGACCTGCCGTGCGGCAAGGACCAGCTGATCCAGCAGTTGCGGGACGGCAACCCGGTGCTCGCGCGGATCAGCGTGAACGGCGAGGACCAGATCACCACGGTCAAGGAGATCTACCGCCCCTGACACCGGGACTTATCGAAGGGCTAGTCAGGCCTGGTGTCCACGGAACGCCCGATTCATACCTTTATGCGCGGGGTCGTGAGTGAAAAAGAGGGTTAGAACGATCATTGCCACTCACGACCCCCGGCGCGAAGCGCTCCAATCGGGCATTGGCGAGCTCTGGTCATGGTCAGCCCTACAGGCCGGCTTCCCGCTCGCGACACAACACGTTTGCCTTACCGCTCAATAGCCCGCGTTCACCTCTCCAGGCGAGCGAGCACTTCGGCCGCGGCGCGATGCCCGGAACGGACGGCGCCGTCCATGTAGCCATTCCATATGTCGGAGGTCTCCGCGCCCGCCCAATGGATTCGCCCGACCGGTTCGGCCAGCGCGGCGCCGTACTGGGTCCACCCGCCGGCGCCGAGGCGGCCGCCGTAACAGCCCCGGGTGTACTCCTCCTCCATCCAGTTCTGTTCGGCGTAATCGATCGGTTCCGCCGCTTCCGGCCCGAACTGGTTCACCAGCGTGGCCACCGCGGCCTCGCGGCGTTCCCGGGGCGACAGGCGGGCGGCTTCGCGGGCATGGGCACCCTCGAAGAATCCGACGAGTACGCCGCAGGAGCCGTCCGGCGGCGAGTTGTCCAGGGTGACGCACAGCGGGTCGTCCAGGTTGAACGCGAAGCCGTTGAGCCCGGCCTCACGCCAGAACGGCGCCGCGTAGGCCACCTGCACCTTGATCACGCTGCCCATCGGGATCTGCTGGGTCAGCCCGTCGCGCGCCGCCGGGAGCGGCGGTTCGTAGTGCAGCCGCCCCGCCAGCGTGGGCGGGATCGCCACGATCACCCGCTGGGCGGCGATCCGCCCGCCGTCGTGGCGCACCTCGACCCCGTCCGCGTGGTGGGCGATACCGCGAACCGGTGCGCCGAGCGTGACGACGTCGCCCAGTTGTTCGGCGAGCCGCTCGGAGATCAGGTGGGTACCGCCCACGACGCGCAGCTCCTGCGCGCCGCCGGTGGTGGCGACGAGGACGTCCAGCGACCCCGCGGATTTGACGTAGAACAGGAAGTGCAGCAACGACATCTCCGCCGGCTCCGCGGAGAACACCGCGGGGACGACGGCTCCCCAGAACGCGAGGGCCTCGGCGTCATCGGTGGCGGCGCGAAGCCATTCGTCCAGGGTCTTGCGGTCCAGCTCCGCGGCCGCGGGTGACGTCCACGGCGAGGCGAGCGACACGGTGTCCGCCAGCGCCTCGAGTTCGAACTTCATCCGGCCGACTTCGAGCACCGCCTGATCGGAGAGCCCGAAGGTCACGTCGGTGTAGGTGGTGCGCCTGCCGTTGTAGACCGTCACCGCCGCTCCGTCGTCGTAGGTCGGAAATGTCTCGAGGCCGAGCTCGGCGACCAGCTTCAGGACCTCGGTCTGCGTCCGGCCGATCCACTGGCCGCCCAGCTCGACCGGGACCCCGTTGACCAGCTCATGGCCGAGGTTGCGGCCCGCCACCCGGTCCCGCGCCTCCAGCACGGCGACCGTGCGGCCCGCACCGGTCAGCGCCCGAGCGGCCGTCAACCCCGCGAGGCCCGCTCCGATCACCACGACATCGACAGTGCGCACAGCAGACTCCCCAATTTGTCGGTCGGTTGTCCGACTCAAAGTAGGACACGGCTCCGTCCCGCCACAAGGCCGATATGCGAAACTCGGACACGATCGACGAAGGAGAAGCCGGATGGCCTACGTGAAGGCGGCGGAACGCGAGGGACAGATCGTCACCGCGGCGATCCGGGTGCTCAGCAGGATCGGCGTACCCGGGACCACGCTCCGCTTGGTGGCCGCCGAGGCGGGGATCTCACTGGGCACCCTGCACTACGTCTTCCCGAGCAAGGACCAGCTGTTGCGCGCGGTCATCGGCACGGTCGTCGACGACATCTCCGACGCGCTGCGCAGCGGCCTCGACCCGGACAGGGGCTTCGAGCACGCGCTCCGGACGGGCATCACGACGTTCTGGGACAAACTCGTCGAAGGCGACGTCGGGCTGCAGATCATGCAGTACGAGCTGTCCAACTACTCGTTGCGAAGCGACACGCCGGACCTCGCCCGATCCCAGTACGACGCCTACATCTCGCTCGTGACCAGGCTTTGCGAACAGGCCGCCATCGCCGCCGGCGAACGTTGCGCCGTCGGGTTCGACACGCTGGGACGACTGGCGCTGGCCTCGGTCGACGGCCTGATCCTCCAGTACGTGGCCAATCCGGACCCCGTGCGCGCCCACGGCGACCTCGAACGGGCGCTGGACATGATCGTGCTGCTGGCGGATCCGCAGCCCGTCGCGGCGCGCACCAGAGATCCGCGCTAACCTTCAGATGTTCTCACCATCTGTTTCGAACATCTGGAATGGAAGCGTATGCGGATCCTCTTCGCCAGCCTCGCGTCGGTCGGTCATACGTATCCGCTGATCCCGCTCGCGATCGCCGCCAGGGACGCCGGGCACGAGGTGCATTTCGCGGCCGGAGAGCACGTCCACCCGCCGCTGCTCAGGAACGGTCTCAGGCCCTTTCGCCCGGCGGACGCGTTCTATGAGATCTACGCCGAGGACATCGAAGCGGATCTGGCCCGGCTACGGCCCGACCTCGTCGTGCACGAATGGGGACAACCCGGGGTGGCCATCGCCGCGGAGCGCGCCGGGATCCCCGGTCTCTGGCACGGGTTCGGCCGCATGTTCCCCGACGGGATCGGGCTCGCACCGCCGACGAGGCCCGACCGGCCGCATCTCGACATCTGCCCACAGTCCTTGCAGGACAAGAACTTCCTCGCGACGGCCGAACGCGTCGCGCTGCGTCCCGTGCCCTATTCCGAACCGGCGACACCACCGTGGCGCGTCGAAAAGTCCGCTCGCCCGCTGATCTATCTGACGCTCGGCACCGCCTTCGGCACGCCGGAACTCCTCGGCACCGTGATCCGCGGGCTGGCTCCGCTCGGCGCGGACGTGGTGGTCGCCTCTGGCCGGGTCCGCCCGGAGGAACTCGGCGCCGTGCCCGACAACGTGACGGTGCGGGAGTGGATCCCGCAAGCCGAGCTGCTGCCGCACGCCGACGTGGTCGTGCACCACGGCGGCAGCGGCACGACACTCGGCGCACTGTCCGCCGGCGTCCCGCAGCTGGTCCTCCCGCAGGGGGCCGACCAGTTCGCCAACGCCGAAGCCCTGTGCGCGGCGGGCGCCGCGCTGAGTCTTCCCCCCGGCGAACCGAGCGCGGAAGCCGTCGCCGCACACGTCGGGAACCTGCTGGGGCGGAACGACCATCGCGACGCGGCCAGGTCGATCGCCGGGGAGATCGCCCTGATGCCCTCTCCCGGCGAGATCGCCCGCGCCCTCCCGGACTGGGTCTCGTAAACGGTCAGAACCCGAAGAGCTCCTGCGGCACCTCGTGCTCGTCCGGCCAGGTCAGCCAGGCGACGTCGGTCGGGCCGATGGCGCAGTTGGCCACCCGCCAGGACCGCGGGTCGTCGTCGACGCCCGTCTCGCTCCGCTTCTTGAGCAGGGCGACGTAGACGTCGGACATGACGCCGTCGGCCCGCTTGTTCTCGTAGATGGTGCCGGCGTAGTACGAACGACCGGGTTCCGTGCCGCGCATCGTCCCCTGCAGGAACACCCAGGGGCCGAGCCGGTCGAGCTGTTCCACGGCGACCTGGACCCGATCGCCGAATTCCTGGTCGAGCCGGGCGGTGGCGGCCGCGAGTACCGCTTCCCGGACCGGGTCGCCGGGGTTCAGCGACACCGGAACGGGTCGTGCGGACGGGGTGTACATCAAGCTACCTCCCACTGGCGGGCGGCGACGCGATCGAACGCGTCAGCCGGCCCGGTGCTGCTACGGCGTTCTGTCGGATCAGGTCGGCGGGGTGAGGATCTTCACGAGGCCGCCACCGCCGCCCATGCTGATCTTCTGCGAACCGTCGGGGTTGACGTTGTTCGAGCCGATGAACTGGCCATCGCCCGCGTACAGCACGACGTGCCCGCCGTTGTTCGAGATCACCACGTCGCCGGGTTTCGCTTCGGAGAGCGGCACCGACTTCCAGCCGTCCGCTTCGAGGTTGGCCGTCAGGCCCGCGACCGAGGCACTGGCCTGCCCCTTGTCGATCAGGCCCGCCGCCTCGAGACAGCCGGAGACGAAGTTCGCGCAGTTGACGTTGTTCGGGACCCACGACTGCATGGCGGGCAGCTCGCCGCTGCCCTTGAGGTCGCCGGCGTTGCGGCCGAGGAACTGCTCGGCGATCTTCGCCGGGTTGTCGCCACGGGCGTCGATCGGCTTCGCGGGCCTGCCGTCGCCCGGCACCCCGGCGGGGCCGCCACCGCCACCGCCGCCGCCTCCACCACCGCCGCCGTCTCCCCCGCCGTAGCTGGGTGTGCTGCTGAGGTTGGAGTTGACCGGCTTCGCGTTGACGCTCGACGCCGTGGTCTGGCCGTCGTCGGCGGGGATGAGCTCGATGAAACCGCCTTCGATCTCCAGGCCGAGCGGCTTGAGGAGATCGTCGATCTGTTTCTCGGCGTCGTCGAGCGCCTTCTCGATCTCGTCCTTCTTGCTGTTCGAGTCTTTTTCGTTGAGCTGCCGGAGCCGCTCGATGTCCGACGCGGCGGCGGCGATCTCGTTGTCGTCCTCGGAACTGTTCTTCCGGCGGCGAGCCGAGTCGATCAGCTTGCGGTTGTCCGCGTCCTTGTCGTTGGCTTCCTGGGCGAGCTGTGCGACCTTCTTCTTGACCTCGTCGAGGATCTCGGACACCCGCTGGAGGATGTTCTTGGCCGCCTCGGCCTTGTCGCTCACCTTGTAGCTGGCCTTGCCGAGCTTTTCGAGGTGGTCGGCGACGGCGTCGGCGTCCTTGCCCTCCCAGTGGCGCAGGACGTCGTCGCGGAAGACCTTGAGATCGTCTCCGAGGTCGTTGGCCCTGGTGGCGGCTCCGCCGACCTTCCTGGCCTGGTCGTTGACCGCGCCCGAGTTGAGCTTCTGCGTCTGCTGGGCGTGCTTGTCGATGGCGTCCAGCGACTTCGGGCGGTCGTGCGACGGGTCGTCGAGCGTGCTCGGATTCCGCTCCGCGGTGGTCATCGGTAAATCCCCCTGATTCCCGTCTTCAGTCCGATCAGTCCCGCTCGCGACCGTTGCCGCGGAGGGTGTCGACACCCGCGGCTTCGTCGTTCCGCATCCGCTGCGCGGCGTTGGCCAGCGCGTTCGACGCGGCGTCGACGAGCTTCGCGGCGGCCGCCAGTTCGGCGTTCACGCCGCGGTGGAAACCCTTCATCGTGGTCCCCGTGCTGGCCGCATTCTTCAGGTCGCCGAACGCGCCTCCGGGATCGCCGTCGCCGAGATCCTTGCCCGTGCCGCTGTAGCCGTCCTTGAGACCGCCGACCTTCTTGGCCAGTGCGGCGATCTGCTCTGGATCGAATCGGCGAGTCATTAATGATCCCTCCAGTCCGGCGCCTGCGCGCGTGCTTGCCTGACCCACGATGTCTACCCGCGCACCCTATGAGTTCACACCCACGTGTGCGCGCCGTTTCCCGAAACGCGTCGATGCCGTTCGTGTACACCGACGCATCCGGCGGCGCGTTGGTTCCCGGAAGATTTCACCGGCATCCTCGGCGCAGAGATCTTACCCTCTCGGCACCGACCGCCAGCAGCCGAAGCTCACCCGGTCGGGGGGCGGGTGAGTGCGCGGAAAACGCCTTTCCGGAACTGGGGACCTTTGCCAGGATGGGCCGCGATGACCATCGATCGGCGCACTCGCGCCTTGAACTCCCTGTCCGGCTTGGCCCTCGGCGACGCGCTGGGTTCCCAGTTCTTCGTCCCTGAAAATCGCGACCACTGGGCGCGGCGGCAGACACCGCCCGGCCCGTGGCAATGGACCGACGACGCCGAGATGGCGTGTTCCGTTTTCACGGTCCTGGACCGGGCAGGCCAGGTCGACCAGGACCTGCTGGCCACGAGTTTCGCGACGCGTCACGACTTCGACCGGGGCTACGGCCCGTCCATGAACCGTTTGCTGCGTCTCGTCCGCGAGGGCGGCTCGTGGCGTGAACTGGTCGCGGATCTGTTCGACGGGCAGGGTTCCTGGGGCAACGGCGCGGCGATGCGGGTCGCACCGCTCGGCGCCTGGTTCGGCGGCGATCCCGGCGAGGCCGCGCGCCAGGCCGCGCTTTCGGCCGAGGTGACCCACACCCATCCGGACGGGGTGGCCGGCGCGATCGCGGTCGCGGTCGCCGCCTCGCTGGCCGCCACCCCTGACCCGCCTGCCCCGAAGGACTTCCTCGACCAGGTGCTGCGGCGGGTGCCGCCGGGCCGCGTCCACGACGGTGTCCGAACCGCCGTCCGCCTCGCCGGCGAGCCCTCGGCCGCGACCGCCGCCCACGAGCTGGGCAACGGCAGCCACACCGGCGCCCACGACACGGTGCCGTTCGCCCTGTGGGCCGCGGCCCGGAACCTCGACGACTACGAGACGGCCTTCTGGACCACAGCGGGCGCCGGTGGCGACGTCGACACCACCTGCGCCATCGTCGGAGGCATCGTCGCGACCCGTGTCGGGACCGAGGGCCTTCCGCCGTCCTGGCGGGACGCGTGCGAACCGCTCCCCGATTGGGCGGGCGTCTAGACCAAGCCCAGCTCGCGCGCCCGGACGCCGGCCTGGAAGCGGGACTCGGCACCGAGTGCGGCCATCAGCTCGGCCACCCGGCGCCGGTAGGTCCGCACGCCGAGGCCGAGGCTCCGGGCGGCGGCTTCGTCCTTGACGCCGCTGCCGAGCAGGTCCAGCACCGCGGGCGCGAGCCGACGAATCTCGGACACCCGCGCGTCGAAGACGGCGAGCTCGGTCGCCGCCCGCCAGGTCGCCTCGAACAGCGACATCACGCCCTGGACGGTCTCGGGCTGGGTGATGACGCTGTAGCCGCGCTGCCCGGCGACGAGGTCCCCCGCCAGGATGACCAGCCTGCCGTCCATCACGATCGTCTCGTTGACGTCCTCGGTGGAAATACGGACCTGGGCTCCATGCCGGTCGCGGACCCTCGCGAGCTCCTGCGCGGCGCCCGGGTCGAGCAGCAGACCGGCCCGGTAGATCTTGCGGATCCGGACCTCGCCGGCCCGGCGCTCGGCGATCTCGCCAGCTCCGTGGGCGGCGACCCAGGTCGCGAGGTCGTTGGCCGCGCACGCCATGTCGGTCACGGTCGAGAACAGGTGCCCGACCCGGCGGAACAGCTCTTCCTCGCCGCGCACGACCGTGACCGCATCACTCGTCCGCATGACATCGATACTGCCTCAACCGCGCGACCCGGTGGCAGGTTGTTGCCGTTTTCTGACTACGGACGGCCTCGTCACGACGCTGGTGGTCATGACGAACTTTCACGAAACCTGGCGGCTCGGGGACCTCACCGTCAACCGGATCGGGCTCGGCGCGATGCGGCTGACCGGGATGCCGTGGGACGAGAAGCCCAAGAGCCGCGAAAGCGCGATCGCCGTCCTGCGCCGAGCGATCGAACTCGGCGTCGACCACATCGACACCGCTTCGTTCTACTTCACGCCCACGCGCTCGGCGAACGAACTGATCGCCACCGCGCTCCAGCCTTACCCCGAAGGCCTCGTGATCACCACGAAGGTCGGCGCGGGCCGCGACCGCGACGGCGAATTCTCCTTCGCGCGCCCGGATCAGCTCCGCGGCCAGGTGGAGGAGAACATCCGGCAGCTCGGCCTCGACCACCTCGACGTCGTCAATCTGCGCTGGGGCGCCGCGATGGGCAAGGAGCCCGGCTCGGTGGCGGAACATTTCGGCGCGCTGGCGGAACTGCGCGAGGCCGGCTTGATCCGCCATCTGGGTGTCTCCAACGTCGTGGCGGACCAGCTGACCGAGGCCCTGGCGATCGCTCCGGTGGTCTGCGTGCAGAACCGCTACGGCCTGGCCGACCGGGAGGACGACGCGCTGCTCGACCTGTGCGGCGAACACGGCATCGCGTTCGTGCCGTTCTTCGCCGTCACCACTTCGCTTCCCGGCGCCGCCGCGCCGGACGCCGTTCCGGGACAGGCCGAGGTCGCGAAGGTCGCCGCGGCACACGACGCGACCCCGGCGCAGATCCGGCTCGCCTGGACCCTGCACCGCGGCGCGCACGTGCTCGCCATCCCCGGGACCGGCGACCCCCGGCATCTGGAGGAGAACGTCGCGGCGGGCGGCATCCGGTTGAGCGAGGAGGAGCTGGCATTGCTCGACGGTGCCGGATAGCGGGTGGTCGGGAGTGGCGTTGGTTGGGGGTGTGTGGAAATAGGGACGTTGAGTGTCCCTATTTCCACACACCCTCTCCCGAATTGGTCGTGACAGGGACGGTCTCGCCGGACTGTGTGGATTTCGGGTCGTCCAACGCCCCAAAATCCACACAGTGAGGACACGGTCCGGTTTGCCTCCTCGCGAGACCTTGCGTATGGGCATGAATCGGTCGGCCGGTCCAGACCGTCCCCTTCGCCCAGGCCGTCAGCGGCGGATCCGGTGATCAACGGCGACCCAGTTCGTCTCCCAGGTCGTCCCGCCGTCGGCCGAGAACGCCTGCTCGAAACGCGCCTCGTCCGGGCCGTGCCGGAAGACGAGGAAGCGCACCTTGATCGGACGTCCGCCGAGCTGGTCGTCGCCGTGGAACTCACCGACACCGTCGCGGAACCCGCCGTGGACCGATGGAGTGAGCAGGCCGTCCCGCATGTTGACGAAGGTCAAGCTCCACCGCCCCGCCTGCGGTTCGTACAGCCGCAGGTTAAGCGCGTCGATGCGCCCGTCGGGACCCGAGACCTCGAATTCGAGGGCGTTCGCCCGCCGGTCCATGAGCGGGCGGACGGTGCTGGTGCCCGCGAACTGGAGCCACTGGTCCGCGGATTCCGAAAGCGGCTCGGCGAGCACCCGCACCGTGGAACGCCAGGTGCCGATCTCCCAGTCGAAAGCCCGCTGAGGATCGGTGCCCGAGGTCGACGCGGCGCCCGACGCCGCCGAGGCGATCAGCATCAGGGCCGAAAGGCCCACCGTCAGGATTCGTTTGTATGGCACGGTCATGGTCCGACTATCCGAGCGGAGGACGACCATGGACAAGAAGGCACCTGCGGGTAACCTTCCGCGTCCCAACCCGCTGCCCGGCTGTCCGATGGCCGCGGCGTTCGCCGCGATCGGCGGGAAATGGAAACTGACCCTGTTGTACTGGCTCGCTCACGGCGAGACTCATTTCGCCGGCCTCCGCCGCCGGGGTGCCCCCATCACCCCCAAGGTGCTGGCCGAGCAGTTGCGCGAACTCGAGGCCGACGGGCTCGTCGAACGCGTGGTGACCGGGCCGGTTCCGGCCCGGTCATCTACCGGCTCACTCCTTACGGGGTCACGGTCCTGCCGGTGGTCGAGGGCGTCCGGGTCTGGGGCGAGGCGCATCTCGAACGCACCCGGGGCGACGCCGCGCCGAACACCGCGATGGGCTGCGCCGAGTCGATCGGATAGCGCACACGCGTGATCAGACGGACGACACGCGTGACCAGACGGACGACACGCGTGATTGAACGGCGAACTCGCGTGATCAGACGCGCATCTCGCGTGCTTGGGGGCGTAACTCGCGTGCGTGGGGGCGTAACTCGCGTGCGTGGGGGCGTAACTCGCGTGATCAGAGCGCGCGCACGCCGGAGCGGCGGGCGGCGGTCGCCGTGGCGAGCGACTGGAGAACCTCCTGGGTGGCGGCGAGGTCGATGCAGGCGTCCGTGATGGACTGGCCGTAGGTGAGCGGGCGGTCGGGGTGGAGGTCCTGGCGGCCCGCCTTCAGGTTGGATTCGAGCATGACGCCGACGATGCCGCGCTGACCGTTCTTGATCTGTTCGGCGATCTGGCCGGCGACGACGGCCTGCCGCAGGTGGTCCTTGCGGCTGTTGTCGTGGCTGGCGTCGATCACCACCCGCCGCGGCAGTCCCGCGTTCTGCAGGGTGGTGAGCGCCGCGCGGACGGACGCCGGGTTGTGGTTGGGCGCGCTGTTGCCGCCGCGCAGCACGAGGTGACAGTCCGGATTGCCGACCGTGTGCAGGATCGCGGGCAGGCCGCTGGGATCGACGCCGGGGACGACGTGGCGCGCTTCGGCGGCGCGGATGGCGTCGACGGCGACAGTGACATCGCCGTCGCGGCGGTTCTTGAAACCGACCGGCATGGACAGCCCGCTGGCCAGCATGCGGTGGTTCTGGCTTTCCACCGTGCGGGCGCCGATCGCGCCCCACGAGACGGTGTCGGCGAGGTACGCCGGGATGGTGGTGTCCAGCCATTCGCACGCGGCGGGCAGGCCGCCCTCGGCGAGTTCGAGGAGCAGGTCCCTGGCGATGCGCAGGCCGCGGTTGACGTCGCCGGTGCCGTCGAGATGCGGGTCGTTGATGAGCCCCTTCCAGCCGCCGACCGTACGCGGCTTCTCGAAGTACACGCGCATGACGACCAGCAGATCGTCGGCGAACCGGCCGGCGAGGGCGGCGAGCCGGTCGGCGTATTCGAGTGCGGCCGCGGGATCGTGGATGGAACAGGGTCCGGCGATCACGAGCAACCGGTCGTCCGTGCCGTCGAGGACGCGCAGGACGTTTTCCCTGCCCTGGCGCACCGTGTCGGCCGCGTTGGCGCCGAGTGGCAGTTCGTGGTGCAGCAGGGCGGGCGTGACCAGTGGGACCATCCGGTCGATGCGCTGGTTGTCGAGTTCGACCGTGGCGAGCGTTGTCATCACAGATTCCAGGATTTCTGCCGGCACCGGGTGGAAGGAAAGCCGGGATTTCCGGCCCGGCCGGCGGTCTCGGGTGAACGAAGAAACAAACCCGGCGTTATTCGAGCGAGAAAGTCTCTACCCCGGAATGTTCCACCATTCGCCACACGGAACAACGGTCCAACCCGAATTCAGCGACCCGTCCAGACCGGATCCCGTTTCTCGGCGAAGGCACGGGGTCCTTCGCTCGCGTCCACACTGGTCCGTCGTCGTTCTTCCCACGGATACGAGGTTTTGAACGCTTCTTCGAGCGGGAGGTCGAGCGAGCGCAGCGCGGCCTCCTTGATCGCGCGGACCGAAAGCGGGGCGGCGCGCACCAGATCGTCCGTCCATTCGGCGACGCGCCGGTCCAATTCGGCGAACGGCACGACTTCGTTGACGAGTCCGTACTGGAGTGCCGTCGCCGCGTCCATTCTGCGCCCGGTCAGCAGATAGCCCATCGCCACCTTCAGCGGAAGCTGCCTCGGCAACCGGAACACCCCGCCCGCCCCGGCGATCAGGCCGAGGCGGACCTCCGGCAGCGCGAAGACCGCCTCGTCGGAGGCGACGACGATGTCGCACGCGAGCGCCAGTTCGAAACCGCCGCCCAGTGCGTAGCCGTGCACCCGGCCGACCACCGGTTTGGACAGGGTGAACCGGTCGGTCAGCCGCGGATGGCCCGGCTGACCGCTGCTGCCGAACGTCGACGCTTCGACGCCCTTCTCGGTCAGCCGCGCGCGTTCCTTGAGATCCTGTCCGACCGAGAACGCGCGATCCCCCGCGCCGGTCAGGACTGCCACCCGGACGTCGTCGTCGGCTTCGACGTCGTCCCAGATCCCGGCGAGTTCCGCGTGCATCCGCCGGTCCATCGCGTTCAGCACTTCGGGCCGGTCCATCGTCACGTACGCGACGTGGTCCTTCTTCTCGTACCGGACCCCGTTCATCGCGAGCCCACCGCGAAACCGTCCACCTTGCCGATCACGTCCGCGCCGTAGATGCGCAAAGCCTGCTGCAGCGCGAATTCCGCGATGTACCGGCGGAATTCCTCAGGTGGTTCCTCGGCCAGGTTCAGCATGCGCCGGTTGGCGACCACGGCTTCCCCGTCGAACCGGGCGAGCGCGCCGTCGATCGCCGCGTCCAGCTCCTCCGGCGCGACGACCTCGTCGACGATCGACCGCGCGTCCGGCTCGCCCGCCTGGAGCTTGCGGCCACCGAGGATCACCTGGCGGGCCACCCGTGGTCCGGCGATGCGGGAAAGCCGGAAGTTCGAGACCCCGGGGATGATCCCCTCCTTCGCCGCAGGAAGGCTGAGGTACGCGTCGGACGCCGCCAGCACGTGGTCGAAGACCAGCAGCAACTGGGTTCCGCCGCCGATGGCGAAGGAATCGACGGCCGCCATCCACGGCTTGTCGGTGAACCTGGAGTGCCAAGAATCGTCCGTCAGCAGACCGCGGAAGATCTTCTGGATGTAGCCCGTTTCCCGCCGCAGCAGGAAATCCACGAGCGGGATCTCGCCCGCGCTGAGCTTCTTCAGGTTGATCCCCGCACAGAACACGCGGCGCCCCAGGTAGCGGGGGTGGCTCATCACCCCGCCCCGCACCAGTCCCATCCGGACGGACGGATCGAGCAGCGTCAGATCGACCGCCGTCTCCATGTCGTCGACTTGCTGAGCGTCCTCGGCGTTCAGGCAGTCGTCGCGGCACAGGGTCAGATGCGCGACGCCGTTGCGGCGTTCCAGCCGGACGGCCTCCATCTCCACCACACCGGTCTCGAGGAATTCGGGCAGCAGCCGCTGTGCCCTGGCGGAGGGCCGGAGCATGGCGTCGAGCAGATGCGGACCGGCCTTCGGCGCGCGCAGGATCCCGCGCAGGAAGATGCCCTGGTCGATCTCGCGACCTTCCTTCTCCGCCTGCGGACGCGACCGCTCGGCCGCCATCTGCTGCTCCGAGGGCACCAGACCGGGGAAGGCGAGCGCGGCGGCGCGGACGAGTTCGTCGAGGCGCAGGTACCGCGTCCGGCCGTCGGTCAGTTCGGCGTAGATCTCTTCGGCGTGCGCCTCGACGAAGGCCGTGCGCGCCGCCCGGATCTCGTCGTCGACCCGGTGGGACTCGCCCGCCAGGGCCCGGAGATCGAGCCCTGGCGCGCTGTCCGTCGTCACGATTTGGCTTCCCGCCGCAGGGCCCGGTCGGCCGCGGCCAGGTGGGAGCCGAGCGCCTCCTCGAAGGCGGTGGAGCCCGCTTCGAAGATCAGCTGACGCCGGATCGCCGCCTCGGCACCGTCCAGTACACCGTCCAAAGAGGACAGGGTCGCGGCCGGGTCGTCGGACACCTCGTCGATCAGGTCGAGGGCGAGAGCGCGGTCGGTCCCGATCGGGGTGCCGAGCAGTACGGCCCGCCGGATGCCCGCCGCGCCGGCCTGTTTGGTGAGCCGGTACAGGCTCATGCCGGGCCAGGTGCCGCCACCCGCCCAGGCGAGCCGCAGGGTGGTGCCCGGCTCGGCGATCCGGATGTCGGCGGCGAGCAGGAGATCCAGTGCCATCCCGGCGCATTCGCCCGACGCCGCCACGGCCGTGAGCCTGCCGAGGCGTTCGAACCGGCGCACGGCACGCTCCCATTTGGACACCAGGCCGACCGCGAGTCCCTTCGCCCAGCCGTCCGGCGGGGTACCCGTGACGTGGATGGTCACCGGCCCCGGCTCACGCTGGTCCTCGGCACGATCACAGAGCGCGGCGATCTCCTCGACGGCCGCCGCGGACAGCGGACGGGAGCCGTCGAAACGCAGCACCAGGTCGCCGTTGTTCTCATTACGCGTCACCATTGAATAAGCGCCATTTCGATTGTGGAGCCAGGCCCCATGGTCATGAGCACGCCGTAGTCCCCCGGGCGGGCGACGTCTTCGTCGGCGAGCCGCTCGTAGGAGAAGAGGAAGGAGCCGCTGGAAAGGTTCCCGTAGTCGCGGAGCACCCCGGTGGTGTGGCGGACGTCGTACCGGCTCAGGCCGAGGTTGACGACGACCGCGTCGATCACCTTCTTCCCGCCGGAATGCACCAGCCAGTGGCCGATGTCGCTGCGGCGCAGACCCGTCCCGGACAGGAGCCGGTCGATGACGATTTCGGCGTGCGCCCCGACCACGTAGGGAATCTGCGGGTCGAGGAAGAAACTGAACCGGTCCTGGTCACGGTCCCAGTCGTAGCGCATCGCGTCGACCGCGTCGGTGATGATGTAGCTGGCGAATTTCAGGACGCGCGGACCCGGCACGCGCCCGTCCCCGGAAACGAGCGCGAGCGCCGCGGATCCGTCGCCGAAAAGACTGTTGACCACCGCGGTCCGCATCGTGCCGTCCAGGGCGTAGGCGGCGGAGCACGCCTCGCTGCACAGGACGACGCCGAGTTCGCCAGGGTGCGCCGCGGACCAGCCCGCGACCACGTTGAGCGCGTTGAGACCGGCGTTGCAGCCCATACCCACGATGTCCGACCGGCTGCAGTGCGGGTCGATGCCCAGCTCGCGGATGATCAGCGCGCTGAGGCCGGGGGTGAGGAATCCGGTCGAGGTGACACAGCACAGGTGACGCAGATCCGAAAGCGTCGCTCCCGCCGACTTCAGGCAGGCTTCGAGCGCGCGGCAGCCCATTTCGACGGCGATCTTCTTGTGTTTGTCGAGCAGGTCGCCCTGCGGTTCGGCCGCGCGGGCGCCGCCGCGCTCTTCCGGCGGCAGGGTGAGGAAACGCCGTTCGATGGCGCTGTTCAGGAAGACCGAGCGGATCTTCGGGTCTTCGATGCCGAGGATTTCGAGCAGTTCGGCCTGCGAGTAGGACGCCGAGGAGACCGCGGTCCCCACGCCGGCGAACCGGGTGATCTCGGTGAGTCCGGTGAGGACGGAAAGGTCTTCGGCCGGTTCGATGATGGTAGTCATCGGTACATCCACCCCCATGTTCTGAGCTTGCTCCGAAGCAGCTGCTTGACCTGCGCAGCGGGCATTGGTCTCACCTTTCGCGGATCTCAGTGGACAATTCCGAAATTAGGCTTCGGTGATCTCGATGGTCAACGCGTCCAAGGCTTTTTCGCACCGGAAACCGTTAGCGGCTCACGATTCGGGACATGTCGCGAAAGCCACTTTCGGGACATCAGGCGTCCCGAAAGTGGCTTTCGCGACACTCGGGGCGACTGTCTCAAGTGGACCGACAGCGCGTCACGGGCGGCGGTAGATCGTCATGGAGTGACCCACCCGCTCCACCGGCGTGCTCCCGGCGATCAACGCCTCCAGATCCCCGGTGGCGCCGCCTCCGCCGGTGCCGCCACCGCCCATCGGGTCGGAGAAAGCCCCCAGGACCGCGGAATCCGACACGGCGAGCACCCCGTGCACCTGGTCCGCGGGCACCGTGAGCGGGTCGGCGGCGTCGATGCCGTAGTGGGACGGCAGACCACTCCCCTGATAGACGAGCCAGGTGCGTTCACCCGCGTAGCCCTTCTTCAGGCGGTCCGCCAGGCGGCCCAGGTCCTGTCCCCAGTCGACGTTCGAATCCAGCAGGTACCGGTGGGTGTTCTCCGGCCCGCCGAACGCCTCGTTGGAGTACGGGAGGTAGTACGGGAACGTCATCAGCGAACTAACCGCGGCGAAGGCCACGACGGTCACCGCGGCCACCTTCACCCACCGTTTCCGGACGACGAGCACCGCGGCCGCCGCGACGGCGAGGAACATCGGCGCGAAGGCCAGGTACCGCACGCCGTTGTCGCGGACGATGACCATGGCCGTGGCCATCAGCAGGGCGGTCGGGAGGAGCACGTACGGCGCGGCCGGGCGCAACCGCCGCACCGACAGCAGCACGGCGGCGCCCGCCAGCCAGATCGCCATCGCGCCCAGCGGCGTCTTCACCAGCAGCGCGGCAGGCCCGTAGTACCAGAGCGATCCCGTGTAGTGCCTGCCGAACAGGAAGTTGTGCCACACGTGGTCTTCGAGTTCGAACTGGAACCGCATCCCATCCTTCAACGGCTGAGGGAACGGCAGCCAGTCGACGAGGGTGCGCATTCCGTGGAGCGGCTGCATTCCCGACGGCGTCTCCCAGTGCAGCCGCGGATCCACGACGAGGTAGGAGGCCCACACGACGGCGATCGCGATCAGCGCCATCCCGGCGGCCGCCAGCACACCCCGCCCGATCAGCAGCGCCGGGGACTTCAGGTCGAGACCGCGGGCGCGGCGGGCGTGCCAGACGGACAGCACGGCAAGCGGGATCAGCACCGGGACCGCCACCAGGGAAAGCACTTTCGTGGCCGTGGCCGCGCCGAGCGCGAGCCCGGCGAGCGGGAGGTAGAGACCGGGGCGGCGCCGGGCTCGCCACACAAGCCAGACCGACGTCAGCAGGAACCCGGCCACCGGCACGTCGAGCGTCGCCAGCGAGCCGTGCGCGATGACGTCGGGCGAGAAGGTGAACAGAGTGAGCGCCAGCAGCCCGCCGGCGCGGCCGGCCAGATCGGCCGCGAACGCGAAGACGACCAGCCCGAACAGCAACGTCAGCAGGATCACGGGCAGCCGCGCGAACAGCATCAGCCGTTCCGGATCGTTGCCCGCCTCGTAGACGACGTGCTTGCCGAGTTCCCACTCGTGGCCGTTGAAGCCGGGAGCGACCTTCGGATCGGTGAGGGCCACCCCGGTCGCGATGACGAGCTTGCCCAGCGGTGGATGTTCGGGGTTGTACCGCAGGCTGTGCTCTTCGAGGTAGACCACCGCGGTGCCGACGTAGACCGGCTCGTCGATGGTCGGGGACTGTTCCACGGCGGTCGTGATCATCGCGATCGCCATCTGCGTGAGCAGGGCGATCACGGCGCCCGCGAGCAACCATCGCTGGTGCCGCCGCACCCAGGCGATCCACTTCGAAGTGTCCATTGACGGCTGAAGGCCATCGGTCGTCAAGTTCGGCGTCCTTCCCCCGGCGGGCCGGTCGCCCGGCCCGCCCTGGATAACGATTACCCGGCCGGGCGCCCGCGCCTTCGAGGGCCATCACGGTCGGCGCCGCCGTTCGGGCGGCGCCGAGTCGGGTCCGTGATGGCCCTCGTCGGCCGGGCGTGGATAAAGAGAAAGTCAGACGGAGAGCGGAAGAACGGACAGCCGCCGTTCGATCTCCAGGCTGGCGTTGTAGTCGGGGAGCATCCCCTGCTCCTCCGCCTCGGAGAGGGTGAGGGCCGCCGTGTCCCGTTCGGACAGGATCGGCACGACGTCGGTGTCGATCGGCAGGCCCAGCGCGGGGTCCAGCGGCGAGAGGGCGAGCTCGTTCTCCGCCACGTAGGGCGAGGAGATCATGTACGACATGACGGTGTCGTCTTCGAGCGCCACGAAGGCGTGGCCGACCCCGACCGGGAAGTACATCGTCCGGAAGTTCTCCTGGTCCATCAGGACCGCGTCCCATTTGCCGAACGTCGGCGAGCCGACCCTGATGTCGACCACGATGTCCAGGGCCTTGCCGCGGGGGCAGTAGACGTACTTCGCGGTGCCCGGCGGGGTCACGGTGTAGTGGATACCCCGCACCACACCGCGTTTCGACCGGCTGTGGTTCGTCTGCGCCACCGGGAAGAGCGGGCCGCCGTGGGCCTCGATGAACGCCTCCTCCTGGTACGGCGACACGAACAGGCCCCGGTCGTCGGGGAAGACGCGCGGGGTGAACTCGAGCGCGCCTTCGACGGCGAGTTTGCGTGCTTGCACGGTTTGCTCCTGTGGTCAGAGGGTGGACAGCACTTCGCGGACCGCGTGGACGACCTTGTCCTGCAGGTCGGGCGAGAGCGCGGGGTACATCGGCAGCGAGAAGATCTCGCCCGCCAGCTTCTCGGTGACCGGGAGCGAACCCTTCTCGTAGCCGAGGTGGGCGAACCCGGTCATGGTGTGCACCGGCCACGGGTAGCTGATGTTCAGGTGGATGTCGTAGGCCTTGAGGCGTTCGAGGATCTCGTCGCGGCGCGGGTGCCGCACGACGTACACGTAGTACACGTGCTCGTTGCCGGGGACGGTCTTCGGCAGCTTCAGGTCGGTGTCGCCGAGGGCGTCGACATAGCGCTGGGCGACCGCCCGGCGTCCTGCCGTGTAGGCGTCGAGCCGCCTGAGCTTGCGCCGCAGGATCTCGGCCTGGACCTCGTCCAACCGGCTGTTGTGGGCAGGCGTCTCGACCGTGTAGTAGCGCTCCTCCATGCCGTAGTAGCGCAGCCGGCGCAGTTTCGCGGCCACGTTCTCGTCGGAGGTGATGGCCGCGCCGCCGTCGCCGTACGCGCCGAGCACCTTGGTGGGATAGAAGGAGAACGCGGCCGCGTCGCCGGTCGTGCCCGCGATCGTGCCGTTCTGCCGGGCGCCGTGCGCCTGGGCACAATCCTCCAAAATGGACAGTCCGTGCTTCGCGGCGAGCGCCTTGAGCGGCGCCATGTCCACGCACTGGCCGTACAGGTGCACGGGCAGCAGGCATTTGGTGCGTTCGGTGATCGCGGCTTCGACCTGGCCGGTGTCCATCAGGAAGTCGTCCTCGCGGACGTCGACGAAGACCGGGGTGGCGCCGGTACCGTCGATGGCGACGACGGTCGGGGCGGCGGTGTTCGACACCGTGATGACCTCGTCGCCGGGGCCGACACCGAGCGCCTGGAGGCCGAGCTTGATCGCGTTCGTCCCGTTGTCGAGACCGACACAGTGGCCGACGCCGTGGTACGCGGCGAATTCCGATTCGAAGCCGCGCAGGCTCGCGCCGAGCACGAGCTGCCCCGAGTTGAACACCGTTTCGACCGCGTCGAGCAGATCGGCCCGTTCGGTCTCGTATTCGGCGAGGTAGTCCCATACGCGCGTGGTCATGTGCGAGCCTTTCCGTGAACTGGGGTGGTCAGCGCGGCGACGGTGCGACGCACTCCTTCGGGCAGTGAGATCTCCGGGCGCCAGCCGGTGACCGCCCGGAACGGCGTGGAATCGATGGTGACGCTGCGAAGATCCGTCGAGGGCGCGTGCGACGGAGGCTCGACACAGACGACGTCCACCGGATCGCGCCCGGTGTGCCCGGCCATTTCCTTCGCCACCAGCCGGAAGACGTCGGCCAGCTGGTCTCCCCGGCCGGCGCCGAGCAGCCAGTGGCCGCCGACCAGCGCGTCCGGGGCGGCCAGCGCGGCGGTGAACGCGGCCGCGATGTCCTCGATGTGGACCAGGTCGCGGCGCACGGTGCCGTCACCCCAGATGGTGAGGTCGTGCCCGTCGAGCGCGCGGCGCGCCATGGCGGACACGACGCCGCGGTCGGAGTTCGCGCCCTCGGTCAGGGTCTCGCCGAACACCGTGGGCAGCCGCAGGCTGATCCCGCGCACGCGGCCGTCGGCCGTGGCCTTCTTGAGGACCTGCTCCGCCGCCAGTTTCTGCTGGTCGTACGGGGTGCCCGGCTCGTCGGGCTCGCTGCCGTCGATCGGCTCCCGGGGCGGCACCCCGACCTGCGACGCGGCACCGCCGTAGACCACCAGCGGATTCCCGCTCACGACGTCGACGAGATCGCGCATCACGCCCAGGTTCACGCGTTCGGCTTCTTCGGTCTCGGCGACCCGCCAGCCGCCGTCGGCGAGGAGCAGGTACACGATCGCGTCCGAGCCCGCGACCGCTTCGGCCAGCGCGGCGCGGTCGGTCAGGTCGGCGGCGACGACGGTCGTTTCGGCCTGGCCGTCCGGCGGTGTGAGCTTCCTGCGCGACACCGCTCGCAACCGGATCGGTTGCCGCGCCAGCGCGCGGGTGACGGCCGAGCCGACGAAACCCGACGCCCCGAGGACGGTGATCTGCTTCATTTCATGCCTCTCGTTGCGGCTGCGCCGTCGCGGCGTGGATACAGGCGAGCAGGGTGCGGGCTTCGACGTTGACGTAATGCCCGTGCCGGGTGAGCGCGGTGAGCTGGCCCGGAGTGACCCATGCGTAGCCGGGCGGGGCCTCGACCGTGTCGTCCGCTTCGATCGCGAGATACCGGGCCCTGACGTTGAGGAAACGGCCGCCCTCTTCGGAATGCATGGCCTCGTATCGGATCCGCGATCGCGGCGCGTCCAGCACGTAGTCGAGGAAGGGCGGCCGGCTCTCCGCGGGCAGATGCGCGTAGTTCTGGGGCGTGCACTGGACGGTCGGCGCCAGCTCGACGGTGTCCAGGAACCCGCCGTCGGCCCGGGCGTGCACCAGCACGTGGGGCACGCCGTCGATCTCGCGGACGAGGAACGCGACCACCCCCGTGCCGACCGATTCCAGCAACGGCTGGGTCCAGCTGATCTTCTCGCGGTTGCTGCCTTTCACCGCGACGGCGAGGACCTTGAAGTACCGGCCGTCCTCGTGCTCGATCGCTTCGACGCCCTGTTTCCAGCCGTGGACGTCCGTGAGCGGTATGCGCCGGGCGCGCACGTCGTGGCGCGAACGCTCGTTGGTGAACCAGGACAGGAGCTGGACGTCGGACAGCAGCGCGCCGGGGGCCTCGTCGTGATACGGCAGACAGGACAACACGCTCCTGGCGTTCATGTTGATCGTCTCGTCCTCGTGCATCAGCTCCGCGATCTGGCCGAGGGTGAGCCAGCAGAAATCGTCCCATATCGGCACGTCGTCGACGGTCTCGACGATCATGTTGCGATTGGACTTGCGGAAGAACCACGAGCCCTGCTCGGCCTGCAGGACGTCGACGATGATCCGCTCCGGGTCGGGCGGGGCGAAGTACTCGATCAGTTTGACGTTCGTGCCGCCGTGCGCCTTGGTGTAGTTGCTGCGGGTGGCCTGCACGGTCGGCGAGAGCTGCACCAGGTTCGGGTTCCCCGGTTCCATCTTGGCCTGCATGAGGAAATGCAGGACACCGCCGAACTCCTTGGCCAGGATGCCGAGAATGCCGACCTCGGGCTGTTTGATGACCGGCTGCCGCCACTCGCGGTACGGGCCGTCGCCGTGGGGGCCGTCGGCCTCGACCACGTGCAGGCCCTCGATCGCGAAGAACCGCCCGCTGCTGTGCACGAGATTCCCGGTCACGTCCTCGAACCGCCACTGGTCGAGCTCGGCGAACGGGATGCGCTCGACGTGGAAGACGTTGGCCTCACGGCGTTCGTCGATCCACGAGCGGACATCCTTCGTCGCCATGTGGACGCCGCCGGTCGTCGCGGCCGACAGGGCGATGCGGTCGGCGTGGTCGCGGTCGTCGCGAGGGCGCACCGTCACGGGTGCGAGAAGGGGCAGCATGGGACCTCACCTTTCGTAGGCGGTCGTGAGTGGGGATTCGGGTTAGAACCCGAATCCCCACTCACGACCCGCTGTACCGAGTGCTCAGCCGCCGGATCGCGCGCACCGAATCGCAGCCCGCCAGGCCCATCGCGTTCCGGAGTTCGACGGCGAGCAGGTCGAGCACCTGCCGGGCGCCCTCCTGGCCGTCCGCGGCGAGCCCCCACATGACCGGCCGTCCGACCAGCACCCCGGAGGCGCCGAGGGCGATCGCCTTGAGCACGTCCCCGCCGGTCCGGATCCCGCCGTCCAGCAACACTTCGCAGCCGCCGGAGACCGCGTCCGCGATCTCGCCCAGCATCGTGATCCCCGGTACGGCGCCGTCCAACTGACGGCCTCCGTGGTTGGACACCACGATCCCGGCGGCACCCGCGTCGACGGCCCGCACGGCGTCCTCGACCGCGAGGATCCCCTTGAGCACCACCGGAAGGTCCGTGTGCGCACGGACGGCCTCGATGGATTCCCAAGTGGCCGGGGCGAATTCGCGCGCGGTGTGGTCGGCGACGGCCGAAAGCCCTTCGGTACGGCGATGCGCGGCCGCACCGGCGTCGAAGTTGGCCGCCGTCACCGATTCCGGCAACGCGAAAGCGTTCCGCATGTCCCGCAGCCGCCGTCCCATCCACGGTACGTCGACGGTGAACACGATCGCCTCGCAGCCCGCGTCCTCCGCGCGGTGCACGAGCTCCAGCGACCGCTTTTCGTCGCGCAGCCAGTAAAGCTGGAACCACGGCCGTCCACCGACGGCCGCGACCTCCTCCAGCGGGACACTGCTGAGCGTGCAGATGGTGTACGGCACGCCGGCGTCCCGCGCCGCACGGGCCGCCGCGAGCTCACCCTCGGGATGAAACAACCGCTGGTACGCGACCGGCGCGACCGCCACGGGAAGCGCGGCACGCCGGCCGAGGACCTCGGCCTCGGTGGTGCCGCCGGAGAGTTCGCGCAGCATCCGGGGGATCACGAAGATCCGCTCCAGCGCGGTGCGATTGGCCTCCAGCGAGGACTCGGCCCCGCTGCCCCCGGCGAGAAAATCCCAGATCTCGCCGGGGAGGGCCGCCCGCGCGGCACGTTCGAGGTCGTCCAGGCAGAGGGGGGTCATCGCTGGGCGGGGCCCAGCTTGCTCTGCCCGGTGCGCTCAAGCTCCACGGCTTCGTACAGGGCCTTGATGTTGGAGCTGCCGAAAGTGCCCGCGCCCTGGCGCTCGATGATCTCGAAGAAGATCGTCTTGCGCGGGTGGGTGGAGGCGGTGAAGATCTGGAACAGCTGGCCGCCGTGGTCCTCGTCGGCGAGCAGCTTCGTCTCGCGCAGGTCGTCCAGCGAGTGCGTCTCCAGCTCGATCCGCTCGCCGAGCAGGTCGTAATAGGTGTCCGGGGTCTTCAGGAATTCCACGCCACGAGCGGAAAGCTCCTTGACCGCGCGGACCGCGTCCGGGCTGGTGAACGCGATGTGCTGGACGCCGGAGCCGTGGTGCTCCTTGATGAAGTCGTCGATCTGGCCGGGGTCGGCGGTCTTGTCGGGCTCGATCAGGGTGAGGGTGACCGCACCCGACGCGCTCTGCACGACGGTGGAGTTCATCGCCTGGGCACCGACCACGATGTGCTCTTCGAAGATCTGCTTGAACCCGAGGGCCCGCTCGTAGAAGGCCACCGTGGAGGCGAGGTCGCCGGCGTTCAGGCAGACCGCGAAGTGGTCGATCTCGTTCAGGTCCACGCCGCCCTTGCCACGGAAGGCTTCCGGCGTTTCCCCGGTGCCGTCGCTCTGGATCAGGGTGTGCACGACATCGCCGAAACCGCTGACGGTGGCCGTGACCGAGTCCGCGCGCTTCTCCGGCTCGCGGATGGCCTGTGCGCCGGCCTTCACCGCGGTCTCGAAGGCGGCGGCCACGTCGGGGGTGCGCAGCGCGATGTCCGCCACGCCCTCGCCGTGGGTCTGCAGGTAGGTCGCGCCCGGGTGCCGGTCGGTCAGCGGCTCGGTGAGGACCAGCGCGATCCCGGCGTGCCGCAACGTCACGCTCCGGTGGTCCTCCGACCGGTCCGTGGCCGCGACGGAGAAGTCGTACCTGTCCATCCATCCGGACGCGGCGGCCTCGAGGTCGGCCACGTACATCTCCACATGGTCGATCTCGAAATTCTGCGTGTTTTCGTGAGCAGACAAGACATTCCTCCGTGGAATAGATGTGATCCTCATGGCAAGGATGGCGCGAAGCCGGTTACGCATCAATGCTGTCCGCTTGACAGATGGTCCTAATAGGACAGTCAGCGGCCGGTGAACCGCACCGGGAGCTCCCGGTACCCCTGCACGACGACCGCCCGCAACCAGGACGGCTCCTTCGTCAGCTCCACTCGCGACACTCGTGCGGCCACTTCCCGCAGCACGACCGCCAGTTCGATCCGCGCGAGCGCGGACCCGAGGCAGTGGTGCATACCGTGGCCGAAAGCGATGTGCCGATTGGGTTTCCGCCCGGGGCGGAACGTGTCCGGATCCTCGAACACGGCGGGATCCCGGTTCGCCGCCGGCAGCCACGCGACCACCGGCGTCCCCAGTTCCAGGTCGCGGCCGTTGAGGGTGACCTCCCCCGTCGTCACGCGCAGGACGTGCATCGCGGGCGACGTCCAGCGCAGCACCTCGTCCACGACGGTGTCGACGTCCACGTCGCCGTCCCGCACCTGCGCCAGGAGCCCTGGCACGGTGGCGAAAGCGTGGACCGCGCCGGTGATCGCGTGCCGCGTCGTCTCGTTGCCGCCGATCAACACGTTGTCGCAGTTGAGCAACACGTCGTCGATCGACAGCTCGTCGTCGGAGAGCAAAGTGCTGACGAGGTCTTCGCCGGGGCTCTCCCGACGCGCGGTGATCAGTTCGTCGAAATAGACGAGGATCTCGGTGTGCGCCTGACGCGGCGTCATCCCGTCGAACAGCTCGTCCTCGCCGCCGAACGCGTGATTGGTCAGGTCGATGAGCATGTCCTGGTCCTCGGCGGGCACCCCGAGGATTTCGCAGACGACGGCGGCGGGGATCCGCGGGCCGATCGCCGCGGCGACGTCGCACACGTCGCCGTCGAGCACCCGGTCCAGGACGGCGGACACCTCCGTCCGCACTCGCTCCGAGAGCTTGCGCGCCGCCGCCCTCGAAAGCAGCGGCCCGACCAGCTTGCGCAGCTTCCGGTGCTGGTCCTGTTCGGAGACCACCATCATCTGGCCGCCCGAGTTGTCGGGATGATCGCGGTCGAACCCGATCATCATCCCGTATTCGGAGGTGAACGGGGCCGACGGCCCGAGCACCGCAGCGCACGCCCGATG
Source organism: Amycolatopsis roodepoortensis (assembly GCF_014873915.1). Taxonomy (GTDB): domain Bacteria; phylum Actinomycetota; class Actinomycetes; order Mycobacteriales; family Pseudonocardiaceae; genus Amycolatopsis; species Amycolatopsis roodepoortensis. The sequence continues at coordinate 3,021,749 of NZ_JADBEJ010000005.1, forward strand.
CGAGAACACGGACCAGAATCCGCCGGGCGAGCTGCCCGGCTCGCTCCACACCATCGCGTCTTCCGCCGCGTACTCGCGCCACCGGTCGTGCCGGTCCAAGCTCGTGTAGAGGTCGGGATTTCCGAGGTCGACGGCTGTCGTCGTCTGCATGACTGGTCTCCAGGTCAGGTGTGGGCGCCGTCGAGCACCTTGGCCAGCCGGGCCACCGTCGGCGCGTCGAAGAACGCCTGCACCCTCAGCCGGATCTTCAGGCGTTCCCGGATCCGGCTCACGAGCCGGGTGGCGAGCAGCGAATGGCCGCCGATCTCGAAGAAGCTGTCGTCCACGCCGACACTGCTGACGCCGAGCACCTCGGCGAACAGCTCGACCAGGATGATCTCCGTCGGGGTGAGCGGTTCCCGGCCCGCCGCCGCGCGCCCGGCGTGCTCCTCTTCGGGGGTGGGCAGGGCGACCCGGTCGATCTTGCCGTTGGGCGAGACCGGCAGGCTCGGCAAACCGACGATCACGTCGGGCACGAGATAGCCGGGCAGCTGCGCGCGAAGCGGCGTCAGGAGGCGTTCAGCGGGGACACGCTCGCCGCCGGTGCCGACCACGTAGGCGACGAGCCGGTTCTCGTGCTCGGTCACCACCGCCTGGGCCACCCCGTCGACCGCCAGCAGCGCGGCCTCGACCTCGCCCGGTTCGATCCGGTGGCCGCGCACCTTGAGCTGGTCGTCGACCCGGCCGACGAAGACGTACTGGCCGTCCGCACGCGTCCGGACCCTGTCCCCGGTGCGGTACATGCGGCCGCCAGGGGCGCCGAAGGGATCCGGCAGGAACCGTTCCGCGGTCGCGGCCGCTCTCCGGAGATAGCCGCGGGCCAGGCCGGGCCCCACCGTGTACAGCTCGCCGACGTCCCCGTCCTCGACCGGCCGCAGCCTGTCGTCCAGGACATAGGTGCGGACACCGGTGATCGGCCTGCCGATCGGCGGCGTCTCCTCACCGGTCAGCGGTTCGCTCGCGGTGACCGCGACCGTGGTCTCGGTCGGGCCGTAGGCGTTGATCATCACGCGGTCCACCGCCCACCGTTTCGCGACCGGGGCCGGGCACGCCTCGCCGGCGACCAGCAGGGTCAGCCCGGTGGGCAGGCCACCCGACTCCTCCAGCGGCGCCAGCGCGGACGGCGGCAACGTGACATGCGTGATGCGCTGTTCGCGTACCAGGCGGGAAAGCGGCTCGCCGGGGACCAGGTCCGGCGCGGAAGCCAGCACCAGGCAGCCACCCGCCTGCCAGATCGGCCAGAACTCGGCGACGGCGGCGTCGAAGCTGGGCGAGGCGAAGGCCAGCAACCTGCTGTCCGGCCCCAGTTCCTGGCGGCGCACGTAGTCGTCGGCCAGGTTCGGGATCCCGCGGTGGGTGACCAGCACGCCCTTCGGCCGCCCCGTCGAACCGGAGGTGTAGATGACGTACGCCGGGTGGTCGGGACGCAGGGGGCTGATGCGCTCCTCGTCGTCCAAGTTCGGCTCGGACAGCCCGGGTTCCCGTTCCACGCTGAGGACGACGGGGGCGCCGTCCACGTCCTGCCCCGGCAGGCACAGCAGGCAGTGCGCCGCCGCGTCGTCCAGCATCTGCCGCTTGCGTTCCTCCGGATAGTCCGGGTCGACCGGGACGTACGCGGCGCCTGCCTTGTGCACGGCCAGGATCGCGATGACGAACTCGATCGACCTCGGCATCGCCAGCGCGACGAGCCGCTCCGGGCCGACGCCGTGCGCGACGAGCCGCCGGGCGAGCCGGTTGGCCTCGCCGTTCAGCTCGGCGTAGGTGAGGGTGGTGGTGTCCATCGCCACCGCCTGCCGATCCGGCAGGACGGCCGCGGTCGCCTCGAACAGATCGGGTGTCGTGGCCGCCGAAAGGACGGTCATACGGTCTCTCCCAGTTTCTCGCGCGATCCGGCGCGGAGGAACCGGATCAGCTCGCGGTTCACCGCTTCCGGGTTCTCCAGGTAACCGAAATGCCCGCACTCGGGAATCGTGCGGTAGGTCGCGCCGGGGATCGCGGAGGCCAGCTCCAGTCCGCCGGCGGGGGGCGCCACGAGGTCGTGCTCGAACGAGATGACGTGACAGGGCACCTTGATCGCCTTGTAGGCGTCGAGACGGTCCGGCAGCGCGCTCACCAGCAGCTGCGCCCGGACGCCGGGTCCCCAGGCGCTCGACGCCGCGAACAGGTCGAGCCAGTCGGCCGCGGCGTCGTCGTCGGCCAGCGTCGCGGGCCCCAGGTTGTGCATGGCGCGGACGGCGGCGAGGAAACCGGGCGGCAGCTCGATCCCCCGCTCGATCAGCTGCGCCTCGCCCTCGGCGAGCTCCCGCTGGACGACACTGCTCTTGCCGCAGGCCGCCATCAGCACGACCGAATCCAGCAGTTCCGGTTGGGCGAGCGCGAGTTCCTGCGCGATGTACGAACCCATCGACGTGCCGACCACCCGGCAGGGCACCGCGTCGAGATACTCGATCAGCGAGGCCACGTCGTCGACGAGGTCCGCGATCGTGAACCCTCCCGTGCCGTCGTCGCTCGGCGGGATCCCGCGGTTGTCCATGGTGATCACCCGGAAACCGGCGGCGCGGAGCGCGGGTACCTGATGGAGGTCCCACACCGAACTCGGCGCACCGGTGCCGGTCAGCAGAAGAACGGGCGGGCCGTCACCACAGTCGTTGTAGGACAACCGGATCCCGTTCTCGGTTGTCATCAGCATGATGTTCCTCCGGGAAAATGGCCGCTGCGCCGGGATTCGATGGTGCGGCGCGGATCCGACCGTACCTTCGGGGATCGAGTGTCCGGACCATTCGACGATGGACATTATTCGGAAATGGCGTCCACGGCCCGTTCTTGACACCTCAACGGCGTATGGAAATCCTAGTATTCATGGATTCAAACGGTCTGTCCACTCACTGGAACGTGGAAACGCTGCACGGATCGCTCACCGATCCGGCCATCTCGTCGATGAATCTGCTCAACGAACTGATCGACGAATACCCTGTGGCCATTTCCATGGCGGCAGGCCGGCCGTACGAAGAGTTCTTCGACATCCGGCTCATCCACGAGTACATCGACGCTTATTGCGCACATCTGCGCGAAGATCGAAAACTGGACGAGGCGGGGGTGACCCGCACGCTCTTCCAATACGGCACCACCAAGGGCGTCATCGCCGACCTCATCGCGAAGAACATCGCCGAAGACGAGAACATCGACGCCGCCCCGGAATCCGTCGTCGTCACCGTCGGCGCGCAGGAGGCCATGTTCCTGCTCCTGCGCACCCTGCGCGCGGGCGACCGCGACGTCCTGCTCGCCCCGGCCCCCACCTACGTCGGGCTGACCGGCGCCGCGCTGCTCACCGACACTCCCGTGTGGCCGGTGCGCTCGACCGAAAACGGCATCGACCCGGACGACCTCGTCCTCCAGCTGAAGCGGGCCGACGAGCAGGGCAAGCGGGTGCGGGCCTGCTACGTGACCCCCAACTTCGCCAATCCCACCGGCACCAGCATGGATCTGCCGTCGCGGCACCGGCTCCTCGACGTCGCCGAGCAGAACGGGATCCTGCTCCTGGAAGACAACGCGTACGGGCTGTTCGGCTCCGAGCGGCTGCCCTCGCTGAAATCCCTCGACCGGTCGAACTCCGTGGTCTACATCGGTTCGTTCGCCAAGACCGGGATGCCCGGCGCCCGCGTCGGCTTCGCGGTGGCGGACCAGCGGATGGCCGACGGCGGCCTGTACGCCGACCAGCTTTCGAAGCTCAAGGGCATGCTCACGGTGAACACCTCCCCCATCGCCCAGGCCGTGATCGCGGGGAAACTCCTGCTCAACGACTTCAGCCTCACCAAGGCCAACGCGCGGGAAATCGCCATCTACCAGCGCAATCTGCGACTCACGCTGAGCGAACTCGACCGGCGGCTCGGCTCGTGCGCCGGCGTCAGCTGGAACACCCCTACCGGTGGCTTCTTCGTCACCGTCACCGTTCCGTTCGTGGTCGACGACGAACTGCTGGAAATCGCGGCGCGTGACCATGGTGTGCTGTTCACACCGATGCACCACTTCTTCGGCGGCAAGGGCGGGTTCCACCAGCTGCGGCTGTCGATCAGCCTGCTCACGCCGGAACTGATCGAAGAGGGTGTCGCGCGGCTGGCGGCGCTCATCACGCCTCGGCTTCCCTGAGCTCTGGTACGGGAAAGGCCCCCATCCCTTTGGTTCGGGATGGGGGCCTTTTCGTGTTCTGGTCTATGAAGGATTTAGGACGTCCCGGGGTTCCTTCATGGACTCGCAGCACGAGGGATTCGCGCCCCCGGAAGTACGTGAAGGCCCCCTTCATTGCGTCTAGCGCAGTGAAGGGGGCCTTCACGTACTCGCAGCACGAGGGGTTCGCGAGCCGAAAAGCGCGAATGTGACGTTGCGTGAGGGGTGTGTGGAAATAGAGACGTTGAGTGTCCCTATTTCCACACACCCCGCCACGAGAGGACCAGTCACAACTACGTGAAGGGGTCCTTCACGTACTCGCAGCAGATAGAGCACGTCGCGAAAGCCACTTTCGGGACATCAGACGTCCCGAAAGTGGCTTTCGCGACACGGGCCGGGGCAACCGATCAGGGCTTGGTCCCGGTCACCAGCGCGTGCTCGAACGGCAGCTCCACCGAGCGCACGTCCACACAACCCACCGACTTGAGCCACGCCGACGCCTCGGCCTGCGGCCAGGCCATCCCCCGCCCGGTGGCGAGAATGTTGAGGTACAACGAAAGCCGCGCGGAGAGCGGGCCGCCGGTCTCGTCGTCCGCGGCCGCGAACCCGTAGATCGAGATCTTCCCGCCCGACGGCAGCACCTCGTACGCCTTGGCCAGCAGCATGACGCACTGCTCGGCCGTGAAGGTGTCGAGCACGTGGCTGAACAGAGCGTGGTCGGTGCCGCCGGGGAAGGCGTCGGTCAGCAGGTCGGCCGGGTGCAGGGTGAGCCTGTCGGTGACCTCGGCGGGCACGCGCTGCGAGGCCAGCTCCACGCTGCTGGGCAGATCGAGCAAGGTGGCCTTGAGGCCGGGGTTGGCCTTCAGCAGGGCCGCCGCCGTGGTGCCGTCGCCGCCACCGACGTCGAGCAGGTGCCGCGACGACTTGACGTCGATGTGCTCCAGCAGCCCCGGCATCGTCTGCAGCGAGAACGCCGACATCGCCGTGTAGAAGATCCGCGCCTTCTCCGGGTCGTTGCCGAGCCGCGCGTACAGCGTGTCCCCCGGGCCGTCGAGGGCGTCGAGGGCCTCGTTGGTACCGGCGCGCAGCGCGGAGGTCATCCGCGCGAACGCCGGGTAGTAGATGGTCTTCCAGCTGAGCAGGATGTGCTGCCAGCTCTCCGGTCCGGTCGTGGCGAGCAGTTCGGTCGCGACCGGGTGGTTCACATAGTCGACGCCCCGCTTCTCGATCAGGCCCGACGTGGTCAGCGCGAGCATCAGGACGCGCACCTTGTGCGGCTCCAGGCCGGTGAACTCACCGAGCGCCGCGGCGTCGGCGCCGCCGCGCTCTTCCAGGAAGTCGAAGATGTCCAACTCGATACCGGACACCACCGCGTTGAACAGGGCAGGACCGTTGGCGATCAGCTGGAAACGGCGGTGGACCTCGGTGGAGTCGAGCGATTCCTGCATCGGCAGTTTTCCTTTCCGGCCGGCGGAGAATTCCGCAGACGTTGAGAACGACACCGGCCCGCCTCAGAACGAGCCGGACGCCGGTCCGGCATTGGCGTCGAAAGAGCTGCCGGAGTAATCGGGATGGAGTACGGAGAAGGCATAGGTGGCGGGCGCGGCGATCATCGCCGCGACACCGACGACGAGGGCGGCGGTGACCAGTGATTTCGAAGCGTTCTCACGCGTTCGAGCCACGATCAGCACGACGAGGGCGGCCACCCCGAGTGCGAGCGTGCCCCATTTCGCCCACGGCAGGAAGTTCGGGTAATGGGACCACAGCCAGGCGCCCCAAGCCAGCTCCGCCGCGATGGCGATCGGCAGGATCCAGCCCTGCCTGCCGCCGCTGTGGTACGCCCGCCAGAAAGTGACGATGCCGAGCGCGGAAAGCGCGGCGATCGCCGGAGCGAGAGAGGCCACGTACGCGGTGTGCGCGACAGCGCTCGCGCTGAAGACGAAGAGGAAGGTCACCAGCCAGACGCCCCACATCACCAGCCCGCCGCGCACCGGGTCGGTGCGCTCGGCGCGGCGCCACCACCAGAGCCCGCACAGCAGGGACAGCAGGGCGAGCGGGAACAGCCAGGCGATCGCGACGCCGAGGTGACCGTCGAGCAGTTTGGTCGCCCCCATCGGATCCGCGCGAGTCTCCATTTTGGACTCGTCCGGCTGCGGGCCGCCAGGGCCGAGCGGCTGACCGCCCTCGGCCTTCGGGCCGAAGTCGCCGTTCTGCTCGTCCTGGTGTTTGGTGCCGAAGTTCCCGTTCTCGTCCAGCCCCTGGCCGCCGCCGGGGCCTTGCGGATCACCGGGGCCACCGCCGGAGCCGTCACCCGGCCCGCCCTCGGGACCACCAGGGCCGGGGAAGTCGCCAGGACCGCCACCGGGGCCGCCAGGCCCACCAGGGAAGTCGCCAGGACCGCCTTCGGGACCGCCAGGACCGCCACCGGGGCCGCCCGGGCCGAGCGACGGCAGGCCACCGCGGCCGTTGGGGTCCTCGGCGCCGGGCAGGTGGATGCCGACGCGGCCGAGGCCGTTGTAGCCGAACACCATGGCGAACGCGCTGTTGTTCGTGGTGCCGCTGATATGCGGACGCGAGCTGTCCGGGGTGAAGGTGTAGAGCGCGATCCACGACAGCGACACCGCCAGCGTCACCACACCGGCGAGCGCCAGATGCTTCACCCGGCGGCGCAGCTCGACCGGGGCGCTCAGCAGGTAGCCGATGGCCAGCGCGGGCAGGATCATCCACGCCTGCACCATTTTCGCCTGGAAGCCGATGCCGACCCAGACACCGGCCCAGACGAGCGACCGGAGCCGCGCCTCGAGCACGGCGCGCTGGTAGGCGTCCACGGCCAGCACCAGGCACATGGTGAGCAGGCCGTCCTGCATGCTGTGCCCGAACATGGACGCCAGGACCGGGGTGAGGGTGAAGATGCCGGCGGCGAGCAGGCCGGGCACCACACCCGCCCAGCGGCGCACGACCCGGTACAGCACCAGTACCGAGATCACGCCTTCGATCACCTGCGGCAGCGCCAGCGACCATTCGTGGTAGCCGAAGATCTTCGCCGAGATGGCCTGCGGCGCGAACGATCCGGCGAGTTTGTCGAGCGTGTACGTCGCTCCCGGGTCGACAGTGCCGTAGAAGAACGCCTTCCAGCTCTCGGACATGCTCTTGGCCGTGTCCGAGTACAACGGCGCGAAGTCGACCCTCGGCAGGTTCCAGGCGTAGAGCACCAAGGCCACGAAGGCGATGCCCAGCAGCACCGGCCGGGCCCACCGCGGCTGATCGGCGGGTGAGCGCCAGAACGCCCAGCGGCCGCGCACACCTTCAGGGGCGGGGTCCGGTGACGGTGACGGCAGATGGGTGAGTGTTGCGGACACTCCGGTACCTCGCTTAACCGTTGTTTTCGTCGAGGAGAACGGGCCAGGTGGTTTCGCCGAATCCGCCCCGCGGCGAGTTCTTCCGCGCGTGCTCGTCCAGCCTTGCGAACAGATTCTTGTTCCTGCCGTTGAGCATCGCCAGCTGCGAAGAATAGCACTCGACGGCTTCTCGCTTCCGTTTCCAAGTCTCCGTCGTCGCGGATTCGAATTCGGAGGTGCCGAGCCGGAAACCGGCGGGAAGTTCGATCGTTCCCGGTTTGAACATCGAATAGGGAAGGTCTTCCCAGAGCCGTATCGGAACGTTCTTCGCGCGCGCGGCGGAGGACGCTGCCAACGCGGCGTCACGGGTGGCCAGGTTGTCGGGATGGTCGACGACGGCCGCGCACGTGACGATCAGCGTCGGCTCGAACTCCGTGACGGTCGCCTCGATGTCGTCCCTGATCTCGGCGACCAGACCGTCGTCGCCCGGTGAATCCTGGGCCACCGCGAGCTTTTGCCCGCCCTCCACGTGATCGGTGAGCCACCGGCCGTCCGGCAGCCTCCGGTAGATGGAGTCGAGGAACCGGCCGTGCCGGTACGCCAGCCCGAGGTGGGTGAGCGCGGCGATGTCCTCGTTGCGGCGATGGAGCGGCGCGTCGTCCTCCGGGGAAAGACCCCAGACCGCGTGCATTCGTTCCGCCGCCGCGGAATAGGGAGGCGGAGCCGTTCCCGCGAAGACCGTGTAGACGAGTACCTCCGCGCCGTCCAGCGCCGCTTGGGCGAGGCTCGCGCCGAGGGAAAGGACCGCGTCGTCCAAATGCGGGGAGATCGCCAGCAGCCGGCGTGGAATCATGGTGCTGATTTTGGTTACCGCCTTGTCTGGCTTCAACGGGATGGGCCTGGACAGTGCTCGGGTCTCAACGCGTAACCGCCGCGCGCACGAGGTCCGCGGCCACCGTCGTCCCGTCGGTGCGGATCGTGCCGGCGACGGTTTTCGCGCGTGCCGCGGTTTCCGGGGTCAGCGCCGTGACGAGCGCGGCGGACAGCGAATCGACGGTCGGGTTCGAGCCGTCGTGCGCCACCCCGATCCCGAGCTCGGCCACCTTGGCGGCGAAATGCGGGTGGTCCGCGATCTGCGGAACCACGATCTGCGGAACCCCCGCCAGCGCCGCCACATGCGTCGTGCCGGTGCCGCCGTGGTGGACCGCGGCGGCCACTCGGCCGAAGAGTGCCTGCAGGTTTTCCTCGCCGACGGCGAGGCAGTCGCCGCCGTCGTCCGGCAGCGTCAAACCCGCCCAGCCGTGGGAAAGAACGACCCGGCGTCCCTGGGCACGGATCGCCTCGACGGCCACCTTGGCGACGCCGTCGGGAGCGGGCGAACAGCCGAATCCCACGTACACCGGCGCCGGGCCTGCCTCGAGAAACGCTTCCAGCTCAGCGGAAAGCGGACGGTCGTCGGCGTGGATCCACGCGCCGGTCTGAACACCTGCCGCCGGTGCCAGGAGCGGATCCGCCGCCAGCAAAGGTTTGTCGGTGGTGCTGAAGTCGTACAGGTTCTTCACCGGCGGAAGACCGATCGACGCCCGAAGCTCGTTGAGCGCGCCGCCGAACATCCCGTCGGCACCGTTGTTGTACATGCCCCGGTGTTCGGGCGACGGCACCAGCGCCGGCGAAGGAACGACGTAGAAGTACGGGATGCCCAGCTTCTCGGCCACCGAGCGGACACCGATCGCGCCCGACAGCAGGCCGGTCGCCACCACCGCGTCGCAGCCTTCGGCGGCCGCCGGGATCTTGTCGAACTGCTCGGCGATCCCCGCGATCGCGGCTTCGGGTGATTCCGGCGGACCGCCCAGCTTGCCCGCCTCTTCGAGCACCGGCTTGCCGACCACGACATGCGGCACGCCGACCTCGGCCAGCCGTCCGGTGTAGTCGGGCGGTGCGCACATCCGCACCTCATCGCCTTGCTCGCGCAACCGCAGCGCCAATGCCACCAGCGGTTCGACCTCGCCGCGGGTTCCGTACGACCAAAACAACACGCGCATTTCGTATCCCCTGGTGTACTTCAGCGCCGGACCGCGGCGATGCCGACCGTGGCGTAGTTGATGGTGAAGGAACCACCGATCTCGTCGATGGCCGAGCCGAGATACGCCAGGAACCGGGCGCGCGCGTCCTCCGCGAGGTGGTTGAGCCCGCCCTGGGTCGGGATCTGGTCCAGCCACTCGTCACGGGTGCAGACACGCGACCACTCGAAGCGCAGTTCCTCCGGCCGGCTGAACGCGCCGGTCCGGAGAATGCCTTCGGCCGCCTTCACGTACTGCTTGGCGTAGACCTGCTGGACGTACTCCTCGACGTCTTCGTCCTTTTTGGACGGCGGCTCGAACTTCACGTCCGGCATCGCGTGCCGGTACGCCTCCCCCTGCGCCGTCATGACGGCCTCCGGCAGCTCGAAACCGTTGTCGAACAACGCGATCAGGCCATTCGGCGCGAGCACGTCCGCCACTTTGGCCGCGCCCGCGAACGGGTCCACCCAATGCCAGGCGGTCCCCGAGGTGACCGCGTCGAAGGTGCGGCCCGCCGGGTCCCAGTCCTCGAACTTGGCGACCTCGACGTCCAGCCCGCGCCTGCGGGCGACCTCCGCCATCCGCGCGTCCGGCTCGACGCCGAGCACCGAGCAGCCCGCCGCCTGGAACGGGCGGGACGAGAGGCCGGTGCCGCAGCCGACGTCCACGAAGTTCTTGCCGGGGCTCATCGAGACGACCCGGTCGACCAGTGCTTCGGGGTAGGTGGGCCGGGCGCGGTCGTACCGTTCGGCGTCGGCGCCGAACCACTGCGCCATCTGCCGGTTCTCGTGCGGTGCTGCAGCCAGATCGGACATTTTCCTCACCCTGGTCGGTTGATGGTCAGACGGAAACGCGGCCGACGGCGGCACGCAGGCGCTCGGCGGCCACGGTCGTCCCATCGGTGCCGATCGTGTCCGCGACGGCTTTCGCGCGGGCCCGGGTCTCCGGGGACAGCGCCGTGGCCAGCGCGGCGGACAGCGAGTCGAAGGTCGGGGCCGGGCCGAACTCCTCGAACGCCACGCCGATGCCCAGCGCGGCCACCTGCTCGGCGAAGTACGGCTGGTCGGTGATCTGCGGCAGCACGACCTGCGGAATCCCCGCCCGAGCGGCGACCGTCGTCGTGCCCCCGCCGGCGTGGTGGACGACGGCGGCGACACGGCCGAACAGCGCCTGGAGGTTCACCTCTCCGACGGCGAAACAGTCGGCTCCGTCGTCGGGCAGGGCCATGTCCGCCCAGCCCCGCGAGAGGACCACCCGGTGTCCCTGCGCGCGGATGGCCTCGACGGCCAGCTTCACCGTGTCCGCGATTTCGGGCGTACTGCCGAAACCGACGTACACCGGCGGCGGACCGGCGGCGAGGAACGTCTCCAGGTCGGCGGGAAGCGGCCGCTCGTCGGGCAGGATCCACGCGCCGGTCTGCACGGCGCCGAGTTCGGGCCGGGGAGGAGCGAGCACCGGGTCCGCCGCCATCCAGGGCTGTTCGGTGAAGCCGTACTGGACGAGGTTCTCCACCGGCGGCAGGCCGAGCGCCGCGCGACGGGCGTTGAACACGTCCGAGTACCGCCGGGAGAAGACCTCGTTGTAGAAGTCCCACAGCGCCCGGTTGTCGTCCAAGGCCTCCTCGGGCGGCCGTCCGTCGCCCCGCGACAGGGGCGGCGGGTAGTACGGCGACGGCAGATAGATCGGGCAGTAGGCGGCGTAGAAGTACGGGATGCCCAGGCTTTCCGCCACCGACCGCACGCCGATGGCGGCGGACAGGACGCCGGTCGCCAGCACCACGTCACAGCCCTCGGCCGCCGCCGGGACCGCGTCGAACTGCTCGGCGAGCTCGTCGGCGGGGCGCCTCGGTTCCGGCCCTTCCGTCATCCCCCGCATCATGGCGTGCAACGACTGCCCGACCGGGACGACCGGGATGCCGAACTCGGTCAGCCGCTCCTCGGTGTCCGGCGGCGCGCACACCCGCACCTCGGTGCCGAGTTCCCGCAACCGCACCGCCAGCGCGACCACCGGTTCGACGTCTCCGCGGAGTCCAGTCGTCGACAACAACACACGCATCTCGTACCCCTGGCTTCAGACGGAAACGCGGTCGACCGCGTCGAGGAGGAATTTCGCGGCCACGGCTGCCCCGTCGGTGCGGACCGTGCCCGCCACGGCCGCCGCCCGCGCCCGGGTTTCCGGGGCGAGTGCCGTTTCGAGCGCGGCCGACAGGGACTCGAAGGTCGGTGTCGGGCCGTCGTGCGCCACGCCGATGCCCAGCTCGGCCACCCGGCCGGCGAAGTACGGCTGGTCCGCGATCTGCGGGACCACGACCTGCGGGACACCTGCCCGCGTCGCCGTGGTCGTCGTGCCAGCGCCTCCGTGATGGACGGCGGCGGCGACCCGGCCGAACAGGAGTTGCTGGTTGCCCTCGCCCGCGGCGAAGCAGTCGCTCCGGTCGTCGATCAGCGCGAGATCGGCCCAGCCGCGGGAAATGATCACGCGGCGGCCGTGGGCGCGCACCGCCTCGATGGCGACCTTGGCGGCCTCTTCGGGAGCGCGCATGCTGCCGAAACCGACGTACACCGGCGGCGGACCGGCGGCGAGGAACGCCTCCAGCTCCGGGGACAGCGGCCGCTGGTCGGGCAGTGTCCAAGCGCCCGTCTGGACGACATCGAGATTTGTCGGCTGGAGCGGGGCGAGGGACGCGTCGGCGGCCAGCAGGGGGTGATCGGTGAAGCCGTACCCGAAGACGTCCTCGACCGGCGGGAGGCCGATCGCGGCCCGCTGGCTGTTGAGCGGCTCGCCGAAGCGGTTGAGCGCGCTCCGGCTGTTGCGCTCCCACAGCGCCCGGTTGTCGGTGCCTTCCGGCGCGGGAGGCTCGCCGAGCGGGGGCGGCGGCGCGTAATGCGGCGACGGGATGAAGCGCGGGCAGTAGAAGCCGTAGAAGTACGGGATGCCGAGCTTCTCCGCCACCGACCGGACGGCGACCGCGGTGGCCAGCATCCCGGTCGTCACCACGACGTCGCAGCCCTCGGCGGCCGCCGGGACCTCGGCGAACTGGACGGCCATCGCCTCGGCCGAAAGCCGCGGCCCGTCCTCGGGGGACGGCGGCTTCGCCCCCTTGATCGCGGTGCGGGTCGAACCTCCGACCGGGACCAGCGGGACACCGACCTCGGCCAGCCGTTCGGAGGAGTCCGGTGGCGCGGCCATCCGCACCTCGGCGCCCGCCTCCCGCAGCCGTACGGCCAACGCCACCAGCGGTTCGACGTCTCCCCGGCTTCCGGACGTCGCCAGCAACACGCGCTTCACGTAATTCCCCGTTCTTTCAGTTCAGGCGGGAACCGACGGCTTTTCCCGGCTGACCGCGTCGCGCAGCAGGTCCACGGCGACCGTGGTCCCGTCGGCGGGGATCGTGCCGGCGACCTCGATCGCCTTGTCCCGCGTCTCGGGGGCCAAGGCCGTGGTGAGCGCGGCGGACATGGCCTCGAACGTCGGGGCAGGCCCTTCGAGGGCCACCCCGATCCCCAGTTCGGCGACCCGGTCGGAGTAGTACTGCTGGCCGACGATCGACCGCACGATGATCTGCGGCGAACCCGCGCGGGTGGCGATATGGGTCGTGCCCGTGCCGTCGTGGTGGATGGAGACGGCGACCCTCCGGAACAGCTCTTGGAGGTTCACCTCGTCGACGGCGAAGCAGTCGTCCTCGTCCTCGGGCAGGTCCAAACCGGCCCAGCCACGGGAAAGGATCACCCGGTGCCCCTTCGCGCGGATCGCCTCGATGGCCACCTTCGCCGCGTCGGCGGTGCCGGACGAGCTGCCGAAACCGACGTACACCGGCGGCGGGCCGGCGGCGAGGAACGTCTCCAGGTCGGCGGGAAGCGGCCGTTCGTCGGGCAGGATCCAGGCGCCGGTCTGCACGGCCTCGTGCCGCGGCTCCAGCGGCGCGAGGATCGGATCCGCGGCCAGCAAAGGCTTTTCGGTGGAGCAGTAGTCGAAGAGGTTCTTCACCGGCGCCAGGCCGATCTCGGCCCGCTTGGCGTTGAGCGCTTCTCCGAAAAGGCCGTCGGCGCCCTGGTTGTACATCTCGCGCTGCGGCGCGTCGAGGTGGCTCGGCAGGTGGATAGGGCACAAAGCGACGTAGTAGTAAGGAATTCCGAGCTTCTCGGCCACCGACCGCACCGCGACGGCGCCGGACAGCAGACCGGTCGCCACGACGACGTCACAGCCTTCGGCGACGGCGGGCATCTGGTCGAACTGGTCGGCGATCCCGGCCGCGGCGAGCGCGGGGTCTCGGCGTCCGTCGTCGTCCATCCCGCGGTCCGGCCGGGCGACCGGCACCAGCGGCACGTCGATCTCGGCCAGCCGCTCCGCGCTGTCCGGCGGCGCGCACACCCGCACCTCGGCGCCGGATTCCTTCAGCCGCGCGGCCAAGGCCACCAGCGGCTCGACATCCCCGCGTGAGCCACACGCCCACAACAACACGCGCATTTCGCTTCCCCTCTACCAGGTGACCGGCAATTGATCCGGGCAGTCGATGAACGCGTTCCGGAGCTTGACCTCGTCGTTGGACACCGCCAGGCGCAGCCCGGGGAACCGCTGCCACAAGGACTGATAAGCCATGCGCAGCACCGACCTCGCGATCGCGGCGCCGATGCAGTAATGGATGCCGTGCCCGAAGCCGACGTCCGAAACCGGAGGGCGCCGCGCGTCGAGGACGTTCGGGTTCGGCGTCAGCGCTTCGTCCCGGTTCGCCATCAGGATCGAGCAGAGGACGTAATCCCCCGCCTTGATCAGCTGTCCGCCGACGACGACGTCCCTGAGCGCCATCCGCGGATTCGGCTGCTGCACGGGCGAGAGGTAACGCAGCAGTTCGTTGACGACGCGATCCGCCTGCTCCCGGCCTTCGAAGAGCAGCTGCTTCTGGTCCGGGTGGTCCAGGAGCGCGAGCACACCGAAGCCCAGCATTCCCGCGACGGTCTCGACTCCACCGAGCAGCAGCGCCGTGCACAGGCCCTTCAGCTCGTCGTCGGTGACGTTGTCGCCGTGCTCGCGGACCAACATGCCGAGGAAACCGTCGTCGGGAACCTTGCGCTGGCGGGTGATGAGCCCGAGCAGGTACTGGTTGAACGCCGCGCTGTCGGCCGCGCGTGCCTTGAATCCGCGGCTGAGATCGACGTTGCGCCGGATGCGGCGGATGAACTCGTTGCGGTCGTCGCGCGGGATGCCGAGCAGTTCACAAAGGACACCGCCGCCGACCGGGTCGGCGAAAAGTCCTTGTACGTCAGCGGGTGGGCCTTCGGCCTCGACCTCGTCGAGACGTTCGTCGATGAGTTCCTGGATCGCGGGTTCCAGCCGCCGGATCCGCCGGACGGTGAACTCCGGCGTCAGCATCCGGCGCAGCCGCGTGTGCTCGGGCGGGTCGTAGGTCGAGATCTGGCCGACGAACTGCGGCGCCATGGGAACGTCTTCGCCGTTCGTCGTCCGCTCGGCTTCCGCCTCGGTGAGCCGGGGTCGCGTCGTGAAGTTCTCGTGGTCGCCTAGGATCTTGCGCACGACGTCGTACCCGAGCGCCTGCCAGACGTAGCCCTTGCCGAGCTGCGTGGACGCGTCGCCGAGAATCCGGACCAGCGGTCCCTTCTCCCGCAACGTGAACATGTCCTCGTGCGGATCGCAGTGCGTCCTCATCATGTAGTTGGCCGTCGGCTCCACGGCCGGCGCGACCTCGTCGATTGCGTGCTCCATACCGATGGAAGCTCCTTCAGTGACCTGCGGTCCGGCCGTTGTGCCGCGCCGCAATCTTCATCCGCGATCGGGCGGGACGTCCAGCGCCGTCATGGACGACTCGTGAGTGGCTCAGGGGAAATGGGGAGGCGAAGCCGGCGATGTCGCGAAAGCCACTTTCGGGACATCCAGCGTCGCGAAAGTGGCTTTCGCGACACCGCACGTCACCACCGGCCGAAACTCACCACTCGACCATCAGGCTCGTGAGCCCGTAAGCCGGCGTGGTCAGGCGGAACATGGTGTCCTTCTCGGGATCCGCGAGCCTCAGGTCCGGAAAACGCTGCCACAGCAACGTGAAGACCGTCCGCAGTTCGAGCCGCGCCAGCGAAGCGCCGAGACAGTGGTGGATCCCGTGCCCGAACGCCACATGCGGCGCGGGGTCCCGCGTGAGGTCGAGCCGGTCCGGATCCGGCACCAGCGCGGGATCGCGATTCGCCATGGGGAGCGAGCAGAGCACGGTTTCGCCCTCCTTGATGACCTCGTCCCCGATGACGACGTCCTCCATGGCGGTCCGGGGTGTCGGGGCGTACGGCACCGTCAGGTACCGGATCAGCTCGTCGACCGCGCGGTCCGCCGCCTGGCCGTCACCCCGGATCGCGGCGAGCTGCTCTGGATGCCGCAGGAGAGCCAGCACACCGAGGCCGATCATGCCGGAGATGTTGTCGTCACCGGCCAGCATCACCTGAACGCAGAATCCCCGCAGTTCCTCGTCGGTGGCCTCGTCTCCGTGTTCGGCGACGACCGCGCCGATCAGTCCCTCGCCGGGTTCCTCTCGGTTCCTGGCGATCATCGCCAGCAGGTAACGGGAGAACGCCTCGCCGGCGGCCGCCCGCCTCCGCTGGCTCAGCGAGGCGTCGAGATGTCCGTGGCACAGCTTGAGGAACATGGCGCGGTCGTCACGGGGCACGCCGATCAGTTCGCACAGCACGGCTCCCGGCACCTCGTCGGCGACGAGCTCGATCACGTCGGCGGGGGATCCCTCGTCCTCCATGGCGTCGAGCCGTTCCGTCACGATCTGCTCGATGTACGGCTCCATGCGCCGCATCTTCCGCAGAGTGAATCCGGGGGTCAGCTTCTGCCGCATCCGGGTGTGCTCGGGCGGGTCGTAGTCCATCAGGTTGCCGACGAGCTCCTGCGGACGGAAGATGCCCTGCCCGCCGACCTCGTCCTGCTCGTGCCAGCGGCGCCGGGTGCTGAATCGCTTGTGGTCGCCCAAAACCTGGCGGACGACCGAGTGGCCCGCGGCCATCCAGATGGTTTCGGCGTCCGCCCCGGTGCCCACCGTGACCTTCGACAGCGGCCCGGCGGCGCGCAGTTCGTCCGCCGGATCGAGGTCCTGCCTGCGGATGTGCAGCGGACGCGTGTCCTCACCACTCAACGGGGAGCTCCTCGATGTTGAACGGGGCGGGTTTGCCCGCCACGAACCGCAGTTCCTCCTCCGGGACCGCCAGCCGCAGTGCCGGGAACCGGCGCGCCAGAATCGGCAGCGCGACCCGCAGTTCGAGCCTCGCCAGCGGGGCCCCGACGCAGTGGTGGATGCCGTGCCCGAAGGCGAGATGCCCCGGGCTGTTCTCACGGGTGATGTCGAACTTGTCGCCGAGCGCGCGGTTGACCGCCAGCATCGAGCAGGTCAGCACGTCACCGGCGTGGATGTCGTAGCCGGCGATGTTCAGGTCGACGAGTGCGGTCCGTGGAGAAGGCGCTTCGACGATCGTCGGAAAGCGAAGGACTTCTTCGGTCGCGCTGTCCACCAGTTCCGGGCGCTCGCGCAGCAGCGAGAGCTGCGCCGGGTTCGTCGCGAACAGGAGCACCGCCATCGCCAGCTGGGCGGCCATCTGCTCGACGGCCACGATCAGGATCGCCTCGGCGAGCCCCGAAAGTTCCTCGTCGCTGACCTTGTCGCCGTGCTCGCGCACGATGAAGCCGATCAGCTCGTCGCCGGGATCGCGGCGTTCGCGGGCGGCGAGCTTTTCGCAGTAGTTGACGACACCGAGGCTCGACTGGGCCCGCTGCTTGGGGATCCGGCTCTCCCGGCTGTCGCGGATCATCCGCGACAGATCGGCCTGGTCGTCACGCGGGACACCGAGGAACTCACAGGCGATCAGCGCCGGGATGGGCCAGCCCGCGTACCGGACGAAGTCGATCGGCGAACCCATGCTCTCCAGATCGTCGAGGCCCTCTTCGATGACTTCCTCGACCCGCGGCCGCAACCGCTCGATCCGCCGGACGCTGAACGCCCCGGCCACTGTCCCGCGCAGGCGGGTGTGGTCGGGCGGGTCGTAGGCCTGCAGGATCCCCGGCAGGTGGGCGCGGTCCGCCTCGTCGTCGACCGGCCGCATCGAGCTGAACCGCGTGGCGTCGGCGAGGATCTCGCGCACCTCGTCGTATCCGGTGACCAACCATTGCCTGCGGCCGTTCAGCCCGGTCTCCGTGTCGTACCTGTGCAGCGGGCCCTCTTGATGCAACGCCCAGAGCTCCGGCGCCGGATCGAGCCGGATCCGCTGATGCGGCAAGGGGACTACCATGATTCTCCTCAGGCTTTCTGGCGTTACCAGTCGAGCGGCAGGGCTTCCACGTCGAACGGTGGCGGTCCGAACTTGAGCTTGCGATCGGGCTCGGCGAGCCTCAGCTTGGGAAAACGCCGCGCCAGCGCGGGAATCGCCTCCCGGAACACCATCTCCGCCAGCGGCCTGCCGAGGCAGTGGTGGATCCCGTGCCCGAACGAGACATGCGGTGACTTCTCCCGGGTGATGTCGAATTCGTCCTCCGGCGCGGGGAACTTCGCCCGGTTCGCGCCGAGCAGGGAACACGTGACGGTGTCACCGGCCTTGACCAGACGGCCGCCGATCGTCACGTCCTCCTTCGCGATACGCGGGTGGAGCTTCTCGTCGGTGGTCAGATACCGGTTCAGCTCCTCCAGCCAGTCCGGGATCGTGTCCGGCTGCTCCCGCAGGATGTCGAACTGCTCCGGGAAATCGACCATCAGCAACGCGCCCGCCGCGAGGAACCGGGCGACCTGGTCGCCACCGGCGCCCATGATGAACGCGGCCACCCCGGCCAGTTCCGCGTCGGTGATCTCGTCGCCGTGTTCGCGCACCACGACGCCGAACAGGTCGTCACCGGGATCGCGCCGCACGCGGGCGACGGCCTTGTTCATGTACTGCATGTACTTGTTGCCCGCCGCGTTGCGCCGTTTGTCGGTCCGCTCGGTGCGACTGGCGTGCAGGGTGCGGGACAGGTCCGCCTGGTCGTCCCGCGGGATGCCGAGGAAGTCGCAGGTCGCCGTCGTGGCGATCGCCCAGCCGAAGTGCGGGACGAAATCCACCGGACCGCCCATGTCCTCGATGGTGTCCAAGACGTCTTCGACGATCTGCGCGACCTCGGGCCGGAAGTCCTTCATCCGCCGCATGGTGAACGGCGGGGTGACCAACCGGCGCAGCCGCGTGTGGTCCGGCGGGTCGTAGTGGGTGAGGAAGCCGGGCCACGCGATTCCTGCCGCGGTGCCTCCGTAGATCAGGCGCGCGCTGAACTTGTCCGAGCTGAGGACCTGGCGGACCTCGTCGTAGCCGGTGGCGAGCCACGCCGTCCGCCGTTCGCCGTCTTCCTCGGTGCCCAAGGCGGAGATGGGGCCTTCGGCCATCAGGGAAAGGAGTTCGGCCCCCGGGTCGAAACGGTTCCTCCGGTGGATTTCCAAGCCCTTGACGACGTTGAGCTCCTCGAACACGGCAGTTCCTTTCGCGATCGGGGCCGGCGCGCGCGGGAATGATGTTCTCGGCTTGGGCGGACGAGCGTCGAGTTCGTCCAACCGGCCGGAGCTGGGCGTGTTTCTCGTTCCGGACCCTCGCTACTCGGGCCGGAGCGTGTCGCGAAAGCCACTTTCGGGACGTCAGATGTCTCGAAAGTGGCTTTCGCGACACGGTCGCGATCGGGAGCGGGCTCCGGCGGGTCGTGAGTGGCGATTCGGGTTCTAACCCGAATCGCCACTCACGAGCACAAGCGGGCGCCGAGCTCGTCCAACCGCCCGGATTGAGCGGCTGGACACCCTCAGCTCAGCCGTTGACTTCGGCGATCAGGCTCTTCGGCCGCAGGTCGGTCCAGTTCTCCTCGACGTAGGCGAGGCATTCCTGGCGCGAGGCCTCGCCGTGGACCCGGGTCCAGCCCGCGGGCACCTCGGCGAACGTCGGCCAGAGCGAGTGCTGGCCCTCGTCGTTCACCAGCACGAAAAAGGAACCGTCTTCGTTGTCAAAGGGGTTGCTCATGATCGCTTTTCCTTTCACGCGCCCGGCCGAGGCCGGAGCTTCTCGGCGACGATGGATCCAATCTGGACCAACGCCGCGGGTTGCACCATGTCGTAATGGTTGGTCGGGATCTCGTGGTGTTCGATCGTGCCGCTGGTGAAGTCCTTCCAGCCGGCGACGGCCTCCGACACGGGCAGGTGCGCCGGCCGGTCCTCCGAGGCGACGAACAGCAGAATGTCGCCGTTGAACGGCGACGCCGTGTGCTGCGGCCCCACCTTCCAGAGGTTCTTCATGACCGCTTCCAGCCGTTCCCGGGCACCGGGGCCCTGGACCATGCCGCCCGCCAGCTCCAGATCCTGCTGTTTCCGTTTCTGGAGGCCGTCTTCGTCGCGGGCCGCCTCCTCGGTCACCGTGCCGGTCGCGTTCCGTCCCATGTAGACGGGGTAGGCGTCGAGCAGCGCGAGCAGGCCGAGTTCCTCCCCCTCGGCTTCGAGCATCGCGGCCATCGCCTGCGCGATCCGGCCGCCGAGCGACCAGCCGAGAAGGTGATACGGCCCGGTCGGCTGCACGGCACGGATATGCGCCAGGTAGTCGGCCGCCATCTCTTCGACGCTCTCGGGCAGCCGTTCGGTCCGCGCGAGGCCGCGGGCCTGCACGCCGTAGACCGGCTGATTCGCGGGAAGATGCCGCAGCAGCGGCCCGTAGTTCCAGCTGAGCCCGCCGCTCGCGTGCACGCAGAACAGCGGCGGCCGGTCGCCGCCCGCCTGCAGCGGCAGCAGGATCTCGTAGTCGCCCGTCTTCACCGAGGTGCTCGTGCGCTTCCGCTCTCCCACCACGATCAGGGTCTTGGCCGGGGTCTTGCGAGCGAGCAGACCGGTGTTCAGCATCCGGTGTCCCGGCTCGCCGAACGGGCACGGCTCGCCCGTCTTGCCCTCGTCCACCGCCGGTCCGGTGACGTAGAGATCGCCGACGACGCCCGGGGCGACTGGTCGCTTCTGTCCGTCGAGCACCAGCGCGCCGAGCGGACCCAGCTCCGCGACCACTGACGGCACCTCGCCCGCCCACCGCGCAGGCGCGATCGCCGGACGGCCGCGTTCGGTCTCGTCGAGGAAGAGGTCCAGCTCGCTGAGCCGCCGCTGGGGGTCCTCCGCGACCTGCTCCAGGACGTTGACCAGCCGCCGCGCGACCGATTTCGCCGTCGCCTCGTCGAAAAGATCCGCGGCGTAACGAAGAGTGCCTTCGAGACCGTCCTCGTCGAGCCGCTCGGTGAGCTTGAACGCGAGATCCAGTTCCGTGGCCTCGGTTCCGCCGGGTACGACGCTGGTGCGCAGCGCGGGCAGTTCCGCCGCGTCCCACGCGCCGATGTCCTCCTCGTCGATCTCCAGCCCCACCTGGAACACGGGGTGGCGGGACAGCGAGGCGGGCAGGTCCAGCAGGTCGACGATCCGCTCGAACGGCACGTCCAGCTGCTGACGCGCACCCCGGACGGCCTCCTGCACCCGCGTGACGACCTCGAGGAAGGTCGGGTCGCCGGAGAGATCCGTACGCAGGGCCAGCGGCCGGGCGAACGGCCCGATCATCGGTTCGAGGTCGATGAGGTCCTCGTCCCGCGCCAGTTTCGTGCCGATCACCAGGTCTTCGCCCGCGCCGAATTTGCTCAGCAGCATCGCGAGCCCCGCGTGCACGACGTGGATCGTTTCCGCGCCGAGCCTTTCCACCGCTTCGGTCAGCCGTTCGTACGGCTCGGCGCCCAGCCGCAGCGCGACCGCGCCCGCCCGTCGCGACGGGACCGCCGGACGCGGCCGGTCGAACGGGAGCACCGTCTCGCCTTCGATTCCGGTGAGGGTGTCCCGCCAGAAGACGACCTGTTCGTTGATCAGGCTGCCTTGTTCGTCCTCGTCCGCGAGGAGCCGCTGCTCCCAGATCGCGTAGTCGGCGAACTGCAGCGCCAGCGGCGCGCGCTCGGGAACGCGGCCAGAACGCCGTGCGCCGTACGCGGCCGACAGATCGCGGAAGAAGACGTCGAGCGAATCGTCGTCGGCGAGGATCCGGTGCAGCCGCAGATGCAGCACGTGTTCCTTTTCCCCCAGCGCGAACAGATCGCAGCGCCAAGGAACTTCGGCGGTGAGGTCGAAGACCGACGCGCGCAGCCCGGCGAGCAGACCGGGGAGTTCGTCCTCGGTGGCGGGCACCGGGGTCAGCTCGATGGCCGCGGGCTCGTGGACCAGCTGCCGGACGTTCTGCGCGTCCCCGGGGAACGTCGTGCGCAGCACCTCGTGCCGGGTCGCGACGTCGCCGAGCGCGGCCGCCAGCGCGGCCACGTCGAGCCTGCCGCGCAGGCGCAGCGCGACCGAGATCTGCAGTCCGGCGGTCTCCTCACCGGGATTGGCCAGCAGCCAGGCACGCAGCTGCCGCGCGGTGAGCGGAACCCGCTCGGGCCGCTCGGCGGGCTCCAGCGCGGGACGGGACTTCGCGGCGAGCGCCCTGGCGACACCGGCGGGCGTCGGCGAGGAGAACAGCTGCCGGATGGGCAGATCCACGCCGATCACCTCGCGGATCCGCGCGATGAGCCGCATCGCCAGCGCCGAACTGCCGCCGAGATCGTGGAAAGCGTCGTCGACACCCACGTTGTCGACGCCGAGGATCTCCGAGAACAGCTCACAGAGCACCTTCTCGGATTCGCTCTCCGGCGCCTTCTCCGACGCACGCCCCGCGAGATCCGGGGCGGGCAGCGCGCGGCGGTCGACCTTTCCGTTGGGAGTGACCGGAAGGCCGGGCAGGGCGACGACCGCCATCGGGACCATGTACGCGGGCAGCACGAGACCCAGCTGCCGCTTGATCTCCTCCGGGCCGGCGTCGCCGCCGTCGGAGACGAAGTACCCGACCAGCCGCTTCTCGCCCGGCTGGTCCTCGCGCGCCATGACGACGGCTTCGACCACGCCCGGCTGGGCGGCCAGCACGGATTCGACCTCGCCCAGTTCGACCCGGTAGCCGCGGATCTTCACCTGGTCGTCGGCGCGTTCGAGGAACACGACCTCGCCGTCGCGGGTCCAGCGGGCCAGGTCGCCGGTGCGGTACATGCGTTCGCCCGGGAGGAACGGGCACGCCACGAAACGCTCGGACGTCAGGCCCGGGCTGTCGAGATATCCGCGCGCCAGCCCCGTTCCCGCGATGTACAGCTCGCCCGCCACGCCAGGGGCGACCGGGCGCAGGAAGGCGTCGAGGATGTAGATCCGGCGGTTCGTCATGGGGTGACCGATCGGCAGTTCCCGGTCGACGACGTCGCCGGGTTCGATCGGGAGCCACGTCGCGCACAGGGTGGTCTCGGTCGGGCCGTAGGTGTTGCGCACCCGAAGGTTCGGCTGGGCCCGGCGCAGGTTCTCCACGGACTGCGCGGGAACGACGTCGCCGCCGGTGCCGATTTCGACCAGGCCGTCGAAGCATTCCGGCGAGGTCTCCGCGAGCGCCCGGAAGGTACCGGCGGTGAGGTGCACGTAGTTCGCGCCGCGGGCGACGGCCTGCCGCACCCCGGCCGCGTCGAGCACGCCGGGCTCGGTGAGCAGGACGCGGGCACCCGTCGAAAGCGGCACCCACATCGCGTACAGCGATGGGTCGAAGACGTGCGTCGCGTGCATGAGGACGCCGTCGCCGGGCCCGATCTGCCAGCCCTGGTCGCCGGCCAGACCCGCCACGCCACCGTGCGGGATCCCCACGCCCTTGGGCAGGCCGGTGGAGCCGGAGGTGTACATGACGTACGCCAGATCGTCCGCGCTGAGCCGGAATTCCGGTGCCGTGGCGGCGGAAGCGTCGATGGCGGCCCGCGTTTCCGGGGCGTCGAGGACGATCGTGTCCTTCGGCACGACGCCGCTGGTCGCCTGCGTGCACACCACGACCGAGACCGCGGAGTCGTCGAGGATGAACGCGATCCGCTCGGCCGGGTACTCGACGTCCACCGGGACGTAGGCGGCTCCCGCCTTCCAGATCGCCAGGAACGCGATGATCAGCTCCGGCGACCGTTCCATCGCCACGCCGACACGGTCACCGCGGCCGACACCGCGGTCGGCGAGGTACGCGGCCAGCCGGTTCGAGGCCTGGTCGACCTCGGCGTAGGTGAGGTCCGCACCCGCGGCGTCGGTGATCGCCACCGCCTCGGGCGCCTCGGTCACCCGCCGCGCGAACAGTTCGACGACGGAGTCGCCCGGCACGGGTCCCTCGGTCGCGTTGAATTCGTCGACCACCAGGGCGCGTTCGGCCTCGCTCAGCAGCGTCAACCGGCCGACGAGGACGTCGGGCTCGGCGACCAGCCGTTCCAGCACGCGGGCCAGCGCGCCGACGACGGACCCGGCGACCTTCTCGTCGAACAGGCCGCGGTCGTAGTCGAGGATGAGCGGCATCTGCTCACCCGGGCCGGTGACCAGGGTGAACGGGTAGTGCGAGGAATTGCGTCCCCGCTTGACCGGACGCAGGGTCAGGCCGTCGTGCGCCTGCCCGAGGCCCTTGCGGGGGAAGTTCTCGTAGATGACGAGCGTGTCGAACACCGCGCCGGGACCGACGACGGCCTGCACGTCCTGGAGGCCGAGGTGCTGGTGCGCCATGAGCGCCGACTGGTCGCGCTGTAGTTCGGCGAAGAGGTCGACCGCGCGCTTCGCGCCGTCGAGCCGCACCCGCACCGGCAGGGTGTTGAGCAGCTGGCCGACCATCGACTCGACACCCGCCAGTTCGGCGGGACGGCCCGAAGCGGTCGCGCCGAACACGACGTCGGTGCGGCCGGCGAGCTGTGACAGCACGACGGCCCACGCGCCCTGCACGACGGTGTTGAGTGTGAGGTCGTGGCCGCGCGCGAAATTCGCCAGCCCGTCGGTGAGTTCCGTGGACAGCTCGACGATCTCGGTGTCGATCTCCGGCACCCGGCCGGGATCGGCGGGCGCGACCGCGGTGGGCGTGTCGGCCCCGGCGAACTCCTCGCGCCAGGCCGCGCGGGCGATCTCCTTGTCCTGCTTGCCGAGCCAGGCGAGATAGTCCCGATAGGACACTGTGGGCGGCAGCCCGGACGCGTCCCCGCCCGCGGCGTAGATCGCGGCGAGTTCGCGGTGGATGATCGGCATCGACCAGCCGTCGGTCAGCACGTGGTGCAGGGTGTGCACCAGCCGGTGGCGGTCCGGGCCGAGCCGGATCAGGTGCAGCTTCATCAGCGGCGCCACCTCGATGCGGAGCCGCTCGGCCAGCTCGTCCGCGGCCAGCCGGTCCACTTCGCTTTCGAGGATCTCCTCCGGCAGCCCGGTCAGATCCGTTTCGCGCCAAGGGATCTGCGCGTCCCGCGTGATGACCTGCACCATCTGCGCGCCGCTGACGTAACGGAAACAGGCCCGCAGCGCGGCGTGCCGGTCGACCAGCACCTGCCACGTCGCCCGCAGCAGCGCGGCGTCGAGCGGGCCGTCGATGCCGTAGACGGTCTGCACGGTGTAGGTGTCGGGCCCGTCGTCGTCGAGCGCGGTGTGATAGAGCATTCCCTCCTGCAGCGGGGAAAGAGGCCAGACGTCCTCCACGCTGGAACGCGGCTTCGCGCGAGTGTCGTCAACGGTCACGATCTGCTCCTTGGTGAAGTGGGTGAGTGAACTCGCGTTCGCGATGGGGCTCGTGAGTGGCAAGGACGGTTAGAACCGTCCTTGCCACTCACGAGAACCCGGCCTCAAGCTGCTCCAACTGATCCGCGGAAAGCGCCACAAGGGATCCCCCTGCGGACTCCGGCTCCGGTTCCGGGGCGGCCTCGCCTTCGGCCGGGATCTCCTTGACGAGCGTCGCCAGCCGTTCCGGTGTCTTCTCTTCGAACACCTGCCACGGGCTCAGTTCCAGCCCCTCGCGGCGGGCGCGGGCCGACAGCTGCATCGAGATGATCGAGTCGCCGCCGAGTTCGAAGAAGCTGTCGTCGGGCCCGACCTGCTCCAGGCCGAGCACCTCCGCGAACAGCTCGCACAGCTTCGCCTCCATGGCCGTGCGCGGGTCGCGGCCGGAGGACAGGCCGGAGAAGTCGGGTGCCTGGAGCGCCCGGTGGTCGAGCTTGCCGTTCGGGGTGAGCGGCATCTTCTCCAGCGCCACGAACGCCGCGGGCATCATGTACTCCGGCAGCCGCGCGGCCGCCATCTCGCGCAGCACCGAGGTGAGCGAAACGTCGGCGCCGTCGGAGGGCACGACGTAGGCCACGAGCCGTTTGTCGCCTGGCCCGTCCCGGTGCACGGCGACCGCGACCTGGGCGACGCCCGGATGCTCGGCCAGCACGTTCTCGATCTCCGCGGGCTCGACCCGGTAGCCGCGCACCTTGACCTGCGCGTCGACCCGGCCGACGAAGATCAGCTCGCCGTCGGGATCCCAGCGGAACCGGTCGCCGGAGCGGTACATGCGCTCGCCCGGCGTGAACGGGTCGGCGACGAACCGCTCCGACGTCAGACCCGCCCGTCCGAGATACCCGCGGGCGAGTCCGGCGCCGGCGATGTACAGCTCACCCGCCACGCCCGGCGGCACCGGCTGCAGGTACGCGTCGAGGATGTAGTGCTTCACGTTCCGGATCGGGCCGCCGAGCGGGACGACCTCGTGTCCCGGCGACAACGGGGCGCTCATGGTCGAGCAGATCGTCGTCTCGGTGGGGCCGTAGGCGTTGATGAACCGGCGCCCCGGCGACCAGCGGTCGACCAGCGCGGGGGTGCACACCTCGCCGCCGGTCAGCACGCCGCGCAGCGTGTCCGGCAGGTCTTCCTCGACCGCCAGCACACTGGGCGACACCGTGAGATGCGTGATCCCCCACTGCCGCAGCGCGTCACCGAGGGTCACCCGCGGCGGCATGCTCTCCGCGTCCGCCAGCACGAGGGTCGCACCGGCCAGCAAGGACATGTACAGCTCGGAGACGATGGCGTCGAAGCCGATCGCGGACAACTGCAGCACCCGCGAAGACGCCGTCACACCAAGGCGTTCGATATGCGCGGTCGCCAGGTTCCCGAGCCCGGAGTGGGTGACCTGGACACCCTTCGGCACCCCGGTCGACCCGGACGTGTAGATCACGTACGCCGCGTCGGTCGTACTCACCGACGGCAGCACGACCGACGGATCCGCGGCGGGAAGTTCGTCCAGCAGCAGGATTTCGCCGTCGAACTGCTCCGGAACGACCGCGCGGGTAGCCGACGTGCACACCAGCACCTGCGGCGCCGAACTGGTCAGCATCAGCTCGATCCGCTCAGCCGGATAGTCGGGGTCGACCGGGACGAACGCCCCGCCGGCGAACGTCACGCCCATCATGGTCACCACGAGTTCGGCCGACCGTTCGACCAGCACGCCGACCCGGGTCTCCCGCCGGACACCCAGCGCCACGAGCAACCGCGCCAGCGTCTCGACCTCGCCGAGCAGTTCGCCGTAGGTCAGGGTCCGCTTCGCGTCCTCGATCGCCACCGCGTCCCGTGACCGCTCCACCTGACGGCGGAACAGCACCGGAAGGGCCTCGGCCTCGAACGGCACCTCGGTCCGGTTCCACTCCTCGATCACCAGACGGCGCTGCTCGGACCCGATCAGGGCGACCCGGCCCACCGGCACCCGCGGCTCGGTGACCACCTGGTCGAGCGCCCGGATGATCGAGGCGACGATCTCCTCGATCCGCGTCCGGTCGAACACGTCGGGCCGGTAGATGACCTCGCCGTGCACGCCGCCGCCTTCGGAAGCGCGGATCGACAACGGATAGTGCCCGGTGTCGTCCGGGATCCCGGCCGGTCGCAGGGCGAGGACGTCGGGATCGTCGGACGGCGGGGGCGGCGGCGGGTAGTTCTCGAACACCACGATCGTGTCGAAGGCCGCGCCGGGACCGGCGAGCTGGTTGATCTCGGTCAGTCCGACGTGCTGGTGCGGCATCAGCGCGACCTGCCGTGCCTGCAGATCCGCCAGCATCTCCAGGAACGGCTGGGCCCCGGTGAGCCGCGCCCGGACCGGCAGCATGTTCATGAACAGGCCGACCGCGGATTCGACGCCGGGGATCTCGACCGGTCGTCCGGCCACCGTGGTCCCGAAGACGACGTCTTCGCGTCCGGTCAGCCTGGCCAGCAGAAGTGCCCACACGCCTTGGAAAAGCGTGTTCGTCGTGACGCCGTGGCGCCGGGTGAACTCCATCAGGCGCGCGCTGAGGTCTTCGTCGAGTTCGAAGCGGACGCGGTCCGGCTCGATGGGCACGGCGATGGTGTCCGGCGGCACCACGTGGGTCGCCTCGTCGAGCCCGGCCAGCTCGGTCCGCCACGCTTCCTTCGCGGCCGCCTTGTCCTGGCGGGAAAGCCAGGCGAGGTACTCGCGGTACGACGTCGGCGCGGGCAACGGCCGGTCGTCTTCGTACGCCGCCATCACCTCGCCGAGGAACACCGGCAGCGACCAGCCGTCGGCCGAGATGTGGTGCGACCTGAGCACCAGCCGGTGCCTGCGATCGCCGAACCGCACCAGATGCAGGTGCAGCAGCGGCGCCTTCGCCAGGTCGAACCGCTCGGCGTGGGATGCCGCCGCGATCCGTTCGAATTCCGCCAGCGCCTCGTCCTCGGGCAGATGCGACAGGTCGGTTTCCTGCCACGGCACCGGAACGTCGCGGACGACGGCCTGCACGGCGGTCCCGGAGCCGAGGCGGTGGAAACCCGCCCGCAGCGCGGGATGCCGGTCGAGCAGGGTCTGCCACGACGCGCGGAACCGGGCGACGTCCAGCGGTCCGTCGAGGATGATGTCGCGGATACCGGCGTAGACGTCCGGTCCGCGCTCGTCGACCGCGTGGAACAGCAACCCTTCCTGCAGCGGGGAAAGCGGCCAGATGTCGTCCAGGCTCGGGACGAGCGCCTCGACGTCCGTCACTTCCTGCTGCGTCAGTTCGATGAGCGGGAAGTCCGACGGCGTGTGTCCGCCCGCGCCGCCCTCGGTGTGGAGAGCCAGCCCGGTCAGCATGTCGAGCCATGCCTGGCCGAGCGACTCCGCGTCGGCCTCCGTGAGCAAGCGTTCCGCCCAGGTCAGGGTCAACGTGAGCTCCCCGTCGAGCACGACCGCGTCGATCTCGACGGCGTGCCGCAGCGGCAGGTCGTCCTCCGCCGTGCCGCCGATGGTCCCGGTCAGCTGCCAGGGTTCCGCGTCGCCTTCGGGCCGGGCCGAGAACCGTCCGAGGTAGTTGAAGCCGATCTCCGGCGACGGCAGCGCCGCCAGCACTTTCCCGGCCTCCGCGTCGAGATACCGCAGCATCCCGTAGCCGAGCCCGCCGTCGGGCACCGCTCGCACGTTCTCCTTGACCTGCTTCAGCAACCGGCCAGGCGTGTCCGCCCCGGCGGTGTCCAACCTCAGCGGATGGACATCGGTGAACCAGCCGAGCGTCCGCGACAGGTCCATCCCGTCGAGCGGCTGACGGCCGTGACCTTCGACGTCCACCACGACCGCGGTGCCGCCACGCCACTGGGTGACCGCGCCGGCGAGGGTCGCCAGCAGGACCTCGTGGACGCCGCAGTGGAAGGCCGGGGGCGTGTTCTCGACGAGCACGCTCGCGCGTTCCCTCGGCAGGGTCCACGACTTGCGTCCCGAAGTCGCGATGGTGTCGCGCCGAGGGTCGAGTTCGCCGACCCGCGCCTGCGCGCCGTCGAGGATTTCCTTCCAGGTCTCCAGTTCTCCGGCCCGCTGCGGCGCCTGGTCGGCCAGCGTCCGCGCCCAGCGCCGGAACGAAACGGGCGGTGGGTCGAGCACCGGTTCCTCGCAGGCCGCTTGCAGATCCGCCAGCAGGACACGCCACGACACCACGTCGACCGCGAGGTGATGGGCGGCCAGCACGAGCCGTCCCTCGGATCCGGCATCCACCCAAACGGCCTGGAGCATCACGCCCGCGCCGGGGTCGAGCCGTCCGGCGGCCTCGTGCGCATGGCGTTCCGCGATCTCGCCGAGGTCACCGGCTCCGGCCTCGACCCGCCGAAGCAGCGCCGCCGCGTCGACGGATCCGCGTTCGGCCACGACCAGGCGGGAATCGATCACTTGGCTCCGCAGCAGGTCGTGGGTGTCGATCACCGCACGCAGCCCGGCCGTCAGCACCTCGAGAGAAAGGTCGCCGGGCACGCTCGCCGTCACCCACTGCGCCAGCGCGCCCCGCGACATCGCGCCGGGATCGCGTTCGAGCAGCGCCCGCACGACCGGCGTCCACGGCACCTCACCGACACCGTCGGCGACCTCGGCCTCCTGCACGCCGCGCTCGGCGACCGCCGCGAGACCCGCGGGGGTCTTCTGCTCGAAGACCTGCTTGGCACCGAAGACGAAGTCCTCGCGCCGGGCGCGGGCGGCCAGCCGCATCGAGAGGATCGAGTCGCCGCCCAGTTCGAAGAAGCTGTCGTCCGCGCCGACCCGGTCCAGGCCGAGGATCTCGGCGAAGAGATCGGTCATGACGCGTTCGGCCTCGGTCCGCGGTTCGCGGCCTGCCGGTTTCCCGGCGAATTCGGGGGCGGGCAGGGCGGCGCGGTCGATCTTTCCGTTGAGCGTCAACGGGAAGGTGTCCAGCACCAGCACCACTGCGGGCACCATGAACTCCGGCAGCCGCTCCGCGAGCCGGGTGCGGATCGCTTCGGATTCCAGTCCCGGTTCCGCGGTCACGTAGGCGATCAACCGCTTCTCGCCGGGACGTTCCTCCCGCGCCACGACGACGGCCTGCGAGACGTCGGGCAGCGCGGTCAGCGCCGCTTCGATCTCCCCCGGTTCGACCCGGTAGCCCCGGATCTTCACCTGGGAATCGGCCCGGCCGCCGAACAGCAGCTCGCCGTCGTCGGTCCAGCGCGCGAGGTCGCCTGTGCGGTACATGCGCTCACCGGCCGCGAACGGGTTCGCGACGAAGCGCTGCGCCGTCGCGGTCGGAGCGCCCAGATAACCGTGCGCCAGACCGGCACCAGCGAGGTACAGCTCGCCGGTCACGCCCGGCGCCACCGGCTGCAGGAACGCGTCGAGCACGTACGCCTGCCTGCCGGCCAGAGGTCCGCCGATCGGCAGGACGTCGCCCGTTTCGACGCCGGGTTCGAGGACGAGCCAAGTGGCGCACAGCGTGATTTCGGTGGGTCCGTACAGCTGCCTGAACCGGACGTCCGGGCAGGCGTGGCGCATCCGCTCGACGGAGGCGAGCGGCACCGCGTCGCCACCGGTCAGGATCTCCCGCAGCCCGGTGAAGGATTCCGGTGCTTCCTCGGCCACCACCCGGAAAGTCCCGGCCGTCAGGTGGATCGTGGTGACACCGCGTTCGACCGCTTCCCGCACCCGCTGCGCGTCGACCGCGCCCGGTTCCGCGACGACCACGGCGGCCCCGCTCACCAGTGGCACCCAGATCTCGACCAGCGACGCGTCGAACGCGTGGGAAGCGTGCAGCAGCACCCGATCCCCCGGTCCCTGCGACCAGCCCGGGTCACCCGCGAGCGCCGCGACACTGCCGTGCGGCACCGAAACACCCTTCGGCACGCCGGTCGATCCCGACGTGTACATCACGTAAGCCGTGTCGTGCGCGCCGACGGTGACCGGCGGCGCCTCCTGCTCCGTAGCGCCCATGACCAGCGGCTCGACGCCGTCCGGCACCGCGTCGCGGCTCGCCGCCACGCAGATCGCCAGCGCCGCACCGGAATCGGCCAGCATCCGCTCGATCCGCTCGGCGGGGTACTCCACGTTCACCGGAACCTGTGCCGCACCGGCCTTCCAGACCGCGAGCAGGGCGACGATCAGGTCCGCACCGCGTTCCATCACGACACCGACGCGGTCACCGCGCCGCACCCCGCGCGCGGCCAGATGTCCGGCCAGCCCATCGGATTCCCGGTCGAGTTCGGCGTAGGACAGCGTGCGATCCCCGTCGACGACCGCCACCGCTTCGGGGGATTCCGCGGCCCGCCGCCGGAACAGCTCCGGCACGGTGGCACCCGTCGTCGCCGCACCCGTCGCGTTCCACCGCTCCACCACGGACTCGCGCGCCGGTTCGCTCGTCACGCCGAGGCGCCCCACGGGAAGCGATGCCTCCGCCGACACGCGCTCCAGCACCCGAACGACCTGCCGGGCGACCTCGGCCGCCGTTCCCGCCTCGATCCGGTCGGGCCGGTAGGCCACGCGGATCAGCAGGCTCTTGCCGGGCGAAACACTCATGGTCAGCGGATAGCCGGTGCCGGTCCTGGTCTCGACCGCGCTGATCGAAACACCGCCGTCGTCACCGAGACCGTCGGCGTCGTGCGGGTAGTTCTCGATCATCACGATGGTGTCGAAGACGGCGCCTGAACCCGCCGCTCGCTGCACCTGCGACAGCCCCAGGTACTGGTGCTCGGTCAACGCGGACTGCCGGGCCTGCAGGTCCTGGAGCATTTCCAGCACCGGCAGGTCGCCGTCGAGCCGCACGCGGACCGGGATGGTGTTGATGAACATCCCCACCATCTGTTCCACGTCCGGCACGTCCGCCGGACGCCCGGAGACGACCGTCCCGAACACGACGTCCGTCCGGCCCGCCAGCCGCGACAGCACCAGCGCCCACGCGCCCTGCACGATCGTGCTCAGCGTCAGGCCGTGGCCGCGGGCGAACCCGGTGAGCGCCCGCGTCGCGGCCTCGGACAGCAGTTCGGCGTGCTCACCCGGCACGACCATCGCCTTGTCCGCGTCGGCGTCCACCACGGTCGGCTCGTCGGAACCGGCGAGTTCGGCCCGCCACGCCGCCTGCGTGGCCTGTTCGTCCTGGCGGCTCAGCCAGGTCAGATAGTCCTTATAGGACGGTGACTTCGCCGGGGGCGGCCCGCCCGCGTACGCGATCGACACCTCACCCAGTACCAGCGGCGTCGACCAGCCGTCGAGGAGGACGTGGTGCGACGTCAGCACGAAGCGGTGCCGCACCGGGCTCAGCTTGATCAGCATCAGCCGTAGCAGCGGCGCCTTGGTCACGTCGAAGCGCTCCGCCTGGTCTTCGGCGAGCAGGCGTTCGATCTCCGCGGCCGCGTCCGCCTCCCCGACGTGCGAGAGATCGACCGTGCGCCAAGGGATTTCCGCTTCGGGGGCGACGACCTGCACCGGCTCGCCGGAACCCAGCTGGTGGAAACCGGTCCGCAGCGTCTCGTGCCGGGCGACCACCTGGTTCCACGCGGCGCGCAGCCGCTCGGCGTCGAGCGGCCCGTCGAGGTCGAGGATCCGCTGGCTCTGGTAGACGTCGACGCCGTCGTCGGCGACGGCCCGCTCGAAGAGCATGCCTTCCTGCAGCGGCGAAAGCGGCCAGATGTCGGTCAGCCCCGGCGTCACGGCTTCCAGCTCGGTCACGTCCTGCTGCGCCAGGTCGACGAGCGCGAAGTCGGACGGCGTGTGCCCACCGGCGTCGGCATCGGCGGCGAGCGCGTTCAGTGTCGCCAGCCAGGCCTCGCCGAGGCGTTCCACCGTGGCGGGGTCGACGTCCCGGCCGTCGATGGCCAGCGCCAGCCGGGGTCCGTCCGGCGTGTCCTGGACCTCCGCGCCGACCTCGACGGGGTGCGCCAGGATCATGTCCGGGCCACCGCCGAGCGGTCCTTCACCAGCCGGCTGCCACGCCCTGTCCTTGGCGGAAAGGCTTGTCCGGCCGAGATAGTTGAAGCCGATCTGCGCGGACGGCAGCTCCGCGAGCCGCGCGCCGGTGTCGGGGTTTAGGTAGCGCAGGAGCCCGTAGCCGAGCCCGTCGCCGGGAACGGCGCGGATCTGTTCCTTGGCGGTCTTCAGCAAGTCCCCCGCCGAGACGTCGAAGCGGACCGGGTGCACGCTGGTGAACCAGCCCACGGTGCGCAGCAGGTCCTCCCCGTCGGCGGCCTCACGGCCGTGGCCCTCGACGTCCACCAGCACCGCGCCGCCGGTTCCCCGCAGCGCACCCGCGAGCCCCGCCAACAGGACGTCCTGGATCCCGCAGTGGAAGGCGCCCGGCAGCCGGGTCAGCAGGTCGTTCGCCACCTCGCCGGACAGCGTCGACGACCACGAGTGCGTCTTGCCGGGGCTCAGCTCCACGGCCGGTTCCGCGCCGTCGAGGAGGGCGATCCAGCGCTCGGTTTCCGCCACGGTGCGCTCGTCGCGCGCCTGCTCGGCCAGCCGCCGCGCCCACTGCCGGTAGGGCGTCGCCACGGGTTCGAGCGCCGCGTCTTCGTAGGCCGAGCGCAGATCGGGCAGCAGGATTCCCCACGAGACCGCGTCGACGGCCAGGTGATGAGCCACCAGCGCGAGCCGTCCCTCCCCGGTGTCGGGAGAGTCGATCCACACCACGCGCAGCATCGCCCCGGCCGCCGGGTCCAACGTACCGGTCGCCTTCCGGACCTCGCGTTCGGCGGCCTCGTCCAGGTCGCCGGCTTCGACGCGCGTCACAAGGGCGGCCGCGTCCACCGCGCCCGGCTCGGGCACGATCAGCCGCCCCGATTCCACCCGCGCCCGCAGCAGATCGTGCGTGTCCAGCAGCGCCTGCACAGCCTTGACCAACATGTTCTGGTCGAATCCCGAGGGGGTGACGATCACCCGCGCCTGCGCGAAGCCCGGGCGCACGGCGTTCTCGCCGAGGGCGAGCATCACCGGCGTCATCGGGATCTCGCCCACCCCGGACTCCACTGTGGACGGTGCCGCGGTTTCCTTGGCCAGCGCCGCCAGCCGCTCGGGCGTCCGGTGCTCGAACACCAGCCGCGGCGTCAGGGAGATCCCCTCCCGCCGGGCGCGGGCGGCCACCTGCATCGACGAGATCGAGTCGCCGCCCAGCTCGAAGAAGCTGTCCTCGACGCCGACCCGCTCCAGCCCGAGGACGTCGGCAAACACTCCACAAAGGACTCGTTCGTCCTCGGTCGAGGGTTCCCGGCCCGCCGCCTTCGCGGAGAAATCCGGCTCGGGGAGCGTCTGCCGGTCCACCTTGCCGTTGACGGTCAGCGGAAGTTCGTCCAGCACCAGGATCGCGGCCGGGATCATGAACTCGGGCAGCGTCTCGGCGAGTTGTCCGCTCAGGCGCGCCGGGTCGAGATCCTGCCCCGCTTCGGGGACGGCGTACCCGATCAGCTGCTCACCACGGGCGATCACCACGGCCTGGGCGACGCCGGGCAGGCGGCCGAGCGCGACCTCGATCTCCCCGGGTTCCACCCGGTAGCCACGGATCTTCACCTGGTCGTCGGCTCGGCCGGCGAACGCCAGCGTGCCGTTCTCCGTCCAGGACGCGAGGTCACCCGTGCGGTACATGCGCCCGCCGGGCGCGAACGGATCCGCGACGAAGCGCTCGGCCGTCAGCGTCGAACGGCCCAGATAGCCTTGCGCCACACCGGCTCCGGCGACGTACAGCTCGCCCGGCAGCCCCGCGGGCACGGGCCGCAGGAACGCGTCGAGGACGTAGACCCGCCGTCCCGCGAGCGGACGGCCGATCGGCAGCACCGATCCCATCTCGTCGCCGGGTTCGAGCACCCACCACGTCGCGCACAGCGTGGCCTCGGTGGGCCCGTAGAGATGCCGCACCCGCACGTCCGGGCACGTCCGCCGCACCCGCTCGACCGCCGCGGGCGGCACCGCGTCACCACCGGTCAGCACCTCACGCAGCCCGGCGACCGATTCCGGCGCTTCCTCCGCCAGCACCCGGAAACTCCCGGCCGTCAGGTGGGCGGCCGTGACGCCGTCCGCCACGTAGCCGGCCAGCGCCTCGCCGTCCACCGCACCCGATCCGGCGAGCACCACCCTGGCGCCCGAGACCAGCGGCACCCACAGCTCGAACAGGGAGATGTCGAAAGCGTGCGAGGCGTGCATGAGCACCGCGTCGCCGGGGCCGACGTCCCAGCCCGGTTCGCCGACCAGGGCGGCGACGTTGCCGTGCGACACCGCGACACCCTTGGGCGTGCCCGTCGAGCCCGACGTGTACATCACGTACGCGACGTCGTCCGCCGTGGCGCCGATCGACAGCCTGGCGGACTCCGCGACCGCTCGCCGGGTCTCCGGATCGTCGAGGACGATCGGTTCGAGACCGCCGTCCAGGACGGCGTCCCGGTGCGCTTCGGTGCACACGACCGCCGACGGCTCGGCGTCCGCCAGCATGAACTTCACGCGTTCAGCCGGGTACGCGGGGTCCAGCGGGATGTACGCCGCGCCCGCCTTCCATACCGCGAGCAGGGTCGCGACGAGATCGGGCGACCGGTCCATCACGACGGCGACCCGGTCGCCGCGCCGGACTCCCTTGCCGCTCAGGTACCCCGCGAGCCGCTCGGCGCGCTCGGTCAGCTCCCCGTACGACAACGTTTCGTCACCGGCGACGACGGCGATCGCGCTTTCGTCCTGGCGCGAGAACAGGTCCGGCGCCAGTACGTCCGGTGCCGGCTCGGCCGACACACCCCACCGGCCGACCGTTTCGCGCTCGGCCGCGGTGGAGACGTCGATGTCGGCGACGGTGACGTCACGCGACAGCTGGCGCAGCACGCCGGTGAACCGCTCGAGGATGACTCGCGCGGCGGCCTCGTCGAAAAGATTCGTCAGGTAGTCGAGTTTGACGAGCATCGACTCGCCGGGGACCGCGACCAGCGTCAACGGGTAGTGGGCCGCCTCCTGCCCCTGGTTCACGCGAATGCCGAAGGGCGCGACCGAATCCGGCCCGCCGAGCTCGCGCGGGAAGTTCTCGAAGACGATCATGGTGTCGAAGCTCGCGCCGGGTCCGGCGGCCTGCTGGATGTCCGCGAGCCCGACGAACTGGTCCGGGATGAGCGCGGACTGGCGTCTTTGCAGCTCCGCCAGCAGCTCGACGACCGGCGCCGAACCGCGCAGCCGCGCGCGCACCGGGACGGTGTTGAGGAACAGCCCCACCATTCCTTCCACGCCGGGCAGATCCGGCGGGCGCGCCGAAACGACCGCGCCGAACACGACGTCCGTGCGGCCGGAGAGCTGCGCGAGCACCATCGCCCACGCGCCCTGCACGACCGTGTTGAGCGTCAATCCGTTGCCGCGGGCCAACTCTTCCAGCGAGCGGGTGAGCTCCGGGGGCAGCTCGACCGTGATGCTCTCGGGAATGCCGGGCGCGCGCCCCGGATCGGAGGGTGCGACCAAGGTCTGCGCTTCGAGGTCGCCCAGCTCATTCGTCCAGGCCGTGAGTGCTTTCGTCTTGTCCTGACGGCTCAACCACGCGAGATATTCGCGGTACGGCGTCACTTCCGGCAGTTCCGCCGCCGCGTACAGCGCCGACAGCTCGTCGAACACGATGGGCAGCGACCAGGCGTCCATGATCGCGTGATGGCAGGTGACCGCGAGGCGGTGGCTGTCGTCGCCGAGCCGGATCAACGTCAACCGCAGCAACGGCGCCGTCGCGAGGTCGAACCGCTTCGTCCGGTCTTCCTCGGCAAGCTCTCGCACGGCCGCGTCGGGGTTTTCGAGGTGGGAGAGGTCGATCTCGCGCCAGGGCAGTTCCACCTGCCGGGCGATGATCTGGACCGTCTCGCCAGACTTGCGCTGCCGGAAGCAGGCACGCAGCGACGCGTGCCGCGCCAGCAACGCCTCCCACGCCGCCCGCAGCCTCGCCGCGTCCACGGGGCCGTCGAGCTCCAGGACCCAGTGTCCGATGTAGACGTCGAGCCCGTCACCGTCGTAGACCGCGTGGAAGACCAGCCCTGCCTGCAACGGCGACAGCGGCCAGATGTCCTCGATCCGCGACTGAGCCATCAATTTCTCCCTCGATCAGCGAAGTTCTTCGGCGAATCCCGTCCTGCGCGAAGTCGAGGCGCCGACGTCGAATGCGGCATGTCCCCCCACCGAATCGTCGCCCGAAGGGCCGACCCGGACAACATGTCCAACGGGCCCCGTTTTCCTGCCGTGAACGCGGGGTGTGTGGAAATAGGGACGTTGAGTGTCCCTATTTCCACACACCTCCTACTGAACGTCACCGCGCCCGGCAACGGCAGGAGCGAAGGGGACTTTCCCCGCGCCCGATACGGCGAAAGTCCCCTTCACACCAGCTCACCTCAGGCCGGGTGTTGCGAAAGCCACTTTCGCAACCTTCAACGTCGCGAAAGTGGCTTTCGCGACACCCAACACACGCCGCCGGAAAGCGAAAGGGGTCGTGAGTGGCGTTTCGGGTTAGAACCCGAAACGCCACTCACGACCCCAATGCGAACCGCAGCCTCTACACGGTGTCGAACTCCGACTCCAATTCCTCGATCTCGTCCTTCCCCATCTCGACCAGTTCGAAGTCGGCGGCGGGTTTCCGCGCCGCGGGCACCTCGTCCGGCTCCTCGCCCAGCTCGACGAACGACGCGAGCCCCGCCGGCGTCCGGTACTCGAACACCTCCCGCGCGCCGAAGGTCATCCCCTCACGCCGCGCCCGCGCCGCCAGCTGCATCGAGACGATCGAATCCCCACCGAGCTCGAAGAAGCTGTCGTCCGCGCCCACCCGCGCCAGTCCGAGCATCTCGGCGAAGAGTTCGCACAGCAGCCGCTCGATCTCCGTGACCGGTTCCCTGCCGGCGATGTGCCCGCTGAAATCGGGCTCCGGCAACGCTTTCCGGTCGACCTTCCCGTTCGCGTTCACCGGCAGCGCGGCCAGCGCCATCACCACCGACGGCACCATGTACTCCGGCAGCAGCCCGGCGATCCGGTCGCGCAGCCGCACCGGGTCCACCCCGGCGCCGGACACGATGTAGCCGATCAGCCGCCCGTCGCGGACCGCCACCACCGCCTGGTCGACGCCCGGCTGGTCCGCCAGCACCGCCTCGACCTCGCCCGGTTCCACGCGATAACCGCGGATCTTGACCTGCGTGTCCGCGCGGCCGGCGAAGACCAGCTCGGCTTCGTCGTTCCAGTAAGCCAGGTCTCCCGTCCGGTACATCCGCTCGCCGGACGCGAAAGGATCGGCGACGAACCGTTCGGCCGTCAACGCGGTACGGCCGAGGTAACCGTGCGCCACCCCGGCGCCCGCGATGTACAGGTCGCCCGCGACGCCCGGCGGCAGCGGCCGCAGGAAGACGTCCAACACGTACAGCCGCCGCCCCGGATGCGGTTTGCCGATCGGCAGCGTCGTGCCCAGGTCGTCACCGGGCCGGATCACCTTCCACGACGCGCAGAACGTCGTTTCCGTCGGCCCGTAGGTGTGCAGGACACGAAGGTCCGGGCACGCCTGCCGCACCCGCTCCACCGCGCCGAGCGGCACCACGTCCCCGCCGGTCTGGAAGTAGCGCAGACCCGCGAAACAGTCCGGTTTCTCCTGCACCAGCGCGCGGAACTGGCCGGCGGTGAAGTTCACCGACGTGAGGCCTCGTGCCGCGTGCGCGGCGAGGGTGTTCGCGTCGATCACGCCCGGCCCGGCGAGGATCACCCGCGCGCCCGCCACGAGCGGCACCAGGACCTCGTACAGCGCCGGGTCGAAGGTGTGTGGCGCGTGCATCAGCACGGCGTCACCGGGATGCAGATCCCACACCCGGTAGCCCAGCAACGCCGCGACGGCACCGTGCGGGACGGCCACACCCTTCGGCGTCCCGGTCGAGCCGGACGTGTACATCACGTACGCCAGATCGTCCGCCCCGACCGGGACCAACGAAGCCTCACCCTCGACCGGATCGTCCACGAGGATCCGCGGATACCCGGACGGCGTCGCGGTCCCGGCCCGGCACACCACCGCGGTCGCCGCGGAATCCTCCAGCATGAACGCGACCCGCTCGGCCGGATAGTCCGGATCGATCGGCACGTACACCGCGCCGGCCTTCCACACCGCGAGCCAGGCCGCCAGCAGTTCCGCCGACCGCTCGACCACGACACCGACACAGTCGCCTCGACGCACACCCCGGGCCGTCAGCACCGTCGCCAGCTTGCCGGACCATTCGCCGAGTTCCGCGAACGAGTACTCCCGGTCCGCGGCCACGATCGCCGTCGCGTGCGGCGTCCGTTCCACCTGACGGCCGAACAGCTCCACCGCCGACGACGCGTCCACGATGTCGTCCGTCTCGTTCCAGCGCTCGACCACCAGCGCACGGCCGGTCTCGTCGAGCACGTCCAACCTGCCGACCGGCGTCCCAGGCGCCGCGATGATCCGCTCCAGCACCAGGGTGAGCCCGTCCAGCGCCGCCTTGGCGACGGACGCTTCGACGGCGTGATACTGCAGTTCGATCTCGAGGCTTTCGCCCGGCATGACACCCAGGGTCATCGCGTACGGCGTCGCCTGGTTGAAGTCGCGCAAAGTCAGGCTGAGCTCGGACGGCGAGCCGCTCGCCGGATCGGCGTAGTTCTCGAACACGACGATCGTGTCGAAACCCGCTTCGCCCAGCTTCTGGATCTCCGGCAGACCGAGATGGTGGTGCGCCATCATCTCCGACTGCCGGTCCTGCAGCTCCGTCAGCATCCGCAAGACCGGCTGGTCGGCGTCCAACCGCACCCGGACCGGCACGGTGTTGATGAACAGCCCCACGGTCTGCTCCGCGCCTGGCAGTTCCGCGGGCCGACCGGAGACCACCGCGCCGAACACGACGTCCTGACGGCGCGCCAGCCTCGCCAGCACCAGCGACCACGCGCCCTGCACGAGCGTGTTGAACGTCAACCCGTTGCGGCGGGCGAATTCCGCCAGCGCGGAGGTGAACTCCGGCGAATGGCGGACGACCTCGCTCGAGGGCAGCCCGTGCGCCTTCCCCGGAGTTTCCGGCAGCCCGAGCGACGTTCCGTCGGCCCCGTCCAGTTCCGCGCGCCAAGCAGCCTTGGCCGCCTCCTTGTCCTGCTTTCCCAGCCAGGCAAGGTAATTCCCGTACGAACCAGGGGCACGCGCGACGCCACCCGTCGCGTAGATCTCCAGGAGGTCCGCCTCGATGAGCGCCCGCGACCAGCCGTCGATGAGCAGGTGATGGCTCGTGGTCACCAGGCAGTGCTTGTCCGGGCCGAGCCGGATCAGCATGAGCCGCAGCAACGGCGGCCGTGTGAGGTCGAACCGCGTGGAGCGTTCCTTCTCCGCGATCGCGTCCACCTCGGCGAGTGCGTCCCCTTCGGACAGACCGGACAGATCGCGTTCGGCCCACGGAAGTTTGACCTCGCGCGGGATGAGCTGGATCGTCTCGCCGTTCTTCCGCCGCTGGAAGCTCGCCCGCAGCGCGGCGTGCCTGCCGAGCACGGCCTCCCAGGCCTTCCGGAACCGTTCGGTGTCCAGTGGCCCGTCGATGATCTGCGTCTGCTGGATGAGATGGATGTCGGGCGCCTCGTCGTCCAAGGACGCGTGGTAGAGCATGCCCGCCTGCATCGGGGAAAGCGGCCAGACCTCGGCCAGTGCCGATCCAAAAGGGGCCGATCCAGAAGTTGTCGTCGAAGTGTTCACGATGCCCGGCCTTCGCTGAGTTCCGCTGCCAATGCTTCGAAGCTCTCGATCTCGTCCTGGTCCAATTCGAGGAGACCGAAA
This sequence comes from Amycolatopsis roodepoortensis, assembly GCF_014873915.1. Lineage (GTDB taxonomy): Bacteria > Actinomycetota > Actinomycetes > Mycobacteriales > Pseudonocardiaceae > Amycolatopsis > Amycolatopsis roodepoortensis. The sequence goes on from NZ_JADBEJ010000005.1 coordinate 3,062,700, forward strand.
TCGGATGCGGTGTGCCCGCCGGCGGCGGGGTCTTCCGCTTGGGAGGCCAGTCCGGACAACACGGCCAGCAGTTCCTGGACCAGTCGTTCGATTCCGGCTTCGTCGAACACGTCGTCCGACCATTCGAGCATGAGGATCAGTTCCGGCCCGTCCGGCAGATCCTGGACGATCATGTTGACGTCCAGCGCGTGCGGCAGCCGCATGTCCGCGTCGATCGAGCCGCCGATCTCACCGACCTGCTGCCACGCCCGCACATCGCCACTTTCCCCGGCGGCGAACCGGCCGAGGTAGTTGAACCCGATGCGTGCCGACGGCAGCGCCGCCAGCACCGGCTCGGTCTCGGCGTTGAGATGACGCAGCAACCCGTAGCCGAGCCCGTCGCCTGGCACCGCGCGCGACTGCTCCTTGATCGCCTTCAGCAACGTCCCGGCCGCCGCGTCCCCGGCGAGTACCCCGTTCAGGTCGATCCCGGAGACGTCGAGCCGCACCGGATGCGTGCTGGTGAACCAGCCCACCGTCCTGGACAGGTCCATTCCCTCGGCCGGATGACGGCCGTGGCCCTCGACGTCCACCAGCACCGAGTCCGACGCGCTCCACCGGGCCAACGCGCCCGCGAGCCCGGCCAGCAGGACCTCGTGCACGCCGCAGTGGAACACCACCGGCGCCCGCCCGGCCAGCACCGACGTCTGCGCGGAAGGCACCACCCACGACTTCGAGCGCACGGCGCCCGCCGGTTCCGGCTGCTCACCTTGGCCGAGAACCGCTTGCCACGCCGGGAGTTCCGCGACCCGCTCGGCGGAGACGGCCCACTCCTGGAGCAAGCCCGCCCACCGGCGGAACGACACCGCCACCGGCTCCAGTTCCGGCTTCCGCCCGGCCGCCGCGGCCTCGCACGCCGTTCGCAGATCCGACGCCAGGACTCGCCACGAAACCCCGTCGACCACGAGGTGGTGCGCCACCACGACGAGCCGGCCGACCCGGTCCGCTCCGGCGTCCAACCACACGATTTGGACGACCACGCCCGCGGCGGGATCCAGCCGCGCGACGGCCTCCCGCGCCACTTCGTCCAGCGAGCGGTCGTCGGCCTTCACGCGGGTGAAAGTCCCCGCAGAGCCACGCTCGCCGACCACCAGCCGCCCGTCGACCATGCGCGCCCGCAACATGTCGTGCGTATCCAGCACCGCCGAGAGTCCGGCAGTCAACGTCTCTTCCGTCAGATCCGCCGGAGCGCCCAGGACCATCCACTGCGCGAAGCCCGGCGCCGCGGTGCCGTCCCCGAACAGCCGCATCACCGGCGTCAGCGGGACTTCACCGACCCCGTCGGCGATCGTTTCCCGCTGTGGCACAAGCACTTCCGTCACGAGCTGCGCGAGCCGTTCCGGCGTCCGGTGCTCGAACACCTGCTTCGGGGTCAGCGAGATGCCGTCACGACGCGCGCGGGACGCGACCTGCATGGACGAGATCGAGTCCCCGCCCAGCTCGAAGAAGCTGTCCTCGACCCCGACCCGCGCCAGCCCGAGCACCTCGGCGAAGACCTCGCACAGGATCCGCTCGGCCTCGGTCGCCGGTTCCCTTCCAGCCGTCTTCGACGAGAAATCCGGTTCGGGCAACGCCTTCCGGTCGATCTTCCCGTGCGCGGTCAGCGGCAGGACGTCCAGCGCCATCACCGCCGCGGGCACCATGTACGCGGGCATCCGCTCGGCGAGTTCGGCCCGCAGCGCCTCCGGGTCGACGTCGCCCGGCGACACGTAGGCGACCAGGCGCCCCTGACGAACCGTCACCGTGGCCTGCGTGACCCGAGGGTCGTCGGACAGCGCGAACTCGATCTCGCGCGGCTCGACCCGGAACCCGCGGATCTTCACCTGGTCGTCGGCCCGGCCGGCGGACACCAGCTCGTCCTCGTCCGTCCAGTAGGCCAGGTCACCGGTCCGGTACATCCGCTCGCCGGGCACGAACGGATCCGCGACGAACCGCTCCGACGTCAGCGCCGCGCGTCCCAGATATCCCCGCGCCACCCCGATTCCCGCCAGATACAGCTCACCGACGACGCCGCGCGGCAACGGCCGCAGGAACGCGTCCAGCAGATAGCCGCGCACCCCGGCGATCGGCCCACCGAACGGGATCACCTCGCCGCGCGGCGCCAGCGGCATGCTCACCGTCGCGCAGATCGTGGTTTCGGTGGGCCCGTACGCGTTGAGCATCCGGCGGTCGGCCGAAAGCCGGTCCACCAGTCCGGGAGGGCAAAGCTCCCCCGCCGCGGTCACCGTCTGGACCCCGGCCGGGAACACGTCGACGGTGGCCAGCACCGACGGCGGAGCCTTCACGTGCGTGACGTCCCAGCGCTCCAGCGTGTCGCTCAGCGACGCCTGCGGCGGCAGATCCTCGTCCGGCGGCATCACCAGCGTCGCCCCGGAAAGCAGCGCCATCATCACCTCGGACACGATGGTGTCGAAGCCGAGCGCCGCGAACTGCAGGACACGGGACGACGGCGTCACGGCCAGCCGTTCGATATGCGCCATCGCCAGGTTGCCCAGGCCCGAGTAGGTGACGATCACGCCCTTCGGGGTTCCCGTCGATCCCGACGTATAGATCACGTACGCCGCGTCGCGCATCCCCACCTTCGGCAGGACCGGGTCAGGGGCCGCCGAAAGGTCCAGCTCGTCGAGCACCATGAGCCGGTCCGCGAATTCCTCCGGCACCGCCTCGCGCGTCTTTCCCTGGCACACCACCAGCATCGGGTCCGCGCTGCCGAAGATCAGCTTCACCCGCTCGGCCGGGTACGCGGGGTCCACCGGGACGAAGACGCCGCCCGAAAGCGACACCCCGAGCATCCCGATCAGCCACCACGCGGACCGTCCGGCCACCAGGCCGACCCGGCGCTCCCGGTCGACTCCCGCCGCCCGCAGGACGGCGGCGAACCTCGTCGCCCGGTCCCACAGTTCCGCGTAGGTCAGGTCGCCTTCGCCGTCCGTGACCGCCACCGCGTCCGGCCGCTCGGCCGCCATTCGCCCGATCAGCTCCGGCAGCGGCTCGCCGTCGATCAACGCGGGTGCCCAGCGGGGCAACGGGATCTCGCCCATCCCGGTCCGTCCGACGAGCGCGGACGGCTCCTCGACGATCGCGCCGAGCGCACCCGCGAACCAGTCCAGCAGGGAATCAGCGACGGCCTCGTCGATCTGCCCGCGCCAGTAAGCGAGCTGGATCCGGAACTCTTCGCCCGGGATAACCCCGACCGTCACCGGATAGTGGGTCCCTTCGACCGTACCCAGATACGAGAACTGCTCGGCGAAGTCCCGCGGGTAGTTCTCGAACACCAGCAGCGTGTCGAACATCGCGCCGGGTCCGGCCGTCTTCTGGATCTCCGTCAGCCCCAGGTGCTGATGCGGCATCAGCTCGACCTGACGCCGCTGGAGACCGGTGAGCATGTCCACAACGGACTGCCCACCATCCAGCGAAACCCGCACCGGGATCGTGTTCATCATCAGCCCCGGCATCGATTCGACGCCGGGCAGTTCGGCGGGACGGCAGGCGACCGTGGTGCCGAACACGACGTCGGTCCGCCGTGCGAGCCGCGCCAGCACCAGCGCCCACGCGCCCTGCACCACCGTGTTGAGCGTCAGCCCGTGGTCGCGGGCGAAACCCGTGAGCCGGGTGTACAGCTCCGGCGCGAGATGGGTGACGCGGTAGTCGTAGCCCGTCGCCGTGTCCGACTTGGCGACCAGCGCGGGCACGTCGATATCCGACAACTCCGCCTGCCAGGCCGCGCGCGCCGCGTCCTTGTCCTGCCTGTCCAGCCACGCCAGATAGTCGCGGTACGAGGCGGCCGTCCGCTCGGGGAACTCACCTGACGTATACGCCTCGGACACCTCGTTGAGGATCACCGCCACCGACCAGCCATCGGTGAGGATGTGGTGGTTGACCACCAACAGCCGATGCCGATCCTCGCCGGTTTTGATCAGCACGAGCCGGAACAACGGCGCCTTGGCGAGGTCGAACCGGTCTCGCTGCTCCGCCGCGGACAGCGCCTTGACGGCCTCCTCGACATCGCCGGCGCCGGACAGGTCGACCTCGCGCCACGGCAGCTCGACGCGGCCGGCGACGGCCTGCACCGCCTTGCCCGAAGCGAGCCGGTGGAAGGTCAGCCGGAGTTCGGGATGCCGGGCGAAAACCGCCTCCCACGTCGACCGCAGCCGGGCGACGTCCAGCGGTCCGGTCAGCTCCACGATCCACTGGGTCTGGTAGATGTCGGGCCCCTGGTCGTCCAGGGTCGTCTGAAAGAGCAGCCCCGCCTGGAGCGGCGCCAACGGCCAGACCTCGACAGCGTCCGGCAGTTCCGTCTCGTCCTCCGCGGTCAGCTCGACCAAGGGGCCATCGACGGGCCGGTCGGCCGTCGCGATGCCCGCCACCGCGGCCAGCCGCGCGGGAGTCCGCTCGCCGAAGATCTGCGACGGCGTCACCAGCAAGCCGGCCTTCGCCGCACGGGCCGCGACGCGCACCGCGAGGATCGAATCCCCGCCCAGTTCGAAGAAGCCGTCGTCGACGCCCGCACGATCGATGCCGAGCACTTCGGCGAACAGTCCACAAAGGACACGCTCCGCCTCGGTGACGGGTTCGCGCCCGTCGGCCTTCGCGGTGAAATCGGGCGAGGGCAACGCCGCCCGGTCCACCTTGCCGTTGCCGGTCAGCGGCAACGCGGCCACCGCCATCACCACGACCGGGACCAGGTAGTCGGGCAGGACCGCTTGAAGCCGCTCGCGGACGAGCGCGGGTTCCACGTCCGCCACCACGTAACCGATCAGGCGGCCGTCGATCGGCACGACGACGGCCTCGTGGACGTCCGGCTGCGCGGTCATCGCGGCTTCGACCTCACCGGGTTCGATGCGGAACCCGCGGATCTTCACCTGGTGGTCGACGCGGCCCGCGAAGAGCAGTTCGCCGTCCGGTGTCCATTTCGCGAGGTCACCGGTGCGGTACATCCTCTTGCCCGGCGCGAACGGATCCGCCACGAACCGCTCCGCGGTCAGCCCGGGCCGGTCGAGGTAGCCATCGGCCAGCCCGGCACCGGACAGGTACAGCTCGCCGACCACGTCCGGGGCGACCGGCCGCAGTGAGTCGTCCAGCACCCAGGCCTGCCGCCCGGACAGCGGACGCCCGATCGGCAGGACCGCCACCGGGTCGTCGTCCGGTTCGAGCACATGCCACGTGGCGCACAACGTCGTTTCCGTCGGCCCGTACAGATGCCGGATCCGCGCGCCGGGCGCGGCGTGGCGCACCCGGTCCACCGCGTGCGCGGGTACCAGGTCGCCGCCGGTCAGGATCTCGCGCAGTCCCGCGAACGACTCCGGCGCTTCCTCCGCCACCGCACGGAAACTGCCCGCCGTGAGATGCGCCCGCGTCACCCCGCCCGCGACCGCTTCCCGCAGCCGCCGGGCGTCCACCGGCCCCGGCGCGGCGATCACGACCCTGGCGCCCGACACCAGCGGCACCCAGATCTCGCACAGGGACGCGTCGAAGGAATGCGGCGCGTGCATGAGGACCGCGTCGTCGGGTCCCATCGCCCAGCCGGGTTCCCCGACCAGTTCCGCGACGCTGGAATGCGGGACGGCGACACCCTTCGGCTTGCCCGTCGAGCCGGACGTGTACATCACGTACGCGAGGTCATCCGGGCTCGCCGGAACGACCGCGACCTCGCCCGCCTCATCCGCGACGGTGATCGCCTCGACCCCGTCCGGGACGCTGTCACGCGTCTCGGCCGAGCACAGCATCAGGGACGCACCCGAATCCGTGACCATGAACGCCACCCGCGGCGCGGGATACGAGGCGTCCACCGGCACGTACGCCGCGCCCGCCTTCCAGACGGCGAGCAAGGCGACCAGCAGATCAGCCGAGCGGTCGAGCATCACCGCGACCCGGCGAGCGCCGCGGGCGATCAACCGACCGGACAGCCTGCCCGCGAGGTCATCGAGCTCCCGGTAGGTCAGGGTCCGGTCCCCGTCGGCCACGGCCACCGCGCCGGGTGCCCGGCCCACCTGCCTGGCGAAGAGATCGAGCACCGTCGGTGCGGCCTGCGCTGCGGAACTCATCGTCATCCTCCGTAGACCACGGTGTCCAGCGGCTCTTCGTCGAACTCTTCTTCCTCAGGCTCCGGCTTGGGCGCGTTGTTCTCCGGCCTGGCGAACTGCGTGTGGTACAGCTCCGAATACAGCCCGCCCCGCGCCAGCAACTCGTCGTGCGTCCCGCGTTCACGGACCGTTCCGCCGTCGATCACGAGGATCTGGTCGGCCTCACGGATCGTGGACAACCGGTGCGCGATCACCAGCGACGTCCGGTCGCGCAGCGCGGTCTTGAGCGCCCGCTGGACGGCGGCCTCAGACTCGGAGTCCAGATGCGCGGTGGCCTCGTCCAGCACGACGACCGTCGGCGCCTTCAGCAGCAAGCGGGCGATGGCCAGCCGCTGCTTCTCCCCACCGGACATGCGGTACCCGCGGTCTCCGGTGACGGTGTCGAACCCGCGGGGCAGCGACTGGATCAGCTCCCAGATCTGCGCCCCCTTGCACGCTTCGACCAGCTCTTCCTCGGTGGCTGTCGGGCGGGCGTAGAGCAGGTTCTCCCGGATCGTGTCGTGGAAGAGGTAGGCGTCCTGGCTGACCACCCCGACCGTGCCGCGGATCGAGTCGAAGGACAGATCGCGCAGATCGTGCCCATCGAAGCGGACCGCGCCGCCGTTCGGGTCGTACAGCCGCGAGACCAGGTGCGTGATGGTGCTCTTGCCCGCGCCCGACGGGCCGACGAGCGCGGTGAGGGTCCCCGACGGCGCCTCGAAACTGATGCCGCGCAGGACGTCCGCCGTCTTGTCGCCGTTCTCCCGCTTGGTCCGCAGGTGTTCGAGCGACGCCAGCGAGACCTCGTCCGCGGTGGGATAGCGGAACACCACGTCGTCGAACTCGATGCCCGGCGCCTTGCTCTTCTCGAGTTCCTTGGCGTCCGGGCGTTCCTGGATCAACGGCTTGAGGTCGAGCAGTTCGAAGATCCGCGCGAAGCTGACCACCACGGTCTGCGCGGTCTCCTGCAGCCCGGACAGCTGGGTGATCGGCCCGAACAGCCGGCCCAGCAGGGTGGCGATGGCGATGAGCGTCCCGAGCTGGAACGCCCCCTCGATCACGAGCCCGCCGCCGACGCCGTAGACGACCGCCGTGGCGATCGACGCCATCAGCGCCATCATGGCGAAGGACATCCGCGCCCAGATGGAGATGCTGACGCCGATGTTGCGGATCTTGCCCGCCCGCTTGCGGTAGTCGGCCATCTCCTCGTCCGGGCGGCCGAAGAGCTTGGAGAGCATCGCGCCCTGGACGTTGAACCGCTCGTGGAGGAGCCCGCCGAGCCCGGCGTTCGTCTCCATCAGCGTTCCGGTGCGGCGCTGGATGATCCGGCCAACCCAGATCCAGGGGATGACGAACAGCGGCACCAGCACCAGCGTGACCACGGCGACCAGCCAGGACAGGTAGAACAGCTCGGCCAGCACGAGCAGGACGGTGACCACACTGGTCGCCGCCATCAGCAGATGACCGAACGCCTGCTGCGCCATGATGAGCTCGGTGTGCAGCCTGCCGACCAGCACCCCGGTCTGGGTGCGGGTGAAGAACGCGATCGGCAGCCGCCGGACGTGGTCGAGGGCCTGCACCCGGAGGTCGTAGGTGACCCCCTCCCCGATCTTCGCGGAGACGTAGGCGGACAACAGCGACAGCAGCGCGCCCGCCACGGCGAGGCCGGCGGTCAGCACCGCCATCAGGATGACGACCCCGAAGTCGTTCTTCAGGATGCCGCCGTCGATGAGTTCCTTCATCAGCAACGGGGTCGCGACGACGACGAACGCCTCCATCGCGGCGATCAGGACGAAGATCGCCACCTTGCCGACATGGGGGCGGAAATACGCGAGAACTCTGCGCACCGTCCCCGGACGGACCCGGTTCGACCAGGGATCGGGGTCGTCATCGCTCTTGGGCGACGCCCCGAAGCGCAACATTACTTCCATTTGGGCATCCCTCTCACGCACGGAGTCGGCGACTTCAATCGTGCTGAATCGTGTCGATGTCCACGAGTGCCCCTCGCGGAGCATCTCCGGTCACTTTGTCCACAAAGGACACTTTTGCTCTTACGCCCCCGATCACGTGAGTTACGCCCCCAATCACGCGAGTTGCGCCCCCGATCACGCGTGTTACGCCCCCAGCCACGCCACTCACGACTCCGCGTCACGTTGCGAAAGCCACTTTCGCACCATGCCACGCTTGCCTTACCCCCGGAGGATCACCCGCTACCGGGCGGGGATCCGGCCCTGCCCGTCCACCCCACGCCACAGCAGATCCGTCACGCCGTCGAGGTCGTCCGCCCGCAGCGCCGTGGCCGCCGAGGCGAGGTCGGCCGCGATCCGGTCGAGCACCGCCGCCACCGGCAGCGCGTTCCCGGCGAGGATCTCCCGCCACAGCAAAGGATTTCCGGCCGCGATACGGGTGACGTCACGCAATCCCTGCCCGGCGAGACGCAAGGCGACGTCGTCGCCACCCGCCAGGCTCGCCGCCACCGCCGAGGCGGCCACGTGCGGCGCGTGCGACACCAGCGCCACCGCCGAGTCGTGCTCGGCCGCGCCGACGGTGACGGCCTCGGCCCCGCACAGCGACACCAGTTCGCAGGTCAGCCGTAGTGCCTCGGCCCCGGTTTCGACGCCGGGGCACAGCGCCCACGGGCGGCCCGCGAACAGGCCGGCGCGCGCCGCGGCCGGACCGGATCGCTCCCGTCCCGCGAGCGGATGCCCTGGTACGTAAGAGATCAGGTCGCAGCCGAGCCGCTCCGCGTCGGCGATCGGACCGGCCTTCACGCTGGCGACGTCGGTGTACGCCCGTGCCGCGCCCTGCTTCTGGAGTGCGGCCAGCCGCTCCCCCACCAGGTGCGGCGGGACGGCGATCACCGCCAGATCCACTTCCTCGCCGGTCCAGTCACGGCCGGCGCCGAGTTCCCGCGCCACTCGTACGGCGTGTTCGTCGATGTCGGTGAGCTGGACGGCGACACCCTTTTCCCGCAGGGACAACGCGGCCGACGTGCCGATCAGGCCGGTGCCGACGACAAGCGCCTTCTCGATGGTCACAGCTACTTCTTAGTACTGCAACGGCAGTTAAGGAAGTGGGTAGCCGCGGCGTTTGTAGTGGCTGAGGCGGGCTTGGTGTTGTCGTCGGCGGCGGAAGCGTGACCAGGACCAGATGTGTTCGGCGGCGTCGGCGACACGCAGGACCAGCTTGGTGAGCAGGCGCCGGATCTCCGGTAGTGTAAAGCTGATCATGTCTGGTTCGGCGATACCGATTCCCCTTTTATGGCAAGGGATTTGGCGACGGCGAGCCAGGCGTGGGCGAGCATCGACAGGGTGATGTGGGCGTACCACGCCCGCCAGGACCGGACCTGGTAGTGATCCAGTCCGGCTTCGTTCTTGGCCTGCTGGAAACACTCTTCGATCCGCCAGCGCGCCCCGGCGATCCAGGCCAGGTTCAGCAGGGTGGACCGGCGGGGCCCGTAGCAGATGTAGTAGGCGATCTCGGTCGGATCAGAGATCGAACGCCGGGCGAGCAGCCAGTGCCCGCGCCCGGCCTGCCAGCCAATCCGGACCGGCACCCGTGCCCAGTCGTACTCGCGCGGCCCGTGCGCGCCGGCACCGACCGACAACCGCCGCCACGCCCGGGCGGGCAGGTCCGCGATCAGCTCATCGGCCCGCTGTTCGGTGCCCTCGGCGGTGATCAGGGTGTCGTTGACCTTGGTGGCCAGCACGTACGCGGCGTCGTGTTCCTCCAGCCAGGCTCGCAGGTACTTGACCTGCCCGTAGGCCTCATCGGCGGTGACCCACGCGAACGGCACACCCGCCTCGAACGCCCGCGCCAGCATGCCCATCGCCTGCCGCGGCTTCGTGGCGAACTCGACCTCATCCGGAATCCCCGCCCGTTGGCACCGGTCCCGGTCGGCGATCCACGGCTCCGGCAGATACAGCGCCCGATCGATCAGCGCATGCCCATGATCACCGGCATAGGCGAGAAAGGTCCCGATCTGACAGTTCTCGATCCGCCCCGCCGTCCCGGAATACTGCCGCTGCACCCCGGCCGAGCGCACACCTTTCTTCAGGAACCCGGTGTCGTCCACGATCAGCACGCCGCCCGGCTCGCCGAGATGCTCGACCACGTAGTCCCGCACGTCGTCACGCACCCCGTCGATGTCCCAGTCCGCCCAGCGCAACAACCGCTGCATCCCATCCGGAGACACCTCACCGGACTGCTCCGCCAGTGTCCAGCCGTTCTTCCGCTCCAACCCCGCGACCAGCCCGGACACATACTCCCGAGCCCGGCCCCGCGGCTCCGACCGCCTGAACCGTCCCGCGATCCGATCATGAACCCGATCCAGCTGCCCCATCACCACATCGACCACCACAACGATGATCTACCACACGACGACCAACTGCCGTTGCAGTATTAGGCCGCTCTCCCGGCGATGTCGAGCCACGGGGCCTGGGCACCACGAAGGGGACTTCTCCGCGCCACACGCGGAAAAGTCCCCTTCGCGGCTAGCCGGTCACCGTGCGGCCAGATCGGTCGCCCGGCTCTCCAGGTGATCCGCGAACCCCGCCCAGACCCGGGCGTGATCCCTGGCGAAGCCGGCGACCACGCCGTACAGGTGCGGCGGGACCCCGTGCAGGATCCGTTCCCATTCCTGCCCGTCCATGGAGTGCATGGCGAGCATGCGCAACAGGATCCGGCCGACCTCGCTCAACCGCAGCGCCGGGTCGGCCTTGAGCCGCTCCAGCACGGTGAGCCGTTCCCGGTCCAGCGAGTGACCGAGGTCGGTTTCCGTCAGGCTCAACGGATCCGGCTTCGTGCGCAGCCGCCTGCTCCCGTCCGGGGTCGGGCTTTCCCCGCGCTCCAGCCTGCCGCGCACGTCCCGGACCGTCTCCGGGGAGATGCCGACCTGCTTGGCGACCTGGCGCAGTGAAAGGCCGGGATCGTTGCGGATCAGCTCGGCGGCGAGCTTCCGCCGCTCGGAGCTGTCCACCGGCCGGATCCGCCCGTCCCGCCCGATCCTGGCGCCGTTCCCGCCTTCGCCGCCCCGCCTGCGCAGATCCGCCACGGTTCCCGCGGAGATGCCGGTCGCCGAAGCCACCCGCCGGTCGGACCACTGCGGATGCGTCCCGATGATCTGGACGGCCGCCCGTTTCCGGTCCGCGAGGGAAAGCGGCAGGCCGTGCCGGATGTTCGCTTCCACCGCGAGCACGAAGGCGTCGGATTCGGCGCCGTCGATGAACCTCGCGGAGATTTTCGTATCGCCTCGTACTCGCGCCGCCTTCAGCCGGTGCAGGCCATCGACCACCTGCATCGTCGGGCGGTGAACGAGAATGGGCGGTAGCTCCCACTCCGCCGACAACAGTGTCTCGACATGCTCTGGATCCTCGCCCGAAGTTCGCGGCGAACACGCAGTGGACAGTCTCGACAGCTCGATTTCGACGACAGGGAGAGCGGACAAGTCAACTCTCGTCGGATCCACCTAGCCCCCATTGAATCTGTTGATTCAGCAACTTTCGCACATGGCACGGAAACCTCACCGTCCAACTGCTTGGCTTCGGTGGTTGGACACCATGAACCCGTCCGATGCCGGCTTCGGCAGCAGGGCGGGGTGTCCTCGACGGTGAGGATCCCTCAAGCGCCACAAAGGAAGAACCGCATGCGGCGGCTCGCCCCGACGGTCTCCCAGTCGACCGCTGGCGCGTGTTCCGACGAACTACCGAAGCTGAACGGCATCCTCCCATCGCCCCGACGGCGATTTGCGAGACGAACGCTCGGCGACTTCGGCCCGGCAGGGCCGACACTTGGTCAGCCTGACGGAACCGACACCCGCTTCGGCGCGAGGTCCCGGACATGTCCGATCTATGGACTCCATACCTGCTCGGTTCAGAGGATCGGCGAGTGAAGTCTTTGGTTTGCCTCGTGGTCGCGAGTCACCGACGCACCCCCTCTGTCCCCAGCAAAGCGTGCACACCATGTCAGCCCCAGCTGATGCGCACCTGTGCAGCATGGCATGAACAATCCATGTCGGCAATTGACGAACAGTGTGATTTTCGTAGTGAACGACGCGCCCAAGATCAATATCCGGAACTCCGCATGCGGTATTGACTCGATTGGCGAACATAAGTAAAGGGCCCGCCTACAAGCTCGTTCCCGGTGTCCCGGTTAGCCTGTTCGCAGGTCTTGTTAGGCCGTTCGCGCGGCTCGTCTTCTACCGGGATGATCACAGCACCGGCGGTTCATGTTCCGTTCTTCGATACTTATTCACACGAACGGCCGAGCCCTCGTCCCACGGTCCGGGCGGAATCTCACCCGGACGGGGAACACCCATGAGCAAAGCGAAGCGTGGCAGGCTGGAAGCCGGCCCCGGTTCGTCCGCGCCGCCCTCTCCGGCGGCGTCGTCCATCGATCCACCGGAAGGAGGTTCGTGCGCGCGGGGTGGCGAATGGACAGCGTTCGGCCCCCGGTCACGACACGGGACGAGCCCCGCGGTTCGGCCGCCACACTCACCAGAGCCGCACGGATATTCATGGGATGAAATGGTGTTCGCGACAATTGTCGCGGCGCGGGCCTTCACAAACCCCGAAACGCGTGAAGGCCCCCTTCCCTCGGCTCAGCCGAGGGAAGGGGGCCTTCACGCGCGACACCTACGCGATGGGGAAATCGAAATAAGTGTCCGGGTAGGGCTCGTCCTTCAGGTTGTAGTGCCACCACTCGCACTCGTACGAGCTGAAGCCCGATCCCTCCATGACCGCGCACAGGTGCGCGCGGTTCTTCGCGGCCTCTTCCGTGACGCCCGCCGCCCCGTGATGCGAGACGACGTCCATCAGGTCGTGGTCGCCACCCATGTCGGCGAGTTCGCCGGTGTCCAGGTGGTAGAGCGTCAGGTCGACCGTGCTGCCGCGGCTGTGGCCCGACTTCGTGGCCACGTAGCCCTTCTCGAACATCTGAGGCCGGTCGATGTTCGGGTAGTGCCGTGCCTTCTTCCGGCCGTCTTCGGGCTCTTCCGCCCAGCGCATGAAGCGGTCCACGGCGCGCTGCGGGCGGTATCCATCCCACAGGAGCAGCCCGAAACCGAGCTCCTCGGCCTTGTCCCGCGCCTTCTCCAGCGCCGCGCAGAACGCCCGCGTGCCGACGATCCGGTTCACCAGGTAGCCGTCCACCGGCTTGCCGGTGAAGTTGTCCCACGTGGCGTACTTGGCGTCCCAGCGGATTCCGGAGACGACCTCGTCTACGAAGACGAAATCATCCTTCATTCGTCACGGCCCGCCAGCGTCAGGTTCACCAGCCGGTCGATCACGTCGCCGAGCGAGAGGCCGGCGGCGTTCATCATGCGCGGGTAGCGGCTGTAGGAGGTCAGGCCGGGCAGGGTGTTGACCTCGTTGAGCACCACGCTCCCGTCCTCCTTGAGGAACAGGTCGACCCGCGCCAGCCCGCGGCAGCCCAGCGCGCGGTAGATGACCTTCGCCGTCTCCTGGACGCGGTCACGCGAGGAGTCCGGGATGTCGGCGGGGACGATGAAGCTCGAGTTCTCGGAGCCGGTCTCGGGGCTCTTCTCCTGGTGGATCTTGAAGAAGCCGTGGGTCAGCGCGACCCGGTCCACCTCGCCCGCGAACAGGTCGTCGCCGTTGCCGAGGATCGAGCAGCCGATCTCGCTGCCGATGACGGCCTCTTCGATCAGGATCTTCGCGTCGTACTGGCGCGCCTCGGCCAGCGCGGCGGGCAGCTCTTCCTTCGAGGAGACCTTGCTGACGCCGAACGACGAGCCCGAGCGGGCGGGCTTCACGAAGACCGGGTAGTTCAGCTGGTCCGGGTCGACGTCGTTGTCCGACGTGACGATGTAGAAGGTCGGCGTCTCGATCCCCGCGCCGCGGACGACGGAGTAGGTCAGGGACTTGTCGATGCACATGACCGAGCTCGGGAGGTCGCAGCCGACGTAGGGGATGCCGGAGATCTCCAGCAGGCCCTGCATCGCGCCGTCTTCACCGAACTTGCCGTGCAGGACCGGCAGCACCACGTCGAGGGCGATCGTCTCGTACTTGCCCTCGTCCAGGACGAGCAGGCCGTGCACGCCGCGGTCCGGCGACAGGACGGCCGGACGGACGTTGCCGTTCTCCCAATCCTCGGCGGGGCCGTCGCAGAGCATCCAGGAACCGCTCTGGGTGATCCCGATGTAGTACGGCTCGTACTTTTCGAGGTCGAGGTTCTTCTGGACCTCGCGCGCAGATTTGATGGAGATAGGATGTTCTTCGGAAAGCCCGCCGAACAGAATTCCGATTTTCAGCCTACCCATACTACTTCCCGCTTTCGAATTGGAGACAATTGATGATGGAGTTCTCGACAGTGTCACTCAGCGCGTGGTCCGTGTAATAGGCGGTATGCGGACTGATCAGCACGTTCGACAGTTTTTCCAGCCGCAGCAACGTTTTGCTCTCTATCGCCTTGTTCCGGCAGTCGGCGTAGAAGATACCTTCCTCTCCTTCGAGGACGTCCAGCGCCGCTCCGCCCAGCTTTCCGCTTTCCAGCGCCGAAATGAGGGCTTCGGTTTCGATCAGCGGACCACGTCCGGTGTTGATGACGTACGCGCCGTCCTTCATCCGCTCGATGTTCTTCTCGTCGAGGAGATGATAGGTATCCGTGTTGAGCGGCACGTGCAGTGTCACGATGTCGCTCTGCTGCAGCAATTCGTCGAGCGGCACGTACTCGGCCGAGGCGGTCAGCACCGTGTCGTAGGCCAGCACCTTGCAGCCGAAACCGCGTAACCGCTCCAGGACGGCGACCCCGATACGCCCTGTTCCGACCACGCCGACGGTCAGATCGCGCAGCTCTTTCCCGCGCACCTCGTTCAGCCGGTAGTCGTGGACCTCGGTGCGGCGGATGATGGACTTGGCGTCGCGCACCGCCATCAGCATGAGCATGAGCGTGAAGTCGGCGACGCTGTCCGGCGAGTAGGCGACGTTGCCGACGGTGATCCCGACGCTCGCCGCGTATTCCACGTCGATGTGATTGAAGCCGATGCTCCGCGTGGAGATGTATTTCACGCCCGCTTCGGCGAGCGCGAGAAGAATGGAGTTCGTGACCTTGGTCTTGTGGCCGATACTGATACACCTGTTCCCGGAGACCAGCTCGATATTGGCCTCGGATACCGGTTCCTCGACAATGGTCGGCATTATGCCGAAACGAGGTGCCATCTCCCGGAACAGGGCGGCCTCGTCCTGACCGCATCCATAAATCGTGATTCCCGTTGCCAAGACGGCCGACGAGGGGGCGGACGCCAGCGATCCGGTGCGGGGGGCAGCTGATCGCGCTGGTTCGCTGTAGGTCATGCCCGACATTGTAGGCAGCGCGTTGTTGCCGCTTCTTATGGGGTTTTCGAGGCCCCGACAATAAGTTACCAACTGGTAGCGCCGAGTGCACGACGTTGTCCTTCACCTGCGCCGCACAGCTCTATCGCAGATCTTGCCCGCCCGCCCCCGGCGTCGAAACCGTCCCGTGACGGATGCCACAAAGCCATGCCGACACGAGGTCCGCGAGGGCTTCCGGTGCGTCTCTCGCGACGAGGTGCCCAGCCGCCGGGACACCGGCGACGGCGACACGCGGATTGGCCGCGCGCAAACGATCCACATCGACGTCGCGAAGCGGTGTGTCCCGCCCGGCATGCACCACCAGGATGGGCAGGTCCAGGGCCCCGGCCGTCGCGAGCAGGGCCGGACCCGAGCCGAGAACGTCCTCCACCAGGCGGGTGTAGCGGCCGTCGAGCCCATGGAAGCCGAGCCACGAACGCGCCCGGGCCGGTTCGATGCTGGGTACGACGTCGACGAGCACGAGCCCGGAAGCCCCGGCCGCGACGGCGGGGTCCGCCAGCGCCGCGATGGCGGCCAGACCGCCGACCGACGCACCCACGAGGACGATCGGCGCGGGCTGGCTCCCGATCATCCCGGCCACGTCGCCGGCCAGCGCCCGGAGCGTGGTCGCCTGACCGGAACTGTCCCCGTGACCGCGCAGGTCGAAGGCCACCGACCGGAACCCGCGCCGGGCCAGCATCGCGGCGACCGGCGCCCAAACCGCGCGGCGTTCCCCGCCCGCGTGCAGCAGCAGAACCGTCGGCCCAGTGCCGGTCACCGTGCCCCGCAGAGTGACGTCGCCCAGGTCGAGACTGATTTCGGTGGTCATGTCCGCCCCCTTACCTTGAATAGTCAAGGTAGCGCGGATACCTTGGCGCATCAAGGTACGATGCCGGTCGTGACGACACCCCGAGCACGACGGACGCCCGAAGAGGCCCGGCGGCTGATCCTCGACGCCGCGGCCGCGCTGCTCGCCGAGTCCGGTGTCGCCGCCGTCCAGATGCGGGCCGTGGCCGCACGGGTCGGCATGACCGACGCCGGCGTCGCCCACCATTTCGGCAACCGGGAGAAACTGCTCGCCGAACTCCTCCGGCACGGTGGGCGCCGTCTCCGGGACGCGCTTCAGGACCTTCTCGCGAGCTGGCTGGATCACGGCGCCGACCTGCTCGAACTCGTCGAGGCGCTGCACGATCTGTACCGGAACGGCTACGGCGAGCTGGCGATCGCACTGCACGCTGCGGGCTGGCGCGACCCGGGCAGCGGGATGCTCGACCCGGTCGTCGACGCCCTCCACCGGCTGCGGCCCCCCGGCGGCTCCCTCGAAGACACGCGGCTCGCCGTCGCCGCCCTGCATCAGGCGATGGCTTTGGAGTCCCTGTACGGGAGCGATTTCCGGCGCAGCGCCGGGATCAGCGGAGCCGCCGCGGACGACTCGGCCGCGCAAGTGCGCTGGTGGGCGCGGCAGCTCCACCTCGCCATCGGGCTCAGGCCTGGTACGGACCTCGGTCACCGAGATCCGGGCTCACCTGCGGGTTCCGGCCCTCCTGCCCAGGCACCGGGGTGACCGTCGGCTCCCGCACGGAGTCGACGCGGTCGTCCTCGCGTTGCCGCAACCGCGTCTCGACCACGTGGTCCTGGCGCCGATGGCCGAGCACGGACAGGGTGAGGACGTGGGCCACCGCCATGAGCAGCAGGAACACGCCCAGCCTGCCGACGAAGGCGGCCGCCGAACCGGACCATTCCGGAGCCACGACCGCTAGCAGCGCCAGCATCCCGACCGCCGCCAGATGGAAGACCGTCACCACCATCCAGGCCACCGACCCGCTTCCCTCGCGGGCGTCCGGCCCGGTGAGGTAGCGGCGGGCACCGCGATACAGGACCTGGCCGTCCGCGACGACGAAGATCAGGCCGATGATCAGGAAACCCGGAAGTTCGTTGTCGGGCATCGTTGCCTCCTCCGTTTCCAGGGGGATACCCCCGGAGTCCGGCGAGACGGGCCTCATACCTCGATCGTGTGACCGACCGGGCCGGGTTCCGCCACGAGTCGTCCGGCCGATCACGCGTGTCGTCCGTCTGAACACGCGTGTCGTCCGTCCAATCACGAAACCAGGCAGCGAAGCAGGAAGGTCGGCGAATACCCTCGGTATAGCCGACAAGATCGGTGTAGAACAGAATTCCGCTCTTCGGCTTGGCCGGCGGACTGACGTGATCGCCGACAAGACGCGCGTTTCGAACAGGTGAATTTCCCCGCCACGTATACCGGAACTTCCGGCGATTCCGCGGAGACGGTTGCCGCGCCGAGGATTTCGCCGCGATCAAGAACCGAAGCGAACGAAATCCTTTCCAGCCCCACGAAGGCGCCCCGAAGTGCTTGCGCGAGGATGCGGGGATGGGTTACCGGACCTGGATGCGGTACTTCACCCCGTCCGCCGTGCACCGCCGGCTCGGCTTGGTGTGCCTCGGTGTCGGGCTGCAGCACGGAACCCTGCCCGTCGTGGGGCCGCGCGTGCTCGGCCATTACGTCGCCGTCGTGGTGTCCAAGGGGCGCGGCTGGTTCGCCGTGGCGGGCGGCGAGCGCCAGGAAGTTGTCGCGCCCGCCTTGCTGTGGCTCGTTCCCGGGGTCGGTCATCACTACGCGCCCGACCCCGCGCACGGCTGGGAGGAGTGTTTCGTCGATTTCGACGGCACCGCCGTGGACGCTTACGTGGAACTCGGTTACGTCACGCCCTCGAAGCCGGTGGTACCGCTGGGCGACGTCGAGGCCGTGCGCGACATCGTGAGCCGGATCGTGCGGTGCGCGCGAGGCGGCAGCCCGCTGGCCCAGGTCGACGCCTCGGCGGCCGTGCATCACCTGCTGGTGGCCCTCCGGCGGGCCGCCGACCGCACTCCCGGTGACGGATCCCTGCTGGAGGCGCTGGCGCGGGACGCCCTGTTGCCGATCAGTGTCGCGGAGATCGCGGCCCGCCGCGGCATGACGCTGCCCGAGCTCCGGGCCGCGGTGCGGCGCAGCACCGAAACCGGTTTGAAGGACCACCTGCTGACGCTGCGCCTCAACCGCGCCAAGGAACTCCTTGCCACCACGCGAATGCCGGTGCAGGAGGTGGCCAAGGCGATCGGCTACGAAGACGCCGCCTACTTCAGCAGGCTCTTCACCCGGCGGGCAGGCCTCTCCCCCGCGCGCTTCCGCGAATCGCGCGTCCAGGCCGTCCCCGGCGGCTGGAGTTCGCGCGTTCCCCCTCCCGACGACCCGCCGCTGGTGCCGACCGACTGAGCTTGGACTTCCGCACCGCGCCGCTTGGACTTTCCGCGCAAATACTGCATGAACGACGCTTGAAGTTGAGCGAACGCGTTGACTTGCGCGCAATAACGTTCATAACATCGGCGGCCGCCCCGCCAACTGTGGTGCGGGTCACCCTTGGGAGAGAGTCATGCGGACCCTGCCTCTTCTCGGCGCCGCGGTGCTGGCCGCGGCGGCGACCACGGTGGTACCGGCGTCGTCCGACGCCGCGCCGCCGGACGCGACGTACACCATCACGGTCGACGCCAAGAAGTCGTTCAGCCCGACCACGGACACCCCGGCGAGTACCTATGTCGACAAGGACGGCACGTTCTACTTCCAGCAGGCGGCCGCGCTCTACGGAGCGGACCAGCCGCGGGAGTGGGACTTCTACAGCGGCCGTGATTTCGACAGCTTCAGCAAGAACCCGATCAGCTCGGCGGTGAACCCGGCGAATCCCGCCGACCGCAACGACGACACCACGTGGCGGTGCAACAACAGCCCCACCGGCAAGGAATCCACGTACCCGCCCGCCGGATCGGGCTACTCGCAGCGGAACTTCTGCGATCTCGTCGGCACCTGGGTCGATCCGGACACCGGCGACTGGTACGGCCTGATCCACAACGAGTTCACGCCCGAACCGTTCGGGGCGTACTCGTTCTCCCATTACGACGCGATCGACATGGCCGTCTCGAAGGACCAGGGGAAGACGTGGCTCATCAAAGACCACGCGATCACCTCGCCGTACAGCACGAAACGCGGTGACACGGCGGCGTTCCCGCATCAGACGTTCGACTACGGCGACGGGGACCCGCGCCTGTTCGTCGACACCGCCTCCGGGTATTTCTACGTCTACTACGGCTCGCGCATCGTCCCGAAGGCCGGCGCCGGCGGCCCGATGACCGGACTGGCGCACGTCGCCCGCTCGCCGATCTCGGCCAAGATGGCGTCCGGCTCGTGGCAGAAGTGGTTCGACGGCGGCTGGACCCAGCCCGGCGTCGGCGGCCGCGAGAGCAACATGGTCCCGGTGTCCGCCCCCGGCGACACCGGCTACACCCCCGTCGCGGACGACTACGACCCCGCCAACACCGGCAACGTCAGCCAGCAGATCGCCGCGGGACAGCTGCCGCGCAAATCGGATCTGTTCATCATGAACATCGCCTACAACGCGCATCTCGGTCTCTACCTCGGCGCGCCGGAGGCCGTGGACAGCGTCGTCCCGCAGCGCTATTACGTGACCGACGATCTGACGACGCAGAAATGGCGTCTCATCGGCGACACCGGGAGCTACACCAACCAGTCCTGGTACCGCTGGTTCGTCGACGCCGCGAACAAGACGAACTCGACCATCATCGGCAAGCAGTTCCGTTCGTACTGCGCGGTGGCCTGCTCGAACAACGCGGGCGGCGAGTACACCACCCAGACCATCACGTCGTCCGCACCGGAACCGTCCCCTGTGGACAGTTCGCGCAAGTACCGGATCGGCCTCGGCGACGGCCGGGTCCTCGCGCAGGGCACCGGGACCGCGACGACGTCGGTCGCTAGCACGACCGGCTCCGACCGCGAGGCATGGCAGTTCTCCCCCGACGGCGACGGCTCGTACCGCGTGTCCAACGCGGCGACGGGCGGGCTCCTCGGAGTCGACGCCGTGCAGGCGGGCCGGGCATGGGGCGCGAAACCCACCGTGACGTCGTCTTCGACGGTCGGACAGCAGTGGTTCCTCATCCCGTCCACAGTAGACAAAGGAACCTTCCGGCTGGTGAACCGCTACAGCGGCCTCGTGCTCGGCCTTTCCGGCAAGACCTCACGGCTCGCGGAGACCACGCCGACGCGCTCATGGACCGACACCAGCGGGAACGCCGTCGGCGGCGGCCGGACCGCGGCCGAGCAGACGCTGAAGTTCACCGATGCCGGCGCCGGCACCCTCGGCGGGATCCACACGGTGGCCGCGGCGGGCAAGAACCTCGACGACCCGGACTCGTCGACGGTCGCCGGCACGCCTCTGGTCACCTGGACGCCGAACCAGGGCGCCAACCAGAAATGGCTCTTCACCCGGCAGTCCGACGGTTCCTACACCCTGACGAACTCGCATTCGAAGCTGTGCGCCGACGTCGAAGGCGGGGCCACCACCGCGGGCGCGCGCGTCATCCAATGGACGTGCACCGGCGGGCCCAACCAGCGCTGGACCGCGACGAAACAGTCTGACGGCGCTTACAAACTCGCGAGCGTCCGCTCCGGGTTGCTCCTGACGACAGCGTCCACTTCAGACGGTGCCGCCATCACGCAACGAGCCGACACGGGCTCCCCGCTCCAGTTGTGGAAGATCGGCTGATCCGGTGGCCCGCTCCCTCGGGGGCGGGCCACCCGGGTTGCGTTCGTGTGGCACATCACACTCCGGATGCACGTCCATGATCCGCAACCGTCTCCCCTGATGAGAGCACTTTCGGTGAAGAGTTCACCGCAGGCGTTGGAGGGAGAGCATCATGAACCACACCGGCATCATCCGTACCGCCACCATCACCGGCGTCGCCGCCGCGCTGACCCTGGCCGCCGTCGTCCCGGCGCTGGCGAGCCCGCTGAGCAGC
Organism: Amycolatopsis roodepoortensis; assembly: GCF_014873915.1. Lineage (GTDB taxonomy): Bacteria > Actinomycetota > Actinomycetes > Mycobacteriales > Pseudonocardiaceae > Amycolatopsis > Amycolatopsis roodepoortensis. Next base: position 3,083,992 of record NZ_JADBEJ010000005.1, read on the forward strand.
CCGATGGCCGCGCCGTCCGGCGACCCGGTCACCACCGTGGCCGACCTCGACGGTGACGGCGAGATCGAGACCGTCACGGCTCAGCTCACCGGCGACAACGACCAGGTCGTCTCCGCCACCGTGCACGGCACCTTCACTTCGATCCACCTCGGCGCCGACAGCTCCGTCCCGCTCCAGGCCCCGCGCGTCACGGACCTCAACGGCGACGGCCGCGCCGAACTGATCGTCACCCAGTCCGTCGGCGCCAACACCACGTTCTTCACCGCGCTGCACTACGACGGCCGCAACCTCAGCCAGGTCGTCGACAACGACAGCAAGCCGTTGTCGGTCGCCGAGGGCGGTGGCGTCGCCGCCCACCTGGGTTACCAGTGCACCCCGCTCGACGGCGGCGGCCGCACCTTCGAAACCGTCGCGGCCGAAGCCGACGACCTCGGCGCCGACCCGCTCACCTACTCGGGCACCCGCACCGTCTACACCCTGCGCGACGGCGCGCTGACCACCCAGAAGACCATTCCGATCACCGGCCGCCCGGTGACCGACCCGGTGCTCGGCACCGACGCCGCGAGCTGTGACCAGACCGGGAGCTGACACCCCGCCCCAAGCGCGTGAAGGCCCCCTTCCCTCGGCTGAGCCGAGGGAAGGGGGCCTTCACGCGAGTCACCGCGGCGCGTAGGTCAGGCAGTTGGCGGCGTGGTCACCCTCGCCCGGTCCCACCCGGACACTCGATGCGGTGCATTCCAGCGCGGAATTGTGACGGCAGTCGGACCGGGAGCAGGCTCCCACCTGTGCGGTCACTCGATCGAGTCCACCCTTGGTGTTGAGCGGGACGAACGTTCCGCAGTCGGCCGACCCGTTGCCGCCACCGACCGTGATGGCGAAGGCGTGGCAGCCGTCGTGGTTGTAGGAACAGCCGCTGACCGTGCATTCGTGGACAGCCGGCATTTCGGTGGTGGTCATAACGACTCCTGTACTTCGTGGTGGTGGTGTCGTTCGGTATGACCAGGGTTACACCGGCCCGTTCCCGCGGCAATTCGGGGAATTTCCTTCACGTCCGCGCGGCCGGAATCAAAGGTCGAGATCGAGCCGGGAAGACGCGCGGGAGACACAGCAGTACATCCGTCCTGGCGGCGCGCCGATGTCGTCGCGGTGGTCCGGTTCGCCGCCGAGGACGCCGATCTCGCAACTGCCGCAGACCCCCTCGCGACATCCGGACGGGATACGGAACCCCGCGTGGTTCAAGGCGTCCAGCAGCGAGTCTTCCGCGGCGACCGGCACCGTCCGCCCCGATCGGACGCAGTTCACCTCGAACGGCTCGGCGGGTGCGAATTCCTTGGCCACGGGCTGGAAACGCTCGATATGCAGTCGATGCGCGGGAAACGCCGCTTCGGCCGCGGCGAGCATCGACGCGGGACCACAGCAGTAGACCAGCGTGTCCGGCCCCAGCCCGTCCGCCAGCGCGGCGAAGTCGGGCCTGCCGTTCTCGGCGGTGCGGTGAAGGCGCACCCTGTCGCCGTACGCGGCCTTGAGGCCGGCGGCGAACGGCATCGTCGCCTCGGATCTGCCCACGTACACCAGCCTGGCCGTCGGGCCCGCCGCCGCCAGCATCGGCATCAGCGGCGTGATCCCGATCCCGCCCGCGATGAACAGGTGTTCCGGCGCGGGCAGCAACGGGAAGTTGTTGCGCGGCAAGGAGACGTCGAGGGTCCGGCCCGCGCGCAGGAACAGGTGGACGTACTCCGAACCGCCCCGGCTCAACCGGTCGTACCGGACGGCGACCCGGTAGCCGCCGCGATCGGCCGGGTCCCCGCACAGCGAATACTGCCGGGTCAGCCAGTTCGGCAGCGCCACGTCGACGTGCGCCCCCGGCTCCCAGTGCGCCAGCGGGCCTTCGGCGCCGCGCAGGACGAGCGAGACGGTTCCTTCGGCGACCGGTTCCACGCGGTCGAGAACGGTCTTCTGCATCAGTACAACCGCCGGTAGCCGGTTTCGAGCATGGCCTCCACGACGGCCGGATCGACGTCGAACCCCATCTGCTCGGCGGCGATCTCGCCGGCGGACGGCAATTCGTCCGCCAGCGCCTGGCTCGCGGGATCCCAGAGCCGGGACCGGATCAGCGCGCGGCCGCAGTGGAAGAACGTCTCCAGCACGTCGACGACGATCGCCAGCTCCGCCGGTTTGCCCTCGGTGCGCATCCTGGCGAGCACGTCCGGCTCGTCGGTGGGATAGGCGCGGCCGTTGACGCGGAACACCTCCCGCACGCCGGGGACCACGAACATCAGGCCGATGCCGTCGTTCTCGGCGAGATTGCGGAACGAGTCGGCGAGTTTGTTTCCCGGCCGGTCGGGGATCGCCAGGGTGCGCTCGTCGAGCACCTTGACGAAGCCTGGGTAGTCGCCACGCGGCGAGCAGTCGGGCAGGCCCGTCGCGTCCGACGTCGCCATCGCCACGAACGGGGCATGGGCGATGAACCGATGGCCGTGCCGGTCGATCCGGTCGTGGACCTTGGCCTTGATCATGGCCTCCGGCTCCCCCAGCCGGGCACGAACCTCTTCGGGCGACAGCCGACGCGGACGCGTATCTGTGCTGGTCATGGCACAATTATGAGCAATTGTTCAGCTCGCTCGCTACTCGCTTTCGCGCCGCTTCACCGGGAGTGTCATGACGTCGGAGCAACGACGGCTTCAGCCACGTAAACAGCCACGCCAGGTCCGGGCCGAGCTGACCAGGCAGCGCATCCTCACCGCCGCTGCTCACGTTTTCGCCGAGTACGGGTACGCCGCGGGGACCACGAACCGGATCGCCGAACGGGCCCGGATCTCGATCGGCTCGCTGTATCAGTACTACCCGAACAAGGACGCGATCCTGGCCGAGCTGCTCACCCGCCACCTCGACGGCGACCGGGCCACCGAGACACTGCGCCGGTACAAGGACTCGCCGGAGCCGCTGGAGACCGTCATCCGGGAGTTCGTGCGCACGGTGATCGAGAACCATCTCGACGATCCGCGGCTGCTGCAGATCATGATCGAGCAGGCGCCCCGCTCCGGTGAGCTGCTGGAACGCGTCACCCGGCTGGAATGGGAGATGATCGGTGACCTGCGGGAACTCCTCCACGGCCATCCCGAGGTCCGCGTGCGGGACAAGGACACCGCGGCCCGGCTCGTCGCGTCCACGGTCGAATTGACCGTGCATCAGCTCATCGCCGCACCCGGCTCTATCGACGTCACCCGGCTCGAGAACGAGCTCGTGGCGATGATCACCGGCTATCTCCGCGCCTGATTTCCGGGGGTTGACCAGGCGATGAGCGGGTATCCACCGGTGTGAGCCGAGTAGAGAACAGGATGCGCGACGTCGCCGCCCGCTGGCGGCGCAGGGGTGGCACGCTCGCGCTGCTGTGGACGCTGATCACCCTCGGCCTGGCCACGATGCTGTGGCTGTCGGGCTTCCGCGCGTGGCCGGTGTACCTGACGGCGGTGCCGGGCGCCGTCGTCTCCGCCCTGCTGTGGATCGGGGTCGCCCGCACCCGCCGCCGGAGGACCGTCAAGAAGCAGCCGAGCGGGTGAGCTACTTCGTCGCGCGCATGGCCAGCTCGTCGAACTCGCGGTCGGGCAGTGTCCGGTTGAGTTCCAGGAGTTTTTCGGCGAGGTGGCCGACGGCGTAACGCGTTTCCGGGTTCTCGGACTCGACGGCGCGGCGGATGGCGTCCACGACGACCGAAGGGTCGGAGCCGTCGCTGAGCCCGGTTTCCCCGTGCCGCGCCATGGCTTCCGCCATCTCCCGGTACGCCCCGTGGCCGGAATACTCGCGAAGCTGCGCGGCGGTCTGATCCTCGAACTCGGTCTTGATGATGCCCGGCTGGATGATCACGACGTCGATGCCGAACGGCGCGACCTCCATGCGAAGCGTGTCGGAGAACGCTTCCAGCGCGTGTTTCGAGGCGTAGTACCAGGCACCGAACGGCAGGGCGATCTCGCCGCCGATCGAGGAGACGTTGACGATCGTGCCGGAGCGCTGCGCCCGCATGGCGGGCAGGACGAGCTGGACGAGCCTGGCCGGCGCGAGAAGGTTGACTTCGAGCTGGTCGCGCGCGGTGTCCAGCGGCACGTCCTCGACGGCACCGTGCAGGACGGTGCCGGCGTTGTTGATGAGGACGTCGATCCGTTGGTGTGCTTCGAGAACGGCGTCGACCGCGTGGCGGAGATCGTCCTCGTTCCTGGCGTCCATCTTCAGCGGATGGCCGCCCGCCTCGAGCAGGTCGGCCATCTTCTCGACACGCCTCGCGGCGCCGTAGACGATGTGCCCGGCGCGCAGCAGGTCCAGCGCGGTGGCGTGGCCGATCCCCGACGAAGCGCCGGTGACCAGGCATACCTTGGCCGTCATTCCCATGCCCTCCCGATCTTTCGCTTTCCCTGAGAACCCTAGGCTCGTTTTTCGAAAGCCAGCAACCACAGGAAGCTGTTTTACCAGGTGGGGTGCCTACAATCGATGCAATGACCATGGAGCTGAATGCATCGGAACGGGAGAACGAGTGCCGGGAAGACGCCTGACCCACGACGAGCGTGGGCAGATCGCTTCGGGACTGTCGGCGGGTCTCACGTACGCCGAAATCGCGCGTCGGCTGGGCCGCCCCAAGTCGACGGTGATCCGCGAAGTCGCGCGCAACGGCGGCGCCCACCGCTACCGGGCGGGCCAGGCGCAGCAGGCGACACGATGGCGGGCCCGCCGCCGCAGACCCGGACCGCCGCCCGGCCCCGCGCGAACGCGGGAGACGGTGCGGGACTTCGAGACCGAGTTCGCCGAGACGATGGCCGCGACCGGCGTCCCGTCGATGATGGCCAGGGTCCTCGCCGGCCTGTTCACCGCGGACACCGGCGGCAGTACCGCCGCCGAACTGGTCGCCAGGCTGGAGGTCAGCCCCGCGTCGGTGTCCAAGGCCGTGGGCTGGCTCGAACAACGCGGCCTGATCACCCGCGAACGCGAAGGCGGACGGCAGCGGTACGTCGTCGACGACGACTTCGGCTATCGCGCCTGGCGCACCAGCCTCGACGCGATGACCCGATGGGCGGAGGTCACCCGGCGGGGCGCCGGGCTGATCGACGGGCCGGCGGGGGCGCGGCTCGACGCCACCAGCCGGTTCTTCCGGCACCTGCACAAGGACATGAGCGAGGCGGCGGAACACTGGCGGCGAACGGCGCGGTGATCACTTGCCGGGCACGACAGGGCGAGCGGCCGAAGCCGCCCGCCCGGTCCGTACCGCCGTGGGGTCACCCACGCTTGAATTCCTCCCAGGTCACCTTCTTCACCTTGGGGCCGTCGTCCTTGGCGTGGCTCGCCAGGCCGTTGAGACCCTTGAAGTAGTCACCGGCCTGAGCCTGCGCCTGCGGCGACATGTCGGTGTCGCTGATCGCGATCCCGTGGATGTGCTCGGCCCAGTTCCCCTGGCTCGGGGTGCGGTGCCACGCGGCGAACCCGACCTCGCGCAGCGCCTTCACCGCGGCGGTCTTGTTCGAGATGTTGTTCACCGAGATGTCGACGGCACCGCCGCCGTCGTGCGTCCCGCCCGAAGCACCGACGCCGCCGGCGTTGTACGAGCCCTGCGTGATGGTGAACTTCACCCCGGCCTTCTTCTCCGCGGCGGCGATCATGTCGGCAGTGCGCTTGTTGACCGTCTTGCCGTCCAGGCTGGTCTTCGAGCCGACGCTGATCGGCGCGGTCACGGTGTAGCGGCCCTTGCCCAGTTCGGTCAGCGAGCCCTTGCCCGGCAGACCGCTGGCGGCGAGGCCGCTGTGCCCGAGCGACTTCTGGTACTTCTGGTACGCGGTCACCGTCGACGTGCCGAAGTGACCGTCGACCTGCTTCTTGTCGAGCAGGTTCTTCGCGGCCAGCGCCTGCTCGACCACCTTGACGCTCTCCCCGGAGCCCGGCGTGATCGACTGGTCCGGCTTGTACGGATCCCACATCGCCGCCTTGACCACGGCCTCCATGTTGACCGACGGCGCGGCCGCCGCGGGCTGTCCCGCCGTCACCCCCAGCGCGGTCGCGGACAGTGCGGCGAACATCGCGGCGGTTGCCACCTTGCGCATGGCTGCTCCTTCACTCGATGGCTGCTCCCCGTGAACAGCTCGTGACCGACACTGGCCCGGAAGCGGTGTCAGCCGGAACCGCCTGTACGGAACGTCTGACGTCAAAACCCGCAGGTTGACAGCGTCTGACAGCGGCGGCGCCCGGCGGATTCCGCAGGTCGGCGCGGCGATCCGGACACACTTCGCGATATAGTCACCAGGCCGCGCAGAGTGACGGGAATCGTTGTCACGTCGGACACGATCGCGAGGGGAAGCGTGCCGGAACCGCGAACAGAAGACCGGGCACCGGAGCTGGAAGCGTTCATGGACGGGCTGCGGAAGCTCCGGGCGCGGGCCGGGGAGCCGTCGTTCCGGAAGATGGCGGCGAAGTCCGGCGCGGTGTCCCACGCGACCCTGCACCTCACCGTCACCGGCACGCGGTTGCAGCCGTGGGAGACGGTCCGGGAGTTCGTCCGCGCCTGCGACGGTGACGAAGAGGAATGGCACGCCCGTTGGCAGGGCGTCCAGCTCGTGCTGTCCGCCGACCGCGAGCCGGAATCCGCGCCGCGATGGCGGTCCAAACGTGTCCTGGTGCCGCTCGTCCTCGTGCTCGTCGCCGCGATCGCCGCCGTCGTGGTCATCCTGCTGCCGGGCGAGCAGGACACGCCCGCGCCACCGTATCCCGGCGATTCCAGCAGATTCCTCGGCGACGTGACCATCCCCGACGAGACCGTGGTCAAACCGGGCACCCAGTTCGTGAAGGTGTGGGAGCTCGAGAACACCGGCACCGTCGAGTGGCGGAAGCGGTACCTGCGCCGCACCGATCTCCCGGTCGCGCCCGGCACCTGCCGCACCCCGGACCGGATCCCGGTCAACGACACCGCCCCGGGAGGCCGTGTCCAGGTGACGGTCACCGTGAGCACCCCGCCGAACGCCCCGGCCGACTGCAAGGTCTTCTGGAAGATGGTCGACGAACAGGACCGCGAACTCTTCCCGGCCAGCAGGCCGATCTACTTCTCGGTTCTCGTCCGCGCCTGAACGCGTCATTCGCGTGATCAGAGGCGTAACTCGCGTGATTGGAGGCGTAACTCACGAGTTACGCCTCCAATCACGCGAATGACGCGCCGGATCACGCGAATCACGAGTTCGGCACCCGGCGAAAACACCTCGATAGGCCGGAAAAGTGCGCTAGCCGCCGGTTTCCGTTCTGCCTACGCTGGATTTCGCGCAAGGGAACCACAAACGGACTCGGGAGTCTCCGATGAGAGCAACGAGAATCGTGTTCTGCGCCCTGTTCGCCCTCGGCGCCGCCTGCCTTTCCCCGGCGGCGTCTTCGGCACAAAACGCGTTCACCCTGTCCAGCACCGCTTTCGCCGACGGCGGCCTCATGCCCAAGGTCCACGAGTGCACCAGCGGCGGCGGGCAGGATCCGGCCAAGAAGAACGAGTCGCCGCCGTTGGCCTGGTCGGGTGCTCCCGCCGCGGCGAAGAGCTACGCCGTCGTCATGCGCGACCTCGACAACGCCGCCCTGATCCACTGGGTCATCTACGACATCCCGGCGACCACGGCTTCGCTTCCCCAGAACGTCCAGCACGTCTACCGGCCGCCGGTGCCCGCCGGCTCCCGGCAGGTCTACTACCGCGGGAGCGCGAGCCTCTACGGCTACCAGGGCCCGTGCTCGCCCTCGACCGTGAACACCTACGAGTTCGTCGTGCACGCCCTCGACCGGCCGTCGCTCACCGGCCTGAACTCCGGTTCGTCGACCCGGGCCGCCGCCCAGGCGATCACCGCGGCTTCGATCGGCTCGGCGAGGATCACCGGCGAGTCGTAAGTCCCCTGGTCACACGTGGCAAAATCGGCCCAATGCAGATCGGGATGCTGGGGCCCTTCGAGGTGCGCGCGGACGACGGCGGTCTCGCCGACGTGCCGGGTGCCCGGTTGAGGGGGTTGTTGATCGCGCTCGCGCTCGAACCGGGCCGGGTGGTCCCGAAGGCGACGCTCGTCGATTGGATCTGGGGCGAACAGCCGCCAGCCGACGCGACGAACGCCTTGCAGCGCTTGGTTTCCCGGCTGCGGAAGGTGCTGCCGGACGGGGTCGTCGAAGGACAGACGGACGGCTACCGGCTGAAGGTGCCGCCCGACGACGTCGACGCCGTACGGTTCGAGCGTCTCGTCGGCCAGGCCCGCGGCGACGAGGAGCCGAGGCGGCTACGTGAAGCGCTCGCCCTGTGGCGCGGCGCCGCCATGCAGGACGTCGGCCTGCAGGACAGCGACGCCTTCGACGCGGCGGTCACCCGGCTCGAAGGGCTACGCCTGACGGCGCTGGAGGATCGGTTCGACGCGGAACTCGACCTCGGCCGCGGCGCGAAACTGGTCACCGAACTGACCGATCTGGTGGCCGCGCATCCGCTGCGCGAGCGGCTCGTCGCCGCGCTGATGCGGGCCCTCGCGGCGACGGGCCGCGACACCGAAGCGCTGCTCGTGTACCAGCGCACGAGGGAAGCACTGGCCGACGCGCTCGGCGTCGATCCGTCGCCGGAGCTGTCCGCGGTGCATGTCGCGCTGCTGCGGGGCGAGCTGGGACGACGTGAAGAGAACCGCAAGACCAACGTGCGCGCCGAGCTGACCAGCTTCGTCGGCAAGGACGCCGACGTCGCCAAGGTCCGCGACCTCGTCACCGGGAACCGGCTCACCACCCTGCTCGGCCCCGGTGGCTCGGGAAAGACGCGGCTGGCCACCGAAACCGCGCGCACCCTGCTCGCCGATCTGCCGGACGGGGCGTGGCTGGTGGAGCTCGCCGCCATCGGCCCGGCGGATGACGTCGCCCAAGCGACTCTCGCCGCGCTCGGGCTGCGGGACGCGTTGCTCGGCGACTCGTCGAACGCGGAACCCGCCGAACGCGTCATCGCCGCGATCCGCGACCGGGAAGTCCTGCTGATCCTCGACAATTGCGAGCACGTGATCGAGGCGGCCGCGGCGTTCGCCCATCGCGTGCTCGGGGAATGCCGCCGTCTCCGGATTCTGGCGACGAGCCGGGAGCCGCTCGGCATCACCGGCGAGACGTTGTGGCATGTCGTGCCGCTGGCCGTACCGGACGTCCACGCCGGCCCCGCCGAGATCGAGTCCTCCCCCGCCGTCCGGTTGCTGCTGGACCGGGCGAGCGCGGTGCACAAGGATTTCGAGGCCGACAAGACCACTCTCGCCACGATGGCGCGCGTCTGCCGGATCCTGGACGGGATGCCGCTGGCGATCGAACTGGCCGCGGCGAGGCTGCGCACCATGTCCATCGAGCAGCTCGCGAACCGGCTCGACGACCGGTTCCGCCTGCTGACCGGCGGCAGCCGGACCGCGCTGCCCCGGCACCGGACGCTGCGCGCCATGGTCGACTGGAGCTGGGAGCTGCTGTCCGACGCCGAGCGGACGGTTCTCTGCCGGCTCTCGGTGTTCTCGGGCGGGGCGAGCCTCGAAGCGGCCGAGCGGGTCTGCGTCAGCGAAGCGGTCGAGCAGTACGAAGTCCTCGAACTGCTCACCACGCTGACCGAAAAGTCGCTGCTGGTCGCGGCGGGCGACGAAGCGCCGCGCTACCGGATGCTCGGCACGATCAAGGAGTACGCCGCGCAACGGCTCGCCGAGGCAGGCGAAACGGTCGTGGCGCGGCACGCGCATCTCGCCTATTTCACCGAGCTCGCCGAGGCCGCGGAGCCGATGCTCCGCCGCGCCGAGCAGCTGGAATGGCTCGCCAAACTCAAGGCCGAGCACGACAACATCACCTCCGCGATGCGCGGCGCCCTCACCGCGGGCGAGGGCCCGGAGGCGATGCGGCTGGCGGCGGCCTGCGGCTGGTACTGGTGGCTCAGCGGGCACCGCACGGATGGCATGGAGCTGGTCAGCGCGGCCGTCAAGACGCCGGGCGAGGTGTCCGACGACGTCGCGGCCGTGGTGTACGGGCTCGTCTCACTGTTCGTGAGTTCCGGTTTCGCCGACGAACACACCGCGGCGAAGTGGATCCACGAGTCGTACCGGCTGAGCAGGAGCAGCGAGTCGCGGCATCCCTTGCTGGGGCTCGTCGTCCCGCTCGAACGCATGCTGGCCGGGGACGAAGCGCTGTCCGCGTGGGAACCGGTGCTGGAGGACGAGAACGACTGGGTCCGCGCGCTGGGCAGGCTGCATCTCGGCAAGATGCGGATCACGCTCGGCCATCCCGGCCGGGAGGCGGACGAGTATCTCGAGCAGGCGCTCCGCGAGTTCCGGGCGATCGGCGAGCGGTTCGGGATCTCCTTCGCCCTGACCGAACTGGCGGACCGGATCGCCACCCGCGGCGATTTCGCCACCGCGTGCGCGTACTACGAAGAGGCGGTCACGGTCGTGACCGAGGTCGGCTCCCTCGAAGACCTCATCCGCCTGCGGTCGCGGCAGGCGCAGCTGTACTGGCTGATGGGTGACGAGGAGGCCGGCGCGGCGGCGATGGCCGAAGCGCAGCGGTACGCCGAAAGCGTCACCTGGCCTGGCGCACTGGGCATGCTCGCCCTCGCGCACGCGGAGCTCGCCCACTGGCGCGGCGAAACCGAAGAGGCGGCGCGGCAGCTCGACATCGCGACGACGGTGATGGGCGACGAAGCCGGTCTCGGCCACGTCCGCGCCATCAGCCACGACCTTCGGGGCTACTTCGCGGACGAGCTCGAAAAGTCCCGCGAACACCGGCGAGCGGCCTGGGAGGCGGCCGGCGAGGTGCGGCACGTGCCCCTGATCGCCCATATGCTCGTCGGGATCGCGGATCTGGCCCTGCGCCAGGACGATCCCGAGCAGGCCGCACGGCTGCTCGGGGCGGCCGACGAACTGCGCGGCCTGCCGGACCGGTCCCGCCCGGACGTGACCCGGATCGAGGAGACAGTGCTGCGCCGCCTCGGCGAAGCGAAATTCGCGGAGGCGGCGCGAGAGGGCACCGAAGCGGACTGGAAGCGGCTGGCCGAGGTCACGCTCGCTTCTTGAACGTCGAGGACGCCCACAGGTAGCCGGCGAGCGCGATCCCGGCGCACCAGCCGAGCGCCGGCAGCACGTCGCCCGCGGCCGGTGCCCCGGTGAGCAGCCCGCGCAGGGTCTCGATGATCGGCGTGAAGGGCTGGTATTCCGCGAATTCGCGGAGCCCCGGCCCCATCTTCTCGGCGGGCACGATCGCGCTGCTGAAGAACGGCAGCATGACCAGCGGCACCGAGGCCATCCCCGCGGTCTCCGGCGACTTCGCCGCCAGACCCAGCGCGACCGTGAGCCAGGCCGCCGCGAAACCGAGCAGGACGACGATCCCCACCACGCCGAGCCAGTCGAGGAAACCCGCCGCCGGGGAGAAACCGAGCAGGAAGGCCACCCCGGTGAGCGCCGCGATGGCGAGCAGGTTGGTCAGCACGCTGGTGACGACGTGCCCGGTCAGCACCGCGCCGCGGGAGACGTCCATGACCTTGAACCGGTTGATGATGCCCTTGGTCATGTCGGAGTTCACCGCGGTCGCGGTCGCGCCGAGCCCGTAGCAGACGGCCAGCAGCATCAATCCCGGCGTCGCGTAGTCGACGTAATCGACGCCGACGCTGAACGCGTCGCCGAACACGTACACGAACATCAGCATCATCACGACCGGCATCAGGATCGCGTTGAACACCGAGGTCGGGTTGCGGACGAGGTGCTTGAAGTTACGGCGCAACATCACCGTGGACGCGGATTTCATTTCACTGCCTCCGTGCTGTGGCCCGTCAGGGCGAGGAAAACGTCATCGAGATCGGGGGTGTGGACGGAGAACTCCTCGGCGGCGACCGCGTACTCGTCGAGCCGGTCCAGCAGCGAGCGCAGGGATTTCGTCCCGCCGTCGCTGGGGACCCGCAGGGCGAGCGACTCGTCGTCGCGGGTGGCCCCGGGGAAGATCCGCGCGGCCGCGTCGAGTTCGGCGACGGTGGTGAACCGCAGCCGGACATGCGTTCCGGGCATCCGGCGCTTGAGCTCGTCGGGCGTGCCCTGCGCGACCAGGCGGCCCTGGTCGAGGACCGCGATCCGGTCGGCGAGCTGGTCGGCTTCTTCGAGGTACTGGGTGGTGAGGAAGACGGTGACGCCGCCGTCCACCAGTTCGCGGATGATCGACCACATCGTGCGGCGGCTGCGCGGGTCCAGGCCCGTGGTGGGCTCGTCGAGGAAGATGATCCGCGGATCGCCGACGAGCGTCATCGCCAGATCCAGTTTCCGGCGCATGCCGCCCGAGTAGGTCGACGCCGGTTTCCGCGCCGATTCCACCAGGTCGAAACGCTCCAGCAGATCGGGCACGACCCGCTTGCCCGCGGTTCCGCGGCTCAGGTCCACCATCAGCTGCAGGTTCTCCTGGCCCGTGAGCAGTTCGTCCACCGCCGCGAACTGGCCGGTGACGCCGATCGCCCCGCGGACCGCCTTGGCCTCGGTCACGAGGTCGTGGCCTGCCACCTTCGCCGTGCCGCCGTCCGCCTTCATCAAGGTGGTCAGCAGGTTCACCGTCGTCGTCTTCCCCGCCCCGTTCGGGCCGAGCAGGGAGAAAATCGTGCCGGCGGGGACTTCCAGGTCGATACCGTCGAGCACGACCTTGTCCCCGAAGGTCTTTCGCAGTCCCGAGACCGCGATCGCTGTTTCTGTCATGGGCACCACTCTGGGCGGCCGCGCTGACACGGCCCCGCCACGGCGCTGACACGGGTCATGTCAGCGCCGTGTCAGCCCCCTGTCAGTAATCGCGGGCACAGTGGTGGCACAACCACCACGAAAGGCGAAGCGATGACTCAGACGGTTCCCGTCCCGCAGGGTCTCCCGATGGACCGCGACGCGGGCCCCTTCGACCCGCCCAGCGAGATCACGCGGCTGCGCGAGTCCCGCCCGGTGAGTCCGATGGTCTTCCCCGACGGTCACGAAGGCTGGCTCGTCACCGGCTACGACGAGGTCCGGCAACTGATGGCCGACACCCGCTTCAGCTCGCGACAGGACATCGGCATCCTCCACGTTCCCTACGAAACGCCGGGGATGCCCGCCCCGACCGAGCCCTCCCCGCCGATGCCGGGCATGTTCGTCGCCATGGACCCGCCGGACCACGGCCGGTTGCGCAAGCGGCTCACCGGCGCTTTCACCGTCAAGCGGATGAAGCAGCTCGAAGACCACATCGTCGAGATCACCGAACGGCAGCTGGACGCGATGGCCGCGCTGACCCCGCCGATCGATCTGGTCAAGGAGTTCGCGCTGCCGGTGCCGTCGCTGGTGATCTGCGAACTGCTCGGCGTCCCGTACGAGGACCGGGAGAAATTCCAGGCCGACTCCGCCCAGCTCATGGTCAGGGACCAGACGCTGGAGGAGAAGATGGCCGCGTTCATCGGGATGAACACGTTCCTCACCGAACTGGTCACCCGTAAACGCGAGACGCCCGGCGACGACATCCTGTCCGATCTCGGCCGCCACGACGACCTCACCATGGAGGAGCTGACGGGAGCCGCGTTCCTGCTGCTGCTCGCGGGCCACGAGACCACCGCGAACATGTTGTCGCTGGGCACTTTCGCGCTGCTGGAGCACCCCGAACAGCTGGCCGAACTGCGTGCCGACGCGGAGCTCATGCCCGGTGCCGTCGAAGAGATGCTCCGCTACCTGTCCGTCGCCGACATCTTCTTCCGCTATGCCACCGAAGACCTGGAACTCGGCGGCGAAACGATCCCCGCGGGGTCGACCGTCATCATCTCGCTGCTGGCCGCGAACCGCGACCCGCGCCGGTTCGAGAATCCCGACGCCCTGGACCTGCACCGCAACGCCCGTGGCCTGTTGTCCTTCGGGCACGGCATCCACCAGTGCCTCGGCCAGCAGCTGGCGCGGATCGAGATGCGCGCGGGCTTCGAGGGATTGCTGCGCCGCTTCCCGACGCTCGCGCTCGCCGTCCCCGCCGACGAGGTCAAGCTCAAGACCGACATGAACATCTACGGCGTTCACGAGCTGCCGGTGACCTGGACGGAATAGACCGGAGGACGGCCCTCCCCGCCACTGGGGAGGGCCGTCCCCGTGCTCAGTTCTTGAGCCACTCCAGCACTTCGACCTTTCCGTGCCCCTTCGCACCGGTCTTGCGGATCGACGCGTCGGCCGCACCCGCGACGCAGTAGGAAGCGCCGGCGCCACCACCGCCTCCGGCCGAATCGTTGGTGCCCGACTTGCCGCCCCCGCCTCCGCCGCCACCCTTCACCGCGTATCCCGCGCCGCCGCCCCCACCGCCGCCGGCCGTCGACGCTCCGGGCGCGCCCTGGCCGTTGTCGCCCTGGGACGCCTTCGCGGTTCCGCCGCCTCCGCCGTCGCCACCCACGCCGAGCGTTCCGCGCTCGCCTTTGTCGCCGTTGTGCGGCTTCGCGTCACCCGCGCCGCCGTTGCCACCGCGGGCAACCAGCGATCCCCCGCCGGCCCCGCCTCCGCCACCGGCCACGAGCAACGGCACGGAGCCGCGGCAGACCGCGCTGGATCCGCCTCCGCCGCCACCGTTCCGGCCCGAATCGGTTTCCCCGGAGCCGCCTCTCCCGCCGTCGGTGAATCCGGAACCGCCGGATCTCCCCGCCTGTTTCCCGACCTGGACTATCAGGGTTTCGCCGCCTTTGACCGGCACCGTCGCCTCGACTTCGGCCCCGTGCCCAGGACCGCCGGAATCCGCGTTGCCGTGTCCTCCTTGCCCTCCGCGCAATTTGAACCGGCCACGCTTCGCGTCGTCCGGGACGTGGAGTTTCTGCTTCTGTTCTCCTTCAACGGCTTCGAAGCTGCGGGTGGTCACGGTCTCGGTCATGATTCCTCCTGGTTTTCCGCCGGACTCCCAGTCTGGAATGCGTGATTCACCGGCCGATAGTGCACGATCGGGCGCGAAAAGACTTCGCTGCGTTCGCGACCGCGTCCCTTTCGTACCAGCGTGGAGCAGCGCGGCTATACCTTCGGGTATCGCTCCCTCAGTTCTTGGGGCGGGCGAGGGTCTGGCTGAGCGTCAACGCGGTGAGGGCGATGGCGAATCCGGTGAGCTGCCAGCCGGTGAGGGTCTGGCCCAGCACCAGGAATCCGGCGGCCGTGGCGACGAGGGGGTTGGTCAGCGTCAGCAGGGAGACCGACGCCGGGGCGAGGCGGTCGATGCCGCGGAACCACAGCGGGTAGGCCAGCGCGGTGGTGACGATGCCGATGTAGGCGTAGCCGAGCAGGTTCGCGGTCGTCAGCGAATCCGGGAGGCCTTCGAACAGCAGCGTCGCCGGGGCCAGGACGACGCCGCCGAGGGTCAGCTGCCAGCCGGTCATCGCCAGCGGATGCTCGGGGCGGCCCCATTTCTTGGTCAGGATCAGGGAAACGGCCATGAGCCCGACGGCGGCGAACATGGCGGCCAGGCCGAGCGGGTCGAGGCGAGCTTCCGCCGAAAGGGTCAGCAGGGCGACACCACCGGCGCCGGCGATCGAGGCGAACAGAATCGGCGCCGGCGTCCGGACGCGGAGCATCGGCAGCGCGAGCAGGGCGACCAGCAGCGGTTGGAGGGCGCCGAGGGTCGCGGCGACCCCGCCGGGAAGGCGGTACGCGGCGAAGAAGATCAACGGCAGGAAGGCGCCGAAGTTGAGCATTCCGAGCACGGTCGTCTTCCACCACCAGGAGCCGTGTGGGAGCCGCCTGGTCAGCGCCAGCAGGAGCAACCCGGCCGGGAGTGCCCGCAGCACGGCGGCCAGCAGGGGCCGGTCCGGGGGCAGCAGAGTCGCGGTGACGACGTACACGGTGCCCCAGCTGGCCGGAGCCAGTGCGGCGAGCCCGGCGTCACGGAGCGTCGGCCGCGCGGCCGCCTGCCCGGTCGGAACGACAGGCCGTTCGGCGATGATCGCCATGATGTCTCCTCACTGATAATCTCAATGTTCAGATAACACCAGCGACTTCTGTCAATGTCAAGTCTCTTAATGTTGAGATGATTGGAGGACGTCATGGCCGACGCGGTGGACGCGGTGATCGCGTTGTGGCGGCACGAGCGGCCGGACCTCGAAGACAAGCTCTGGCCCGCCGAGGTGATCGGCCGGGTTCAGCGGCTTTCCCGGATCCTCGACCGGAAGCTCAAGGAATTCAACGCCCGGCACGACCTGGAGTCGTGGGAGTTCGACGTGCTCACCACCCTCCGCCGATCAGGCGAAGCCGACGGCCTGACGCCCGGCGCGCTGCTCAAGGCGGCGATGGTCACCTCCGGCGCGATCACGAACCGGATCGACCGCATGGAGGCCAAGGGGCTGGTCGAGCGGGTGCGGGACAGCGACGACCGCCGTTCGGTCAAGATCCGCCTGACCGGCAAGGGCCGCGAAGTCGTCGACGAGGTCTTCGTGCTCCACCTCGAGAACGAAGCCGCTCTCCTGCCCGAGCTGAAACCGGCGCAGTGGGCCGAACTGATCGGCGGGCTGCGCCTGCTGCTCGAACACTTCGGTGACACTTCACTGGAATGATGTCAGCGCGAAGGGCGGGCGAGGTGATACCAGCCGGCCAGCCCGGCGAGGACCACGACCGCCGAACCGGCGTCCGCCACCTCCGGCATCGCCAGCGTCACGGTGGCGGCGAGCCCCAGCCCGGCGGCGACCCGGGCACTGCGGACCCGCAACACGCCGTCCGCCGGAGTGTCCCCTGTGGACGGTCGGCGCATCGCGAGCAGGACGATCAGCCAGGTGACCACCGAGACGGCCGCGGCGACCCCGAGCAACGCCCACCAGCGATGGACCACGAGCCAGACCGCCGCGGCCGCGACGACAACCGCGTAGAGGAGCAGCCCCCAGCCGGGAATGAGCCCACGCACCGCACGCCGCTCCGGGCCCGCCTCGCGGCGAGTGCTCTTTCGCGGCCGTTGAGCCAGAATCTCGGCGATCAGCGCGCCGATGAGCAGCGTGGCCAGGAGAAGCGACGCGCCCTCGACCCGGATGCCTGCGAGATCGGCCAGTACCGGCAGCCCGAGGAACAGCCACGGATACCAGAACCGGCGACGGCGCAGATAGCGCACGGCCTCGGCGACGTCGGACGGCGAGGGATCGGCGGCACCCCACCGCCGCAGCACCTTCCTGCCCTGTTTTTCGCCAGGCCACAACAGAACCAGGATCGCCAGGCCGAACAGACCCATGATCAGGGCGACGGCCACGATGTTGTCGAACGGCACGATCGATCTCCTCGGTCTTACGCGGGATCGGCGAGGATACCGTTCGTCGTCTCCCCGGTCGTCCTGCTCGCTCTGGGTCTTTCACGAAGCAGGATGCCCAGCGGGGCCGCAAAGATGCGTCGCGATGACGCTGCTCTCAGAAAAGCAACCTCCGCGGCCGTCGCGCATCTTTCCCTTTAGAACAACGAAATCTGCCCCTTCGGGCTACGTCCAGCCGAGCGGGACGACCTCCGCCGCGGACGTCCACGGGCCGCGCCCGCCCGCCTCGGTGAGGGCGCGGAACCGAACATAGCGGGCCCGGGCCGGCCAGAACCGCAGGGTCTTCCGGGCGGCGTCGTCGGCGAAGGTACCCGTGGCGACAGGGCTCCCCCAGGCCGACCCATCGGTGCTCAGATGGACCTCGTACGCGCCGACGCGGCCGTTGGCGGAACCGTCCTGGCGCGGCAGATAGGCCAGGCCCGTGACGGTGCGGGCGGCGCCGAGATCGAGCTGAAGCTCGTGGGGCAGCGGGTCTTCCCCACCGGACCACTTGGTGTGCCACAGGGTGGCGGGATTCCCGTCGACGGCGTTCACGGCGGCGCCGGATTCGCCCGTGGTCTCCTGGCTGTCGGCCGAGCGGACGGTGGCGGCGAGCGGTCCGGAACCCATCACCGGGTCGCTGATGGTCTCGGCGCCTGTCTCGACATGTCCCGCGAAGCGCCGAAGGAAGCCGTCCGGCCCCTGAACGGTCAGGTCGTACCAGCCTCCCATGCCGCCTTCGGTGCTGAACCAGTCCTCGACCGTCGCGCCTTGAGCGACCGAGTACGTCCACGGTCCGCCACCCCGGTTGCCGGTGCGCACGGTCAGCTCGCACGCCGCGCCCGCGTTGGTCATCGTCAGGTACACGACGCCGGATCCCGGCCGCAGCACGACTTCCGGATTCGGTGCGCCGCCGGTGGTCGCGGTGATCCGGTTCCCCGCGAACCGCCGCAGGAAACCATTGGGGCCGTGCACGGTGAGGTCGTACGCGCCGTCCGGGGAACCCACCTGCCAGTAGTCCGAAAGCGTCGCGTTCGCGCCGAGCGTGTAGCGCCAGGGCCCGTCGGTGCGGTGCGCGTTGGCGTAGACGTAGAAATGAGCGCCGGCGGCACCGGTGCTGGCGAAGTCGATCCAGAACCGCTCGGCCGTCACCCGCCCGGAAACCGTCAGCCGATAGGGCAAGGGCCGCGCGGGGCGAACGCCGGTCTCCGGAACCGGGAGCTTCTGCACGGAAGGCGGCTGCGGCTGGGTGTTCCACGGCCCGCTCGTCGGCACCGGAGCGGGCAGCGCCGGATAGGTCGCGTTCGGCGCGGTGGTGTCCAGCGCCGACGTCAGGTCGCCGCAGACGGTGCGCCGCCACGGCGAGATGTTCGGCTCGGCGACACCGCTCCACTGTTCCAGGAAGCGCAGCACGGAGGTGTGGTCGAAGACCTCCGAGCACACCTTCCCGCCCCGGCTCCACGGCGAGATGACGAACATGGGCACCCGCACTCCCAGCCCGATCGGTTCACCGGAGACGAATTCGTCGGTCGTGGCCACGGAACTCTTGCCCTCGTCGGCCGAGGCGGGCGGCGCGGGCGGCGGCATGTGGTCGAAGAAGCCGCCGTCCTCGTCGTAGGTCAGCAGAAAGAGGGTCTTGTTCCACACGCCGGGTTTGGAGGCGATGGTGTCGAGGATCGACTTCACCAGCTCGGCTCCGGTGTTGGGGCCCCACGCGGGATGCTCGGTCTGCGATTCCGGCGCGACGATCCACGACACCGACGGCAGCCTGCCCGCGTCGACATCGGCCTTGAAGGCGGCCGCCAGCTGCTTCGGCGCGACCCTGGCCAGGCCCCGGTCGTACAGCGCGCGCTCGGTCGCGGTCAAGGTCGCCACACCCGCGGCCAGTCCGTCGAGCAGCCGGGTGCGTTCGGCCGCGGAGGCCGAATCCAGGGCGTAGTAGAAGTACTCCAGCTTCGGGAACGCTTTGCCCGCGGAGTCCTTCACCTTCGACAAGGCCTTGGTGCCGACGGCGAGAAAACTGCTGAAATAGTCCAGCGAATTGTCGCCGTAGTTGTCCCACTCCTGATACACCCGCCAACTCCGGCCCGCGGCCTGGAGCCGTTCCGCGTAGGTCTTCCAGGTGTAGCCGGTGTGCCCGGGGTTCTGCCAGGCGTCGTTGCCGATCGCGCGGGTCCTGCCGTCCGGTTCGAAACCGAGTTTCCCGGTGAACAGGTACATCCGGTTCGGGTTGGTCGGCCCCATTTCCGAGCAGTGGTAGGCGTCGCAGACGGTGAACGCGTCGGCGAGCTCGTGGTAGAACGGCAGCGCCGAACGCCGGTGATAGGTCAGCGAGCGGACACCCTTCGCCGCGCGCCACGCGTCGTGGCGCCCCTTGTTCCACGCCCGGTGCCCGCCGGACCAGCTGTGGTCGACGTCGGCCATGAACTGGTCGTCGATCGCGTACGGCAGCAGCGTTCCCGTGCCGTCCGGCTGCTCGAACACCGACGCCCCGGACGGCAGTTTGATCGCGGCCGGATCAGCGAAACCCCGTACCCCGCGCAACGTCCCGAGATAGTGGTCGAACGACCGGTTCTCCTGCATGAACACCACGACATGCTCGATGACGTCGAGCCCGCCCGTCGGCGCTTCGGCGGCGAGCGCCTGCCGGACGCTCGCCGGGAGCAACGTGAAAGCGGAAGCCGCGCCAGCGGCCTTCAGCAGGGTACGACGGCGCACGGAGCCCTCCCGGAATGGCGTTGAACCCGGTCCACAGTGTTCGAAACTGCACCTTTTCGGCGACTATCGAGCAGATAGAAGCATAGGTGCCTGACCGGTTCAAGGGTTCCGCCCGCAGGCTGCATGATCGGAGCAGCAAGACACTACTTTCGTAGCCGTTTCGCTCCTTGGCCAAGTACATGAAGGCGAGGAAGGCCAGTACAGCAACGCCCGTTCACGTGATCGACGGGACGACACCCGTGATTGGGTGGACGACACGCGTGATCCGACGGACGACACTCGTGATTGAACGGACGACACGCGATGGAACGGGCCAAGGCTCGTGTCGTCCGTCCAGACACGTGTGTCGTCCGTCCGGTCACGTGTGTCGTCCATCCAGACACAGGTGTCGTCCGTCCAGACACGCGTGTCGTCCGTCCAGTCACGCCAATCCGGGCGGAAACCGTGGTGGGGGCCGCCCCCCTTGAGCGTCCCCCACCCGGTTTCATCCGGCCCGGAACCGGGCGGACGTCATTTCGTGTCGCCGTCCGGACGGCCGGACAGCGCCGCCACCGCGAGCACCATGACGACAGGCCAGATCACGGCCATCAACGAGAACCCGCCGAAGGTGATCGCCGTGATCGAAGCCGCCGTCGCGATCAGCCCACCGACGGGTGACACATAACAAAATCCCAACGGGCCGAGAAAGAGCACCCACGACAACGCCACCTTCACCGATTTGGCGGGCGGACGCGGAACCGGATACCGCCCCGGACCGACGACCTCGTGGTCGTCGCCCTGGTACCACCCGCCGGACATCAGCGGCGGATGCGGCGCGAAGAAGGCCGGTCTTCGGCCGAACGCCTTGGGCGTCCGCGGATTCGGTACGGCCGGCTCACGCCGGTGATCCTTCGGCCGTTTCATGACACTTTCGGCGCTGCGCATGACGTCCTCCCCCGTCGCCTGCCCGAGGCCTGGTGAAGTCACCCCGTGCCTGGCACAATTACCGGTTGCGGTGCGAAACTTCCGGGTCGTTCTGCCCACTGACCATGCTGACGAGTCGGGGGAGTGGCTGATGCGTCAAATGGAACACAGCGCGAATATGGACCACAGCGCGAATCCGGCCCCCCGCGATCCGGAGGGCCAGGATGACCGGTTCCGCAACGGGTGACCACGCGGGCTTCGGAACCTGGGGCCGGTTGACGCCCGCGGAGCAGTCCGCGCTCCGGCGCGCGGGCCACCTGAAGGTGTGGCGGCCCGGCCAGATCCTCGCCCTTCAGGGCAGTCCGCCCACCAGTATGTTCGTCGTCCTCCACGGCTGGGTGAAGATCAGCGCCACCAATTACCGCGGCGAGGACGCGCCGCTGGCCGCCCGCGGCCCCGCGGAGATCGTGGGCGAGCTGGCCCCGATCAGTGGGCTCCCCCGGTCCGCCACCATGTCGGCGATCGACGAGGTGCGCACCCTCGTCGTGCCGAGGGAGAAATTCCTCGCGGTCCTGCGAGACCGGCCGCGAATCGCCGAAGAGATCTTCCGTACCGCCGCGATCCGGCTGCAGCAATCCGACCGGCTGCGGCTCGAAGCGGGCGGGCCGGACTTCCCGCAACGCCTCGCCGCGGTCCTCCTGGAGCTCGCGCTGCAGCACGCCGTCGACTGGACGGACGGGCAGCAGGTCGATCTCCGGTTCAACCAAGGGGAATTGGCGGGCTTCGCGCGTGTCTCGCGCAGCACCCTGATCCGCGGCCTCGAAGAACTCAGGCGGCTGGGCGTCGTGCGCACCGCGCGCCAGCGCGTCACCATCACCCGTCCTCGCGCATTACGGGAATTGGCGGCCGGGCGGCCACCACCGCCCGCCGAGGCCTGATCAGGCACGGAAATCTCGGCTATCCTTGTCGAGGTTCAACTCTCGCAACCGTTTCACGGGGTGGAGGGAATCGGCACGATGAGTTCTTTCTCGGCAAGCACCGAACCGGACATCGAATCGGCGTTGATCGATCTCGACGCGGTCTCCTTCACCGCGCTACGGGAGCTGGACGACGAAGCCTTCCGCCAGTCCGCGCTCCACGTCGTCGAACGCACCCGGCGCCTCCACGCGCGCTACAGAAGCAGCAATGGTTCGGGCGGCGAGCGCATCGACTGATGCCGCCGCCCGCCGAGGCTCGCCCCGCGTTCCACCGGTTGTCATGGCGGGACTTCGACGCGCTGGCGCGCCTCGACGGCGACGAGGACATGGCCCGGCGGTTGCGGCGGGCCGAGCGAAGCCGTCGCAAACTGCTGATCCACGCGTTGCTGACCGAGGCCACGAAGATACCGGGCCATTCGGGTCCCCTGCCTCCGCTGGATTCCGCCTGGGAACTCCTCGCACGTGCCGAAGCACGAGCACCTCGTGCGGTGAACCGGATGCTCACCAACCCGTACACCGGAAGCTGGGCGGGTTACACGACTCGCCTGCTGCGCAACGGGATCGACGGTGTCGGTCCTTTGTGGATGCATCTGGGCCACGCGCACGCGATCGCGGCGGCCGCGGCGATCCGGGCGGAGCTCGACTTCGAGACGGCCATCCCGGCCTGGCACGGCAACGCGATGCTCCCTTCCCTCGGCATGGCGAGATTTCCCGGTACGACTGCGTTTTCCTCAGCCATCGTGCGCGGCGAGAAAGGCCACTACCTCGTCTCGAACGCCGAAACGACGGTCCGCCTGCCCGGCTCACCCGACGCCGACGCCCCGGGCTGGTGGGGAATCCGGCGAGTCCGGAGCCAGGTCGGCGCGCACCGGTTCACGCTTTGGCTGGACGATCTTGATCCCTATCGAGGGCTTTACGAACCGGTCCCGCCGGAAAGGCTGCCGGACAGGGAATTGGCGGATTGGCAGCGGCTGATCGACGAAGCGTGCCGCCTGATCGCCGCCCATCTCCCTGGTCTGGCCCGCGTCATGCCCGTGGGGCTCGCCTCCTTGGTGCCGAAACCCCAGGTGCTCTTCCGGAATCCGAGCGCGTCGACCGGGGAGGCTTTCGGCAGCGCGGTGGTCGGCCTGCCCGCCGACGGCGCGTCGCTCGCGGAGACCTTGATCCACGAGTTCCAGCACATCGTGCTCGGCGGGCTGCTGCACCTGGTCGAGTTGTACGAGCCGGATCCCGGTGAACGGATCTACGTGACCTGGCGGGATGATCCGCGGCCCGTGAGCGGTGCCCTGCAAGGGGTCTACGCGTTCTTCGGGGTCACCGCGTTCTGGCGTGCTCTGGCACATGCCGGTGAATGCCCTCGGCGCTCAGGCTTCGAATTCGCGTTCTGGCGTGAGCAGACGTGGCGCACCCTGCGGGTCCTGCGCGCGGACTCGACCTTGACCGGCGCCGGGCGCCGGTTCCTCGACGACATCGCCGAACGCCTCGGCCCCTGGCAGGCCGAACCCGTACCGGCGGAGGCCGGCGAACTGGCCGCGGCCGCCGGCCGGGATCACCTCGCCGGCTGGCGGGTCCGTCACCTGCGACCGGACCCGTCCGTGGTCACCGAGCTGGCGGCGGCTTGGCTCGCCGGAAGACCGAGGCCGCCGATCACCCTCGACGCCCCGGACCTTCCCCCGACGCCGGTGCCGGACGGAGCCTGGTCCCACGCCAGAACGGATCTGATCCGGCTCGCCGTCGGCGGCACATCGCCGTCGCCGGACGGACGGCCGCCAGCGGTACCCGGCGCCACCGCCGCCGATTTCGCCTACACCGCGGGTGACTTCCTCGAAGCGATCCAGGCCTACCGGCGGGAACTCGCCTCGGATCCCGACCGGCCGAACTCCCTGGTCGGCTTGGGCCTCGCGCTCGCCGCCCGAGGCCCGCATCCCGCCGCACGGGCCCTGCTGCACTGCCCCGAACTCGTCCGGGCCGTGCATCGGCCCTTGCGAGCCGTTCCACGGCCACCGACCGTGGAACAGCTCGCCGCCTGGATCGGGCAACTCGTACCGGGCTGACTCACATCAGGATCGGGTCGATGTCGCAGTTGGCGCGGGCACCTCGGCCCGCCGCCTGCGTGCCGGGGTGGGCCTCGCCGAGGACCCGCCGGTACCGCACCAGGATCGGATCACGGAACGGTGCCGCCTCGTCCGTCCGGCCGAGCGCGGCCAGGTCCAGTCCGAGGTTGAAGGACGCCGCCAGTACCGTCGGATGATCTTCGCCGAGTACCTGCGTACCGCGCTCGACCGCGTCCCGTCCCAGTTCGACCGCTCGGTCGAACTCACCCAGCGCCGCCAGATCACTCGCCAGGTTGATCGTGGCGGCGACGGCGTACGGGTGGTCCGGGCCGATGCCGGCCCGGAACTGCTCGAGGGCGCGCTCGTCGAGGATGCGGGCGCCCTCGCCGTCGCCCATGAGCCGCAAGGTGACCGCCAGGTCGACATTGGCGACGAGGGTGTGCGGGTGATGCTCGCCGAGCCCGCTCCGGTATCGCTCGAAGGTCTCCTCGCCGAGCCGCTTGGCCGCGGCCAAGTCACCCGAGTGACGAAGATCGAGCGAATGGGCGAGTGCACAGCCCATCGTGACGGAGTGGTCGTCACCGTAGGCGAGCCGGAATCTCTTGAGGGCTTCCGTGGACAAGCTGAGCGCGCCCGCATGGTCGCCGTCCTTGCGCCGGGTCACGGAAAGCAGGAACGAATGGGTCGCGCTGTCCAGCTGGTCCAGGCCGAAGCGCGCGTGGAAGTTCTCCGTGAGCCTTTCCTGCTGCACCCGGGCCTGGCCGTAGTCCCCCGCCTCGCGCAGGTCCACGAGCAAGGAAGCGTTGACGCTGAAGGTGCGGACGTGATCACGGCCGAGGACCTCGATCCGGCGCCGGAGGGTGTCCTGGTCCAGTTCCGCGGCGGCGCGGTAGGCGCCGGACAACCGGAGGCTGATGGCGTGCTGGTACGCGGCGTTGAGCGTCTCCGGGTCGTCCTCGCCGAACATGCGCTTGGACTTCTGATAGACCTCTTCACTCAGCTTGGTCGCCGCCGCGAAGTCGCCCTGCGCCCGCAGGTCGATCGTGATGTTCCGCTGGAGGGCGAAGGTCTCCTCGTTCTCCTCGCCGGACACCTGTAGGCGCAGCGCGAGAGTGCGCTGATTGAGTTCCGCGGCTTCGGAGTACCGGCCGATCGCCCACAGATAGAGCCCCAGCCTCGACGAGACTTCAAGGGTCTGCGGATGGGTGGGACCGAGGACTTCGGCGAACCGCTTCCGCGCTTCGAGGCCGAGCCGGGCGGCCTCCTCGTGGTCGCCGTACTCGAACAGGTAGCGCATCAGGTTGATGTGGAGCTGACGCGGCCAGTCGTCGTCGCAGTCCAGCACGTTCGCCGCGTAGGCGTGCGGCAGCAGTTCGCGGTAGCGCGCCCAGTGCCTGCTCGACTCGGGGTCGTTCGGATCCAGCGCGGCCAGCAGCTGGTGGGCACCGTGCTGCATTCGCGCGTGCACCTGCCGGGCCATGACCCGGTTGCGCAGGACCAGCTGGACGAGCCGGTGCAGCTGGAGGGTGTTGTTGCCGTGGTCGATCTTCGCGAGGCCGTACCGGTTGATGTCCCGGATGGCCCGCGCGAGCTTGATCGGATCGCGCAGGGCCGCGTCGAGCTCCGGGGAGATCGACACCCGGTTGACCCCGGTGAGCAGATCACGCGAAATCGGCTCCGGCGAGAAGAAGGCGCAGATGTGCAGGATCTGGTGGGCCGCCGGGTTGCGGGTCTTCAATTCCTCGAACGAAACGTTCCAGGCCGCGGCGACGGACACCTCGTTGTCGGGGGCCGAGGCGGTGTCGAGGATTTCCTCGACCGACTCGTCGAACAGGCGCAGATACTCCTGCACCGGCATCCCGGTCACCGCGCGCCAGGCCGCCGCCTGTTCCACGGCCAACGGCAGATCGCCGAGCTTTTCGGCGAGTTCGTCGGCGTCGTCCGGGTCGATCTCCGGACCCCGGCGGCCGAGCAGCTCGACGCTTTCCTCGCGTTTGAACACCGCCAGTTCCAGCGGGCGCGCGATGCCCGCCCAGTCGGAGTTCCGCGAGGTGATCAGGATTTCGCCCGGACCGTTGCGCGGGAAGAACGGCAGCACGGTGTCCGGGCTCTCCGCGGCGTCGAAGACCAGGAGCCAGCGGCGGAACGGCCGTCCGGTCCGGAGCGCCTCGATGACCGCCGGGACCGCGACGCTGGCTTCGGCCGCGCCCTGCAGGCCGAGCATCGTGGCGAGTTCGGTGAGGCCGGCGCGGATCTGCGTCGTGTGCGCGGCGTCGATCCACCAGACGAGGTCGTAGTCATGGAGGTGCCGGTAGATGTACTCGGTGGCCATCTGGGTCTTGCCGATACCGCCGAGACCGTGCAGCGCCGAAGGGAGCACGGCGGTGGTACCGCTGCTCAATCGCTTGGTGAGCTGGTCGAGCAGTTCGTCGCGACCGGTGAAGTTGGGATTGCGCGGGGGAACGTTCCCGAAGATCAGCGGCGGGTCTTCGGGCTGGCGGGCGGGGAAGTGCCGGGAACTGTCCGCCACCGAAGGGTGGACGATCCTGGTCGTCGGTTCGTTCGCGTCGGGCTCGCCGAGATGAGTCGAGCGTCCCTGTGGCACAGGTGTCGAAGCAGGTTGACGTTCGACCGTCTCAGGCATTTGTGTGCTCACAGCCTTCTTTATTGATTCAGATTCGAATGCGGCGAGATCCCGGCCTCGCGCCGCGTTCCGTAGCCGGTCGGCCCGGGACAGGTACGGTCCGGAAAGCGCGCGCATGACCGCGCTTTCCAGTTCCACATCGGCCGGGGGTTCGCGGTCGAGGTCTGGATCCGGTGTGTTGTTCGGGTCGGCGATGGCGTCCCGGAGGTGACCGAGCAACCTGATCCGGTCACCGAAATGGGTGGCGGCCACTCGGACGACACTGGCCGTTTCCGACCGTCGCGCGCCACTGAGCAGCAATTCCCGGACTGCCTCGGGAAAAGCGAAGACCCCGTCGGTGTCCCAAGTGGACTCGCCCTCCCTGAGTGCGGGAGCGTACATCATCCCCGACAGCAAAAGTTCGAGGAGGTGCTCCACTCCCGCTTCCGGTACGAACCGTTGTCCCACCAGCTTCGCCACGTCGAGACGGACCGGTACCGCCGCGAGCAACTGCGCCAAGCGTAGCGCCGGCGGCGACGCAACACTGCGGAATCTGTGCACTCTTTCGGCGGGTGACAAAGTCACCGGTGAGGCGGCGATCGTGGGCCGGGAAACCCGTTCGGTTGCGAGGACGACCGTTCCTTCGGCGGCCCTGGAGTTTTCACCGGTCATCAGTCCGGCCCACCAGCCCAGCGACCGCGGCCGCAATTCGAGCACGGGCACCGGGACGAGATGGCCGGGTACCTCCGAGCCGGGTTCGAGCCAGGCGTCCGCGAGGTCGTAATCCCAACGGCTGTTGGGGGCCAACGCGTTCGGGACGCGTAGCCACGCCTTGTGCGGGTCCATCCCGCACCGGCCCCACAGCCACGGCGGGAGCAGGTGGACGATGCTCACCGGCATCCTCCTGCCCCAGCGCGCCAGCATCGGGTACAGCGCGTCCCTGTGCTGCCAGGCATCGCCGACACCGTCGGTCAGCAGCAGGACGGCCCGCCGCCCTGAAGAATCCAGGATCTCGTCCGGGTCGCGGGCGGGCGCGCCGGGCGTGCCACCACGAAGAACGAGGCCGTCCTCGTTGTCCTTCGCGGTTTCCAGCAGCCGGACCTGAACGGTGCGGAAAGCGCCCGCCTGCCGGAGCAATTCGACGAACGCCATCACCCTCGGCCGCCACAACGCCATCGAGGGACCGTTGTCGAGGACGAGCGTCAGGTCGAGCCAGCGCTCTTTTCTCGATCGGGTGACCGGCCACCACCGGCCGGTCTCCGCGACCCGGACGGCGGTCGCCACTTCGTCCAGGACCACGTTGTTGTGTCGCCGCGAGACCGTCTCCCGTTTCAGCGATCTCAACGCGCGGAAGTACTCCAGCGATTCGAGGAGTACCACTCCGCCCGGCCCGGTGCCGTCCACCGCGGGTTCGGGCAGCTCACGGGGTACGGCCTCGATCGAGACGACTCGACCTTCGTCCTCGGCGGGTGTTCCGGCGCCGGCGCTCCGGGACGGCCGCGGCTCCGGGGGTTCCGGGCTTTCCCCGCGCTCGGCGGGCGCGTTGCGGATCCGCCGTTTCTCAGGAGGCTCCTCCGGTTCCTCGGCCGGATCGGCTCCCTCCGCGGCCCGCCGCGGCGAGATGGCCGCGGCCAGCCACACGATGTCGGCCACGTCCGTCCAGCTCAGGTCCTCGAACCCGAACGGCTTGACCCCTTGGGGGGAACCGGTCTTCCGCGGTTCCGCCACCGGGGCGGAACGCGAGTCGGACACACCGCCCGGCCCGTCCATGTCACCGCACCGTCAGTCGTTGCCAGAGGGCGTCCACCAGCCGCGGCCATGCCTCCTGGTCGGGCTGGTACGCGCCGGACGTCGCCAGATAGACGGCGTCGAGCAGCCTGTCGGTGGGGAGGCCGCCTTCCGCCTTGCTCCGTTCGGCGAATTCCCGGATGAGCCTGTCCCGGTGTTCGCCGTTCTCGCCGACGAGATGACCCGCCACGATCGCCGCGAGCTGTTCCTCGTCCGGGTTCTCGATCCGCAATTGCAGGCAGCGGCGCAGAAACGCGGGCGGGAACTCGCGCTCTCCGTTGCTGGTCATGATGACGATCGGGAAGGCGTGGCAGGCGACCCGGCCGTCCCGGACCACCGCGGTGCGCTGCGGGTCCGCGGTGTGCACGATGACTTCGGGGTGCCGGTTGCGCACGCGCGCCAATTCGTCGATGGAGAATTCGCCGTCTTCGAAGAGCGACAGCAGATCGTTGGGCAGATCCGCCTCGGATTTGTCCAGCTCGTCGATCAGCAGTACCCGCGGCAGCCTGCTCGGGAGAAAAGCGGTGCCCAGCGGGCCGAGGCGGACGAAGTCCCCGATCGGCGGCTCTTCCGTCTCGCCGCCGCGCTGCGCCTGACTGGTCGCCGCGGCCTGGACCCGGCCGATCGCGTCGTAGCCGTACAGCCCGGAACTCAGCGCGGTGTTGCTGGTGATCGCCCAGCGCAGCACCCGGCCGAGGCCGAGTTCCCTGGCGATCCGGTACGCGAGACTGGACTTCCCGGTCCCCGGGTTTCCGGTGACCAGCAACGGACGGCGCAGGTACAGGGCGGCGTTGACCATGTTCAGCTGGCCGGGGTCGACGGTCAGCTCCGAAAGTGTGAACGCGGTGCCGAGACGGCGCTCCGCCTCGCCGTCGTCCGGCGGTGGCACGTCGTTCTCCGGTGGCGGATCACCGCGGTACGAACGCCACGGCGGCGGCGCGGGCAGCAGCTGCGCGAGATCGATGTCGTGAATGGGCCTGCCGGTCCCCCGGTAGATCCACCAATCGGGTGCATCGATTTGCGGCGTCCGGCCGTTCACGGCCGCGTCCTGATCGTTCCCGCTCATCCGCGGCGTCCCCTTACAGTCGAGTCGGGATCAACGGCTGGTCCAGAACGATCACACGTTTCGGGTCGTCCCACATTACCACCAGATCGTGAGCCAGAGAATTCTTGAACGGTACCGCCGCACCCGAATTCGCCAGTTTGCGGCGATCCCGGAGTCCGATAAAACCGCTGTCCGCGGCCAATACCCAGTCGAGCAACTCGCGCAGGTTCTCCGGCTCGGCGTCCGGATGCCAGAGCACCACCGGAAGTCCGCTGCGGAGCGCGCTCGTCAGTTCGTCCGGTGCGCCACCCGGTTCCGCTTGGGGCGACGGCGGTTTCGCCAAAACCAGGCCTACCCAGTGATCGTCGCTGAGGATGGCGTCGATCGGGTGATCCTCGAACTCCGCGCACCCGGAATAGTGCAGCCGGTCGGCGGCGGGGTCCTTCACCATCGAATCCCAGCGAACATGCCATGCGCGATGCCAATGCCTCGCCCGCATCCTCTCCAACGACCGTATTCCGAGCCGGTACCCGTAGCGCAACGGCTGGGGATGGCCGGTCCCATGTTCCTTCGCCCAGCGCTGCACGGGCAAATTGATCAACGTCCTCGGCAGCAGGAATTCCACCGACGCCGACATGCTCTGGCCGGACCAGACGCCTTCAGTCTCCAAGATGACGTCGTCGACCCTGTACTCGACCTCGTCCATCCCGATTTCGCGTACTCCGCCGAGCGACGGCGGCCAGACCTCCGGATCGTCCTGTCGCCAGAACGCGAGCGTGCACCGCGTCGGGTCCCCGGGAACCGGTTCGAGCATGATCATCAGGTGCAGATGGGGCCGCTCCGGAATCGGCGGCCTGCTCTGCCGCTGGTGCACGAGGGCGGGGCCGAGCCGCAGTGTCCGGGCCTGGTCGCCGATCCAGTTCGCGATCATGGCCGCGGGCTCACCCACCACGTTTTCCGCGAGCAGGCCGAGGAAAGTGATGGCGGGCGGCACACCGTCCGGCCCCGCGTTGAAGTCGGCGAGCAGCTGGAAAGCGTCCCACGCGTCGGTGATGCCGTCCAGCCGGGGCAACGGGACCGCGGGACCGAGCGCGCGGCTCACCATGACCGCCAGCCGAGGGACTTCCAGCCCGGTCAGCCGCCGGTGCAGGCCGGCCAGATCCTTACGGGGGATCAAATCGAGAACGGCGCTGTCCAGGTCGGCCAGAAACAGGTCTTCGGCGGCCACCACCGCCGGATCGGGAGAATTGGCGACCGGCACGGTGACTTCTCCGTGCAGCCGCAGATAAGCCGTTCCGGTGAAGGTCTTCACCGAAACGGGTATCGGATTGTACGACTCGGGCATCAGGCCCGGGTCCTTTTCGATGACGTCGGCGAAAAAACGCTGCGAACAGATGAACGCGATCATGCGACCGGATTCCGCGAACGCGTCCTTCGCCTGTTGCGCGTCCAGAATGCGGAAGGCGATGTCGACCGCTTCGCCGACCCACCCGTTGCCGTCGTCGATCACCTCGCCGGAGTTGAGGCTCACCCGCAGCCGCATCTGCGCCTGCGGCGTCCGCGTGTGGTTGTACCGGCGGAGGGCGACCGCGATGCGATCCGGCAGCAGATCGGCGACCAGGCTTTTCGTCGTTCCGGGCGGAAGAAGGACCAGTACGCCGTCTCCGCGGTCTTCGTGCGCGCAGGAATCGAAATCGATACCGCTTTCGGCGAAAGCCGTCTTCAGCACTTCGTACATGCCTTGGTGCACGGCGAGCCGGTCGAGCGGGTTGCGATCCGGCGCGGTGAACCCCACGACGTCCACCACGACGATCGTGCGGTCGAGAGCCCGCGTCGGTCGCGCCACTGGCCCCCTCCCAAGGTCCGTGGCGCCGACCCACCGGCGCCGACCGCCAGATTATCGCGTCGATCGGCCTGGAGGGTGATTGTCATTTGACAAATAGCAAGGCAGCGGAGGGTGCTAGGTCTCGCGAGTGGTGAGGACGGGTTCCAGCCGAGGGTGTCTTAGGCACCTACTGGCTTCCGGCCGCCGTTGACCCCCGGGCCCGGTCTGTGGGGTCTGCGGGAGGCTGGGGGCTGGAGCCGGTGTCGCGAAAGCCACTTTCGGGACGTCAGACGTCTCGAAAGTGGCTTTCGCGACATGATCACCAGGCCTGGCCAGGACCAACGTTGCGAAAGTGGCTTTCGCAACCCCGGCCAAGCCCCAGCACCCGGCGGTACCGAGCGCCCTGGGTCTCGTGAGTGGTGAAGACGGTTCTAACCGCCCTCACCACTCACGAGCGGGTCAGACGCCGGCGATCTGCTGGATCCAGCTGCGGTACCGGGTGATGTTGGTGTAGGCGGTGTTGTTCGACCGGTCGCTGGTCGAGGCGACGCCGACCTGGCGGCCGCCGGAGAACATCGGGCCGCCCGAGTCACCGCCGGCGGTGATGCCGTCGACGCGGTTCGCGCAGACCGCGACGCCGCCGTTGTAGTCGCTGCAGTTGACCGAGTTGACCCGGACGGTGGCGACCTTCAGGTAACGGGACTGGCAGTTGATCTCCGAGCCGCACTGGCTGGTCGCGCCCCAGCCGTAGACCTGGACGTTCTGGCCGACCGCGACGTTGCTCGTGGTGCCGAGCGGCGCGTAGGTGGCGTTGACCGAGCTGGTCAGCCGGACGACGGCGAGGTCCGCGCCCGAGTGCCGGGTGATGCTCGCCGCGGTGGCCATGGTGCCGCCGCTCTGCTGGTCGAGGCTGCCGATCCGGAACGTGTAGCTGCCGCTGCTGGCGACACAGTGCTTCGCGGTGAGGATGTACTGCGGCGCGATGATCGTCGCGCTGCAGTTCTGCTGGCCGTTCACGAACAGCCGGGCCGCCCAGGGAGCGTTCTGCGCGTACTGACCGCCGATGATCATCGGCTGCACACCCGAGGGCTCGGCGGCGGTCGCGGCGGGGGCGGTCGAGCCGAGCAACGCCATGAAGGCGGTGCCGGCGAGCAGGACAAGAGAGCGCAGTCGCATGTTCCGACTCGTTTCTGCGGCGGGGTTCCGGCCGCTTCAGTGGGGACGAACGCGCTGATTCTGTGTCGTGCCAAGGGAACCCGGAAACCGACGAAAGTTCGCGCGGGCTACCTATTTATTTCCATGACGGACGGCGGTGATCTTTGAGTACCCGGCGAAGATCATTAGGTAGTCACTCGCCGAGCAGCCGCCACGCGGTGAGGGCGAGCCTCGCGCGGGTCAGCCCGAGTGGATCGGTGAGGTCGATGGCCAGGCATTTGCCGATCTGGGTCAGCCGTCGCGCGACGCTGCTGTGGTGCAGGTGAAGGGAATCCGCGGCCTGGCGCACCGAACCCGTGGCGCAGTAGGCGTCCAGCGTCCGCAGGTCCTCGGGATCCGCCGCCAGCTTCGAGATCGCGACGACGTCGACGTTGGCCCGCGAGTCCTCCTCCGGGATCCGCGCGAGCAGCGCCAGCGCTCCGAGTTCGCCGTGGTGGATCACCGGACGGCGCGACGTCGTGAACCGCAACGCCGTCCTGGCGTCCTGCCAGGACCGATGCGGGCACTCGGCCTCCCCGATCCCCGCCCGCACGTCCTCCGGGAAGCGCTCCGGATCCACCGCGGTGGCGAGGATGATGCCGACGTCGGTGAGGGACGCGGCCTTCACCGGGCGGCCGGGGCAGATCAGGCTCCCGACCTTCTCGAGCGGAAGTCCCGACGGGACGGCGACAACCCGGATCGGCGCGTCGGCGGGGAAACCCAGCAACCGCAACGCCCGGTTCCGGGCGGCGTCGTCACTGGCGGAGCTGATCACGAGTTCCACCAGCGCCGGATCGGCCATGGTGGTGCGGGCGGGCCCGTACCGTTCGACGACCGTCGCCACGGCGATCGCGAGCCGGTCCAGCACCGCTTCGTCGAGGGCGACGGGTGCGCCCTCGCGTTCCAGCCACACCGTGCCGATCTCCTCCTCGTCGAGGGTGATCGCCAACGAGATGGACGCCGGCGCGGAAGCCGGAGCGGCTTCGCGGCCGTCGGGCGCCATGCGGAGGGTGCGTCCCGTGCTGTGCAGGTGGATACCCGCCACGCATTCCGCCAGCCCCGCGGTGGCGCGGGCGAGCGCGGGGAGGTCGACCCGCCGCCGCATCAGGGTGTCGTAGAACATCACGACCCGGATCGCGCCCTCGACGTCGGGATCCAGATGCGACAACCGCGCGGCCAGTGCCTCCATGCCCGCGAGCGTACGCGGCGATCGTCGCGCGAAGGGGCGATCACACGCGACGGATGGCGGCCGCCTTCGGGCTTCCGAGCCGGAAGGATCGTGGTCATGGATCCCGAACTCGAAGCCTTCATCGCCCTCTTCCCGAAGGCGAAACTCGACGACCCGGTCGCGGACCGCGTGAGCTTCGCGAAGCTGGCCACGTCCGTGCCGCAGCCCGACACGTCGGGCATGGACGTCGAAGACCGGACGGTGCCCGGTGACCCCGGTGTCCCGATCCGGATCTACCGGCCGCGCGAGGCACAGGGCGCCGTCATCTGGCTGCACGGCGGCGGCTGGGTGATGGGCGACCTGGAGACCGAACATCCTTGGGCGGCGCGGCTCGCCGAAGCATCCGGCGCGACG
Organism: Amycolatopsis roodepoortensis; assembly: GCF_014873915.1. Taxonomy (GTDB): domain Bacteria; phylum Actinomycetota; class Actinomycetes; order Mycobacteriales; family Pseudonocardiaceae; genus Amycolatopsis; species Amycolatopsis roodepoortensis. The sequence continues at coordinate 3,117,939 of NZ_JADBEJ010000005.1, forward strand.
GTGATCTCGGTCGAGTACCGGCTGGCGCCGGAAAACCCGTTCCCGGCCGCGTTCGACGACGTCTACGCCGTGCTGAACTGGACGGCGGACCACGCGGCCGAACTCGGCGTCGACCCCGACCGGATCGCCATCGGCGGGCACAGCGCGGGCGGCGGGCTCGCGGCGGCGACAGCACTGCGGGCCCGTGACGAAGGCGGCCCGCGGATCTGCTTCCAGCTGCTCAACCAGCCCGGGCTCGACGACCGGCAGGAGTCTTGGTCGGCGCGGAACTTCATCGACACACCGTGGATGAACCGCGCCAAGATCACCGCCGCGTGGGGGCACTACCTGGACGGAAAGCCCGCGCCTTCGCCGTATGCCGCCCCTTCGCGGGCCACGGATCTCTCCGGGCTGCCACCCGCGTACGTGGCCTCCGCCGAGTTCTGCCCCAATCGCGACGAGAACATCGAGTACGCGCTCCGGCTGCTGCAGGCGGGGGTTTCGGTCGAGCTGCACCAGTGGGCGGGCACCTTCCACGGGTCGCAGGCGATCCTCTCCGCCGAGGTGTCCCGGCGTCAGATCGACGAACTCGGCGGCGTCCTGCGCCGCGCGCTGGCCTCGTCATGACGGCACCCACAGCGCCACCCACCACGGTCCGGTTGCTGCGCCCGTTCGCCGGGAGTTTCGCCGCGGTGGTCGTCCTTCAGATCATCGGCGCCATCTCGGGGTTGGCGCCGCTGCTCGCGGTCGTCGAGCTGGGCAGGGCGCTGCTGACGTCCGGCCCCGTCGACGAAAGCCGGGTCTGGACCGCGGTGATCGTGGGCGCGGCCGGGATGTTCGTCCGGCTGGTGCTCACGGCCGCGTCGTCCGGGATCGGGCATCTGCTCGACGGCCGGGTCCAGCTCACGTTCCGCCGCCTGCTGGCCGAACGCCTGGGACGCGTGCCGATCGGCTGGTTCTCGAGCCGCCGCACCGGTGAACTGGCCAAGGTCGTCGGCGAGGACGTCGGGGCCGTGCACCCGTTCATCGCCCACACGCCCGGTGAACTCGTGTCCGCCTTCGTCGTCCCGCTGGTGTCGCTGGTCTACCTGCTCACCATCGACTGGCGGCTCACCCTGATCACGCTGATCCCGGTGGTGCTGGCGGTGGCCATGGTCCCGCTGATGATGACGCCTTCCCGGTTGCGTGAGCAGGAGGAGTTCGACCGGGGAATGGCGGGGATCTCGGACTCGGTCGTCGAGTTCGTCCAGGGCATCGCCGTGGTCAAGGCGTTCGGCGGCGCGGGCCGCGCCCATCGCAGGTTCCGCACCGCGGCGGACGCCTTCGTCGCCACCTTCACCCGGTGGGTGCACGGAATGGCCGGGCCGGCCGCGGGGATGCAGCTGGCGCTGTCCCCGCCGTTCGTCCTGCTGGTCGTCCTGATCGGCGGCACGCTCCTGATCACCGGCGGCGGCCTCGCTCCGGTCGATCTCCTGCCATTCCTGATACTCGGCCTGGGTTTGACCGCGCCCGTCGCCGCGCTCGGCCATGGCTTCGACGAACTCCAGGCCGCCCGCCGCGCGACCGGCCGGATCCGTGAGGTGCTCGGGGTGCCGTCACTGCCGGAGCCGTCGAACCCCGTTTCGCCGCGAGGACACCGAGTGGAGCTGCGCGGCGTCCGGTTCGGTTACGAGGCCGGCCGCGAGGTCCTGCGCGGGATCGATCTGGTGCTCGAACCCGGCACGGTCACCGCGCTCGTCGGGCCGTCCGGCGGCGGAAAGTCCACTTTGGTCACTCTGCTGCCGCGGTTCTTCGACCCGACGGAGGGTTCCGTGCTGCTGGGCGGCGCCGATCTGCGTGAGATCGGCAGCCGGGAGCTCTACCGCAACGTCTCCTTCGTGTTCCAGGACGTCCGCCTGCTGCGCGCCTCGGTCGCGGACAACATCGCGCTCGCCGTCCCGCACGCCGATCGCGAAGACGTCGTGCGCGCCGCCCGGCTCGCGCAGATCCACGACCGGATCCTCGAACTGCCGCACGGCTACGAAACGGTGCTGCACGAGGAAACCGGACTCTCGGGCGGCGAAGCACAGCGGATCTCGCTCGCCCGTGCGCTGCTCGCCGACACACCCGTCCTGGTGCTCGACGAGGCGACCTCGTTCGCCGACCCGCGGACCGAACTGGCGGTGCGCCGGGCGCTGGCGACGTCACGGGCCGACCGGACGGTCCTGGTCATCGCGCACCGGCTGGAGACGGTCGTCGACGCCGACACCGTCGTCCTGCTGGAGAACGGCACCGTCACCGAACGCGGGAAACCCGCGGATCTGCTGGCCCGGAACGGGAAGTTCGCCGCCTTCTGGCGTTCCCACCGCTCCGCCGAACCACTGGGGGAACCTCGATGATCCGGATGTTGCTCAGCGTGCTCGGACCCGACCACGCCCCACCGGTGCGGCGCACCGTGGCACTGATGACGGCGACCGCGATCGTCGAAGGCCTGTCCTACGCGTTCCTGGTCCCCTTGCTGCGGGCGCTGCTCGGAAGCACACCGGGCGACGCCGTCCCGTGGCTGATCGCGTTCGGCGCGGCCTTCTCGGTGTTCGCGATCCTGCGGTACCGCGCCGATCTCTCCGGCTTCCGCGCCGGGACGACGTTGCTGCACGGGATGTACCACCGGCTCGGCGACCATCTCGCCCGGCTGCCGATGGGCTGGTACGGCGGAAAACGGGTCGGTGACGTGTCGGCGCTGGCCGGACCCGGGGTACTGCAGGCGATGGGCGTGATCGCGCATCTGCTGGCGCCGTTCATCGCCGCGTGCGTCACCCCGCTGACGATCGTGTTCGTGATCCTCGTCTTCGACTGGCGGCTGGGGCTGGCCGCGCTGATCGCGGCCCCGGTCGTGGCGGCCATCCAGGTCTGGACCGGCCGTTCGATGGCCACCGCCGACGACGAGGCCGCGGAACGCGGGACCGAGGCCACGGGACGGGTCATCGAATTTCTGCAGGCGCAGCCGGTGCTGCGCGCGGGAGGGCGGGCCGCGGAACGATTCCGGTCGCTCGACGACTCGCTGCGGGATCTTCAGCGAGCGAACCGCCGGTCCACGCTTTCGGCGCTGCCCGGTGTCGTGGGGCTGACGTTCACGGTGCAGGCGATGTTCACCGGCCTGCTGGTGCTGGGCGCGTTCCTCGCGCTCGGCGGGGGCCTCGGGGCGCCCGAGGTGGTGGCGATCCTCGTGCTGGCCGCCCGCTGCGCGGATCCGTTGCTCTCGCTGACCGACATCGGCGGCAAGCTCCGCGGCGCGCGTTCGGTGCTGACGAGGCTCGACGCGTTGCTGCGGACCGAACCGCTCCCGGAACCGCCCGACCCCGTCCGCCCGGAGCGGCACGATCTCGAGTTCGAGTCCGTCGTCTTCACCCGCGGCGGCCGGACGGTGCTCGACGGGCTCTCGCTGACCGTCCACGAAGGACAGAAGCTCGCCGTCGTCGGCCCTTCGGGAGCCGGGAAGAGCACGGTGCTGCAGCTGCTCGCCCGGTTCCACGACGTCGATTCGGGCGCCGTGCGCATCGGCGGGGTCGACGTCCGCGCGATGGGCACCGAGGACCTGATGTCGCGGATCGCGATCGTCTTCCAGGACGTCCACCTCTTCGACGGCACGATCGAGGAGAACATCCGGCTCGGCCGTCCGGATGCCGACGACGCCGAGGTGCGCGCCGCCGCGACGGCGGCCCGGCTGGACGAGGTGATCGAACGGCTGCCCGGCGGCTGGTCCGCGAACGTCGGCGAGGGCGGGGCGCTGCTGTCCGGTGGGGAACGCCAACGGGTCTCGATCGCGCGTGCGCTGTTGAAGGACGCGCCGATCGTGGTGCTCGACGAGGTGACGTCGGCGCTGGACCCGGTCAACGAGACGGCCGTCCACGAAGGCATCGAGCGGCTCATGGCGGGCCGGACCGTGGTGATGGTGGCGCATCGGCTGCGGACCGTCGAGCGCGCCGATCACGTGGTCTTCCTCGACGGTGGCCGGATCGCGGAGGAAGGGGACCACGACGCGCTGGTCCGGCTCGGTGGCCGGTACGCCGGGTTCCTCGACCTGCAAATCGCTTGACGCCACGCGGGAACGGCAATGCACTGGGGCGATGAAGATCCGTTCCACGACCGCCGAGGACCGCGACGTCTTCGTCGACACCATGTTCACCGCGTTCGCCCGGTTCCCGGACACCGCGGGCGAGACCTGGTCCGCGCTCGAACTGGACCGCGGCCTGCTCGCGGTGACCGGGGACGGGCGGCCCGTCGGCACGGCCGCCGCGTACACCTTCGAGCTCACGCTGCCCGGTGAGGTCGTCGTGCCGGTCGCCGGGGTGACCGCCGTCGGCGTCCTGCCCTCGCACCGGCGGCGCGGAGTGCTCAGCGCGATGATGCGGCATCAGCTCGCCGAATTCCGGGAACGGGGCGAGTTGCTCTCGGTCCTGCTCGCGTCGGAAGCGCTGATCTACCGGCGATTCGGCTACGGCCCGGCGACCTACACCCGGCGCCTGACGGTGCCGCGTCATCGCGCCGCCCTCGCCGTCGGGACGGCCGGTGGCTCGATCGAGGTGCTGCGCCGGGCCGAGTGCGGCGAACTCCTGGAGGAGATCTACGACCGGTATCGCCGCGCCCGGCCCGGCGCGCTGTCGCGGCCGCACCGCTGGTGGTCCTTGGGCGCCGGGCAGCCGCCGATCTCCCGGGCATCGCGCTACATCGCCCTGCACCGCGACGCCGACGGCGTGCCGGACGGGTACGCCTCGTACTCGCTCACCGAGCCGAGCACGCTGACGGTCGACGAGACCATCGCCGTCGACGACGAGGTGTCCACGGCGCTCGCCCGGTTCGCGCTCGGACACGACCTGATCACCGAGGTCGTGTTCAAGCATTGCCCGCCCGACCATCCGCTGCGGTGGCAGCTCGAAGACTTCCGTGCCGGCGAGGTCGGCGGCGACACGGACTGGCTCTGGGTCCGGCTGCTGGACGTACCTCGCGCACTCACCGCACGCGGCTGGTCCACCGACGGCGAACTCGTCCTCGACGTCGACGACCAGGCGCTCGGCGAACGCGGCCGGTACCTGCTCACCGTCCGGGGTGGTGAGGCGGACTGCGTCCCGACCGGCGCCGAACCCGACCTGTCCCTGGACGTGAGCGACCTGGGCTCGATCTACCTCGGCGGCACCGCCCCGAGCCTGCTCGTGCGGGCGGGCCGCGTCCGGGCCCATCGCCCGGACGCGGCCGCGCTCGCCGACGCTCTGTTCCGCACCGAACGCGCGCCGCACTGCCTGCACTGGTTCTGATCAGGTCCGGCGGGTGCCGACCATGAACAGCAGCGACGCCGCGGTCAGCACCACGCCGAACCACACCACGCTGGTGATCCCGGCGTGGTCGGCGAGCAGTCCCGCGAACAACGCGCCCAGAGCGATGGAAGTGTTGTACGCCAAGGTGTTGAGTGACATCGCGGCCTCGAACGTGTCCGGCGCGGACCGCTGCGTCATGGTGAGCTGACTCAGCTGCACCACGCCGTAGGACAGTCCCCAGAGCACGAGCGCGACCAGCGCCCCCACCTGCCCGTGGCCGACCACGAGCAGCAACAACAGGGACGTCACGAGTCCGGCCGCTCCGACCGCGAAGCTGACGAGCACGTTCTTCGCCACGAAATGCCCCGCGACGAAGTTCCCCACCGCTCCACCGGCACCGAAGACGATCAGGCACACCGTGACGAAGGCGGGCGACGCCGACGAAGTGCCTTCCAGGAAGGGACGGATGAAGGTGTAGACGCCGAAGTGCCCGAGCACGAACAAGACGACGGTGATCAGGACCGACCGCAGGCGCGCGTTCACCCGCGGCAGGCCGAAGACCTCGCGGACGGAGACCGCGTTCGCCGACGGCAGGGACGGGACCAGGACGAGTACGGCGAGGAAGACCAGGACGCTGAGCCCGCTCCAGATCAGGAACGTGGACTGCCAGCCGACGAGGCGTTCCAGGACGGTACCCAGCGGCATCCCCAGCACGGTGGCGACGGAGATACCGGACATCACGACGGCCGCCGCCCGGTTCGCGTGGCGGCCGGGGACGATCCGCATCGCCATCCCCACGCCGATGGCCCAGAACGCGCCGTTGGCGAAGCCCATGACGAGCCGCGTCGCCAGTACCAGCGGATAACCCGGCGCGAGGGCGGTGATCAGGTTGCCGGCGGTCAGGATCGCGAGCAACGTGGAGAGCAGGACGCGCCGGTTGATCCGTCGCGTCCACGCGACCACGAACGGCACGCCGAGGCCTGCCGAGACGCCGTACAGCGTGACCATCAGGCCGGCGGCGCCCACCGAGATGTCCAGGCTGGAGCTCACCGGGGTGAGCAGGCCGACGGGCATCAGTTCGGTGGTGAGGAAGACGAACAGGCTGGCGGTGATGGCGGCGACCCCTGCCCAGCCCTTCAGGGTCGAATGCGCGTTTTCGGTTCGGGTGGCCATTTCTTCTCTCTCGATTCACGAGCATGACGAAGAAACCCCTGCGGGCACGGCGATTCCGCCCCTGGGGTGCTTCGCACCAGAAGGATCTACGGCACGCGGGACGACCCGCGAACCTCTTAGCGCTAAGCTATTCGATGCTTAGCGCTAAGTCAAACGCGTTGGCTCGTCAGTCGTCGAGAGCGACATCTCCCAGTGACCGCAACAGATTTCGCAGCAAAACGGCCAGTTCGTCCCGCTCCTCGGGGCTGACCGCGCTCAGGAGCCGATGCTCGGTGTCGACGTGATCGGGCAGGGCACGGTCGATGAGCTCGCGCCCCTGCTCCGTGAGGTCGACCAGCACGCGGCGGCCGTTCGTCTCGTCGGGCGCGCGGACCACCAGACCGCGCTCTTCGAGCCGGTCGAGCCGCTGGGTGATCGCACCGGAGGTGACCATCGCCGATCGCATCAGGTCGGCGGGGGTCAGCGTGCCTGCCCGGCGCAGGGTCGCCAGGACGTCGAACGACGACCGGTCGAGGTCGTGGCGGGCGAACGTCTTGCGCAGCTCGCCCTCCATGACCCGGGTCAGCCTGGTCAGCCGCCCGATGACCCCCATCGGGGAGACGTCCAGGTCGGGACGGGCTTCGGCCCACTGGCGCAGAATGTGATCGACGTGATCCGGCACGACGGGAGGTTACCCCGCCTCACGAGCGCGGACGCTCCTTGACACCCCGTGGAGCCACTGCCCTACTCGGGCAGATGCTCCCGGCCTGAATCAGTGTCCACTCACTTCGCGAAGCACTGGCAAGTCCGGACGCTCCACCCCGCTCGGCCCCACGATACGGAGCCCAATGATTAGGCCTTCCAACCCCTGCAGCAGACCTGGTCAAGCATCGCCGGGATCGCAAGCACCGACGGACGGAGCGCGACAGTCCCCGCTCATGTCCCGCAAATTCAGATGGTCGTTCATGATCAGCGCAGCGCGTTGCCGTCTTCCGGTCGTACAATCGTTGTCCGGGGCGCGTCACAGCGGAGGGCGGAGAGATGTCGGCAGAACTGACCGCAGGAAACAGTTACGAGAACGTATACTTGATCTTCGCAGATGCCGCTGGCCATTCGGACATCGTCGCGTCGAACCCTCGCGATCGGGCTGCACGCGCATTCGATCTCCTCGAAGACCGTGTCCTGGATCGAGTTCGAATCGTGCAGCAGGAACATCGGTGTGGTTACGCGAGATTGTGGCATTGGCATGGTGACGGCGGCCTCATCGTGATCTTCGACGAAGACGAGAGCGTTGGTTTGGAAACCACGCTCGGCATCGCCGAAAAGCTGGTTTCCCTGGTACTCAAACACCTTCAGGACGAGTTCCAGCAGATGGAGATCAAGGGCAGCCTTCACCTCCGAGTCGGGGTCCACAAGGGAACGATCACCTACCGCGGATCGGACGCCCACGGCTCGATACGTTCACCGGACATCAACTTCGCTGCCCACCTGGAAAAAGGGACCCCTCCGGATACCGTCGCGATCTCCGGCGAGGTGTACCACGTCGCCGGACCCAAACACACCGGCAAGTACCGGAGAGTCGGGTCGCTCGAGGGGCGCGAGGTCTATCTGCTCGTCGGAAACGGAACCGAGCGGGACGTCGCCCGATCATGGATCGCGGCGCACGGTCTCCACGGGAACACGCGGGTATTCGGTTACCACGAACGGCCGAGCCAACACGAGAAAGCCCGCCTGCTCAACATCGCGAACCACGACGTGCTGGAGGTAGGAACCGCCCTCCACACGAGTTCGAACTACCTCGTGACCACAGAACGACCGGCGACCTATCGTGATGCGGCTGAGAACTACCTGCGGCGCGGCGGGGTGTACCGTTGCTACCTAATGGATCCAGACTGCGACGACACGGAGCGCGTCGCGCAGGAGCGAGGCGAGAATCTCGCCAAGAAGATCTCCGGCTCTCTCAAGGCATTCAGTGACTTCAAGCGGAGGATGGGGGCCGACGGCGACCGACTGGAAGTATTTCAGTTGCCGTCATACCCGGCCATGACCGTATTCGGCTTCGACATGGCCACCGACCACGGATTGCTGCTGTATTCGCCATACCTGCCAACCGTCCACGCGGATGCCAAGGTGGAGAGAGGCGGCATGCCACACTACCTGGCTTCTCGTTCCTCCGGCGGGCTGTACGACTCGATCGGGTTAATGGTCACGAGCTTGACGAGCGCGCCGGGCGTCGAAAGAGTCCTCTAGAGCCGAAAGATCACCTTGCGCGACAACCAGCAGGAACAGCCATAGGCTTGCCCTGCCATCGGCAATCATCGCACGCCATGAGATGCTCGTCACCGCCAAGCACAGCAGATCAACACAGCGGGCGCAGTTTCAAGCAACAACGGCCTCGGGGATTTTCGTGCTCGATCAAGCAGCAATACGTGAAGTTAGGCTCCACTATGCGAGAATTAGAGATAAAGATCCAGTTCGACGGCATCGGGCCGCAAGATATTCTTGACGCCCTGCGTTCACACGGCCACGAGCCATACGCGACAGCGGCACAACTCGACCACGTCTTCGCGTTCGACAGAGCAGATATCGAGAGCCCGGCAAAAGGCGCCGTGGTGGCTCGGGTTCGCACTCAAGGCGACCGGAACTTCGTCACGGTGAAAGTCCGGCGATCCGCGGATCTCGACCGTCTCGAATATGAAACCGAGGTCGTAGACGGTTCGGCAGCCCGATCGATTCTCTCTGCCCTCCGACTCAAGGAAATGCTCCAGATTCGCAAGCAGCGATGGAGTTTCCGCATCCGCGAGGGCGTGACGGTGTGCGTGGACGAGGTCGACCGCCTCGGCACCTTCGTCGAGGTCGAAATTCTCGATCATGAGGTCTACGATCGCGATTCTCAGCTACGCGATGAAGTCGAGTGGATAGCGCGATCCGTCGGACGGCCACCCAAACTGATCGAGCTGGCCTATGACCGCATGCTGCTGATGCAGGAATCCTCCCCGTGAGTTACGCCGACTTGTCAGTGCTGGCAAAGCCGCGAGGCCGGGTCGAGAACTCTGTAACCGCCGGTTTCGCGAACCAGCGGCCGCATTCGCCGAAGGCCAGGTTCTCGCGCGACGTCCGGCAACGAATCCGTCGGAACCTCGTCCGTAGTGGAGTCAACACACTGGAAACCGCTGTCATGCAGGGCCTGCACGTGGTGGCCAGGGCGGAGACGGATCCGCGCCGGCTCACCGACGCGGTCGACGCCGCGTTGGCGCCCTTGACCGCGAAGTGACCCCTGGGCACACCGGCGCCGGCGTGCCCCGGAGCCGGATCACTCCTCGAAGCCTTCGTCGCCACCGTCGAAGGCGTCCTCCATGACCTCGCCGAGGATCATGCCGCCGACCACGCCCGCCGCGGCACCGGCGACCACGCCGCCCATCCCCGGCCCACGCCTGCCGTGATGCCCGTGGTGGTCGTATTCGTGGCCGTAGTGCTCCTGGTGCCCGCCGAACATGGCGTGCCCGCCGCCGGACTCGGCGACCTTGGCCAGCCAGCCGTCGATGGCCGCCGCCCAGTCGGTGCGCAGGGCCTCCTCGTGCGAAACGTGGAAGCGGCCGAAGGAATCGCCGCCGGAGCGGAACATGCCACCGCGCCGATCGGCCTCCAGGACCACCACGAGGTCGTCCGGGCTCGCGACGAAGGTCAGCTCCACCTGGCTGACGCGGCCCGCGTAACGTGACGGCGGGAAGAACTCGATCTCCTGGAAGAACCCGAGCTCCTGCCGGACGCCGTGCAGCCGCCCGGCTTCGACGTCGGCGCTGCGGAACGAGAAGCCCAGCTCGCCGAACGCCTCCAGCACCCGGTCCTGCGACTCCAGCGGCCCCACCAGCACCGGGTCGAGGTCACCCTTGTCCGGCGCGCCGGCGATGACGAGTTCGGTCCGCACGCCGACGACCATGCCCGGCAGCTCGCGCCCGCCGACCGCGCTGATCGGCGTCTCCCACGGCAAGGCGATCCGGAACGGCACCGTGGTCAGCTGCCCGGCCGTCACCTTCACCTTGCTGCCCGCGCTGACCCGCAGGAATTCCGCGGTTCCGGCGCGCTCGTGATCGCCGCGTTCGACCTCGACCCGGGTGACCAGCGAAAGCAGGATCTCCTCGATCTGGGCGTCGCTCGAACCGCCCTGGATGCGGACCTGGCCGGTGATCACCTCGCCGGGAACGGCGTGCGGTGAGTCGAGCACGGTGTCGACGGACGGACCGCCGACCCCGAAGGCGCTGAGCATCCGTTTGAACATCAGGGATTTCCTCCGCTGGGTACTGGAACAAGGGGGTACCGGAACACTTCGACTACTACCGAGATCCGTCGCGGCACGCCAGGTAAACCGGGTTAAAACCCCCTAAACGGGCGCGACGTCACTACCTTCTCAGATCGGCCTGGCGGACGTCGTGCAGGTGCATGACGACGTCGTAGGACCGCCCGAGCGAGACGGCCGCGAGATCGACGGGGAACTGCGTGCCGATGGTTCGAGTGGGCCGGGCGGTTTCCAGCCAGGCGCGCGCGGACGGCGGCGCGGTGCGGACGTCCAGGTAGAAGTCCTCGAACCGCACCCGATCGAGGGTGTGTTCGTTCGAGCCGGACGGCGCGGCGGGAACGGAGAAGCGCTTCCAGTCGCCCTCCAGGGCCTTGTCCTTGGACAGGAAGGAACCCCGGTCGAAGGTGAACCCGATCGGCAGGTAATCCCGGCCCAGCGTTTCGCGCAGGAAGGCGCCCTGGGTCTTCGGGTACATCGCGGGGCTGTCGCTCTCGTAGGAGACGTGGCCGTTGTGCGCGGAGAGCAGGATCCTGTGCCCGGTCCGCCGCTGCCACCAGGCGACGTTCTCCGCCATCGCCCGGTCGCGCAGGATCTGAGCGGCGGGCAGGCCCTTCGGATCCGAGAGGTCGACGGCGAGGAACCGGACCGTCTGCGCGACGAACCTGGCGTGTTGCTCGGCCCACTCCCTGGCGCCCGCACCGGGCAAGCCCTTGATCAGTTCGTAAGCCTGCTCCGCCTGCGTGGCCAGCCGCAGTCGCTCGTCGAGCGGCTTGCGCAGGTAGGCGAACGCGTCGTCGATGGGGCGCAGACCGGTGTAGAGCCGGTTCAGCCGGGGGAGATCCGCCGGATGATGCTGCCGCACGTAGTCGGTGATCCTCGCGAAGAACGCGTCGTTCACCGCTGGCGCGCCGAGATCGTCACCGACGAAGTGCACGGTGCGGCCGGGGTGCGCGCGGTTGTATTCGCGCATCCACCGGATGAGGCTCACGAACTCCTCACGGTCCCACGGGGAACCGGCCAGCGTCCGCTTCGCGAGCTCCCGGACGTCACCCTTGCCGCCCTGGACGTACTCGTCGATCTCCAGGCCCGCGGACCAGCTCAGCTCCAGTGCGAAGGCCCGGAAGCCCCTTTCCTCGACGAGATAGCGGAACACCCGTTCCTTCATGGTGAAGAACTCGTGCGAGCCGTGGGTCGCCTCGCCGAGGCCGACCACCTTCGCGCCGCCGATCATCCCGCCCAGCGCCCGCAGGTCGGCGGTGTTCCGGCCTGGTTCGGTCGAGCGCAGTGGATGCGCCGCGCGGTCCAGCGAGCGCACCGGGGCCGGGCCTTCGTCCGCGAAAGCCGGGCCCGCCACAGGGGCGAGCAGCGCCCCGGCCACCACGGCGGCGATCACTCCCCGTCTCCCCCACCGTTTCCGGCGCTGTGTCATGACGTCCACCCCTTCGCTCCGATGTCGAAGACGATCATCGTCCGGGGGCCGGGGGCGGCGCATTGAAGCAAAGCTCCTACTTGGGGTGAGGAAAACCCCACCTTCCGAGGAAGCGGGTGGACCCCGCCGCCGGGGTGTGGGTCCCGGCGGCGGGAGTCCACCCGCGTTTATCTCCCTCCGCAGCGGCTGTCCGTCACTCCGCGCGCCACAACGCGGGTGTGGACGGCGGCTCCCAGCCGGGCTGGGCCGTGTGCGCCTGCAAGCACACGTAACCGCGACCGCTGTAGGTGACCCGGGCGCCCGCGGAATAGCCGGTTCCCGCCGCCCAGGTCGTCCCGCCGGGCGGGTTGGAGGTCGAAGTCGACGTCGTCGGCGTCGTACTGGTCGGCCGCGAGGTCGACGTCGGCGTCTGCGGCACGTTCAGCACGAAGTCGAACGCGGCCTGCTTGCCGGGAGGCTGATCGCGGACGGTCATCAGCAGCCGCGGGTCGAAGATCGAGTCGGTGTTGTTGCGCGGCTCGTTGGGGAAGTAGAGCTGCGTGGTCAGCACCGGCCTGCCGGGCGCCTGGACCTTGACGTGGATGTGCCGCGTACGGCCGGGATACAGGCCGGGCACGATCGTGCTCAGCGAGAACGCGCCCTGGTCGTTGGTGAACTGGTGACCGCGGAAGGTGTACCCCACGTTGTCGTAGGCGCCGTTGACGTCCGCCTGCCAGAAGTCCAGCAGCGCCCGCGCGATCGGAAGACACCCGAGACCGAAGACGTAGCCGGACACGGTGAGCCTGGTGCCCTGCGTGTTCGGCGTGACGAGCGACGTCCGCTGCGGCGAATTCGGCTTGAAGTAAGGGCCTTCGGTCTGCGGCGGGGTCGGGTCGTCACCGTCGTCACAGGCGGGGGTCAGCTCGGGCGCCTGGCCGTTCGCGACGGTGGTGCGCGCGAGGGCGGGGCCGCCGATCAACGCGACCGGAGCCGCCACACCCGCGGCGATCGCGGCCTTCAGCACGGTCTTCCGGCTGAGTTTGCTTTCTTCGTCCATACCTGCTCCTCGTGGGGGCTTCGGGAATCACCCTCGACGGTATGGAGAAGATCAGCTGCGGACGATGGACTGGGGTGGTCAGTCGTGGTGAATCTCCGGGGGCGCGTCACCAGTCCGGCGGTAATCTCCGGGGCTCAACCCCGTTTCCCGCCGGAAGAAGCGGCAGAAATAGGCGGGATCAGCGAATCCGACCCGGCTGGCGACCTGTCGCACGGTCAGATCCGTGCCGCGCAGGAATCGTTTCGCCTCTCTGGTCCTCGCCTCACGCATCAGTTGTGCCGCCGTCCGGCCGGTCGCCGTTTTCACCGCGTCGGTGAGATATCCCGGCGTGACCCCGATCCGTTCCGCGAGCGCGCCGACCGACCAGAGACCCAGATCCGGCCTGCCGAGCAGCCGGGCGAATTCCGTGCCCACCGCCTGTGCCCTGGCAGGCGGCCGCGGATCCGCCAATCCCGGAAGGCGTCCCGCCCGCACGATCAGCACGTGCATCAGTGCCCGCAGCACCGAATCGGTGCCCTGGCCGCCACAACGGAATTCCTCGTCCAGTTCGGCGACCATCCGGGCCGTCTCCTCGGCCGCGCGCTCGTCGAGCCGCCATGGCTGCTGACTGAGCCTTCGCAGGGTTTCGCGATCCGACGGATGTTCGAGCAGGAAATCGTCGGTGAACAACACGACGAATCCGCTGAGCTCGCGGGCATCCCAATGATGCACCTGCCCCGGCGTTATGACCGCGAGTTGCGGCGGCGCCAATTCCCAGCGGGTGAAATCGATGACGTGGTCGCCGGTACCGCCGGTGACATGGACGATTTCGTAGAACGTGTGCCGATGCGGGAACGCCGCCCGCGACATCGGCCCGATCGTGTCGAATGTGCCGACCGTGAACGGCAGGGCGTCCGGCGCGCGGACCTCCAGCCGATGCAGTGGCAATTCCCCCGCCTTCGGTTCGAGGCAAGGCGTCCTCGGCAACACCGTCGTTCCGCGCATGGACCGGTCCCTTTCACCACACTGGGAATAAAAAGTCTAGACCAATACCGGGTGCACTGACTGCCGACGGAAGTCGCTTGTCGCCATCGGGGTACAGTCGGGATCATCGACGCACGTCCGAAGGGTCACCACGCGATGCTCCCCACCAAGTCGCGCGGTCGGACCTGGTGGCCGGTCGGCGCGTTCGCCGCACTGGTGCTGGCGTGCGCCGTGGCCTGGGCGACGACGGGCGCTTCCCACAGCGACCTCGAGATCTACCGCTTCGGCGTCGACACCCTGTGGAACGGCGGCGACCTGTATGGCGCGTTGCCGCTTTCCGACGCGGGAATCCCCCTGCTGTTCATCTATCCGCCGTTCGCCGCGCTGGTGCTCACCCCGCTGGCGCTGGTGCCGTGGAACGGCGCGGTGCTGCTGTTGTTCGCGCTCAGCCTGGCCGCGCTGGGAATCACCTTCTACGGCATCACCCGCACGCTGTGGCCGTCCGGGGACCGGCGGAAGGCGCTGCTCGTCGCGTCGCTGGCGATCACGCCGGCGCTCTTCCTCGAACCGGTCCGCCAGACGCTCGGCTTCGGGCAGATCAATCTGGTGCTGATGGGCCTCGTCGCGGCGGACTGCCTGCTGGCCAGGGGCCGCTACCGGGGCATCGGCGTCGGTCTCGCGGCCGCGATCAAGCTGACGCCCATGGCGTTCCTGCTGTTCTTCCTGGTACGCAAGGATTTCCGCGGCGCACTGACCGCCATGGGCACGTTCGTGGCCGCCTCCGCCGTCGCGTTCGCGGTCGCCCCGGAGGCTTCCGCGCGGTATTGGTTCGGCGGCTTCGCCGGGGCGTCCGGAATCAGCGGCACCTCGTTCCACACCAACCAGACCCTGCAGGCCGTACTGGCCCGGTTCGGCGTCGAGAGCGCCGCGAAGCCGCTCTGGATAGTCCTCACCGGCGTTCTGCTGGTTCTGGTGGCAGTGACTATGTACCGCTCGGCCGCCGTGCCGGCGCTGCTGCTGAACGCGACCTTCGCGCTGCTCGTCTCGCCGACGTCGTGGTCACACCACTGGGTGTGGATCGCCCCGGCGCTGTTCACTACTGCCGCCTACGTGGCACTCAGACACCGGGCGATGCTTTGGCTCGCCGTCACCGGAGCAGGCGCCACGATCTTCGTCGCGGCGCCGTTCCGGTATTTCCCGGCCTTCGATCGGCCTGGCCAGACGTGGACGACCGCCCAGCAGTGGCTGGGAAACTGCTACGTCGTCGCGGGTCTGCTCTTCCTCGTCGTCGCGGCCGTTCTCGCGCTGCGGAAAGGACCTCGATGCTCGACCTGAGCGGCACGACGACCCTCGTCACCGGGGCCAGCGGCGGCATCGGCCACGGCATCGCCCTGCGCTTCGCCGAAGCGGGCAGCGCGGTCGCCGTGCACTACCACCGCGATGCAGCCTCCGCGCACGCCGTCGTCGAGCGGATCCAGGAGGCGGGCGGCGCCGCCAAGGCGTTCTCCGCGGACCTCACCGACGACGCCGAATGCCGACGGCTAGTGGCCGCCGCCGCGGCCTGGACCGGACGGCTGGACACGTTGGTCAACAACGCCGGCGTTCAGCCGATCGAACCCTTGCCGGAGATGTCGGCCCAGAGCTGGCGCGCCGTCCTCGACGCGAACCTCACCAGCGCGTTCTCGTGCACACAGGCCGCCGCCGAGGTGATGGACGCCGGCAGCGTCATCCACATCGCCTCGATCGAAGCGGCCCATCCCGCACCGGGGCACGCGCACTACAGCAGCGCGAAGGCCGCCCTGGTCATGCACGCCCGCGCGGCCGCGCTCGAATACGGGCCGCGAGGCCTGCGCGTCAACGCCGTCTCCCCCGGCCTGATCGAGCGCCCCGGCCTCGGCGACAGCTGGCCGGAGGGCGTCCGCCGCTGGGAACAGGCCGCACCCCTCGGCAGGCTCGGCACTCCTGGCGACGTCGCGAACGCCTGTCTGTTTCTCGCATCGCCGCTCGCGGCGTGGATCACGGGGCACAACCTGACCGTGGACGGCGGCGTCTCGGCGCGTCCCACTTGGTGATCGGGGATCCGGTTCGCTTGCTTCGCGTTCTTTAGTGGTGATTCGGCGTGGTGGTGGCTCATGTTCAGTTGGTCGCTCGATTCTGTGCTTCGTCACTTCAGCACCGACACGTAGTCCGTCGGCCTTGCTTCGCGCTCTTTAAGCCCCTTCGTGCCCTTAAAGACGCTTCGCTGCGTTGATACTCCTTCGCTGTTGCCATTTTCCGGCAATATCTGCGTTGGGCCGTTTGAGCTAGCGCAAGTGTTCGATTCGGAGTAATGTCGGTGTCGTGGCCAGCAACGATGCACCTCCAGGGACGCCCACCGAGTGGTGGCGCGTCGACACCGCGACGCTGCATGCCCGCAAACAAGAACTCGAAATCCTCAAGCGCCGGGCGGATGCCGAGCAGAATGCGATCCTGGCGGAAATCAATTCCCGTGGGGTGCGTGGGTGTAGTGGTCATTCGACGTTGGCGGCGCTGATTTTCGAGGACTTCCTGGTGACCGACAAGGAAGCCAGTGCCCGCGCCGACCGCGTCCTCGCTCTGCATCCCGGCCCGGCTATCGGCGGAGACCCCGAACCACCCCTGGCACCGTTGACCGCCCAGGCCGCCGCCGAGGGCGCGATCGGCGGTGGCCAGATCGACGCGATCATCCGCACCCTCGCCCGCATCCCCTCCACCGTGCCCGAGGACGACGTGCGGGCCGGAGAGGCGATCCTGGTCGAGCTGGCGCGTCGGGCGGGACCGCGGCAGATCGCCCGCGCCGGACGCCGCCTGCTCGACGAACTCGACCCCGACGGCAAAGAACCCCGCAACGAAGACCCGAAAGACACCCGCCCGGAGTTGCGGTTCGTCAAACACCGCGACGGCACCCTCGGTTTGAAGGGCACCCTCGACCTCGAAACCTACGCCCGCCTGAAATCCGACCTGGACCCCATGGCCAAGCCTCATAAGGTCATCGACGGAGTCCGGGACTCCCGCACCCAAGACGAACGCTACGGCGACGCTTTCACCGACTACGTGCGATTGAAGACCACCAGCCGCAACCTCCCCGGCCAAGCAGGCGAAGCCACCCACATCCTCGTCACCATGTCCTACGACGACCTGATCAACGACCTCGGCGAAGCGCACCTGGACCTGGTCGGGCCGATCAGCGCCACCGACGCCCGCATCCTCGCCTGCGACGCCCGGGTGCGCCCGGGTGTCCTCGGCACCGCGGGCGAACCGCTGGACATCGGCCGGTCGAAACGCACCGTGTCCCTGGCGCAGAAATACGCGTTGACGATCCGCGATGGCGGCTGCGCGTTTCCCGGCTGCGATATGCCTGTGCCGCGCTGCACCGCCCATCACATCGTTTTCTGGCGCCACCACGGCGAAACAAAGATCGACAACCTCGTCCTGCTCTGCACCAAACACCACCGGCTCATCCACCACAGCGAATGGAAAGTCCAGATCGCCCAAGACGGACTCCCCGAATTCACCCCGCCCGCCTACCTCGACCCCACCGGGAGGCCGAGACGCAACACCATGCACCTCAGAACATAGGCCGAACCTTGAAACCTCCGAAACCGAGGCGACCCGGCAACGCCGGGCCGCGACATCGGCCTGCGCGGCTTCGACGTCGGACCACGTGGCTCCGTCTCACTCCGTCTCGTGACCGCAGCCTTCCCGAATCCCTGTCCTCCGGGACCGACCGCTGGAACCCGATGCCGTCCAGAACCGCCCCGCGGGCCAACGACCGGAGACGCCCCCTCCGTAACCGTCGCCCACCAGAACCCCTCCAGAACCCCTGCCCTCCAAAACCCCGCCGTCCGCCAGGACCGACCGCCGGAGACCCTCCTCCGTAACCAACGCCATCCAGCACCGACCACCGGAACCCAGCCGCCCCGGAACCCCTCGTCGGAACCACTCGAAGGCCGCGATTCTGGAATGGTGGCGGTTCCGGTGTTTGGCCCCGGAGGGCGGGGATTCTGACGGAGCCACAACCTCCCACCCCCCAAACCGCAGCGGCATCGAGGGACGCCCCGACCTCATCGGCTCCGGATCTCGGCCCCACCCTTCAGATTCGTCACCAGCGCGGTCGACTTGCCCGTGACGGCGGCCGCGAGCGGCCGTTCGAGCCCGGGAAGGTGCGCCACGTGAAGGAAGAACCGGCGCGCCTGGAGCAGGAAGCGGTTCGCGGGAAGGAACCATCGCGCGCCGCGGCGGGCGACCTGTTGCTTTTCGGTCACCACCGGGCGGACCAGTTCTTCGTACGCCGCGAGCGCGGTCTCGATCGAGGGTGACCGGGTGAGCTGTTCGGCCAGTACGAACGCGCCCGCGATCCCCAGCGAAGCGCCTTGGCCGGCGAGAAGGGAGACGGCGTAACAGGAATCGCCGACGAGCACGACCCGGCCACGGCTCCATGACGGCATCTCGATCTGCGCGACCTGGTCGTAGTACACCTCGCCGGAGGGCGGACACAGAGCGAGTGCTTGCGGCACTGCCCAACCGAGCGAGCCGTAGGTCGCGCGCAGGGCCGCTCGCGCGTCGTCCGGCAGGGCCGGATCGGTGGTGCGGTGCACGGCGAACGCCGCGAGCTTGCCGTCGCGAAGACCGTAGAAACCCATCTGCATCCCGATCGTGTCGGTCAGGCAGAACCGCTCCCCCACCCGCGCACGGATCTCCTCATCCTCGAAAACGAAGGCCGCCGTATGAAACCCGAGATGACGCAAATACCGGCTCTCCTCGCCGAAGACCAGCCGGCGCACGGTCGAATGGATCCCGTCGGCCCCGACCAGCAGATCGGCTTCGAGCGTCTCGCCGTCCGCCGACGTGACCCGCACCCGGTCGCCGAGGTCCTCGACTCCCGTGACCCCGGCACCGAACCGGACGTCCACTGTGGACGGAAGACCGGCGCGCAGGACGCGTTCCAGATCGGGCCGCATGATGCTGCAGAGCCTGCCGCCCACCGATTTGGCGAACTGGACGTAGTCGATGGACGCGCGGCGGCGGCCGCGCTCGTCCAGCAGGCTCGCCTCGTCCACCTGGTACGCCACGTCTTCGACCTGAGGCAGCAGGCCCATCTCCTCGACGGCGTCGAAGCCGGGGCCGAAGAAGTCGATCATGTAGCCCTGCTCCCGTGGCCCCGAGGCGCGCTCCAGCACCACGACCTCGACGCCCAGTGTCGCGAGCCGATGCGCCAGCGCGAGCCCGGTGATCCCGGCACCGCAAATCGCCACCTTCATGGCGGTCCTCCCTTTCGGTTCAGTCGACCAGCCGGCGCAGGACGGCCGGAGAGACGTCGCCCGACTCCGGCCCGAGCGCCCGATGCAGCAGAAGCCCGTCCACCGCCGCGAAAAGGACCGCGGCCGTGTCCTCGGCGTCGGCCACCCCACGCTGCGCCAGCCAGCCGCCGAGCCGGGTGCGCAGGTCGGCGAGCAGCTCGCGGATGCCTTGGCGCAGGGTGTCGTCGCGGGTCGCGGCGAGATAGGACTCGGCGAACAGCAACGACATCGGGTCGGTGCCGGAGTACCCGCCGACCGACGCCAGCAGCGCGTCCACCGCGTCCGCGGGCGTTTCGACGGTTTCCAGTGCCGGCTCGAACGCCAGGGCGACCTCGCGCATGGCCCCCAGCACGGCCTCGATCAGCAAGGCCTGCAACGAAGGGAAGTGATAGTGCACGACGCTCGGCGTGACACCCGCGCGTTCGGCCAGGATCCGGGTGCTGACCGCGGACCAGCCGAGCTCGGGCACGAGGGCCACGGCCGCTTCGAGCAACCGCCGCCGCACGAGCTGACCGCGCGCCGCGGCCGGGGATCCTGCCACCGGTTCATCTCCTAGGGCGTTCGTCCTGTACGACTGCCCTGATCGTATGCCCGGATCCGGCCGCGGCGCAAACCCCGGTGGTCAGAGCGCCTTGAGAAGCTCCACCACGCGGTCCGCGGTCGCGACGCTGGACTGCGGGTTCTGCCCGGTGACGAGGTTTCCGTCGACGACGACCTCGCTCGACCAGGCGGCCGCCGGAGTGACGATCGCGCCCTGCTCCCGAAGCCGGGTCTCGACGAAGAAGGGGCTCTTGTCGCCAAGCCCGCCCTGTCGTTCTTCTTCGTCGCTGAACGACGTCATGGAGCGGCCGGCGAAGGTGAACGAGCCGTCTTCGCCGCGCGCGCTGAGCAAGGCGGCGAGTCCGTGGCAGAGGGCGGCGATGATCTTGCCGTGCGCATCGGCGTCGTTCAGGAGGGCACCGAGCTCACTGTCGCCCACCAGGTCGGTCATCGGACCGTGCCCACCCGGCAGGTAGAAGGCGTCGTAGGCGTCGGCCGAGACGTCGGAAAGCTTGAGCGGCGCCGAAAGATCGAGTCCCTCGAGGTATTCCGCGAACTTCGCGCCCTCGGCGGGGTCGACGCCGCCGCGTTCGTCGAGGCTGATGGGATCGACGGTCGGCCGGAGCCCGGACGGCGTCGCGATCTCGACCTGGTGCCCCGCCGCGGCGAGCACCCGATGCGATTCGGCGACCTCTTCGGCCCAGAACCCGGTCGGGTGGTCGGTGCCGTCGGTGAGCCGCACGTGGTCGGCGGCCGAGACGATCATGAGGATCCGCGCCATGACTGTTCCTTTCGTTTCTCCGGGGCGGTGTGCCCCACTGCCGGCTTCAACGAGGTCTTCGCCGCGCGTACTCCGGGAAGCCCGCTACTATCCATAAGATTTCTTATGGAAGGTGACTCGCATGCCCAACTTGGATCGGCTGGCGACCTTCCTGGCCATCTACCGTCAGGGCTCGCTCTCCGCGGCCGCCGCGGAACTCGGCCTGACCCAGCCCGCCGTCACCGGGCAGCTGCTCAAGCTCGAGGAGGAGCTCGGCGAGCAGCTGTTCGTCCGGTCGCGTCAGGGCGCGGCGCCGACCGCCCGCGCGGCCGAACTCGCCGCCAGGATCGGCACCCGCATCGACGAACTCCGAGGCGCGCTGACGGCCGGCGACGACGACGTCCAGTACCGCGAAACGGTGGCGCTGGGCGGCGCGAGCGACGGCATGGCGACGCGGTTCCTGCCCGCGCTCGCCCCGCTGACCGAACGCGGGCTGCGCGTCACCGTCACCCTCGGGCTCGCCGACGAGCTCCTGTCCGCGCTCGAAGCCGCGCGCCTGGACCTCGTCGTCTCCTCGGTCCGCCCACGGCAGCGCGGTATCACCGCGATCCCGCTGATCGACGAGGAATTCGTCCTCGTCGCCGCCCCGGCCCTCGCGCGGAGCGTCGATTCCGCACTGCTCGAGACCGACCCGGTACCCGCGCTGGCGCATCTGCCGCTGATCTCGTACGCCGACGATCTGCCGATCATCCGCCGCTACTGGCGCAGTGAATTCGGGCGGCGGCCACCGAACCGCGTCGCGATGGTCGTCCCCGACCTGCGCGCGATCCTCGCCGTCGTCGTCGCGGGCGCCGGGGTGAGTGTGCTGCCGCGCTACATCGCCGCGGCCGCACTCGAAGCGGGCTCTGTGTCGATCGTGCACACGCCGGTGGTGCCGCCGCTGAACACGATCTATCTCGCGCACCGGTCGGGGACGGCGCGGCCCGTGGTGACCCTCATCCGCGACAGGCTGCTGGAACGCGCCCGCGCCTGGGGTTCGCTCTGATCTTCCCGATGCGGCAAAAATGACCTCTTTTCGCGGCGGGATCGTCGCGAGGCTGGCTCCTCCGAACCCGTTTCTTGGAGGACCCATGGTCTCGAAACCCCGCCTCGCACTGGGAATGCTCATTTTGGCCGCTTTGGCGGGCGGGCTGCTCGCGTTGCTCATCTCGCTCGACGTCGGCGCCTTCTGGGCCAAGACCCTGCCGCTCGTCTTCCTGGCGGGCGGGGCGGCGTTCGCCCAATCCCTCGGCCTGTTCAACAAGGCACCGAAGGATTAAGGGCCGGTCCCCGCACCCGCCGTTAGCGTGCCGCCCGTGACCGAGCTGGGGTCATCGACCTCGTCATCGGCTGCGGGCTGGGGCTGGCGCCGATGGGCGCTTGGGCTGCTGGCACGCCATCGGCAAGCGAGGCGAGATCTTCACCTTGTACGAACAGGGATTCGTGCACACCAAGGCGTTCGGCGGCGATTTCGGCTGCCTCGTCGAACTCACCGACGGCCGGAAGATCCTCATCAACGGGTTCACCGAAGGCGCCGCTTTACTGGCCCGCAACATCTTCGAGGCCGTCGGACGGCGTCCCGGCTGAGCGCCGAGTCAGACGCGCTGTGGCGCGAAAGTCCGCCGGTAGTCCTGCGGGGCAACGCCGACGACCTTGTGGAAATGGTGCCGCAGCAAGGCTCCCGAGCCGAAGCCGCAGCGGCGCGCGACCTCGTCGATGCTCATCGTCGTCTCCTCCAGCAGCGACCGCGCGTGCAGGACCCGTTGCGTCGAAAGCCATCGGTGTGGCGTGGTGCCCGTCTCCGCGACGAACTTGCGAGCGAAGGTGCGTTCGGACATCCGCGCCCGGCGGGCGAGATCGGCGACCGGATGTTCGTGCGCGATGTTCTCGAGCATCCAGGTGAGCACCGGCTGAAGGCTGTCCCCGGTGCACTCCGGGATCGGCACCTCGACGAACTGGCGCTGCCCGCCTTCCCGTTGCGGCGGCACCACCATGCGACGGGCGATCACGGTGGCCGCGGCGGAGCCGAGTTCGCGCCGGATCAGATGCAGGCACGCGTCGATGCCGGCGGCCGTGCCCGCGCTGGTGACGATGTCGCCGTCATCGACGAACAGCACGTCCGGATCCAACCGCGCCTGTGGGAACCGCTTCCGGAACGCCGCGCTGTGGCGCCAATGGTTCGTGCACCGCCGCCCGTCGAGCAAGCCGGCGGCGCCCAGTACGAACGCGCCGGTACAGACCGAAAGCAGCGTGGCGCCGCGCTCCGAAGCCGCCCGGAGCGCGTCGAGTACCGCGGGCGGATATTCGTCGCGGACGTCGCAGGCGGGGACGACGACCAGATCCGCGTCCTCCGTCGCTTCGAGACCGTGTTCCGGGGTCACTTTGACGCCGTGCCCGAGGCTGAGCGGTTCTCCGGCACGCTCCCCGCACACGCGGAAGTCGAGTAGTGGCACTCCGTCGTCGGTGCGGTCGTAGCCGAACACCTCGCAGACGACACCGAACTCGAAGGCGGCGAAATCGTCCAGCAGCACCACGGCGACGCTTTTCAGCATGACCGGAGCATAGCTGGCAGGATTTTGCCGCACAACGACAGAACTGCCACTTCTGGCAGGATGTCGAGTGGCGCAAACTTACTGCCATGACCGCAATCATCGTCACCCTCGCCCTGATCGCCCTCGTCACCTACCTCTTGAACCGCAACCACAAGCGGCAAGGACGCCCGGATGTCGCAGGTGGCGACCCGCTCGGTCGCCCCTTCTGGAGGGGTGGAGCCACGATCTGAGGACACCAGGCCGCGAAGCCCGGTGTCACGAGCGCCACGTTCCCCGCCGAGACCGCCGACCGGACCCGCATCCGCCGAGGTCAAGCCCGCAATCACAGCTTTAAACCACTTCGCCCGTATTTTCTGCCGGTTACCAGTTTTCTGGTTAGGGTGCAGTGGTGCAAACGGGTTAACATCGGGCGGAAGGAGCGCGCGCCGCAGTCGGCGCGTCACTGAACATGAGTTCGCAGGACGGTAAACAAGCGGAAGAAGAGGTCGTCGCGGAGACCGCGACCGACCTTGCCCACGCACCGGACACGACGGGTCCGGGCCACCCGCCCGATGAGCACGTCCCCCTCGACCTCGCCGCCGAACGACCCGCGGAGACCGACAAGACCGTTTTCGGTGTGGCGGCGGTGCTCGCGCTCGCGATCATCGTCTGGGGCGTGCTGGCCCCGGAAAACCTCGCGAGTGTCGCGTCCACCCTGCTGAACGATGCCGTGATCCCTTACGGCGGTTGGGCTTTCGTGCTGACCGCGAGCGGTTTCGTGCTCTTCGCGGTCTGTCTGGCCATAAGCCGCTACGGCCGGATCCCGCTCGGTGGGGACAAGGAACTGCCCGAATTCCGGACGTCCTCGTGGATCGCGATGATGTTCAGCGCCGGCATGGGCATCGGCCTGATGTTCTTCGGGGTCTACGAACCGGTCTCCCACCTCGCGAGCCCGCCCCCGGGTACAGCGGCCCCGAACTCCGACGAAGCCGTCCACACCGCGATGGCGACGACGTTGTTCCACTGGACCGTGCACCCGTGGGCGATCTACGCCGTCGTCGGTCTCGCGATCGCCTACAGCACCTTCCGCAAGGGCCGCAGCCAGCTGATCAGCTCGGTGTTCGCACCGCTGATCGGCAAGCGCCGCACCGAAGGCCCGCTGGGCAAGGCGATCGACATCATGGCGATCTTCGCCACGCTGTTCGGTTCCGCCGCCTCCCTCGGCCTCGGCGCGCTCCAGGTCGGCGGCGGCATGGGCGCCGTCGGCTGGATCGACGACCCCGGCAAGGGCCTGCTGGTCGCGATCATCGCGATCCTCACCATCGCGTTCATCGCTTCGGCGGTTTCCGGTGTGGCCAAGGGCATCCAGTGGCTGTCCAACATCAACATGGTGCTCGCCGCGGTACTCGCGGTGTTCGTGCTGGTGGTCGGGCCGACCGTGCTGATCCTCAACATCGTGCCGGGCGCCATCGGCGACTACTTCCGCGAGCTGGCCGAGATGTCCGGCCGCACCGGGATGACCGGTGGCGCGGAGATGCAGACCTGGCTCGGCGGCTGGACGGTCTTCTACTGGGCGTGGTGGATCTCGTGGACGCCCTTCGTCGGCATGTTCATCGCGCGGATCTCGCGCGGCCGCACGATCCGGCAGTTCATCTTCGGTGTCATCGCGATCCCGAGCGTCGTGAGCCTGATCTGGTTCGCGATCTTCGGCGGCGCGGCGATCAGCAGGCAACGGGCCGGGACGGACATCGCGGGCGCGGGCAGTGCCCAGTCGGCGACATTCGAACTGCTCGAGACGCTGCCGTGGTTCATCCCGATCGCGATCCTGGTGATGATCCTGGTGTCCATCTTCTTCGTCTCCGGTGCGGACGCGGCGTCGGTGGTGATGGGCACCTTGTCCCAGCGCGGAAGCGTGCATCCGAAGAAGACCGTCGTGATCTTCTGGGGCGTCCTCATGGGCGCCGTCGCGGCGGTGATGCTGCTCGTCGGCGGGGACAAGGCGCTGACCGGTCTGCAGAACCTGACGATCCTGATCGCGGTGCCGTTCGTGTTCGTGATGGTCGGGTTGTGCGTCTCGGTCTGGAAGGACCTGCGCAACGACCCGCTGATGAAACAGGAAGACGCGATGATGTTGTCGCTGAAGGAACTGCACGAGGAACGCACGAACGGCCACGCCCGCCGTCGCATCCTCGGGCGGTCGAAGCAGCGCACCTGAGCTGAATCGCGTGAAGGCCCCCTTCCCTCTGCTGAGCCGAGGGAAGGGGGCCTTCACGCGTGTCAGGCGCGTCCGATGGCGACGAAAGCGCACAACGCGAGGTAACCGAGATCCAGCAGCGCGACCAACGGCTCGCGGCGACGCAGGCGAACGACCACCGCGCCCGCCATTACCAACGCCAGGCCGAGTGCGGCCAGCGGCACGAGTTCCGGCGCGATATCCAGCAAGGCCGGAAGGATCAGGCCGGCCGCGCCAAGGATCTCGACGAATCCGATGAACTTCACGGTGCCGGGGGTGACATCCAGCACCCAGCCCGCGGCCGACCCCACTCCGGCGATCGTTTCCCTTCGCAGGAACAGTTTCCCGACGCCGGACACGAGATACATCACGGCCAGCAGCCAGGCGACGATCCACAGCGCGGTGTCCATCAGTGCCCCGCGTACTGGCCCGGCGTGTAGTCGCCCGCCGGCTGCCGGGTGATGACGTTCAGCCGGTTGAAGGTGTTGATGAGCGCGATCTGGGCCACCAGCGCCACGAGCTGATCGTCGTCGTAGTGCTTGGCGGCGGCCTCCCACGCCTCGTCGGTCACCCCGCTGCCGTCGGCGAGGCGGCAGCCCTGCTCGGTGAGTTCCAGCGCGGCGCGTTCGGCCTCGGTGAAGACCGTCGCCTCGCGCCAGCACGCGACCAGGTTCAGCCGGGTCGTGGTCTCCCCCGCGTGCGCCGCGTCCTTGGTGTGCATGTCGAGGCAGCCCGAGCAGCCGTTGATCTGGCTGGCCCGGATGTTCACCAGTTCCCTTGTCGCCAAAGGAAGTTCGCTGCTGTCGAGGACCTTCGCGGCGGAGACGAAGTGCTTCACCAGCTTCGGCGCGAGAGCGGTCTTGAGGTAATCGAGCCTTGCCTGCATGGCATTTCTCCTTCTCGTCTGTGTTCACTTACTCCGACGAGGAGGACTCCCGAGAGGTAACACCCATGGCCGCGAGGCGACGCGGGTCACTCACGGAATCGATTTCGACGATGCGGCCGTCGACGATGGTGCAGGACATCACGCCCAGCAGCTTGCCGGTCCGGCTCCACGACACCATCCCCGGTTTGCCGTTGACCAGCGCGGGACGGGTGGTGACGACGGCGCGAGCCCCACGCTGGACCCGCGTGGCCACCTCGGCCGCGCCGAGCCGCACGACCTCGCCGTGCCTGCTCTGCGAGCGCCACGTCACGTCGGGGTCGAGCATCTCGACCAAGCTTTCGAAGTCTCCTTCGCGCGCGGCCGCGAGGAACGCTTCGACGACCGCGTGCTGCCGGGGCTCATCGGCCGGACGCCGTCCCTGCACCTTCCGACGGGCCCGGCTGGCGAGCATCTTGGCCGCGTCCGCGGATTTGCCGAGGATCTCGCCGACCTCGGCGAACGGGACCGCGAACAGATCGTGCAGCACGAAGGCCAGCCGTTCGGCCGGGCCGAGGGTGTCGAGCACCACGACCAGCGCCACTCCGACCGATTCGGCGAGCAGCGCGTCCTCTTCCGGCGAGTCCTCCAGCACCAGCAGCTCGGGCGGCTCGTCGTAGGAGTCCTCGGGGCGGGCCTTGCGGGAGCGCAGGACGTCGATGCAGACGCGGCCGACGACCGTGGTCAGCCAGCCGGAGAGGTTGTCGATCGTGTCGGCGTCCTGGCGGGCCAGCCGCAGCCAGGCCTCCTGGACGGCGTCCTCGGCGTCCGCGCGCGAGCCGAGCATCCGCTGGGCCACGGCCACCAGACGCCCGCGCTGCTCCTCGAACGCGCTGGCCAGGGCTTCGCCGGTCATGTCGATACCTTTCTCGCGCCGAACCCGTCATGGACATGACGAGCGCGACGCGAGAAAGGTAACCGACCTCGCTCAGACGTCCCGGATCGGCGTCTTCACGGTCTTCTTCATGCCGGGGTTCTTCGTCTCCGGCTTCTTCTTGCCGGGCTCGGGCTCCGGCTCCGCGGTCGTGCCGCCGATGCCGGACTCGATCGCCGCCGTGACGATCAGGTCCCGTTCGTAGGACGCGAGCACCTCACCGTCGACGAGTTCCTGCGTCACCGCCCGCACGTAGGTCACGAACTGCTCGTTCGACGAGTACTCCGACTCGTCGTCGATCACGTCGTTGATCGTGCAGCCGTTGCCGGTGTCGCGGTTCTCGACCTGGCTGTCCGCCGTGCCGAGGATCACGGTGTCCCGGACGTCGGAGTCCGGGCAGGCGTCCGGGCCCGGCGGCGCGGCGACGATAGTGAACGCGCCACCCTGTTCCGCCGAGACGTTGCCCGCCTTGTCCGACGCGCGGTAGGTCAAGGTGTGCGTGCCGAGCTCGGTCACCTTCACCGGCGCGGTGTAGACCGTCCAGGCCCCACCGTCCAATTTGTACTCGATCTTGTCCACACCGGACCCGGTGTCCGTCGCGGTCAGGTTGATGGTCGCGTCTTCGATGTACGACCAGCTTCCGTCCAGATCACCGCTCACCACCACCGAGACGGCGGGCGCGGTGCTGTCGTCGCCCTCGACGATGGTGAACGTCGCCGTGCCTTCCGCCGAGACGTTGCCCGCCTTGTCGGTGGCGCGGTACTTCACCGTGTGCGCGCCGACGACGGTCAGCGCGAGCGGCGCCGAGTACGTCAGCCACGGACCACCGTCCAGCTGGTACTCGACCTTGCCGACACCCGAGCCGGCGTCGGTCGCCGTGAGGGTCACGGTCGCCTTGCCGACGTAGTTCCCGGCCGTGTCCTTGGTCCCGGTCACTTCGGAGGTCACCGTCGGCGCGGTGGTGTCGCTGCTGACGATGGTGAAGTGCGCCATGCCCTCCGGTGAGACGTTGCCCGCCTTGTCCGACGCGCGATAGTGGACCATGTGCATGCCCGGCGCGGTGACCGCGACCGGAGCGGTGTACGCGGTCCACGCGCCTTCGTCCACTTTGTACTCGACCTTGTCGACGCCGGAGCCGGCGTCGGTCGCGGTGAGTTTCACGGTGGCGGTGTCGAGGTAGTTGCCCGCGGGGTCCTTGGTGCCCGTCACCTCGGAAGTCACCGTCGGCGGTGTCGTGTCACCGGGCTGCCCGGTGACCACGGTGAACGACGACATCCCTTCCGGTGAAACGTTTCCCGCCTTGTCGGTAGCGCGGTAGTGGACCATGTGCGCACCGGCGGCGGTGACCGTCACGGGTGCCGTGTACGCCGTCCAGGCACCGCCGTCGAGCTGGTACTCGACCTTGTCCACACCGGACTGGCTGTCCGAGGCGGACAGGTTCACCGTCGCGGAACCGACGTAGTTCCCGGCGGTGTCCTTGGTGCCGGTCACGTTCGCGGTCACCGTCGGCGGCGTGGTGTCCGGGGTCGGCTCACCGGTGACGACGAACTCGCCCATCATCTTGGTGTGACCCTGGATCGTGCAGTAGTACCGGTACTTGCCGGGGGTCAGCGTCACCGTGGCCTGGTGCACGCCGTTCTTGTCGTCGTAGGGGTTGGCGAGGATGTTGAGGTTGACGTCGTGGTTGTAGCCCGCGGTCGACGTGTCGAACGTCAGCGTGTGCGACATCGTCGAGCCGAGCTCTTCGGTGTTCTTGAAGACGATCGTGGTCTCACCGGCCACCGCGGTCGACGGCGCGCTGAGGTAGTGGTCGGTGCTGTCGCCCGCGGTCCATTCCAGGGTCTGGACGGGAGCGGCGGAGGCGGGAGCGGACGAGCCCGGTAACACCAGGCCCGCCAGCGCGAGTGTCGCGGCCACCAGTGCCACGACGAGGGTTCTTGGGGACATCGCAGGGAAACCTTCCGTACAAGGGACACCGGCCGGGCACACGGAACCCGCGCGCCCGGCCGGCTTTCGCGCTACAGCTGCCGCACCCGGATGTTGCGGAACTCCATCAGGTCGTTGTCACCGTGGTTCTGCAGACCGATGAACCCGCTGACGAACTGCCGGAAGTCGGTGGACGGGTCGCCCGCCCGCGACGACTGGATCCCCGGCGCGTTCTCGAACTCGTTGATCACCACACCGTTGCGGATGATCGTGTACTTCTGCCCGACGACCTTGACCTCGTACTCGTTCCAGGTCCCCTTCGGCTTCACGCCCGCCTGGTCCAGCGGCCGCGGGTCGAAGTTGTAGATCGATCCGGTCTTCTGCGGCTCACCGGTGGCCCCGTCGTACAGCTGGACCTCGTGACCGCAGTAGATCGCGACCCAGGCCTGCGACGTCCTGGCCGAACCGACCGTGCCGCAGCTGCCCGGCGGACGCTGCTCCAGCGGAGTGCGCGGATCCGGGAACCGGACGAACACGCCGCTGTTGGCACTGCCCGAAGGCGCGATGTCCTTGAACTGCAGCTTCACCGAGAAGTTGCCGAACTGCCGTGCCGAGTACCACAGCATCCCCAGCCCGCCCGACGGTCGCAGTGACCCGTCCGGCTGGATGGCGAACTGCCCGGACGGCGCCTGCGACCAGTTCCGGAACGACTCCGGCGTGCCGTCGTAGATCGCGTCGTAGCCGGTGACGCCCTTGTTGCCGATGGGCGACGCGGCGGCCGCGGCGTTGATCTTGTCCGACTCGGCCGCGTTCAGCACGCCGAGGTCGCCGAGCCGGTCCACGGCCTGGGTGACGTGATTGACGAAACCGGCGTGGGAGGTCCACGTGGAGTCGTCGTCGATCATGTCGTCGACCGTGCAGCCGCCACCGGCGTTGCGGTTGGTCACCCCGGTGTCGGTGTCGCCGATGGTCACCGTGGCGCTGGGATCCGCCACGAGACACCCGACGCTCACCGAGTTCCGGGTGGTCACCGTCTCGCCGTTCGCGTAGGTCACGGTCAGCTTGGCGGTGTACAGCCCGGTGCGCGGGTAGGCGTGCCGCGGGTCGGGCTGCGTCGAGAACGTGCCGTCGCCGAACTCCCACTTGTAGGAGACACCGCCGGACTTCGACCCGGTGAAGGCCGCGGTGAGCGGCTTGTTCTGCACCATCGTCGAAGAAGCCGCCGCGGACGGGGTGGCCTCGCCGCCGATGTAGCTGATCTTCAGCAGCTTCTGGTTGTTGGTCAGGGTGAAGAAGCCGCCGCCGTAGTCGAGCGCGTACAGCGCGCCGTCCGGCCCGAATTTGGCGTCCATCCACTGGTTCAGCTTGGTGTCGCCACCACCGGTCGGGATGATCTGCCGCACGGTCTCGGCGAACACCGGCGGATCCTGCTTCGCGACGCCGTTCGGGTCGAGGGTGACCGCGATCCGGTTCTGCCCGTTGCTCTGGTCACCGATGAACCACTTGTCGTTCCAGTAGGCCGGCCACGCGACGCCGCTGTTGGTGTTGACCAGTTCGCGGTGGTACGTCGGCCCGGTCATGACCGCCTGGCCGCCGCCCTTGAGGTAGGGCTGCGTGTAGGTGGCCTCGGCCGCGTTGTACGTCGGGACGGAGCTGTTGGGGCGGTTGGGGAACACCGGCCCGCCGCCGTCCGGCGCGTACCAGATCATGTTCCTCTTGATCGGCGGCAGGTTCACCAGGCCGGTGTTGCGCGGCGAGGTGTTGACCGGGTTGTCGCAGTCGTACCAGCCGGTGAGGACCGCGGCGTCGGTGCTGCTGCGGTCGCGGTACGGCTGCTTGTTGCCCATGCAGTACGGCCAGCCGTGGTTACCCGCCTCGGTGATCACCGTGGCGGTCTCGTACTTGGCCGGGCCGAGCTCCGGGCTCGGCGAGGACGCGTCCGGGCCGACCCACGCGGCGGTCAGCCAGTTGGTCTTCTTGTCGACTTGCAGACGCGAGATGTTCCGCACGCCCATCACGTAGATCTCGGGCCTTGTCTTGTTCCCGGGGTCGTTGGCCTCGGGGAACAGGTTGCCAGCCGGGTTGGTGTAGGTACCGTCCGGCTCCGGGTGGATCCGCAGGATCTTGCCGTTGAGGTCGTTGGTGTTACCGGCGGTGCGGCGCGCGTCCTGGAACGAGACGCCCTTGTAGTCCTGGGTCCAGTTGTTGCCGGAGTACCCGTTGGAGCCCTGCGACGAGTTGCTGTCACCGGAACCGATGTAGAGGTTCCCGTCCTTGTCGAAGTCCATCCCGCCGCCGGCGTGGCAGCAGCTGTGGACCTGGACGTCCCAGGACAGCAGATCCTTGCGGGTCGCCTGGTCCAGCGTCTGGTTCTTCAGGTCGTAGGTGAACCGCGAGACCGTGCGCTTGCCGATCCGCTTGTCGATGTCGACCGACTCGTGCGGCATCCAGTAGGCGTACATGAAGCCGTTCTCGCTGAACTTCGGGTCCAGCACGAGACCGAGGAGGCCTTCCTCGTTCTTGACCAGTTCGTCGCCGCTGCCGCGGTTGCCCATCACCTTCAGCGTGGTGAGCAGCTTCGGCTTCTTGGTGACCGGGTCCCACTGGTGGATCGTGCCGCAGCCGGCGCCGATCTGGGGGTTGGTCCAGTCGTTCGGCGCGGGGACCGTGTTGCCGGCGCAGGCGGCGCGGCCGATGTAGAAGACGCGGCCGTTCGGCGCGATGGTGAGCCCGTGCGGCTCGCCCATCTGGTCGAGCTGGCCGGGCTGGTTGATCCCGGTCAGGCGCTCGACCTTGTAGTTGGCCGCGATACCCGCCTTGCAGTCACCGCGCACCATGCCGGTGGTCCACTTCAGCGCGCCCAGGATGTGGCTGCGGAACTGGGCTTCGCCGTAGCTCGCCTCGGTCCGGCCCATGCCGGTGTAGAAGGAGCGGCCGCCGTCGTAGTCACGGCACCACGAGATCGGGTGGAAGGCGCCGTTCGCGCCGACACCCGGCTTGTAGGTCGACTCCTCGACCTGCGCGACCGTGTGCACGGTGCCGACCGGGTTGACCTCCCAGTTGAGCCACCGGTCGGTGCGGACCCACTTCTGCGGCAGTCCCGCGGTGGCCGGGTTCGCCTTGTCGAGGACGTCGACCGTGGCCTCGGCCGGCGGGGCCTCCGGCGGCGGCGGGGTGGTCGAGTTGTCCTTGTACAGCTTCCAATCAGCCAGCTGGATGAGCGGGTCACCGGCGTTGGCGGTGATGTTCAGCCGGTAGTTCGCGTACGCCGTGGTGTTGGCGAAGGTGAACTTGCGGCTCACGAACCGGTCGGCGAACGTCTCGTTGGTGCGGGTGTCCAGATCGGTCCACGTGGTCCCGTCGTTGGAGCCCTGCAGGGTCCAGCTCTTGGGGTCACGGCCGGGGAAGTCGTTCGCCGAGACGAGGTCGTAGCTGCTGACCGCGACTGGCGCGGCCATCTTGTAGGCGACCCAGCCGGTCGGCTGGAACGCCAGCCACTTGGTGTTCTCGTTGTTGTCGGCGAGCTTTTCCTTGCCCTCGTTGGGCGCGTTCTCCGCGCTCGCGGTGACCGAGGCGACCGCCTCCGGTGTGGGACGCGCCCCCACCGGACGGGCGCCGATCAGCCCGGAGAACCACTGCGAGCCGTCCTGCGCCCGCGCGGCGTCGGACAGGCCGAGGAAGCCGCCGCCCGCCTTCATGTAGTTCTGCAGCGAGGTTTCCTGGTCACGGTTCAGCGTGATGCCTTGCGCGGACAGGAAGACGACGCCGCGGTACTTCGCGAGGTTCGCCTGCGTGAACACCGCGGGGTCCGAAGAGGACGAAACGGAGATCCCGTTCGCCTGGCCCAGGCTCGCGATCGCGTCCGTGGCGCGCAAGACGGGGTCCTTCTGGTCCGCGGCGGTGCCGTGGAAGACCAGGACGTTGACCGGGACGTTCGTCGCGGCTTCGGCGGTCACCGGTGCGATGGCCAGCGGAAGCCCGGAGGTGACGACGGCGCCGACCGCGAGCGCGGCCAGCGACCGTCTGCGGAGCCGGCGTTGCGAAAATACTCGTCTCAAGTTCTCGCTCCTTTCAAGACTAGTGGTGGTGGGCCGAAGCGCCGGTGGCGTCCGGAGTGGACGTCGGGTGGTGGTGTCCCTTGAAGCGGTCGATCGCCTCCTGGGCGCCCGCGGGCATCCCGCCGTCGGCGTTGCGGACCAGGAACACCCCGGACATGCCGTCGTCCGAGTGCTGCTGGACGTGGCAGTGGTACATCCACGCGCCCGGCCCGACGCCGTCACCGGCGATCACCTGGAACCCGAAGGAGTTGCCGGGGTCCAGGGTCTTGTTGTCGACGATCGGGGCGTTGTCGGTCGCGCTGGTGAGCATGCCGGTGCGGGTGTCCGCCCAGCGGTGCGCGTGCAGGTGGAAGGTGTGCATCAGGTTGCCGTGCCCGATGCAGATGAACTCGACGCGTTCGCCGAGGTTCGCCTCGAAGATCGGCGTGTTCGGGGCGACCTGGTGGTTGACCCACATTTCGGTGAACACCACGGTGAACTGCTTGCTGGGTAGCAGATCCCCGCGTTTGCGCACGATGAGCCCGCCGTAGAGGCCCTTCATCAGGCCCGCGGTGCCGTGGTCGCCGCCGAACGCGTGGTCGTGGTAGTGCCAGTACCCCGCGCTGCCGGGCATCCAGAAACCGTTGGCCGTCTGGTAGGCCGTCCGGGTCTTCCAGGTGTAGGTCTTGGTCTCGTACGGCTTGTTGAAGGAGTCGTTGAACGGCGAGCCGTCCGACTTGGTGTCGTAGTTGACGCCGTGCGGGTGGATCGACAGCCGCTGGTCGGTGTTGTTGACCAGCTCGATCACCAGCGTGTCACCCTCGTAGCACTCCAGGAGCGGCCCGGGGATCGTCGGTTTGCCGGGCTCCAGCCCGTAACCGACCCGGGTCGAACCGGGAACGTAGTCGGCGTAGATGGTGATGTTGCGGGTCATCCCGGCCGCGGCGGCCGGTGCCGATCCCGCGCTGGCCGACACCACGACCGGGGCGATGACCCCGGCCGCGGTGCCCGCGAGCATCGATCTGCGGGACAGCCCGCGTTTCTTCTTGTCCATTGTGGATTCCCCAGCTAGAAGCGGACGTTGCGGAGATAGGTGAATCCGGTCTGGGCGGTGCTCAGGGGATCCGTGGGGTTGTCGTGCTCGACGATGTACTCGGCGAGGTGGGGACGGGTGTGGCGGAAGATGCGCGGGAAGTCGATGACGCCCTTGCCGGGGTCGACCATCTGACCGTCCGCGGTCCGGTCCTTGACGTGGTACTGCACCACGCGCGGGCAGTGCTGCCGGTACAGCGAAACCGGGTCCATCCCGCCTTCCACCGCCCAGAACAGGTCGATCTCCAGGTGCACGTAGCGCGGGTTCGTGTTCCTGGTGAGCACGTCGTACGGGCGCACGCCGTCGATGGGCGCGAACTCGTGCGCGTGGTTGTGGTAGCCGAGCGGGATACCGGCCTGGCGGAACTTCCGTGCCGCCGTGTCCATCCGGCCGGCGAACTGCTTCCAGCCGTCGATGGTGTCGAAGTTCGCCCACGGCACGTTGGCGCGGGTGTTCCCGAGGATCTTCGCGTCCGCGATGGTCTTGTCGAGGTCACCGTCGATACCGACGTGCGTGGACGTCGCCTTGATGTGGTTCTTGTCCAGCAGCCCGCGGAACTCCTGCGCCGAACGGCCGTAGGTGCCCGCCAGTTCGACCTTCCGGTAGCCGATGTCCGCCAGCGCGGACAGGGTTCCCGGGAGATCGGCCTGCAGCGCGGTGCGCAGGGAGTAGAGCTGGATGCTGATCTTGTCCACCGGGACACGGCCTCGACCGTGGTGGCCGTGTCCCTGGGTCTCCGCCTCGTCCGAGGTGGTGGCGTTGGCGAGGCTCGGCAGGGCTACCGCCGCGCCGACCGCGACCGCCGCCGTCGCCGCGCCGCGCAGGAGCGCCCTTCGAGAGTGGAACTGCTCAGCTTCTTCACCGCACATGAAACCGCCCTCACTTCTGGTTGCTGAAAGCCGCGTCGAAGGCCGCCGACGGCTTGTCGAACAGGAGCCCCCGCAGAAAGGTCACGGCCTCCGCCGCGCCCCGGAGCCGGTCCATGCCGGCGTCCTCCCACTCCACCGAGATCGGACCGGCGTAGCCGATCGAATTCAGTGCGCGGAAACAGTCCTCCCAGGGCACGTCGCCGTGCCCGGTCGAAACGAAGTCCCAGCCGCGTCGGGGATCTCCCCAGGGGAGATGCGAGCCGAGCCGTCCGTTCCGTCCGTCGAACCGCTTCCTGGTGTCCTTGCAGTCCACGTGGTAGATCCGGTCGGCGAAGTCGAGGATGAAGCCGACCGGGTCGAGGTCCTGCCAGATGAAATGCGAAGGATCCCAATTCAGCCCGAATGCCGGACGGTCGCCGACAGCTTCGAGCGCACGTTTCGTGGTCCAGTAGTCGTACGCGATCTCCGAGGGGTGGACCTCGTGGGCGAACCGCACCCCCACCTCGTCGAAGACGTCGAGGATCGGGTTCCACCGGTCCGCGAAGTCCTGGTACCCGTCGTCGATGACCGCCTGCGACACCGGCGGGAACATCGCGACGTACTTCCAGGTCTTCGAGCCGGTGAACCCGATCACCGTGTCCACACCGAGTTTCGCCGCCGCGCGGGCGGTGTCGGCCATCTCCTTCGCCGCCCGCTGCCGGACGCCTTCGGGCTCTCCGTCGCCCCACACCCGGGCGGGGATGATGGCCTGGTGGCGTTCGTCGATCGGGTCGTCACAGATGGCTTGGCCGACGAGGTGGTTGGAGATCGCCCACACCTTGAGGCCGTGCTCGGCCAGCAGCTTCAGGCGGCCGGGCACGTAGTCCTCTTCGGACAGTGCGCGGTCGACCTCGAAGTGGTCGCCGGAACACGCGATCTCGAGGCCGTCGTAACCCCATTCGCTCGCGAGCCTGCACACCTCGGTGAACGGGAGATCCGCCCACTGGCCGGTGAACAGGGTGATCGGACGGCTCATGCTTGCTCCTCGAAGGTGATCGCGTCTAAGTCGAACAAGCCGCCGGAACCGCCCTTGAACACGAGGAACAACGGGCCGGTACCGCCGGGGTCGGTGATGGCGGACGCCGGGATGTCGGCATAGGTGTCCCAGCCGCCGGTGTTGGCGACGGCGACCGTCTGGACCAGCGGCCCGTCCACCGCGCCCGAGCGGACCTCGATCGTGCCGCCCGCGCCACCGGACGAGACCCGGTAGCCGATGCCGCTGACACCCACGAGGTTCACCGGGTCGAATTTGATCCAGTCACCGGATTCGATGTGGCCGACGCGTTTGCCGCCACTGGCGCCGGCGTGCACGACGACCTCGATCCCGCTGGACTGGGTGAAGAACTCGGCCTGCTTCAGCTTCGGCTGCAGGATGGACTCCGACTCGCCGGTGAGCGCCGGGACACCATTGCCGCCGTTGTCGGTGTAGCTGGCGTTGATGACACCGAAGACGTTGGCGTCCGCGCCGTGTCCTTCGTCGGCGGGCGT
Organism: Amycolatopsis roodepoortensis; assembly: GCF_014873915.1. Classification (GTDB taxonomy): domain Bacteria; phylum Actinomycetota; class Actinomycetes; order Mycobacteriales; family Pseudonocardiaceae; genus Amycolatopsis; species Amycolatopsis roodepoortensis. Next base: position 3,154,755 of record NZ_JADBEJ010000005.1, read on the forward strand.
GGCGATGGTGCCCTCACAGCCGGTCGCGCGGCTCAGCGGATGCCCATGGCCCTCGTGGCCGAGGATGTATTCGACGGTCACCTTCGAACAGTCGATCGGGTTGTCCTCGGCGTCGGTCACCTCGACCTTGAACGGGACCATGTCCCCGAAGCTGAACACGCTGCCGTTGACCGGCGTCTTCAGCGTGACCACCGGCGCGGTGTTGCCGACGGTCACCACCACGCTCGCCGAACCGGTCAGCCCGGTGGAATCGGTGACCGAAAGCTTCGCCGTGTACTGGCCGTTCGCGGCGTAGGTGTGGGAAACGGGGGCGGCTTCGGTGGAGTCGGTCGTGCCGTTGCCGTCGAAGTCCCAGGCGTAGGTCAATGCCTGGCCGTCGGGGTCGTTCGTCCCGGCCGGGTCGAACTTGACGGTCAGCGGTGCCTGGCCGGACGTCTTGTCCGCGGCCACCTTGGCGATCGGTGTCCGGCGGCCCTTGGTGTAGTCGATGCGGTAGACGGCGGATTCCTTCGAGCCGCCGAAGTAGCCGGTGCCGTAGTCGAGGACGTACATCGCGCCGTCCGGGCCGAACTCGACGTTCATCGGGCGGACGAGGTCCATCGAGTCGAAGAACGGCTTGATGGCGCCGCGTTCACCGTTCGGTCCGACGGTGATCTCCTTGATCCAGCCGCGTTCCCATTCGTAGGCGAAGGTCTTGCCGTCGAAGTACTCCGGGAACTTGGTCTGGGACGGGTTCTTCGCGTCGTAGTGGTAGACCGGGCCGCCCATCGGGGACTCGGGGCCGGTGCCGAACTCGGGCAGCGAACCGCCGTCGTAGGGGATCCACGCCTTCTCCACCGGCGGCAGGTCGGTCAGCCCGGTGTTGCGCGGGCTCGTGTTCTTCGGCTTGGCGCAGTCGAAGGCGGCACCGGACTGCTTGGTGGCGAAGTCGTAGTCGATGAACGGCTGGTTGTCCCCGATGCAGTACGGCCAGCCGTAGTTGCCGGGCTTCTTGATCAGGTTGAACTCGACCGTGCCGCCGGGGCCACGCTTGGGGTCGGCGGCGCCGGCGTCGGGACCGTAGTCGGCGAGGTGGATCCAACCGGTCTCGCGGTCGACGGCGAACCGGAACGGGTTCCGGAAGCCCATCGCGTAGATCTCGGGCTTGGTCTTGGCCGTACCACGCGGGAACAGGTTGCCCTTCGGGATCGTATACTTCCCGTTCGCGCCGACCTTGATCCGCAGCACCTTGCCGCGCAGGTCGTTGGTGTTGGCCGAGGTGCGCTGCGCGTCGTAGACCGGGTTGCGGTCGGCGCGCTCGTCGATCGGGGTGAACCCGTCGGAGGCGAAGGGGTTGGAATCGTCCCCTGTGGACAGATACAGGTTACCCTTGGCGTCGAAGTCGATCTCACCACCGGCGTGGCAGCAGATACCGCGTTCGGCGGGAACCTGGAGGATCTTCTGCTCGCTCGCGAGGTCGAGCTTGTTGTCGGTGCCCAGCTTGAACCGCGACAGCTGGTTGTAGCCCTTGAACGGCTCGAAGTCGGCGGGGGTGCCGTTCTCCGGCGCGTCACCGGCCGGGGTGTTCAGCTTGGGCGCGTAGTACAGATAGACCCAGCGGTTCTTGGCGAAGTCCGGGTCGATGGCGACACCCTGGAGGCCATCCTCGTCGTGGTTGTAGACGGGGATCTGCCCGGCCAGCGACGTCGTCGCCGAGGAGCTGGTGTACCAGACGCGGCCGTCGCGCGAGGTGTGCAGGACGTCGCGGTTGGGCAGCACGGAGAGCGCGATCGGCTCGCCGGTCTTCTCCTCGCCCTTGGCCAGGGTGATCTGGTCGAAGTCCGCGTCGACCGGAGCTTCCTCGGGCTTGGCGCAGCCGGGCTCGCTCAGCTTGGTGGCGTACTTGATCCCGCCCGCCAGATGCTTGAGGAAGGCAGGTTCGGCGTAGGACTCCTTGGTGTGACCGCCGCCGGTGTACCAGGAGCGGCCACCGGAGTTCTCGTGGCACCAGGCGATCGGGTGATCGCCCATCGCGCCGTCGCCGGGCTGGTAGCTCTTCTCGTCCAGGCTCGCGAGCACGTGGACATTGCTGCGCGGATTCTCGCGGTAGTTGTACCACTCGTCGGTGCGCGGCCAGGTCTCCGGTAAGTCCACAGTAGACACATGTTCGTGGTCTTCGACCTTGACGTTCGCCTGCTGGATGTGCGGGTGCGACTTGAAGTACGCCCCGACCAGTTCGCCGTACCAGGGCCAGTCGTACTCGGTGTCGGAGGCGGCGTGCACGCCCACGTACCCGCCGCCTCCCTTCACGTACCGCTCGAACGCGGCCTGCTGGTCCGCGTTCAGCACGTCACCGGTGGTGGAAAGCCAGACCACCGCGTCGAAGCGCTTGAGGTTCGCGTCGGTGAACGCCGCCGCGTCCTCGGTGGCCTCCACCCCGAAGTGGTTCTGCGCACCCAGATCCTTGATCGCTTTGATCCCGTCGGGGATCGAATCGTGCCGGAAGCCCGCGGTCTTGGAGAACACGAGCACCGTGGCCGCTTCGTGCGCCGATGCGGTCTGCACCGGTAGCGCGACGCCTGTCAGAGCCGTGACCACGGATGTGACGAGCACACCCCATCGTCGTTTCAAAGACATAGCAGTAGCGATCCTTTCGATGAGCGGCGGCGATCAAGGAAGGACTTGCGGGTGGAACTTTCCTTTCTGGCGGTGGTTCAGCTCGCCGGCCCGGAGCCGAGCCGAGGCGTTGCGAAAGCCACTTTCGCAACGTTGAAGGTTGCGAAAGTGGCTTTCGCAACGTCGGTGGCGGCGGGGGCGGGGGCGGGGGCGGGGGCGGGCGACCATGTCCCGAAAGCCACTTTCGGGACATCAGACGTCGCGAAAGTGGCTTTCGCGACGCGCACCGGCCTCAGCACCCCCGCCACCTCCTCTACTTCAGGCCTTGCAACGACAACAGCAGCGGGTGCACGTCGGTGGCGCCGACGCGACCGGACGGTTCGAAAGCCGGATCCGAGCAGAGCAGCACGGGACCGTCCTCGCCTGCATCCGGCAGCCGCCCGTGCGAGCCACGCACCCAGCGCGGGTCGGTCGGGACGACGTCCATCGCGTACCGGAGCCCGGCGAACTTCTTCGCCAGGTTGAGCCCGGCCCGCGCCTTGGCGAACTTGTCCTCCGGGTCGAAGAACAGCTCGGCGGGGTCGTAACCCGGCTTGCGATGGATCTCGACGCCGCGCGCGAAGTCGGGCTTCCGCGCGTCGTCGAGCCAGTAGTAGTAGGTGAACCAGGAGTCCGGCTCGGCGACCGCGACGAGTTCGCCCGCGCGTTCGTGGTCGATCCCGTAGCGAGCCTGCGCCTCGCGGTCGAGCACCTCGTCGACGCCGGTCAGCTCACCGACGATCGAGCGAACGCGCTCGATATCGGCGGAGTCGCGGACATAGACATGCGCGACCTGGTGGTCGGCGACGGCGAACGCGCGCGACGCCCACGGGTCGAGGTATTCCATGCCTGCCTGGGTGTAGACCTCCAGCAGACCCTCGCGCCGCAGTGCCCGGTTGATGTCGACCGGCCGGTGCACGTTGGTGATCCCGTACTCGCTGAGCGCGACCACGGTCGCCCCCGCGTTGCGGGCGTCGTCGAGCAGCGGCGCCAGCGCGTTGTCCAGTTCCCGCGCGGCCTGCCGGGCCTGCGGCGCGTCGGGGCCGAACCGCTGGAGGTCGTAATCCAAGTGGGGCACGTAGGTCAGCAGCAGATCCGGCCGCTTCTCGCGCAGGATCTGCCGCGACGCCCCGATCACCCACTTGCTCGACTTGAGCGACGCCGTCGGGCCCCAGTACTGGAAGAGCGGGAACTCCCCCAGCGCGCCGGTCAGCTGGTCGTGCAGCTCGGGCGGACGCACATAGGCGTCCGGCGACTTGCGGCCGTCGGCGTGATAGATCGGCCGCGGGGTCACCGTGACGTCGGTGCTCATCCCCATCGCGTACCACCAGCACACGTTCGCCGACGTGTAGCCGGGGTGCGCCGCCCGCGCGGTCTCCCACAGCTTCTCCCCGCCGACGAGCCGGTTGTGCTGGCGCCACAGGAAGATCTCGCCGAGTTCGCGGAAGTACCAGCCGTTGCCGACGATCCCGTGCTGGGCGGGCATGAACCCGGTGAGGAAGGTCGACTGCGCGCTGCAGGTGACGGCGGGCAGCACCGTGCCCAGTTCGGCCTGCCAGCCGTCTCGCGCGACGGCGGACAGTTTCGGCATGTCCCGCAACGCCTTCGGGGTCAGCCCAACGACGTCGATGACGACCAAGGGTTTCACGCGGACGCCCCTTCCTTGACGAGGTTCGCCTGTGCCCACTCGAGTTCCGCGGCGATCCCGCCGACGAGGTCGCCCGCGTCCGGGAGCACACTCCAGGTGTAGGTCTCGACCTCGATATGCGGTTCGCCGGGCAGCCCGGCGGCGACCGTGCGCAGGACGTCGGTCGTGGTGGACAGCGGCGCGGCAGGCGCCTGGTGCAGCGGCATGTGGAAGTGCACGCGCCACGGCCCGTCTCCCGGCAGGTCGGTCCACGCCTCGGGCAGGTCGTCGGCCTTCCGCACGACACCACCAGAAAACTCCCGAACCTGGTGCAGGTACCGCGGTTCCGCGAACGCCGCCAGCGCCTCACGCGCTTCGGCGGGCCTCTCGACGTGCAGTGCGGCGGAAGCCTGCACCTTCACGATGTCCACATCGGACTCCGCGATCGCCTTGAGGGTCTCCGCCGGGTCGGCGAACGACACCGCGAGGTGACAGGTGTCCAGGCACAGCCCGACATGCTCCGGATCGACGCGGCCGGACAGCCAACCGAGCGCGTCGGCCACGGTGTCGAGCACACAACCGGGCTCCGGCTCGACGGCCAGCTTGATCGGCCGGTCGCCGATCGCCCGTACGACTTCACCGAAGGCTTCGGCCGCGCGGCGGTCGTCCGATTCGGTCCACGGTTCACGCCAAGCCAACGGCAGCGTCGATATGCTGCCGTAAGAAGCATCTTCGGCGAGGAGGTCGGAAAGTACGTTCACGCAGTCGATCGTGTACGCGACCCGATCCGGGTTCGTCCACTCAGGACGGTAGACGGCGTGCTTGACGACGTCGTCGTGGAAGCCGCCGTACGGGAAGGCGTTGAGCGTGTACACCGAAAGCCCGCGAGCGTCGAGTTCGGCGCGGAAACGCTTGCGCGCTCCCGCGTCTTCGGCGAGCCCGCGCGCGACCGGAGCGGAAAGCCACAGCCCGACGCCGAGCCGATCCGCGCCCAGTCGCTCACGCACCGGCAGGGCATACCGCTCCAGCTGCGCGACGATACCGCCGACGTCTTCGGCCGGGTGGACGTTCGTACAGTAGGAGATCATTTGCGAGCACCTCGCAGCACCGAGTTGCCCTCGAAAGTCACGGCCTCGCCGGTGAAACCGGGCAGCGGATCGAGCGTGAGCCTCCCGCTGAGCCCGTAGAAGTCGACCGGGTTCTGCCACAGCACCTTGTCGACGTCGGCCTCGGTGAACCCGCCGTCGAGCATCGCCTGCCCGGTCTTGGCGGTCTTCAGCGGATCGGACCGGCCCCAGTCCGCGGCCGAGTTGACGATCATCTTCTCCAGCCCGTACTGGCGCAGGATCTCGACCATCCGGTGCTCGTCCATCTTGGTGTCCGGGTAGATGGAGAAACCCATCCAGGCGCCGGAATCCTTGACCAGCTCGACGGTGACCTCGTTGAGGTGGTCGACGACCACGCGCTCCGGCGCGACGCCGGCCTCACGCACCACGTCGAGGGTGCGCTTGGTGCCTTCCAGCTTGTCGCGGTGCGGGGTGTGCACGAGCACCGGGAGGTCGTGCTCCAGCGCCATCGCCAGCTGCTGCGAGAAGACCTCGTCCTCTTCCTTGGTCATCGAGTCGTAGCCGACCTCGCCGACCGCGACCACGCCGTCCTTCGCCAGGTACCTCGGGAGCACGTCGAGCACCTCGCGGCAGCGGGGGTCGTTGGCCTCCTTGGGATTCAGCGCGATCGTGCAGTGGTGCCGGATGCCGAACTGGGCGGCGCGGAACCGTTCCCAGCCGATGAGCGCGTCGAAGTAGTCGGTGTACGAGCCGACGCTGGTCCGCGGCTGCCCCAGCCAGAACGCGGGCTCGACCAGAGCTCGGACACCGGCCGCGTACATGGCTTCGTAGTCGTCGGTGGTCCGGGAGGACATGTGGATGTGGGGATCGAAGATACGCACGGTCAGCGGCCTTCCTTGAGCAATGAGAGGGCGTCGGCGGGAACGTCACGTCCGGCCGCCCTGCGTTCGTCGGCGAAATCGGCGAGCATTCTTCGGAGCTCGTCGTCCGCGCGGGAAGCGAGGTCCGCGACGGCGGCCAGCGGCACCCCGACGAAGACGCATTTGAGGACGCCGTGGCGCCACGTGTGGTCGTCCAGGAACCGCGCGAAGGCACCCATGGCGGCCGCGACCAGCCTGATGTCGTTGGCGCGCAAGGCGTCTTCGACCAGCCTGATGCCGGTGTCGGTGACTTCGGGGCCGGGGAACTCCAGCGCGTTGAGCGCCCGCAGGACTCCGCGCCGCTCGGCGTCGTCGCCGTAGCGGTAGAGATCGTGCAGTTCCGTGGCCAGCGCGGCGTCGTCGAGGACGTCGGCCAGCACCGTCACGAGCCGGACCCGCGCCCGGTCGTCGACCGTGCCGTGGACCAGCCCCTGCGGGTCGGTGTCCGGGTGCAAGGCCTCCCGGCCGACCTCACGGCCGACGGCCGGGAAGAGCGAGCCGATCACCGACGGCTTCTCCCGGATCCGGCGTTCCGCCTTGGCCGACCACGTCTGCGGCATCGCCGCGGTCAGCGCCTCGAAGGCCCGGCGCGCGGTGTCCGGCGCGGCGTGGCTGTGCCGGGGCAGCTCGACCGCGGCCAGCCCGGTGTAGCCGATCTCCGCCAGCGCGGCGAGCGTCCCCGGCAGGTCCAGATGCCCATCGCCGAACTCCAGGTGTTCGTGGACCCGCGGCAGCATGTCGTCGAGCTGCACGTTCCACAGCAGCGGACCGGCGACTCGGACGCATTCGGCCGCGTTGACCGGCTCGACGACGACACAGTGCCCGACGTCGAGCGTGACCCCGAACAGCTCCGGCTCGCCGAGTTCCTTGCGCAGGTTCAGGACCTGGCCCAGATGCTGCACGAGGTGGCCGGGCTCGGGTTCCATCGCCAGCCGGACGTTCAGCCGCGCGGCGTGCTCCAGGACCGCCGCGACCCCTTCACGCAACCGGGACCAGGCGAGTTCGTTGTCCACAGTGGACACACCCGACCAGAACGAAACACAATCCGCACCCAGATCCCCGGCGATCCTTAAGGCTCGCGCCAGGAAGTCGATCCGGAGCGCGGGGTCGTCCGAAAGCAGCGTCGGCGAGTGCTTGCGCCACGGGTCGAGCAGGTACCGCGCGCCGGTCTCGATGACGACGCGGTTCAGGCCGAGCGCCGAAAGCCGGGAAGCCACGTGGTCGACCTGCCGTGCCAGATCGTCGGCGAACGGGTCGAGATGGTCGTGGTCCAGGGTCAGCGCCACCCCGGTGTACCCGAGGTCGGCGATGATCGCGAGCGCGTCGTCGAGGCGGTGGTTGGAAAAGCCGTTGGTGCCGTATCCGAGGTGAAAACTCATGTGGGGCTCACCTTCCTCGACAGCTTGCGGGCGATCGGCAGCGCGGCGGCGACCAGCGCCGCCCCCAGTACCGAGCCCTTGGCCGTGACCGCCGCCTGCAGCGGGACCATGCCGTGGATGCCGGATTTCGTCGCCGAGCGAACGGACTTCGCCGACGGGTCGCGGACGGCGTCCGCCTGCGCCCTTCCGACCAGGCCCGCGTAGCCCGAACCGGCCGCCATCGAGGCCGCGCGATGCCAGCCCCCACGTGCCGGTCCGGTCAATGCCAACGTTGTCGCCGCGCAGCTGGTGGCCAGTGCCGCCCGGGCGGTCGCCGGGTTCGCGCCGTGCACTTCCCCGGTGGACAACGCCGTGACGCCGAGCGTGTGGACGCCGACAGCCGCGGCGGCCGTGGCCGCCTTCTTCGGAGAGTCACCAGCGCCCAGCAGGACGTCGAGCGTGCGGCAGGCCGCCATCGCCACCGGCCCGGCAGGCGTCGGTTTGAGCACGGTGTCGTACGCCCACACCGCCGCCGCGAGCGGAACCGCGACCCGCATCGACCGGCGACCGCCGCCGAGCGCTGCCAGGCCAAGTCCGGCAGCGGTCAGCGCGGCCCCGGTGGTGAGCGCCGCACCGGCACTCACCCGCCCGGACGGGATCGGCCGCTCGGGACGCTCCACCGCGTCGAGCTTCCGGTCCGCCCAGTCGTTGAGGGCCATCCCGGCCCAGTAGAAGGCGACCGAAGACAACGGCAACAGCAGCCGTCGCCCGGTCATCTTGAGCCCCGCCGCGGCGGATCCGGCGACCGTGTCGCCGAGCACCGTCAACGCGGCGGGTGCCCGCACCAGCTCCACGTAAGCCTTCACAGGGTTCCCGCCCAGGCGATCAGGCGGGCGGTCTGCTCGGCGAACCGGTGTTCGTCGCTGCCCAGCGGATCCTTGAAGAAGAAGCCGAGTTCGGTCAGCGCGCCGCTCTGGCCGGCGGCGTGCGCGGCGGTGACCAAACGGGCCAGATCCAGGATCAGCGGCGCCGCGAGCGCGGAGTCGTAACCGGTCCAGGTGAACTGCAGGCTCATCCGCGCGCCGAGGAAACCCTCGAACGACACGTGGTCCCACGCGGTCTTGATCTCACCGAGGTCGGGCACGTTGTCGATGTGCAGCGGCGCGGTGACGTCCTCCCCGAGCAGCGCCGCGAGCCCGCGGGCCTTGGATTCCAGCTTGCTGTTCGCGGTCACCGGATCGGCGAGGGTCTCGCCGTCGCCGCCGCCCAGCAGGTTGGTGCCCGCCCAGGAGCGGACCTTCAGCGCCCGCGCGCTGAACATCGGCGCGAGGACCGTGCGCAGCAGTGTTTCCCCGGTCTTGCCGTCGCAACCCGCGTACGGCAGGCCTTCCCGCTCGGCCAGCTGCCGCAGCGCGGGCAGGGTGATCCCGGCGGACGGCGTGAACTCGACGTACGGGCTGCCCGCCTTCAGCGCCGCGTAGGCCGACAGGGAACTCGACGGGAGCACCGCTCGCGCCGGATCCACCAAGGCCGCTTCCAGCGCGTCGAGGTCGTCGTGTTCGGGCAGGTGGGGACACGGGGCCTCGGTGGAGGAAACGTTGACCACCACGACCCGCGCGAGGTCGTGCCGGTCGGCGAAAGCTCGGATGTCCGCCGTCAGCCGGGCGGCCGCGTCGGCCTGGGCGCCGGTATGGGCCGCCGGGTGATAGCCGTCGCGGATCTCGGCGTCCACCTCGGCCAGCCCGGACCGGACCGCGGCGAACACCGCGTGCCCGAACACGCCGGCGTGCGCCAGCTGCTCGGCCCGCTTCTCCAGCGGCGTATGCGCGATGTCGTGCCCGCCGAGGACCAGATCGTCCCAGCCCGGCAACGGAACCCCGGCGAACGCGGGCAGCTCGGTGACGCAGCCGCCACCGCCGGTCACCCCGGCGCGCAGCGCGAGGAGCCCCACGGCGGCCGTGGTGGCCACCGACCCCCTCGCTCCGATCAACCAGACGCCCGTACGCTCGTGAGCAGGCATTTCCTCCACCTTTCCCAGCCCGAGAACACCAACCTCCGATGGTCGGATGTTTCGGATCGAACCAAGTCGCGGTGACAGTCGTCATGCGACTTTCGGCTGGATCTCTCGCTCAGTTACTCCCCTTCGTGGTGACGGCGGGCACAGCGGTCCATCGCGCCTCGTCGGACGCGCTGCGCTCGACCGCGGCCAAGACCTGCTGAACCCTCAACCCGTCCTCGAAGGACGGTTCGGGATCCGTGCCGTCGCCGATCGCGGTGAGCAGATCGGCGACCTCGTTGGTGAAGGTGTGCTCGTAGCCGAGGAGATGCCCCGGCGGCCACCAGACCCCGACGTACGGGTGCTCGGGTTCGGTGACCAGGATCCGACGGAATCCCGCCTCGGTGGCGGGCTGGCCGCCGTCGAAGAAGGACAGTTCGTTCATCGACTCGAAGTCGAACGCGAGGCTCGCCTTCGAACCGTTGATCTCCAGCCGCATCGCGTTCTTGCGGCCCAGCGCGAACCGGGTCGCCTCGAAACTCGCCACCGCGCCGCCGGCGAACCGGCCGAGGAACAGCGCGGTGTCGTCGACCGTGACCTGCCCGGTGCCGCCGTCGCCGTCCGGCCGTTCCTTGACGAAGGTGTTGGTCAGCGCGGAAACCCCGGTGATCGTGTCGCCGGTGACGAACTGGGCGGCGTCGACGATGTGCGCGCCGAGGTCGCCCAGCGCGCCGGAGCCCGCCTTGTCCTTGTGCAGCCGCCAGGTCATCGGCGCCTGCGCGTCGGACAGCCAGTCCTGCAGGTAGACCGACCGCACGTGGCGGATCTCGCCGAGCGCCCCGCTCGCGACCAGTTTCCTGGCGTGCGCGAGCGCGGGCACCCGGCGGTAGTTGAACGCCACCATCGACCGGACGCCGTTGGCCCGCGCCTTCGCCGCCGCCTCGGCCATCGCTTCGGCCTCGGCGAGGGTGTTGGCCAGCGGCTTCTCGCACAGCACGTGTTTCCCGGCCTCGAGCGCGGCGATCGCGATCTCGGCGTGGCTGTCGCCCGGCGTGCAGATGTCGACCAGGTCGACGTCGTCGCGGGCGATCAGCGCACGCCAGTCCGTCTCGACGTCTTCCCAGCCGAACCGTTCCGCCGCGGCCTTCGCCCGCACCTCGTCACGGCCGCCGAGCACGGCGAGTCTCGGGATCAGTGGTGGCGCGAAGAACCGGTGCACACTGCGCCACGCGTGCGAATGCACCGCACCCATGAACGCGTGGCCCACCATGCCGATCCCGATCGTTTCCTTTGCCGTGCTCATGCCCCTCCTATGTCTCCGCTTGCGTGTGTCGGGTACGCGGGTTTACGAGTCGAAGCCGACGTCCATGTACTTGTCGACGTTCTCCTTGGTGACCACCGCGGAGTACGTGGTGATCTCGGCGGGGATCTCGTGCTCGGCGAAGTCACCGGCGCCCTTGCCCTGGCCGAGAAGCCGTGCGAGCGAGATCGCCGTGGACGCCATCGACGGGCTGTAGAGCACGGTCGCCTTCAACGGTTCGGCGTCGGACTTGATCAGGTTCATCGCGTTCTTCGAGCCCGCGCCGCCGACCATCAGGAAGTCCTTGCGGTTGGCGTTGTTGATCGCCGCGATGACGCCGACACCCTGGTCGTCGTCGTGGTTCCAGAGAGCGTCCAATTTGGACGCCGACTGCAGGAGGTTCGACGTCTGCTGCTCGCCCGACTCCGGTGTGAACTGCGCCGAGACGCGCGGTCCCACCTGGAAACCCTGACGCGCCAAGGCGTCCTTGAAACCCTTGCTGCGTTCCTGGGTCAGCGGCAGCGAGTCGATCCCCGCGACCTCGCCGATCACCGGGCTGGCGATGTTCTTCGCCTTCATCTGCTGGGCGATGTAGTTCCCGGCGTTGACGCCCATGCGGTAGTTGTCGCCACCGATCCAGGTGCGGTACGCGAGCGGGGTGTCGAAGACGCGGTCCAGGTTGATCACCTGGATCCCGGCGTCCATCGCCTGCTGGCCGACCGCGGTCAGCGCCTTGCCGTCGAACGGCAGGATCACCAGGACGTTGACCTTGGCGTTGATCAGGGTCTCCACCTGGGAGATCTGCTGGTTGACGTCGTTGGTGCCCTCGGTCGCGTTGAGCGTGACCTCACTGAACTTCTGCGCCTGCGCGCGGGCGTTCTTGGTGATGGCCGCCATCCAGCCGTGGTCCGCGGCGGGCGCCGAGAACCCGATGGTGACGGGTGTGCCGGGCTGCGAGTTGGCCCCGGCGTTGGCCACGTTGGCCGCGTTGTTCTGCGCCGGTGCCTCGTTCGAGGTGCACGCGGTCAGCAGCGCACCCGCTCCGACGGCCGCGCCTCCCAGCAGGAAACGGCGGCGGTGCAGGGATTGTTCGGTCATGACGACTCTCCATCCACGGTGATCAAGTACTCGTCTTGGATTTCTTGACGGAGCGGAACTGCAGTAGCGCGGCCAGGACGATGATCACGCCCTTGGCGATGTTCTGGATGTCGGTGTCCAGGTTGTTGAGCGTGAAGATGTTGGACAGCACGGTGAAGATCAGGACGCCGATCAGGGTGCCGATGAGCGAGCCGCGGCCACCGGTGAGCAGCGTGCCGCCGATGACGACCGCCGCGATGGCGTCGAGTTCGTAGAGCATGCCGTTGGTCGAGGCGCCGGCGGTGGTGCGGGCGACGACCATCAGCGCCGCGATACCGCAGCACAGGCCCGCGACGCCGTAGACGAGCGCGGTGTGCCGCTTGACGTTGATACCGGCCAGCCGCGACGCCTCGGCGTTGCCGCCGACGGCGAAGGTGCGGCGGCCGAACGTGGTGCGGTTCAGCAGCACCCAGCCGACCACGAACACCAGCGCGAACATCCAGATCAGCACCGGGATGCCGAGCAGGTCACCGCGGAAGAAGTCGAGGAAGCCCGCCTCCGACACCACCTGCGTGCGACGGCCGCTGATGCGTTCCGCGAGCCCGCGGGCCGAGACGTACATCGCCAGTGTCGCGATGAACGGCACGATCTTCCCGTAGGACACCAGGATCCCGTTGATCAGACCGCAGCCGAGGCCCACTAGGAGTCCACAAAGGATCATCACGAACGGGCCGTAGGACTGGGTGGCCAGCGTGGTCAGCCAGACACTGGAGAGCGCCACGATCGACCCGACCGAGAGGTCGATGCCGCCGGCGATGATCACGAACGTCATCCCGACGCTGACCACCCCGATCGCCGCGGCGAGCCGCAGGATCGTGGAGACGTTGCCGTCGGTGAAGAACTGGTCGGGCCTGGTCACCTGCCCGACGATGCACAGGATCACCAGCACCCCGGCCAGCCCGAGCAGCCGGGTGTCGAGCGAGAACTTTCGCTTTTCCTTGGGTCGTACCGGTTCCACGGCGGGTCCCGTACGCACCGATTCGGCTTGGTCGGTCACGCCGCACTCCCCTCGAGAATCACGTCGAGCACATCCGCCTCTGTCAGCTCCGCAGACGGCTTTTCAGCCAGGACACGTCCTTCACGCAGCACCAGCACCCGGTCGGACAGTCCGAGTACTTCGGGGATCTCGCTGCTGACGAGCACGATCGCGACCCCGGTCGCGGCCAGCTCCTCGATCAGCCGGTACAGCTCCGCCCGCGCGCCGACGTCGACCCCGCGCGTCGGTTCGTCCAGCAGCAGGACGCGGCAGCCGCGGACCAGCCAGCGGGCGAGCACCGCCTTCTGCTGGTTGCCGCCGGACAGCGTGCGGATGACGCGATGCGGGTCGGCGGGCCGGAGATCGAGGCGCCGCAGGCTTTCCCCGGCGTCGTCGAGTTCCCTGCCCCGCTCGGTGAACCCGAACGTCGCGTACTTGCTCAGGCTCGCCAGGGTCACGTTGTGCACGACGGGCAGGTCCAGCAGCAGGCCCTGACTCTTGCGTTCCTCCGGCGCCAGCCCGATCCCGGCCTTGACCGCCGCGGACACGCTGCCGGGCCGGACCGGTTCGCCGTCGACCGACACCGTGCCGGTGTCCTGCTTGCGCGCGCCGAAGATCGTCTCCAGCAGCTCGCTGCGCCCCGAACCGACGAGGCCCGCGATCCCGACGACCTCGCCGGCGTGCACGGTGAAGTTCACGTTCTCGAATTCGCCGACGGTGGTCAGGTTCTCCACCTTGAGGACCTCGCGGTCCGGGTCCACGTGCTCCTGGTGGCGCGGGCCGAACACGGTTTCGACCTTGCGGCCCGCCATCAGCGCGACGAGGTCGGAGGTCGGCGTCTCCTTGGCGTCGAGGCCGGTGGAGACGGTCTTGCCGTCCTTGAGCACGGTGACGCGGTGGCCGATCCGGCGCAGTTCTTCGAGCCGGTGGGAGATGTAGATGATCGCGACACCTTCGGCGGTCAGTTCACCGACGATGCGGAACAGGTTGTCGACCTCTTCGCCGGCCAGCGCCGCGGTGGGCTCGTCCATCACCAGCAGCTTGGCGTCGTAGGCGAGCGCCCGTGCCATCGAGACCAGCTGCTGGCCCGCGGCGGAGAGCTTGCCGACCTCGGTCGACGGCGCGATCTCGGGGTGGCCGAGCCGCGCCATCAGTTTCGCGGCCTTGTTCCGGGACTCGCTGATCCGCGTGAACCCGAAGGTCGCGCGCTCGCGGCCGAGGAAGATGTTGTCCGCCACGGAAAGCCCGGGCACCAGGTCGAGTTCCTGGTACATGGTCGCGATGCCGATCTTCAGCGCGGCGACCGGCGAGGGCAGCGTGACCGGCTCGCCCTGCCAGAAGATCTCGCCACCGTCGGGGCGATGCGCGCCGGCGAGCGTTTTGATCAGCGTGGACTTGCCCGCGCCGTTCTGGCCGAGGAGACAGTGCACCTCGCCGGGTTCGACGTCGAAGTCGACCCCGTCGAGCGCACGCACCCCGGGGAAGGTCTTCACGATCCCCCGGACGGAGAGCAGGGTCATGCCGGAGCCTCCTCGGTCTCGAAAGGAACTAATGTCGGGTCGGCGAAAAGCCGTTCGGTGGCGAGATGCGCCGCGCCGCGCAGCGGGGCGGTGGTGCCCAGCGGGGACGGCTCGACGCGGCAGGTGGGTTCGTGGCCGAGCGGACGCGCGGACAGCTCGCGGCGCACCGGCTCGACCAGCCATTCGCCCAGTTCGGCGAAGTAGCCACCGAGCACGACGACGTCGGGGTCGAGTACATCGACCACAGTGGACACCGCGATGCCGAGCGCGACCCCGAGTTCCGAGACCGCGACGACCGCGCGCTGGTCTCCGCGCTGCACGCGGTGTTTGAGCAGCCCGACCCGGCCGTCGACGCCCAGGGCGGGGTCGTGCAGCGGGTCGCCAGGCGAAGCCGCGCCGCGCAGGACGGCGTTGAGCCCGGCCTTGGTCTCCAGGCAGCCGACCCGGCCGCACTGGCACTGCTCGCCCGACGGGTCGACGGTGATGTGCCCGACCTCGCCCGCGAAACCCCTGGCACCGCGCAGGATCGCGCCGCCGGACACCAGTCCGCCGCCGACTCCCGTGCCGCCGCTGAGGTAGAAGAGTTCACGCACGCCTTGGCCGACACCGGCGACGGCCTCGCCGATCGCACCGAGGTTGGCCTCGTTGTCGACCGCGATGGCGTCGGCGGGCAGCCCGAGCCGGGCGGCGAGGAGGTCGGCGATCTCGGCGTCGCGCCAGCGCAGGGTCGGCGCGAACCGCAGCACGGCGGCGGCTGAATCGACCAGCCCCGGAACCGACACGGTGACCCCGACCGGCTGATCGTCGAGCAGCACGGTCCTGGCGAGGAAGGCGAGTTCGTCCATGCTCCGGTGCAGCCCGAGCGCGGCGACGTCGGCGGTCTCGGTGCGTTCGGCGACGACTCGGCCGTCGAGATTCGTGACGACGGCGGCGAAGCGGTCGGCCTCGACACTGAGCGCGAGCCCGCAGGCGCTGGCGCCGTTCAGCTCGACCAGCTGGCTGGGCCTGCCGTTGCCGCCGCCCTGGAGTCCGGCGGAGCGGACGAGACCGCGTTCGGACAGCTCGGTGATCAACCCGGAGACGGCCGCCTTGGTGAGTCCGCAGCGCGCCGCGAGCTGGGTGCGCGAAAGCGGCCCCGCGCGCAACGCCCGCAAGAGCGCGGCGAGGTTCGCGGTGCGTGGGCTGACCGGGTCGAGCTGCCCGGGTTCAGTCGCGGCCACACTGCCTCATCTGACGACGCCTCACTTACGAATCGGCCGTAACAAACTTTGTTACTTAGCCAGCGAAAGTAGGGTGGCGCCCGTCACCCGTCAAGGTGACAACAGGACAGAAATGTCGACTAAAGCCCTCCGTCACCCGAATAGCCGCTCAGTTCGGTGCAGGCTTTTGCACTTTTTGAGCGAAAGTCTGCACGATCTTGACGTTACTAATCGGAATCAGGTGAGTGCCCAACGTGCCGCGAGCGGTGGGCCGGGCAGGTCAGCTGCTCAGCGTGAAGGCCCGGTCCGTGGCGGACCAGGCGGCCCCGATGACACCGGCGGTGTCACCCAGTTCCGACAGCACGATCGGCAGGTTCCCGGTCGCGAGCGGCAGCGACCGCCGGTAGACCGAGCTGCGGATCTCGGCGAGCAGCTGGTGTCCGAGCTGCGCCACGCCGCCGCCGATCACGACCATGCCCGGGTTCACGAAACTCACCAGCGAGGCGACCACCTGCCCGAGCCGCCGCCCGCCGTCACGGATCAGGTTGACCGCGCCGAAATCCCCCGACGCCGCCGCGCGGCCGACGTCCTGCGCGGTGATCACGCCGCGGGCCGCGACCACGTCGGCGAGGTACGTCGAGCGGCCGCTTCGCGCCAGCGTCAGCCCGTCGCGGGCGAGCGCGGCGCCGCCGAAGTACGCCTCCAGACAGCCCGTCTCACCGCAGGCGCAGGTCGGCCCGTAGTCGTCGAGGCGGATGTGCCCGATGTCGCCCGCGGTGCCGGCGACGCCGCGGTACACCTTGCCGCCCAGCACGATCCCGCAGCCGATACCGGTACCGATCTTGACGAACACCAGATCGTCGATGGAGCGCGCGACCCCGGCGTGCCGCTCCCCGAGCGCCATCGAGTTCACGTCGTTGTCGACCGTGACCGGGCAGCGCAGCAACCCGCCGAGATGGTCGCGCACGGAGAACCGGTCCCAGCCGGGCATTATCGGCGGCGCGACCGCCATACCTTCGGCGAAACTCACCGGCCCGGGAAGGCCGATCCCGGCGGCGATCAGCTTGCCCGGCACCTCTTCGCGGATCTTCTCCGCCAGCGCGACGACGCGTTTGAGCACGGCGTGCGGGCCCTGCCGGACGTCGCAGTCCTCGACCGTGTGCACCAGCACCTCGCACGAAGCGTCGGTGAGGGCGACCCCGACCGACGTCGCGCCGACGTCCACCGACAGCACCCGCAGGTCTCCCGCGAGCCGCACCAGCGTGGACCGCCTGCCGCCACGGCTCGCCGAAGGACCGGCGGTCTCGACGAGACCGACCTCGGCCAGCCGCGCGACCTCGGCCCCCACCCGGGCGCGCGGCAGCTCCAGCCGCTCCCCCAGTTCGACCCGGGACATCGGTCCTTCATCCCGCAGCAGGGTGAGCAGCTGGGTCTGGTGCCGGGTTTCGACCATCGGATGCTCCGAGGTGGATGCCGTGCTCATTCACCTGAGCCTACGGCGTTGTCCACTGGCTGTCCCGAATGCCACTCGGAACCTTCGTCGCGCATCGGGCGGGAACAAACCCACCGGCGAAACGTCAGTCCACTGTGGACGATTCGATGCCAGCCAGGGAACTTCCGATCATCCTACCTGCTGGTCTTATCGATGTTAAGATCTTAACGGTGATAAGGTTCGGTCGAGTTGTCAACTCCGATACGGACCGGCGAAGGTGTGCGCATGGTCGTGAGACGGGACGGGTACGTCCGAGCCGCGCTGGAACTCCTCGACGAGGTCGGGCTGGACGGATTGAGCCTGCGCAAGCTCGGGGAGAAACTCGGCGTGCGCGGTCCCGCGCTCTACACGCATTTCGAGAGCAAGCAGGCGTTGCTCGACCAGATGGCCGAAACCATGCTGGACGACCGGCTCGCCCCGCTCGACGATCCCTCGGCGATGGACGATTGGGCCGAGTGGCTCGCCCGGCGCGCCCGCACCATCCGCTGCACGCTGCTGTCCTACCGGGACGGCGCACGCCTGCACGCCGGCTCCCGCCCGACCGGCCGGTCGGCGATGACACCGCTGATCAAACCGTTGCTGCGAGCGGGTTTCACCGAAGAGGACGCGACGCACGCGATCCTCGCCATCAGCCGGTACACGCTCGGCTGCGCGATCGACGAACAGCAGCACGCCGAGGGCGACCACGACGAGGACCCGGCCGCCTCCTTCGAATACGGTCTCGCGCGGCTGATCGCCGGGCTCCGCGCCGACGTCGATGTCGCGAATCCGCCAGACCAGGATGTCGCATAGCTGCTGGACTGACGCCATGACAAGCGAAACCGCCCGGCTGTTCCGTTCCCTGCACGTCCCGTCGAACCCGCTGGTGCTCGCCAACGCCTGGGACGTGGCGAGCGCCCGGCTCGTCGAGGACGCAGGCGCCGCGGCGATCGCCACCACCAGCGCCGGGGTGGCGTGGAGCCTCGGCGCCCCCGACGGCGACCGCCTCGGCCGCGAACTCGCGGTGGACCTGATCGCCAGGATCGCCCGGGTGACAACGGTTCCGGTGACCGCGGACATCGAAGGCGGCTACGCGGACACACCCGGCGGCGTCACCGAAACCGTCGCCGCGGTGGTCGCGGCGGGCGCCGTCGGCATCAACATCGAGGACGGCCCGCGACCGCCCCAAGAGGTCGTCCCGCGGATCGCGGCGGCCCGCGCGGCGAGCGACGAGATCTTCGTCAACGCCCGGATCGACACCTTCCTCCGCGGGATCGGCGGGGTGCCGGAGACGCTGGAGCGCGCCGCCGCCTACCTCGCGGCGGGCGCGGACGGGATCTTCGTTCCCGGCGCCACCGATCCCACCGTGATCGCCGCGCTCGTCGAAGGCATCGACGCGCCGGTGAACGTGATGGCCCACCCGGGCGCGCCGAGTGTCAAGGAACTGGCCGGGCTCGGGGTCGCGCGGGTGAGCGTCGGCTCCGGCATCAGCCAGGCCGCGTACGCCGTCGTGCAGGAAAGCGCCCGGGAACTCTTCTCGGCGGGCACGTACTCGCGTCTGGAGGACTCCGTCGACTACGGCACCCTGAACGGTCTGCTGACGCCTCGCATTTAGAGGACGAAATGCGGATCAGGACCAGAGGTAGCGGCGTTCGGGGCGTCCCGTCCCGCCGTACTTGAGGGTCACCTCGGCCTTCCCGGTCGCCACGAAATGCTCCAGGTACCGGCGCGCGCTCACCCGCGCGACGCCGGTCGCCTCGGCGCATTCGCTCGCGGACATCCCGCCGGACGCGCCCCGCAGCGCGGTCTCCACCAAGCGCGCGGTCTGGACGGTGAGTCCCTTGGGCAGCACGGGTTTCGCGCTCGGCCGCGCGCCGAAGACCTGGTCGACGTCGGCCTGACCGGCCTCGTCCAGCCGGTCCAGCCGACGGTGCAGCGACGCGAAGTGGGTGAGCTGATCGCGCAGCGACGCGTACTCGAACGGCTTGATCAGATAGTGCAGGACACCGCCCCGCATCGCCTGCCGCACGGTCTCGACGTCGGTCGCCGCGGTGATGAGGATGACGTCGACGTCCTCGGTCGCGCGCAGTTCCCGCAGCACCGAAAGCCCGTCGAGATCGGGAAGGTAGACGTCCAGCAGCACCAGATCCGGTTTCAGTTCCCGCGCCAGGCGGAGCGCGTCGGCGCCGGTGTGCGCGACGCCGACCACGGCGAACCCCTCCGTGCGCGTGACGTATCCACTGTGGACCTTCGCGACCATGAAATCGTCGTCGACGACGAGCACCTTGATCATCGCGGCAGCCTCGCCGTGAACACCGCGCCGCCGGAGTTGTGCACCTCGACCGAACCGCCCCGCCGCACACACGCCTGCCGGATCAGCGCGAGCCCGAGGCCGCGCTGGCCGTGCGCGGCGGCCTTCGTGGTGAAGCCGTGCTCGAACACTTCCTCCGCGATCTCCGGGGCGACTCCCGGCCCGGAGTCACGGACCTCCACGCGCACTTCGTCCTCCTCCTGCCACACCCCGACCTCGATCCAGCCCTGTTCCCCGCCCAGCGCGTCCAGGGCGTTGTCGACGAGGTTTCCCAGCACTGTCACCAAATCCGTGGAAAGGGCGTCTTCGACACGGTCCAGCTCGCTGTCCGGGGCCATGCGCAGCCCGACCCCGCGCTCGGCGGCGAGCGACGCCTTGGCGATCAGCAGCGCCGCCACCGCCGGGTCGCCGACCCGTGAGCCGACCTCCGCGCGCCACTCCCCCTGCGCCGAGCTGATCCGGCTGACGTAACCGCGAACCTCTTCGTATTCCCCGAGTTCCAGCAGCCCGGAGATGGTGTGCAGCCGGTTGCTGAATTCGTGCGCCTGCGCCCGCAACGTGTCCGTCGCGTGCCTGCTGGCGTCGAGTTCGTCCCGCAGGGTCATCAGGTCGGTGCGGTCCCGCAGGGTGACCACGGCTCCCCGCACGTCGATCGGCATCCGGTTCAGCGTCAGCACCTTCCCTTGCCGCAACACGATCTGGTCGGCGCCGGTCGCGCGGCCGGTGAGCAGGTCGCGGATCCGCTCGTTGAGGTCGAGGTCTTCGACCGACCGGCCGACGGCGTCCTCCGGGAGCGCCAGCAGTGCGCGGGCCTGATCGTTCACCAGGGTGATCCGGTGCTGCGGATCCAGGCCGACGACGCCCTCCTTGATGCCGTGCAGGAGCGCCTCCCGGTTCTCGACCAGCGCGGTGATCTCGTGCGGCTCCAGGCCGAGCGTCTGGTTCTTCACGCGCCGCGCGAGCAGCAGCGAACCGCTCACCCCGATCACCAGCGCGACCCCCAGCACCCGCAGCGCGTTGTCCGGCGAGTCGAGAACGCCGGCGAAGAAGCCTGGCGACTTCGAGCCCGCCGCGACCATGCGGACCACCTTGCCGCCCTTCTCATCGAGCACCGGGACGTGCGCGACGGTCGACCCGTCGAGTTCGCCGACCCACGACCGTCCGGAGAGGACGGTGCTGTCACCGATGTCGAGCAGCGTCCGCACCTGACCCGGATCCGGTGACGCGAGCACGTACCGGTCCGCGTCGGCGATGACGACGAAGTCCACCCCGGAGAGGCTTCGCGCGGTCTCCGCGGGCGCGTTCAATTCCAACGGGCCGTTGTCGAGGTCGCCCACGATGCCCTGCGCGGCGACACTCTCCGCGACCGAAAGCGCCCGGCGTCCCTCGGTCGTGCGGAAGTTGTTCCCCGCCTGGACGACGGCCAGCACGCCCACCGCGCACAGTAGGCAGGTGACGACTACCAGTTGCCACACGAGGAGCTGGCGGGCCAGTGAACCCCGAGCACCCATCGCCACCTCCGCGTGACCACAAAGAACAAAAGAACCCTTAGGCGTCTAAGCGAGACATCTCTGTTTACACGAGTGCAACATGTCCAACCACGCGGCAGAGAGGCGGGGATCACAGTGAAGCCCAGTAACTGGTTGGCCATCGCGGCGGCGCTCGTCGCCGTCTTGCTGGTGCCACCGTTGCTCACCCCGGGCGGCGAGGCCGACGAGGGCTCGCAGATCCGGTCGTTGCGGGTACTCGTGCCCAACGCGCCCGGCGGCGGTTACGACATCACGGCGCGGACCGCGACCAAGGCCATGGAGGACGCCGACCTGCTCGGCAACGCGGAGGTGTTCAACCTCCCCGGCGCCGGCGGCACGGTCGGCCTCGGCCGCACGGTGGCCGAACGCGGCAACGGCAAACTCGTCATGTCGATGGGCCTCGGCGTCGTCGGCAGCGTGTTCACGAACAAGTCGCCGTCTTCGCTGCTCGACACCACACCGGTGGCGAAGCTGATCGAAGAGTCGGACATCGTCGTGGTCGGCAAGGACTCGCCGTACCAGAACATCGGCCAGCTGATCGAGGCCTGGAAGAAGGACCCCGGCGCGGTGCAGGTCGGCGGCGGTTCGTCGCCCGGCGGGCCGGACCACCTGGCGCCGATGCTGATGGCGAAGGCCGTCGGGCTCGCGCCCAAGGCAGTCAACTACGTCCAGTTCGACGGCGGCGGTGAACTGCTCGCCTCGGTCCTCGGCGGCAAGGTCGCGTTCGGCGTCTCGGGGGTCGGCGAGTACCGCGACCAGATCGCGGCGGGCACGCTCCGGGTGCTGGCGGTGACCAGTGCGAACCGGATCCCCGGGATCGACGCGCCGACGCTTTCGGAGTCCGGGGTGGACGTCAAGTTCACCAACTGGCGCGGCATCGTCGCGCCTCCCGGGATCGCCGAATCGGACCGCGCGAAGCTGGTGAGCCTGTTCGAGCGGCTGCAGAAGACGCCGCAGTGGCAGGAAGCCTTGCAGCGCAACGGATGGACCGGCGCTTTCGCGCCAGGTGAGCAGTTCGGTTCGTTTCTCAAAGAGGAGAACACGCGAGTGGCAACGGTGCTGAAAGAGCTGGGTCTGGCATGACGACCACGTGGCTTAAGGAGCGCTCCGAACTCGGGGTGAGCGTCGGGCTCGTGGTGCTCGGTGTCCTGGTGCTCACCGACGCGCTGAGCATTCCCACCGACTTCGCCCAGCGCGGGCCGGTGGGACCGAAGGCGGTGCCGATCCTGGTCGGCTCGCTGCTGCTGCTCGTCGCCGTGCTGCTGGCACGCGACGTGCTGCGCGGCGGCAAGGGCGAGGCCGAGGGCGGCGAGGACGTCGACCTGACCGCGCCCGCCGACCTGCGCACGGTGCTGTTGCTGTGCGGCGCCTTCCTCGCCAACGCGGCGCTGATCGGCCTGGTCGGGTTCCCGATCTCGGGCGCGATCCTGTTCTGGGGCGCGGCGTACGCGCTCGGCAGCCGCAACCTGGTGCGTGACCCGCTGATCGCGGCGGGCATGTCCGTCGTGACCTTCCTGATCTTCAACAACCTGCTCGGAGTCCCGCTCCCCGGTGGCCCGTTGATGGAGGTGTTCTGATGTTCCAGCAACTCATCGACGGCTTCGGCACCGCGCTGACCCCCACCCATATCGCGATGGCGGCGATCGGGGTACTGCTGGGCACCGCGATCGGTGTCCTGCCGGGAATCGGCCCGGCCATGGCGGTGGCACTGCTGCTTCCGGTGACCTACGGGCTGGAGCCCACCGGCGCGTTCATCATGTTCGCCGGCATCTACTACGGCGGGATGTTCGGCGGTTCGACGACGTCGATCCTGCTGAACACGCCGGGTGAGAGCGCTGCGGTGGTCGCGGCCATCGACGGCAACCCGATGGCCCGCAAGGGCCGCGGCGCGCAAGCGCTTGCGGCGGCCGCGATCGGGCATTTCGTCGGCGGCATCCTCGGCACGATCGCGCTGGTCGTGCTGGCCCCGATCATCGCGAAGCACGCCGTCGACATCGGCGCGCCGGATCTGTTCGCGATCATGGTGCTGGCGTTCATCGCGGTCACCTCGGTGCTCGGCAGTTCCCGGATCCGCGGTGTGGCGTCGCTGCTGATCGGGCTCACCCTCGGACTGGTCGGCCTGGACGAGATGACCGGGCAGTCGCGGCTGACCTTCGGTTCGCTGCATCTGGCGGACGGCATCGACGTCGTGATCGTGGCGGTCGCGCTGTTCGCGGTCGGCGAGTCGCTCTGGGTGGCGGCGCATCTGCGGCGCAACGCGTTCAAACCGATCCCGGTCGGCAGGCCGTGGCTCTCGCGTGCCGATCTGAAGCGGACGTGGAAACCGTGGCTGCGCGGTCCGGTCATCGGGTTCCCGTTCGGCGCGGTGCCCGCCGGTGGCGCCGAGATCCCGACGTTCCTCTCCTACGTCACGGAAAAGCGGCTCTCGAAGCACAAGGACGAGTTCGGCAAGGGCGCCATCGAAGGCGTCGCGGGCCCGGAGGCGACGGCGTCGGCCTCCGCCGCCGGAACGCTGGTCTCGATGCTGACGCTCGGCCTGCCGACCACCGCGGTCGCGGCCGTGATGCTGGCGGCGTTCCAGCAGTACGGTATCCAGCCGGGGCCGCTGCTGTTCGAGCGGGAGTCGTCGCTGGTGTGGGGCCTGATCGCCTCGCTGTTCGTCGGGCTGACCCTGCTGCTGGTGCTGAACCTGCCGCTGGCGCCGCTGTGGGCGAAGCTGCTGCGGATCCCGCGGCCGTACCTCTACGCGGGCATCCTGTTCTTCGCCAGCGTCGGCGCGTACGCGGTCAACGCGGACATCTTCGATCTGCTGGTGATGTTCGTGATCGGCCTGATCGGCTTCGCGATGCGCCGCTACGGGTTGCCGGTGCTGCCGGCGATCATCGGCGTCATCCTCGGCCCGGCCGCCGAACAGCAGATGCGGCGCGCGCTGCAACTGAGCGACGGCAGCCTGACCGGGTTGTTCAACACCCCGTTCGCGATCGTGGTCTACGTGATCATCCTGGTGATCCTGTTCTTCCCGGTGATCAAGCGTTTCCTGCCTGCCCGTCCCACCGCCACCGAGGCGGAGCCCAAGGACAAGGTGGACGTCTGATCAGTGGGAAACCGGCCCGGCCTCGACTGCCCCGAGGCCGGGCCTTTTCCCTCTCCGGAAGGAGGACGCTTGTCCGCGCGAGTGATCTTTCCGGCGCCTCACGGCGACAGGATCGACTTCATGAAGATCCTTCACCGTCCCCCGGTCGTCAGCGACACGGAGCGGCCGGTTCCCCGCTGGGCGACGCGCTTGGCCTACGCGCTCCCCTGGCTCCTGCTGCCTTCGTGCCTGTGGCGGCTGCCCTTCGCGGTGCATTTCGAAATGGGGCAGGTCCACGATCGCGCGATGCCGGACTACTGGTTGAGCATCCCGTACGTCCTCACGCTGAGCGTGGTTTCCGAGGTGCTCGCGATCCTGGCGATCGGCCTGGTCCGGGGCTGGGGCGAGGTGGCACCCCGGTGGATCCCGTTCGTCGGCGGCAAACCGATCCGGCCGCTCGCGGCGGTCGTTCCCGCCGTGGCCGGAGGCCTGATCCTCACCGCGCTCTTCAGCTCGATCCCCCTCGGTGACGGCCGCAGGCTGACCCTCTTCGGCGTCGCCGAAAACGCCGCCTACGTCAACGAGGCCTGGGAAACGCTGGCCACGATCTGCCTCGCGCCGCTCGCCTTGTGGGGACCGATCACCATCGTTCTGGGACTCGCCTATCACCACCGCCGCCAGGTAACGAAAGCATAACGGCGAGGTCGCGTTTTGAACCGGCTGTCGGTCGGGGCCGTTTCAGCCAACGCGGAGTCAGTGACGCCGGTGCCGCCGGCGCCGCATCCCCCGGGCTCCGCGCAACGACACCGAACGAGGTGAACAAGTTCATGCCCCGTAACCAAAGAACCGCCGGCCGCCATCGCATGGCGCGCCGCACCAAGGTCGCCACGGGCGCCACCGCCCTCGCCCTCGCCGTCGGCGGGATCGTCGTGCTCAACACGACCGGAACCCCCGACGCCGCCAGGGCCGACGGCGCGGACAAATCCTTCTTCATCGACATCACGAAGGTCCCCCGCGGCAACAACGTCAACCTCGACCTCGCGAAACGGGGCGCACGAGGGACGTTCACCGTGGACTGCGGCCGCAACGAGAACGGCCACTTCAACGGCGACAACTTCATCGCGCAGCCCGGTGTCCGCAATGGAGCCGAGCATCTGCACGACTACGTCGGGAACCTGTCGACCAACGCGGACTCGAACAACAAGAGCCTGCTGCGCGCGGGCACCACGTGCAAGAACGGGGACAAGTCGGCCTACTTCTGGCCGGTCATCCGGATCAACACCGAGGAAGAGGAAGAAAACGAGGCGGCGAACGAAGAGAAACTCGCCGCCGACCGCGCGAACGCGGCGAAGGACGAAGCGGCCGCTCAGGTCGACTGCCCCGACGTCGCCAGCGAACTCGAAGAGGTGCCCGACCAGGCCATGCCCGCGGTCGACGAGAACCTCGACGAACTCGACCGGGAGTCCGAGAACGCGAACAACCAGCTGGCGCAAGGAAAACAGGCCGGCCAGGTGCTCGACGAGCTGAAGAACAAGCGGAAGCCGTCGATCAAGCAGATCAGCGACACCATGCGACAGGCGGGCCGGCCGGTCGCGAAGGACGAAGAGCAGCTCGCCGGCTGCGCGGTGAAGCAGAACGGCGAGGGCGGCCTCGACAACGGCGGCGACAACAGCAACGTCAACGCCGCGGGCGACGCCGAGAAGAAGAAGTCCGACGGCAACGCCGCCGACCTGCCCGGCGTGAACGACAACAACGAGATCGGCGACAACGAAGGCGAGATCCAGCGCGCCGAAAAGGTCGACCTGACCTTCACCAGCGGCGGCGCCCGCCGGGTCGTCGCGATGCCGAAGTTCCTGCGCGTGCTCTACGGCGACGCCAAGCAGAGCACCAACGGCCCGGCCAACGCGCGGCCCAGCTGGACCTGTACCGGTTTCGAAGACCGGCTCACCGAGCTGTACCCGATCTGCCCGCGGGGCAGCAAGGTCACGCGGATCCACTCGTTCCCGAACTGCTGGGACGGGAAGAACACCGACAGCGCGAACCACCGGACGCATATCGTGTTCTCCGACCGCAACGGGAAATGCCCGCGGGGCTTCAAGAACGTGCCGCAGCTGCGGATCACGCTGGTGTACAACATCCCGCCTGAGGTTCAGGCCGCCGGACAGTACGCGGTCGACGCGTTCGCGCAGGAGAAGCACAATCCCCGCTCCGACCACGACGACTTCGCGAACGTCATGTCGCAGCGGCTGATGAACCAGCTGGTGAAGTGCGTCAACAGCGGTAAGCGCTGCCGGCAGTAGCGGACGGAGCAAGTGGGGGCGCGGCGGGGATGACCCGCGCCCCCACCCCCGCGCCGGGGGTCCGGTTCCCGGCCCGGCGTAGGGGTACCGGGCCGGGAACCGGCGAGCGATACGGTTTTCCCTCCCTGGAAACCGGACCGCCCGGTCTGGGTCAGGCCGTCGTGGACAACCGGCTCACCCGGTCGAACACGAGCGGCACCGCGACGGCCGGGTTCAGTTCGGCGAGGACCGCTTCCGCGTCCAGGCCGGGCAGGTGGATCCACGCGCTGTCCGCGAAATCCGGGGTGGTGACGCTGATCCGGGCACAGCGGGCGGGCGGGACCAGCGCGACCCCGAACGGCTCGACCACGTTGCGCCACACGGATTGCGACACGATCATCCCGGCGCCGAACTTGTCGCCCGTCGGATCCGAACGGCACCAGTAGCCCACGGCGTCGTTGAAGGTGGAGGCGCACAGCAGCCGGGTCAGCGTGATGTACGTGCGGTGGTAGCGGTGGTTGTCCGCCATCGGTCCCATGTGGACCGCCACGCGCGCCCGCATCGGGACCCGGGCGTAGCGGTTGCGGGTCCGGAGTAGATGGTCCAGATGGAACACGACCTCGCAGAGCTGGCCGACGGCGTGGTCCGGATACGCGACCATCAGCCCGTCCCCGGTCTCCCGGAAGTGACGCGCTTCCCCCGGCGCGAGCCCGACCGCGGTGAACGAGCGGGAAACCAGCGTTTCCATCTCGGTCTTCATCGGGTCCAGCAGGTCGTCACTGGCCTTGGACGAACCGACGATGTCGACGGACAGGACGGCGTGGGTGTGCGCGTTGTATCGGCCTGAGGTCAGCACCTGCATCTCTGCGACCCCTCCCCTGATCGGTGAAAACTGGCGGCAGGAAGCAGTGTTCCCACTCCTCACCGGAAGTTCTGTTCGGAACCGAACAAAACATGACCTCGCGCAGGTCAACGCCAGTGAGCTAAGTCACACCTTTTTCCGTGACCACCCGCAATGCCTCGCGGTCGATGACGGTGATCGCCCGGCGCGAACTGGCCACCACTCCCGCCTTCCGGAGTTTGTCCAGTGCCTGCGCGACCATGGTCCGGCCCATCGGGATGAACTGCGCGAGTTCGTCCTGGCTCAACGGGATCCCGATCCGCCAGCCGTCGGGTGTCCGGATGCCACAGACGTCGACGAGGTAGTCCAATCTGGTCGCGACCCTGGCCACCGCCTGCGGTTTCCACGACTGGGTCCGCTGCCGCTGGGCGAGCACGAACCGGCGGGCGACGCTGACGAGCACCTCCCGCATCGCCGCCGGATGTTCCAGCAGGAACCGGTTGAACTCGCTCGCCGCGATGCGCCGGACGTGCACTTCTTCGATGGCGACGACGTCGGCCATCCGGATACCGCCCGCTATCACCGCGATCTCGCCGTGCAGATCGCCGGGGACCCCGACGTCGAGGATGACCGTCGCGCCCATCCGGTCGGCGCTGGTCACCTTCACGTAGCCGTGCCGCAGCAGCATGACGAAGTCGCCGGGTTCGCCCGCCCGCATGAGCGCCTGCCGTCCCTCGTAGGTCTGCGGGGTGCCCATCTCCAGCAACCGGGCGCGGACGGGTTCGTCCAGTCGCTCCAGGAACGGACGTTCTCTTTCTTCGGCGGCCTCCTGGCCCAAACCCACGAGACACCCTCCCAGGCAGTCGTGAACACCTATCGCGGAGAGTAACCGAATCGGCCACCCGATCCGGCGGCGGAACCGTCGTGGGTGGTGAAGATGCCCAGCCGGACCAGTTCCGATCTGATCCACTCGGCCAACCGGTGCAACGGTCCGTCTTCGGCCTCGACGAAGTAGCTGTCCACGATCTGGTGTCGTCTGTCGGCGTGTTTCGCCGCATAGAGCAGCGCTGACCGTACCTCCGACACCTTCAGCGGAGCGACCTTGATCCCCGGAGCGGGCCGCACGGTGCTCTTGGCGGCCATCACCGCCAGCACGGCCTCCTCCAGGCTGAACCGGTGCTCCACCGGTACGACCACATGTTCCACGCCCTCGACAACCCGGCGCCCGATCAACGGCATGCCCTCAGATCAGCATGACGCACGGCCGTAGTCTGTTCGCCACCGAACACTCACCGTGGTTCGACCGCCGCGAGGGCGTCTTCGAGCGTTTCCCGGTACAGCCTCATCCGCTCGACGAGCATCACCGGATCAGGGTTCTCGTCCCGCGCGTGTCGCTCCAGCTTCTCGGTGGTCTGCTTCACCGTCACCCGCAGCTCGACGACTTCGGGGGCGTTGCGGTCCTTGCGGTTTTCGAGCCGGGTCACCGCCCGGCGGAAGACGCCGGACAACTCCGTCTCCCCGGGCCGCACGGTTTCGATGGCCGTCAGCGCCCGGCCGAGCAGGCTGTAGTGATCGAAGGCGGCGGCGGGCTCCGGCGCGCGCTTCTCCCGCGCCGGCCTCCGGCGCCTGCCGTTCAGCACGAAGAACGCGGTCTCGGCCGGGACCAGCACGGCCAACGCCGCGACAGCACCGAAAAGCCAGGCCTGCGGATGCGGATAGGTCACCGCGCGGCCGATCATCCCGGCGATCAGGCCGAGCACCACCGCGACGACGTGGAACGGCCGGTTGTCGTACTCGGCCATGTCAGAAGTTGCTGAACACGTTGACGAACATCTTGTCGATGCCGTGCGGGTCGACGGCCTGATAGCTGCGGGCCTTGGACTTCTGCGCGATCTCGTCGAGGACGCGGCTGTCGGCCTGCGCGCCGTAGGCCATGGTGAAGATGCGGACGGAGTTGTCCAGCCGCTCGGCGTCGACGTTCTGCAGCACCTGCTCCTTCGTCCCGGCCTCGGTGTTCTCGCCGTCGGTCAGGAAGACGACGGCGTTGATCAGGTTCGGGTCGAACTCGCGCCGCATCTTCTCGTTCGCGGCCATCACGGTCTGGTACAGCGCCGTATCGCCTTTCGGGGTCAGGTTCTCGACCAGGTCGAGCATCGGGCCGCGGACGTTCTTCACCTTGCCGATCGGCATCTTTTCCTCGTACCCGTCGGAGAACGTCCACAGCCCGACCTCGTCTTCGGGATGCAGATACTCGAGCTGTTTCCGGATCGCGGGTTTCAGCAGGGCGATCCGGCTTTCGGAGTACGGCTTGTCCTTGCGGTTCTTGTCGAACGGTTCGTTCATCGAGCCGGACAGGTCCAGTACCAGCAGGATCCGGCCCCGCCGCTGCGTGTACTCCCAGCCGTCCAGCATCTTCTGGATCTGTTCGCCGGTGGGGACGCCGATCTTCGGCGGCTCCTGGGCTCCCTGGGTGCCCACGACCCCGGCCAGCTCCGGGGTCCCGTTACCGCCGGGGTCGCGGAATCCGAGCTCACGGAACCGATCCTGCTGGGCGGCCTCCAGGAGGAAGTCGTAGAAGTCCTTGGCCGCCGACTGCTGCTCCGGGGACGCGTTCGCGGTGACCAGGAAGGGATGGTCGATCAGCATCGTCCCTTCCCTGGGGTGGACGGCGACCAGCGGGCGCAGCGGCGGGACGGGGTTTGCCTTCAGCTGCGCCGGATCCCCGGTCGGCACGCCGCGGTTGTAGAGGTAGACCATCTGCTCCTGCATCGCCATCGCGCTGATGTAGGGCGTCGGTTTCTTGCGGTCCTCGTCGTACAGCGTCTTCAGGAAGGCCACCGAATCGTCGCTGTAGTAGGCGACCGACGCCTCGATCCCGCGGACGAACTGCACGGTCTCCGCGGTGCCGATCTTGCCGTAGTCGCCGCCCGTCGCCGCGAAATAGGTCGCGATGGTCGCGGCCAGCCCGGACGTCGACCGCCGCGGGTTGTCCTTGCCGAGCGTGAAGTTCCCCCACTGGGCGTACGCCGCGCCCTTCGAGGCCCAGCCGCCGTTCCGGTTCACTTCCAGTACGTCACCCCAGCCGAGGGTCTTGCCCGGCCAGCCCATCGCCTTGGCCATCGGCTCGGGCATCGCGATCACCATCGGGCTGGTCGCGAGCGAGGTCTTCGGCCCGGACTTGATCCGTTCGCCCTTTCCGCGCTGGCGCAGCAGATCGAGCCAGAGCGACGAACTGGGCAGCCAGACCTGGGGCTCGGGGTGGTGCTGGTCGAGGTCGTTCCAGCCGTCGGCGATGAGGTCGAGCGTGGC
Source organism: Amycolatopsis roodepoortensis (assembly GCF_014873915.1). Classification (GTDB taxonomy): domain Bacteria; phylum Actinomycetota; class Actinomycetes; order Mycobacteriales; family Pseudonocardiaceae; genus Amycolatopsis; species Amycolatopsis roodepoortensis. The sequence goes on from NZ_JADBEJ010000005.1 coordinate 3,185,302, forward strand.
GCCCGAGGTCTTCTTGTGCGCCTCGACCCTCGCGCACCGGCCGCCGTCGAACGTCCGGCCGGTGTTGTTGTACCGCTCGGCCAGTTCGGCGATCAGATCGCCCTTCTCCGTGGAGGAACTGGTGATCAGGCGGACGCAGTCGGGCCTGGTCGCGTTCGAGGGCGGGGTGACCATGGTGGCGAGCAGGACGATCACGAGCGTCCCGACGAGCGCGCCGAAGACGAGCGATAGCCAGCCTGTTCTCCGCATGCGCCGCCCCCTAGCCGTCGTAGCGGGCAAGTGTAGCTACAACGTGGTTCCCGGTTCCGCCTCCTCGGTCACGAGATCGTAGGTTTCGAAACTGAAACGGGCGAGGGTGCCCACCCAATTCCGGTAGACCTGTAGATCATCGAAGGATTCGGCGTCCAGCCGCCATTCAGGTGGAAAGGCCTCCCGTAACGACTCCCCGTCGGAAAGGGCGATGAACGTCTTGCGCGCGGCGTCCGGATCGGCGACCAGCAGGGTCAGGAGGACGAGCACGGCACGGTACGGACCGTCGACGAAACGCGCCAGTTCCGCGTCCGGGATACCGATGCGCACGAGACGGTAGAGGTTGACCAGCTTCCGGATCTCGCGCGGCGTGTTCAGCCTTTTCCGCAGTACGTGGACGAAAGCGCGTTCGACCTCGGTGAGCCGCAACCGGTCCGGCCGCATGTTGTAGAACGTCGGCGGGGCCGTTTCCTGGACGACGACCTCCCTTGTTTCGCCGTCTTCGGGGCTGCCCTCCTCCTCCGGCCATTCTTCGGGCTCGGACGGCCCCGGTTCCCGTTCCTCGATCGGCATCAGGGCGTCGATCAGCTCGTCCGCCGCGGTTCCCATGGGGCGCAGGGCGAACACGATCTGGAAGATCTTGTCGAGGTACTCCGCCCGCCGCGCCTCGCCCGCGCCGAACAGTTCCTCGTGGTGCTGGTCGAGGCAGCGCCGCAACCACCGCGGGTCGACCGCGACCACCACGACGAACGCGGGCAGCGCCAGCAGCAGATGCACCGCGGCCAGCACTTCGATCACCTTCGACGGCGGACAGCGGTCGAGATCGTCGATGTAGAGCACGATCCGTTCCAGCGGCGGCTTGCCCTTGCCGCCCGCCCGCAGCCATTCCTCCCTGGCGTCCACCAGATCGGCGCTCAGATTCGCGAGATCTTCCCGGACCCGGGCGAAAACCCCTTGGTAGTCCCCGTATCTCCCGGTTTTCGCCTCCTCGATGAGATCGCCGAGCCTGCTGGCCGCGTCCAGCCGCCGCAGCCGTTCCTCCGTCTCCCGGACCTCGGCCTCGAACCTTTCCGCGCGTTTGTCGACGTCGTGCCGCAGCCTGTCCAATGTGGACTTCACCGGCGCGAGCGCGGATCTGGCGGTGGTGAGCGCCGGGGTCAGCACGGCGCCGAGCGCGACGACGGCACCCGCCGCCGCGAGGATCGCGTTGTGCCACAAGGCCCAGCCGGCGATCGCCGCGGCGGCACCGAGCACGCCCAGCACCGCGTACCCCGCGACGGCGAGCCTCCGCCGACGGCGTTCGGCCCGGTCCACCCCGGAGACCAGCAGCCGCCAGCGCCAGGTGAGCGGGGAATCCGCCTTGACGGCCTTCAGCCCCGCGAGCCGGTTCCGCAGCTCCTCGCGTTCGGCGCGGACCTCGCCGGCGTCCGCGTGCGTCTCGGGTGCGCCGAGATTGCGGAACAGGTGGTCCACCAAGCCGACCCACAAATGGTCGTCGTGGTACTGCCAGGCGTTGAACCGGATCTGCCGGATCTCACCGGTGAACACGCTGTTCGCGGCGTCGCCGCGGGACCGGCGCGCCAGTTCGGCCACCCGGTCGGTCACCTGGCGGACGAAACTCGACTTGCCGGAACCCCACGGGCCCAGCAGCGCGACGCACAGCGGCGGGCTGGTCTCGCGGTCGGCGATGACGGCGGCGAGGGTGCGCACGTCGTCGTGGAAGCCGATCAGGTCGACGGGGCTTTCGACGTCGGGCGTGATCCGCGGCCGCGCCCGGCCCGGTTTGGGCTCGACGAAACCGGTGCCGTCGATCTGGTTGCCGAAGCGGTCCCACACCCGGATCGTGCGGTCGTCCCCGACCGTGACGATCTTCTCGTTGCCCGCGGTGCAGACGATCGCCCGGACGTTCCCCTGATGTCCCTTGAGGAGCGTGTAGTCCCGCGGGTCGTCGATCTCGCGGACGCGGACCTCGCCGTCGGAACCGCCGGAAAGCACCAATTTGCCATCCGCGCCGAAGGCCAGCGCCCGCACCACACCGGTGTGCCCGGGGAAGACGAGGGCCGGATCGCCCTTGCGCCCCCACAACCGGACCATCTCGCCCTCGGCGGACAGCACCTGCTCGCCGTCGGCCGAGATCGCCACCACGTGGACCGCGCCCGCGCCGCCGAACCGGTAGTGGGAAACGATTTCCCGGTCCCACAGCCGTACGCCACCGGCGTCGTCCCCGGCGACGACGACGCGGCCGTCCGGGGTCACCGCGACCGACTCGACCTCCGGGCCGCCGGTGCGCAGGGTCCGCGCCGTCGCACCGTCCAGCCGCCGGACCTCGACGGTGCTTCCCGCGCCGGACACGGCGAAGTCCTTCGCCACCGCGACCGCCACGGTCCGCTTAGTGGTCTGGACCTCCGGGGGATGCGCGCCGGTACCGGTGATCCGCCAGCGGCGCACCGTCGCCCCATCGCAACCGACCACGTACTGACCCGAGATACCCACCGCCAGCACCGGCCGATCATGGCCGCTCAGCGCGAAACGCTGCTCTCCGGTCTCCAGGTCCCAGACCCGCACCGTCCGGTCCGCACCCCCGGTGACCAGCCGGTTTCCCTTCACCGCGACCGCGAGGATCGGTGCTTCGTGTCCGGTGAAACGCGCCGTCGTCATAACGGCACAGTCTTCCGGTCGCGTCAAGATCATGGTTAACGACAGGCGACTATCGGCGGGTACCCCGGCGACCCCGGAGGGTTCAGGGTCGACAGTGCTCCGAAATTCCAGCACGCCTTAACGCGAGGAGTTCAACGTGCTTCGACGTACCTTCGCCGCGGTGCTCACCGGCGCCGCGCTCTCCGTCTCGATGCTCACGGCACCCTCCGCCGGTGCCGCCGAGATCATGGCGACCACCCTGACCTACGACGACAGCCAGGCCGCGGAGTTCAAGGACGCGGTGGCCGCCGGCGTCAACGTCTGGAACACCAACGTCACCAACGTCCGTATCGTGAAGGCGACGCCGGGGCAGCGGGTCAACATCCGGGTCATCGCCGACAACGGCTGGCCGCGCGCCACGCTCGGCCCGGTCCGCCCGAGCGGCACGGTCACCGTGTGGATGGGCAGGCAGGCCGTCCAGCAGGGTTACTACACGCCGCGGATCGCTTCCCACGAACTCGGGCACAGCCTCGGCCTGCCCGACGTGAAGCCCGGCCCGTGCTCGTCGCTGATGTCCGGCTCGACCGGCGGAGTCAGCTGCAAGAGCGTGAACCCGAACGCTCAGGAGAAGGCCCGGGTCCAGCAGCTCTACGCCGGCACCGCGGTGCCGAGCGCCGACGCGGGCAAGGTCCTCGCGGAGGTCGGCTGATCCCGTGGCCAGGGGGTGCCCGCCCGGCACCCCCTGGCCTGGGTTTTCAACCGTTCGCCGTGATCGCCGCCGCCGGGCACAGCTGCACGGCGTCGCCGATGTCGGCCGGTTCGGGGTCCAGCAACCGGACCCGGCCGTCTTCCTCATCCTGTTCGAACACCCCGGGCGCGGTCAGCACGCACATTCCGGCGCCCACACAGCGTTCCCGGTCCACTTCGAGTTTCATCGCGATCAGTCCCACGCCACCGGGAGCGCGTACACCCCGTAGATGTCGGAATCCGTCCGCATCGGGATCTCTTCGGCGGACACGGCGAGGCGCAGGTTCGGGAACCTGGCGAGCAGCCCGGTGAAAGCGACCTTCATCTGCACCCGCGCGAGCTGCTGGCCGAGGCACTGGTGGACCCCGTGCCCGAAGGAGGCGTGCCCGGCGGCGTTCCGGAGGACGTCGAGCCGGTCGGGATCGGTGAATTTCAGCGGATCGCGGTTGGCCGCCATCCCCGACAGCGCGACCGCCTCCCCGGCCTTGACGAGCTGGCCGCCGATCTCGACGTCTTCGAGCGCGGTGCGCGCGCCGGTGTGCGCGATGGTCAGGTAGCGCAGCAGCTCCTCGATCGCGCCTTCGATGCGCTCCGGGTCCTCACGCAAGAGCGCGAGCTGGTCCGGATGCTGCAGCAAGGCGAAAGTGCCCAGCGCGAGCATATTGGCCGTCGTGTCCAAACCGGCGCCCAGCAAGAGGAACGCGATACTGGTGAGCTCCTCGTCGGTGAGTTCCGTGGTCGTCAGCTCGCCGAGGATGTCGTCGGTCGGCGCGGCCCGTTTCGCCACGATGAGCTTGTAGAGGTACTCGCCCAGCGCGTTGATGGCGGCTTCCTGCTCCCCGGCCGGGGCGTCCGGCTGGTTCAGCGGCAGGACGTTGCGGCGGAAGAACTCGTGGTCTTCATAGGGAACGCCGAGCAGCTCGCAGATCATCAGCGCCGGAATGGGCTGGGCGAAGGCCGTCACCAGGTCGGCCGACGTTCCCTGCCCTTCCATCGCGTCGAGGCATTCGGTGGTCACCTGCTCCACCCGCTCGGAGAGCAGCCGCATCCGGCGGACGGTGAACTTGCCGGTGAGCAGCTTGCGGTACCGCGCGTGCTCCGCGCCGTCCATCCTGATGAACATGCCCGGGGCCGCCGGCGGCATCTCCATCATCGCGGCCGCGCCCGGCAGCGGCGAGTGCATCAACTCCTGCCGGGCACTGAACCGCGGATCCGCGAGGACGGCCCGGGCGATCGCGTGCCCCGTCGCGAGCCAGCCTTCGTGCCCGTCGGGGAACGTCAGCCGGACCAGCGGATGCTCGTCGCGCAGCGCGCCGAGCTCGGCGGGCGGGTCGAAGGGGCAGCCCTTCGGTCGTTCGAGGGGTAGCTCGGTGAGATGGGGTACCGAGGTGGTCATAGCTGTTCCTCCCAGTTTTTACCGATACCCAAAGGCTACGTTGCATTTACAGATCGCTCAAAGCTATGGGCTGGCCTTTCTGCCGTTCTTGCTGGTAGATTTCCGGAAATCGTTGCAACGGCCGTGCCGGTGAATGCAACGCCTCGTTGCAATGAGCTGCGCGTGAACGCACAGGAGGTGCCATGCCGGGCGGCAGGCTGACGCAGGAGGATCGACGGCTGATCGCGTCCTGGCTCAAGGACGGCCTCGGTTACGCCGAGATCGCCCGGCGGCTCGGGCGGCCGACGTCGACCATCAGCCGTGAGGTCGCGCGCAACAGCGGCCGTTCCGGCTATCGCGCCGAAGAAGCGACCCGTGTCACCGGCGAACGCGCGCGGCGCCGCAAACCGCAACCGCGCGCCGTCCCCGTCGTCGAGAACGGCTACGGACGGGACCCGGAAGCCGTGCGCGCCTTCGAAACCGACTTCGCCGAAATGATCGTGGCGACCGGACTGCCGCGCATGACCGCACGGGTCCTCGCGTGCCTGGCCGTCAGCGACGACGGCGTGCTCACCGCCGCCCAGCTCGCCCGGCGGCTCCAGGTCAGTCCGGCCTCGATCTCGAACGCCGTCGCCTACCTCGAAGCACAGGCCATGCTCAAACGGGAACGCGACGGCCGGCGAGAGCAATACGTCATCGACGAGGAAATGCCACAGCGCGTGTGGGCCGAAAGCGTCCGCTCGAACCAGGAATGGGTCAAGGTCTCCCGTCAGGGCGCCGAAGTCCTCGGCGTCGCGACCCCCGCGGGCGCCCGCATGGACGACCTCTCCCGATTCCACGCGCGCATCGACGAAATCATGCACGACGACCGCGTCGCCGTCTTCGCCGGTGACGCCCTGACCGTGCTCGCCGCACTCCTGCACGCCGGACGGGGGTTTTCCCTTGTGGCTCTCGCTTCGGCCCTCGACTGGTCTGTTGAGCGGACTGCGGCCGCCTTGCGGGTGGCTGAAGAGCATCCGCATATCGCGGGCCCGGTTCGGGTGGACTGTCGTGATGGGGAGTATCGGGCGGTTCCGTTGGTGGAACGGCTCACTGCTGGGCAGTTGGCGGCTTTGGGGTCTTGAGTGGTGCGTCCGGCCTTTCGTGGCCGCTTTTCGGCGACGCAGGTTTGTGGTGGGGCTTGGCGGCGGCCCTTTCACGGCCAACGTGGAGGCTTGCGCACAGGGGTGCTCGTCGCCGCTTTTCGGCCACGCGCTCCAACGGCGAGACTTGTCAATGTGCCCTTGAACGGCCAACGCAGCGCCTCTCCGCGCAGGGTGCCCGTCGCCGCTTTCCGGCGACACGGGTCTAACGGCGAGACCTATCAGCAGCGGCCCTTTCACGACCAGCGTGGCGCCCTGCGCACAGGGGGCCCGTCGCCGCTTTCCGGCGACGCAGGTCTAGTGGCGAGACTTGGCGGTGAACTTGAATGGCCAAAGCTGCGCGGCCGCACACGCCATCCGTGGCCGCTTTCCGGCGACGCGGGGTCCGGTGACGAGACCTGTCAGCGGCGGCCCTTTCTCGGCCAACGCGTAGCCCTGCGTAGGGTGCCTGTCGCCACTTTCCGGCAACGCGCCAAACAGCAAGACTCGACCGTGAACTTGAAGGACCAAAGCAGCGCGTCCGCACACGCCACCCGTGGCCGCTTTCCGGCAACGCACTCCAACGGCGACGCTTGTCGGTGTGCCCTTGAACGGCCAACGCGGAGCCCTCCGCGCAGGGTGCCCGTCGCCACTTTCCTGCGACGCGCCAAACAGCAAGACCCGACCGTGAACTTGAAGGACCAAAGCAGCGTCTCCGCACGCATCGCCCGTGGCCGCATTCCGGCGACGCGAGGTCTAGTGGCGAGTCAGTGGCCTCTTTGGAAGGCCCAAGCCGGGCCCGGCGCACCTCGCCGTTTCCGACGATGCGGCCCCAACCGCGAGACCTAGCCGTCCCTCGCCACTTTCCGGCAATGAGACTCAGAACGGCGGCGGTTCGTCGGCGAGCGGTGTCCTTGGGCGCGGCAGGTGAAGCGGCGGGGGTGAGCTGTCGTAGCTCTGCCCGGTGGGGGTGGTGATGGTGAGGGTGCCGTCGGCGGCGAGGTGGTAAGTCCAGCCGGGTTCGTCTTTGAGGCGGTGGTCTCGCCGGCAGAGGTCGATCAGTTCGTCGACGTTGGTATGGCCGCCGTGCTGCCAAGGCACTGAATGATCGATGTCGCAGGCCTGGGCGGGACGGTGGCAGCCGGGTCTTCGGCATTCCCGGTCCCGGACCCGGACAAACTCACCGAGGCCCGCGCTGGGTCGGTACCGGTCCCGGCCGAGATCGAGGACCTGCCCAGACAGCGGGTCAGTGATGATGCGACGCAGCACGGTGTTCGGGCCGGTGGCGATGTGCCGGGCCAGCGCCGCGGGGACAGTGCCGTGTCCAGCGAGCTCCGCGGGATCGTCGTTGAGGCCAAGATAAGTGAACAGGTCCATATACAGGAACACTTCGGTGCGTTCACTGGTGCCGCCTTGGCCGCCGAGCAGGAGATCGAGCGCGACGTCGGCGCGTAGCTGCTCCAGGGTGCGAGTCTCCTCCCCGGTCTTGAGCGCCCGCGCTTCCCGATCGATGCGCCGATAGGCGGCGGCGACTTTCTCGACTGGCCCGTCTTCGACCTCGATCGACGCCACTCCCGTTTCGCCTTGCCGCAAGGTCAGGCGACGGCCTTCGCGATGCCGTTCGGCCCGTGCTTCGGCGCCCTCACGGTCGACGGTGGTCGCGGCGTGGTTCGCCGCTTTCCGGATCTGATCAGAATTCCTGCCTGGCAGCCGATCCTCCAGGAGCACATCGACGGTGCGGGCGTCCTCGTCCGACAGCCACGCGGTGGCCGCGGCGACCTTCATCGCGCCGAAGCCGCTCACTTCTCCTTGGTCCATCAGGGACAGAGTGCGAGGCAGGCGAGTGGTCAACCCGTCGGCCGCGGCGACCATGGCACCGGCATGATTGTCCACAAGAGACAGAGCGAAAGCGACTTCCTGCGTGACGCTCGGCGCGCCGTCGCGATGTCGTTTCAGTTGCGCAAGCGCCCGGAACCGGACCGCTTCCAGCCGTGCGATCCCGGCCGACGCCGCTTGCGCGACAGCGACGGAATCCTTGTCGTCCAACGAAATGACGGAAGCGTTCACCGCTTCCAGCACCTCGGGGTCGGTGAGTCTTTCCAGTAGCGCCACAGGCGCGGGATGTGTGTCCACCCCACGACCATACGACCGGCCACCGACAGTTTTCGGCCTCGCGCGTGGGGCAGGCAGTTGCCGATTTTCGGCAACTAGGACACGAAGCGGACTGCCTGTGCGGCATCGCCGATTCTCGGCACCAAGATCCCAGCAGAGACATGCCGTTGCCGATTCCCGCCACCCGACCACAACCCCTACATCACATCCCGCACGACCATCCGCTCCGAAGCCCGTTCGATCGCGGCCTCCACCGCCCCGACCCGATCCGCCAGCAAGCCCATAGCGCCGACCGCGCGGCTCATCGGGTCCTCGTCGTCCCCGCCCAGCGCTTGCGCGCGCAGGTAGGCCGCCTTCACGTCGGCCCAGCGTTGCGCCTCCGCGGGGCTCAGCCGTCCGCGTAGTTCGGCCAGTTTCAGCAGGTTCGCTTCGGCGCCCGAGGTGAGTGTCTGCGCTTCGCCGGCGTAGTGGTCGTCGATCAGCGCTTCCAGCTCCGCGTCGTTCATCGCGGGCACGATCCGGCCGGCGAGTTTGTTCATGTTGCGGTACGAGCCTTGCAGCTGGAACGGCGGTTCGACCCGCGACGAGTCCGCTTGCGCGGCCGAGGCGATGTACGCCTGGTTGTTCGCCAGGACGATCCGCTGCACCTTGATCAGTTTCCTCAGGACGGCGAGGATCTGCTCCAGTTCGGTCGCCGAGTAGGCGTGCTTCAGCTGGTCCGCCCGCACCGAACCGTCGCCGCGGGCCAGCCGCACGAGAACGTCCACATCGGACCGTTCGCGCGAGACCAGCGGGGCCAGCACGGTGTTCGCGGTGAGCGAGTTCTCGATGTAGCTCAGCGCGAACAACTCTTCCTTGCCCGACAGCACATCACCGAGGTTCCACACGTCCGCACGGTTGGCGAGCATGTCCGGAATGCGGAACCGCTTGCCCTGCTCGGTGTACGGGTTGCCTGCCATGCAGACCGCGAACCGCTTGCCCCGCAGGTCATACGTCCGCGTTCGGCCCTCCCACACGCCTTCCATCCGCCGTTGCGCGTCACACAGCGAGATGAACTTCTGCAGCAGTTCCGGCGACGTGTGCTGGATGTCGTCCAGATACAACAGCACGTTGTTGCCCTGCTCCAGCGCGAACGAGATCTTTTCGACCTCTTGCCGCGCCGTCGCGTTGGGCGCGTCCGCCGGATCCACCGACGTGACGTCGTGCCCGAGGGCGGGCCCGTTCACCTTGACGAACACCAGCCCGAGGCGGCTCGCGACGTACTCCATCAGCGTCGTCTTGCCATAGCCGGGCGGCGAGATGAGCAGCAGTAGACCGGACTGGTCGGTCCGCCGCGCGTCGCCGGTCGCGCCGAGCTGCTTGGCGAGGTTGTCGCCGATCAACGGCAGGTAGACCTCGTCGAGCAATCTGTTGCGCACGAAGGCGCTCATCACCTTCGGCTTGTATTCGGTCAGCCGCAGCCTGTCCCGTTCGGCCGCCACCAGGTCGTTGCGCAGCCGTTGGTACGCCCGGAAACCCGGCACCCGGTCACGCCGGAACCGCAACGTCCTGGCCAGCGTCTCGTCCAGTCGCAGCGTCAGGGATCGGTTCACGATCCGCGGATGCGAGCCGAGCAGACCGTCCACAGTGGCCGAAAGTTCCGCCGAGGAGTCGTAGCGCGGCAGGTCGGCCAGTTCGATCGCGACGGCCTCCGCCAGCTCGTCGCTGGGCAGACCAGCTGAGTCCACAAAGGACCGGAGCCACGCTTCGGCAAGCTGATGCCGATCCGCGAGGTCTTCGAGGGCGCGCAGGTCTTCGGCGAAGCTCCGGCGGTCGAGCCGGAACTTGTCGAGCAGTGTCCGCGCGCCGCCGCTGGTGACGAAACCCGGCGACGCGTCGGCCAGTTCCTCGAACAGGTACTCGCCGGCGAGTTCGAGCTCCAGCGTCAGCCCCGAGGACGCGGCGAACGCGGTCATCGCCTCGGTGAGTTCCCGTGCCAGCGCGTCGATCGCCGTCGTATGCCCGAACGCCTCCCGGACCCGGGCGAGCGATGCGGCACGCGTCGTCCAGGCGGACTTCGCCGCTTCTTCGGCACCGAAAGCCCAGAACAGCTGAGCGGCGGCACGAGCGGCGGGCGGATACCGCAGCAGCCCCGCGGCGGACCGCAGGCGCAGCAACACCGCCAGGATCGCGGCGGCGTCGTGGTCGTGCACGCCGCGCGCGTAGCCCTCGTCGTAACGATCGCCCGCGGCGCGCCGGACGACCTCCAGGAGATCGGCCTCGGCCAACTCCGGCTGTTCGGCCAGGATCGACGTCGCCAGATACTCGGCGCGATAGACCTCGGGCGATTCCGAGACCAGCAACTGATCCCAGTACGGCCGCGTCTCCTCGAAGGCGGAATCCCGCACGGGCGAGCGGTAGTCGGTCCCGGTGATCGCGAACTTCATCCCGCCGTCGTGCGGCACCAGGGTGAGGTCGATGTCCTGCGTGTTGACCGCGAAGGTGTTGCGGCCCAGGCGGATCGTCTCGCCGCCGTCGCCGTAGAGGTCCTGCCTGTCGCGTAGTGCGCGCCCGGCTTCCTGGCGCGCGGCCTTGACCCGGCCTTCCAGCTCTTCGGCGCGCACCTGGTCGCCTAGGTCGCGCAGTTCGGCGACGACGCTGCGCAGCTTCGCGACCATCGGATCGGAGGCGAAGTAGGTGTTGATCTCGTCGACCGAGCCGAGCGTGCCGACCCTGCGCGTCACACTGGCGAGGATCCGCTCGGCCGAATCGACGAGCCGGTCCGCGCGACGCGCCCGCTCGTCGAGCAGCGCCTGCTTGCGCGAGGAGAACGCCTCGTAGACGTCGGTGCGCTTCTCCCCGAGCGACACCAGGAAGTCGTCGAACTCGCCGAACCGCGATTCGAGGTTTTCCAGTTGCAGCAGCAATCTGCCGAGCTGCTCGTCGCAACGGTCGGGAGTGTCCGCGACCGCGAGCCCACCGGTGATCGCCTGCGCGAGCAGCGCGAACTCGGCGGCGAACTCCGCCCGGCCTTCGGTCTCCAGCAGCTCCTTGCGCCGCGCTTCGAGGGTGGCGCGTGCCCGGTTGACCGCGCCGATGACCTCGCCGACGCGTTCGAGGATCTTCGTCCGCACCACGGCGTCCGCGATGTCCAGCCCGCCGACGACGTCGGTGAGGACTTCGAGCCCGCCGGACTGCTCGTCCAGCCGCTCGGCGACCGGGACGGCTTCGGCGACGGTGGAGATCGCGCCCGCGGCTTCGATCAGCCCGTCGACCTCGGCGTGATAGCTCGTGAACGCGTCTTCGCCCTGCAGGAACCGGACGGCCCGTTGAGCCGCTTCCCCGAATTCCGTGTCGAGATCGGCGATCAGCTTGTCGACCCGGCCGGTGTCGGCATACCGCAGCTCCCGCACAGTGACGAGATGCCCTCGCGCGCGGTGCATTTCGGCGAGCCTGCGCACCCACGCGTCGGCCGCGTTCAGGGCCTCACCGCGGACCCTCCGCACGAGCGACGCGGTCTCCGCGGCCGCCTCTTCGACGGCTTCGGCCGCCTGCGCGGTGAGCGAGGTGACGGTCTCGAACTCGTCGAGCACCTGCTCCGCGGTGACCCGGACGTCCGACAGCGGCGACCGCAGATCACCGAGTTCGGCCTCGCCGAGCCAGTGGTAGTGGTCGAAGACCCGCGCGCACGCGGCGATCAGGGCCTCGAACACCGCCGCCGACGGCGCCATCTCGTCGACCATCCGGCCGATCGAGAGACAGTCGGAGATCCCGCGGACCAGATCGGCGTTGCCGACCCGCTCCAGCGGTCCGGTGCCCGCCGGCTGCGACGCGGCGAAGGTGTCCGATTGGAACGGCGTCCGCCACACCTGCATCGGATGCACGCGGCTCGGCTCGTCGGACACCGCGCGGAACAGCACCATCGTGCCGTCGTCGAACAGCGAGTACCCGTGGCACGGGATCGGGTTCGACACCTCCTTGCGGATCACGTTGTACGGCAGGAGCAGCGAACGTCCCTCCGCCCGCGCGTGGAAGACGTAGAGCACGTCCTCCCCGTTGGGCGAGCGGATCACGCGCTCGAATTCGAGCTCGTCCACGGTGGTGTCGAACGTCTTGCTGACACCCGTGTCGAGGTAGTACCCGCCGGGGAAGATGATCCCGTGGTCCTCGGGCAGCCGCTGGCACGCCTGCCCGATCCCGTCGAGGCGCACCACGTCCCGCGTCCGGGTGTTGAACACCAGGTACCGGTACGCGGTCTCCTTGTAGGGCAGGATCCTCAGCAGGATCAACGGGCCGATCCTGGCGTAGGACACCTCGGCGTCGGCGAGGCTCTGCAGCGGCTCGTCGACCGGTTCGGCGTAGACGCCCTCACCGGTTTCGGTGTTGTTCTCGACCTTGATCGTCAGGTTGCCGCCGACGGTCTCGACGAACACGTCGTCCTCGATCGAGATGTGCGGATGCCGCCCGAGGACGTGCTGCTCGCGGCTGGTCTCGGTCCATTCGAAGTCGTGCGACGGCGGGAAGACGTGGTCGCGTTCGCCCCGGCTGTCCACATAGGACACCTTGCCGTCCGCGGCGATCCCCCAACGCAGCACGCGGATGTCCTCGGTGCGCGGGCCGATCTGGAACACCGCGAGCAGTTTGCCCTCGACCCGTCGCAGCTGCAGCAGCTTCGCCTGCCGGTAGTACCGGTACAGCTCAGCGAAGTCGCGGACGAACTGCTCGTCGCGCAACAGTTCCGGCAGCTCTTCGGCGGGCACGTCGTCGAAACGGAAGGCTTCTTCGTCATGGCTGAAGCCGTGTAGCGAGAAGACGTCGTCGACCGTCGTCTCCGGTTTGAGGCCGATGAAGACGTTGTAGCCGAACAACATCCGCCCGCCGACCGACACGACGTCCCGCGGCACGCAGTTGTTCGCGGTGCGGATCCGCTCCGTGCCGATCAGCGCGAGCTGCGCGCTGCCGAAGACGCCGAGCCGTGCCGTGTTGAGCTCGTCCGCGCGTTTCGCCAGTTCGGCGGCCTGTGCGGCGAGCCGGGCGCGGAGCACCTCGTAGGTGCCCGCGTCCAGCTGCTCCGTTCCCGCCGCCGGTTCGGTCGTCGTCACTGCTTCGCGGGGGTGAGGGCGGCGACGGACTTGTCAGCGAGGCCGAGCCGCTGCGCCATGGCCAGCAGCTCCTGCACCTTGCCGCTGTCCGGGCCGCCCGCCTGCAGCTGCTTGGCCAGGAAGGCCGACAGCGTCAGGTTCTTCACGTCCTCCGTGCTCACCGAACCGACCAGTTTCGTCAGGTCGTCGGTGAAGCTGCCCGAGCCGTCGAGCCACGCCTTCCCGAGGGTCTGGACGACGTCCGAGTGCTCGACGAAGCCGTCCACGCTCTTGCCCGCCCCGATCGAGCCGATGACCTTTTCGAAGAACATCGTCTCGCCGCCGACGATGTCGATGTCGGCCTTCTCCAGCCCGATCCCCAGCACCGTGGCCTGCGCCTCGGCGACCTCGCGCTGCACGTTGAGCGCGGCGAGCCGGATCTCCTTCTCGGCCTCCAGGCGCAAGCGGTACTCCTCGTGCTGGCGGCTGGCGGTGTCGAGGGCGGCCATCGCGGCGGCCTTCTCGGTGAGACCTTCGGCCTCGCCCTTGAGCTTGTCGCGCATCGCGTCGGCGAGCACGATCGCCTTCTCGCGTTCGACGATGGCCTCGGCGCGGCCGACCTTCTCCAGCGCGTCGGCGTCGCGTTCCTTGACCTGCGCGGCGGCGAGCCCGGCGGCGGCCTCCTCGGCCTGAATGCCTTCGGCCAGACGGATCTTCGCCCTGGTCTCCAGCTCGGCGGCCTGCTGGCGAGCCTCGGCCAGCGTCAGTTCCTCGCGGGCCTTGTGCTTCGACGCGGCCTCGGCGGCTTCCGCGGCCTTGATGTCCTTGACGAGGTTTTCCTGCGCCTCGGCCTCGGCGCGGATGATGATCGCCGAGCGCTGCCGCTCCGCCTCTTCGACGACGCGGAGCTTCTTGATGTTCTCTTCCTGCTCCGCCACGGTCTTCTCGACCGCGATCCGCTCGCGGATCACCTCGGCGATGGACCGCTTCTCGGTCTCGACCTCCTTGTCCTTGGCGATGCGGGACAGCTCGGTCTCGCGTTCGCGGCCGATGACCTCGAGCAGCCGGTCCTTCTCGATGCGCTCGGTCTCGATGGCGATCACGCGTTCGCGGTTCTTGCCCGCGACCTCGATCTCACGCTGCTGGTTCTGGTGCTGGATGCCGAGCTGCTCGTCCGTGCGCAGGCCGGCGGCCTGCGACTTAAGCCGCTCCTCCGCCTGCACCTTGGCGATCTCGGCCTCTTCGCGCGCCCGCATGGTCTCGACCTCGCGGCGCTGCTTGATCTCGGCGTCGGCCTGCCGCCGCTCCAGTTCGAGGATCGCCTCCTTGGCGTCCACGTTCTGGCGGGTGATCTCTTTTTCCTCGCTGCGGCGGAACTCGTTGGTGCGCACGTGCTCGATCGCGGTCAGCTCGGTGATCTTGCGGATACCCTGCGCGTCGAGGATGTTCGCGGAGTCGAGCTGCGCCATCGGCGTCTGCTCGAGGTAGTCGATGGCCGCGTCCTCCAGGCTGTACCCGTTGAGGTCGGTGCCGATGACGCGGATGATCTGGTCGCGGAATTCGTGGCGTTTGGTGTAGAGATCCACGAAGTCCAGCTGCTTGCCGACGGTTTTCAACGCCTCGGAGAACTTGGCGTTGAACAGCTCCTGCAGGGTCGCCTCGTCGCTGGCGCGTTCGGTGCCGATGGCCTGCGCGACCTTGATCACGTCCTCGACGGTCTTGTTGACCCGCACGAAGAACGAGATCCGGATGTCGGCGCGGATGTTGTCCCGGCAGATCAGGCCCTCACGGCCGGTCCGGGTGATCTCCATGGCCTTGACCGAGGTGTCCATGATCTCGGCCTTGTGCAGCACCGGCAGGACGATCGCGCCGGTGAACGTCACGTCGACGCGGCGGACCTTCGAGATGATCAGTGCCTTACCCTGCGGCACCTTCTTGAACAACCTGGTGATGGTGAAGAGCAAGACCAGGAGGATGACAACTATCACGGCGATCAGTACGCCGGCCCCCACGCTGATGGCACCCATAGTGTTCCTTTTCTGCTTCAGATGTCCAAGGACTCGACCCAGAAGAACTCGCGTTCGGAGTCGTAGTCGTAGAGAACTACGCGGCTGCCCGCCGTCAGGTTGCCTTCGCCGGCCTGACGAACGTCCACAATGGCCGTGGACCCGTCGGCGGCGGCGACTTCGGCCTGCCCGAAGTCATGCGTGACCGACGAGGTGCGGATGACCGCGGCCCTGCCGACGAAGTCCCTCCTGCTCGGTTCCCTCGCGGGACCGAAGACGCGACGTAGCGGCACCACGATCACCCTCGTCCCGAGTGTGCCGAGCACGAGCGCGACGGCGAGCACGCCGGCCCCGAGCCCGATCCTCGATGGTGTCGAAAGCTCCAGGTCATCGAGAAGAACCGTCCCTGCCAGGCTGGCGAACCAGGTGAATGCGATCAGCAAAGAGAGCGAAATGGACAGTGGGACGCCGCCGAAGCCCGCCAGGAGCCCGTCGCCGCCGTCGAAGTCGTCGACCTCGAATGCACCGAGCAGTGCCAGCAGCCAGTAGCCGATCACGACGATCAGCAGGAAGCTGAAGAGCACGGCCGGAAACCCCAGAGCCGCGGTGACGAACCCGCCCATCCCGTCGTTCCCTCCCCCGTTACCCCGGGTCAGGACTATAACCAGCGCGTGACGCCGGGCGGGCCGTTTTCGGCTACGAGTGGGTCACGGTGTGCGGAAGCGTGCGGGGCCACTGACGCATTTAGTCCTCTGAATGCGGTCTGGCCGGGGCCGGGAGTCGCGTCGCGGGCGGGCCGAAGGCGTAACTCGCGTGATCGAAGGCGCAACTCGCGTGATTGAGCGCGTAACTCGCGTGATTGGGGGTGTAACTCGCGTGGCCGGGGGACCCAGGTCCGCATTTAGTCCTCTGGATGCGGGGAAGAGGCGGCCGGGTGCGGAGCGTTACGCCGACCGGCCGCCCGGAAGCCATCCGGTTGGACCTGTCGCGCCCCCGGAGCGGGCCCTACTCTCCAGTATTGAGAGTGACACAGGACACACCACGGTCTTGGGAGGCTCCATGGGGTGGCACGTTCGCGAAACGATCGACGAGGATCGGCGCGAACGGCGGATCCGCCATGTCACCCGATGTCTGAGCTGCACGCTCACTTGCGTCCATTGTGGACTTCCCGCCAGATTCTCCGTTCCCCCAGGGCATCCCGGCCTCGGCGTCGTCGAGCACCTGCCGGGCGTGACCACCCCCGGTCTCCCCGATCTCGCCCTGCTGCACCGATTCTGCCGGGACAATCTCGCCGCCGAGCCGGGGATCGCGCTCCGGCGCGCCTATCTCGGCTTGGCGACCGAACTCTTCGAGACGGGACAGCGGATCCGCCGTCACCGCAGGCTCGGCGTGCATCCGCCACGGCCGGGACATCTCGAGGCCTACCGAAAACGGTGGCGAGTGGCCAAAATGCGGTACGCCTGCAAGGCGTGCCGGTACTACACCGGCTCTCACTGAGCCGATTCTCCCCCGGAGGACTCGTGCTCGTTCGTCTCATCCTCGGTCTGCTCATCACCGTCGCCGGCCTCGCCTTCGCCGCCCGCCGCGCCGTCTGGCTCTCCAAACTGATCCGCTCCGGCCAGCCGGACGAAAAACGCTCCGACGTCATGGCCGTCCGCGCGAAAACGCATCTGGCCGAGGTCTTCGGGCAGCGCAAACTGCTCAAGTGGTCCGTCCCCGGGCTCGCGCATCTGTTCACGTTCTGGGGTTTCGTGATCCTCGGGTCCGTCTACGTCGAGGCGTACGGCGCCCTCTTCGACCACGACTTCCACATCCCGCTCATCGGGCACTGGGCGGTACTGGGATTCCTCCAGGACTTCATCGCGGTCGCGGTGCTCGTGTCGCTCGCGGTCTTCGCGGTGATCCGGATCCGCCAAGCGCCCGAACGGAAAGACCGCGCGTCGCGGTTCTTCGGCTCGCACACCGGCGGCGCCTGGCTGATCCTGTTCATGATCTTCAACGTGATCTGGACGATGTTCCTCTTCCGGGGCGCGTCGGCGGCGGTCGGCGTCTTCCCCTACGAGTCGGGCGCGTGGGTCTCCCTCGGCGTGGGCGAACTCCTGGAGCCGCTGGGGCCGTCGGTCACCGAACCGCTGGAGACCGTCGGGCTGCTGCTGCACATCGGCGTGATGCTCGCGTTCCTGTCGATCGTGCTCTACTCCAAGCACCTCCACATCTTCCTGGCGCCGGTCAACGTCACCGCGAAGCGGCTCCCGGACGCGCTCGGCCCGCTGCTGCCGATGGAGTCGGCCGGCAAGCCGATCGATTTCGAGGATCCGGGCGAGGACGACACGTTCGGCCGCGGCAAGATCGAGGACTTCACCTGGAAGGGCATGCTCGACTTCGCCACCTGCACCGAATGCGGGCGCTGCCAGTCGCAGTGCCCGGCGTGGAACACCGGAAAACCCTTGTCCCCCAAGCTGTTGATCATGGACCTGCGGGACCATCTCTTCGAGAAGGCGCCGTACATCCTGGACGGAAAGGAGGCGCCTGAAGGGCGCCCCCTCGTCGGTCCCCAGGACGACGGAGGCGTGATCGATCCGGACGTCCTCTGGTCCTGCACTACGTGCGGCGCGTGCGTCGAGCAGTGCCCGGTCGACATCGAGCACGTCGACCACGTCGTCGACATGCGCCGCTACCAGGTGATGATCGAGTCGGCCTTCCCGAGCGAACTCGGCGTGCTGTTCAAGAACCTCGAAACCAAGGGAAACCCCTGGGGCCAGAACAACTCCGACCGGCTCGCGTGGACGAAGGACCTCGGCTTCGAGGTGCCGGTCTTCGACGGCGAACTCGCCGACGACGTCGAGTACGTCTACTGGGTCGGCTGCGCGGGCGCTTTCGACGACAACGCCCGCAGGACCGTCCGCGCCACCGCGGAACTCCTGCATCTCGCCGGGGTGAAGTACACGATCCTCGGCACCGACGAGTCGTGCACCGGCGACCCGGCGCGCCGCTCCGGCAACGAGTTCCTCTTCCAGATGCTCGCGCAGCAGACCGTCGAGACGCTGAACGCGGTGTTCGAGGGCCGCGAGCCGGGAACGCGCAAGATTGTCACCACCTGCCCGCACTGCCTCAACACGCTCGGCCGCGAGTATCCACAGCTGGACGGGCACTACGAGGTCCTGCACCACACGCAACTGCTGAACCGGCTCGTCCGCGCGGGCAAGCTGACCCCGGTCAAACCGGTGGACGCGGGCCCGGTGACCTACCACGACCCGTGCTACCTCGGCCGCCACAACAAGATCTACGAGCCGCCGCGCGAACTCGTCGGCGCGACCGGCGCCACGCTCAGCGAGATGCCCCGGCACGCGGACCGATCGCTCTGCTGCGGCGCCGGCGGCGCGCGGATGTGGATGGAGGAGCAGATCGGCAAGCGCATCAACCTCGAACGCGTCGACGAAGCGCTCGGCACGGACGCCGAAACCATCGTCACCGGTTGCCCGTTCTGCCGCGTGATGCTGAACGACGGTCTCGTGCAGCGGCAGAGCGAACAGCGTGGCGAGAACGTCACCGTGCGCGACGTCTCGCAGCTCCTGCTGGAAACGGTGAAGGAGCGCGACCGGACGACCACGGAGATTTGAGGCACACGGGAGTTGGAAGTTCGGCGCGCCGAACTCTAAACTCGCGGTATGGCGAATCTGCGCAAGACCGTGTGCGCGCTGGCGGCGTCCGCACTCGTCCTGTCCGCTTGCGGCGGTCCCGCTGGAGGCGACGACGACAAGCGGCCGGTCGTGCTGACCACGTTCACGGTCCTGGCGGACATCGCCTCGAACGTCGCGGGCGACAAGCTCCGGGTCGAGTCGATCACCAAACCCGGCGCCGAAATCCACGGTTACGAGCCCACCCCGGACGACATCAAGAAGGCCGCGAAAGCCGACTTGATCCTCGACAACGGGCTGAACCTGGAGGCGTGGTTCGCCCGGTTCGTGAAGGAGAGCGACGCGCCGCACAAGGTGGTCAGCGAGGGCGTCCAGCCCATCGCCATCGGCGAGGACGCCTATCAGGGAAAGCCGAACCCGCACGCGTGGATGTCTCCGACGAATGTGGGTATCTACGTGGACAACATGGTGAAGGCGTTCAGCGAGCTCTCCTCCGGTGACGCCGCCGTGTTCAAGGCCAACGGAGACGCCTACAAGGCGAAACTGAAGGAGGTGCGGGACGAGATGACAGGTGCGCTGAGCGGCCTGCCGCAGAACGAGCGGGCGCTGGTCACCTGCGAAGGAGCCTTCTCCTATCTCGCGCGCGACACCGGCCTCACCGAGCGGTACATCTGGGCGGTCAACGCCGAACAGCAGGCCACCCCGCAGCAGATCACCCGCGCCATCGAATTCGTCAAGCAGAACAAGGTCCCCGCGGTGTTCTGCGAGTCGACCGTCTCCGACGCCCCGATGCAGCAGGTCGTCTCCGCGACCGGTGCCGCGTTCGGCGGCGTCCTCTACGTGGACTCCCTCTCCGGTCCCGAAGGCCCGGTGCCGACCTACCTCGACCTCATCCGCCACGACTCGAAGACGATCGTCGCCGCGCTCACCGGAGCGAAGCCGTGACGGCCGCGATCCGCGTCGAAGGCGTCACGGTCCACTACGGCGACGTCCTCGCGCTCGACGGTGTCGACGTCACGCTCGACCACGGTCACGTCTGCGGGCTGGTCGGGATGAACGGCTCCGGCAAGTCGACACTGTTCAAGACGATCATGGGCATGGTCCGGCCGGACACCGGCACGGTGTCGATCGACGGCGGCACCCCCGCCCGCGCCCGCAAGACCGGCGTGATCGGGTACGTGCCGCAGAGCGAGGACGTCGACTGGTCGTTCCCGCTGTCGGTGCGGGACGTCGTGATGACCGGCCGCTACGGGCGGCTCGGCTTCACCCGGCGGCCGCGCCGCGCCGACCACGAAGCGGTCGACCACGCGCTGGAGCGGGTCGAACTCACCGAACTCGCCGGACGGCAGATCGGCCAGTTGTCCGGTGGGCAGCGCAAACGCGCGTTCGTCGCGCGCGGCATCGCGCAAGGCGCCCGTGTCCTGCTGCTGGACGAGCCGTTCGCCGGCGTGGACAAGCGATCCGAAGCCACGATCACCCGGCTGCTCAAGGAACTCGCGGCCGACGGCGCCGCGGTCCTGATCTCGACGCACGATCTGCACGCGCTGCCCGGCCTGGCCGACGAGGCGATCCTGCTGATGCGCAAGGTGCTCGCGCACGGCTCCCCCGGCGAGGTGCTCCGGCCCGAAAACCTCGCGCTGGCTTTCGGACTCGATGTCCTGCAACGGGAAGAAGAACCCGCGTGAGTCTCTACGACCTGTTCCTCGAACCGCTGAGCTACGACTTCATGGTGCGGGCGCTGGCGTCCACGGTCATCGCGTCGGCCGTCTGTGCGGTGCTCTCGTGCTGGCTGGTGCTGATCGGCTGGTCGCTGATGGGCGACGCGGTCTCGCACGCCGTGCTGCCGGGCGTCGTGCTCGCGTACGTCCTCGGCGCGCCCTTCGCGCTGGGCGCAGTCGTCTTCGGTTTCCTCGCCGTGGCGCTGATCGGCGTCGTCCGCGACACCAGCCGGGTCAAGGAGGACGCCGCGATCGGCATCGTGTTCACCACGTTGTTCGCGCTCGGGCTCGTGCTGATCTCGGTGACCCCGAGCCAGACCGACCTGAACCACATCATCTTCGGCAACCTGCTGGGCGTCGACACGTCGGACCTGATCCAGATCGGCGTCCTCGGCGCGATCACGCTCACCCTGCTGGTGCTCAAACGCCGCGATTTCACCTTGTACGCCTTCGATCCCACGCACGCGCACGCCATCGGGCTGAACCCGCGGGTGCTCGGCGCCGCGCTGCTCGGGCTGCTCGCGCTGACCGCGGTCGTGGCGCTGCAGGTGGTCGGCGTGATCCTCGTGGTGGCGATGCTGATCATCCCCGGCGCGACGGCGTACCTGCTGACCGACCGGTTCGGCCGGATGCTGGTGATCGCGCCGTCGTTCTCGGTGCTCGCGGCGGTGACCGGGCTGTACCTGAGCTACCACCTCGACACCGCGTCCGGCGGGATGATCGTGCTGGTGCAGGGCGCCGGGTTCACGCTGGTGTACCTGTTCGGGCCGCGGCACGGGATCGTCGGGAAGCGGCTGGCCAGGCGCAGGCGGGAGCTTGCCCGAGCCGCGTAACCGGACAATCACCCCGCGCGCTGTGTCTCTCGTGACATGGGTCGGAGTCGACTCTTAGGTTAGGCTCCCCTCATGTCTACGGAAGACGCGCTGCTCACCGGCCATGACCTGGTGCTCGCGCACCATGAGCGGGCCGTGGTGGACGGGGTGTCCCTGTCGCTGCGCGCCGGCCTGGTGACCGCACTCGTCGGGCCGAACGGGTCCGGCAAGTCGACGCTCCTGCGTTCGCTGGCGCGGCTGCACAAACCCCGCGAGGGCGGCGTCCGACTGGGGGAACGCGCCGTCTGGGGCGGCAACGCGTTGTCCGGCAAGGAGTTCGCCCGGCGGGTCACGTTGCTGACCCAGCACCGTCCCACCCCGAGCGGGGTCTCCGTACGTGACGTCGTCTCCTACGGCCGGTACCCGTACCGCTCGGGCTGGCGCGGGGTCGACGTCGACGGCGCCGCCGCGATCCGCCGCGCGATGGAGCTGACGGGCGTGACGTCGATGGCCGAACGCGGCGTCGACGAGCTCTCCGGCGGCGAACTCCAGCGGGTCTGGCTCGCGTCCTGTCTCGCCCAGCAGACCTCCGTGCTGCTCCTGGACGAGCCCACCAACCATCTCGACCTGCGCTATCAGGTCGAGATCCTCGACGTCGTCCGCGATCTGGCCAACGAAGGCGTCGCGGTCGGCGTGGTGCTGCACGACCTCGACCACGCGGCGATCATCGCCGACGAGGTCGTGCTGCTGAGCGAGGGAACCATCGTGGCCACGGGTGACATCGGGCAGGTGCTCACCACCGAGCACCTCTCCCAGGCCTACGGCGTCACCGTCCACGTCGCGAACGACCCGGTGACGGGCGCGATCCACTGCAGGCCACTCGGGCGGCATTCGCCCAGGCCCGCCTGAGAAATCCAGGAAGAACCATGCGTTTGCTGACCCCTGCCGCCCTCGTCGCGGCGGCGGCCCTGCTGTTGTCCGCCTGCGGTACCACCGAGAACACCGCTGCCGCGCCGAGCGACACCGCCGCGAGCGGACCGGTCACGGTGACCGACGCGCGCGGAAAGGCCGTCAATCTCAAGGCCCCCGCCAAGCGCGTCGTCGCGCTCGAGTGGGGCGAGGCCGAGATGGTCGCGTCGCTCGGTGTCATGCCGGTCGGTGCCGCGGACGTCGCGGGCTACAACGTCTGGGACAAGGCCGCCCCGCTGAGCGCCGAGGTCAAGGACGTCGGCAAGCGCAACGAGCCCAGCGTGGACGCGATCGTCGGGCTGAACCCCGACGTCGTCATCATGGCCGAGGAACGCGACTCGACGCTGGTGCCGCAGATCGAGAAGTACGTGCCGGTCGTGGTCACCAAGTCCAGCGACGCGAGCCGTAACTTCGACCGTCTGCGCGAGGACTTCAAGCTGATCGCGAAGACGGTCGGCAAGGAGTCCGAAGCGGACAAGGTGCTGTCCGAAATGGACGCCAAACTCGCCGAGGGCAAGAAGGCCGTCGAGGCCAAGGGCGCCGCGGGCACGCCGTTCCTGATGGCCGACGGCTACCTCGAAGGCAGCACCGTCAGCATCCGCCCGTTCGGCAAGGGCTCGCTGGTCTCCGACACCGCCGAGGCCGTCGGCCTGAAGAACGCCTGGACCGGCAAGGTCGACCCGCAGTGGGGCCTCGGCCAGACCGACGTCGAAGGCCTGACCGCGCTCACCGACCCGAAGACCGTGCTGTTCTACAGCGCGGCCGAAGAGGACGTCTTCACCACCGGTCTCGCGCAGAACGCCGTCTACCAGCGCCTGCCGTTCGTGGTCTCGAAGAAGATCCACAAGCTCCAGGCCGGGACGTGGACCTTCGGCGGACCGAAGTCGATCATCATGACCGCCGACCAGATCGTGAAGGCAGTCACGACCTGATGCGTGCCCGCACCATCGCGGTGTCGGCGGGACTGGTACTGCTCATCGCCGTCCTCGCCGGCATCCATCTGACCCAGGGCACCTCGACGTCGGGTCCGCTGGACGTGGTGAAGGCGATCTTCGGCCAGGGCGACGCGCAGACCCTCGCGGTACTGGAGGGTTCGCGCGTCCCCCGGCTGCTCGCCGCGTTGCTGCTCGGGGTCGCGCTCGGCGTCGCGGGCGCGGGAATGCAGTCCGTGGCACGGAATCCGCTCGCCTCGCCCGACACGCTCGCGGTCAACGCGGGCGCGCATTTCGCCGTGGTTGCCATCTCCGCGTTCGGGCTTTCGCTGCCGCTCGTGCCGGTGGGCGGGGCGGCGTTCGTGGGCGGGCTGGCCGCGGCCGTCGTCGTGCTGGGACTGGCGGGCGGCGGTTCGGCGAGCCCGCGGCTGGTGCTCGTGGGCTCGGCGGTCCTGCTGGCGCTCAACTCGGTGACCATCCTGCTGCTGCTCCTGTTCGAGCAGGAGACGAACGGGTTGTTCGCCTGGGGCAGCGGTTCGCTCACCGTCTCCGATCTGCGGGCGACCGCCCAGATGACGCCGATCGTGGTGATCGCCGTCGTGGCGCTCATCGCGATGGGCCGCAAACTCGACGTCCTCGCCCTCGGCGATGACAACGCGACCTTGCTCGGCCTGCGGGTCCGCCGGACCAGGGTCGGCGCGGTCGTGCTGACCGTCGCGCTGACCGCGGCGGCGGTGACCGTCGCCGGACCGGTCGGATTCGTCGGGCTGAGCGCGCCGGTGATCACGCGGCTGCTGCTGCCGATCGCCAAACACCGCGCGCTGCTGCCGGTTTCGGGGCTGGTCGGCGTGGTGACGGTGCTCGGCGCCGACGTCGTCCTGCGGGCGATCATGGGTTCGGCCGAGGCCGTGCGGGTGCCGACCGGGGTGGTGACCACGATCGTCGGCGCCGTCGTGATGGTGTGGCTGGCGCGGCGCGGCCGGGGAAGCGGCTCGCGCCGTCCGGCCCCGGCCGGACGTGTCGGGGTCGCCGGATCGACCCGGCGGCTCGTGGCCATTTCCGCCGTCCTGGTGGCGCTGCTCGCCGTCGTCCCGCTCGTGGGACTGATGCTGGGCGACCGCATGGTGCTGCTCGGGGACCTCGCGAACTGGGTCACCGGCAACACCGGGACGGCGCTGACCTTCGTGCTGGACCAACGGCTTCCACGGGTGCTGGCCGCGCTGCTCGCCGGTGCCGCGCTGGCGGTTTCGGGCTGCGGGATCCAGTCGGTCAGCCGCAACCCGCTCGCCGAACCCGGGCTGCTCGGTATCACCGCGGGCGCCGGGCTCGGCGCGATCACGCTGATCACCATCGTCCCCGCCGTCGGCGCCTGGTCGATCGCCGGTGCCGCCGGTCTCGGCGCGGCCGTGGTGTTCCTGCTGGTCTACGGGCTGGCCTGGCGTTCGGGGCTCGATTCGGACCGGCTGGTGATCATCGGCATCGCGGTCTGGTCGGCCGGCATGGCGCTGATCAACCTGCTGATCGTGGTCTCCGACCCGTGGAACTCGGCCAAGGCGCTGACCTGGCTTTCGGGGTCGACCTACGGCCGCACGCTGGAGCAGGTCGCGCCCGTGGCGCTGGCGCTCCTCGCGCTGCTGCCGTTGCTGTGGGCCAAGCATCGCGAGCTGGACCTGCACGCCCTCGACGAGGACACCCCGCGCGTGCTGGGGATGCGGATCGAACGGTCCCGGCTGCTCGTGCTGGGCGCTTCCGGGATCCTGGCGGCCACCGCGGTGTCCGCGATCGGCGTGGTCGTGTTCGTCGGGCTGGTCGCGCCGCATCTGGCGCGTTCGCTGGTCGGCGGGCGGCACGGCCGGGTGCTTCCGGTGGCCGCGGCGCTCGGGGCGCTGCTGGTGAGCGTCGCGGACACCCTGGGGCGGACGGTCATCGCGCCCGCCCAGATCCCGGCGGGCCTGGTCATCGCGATGGTCGGGACGCCGTACTTCGTGCTGGTGCTCTGGAAGACCCGGCCGTGATAGCGCGTGAAGGCCCCCTTCCCTCGGCTGAGCCGAGGGAAGGGGGCCTTCACGCGCTTCGGGCTACAGGGTCTTCTGGAGGTGCGTGGCCAGCAGCTTGGTGAAGCGGGCGGGGTCGCCCAGTTCGCCGCCTTCGGCTAGCAAAGCCATGCCGTACAGCAGTTCCGCGGTCTCCGCGAGACCTTCGGACTCGCCCTTCTCGGCGAACGAGGACCGCAGCCCGGACACCAGCGGGTGGCCCGGGTTGAGTTCCAGGATCCGCTTGATCTGCGGCAGTTCCTGACCCATCGCGCGATACATCTTCTCCAGCGTCGGGGTGACGTCGTTCGTGTCGCCGACGATGCAGGCGGGCGACGTCGTCAGCCGCGACGAGAGCCGGACCTCCTTGACCTGGTCTTCGAGCGTCTTCGTCAGCCAGGTCAGCAGCCCGGAGAACTCTTCCTTCTGCTCGTCGGTGGTGTCGGAGTCGAGTTCGACCTCGCCCTTCGCGACCGACTGGAACTGCTTCTCCTCGTAGCCGGAGACGGCGTCGACCCACATCTCGTCGATCGGGTCGGTGAGCACGAGCACCTCGTACCCCTTGGCCCGGAAGGCTTCCAGATGCGGGGAGTTCTCGATGCTCTGCCGCGATTCGCCGGTCAGGTAGTAGATGTGCTCCTGGCCGTCCTTCATCCGCTCGACGTACTCACGCAGCGACGTGAGCTTCTCCGGATCGTTCGTCGAGGCGAACGAACAGATGTCGAGGATGGCGGTGCGGTTCTCGTGGTCGTCCAGCAGGCCTTCCTTGACGGCGCGGCCGAACTCCTTCCAGAACGTCTCGTACTTGTAGGGGTTCTCGTCGGCCATCATGGTCTTGACCGTCGAGAGGACCTTCTTCACCAGGCGACGGCGGATCAGCTGGATCTGCCGGTCCTGCTGGAGGATCTCGCGCGAGACGTTGAGCGACAGGTCCTGCGCGTCGACGACGCCCTTCACGAAGCGCAGGTACTCCGGCATCAGCGCTTCGCAGTCGTCCATGATGAAGACGCGCTTCACGTACAGCTGGACGCCGCGTTTGCGCTCCCGCATGAACAGGTCGAGCGGCGCGTGGCCGGGCAGGAACAGCAGCGCCTGGTACTCGAAGGTGCCCTCGGCCTGGAGCCGGATGGTCTCCAGCGGGTCGTTCCAGTCGTGCGCGACGTGCTTGTAGAACTCGTTGTACTCGTCTTCGGTGACGTCGCTGGACGGGCGGGCCCACAGCGCCTTCATCGAGTTGACCGTGACGACCTCGTCGCCTTCGGTCATCCGGATCGGCCAGGTGATGAAGTCCGAGTACTTCTTGACGATCTGCTTGATCTTCGTGGCCGAGGTGTAGTCGAAGAGCTGGTCTTCGGCGTCCTCGGGCTTGAGGTGCAGGACGACCGACGTGCCCTGCGGCAGGTCCGGGACCGTCTCGATGGTGTACGTGCCCTCGCCCTCGGACTCCCAGCGGACGCCCTCGTCGGATCCGGCGCGGCGGGTCAGCAGCGTGACCTTGTCGGCCACCATGAAGCTGGCGTAGAAGCCGATGCCGAATTGACCGATGAGATCCTGCGAAGCCGCGGAATCCTTGGTCTCCTTCAGTTTCTTCAGGAATTCGGCGGTACCGGATTTCGCGATCGTGCCGATCAGCGCCACGACGTCGTCCCGGCTCATCCCGATTCCGTTGTCGCGCACGGTGAGCGTGCGGTTTTCGGGGTCGGTCGCGATCTCGATGTGGAGATCGTCGGTGTCCGCCTGGAGGTCCTTGTCACGGAACGCTTCGAGGCGGAGTTTGTCCAGTGCGTCGGAGGCGTTGGACACCAGTTCCCGCAGGAAGGTGTCCTTGTTCGAGTAGATCGAGTGGATCATCAGCTGCAGCAGCTGACGTGCCTCCGACTGGAACTCGAGTGTTTCGGCAGAGGTTGTCACGCGCCGATATTACCCAGCGTGGAACGGGCTCAGGCCAGCCTCTGCCTGGCCACCTCGGCCAGCCCCTCACCGGTGGCCTGTTCGATCGTCGTGACGGCCGATCGGCCGTCGGTCTCGACGGTCGCGATGACATTGCCGAAATGCGGTCCCGACGTCTTCCGCCATTCGAGCGGAAGGGGTTCGACACCGCCGCGTTCGGCCCAGCGGCGCGCCAGCGACGCCAGCCGGGCCGACCAGGTGGCGCCGAAGGCAAGCCGGAGCGGCCGCGGCATCGCGTTGTGCACCGGCGAGCAGGTGAGCTGGTACACCGCCGAGGTCACCGGCTCCGGGTACCGCGCCTCGGCGATGTAGGCGTGGTGGACGTCGCCGGAGAGCACCGCGATGGTGGCGGGCGGATCGGCCCGGCGTCCCTCGCGCGCGATCATCGCCGCGAGCCGGTCGAACGACGCGCGGAACGAGGCCCAGTGTTCGAGGTCGCCCGCCTGCCGGATCTTCTCCGCGAGCCTGCCCCGCCAGCCTGGGCGCGCGCAGGCCCGTTCGTTGAGCGACTGGAGATGGGACACGACCGGCGGCAGCAGCCACGGCAGCGACGAGCCGATCAGCAGGTGATCACAGGGCGACGCGGCGTTGTCCTCGATCCAATCGAATTCGTCGTCGTCCACCATGCACCGGGCGCCGCCCACCAGGATCCGCCCGGCACGGCTGTCGATGACCAGCAGCCGCACCGAGCCGAAGTCGCGGCGGTAACTCCATCGCGCGCCCTTGGTGCCGTCGCGGTCGTCGTCGGCTTCGTCGGCGAACTCGGCGAGCAGGCCGGCGTTGTCCCCGCCGGAGACGATGGCCTTCTGGAAGGTCGGGTCCTCGGCGAGTTCGGCGGGGCCGAGGTTCCCAAGGTGCTGGTAGACCCAATACGACATGATCGCCCCGCGCAGGCGCTCCCGCCACCACGGCTGCGCGCGCATCTGCTGCCGCCAGATGTGGGAGGTGTTCCAGTCGTCGCGGACGTCGTGGTCGTCGAAGATCATCGACGTCGGCACGGTGGACAGCAGCCAGCGGATCGACGGCTCACCCCAGGCTTCGAGGTAGAGGCGGGTGTACTCCTCGAAATCCGTCACCTCCGTGCCCGGCGGTTTCGACGTGTCACGGCGCTGCTTCAGCCATTCCTGCGTCTCGTCGGTGGTCTCGTCGGCGTAGACCTGGTCGCCCAGCATCAGCAACGCCTGCGGCCACTCGGTTTCCTCGCCCTCGGCCATCCGGCGGGCGTACGCGGCCAGCGCGTCCGGGCCGAAGGCGTCGTCTTCGTGCGGTTTGCGGCAGGAACCGAACACGAGCCGGACCCGGGACTCGTCCGGGGGCAGCGTCCGGATCCGGCTGGGCGGGAACCCGGAATCCTCCGGGGGCCAGACCTTTTCGCCGTCCACGCGCACGTCGTACTCGTGGGAGGAGCCGGGTTCGAGGCCCGTCAGCACGAGCAGGGCGTAGTGGTGACCGCGGATCTCGAACGTCCTCGCGGTGGTGCCGAGGACTTCGACCTCACTCGCGGTGGCGGTCTCGACCCACACCGTCGCCGACACGTCGTCGACGTGCCGCAGCAACGGGCCCAGGAGCAGACTCATTCCTGAAACGGTGCCACAGCGACGCCAAGATCGTGCGCTGAGCGGACTCCTCAGCCGAGCCGCGCGAAGATCTCGCGGATCTCGGCCAGCGCCTTCTCCCGGTCGGCGTCGTCCTCGTACCAGCCGTCGGCGGCCCGGTCCTCGACGATCAGCTCGGGGGTGAACTCGTCGCCGAACCGGTAGTCACCGAGGCAGTAGGTGAACCCCGACTCGCCCAGCGGATCCAGGCCTTCCCGGCGGCAGTGCTCCAGGAAGCCGTCGGCCTGTGCCCACTTCGTGCCGTCGAACCAGAACACGCCGCCGGCGTACAGGATCGTCTGCCCGGTGCCCGCGTCGACGATGTTCAGGGACTCGTAGTTCTCCGGCCGGTTCCGCACCAGCGCGACGAGGTCTTCGGGGACGCCGCCGTAGAGCGCCTCCTGCTCCTCGTAGGTGCCTTCGGCGTACAGGTTCAACGCCGATTCGTGGTCGAAGGTCAGCAGCAGCGCGCGCCCGTCCGGGGTGAAGTACCAGACCGCCGACTGGCCGCCGCCGTCGTTCCAGGCGTACCGCACCGCGCCGTCCACCTCGACCGGCTCGATCTCGGTGACCGCGTCGATCACCGCGGCGCGGCGCCGCACCTCGTCGAGGGTCGTCGCACCGAGGGCCGCCCAGATCTCTTCGCTCACCCGCGCAGAGTACCGGTGCGCACGTGGCCGATCCGGATGCGCTGCGGGTGGTCGCCGACCGGGACGGACTTCACCTTCGCGCCGGTCGCGAAGTCGATCGCGGTCACCTGGTCCGAGGCGCTTTCCGAGATGACGCAATGCTTTCCGTCGCCGCTCACGGTCGCCCAGTACGGCTTCGCGGCGGTCACGAGCGGGCCTTCCCGGAGGCTCGCCCGGTCCACAATGGTCGCGTAGTCGTCCATCGTCCCGGCGACGCAGAGCTTGTCGCCCGCCGGACTCATCGAGAGTCCGTGGTGGCGGGAGTCGTTGACCCAGGTCGTGCGGTCTTCACTGGTGTTCGGGTTCTTCGGCAGCGTCTTCGACCGCGTGATCCGGTCGCCGGCGACGTCGTATTCGAGGAGTCCGTTGAAGAAGGACACCTGGAAGTACAGCTTCGACTCGTCCGGGGTGAAGGCCACCGGCCGGACCGAGTCGGAGAGGTCCTTGCGGCCGAAGGCGTCCAGGCGCGGGCGCATGTCGATCACCTTGACCTGCTGGAAGGTGTTCGCGTCGACCACGGTGAGCTTCCGGTCGCCCTTGGTGAAGTCCTGCCACGGCGCGTCGAGCGCGGTGTTCACCTCGCCGATCGAGCTGTTCCAGAGGTAGCGGCCGCCGTCGGTGTAGGTGTTCTCGTGCGGTTTGTCGCCGGTCTTGAACGAGCCGAGCTGCCGTCCGGTCTCGATGTCGAGCACGTGGACGGTGTTGGACGTCGAAGCGGAGACCGCGATGCTGCGGCCGTCCGGCGAGACCGCCATGTGGTCGGAGCGGAAACCCGACACCGGGAACCGCCAGTTGACCCGGCCGGTGGCGAGGTCGATCGACACGACGTCGGCGAAGCTCGGGCGGGACGCGACGACCGCACGGCCGTCGGGGGTCGTGTAGAGGTCGTCGACGAGCTGGTCGTGGCCCTCGCCGACGCCGTTGCGGATGCCGAGGAAGAACGCGAGCTTGATCGGGTTCAGGTAGATCTCGGTGAGCCGTTCGTCCTTGTCCGGCACCATGTTCACGCGCGCGATCTTCGCGTAGTCGCCGGAGGGCGCGATGATGTCCGCGGTCCCCTCCCAGTTGTTGCCGACGAACAGGACCTGCCGCAGTTCGTCCGCCGCGGCGGCGGGCACCGAGCCCAGTGCCGCGGCCAGGCAGGTCACGAGGACGGTGTTCAGCAACCGGCGTTTCCGCATCGGGCGCACCTTTCGGCGAGGGCCTGTTACCTTTCGGTAGCTCACAGGAAACCAACCGGCCGGACACCCTCGGTAGGGGGCGGTCGCCAACGACCGACGGCTTCGTTGTGCACCGGGCACAATCCGCGCGGGAAGGCGGTGGCGATGGCGCACCGGTCGCTCCACGACCTGCTGGCCGAGATGGCGGCCGACGCCGAGGTCGTCGACGAAGTGGTCCGGGCCGCCCGCACTGAATCGCCCGAAGTGGCGCGGCTGCCGGTGGACGAGAACCGGCGGCATGTCGCGATCGTGCTCGCGGCCGGGCTCGCCTCGTTCGATCGGCCGGGTGGCGCCGGAGAGCAGGACTACGCGGCGGCCGCCGACCTGGGCGCGGACCGGGCCGCGCAGGGTGTGCCGCTCGCCGCGCTGCTGCGCGGGGTGCAGGCGGGCCGCAGCCGCGCGGTGGAGATCGCCGTCGGACGCGGCAAGGCGGCCGGGGTGCCGGACGGCGTCATGCTGGCGGCGCTGGTCGACTTCGACCGGAACACGCGCGCGCTCGAACGCCAGGTCATCGCCGGATATCACGAAGCCGAACTCGAACTCGCCCGCACGGCGCACGACAGCCGTGCCCGGGTGCTGCGGCGGTTGCTGGGCGGCGACACGACGGCGCCGTCTGCCGAGGAGGTCGCGAACGCCGGGCTGAACCCGGGCGGGCGCTACCACTGTCTGCTCACCGACGTCGGCGATCCGTACCAGGCCCGGGTCGTCGAGCGGCGGCTCGGCGCGACAGGTGGCGTCTTCGGCCTGGTCGAAGGCCGGCTGGCCGGGCTGGCGCCGCGGCTGCCCACCGCGTCCGCGCTCGGGGACGACGTGCTCATGGTGGCCTCCCCCGCCGTCCCGCTCGCCGAGGTCCGCGGCACACACGCGCTGTGCGTGATGGCCCTGCCTGCCGCCGCCGGATCACGCGGCCTGCACGCGGTGGCGGATCTGGCCGTGGAGACCGCGCTCGCCGCCCAGCCGGGGCTCGCCGCGCTGCTCGAAGGCACCCTGCTGAACGCGCTGACGCCAGGCGATCCCTTCCACGAACAACTCGTCTCGACCGCGCTCGCCTACCTCGACCACGGGCGGCGGCTCGACCAGACGGCCGCCGCGCTGCACGTCCACGCGAACACCGTCCGGTACCGGCTTTCCCGGCTCGGCGAGATCACCGGGACGTCGCTCGACCCGCCGGATGTGCGGCACACCGTCAACTGGTGGTGGGCGCTGCGCACGTGGCGCTCGGGCTGAACCGCCGGGGCTCCTCGTCCGTGTAACCCGATGAAGGCAGTCCATCCCGGAAGGAACCCGCCTTGTCGGTTTTCCCGCGTCCCGCCCTGGTCGGCCTGCCCGGCGACCGGACGACAGCCCGCGAAATCGCGTCCAGCGCGGCCACGACCGCGTCGGCGGTACTCGTGCTGTTCGCCCTGCTCGCGCCGGCCGACCTCGAAGGGCTGACGCCGGAAGCGTTCGTGCGGCTGCCGGTGGAGGCGCTGCTCGGAGTCGCGGTCGTGCTCATGCTGCGCGACGGCGCGCGGCGCGTCGTCGCGGTGTCGGCCGGCGCGTTCCTCGGGCTCCTGACCGTGCTCAAGGCCATCGACATCGGTTTCGGGCTCGCGCTGAACCGGCGGTTCAACCCGGTGTTCGACTGGGGTGTGCTCGGCAACGGGGTCGACCTGCTCGGCACGTCGATCGGCCGGGCGGGCGCGCTCGCGTCGTTCGCCGGGCTGACGCTGCTGGCCGTGGTCGTGATCGTGCTGATGGCGCTGGCCGTCCTGCGGCTGAGCCGGGTGGTGGCCGGACGGCGCACCGCGTCGACCCGGGTGACGGCCGTGCTCAGCGTGCTCTGGATGGCGTGCGCGGTCTCGGGCGCGCAACTCGCTCCGGGACAGCCGTTCGCTTCGCGCAGCGCGGTCGCCTTCGCCTACGAAGACCTCCGTGAGGTGCGAGCCGGCATCCGGGACAGGGAGGCCTTCGCCGAGGAGATCGCCGTCGACGCCTTCCGTGACACTCCGGCCTCCGGGCTGCTGAACGCGTTGCGCGGCAAGGACGTGCTGTTCACCTTCGTCGAGAGCTACGGGCGGGTGGCCGTCCAGGACTCGGACATCGCGCCGAAGATCGACGCGGTGCTCGACGCCGGGACGGCGCGGCTGAAGAACGCCGGATACGACTCGCGCAGCGCTTTTCTGACGTCGCCGACGACGAGCGCGGGCAGCTGGCTGGCGCACTCGACGTTCCAATCCGGGGTCTGGGTCGACAGCCAGCACCGGTACGACGACTTCGTGAAGACCGACCGGTTCACCCTCGGGGGTGCGTTCAAGCGCGCGGGCTGGGAGACGGTCGGTGTCGTCCCGGCGCATACCGAGGACTGGCCGGAGGGCAAGGTCTACGGCTACGACCGCTACTACGACTCACGCACCATCGGGTATCGCGGCCCGCCGTTCTCCTACGCCACGATGCCGGACCAGTTCACCCTTTCGGCTTTCCAGCGCGCCGAACGCGCGCAACGGGACCGGCCGCCGCTCATGGCGGAGATCGACCTCGTCACCAGTCACTGGCCGTGGACGCCGCTGCCCCGCCTGGTCGACTGGAAGGACGTCGGTGACGGGTCGATCTACGATCCCATGCCTTCACAAGGGAAAACGCCCGAAGAGGTGTTCACCGACCCGGCCAAGGTGCGCGGCGCGTACGGAGACTCGATCGCTTATTCGCTGAACTCGCTGATCTCGTACGTGGAGACGTACGGCGACGACGATCTCGTGCTCGTGTTCCTCGGCGACCACCAGCCGAACCCGATCGTCGCCGGCGCGGGCGCGGATCACGACGTCCCGATCACGGTGGTCACGCGGGACCCGGCGGTGCTCGACAAGATCGCGGGCTGGAACTGGCAGGACGGCCTGAACCCGGACCGGAACGCGCCGGTGTGGCGAATGGACGCGTTCCGGGACCGCTTCCTGACCACCTTCGCCCGCTAACCCCCGCACTTAGCCGACTAACTGCGGGTCGCGCCGAGGGCCCGGCCCGGTCGCGCCTCCCTCCCCTGCCCGGACGGCGTGTCGCGAAAGCCACTTTCGCGACCCTGGACGTCCCGAAAGTGGCTTTCGCGACACCTCGCCCTCCCCCTCCCCCGCGGTTAGTCGGCTAAGGGCGGGTCGCGTCGCGATACCGGTCGGCCAACTCGCGCAAGTAGTCGACCAACTGCAGGGGTTCGGTGACGCGGAAAGGGAGGTTGAGGAGTCCTAAGTGGACGGCCATCGTCTCGATGCTGTCCGCGCCGGTGTGCAGGACGCAGGTGTTCGCGTCGACGGCCTCCACCGTCCCGACGGCCGGGTTGATCCGCGCGGTCACCTCTTCGGCGGACGCGTGCACGGTGACGTCGGCCCGGTAGCGCCAAGCGGCGGACGACACCCCGCGCCGCACGCGGTCGGTGACGTCCTCGGGCAGTTCACGCGCGGTGAACCGCGGACCGGTGGGAACTCGCGGCGTCAGCCTGTCGACGCGGAAGGTGCGCCAGTCGCCGCGGTCTAGGTCCCACGCGACGAGGTACCAGCGGCGTCCCCAGTTCACCAGGCGGTACGGCTCGACCTTGCGGACGCTTTCCGAACCGTCGTGGGTCAGGTAGCCGAACCGCAGTACCTCACGGTCCCGGCAGCACGCCGTCAGCACGGTGAGCGTCTCGGCGGCGACACGCGGCCCGGGTTCGTCCCTGGGCACCGGGACCGTGTACGCCTGCAGGGCGTTCACTCGGCGGCGCAACCGGGACGGGAGCACCCGCTCCAGCTTGGCGAGCGCGCGCAACGACGTCTCCTCCACGCCCGCGATGGTGCCGCCCGCCGCGGTGCGCAGGCCGATCGCGACGGCGACCGCCTCCTCGTCGTCCAGCAGCAGCGGCGGCAGATCGGCGCCCGCGCCGAGGCGGTAACCGCCGACCGAACCACGGGTGGCGTTCACCGGATAGCCGAGCGCGCGCAGCCGTTCGACGTCGTTGCGGATCGTGCGGGCGCTGACCTCCAGACGTTCCGCCAGCTCGGTGCCGGTCCAGTCGCGGGGAGTCTGCAGGAGGGAGAGCAAACGGAGTAATCGTGCCGAAGTTTCCAACATTTCTTCAGGCTGCTCCTCCATTAGGAACGGTCTGTTCCTAATGCCACTCTACCTTGGTCCTATGAGCGAAAACACCGAGATCAAGCCCTTCCGCGTCGAGGTCCCGCAGGCCGAGCTGGACGACCTCGCCGACCGCCTGGCCCGCGTCCGCTGGGCGAACGAACTGCCCGCCGACCAGGTGACCGACGGGGTGCAGCGCGGGCCGGTCACGCCGGGCTGGGAGTACGGCGTGCCGCTGGAGTACGTGAGGCGCCTGGTCTCGTACTGGCGCGAGGGCTACGACTGGCGCAAGTGGGAGGCGAAGCTCAACGAGTACCCGCAGTTCACCACGGAGATCGACGGGCAGAACATCCACTTCCTGCACGTCCGTTCGCCGGAGCCGGACGCGACGCCGCTGATCCTCACCCACGGCTGGCCGAACTCGGTCTTCGAATACCTCGACCTGATCGACCAGCTGACGGACCCGCGTTCCCACGGAGGCGACCCGGCCGACGCGTTCCACGTGGTCATCCCGTCGCTGCCCGGGTTCGGCTTCTCCGGCCCGACGCGGGAAAAGGGCTGGAACCGGTACCGCACGGCGCAGGCCTGGGCCGAGCTGATGCGCCGCCTGGGCTACGAGCGCTACGGCACGCACGGGAACGACGCGGGATCGTTCGTCGCCCCCGAGGTCGGCCGCGTCGACGCGGAGCACGTGATCGGCGTGCACGTCACGCAGCTGTTCTCGTTCCCCAGCGGCGACCCGGCGGAGTTCGAAGGCATGACCGAGAAGGAACTGGAGTACATGCAGTTCCTCCAGACCTTCAACGACGACATGTCCGGCTACGCGAAACTTCAGGAAAGCGCGCCGCAGAACCTCGCGCACGCGCTGGCCGACTCGCCGACCGGGCAGCTGGCCTGGAGCGCGCAACTGCTCGCGGCGACGAGCGACGACCACGTGCTCACCAACGCCACGCTGTACTGGCTCACCAACACCGCGGCTTCGGCGGCGCGGTTCTACTACGAGGACAAGCACACGGAGCACCCCGCCGAGCCGACGACCGCGCCGACCGGTCTGGCGAGTTTCGCCTACGACTTCCGTCCGCTGCGGCGCTTCGCCGAACGGGACCACGCGAACATCGTGTCGTGGCAGGAGTTCGACCGCGGCAGCCACTGGGCGACACAGGACGCGCCGGATCTGCTGCTGGGCGACATCCGGGCTTTCTTCCGCGAACTGACCTGAGACTCACTCGGCCATGCGGTGCAACAGGAAGATCCCGTTCAGCAGCGGCTTGTCGAGCCGCTGCTGATCGGTCGCCACGTACTCGTCGAGAATGTCGAGGATGCGGTTGTCGAGTTCGGTGGCCTCTTCCGGCGAGAGGTGCAGCGCGAACCGCTCGACCACCCGCACCGAACCCGGCCCGGCCTCGCGGAGTTCGTCCTGGAAGGCCTCGATCGGCCCGAATCGGGTGTCTTCGTCCTCGCCGTTCAGCGGCCCGTCCAGCCACCAGGACTTGCCGGCGCTGCGATAGGGCTTCTCCAGCGCACCGCTCGCGCCGGTGCGCACCGGGGCCTGTTCCAGCAGACCGGCCTCGGCGAGCTGCCGCACGTGGTAGAGCACGGTGCCGGGGTCCTTGTCCAGCCGGACGGCGAGTTCCTTGTTGGTCAGTTCCCGCTCGCCGCAGAGCCGGAGAATACGCAGCCGCAAGGGATGCCCGAGCGCCTTGGCCTCACGCGCCGTCGCCTCCCGCCGCCGGTCCGCGACCCTCGCGGCGACCTGATCGTCCATGACCGCAGCGTAGCCGACCGATGGAGAAGAGAAACATCGATGGAGTTTTCTCAATCGATGTGCGATCCTCGATCGGTGACCGCACTGGGGACCGCCTACTGGCGGCTGTGGAGTTCGTCGGGGCTGTCGAACCTGGCCGACGGGATCGTCAAGATCGCGCTCGGCCTGGTGGCCGTCCAGTTCACCCGGTCACCGGCGCTCATCGCGGGACTGGCGGTCGTGTCGTCCTTGCCATGGCTGCTGTTCGCCCTGCACGCGGGGGTACTCGCCGACCGCGTCGACCGGCGCCGCGCGATGCTCACCGCCAACGTGGTCCGCGCGAGCCTGCTCGCCGCACTCGCGGCGGTGATCACGCTGGGATTCGGCTCGATCTGGCTGCTCTACGTGGTCGCGCTGGGGATCGGGGTCGCCGAAACGGTTCACGACACGGCCGCCCAGGCGATCCTCCCCCAGATCGCCGGTCGTGACCGGCTGACGCGGGCCAACAGCCGTCTCTACGCCGCCGAACTCACCGCCAACGAGTTCGCCGGCCCACCACTGGGCGGCTTCCTTGTCGCAGTAGGCGCTTCCGTCGCGTTCGCGGCGCCATCGGTGCTCTGGATCGTCGCGGTGGCCGCGCTCTTCTTCGTCCCCGGTTCGTTCCGCGCCGGACGGACGCGGGACGCGAGCGTGCGCGAAGATCTGGTCGAGGGCCTGCGTTTCCTTTGGGAGAACCGGCTTCTCCGGATCCTGGCGATCATGGTCGGCGGGTTCAACCTCGCCACGAGCGCCGTGATCACGCTCTTCGTGCTCTACGCGGTCGGCCCGTCGTCGGCGATAGGACTGTCCGAGCAGGCCTACGGATTCCTGCTCGCCACCATCGCCCTCGGCGGTTTCGCGGGGTCTTTCGCGGCCGAGCGCGTGGAACTCGCGCTCGGCCGCTCCCGCACGCTGGCGCTCACCCTGTTCACCGGCGCCGCGTTCGCGGGAATCCCGGCGGTGACCACGAATCCGTATGTCATCGGCGCGGTCTTCTTCCTCGGCGGGGCCGGGGTCATGGTGTGGAACGTCGTCGTCGTTTCACTGCGGCAGCGGATCATCCCGGATCACCTGCTGGGGCGGGCCACCAGCGGCCACCGGCTCGTCGCGTGGGGCACCAAACCGCTGGGGGCCGCGGCGGCCGGGCTGCTCGCGGAGGTCTTCGGGCTACGACCGGTGTTCGCGGGCGCGGCCGCCGTGATCCTGGCGCTGCTGCCGCTCACCCCTCGGGCAGCACCGACCGCACGGCCTCCGGGGTCCGCGCGACCACGGTGGTGCCGTCGTCGGCGGTGATGATCGGCCGCTGGATCAGCTTCGGATGGGTGACCAGCGCCTCGACCCACCGATCGCGGTCGGCGGGCGTGCGCCCCCACGTCTTCAGCTCGAGTTCCTTCGCGATCGGCTCGGCGGTGCGGGTGATGTCCCACGGTTCGAGCCCGAGCCGCTTGAGAACGGTCTTCAGTTCCTTCGCCGTCGGCGGCTCTTCGAGGTACTTCCGCACGGTGTACTCGGCTCCCGCCTCGTCCAGCATCGACACCGCGGACCGGCATTTGGAGCACGCCGGGTTCACCCAGATCTCCATCCGGGCCACCTCCTTTCGAAAAGCGCTCACTCGGTGAGCACTTTGGTTCCGATGATGGTCACAGACTCCTACGACGAAAGGAACCCGGCCATGGACGAGATCACCTTCAGCGCCGCCTCCCCCGCCGAGTGGCGCGCTTGGCTCGCCGAGCACGCCGGGACCGCGAAGGAGGTCTGGCTGGTCATCCGGCACAAGGGCAGCGGCGTCCCGAGCATCCGGATCGAAGAGGCGATGGAGCAGGCCCTGTGCTTCGGCTGGATCGACGGGCTGCACCGCAAGCACGACGCCACGAGTTCCCGGCTGCGGTTCACACCGCGCGGCCCACGGAGTTCGTGGAGCCGCGTCAACCGCGAGCGGGCCGCGCGCCTGATCGCCGAGGGGCAGATGACCGGACGCGGGCAGGCGATGATCGACCTCGCCAAGGAGAAGGGCCGCTGGCAGGTCGTGCCGGACGGCGAGGGCGTCCCCGAGGACCTGCGCGCCCGGCTCGACGCCGACGAGGCCGCCCGCACCCATTTCGAGAAGTTCCCGCCGTCGTCGAAAAGGCTGATCCTGGAATGGATCCTGACGGCGAAGAAGCCGGAAACCCGGGAGCGGCGGATCGCCAGGACCGTCGAGCTCGCGGCCGTGAACCGCCGCGCCAATCACCCGGCCCGGTGACTCAGTTCGGTTCGCATCGGGCCACGAGGAGGGCGATGTCGTCCTGCGCCGGCGTGCTGCCGACGAGCGTGGCCATCACCCGGGCGCAGACCATCGAAGGCGGGTCGGCGGTGACCACGTCGGCGAGCCGTTGCAGGCCGATGTCGATCAGCTGATCCCGGCGCTCCACGAGACCGTCGGTGTAGAAGGCGAGCGCGGCGCCGGGCGGCAGGTCGAGCTCGACTCTTCGGCGCCCTGGCCCGGAGACGCCGATGGGCGGGTCGACCGGGGCCTTGACGAACACCGAGGGCTCGCCGGGCGCCGCGAGTATCGGCGGCAGGTGCCCGGCCAGCGAGATCGCGATGCTGTCCCGCGAAGCCGACACCGACCCGTACACGACAGTGGCCAGCGCTCCCGGCTCGAAATGCTGGACCTTCCGGTCCAGTTTGGACAGCACTTCCGCCGGGTCGACCGATTCGAGCGCGTAGGCGCGCAGGGCGCTGCGCAGGCGGCCCATGATCACCGCGGCGTTGAGGCCGTGCCCGGCGACGTCGCCCATCACGATGCCGAGACGGCCGTCCGGCAACGGGAACAGGTCGTACCAGTCACCGCCGACGCCGGGCTCGGTCCCCGGCACGTACCGGGCGGCGAACCTCATCCCGGAGACGGCGGGCAGCCGGGCGGGCACCAGGCTCCGCTGCAGCGCCGCGGCGGCCGCGCGATCGCTGGCGGCGATGTCTATCTTCACCTCCAGCGCGAGCCGCGCGGCCACCAGCCGCAGCAGTTCGACGTCGGCCTCGGAGAACTCCCGCGGCGTCAAGGACCCGACGTGGAGCACACCGACCAGTTCGTCCTCGGCCACCATCGGCACGCCGAGCAGCGTGCGCAGCCCCCGCTCCCACAGGAGCGCGTTCACCACCGTGGTCTCGTCGACGTGGTCGATGATCACCGGTCGCAGCTGCTCGGCGACCCGCCCCGCGAAACCGGCTCCGACGGGGATCCGGACGTCCTGGTAGACCTCCTCCTCGATCCCGGAGGCGGCGATGGCATACAGTTGCTGCGCGGTCGGGTCGAGCCGGAGCACCGTGGCCGTGTCGACCCCGAGGACCTCGCGGACACGCGCGAGGAGCGTGGCCATCACCTTGTCCTGACCGAGTTTCCCCAAGGACGTGTCGGTGATGGCCTCGAGCACCTGGAGCCGATCGGCGGCGGTCGGGGTCTCGGACATGCGCAGAGCCTATCCAGTCCGCCCCGCCGACACCGCCCAGCCCGCCGCCAGCCCGTCGAGGTCTTCCGCCAATACGGCACTCGGCGGAATGGCGTCCCGGGGCACGCGGGAGGCGAGCGCCGTGCCGAGACCGGCCATCCGGATGACGGTGTCGATCAGCGCTTCCGGTTCCTCCGGCCAGCCGAAACCCGGCTGGGCGATCAGAAGGCTCACGCAGC
Source organism: Amycolatopsis roodepoortensis (assembly GCF_014873915.1). Classification (GTDB taxonomy): domain Bacteria; phylum Actinomycetota; class Actinomycetes; order Mycobacteriales; family Pseudonocardiaceae; genus Amycolatopsis; species Amycolatopsis roodepoortensis. The sequence continues at coordinate 3,225,692 of NZ_JADBEJ010000005.1, forward strand.
CGTGCATCGCCGACCAGAGCCCCATCGCGAGGACTTCCGGCTCACCGTGCAGGATCCCGGCCCGCACGCAGGTGGCCGTCGCGTCGGCGAGATACCGGAAACAGGCGACCGCGCCGGGCGACGAACCGCCGGAGGGACGCATCAGGAGTACCCGGTACTGGACCGGATGGTCGAGCGCGAACCGCGCGTACACCCGCGCGCACCGGCTGAGCGCGCGCATCGGATCGGCGACCTCGACGGCGTGTTCCCGCATCCGGCGCGCGAGTTCGTCCCACACCCGCAGGCAGACCGCCTCCAGAAGTGCGTCACGGCTCGGGAAATGGGCGTAGACCGACGGCGTGGAGACGCCGGTCCGGCGTGCGACGGCACGCAGCGTCAGCGCCTCGTCGGTCCCCGCCTCGCCGAGCAGGGCATCGGCGGCGGACAGGATCTCGCCCCGCAGCTTCTCCCCTTCACCCGGCCGCGCCTTCGTCCGCTTCGCGCCCATGCGGTGATCCTGCCAGCATTGACTTGACACCGTCAACTTGACGGTGTCAGCTTTGCTCATGGCGCCTTTTGAGACCGCGACCGCCCTCGTCCGCCGCGGCGACGGCCCGGTGTTCGACACCACACTCGATCCACAGTGGACGATCGGGACGAAGCTGCACGGCGGCTATCTGCTCGCCGTGCTCGCCAGGGCGGCCGCCGAGGTCTCCTCGCATCCGCATCTGACCGCGATCAGCGGCTCGTTCTCCGTGGCCCCCGAGCCCGGCCCGGCGGTCGTCGAGGTCGAGGTGCTGCGCGAAGGCCGCGGCCTCACCCAGTTGCGCGCGCGGCTGAGCCAGCACGGCAAGCCCTGCACCGAAGCCCTGATCACGCAGGGCGTCCTGGCCGACGGCGACGCGTGGTGGTCCGGAGTGGATCCGGTCGAAATCCCGCCGGAGCAGGACTGCCTGCCCGTACCGGCCGACGGCGGGGGCGGCTTCCGGATCGGCCTGATGGACGTCGTCGAGCAGCGGATCGACCCGGCCTCGGCGGGGTTCGCGGTGGGACAGCCGTCCCGGAAAGGCGTCATCTCGTCCTGGCTGCGGCTCGCCGACGGCACCGACTGGGATCCGGTGAGCCTGCTCGTGGCGCTCGACCCGGTGCCGCCGATCTCCTACGACCTCGGCATCGCGGGCTGGGCGCCGACCGTCCAGTTCACCGCGTACCTGCGCGGCATCCCGGCGCCGGGCCCGGTCCGGGTGCGGATGCGCGCGGGCGAGATCGGCGGCGACCGGATGGACGAGGTCGCCGAACTCTGGGACGAGAAGAACCGGTTGATCGGGCAAGCGACGCAAATCGCCGCCGTACGCGTCCCCTGAACCACCCGAAAGCAGGGTCATGACGCGGCGCCGGGAGTTAAGATCCGGCGTCGACGTCATTGTTCTGGGGGCAGGACCATGGAAGTGGAACCGCGCCGCGCGGACGGCTCCGGCGGGGCCGAGATCACCCGGCTCTGCCGGACGCTGGTGCCGCTGGCGGCCGCCGGCAAATACGCCGAGGCCGCGTCGACCTACCGATGGGTGAGCAGGGCGTCGGCCGGGGATCCGCTCCGCTACGGCGATCACGCGCTGCGCCTGGAGTTCTGCGCCCTCACCGGCAACGAGCACACCGGTGTCGAACTTCTGTCGCTTTTGGACGGTGTGGGCGACCATGGGGACGCCGTGGACAGGCTGGAGTTCTTCGCCTCGGCCGCGCTGCTCACCCGCCGGTTGACGGAAACCGGATACGGCGCGATCCCGTTCATTCTCGACGGTCCGTACGACGGTGTCCCCCTGAGCAGGCTCCACCGGCGGATGCGGGCGGCGGCGCTCGTCGAAGCCGAAGAACTCGACGAACACGAGGACACCGGCTACTTCACCGCGTACGCCGAACGGAAAATGGCCGAGCACCCGGTCGCGGAATTCGTGCCGCTCCTGCCTTCCGCGCTCCCCCGGGCTCCGATCGCGCCACCGCCGGGGTTGTCCGCCGAGGAACTGGTCATCCGCGCGGAGATCCACAATCACCGGTGCGAGCCGGAGGAGGCGCGAGCCTGTCTCGCGGCGATCGGAACCGTCCCGGACGAAATCGCCCCGCGACTGACCGAACTTCGCGCGATCTTCTTCCAGGGCGATGACACCGAAGAACGGCTGCGCCGAGCCGCCGCCGGATTCCGGCGCCAGAACGACGAAACCCGGTTCCTGCTCAACCAATGCTGGCTCGGGCTCTGGCTCGTTTTCGACGATCAGGCCGAGACCGGGGTCGCGCTGACCACGGTGGCCGCGGCGCGGTTGCGTGCCGGGACGGACGATCGCGCCGCCTGCTGGGGCGAATACTGGCTGGCGCACGTGCTTTCGGGGCAGGGCCGTAATCCCGAGGCGTACGAGGCCTTGCGGCGGGGTGCCGGGCGGGCGCGCGAAGCCGGCGATCCCTTGCTCCACGGCACACTTCTCTGCCTGGAAGCGTCACTGCGGAACGGCGACGGCGAGGATCCGGTGACCGCGCTGGAACTCGCGCGGGCGGCGACGGACGCCTTCATCGTCGGGAACGTCGGCGAGAAGGCCGTCGAGGCCGTCGAACAGGTCCGGATCGCCTACGAGCGCACGGGATCGCTCGACGAACTGGACCTCTTCGTCGAGCACCTGCTGTCGACGCTGCCCGTTGGCGGCCCGGAACGGTTGCGCGGACATCTGCGTCATCTCCGTGCGTTGTCGCTGATCGGCACCGGCCGGTTCGCCGAAGCCGTCGACGACGCCTACGCGGCGCTCGGTGTCGCCGCGTCGAAAGGCAAGGACACCGCGGAACATTGGTACGTCCTCGTCACCGCGCTGCACGGCGCCGGCCGGTACGACGACGTGCTCGACGTCGCACCCCGCACCATCGCCTTGCTCACCGCGTCACCGGACTGGGCGCACCGCTGCCGATGGATGTACGCCGACAGCTACCGCGCGCTCGGCGAATCCTCACGCGCCTTCGACGAATACGCCGTCCTCGCCGAAATACTCCAGGATTCGGGCGACACCGGGCATTCCTTCATCTCGGTGAGCATGGCCGCCGCCGAGCAACTCGACCTGCTGGGCTACGGCGCGAACGCCGCCGACTTCTACGCGCGGGCCGCCGACGCGGCCTCGGCGATCGGCGGCGGCTACGTGGCCGCCACCTGCCGCAACGCCGCGACGCTGTCCCGGCTGCGGTCCGGCGACCTCGACGCGGCGCTGACCGCGCTCGACGCCGCGGAAACCGCCGTGCACGCCGTGGAAACCGAAACCGCGCCCGTCCGGGAACATCTCGTCGCCCAGCTCGACCACGTCGCCGCCCACGTGCTCAGCGCCGCGGGCCGGGTGCGTGAAGCCGCCCGGCGCGCGCTCCGCGCCGCCGAAACGTTCCACCGGATAGGCGAAGCCGAGTCCGCCAGGGACGTGGACCTGTTGCTCGAACAGATACTCCTCGGTGAGCAGAAGTGACGTGTGTCCTGTTCTGTCAGTGACATGCCCACCTTCCGCCGCTTATGATTCCAGCCGGTCTAGACCTCTTTGACGCATCCGGATGCCTCATCCCTGCGATGAAAAGGCGGTTCGGCATGACCGGAAGATTCCTCAGACTCGTGGCGGGCGCCGCGTTGGCGCTCGGCCTCCTTTCCGTGCCCGCTCCCGTGGCCGTCGCGGCCGAAGCCCCGGCGGTCTGCGACGGTGACGGGGTCAGCGGAAAACGCGTTCAAGCGCTTTATGTCCGCGGGAACACGCAAGCGGACCGATACGGCCAGTTCGCCGGTCAGTTCCAGACCTTCACGAGCCAGATCGACGATCTCTTCGTCGAAGCCGCGGCCCGGCTCGGCGGCGGCGTCCGGCACGTCCGGTACGTGCACGACGCGAGCTGCCGGGCCACGATCGCGAACGTCGTCATCACCCAGTCCGCGATGGCGAACGTGGACACGATCACCAACGCCATCAAGGCACAGGGCTACAACCGCGCCGACCGCAAGTACATCGTCTGGTTCGACGCCGGCGGCTGCGGGCTCGCTTTCGGCAACGGCGGCAACGACAGTCCCGGCGCGAGCAACCCGTACAACGGCGGCCCGCACTACGCCACCGTCGGCACGGGCTGCTGGAGCTGGCAGGCCACCGGGCACGAACTCCTGCACAACCTGGGCGCCGTCCAGAGCAGCGCGCCGAACGCGACACCGTACGGCCATTGCTGGGACGACGAAGACATCATGTGTTACGACCACGGCGGCCTCCCGCCGGGCGGGCTGAAGAAGGTGTGCCCCGGCGCGCCGGAGAACCAGATCGACTGCCTCGGCGACGACTACTTCCACACCAACCCCGCGCCCGGCAGCTATCTCGCGACGCATTGGAACGTGGCCGACAGCGAGTACCTGATCCGCGGCGGCAGCCCGTATCCGGCCGGGCGGATCACCGGGGTGACCGGGAAATGCGTCGACGTCGACCATTCGCAGACCGTGAACGGCACGGCGGTCCGGCTGTGGAACTGCAACGGCACCCCCGCGCAGACGTGGGCCGTGCAGAACGGCACTCTGCGCTCGCTCGGGAAATGCCTGGACGTCGCCGGCAGCGGGACGGCGGACGGGACGCGCGTGCAGCTGTGGGACTGCAACACGACCGGGGCGCAGACCTGGCGGCGGCAGGGTTCGACGCTGGTCAACCCGCAGTCCGGCAAATGTCTCGACGTCGAGGGCGGCGGCACCGGTGAGGGCACGCGGCTGGTGATCCGGACCTGCGACGGCGCGGCAGGCCAGTCCTGGCAGATCCCTGCTTGACCCGCGTTTAGTCCTCTGAATGCGGCTCGCGATGCCGGCGGCCGTGTCGCGAAAGCCACTTTCGGGACATCAGACGTCCTGAAAGTGGCTTTCGCGACGCGTCCCGGCTCCTCGGCAGCGCCTTGCCAGCCTCGCCCACCAGGAGAAAGATGCCCGGCATGCCCGAAGGAACCAGCGGTACCCGCGGCAGGCTCATCGGCTCGATCGTGCTGTGGATCGTGCGCGTCGCGCTCGCGGCCGAGTTCCTTTACAGCGGTTATCTGCTGTTCGCGGGCGGCCACACCGAACAGACCTTCGCCGAGATCGGGCTCGGGCAATGGCTCCGGTACGTCACCGGCGTGCTCGAGGTCGGCGGCGCGATCGGGCTGCTCGTCCCCCGCCTCGGCGGGCCGTCGGCGCTTCTCCTGGCCGGGGTCATGGTCGGCGCGAGCGTCACGGAGCTGTTCATCCTCCCCAACGGCGGCCCGGTCCTGCCGCTCGTCCTGCTGATCGTCTGCGCGACGCTGGCGTGGTTCCTCCAGGACCAGACGCGCGCGCTGCTCGGCATCAAGCCGCCGGCCGAAGACGACGAGGGCCTGCGCTAGCCCGCGAGCGGCCCCGGCATCCACCGTGATCATCATGCCGCGGCCCCGTTCGGCGAACGCGAGCCCTGCCTTCCTCCGAACGGCGCAACAGCCTCCCGCCGAATGCCCCGATCACCGGTACAGCCAAAGAAAAACCGCATGTCAGCGCGCCTCGCGAGACTCTGACGAGGACGCCGAAATCCGATCATCAGCGTGATCATGCGCTCACTCAAGGTTAAAGATTGCGGCTCGTTTACAACGAACCGGCCACCTGCTTGACAGTCGGAGTGGTACGTACCACGCTGCCCGCATTGGTCTACACCATTTTGTGGGAGCCCGGCATGGTGGCCGGGCATCGAAAGGACGGCACGAGTGAAGCGCTGGCTCAAGATGGCTGCGGGCGCCGCCGCCATCACCCTCGCGACGGCGGGCTGCGCCGGTTCCGGCAGTGGCGACAGCACGAATTCGAGCGCTCCGGCCTCGAACGGCACGCTCACGGTCTGGCTCATGACGGGGACCGCCCCGGAAGCCCTGACGAACTCGCTCCACAAGGAATTCGAAGACGCGCACCCCGGCGTCAAGGTCAAGTACGAGATCCAGCAGTGGAACGGCATCCAGCAGAAGCTGACCACCGCGCTGGCCAGTGACAACCCGCCGGACGTGATCGAGCTGGGCAACACCCAGACCCCCGCGTTCGCGAACCAGGGCGTGCTCTCCGACCTCACCGCGAGCGTGAAGGACTTCAACGGCGACCAGTGGCTCCAGGGCCTCAAGGCCTCCGGCGAATTCGACGGCAAGACCTACGGCGTCCCGTTCTACGCGGCCAACCGCGAGGTCATCTACCGCAAGGACATGTTCGAGCAGGCCGGTATCACCGCGACGCCGAAGTCGCGGACGGAATGGCTCGACGCGATCACCAAGCTCAAGGCCAAGTTCGGCAGCGACCCCGAGTTCCAGGCCCTCTACCACGCCGGCCAGAACTGGTACGAGCTGCTGTCCTACATCTGGGACGAGGGCGGCGACATCGCGCAGGCCAACGGGAAGTCCTTCAAGTCGACGCTGGACACCCCGCAGGCGAAGGCCGGGCTCGAGTTCTACAAGCAGCTCACCGAGGCTTCCGGCACCAAGGCGCCAAAGGACGCCGACGAAGCGACGCCGCAGCAGGAAGGTATCTACGGCGCGGGCAAGGTCGCGATGATGATCGCCGTGTCGGGTGGTATCGAGACCGCCGCCAAGACCGACCCGTCGATCAAGGGGAAGTCGGGCGCCTTCCCGATCCCCGGCAAGACCGCGGGCAAGCCTGCCCCGGTCTTCCTCGGTGGCTCCAACCTGGTCATCCCGGCCAACAGCAAGAACGCGGCCGCGGCCAAGGACTACGTCAAGCTGATCAGCACCCCGAAGTACCAGACCGAGTTCGCCAAGGCCGGCTACGTCCCCGGTACCTCGACCGACGTCTCCGCCCTCGCCGGCAGCGAGTTCGGCAAGGTCATGGCCGAGGCGGCCCAGAACGGCCGCGCCGTGCCGACCAGCCCCAAGTGGGGTGACGTCGAGTCCGGTCAGAACCCGATCAAGGACATGATGACCGCGTACCTGACCGGCGCGAAATCGCTCGACCAGGCGACCGCCGACGCCAACGCCGCGCTCGACAAGCTCATCGGCGGATGACCACGACAAAAGATGTGACGACGCCGGCGGGGTCTTCCCCGCCGGCTTCGCCGCGCATCAAGCCGCCGAAATCGAATCGGCGCCTCCGTCTCGGCGAACGGACGGCGCCGTATCTGCTGATCCTTCCCGCGCTGGTCGCGATCCTGGTCCTGCTCGGCTGGCCGACGTTGCAGCTGATCGGGATCAGTTTCCGCAAGCTCGACCTCCGTGAGCTGGTCTCCGGAGAAATGGTCTGGATCGGATTCGAGAACTTCTCCGAGATCCTGTCCGACCCCGAATTCTGGGAGATCACCGTCCGCACGCTGGTGTTCACCGCCGCGGTCGTGCTCACCACCCTGCTGCTCGCGCTGTTCATGGCGCTGCTGATGCGGCATCTCAATCCGGTCGTCCGGGTGATCCTGCAGGTCGCGCTGATCCTCGCGTGGGCGACCCCGGTGCTCGCGACGACCACGGTCTTCCAGTGGATCTTCGATCAGCAGTACGGGATCCTGAACAAGACGCTCGCGAAACTCGGCTTCGACGGGTTCATCGGGTATTCCTGGTTCTCCACCGGGCCGAGCACCCTGACCGTCATCGGCCTGCTGGTCGTCTGGCAGGCCGTGCCGTTCGTGGCGTTCACCCTGTACGCCGGACTTCTCGGCGTCCCGAAGGAGCAGTACGAGGCCGCGGGCATCGACGGCGCGAACGCCTGGCAGGCGTTCTGGGCGGTCAGCTGGCCCGCCATCCGGCCAATCCTCACCATGGTGACGTTCCTGTCGGTCCTGTGGGACTTCAAGCTGTTCGCCCAGGTGTGGGCGATCCGTCAGGGCGGGCCGGACGGCGCCAGCACGACACTGCCGGTCTACATGTACCTCAAGGGCCTCGCGGGCAACCACTTCGGCCTGGCGGCGACCGCCGCCCTGCTGATGATGCTCGTGCTGGTCCTGCTCACCGCCCGGTACGTCCAGCTGCTGGTGCGCACGAAGGAGGCCGATCTGTCATGAAGAAGTCCCTGATCCAGCGGATCGGCCTCGGCACGTTCGGGGTGATCGTGGCCCTCCTGTTCGTCTTCCCGACGTACTGGATGGTCACGTCCTCGCTGAAGACGCCGGGCCAGGTCCTGTCACCGGAGTACGACCTGGTCCCGCTCTCGGTGACGTTCGAAAACTTCGTCACGGCGCTGACGAAGCCCGGGTTCACCACCTATCTCACCAACAGCCTGATCGTCACGATCGGCGCCGTGCTGTGCTCGCTCGTCGCGGGCGTACTGGCGGCGGTCACCTTGTCCCGCATGCGATTCCGCGGGCGCAAGGGTTTCCTGATGCTGGTGCTGGTCGCCCAGCTGGCGCCGTTCGAGGCGCTGCTGATCCCGATGTACCTGCTGATGCGCGACGCCGGGCTGCTCAACCAGCTGCCTTCGCTGCTGCTGGTGTACTTCGCGGCGACGCTGCCCTTCACGTGCTGGATGCTCTACGGCTTCGTCAACGGCATCCCGTACGACCTCGAAGAGGCCGCGATGATCGACGGATGCAGCCGGGCGGGCGCGTTCCGCCGGGTGACGCTGCCGCTGCTCGCCCCGGGACTGGTGACCACGTCGGTGTTCAGCTTCATCACCGCGTGGAACGAGTTCTTGTTCGCGTTCGTGTTCATGCGCGACCAGAGCAAGCAGACGCTGCCGGTGTGGCTTTCGTCGTTCCGGACGGCGTTTTCCGTGGACTGGGGCGGCATCATGGCGGCGTCGGTGATCTACGCCGTGCCCGCGCTGGTGTTCTTCATCCTCGTCCAGCGCAAGCTCGTGTCCAACCTGACCGCAGGCGCAGTGAAGGGATAAGCGTTGTCCTCACCGGAAAAGTTGGCCAGCTCGGTTCTCGTGCCGGGCTTCGACGGCACGACGGCGCCGGACTGGCTGCGGCGCAAGGTGGCCGACGGTCTCGGCGGCGCGATCCTGTTCGGCCGCAACGTGGTCGACGACGAGCAGGTGGCCGCGCTGAGCGCGCAGCTGCGGGCGGAACGGCCCGACGTGCTCGTCGGCATCGACGAGGAGGGCGGTGACGTCACGCGGCTCGACGTCGCCACCGGCTCGTTCGTCCCCGGACCGCTCGCACTCGGCGCCGCGGACGACGTCGAGCTGACGACGTCGGTCGCGGCGGCACTCGGCGAGCGGCTGGCCGCGTGCGGGGTCACGATCAACTTCGCCCCGTGCGCGGATCTGACGCTGGCGGCCGAGGATCCCTCGATCGGGGTCCGGGCGTTCGGTTCGGATCCGGTGAAGGCGTCGCCGCATGTCGCGGCGTACATCACCGGCCTGCAGAAGTACGGCGTCGCCGCGTCGGCCAAGCATTTCCCCGGGCACGGGGCGGCCACCGACGATTCGCATCACGCGATGCCGGTGCTGCCCAGGACCGAGGCGGAACTGCACGAGATCGAACTCGTCCCGTTCAAGGCGGCGATCGCGGCGGGGGTGCGCGCGGTGATGACCGGGCATCTCGTCGTGCCCGCGTGGGGTGAGCTGCCGTCGACGCTCAACCCGAAGGCGCTCACCGACGTCCTGCGCGGCGAACTCGGTTTCACCGGCGCGATCGTCACCGACGCACTCGACATGGGTGCCGTGGCAGGCGAACTCGGCAAGACCGAAGGCGTCGGCCGGGCGTCGGTGCGGGCGCTGATCGCCGGCGCCGACGCGTTGTGCCTCGGCGGCGTGTCGTTCGAAGAGGACGAGCTGAACCGGATCGCGGCGGTCATCGCGGCCGCCGTCGAGTCCGGTGAACTGCCGCTGGAGCGGCTGGCCGAAGCGTCGGAGCGGGTGGCGGCGCTCGGTGCCCCGCCGGTGTCGACGCCGATCGTCCCGGTCGATCACCAGCTCGGGCTGGAGGCGGCGCGCAAGGCGCTGCGGATCCAGGGTTCGCCCAAGCTGGCCGGGCCACCGCTGGTCATCGACATCGAAACCAAGCCGATCGTCGCGGCCGGTCCGATGCCGTGGGGGCTCGGCTCGCATCTGACCGGACTCGTCCCCGGCACGCGGACGCTCAAGGTCACCGGGAACGAGATCGCGACCGCGATCGACGCCGTCCAGGGCGCCCGCGACCTCGTGGTCGTGACGCGCGAGGCGCACCGGCACCCCGAGGTCCGCGAATTCCTCGGCTGGCTGCGCGAGTCTTCTGTGGAGTACATCCGGGTCGAGACCGGCGTGCCGGGACCGGACTCGGACGACGGCCCGCGGATCGACACGTTCAGCGGGTCCTACGTCAGCCTTCGCGCCGCTGCTGAATACCTGGCCTGACCCCTTCTCGCATTTCGTCCTCTGGATGCGGTACTTGCGTGTGCATGTACCGCATCCAGAGGACGAATCGCGTTCGGGGTAATTCGGTTGCGGCGCCGGAGCGGGGGTGCTGTAGTCGGGAAGATCGGTTCCCGGCAGAGGAGATGATCGTCTTGCGCATGTCCACGTCCTTCCACCAGGCAACTTCCGCCTACCTCGAGGACAAGACATCTCGTGAAGACCCTCAACCTGGGAATTCTGGCGCATGTCGACGCCGGGAAGACGAGCCTGACCGAGCGGCTGCTGCACACCGCCGGCATCATCGGTGAACTGGGCAGCGTCGATGACGGCAGCACGCAGACCGACACGCTGGCACTGGAACGCGCCCGCGGCATCACCATCAAGGCGGCCGTGGTGTCGTTCGCCATCGGCGACGTCACCGTCAACCTGATCGACACCCCCGGCCACCCCGACTTCATCGCCGAGGTCGAACGCGCGCTCGGTGTGCTCGACGGGGCCGTCCTGGTGCTGTCGGCGGTCGAAGGGGTGCAGGCGCAGACCCGCGTCCTGATGCGGACGCTGCGGCGGCTGGGCATCCCGGCACTGCTGTTCGTGAACAAACTGGATCGCCGCGGCGCCGATCCGGACCGGGTGTTCCGGGAGATAACCGGGAAACTCACGCCTTCGGCCATCGCGCTGGATCCCCTGGAACCCGATCGGGTGATCGACCTGCTGGCGACGCTCGACGAGAACTTCTTGGCCGGCTATCTCACCGCTCCGGACGAATTCACGCCGCCACGGCTTCGCACCGAGCTCGCCGCGAAAGTCGCCGAAGGGCTCGCGTATCCGGTCTACTTCGGCTCGGCGATCACCGGCGCGGGTATCGGCGCGCTCCGGGACGGTATCGAGAATCTGTTGCCCGCCAAGGAAGGCGACGCCGACGCGCCGCTGTCCGGCACGGTGTTCAAGGTCGAACGCGAGCCGGGCGGCGAGAAGATCGCCTACGTGCGGTTGTTCTCCGGCAGTGTCGCCGTGCGCGACAAGGTCCCGCTCGGCGACGGCGAAGGCAAGGTCACCGCGATCAGCGTCTTCGACAACGGCTCGGCCGTATCCTCGGGATCGGCCGGACCCGGGCGGATCGCGAAGCTGTCGGGGCTCGACGTCCGGATCGGGGACGTGCTCGGGACCAGGCCGGAGCATGTGCGGGAGGCCCTGTTCTCACCGCCGACGCTGGAGACCGTCGTCTCCCCGGTGCGCCCGGCCGACCGCGGGCCGCTGCACCAGGCGCTCACCTGGCTGACCGAACAGGATCCGCTGATCGGCCTCCGGCACGACGAGGTCCGTCAGGAGACTTCTCTTTCGCTGTACGGGGAAGTGCAGAAAGAGGTCATACAGGCGACGCTCGCGGACGAGTACGGCATCGACGTCACGTTCAGCGGGACGACCACGATCTGCGTCGAACGCGTCTCCGGCACCGGGTCGGCCGCCGAACTCATCGGCAAGGCGCCCAACCCCTTCCTCGCGACCGTCGGGTTGCGCGTCGAGGCGGGGGCGCCCGGGAGCGGGATCTCGTTCCGGCTGGAGGTCGAACTCGGCTCGATGCCGTACTCCTTCGTCAAAGCCGTGGAGGACACGGTGAAGGAGACCTTGCGCGAAGGCCTCCACGGCTGGGAGGTGCTCGACTGCGTGGTGACGATGACACATTCCGGCTATTACGCCAGGCAAAGCCACGCACACGGCACCTTCGACAAGAGTATGTCCAGCACCGCGGGCGACTTCCGCGATCTGACGCCGTTGGTGCTGATGGCGGCCCTGCGCGAAGCCGGGACGACCGTGCACGAACCGATGCACCGGTTCACCCTCCAGGCCCCGGCCGACACGCTCGGCCCGGTCACCGCGCTGCTGGCGCGGGCTCGCGCCATCCCGCGTACGACCCTCACCAAAGGCGGGACCGCGGAGCTCGACGGCGAGATCCCGGCGGCGAAAACCCATGAGGTACACCAGCTCCTGCCCTCGGCGACCCGAGGGGAAGGGGCGATGGAGACCGTCTTCCACGGCTACCGGCCCGTCCGGACAGCGGCGCCGTCACGGTCGAGAACAGATCACAACCCGTTGGACCGCAAGGAATATCTGCTACACGTGCTGCGGCGCGTCTGAGGGAACGGAGAACGTCATGGTCGCTCGGCTCGGGGTCAGGATCCCGCGCGAACTGCCCGCCGCCCGGCTCACCGGCCTCGCCCGGCGCGCGGAACAGGAAGGCCTGGACGAGGTCTGGATCGTCGAAGACTGCTTCTACGCCGGCGGGATCGCGACGGCGTCGGCGGTGCTGGCGGCCACCGAGAAGATCACCCTCGGCATCGGCATCATGCCCGCCGTGGCCAGGAACCCGGCCATCGCGGCGATGGAGATCGCGGCGCTGGCGGAGCTGCACCCGGGGCGGTTGATCGTCGGCTTCGGGCACGGGGTGCCGAGCTGGATGCGGCAGATCGACGCGTGGCCGAAGTCGGCGCTGGCCGCTTTCGAGGAGACGCTGACGGTCGTCCGGCGGCTGCTGGCGGGTGAGCGGGTTTCCTTCGAGGGCAAGCATGTCCGGCTGGACGGGGTCGAACTGGAGTTCCCGCCCGCGTTGCCACCGAAACTCGTCGCCGGTGTCCGCGGCCCGAAGTCGCTCGCGGCGGCGGGCCGGGTGGCCGACGGGACGCTACTGGCGGAACCGGCGACCCCGGAGTACGTCCGCGCGACGCGGGACCTCATCGGCGTCGAGGAGCATTCGATCGCCGTCTACAACTGGCTGGCCCTCGACGCCGATCCCGAACGGGCCCGCGAGCGTGCGCGCGCCGACGTGGCTTCCGCGATCGGGCCGAACTCGGGTCCGGCGCTGGAACCGCTGGACTTCGGCGCCGAACTGCTGGCCGAGGTCAAGGCCGCTACCGACCGCGAAGACCTGGCCCGGCGGTTGCGGCCCGAGTGGATCGACAGGCTGAGCATCAGCGGGTCGCTCGACCGCTGTGTCGAGCAGATCCGCGCGCTGTACGCGGCGGGGACCGAATCCGTCATCCTGCTCCCCTTGCTCGGCGAGCCGGAGGAGGAGTCCTTCGCCGCGGCGGGCCGGATCGCGGCGGCCCTGCGCGGCTGACCTCTGGCCGCATTTCGTCCTCTGAATGCGGCCGGGCGTCGAGCGCCCTGATCACGGCGACCATGTCCTCCGCGCCGAAACCGAGCCGCGCGGTTTCGGCGTAGAGGGCGCGGGACGCCTCGATCAGCGGCAAGTCGAGTCCCGCTTGCCTCGCCGCGGCCGCGATCAGCTCGACATTGGCCAGGACGTTCGCGATCGAGGCCTGCGGCGCGAACTCCTCCTCGACGAGTTTGGGGGCCTTGACCCGCAGGATCGGGCTTGCCAGCTGTCCCGCGCCGAGGACGCCGGCGAGCAGGCCGAGATCGAGCCCGTGCGCACGGGCGAAGTGCACCGTCTCGGCCAGGCTCGTCACGACCCCGGTCAGGTGCACGTTGACCGCCAGCTTCATCAGAAGCCCGTTGGGCACCGGCCCGCAGTACACGGTTTCCCGGCACATCGGCGCGAACAGCTCCCGGACCTCGTCGATCGTGCGGGGATCCCCCGCGAGCATCGCGACCAGTTCGCCCGCCTCCGCCGGGATTCGTGAGCCGGAGACCGGCGCCTCCACGTACTTCGCCCCGGCCGCGAGGAGGTCGGCCTCCAGTTCCCGGGAATGCTCCGGCGCCGTCGTTCCCATGTGGACGATCGTGCGGCCGGCCACCCGGCCACCGAACGCGGGCCCGCCGCGATCGAGCACGGCGTCAACGGCCTCCTCGTCCTTGAGCATCAGGATCACGACGTCGCACCGCGCGAAGAGCTCGGCCACGTCGGCGACCTGGTCCGCCTTACCCGGGGTGCGGTTCCACCGGAGCAACGGGATTCCGGCCCGCGCCAGGTTCAGTGCCATCGGCGCGCCCATACTGCCCAGCCCGGCGAAACCGACTCGCGAGATACCCATGGCCTTACTGTGCGGCACGGCCGGGGCCGGGTGCGGCCGATGCGACGATCGCGGCGGAAATCGCGAGGAACGGACTAGGCGCGGGTGTCGCGGCGCCCGCGGCCGGAGCGCGTGTCGCGAAAGCCACTTTCGCGACGCCTGATGTCCCGAAAGTGGCTTTCGCGACATCCTCGCGGCACGCCCGGGTCGTGAACGAGCGCTTACCGCGACCCGGCACCGCACCAGGCCGCAGCACCCGGCTGCCCCTGCGACTCCACCCTCACCGCCCACCACCCGGCACCACCGCTCAGAACGGGTGCTCCATCCACACGTTCGCCTCCACGTAGACCCCGAGGTCCCGCTCGACGTTCGCGTGCACCGGCGCGATCCCGCCGGGGATCACGTTGTCGCCGTCGGCGAGTTTGACGCCGGTCCACTCGTGCCAGTCCGCGATCGAGCCCGAGATCGTCACCGCGAACGGGCACACCTTGATCATCCGCGCGCCGAGCCGTTCGTGGGTGCGCAGCCAGCGGTCGGCGAACAGCCCGTCCTCGCGCCGCCGGACGGCGTAGGACTCCATGGGCGTGTCCGGTTCGTCCTCCTTGCCGATCGGGCGCACGGAGACGATCAGCCGCTTCAGCCCCGTCTCGGCCGCCCGCGCCTTCAGCGCCTTCAGCATCGGCGTGGACAGGCCCGTCCCGCGCATCTGCGGCGCCACAACGACTTCGAGAGCGCACAGGGTGTCCGGCGCCCGGCCGTCCATGAGATCCTGCGCGGCCCACTGGATCGCCTCGTCCCAGCCGTGCGCCGGCAGTTCGCGGCGGTCCTCGGCCGGATAGGTCAGCGGGACCGACAGCGCCCGCGCGATCGGTTCGCCGTCGTCGTCCAGCGCGATCAGGAAATACCGCGACCAATGGCGCAAAAACCGTTCCGGCGTGATCATCTTGCCGCTGAACCCGGCGTAGATGAACTCACCGCCGACATCGCCGAGGTTCAGCGCGGCATCGAGGAGATCGGGACGGGACGCAAGATCGACGATTCGCATGCCGCCAAGTCAAGCGAGCCCGTGACCCGCCCGATAGCTGCTTCCGGGCGATGATCAAGCGGGCTGACGCGGCGCCGCCTGCAGCCGGGAAAGGACGTCGGTGAGCCTGCCCGCGGCGACGTCCCATTCCTCCAGGACACTGCTGCGCGCGAGCGCCGACGTCCGCAGGGAATGGCGGAGTTCGGCGTCGAGCGACCAGCGCAGCAACGCCGCCGCGAGCGCCGAGGGATTGTTCGGCGGCACCAGCATCCCGGGGACGCCGCCGCCGGGCGCGGTGCCGAGCGCGTCGTGCGCGCCGGCGGTTTCCGTGGTCACCACGGGGATCCCGCGCGCGAGCGCCTCCGCGACGACCAGACCGGACGTGCCGCCGCGTGCGGGCAGCACGAGCAGATCCGCGCCGTCGTAGACCAGATCGAGGTCTTCCGGCGGCTGGATGAGGCTGATCCGGGAACCGAGCCCGAGCCGTTCGACAGTCCAGCGCAGTTCGTCGACATACGCGGGATCGTGCTGTGTCGCGCCGGCGAACACGCATTTGAACGCCAGTTCGTCGACCATCGAAAGCGCGCGGATGAGCACGTCCTGGCCGTGGCGCGCGGTCATCGGCGCGAGGCACAGCAGCCGGGAGACGCCGTCGGCCCCGGCGGCGAGCGGGGCCGCGTCCGTGCCGGGTGTCGCGACGTAGACCCGCGCCGGGTCGAGGTCGTGCCGGTCGATCAGCTGCCGCGCGAGCCACGGTCCGGTGGCGACGATCATCCCCGTCAGCCGCAGGGTCTCCCGTTCGCACGCGTCGAGTTCGGCGGCCTGCGCCGGATCGAGCGCGGGGTCGTCGGCGAGCGGCCGGTGGACCAGGACGGCCAGCCGCAGCCGCCGCGCGTGCGGGACCACGATCTCCGGGACCCCGCAGGCGACCGTGCCGTCGATCAGGACGACGGTGTCGTCGGGCAGCGCGGCGAGCGAACGGGCCAGTCTCGACCGGGATAGCGGGCCCGGCATCGGCCATTCGCCCGCGATCGGCAGTTCCAGCAGCGGGAGGCCGGTGGCCGGGAGGTTCTGGCACATCCGGCGGTCGTATTCACCGCTGACGTCCTCAGTGTCCCCTGGCAGGACGAAGACGACCGGTTCGGTCACGGTTACCTCCAGATGCGGGCGCCTTACCGGTAGACACGGATGCGGCGCCCGTCCGGTTCAATTCCCGCGTGACGAAGTTCAGCCCGCCGCCCGCGCCATCGCGGCGACGATCTCGTCACGCAAGCCGGCACCGACCGCGATGGTGGCCGCCGAACGCACCGTGTGGTCGCCGCCGTCGGTGTCGACGACCAGTCCCCCGGCCTCCCGGACCAGCAGGACACCCGCCATCGTGTCCCACGGCTGGTTGGAGAGGATGACGCTCGCGTCGAGTTTGCCGTCCGCGACCCAGGCCAGGTCGATCGCCGCGGAGCCGAGGAAGCGGATCCGCTGCACGCGGCCGCCGAGTTCGCCCAGCAGCGCCATCCGGACGCGGTTCTTGGCCTCCGCGTCCTCGCCGACCGCGAAGTCGCCGACACTCACGATCGCGTCGGACAGCTCCGTCGCTTTCGACGCCTCAAGACGCTCTTCGCCCGCGTACGCGCCTTGCCCCTCGACAGCGGTGTAGGTGACGTCGAGGAACGGCAACGAGATCGCCGCGACCGTGCTCTTGAGACCGTCCACGAGGCCGAGCGAAACGCCGCACAGCGGGATGCCGCGCGCGAAGTTCGCCGTGCCGTCGACCGGGTCGAGCGCCCACCAGAGATCCTTGTCGCCCTCGTGCCCGCGTTCCTCGCCGAGGATGCCGATCCCCGGCGTCTCGCGGGCCAGGAACTCGCGGACGGCGTCCTCGACGGCGAGGTCGACGTCGGTCACCATATCGCGATCACCTTTGGCGGCAACGGAAAACGAGGTCATCGAGCGGATGATCCCGGTCGCCTTCGCGACGGCCTCGCGGGCCACGGACAACAATGCGGCGTGGTCGGTCATATGGGTACCGTAGCCGGAATGGACCTGTTCCCGACGGCCACGACGGCCGACGAAAGCGCCCGCGGCGCCGAGGTCGCGGTGCTGCCCGTCGGCAGTTTCGAACAGCACGGAGCGCATCTCCCGCTCGCCACCGACGCCCTGATCGCGACGACGATCGCCGGCGCCCTCGCCGCGGCGTACCCGGTGCTCCGGCTCCCGCCGATCACCATCGGCTGCTCGCACGAACACGCGGACTGGGCGGGCACGGTCAGCGTTTCGGCCGCGACCCTGTACGCCGTGGTGAACGACGTCGCGGCCTCGCTGCGCCGGTCCGGCGTGCCGAAACTGGTGCTGGTGAACGCGCACGGCGGCAACTACGTGCTGTCCAACGTCGTCCAGGAGTCGACGTCGCCGATGGCGCTCTTCCCCGGCGTCGAAGGCTGGCAGGCGGCGCACGACGCGGCCGGGCTGGAGACGTCGCTGGACAGCGACATGCACGCCGGCGAGCTGGAGACCTCCCTCCTGCTGCACGCGCATCCCTCGCTGGTCCGGCCCGGTTTCGCCGAGACGGATCACCTCGCCGACGACAGGCGGCACCTGCTCACGGTGGGCCTGCGCCCGTATTCGGAATCCGGGGTCGTCGGGCGGCCTTCGCTCGCGACGGCGGAGAAGGGGCGGCTGGTGCTGGAGTCACTGGTGGAGAGCTTCAGCGACACCCTGGCCGCTCTCGGCTGACTCGATCAGGTCCAGATGCGGCAGGAAGTGGTGCATCCGCTCCTGTTTCGTCCGCAGGTACCGCAGGTTCTCGTCGTTCGGCGTGACCAGCAGCGGCACCCGTTCGCTGATCCGCACCCCGTGCCGTTTCAGCTGGTCGACCTTCGCCGGGTTGTTGGACAGCAACCGCACCGACCGCACCCCGAGGTCGTTCAGGATCTCCGCCGCGGCACGGTAGTCGCGCGCGTCCACCGGCAGGCCCAGTGCGATGTTCGCTTCGACGGTGTCGAGCCCCTCTTCCTGTAGCCGCATCGCCTTCAGCTTCGCGAGCAGACCGATCCCGCGTCCTTCATGCCCTTGGGCGTACACGAGGACTCCGGCCCCCTCGTCGACGATCGCCTGCAGCGCGGCGGCCAGCTGGTCGCCGCATTCGCAGTGCATCGAGCTGAAGACGTCACCGGTGAGGCACTCCGAATGGACCCGCGCCAGCGTGCCGGAGGTCGCGACGTCGCCGTGCACCAGCGCCATCTGTTCGGTGCCGTCGGCGTCCAGATACCCATACGCGCGGAAGACGCCGTATCGGGTGGGCAGCCTGGTCTCCACGACCCTCTCGACGGTCATCGGGTTCCTCCTCTGTTCGGTGACTCCTGACGGAACGCGCGAGCAGGACGCCCGCACCGGGAAGGCTGGAGAAGAGCGCGAGCACGCCGTAGACGACGGCCACGGTGACGCCCTGCGCCGAACCGAGTCCCGCCGCGCCGAACAACAGCGCGCAAACCCCTTCGCGCGGGCCCCAGCCGCCGATGTTCAGCGGCAGGCCCATCGCGAGCAGGGCGAGGATCATCAACGGCAACAGCTCGCCGGCCGGCGCGGTGACCCCGGCCGCGCGCGCGGCGACGACGAACAGCGCGAGATGCCCGGCCAGGGTGGCGGCCGAAAGCAGGCTCACGCCGGGCCAGGTCTCCTTGGTCAGCAGACCGAGCCGGACGTCGGCGAGGGTGACGGCGAAGCCGCGGCGCCACTTCGATCCACTGTGGATCCACCGCTTCCCGGCCGTCAGCCCGGTGACGATCAGGGTGAGCGCGAGGGCGACCACCACGATCCCGGCGCCCGTGACGATTCCGCCGATCGGCGGAGGCACCACGGAAGGCACGCTGAGCACGACGGCGACCGAAGCGCCGATGACCGCGATCTGCCCGGCCGTGCGCTCCAGCACCACCGCGCGGACACCGCGCGGGACGTCACCGGTTTCGCGGCCGTGCTGCACGGCCCGGTTGACGTCGCCGAGGACGCCCGCCGGCAGGACACCGTTGAGGAACAACGCGCGGTAGTACTCGCCGACGGCGCTCGGCAGCGACAACCGCAGGCTGAGCCGCCGTGCGACCAGGCACCAGCGCCAGGCGCTGAAAACCGTGGTGGCGAAACCGATCCCGAGCGCGGCGGCGATCCCGCCCGCGTCGACCTCGCGCAGCCCGGCCAGGAACGCGCCGGTGCCCAGTTGCCAGACGAGCACCCCGAGGATGCCGAGCGCGCCGAGGATCCGAAGCCACGGCCAGAACCGTTTCACACGGGCACCACCAGCAGATCTTCGTGCTGGATCACCGCGTCCAGCTCGCCCGCCGCGCACTGCGCGAGCCGCCACCGCAGATAGGCGTCCCCGTCCGCCGCCAGCTCCGGCCGCTGTTCGCAGGCGGCGCCGACCCAGCCGGTGAGCCATTCCGCGGTCAGCGCGGCCTGGTCGGCCCCGAGCCGCCACGGGCTGGGAGCGCGCCGCACGGTGGCGCCGAGCCGTTCGAAGACGCCGAAAGCGACGTCCACCGCGTCCGGACCGAGCAGCCACCGCCCGTCGGTCACCCGGCGCTGATGCGCGTTGAAGGCGTCGGAGATCTCGATGTCGAACTTGTCCTTGGGAGACAGCACCACCCGGCCCGAAACGCTCAGCGTGAACAGGACCGCGCAGCCCGCTTCGACGCAAGCCTCCGCCAGCCGGGACATCTCCTCGGCGGTGAGCAGGTCGAGCAGCGCCGACGCCGCCACGAGCGAGGTCCCGGCGAGATCCTCCGCGCGCAACCCGGTGATGTCACGCTGTTCGGTGACGACCGTGACCTCGCTGCCGTCCAAAGCGTGGTCCGGACGGCTGGTGCGCGCCTGCGCGTGGGCGAGCAGATCGGCGTCGCGGTCGTGCAGGATCCAGCGCTGGCGGCCGGGCAGCCGCCTGGCCAGCCAGCGGCCGAGCGAGCCGGTGCCGCAACCCAGATCCCGGATAACGACCTCGTCCTGCCCGCACAGGAACGCACGCACCGGCTCGATCAGCTCGGTCGCGCGGGCGGCGGCGTCGGCGTCCTCACGCAACTGGAGCCAGCTGGGGGCGTACTTGGTCATGCCGCCGTCCTTTCGCTCAGCAGTACGGCGGCGACCCCGCGGGCCGTCTCGTCCCAGCCGGTCAGCGTCTCGCGACGAAGACGGGCGGAGGCACGAAGGCGGTCACGCAGTTCAGGTTCGGTGAGCCAGCGGCGGAGGGCGGCGGCCAGCGCTTCGACGTCCTCGCCGGGGACGAGCATCCCGGGCACACTGCCGTCGGACGCCTGGCCGAGGGTGTCCGGCAGCGCGTCGACGGCGGTCGCCAGCACGGGAACGCCGTGGGCGAGCGCTTCGGTGACGACCATGCCGTAGGTCTCCGCGCGCGACGGCAGCACAAGAAGGTCTGCGGCCGCGTACGTCGCTTCGAGCGCTTCGCCGGATCGCGGGCCGGTGAGAGTGAACCGGTCGCCGAGCGTGTGTCGCCGCAGGCGCTCGACGTAGCGGGTCTCGCGGGGAATGGCGCCGACGCACTCACAGGTCCAGGGCAGGTCCTTGAGCGACTTCAACGCGTCCGCGAGCAGGCCCTGTCCCTTGCGCGGCGTCACGTTGGCGACGCAGACCAGCCGAGTCCCGTCCAGGCTCCCGGAGGCGACTTCGGCCCGGTCGACCCCGGGCGGCACCACGTGCACGCGGTGCGGGGCGAGGTCGTGGTGCTCGATCAGCCGTCGCGCCGCCCAGGCGCTGGTCACGACCACGGCCTCGACCGCGGCGAGCGTCTCGCGTTCCAACCGGTCCAGCTCGGCGGCGAGTGACGGCGACAGCCCTGTTTCGTCGGCCAGCGGCAGATGCACCAGCACCGCGATCGACAGCCGCCGCGCGGCGGGCGCGATCACCTCGGGCACCCCGCAGGCGACCAGCCCGTCGAGCAGGACGGCCGATCCGTCGGGCAGTCCGGCGAGTTTCCGCGCCAGCACGGTGCGTGCCTCGGTGTCGGGCCGCGGCCAGTTCCCGCGCACGGCGATCTCGTGGACCTCCGTCCCCGCCGCGACGAGACCGTCGCACAGCCGCCGGTCGTAGACGTTGCCGCCGCTGGGCGCGCTCACGTCGTCGATGTCGTTGGGCAGGACGACGTGGAGGCCGCTCACAGCGCGCGCTCGTAACTCGCCCACGCGATGTGGGACTCGTGCAGCGAGACGGTGAGGCTTTCGAGCCCGCGCGCCCCCTCCCCGAGCGCTCCCGTGTGGACGCGGTCGGCGAGCCTGTCCGCGATGACCTTCGCGAGGAACTCGGTCGAGGTGTTGATCCCGGCGAACTCGGGCACGTCGTCGAGGTTGCGGTAGTTCAGGTCGGCGAGCACCGCTTTGAGCTCTTCGGTCGCCTTCCCGATGTCGACGACGATGTTGTCGGCGTCCAGTTCGGACCGGCGGAACGTCGCGTCCACCAGGAAGGTCGCGCCGTGCAGCCGCTGCGCGGGGCCGAAGACCTCGCCGCGGAAGCTGTGGGCGACCATGACGTGGTCGCGGACGGTGATACTGAACAACGGACCTCCTGCGGTCGTGCCCTTAGCGCGTGTCCTCCAACTGATAGGTCACACGGAGGCAGAGCGTTCCTGGTTCATTCGCGGCCAGACGCGGCAAGACGTCCGGTAGTTCGTCGAACCGGCATTCCTCGCTGACCAGCACCTTAAAGACGGGGTCCGACAAAATCCGCAAAGCGAGCGCCAAGCGGTCGGCGTAGCTCCGGTTCAGCCGCCGGGACGGCGAGACCATGCCGACCTGGCTGCTGCGGATCGTCAGCCGCCGCGAATGGAAGTTCTCGCCCAGCGGCACGCTGACGCGGCGGTCGCCGTACCAGCTCAGCTCGATGACCTCGCCCTCCGGCGCGAGCAGCTCCAGCGACCGCGCGAGCCCCGCCTCGCTCGCGCTCGCGTGCACGACGAGATCGCAGTCTCCCAGCGCGTCCTCCGGTGTCGAGAAGTCGACACCGAGCGCTTCGGCGATCTTCGCCCGCTCCGGATCGACGTCGATCAGCTGGACCCTGGTCGCCGGGAACCCGGCCAGCAGCTTCGCGACGCTGCTGCCGACCATGCCGGCACCGACCACGGCGATCCGGTCGCCGAGTTTCGGCGACGCGTCCCAGACGGCGTTGACCGCGGTCTCGATCGTCCCCGCGAGGATCGCGCGCTCCGGCGGGACCCCGGGCGGCACCGGCGTGACGGCCGACGCCGGGACGACGTACCGCGTCTGGTGCGGGTAGAGGCAGAAGACGACCTGCCCGACCAGGTCTTGTGGACCACGTTCGACCACGCCGACATTGAGGTATCCGTACTTCACGGGGCCCGGGAAGTCGCCCTCCTGGAACGGCGCGCGCATGGCCGCGCGTTGACTCGGCGGGACCTCGCCGCGGAAGACGAGCGTCTCGGTGCCCCGGCTCACGCCCGTGCACAGGGTGCGGACCAGCACCTCGCCGTCGCCGACCGGAGGGAGCGAGACCGGCCTGAGCTCACCGTCACCGGAACCACTGAACCAGAAGGCGCGTTCCATCGTGTCCTCTCATGTCGGACCCTGGAAGCGGGGTCACCGCCACCATAACGAGGAGGCCTCGTGATCAACCCCGGAGTTTTCCTGGGGGTCCTCGTCCAGCTGGCGCTGCTGGGGACGCTGGACGCCGTCGCCGGGCTGGGCCCGCTGGGCTGGCTCGCCGGAGCGGCCTACGGCCTCGCCGTGGGCGGATTCCTGACCTACGGCCTGAACCGGAGCACCGCGCGCTCCCTCGGCCCGGCCGACGCCGTCACGCTCGCCCGGTCGGGGCTGGTCGGCTGCGTGACCGCGCTCGTCGTCGACACCGCGGGCCGGGAGATCGTCGCGATGGTCGTCCTCGCGTCGGTCGCGCTCGCCCTGGACGCCGTCGACGGCCAGGTCGCCCGCCGCACCGGGACGGCGTCGCCGCTGGGCGCGCGGTTCGACATGGAGGTCGACGCGTATCTGATCCTGATCCTGAGCGTGGTCGTCGCGCAGGTGCTGGGCCCGTGGGTGCTCACGATCGGCGCGATGCGCTACGTCTTCGTCGTCGCGGGCAGGCTGTGGCCGTGGCTGAACACGCCGCTTCCGCCGAGCATGGCGCGCAAGACGGTCGCGGCGGTCCAGGGGATCGTGCTGGTCGTGGCCGCGTCGGCGATCCTGCCGCTCTGGGCCGGTTTCATGGTCACGCTGGGCGCGCTGGCGCTGCTGGCCTGGTCGTTCGGGCGCGACACGTGGTGGCTGCTGGAGCAGCACGCCTTCACCGCCGCGCCGGCCTGATCACGCGTACTGCGCTTCGCCGTTCCCGATCGACCAGTCGACCGGATTGTTCTCGGTGATCGTGACGAGCACGTTCCGCGGCTCGGTCCCCGCGTACTCCTCGGCGAGCTCCGCGATCCGCCGGTAGAGGGCCTTCTTCTGCTCGTCGGTGCGCCCCTGCCGCATGGTGATCGCGACGAAGACGACCCCTTCGTCGCGGTGGATCCCCAGGTAGTCGTCGTATTTCAGGGTGTTCTGGCCGTTGAGGACCTGGAAGCGGTCATCGTCCGGGATGCCGAGCGTTTCGACCATCGCGTCGTGGACCGCGTTGCCGAGGGATTCGAGCTTGCCGGTCCCGATGGCGTCGATGCGGACGAAGGGCATGTCAGTTCTCCTTGGTGGCGAGCAGGCCGAGGGCGCCGTCGACGGCTTTCGCGAACACGTCCGGGGAGCCCGCGGCGCGGGCGAGGATGTAGCCGCCCTGCAGCGCCGCGACCAGCGCGGTCGCCGTGGCGAGCGGGTCGAGCGACCGGTCGAGTTCACCGGCCGCGCGGCCCTCTTCGAGCAGCTCGGCGATGCGACCGGTGAGCCAGCCGAAGAACTCCTCGACCGGCTTTCGGAGCTCCGCGTCGGCCATCACGTCGGGATCCTGGGCGAGCCTGCCGACCGGACACCCCTTGAGCACGGCGCGTTCGCGGCGCAGGTAGACGGTGAGGCGCTCGATGGGCGAGCCTGGGCCGGAGAACTCGGCCTCCGCCCTGGCGCGCAGATCGTCGGCGCTGCGGGCGATCGCGGCGAGCGCGAGTTCGGACTTGCCCTGGAAGTGGTGGTACATGCTGCCCTGGCCGGCGCCGGAACGCTCCTGGATCGCCTTCGGGCTGGTGCCGACGTAGCCGCGCTCCCACAGGAGCTCGCGGGTGCTCTCGATGAGTTTCTCCCTCTTGTCCACGTCGTGACCGTACATACTAGTA
This sequence comes from Amycolatopsis roodepoortensis, assembly GCF_014873915.1. Lineage (GTDB taxonomy): Bacteria > Actinomycetota > Actinomycetes > Mycobacteriales > Pseudonocardiaceae > Amycolatopsis > Amycolatopsis roodepoortensis. The sequence goes on from NZ_JADBEJ010000005.1 coordinate 3,250,210, forward strand.
GGTACAACTCTCAAGGGGGAGCAAGGGACCTTTGCTACCACTTTCGCGAGAACCCGCAGGTCAGGGCCCACGTCTCCGCATTTAGCCGACCAACTTGCGTCCCCTGCGAGGGCCGACGGCCGCGAAGGCCTCCTTCCCTACCCTCAAAGTAGGCAAGGGGGCCTTCACGTACCTCAAAGCGTTTAGTCGACTAAATGCGCCTCAAGACCGCGAGTCCTGCCCGAACCGCTCCCACTCCCGGCCCCAGGCCGCCCACCGCGCCCGGTTCAGCAGGCACCGCGCGAGCACATACCCCGCCGCCAGCAGCGTCACCGCCGCCAGCCACACCCCCACCCCGACGCCGATCCCCGCGCTGGTCGCGTCCAGCGGCATCACCGGCGGCTCGACCACGGCGCCGGACTCGTCGAGCCATACGGTCACCGCGTCCCCGGCCGACGCACCGAGATCGGCGGCGACACGCGCCTCCTGAAAGTCCCCATCCGGCAACGCCCACCGCGCAGCCACCGAAGCCGTCTCCGCGGAGGGCATCCCGTCGACGCCGATACGGGCCGGCGGAGCGTCCTCAAGCAGGAACGCGGTCGTCGAGTGCCGCGAAGCCGTCTCCAGCGCCGAACGCTCCATCATGGCCGCGTAGGTCTCCGAACCGGCCGCCGCGGCCAGCGGCACACCGAGCAGCGCGATCAGGACACCGAAGACGAGGATCGCCGCCTCGACCCGGTCCGAGCCGCGGGCGAGCGGATTCCGGCCGAGGTGGATCCGGCGCCACAGGTACACGAGCGACACGACGGACCTCCTTCACCGGGTAAGCCTGCGCCGGAGAAAGCCGTCGCGACAGGAGGCTTTGGTCCCGCATCCGGTACCACGTCCACAGTGGCCGCCCGGTTCATCGCACGACGTGTTCGTACGCGCGCTTCAAGTCGTCGACCCGGCCCGGCGGCGCGACCAGGGGCCCCTTCGCCCAATCGCAGCCGAGTTCGTGCAGGACCTCCAGCTGCCGCGCGGTTTCGACCCCTTCGGCGACCACCACGAGGTCGACGGCGTGCGCCATCGCCATGATCCCGGCGACGATCGGCTCGGCGTCGCTCGACCTGCCGAGATCGGCCACGAACGACCGGTCGATCTCGATCACGTTCAGATCCAGGCGGCACAGCTGGGCGAGCGAGGAATACCCGGCGCCGAACCGTTCCGCGGTCACGCGCACGCCGGTCTTCCGCAGCGCGTCGACCGCGTCGGCCGCGTCCTTCAGGGCCGTCTCGTCGACGTCGAGGCACAGGTCCTGCGGCCCCAGCCCAGCGGCCTCCAAGGTTGTCTGAACCACTTGCAGCAAGGCGGGATCGCCCAGTTGGCGGACCGAAAGACTCACATTCACATTACAGTGCACACCATGATCGGCACGCCATCGAGAGATCTCGCGGGCGGCCTTGGCGAGGACCTCCGCCCCGATGACCGTCATGAGATCGCCTTCGTCGGCGATCTCCGCCAATTCCGCCGGATCGATCGGCCCGCGTTCCGGGTGCGCCCAACGGGACTTCGCCTTCACCGCGACCATGGCACCGGTCCGCAAATCGACGACGGGCTGATAAACGGTCTCGACCAGGCCTTCGGCGACGGCGTTGCGCAGATCCTGCTCCAACGCGAATCGGTCTTGTACTCGTTTCCGCATGATCGGCGCATAGAACGCATATCGGCCGGGCCCGAATGTCTTTGCCTGATACATCGCCAGATCGGCGTCTTCCAGCAATTCGTCGGCACTGCGCTGATCGCCCGGTTCGGCGATCACTATTCCAATACTCGTATTTATATGCAGTTCGCGGCCGTGCACGGTGAGCGATTCGGCGAGCCGCCGCTGGAGGTGGTCGGCCAGCGCCCGCACTTCGGCGGCTTCGGTATAACCGGTGGTGATGACCAGGAACTCGTCCCCGCCGAGCCGTCCGACCAGGTCCGAAGGCCCGGCGGCGGCCCGCAGCCGGTCTCCGATGATGCGCAGCACCTGGTCGCCGACGGTATGACCGAGCGAATCGTTGATGATCTTGAACTTGTCGAGGTCGATGAACATCACGGTGGTCGTCCGCGCCGGATCGGCGATCGTGCGGCGCAGGTGGTTCAGCGCGAGCGTGCGGTTCGCGAGCCTGGTCAGCGGGTCGTGGGTCGCCTCGTAGGCCAGCCGTTCACTGATCGCCCGCCGCTCGGTGATGTCGGCGAAGGACGTCAGCACCGAGGGCACGCTCTGCCCCGGCGCCATCAGCGGGCCGGAGGTCAGCGAGAGCCATCGATGGGCGCCGTCGCGCCGCCGCACCTGCACGACCCTCCCGGTCTCGACCTTCCCGGAACGCCGCACGCGCGCGGACGGCAGATCGTCGACGGGCACCGGGGCGCCGTGCTCGTCGTGCAGCCGCAACGTCCGGCTCTCCAGGCCCACCAGGGATCCCGGCGGCACGCCGGCGATGCGATGCGCCGCGGAGTTCGCCAGTTCGATCCGTCCGCCGGGGCCGACCAGCAGCACTCCTTCGTCGAGCGTCTCGACGACGGTGGCGAATTCGGCCTCGGCCCGGCGCTGCGCGGTCTCGTCGGCGCACAGCAGCACGTAACCGTCGAACATCTCGGCCGCCGAGACCCGCACCGCCAGCGCCGTTCCGTCGGCGCTGTAGTGCGTGGCCTGCATGACACCGCCCGCGGCGACGACCTGCCGGGGGCTCATCGGCGCGCCGACGACCTCGGCCACCGGAACCCCGATGACCTGGTCGAGATCGTGGCCGTAGACGGCCTCGGCCGCCGGATTCCAGCTGGTCACCAGCCCGTCGGGAGAGGTCGCGATGATCGCGTCGCTCGCGTGGCCGACCAGCGCGGCCTGAAACCGCAGACCGGCCTCGGCCGCCTTCTGCGTGGTCAGGTCGCGCATGATCACCTGGTACGCGGGTTCGCCCTCCCACGTCGTGAGCACCGCCTGCGATTCGACGGTGACCCGCCTGCCCTGCAGGGTCCGCAGTGTCATCTCCGTCGGCTCGCTGAACGACCCCGGCGAGACCAGCGAGCCGATCCGCGCCAGCAGCGCGTCCTGCGAGCCGGCGTCGACCAGATCCGTGATGTGCATCCCGATGATCTCGGTCGACACCGTCGCGCCGACGAAGCGCATCGTGGCCGAGTTCACGAAGACGACTTTGCCCCGCTGATGGACACAGATCCCGTAAGGGCTCGCCTCCACCATCGTGAGGTATTGCGTTCCCAATGCGCCGCCGTCGGAATTTTGCTCCAAAAGGCGGTACCCCTCACCGAGAAAGGCGAGCGCGGGTTCGCCGCGCTGATCCCTCTCGACGGACAACTCGGTCAGCAGACGGACGAGCGACGCGTGCCGGCCGGGTTTTCCCACCGTGCGGGTCGCGGTGCCGTTCGCTGGCGAGGAATCCTGATCCGAGGGCCGGTGGGTGTCGGGAGTCCCACCGTCGAGATCGTCAGGATCCATCTGATCCAAACCCCCTACTCGACTGATGTAGCTTCCGATTAGATCACTAAATCGACGTAGCCGTCCTCCCCGGACAGCTGATCGGCGCGGCTATTCCACCCCAGCGTTGACTGAATGTAGTTGAAGGGAAACACGTGCGGAGCAAAACAGACATCTGCGGCATCGGCGCCGTAACCGCCTACGGCTGGGGGCGCGAATCACTGTGGGAGGGCCTGGCGAGCGGCGTCCCCTGCGCCCAATTCGCCGAAGGCTTCGGGGAAACCCCGGATCAGCCGGGCTGGGTCGCCCACGTCCCCGAGGGCGGCCGGGCCAGGGACGGCAGCCTGCACGCGCGCGCCCTGCTCGCCGCGGCACGGGAAGCGATCGAAGACGCCGGCGCGCGGGGCTGGACGCCGGGACGCCGGGTCGGCGTCATCTCCGGCGGCGTCCGCGAGGACCTGCGCACCTGGGACCGGCTCACCGAGATGGGCGAGCAGCTCATGTACCGGCGCGAATTCATCGGCATGATGCCCTCCACCCCGATCGCGACGCTCATGTCGGAGTTCGGTTTCCACGGCCCTTCCATGGCCACCTCCGCCATGTGCGCGACCGGCAGCGCCGCGGTGCTCACCGCGAAGATGTGGCTGGACGCCGGCATGGCCGACGACGTGGTCGTGGTCACCACGGATCTGTCCGCGACCAGGCCGATGGTGCGCAACTTCGTGCACTGCGGGGTGGCGGTCACCGACGTGCCTCCGCTCGACGCGTGCCGTCCTTTCCAAGAGGGCACAAGGGGTTTCACCTTCTCCGAGGCCGCGGTCGCGGTGGTGCTGACCCAGCGGAAGACCGAGTCGTACGCGACGCTGCGAGGCGGCGCCATGACCCACGAGGCGCACAACGCGATGGCGCTCGACCCCGATCCGTCGAACGCCATCGCGGCGGTGACCGGCGCGCTGGAGAACGCGAACGCGGCGCCGTCCGACGTCCGCTACCTGAACGCGCACGGGACGGGCACGAAACTCTGCCACCGCACGGAATCCCGGATCCTCGAAGCGGTCTTTCCCAAGGAGACCGAGATCTACTCGATCAAACCGCTGACCGGGCACAGCCAGTCGGGCAGCGCGCTGACGGAGATCGCGACGATCTGCCTCGCGGCCGAGCGGGATCTGGTCCCGGCGCCGAAACCGGTGGCGGACGGGCATTCGCAGCTGATGGACGGGCCGTCCCGGCCGGAAAGCGGGCTGACCGTCAAGACGTCGATCGGGATGGGCGGTTACGTCGCGGCTGTCGTGCTGGAGAACGCCTAGCGACCAATTCGATAACACACGGTCCCACCACCGTCACGAGCTGTCATCATATGGCGACGAGTACTCAGCACGGAGGCGACCATGGGCCCGCGAACGGCGACCGACAACCTTGTCCACAACTACCTGTTCCTGCGGCGTGCCATCGGTTTCCTCGGAACCGGACTGCCCTTCGTGCTGATCTTCGGGAAGCTGATCGTCGACGGCGGCGGCCTGCTCAACTCGATCAGCGGGTACTACTACTCGGGAATGCGGGACGTGTGGGTCGGCGTCATGTGCGCCATCGGTGTCTTCCTGTTGTCGTATCGGGGTTACGGCCGGGTCGACGACGTCGCCGGGAACATCGCGGCCGTGGCCGCCGTCGGGGTGGCGCTCTTCCCCACGACACCGGCGAACGGCGACCGTACGGACGAGATCATCGGTCTCCTGCATCTCGGTTTCGCCGCGGTCTTCTTCCTCACCTTGGCGTTCTTCTGCATCGTGCTGTTCACCAAGTCGGACAAGGAGATCCCCGGCGGCCGCAAATCCGAGCGGAACCGGCTGTACGTCGCTTCCGGCGTGATCATGCTGGTGTGCCTGGCGTTGATCGTGCTGTGCGGGCTGGTCTTCGACGAGCTGACGAGGGATCTGTACCCGGCGCTGTGGCTGGAGTCGATCGCGATCCTCGCGTTCGGTGTCGCGTGGCTCACCAAGGGCGGAACGCTGCTGCCGGACAAGCCGGTGACGGCGGGGACCCGGGTGACCGCCTGACCTGCGCCGCCGAAGGTAAAGGAACCTTTGCCCTCGGCCGGGTCGTTGACGCCGTATGACCGATCGCATCGCATTCCGCCTCGGCCGCCGCGACCTGCTGGTGGTCGCGGGGATTCCCGGGGCCGGCAAGACCACCCTGCTGTCCCGGGCGGCGACCGGCGCCATACCGGTGCTCGACTCCGATCAGGTCCGCGCGCGGCTGCGCGAACGGCTGCCGCCCGCGCTGCCGTACCGGTTCTACCGGCCGGTGGTCCACCTCTGGCATCGCGCGCGGGTCGTCCGGTTCGCGCTGGCCGACGGCGGCCCGCTCATCGTGCACGAGCCCTCGACCCGGGCGACGACCCGCGGCCTGCTGGCCCTGCTCGGCCGGGTGAGCCGCCGCCCGGTCCGGCTGCTGTGGCTCGACGTCACCCCGGAGGACGCCCGCGCGGGCCAGGTCGCGCGCGGGCGCGTCATCCGGCGGCACTCCTTCGCCCGCCACGTCAAAAGGGCCGAGAAGGTGCGCCGGGCCCTGCGCGACGGCTGGGTGCCGTCCGGCTGGCGCGGCGCGCGGATGGTGACCCGCGAGGCCACCGGGGTGCTGCGTTTCGTCACCGAGGAGGAGCCGGGGAGAGACCGCTCAGGCGACGTCCGGCTCCTTCGCGTCGAGCGGCCCGCCGCACCCGCCGTCCGCGCCGGCTAGCGGCTCCGGCTCGGGTTCTTCCGCCGGCACGGGGCGATTCGGGTGCGGGTTCAACGGCGTCCAGCGGATTCGTACCGGCATCGTCGTCCGTCCTTTCCCTCTTCACCGGAATACGGACGCGCCGGGCGATCGGTTCAGATACCCACGTAGTTCTCGGCGAAGAAGTCTTGGTGCGCGCGGGAAACCCGCAGGCTCTCCAGCCGCGCGTCGCGCAGTGCCCGCTGGAAGACGGCCTCGTCGTCGTAGCCGGCGGGGCCGTGCAGGAGGTTGATCATCCAAAGGGAGAACTCCTGCGCGCGCCAGATCCGGGGCAGGCAGTCGGCGGAGTAGCGCTCGAGTGCCGTCGTGTCGCTCTCGACGAGGGCATCGATCAACGCGTGCGCGAGGATCTCGGCCTCCATCAACGCGAGATTCGCGCCCTTAGCCGCGGCCGGGCTGATCAGGCTCGCCGCGTCGCCCGCGAGGAACAGGTTCCCCCGCTGGATCGTGTCCATCACCCGCGACGCCAAGTCCACGATCCGGCGCTCGATGATGGCGCCGCGTTTGAGCTCGCCGTAGCGGTCGGCCCGCATCCGCAGCTGCAGTTCGTCCCAGATCCGGTCGTCTCCCCAGTTCTCCGGATCCTCGCCGCGCGGTAGTTCGAGGTAATACCGTGTCACCGTCGGCGTCCTGGCCATATGCCCGGCGAATCCGTGTTCGTGGATCGCGTAGCCGATCGCGGACATGCTCGGCGGTGCCTCGGCGAGGATCGCGAGCCAGGAGACATCGTGGTCCCGCCGGAAGACCCGCGCGGGCACGGATCTCAGCGAGATCCCGCGCCTGCCGTCGCAACCGGCGATGTACTTGGCACGCAAGAGAAGGTCGTCGGCGATGACCGTCGCGTCCATCCCGGACACCGAGCTGACCTCGGCCCCGAACCTGATCTCCCCGCCTCGGGCGAGGAATTCCGCGATCAGGTCGGTGACCAGGAACTGTTGCGGGTAGACCGTGTGCACCTCGCCGTTCCCGAGTTCACTGTACTTGAGCTCGAATTCGGCCTGATCATTACGAAAGGCACAGGTGTCGTGCCTCAGGCCCTTTTCGAGCAGCCCTTCGGCGAGCCCGTTCTCCGTGAGCACGCGGACACTGTTCGCGGCCAGAAAACCCGCCCTGGCCCGGTTTTCGACATGCTCCCGGCTCCGGCGCTCCAGGATCACGCAGTCGATTCCGGCGGCCCGCAACAGGTTTCCCAGCACGAGCCCCGCCGGACCAGCCCCCACGATCAGTACGTCGGCATCGATCTTCCCCACGAAAGCCCCCAGTACCTTCGCCCGCCCCAGTGCGGTCCAAGGTACACAAAACGCCGTGGCGTCGTGGGTGTTCAGTCCTTCCGAGCGCGCGCCCTCGCCCTGCGTTTCCCCTCGTGCATCGCCACGACACGGGCGATCGGGATCGTGTGTCCCTGCTCGACGAGATCGGCGGGCAGTGTCTGCGGCTCAGGCATCGACTCGGCCCACGGATCCTTGTCCCCCAGGAGCCGCGGCGCCGTGTGGACGGTGAAATCGGCGGGAACCACGTTTTCGAGCTCCGCCCAGGCCACCGGGAACGACACCGTCAGCCCCGGCCGCAAGCGGGGGCTGTACGCCGCCGCGACCGTGTTCCCGCCCGCGCGGGTCGAATCGAGGAAGACCTTTCCCTCGCGGTCTTCCACGATGTACGCGGTCGTCGCGACCGCCGGGTCGACCTGTTCCGCGCGGGCGGCGAGGGCGCGGGTCGCGGCCGCGACGTCCTCGAAGCCTTGTCCCGGCGTCAGCGGGACGAAGATGTGCACGCCCTTGGAACCACTGGTCTTCACCGCTCCGGCGAGACCGGAGTCGGCGAGAGCCTGCCGCACCAGCATCGCGGCCTTCACGACATGGGCGAAATCGTCCCCGGCGGGCGGGTCGAGGTCCAGCACCAGATGGGTCGGACCCGCGTCGGCGTCCGTGGTCATCAAGGTCGGGTGGTATTCGACGGCGCGCTGGTTCGCGAACCACAGCAGCGTCCGGCGGTCGTCGCAGAGCGCGTACGACACCTGCCGTTTCGACGTCTCCGCCCACATCCCGTACCGCTTCACCCAGCCGGGCGTGTATTTGGGCAGGTTCTTCTGCATGAACGGGTCCTGGCCGCGGAGGATGCGGATGACCGAAAGCGGCCTGTTCTCGAGGACCGGGAGCAGGCGGCTCGCGACGGCGTCCAGATAGTCCACCAGGTCACGCTTGGTCGCACCCTCGAACAACGGCTGGTCGAGGTTGGTCAGCTTGACGCCGTCGCGCTCCTCATCGCTCATGAGGTGAGCGTGGCACAAAAAATCTCGTGAGTGGTAGTGACGGCCTCACTACCACTCACGAGAGTCGATACCTAGCTGATGTTGGCGTCGATGCAGGCGTAGAACGCGTTCGCCGTGTCGTAGACGTTCCAGCGGGCGAGGATCTTGTGCCGCCCGCTCTGCTGCAGGTTCACGCTGTGGGTGACCGTGGCACCCGGCTGCGCGCCGCCGTCGTTGAAGCTGGCGACCTTGGCGCCGTCGACGAAGTACTCCCAGGTGCTGGTGCGGTGGCGAGCCGTCAGCGTCCACCGGAACGTGGTGGTACGGCCGAGGGAATGCACCTTCCAGCCCTTGCTGTCGTCGTTGAGGTCCGCGAAACGGCCGACGCCGCCGTTACAGCTCATGAGCCCCTTGGGGCCCTCGACGCTTTGCGGCTCCCATTTGATCGAGCCACAGGAAACGGTGTTCTGCGCGCACTGCGCCTGCCTGCTCGCAGGCGAGGAGACGTAACCGTGCGCGTTGGCGGTGCCCGCCGGGATCGCGACCAGGGCCGCCGGCACCATCGCCGCACCGGCCGCCAGGGTCAAAAGCCGTCGTTTGAAGCTCATGCCTACCCCTTTCCCATCTCTACACCCACCGCGGACTCGAGATTCCTGGGTCACAGCGAGCGAAATACCAATGAAGGTCGGGACACATCCGCCGAAACGCCGAGCGAGCGAATGTGGTCTAGACCATAATTGGTTCAGACGACTCGGTCAAGAGTAACCAACCGGGCACTTGGAGTCGTGAAGATCGAACAGGGGTTGTCAAGCCGGACGTTCAGCCCGCACCCAAACAGACGAACGGTCGCCGGAACGGATCAACGGCGATGGTGTCCGCCAACGCCGTCGCCGGCCCGGCCCCTTCGGCGAGTCCGCGGTGGTAATCGTCCATCGCGGCCGCCGCGGCCTCGTCACCGACTCGGCTCAACGGCGCGATCACCGTGCGCGAACCGCTCGCGAGCAACGCGCTGGCGAAACCGAGGACCTCGTCGCCGGGCCGGATCCGGTTCAGCGCCAGTTCACAGGCCGCGAAGACGACTTGTGCCGGAGGCTGCGCGAGCCCGGCCATCTCGTGCGCGAAGAGCGCGCCGTCGGCCAGTTCCAGCCGGGAGAACAGGGCGTTCTCGGGTTCGTGCGCGCCGTGCGCGGCGATATGCGCGAGCTTCGCGCCGTCCAGCGCGCGCAGGACGGAGGACACGGTCGCGTCGGCTCCGGCCAGCGTATGCGCGGCCCGGTAATGCGTGGCGAGCTTGTCCAGTTCACCCCTGGTCCCGACGAGGCCGGGCCCGCGGACCAGGACTACCTTCCGCGCGCGGGGCATCGCCGACCGCTCCGCGCCCAGCCACGCCGTCGCCGAGGGAGCCACGACGATCGGCCGCGACCGCAGCGTCGGCAGCACTCCCCAGGGAACGGCGAACAGCGGTCCGGTCGGCACGACGACCAGGCCGCGGCCGCCGAGCAGCGCTTCGAGCGGCCGGATCAGCTGGCCGTCCAGCCGTTCGGCCTGTTTGCGCGCCGAAGCGAGCACCGACTGGACCAGCGGCGCCGGCAACCTGTCCGGAGCGAGGGCGTCGAGATCGACGTTCAGCATCCGCGCGGACTCCGCCGCCAGCTCGGCCGAACCGAGCCGTACCAGGTCGCACCGCCCGCCGACGACGACCATCGCCACCAGGTCGTCGTCCGACGACGCGAAACTCACCAGCGCGCGTTCGCCCAGCTCGTCGGCCACCTCCGCGAGCCGCGCGACCGGTCGCGGCCTGCCCCAGCGACCGGTATGCCAGCCGAGCCGATGCGCCTCGCGCAACCGCTCGGCGTGTTTGGAACGCAAGACCGCCGTCGGATGCCCGTCGTGCTGCGCCTGGTGGATCGCCTGATCGAGCCCCCGGACCTCGCCGACCCGCTCCGCGAGCTCCGGATCGGCCGCCACAACAGGTTCGTACCGGTAACTCTGGGCGCGGGTCCGCTCCGTCCAGCCGAACAACCGGGCCGCGTCGGCGCGCTCCAGCACGATCTTGACGGCCAGATCCGCCAGCTCCCGGCCGTGCAACGCCGTCCCGGACACCAGCTCGATACCGCCCATCCGATCGCGAACGCGGTCGAGCTCGGTGAGCCCGGCCCGGATCTCGGCCAGCGCCCTGCTCTTGTCCCCCTCGGCCACCGCGAGTTCCGCACGGCAAAGCCTGCGCAACATCCGGTAATCGACGGAGGTCAGCCGCCCCGGCCGCGGAATCCGCTCGAGCAACTCGGCGGCACGCTTGCGTTTTCCCTTGCGCAGCTCGACCCGGACGGCCAGCATCCGCGCCAGCGCCGCCTGGTCGGCGAGCCTCGGCATCGGCATCCCGTTCGCCGCGCGCAGCGCGCGAGACGTCAAGGTCGGCGGGATCACGTTGGTGCGCAAGGCCTCCTGGACGTCGGCGCGGAGGCCGACGATGGTCGCGTTGGCGACGCAGGTCTGGCAGCCCCAGCGGAGTGTGCGACGCCTGGCCGAAGCGGCATATGTCCGCGCAAGCTCCAGGTCATCGGTCATCAACGCGGCGGTCGCGCGGAACAGCTCAACCCCGCCCAGATCCCTTGTGATGCTCCGCTGCTCCAGCATGACCGGCAGGATCTCGTCGAGATGCACCCCGGCCTCCTCGGCCAGACCCGCGGTCAACAGCGCTTCGGCACGCTCCCACCTCAGCAGCGGCGGGATGTCCAGGTCGAGCGAGCGGTAGATCCTCTCGCTCTCGTCGTAAAGCCGCAGCGCGGCGGGAACGTTTCCGACCCGGAGCTCCAGCGTGCCCAGCGGACGGCGGGCGTCCGCCGCCTGTGCCCGAAGACCGTTCCGTTCCGCGAGTTCCACCGCGCTGGCGAGATCTCGCCTTGCCCGGCGGATGTCGCCCAGCCTCGTGTAAGCGAGTCCTCGAGTGGTCAAGGTGCCCAGGTAGGGATCGAGCGCCCCGGAGGGATCCTTTTCCATGGCGAGCGCGGCCTCTTTGTGCGCCAGCGACGAATCGAAGTACGCCGTGCTTTCCTCGTTCCGCCCCACCGCCATGAGCAGGAGTCCGTAATTGTGGTCGAGCTGGCCGCGCAACTCCGCATAAAGCCTGGGATCGTCCACCGCTTTCAGCAGCAGCCGGACGTCGTCCAGACCGGCGAGGCCGGAAGCGACGCCCCCGCTGGTCTCCGACCCCACAGTCGCGATACTGGAGGCCAGCCGGATGCGGGCGGCGAGCCAGTCGTGCCTCATTCGCTCGGCGACCGGATGGACCGAATCGAGCAAGGCCATACCCCGGCGAAGCAGAAGAATTCCTTCGCGTTGACGGGCCGAACACGCGGCGTCGATACCGGCGCGCTGGAGTTCGCGCGCTTTGCGAATGACCTCGGCTTGATCGAGCTGTATTACCGCCACTGATCTATGACAGCACACTCCGTAGCCGAGAGTCGCCCGCCACCGGTTCGAAACCGGGTGACGGGCGGACCTCTTCAGCCAGGAGCATTGCTCAGGGAGTAGGCGGCGGCGTCTGCGCGCATCCGCCAGGGCAGTCCCGGACCCGTTCGTTCTGGTGCTCACAATCGGGGCTGTGCTGGTGTTCTCCCTGGTCGGGCTTCGGTTGAGCCGGGTCGACCGGCTCCTCTTCGCCGATGGGGTCCTTGACGTCCGTAGGCGTCGACATTTGACGATCTCCTCCCCTGATGATCTTTCTTTGTCATACCAGGCAGCCTCGATTACGACGGCCCCTCTGTCGCAGGCCCTCTTCCTGCGAACGGGGCAATAGTGCCACAACGGAGCAGTGATCGGGAGTTTTTACCTACACTGAGTCATCGTCGGCACCCGAACGAGGGACGCCTATTTAGCGAGCCTCACGATCTCCGCCGAATGGCCGCACCGGCCCGCGAGAGGGCGGAGAATCGAGCTCATTCCACTGCGCCATCCGGCCTAAGATCCAAAACTTCTTGCGACATAAGGGTTTCCGGCCGCAAAACCGGGGAACTCACGGCCTGTCGGGGGTTGACCGGCGAAACATCCGGAGGAGATAACGATGCCCACGTGGTTGGTCATCATCATCGTCATCGCCGCGATCCTTGTGGTGGGCGCGGCCGCTTGGTTCGTCGTCGCGGAACAGCGCAAGCGGCGATTGCGAGAGACGTTCGGGCCGGAATACGACCGTGCGGTCGAGGAGCACGAAAGCCCGAGGAAAGCCGAACGTGAGCTTTCGTCGCGAGTGAAACGACATTCGGATCTCGACATCCGGCCGCTACCGCAGTCCACAAAGGACCGGTATGCCCAGGAATGGGCGCTGATCCAGGAACAGTTCGTCGACCGCCCGTCCGGCGCCGTCGTCGAAGCGGATCGGGTACTGGTCTCCTTGATGGCCGAACGCGGCTACCCGACCGAGGGGTACGACCAGCAGCTCGCGGATCTGTCCGTCCGGCACGCGAACGCGTTGCGGCACTACCGAGCCGGACACGACACGTTGGTGCGCCACAAGGAATCCGAAATGTCCACAGAGGACATGCGCGAAGCGATGAAGCACTACCGCGAAGTGTTCGAAGATCTGTTGACCGATGCCGGCGAAGGAGCGGAAAGCCATGGAAAGCAGGCCCCTGGAAACCGAGGGAACGGAACGCGTCGCGGGGACGACGGATCGGCTCGGCGAGGAACGGACCGCTGACGGCGAGACCGGGCAGGCTTTGAGCACCGAAGATCTGGTGGCCACGGAACCCGAGCGCACCGACGAAGACGAAGCGCAGACGCTGTTCGCCGACGCCGACGTCGATCGGTTCCGGGAGAGCTGGCAGGGTATCCAAACGGCCTTTGTGGACGATCCGCGGCGGGCGGTCAAGGAGGCCGACGAACTCGTCGCGGTGGTGATCCAGAACCTGGCCACGACATTCGCGGACCACAAGAAGGAACTCGAATCCGCGTGGAGCCAGGGCGAACCGGCGACCGAAGACCTCCGGATCGCGCTGCGCCGCTACCGGTCGTTCTTCAACCAGTTGCTGAGCGCCTAACCCAAGGCCTCGTGAGTGGTGAGGACGGTTAGAACCGTCCTCACCACTCACGAGGTTTCAGGCGCCGGTCGTCGATCCGGGCCGGACGATCATCAGCACCGTCACCACGGCCCAGAGCAGGTTGAACATCCCCGTGTACATCGCCACCCGCCCGGCCGTGACCGGTTCCGACGGCGGTTCGGTGTCCAGCGCCGCGAGGATCGCGTTCTGCCCCGGCAGGACGAGCAACGCCAGCACGCCGGCGGCGGCCGCGGTGAGCACGATCGACACGATCACCCACATGTCCCCGAAGACCCGCATGCTGCCCGCCGTCGCCAGCCCGAAGAACGGCACCGCGATCCCGAAGATCGCGTAGACCCGGCAGATCCGGTTGAGCGCGCGAAGCACGGACAGCCCGGATCCCGGTTCGGCGTAGGCCTTGCGTGCGGCGGCGGGGAACATGCTCGCCGCGACGGTGACGGGACCGACGGCGATGACAGCGGCGAGCACATGAAGAATCAGAAGGACTTTCGACACGCCACCGAGCCTATGGTCGTCGCCCCGGCCTCCGGTACCGGTGTTTTCGACAGATGTCGCAGGATTCCGGCCATCCGGCTACGTCCGTCGACGTATGCGCGGTGCCGCCTGTGAACGGATGTGGTGACGGCCTCACCCGGGACACCATTCGTCACCATGAACCTTCCCGTGGACACAGACGAACTCACGAAACGGTACGGCGAGCAACTCGCTGTGGACCGGATGAAGCTGACCGTGCTGCCCGGCGAGATCTACGGCTTCCTCGGCCCGAACGGCGCGGGCAAGACGACGACGTTGCGGATGTTGCTGGGGTTGGTCCGGCCGACGTCCGGCAGCGTCCGGCTGTTCGGCAGGCCGCCCGGTGATCTCGGCGGGGTCGGCGCGCTGATCGAATCGCCGGGCTTCTACCCGTATCTGTCCGGTTCGGACAATCTCAAGGTGCTGGCCCGGTACAGCGGAACGGATCCGCGCCGCGTCGGCGAGGTGCTCGCGATGGTCGACCTCGCCGATCGCGGCAAGGACCGGTACTCGGCCTACTCCCTCGGCATGAAGCAGCGGCTCGGTGTCGCGGCGGCACTGCTGAAGGATCCGCGGTTGCTGATTCTCGACGAGCCGACCAACGGGCTCGACCCGGCCGGGATGGCCGACATGCGGGTGCTGATCCGCAGGCTCGGCGCGGAGGGCTGCACCGTGCTGCTGTCGAGCCATCTGCTTGGCGAGGTCCAGCAGATCTGCGACCGGGTCGGCGTCGTCTCGCGCGGGCGGCTGGTCGCGGAGAACACGGTGGCCGAGCTGCGCGGAGGCACGGTGCTGCACATCGAAACCGACGAGGTCATGCGCGCCGCGGACCTGGTGCGGCACTGGATCGGCGCGGAGAACGTGCGCGCGAGCGGGACCGGTCTCGACCTGACCGTCGACCCGGAACGCGCGTCGTGGCTGAACCGCGAACTTGTCACGGAAGGGATCGCGGTCCGCGAACTGCACGTCCGCGAGCGGGATCTGGAACAGGTGTTCTTCGAGCTCACCGGAGAGGTGGCGGATCATGTGGGGTAGTTGCGGCGCCGAGCTGGCGAAACTCGTCCGGCGGCCGGCGAACTGGTTCATGCTGGGGATCGCGGTCGTGCTCGGGCTGACCTTCACCTATCTGCTGCCGCTCGCGGGCGCGGCGGGTTCGTCGAGCGGCGCGCCCGGTACGGATCGCGGGCTCGCCGCGACCCTTCCGGCGAATCTGGTCGGCAACTCGATCAGCGGGCTGCCGGTGTTCCTCGGGGCGATCCTGCTGGTGATCGGCGTACTGGCCGTCGGCACCGAATACGGCTGGAGCACGTGGAAGACCGTGCTGACGCAAGGACCTTCGCGGCTGACCGTCTACAGTGGAAAGTTGTTCGCGCTGGCCGTCGCCTCCTTGGCGGTCGTGCTGACGTGCTTCGCGACCGGCGCGGTCACAAGTGCGCTCATCGCCTCGTCCGAGGGCGAGCCGATGAACTGGCCGACGTTCGGCTCGCTGCTGACGGGGATCGGCGCCGGCTGGCTGATCGCGATGACCTGGGCGGCACTCGGCGCGGCGCTCGCCATCGCGATGCGCGGGGTGGCGCTGCCGATCGGGCTGGGCCTGGTGTGGCTGCTGGTGGTCCAGAACCTGCTGTTCGGCGTCGCGGCCCCGCTGGTGGACTGGGTCGGCACGCTCCAGCTGGCGCTGCCGGGGGCCAACGCCGGTTCGCTGGCCGCGTCGCTGGGCGCCTCGGGCGCGACGCCCGGCGTCGGGGAACTCGTCGGTGCCTCACAGGCGACTCTGGTCGTGGCCGGCTACCTGGTGGTCTTCGCCGGTCTCGGCGGCTGGCTGCTGCGGCGCCGGGATGTCCTCTGAACGCGCGTGAAGGCCCCCTTCCCTCGGCTCAGCGAAGGGAAGGGGGCCTTCACGCGGGATCACGCCAGGGCGTCGAGGTCGGCGACGACGTCCGCGGGCAGCTCGAGTTTCGCGGCGGCGACGTTCTCGTGCAGGTGCAGCAGCGACGAGGTCCCCGGGATCAGCAGGATGTTCGGCGACCGCTGGAGCAGCCACGCCAGCGCGACCTGCATCGGCGTCGCGTCGACCCGGCGGGCGCAGTCGTCGAGGACACCGGACTGGAGCGGCGTGAACCCGCCGAGCGGGAAGTACGGCACGAACGGGATGTTGATGGCCGCGAGGGCGTCGAGAAGGCCGTCGTTGGCACGGTTCGCGACGTTGTACTCGTTCTGCACGCAGACGACCGGCGCGATGGCGCGGGCTTCCTTGACCTGTTCCGCCGAGACGTGGCTCAGGCCGAGGTGCCGGACGAGCCCCTGCTGCTGGAGTTCGGCCAGCACCTCGAACGGTTCCGTGATCGAGACCGGGATCGGGAAGACGCCGTGCTCCCCCGCGAGCCGCAGGTTGACCACGTCGAGGACGTCGAGGCCGAGGTTGCGCAGGTTGTCATGGACCGCCGAGGTCAGCTCCTCGCGTGAGAGCGCCGAAGGCCAGCCTTTGTCCGGAGTCCGCTTCGCGCCGACCTTGGTGACGATGTGCAGGCTGTCCGGGTACGGGTGCAGCGCCTCGCGGATCAGCTCGTTGGTCGTGTGCGGACCGTAGAAGTCGCTGGTGTCGATGTGGGTGATCCCCAGCTCGACCGCCTCACGGAGGACGGCGATCGCGGCGTCGCGGTCGCTCGGCGGCCCCCAGATACCGGGGCCGGACAGCCGCATGGCGCCGTAGCCCATCCGGCTCACGGTGAGATCGCCGAGGGTGAGGGTGCCGCCTGGGCTCATGGTCGCTCCTTGTGCAAGTGGGTTCGGCTCACCTTATGCAGGCTCGCCCGTCCCGGCGCGTGCGGGAAGGGAGCAAGGGACCTTTGCTACCACTCGGGGCTCTGACCTGCGCGAACAGCCAGACCCACCAGCTGGTTCGCCAGTCCTTCGGTCAGCCCGTCGACGAACATCGCGGGGCCGGCGGGCATCCCGCGCTCGGCCAGGACCGTCGCCACGGCCTCCCCTGGGTTCGCGTAAGGCCACAGTCCCGCGACGAGGATGAAGACGGCCTTCGCGAAGTGCCCGGCCGCTTCGGCGTCCAGCGGGGCATGGGCGCGGACGAGGCCGGCGAGCCGTTCGGTCCGGTCGGCAGCCCGGGTCTTGAACGCCCGGGCGGTCTCCACGGAGATGTTGCGTTCGAGTACGGCGGCCATCGTGCTGATCAGCTCGCACAGCAGGCGCTGCCGCGAGATCGACGTCGCGATGACGGCCGCGACACGCTCGTAGCCCGAGCCGTCGAGGTCGCTCAGCTCGCCTTCGAGCTCGTCGAGCCACGCGACCCAGACCGAGTCGAGGACTTCCAGGAAGACCGCCTCGCGGCTGTCGAAGTACCGCAGCACGTTCGACTTCGCCAGGCCCACGCGGTCGCTCAGTTCCCGCAGGCTGATCCGGGAGACGGGCCGCTCGGACAGGAGTTCGCGCGCCGCACCGAGGATCGCCGCGCGCCGGGCCTCGACCTGTTCCGGCCGCCGAGCGCGCTGGAAGTCGGGGGCCACGCGCCGCACGGTACCAGACCACCCGGCTGTTATTCGGTCTTCGCGGCCCTCCTGGCCTGCACCCGCTTGTAGCTCCAGATCAGCAGCGCGAACAGGATGAGCCCGGACAGGATCAGGCTCGATCCGGTGCTCCAGCCCCCGAGCGGCAGACCGGGCACGAGTCCCCAGACGACCCCCGCGGCCAGCAGGCCCAGCCCCGCCAGCACCGAACCCGCGATACGCAGCGGCGACGAGACGCTGTCCTCGGCCGCCTTCATCGCCCTGTCGCGGATCGGATCGACGTACTTCTCCACCACGGGGAACTCCGAGGCCAGCACGAGCAGGCCCGCTAGCACGAGCAGCAGGCCCGGTCCGGGCAGCACGAGGAGCGCGATGCCGACCAGCAGCAGAACGCCGCCCGCGATCAGGATCAAGACCTGCTTCACGGGTTTTCCGATGCCCACCGTCTTCTCCTCGCCGTCGTCCCTTTCGTCGATTGTGCCGGTCGCGCCGGGAACGCGCTGGTCCGACACGTTCGGGTCATGCCCCTGTCGGTGGCGGACGAGCCCGTTCGTCGGGATGGTGAACAGGTTCAGACAGGAGGACCGATGCGCTACATGTTGCTGATCTGCGGAAGCCCGTACCCCGGCGCGGACGAGAGCGACGAACCGCTGGACGAAAAGACGCGGGCGTGGGTCGACGAGATGACCGCTCGCGGGGTCCGGCTGTCCGGCAGCAGGCTCCGTTCGGCGGCCACCGCGACCACCGTCCGGCGCCGCGACGGCGAACTGCTCGTCTCGGACGGGCCGTTCGCGGAGACGAAGGAACAGATCCTCGGCTACGACCTGATCGAGTGCGCCGATCTCGACGAGGCGATCGAGATCGTGTCGAAGCATCCGGTCGCCGAGTTCGCGACCATCGAGATCCGGCCGATCTGGCCGACCCCCTGACCCGGCTCGTGAGTGAGGGGTGTGTGGATATAGGGACGTTGGATGCCCCTATATCCACACACCCCGTCGCGACCGGACCGGTCACGAAGACCGTGTGGATTTCTGGTCATCCAACGCCCCGAAATCCACACAGTCGTCATCCCGGAGCCGACCCCCTGACCCCGGCCTCGTGAGTGGCAAGGATGGTCCTAACCGTCCTCGCCACTCACGAGAGCAAAGGTCCCTTGCTCACTCCCCCGCGCGCAGCAGCTGCTCGAACGGCACGAACCCGCTGTCCGGCGCCGTGGCCGTCCCCTCCGACGACAGCCGGGCGGCGAACTCCCGTCCCGCCCGCGAAGCCCGCGTGTCGAGGTCGCCCGGAGAAGCCCAGTCCGACGAAGCCGCGTACACCGCCGTCGCGACAGGCTCGGCGCGAAGGTAGGCGAAGAGCGGACGCAGCGCGAAGTCGAGCACCAGTGAATGCCGTTCGGTTCCGCCGGTGGCGCCGATCAGCACCGGCTTCCCGTCGAGCGCCTTCTGGTCCAGCACATCGAAGAACGACTTGAACAGCCCGCTGTACGACGCGGTGAACACGGGAGTCACGGCGATCAGGCCGTCCGCGGAGGTCACCGTGTCGATGGCCGTCCGCAAGGCGGGCGAAGGGAATCCGGTCAGCATGTTCTTCGTGACGTCGACGGCCAGGTCCCGAAGTTCGATCACCTCGATCCGCACGTCCGGCAGCACGGAGGAAACCGCCGCCGAGAGTTTGTCCGCGAGCAGCCGCGTCGACGAGGGCTGGCTCAACCCCGCGGTCACCACTGCGATCGTCGTCATGCCGCAACCTCCAACCGGGAAGCGTGAGTAGGCGCCTCGGGCACGTGCGCCGGGCGGAGCGAGTCGAGTTCCTTGCGCAGCACCGGAATCACGTGCTCGCCCAACAGGTCGAGCTGTTCCAGCACGGTCTTCAGCGGCAGGCCGGCGTGGTCCATCAGGAACAGCTGACGCTGATAGTCACCGAAGTGCTCGCGGAAGGTCAGCGTCTTGTCGATCACCTCTTGCGGGCTGCCGACGGTCAGCGGTGTCTGCTCGGTGAACTCCTCCAGCGACGGCCCGTGCCCGTACACCGGCGCGTTGTCGAAGTACGGCCGGAACTCCCGCACCGCGTCCTGCGACTTCGGCCGCAGGAACACCTGGCCGCCAAGGCCGACGATGGCCTGGTCCGCCTTGCCGTGCCCGTAGTGCTCGTACCGCTCGCGGTAGAGGTCGATCAGCGCCTGGAAGTGCTCCTTCGGCCAGAAGATGTGGTTCGCGAAGAACCCGTCGCCGTAGTAGGCGGCCTGTTCCGCGATCTCCGGGCTGCGGATCGAACCGTGCCACACGAACGGCGGGACACCGTCGAGCGGCCGCGGCGTCGAGGTGAACTCCTGCAGCGGCGTCCGGAACTTGCCGGACCAGCTGACCACGTCCTCGCGCCACAACCGGTGCAGCAGGTGGTAGTTCTCGATGGCCAGCGGAATGCCCTGGCGGATGTCCTGCCCGAACCACGGGTACACCGGGCCGGTGTTTCCGCGTCCCATCATCAGGTCGACACGGCCGTCGGCGAGATGCTGCAGCATCGCGAAGTCCTCGGCGATCTTCACCGGGTCGTTCGTGGTGATCAGCGTGGTCGAGGTGGAAAGGATGATCTTCGACGTCTGCGCGGCGATGTAGCCGAGCATCGTCGTCGGCGAAGACGGCACGAAGGGCGGGTTGTGATGCTCGCCGGTCGCGAAGACGTCGAGGCCGACTTCTTCGGCTTTGAGCGCGATGCGCACCATCGCCTTGATCCGCTCGTACTCGCTGGGCGCCTCCCCGGTGGTCGGGTCGGTCGTCACATCGCCCACCGTGAAGATTCCGAACTGCATGACCTGCTCCCTGGGCCGGGGTTACGTTGCTTGAGCGTTCAACCTCACGCGCGCAAGAAGTATTCCAGACCATCGGCGCGAGCTGAAAGGGTGACTTGATCGGCCCGGAAAGTGGCCGCCCTCACACTCGAAACCATGTGGCTCACCTCCCTGCTTGTGACAACGTTGACATTCGCTCTCACACCGGCCACCACCACTCCCGAACCCACCGTCGCGGCGACGATCTGTGCCAAGTACTGCGACAGCCGCGACCCCGCACTGGCCGCCGGCGAAAGAAGACCCGGCACCGCGTCCGTCTGGGGCCGCGGCATCACGCTGCATCTCTCCGACGGCGACAACATGGGCTGGGGCAGCATCGGCAACGGCGACCCCGGCGACGAAGTCTGGCTCGACCGCTCCTTCGACGGCGGCCGCACCTGGGCGGGCGACAGCCGGATCGGCGACACGAAGATCCCGTCCGGCCAACGCGGCTGGCGGACCCTGATGTTCAACGTCGACGACCCCGCCACCCACCGTTTCGGCGCCCTGCGCGCCTGCGGAAAAGCGAGCAACCGACCGGAAATCGCCTGCACACCATGGTTCCGCACCACGATCGCCGCCAATACCCGGGCCGAAGCCGCGGCGACCGCGCTCATGCAGTTCTACGACAACGGCACCGGGCTCTGGCAGACCACGGGCTGGTGGAACTCGGCGAACGCGCTCACCGCGATCCTGGACTACAGCACCCGCACCGGCTCGCCGAACTACCGCTACGCGATCGCGAACACCTTCGACCGCAACCGCGGCGACAACTTCACCAACGAATACATCGACGACACCGGCTGGTGGGCACTCGCCTGGATCCGCGCCTACGACCTGACGAAGGACCGCCGATACCTCGACACCGCCGTCATCGCGGCGGACTACATGTACTCCTACCGCGACGGGACCTGCGGCGGCGGGCTCTGGTGGTCGACGGCGAAGACGTACAAGAACGCCGTCACCAACGAGCTGTACGTCAAGGTGGCCGCGTCACTGCACAACCGGCTCCCCGGCGACACGCTCCAGCTCGCGCGGGCGCGCGAGGTCTGGGACTGGTTCCGCGCGAGCGGCATGATCAACGGGAGTTCCCTGATCAACGACGGCCTGAACGCCTCCTGCGCCAACAACGGACAGGCCGTCTGGAGTTACAACCAGGGCATCGTCCTCGGCGCGCTGGTCGAACTGAACCGCGCGACCGGTGACGCCGCCCTGCTCACCACGGCCCGGCGGCTCGCGGACGCCTCCACGACGACGTCGCTGCTGCACTCGAACGGGATCCTCCGCGACCCGTGCGAGTCCGGTGACTGCGGCGCCGACGGGCCGTCGTTCAAGGGCGCGTACGCCAGGGGGCTCGGCGAACTGGACCGGGCGCTGGCGGGCAGGCCGTACCGCGCTTACCTGACGCGGCAGGCGAACGCGACGATCGCGAACAACCGCACGTCGCTCGACCAGCACGGCCTGCGCTGGGCGGGGCCGGTCGACAAGATCGACGCCGCCCGTCAGCACAGCGCGCTGGAGGTCCTCACGGCAGCCCTCTGAGCACCGGATCCGGAACGTGCAGCCAGGCGCGGACCTCGGTCTCCTTCTCGTGCACGAGCACCTGCCGGTAGCTCATCGTGTCGAGACCGGGGCCGCCCTGGTCCTGGACGTCCTCGTGGAACCGGTCGGAGACGAGCACCACCACGGGCGACTCGCCCGGCGCTTCGGCGAGCGCGTCGCGCAGCACGCGTGAATCGAGCAGCCGCGCGAGGAGCACCTTCGGCCGTCCCGTCACGCCGTACTCGTCGAGCGCGATCTCCCCGGCGTGGATCGCCACCCGCACCCGGATCCGCAGGCCGGGCTCGGTGGCGACGTTGTACCTGGCCAGTTCCGCGGTCAGCCGTGAGAGAAGCGGATACACCAGGCGGAACTTCGGGAAATGCGGCGGGACGACGACGATCATGCCGTCCCCGGTGTCGCGTTTCAGGCAGGCGTCCCAGGCGATGCCGCTGGTCTCGAAGGCTTCGGCCAGCATGCCGAAGAGCATCCTCCGGACCCGGACGAAGACCTCGCTGCTGCGGCCGACCTGACCGAATCCGGCGATGTCGATCGAGAACAACCCGCAGTGCATGCCGGACTCGACCCACGCCGTCGGCGGCGGATAGAGGATCTTCCGCCGCAGCAGGGCGAGATGCACACAGGCCACGGTGACCAGGAGGATCGTGCCGAAGAGCCAGGCGAACGAGAGCATCGCCTCCGACTCGCCTTCCGCCGCGGCCCGTTCGAGCAGGAGCAGCATCGCGAGGGCGACACCGCCGTAACCCAGCACGAACAGCCAGAGGGCGGCTCGACGAAGGCGGATCGCGGCGTGCGCGACCGGTAACAGCGCGAGCATGCCGAACGACCCGACGACCACCACGAAATACCAGAGACTCACGACGCGTTGTGCGGTCGAGACGCGTGTGGGACCGGTTCCGACGGCCACCTTCTTCCCCCCGTCACCGTGTGACACCGGGAACGATAACGCCTCATCCGAGCCGGGAGGAAGTCGCTTTCCCCAGCCGTGACCCGGCCATCGGGACGGCGTGATGCGCCACACCGGAGGCTCGGGAGGACGAAGCTGTCGGAGGGGACGGATATCCTCCAGTACGGTGTCGCGTTGAACACCACCTCCACGAGCTAGTTCGCGAGCCATGACTCCAGGAGAAGTACCCAGTGACTGCTGAGACCCTGTACGGGGCCGACGACCTGACGCATCTCGAGGGTCTGGAAGCGGTCCGCAAGCGCCCCGG
Source organism: Amycolatopsis roodepoortensis (assembly GCF_014873915.1). Lineage (GTDB taxonomy): Bacteria > Actinomycetota > Actinomycetes > Mycobacteriales > Pseudonocardiaceae > Amycolatopsis > Amycolatopsis roodepoortensis. The sequence goes on from NZ_JADBEJ010000005.1 coordinate 3,273,367, forward strand.
GATGTACATCGGTTCCACCGACAGCCGCGGCATCAACCACCTGTTCTCCGAGGTCGTCGACAACTCGACCGACGAGGGTGTGGCGGGTCACGCCACGAAGATCGTGGTCACCCTGCACGCCGACGGCAGTGTCCAGGTCGACGACGACGGCCGCGGCATCCCCACCGGCACGCACGCCAAATCCGGCCTGTCGGGCGTCGAGCTGGTGCTGACGAGGCTGCACGCGGGCGGCAAGTTCGGCGGCTCCGGTTACAAGACCTCCGGTGGCCTGCACGGCGTCGGCGCCTCGGCGGTGAACGCTCTGTCGCACCGCTTCGACGTCACGGTGAAGCAGAGCGGCAAGGTCCATCAGATGTCGTTCGCGCACGGCGTCCCCGGCGTGTTCGACGGGCCCGGCCCGAAGGCGAAGTTCACCCGCAAATCCGGGCTGAACATCACCGGAAAGATGAAGCGGGGCGAGCGCTCCGGCACGTCGATCCGGTACTGGTACGACTCGCGTTACTTCGAAAGCGGCGCCGCGCTCGACGTCGAAGGCGTCCGCGCGAAGATGCGCAACACCGCCTTCCTCGTCCCCGGCGTCACGTACGTGCTGCGCACCGCCGTCGACGATTCGATCAGCGAAGAGACCTTCCACTTCCCCAACGGCCTCGCCGACATGGTCGACTTCCTCGCCCCGGACAGCGAAAAACCCGTCTGCGGCACGCTGATCATCAATGGTGAAGGCACGTACAAGGAGAACGCGGCCGACGCCAGCGGTGTCATGCAGTCCAATGTGGTGCGTCACGCGGAGGTCGAGGTCGCGCTGCGCTGGGGCACCGGCTACGAGCGCACGGTGGAGTGCTTCACCAACACCATCCGCAACGTGCACGGCGGCACGCACCGCCGCGGTTTCGACCGCGCGGTACTGAAAGCCTTGCAGGACGCCATTTCCAAGACCCGCGGGCTGCTCAAGCCCAAGGAGGAGATGCCGACCGTCGAAGACGTCCTCGAAGGGATGACGGCGGTCGTCCACGTCCGGCTGCCCGAGCCGCAGTTCACCTCGCAGACCAAGGACGAGCTGTCCACCGCCGGCGTCACCCGGGTCATCCAGGGCATCGTCGACAAGCACATCCGCGCCTGGACCGAAGAGCGCAAGACCAAGTCCGAGGCGAAGATCGTGCTGCAGAAGGTGGTCGACGCGGCACGCGTCCGGCTCACCCAGAAGCAGCAGAAGGACGCCGCCCGGCGCAAGACCGCGCTCGAAGGCGCGGCGATGCCGCCGAAACTGGTCGACTGCCGCACCACCGGCGTCGCCCGCAGCGAGCTGTTCCTCGTCGAGGGTGACAGCGCGCTCGGTTCGGCGCGGATGGCGCGCGTGTCGGAGTACCAGGCGCTGCTTCCCTTGCGCGGCAAGATCCTCAACGTCCAGAAGGCGTCGCTCGGCGACACCTTGAAGAACGCCGAGATCGCCTCGATCGTGCAGGTGCTCGGCGCGGGCAGCGGGCGCACGTTCGACCTGTCGACCATGCGCTACGGCCGGGTGATCCTGATGGCCGACGCGGACGTCGACGGTTCGCATATCCGCACGCTGCTGATCACGCTGTTCGCCAAGTACATGCGGCCGGCGATCGAGGACGGCAGGCTCTACGCCGCGATGCCGCCGCTGCACAAACTGGTCACCAAGGGCCGCAACCCGGAAACCCACTTCACCTTCACCCAGAAGGAGATGGAGACCAAGTACGCGGAGCTGGAGCGCGCGGGCAAGCAGATCGTCACGCCGGTGCCGCGGTTCAAGGGCCTCGGCGAGATGGACGCCGACGAACTGTGGGAGACCACGATGAACCCCGCCACCCGCTCGGTCCGCCGGATCACCCTCGACGACGTCGAAGCCGCGGAGAACGCGCTCGAACTGTTGATGGGCGAGAAGGTCGAACCGCGCCGCAACTGGCTGGTCGAATCCTCCGACCGGGTCGACCGCGAAGCCATCGACGCCTGATTTCGCTGCTATTCAAGGAGCTTTGAGCAATGGCACGCCGTAAGGGCACCACCACCAAGGTCGATCCCTCCGCGTTCGACAAGCCCGGCGCGAACGTCTTCGACAACTCGCTGAAGACGGAGATCGAGGATTCGTACCTGGAGTACGCCTACTCGGTCATCCACTCGCGGGCGCTCCCGGACGCGCGGGACGGGCTGAAGCCGGTGCACCGCCGGATCATGCACTCGATGAACGAGAACGGCTACCGGCCTTCGCACGCGTACGTGAAGTCGGCGCGTGTCACCGGCGACGTGATGGGTAAGTACCACCCGCACGGCGAAACGGCGATCTACGACGCCATGGTCCGGCTCGCACAGGACTTTTCGCTCAACGTGCCGCTGGTCGACGGGCACGGCAACTTCGGCTCCCCCGACGACGGACCGGCCGCCTCGCGATACACCGAGGCGCGGCTGTCCCCCGAGGCGATGCTGCTGGTCGGCGAACTCGGCGAGGACACCGTCGACTTCCGGCCGAACTACGACGGCTCGCTCGAAGAGCCGTCCGTGCTGCCGGCTGCGTTCCCGAACCTGCTGGTCAACGGCACTTCCGGGATCGCGGTCGGGATGGCGACCAATATGATCCCGCACAATATGAGCGAGGTCATCGGCGCGGCGCGGTGGCTGATCAACCACCCGAACGCCACCCTCGACAAGCTGATGGAGTACGTCCCGGGCCCCGACCTGCCGACCGGTGGTTCGCTGCTGGGGCTGGACGAGGTCCGCCGCGCGTACGAGACCGGCCGTGGCGTGGTGCGCATGCGCGCCAGCGCCGAGACCGGGCCGCTGGAGGGCAGCCGCGGCCGTCAGGCGATCACCATCACCGAGCTGCCGTACGGCGTCGGCCCGGAGAAGGTGATCGAGAAGATCACCGACGAGGTCAACAAGTCCAAGCGGCTCACCGGCATCGCCGACGTCAAGGACCTCACCGACCGCGAGAACGGCACCCGGCTGGTCATCGAATGCAAGGTCGGCGTGAACCCGCAGGCGCTCCTGGCGGATCTGTACCGGCTCACGCCGCTGGAGCAGTCGTTCGGGATCAACAACCTGGTGCTGGTGGACGGGCAGCCGCAGACGCTGGGGCTCAAGGCGCTGCTGGAGGTCTTCCTCAGCCACCGCTACGAGGTCGTCACCCGCCGCACGCGGTACCGGCGCCGTAAGCGTGAAGAGCGTCTGCACCTGGTCGACGGTCTGCTCATCGCCCTGCTCAACATCGACAAGGTGATCAAGCTGATCCGCGAGAGCGAGAACGCCGCGGCCGCGAAGGACGGCCTGATGAAGCGGTTCAAGCTCTCGGAGATCCAGGCGACCTACATCCTGGACACCCCACTGCGGCGGCTCACCAGGTACGACCGGATCGAACTCGAAGCCGAGCAGGACAAGCTGCGCGCGGAGATCGCCGAGCTGTCGAAGATCCTCGACGACGAGTCGGTGCTCAAGAAGGTCGTGTCGGCCGAGCTGGCCAAGGTCGCCAAGGACCACCCCACCGAACGCCGCACCGCGCTGATCGACGGCGACCTCAAGGAGGTTCTCGCCGCGTCGAAACCGTCGGGTCCGCTGGAGGTCGCCGACGATCCGTGCCAGGTGATCCTGTCGGCCACCGGGCTGGTCGCGCGGACGGCGGCGGAGTCGGAGGAGGCGTCGGAAGTACGGCGCCGCAACGGCCGCGTCAAACACGACTCGGTGTCCGCGGTGGTCCATTCGACCGCACGTGGTCAGGTGCTGCTGGTGACCAACCGCGGCCGTGCGTTCAAGACCGACGTGCTGCCGTTGCCGGTGCTGCCCGAGCAGGCGGGCACGGTGTCGCTGCGCGGCGGGATGGCCGCGAAGGAACTGGCGCCGCTGGAGAAGGGCGAGCGCGTCATCGGGCTGGCCCCGCTCGGCGAACAGGCGGCCGGCTCCCCCGGTCTGGCGCTCGGCACGAAGCACGGTGTCGTGAAGGTGTGCGCGCCGGAATGGCCGGTCCGCTCGGACGAGTTCGACGTGATCAGCCTGAAGGACGGCGACGAGGTCGTCGGCGCCACCTGGCTCACCGACGGCGAAGAGACGCTGGCGTTCCTGTCGTCCGAAGCGTCACTGCTGCGCTACCCGGCTTCGCTCGTGCGGCCGCAGGGGCTCAAGGGCGGCGGCATGGCCGGGATCACCGTGCGCGGTGAAGCGGAAGTGGTCTTCTTCGGCGCGATCCGTACCGACGACGCCGAACACGGTGAGCCGATGGTCGTCACCGCGACCGGCGCGAGCGTGAAGGTGACCCCGTTCAGCGAGTACCCGGCCAAGGGCCGGGCGACCGGTGGTGTCCGGGCGCAGCGGTTCCTCAAGGGCGAGACGCGGCTGGTCGTCGGCTGGATCGGCCCGCGTCCCGCCGGCGCCTCGCGCACCGGTGACCCGGTGGAGCTCCCCGAAGTCGACATCCGCCGCGACGGCTCCGGCCACGCCCACCCCGGCCCCGAGGTCGTCGGTCACCTCATCGAACGGGACTAGCCCCGCCCACGCGAGCCCTAACTCCGCACTCGCGTGATCGGGGGCGTAACTCACGTGATCGGGCGCGGAACTCGCGTGATTGGAGCCGGAACTCACCCACCACCCGAGTTCCGCCCCCAATCACGCGTGATACGCCCCCAATCACGCGAGTCACGCCCCCAAACACACGAGTTACGCCCCCAATCACGCGAGCTGGCCACTCAATCACACGAGCCGTTCGCCCAAACACGCGTGTCGGCCATCCAGTCACGCGTGTCGGCCATCCAGTCACACGTGCCGTCCGCCCGATCACGCGTGTCGTCCGCCCAAACACGCGAGGCGGCCCATCGGTCACCGGCCAGCCGACTCCTCACGCGGTAGCAAAGGTCCCTTGCTCCCCCGCGGCCCGTGCCCACCGCATTCAGAGGACTAAACGCGAGGGCTCAGGAGGCCTTTCGCGATGTGAGTCACCTGAATCTCGTTGCTCCCCGCGTAGATCATCAGCGACTTCGCGTCCCTCGCCAGCTGCTCCACCCGGTACTCCGCCATGTACCCGTTCCCGCCGAACAGCTGCACGGCCTCCATCGCCACCTCGGTGGCCGCCTCCGACGAGTACAGCTTCATCGCCGAAGCCTCGGCCAACGTCGGCATCTTGCCCGCGCGCAGGGTCTCGATCAGCTGGAACACCATGTTCTGCACATTGATCCGCGCGACCTCCATCTTCGCCAGCTTCAGCTGGATCAGCTGGAACCGCCCGATCTCCTGCCCCCACAGCTTCCGGTTCTTCGCGTAGTCCACGCAAAGCCGATGACACTCGTTGATGATCCCGAGCGCCAGCGCCGCGACACCGATCCGCTCGACGGCGAACCCGGACTTCACCTCGGCCTTGCTGTCGCCGTCGCGGCCGGTCTCGGATTCGCCGAGCAACCGGTCCCGCCCGAGCCGGACGTCGCTGAAGAACAGCTCACCGGTCGGCGAGGACATCATGCCCATCTTCTTGAACGGCTTGCCCTGCGTGAGCCCGGGCATGCCCTTGTCCAGCACGAACGTCAGCACCTTGCGGTCCCGCACGTCCGAGCCGTCGTCGAGCTTCGCGTACACGATGATCGTGTCGGCGTAGGGCCCGTTGGTGATGAACGTCTTCTGTCCATTGAGGACGTATTCGTCACCGTCGCGCCGCACCGACGTCTTCATCCCGCCGAAAGCGTCCGAGCCCGAGTCGGGTTCGGTGATCGCCCACGCGCCGACCTTCTCGAACGTCGCCAGCCCGGGCAGCCACCGTTCCTTCTGCGCCTGCGTGCCCTTGGTCAGGATCGTCTGCGCGGTCAGCCCGATGCTCACGCCGAGTGAGGCGACGATCCCGAGACTCACCCCGGCCAGTTCGCTCACCGCGATGAGCGCCATCGCCTCCTGCCCACCGAACGCCAAGCCACCGCCACCGGACCCACGCTCCTTCGACAGCAGTTTCGACACCGATTCCCGCGCGAGCGCGTCGATGCCGAAGGACGCGAACATCTTGCGGATGATGTCGTACGGCGGCAGCGTCCCGCTTTCCAGCGCGTCGAGGTGCGGCCGGATCTCCTTGTCGATGAACTCCCGGATGGCGTCCCTGATCAGCAGTTCGGTCTCGGACCACTCGATCACGGCAGCCTCGCGGCGATGTCGTCGATCTCCCAGGCGGCCTCGGTTTCGATCACCTTGACGTCGTGCCAGCCCGCGAGTTCGGAGATCGCGCCGCCCTGCACCGCGAACACCTTGCCGGTGAGCGGGCATTTCTCGGTCGCGAGATAGGCCACCAGCGGTGAGATGTTCGCCGGGGAGAACGCGTCGAACTCCCCTTCCTCGACCTCCTGCGCGAAGATCGCGCCCATGCCCGGCGTCGCCAGGGTGAGCCGCGTGCGCGCGATCGGCGCGATCGCGTTGACCCGCACGCCGTAGCGCTCCAGCTCCTCGGCGGCGACCAGCGTCAGCGCGGCGATCCCCGCTTTCGCCGCGCCGTAGTTCGCCTGCCCTGCGTTCGGCAGCGTGGTCCCGGACGCCGACGCGGTGTTGATCACCGAGCCCGCCACTGGTTCGCCGGCCTTGCTCGCGCTCTTCCAGTACGCGGCCGCGTGCCGCAGCACCGCCGCGTGCCCCTTCAGGTGTACCGCGATCACGGAATCCCATTGGGACTCTTCCAGTCCCGCGATGAACGCGTCGCGCAGGATGCCCGCGTTGTTCACGACGACGTCCAGCCTGCCGAACTCGCCCACCGCCTGCGCGACCAGTTCCTCCGCGCCCGCCCAATCGGCGACGTTGGCCGTGTTCGCCACGGCCTGCCCACCCGCCGCGCGGATCTCGTCGACGACCTCCTGTGCGGGCCCGGTGTCGCTGCCGCTGCCGTCGTTCGCGCCGCCGAGGTCGTTGACCACGACGCTCGCGCCCTCCCGCGCGAACAGCAGCGCGTGCTCGCGGCCGATCCCGCGTCCGGCGCCGGTGATGACGGCGACCCGCCCCTCGAGTGCTCCCATGGCTTTTGCTCCTACTCCGCGAATTCCGCGAGGCCGTCCTTGATCACGACGGTCTCGCCGACGGTGGTTTCGAACGCGTAGCTCCCGGCACCCGCGCTCCAGATGGACGTCGTCAGGTCCTGCCCCGGCAGCACCGGCTTGGCGAACCGCACGGCGAGCCGCTTCAGTCTGTCCACATCGGACCCGGCGACCTCGGTCAGCAGCGCCCACGAGGTGAACGCCATGGTGCACAAGCCGTGCGCGATGATCCCTGGCAGCCCCGAATCCTTCGCGACCTCTTCGTCGAGATGGATGGGCATGGGGTCGCCGGCGGCGGGCGCGTACCGATAGGTCTGATCGTCGTCGACGTGCTGGCTGACCTTCGCCACCGGCGCCCGCGCACGCAGGTCTTCGTCGAACTTGTGCTCCGGCCCGAGTTCGCCCCGCGTCTCGCCGGTGTCGAACCCGCGCACGAACAAGGTCACGTACTGCTCGTTGACCAGGTCGCCGCCCTCGGTCCGGCAGTCGAGGTGGATGGTGCCGCGGCTGCCGTTCTTCAGGCCTTCGTAGCCGGTCATCCGCGCCCGTGACACGAGCTTGTCGCCGGGGCGGATCGGCCGGTGGAACCGGAATTCCTGCTCGCCGTGCACGATCCGGCCGAACAAGCCGACCGGGACGACCTCGAGCGCGGGTTCCATCAGCGACTCGAACACCGGCACGATCGCGAACACGGGGCTCGCGACGTCACCCGCGAGATGCGCCGGGATCGGGTCGTTGGTGGCCTTCGCATACTCGATCAGCCGCTCCCGGGTCACCTCGAACCTGGACTCGTCGGTCCACTTGCCGAGCCCGCCGGGGTCGAACCGCTCGGTCACGAGACCAGCGCCTTGAAGTTCTCGAGGGAGGCGTCGAGGTTCTTCTTGCCGTCCTTCTCGACGGCCTTGCCGAGCGCGCCGACGATCATCTGGCCGGCGAACTCCGCGTCGATGCTGGCGAGCGAACCTTCGCCGGAGGCCTCCACCGACAGTTCGAACTTGACCTTCACCCCGGCCATCCCGGTCCCGGAGATCGCCAGTTTCGACGGCGCTTCGAACTCGTCGACGGTCCAGGTGATGGTGTTCGGCATCCCGAGCATCGTGACGACCTCGGAAGCCTGAGCCCCCTTGGAGAACTCGGCCGGCACCTCGCCCTTCCACTTGGTGTGGATGGTCAGCCACTTCTCGAAGTTGTTGGGGTTGGAGAACTCCGCCCACACCTTGTCGGGAGCGGCGGGGAGTTCGACGGAGGCACTGATCTTGCCCATGGTTCTTCCTCTCGGGATCAGCGCTCGGCGCGCTGGTAGGCGGTGACGACGGCGGCGCCGCCGAGTCCGATGTTGTGCTGCAGCGCGGCCTGGACGCCGTCGACCTGGCGTTTGTCCGCGGTTCCGCGCAGCTGCCAGGTGAGTTCGGCGCATTGCGCGAGGCCGGTGGCCCCGAGCGGGTGCCCCTTGGAGATCAGCCCGCCGGACGGGTTGACGACCCACTTCCCGCCGTAGGTGGTGTCCCCGGAGTCGACGAGTTTCCCGGCCTCCCCCTCGGCGCAGAGCCCGAGCGCTTCGTAGAGCAGGAGCTCGTTGGCGGAGAAGCAGTCGTGCAGTTCGATGGCCTGGAAGTCCTCCGCACCGAGCCCGGCCTGGTCGTACACCTGGCGGGCGGCCTGGACGTTCATGTCGTAGCCGATGATGTTCTTCGCGGTGCCGTCGAAGGTGCTGGCGAAGTCGGTGGTCATCGCCTGCCCGACGATCTCCACGGCCTGCCCCGCCAGCCCGTGCGAGTCCACAAAGGACTCGCTGGCGAGGATCGCCGCGCCCGAGCCGTCCGACGTCGGTGAGCACTGGAGCTTGGTCAGCGGGTCGTAGATCATCCGCGAGTCCAGGATGTCCTGCAGCGAATAGCTGTCCTGGAACTGCGCGTACGGGTTGTTCACCGAATGCCGGTGGTTCTTCTCGCCGATCTTGGCGAAGTGCTCGGCGGTGGTGCCGTAGGTCTTCATGTGCTCGCGGCCCGCCGCGCCGAACATCCACGGCGCGGGCGGGAAGAGCACTTCGGAGATCTCCGCGAGCGCCTGGATGTGCCTGCCCATCGGCTGCTCGCGGTCGTCGTAGGTCGAGCCGAGTGATCCAGGCTGCATCTTCTCGAAACCGAGCGCGAGCGCGCAGTCCGCGCGGCCGCCCCGGATCGCCTCCGCCGCCAGGTACAGCGCGGTCGACCCGGTCGAGCAGTTGTTGTTGACGTTGACCACCGGGATCCCGGTCATGCCCAGTTCGTAGACCGCGCGCTGCCCCGAGGTCGACTCGCCGTAGACGTAGCCGACGTAGGCCTGCCGCACCTCGTCGAACGAGATCCCGGCGTCTTCCAGCGCCTTCGTCCCGGACTCCTTGGCCATCTGCGGGTAGTCCCAGCCCTCGCGGCGTCCGGGTTTCTCGAACTTCGTCATGCCCACGCCGACGACGTACACCTTGTTGGCCACCACGACGCTCCTTGTCGTTGCTGTTGAGACTGAAGATACAGACAGGACTGTATTTATCAACCCCTTACATACAGGTCTGCACGGATGTTACTTAGGGCACGTGTCGCTAAAGTCGGGGTATGGATCCCGAGGAGCTTCGGCAGCGGTTCTCCCTGCTGACCACCGCGCATCTGACCGACGGCTGCGTCCGCGCCGGCGTCCCGGTCCGGTGCGCGCCCGCCGGTACGCACGCGGTCGTACCCGGCGGCCGCGTCGCCGGGCGGGTCACCCCCGCACGGCACGTCGGCAGCGTCGACGTCTTCCTGGAGGCGTACGAAATCGCGAACCCCGGCGACGTCCTGGTCGTCGACAACGGTGGCAGGCTCGACGAGAGCTGCGTCGGAGACCTCGCGGTGCTCGAAGCCGAGGCGGCCGGGCTGAGCGGCGTGGTCATCTGGGGGCTGCATCGCGACACCGCGGACATCAAGAAGATCGGGTTGCCGGTGTTCAGTCTCGGCTCGATCCCGACCGGTCCGCTCTCCGTCACCGCCCGCCCGGACGACGCGCTCGAGTCGGCCGTCGTCGGCGAGTGGACGGTGACGCGGGAGGATCTCGTGTTCGGCGACGAGGACGGCGTGCTGTTCGTCCCGGCCGGCCGGGCGGACGAGGTCCTGGACCGCGCCGAGGGCATCCGCGACACCGAGCGGCTCCAGGCCGACCGGATCCGCGCCGGAGAGTCGCTTCGCGAGCAAGTGCGCTTCGCCGACTTCCTCGAGGAGCGCGCGAAGTCGCCTTCGCTGACGTTCCGGCAGCACCTGCGGGCGGTCGGCGGCGCCATCGAGGAGTAGCAAGGGACCTTTGCTGCCACTGGAGGCCCTGACCAGGGGAAACACGCCTGGTCAGGGCCCCGGATCACGACGTCTTGACGCCGCCCAGCCACAGCAGACCGTCGACGACGAAGCGGTTCTGCACCTCACTGCCGAAGGTCGACGAAAGCGGCTGGTTCGTCTCGTAGTTCATCTTGTCGTGCCCGAAATTGGCGTACAGCATCTTGTACTTGGTGTTGGTCCAGAGGATCGGGTAGTACCCGCTGTACCAGGACTGGTTCGGATCGGTCCCGAGCGGGAAGCTCACCGGATCCACCGAGGCGAGGATCCGGATGTCCGGGTTCTTCCGCAGATCCCTGTTCCAGGCGTACCACTCGCTCACCGACGAGGTGAAGGTCGCGGGCAGCCGCGTGGTCGACGGATGCGGCCGGTTCTCCACCTTCAGCGTCGCCGTCGTCGGGCCCCAGGTGTTGGACTTGAACGCACCCGTGCCGAGGAATCGGTCGTGGTACCAATCCCAAGTGGACGGATCGGTGTTGAACGCCGCAACATGGAAGCCGAAGAACGCGCCGCCCGCGTTCATGTACCGCTCGAAGCCCGAACGCTGCGCCGAGGTCTGCGGAAGGTCGTCCAGGAAAAGCACGACCTGGTACTGCGATGGTCGCAGCGAGTTCAGCCGGTTCCAGTCGTTGGTCGCGGTGTAGCCGAAGTTGTTCTGCGAAGCGGTTTTCGGGAACCACTGGTTGGCTTCCTTGACGAAACTGATGTGCGCCGCGTCGTAGGTGCCGTTGTAGAAGGCCAGCACCTGGAAAGCGGGGGCCGCCTGTGCCGTCACCGGTGCCAACGCCAGCGCGAGACAGGATGCGAACAGCAGAGCGAGCTGGACCGCGATTCTCCTCATACGCACCATCCATGCCGGGAGTGTTTAAATTCATATCTTGAATTAACGCATGGCAAAGCGCTAGACCTGCGAAAAAGACGGTTCCCGCTGAGCGGCATCGGCCGGTATCGATAACCTGGGGATTATGGAACTGCGGGACATCGAGATCTTCCTGGCGCTGGCCGACGAACTGCATTTCGGCCGCACCGCGGAACGCCTGCACGTCTCGCAGGCACGGGTGAGCCAGACGATCAAACAGGTGGAGCGCCGGATCGGCGCGCCGCTGTTCGCCCGCACCAGCAGGCGGGTCCGGCTCACGCCGATCGGCGAACGGCTGCGGGACGACCTCGGCCCCGCCTACCGCGCGCTGCACGAAGGCATCGACCGCGCGATCGCGGCCGGACGCGGGATCGGCGGCGTGCTGCGGCTGGGTTTCGAGGCACCCGGCGTCGCCGACCTGATCGAAGACCTCCTGGACCGCTTCCGGCAGCGCTACCCGGACACGGAACTGCTCATCCGCGAAGCCGATTTCGCCGATCCGATGGCGATGCTGCGATCGGGTGAGATCGACGTGCTGGTGACCCTGCTTCCGGCCGACGAGCCGGATCTCACGACCGGTCCGGTCGTGTACACCGAACCGATGGTGCTCGCGGTGGCGTCGAAACACCCCTTCGCGCGGCGGAAGTCAGTGACCCTCGACGACCTCGCCCGCGACACCGTCCTTCGCGCGGCGCATCCGCCGGAGCCGTACTGGATCGAGGAGCCACGGCAGTGGCTGACGCCGGCCGGGCACCTCGTGACCCGGGGCAATCCCTTCGCGACCTTTCAGGAACTGCTCGCCGCGATCGCCACCGGTGCCGGCATCTGCCCGCTCGCCGCACACGCGCGGGACTACTTCAGCCACCCGCGAATCCGCTTCGTGCCCTTCGCCGGCTCTCCCGACGTCGAGTGGGGCCTCGTCTGGCCGCGCTCCGCGGAGACGGCGCGCGTGCATGCCTTCGCGAGCGTCGCCTCCGCTTCGCGCCCCTGACCTGCGGAAAGAGAGCAAGGGACCTTTGCTACCACCCCGCCGCCGACCCCCGACCCCGAACAGCGTGAAGGCCCCCTTCCCTCGGCTGAGCCGAGGGAAGGGGGCCTTCACGGGGAAACCTAGCTGACGACCTTCTGCACCCAGTCCTGCTCCAGCTTCACGACCTGCCCGTTCGCCGTCACGGTCGGCGTGCCGAAACCGGGGCCGTTGCCGAAGTCCTGCTGCAGCGACGGGTCCGTCGAGATCTTCTTGTACGCATCCTGGATCTCCTGGTCGTAAGCGCCGCTGTTGACCTTGAGCGCGAAGGCCGGGTCTGTGATGCCGACGTCCTGGCCGAGCTTGATCAGCTGCGCCTTGTCGAACCCGCGCCCGCCTTCCTCCGGCTGGTCCTTGAACAGCGCGTCGTGGAAGGCGACGAACTTGCCCGCGTCGGCCGCGGCGAGCGAGGCGTTGGCGGAGTCCAGCGAGTAGCCCGGCGGGTCGGAGCGCTGGTTGAGCATCGGCAGCATGTGGTACCGGACCTGCAGGGTCCCGTTGTTCACCTGCTCCTCGATCTGCCCCTTGAACGACTCTTCGAACTGCTTGCAGACCGGGCAGAGGAAGTCGGCGTAGATGTCGATGGTCTTCTTCGCCTCAGGTTTGCCGACGACAACGGCCGCCCCCTCGCGCTTCTCGACGACACCGGGCGCGGAAGCGGTCGGCTGTGCCCCGATCACCTTGCCCTCGGTGCTGTCCTTGCTGGACGTCGTCCAGATCACGCCACCGATCACCAGCGCGGCGAGCACGACCACCGCGACGGTGATCGCGACGACCTTCTTCTTGTCGCCGCCCGCGACGCCCCTGGCCTGTGCCACCGAGCGCGCAGCCGTCTGCTGCTGCTTGCGTTTCCGAGCGTTGCGCTCAGCTCCACCCACGATTATTCGTTCCCTTCAGCGATACCCACATAGTCGTCGTCGGCGGGGGCTTGAGAGTTCCCGAGCCAGCCGTCCACGGACAGCCACGTCCGCGGCCGCACGATCAGCCAGACACCCAGTAGCGCGAACCCGAGGTCCCTGGCGATCTCCTGCGGATACTGCGTCTGATCCGCGGCGATCTGACCGCCACCGCCGAAGCAGCCGCAGTCGATGCTCAGCCCGCGCGCCCAGGATTGGGCGATCGCGGCGATGAGCACCGCGAGCAGCAGCACCGACAGCACCGATACCCACCGGGTGACGAATCCGGCGAGCAGGAACAGGCCGAGCGCCAGTTCGACGAGCGGCATCCCGATCGCGACCGGGCGGACGAGCCCGTCCGGCAGGACGTCGAACGCCTGGACCGCGATGTAGGTCTGCCCCGGATCGCTGATCTTCAGCGCTCCGGAGACCAACCAGACGGCGGCCAGTCCGAGCCGGACGAGTGTGCCCACGGCGTCGAGTACGACTTGGGGCGGTCTACGCACGGGCCTAGGCTAACCGCCGACCCTGAGAACAATGTGAGGCGGCGGACGGAGGCACCCGATGAGGGGACGCACCCTGCTGGTGGCCTGTTTGATGCTGGTCACAGCGGCGGCCTGCGGCGAAGAGGCCGGTCCGTCGGATTCTCTCGTCGCGCGCGCCGTCGCGTCCAACAAGCTCACCATCGGCATCCGCTTCGACCAGCCGGGACTTTCCCGCCGGACGATGGACGGCCGGTACGTCGGTTTCGACGTCGACGTTGCGAAGTACGTCGCGAGCGAGCTGGGTGTCGACGAGGATCACATCACCTGGCACGACAGCAGGCCGTCGTCGCGCGAGACGGACATCACCTCGGGGATCACGGATCTGATGGTGGCGACCTATTCCATCACCGAAAAACGGAAACAGGTCGTCGGTTTCGCCGGGCCCTATTTCGACACGGGCCAGGATCTGCTCGTCCGCCTCCGGTCGACCGACATCACCGGCCCCGAGAACCTCAACGGCCGCAAGCTGTGCGCCGTGGGCGGCACCACCTCCGCCGAGCAGGTGCGCGACAAGTTCGCGCAGGCCGTCCAGCTCGTCGAGTACCCGCGCTACCAGGATTGCGTCACGGCGCTGCTCGCCGGGCAGGTGGACGCGGTGACCACCGACGACGTCATCCTCGCCGGTTACGTGGCGCAGAACCCGGAGCTGCTGCGCGTCGTCGGCAAACCGTTCTCGAAGGAGAAGTACGGTGTCGGCCTGCGCAAGGAAGACACCGAGGGGCGGGCGGCCGTGGCCAAGGCGATCGAGAAGATGATCTCGTCCGGGGAATGGCTCGAATCGCTGAACCGCAACATCGGCCCGTCCGGTTACCGGATCCCGCCTCCGCCTCAGGTCACCGAGAAGTGACCCTTCCCGATCTGCCGGTTCGCGCCGTCCTGCCCGAACTCGAAGCCGCGCTCGACGCCCATGGCACCGCCGTGCTCGTCGCGCCGCCGGGCACCGGCAAGACCACGCTTGTGCCGCTCGCGCTGGACAACGGAGATGGCCGGGTGATCGTCGCCGAACCGAGGAGGCTGGCGGCACGGGCCGCGGCGGCGCGAATGGCGTCACTGCTGGGCGAACGGGTCGGTGAGACGGTCGGCTATTCGGTCCGCGGAGACCGCAAGGTTTCCTCGTCGACGCGGATCGAAGTGGTGACGTCGGGTTTGCTGGTCCGGCGGGTGCAGGGCGATCCCGAACTCACCGGAGTGTCGACCGTCCTGCTCGACGAATGCCACGAACGCCATCTCGACGCGGATCTGCTGCTCGCGCTGCTGCTGGACGTGCGCGCCGGGCTGCGCGACGACCTGCGCCTGCTCGCGACGTCCGCCACCGTGGCGTCCGGGCGGCTGGCGACCCTGCTCGGCGACGCGCCGGTGATCACCGCGCACGCGAGAACCTACCCGGTGGACGTCTCGTACTCCCCGCCGGCGCGCGGAGAACGGATCGAGGCGACCGTCGCCAGAGTGATCCACAAAGCACTGTCCGAAGGGGACGGTGACGTGCTCGCCTTCCTGCCCGGCGCGGGAGAGATCGCCAGGGTGAGCGGCCTGCTCGGCGGCCTCGACGCCGACGTGCTGCCCTTGCACGGACGACTGTCGGCGGCGCACCAGGACGACGCCCTGCGCCCGCGCGCCCGCCGCCGCGTGGTGCTCTCGACGTCGGTCGCCGAGTCCAGCCTGACCGTGCCTGGTGTGCGCGCGGTGGTGGACTGCGGCCTGTCCCGCGTGCCCCGGGTCGATCACCGGCGTGGCCTGCCCGGGCTGGCGACGGTACGCGTGTCCGCCGCGGTCGCGGAACAGCGCGCCGGCCGGGCCGGGCGTGAGGCACCGGGCCGCGCGTACCGATGCTGGGCGGCGCACGAACAGGGTTCCCTGCCCGCGTACCCCGAACCCGAGATCCGGACGGCCGAGCTGGCGCGGTTCGCGCTGGAGCTCGCGTGCTGGTCCACTCCGGACGGTTCCGGCCTGGCCTGGTGGGATCCGCCCGGCGAGGGCGCGCTCGCCGCCGGTCGCGCGTTGCTGACCACGCTCGGGGCGACCAGGGAAGACGGCACGGTGACCGAACGCGGCCGGAAGATGGCCGGTCTGGGCCTGCATCCTCGGCTGGCGAGGGCGTTGCTGGACGGCGCGGCGCGGACCAACGCGCGTTCGGCGGCCGAGGTCGTCGCGCTGCTGGACAGCGGTGGCACGTTGACCGACCTCGAGGCCGAGCTGCGGCGGGTACGCGGTGACGAGCGTTGGAAACGCGACGTGCGAAGGCTTTCCCAGCTCGTCCCCGACGGCGGCAACGCCTCCGATCCGGCGCTGGTCGTGGCGCTGGCGCATCCCGAGCGGCTCGCGCGACGGCGGTCCGCGGGGACACCGGTGTACCTGATGGCAAGCGGAACGGCCGCCGAACTCCCCCGCGGGAGCGGGCTGGCCGACGTCGAGTGGCTGGCGGTGGCCGAAGCGACCCGGGATCCCGGGCGCGCACAAGGGATCATCCGTCTCGCGGCACCCGCCGACGAAGACCTCGCCGTGCGCGCCGCGCCGAATCTGGTGTCCTCAGTGGACGAAGTGCACTGGTCTTCGGGTGACGTCGTCGCACGGTCGGTGCGGCGGCTCGGCGCGATCACACTGTCGGAGAAACCGTTGCGCTCGCCCGCACCGGACGCGATCCGCGCGGCACTGCTGGACGGCTTGCGCACCGAGGGGCTCGGTCTGCTGCGCTGGACCGAGGACGGTAAGCGGCTGCGCGAACGACTGTCCTTCCTGCATCGTGTATTGGGATCACCTTGGCCCGCGGTCTCCGACGCGGCGTTGATGTCCACTTTGGACACTTGGCTTGATCTCGGTTCCGCTCGCCGCCGATCGGATCTGGCCGCGCTGGACGCGGGCGCCACGCTGCGCGGGCTGCTGCCTTGGCCCGAAGCGTCGCGTTTGGACGAACTGGCGCCGGACCGGCTGGAGGTGCCGTCGGGCTCGCGGATCAGGGTCGACTATTCGGGCGAACAGCCGGTGCTCGCCGTCAAACTGCAGGAGACCTTCGGCTGGCTCGCGACGCCGAAACTGGCGGGCGTCCCGGTGGTGCTGCACCTGCTCTCGCCGGCCGGACGGCCCGCGGCGGTCACCGCGGATCTGGAATCGTTCTGGCACAACGGTTACGCGGCCGTGCGCGCCGATCTCCGCGGGCGCTACCCGAAGCACCCTTGGCCGGAGGACCCGCTGACCGCCGCACCCACCCGGCGGACCGCGCGCCGCACTTCCTCGTGAGTGGTAAGGACGGTTAGAACCGTCCTTACCACTCACGAGGTCAGTCCATCAGCTGATGCTGGGGCTTGGTCGGCAACTGCGCCGCCAGCTCCTCGTCGTCCTCGCGCTCGTTCAGCCCAAGCTGCACCGCGCTGCGGATCTGCTCGCGGTTCTCGCGCACCACATGCGCGAAGAATTCGTCGATCCGCGGATCGGTCAGCACTTCGAGGATCACGCGCATCGCGGTGTCGATCACCGAACGCACCACTTCATCGTGGAACGGCAGTTTCGAAAGCCGCCCGGCCTGCGGATCGTTCTTGAGCTTCTCGGCGATGATCCCCCGCAGCAACGTCTGGTTCTCGCCGAGTGAGCGCGCGAGGTTCTGCGGATAGTTCCCCGTTTCCAGCACCTTGACGACCTCGTCGAGCACCGCGATCGTGATCGGCTTCTTGATCGCGAGCACGATCGGCCGGGAAAGCCGTTCGACCAGACGCTGCGTGAACCGTTCCCCGAACGCGCGGTCGGCGGTGCGCGCGAGCCGGACCAGCACCACGATGATCCGCAGCAGCCGGAACCCGCGCAGCGCCGGATGCGCGATGGGGATCATGCCGAGGATCTCGTACCAGTTGCGCAGCGGGAACCGCTTCTCCCAGCCACTTCGCCGCCAGCGCCAGAGGAATTCCAGCGCGAAGATCCCGCACACCGTCGTGTCGATGACGAAGACACGATGCGCCGTCTCCTCCGAATGAGGGAAGAACGTCACGTAGGCGAGCAGCCCGACGGAGAACACGGCGAGGACGAGCATCACCAGGTCGAGCGGATTCACGCGCCGTTGTTCGCGGGTGGTCATGGCGCCGATTGTGCCTTTCCACGGCGACTCGTGCCGAGCGGCACCTGCCGAAAGTAAGGGGTGGCCGATGACTTCGGGGCACTGCGCCCGGGCGTCCCCGCGCCGGAGGATTCAGGGACACGAAGGAGGACGCGGATGATCACGCTTCGAGGACTTACGAAGCGCTATGGCGAGAAGACGGTGGTCGACGGGCTGACCTTCGCCGTCGAGCCGGGCAAGGTGACCGGCTTCCTCGGCCCCAACGGCGCGGGCAAGTCGACGACCATGCGGATGACGCTCGGCCTCGACGCGCCGAGCGCGGGCCAGGTCTTCATCGACGGCAAGAGGTACGAGGACCTGCGATTCCCGCTGCGCGAGGTGGGCGCGCTGCTGGAGGCCAAGGCGCTGCATCCCGGCCGGAGCGCGGGCAAGCATCTCCTGGCGATGGCGCGCAGCAACGGGATCCCGGCGAGCCGGGTGGACGAAGTGCTCGCCACGGTGGGCCTGACCGAGGTCGCGGGCAAACGCGCCGGGACGTTTTCCCTCGGCATGGGGCAACGTCTCGGGATCGCCG
Organism: Amycolatopsis roodepoortensis; assembly: GCF_014873915.1. Lineage (GTDB taxonomy): Bacteria > Actinomycetota > Actinomycetes > Mycobacteriales > Pseudonocardiaceae > Amycolatopsis > Amycolatopsis roodepoortensis. Next base: position 3,291,646 of record NZ_JADBEJ010000005.1, read on the forward strand.
GCGCCCTGCTGGGTGATCCCGGCGTGCTGATGTTCGACGAGCCGGTGAACGGCCTCGACCCCGACGGTGTCCGCTGGGTGCGGCAGCTGATGCGGTCGCTCGCGGAGGAGGGCCGCACGGTGTTCGTGTCGAGCCATCTGATGAGCGAGATGCAGCTGACCGCGGACCGGCTGGTCGTCATCGGCAAGGGAAAGCTGCTCGCCGACGCGCCGGTCGACGAATTCATCGCGGGCAATTCGCGGACGTCGGTCGTGGTGCGGGTGCCCGCTCCCGCCGATCTGCGGGTCCTCGAACAGCGTCTTCGCGCACTCGGCGCGACCACGGAATCCGATCAGGACGAGCTGCTCGTGCACGACCTGCCCATTCACCTCGTCGGTGACGCGGTGCACGAACTCGGGATCCGGCTGCACGGACTGGCCGAACGGACCGCGTCACTGGAACAGGCGTACATGGAGCTGACCGCGTCGTCGGTCGAATACGGAACGGGAGTCACGGCGTGAAATCACTCATGGTCCTGGTGGCGGTGATCGCCGGCCTGCTGGGGGTGCCGGCGGCCGCGTCGGCGGCACCGGAACTGTCGCTGCCCGCGCCGGGCGGCCCGTTGCCGATCGGGCTGCGCACGCTGCACCTCACCGATCAGCGGCGAGCCGATCCTTGGGTGCCGGAGAAGCGGCGCGAACTGATGGTCAACGTCTGGTACCCGGCCGTCCCGATCGGACGCGCGCCGCTGTACATGACCAACGCCGAGTCCGCGGCGACCGTCGCCGGGCGGAAACTCGACCTGCCGCCGGACGCCCTGAGCAAGGTGCGGGTCCACTCCCGGGAAAACGCGCCTTCCCTGCCAGGACGACGTCCGCTGGTGGTGCTTTCGCCGGGAGCGGGCAACAACCGGATCACCCTGACCTCGGTCGCCGAACACCTTGCCGCGCAAGGCTTCGTCGTCGCCGGGATCGACCACGCCTACGAAGCGTGGGCGACGGAATTCCCCGACGGACTGCGCCAGTGTGTCGCTTGTGGACTCCCTGGCGAGCCGTGGCCCGCCGCGATCGCGAACCGCGCCGTGGACACGACGTTCGTCGTCGACACGCTGCTGAAGGACCGGCGCTGGTCGATCGACGCGACGAAGATCGGGATGGCCGGGCATTCAGCCGGCGGTCGGCGACCGCCGCCGCGATGGCCGCCGACCGGCGGATCAAGGCGGGCGTGAACGTCGACGGCCCGTTCTACGGCACCGTCTCGCTCGACCGGCCGTTTCTGCTGCTGACCAGCCCGACCGGCGAGAAGTACTTCCGCACGTCCTGGGACGAGACCTGGCCGCGGCTCACCGGGCCGAAGAGGCAGGACCTGGTCGAGAACAGCGGTCATTCGTCGGTGACCGACGCCGCGATCCTGATCGACCAGCTGGGGCTGCGACCGCAGCTTCCGCCGTCCGAAATCGAGAACCAGTACGGATCGATCGGCTCGCGGGAGGCGCTGAAGTTCTTCCGCGACGAGCTGACCGGTTTCTTCAAGCAGTGGAGCGCACGATGAACGCGATCTCTTCGGAATGGACCAAGTTCTGGTCGGTCCGGTCGACCTGGTGGTGCCTGATCAGCGGGATCTTCCTCATGCTCGCGTATTCGGGCGCGCTGGGCCTGATGTCGCACACGGGCACCGAACGGCACGTGGCGCCGCACGCCGTGGTGACCGGCGGGGCGTTCTACCTCACTCAATTCGCCGTGGTCGCGCTGGCGACGCTGTTCATCACGAGCGAATACGCCAGCGGCAGCATCCGCTCGACCCTGCAGTGGATCCCCGTTCGGAACCACGTCCTCGCCGCGAAATCGGCCGCACTGTTGCCGGCGCTGTTCGGCTACGGCGTCCTGAACACGCTCGCCGGCGTGGCGATCTCGGCGCCGCTGATCGCCGACCGGGACTCTTCGGTGGGTGATGTCCTCGCCACCGCGGCGGGGATGGGTGGTTACTTCGCGCTGCTGGGCCTGCTCTGCCTCGGCCTGGGGACGGCGCTGCGCTCGACAGCGGGGACGATCGTGTCGATGTTCGTGCTGCTGGTGATGATCCCCATGTTCGCCGGTTCGCTGGGCGGGGAGGACATCGTGAACTACTTCCCGGGCTTCGCGGGTGTCAATGCGATGGTCACGCCGGGGGAGCCGAATCCGATCTTCGGCGGCGTCGCGCCCTACGCGCCTTGGGTCGGCGTCGCGCTCTGTGCGGCTTGGGCGGCGGCTGGTCTGGTCACGGGTTCCACCGTGCTTAGGCGCCGGGACGCCTGAGGGGAGAGCAAGGGACCTTTGCTACCGCTTGGGCGCGCGGGCATGTCGCGAAAGCCACTTTCAGGACGTCAGATGTCCCGAAAGTGGCTTTCGCGACATCCCGTTCTGGAGCCTGCGGTCGACGGCTTGTCTCAACGTTGAGAGAGCGATAGCAAAGGTCCCCTGCTCTCTTTCCGCGGGTGACCGTGTGGATCTCAGGTCACCCAACGCACCGAAATCCACACGGTCACTACGGCGTGCAGGGTGTGTGGAAATAGGGACACTCAACGTCCCTATTCCCGCACACCCCTCGGCGACAGCAAAGGTCCCTTGCTACCCCGCCACCCCGAGCCCAGCCAAAACCTCCCGCGCCCCTCGCGTCAGCTCCTCCACCCCAGGCGGCCGCAGCGAACCCGTCCCGGCCAGCGCGTCGAAGACCGTCCCCTCCAGCCAAGCGACGAGCACCCGCGCGTGCCGCTCCGGCTCCGCCGATCCACACGCGGCGAGCACCTCCGCGCACCGCCGCCGGATGACCAGCCCACCCCGGTCGTAGGCCTCCCGCAGCTCCGGCCGCCGCGTCGCCTCCAGCGCGAATTCGTATCGCGCGAGCATCCGCGTCCGCCCGTTCGTGATCGCCGCGTGGGCGAACCCCGCCACGTACTCCGCCAGCCGTCCGGGTGGCGGGTCGAGGGTGACCTCGTCGAGTTCGATCATCCGCGAGATCGCCAGCTCCAGCAGCGCCGCCCGCGTCCGCGCGTAGTACGAGGTCGAACCCGCCGGCAGCCCGGCGAACCGGTCGACGGCGCGATGCGTCAGCCCCCGCATCCCCTCGGCCGCGATGACCTCGATGGCCGCGTCCCCGATCGTCGCCTTTCGCACTCTACAAGTGTAGTAGTACTCTACAAATGTAGAGGAGGTCGACATGCGCAAAGCGATCGTGATCGGCGGGGGAATCGGCGGACTGAGCGCCGCCATCGGGCTGCACGGCATCGGCTGGGAGGTCACCGTCCTCGAACAGGCACCGGACCTCACCGCCGTCGGCGCGGGCATCTCCCTGTGGCCGAACGCCCTGCGCTCACTAGAGACCTTGGGCGTCCGCCTCGCCGGACAACAAGAACAATCCTCCGGTGGCCTCCACGATCGCGACGGCCGCCGAATCACCCGTTGGGATGCCGAGGCGTTCCGCCGTCACCACGGCCGTCCGCTCGCCGCCATCCACCGCGCGGATCTCATCGGTGCGCTCCGCAGCGCCCTCCCCGAAGGCTGCGTCCGCACCGGCGTCGAGGTCACGAGCCTCGACGATCTCGACGCCGACGTCATCGTCGCCGCGGACGGCATCCACAGCATGGCCCGCAAGAAACTCTGGCCACACCACCCCGAACCGGTCTACAGCGGCAGCACGGCCTTCCGCGCGGTGACCACCCTCCCGCACCCGGTGGAGCTCAGCACGAGCTGGGACGACGGAGCCGAGATCGGCGTCATCCCGCTGCACGACGGCCGCGTCTACTGGTGGGCGAGTTACGTCGCCGAAGCGGGGGTCCGGCATGAGGACCCGAAGTCGTATCTGCGAAACCGCTTCGGCGGCTGGCACGAACCGATTCCCGAGCTCATCGACGCGACGACGCCCGAGACGCTGCTCCACCACGATCTCTACCTGCTCGGCACTCCCCTGCCCACCTACGTCCAAGGGCGGGTCGCGCTCCTCGGCGACGCTGCCCACGCGATGCCGCCGTTCCTCGGCCAGGGCGGCTGCCAGGCGATCGAAGACGCCGTCGTCCTCGCCGCCACGCTCAGCACCACCGAAGACGTCGACGCGGCACTGAAGAGTTACGACGAGCAGCGCCGCCCGCGCAGCCAGAGCGTCGTGAAAGCCTCGGTCCAGGCGGGGAAAGTCGGCCCGCAGCTGCGCAACCCGCTCGCCGTGGCCGTCCGCAACGGCGTGTTCCGGCTGCTCCCCGGCGCGCTCACCGCCCGTATCGGCGCCGGCGTCAGCGGCTGGACTCCGCCTGTCCTCCGCCGACCAGCCCCGCCTCGTACGCGGTGATCGCGGCCTGCACCCGGTTCCGCGCGCCGAGCCGGTTCAGGATGGTGCTGACGTAGGCCTTCACCGTGCCCTCGACCACGAACAGCTTCGCGGCGATGTCCGCATTGGACAGTCCGGAACCGAGCAGCGCCAGCACTTCCTGCTCACGCGGGGTCAGTTTGCCGATCAGCGCCTTCGCCTCCTCGGCGCGGGAGACCTGATTGCCGGAGAAGCGGGCGATGACGCGCTGCGCGACCTTCGGTGAAAGGAACGCCGCGCCACCCGCGACCGCGTGGATCCCGCCGAGCAGTTCACGAGGATCGCCGGATTTCAACAGGAAACCGCTCGCACCGAGCCCGAGCGCGCGTTCGATGTAGGCGTCCTCGCCGAACGTGGTCAGCATGATCACGCCCACCTCGGGCAGCAACCGGCGGATCTCCTCGGCCGCCTTGAGCCCGTCCATGACCGGCATCCGGATGTCGAGGAGCACGACGTCCGGCCTGGTCGCGCGGGCCTGCTCGACGGCGGCGCGGCCGTCCTCGGCTTCCGCGACCACCTCGATCCCGGCGTCGGCGGCCAGGATCGCCGACACGCCGGCGCGGATCATCGCCTCGTCATCGGCCAGCACCACCCGGATCATCCGGGTCCCCCCTTTGCTCGTCTTCACTGATCACGTGCTTCGCCACGAGTCTCCCCTCGGCGAAGCACAGCCGGTAGGCCTCGTAGTTCAAGTTGAACACGCTGCGCTCGGTGCCGTAGTACTCGCAGGTCGCTCCGTCGGGTACCGGCGGTTCCACCGCGCGCGGCCGCGCGATCCGCTGGCCGTCGGGCAGGAGGGACGCGACCTCCGCCCGCGTCTGGCCGATCCGGATGCGGTCGTAGTCCCCACCGGGGAGTTCGGAGCGGTACCACTGGACGAGGAACACCGCACCGCTGATCCCGACCACCAGGCCGAACAGCCCGATCGGCACGACGATCGCCTGGATCAGGCTGCGCCGCACGTCCCGGCGCGCACGCTCGAGTTCCCTGGCCGACGTCGACTGCCCCACCTCGGCGTCCATCGCCGCCTGGCTCTCGGGCGATTCCTCCGACGGCGCGGCGTCGTGCGGCAAGGTGGCCCTGACCTCGAATCCGCCGTCTTTGGGACCCGCCCGCAGAGTCCCACCGACCAGCCGGACCCGTTCGCGCAGGCCGATCAGGCCGCGTTTGCCCGACGTCCTGCCCGGGAGCGGCCCCGCGGGCGGCGCGGCGTTGGTGACCACGACGTCCGTCCGTCCCTCCGACCGCGTCACCCGGACGGTGACCGCGGCACCCGGCGCGTGTTTCACCACGTTCGTGACCGATTCCTGGACCACGCGATACGCGGCGCGGTCGACCATCTGCGGTTCGCCGTCGAGCGGCGCGTCCACAGAGGACTCGATCAGCACGCCCGACGCCCTGGTGCGGTCGAGCAGTTCGTCGATGCTCTCGTGCACCGGCTCGGTCGGCGCGTCGTCCTCGCGCAGGACCCCGATGATCTCGCGCAGCCGTTCGGTCGCCGTCGCGGCGCTCTGACGCAACTCGCCCGCCGCCTGCCGCTGCTGCTCGTCGAGTCCGCCCGCGACCTCCAGCGCCGCCGCGCGCACCGCGATCAGGCTCAGCTCGTGACCCAGCGAGTCGTGCATGTCGCTGGCGATCCTCGTCCGTTCGCGCAGCCGCGCGCGGTCGGCGACGAGCCGCTGACGGCTCTCCATCTCCTCGGCGCGCCGCCAGCCGTCGCGTGCCATGTCCTCCCGCTGCCGGATGTACCTGCCCAGCAGCCAGGGCGTCACGCCCGCGAAGACCAGGACGCCGAGCAGCGCGCCCCAGGACGCGAACCCGTCCTTGCTCCACACCAGCGCCACGGGGACCGCGATCACGGAAACGACGGCGAACACGCGCAGCATCGGCTTCGCGACCGGCCGCCGGTAGCCGGCGAGGTAACCCACCGCGACGAGGACGAACCCTTCCCAGATGGGCACCCGGCCGCCGAAGCTGCCCATGACGACGAAAGCGGCGAACATCGCGATGGCGAGGGAGACGAGCGGATACCGGCGCGACACCGCGATCGCGGCCGTGGTCGTGGTGAGCCCGAAGAGCAGCTCCCAGTGCCTCGTGCTGGATCCGGCGTCGATGACGACCCAGCCGCAGAGCCCGAGCCACAGCGCGACATCCATGACCAGCCGCCGCCCGCGCCGCACGGGTTCCTCAGGATCCTTCACACGACAGGACGCTACAAGCCGTGACGAGCGCTCCGCCATGGACGAAAGTAAAGGTCCCCTGCTTCCCCCGGTCGATGAGGCATGATGATCGACCATGGCCGAGCGCACACTCACCGGTCAGCTAGGCGGTCCTGTCCCGGCAGGCATCGAAGCCCTGGCCGACAACGAGAAGCAAGACCTCTCCGACGCGCTGCGCGACGCGCGCCACCGACAGGCCAAGGCCTTGGCCGAAGCGGGCGAAGAGGGCCTGAAGTACGTACCCGCGCTTCTGCGCGGCGCCGTACGCAAGGTGGTGGGCCTGTGACCACCGAAAACGTCGCCGCGCAGGCGGAGATCCTCAAACTCGCCCGTGTCCTCGGCACCACCCCGGAGCGGCTTTCGTACTTGGAGCGCGTGGACGCCGCCGAGCTCCAGACGTTCCGCGAGCAGGTCACGGACACGCTGTTCGACGCCAACCTCGCCGCCCTCGAGCGGATGGCGATGGCGAGCAAGCTCGTCCCGAGCCCGATCCTCGCGAAGATCGCCGAGAAGGTCTTCGGCCCGCTTCTGTGCGCGCGGATCGCCGGGCTGGTGGACGTCTCCCGGGGCGTCGACGTCGCGAAGCGGCTGAGGACGCCGTTCCTGGCCGACGTCGCGGCCGAGCTGGACCCGCGCCGCGCGAGCGCGATCATCGCCAGGATCCCGCTCGACACCGTCGTCGCGGTGGCGGGCGAGCTGGTGCGCCGCGAGGACTGGATCACCGTCGGCCGGTTCGTCGGTCATCTTCCCGACCCGACGGTGCGCCGGGCGCTGGCCGTCATCGGCGACGACGCGCTGATCCGGATCGCGTTCGTCCTCGACGACAAGAGCCGGATCGATCACGTCCTCGGGCTGCTCCCCGAAGCCCGGTTCCGCGGCCTCCTCCAGGTCGCGGCCGCCGACGAGGACCTGTGGGCGCCGGTGCTCGACCTGCTCACCCACCTCAGCCAGAAGCGGGTCGAGCAGTGGTCCCATCTGCTCGGCGAACTCCCGCCGGAACTACGGGCCCGCGTCGAAGAGACCCTCCGGTAGCGCGACGTGAACAACGTTTCGGTGATCTCCGCGGTGGTCTCGGTGGCCGGCGCGGTGCTGACCGCCGTGCTCGGCGGGGTGTTCGAGGCACGCAGGCGGCGGACAGACCGCGAGCAGCTCCGCCGGGACCTGGTCAGCCGCTACCGGGATCCGCTGCTGCAGTCGGCGGCGTCGCTGGCCGCGCGGCTGCGGAACGGAATCGACCTGCTGTCGGGCAGAGAAGTCCACCAAGCGGCACCCGGGACAGAGCGCCAGGACGAGTACAACCGCTACGAGAGCCTGTACCGGCTTTCCGCCTACCTCGGCTGGGTTCAGATCCTGCAGCAGGAGGCTCACTTCCTGGACATGGGGAGCCGCGGCCGGAACAGGCGGCTGATGCGTCATCTCGGCGCGGTCAAGGCCGCGCTGTCCGGGCACACCGAGCCGAGCGACGCCCGCGTGTTCCTCCTCCTGGGCGGGGAGCAACAGGCCATCGGCGAATTGATGATCGACCCGGACAGCCCGGATCGCCCCCGGTGTCTCGGCTACGTGCAGTTCCGGCGTAAATACCGGGACGACGCCGAATTCGCCGAATGGTTCGCCCCGTTGCTCGAAGAAACCGGGAAACTCCTGGAACATCGAGAGCAGGGCGCGGCGCGGCTCACCACCGTCTACAACGCCCTGATCGACCTGATCACCTACCTCGATCCCAAGAAGGTCTGGATTCTCGGACCGAACCGCAAGTTCGAACCCGCGCTCACAACCGGATCCCCCGGCGCCACACCGACGAAGTGAGCGGAACGCCCGGCCGGTACGCGAGGTGCGTCGTCGAGGGCGCCTCCAGCACGTGAAGGTCGGCGCGCGCCCCAGGCCTCACGAAGCCCACATCGTCACGCCGCAACGCGCGAGCCCCGCCCGCCGTCGCCGCCCACACCGCTTCGTCGATCGTCATCCGCATCTGCAGCACCGCGGTCGTCACGCAGAACGCCATCGACGTCGTGTACGAGCTGCCCGGGTTCGCGTTGCTGGCCAGCGCCACCGTCGCCCCCGCGTCGAGAAGCCGCCGCGCCGGCGCCAGCGGCTGCCGGGTCGACAGGTCGCACGCTGGCAGCAAGGTCGCGACAGTCTCCGAAGCAGCGAGAGCCTCGACGTCCGCGTCGCTCAGGTACGTGCAGTGGTCGACACTCGCCGCCCCCAGCTCGACGGCGAGCCGCACGCCCGGCCCCTCCCCCAGCTGATTCCCGTGCACCCGCAGCCCGAGCCCGCGCTCCCGCGCCGCCTTCAGCACCCGCCCGGACTGTGCCTCGTCGAACGCGCCGGTCTCGCAGAACACGTCCGCCCACCGCACGAGCGGCGCGACGGCATCGAGCATGTCGCCGCAGACCAAGTCCACATAGGACTCCGCGTCCGCGCCCGGCGGCACCAGATGCGCACCGAGGAACGTCACCTCGTCCGCCACCTCGGCGGCGATCCGCGCCGAACGCGCCTCATCCTCGACGTTGAGCCCGTATCCGGTCTTCGTCTCCAGACAGGTCGTGCCCTGCCGCGCCGCTTCATCGACGTGCCGCCGCAGATTCGCCGCCAGTTGCTCGTCGGACGCCGACCGCGTCGCGTCGACGGTCACCGCGATCCCTCCGGCGCTGTACGCCTTACCGGCCATCCGCGCCTCGAACTCGGCCGTCCGGTCCCCAGCGAACACCAGGTGCGTGTGACTGTCCACCCAGCCGGGCAGCACCGCACGCCCTTCGACGTCGACCCGCTCGTCCGCGTCGGGCGCGTCCGCGGCCGCGCCGACCCACGCGATCGCTTCGCCGTCGATGACGACGGCCGCGTCCCGGAGCTTGCCCAGTTCGGCGTCGTTCGTGGTGAGCTCGCCGATTCCCGTGATCAGAACTGCCACAATGCCTCGATCTCCTTGGCCAAGACCGTTTCCGGCCGGTCGATCAGCTGATGCACGCCATCGCGGACGATCTCCCGCCCGGCGACGACGACTTCCCGGACGTCGGCGCCTGAAGCGGCGAAGACCACCCCGGACGGCTCGATCCCCGCGGTCCGCACCGAACCGAGGCCGACCGTCACCAGGTCCGCGCCCGCACCCGGAGCCAGCTCACCGACCTCGTCCCAGCCGACCGCGCCGTGATCAGTGGCCGCCGCGAGCAGTTCCTCCGCGGTGAACCGGCCGCGTTTCTCGCTGGCGAGCCGCTCGTTCAGTTCCAGCGCCCTGGTCTCCTCGAACGCGTCGACGACCGCGTTGCTGTCACTGCCGAGTGACAGCCGCACCCCCGCGTCCAGCAGCGTCCGCGCGGGGCCGATCCCGTCGCCGAGATCCCGTTCGGTCGTCGGGCAGAAGCAGGCGCGGCTCTCCGCCTCGCCGAGCCACTTGATGTCGCCCGGGGTCAGGTGCGTCGCGTGCACCGCGGTGAGCCGCTCGGTGAGCACTCCGTTGTCCCAGAGCAGGCCGGTCGGAGTCCAGTGATAGGCCGCCATGCACTGCTCGTTCTCGGCCCGCTGCTCGGAAAGATGGATGTGCAGCGGCCGATCGTCGGGCGTCCCGTTGTCCACTTCGGACAATTCGTCCTCGGGAACGGCGCGCACGGAATGGATCGCGCCGCCCACCCGGAACGTCTCGTCCTCCCGCAGTTCGCCGGCTCGTTGCGCCCATTTCGTGGCCGTCCCATCGGAGAACCGCCGCTGGACTTCGTCGGGTTCGATGCCGATCCCACCCGCGAGATAACACGTGTCGAGCAACGTCAGCCGGATCCCGGCGTCCCTGGCCGCTTGACGCAGCGCCTCGCCCATCGCGTTCGGCTCGGCGTAAGGCTTTCCACCCGGCGCGTGGTGCAGGTAGTGGAACTCGCCGACGCTCGTGTAGCCGGCCAGCACCATCTCCGCGTAAACCCCACGCGCCAGGCGATAGTACGAATCCGGGTCCAGCCGGGACGCGAGCGAGTACATCCGCTCGCGCCACGTCCAGAAGGTCCCGCGATCGTGATGCGTACGGCCGCGCAGCGCACGGTGGAACGCGTGCGAGTGCCCGTTGGCGAACCCCGGCAAGGTGAGTCCATTGAGGACTGTTCCTTCGCGAGGCGCGTTCGCCGTCACCGAAGCGATCTTGCCGCCGTCGACCTCGATCCGGACGGCATCGGCGATCCCGTCCGGCAGCCAGGCACGTTCGCACCAATATGTCGTCATGTCGACAGTTTCTCCAGAACGTCCGCGAGCGCCCGGGCACCGTGGTCGACGTCCGCCGCTTCGGAGAACTCCTCCGGCGAATGGCTGATGCCGGTGGGATTGCGCACGTAGAGCATCCCGGACGGGACGAACCCGGCGAGGATCGCGGCGTCGTGCCCGGCGCCGGTCGGCAGTTCCGGTGGCCCGCCCAGCCAGGTGCTCAGGTCACGGCGCAGCGCGTCGTCGAAGATCACGTCGTCGGAGTACGACTCCCTGGTGGCCTCGACGCGGCAGCCTTCCTGCGCGGCGGCCTCTTCGGCCAGTTTCGCGATCTCGGCGACCAGCTCGGGCGTATCCGTGCCCGGCACCCGCGCGTCCAGCCAAAGGTCCACAGTGGACGCGATGACGTTGGTCCCGCCAGGAGTCGGCACGAGCCTGCCGACGGTCGCCCTCGCGTCGGCGGTCGCGTTCGCCAGTTTCCGCACGGCGAGCACGGTCTCGGCCGCCGGGATCATCGGGTCACGGCGATCGCCGATCAGCGTCGCACCGGCGTGGTTTCCCTGCCCCTGGAAGGAGAATCGCCATCGGCCGTGCGCGATCACCGTGTTGCCGACGGCAACCGGAGAGCCGAGGTCGATCAACCCGCGCCCCTGCTCGACGTGCAGCTCCAGAAACCGCCCGATCAGCCCGAGCCGCTCGGCGTCCCGGCCGACCCGCTCGGGATCGAGGCCGGATTTCGCCGCCGCCTCGGCGAACGTGACGCCGTCCGGGTCACGCAAACCGCGTGCCTTGTCCGCGTCGATCGTCCCGGTCAGCAGGCGCGAGCCGAGGCACGGCACACCGAAGCGGCCGCCCTCCTCCTCGGCGAAGACCACGACGGCGAACGGCTTCGCGGGGCGGAATCCCCTGGCCTGCAAGATTTCCACCGCGTCGAGCGCACTCGCGACGCCGAGCGGGCCGTCGAACGCGCCCCCGCCCGGCACCGAGTCGAGATGGCTGCCGGTGACGACCGCGTCCGGGCCGGGGGTGCCCCACCAAGCCCAGATGTTGCCGTTCCGGTCGGTCTCGACGCCCAGCCCCAGCCGTCCGGCGCGCTCGACGAACCACGCGCGCAGCTCGGTTTCGGCCGCGTCGAAGGCGTGGCGGGAGTAGCCGCCGCGTTTCGGGTCGCGGCCGACGTCCGAGATCTCCTCCAGCAGCGAGGACGCGGTCACTCGGCGTCCCGCATCGGCACGCGCACGCCGCGCTCGTCGGCGACGTCCGCGGCGCGGTCGTAGCCTGCGTCGACGTGCCGGATGACGCCCATGCCCGGGTCGTTAATGAGCACGCGCTCGAGTTTCTGCGCGGCCAGCGGGGTTCCGTCGGCCACGCTGACCTGGCCCGCGTGGATGGACCGGCCCATGCCGACGCCGCCACCGTGGTGGATCGACACCCAGCTGGCGCCCGACGAGGTGTTGACCAGCGCGTTCAGCAACGGCCAGTCGGCGATCGCGTCGGAACCGTCGGCCATGCCCTCGGTCTCGCGGTACGGCGAGGCGACGCTGCCCGAGTCGAGGTGGTCGCGGCCGATGACGACCGGCGCCTTCAGCTCACCGCTGGCGACCATCTCGTTGAACCGCAGACCCGCGAGGTGCCGCTCGCCGTAGCCGAGCCAGCAGATTCGCGACGGAAGCCCCTGGAAGGCGACGCGCTCCCCGGCCAGCCGGATCCAGCGCGCGAGGGATTCGTTCTCCGGGAACAGTTCCAGCATCGCGCGGTCGGTCGCCGCGATGTCCTCCGGGTCGCCCGACAGCGCCGCCCAGCGGAACGGGCCGTTGCCCTCGCAGAACAGCGGGCGGATGTAGGCGGGCACGAAGCCCGGGAAGTCGAACGCGCGCTCGCAGCCGCCGAGTTTCGCCTCACCGCGCAGGGAGTTGCCGTAGTCGAAGACCTCGGCGCCCTTGTCGAGGAAACCGAGCATCGCTTCGACGTGCTCCGCCATCGACTCGCGGGCGCGTTCGGTGAACTCGTCGGGCTTCTTGTCCGCGTAGTCCTGCCACTCGTCGACGCCGACGCCCTTGGGCAGGTAGGAAAGCGGGTCGTGCGCGGAGGTCTGGTCGGTGACGATGTCGACCTCGACGCCGCGGCGCAGCAGTTCGGGCAGCACCTCGGCGGCGTTGCCGACCACGCCGACGGACAGCGCGCGCTTCTCCTTCTTCGCGGCCTCCACCCGGCGGATCGCGTCGTCGAGGTCGTCGGCGACCTCGTCGAGATAGCGCGTCTCGACACGGCGGTGGGCCCGCTGCGGGTCGCATTCGATGACGAGCGCGACACCGTCGTTCATGGTGACGGCCAACGGCTGCGCGCCGCCCATGCCGCCGAGACCGGCGGTGACGGTGAGCGTGCCCTTGAGGCTGCCGCCGAACCGCTTCTTGGCGACGGCGGCGAAGGTCTCGTACGTGCCCTGCAGAATTCCCTGCGTGCCGATGTAGATCCAGGACCCCGCGGTCATCTGGCCGTACATGGTCAGGCCCTGGGCTTCCAGGCGGCGGAATTCGGGCCACGTCGCCCAGTCGCCGACGAGGTTGGAGTTCGCGAGGAGCACGCGCGGCGCCCATTCGTGCGTGCGGAACACGCCGACCGGCTTGCCCGACTGGACGAGCAGCGTCTCGTCCTGCTCCAAGCTGGTCAGCTCGCGGGTGATCGCGTCGAAGCTGGCCCAGTTGCGGGCGGCCTTGCCGGTGCCGCCGTAGACGACCAGGTCTTCCGGACGCTCGGCGACCTCGGGGTCGAGGTTGTTGTGGAACATCCGCAGCGCGGCTTCGGTCTGCCAGTTCTTCGCGGTGAGCGTGGTGCCTCGGGCGGCACGGACCGTGCGGGTCATGGGCTCAGACCTCCAGTTGGGCCGCGGCGAGGACGGCACCCGACGCGACGAGTTCTTCGGCGGCGGCGATCTCCGGCGCCAGATGACGGTCGGGGCCGGGGCCCTCGACCTTGGTGCGGACGAGATCCCGGACCCGGCCGGTGACCGGCGACGGGGCCAGGGGCGCGCGCATGTCGAGGGCGCGCGCGGCGGTGAGCAGTTCGATGGCGAGGACGGTGTTGAGGCCCTCGACGGCCTTGCGCAGCTTGCGCGCGGCGGACCAGCCCATGGAGACGTGGTCCTCCTGCATGGCGCTGCTGGGGATCGAATCGACCGATGCCGGCACCGCGAGCCGCTTGAGTTCGCTGACCACGGCCGCCTGCGTGTACTGGGCGATCATGTGGCCGGAATCGACGCCGGGGTCGAAGGCGAGGAACGGCGGCAGGCCGTGCGACCGGGCCTTGTCGAGCATGCGGTCCGTGCGGCGTTCGGCGATGCTCGCGACGTCCGCGAGCGGGATGGCGAGGAAGTCGAGCACGTACGCGACCGGGGCGCCGTGGAAGTTTCCGTTCGACTCGACACGGCCGTCGGACAACACGACCGGGTTGTCGACCGCGGAGTGGAGTTCACGCTCCGCGACGAGTTCGGCGTGCGTGAGGCTGTCGCGTGCGCCGCCGTGCACCTGGGGCGCGCAGCGGAGGGAGTACGCGTCCTGGACGCGGTTGCAGTCGGGGCCGCGGTGGCTCTCGACGATCTTCGAGTCCTGGAGCGCCGTCCACATGCGGAGCGCGCTCCTTGCCTGCCCGGGATGCGGACGCAGCGCCTGGAGATCGGCCGCGAAGGCGCGGTCGGTGCCGAGGAGCGCTTCGACGCTCATCGCCGCGGTGATGTCGGCGGTGTCGAGAAGCTTGCGAAGGTCGGCCGCGGCCAGCAGGAGCATGCCGAGCATGCCGTCGGTCCCGTTGGTGAGGGCGAGGCCCTCCTTCTCCGCGAGAACGACAGGCTCGATGCCAGCGTGCTTCAGCGCTACGCCCGCCTGGACGACTTCGCCGTTGTACTCGACTTCGCCCTCTCCCATCAGCGCGAGCGCGACAGCGGCCAGAGGCGCGAGGTCGCCGGAGCAGCCGAGGGACCCGTATTCGTGAACGAGCGGCGTGATCCCGGCGTTGAGCAGGGCCGCAAGCGCTTGCGCGGTCTGCGGCCGGATGCCGGTGTACCCGCTGGCGAGGGTGCGGAGGCGCAGCAGCATCAGCGCGCGCACGACCTCGGTCTCGACGACCGGGCCCGCGCCCGCCGCGTGCGACCGGATCAGCGACCGCTGAAGCGCGGTGCGGCTTTCGAGCGGGATGTGCCTGGTCGCGAGCGCCCCGAAGCCCGTCGAAACGCCGTACGTCGGCGACTCGGCGTGCGCGAGGTTGTCGATGTGCTGCCGCGTCGCGGCGAGGTTCTTCTCGGCCGCTTCGCTGACCGCGACGGGCGAGTGGTCACGGGCGACCGCGACGACCTGTTCGGGCCGAAGCGGTTCGGAGCCCAGAAGTACGGTTTCCGGCATAGCCCCATTGGACAACGCCATGCCCGCTGGTGGGCGGCGCCAACCGGTGGTTGTGTCTGGTATCCAAGACACGCACGGTGGGAGCAAGGGACCTTTGCTACCGCTTTCGCCATCGAGGTCGAGTTGTGTGGAAATAGAGACGTTGAGTGTCCCTATATCCACACACCCCGCACTCCGCGTAGCGGCGCCTACCGACCGTGTGGATTTTGGTGCGTTGGATGACCCGAAACCCACACAGTCACCGCTCCCACCTGCGAAAAGAGAGCAAGGGACCTTTGCTACCGCTCTCTCAACGTTGAGGCAAGTGGTAGCAAAGGTCCCTTGCTCCCCCGCCGAAACGAAACAGGAGGTCGACATGGGCGAGAGCAGCGAAGTACCAGCCCTGCGACGCGGCCTCGGCATCCTTCGCGCCCTCGCCGCACGGCCGGGCCCGGTGTCGGCGGCCGCGATCGCGCGCGAGCTCGGCCTCCCGCGCTCGACGACGTATCACCTGCTCGCCGAACTGGAGGCCGCCGGATTCGTGACGCACTTGCCCGCGGAGCGCCGCTACGGCCTCGGTATCGCCGCGTTCGAACTCGGCTCGGCCTACCTGCGGCACGACCCGTTGGAGCGGCTCGCGCTCCCGCTGCTGCGCAAACTCGCCGACCGCGTCGGCCACACCGCGCATCTGGGCGTGCTTCACGGCAACGAGTCGCTCTACCTGGTCAAAGAGCGCCCCACGCGCCCGGAAACGCTGGTGACCGAGGTCGGCGTCCGGCTGCCGGGCCAGCTCACGGCGTCGGGCAGGGCGATGCTGCGGCATCTGCCGTCGCCGCATGTCCGCGCGCTCTTCCCGAACGCGTCGGCTTTCGTCCTGCGCACCGGTCGCGGCCCGCGCACCCTCGCCGAGCTGCGCCGGACGCTGAACGCGGAGGGCAGGCTCGGCTGGGCGGTCGAAGACGGACACGTCACCGAAGGATTCGCCTCGGTGGCCTGCCCGGTCTTCGACCACGGCGGCCGGCCGATGGCCGCGATCAGCGTGACCCTCCGCCACCTCTGCCCGGGAGCCGAGGGGTGTGAGGAGACTTGGCCGGACCTCGCCGAGGAGGTCCGTCTGACCGCGGCCGAACTGACCACCCGGATCGGGGGTCAGATGCGCTGAGCGTGCTTCTTCTGGACTCCCTCGAGCCCGAGCATCGCCAGCAGTTCAGCACAGTCGAGGGCGTCCGAAGCGTGCCCTGCGACGGTTCGAGCGGCTCGGCCGTTCTGCAGCGTGAGGCGGACTTCTTCCTCCGCTCGCACACCGGCCATCCGGCTCTGGTCTTCAGCGGGGTCGGGACGACTGGAATGCCTAGCCCAGGTCATCTGCCACCTTCTTCCGGCCCTCCGGCGACACGGGGTCGTTTCGAAAGAGGGCCATGGTCGGACACTCAGCATGACATCCCACCCCGCGACAGTTCCCGGCGCGGGTGAATTGAGACAAAAAAGATCTAGATTTCGCTACTCTCCGTGATTCAGAAATTCTTCCAAAAGCCGGTTGAACGGCGCGCCGGTGTCGGGCACCAGATGCCCCATCCCCCGCACGACGTCCCGGCGCGCTCCGGTCCCGTCCGCGATCGCGTCGGCGATGATTTCGTACTCCGGCCGATGGTCCCCGGTGATCACGAGCATCGGGAAACCCGCGGACGCCAGCACATCGAGCGGCAGCTCCGCGTCTCCCGGCGGCCGCATCCCGACCAACGCGCGGGCGCCACGCCGCAGCGTCTCCGGTACCGGATCGGGGATCGGCAACGGCACACCGGCCAGCGGGAAGAACGCCTTGAACACTTCGCGAGGATCGTCGAGCGGCCCGTCGAGGAACCTCCGCAGCTCGGCGTCCCACGCGTCGACGACCTCGTCGCCACGGACGATCCCGGCCGCTGGCGGTTCGACCACGGTGAGCGTCCGGACCATCTCCGGCCGCCGTGCGGCGGCGAGCATCGTGACGATCGCGCCGTACGACAGCCCGACCAAATGCGCGGGCTCGTCGAGCACCTGCTCCGCGATCAACTCCGCGTCGGCTTCGAAATCCTGTACGCCGTCCGGCGATTTCCCGTGCCCGGGACGATCCGGCGCGAGCAGCGTCCACCGCTCGGTCAACGGGCGCTGAGCCCGCCACGCCTCCCGGCCGCCGAGCAGCACGCCGTGCACGAGTACGACACGCGGACCGGATCCCCACTGGTGCACATGAAGGCGCATGCTCAGGAGCCTAGGCCGACGCAAAGAAGCGGCCTCACCCCCTCAGGGGCAGGGCCGCTCCGTCGACCAGTGGAGGTGCCGGGAATTGAACCCGGGTCCTCTGGCGCATCACCAGGGCTTCTCCGTGCGCAGTCCGCTATGTCTCTACTTGACCCCTTCAGTCACGCGAACAAGCTGAAGTGACGGGCCCAGCCACTGTTTGTTTCCCAACCACACCCCGCGGCCGGGTGTAGCGGTAAGCCTCCTAGCTGATGCCGGTGACCGGGTCGGAGGCGACCCCGGACCGACAGAGTTGCTCTACTGCTTAGGCAGCAAGAGCGAACTCGCGCTGGCTCTTAGGCTCGGCGCTTATTGGTTTGCGATGACGCTTACGGTGGTCTCTCGCCTGCACCGGCACGCTTCTCCTGATTCAACGTCCAAAGTCGAAACCGTTCACCCCCTTGGTGGGATACAACCTGTACATCATAACGCGGACGGCAACCGGGTTAATCCCGCAGGTGGGGCTAGCCCTACCTGGGAGATGCCCGCGCGCACCATGTCACCGGACGCCCGCGGACGCGATGCTGGACTCCTCGAACAGGAGAGGAGCACGACCATGAGTTCGCTGGCGGCCGAGCGGGAGCTGAGCAGGTCCGATCCGTCGTTCGGCGGCTCGCTGGTCTACCTGCTGATGAACCTGCCGATGGGCGTCCTGGCCTTCGCACTCCTGATGTCCTTCATCTCGGCGGGCATCGGCACGGCGATCGTCTGGATCGGGTTGCCGCTGCTCGCGCTGGTGATCCTGACGGTCCGCGGCGCGGCCCGAATGGAGCGCGCCCGGGTGTACGCGCTGCTCGACCGCTACATCGACCTGCCGTACCTCCCGTTGCCCGTCGCCGGCCAGTCCGTGCGCTGGAAGGCGCGGCTGAAGGACGGCTCCACCTGGCGCGACCTCGGGTACTTCTTCCTGCTCTTCCCGCTCGGGATCATCGAGTTCGTCCTGGTCACGGTGTTCTGGTCGACCAGCCTCGGCCTCGCCGGCCTGCCGATCTACTACCGCTTCCTGCCCGGTGGCGAGTACCGCTTCCCGACCTGGGAGAACGCGTGGTTCACCGTCGATTCGACGGTTTCGGCCCTGCCTTGGGCGGCACTCGGCGTGCTCTGCATCGCCCTCTCGGTAGCGTTGACGAAGGCGCTGGCCGGGATGCACGCCCGGCTGGCGACGGCGCTGCTCGGGCCGACCCACGCCCAGCGCCGCCGTCTGGAGGATTCATGGGGCGAGGTTCACGGATGACGATCGACCAGCAGGTACAGCAGGTGGGGATCCCCCGCCCCCGGCCGTTGAGGTCGATCGTCTACATGATCGTCAGCTTCGTGTTCCGGCTTCTCCAGTTCGTTCTCATCGTCACCGGCCTGGCGGTCGGCATCGCGACGGCGGTGGTGTGGATCGGCTTCCCGATCCTCATGGCCACGACCAGCTTCATCCGCTGGTCCGCCGACCGCGAGCGCGGCTGGGCGCGCACGATGCTCGAGACCCCGCTCGAGCCGGTCGAGCGTCTTCCGGTCGAGGGGCTTTCGCTGGTCAAACGCTGGCTGACCCGCTTGACCGACGCGACGACCTGGCGCGACCTCGCCTACCTGATGGCGGCGTTCCCGTTGGCCTGTCTGGAGCTGCCGATCGCGATCGCGTCGATCGTGCTCCTGCCGATGGCGATCTGGGTGACCCCGTGGGTCGGATGGCTGCACGGCAACCTGGCGTACTCGCTGCTCGGCCCGAACCGCGCCGCGAAGCTGGAACAGAAGGCCGAGCGGCTGCAGGCGTCGCGGGCTCGCGGTGTCGACGCCGCCGAGGCCGAACGCCGCCGCATCGAGCGAGACCTGCACGACGGCGCCCAGCAGCGCCTGGTCGCCGTCGCGATGAGCCTCGGCCGCGCGAAGTCGAAGTTCGACCAGGACCCGAACGCGGTACGCGAACTGATCGACGAAGCACACCTCGACGCCAAGCTCGCGGTGTCCGAACTGCGCGATCTCGCCCGCGGGATCTACCCGGCCGTGCTCGGCGACCGCGGTCTCGACGCCGCCTTGTCCGCGCAGGCCGCGAAATCGCCGATCCACGTCGACGTCGAGGTGGACGTCGAACCGCGGCCGCCGGCGGCGGTCGAGACGACGGCCTACTTCATCGTCGGCGAGACGCTGACGAACATCGCGAAGCATTCGGGAGCGACCGAAGCGAGCGTGAAGGTGTGGCGCACCGAAGCGATGGTCATCGTCGAGATCACCGACAACGGGCACGGGGGCGCCGAAGTCCGGCCAGGTGGCGGCCTCGCCGGGCTCGCCGACCGGGCGGCAACGATCGACGGCGTGATCACCGTCGTCAGCCCGCCCGGTGGCCCGACGGTGATTCGCGCGGACCTGCCGTGCCAATGGTGACCCGCTCGTGAGTGAATAGGCTCTGCCATTCACTCACGACGCTGGGGGCAGCATGCGGGTTGTCATCGCCGAAGACGCGGTTCTGTTGCGCGCGGGGGTGATCCGCCTGCTCGCCGACGAGGACATCGAGACCGTCGCCGCCGTGGACAACGGCGAAGACCTGCTGGTGGCGGTCAAGGAACATCGGCCGGACCTCGCGATCGTCGACGTGCGAATGCCGCCCACCTTCACCGACGAGGGCCTGCGCGCGGCACTGGGCGCCCGCGAGGTCATCCCGGGCCTGCCCGTCCTCGTGCTCTCCCAGTACGTCGAGGAGAGCTACGCCGTCGAGCTCCTGTCCGGCGGTGCGGGCGGAGTCGGTTACCTGCTCAAGGAACGCGTCGCCGACGTCGCGGACTTCCTCGACGCGGTCAAGCGGGTCGCCGGCGGCGGCACGGCCATCGACCCGGACGTCATCGCGCAGCTGATGGCCCGTGGCCGCAAGAACCCGCTGGACGCGCTCACCGCCCGCGAGTCCGAGGTGCTGGGCCTGATGGCGCAGGGCCTGTCGAACACCGCCATCGCGAACTCGCTCGTCGTTTCGCACGGCGCGGTCGAAAAGCACATCGGCAACATCTTCTCGAAGCTCGGTCTCGAAGCCAGTTCGGTGGAACACCGCCGGGTCCGCGCGGTGCTCACTTACTTAGGACGCTGAAGTAGCTCTTGGTGGCGAAGCCGTCACTCACCTAACATGGGCAGACTGTCAGGTGAGTGCCGAGCCGAACCGAGGAGGACCCATGACCGACAGGCCCTCCCACAGCGCGCGCTTCTTCGGCGGCCCACTCGACGGACGCGTCCAGGAGTTCGGTGACACCGAGCCCGTCGCGGGCACGGTCCTCAAACACGTCCATCTGCACGACGGGCCGAAGATCGAGACCCGCTACGAACTCGGTCTCGCCGAGGACGACTGCTGGGAGTTCCGGCTGTGTCCCGCCCCGCTCCCGGAGCCCGAGACCGACGGCGTGGGGTAGGGAAAACTCCACCTTCCGAGGGCGAAAACAGGAAGATCGATACGGCGGCCCGCACCGCTGTTTTCGCGGCCTCCAAGCACCAGGCTCTTTTCCATGCACACAAGCGGGAAGCAGGGCCGGGACAGGTTCCTGGACATCGTCCGAGCGGTCGCGATCCTCGCGGTCGTCGTCCAGCACTGGGGAATGCCGGTGCTCTCCTACGCCGACGGCCATCTCTCGACCGGGAACGCCCTCGCGACGCCCGGCTGGTGGGTCATCACCTGGCTCAGCCAGGTCATGCCGCTCGTCTTCTTCGCCGGCGGCGCGGCGAACCTGATCTCGTTGAGCCGCGCGGAAAGTTCCCGTTCCTGGCTCGCGGCGCGGCTCAAGCGGCTGATGATCCCGGTGCTGCCGCTGGTGGCCGTCTGGCTGTTCGTCCCGGACATCCTGCGCGGGATGGGCATTCCGGAGCAGCCGCTGCAGGTCGGTGGCGCGATCGCCGCCCAGCTCCTGTGGTTCCTGGCCGTGTATGTGCTCACCGTGCTGCTCACCCCGATGCTGGCCACCGCGCACCGCCGCTGGGGTCTGAAGGTCCCGCTCGTGATGCTCGCCGCCGCCGTCCTCGTCGACGTCGCCCGCTTCAACGACCTCGGCCTGATCGGTTTCGCGAACGCCGTCTTCGTCTGGATGGCCGTGCACCAGCTCGGTTTCCACTACACGCAAGGCCGTCTCGGCTCGCTGAGCCGCAACGCCGCGCTGGGCATGGCAGGTATCGGATTCGGCATCACCGCGCTGATGGTCGCCTTCGGCCCGTACCCGGCCAGCATGATCGGCATGCCGGGCGCCCCGGTGTCGAACATGAGCCCGCCGACCGTGCTGCTGGCTTTCCTCGCGATCGGCCAGATCGGGCTCCTGCTGGCCTTCAAACCGCGGCTGAACGCCCTGGCCGCCCGGCCGAACCTCGACGCCGCCTTGAAATGGATCGGCCCGCGGTTCATGAGCGTCTACCTGTGGCACATGCCGGCGCTGATCGTCGTCTCCGGCGTCGCGGTCTACGGCCTCGGTTACGAAACCCCCGAACCGGGTTCCGTGCTGTGGCTGACGATGCTCCCCGCGTGGCTCGGCGCTTGCGGCCTCGTGCTCCTCGGTCTGCTGCGGATGTTCGCCCGCTTCGAAACGCAGGGTTCCGGCCCCGCGTCGACCGCCAACACGCCTCAGCTGGTGGTGGCCGGGCTGGCGATCGCGGGCGGTCTGCTCGGGCTGGCCGCGCACGGTTTCGCCCCGCTGAGCGACGGTCTCGCCCAGGGTCCGGCGCCGTGGGTGGCGCTGGCGACGGTCGGTTTCCTCCTGGCGGGCAAGCAGATCCAGGTCTCGGAGCTGGGAACGCGGCTGCTCGGCCGCGCCGTCTCGGTCACCGAGGTGGCACAGCTCAAACGCTGAGCAGTTTCGCGGGGGTGTCGTGCAGCACCGCCCGCAGGAACGGCTCACCCAGGCGATCGTCGGCGGCCCAGCCGGCGATCGCCTGCAGCTGTGTGGCGTACGAGTACGGGATGTTGGGGAAGTCGGTGCCGAGCACGACGCGATCGGGGAACTCGGCCAGCAGGTCCTGCCAGTCCGGCGGGAGCGGATTGCCCCGCGACGTGAACTCCACCCCGACCATCGTGGTGTCGAGGTACACGCGCGGATACCTCCTGGCCAGCTCGAACGCGAAGTCGATCTCCGGCATGCCGGCGTGCGCGAGCACCAGCGTCAGGCTGGGATGCCGGACCAGGATCTCTTCGAACAGCCGTAGCCCGGTGTAGGCACCCCTCAACGGACCGTGTCCACAGTGGACGACCACCGGGACACCGGCGTCCGCCAGCGCGCCCCAGACGCCGTCCAGCAGCTCGTCACGCGGGTCGTAGGCGCCGACCTGGACGTGCGCCTTGAAACAGCGGGCTCCCGCGCGCAGCGCACCGTCCACAACGGCCAGCGCGCCGGGCTCTGGGTAGAACGTGCCGGTCGGCACCGCCTCGGGGACTCGTTCCGCGAACTCCAGAGCCCACGAGGTCAGCCATTCGGCCATACCCGGCTTGTGCGGATAAACCAGCGGCGCGAACTTGCGCACGCCGAACGAGCGCAGCGTTTCGACGCGTTCTTCTTCAGAAGTGCGGTAATGCACCGGCCAGGCCATGCCGTAGTGCTCCTCGGCCTGGTCGAAATAGGCCCACACCTTGTCCATGACCGGCTTCGGCAGGAAGTGCAGGTGAAGGTCCACGAGCCCGTCGATGCCGAGCGCCGAGATCCAGCCGGGGATCTCGGCGTCCGAAGCGGGCCCGTGGATCAATCGTTGTACCGGCCCTTGAGCGCCCGGCCCATGGCCCGGCTGATGGTGCGCTCCGCGTCGCGCTTGGCGATGTCCTGCCGCTTGTCGTAGGACTTCTTGCCCTTCGCCAGCGCGATCTCGACCTTGACCTTGCCGTCCTTGAAGTACATCGACAGCGGGACCAGCGAAAGACCGCTCTCC
Source organism: Amycolatopsis roodepoortensis (assembly GCF_014873915.1). GTDB lineage: Bacteria > Actinomycetota > Actinomycetes > Mycobacteriales > Pseudonocardiaceae > Amycolatopsis > Amycolatopsis roodepoortensis. Next base: position 3,314,876 of record NZ_JADBEJ010000005.1, read on the forward strand.
TTGGTCTTGCCGATGAGCTTCTCGATCTCCTGGCGGTGCAAGAGCAGCTTCCGGGTGCGTCGCGGCGTGTGGTTCGTCCACGTGCCCTGTACGTACTCCGGGATGTGCACGTTCCGCAGCCAGACTTCGCCGTCGTCCACCGTGGCGAACGCGTCGGCCAGCGATGCCCGTCCTTCACGCAGGCTCTTCACCTCGGTACCGACGAGCACGAGACCGGCTTCGTAGGTGTCGAGGATGGAGTAATCGTGGCGAGCCTTGCGGTTCGACACGATCACCTTTTGTCCGCGTTCCTTGGGCATGACGGCGACTCTACGTGAGTTTCTGTGTTCGGGCAGGTGGTTATCGGGCGGCTAGTGGCGCACGTACAGGCGCAGCGTCACGTAGCCGGTGATCGCCGAGATGACGATCGACACGGCGAGCAGGATCGGCGCCACCGGGAACAGCAATTCGAGCATGCCGACCGCGGGGAACACGTCTCCGGTGAGCACCAAGTCGAGCAACAGCACCTTGGTGAGGATCAGGAAGACGATCCCGATGATCGCACCGACCAGGCCGGCGACCACCGCCTCCAGGAGGAACGGGAGCTGCGTGTACCACCGGGTCGCGCCGACCAGCCGCATGATGCCGACCTCGGTGCGCCGGGTGAACGCCGACACCTGGATCGTGTTGGCGATCAGCAGCAGCGCGGCGATGGCCATGATCAGCGCGGCACCGAAGGCCAGGTTCCGCACACCGTTGAGCGCGTTGAACACGCGGTCGAGCGCCTTCTGCTGATCGTCGACCTTGGAGACGCCCGGCTTGCCGGTGTACTCCTGGATGATCGCCTGGCTGCGCTCCGGGTTCTTCAGCTTGACGTGCAGCGACGCGGGCAGCGCCTCCGGCCCGGTCAGCGCGAGCAGTTCCGGCTGGCTCTCGAACATCTTCTTGAACCGCTCGTAGGACTGCTCGCGGTTCTCGAAGACGACCGACTCGACGCCTTCGTTGCCCTGCAGCTCCTGACGCAGCGACTGGCAGGCGGACTGCGAGCAGTTCGGGTCACCCGCGCTGATGTCGTTGACCAGATAGACCGAAACCTCGACGTCGGCGAGGAAGTTGGCCTTCATCTTGTCGATCGTGCCGACGGCCAGCAGACCGAAGCCGAGCATGGCGAGGGAGACCGCGGTGGTGAGGATCATCGCGATGGTCATCGTGACGTTCCGGCGCAAGCCGGTGACTACCTCGCTGAAGACGAAACTGGCGCGCATCGGGGTTGATGTCCCTTGGAAGTCGTGGGTTACGGAGGAGGGCGGGGCCGGTCAGCGGCCGATGCCGTAGACGCCTCGGGCGTCGTCACGGATGACCTTGCCGAGCTGGAGCTCGACGACCCTTCGCCGCATCGAGTCCACGATCGAATGGTCGTGGGTGGCCATCAGCACCGTGGTGCCGGTGCGGTTGATCCGCTCCAGCAGCAACATGATGTCCTGGCTGGTGTCGGGGTCCAGGTTCCCGGTCGGCTCGTCGGCGAGCAGCACGAGCGGGCGGTTCACGAACGCGCGGGCGATCGCGACGCGCTGCTGCTCACCACCGGAGAGTTCGTTGGGGAGACGGTCGGCCTTGCCGTCGAGGCCGACGAGTTCGAGCACCTCGGGCACGACCTTGCGGATCGTGGGGCGCGGCTTGCCGATGACTTCGAGCGCGAAGGCGACGTTCTCGGCGACGGTCTTGTTCGACAGCAGACGGAAGTCCTGGAACACGCAGCCGATGGTCTGCCGCAGCCGCGGCACGCGGCGCCGGGCGAGCTTGGCGACGTCGAAGTTGGAGACCATGACGCGACCCTTGCTCGGCACCTCTTCGCGCAGCAGGAGACGCAGGAAGGTCGACTTCCCGGATCCCGAGGGACCGATCAGGAAGACGAACTCGCCTTTGTCGATCTCGACCGACACCCGCTCAAGGGCGGGACGGGTCGAGGTCTTGTAGACCTTGGAAACCTCTTCGAGCCGGATCACGGTTCGGCATACTACCCATGCCCGTCGTTAAGCCCGGGTAGCCCGGTCCCGGCGGCCAAGCGAGCAAGGGACCTTTGCTGTCACTCTCTCCCGGAAAGTGATAGCAAAGGTCCCTTGCTCTCTCACGCAGGGTTGTTACGCGGCTCCGGACTGCTTGCGCCAGCGGATGCCGGCCTCCAGGAAACCGTCGATCTCGCCGTCGAGCACCGACGACGGGTTGCCGACCTCGAATTCGGTCCGCAGGTCCTTGACCATCTGGTACGGGTGCAGCACGTAGGAGCGCATCTGGTTGCCCCAGCTGGAGCCGCCGTCCTTGAGCGCGTCCATCTCGGCGCGCTCCTCCTCCTTCTTCCGCTGCAGCAGCCGCGCCTGGAGGACCTTCATCGCGGCCGCCTTGTTCTGCAGCTGCGACTTCTCGTTCTGACACGAAACGACCACGCCGGTCGGGATGTGGGTGATCCGCACCGCCGAGTCGGTCGTGTTCACGCTCTGGCCACCGGGGCCGGACGAGCGGTACACGTCGACGCGGATGTCCTTCTCGGGAATGTCGACGTGGTCGACCTCCTCGACCTCGGGCATGACCTCGACGTGTGCGAAGGAGGTCTGGCGGCGGCTCTGGTTGTCGAACGGCGAGATGCGCACCAGCCGGTGCGTGCCCTGCTCGACCGAGAGCGTGCCGTAGACGTAGGGCGCGCTCACCTTGAAGGTGGCGGACTTGATGCCCGCTTCCTCGGCGTAGGAGATGTCGTAGACGTCCGTCGGGTAGTTGTGGCGCTCCGCCCACCGCAGGTACATCCGGAGCAACATCTCGGCCCAGTCGGCCGCGTCCACGCCGCCCGCCTCGGACCGGATGGTGACCACGGCGTTGCGCGGGTCGTATTCACCCGACAGCAGGGTGCGGACCTCGAGCCCGTCGATATCCTTGGTGAGCGCCGTCAGCTCGGACTCGGACTCGGCCACGCTGGCGGAGTCGCCCTCGGCCTCGGCCAGTTCGTAGAGGACGCCCAGGTCGTCGAGCCGCTGCCGCAGCTCGGAGATGCGTCGCAGCTCACTCTGCCGGTGGGACAACTGGCTGGTGACCTTCTGCGCCGCTTCGGGGTCGTCCCAGAGGTTCGGGCTGGATGCCTGTTCCTCCAGCTCGGCCACCTGGGCACGCAGCGCATCCAGGTCCATCACCGACTCGATCTGCGTCAGCTTGCCGGCCAGGTCCTTCAGTGCCGCATCGAACTCATCACTCACGTCGGCCAAGGTTACGGCAAAACCCACGACCGGTTGCGGGGAACCGGCCGTGGGCACCTGTCCGGGTCAGGACTGGGGGATGGAATCCAGCAGTTTCAGTGCGGCTTTCGCCTGCGCCTGCGCGAACTCGGCGACGGCCTTGGCGTACGGGCCGTCGGCTGCCTTGGTGGCGGCCTTGGCCTCGTCGAGCTGCTGCGTGTAGCTCGCGCGGGCCGACTCGAGCAGGGCCGAGCGCTGCTTGACCGTCAGCGAACCGGCGTGCACGAGACGCAGGATCAGCGGGCTGCGGAGGTGGTCAGGACCGGCTTCGGAGGTCAGCCACGTCTTGAACGCCTTCTTGCCCGCCGCGGTGATGAGGTACTGCTGGCTCGACCGCGGGCCCTGCTTGCCGAGGCGGACGAGGCCCTCCTTCGACAAGGCGGGGAGCTCGCGGTACACCTGGCTGCGGGTCACGCTGAAGAAGGCGCCGAAACGCTCACCCGCCCCCGCGACCAGTTGCCCGCCCGTGGCGGGACCGTCGTGGAGAAGACCGAGCAGTGCGGCGGCTGTTGCATTCAATTCGGACACGTCCTCTACGGTCCCACTTTTCGGAACCTGTGTCCACTGTGGTCAGCACATCTGTCCATTGTGGCTAGTGATATGCGCTCATTCGGCCCAACACACTACGCCTGTCCACAATGGACCGGACACGCTACGCAACCGGCGACGGCCACGGACAGCGGTACCCGTCCCCCGCCCCGGCCAACGACAGGGAGTGATCGCCGCGCGAACCACGGAATCCCGGAAACGAAGAAGCGCGGATCTGCGATTTCCGCAGATCCGCGCTTCGTTTTCTTCAGTAGCGGGGACAGGATTTGAACCTGCGACCTCTGGGTTATGAGCCCAGCGAGCTACCGAGCTGCTCCACCCCGCGTCGTTGTGTTAATAGATTACATGGGGGTGAAACCGGCTTTCAGGCGGGTACCCCTAACTTCCCGAAGAGCCTTTGACCAGGTGTTATGGCACGACTTTGTCATCGAGCCAGCCGAAGACGCCGTTGAGCACCATGGTCAGCCCGTCGGCGAACCTGCCCTCGATGTCCTCGTCGAACACCCAAGCCGTGGGCGTGACGTCGTAACGCGGGTCCCGTTCGCCCGGAACCGGGTAAACGGCCTGCTCTTCGATGGTGAAACCGATGACGTAGCTGTACACGGTGAACAACGCTCGTCCGGCCAGGTGCAGTTCGAGCCCCGCGTCGACGCGCCCTTGAAACGGATTGTCACCGAGAAGACTGTCGTCGGTCAGGAAAGTCCCGGAGAAGACCTTCGCGCCGTCACGGTAAGCAAGCATCATCCGGCGTAAGGCCCGTGACGCCAGCTCGAGAGCTTCCCGCTCCCCCGTTCCCTCGGGCACACGGCCCGGCATCGCGTCCGCGTACATCCGCGTCGCCATCTCGTCGAGCAGCTCCTGCTTGTTCTTCACGTGCCAGTACAGCGCGGGCGCCTTGACGCCGAGTTCCTGCGCGATCAGGCGGAGCGTCAGCCCGTTGAGCCCGACGTCGTTGAGCAGCCGAAGCCCGGCGCGGACGATGTCCTGCCTGGTCAGACCCACTTTTATCCCTCGTTCCAGCGGAAGCACCTTGACAATTTAACGATGTTAAGGGCACGCTGGCCGCAGGTCAATTTAACGTCGTTAAGGAGTGGTATGAACAACCTGGGGACGGACGTGGTCGTGGCCGGAGCGGGGCCGACGGGGCTGATGCTGGCCCACGAACTCGCGCTCGCCGGCGTCGATGTCGTGGTCCTGGAACGGCATCACGAGCGCACGGGACTGTCGAAGGCGCTGAACCTGCAGCCACGGACCACGGAAATGCTGGAGCTGCGCGGACTTCTGGACGGCGCCGAAGAGCGTTCGTTCGCGACGGTGCAGGACGGGCATTTCGCGATGATCCCGATCGGCTACGACGGCTGGGACACTCGATTTCCTTTCCAGCTGGGGATTCCGCAGGCACAGGTCGAGGCGTACCTGGAGGAACGGCTTGCCGCACAAGGGACAAAGGTGGTCCGCGGCGCAGAAGTAATCGATTTCGTGCAGGAGAAGGACTTCGTCTCTGTTCGGTACCGAACAGACAGTGGCGAGAACCGGCTGCACGCAAAGTTCCTCGTCGGCTGCGACGGCGCTCGAAGTGTTGTACGCAAACGACTCGGCGTGGACTTCCCCGGTGTGGACGGTGAAGGCTTCGGGGTGGTCGCCGACGTCCTGTTCGACAAGATCCCCGCCGGTGCGCAAAAACAGTGGCGAACGATGCGGAACGTCGGCGAGCCGACCGGGGCGACCACGTTCAAAGGCCTGATTCCGCTGGGAGAGCCGGGTCTCTACCGGTTCGTGTACGGCGATCGGGCCTCGCGCCCCAAGGACATCCGGTCCGCCATCTCGCACGACGAAGTCCGGCAGGCCCTGCTCGACTCGTACGGTGAGACGGCGACAGTGTCGGAAATCCGCTGGGCGTCACAATTCTCCGACGCGGCGCGGCAGGCGGAGCGCTACCGCGTCGGGCGGGTACTGCTGGCGGGCGATGCCGCGCACATTCATTTCCCGGCAGGTGGCCAGGGGCTGAACCTGGGTGTGCAGGACGCCATGAACCTGGGTTGGAAGCTCGCCGCGACAGTGCGCGGCTGGGCCGGTGACGACCTGCTCGACACCTACGAGGCCGAGCGGCACCCTGTGGGCGCTCAGGTGCTGCACAACGTCGCAGCTCAGCTGGGGCTGACTCCGCGCTCTCACGAGTCTCGCGCGCTTCGTGCCCTCTTCGGCGACCTTGCGGAGCTGCCCGAGGTGAGCCGGTACCTGTCTGGCATGGTCTCCGGCCTCGGGATCCGCTACACGACGCACGGGACGTCGCATCCCGCGCTCGGGTCGCGGCTCACCGACCAGGACGTCCCCACCGAAGCCGGCCCGCTGCGTCCCAGCACCCTGTTCCGCGACGGCGGCTTCGTGCTTCTGACGACCACTCAGGCCCACGTCGATACCGCCCGGGCTCACGCGTACTCACCCCGTCTGACCACCCAGCTGGTCACGACCCTGCCGTGGCCCTCGACGGATGCCGTCCTGTACCGCCCCGATGGCTATGCCTGCTGGGTCGCCCCCACCCCCACGCGATAGCAAAGGTCCCCGCTCCCCCACCGGCGATAGCAAAGGTCCCCCGCTCCCCGCGGTGGTAGCAAAGGTCCCCCGCTCCCCCGCCCCCGGCACCTCGGGCACCCACCCGACCGACGCCCGGGGGGTCCAGGGGGCGGAGCCCTCCTGGCGGGGGTCCGGGGGTTCGACCCCCGGGGCAAATACGAAAGAGGCCCGCGTCTGCGTTTTCCGCAGACACGGGCCTCCTACCTCTGTAGCGGGGACAGGATTTGAACCTGCGACCTCTGGGTTATGAGCCCAGCGAGCTACCGAGCTGCTCCACCCCGCGTCGTGACACCTACCTTACGCCTGCGTTTCGAGCAGACGCAAAGCAGGTGCCCTTTAGGTAAGCGACGTCACCCTCCGGGCTGGCCGGAGGTCGGGGGCGCACCGGACGCCGGCGGGCTGGCCTTGGCCGACTCGTAGGCCTTGGAGGCGGCTTCGAGCGCGGCCAGGGCGGCGCCCTGGTCGGCGTAGTTCCCGGATTGCTGGGCGGCGCGGAACTTGACCCAGGCGTCGTGCATGTCGCCCGCGGCCTTGTCGAGCGCCGGGTTTCCGCTGGAGGGCGGCTGCGGCGTCGTCGTGCCCGGCGGCGGAGGCGTCGTGGGTCCGGGGGTGCCGCCGGTCTGCGGCGGTGTGACCCCGGAGCCTGTGCCCGCGCCGAAGACCTGGTCGAGCGCTTCGTTCAGCGTCGGCGCGAACCCGATCTTGGTGCCGTAGGAGACCAGGACCCGCGCCAGCTGCGGATAGCTCAGCTGGTTCCGTTGCCGGATGTAGACCGGTTCCACGTAGAGGAAGCCGTTGGCGACGGGCAGCGTGATCAGGTTCCCGTAGGTGACGGTGACGTTCGGGTTGTTGAACAGCGTCCGGTCCTGCGCGACCCGTGGGTCACTTTGGAATCTGTTCTGGACCTGGACGGGACCGTCCACCTGGGTGGATCCGCTGGCGCCTGTCGGCAGTCTGAGGACGCGCATCTTCCCGTAGTCCTCGGGATCCGAAGACACCGACATCCAGGCCGCCAGATACTGCCGTTGGAGACCGGTCAGCGAACTGGTGAGCTGGAACCGCGACTTGGTGTCGCCCGGCGCGGTGGCCAGGACGTAGTAGCCGGGCTGGTTGGCGATCCCGGATGCGGACGCGTTCACGCCGCCTTCCTGCGTCGGATCCTGCGGAACGCTCCAGAAGGCCTGCTGGGCGTAGAACTCCGCGGGGTTGTTCACGTGGTACTTCGACAGGAGTTCCCGCTGCACCTTGAAGAGGTCTTCGGGGTAGCGGAAGTGGGACCGCAGGTCCGGCGAGATCTCACTGCTCGGCTTGACCAGCCCCGGGAAGACCTGCTTCCAGGCGTTGAGCACCGGCTCGTTGTCCTCGACGCCGTACAGGGTCACGGTGCCGTCGAACGCGTCGACGGTGGCCTTGACCGAGTTGCGGATGTAGTTGATCGAGGAGTTCGCCTGGCGGGTGGTGCCGCTGAGCGAGTCGTTGGTCGCCTGGCCGAGCTGGGTCTGCTGGGCGTACGGGAAGTTGTTCATCGTCGTGTAGCCGTCGACGATCCACTTGATCTTGCCGTCGACGACCGCCGGGTACGGGTCGCCGTCGAGCGTCAGCCACGGGGCGATCTTGGCGACCCGGTCGCGCGGTTCGCGGTTGAACATGATCTTCGATCCGTCGCCGATGGCGTCGGAGAAGAGGATGTTGCGCTCTCCGTACTCGGCGGCGAAAACGAGGCGGTTGAACCAGTTGTCGATCGGCACGCCGCCGGAACCCTTGTAGATGTAGGCACGGTCGACGGCGGTGTCGTACTCGCCGGGCGCCTGCCCCGCCTTGCCGCCGACGATCGCGTACGCGGCGTCGGTCGCAAGCTCGCCGTAGTAGATGCGGGGCTCGTCCACCTTGATGCCCGGCTTGCTCGCGTCGGTCGACCCCGCGCCCGACGGGTTCTGGGTGTCGCTGGTGGTGGCGATCGGGTAGCCGCCGTCGGAGTTGGCGTCCTTCAGCGCGCGGTCGATCGTGTTGGCCGGCGCGGCGACGAAGCCGTTTCCGTGCGTGTAGACGAGGTGCTTGTTGATCCAGTTCGTCTGGTTGCCGGTGAGACCCTCGGTCTTGATCTCCTTGGCCGCGACGATGTAGTCCTGCGTGACCCCGTTGAGGGTGTAGCGGTCGATGTCCAGCTTGGACGGGAAGCCGTAGAAGTTCTCACGGCCGACGCGCTGGGTGAACGTGTCGCTGAGGACGTTCGGGTCGAGGAGCCGGATGTTCGGGACGGTCCCCTTGTCCGCCTTGATCTCCGCGGAGGTCGCCTCGGACTTGCCGGTGTAGTCCTTGTACTCGACGTTGGTCAGGCCGAACGCCTGACGGGTCGCGTCCATGTTGCGCTGGATCGACGCGGATTCCTTCTCGTTCGCGTTGGGACGCACCGAGAACTGGTCGAGCACCGCGGGCCACGCGACACCGACGAGCACGTTCGACAGGATCAGCAGCACCAGCGCGATCGCGGGCAGCTGCAGGTTGCGGAGGAACGCGCCGGCGAAGAACGCGACGGCGCAGATCACCGAGATGCACAGAAGGATCAGCTTCGCGGGCAAGACGGCGTTCAGGTCGGTGTAGGTCGCACCGACGAACAGCGGTGCCCCGCGATCCGAGAGCAGCAGGTTGTAGCGGTCGAAGAAGTACTCGACCGCCTTCAGCAGCACGAAGATGCCGATGGTGATGGCGAGCTGCGCGCGGGTCGGGCCGGCGAGCTGACCGCCCTTACCCGCGAGCCGGATGCCACCGAAGATGTAGTGCGAGATCAGCGCGCCGAAGAACGCGATGACGACCGAGATGAACAGCCAGCCCAGAAGCCAGTTGTAGAACGGCAGGTCGAAGGCGTAGAAGCCGACGTCGTTGCCGAACTCGGGGTCGGTCTGCCCGAACCGGGTGCCGTTCAGGAACAGCTGCACGACCTGCCAGTCGCTCTGCGCGGACGCGCCGGCGATGAGCCCGGTGAGCACCGGGATGCCGATACCGAACAGGCGGATCCGGCCGACGATCGCCGACCGGTAGCGCGCGAGCGGGTCGTCGTTGCCGGAAATCGGCACGAAGACGGGCCTGGACCGGTACGCGATCATCAAACTGATCGCGAGCGCTCCGCCCACCAGGAGCCCTACGGCGAAGAACAAGATCACACGAGTGATCAACACCGTGCTGAACACCGTGCGGGCGCCGACCTCGCCGAACCACAACCAGTCGACGTAGGTGTCCAGCAGTCTCGCGCCCAGCAGGAGGGCCACAATGACTACGGCGGCGATGATGAGCAGTATCCGGCTGCGCCGGGACAGCTTCGGCAGGCTCACGGGGGGCCGAGTGGCCACTGCACACGCTCCTGGTTTGGTGAACTTTTCGCGGGGGCGCGCGTCCGCGTGCGTCCCCTGATGCTCTAACTCTACGGATGCCGTCGGAAGTTCCCGGAACCCGCCCAAACCGGACTCGGAAGGCCGCTGCCCGGGCCGCCTGGAACGATGTGCCAATGGCACCGAGTGAGCAGCAGGGCGTGGCCGGCCTGGCCCGCGAAGTCGAGGAGTTCGTCGCCTCCGGAGGATGGGATCAGCCGCCGCAGTTGTTCGCGCTGGTCCCGACCGCGGCGCTGCTGGACGAGCAGCCCGAACTGGCCGGTCAGCTCGACGCGTCGGCCCCGCTGACGCCGGTCGCTCAGGAGGCTCTGCCCGACGGTGACCTCGGTGAAGCGCTGGCGCAGATCGCATGGCCCGATCTGGTGCTGGGCTGCGCGCTCGCGCAGGAGATCATCGTGCTGCCGCCGGACGCCGAGGCCGAGCTTCCCGTCGTGCCCGAGACCGACGCCGAACGCCTGCGTCAAGCTGCCGCCGACCACCCGCGCCGGACCGAAGCCCGCCTCGTCGCGGCTGTGCTGCGGGATGGTGCCGGAGCGTGCGTTATGCGGCTTCGCGGTGCCGGGCAGCCCTCCGAACCCGATGACGTCCCCGTCGACGAGATCATCGAGAACCCGGAGCTGGCGCCCAACCTGCTCGAAGCCCTGAAGGCCACCCTGCTGCCCTGACCTGCGAAAAGAGAGCAAGGGACCTTTGCTACCGCCTGCCCAGGTACGCGGCGAGCGATAGCAAAGGTCCCTTGCTCTCCTCAGCCAAATCCGTGAGGCGGTAGCAAAGGTCCCTTGCTCCCCCGGCGGTCAGCAGGAGGCGGTCGGCCTACCCGCCTTGAGGTTGTCGAGCTGCGTGATCGCCTCGTCCAGGGTGGACACCTTGATCAGGTTCAGCCCTTCGGGCGCGGCGGTCTTCGCCTCGGCGCAGTTGTGCGCGGGCACGAGGAAGTCGGTGGCGCCGGCCTCGCGAGCGCCGACCACCTTGAACGAGATGCCGCCGATCGCGCCGACGTCACCCTTCTCGGAGATCTCGCCGGTCCCGGCGATGTGCCTGCCACCGGCGAGGTCGCCGGGCTCCATCTTGTCGACGATCGCAAGCGCGAACATCAGACCCGCCGAAGGACCGCCGACGTCCTGCAGCGAGATCTTCACGTCGAAGGGGACGTCAGCACGGTCCACCGCGGTCAGGCCCATGAAGCCCTCCGGCCCATCGGGCCGCTGCGCGAGCGTGAGCGGCACGGTGCGTTCGGCCTGACCGTCGGATTTGAAGGTGATCTGGACCGTCTGCCCGGGCTTCGTCCCGTTCAGGGCGGCCCGCACCTCGGTCGCCTCGGTGACCGTCTTCCCGTTGACCACCAGAAGCCGGTCGCCGGGAGCGAGCACCTTGTCCGCGGGACTGCCGGAGACGATCGTCTTCGCGAGCACCTTCACCGGGAACTTGCGGCGCAACGCGGCGACCTGGGCGGCGGTCTGCGAGTCCTGCAGCTGCTGGATGTTCTCCTGGCGAACCTGCTCGTTGGTTTCACCCGGCTTGAAATATTCCTCGCGCGGCGCCAGCGCGTACCGGCCGCTCGCCCAGAGCCCGAGCGCGTTGAACAACGTGATGCCGCCATCGCGCAGGGAGACCGTCGTCATCCGCAGCTCGCCGGAGGTCTGGAAGACCTCGTGCCCGTTGACCTGGATCACGGACTGTCCGGCGGCGTCCTTGCCGAGCGTGTCGTAAGTCGGCCCGGGGCTGATCGCCACATACGGCACCGGGATGAAGAACCCGACCAGCGCGAAGACGACGAACAGCACACCGCTGACCAGCAGCGTCCAACCGCGCCGGGTCAGCCGCCGTTCGGAGCGGTCCTGGTCACCCGCGGAGCCCGCACGGCTCCGCGCTCCTGTGGTCTCCTCCGAGGGCTCTGTCACGCGTGACAGCGTACGGTGACCGTGTTCGCTTCTCGGTGAAGGCCACGCTCATCACTCCACTTGACGAGCTGTGAAACCCGGGACCCGCGTACGGTGGTGCCATGAGCAAACCCCCGTTCGGCTTCGGACCGCCCGATCCCGACAAACGAGGCGAGAACGAGCCGTCGGACTCCGGCGGCCAGCCCTCCGGCGCCGAGGCCTTCAATCAGCTCGGTCAGATGCTCAGCCAGCTGGGCCAGATGCTCAGCCAGGCCGGCAGCTCGACCGGGCCGGTCAACTATGACCTGGCGAAACAGATCGCGTTGCAGAACCTGAGCAGCAGCGGCAGCACCGACGTCCAGCTCGGCTTTTCGTCGTCCAGCGGCGGCGACTCGAGCACGGCCGTCCGTGACGCCGCCCACCTGGCGGAGCTGTGGCTCGACGCAGCGACGATCCTGCCCGCCGGAGCCACGACCACGGTCGCCTGGTCCGCGCGTAACTGGGTCGAGAAGACCCTGCCCACCTGGCAGCGCCTCTGCGACCCGGTGGCCCAGCAGGTCTCGGGCGCGTGGGTCCAGGCCCTGCCCGAGGAGGCCAAACAGGCCGCCGGCCCGCTTCTCTCGATGATGGGGCAGATGGGCGGGATGGCCTTCGGCTCCCAGCTCGGTAACGCTCTGGCTCAGTTGGCTTCCGAAGTGCTCACCTCCAGCGAGGTCGGTCTCCCGCTCGGCCCCGCGGCCACCTCCGCGCTGCTGCCGGCGAACATCGAGAAGTTCACCGAGGGCCTGGAGCTGCCGACCAGTGAGGTGCTGGTCTTCATCGCCGCACGCGAGGCCGCCCACCAGCGGCTGTTCGCCCACGTCCCCTGGCTTCGGCAGCGCCTCTTGGCCACCGTCGAGGAGTTCGCGAGCGGGATCTCCGTCGACACGTCGGCGCTGGAGCAGCTCGCGGGCCAGATCGACCCGTCGAACCCGGCCAGCATCGAAGAGGCCATGTCCTCCGGCCTTCTCGAGCCGCAGACCTCGCCCGAGCAGAAGGCGGCCCTGAACCGCCTGGAGACCCTGCTCGCGCTGGTCGAAGGCTGGGTCGACGTCGTGGTGGCCGAGGCCATCGGCGACCGGCTTCCGGGCGCGGACGCGCTCCGGGAGACGCTGCGCCGCCGCCGGGCCACGGGTGGCCCCGCCGAGCAGACCTTCGCCACCTTGGTCGGGCTGGAGCTCCGGCCCAGGCGGATGCGGGCGGCCTCCTCGCTGTGGAAGCTCGTCGGCGACCAGCACGGCATCGAGAAGCGGGACGGCCTCTGGTCCCACCCCGACCTGATGCCGACCGCCGACGACCTCGACGAGCCGCTCGACTTCTCCGAACGCCTCGGCGACGGCGAGTCGACACTCGAAGGCATCGACCCGATCGCCGAGATCGAGCGCACCGAACGCGAGAAGAACAAGCCCAAGGGCGACGAAGAAGAGAACTGAGGCACGTCAGTCCTCCGCCGCGATGCCCCATCCGGCGGCGGAGGACAGACCCTCCAGGTAGCCGATGGCGCGTTCGGTCTTCGGGTAACGGCGAACGAGCTCCCAGAAGGCCGCGTTGTGCCCTGGCTCCTTCAAATGCGCGAGTTCGTGCACGAGGACGTAGTCCAGCACCCATGCCGGCACCCGGCGCAGACGATCACTGACCCTGATCGTCGCGTCGACCGGTGTGCAGGACGCCCACCTCGTCCTCATCGGCGGTACCCAGCGAACGCTCGCGGGTATCGCCTTTCCGTCCAGATACTTCGCCGAGAGCACGGCGCAGCGCGCCAGCAGCGCCTCGTCCGACGCCTTGGGCGGCGCGGCCTGCCGCGGGCCTTTGCGCAGCAGCTTGCGCTGCATCTCGGCAACCCAGTGCTTCTCCTCGGCCCGGGTCATCCGGGCAGGGATCAGCACGACGAGGGTGTCCTCGTCCCAGTACGCGGTGACGGTCCGGTGGCGGCGTTGGCTACGCCGTACCTCGACCTTGTGTTCGGGAGTGTCCGACGGATTCGTCGTGTCCCGGCCCCTCAATGAGGGCGTCCGTGCTTCGACCACTCGACCACGGTAAGGCCAGTCACCGACAACTCCGAGAGCCGAAAGGTCACAGCCTCCAGTTGTCCACAACGGGGTCAACCTGTGGATAACTCCCGTTTTTCCGGGCGGGTGGACGGCAGCCGGGTGCGATCCTGCGATCATGAACCTGCGCGAACCGGACCTGCGATCGATCATCCTGCCCGCCTTTCCCACCCTGCTTCCGGGGCTGGATGTGCTGGAACGGGGAAACGGCGAGATCCAGATCGGCCTCGACCCCGCACACGCCGTGGTGATCGCCGGCGTCGCCACCGAGGTGGCCGAAGCCCTCCGCGGGCTGGACGGGAAACAGGCCGCGGACGACATCGTGCTCGCGCAGAGCGAACACGACGAACAGCTGCGCGACCTGATGACGGACCTGACGGCCCGAGGTCTCGTGACGGATGCGGGCCAGTCCGACCGGCAACCGAGACCGAGGGCCGAGACAGGGCTCTGGTCGCTTCGTGCCCGCCACCATCAAACGGCCATGACGGCCCGCCGCAAACGGTCCGCGGTGGCGATCCACGGCGACGGCAGGCTGGCGGTGGCCATCGCCGTCCTGCTCGCCAACGGCGGAGTCGGGCACATCGACGTCCGGGCTTCGGGCACGGTTCTCGAAGCCGACCTGGGCTCGGGCTACACCGAAGCCGAAATCGGCTTGCCGCGCCGCGACGCGATGGCGCAAGTCGTGCGCCGCGCCAGGGCGAGCACCGTGACAACGCGGCTCTACTCGGACCGCCGGCCGGAACTCGCCCTGCTCACCGACGCCGTGGTGCCCGCTCCCGAAGTGGTGGACGAACTCGTCCGCGACGGAATCAACCACCTGCCGGTCCGCGTCCGGGACGGGGTCGGCATCGTGGGACCTTTGGTGGTGCCCGGCCGCAGCAGCTGCCTGCGCTGCGCCGACCTGCACCGGGCGGGCCGCGACGAGTCCTGGCCGAGGGTGGCGAGCCAGCTCGTCGGCCGGGTGCAGCGAGCCGATCTCGGCTCCGTTCAGGCCTGCGCCGCGCTCGCCGCCGCGCAGGCGCTCAGGCTCCTGTCCCCGAGCGATCAGGCGCCGCCCGCGTGGAACGCTACGCTGGAGATCGACTTCTTCGACGGCAAGATCCGGCATCGCGACTGGCCGCCGCACACCGCCTGCGGATGCGGCGCTCGTTGATACGGCGAGCGACGTAGCCCACACGCACACCCTCAACAGGCTGCGCGGGCGCAGTGAATCAAGGCAGAATCGCGAAGGTGACCGACTCCCGCAACGCCGAGGACCGTGAAGCCGCCATCCCCCGCAACGGGGCCGCGCGAACGGCGAAGCTGGCCAGTATCCCGCTCGGCATAGCGGGGCGGGCGGTCGGCGGCTGGGGCAGGCGCCTGACCGGGCAAAGCGCCGACGAGGTCAACGCGACCCTGTCCGCCAAGGCGGCGGAGCAGCTCTTCGAGGTCCTCGGCACGCTCAAGGGCGGCGCGATGAAGTTCGGCCAGGCGCTGAGCGTCTTCGAGGCCGCGGTGCCGGACGAGATGGCGAAGCCCTATCGCGAGGCCTTGACGAAGCTTCAGGCCGCCGCGCCGCCCATGCCCACCCGGCAGACCCATCGGGTCCTCGCCGAGCAGCTGGGGCGCACCTGGCAGCAGCGGTTCGCGGCCTTCGACGACGAGCCGGCCGCTTCGGCGAGCATCGGCCAGGTCCACCGCGCGACCTGGCACGACGGCCGCGAAGTCGCCGTCAAGGTGCAATATCCGGGAGCCGACGACGCCTTGCGGAGCGATCTCCGGCAGCTCCAGCGTTTCAGCAGGTTGTTCCAGGCGTTCGTGCCGGGGACCGAGGTGAAGCCGCTCCTGGCGGAGCTCGCCGAGCGGATGAACGAAGAGCTCGACTACCAGGCCGAAGCGCAGAACCAGCGTGCTTTCGTCAAGGCGTTCGAGGGGGTGCCCGGGTTCCTGATCCCCCGCGTGGTCGCCAGCGCGCCGAAGGTCGTCGTCACCGAGTGGGCCACCGGCACTCCGCTGTCGAAGATCATCGCCGGCGGCGACAAGGAGACACGAGACCGCGCCGGCCGCCTGCTCACCGAATTCCACTACTCGTCGCCGGAACGAGCCCGGCTCCTGCATTCGGACCCGCATCCGGGCAACTTCATGCTGACCGCCGACGGCAGGCTGTGCGTCATCGACTTCGGCGGGGTGTCCCGGCTGCCCGAGGGGATCCCGCAGCACCTCGGCGAGATGACCAGGCTGGCGCTCGACGGCGAGTCCGCGAAGCTGATGCGGCTGCTCAGGGAGTCCGGCTTCATCCGGGGCGACGCGGATCTGCGGGCCGACGACGTGCTCGCCTACCTGGCACCGTTCACCGAACCGCTGGCGGGCGACACGTTTCACTTCACCCGCCGTTGGATGCAACGACAGGCGGGCCGGGTCGGCGACACCCGCGGCCGCGACTTCCGGATCGGCCGTTCCCTCAACCTGCCGCCCGAGTACCTGATGATCCACCGGGTGACCGCCGGATCGACCGGCATCCTGTGTCAGCTCGACGCCGAGATCCCCGCCCGCGCGATCGTCGAACGGTGGCAGCCGGGCTTCGCGGCCTGAGAAGTTATCCACAGGGAACGGTGCGACTGAGCCCAAAACCGGTCCGCTCGGGCGAGTTGTCCACAAGTTGATGGAAGTGGTTCCACCCGGTCGGCCCAGCGGCCATCCTCGAATCATGACCACTACACGAAGCGCCCGTCTCATGGCGCTCAGTAACACCAGCGAATCCGGGATCATCACCAGCCGCGAGCTGCGGCAGGCGGGCGTCACCGCGCGCCACGCCGCGAAGCTCTGCGGCCCGGGTGGTCCTTGGCGAAGGCTGATGCCGGGCGTCATCCTGTTGCGCGACTCCGCGCCCACCCGGCTTCAGCTACTACAAGCTGCTGTCGCGCGGTTCGGTCCGGAGGTCGTCGTGACAGGCGCCGACGCGCTACGCGCACGAGGTGTCGGCTGCCCGCTGACACGGGAGGTCCATCTCCTCGTCCCCGACTACCGGCGCGTGCCGGCGGAACCGGGCATGCTGCCACGAAGAACCACGCGGATGCCGTCGCCGACCATGATCGACGGCGTCCCGTTCGCCCCGGCGGCCCGGGCGGCGCTCGATCTCGCCCGACTGGAACTCGACCCCATGCGAATCGACGAGCTGATCTCGCTGCCGCTGTATTGGGGGCTGTGCACGCTCGACGAACTCAGCGAGGAGCTCGATTCCGGTAACCGGAGAGGTTCGGCGGCGGTGCGCGCGGCTCTGCGACGCGTCGACCCCGAAGAGACGTACGCGCATGGGCTGGCGAAGAAGGTCCTCAGCGGCTGCCCGCTGCCCTCGCCGTCGTGGAACACGACGCTCTGCGACAGACGAGGGCGCCCCATCGGCACCGCCGACGCCTGGTGGGACGACATCGGCATGGCGTGGCAATTCCGGCCCCCGAAACAGGGCGCCGCGAACTTCCACCCGCTGGCGCTGACCGCGACCGGGACCGTATTGGTCCGCTGCACGATCGACCAGCTGAAGAAGGTCCCGCTGGAAGTCGCGGCAGAGCTCGTCAGGGCGTACGGCGAAGCGACGCGGACGCCGAGGCCGAAGGTCCGCACGATCGGCCGGATCGACGCCGCCTGAGGCTCACCAGTACTCGTCCGGCAGCTTTCCTTCGATGTCACGGGTGTGGCGGCGAGCGCAGGCGGGGCACATCCAGCGCACGACGTTCTTCTCCCGGGTGGAAACCCAGGCGAGTGTCTGCGCTGGCTCCTCGTCGCCACCGCGGATGCGGCCGCACAACGAGCAAGTGATCTGCTCACTCACGATCGACGTCCACAATGGATGGTCTTCGCCCCTTGGAGGAACAGATCCCGGCGAGCGCCAAGGAAGGCCGGGTTCGCCGGATCCACCAGCGCGGCCGCGGTCTCGTGGTCGTCATCGTCGAGCCGGTCGCCCGCGACCTCGTTCAGCCAGGTCACCCGCTCGATGACGAACTCGCGTAGCAGTTCCGGGCCGGGCGCCGGGTGGTGGATGAGCACCCCGAAGGAATCGACGTCGACGAGGCCGGCTCGCTGCAGCGCGATGTTCCAGCCGTAGGGCATGGAAACCGAGTCGGGGATTCCTGCCCGCATCTCGGCGAACCACTCGCCGCGCGCGGCGAGCAGCCTCTCCTCGAGCCCCGGGCGGCCGATGCCGAGATCCCAGGGGAGGCAGTTGAAGTCCAGGCCGCCCTCGGAGATGGCGACCAGCCCGCCGGGACGGGCGAGCTGGGCGAGGTTGTCGATGGCCGCCTGCTGATCGGGCAGGTGGTGGACCACGCGGGAAGCCCAGACCAGATCGGCGGCGGGGAGCTTGCCGGGCAACCCCTCGTCGGCCACGTCGGCGTGGACCGTCTCGACGACGGCCCTGTCCCCAGCAGCCGCGCTCACGGTTCGGTGCGCTTCGGCGAGTAGCTGTTCGGTCGCGTCGACCAGCACGATCTTGGCGCTGGCGGCGGAGAGCTCCTCGGCGAAGAGCACACTCATCCCGCCTGCGCCGCAGCCGACGTCGAGGATGGTCAGCTCGTCCGGCATCCCCTGCAGCAGCCGCCGAGCCGCCGCCCGCATCGGCTCGGCGTCAAGTGCTTCGGCCATGCGAAGCGAACGAAGCCGATCGGACCAGTCGATGTCGTCATGCGTGTGTACGGCCATTCCTCAAGTGAACACCACGCCGAGCCGCGCCACGTCCCAAAAGGGGAGCGGGGGACCTTTGCTATCGCGGCGCGGTAGCAAAGGTCCCCCGCTCCCCCTGAGTGGTCAGGCCTGGAAACGCTCAGCTCGCCGGGTCGCCCACCGGGCGACCTTGGTCCACCTGCGCGCGGCGCGTGGGCCGCTTCGAGCCCGCTGCGCGCGGACTCCCTCCTCGAGGTCTCGTATTCGGGCCCTGGACAGTTCTTCATAAAGCAACATTTCGCTGGTCTCCTCGACCTTGATCTCGTTCAATTCGGTCGGCGCGTGAGTTCCCGTCCGCGCCTCGTAATCCCTGGTGGTGATGAGTTCGACGGTCATGCCGCGGCGCTCCGCTCGACCTTGCCCGCGACCGGGCGAGCCTCGGCGGCGGGCTCGACGACCGCGTTCTTGCGGGGACGGCCACGAGGCCGCTTCCGCGCGACGACGACGCCGCGCTCGAAGATTTCGCCACCCCAGACGCCCCACGGCTCACGCCGCGAAAGGGCGCCCGCAAGGCAGGCGGAACGGACCGGGCAGTCCGCGCAGAACGCCTTCGCTCGCTCGAGCTCTGCCGGCGACTCGGCGAACCACAGGTCCGCGTCGCCCGAACGGCAGGGAAGCATCGACTCGGGCGAGTCGATGGCGTCGAGCAGGTCGACGACGCCTGCGTCGGCGAAGGGCAGGGCCTCCCCCGGCGCGAAAGCTATGGCCGATGACATAAGTGCACTCCTCTGTGCCGTAACGGATTTCGTACTCACGGTGGAACTGGACAACGCTGAACCCTAATTAGGTTGTGCAGCCAACTTGTTTGTGCAGCAAAAAACACGAAGGCCGCGGATCCGGTAACCGGTTCCGCGGCCTTCGTGAGCCTCTGGTCCTGACTAGGTCAGGAACTTCGCTCCCGTTGGTACAACGGAACACGGAACTGCTTGATGACCGGCAGATCGACGCCACCGTTCACGTACGCCCCACCAAAGGCGGCAGCGTGCGTGAAGGTCTCGTCGGCGGTGACCCAGCGCCGGTTGAGACGCTGAGTGCCGCGGGCGGCAAGGATGCTCACGGGCATGAAGATGCCCTGGCGCTGTGCCTGCGGGACTTCCGCGACGCAGGACAGACGGGTGCCAGGGTTCGTGAGCTTCATGTTGATCCTCATTTCACTGACACCACCTTTCTCTGTCGCGCGCGAGCCGCCCTGCGGTCTACGCTGTGTTGTAGATGTTCTTCCCCAGGCCGGGCGCTTCCCGCCCGGTACCTGCAGGTTATTGCCCCCGGCCGCGCCAGGGCAACTTATTTTCCAGAAAATCCGTCGAAGTTGCGAAGATCGGCTCTGAGCAGCAGGTTCGCCGCGTGGATCAAGCCTGGGACGCGGTCAAGTCTCCACCGAGGCCCGCACGACGTCGAGAACCTCCGCTCCGAAGCGCTCGAGCTTCGTCGCTCCGATCCCGGAGATGGCACACAACGCCGTGTCATCGGTAGGGCGCTGCTCGGCGATGGCGACGAGCGTCGCGTCCGTGAAAACGACGAAGGCCGGCACCTTGAGTTCCCGCGAGCGCTCCCCACGCCAGGATTTCAGCTTCTCGAGCAGCTGCTCGTCCACGTTGGACGGGCACCGGGAACACCGGCCGAGCTTGATGTCCAGTGTCTCCAGCAGCGGCCCGCCGCACACGCGGCACCGGGCCTTGTTACCGGCCTGCTTCGGCTGCTGCGATCGGGCGACCCTCGCGGCCGGATGATCTTCGGGGATGAGGCCGTAGAGGAACCTGCTGCGTCGCCGATTACGGCGATTGCCCGACGTCCTGGCCAGTGCCCACGACAGCGACAAGTGCACTCGAGCTCGTGTGACGCCGACATAGAAGAGGCGGCGCTCTTCTTCGATTGCCGCGTCGTCGCCGTCGGCGTGGAGGATCGGCATGGTCCCCTCGGCGAGCCCCACGAGGAACACGGCATCCCATTCGAGACCTTTCGCCGCGTGAAGCGAGGCCAGGGTGATGCCCTCCACCGTCGGTGGATGCTGCGCTGTCGCCCGCTGTTCGAGCTCCGCCACGAATCGAGGAAGATCCGCGTCTTCGACCGTGGAAGCCAGTTCCTCGGCCAGCTCGACGATCGAAAGAAGCGCGTCCCACCGCTCTTTCGCCGCGCCTCCGGCAGGAGGCTGGTCGGTGAGCCCCACTTTCGCGAGGACCGAGCGGACACGGGTCACCAGCTCGCCGGTGTAAGCGTCGGTCGACGCCATCCGCAGCGCGGACATGGCCTGCCGGACCTCGGCCCTGGCGAAGAACCGCTCGCCGCCGCGAACCAGGTACGGGATGCCCATTTCCGCCAGAGCCTGCTCGTAGGCCTCGGACTGGGCGTTGACGCGGTAAAGCACCGCGATCTCGCTGGCCGCCACTCCGCTGTCGAGCAGGTCACGGATCCTGCGCGCGACAGCCGCGGCCTCGGCGGTCTCGTCGTCATACTCCGCGAACCGCGGGGCGGGCCCGGAAGGACGCTGGCCGATCAGCTTCAACCTCGACCCCGCTGGACGGCCGCGCGCGGCACCGATCACTTGATTGGCGAGAGCCACGACTTCCGGCGTCGACCGATAGTCCCGTTCGAGCCGCACGACCGTCGCCTCGGGGAACCTCCGCGTGAACTCCAGGAGCGGCCGGGGAGAAGCACCACCGAACGAATAGATGGTCTGGTTGGCATCACCGACGACGGTCAAATCGTCACGGCCGCCGAGCCAGGCGTCGAGCAGCCGCTGCTGAAGCGGGGTGACGTCCTGATACTCGTCGACGACGAAGCAGCGATAACGCTCGCGGAACTCCTGGGCCACCACCGTGTGCTCCTCGAGGACCGCCGTGGTGTGCAGGAGCAGGTCGTCGAAGTCGAGGACCTGCGCGGCGTTCTTGACCTTCTCGTAGTTGCGGTAGACCTCCGCGACCTGCGAGGCGGGCGCCGGTGTGTCCCGCTGTGTCCGTGCGGCTACCGCGGGATAGTCGTCCGGCGATACCAAAGAGGCCTTGCTCCACTCGATCTCACTGGCGAGGTCGCGCAGCAGTTCCGTCTCGGTGCCGAGGCCGGCCTTGTTGGCGGCTTGGCTGATGTAGCGGAACTTGTTCTCGAGCAGCTCCCAAGGCCGGTCCCCGACGACCTGAGGCCAGAAATATCGCAACTGGCGGCGGGCGGCGGCGTGGAACGTGAGCGCCTGGGCGGCGTCCACACCCAACCCCCGGAGACGAGTGCGCATCTCCCCCGCGGCGCGGGTCGTGAAGGTGACGGCGAGGACCTGACCAGCGGCGACGTGGCCGGAACGGACCAGGTGGGCGATGCGGTGGGTGATCGTCCGGGTCTTGCCGGTCCCTGCTCCTGCGAGGACACAGACCGGCCCCCTCGGCGCGCAAGCGGCGGCGCGTTGCTCGGGATCGAGCCCATCGAGCAGGCCTGGACGACTCTTCGGGGACGATGCGCTAACCACGTCCCGATCCTCGCAGAGTGCCCGCCGGGTTCGGCGCAGGGCACGCAGCCGTATCCTGGTCACATGGCGGGAAAGCAGGACAAGGAAGCAGCGAAGCTGGCCAAGAAGGAGAAGCGTGCCGCGAGCAAGGCTCGCCGCGGGCAGATCTTCGAAGCCTTCAAGATGCAGCGCAAGGAAGACAAGGCGCTCATCCCCTGGATGGTCGGATCGCTCCTGGTCATCACCGGTGTCGTGTTCGGCATCGGGTTCATCTTCGACGTCCACTGGGTCTTGCTGCCGCTGGGCATCCTGCTCGGTGCGCTCGCCGCTGTGATCATCTTCGGCAGGCGCGTCCAGAAGACCGTGTACTCGAAGGCCGACGGGCAGCCGGGCGCCGCGGCGTGGGCGCTCGAGAACATGCGAGGCCGCTGGAAGGTGACGCCGACCGTGGCGGCCACCACCCAGCTCGACGCCGTGCACCGAGTTCTCGGTGGTCCGGGTGTCGTGCTCGTCGCCGAGGGTGCGCCGCACCGCGTGAAGTCCCTGCTCGCGCAGGAGAAGAAGCGCGTGTCCCGCTTGATCGGTGAGACACCGATCTACAACGTGATCATCGGCAACGAAGACCAGCAGGTGCCGCTGAAGAAGCTTCAGAGCCACCTGATGAAGCTGCCGCGCAACCTCAAGCCCGCCCAGGTCGACGCGCTGGAAGCGAAGCTGGCCGCACTCGGCAGCCGCGGTGCCGCCATGCCGAAGGGCCCGATGCCCGCCGGCGCGAAAATGCGCAACGTCCAGCGCACCATCCGTCGCCGCTGACGAAACGAGGATCAGGGGTCCTTTGCTACCGCCGCGTGCGATAGCAAAGGACCCCTGATTCGTCTCCGGCCGAAAATTGTCGGTGGGTGGTCGCATGATCACTGTGTGAACGGAACCTCAAGCGCCCGGCAGAAGGCGCTGGCAGCGATGTTCCCGGACGGCGTGGCCGCCCGGGCGAAACTTGTCGCCCTCGGACACTCCCACTCAGCGATCTCGCGACGTTGTCGCGAAGGCGGCCCTTGGCGCCGCCCGATTCCCGGCGTCATCCTCCTGACCAATGCCACGCCGACCAGGCACCAGCTCCTGAAGGTCGCGCTGACCCACGCGGGGCCGGAGGCGATGCTCACCGGAGTACCGGCCGCGAGGCTGTACGGGGTCCGAAGACTCCCGCCAGAAAGACGGGCGCACACCTTGATCCCACACCGGAGCAAGGTCGCCACCTGGGGATTCGCGGTCGTAGAACGAACGATCCACCTACCGGAGCCGGTGGAGATCGATGGGTTGCCTGTCGCTCCGCTAGCCCGAGCTCTCATCGACGCGGCTCGACGTATGGACGAACTCCAGTCGGTGCGGGCGATGATCCACGACGCGGTCCATCGTGGGCTCTGCACTCCAGAAGAACTTCGAGACGAGCTGGCCCAGGCCAGCACGATCGGCTCCGCGCTCCCTCGAATAGTCGTCAACGCCCTTCAGGACGGCGTCGACTCTGCCGTCGAGCAGTGGCTGGAATCTGCAGTCGAGCGCAGCGGCTTGCCCCAGCCCGTGTGGAAGGCAGAGCTACGGACTCCCGACGGGGTGGTTGTCGGCATCGCTGATGCCTGGTGGCCGCGGGTCGGCGTCGCACTGCAAGTCCGCCACAACGAGGTCGCTCTCGGACCGGACAAGGTGGCCGAGATGCCAGCCCTCGTCGCTCCAGGCCTCATCGTCGTACAGGTGAGTCCGGGGCGGCTACGTGACGAGCCGCTGGTGGTGATCCAAGAGCTGCGAGCGGCCCACCGCCGGGCCCGACAACGACCGCCTCCAGATCTCGGAAGCGTCCCTGCGGCTCCTGCGGCCTGACCATTGCCGGTCCGGCTGCCGGCTTCTTCCGGCGAGAGCAAAGGTCCCTTGCTCCCACCAGCGGTCATCGCATGCGGATTACAACGGTTCCGGTCAGTCGGTCGAGCCAGCTTCGTCCGTCGATGTTGCGGATCGCGGCTGGAATGATCACGAAGGTCAGCGCCCCTCGCACGACGGCACGCCACACACCGACCATTTGCGCGCCGTCGAGCCTGGCGACGCGGATTCCGACCACTGCCATACCGGGGGTGAACCCGAAGAAGGCCGCGGGAATGACCGTGATCGCCGCCCAGACGCCGACCGACCAGAGGTTGAAGGTCTGCATGACGGCCGGGTCCTGCAGGCTAGGCGTCACGAAGAGGGCGGTGACCAGCGAGGCGAGGACCAGGTCGATGAGCAGCCCGAGAAGGCGCGCGCCGCCGCCCGCTACCGAGCCGACACCCGACTGAGGCAAGCCGAGTCGCTCACCACGCCACCGCTGCGTACCCTCGCCACCGGCCGTCGTCTCATCGCCGGCTCCGGGCAGCCATTCTCCGGTCCATCTCGCCACCCATCCAGGGTATGCCGGTGGCGCGGGCCACATTCGCCCTGGTCGACTACCCGATATCGCCGCCCCGTTAACACCGGCGAAACATACGGGTGACGGTCGGGCAACACCGCGCTCTTAGCGTGAGCCGAAGAGAGTACTGCCGCCGGCAACGAACGAGAAGGAGTCACCGAGGGTGCCCACTACTCCAGACGACATTCAGCGCCTTATCGCCGACGAGAACGTAGAGGTCGTCGACGTCAGGTTCTGCGACCTGCCCGGCGTTATGCAGCACTTCACCGTTCCGGCGAAGGCGTTCAACGAAGAAGCCTACGAAGAAGGCCTCGCCTTCGACGGCTCCTCGGTGCGTGGTTTCCAGTCGATCCACGAATCCGACATGCTGCTCCTCCCGGACCCCGAGACTGCGCGTATCGACCCGTTCCGCAAGGCGAAGACGCTCTCGCTGAACTTCTTCGTGCACGACCCGTTCACCCGTGAGGCGTACAGCCGCGACCCGCGCAACATCGCGCGCAAGGCCGAGCAGTACATCTCCGAGTACGGCGTCGCGGACAACGTGTTCTTCGGCCCCGAGGCCGAGTTCTACATCTTCGACTCGATCCGGTTCGACTCGGCCGAGCACGCCTCGTTCCACGAGATCGACTCCGTCGAGGGCTGGTGGAACACCGGCGCCGACGTGCCGGGCGGCAACCAGGGTTACAAGACGAAGTTCAAGGGCGGCTACTTCCCCGTTCCGCCGGTCGACCATTTCGCCGACCTGCGCGACGAGATCGTTCGTAACCTGCAGGGCTCCGGTTTCGAGATCGAGCGCGCGCACCACGAGGTGGGCACCGCCGGCCAGACCGAGATCAACTACAAGTTCAACACGCTGCTGCACGCCGCGGACGACCTGCAGCTGTTCAAGTACATCGTGAAGAACACCGTGTTCGCCGCCGGCAAGACCGCGACCTTCATGCCGAAGCCGCTCGCCGGTGACAACGGCTCGGGCATGCACTGCCACCAGTCGCTGTGGAAGGACGGCACGCCGCTGTTCCACGACGAGTCGGGGTACGCGGGCCTGTCCGACACCGCCCGCCACTACATCGGCGGTCTGCTCAAGCACGCACCGAGCCTGCTGGCCTTCACCAACCCGACCGTCAACTCGTACCACCGGCTCGTGCCCGGCTTCGAGGCCCCGGTCAGCCTGGTGTACTCGCAGCGGAACCGGTCGGCTTGTGTCCGTATCCCCATCACGGGGAACAACCCGAAGGCCAAGCGTGCCGAGTTCCGGTGCCCGGACTCGTCCGGCAACCCGTACCTCGCGTTCTCGGCGATGATGATGGCCGGTCTCGATGGCATCAAGAACAAGATCGAGCCGCCGGAGCCCATCGACAAGGACCTCTACGAGCTTCCGCCGGAGGAGGCCCAGAACGTCAAGCTCGTTCCGGGCGACCTCGGTGCGGTTCTCGACACGCTGGAAGCCGACCACGACTACCTGCTCGAGGGTGGCGTGTTCACCCCCGACGTGATCGAAACGTGGATCTCCTACAAGCGTGAGAACGAGATCGACCCGCTGCGGCTGCGCCCGCACCCGTACGAGTTCTCGCTGTACTACGACGTGTGATCGTGCGGTAGGAAACACCAAGAGCACGCCGGTGGTGAGGTGCGGAATCGCCCTCACCACCGGCGTTTCTTGTTTGGACTAGGTAGTACGGCTACTCCGAAGTGGAAAGAACCTTCAGGTCGACGCCCGCTCGCTCGATCCGGCCACGCGGGTCGTCCACCAGTTTGCGTCGCTCGAGATCCATCAACCCCAGCGTGCACGTGATTTCCGCTGAAAGGGTGCCGTCGACCTTGTAGATGTTCGAGTCCATATGGAAGGTCTTGCCGGTGCCGAATTTGGCGTCGCAGGTCACGTCGACGACGTCGCCCGCCCGAAGCTCGCGCCGGAAGACGATGTGGGATTCGAGCAGCACGAAGGCAAGATTCGCATCACGCATGCCCGCGTTGAGGCCGCCGGCGAGTTCCATCAGCTCAAGTCTGGAGACCTCGCCATACGAGTGATAAACCGCATGGTTGAGGTGGCCGAGGGTGTCCAGCTCGTAATGACGCACCTTGATCCGGGTGCGAAATGGCTCGCGCACAGTCACCGGTCCACTGTAGGCGCCACCCGCCGTCCGCGATGCCGAGTGTGAGCAAGGGACCTTTGCTACCACCTCGTCCGCTCACGACAAGCGGTAGCAAAGGCCCCTTGCTCCCCTACCGCAGGTCAGAGCGGTCAGCCCTGGTAGAAAAGGGTCTCCACGACCGCATGGGCACGTCGCGTCGTTCGCCGGTAGGCGTCGAGGAATTCGCCTGGATCATCATCGGCCGAGTAGCCGAGCACTCGCGCGACCGCGGCGAGGTCGCGACCAGAGCTGGGAATTTCGTCGACCGCCTTACCTCGGACCAGCATCCCGGCGTTACGGACGCGCGTCGCCAGCAACCAGGCCTCGGTCAGGGACTCGATCTCGGCGGGCTCGGCGAGCCCCGCCTCCGCGGCGGCCTTCAGGGCCTCGATCGTCGAAGTGGTCCGGAGCCCCTCGACCTCATGTCCGTGACGCAGCTGCATGAGCTGCACGGTCCACTCCACGTCGGCGAGCCCTCCACGGCCGAGTTTCGTGTGCCGGGTCGGGTCGGCGCCCTTGGGCATCCGTTCCGTCTCCACACGCGCCTTGATCCGCCGGATCTCCCGCACGCGAACCGCATCGAGGCCCGCCTGCGGATAGCGGATGGGGTTGATCATCTCGATGAACCGTGTACCGAGGTCGTCGTCACCGGCGATGAACCGAGCGCGAAGCAGCGCCTGCGATTCCCAGACCTCCGCCCACCGCCCGTAGTAGCTGCGGTAGGACTCGAGAGTTCGCACCAACGGGCCGCTCCGCCCCTCCGGCCGGAGATCCGCGTCGACGACCAGTGCCGGGTCGGGGCTGGGGGCACCGAGGATCTTGCGGACCGTCTCGGCGACGGAGGAAGCGAACTTCGCTGCTTCGGAGTCCGACACACCCTCGGCGGGCTCGCACACGAAGAGAACGTCCGCGTCGGATCCATAGCCGAGTTCGGCCCCGCCCAACCGCCCCATGCCGATGACGGCGATCTTCGCGGGGGTCTGGCCGAGTTCGGCCTGGCGCTGGCGAAAAGCAGCCGCCAAGGCACCTTGAAGCACGGCGACCCACACACTGGACAGCGCCTCGCACACTGCCGGGACGTCGAGCAACCCCAGCAAATCCGCCGACGCGATCCGGAGCATCTCGTGCCGGCGCAACGACCTCGCGGCCGCGACCGCGGCGTTCAACCCCGGCTGACGCCGCACAGCGGCTCTCAGTGAAGTGGCAACTTCCGCCGGGGTACGGCCGGCCAGCCGCGCCGGATCCCCGAGCAACTGCAGTACTTCCGGCGCCCGGGCCAGCAGGTCAGGAACCAGACGTGACGTGCCGAGCAGGAACGCGAGCCGCTCAACGACGGCACCTTCGTCCCGAAGAACCCGTAGGTACCAGGGCGTCGCCTCAAGCGCTTCCGAGACCTTCCGGTAGGACAGAAGTCCACGGTCAGGGTCCGGAGTGTCGGCGAGAAGGTCCAACAAGACCGGCAGCAGAGCTTGCTGGATGGCCGCCCGACGGGACATTCCCGCAGTCAGCGCTTTGATGTGCTGCAAGGCCCCATCCGGCGCGGCGTAGCCGAGCGCGGAGAGGCGGCTCTCGGCCTGTTTCGTGGTCAGCCGTAGCGCTTCCGTCGGCACGTTCGCGACCGACTGCAGCAGCGGCCGGTAGAAAAGTTTCTCGTGAAGACGCCGGATGCTCTGCAGATGGCGGCGGAACTCCGCCACCAACACATCCCCTTCACTTCTGCCTCGGGCCGGCCGCACGCCGCTCGCTCTCGCGATCGTGCGCAGCTCGCTGACATCCGAAGCGGCAGGGAACAAGTGCGTACGCCGGAGCCGGCGAAGCTGGAGCCTGTGCTCGATGGTCCGGAGAAACTCGTAGGAAGATGCGAGCTCCGCAGCGTCCTTCCGGCCGACGTACCCGCCGTCCCCCAGGGCAGCGAGCGCGTCCATCGTGGACGGGGAACGCAGCTCGGCGTCGATCCGGCCGTGGACCAGTTGCAGCAACTGCACGGCGAACTCGACGTCGCGAAGGCCGCCGCGCCCCAGTTTGAGCTCCCGTTCGGCGTGCGCGGACGGCACATGGCCTTCGACGCGGCGCCGCATCTTCTGGACCTCGGGAACGAAGTTCTCCCGATCGGCCGCAGCCCACACCTTCGGTGCGACCATCTCCGCGTACTGCCGTCCGAGCTCGGCATCGCCTGCGACCGGCCGCGCTTTGAGCAATGCCTGGAACTCCCAGGTCTTGGCCCACTTCTGATAGTAGGCGGCATGGCCATCGAGGGTTCTGACCAAGGCGCCCGCCTTGCCCTCCGGGCGCAACGCCGCGTCGACCTCGAAGCATGCCTTGCCGACCACACGCATCATCGTGCTGGCCAGTCTCGTGGAGATCGAAAGATCTCCATCTCCGACGAAGATGACATCCACGTCGCTCACATAGTTCAGCTCACGACCGCCGCATTTGCCCATCGCGATCACGGACAGGTGGCCTTCGGCAGCGGCACCCACCTCGGCCTCTGCGACCAGCAGCCCAACCGTCAGCGCGGCCTCAGCCAACGTCGTGAGTTGGGCTCCGATCTCGGCATAAGGCGGCTGGCGGAGACCAGGTTCGACGAGATGCCCGAGGTCGGCCGCAGCTATTCCGAGCAGCAGTTCGCGGTAGCCGATGCGAAGAGCCTGCTCCGACTCGAGCCCGGTGAGTAGCTCGCCGTCCGGTCGCAGATGGGCGAGAAGACTGTTCACATACTGATCTGGGGCGACGTTCTTCTCGCCCTGGAGGGTCTTCCAGCAGTCGGGGTTCGCGACCAGGAAGTCCGCGAGCGCGCTCGAAGTGCCAAGAACGCCGAGCAACCGGCCGCGGAAGGTCCGGTTGGCGCGGAGCGCCTGGTCGAGCTCATTCCAGGTAGCAGGGTCGGCTTCCCTGATCCGGTCCAGTCCGCTCAGGGCAAGGTCGGGATCCGCAGTACGGGAAAGTGCCGACATCACGTCGGTGGCGGAGCCGTCCGGGCCGGATTCGGTCCACCAACCGGCAGCACGCAGCTGCCCGTCAGCTCGGGGGTCGGTGAAGCCGTATCTCGCCACGGAAGCGGTCGGCCTGGCGCGCTCAACCATCGGCTTCCACCGTAGTCGCCCTTCCGCCCATGGCCAGACGGACGCGCAAGGGAGCAAGGGACCTTTGCTACCGCGTGGAGACCGGTAGCAAAGGTCCCTTGCTCTCCTAAGCGGCGACCTTGCCGACTTCCTGTTCGGGAACGGTCGGGGCTGGGCTCGCGAAGCTGCCTGCGTTGACGGGGCTCCGCCGTGAAAGGAGGTAGATCCCGATGCCGATCGCCAGGCCCGCGACACCGACGGCGATCGTGCCCACCGTGCCCGTCGAGGTCACGAGGCCGGCCGCGGCACCGACGATGGCGGCGGCGGGCAGTGTGAACAGCCAGGCGATCACCATGCGGCCGGCCGTGCGCCAGCGAACCGGCGATTCGTTTCTGCCCACACCGGAACCGACGATGCCGCCGGAGCAGACGTGGGTCGTCGAAAGCGGGAAGCCGAAATTCGTCGAGGCGAGAATGACCGCGGCCGAGCTTGTCTGCGCGGCGAAGCCCTGCGGGCCGTCGATATCCGTTAAGCCCTTACCCAGCGTGAAGGTGATTCGCCAGCCACCCAGGTACGTGCCGAGCGCGAGTGCCAACGCCGCGCTGACGATCACCCAGAGCGGCGGCCCTGCCCCGGCGGGGAGGGTTCCGGCGGTGATCATCGTCAGCGTGATGACGCCCATGGTCTTCTGCGCGTCGTTCGTGCCGTGGGCGAGCGAGACCAGCGAGGCCGAGATGATCTGGCCGACCCGGAAGCCGGCGGTACGACCGCGGCGGACGAAGATCCGGTAGACGAAGTACGTCACGATCATCGCGACGAGACCGGCCAAGACCGGCGATAGTGCCGCTGGGACCAGCACCTTCTCGACGATCTTTCCGAAATGGACGGAGTCCGTTCCGGCCGACACCCAGGTGGCGCCGATCAGTCCGCCGAACAGCGCGTGGGACGAGCTGGACGGTAGCCCGACGAACCACGTGATCAGGTTCCATACGATCGCCCCGACCAGGCCGCCGAACACGATCGCCGGCCCGATCTTGGAGTCGTCAACGAGTCCATTCGAGATGGTCTTGGCCACCTCGACCGACAGGAAGGCTCCGACCAGGTTCAGGACCGCGGAGATCGTCACCGCGACCTTGGGACGCAACGCCCCGGTGGCGATCGACGTCGCCATCGAGTTGGCCGTGTCGTGGAACCCGTTCGTGAAATCGAAAATTAGGGCCGTGACGACGACGAGCACGACCAAGACTGAGGGCTCCACCCCGACCTCCGAACCCTTCGAAATTCCCTCCGCAAGGTACCTGACGGCACGACCTGGGTGTTAATAACCCATACACATTTGAGACATAAGCCGTTAAGCCATCGGCAATGTACGTTGACGGTCCGCAGCCGGGGCGAGGTCACCGGACACCAGACGGACGAAGCGATGAGCGAACGGCCGCCAGGTTTCGGTGATGTCGGCATGCACCCGAGCGAGGTTGTCGGGGGTCAGTACGTCCGGCCGGGTGAGTTCTGCCATTTCCGGCGACTGTCGCGCCCAGTCGAGGACCACATCCGGCGTCGTCTCGATATGGAACTGGACACCGTAGGCACAACGGTCGAATCGGAAGGCCTGGTAGGCATACCGCGGCGAGGAGGCGAGGAGCTCAGCACCTGCGGGCAGCCGGGTGATCGCGTCGTTGTGAAACTGCAGGACGTCCTGCATCAGCGGTAAGTCCGCGAAGAGCGGGTCGGTCCAGGCAGCGTCCTTCTTGGACACAAGGCTGGGGCCGACCTCAGGGCCTTGATCACCTGTGCCGACGCTGCCGCCCAGCGCCACAGCCAGCAGCTGACCACCGAGGCAAATCGCGAGCGTCGGGATGCGCGCGCCCGCGGCCTTCGAAAGAAGCTTCCGCACGTCCGCCAACCACGGATGTTCGCCGTCGTCATTGGCGCCCATCCCACCACCGAGGCAGACCACGCCCGCGTACCCGTCAAGATCGGTGGGGAGTGTCTGATCGGGCAGCAGCCGGATGTCGAGCTCTGCGCCGGCCTCGGTGAGCCAGTCACCGAGAGGGCCGATCGGGTCTGATGCATCCGGCTGGATGACGAGCAACTTGAGAGCGGTCACGTCCCCAGCCTACGACCGCCGGGAGAGCAGGGGACCTTTACTACCGCTCGGGGTGGCGGTAGCAAAGGTCCCCTGCTTCTCCGGTCAGCAGGCGCAGCGGGGAGTGGGCGTCGAGGTGATAGCGGGTACCGAGGCGTCCCGGTCGACGGGATAGCCGGCGGCTTGCCAGGCGGCGATGCCGCCGGAGAGACGCTTGACCTTGAAGCCGAGCTCCGCGAGCTTCAACGCCCCCTTGGTCGCGGCGTTGCAGTGGATGCTCTCGCAATAGCAGACGTAGACGAGTTCGCGGTCCAGGCCGCTGACCGACTCGGCGGTCATCTCCCGATAGGGGAGGTTGATCGCGCCCGGGATGCGAGCCAACGCGAAGGCTTCAGGGGCCCGGGTTTCGACGACCAGGTACCCGTTCCGAGAACCAGAGGTGAGATCTCGGACCAGATCATCCGGGTCGACCTCGAGGGCGAGCTCGGCGCGCAGGTGCGCGGCCGCGGTCGCGCTGTCCAAGGCCGGAAACATGAGTACACGGGGTTCGGTCGTCATAACTCAATCCTGCTGGCCGGTGATCGTCCACAACATCGGATAATCCAGGTCTTGCCGGGGGCTAGCCTGGAGTTTCCTGGTGGGCACGACGATCAACCTGGAGTTCTGTGAACCTCGACGATCTCGACTGGCAGCTACTCGAACTGCTCCAGTCCGATGGCCGGTTGACCTTCTCGGAACTCGGTCGGCGCGTGTCGCTGTCCGCGCCCGCGGTGACCGAGCGGGTTCGCCGGCTCGAGGAGAAGGGGATCATCACCGGATACTCGGCCAACGTCGACGTGGCGAAGCTCGGGTTACCGATCGAGGCGATGGTGCGAGCGAGGGTTCGCAGTTTGGACACGGCCCGCTTCCGCGAAACCATTCTCGCGCTTCCCCAGGTGCTCGACGCCGATCACGTCACGGGTGACGAGTGCTGGCTGGTGCGAGTCGCCTGCCGGAGCACTGCGGAGTTGGAGGAGCTTGTAGAGCGGATGCAGCGCTATGGGGAGACGACGACTTCTCTCGTCTTCTCGTCGCCTGTTCGGCGGCGCGCGGTAGGCCGACGGCCCTGCTGAGCGGCGCCGCGGGAGCAAGGGACCTTTGCTACCACTTGGCGAGGGCAGACATTAAGAAAGGGTCCAGGCCCCGGGAGAACTCGTGGTTCTCGACCGGGGCCTGGACCCTTCTTTTAATGTTAGTCCGGCGGTGTCCTACTCTCCCACAACCCTTCGGTTGCAGTACCATCGGCGCTGTCAGGCTTAGCTTCCGGGTTCGGAATGGGACCGGGCGTTTCCCTGACGCTATAACCACCGAAACACTGTGAAACACTCCCCCACAACCTCACAACGAGGGGGTTGTGTGGTGTTTCAGAGCTGTAGAGTGGATGCGTAACATCTTTGTGGGCAAGTCCTCGGCCTATTAGTACCAGTCAACTCGACAACACATTACTGTGCTTCCATTTCTGGCCTATCAACCCAATGGTCTGTTGGGGGCCTTAACCCACAAGGGGTGGGATACCTCATCTTGGAACAGGCTTCCCGCTTAGATGCCTTCAGCGGTTATCCCTTCCGAACGTGGCCAACCAGCCATGCCACTGGCGTGACAACTGGCATACCAGAGGTTCGTCCGTCCCGGTCCTCTCGTACTAGGGACAGCCTTCCTCAAGTATCCTACGCGCGCGGCGGATAGGGACCGAACTGTCTCACGACGTTCTAAACCCAGCTCGCGTGCCGCTTTAATGGGCGAACAGCCCAACCCTTGGGACCTACTCCGGCCCCAGGATGCGACGAGCCGACATCGAGGTGCCAAACCATGCCGTCGATATGGACTCTTGGGCAAGATCAGCCTGTTATCCCCGGGGTACCTTTTATCCGTTGAGCGACACCCCTTCCACCAGGTGGTGCCGGATCACTAGTCCCGACTTTCGTCCCTGCTCGACATGTCTGTCTCACAGTCAAGCTCCCTTGTGCACTTGCACTCAACACCTGATTGCCAACCAGGCTGAGGGAACCTTTGGGCGCCTCCGTTACTCTTTAGGAGGCAACCGCCCCAGTTAAACTACCCATCAGGCACTGTCCCTGAACCAGATCATGGTCCGAGGTTCAGATTCCCAATCCGACCAGAGTGGTATTTCAACAACGACTCCACCAACACTAGCGTGCCAGCTTCACAGTCTCCCACCTATCCTACACAAGCCGAACCGAAAACCAATACCAAACTATAGTAAAGGTCCCGGGGTCTTTCCGTCCTGCCGCGCGTAACGAGCATCTTTACTCGTAGTGCAATTTCGCCGGGCCTGTGGTTGAGACAGCCGGAAAGTCGTTACGCCATTCGTGCAGGTCGGAACTTACCCGACAAGGAATTTCGCTACCTTAGGATGGTTATAGTTACCACCGCCGTTTACTGGCGCTTAAATTCTCAGCTTCACCCCGAAGGGTTAACCGGTCCTCTTAACGTTCCAGCACCGGGCAGGCGTCAGTCCATATACATCGTCTTGCGACTTCGCATGGACCTGTGTTTTTAGTAAACAGTCGCTTTCCGCTGGTCTCTGCGGCCACCCACCCCTAGTCCGCAAGGGACTTCAGAGTGTTTGGCCCCCCTTCTCCCGAAGTTACGGGGGCATTTTGCCGAGTTCCTTAACCACAGTTCACCCGATCGCCTTAGTATTCTCTACCTGACCACCTGTGTTGGTTTGGGGTACGGGCCGTGCACGCACTCGCTAGAGGCTTTTCTCGGCAGCATAGGATCACTCTACTTCGCCTCAATCGGCTACGCATCACGTCTCAACCTATATGGAATGCGGATTTGCCTACACTCCGGTCTACACGCTTACACCAGTACTACCACTCACTGGCGGAGCTACCTTCCTGCGTCACCCCATCACTCGACTACTACGGAATCAGATCCCACGCTCCACACTCGCGTATCCACCCGAAGGCT
Source organism: Amycolatopsis roodepoortensis (assembly GCF_014873915.1). Taxonomy (GTDB): domain Bacteria; phylum Actinomycetota; class Actinomycetes; order Mycobacteriales; family Pseudonocardiaceae; genus Amycolatopsis; species Amycolatopsis roodepoortensis. The sequence continues at coordinate 3,349,430 of NZ_JADBEJ010000005.1, forward strand.
TCAACACGAGGCTTTGGGTGGTTAGTATCAACCGCCTCATCCTGGGCGCACGTGCTCGGGTACGGGAATATCAACCCGTTATCCATCGACTACGCCTGTCGGCCTCGCCTTAGGTCCCGACTTACCCTGGGCGGATTAGCCTGGCCCAGGAACCCTTGGTCATCCGGCGGCAGAGTTTCTCACTCTGCATTCGCTACTCATGCCTGCATTCTCACTCCCACACCCTCCACGACTGGCTTCCGCCGCCGCTTCCCTGGATGCAGGACGCTCCCCTACCCATCAACACGACTAGACACTTCCTCAAGGAAAGTGCCGATCTATATGTGTCAATGACACAGCTTCGGCGGTGTGCTTAAGCCCCGCTACATTGTCGGCGCAGGACCACTTGACCAGTGAGCTATTACGCACTCTTTCAAGGGTGGCTGCTTCTAAGCCAACCTCCTGGTTGTCTGGGCAATCCCACATCCTTTCCCACTGAGCACACACTTAGGGGCCTTAGCTGGTGTTCTGGGCTGTTTCCCTCTCGACGACGAAGCTTATCCCCCGCCGTCTCACTGCCACACTCTCACACCACGGTATTCGGAGTTTGGTTGATTTCGGTAACCCGGTAAGGCCCCTAGACCATCCAGTAGCTCTACCCCCGTGGAGAAACATGTGACGCTGCACCTAAATGCATTTCGGGGAGAACCAGCTATCACGGAGTTTGATTGGCCTTTCACCCCTACCCACAGCTCATCCCCTCAGTTTTCAACCTAAGTGGGTTCGGCCCTCCACGTCGTCTTACCGACGCTTCAGCCTGGCCATGGGTAGATCACTCCGCTTCGGGTCTAGACCACGCGACTCAATCGCCCTATTCAGACTCGCTTTCGCTACGGCTACCCCACACGGGTTAACCTCGCCACGCAGCACTAACTCGCAGGCTCATTCTTCAAAAGGCACGCCATCACCTCAACATCACAAGGATGTGCTCGGGCTCTGACGGCTTGTAGGCACACGGTTTCAGGTACTCTTTCACTCCCCTCCCGGGGTACTTTTCATCTTTCCCTCACGGTACTAGTCCGCTATCGGTCTTCAGGAAGTATTTAGGCTTACCGGGTGGTCCCGGCAGATTCACAGCAAATTCCACGAGCTCGCTGCTACTCGGGAACACCAAACAAACGATCCACAACATGTTTTCGCGTACGGGACTCTCACCCACTCCGGTCGCCCATCCCAAGGCGTTCCACTAACACGCGTAACCGTTCCGAGGACTGTCAGATCCTCGACGCTGGGTCCCACAACACCACACACACAACGCCTGACAGCTTGACATGTGCATGGTTTAGCCTCTTCCGCTTTCGCTCGCCACTACTCACGGAATCACGGTTGTTTTCTCTTCCTACGGGTACTGAGATGTTTCACTTCCCCGCGTTCCCTCCACACACCCTATATATTCAGATGCGGGTAACACCACATAACTGGTGCTGGGTTTCCCCATTCGGAAATCCTCGGATCACAGCTCGGTTGACAGCTCCCCGAGGCATATCGCAGCCTCCCACGTCCTTCATCGGCTCCTGAAGCCAAGACATCCACCATGTGCCCTTAACAACTTGACCACAAAGATGCTCGCATCCACTCTACAGTTCTCAAACACCACACCAGAAACAAACAACCCTGGAGCTCGTGTAAGCCCCTCGGCGTGTTGCCTCAGGACCCAACAGCATGCCAGCGAACAATCCCTCCGACTCCCCAGAAGCACCCGTTCCACGCACCCAGAGGTGCAGTACTAGAGCGTCCCAGCAGAAGCCGGCGACACCATAACCAGTAGTTCCACAATTCCTTGAGCAACCAGAACAAGCACACATTCGGCACTTGAGTCCTGGCCACTCCACCACCGTTGGTCCGGGTATCCCGGCGGGGTGGATGTGTTGCTCCTTAGAAAGGAGGTGATCCAGCCGCACCTTCCGGTACGGCTACCTTGTTACGACTTCGTCCCAATCGCCAGTCCCACCTTCGACCACTCCCCCCCTTACGGGTTGGGCCATGGGCTTCGGGTGTTACCGACTTTCATGACGTGACGGGCGGTGTGTACAAGGCCCGGGAACGTATTCACCGCAGCGTTGCTGATCTGCGATTACTAGCGACTCCGACTTCACGCAGTCGAGTTGCAGACTGCGATCCGAACTGAGACCGGCTTTAAGGGATTCGCTCCACCTCGCGGTATCGCAGCCCTCTGTACCAGCCATTGTAGCATGTGTGAAGCCCTGGACATAAGGGGCATGATGACTTGACGTCATCCCCACCTTCCTCCGAGTTGACCCCGGCAGTCTCCCACGAGTCCCCGCCATGACGCGCTGGCAACGTAGGATAAGGGTTGCGCTCGTTGCGGGACTTAACCCAACATCTCACGACACGAGCTGACGACAGCCATGCACCACCTGTACACCAACCACAAGGGAAGCCCTATCTCTAGGGATGTCTGGCGCATGTCAAGCCCAGGTAAGGTTCTTCGCGTTGCATCGAATTAATCCACATGCTCCGCCGCTTGTGCGGGCCCCCGTCAATTCCTTTGAGTTTTAGCCTTGCGGCCGTACTCCCCAGGCGGGGCGCTTAATGCGTTAGCTACGGCACGGACAACGTGGATGTCGCCCACACCTAGCGCCCAACGTTTACAGCGTGGACTACCAGGGTATCTAATCCTGTTCGCTCCCCACGCTTTCGCTCCTCAGCGTCAGTATCGGCCCAGAGACCCGCCTTCGCCACCGGTGTTCCTCCTGATATCTGCGCATTTCACCGCTACACCAGGAATTCCAGTCTCCCCTACCGAACTCAAGTCTGCCCGTATCGCCCGCACGCTCCACGTTAAGCGTGGAGTTTTCACGAACGACGCGACAAACCGCCTACGAGCTCTTTACGCCCAATAATTCCGGACAACGCTCGCACCCTACGTATTACCGCGGCTGCTGGCACGTAGTTAGCCGGTGCTTCTTATCCAGGTACCGTCACTTGCGCTTCGTCCCTGGCGAAAGAGGTTTACAACCCGAAGGCCGTCATCCCTCACGCGGCGTCGCTGCATCAGGCTTGCGCCCATTGTGCAATATTCCCCACTGCTGCCTCCCGTAGGAGTCTGGGCCGTGTCTCAGTCCCAGTGTGGCCGGTCACCCTCTCAGGCCGGCTACCCGTCGTCGCCTTGGTAGGCCATTACCCCACCAACAAGCTGATAGGCCGCGGGCTCATCCTGTACCGCCGGAGCTTTCCACCAAACCCCATGCGAGGCTCAGTCATATCCGGTATTAGACCCAGTTTCCCAGGCTTATCCCAAAGTACAGGGCAGATTGCCCACGTGTTACTCACCCGTTCGCCACTAATCCACCCCGAAAGGCTTCATCGTTCGACTTGCATGTGTTAAGCACGCCGCCAGCGTTCGTCCTGAGCCAGGATCAAACTCTCCAACAATGTCAAATTTGATCGAGGCAAAAATACTTGCTCTCAAAGGAACCTCACACGAGGTTCAAATACATAAGCTCTACTGGCTTAGTTCACTAGCACACTGTTGAGTTCTCAAGCAACACGCTTTGCTTCAAGCGATATTCACAAGCTTTTGGTCGAGCATGCCGAATCCTACGCTGTTAGTCGTAGGGGGTCGGCGGCCGCTCGTGGGCCGACGCTGAACATTACCTGGTCCGGTTCGCGGTGTCAACCCGCTCGGCCCTGGTTCCTTGCCTCGGGGCTTTCGGCCCCGGCGGCGCGGTGTTCCTGGCGACGAAGAGAAGATTACATGCCCCGGAACCCCCTGAAAACAGGGGGGTCACTTAACGACATCGCCGCAGGTCAGCCGGTACGCACCACCGTCATCCGACGGTCTTCAGGTAGCGGGGCGGTTTACGGGCGGGCGCGACACGTTCGAAGTCGGCCGCGTAGGCGAGCACCTGGGCGTCCGACCACTGCCCCGCCATGAACGAGACGCCGACCGGGAGTTCGCCGACGAACGCGGCCGGCACGGTCACCGCGGGGTAGCCCGAGACAGCGGCCGGCGTCGACGACGGGATCACGTCGTTGTCGCCGGTCTTGCAGTCGGTCTTCCAGGCGGGCGGGTTCGTGGGCGCGGCGATCGCGTCGAGGCGGTACTTCGCGAGGGTTTCGTCGATCGAGCGCTTCGCCAGATCGGTGAGCTCGCGGCGCATGGCCTGGTAGCCGGGGTCGGACGGGCCGGGCGCGGCGAGTGCCTGCTCGAAAAGCTCCTGCCCGGCGAAGCAGGTCTGCTCCAGCGGGTCGGACCTGTTGTAGGCGATCAGCGCGGCCAGGTCGCGCGGACCTTCGGGACGCGTCGCCAGGTAGCGATCGATGTCCCGGTGGAACTCGGTGAGCAGGGCCGGGAACTCCAGTTCGCCGAGCCTGGCCTGGTACGGCGGCGTCACCTCGACGACCTCGGCGCCCGCCTTGACCAGCGAATTCCTGGTCTTCGTCATCACCGCGTCGACATCCGGGCCGAGGGCCGGCAGGCGCCAAAGACCGATCCGGGAACCCTTCAGCACACCGGGCCGCAGGTGCGCGGCGTAGTCGGTCGGCTGATTCGGCGGGTACGCGCCGGTAGCCGGGTCACTCGGGTCGCGGCCCTGGAGCGCGGACAGGGTCAGCGCGACGTCGACGACGTGCCTGGCCATCGGGCCTGCGGTGTCCTGTTCGGCCGAGATCGGCACCACGCCGGTACGGCTGACCAGGCCGAGGCTCGGTTTGTGCCCCACCGTCGCGGTCATCCCGGCGGGGCAGACGATCGAGCCGTCGGTCTCACTGCCGATCGCGACCTGGGCGAGTGACGCGGCGATACCGGCGGCGGATCCGGCGGACGACCCACAGGGGTTGCGATCGAGCACGTACGGGTTGTTCGTCTGCCCACCGACGCCCGACCACCCGGAAGTGGGTTTGGCGGCGCGGAAGTTCGCCCATTCGGACAGGTTCGCCTTGCCGAGGACGACCGCGCCGGCGTCGCGCAGACGGCGGATCAGGGTCGCGTCCTTCGCGGGCTTGCTGCGCAGCGCGCGCGAGCCCGCCGTCGTCTGCATGGAGCGGGTGTCGACGTTGTCCTTCACCAGGACGGGGATGCCGTCCAGCGGTCCGCGGGTCTTGCCGGCGCGACGCCGGACGTCGCTCTCCGCGGCTTGCGCGAGCGCGGCCGGATCGACCGTGATGACCGCGTTCACCTTGCGGTCGACCTTGCGGATGCGATCGAGATAAGCCGAGGTCAGGCCGACCGCGGTCAGCCGTCCGGCGGACATCCGGGCCTGGAGCGCGGGGATGTCGGCGGAGTCGAGATCGAGTGGCTTCCCGGTGGCGGACGCCGCCGGCGCGGCACTCGCCGCGATGGTCACGGCGACCAATGTCGTCAGAACTCGGAACACCGGTCGCCGCACCATCAGGTCTCCTTCGTCTAGAGAACCGGAAGCAGGGTCCGCAGCTCGTACGGGGTCACCGCGCTGCGGTAGTTATCCCATTCAACACGTTTGTTGCGAAGGAAGAAGTCGTAAACGTGCTCTCCGAGCGCTTCGGGCAGAAGTTCCGATTTCTCCATCTCCGCCAGCGCCTCCCCGAGGTTCTGCGGGAGCTGGGCGTATCCGGCCGCCCGGCGCTCGGCGTCCGAGAGCTGCCAGATGTTGTCCTCGGCGGGAGGCGGGAGCTCGTAGCCCTTCTCGATGCCCTTGAGCCCGGCGGCCAGGATGACCGAGTACGCCAGATAGGGGTTGCACGCGGAGTCGAGCGTGCGGATCTCCACACGGCGTGACGACGCCTTGCCCGGCGAGTACATCGGCACCCGGACCAGCGCGGAGCGGTTGGCGCGACCCCACGAAACGGTCGTCGGGGCCTCACTGCCGCTGATCAGGCGTTTGTAGGAGTTCACCCATTGGTTGGTGACCGCCGAGATCTCCTTCGCGTGGTGCAGCAGCCCCGCAACGAAGGCCTTGCCCGTCGCGGACAGCTCGTACGGGTCCTCCGCGTCGTAGAAGGCGTTGCGATCGCCCTCGAACAGGCTCACGTGGGTGTGCATCCCGGAACCCGGCTGATCGGTGAACGGTTTCGGCATGAAGGTCGCGCGGACGCCCTGAGTGAGCGCGACCTCCTTGACCACGTAACGGAAGGTCATCACGTTGTCGGCCATGGTCAGCGCGTCGGCGTACCGGAGATCGATCTCCTGCTGACCGGGCGCGCCCTCGTGGTGGCTGAACTCGACCGAGATCCCCATCGCCTCGAGCGTCTCGATGGCGTGGCGGCGGAAGTGCGTCGCGGTCGCGTGGCTGGCCTGGTCGAAGTAGCCACCGTTGTCCGCGGGCTCGGGCTCACTGCCGTCATCCGGCAGATTGGAGAGCAGGAAGAACTCGATTTCGGGGTGGACGTAGCAGGTGAAACCCGCTTCGCCCGCCTTCGAGAGCTGCCTGCGCAGGACGTGCCGGGGGTCCGCCCAGGACGGGGAACCGTCCGGCATCGCGATGTCGCAGAACATGCGTGCCGAGTACGGGCCGCCGTCCGGGGTCTCCCAGGGGAGGACCTGGAACGTGGCGGGGTCGGGCTTCGCGACCATGTCCGACTCGTAGACGCGGGCGAATCCTTCGATGGCCGATCCGTCGAAGCCGATCCCCTCGCTGAACGCGCCCTCGAGCTCGGCGGGCGCCACCGCGACGGACTTGAGAAACCCCAGCACATCCGTGAACCAGAGCCTGACGAAACGGATGTCGCGCTCTTCCAAGGTACGGAGCACGAACTCCTGCTGGCGATCCATGGCCGCACCCTAACGAGAACGTGTTAACGACATGTTTCGCGACGCGCCGTTCGGCCGGAAGTGGTGGATCACCCCACGAGGACCGGTTCGGGTTTGGCCGCCTTGGTGATCGCCAGCGAAGCGACCGAAGCGATCACGGCGAGGCTCGCCGCGATGTACCAAGCGAGCGCGTAGCTGCCCGAGGAATCGCGGATCGCGCCGGCGCCGAAGGCCGCGAGACCGGCGCCGAGCTGGTGGCTGGCGAAGACCCAGCCGAAGACGATCGGCCCGGCGGCGCCGTATTGCCGGACACAGAGCGCGACCGTGGGCGGAACCGTCGCCACCCAGTCGAGACCGTAGAAGATGATGAACGCCCACATGCTCGGTTCCACCGTTCCGCTCAGCAGTTGCGGGAGGAGCGCGAGCGAAACACCACGAAGGGCGTAGTAGACGCCAAGAAGGATCCTGGGATCGACGCGGTCGGTGAGCCAGCCGGAGGCGATCGTGCCGACGACGTCGAAGATCCCGACGAGGGCGAGCAGCCCGGCGGCGGTCGTCTGCGGCATGCCGTGGTCGTGTGCCGCGGGCACGAAGTGGGTGCTGACCAGGCCGTTCGTCGTGGCGCCGCAGATCGCGAAGCCGACGGCGAGCAGCCAGAACGTCCTCGTGCGCGCCGCCGAGCCCAGCACCGAAAGCGCGCGGCGGACGGAACCACCCGTGCGGGTGGGAGGGGCGACTTCGCCGGGCTCCGCGCCGTAAGCGGTCATTCCGATATCGGACGGGTGATCGCGGACCACCAGGAGAACGACGGGCACGACGGCCAGTGCGGCGATGGCAATGACGAGCGACGCCGTCCGCCAACCTTCGTCGACGGCGAGGTTCGCCACGATCGGGAGGAAGATCAGCTGGCCGGTGGCGCCCGCCGCGGTGAGGACCCCGGTGACGACGCCGCGGCTGCGGACGAACCAGCGGGCGGCGACCGTCGCGGCGAAACTCATCGCCATCGAGCCGGTGCCGACGCCGACCAGGACGCCCCAGCAGAGGATGAGCTGCCAGCTCGCGTTCATGAACACCGTGCCGCCCGCGCCGATCGCGACGACGAACAACGCCGTCGAGGCGACGCGTCGCATGCCGAAGCGCTCCATGAGAGCCGCGGCGAAGGGCGAGAAGAGGCCGTAGAGGACGAGGTTCACGGAGACGGCCGATGCGATCGTCGCGCGCGACCAGCCGAACTCGTTGTGAAGCGGGTCGATGAGCACGCCGGGAGCCGCGCGGAAACCGGCGGCGGCGAGCAGGGCGATGAATGCGGCGGCGGCGACGAACCACGCGCGGTGGAGCCGGGTCTCGGATTGCACGGGTACAGCGTCGTGGTCGGCGGCGACCGGCGAAAGCGGCCGGAAGGACACTGTGCGAAAGATTCGGGCCAAGCCATAGGCTTCGGTCATGCGCTGCCGTCACCTCGTGCCGGCGCTGCTGCTCACGATCGGGCTCATCGGCGGCTGCGCGGGGTCTCCCCCGCTACCGCCTGCCCAGGACTACGTGAGCGCGGCGGCCGACTCCCTCGTCTCGTTGCGCAGCGTGCGATTCACGCTCGGGGTAAACGGGGTCGTCACCGGGTTGCCAGTGCGCGGGCTCGACGGCGAAGTCAGCCTCGACGGTGGCGCGGTCGGTAAGGCCGACCTGCAGGACGACTCCGGGCGACGGAAGGTCGAGTATCGGCTGTCGGGCTCGGAGATCACGCTCAGCGGGCCTGGCGGGAAGCAGGTGCTGCCGGCTTCGGCGCCGTACACGCCCGAAGCGATGCTCGGGCCCGAAGGCGGGCTTCGGCGGCTGCTGACCGGGGCGACCGACCTGCGGGGCGAGCGGTGGGAGCGGGTGCAGGACACCGAGTCGTTCCGGATCGCCGCGAAGGTGCCGGCGGCGGTGATCGGCGGGATCGTGCCGGAGATCAGGTCGCACGTGTTCGTGAAGCTGTGGATTTCGCGGGACGAGCCGCGGCGGCTGGTGCGGGTGTGGCTGCAGGTGCCGCCGACGAGGCCGGAGGAGTTCGCGGTGATGTTGGAACTGGCGTTGACCAGGCACAACGCGGTGGTCGTCGGGCCAGGGCGGTAGCAAAGGTCCCTTGCTCCGCTTTGGCGGGAAATGCCTGTTCAGCGGGGCCGGTGGTAGCAAAGGTCCCTTGCTCCCCCGCTAGGAGCAGCGGGCGTCCGGGGCGGGCAGTGCGCCGTCGATCAGGTAGGCGATGCCTGCTCGGTCGACGCACTCGTTCCCCTCGAGGAACACGGTGTGCTGCGCTCCCTCGAACGTGAGCAAAGCTCCCTTGAGGTCCCGCGCCAGGTTCACCCCGGACGCGTACGGGGTCGCGGGGTCGTCGGTGGTCGAGATGATCAGGGGCTTCGGCAGGCCGGCGATATCCGGTTTGTGCACCTCCGAGGTGGCGGGCACGGGCCACACCGAGCAGATGTCGAGCTCGCTCATGTCCGGGGTGCCACCGGCGAGGAACGGCGCGCCCTGGAGCATCCGCTGGTGGGCGCGTTCGATGACCTGCCTGTCGGCGATCCGCGTGCTGTCGACGCAGCGGACCGCGAAGTACACGTCGAGGATGCCGGTGTACCGGCCGTCCGTCTCGCGGCCGTAGTAGTTGTCCGCGAGCGCGACCAGGGTCTTGCCGCTCCCCCGCTTCAGCTCGGCGAGCCCGTCGTTGAGGAACTTCCACGCGTCCTGCGAATACAGCGCGGCGCTGGTCCCGGTGATGGCGTCCTCGAACGAGAGTTTGCGGGTCCCGGCGGGCACCGGTTCGGTGATCAGTGGCCGCACCAGGTCCTGGAACGTCTTCGTCACCGCGCCCGCGTCCCGGCCGAGCGCGCATTCCGCGCGAACGGCGCACCATTTGCCGAATTCGGCGAACGTGTTCTGGAAACCGGCCATCTGCGTTACCAGCGACTCGGCGGTGTCAAGTTGGGGATCGACCGCGCCGTCGAGGAGCAACGCCCGCACCTTGTCCGGATAAGCCTCGGCGTAGGCGGTCCCGATCTGCGTGCCGTAGGAAAAGCCCAGGTAGCTGAGCTTCTCGTCGCCGAGCGCCGAGCGCAGGACGTCGAGATCGCGGACGACGTCCCTGGTCCCGATGTTGGCGAGGAGCTCTTTGCCGTGCTTCGTGCGCTCGGCGCACTTCGCGGCGTACGCCTTGGCGTCGGCGAGTTGCTTCGCGATGCCGCCGGGTGTCGAGTCGCTTTCGGAATCCTCCGCGCGGTCCGCGTCGCGTTCGGCATCGGTGAGGCAGACGAGCTTCGGTTCGCTTGTCCCCACTCCGCGCGGATCGAATCCGACGATGTCGAAGCGTTCGGCCAAGGCAGCTGCGGGGCGGGACTTCGCGATCCGCGCCGCGGCCGAGACGCCTGAGCCGCCGGGGCCGCCCGGGTTGAGCACGAGGGAGCCGATCCGACGGCCGGTGTTCTTCGTCTTGTGCCGGAGGACGCCGATCGAGATCGTCTCGCCGTCCGGCTTCAGGTAGTCGAGCGGCACTGTGAGCTTCGCGCAGTCGAACGCCTTGTCCGCGTGTGAGGCGCACTCACCCCACGCCAGCTTCTGCTCGGAGAACTTCTTGAGCGCCTTCGGGTCCGGGGTGGGTGACGCCGTGGTGGTCGGCGACACCGGCGGCGCCGGCTGCGGTTGTTGAGGCTGCTGCGCCGTGCACGAGGCGACGAGCACGGCGGCAACGAGCACGGCCGGGAGGCGGCGAAGGCTCATCTCGCGATCTTCGCAGCGTCCCGGCCGCTCAGGGGCCTTCGCGCCGAACTCGTTACTTGGCGGCGCAGCGCGTGCCCTCGTCCGGCAGGGCGCCGTTCACCAGGTAATCGATGCCGATCCGGTCGACGCACGACACGCCCTGGAGGAACACGGTGTGCTGGTTGCCCTCGAACGTGAGCAAAGCTCCCTTGATCGCTTTCGCGAGGTTGACGCCCGCCTGATAGGGGGTCGCCGGGTCGTTCGTGGTCGAGATGACCAGCGTCTTCGGCAGCCCTTCGACGTTCGGCTGGTGCGGTTCGGACGTGTTCGGCACCGGCCAGAAGGCGCAGGCGTCACGCGCGGAACCGTCCGGCCTGCCGTCGTCGAGGAACGGCGCCGCCTCCGCGTACCGCTTCTGCGCGTCGAGGATCTTCGCCGGATCGGTGACCCGCGGGTCGTCGACGCAGCGGATCGCGACGAACGCGTCCTGCGTCGTCCCGTAGCGGCCGTCGGCGCCGCGTTCGTTGTAGAGGTCGGCCAGTTTCTCCAGGCCGTCGCCGCGCTGGCGTTTCAGGTCGTTGAGCGCGGAGTTCAGCGGTTCCCAGAGATCTTCCTGGTAGAGGGCCTGTATCACGCCTGTCGTCGCGTCCTCGTACGACAGCTTCCGGCCGTCGCTGACCGGCACCGGGAAGTCGATCAGCGGGCGCACCAGATCCTGGAACGCCTTCGTCACGCCGGCGGCGTCGCGCCCGAGGGCACAGTCCTCGCGCGCGGCACACCAGTTCGAGAACTCCCCGAACGCCTTGCCGAAGCCCTGCCCCTGCGCGACCAGCGACTCCACCGCGTCCTGCTCCGGGTCGACGGCTCCGTCGAGCACCAGCGCGCGGACGTTCGCCGGGAACGCCTCGGCGTAGGCGGATCCGATCCGCGTGCCGTAGGAGTAGCCGAGGTAGCTCAGCTTCGGTTCGCCGAGGACGGAGCGCAGGATGTCCATGTCCTTGACGACGTCACGCGTACCCAGGTTCGCGAGCATCGCGGCGCCGTGTTCGGTCCGCTCGGCGCACTTCGCCGCGAAGTCCTGGGACTCGGTCTCCTGCTTTTTCACTCCCTCGGGTGAGCCGTCGGTCTCGCTGTCGTCCGCGCGGTCCGCATCGCGTTCGGCGTCGGACAGGCAGCGGATCTGCGGCTGGCTCGCGCCGATGCCGCGCGGGTCGAAACCGACCATGTCGAAGCGTTTGCCCAGCTCGTTCGTCGCCGTCCGGGAGGCGAGACCGGCCGCGGCCTGCATCCCGGAGGCGCCGGGGCCGCCGGGGTTGACCACGAGCGCGCCAATCCTTTCGTCGGTTTCCAGCGCCTTCCGGCGCAGCAGGCCGAGCGTGATCGAGTCGCCTTCGGGCTTGGCGTAGTCGAGCGGGACGGTCAGCCGCGCGCACTGTGCGTCCTTCACTCGAAACGCCGCTTTCGCGTCATCGGATGTCGCGTAGGGTGCACAGTCGGCCCAGGTCAGGCTCTGTCCGTAGAACTTCTCGAGTCCGGCGGGCACCTGCCCGGTCGGGGCGTGCGACTCGGTGGCCGGAGGCGGCGGCTGGGTTCTACCCTCTCCCGACGAGCACGCGGCGACGGTGGCCGCGAGCAGGCCGGACAGCGTGATCGCGGCGAATCGACGGGCACGGGACCTGGCGCTGACATGAGTGGACACGGTTGGATCGTGCCATCGGCCGTGGAACTCGGCCGCACCACCACCGCGTTGGTGGTACGGGTGCGGACGGCAGAAGAACAGACGGGAGCACAGGGGTGGCAGCACTGATCAGCCGGGTGGGCAAGAAGCTGCGCCGGATCATCCAGCGGCCGGGCAGCGTCGAGCTGACCCGCTACGAAGCGCTGCTGCCGGCCATCGAGAAGCTCGAGCCCGAGTTGGAGAAGCTCTCCGACGAGGAGCTGACAGAGCGGGCCGGCAAGCTTCGGGAAGCGTCTTCCTTCGGCAACGACCAGCTGATCGAGGTCTGCGCGCTCGGTCGCGAGGCGGCTCGGCGGGCGCTCGGCGAGCGCGCCTTCGACGTCCAGCTGCTGGGCACGATGGGCCTGCTCAGCGGGCACATCGTGCAGATGGAGACCGGTGAGGGCAAGACGCTGGCGGGTGCGCTGGCCGGCGCCGGGTACGCCCTGCGCGGGAAGCACGTCCACGTCGTCACGGTGAACGACTACCTCGCCCGCCGTGACGCGGAGTGGATGGGCCCGATCTACGACCTGCTCGGCGTCTCCGTCGGCTGGGTCGAGCCCGCGCACTCCCGCGACGAGCGCCGCGAGGCGTACGCGAAGGAGGTCACGTACGGCGCCGTCAGCGAGATCGGCTTCGACGTGCTGCGCGACCGGCTGGTGACCCGCGAGGAGGACCTGGTCCAGCGCGAGCCCGAGGTCGCGATCGTCGACGAGGCGGACTCCGTGCTGGTCGACGAGGCCCGCGTGCCGCTGGTGATGGCGGGGTCGATCGACCACACCGACGCCGACGAAGAGGTCGCGAACATCGTCCGGCGGCTGCGGCTCGGGCTGCACTACGAGACCGACGCCGACGGCCGCAACGCCTGGCTGACCAAGGCGGGCGCTTCGGTGGTCGAGAAGGCCCTCGGCGACGACATCAACCTCTATGACGAGACGGGGTCGGACAGGCTGCCCGCGGTGAACGTGGCGCTGCACGCGCACGCGCTGCTCACCCGCGACGTCGACTACCTCGTGCGCGACGGCAAGGTCCAGCTCATCAACGCCGCGCGCGGCCGCGTCGCGGAACTGCAGCGCTGGCCGGACGGCCTCCAGGCCGCAGTCGAAGCGAAGGAGCAGGTCAAGGCGACCGACCGCGGTGAGATCCTCGACTCGATCACCGTGCAGGCGCTGCTCGCGCGGTACCCGGAGGTCGCGGGGATGACCGGTACCGCGGTCGCGGTCGCCGAGCAGCTGCGTGAGTTCTACAAGCTCGAGGTCGCGGTCATCCCGCCGAACACGCCGAACATCCGTGAGGATCAGGAGGACCGGATCTTCGGATCGCCGTCGCAGAAGCTGCGCGCGATCGAGGAGGAGATCCGGCGGGTGCACGAGACCGGGCGGCCGATCCTCGTCGGCACCCAGGACGTCGCCGAATCCGAAGAGCTGGCCGAGAAGCTGGCGAAGGTCGACCTCGAATGCGTCGTCCTCAACGCGCGTAACGACGCCGAGGAAGCCGCGATCATCGCCGACGCCGGAAAGAAGGGCGCGGTCACCGTCTCGACCCAGATGGCCGGCCGAGGCACGGACATCCGGCTGGGTGGCAAGGACGGCGAAGGCCGCGACGAGGTCGTCGAGCTGGGCGGCCTGCACGTGATCGGCACGGCCCGCTACCCGTCGAGCCGGCTGGACGGCCAGCTGCGCGGCCGGTCCGGGCGCCAGGGCGACCCGGGCAGCGCGGTGTTCTTCGCCAGCTTGAACGACGAGCTCGTGCTGTCGAACGCGCCGGACATCCCCGAGGGCATCAGCTCCGACGTGGGCAGCGGCGAGATCGTCGACCCGGCGGCGCTGCGGCAGATCAACCACGCGCAGCGCGTGGCCGAGGGCGTCGACCTGGAGATCCACCGGAACACCTGGCGCTACACGCGGCTGATCGAGCGGCAGCGCGGCGAGCTGCTGGAGCACCGAGACAAGGTGCTGCGGACGAAGCACGCCGCGGAGGTGCTGGAGAAGGCGCACCCGGAGAAGTTCAAGGAGCTTTCGGAGGCCGTCGACGACGAGGCCCGCGTCGAGCAGCTGTGCCGCGAGGTGCTGCTGTTCCACATCGACCAGCTGTGGTCGGATCACCTGGCGTTCCTGACCGACGTGCGGGAGAGCATCCACCTGCGGGCGCTGGCGCGGGAGACGCCGATCGACGAGTTCCACCGCGCGGCGATCCCCGAGTTCCACAAGATCATCCCGGAGGCGGCCGAACGGGCGGCGAAGACGCTCGAGGAGGCCGAGATCACCGAGAACGGGATCGACCTCGGTGACGCGGGCGTGCGGCGGGCGAACACGACGTGGACCTACCTGGTGCACGACAACCCGTTCGACTCCGACTTCGAGCAGACCATCAAGAAGGTGCGGAGCATGATCAAGCGCAAGTAGCGCGCGGGGAGCGGGGGACCTTTGCTCTCACTTGTCTCGACGTTGAGAGAAGCGAGAGCAAAGGTCCCCCGCTCTCTTTTCGCCCGGCCGGGCCCCAGGTGGGCGATTCGGCACATCCGGTCGTCCCCGCGGACGCCGGTGGGTGAGAATGTCGGCATGCCGCAACTGCGCATCGCACTGGCCCAGGTCAACACCACCGTCGGGGACCTCGAAGGCAACGCCGAGCTCACCGTCGAGTGGACCCGCAAAGCCGCCGAAGCAGGCGCCCACATCGTCGTCTTCCCGGAGATGTCCCTCACCGGTTATCCCGTCGAGGACCTCTCCCTCCGCCCGACTTTCGCCTCCGCCTCGAAGCAGATGGTGGACGTGCTCGCGCGGCGGCTCGAAGAAGCCGGCTGCGGTGAGGTGCTCACCTACATCGGGTACCTCGATCTGGACGAGGCCGGCCCGCGCGACGCGGCGGCCGCGCTGTATCGCGGCGAAGTGGTCGCCCGCCAGTTCAAGCACCACCTGCCCAACTACGGCGTCTTCGACGAGCACCGCTGGTTCAAGCCGGGTCACGACCTCGAGGTCGTCCGCTTCCACGGTGTCGACGTCAGCATGGTGATCTGCGAGGACGTCTGGCAGGACGGCGGCCCCATCTCCGCACTGGGCAAGGCCGGCGTGGACCTCGTGGTCGCTCCCAACGCTTCGCCCTACGAGCGCGCGAAGGACGACATCCGCCTGCCGCTGATCGCGCGCCGCGCGGCCGAGGCCGGGGCGCCGCTGGTGTACACGAACCAGGTCGGCGGTCAGGACGACCTGGTCTTCGACGGCGACTCGATCGTGGTCGGCGCGGACGGACGGCTGCTGGCGCGCGCGCCGCAGTTCGTCGAGCACCTGCTCGTCGTCGACACGGATCTCGAGTCGGGCGGGCACATCGCCGAAGGCGAGTTCGAGGGCCTGCGGGTGAAACGCCGCGTGCTCAGCGAGGAGCCCGTCCCGGCGTACACCCCGCGCACCGAGTCCGCGATCAGCGAGCCGCTGTCGGACGAGGCCGAGGTGTGGCACGCGCTCGTCGTCGGCCTTCGCGACTACGTGCACAAGAACGGCTTCTCGTCGGTGACGTTCGGCTTCTCGGGCGGCATCGACTCCGCGGTCGTGGCGGCGCTGGCCGCCGACGCGTTGGGCGGCGACAACGTCTATGGCGTTTCGATGCCTTCGGAGTACTCCTCGGAGCACTCGAAGGGCGACGCCGAAGACCTCGCCCGCCGGATCGGTGCGCACTATCGCGTCGAGCCGATCGCGGACATGGTCAAGGTCTACGTCGAGCAGCTTCAGCTGACCGGGCTCGCCGAGGAGAACATCCAGGCCCGCGTCCGCGGCATGCTGCTGATGGCACTGTCCAATCAGGACGGTCACCTGGTGCTCGCCACCGGGAACAAGACCGAACTCGCCGTCGGCTATTCGACGATCTACGGCGACGCCGTCGGGGCCTTCGCACCGATCAAGGACCTGTTCAAGACGCACGTCTGGCATCTGGCCAAGTGGCGCAACGCGGAAGCCGAGAAGAACGGCGAAACCCCGCCGATCCCGGAGAACTCGATCACCAAACCGCCGTCGGCGGAGCTGCGGCCGGGTCAGCTGGACAGCGATTCGCTGCCCGACTACCTGATGCTCGACGACATCCTCGACGACTACATCGAGGGCGACCGCGGTTACGTCGACCTGGTCGACGCGGGCTTCGAACCCGAGACCATCGACCGTGTGGTGCGGATGGTCGACAAGGCCGAATACAAGCGCCGCCAGTACCCGCCGGGCACCAAGATCACCTTCAAGGCGTTCGGGCGGGACCGGCGGCTGCCGATGACCAACGGCTGGCGAGAGGGCACCGTCGTGACCCGCTCAGCTCAGCGCGACCTGCTTCCCCGCTGAGTTCGTCAGCACGGCCACCAGGCCGGGCTTCGTGTCACGCCGGACGAGCATGTCCATCCCGAGCGCGCGGACCGCGGATTCGACCGCGGCGGGCTCGGGGTGGACGCCGGTGACCATGAGCAGCGGGATCGTCGGGAGCTCCCGCGTCGTCGGATGCGGGGTACTCCCCCAGTCGATGAGGAAGGGCGCGAGCCCGTCGAGATTGCCGGCGCCGGTGAGACGCCAGGTCAGCAGTTCGCCGTCGTCGGTGGTCCGCGACATCTCGGACGCTTCGCCCGGGTCGTAACCACGTTCACGAGCTTCCGCGATCGCTTCGTCGATGCCGTCCACCCGTGCTGCCCAGGTGACCAGGGCGGGCGCGGTCAGCTCGTCGATACCGAACGGGCGCGGCCCGATGTGCTCGGGCTGGTCCGGATCGGGACCGACCACCTCGAGATAGGCACCGGCGCCCAGATCGGCCAGATAGTTGGCCGTACCGAACCCGACATGCCTTCCGCCGCGTACCGGCGTGACGCCGGTCAGCTCGGCGACGCGCGCGACGGCCTCTTCGAGGTCCGGCCCGGCGTAGACGAGGTGGTCAAGCACGAGGTCGCTCATGTGCATACTCCTACCGCAGCCACGGCTCCGGCGGCACCGCGGCATGGCGGTGAACCCGAAACTGTCGGACCGCTCTCGTACCCTGGGCACATGACGGCACCGGGCTATTCCGTGTTCGGCACCGCGATCGGCGACTGCGGCATCGCGTGGAGCGAACGCGGGGTCGTCGCGGTCCAGCTCCCCGAGGGCAGTGAAGAGAAGACGAGGGCGCGACTGACCGCGCGCCTTCCCGAAGCGACGGAATCCACACCGCCTGGCGAGATCCAGCGCGCGATCGACGGGATCGTCTCGTTGATGGACGGCAAGCGCACGGATCTCACCGGCGTCGGCCTCGACTACGAAGGAGTACCGGACTTCCACCACCGGGTCTACGAGTTCATCCGCACCATCCCCGCGGGCAAGACGCTGACGTACGGCGACATCGCGAACATCCTCGGCATGCCCGGCGGCGCCCAGGCCGTGGGGCAGGCGATGGGCCGGAATCCGTTCCCGATCATCGTGCCGTGCCACCGCGTGCTCGCCGCGGGCGGCAAGGACGGCGGTTTCTCCGCGCGCGGAGGGGTCGCCACCAAGCGCCGGATGCTGGTCATCGAAGGCGCTTTGGCGGACGAACCGACCTTGTTCTGAGGGCTGTTGGGTTCAGCCGCTGTGAGTTCTAGTCGCTCTGACCCGGCGACCAGGGCTTGAGCCAGGGCGTCTCCGGCCAGCCTTCCGCGGCGGCCATCAGCGGGATCGCCGTCGCGCCGTCGATGTGCTCGCGGATGATGTCGGCGTGCCCGGCGTGGCGCGCGGTCTCCTCGATGAGGTGGAGCAGCACCCAGCGGACCGACCAGGCGTCGACGTCCTGCGGATACCAGGGCACGCCCTTCGGCACGGGGACCGGCTGGCCGAGGTCGGCTATCTCGGCGATGACGTCCGCGGTACGGCGGGCGACCTCGTCGTAGCGCGCGAAAACGTCTTCAAGCGTCTCACCGTCAGCCATCACGTAGCCGGCTTCGTACTCCTTCATCGCTTCGTCCATCGGCTTCGAGGGCTTCTGGAGCAGGATGTCGATCCAGCCGTCTTCCGTGAACGCGGTGTGCTTGATCAGGCCGCCGACGCTCAGCGAGCTTCTGGTCGGGGTGGCTCTGGCTTGTTCTTCCGTGAGGCCGTGTGCCGCGATCCGCAGGACGTGGCGCTGCTGTTCGAGGTAGGCGAGGAGACCTTCGCGCTCGTCGGCGACCGGGGGAACGTTTCCAGCCATGGCGGCTCCTTCCGTTGGGAAGGGGATCATGGCATCCGGCACCGGCTTGCCGGGGCGATTCGGCCAGGAAGAGAGCAAGGGACCTTTGCTACCACGGGTCGTCGCCGGGATGGGGTGTGTGGATATAGAGACGTTGAGTGTCCCTATATCCACACACCCCCTACGGCACGTAGCGACGAGTACCGACCGTGTCGATTTTGGTGCGTTGGATGACCCGAAATCCACACAGTGATCGCTCCCACCTGCGGAAAGAGAGCAAGGGACCTTTGCTATCACTTGTCTCGACGTTGAGAGAAGTGATAGCAAAGGTCCCTTGCTCCCCCGCTACCCCTGAGGCCGGACGAACGGGAACAGCACCGTCTGCCGGATCGACGCCCCGGTCAGCATCATCAGCAGCCGGTCGACACCGATCCCGAGCCCACCGGTCGGCGGCATGCCGTGTTCGAGCGCGAGCAGGAAGTCCTCGTCCAGCTCCATCGCCTCGACGTCCCCGCTCGCCGCGCGCAGCGACTGGGCCTCCAGCCGCCGCCGTTGTTCGAGCGGGTCGGTCAGCTCGGTGTAGGCCGTGCCGACTTCGGAGCCGAACGCGATCAGGTCCCAGCGTTCGGCCAGCCGCGGGTCCACCCGATGCTGGCGGGTCAGCGGCGACACGTCGGTCGGGTAGTCGGTGTAGAACGTCGGCAGCACAGTCGCGCCTTCGACCAGGTGCTCGTGCGCCTTGAGCACGAGATCGCCGTGCCCGGCCTCCTCGTTCACCGGCACTCCCGCCGCGCGGCAGAACCGCTGGAGGTCGGCGACCGAGGTGCTCGCGTCGATCGTCTCCCCGAGCGCCGCCGAGACGGCTTCGTGCACCGGGATCACCGGCCAGTCGCCGGAGATGTCGTACTCGACGACCGTCCCGTCCGGCCCCGGACGACGAACGACCTGCGCGCCGTATGCGGCTTCCGCGGCGCACTGCACGAGTTCGCGCGTCAGGGTCCGCATCGTGTTGTAGTCGGCGTACGCCTGGTACGCCTCCAGCATGGTGAATTCGGGGTTGTGCGTCGCGTCGACGCCTTCGTTGCGGAAGTTCCGGTTCAATTCGAAAACGCGCTCGACGCCGGCCACGCACAACCGCTTCAAGTAGAGCTCGGGGGCGATCCGCAGGTACATCCGCATGTCGTAGGCGTTGATATGCGTGATGAACGGACGCGCGTTGGCGCCGCCGTGCACGGTCTGCAGCATCGGCGTTTCGACTTCGAGATAGTCACCCTGGTGCAGGCGTTCCCGCACCGCGCGCACCACGGTCGAGCGCATCCGCAGCATCGCCGTCGAATCCGGGTTCACCGCGAGGTCCAGATAGCGCTGCCGCACCCGCGTCTCCGGGTCGGTGAGGCCCTTTCGCTTATCCGGCAACGGATGCAGGCTCTTCGCGGTGACGGTCCATTCGTCGACGAGCACGGAAAGCTCACCACGCCGGGACGTCACGACCTGCCCGCTCACGCCGACGTGGTCGCCGAGGTCGACACCACGCCGCCAGCCACTGGGGTCGAGTACGGAGGCGTCGAGCATCAGCTGGATCTCACCGCTGAAATCCTTGACCCGCGCGAAACACAGCCCGCCGAGATTCCGCATCGCGAGCACCCGGCCCGCGACTCGGACCCGATGACCGGTGTGGGTGTCCGGGCCCAGATCCCCGAACTTCGAAACGACGTCGCCGAGCTGGTCCTCCCGGGCGAAACCGACCGGATAGGGATCGATCCCTGCTTCGCGCAGGCGATCCAGCTTCGCCATCCGCACCCGGACCTGATCGGGGCGCCGCACCTGTTTCGGCGCGGGGGTGGCCGCGTTCGCTTCGATGCGGTGGACCTCGGCGACGAATTCGTCGGTGACGGTCTCCAGCTTCAGCGCTCGCCCCGACCGTCCTGTCGGGACGAATCCTTCGAGCGCGCCGGCGACGATGCCGACCCGCGGCAGTCGCCGAGCCGAGGAGTAGCACAGGAAACGCGGCTCCCAGCCGGGGCCGTACTTGGCGTTGGACCGGTAGAGCGATTCGAGCTGGAAGAAGCGCGAAGCCATGCTGAGGACGCCGCGCCATGCGCGCAGCACCGGGCCCGCGCCGATCCGCTCCCCCTCGGAGAAGACGGCGCGGAACATCGCGAAGTTCAGCGAAATCCGTTGTGCGCCAAGGCGTGAGCTCGCCGCGACGACCTCCGCGACCATGTATTCGTTGAGCCCGTTTTCGGCGTCGCGGTCGCGTCGCATCAGGTCGAGCGACAGACCGCGACGGCCCCACGGCACGAACGACAGCATGCCGCGAAGCTCGCCCTTGGCGTCGTACGCCTCCACCATCACGCTGCGACCGTCGCTCGGATCACCGAGCCTGCCGAGCGCCATCGAGAAGCCGCGCTCGGTCTCCGCTCCGCGCCACTGCTGCGCGTGCAGCAGGAGCTTGGCCATTTCCTCGGCCGGGATTTCGCTGTGCCGGCGGACTTTCGTGGTGTATCCGGCCCGTTCGATCCGTTTGACCGCTTGCCGGACCGAGCGCCGTTCCGGCCCGGCGAGGCTGAAGTCGCGGACGTCGAGGACGGCTTCGTCACCTATTTCCAGCGCGCGCAGGCCCGCGTCGGCGTAGACCTTCGCGCCACGTTCACTCGCGCCGAGCACGCCGGGCGTCCAGCCGTAGGTGCGCGCTTCGTTCAGCCAGGCGCGGACCGCGTCGGGCCAGGCGTCGGGATCACCGATGGGGTCCGCGCTCGCGACGCTGGTGCCCGCGAGCACTCGGTAGGCCACGGCGGCGCGGCCGTTGGGCGAGAAGACGACGCTCTTCTCGCGCCTGGTGGCGAAATAACCCAAAGAGTCGTCTTCGCCGTGTTCGGCAAGAAGACGGCGTACGCGCAGTTCTTCCTCGTCTGTCCTCAAGCGACGGCTACGCACGCCACGGAAGAGCGTGTACAACGCGGCCGTCGCGACGGCCGTCGCGCTGAGGTCGAGAACGAGGTCGAGCCAGGCCGGGCCTTCGCCGATGCCGACCCTGCGAAGCTGGATGTTCTCACCGGTCGTGTGGTTGACGACCCAGGCGAAACGCTCCCAGGTGTCGGCGAGACGACCGGGAAAGGCTTCGCTCAAGCCCCAGCCGACGAGGATGACCGCGGCCAGGCCGCCGAACAGGACGGTGAGCCCGTCGCGCCACGCGCCGGGCGCCAGCCGGGCGGGGAACGCCGGGCGCAGGATCCAGAGCAGCGCGATCATGCCGAGGGAGATCAGGTCGGCGATGGCCAGCACCCACACCTGGTGCGGAATGTGCCGGACCTGCCACGGACCGAGTTTCAGCAGCTCGGGCGACCACAGCAGCGCGGCCTGGAAGGCCAGCGTCACCGCCAGCCCACCGACCTGGAACAGCAGCAGCGTGTAGAGCGCGGCGCGTTTGCGGCGGCGGAGCGCGGCGCCGAGGACGACCAGCAGCAGGACGATCACGAGGCTCGCGTTCGTCGGGATGCTCAAGGCCGAGAAGGCGATGTCACCCGTCCTGAGCACCGGCCCCTTCACCCCGCCGGCGAGCAGGAGGATCACCGAGAACACGGCCGCGAGCTGCACGAGGGTGGCGACGATCCCGCCCGCCCTCGCCTTCCACGGCGCGACTCGGCGCACTGGGTTTGCCATTCTGGTCCTTCGCGATACACACAGGAGATCGACAGCTGTACTTACTTGACGTCACACAACCCTGCGTGGTTGTCAACGATCATCATCCTCTGGTCTGAATTTCCTCATTCGCGGGTGTGACGGCGCTGTGTGAAGCTGGTCGCAGGGCCTTGGGACGGTCATATCGGCATGTCAGGCTTGGCCTGTTCACTCCACGACCCGGGGACCTCTTCGAGGCCTCGAGGGAAGGACGGTCGACAAGGATGTCTGCCACCGAAAAGGATTCCGGCGAGCTCGCGGCTCCGTACGGGACCGGCGCGGCGCCCCAGGCCACCTCTGGGAAGAAAGTCCGCGTACATCATCTTCGGGACATGAAAGAGCGCGGCGAAACGTGGCCGATGCTCACCGCCTACGACATGTACACCGCCGCGCTGTTCGACGAAGTGGGCATTCCCGTGCTGCTCGTCGGGGATTCCGCGGCGAACAACGTCTTCGGTTACGACACTTCGCTTCCGGTGACGGTGGACGAGCTGCTGCCATTGGTGCGGGCGGTGACCCGATCGGTGAAGCGGGCGCTGGTCGTGGCCGATCTGCCGTTCGGCTCGTATCAGCTCTCGCCGCAGCAGGCGCTGGAAACCTCGGTGCGGTTCATGAAGGAAGGCCGCGCGCACGCGGTGAAACTCGAAGGCGGGCGGAAATTCGCTCCGCATGTCGAGGCGCTGACGTCGGCCGGTGTCCCCGTGATGGGACATATCGGATTCACCCCGCAGAGTGAACACAATCTGGGCGGCTATCGAGTCCAGGGGCGCGGCGAAGCTGCCGAAGCGCTGCTCGCCGACGCTCTCGCCCTGGAGGAGGCCGGCGCCTTCGCGGTCGTCATGGAGATGGTGCCGGCCGAAGCGGCGAAGCGGATCACGCACGAACTGAAGATCCCGACCGTCGGCATCGGCGCCGGGCCGGATTGCGACGCGCAGGTGCTCGTCTGGCAGGACATGGCCGGGCTTCGACGCGGCAGGACCCCTCGCTTCGTGAAGAAGTACGCCGACCTCGCCGGCGTGCTGGCGGGGGCCGCGACGGCGTTCGCGGAGGACGTCCGGCGAGGCGAGTTCCCGGCTCCGGAGCACTCGTTCCACGACTGACCCGCCCCTGACCTGCGAAAAGGGAGCAAGGGACCTTTGCTACCACCCCACCCGCCGGGGAGCGTGGTAGCAAAGGTCCCTTGCTCCCCCTGCGGTAACCGAGTGGATTTCGGGTCGTCCAACGCACCGAAATCCACACGGCCGGTCAGTACCGCCAGAGGGCGGTAGCAAAGGTCCCTTGCTCTCTTTTCCGGAGGGCCGCGCAGGGCGACCCTCCTTTAGTTGTTCACGTATATGAACTTCAATCATGTCCTTGACGCACGTTCGTAAAGAGGCTTAACGTCTAGCCCGTCGCCGCCACGACCGAGCTTCGATCCCTCGACGAGGAGGACCACGGATGCGTGTTCGTGAGCGGGTTCTGGCCATCGCGACCGGTGCCGCCCTGCTGTCCACGCTGGCGGCGTACCCCGCACAGGCCGCGACGGTCCGCGTAGGGACTTCGGAGCAGCTCACGGCGGCGCTCGCTTCGGTCACTCCGGGGACTGTCATCGAACTCGCGGCCGACAAGACCTTCACGGGCAACTTCAAGGCGGCGAAGAGCGGCACGTCCAGCAGCCGCATCACCCTGAAGGGGCCCCGGAGCGCGGTCATCAAGGCCTCGGCCGGGCGCACGCTGGAACTCACCGGCAGCTACTGGAACCTGACCGGCTTCACCCTCACCGGTGGCCAGAAGGGCCTGATGGCGACAGGCGTCAAGAACACCGTCGTGGACGGCATCAAGGTCACCGGCGTCGGCCATGAGGGCATCCACTTCCAGTACACGAGCACCGACAACGTCGTGAAGAACTCCGAGGTGACCGACACCGGCCGCGAGTACGCGGGCTACGGCGAAGGCATCTACTTCGGCTCCGCGAAGGGCAACTGGCCCGGCGGCACACCCGACCGGAGCGACCGCAACAAGGCGCTGAACAACAAGATCGGCCCGAACGTGCGAGCCGAGTCGATCGACATCAAGGAAGGCACCACCGGCGGTGAACTGCGCGGCAACGTCTTCGACGGCACCGGGCAGAGCGGCGAGCACTTCGCCGACAGCTGGGTGGACATGAAGGGCAACAACTACGTGGTCGCGGACAACCGGGGCAGCAAGGTCTTCGTGCACGACGCGAATTACGGCGGCTTCGAGGTCCATGTCCAGCTCGACGGCTGGGGCCGCGGCAACACCTTCTCCGGCAACACCGCGGACGTGCGGTCCTCCTACGCGTACGGCTTCTATCTCGTGAAGGCCGCGACGGGGAACAAGGTCTGCGCGAGCAACAAGGTGACCGGCGCCGGGAAGGGATTCGCGAACGTGGCCGCCACGGCGGGCTGCTGACGCGACCGAAGACCGGGGGCCCGCTCAGCCCGGCGGCGGGGGCGGGCCCCCACCCTTCGGACACTCGCCGATTCGGGCAGAGTGTCCTTATGGACGACCTGTACCCGCCGATCCACGTGCGCGCCGAGGGCATGCTCGACGTCGGCGACGGGCACCGGATCTACTGCCAGGAAGCCGGGAACCCGGACGGCAAACCCGTGGTCGTCCTGCATGGAGGCCCTGGTAGCGGTATCTCCTCGATGGCCCGGCGGCATTTCGACCCCGAGGCCTACCGCATCATCCTGTTCGACCAGCGCGGCGCCGGCCGCAGCACTCCGCATATCGGCACGCCGGACGTCGACCTGTCGGCCAACACCCTCTGGCATCTCGTGTCGGACATGGAAAAGCTGCGCGAACGGCTGAATCTCGACCAGTGGCAGCTCTTCGGCGGCTCGTGGGGCGTGACCCTCGCCCTCGCCTACGCCGAAACCCACCCGAGCCGCGTCAGCGAGATCATCCTGCGCGGAGTCTTCACCGTCCGGCGGAGCGAACTCGACTGGATCTACAACGGCGGCGCCGCGAACCTCTTCCCCCGGGAGTGGGAAGCGTTCCTCGCCCCGATCCCCGAGGACCGCCGCGACGACCCTCTTTCGGCGTACCGCGAGCTCGTCTATCACCCCGATCGGGCGATCCGGGAGCGCGCCGCCGTCGCGTGGAGCGCCTGGGAAGGCGCGATCGTCTGCCTGCGCCCGGATCCGGCCTTCCGCAACCAGTACGCGTCACCGGAGTTCGCGGTCACGTTCGCCCGGCTGGCGCTGCACTACTTCTGTCATGGCGCGTGGCTCGAGGAAGGGCAGCTGATCCGGGAGGCCGGGAAGCTCGCCGGGATTCCTGGCGTGATCGTGCAGGGACGGTACGACGCGGTGTGCCCGCCGGTGACGGCTTACGAGCTGCACCGGGCCTGGCCGGATTCGAAGCTGGAGCTGCTGGAAGCGGCCGGGCACGCGGTGACGGATCCAGGGATGCTGGCGGCGCTTCGGGAAGCGACGGATTCCTTTCGGTAGGTGCGGCTACAACCTGCCGCCCGAAGTCGTGTCGCCGGAAAGCCGTTGCGCCAGGTAGACCGGCACCGTCGACGCCAGGATCAGCACCGCCGCCACGACGTTGACGATCGGGGCCTGGTTCGGCCGGAACAGGTTGTTCAGGATCCAGATCGGCAGGGTCTCCAGCCCGGTCCCGAGGGTGAACGTCGTGACGATGATTTCGTCGAACGACAGGGCGAACGCCAGCAGGCCGCCCGCCAGGAGGGCCGAACGCAGCATCGGGAAGGTCACCAGCCGGAACGTCGTGAGCCCGTCGGCGCCGAGGTCCATCGACGCCTCTTCGAGGTTGCCGCCCATCCGCCGCAGACGCGCGACGACGTTGTTGAACACCACCACGATGCAGAACGTCGCGTGCGCGACGATCGCGGTGAACAGGCCGAGATCGATGCCTAGGATCGTGCGGAAGGCGTTGTTCAGCGCGATACCGGTGACGATACCGGGCAGCGCGATCGGCAGGATGATCAGCAGCGACACCTGATTGCGGCCGAAGAAGCGATACTTTTGCAGCGCGAAAGCCGCCATAGTGCCCAGCACCAAGGCGATCGCGGTCGCGGCGAGTCCTGCTTGGACACTCGTCCACAATGCGTTCAGCGCGCCCTGATTCTCCGCGGCCCGGCCCCACCATTCGAGGGTGAAGCTCGACGGCGGCCACCCGAAGGTGGTGTCCGCGTTGAACGAATTGAGCAGGACCACCAGCAGCGGGAAGTAGATCACCGCGAGGCCGAGCACCAGCGCCGCCAGCAGAAGGTATTTGGTCGTCCGGGAAAGCCGCATCGCGCGCTCCTACAGGTTGTCCAGCGCGCCCGTGCGGCGCACGGCGGCGAGGTAGGCGAGCATGATCACCACGGGTACGGTCGCGACGGTCGCCGCGAACGGCAGGTTGTTGGCCGCGCCGATGTTGTCGTAGACGACGTTGCCGAGCATCTGCGACGTGCCGCCGACGATCTTCACCGCGATGTAGTCGCCCAGCGACAACGAGAACGTGAAGATCGAGCCGGCGACGACGGCCGGGAAGGTCACCGGCAGCACCACCGAGCGGAACGTCCGGAACGGCCGGGCGCCGAGGTCACCCGAAGCGTCCACCAGCGAGTTCGGCAGCCGCTCCAGGCCGGCGTAGATCGGCAGGATCATGTATGGCAGCCAAAGATACGACAGGGTGATCACGGTCGCGAGCACGCCGTAGCCGGGGGTGTCGAGGCCGAACGGGTTCAGCAGCCAGTGCAGGACCCCGTTGCCGGACAACATGGTCCGCCACGCGTAGGCCTTCACCAGGTAGCTCGCCCACAACGGCGTCATGACGGCGATCACCAGGAGGCGCCGCGCCCTCGGCGAGGCGAATTTGGCCATGTAGAACGCCATCGGGAAGGCGATGATCGCGGTGACCACCGTGACGAGCGCGGCGATCCCGACCGTCCGGAGGGTGATCGTGCGGTACACCGCATCGTTGAAGAGGGTGATGAAGTTGTTCAGCGACCATTTGGTGACGACCTGGCCGGTGAAGACGTCGGTGCTCCAGAATGCGGTCACGAACAACGCGGCCAGCGCGCCGAGATAGGCCAGGCCGAGCCACAGCATCGGCGCGGAGAGCAGGATTCCCAGTCGCAGCCTGGGTTTGCGGTACAGGAAGGCGGAGGTCTTCCGCCTCGGCGAATCGAGGGTGGTCGTCATCGTCTCCACCTAGGAATGGGACCGGGAGCGGCCGGCGTGGGGGGCCCACCGGCCGCTCCCGGAGTTCGGGAGGTCAGCCCTTGATCTCGGTCCAGGCGCGGGTCCACTCGCCGTAGTCCTTGCACTTGACGTCGGTGCGGCCGTCGAGGCACTGCGCGATCGGCGTCGTCCAGTACTGGATCTTCGAGGCGTACGCGGCGTCACCGGCGTGGAAGGTCTCGCAGTGCGCCTTGTTCTTGGTTTCTGCGCACGCCTTGGGGTTCGATGGCGATTCACCGAAGTACTCGGCCACCTGCGCGTTCGCCTTGGGGCTGACGATGTGGTTCAGCCACTTGTACGAGCACGTCTTGTGCGGCGACTTCGCGCCCACCATCCAGGTGTCCGACCAGCCGGTCGCGCCTTCGGACGGCAGCACCGATTCGACCGGCGCGCCCTCGCTCTTGGTCAGGTTCACCGTCACCTGCCAGGCGGTGCCGACGACGGCGTCTCCGCTCTTGAGCGCCTGGCTCTCCTTCAGGTAGTCCGACCAGTACTCCGCGACCATGGGGCGCTGCTGCTTGAGCAGGTCGACGGCGGCCTGGAACTGCTTGTCGTCCAAGGCGTACGGGTTCTTGATGCCGAGTTCGGGTTTGTGCGTCTGCAGGTACAGCGCGGCGTCGGCGATGTAGATCGGCGAGTCGTAAGCGGTGATCTTGCCCTTGTACGGGCTGTTCGCGTCGAACATGACCGACCAAGACGTCGGCGCCGGGTTCACCTTGTCGGTGCGCCAGGTGAGCAGGTTCGCGCCCCAGCCGTGCGGCACGCCGTAGGACACGTTGTTCACGCTGTTCCACGGGCGGTTCTTGAGGAAGTCGAAGACGTCGGCGTAGTTCGGCACGAGCGCGGTGTTCACCGGTTCGACGTCACCGGCCGCGATGAGCCGCAGCGAAGCGTCGCCGGAGGCGGAGATGACGTCGTACTGTCCGGTCTTCATCAGGCTCACGGCCTCGTCGGAGGTGCCGAACGCCTTGACGTTGACCTTGCAGCCGGTCTCCTTCTCGAAACCGGTGACCCAGTCGACGGCCGGGTCGTTGGAGCCGTTCTCCGCGTAGCCGGGCCAGGCCAGCACGTTGACCTGGCCTTCCGGCTGGCCGAGCTGCGCGAGCGCGTCGAGCTTCGGCGCGGTGAAGCCCTGCCCGCCGGGCGCGGCCGCGGTCGAACTGGATCCGGAGGTGCCGCAGGCGGCCACGAGCAGGCCGGCGCCGAGCAGGCCGGCGAGCGCGAGTTTCCTGTTCTTCATTGAACAACCTTTCGGTGCTGGGGAGGGCTAACCGGCTTCGGGGACGCGGAAGCTGTGTTCGTGCCGCCAGCTCAGGCGGACGCGGCCGCCATCGAAGTCCGCGGGCTCGGCGGTGTTCTGCCGGACCACGGAGAGCTGGCCGCCGGCGTCGAGGGTGACCTCGTAGCGCACGGTCGCGCCGGCGTAGACGGTGTTGGTGACGGTGCCGGTGGCGCTGGTTTCGCCGACCTCGGCGGATTTCGAGAGATCGGCGTCGATGCGGATCTTCTCCGGACGGATGCTGAACACACCGGGTTTGCCGATGATGTTCTCGGCTCCGCCGCCGCTGAGCAGGTTCGAGGTGCCGACGAAACCGGCGACGAACGCCGACGCGGGCCGCTCGTAGACCTCGACCGGTGAGCCGACCTGTTCGATCCGGCCGGCGTTGAACACGGCGATGCGGTCGCTCATCGTCAACGCCTCGTCCTGGTCGTGGGTGACGAAGATGAAGGTGATGCCGACGTCGCGCTGGATCTGTTTCAGCTCGGTCTGCATGGTGTGGCGCAGTTTCAGGTCGAGCGCGCCGAGTGGTTCGTCGAGCAGGAGCACCTTCGGCCGGTTCACCAGTGCCCTGGCGAGGGCGACGCGCTGACGCTGGCCGCCGGAGAGCTGGTCGGGTTTGCGCTCGCCGAACTCGCCGAGCCGGACGGTGTCGAGAGCTTCCTTCGCGCGTTGGCGTCGCTCCGCGCGGGGGACCCGCTTCACCCGGAGGCCGTACTCGACGTTCTGCTGCACGGTCATGTGCGGAAAGAGCGCGTAGTCCTGGAAGACCGTGTTGACGTCGCGGTCGAAGGGCGCGAGACGGCTGACGTCGCGGCCGTGCAGTTCGATCGTGCCCGCCGTCGGCAGCTCGAAGCCGGCGATCATGCGGAGCACGGTCGTCTTGCCGGAGCCGGACGGGCCGAGCATCGAGAAGAACTCGCCGGGCGGGATGTCGAGATCGACGCCGTCGACCGCGTGGACCTGGCCGAACTCCTTGCGCAACCCGCGCAGGCGGATGGCCGGAATGTCGCCTCCACCTGCGGAAGTGATAGCAAAGGTCCCTTGCTCCCCCGCGGCGGTCGCGGGCGCTTGATGCGGCATGGCCTGCCTTTCGGTGGTCGTCACAGCGCACTCATCACGTGCTTGACGCGGGTGTAGTCCTCGAGGCCGTAGAGCGAGAGGTCCTTGCCATAGCCGGACTTCTTGAAGCCGCCGTGCGGCATCTCGGCGACCAGCGGGATATGCGTGTTGATCCACACGCAGCCGAAGTCGAGCTTCGCCGCCAGCCGCATCGCCCGCTGGTGGTCGGTGGTCCACACGGACGACGCGAGCGCGTACTCGACGCCGTTGGCCGCGGCGAGCGCTTCGGCTTCGGTCTCGAAACGCTGCACGGTGATGATCGGGCCGAAGATCTCCGTCTGGCTGATCTCGTCGTCCTGCCGGACGCCGGAGATCACCGTCGGTTCGTAGAAGTAACCCTCGTCCCCCTGCCGCTTACCTCCACAGTGGACTATCGCGTGGTCAGGCAGCCGGTCGACGAACCCGGCGACCCGGTCGAGTTGCGCGGCGTTGTTGAGCGGGCCGTAGGTGACCGACGTGTCGTCGGGCTTGCCGGTGGTGGTCGCCTGCGCCTGCCGCGTGAGGGCGGCGACGAAGGTGTCGTGGACTTCGTCAGCGACGAGGACCCGCGTAGCCGCCGTACAGTCCTGGCCCGCGTTGAAGTACCCGGCGGCGGCGATGCCCTCTGCGGCCGCTTCGATGTCAGCGTCCGCGAAGACCACTACGGGCGCTTTACCGCCGAGCTCCAGGTGTACGCGCTTCACGTCCTTCGCGGCCGAAGCGGCGACCTCGATCCCGGCCCGCACGGACCCCGTGATGGACACCATCGCGGGGATCTCGTGCTCGACGAGCGCGCGCCCGGTGTCGCGGTCGCCACAGATCACGTTGAGCACGCCGGGCGGCAGGAATTCGGCGCAGATCTCGGCGAAGAGCAGGGTCGACGCGGGCGTCGTGTCGGCCGGTTTGAGCACCACGGTGTTCCCCGCGGCGAGGGCGGGCGCGATCTTCCAGACCGCCATGAGGAGCGGATAGTTCCACGGCGTAACCTGCGCGCACACGCCGATCGGTTCTCGGCGGACGAAAGAGGTATGCCCTTCCATGTACTCGCCCGCCGACCGTCCTTCGAGGACACGCGCGGCCCCCGCGAAGAACCGCAACTGGTCGACGATCGCCGGCAGCTCCTCGGCCGCGGTGAGCGCGATCGGCTTGCCGGTGTTCGCCGATTCGACGAGCACGATCTCTTCCGCGCGTGCTTCGACGGCGGCGGCGATCTTCAGCAGCGCGAGCTGGCGTTGCGCGGGCGTGGTGTCGCGCCAGGTTTCGAAGGCCGCGGCCGCGACCTTGAGCGCGCGGTCGACATCTTCCGGGCCGGCGACGGCGGCGGTGCGATACGGGCGGCCGGTGACGGGATCGACGACGTCGGCGACCTGGCCCGACGCGGATCCGCTGTACTCACCGCCGATGAAGTGCTTCAACTGCTGCACGAGAGCTCCTGGCTACTGGGCCTGGGGGCGTGAGGCGATAGCAAAGGTCCCTTGCTCCCTTTTGGGGCGGCGAGGGAGCTAAAACATATAAGTCCAGATGTTAAATGACAAGACGATGGGGCAAGATTGCTTCCATCGGGTAGCGGTACGGGCGAAGGGCCACCATGCGTAAGGGGATGTCGCACAGCGCGCGATCAGCGATGTTCGCTCCGCTCGACCAGATCGGCCGGGCGGAAGCGGTCACCGCGCGGCTGGTCGACGCCATCACTCTCGGGCTGCTGGCCGACTCGGAGCAGCTGCCGAGCGAAGCCGAGCTGGCCGCCCAGTTCGGCGTCTCCACCGTGACGGTCCGCGAAGCGCTCGTGGCCTTGCGACAGCAGGGCCTTGTCGAGACGCGACGCGGCCGAGGCGGCGGAAGCTTCGTGAAGACGCCTGCCAACCCTTCGGCCGCTTCGTGGCGAGAGCGCCTTCGCACGGTTTCGCTGTCCGAGCTTCGCGACGTCGGCGATCACTACCTCGCCATCGCGGGCGCCGCCGCCAAACTCGCCGCCGAGCGGAGTTCGCCCGAAGACATCGAGCGGCTCGAACTGGCGACGGAGGACATCCGCACGGCCACCGGCGCGGAAGCGTCGCGCGCCGAGCGCCAGTTCCATCTCGAAGTCGCCGCGGCCGCCCAATCGCCGCGGCTGACCAGGGAAGAAGTGCAGTTGCAGAGCGAACGAGGCGGATTGCTGTGGTTGCCGCTCGAGCCGCACGGCACCCGCGAGAACGCCTACGCCGAACACCGCGCGATCGCCGCCGCCATCGCGCAGGGGGACGGCGAGCTGGCCAGGAAGCTCACCGAGGAGCACATCCTCGAAGCGATAGACCGGCTGGCGGACGTGCATTTAGACCTTCTGGCCCCTTAAGCTGCGGCATCCGCGCATCCGAGGTGAGCATCGTGAACGACACACCGTCCGCCGGTTCCGAGGTCGTGGAACAGGTATCCACCCTGGTCGAGGACGTCTTCGGCCGGCTGAAGCCGCTACTGGCCGGCGCCGAGGGGCTCCTGGCCGCCTCCACCGATGCCACCGCCGAAGACCTGACCCGCCTCCGGCCGCAGGTCTTCGACGTCCTCGGCGGCCTGGTCGTCGGCGCCGGGTTCATCAGCGCGCCGAACGCGCTGGCCGATCAGGAATTCGCCTTCGAATGGTGGACCGAGACCGGGGACGACGAGCCGGCGCAACTGGTCATCAGCCTCGATCCGGGCAGCGAGAACTTCCTGGACTACACCCGGCAATCGTGGTTCACCGTCCCGCGTGACACCGGCCGCCGCCATATCAACGGCCCGTACGTCGACTACCTCTGCACCGACGAGTACACGCTGACCTTCACGGTTCCCGTCCGGCGTGACGGGACCTTCGCGGGGGTCGTCGGCGCGGACATCTACGTGCGCGAGGTCGAGCGCCTGCTGCAACTGAAGCTGCGGGCGCTCGGTGGCCGCGCGGCGCTGGTCAACGCCCAAGGCCGGGTCATCGTCTCGAACAACGCGCGCCAGGCGACCGGATCGCTGGTCCGCGACATCGACGTCCCGGCCTGGTGGTCCGCCGGCGCGGAGCCGGTCACGACGGAGACCGGCACTCAGCTGCGGCGCTGTGGCGACTCGCCGATCGCGTTGGTCAGGTCCGAGCGCTGACCTGCAGCGCGAGCCAGAATTCGGCGCGCACCCCTGGCGAATCGAGATCGCGGCCGGTCAGCTCGGCGACCTTGCGCATGCGGTTGCGCAAGGTGTGCCGGTGGACGCCGAGCCGCGCGGACGCCAGATCCCAGTGACCGTGGTGTTCGAGCCAGCAGGTCAGCGAAGCGACGAGCTCACCACGGCCGGTCTCGTCATGGTGCCGCAGCGGCGCCAGCAGACTGTCCGAAAACGCTTGCGCCGCTTGGGAATCGACCATCTCCAGGAAGCCGCGCCCGGCGTGTTCGGCGAACCGGACCAATGGCGAACGCTCGGTCTTCGCCGCTTCCGCCGCCTGTTTCGCCTGCCGAAGCCCGGCCGGGAAGTCCACTGTGGACACCGGATCGGACAACCCGGCGTGCAGCCCACCGATCCGGGAAGCCTGCCGGACGATCGCCTCCACATCGCCGAGCGCGATCACCAACGCACCGGACTCACCGAAGAACACCTTGTCTCCGGCCACTTCAGCGTCGAGCGCGTCGGCGAGCGAGCGGCGCGCGCTCGCGGGGCCTGCGACGGCCAGCACGGACCACGGCGCTTCCGGGGCACCGCCCCAGAGCGACTTCATCGTGCGCGTGGCGAGTTCGGCTTGCCCCGCGGCGAGCAGGTCGCACAGCCCTGACCGCAGCCGCCGCACGGCGTCCACGTGCTCACGGTTCTGTTCCAGCGCAAGGGAAAGCAACGACACCGCGGTATTGACGATGTGCTGCCCCGCGGCATCGAGCGGCTCCCGGGTGCCGACGGCGAGCACGCCCCGGGCACGGGTGTCGAGCGTCTGCAGGACGACCTCGTACTCCCCCGCCACCGTCACCAGCGTTCCCGCGCGCAGCCGCGCGAAGTCGTCCTGGAGTTCATCGGCAAAGGGTCGCGCCGAGGGCGAAGCTTCGGCGACCGCGCCCGAGGAGTCGAGTAGGAGTACCCAGCCGTCGACCAGCTTCGCCAGTTTGCGTACCACCCCGCCTGGGCCGCCCTTGCCGACGGCGGTCCTGGTCAGTTCCTGCTGCCCCTTGCCGGTGCGCACGAGCGAGGCGTACTCGTCGGCGGCGACCGCACGGGAGACCGCCCTCGTGATCGCGATGAACGGCGTCTTCCTCGGCACTTCGAGCACCGGCAGCCCGACCTCGTCCGCGGTGTCCACAAGCGACTGGGGAATGTTCTCGTGGCTGAGCCCGACCCCGAAACCGAGACCCGCCACGCCGGCGTCGACGAGCCGCCGGATGTATCCGGGCGAGGTGGTCTCGTCGAGGGCGAGGCCGGTGGTCAGCAGCAGTTCGCCGCCTTCGAGGAAGGCCTGCGGATCGGTCAGTTCGGTGGGGTGGACCCAGCCGATCGCGCGGTCGAGCCCCGCCTCGGCCGCGCGCACCCGCAGGCCGAGCGGGCGTTCGGCCACGAGGGCGGCGAGGGTGAGTGCCATGTTGTCCAACTCTACGCCTCGATATCGACAAGATGTCGAGCTGACGCACGCCGGACGGGCTCCCATTCTGGAGGGCGACCCCGTCCCTCGCGTCCGCAGGAGTCTGGCCGTGACCGTCACCACCGAAACCCAGCGCAGGCTGCGCACCGAGATCCCCGGCCCCGCCTCGCGCGCCCTGCAGGAGCGGCGCGCCGCCGTCGTCGCCGCGGGCGTGAGTTCGGTGCTGCCGGTCTACGTCACCTCGGCCGAAGGCGGCCTGCTCACCGACGCCGACGGCAACGTCCTGATCGACTTCGGTTCCGGAATCGCGGTGACCAACGTCGGCCACGCCGCCCCCGCCGTCGTGGACCGCGTCCGCGAGCAGGCCGGCCGGTTCACGCACACGTGTTTCATGGTCACGCCGTACGAGGGATACGTCGAGGTGTGCGAAGCACTCGACAAGCTGACGCCGGGCACCCACGAGAAGCGTTCGGTGCTGTTCAACTCCGGCGCCGAAGCCGTCGAGAACGCCGTGAAGATCGCCCGGGCCGCGACCGGCCGCCAGGCGGTCGTCGTGTTCGACCACGCCTACCACGGCCGCACCAACCTGACGATGGCGCTGACCGCGAAGTCCATCCCCTACAAGCACGGTTTCGGCCCGTTCGCGCCCGAGGTCTACCGCGTACCCGGCTCGTACCCGTACCGCGACGGGCTGTCCGGCCCCGAGGCGGCGCGCATCGCCATCGACCGCATCGAGAAGCAGATCGGCGGCGACCAGGTCGCGGCCGTCGTGCTGGAGCCGGTGCAGGGTGAGGGCGGCTTCATCGAACCCGCTCCCGGTTTCCTGCCCGCGCTTTCGGCCTGGTGCACCGAAAACGGTGTCGTGTTCGTCGCCGACGAGGTGCAGACCGGCTTCTGCCGCACCGGCGAGTGGTTCGCGTCCACGTACGAAGACGTCGTCCCCGACCTGATCGCCACCGCCAAGGGCATCGCGGGCGGCCTGCCGCTCGCCGCCGTCACCGGCCGCGCGGAGCTGCTCGACGCCGTCCCGCCGGGCGGGCTCGGCGGGACCTACGGCGGTAACCCGATCGCGTGCGCCGCGGCGCTCGGCTCGATCGAGGTCATGCGCCAGGAGAACCTCGCGGCGTCGGCGAAGCGCATCGAGAACGCGGTGCTGCCGCGGCTGCGGGCGCTGGCCGAGGAAACCGGCGTGATCGGCGACGTCCGTGGCCGCGGCGCGATGCTGGCCGCGGAGTTCGTGAAGCCGGGCACCACCGAACCCGACGCCGACCTGACCAAGCGGGTCGCGCAGGCCTGCCACCAGGCCGGAGTCGTCGTCCTCACCTGCGGCACCTACGGCAACGTCGTCCGCCTGCTGCCGCCGCTGTCCCTGTCCACCGAACTGCTCGAAGAGGGCCTGTCGGTCCTGGAGCACGCTGTCCGCACGGAGGCTTCCAAGTGACCACATTCCCTTACTGGGTAGCCGGAAAGCCGGTCACCAGCGACGAGACCGTCGTCGTCCGTCACTCCTTCGACGGAAGCGAGGCGGGCTCACACCACGTTCCGTCCACTTCGGACATCGAGACCGCGGTCCAGGCCGCGCACGATGTCCAGGACGAGTTCGCGACGCTGCCCGCGCACGTCCGGGCGGGCGCATTGGACCACGTGTCCCGAGTTTTGGGTGAGCGGTCCGAAGAGCTCGCGCAGCTGATCACCGCCGAATCAGGCAAGCCGCTGAAGTGGGCGCGCGGCGAGGTCGGGCGCGCGGCGTCGACGTTCCGCTGGGCCGCCGAGGAGGCCCGCCGGTTCTCCGGTGACCTGCAGCGTCTCGACACCGACCCGGGCGGCACCGGGCGGCTCGCGCTGGTCCGCCGGGTGCCGAAGGGCCCGGTGCTGGGCATCACGCCGTTCAACTTCCCGCTGAACCTGGTGGCGCACAAGGTGGCGCCGGCGATCGCGGTCGGCGCGCCGATCGTGCTCAAGCCCGCGCCCGCGACACCGCTGACCGCGTTGCTGCTCGGCGAGATCCTCGCCGAGACCGATCTGCCCGCCGGAAGCTGGTCGATTCTCCCGGTGAGCAACGAGGAATCGGCTCGGCTGGTGACCGATCCGCGCCTGCCGGTCGTGTCGTTCACCGGCTCCGTGCCGGTGGGCTGGGGTATTCGGGACAGCGTGCCGCGCAAGCACGTCGCGCTCGAACTCGGCGGCAACGCGGCGGTGCTCGTCTGTCCTGATTGGACGGATCTGGACTTCGCGGCGCAGCGGATCGCGACGTTCGCGATGTACCAGGCCGGCCAGTCGTGCATCTCGGTGCAGCGCGTGTACGCGCACGCCGACGTCTACGACGAGCTTCGGGCGAAGGTGCTGGAGCAGGTGCGCGCGCTCGGGACCGGCAATCCGCGGACTGACGGCGTCGACGTCGGCCCGCTGATCAACACCGACGCCGCTTCCCGGGTGGAATCGTGGATCACGGCGGCGGTCGAGGCGGGCGGCGAGCTGCTGACCGGCGGAAAGCGCGACGGCGCGACCGTCGAGCCGACGGTGCTCGCGAACGTGCCGGAGGACGCGTCGGTGATGGCCGACGAGGTCTTCGGGCCGGTCGTGTCGATCACGCGGGTGGAGTCGGTGGAGGACGGCGTGCGCCGGATCAACGACTCGCGCTTCGGTCTTCAGGCGGGAGTGTTCACGCGCGACCTGCCGACGGCGTTCGACGTGTCCGCGAAACTGCGCGTCGGCGGCGTGCTCGTCGGCGACGTTCCGAGCTTCCGCGCCGACCAGATGCCCTACGGCGGCGTGAAGGACTCCGGTGTCGGCCGCGAAGGCCCCGCGTCGGCGATGGCGGACTTCACCGAGGAACGGGTCACCGTCCTGACCGGTCTCACCCTCTGACGACCCGCGTTTAGTCCTCTGGATGCGCTCTGCCGCATTCAGAGGACTAAACGCGTGAGATGGGAGTGGGCTTCGACGAGCGAAGGGCCGTACCAGGTCAGGTAGCGCCCGGAAACCAGGACGTGCTTCGCGCCGGGGAACGCTTCGGGGCCGTCGTCCGCGGTGAACTCGTAGGGCTCGTCGGGCAGCACGAGCAGGTTCGCGTCTCCGGCCGCGAAGCGCGCTTGGAGCTCGTCTAGTTTTGGGCGCGGGTAGCGCTCTTCGTGCTCCGCGTAGACGTTGCCGATCCCGACGCGATGCAGGACGTCGCCGCCGAAGGTGTCCCTGCCGAGCACGATCCACGGCTTCCGCCAGACCGGCACGACCGCGCGGAACCGCTCCGGCAGCGTCTCCCGCCAGACCTCTTCGGCCTCGACCAGCCAATCCGGTTCGGTGAGGTCGTAGGCCTGCGTCAGGATCCGCCGGATCGAGGCGAGCGCGCCGGGCACGGTCGCCGACGCCTCCATCACCCAGACCGGGACCCCGTTGGCGCGTAAGCGTTCCACGTCCTCCGGCCGGTTCTCTTCGGAGTTGGCCAACACCAGATCCGGCTCGAGTTCCAGCACCTTGTCCACGTCCGGGTACTTCGAACCGCCCACCCTCGGGACGTCCAGATCCACCGGATGGGTGCAGTAGTCCGTGGCGCCCGCGAGCCTTCCCGGCGCGCTCACCTCGACGGCTTCGGTCAGCGACGGCACGAGGGACACCACCCGCGACGCCGGTTCACGCAGCGGGACGACTTCGCCGAGATCGTCGATCATGCGCGCTCGAAGGACAGTTTCCGCTTGTCGACGTCCACCGCCGTGAGCCGGACGCGGATCCGCTCGCCTTCCGGCGGTTTCTCGCCCGCGCATTTACCCATCACCGGCGGATTCTCGATCAGGATCTCCGATTTGGCGTCGTCGGCCCGCAGCACGATCGCGTCGAACTCCTCACCGATGTGCTCGGCCATCACCCAGGCCTCGACCTGGTCGATGCAGGCACGCTCGACCTTCGCCGCCAGCGTGTCGGACGCGGTCATCTGCTCCGGCACCTCCGCGAGCGCCGCGCGGACCCACTCGGGCACTTCGCGGCCCGCGCTCACGGCGAGACAGATCTCGGTGGCGAACCGGTCGACCAGCCGCCGGATCGGCGCGGTGACGTGGGCGTACGCGCCGCCGATCCCGGCGTGGGTGGTCAACGCGGGCAGTTCGCCGTCGAACGCGGTGTACCCGGCGCCGCGCAGAAGCCTGGTGGTGTCGGCGAAAAGCGCCATGGACGCGGGCTGGCCGGGGTCGAGCGCGGCCAGGAATTCCGACACGCTCTTGCCCTCGGGCCAGTCGATGTTCAGCGCCTGCGCGGACCGGCGCAGCCATTCGACCGCCTCGGCGTCGGGCTGCGGCAGCGTGCGCAGGACGCCGATCTTCGCGTCGATCATGATCTTGGCCGCGGCCATGCCGGTGAGCAGCGAGATCTCGGCGTTCCACGCGTCGACGTCGTTGCGCGGCCGCTGGATCAGCGCCCAGCCGCCGTCGGGATCGCCGCTGATCTCCTGCTCCGGCAGCTGCAGCTCCACCGCTCCACGCCGGATCGCGAGTTCGCGGCGCAGACGGCCCAGCTCCGGCAACGCGGCGACCGAGGGATGCGGGTCGCCCGCGTCGATCGCCGCCTGGACGGTCTCGTAGTCGAACTGTTCGGTGGAACGGACCAGCGCGCGGCGGACGTTGGTCGCCGTCGGCTCGCCGCTCGCGTCGACGTCGATGGTCCACAGCACGGCGGGCCGGGTTTCCCCCGGCAGCAGGCTCGCCGCGCCCTCGGACAACACCGGCGGATGAAGCGGAACGTTCCCGTCGGGCAGGTAGAGCGTTTGCCCGCGGCGGCGCGCCTCCTTGTCGAGCGCGCCACCCGGCGGGATGAACGCGGCCAGGTCGGCGATCGCGTAGTGGACCCGGAACCCGCCGCCCTCGGCGCGTTCGACCAGCACCGCCTGGTCGAGATCCTTGGCGCCGGGCGGATCGATGGTCACGAAGGGCAGACCGGTGGCGTCCTCGCGCTCCCCCGCCGACTCGAGGGGATCGACGACCGCCGCCTCCGCCTCGGCGAGCACGTCGGGCCCGAACGACTCCGGCAGCGAGAACTCGGCCCGGAGGTGACCGAAGTCCCCTCCCGCCGCGTGTGTCCTGATCACGAGTGGAGGCACCACCCAACCCTATCCCGATCCGGCGCCGTTGATCGCCCGTTCGGGTGCGGGCCGGTCGGGTGTACGTTACGGACCGAAATGAAAACCGATACCCTTTTCAAAACGACAGGAAGGGCCGTGGCGTGAAGATCGCGTTCGTCGGGAAGGGCGGCAGCGGGAAGACCACGCTGGCGTCGCTGTTCACCGCGTACCTGGCCGGCGACGGGAAACCGGTTCTGGCGATCGACGCGGACATCAACCAGCACCTCGCCGTCGCGCTCGGCGCGAGCGAGGAAGAGGCCATCGCGTGGCCGACGCTGGGCGACAACATGGGCCTGATCAAGGAATACCTGCGCGGCGACAACCCGCGGATCGCGGACGCCGCCTCGATGATCAAGACGACGCCGCCGGGGCGCGGGTCGCGGCTGGTCCGGCCGTTCGAGGACAACCCGATCTTCCAGGGCTGCTTCCGCGAGTTCGGCGGTGTGCGGCTCGGCGTCACCGGCCAGTTCGACGAGGACGATCTGGGCGTCGCCTGCTACCACTCGAAGGTCGGAGCGGCGGAGCTGCTGCTGAACCACATGATCGACGACGCGGGCGAATACGTGGTCATGGACATGACCGCCGGGGCCGACGCGTTCGCGTCCGGGCTGTTCACGCGATTCGACGTGACGTTCCTGGTGTGCGAGCCGACCGTGCGCAGCGTCGGCGTGTACCGCCAGTACGCCGACTACGCGCGCGACTTCGGCGTGCGGCTGGTCGTCGTGGGCAACAAGGTCACCGAAGACGAGGACATCGAGTTCCTGCGCGAAGAGGTCGGCGACGCCCTCTTGGGCTGGATGGAGAACTCGCGGCACGTCCGCGCCGCCGAACGCGGCCGCGCGCGCCCGATCGCCGAACTCGAGGCGCACAACCTCGCGACGCTGGGCTCGATGCTCGCGACCGTCGACGGCGAGCGGCGCGACTGGGCGCGCTACCAGCGGCAGGGCGTCGAATTCCACCTCCGCAACGCGCGGGCGTGGGGCAGCGGGCGGGCCGGGGAAGACCTCACCGCGCAGGTGGACCCGGAGTTCGTGCTCGGGCCGGCGCTGGCGCGGCAGGACGCCTGAGCTTCGACGGCTCCGGTGGTCGTGATCGGCGTGTCCTGAAGGGCACTTTAGGGACGTTGATCGTCTCGAAGGTGCCCTTCAGGTCATCGCTTCCGCACGAGCGGATCAGTCGCCGTTCCACTTGGCGTCTTCGGCGTCGGCCTGCTTCGTGCGTTCCTTGGCGATCTCCAGGGCGCGCCGGGCCGTCGCCTCGTCCGGGTACGGGCCAAGGAGGTCGATGCTCCGGCCTCGTTCCAGGTGCTCGACCTGATTCGTCTTGGTGTTGAAGTACCAGCCCTGATCCGGGTTCGGGTCGCTCGACATAGGACAAGCCTGACATCACCCGGACGTCCTGTCATCACTTGCGATAGCGGTAGGGGATCTCCGTGGGATCGCCGGTCGGGCCGAACTCGCCACCCTCGGGCGGGTCGACCTTCGAGCTTTCCGGCACGTTCTCGCCGAGTTCGTCGAACCAGCCCCGGTGCATCGGGACACCGCGCGGCGGGGTCGCCGGTTCGGGCGCCATGGGGATTCCCGGCGGTGGTGACACCGGCTGCGTCGAAGGAGGAGCCGGGGGCATCGCGGACGACGGCGGCGTCACGGGCGGCTCCGGCTCGGCCTGCGACGGCGCGGCGGCGGCCGGGGCTTCCGGGGTTGAAGGCGGCGCGCTCACCGGCGGAGGCGGCGGCGTGTGGTTTCCGGGCGGCGACTGCGTCCGGGTGGGCTGAGGTAACGGCGGCTGGGACACCGGCGCCTGAGGTGCGGGCGTTTGCGGGGCGGCTTGGGACACAGGTGCTTGGGGCATGGCGGGCTGCGAGGCGGGCTGCTGGGCCGGCGCCTGAGATGCGGCAGCCTGCGAGGCCGACGCCTGGGACGCAGCGGGCTGCGGAGCGGGTGCCTGAGTCGACGCTTGAGGCGCGGCAGGTGCCTGAGGCGCGCCAGCCTGCGGGGCGGGAGCCTGAGGCGCGGGAGCCTGCGGCGCAGGCACAGCCATCCCCTGATTACCCGGCAACGGCGGCGCGGGCGGCCCCGGAGGCGGCGCGACCGTACGCCACACCGGCGCGGGCCCGATGTTCATCGGCGCCGGAGCGCGAGGCGGCTGCCCGGTCGCGGGCGGCGCGGCCTGCGAAGGCGGCGGGGGCGCCTGCCGCTGCGCAGGCTTCGGAATCGGATCCAGACACGAGACGAGCACCGTCGTGTTCGCCGGATCCTCGACCTTCCGGCCGCTGCGCTCGCGGTAGATCATCTCGCCTTCGGTGTCCATCTCGACCAGGTAGCCGGCCTCCGCCAGCTGCTCCTCGTCGAGATCGACGAGCTTTTCGTAGCGCGACGGGACCACCCGGTAGATCGGCCAGGCGAGCCGGGCGTTCTCCTGGTGGAACTGGGCCAGCAGGGCGGCCATCTGCTGCTGCCAGGGCAGCGACATCCCCTCGGCCAGCGAACGCGGCAACACGACGTAGCCGGGATCGACCCCCGGCCAGCCCTGGTTCAGCTGGTCGGCCAGCGGGGTGCTCGACGCCGGCCGCGCTGCCTGCCTCGCGGGCTGGGCGGTGCCGAAAAGATCGCGGGGATCGACCTCAGGGCCGTTCCCCGGCGCGGGCTTGCCTCGCCTTCCGAATTTCCGTGCCACGTTCTTCATCCTCTGCCAGTGTGCGGCCGCGTGCCGGTGGACAGGCCGCCACTTCGGGTGAATCCGATGGTCCCGCGATCGCGATACCACGCGCTCACCATGCTAAACGCCAGGACGGACCGCCTGCGCGACCACTTCGGCCTCGTCGAAGGAGAAGTCGCGGATGTGCACCGGCACCCCGGTCTGCTGCGCTTCGACGATCTTGCCGTCGCCCAGGTACATCATCACGTGGTGGATGGTCGCCGGGTTCGACGGCACGGTGGCGAGGAACAGCAGGTCACCCGGCTGCGCCTGCCGCACCGGCAGCATCGCGCCGCCCTTGTACTGGTCACGCGAAACCCGCGGGATGATGATCCCCGCCGACTCGTAGGCCCGCAGCATCAACCCGGAACAGTCGTAGCTGTTCGGTCCGGTGGCGCCCCAGACGTACGGCTTTCCCTGCTCGGCGAGGGCGAACTTGATGGCCTGCGCGGCCGCCTGGCTCGGCGGCACCACGCTGCCGACGCTCGTGCCGCAGCCGACGACGTCGACGATCTGGCCCTCGTTCTGCACGAGGAGGGCGGCCATCGGCTCCCAGTTGTGGTACCGGTCGGGGAAGCCGGAGCGCTCGACGCGCTGCGCGGCGTCGCCGGGCCGCATGTTCTCCCAGTTCGGCACCGCGAGCAGGACGTCGTAGAACTTGTTGACCTGGTAAGGCGGGTCGGTGACCTGGGCGACGGTGCCCCAGCCCATCGACGGCCGCATCTGGAAGATGCCGAGCGAGTCGCGGTCGCCGTAGGTCAGGTTCCGCAGCTTGGACTCGGTCATCCCGGCCTGGATCGCCACCTGCCACGCGCGCGGGGACAGCGAGCGCTGCTTGCCGATCGAGATGATCAGCGCGACGATGCCCTTCTGTTCTTCGTCCAGCTTGTTGATGTCCGAAGAACCGCGATCGGTCTGTCCCGGCAGGGTCGGCCCGATCGACGCGTCGCAGGAGGTCTTGACGACCCCGCCCGACTGCGCCTCCACATGGTCGGTCACCACCTTGGTGACCGTGCTCGTGGTGACCACCGCGGCGAAGACCGCGGTGATCAGCACACCGACGATGAGTCCGATCTTCATCGGGTCAGCCCGCTTGGGTGAACTTGGTGACCCGCCATCCCGGGTTCGTCTTGACGACGGTGACCCGGACCTTGGGGCCGTCCGTCGGGACGTCGACCTCCATCGACCCGGTGACCGAGGACGCGACCCGCGGCTCCCCGTTGACCCTGGTCGCGGTGATGTTGGCGGGATCCACCGTCCGCAGATCCGTGGACCAGAACTCGTCGGTGGTGTACGGCTTCAGGCCGCTCAGCCACTGCTCGGTCGTCGTTCCGTCGGGATGGTTCGCCCATGCCGTCACCCACTCCTTGGCGACCCGGACACCGTCCTGGTCAGGTGGCGCGGAAGACGGCGGAGGCTGGGTGGTGAGCCTCGGCGGCAATGTCGACGTCACGGTCACCGGCGCCGCGACGCCGGGGCGTGAGGTGGCTGTCGCCGACGAACCCGGCCCGCTGGCCGTCTGTCCCGGTTTTCCGATGGCCTTGGGCAGCAGGATGCCCAAG
Source organism: Amycolatopsis roodepoortensis (assembly GCF_014873915.1). Taxonomy (GTDB): domain Bacteria; phylum Actinomycetota; class Actinomycetes; order Mycobacteriales; family Pseudonocardiaceae; genus Amycolatopsis; species Amycolatopsis roodepoortensis. The sequence continues at coordinate 3,392,924 of NZ_JADBEJ010000005.1, forward strand.
GCGGTGAGCACGACCGCGAGGATCACCAGCGTGCCGACGAGGTGGCGGGGCGAGCGCAGCGGCCAGCCCCACAGTCTGCGGTAGACCGCGGTCCGCCCGCGGTTGGTCCGGATCGGCATGGGTCACCGGCCCACAGCGTGGTCTGTGTCGCGGACTTCCTCGCGGACCTCGAGCCCGCGCGACGGCCGGTACAGCACGAAGACCGGCTTGCCCGCGACGACTTCCGGGTCGACGCGCCGCGGACGCGGAGTCGACGGGCCGGCTTGCACCGGAACGGCACCCGAGTAGTCCGGAGTCGTGTAACCGCCACCCGCGGTGTTCATCCGCGACGGCACCACGACCGGTTCGGGTTCGTCACTCCAGCGCCGGTCGGCGACCGGTGACGTGTCGACCCGGCGGCTCGGGACCTGGATCGGGCTCCGGCCGCCGGAGGTGAACATGGAGTCGCCCGGATTGCCCGCGGACGGGTTGTACTGGCCGAACACCGGAACGCCTCCGCCACCACCGGCGGGCAGCGCGGGCATACCGCCCCCACCGCCGACGGCGCCCGGCCAAGGCGCTCCGGACCAGGCCGCCGCGGGGCGGATCGCGCCGGAACCGTTGTCGAGCCGCTGGGAGCTGGCGAAGATCGTCGCCTCGGGCCGGAACCGCCCGCCGCCGACCGTCGCGCCCACGGGACCGCGGAGGTCGCCGTCGACGACGTCGTCGGTGTCGCGGACGTTCTGCCAGAACGCGTCCTGCGGGGTCGGCTCGTTGTTCTTCTTGCGGAAGCGGGAGAAGAGCCCGCCGCGCGGTGAAGGCATCGCGCCGCCGACCATGCCGACGGACATCTCGACCATCTGCCACAGCCGCCGCACGGGACGACCGACCATGAACAGCAGGACGGTGATGATCGCGGCCAGCACCATCTTCGTCAGCAGGGACAGCGAGTTCCCCGCGGTGAAGATCGCCTCCAGGAGGAGGGTGTGCACACCGGCCAGCACCGAGAGCACCATGAGGTTGAAGGCGACCGCGCCGACGACCTTCAGGATGCGCTGCATGATCTGCGGCTGGAGCAGCGCGATCAGGCCGATCAGCGGAGCCGTCAGGACGAAGATCCTGATCAGCACCTGCGCGAGCAGCACCGTGGCCTTGGCCAGCAGCTGGAACAGCGAGTAGAAGATCCCCTGGCCCAGCGAAAGGAAACCGGCGCCGACACGGCTGCCGTCCTCACCGGTGAAGTACCCGGTCGCCGGGCCGAGCTTGGTGGAGATGTCCTTGAACGCCGCCTTCTTGGAGTCGACCAGCGCGGCGTCGGCGTCCCCGCCCTGCTGGATCTGACCCCAGGTGAACGCCCGCGCGTCCAGCAGCGCCGGCCCGTACTGGATCGCCTGCGGCGAGTCCGGGCTGCCGAATTCGCCGCGGAGCCAGTTGTCGTAGACGACCCGGCAGTGCAGCTCGGTCGGGACCCGGTCCCACGGCTGGCGCGCGGCCACGGCCTCCGGAGTCGCCTGACACGGCTGCGCGTTGGGCGGCTGCGGCTGGGACGGCGGCGGCGTCTTGGCCTCGTCGATGAACCCGGCCTGGATATTGGTCGTGGTCTGCACGATCGCGTTGTCGATCGGATCGAGGAATCTCAGCAGTGCCAAGGAGGACGCGGCCAGCCAGACCGCGGCGAGCCCGTAGAGCGCCCGTTTGCTGACCGCCGCGAGATCGCCGCGCCAGATGTTGCGGAACAACATGATCGACATGATCAGCGCGGCCAGCCCGAACAGCTGCGCGTAGATGTTGTTGTAGACCTTCTCGGCCCCGGCCTTGACGGCGTTGTACAGCGGGCTGAGCAGGCTGCCCTGCAGCACGGTGTAGTGCAGCGAGTTCGTGGCACCGACGATGTTCTTGCCGATGTTGAACAGCTGGTTGCCCGCCCAGGTGTCGATCGTCGAGTTGGGCGAGGTGATGCCCGCGAGCGGGCCGCAGTCGGTTTCGAAGGTGTCCCAGACGTGTCCGGCGTATCCGTAGACGTTGTACGGGCTGCCGCCTTCACCGCGAGCGGTGGCGGGCGGGTCGAGCGCGCCGACCATGCCCGCGCCCGGCCGTTCCGGGTTCGGGGCCTCGCCACAGGCCGCCGCCGACGCCGCCGGAGCGGTCGCCACGGCCTGAAGACCCAGGATCACCATGACGACGAACATCGTCGCGCGGCGGCTGGGTCTGGTCTTGCCCGGCCGCGGCCCCTCTTTGAGACGGCGGCGCAGCGCGTGCCAGCCGGCGGCGAACGCGAGCACGAACGCCAGGGTGAGCACGGTGTTCATGCGGCATCCCTGCCGGTGCCACCCTTGCCGGCGCGCGCGTGCTCGCCTTGACCCCCGCTACCGTTATGTCCATTTTGGACCGCGCCCTGGACCTCACCCGTCTCCGCGGCGAGCGGATCCGGGGCGCCCAGCATCTGCTCGTCGGTGAGGCCGACCTCGAGTTCGGCCGCGAGCTCCAAGTCCTCTTCGAGCTCGAAGTCGTCTTCCGGCGGCGAAGCCACGAACGGCTTCTCGTCCGGGACCGCCAGTTCGTTGCCCGGCCTGGACGGTTTGGCGTCGGGCGAACCCGGCGTGGTGTCCATGACCCGGCGCAGGTGCTCCAGATGCGGGCCGGAGAAGTCGACGCGGATCCGCTCCACGCCGCCGGCGCCGTCACCGAAGATGAACTGCCGCGGCTCGACGTCGCGCTGGAGATCGCGTTGCGAACCGGGACGGCGGCCCAATGCCGCGACGACCTGTTCGTAGCCGACGCCGACCGGGACCTTCAGCAGGCGCAGCGCGTCGGCCTGGGCGTCGTCGTCGTCGAGACGGCCGACGAACACCGAGTCCAGCAGCGCCACGAAACCCTGGATCTTCAGGAAGTCCGCGGGGATCTGCGAGGACAGCAGGACCCGGACGTTCCACTTTCGCGAGTCACGCGCGAAGCGGTTCATCAGCACGCGGCCGGTCGGGACCTCCGAGAGGAAGAACGCCTCGTCGATCCAGACGCCCTTGCGCAGCTCCTTCGGCTTCTCGTACACCGACCGCTGCGTCAGCCACGCGGCGAGGTTCAGCATCTCGACGCCGAGGGATTCCGCGTCCGTCCAGTACTCGCGCGGGACGCCGTCCTTGGGCAGGGTCAGCCCCGCCATGGTCAGCACGGTCATCCGGTCGTCGCGGGTCTCGGAGTACGGGTCCGCGTCGGTCTCCGGGATGAGCAGTGCCATCCGCTCGCGCATCTCGTCGAGGAAGTCCGCGACGACGACGGCGTGCTCGTGGTGCTCGCTGGAGTCGCGCCGCAGCGCGTCGATGACCTGGCCGGGGTCGGCGTCGAACCGGCCGCCGACCGCGCGGACGGCGCGCAGCAGCACGATCCGGGTCTGCGCCATCCGCGAGACCTCGTACGGCAGGACGCCGGTGAGGACGTCGAGCACGAGTCGGCGTCGCGTCGCGCCGGCGAGGGCCTTCTCCCGCCGCCAGGAGCGCTCGGGGTCGTCCTCGTCCATGAAGTGCTCGAGCTGCGGCTCGGCGACCACCCGGTACGGGTTGAGGATGCCGGGCTGCGCGTTGAGCAGGTTGATCGGCCGGGCGTACGGACGCAGCTCGGGCAGGTCGCACAGGCGCGACAGCGGGCCCGAGGGGTCGAGGATCGTCCAGTGCGCGCCCGCGCGGAGCGTCTTGTAGACGATGCCGCCGCCGAGGAACGACTTACCGCCACCGAGGCCGGCGACCATCGCCGTCAGCCCCGAACCGTCGCGGATCTCCTGCGCCATCCACGGGTCCCACGCCACCGGGCGCCGGGTCGCGGTCACCGTCTCGCCGAGCAGGATGCCGCGGCGGTCGCCCACCTCGGCCGTCGCGGTCGGCACGGACGACGCCGCCCACACGACCGAACCGCGGCGCATGTACGCGGCCGAAGCCAGCGGCTCGCCAGGGATGAACTCCCTGGCCAGCGCGTACTGGGCCTCGGGATGCTCGACGGCGATCTTCGGCTTGTAGAGGTCGAGAAGCTGCTGGGCGAGGCGCAGCGCGTCCCGCTCCGTCGGCCCGGACACCGCGAGCCGCCACCAAGACCGCACACGGGTGGCCAGCGCGGTGAAGCCCGACGTCATCTCGTCGTCGATCTCCAGCACCCGGCCCGCCTGGCGCGCCAGCGACTGCGGCGGCTCCAGCTCGTGCTCGTCGGTGTAGTGCTTGACCTGCGAACGCACCTTGTTCATCTGGCGCTGCAGCTCACCGGCGACCTCTTCCGGGCGCCGGACGTAGATCCGCGCGGACACCTCGACCGCGGCGGGCAGCCGGTCCGCGTGCTGGATCCACGGGTCGTCGACCTCGGGGATCTGGAGGCCGTGCATCTGACCGACGGTGAGGACGGCGAGATGCCGGGAGACCCCGGCGTTCGACCCCGTGCGGCCGCGGACGGTCACCGTGGGCGCGTACGGCTCGGCGTGGAAGTCCGCCGCGTCGGTGAAGCTGGCGAGGTCCTCGGGCTCCCAGGCCGCGCCGGGGACCGCGGGCATGTTGCGCGGCGCGGGCAGGCCCAGCGAGCACGAACGGTGCATCAGCCAGGACATCTCCTCGGCGTGCACCGGACGGCCTTCGAGCCCGGCGGAGCCGATCACCTGGTCGAGGTGCTCGACCTCGGAGTCGAGCGCGGCCAGCTCGGCGTCGACGGCCTCCGGCAGGATCTTGCGCAGCACCGGGGCGGCGCTCTCGACCGCGCGGTCGATCATCCGCCTGGTCTGCACCTGGACGCCGAGGTAGACCTCTTTTTCGGCCATCGAACGGCCCATCAGCTGCTGCTGCTCGCCGATGAGGTAGTCGTCGAAGGACAGCGCGCCCTGGACGTCCTGGGGACGGCCGACGGCGTTGTGCACGTGGGCCTCGGCCCACATGCGGATCGGGTACGGCCGGTTGGTCACGCGCAGGTGCAGCCAGCGGCCCTGGAGCTCCGCGTACTGACCGGCGATGGCCGCGATCAGGTCCCGGCGCTGCGAGTCCGACCGGAACGACCAGCGCTGCGGCGCGAGCCGGTACCAGGCGTACACCTCATAACCGGTGCGTAACAGGTGCCCGTCGATGCTTCGCGCCGCGATCGACGGGGTATACGAGGGTATGGCCGCCTCGCCGGGCAGCCGCCTCCCCTTGCCGGCCTTCTTGGGCTGCGCGGAGCGGACCTGCTGGGGCGGGTGCCAGGTCCCCTGCTGCAGATCTCGATCACGTTTTCCTCGGCTTCCGCCGCGACCGAACAACGACTACCTCCCGGCCCGAGCCGCGGGGCGGCTCCGACGCGCTCGTGGTGTTCCCTGAGCTCCGGCGCCGCCGCCGTAGCCGTGGTGCTGGTACTGCCGTCTCCTGCGGTGCTTCGGTAGCGGGCGGTTCGCCCGTACCCGGACGCGGGATGCGCTGGCGGCGCCACCCGTGCCCGTGGTCCGTTCTCTTGGTGTGTTGAGCTCTTTCGCCGCCATCGCGGCCACGGCGCCCAGCGGACGCTCGTGGCTGATCTTGGCCGTGATCAATCGGGTGATCACAATTGTGGCGACGAAGGCCCAGGCGGTCGAGAAGAACCCGAAGCTCCAGCCCGCCCACCGTTCGACGGTGAGCACGAGCAGGAAGACCGGGATACCGACGAGCCACGCGACGTAGCGGGCTCTCCAGGGAAAAGTCGCTTTCGGCGGGCCGAGCCACACGGCGTCGACCCGGTAAACCTCGTCATCGGTCCGGATACGCAACGCGAGCCCTCAGCCTGTGAAGAGGCCGGCGATCCACTGGCCCACGTTGACTCCGGCGCCGCTCACCGCGAGGCCGATGATCGCCAGCGCGATCACGACACCGGCGAGTCGGCGCATGACACCCGCGTTGTCCCCTTTGCCACCGCCCAGCCACAGCAGGAGGAGCGCGACGGCAAGCAGCACCAGGGGGATGATGTTGTCGATCAGCCAGGTGCGGACGTTGCCGGTGCCGAGCTCTCCGCCCTGGGCCAGCGTGTCGAGGGTGGTCATGGTCATCATCGCATTACTCCCGGTGCGCGGAGAGGGGGATCGCGCGGTTCTGGCTCGGTGGTGCTTCGAACATCATGGCGTCACGAGGCGTAGTGGTCAAAGCGCGCTCTGTAGATGTCGTTTTGTCTACAGTTCACAGAGCGAGGCACAGCACCACGACCATCCTCGGTCTCCATCATCGTTGCAAGGGTCGTCAGGATTAACCCCGGCCACCCGTATTTCGCAGTGTGCTGACGGCCTCACTCGGTTGCGAGGCAACTTGCTCACTGTGAGTACGGGTCGGCCGCGGCGATTTCGGCCTCGACCAGTGTGACATGACTCGTTCGGTGGCTTCTCGCGAGTCCGCTGGGTGAACACGCATTCGACAAAAATCATGAGTGCGGATCAAGCGAAAGTCACACGTCCGTTACCCAAAGCGAAAACGGGGACCGTATTTTCGCTACATAGCGTGATTATCGGCCCGTGGAGAACACATTCGCGGGAAAAGCGCCCGCTTCGACGGCCTGACGGCTCAAAGGTCCGCACAGCTCGTGAAGCCGTTTCGTCTTCTCCTCGCCGAGGCGCTCCCAAGGCCCCGTCGACGCCGCGTTCGTGGCGACTTCGAGCCGCTCGCGAAGATCGTTCCCGGCCTCGGTCAGGCCGCCTTGGTCATCCAGGATGCCCTGCTCGCGGAGCTTGGCCGCCGCGTCGTCCCACTGCTCGTCACTCCAGCCGCGGGACGCCTTGGCCGCGGCGGGCAGGAACCCCTTGCCGGTGGCGGTGTGCGTGACGAGGGCGGCGAGCCCGTCGAGCCCGTTGGCGACGAGCGCGGCGATATGCCCGTCGCCGCGATGCTCGCGCAGGAGGGTGATGGCGTGCCACAGGACGAGATGCGGCTCGCTCGGCCAGTCGAGACCCGCGTGCCCGGCGAAGAGGGGACGGCCGTCGACCTGGCAGCCGCCGGTCGCCTCACGGGCGAGCTCCGCCGCTTCGGCGACCTCTTCGGAACCGAGCGTCTCCTTGCCGAGCAGCCGGGTGAGCGTCGCGTCGACGGCTTCGAACCGGGCCTCGATGATCTTTTCGGGCGTGGCCAGCGTCCACGCGCGCGGAATGTGGCGGGCGACGAGTTCGGGGTTGAAGTTGTAGAAGGTCGCCGCGACCACGCCGGGTCCCACCGCGCCCATCGGCGCCGCGCGGCCCGCGAAGTACGTCATGCGCCCCGGGCGGAGACCCACGCCGGTGAGCGCGGCTTCCGTCTCGGGGGCGAAGTAGGTAAGGGAATGCAGTACATCGAACGTTCCGCGGAACCGTCCCGTGACGCGACTCGCTTCACCCATGAGGGGCAGCCTACCGACAAGTAGCACAGGGCGCAGCGTCCGAAGGGGCGGCGGTGGGAGCAAGGGACCTTTGCTATCACTTCCGCAGGTCGGGGTGGTCGTGAGTGGCGTTTCGGGTTAGAACCCGAAACGCCACTCACGACCACCCCGACCCACCGCTCACCGCCGCCGAAGTCCGTGAAGGTCTCCTTCCTTACCCTCAAGGTAGGTAAGGAGGCCTTCACGGACCTACTGTCCATCCGGCAAGTACATGAAGGCCCCCTTCCTTGCGCTAGGCGCAAGGAAGGGGGCCTTCATGTACTTGGGCGGCCACAGGGGCGTGCTTGCCCGTCGCGGGTTCCGTTAAGGCCACCTTGCGGGACTCTGGGTCCTTCACGGAACGGCAGCGCCCAGCCGCGAGAGAAAGAAGTACGGACGAGCCGGCGTGTAAGCCGGATCCTGTCCCCGCCCCGCCTTGCGGCGGCACGGGTGGCGGCCATCCATCTAGGCCCGCCGTCGCCGGCGGGCTCGAGCGGCCTACCCGCAGGCTCGGGCGGGCAGCCCTCGATCGCCTGCGCAGGAGCCTCGCGGCTCCCTCTTGGCCTTGCTCCGGGTGGGGTTTACCTAGCCGTCCTGGTCACCCAGGACGCTGGTGGTCTCTTACACCACCGTTTCACCCTTACCCCCGCCCGCGAAGCGAGCGGAGGCGGTCTGTTTTCTGTGGCACTGTCCCGCGGGTCGCCCCGGGTTGCCGTTAACAACCACCCTGCCCTGTGGAGTCCGGACTTTCCTCGAACCGGTTTCCCGGCTCGCGGCCGCCCCGCCGACTCGTCCGTCGGCGAATCCTACTGCACGGGTCCGGGCAGGCAGTTCAGGTTGCGCCGCCCGTCGGGCTGGACGACGAACCACAGGTGGTCGGTGCCCTGGCCGGTCCATTCGCCGGGCCGCGCGTTGGCGAACTTGTAGAGCGGCCAGCCCGCCAAGGTCACCTGTTCGGCGCCTTCGGGACGCTTGATGGTGTCGACGATAGCCGGGTCGATGCCGGTCACCGAGGGTGTGCCGCTGGTCGTGATGGGCGTCCAGACCACGGCGCAGTCGCCGACGCACGCCGAGCGGGCCTTGTGCGGGTCGTCGCGGTCGTAGCGGAACAGGACGGCGCCGGTCTCGTCGAGGACGGCCTGCCCCATCCGGGTCAGGTAGACGGCGGTGAGCCGCGTGCCCGGAGCGGCGTCCGCTGAGGGCGACGGCACCGGCGTTTCGGTGACCGGAGCCAGAGCCGTCCGCGACGTGGGTTCAGCCGCCTGCCACCACATCGCGGCCCCCACGACGAGCGCCGCGATGACGACGAGCATGGTCAACCGCGATCGGCGCATCGGGCGTCTCCTTTTCTCCCGGGTGGCTGACGGGGTTCTGCTCCGCGATCTCGTTGGTCCAGTGGAGGACTGCGGACGGGCTGTCGAGGCCGACGACACCGACGAGCCGCCCCTTGCGGACGAATCCGGTGACGGGCCGTTCACCGCCGACGGGTGAAGCGAGCGCGACGGTGTCGGTGCCGAGCTTCGGGATGCCGCCCGCCTGGATCCGCATGCCGTGCTGTTCGGACCAGAACCGCGGCACGGGCGCGAACGGGCGCGAAGCCTGCAGGCCGGCGAGCAGGTTCTCCGCGGCCGCGCGGCCCATTTCGACGGCGTTGAGCCAGTGTTCGACCCGTCGCGGCGTCTCGTCGAAGCGCAGGTTCGGCCACTGCGCGACGTCACCGGCGGCGACCATGTTGCCCATTCCGAGCACGTGGCAGGTCGGCGAGCAGACGACGCCGTCGTCGAGCGGCAGCTTCGAGCCGCGCAGCCACGAGATCGACGGCACGGTCCCGACGGCCACGACGACACACGAGACGTCCAGGATCCAGCCGTCGGACGAGCGCAGCCGCAGGCCGTTCGCCGTGGTCTGCCAGCTGTCGACGGACGCGCCCAGCGCCAGCCGCACCCCTCGCGAGCGGTGCAGCGCCGAGAGTTTCTGCCCGATGTGCTTGCCGACGACCTCGCCGAGCAGATGTGCCGACCGGCCGACGATGGTGACCTCCCGGCCGATCTCGCGCAGGCTCGCCGCGACCTCGCAGCCGATGAACCCGCTGCCCAGCACCGCGACGGGCCCGCTGTCGGCGGCCAGGTTGTCGCGCAGTTCCGCGGCGTCGGCCAGTGTCCTGACGACGACCACCCGCGGATGTCCGTGCGGCACACCGGAAAGGCGCCGCGGTTCGACGCCGCTGGCGATGACGAGCCCGTCGTAGCGCAGTTCCTCCGCCCCGGGCAGATGGACGACCTGGCGACCCGGCTGAAGGTGGGTCGCCGGGGTGTTGAACCGCCATTCGGCGTCGATCTCGTCGGGCCGGGCGAGCAGCATTTCCGCCGGATGGGTGGCACCGGTCAGCAGTTGCTTCGACAGCGCCGGACGGTGGTACGGCAGCTCCGGCTCGTTGCCGACGATCACCAGTTCGCCGTCGAAACGCAGTTCCCGCAACCGTTCCGCGCACCGCAGACCGGCCAGTCCGCCGCCGACCACGACGATTCGTTCACTCATCGACCAGCCCCCTGTAATCGGATCGCCCGCATCGGACAGGCCCTCGCCGCGGCCTGGGCCAGCGGCACCTGTTTGGCGCCGGGTTTCCGGAGGTACCGCAGCTGGCCGTCACGTGTGAGCTGGAAGACCTTCGGCGCTTCGGCCTGGCAGATGGCGTAGCGGTGACATTTCTTGTCGTCGACGGAGATCCGGACCGGTTGCGCCCGGCCGGTGCCGCCTTCGAGCAGTCCCAGCCACACGAGCGCTCCCGGCGGGAGCACCCGGAGCACGGTGAGCACCACGGCGGGGGTGAGCACGGTGATCCCGCCGAGCCAGACCGTCGCGAGGTTCCCGTTCGCGGCCGCGCCGAGCCAGGAGTGGATCGCCAACAGGCCGACCGCGAAGTAGCCGGCCTGATGGAACCGCTGCCCGCGGCGATCGGTCACGCCGCGGCGCACCACGGCGGTGATCGAGACGGCGACGAACAGCTCCAGCCCGACGACACCCGCCGCGTGCCGCGCGACCCCGCCGCCCGCGAACGGGATCAGCAGCGCGAGCACGCCGAACGAGTCGTCGTCGAGGAAGAGATAGGACAGTCCGTGGACGGCGCCGGTGGCGAGACTGAACGTCGCGAACACGACGTGACCGCCGCGCAACGCCTCGTGGCCGGTGACGCGCCTGATCCAGCCGGTGGCGCTCAGCACGCCCCACACCAGCGTCAGGCACATCGTCACGTAGGCGAACCGGGCCGACAGGGCGGCGATGTCCCGCACCCCGCTGTCGTGCGGCGACGGGGCCGGGATCACCGCCAGGAGCGAGGCCGTCATGCTCGCCCGCCCGGCACGCCGAGAAACCGCACGAGCCCGAAGGTCGCCCCGCCGGCGATCCCCACCATGAGCATGCCGAGCGCGATGTCGCCGCCGTCGAGGTCGTTGCCACCGCCCGGAACGACCAGCAGCGAGGTGGTCTCGGCGATTCCGGTGCTTTCGAGCAGGGTCATCTGCCGCATGACGGTGTCGACGGCGGTCTGGGCGAACGACCGCATCGCGTCGTCGCGGGTGGCGGCCCGGACGTGGGAGGCGAGACCGAAGATGCTGCCGTGCGAGGCGCGGGCGCGGTTGACGTAGAGCCGGTCGAAGTCGGGACCGGCGGCGCCGGTGATCTCGTCGGCCCACGAGCGCTGTTCTTCGGTGGGTTCGCCGGGCAGTTCGACCCGGACCTTCGAAGCGAGTGCGCGGACCTGCGTGTCGAGACGGTCGTGGTCGTCGGCGAGTTCGCGGCCGACCTCGCGGACCCGCTGGGCGCTCCCGCGCTGTTCCGCCTGACGGCTCACGGGGCCTTCCCACAAACCGGCTTGGCGTACCCGGACGAGGAGCTCCCGATCATGGGAGTCGATTTCCGCGAAGGCATGGGCCGGCGTTCCCAGCCATATCACCATGCAGCCGATCACCACTCCGAGAAGTCGATAGATCATTTCACCCGTCCCCGTCCGAGATATGCCTCACTGGGAGTACGGCGAACCGGAGCGGCCGGTTCGATCTCCGCCGCAGCACCCAGTGTGATGTGCATCACACGACACATTTAGAACCGTTTCCGGCCGATATACGTACCGGACGACTAATGGTAAATAGAGCACTACTGCACATGGCCCACGGCGATAGTCTGCGCTACGGTGTACGAACCTGTGAAATCCTCCACCGCTGGGGAGGTTGCGAACTTCATGGAAGCAGTGGGCAGAGAATGCCGGCTCGGCGGCGACGCTCGGTCGAGCGAGCTTTCCGACGAGCTGATCGCATTGCTGTACAAGGATTTCCGGGAAACCCTGTTCAACCAGGTGATGTACCTGACCGGCCATGATCAACAATGGACGGAGGACGTCGTACAGGAGACACTGATTCGCGCCTGGCAGCATTCCGACACGTTGAACCGTGAGCCGGGAATGCTGCGCGGCTGGCTTCTCACGGTCGCCAAGCGGATCGTGATCGACGGCTGGCGAAACCGGCGCGCGCGCCCGCAGGAGGTGGAGCTGGACAGTTCCGAAAGCGCCGAAATAGCGGATCGGACCGAGCAGTCGCTGTCCGCACTCGTCATTTCCGAAGCGCTACGCTATCTGGACGGCAAATATCAGGCCGTCATCTACGAGACGTATCTGACCGGGCATACGGTCCGGGAGGCGGCGGTGATATTGGGAATCCCGGAGGGAACGGTCAAATCACGGCTGTACGCGGCTATGAGGACATTGCGACGGTCGTTAGGAGAGCTGGGTTCGCGATGACGAAGCGAAAGGTGAAACACACCGATGTGGCGGCGTACGTACTCGGTGTGCTCGACCAAGCCGAGGCTCACGCCTTCGAAACACATTTGAAGGGCTGCGTGCGCTGCGGCCGCCAAGTCGCGGAATTCGCTTCGGTGGAGGACGCGCTGGCCAAGGCCGACCTGAGCTACCTGTCCCCCGTCGCTTCGCGGCGTTGCGGGCGGCTGTCGCTGATCGCGGCCAACCTCGTGGTGGTCTTCCTGGCGTGCGTCGTCGCGGCCCTGATGTCGTCGCAACGGTCGTCCCGCCGGCTTCGGCGGATCTCGTCGGATGCGCGCATCTCGACCCGTGCTCCCCTCGATGACCAGCGATTACTCCCGATACCGCTTACGTTCGAGTAGTCTGCCGCAACCCGAAACGAAGGTCTCTACGGTGCATACCGAAGTAAATCCCGAGAGCCCCTTCGGCGGGCCTTCGGTACCGAAGCGCCGCGCCGCAGGGCTGCTGGGCCGAGACAGCGAACTCGGCACGATCACCGGGCTGCTCCGGGCCGCCCGGACCGGCCGGGCCGTCAGCGCGGTGGTGGTCGGCGAGTTCGGCATGGGCAAGTCGTCGATGCTCACCGCGGCGGGCGAGCTCGCGGACGCGGCCGGGTTCACCGTCGCGATCGCCACCGCGTCCCGGCTGGAGACGCATCTGAGCGGCGGGGTCGGCCGCCAGCTGATCGAAGGGCTCACCCACGCGCCCGCCGTCCCCGGATCACCGAGGCCGCGTGCCCCGCACGCCACCGAATCGCTGCCGGACCGCCGGCCTCGGACCGAAGAGGAACAGACCGAGGCGCTCGACGCCTTCTTCCACGCCGTCCGGCACGCCGCCGAACAGGGGCCGGTCTTCCTCGGTATCGACAACATCCACCTCGCCGACCCGTGGTCGATGCGCTGTCTCGCCTACATCCGCCACCGGGTCGAACACCTGCCGGTGATGGTCGTGCTGACCTCGCTGGTCGGCCACACGCAGACTGGTGAGGTCGCGCTGCTGGAGATGTCCGGCTGCACTCCGGCGACGATCCTGTTGCGCGGGCTCGGCGCCCGGCACGTCGCCGAATTCCTTCGTGTCTCTCCCGGGCGGTTCGCCGAGGAATGCCGCGAGGTCACCGGTGGCAACCCGTTCCTGCTCGGCGCGCTTGGCCGCCGTCTGGTCCCGGGGATGGACCTGGACGCCGCGGGTTCGGCGATGATCGGCGAGGTGCTGCGGGTCCGCATGCACGAGTACACCGCCGCGCCGAAAATGCTCGAAGCCGTCGCGATCCTCGGCGAGGACGCGAGTTTCGACCTGCTGGCCCAGCTGGCCGGGGTCGACGAGAGCACCGCGATGGACGCCATCGACACGATGGTGCGCGTGCACCTGCTGAGCAACAGCCACCGGCCGGCGCTGACCTACCGGTTCGTCCGCAACTCGGTGCTCGCCGACATGCCGCTCACCACCAGGGCGGTCACCCAGGCCCGCGCGGCGCGGCTCCTGCACGACGCGGGTGCCGCGCCGGAGCGCGTCGGCGCGCATCTCCTGGAGGCGACCGCGATCAGGATCCCTTGGGCGGTCGACGTCCTGCGGCTCGCCGCGCGGCACTCCGTGGTCGAGGGCGACCCGGAGCTCTCCATCCGATTCCTGTCGCGGGCGCTGGAAGAACGGCTCAGCGAACGCAAACGGATGGCGATCCTGCTCCAGCTCGCGCACGCGGAATTCCACTGCGACCCGGATTCGGCGCCTGCCAGGGTGCGCGAGGCCATCGACCACATCGACGACCGCGAAACCGCGGCCTTCGTCGCGACGGCCATGATCCTTTCGCTGTGCTGCGGCCCGGACGCGCGGCTGGCGATCAACTCCGCCGGCCAGTTCGCCGCCCGGCTCGACACGGGCGGGCCCGACGCCGTCTGGCCGCTGCTGTGCATGACCTACCTCGCCGAGGCGGGCAGCAGGCTCGGGCCGCCGCCGGACTTCCGCGATTTCGAGCGGCAGTGGGCGCCGCTGAACGATCCCGCCGCGCAGCAGAGCCGGTCGGGGTTGCTCGCGCTCGACGCGGTGCGCAGCGGGAAGTCCTCGGCGGACGCCGTCCGGCATTTCGGGGAGGCGTTGTCCGGCGAGCAGCCAGAACTGTTCGAACAACCCTACTTCTTCACACTCGCGACGGCCGCGCTCGCCGACGAGCCCGCGCTCACCGACAAGCTCTGCCAAGTGCTCGACACGAAACGCCTGCCCTGGGACTTCCACGTGCCGAAGGGGGCGCTGGCCACCCTCGCCCGCGGGATCGCCGTGCAGGCGGGCGGCGACCTGGTGCGGGCGAGTGTCCACTACGAATCGCTGGTGCGGCAGTTCGACGAACGCGGCGCCCTCAGCCGGTGCCCGATCGCGGTGCTGTGCGCGGCGAGATTGATCGAGGTCTCGGTCGACCTCGGCCGCCACGACGTCGCGAACGCGGCGCTGGGCAAAATCGATTTCGCTGCCACACAAGCACTTTTCACGCACAACTACCTGCTATACGCCCGCGGCAGGCTCCGCGCGGCCACCGGCGAGCCGGAGCTCGGCTACGAAGACCTGCGCGGCTGCGGCCGCCGTCTCGAACACCACGGCATGCGCTTCCCCGGCTTCGCCCCCTGGCGCGCGCACGCCGCCCGCACCGCGCTGGCGCTCGGGCGCACCGACGCGGCGGCCCGGCTCGCCGAGGAGGATCTCGACGCCGCCGGGCGCTGGGGATCGCCGAGGATCCTCGGCGGCGCGCTGACCACCGCCGGGCTCGTCCGCGACAACGGCCTCGGCGAGGAGGGCGAACGCCTGCTCACCAAGGCCGTCGACGTCCTCGGCGGATCGACCGCGAAACTGGCGCTGGCCGAGGCGCTGACCGAACTCGGTTTGCTCCAGGCCAGGCACGGGCAGGCCGAGAAGGCGATCGGCACGCTGCGGATGGCCACGCAGTCGGGCAAGCACTGCGGGGCGCGGCCGCTCGCGAGACGGGCCGCCGAGGCGCTGCGGGACGCGCGCGCCAGCCTCACCACGGCGAAGGACAACGAACACGGCCTCACCAAACAGGAGTACCGCGTCGCGCTGATGGCGTCGCAAGGTCTCACCAACCGGGAGATCGCCGAAGCGCTGCACCTGACCCGCCGCACCGTCGAACTGCATTTGTCCGGGGCCTACCGGAAACTGGGGATCACCGGGCGCACCGAATTGAGTTCCGCGCTCGGCCGGTCCCAGCGCGTGGACGCCGATTGACGGTTTCGCCCGCGCGGCGGTTCACTCCGCGACATGCCGGGAATCGAATCCGAACCACTCAAATTCGCCTATTGGGTCCCCAATGTGAGCGGTGGCCTGGTCACCAGCGACATCGAGCAGCGCACCGACTGGGGATACGAGTACAACCGGGAACTCGCCGTCCTGGCGGAGAACAGCGGGTTCGAGTACGCGCTGAGCCAGGTCCGCTACACGGCCAGCTACGGTGCCGCCTACCAGCACGAATCGACCGGATTCAGCCTGGCGCTGCTGCTCGCGACGCAGCGGCTGAAGGTGATCGCGGCGGTCCATCCCGGACTGTGGCATCCCGGGGTGCTCGCGAAGTTCATCGCCAGCGCGGACGTGATCTCCGGCGGGCGCGCGGCGGTCAACGTGGTCAGCGGATGGTTCAAGGACGAATTCACGAACCTCGGCGAACCGTGGCTCGAACACGACGAACGGTATCGTCGTTCGGAAGAGTTCATTCGCGTGCTGAAGGAGCTCTGGACCAGCGACCACGCCGAATTCGGCGGCGATTTCTACCGGATCCACGATTTCGACATCAAACCCAAACCGGTCGGACGGCCCCATCCGGAGATCTTCCAGGGCGGCAACTCCACCGCGGCGCGGAAGCTCGCGGGCCGGGTCTCCGACTGGTACTTCAGCAACGGCAAGGATTTCGACGGCTTCAGCGAGCAGGTCGCGGAAGTCCGCGGCTACGCGGCCAAGAACGATCACGCCGTCCGCTTCGGGCTCAACGGTTTCGTGATCGCGCGCGAGACCGAGAGCGAGGCGAAGGCCGTGCTGCGCGAGATCGTCGAGAAGGCGAACACCGAGGCCGTCGAGGGCTTCCGCGACGCCGTCAAGCAGGCGGGAAGCTCCACATCGGACAAGAAGGGGATGTGGGCCGACTCGGAGTTCCAGGATCTGGTGCAGTACAACGACGGTTTCCGCACCGGGCTGATCGGTACACCGGAGCAGATCGCGGACCGGGCCATCGAGTACAAGAAGCGCGGGGCGAACCTGCTGCTCCTCGGCTTCCTGCACTACCTGGAGGATGTCGAGTACTTCGGGAAGCACGTGCTTCCGGTGATCCGGGAGAAGGAAGCCGCCCTAGAACGCATTTAGTCCTCTGAATGCGGCATATCGCATTCAGAGGACTAAACGCGGGAGGTTACGGGAGGTAGACGGTCTGGCCGGGGTGCATGGTCGGGCCGCAGTCCTTGAGCGGGCCGCCGAAGCGCGCCTTTTCGACGTCCGGCATGGTCTTCGCGGCGTAGTCCTGGACGGCCTTCAGCTTGTCCGGGCTGGTGATGGCGTCCTTGCGCACGAAGTCACCGTTGCGCGGGCCGCTGCCCGGGTACACGAAGATCGGCTCGTAGTCGCGGTCGATCCGCGGGTCGACGGTGATGCCGTTGCCCGCGGCCCACGGGCCCCACGAGTGGATGAAGGTCGGCTTGACCTTGTCGAACACGTAGTCGCGCAGGCCGGGCATGTCGCCGTTCTTGACGAAGTCCGCGACGTCCGCCTCGACCAGCCCGGCCATGTCGACCAGGTGCAGGCGGCTGGTCATCGACGAGCCGCCGAGGTCGGGCAGCAGCAGCGACGCCTGCTGGAGACCGAGGATGTCGGCCATGGTGTTGAACCCGCGGCCGAAACGGTCGGCGATGAGGCACGCGGGGACCGTCGGGACCTCTTGGAACTTCTTCGACGCCGACGCGAAGCCCATCCCCGACGGGATCGCGGCCGCGACCAGCACGAGCACCACGACGGTGCGCAGCACGGCGCGCGAGCGGCGCATCAGTTCACCGGCGGCCAGCGTGCCCGCGAGCACGCCGAGGATCCAGATCGGGGTCGCGAACCGGTGCTGGCCCATCCAGTCGGGGACCATCACGCCGTACGCGATGATGCCCAGCGCCAGCGGCACCAGCAGGGCGATCAGCGCGCGCCGCCATTCCGCGCGGACCAGCGCGTACCCGATGGTCAGCGCCAGCAGGATCGTCCCGGCGACACCGGCGTAACCGACCAGTTCGAACGGCTGCTTCAGCGCCGAAAGCCCGGGCAGGCCCTGTCCCTTGGCGATGGACGGGTTCGCCAGCAGCCTGCCGAATTCGGCGATCCGCCAGGCGAGGTACGCCCCGAACGGGATCGCGAACGCGACCACGGACACCACGATCAGCTTGACGCTCTGGCCGAGGAGCGGTTTCCGCAGCTGGAACAGGACGACGAGCGGGTACGCACCGCCGTAGATCAGGCCTTCGGGGCGGGTCAGCGCGGCGAACGCGACCAGGACGCCGGACCAGATCGCGACCTTCGCGGTGAGGACGGTGTCCTTGCGCACGGCCACGAACAGCAGGGCGGCGAGCCAGGCGACGGCCATCCCGAACAGGGAGTTCTCCAGGCCGGAGATGGTCCAGATGACGAACGACGGGATCGCGGCGAGCGTCAGCCCGACGACCAGCGTCGCCAGCCAGGCGAAGCGCGCGAAGATCTGCTTCGCCATGATGTGGCACGCGGCCAGCGTCCCGGCGGTGAACAGGAGCCCCAGCAGCTTCGGGAACATGACGTAGTCGGGGACGCCGAACAGCATGCCGCTGTCGAAGACGCCGACGAGCTTGCCGAGCACCAGCGCCACCAGCCACGTCGAGTTCGACCAGCCTTCGACCGACGGCTGCCCCTGCTGCAGCACCGGGCCGAGCCCGTCGGCGAAGCTGCGCGCGTAGGAGAAGGTGATGGCCGCGTCGTCGACGATCCAGTGGCCGTAGAGGGTGGCGTGCCAGGCCAGCGCCGCCACTCCGGCGAGCACCGCCAGGTACGGCGCGACACGGGCGGCCAGGCCACGACGGGCCGGCGTGTCGGCCGGGTCGGGCACGTCTTTTTCGGAAGCCTCGCTGAGTGCGCTCGCCGTCATGTCCCCGTCTTTGCCTTTTCGCTCACGTGCCGTCGCCGGAAACTGTAGCCAATACCCCATCGGCCGCTTCCGACGCGTCATATCCAGGCGTGATCCGCGCCACAGTCTCCCGATCAGGAGAGATGCGAGATGTCGTTCACCAACCGCACCGACGCGTTGCCGTCCGGATAGAACTCGACGATCGACAGCGACGCCAGATCCAGGTGCAGCCGGAACAGCAGCGACGGCCCGGCGTCGAGGCCCATCCGCAGCAGCGCCTTGATCGGTGTGACATGGCTGACCAGTACGAGCGTCCGGCCGCCGTACTTCGCGATCAGTTCGTCGCGGGCCTTGCGGACCCGCCGGTGCACGCCGTCGAAGCTCTCACCACCCGGCGCCGCGATCGAGGTGTCGGAGAGCCAGCTGGTCTGGAACTCGGGGTCGCGATCCATGGCCTCTTTGAAGGTGAGGCCTTCCCAGTCGCCGAAATCGGTCTCGATCAACCCGGGATGGGTCTCGACCCGGCCGCCGAGCGCGTCCGCGATCGCCTGCGCGGTCTGCTGGGTGCGGATCAGCGGTGAGGCGATGATCGGCGCGGCCTCGCCGTCGACGATCAGGCCCTCCATCGCGCCGAGACGTTTCGCGGCGGCGGCCGCCTGCTGCTTGCCGTGCTCGGTGAGGGGCACGTCGCCCCGGCCGGAGTACCGCTTCTCGACCGACATCGCCGTCTGGCCGTGCCGCACGAGGAGAAGCTTGGTCGGCGTTCCGGTCGCGCCGGTCCAGCCGACCGGGCTGACCCTGTCCTGCTTCACGGTCTTCTTCGGCGCTTCCGCCTGCTTGCCGGCGTCCATCGCCTCGTTCGCGAGCCCGTCGGCGTGGGAGTTCTCCGCGCGCGGGATCCACTCGTAGCGCACGCGCGAGAACCGCGCCGCCAGCTCCTTGGCCTCGGCGTTGAGCGGCTGCATCGACGGGTGCTTGACCTTCCAGCGCCCGGACATCTGCTCCACCACGAGCTTCGAGTCCATCCGGACGTCCACAGTGGACGCTCCGAGCTCGGCGGCCGCGGCGAGCCCGGCGATCAGGCCGCCGTACTCGGCGACGTTGTTGGTCGCGATGCCGACGTACGCCTTGCGCTCGGCGAGCACCTCGCCGGTGGCCGCGTCCTTGACGACCGCGCCGTATCCGGCGGGCCCCGGGTTGCCCCGCGAACCGCCGTCGGCCTCGACGAGCACGTGATCGGTCACAGGCCGGACTCCAGCGTGCGCACCAGGATGGCGCCGCAGTTCTCGCACTGGATGACGTTGTCCTCGGGGGCCGCCTTGATCTCGGCGATCTCGCGGCGGTCGATGTCGAGCTGGCACGCGCCGCAGCGGCGGGCGCGCAGCAGCGCCGCGCCGATGCCCTTCTGCGCACGGACCCGCTCGTACAGCTTCAGCAGGTCTTCCGGGAACCGTGGCAGGAGCTTGGCGCGGTCTTCGTCGCGGCGGGCCTTCGTGGTGTCGAGGTCGGTGAAGTGCTCGTCGCGACGGCTGACGGCTTCGGCGACCTCGTTCTCGGCCTTCGCGACCTCGGCGCTGGTGCGCTGGGCGTCCAGTTCGAGCGCCTCGCGGCGCTCCATCAGTTCGAGCAGGTCGTCCTCCAGCGCGGACTGGCGCCGGTTGAGGCTGTTCAGCTCGTGTTCGATGTCGGTCATCTGCTTCGCCGCGACGGAACCGGATTCGAGGAGCTTGCGGTCGCGGTCGCCGCGGGCGCGCACCGACTCGATCTCCTTCTCCTGGCGCGCGATCTCGCGGTCGAGGTCGGACGCCGCGGTCTGGACCGAGACCAGCGCGTCACGTCGTTCGCGCACCGTCTTCTCGCCCGCGTCGATCTCGGCGATCTCCGGCAGGGTGCGGCGACGGTGGGCGGTACGCGAGAGTTCCGCGTCCACCTTCGCGAGTTCGAGCAGCTGGCGCTGGACGGCGGGATCGGCCTTCACGGTGCTCCTTGGATTGTCAGTGCTCGGTTCGGGTGGCCCGTAGCGTCCACGGGTCGGTGCACCTCGTGGAGACGTGAACGTCGACGTTACCCGCAAACGCGGCACGGACGACGGCCGAGGCTTGCTCGCACCACGGCCATTCGCTCGCCCAGTGCGTGACGCCGACCAGGGCGGGGACTTCGGCGATCTCGGCGAGATGCTCGCCGGCGGGATGATGCCGGAGATCGGCCGTGACGTACGCGTCGACACCGGCCGCGGTGGCGCGCTTGAGATAGCTGTCGCCGGAACCGCCCGAGACCGCGACGCGGCGGATCGGCCGTCCGGGATCGCCCGCGCCGTAGACCCCCGGCTCGGTGCGCGGCAAGGCGTTCGCGACGCGTTCGACGAAGGCGGAAAACGGTTCGGGCTCGGGCAGCTCGCCGATGCGCCCGATACCGGTGACGCCGTCCTCGCGGGGGTCGAGCGGGCCGAGGACGGACAGGCCGATGGCGTCGGCGAGCGCGTCGGAAACGCCGGGCGACGCGGAATCGGCGTTGGTGTGCGCGCAGTAGAGAGCGACGCCGGCGCGGATGAGGCGGTGCACGAGACGCCCCTTGGTGCTGTCGGCCGGCACGCCGTGGACACCGCGCAGCAGCAACGGGTGATGCGCGACGATCAGCTGCGCACCGCCGTCGATCGCCTCGTCGACGGTCTCGTCGACCGGGTCGACGCAGAACAGGACCTTGTCCACCTGCTCGGCCGGGTCGCCGCAGACGAGTCCGACGGCGTCCCACGATTCGGCGAGTTCGGGCGGGTACGCCTGCTCCAAGGCGGCGATGACTTCGGCTAGCGCGGGCACCTGGGGATTTTCGCATGTAGCGTTTCCGGGCATGCGACTTCGGGTGCTCTGTGCCGCCTCGCTGCTTCTCGTGCTGCTACCCGCGCCCGCGTCGGCGTCTTCGGGACTGTGGGAACTGACCGACCTGGCCGCTCAGCGCGTGCAGATCGCCGACAAGGTCGCGGCCGCGAAGTTCGGCACGCCGTCGCCGATCGACGATCCGGTGCGCGAACAGCAGATCCTCGACTCGGTGGCCGCGAAGGCGCCCGGTCTCGGTCTCGACGCGGCCGGTGTGGTGCGGTTCTTCCGTGACCAGATCGAGGCGAACAAGGTCGTGCAGCGCGGCCTGTACGCGCGGTGGACCGAGCACCCCGGCACGCGGCCGCCCGGACGGCCCGATCTGGGGACCGAGGTGCGGCCGGTGATCGACCGGCTGAACGCGGGGCTGCTCACGGAACTCGCGGAGACCCGGGACGCGCGGGCGCGGCGGTCGTGCGACGCGCGGCTCGCGGTCACGGTGCGGCTGACCGACGCGCGGCGCGGGCTGGACCGGCTGCACTCGGGGGCGCTCGCGGAGTCCGTGCGGTCTGCTTGTGTGCGGCGCTGACCTGCGGAAAGGGAGCAAGGGACCTTTGCTACCGCCTGGGGCTCCCCGCGTGTTGCGAAAGCCACTTTCGCAACGTTGAAGGTTGCGAAAGTGACTTTCGCAACGTCCCGGGCAGGCCTCACGCGAGCCGCTGACCTGCGGAAAGGGAGCAAGGGACCTTTGCTACCGCGGGCGGCTGTGTGGATTTAGGGACGTTGAGTGTCCCTATTTCCCCACACCCCCTACTGCGGGTAGTGGCCGTGTGGATTTCGGTGCGTTGGGTGACCCGAAATCCACACAGTGCCCTCCCGAGGGAAGCAAGGGACCTTTGCTACCACTTCGGCCGCGGCCCCGTGTCGCGAAAGCCACTTTCAGGACGTCAGATGTCCCGAAAGTGGCTTTCGCGACATCCCTCAGTCCGCGCGCGGAGCAGCTGACCTGCGGAAAGAGAGCAAGGGACCTTTGCTACCGCCCCGGCTCAGTCCAGCGCCTTCGCGTCCTTGCTGATCGCCCAGCGGCCGGCCGCGCGCACCACGCGGCCCGTCCACAGCATCGCCCGGTAAGCCTTCGTCGCCTGATCGGGCAAGTCGGGCCGGACGACCTGGTACGGCGCGACGGACGCGCTCGACCGGAGGTGCAACGGCATCCTGGTCATCGCCTCTTTCGGCGATCTCGCCTGGACGAAGTGGTGCTCCGACAGGATCCGCCCGACCTCGTAGGGGTGTGGAAGCTTGACGGTGATGCGGTACCAGCGGAGCCCGGTTGCCGGGGACTCGACGCTGGGTGTTGGTGCGCTCATACGCGACCTTCCTGCGTGTTTCTCTCCAGGAGGTCTACTCCCGCTTCGTCCCGGCTTTCCAGCTTCGCGCGCCCGGTAGCCGTTCGGAGCCGGTGAGCGGTCGATCTCCGGCGGCCATCACACTGATCGGGTGCTGCACATCGTCTTCGTCTGTTCCGGCAACATCTGCCGTTCCCCGATGGCCGAGCTCGTCTTCCGCGCGAAGGCCGAGGAAGCGGGTCTCGATCACCTCGTCCAGGTGTCCAGCGCCGGAACCGGCGGTTGGCACGTGGGCGAGGCCGCCGACAAGCGGGCCCGCGCGAAGCTGGCCGAGCACGGTTACCCGACCGGCCACGTCGCGGCCGAGGTCGACCGCGGGCATCTGGCCGCCGACCTGCTGCTCGCGGCGGACGAGAGCCACTTGTCGTTCCTTCGGCGCAAGGTGTCGGACCCGGCGAAGGTCCGCCTGCTGCGCGAGTTCGACCCGTCCGCGCCCGAAGGCGCCGAGGTCCCGGACCCGTACTACGGCGAGGACGACGGTTTCGAAGACGTCCTCGGCATGATCGAGCGGGCCGTTCCCGGCCTGCTCGACTGGGTGCGCGCACACGCCTGAGGCCGACCGCTTACCGTGGTGGGGTGCGGTTGAAGTTCCTGCTGAAGCCCGGGTGGCTGGCGTTGACGTTGGTGGTGTTCACCTTCGCCATCACTTGCTTCACCCTGCTGGCGCCATGGCAGTTCTCCCGCAACACCGAGCGCGAGCACCAGAACGCGGCCCTGCGGGAGTCGTTCTCCGGCCAGCCGCGGTCGCTGGACCAGCTGCTTCCCAACGGAGCCGCCCCTGATCAGCGCACCGAATGGCACCTGGTCGCGATGAAGGGGACGTACCTGCCCGAGGGCGAGGTCGTGGCCCGTCTGCGCTCCGTCCAGGGCGAAGCGGCGTACGAGGTCCTGACGCCGTTCCGGACCGTCGAGGGCACGGTCGTGCTGGTGGACCGCGGATATGTCCGGCTCGACGACAAGTCGCGCGCGCTCCCCTTCGCCCCGCCTCCCACCGGAACGGTCGACATCGTCACGCGGGCACGTCACGACGAGAAGGACGGGAAGAACCGCGACGCCTTCGCCGACGAGTCGACGGGCGGGAAGCTGCAGAGCTACGTCGTCGATTCCCAGGTCGTCGCGCGGGCCGCGAAGCTGGACATCCGGCCGGGCTACTTCCAGCTCGACGTGAACCAGCCCGGTGTACTGGGCGCGTTGCCGCTGCCGCAGACCGACGCCGGGCCGTTCTTCTCCTACGCGCTCCAGTGGATCGCGTTCGGGGCGATGGCGCTGATGGGCTGGCTGTACTTCACCGTCCGCGAGCTGAAGCCGGGCGGCGCGCTGGCCACGGAACGGCCGCAGCGGCGCAAGAGCGTCGCGGAGATGCTGGCCGAGGACGAACGCTCCGAAGTGGCCACCTGATCTGGCGCGAAAATGGCCCTTTCATAGGTCCATTCCGCGTGTTCCCCTTCGATCATGTTGATTCACCCGTGGGACGCCGCCCACGACGACGCCGAATGGCGTGCCTGGCTCTCCGCACACGACTTCGGCCAGCTGATCGCCGGAGGGGCGGGCCGTGACCTGCCGATCGTCAACCCCGTGCACTTCGTCTACGACGGCGACCGAACGGTCCTGCTGCACCTCGCGCGCCCCAACCCGGTCTGGCCGTTGCTGGAGGAACACCCGCGCGCACTGCTTTCGGTGATCGACGATCACACCTACATCCGCTCCGACTGGAACACCCCGGCCGATCCGCCGCACGGGGTCCCGACGTCGTACTACGCGTCCGTCCAGCTCGAATGCGACGTCCGGCTGATCGACGACGCCGCAGAGAAGGCCGCGCTCCTCGACCGGCAGCTCGCGCATTTCGAGCCCGGCTCGGGCCGGTTGGGGGTGAGCGCCACCGAGGCGCCGGACAAGCGGGTCCTCCCCGGCATTCGCGGCGTCGAGCTGACCGTGACCGGGGTGCGGGCGAAGTTCAAGTTCGGCGGGAACAAGCAGCCGGCCGACCGGTCGCGGATCGACGCGGAACTCGCGCGGCGCGACGGCCCGATGGACGCACGGGCGCGGGCGCAGCTGGCGCGGCGGGAGCGGTAGCAAAGGTCCCTTGCTCCCCTCGGGCGGGCGCTGTGTGGATTTCTGGTCACCCAACGCACCAAAATCCACACAGTCGTCACACGGAGTAGGAGGTGTGTGGAAATAGGGACACTCAACGTCCCTATTTCCACACACCCCGCCGCGGTAGCAAAGGTCCCTTGCTCTCTTTCCGCAGGTCAGCGCCCCAAGTGGTAGCAAAGGTCCCTTGCTCCCCCGCGCGGCGGGCCGGAGCCCGGGCAGGACCGGAAGAGGATGTCCCGAAGGTGCCCTTCGGGACACTCAACGTCTCGAAGGGCACCTTCGGGACATCAACGCCGCCGCCGTCGCCGAAGCCCGACGACACCCGCCAGCACCACCGAGCTGAGCGCGCCCAGCCACCCGACCACCCGCGAGAGCTCGACGGCCCGCGTCACGTGACCCGCGTCCGGGTTCCGGCCGATGCCGAGCACCGGCAGTTCCTCGACCCCGTGCGGGTACACCGTCCGCCCGCCGACCCGGATCTCCAACGCCCCCGCGAAAGCGGCCTCGACGCGGCCCGCGTTCGGGCTCGGGTGCGCGGTGGTGTCCCGCCGCCACGCCCGCCACGCACCGCCCGCCGAGCCGCCGACGACCGGGGCCGCGAGCACGGTCAGCCCGGCCGCGACCCGCGTGGGCACCAGGTGGACGACCTCGTCCAGCCGGGCGACGAGCCACCGGTACCGCTCGGGACGCCCGCGCCCGAGGCCGCGCAGCAGGCTGATCGCGCGCGAGCCGAGCAGCCCGGGGACACCGGCCAGCGCTCCCCACACCAGCGGCGCGATGACGACGTCGGCGGTGTTCTCGGCGAGCGTCTCCACCGAGGCGCGCGAGAGGCCGATGACGCCGAGATCGTCGGCGACGCGGGGGTCCAGTGTGGACAGTGTGCCGCGCGCGGTCTCGAGTTCGCCTTCTTCGAGATCCCTGGCCAGCGACGTGCCGTGCGCGGCCAGGCCGGCGGCGCCGAGGACGGCCCAGGTGGTCACCGCGGTCGTGGTCGCCTGCAGGACGGGGCTGCGCCGTCCGGCTCGTTCGGCGAGGACGCCCGCCAGCACGGCGGAGCCCGCGAGGCCACCGGTCCACAGGATGCCGGCCACCGGATGCTTCGACCGTACCTTCGCGTCCACCGCCGAAGCCGCCCTGGCGAACACCGTCACCGGACGCCGGGACCGAGGATCCCCGATCGCCCCGTCCGCGGCCACCCCCAACACCAAGCCGATCGCGCGCGCCGCGCTCACGTCGCCCCCTGCATGCAGTATCCCTCGAAGACCTGCAGAGATTACTCGAAGATCATCCGTCCAGGAGGACGGCCATCTCGTCACGCGCCTGGATGACGATGTCGCGCATCGCGCGTTCGGCCCGGTCGGCGTCACCGGCGTCGACGGCCGCCGCGACCTCGACGTGCAGGGCGACGGCTTCGGGTTGCGGCTGCTCCGGCATCAGCCCGTGCCCGGTGCGCCCGGCGAGCACCGCGGCCACGACCGCCGAAAGCTGCGCGAACATCGGATTCCGCGACGCGGACAGCAGCAGATCGTGGAACGCGACGTCGTGCCCCAGGAAGGTTTCGAGGTCCCGCCGGCGCGCCGTCTCCTCCAGTCTCTTCGCCAAGGCCCGGAGACGGCCGCCTTCTTCCGGGGTCGCCCGCAGCGCGGCATACCGGGCGGCGCACGGTTCGACGCCGGAACGCAGTTCGGTCAGGGTGCGCAGCGCGGTCTTCCGCTCGGCTCCGTCGAGCTGCCAGCGGAGCAGCCTCGGGTCGTAATGGTTCCACTCGCTCGGCTCGCGCACGATCACGCCAACCCGGCGTTTGCTGCTGGTCAGGCACATCGTTTCGAGGACGCGCACCACCTCGCGCGCCACCGTTCGCGACGCGCCGAACCGTTCCTGGAGCTCCTCCGAGCGCAGGACGGAGCCCGGCGGGAGCTCCCCGTTCGCGATCGCGGAGCCGAGCGCGTCGAGCACTTCGGCATGCCTGTCGTTGCCCACCAGGCGACTCTAACCTTCTGACTCGATTAAGTAGTACTTGATGTTGCTTAAGTAGTACTTTTGAGCTGTACTCGTCCCGGCTACAACGACGTGGGAGGTACGGATGACCGTCATCGTGGTGATGGGCGTTTCCGGCTCGGGAAAGACGACCGTGGGCACGGCACTCGCCGAACACCTCGGCGTCGACTACGCCGAAGCGGACACGTTCCATCCGAAGGCGAACATCGACAAGATGAGCTCCGGCCACCCGCTGAACGACGAAGACCGGCAGCCCTGGCTCGAAGCCATCGCCGCCTGGATCTCCGATCACCAGTCCACCGGCGGCGTCGTGACGTCCTCCGCGCTCAAGTACCGCTACCGCGACATCCTGCGCGGCGGCGGCGACGTCTGGTTCCTGCATCTGCACGGCGACCGCGACCTGCTCGCCGACCGGATGAAGACCCGCTCCGGCCATTTCATGCCGGTGTCCCTTTTGGACTCCCAGCTCGCCGACCTCGAACCGTTGCAGCCGGACGAATTCGGTCTCGTCGCCGACATCGCGAAGAAGCCGGAAGAAATCGTCGAAACCGCCCTTTCCGCTTTCAAGGACCGCCGATGACCACCACTCTCGCCGCCGCCTGGACCGGACACGACACCCGTCTCATCGGCGCGACGGTTCTCGCCATCGCCGTGATCGTCGTCCTGATCACCAAGGCGAAGCAGCATCCGTTCCTGGCCCTCATCCTCGGCTCCGGCGTGCTCGGGCTCGTCGGGGGCATGCCGGTGGACAAGCTGATCAAGAGCTTCAGTTCCGGTGTCGGTTCCACCGTCGCCTCGGTCGGCGTGCTGATCGCGCTCGGCGCGATGCTCGGCAAACTGCTCGCCGACTCGGGCGGCGCGGATCAGATCGTCGACACCATCCTGCGCCGCGCGGGCGACCGCGCCCTGCCGTGGGCGATGGCGCTGGTCGCCGCGCTGATCGGGCTGCCGATGTTCTTCGAGATCGGCCTCGTCATGCTGATCCCGGTGATCCTGCTGGTCGCCAAGCGCACCGGGAAACCGCTGCTGATGCTGGGAATCCCCGCGCTCGCCGGGCTTTCGGTGCTGCACGGTCTCGTCCCGCCGCACCCCGGGCCGCTCGCCGCCGCGGGCGCGCTGAACGCGAACGTCGGCCTCACCCTGGCCTTCGGCCTGCTCGTCGCGATCCCGACGGTGATCATCGCCGGGCCGCTGTTCGGCAAGCTGGCCGCGAAGATGGTCCCCGACGCCGTCGCGCCGGAACGCCTCATCCCGGAATCGTCCTCTTCGGACGGACGGCGGCCCGGTTTCTTCGCGACACTGTCCACCGTGCTGCTGCCCGTCGTGCTGATGATGGGCAAGGCGCTCGCGGACATCCTGCTGGAGAAGGAGAACCACGTCCGCCGCGTGCTCGACTTCATCGGCGACCCGCTGGTGGCACTGCTCGCCGCGGTTCTGCTCGGCATGCTCACCCTCGGCAAGTCCGCGGGCTTCACGCGGGACAAGCTGTCCTCCACGCTGGCGGACTCGCTGCCCCCGATCGCCGGCATCCTGCTCATCGTAGGCGCGGGCGGCGGGTTCAAGCAGACCCTGGTCGACGCCGGGGTCGGCAACGTCATCACCAGCCTCGCCACCGGCGCGAACCTGTCGCCGCTGCTGCTCGGCTGGCTGGTCGCGGTCGCGATCCGGCTCGCGACCGGCTCCGCGACGGTCGCGACCGTGTCCGCCGCCGGCATCGTGGCCCCGCTCGCCGCGACCATGGACCCGTCGCACAGCGCGCTGCTGGTACTCGCGATCGGCGCCGGTTCGCTGTTCTTCTCCCACGTCAACGACGCCGGGTTCTGGCTGGTCAAGGAGTATTTCGGTCTTTCGGTCGGGCAGACGCTGAAGAGCTGGTCGATCATGGAGACGGTCATCTCGGTGGTCGCGATCGCGCTGATCCTGCCGCTGGGCGCCCTCCTCTAGCCGAAGCGCGTGAAGGCCCCCTTCCCTCGGCTGAGCCGAGGGAAGGGGGCCTTCACGCGCTCCAGGAGACTTCCGGTTGACACGTGACCTTTTGGTCACCTATTCTTCTGACGTGCCCGACGACGACCTGGTATTCAAGGCCCTGGCGGATCCGACCCGCCGGTTCCTGCTCGACCAGCTGTTCGCGCGTGACGGCCGCACGCTGACGGAGCTCGAATCCGAAGTGGACATGAGCCGGTTCGGCGTGATGAAGCACTTGAAACTGCTGGAAGAAGCCGGACTTGTCGTCACGCGCAAGGAAGGCCGGGAGAAGAAGCATTTCCTCAACCCGGTACCGATCCGGCAGATCCACGACCGGTGGATCGACAAGTTCACCGAGCGCAACGTGACCGCGTTGCTCGATCTCAAGGCCGAACTCGAAAACGAGGAGCCCTCATGACCGACACCCAGGTTTACCGCGTCTACATCAAGGCCACCCCGGAGAAGATCTGGGACGCCATCACGAAGCCCGAATGGTCGCGGAAGTACGGCTACACCGGTCTCGTCGACTTCGACCTGCGGCCGGGTGGCAAGCACGTCACCCACCCCACGCCGGAATACGTCGAGGCGGGGTTCACGAACGACCTGGTCGACGGTGAGGTTCTCGAGGTCGACCCACCGCGCAAGCTGGTCATCACCTGGAAGCTGCTGATGGACCCGTCCTTCGACAAGGAGCCGTACACCAAGCTCACCTACGAGATCGAAGAGACGAAGACCGCGGGCACCCGGCTGACCGTCACCCACGACGTCACCGACGCGCCCACGACGGCCGCGCTGCTCAACGGCTCGCAGGAGGACATCAACGCCGGACCGGGCGAGAACGCCGGTGGTGGCTGGCCGTGGATCCTCTCGGACCTCAAGACGCTGCTGGAGACGGACGAGCCGCTCGTCCCCGCCGCCTCCTGAGCCGGGAGCCGAAGGGGCCTTTCACCGCGTCGCAGGCGGTGAAAGGCCCTTCGGCTTTCGGAGCCTTACGATCAGCCGCACGCGGCCCGGAGCAGGAGATCCCGCGTTTCCGCCCACCGCTCGGCGATGTCGGCGCGCCCGTGAAGGCGATCCGAGATGTGCTGGACGCCGAAGAACGCCGCCACGAAACTCCGGGCGAGCGCCTCAGGATCCTCGCCGGAGCGCAGTTGCCCGGCCTTCGCCGCGTCCCGGAGCAACGACGTGAGCAAGTCGGTCCACCCGACGAAGGGCTCCGGCAGGTTGGCCTGGATGAACGTGCGCTCGTTCTGCAGACGCGCGCCGCCCTGGATGACCGGATCGTCCCGGAAGGCGATCGCCATCCGGTCCAGGAGCACGACCACGGTGTCGAGCGGGCTCAACCGCTCCGCCAAGAGATCTTCGAGCACTTCGGTCCGCCGGTCGTAATGCTTCTCGACCACGGCGGACGCCAGCGTCTCCTTGTCCGGGAAGTGGAAGTAGACCGCCCCCTTGGTGACCTCGGCGCGTTCGGCGACGTCCTTGACCGAAGTGCCGTGAAAACCCCGTTCCGCGAACAGTTCGGCCGCCGCGACGACCACCAGCGCCCGGGTGCGCACCGCGCGATCCTGGCGCAATGGCGCCAGTTTCGTCCTTTCCTTCGGCTCGCCGAGCAGCTGGAGGGGCGTTTTGCCAGGTTTCGGCACGGTTTGGCTCCTGATTGCGAGTGAAGTTCCACGGACTCGGTTGCAATATACCTTCCCGAAGGTATATTTTGCAGAACACCATCACACAGAGTAGTGAATGGTCCTGGGGTCTCCGTCTTTTCACACTTGCTGCCGAATATCGGGGGATGTTCTGTCATGGCCGATTCCGAGGCTGAAGCTGTCACGCGCTCGATCCCGGTCGAGCGGGTACTGGTCCACAAGAGCGCCGCGAACGAGGTCCTCGTGACCGGCGCCGACGTCCTCGCCCCGCACCGCTACCGCGTCACCGCCCGGTGGCACCGCTCGCAACTGGTCGGCCCGCGCGGGAAGGACGCGCCGGTCGATCCGCTCCTGTTCGCCGAAACCGTTCGCCAGGCGACGATCTACCTTTCGCACCGGTACTTCGACGTTCCGCTCGACCACCCCTTCGTCCTGTCCGGCCTGCACTTCCGGCTCGACCGGCCGGGACTCACCGTGCCGGAGGGCGGCGAGCTGCCGATCGATCTGGAGGTGACCCTCCAGGAACCCGAACGCCGTCCCGGTCGCTTCACCTGCGCGCTGGAGGCCGTTCTCTGGGCGGGTGGGGTGCGCGCCGGCAGTGCCGGACTGCGCTGGGACACGCTCGAACCACGCCGGTACGCCACCTTGCGCCACCGTTCCGCGGTGACGGGTGAGCCTTCGCCTCCGCTCCCTCCCATCGAAGCGGCGCTCGCGGGGATGCTCGACGAACGGGACGTCCTGCTCGCCGACGGCCCGGACGGCGACCCGGCTTGGCGGCTCCGGCTGAACCTCGACCACGAGGTGCTCTTCGATCACGAATCCGACCACATCCCGGGGATGACCCTGCTGGAGGCGTTCCGTCAGGCGACGGCCGCCCAGTATCCACAATGGACACTCGGCGGAGCCGACGTCACCTTCAGCCGGTTCGGGGAGCTCGATCTGCCCGTCCGAATCGAGGTGACGGGCGACGGGCGGACGATCGACGTGAAGGCGTTCCAGGCGGGTACCGTGCTCGCCGCCGCCAGACTCGAAGGGCTGACCGTCACCGGGTCGCTCACCCCCGCCAGGGTCGCTCCGGTCGCGGCCGCGGCCTGTGCGGCCGCCGCCGTGCTCGACCAGGAACGCCGGCTGCCGGAAGGCGTCGTGCGCGCGGTGACCGAAGCCGGCTTCGCCCGGCATTTCGTGCCGAAGCGGTGGGGTGGCACGGCCGGTTCCTTCGCCGACCTGGTCGACGCCGCCGTGGCACTCGGCCAGACCTGCACGTCGACGGCCTGGTGTTCCACGCTCTACGCCGCGCACGGCCGGCTCGCGGCCTATTTTCCCGAAGAGGGCCAGCGCGAACTATGGTCGGCGACACCCGATGTCCGGATCGCGGCGGCGGTGATGCCGCCCCAGGGCACGGCCGTTCCGGTCGACGGCGGTGTGCTGCTGTCCGGCAGCTGGTCGCTCGCCAGCGGGGTCGACGCCGCCGACTGGATCCTGCTCGCCAGCGCCACCGGACCGGAAACCGACCGCAGGCACACGATCTTCGCCGTCCCGGCCGTGGACTGCGTGGTCGAGCACACCTGGGACACCCTCGGCATGCGGGGCACCGGGAGCAACACGGTCGTGGCGAAGGACGTCTTCGTTCCGTGGCACCGCCACGTCGACCTCGCCGACCTGCTCCGGCCGCGACCGGACGCCGCCCGTTGCCATCAGGTGCCCTATCCGATGGTCGCCGGTCTGCTGTTCGCCGCGCCGCTGCTGGGCGCGGCCATGGGCGCCGAACGGGATTGGGTCGCCAGAATGGCGGCGCGGACCAGCGTGCGGGGCACACCGGCGCGGGAGAATCACGTCGTCGCCGACGTGCTCGCCGCGTCGTCCGCCGAGATCGAGGCGGGAAGGCTGCTGCTCGAACAGGCGGCGCACCGGGCCGACCACGCCGCGGTGACCGGGCTGGCGATCGCGGAGAACCAGCGGGACTGCAGCCGGGCCACTCAGTTGTGCGTGACGGCGGTCGACCGGCTGGTCCGGGCCGCCGGAGCGAGCGGGCGGGCGGCCGACGACCCGGTGCAGCTGCGCTGGCTCGACATGACCGTCGGGGCCTCCCACGCCGCACTCGCCCCGGAAGCCGCGGCGGCGGCGTACGTCCGCGCGCGGCTGGCCCTCGAGGCCGCGGCGTGACGCGCCGGATCCTGCGCCCCGCACCGGAAGGCGTCACCCGTGCCGCCTTCTTCGACGTCGACGAAACACTGCTCGCGGTCAAGACCATGTTCGCCTTCTGGCGGTATTGGCACGAACGGTCCGGCGGGGGCCCGGACCACGCCACCGCCGAACTCCGGCGCCTGGCCGCGACCGGGCTCCCGCGCGAAGTGCTGAATCGCCGGTACTACCGCCGTTTCGCGGGCGTGCCGTCGAAGGACCTCATGGCAGGGGGTCTGGAGTGGTACCGCGAGTTCTCCGCCGGCCCCGCGCCGTTCGTCACCGAAGGGGTCGCCGCGCTCGGCCGTCATCTCGCCGACGGTGAGCTGATCGTGCTGGTCTCCGGCTCGATGCCCGCGCTGATCGAGCCCGCCGCCGAGGAATTGGGGGCGCATCTCCTCTACTGCACCGAGCTCCTCGACGAGTCCGGTGTGCTCACCGGGGAGGTCGACCGGCCGATGATCGGTGCCGCCAAACGGGAAGCGGTCTTCGACGCGCTGTCATGGGCAGGTCTGTCCGCCCAGGACAGTCATGCCTACGGCGATCACGCGAGCGATCTCCCGATGCTCGACGTGGTCGGACATCCCGTCGTCGTCGGGGACGGCGACCCCGAACTGGCCGCGAAGGCCGCCGCCCTCCGGTGGCCGGTCCTGTCCGCGGCCGCGGGCCGGTGAGGTGGCGGGTACGGGCTGGGGGTCCCGTACCCGCCGTCGCACCCCGCCGCTCAGGGGATCAGCTGGGGGAACAGGTCTCGGTTGTCCTGGTACCACCGCACGGATTCGTGCAGCTTCGCGGTGGAGCCGGTGAAATGCGGGGCCACGTAGCGGGCGAGCAGGTCGTAACTGCGTTTGGTCTTCTCCCAGCTCGCCCAGTCCTGCGCGTAGACGAGCAGCGTGCCGAAACCACCGGTCTCCTCGTAGAGTTTCCGGATTCCGGCGACGACGTCGTCCACCGTGCCCACGAGTGCTCCGCCGAGGTCGACGGTCGCTTCCAGGGCCTGCGATCGCGGGACGCCGGGCGTCGAGACGTCGAGGCCACGGATCTCGTTCCAGTACCCGTAGGCCCAGCGGTCGTATCCCTCGCGGACGTCCGCGAACGCCTCCTCCCGGGTCTCGGCCACGTACACCGGGAGCGTGATGCGCCAGTTCGCCCGGTCGACGGTGTTCCCGTGTTCGGCGGCGGATTCCTCCGCATAGGTCCACTGGGTCCGCATGTCGACGCGCGGGTGGCCGGGGCGGGGAGCGCCGAAGGAGACCGTGCTGATGCCGAACTTCCCGGCGAGCCGCATGCTGTTCGGGGAGGCGACGCTCGCCGCGACGATCTCCAGTCCCTCGGGCTTCACCGGTGCCAGCTGGAGTTTCGCGTCCTGCAGGGTGAACCACGGCGTTTTCCTGGTGATGCGCTCGCTGCCGTTGACCAGTTCGACGACCGCCTCCAGCGCCTCGCCGAAATGGCCTCGCAGCTCGCTCATCTCGAGGCCGAGCATGCGCGCGTCGGTGGGGATCCCGCCGGCGCCGACCCCGAGCACGAACCGGCCCCGCGTGAGGTGGTCCAGGTGCACCGCGCGGGAGGCGACCATGAACGGGTGGTGGTACGGCAGCGTCGACACCCCGGTGGCGAGGGTGATCCGGCGGGTACGCTCGGCGGCCGCCGCGACGAGCAGTTCCGGCGCCCCGATGGTGTTCCAGCCCATCGAATGGTGTTCGCCGATCCAGAACTCGTCATAACCGAGCCGGTCGAGCAGTTCGGCGAATTCGAGATCGCGCTGGAACTGCAGGGTCGGGTCTTCGCCGAGCGGGTGCATCGGCGAAAGAAAGGCACCGAACTTGATGCGGTCCGCGGACATGGCCATTCCTCCAAGATCTCTTCTGGACGTCTTCGGACAGGGATCGCGTCAGGCGAAAAGGGACTCTTCAGCGCACAACCGGCGTATTCCGGCGAGGAAATCCCCCGCCGGTCGACGATGGAAGAAATGTCCTCCGTCCACCCGGTGAAGCCGGAATCCGGCGGTCGTGTGCCGCGCCCACGCGGCCGCTCCGGACAGCGGCACGATCGGGTCGGCGACACCGGCGAACACGTCGATCGGGCGGGACAGGACCATGGTGTCGACGGCGGCCGCTTCGGCACAGAGCGCCAGATCCGCCCGCAACGACCTCAGCGCGCGACCGGCCAGCCGGGAATTCCCCAGCAACCGCACCGATTCCGGGTCGAGCGCGAGCAGGCTCTCCATCAACTGACCGTCGTCCTGCCGGACGACATGGTCGAGCCCGGCAGGCAGGCTGGGCGCGGCGGAGGCGCCGACGATCAGCCGGTCGGGGCCGGGAAGCCCCCGCGACAGCAGGGAACAGGCGACACGGAACGCGATCCTGGCGCCCATGCTGTGCCCGTAGAACAGATACGGCCGGGAATGATCCAGCGCGCGGACGACGGATTCCACGACGCCGTCGAGTGTCCGATCAGGACCGGACGGCAAGACGACCGGAACGATTTCGACCGACGGACCGAGTGGCCGTCGCCAGCCGAGATAGGTGGACGCGCCGCCGCCCGCGTGGTGAAAGGCATAAAGCCGGCGCGATGTTCCGTGCTCGGGATTCCGCGGTTCCGGAATGGTCGGCGACATGCCTCGAACATATGGGCAGCTGCCGGTCGCGAAAAGTGTGCGTCTCTCCTAGTGGTGCCGCCACCAGGAATCACGGGATCAGTGAACGACGTCGGGTGCGGCGAGAATGGCGTCGAGCAGGCCCGGAAGGACGGATTCGAGGTCTTCCCGGCGCAAGGTGTTCATCCGCGAGGTGCCTTCGTAGTACTGCCGGATGATCCCGGCGTGCCGCAGCACCTTGAAATGATGGGTGCCGGTGGACCGGGTCACGGAGATGTCGAAGGTCCCGCACCGGATGTCCTGCCCGGCTTCGGCCAGCTGCCGGACGATGCTGCGGCGCACCGGGTCCACCAGCGCCTCCAAGACCCCTTGCAGGGTCACGTCCGCGACGTCCGGGTGATCGGTGATCCGCTCGTCCGTGATCTGGGGCATGGCGCGAGTCCTCCTCCGTGGCGTTGCCGCAATACTACGACGAACGTCAAAGGTTGACGACCATCAAAGTTTGACAGCCATCGACATAGTGCGCTTCCATGAGGGTGATCGGTGACCGTCCGTACGCGTCGAGACGCGCAACGCAGGGGAGAAAGCCAGATGACCGCATCCAGTACCGCGCCGGGACGGAGGGCGCCCGGTGGGGTGAAGATCGCCGCGCTCGCCACCGGGTTCGTCATGGCCTCGTTGGACACGACCGTGGTCAACGTCGCCGGTGCCGCCATCCAGGCGGATCTGGGCAGCACGCTGACCCAGCTCACCTGGATCGTCGACGGTTACATCCTGACCTTCGCCTCGCTCCTGCTCCTCGCCGGCGGCCTCGCCAACCGGGTCGGCGCGCGCGTGGTCTACCAGGTCGGGATGGCGGTGTTCTTCTTCGCCTCCCTCGCGTGCGCGCTCGCCCCGAACGCCGAGACGCTGATCGTCGCCCGCCTCGTCCAGGGGGTCGGCGCCGCCCTGTTCATGCCCAGTTCCCTTTCCCTGCTGGTGCATTCGTTCCCGGAGAAGAAGCAGCGCACCCGCATGCTGGGTTTGTGGTCGGCGATCGTCGCGACATCGTCCGGCCTCGGCCCGACGCTGGGCGGCCTGATGGTCGGTGCCTTCGGCTGGCCCAGCATCTTCCTGCTCAACCTGCCGATCGGCGTCATCGGCATGGTGCTCACCCGCCGGTACATCGCCCCGGTCACGGGCAAACCACAGGGCCTCGCGGTACCGGGCCACCTGCTCGGCATCGTGGTCCTCGCCTCGATCAGCTTCGGGCTCATCGAAGGTCCGCAGCTGGGCTGGGCTTCGGCGCCGGTGCTCGGCGCGGCGGTGGTCGCGGTACTCGCCATCGGGCTGCTCTCGCTCAGGGAGCGCCGCGCCACCACCCATCTGATGCCGTGGACCTTGTTCCACGACAAGCGTTTCGCCGGGGCGAACCTGATCGGCTTCCTGTTCAACTTCGCGCTCTTCGGCAGCATCTTCATGCTCGGCCTGTTCTTCCAGAACGCGCGGGGCGCCGACCCGTTCGAGGCGGGCCTGCAACTGCTGCCGATGACGATCTTCTTCCCCATCGCGAACATCGTCTTCTCCCGGATCTCCGGCCGGTACGGCAACGGCCTGCTGATGACCGTCTTCCTCACCCTGGCCGCGGTTTCCACGCTCAGCCTGGTTTCGGTGTCGGAGGGAACGCCCTACTGGGTGCTCGCGCTCGGCGTCGGCGCGGCGAACATCGGTGCCGGCATCATCTCGCCGGGAATGACCGCGGTCCTGGTGGACGCCGCCGGCCCGGAACACGCCAACGTCTCCGGTTCGGTGCTCAACGCCAACCGCCAGATCGGTTCCCTGGTCGGTGTGGCGGCGATGGGCGTCGTCCTGCACGCGGCGCCGGACTGGTACACCGGTGCCTCGGTGTCCTTCCTGCTCATCGGCCTGTCCTACGGGTTGGGCGCGCTCGTGTCCTGGCGGATGCTGCTCCGCCCGGAACGCCGCGAGGCCGCGGCGGCCGGACAGCCGGAAGTGCCCGCGACCGTCGACGCGTCCTGAGTGACGGAGAAATGCGGAAGGGCTCTTCCCCGGTTCATCCCGGGGAAGAGCCTGGACGGGTCGTTTCGGGTGCCAAGCTCCCGGATAGCGCCGGCTTGGGTTCTGGAGGCGGTGTCGCGAAAGCCACTTTCGGGACACCAGACGTCTCGAAAGTGGCTTTCGCGACATGCTCACCACGACCGCCGGCCCGGCGATGTCCGGTACCGAGACCCCGGGCGCACTCCGCGGAAGAGCCCTTCCGCGACGGTGAACTCAGCCCCCGAGCACCGACAACGCCGTGCGCAGACGCTCGGCGACACTTCCGCGGACGACGTGCACCGGGCAGCCGAGCCTGCCGAGCACCTCGAGCAGGAGCCGGTCCGACAGCTGGCGGAACCGCTCGCTGATCGGGGATTCGCCCGGCCGCAGGGGAAACTCCACCGGCACGTGCAGGAAGACGTCGTAGGCTTCCCGTACCCGCTGCTGGATCACGGTGCCCAGTTGCGCGGTCACCTCCTCGTAGGGCCCGTCTTCGTACAGCGGAAGATCCTGGGGCGGCCGGGGATGCCGCCCCAGCGCCAACCGGACCTTCGTGTAGATCCATTCGTGCAGGGCCGAACCGTCGGAGACGAAGCCGTCGGGACTACGTTCCTCGGAAACGGTGCGTTCGGTGAACCGCCGCAGCATCAGCTGCAGCACTTCACCTTCCGTGCAGTCTTCGAGCGGCTTCGGCGCCGAGCCCGCCGGGTCGGCCATCGGCGTGCCGTGCACCCGCGGGATCTCCAGCAACGGCGCGAGCGCGGTGGTCAGGGTGGTCTTGCCGTTGCCGTAGGCACCGACGACCGCGATCCTCATCGCTGTCCTCCGTCACGCGGCGCGGCTGCTGACCACCGCCGCGGCGCTGCCGAGGGTCCGGCCCGCCGCGAGTTCCTCGTCGGTCACCTCGACCCCGAACTCCCGGTGCAGGATCACCGAGAGTTCGACCAGGACCAGCGAGTCCAGGCCGAGTTCCTCGAATTCGGTGTCCGCGGTCAGCTGGGTCTCCTCGACGTCGAGCTGACCGGTCAAGATCGTGACGAGCCGGTCCATCACTTGCTGGGACATGGTCTTCCTCCTCGGATCAGTGGGTTCCGATGGGCAGCTCGGGCCACACCAGCGCGGTGGAGCCCCAGGTGAGGCCGCCGCCGAAGGCACTGAGCAGAACCCGGTCGCCCGGCCGCAACCGGTGTTCGGCGGCGGCGCGGGCGAGCGCGAGCGGGATCGACGCGGCCGACGTGTTGCCGACCCGGTCCAGGTCGACCACCACGCTTTCCCGCGGTACGCCGAGGTGGTCGGCGAGCGCGTGCAGGATGCGGGTGTTGGCCTGGTGCCCGACGAGCAGGTCGACCGAGTCCTTCGCCCAGCCGACGGACGCGAGGAGCTTCGACGCCGAGCCCGCCATCCTGGTCACCGCTTCCTTGAAGACCGCCTTGCCCCGCATGGTGAAGTAGCGGCCTTCGGCCCCGTCCGCGCCGGTCCGTTCGCGCGAACCGCCGCCGGGCACCTGGATCAGTTCCCGGCCGGCCCCATCGCTGCCGAGATCGAACCCCGCGAAGGAACCGGGCGCGCCCGCCTCCCCTGGTTCGAGGACGACCGCACCGGCACCGTCGCCGAAGATCACCGACGTCGAACGATCCTCCGGATCGAGGATCGTCGAGTAGGTCTCCGCCCCGATGACCAGCGCCCGGCCCGTCAATCCCGCCGAGATGGCAGCGGACGCGATGGCCAGCGCGTAGACGAAGCCACTGCAGACGGCGGCGATGTCGAACGCGGCCGCGTGGCCGAGACCGAGCCGGGACGCCACCTCGGGCGCGGTGGCCGGACAGGGATGGTCGGGCGTGGTGGTGGCGAGTACCACCATGTCCACTTCGGACACCCGCGCGGCGGCGAGCGCCCGCTCCCCCGCCGCCGCGGCCAGATCACCGGTGGATTCCCCGCTGCTCCAGAACCGCTGCCCGATCCCGGTCCTGGTCCGGATCCACTCGTCCGTGGTGTCCAGTCTCGTGGACAGCTCCTCGTTCGTGACCAGCCGGGCGGGCAGCGCGGTGCCCAGCCCGGTCAGCACCGCGGCCGTCATGCGGTGATGACGGCCCGCTCGCGGTCGAGCTCGCCGGTCGTGTCGATCAGGGCGTAGTCCGCCTCGGCGCGTTCGATGGCCTCGTCGACGCTCATCACGGGGCGGAAGTCGAAGATCTCCAGGATCTTCTCCAGCCGTTCCGGCACGGTGCCGCCGACGATGTGCACCGGGATGCCGAGTTCGTCCAGCTGCTTCAGCAACATCTCGTCGGCCAGCGCGCGGAAGCGTTCGTTGACCGGCCGGTGCCCGTCCGCGACGAGCGGGAATTCGATCGGCAGGTGCACGAAGGCGTCGTAGGAGGCCTTGGCGTGCTGACGGGCAGGCACCCCGATCTGGCGCATCACCTCGGCGTAGAACCGGATCTCGTCGGTCATCTCGATCGTGTCGAGGTGCACGGACTCGTTGGGGTTGATCCCGACGAGCACCCGCACCGTCCCGTAGCACCATTCGTGCAGGGACGAACCGTCCGAAACGAAACCGTCGGGCAGGTGGCTCTCGTTGACCGCCCTGCCCTGGTTCCGCCGGGTGATCAGCATGATGATCTCGGCGGCCGTGCACTCTTCCAAGGTCTTGCCGGGCACGGAGATCGGCAGCAGCTCCCGCATGGTCAGCGCGGAGCTGCGGGGGAGGCCGGTCAGATGCGCGACGGCCATCGTGGTCAGGGTCTTTCCGACCGAATAGGTACCGGAAATGGCGAGTTTCATCGTCTGTTGCCTTTCTCTCTGGTCGTGTTCTCGGTACTGGAAGCGGTCACGGCAGCCGGTGCGCGACCGAACACCGCAGGCGGATCCCCTGGAACTCACCGACGATGTCGGCGGCCCGCCAGACCTCTCCCTTGCTGTTCTCCAGCAGCTTCGCCTTCTCCAGCCGGAAGACGACCGGCCCGCTGGGAAGGCGCGGTTCACCCGGTCGTTCGCAGGTCAGCACGGTCCGCCGCATCCAGAGCGTGTCGCTGCGTGCGCGACTGACCGAGTCGAGTTCGTAGAGCAGGACCTGGCCGAGCTGGAGACCGACTACGAAGGTGTCGACGGTGAGCGCCGACGCGGAGAGAAGCGCCACGTCTGGACCTTCGATACGGACGTTCGCGCCGGCCGTCGCACCGGCGACGTCGGCCGAGACCCCTTCGACGAACTGCCGCCTGATCCGATGTCCTTCCGCGAACAGGCGGAGGCCTTCGTAGCCCAAGATCTCTTCGGGGCTCCCGAATTCCGCTGGCGCGGTGTTCGGTACCCCGGGTTCGTGGTCGATCTCGCACCGCAGTGTGAGGGTTCCGATCACGCAGTCGATCACACTGCGGACCCGCCCGTCCGCCGTCGGGGTGGCGACCGGGGCGGCGGCCGTGACGCGGAATCCACGGAGTTCTTCCTCCACCGGCGTGGTTCCCGCCTTGATGTCCGCGCGGATCAGGACCGCGTCGGCACGCTGCGCCGGCGTCAACCCTCGGGTGTGCGCCAGCTGCGTCTCGGCGAGCCACGCGCCGAGCACCAGGACATCCACAGTGGACAGATGCGGTCGCTGATCGCGGTCGCCTTTCCGGGACCAGTCGGCCGGATAGTCCACCGTGGCCATCGCCGACACCGCGCCGCCGTCGATCCGGACGTCGGTGATCCGGTGTTCGGCGCGCTTGAACCCCTCACCGAAGAACCGGCGTGCGCGCGGGCCGAGATAGTCGTCGATCGAACCGAGGAGCGTCGTTTCCGGAGCCGTTCCGTTGGCGGCCATGTCATTCCTCCGGCGATTTCGGGAACCGTCCTAAGACGACTATCCGATGCGGGAGAATCCTTCGCCAGAGCGGGTTTCTCCCGGCTGTTCCCGGCATAGTGCCACCGCCACCAGGTTTCACGGAGACACGGAAGCGGCCCCGGTGCGCGTTCGCACCGGGGCCGCTTCCGCTGTTCTTCAGTCGAGTGTCTTCAACGACTCCGCGCTGAACGCGCGCCGGTCACCGCCTTCGCGGAGCTTCGTCACCCATTCCGGATCGGCCAGCAAAGCCCGGCCGACGGCGACGAGGTCGAACTCGCCTTCGCGGAGCCTGTCGGCCACCGCGTCGACCTCACCGGCACGGGCGCCTTCACCCTTCAAATACCCGAGGAAGTCACTGTCCTCCAGGCCGACCGAACCGACGGTGATCACCGGGCTGCCGGTCACCTTCTTGGTCCACCCGGCCAGGTTCAGCGGCGAGCCGTCGAATTCGGGGCGCCAGAACCTTCTCGTGGAGCAGTGGAACGCGGTCACGCCGGCCGTCACGAACGGACCGAGCAGTCGCTCGAGTTCATCCGGACCGTTCGCCAGTCTCGCTTGGTAGTGGCCGACCTTCCATTGGGAGAACCGCAGGATGATCGGGAATCCCGGGCCGACGGCCCGACGGCAGGCGGCGATGATCTCGGCGGTGAACCTGGTGCGGCCGAGCAGATCACCGCCGTAGGAATCGGTGCGGCGGTTGGTCGCCGCCCAGAGGAACTGGTCGAGCAGATAGCCGTGCGCGGCGTGCAGTTCGATCGCGTCGAAGCCGATTCGCCGCGCGTCCGCCGCGGCACGGGCGAACGCGTCGACGACGTCGGCGATCTCGTGTTCGGTCATCGGGCGGTGTGCCGGGCTGTCCGGAGCGATTCCCGACGGGCTCACCGGGGCGATTCCGTCGGGCATCATCCGGTCCCGTTCGGCGGCGGACTTTCCCCACAGCAGCGGGTCGAATCCGACGTGCCACAGCTGCGGAGCGATCTTCCCGCCCGCCGCGTGCACCGCGCGCACCACGTCCGCCCAGCCGGAAAGCGCGTCCGTGCCGTGGAACCGCGGCACGTCCGTACTGCTCGACGCCGCCGGATGATCGACCGTGGTGCCTTCGGTGATGATCAACCCGACCTCGTGGCGCGCGCGGCGCGCGTAGTACTCGGCGACATCCGTTCCGGGAACACCGTTCGGCGACAGTTGCCTGGTCATCGGCGCCATCACGACGCGGTTGCGCAACCGCAGCGGCCCGAGGTCGAACCCGGTGAACAACGGCGCGACGCGAGGGACGACCGCGGTCACCGAGAGGCCGCCGTGACCAGCCCGGCGGCGACCCGCAGATCCGCCGGGGTGAACAGATGCGGGAACACCGGGCCGCCGGGGTCGAGCGCGGCCGAGTCGTCGAGGCCACCGAGACCGACCGGCGTGAACCCGGCGTCGGAGATCAGTCCGGCGACGACCTCACCGGTCGCCGGATCGTCCGCCGCGTAGGCCATTCCCCAGAAATCCCGCTGCTGGGTGCCCCGCGACCAGAGGAGTTCGTCCATCACATGGGTGAACGCGCGGGCGACCCGGGACCCGGGAAGGCGCTCGGCGGTGGCACTCCCCTGGGTGACGCCGGGATCGAGCAGCGAGATGATGTGGCCCTCGGCGGAAAGCCCCATCGGATTGGTGGCGTCGACGACGATCTTGCCTTCGAGCGCGGCGTCCGTGGTATCCAGCAGTTCCGCCAAAGCCGGATACGGCACCGAAAGCAGGACGACCTCGGCGGAGGCCGCCGCTTCGGTGAAGCCGGCCGCCTTCGCACCGCCGAGGTCGGTGAGCCGCTCCGGCCGCCGTGAACCGAAGACGACGTCATGACCGGCCGCCAGCCAGTGCCGCCCGATCGGACGGCCGATCTTGCCCGCGCCGAGGATCGCGATCTTCTTGCTGCCCACAGGTTTCTCCTTAAATCAGCTCAGTCGGGAATCGGCGACGGCCTTGCCACCGTCGATCACCGGTGGCACGTACAGCATCAGGAGCAGATCGGTCCGGTCGGCGAAACCGAGGATCATCTGCTCGTAGGAAAGAACTTCGTCGGCGGGGCCGCGGAGATCGACCTTGGTCATCGCGCAGTCCCGCGTCTCGTGCCGGGCCCAGAGTTCGGCGAACCGGGGGCTGGCCGAGCAGAGCCGGACGGTCAACGCGGCGAACCCGTGATCGCCCGCGTATCGCGTCGCCTGCACCCGGAACTGGCCGACCAGTTGCCGGGCGAGCTCGTCCCAGCGCAGGTACCGGCGCATCACCCGCGGATCGGTGAAGAACCCGACGAGATGGTTGTATCCCGTCTCCGTGACCCCCAGCAGGGAACGGGCCTTTTCGTTGGCCGCCAAGCTGTTCCAGTAGCGGTCGACGACGTAGGCGGGCGCCGGGAGCGCCTCGACGGTGCGTTGCAGACGCGACACCTCACCGGACGTGGCCTTGGCCGGCAGCGGTGGCGGATTGGTACCGGTGAGCCGGTAGAGATGTGCGCGTTCGATGTCGTTGAGCCGGAGCGCGTCGCTGATCGAGTCGAGCACGGTTTCCGAGACCTTGATGTCCCGGCCCTGCTCGAGCCAGGTGTACCAGGACGCGCTGACCCCCGCCAGCACGGCGACCTCTTCCCGGCGGAGACCAGGGGTGTTCCTGCGGCCTCCGTGGACGAGACCCACGTCGGCGGGTGTCAGGCGAGCCCGGCGCGAGCGGAG
This sequence comes from Amycolatopsis roodepoortensis, assembly GCF_014873915.1. Taxonomy (GTDB): domain Bacteria; phylum Actinomycetota; class Actinomycetes; order Mycobacteriales; family Pseudonocardiaceae; genus Amycolatopsis; species Amycolatopsis roodepoortensis. The sequence goes on from NZ_JADBEJ010000005.1 coordinate 3,436,442, forward strand.
GAAATGTCGAAGAGATTCTCTTTCCCGGTAGGGATTTCTCAGTTCCGAATCCTTGACTGCCACGGAATCGAAAGTAAGTCCGGCGCGCGGAGCATGTCAAACCTTCCGGAAGGTTTTTTTTGACCGGACATCGCAGCCTGCCGGAAGCGCCGCTGCGAGCGAACGCGCAGGTCAACGGGTGTCGCCGAACACGGAGGCCGCCAGGCGAACCCACGGCACTGTGACGGCGCTCTCGCCCGGATGGCCGCAGTCCGGCCCAGGAGTGCCACCACCACCCGGGGCGAACCTAGGAGCATCCGGCTCTGGAAGGACTTCGAGACGGCGGTGAAACTCGAAGTGTCGTCGCCCGCCGTTCCGGGCGAAATTCGCGAACCGCCCCGATCGGGATTGGAGAAGTCGTGGCCGACCTTTCGCTCGACCGCACCGAGGTCGTGGAACTCACCCTGCGCATGGCCTGGCATCTCGACCACTGCGAGTGGGAGCGCCTGGTGTCGCTGTTCACCGGCGAGGTGCTGCTGGACTACACCAGCCTCAACGGCGGCGAACCCTTGAGCGTGCCCCGCGCCGACGTCGTCGCCAAGTGGCGCGGCAACCGGAGCGGCCTCAAGGCAACGCAGCACCTGCTGGCGAACCACATCGTCACGCTCGACGGCGACACCGCCGAAGCCACCGCAATGTTCCAAGCGACCCATTCGCTGCCGAACGAGCACGGAAGTCCATTGTGGACTCTGGGCGGCGAGTACCGGTACGGCTTCACCCGCACCGGGGAAGGCTGGAAGATCAGCGCCCTCACCATGAACATCCTGTGGGCCGACGGAAACCGCAACATCCGCGACCTCGCTGTCGCGGACTGACGGCGCGACCGAGGAAGGAGAAGAGATGACCGCCGATTCGACGGCCACCGCCGACGCGCAGGCCACCTTCCGTCACGTTCTCGGACACTTCCCCAGCGGCGTCGCCGTAGTCACCGGGATCGACGCCGGCGAACCGGTCGGGCTCGCCGTCAGCTCGTTCACCTCGGTGTCGCTCGACCCGGCGCTGGTCGGCTTCTTCCCCGCCAGGACGTCGTCGAGCTGGCCTCGTATCGAACGGGCGGGCGTCTTCGCGGTCAACGTGCTCGGCGAGGACCAAGAGAAGCTGTGCCGTTCGTTCGCCGTCAGCGGCGGTGACAAGTTCGGCGACGTGCGCTGGCGACCCGGCGCCACGGGCTCACCTGTGCTCACCGGCGCGATCGCCTCCATCGAATGCGAACTCCACGAAGTCGCCGGCGCGGGTGACCATCTGTTCGTGCTCGGCCGGGTGCGGACGTTGTCGTCCACACCCGGCCGTGGCCCGCTGGTGTTCTTCCGCGGCGGCTACGCCCGGCTCGGGGTCTGAGGGGTCAGACCCGTTTGGTCGCGGCCTTGAGGGAGGCCTTCGCGGCGGCGGAAGCGCCGATGGTGTCCAGCGCGAACAACGCCGCGCCCACCACCGGGGCGACGTCGACCACCTGGATCGCGGCCTGCGGCGCCACCTTCAGGCACCGCCGCTCGATCTCCGCGATCACCGGCGCACCGACCCCGGTCAGCACTCCCCCGCCGAGGATGACCTCAGGTGCTTCCTCGGTGAGCTCCAGCCGCCGCAGGATGACCGACACCAGCAGGGCGACCTCTTCGACGAACCGGTCGACGACGTCCTGCGCCACCTCGTCGCCGCCCGCCGCGACCGCGAACAGCAGCGGGCACAGGGCGTGGATCGAATCGGAGTGCAGCTCCCCGAAGTGCAGGCGCTCCACCACTTCCAGCACCGAAGACGTCTTGAAGTGCCCGGTGACGGCGGTTTGCAGAGCCGTGCCGGGACCACGGCCGTCCTCGGCGCGGACGGCCCACCACAGCGCCTCCTCGCCGAGCCGGTAGCCGCCGCCCCAGTCGCCGGAGATCTTGCCCAGCGCGGGAAACCGGTGCTCACGGCCGTCGGCGCTGACGCCGGCCCCGTTGATCCCGGCGCCGCACACCACCGCCACGCCCGTCCCGTCGGTGCTGCCCGCGCGCAGCAGCGCGAGCGTGTCGTTGCCGACGATCAGCGTGTCGCTCCAGCCGCGCGCGGCCAGCGCGGCGTGCAGGATCGCTTCCTCCTGCGGGAAGTCCAGCCCCGCGAGGTAGGCCGACGTATGTGTCGCGAAAGGACGATCGGCGGGAAGCCCTGCCCCGCGAAGGGCTTCCAGGACCAGCTTCTCCAGCGCCTGGACGCTGCCGTCGACCCCGATGTTCTGCGGGGACGCGCCCGGCCCTCGCGACTGCCCGAGCACCTTTCCGTCCCGGGAGACGATCAGGACGTCGGTCTTGCTGTTTCCGCCGTCGATCGCTACGACGACGTCGGATGAGCCGGCCGTCATGCCCCCGCCCACGGCAGGAACTCGCGGTTGATCTTCACCAGCGAGTCGGCGAGCTGATCGGCCTTGGTGTACTGGCCGACCAGCGGATGCGCGAGCAGCGCGTCGGCCACCCGGTCGCGGCCGCCCTTGATCGCGGCCTCCAGCGCGAGGTGCTCGTACGCGGTCACGCCGGCGATGAGCCCGGCGAACCGCTGCTCCACCGGCGGCTGCGGGATCGGCCGCGGGCCGCCACCGTCCACAAGGGACGGAACCTCGATGACGGCGTCGTCCGGCAGGAAGTCGAAGGTGCCTTCGTTGCGCACGTTGACGACGTGCTCCTCCGCCGGGCCACCCGAGGTGAGCGCGTGCACGAGCTGCACCGCGGCCTCGGAATAGTAGGCGCCGCCCCGCTTTTCCAGCTGTTCCGGTTTGGTCACCACCTCCGGGTCGAGGTAGACCTTCAGCAGTTCCTCCTCGACGTCGCTGACGACGTCCGCGCGCGGCCGCTCGGTGCGCTGCTTCGCGACCTGCTCGTCGTGGCCGTAGTAGTACTTCAGGTAGTACGACGGCACGACGTTCATCCGCCGCATCCACTCGACCGGCGCGGTGACGTGCTCACCGAGGAATTCCGCGTGCTCCGCCAGCAGTTCCGGCAGCCGGTCCTCGCCGTTGACGAGCACCTTCCGTTCCCAGCTCAGGTGATTCAATCCGGTATGGACGAGTTTGACGTCGTCGATCCCCGCGCCGAGGAGATGCGCGAACGTGCGCTGGAGGTGGATCGCGACGTTGCACAGCCCGACGGCGCGGTGGCCCTCGTTCAGTAGCGCCCGGGTGACGATGCCGACAGGGTTGGTGAAGTTGACGATCCACGTGTCGTCACCGGCGATCTTCCGCACCCGGTCGGCGATGTCGAGCACCACCGGAACGGTGCGCAACGCCTTCGCGAGGCCGCCCGCACCCGTGGTCTCCTGCCCGACACAGCCGCAGGCGTGCGGGAAAGTCTCGTCCCCGCGCCGCGCGCGCTGCCCGCCGACCCGCAGCTGGATCAGCACCGCCGACGCCCCGTCGACGCCCTCTTCGAGACTCGACGTGGTGCGGACCCGCGCCGGATGCCCGGCGTGGCTCAGCAATCGATTGCTGAAGTCCCCGACCGCCTCCACCCGGTACGCGTCCGGATCGATCAGCACGATCTCGTCGACGTCCAAAGTGGACCGCCGTCCGGCGATCCCGTCGATCAGCTCGGGCGTGTAAGTGGATCCACCACCGACGACTGCCAGTTTCATCCCTTGACCCCTGTGAATGTGATGCCCTTGACGAAGGACTTCTGCGCGAACACGAACAACACGATCACCGGCAGCATGATCAGCGCGGTGGCCGCCATGGTGAGGTTCCATTCCACGTGGTGCATGCCGCGGAACGACGCGATCGCCAGCGAAAGCGGCCAGCTGTCGCGGGTCTCACCCGTGTAGAGCAGCGGACCGAAGTAGTCGTTCCAGGTGAACAGGAAGCAGAACATCGCGGTGGCCGCGATCCCCGGCTTCGCCATCGGGATCAGGACCTTGACCATCGCCTTGAACTCGTTGCAGCCGTCGATCTTCGCCGCTTCGAGGTAGTCCTTCGGAATGGTGAGGAAGAACTGCCGCAGCAGGAAGATCGAAAACGCGTCGAAGAAGAAATACGGCGCGATCAACGGGATCAGCGTCCCGGTGAACCCGAGCCGCACCCACAGGTCGTACAACGGCACGACGGTGACCTGCGGGGGCAGCATCATCGCGGCGACGGTCAGCATGAAGAACAGGTTCTGCCCGCGGAACTTCAGCTTCGAAAGCGCGTACGCGGCCGGGATCGCCGAGACGAGCGCCCCGACGGTGGCCAGTGTCGAATACAGCATGCTGTTGCCGAAGTACTGCAGCAGCGGCGCCTTTTCGAACACCTCGATGAAGTTCTCGAAATGCCATTCCTTCGGCCAGAAGTTCGACGAAAGCGCCTGGTCGCTGGACATCACCGCGGTGAGGAACACGAACAGGATGGGCAGCATGAAGATCACGCCCATCGCGATGCCCACGCTGTGCGTCGCGATCCAGTAGAGCTTCTTGTCCCATTGGCGCCGCATCCGCACCTTCGGCGGTTCGGACGCCGGGGCGGCGTGCCTGGGCTCGGCAAGAGTGGTCATCCGCCCTCCTCCTGGTGCTGGGACTTGCGAAGCTGTCGCACGAGAATCCAGGTGAACCCGGCCGAGACGACGAACAGCAGGACCGCCATCGCCGCCGCGTAACCCATGTTGAAGTACCGGAAACCCTGGACATACAGCCAAACCGGATAGGTCAGCGTCGAGTTCTGTGGTGCGCCGATGAACTTCGTGTTGCCCGCGACGTCGGCCGCGCCCGCCGCGGCCGATCCCGCGACGATCGCCTGCGTGAAGAACTGCAACGCGAAGATGATCGAGTTGACGATGCCGAACAGCAGCACCGGCGAGATCGAGGGCAGCGTGACGTGCCAGAACCGGCGGACCGGCCCGGCGCCGTCGAGTTCCGCGGCCTCGTACTGCTCCTGCGGCACGTCGAGCAACGCCGCCAGGATGATGATCATCAGCTCGCCCGAACCCCACATCACCAGCAGGGTCAGCGCCGGCTTCGACATCGCCGGGTCGTTGAACCACAGGCCGCCGTCGATGCCGACGAAGTCCAGGAACGCGTTGACCGGGCCGTATTCCGGGTTGAACAGGAACACGAAGGCCAGGGTCGCCGCGGCGGGCGGGGCCAGCGAAGGCAGGTAGCACAGCGTCCGGACCAGGCCGACGCCCGACTTCAGCCGGGAGATGACCGAGGCCACGCCGAGCGCGAACACCACCCGGCACACGGTCAGGACGATCACCAGCCACAACGTGTTGTACGCGGCGGTGCCGACCAGCGGCTCACTGGTGAACATCCGGACGTAGTTGTCGAAGCCGATGAACTCCGGCGCGTTGATCAGGTCGTACCGGGTGAACGAGTAGTACACCGTGGCGATCAGCGGGTACCCGAAGAAGATCAGGAAACCCAGCATCGCCGGGGCGATGAAGTAGAAGACGGTGCGACGGCGGCGCGCCGCGTTCCCCTTCCGCGTCCGGGTGGACGCGGAAGGGGAGGCGACCGCCCTGGAATCCAGGGTCGAAGTCATGCGATCAGCCGCCGGCGCGTTTCTGGGCCAGCTCGTCGTTGATCTGAGCGTCGACCTGCTTCAGACCCGCGACCATGTCCGGAACGTTGCCCGCCTGCCACTTCTCGGCGAAGTCGTTGACCGCCTTGAGGTGCGCGTCGCCGATCGGGGTCGACGGGTTCGGCGTCAGCTTGCCGCCGTTGTACAGGTCGAGGAACGTCTTGAACTCCGGCGTGACCTCGAGCTTCGGGTCGGTCAGCGCGGCCTTGGTGCTCGGGACGTTCTTCAGGCCGTTCGACAGCTCGACCAGCGTCGCCGTGTCGAGGGTGACCTGCTTGATCAGTTCCCAAGCCGCGCCGGGGTTCTTGGCGCCCTTGGGGATCGCGATGATCGTGCCCGTGGTGAACGCGCCGCCGTAGCGGTCGGGCTTGCTGTCGAGCACCGGCGGGGCCGCGGTGCCGAACTTGAGTTCCGGCGCCTGGTCCTTGATGAACGCGGTGCGGTACTCGCCGTCGATCATCATCGCGAGCTTGCCGCGCTGGAAACCGTGGTCCGCCGAGTACTCCTCGCCGAGACCGGCCTTGAACTGCTCGACCTTGGCGTGGCCGCCGTAGAAGTCCACCAGCTGCTTCTGGAAGTCGAACATCGCCTTCCACTCGGGGCTGTCGGCGAGGTGCGACTGGCCGTCGGGGCCGAGGTAGCTGGCGCCGAAGTTCGGGGCCCAGTACTGCGCCATGTTGGCGTAGAACGGCATCGACGGCAGGAAACCGGCGACCTTGATGGAGCCGTCCGCGTTGAACTCGGTCAGCTTCTTGGTGGCCTCGAACAGTTCCGAGGTCGTCTTCGGCGGCGACGTGACGCCCTTCGCCGCGAACATGTCCTTGTTGTAGTAGAAGCCGTAGACGTCGGCGAGCAACGGCATGGCGCAGCGCTTGCCCTGGAACTCGGTGTAGCTGCGGACCGCGTCGGGGATCTGCGTCAGGTCGATCTTGTCGCGGTCGATGTAGGGCTTGAGATCCTGGAAGCTGCCCGTCGAGCACCACGCGCCGAGGTTGTCGGTGAAGAACGAGATCGCCACGTCCGGTGGGTTGCCACCGCGGATGGACTGGGTGATCTTGTCGTCGTCCTGCTGGCCCTCGTGCTTGATCTCGATGTTCGGGAACTTCGCCTTGAGCTTGTTGAGCCCGGCGGTGACCACGTTGTACTCGCGGTCGGTGAACTTGCTGTAGACGGTCAGCGTGAGCTTCGCGTCCGCGGCGGGGGCGGCCGCCGCGTCGCCCGCCCCACCGGCCGGGCCGCTTGCGGCGCCCGAACAAGCGGACACCAGTGCGGCGACGGTGACCGCGCCGAGCACTATCGAGCCGCGCCAACGGCGGCCACTTCTCCGAACCTGGGTCGTGGAACTCATGACCCTCCTCCTAGTTGGTTGGGGCGGGAGACGGTGGTTCTGTTCGTGAATCCGGGATCGCCACGATCGGATTTGGCTCTCCCGCCCCGGACCGCCCGGGCCCGAGGAGCGAAGGGGTGTTGACGCCGAAGACGTCCCGGCGGACGGTGGCGAGCGCCGATTGGAGCGCGCCCGCGCGGACCGCGTTGCCCTGCACCGAAGCGACCCCGACGGGGGTGCGGGGCAGGACCAGTTCGTGCAGCCTTTTCGCGACCAGTGCGGCGAATTCGTCGCCACCGGCCCGGCTGGTGTCACCGGAAAGGAGCACGAGTTCGGGATCGACGACGGCGATCAGTCCGGCCGCGCCGCCCGCGACACGGCGGGCGAGGTCGTCGAGGAAGGCTTCGTTGTGGCTTTCGCGAGCCTTGGTGACGGCGTCCGCGCCGGTTTCGGCCTCGATGCCGTGCGCGGCGGCCAGCTCGACGACGGCCGGAGAGGCGACGAGATCACCGAAACGATCCCCTGCGCGCGGCTTTTCCTTCGGCGTGGCAACGGAAACCGGATCGGGTACGCGCATCCAGTCGATCTCGCCGCCACCGCCGGTCGCGCCGCGCAGCAGCCTGCGGCCGACCACCACCGCGCCGCCGACGCCGTCGCTGAGCCAGATCATCACGAAGTCGTCGAGCCCGACGGCCTGGCCGACCGTCATCTCCACGATCGCGACGAGGTTGACGTCGTTCTCGATGGTGACCTCGACGCCGAGCTCCCGGCTGAGCCTGCGCGGCACGTCGAAACCGAGCCAACCGGGGATGTGGGGCGCCGAGGAGAGCAAACCGGTGCGGGGATCGAAGGCACCTTGCGCGCCGATGACGACGCGGCGGAGATCGGTGGCGGCGAGCCCGGCTTCGGTGGCGACATGGGTGAGCGCCGCGCCGAACGTGCCGACGACGTCCGCGCCCTCGTGGACCGGCAGCGGGACCTGGTACTCGGCGAGCACCGCGCCCGTGACGTCGGCGACCACGAAGTCGGCCTGCCGCGGCGTCAGGTCCACGGCCGCGACGTAGGCGACGCCGCCGTTGACCTGCCAGAGCTGCGCCCTCGGACCGCGGCCCCCGCCGCGGACGCCCGCCTTGGTGACGACGTCGTCCTGTTCGAGACGGGTGAGCAGCTGCGCCGTCGCGGGCTTCGACAGGCCGATGGCGACTTCGAGCTCGGAGCGCGTCAGAGGGCCGTCCCTGAGGAGGACCTCGATGGCCGCGCGATCGTTGATCTCGCGCAGCATTCGCGGACTGCCGGCTCGCACCTGGGTTCGCTCCCGACTTCGTTAGGAAACTTTACAGACGGTTTCCGGGGACTGTAGTGAGCCGAGCCACAGCCGTCAACGGCGCGGGGAAACGGGGAGGTAACGCTTGGCGTGTTCCGCACAGTGGGTATGGGCACCGGCGCGGAGGGTGGCCGCTCACTTGCGTGACTGGACGGACGACGCGCGTGATCCGATGGACGACACGCGTGCTGGAGGGACGACTCGAACATCAGCCGCGTGTCGTCCATTCAGTCACGCGCGTCGTCCGCCCAAACACGCGTGTCGTCCGTCCAGTCACGCGTGTCGTCCGCCCGAGCACACATGACCGCCACCGGAGTTCTTGACTGGTCATTCTTGAATGACTATTCTCAAACCCATGGCCCGACCACGCCAGTTCGACGAGAAGACAGCGATCGAAGCCGCGGCGGCGGTCTTCCGGCAGCGGGGATACCACGCGACCTCGGTCGATCACCTCGTCGAAGCGACGGGGGTTCACCGGGGGAGCCTGTACGGCGCGTTCGGCAGCAAGCACGGCTTGTTCGCCCGGGTGCTGGAACACGTCGCCGACGATCGGGACGACATCGGACGGCTCGACGTCCTGCTGGTCGCTCTGCTCGAACTCGCGCCCGAGGACGAGCGGTTGCGCGCGCGGGTCCGGGCCGTCATCGAGGACGGCGGGACAACCCCGGACGAGCTGGGAAGACGGCTGCTGGCCCGCGCCGGATTGCCGGAAATCGACAACGGAGGCACGACATGAGCAACAACCGCGTCACCATCACCGGAGACCACCTGGTGGTCGAACCGGTGGGGATCGACAAGATCTGGTCCTTCACCCGGCGGCTCGAATTCCCGCTCGCCCACGTGCGCGGCGCGACGCACGATCCGGGGATGCGTGACGAGCCGAAGGGGTGGCGCGGACCGGGTCTCCACCTGCCAGGGAAGCTCTGCGGCACCTTTCACGCCGACGGTGACCGGCAGTTCTGGAACGTCTCCGGCTTCGACCGCACGGTCGTCATCACCCTCGACGAGGCCGAACACTTCAACCGGCTCGTGCTCACGGTCGACGATCCCGCCGGGACCGTCACCGCCGTCAACAACGCCATCGCGGTCGCGTGACGACCCGGTCGAGTACGTGAAGCCCCTTTACGCACAGCCGCGTCGAAGGGCCGCTCAGGAGATTCGAGGCCTCCCGAGCGGCCCTTCGACGACGCGGTGGTGGATCAGAAGTTGGGCTGCACGTACAGGTCGTACGCCCAGGGGATCACGTTGGAGGGATAGCACATCCACCCATCCCAGTCCCCGGCGATCTGGCCGTGGTGACCGCTGATCCCGCACTCCTCTTGGTTCGGATACGTTTTGAAGTACTCGTAGTCCGAGGCCTGCGCCGCTCCCGCGGTCACGGCGCTGATCGAGGCGAAGGCCGCCACAGCGGCTCCGGCGACGGCGAACCGCCGCAAGGTGTTCTTCATGTTTTCCCCAGTGTCCTGACTCGGCAATCCTGAAAACCGGACGGCCGGAGATTAGCGGACACCGGGGTCACCGTGTGATCAAATACCGAACTCGCGTGATCGAAGGCGTAACTCGCGTGTTTGGAGAGGCAACTCCTCCAATCACGCGAGTTACGCGTCCAATCACGCGAGTTACGCGTCCAATCACGCGAGTTACGCGTTCAAGCACGCGAGTTACGCGTTCAAACACGCGAGTTACGCCCGAGGTCAGACGCCCGCCCAGGCCGCCAGCATCACGCGCGCGATCGACGAGTTCCCCGGAAGCACCAGCTGCCGGGTCCCGCCGGCGATCGGCGTCGGCACGGCGCCCGCGTTCCGCAGCTGACTGTTCGCGAAAGCGGCCCGCACCTCCTCGCGCGAAACCCAGAACGCCTCTTCGATCTCGCCCTCCGCGGGCACGATCGTCGACGAGATGTCGGCCCGCGCGGTGAACCCGAGCATGATCGACCGCGGGAACGGCCACGGCTGGCTGCCGAGATAACGCACATCGCGCACCTCGACGCCGACCTCTTCGCGGATCTCCCGCTCGACACAACCTTCGAGCGACTCCCCCGCCTCGACGAAACCGGCGAGGATCGAATATCGGTCCGGCGGCCAGATCGGCTGCCGCGCCAGCAGGACGTGCTCGCCGTTGACGCCGGCGTCGTCGTGCACGAGGCAGATCACCGCCGGGTCGGTGCGCGGGTACTCCTCGCGGCCGCAGCCGGTGCACTTGCTCGCCCAGCCCAGCTGGATCAGCTCGGTCGGGCTGCCGCAGCGCGTGCAGAACTTCGCCTGCCGCCGCCACGCCTGCAACGCCTGCGCGGTGGTGAACAGCCCGGCCGACGTGTCGTCGAGCAGGTCGCCGTAGCCGCGCAGGTCGACCCAGATCTCGCCGTCGCGGCGCTGGACCTGTTCGACGACGCCCCAGCTGCCCGCCATTTCGACGGTCTCGGTCTCCCCGGCGGGGCGGCCGGGCATCGACCAGTAGTCGGTGCCCTGCCACTCCCCCAGGAAGACCGCGTCGGCGGGCGGCTCGGTGCCGAAGTCCTGCGACTTGCGGGTCGCGAGCGTGCCGGAACCCTCCACCACCGGGGTGCGCGCGTGCTCGTCGAGCAGCACGATCCGGGCGTTCGGCCAGCGCTCGGCGAGCCTGTCCGGGTTGGTGCGCAAGGATTCCTGACGGTCCGCCGTGGAGCGCGAAAGCGTCGGGAGCGCCCCCAACCCGAACGGCGTCTCCATCAGGAAGGCTCCCCGACGGTCACGTCGCCCAGCGCAGTCAGCTTCGGCGCGAGGACGTCGGCGTCGCCGACGACGACACCGGTGAACCGCTTGGGCGCGAAGAACTCCAACGCCGCGTTCGCCACGTCTTCGGCGGTGACCGCGGCGAGGCGCTCCGGGTGCCCGGCGAGCCATTCGACGCCCAGCCCCGTCGCGGCGAGCGCGGACAGCTGCGCGGCCAGGCCGCCCTGCGACGACGCCGCCGTGACCAGCGAACCGATCGCGTACTGGCGCACCGACTCGACCTCGTCGGCGGTCGGCGGCACGAGACCGAGCCTGGCCAGCTCGTACCGCGTCTCCAGGAGCGCGGCCGCGGTCGCGTCGGTCGCGGTGTCCGCGTCGACATTCACCACGGCGGTCTGGTCGGTGAACTCGAACCCGGAGTGCGCGCTGTAGGTGTAACCCTTGTCCTCGCGGATGTTCTCGACCAGCCGCGAGGAGAAGTACCCGCCGTACACGAGGTTCGCCAGCTGCAGCGCCGGATACCGCGGGTCCGTGCGCGACACGGTCTGCGCGGACAGCCGGATCTGCGACTGCACGGCACCGGCCCGCGGCACCAGCAGGACGTTGCCGCCGACGAGGTCGGGCAGCACGGGCAGGCGGACGGCCGAGCGGTCCGAAGCCCAGCCGCCGAACGCCTTCTCCAGGTCGCCGATGACGGTCTCCGGGTCGATGTCGCCGACGATCACCAGCACGGATCCCCGCGGCAGCACCGAAGCCCGGTGCAGCGCGCGAACCTGTTCCGGCGTCACGACCGCCACGTCTTCGGCCTGCGGGACCTCGCGCACGGCAGGGTGGTCGCCGTAGCGATGCTTCTGCAGCGCCTCGCGGGCGATCGTCCTCGGCTGCGTACGGGAGACGGCGATCCGCTCGATGAGCCGCTCGCGTTCCCGCTCGACCTCGGCGTCCGCGTACGACGCGCCGGTGAGCGAGTCGGCGAGGACGTCGAGCATCGTCGGCAGGCCGTCGGCCAGGGAGGTGCCGGTGATGATCAGGCGCTCCGGGTCGACGCCGGAGGCGAGGTCGCCGCCGATCAGCGCCAGGTCCGCGTCGATCTCGATGCGGTCGCGACGGGCGGTGCCGGTCAGCAGGGTTTCGGCCAGTACCTCGGCGGTCGCCGGGTGCAGCTTGTCTTCACCGGCGAACGGGATCCAGACGCGCAGCTCGACCAGCGGCACGGTGGGCTTGCGAACGGCGAGCACCCGCAGCCCGTTGCTCAGCGTGGTGTCCACATGGGACAGATCGGCGGCGGCGCGCTGTGTCCCCAGCGAAGGGACCGGACGCGGCCCGGCGGCCGTGCGGCCGATCTCCTCGGCGGTGCGGTGCGGTGCGCTCACTGCTCGGTACCTTCCTGGTCTGAAGATCCACTACCCGGGCGGACGACGAGCACGGCGCGCGAATCCGGCCGCAGCGCCTTCGCCGCCGCCGAAACGGCCTCCCCGGTGATCGCCGAGATCTTCTCGGCGAGCCGGTACACCAGCGAAGCGTCGCCGTAGAGCAGCTCGAACGAGCCGAGGGCCAGCGTGCGGGACACCAGCTTGTCGTGCTCGGAGTGCAGGCTCGCGGCCCAGCGCGCGGTGACCTTCTTGATCTCCTGGTCTTCCGGCGGCGTGGCCGCCAGCTTCTCCAGTTCCTCGTCCAGCGCGGCGAGGACCTGGTCGGTGCCGACCTCGTGCGGGTGGATCGCGGTGATGGTGAACGTGTCCGGGTCGCGGGCCTCGAACGGGCCGAACAGCCCGGCACCCGCGCCGATGTCGACGACCAGCGGCTCACGGTGCACCAGGCGCTGCTGCAGGCGGGAGCCGTCGCCGTCGGTCAGCACGCCGGCGAGCACGAGGTTCGCCAGGTAGCCGTCGAGGTCGTTGATCGGATCCGGCATGCGGTAGCCGACGCCGACCGCGGGCAGCGGGGCGTGTGGGTCCACGTGCTCGCCGCGAAGCTCGCCCTCGGGAGCGGGCTCGGCGAACGACGGGCGCTGCGGCGCGGGCCGGTGCGGCACGTCGCCGAAGTGCTTCTCGATCAGCTCGCGGGCCTCCTCGACGGTGAAGTCACCGGCGACGGTCAGCACCGCGTTCGCGGGCGAGTAGTAGGTGTCGAAGAAGGCGGCACAGTCGTCCAGGGTGGCCTGTTCGAGATCCTCGAAACCGCCGTAACCGTTGTGCGCGTTGGGGAACGTGGAGTACAGCACCGGCGGGAGCAGGATCCACGGGAACCCGCCGTACGGCCGGTTCAGCACGTTGAGGCGGATCTCCTCCTTGACCACGTCGATCTGGTTGGCCAGGTTCTCCTGCGTCAGCTTCGGCGCCCGCATCCTGTCCGCTTCGAGGAACAGGGCGCGCTCGAGAGCCGCGGCGGGGAGGACCTCGAAGTAGTCCGTGTAGTCCGGATGGGTGGAGCCGTTGAAGCTGCCACCACTCGACTGGACGTACCGGAAGTGCGCGAGCTTCTCCAGGCTCTCGCTCCCCTGGAACATCAAATGCTCGAAGAGGTGCGCGAAACCGGTGCGCCCTTCGGGCTCGGAACGGAAGCCCACGTCGTAGTGGACGCTGACACCCACCACCGGAGCGGTCGCGTCGGGCGCGAGCACCACGCGCAGACCGTTGTCGAGGGTGAATCGGACAAGCTCGGGATCGGCCATGCGCACCACCCTACGGGCTACTCAGGCCTCCAGGCGACGGCCCTGGCGGGTCGCGGCGAAGGTTCCCACTAGCGCGGCCGTGAAGTCGCTCACCCGCTCGATCGGGACCTCACCGCCGTCTTCCTTGCCGTACCAGTAGATCTTGGGCGGACCCTTGAGCTCGGCGAATCCGGCGACCCAGGTTTCCTGTTCGCCGAGAGCGAGCGCGTACGGCAGCGCCCGGGAAAGCAGCACCTCGCGTTCGAGCTTCGGGACGGCCGCCGGCTTGGTCGCCAGCAGCGCGTCACGGACGCCGAGCAGCCGCCGGTGCAGCACGACCCCGGCGCCGGTGCGCACCGGCAGCCACCGGGCGGCGACGGCGAGTACCGCGCCCGCGGCGATGACGATCAGGCCGAGCTGGGCGTAGCCGACGGTCAAGGCCAGCAGGACGGTGAGGAACAGGCCGTAGAAGCAGATCCGCAGGCCGGCCCGGGGCAGCCTGCCGGGCAGCCGCGAGTACCAGCGGCGCTCCACGACGCTGTCGTCCAGCGCGTCGCGCACCGTTTCGATGCCGATCCGCGCCGACTGGATCTCCGACAGCAGCACCGACTCGAGTTCGCCGGGCAGCAGCGCGTCGAAGACCGCGCGTTCGCAGGCGGTCAGCTGGTCGTCCGGTGGGTTGCGGCGGACGAGCCGCCAGCCGGTCAGCTCGCCTGGCTCCTCGCTCACCCAGAGGTAGTTCCGGACTGCGAGGTCGACGACCGTCGCGGCGAGGTCGACGGCGTCGGCGCGACCCGTGAGGACGGTCCCGACCTGACCGGGCAGCACACCGTCGGGTGAGGCGAACGCGGCGTGTTCGTCCTTCCCGGTGAGCAGCCGGACCGGGAGCGCGTCGCCCGGGTGTTCGTCCCGCCTCCGCAGCAGGATCAGCACCACGGCGGCCGCGACCAGCGCGAAGGCGAAGCCGAACCAGGCCCAGCCGACCGGAGCGGTGAGCACGAACGCGCCGGCGAGGGTCCTCGACGGCTCCAGGCGCGCGTTCGCCGGGACGGTCCCGCCGGGCAGCTCGACCGAGATCTCCATCCGCTGCCCGGCCGCGAGGTTCTGCTGGCTGAACCTGGTCAGCCCGGAATGCGCGATCTGGGCGGTACCGCAGCGCGCGCGAGACCCCTCGGGCCCGGCGTGACAGGTGACCGCGTTCGGGACGGACGGCGCGGCGAAGCTCGCCCGCACGAGTTCGAGCCGGGAGTCCCAGCCGCCCGCGAGCTGCCAGCTCACCCGGTTCAGGCCGTCGGCTTCGGAGACCGCACCGTCCACTGTGTACCGGACGATCGAGGTGCCGCCCTTGAGCTTGACGGTGAACTCGTCGTCGGTCAGCTCGGCGTTGCCCGCGCCCTCGATGACGACGTCGCGAACGCCGATGATCCGGTCACAGTTGTTCGGTGCCGCGGTGCGGAGCGGGATCCGGCGGGTCATCGTCGCCTCGCTCGGCACGGACACCGCCTCGACGACCGAGAGCGCGCCGTCGCGTTCCACCTTGAGCGAGATCTCCGCGCTGTTCGGCAGGGAGGGCAGCTGCGGTTCGCCTTGCGCTCCCGCCGGTGCCGCGCCCAGCACCAGCAGGAGACCGACCAGCAAGCAGATCTTCACGTCAGGCGGGGACCGGTTCGGGACGGAGCGAGCGCAGGTGCCCGGATTCGGCGAGCAGACCGTCCAAAGCGGACAGGAACGACGGCAGGTGCGCGGCGAACCGGCGCAGATCCCGGTCGCCTTCGAGGCCGCCGAACCAGTACAGCCCGGCCGAGCCGTCCGCCGACGGGTCGAGCCCTTCGAACGTCCGGAGCCAGCGCTCGGCGTCACCGAGCACGATGGCGTAGGGCAGCGACCGCGAGAACACCATTTCCCGGTCCCCCACCGGAATGTCGGCGACCTTGACGGTGTGCAGGTACTCGAGCAGCCCGCGCACCTGGCCGACCAGCCGCCTGCCGCGCGAGGTCCGCGGCGGCACCCACGACGCGCCCAGCAGCGCGGCGACCCCGGCGAGCACGGTCGCGACGCCGAGCAGCGCGTGCCCGACGGTGAAGGTCAGGACGGCGGTGCCCACGAGGCCGAGCGCGATCAGGCCGATACCCGCCCACGTGAGTTTGCTCTTGCCCTTGTCCGGACGGCGCGAGAACCAGCCCTTGCGCACCACGTCGGCGTACATCGCCTCGCCCGCGACGCGGAGATCGACGGTGCCGCGGCCGCGGAGTTCCGACAGCAGCACGGAATCGGTGCCCTCGGGCAGGATCGCGGTGCAGATCTCGCGTTCGAAGGCGGCGAGGTGCTCGTCCGGCGCGTTGCGGCGCGCGATCCGCCAGTCGACCGTGCCCGCGCCGCGGACCTCGGCGATCCACAGGTAGTTGCGGACGGCGAGGTCGACCACCGTGCCGCTGACGTCCACGACGTCGACCGTCTCGTCGACGACCGTGCCGACCTGTCCCGGCAGGACACCGTCGGGCGAGGCGAACGAGACCCGATCGCCTTCGCGCATGAGGACGTCGACCGGGCCGGTGCCCGCGATGAGCGCGGCCTTGTCACGGCGGCGCAGCAGCCAGATGGCGAGCGCGCCGAGCACGAGTATCAGTGCCAGCGCACCGAAACCGAGGCCGGCGAGGGTCGTGAGGCCGAACGCGCCGCCGACCGTGGCGATCTGCTCGAACCGCGCGTTCGCGGGCACCGTGCCAGCCGGGAGCTGGACGGCGATGTCGACCCGTTCACCCGCCGGGAGTTTGTCCTGCTCGACGCGGACGACGCCGCTGTGGTCGGTCTCCGCGAGCGAACACTGCCTGTCCGAACCGAGCGGCCCGGCGAAACAGTCCACTGTGGGCGTTTCGCGCGTCGGCGCACTGAACGAGGCGGATACCCGGGACAGCTCGCCGTCCCAGCCGCTCGCGACCTGCCAGCGGACCTGCTGCCCGCCGGTGACGTCCGCGACCGCTCCGTCCACTTTGTACTTGAGGGTGGACGCGCCGCCGTCGAAGGTGGCGACCAGCTGTTCGCCGTTCGGCTCCGCCTTGCCCGCGCCCTCGACCGAGACGTCACGGACGACGTAGACGCGGTCCTGATCTTCGCCGGCGGGAACCTTCAAGGGAATCCTGCGTACGAGGTGCTGTCCACCCGGGACGGTCACCTGCTCGGTGATCGACAGCGAACCGTCGCGTTCCACCTTCACCGCGACGTTCGCGGCCGCGCCGGACGGCGGCTGGAGGAGCCCGAGCTGACCGCGCGCGCCGATCGGCGGCGGCTTCGGCAGCTGCGGCGCGTTCGTCAGCGAAGGGCCCGCCGCGGGCGCCTCCGGAACGTTCGTATCCGACGGCGGGGCCATCAAGGCCGTGCTCGCCGCGACGGCCACGACCGCCGTCCCCCATTTCGTCAACACAGCCACACACTCTAGGGCAGCCGATCTATGCTGACCGCCGAAACGCCGAATCCGCCACCTGGGCGAACGGCGTTGCCGAACGCATGGGGGATCCACTCGATGAACCAGCAGCCGCCCGGCCCGCCTGATCCGCGGCGCCGGCCGACTCCGCCGCCACGACCACCGCAAGGGGGCCGTCCGCTTCCGCCGCCGGGAGCGCGTCCGCTGCCGCCGCGCGGTGGCCCGCCGATGCCTCCGCCGAACCGGCCGGGTCCCGTCCCGCCCGGCCGTCCCCGGCCGCCGGTTTCGCAGCCGCCGCCGTTCCGTCCGGGTCCGCCGAGCGGTGGCCTGCCGCTGCCCCCACCGGGCGCGGCTCCGCTGCCCCCGCCGCGGATCGGTGCGCCGGTCCCGTTCCGGCCCGGCGCCGTCGGCCCGCCGCAGCTTCCGTACGGCCCGCGTTTCGCGCAGCCCGCGTTCACGCCTTACGGGGGATACCAAGCCAAGAAGTCGAACGGCGGGGTGATCGCGGCGGTCGCGATCGTGGCCCTGATGGCGGTGATGGGCGGGCTGCTCATGGTGGTCACCATCGCCGGCGGCGGGTCGAGCCAGGTCGCGGACGTCGGATACTCGAGTTATCCCACGACCTCCACTTCGGACTACACGACGACGACCACGTCCAGCGACACGTCGACCACGAGCACCCGATCGCGCGAGACGACCGCCTCACGCGAAACTTCGGCGGGCTCGACCCGCGAGACGTCGGCCAGTCGCGCGCCGTCCGGCCCGCGGCCGCACCTCAAACTGGCGGACAACCCGCTGTGGCTCGATAACCGGGTGGGCTTGCCGAACCAGCCGTGCAACCTCGCGCGCTGGGCGAACAACCCGGACGCGGCGGCGGCCTTCTTCGAGAGCGCGCGGCCCTGCCTGGACAGCGTCTGGCAGCAGGTCATGGACTACACGAAGCTGCCGTTCCGGGTCCCGACCGTGAAGTACCCCTCCGGCAAGAACTGGTCGAGCCCCTGTGGTGACGCAGGCAATGGTTCCGTGGCGGCGTTCTATTGCTCGCAGAACGAGACGATCTACATGCCGTACGAAGGCCTCCAGGTCTCCCAGTACGGCAACCGGCCGGGGGTCTACCTGGCCGTCTACGCCCATGAGTACGCGCACCACATCCAAGCGCTTTCCGGTATTTCGGAGGCTTATTGGACCGCGCGGTACGAAGCGGGCACCGATTCGGCGGCGGGCCTGGAGATGTCGCGGCGCAACGAGCTTTCGGCGCAGTGTCTTTCCGGGACGTTCCTCGGTTCGACGGTGGGTCGCGGCGGCTCGGTCGACCAGGCGATGTACCGCGACGCCTGGCAGACCCAGGACCGCGGCGACCACAACGGCGGCCCGCGCGACCACGGCTCCGACGCGCACGCGGTGTCGTGGTGGCAGCACGGCGCGCAGAAGAACCGGATGTTCGAGTGCAACACCTGGGCGGCCAAGCCGGCCGACGTTTCCTGACCCGCGCTGAGGTTTCGTAAGTACATGAAGGCCCCCTTCCTTGCGTCTGGCGCAAGGAAGGGGGCCTTCACGTACTTGGGGACGAGAGTCAGCCCGGCGGCGCGAAGGGGTTCTCCGGAGCCGGTTCCGAACGGGCTTCCGGCGCGGGAACAGCCGGTTGCGGCGGAGCCGACGGCTGCGGATAGGCCTGAACCGGCGCGGCGGGCACCGGCTGCCCGTATTGGACCGCCGGCTGCAGCTTCGCCTGATCCCGCCGCCGTCGCTCGGCCAGCACGGCCGACAGATACGCCCACGACGGCACCCCGGGCGGCACCGGCGCCCCGATCGCCGCCGCGACCTGCTGGGCGAGCCCGTACCCGAGCGCCTCGACCGCTTCGGGACGGAGCTCGCTCGTCCGGCTCAGGTACTGGCGAACGGCCAGCGCGAGGTCGTTGGAAAGCCGGGTCAGGTCCAGCTGTGAGGCCCAGTACGCCAGCTGCGGAGGCATCCCGACGTACGGCGTCCTGGCGGTGGGCATGCGTTCCCGGATCACCAGCGTGCCGGCCAGGTAGTCGCCGACGCGGCGGCCGTTGGGCGACAGCAGCGACGTGACCACCGCCACGACGCCGAGCATCCCGAGCGCCCAGAAGTCGATGAAGAACCCGGCCAGCCCGCGGACCAGCGCGTGCCGGAACCGCACCGGGCCGCCGTCGGTGCGGACCACCCGAAGGCCGAGCGCCATCTTCCCCAAGGTTCGGCCGCGGCTCAGTGTCTCGCAGATCACCGGGTAACCGACCATGATCAGCACGACGGTCACCAGGAACAGGGTCAGCGCCAGCGCCTCGTCACCGAACGCGGCGACCTGGCTCAGCACCAGCATCGCGACGATCAGGGCGATGAGCTGGAGGGCGACGTCGAGCATCATGGCGAGCCCGCGGCTGGCCAGTTTCGCCGCGCGGACGTCCAGGACGACGGCCTCGCCGGTGACGAGTTCGGACTCTTGTTCCACCGGGCAAGCGTAGTGACGAATAGGCTGGGCGACCAAGGACGATCGCCGGGAGGGCTCCGAGTTGGACGTGGACGTGTTCGTCGCCGCGCACCAGGCCGAATGGAACCGGCTGCGCGAGCTCGTGGGCCGCGCCGGGAAGCTCAGCGGCCCCGACGCCGACGAGCTGGTGACGCTGTACCAGCGCGTCGCGACGCATCTGTCGATCATCCGCTCGGTCGCGCCCGACCCCGTGCTCGTCGCGCAGCTGTCCGGCCTGGTCGCGAAGGCGCGCTCGGCCGTCACCGGTTCGCACAGCCCCGCCTGGCGCGAGTTCGGCCTCTTCTTCACCCAGCGGTTCCCGGCGGCTCTGTATCTGAGCCGGCGCTGGTGGCTCGCGTCGGCGGCGGCGTCGATCGCGGTGATGGCGATCGCGGCGGTGTGGATCGCCGGTGACCCGCGGGTGCTCGCGTCGCTGGCCTCGCCGGAGGAGTTCAAGGACCTGACCGCGCCGGGCGGGAAGTACGAGACGTACTACTCGTCCGACCCCGCGGGCTCGTTCGCCGCGCGCGTCTGGACCAACAACGCGTGGGTGGCCGCGACCTGCCTGTTCCTCGGCGTGGTGCTGGGGGTCCCGGTGATCTACGCGCTCTGGGCGAACTCGCTGAACCTCGCGATCGGCGCGGCGCTGATGTCCTCGGCCGGGCGGCTCGACGTGTTCTTCGGCCTGATCCTGCCGCACGGCCTGCTGGAGCTGACCGCGGTGTTCGTCGCCGCCGGGACGGGACTGAAACTCGGCTGGACGGTCATCGACCCGGGACGCCGGTCCCGGACGGCGGCGCTCGGCGAACAGGGCCGGTCGGTCGTGGTGATGGCGCTGGGGCTGACCGTGGTGCTGCTGATCTCCGGCGTGATCGAGGGGTTCGTGACGCCGTCGGGCCTGCCGACCTGGGCACGCATCGGAATCGGAGTAGTCGCCGAGGTCGCGTTCTTACTGTACGTGTTCGTCGTCGGGCGGCGCGCCGCGAAAGCGGGCGAAGTGGGTGATGTCGACTGGCGATACGCTGGAGATTCTCGACCGGAAGCGGGCTGACCTGGTTAGCTCCTTTCATGGGGAGAAAACGGTTACGCGTCTTCGCGATCGTCGTCCTGTCCGTACTCGCCTCGACGCTCCTCGCCGGCGCGTCACAGGCCCGGACCGTGTCCGCGCCGTCGGGCAAGCTGAACTGGGTGGTGAGCGTCGGCGGATTCCGGACCGACGCCGACCGTAATTACGTCCGCCTCGGCTATCTCGTGTTCAACCCGGCCGACAACACCGTCGCGCACAACTTCTGGACCTGGAGCCAGGCGGGCTTCCCCGTCCCGGTCGACAGCGGCGACGTCTACTACTGCGGAGACTGGGCACCGGGTACCAATCCCCGCAACAACTGCCCGATCAAGACCGCGCCCGGCTTCACCGGCGCGCCGAACGGCCACTTCACCGGCACCTACGCCGAGACCTCCGGGCAGGTGGCCATCACCTGGACCCGCAGCACCGTCGACGGCACCACCACCGCCGTCGACCTCAAAGAGACGTGGGCGGTCTCGGAGACCCGGCCGGGTCTCGGGCGTCTGCAGCTCGTGAGCGACGACTACTCGATCACCAGCGGCATCGCCTACGGCAGCAACGCCTCCCTCGCGCAGACCAGCAAGGCCCCGATGAGCTCGGTCCGCGCGACCCAGCGGTCGTACCTGCTCGAAGGACAGGGCGTGAACCGCCGCGCGATCACGAACTGGACCCGCGGTAGCAGCGGCGCCCTCGGCGTCGGCCCGGGGTGGAACAAGTGCGACGACGGCTCCTGCCTCGGGTACGTGCAGTACGACTCCGGATGCGACCCGTCCTCCTGCTGCCCCGCCGGCCCCGGATACGAAGCCTGCGCGAAGAAGATCGTCGACACCGGTGACAGGCGGTTCTACTACCTGAGCGACGCTTTCGGTGGACGGCGCAACAGTTACGAGTTCTGGTGCGAATGCCTGTCCTACAACGGTTGTTACCTCGGGAACAGCCACGTGCGGCCGCTCCTGCAGGTGATCGACGACGCGGGCGCGTTCCAAGGCTGGGTCGGCGCCGAGGTCAGCCCCGACCGGAGCGGCTCACGGGATCCCTCGGGCGAGTACTACTCGAGTTTCGCCCTGGTGGCGTAGTTCCGCGTGGGTCAGGTTGGTAGCTCAACAGCTGCAGCTACCTTCGAAGGTGATGGTGTTCCCGTCCTCCAGGCTCGCGCTGCCCGTGAACCGGATCTCGAACTCGCCGGGTTCGGTCAGGACGATCTTCGGGCTCGCCGCCGAGCCGTCGGCCCCGGTCTTCGCGGTCGCCGTCTCGGTGCCGCCTTCGAAGACCAGTACGTTCTTCGGCCGTGCCGCGCGCACGAAGAAGTTCACCGGCACGTCGGCCGCGGGCTGGCCGTTCTCCCCGACCACGCGCACCACGAACGGCTGACCGGGCGTCTTCGTCGACAGCCGCTGCCCGTTGCCCGACAGGATCGCGAGCGTCCGCACACCGGCCGCCCAGGTGTTGGAGAGTCCGGACAGCGAACAGACCTCCTGGTACAGCCGGGCCCCGACGACCGGCGACTCCGCGGTCAGGCACCGGGCCGTCGCCACGTTCGCCAGCAGCACCAGCCCGGGCAGCCCGGCGTTGCGGCGCCATTGCTGGTGACGGTCCTTGCCGTCGCACGCCACGAGTTCGACGCCGACCCCGTCGACCGGGCTGATCGCCGCCAGGCACTGTCCACTCGCGACATGCTTGTACGAAAGCGAGGCCTTGTCGTACACCCACTGCGCGCTGGCGTCCTTCGCGTCGGCGAGGGCGAGCTTGCCGTCGGCCGCGGCCAGGGAGATCGTGCCGCCCCCGTCGGCGAGGTAGACCGGCGTTCCGGCGGGCTGCGCGGAAGCGGGCGCGGCGGACAGCATCACCGAGACCACCGCGAAGAACAGCACGAACCTGCGCAAACCTGGCCTCCATCGATCGGTCCGGATCTCCCTCCGAGCTAACCGCCCGGAACACCCGCCGCCAACCGGCACCACACCATCGGGTTCAGCCGAACCGCACGTGGGTCTGCCACAGCTTGAACAGCTCGAGATCACCGAAGACGTCCTCGGCGTCCCGGCGCTGGTAGAGCGCCAGCACCAGCTCCGTCAGCGAGCCGCGCACGGTCACCGCGGCACCGCGCCGTCCCCTCTCCCAGGTCACCACCGAGCCGCCGAGGTCGAGGAACCAGGCGTGCTCCCCCGACTCGAAACCCACCGACCGGCCGGCCCCGAGGATCTCCCGCTTCTCCGGCCTGAACTCGAAGTGCAGCGGCAGCGCTTCGAGTTCCATCCACTCGTCGATCGCGTCGAGCGCGACTTCGGGCGCGGCGCGGAACTCCAGCCCGGCGGCCAAGGTCGCGTCGGCGCGATGGACCAGCGTCTCGTGCGTGAAGCGGCGCGCGTAGAACGACGCGGTCCGGTAGTGGAACGGCACCCAGACCTCGGTGTCCGGCCCCGATTCCCGCAGCGCCGACGCCAGCTCGAAAGCACCCTCCACCAGCCAAGACCCGGGCAGCGGGCCGGAATCGTCGCCGTCCACCCGGCGCACTTCGTCGTCGGGCACCGGCCCGGTCGCCCGGCTCCGGACGATCTCGGCCGCCCAGCGGTGCCCGGCGCCGAGATGCCGCACCAGCACGCCGAGTGTCCAGCCGGGGCAGGACGGCACGGGGGTCGTCAGGTCGGTGTCGGCCAGTTCGGTCGCGAGCAGTTCCGCCTGGGTGACGATCTCCGCGCAGTGCCGGTCGAAATCCATCGGTTCCTCCTGATGATCGGTTCACCAGGGGGTCGGAGCCGGTTCACGGCTCTCGACATCAAAGCCGTCCGGCCGCCTTCAACGCCAGATACCGGTCCGCCAGCCGCGGCGGCAGCTCCTCGGGCACGGCGTCGACGACCTCGACCCCGTGCCGCGCCAGCCGCGCGGTGACCTGGCGCCGTTCGGCCAGCACGCGCTCGGCCGCGGCCGCGTCGTAGACGGCTTCCGCGTCGCCACGGCCCGCCGCCATCTCGGCGACCCGCGGGTCCGCCACCGAAGCGATCATCAGCTGGTGCCGCGAGGTCAGCTTCGACAACACCGGGAACAGGCCTTCTTCCAGCGGCGCCGCGTCGAGCCCGGTCAGCAGGACGACCAGCGCGCGCCGCCGGGTCCGCCGCAGCACCTCGGCGACCATCCCCCGCGCGTCGGTCTCGACCAGCGACGATTCGAGCGGTGCCATGGCGTTCACCAAGGCGGGCAACAACTCCGTCGATCCCTGGACCGCGGCGTGGACCTGCCGGTCGTAGGCGAGGAGGTCGACGCGGTCACCCGCCCGGGCGGCGAGCACGGCCAGCAGCAGGGCCGCGTCCATCGCCGCGTCGAGCCGGGGCGCGTCCCCCACCCGGCCCGCCGAAACGCGGCCGGTGTCGAGCACCAGCACCACGTGCCGGTCGCGTTCCGGGCGCCAGGTCCGCACCATGACGTCGGACGCGCGCGCCGAAGCCCGCCAGTCGATCGACCGGACGTCGTCACCGATCACGTACTCGCGCAGGGAGTCGAATTCCGTGCCCTGTCCCCGGATCAGCACCGCGTTGCGGCCGTCGAGCTGCTGCAGCCGCGCGAGCCGCGAAGGCAGATGCTTGCGGCTGTGGAACGGCGGCAGCACCCGCACGGTCCACGGCACGTCGTGCGAACCCTGGCGCGCGGCGAGCCCCAGCGGCCCGGTCGACCGGACGGTCACTCGCGCCGCGATCCGGTCGCCGCGCCGGGTCGGCAGGAGCCGCGTGGTCACGACGCGGCGTTCGCCAGGGGGCAACGTCAGCCGGTGCCGGTCGTCCGCGCCGGCGCTGGGCGGCCAGGCGTCCCGCAGCCACGCGCGCACCGGACGGCCGCCGGGATTGGCCGCGGTGAGCGTGACCTCGCACGCCTCCCCCAGCCGCACCGACGTCGCGCCGGAGCGCGCGAATTCCAGCCGCCGCACGCTCCCGGCGAGCAGGAGATCCAGCACCACCAACAGCAGCAGCACCGCCGCGGCCAGCCCGATCCCGGCCCACGAGGGCAGCAGGAAACCGACCACCGGCGCCGCGAGGAGCGCCAGCAGCCCGAGCCGCCCGGTGACGGCCATCAGCGCGGAACGGGCACGGACGCGAGGACCCGGTCCAGCACGCCGTCGGCGGTCGCGCCTTCGAGTTCGGCCTCGGGCCGCAGGTCGAGACGGTGCCGCAAAGCCGGGCGCGCCAAGGCTTTGACGTCGTCCGGGGTGGCGTAGTCACGGCCCGCGAGCCAAGCCCACGCCCGGGTCGCGGCGAGCAACGCGGTCGCGCCACGCGGCGAGACGCCGAGCCGCACCGACGGCAGCGACCGCGTCGCCCGGCAGACGTCGACGATGTAGGCGAGCACCTCGGGGCGCACGGTGACCCCGGCGACCGCACGCCGCGCGGCGTCGAGCTGGGCGGCCCCGGCGACCGACGTGACCCCGGCGGCGCCGAGGTCACGCGGGTCGAAACCCTGCGCGTGCCGGGAAAGAATGCCGAATTCGTCCTCACGGGACGGCATCGGCATGGTCAGCTTCAGCAGGAACCGGTCCAGCTGCGCCTCGGGCAGCGGGTACGTGCCTTCGTACTCGACCGGGTTCTGCGTCGCGATGACGATGAACGGGTCGGGCAGCGGCCGCGTCTTGCCGTCGCTGGAGACCTGACGCTCCTCCATCGCCTCCAGCAGCGAGGACTGCGTTTTCGGCGGGGTGCGGTTGATCTCGTCCGCCAGCAACAGATTCGTGAACACCGGGCCCTCGCGGAACGAGAATTCGCCGCTGTGCGCGTCGTACACGATCGAGCCGGTGATGTCGCCCGGCATGAGGTCCGGCGTGAACTGCACCCGCGTCGTCTCCAGGTCCAGCGCGGCCGCCAGTGCCCGCACCAGCAGGGTCTTCGCCACCCCGGGGACGCCTTCGAGCAGCACGTGCCCCCGGCACAGCAACGCGATGATGAGCCCGGTGACGGCCGCGTCGTTACCCACCACGGCCTTCCCGACCTCGGTACGCAGCGCGATCAGCGCCGCCCGCGCGTCGGCGCCAGCGTCCCCGGCGTCCATATTGGACTGTTCGGTACTCAAGACCGCTCCACCTCTCGTTCCACGACATCGAGTCCGTCCGCCAGCCGCACCAGCGCGGCGTCATCGGCGGGCGGGTCCCCGTACAACAGCGCGCCGATCTCCGCGGGCGCCCGGCCGGTCCGCGCGGCGACGGACGCCACGAGCGCGGCCGGTTCGGCGTCGCGGGTGAGCCCCAGCAACGGCCGGAGCCTCGCGCGGGCCGCCTCCCGCAAGGTTTCACCGGCGTGCGCGGCGGCCTTCGCCTTGCGATACAACCTCGCCCGTCCTTCGGTGGCTTCCGCCGCGCGGACCACGACCGGGATCGGCTCGGTCACCACCGGCCCCAGCCGCCGCGAACGCCACAGCGCCAGCAGCACCACCGCGACCCCGGCCTGCAACGCCGCGTACGACCAGCCCGCCGGGATCAGCTCGGACAGCGGCTTCTTCTCGGTCTCCAGCGACGGATCGGCGGCCGTCGGCAGGTACCAGACCAGCCGCTCGTGCTTTCCGAGCAGCCGCATCGCCAACGCCGCGTTGCCCTCGTCGGCCAGCCAGTCGTTGGTCAGCGGGGTGGGGGTGCCGAGCACGGTCACCGTCCCTTGTGGACCCGGGACCTCGAGATACGAGCCGCCGTAGCATTCCTGCGCCCTCGGCTGCGTGGCCGCATACTTCAGGCCGCCCATCGTCGCGTTCCCCGCCGCGACGGGATCCGCGGCCTCGCAGTCGGGCGGGCGGGTCTCGGTCTCGGCCTGGCCGTTCACCCGCACACCGGGAAGGATCTCTTCGACCGTGCGAGGGCTCGGCTGCACCAGCACGACATGTTCGGCGTTCTGCCTGATCTCTGTGAAGGCGCTCTTGGGCACGTACTCGGGCTGGGTGATCAAGACCGTCGCGCCCCTCGCGACCCCCTTGGCCTCGGCGGCGGTGCGCACGACCGGGATCTTGACGCCTTCCCGTTCCAGGAGGGTCGCCAGCGCGCGGCTGCCGGTGGGCTCGTACGAACCCGGTTCGAGCGCGCCGGTGGTCTGGTCGCCCCGCAGCAGGACGAGCAGCGTCCCGGTCAGCACGATCAGGAGCACGACGGCGAGCGGGAGCCGCACCCCGCGCCAGATCCGGCGGGCGTCGGGTGAGACCGAGGTCATCCGGCCGCCAAGGCGACGGGCCTGGCACGGCGGCAGCTTTCGTCCAATTCGGACAGTGACCGGTAGCCGGCCTCCGTCGCGGGGATCCCGCCGTAGTGGACGTCGTCGAACAACCGGGCGCCCGCGCGCAAGGGAACGGCCACGTCGGGCAGCAGCCGTCCGGCTTCGATGGCGGCCTCGTCGGCGGTCCGGCCCGACTTCTCGTCCAGCAGCGCGCGCTCCTCCAAGGACCGCACCACGGCACGGAACCGCTCACGGACGGCGTCGTCGAAGTCACCGCGCGACGCGGCCTCCTCGGCCGCCTTGCGATGTTCGCCGGACGCCTTGCGCTGCCCGGCGAAAACGGCCCGGCCGCTCTTGGCCGACGTCGCCAGCGGACCGGACTTGAGGCGGATCACCACGACCAGCACGATCAGCACGAGGACCAGCAGCAGCACGGCGAAGATCCCGCCGGGCACCGCGCTGTCCACCTTTTCGAGGAAGCCCAGCAGCTTTTCGACCACCCAGTTGAACGCTTCGGTCAGCCAGCTCGGCCTCGCGGCCAGATAGCCCTCGCCCGAGAGCTCCTCGGCCGCGCGCAGCCGGGCGGTGTCCCGATCGATGTCGACCGGGACCTCGGTGAGGAAGCGCGTCACCATGCCTGCGGCGGGGGCGGCGTCGCGATCCCGGCCGCGCGGGCCAGCTCGATGTCCATGCCCTCACGGCGCATCCGCTGATCGATGTAGAGGATCACGGTGACCAGCGCGGTGAACGGGCCGACGATCGTCTGCGCGATCACCGTGCCCACCGACTGCAGGATCAGATCGCCGGTCGACGGGACGTACAGCTGGTCCAGATCGCCGAAGATGGACAGGAAGGCACTGAAGCTGAACGGGATCGTGATGATGGACGCCAGGAACGACGAGATCACGGTGGCCAGCAGCAGGATGCCGAAGACCCGCCAGAACATCCCCGACACCAGCTTCACCGACCGGCGGAACGCCTCCATCACCGTGCCGCGTTCGAGGATGAACGCCGGGCTGGCCAGCGCCCAGAAGGTGTAGGGGATGATCGCGGGCAGCAGGCAGAAGATCGCGGCGACCATGATCGCGATCGTGTAGAGCACGGTCAGGCCGAGCAGCGGCAACAGCCGCGGCGTCGCCTCACGCAGCGCCTCCTTGAAGGTGACCGGCTTGCCCAGCACGGCCTTGCCCATCAGGACGGTCAGGAATCCGGTGAGGACCGTCGTCCCGAGCAGGGTGGCGACCAGGCTGATCGACGACGACGCCAGCGTCCCGCCGAGGACGCCGAGCATCTGGTTCATCAGTTCCTGATCGGTGGCCGCCGGGCCGAGATCGCGCATCCGCTCGAGATCGGCGGTGGTGTCGACCAGCAGCAGCCCGACCAGGTTGATGGCCGCGGTGAGCACGGCGGTGACCGCGGCGGCACCGAACACCATCCGCCAGTACTTGCGCATGGCGGTGACCGCGCCGTCGAGGATGTCGGTGAGGTTCAGCGGGCGCAGCGGGATGACGCCGGGCCTGCCGAGGCCGACCTTCCAGTTCGGATACTGCTGCTGCGGCGGCGGCTGATACGACGGCAGCGGAGGAGGCGGCGGCGTCGCCCCGGACGGGGACTGCCACTGCTGCTCCGGCGCCGGTGAGGGCGGCACTTCCCCCTGCGGCGGTGTCGGCGTGTCAGCCTGCGGCTGTGCTGGTTCCCCCGCCTTCGACTGCGCTGGTTCCCCCGCCTTCGGCTTCGGCATCTCGGTGCCTTCAGGCCCGGACGGTCCGCCGGTCTCCGTCATGCGACAGCCCCTTACCCGTTCACGTTGCTTGCGCCCACTCTTCCAGAGGGTCCGACACCCAGCCAGAGCTGGGGGGACGACACTGATGGGTGACCGCTCGCCTCACGCTGGATACCCTCTGCAGCCGAGCTGTGGGTGGGGACACCGTTAGCTCGTTATGCTGAACATCGGGCCGGGTACCCCCGGTTCGCCCCTAGAACCACCGGGACCGACTTGATGACGCAACCGCCCCACGGCCAGTGGCCGCCACGCGGCGCCGTCCAGCCACCGCCGGTGCACGGCCAGCACCCTGCCCAGTGGCACGGCGCGCCGCATCACTTCCCGCCTCCGCCGCCGCGCAAGTCCGTGGGCGCGATCATCGGTATCTGCCTCGGCGCGGTCGCGGTGCTGGTCCTCGGCCTGGTGGCGATCGTTTCACTCAATCGTGACGACTCCGATCACGTAGCGAACGCGGGCTACAGCACCCTGCCGAACACGTCGTCGCGGGCGGAACTGCCGCCGAGCGGGTCTTCGTCGCCATCGTCCTCGACGAACCCGTTCCCGACGTCGCCGTCCAGGGCGCCGTCGTCGTCGAGCGGGCCGCAGAAGATCCTCAAGCTCGGCGACCACCCGATCCTCCAGGACCCCAACGCCGGCCTGCGGAACCGGGTCTGCACGCTGCCGCAGTGGCAGAGCAACCAGCAGGCCGCCGAGGCGTTCTTCACCGCGGCGGGCAAATGCCTCGACAACGCCTGGGGCCCGTTCCTCGACGCCTACGACCTGCCGTTCACCCCGCCCGCGCTGCACTTCCCGACCGGGGCCAGCTTCGAGACCGAATGCGGCACGATCCAGGTGGGCATCGCGACCGCGGCGTACTACTGCGAGAACAACCTCTACGTGCCGTTCCGTGGTCTCCAGACCGATCAGTACGGCAACAACCCCGGCGTCTACCTGGCCCTTTTCGCGCACGAGTACGGGCACCACGTGCAGGAGGTCGCCGGGCTGATGGACGCGGCCTGGCAGAAGATCTACGACGCCGGCCAGAACAGCCCCGCCGGGCTGGAGATGTCGCGGCGCAAGGAACTCCAGGCGCAGTGCTTCTCCGGGATGTTCCTCGGCGCGCACGTCGACCAGGGCGGCACGGTCAGCCGGGACATGTACAACAAGGCCTGGAACGACCAGGAGACCCGGGGCGACAACACCTCGCGCAGCCAGGACCACGGGACGAACGCGCACTACGCGTCCTGGTGGCGGGCGGGTGCGAGCAACAACCGGATCGCCGACTGCAACACCTTCTCGGCGCCGTCGAGCGCCGTTTCCTGAGTCTTCGCGCGTGAAGGCCCCCTTCCCTCGGCTGAGCCGAGGGAAGGGGGCCTTCACGCGCTTGGGGGTAAGTGCCGCTCGCCGAGGGATGCGGTGCAGTGGGCGATTCCGGCTTGCCCGGGGCGGTCACGCGGGTCTCGTGAGTGGCAAGGACGGTTCTAACCGTCTTTGCCACTCACGAGACCAGAGGTCAGGCGGTCACCGGCAGACGCGGCCCACGCAACACCAGGAAGACGTACATCCCGCCCGCGAAGCAGCTGAACACCAGCAGCGCCAGCCCGAGCGGCCGCCGCGCGTCGCTCGCTCCCGCCGTCGCCTCGGCCGCGTGCACGGCGACCGCGTCCCCCGAAGCGCCGTCTGGGACGACGACCTCGAGGCGCTCGCCCTTGCCGTGTCCGCAGGCGTTGAGCGAACCCTCCATCGGCTTGCCGCCGAATTCGAACTTGACCTTCTCGGTCGCACCGCCGCCCGTGCAGGGCGCGGGCTCGACGACCTCCGCCCGCACGGTCGTCCCCTTGGTCTCGTTCGAGATACCGAACAGCCCCGGCCCGGCGAGCCAGGCCAGGAAGATCACCAGCAGGCCGACCCCAGCCGCCACGGCCAGGGAGTTCCACCCCGGGGTGAGCCCTCTGGCGGGGTCCGATCGCTTGCGCACGAACGCCATGCTCCCAGAACCTCGCGGCAAAACACAGAAGCCCTGGGAGGTGGTGGCAGCGGCAGAACAGACGAGCCCTGGGAGGTGGTAGCAAAGGTCCCCTGCTACCGCTCGATCGTCTCCGCGGAGGTCACCTTCCGGATGTACAGCAGCTTGTCCCCCGGCTCGATCGCGTCGGCCTGCGGAGCGTCCACGCGGTACAGGACGCCGTCGCGGACGACCCCCAGCACGATGTCCGGCAGGTGCCGCGGCGAACCGCCCTCTTCGGACGGCTCCACCGGGCGTTCGGCGATCGCGAGGCCGGACTCGGGGGTGAGCAGGTCCTCGACCATGTCGACCACCAGCGGCGTCGACGTCGCCATGCCCAGCAGGCGTCCGGCGGTCTCGCTCGACACCACGACCTGGTTCGCGCCCGACTGCTTCAGCAGGTGGACGTTCTCCGCCTCCCGCACCGACGCCACGATGTGCGACTTCGGCGCCAGTTCACGGGCGGTCAGCGTGACCAGCACCGCGGTGTCGTCCCGGTTCGGGGCGACGACGACGGCCTTGGCCCGCTGCACGCCGGCGACGCGCAGCACGTCGGCGCGGGTGGCCGAGCCGTGCACGGTCACCAGGCCGAGTGACGTGGCCGCTTCGAGGGCCTGCTGGTCGGTGTCCACGACGACGATGTGGTCGGGTTCGACGTTCTCGTCCCCGAGCAGCGCGTTGACCGCCGACCGGCCCTTCGTGCCGAATCCGACGACGACCGTGTGGTCACGCACTTTCGTCCTCCACTTTTGGATCTTGAAAGCCTGGCGGGAGCGCTCGGTGAGCACTTCGAGTGTGGTGCCGACCAGGACGATGAGGAAGAGCACCCGGAGCGGGGTGATCACCAGGACGTTGACCAGCCGCGCGGACGGCGTCGCGGGCGCGATGTCGCCGTACCCCGTGGTCGACAGCGACACGGTCGCGTAATAGAGGCTGTCGAGGAAGGTGAGCCCGTCGCCGTTGGCGTCGCGGTAGCCGTCCCGGTCGAGGTAGACGATCAAGACGGTCGCGAGCAGGGCGAGGACCGCGCCGATGATCCGTTTGAGGATCGACCGCAGCGGGCTGACCGTCAGTTCCGGCATCCGGATCACGCCGACGAGCTCGTGGTCCGGGCGGTCGCTCAACCTGACCGGGAAACGCTTGAGCACCTTCATGCGCAGGCTCCGGCCTGGTCCGCGTCACTCACGGTCGGGAGGATAGCCGAAGATCCTCACCTTGAGCGCGGTATGCGAAGCTCAGGGCATGTCTTCGGATTCCAAGCCGTCTCAGCGGCCCGCGTATTTCCTCGCCGGCCTGCTCGGCGCGGCCGGTGTGCTGCACTTCGTCCAGCCGAAGCCGTTCGACGCCATCATCCCGAAACAGCTCCCCGGCTCCCCGCGCGCGTGGACCTACGGCTCCGGCGTGGCCGAGCTGGGTGTCGCCGCGGCGGTCGCCAATCCGAAGACGCGACGGCTCGGCGGGCTCGCGGCCGCGTTGCTGTTCGTCGTGGTGCTGCCGGGGAACGTGAAGATGGCCGTCGACGCCGACCGTCGGAAGGCCCCGAAGCACTGGCGGGTGGCCTTCTGGGCCCGCGTCCCCCTCCAGATCCCGCTGGTGACCTGGGCCCTGAGGGTGCGCGACCGCGCCTAGATCGTCGGGACGCTCCGCAGGAGTTGCCGCAGACCTTCGGCGTCCAGCAGATCCGCCGGCCGGACGGTCTTGTCGTGTTTCACGTAGTGGAACGCCGCCCGGACCTTCTCCACCGGCACCTTCTTCAGCGCCGCCCACGCCAGCCGGTACGCCGCCAGCTGCACGGCCAGCGGTTCGAGCCGGTCCTTGTCCGGCACGGCGCCGGTCTTCCAGTCGACGACGGTCCAGCCGTCGTCCGCGTCGGCGAACACGGCGTCCATCCGCCCGCGCACGGTGACCCCCACGACGTCCGCCGAGAACGGGACTTCGACCGCGTGCGGCACCCGGTGCGCCCACTCGCTCTTCTCGAACGCGGTCTGCAACGCTTCCAGCTCGGTATCGGGCGCCTCGTCGACGTCCGCCGCACCCGGCAGATCGTGGATCTCCAGCAACTGTTCGCCGCCGAACCGCTGCTCCAGCCAGCCGTGGAACGCCGTCCCCCGGCGCGCGTAAGTGTTGGGCCGCACGGGAAGCGGCCGCCGCAAGCGTTTGGCCAGCGCGGCGGGATCGGCCGACAGCTCGACCAGCTGACTCACCGAGAGATGCGGCGGCAGGACGACCTGCTGCACGCGATCCCGCGCTCGTGCGCGCTCCTCCAGCAACACCTTGGTGTCGGAGATCCAGCCGTCCGGATCGTCCTCTTCCTCTTCCTCGGCGTGCTCTGCCTCTTCCATCGCCCCGAGCACCAGGTCGACGCCGTTGGTGACGCCCTCGCGCCGCGGCCACAGCGGATCGACCGGCCACCGCGACCGCCGGGAGTCGGCGACCAGCGGATTTTCGCCGTCGGTCTCCGGCTCCTCGGCCCAGTGCTCGATGCGGCCGACCGAGTTCGCCCGCATCACCTCGCCGATTTCGAGCAGGAACTCGGACGGCCCCTTCGGCCGCGCGCTGCTCTCGTTCCACCAATGGCCGGAGATCAGCATCGTGTGCTCGGAGCGGGTCAGCGCGACGTAGCAGAGCCGCCGTTCCTCGTCCGCTTCACGCGCGACGAAGCCTTCTTCGTGCAGCTCCAGGGCTTCCTGCACTTCCTTGCGGTCGGCGCCCTCGGGAATCCGCAGCACCGGCAAGTCCTCGGAGTCACCACGCAACGCGGCGGGCAGCGAGGTCGACGTCCGCAGCCACGACGACGAACGCCGCCGGCCGGGGAAGACCTCCTTGACCAGATGCGGGATCGCGACGATGCGCCATTCCAGTCCCTTGGCCGAGTGCACCGTCAGGACCTGGACCCGATCCGGGACGACCTCCACCTCGCCCGGGGTGAGCCCGTCTTCCGCGTGCGCGGCCGTGTTCAGATAGTCCACAAAGGACAATAGGGTGGCCGTCGGCGACGTTTCGGCGAAATCCGTGACGACGTCGGCGAAAGCGTCCAAGTGCGCGCGTCCGGCAGGCCCCGGGCGGGCCAGCGATTCGACGTCGAGCAGCATCGTGCGCTCCACGTCGGCGACCAGCTCGGGCAGCGACTGGTCCAGCCGCCGTCGCAACGCCGAAAGCTCGGCGCCGATCTTCCGGATCCGCCGGTAGCCCTCGGGCGAATACCGCTCCGGCGTCCCGGGATCGTCGATGGCGTCGGCGAGCCCGGCCTGCTCGACCCGTTCGGTCACCAGCACCGGTTCGTCCACATCGGACTTTCCCGACGGAGGCACCGGTGAGGACAGTTCGCCCGCACGGCGCCACAACGCCGCGAGATCGGCCGCCGCGATCCGCCAGCGCGCCCCGGTGAGCAACCGCGCCGCCGCGCTGCCCGCGAGCGGGTCCGCGAGCACGCGCAACGTGCTGACCAGGTCCGCGACCTCGGGTTCGTCGAGGAGGCCGCCGAGACCGACGACCTCCACCGGCAGCCCGCGTGCCCGCATTTCCGCCGCGATCGGCGCCATGTCGGCACGACGGCGCACCAGCACCGCGGCCGTCGGCGGTTTTCCGGTCTCCTCCATGGTTTCGAACCAGCGTTTCGCCACCGCGTCGGCCACCCACTCGCGTTCGGCGCGGACGTCCGGCAGCAGCGCGGCGGCGATGTCGGCCGAGCCCGCGCCTTCCAGCGCGCGCAGCCGGGCGACGCCGAGACCGCGTTCCCGCAACGGTTCCGAGATCGCGTTCGCGAGTTCGAGCACCTCGGGCGGGTTGCGGAAACTGGTCAGCAGCCCGAAATCCAGTGCCGGGACGAGCCGTTCACCGTTGTCACGCGGGAAGTCCGTGGTGAACCGGGGCAGGTTCGCCGCGCTCGCCCCGCGCCAGCCGTAGATGGCCTGTGCCGGGTCTCCCACCGCGGTCACCGGCATCGGCGGATGCTCGACGCCACCGAACAGCGACCGCAGCAGAATCCGCTGGGCGTGCCCGGTGTCCTGGTATTCGTCGAGCAGGACGGCACCGTAGCGCTCACGTTCACCCGCGACCACCGCCGGATAGCTGCTGGCCAGCTGCGCCGCCAGCGACATCTGGTCGGCGAAGTCGAGCGCGCCCTCGGCCCGCTTCCGCGCGTGATACGCCTCGACCAGTGGCAGCAGCGCGAGCCGGAATCGTTGCGCGGCCATGACTTCGGCGAGTTTCTGCGGCAACGACGCGCGCTGCCCCTTCGCGCGCGGCGCGTTCTCGATGACCTCGCACAGCCACGACGTGTATTCCGCGAGCCGTTCGGTCTCGACCAGATGCTCGCCGAGCTCCCCGGCCAGCGCCAGCAACTGCGCCGTCACCGTGGCGGGCACGCGATCGGTGTCCAGGTCGTTGTCCCAAGTGGACACGACGCGATGGGAGAACTGCCACGACGACGTCTCCGAAAGCAGCCGGACGCCGGGCTGGACGGGCAGTCGCAGACCGTGCTCGGACAGCAGCCGCCCGGCATACGCGTGATAAGTGAGCACCGTCGGCTCTCCCGCGGTCACCGTGGTGCGCAGGTCGCCGGTCGGGTCGATCTTGTCGAGCAGCCCCGATCCGACCAGGCGGCGCAGCCGGGTGCGGACGCGTTCGCCGAGCTGGCGGGCGGCCTTGCGGGTGAAGGTCAGGCCGAGCACGCGTTCCGGCGGGACGACGCTGTTGGCCACCAGCCACACCACGCGCGCGGCCATCGTCTCGGTCTTGCCCGCGCCGGCCCCCGCGACGACCAGCGACGGCTCGATCGGCGCGGCGATCACCTCGGCCTGCTCGTCGGTCGGGCTGTGCAGGCCGAGCGCGCGAGCGATCTCCCCTGGCTCGACCTGGCGGCGCTGCAGTTCGGAGATCACGGGCCGGTCACCTGCCTGCCCTCGGGCCGCAGCGGACAGCAACCCCTTGCCGGGCAACGATCACAGTCCGGGTTCTCGGTGACGCCGTACTCCGGGCCCGCGGCGGATCCGGCCGCCGAACGCACCAGTTCGAGCCACTGCTTGCCGCCTTCCTCGTCCAGCGGCGCCTGCTCGCGCTGGGTGGAGCCGGTCTTGTTGTTGGACTTCGCGACGTAGACCAGCCGCGCGCCACCGGGTTTCGAACCACCCTCGACCGCGCCGAGCAGCACGGCGAGCTGGTACGCGGCGAGCTGCGGATGCTGTTCGGCGTCGGCGGCGGAGATCGGGACCTTGCCGGTCTTGATGTCGATGACGACCGGACGGCCGTCCTTGTCCATCTCCACGCGGTCGACGCGGCCGCGCAGGAGCACGCGGACGTCGTCATCGCCGACCGGAAGCTCGACCTCGATGTCCTGCTCGACCCCGGCTTCGATCAGCTCCTTGCGGCTGGATTCCAGCCAGGTGATGAAGTTCCGCAGCATCTGCTCGACCCGCGACCGCTCGCGGCGCGAGAACCAGGGCGCTCCGGCGTCGACCCGGACCCATGCTTCGTCCAGGGCCGCGCGGATCTGCTCGTCGCTGCTCCCACCGGCGACCGCCTGCGCGAGCCCGTGCACCAAGGTGCCCGTGACGGCCGCGAGCTGCGCCGGGTCACTGCCGCCGTGGCGTTCGATCAGCCAGCGCAGCGGGCATTTGACCAGAACCTCCACAGTGGACGGTGAAATCCGGATGAGGTCGCCCGGCCCGTGCACGGGTTCGCCGGTGGACGGTTCCAGCAGGCCGTACCAGGTGCCCGGATGCGCGCCCGGCACCCCGGCGGCGGCCAGTTTCGCGAGCTGGCGCGCCGCCCGCTGCCGCCTTTCCGGCTCGCTCGATTCGTCGCAGACGACCTCACGCAGTTCGCCGACGAGTTCGGCGAGCACCAGCGAGCGCCCCGCCGGCTTCATCCGGGAGTCGAGGCCGCCGTCGTCCGCGCCGTTCTCCTCCAGGTCGTCGATGAACCGCGAGGGCTGCTCGTCCTCCCCCGCGACCGCGCTGACCAGCAACGTCTTCCGCGCGCGGCTCGTGGCGAGGTAGAACAGCCGCCGTTCTTCGGCGAGGATCGGCGCGGTGGCGGACACCTTTTCGTCGTCGACACCGGACATGAGGTCGACCAGCCGCTCGACGCCGAGCACGGAACCACGCAGCCGCAAATCCGGCCAGCTGCCCTCCTGCACCCCGGCGATGGCCACGACCGTCCACTCGCGACCGGCGGACGCGTGCGCGGTGAGCAGCGAAACACCGTCGCTCTTCATGGCCGCGGGGGCCAGCGTGTCACCGGCGATGTTCTGCGAGGACAGGTAATCCGCGAAAGAGGCGACACTCGCCTTCGGCAATCTGTCGACATAGCGACCGGCCGCGTCGAAGAGCGCGAC
Organism: Amycolatopsis roodepoortensis; assembly: GCF_014873915.1. Lineage (GTDB taxonomy): Bacteria > Actinomycetota > Actinomycetes > Mycobacteriales > Pseudonocardiaceae > Amycolatopsis > Amycolatopsis roodepoortensis. The sequence goes on from NZ_JADBEJ010000005.1 coordinate 3,473,263, forward strand.
GATCGCGTCGAGGTCGCGATCCGCCTGGGAGCCGAGCGAACCGCCACGGTCGACCAGCCGCAGCAGGCGATCCTCCAGACCGCTCGCCTGCCAGAGATCCCACAGCACCTGCTCGACACCGTCCCCGCGCACGACGGCCTGGTGCGCGGCGTGCAGCAGACCGCCGATCCGGCGCATCGGCAGCGCCTCGGCGTCGGCGAGACCGGTGAGGACATCGTTGGTACGTAACGCTTCCACCAGAAGTTCGTCGCTCGACCGCTGCCCGCCACCCGCGAGCTCCAGCCGGCGCAAACCGCGCCGCAGCCGCCGCAGGGCGAGCGGATCCGCTCCGCCCAGGGGCGAGGACAGCAGCATCTCGGCGAGGTCGACGTCCAGCAGCTCCGGATCCGCGGCGAGCCGCAACATCGCCAGCAGAGGACGAACTGCGGGCTGCTTCGCGAGCGGCAGTTCCTCCGTGGCCGAACCGATCGGCACCCCGGCTGCCCGTAGAGCACGTTGCAGGACAAGGAAAGTACGGGCGGGTGACCGAACGAGCACCGCCATCTCCGACCACGGCACGCCGTCGACGAGATACGCGCGGCGGAGCTGATCGGCGATCCAGCTCGCCTCGGCGGCCGGAGTCGGCATCAGGCGGACGCGGACGGCGCCGCCTTCGGCGTCCGGCGCGTCGACGAGTTTGCGCTGCGGCGACGAACCGGGCAGCACGGAGCCGAGTTTCGTGACGGCCGTGCGGATCACCGGGGCGAGCCGGTGGGCCGTGGTCAGCAGGACCGTGCGCTCACCGTCCTCGTCCGCGTCGGCGAACAGGCTGGGATCCGCGCCGCGGAAGGAGAACACGGACTGATCGGGGTCGCCCGCGACGACGAATTCGTCGGCCGCGTGCCCGATGAGCCGGATGAGCTGGGTCTGCAACGGGTCGAGATGTTGCGCGTCGTCTACGAAGAGGTGGCGGACGCGGCGCTGCTCGCGTTCGCGCAGTTCGGGGTCGTCCTCCAGCGCGAGCAGCGCGGAAGTGACCAGCTCGGCGGCGTCCAACGCGGGCGCGCTCGCGACGCCGAGCGCGTTGCCGCCCGCGCCCTGCAACAGCGTGACCTCTTCGTACTGGCTCCAGAAGCGCCCGGCCGCGATCCATTCTTCGCGGCCGCGGCGCCTGCCGAGCTCGACCAGATCCTCCGGGCCGAGCCCGCGTTCGGCGGCGCGGAGCAGGAGGTCTCGCAGCTCCTCGGCGAATCCCGGCACGCCCAGCGCGGGCCGCAGCTGCTCCGGCCAGTCGAGGGCGCCCTCTTCGAGGTCGCCGGCGAGCAGGTCTCGGACGACGACGTCCTGTTCCGCTCCGGCCAGCAGGCGGGGCGGCGGGAGACCGTCGGCCTGCGCCTCCATTCGTAACAGCGCGTACGCGTACGAGTGCACCGTGCGCACGAGCGGCTCACGGATCGTGCGCGGCAGCGGATCCTCTTCCGGGTCGGTGGTGAGCCGGTGGGTGATGTCGGCGCGCAGGACCTCGGCCGCCTTGCGGGAGGTGGTCAGGATGAGCACGCTCTCCGGGTTCGCGCCCTCCGCGATACGCCGCGACGCCGCTGACGCCAGCAAGGCCGTCTTGCCCGTGCCCGGCCCGCCGAGGACCCGGCGGAACCCGTCCGGGGCGGCCAGCAGGCGGCGGGCGCCGGAATCCCACTGGAAGGACGGCGTGCCGGTGACCGGCGTGCGGACCAGCCGCGCGTCGGTTCCTGCCGCTGTTCGCCGCCCGTTCACGCCCACGATGGAACCACGCCCCGCCGACACAACCTCGCAGCGGCACGGCAAAGTGGTCCCATGGATGACGAACTGCACGAGCGGGTGCGCGAGGTCATCGCGAGCGTGCCCGCCGGCTCGGTCGCGACTTATGGGGATATAGCGTCGGTTTCGGGGGCGCCGTCGCCGCGGCTGGTGGGCCGGATCCTCGGCGAGGACGGTCACGATCTGCCTTGGCACCGCATTCTGCGGGCCGACGGGACCCCCGCTCCACATCTGCTCGACGAACAGCTGCAACGGCTGCGCGCGGAGGGCGTCATCCCTGACGGCCAGCGCGTCGACCTGCGGAAATACCGGTGGCAACGTGATCCCGACGACGACGCTGGTCCCGGCGCTCTCTTTTAGGTTAGCCTCCCCTAATGAGCTACATCGAGGCGAAGGTGACCGGTGTCCGGCGGCTCACCCCGCATATGAGCAGGGTGACGTTCTCGGGGGCGTCGCTGGTGGACCAGGCGCCCGACCAGTACCTGAAGGTGTTCTTCCCGCAGCCCGGCCAGAGCGAACCCGTGCTGCCCGCGCCGCTGGCCGGTGACGAAGTGCTGTCCTGGTACCGGACCTACCTCGCGATGCCCGACGACGTCCGGCCGCCGATGCGCACGTACACCGTGCGCGCGCTGCGACCGTCAGCGCAGGAGGTCGACATCGACTTCGTCCTGCATGGCGACGAAGGCCCGGCCTCCGCGTGGGCTTCGCGCGCTTCGGAGGGCGATCGGGTCGCTTTCCTCGGGCCGCACGGGCTCTACGACGTCCCTCCGGAGACGACCTGGCAGCTGCTGGTCGGCGACGAGACCGCGATCCCGGCGATCGGCGCGATCGTCGAAGCGCTGCCCGCCGGGACGCGAGCGGTGGTCTACGTCGAGATCAGTGATCGCGAAGACCGGCAGGTCTTCGAAACGCAGGGGACCGTGGAGCTGCACTGGGTCGTGCGGGGCTCGGGCCCGGTCGGCGACGCGGTGCTCGAAGCCGTGCGGAAGGCGGAGCTGCCGGGCGGGACGCCGTACGCGTGGATCTCCGGCGAAGCGAACATGGTGAAGCTGGTGCGGCGGCACCTCGTGCGGGAGCGCGGGGTCGACAAGCGGGCGATCTGCTTCACGGGGTACTGGCGGCAAGGGGTGAGCGAAGAGGCCGCCGGCCGCGAAGCGATGCGGCAGGCGGAGGCGGGAGAGGTTCCTTCGGCCGACGAGGACTGAGCGCGCTTGTGTCCTGAAGGGCACCTTTGAGACGTTCAACGCCCCGAAGGGCACCTTCGAGACATCGGCAACCGGCGTCCGGACCGCGTCAGCAAGGCCCTGACCTGTGAAAAGGGAGCAAGGGACCTTTGCTACCGCGGGTGGGGTGTGTGGAAATAGGGACGTTGAGTGTCCCTATTTCCACACACCCACCACTCCGCGTAGTGGCGACTACCGACTGTGTGGCTTTTGGGACGTCAGATGTCCCAAAACCCCCACAGTCGCCGCGCCGACCTGCGAAAAGGGAGCAAGGGACCTTTGCTACCACTTACGTAGCCACGCTAAGCAATCGATAACAAGGGTCCCTTGCTCCCGCTCACGCCACGGACTCAAGCGGCGAAGGCACGCCCCAACCACAGCCCCTCAGTGCGGCACCCAGAGCGTCACCCGAGTCCCCCGCCCCGGCTGCGAATCGATCGTCCCCCGCCCGCCGACCTCAGCCAGCCGCGCCATGATCGACTGGCTGATCCCGAAGCCCGGCGGCCGGTCCAGCATGCTGAAGCCGGTCCCCTGATCCCGCGCGATGACCGCGACGCCGCCTTCGCTTTCCTCGACGCGAAGCACGACCTGGTTCGTCCCGGCGTGCTTCACGGTGTTTCGGAGCGCTTCGCGGACGGCGTCGCGGATGGCGGTCCGGCGCGCGTGTGAGAGCCGGTAGTCCTGTTCGGTCTCGGCGGCGACGAGTTGGGTGCGGAGGCCGTCGCGCGCCATTTCGGTGGCGACCTCGGCGAGGTCCGCCGCGAGCCCGCGAGCCGACGGGGCGTCCGGGCCGAGCAGTTCGCGGCGTAGTTCGGCGGCCTGCGCCCGCGCGGTGGCGCGCATTTCGGCGAGCCGTTCCGAGGCCGCCGAATCGTCGTCCGGCGCCTCCAGCCCCATCGCCTCCAGCGTCTGCAAAACGCTGTCGTGCATGACCCGCTGGGTCCGCAGGCGTTCGGCCCGCTGCCCCCGGCGCATCCCGATCCCCAGCGCGAACCGGGTCCCGACGCCGAGCAGGATCAGGATCCCCGCCGTGGTCACCATCGCGACGACGAGCGCGACCATGCACCCCACCGAGCGGCTCACCGCGAGCGGATGGTCGATCGGCAGCCCGCCGATCCAGGTCAGGAAGGCCCGGAACGGCACGGCCGCGATCACCAGCGCGAGCGCCGCGGGCAGCCCGAACGACAGCGTCCACAACGCGACCGTCCCGACCATCCACGTCCACGCGACATCGACGGCGAACGGCTGGATGTCGGCGGGCGCCGTGGCGGCCACGATCGTCGTGAGCACCACGCCCACGGCGAGATCCGCGTACATCAGCCGTCCGGAGGTCTTCGCCCGGATCCCGCGGCCGCGCACCACCCACCAGACCGCGAGGACGTTGAGCAGCATCCCGACGATCGTCGTGCTCAGCACGGGCACAATCCCCGCCGACCCGTTCGAGACCAGGAAACCGATGTACACCTTCGGAAACGCGGCGACGCGGTAGAAGATCGGGCCGAGCGCGGAATAGCGGATCGCGCGCATCAGCAGCGTGTCCGCGGAATCTTCCCGATAGCGCCAGTCGGGCACGGAATCGGGGTCCGGTGCTTCGTCGGCCGGGCTCGCGCCCAGTACCGAAGAACCCTTTCGCAACATCGCGCGCACGAACGTGACCGATTGAGACTCGGACATCCGCCGCCCTCCCCGCGTCCGATGCGTCGAGCCTGGCAAAGCGGGCAAGCCGCGTCAAGACGGCCGAATGCGCAGCTCCGCGACGAGAAGTTTGACCAACGCGCCGAGCCGCTGACGTTCGGGCTGGACGGTCGACACCCCGGCGGCTTCCAGCGGAGCCGCGGTCACCGGCCCGACGCACGCGCACAGCACCGGGCCGCGCAATGCGTCAAGGAGTTCCTCTCGACGCGCCCCCGCCAGCGTCAGCAGGTTCGCGGCCGCCGGAGCGGAGGTGAAGGCCAAAGCGTGCACCCGCCCGGAAATGACGCTTTCGACGAGTTCGTGCACGGGCGCGACGTCGGCGGGCGAAAGCCAGCGATACGGCTGCGCCTGGACGACCTCCGCGCCCGCGTCCCGCAGCGACGCGGTGAGTTCGGGAAGCAGCGTGCCGTGCAGCTGGACGGCGACACGTTCCCCGCGCACCCCGGCGTCACGCAGTCCCTCGAACAGTTCGGCGTTGCTCTCCTCGGGCGCGGAAAACTCCTCCCGGAGGCCGAAACCACGCACTGCGCCCACCGCCTTCGGCCCGCGCGCGAAGATCCGTGACGCGGCCAGCCGCTCCAGCAACGGTTCGCGCAGCCCCCAGTCTTCGGCCACCGAAAGCCAGCCGCGGAATCCGGCGCCGGTGGTGACCGCGGTGAACCCGACCGGCCGCGCCAGCACGGCCTCCGTCGCCGCCCGCAGCTCGGTGTCGTCGGGCAGCGGGACGATCCGGATCGTGGGCGCGTGCAGGACGGTCGCGCCGTGCCGCGTCAGCGCTCCGATGAAGTCGTCGGCCCGCCGCTCGGCGGTGATCCCGATCGTGATGCCGTCCAGGTCAGCCATAAACCGCGCCCATCTTCCCGATCTCCTCCGCCAGCCGCTCGCGCAGCTCCGCCGGTTCGAGCACTTCGAGGTTCCCGCCGAACCGCAGTAGTTCGCCGACGGCCGATTCTCCCGGCTCCACCGGCAGTTCCATCGTCAGCCAGCCGTTTTCGTCCGGTTCGGCGTCCGCTTCCCGCAACGCCCGCGCTCCGACGGCTCCGAGATAGAAGGGCAACAGTATGCGGGCGAACTCGTTCAGGCGGACCACCGCCATCCGCGAGTACATCCGCTTTTCGAACTGCTCCGACCACTCCTGCCAGTAGCGCGCGAGGTCGAAGTCCGAGGGCCGCTCGAAGGTCTCACCGAGGTCTTCGAGCTCTTCGATCCGGGAGACCCGGTAGGTCCGGTCGCTCCCGTCGCACCGCGCCGCGAGATACCAGTTCCCGGCCTTGAGGATCAGGCCCAGCGGGTCGAGGACGCGCTCGACCTTCCGCTGCCCCCAGCGTTCGTACCGGACCTTGATCCGCCGTGCGTGCCAGACCGCGTCGGCCAGTTCGGACAGTCGCGGCAGGCTTTCGATCCCGCGATGCCAGCCGGGCACGTCCAGAAAGAACCGTTCGGAGATCTTGCTCGCCCCGGCGCGCAGCTCCGCGGGCATGGCCGCGTGCAGTTTGAGCTGGGCGGCGGCGAGGACCGCGCCCAGCCCGAGCTCGCCGGCCGCGCCCGGCAGACCGGCCAGCGAAAGCGATTGCGCCTCCTCCTCGGTGAGCCCGGTCAGCCGCGTGCGATAGCCGTCGACCAGCTGGTATCCGCCCGTGCGCCCGCGATCGGCGTACACCGGCACGCCGGCCGCGGACAACGCCTCGACGTCGCGGTAGACCGTCCGGACCGACACCTCCAGCTCGGCGGCCAGCTCCTCGGCCGTCATCCGGCCGCGGTTCTGCAGCAGGAGGAGAACGGACAGGAGCCTGCTCGCGCGCATGGATCGAGTATCCCAGAAAACCTGACACATCCTGACAGGTTTCGCTGACAGGGTGCACCCATGAACACGTTCGCCATGAAGAACTGGGAAGAATCCGTCGTCAGCGGCACGGAGGGTGCGCCGCGAGTCGCCTACGCGCACGCCACGCTCGCCTACAGCGGACTGATCGATGGCGAGTCCGTCCTCGACTACCTGCTGTACTACGCGGGTGAGGGCTACGACGGCGGCGGCACGCCGGCGCCGGGCTTCGAACGGATCGAAGGCAGTGTGGACGGCCGTAAGGGAAGCTTCGTGATCAAGCACGACACCGGGTTCGACGCGAAGGGCATCTCGTCGACGTTCACCGTCGTCGAGGGCTCCGGAACGGGTGAACTCGCCGGGATCACCGGCACCGGCACCACGACCGGCGTGCTCGGTGAGCCGACGATGTCGTACACACTCGACTACTCGATCTGAGGAGGACCCGTGCTCGAGGTCGATCGCGAGCAGGTGCTGGCGTACCGGATCGCGGCCCACGGGCTGCACCGTGACGAGACGGATCCGGCCGCGGCGGCCGTATTCGACCTCGGGCTGCAGGATTCCGTGCGGGACACCGCCCTGCTTGGCCTCGCCGCCCGGATCGACGGCGAGATCACGCCGTCGGTCTGGGACGACGGACGGTTCGTGCTCGCGTGGACGCATCGAGGCGCGCCGCATTTCCACCGCCGCGCCGAGCTGGACGCGATCCGGGCAGCGCTCGTGCCGCTCGACGAAAAAGACGCGATGGCGCGGATCCTGTGGCAGCGCAAGCAGGTGGAGGACGCGGGCATGTCCGCGACCGACGCGCTGTTCACCGCGGCGAAGGCGATCCGCGAGGTCGTCACCGGCGCCCAGACCAAGGGCGCGGTGAGCGGCGCGGTCACGAAACTGATCCCCGAAGGCCTGTCGTACGCCTGCCGCGGCTGCGGTGTCGTGCACATCTACGAACAGCTGATGCGGGTCGCGTCGATCCACGCCGGGGTCCGGCTGGAACCGGGCGCGACGCCGGCGACGTTGGCACCATTGGAAAAGCGGGGACGGCTCAAGACGTCGCCGGACGTCGAGGCGGCCAAACGTGTCGTCGAGGGATATCTGCGGATCAACGGTCCCGCCTCCCCGGGTGACGCCGCCGCGTACGTCGGCACGACCCGCGGCGGCGTCGACGCGATGTGGCCCGACGGCCTGGCCGAGGTCCGGGTCGACGGCAAGAAGGCGTTCCTGCCGGAAGACCGCGTGCCGCTGCTGGAGAAGCCGCCGGAGCCGGACGTGGTGCGCCTGCTGCCGCCCCTGGACCCGTTCGTCCAGGCGCGTGACCGCGCCGTGCTGGTGCCGGACAAGGCCCGGCAGAAGGAGGTCTGGAAGATCCTCGGCAGTCCCGGCGCGCTGCTGGCCGACGGCGAGATCGCCGGCGTGTGGCGGGCCAAGGCGAGCGGGAAGAAACGGCTCGACTTCACCGTCACCTCGTTCGACGCCCTCCGCCCGACCGTGCGGAAGGCGGCCGAGGCGGAGGCCGCCCGCGTCGCCGCCGCCCGGGAGTTCCCCGACCACCGCGTCACCTTCTCCTGACCCCGGGGGTCACGGATCGACGGCCAGGCGGTAGCCGCGTTTCACCACCGTCTGGACTAGTTTCGGCGACCCCAAAGAGCTCCGCAGGCGCCCGATGGCGGTCTCGACGGCGTGTTCCTCACCGCCGTCGGGCAATGCAGAGATCAGCTCCCGCCGGGAGAACACCCGCCCCGGTGACTCCGCCAGCGCCCGCAGCATGGCCATCGGCGCGGGCGCGATGTCACACCACTGACCGTCGACAAGTGCCGCCTGCCCCCGCAGTTCGATACTCCGCCCGCCCGCGGTCAGCCGCGGCGAACGGGATTCCAGCGCGTCGGACACCGTCCGCGCCAGCGCCCCGATCCGCGACCGCGCGGGCTGGACCGTCGGGATCCCGAGCGCGGCCAACGGCGCCGCGGTGATCGGCCCGACGCAGGCCGCCACCACCCGTTTCTCCAGCGCCCGCACGATTCCCGGCAATCGCCCGGTCCGTTTCGCGACCGCCAGCATGGACGCCACCGCGGGCGCGCTGGTGAACGGCAACGCGTCCACCGAACCGTCGAGGACACCGTCGAGCAGCCGGTCCAGCGGGCCGGGGTCGGCGGGCCCGACCCACCGGTACACCGGCACCTCGATCACCTCGGCGCCCGCCGCGCGCAGACTGTCCACAAAGTACGGAAGCGGCTCGCCGTGCAGCTGCACCGCGATCCGTTGACCGTCCACACCGGAATCGAGCAGATGCCGAAGCACTTCCGCGTTGCTCTCCGATGCGGGCGAGTAATCCTCCGAAAGCCCGGCCGCGCGGATCGCACCCTTCGCCTTCGGACCGCGAGCCAGCAGCGACGACTTCCCGAGCCGGTCGAGCAGCTCCTCCCCCAGCCCCCAGCCTTCGGCCGCCTCGACCCAGCCGCGGAAGCCGATCCCGGTCGTCGCGACGACAGCGTCGACCCGGTCCTCCAGCAGGCGCCGAGTGGCCGCCCGCAGTTCGGTGTCGTCGGCGAGCGGCACGATCCGGATCGCCGGGCCGTACCGCACGGTCGCGCCCTTACGCACGAACAGCGCGCCGAGCTCGTCAGCCCGCCGCGCCGCCGTGATCCCGATGACGAATCCCGCCAGGGGAAGAACCTCTGTCACGGTGAGAATTCCACCTCCACGACCCCTTCGGTGACCCGCACCGGATAGGCCGCGACCGACACTCCTTCGGCATCGAGACATGCGCCGGTCCGCAGGTCGAAGCGTTCCTTGTACACCGGCGAGGCCACCACGGGGACACCGCCCGCGTCGCCGACGATGCCTCGCGAAAGCACCGCCGCGCCGCTGATCGGATCCACATTGGACAGTGCGTACCAGTGTTCGCCGGGCAACCGGAAGATCGCCACCTGCGTCCCGCCGTCGAGCAACGCCGCGACACCGGACCATTCGGGGACGGCACCGGCCGCGCAGACGGCGGTCCAGGTGCGCTGGATCGAGGTCGTCACTGCTTCACCTCCGGGATGCCCAGCAGCACGGGCACCTTCTGGTCGCGTTCGGTGCGGAAGGAGATCGTCGGGTCCGGCGTGCCCGGCGCGTTGACGAACGAGCTGAACTTCGCCAGCTTCTCCGGGTCCTCCAGCACGCCGCGCCATTCGTCGGCGTAGTCGCCGACGTGTTTGGCCATCGCCGCGTCGAGGTCCTCGCAGATGCCGAGCTTGTCGTCGACGATCACCGCGCGCAGGTGGTCGAGACCGCCCTCCATCTCCTCGACCCACGGCGCGGTGCGCTGCAGGCGGTCGGCCGTGCGGACGTAGAACATCAGGAACCGGTCGATCGTCCGGATCAGTGTCTCGGTGTCCACTTCGGACACGAGCAGATCCGCGTGCCGCGGGGTCGCGCCGCCATTGCCGCCGACGTAGAGGTTCCAGCCCTTGTCGGTGGCGATGATGCCGAAGTCCTTGCTCCGCGCCTCGGCGCATTCCCGCGCACAGCCCGAAACGGCGGACTTCAGCTTGTGCGGCGAGCGCAGGCCGCGGTAGCGCAGCTCCAGCTCGATCGCCAGTCCGACGCTGTCCTGCACGCCGTAGCGGCACCACGTCGAACCGACGCACGACTTCACCGTGCGCAACGACTTCCCGTACGCGTGCCCCGATTCGAAGCCGGCGTCGACGAGCCGCCGCCAGATCAGCGGGAGCTGGTCGACGGTGGCGCCGAACAGGTCGATCCGCTGGCCGCCGGTGATCTTGGTGTACAGCCCGAAATCCATCGCCACCTGCGCGATGACCATGAGCTTCTCCGGCGTGATCTCGCCACCGGGGATCCGCGGGACCACCGAGTAGGTCCCGTTGCGCTGCAGGTTCGCGAGGAACTTGTCGTTGGTGTCCTGCAACGTCGCCTGCTCGCCGGCGAGGATGTGCCCGTTGCCCAGCGTGGCCAGGATGGACGCGATCGCCGGTTTGCAGATCGCGCATCCGGTTCCGGTGCCGTAGCGGTCGATCATCTCGCTGAACGTGGTGATCCGTGTCGCCTGCAGGATCTGGAACAGCTCGGCGCGAGACTGGGTGAAGTGCTCGCACAGCGCCTTCGACTGCTCGACGCCGCAAGCCGTCAGCAGCTTGCCCAGCAGCGGGACACACGATCCGCATGCCGTGCCTGCTCGCGTGCAGCCCTTGATCTTGGCGACCGAATCGCAACCCTCTTCGGTGATGGCGTGCGTGATCGCGCCCTTGGAAACCGCGTTGCAGGAACAGATCTGCGCGGCGTCGGGCAGCGCGTCGACGCCGACCGCCGCCCCGCCACCGGCCGGGGCGAGGATCGCGCCCGGTTCGGCGGGCAGCGGCCTGCCGACCATCGCGCGCAGCGTGTTGAACTCGCTCGCGTCGCCCACCAGCACACCGCCGAGCAACGTCTTCGAGTCGTCCGAGACGACGAGCTTCTTGTACGTCCCGGCGACGGCGTCGTTGAACGCGACCTCCAGTGCGCCCTCGGTCGCCGCGTGCGCGTCGCCGAAACTGGCGACGTCGACCCCCATGAGCTTGAGCTTCGTCGACATGTCCGGTTCGGGGAAGCTGCCCTCGCCGCCGGTCAGCCGCGCCGCGACGATCTCCGCCATCGCGTACCCGGGTGCCACGATGCCGTACACCTTGCCGTCCACGGCCGCGCATTCACCGATCGCGTACACCGCCGGGTCGGACGTCCGGCAGGTGTCGTCGACCAGGATCCCGCCCCGCGCGCCGACTTCCAGGCCGGACGAACGCGCCAGGTCGTCACGCGGCCGGATACCGGCGGAGAACACGACCAGGTCGACGTCGAGTTCGGTTCCGTTGCCCAGCTTCGCGAGGTAGCGAGAGCCGTCCGGTTCGATGGCGTCGGTGGACGTTCCCGTGTGGACGGTCACGTCGAGGTCGGTGATCAGCCGCCGCAGCAGGCCACCACCGCCTTCGTCGACCTGCAGCGGCATCAGGCGCGGCGCCATCTCGACCACGTGCGGCGAGAGACCCATGTCCCGCAACGCCTTCGCGGCCTCCAGCCCCAGTAGCCCGCCGCCGATGACGACGGCCGAACGACGTCCTCGCCCGGGCCGCTGAGCGGCTTCCCGGATGGCGTCGAGGTCCTCGATCGTCCGGTAGACGAAGCAGCCGGGAAGGTCGTGCCCCGGCACCGGCGGAACGAACGGCCGCGAACCCGTCGCCAGCACGAGCGAGTCGTACGGCTGCTCGAATCCGGCCTCGGTGACGACGACCTTGCGGTCCCGGTCCACCGTGGCGACGGCGTCACCGAGCCGCAGCTCGACCATCGGGTCGTCCGCGTAGTCCGCTCCTTCCAACGCGAGGGACGCGGGATCCCAGGTGTCCACATAGGACGTCAGGGCGACGCGGTCGTACGCGGGCCGCGCCTCCTCGGCGAGCACCACGACCTGCCACTCGCCCGCCTTGTCCTCCGCGCGCACCGCTTCGACGAGCCGGTGCGCGACCATGCCGTGTCCGACGACGACGAGTTTCCGCATCAGACCTCCGCCCCGGCGAGCGCCAGACCTCGGGTGCTCGCCACTTCCGACTGCTGTTTGCGCAGGTACACCGCCCAGGTGACGGCGAAGCACAGGCCGTAGAAGACGAGGAAGGCGATGAACGCCGGCACCCCGCTCTTCGTGTCCGCGAACGACTGGCGGAAGGCCAGGTTGATGAAGAGTCCGCCGAGGGCGCCGATCGCCCCGGCCAAGCCGATCAGCGCGCCGGAGAGCTTGCGGGCCTTGAGCATCTCCAGCGTCTCGTCCGCGCCCTCGCTGATCGCGACCTTCGCCTTGGCGCGGAAGATCGCCGGGATCATCTTGTACGTCGATCCGTTGCCGATGCCGGTGAGCACGAACAGCACGATGAACGCGACGGTGAACAGCGCCAGCGAGTTCGACGTCGACGCGAGGATCAGCACCACGGTCGCCGCGGCCATGCCGACGAACGTCACGAAGGTGATCTTTCCGCCACCGATGCGGTCGGCCAGCCAGCCGCCCGTCGGCCGTGAGAACGAACCGAGCAGCGGCCCGAGGAACGTCACCGCGGCCGCCTGCAACGGCGTGCGGCCGAACTGGTTCTGCAGCACCAGGCCGAAGGCGAAGCTGTACCCGATGAACGAACCGAACGTGCCGACGTAGAGGAACGACATCACCCAGGTGTGCGGATCCTTGACGACCTCGCGCATCGCCTTGGTGTCGCCCTTCATCGAGGCGAGGTTGTCCATGAAGAAGTACGCGCAGGTCGCGGCGACCACGATCAGCGGGATGTAGATGTAGAGGACCACCCGCGGCGCGGTCGCGCCGACGGTGCCGATGACCAGCAGGCCGATCAGCTGGATCGCCGCCACGCCGAGGTTCCCGCCGCCCGCGTTGAGCCCGAGCGCCCAGCCCTTGTGCTTCTCGGGATAGAACGCGTTGATGTTGGTCATCGACGACGCGAAGTTCCCGCCGCCGACGCCGCCGAGCGCGGCGATCAGCAGGAACGTGAGGAGCGACGTGCCCGGCTCCATCGCGATCGCCGCCAGGATCGTCGGCGCCAGCAACAGCAGCGCGCTGACGATCGTCCAGTTCCGGCCGCCGAACCGTGCCACCGCGAACGTGTACAGCGGCCGCATCAACGCGCCGATCAGCGTCGGCGTCGAGACCAGCAGGAACTTGTCGGCGGCCGAGAACCCGTACTGCGGGCCCATGAACAGGACCATGACCGACCACAGTGTCCAGACGGAGAAGCCGATGTGCTCGGCCAGGATGGAGAACCAGAGGTTCCGCCGGGCAACCTTCTTCCCGGTCTCCTCCCAGAACCGCTCGTTCTCCGGATCCCAGTGCTCGATCCAGCGCTTTCCACGAGCGTGCATGAGGTCCTCCTTGGTGGATGCGTTCGGGTTCACTGGGCGGCCAGCCATTTCGCGACCCCGCCGACGGCGTCCTTGCAGCCGCCGCAGCCGGTCGTCGCGCGGGTCGCCCCGGCGAGGGCGGGGACGTCGGTGGCGCCGCCGCGCCACGCTTCGACGAGCCGTCCCTTGGTCACCGCGTTGCAGCGGCAGATGACCGCCGACGCGGGCAGATCGGCCGGGCTCGCCGCCGACGGCGCGCCCGGCGGCAACGACCGTCCTAAAAGGACCGCCAACCGGTCTTCGGGCACCGGGGTGCCCCGGTCGTAGAGCTGCGTGATCGTCGCGGCCGCGTCGGGCAGGCCGAGCAGGATCGCGCCGGCCACCCGGTTCTCACGGATGACGAGCTTGCCGTAGCGGCAGCCCGCCGGGTCGCTGAAGGTGAGCACTTCGGCGGTCGGGTCGTCCGCGCCGGTCATCGTCTCGCCGAGCGCGGTGAGGTCGATGCCGCGCGCCTTGAGCCGCGTCACCGCCTGGGTGCCGCGATAGCGTGACGCGGATTTCGTGCCGGTGACCAGATCCGCGACGACGGTGGCCTGTTCCCACGCGGGCTGCACGAGGCCGCCGAACGCGCCCGGATGCTTCGCGCAGTCACCGATCGCGTGGATCCGGCCGTCGCTGGTGCGCAGCAGATCGTCGACGACGATGCCGCCTTCGACGGTCAGCCCGGCGTCCACGGCCAGCTTCGTCTCGGGCCGGACGCCCGTCGAGACGACGATGAGGTCGGCGGGCACGTGCGTGCCGTCGTCGAGTTTCAGGCCGTCCCCGCTGACGTAGCGTGCGGCCCCGACACCGAGCCGGAAGGCGACGCCGAGCTCTTCGAGTTTCCTGGTCAGTACCCGCGCGGATTCCGCGTCGAGCTGGCGTTCCATGATGTGCGGCATCGGATGCACGACGGTGACGAGGTTTCCGCGGCCGGCGAGGCCCCGCGCGGCTTCCAGGCCGAGCAACCCGCCGCCGAGGACGGCCACCGGCGCGCCCAGTTTGGCGGCGTCGAGAATGCGCGCGCAGTCGTCGAGGGTACGGAAGGCGACGACGTCCGGACCGGGTTCAAGCCCTTCGACCGGCGGCATCCACGGGTTCGCGCCGGTGGCGAGCACGAGCGCGTCGTAGTCCACAGTGGACCCGTCGTCGAGGTGGACGCGGCGCGCGTCCCGGTCGATCGACGTCGCGGAGACACCCCGGCGCAGGTCGGCACGGGTGCGGGACGACCATTCGTCGTCGTGCAGCCGGACGGCCTCGGGCCGCATGGTCCCGGCGACCACCGACGAGAGCAGCACCCGGTTGTAGGCGGTGTGCTCCTCCGCGCCGACGACGGTGAGCCGCACGCGTTCGCCATCGGGATCGCGGCGCTGGATCTCGTCCGCGAGCCGCGCGCCCGCCATCCCGTATCCGGCGATGACCACCGACCGGGGGCTCACGCGACGGCCTCGGCCGGGGCGAGCGCGACCGCGCACACCTTGAACTCGGGCATCCGGCTCGTCGGGTCGAGCGCCGGGTTGGTCAACAGGTTCGCCCGGCCCTCACCGGGGAAGTGGAACGGCAGGAACACGAGGTCGGGACGCAGCGACGCCACGCAGCGGACCCGCGCGACGGTCTCCCCGCGCCGGGATCGCACGACTGCGAGATCGCCCTCGGCCAGCCCCGCCCTCGCGGCGGTGTCGGGATGAACTTCCACGAAAGCCTCCGCCACGACGTCGTTGAGTTCTTTGACCAGCCGGGTCTGCGCCCCGGACTGGTAGTGCTGCAGGACCCGTCCGGTGGTGGCCTGCAAGGGGAATTCGGCGTCCGGCAACTCGGCCGGGCCGACGTGGTCCACCGGGACGAACCGCGCGCGGCCGTCCGGGTGGGCGAAGGAGTCGAGGAACATCCGCGGCGTTCCGGGATGCGATTCCGCCGGGACGGGCCAGTAGAGCGCCTCGCCTTCGCGGAGCCGGTCGTAGGTGATGCCCGAGTAGTCGGCGACACCGCCCTTGGAGGCCTGCCGAAGCTCGGTGAAGACGGCCTCGGCGTCCGTCGGGAACCGCCCGTCGGGCTGGCCGAACCGGCGGGCGAGCTCGGAAAGCACGTAGAGATCGGTCTTCGCGCCGGACGGTGGGTCGATCGCCTTGCGACGCAGGAGGATCCGGCCTTCGAGGTTGGTCATCGTGCCGTCCTCCTCCGCCCACTGGGTGACCGGCAGGACGACGTCGGCCATCGCCGCCGTCTCCGACAGGACGAGGTCCGAGACCACCAGGAAGTCCAAAGAGGACACTCTGTCCTGGATGTTCCCGGCTCCGGGCGCGGAAACGACGAGGTTGCTACCGAAAACCATCAGCGCGCTCGGCCCGTCTTCGGTGCCGAGCGCCTCCAGCAGCTCGACGGCCGACCGGCCCGGCCCCGGCAGGGATTCCGGCGGCACACCCCACACTCCGGCGACGTACTCGCGGGCCGCGGGGTCGTCGATCTTGCGGTAGCCGGGCAGCTGGTCGGCCTTCTGCCCGTGCTCGCGTCCACCCTGTCCGTTGCCCTGCCCGGTCAGGCAGCCGAACCCGGATCCCTTGCGGCCGGGCAGCCCGAGGGCGAGCGCGAGGTTGATCCAGGCGTTGACCATCGCGGTGCCGTTGGCGTGCTGTTCGGTGCCGCGAGCGGTGAGGACATAGGCGTTGCGGGCCGCGGCGAGCTTGGCGGCGACGCGGCGCTGATCCGCGGCGGAGACGCCGGTGATCTGCTCGACGCGCTCCGGCCACCAGGCCGCGACCGACCGCCACAGTTCCTCGAAGCCGTTCGTCCGCGAGACCACATAGGACTTGTCGAGCAGGCCGTCGGCGACGACGGCGTGCAGGATGCCGTGCGCCAGCGCGAGATCGGTCCCCGGCGCGGGCTGCAGGTGCAGTCCGGCGAGTTCGGCGGTCGGCGTGCGGCGTGGGTCGACGACGATCAGGTCCGCGCCACGCAGGTGCTGGGTGAACGGCGGCATCGTCTCGGCCGGGTTCGCGCCGATCAGCAGGACCGCGTCCGCGTCGGCGAGATCCGTGACCGGGAACGGCATGCCGCGGTCGGCGCCGAACGCCTTGATCCCGGCGGCCGCCGCCGAGGACATGCAGAACCGGCCGTTGTAGTCGATCTGCGAGGTGCCCAGCGCGACGCGGGCGAACTTCCCCAGCAGGTACGACTTCTCGTTGGTCAGCCCGCCGCCGCCGAAGACGGCGACCGAGTCGGCCCCCTTGGCCGCGCGGATCTCGGTGAGCCGCTTCGCGACGAGATCGAGGGCCTGCGGCCAGGTCGCGGGCCGGAGTTCGCCGTCGACCCTGATCAGCGGGGTGGTCAGGCGTGAAGGCGAGGTGAGCAGCTCCCCCGACGTCCAGCCCTTCTGGCAGAGGCCGCCGGCGTTGACCGGGAAGTCGCGCGGGGCGACCCGGGCGCCGTCGAGGCTCATCCCGCACTGCAGGGCGCAGTACGGGCAGTGCGTGTCCACCGCGGTCACGGTGGGGGCGGCGAGCGGCACGGGCACCTCCTCCAGGCGTCGATAGCGCTTGAAGGTAGGTAGGCCGTGTTACCTGAAAACTCCTGAATGTTTCAGGCGTTTGACATTGCCCGCCGCCGATCGACGTCACACCGTGAGGTCGCGGGTCTGCTTCGAGTCGCCCCCGCGACGCCTTCAACAGCTATACACTCGATGTATAGATCGTGTGTATAGTCATCTCCATGTCCATCGGGAACACTCTGCTCGGCCTGCTCGAAGCCGGCCCGAAGCACGGCTACGACCTCAAACAGCTTTACGACAAGCAGTTCCGCCAAGACCGTCCGCTGCACTACGGGCAGGTCTACTCGACGCTGAACCGGCTGCTGAAGAACGGCCTGGTGGAGGAGAACGGCGTCGAGGCGGGCGGCGGCCCGGACCGGAAGCGGTACGCGATCACCGAGGCGGGCGTCACCAACGTCGAAGAATGGCTGAAAAGCCCGGAAAGTCCCTCGGTCTACCTACAGAACACGCTCTACACCAAGGTCGTGCTCGCGTTGCTGTCCGGCCGCGGCGCACAGGACCTGCTCGACGCCCAGCGGAGCTCCCACCTGTGCGCCATGCGTGAGCTCACCGCCCGCAAGACCGACGGCGACCTCGCCGACCAGCTGATCTGCGACCACGCGCTCTTCCATCTGGAAGCGGATCTGCGGTGGCTGGAACTCACCGCCGCCCGCCTCGACGACCTCGCGCGCCAGCTGACGCGCTGATCTGGGGACCACACAGTGGAAACACCGTTGTTACACGGGCTCGGCCTGCACAAGGCCTTCGGCCCGAATCAGGCGCTCGACGGGGCGGGGCTGACGCTCGAAGCCGGCGAGATCGTCGCGATCATGGGCCCCTCCGGTTCCGGGAAGTCGACGCTGCTGCACTGCCTGTCCGGAATCATGCGGCCCGACGCGGGTCAGGTGCTGTTCCGCGGCCGTGACCTCGCGAACATGTCCGACACCGAACGCAGCGCCTTGCGGCGCACCGAATTCGGCTTCGTCTTCCAGTTCGGCCAGCTCGTCCCGGAGCTGACCTGCTTGGAGAACGTCGCGCTGCCACTGCGCCTCGGCGGCATGAAGCGCCGCCCCGCCGAGCGGCTCGCGCGGACCTGGCTCGACCGGCTGGCGGTCGGCGACGCCGGTGACAGCACACCCGGCCAGGTTTCGGGTGGGCAGAGCCAGCGGGTCGCCATGGCCAGGGCGCTGATCACCGAACCGTCGGTGGTCTTCGCCGACGAACCGACCGGCGCGCTGGACACGCTCAGCGGAGAGCTGGTCATGCGTCTGCTGTCCGAGACGGCGAAGCAGACCGACGCCGCCGTCGTCCTGGTCACCCACGAACCGCGGGTGGCCGCCTACTCCGACCGGGAGGTCATCGTGCGAGACGGCAGGACCCGCGAACCGGTGGTCACCCGATGACCGGGCGCGAAGACCTGATGCTGGGGTTCCGGCTGGCCGTCGGGGGCGGCCGGGGCTCGATCGTCAGGCTCGTCCTGAGCACGGTCGGCATCGGGCTCGCGGTCGCGGTCCTCCTGATCGGCGCCTCCGCGGGCACCGTCAAGGAGAACCGCGACCAGCGGGCGTACGCCGCTTCCCCGCGGTACGAACCGATCCCGGGTGTCGCACCGCTGAACCACCACACGACGACGACCGACTTCCGCGGTCAGGCGATCTCGCTCGTCCACCTTCACGCCACCGGGCCGAACTCGCCCATCCCGCCGGGGGTGGACCGGCTGCCCGCGCCGGGCGAGGTCTTCCTTTCGCCGAAGCTCGACGAACTCGTCGCGGCCGACACCAGTGGTCTGTTACGGCCCCGTCTGCCCG
This sequence comes from Amycolatopsis roodepoortensis, assembly GCF_014873915.1. Lineage (GTDB taxonomy): Bacteria > Actinomycetota > Actinomycetes > Mycobacteriales > Pseudonocardiaceae > Amycolatopsis > Amycolatopsis roodepoortensis. The sequence goes on from NZ_JADBEJ010000005.1 coordinate 3,492,010, forward strand.
GCAAGCCGGTCGGGATCATCGACACGGGAGCGGTACTCAATCCGAATGATCTCGTCGTCTACGCCGGCACGGACAACCCACGCAACGGCGCCCCGATCTATGCCTTCGGTTCCCCTCCCGGCTACGAAGCGCCGTTCGAACGGGGAATTCTCTCGCTGCTGCTGATCGGTCTCTTCGTCCTGCTCACGCCGGTGTTCATCTTCGTGGGGACGGTCTCCCGGCTCGGCGGTGCGGCCCGTGACCGGCGGCTCGCCGCGCTACGGCTGGCGGGCTCCTCCCTCAAGCAACTGCACCGGATCACCGCGGCGGAATCCCTCGTGGGCGCCGTCGCCGGGCTGGTCGCCGGTGCCGCGTCGTTCCTGCTGTTCCGCGGCTCGGTGGCGGACTTCCAGGTGCTCCGGTTCGGGGTGTACCCGGAGGACCTGACGCCGCCGTGGCCACTGGTGGTGCTGATCGTGCTCGTGATCCCCGCCCTGACCGTGGCGGCGGCTTGGGCCGCGCAGCGGCACACGGTCGTCGAACCGCTCGGAGTCGTCCGCGAAGCCGTGCCGCCGAAGCGGCGGTTGTGGTGGAGACTGCTGCCGATCGTCGCCGGAATCGCTTTGATAGCCCCGGATTTCGGCGTCGCGAGCGAACTCGGCCGGATGGCGCTGATCGCCGGTGCCGTGCTGCTGATGCTCGGGATACCCGCGGTGCTGCCGTGGCTGCTGGAGCGTGCCGTCGCCCGGGTCAAGGGCGGGCCGCCGTCGTTCCAGCTCGCGATCCGCCGTCTGCGGAACGACAGCGGGACCCCAGCTCGGGTGGTCGCCGGGCTCTGCGTGGTGCTCGCCGGGGTGATCGCGTTGCAGAGCCTGTTGGCGGGCCAGGTCACGTTGGCGGCCGTCTACCAGGAGAAGACTGATGACCGGATCTCCGTCCATGCCGATGGTTCGGTGGCCGATCAGGCGATCGCCGCGGTCCGCGCGGTGCCGGGCGCGGCCGGCTTCCAGGTCATGCGCTCGATGCTCGTCGACACGAACCGCGCGGACAGCGGGCTTGTCTCGCTCGCCGTCGCCGACTGCGCCACGATCGAAGCGACCACCACAGCGACGGGTTGCCACGACGGTGACGTGTTCGCCGATCCTGCCTCTCTCCACAAAGGACAGTCGGTGAAGCTCACCGACGACGACAAGCGGGAGCGGCCCTGGACCGTTCCGGCCACGCCCCGCCCGCTCGGCGTGAAGCCGTCGGGGCTCGGCGAGCAGCTCCAGCCACACGTGCTCGCGACACCTGCCGCGATGGCGGGCGTCGATCTGGCCGCCGCGCCGGTCACGGTGAGCCTGCGGGGGACGACCGGCGATCCGGACTTCGTCGAGCGGGTGCGGAACTCGGTGGCGCCGTACAGCGGACAGGTCTCGGTGGCGTCCGCCAACGAAAAGCGGGTCTCCGACGAGGCTCGCATGCTCGACGACGTGCGGGCCATCCTGTTCGGCGGCGCGTTGTCCGTCCTGCTGCTGGCCGGGGTGAGCCTCCTGGTGCTCGCCCAGGAACAGGTCCGGGAACGGCGCCGGGCGCTCGGGGCGCTGTCCGCCACCGGCGTGCCGGTGCGGGTGATCGTCCGGTCCCTGTTGTGGCAGAACGGAATTCCGCTGCTGGTGGGCATCGTGGTCGCGACGGTGACCGGGATCGCCGTCGCCGCGTTGGGCAGGCGGCTGTTCTGGAAGGGCTTGCACCTCGACTGGTCGGCGGTCGGGCTGCTCGCCGCGGCGGCGATCGCGATGGTGCTGCTGGTGACGGCGTCGACGGTCCCGTCCGTCCGTGCGGCGGCGAAGACGGAGAACCTGCGCACCGAGTGACCTACAGCACCGCGCTCACGTCCCGGGCGGCGGCACGGAGTCCGTCGTGCGCCGCCCGGGTCGACCGCGGGTCGAGGGCGTTGGCGGCGAGCCGGAAGAGGACCGCCCGCAGGAGAAGCTGGGGCCATTCGGGCAGATGCGCCCAGCGTTCGAGGAGATCGATGGTGGCGCCGCCCCAGGCCAGCGCGTCGACCGCGACGATCGCGGCGCCCCATTCGCCCGGCCGGTAGTACGGCACGAAATCGACGATGCCGGGAGGCGCGTCGCCGTCGAAGAGCACGCCGGCGAGAAGCTCGCCGTGGACGACCTGGTCCGGCAGTTTGACCGGTCTTCGCGAACCGGCGAGCACCTCGAACCAGCGGCCGCCCTTGTTCTCATCGAGGGGCACTTCAGCCTCACCCCAGGCGAGCTTGTCGGCCAGCGCCTCGATGTCGGTGCGCCGTCCCAGGAAATCCGGCCGGGGCAACCCGGCCGTCGCGCGATGCAGTTTGACCGCCGCGTGCACGACCTCGTCGTACCGGTGCTCGGCCGTGCCCGGCACGAACCGGTTCGCCGACCAGCCGCCGACGATCCATCGGCCGTCGCTGGACCGGACGGGCTTCGCGACCCGCAACCCCGGCTCGTCGATGGCTTCCAGCGCCCGCGCGGTCCACAGGGTCCGCGACTTGTCGACGACGGGTTTGAGCACGAGATCGTTGTAGCGCCAGGCGGTGGTGCCGGGCAGCGGTTCCGCGTCACCGGTACGTCCGCCGAACGCCGAACAGACGTGTTCCGGAGGGCTTTCAAGGGTGGCACGCACGGCTCGGCACGTTACCCCGTCTTCCGCACCACGAACGAGAAGACGCGCTGGTCTTGAGTAGCGATACTCAAGACAGGATCGCTTCTGACCTGCCATTCTTCGACCGTGATCCCCCGAACGGCTCAGCGCCGCCTCACCGGCGGGCAGCTCACCGCGCTCGCGCTCGGCTCACTGTGGCTGCTCGGCACGCTGGGGGCGCTCACCGTGGGCCTGCTGCTCCCGCTCGCCGCTTTCCTGCACGTTCCGTGGATCGCGTTGCCGGTGCCGCTCGTGTCGATCGGGATGGTCTATCTCGTCGCTTTCGCGGCACCGGAGGCTTTTCCGTCCGTCGCGAGGCCTTGGCCGCGGTTGGCCTGGGCCTTCGCGACCGGGATTTGCGGTGTCTTCGGCGCGATCTTCGTGCTGGAAGTGGCCGAAGCGTTCGACCCGTGGTTCGCGGTGCCGTTCCTCGGAGTGCCGGTGCTGCTCGTCGCGGGGCTGTTCACGCGTGACCTCGGGGTGCGGGCAGGCGCGGGTGTCCTGTTGGTGGCCCTGATCGCGGGCGGGATCGCCGTCCCCGCGTCCCTGCCTGAGGACACCGCCGCCCGGCGGCTCGCCTCGACCGGCGTCCCGCACGATCGCACCGTCGCGGTGGACCTCGGCCCTCACCGGCTCCCGACCAAGACGACCGAAGACTCCGGGGCGCTGATCGTCGAGTACGCGCCGCAGCTGTGGATTTCGCCCGTCTGGGCCTTCTCGACCGACGCCGTCGAGAGCTGCGAGACGTCGGTGAAGACCGCTTGGCGCCTTGAAAACGCGACGTGCGCTCAAGTCGGCGAAGGCGAGTTCATCCGGCGGAACGCGGACCGGATCGAGTTCGTCCAGCGGCGCGGCGCGCTGTCGGTGCACCTCGCGGGGAACCACAACTGGAAACCCGAGGAACTGCGCGAACTGGCCGGGAAGACCCATCCGCTGACCGACGCCGAGATCATCGCCACCGTGCCGAAGTCACCCCGCGGGAACCGGACGGACGTCGTCGCGGGGTTCGCTGCTTTCGTGCGGGCGATCTTCGTGGGCCGGTCCGTCGGCTACTGACGGGAGCAAGGGACCTTTGCTATCGCCTAGGTCCCCCGCGTTCCATTTCGCGCGTGAAGGCCCCCTTCCCTCGGCTGAGCCGAGGGAAGGGGGCCTTCACGCGCTTCCGCGAAACCTCAGTACGTCGGCAGGCTCTGGTCGATCTGCCGCGCCCATGCCAGCACGCCGCCCCCGAGGTGGGTCGCGTCCTTGAACCCGGCCTGGTGCAGCGCCGCGAGCGCCTCCGCCGAACGCGCGCCCGACTTGCAGTGCAGCACGATCGGCTTGTCCTGCGGCAGTTCCGCCAGCGCCTCGCCCGAGAGGATCTTGTCCTTCGGGATCAGCGTCGCGCCCTTGATGTTCACGATCTCGTACTCGTGCGGCTCGCGGACGTCGATGAGGGCGAAGTTGTCGCCGTTGTCGAACTTGGCCTTGAGCTCCGCCGGAGTGATCGTGTGTCCCGAAGCGGCCGAAGCGGCTTCGTCGGACACAACACCGCAGAACGCTTCGTAATCGATGAGCTCGGTGATCTTCGGGGTCTCCGGATCCTTGCGGATCTTGACCTCGCGGTACTTCATCTCCAGCGCGTCGTAGCTGACGAGCCTGCCCAGCAGCGGCTCACCGATACCGGTGATCAGCTTGATCGCCTCGTTGACCATGATCGAGCCGATCGACGCGCACAGCACACCCAGCACGCCACCCTCGGCGCACGACGGGACCATGCCGGGCGGCGGCGGCTCGGGGTAGAGGTCGCGGTAGTTGAGGCCCTTGCCGTTCGGCGCGTCCTCCCAGAACACGCTCGCCTGGCCCTCGAACCGGTAGATCGAGCCCCACACGTAGGGCTTGCCGGTGAGCACGGCGGCGTCGTTGACCAGGTACCGCGTCGCGAAGTTGTCGGTGCCGTCGAGGATCAGGTCGTACTGCTCGAACAGCTCCAGCGCGTTGGAGGACTCGAGCCGGTCGGTGTGCAGGTGCACCTTGACGAACGGGTTGATCTCGGCCAGCGACTCCTGCGCGGACGCCGCCTTCAGCTTGCCGATGTCGGACTGGCCGTGGATGACCTGGCGGTGCAGGTTGGATTCGTCGACCTCGTCGAAATCGACGATGCCGAGCGTGCCGACCCCGGCCGCGGCGAGGTACAGCAGCGCCGGGCTGCCGAGGCCGCCGGCACCGATGACCAGCACCTTGGCGTTCTTCAGCCGCTTCTGCCCGGTCATCCCGACGTCCGGGATGATCAGGTGACGGCTGTACCGGGCCACCTCTTCCTTGGTGAGCTCGGCGGCCGGCTCTACGAGCGGCGGCAGCGTGCCTGACATCGGGTCCTCCATCTCGCGTGGATCGCGGGTCGCATCCCAGTATCTACAACACGGAAAGGCCCGGACGCCTTCCCCTGTTCCAGACCCTGGGATATTCCAGCAGGTGAGACGGTGTGGACTAAGGTGTCTGGTTCGGCCAGGAGCCCGGCTTGCAGACCTTGCCGTCCGCGGGCACCTTGCCGCGGTCACCGCCGGGGAGATTGTTCAGCTGCGCCACGAAGTCGTTGGAGACGCCGAAGGTCTGCTGCATCATGACGGGCGCGACCGCGCCGTTCTCCGGGCAGCCCACGTGCTTTCCGCCGAGGGCGTGCCCGACCTCGTGGTTGATGGCGTACTGGCGGTACCCGGTCATGTCGCTCTCGAAGGCCAGCGCCCCCCGCACCCAGCGGGCGAGGTTGATCACCACGCGCTTGTCGAAACTCGAGCGGTAGCAAGACGTCTCGTAGGTGATCTGGAACATGCAGACGTCCGCGCGATGCGTGGTGTTCGGTGTGGTGAGACTCACCCGGAAGCTGGGGTTCGGGTAGCTCGCGTCGACGCGCTGGAGCGCCTTCTTGCCGTCCCACGTCCAGCTCTTGGGATTGGACAGCGTGCCCTGCACCATCGTGGCGAAGCTGTCGTCACCGCCGTAGCTGGACGGGTCGATGCCGTCCTCGACCTCGACGGTGTACGTGAACAGCTGGCCCGTGCCCACCTTTTCGCCCTTGCCCGGCACGACGTGATAGGTGCCCTGGCCGGCCTCGGTGAAGTCGCCGCCCTTGGGCAGGTCCGCGGTCGGGATCTTGAGGTCGACCGGTTTGGCCGGGTTCTCCGGGAGGACGTCACCGCCCCCGTCCACACCGGCGCCCGGCTCGCCACCGTTGCCGGCGGAACCGTCGGCGGAGGCGAGGCTCGCCCCGTCGGTGGCGATCGGCTCGGGAGGGCCGGTGGCGGTGTTGAACACGACCAGCGCGGTGATCACCACGAGGATCGGCAGCGCGTACACACGCCAGCCGTAGGTCTTGGCGAACTGGCCGATGCCGCCTTTGCCCTTGCGCTTGGCCGCGGCTTTGGCGGCGCCGGTCTCGTGCGGCTTCCAGGACGCGCTGAGCGGCTGGGCGCTGGTCCGGCGGCCACCGGGGCGATAGCGGTCTTCGTCGAGCCGCTGCGACGGCGGCGGCGTCGGCCGGTACTGGCCGGTGCGCGGCACGTCGGTGGTCCGAGGCTGGGAGCGCGGCGGACGACGGGCGGAGGCGGAGTACTGAGACCGCCGACCTTCGCCCTGCGCGCCTTGCTTTACCCGATCCACGCGCACCAGGGTGCCATAACCGAACTGTGATGTTGTGAGCGACCGGCGCTTCGCGCGCCGTGTCACCCTCACCCGAATGGGCTACCAGGTGCCCGATTCGACCGATTCCCACATCCCCAAAACGGCCTTCGCTACGACATTCGGGCGTTCCATCTGCGCCACGTGGCCGGTTCGGGGCAGGACCAGCAACCGCGCGTGCGGGAGTAGCCGGGCGGTGCGCATGGCGCGCCGGACGGAGATCACCCGGTCGTGCTGCCCCCACACGACGAGCGTCGGCGCGTCGACGCTCGGCGCGACCGCCCACAGCGACGCGGGCCCGCGGGCCGACCACGTCCGGAAGATGCCGAACGTGCTGCGGGCCAGCGCGGGAGCGGCCCACGCGAAGGCGGCGCGAGCGCTGTGCTCCTCTTCGAGCTCGTCCAGCCTGCTGTCGGCGAAGCGGCTCGGATCGGCGAAGCACAGCTTGATGACCTGCATCGCGCGTTCACGCGGGCCGAGCGCGGCCAGCTGCCGTCGCACCCTCGGACCGATCAGGGGGAGGTACGCGAACGCCATTCGCGGGTCGGACAGCCGTTTCATACTGGGCCGGAGATCCGGCATCGCGGGCGAGATCAGCGTCAGCGTCTTCACCAGCTCCTGACGGCGGGCCGCGACCAGCAGCGCGACCGCGCCGCCCATCGAGTTGCCGAACAGGTGCACCGGCCCCGCTTCCAGGCTCTCGATGTGGCTCGCGACGATCTCGGCGTGCGAGTCGAGGCTGAAGTCGAACCCGGCGGGCGGCTCCGAATAGCCGAAACCCGGCAAATCCACCGAGGTGCCGCTCGCTTGGGGGGCCAGCAGCGCGGCGAGGTCGGTCCAGTTCGTGGACGAACCGCCGAGACCGTGGACGTAGACGGCCGTCTCCGGGCCGCCCGGCGTCCGGCGGATGTGCAATTTCACCCCGGCGACACCTATTGTTTCCCCGGGCCAAGGGGGCGGCGCGGGGTCCAGTGACGGCAACGACCTGCGCGAAAGCGGCACATGGGTCAGCGGCGGACGACCCCCGGCGGCACGGGAAACTGGAGAAGACACAGCATCAAGGATGCCTGACCCTTGGCGGTCCGGCTGTACCGGCGAGTAATCTCGACCTCACTTCACGCGGTGGTGACCCCGCCCCGTGGAGCCCCGCTCGACTGCGCTGACGCGTTCTCGGCGGAGACGAGTGCCTCGAACTGGAGGAACGATGACAGACATGGCGCGACTGCAGGCCCGAGGTGTTCGCCTGCCCAGAACGGAACGCCGCGCCCAGCTGCTGGCCGCCGCGCAGCGGGTGTTCGCCGCGAACGGATACCACGCCGCCGCGATGGACGAGATCGCCGAAGAGGCCGGAGTCAGCAAGCCGGTCCTCTATCAGCATTTCCCCGGCAAGCTCGACCTCTACATCGCGCTGCTGGAGAGCCACGTCGACGAACTGGTGCGGCGGGTCAAGGACGCGCTCGACTCCACGACGGACAACAAGCAGCGCGTGCCGGCGACCGTCGGCGCGTTCTTCGACTTCGTCAACAACGACGCCGGCGCGTTCCGCATGGTCTTCGAGTCCGACCTGCGCGGCGAGCCCGCCGTGCAGGAGGCGGTGGACCGGGCGACGTCGGCCAGCGTCGACGCGATCACCGAGACCATCACCGCCGACGCGGGCCTCGACGAGGACAAGGCCCGGCTGCTCGCCGTCGGCCTCGTTGGCCTCTCGCAGGTCAGCGCACGGTTCTGGCTGGCGCACCACAAGTCGATGAGCCGTGAAGAGGCCGTCGCCCTCACCGCCAACCTCGCCTGGCGGGGTATCGGCGGCGGTTTCCCGCTCCAGCACTGACCCGCGTTTCGTCCTCTGAGTGCGATCCTTGCGCGTGCGACTACCGCATTCAGAGGACGAAATGCGTGGGGTTACTGGGGCAGGAGCTTCTTCAGCCGGTCGGCGGCGAGCTGGGCGTCGGCGACGACCTTCGCGGTGTCGACACCGACAAGGCGCCCTTCGCGCTTGAGGGCGCGGCCGTCGACGAACACCCACGAGACGTTCGCGGGCTGGGTGTTGAAGACCAGCTGGTTCACCCAGTCCACCCTCGGCGCGAAGTTGACCGCCTGGGCGTCGATCACCTGGAGATCCGCCCGTTTGCCCGGCGTCAGCGACCCGATCTCTTTGTCCATCCCCAGCGCTTCCGCGCCACCGAGGGTCGCCATGCGCAGGACGTCCGCGGTGGTCGGGTAGACCGCCGGATCCGTCGTGGTCGCCCGCTGGAGGCCGACGGCCGCGCGCATCACGTTGAACATGTCGCTCGTGTCGTTGGTGCCGCCGTCGAGGCCGAGCCCGACCTTCATGTTCCGTTTCTTCATCTCCGGCAGCCGGATCACCCCCGACGCGAGCCGCATGTTCGACAACGGGTTGTGCGCCACGCTGACGCCGGCGGCCGCGAGCTCGTCGAGGTCGGCGTCTGTGGTCTGGATCACGTGGTTCGCCACCAGTCCGGGGTGCAGCGCGTTCGCCCGCCGGAGCGCGTCCATCTGGCCCGCGGTCAGGTCGGCCTTCGATTCGAGCAGGTGCACGTTCAGCGAGACGCCGAGTTCGCGCGCGAGCTTCTCCGAGGCCTCCACGCTCGGGAAGTTCCCTGTGGACGGATGCGTGCCGATCTGCAGGCGCGCCAACGGGTTCGGGTCGATGACCTCGCGCTTCACACGGCGGATTTCGTTCTGCAGCGCGGGATCGGTGGTGCCGTTGTAGGAGTAGAGGAACCGCAGTTTCGACTCGCCGAGCGCGCGGAGACCGCCCTTGGCGAAGTCGGTGTTGAACGCGTGCGACCAGTCGGTGACCGTGGTGATGCCGGTCGAGACGACGTCCGCCGCGGCGAGTTTCGTGCCCGCGTACGCGTCCGCGTCGGTCACCGGCGCGCGGTACAACGGGATGACGCATTTACCGAGCCAGCCGATGAGTTCCTTGTCGGCCGCGCAGCCGCGGATGAGCGACTGCCACAGGTGGTTGTGCAGGTCGATGAAGCCGGGCAGCACGATCTTGCCGCGGCCGTCGACGACCTTCGCCGAGCCCGCGTCGAGGTCCTTGCCGACCTGCTTGATCTTGGTGCCCTCCAGCACGACGTCGGCGTCGGCGAGGGCGCCGAGCGGTCCTTCGCCGAGGCTGGGATCCATGGTGAGCACCATCGCCGCGTCACGGATGACGACACGGCCGGCCCCGGCGAACTCGGCATCGCCGCCGGCTTCGGTGGTCTCACCGCCGAGGTTCGTGAGCAGGGCCGCGCCGAGGACCACGGCGAGGGTGAGGGTGAAGACGGACAGTATCGATCCACGCTGTTTCATCGTTTCAACTCCCCAGTCGATGAGATCACGTTAGCTCACCTGACGCGGACGTCCCGCAGAATTACCGCGACGGGATGTTCCAGCTGGCCGAGGTCTTCGCGCGGATCCTCCGCGTAGACGACGGCGTCGGCGGGCGCCCCCGGCGCGAGCCCCGGCACCCCCAGGTAGTCGCGCGCGGCCCACGAGCCCGCGGCGAGCGCCTCGTGCGTTCGCAGCCTCGCTTTCGCCAGCGCGGGATGCGCCTCCACACCGCTGGCGAACCAGCTTTCCGCGGGGTGTCCCTCGCACGCCTTGTCGAGCAATCCAGCGGCAGCGCGCCGAGCCGGGTTTCGGCTATGAATCGAACGACCGCGTTGCCGATCCGCGAGGAGTCACCATGCCCCATATCGCGCTCGACGAAAACCTGCCCGGCATCACCGCCTTGTTCGCCTACCGGCCGGAGACGGCCGCGCCGCTCGGGCAGCTCGCCGAGGTCCTGCTTCGCGGCCCGAGCAGCCTCAGCGTGGGCGAGCGCGAACTGATCGGCGCGGTCGTCTCGCGCGGCAACGACTGCACGTTCTGCTCACGCAGCCACGCCGCTGTCGCCGCCGAAGCGCTCGAAGGCGGCATGCCCGTCGTCGAAGCGGCGTGGAAGGACGTCGACGGCGCGCCCGTGCCGCCGAAGGTGAAGGCGCTCCTGCACGTCGCGCTCGCCGTCCGCGAAAGCGGGAAAGCCGTGGGCGAAGACCTGATCGAGGTGGCTCGCGCAGAGGGCGCGACGGACGTCGAAATCCACGACACGGTGCTGATCGCGGCCGCGTTCTGCATGTTCAACCGGTACGTCGACGGGCTGGACACCCTCGCCGTCGACGACCAGGACGCCTACCGGGAGACCGGCGTCCGGCTCTTGGAGCACGGCTACACGAACCTCTGAGGGGAGCAAGGGACCTTTGCTACCGCCTCGCCGCGTCCCACGTCGCGAAAGCCACTTTCGCGACGCCTGATGTCCCGAAAGTGGCTTTCGCGACGTCCCAAGCACGCCATCCGGAGCCCTGACCTGCCAAAAGAGAGCAAGGGACCTTTGCTCCCACTTGTCTCAATGTCGAGAGAAGCGGTAGCAAAGGTCCCTTGCTCCCCTGTTAGACCCTCGCGGCGCGGCGGACGAGGGCGGCGATGCGGTCCGAAACCTCTTGCGCCCGTTCCTGCGGGAGCATGTGCCCGGCGCCCGGATAGCGCACGAACTCCGCCTCCGGCAGCTCGTCGGCGATGACCTTGGCGTGCGGCGGCGGGCAGAGCCGGTCCCGCTCCCCCGCGAGCACGACGACCGGTTTGCCCTGCAGCGCGGCCAGCGTGACCCGGCAGTCGTGCCGCGAGATCGCGTCCTGGAATCCCGCGACGCTCGCCGGATGCGCGCACAGCAGCTGTTCGGCGACCGAGTCCACGTCGGCCCGCGCGGGCCGCCGCCCGAAGACGAGCAGCCTGGCACCCGGCCGCACCACCGACAGCGGCAGCGGCAAGGCGTCACGTCGGTTCTTCGCGAGCAGCTTCGCGAGCCTCCGTTCGAACCTCGCCGCGCCGCTGCCCGCGATCCCCGGCAGGCCGAGGGTGATCCGGTCCATCTCACCGGACGACGTGGCGACGAACGCGACCCCGGCGACCCGCCGGGCCACGAGATCGGGATGCCTGCGGGAAAGTTCCATGATCGTCATGCCGCCCATGGAGTGCCCGGCGAGCACGATCGGCCCGTTCGGGACGCGGTCCTTGATCAGCTCGGCGAGGTCGTCGGCGAGGGTGGCGATCGTGGCCGTCCCCGGTTTCGCCGGCGAGGAACCGCCGTGGCCGCGCAGGTCGTAGCGCAGGGTCCGGACGGAGTCACCGAGCCGCGACACCACGCCGTCCCAGGTCCGGTGGTCCTGGGTCCAGCCGTGCACGAGCACCAGCGTGAGTTCGGAGTCGGCGGGGCCGCTCGTCTCGACGTGCAGGGCGGTGCCGTCGCCGGTCACGAACCGGTGTTCCCGCGACGGATCCCACGACACGGCGTCGCGCTGCTTGACGCTCCTCATCGCTTCCCCGGCAGCAGGAAGGACTTGCGCCAGAAGTACATGCCCGGCTTGCCGACCAGACCGGATTCCTGCAGGAACGGCATGATCTTCTCGCCCGCCCACTGGATGCTTTCGCGCCAATGGGGGTTGTTCAGCGCGGCTTCGACGCCGTCACGCGGACGGATCCCGACGGCCTTGTAGACGTTCGGGTTGATGAAGGCCCGCGTCACGAAATACGAAATGAGCGCGATGATGAACTGCTGGTAGAGGATTTCCTTCTTCGACAGTTTCGCCATCCCGCGCGTCACCTCTTCGCGGGCGAAGGTGACATGCCGGGCCTCCTCGAGCACGTGGATGCGGTTGACCATGCGCACCAGCGGCTGGATGTCCGGGTCGTTCATCTGCTCGCGCTGAAGCCGGTCGAGGACCTCTTCGGCGACGAGGATCGCCCCGTAGCGCGCGGGGCCGTAGCTGATCGACGGCATCAGTTTCGCCAGCCGCCGCAACCACGGCACCGGCCCGTAGGACGGGCAGCCGATCCGCGAGGCCATCCGCGCGAACATCGTCGAGTGACGGCATTCGTCCGCGATCTCGGTCAACGCGTACTGGGCGTGCGAGCTGGTCGGGTCCTCTTCGTAGACCTCCTTGAGCAGCATCTGCATCAGGAGGATTTCGAACCACAGCCCCGTCGTGGCGACGCTCGCGACCTCGTGCTTGCCGAGTTCGATGCGCTGCTCTTCGGACAGCGAGTCCCACAATTTCGTGCCGTAAAGCGACGAACGGTGAGCCGGGATGAAGCGCTTCCCCTCGACGAGCGGGGCGTTCCAGTCGATGTCGACGTCGGGATCGTAGAACTTGTTCGCGGAGGACTTGAGCAGCCGCTCGGCCGTCTTCTCCCGGTCTGTTTCTTTCAGCGCCCGCGTCATTGCCGACACACCCCTATCTGTAACTCGTGGTAACAGTTACCTCTGGTAGGGTGACTTGGGTGATCGAACGTGTCAAGCGCAACAGCAAGCAGTCGAGCAAGCACCCCACGGCGGGTGAGGCCGACACGGGTGACGCCCGTCGCGACCGCTGGCGCAAGCACCGGATCGCGCGCCGCGCGGAGTTCGTCGAGGCCGCCCTGCGCGCGCTCGACACCCACGGGCCGGACCTCGGCATGGAAGACGTCGCCGCCGAAGCGGGCGTCACGAAACCCGTGCTGTACCGGCACTTCGACGACAAGGCGGATCTGTACGTCGCGCTCGGGCAACGCGGCACGGAGATCCTGTTCCAGCGGCTGATCCCGGCCATCAACTCCGAGCTCGCCCCGGTCCCCCGGATCCGGATGGCGCTCGACGCGTTCTTCAGCGTCATCGAGGAGCACCCGAACCTGTACCGCCTGCTCGCGCGCGGCGGCCTTCAGGAGAAGGTGGTCGTCAAGTCCGACGTCGTCGCCGAGGACAAGGAACTGATCGCCACCGCGCTGACCGCGCTGCTCGGCGACTACATGCGGATGTTCAACATGGACTCCGGCGCCGCCGAACCGTGGGCACACGGCATCGTCGGGATGGTGCAGAGCACCGGCGAATGGTGGCTGGACCGCCGCTCGATGGGCCGCGACAGCGTCGTCGAGTACCTGACACAGATCATCTGGGCCGCGATCGACGGCCTCTCCCGGCAGCAGGGCATCGTCATCGACCCGAACCTGCCGCTCGAAGAGAACAAGGTCGTCCAGATGCGGAAGGAATCGGAGGCGCAATGAGCGAGCACGACGAAGACGGTTACGCCGGCGAAGCGGTCCTCGTGATCGACGGGACCGAGATCGCGACCACGGTCGAACTGAGGGGCTACTTCCAGCCCATCGACGGGTACTACCGCTGGTACGGCCGGGTCGCCACCAACGAGCAGGTGTCCGCGGCCGCCGGCGGCAAGAAGACCGCCGTCGAGATCCGGGCGGGCGAGTACAGCGCGAAGGGCGAGCTCTCCGACCCGGACCCGTGGGACCGCTACCGCATCATGGGCACCAGCACGCCGCCCTTCCACGTGCCGACCAGCCTCGAAGAACTGAACGAGCTCAACGCCTGACCCCTCAAGCGCGTGAAGGCCCCCTTCCCTCGGCTGAGCCGAGGGAAGGGGGCCTTCACGCGTCACCGGGAATTCAGCCCCGCCGCTGAGCGGGCACCCGAGTCCGCGGCACCACGTACTTCGGCCAGCTCGACAGCTTGTTCATCGCCCATTCCAGCGGCCCGCGCCCGATGAACTTCCGCCACAGCACCGCCGCGGTCAGCGCGACCACCGAGAACTCGACGAAGTGCAGCACGCTGAAGATCGAGTCGCCGTCACTCTCGTCCCAGAGCAGCGCGATCGCCACGAAATGCAGCACGTACGCGCTCAGCACCCGCCCGCCCAGATCCGAAAGCGGCCGCAGCACGCGTTCGAACTTCGGCATCAGCAGCTGGCAGCCACCGATCACCGCCGCCGCGATCCCGATGGAGATCAGCAGGTCGAACGGCGTGTACGAGGTTCCTGTCGGCAGTAGTTCCCAGGCCCAGCTGGTGGTCGGCGGCGTGCCGTGGATCCAGGTCTGGTGCAGCCGCAGGAATTCCGGCGGCGTCATGCCCATCTGCGCGGCGGCCGGTTCCAGCGAGCGGTACACGGCCTGCATGCCGCCGAGCGGCCCGGTCGCGATCCAGGACACGACGTACCCGCCCACCGCGAGCGCCGATCCGCCGAAGAACAGCCGACGGCACACGCTGCGCGAGGTCAGGTCCATCCGCCCGATCGCCATCCCGGCGAACACGTACGCCATCAGCGTCAACGCGGGGAAGGTCCCGGTCAGGACGAGAACGGTCGCGGCCTTCAGCAGCCCGGTCGACGTGATGTCGTCCGCGGTCAGGTCCGGCGCGAAGAAGAGCAGGTCGCGGGGCAGCAGTTGCGCCCTGATCAGATGCGAGAGCAGCGGGCCCGCCACGGCGACGACGACCGCCGCGATCGCCAGCGCCTTCGCGCCCGCGCGCAGCCACGGGATCGCGAAGAGGAAGCAGGCCCCGTAGTAGGCCAGGATCACCATGTAGCCGGTCTCGAGGCTGGTCAGCCACAGCCCCAGCGCCACCAGGAGCGGGGCGCGGGTCGCCAGTTTGAGCGCGACGCGGGTTCGGTCGCGGCCCTGTTTGGGACGGCGGCCGCCGGACATCAGCGCGATCGAGACCCCGGCCAGCACCGCGAACAACGCGGCGGAATGGCCTTCGAACGGTTTGAACAGCACCCCGACGCCGCCTTTGGCGGGATCGGGGCCGACATGCACCGCGTACATGCCGAGTACGGCCAGGCCGCGGGCGACGTCGATACCGGTCAGCCGCCCAGCGACCCGTTTGCCTTGTTCGGGAACTGTGCGCACGCCGTCGAGCAGCGCGCGGTCCATCACAGTGACGCCGTCCACCTCATTTCTCGGCTAGCCCCCTGCCGTCCCCGCCTTAGCGTGACGATCAAATCTGAGAGCTGGCTGAGACGCAGCGGTGACGCCACTGTGACATCCGACTACAACCCGATCGGGTTAGCCACCAACAGCGAAGCCGACCTTGCGAACATCCGACGGCGCGATCTCGACGTAGGCGATCCGGTCGGTGGGCACGATGTACTTCCGGCCCTTTTCGTCGTCGAGGCGGAAGATCCCGTCGCCGGCCCTCAAGGCGTTCGCGACCAGTTCCTCGACCTCGTCGGGCGACTGGCTGCTGGACACCACGAGCTCCCGCGGCGTGTCCTTGATGCCGATCTTGACCTCCACGTGAGACCTCCGCTTGAAAGTTCGAAATTACTGGTGCGCCAAGGCTAGCCGAAGTGACCTCAGCCGAGCCCCAGCACCTGCATGCGCTTGGTGTGCCCTTGCTGCAACCGGCGGAACAACGCGGCGATTCCCGAAAGGTCGCCGGAGCCCTCGACGATCAGCTCGGCGAGCCCGTCCCGCTCGGCCACGACGTACTGGGCCTGCGTCAACGCCTCGCCCAGCAGGCGGCGGCCCCACAACGCGAGCTTGTCCCGCGCCTTCGGGTCGGCCTCGATACCGGCCGCGACTTCGCGCTCGGCGAACGCGGAATGCCCCGTGTCGGCGAGCACGGTGAGCACCAGGTCCTTGGTCTCCGGGTCGAGCCAGCTGGCCATCTCGCGGTAGAGATCCGCCGCGAGCCCGTCTCCGACGTAGGCCTTCACCAGGGACTCGAGCCAGGAACGCGGCGCCGTGGAGGCGTGCCAGGCGTCGATATGCCCGACGAACGGCCGCATCGCGTCCTCGACCGCGACGCCGTGCCCCGCCAGATGCTTGGTGAGCAGGTCGTAGTGCCCGATCTCGGCGGCCGCCATGGAGGCCAGCGCGGCCCGGCCGGACAGCGTCGGCGCGGTGCGCGCGTCCTCGGCCATGCGATCGAATGCGGACAATTCCCCATAGGCGAGTACGCCGAGCAAATCGACTACGCCCTCACTGATCTGCTTTGCCTCCGTCACGGCGGAAAGGGTATCGCCGAACCCACCTCCGGGGCGGTGAAGAGACCGATCCCACCCCGCACGGCGCGCCGGGGGGTATCGAAAAACCGCAGATCAGGTAGACTGGCCGCCGGATACGACGGATCATCCGTCCCGGATCGGGACGCTGCTGCGGCTGAAGGACAGCCGGTGCGGCCCCGGTCAGCACAAGAATGATGTGCGTGCACGCCATCCTGCGGCATTCCCACGAAGGGCCGCTCCAGCGCCAGTAGCGCGGAGCCCGAGCGAATTTTCGTGGTCGAGTGTCGATCTGGTGACCAGGGCAGTGCGCGCTGGTCACGAGAGAGGCGAGCACCCTGACCACGAACGAAACCACAACCGAAGAGAACACCACCGGCGTCCCGGAGGCCGTCGCGCTGGAGCACAGCGAGACAGGCCCGGCCGCGCTGGACACCTCACACCCGCTGCAGGCGGGCGCGCCGGTGGAGCCCGAATCCCCCACCTTCGCTTCCTTCGGCGTCAAGCCGGAGATCGTGAAGGCGCTGGGCGAGGCCGGGATCGAGCGCACCTTCGCCATCCAGGCCCTGACGCTGCCGCTGGCCATGGCGGGCGACGACCTGATCGGCCAGGCCCGCACGGGTATGGGCAAGACGCTGGGCTTCGGCGTCCCGCTGCTGCACCGCGTCGAGGTCCCCGGCGACGGCACCCCGCAGGTGCTGGTCGTCGTGCCGACCCGTGAGCTGTGCATCCAGGTCGCGAACGACCTCAAGGGCGCGGGCAAGCACCTCGGCATCCGCACGCTGGCCATCTACGGTGGCCGCCCCTACGAGCCGCAGATCGCGGCGCTCCGCAACGGCGTCGACGTCGTCATCGGCACCCCCGGCCGCCTGCTGGACCTGGCCGAGCAGAAGCACCTGGTGCTGGGCAAGGTCCGCGGGCTGGTGCTGGACGAGGCCGACGAGATGCTCGACCTCGGCTTCCTGCCCGACATCGAGCGCATCCTGCGGATGGTCCCGGACAAGCGCCAGACGATGCTGTTCTCGGCGACCATGCCGGGCCCGATCATCACGCTGGCCCGCACGTTCCTCACCCAGCCGACGCATATCCGCGCCGAGGAGAACGACGCCGGCGCGATCCACGAGCGCACCACCCAGTTCGTCTACCGGGCGCACTCGATGGACAAGCCCGAGCTGATCGCCCGCGCGCTGCAGGCCGAAGGCCGTGGCCTGACGATGATCTTCACCCGCACCAAGCGCACCGCGCAGAAGGTCGCCGACGAGCTCGTCGAGCGCGGCTTCGCGGCCGCCGCCGTGCACGGTGACCTCGGCCAGGGCGCCCGTGAGCAGGCGCTGCGCGCGTTCCGCTCCGGCAAGGTCGACGTGCTGGTCGCCACCGACGTCGCCGCCCGCGGTATCGACATCGACGACGTCACGCACGTGATCAACTACCAGACGCCGGAGGACGAGAAGACCTACGTCCACCGGATCGGCCGCACCGGCCGCGCCGGGCGCACCGGTGTCGCGATCACCCTCGTCGACTGGGACGAGGAGCCGCGCTGGAAGCTGATCTCCGACACCCTCGGCCTCGACATGCCCGAGCCCGCCGAGACGTACTCGTCGTCGAAACACCTGTTCAGCGACCTCGGCATCCCCGAGGGCACCACCGGGCGCCTCCCGCTGTCGAAGCGGACCCGCGCCGGTCTTTCGGCCGAGGTCGAAGAGGACCTTGGCGGCAAGCGCCGCGGCCGTGGACAGGGTCCGGCGAAGGACGAAGAAGCGCCCCGCAAGCGCAACCGCGCGCCGCGCAAGCGGACCCGTGGCGGCGCGAACGCGGCCGCCAAGATCGAGGCCGCCGACGCCGCCGCGAGCCCTTCCGCGGAAGGGACTGCGGGCGAAGCCGCCGAGTCCTCTTCGGAGGGCCGCACGCGGACCCGCCGTCGCAGCCGTGGCGCCGCGAAGCCGAGCCCGGAGGTCAGCGGCCCTGCGGTCGAGAAGGAGGCCGGCGACAGCGCCGAGCGTCCGGCTCGCCGACGCCGCCGTCGCCGTCCGTCGGCGACTTCTGATACACCTGCGTCGGCAGACTGAGCTTTCATACTGCGGACATGGGGAGCTAGGGGCACGTGAGCGAACGCTGGGACGCCGCGCCGGACGACGAACCGGCGCGGCCCGTGCCCGCCGATCCCGGGCAACCGGACGGCAGCGAGCCGGAGACGGCCGAAAATGCGATCGGCACGGAAGACGTGCTGGACGCCGATCCCGCCCAGCCGGTGGCCGACGAGCCGCCGCTGGGCGGGAAACGCGCCCGTCGCTCACCGTGGAACCGCCCGCGGGATCGCGTGATCGCCGCGGTGATCGTGGTGGTCGTCGCGGTCACCGGCGTCGTCATCGGCGTGACCAGCGACAACGCGGCGACGGTCGCGCAGGTCGCCGCCACGCTGCCGCCAGGGCTCCCGCCCGCGCCGGCGGAGGTCCCCGGCTCCCTCAGCGAACTGTGGCAGGCGCCGAGTTCGGCGACACCGGTCCCGATCGGCGAAGCCAACAGCGTCGTCACCGCGGACAAGGGCGAGGTCCTCGGCCGGGACCCGTACACCGGCGAGGTCCGGTGGCGCTACTCGCGCGATCTCGAACTGTGCACCGTCGCGCTCGCCGGGATCAAGGTGGACGCGGTGTACCGCAAGGACACCGGCTGCAGCGAGGTCACCCAGCTCGACGCGGGCACCGGGCGCCGCACGGCGCAGCGCAACGGCGATGCCGAACTCGGTACCAGGCTGGTCGTCGACGGATCGCACGTCACCACGACCGGCAAGAAGTTGCTGAACACCTGGCGCGACGACCTGGTCAAGAGCATGGAGTACGGCCAGGTCCCCGCCATCGTGAACCCGAACAAGCAGCCGAGGACCGGCTGCACCTACGGCACGGTGGCCGCCGCGGCGGGCAAGATCGGCGTGATCGAGCGCTGCCCCGGCGACCCGGCCGACCGCTTCACCGTTTACCGCGCGACCAACGATGAAGCCGACGACCCGAAGGTCGACTACAGCACCGTGCTCGCCGGCAAGAACGCGAAGGTCGTCGCGATGTCCGGCGATCTCGCGCTGATCGTGCTGCCCGAGCAGAAACTGCTCGTCATCTACGGCGGCGACGGCCTGCAGAAGTCGGCGTACCCGCTCGACGTGCCCGAAGCGGAGATCACGCCGGATCCGGTGGGCGGCGTCATGACGACCTCGTGGACCGCGCAGGGCGTGTACTGGTTCACCGGCTCGAAGACCATGGCGTTCTCACGGGACGACCTCACGCCGCGCTGGACGCTGAACAACTCCACCGGCCCCGGGGTGACCTTCGGGGAACAGCTGGTCGTGCCGATCCAGGGCGGGCTCGCCGTGCTCGACGAGACGACCGGCGCCACGATCCGCACCGTCGGCGTCGACCGGCGCGGCTACACCGGCCCGGTTTCGCTTTCCTCGGTCGGGCCGGTGCTGCTGGAGCAGCGCGGCCCCACCCTCGTCGCCCTCAAGTGACCGGCGGGCGGTAGCAAAGGTCCCTTGCTCCCGCCGGCCCGTCAGCGCGTCGTCGAAGTCCGGGAAGTACGCAGCCGGCTGACTTCCTTCCAGCACCACTTGCCACCTTCGCTGACGAGCGTGCCGGTGGCGGTGCCCGGCCGCCCCGCGACGGTCAGCGTGACGGAGACCGTGGCCTTGGTCTCGGAGACCTTCGTGACCGGGCCGAGCGAAGCGTCCGAGGCTTCATTGACCCGCTCGATGATCTGGTCGATGTCCTTCTCCGCGCTCCCGCACTTCAGCTCCGTCAACGCGGCCCTGTCATGGGCGTTGATGCCGTCGATGATCGCCTGCGCGGTTCCTTCCGGACCGGACGCCTTCTCGGCCTTGTCGTCACTGAGGAAGAATCCAGGAGCGACGAACCCGGTGATGCCCAGCGTCAGCACCACCACGGCCGCGGCGGCGATGCCCACGATCAGACCGGTCTTGTTGTTCTTCGGGGGCGCGGGCGGCCCGCCGAAGCCCTGCCCGTACTGCTGCTGGCCGTAGCCGGGGTATTGCTGCTGGGGGTACTGCTGCTGCGGGTACGCGCCGCTCTGGTCGTAGCCGCCCTGCTGGTACTGCGGCTGGCCCGGGTACTGCTGCTGTTGCCCTGGGTATTGCTGCTGCTCGGGATACGGCTGCCCCGGCTGCTGCCCTGGGTACTGCTGCCCGCCCTGACCGTGATCGGGCTGGCCGGGCTGGGGTGGGTAGGTCATCGACAGTGCCCTTCGTCCTCGCTGCGGGACAGCGTGTTCAACCACGACATGCCCAGTGAGCCACATTTTCGCAAGGACGGGACGCTTTTTCCGGTCAATGACACCTTCCTGCCGGGTCAGCTCCACCAGAACAGGCTCAGCGCGGCCGTCACGCTCACCACGACCACGAGACCGGCGCCGCCCGCGGCGCGGCCGTTACGCGAGTCGGTGACCCGTTGTGCCAGCAAAGCGACGACCGCCGCGACCGGGTGGCCGATCAGCATCAGGAGCCCCGGCCCTGGCGCGCCGGTGAACAGGCAGACCGAGGCGATCGCGACGACACACACCGCCAGCACGGCCATCCCGGCCGCGAGCGATCCGGTCAGCCCACGCCAGAACCGGCCGCTTTCGGGCGTCACGGGCTCGTCCGCGGGCGGAACGGTCGCGAGCTCTTCGGTGTCCGGTGACGACACGTCCTCGTCTGTCCAATCGTCGCGTTTCGGGGATCTAGGGCGCCAGCAACTCCCACGGCTGAGCCGCGGGCCCGGCCTCCTGGCCTGCCGCGCAACTGGGCCGGAAGTCGCACCATGAGCAACGGCGGCCAGGGCGCGCCGGGAACAACACGTCCTCGTCGCCGCCGGCGTCCAGGGTATCCGCTGCCAGCCGCAGATCCCCGGCGGTCTCGTCGGCGCGTTGGAGATGCCGCTTCAGGCTCTCCTCGGTGTGCTCGGCGGCCGCGATGGTTCCGGTGGGCACGTGGTGCAGCTCGACCTGGTAGCACGGCGTCCGCAGCGTCCTGGCTGCCGCGACCGCGTACAGCGCCAAGGCCTGCGACGAGCGCGCCTCGTACTCGTCCGGCGCGCGGCGGCCGGTCTTGTAGTCGATGATCACCAATTCCCGGCCGCGCTGGTCGATCCGGTCCGCGCGGCCCTCGATGATGAGGCTGGGCCCGCTGCCCGGCTCGAGCGTGACCGGCGCCGAAACCCAGCGCTCCAGCCCGACGGGATCGACGCTGACGTCGTTGTGCTCGACGTACTCCGCGACCCAGGCCTTGGCCCTGGCGCGATACCGGGCGGCCTGGTCGGCGTCTTCGAACCCGGCGTCCTTCCAGTGTTCGGCGACGAGCGCCATCGCCCGCTGCGGCACGCGCTTGATCACCGGCAGGTCGAACAACGCCCGCAAAGCGTTGTGCACCACCGCACCCAGCGTGCTGTGCGCCCACGCGCCGGTGCGTACCGGGGACGGGCGGTCGAGATACGCCATGCGGTAGCGGCGCGGGCAATCTTCGAACGTCGCGAGGCGCGCGGGCGAGACCTTCGTCAGCTTGCGCGGCGCTTCGACGCCGAAGTCGAAACCAATCTGCTCCATCGGATCACCCCGCGCGCAACGCTACGCACCCCCACCGACACTTTTCGAGGGGATCCCCAGGAAGGGAGCAAGGGACCTTTGCTATCACTCCGGGCCACATGCGGCGTGGCGGTCCGTGAAGGCCTCCTTCACTACCTTCACGGTAGGCAAGGAGGCCTTCACGACATGCCGCGGTCGCGAAAGAGAGCAAGGGACCTTTGCTATCACCTGCTCTGCGGTCCCGCGAAGCCCGTGAAGGGTAGGTGTCCCGAAGGTGCCCTTCGAGACGCTGAACGTCTCCAAGGGCACCTTCGGGACACCGAGCGAGCCGGAGGGGAGCAAGGGACCTTTGCTACCGCCCGCGGCCGATCACGTGCCCGAGATGAAGCCCTTCACCGAGTTCGCCACCAGCTCCACCGCGATGGCGGCGAGCAGCAGACCCGCGATCTTCGCCAGCAGCGTGATCCCGCTTTCCTTGATCAGCCGGATGACCACTCCCGAGTACCTCATGCACAGGTACAGCACGAAGTGCACCGTCACGATCGAAAGCGCGAGAGCCACGTACGCGCCGACGTGTCCATCGGCCTGCCGCACGAAGACGATGGTCGCGGCGATCGCACCTGGGCCGGCGAGCAGCGGTGTCCCGAGCGGCACGAGCGCGACGTTGACGTCGTCGCCCGCCGCCTCGGCCTCGCCGCCGGTCTTGCCGGTCAGCAGTTGCAGCGCGATGAGCAACAGCAGCAGCCCGCCCGCGCCCTGCAGCGCCGGGATGCCGATGCCGAGGTACGACAGGATCGCTTGTCCCGCAACGGCGAACAGCGAGATCACCAGCAGGGAGACCAGCACCGCCTGCCGCGCGGCCTTGGCGCGGAAGGCCACCGATTTGCGGCCGGTCAGGCTCAGGAACACCGGCACCGTGCCGGGCGGGTCCATGATGACGATCAGCGTGATCGTCGCGCTCATGAACAGGCGCGCGTCGAAGAAGTCCGTGATCGTCACCGCGTCACGACCTGGTAGCCGGTCGACCGCGCGACGAGTTCTTCGAGCGCGAGCGGGTCGGTGGTCTCGTCGCCGAGATCGATGGTCTTGTTCGTGCCGTGGTAATCGCTCGAACCGGTACGCACGAGCCCCAGCTCCCCCGCCAGCCCGTGCAGCTGGACGCGGGTCTCCTCGTCGTGGTTCGGATGGTCGACCTCGACACCGGTGAGCCCGCGCCCGGCCAGCCCGGCGAGCACGTCGACGGTGATGGTCGCGCCGCGCGTGTAGGCGAAGGGGTGCGCGATGACGGTGACGCCGCCCGCCTCCGCGATCATGTCGATCGCGTCCTCCACGAGCGTGTCCTGCCGCGCCACGAAGTAACCGCTGCCGTTGCCGAGATAGCTCGCGAAGGCCTCGTTCACCGACGACACGACGCCCGCCCGCACCAATGCCTGAGCGAGATGCGGCCGCCCGGCCGAACCGTCCTCCGGCAGCAGCGACATGACCTCGTCGGGATCGACCGGCAGGCCGTCGGCGGCCATCCGCTCGGCCATCACGCGCAGCCGCCATCGCCGTTCCGACCGCAGCCGGGTCTGCTCGGCGACGACCGACGGCGACGCCGGGTCGAAGAGGTACGCGAGCAGGTGGACGCTGATGTGCCGCCCGGTCACCGGATCGACGGAGATCGTGGACAGCTCGGCACCGGGGACCAGCGTGAGTCCCGGCGGAAGTGCCTCGGCGGCCGGGGCCCAGCCGGCCGTGGTGTCGTGATCGGTGATCGCGACTACGTCGAGGCCCGCCTTCGCGGCGGCGGCGACCAGCCCGGCAGGGCTGTCGGTGCCGTCGGAGGCGGTGGAGTGGGCGTGCAGGTCGATGCGCATCGCCGCTCAGTATCGACGATGCTCCAGGTCACAGCGACCCCGGGACCTGCGCTAACCGACCTTCTTCTTGCCGCGCGCCGCACGCTGCGCCTTGATCATCGAAAAGCGCTCGGCCTGCTTCTGCTTGTCGCCGAAGACGAGCTCGGAAATCGTGTCGTAGAACTCTTCCGGCTTCGGCAGGTAGTCGATGCGGTTCAGCGCCTGGATCTGACCGGCGGACTCGACCACCATGGTCCCGTACCCCATCATCCGGCCCCACGCCGAACGCTCGTAGGTGAGGTCGGTGACCTTGGTGATCGGCATCATCAGCACTTTCGTGGTGAAGACACCGGTGGTCATGACGAACCGCTTGTCCGTGACCACCAGGCGCTCGACCCACCACTCCATCACCACGTACGCGAAGCGCAGGATGATGAGCAACGCGGCATACCAGAGGATGTTCTGGATGACCCACGCGGCGGGCGGCAACAGGTAGGAGATCAGGACGCAGACGGCCAGCAACGCGGCCGTCTCGAACGTTTCCCACAACAGCACAGCCCAGTGCCGGCGGATCCGGATGACCCGCCGCTCGGTGTCGAGGAGATACTCGTCTGGATCGCGTGGGGCGAACATACCGATAGAGTATCCGCTCCCCCGCTAGCTGAAGACGTTGCTGACGAAGGTGATCACCGATTCGGCCGAGTCACGCAGGAAGCCGATGATGTTTCCCACGAGGCCCGCGGCCTGACCTGGCTGCGCGATCACGAAGAACAGCACCAACGCGATTCCTGCGAAAGTGAGGAGCTTTTTCGCGTTCACAGCGATCAATCCTGTCTCTTACGGTGACTGACTGCGGATACTGACCATTCATTTTGTACCGCACCTTCCACCGGCGCGGGAGGGAAGTCCCGCGCTTGGGTCAGCCGGCGAGGGGAAGTGTACCGTACGGCTACTCTCCGTGTACAGGACAGCCATTGTCAGGAAGCCCGCGTCTACCATTCGGGAATGAACACCGTTTCGGACAGCACGGTCCGCTGCGTAGGCGGCATCGTCCACGACGAACTGGGGCGGATTCTGCTGATCCGGCGCGCGAATGAACCCGGACGTGGACTCTGGTCGGTTCCCGGCGGACGGGTCGAACCCGGCGAAACGGACGAAGCGGCCGTGATCCGGGAGATGCGCGAGGAGACCGGGCTGGACGTGATGCCGGGCACACTCGTCGGCAACGTCCGCCGTGGCTCGTATGACATCCACGATTACGCCTGCGCGGTCACCGGCGGCACTCTCCGTGCCGGGGACGACGCCACCGACGCCCGGTGGATCGACGCCGGAACCTTGATCGAACTCGACAAAGACGGCCACTTGGCCGAACTCCTGTTCGTCACTCTCCGCGATTGGGGAGTGCTGCCGACCGGCAAGTTCCCGCCGTCTTGACACCCGCTGTACACGATTCGGCAAAAGTCGCCGGGATAAAGCAGCACAAGAGGTGAAAAGTGGCCTTCCCGACGCATTGCCGACATCTCCGGAGAGCGGAAAGGGGTAAAGCGGCCGGTCGGGCACGGGCCCCTAAACCGGCAGCCAGGTCATCCGCTGCCCGTGCGGGGCCGTCCGGGCCAGCGCCCGTACGTCCGGCACTCCGGCGTCCCAGCGCACGAGCCCGAGCACGGCCTGGTCCACCGGTTCGGCCAGATCGGCCCTGCCGGGCACCAGGAATTCCAGCGCGGCGGCGTAGAACTCCTCGCTGACCCACCACAACGGCCGGTCGCCGGCGAGTTTCCGGAGCGCCTCGACGAAGTCCGCCCGCCGCTCCCCCAGGTACGCCAGCACGTGACTGGTCAAGACCACGAGCGGAGCGTCGGCGGGCAGGGTGGCCGCCGCGGCGGCGAGATCGTCGACGGCGTCGCCCGCGATCAGCTCCGGCCGCTGCTTGCCCTGCGCCGCCGCAGCCGTGCGCAGGAGGCGGATCCGGTCCGGCTGGTCGGCCCAGACGCAGGCTTCGAGCCAGGCCAGTTCGTCCTCGTCGGCCAGGTCCACGGGCGCGCGGTCGAGGCCGGCGCGGGCGGTGATCGTCAGCTTCTTCGGCACCTTCGGCGTGACGGCGCCGGGCGCGAGGTCCAGCGCGCAGTGCAGGCCGACGGCGGTCTTCGCGGGCCCGGCGGTGAGCTGTTCGCCGCCGTCGCATTGGTAGCGGTAGGCGTATTTGTCCATGCCGAGCAGCAGCCCCGCGCTGCAGCCGACCTCGAGCAGCGCGATCTTGCCGCCCGCCTCTTTCGCCGCCGTCGTCATCGCGGGGTACAGCAGCGCGGCACGGCGGACCTCGTTGGTCTGCGTGTACCGCGAGGAGATGATCGCCCGGGCCTTGTCCGCCCGTTCCAGCAGGAACGAGCGGAACAACGGCCACGTCTCCGAGTCCACGCCGTCGAAACCGCCGACGGACGGGTAGTACCGCGAGAGCGGGTGGATGGGGTCGGCCTGGATGAGCCGGTGCGCCGTCGCCATGAGCAGCGTTCCGCGCGCTTCACCGCCACGCGCGTCGGTCAGGAGCCCGGCGACGTCGTCGTCCTCGGCCGCCTTCGCCGCCAGGTGCTCGTACAGCGGCGAAACACCGGCCGCCTCGACCGTCGCGAACTTCCGCAGACGGCTCTTGATCTCATCCAGCCCGATGGGCATCGACGCGCTCCCTCTTCCCGTTCGTGGCACCTATTATTCGTGCGGGACCGGGCGGCCGGGCTGTTCACCGCCCCTGCTGTCACCGTAAGACCGCTTCGGCACCATCACCTTGCGACGGAAGACACACACGATCGTGCCGTCCTGCTTGTAGCCCCGGGTTTCGACGTAGACGACGCCCCGGTCGTCCTTCGACTTCGACGGCGTCTTGTCCAGCACCTCGGTCTCGCCGTAGATGGTGTCACCGTGGAAGGTCGGCTTCACGTGCTTCAGCGATTCGACCTCGAGGTTCGCGATCGCCTTGCCGGACACGTCCGGCACCGACATCCCCAGCAGCAGCGAGTAGATGTAGTTGCCGACCACGACGTTCTTGCCGAAGTCGGTGGTCTCCTCGGCGTAGTGCGCGTCGAGGTGCAGCGGATGGTGGTTCATGGTGATGAGGCAGAACAGGTGGTCGTCGTACTCGGTGACCGTTTTGCCCGGCCAGTGCTTGTAGACCGCACCGACCTCGAACTCTTCGTAATAGCGACCGAACTGCACCCATTCCTCCTGCACGAGTAACGCGGCGTGAGCCTGGAACGACAGGCCTTCATGTTGAGGAGTACCCTCGACCATTGGTGTCGGGTCGTCAACGCGACCAACACCACTGCGTAACCGTCCGCCGAGCCAAGGAGGTGAGGAACCCGATGTCCAGTGGCGATAGTCCGCTTCCTAGTAGTCGCAGCGTTCCCGCCCTCCCATCTCGCCGGATCCCCACCTGGCAGGGCTGACGAAACCGGGAACGCTGGCCTAGCCGAGCGGCCCCCCGACCGCTTGGCCCGTCGTCTTCGCGCATCAACGCACGACGTCTGCCCAGGAGATCCCATGCCTGCCATTCCCTCGCTCGGCGGCCTTCGCGGCCGGAGCAACGGCCGCGCCAAGAGCGTCCCCGAACGCCCGCTGCCCGTCCCACTGTCGGCGTATGTCGTCGACTGCGCGGTGTACGTGGAGGGCAAACGCCTGCCCGGCCGCTGGACGCACGCCGAGGCCATCAAAGAGGTGCGCAAGCGGCACGCCGGATTCGTCTGGATCGGCCTGCACGAGCCCGACGCCGTCCAGATCCAGGGCATCGCGGACACCTTCGGCCTGCACGAACTGGCCGTCGAAGACGCGCTCGAAGCACACCAGCGGCCCAAGCTGGAGCGCTACGACGACACGCTGTTCATGGTGCTGAAGACCGTCCGGTACGTCGAGCACGAGTCGCCCGCGACGGCGAACGAGATCGTCGAGACCGGCGAGCTGATGGCCTTCCTCGGCCGCGACTTCGTGATCACCGTGCGGCACGGGAACCACTCGGGGCTCGCCAGGCTGCGCCGCGAACTCGACCAGGACCCGGAGCGGCTCGACCTCGGGCCGTCCGCGGTGCTGCACGCGATCGCGGACCACGTCGTCGACCACTATCTCGACGTCACCACCGCCATCGAGTCGGACATCGACGAGATGGAGACGCACGTCTTCGCGCCGCGGTCCAAGGTGAGCGCCGAGCAGATCTATTTCATGAAGCGCGAGGTGCTGGAGCTGCGCCGCGCGGTCATGCCGCTGGGGACGCCGCTGCAGCGCCTCGCCGAGGGGTACACGCGGCTGATCCCGGACGAGGTCCGCTCGTACTTCCGTGACGTCTCCGACCACTTGACGACCGTGGCGGAGCGGGTCGCGAACTTCGACGAACTGCTGACCACCCTGGTCGACGCGACCCTGGCGAAGATCACGCTCCAGCAGAACACCGACATGCGCAAGATCACCGCGTGGGCGGCGATCATCGCGGTCCCCACGGCGCTGGCCGGCATCTACGGGATGAACTTCGACTACATGCCGGAGCTGCACTGGCGCTTCGGCTACCCGGTGGCGATGACGGTGATCTTCGGCGTCTGCATCCTGCTCTACCGAATATTCAGGAAGAACCGCTGGCTCTGACCTCTTCCCGCTTTCGGTAGTACCTGGAGTTCCCCATGCCAAGGATCCTGACCAACCTCAAGTTCTGGGCGCTGGCGTTCTGCGTCGTCTGGCTCGGCATCGTCGTCGCGATCATCGCCAAGGACCCCGCGTTCGCACACGGCCCGCAGTAGGCCGTCCGGCATTACGCTGGAGCGCATGAAAGCGCTGGTCGTCGCGGACGAGGTCGAAGAGCGGTTGTGGACGTCCGCCGTCCACCGGCTGCCTGCCGACCTCGGCCTCGTCGTCGGTGCCGGCGACCTGCCGTATGACTACCTCGAGTTCCTGGCGGGCGCTCTCGACGTGCCGTGCGTCTTCGTCCCCGGCAACCACGACCCCGACCTGTCCGGCTACACGCGCTACGGCGGACTGTCCATGAAGGACGGTTTCCCCGCCGTGTGGCCAGGGCCGGCGGGCGGGGTGAACGCGGACGGCCGGATCGTCGACATCGGCGGGCTCCGGTTCGCCGGGCTCGGCGGCTCGGTCCGCTACAACGACGGCCCGAACCAGTGGACGCAACGCCAGCAGGCGCGGCGTGCCCGGCGGCTGGTGCGCCGGGCCCGGCTCCGCCGCTGGCGGGACGGACGGGACGTCGACGTCCTGCTCACGCACGCGCCGCCGCGGCACTGCGGCGACCGCGAGGATCCGCCGCACCGCGGCTTCGACTGTCTCCATCGCACGATCGAGTTGTTGCGCCCGAAGTGGTTGCTGCACGGGCATATCCACCCGCACGGTGAACCCGTGCCGGACCGGGTGGTCGGTCCGACCACGGTCCGCAACGTGGTCGGGCACCGGATCATGGAGTTCTCATGAAGGACACGGGCTTTCCCCGCGCGGACGCGGAGCACGACTTCCTCCGCGCGCGACGGCGTCAGGTGCTGTCCCGGCTGGCGAACTGGCTGCGCCGCGAACCCGACGACGTCAACATCATGCTGCCGTTCCACGAGGTGGTCGACGCGCTCGGCTACCTCGGCGAACGGAAGATCGGGGCGCGGGTGATCCGGCTCGATTCGATCGTCGGCAGCGTCGACCGAGGCCGCGACTTCGACCGGCGCTTCCGGCCGACGTCCGGGCGGGTCCGCGAACGCTGGGAACGGCTGGCGCTGGCCACCCGGCGCGGCGAGTCGATCCCGCCGATCGAGGTGTACCGCGTCGGCGAACTGCATTTCATCATCGACGGGCACCATCGCGTTTCGGTGGCGCACGCGATGCGACTGTCCACAATAGAGGCGATGGTCACCGAGGTGCGGACCAAACTGGACCCGAGCGGGATCCGGTACCGCGGCGACCTGATCGTCAAGGACTACCGGCGGCTGTTCCTGGAACGCGTCCCGCTTGCGGGGCACGCGCGGGCTTCGGTGGTGTTCACGGACCCGTGGGACTACGCGCGGCTCGGTGAGCACGTGGAGGCGTGGGGTTTCCGGCTGATGCAGGACGAAGGCGCGTACTCGGACCGCGCGACGCTGGCGCAGCGGTGGTTCGACGAGGAGTTCGTGCCGGTGGTGGCGATGCTGCGGCAGGCGGACCTGATCGGTTCGCGCACGGACGCCGAGGCATATCTGTGGGTGGCTTGCGAAAGGTACCGGCTGATCCGGACGCACCGGTGGGACGACGAGGTCTTCGAGGCCGTGCGGTCACAGTCGCGGCCCACCTAGGTACGTGACGGCCCCCTTCATGTACCTAGGCGCAATGAAGGGGGCCTTCACGTACTTGACTACATGTGCACCGCGACCGGCGCGGCGTCCGGAGAAGCGCCTTCAGGAGCCTTCGCCGGAGCACCCGACCGCAGCAGCAGCCCGCAGATCACCGCACCGGTGACGAAGATCCACCCGCCCCACACGAACGCGGTCGTGTAACTGTGCACAGCCGCTTCGGCCGCCAGTTGCGCCGAAGGCACCTTTCCGGCCGCGAACGACGTCGCCGCGTTACCGGCCAGCGTGCTCAGCAGCGCGGTCCCGATCGAGCCGCCGACCTGCTGCGCGGTGTTGACCGCCGCCGACGCGACACCGGCGTCGTGCGTGTCGACGCCGAAGGTCGCGACGCTCATCGCGGGCGCCATGGCGAGGCCGATGCCGACGCCCATGACCATCAGCGGGAACAGCACCCCGCCGGCGTACGTGCTGGTGGTGTCGATGGCCGAAAGCCAGAACAGTCCGGCGCCGGCGATCAGCATTCCCAGTGACACCAACGGTTTCGCGCCGAACTTGGGCAGCAGCACGGCCGTGGCCGAGGTCGCACTGGCCATCAGGGTGGCCACCATCGGCAGGAACGCGACACCGCTCTGCACGGGCGTGAACTGGAGGTTCAGCTGGATGTAGAAGGTGAGGAACAGGAAGATCGAGAACATTCCGATGGCGAGCAGGAACATCGCGAGGTACGAGCCGCCGCGGTCGCGGTCGAGCAGTACCCGCAGAGGCAGCAGCGGATGCGAAACCCGCTGCTGGATCACCACGAAAGCGGCCAGCAGCACGACACCGGCGGCGAGGAAACCCCATACCGACACCGAGGACCACGAGTCGCGCTCGGCGTTCGCGAAACCGTAGACCAGCGCGAAGAGACCGGCCGACGCGGTGATCGTGCCCGGGATGTCGAGCTTTGGGCGCGGGCCTTCGGTTTCGGAGTTCTTCAGCAGCACGGCCGAACCGGCGAACGCGATCACCGCGAAGATGATGTTGACGTACATCGACCAGCGCCAGTCGAGGTACTCGGTCAGCACGCCGCCGAGCAACAGGCCGATCGCCGCGCCGCCACCGCCGATCGCGCCGAAGACGCCGAACGCCTTGCCGCGTTCCTTCGGGTCGGTGAACGTCGTGGTCAGCAGCGACAGGGCGGCCGGTGCGAGAAGCGCGCCGAAGACACCCTGTGCGGCACGGGCGACGAGCAGCATTTCGATGCTGGTCGCGGCGCCGCCGATCGCGGACACGATGGCGAAGCCCGCGAGCCCGACGAGGAAGGCGCGTTTGCGGCCGAAGAGGTCCGCGAGCCGCCCGCCCAGCAGGAGCAGGCTGCCGAACGCGAGCGCGTAGGCGGTGACGACCCACTGGCGGGCGTCGTTCGAGAACTCGAGGTCCTGCTGCGCCGACGGGAGCGCGATGTTCACGACGGTGGCGTCGAGAACGACCATCAGCTGGGCGAGGCCGATCATCACCAGGATCAGCCATCTCCTGGCGTGGTGCGGGTTGGTGTGCTGTGCGGCCGCGTCCCCCGGCGGCGTGGCGACAGCGGTGGATGAATCAGGCATACGGGCGGTTTCCTC
The DNA here is from genome assembly GCF_014873915.1 of Amycolatopsis roodepoortensis. GTDB lineage: Bacteria > Actinomycetota > Actinomycetes > Mycobacteriales > Pseudonocardiaceae > Amycolatopsis > Amycolatopsis roodepoortensis. The sequence continues at coordinate 3,523,428 of NZ_JADBEJ010000005.1, forward strand.
ACCGATAGTGACGAAGAAGCTATGTGGAGTAGGTATCTCCCCTTTCCGCGCCCAAGGTACACAAGAAGTGGAGAAGTGTCCTCTACTTCGTTTGTTAAGCTGGACGGATGGCTCGGGAACTCGCTCCCGCCGCACCGGCGCGGCCGCTGCGGCGCGACGCTGAACTCAATCGGCAGCGCATCATCGCGGCGGCGCACACCGTCTTCGGCGAGCGCGGGCTCGAAGCGACCCTCGACGACGTCGCGCATCACGCCGGCGTCGGCGTGGGCACGGTCTATCGCCGCTTCCCGAGCAAGGAACACCTGGTCGAGGCCATGTTCGTCGACCAGTTCGAGACGATCCGCGAGTTCGCCGAAGAGGCGCTTCGCGCCGAAGATCCCTGGGAGGGATTCGCGGGCTTCACGTGGCGCGCGGCCGAACTGCACGCCGGTGACCGCGGGTTACGCGAAGTCATGCTGTCGAACGTCTTCGGCCAGGAGCGCGTCGCCGAGGCGAAATCGCGCATGGTGCCGTTGATCACAGAGCTCGTCGAGCGGGCTCAGACGGCAGGCGTCCTCCGCGCCGATTTCATGCCGACGGACATACCGCTGCTGCACCAGATGCTCGGCTCGGTCATCGAATTCACGCACGGTATCCAGCCGGAGCTGTGGCGCCGGTGCCTCGCGATGCTGCTGGACGGCCTGCGCGCCGAACCCGGCCGTGCCACCCCGCTGCCGCATCCGCCTCTGGACGTCGAGGCGCTGGACGAGGCGATGTGCTCCTTCCGCCTGCCCCGCCTGCGCTAACCCCGCATTTCGTCCTCTGAATGCGGTCACCTTCACGTGCCCGGACGCGCAACTCGCGTGCTTGGAGGCGCGACTCGCGTGCTTGAAGGCGTAACTCGCGTGCTTGAAGGCGTAACTCATGTGCCCAGAGGGCGAAGTCTCGGGTCCAGACGGACGGCACACGCCGAAACCGGCGTCAGGCGTGTTGCCTGCTTGATCACGTGAGTTACGCCTTTAATCACGTGAGTTACGCCTTCAATCACGTGAGTTGCGGCTTCAATCACGCGGCCTGGAGTCGAGGGCCACGCGTTTAGTCCTCTGGATGCGGTAGTTGCGCGTGCAAGGACCGCATCCAGAGGACGAAATGCGTCAGGGGAGCTTCGGGAAGACCGCGGCGGCGACCTCTCGCGCCGCCGCGCAGGTGGCGTCCTCCGGCGCCCCATCGACGCCCACCACCGAGAGCATCGCCTGCTCGACGCGGTCCGGGGTGCCCGGGATCGGCCGGTGCGTGGTCACCTGGCAGAACGCGCCGGACGTGGTGACCTGGACCTGCCGCCCGCCCAGCGCCTCCGTCGCGCCCGGCGTGGTGTCCGCGCCCACCGACAGCGAGAAACTCACCTTGCCACGGATGCAGCTGTGCCCGGACAGCGCCGGCGCCGGTTTGGTCTCCGGGCCGGCGGCGGCGTCGAGCTCGTGCTGGTCGAGCTGCGCGCACGGCGCGACGCGGCCCCACGAACGCTGGTCCAGGTTCAGCCGCCCGGCCTTGCGCGCGGCGATCACCCCGGCCGCACCGTCGACCGTCGCGTCGGCGATCCGGCAGCGATCGGCCTGATCGGCGGGCGCCGTGTCGTCGGAGGTCACCGCGATGGACAGCCTGATCCCGTCGGCGAAGGTGAGCAGCCGGGTGCAGGCGATGTCCTCGTTGAACGTCGACCGCTGGACGCTGACGCCTTCCGGCAACGGCCCGGCGTATTCGTACGGCTGGTTGTTCGGATCCTGGCCGGAAGTGATCGGGCCGGTGGTCACGGTGTAGCGATTGGCGCCCTCGACGAATTCGAGACGGCAGAACTCGAAAGAGGCCAACGGCGGTTTGACCGCGTTTCCGCCGCCGATCACTTTTCGCTGGTCGACGAGGCTGCAGTAATCGAGCGACGAGTATTCCCCGAGCGCTTCGGAAGCGGTCAGCGCCTCCTCACCCGCCGTGGTCGAAGGTGTCACCGCCGGTTCCGGCGTGGAACAGGCCGCGACGAGGAACAAACCGCAGATCACCGCGCTGAGTCTCTTCGAGGGCACCGGAGCAGTATCGTCAAAAGATCGCGGAACACCAGCCCCTACGGGCGAAGAACACAGGGTCCGCCACGTTTTCCCAGGTGACCGCCTTACCGCGATTTCACGCCCTTAAGGGTGCGTTTCGTTCCGCGGTGGGATGCGGCAGGGCCGTCACGAGACGACAATGGGTTTCACACACCGTGACGACCGAGAGGGAAATACCGTGACGAATCCCGTAGCCGCCCGCCTGACCCGACCGCGCCAGGGCCGCATGATCGGCGGCGTCTGCGCCGGTCTCGCCAAACGCTTCGGCACCACGCCGGGCAAGGTCCGCCTTCTCGCCGTGCTGTCCTGCCTGCTGCCCGGCCCGCAGTTCATCGTCTACCTCGTGCTGTGGCTCGCCCTCCCGGAGAGCGAGTACTGATCCGCCTCAGGCGTTGGGATCGAAGGGGATGCCCGCCGGTTTGGCCTTCCCCAGGTTGTATTCGAAGGAGCCGTCCTTGATCGCCAGGCTCGCGCTGCCGAAATCGGCGCGGACGAGCGTGTCACGGACACCGGGCGGGAACCCGTCCCAGCTGACGAGGTCCGGGTACTGCCAGGCGTGGTAGTGGTTCTCCGGCGGTTCGGTCGCGCTCGCGATGCGGAAGCAGTGGGTGCTCGCGCCGTCCTTGTGATAGACGATCTTCGGGTGGGTCCCCTCCCAGGCGACCTTGGAACGGTCGTAGGTGGAGTAGTTGCCGTGCGCCGACGTCGAGACGTACCGGGCCTGACCCTCGTTGACCCAGACGACGACGTGTTCGATGTCGTGCCGGTGCCCGCAGCAGTCGATGCCCGGGACGGCCTGGTCCTTCTCGAAGTACAGGTCGTAGAGGTGGGCGCACCAGCCGTTGTTGCACTTCGACCGCGCGTAGGAGTTGGTGTTGTCGAGGTCCGACTGGTCGCGGCACTGACCGTTGAGGGCTCCGGAGTTCTTGAGCCCGGTGGCCACCGCGCCGGTCGGCGAGATCGCGGGTGTCGGGTAGCAGCCGTCGGTGTCGTAGTCGAACGCCGGCTGCCACTTGCGTTCGGCCTCCGTCGCGTTCGACGGCAGGGCCCGCGGGGGTTCGGCCCAGGCGACGGCCGGGGCGAGCGTGGTGATGAGGACCGCTCCGATCAGGCCCTGCAGGAGACGACGTGTCGGCTTCTTCGGCAAGGCAGGCGCCCTTCTCTAGGTACCGATGCGCGGCTGAGGATCCACGATCGCCCCGTGAGGCGTAAACCGCCGAAGGTGGGGAATTCACGATGTCCGAAGTGGACAACCGAACGGCGCACGTGTTGCGCGTGAAGGCCCCCTTCCCTCGGCTGAGCCGAGGGAAGGGGGCCTTCACGCGCTTCACCGAGGGTTAGTCGGTGTAGGTCAGGTTCTTGCCGCTGGCCCCGTCGAACAACTTGATCTTGTCCGCGTCGAACCACAGCTCGACGTCCTGGTTCTCCGCCGCCGACGAGGCCGCCGACAGGCGGGCCACGATCTGCGACTCGGCGCCGGGGACGTCCGAGGAACCGCTGTCGGCGGCGAGATCCGCGAGGTCGGACGACGACGCGGCCTCACCTTCGACCGAGAAGTGCGCGAACTTCTCGGACCCCATCGACTCGAGGACGTCGACGTGGGCGGTGAACGTCGCGCCCTGGCGGGCGGCGGCGTCCACCAGCGCGGCGTCCTCGAAATGCTCCGGCCGGATACCGACGATGACCTCACGCGGCGCGTCGGCGGCTTCGACCAGCCGCCGCACCCGGTCGGTGAGCGGGATGTCGCCCAGCGCGCTGCGGGCCGCCCCGTTCTCCAGCGTCGCGGGCACGAAGTTCATCGACGGGCTGCCGATGAACCCGGCCACGAACAGGTTCGCCGGGTTGTCGTAGAGGAACTGCGGCGAGCCGATCTGCTGCACGTAACCCGCCCGGAGCACGACGACCCGGTCGCCGAGGGTCATCGCCTCGGTCTGGTCGTGCGTGACGTAGAGCGTCGTCGTGCCGAGCTGCTTCTGGATCTTCGACACCGACGTCCGCATCTGGCCGCGGAGTTTCGCGTCCAGATTGGACAGTGGCTCGTCCATCAGGAACGCCTTGGGGTTGCGGACGATCGCCCGCCCCATCGCGACGCGCTGCCGCTGACCACCGGAGAGGTTCGCCGGTTTGCGGTCCAGATGTCCGGTCAGGTCGAGGATCTTCGCGGCTTCTTCGACCTTCGCCCGCACGGTCTTGTCGTCGACCTTGGCCAGCCGCAACGGGAATGCCATGTTCTCCCGCACGCTCATGTGCGGATACAGCGCGTAGGACTGGAACACCATCGCGATGTCGCGGTCCTTCGGCGCCTTCTCGTTGACGCGCTGGCCGTCGATGCGCAGTTCGCCGGAGGAGATGTCCTCCAGCCCGGCGACCATGTTCAGCGTCGTGGACTTCCCGCAGCCGGACGGGCCGACCAGGATGATGAACTCACCGTCGGCGATCGTGATGTCCACTTCGGACACCGCGAGGGCGCCGTCGGGGTACTTCTTGGACACTTTTTCGAGAACGATTTCAGCCATGGGTCAGCCCTTCACCGCACCGGACGTCAGCCCCGCCACGATGCGACGCTGGAAGAACAACACGAACAGGATGATCGGGACGGTGATCACCACGGCGGCCGCGGAGATCGTCCCGGTCGGGTCTTCGAACTGCGACGACCCGGTGAAGAACGACAGCGCCGCCGGGACCGTGCGCGAGGCCTCGGTCGAGGTCAGCGAGATCGCGAACAGGAAGTCGTTCCAGCAGAAGATGAACACCAGGATCGCGGTGGTGAACACCCCCGGTGCCGCCAGTGGCGCGATCACCTTCCGGAACGCCTGCGCCGGGGTCGCGCCGTCCATCTTCGCCGCCTTTTCCAGCTCCCACGGGATCTCCCGGAAGAACGCGGACAGCGTGTAGATCGACAGCGGCAGCGCGAACGTGATGTAGGGCAGGATCAGCCCCGGCCAGGTGTCGAACAGGCCAAGCTCACGTTCGATGTTGAACAGCGGCGTCACCAGCGACACCTGCGGGAACATCGCGATCAGCAGCGACATCCCGACCAGCACCTGCTTGCCGGGGAAGTCCAGCCGCGCGATCGCGTACGCCGCCATCGTGCCGAGGACGACCGCGATCACCGTCGCGATGATCGCGATCCCGATCGAGTTCACCAGCGCCCTGATGAACTCCGTGGTCTCGAAGATGTCCGCGTAGTTCTGCCACGTCCATTCCGACGGGATGAAGTTCCCGTCGTCCAGCGTCTCCTTGGTCTTGAACGAAAGCGAGACCACCCAGAGCACCGGGAACAGCGCGAACACCAGCACGAGGATGTCGACGAGGCCCCATTTGAACTTGCGGCCGGGAGTGACCGCTCCACCGATCGCCATCAGCGCTTACCCCCATTGTCACTGCCGGGTGCGGCCGTGCCGAACACCTTGATGAAGATGAACGCGATGATCGCCACCGTGATGAAGATCAGCACCGCCATCGTCGACCCGATCCCGAGGTTGAGCCCCTTGACCAGGTTGTTGTAGGTCTGCATCGACACCGACGACGTGTCCTGCGCGCCGTTGGTGAGCACGAAGATGTTGTCGAAGATGCGGAACGCGTCCAGCGTGCGGAACAACAGCGCCACCAGGATGGCCGGCTTCATCACCGGCAGCATCACCTTCGTGAACCGCTGCCACGCCGTCGCGCCGTCCATCGCCGCGGCCTTCAGCAGGTCGTCCGGCACCAGCGCCAGGCCCGCCATCAGCAGCAGTGCCATGAACGGCGTCGTCTTCCACACCTCGGCCAGCACGATGATCGCCAGGGACGGCCAGTACTCGGTCAACGGCGCGCTGTCCGGGAAGAACAGGTTGGCCAGATAACCCGTGTCCGGCGTCCAGGCGTAGTACCAGGAGAACGCCGCGACCACAGTCACGATGCCGTACGGGATCAGGGCGACCGTCCGCACGAGGCCCCGTCCGACCAGCGTCCGGTGCATGATCAGCGCCAGTCCCATGCCGAGGACGAACTCGATCACCACCGAAACGATGGTCAGCCCCATCGTCGTCCCGAACGCCGTCCACCAGTAACCGTTCGACAACACCGCGATGTAGTTGTCGAGGCCGACGAACTCCTGCTGCGCCGGGAACCTGAGGTCGTAGCGCTGCAGGGAGAGCCAGATCGAGTAGATGATCGGGTACCCGGTGACCGCGATCATCACGATCGCGGCCGGGGCGCACAGCCACAGCCCGAGTCTGCGCTCTGCCTTCTTTCCCTCACTGAGAACGGGTTTCGTCTTCTTGCCCGGTTCGGCCGCGGTCGCCGAGCCTGCGGTTTCCTGCACGGTCACGGGATCACTCCCTTCGACTCGAGCGCGTCGGCGAGCTGTTCTTTCAGCTTCTCCGCCGTCTTCCTAGGATCGATCGCCGAAGGCGGCGAAAGCACCTTCGACAACACGGTCGAGGCGTTCTGGTACGCCGGGGTGAGCGGACGCACCGCCGCGTCCTTGAGCGCGTCCAGGATCGTTTCCCGCATCGGGTACTTCGTGTCCATGCTCGGGTTGTCGTCGCCGACGGCGGCCGTCGGATCGAGCGGGACGGTGTCGGTGTAGAGCGCTTCGAGCGTCGGCGGGACACCGTCCTTGAGCGCGGAGAACTTCTGGTTCTTCTCGTTGCGCAGGCACAGCGCGACCTCATAGGCCTCCGCCTTGTGCTTCGAGGTCGAGCTGACCGCGAGATCGTAGCCACCGATCGTGGTCTTGGCGGGCTTGCCCGCATCGAACTGTGGATAGGTGGTCCACTTGAAGTGCTTCAGCTCGTCGGGCTTCTCCTTGGCATAGGAGGCGTAGACGAACGGCCAGTTCAGCTCGAAGGCGGCGTTGCCGCGCTGGAACGCCTGGCGGACATCGTCCTCCTTCATGTTGGTCAGCGACGGGTCGGTGATCCCGGCCGTGGTGACCTTTTTGAGCATCTCCAGCGCCTTGACCGCGCCCTCGTCCATCACGACCGACTTGCCGTCGTCGGACAGGATCTTGCCGCCCGCCGACTCGACGAGCGTGTTGTAGATGACGACAAGGCCCTCGTACTGCGCGCCGGTGAACACGACGTTCGCCGGCTTGCCCTGTGCCTTGAGCGCCTGTGCCTGCTGGATCATCTCGTCCCAGGTCTTCGGCGGCGTCGGCGTAAGCCGGTCGTCGTACCAGAGCAGCTGGACGTTGGTGTTCTTGGTCGCGGCGTAGAGCTTTCCGTTCCACGTGGCGGTTTCGAGCGGTCCCGGCAGGACACCGGCCGTGGCCTCGGCCTTCGCCGCCCCCGTCCATTCGTCGATCCAGCCCGCCTCGGCGAACTCGGAAACCCAGGTGACGTCCAACCCCAGTACGTCCAGTGAATCGTCCCCGGCGGCCAGACGGCGCACCATCTGCTCACGCTGACCGTCGGCTCCCCGCGGCAGCTTGTTGTAGACGACCTCGTAGCGCCCGCCCGAGGCCTTGGTGCAATCGTCCACAACGGACTGGAAATTGTCTTCGGGCGCGTAGTAGACGTTGATCTTCAGTCCGGCGTCCGAACCGCAACCCGCCAGCAAGCCGGCCGAAAGCGCCGCCGCGCCGAGTAGCGAGCCGGTGCGGCCCGGTGAGCGGCCCCTCCGGCTCGCGCTCATCCTCTTCCCCATGAGGCCTCCTCACCCGCGCACGCCTGGGGAACGGCGGCACTAGGACGCGTTGAAGAAGCCCGCGCGCCAGCACCCCGACGTGCTAGTGCTCGGGCGGACACGCTGGAGTACATGACCGCCCGACTGGTGTTGTGCAACCTATTCCGGGCGATCACCGCCCGCAAGCAGTATCGGTAACGATTCAGCGGACCGCACGGCGAACAGGTGAACGAGTACCGCCGAATGTCAGTGGTCCGGCCCCCGCGTCACCCGGTGGGACGGCCGCCCAACGCCAGCTGGGCGAGGAGCTCGCGCCCCTGTTCGGCCGAACGCGGCTGGCAGAGGACGTCGTACCGCCCGGCGACCAGCTGGCTCGCGGAGGAGAAGTCGCGGCGGGACATGCTGTAGCTGATCGCCGCGAAGACCGTCCACGCCAGGATGCCGAGCACGAGCCCGCCGATCATGGGCTGCCAGGCGAAACCCTGGTTGTTGAACATGCCCAGCAGCAACCCGATGATCAGGCCGAACCACGCGCCGGACACCGCGCCGGTGCCCAGCACCCGGCCCCAGCTCAGCCGTCCGACGACGCGCTCGACGAGCATCAGGTCGACGCCGACGATGGTCACGTCGGAGACGCCGAACTCCTTCTCCGCGAGGAAACCGACGGCTTGCTGGGCTTCGCCGTACGTCGCGTAGGAACCGATCGGCCAGCCGGTAGGCGGTGTCGGCAGCCTGGGCAGCCCGCCCGCGGCCCGGCCGCTTCCGCCAAAGGGAGCACTCACGTAATCACCTCTCGCCCGTCCTGGTCCATCTTCTCAAGGACGGGCGAAAGGCGCGAACGTTCAGGAGCGGGACTTGTACTCGCGGAGCAGGCCGCGGCTGATGATGGTCTTCTGGATCTCGCTGGTGCCTTCGCCGATGAGCAGGAACGGCGCCTCGCGCATGAGGCGCTCGATCTCGTATTCCTTGGAGTAGCCGTAGCCACCGTGGATGCGGAAGGAGTCCTGGGTGACTTCGGCGCAGTACTCGCTGGCGATCAGCTTCGCCATGCCGGCTTCGACGTCGTTGCGCTCGCCGGAGTCCTTGAGGCGGGCTGCGTTGACCATCATCAGGTGCGCGGCCTCGACCTTGGTGGCCATCTCAGCGAGTTTGAACGCGACCGCCTGGTGCTCGGCGATGGCCTTGCCGAAGGTCTTGCGCTGCTGGGCGTACTCGACGGCGAGCTCGAACGCGCGGATCGCGATGCCGCAGGCGCGGGCGGCGACGTTGACGCGGCCGACCTCGACACCGTCCATCATGTACGCGAAGCCCTTGCCCGGCGCTTCGCCGAGGACCTTGTCCGCACCGATCTTGAAGCCGTCGAACACGGCTTCGGTGGTGTCGACGCCCTTGTAGCCCATTTTGTCGATCTTGCCGGGGATGGTGAGGCCGGGCGCGACCTCGCCGAAGCCCTCGGGCTTTTCGACCAGGAACGTGGTGAGGTTCTGGTGGGCCTTCTCGGCGCCTTCGTCGGTCTTGACCAGCAGCGCGATCAGATTGGAGCTGCCGCCGTTGGTCAGCCACATCTTCGACCCGTCGATGACGTACCCGTCGTCGGTCTTGCGGGCGCGGGTCTTGATCGCGGCGACGTCGGAGCCGAGGTCGGGCTCGGACATCGAGAACGAGCCGCGGACCTCACCGGTCGCCATCCGCGGCAGGAAGTGCTGCTTCTGCTCCGGCGTCCCGTGTTGCTTGATCATGTGCGCGACGATGAAGTGCGTGTTGATGACACCGGAGACGCTCATCCAGCCGCGCGCGATCTCCTCGACCACGAGCGCGTAGGTCAGCAGCGATTCGCCGAGGCCGCCGTACTCCTCCGGGATGGTGAGCCCGAACAGGCCCATCTCCTTCATCCCCTCGACGATGTCGGCGGGATAGGTGTCGGAATGCTCCAGCTCCTGCGCGCACGGGATGACCTCCTTGTCCACGAACTGGCGGACCGTGGCCAGGATTTCGGACTGCACGTCGGTCAAGCCGGCGGTCTGGGCGAGGCGAGCCATCGCTGCTCCTAAATTCGCGCGCACCGGGCTCCCGGCGCTGGGTTACCGGTGAGTATGACGCCTGACGTGGGACCTCGCTATGAGCGCAGTCACGCGTACGCCATCCGTGAGCATGCCACCACAGTGACAAGCCGATCACAGTCCGAGGGGGACGAAACGTGGCTCAGCAGCCCTTTGGTGGATTCCCACCCCAACAGCAGTACGCCTTCCCGAACCAGGCCCCGGCGCGGAGCAAGGATTCCGGTCTCGCGACGGCGGCCCTGATCTTTTCACTCTTCGGGCTGATCGGGCTGGTGTCCGTGATCCCCGGGATCGTCATGGGCCACGTCGCGTTCGCGAAGGCCCGGCGCGGCGAGGTGGGCGGCAAGGGCATGGCGCTCGCCGCTTTCGTCGTCGGCTATCTGATGATCGTCCTGTACGCCATCGCGATCCCCGTCGCGCTGAACATCGCCGCGAAACACGGGGCTTTCCGGTAGCGATACGGTCCTCGTCTACGAGGGGACCACCATGACGAATCCGCACGACCCGTACGGGCATCAGCCGTCCGGGCAGTTCGAGCAGCCCTACGGACTTCAGCCGTACCAGCCGCCGCCTCAGCAGTACTACGTCCAGCAGCCCTACGTGCGGCCGCCGGACCAGGGCATGGCGGTGGCGTCGCTGGTGTGCTCGCTGATCGGGCTGATCATGTGTTTCCCGGCGATCCTGGGGATCATCTTCGGGCACATCGCGTTGTCGAAGGCCAAACGCGGCGAAGCCGGCGGCCAGGGCATGGCGCAGGCGGGGATGATCATCGGATACGTCGTCACCGCGCTTTGGCTGATCCCGGTCATCCTGTGGTTCGTTTTCGTGGTGCTCGCGATCGGAGCCGCGGGCGTCTCGTGACCCGTTCGGACGATACGGTGGTGTCCCGCACGAACCAGGGGGCAACCGGATGAGCAGTTCCGACTCGCAGGACACACCGTCGACGTCGTCCTACACCGACTCGAACACCTTCTCGGACCCGACTGTGGTGTCTTCGGCGCCCGAAACCGTGTCGGGCCCGCAGCCCTTTCAGCCACCGGAACCCTTCACCCCGCCTCCGCCGTTCGAGCCGCCCGCTCCGTTCGAGCCGCCTTCGGCTTCCGCGCCGGATCCTGCTCCCGAGCCGGCTTCCGTTCCGGTTCCCGTCGAGACGTACGGGCAGGCCATCGACCCGCTGACCGCCGAGCCCGTGCCGCCGCCCTACGCGGCGCCGGAGCCGCCGGTCCCGTCGGTGTACACGCCCGTGCCGTTGCCCGCGGCGTATCCGCCGCCGCAGCCGTACAACCCGTACGCGACGGTCGCTCCCCCGCGGTCGCAGGACAACGGGATGGCGATCGCCGGACTGGTGTGCTCGCTCGTCGGGATCTGCTCCTGTGTGACGGTGATCGTCGGGCTGATCCTGGGGCACATCGGGCTGGCGCGGGCGAACCGCGGCGAGGCGGGCGGGCGCGGCATGGCGCTCGCGGCGGTGATCATCGCCTACGTCGTGATCGCGCTGTACGTCGGTTTCATCGGCACGATGATCATTCTCGGGGTGAACGGCGAGCTCGAGTAGCGGCGTCGTCCGGGCGGCCTAGAGGTCGGCCGTCGTCACCGCGTTCTCCAAGGAGTGCAGGGAGACATATCGCTGCCGCTGCACGAAAGCCGAGCCTCGTCCGGTACCGAGATGAGGCAGTGCCTGCCGCAGCTGCCGGTGGTCGGGATGTCCTGGGCCGGTCAGCAGGAAGACCTGATAGCGGCCATCCGTCCAGGTATCGTCCGACGTCTCGATGACCTTCGCGATCTTACGGTCGAAGCGATCCTCCGAAGCACCGAGCCGCGCTGCCTCTTCCGGAGACCACTCGACGTTGTCCCGGCGGTGAAGCACGGCGGGTACATCGAGCTTGACCTCACGGTCCGCGTAGAACGCCACACGCTCGATCGGCCGGAACGCCCGCCCGGATTGGCACACGTAAGCGGAGCAGGTCTCGTACAACGGCCAAGCGTGCTTCGCCGAAACGACGACGGTGTCGTCGATCGTGACCGGTCGCTGGGCGTAGACGGTCATCAGTCCGCTGCACCGCTTCAGCCAGCGCGCGGCATCCTTGTCGATGTACGCGGCCAGGTCGAAGATCTGGCGAAGCTCGAAGGGTATGTCGACGTTGATCGTCGAGTCGTGGTGCGCGAGCCGGTTCCGGAACTTGCGGACCCGCTCGACCGCGACGGCGACCTCCTTTCGCTTTCCCGACGAGTACGGGAAGGCGCGATGAAGACAATCGCGCCAGAGCTCCTCGTACTTGGGGCCGAGCAGACCTGACCAGAACCCGAAACTCAATCCGGCGATGATCTGGTGCCGGGTTTCCTTTCGCTGGGGACGCAGCCGCTCCCGCACGGTGGCCACGGCCTCCGCCACATTCTCCCCGCCGGGAGTCGGCAGCAAGAACCACGGAATGCCGCACTGGTCCTCTCGGAAATGCTCGCGAAGACACCGATCCAGAGCGTTACGAAGGAGCACCTCGAGATGGCCGACGACCTCGAAAGCGGCGGAGGAAGTTCGCGCGCTCCATTCGTACAACCGCAGGGCCGCGACCTTGTCCCCCGACGCTGCCTCGAGGTAGGGAGCCATCCGGGGTTCGGACAGCAGATTCCAGACCATGGGCTCTTCGGTCTCGACGGACAGCACCCGAAGATGCTACCGTCAGTGACGAACGCCCCAGTGTCGCCTCTGATGCAAGCGCCTGGGGCTTCTTCATGCGCTCAGCTGCCCTCCCTGGGCGCCGGCGCCACCTGACCGTTGCCCTCTGAGACCTCCGGCTCCTCCGAAGACGTCTCCCGCTTCGGCGTGTTCGCGTCGAGGAAGCGCAAAAGCTCCACCGGGAACGGCAAGACCAGCGTCGAGTTCTTCTCCGCCGAGACCTGCACGACGGTTTCCAGCAGCCTCAGCTGCAACGCCGCCGGGGTGTCGGCCATGGTCGCGGCCGCCTGCGAAAGCTTGTGCGACGCCTGCAACTCGCCGTCGGCCGAGATGACCCGTGCCCGCCGTTCGCGTTCGGCTTCGGCCTGGCGCGACATCGAGCGTTTCATCGACTCCGGCAGCGCGACGTCCTTGATCTCGACGCGGTCGATGTGGATGCCCCAGTCCAAGGCCGGGCTGTCGATCATCAGCTCCAGGCCCTCGTTCAGCCGTTCGCGGTTCGACAGCAGGTCGTCGAGGTCGCTCTTGCCGATGATGGACCGCAGCGAGGTCTGCGCGACCTGGCCGACGGCCGAGCGGTAGTCCTGCACGTTGACCGCGGCCAGCACCGGGTCGATCACCTTGAAGTACACGACCGCGTCCACCCGCACGGTGACGTTGTCGCGGGTGATGCCGTCCTGCGCGGGGATCGGCATCGTGACGATCTGCATGTTGACCTTCTGCAGCCTGTCCGCGATCGGCACCAGCAGCGCGAGCCCCGGCTCCCGGATGGCGGGGCGCACCCGCCCGAACCGGAACACGAGACCGCGTTCGTACTGTTTCACCACGCGAAGGCTGGTCGCGAGCCAAGCACCGCCCGCGACGGCGACCGCACTGAGAATCTCCACCACCATGGCTGCTCCCGGGGTTGTTCTCGCTGTTCACGGTACGCCCGGCGGGTCACGAGGGAAACACGGTGGACAGGCCTGCCAAGGTGGGTTCGTGACCGGTTTCAAGATCCCGCCCAAGTTCCTCGACCGCGCCGCCGACCTCGGGCCGGGGGCGGCCGAGTGGCTCGATTCCCTCCCGTTCCTCGCCGAGAAGTACACCGCCAAGTGGCAGCTGGAATACGACGGCGAGGCGATGCACGGCTTCGTCGGCGTCGCGCAGCCCGTGCGCCGCGCCGACGGCTCCCCCGCGATCCTCAAACTCGGCTGGCCGCACGAGGAATCCGACGACGAACCGCTCGCACTGTCCACTTGGGCCGGTCAGGGCGCGGTCCTGATGTACGACAACGTGCCCGAGGACGGCGTCCTGCTCCTGGAGCGGCTCGACGCGAGCCGGTCGCTCGAAACCGAGCCGATCAAGGAGGCCGTCGAGACCGTCGGCGCCCTGGCACGACGGCTGGCCGTCCCCGCTCCCGCCACGCTGCGGCGATCCCTTCGCGAGGAAGCCGCGGAACTGGCCGAGGAACTCCCGGAGACCTGGAGCGAGCTGGGGGAACCGTTCGATCGCAAGTACATCGACGCCGCCGTGGAGATCTGCGCGAACCTCGGGCCGGAGGCCGGTGAGCTGGTGGTGAACGAGGACCTCCATTTCGAGAACGTCCTCGCCGGTGACCGCGAACCGTGGCTGGTGATCGACCCGAAACCGCTTTCGGGTGACCTCGAGTTCGGCGCGATCTCGATCCTCTGGAACCGGGCAGAAGAGTCCACAATGGACGAAAAACTCGCGTGGTTCGCCGCGGCCGCCGGGGTGGACGCCGGACGCGCGCGAGCGTGGACGCTGGTCCGCGCGGTGCAGAACTGGACCTGGCTGTACGAAGACCTCGCCGAGGGAGCCTCGCCCGAAAGTCTCGCCGAAGACCCGGCCTACGCCGCCGTCCCCGGAATCGCCGCCTGGGCATTGCGGTGATCACACGAATCGTCTCCGGCCGCGGGAGCGGATAACCTTCGGGCATGGCAGCCGTGAACAGGGTATTCGCAGCTCAGCTGGCCGGTTTGCCGGTTTTCGGCCCCGATGGTGAATCGATCGGCAAGGTGCGGGACCTGGTGGCGGGCCTGCGCCTGGACCAGCAACCGCCGCGGATCCTGGGCATCGTGGTCGAGCTGACGACGAGGCGGCGGGTCTTCGTGCCGATGTTGCGCGTGACCTCGATCGAACCCAGCGCGATCACGCTCGCCACCGGGTCGGTGAACATGCGGCGGTTCCATCAGCGGCCCAACGAGGTGCTGGTGGTCGGGCAGCTGTTCGACGCGCACGCCACCCTCGCCGGCTCGGACACACGGGTCACCGTCGTCGACGCCGGCATGGAGCCGACACGCACGCGGGACTGGGTGCTCGCGAAGCTCGCGATCCGGGAACGGTCGAGCAGGCTCGGCCTCGGCAGACGGCGTTCGGCGATGCAGGTGCTGCCGTGGGCGGAAGTGTCCGGACTCGGGCTCACCGACCTGACCGGCCAGACCCAGGGCGCGGCGCAGCTGCTGATGCTGTTCGACACCATGCGCGCGGCCGACGTCGCCGCCACGGTCCGCGACCTGCCGCTCAAACGACGGCACGAGGTCGCCGACGCGATGGACGACGAACACCTCGCCGACGTCATCGAGGAGCTTCCCGAAGACGACCAGAAGGAACTGCTGTCCTACCTCGCCGAGGAACGCGCCGCCGACATCCTCGAGGCAATGGATCCCGACGACGCCGCCGACCTGCTGGCCGAACTGGCCCCCGCCGAGCAGAACCGGTTCCTGGAGCTGATGGAACCCGAGGAGTCGGCACCAGTGAAGCGGTTGCTGGAGTACTCCTCCGACACCGCGGGCGGGTTGATGACCCCCGAGCCGGTGGTACTGACGCCGGACGCCACGGTCGCCGAGGCGCTCGCGCATATCCGCAACGCGGACCTCCCGGTGGCGCTGGCGAGCATGGTGTTCGTCTGCCGACCGCCGACCGAGACACCGACCGGGCGGTTCGTCGGCGTCGTCCACTTCCAGCGGCTGCTGCGCGAACCACCCGCGGAGATGGTGGCGAGCGCCATCGACTCCCAGCTGCCCGCGCTGAAGCCGAACGCCTCGTTGTCCGAGGTCACGCGGTACTTCGCCGCCTACAACCTCACCTGCGGGCCGGTGGTGGACGCCGAAGACCACCTGCTCGGCGCGGTCACCGTCGACGACGTCCTCGACCACCTGCTCCCGGAGGACTGGCGCGAGACCGGGCTGCACGACATCACCGGCGAGATCACCGAGGAGACCGAACGTGCCTGAACTTTTGCCCGGGCGGCGGCTGGACCAGCCCCGCGGCCAGAGCCGGTTCAGGCTGAACATCGACCCCGATTCGTTCGGCCGGTTCACCGAACGGATCGCGCGGTTCCTCGGCACCGGCAAGTACCTGTTCTGGCAGACGCTGATCGTCATCGTCTGGATCGTGCTGAACCTGGTCGCGGTCTCGCTGCGATGGGACCCGTACCCGTTCATCCTGCTGAACCTGGCATTTTCGACGCAGGCCGCGTACGCCGCGCCGCTGATCCTGCTGGCGCAGAACCGGCAGGACGATCGCGACCGCGTCTCGCTGGAAGAGGACCGGAACCGCGCCGCGCAGACCAAGGCCGACACCGAATACCTCGCGCGGGAGCTGGCGTCGCTGCGGATCGCGCTCGGCGAGGTGGCCACGCGGGACTTCCTGCGGGGCGAGCTCGACCGGCTCCGTGAGGATCTCGACGCCAAGCCGCGCAAGGCCAAACCCGACCGCACGCCTACCGGTACGTAACATGGACCTGTGACCAGTACGCAGCAACTCCCCAGCGTCGACGATGTCCGCACCGCGCTGAAGGCCGTGTACGACCCGGAGATCAAGAAACCGATCACCGAACTCGGCATGGTCAAGGACGTGGAGGTCGGCTCGGACGGTGTGGTCACCGTCGGGATCTACCTGACGGTCGCCGGCTGCCCGCTGAAGGCGACCCTGACCAACGACACCACCGAAGCCGTCAAGAAGCTCCCCGGCGTCAGCGACGTCCGGGTCGAGCTCGACGTGATGAGCGACGAGCAACGCACGGAGCTGCGGAAATCGCTGCGCGGTGACGCCGCGGAGCCGGTGATCCCGTTCGCGCAGCCGGGTTCGCTGACGCGGGTCTACTGCGTCGCGTCCGGCAAGGGCGGCGTCGGCAAGTCCTCGGTGACGGTGAACCTCGCGGCCGCGATGGCCGAACGCGGGCTTTCCGTCGGCGTGGTCGACGCGGACATCTACGGGCACTCGGTGCCGCGGATGCTCGGCGCGCGGGAGAAGCCGACCAAGGTCGACACCATGATCATGCCGCCGCAGGCGCACGGCGTGAAGGTCATCTCGATCGGCATGTTCACCCCGGGCAACCAGCCCGTCGTGTGGCGCGGGCCGATGCTGCACCGCGCGCTGCAGCAGTTCCTCGCCGACGTGTTCTGGGGCGACCTCGACATCCTGCTGCTGGACCTGCCGCCGGGCACCGGCGACATCGCGATCTCGGTGGCGCAGCTCATCCCGAACGCGGAGATCCTGGTCGTCACGACCCCGCAGCAGGCGGCCGCCGAGGTGGCCGAGCGCGCGGGCGCGATCGCGCTCCAGACGCGGCAGCGCGTGGCCGGGGTCATCGAGAACATGTCGTGGCTGGAGACGCCCGACGGGCAGAAGATGGAGATCTTCGGCTCCGGTGGCGGGCAGTCCGTGGCCGACTCGCTGTCGAAGTCGGTCGGGTCGACCGTGCCGCTGCTCGGGCAGGTCCCGATGGACCCGCGGGTGGTCTCCAACGGCGACGCCGGGACGCCGATCGTGCTGGCCGAGCCGGACGCGCCGGCGTCGCTCGTGCTCAAGGAGGCGGCGAAGAAGCTGACCGTCCGGGCACGCGGGCTGGCCGGGATGATGCTGAACGTCACCCCCGCGGGCCGCTGACCTTACGCATTTAGTCCTCTGGATGCGGTACTTGCACACGCAAGGACCGCATCCAGAGGACTAAATGCATTAGGGGTCAGGTGGCGTCCGGGTCGACCGGCGGGCGCTCGCCCGGCTTCAGCGGCTCCGGCTGCGAAGCGGTCGCCGGGTAGCCGTTGGGCTTGGCGGCGCCGTTGGACCCGTTGGCGCCATTGGTGCCGTTGATGTTGTTGATCCCCAGCGGATCCGAGTCACCGTCGAACAGGTGCTGGGTGACGACCCGCTTCGGGTCGAAGTTCCGCAGGCCCCTCAGGTCCTCCAGCGGCTTGCGCAACTGATCGAACTCCGGGCCCATCTCCTCGCGCAGCTGCGTCTTGGCGCCGGTCGCGAAGTCGCGGACCTTGCGGACGCTCTTCGCCACCCAGGACGCCGCTTCGGGCAGCCGTTCCGGACCGAGGATGAAAAGACCCGCGACGACGATGATGAGGATCTCTCCCCAGCCGACACTCTCGAACACCCGTGTGAACCTCCGCCTCGGCGTCTTCCCCGTTCAGGGTACCCGGCCGAACCCGCTAGTCCGAGGCCAGTTTCACGTCAACGACAAGAGAAGACCCATCACGGACAAGGCGGACAGGGACCACTTCGCCGACTTCGCGGGCGCGGACCGCGACGAGCAGTTCCGCCGAGTCGCGCACGAGCCGTCCGCCGACCTCCGTGATGACGTCCCCTTCTTTGATCCCGGCGGCGGCCGCGGGGCCGCCGGGGGCGACGTTGCGGACCTGTGCGCCCATGGTGCTGGAGCCCGCGACGGTCGACGAAGCGTTGATGCCGATGTCGGGGTGGACGACCTTGCCGTCCTTGATCAGTGTTTTCGCGATCTTCACCGCGTAGTCACTGGGGATGGCGAACCCGATGCCGATGCTGCCGCCTTCGGCGCTGGACGAGCGGATCGCGGAGTTGATCCCGACCAGCGCGCCGGTCGCGTCGACGAGCGCGCCGCCCGAGTTGCCGTGGTTGATCGCGGCGTCGGTCTGGATGGCCTCGTAGATCACCGGCGCGCTGCCGCCGTCGCCACCGGCGGTCACCGGGCGGTTGAGCGCGCTCACGATGCCCGCGGTGACCGAGTTCTGCAGCGCCAGCGGCGAACCGACGGCGATCACGGAGTCGCCGACGGCGAGGTCGGACGACTTCCCGACCTGCAGCGCGGTCAGGTTCTTGACGTCGACCTTGACCACGGCGAGGTCGGTCTTGGGGTCGGCACCGACGATCTTCGCCTCGACACGCTTGCCGTCGAAGAACACGGCGGTGACCTTGGTGGCCGCGTCGGCCGTCGCGGCGGAGATCACGTGTTCGTTCGTGAGCACGTAGCCCTGGGTGTCGATGACGACGCCGGAGCCCTGCTGACCGGCTTCGGCGCCGGGTTTGAACACTTCGAGCGAGACCACGGTGGGCGCCACCCGGTGGGCGATGTCCGCGATCGAGCCCGCCGGACGTTCCTTGGCCGCGTCGGCTTCGGAGATGCTGGCCTGTCCGGTCAGTTCGGTACCGGTGTCGGCGAACCACCAGCCGATCAGCCCACCGGCGGCGCCGATGACGAGCGCGACCGCGGCAAGCATCGCCAGCGCCTTCGTCTGCACACGCCGGCCGAAAAGGACCTCCGGCAGGCTCAGCAGCGCGCCTTGCGGGCGCTTCGCGTCCTTCTCCTCGTCCGAGTCCTGATGCACGGCGGGCCCGGCGAGCACCGCGCCGGACGACGGGTCGCGCCAGGGATCCGAGGTCGTGGTCCAGAGCGGGCCTTCTGCGCCGTTCGCGGACGGTTCGGAGCCGTTGGTCCCGTGCGGCCGCTCCAGCACGACACCTTCGGCGCCCGGCGGGCGGCGGAAGGCCTCGGCGAGCGATTCCGGCGTCGGAGGCGCGAGGTTCAGGCCCGGCGCGGTCTGCCCGTTGGTGCCGGGCTGGTACAGCTTGTCGAAGGCTCCGTCGACGCCGCGCGGCCTGCCGAACGTGGCCGCCTGCGCCGGATCGACGGCGGGCCGGGCCAGCGGGCGCGGCGCCAGCCGATCCCCAGGCTGCTGCGGATTCGCGTTCGGCTGCTCGGTCATCATTCCCCGGGGCTGAGATCAGGTTGGCCGGACGCGAGAGTACGCCAAGCCTCACCCGGGATTCTGCCGTGACCACGGTGAAGTGCGCGTTGATTCCCCGAACCCGGCGAGAAATGTGACACTTTAGGCAACCATGTCTCATCACTGGCCGTCTAACGGTCATGTCCGAGTACCCGGGGGCCGGTTTCCCGCCCCAGAACGCCCCTCACCAGCAATGGCCGCAGCAGCAGTGGCCGCAGCACCAGGGCTGGCCGCAGCAGCCGCCCAAGAAGAAGGGGCTGTCCACCAAGGTGAAAGTGCTGCTGCTCGTCGCCGCGCTCGTCGTGGTCGGCGGCGGGATCGGCTTCATCTTCGTGATGAAGGCGGCCGTCGGACCGGAGAAGCAGGCCAAAGCGCTCACCGAAGGCGATTGCGTGGCGCTGACCGGCTCCGGCAAGGAGGCCGACGCCGTCAAGACACCATGCGATTCGCCGCAAGCGCCCTACGCGGTGAGCCTCACCGGGGTCGACAAGGGCACGTGGGACTGCAAGGACGGTTTCTACAAGTACGCCGTCCCGAGGGGGGCGCGCGGGGACGGCGTCGCCCTGTGCCTGGCGATCAACGCCAAGGTCGGGCTGTGTTTCGACGATATCGAGACCAAGACACCGCCACCGCTCAAGGACTGCGGGTCGGCGCGGCTGAAGATCAGCGAGGTCTTCCCGCAGATGAGCGTGGTGACCAGTCCGTGCGCCGAAGGCACGAAGGAAGTCATCTCGTACGCCAGCTATGGGACTTCGAAGTTCAAGAGCGCGACGATCTGTTTCGTCAAACCCTGACGAAACAGATCAGCGAGCGGACACCGGCATGGGCACGCTGGACGTGCTCGGGCTCGGCGTGGTGCTGCGCGGCGGCTCCGGCTGGGCGCCGCCCAGCTGCGCGGGCAGCAGCCCGGCGTTGACGCCTTGCGGCGGGGTCAAGCCGGTGTTCGGCTGTTCTTCGGTGCCGTCACCCGAGGTCGCGACGAGGGCGAGCGCGCTCAGCACCAGACCCGAAACGACGACTCCGGCGCCCTGCGCGTACTTCCGCCGGGCGAGGCCGAACCGCCCGCCGCCGAGCACGTTCGGCGACTGGCCCAGCGGCGCCGTTGATCCCAACGGCGCGGTCCCGCCCAGAACCCCGGTGTCGCGAAGGCCGGCGACCCGGTCGGGCCGCTGGATGGCCACCAGCTGACCGTCGGCGGTCATCGCCAGGTTGTCCGGTGTGCCGGGAAGTTCGGTGTTCTGCGGGATGGAGCAAAGGCTGGCCAGGAAACCCGCCGACATCGACGGGGCTCCCGCCTGCTTCACGGCCGCGACGGCCTGGCGCTGGGCGGTCACTTCGGCGGCGCAGGACTGGCAACGGGCGATATGCGCCGAAGCCCTGTCCTGGGCGCCGAGGGACAGCTCGCCGTCCACGAAGGCGACGATGGCGTCCGGAAGCAGATGCGACTCGGGGAGTCCCCAACCTCGCGGTGCGGTCATACCCCCACCTTCGCAGACTCCTGCGCCGCGGCGCGACGACGCTCCAAAGAAGCGCGAAGCGCCTGGCGGCCGCGGTGGATCCGGCTGCGCACGGTGCCGAGCTTGACACCGAGGGTGGCGCCGATCTCCTCGTACGAGAGGCCTTCGACGTCGCACAGCACGACCGCGGCACGGAACTCGGGCGGCAACTCGTCGAGCGCGGCCTGCAGGTCCGGGTCGAGGTGCGTGTCCGAGTAGACCTGCTCGGGGCTCGGGTCGTCACCGACGATGCGGTCGGTGTCCTCGGGGAGGCCTTCCATCCGCACACGCGAGCGGCGGCGGGCCATGTCGAGGAAGAGGTTCGTGGTGATGCGGTGCAGCCAGCCTTCGAACGTGCCGGGCTTGTAGGAGGCGAGCGAGCGGAAGACCCGGATGAAGGTCTCCTGCGTCAGGTCCTCGGCGTCGTGGGCGTTACCGGTCAGGCGGTACGCCAGCCGGTACACGCGGTCGGCGTGTTCACGCACGACCTCGTCCCACGAGGGCGGCGTCCATGCGGCCTCGTCCACCGTCACCGGCGTGACCTGGTCCGCGTGCTGGTCCTGCATCGTTTCCTGCATCGGGGAAGTAGGCACCTCCATCAGCGTCTTCTCCCAACTACTCCACCCAACGCGGGCGATGAGCACGGTGTTCCCGTTGTCGAGGACCAGTCTGTCCGGCCTGCTTATGTTTCTAGTGAGACTGGACTGAGAGGAGGCTGAGAAGTCGGTACCAGGGAGTCTTCGCTCTTTTGACGATAGGCAGCGCTAACCTCCGCGTGTGAATTCCGGGACGCATGCGGGCTCGCCTGCCGAGGCCGCCGACGCCGACCTCGTCGACGGCTACGTCCCCGACGACGAGGTACTGGCCGCCGCGCGGGCGCGGTCGGCCGATCTGGGATGCGGCCCGCTGAGCGCGGGCGCGGGCGCGACTCTGCGATTTCTCGCCACGACGCTGCGGGCGAAGGCCGTGGTCGAGGTCGGGACCGGGGCCGGGGTGAGCGGGTTGTGCCTGCTCGGCGGCATGGTCGACGACGGGATCCTCACCTCGATCGACATCGAGCCGGAGTACCACCGGGCGGCGCGGGCGGCGTTCCGCGAGGCCGGCTACGCGCCCGGGCGGACCCGGCTGATCATGGGGCGCGCGCTCGACGTCCTCCCCCGGCTCACCCCCGGCGGCTACGACCTGGTGTTCGTCGATTCGGCGCCGGTCGAGTACCCGAGCTGCTACGAGAAGGCCGTCTCGCTGCTGCGTCCCGGCGGGATACTGGCGTTCCACAACGTCTCGGGGACCAGGGTGACCGATCCCTCACGGCGTGATCCGGACACCCTCGCGCTGCGGGAGGTCGCGCGGGCGTTCCGCGAGGACGAGCGGCTGGTCCCGGCGCTGTTGCCGGTGGGCGGCGGGCTGCTGGTCGCCGCGATCGCGTAGCAAGGGACCTTTGCTACCACTTTTCAGACGCGTTCCGCGCCCTGCTTCGAGGGTCTGGTGTCCCCAATGGCGCATTCGAGACGCTCAGTGTCTCGAATGCGCCATTGGGGACACCAGACCGGCTCGCGATTTGCTCGACAGCGACCGAGAGCCGCACTACCTCGCCTTTGCGTGGGCCCTGACCTTCAGGGGAGGCAAGGAGGCCTTCACGGACTTCGGGACCACCGCGAGCACGGCCACCGCGGCGACGGCGAGCCAGACGGCGGTGAGCACGATCAGCCACGTCCAGCCCGCGTGCCCGTAGACGGTCGCGCCGACGGCGCCGCCGACGCTGCTGCCGAGGTAGTACGAAAGCGTGTAGAGCCCGCCCACCTGGCCTCGGGCGTTCTCGGGCGCCTCCGCGGCGGCCCAGCCGTTGGCGACGGCGTGCGCGGCGAAGAACGCGCCGGTCAGCACCACGAACCCGGCGACGACCATGGGCAGCGAGTCGGACAGCGTCAGCGCGGCGCCCGCGATCGTGAGCAGCAGCGCGCCGACGAGTGCCCGGCGACGCCCGAACCGGCCGACGAGCTTGCCCGCCGTCGCCGACGAGACCGACCCCATCGCGTACGCGAGGAAGACGAGCGACGCGATCGCAGGCGAGAGGTTCAGTGGCTCGCCGGTCAGGCGGAATCCGGCGGCGTTGTAGAGCGCGACGAACGAGCCCATCGCCAGCAGCGCGACCGCGTACTGGGCCAGCAGGACCGGCTTCCGGACGGCCGCACCGAGCCCGGCGAGCACCGCCCGGCCCTGCTCGCGCAGCCGCTCTGACCTGCGGCGATCCGCGAAAGTGGTAGCAAAGGTCCCTTGCTCCCCCGGTGGCAGGGCCAGCACCGTGACCACCGTGCAGACCAGCCCGATCCCCGCGACCACGAGCAGCGCGCCGTGGTAGCCGAACGGCCCGGCGGTGAACCCGGCCGCGAGCCGTCCGATCATGCCGCCGATGGTGTTCCCGGCGATCATCGCGCCCACCGCCGCCGCGAGCCCGGCCTTGCCGAGCCGTTCCGCGAGATAGGCGGCGGCCACTCCGGGGAACCCCGCGATCGCGACTCCCTGCAGCGCCCGGAGCACGAGCAGCGCCGGATAGCTGGGCGCCAGCGGCAGCAGGAAACCGAACACGACCGACGCGACCACCGAAGCGATGATCACCGGACGCCGTCCCACGACCTCCGACAGCGCCGCGATGGGTAGCACGGCGATCGCCAGCGCACCGGTCGCCACACTCACCGCGAGCGAAGCGCCACCGGGATCGAGGTGATACTGCTCGGCCAGCTGCGGCAGCACCGGCTGCGGCGCGTAGAGCAGCGCGAACGAGGAGATCCCGGCCGCGGCGACGGCGATCGTCACGCGGCGGGTGGTTCCGATGGCAGGCACGGACCTGAAGCTAAGCCTGGCTAAACGATACGTCTAATACGCTCATCTGCCACAATCGATACCGTGCTGAATGAAAGGATGACCGCCCAGCTAGCCCCGCAGCTCGCCCTGCTCACCGCACTCCGCCGCACGACGAACGTCACACGCGCGGCCGAACTGCTCGGCGTCCCGCAGCCCACGGTAAGCCGCCGGATCTCGGCGCTCGGCGACGCCCTCGGCGCCCCGCTCACGGTCCCCGACGGTCGCGGCATCCGGCTCACCCGGGCCGCCGAACTGCTGGCCGATGCCGCCGAACGCGCGCTCGCCGCCGTCGACGCCGGAGTCCGCCAGGCCCGCGAAGAGGTCGACCCCGAATCCGGGCACATCGTCCTCGGCTTCCTGCACCTGCTCGGCAGGTCGCTGGTCCCCACGTTGCTCCGCGGCTATCGCGCCGACCATCCGGGCGTCCGGTTCACCCTGGTCCAGGGGTCACGTCAGGACATGGTCGACCGGCTGACCAGCGGCGAGCTCGACCTCGCGCTGCTCGCGCCCGCCCCCGTCGACGACCCGCTGCTCGACGCAGCCGTCCTCACTGAGCAGGAGATCTTCCTGTCCGTGCCGACGTCGCACCGCCTCGCGGACCGGCCCAGCGCCGCCATCGAAGACCTCAAGGACGAGGAGTTCGTGCTCCTCGAAACCGGCTACGGCCTCCGCACCATCACCGACGAGCTGTGCGCAAAGGCCGGCTTCGAACCGAAGATCGCGTTCGAGGGCCAGGAGTCCGACACCGTCCGCGGTCTGGTCGCGGCCGGGCTCGGCGTCGCGCTGCTCCCCCGTTTCGAGCCGGGCAGCCCGGCGGGAGTCGTCGAAGTCCCACTGGTGCCGCCGGTCGGGCGGACCATCGGCCTGGCGTGGCGACGCGACGTGGTCCTGCCGCCCGCCGTCCTGCGGTTCCGTGAGCGGGTCCGCGCGCAGTCCTGGTGACGTTCGTCAGGGTCGATCCCTGCCGTTCGTCCACCACGCGGGCACGTCGTTTTCGCTAACTTCGGGTGAATGTACGACGACATCGTGGAGTTGGCGGGTGAGAGCCCGAGCTGGCTTCAGGCGACGGGGATCCTGTTCACGGAAGCAGGGCTGCTCGTCTACGCGGCGCTGTTCGCCTGGATGTTGTGGCGGGCGCGCACTTCGCCGGTCCGGATCGCCGTGGCGTTGCTGCCGCCTGCCGCGACCGCGATCGCGTACCTGATCAGCGAGGGCCTGAAGAGCGTGATCCAGGAGGATCGGCCGTGCCGGAACCTCGTCACGCTCGTCGACTGCCCGCCGATCGGCGACTGGTCCTTCCCGAGCAACCACTCCACGATCGGCGCGGCGGCCGCCGTCGGCCTGGCGCTCGCTTGGCGACGGCTCGCGCCGTGGGTGCTCCCGGGCGCCCTGCTGATGGGCTTCTCACGAGTCTTCGTCGGCGCGCACTATCCGCACGACGTGCTCGCCGGGCTCGTCCTCGGCTCCCTCACGGCGTGGCTCGTGTTCCGGTACCTGACCGGCCCCGCGACCAGAATCGCCCGGCGGCTCACCGCCCACGCCGGGGACGCGCCGACCCAGCCCATGCCCAAGGTCGACCTGCGGAGCGGTAGCAAAGGTCCCTTGCTCCCGCCCCGCAGGTAACCGCAGGTCAGGCGTAGGAGGCGACCAGTTCGACCAGCGTCCGCGCCGCGAATCCGGTGGCCCCCGGCACGACGTCGGCGTAGGTCTTGTCGGCCCGCGCGGGGCCGGCGATGTCGAGATGCGCCCACGGCACGTCGCCGACGAACTCCCGAAGGAACAGCGCCGCGACGATGCCACCGGGGCCACCCGGCGCCTGCCGGACGTCACCGAGCGAACCCCGCACGGTTTCGGCCAGGTCCTCCAGCAGCGGCATCCGCCACCATGCCTCGCCGACCCGCTCGCCCGCCTTCGTGACCCGCTCCGCGAGCGCGTCCTCGGTGGCGAAGACGCCGCCGGTGCGGACGCCGAGCGAGACCTTCATGGCCCCGGTCAGGGTCGCCGCGTCGATCACCGCGTCCGGCTTGTGCTTCTTGATGCCGTAGACGAGCGCGTCGGCCAGGACCATGCGGCCCTCGGCGTCGGTGTTGCCCACCTCGGTGGTCTTGCCGCCGTAGTGCCGGACGATGTCGCCAGGCCGGTACGACGAACCGGACACGTGGTTTTCGGCGGCGGGCACCAGCCCGGTCACCTTCACCGGCAGGCGCAGCGCCGCGATCGCGCGGACCGCGGCGATGATCGCCGCGCCGCCCGCCATGTCGGTGCGCATGAGGTGCATGCCGTCGGCCGGTTTGATCGAAAGACCGCCGGTGTCGAAGGTGATGCCTTTGCCCACCAGCAGCAGGTGCGTCGTCGCCCCGCGCGGCCGGTATTCCAGCTCGATCAGCCGCGGCGGCGCGGCCGACCCGCCGCCGACGGCGAGCACGCCGCCGAAGCCCTGTTCGGCCAGCCACTTCTCGTCCCGCGCCGTCACGGTCAGGTTCGGGATGCCCCCGGCGACCCTGGCCGCCGTATCGGCGAGCCAGGCGGGGGTCTTGACGTTCGACGGCGTGTTCGCCAGATCGCGCGCGAACGCGGCGGCCGCGGCGAGTTCGCGGACCCGCTCCAGGTCGCCCTCGTGCCGTGTGATCAAGCGCACGGTCCGCAAGGTCGGCTTCGGCTCCTCGGCCGTCACCGTGAACCGGTAACCGCCGAGCAGCAGCCCGAACGCGAGTTCCTCGATGTGCTCGGCGCCCGCGTCTTCGGGCAGTTCGACGGCGAAGGAGCGGAACGCCTTCTGCCCCGCCTTGACGTCTTCTTCCAGCGCCGACGAAACGGCGCGGACCAGTGCGGCACCGGCCTTGCGGTACTGCTTCGGCTCGCCGTCGCCGACCCCCGCCAGCCAGCGGACGGCGCCCGTCGGGACGGTCTGCACGTCACCGGCCTTGCCGGTGGGCCGCACGCCGCCGATCTCCGCGAGCCCGGCGTCACCGTCCTCTTCGGACGGCGCGGCGATCAGCTTGGCCAGCGGCGTACCGCGCCTGAGGTCGTCCGAGACTTCGAGTTCGAGCAGCTTCCCCGGAACGGGGGGTAGCGGGTTACGCACAGTGAGCGACCTCCGGGCGCAGATGAACCGCGACCCCGGCCTCCGAAGGGAGACCGGGGTGCGGGTGGTTGAACGTTGGTGCGGTCCGGCTCAGCCGGTGACCTCCTGCAAGGCCGCGCCGAGATCCTTCGCTTCTTCCGCGGAGAGTTCGACGACGAGACGCCCACCACCTTCGAGTGGTACGCGCATCACGAGGCCCCGCCCCTCCTTAGTCACTTCGAGGGGACCATCTCCGGTCCGGGGCTTCATGGCCGCCATAGCGTGCTCCCTCCGTCTCAACCGGCGCGCCCGGGTCGCGCTCGTCAAAGCCAGCCGGGTCTACTGTCCATTGTCCCTCATCAGCGGCCGAGCGCGAACGCGGACCGATCTTTTGCCGCCGTATCGGTGCTGGTATGCGGCTCGCGAGGCTGAAAGACTCCTCTCAGACCGCAGTTTCGCCGACTAGGAGATCCCGTGACCACATCCGACGTTCTGCTGACCGCCGACGCCGATGGCGTGCGCACCTTCACGCTGAACCGGCCGCAGGCGTACAACTCGCTGACCGTCGAACTCAAGGAACTGCTGCTGGCGGGCCTGACCGAGGCCGCGGCCGACGACAGTGTCCGCGCGGTCGTGCTGACCGGTTCGGGCAAGGCGTTCTGCGCCGGGCAGGACCTGAAGGAGCACGTCGGGCTGCTGCAGGCGGGTGACCCGGCGCCGCTACACACGGTCAAGGAGCACTACAACCCGATCGTCAAGACGATCGTCGGGATGCCGAAGCCGGTCATCGCGGCGGTGAACGGCCCGGCGGCCGGCGCGGGCGCGGCCTTCGCGTACGCGAGCGACCTCCGGATCGCCGCGACGTCGGCGAACTTCCTGATGGCGTTCGCGAACGTCGGCCTCGGGCCGGACTCGGGCGCGTCGTGGACGCTGCAGCGGCTGATCGGTCTCGGCCGCGCGGCCGAACTGATGCTGCTGGCGCGCACGGTCGACGCCGCCGAAGCCCTCACGCTGGGCCTGGTCAGCGAGGTCGTGCCGGACGAGGAACTGGCCGCCCGCGCGCAGAAGGTCGCCGCGAAGCTCGCTGCCGGCCCGACGGTCGCGTACGCGAAGATCAAGAACGTCCTGTCGGTCGCCGCCGAGTCGTCCCTCGAAACCGCGCTGGCGGCCGAGGACGAGGCCCAGACCGCGCTCGGCGCGACCGCCGACCACACCGAGGCCGTCGAGGCCTTCGTGGGCAAGCGCAAGCCGAACTTCCAGGGCAAGTGACCTCGTGAGTGGCTAGGACGGTTCTAACCGTCCTAGCCACTCACGAGCCGGCCCGGAAGCAGTCCTTCACGTGGTCGTCGACCATCCCTGTCGCCTGCATCAGCGCGTAACAGGTCGTCGGCCCGAGGAACACGAAACCGCGCTTCTTGAGTTCCTTCGCCATCGCCTTCGACTCGTCGGTGATCGCCGGGACGTCTGCCATCCGCCGCGGCCGGGTGTGCGACGAAGGCGCGAACGACCACAGCAGGTCGTCCAGCGAACCGTCGAGTTCCTCGATCGCCCGCGCGTTGGTGATCGCCGCCAGGATCTTCGCCCGGTTCCGCACGATCGACGCGTCCTGCATCAGCCGCTCGACGTCGTCGTCGGTGAAGGCCGCGACCTTCTTGGGCTTGAACTTCTCGAACGCCTTCCGGAACGACTCCCGTTTCCGCAGGATCGTGATCCACGAAAGCCCGGACTGGAACGACTCCAGGCACAGGCGTTCGTACAGTTCCTCGTCGCCGTGGAGCGGGAAACCCCATTCGGTGTCGTGGTACTCGGCGTAGTCCGGGGCCGAGTTGCCCCACGAACACCGCTTGATCCCGTCCGCGCCCAGCAGACCCGCCTCAGCCAACCCGGTACCCCTCCGCGTACTTCACGAATCTCTGCAGGCACAGCCGCAGTCCCAGTTCGAAGCCCGGTTTCGCGACCGGCCAGCCGAGCCGCCCGACGACGCCGAACGGCGGCCGCAGATGCTCCGCCCAGACGAACGTCGACGCGTGCGGCCCCTTCTCGATCACCTGGAACACCCCGGTGCCCTGCACGATCTTGCCGGTATGCCGCACGACGCAGCGCAGCGGCGGTTCCCAGCCGGTGATCTCCATGGTGTCGGTGAACCCGATCCCGGCGACGCCGGTGAACGCCGACAGTTTCGAGCCCACGCTGCGCCCGTTGCCCTCGACGACCTTGACCTCGGTGCCGAGCATCCATTCGCTCTGGCGTTCCCAATCGGTCAGGGCGAGCCACGCCGTCCCGGCCGGTACCGCGACGTCGACGGAGACGACGACATCGGTCACCTGGCGCCCTCGCGCTCGGCCTCCAGCTCGGCCACCTTGGCGCGCAGCTCCTCGATCTCGACGCCGAGCCGCCGCATGACCCAGTCCACTTCGGACATCTTGTAGCCGCGCAGCACCATCTGGTAGCGGACTGCGTGGACGTCCTCGGCGGTGATGTCCTCCGCGGGCAGCCTGGTCGGCGAGCTGCCCGGCGGCAGCGGGGCGAGCTCCTCACCCCGGCCGAACACCACGGCGGCCAGTAAGAACACCACGGCGGCCACCAGCAGCATGACTACGAGATAGATCAGGGCGGTCGTCACGCGACGATCGTGGCACACGAACGCCACGATCGTCGCGCCAGCAAGGCGAGTCGCACGCTGACCACGACCCAGAGCACCATGAGGATCCCGCACGGCACCGACAGGAACAGCCTCGACGCGTCGATGACGCCGGTGGCGATCACCAGCAGCGCCACCGAAAGCAGGTTCAGGCCGACGGCCTCGCCGATCAGCACGCCGGCGGTCTTGACCAGCCGGGCGCCGTCCAGCCGCCGGGAAAGCCAGCGCATGGAGACGAGGGCGATCACGCCCAGCACCGGCACGATGAAGACCGAACCGTGGGTGAACTGGGCGATGTACTTGTA
This sequence comes from Amycolatopsis roodepoortensis, assembly GCF_014873915.1. Lineage (GTDB taxonomy): Bacteria > Actinomycetota > Actinomycetes > Mycobacteriales > Pseudonocardiaceae > Amycolatopsis > Amycolatopsis roodepoortensis. Next base: position 3,553,213 of record NZ_JADBEJ010000005.1, read on the forward strand.
CCAACCCGGCGTCGGCGCGAGCTGCGACCACTCGCCGAAGGTCCATTTGCGGGCGAACTCCCAGGCGAGCTGCATCATCGGCACACCGAGGATCAGTTTCCACAGCGTGCGGGTGCCGCTGTGCATCCCCAGTTCGGCCTGATAGTCCCGGGCGATCAGGTGCACCGGCCCGAAATCGGCGACGGCACGCCGCTGCGCCTCTTGTTCGCTCCAGCCGCCGTCGCGGTACGCGTCCGCGGCGTCGTCGAGCCCGTCCCGCGCTTCACGCAGCAGATCCCGCTTCGCCGACGCCGGGCCGTCCAGCCGCGCGCGCAACTCCCCGAGATAGGCCTCGATCACCGTCATGCCGTGGTTCTCCAACTCCGCGCGGCGACCGTGAGCCGCATGCTGAACAGGATCCAGGTTCCGGACATGACCGCGCACGGCACGCTGACGAGCATGCGGGCCGGCTCCAGCAGCCCGGTCGCGCCGCCGTAGGTCGCGACGGCGACGAGGTTCAACCCCACGGCCGCGGCCAGCACCCACGAGACCGCGCGCGCGACCGGCGGACCGGCCGCCCGCCGCGAGAGCAGCCTTGCCGCGATCAGCCCGGCGATCGCGACGGCCGGGGACGCCGCCGCCAGCGTGTCGGCCGTGCCGATCGCGCGGTGGTACCAGGACGGCGCGGCGCCGAGCGCAGACCAGTCGGCGAAGCTCCGCGCCAGATCCCAGCCGAGGATCAGCAGCGGGACACCGGCGATCAGCTCCCATAGGACACGGATGTCGCGCCGCAGCCCCAGTTCCGCCTGGTAGTCGCGGGCGATCAGGTCTGCGGGGCCGAAGTCGGCGACGGCACGGCGTTCGGCTTCCGCCTCGTCCACACCGCCCGCGCGGTAGGCGTCGGCCGCGTCGACCAGACCGTCCCTCGCTTCGGTGAGCAGATCGGCTTTCGCCGCCGACGGCCCGCGCAGCCGTCGTTCGAGTTCGCCGACGTAGGCCTCGATCGCGTTCATGCGGCGAGCGCGGGCCGGGGCCGGAAAGCCGGTGCGAGCAGCCAGAAACTGAAGGCGACCCAGCCGAGCGCCACCAGGTTGCACACGAGGCTCACGTTCATCCTCGACGGATCGAGGACCGTGGTGCTCACGGTGAGCAGCAGCAGCGCCAGCAGGTTCGTGCCCGCCGCGGCACCCACCGTCCACCGCGTCACCTTCCCCAGGCTCACGCTGTCGAGCCTGCGCCCCAGCCGCCGGGCCCCGAAAAGCGACACCGCTCCGATCACGGCCGGAACGAGGACCAGGACGCCGAAGATCTCGATGACGGCCGTGAACCACTCCGGGTTCGGTTTCCCCGAACGGCTCCAGTCGCCATAGGTCCAGATCCGCGCCAGCTCCCAGGTCACCTGGATCAGCGGCACGCCGACGATGACCTTCCACAACGTGCCGATATCGCCGCGCAACGCCAGCTCGGCCTGGTACTCGCGGGCGATCACAGCGGCCGGGCCGAAGTCGGCGACGGCACGGCGTTCGGCTTCCACCTCGCCGGCACCGCCTTCGCGATACGCCTCGGCCGCGTCGACCAGACCGTCCCTGGCCTCGGTGAGCAGATCGGTCTTCGCCCTCGCCGACCCGTTCAGCCGGCTGTCCAAGTCGCCGAGGTAGGCCTCGATCGTGCTCATGCCGTGCTCCCCCCGAGGACACCACCGATCACGGTGGTGAACTCCTGCCACTCCGCCCGTTCCGCGGCCAGCGCCTTCTGCCCTGAGCGCGTGAGCTTGTACGTACGACGTTTGCGGCCGGACACGACGTCCCATTCGCTGGCGAGGAATCCGGCGCGCTCCAAGCGGCGAAGCGCCGGGTAGACGGTGCCCGTCGGCAAGTCGAGCGCGCCGTCACTGCGGAGCTGGAGCGCCTCGATGATGGCGTACCCGTGCAGCTTCCGGCCGTCGAGGACGGCGAGGAGCAGCGCGTCGAGGTGCCCGCGCAGGCTGTCGGCCTTCATAGATAGACAGTCTACACATCGCCGCGTACCAGGGTAGCCGGGACTTTCCCGGACCGGCCTCAGGGAATGTCCCCGAGATCACCCCGATTTCATAGATTTAGTGGCTACATGTAGCCAGCCTACGTATACAGTGCTTCGACATGGACGCACTCCCGATCGCGAGACTCCAGTTCGCGACGACGACCTCGTTCCACTTCCTGTTCGTGCTGCTCACACTGGGGCTCGTGACACTCGTCGCGGTGATGCAGACACGCTCCGCGTTCGGCGCCAAGCCGGAACTCACGCGGATGACTCGCTTCTGGGGCAAGCTTTACGTGATCAATTACGCGCTGGGAATCGTCACCGGGATCGTGATGGAATTCCAGTTCGGGCTCACCTGGACCGGCCTGTCCGCGGTCGCGGGCGACGTCTTCGGCGCGCCGCTGGCCATCGAGACGCTGGTGGCCTTCTTCGCCGAATCGACCTTCCTGGGGCTCTGGATCTTCGGCTGGGGGCGGCTGAACAAATGGGTCCACCTGGCGCTGATCTGGCTGGTCACGCTGACCGCGTACGCCTCGGCGCTGTTCATCATGGTGGCCAACTCGTTCCTGCAGAACCCGGTCGGCACGCACGCCGAGAACGGCGTGCTGAAACTCGACGACTTCGGCGCGCTGTTCACCAACCCGGCACTGACGAGCTCGCTGCCGCACGTGCTGAGCGCGGCGCTGATGACCGGCGGCTTCTTCGTGGTCGGCGTCAGCGCGTACCACTTCATCAAGCGCACCAAGGAGATCGAGTTCTTCCAGCGGTCGATGCGGATCGGCGTGCTCACCTCGCTCGTCGGCAGCACGCTGGTGATCGGCTTCGGCTTCGCCCAGTTCGGCCCGCTCGGGGAATACCACCCCGGCAAGCTGGAAGGAGCGGATCCCATCGTCGGTGTCTCACTGGGCTTCATGATCCAGATCGGGTTCATCGCCTTCCTCGCTTCGATCCTCGGCACGCTGCTGCTGTTCCGGAACTGGATCACCAAGGTGCGGCCGCTGCTGTACGTGATGGTGCTGGCCATCCCGTTGCCGTTCGTCGCGGCGATCCTCGGCTGGCTGGTGCGGGAGATCGGCCGTCAGCCGTGGCTGATCCGCGGGCAGCTGACCACCGCCGACGCCGTCGCGGCGATCCCGGCGGGGCAGATCCTGTTCTCCTTCATCGCTTTCACGCTGTTGTTCCTGGTGCTCGCGATCGCCGACTGGGTGCTGATGTCGCGGGTCGCGAAACGCGGCCCGGAGCCCGTCGAAGAGGCGGCCGCGCCGCGTGCCGAACTTCCCGTCCTGAGCGGAGTCTGACCGATGGTGATCCTCTGGTGGTGTGTGCTCGGTTTCCTGACCGCGGGCTATTTCGCGCTGGCGGGCTACGACTACGGCGTCGGCATGCTGCTCGGCAGGCTGGGCCGTGACGAGGCCGGACGACGGCGCGTGCTCGGCGCGTTCGGCCCGTTCTTCCTGGCCAACGAGGTGTGGCTGGTGGCCGCGGTCGGCGTCCTGTTCGGCGCTTTCCCGCATCTGGAAGGGAAAGTGTTCGCCGGGGCCTACCTCCCGGTGGTGACCCTGTTGCTCGGGCTGGTCACCTTCACCGCGGCGGTGCAGCTGCGCAGCAGGCGGCCGGACGCGCGCCGCGGTGCCTGGACGCTGGCGATCACCGTCGGCGCGTGGGTGACGGCGGTGTCCTGGGGCGTGTTCCTCGGCAACCTCGTCCTCGGGCTCCCGCTCGACGCGGCCGGGAAACCGACCGGCGACGTCCTCGCGGTGTTCAGCCCGTACGCGCTGCTCTGGGGCGCGGGGTTCGTCGCACTGTTCGGCTTGCAGGGAGCGGCTTTCCTCGCCGTCCGGGCACCGGCGGAGTTCACCGCCCGCGCGAACCGGATCGCCAAGGCCCTGCTCGCGCCGGCGCTCGCGTTCCTGGTCGTGGCGGTCGTCTGGGGTGCCGTCGAGACGACCGCGTCGTGGTCCGTGCTGCCCGCGATCGTGCTGGCGTTCGGCGCGCTGGGCGTCGCCTGGACGGCCTTGCGCTCCGCGCGGCACAAGACGGCACTCGTCGCCACCATGACGCTGTCGGCGGCACCGGTGCTGGCCGTCGGGACCGCCCGCCTGCCCGAAGCGCTGGTGTCCTCTGTGGACGGAGGCTTTTCGCTGAGCCTGACGGAAGCGGCCACCAGTACCGAGATGCTCGGCCTGCTCACGTTCGTCCTGCCGCCGGCGCTGGTGGCGATCGCCGCCGTGCAATGGGTGACGTGGCGCAGGCACGACACCCGCGTCGACCAGCGTTCGCTGCTGCACTTCTAGGAGCTTGGAATGCCTCCCCTTCCCGGCCTGCGCCGTCATTTCGGCGTGCTGGCCGTCCTCGGAACGCTGACCGCGGCGGCGATCCTCGTCCAGGCCGACGGCCTCGCGACGCTGCTCACCGGCGGCGGTGTGACCTGGGCTCTCGTGGCCGCCATCGCGGTGCGGGCGTTGCTCGCGGGTGTCCAGGGTTCGCTCGGTGGCCGGTTCGCGGCGACGGTCAAGGCCGGGCTGCGCAAACGGCTGCTCGGCGCGGAGGCGGAGAATCCCGGCACGATCGCGACCCTGGTGACCAAGGGGATCGACGCGAGCGACGCCTATCTGACCGGGTATCTGCCGACGGTGGTGCTCTCGGCGATCGTGCCGGTCGCGGTGCTGGTCCGGCTGTTCGCCGCGGATCTGTCGTCGGCGCTGATCATCCTCGCGACGCTGCCGCTGATCCCGGTGTTCGCGATCCTGGTCGGGCAGCACACGAAGGCGAAGACCGCCAAGCAGTGGTCGCTGCTTTCCAAGCTGGGCGGGCATTTCCTCGACGTCGTGCGCGGGCTCGGCACGCTCAAGGTGTTCGGCCGCGCGGAGGCGCAGGCGAAGACCGTGCGGGCGATGGCGGACGCACACACCGACGCGACGATGCGCACGCTGCGGGTCGCGTTCCTGTCCGCGCTGGTACTGGAACTGGTGGCGACGCTTTCGGTGGCGTTGGTCGCGGTGCCGATCGGCTTCCGGCTGCTGGAAGGCGGCATGGTCGTGCACACGGCGGTGCTGGTGCTGCTGCTCGCTCCCGAGGCGTACCTGCCGCTGCGGGCGGCCGGGGCGAAGTTCCACGCCAGCGCGGAAGGGCTCGCCACGCTGCGCGAGGCGCTGGCCGTGCGCTCGGAGGACGTCGTCCAGGGTTCGCGGGTGGCCCGCCGCGGCGCGCCGCGGATCGTGCTGGAGAAGGTGAGTGTCGCGTACGGCGACCAGAACGTACTGTCCGAAGTGGACATGACGATCGAGGCGGGCGAGCACATCGCGCTCGTCGGCCCCAGTGGTTCCGGGAAGAGCACGCTTTTGGCGGTTCTGCTGGGCTTCGTGACGCCGACGTCCGGCCGGGTCCTGGTCGACGGCGTCGATCTGCGCGATCTGGATCCGGCTTTGTGGCGGGCGGGGACGGCGTGGGTGCCGCAACGGCCGACGTTGTTCACCGGGACCGTCGAGGAGAACATCGCCATGGGCCAGGTGCCGGACGTCCAGGCCGCGGCGCGCGCGGCGGCGTTCGACGAGGTCGTGCGCGGGTTGCCCGACGGCTACCGGACCCGGATCGGCGAACTGGGCGCGCCGCTTTCGGCCGGTCAGCGGCAACGGCTCGGCCTCGCCAGGGCGCTGGCCCGCACCGAGGCGGGCCTGGCGCTGCTCGACGAGCCGACCGCCAGGCTCGACGCGGGGACCGAGGCGGCCGTGCTCGGCGCGACCCGCGAACTGCTCACCGGCCGGACCGCGGTGCTCGTCGCCCACCGGCCCGCGATGGCCGCGCTGGCGACCCGCGTCCTCGAAGTCCACGAGGGCGCCGTAAGAGCAGTAGGCGGAGCTGAAGACGCACCTCGGGCGGTGACCGAACGCGTGAACCCGCCACGGCCGAAGGCCGCGCTATCGCGGTGGCAGGACGCCACCTCCGCATCGGCGAGGTGAATGACCGGCCAGCGTCCTGCCGACGTCGATCGCGGACGCGGGTTCACCGACGAACACTGAGAGAACGGGAACTGGTGTGAACGTCTGGGGTGTGTCCACAAAGGACGCCATACGGCTGATCCGGGCCGGGCTGATCGGGGCCGGGGCGGAGATCGCCGGGCTGGCGTTGATGGCCACCGCCGCGTGGCTGCTGCTGAAGGCGGCCGAACAGCCGCCGCTGGCGTCGCTCACGGTGGCGATCGTCGCCGTCCGGACGCTGGCGTTGCTGCGTGGCGGCCTGCGTTACGCGGAGCGGCTCGCCGGGCACGAAGTCGTCCTGCGGTATCTCGGTGCCTTGCGGACCCGCGTGTACACGTCACTGCTGCCGCATCGGACCTCCCGGCATTCCGGCGGCGATCTCGTCACGCGACTGGTGTCCGATGTGGACGCGGTGCAGGACGCGATCCTGCGCTGCCTGCTGCCCGCCGGTGTCGCGGCCTTCGTTGGCGCGGTGTCGACGACGGTCGCGCTGATCGCCAGCCCGGCCGCCGGGCTCGTGCTGGCGCTCGGACTCGCCGTCGCCGGGATCGGCCTGCCGTGGCTGTGCGTGCGGATCACCGGCGCGGCGGCGGAAGCGAGCGCTCCGGCCCGCGCCGACCTCGCCGAACGGTCGGTCGAGCTGATCACCGGGCGCCGCGAGCTGATCGCCTACGGCGTCCACGAGTCCACTGTGGACGCCGCGCACACCGCTGTCGACGCACTCGCTTCGCGGGATCGGGCGACGGCGAACCGCACCAGCCTGCTGACCGCGGCCGGCATCCTCGTCCAGCTGCTGACCTGCGTAGCGATCGCCCTGACCGCCGGGGTTTCACCGCCGCTGACCGCGGCACTGGCGCTGGGCGCACTGGCCGTGTTCGAACTGGTCCTCCCCCTGACCGCGGCCGCCCAGCGCTGGGTCGAGGTCCGCGCGTCGGCCGAGCGCGTGCGTGCGCTGCTGACGGAACCGCCGCCCGAGCGCGGCACAGTGGCGCCCGAGCCGGGGCACCTGCGGCTCGAAGGGGTCGGCGTCCGGTTCGAGGGCAGGGTTCCGGCGCTGGACGGCGTCGACCTCGACCTTCCGCCGGGCAAACGCGTCGGGATCGTGGGGCCGAGCGGGGCAGGGAAGACGACGTTGCTGAATGTGCTGCTGGGTTCCGTGGCGCCGACGTCCGGGCGCGCGCTGCTGAACGGGAAACCGCTGGAGACCTACGATCCGACGCTGCTGCCGTCGGTGATCTCGGGCGCGCTCGCGGACGCGCACGTCTTCCACACGACGGTCCGCGAGAACCTGCTGCTCGCGAAGCCCGGCTCTTCGGATGCGGAGCTGCTCGCCGCCTGCGAGACGGCCGGTTTCGACCTGCCGCTGGATCGCGAAGTCGGCTCCGACGGCGACACGCTGTCCGGTGGGCAGCGCCAGCGGCTCATCCTGGCGAGAGCAGTGCTCTCGGCTCCGCCGATCCTCGTGCTGGACGAACCCGTCGAGGGGCTAGATTCGGAGCACGGCGACGCCGTCCTGGCCGATGTGCTCGCCGCCGCGCGCGGCACCGTCGTCCTCGTGACGCATCGCGAGTCGCAGGTGGCCGGGTTCGACGAGGTGCTACGCCTCTAGACCGCGCACTTCCCGCATCGGCGGCCGATCGCTCACCGACACCTCGGCGACCTCCGGCAGCCATTCGTCACCCACCTGCGCGAACTGGGTGAGCTGGGCCGGGTCGTCGGACTTGATACCGCAGCGCGCGAGCGCCGTCCCGAGGATCTGGCGCGCCATCACCCCCAGCTGAAGCAGCGAGCGGTTGCGATGCTTGCGTACGCCGAGGTTGACCTGGGCGAGCCCTTCGAGGCCGTAGCGCGCTTCGGCGTCGAGAATGAGTCCGATCTCGACGCCGTACCCGGCCGCGAAGGGCACTGACTCCAGGAACTCGCGCGTCGCGGCGTACTCGCCTCCCAGGGGCTGGATCAGCCCCGAGAGTGACGGGCGCAGCGCCGAGAGGACCGGTCGCGCCAGCAACTCGGTCACCCGGCCGCCGCCGCTGCTCTCCAGCCGCAGCGGCCGCCGGTAGAACCCCTTGACCAGGTGGACGCCGTTCTCGCAGAGCAGGGGGCCGAGCAGGGTCGGCACGAACGCCGGATCCGGATCGACGAGGTCGGAGTCGAGGAACACGACGACGTCACCGGTCGTCGCGGCCAGCGACCGCCACAGCACCTCGCCCTTGCCCGGTACCGGCGGCAGGTCGGGGAGCACATCCTCGCGGTGCACCACGCGCGCGCCGGCGCGGGCGGCGAGCTCGGCGGTGGCGTCGGTGGACCCGGAGTCCATGACGATCAGCTCGTCGACGACCGTGCCCAGCAGCGGGCGGACCGTGCCGACGACCTCGGCGACGGTGTCCTCTTCGTCGAGCGCCGGTAGCACGACCGAAACCGTCCGGTCACCCTTCGCAGCGACGATGTCTTCGACCGTCCAGCCGGGGTTCTGCCACGTACGCCGCTCGAACCAACTCATGAGTAGTGATCGTGCCATGCTGGAGTCCGACACCCTGTCGATGGAGGAACCTTGCTACCGCTACTCGTCCGATTCGTGCTCGGACCGCTGGTCAGAGCGCTGTACCGCCCCGAGATCCGCGGCGTGGAGAACATCCCCGCCACCGGGCCGGTGCTGTTGGCACCCAACCATCGGGCGGCGCTGGACACCGGCGTGATCACTTTCACGGCGATGCGGCAGGTCAAGTTCCTCGGCAAGGCGGAGTACTTCACCGGCCGCGGGCTCAAGGGCAAACTGATGGCCGGTTTCCTGGGCGGCCTCGGCTACGTCCCGGTCGAACGCGGCAACGCGCAGGCCGGTCTCGCCGCGCTGGAAGCGGCGCGGAAGGTGCTCGACGCGGGCGGCGCTTTCGCGATCTACCCCGAAGGCACCCGCTCGCTGGACGGGCGGTTGCACCGCGGCCACACCGGCGTCGCGGCACTGGCGCTGGCGACCGGCGCGAAGGTCGTGCCGGTCGCGCTTTCCGGGACCGAGAACCTGCAGCCCGCCGGGAAGCGGATCCCGCGGCGGGCGAAGATCACCGTCACCTATGGCGCGCCGCTGGACTTCTCGCGGTACGAGGGGCAGGACTCGTCGCCGGCGATCCGGCGCTCGGTGACCGACGAGATCATGTACGCGATCCTGGAGCTTTCGGGGCAGGAGTACGTCGACTCTTATCACAAACGGCCTGATCAGAGCGCTGCCTGACGGTTTTGCGGGGGCGAGGTGGTAGCAAAGGTCCCTTGCTCTCCTTCTGCGCGCACCAAGGGACTCTTCGCGCATTCCGGTGAGGCTGGCGCTGGGTGAAGTGCCGTGAAGGCCTCCTTCCCTCGGCTGAGCCGAGGAAACTCGCCCTTCGCGGCGCCCCAATTACGTGAAGGTCCCCTTCACAGCGCTAGGCGCAATGAAGGGGGCCTTCACGGACTTCGACGGTCACCTCGCGAAGCCCAGGTGCCCCAATGACCCCACTCGTCACAAGCAGCGCGCGTGAAGGCCCCCTTCCCTCGGCTGAGCCGAGGGAAGGGGGCCTTCACGCGCTACCCGAGCCCTACTTGGCCCACTTAGGCCGAGGCGGCGGCACATAGTCCGCGAAGCCGTCCAGAAGCACCGAAGCGTCCGAGTCGATCGAGAGCATGTCCCGGTACCCCGCCGACAAGAACCCCTCCGACACCATGTGGTCGGCGAACTTCAGCAGCGGCGCGTAGTACCCGCCGACGTCGACGAGCCCGATCGGCTTCTCGTGCAACCCGAGCTGCGCCCACGTCCAGACCTCGAACAGCTCCTCCAGCGTCCCCGCCCCACCGGGCAACGCGAGGAAGCCGTCGGACAGCGCGGCCATCTTCGCCTTCCGCTGGTGCATGTCGGCGACGACGTGCAGTTCGGTCAGGCCGGCGTGCGCGATCTCGACGCTGCCCAAAGCCTCGGGGATCACGCCGATCACCTCGCCGCCCGCGGCCAGTGCCGCGTCCGCGACGACGCCCATGGTCCCGACCGAAGCCCCGCCGTAGACCAGCCCGATGCCTCGCGAGGCCAGCAACGTCCCCAGGGCACGAGCCTCCTCGGCATACCGCGGGTCGAAGCCCATCGAGGAGCCGCAGAAGACGCAGATCCGGCGCGGCGCCGCCATCAGTGGGTGTCCTCCCATGCCTGGTACGACTCCTGGACGACGCGCACGGCGTCGTCGATGTCGTCGGTGACGTGCAGCAGATCGAGGTCCTTCTCGCCGATCTTGCCCTCGGCGAGCAGCGTCTTGGCGATCCAGTCGTACAGCCCGCCCCAGTAGTCGCTGCCGAACAGCACGACCGGGAACTTCGTGACCTTCTTCGTCTGCACCAGGGTGAGCGCCTCGAACAGCTCGTCGAGCGTGCCGAAGCCGCCGGGCAGGCAGATGAACGCCTGCGAGTACTTGATGAACATGGTCTTGCGCGCGAAGAAGTACCGGAAGTTGACGCCGAGGTCGACCCACGGGTTCAGGCCCTGCTCGAACGGCAGCTCGATGCCGAGGCCGACGGAGAATCCGCCCGCCTCGTTGGCGCCACGGTTCACCGCTTCCATCGCGCCGGGGCCGCCGCCGGTCATCACCGCGAAGCCCGCGTTCGCGAGCGCGCCGCCGATCTTGCGGCCGAGTTCGTACTCCGGGTGGTCCCGCTTGGTCCGCGCCGAACCGAACACCGTCACCGCGCGCGGCACCTCGGCGAGCGCGCCGAAGCCCTCGACGAACTCCGCCTGGATCCGCAGCACGCGCCACGGGTCGGTGTGCACCCAGTCGCTCGGCCCCCGCGAGTCCAGCAGGCGCTGGTCGGTGGTGCTGCCCTGGTCACGGCGATCCCGCCGCAGCACGACCGGGCCCTTGTGGCGCTCGATCGGACGTTCCGGGTACTGGCCGTCGGGGAACTCGCTTGTCTCACTCACCCCGCCAAGCCTACGACGTCGTCACCGTCCGGAACGGCGGCATCGCCGCGAACAGGAGTTGTCGGATACGCGAACGCGGGGCCCGCCGGTGAGCGGGCCCCGCGAGCACGACTCAGGAACGGCCGGTCAGCGCGAACGCGAGCATGGCCGTCGAGGTGAAGTCGATGGCGGGCTCGTTGCTCGGCCACGACGCGAGGTCGTCGGCGTAGCGGGACTCGGGGGTGTCGAAGGCTTCGAAGGGCTTCCTGCAGTCCTTCGATCCGGGCGGGAGCTCCATGTGCTCGAAGTTCTCCGCCCCGTTGGGGCCGTTCACGACGGCGCCGTAGAGCAGTTTCTCCTCGCCCGCGAGGTTCGCCGCCTGGTGGTGCGGGCAGCGCGGATACGTGGTGCCGACGCCGACGACCAGCGAGATACCCCAGGCGTTCGCGCCGAGGGTGAAGTTCCGCTGCTGCGAACCGAACGCCGCGTATCGGCGGTCACCGGTCAGGTCCGCGTACAGCCGCTCGGTCGCGGCGAACCCGAAGCTCTTGCTGGCCGCGTCGAATTCCTTCACCGAGACGGCGGTCCGGAAAGGACTCTGAGCCGCGCTCGCGACACCTTCGTCCAGCTGACGGCGAAGGTCGCCGATCAGTTCCTTCGGGCCGAGCGCGGCACCCGGGACACCGTGCCGCAGGAGCTTCGCCAGTTCGGCGTGCGCCAGCGCGCTGGTGTCGTACAGGTTGAGCGTGCTCTTCTCTTCGTGGTCGATGTAGGCCTTCGCCCAGTGCGCCGCCTGCCGCGTCCATTCGGCGGACCGCGGGTCACGCAGGGCCTTGGCCGCCAGGGCCAGCTGCGTCGCGCCGAGTTCCATGTCGTCCCGCCAGGACGACTCCGGGTAGTACGCGTGCGGGAACGCGGTGACCAGCTCGCCGACGTTCTCGGTCTTGGCCTGCGCGAAGACCGACGAGGCTTCGGCGAGGTACTCCCTTGCCAGCGCGGGGTTCCGCTTCGCCTCGACCTGGGCGCCGAGCGCGAAGGCGGCGGCGACCCGGCCGGCCAGGTTCGGGCTGAGCCCGGACCCGCCCGGGTTCGCCGGGAAGACGGGCCGGTGCTTCACGAAATACTTGGGGTCACCGGGTTTCACGTCGAGCGGATCGTCGTCGTGCGGGTTCCGCCAGACGTCGTGGTCGCCGAGGAAGCCGAACTTGTCGCTGCCCGTGCCGATCCCGACCTGGGCGTAGAGCGTCTTGCTCTTCTCGTCCCACATCTTGTCGAGCCAGTCGAGACCGAGCTTGACCTCCGCGGCCAGCGCCCGGTCGTAGTCCTCGCGGAGCACGTAACCCAGCTCGGCCAGCGAGTACGCCGTGTTCGAGGTGAACTTGACGAAGTCGCCCGCGTCGACCCAGCCGCCCTCGACGTCGATCGGGCCGCCCGCCGGCTTCAACGGTTCGGTGATCTCGTCGCCGAATTCGCCGCCGAACGACGGCCATTCGTAGATCGTGGCCTGCTTGTCCGCCAGATGCGAGGGTTTGCGGTCGAGACGGCCGGGGATGATGTCGTCGCCGTCGCGCTGTGCCTGGAAGAACTCGTTGGTGGCCCGGACGAGCGGCGTGAAGAGCCGGTCCTTGGTGTCCACCCGGAACGTCGGCGACGTCGCCTTGGTCTCGCCGGTGACCTCGATCCGGTACTTGCCCGGCAGCCAGACCTTCGACAGGTCGAGCTGGTACACCGCCGGGTACTTCGCGTTCCACGCGCCGAGCGACTGCCCGGTCCGTCCACGATGGACGGTGCGACCGCGTTCGTCGACCACCGAGAACGAACCCGGCGCGCTGGAGAGGAGATAGGCGTGCTTGGTCTCGGTGATGCCGTAGCCGACCTGGTCGACCCGGACCTCACCCTGCACCGCCGCCGCGGCCGAAACCGCCGGAACCGTCAAACCCCCGAGGACCAGTGCCGACACCGCGGCCACCGTCCGGGACCAGGAACTCACCATCATCGGCGCCCCGCTCACATTTAGTTAAGAAAGTTTCCTTTTTATTGCGCAAGACGCTAGCCCGCCGAGCGCCACCAGTCAATATGTCCGTTTCGCCGGTCGGAAGTCACCGGATCCGGCCGTTGTTGGCGGATATCCGTCCAGCTCAGGCCGATGCCGAGCGGGAAATCGTCTACCGTGGATCGGTGCCGCCCAGCGCAGAACCACTCGGCGCGCGGATCCGGCGGCTGCGCCGGGCACGCGGGCTGACTCAGCGTGAGCTCGCCGAGCCGCGCTACGACCGTGGTTTCCTCGCCAAGGTCGAGTCCGGCCGCCGCCTGCCCTCGGACGACGTGCTCTCCCACCTCGCGCGGCGGCTCGGTCTCACCGCGGACGAACTCCGCTTCGACCGGCCACCCGGCGCCGCTCAAGAACTCGGCGACGCGCTCGAGGCCGCGTATCGCGAGTTGCAGAAGGGCGGGCTTGAAGCCGCCGAGCGCGAGTTCGCCCGGGTGGAGCGCCTGGCGGCGGAGTACCGGCTGCCGGACGTCCAGTGTCACGCGCGCTTCCATCTCGGCGAGGTCCAGTGGCAGCGCTACGACATCCCGTTGGCGGACAAGGGATTCGCGCACGCCATGGAACTCGCCGATGCCTCATCGCCCCGGTTGCGCGCGATGATCGTCAACCGCGTCGCCGCCTGCCGCGCGCTTTCGGGCGACCTGGGCGCGTCGGTCGCGCTCGTGGAGAACGCGCTCGCCGATCTCCGCGCCACCGGCGCGAGCGATCCCGACGCCGAACTGGCGCTCGTGACCGCGTTGATCCACCCGCTGATCGAAATGGGCGCGCTCCGCCGCGCCCGCCGGGCCGCCGAGGAAGGCCGCCGCGTCCTTCCTTCCGCTCGCCACGCGGAAATCGCCGCGCGCTATCACCGGCAGGCCGCGCAACTGTGGCAGGAGATCGGCCTGGCCGACCGCGCGGAGAAGGACCTTTCGCGGGCGCTGCGCCTGTTCACCTCCCTCGGTTACGACCGCGACGCCGCCCGGTGCCGCTGGGCGCGCGGCTTCCTGTGGCGACGGCTGGGCAAACTCGACGAGGCGCACGCCGAACTGCGGCTCGCCCGCGACCTCCTGGCCAAGGCCGGTTCACGGGAAGGTGTACTCGGCGCGACCATCGAACTCGCCGATGTCCGCCGCCGCCAAGGAAAACTCGACGAGGCGGCCGAACTCGCCGAAGGGATCCGCCCGCTTCTGGATCGATCCCCCGATATCGAGGCAAGGGCCGAGGTTCTCCGGTTACTGGGACTCATCGCCCGCGCGCGCGGCGACCTGCCCGAGGCCACCGCGCTACTCGAAGAAGCCGCCACCGCACAGGAAAAGTCCGAACTGCGCGGCGCGCTGGTCGCCACCGCACTGCATTTGGGCGACACGTTGCGCGCCCGCGGATTAATCGAAAAAGCCGCGGAGGCCTATCGCCGCGGCGTGCGCGCGGCCACTATGTCCGATTTCGGGCCCACCGGCTGAAAACCATACGAAAGTCGCCATATATCGCACATGGCGCGAAAAACTCTTACTACACAGGCATTTCATTCCCCGCATGTGGATCTTCGCCCGCGCCGCTAGGCCATCCGGCCCATTGACGCACCTCGTGACCGGCTCCTTTACTCGGACGTGTCCATCGGGATAACTCCAGTTATCCGAATGGGCACGCTCCCCGTCCCCCGCCGTGCGCCCGCCAGGTCGAATTCCCCGCCGCGCCTGTAGGCCGGACGGGTACACGGTCCTGCCCATGGAAGGTTCACATGACCGTTCAGCGAGGGCTCAGAACAGGGTTGGCGGCCGTCGCCGGCCTTGCCCTGAGCATGACGTTCCCGGTGACCCCGGCGAACGCGACCACCGCCACCGTCCAGCCCGCGAGCCCCGACGCCGTGGCCGCGAGCGCGGCCGACCGGGCCGCCGCGACCGGCGTCGACCAGCTGCGGAAGGGGGCGGAGGAAGACTTCCGCCGTGTCGGGCTGACCCCCGGCGGCGGAGGACTCTTCTACGCCGCCTACGAACGAACCTATCGTGGCCTGCCCGTCGTCGGCGGGGACGCGGTGGTGGTCGCCGACGGCGCCGGGCGCGTCCGCGGCACCAGCGCCGCGGAGACCGCGGCGATCTCGGTCGACACCAAGGCCAGGATCTCCGCGGCGAAGGCGACCGAGGTCGCCCGCGGCCAGCTGTCCAAAGTAGACAGTATGGTCGCGCCGAAGCTCGTCGTGCTGGCGGGGAACTCCCCCAAGCTCGCCTACGAGGTCGTCGTCGCCGGCACCAAGGCGGCGAACCCGAGCAACCTGCACGTGTTCGTGGACGGCACGACCGGCGCGGTCCTCGAAACCCGTGACGACGTCAAGATGTCCAACTTCCCTGCCGCCGCACCGAAGGCGGCGGCGAACGAGGTCGGCACGCTGGGCGCCGGGAACAGCTACTACGCCGGCAACGTCACCATCGACACGACGAACTCCGGCGGCACGTACACGATGCGCGACCCGCAGCGCACCAACATCAGCTGCGCCCGCCAGAACAGCTCGCCCTTCAGCGGCCCGGACGACAACTGGGGCAACGGCTCCGGCACCGACCTGGAAACCGCCTGCGTCGACGCGCTCTTCGGCGTGCAGACCGAGTGGAAGATGCTGGGCGAATGGCTCGGCCGCAACGGCATCAACGGCAACGGCGGCGGCTTCCCCGCCTACGTCGGCCTCAACCAGGCCAACGCCTACTGGAACGGTTCCTCGACCACCTACGGCCGCTCGTCGGACAGCCAGCGCCAGGCCACCCCGATGGACGTCGTCGCGCACGAATACGGCCACGCCATCTTCCAGACCACGCCGGGCGGCGCGGGCAGCGGCAACGAGAACGGCGGCCTCAACGAGTCCACCGGTGACATCTTCGGCGCCATCACCGAGCACTACGCCAACAACGCCAAGGACACCCCCGACTACGACGTCGGCGAGGGCGTGAACCTGGTCGGCCGCGGGCCGATCCGTTACATGAACCAGCCGAGCCGGATCTCCGGCAACCCCGACTGCTACTCGTCGTCCATCCCGAACACCGAGGTGCACGCCGCCGCCGGACCGCAGAACCACTGGTTCTACCTGCTGGCCGAGGGCACCGCGCCGGTCGGCAAGCCGGCCAGCCCGACCTGCAACAACACCTCGATCACCGGGATCGGCATCCAGAAGGCCGGGAAGATCTTCTACAACGGCCTGCTGAAGAAGACCTCCAGCTGGAACCACAAGGCGGCCCGCAAGGCAACCCTCGAAGCGGCGCTCGCGCTGTACCCGGGTTCCTGCACCGAGTTCAACACCACCAAGGCGGCGTGGGACGCCATCAGCGTCACCGCGGCGACCGGTGAGCCGACCTCGTGCACCCCGCAGGGCAACGACTTCTCGGTCGGCGTCACCCCGGCGTCGGGCTCGGTCAAGCCCGGCGAGTCGGCCACGGTCACGGTGAACACCGCGACCACCAACGGCACGGCGCAGTCGGTTTCGCTGAGCGCGAGCGGCCTCCCCGCCGGAGCGACCGCGACGTTCAACCCCGCTTCGGTGCAGTCCGGCGCCTCCTCGACGCTCACCATCGCGACGTCGGCGAGCACGCCTGACGGCACCAGCACCATCACGGTGACCGGCACCGGGGCCAGCGGCGCGCGCACCGCGCAGTACAAGCTGACCGTCGGCACCGGCGGCGACGTGCGCACCTACACCAACGACACCGACTACGCGCTGAACGACTACGGCACGGTGAACAGCCCGATCACCTCGACCGCCACCGGCAACGCGGTCTCGCCGGTGAAGGTGTCGGTCACCGGGACGCACACCTGCTCCGAGGACCTCCGCATCAGCCTGAAGGCCCCCGACGGCAGCACGTACTCGGTCAAGCCCACCGGTTCCTTGCCCTGCACCGATCTGGGCACCCGGAACTACTCGGTGAACGTGACCAACGAAGTCGCGGCCGGTACGTGGACCCTCGTGGTCTACGACGCCTACGCCCAGGACACCGGCACGCTCTCCAGCTGGTCGATCACCGTCTGATCCCCGTTCCGTGAAGGCCTCCTTCCCTACTTCAGCGTGGGGAAGGAGGCCTTCACGGACCATCACCTCAGAAAGGAAGACCCCGGCATGAAGTGGGGAAAGCGAATAGGAGCGGCCATCGTCGGCATGGCCGCCGTACTGGGTGTCGTCACGGCACCCGCGCAGGCGGTCACGGCCGCCGCCGCACCGGACATCTCGCTTGCCAACGTCAAGGCGCATTTGAGCGCATTGCAGACCATCGCGAACCAGAACGGCGGCAACCGCGCCGCCGGGCGGCCGGGCTATCCGGCGTCGGTGTCCTATGTGGCGCAGAAGCTGCGCGACGCGGGCTACAACGTCACCTTGCAGTCCTGCACGAGCTGCGCGGGCTCGAACCAGAACATCATCGCGGAATGGCCGCAGGGTGACGCCAGCCAGGTCATCATGCTCGGCGCACACCTCGACAGCGTCAGCGCCGGCCCCGGCATCAACGACAACGGCTCGGGTTCGGCCTCGATCCTCGAAGTCGCGCTGACCCTGGCCCGCGAGAATCCCACGATGGCCAAGCGGGTCCGCTTCGGCTGGTGGGCCGACGAGGAGTCCGGCCTGCGCGGGTCCAAGTTCTACGTGAACAGCCTGCCGCAGACCGAGCGCACGAAGATCAAGACCTACCTGAACTTCGACATGATCGGCTCGGACAACTGGGGTTACTTCGTCTACGACGACGTCGCTTCGGTCAAGGCCGTGTTCGACGAGTACTTCCGCACGATCGGCATCCAGACCGAGGGCGACACCGAGGGCGACGGCCGTTCGGACCACGCTTCGTTCAAGAGCGCGGGCATCCCGGTCGGCGGCCTCGCGACCGGCGCCGGATACACGAAGAGCGCGGCGCAGCAACAGAAATGGGGCGGCACCGCCGGAAGGGCGTTCGACAGCTGCTACCACCGCGCCTGCGACACGCTGTCGAACATCCCGGACACCCCGCTGGAGAAGAACAGCGACGCGATCGCGTACGCGCTGTGGAAGCTCGCCGTCGGCACGTCGACTGGTCCCGACTTCTCGCTCGGTCTCTCGCCGTCTTCCGGCACCGTCCAAGCGGGACAGTCCACAACCGTGACGGTCAACACGGCGACGACTTCCGGTTCGGCGCAAGCGGTTTCGCTGAGCGCCAGCGGTCTCCCCGCCGGAGCGACCGCGACGTTCAACCCCGCTTCGGTGCAGTCCGGCGGCTCCTCGACGCTCACCATCGCGACGTCGGCGAGCACCCCCAACGGCACCAGCACGATCACGGTGACCGGTGACGGGACCTCGGTGGACCGCACCGCGCAGTACACGCTCACCGTCGGCGACGTCAGCGTGCGCACGTTCACCAACGGGACCGACTTCGCGCTGAACGACTACGCGACGGTCAACAGCCCGATCACGTCCAGCGCGACGGGCGCGGCGACCTCGCCGGTGAAGGTCTCGATCACCGGGACGCACACCTGCTCCGAGGACCTCCGGATCAGCCTGAAGGCCCCAGACGGCAGCACGTACTCGGTCAAGCCGACCGGTTCCCTGCCCTGTACGGATCTCGGCACCAGGACGTACTCGGTGCCGGTGACCAACGAAGCCGCTTCCGGCACTTGGACGCTCGTGCTCTACGACGCCTACGCGCAGGACACCGGCACGCTCGACAGCTGGACCATCACCGTCTGACCATCCGAATAGCGAAGGCCATCTCACGAGGACACCCGGCCTCGTGGGATGGCCTTCGTGCGTGAGAGGGATTTTCGGGCAACTCTTCGATATCTGGTCTAGACCACCCGATCGTCGGTAGCGTGGGCCGGGTACCGCGACCTATGTTGAGCCGAACGGCCGCTTCCTGTTCGTTCAAACCGCTTTCGAGATGGGAGCTGGGTATGTTCGGTCGCGTCTCACGGCTGCTCGCAATCACCGGCGCGGCGGTACTCGCCGTCACCACCCTCGTCGCACTGGGCTCGGCGCAGGCGTCACCCGACGCCGAGGTCTGCGCGGTCAAATCGAAGCCCGCGGGCAAGGTCCTGCAGGGTTATTGGGAGAACTGGGACGGCGCCTCGAACGGCGTCCATCCGCCGATGGGCTGGATCCCGATCACCGACGCCCGCATCAAGGCCAATGGATACAACGTGATCAACGCGGCCTTTCCGGTCATCCTGTCCGACGGAACGGCGAAATGGGAGGATGGGATGGACGCGACTGTGAAGGTCGCGACGCCATCCGAAATGTGCGCCGCGAAGGACGCCGGTGCGACCATCCTGATGTCCATCGGCGGCGCCACCGCGGGGATCGACCTGAATTCGGCGACCGTGGCGGACAAATTCGTCGCGACCATCGTGCCGATCCTGAAGAAGTACAACTTCGACGGGATCGACATCGACATCGAAACCGGCCTCACCGGCAGCGGGAACATCAACACGCTTTCGGCTTCGCAGAAGAACCTCATCCGCATCATCGACGGCGTCCTCGCCGCGATGCCGCCGAACTTCGGGCTCACCATGGCGCCGGAGACCGCGTACGTCACCGGCGGCAGCGTCGTCTACGGCTCGATCTGGGGCGCGTACCTGCCGATCATCAAGAAGTACGCGGACAACGGCCGGCTGTGGTGGCTGAACATGCAGTACTACAACGGAAGCATGTACGGCTGCTCCGGCGATTCGTACCAGGCCGGGACGGTCCAGGGCTTCGTCGCGCAGACCAACTGCCTCGACAAGGGCCTGGTGATCCAGGGCCAGACGATCCGTGTCCCCTACGACAAGCAGGCCCCGGGCCTGCCCGCGCAGGCCGGCGCCGGCGGCGGCTACATGTCGCCGAGCCTGGTTTCGCAGGCGTACCGCAGCATTCCGGCGCTGAAGGGCCTGATGACCTGGTCGATCAACTGGGACGGCTCGCGGAACTGGACCTTCGGCCAGAACGTGAAGTCGCTACAGGGCCGCTGATCCTCGTGTCGTCCGTCTGATCACGCGTGTCGTCCACCTGATCACGCGAGTTCGCCTTCCAATCACGCGAGTTACGCCTTCAAACACGCGAGTTCGCCTTCTGATCACGCGAGTTACGAGTTCGGTCACGCGGGCTCGCCGTGTGGAACCGGCGAACTCGCGTGATCAGAGGCGTAACTCGCGTGATTGAAGGCGTAACTCACGATTCGCCGGTCGGGATCGGGTCGTCGTACTCCCCCGAAGGACCCGAGTGCTGCTTCCCGTCGGGGTAGGGCCACGGATTCGGGGCGCAGCCGTGCAGGCCGAGCGTCTGCTGCTGCATCACCGGCGCGAGCGCGCCCGGCACGGGACATTTCTCGTGGCCGCGCCCGAGCCGGTGCCCGACCTCGTGCGTGACCATGTACTGCCGATAGACCGTCAGCGGCGCGCCGTAACCGGGCACGCCGTTCGCCCAGCGCGCGACGTTGAGCACGACGTTGTTCCCGTTGCGGCACGAGGTGTAGCCGTCGGGCCTGCCGCACAGCACGTCCCGGGTCCCCGGCGTGGCGAGGTGGATCGTGAAATCGGCCGGATCGTCCGGGCCGACCCGCTGCAACCGCCATCGCCCGCCGGCGGTCCAGCCGCGCGGATCCGCCAAGGTGAGTTCGACAGTCTTGGTGAAGTCGTCGACGCTCACACCCGCGATGTCGGCTTCGACGGCAAGGCGGTACCGCAGCAGCCTCCCCGAGTGTCCAGCGACCGGACCCTCGCCGAGTGGGATCTCGGCGGACGGCGGCGCAAGCACGGGCTTCGGCGCGGAGGACGACGTCGTCGAGGGAACGGTCACCGGTATCACGGCGGGAGGGGCGACCGCATGGGTTTCGCAGCCGGACACCACCAAGACGCACACGGCGAGAGCCAGTGCCCGGCGCGCGGTCATCGGTCCTCCCGGAGATCTGCGGTCACATCGAGGAGTACGAGCAGGCGCCTGGAGAGGTTGTGGGACCGCGCGCGCAACCTTTCGGCGCGCCCGCCCGTATCGTTCCCGTTCATGGGCGAGGAGGTCGGCGGACGGCTACGGCGGCTCCGCGCCGAACGCGGCCTCACCCAGCGTGAACTCGCCGAACCGCACTACACCGCCGCGTATGTCTCGTCCGTCGAGACGGGCGCGCGGACACCCTCCGGTGACGCGGTACGCCATTTCGCCGCGCGACTCGGCGTGGACACCGGCGAACTGCTCGGCGTGACGTCGCCCCGCGACGACGTCCGGCTCGACCTGGACATCGCGGCCGCCGCGGAGGACTTCCTGGCGGGGAAGGGTTCGGCGCCGAAGATGCGGCGGCTGGCCCGGCGAGCCGAGAAGATCGGCCGCCACCGCCAGGCCGGGCTCGCCTGGCTGTGGCTCGCGCGGTTCACCGAGGGCGACGCCAGGACGCGGTCGGTGGCCGCCGCCGAGGCCGCGCTCGACGGCGACATCCCGCCGTACCGCGAACTGGCCGCCGCGTTGCGGGCGAACGCCCTGATCGACCGGGGCGAGCCGCATCACGCGATGCACCTGCTCCGGACCGCGCTCGACGCGAGCCTCGGGCGTCATCCGCATCCGGTGCTCCTGCTGACCCTGCACGCGTACCTCGCCGACGGGCAGCTCCGCCTCGGCGAGAACGTCCTGGCCGCGCAGCACGCGGGAGCGGCTCTTCGACTGGCTCGCGGTGAGGAGATCCTGACCGAGCTCGCCGAGAACCAGCGACGGCTGACCGAGTCCTATCTCGGCGAAGGACGGCTGGCCGACGCGGTCGCCGCCGTGTCGGCCCTGCACGACCTGCTCCACGAACGCGCACTGCGGCCGGTGCTGGCGCGGTGTCTGTTCGCGCGGGCGCTGCACCGACGTGCCGACGACCTCGAAGGCGCTCTCGCGGACCTTCGCGCGTCACGCGCGGCGGCACCCGATCACACGGTCACGCTGGAGCTCGCCGACGTTTGCCGGGAACTCGGTCGTCTCGACGACGCCGCCGCGCTACTGTCCGAAGCGACCGAAGCCATCCCCGAGGACTCGCCGCTGTCCGCTTCACTCACGTACCAGCAGGGCTCACTGGCCTTGGCCCGTGGAGACCTCGAAACAGCCGAAGCAGGCTTCGCGCACGCCATCGACGTAGCCGCCCTTCACGACACTCGCGGCGTCTTGGCAGCTTCGATCGACAAAGCGGGAGAGCTCCTTCGCGATCAGGGGCGCTTCGAAGAGGCCGCGGACCTACTGCGGCGTGGACTGCTCCTTCTCGGAGCCGAGGAGGACGTTTCCCAGTGACCGAAGTGGACTTGCAAGACATCAGTGCGCGTTTGGTGAACCGGTTCGGCGCCGACGCCGACGGATGGCTCGCCGGGGTCCCCGCCCTCGCCGCGCGGCTGGCCGCCCGATGGGACTTCGAGCTCGGCGAGCTGTTCGAAAGCGGGGCTTCGTCCGTCGTCCTGCGCTGCCGTTGGTCCGACGGGACACCGGCGGTGCTCAAACTCAGCCCGGACGGGGCACTGCTGACCAAACAACTCGAAATGCTGCGGGTGTTCGCGCCCTCGGGCCGGGTGCCCGCCGTCCTCGCCGCCGACCCGGACGCCGGCGCGATGGTGCTGGAAGAGATCCGGCCGGGCACCCCGGCCGAGGACCTGCCGCCGTCGGCCCTGCCGGGACAGTGGGGAGAACTGCTCACCGCGCTGCATTCCGTCGCCCCGCCCGCGGATTGGCCGTGGAGCCTGCGCGGCCGGTTCGAGGAGTCGTTCGACCGGATCGGCAAGCGGATCACCGAACCGGCCATCGCCGCCAGGATCAGTCCGGACACCTGGCAGCGGGCGATCGAACGCTGCGAAAAGCTGCTGGACACGCAGACTGGAGTCGTGTTGCTCCACGGCGATCTGCATCTCGGCAACGCCTTGGACGGCGGCTCGCGCGGTCTGATCGCGATCGATCCGAAGGCGTGCGTGGGTGATCCGTGCTTTGACGCCGTCGACTACGTGGTGAGCGGCGCCGGGCACGAAGGCGTCGAGGCCCGTTGCCGTTCGGTGGCGGACGCGTGCGGGCTCGACGAGGAAAGGCTGTACGCCTGGAGCCGCGTGGTCGCCCCGATGTTCGCCATCTCGCATTTGACCTACGGCGGCCCAGAGCAGGCCCTCGGCGAATGGCTCGCCCTGGCTAGCTGAGGAATTCGCGCAGCACCGCGGCGACCTGACGGATCTCGCCCGCGCGCACGTTCTCCTGCCGGGTGTGCGCCAGCGTCGGGTCACCTGGACCGAAGTTCACCGCCGGAATCCCGAGAGCCGCGAAGCGCGCGACGTCGGTCCAGCCCAGCTTCGCGACCGCCTTGCCTCCCGCCGCGGCGACCAGCTCGGCAGCGGCGGGAGCGCTCAACCCGGGCAGCGCGCCAGGCGACAAGTCGACAATCTTGCCGTCGTAACCCTCGAAGACCTCGCGAAGGTGCGCCTCGGCTTGTTCGGCGCTCCTGTCGGGCGCGAACCGGTGGTTGATCGTGAGCACGGCTTCGTCCGGGACCACGTTGCCCGCGACACCACCGCCGATCTTCGTGGCCTGCAAGCCTTCGCGGTAGGTCAGGCCGTCGATGTCGACCACGCGCGGCGTGTATTCGGCCAGCCTGCGCAGCGGCTCGGCGAGACCGTGGATCGCGTTGACGCCCATCCAGCCGCGCGCCGTGTGCGCCCGGACGCCGTCGACGCGGATCTCGATCCGCATCGTGCCCTGGCAACCGCCCTCGATCCCGCCGTTCGACGGCTCACCGAGGATGGCGAGGTCGGCTCGCAGCCACTCGGGCAGCTCGCGCTCGATGCGACCGAGACCGTTCTTCGTCGCTTCGATCTCTTCGCAGTCGTAGAACACGAAGGTGATGTCGTGCCTCGGCTCCCGGAGCGCGGCGGCGAGATGCAGGAAGACGGCGTCGCCGCTCTTCATGTCGACGGTGCCGAGACCGTGCAGGATCTCGTCGTCACCGGTCCCCTCACGGCGCACGGGCAGGTTCTCGTTGACCGGAACGGTGTCGAGATGCCCGGCCAGCAGCACTCGCGACGGGCGGCCGAGGTTCGTACGCGCGAGGACGGCGTCACCGTTGCGGATCACCTCGAGATGCGGCGCCTGCGCCTGGAGCGCGGCCTGCACGGTGTCCGCGATCACCTTCTCCTGCTCCGAGACGCTGAAGATGTCCACCAGCGCGGCGGTGAGGTCGACGGGATCGGCGTGCAAGTCGAGCGAAGGCATGCCCGCACCGTACCGCCGGGGGCCCGGGACTACCGTGAAGGAGTGCGCATGCGAACGATCTTGGTCGCCCTCCTCTTGGTGCTCAGCGGGTGCGGATCGAGCGAAGTCCCGGTGAAGGTCCGGCCGACCCAGAGCACCGGGCCGGACGTGCTGCCGATCAAGCTCAAGGCGCTGAGCACCGACCAGTGCTATGTCGCGCCGGGTACCGAATCGCCCAAGGGCTGCCAGAAGTACGTGACCGAGCTCTTCAGCGCCGCGGGCACCATCCGCAAACGCCGCCCGGACCTGGCGTCGCACGCCGACGCGCTGGAGCGCCCGATCGCCGCCTTCCGCACCGCGAACTGCCAGGACCAGGTGGCCCCCGGCGGCCCGTGCGGCCAAGCGCTCGGCGACATGGCGACGGCGCTGACCAGTGTGAAGAGCCTCGTCGACGGCTGAGGCCGGTCACTGGGTTACCGTTCAGGTCGTGAGCGAGCAGACCCCTGACCCCGAAACGACCGGCGCCACCGGCGTCGGACTGGCCACCGTCACGACCGACGGCACGGTACTGGACACCTGGTTCCCGCTGCCCAAGCTGACCGACGGCACCGACAGCGAGGCCGGCACGGTGCGGCTGACCGCCGAAGAGGCTTCCGAAGCCCTCGGCGAGGCCGCGGCCGCCCAGCTCGGCCCGGACACCGACCGCGGTGTCGAGGTCGTCGCGGTCCGCACCACCATCGCCCGGCTCGCCGACGCCCCCGGCGACACGCACGACGTCTACCTGCGGCTTCACCTGCTGTCGCACCGGTTGATCCGGCCGCACGGCGCGAGCCTCGACGGTATCTTCGGCCTGCTGGCGAATGTCGTGTGGACCAACCATGGGCCGTGCCCCGTCGAGGGCTTCGAGGCGACCCGGCTGCGGCTGCGGGCGCGCGGCAACGTCACCGTCTACGGCGTGGACAAGTTCCCGCGGATGGTGGACTACGTCGTGCCCGCCGGCGTCCGCATCGCCGACGCCGACCGCGCCCGGCTCGGCGCGCATCTGGCCAACGGCACCACGGTCATGCACGAGGGCTTCATCAACTTCAACGCCGGCACGCTCGGCGCCTCCATGGTCGAAGGCCGGATCTCGGCGGGCGTCGTGGTCGGCGACGGCTCCGACGTCGGCGGCGGCGCGTCGATCATGGGCACGCTGTCCGGCGGCGGCAAGGAGACCATCTCGATCGGCGAGCGCTGCCTGATCGGCGCGAACGGCGGCGTCGGCATCTCGCTCGGTGACGACTCTGTCGTCGAAGCGGGCCTGTACGTCACGGCGGGCACGAAGGTGACCTTCGAGGGCAAGGTCGTGAAGGCGCTGGAGCTGTCCGGCATCTCGGGCGCGGTGTTCCGGCGGAACTCCGGGACCGGCGCCGTCGAGGTCGTCGCGCGCACCGGCGTCGGCATCGAGCTGAACGCGGCCCTGCACGCCAACTGACCTGCGGAAAGAGAGCAAGGGACCTTTGCTACCGCGCGGGCAGGGGGTGCGTGGAGATAGAGACGTTGAGTGTCCCTATTTCCACACACCCCTCACCCCGCGTAGCGATGCTGACTGACGGTGTGGGCTTCGGACGCGCGCGCGGGAGCAAGGGACCTTTGCTACCGCCTGGGGTCTCTCGAGTGTCGCGAAAGCCACTTTCGCGACGTCTGATGTCCCGAAAGTGGCTTTCGCGACATCCTCGGCTGCACCAAAAGAGAGCAAGGGACCTTTGCTACCACTCTCCCCCGGAGGGCGGTAGCAAAGGTCCCTTGCTTCTCTCACGGCCTGGACCACCTTGCCGGTTCACCTAGAATTCATCTTGTGACAGCCGAGACCCTGCCGCGCAAGAACGCCCCTTCGACCACTCCGGCCGCGCTCGGGCTCGGCGACCGTCCCGCGAAAGCCGGGCCGGACGATCCGGCGGCCACCCACGTCCGGGTCAAACTCGACGTCGAGATCCGCGCACTCCTCACGCACGAACCGGGCACCAAATCCGGCGCCGACCCCGAAGATCTGCATCAGATGCGGGTCGCGCTGCGCCGTATGCGGAGCGTCCTCAAGCTCTCAGGCCGCCTCGTCGGCCCGGACGCCGAGCCCGTGCGCGCCGAACTCGGCTGGCTTGGCCAAAGCCTCGGCGACGTGCGCGACTACGACGTCCTGATCGGGCATCTCCGCGAGGTCGTCGCTGAGTTCGAGGTGCGCGACCAGCCTGCCGCACGCCGCCTGGTGTCGAAGTTCGTCACCGAGCGCGGCGTCGCGAAGCGGCGGCTCACCCGCGCGCTCGCCAGCCCCCGGTACGCCTCGCTGCTGCAGGACATCGGCCGCCTCGCCCGGCAGCCCACCACCGAAGAAGCCGAGGAAAGTCCCCAGACCTCGGCCGACCTCGTCGCCGGTCTCGCGAAGCCGCATCGAAAGCTCGCAAAGGCCGTAAAGGCCCTTCCCGCCGATCCCCCGGACGACGACCTTCACGCGCTTCGCATCTACGGCAAGAAACTCCGCTACGCCGCCGAGATGGCCAAGCCCGCTGCGAAGAAGAAGCAGGCGGAGCGGATCCAGCGGCTGATCAAGGCCACGAAGAACTTCCAGACCGTCCTCGGTGACCACCAGGATGCCTGCGTCGCCGCCGAACGCATGCGAGGCGCCTTGAACACGACCGACGTCGAACTCGCCTTCATCGCCGGCCGGATCGCGGAGAAGGAACTGCTGCGCCGCGCCGAAGTCCGTGCCGCGTGGCGCGACGTCTGGGCCGAAGTCGACCAGGCCGCTCAGGCGGTGAGCGCACGGATGTAGCCGTCCGGGCGGATCTGCACCTGCCGCCCGTTCCCGGCCTCATACGCGGCGAAGGCGTGCCCGCCGACGTCCTCGAAATCCGCGTCGGACAACGCGTTGCCCGCTGGCAGGATCCGCCGCGCGCCGTCGGGCGCCGGGCCGTCACCGAACACCAGCACCGTCGCCTGCGGGCCGCGCAGCAGCTCGAACAGCCGGACGGACTTGCCGTTCGCGTCCTTCAGCGGCGCGTCCGGTGCCCGATCGCCGGGCCGGATCCGGCCGGTCGCCGCAGGCGCGAGCGGGCCGCCGCGATACCCGATGTCGAGCTGGCGCGTGTTCTCCCCGCGGTCGTGCGCGTCGTCCGCGCCTTCCTTGTACTTCTCGAGGATTTCGGTGCTGATCTTCAACACCCGCGCGGCGACCCCGCGCCGTTCGGGCTCGTAGCTGTCGAGCAGCTCCGGTGAACCGTCGGCGAGCTTCCAGCCCAGGTTGTACGCGTCCTGGACGCCGGTGTTGAGCCCCTGCCCTCCGGTCGGCGGATGGACGTGCGCGGCGTCGCCCGCGAGGAACACCCGGCCCTCCCGGAACCGCTCGGCGAGCCGGATGTTGGGCCGCCAAACCGTCGACCAGGCGAGATCGTGCAACCGGACCCCGCCGCCGGACAGCTCGTCGAGCCGGGCCTGCAACGTGCCGAGCGACGCCTCGACCTCCTCTTCGCCCAGCGGCGCGGCGAACTGGAAGTGCGGTACGCCGGGCAGCGGCGTGAGCCCGATCCCCGACATCGGGTCTTCGGGCTTCGCGAACCAATGCCCGTACGCGCGATCGAGCCCCTCGGCCTGGACATCGCCGAGCAGCATGCGGATCGATTCGTCGGTGGTGCCCTCGAACGCGATCCCCAGCGACTTGCGCACGAAACTCTTCCCGCCGTCGGCGCCGACGAGGTAGTCGACCCGCACCCGCTCGCCCGGCAGTTCGGCCGTCACGCCGCCGGCGTCCTGCTCGAAACCGAGCAACGGCGTGCCGAGCTCGACCTGGACGCCGAATTCGGCGAGCCGGTCGCGCAGGATCCCTTCGGTCCGCGACTGGCCGAGGAAGAACCCGTTCGGATACGGCACGTCCGGAGTCGGCTCGACGAGCTCGGCCATCATCCGCTCCCCGACGACCTCGCCGCCGAGGTGGATCCGTATCGGCACGGGTACCTGGCCGACCGCCAGGACCGCGTCCAGCACGCCGAGATCCTCGAAGACCTCCAGCGTGCGCGGTTGCAGCCCGTCGCCGCGCGAGCCCTCGAAGAACGTCTCGGCCTTCTCCACGATCCGCACGCCGACGCCGCGGCGCGCGAGATCGATGGCCAGCGTGAGCCCGGTCGGACCGGCTCCCGCGATCAGCACCTCGGTCATTACCCCTCCGATGAATTAGAATTCAGTGAATCCTGATTCAGTTTGGCCGTTGCTAGCCTTCCGTGTCAAGGAGGTGCCGATGACGGCGACGAGCCGCAAGGAGAAGGCGGCGGAGACCGAGGCCGCGCTCAAGGAGGCGGCGAAGCGCGTTTTCGCGGCGAAGGGGTACCTGAACACCAAGATCACCGACATCACGGCCGAGGCCGGACGCGCGGCGGGTTCGTTCTACAACCACTTCTCGAGCAAGGAAGAACTGCTCGAAGCGCTCCTCGAGGACCTCGCGGCGGAGAGCGACGTCAACGCGGCCTCACCGGAGCACCTGCCCGACTTCACCGACCCGCAAGCCGTGCACTGGCACGTCTGCGAGTACTGGAACTTCCACCGCGACAACGCCGCGACGATGCTCGCGCTGCGCCAGGCCGCGATGGTCAGCGACGAGTTCGCACGCACCTATGCGCGCTTCGGCGCCGCTCAGGCGGCGGACCTTCTGGACCACCTCGGGTACATCACCGAGGCGGGCATGGAACTCCCGGCGTCGGAGCGGGTCACGCTCGCGATGATGGCCGAACTGGTCAACGGATTCGCGCACACGTGGCTGCTGGACCCGTCGTCGGTCTCCGAGGAGGAAGCCATCGAGGCGCTGACGCGGTTCATCTACCGGGGCTTCACGGGCCGCGACGTGCCCTGATCAGGAGGCGAGCCGCTCCACGGCCGCGTCGATCCGCTCGTCCGTCGCGGTCAGGGCGATCCGGACGTGCTGCCCACCGGTCGGCCCGTAGAACGTGCCCGGCGCGGCGAGGATGCCGCGATCGGCCAGCCAGTCGACGGTGTCGAGCGCGGATTCCCCGCGCGTGGACCAGAGATACAGCCCGGCCTCGGAATGCGAGATCTCGAAACCGCTGTCCAGCAACGCCTTCCGCAGCACCAGCCGGCGGCGAGCGTAGCGTTCCCGTTGCACGGCAAGCGCTTCGTCGTCCTTCAGCGCGGCGACCATGGCCTCCTGCACCGGCCGCGGCACGATCAGCCCGGAATGCTTGCGGATCTCCAGCAGCCCGGCGACGAGCTTCGGGTCACCGGTGACGAATCCGGCGCGGTAGCTGGCCAGGTTCGCGGACTTCGACAGCGAGTGGACGGCCAGCAGACCGTCGAGGGAGCCGCCGTGCACCGACGGGTGCAGGATCGACACGGGCTCGCTTTCCCAGCCCAGCGCCAGATAACACTCGTCGGAGACCACGAGGACATCGCGTTCGCGCGCCCATTCGACGACTTTACGCAGGTGGTCGACACCGAGCACGCGTCCGGTCGGGTTGGACGGCGAGTTGATCCACAACATCGCGGGCCGCTGCGGGCCGAGCGCGAAGGTGCTGTCCGCGCGCAGCAGGGAAGCACCCGCCAGCAGCACGCCGACCTCGTAGGTCGGGTACGCCACCTCGGGGATCACGATGAGATCGCCGGGGCCGAACCCCAGCTGCCGCGGCAGCGAAGCGACCAGTTCCTTGGAACCGATCGTCGGCAGCACGGCCGCCTCGGGAATCCCCTCGATGCCGTGCCGCCGCGAAAGCGCGTCGATCGCGGCGGCCCTGAGCTCGGGGATCCCGTGCGTGGTCGGGTACCCCGGGATCTCCGACACGGATGCGAGCGCCGCGCGGATGCTCTCGGGGACCGGGTCCACCGGCGTGCCGATCGACAGGTCGACGATGCCGCCGGGATGCGCCTGGGCCTTCGCCTTGGCCTCGGCGAGGGAATCCCAGGGAAAATCGGGAAGAGCGACCCGGCTCATTCGCCCTGCGGGGGAAGAGCCTTGATGAAGGCGGGGTCGTGACTGGTCTTGCCGACCTTGGAGGCGCCACCGGGCGAGCCGAGTTCGTCGAAGAAGTCGACGTTGGCCTTGGTGTAGTCGTTCCACTCGTCGGGGACGTCGTCCTCGTAGTAGATCGCCTCGACGGGGCAGACCGGCTCGCAGGCACCGCAGTCGACGCATTCGTCCGGGTGGATGTACAGCATGCGGTCACCCTCGTAGATGCAATCCACGGGGCACTCGTCGATACACGCCTTGTCGAGCACGTCGACGCAGGGCTCGGCGATCACGTAGGTCACTGCGCACTCCTGCTTTATCTCTGCTTCACCAGTCTGCAACGGACATTACGCGCCCACGGGCGCGACCGGCCCGCTTAGGCCACCCTTAGCCGTACCCCGGGTATGGGCTTTCAGCGGTCTTTCCGGCGCGGCGGCGGAGTGGCCCTGCTGTCCCCGGTGATGACGAACTTCGGCGCGGCGGGCTTCGCCGCTTCTGTGTCCGTCTCGACGGCCTTTTCCGCGCCCAACGCCCGGTTGAAGCCGTCCGAGATCTCGCGGACGAGGTCTTCGTTGTGCCTGTCGTCCTTGCGCGCGATGCTCATCGGGGTCCCTCCACTGCCTTCCTTGGCACAATCTAACCGTGAACAGTGCGGAAATGCTCGAGCTCACCTGTAGCCGGGCTTGGACTCCCCTGCTGGAGAGCCGGATCGGTGACTGGAGGCTCCGCTGGGCGGACGGGTTCACCGCCCGGGCCAACAGTGCCCTGGCGATCGGTGACCCGGGAAAACCGCTGCCAGACGCCTTGCGGGCGGTCTGTGACTTCGCCCACGATCATGCCATCCCGCCGGTCGTTCAGGTGATCCAGAACACGTCCCTGGAGGACGCCATCGCCGCCTGCGGCTGGGTCCAGTATGTGGAACATCGGCCCGCGCACGAGGTCCGCGTCCTGACCGGGCCACTCGCGCAGGGGACCTCGGCGGGAGCGGAGATTCTCGACGAGCCGACGTCCGGATGGTGGGAGATGACGGCGGGCAGCGCGGACCCGCCGGAGGCGCCGCGGCATGTTCTCGGCACCGGCAAGGTCGGCTTCGGCCTCGTGGAGCTGGACGGCGTCACGGCCGGCGCGGTGCGCGGAGCGGTCGTCGGCGAGTGGCTGCACATCGCCCGGCTGGAGGTACGGCCGGAATTCCGGCGGCGAGGGCTGGCACGCGGGCTGATGAACGCCGTGGGCGCCTGGGGCGCCGCTCAGGGCGCGAGGGGGATGGTGCTGCAGGTCGCGGTGGCGAACTCCGGCGCGCTGAAGCTGTACGAAAGCCTGGGCTGTACGGAGCACCACAGGTACCGCTACTGGGCCCCGGCTCCGGGGGCGTGCGAGGATCGCCCGTCGTGAAGGTCGTCATTTTGGTCGGCGGAGTGGGCGGGGCCCGCTTCCTGCTGGGGGTCAAACAAGCACTGGGTCTGCCCGCGACCGGTTCCGCGCCGGAATCGCCGCACGAGGTGACCGCGCTGGTGAACACCGGGGACGACGTGTGGATGCACGGTCTGCGCATCTGCCCGGACCTGGACACCTGCATGTACACCCTCGGCGGGGGGATCGACGAGGAGCGCGGCTGGGGCCACTCCGGGGAGACCTGGACGGTCAAGGAGGAGCTCGCCGCCTATGGCGCCGAGCCGACCTGGTTCGGCCTGGGCGACAAGGACATCGCGACGCATCTGATCCGTTCGCGGATGCTGCGCGCGGGCTATCCGCTCTCGCAGGTCACCGAGGCGCTGTGCGATCGCTGGCAGCCGGGCGTGCGCCTGCTGCCGATGTCGGACGACCGCGTCGAAACGCATGTCGTGATCGACGACCCGGAGGATCCGGACCAGCGCAAGGCGATCCACTTCCAGGAGTGGTGGGTGCGCTACCGCGCCGAGCCGAAGGCGCATTCGATCATCGCCGTCGGCGCCGACGAGGCCAAACCGGCGCCGGGCGTGCTCGACGCGATCGCGGCCGCCGACATCGTGCTGTTCGCGCCGTCCAATCCGGTGGTCTCGGTGGGTACGACGCTCGGTGTCCCGGGAATCCGCGACGCGCTGCGGAAGACGCGCGCCAAGGTCGTCGGTGTCTCGCCGATCATCGGCGGGAAGGCGTTGCGCGGGATGGCCGACGCCTGCCTGAGCGCGATCGGCGTGGAGACCTCGGCCGAGGCCGTCGGGCGGCATTACGGCTCCCGCAAGGAATCCGACGGCGTCCTCGACGGCTGGCTGGTCTCCGAGGGCGAGACCGTCGACGTGCCGGGGGTCGCCGTCCGCGACGTACCCCTGCTGATGTCCGATGTGGACGCGACGGCCGCCATGGTGCGTGCCGCCTTCGATCTGGCGGGAGTTTCCGTTGACTGACCATGCTTCGGCGAAGATCGAGATCCTGCCGGTCGAAGGCCTGCCGGAGTTCCGTCCCGGCGACGACCTGACCGGCGCCATCGTCGAGGCGGCCCCGTGGCTGCGCTCGGGCGACGTCCTGGTCGTGACGAGCAAGATCGTCTCCAAGACCGAGGGCATGCTGATCCGGGTCCCGTCCGACCCCGAGGAGCGCGACGCCGCCCGGCGCAAGCTCGTCGAAGAAGAATCCGTCCGGGTGATCGCGCGGATCAACCGGACGGTGATCACCGAGAACAAGCTCGGCATCGTGCAGGCGGCGTCCGGCGTCGACGCGTCGAACGTGGCCTCCGGCGAGGTCGCCCTGCTGCCGTCCGATCCGGACGCTTCCGCGCTCGCGTTGCGGAACGGGTTGCGTGAACGGCTCGGCGTCGAGGTCGCCGTCGTCGTCACCGACACGATGGGCCGCGCGTGGCGGGTCGGGCAGACCGACGCCGCGATCGGCGCGTCCGGTCTGCGGGTGCTGCACTCGTACGCGGGTGAGGTCGACAGCCAGGGCAACGAACTCGCGGTCACCGAGGTGGCGATCGCCGACGAACTCGCCGCCGCCGCGGATCTGGTCAAGGGCAAGCTCGGCGGGACGCCGGTCGCCGTCGTGCGCGGCCTCCAGCCGACCGACGACGGTTCGACCGCCCGCAAACTGCTGCGCCCGGTCGAGGAGGACCTGTTCCGCCTCGGTACCAACGAATCCATCGCGCAGGGTCGCCGGGAAGCCGTGCTCGCGCGGCGTTCGATCCGGTCGTTCACCGACGAGCCGGTCGACCCCGAGGTGCTCCGCCGTGCGGTCGGGACGGCGCTGACGGCGCCCGCGCCGCATCACACGAAGCCGGTCCGGTTCGTGTGGCTGCGCGAGGAAGGCTTGCGCCGCAAGCTTCTCGACGCGATGAAGGCGTCGTGGCAGGCCGATCTCGAAGGTGACGACTTCACGCCCGAGCAGGTCGCGAAACGGCTCAGCCGCGGCGACATCCTGTACAACGCGCCCGAAGTCGTGGTGCCGTTCCTCGTCGCCGAGGGCGCCCACACCTATCGCGACGAGCGCCGGAACGCTTGTGAGCACACGATGTTCACCGTCGCCGGTGGCGCGGCCGTGCAGGGCCTGCTGGTCGCGCTCGCCGCCGAAGACCTCGGCTCGTGCTGGATCGGGTCGACGATATTCGCGGCGGACACCGTGCGCGACGTCCTCGGCCTGGACGAGCGCTGGGAACCGCTCGGCGCCGTCGCGATCGGCCATCCCGCCGCGCTTCCGCCCGCGCGCGGTTCCGTCGAACCCGGTGAAGGACTTCTCGAACTGTGACCCTGCACGACGACGTTGTGTCCACTTTGTCCGGTTGGCGACCGGTGGACGCGGCCCAGGAATCCTTACGCCAGGCCTATCTCGGCTTCCTCGCCGCCCGCGACGACGTCTGCCGCCGGGAATGCGCGGCCGGGCACATCACCGCGTCGGCCGTCCTTCTCGACGCCGACGCGGAAAACGTGCTCCTCACCCTGCATCCGCGGGTCGGTCGCTGGTTGCAGCTCGGCGGGCATTGCGAACCCGGCGACGCGACGCTCGCCGACGCCGCTCTTCGTGAGGCGCGAGAGGAATCCGGGATCGAGGACCTCGTGATCGACCCGGCCCCGGTGCACCTCGACGTCCACCCGATCACGTGCTCGCTGGGCGTGCCGACCCGGCATTTCGACGTGCGTTTCGTGGTGCGCGCGCCCCGCGGAGCACAACCGGTCCAAAGCGACGAATCGGACGATCTTCGGTGGTGGCCGGTGGATTCCCTGCCGAAAGGGTCGGAAGATCTCGCCGAACTGATGGAAGCCGCCGTGCCCGCGACGTCCGGCCGTTAGGGTGTCGGCTGACGTCCTAAAGGGGGAATGATGCTGACGGCGCTGACGCCATATCTCGACCGGGTCCGGGTCCACAGCAGCGGTGACGGTGACGGCTTCGGCTGGTTTCTGCTGATCCTGGCGATCATCGTCATCATCATCGTGATCGTGGTGATCATCGTGAAGGTCAATCAGGCGAAGAAACCGCCGATGACCTTCCCGCAGAACCCGAACTTCGGCGGTGGCGGCCCGGCCCCCGGCTTCCCGCCGCCTCCCCCGCCCGCCGGTGGTCCCGCCCCGCAGGGCAACTGGCAGCAGCAGCCCGGTTTCCCGCCGCCTCAGCCCGGTTACGGCCAGGCGCCCGGGTTCCCGCCCCCTCCGGCTCCGGCTGGTTTCGCGCCGCCGCCCGGTGCCCCGGCGCCCAACCCGTTCGCCGCGGCTCAGCCGCCCATGCCCGGTTTCCCGCCGCCCGCCCCGCAGGCCGGGCCGCCGATCGACGGCAGCGCGGACCGCACGCAGGTGGTGTCCCCGCAGCAGCAGACGGCCGCGGGCGCCGACCGCACCCAGGTGGTCTCCCCCGCCGGCGCCGACCACACGCAGGTCGTCTCGCCGGTCGCGGACCGCACCCAGGTCGTGTCGCCCGCGAACGCCGACCGGACGCAGGTCGTGCCCGGTGGCGGCGGCGACGCCACCCAGGTCGTCCCCGGTGGCGGCGGAGACCGGACCCAGGTCGTCCCGCCCCGTCAGTAGTCCGACCGTCCGCGAAGGGAGAAACCGCATGGTCAGGGTCGACCCGAACTCCTCGGTCCCGCCCTTCGAGCAGGTCCGCACCGCCTACGCGGAGCGGATCAACGACGGCACCCTGCCCGTCGGAGCCAAACTCCCGACCGTGCGGAAACTCGCCGAAGACCTCGGCATCGCCCCGAACACGGTCGCCAAGGCCTACCGCGAGCTGGAAGAGGCAGGGCTGATCGAGACCCGCGGCAGGGCCGGTACGTTCGTCAGCGCCGTCGGCGACGAAAGCCGCGAACGCGCGAGGCAGGCGGCAGCCGACTACGCCGCGCTGACGAAGAAGCTGGGTCTCGGCCGCGACGAGGCCAAGGCGATCGTCGACGCCGCGCTGGGCTGACCGCCCTCCGCGGAAACGAGCTGCTTGTTCCTGAAGCCCGACCGGCCGCCACAGGGCTGTTGCCCGGATCGCCGGTTAGGCTCTCGGCATGGTCTTCCTCTTGGTACTGGTGGTCGGCGCCCTGATCCTGGCCGGGGTCGGCGTCGGGATCTACTTCCTCGTGAAGTCGAACAGCAAGCCGCAGCCGCCCGCTCTTCCCTACCACCAGTACCCGCAGCAGCAGCCGCAGTACCCGAGCCAGCAGCAGCCCTACCCGCCGCAAGGCTGGGGCAACTGACGGCCGCATTCAGAGGACTAAACGCGGCGGTGGCGCGATCACATCGCGCGGT
The DNA here is from genome assembly GCF_014873915.1 of Amycolatopsis roodepoortensis. Taxonomy (GTDB): domain Bacteria; phylum Actinomycetota; class Actinomycetes; order Mycobacteriales; family Pseudonocardiaceae; genus Amycolatopsis; species Amycolatopsis roodepoortensis. The sequence goes on from NZ_JADBEJ010000005.1 coordinate 3,588,954, forward strand.
AGTCGCGGAGTTCGATCTTCGGCCCGAACCTCGGGCGGCGGAATCCGGCCGTCGAGAGGTAGCGCACCGCGCGCTGCCGCTGCGGTGAATACGGCGCCAGCACCTCGGACATCCCGGCGTCGTCGAGTTTCGCGCCGACCAGCGCGTGCCCGACCATCGACGGGATGTTGTAGTCGCCGAAGCTCACCGCGTCCGGGTCTCCCCAGGCGCGCTGCGCGATCTCCGCCGCGGTCCACACGCCGATGCCGGGCACCTTCCGCAGCCAGGCCCGGCCTTCGACACCCTTCAGTTCCACGGCTTTCTCCAGCCGCGACGCGACGCGGGCCGCGGCGATCAGCGTCGTCCGCCGTTTCAGGTCCACCCCGGCGCGATGCCATTTCCAGTCCACAATGGATCGGATGGCGACGGGTGTCGGCGGCACACGCAGCCGCGCCGGGCCCGGGCCCGGCGCCTGCTCCCCGAACCAGCGGCACAGCTCACCCCACGACCGCAGCGCCTCCGTGCTGGTCACCTTCTGTTCCAGCACGGCGAGCACCAGCGCGTCCCACACCCGGCCGGTCGAGCCGAGACGCAGCCCCGGATTGCGGCGGCGCGCCGTCGCGATGACGTCGTGGTGCGCGACGAATTCGGAGTCGTCGTCGTGCGCGCCCAGCATCGCCGGAACGCCTTCGAGCAGCCTGTCCGCGCCCGGCCCCCAAGCCTCAGCCTCGATCTCGCCGTCCGCGCGCCGCAGCAGCGCGAGCGTGCCCGCGCCGTCCGCTGTGTTGGCGGCCACCCAGGTGACCCCGCTCTCGGTGCGGACGACGTTGGGCGACCTCGAGCCACGGCTCAGCGGGCCCAGAACCGTGTCCAGGTCCAGCTCGAAGGCAGGACGGAATCGCACACACCGAACCTACCCGGCACTCGGCTAGGGTGAGCGGGCCACCTGAACCCGTAAGCCTATGGAGGACACCGACGATGACCGAGCGACCGGCGAAGGCCTCGATCGTCAGCGGGTACTTCAACCCGCTCCACCAGGGCCATCTCGATCTGTTCGAGGCCGCGCAGGCGCGGTCCGGCTACCTGATCGTCATCGTCAACAACGATCACCAGCAGGTCCTCAAGAAGGGCAGGGTGATCCAGACCGAGGACGTCCGCGCCCGGATCGTCCGCGCGCTGCGCATCGTCGACGACGTGTACATCGCCGTCGAGCAGGGGCCGGGCATCAACGAGTCGTTCGACCAGATCCGCGCGGCGTACCCCGACACGGAGCTCGAGTTCTGCAACGGCGGCGACCGGCGCAACGTCGACGAGCTCCCGGCCGACGAAGTCGAGGCAGGGGCCCGCAACAACATCTCGATGATCTACGGCATCGGCGGCACGGACAAGGCCGACTCCAGCACCCGGATCCTTTCGGACATGGAAGCCTGAGGCCTGGCGGCCCGCCAACTTTTGTCGGAAGACGTTTGCGGGTCTGCTGACGGCGGCCGCACCTAGGGCCTACCCTAGACAACACACAGTCGGCCCTGATCCCAGAGGGCCCCAGGTCAGTCGGGAGGCCTAGGGGAATGGACCCCCGTGCTCGGGCGGACGCCTTGCTCGCACGCGCAAACGCGCGTGGAGCCTTCGTCGTGACACCGGACAACGCGACGTCTCCGATGGACTCCGCGAACACCCAGCAGATCCCCCGATCGGTGGTCGCCGAGATCGACCGTTCCTCGGACCCGGATACGACCACTCAGCTGCCGGCTTCGTTGATCGCCGAGAACGATCACCCGCTCGCGGGACCCGAACCGACGACGCGGCTGGACCTGCCGCCGGCTCGGGGCGAAGGCTCGACCCAGCCGCAGCCGTACCCGCGCCGCCCCGGCGCTCCGCAGCAGACCAGGCCTTTGCCGCAGGCGACGGCCCCGCTCACCCGGCGGCCGCCCGCCGCGCCGGTGCAGAGTCCCCTGATCGAGCAGCCGGAGCCGGAGACCGTCGAGAACGAGGTCGGCGGCCTGGTGCCGACGGTGAAGCAGAACCCTTCGGGGCGGTCGAACCTCTCGCGCCGCCTGGACGGTATTTAGCTCCTTCACGTGCCTCTCAGGAAGCGCGGATAACCCGGTCGATCTCCTTGATCGCCGCACCCCCGCCGTACGTGGCGTTGGACAGCATCGCGACGTCCAGCCCCTCGGCGGGGTAGTGCCGCATCAGCGAGCAGACGCCGACGTTCCCGCCGTCCTTGTAGTAGTGCCGCACCGAGCCGTCCGATGCCAGGACGAATTCGAGGCCGAAGCCGTACCAGACGCCGCTGCTGTGAAGCACCTGCGGCGTCAGGAACTCCTTCGTGCGCGCAGGACTCAGGAGCCGTTCCCCGCGGATCGCCCGCAGCAGCCGGACGAGGTCGCCGACGGTGCAGTACAGGCCACCATCGGGTGAACCGATCGGCGGATAACTGAAGATGTTCTGCTTCCAGCCCGTGACCCGCTCACCGTCGAGGAGGGGATCCCAGCCTTCGGCGACCCTCGGCTCCGGATCACGGCGGTCGAAGAAACCCGAATCGGTCATCCCCGCGCGGTCGAGCACGGCCTCGCGGACGTGGTCGCGATAAGGCCGTCCGGTGATCTCCTCGATCACCAGCCCGGCGAGGATGTATCCCGAATTGCAGTACCGGCAGCCCTCGCCCGGCGCGAAATTCGGTGCCCGATAAGCGAAATTGGGCAGGTGATCCCGCGTTTCGATCACGGAGTACACCGGCTTGTCGACCCACAACGCCTCGTAACTCTCGCCGGCTTCCTCGTCGGCGTCGTCGGCGATCCCGGACGTGTGCGTGAGCAGGTGCCGCGTCGTCGCCCCGGTCGCGACCGCCGTACCGGCGAGGTCGACGAGCTCGCCGATCGGACGGTCGAGGTCCAGCCGTCCCTCGTCGGCCAGCCGCAACGCGGCGATCGCGGTGACGACCTTGGTGATCGACGCGATGTCGTACCGGACGTCCGGCGCGTTCGGTACCGACCAGCGCCGGCTGGCCAGGCCGTATCCGTGTTCGAACAGCGTCTCGTCCCCGCGCCGGATCAGCACGACGCCGGAGAAGCGGTCCTCCCCGGCGCGTTCCGTCAGCCAGGTGTCGAGTGCGGCGAAGTCCATGCACCGACGGTAACGACGGCAGGGAGCCGAGTCGCGCGAATTCCGGTGGCCGGAACGGTTACTTCCGGCGCGTTTCGAGCTTGAGGCGCAGCGCGAGACCTGCCTTGACCGCGAGCATGACCGGCTTCCACAGGAGACCGCGGTGACGGTCCGCGAGGTAGCGGTACGCGCTGTCGTGGTGCGCACGCAGCATCTTCGCCGAAGCCTTCGAAGTCGAGTGCCCGCCGATGTGCATGACACTGGACGAAGGCGCGTACACGTTCAGCCAGCCCGCGCGGTTCAGCCGATCACCGAGGTCGACGTCCTCGAAGTACATGAAATAGCGCGTGTCGAACCCGTCTACCGAGTCGAAGGCCTCGCGGCGGAACAGCTGGCAGGACCCGGAAAGCCAGCCCGCCGTGCGCTCGACCGGTGCGCCGGTCTCCTGCCGGTACTGCCGCGTCCACGGGTTGCCCGGCCAGATCTTGCCGAGCGCCGCGTGCCCGATCCCCCGGCCGAAGGACGGAAGGAGCCGCGCCGACGGGTAGACGGTGCCGTCGAGATCGTGGATGAGCGGCCCGAACGCGCCACCGCGCGGCCAGCGTTCGGCCACCTCGAGCAACGCGTCGAGCGAACCGGGTTCCCATTCGACGTCCGGGTTCACTACGGCGACCCAGCCGTAGCTGTCGTCGAGTTCCGCGACACCCCGGTTGGCGGCCGTGCCGTAACCGACGTTCTCGCCGATCCTGAGCAGCTTGACGTTGTCCCGGCGGGCGGCCTTGTCCAGCGCGTCGTCGCCCGTGGAGTCGTTGTCGGCGACGACGACCTGGACGTCCCGGTCCGTCGCCTTCTCGAGCGTGTCGAGGAACTTCTCCAGGGTTTCGCCGGGGAAGTACGTCACGGTCACGACGGCGAGCCCGTCGCCGTAGCTGGGGTGCTCAGTCACGCGGCCATTGTCCACCCGTCACCGAACGCGATCGCGCCGCACCCACCCCGACGCCCAGGGTTGCGCGGTGGCAACTGCACGTATGCACCCCGCTTCGTTCCGTGATCGTCGCCGGGCAGAATTGACCGATGCCCGTGCACGCCTTCATCGACGAATCGGTGCGAGATCAGCGATACCTCCTGTGCATGACCCTGGTCGCCCCCGCACAGCTCGCGCCCTCGCGACGAGAGTTGAGCTCGTTGCTGCTTCCCGGCGCACGGGAACTGCACTTCAAGAAGGAAAAGGAACCCCGGCGCAGGCAACTGATCGACCGCATAGCCGCGTTGAAGGTCACGACGACCATCTACCTGGGCTCGTGCACCCGGAAAACAGAGGAAGCGACGAGACAGAAATGCCTCGAACGCGCTGTCACCGACCTACTCGCCAAGAACGCTCACCGGCTGGTTCTGGACTCGCGCGACCATCGAGATGTCCACGATCGCCAGACCATGCAGAGAGCCCTCGGCCACCGGCCGTCCAAGACCGAGCTCACCTACGAACATCTGAATTCGACCGCCGAACCCCTGCTGTGGATTTCCGACGCGGTGGGCTGGTGTTTCGGCGCGGGCGGTGATTGGCGCCGAAGAGCGAGCAGGCTCATCGACTCGATCATCGAACCCTGAACGGCGAAAAGCCCGCGAGACGACCGTCCGGACGCGTCACGGGCTTTCATACTCGGCCCCACCGGGGCCTCGCACCTCAAGCATACCTCACGAGCCGCATGCGGCTCCCCGGCAGAGACAGGACCTCGGCATCGAACGCGACGCCGCCGGAGGCGGTAGCAAAGGTCCCTTGCTCCCCGACACTCACGAGACGTGAGTGATCCTCAGCCAGCCCGCCGCTGCGCATGCCGGTGCCAGGCCTTCGCGTAAGCCTCCCGATGCCGCTCCGCGGTCGTCGCCCACGAGAACTCCTTCGCGCGCCGAAGCGCGGCTTCGGCCAGCTCCGCCCGTCGAGCCGGGTCGTCGAGGAGCTCCGAGATGGCCGCCGCGACGTCTCCGGCACCGACCCCGCAGTAGGCGACCGCGTCCCCGCCGACCTCCGGCAGCGAAAGCCGCCGGGTCGTGAGCACGGCCGCGCCGCACGCCATCGCCTCCAGCACCGGTAGCCCGAATCCCTCGCCGAGGCTCGGGTACGCGACCAGTTCGGAGCCGCCGAGGAAGCCGGCGAGCGTGTCGAACGGCAGATATCCGGCCCGGATCACCCGCAGCCGGTGCGGGACGGCGTCGAGCGCGCGTTCGACCTGCGAATCCCAGCCCGGCTGCCCGGCCAGCACCAGCGCCGGAGGGTTCGGCCTGCCGATCACGGCGTGTGCGAAGCCGCGGATCAGCGCGGGCACGTTCTTGCGCGGTTCCAGCGCGCCGAGGAAGGCGACGTACGGAGTCTTCCCGAGCCCGACGGCCTGGCGCGCGGCCTCGATTTCGGCGGGCGAGGGCGGATGGAACCGGTCCGGTTCGACGCCGTGATGGATGATCTCCAGTTCCGCGTTGCGCACTTGGCCGACGCGCTCCAGCTCGGCCGCCGTCGCGATGCTCGGCACGATGCACAGCGTCGCGCGGCGAAGCGCCGTCGCGGTCCATGCGCGGAAGAAGCGCGCTTTCACCGAAGAGTGCAACACCGCGTCGGTGAAGAAGGTCGCGTCGTGCAACGTCACCACCGAAGCGGCCGGGCTGGCCAGCGGCATCGTGTAATGCGGTGAATGGACGACGTCGGCGGCGAGCCGCCGAACCAGCCGGGGCAGGGTCGCCTGCTCCCAGGTCAGCCTGGCCGTCCTGGTCGACGTCGACGGCGAGGTGGGCACGATCCGCGCGCCGGGCGCCAGCCGGTCGTACAACACCGCGTCCCGCGGCTGGCAGACGACGGTGATCCGCGCGCCGTCCCCATCCAGCGCCGCGACCAGCGAATCCACGTAACGTCCGACGCCACCCCGGTCCGCGGGGACGGCGGTCGCGTCGATCAGCACGCGAGGGTCATCGGTCACCCTAGGAGGGTACGGCGGTGCCATGGGTCCGCGGTGGGGAACCGACAGATTCGCGCCACGCGAGGAAAACTCCGGCTGAATCCGGTCAAGCAACCCGCTGGCGCAGGTGGAGACCCCAGACTGCGGAAGCGGCACGCTGCCAGGTGAACTCACTCGAACGGCGGAGACCACTGTCACGCAGCGTCGCCGCACGCTCCGGATGGTCGAGTACGTCGCGAAGGGCATGCGCAAGCGTTTGCGCCTCGCCGATAGGGACCGTCACGCCCGCTCCCCCGGCCACCTCGACCAGGGCCGGGACGTCCGAGTGCACCACCGGCACCCCAGCAGCCATCGCCTCGATCAGCGGCAGCCCGAATCCCTCCGCCCGGCTCGGCATCGCCAGTACCGACGCGCCCCTCAGCGCGAACGCCAGTTCCGCGTCGCTCACCTTCCCCAGCACCCGGACGTCGGCGCCGTGCTCGCGCGCCAGCGCCACGGGGTCGATGCCGCCCCAGCCCGGCTGGCCCGCCAGCACCAGCGGCACCCCGATCCGGCCGGCGGCGTCGATCAGCACGTCGATGCCCTTGCGCGGCTCGATGGTCCCGATCGCGAGCACGTACCGCTCCGGCAGCGCGACCTCGGTGAACGCGGCGGGCGGGCGGACACCGTGCGGGATCACGCGCAGCGGCACCGAGACCGGAACCAGGGCGGTGAGCTCGTCCGCAATCGCTTGCGTCGGCACGGTCAAAGCGGTCGCCCGCGACGCGGCCCGCGCGATCACCGCCTTGTGCCACGAGACACCGCGCGGGGTCAACGTCTCGGGATGCGTCCAGGGCACGGTGTCGTGCACCGCGACCGAAAGCGTCCGCCCCTTCGGCACGCGGGCGGGCGCGAGCGGTGTCGGCGCGTGAACGGCGTCGCCGCCCGGCCACCACGGCAGGCCCAGCTGCCACGCGGCGATCAACGCCCGGGGCGGGACCGGCAGCACGCGTGGACCCTCGACGCCTTCGACGACCGCGGCGTCGATGTCGGCGTGCCGCGCGACCACGCTCGACACCGTCCAGCCCGGCGGCGCCGTCTCGGCGAGGGCGCGCAGCAGCTCGCCGGTGTAGCGGCCGGTCCCGCCGGGGACGGGCGCCAGCAGCTGCTCCGCGAGCACGACCAGTTCGGGCATGGTCTCTATTCTCTCTGGCATGACCAGCACCACCGTCGTCGTGGTCACCTGGCGCGGCGCCGCGCACATCACCGCCTGCCTCGACGCGCTCGCCGCGCAGACCCGCCCGCATCGGACGCTGGTCGTCGACAACGCCTCCGACGACGGAACGGCCGAGCTGCTCGCCGCCCATCCGTCGAAGCCCGAGGTGCTCCGGCTGCGGCACAACACCGGGTACGCGGGCGCCATGGCCGCCGCGCTGGACGAAGTGGACACCCCGCTGATGGCCTGGCTGAACGATGACGCCGCCCCGGCCCCGGGTTGGCTCGCGACCTGCGAAGACACCCTCGCCAAGGCTCCGCTCGCCGCCGCCGTGAGCGCCCGGCTGACGCTGGCCGACGGAACCGTCCAGTCCACCGGCGTCCGCCTGACCGCCGACGGCCACGGCGCCGACCTGCCCGAGCCCGCCGGCGAGGTCTTCGGTTTCTGCGGGGGCGCGGCCGTCCTGAACGTCGAAGCACTCCGTTCCGTCGGCGGCGTCCCGGCCTCCTATTTCTGCTACTACGAGGACACCGACACCGCGTGGCGGCTGCGGCTGGCGGGCTGGGACGTCGTCGGCGCCGAAGCCGAGGTCACCCACCGGCATGGCGCGAGCACCCGGCCGGGTTCGGTCCAGTTCCATCTGTGGAATGAACGCAACCGCCTCCTGACCCTCCTGCGGTGTGCTCCGCGCGCGGTGGCGATCCGCCAGCTGGTGAAGTTCGCCGTGCTCACCCTGGTACTGCCCCTTCGTGGGAAACCGGCGGCACCGAACTTCCGTCCGAGCCTTCGGTGCCGGGTCCTCGGCGCCGTCGCCGCCCGCCTGCCGCGCACGCTGCTCGAGCGGCGGGCCATCGGGCGCCGGGCGACACTGGGCCGAGGCGCGGTCTGGGACGCGTGGGCGGGCAATTAAGCTTGCCCCAATCGAGAGCAGGGAGTACGGCTTTGGCGCAGGGGGAAACGCAACCGGTCGTCTCGGTGATCGTGGTGAACTACCGGGGAGCGGCCGACACCGTCACCTGCCTGCGCGCGCTCGCCGAACACGATTACCCGAACCTCGAGGTCATCTGCGTCGACAACGCCTCCGGCGGCACCGACGTGGCCGAGATCAAGGCCGCGGCCCCGGGCGTCAAGCTCGTCGAGTCGCCGGTGAACTCCGGCTTCGCGGGTGGCTGCAACCTCGGCGCGCGGCACGCGACGGGCACCGTCCTCGCCTTCCTCAACAACGACGCCCGCCCGGCTCCCGGCTGGGTCGGCACGGCCGTGGCCGAGCTGCGCGCGCAGCCGACCGTCGCCGCGGTGGCCAGCAAGGTCCTCGACTGGGACGGCACCGGCACCGATTTCGTCGACGCGGGCCTCACCTGGTTCGGCATGGGCTACAAGCGCCACGCCGGCAGCCCGCTGTCGGACGTCCCCGCCGCCGAGCACGAGATCGCCAAGGACGTCCTGTTCGCGACCGGTTCGGCGATGTTCGTCCGCGCCGGGGTGTTCGCCGAACTCGGCGGCTTCGACGAGCGGTTCTTCATGTTCTACGAGGACGTCGACCTCGGCTGGCGGCTGAACCTGCGCGGCTGGCGCGTGCGCTACGTGCCGGAGTCGCTGACCTACCACCGGCACCACGCCACGATGTCCACAGTGGATACTCCGGATTCCGGGCGCGAGACGTTCCTGCTGGAGCGCAACGCCTTGGCGGCGCTGTACAAGAACCTCTCCGACGAGACGCTGACGCGCGCGCTGCCCGCCGCGCTGGCGCTGGCCGTCCGCCGGGCGACCGCGCGCGGCGACCTCGACGCCACCCGGTTCGACCTCGCCAAGGGCGTCGGCCCGGCCGAAACCGGCCCGGTAGAGGTGCCGAGGACGACGCTGGCCGGCGTGCTGGCGATCGACCAGTTCGTCGAGCTGCTGCCCTCGCTCGCCGAGTCGCGCGCCGCCGAACAGGCCGCCCGCGTCCGCACGGACGCCGATCTGCTTCCCTTGCTGCGCAAGGCTTTGGAGCCCGCGTATCCGCTGCCGCGTTATCTCGCCGCGCACGAAATCCTGGTCGAGACGTTCGGTATCGACGCGCTCTTCGGGCAGCGTCGCAAGGTACTGGTGATCACCGGCGACGCGATCACCGAACGCATGGCGGGCCCGGCGATCCGCGCGTGGAACATGGCCGCGACGCTGGCCACCGAACACGACGTCCACCTGGTGACGGTCAACCCGCTCGCCGATCCGCCGCCCGCGGCGTTCCGGGTCAGCGCGGCCACCCGGCGCGATCTGGAGACGCCGATCGCCTGGGCCGACATCATCGTCCTGCAGGGCCACGTGCTGGAACTCGCGCCCTCGCTGAAGAAGCAGTACGCGCACAAGATCGTGGTCGCGGATCTGTACGACCCGATGCACCTCGAACTGCTCGAACAGGGCAAGGGCGTTCCCGACGACAAACGGGCGCTGGACCTCATCGGGGTCACCAAGGTCCTCGACGCGCAGCTGGAACGCGGCGACTTCTTCCTCTGCGCCTCGGACCGTCAGCGCCATTTCTGGCTGGGCCACCTCGCCGCGATGGGCAGGCTGTCGCCGCGTCTGTACGACGCCGACCCGACCACCCAATCGCTGCTGTCGATCGTCCCGTTCGGCCTGCCGTCGCAGGCCCCGGTGCGCACCGGCCCCGGCCTCCGGTCCACTTTGGACGGTATCGGTGAGACCGACCACGTCGTGCTGTGGGCGGGCGGCGTCTACAGCTGGTTCGACCCGCTGACCCTGGTCCGCGCGATCGAACTGCTGCGGCAGCGCCGCGGCGACGTCCGCCTGGTGTTCCTCGGGATGAAGCATCCCAACCCCGAGGTCACCGAGATGGACATCGGCGCGCGGACGATGCTGCTGTCCGACACGCTCGGCCTCACCGGCAAGCACGTGTTCTTCAACCAGCAGTGGGTGCCGTACGAGGAGCGCCAGAACTGGCTGCTCGACGCGAACTGCGGCGTCACCACGCACTACGAGCACGTCGAGACGACCTTCGCGTTCCGGACGCGGGTGCTGGACTACCTGTGGGCCGGGCTGCCGATCGTCACCACCGACGGCGACTCGTTCGCCGACCTGGTCCGCGAGGAACGGCTCGGCGTCGTCGTCCCGGCCGAGGACGTGGACGCGCTCGCCGACGCGCTCGAAAAGGCGTTGTACGACGAGGAGTTCGCCGCGGGCTGTGTCGAGCGGATGGCGGCGGTCGCCCGGCGTTACGCCTGGCCGGAGGCGCTGAAACCGCTGGTGGAGTTCTGCCGGAACCCGCGGCCCGCCGCCGACCGGCTGCCCGGCTCCAGCGACCTCGTGGTCGCCGAACCGGTGCGAGGCAAGGAAATGCTGCGCCGCGACGTCGATCTGGTCCGCGAGTACCTCGCCGACGGCGGCCCGAAGGAACTCGCGCGGCGCGTCGGCGGCCGCGTGGTCAAGGTCGCCAAGCAGAGGCTCGGCCGTGGCTGACCGCCCCTTGCGCGTCCTGCTCGACGGGACCCCGCTGCTCGGCGCCAGGACCGGTATCGGCCGGTACACCGTCGCGCTGTCCGAAGAGCTCGCCTCGATGTCCGAAGTGGACACTCGCGCGGTCGCGTTCACGTTGCGCGGCTGGCGAAGGCTGCGGCACGTGCTGCCGCACGGCGTCCGGGCACGCGGTATGCCGGTGGCGGCGCGACTGCTGCGCAAGGCCTGGCTGCGTTCGCAGCTGCCGCCGGTGGAGCTGTTCGCCGGGCCGACGGATGTCGTGCACGGCACCAACTTCGTGCTGCCCGGCCGGTTCCGCGCCGCGGGCGTGGTGACCATCCACGATCTGGCCTTCCTGGACGCTCCCGAGGAGCTCGCGCCGAGCGATCACGAGCTGCCGCGGCTGGTGCGGCGCGGCGCCCGGCTCGCGGACGCGATCTGCACGCCCACCAACGCCGTCGCCGATCAGGTCGCCGAACGGCTCGACGTGGACCGCGGCAAGATCATCGTTACCCCGCTCGGCGTGAACCCGGCCTGGTTCACCGCGCGTCCGCCGGACCCGGAACGCCGCAAGGAACTCGGGCTCCCGGACAAGTACCTGCTCTTCGCCGGCGCCCCCGGCCCACGGAAGGGCCTGCACTGGCTCCAGCAGGCGCACGAGGCGGCGCCCGATCTGCCGGATCTGGTGTTCGTCGGTCCCGGTTCGTTCGCGGTGGGTTCTCGTTCGCGCCACGTCGGCTACCTGTCGGACGTGAACCTCCGTCGCGTCGTCGCCGGGGCCAGCGCGCTGGTGCTGCCGTCGCGCGACGAAGGCTTCGGGCTCCCGGTCCTGGAGGCGCTGGCGTCGGACGTTCCGGTGGTGTGCACGGACATCCCGGCGCTGCGCGAGGTCGCGGGGAACTGCGCGAGCCTGGTGCCCTACGAGGACGTCGACGGGCTCGTGGAGGCGCTGCGGATCGCCGTCAGCGACCCGCACGCCGTCGCCACTTCGGCCGCGCGCCGCGCGCACGTCGCGAACTTCACCTGGCGGGCGTGCGCCGAACTCACCGTCGCCGCGTACCGCCAGGCGAGCACGAAGCACTGACCTCCCGCATTTCGAGAGATCAGGAAGCGAAGTAGGCCTTCAGCGCCTCGGGCCAGCCCCGGAGCGGAGTGAGGCCCGCCTCGCGCCACGACGCGTTCGACAGCACCCCGTACGCCGGGCGCGCCGCCGGACGGGGGAACTCCGCCGTCGCGCAAGGCTTCACACGCGCCGGATCCGCGCCCAGCTCCGCGAAGATCGCCTTCGCGAACCCGCACCACGTCGTCGACCCACCACCCGTGCAGTGCAGCACCCGCTGCGACGGCCCGTCACCGGCGGCGACCCGGCCCGCCAGCTCCAGCAGGCCGGCGGCGAGGTCGCGTGACCAGGTCGGCGAACCGGTCTGATCGTCCACTACGGACAGTTCATCGCGCTCTTTTTCCAGCCGCGCCATGGTCTCCACGAAGTTCGACCCGGTCTTCCCGTACACCCAGGAGGTCCGGACGATCCACGAACGGGCACCCGAACCGAGCAGCGCGTCCTCCCCGGCGGCCTTCGTCCGGCCGTAGGCGTTGAGCGGGCCCAGCAGGTCACCGGTCTCGTACGGCGACGTCGCGTCGCCCGCGAACACGTAGTCCGTGGACACGTGGATGAGCGGCACCCCGCGCGACGAGCACGCCGCGGCGAGTACCCGGGGGCCGTCGGCGTTCACCGCGAACGCCCGCTCCTCGTCGGTTTCCGCCGCGTCGACCGCGGTGTAGGCCGCCGCGTTGATCACCACCGGCGACCTCCCCGCCGCCCGCGCCCGGTCGGCCAGCTCGGTCACCGCGGCGACGACCTGGCCCGTGTCGCGCACGTCCAGCTCCGAGGACGACGGGGCCGTGACGTCGATGGAGTCCGTGGCCTGCGCCGCGAGATCACGCCCCAGCTGCCCGGATCCGCCCGGTACGAGAATGCTCAGCACGTCTTCACTCCCCCGCACGCTTCTTCAGCGGCTCCCACCACGATCGGTTCCCGCTGTACCAGGCGACCGTCTCGGCCAGACCGTCCTCAAAGGACTTGCGCGGCGCGTAACCGAGCTCCCGCGAGATCTTGGTGATGTCGACGGAGTACCGGCGGTCGTGGCCCTTGCGGTCCACGACCGGCTCGACGCTGTCCCAGCCGGCGCCGACGGCGTCCAGGAGCCGCTCGGTCAGCTGGCGGTTGGTCAGTTCCGTTCCGCCACCGATGTTGTAGATCTCGCCCGGCCTGCCGCCGTCGGCGACGAGCTGGATGCCGTTGCAGTGATCGTCCACGTGCAGCCAGTCACGCACGTTGAGCCCGTCGCCGTAGAGCGGGACCTTCTTGCCGTCGAGCAGGTTGGTCACGAAGAGCGGGATGACCTTCTCAGGGAATTGGTACGGACCGTAGTTGTTCGAGCACCTGGTGACACAGACGGGCAATCCGTGCGTGCGGAAGAACGAACGGGCCAGCAGATCCGAGGACGCCTTCGACGCCGAATACGGCGAATTCGGCTCCAGCACGTGGTCCTCGTCCCAGGACCCCTTGTCGATCGAGCCGTAGACCTCGTCGGTGGACACGTGGACGAACTTGCCGACCCCCGCCTCCAGCGCGGCCTGCAACAGGGTCTGCGTGCCGAGCACGTTCGTCAGCACGAAGTCGGCCGCGCCGGCGATCGAACGGTCCACATGGGACTCGGCGGCGAAGTGCACGACCAGGTCGATCCCCCGCATCAGCTCACCGACCAGGGCGGCGTCACAGATGTCGCCCTTTTCGAACCGGTAGCGAGGGTTCTCGCGCACGAGCTCCAGGTTCGCCTCGTTGCCCGCGTAGGTCAGCTTGTCGAGCACGATCAGCTCGGCGTCGGCCAAGCTCGGGTACGCACCCGTCAGCACCTGCCGGACGTAATGCGATCCGATGAACCCGGCGCCACCGGTGACCAGCACTCGCATGCCGCGATCCTCCCTCTGCTCCTTCATGACCGGCCGAGTGTGTCACGACCGGGGCAACCTTTCACCAGCCTACGGACGTCTAACACGAGACTCAGTAGAGTCATGGACGAGGCACGCGTGTGCCCTGGGGAGATTCGTGGAGGACCGCACGTGACCGAGTGGCCCGGGCCACCCATTCCGGCGCGCCGTGGTGGCGGCGTCGTGGTGTTCGCCCGCCGTGGCGTGAAGGTCGTGTTCAGCCTGGTCTCGATCACGATCCTGGCGCTGACCTGGTGGGGCTGGCAGTTCATCGGTGACCCGTCCCAGGGCTTCGCGACCACGAACATCTTCGAGGACAACGGCCATCCCCCGGCGAAACCGCTGGACGGCGCGATCGACATCCTGCTCGTCGGCCAGGACAGCCGCACCGACGCCCAGGGCAACCCGCTGCCGCGCGAGGTCCTCGACATGCTGCACGCCGGTGTTTCGGACGGCGAGCGCCAGACCGACACGATGATCCTGGTGCACATCCCCCAGAACGGTAAGAAGGCGGTCGCGATCTCCTTCCCCCGTGACTCGTGGGTCGAGATCGCCGGGGGTTTCGGCAAGCACAGGCTCAACAGCGCGTACGTGTACGCCTACAACGACACGTCGAAGACGCTGCAGCAGCAGGGCAACACCGACCTCAAGGACGTCGACGCCAAGGCCAAGGACGCCGGCCGCAAGAACCTGATCGCGACGCTGGAGAAGTTCATCGGCAAGCCGAAGATGATCGACCGGTACGCCGAGGTGAACCTGTCGAGCTTCTACGAGATCACCAAGGCGATCGGCGGCGTCGAGGTCTGCCTCAACAACGCGGTCAAGGAGAAGAAGTCCGGCGTGGACCTGCCCGCCGGGAAGTCGACCGTCGAGGGCGTCCAGGCGCTCGCGTTCGTCCGCCAGCGCTACGACCTGCAGAACGGCGACCTCGACCGGATCGCCCGGCAACAGGCCTTCCTGTCCGGGCTGGCGAACAAGGTGCTCTCGTCGGACGTCCTGATCAACCCGGCGAAGATCGCGAACCTGATCGAGGCCGTGAAGAAGTCGGTCGTGCTGTCGGCAGGCTGGGATCTGCCGGAGTTCGCCGCCCAGATGCGCGGGCTGACCAGCGGAAACGTCGAGTTCCACACGATCCCGACCCAGGGCGACGCGATCATCGGCGGTGCCGCCGTGCTCCGCGTCGACCCGGCGCAGGTGCAGGCCGAGGTCGCCCGCCTGACTTCGGAGGGCGAGCCGACGCCTACCGAGACCCCGGCCACCCTGCCGGGCGCGGAAGCGGTGACCGTCGAGCTCTTCGACGGGACCGGTTCGCCCACGGTGGCCACCGAGACCCGGAACCTGTTGCAGGGCAAGGGTTTCAAACTCGCGGCCGATAACAAGCTCAGCACCCGGAACTCGACGGTCATCCGGCACGCGCCGGGCGACGAAGACGCGCTGGCCCTGATCAAGCAGGTCTTCGGCCCGGCGGTACTGGCCGAGGCGGACCGTGACGTCGCGCCCGGCAAGGTGCGGGTCCTGCTCGGCAAGGACTTCAAGGGCGCGTCCACCGGCCCGGCCACGCCCCCGGCGAAGACCTCGGAGCCCTCGAAGCCGGCTCAGCCGCCCGCCAGCGCTCCGGTGGCGCCCACCACGAAGCCGATCGTCGCGGGCAATGTGCCCTGCGTCAATTAATTCCGGGTACTCAGCGTGGCCGCCCTCACGGTGGCTTAGCCTTCTCCTACTATCGAACAGCTACCGCGCCAGGGGAGGTGATCAGGGATGAGCGACGAGGACAAGAGCGTCAACGACCGTTCTGAGCACTTGGACGCCGAAGAATCGAAGTCCGAAGAGGACGTCGATTCGGACACCGAGAGTGACGAAAAGCTCGTCCCGACGCCGTACCCGCGGAATCCGCCGCTCCCCCAGCCGTCGGCCCCCGCCGAGGACGAAGACGAGCCGGTCTCGGGTGTGCTCGACGTGCCCGAGCGCCCGCTGCGCCGCGCCGGCCGGTACACCCGGCGGATCGCGGTCGGCCTCGTGTCCCTGCTCGCCCTCGGTACGACGGGCTACGCGTACGTCACCAAGGACCAGCTGCAGAACAACGTCCCCACGACGAACGCCCTGAGCAAGCCCGACGACCCCGCCGCGCCGCCCGCCGACGACGGCGCGACCGACATCCTCCTGGTCGGCAGCGACGCGCGGACCGACGCGCAGGGCAACCCGCTGCCACTGCGCGTGCTCAAGCAGCTGCGCACCGAGGAGAAGGCGGGCGTCAACACCGACACCATCATCATCCTGCGCATCCCGAAGAACGGCGGGAAACCGTCCGGCGTCTCGATCCCGCGCGACACCTGGACCGACATCCCCGGCCGCGGCCCGAACAAGATCAATTCGGCGTACGGCACCGCGAAGACCAACTACGCGAACGCCCATAAGAGGGAAACCGATCAGGCGAAACTCGAACGTGATTCCGATCAGGAAGGCCGCAAGGCACTGGTCCAGACCGTTCAGGAACTGACGCAGATCCGCATCGACCACTACGCCGAGGTCAACCTGCTCGGGTTCTACCTGCTGACCGAGGCGCTGGGCGGCGTCAAGGTCTGCCTGAACCACGCGACCGAGGACAAGGACTCGGGCGCGAACTTCCGGCGCGGCGAACAGACCGTGTCGGGCGGCGAGGCGCTTTCCTTCGTGCGGCAGCGGAAGAACCTGCCGCGCGGCGACCTCGACCGCATCGTGCGGCAGCAGACGTTCCTGTCCTCGGCGCTGAACCAGGTGCTTTCGGCCGGGACGCTGACCAGCCCGTCGACGATGTCGGGCCTGATGGACGTCGTACGCCGGTCGATCGTCCTCGACGAAGGGCTGGACCTGCTGGAGTTCGCGCAACAGGCGAAGGGGATCGCGTCGGGCGATCTGACGTTCACGACCATCCCGGTGGTGAACATCAACGGCCGCAGCGCGGACGGCCAGAGCGTCGTCGAGATCGACCTCGCCGCCGTGCGGACCTTCATCTCCGGCCTGGCGGGCCGGGGCGGCGGTGGCGGCGCTCCCGGCGCGGCTGGAGTGCTCGCCGCGTCGAGCGTTCCCTGCGTGAACTAACGTCGTGGTGTGAGCCTCACCGAACTGCTGCTGCGGCCCGTGCTCGGGTCGCCCGCGAAACCGCTGATCACGCACTACGACGACAAACAGGGCAGCCGGGTCGAACTGTCCGTGGCGACCACGGTGAACTGGGCGGCCAAGACGGCGAACTGGCTGGTCGACGAGTTCGACGTCGAGCCGGGCGACGAGGTCGCCGTGGTGCTGCCGTCGCATTGGCAGACCGCCGGTGTCCTGCTGGGCGCGTGGTGGTGCGGCGCCAGGGTGGTGACGGAGACCGCGGGCGCGCGGGTGGCGTTCGTCGCGCCGGGCGGCACGTCCGACGCGTCGGCCACGGCCGTCGTCTCGCTGCACCCGATGGGCCTCGGGCTGCCCGCCGGCTCCGTGCCGGACGGGGCGCTGGACTACCTGACCGAAGCCCGGCTTTCGGGTGACCAGTTCAGCCCGCTGTTCCCCGTGCCCGGCGACACTCCGGCGCTGGGTTCGTCCACTGTGGACGAGGTGCTCGCCGAAGCCCGCTCTCGCGCGTCTTTCGCGGGCCTGTCCGCGGAGGATCGTGTTCTGTCCACTGTGGATTGGGAGGGCGAGGAAGGGATTCTCGCGGGGTTCCTGACGCCGTTGGCGGCAGGCGCGCATCTGGTCCAGGTCACCGACGCGGATCCGGCCAAACTCGCCTCCCGGCGCGAAGCCGAGCGGACGACGGCGGATCTCCAGTCCTGACGTGAGATGAAGGGGCCTTTCGCAAGGCCCCTTCATCTCGAGGGTCACGCGTCCTGGAGCTGCTTCGCCTCACGCTTACGCCCGAAGAGGGCGTGGTCGAGCGACAGCTTGCCGGCGTTGAAGCCGAGCGCGAGCCCGGCGACCGCCAGGACGAGGACGAGTTCGTAGCCGCCCTGACCGGTGAGGCCGTTGTCGAGGTGCACAGAGAGCAGGGCACCGACGGAGACCACGACGAAGCCGAGGCCCACCAGCGGCGTCAGGAAACCGACGATGAACAAGATCGCGCCCACGATCTCCACCGCGATCGCGAAGATCGCCGCGAGCGTCGGCAGCGGGATTCCGGTCTGCTCGAAGAACTTCGCGGTGCCGTCGATCCCGTTTTCCCATTTCTGCAGGCCGTGTGCGAGGAAGACCACACCGACACCGATCCGGCCGAGCAGGAGGGCGACATCCTTGAAACGAGCGAACATCGGGTATCAGCTTTCTGGTCGGTGAATATTCAACTTACCCGGATCACGGTAGGGCACCGGACGCCTCCGACGGCACCTCCGGAGCGTGATCGACAGGTACCCGACAGGAACCCCGTACGGCAGACTCTCGTCCGTGGCGGACGAACGGCTGACCGGCCTGTGGTCGGATGAAATCCTGCATCCGGGCAGCGTCGAGTACGTCGACCTGGCGTTCCGCCGCGACGGCTCCGGATGGTTCTACTGGAAGAGCTGGAGCACCGGATTCTCGGTGTCACGCTTCACCTGGGCGACTCCGGACGCACTGGTCGTGAAGTTCCATCGCACCCTCGATGGCAGGTGGTCCGTCGACAACGGTGTCACCCGTCACGACGTCGAGTCCGACGAGGAGGAAGAGTCCCTCATCGAGCTTGGGTACGAAATCGCGCCTGGCGAAGACCCGTTCGGGACCCCGGTGACCCTGCTCTCGCTGGACCGTCCGCTGATCGCGTATCTGGCGGGTTCGCAGTTCGCCTGGGCCGGGAAACCGGAGTCGCTCAGCGACCCGTCCGCCGATGCTCCGCGGCCAGACCCGTCCAGCCTCCGCTGACGGCCAGCACCTCCAGCACCCGCTCGGCCTGCTCCGCGAACCCGGCCAGATCGGCGTGCAGCAACGCTATCCGCTCGGCGTCGAGCGGGACCTCGTCGTCGGCCCACAGTTCGATCACCGTGCTGACGGTCCACACGAGGAACTGGATGATCCGGATGAACCCCTCCGACGGCTCGTCGACGGCCTCGCGGTAGCCCGTCTCGATCTCGTCGCAGGCCGAGACCAGTTCACGCAGCGGCCGGACGACGTCGGCCGCCGTCCCGTCCCACGCGGCCGTCGGCCACGTGCGATCCCCGAGTTCGAGCCACAACCGCCAGCCGGCGATCAGCTCGGCCTCGTCGTGCGGTGTCCACGACACCGGTGCGAACCAGAACATCTTTCGAGAGTGACACCGGCGGTCCATGATCGCCGTACTTCCGTGAAGCATCTCACCGAGGGGCGATCTCACCTGCGCATTTCGTCACCTGAATGCGCCGCCTGAAGCGCGTGAAGGCCCCCTTCCCTCGGCTGAGCCGAGGGAAGGGGGCCTTCACGCGGGAACGAATCAGCCCTTGAGCAGGGCGCGCGCCATGACCATGCGCTGGATCTGGTTGGTGCCTTCGTAGATCTGCGTAATCTTGGCGTCGCGCATCATGCGCTCCACCGGGAAGTCGCGCGTGTAACCCGCGCCACCAAAGAGCTGCACGGCGTCCGTCGTCACCGACATCGCGATGTCCGACGCGTACGCCTTCGCGGCCGCGGCCATGTAGCCGCCGCGCTTGTCGCCGCGCTCGGTCGCCGCGGCGGAGGCGTAGACGAGGTTCCGGGCGGCCTCGATCTTGATGCCCATGTCGGCCAGCATGAACTGGACGCCCTGGAACTCCGAGATCGACTTGCCGAACTGCTTGCGCTCCTTGACGTACGCGATCGACGCGTCGAGCGCGCCCTGCGCGATGCCCAGCGCCTGCGCGCCGATGGTCGGGCGGGTGTGGTCGAGGGTGCGCAGCGCGGTCTTCAGGCCGGTGCCGGGCTCGCCGATGATGCGGTCGGCCGGGATGGTGCAGTTCTCGAAGTGGATCTCGCGGGTCGGCGAGCCCTTGATGCCGAGCTTCCGCTCCTTCGAGCCGACGGTGAAGCCGGGGTCGTCCTTGTGCACGACGAACGCGGAGATGCCGTTGGCCTTCTTCTCGGCGTTGGGGTCGGTCACCGCCATCACGGTGTACCAGGACGATTCACCCGCGTTGGTGATCCAGCACTTGGTGCCGTTCAGCACCCAGTGGTCGCCGTCGAGCTTCGCGCGGGTGCGCATCGAGGCGGTGTCCGAGCCGGCTTCGCGCTCCGAAAGCGCGTAGGACGCCGAGGCGTCGCCCGAGGCGATCGACGGCAGCACCAGCTTCTTGAGGTCTTCCGACGCCGAAAGAATGATCGGCACCGTGCCCAGCTTGTTCACCGCCGGGATCAACGACGCCGACGCGTCGACCCGCGCGACCTCCTCGATCACGATGCAGGCGGCGATGGCGTCCGCGCCCTGGCCGTCGTAGGCCTCGTCGATGTGGACGGCGTTGAAACCCGACTTGACCAGCGCGTTGTACGCCTCGATCGGGTAGCGCTCGTCCTCGTCGACCTCGGCCGCGTAGGGCTCGATCTCCTTCTCCGCGAGCGCACGCACCGCGGCCCGCAGCTCCTCGTGCTCTTCGGCAAGCTGGTACAGACCCGGGCCGTCAGACACCTTCGTCACCTCTTCTAACCGCGTTTGGGAGTTTGACCGATGTTAGCGCTCGTTCACATTGTGCGACATCGCGAGCGCTTGTGTCTTTGACCGCAAAGTCCGTACGTTCGAGTGATGGAGCTCACCCCGTTCCCCCGGTCGCTCGACTATCCCGAGGTCCCGGTCGGCTCGGTGCTGGCAGGCGCCGCTGCTCGCTGGGGCGCCCGCACGGCCTTCGCCCACGGAGACCAGAGCCTCACCTTCGCCCAGACGTACAGCGCGGCCTGCCGCTTCGCGAACGCCCTGCGTGCCGAGGGCATCGGCAGCGGCGACGTCGTCGCGCTCCACTTGCCGAACTGCCTGGCGTACCCGGTCGCGTACTACGGGACGCTGCTCGCCGGGGCCACCTTCAGCCCGGCGAATCCGCTGCTCCCGCCCGACGACCTCGCCTTCCAGCTCGCCGACGCCGGGGCGGTCGCAGCCGTCACCGTCGGTCCCGTCGCCCGCGTGCTCGCTTCGGTCCGTGACCGGACGTCGGTCCGGCTGAGCATCGTCGTTCACCCGCCCGAGGCCTTGGCGCCGGGAGAGGTCGAGTTCACCGAGTTCTACTCCGCTCACTCGGACGAGCGGCCGGACGTCGAGATCGACATTTACCGCGATCTCGCCCATCTGGCGTACACCGGCGGCACCACCGGACGCTCGAAGGGCGTGTGTCTGCCGCACCGGAACGTCGTGGTCAACAGCCTCCAGAGCTCCTGCTGGCGGCTGGGCGCGGTCCCCGCTGTCGACGCGTCAGGCGAGGTGATCGTCGAGCAGCTCGGCGGTCCGGAGGAATGGCCCTCCCGGATCGGCACCGGCGTCGCCCTCAACCTGACGCCGTGGTTCCACGCCATGGGCACCATCGCCGCGCTCAACGTCCCGCTGCTCGACGGCGGCACCGTCGTCCTGCACGACCGCTTCGACCCGGCCGCGTACGTGGCCGACGCCGAACTGCTTCGGGTCACCACCATCGGCGGGGCGCCGGCGTTGTTCGCCGCCCTGCTCGCCTGCCCCGAGTTTCACACAGCCGACCTGTCTTCGGTACTGACCATCGGTTCCGGCGCGGCGCCGATGAACCACGAGATGATCCGCGCCCTGCAGAAACGCTTCCCCGGAGTGATCATCACCGAGGGCTACGGCCTCACCGAGGTCACCATGGGCGCCGTCATCGCGCCGTCGTATCGCTCCGCCACCCGGAAGGTGGGTTCGGTCGGCCTCCCGCTGCCCGACACCGAGGTCAAGATCGTCCCGGCCGAAGGCGGCGAAGACCCGTTGCCCGCCGGGGAAAGCGGGGAGGTGTGCCTGCGCGGCCCACAGGTGATGACCGGCTATCGCAACCGTCCCGAGGAGAACGCGGCCGCGCTCGTCGACGGCTGGCTGCACACCGGCGACATCGGCATCCTCGACGAGGACGGCTACTTGTCCATTGTGGACCGCAAGAAGGACATGCTGCTGTACAAGGGATACAACGTCTTTCCGCGCGAACTCGAAGAGCTGCTGATCACCCTGCCCGGCGTCTCCGCGGCGGCCGTCGTCGGCAAACCGGACACCGAGGTCGGTGAGCTGCCGGTCGCGTTCGTGGTGCGCAGCGACGAGAACGTCACCGCCGAGCAACTCCTGGAGGCCGTCGGCGCCCGCGTCCTGCCGTACAAACGGCTGCGGGCGATCCACTTCGTCGACCAGATTCCGGTCTCCGCCGCCGGGAAGGTGCTCAAACGGGAACTGCGGAAGCAACTCGCCGACTGATCCTCCCGCATTTCGTCCTCTGGATGCGGTGGTTCGATGGCGAACTACCGCATCCAGAGGACGAAATGCGTCAGCCTTCGACGCGCTTGCGCAAAGCGGCGTCCTTGTCGAGCACCAGCTGCTCAAGATCCGCCTGGAACCGCGCCATTTTCGCTTGAAGCTCCTCATCGGACGCGGCGAGGATGCGTACCGCGAGCAGGCCGGCGTTGCGCGCCCCGCCGACGGAAACCGTGGCGACCGGGACGCCCGCGGGCATCTGCACGATCGAGAGCAGCGAGTCCATACCGTCGAGGTACTTCAGCGGCACCGGCACACCGATCACCGGCAGCACCGTCGCCGACGCGACCATGCCCGGCAGGTGCGCGGCACCGCCGGCGCCCGCGATGATCACGCGCACACCGCGCGAAGCGGCCGAAGTCGCGTAGTCAAGCATCCGCTGCGGAGTGCGGTGCGCCGAGTAGACGCCGACCTCGTATTCGACACCGAACTCGGCCAGCGCCTGCCCGGCCGCTTCCATCGTCGGCCAGTCCGAATCGCTGCCCATGATCAGGCCAACCTGCGGCGCCATTTCCTACTCCTAGTGAATTTCGTAGCCGTCGAGCCAGACGGCGTGGGAAAGCCAGTGCGCGGCGAGCAGCGCGCGGTCGCGCAGCTCTTCCATGCGGTCGCCGACGAGGTTGACGTGGCCGAGTTTGCGGCCGGGACGCTCTCCCTTGCCGTACAGGTGGACGCGGACGTCCGGGTACCGCGCGAACAGGTGGTGCAGCCGCTCGTCCGGGCCCATCGCCGGGGTCTCGGGCGCGCCGAGGACGTTCGCCATCACACAGGCGGGGGCGATCAGGTCGGTCACGCCGAGCGGGTAGTCGAGCACGGCACGCAGGTGCTGCTCGAACTGCGAAGTCTTCGAACCGTCCTGGGTCCAGTGGCCCGAGTTGTGCGGGCGCATGGCGAGTTCGTTGACCAGCAGGCCTTCGTCGGTCTCGAACAGCTCGACGGCGAGCAGGCCGGTCACGTTCAGCGTCGCGGCGATCCGCAGCGCCAGGTCCTGGGCCTCCTGCGTGCGCTCGCGGCTCAGCCCCGGCGCCGGGGCGAGCACCTCGGTGTTGATCCCGCCGGACTGCACGGTCTCCACCACCGGCCACGCCGCGCCCTGCCCGAACGGCGACCGCGCCACGAGCGCGGACAGTTCGCGCCGCATGACGACCTTTTCCTCGACCAGCAAGGGGGTTCCGGCGTCGAGCAGTTCGGGGACGGTCTCGCGGGCATGCTGCGCGGTGTCGAGCATCCAGACACCGCGGCCGTCGTAGCCGCCCTGCGCCGCTTTGAGCACCACCGGCCAGGAGTGCTTGTCGCCGAAGGTGATCACGTCGTCCACAGAGGACACTTCGGCAAAGGCGGGGCCGGGGATCTCGAGCCCGGCCATCATCTCGCGCATGACGAGCTTGTTCTGCGCCATCGACAACGCGGCCGGATCGGGCCGGATGGTGACGCCTTCCATCGCGAGCGTCAGCAGATGCTCGCCGGGAACGTGTTCGTGGTCGAAGGTCAGCACGTCGACCCCGGCGGCGAACGAGCGCAGCGCTTCGAGGTCGGTGTGGTGCCCGTGCACGACCTCGCCAGCGACGAGGCCGGCGGATTCGTTCTCCCCGGCGGCCAGCACGCGCAGGGACTGGCCGAGGGAGATCGCCGCCTGGTGGGTCATCCTGGCCAGCTGTCCGCCGCCCACCATGCCCACGATCGGAAGACCGGTTCGTTTGTCCACTGGCCGAAGTTCTCTTTTCCGCTGAGGCCACATTCAACACTGCGACGCAGAGATTACTTGGCCGCCACCGCCACGACCTGGGCGGACCCGCGTCGCAGCTCCCGCACCGCCAGGCCTGTGATGGCGGTCGCAGCCGTG
Source organism: Amycolatopsis roodepoortensis (assembly GCF_014873915.1). Lineage (GTDB taxonomy): Bacteria > Actinomycetota > Actinomycetes > Mycobacteriales > Pseudonocardiaceae > Amycolatopsis > Amycolatopsis roodepoortensis. The sequence continues at coordinate 3,612,845 of NZ_JADBEJ010000005.1, forward strand.
AGGACGTAGACGTTCCCGAGCAGCGACCAGCCCAGCCCCCAGCCGAACTCGGTCTCCCCGCCGTTGGGCACGAACATGATCAAGCCGCTCGCGAACAGCACCGCGACACCCGCGGCGGGCACCCACGATCGGCGGACGACGAGCAGGACGAGTAACGGCACCGTCCACACCCAGTGGTGTGACCACGACACCGGCGAGAGCAGCAGTCCGTAGAACGCGGTCACCAGCAGCGCGCCGACCGGGTCGCCGCGGCGGTGCAGGCGCACGACCAGCCAGACGGCGGGGACGGCCAAGACGGCGGCGATCGCGACGGCCACCGCCAGTGACCACGACGCGAGTTCCGAAGCGCGGTTCACCAGTCCGTTGAGTGACTGGTTGAAGATCCAGTGCACGGAGCCGACCCGGCTGGGGTCGGTCGCCGATTCGGTCCAGAACCGGACGGCGTCACCGGGGATCACCGCGAACATCACGGCTTCGAGCGCGACGAACGTGCCGAGCGCCCGCAGCGCGTCCTTCCAGCGGCCGGTGAACAGCAGATGCGGCACGAAGATCAGTGGCGTCAGCTTGATCGCGGCCGAGATCCCGATCAGCACCCCGGCCCAGCGCGAACCGCGCGCGGAAAGCACGAGGACGTCGAGGACGATCAGCGCCATCAGGATGAGATTGATCTGCCCGAGGAAGATCGTCTTCCATACCGGCTCCAGCGCCAGCGCGCCCGCCGTGGCCAGCGGCAGCACCCACCACCGGGTGATGGGGGCGCCGCAAGCGCGGGCGACCACGGAGATCACGACGCTCAGGCAGACCACGGAGAGCGCGCCGACCACACCCCAGGTCAGCCCGGCCGGGACGATCGCGAGCGGCAGGAACAGCGGCGCCGCGGCCGGGGTGTAGGTGAACGGCAGCAGCACCCACGGAGGCAACGTCGTCAGCGCCTCGCGGGTGTAGAGCGGTTCACCCTTCAGCAGCGTGAGCGCGCCGGCGCGATAGACGGCGCTGTCCGCGCCGAGGTGCCATTCGCCGAGCCACGCGACGACGCCGAGCGCGAGCATCGCCAGGGCGAGCGCACCCGCCAGCGTGATCCCGACGAGCCGGGCCTCAGCCGCCGGACGCGACTTCAGCATGCTTTTCGGTGTCCGCGGTGCCGCGCTTCCGGCGCAGGTACCACCAGCGCCCGGCCAGCGCCGCCGCCAGCACCAGCGGCATGAAGATGTACGCGCTGCCGAGGATGTTCTGCCACACCTGCCAGTGCAGCTCGACGTTGCGGCCGTTCGGCAGGATCAGCAGCACACAGCTGATGAAGACGAAGAACACCGCGAAGGTGCCGAGCCAGCGTTTCCACGCGGTGGCGGGCGTGGTCTTCGGCAGCCGCGAGACCAGCAGGACGACCAGCGGCGCCACCCACACCCAGTGATGGGTCCAGGAGATCGGCGAGATCAGCAGGATCCAGAACGCCGTCACCAGCATCGCGGCGAGCGCCTGGCCCTTGCGGTGGAAACGAAGCACCAGCCAGATCGCCGGGATCGCGAGCAGCGCGCCGATCCCCATCGCCGCCTTCGACGCCCAGGGCGCGAGCTCGGTGAAGCGGTTCATCAGCGCGTTCAGCGACTGGTTGCCCGCCCAGTGCACCGGGCCGATGCGGCCGGTGTCGGGCAGCGTGTAGGTCCAGTACCGGGCCGCGTCGTGCGGGATGATCAGGAACATCAGGCCCTGCATCGCGACGAAGGTGACGAGCCCGCGGACGGCGTCCATCCGGCGGCCGGTGATGAACAGATGCCCGAGGAACACGATCGGCGTGAGCTTGACCGCGGCCGCGACGCCGACGAGTACGCCGCCCCAGCGGCTGCCCCGTGCCCCGATGACCAGAATGTCGAGCATCACCAGCGCCATCAGGATGATGTTGATCTGGCCGAGGAAGATCGTGCGCCACACCGGCTCGAGGCCGAGGAAGACGAGGAAGAACGCGATCGTCGACCGGGCGGGCGAGGCCCACCAGCGCGGGCCGTCGGTCGAGGGCTTCGGCAGCGCGCCGATGGCGATCCGGACGCACAGCGCCAGCGCGAGCAGCGAGACCGCGGTCAGGAGCCCCCAGGCGACCTGCGTCGGGACGATCGCGAGCGGGATGAACAGCAGCGCGGCGGTCGGCGGGTAGGTGAACGGCAGCAGCGCCCACCACGGCTCCACCGGAAGTGTGTTCGCGTCGTACAGCGGGTCGCCGTTCAGCAGCGTTTCGGCGCCGGCGCGGTAGACCGCGCTGTCCACGCCCAGCACCCACTCGTGCTGCCAGCCCCAGATCCCGAAACCGATCGCGACCAGCGGGATCACCGACAGGATCAGGATCGATCTCGGCCGGACGGACAAGCGGGCGAGCGACTTCCGCAGCGACAACCGATGCTGCGGGCGGCTCGCCGAAACGTCGCCGTTGGCGTCGGCGGGAACAGTCCGGGTCACGCGAACAGGAAATCATGAACCGGGTCGTCCCTGGTCGACAGGGTCGGCCGTGACCTGGAGAACGTCTTACGCTACCCCGCGTCAGGAGCGCGCGAGCGTGCCGAGGAGATCGCACGCCAGTTCGTAGGTCGCCGGGAGCCGGACCGCCGAGATCTGCGGGCGGCCCGTGTCCCGCAACTGGGCGTCCACGGAAAGCCGCTCGTTGAGCGCCCTTCGCAGCGCGACGCCGGACGAAGCGAGCCGCACGTCCTTCGGCACGAGGGCGCCCGCGACCGACGGCCCGATCGAGGCGACGCTCTCCCCGCCGTCGAACACCTGCTTGAGCGCGTCCGCGACCAGGATCATCCCGGTCAGCCGGGGCCAGCCCGCGACCGAGCTGAAGTCCATCGAGACCACGAGCAGTGTGTGCGCCTCCGCGACCGGCCGCTCTTCGCGGCGGGCCTGGCGGTACAGCTCACTCAGCCGGGTCCTCAGGTAGGCGGCGGTGGGCAGCCCGGTGAGGGGTTCGGTGACCTCGGTGTTCACCAGCTGATCGGTCGCGACGTCCGCCCAGGCGAGCGCCGTCACCCTCAGCAACCGGGACGGGGTGGAGTCGACATCCGGCGCGAGGAATCCGTCCACGGCGTCCGGGTCGGCGAGCACGGCGTGCAACGCCGCGAGGTCCGCGAGCGTTTCGGCGAGGCCGGCACCCGCGGCGGCCCGGGCCCGGCCCAGTCCCGCGAGGGCGGTCTCCGCCACTTCGGCGGGCGCGACCCGGCCGTTCTTGATCACCGCCGCGCAGACGGCGTCGACCTCGGGAAGACCCCAGTCACTCGGGAAACGCCAGCCCGCGGCCAGGCTGGCGGTCCGCCAGCGGGCCCGCAGTGCGCGGAGCGTGCGATCTCGTTCGAACCGGTTCCAGGCGGCTTGCCCATCGGATCCCCCGGACGGCGCACCGGTGGCCGGTACGTCCACTGCCCACCGCCCCTTTCCGTTCCGATCTTTTCGATCTTGCGATCGCTTCACGGTGGGGACGCCCGTCCACGCCGCGCGTGACGGCGTTTTTCAAGGATCTTTCCGAACTCTTCGGTAACCCAGGGCGGGTGATGGCGTTGCGCCCTCCGGGTCATCGACGGGACCGCGAGGTGACGTACGTCGCCCTGTCCGTCACACTGAGCGTGTTCGGGCGTTTAAGACAGTAGACCCGCCGAACCAGCAGATGAAGGAGCCCCGTGTCCACCGTTCCCGCCGATCTCTCCGGTAAGAGTGACGCCGAGCTGATCGCCGAGGTGCGTGACGGGAAGATCGCGTCTTACGGAACCCTTTACGAGCGCCACGCCGGCGCGGCGCACAACCTCGCCCGTCAGCTCGCCCGCTCGAGTTCCGAGGCCGACGACCTCGTTTCGGAAGCCTTCGCGAAGGTGCTGGACACGCTGCGCGGCGGCAAAGGCCCCGACGCCGCGTTCCGCGCGTACCTGCTGACCGCGCTCCGGCACACCGCTTACGACAAGACGCGCAAGGACAAACGCGTCGACCTGAACGAGGACATGTCCGACGTCGGCGGTGCCGTCGGCGAAGCGCTGACCGTCCCCTTCTCCGACACCGCCGTCGCCGGGCTCGAGCGCACGCTCGCCGCGAAGGCGTTCGCCAGGCTGCCCGAGCGGTGGCAGGCGGTGCTGTGGCACACCGAGATCGAAGGACAGACGCCCGCCGAGGTCGCTCCGCTGCTGGGCCTGACCGCGAACGGTGTCTCCGCGCTCGCCTACCGCGCCCGTGAAGGGCTGCGGCAGGCCTATCTGCAGGTCCACCTGGCCGAGAACTCCGCCGAACGCTGCCGCGCGAGCGCGGACAAGCTCGGCGCCTGGACCCGGGACGGGTTGTCCAAACGCGAACGGACCCAGGTGGAGAACCACCTGGACGAATGCGATAAATGCCGCGCGCTGGCCGCGGAACTGGCCGACGTCAACACCGGTCTGCGCGGGATCATCGCGCCGATCGTGCTCGGTGGCGCGGCTCTCGGTTACCTGGCGACGACCGGGGCGGGCAAGGCGGGCGCGGTCACCGCGGCCGCGACGGCCGCCGCCGCGGGTTCGAGTTCGGGCGGCGCCGCCGGCGCGGCCGCGGCCGGACCGCGCCAATTCGCGGGCGTGGCCGGATCGGGTGCGGCCATCGTCGCCGCGGTCGCGGTGGCGCTCGCCGCCGGTGGCGGCACCCAGGAGATCCCGGCCGCGGCGGCGGTCGCGCCGCCCGCCGCGGCGCCCGCCCCCAAACCGGCCGACCCGCCTCCGGCGCCTCCTGCCGCCCCGCCGCCGGCGCAGCAGCCCGTGCCGCCCGCTCAGCAGGTGCCGCCTCCGGCTCAGGCCCCGGCGCCCGCCCCGGCTCCCACCCCGGCCGAGCCGCCCGCGCCCACACCCACGCCGGGGGTCCCGGCACCTCCGGTGATGACGGCGTCGACCCCGGCCGGCGGCATCCAACTCCAGCCGGGTAAAGACGCCAACCTGCCGATCACCGTGCGCAACGACGGCGGGTCGAAGTCCGAGCCCGTGGCGGTCTCGCTGAACCTGCCGAGGGGTGTGACGGCCGTTCCCGCCGGTGGCGGTGGCGCGATGGGCGTCAACGGTTTCCGTCAGCAGGCGCCCGCTCCGATCGCGGTGAGCTGCCCCGGCGGCACCGGCACGGTGACCTGCCGGACCGGTACCGGCCTCGAACCGGGGCAGTCCGCGGTGCTGACGTTCCGGCTGCGCGCCGACGCGACGGCCGAGGACGGCGCCATGGTGACCGGTTCGGTGACGGCGGGCGCGCAGATCAAGGTGTCGGTCGCGGTGAAGGTCAAGGTGCCGGCGCCGCGGGACGACCTCACCCTGACGGCCAGGAGCGTCGGCCTGTCCGGGTTCCCCTGGAACCGCAACCCGCTGCTGAACATCAGCGTGAAGAACACGGGCGAGACGACGAAGCCGGTGACGATCACGCTCGATCACCGCATTCTCTACTCGTCGAGCTTCTCCGGCATCCGATGCACTCCGACCGGCGAAGGTGCGTCGTGCACTTCGCGTGGCTCGCTGGCTCCGGGGCGCCAGGCGAACCTGATGGTGACGCTGAAGGGCCGTCCGCCGGCGCATGTCCCGGTGACGGTGAACGCCACCCTCGGCGCTGCCAAGGCGAAGCCGGTCGAGGTCTACTTCGACTGCTGGCACCACTGGTGTGACGACGACGCGCTGCTTCCGTCGACCACGGTGCCTTCGCTGCCTTCGATCACCTCGAAGCCTTCGGGCGCTCCGGACACGACGAAGCCCGGGCGGCCAGGGTGGCCCGTTCCGACGAAGAAGCCTCTGACGTCCGTGTCGCCTTCGGCGCCTGCGCAGCGGGAGCCGTCCCAGCCGGCGGAGACGACCACGACGACGAGCGCGCCGCCGCAGCCAGGCAAGTCCAAGCCGTCCACGCGGCCCAACGGAGTGGTCGACCGCATTTTCCAGTAGCGTCGCCCGCATGCGGGGGAAGCATCGCGAACTGCTGCGGTTCGCACTGGTCGGTGGCGCGAGCTTCGTCATCACGATGACGATCACCTACGGGCTCAAGTTCACCGTGCTGACCGACAAACCGGTCACCGCGCTGGTCATCGGCGTGCTGGTGGCGACCGTGTTCTCGTACGTCGCGAATCGTGAATGGTCCTTTCGCAGCCGCGGCGGGCGTGAGCGAGCCCACGAGGCGGCGCTCTTCTTCCTGCTCAGCGCGATCGCGCTCGGCCTCAACGCGCTTCCGCAGCTGGTTTCGCGGTACGTGTTCAAGCTGGAGCAGCCGTATGTCGGGCTGCTGACCCAGGAGATCGCCGACTTCTTCAGCGGCGTGATCGTCGGCACCCTGCTCGGCACGGCTTTCCGCTGGTGGTCGTTCAAGAAGTGGGTCTTCCCGGAGGCGGACGCGCGGCCGCGGCTGCTGCGAGGTGGCGGGCGGGAGATTTCCGACATTCCCGACGATTCCGCCGCCTGACCTGCCAAGTGGTAGCAAAGGTCCCTTGCTCTCTTTTCGCAGGCGCGGCGCGTCGCGAAAGCCACTTTCGGGACGTCTGATGTCCCGAAAGTGGCTTTCGGGACATCATCGCCAGGGCAGGGGCGGACCACGCCACGGGCGACGTTGCGAAAGCCACTTTCGCGACGTTGAAGGTTGCGAAAGTGGCTTTCGCAACGCCAGCGGCAGCAGAAGCGAGCGGGTCAGTCAGGGTCGCCACCGAAACACCCAAAGCGTCATATATCGCGCTGTCCATCCCCTGCCGACCCGTTCGGCGGGCGACGCGAATTAGACTGATCTGGTGACCGTGGTCGAATCCGTCCTTTCCAGGACGCCCGAGCCGCTCCGATCCGTGCTGATCAAGCACCGTGAGCTGTTGAAGTTCGCGATCGTGGGCGGCACGACGTTCCTGGTCGACAACGGCGTCTGGTACCTGCTGAAACTCAGCGTGCTGGAGTCGAAGCCGACCACGGCGAAGGCCATCGCGATCATCGTCGCGACGATCGTGTCCTACATCCTCAACCGCGAGTGGTCGTTCCGGACCCGCGGCGGCCGCGAACGGCATCACGAAGCGGCGCTCTTCTTCGTGATCAGCGGTATCGCCGTGGTGGTCAACCTGATCCCGCTCTACACGTCGCGCTACATCTTCGACCTCGAAGTGCCGCACGTGACGCGGTTCGTCCAGGAGCTGGCGGACTTCACCAGCGGGTCGATCATCGGCATGCTGCTGGCGATGTTCTTCCGCTTCTGGGGCTTCAAGAAGTGGGTCTTCCCGGATGAGCTGGGCAAACGCCGCCGGGACAGCGACGAGCCGGACGACGACGTCGTTCCCCTGCGCTAAGTACTTGTCACAAGACATGTGATTGTCTAAGGTCATCCATGTCAACGTTCCTTCACTGATGACGCCGGCCGGGTTCGCACGGCCGAGCGGGACGAATCCGAGGTGATCGCCAAGCGCGAAGAGGACCGCATCCGGTTCGGATGACGGTTGAGCCTTTTCCCGTCTTGGCGGGGATCCGGAGTGCTACTCCGCGTCCCTCGCGTTCCCTCGTTTCTTCCAGTGAATGGATCTCTTCCTTGAGCACCGCTCTCGGCGCGCCGCCGCGCGCCCGAAACACCCTTGCCCTCGTCGGGCTCTTCGCCGCCGTATTCCTGGCGATGCTCGACGCCCAGGTCGTCGCGACCGCGCTCCCGCGCATGGTCGGAGAACTCGGCGGCGCCGCGTTGTTCGCCTGGGTCACCACCGCCTACCTGCTCGCGGGCAGTGTCAGCGCGCCCGTCTACGGAAAACTAGGCGACCTCTTCGGCCGCAAGCGCGTCGTGCTCGCCGCGATCGCGCTGTTCGTCCTCGGCTCCCTCGCCTGCGCGCTCGCGCCGACGATGCCGCTGCTGATCACCGCCCGCGTACTTCAGGGCATCGGCTCCGGCGGCCTGTTCGTCGCCGTCGCCGCGATCATCGGCGAACTGTTCCCGGGACGCGAAGGCGCCCGCTACTTCGCCTGGTTCTCGATCTGCTTCGCCGGGTCCTCGCTCGCGGGCCCTGTCGTCGGCGGCGTCCTGACCGACCTCGCGGGCTGGCGGTCGATCTTCGGCCTCAACGTGCCGATCGGGCTGGCCGCGTTCGCGGTCGTCGCGCGCTGCCTGCGCCTCGAACGACGCCGGACGATCGCGCCGTTCGATCTCGCTGGCATCGTCGTCCTCTCCGGCGCGATCGTCGGCCTGACCCTGGCGACGCCACTGTCGGCGTCGATCGGCGCGGCGCTGCTCGTCGCCTTCCTGCTCATCGAACGCGGAACAGCCGAACCGGTGATCCCGCTCCGGCTGTTCCGCTCCAGGATGTTCAGCCTGAGCGTGCTGGCCAGCGCCGCCGCCGGGTTCGTCTTCCTGGGTTCGGTCAACTATCTGGCACTCTTCCTGCAGACCGCGGGCAGCGCCGGACCTTCGGAAGCCGGGCTCCTGCTGCTGCCGATGACGCTCGCGGTCGCCGTGTCGTCGATGGTCGCGGGCCGGGTCATCGCCAAGACCGGCGCCTATCGCTGGGCACCGATCCTCAGCATGGTCCTCGGCCTCGCCGCCGCGCTCGCGATGTCCACAATGGACGAAACGACGCCGCTGCCGCTCGTCGTCGCCTACCTCGTCCTGTTCGGCGCGGCGGCCGGGCTCAACATGCAGGTGCTTTCCATGGCGGCGCAGCAGAACGTCGCCAGGACCGATCTCGGCGCGGTTTCGGCGACCGTCGGCTTCCTGCGATCCCTCGGCACCACGGCCGGGCTGACCGTTTTCGGCGCGGTGTTCACGAACGCCTTCACCGACGACAGTCCCGCCGGTTACTCGTCCGCGTTGAATGGCGTGTTCTGGGTGATGGTCCCCGCCCTGGCCGTCGGACTCGCCGCTTCCCTCTTCCTGCCGCGCGTTCCGCTGCGGCACCACCACTAAGGAGTCTTCCGATGATTCTCGTTCTCGGTTCCACCGGCAAAATCGGCCGCGAGCTCGTCCCCGCGTTGCTGGACAGGGGCGCTCGCGTGCGTGCCCTGACGCGCGACCCCACCCGCGCGCGGATCGATCCGCGCGCCGAGGTCGCCGCCGGTGATCTCGACGCCTTCGATCCCGCGCTGCTCGACGGTGTCGACCGCGTGTTCGTGCTGACCTCCGGGCACGGCTCGGATCCGCTCGCCCAGGAGCGGGCCGTGCTCGAGGCCGCCACCGGCGTCTCGCACGTCGTCAAGCTGTCCACGACGGGCGTCCACTTCGGACAGACCGATCCCATCTCGCTCGTGCACGCCGAGGCCGAACGGGCCGTGCGCGAAGCCGGGCCGGACTGGACGATCCTGCGCCCCGGCACGTTCATGGACAACCGGTTCGCGTGGCTGCCCGCCGTGCGCGGCGACGGGGTGGTCCGCGTGACCGAAGGCGACCCGGCGTCCGCGCTGGTGCACGTCCGCGACATCGCCGAAGTCGCCGCGACCGTGTTGACCACCGATGGGCACGCGGGCAGGACGTACCCGATCACCGGCGGCGAAGCGCTCACGACGCGGCGGCAGGTCGAGATCCTCGGCGAGGCGCTCGGACGACCGCTGACGTACGTCGAAGAGCCCGAAGCCGCTTCGCGGGCCAGGATGCTCGGGTACGGCTGGCCCGCTTCGGCGGTCGACGGGATCTTCGAACTCAAACGGCAGTCGGCCGGGAACGAGGAGATCGTGTTCGACACCGTCCGGGAACTGCTCGGGCGGGCACCGCTGACGTTCGCGGACTGGGCTCGGGAGCACGCCGCCGCCTTCGCCTGACCTGCGGAAAGGGAGCAAGGGACCTTTGCTACCACCTGGCTCCCGCCCGACCGTGAAGGCCTCCTTACCTACCTTCAGGGAGGCAAGGAGGCCTTCACGGACTTGAGACCCGAACTTGCGCCGAAAGGGTTAATGGGTTGGGCGAGCCACCGCGATACGCGATACTCATCAGGCGTTTAATTTCCGCCGGTCCGCTGTCCGGACCACGCGTTGTCCGCCGAGCGGCCCTCTCGTTAACGTGCCGCGTCGGGGAGACAGGGGGAACCGTATGAACGAACGCCTTCGAGTGCTCGTGGTCGACGACCATCCGCTGTTCCGGTTCGGGGTCTGCACGCTGCTCGCCAACGAACCGCTGGTCGACGTGGTCGGTGAAGCCGCGAGCGGCGCGCACGCGATCAGCGCGGCGAGCGCGCTCCGGCCCGACGTCGTGGTCATGGACCTGCATCTGCCCGATATCAGCGGCGCCGAGGCGACCCGGCACATCGTCGCCGAACGGCCGGACGTCGGCGTGCTCATGCTGACGATGGCGGACGAGAGTGAATCCGTTTTCTCGGCGATGCGGGCCGGAGCCCGCGGATATCTGCTGAAGGACGCGGAGCCCGACGAAATCATCCGCGCCGTTCATGCCGTCGCGAGGCGCGAAGCGATCTTCGGGCCGGACATCGCGACGCGCGTGCTCGGCTTCTTCAACCACGCGCAGCCGAGCACGGACACGGTGTTCCCGGAACTCACCGTCCGCGAACGAGAGGTCCTCTCCCTCATCGCCGGCGGGCACAGCAACACCGCCATCGCCAGCACTCTCTGTCTCAGCCCGAAAACCGTGCGGAACCATATTTCGAACGTCTTCAGCAAGCTCCACGTCGCGGATCGCGCCGAAGCGATCGTCCGTGCCCGAGAAGCGGGGTTGGGCCGGTGAAAAAGCGACCCCGATAAGGGCGGCTTTTCGGGCAATTCCGGGACCGGAGTCCCATGCGCTCGGGACACCTCACCCGGCAGGGTGAGTAGCGCGAGGGGTGGGACCCTCGCACCGTTCGAGGGGAATGGGAATCACATGTTCGAACCGAACAGGACACCGGTGGTCGTCCGCGCCACCGATCCGATTTTGCACAACGGCGTCTGCATGACGCTCCGCTCCCGTGACGACGTCTGGCTGGTGGACGGGGAGACCGCCGAGCCGACCATGGTGGCCCTCCTGGTCACCGACCGCCTCGACGAGGCCATGACACAACTACTGTCCGCACTGCACCACCAAGGGTTCACCCGCATCGTGCTCATCGCGGGTGAAGTCGACGACAACGAGATCCTCAGCGCCATCGAGCACGGCGTCTGCGCGGTCGCCCGCCGATCCGAGGCGGGCGCCGACGTCCTGGTCCGGCTGATCAAGGCGGCCGCGGCCGGGGAAGGCGCGCTGCCGCCCGACCTGCTCGGCAGGCTGCTGCACCGGGTATCGCGGCTGCAACGCCAGGTCTTGCAGCCGCGCGGCCTGCATTTCGGCGGCATGAGCAGCCGGGAGACCGAGGTGCTCAAGCTGGTCGCGTCGGGGTTCTCGACGCAGGAGATCGCCGACCAGCTCTGCTATTCGCAGCGCACGGTGAAGAGCATCCTGCACGACGTGACCAACCGGTTCCAGCTCCGGAACCGCTCGCACGCGGTGGCTTACGCACTGCGTGAGGGATTGATCTGACGCCGTGATCAGCCAGGTCGACGAGGCGTTGTGCCTGCTCATCGCGCCTCATCTGCCGGAGGGGACGGTGGTCCGGCTGGATCCGCCGAAACCCACCTGGCAGACCGAGACGCGGGTGTCGAGCGTCGACCTGTTCCTCTTCGCCCTGCACGGCGCCGGCCCGGAAACCGGCGCCGTGCGGGGCCAGTGGTGCGAACTGTCCTATTTGGTCACCGCACAGGCGGACAAGGTCCGGGACGAGCACACCCTGCTCGACCGCTCCCTGCGGATCCTGCTGGGGACGGAGTTCCTCATGGTCGGCGACCAGCAGGCGCGGATGTCGCTCGGGCGAACCGATCCGACCGGGCTGTGGGCGGGCCTCGGCCTGCCCGCCCGTGCGGCGTTCGTCGTCACGGTCACGGCGGAGTACCGAGACTGAGCACCGAGGACCGCCGCAGGACCACCCCGCCGATGGACGACAGCTGCCCGCCGAAGAGCTCGCACCATTCGGCGGCCGTCTCGGGCGGGCCGCAGTCACCGGCCCGTTTCGCCCATCCCGCGCGGACTTCGAGGCGGTAGCCGAGGATCCCGGTCAGGGTCAGCCCGTTCCGGCTGGCACCGACCCCGCACATGCCCCGGTAGAGCCGGGCGTCCGGCGGCCGGAATTCGGCGCTCTGCTGGACGAACCGGTGTCCCGCCGCCCCGGTCACGGTCGCGACCGGGGTGTCGATCCCGCTGACGAACAGCCCTTTCGACAACAGATCCAAAGCCTCCGCCTCCATCCGCTCCACCACACCGGGCGGGCGGCGGCACGCGTACAGCGCGCCGTCGAAGGACAACCCCACGGTGACCGCCACCTTGCCGATTTCGAGGCTCGCCGCGGCCACCGGACTCACCGGTGGGTGGTACCGGAACGCCGTCGCACGCACCCCCCGACGGTAGGTCGGCCCATTGCCGTGGCACTGCCCGATCGGGACGTCCTTGGGGAGGTCTTAGCGCGGGACCCGCTCGGCTGGCCAGCGCACCTCGGCCACATCGCCCGGCCGGGGCACCTTCAGGAAGAGGCTGAACACCGCGGGCTGTTTGCTCGACAGCTCCAGCCTGCCGCCGTCCGCCTCGATGAGCGCGCGGGCGAGCGCGAGCCCGACACCGGTCGACCCGCCGCCGGAGAAACCGCGTTCGAAGATATGCGGCGCGAGTTCGTCGGGCACTCCCGATCCGGTGTCGGCGACCTCGACGACGACAGTGCCTTCAGTGTCGCCTCGCCGCGCGGCGAGCGTCACCGTTCCCGCGCCGTGGCGCAGTGCGTTGTCGAGCAGGACGCCGACGACCTCGCGCAACCGGCCCGGCGTCGCCCTCGCCCTCAGCCCGTCGGTGACGCGGATCCGCAGATGCCTTCCTTCGGCGCGAAGCAGCTGTCGCCACTCTTCGGAGACTTCGGGAAGCACCTCCTGCAGGTTCACCGGTTCGGCGCCGACCTCGCGTGCCGCGCGGGCGGCGGCCAGCAGTTCGTCGAGGGCCTCGGCGAGCCGGTCGGCCTGTTCCTGCGCGGCCTTCGCCTCGTCGACGACGTCCTGGTCGGAGTGGATGGTGAGCGGTTCGAGCCGCAGCTGCAACGCGGTCAGCCTGCTCCGCAGCTGGTGGGAGACGTCGCCGACGAGCTGACGTTCGCGCTGGACGAGCTGCGCGAGCGCCGAACCGGACGCGTCGAGCGCCTCGGCGACCATGTCGAGTTCGCCGACGCCGTAGCGTTTGGGATCCGGCCGGAAATCGCCGCCGCCGAGTTTGACCGCGCGATCCGCGACGTGTCTCAGCGGTTTCGCGAGCCTTCGCGCGGTCACCGTCGCGACCACCGTGCCGGTGCCCACCGACAGCACGACCAGCAGCACCACCAGCAGGGTGACCTGGGTCTGGCGCGTACGCATCGGCCCGGCGGGCACGGCCAGCTCGACCTCGCCGTGCAACGCGATCGGCGCCTTCTCGGACACCACGTCGGAGCCAGGGTCGGAGCCGTACCGTTTCTCGATCTGTCCCTGGGCGCGGACGGTCAGCAACCCGCCCTGCGGGACACCCACGCGGACCAGGTCGAGGTTGATCGGCTGGCCGACGGCGATCTCGTTGTCCAGCGTCGCCGCGATCCCGCGTGCCGAAGAGGCGAGGTTCTCCCGGTTGAGGTTCTCGACCAGCTGCCACGCGGTGATCCCCAGCGGGATGCCCAGCACCGCCGCGGTGACCGCGACGGCGAGCAGGATCGCCAGGAGGATGCGGCGGCGCATGCTATTCCGCGTTGAAGCGGAAGCCGACGCCGCGGACCGTGGCGATCCGCCGTTCGCCGTCGCCGTTCCCGCCGGGTTTGCCCGCCCTGCCCGCGGCTTCGTCGGCCGCGATTGCGAGCTTCCGCCTGAGCCACGACATGTGCATGTCGAGCGTCTTCGAGGTCTTCGATTCGAGGTCGTTCCACACCTCGGCGAGGATCTCGTCGCGGCTGACCACCTGGCCCGCGCGGCTCATCAGGACGCGGAGCAGCTCGAACTCCTTGTTCGCCAGCTGCACCTCGTGCAGGTCCACGGTGACCATCCGGGCGCCGAGGTCCATCCGCACTCCCCCGGCTTCGAGCACGTCGGGCGCCCGGCGGCGGAGCAGCGCGCGGATGCGGGCCAGCAGTTCGGCCAGCCGGAACGGCTTGGCGACGTAGTCGTCGGCGCCTGCGTCGAGCCCGACCACGAAGTCGACCTCGTCGGTTCGCGCGGTGAGCATCAGCACCGGCACCTCAGTGCCGCTGGCGCGCAGACGGCGGCACACCTCGAGCCCGTCCATCCCGGGCAGGCCGAGATCGAGGACCAGCAGGTCCACCCGGTCGCTCTCGGTCGCGTCGAGGGCGGCGGGCCCGTCGCCGACGACCCGCACGTCGTACCCCTCCCGCTGGAGTGCGCGGGAAAGCGGATCGGCGATGGCCGGGTCGTCCTCGGCGAGTAGCACCATGCTCACCTGGCCAACTCTACGACTGCCGGGCGTGAAACCATCGTCACCGTGCCTGGCTACGAGAATGATCTGGAACTCGCCACCCGGCTGGCCGACGCCGCCGACGCCATCACCACCGCCCGGTTCCGCGCGCTCGACCTCGCGGTGGAACGCAAACCCGACCGGACACCGGTCACCGACGCGGACACCGCCGTCGAGGACGCCATCCGCGCGATCCTCGCCGCGGACCGGCCCGACGACGCGGTGCTCGGCGAGGAACGCGGCGGCACCGCGGCGACCGGCCGCGCCTGGGTGCTCGACCCGATCGACGGGACCAAGAACTTCCTGCGCGGGGTCCCGGTCTGGGCGACGCTGATCGCGCTGGTCGAAGACGGCACGCCCGTGGTGGGGATGATCAGCGCGCCGCTGCTCGGCCGCCGCTGGTGGGCCGCCGACGGCGACGGCGCCTGGATGAGCGACTCCGCCGGGGCACGCCGCATCTCGGTGTCGAAGGTCGCGTCGCTCGAAGACGCGTATCTGTCCACAACGGACCTGAACTCGTGGGTGGAGTACCACTCCCGCGAGAAGTACCTCGATCTCGTCAACGCCTGCTGGGAAAGCCGCGCGTTCGGCGATTTCTGGCACCACTGCCTGGTCGCGGAGGGCGCGCTCGACGTCACCGCGGAATGCATCGTGAACCCGTGGGACGTCGCCGCGGCGCAGGTGCTGATCACCGAAGCCGGTGGCCGGTTCAGCGACCTGAACGGCGAAGCGCGCTACGACAACGGCTCGGCGCTGTCGACGAACGGTCTGCTGCACGACGAGGTCCTAACGATCCTGAAGCGCTGAACGCGCGTGAAGGCCCCCTTCCCTCGGCTGAGCCGAGGGAAGGGGGCCTTCACGCGCATCGGGGTATCACTGCGCCCCGGGCAGCAGGCCGACGGCCCCGCGCGCGACCTGCGACCAGGCCAGGCGTCCGAAGAGGTAGTGGCAGGCGACCTGCTCGCTGGTGAACCGCGCCCAGTCGTACCGGTTGCCCTGCTCGCGCCAGAAGACCTCCCAGGCCGGTTCGGCGCCTTCCTCCTCGGTGCGCATGAGGCACCACGCGTTGTCCGCCTCCGCGCCGACCGACACCACTTCGGGCGGCACACCCAACGCGGCCAGCCACCGCAGGATCGTCCCCGTGTTCACCAAACCTCCCCCGTGACGTCCGCCAGGAAGCCCAGCGTGACGAGTTCATCGGCGCCCAGCACCGTGCGGAAGCACACCCCGCCGCCGGGCTGGCCGAACCATCCCGCGGTCACCGAGCGCCAGACCGGCAGTGCCCGCGCGACACGGTAACGCCGGTACGAGGTGACCTGATCGGGTGGCAGCGAGCGCATCGAAAACAAGGTCGTGTCCTCGGCGAACACCCGGCCGTGCTGATCCCCGAAGCGGTCGAGGTGGGTGCCCACCTCCAGCATCACCGGCCTCGCCGCAACGGCGTCGTCGGGCCACAGGTAGCCCGTCTCCGTCACGAAACGCGCTTTCCAGTCCTCTTCGGACATTCCGCCCCACGGATCGTGGCCCCTGGTCAACTCGGCCGGGGGCGCGACGCCCGGAGCCGTCGGCGAGCGCCGGAAACCGCTGCTGACGTGGGACAACGCGTCCAGGTCGTCGAGCACGTCCGCCTCGGGATGGTCCTGCGGGCCGGAACCGCCCTCGGGGAGCGGCAACTGGCGCGCGGGTTTCCCCATCGCCACCGGCAGATGCCCGATGGGGAACATGTGCACGAGGAACAGCGCGATCACGCTCTCCCGCTCGGTCCGCAAGGCCCCCATCGGAGGTGGAGCGGCGGGCGGGGGCGGAGGAAACGGCACGCGCAGCGGCGCCACCGCGGGCGGCCACGGCGAAGGCGCGTACGCGGCGCGCACCCCGTGCGGCGGGGTCGGGGCGTCGTACTCGGCAGGCAGCCGGATCGGGCCCGTTCCGGCCTCGCTCGGATCGGTCACCGCACTCCCCCAAGGATTCGGACCCCACCGGTGAACAGGGGAGGCAGCGGACAGGACGCGTCACGACCTTAGCGCCGACCGTCGTTCTCGTCGGCGAATACCCGCAAGCGCATCAATGCCCGCGCGGGCGGACGGCGTTCGACGAGGTCGAATCCCGCCTTCGCGAACGTGCTCACCGTGCCGTGGTACAGATCCGCGCCCGGCCGCTTCTCCGATACCTCGACCGGGTAACCCTCGACGACGCGCGCCCCACGCCGGGCCGCGAAGTCGACCGCCGCCCGCAGCAAGGCGGTGGAGAGCCCTTGGCGCCGGCTCTTCCGGCCGATGTAGAAGCACGTCACCGACCAGACCCCGGCGTGGTCTCCCGCCGACGCCGCGACCGGCGACTTCGCCAGCCGCGGGTTGTCCGGCCTTGGCGAGACGGCGACCCAGCCGACCGGCTCGTCGTCGGCCAAGGCGAGCAGCCCCAACGGTTTCCCTGCGGCGACTTCGGCGCGGACGTGCGCTTTGCGGCCGTCCTTGCCCGCCTGTTTGAACGCGGGTCCCGTCAGCCGGAAGAAGGCACACCAGCAGCCACCCTGCACACCTCCGGGCCCGAACAACCGCTCGAACAGCGGCCAGGTCTCGTCCGTGAGTTCGGCGAACCTCATCCGGCGAGCGCGTTGACCACCCGGGAGGGGCTCGGCCTGCCCAGCTTCCCGGCCATCCACTTGCTCGTCGCGACCAGCGCGTCGAGATCGACACCGGTTTCGACGCCGAGACCGTCGAGCATCCACACGAGGTCTTCGGTGGCGAGGTTCCCGGTGGCCGATTCGGCGTACGGGCAACCGCCGAGCCCGCCGGCCGAGGAGTCCACAGTGGACACGCCGCAGCGAAGGGCGGCGAGCGTGTTCGCCAGCGCCTGGCCGTAGGTGTCGTGGAAATGGACGGCCAGGGTGCCGACGTCGGCGAACTGCCCGATCAGCGCCTCGACCTGGCCCGCGGTGGCGACGCCGATGGTGTCGCCGAGCGAGAGCTGCGAGCAACCGAGGTCGAGGAGCCGTTTACCCACCCCGGCGACCTGCGCGGCCGGGACGGCGCCCTCCCACGGATCGCCGAAGCACATCGACACGTATCCGCGGACGTCGAGACCTTCGGCCCGCGCCCTGGTGACGACCGGCTCGAACATCGCGAACTGCTCGTCCACCGTCGAGTTGAGGTTCTTCTTGGCGAAGGTTTCGGTGGCGCTGGCGAAGATCGCGATATGCGAGACCCCGGCCTCCAGCGCCCTGTCCAGCCCGCGCTCGTTCGGGACGAGCACCGGATACCGGACGCCTTCGCGCTTTTCCAGCCCCGCCAGGAGTTGCTCGGCGTCGGCCAGCTGCGGCACCCACTTCGGGCTCACGAAACTGGTCGCCTCGAGCGTGGTCAGCCCGGCGGCGGCGAGTTTGTCCAGGAACTCCAGTTTGACCTCGACCGGGACGATCGACTTCTCGTTCTGGAGACCGTCACGCGGGCCGACCTCCCAGATCGTCACGCGCTCCGGCAACGCGGCGGACGACGGGACGCGGTCGGGCAGCCCCAGCTCTCGCGTGCCCATCAGCGGCGCCGGTTTCCGCGCGGCGGGTGCCCCTGCGGCGGAAGCGGTTCGGTCTGCTGCGGCGCACCCGGCGCGAAGTCGTCGTACGGGTTGTCGTTGACCTCGCGGTAGATGACCGTGTGCACCCGCTCGACCTTGGGGATGTCGTCGAACTTCAGCGGTTCGTCCGAAGCGGACTCGATCACCAGCGTGCCGCAGCCGAACACGCGGTCCAGCAGCCCGTGCTCGAACTGGACGCTGTTGATCCGCGACAGCGGGATGTCGATCCCGGTCCGCTTGAGCACCCCTTCACGGGCGATCAGCCGGTCCGTGGTCACGATGAAATGCGTCGTGCGCCAGCGGACGAACGGCGCCAGGAAGAGCCACACGACGAGACCGAGCCCGACCGCGGCGATCGCGATCTCGGAGATCAGGTCCCACGGGGCCGTCGCGTCCTTCGCGACGACGGCCAGCCAGATGCCCACGCCGAGCGTCACGATCAGCGCGAGGAACGGGAAGATCAGCATCTTGAAATGCGGGTGACTGTGCACCACGACGTGCTCGTTTTCGCTGAGCAAATCGTCCGGATAGGCCACGACGGACGCTCCCAAAGTGTGTTCGGCGCTGGTGAGCTCACCGTACCGGCGAACGGTCCCCGCGGAAGAGGAGACGCCGGAAATCGAGACGCACGGATCAGGCCTTGGCGGGCCGCACGTGGACGACGTCGCCGGCGAACACCGTGTACCGCTCACCACCGGGAACGTCGACCTGAAGCTGGCCCGCGGGATCGATGTCGGCGGCGCGCCCGGTCAGTGCCGAGCCGTCGGGCAGCTGGACCTCGACGTCCTGGCCCAGCGTGGCGCAGTACCGCCGGTAGTCCCCGAGCAGCCCGGCCTCGGCAAGCGATCCTCCGGCGAGCCGCCAGCGGCGTTCGAGCTCGTCGAAACCGGTGAGCAGCCGCGAGGCGATCTCGGCGCGATCGGTCTCCGTCGCGCCCTGCTCGGCCAGCGAGGTCGCGGGCAGGCCGCCGGGCCCGGCCGGGACGTTCTCGCCGAGCGGCAGCACGTTCAGGCCGATGCCGAGGATCACGGTGGTCTCGTCGCCGGCGACGGCCTCCGCCAGGATGCCCGCGCATTTGGCGCGCTCGGGGCCGGCGAGGACGTCGTTCGGCCACTTGAGGACGGCGTCGACGCCGATACCCGCGGCGACCTCCCGTACCGCGAGGCCCGCGACCACGGAAAGTGAACCCAAATTGGCGAACGGGACGCCGCCGGGACGCAGCAGGACACTGACGTAGAGGCCCGATCCCTTCGGCGAGGCCCACTGCCGCGCGCGGCGGCCGACCCCGGCCGTCTGCTCTTCGGCGATCAGCACGGTGCGGTCTTCGGCGCCCTTCGCGGCGGCTTCCCGCAGGTCGGCGTTGGTGGACCCGGTGCTCTCCACGACCTGGATCGCGGCGTACCGGCCGGACAGCGTGGCACTCAGGCGCCCGGCGTCGAGCGCTCCCGTCTCACTCATTCGTCCAGAATATGAGAGTCCCCCTAACGTGCAAGGCGTTCGCTCGTTACGCAGAGGTGGTCTCCAATAACCTGGACGGCGTGACTGAGCCCGACCCGGCCCCGAGCGCGCCCGAAATCAGCCGGAAGAAGTCGTGGGCGCACGGCGTGGCGATGCGCGGCCTGGTCGCCCTCCCCCTGGTCGCGGGGCTCGCCACGGCGGGCTGGCTGCTCGCGGGCGGCAACGATCCCGTGCCGGCGGACGGGCGCCAGCCGATCCCCGTTCCCGCCGCGAAGCAGGATCCGGCCACCGTCGGCGGCGGCGCGGGTCCGTCGGTGCTCGAAGTCAGCGCGCCGGTGAAGGCGCAGGAGACGCCGAAGGGCGCCCGGCCGCTCGAAGAATGGGCCGGCAAGCTCGCCGGGGCGCTCGACATCCCGGCGAAGTCGCTCATGGGATACGCGAACGGCGAACTGGCGCTGCGCGGCGAGCAGCCGAACTGTCACCTTTCCTGGGTCACCCTCGCCGGGATCGGCGCGGCGAGCTCGAACCACGGACGCGGCGGCGACAACCCGCTCGGCCTGTCGGCGCAGCAGTGGAAGAAGCACGGCGCGTCGATCCCCGGTATCGCGAAACCCGCGATCACCGATCCCGACTCCGCCTCGGTCGCCGCCGGCCGCGCCCTGTGCGCCTCCGGGGCCGACCTCGGCGGCGGCAACGGCTGGTGGAAGGCCATCGCCGGCTACCAGGGCGGCAAGGGCAACGACGCCGAACTGTTTCGCCAGCGCGTGCTCGGCAACGCCCAGCTGTACGCGACCCTCTCCCTCGACCCGGCCCGTGCCGGAAGCCCCGCCGTGAAGGCGACCCGGTTCGCCCTCGGCCAGCTGGGCCTCCCGTACGTGTGGGGCGGCAACGGCCCCGAGGCGGGCGCGGCGGGCTTCGACTGCTCCGGTCTGACCAAGAAGTCCTACGACGAAGCCGGGATCTCGCTCCCGCGGACCGCGGACAGCCAGTTCCGGGCGCTGCCGCAGGTGCCCGGCGAACCGAAACTCGGCGACCTCGTCTTCTACGGGAACCCGGCGACGCGGATCCACCATGTCGGGCTGTACCTCGGGAACGGGCTGATGATCAACGCGCCCACCCAGGGCCAGGCGATCCAGATCCACACGTATCACTCGAAGGGCGACGACTACACCGGCGCGGGACGGCCCGCGAATTAGGCCGCGCCGGACGCCATGTCGGAAAACCGCCAGCCACGCCGGTGATCTTTTCGTAGCGTCCGGATATGCGCATTCGACATCGTGACCGGGAGCCCCGGGTACACGCCGACGCCTACGTCGCACCGACCGCGACCCTCATCGGGGACGTGGAAGTGGCCGCCCACGCCCGTGTTCTGTCGGGCGCCGTGCTGGACGCCGAAGGCTCGCGGGTGACGGTCGGCGAATACAGCATCATCGGCGAGCACGCGGTGCTCCGCGCGTCCGCGGTGGCCGGACCGCAACCGGTCGACGTCGGCGATCACGTACTCGTCGGCCCGCACGCGACCCTGCTGGGATGCACGGTCGGCCGGTGCTCCTACCTGGCGACGGCGGTGACCGTGCTGCAGACCGCGCGGCTCGGCGAGGGCACCACCGTCGCGGTCGGCGCCCTGGTGCACGCGCGCACCGAGACCCCGGCCGAGTACTTCGTGCCGCCCTTCACGGTCGCGCTGGGCGACCCGGTCCGGCTGCTCGCCGCCGGCGACCCGGCCTTGCCCGACGCCATCCGCGAGGTGGGCTTCGCCGAAACCGCGTTCGGAGCCACGGCGACATGGACCGACCGGATCCGGCGCGCCGAACACGCCACCGAAACACGCTCGGCCGAGCTCGGTGCCCATCGGGACGACGTCGTGCTCTGACCTCGACCGGCCAAGCCACCCCTGGGCCCCGGCATCGGCGGTTACCGTGGCGCCCATGCGTTCGATCGAGTTCCGCAGGATCTCCACGAAACCGGCCGAGCGGGAAACGTCGCTTCAGTTCCTGATCGACGGCGTTTCGTTCCTGGAGCTCGTGCGCGAAGCCGAACTTCCCGGCGCGCTCGCGGAGCCCGCACCCCTGCTCGCCGGGGACTACGCACCCTCGACGAGGCTTTCCGTCGAGCATCTGCTCGGCGGGGCGCCGGATCGCGTTCCGCACGGCGTCGAAGACGACGAGCACCTCCTGCTGGGGTGCACTTGCGGTATCGACGACTGCTGGGCGCTGGTGGCGAAGATCGCGACCAGCGAGGACACGGTGACCTGGTCGGGTCTGCGTAATACGTATCGAGACTGGGATTACGGACGCATCGGTGACCTGACGTTCTCGCGGCGGCAGTACGAAAAGGCGCTCGACACGGCATTCGGCGTCGCATAGCGGTCGGGGGGTGTGTGGATATAGAGACGTTGAACGTCCCTATATCCACACACCGATCACGCTCGGTCAGCAGCTCACGCCCACTCGGCCAGCCACTCGAGCGCGGCCTCCCCGTGACGGAGCACCGAGACGTGCCCGTCCTCGGGAAAGACGCGCGACTCGGCCGTCGAACACTGCCGGGCCAGCCATTCGCCGTGCGCGGGCGGCACGATCCGGTCCGCGCCCCCGTGCAGGTGCAGGACCGGCGCCCGGACGTCGGACGGCGCGAACCCCCAAGGCGCGACATACGCGAGGTCGTCGTCGATCAGCCCGCCGGGCCCGCCCTCGACCGCGGGACCGACCACGTCGAGCACCCACTTCCAGTCGCCCGCCAGGGCCGCGTGATCCGCCGGGGTGAACATCTCGGCGTCGTATTCGGCGGCGGCCTCGTATCGTTCCTTTTCCGCCCGGCCTGCCGCGGCCGCCCTCAACGAGGCGGCTCCCGCCGCGCCCATCCCCGCGAACCAGTCCAGACCCTCGGCGGCGTACGGAGCCAAGCTCGCGACGCAGACCAACGCCGACACCCGTTCCGGCACCAGGGCGGCGCAGGCGAGGGCGTGCGGCCCGCCTCCGGAGTGCCCGAAGACCGCGAACCGCTCGATCTCCAGGGCGTCGGCGATCTTCTCGACGTCCGACGCCGCCGACGCGACATCCCGGCCGGGCCGCGGCGACGAACCGCCGTAACCGGGCCTGTCGTAGGAGACCCACCGCAGCCCGAGCCGCTCGGCGGCCGCGAACAGCGGGACCGGCGGGGCGCCGATGTTCGGGGTGCCGTGGTGCCAGAAGACCACCGGGCCGGCCCCGCCGGTGTCGTACGTGTGGAGGGTGGCCCCCTCCCCCAGGTCCACGTCGGACTCGCTCACCATGGCCCGAGCGTAGGGCACCCTGGAGCCATGTCCCGCTATCACGAGATCAAGCACCGCGTGGCCACGACCTTTCAGCGCCACGTCGGCAACCCGATCCTCGGCCGCCTGCCGTCCCAGCCGATCCTGGAGACCACCGGCCGCAGATCCGGGCTGCCGCGGAGCACGCCGATCGGTGGCCGCCGGGTGGGCCGCTCGTTCTGGATCGTCTCGGAGTTCGGCGAGAAGTCGCAGTATGTCCGCAACATCCAGGCCGATCCGCGGGTCCGGCTCCGGCTCAAGGGGCGGTGGCACACCGGCACGGCGCGCCTGCTCCCCGAGGACGACGCCCGCGCCCGCCTGAAGACCCTGCCCACGGTGAACAGCGCCGCCGTGCGGGCGATCGGCACGAACCTCCTCACCATCCGGATCGATCTCGACGACTGAACGTTTGCCTTGACGCCAAGGGCAAGGTTTACGCTCGGTTCCATGCGGATCGGCGAACTCGCCGCGCGTACCGGAACCACCACCCGCGCGCTGCGTTTCTATGAGTCACAAGGGCTTCTCGACGCACGGCGCGCGTCGAACGGCTACCGGGAGTACGACGAGGACGACTACCGCCTGGTGAACGAGATCCTGACCCTGCAAGCGGTCGGGCTCAGCCTCGAAGACACCAGGCCGTTCGTCGAGTGCCTGCGCGCCGGGCACGAGACCGGTGACTCGTGTGCCGATTCGATCGAGGTCTACCAACGCAAACTCGCCGAGGTGGACGCCTGTCTGGCCCGGCTCAACGACGTGCGGGAAAGCCTGCTGACGAAGCTGGCGGGCGCGCTGAAAACGCCGCCGGGGCCGTGCGTCGTCGTGCCGCGAAACGAGGAGGCCTGAATGTCCCTTTCCGTCGTCACCGACGAAACCTTCCAAGAGCTCGTCCTGGATCAGGACACGCCCGTCCTGGTGGACTTCTGGGCACAATGGTGCCCGCCCTGCCACATGATCGCGCCGGTGCTCGAACAGATCGCCGAAGAGCGGGCGGGCTCGCTGCTCATCCGCAAGCTCAACTCCGACGAAAACCCGCTCACGGCACGGAATTATCAGGTCATGTCGCTGCCGACGCTGATCCTCTTCCGGGATGGGAGTCCAGTGTGGACGACCGTCGGGGCCCGGCCGAAGGCCAAGCTGCTGGCCGACCTGGACGCCGCTCTGCAGCCCGCCCTCTCGTGAGTGGTGAGGGGTAAGGCAGCCGTGTCGGCGTTGCGAAAGCCACTTTCGCAACGTTGAAGGTTGCGAAAGTGGCTTTCGCAACCTGGGCGCCTCCCGGTGCCCCCCGCGACATGTCGCGAAAGCCACTTTCGCGACGTCTGATGTCCCGAAAGGGCTTTCGCGACACGAGCACCGGGGCCGAGGCGCCGCTGAAGTAATTGTGTTGCGCCGCGCGCCGTCCGTTCGCATCCTTCTCCCATGACTTCGACCCGCACCTTCCTGACCCCGTCCTCCGTCGTCCGACGGGTGCGGGTGCAGCAGCAGGCCGGGTCCTGGCGGAGGCCGGCACCAGTCCGGCCGTGAACGCCGCGCTCGTCGCGGGCCTGCTCGCCGGGTATGGCATCGCCATCCCGGTGGGCGCGGTCGCGACCTATCTCGTGGTGCTGACGGCCGGATCGGGCCTCAAGATCGGCGCGTACGCCGCGCTCGGCGTCGCCACGGCCGACGGGTTGTACGCGCTGGCCGCGGTTCTCGGCGGCGGCAGGCTCATTCCTTTCATCGAGCCGATCGCCGTACCGCTGCGCTGGGCGTCGGTGGTGGTGCTGCTCGCGCTGGCCGTCCACATCGGACTCAGCGGGATCCGGAACTTCCGCGATCACGCGAAAGCCGAGGTGACCCAGCCGGTCGCGATCGGGCCGCTGAAGGCATACCTGAGCCTGCTCGGGATCACCTTGCTCAACCCGATGACGGTGGTCTACTTCGCGGCGCTCGTACTCGGCAGCGAGGACATGGCCGCCGCCGGCGGAGCGGAACACGTGGTCTTCGTGGCGGCGGCGTTCGCGGCCTCGGCCAGCTGGCAATTGTTCCTCGCCGGTGGCGGCGCCGTACTCGGCAAGGCGTTGACCGGACGCCGCGGGCGGCTGGTGACCGCGCTGGCATCGAGCGCGCTCATCACCGTGCTCGGGCTGCGACTGCTCTGGTGAGAAACAGGTGTGGATCGAGGACCGTGGTTGTCCGCATCGGTTGCGAGGCTGTGCCCATGACCGAAACCAAGGAACGCCCCGCCGACCTCCACACCTACCTCGCCTACCGCGACGCCCCCAAGGCCCTGCGCTGGCTCGAACGCGCTTTCGGCTTCGAGACCACCACGGAATACGCCGACGACAAGGGCCTGATCCTGCACTCCGAACTGCGGCTCGGCGAAGTCAGGATCATCGTGTTCAGCGCGGAGGAGGATTACGACCGCCCGGCGCGCAAGGGCGAAACCGTCGGCCACGGCCTCTACGTGAGCCTTCCGACGCAGGAAGCCGTGGACGCCGTGTTCGCCTCCGCCATCGAAGCCGGCGCGACGTCGGTCTGGAAACCGGAAGACACCGAATGGGGCAACTACCGCTTCCGCGTCGACGACCTCGAAGGCTACGAATGGACTTTCGGCACGTACGTCCCCGGCGAACCGCAAAGCTAAAGCAACCGAGCGAACCACTCGCGGGAGCGGCGAAGCAGATCCAGCTGGTGATCACGTCCGCGGAGCGAATGCCCTTCGCCGGGATAAACGACGAGGTCGTGTTCGACGCCGAAGTGGCGTAGCGCGCGGTGGAAGAATTCCGCCTGGGACAAGGGAACGTTCGTGTCTTCCGCACCGTGCACGATCAGCACGGGGGTCTCGATCTTCGACGCGTAGGAGATCGGGCTGAGCCGATCGTGCCGGTGCGGTCCCGTTCCTTCCCAGCCGATACTCCCGCCATGCCCGGCTTCCACCACCGGACCGAGTTCACCGGTCGCGGCGAGCATTCCCCAGTCACAGATCCCGGCGACCATCAGCGCCGCCTTGAACCGCCGGGTCTGCCCGACGGCCCAGGCCGTCATGAATCCGCCGTGGCTCCCGCCCGCGATCCCGAGCCGCTCCGGATCGGCCACACCTTCGGCGATGAGGAGATCGATCCCGGCCTCGATATCGCTCCATTCCTCCAGGCCTACCCGTCCCGCGACGGAAGCGGCGAATTCGTGCCCGTGGCCTTGTCCCCCACGGGGATTCGGCAGGAAGACGGCGTGCCCCGCCAGGGCCAGCCACTGCGCCGACGGGAACCAGCCGAGCATGAAGCCGTCCGCGTGCCGGTCATACGGTCCGCCGTGAACCCGCGTGACCAGCGAGAAAGGTCCGTCGGCCCGAGTCTTTCCCGGCGGGAGAACAAGCAGGCCGTCCAACGCGAGGCCGTCGGACGCCTTGTAGGACAACCGTTCCTGGGAGCCCCACGAAATCCCCGCGAACTCCGGCGCCGTTTCACTCACCTGTTCCAGCGGACCGTCGATGGGTCCACAGTGGACATCCTTGGGCCGATACGCGGTGCTCAGCACGGTGACCGCGATTTCGCCGTTCGAGGCCAGCGCGTCGGCATGCCCGCGCCAGAACGACACTTCGCCGTCACCGAGCCGATGGAGGGCCGTGTCGAGCCCGTCGGCCACAAGCACCAGAGGAGCACCGGAATCGACCTGCGCGAGCTTGTCCGGGCAAGCCGATTCCGGTGTCAGGTTGCGATGTTCCCCTGTCTCCACAGGAACGTCGAAGACCGCCCTGCCGCCCACCACTTCCGGATTCCCGAGGTATGCGACGTGCCAGCCGCCCTCGTCCCGCCACCAAACCGGGGAGGTGGCTTCGAACGCCGCCTGGCCTAGATCACGACGTTCACCGGTTTCCAGGTCCAGCAAGGAAAGCCGGGGTTCGAGACCGCCGGAATCAAGTTCCGGCGTCGGCCACGTCACCACGGCGAGCGCCTTGTCGTCCTGACGGCGGGCGACGTCGACCACGTGGTCCTCGACCAGCGTCGTGATCTCACCGGTTCGCGGGTCGAAGCTCCGCAGCCGTGCCGGACGGAGACTCTCGCTCCAGACCCGGATTTCCGCCGCGGGCGTCTCGTCTTCGGCGATGAACACGATCCGCTCGCGCATCGGCAGGAACGCGGTGATCTCACTCCGCCAGGCGAACAGCGGCCCGTCCTCCGTGTGAATCAGCCCGTCGTGGAGAAAGTAGAGAGAATCCGGCGACCACCGGGGCGAGGAACCTTCAGCCATCTTTCGCGGCTTCTCGCCGCCGTCCACGGCGGCGAGCCAGATCTCGGGGACGCCCTTCGCGATGGTCGAGACCTGGTAGGCGATCCACCGCCCGTCCGGCGAGAGCGCGGGGTTCGACGGGACACGGCTGTCGACGATCAGCTCAGCGGTCAGCATGTGTTCATACTGCCGACAAAGCCTTCCCCAGCGCATCGAGCCAGTCGGCCGTGCCCTGTTCCCGCCACGCGGGTTCTTCGTGGCCGTCGAGGAAGGTGCCCTGTTCGGTCAACGTCAGCCGGGTGCCGCCCTCCTCGGCTTCGAGCAGGATCGTCGTGACCGACACCGTCGCCAGGACGTCGTCCGCGGAGAGCCTTCCCGCGTAGACGATCCGCTCGTTTTCCGCGATGTCCTCGTAGCGGGCTTCGAAGACCGGCCGCTTGCCGTCGCCGGGGCCGCTGATGACCTCGCGGCCGCCGACCCGGAAGTCCAGGGAGTGCCCGCCGCCGGGCGCGGTGATCCAACCGGCCTTCGCGGCCGGATCGGACCAGGCGGCGAAAACGCGTTCCGGCGGCACGGGGTAGACGCGCTCGAGGGTGAAAGTGGCGTGTTTGACGGTCATGGCCTTTTCCCTTCGTCGGTGTCCAGATAGCCGCCAAGGCGATCGAGCCGGTGTTCCCAGCCGGTGCGCTGCCCGCCGAGCCAGTCCTCGGCCATCCGCAGCCCCTCCGGTTCGAGGTGGCAGGTGCGGACGCGCCCCGCCTTCTCCGACCGGACGAGCCCGGCGCCCTCCAGCACCTGGAGGTGCTGCATCACGGCGGGCAGCGACATCGACAACGGCTGCGCGAGCTCCCCCACCGAGGCGGGTCCCCGGGTGAGGCGCTCGATCATTTCGCGGCGCGTCCCGTCGGAAAGCGCCTTGAACACCTGGTCCATGCGTTGGTTAGGCACATGCTTAACTATCCGCCCATGCCGAGCGATAGTCAAGTAAGTGCTTAACTTTCCGCGGTCATGCCTTCGACGAGCAGCCACTGCGACGCGAGGTACGACGTCAGCACGAAGGTTTCGAGGTTGGCCCGCACCCGCTCACTGGTGACGAAATTGCGGCGGATCAGGATCGCCAGATCCGACGCGGAGAACAGCAGCGCGCCGGCCGCGATCCAGGTGCGGCGATCACCCGACGGGACCATCATCCCGCCCGAGACCTTGGCCCTCGGCGCCAGCACCGGGTCGGCCGCGAGGGTCGACGTCGTGCTCAGCAGGCCTCCGTAGACCGAAAGCACCGAAGAGACCGGAGAGGGCTTCGGCAACGCCATCGCGATCGCGGCCGCGGCCCACGCCGCCAGCCGGGGAGGCGCGGTCGCCGCGCGCGGGCGAGCACCGCGGCGCCACAACAGCGCGGAATACAGCACCTGCATGACACCGAACGACGTCGCGCCCCTGATCAGCTGGCCGTCCTCGTCGGACCTGCCCATGAAGTGGTCGCCCGCGCCCGCCGCGATCAACGCGGTGACGAGCAGACCCTTCTCCCCCGGCGCGAGCCCCCGCGCACGCGCGACCCTGGCGGCGAGCACCGGGACCGCGGCCGGTTTGGTCGCGAGTTGCAGCTTCCGATTGCCTGTCCTCGCGGAGTACACCGTGCCGATCGCGGCACCGGCGAACAACACCCGTTCGGCGAATTTGAGGGCCTTCACAACCACCTCCGGAACTTATCTTCGGGTAAGTTACCAGGCGGTCAGCTGATTTCAGACGGCTTCGCGGAAGGTGTTCCGGTAAGCGCTCGGCGAGACCCCCAACGCCGCCTGCAGATGCTGGCGCAGCGACGCGGCGGTGCCGAAGCCCGCTTCGGTGGCGACCTTGTCCACCGGCAGATCGGTCTCTTCGAGCAGCTGACGGGCCCGTTCGATCCGCTGCTGGGTCAGCCACTGCAACGCCGAAATCCCGACCTCGTCGCGGAACCGCCGCGTGAACGTCCTCGTGCTCATCGCCTCTTTCGCCGCGAGTTCGCGCAACGTCAACGGCCGGTCGAGGTTCTCGAGCGCCCAAGCCCGCGCCGCCGCCGTCGAGGAGGACTGCGGCTCCGGCACCGGCCGCCGGATGAACTGCGCCTGCCCGCCCTCGCGGTGCGGCGAGACGACCGTCCCGCGCGCGACCTCGTTCGCGATCGCGGCACCGTGATCGCAGCGGATCATGTGCAGGCAGAGGTCGATCCCGGACGCGACGCCCGCCGCGGTCAGGACGTTCCCGTCGTCGGTGTAGAGCACGTTGGGATCGAGGTCGACCTTCGGGAACTTCGCCTGGAAGTCCAGCGCCGAACGCCAGTGCGTGGTCGCCTTCCGGCCGTCGAGCAGGCCGGCGGCGGCGAGCACGAAGGCACCCGTGCAGATCGACGCGATCCTGGCTTCCGGCCGGATCAGCTCCAGCGCCCGCGCGAGCGGCTCGGTGAGGTCGTGCCCCGACGGTTCGTATTCGGTGGACGACGCCGGGATGACGACGGTGTCGGCCTCGGCCAGCACCTCCGGCCCGTGCGCGACCGAGATCGTGACGTCGGCGTCGGTCCGGATCTGGCCCGGTTCCGGCGTGCAGGTGACGACCTCGTAGAGCGGCTCGCCGTCGGCGGATTTGGCCGTGCCGAACAGGCGGGTGACGATGCCGAGCTCCATCACCAGCATTCCGTGGCGGACCAGCACGGCGACCCGGTGGCGGCCGGGATGCGTGAAAAAGCCCATGGCTCGATTCTTGCACATGTTGTCCATCGGGCCACTCGTCCCGGCCGGGAGAACGCGCGACGGTGGGGTCATGAACGTGCTGTGGATCTACGCCCATCCGGAACCCCGCTCCCTCAGCGGCTCGCTGCGCGACGAGGGGCTGCGCGCCCTCCGGGCGCAGGGCGCCGACGTCCGGGAGTCCGATCTCTACGCGATGAAGTGGAAGGCCGTGGTCGACGCCGACGACTTCGGCCGGGCCGCTTCCCCGGACCGGCTCATCGTCGGCTCGACGTCGAAGAACGCCTTCGAGACCGGCGAACTCGGCGAGGACATCCGCGCCGAGCACGAAAAACTGGCATGGGCGGACACCGTGATCGTCCAGTTCCCGCTGTGGTGGTACGGAATGCCCGCCATCCTCAAGGGCTGGTTCGACCGCGTCTTCGTCAAGGGTTTCGCCTACGGCGTCCAGCGTCCCGACGGCCGGACGGCGCGCTACGGCGAAGGCGCGCTGGCCGGGAAACGCGCCATGGTCGTGCTGACCGCGGGCGCGCCGGAGGCCACGATCGGTCCGCGCGGGGTGAACGGCGAAATCGGCGACCTGCTGTTCCCGTTGCAGCACGGGACGCTCTGGTACGCGGGCATGTCCGTCCTTCCCCCGCTGACGATCTGCGGCGCCGACCGCGTCTCGCCCGAGCACTACGAAGCCGCTGTCAAGGCGCTGCGCGAACGGCTGCGGACGCTGTCCACTCAGGAACCGATCCCGTTCCGTCCCCAGAACGGGGGCGACTACGACGACGATCTGGTCCTGCGCCCGGAACTCGCGCCGGGACGCGGCGGAATCGGCGTCCATCTGTCCCGCTGATCTCCACCCTGGGGATGACCTCCACCGGACGGACGCGCACGCACCGCCCGGCCGGTTAAGTTCGCCGTATGAAACAGCCGTCGGCGCTCTCCCAGCGGGTGGCGTACACGATCGACGCGCTCCTCGCGCTGGTGCTCGTCGTGGCCGTCGGCGGGAACCTGGCGGCGGGGACGTGGACGTTCCTCGTCGCCATCCCGATGTGGCTCGCGTGGGCGACGGTCGTCACCAGCGGGATCGCGATCGCGCTGCGGCGGCACCGTCCGCTGGTCGCCTACGGCCTCGGCCTCGGCAGCCTGGTACCTGCCCTGCTCGCCGACAACGCGCTGGGCCCGGCCGCGCTGCTGGCCGCCGCGTGCGCCCTGTACACGGTGGCACTGGAACACCCGCGCGCCCGCTCGCTGATCGCGATGGGTCTCGGCCTGGTCTTGGTCATGATCTTCGAGGTCGCGCGGCTCGGGCCGAACACGATCGCGTCGACGGCCTTCGCGGGTGGCGGGGTGGCCGGCTCGTGGGCGCTGGGCTGGATGACGCGGCAACGGCGCGCGAACCTGGCCCAGCTGGCCGAAACCCAGGCCGATCAGGCGGTTTCCGACGAACGGCTGCGGATCGCGCGCGAAATGCACGACGTCGTCGCGCACAGCATGAGCCTGATCGCGGTCAAGGCGGCCGTCGGCAACCACGTCGCGCGGGAACAGCCCGAAGAGGCCCGCGAAGCGTTGCGGGTCATCGAACTCACCAGCCGCGAGACGCTCGTCGAACTCCGGCGGATGCTCGGCGTCCTCCGTTCCGGTGACGGGACGCCCGAGGCCGCGCTCGGCCCAGCGCCGAAACTCGCCGACCTGCGGACCCTGGCCGAACGCGCCGGACAGGCCGGGGTGCGCGTCGAGCTGTCCGGCGAGGCGGTGGACGACCTGCCCGAAGGTGTCGCGCTTTCGGTCTACCGCATCACGCAGGAGGCGGTGACCAACGTCGTGAAGCACGCGGGACCGTCGGCCTGCCGGGTCACGATCACCGAAGGCCCCGGCGAGGTCAGCGTCGAGATCGTCGACGACGGGCGCGGCGAGGTCTCTCCGCCCGCCGTGGGCGGGCACGGCTTGATCGGCATGCGCGAACGCGTCGCCGTCTACGGTGGTGACTTCGAAGCGGGCCCGCTGCCCGCCGGGGGATTCCGGGTGTTCGCGCGGT
This sequence comes from Amycolatopsis roodepoortensis, assembly GCF_014873915.1. Taxonomy (GTDB): domain Bacteria; phylum Actinomycetota; class Actinomycetes; order Mycobacteriales; family Pseudonocardiaceae; genus Amycolatopsis; species Amycolatopsis roodepoortensis. Next base: position 3,644,499 of record NZ_JADBEJ010000005.1, read on the forward strand.
TGCCGTACGCCGCCAAGGAAGTGGGGACACGATGATCCGCGTACTGATCGCCGACGACCAGGCGTTGCTGCGGGGCAGCTTCCGCGTGCTCGTCGACAGCGCGCCGGACCTCGAAGTCGTCGGCGAGGCGAGCGACGGCGCGGAGGCCGCGGAACTCGCCGAGAAGGAACGCCCCGACGTCGTGCTGATGGACGTCCGCATGCCCGAACTGGACGGCATCGAAGCGACCCGGCGGATCTGCGCGTCGCCCGCCACCGAGGGCGTCCACGTGCTGATGCTGACCACGTTCGACCTCGACGCCTACGTCTATTCGGCGTTGCGCGCGGGCGCGAGCGGATTCCTGCTGAAGGACACCCCGCCAGCCGAACTGCTGAGCGCGATCCGGGTCGTCGCGGCGGGCGAAGGACTGCTCGCCCCGTCGATCACTCGAAGGCTCATCGCCGAGTTCGCGCGGCTGCCCGATCCCGGTCAGCGCGTCGCGGCTTCGCTGGACAACATCACCACGCGCGAACGCGAGGTCTTGAGCCTGATCGCGCGCGGCCTGTCGAACGACGAGATCGCCGGGACCCTGCATCTCGGGCTGGCGACGGTGAAGACGCATATCGGTCACCTCCTGCACAAACTCGCGGCGCGGGACCGGGCGCAGCTGGTGATCGCGGCGTACGAATCGGGGCTGGTGCGCGCCTCGGTCCAGTGAAGTCCATCCAGTCACGCGTGTCGTCCGTCCAGTCACGCGTGTCGTCCGTCTGATCACAGGTGCCGTCCATCCAGTCACGCGAATCCTCACGAACATGTCGCGAAAGCCACTTTCAGGACATCAGACGTCGCGAAAGTGGCTTTCGCGACACCCAACACCGGGCCTGCCCCCAAGGAACGGACGTTGCCTACGCCACACGCGAAGTGACCGTCGAGTAGCTAGGCTGCGCTTTCATGAGCAGTGCGACGGAGCCGCTCGGGACGCCGCCCGAGGACGAACCGGACATCCACACCACGGCCGGCAAGCTGGCCGACCTGTACCGCCGGTATGACGAGGCGGTCCACGCGGGTTCCGCGAGGGCGGTGGAGAAACAGCACGCCAAGGGCAAGAAGACGGCCCGCGAGCGGATCGACCTGCTCCTGGATGAGGGCTCGTTCGTCGAACTCGACGAGCTCGCGAAGCACCGCTCGGTGAACTTCGGCCAGGAGAAGAACCGGCCCTACGGCGACGGCGTCGTCACCGGCTACGGCACCGTCGACGGGCGTCCGGTGTGCGTGTTCAGCCAGGACGTCACCGTCTTCGGCGGTTCACTCGGTGAGGTGTACGGCGAGAAGATCGTCAAGGTGATGGACCTGGCGATCAAGACCGGCCGCCCGATCATCGGCATCAACGAGGGCGGCGGCGCGCGGATCCAGGAAGGCGTCGTCTCGCTCGGGCTGTACGGCGAGATCTTCAACCGCAACGTCAAGGCGTCCGGCGTCATCCCGCAGATCTCGCTGATCATGGGCGCCAACGCGGGCGGGCACGTCTACTCCCCCGCGCTGACCGACTTCGTGGTGATGGTCGACAAAACCTCGCACATGTTCATCACCGGTCCCGACGTCGTGAAGACCGTGACGGGTGAAGAGGTCTCGTTCGAGGAGCTCGGCGGCGGGCGCACGCACAACACCCGTTCGGGCAACGCGCACTACCTCGGTTCCGACGACGAGGACGCGATCGCCTACGTCAAGGAACTGCTTTCGTTCCTTCCGGCGAACAACCTGTCCGAGGCGCCGGTCTTCGAGACGGGTTCCTCCCCCGGCGGGTTCTTCGACGACGTCACCGAGTCCGACCGCGAACTCGACACGCTGATCCCGGACTCGCCGAATCAGCCGTACGACATGCACGAGGTCATCACCCGCATCGTCGACGACGGCGACTTCCTCGAGGTCCACGAGCTGTTCGCGCCCAACATCCTGGTCGGCTTCGGCCGGGTGGACGGGCGCAGCGTCGGCATCGTGGCGAACCAGCCGACCCAGTTCGCCGGCTGCCTCGACATCGACGCGTCCGAGAAGGCCGCGCGGTTCGTGCGCACCTGCGATGCGTTCAACATCCCGGTGCTGACCTTCGTCGACGTCCCCGGCTTCCTGCCCGGCACCGACCAGGAGTGGAACGGCATCATCCGGCGCGGCGCGAAGCTGATCTACGCCTACGCCGAAGCGACCGTCCCGCTCGTCACCGTCATCACCCGCAAGGCGTACGGCGGCGCGTACGACGTCATGGGGTCGAAGCACCTGGGCGCGGACATCAACCTGGCCTGGCCGACGGCGCAGGTCGCGGTCATGGGCGCGCAGGGCGCGGCGAACATCGTGCACCGCAAGACCCTCGCCGCGGCCGCCGCCGACGGCAAGGACGTCGACGCGCTGCGCGCCGAGCTGATCCAGGAGTACGAGGACACGCTCCTGAACCCGTACGCGGCGGCCGAACGCGGCTACGTCGACTCGGTGATCGTGCCCGCGCACACCCGCGGCCACATCGCGAAGGCGCTCTCGCTGCTCCAAGGCAAACGGGAGACGCTGCCGCCCAAGAAGCACGGGAACATCCCGCTGTGACCGCGCCCGAAACCCCGCTGCTGCGCGTCGTCCGGGGCAACCCGGACGACGCCGAGCTCGCCGCGCTGACCGCCGTCGTCGCGGCGGCGGCCGGTGCGCGGGCGCCGGAACCGGCTCCGAAACGGGATTCCTGGTGGGCGGACAAGGCCTCGCTCGTCCGGGCGCCGCTCGCGCCCGGCGAAGGGGCTTGGCGGGCTTCGGCGCTGCCTCGCTGAAAGCGGCTCCGCGGGCTATCGTGACGGATCCGCCGACCGTGATCGCCCACTGGAAAGCCGTGCGTGACGAACCAGGACCAGCTCTCCACCGAATTGCGCCGTCTGCGCAAAGCCGCCGGGTTGACCGGTACCGAAGCGGCCAGGCTCACCGGACTCAGTCAGTCGAAGGTCTCGCGGGTCGAAACCGGCGCGTTCATGCCGACGGAGGACCAGGTCGTCGCGCTGTGCCGCGTCTACGGCGCGCCCGCGAAGGTCCGGCGGGCGCTCGTCGCGATCACGCGGGACCTCCGTGAGGAGGCGTCGTCCGCCCGCGTCGTCCTCCAGCGCGGTGCCTGGCGGATGCAGCAGCGCATCGGCAAGATCGAGACGGCGTCCGCCCGGATCCGTAGTTTCCAGCCGACCATCGTGTTCGGCCTGCTCCAGACCCGCGACTACATCACCGCCCTGTTCGGTGATTCGCTTCCTGCCGACGAACGCGACCAGACGGTGGAGGCCAGGCTGGAGCGCCAGCGCATCCTCGACTCGAACCGCGAGTTCCACTTCGTGCTCACCGAAGGCGCCCTGCGCTGGAACATGGGCGGCGCGGCGACGATGCTGGCCCAGCTCGACCACCTCGTCGAGGTGTCCCGGCGCGGCCGGGTGCGCCTGGGTGTGATCCCGTGGACCACCCCGGTTTCGGTCCCGGTCCTCCACGGTTTCGACATCTACGACTCGCGTGCGGTGCTCCTCGGCACCCAGACGGCCACGGCGCTCGTCACGGACGAACGCGAGGTGGCCGACTACGAGGAGAACTTCACCGAAGTCGAGCACTACGCCACCTACGGCGATATCGCCTGCTCGCATCTGACGCGGATCGCCGCCGACTACCGACAGCTCGCGGCCGATTCACTTCGGTGACCTAAGACCCTTTGCGTTATGCACTCCGAGAGTGCATCGTGAGTAAAGCAGCTGTCGGTGAAGGCGCCTTTTCGTGCGCCGAACGCGATCACCGAAGCCGTTCACCGACCAGCGGGCGCAGATCACCCGATCTCGCCAACCTTGCTGCCGCGCAACCCGTCTACTTGCCGAAACAGTCACTGGGGAAAGGGCCTCCGATGACCACCTGGCACGAGAACATGACCGGCTGGCACAAGTCGACCTACACGCACTGGGAAGAGAACGCCTGCGTCGAGGTCGGCACCGCGCCCGGCCTGGTCGGGATCCGGGACACGAAGCAGTGGGCGATGCCGGACGAGATCCGGCCGATCCTGGTGCTCCCGGCCGAGTCCTTCGCCGCGCTCCTCGAGCACCTCGGACGATGAACGACGTCGCCGAGCCGTACATGGTCCACGATCCGCGGGAGATGGCGGGCCAGCTGATCAACGGCAACTGGATCGTCGCGCGGTGGGAGCACCTCGGCGAGGACGAGGACCTCGACCACTGGACGGCCGTCCTGCGGAGCCACTGCGAGGAACTCGACGTCGATCCGTACGTCATCAACATCCCGAGGAAGAGCCTGACGATCGTCTTCAACGGCGCGCTCCCCGCGCCGACGTTCGAACAGCTCGAGAAGTCGATCGCGGCCATCGAGTACCACCGCTTCGTCGAACGCGAAATCGGGCCGAGACCCCTGACCTCGTGAGTGGTAAGGACGGTTAGAACCGTCCTTACCACTCACGAGGCCTACCGGCGGTATCGCAGGCCGTAGCCGTACGGGTACAGCGCCTTCTTGCCGTCACCGACGTTCACCGGTTCCTGCGCCGCGCTGGCCGGCCAGCTGAACGTCAGCTTCCCGGTCGGGTTGTAGTCGCCGTAAAGGACATCGGCGACACCGGCGCCTTCGCTGCCCGGGAGCCAGGCGGCGAGGAGTCCGTCGAACTGCGGCAGCTGCGCGGCGATGTCGAGCGGCCGCCCCGACACGGTCACCACGACGACCGGGACTCCGGACGCCTTCAGTTTGGCGATCGTGGCGAGGTCTTCCGCGTCGAGTCCGAAGCCGTTCGGCCGGTCTCCCTGTCCTTCCGCGTACGGCGTTTCGCCCACCACGGCGAGGGCGACCCGGTAGCTGCCGTCGATTCCGTTACCCGCACGGTCATAGGTCACCGTGGTTCCCTTCCCCGCCCCCGACTTGATGCCGTCGAGGATGGTCGTGCCCGGGATCACCGGGCCGCTCTGCCCTTGCCAGGTGAGCGTCCAGCCACCCGCCTGGTTGCCGATGTCGTGCGCGTTCTTGCCCGCGACGAAGATCTTGTTGTTCTTCTTCGCCAGTGGCAGCACACCGTCGTTCTTCAGCAGCACCTGGGATTCGCGGACGGCCTGCCGGGCCAGTTCACGATGTTCCTTGCTGCCGAACGTCTTCTGGAGCGAACGGTCGGTGTACGGGTGCTCGAACAGGCCGAGCTTGAACTTCTCCGCCAGGATGCGGCGGTTCGCGTCGTCGATCCGGTCGTGCGAAACACGGCCCGCTTCGACTTCCGCCTTGAGATAGGAGATGAACTGCGGCGCGTCCCACGGGACCATGAACATGTCGATGCCCGCGTTGACCGAGAGCCGCACCTCTTCGGGGGTGAAACCTTCCTTGCCGTCGATCTGGTTGATCGCGTTGTAGTCCGAGATCACCAGGCCGGAGAACCGCAGTTCCTTCTTGAGGACGTCGGTGATCAGGTACTTGTGGGCGTGCATGCGCACACCTTGGAAGCTGGAGAACGAGATCATCACCGAGCCGACGCCGCGGTCGATCGCCTCGCGGAACGGCGGCAGGTGGATCTGGCGCAGTTCCCGTTCGCTGATCTCGGTATTGCCCTGGTCGACGCCGTTCGTCGTGCCGCCGTCGCCGACGTAGTGTTTCGCCGTCGCGAGCACCGATCCCGGTTTCTCGCCGAGCCTGCGCCCTTGCAAGCCGGTGATGGCCGACGCGTTCGCGATGGCGTCGCGTGGGGATTCGCCGAAGGATTCGTAGGTCCGGCCCCAGCGATCGTCACGGGCGACGCACAGGCACGGCGAAAAGTCCCACTGCGGGCCGGTTCCCGCGACTTCCAGCGCCGTCGCGCGGCCGATCTTCTCGACCAGGCGCGGATTGTTGGCCGCACCGAGGCCGATGTTGTGCGGGAAGATCGTGGCGCCGTAGACGTTGTTGTGTCCGTGCACGGCGTCGACGCCGTAGAGCGTGGGAATGCCGAGCGGCGTCGAGATCGCCGCCTTCTGGTACGAGTCGACCATGTCGGCCCACCCGTTCGGCGTGTTGCTGGCGGGCACGGAGCCGCCACCGGAGAGCAGGGACCCCAGTTTCAGCGCGGCGGCCTGGTCGGGGGTGACCGCGCCGCGTTCGGCCTGGGTCATCTGGCCGATCTTGTCGTCGAGACTCATCCGCTTGAGCAGGTCGTTCACCCGCGCGGACGTCGAAGCGTGGGGATTCTTGTAGACCGGTCCAGGGGCGGCCGATGCCACCGGGGCCAGGGCCGAACCGGCAAGGAGCAGTCCTGCGAGCACTGTGGTTTGCGTCGTGCGAAGTGATCTTCTGACGCGGAGGCGGGACGACATTGGTTCCTCCGTAGCTCGAACAATCCATATGTTGCGCGCCACAACAAACTAGCTCCACGTTCGGGTGTCCCAGGTCACAATTAGGCAACAGCGGGCCGTCGAGTACCTTTCATCAGGTGCGTTTCGTTCTCGCGTCCCAGTCCCCCGCTCGCCTCGGCGTCCTGCGTTCCGCCGGCTTCGACCCGAGCGTCGTTGTGTCCGGCGTCAACGAGGACGCGGTCGCCGCGTCCCTGACCGATCCGGCTCCCGAGGAGTTGGTCCGCGCGCTCGCCGCCGCGAAGGCCGAAGCGGTTTTCGAGGCGCTCGGCGGCCACGGCGACATGGTCATCGTGGGCTGCGATTCGATGCTGTCGATCAACGGCGAAATGGTCGGGAAACCGATCACGCCGGAGGCGGCCCGCGAACGCTGGGCGGCGATGGCGGGCAAAACCGGTGAACTCCTGACCGGCCACGCGATCATCCGCGTCGAAGACGGCGTGAAAACGAAAGAAACGTCCGGAACCGAAGGCACAACTGTTCGCTTCGGCACACCTTCGCAAGAAGAGATCGAGGCGTACATCGCGTCCGGGGAACCACTTCAGGTGGCGGGAGGATTCACCCTCGACGGGCTCGGCGGCTGGTTCATCGAGGGAATCGACGGCGACTTTTCGAGCGTCATCGGGATCAGCCTGCCGCTGACCCGGCGTTTGCTGGCCGAGGTCGGCGTGAGCGTCATCGACCTGTGGACGCGTCCCGCATCCTGAGACGACTCCCACACGAACGGGTGATCCGGAAGAGTCCTGCCTCGCCGAACGTTCTTCACGTTCGGGAAATCAGGAAACCTTCACGCACCGGAGTCGCCCCGTGTCTTTCATTCGGACCTATACAAGGCCAAAGGTCTTCGCGGCGGCGGTCCTCGGCTCGCTCGTCGTGGGCGCCCTGCTCGGCGTGCTCGCCAGGACGACCGAGGCGAGCTGGCTGACCGACCTGCTCGACCAGATCGGCACCATCTTCACGACGCTGCTGCAGATCGCGGTGATCCCGCTGGTCTTCACGGCGATCGTCGTCGGCATCAACAGCCTGCGCAATCTCGGCGGCGGCAAGAAGGCCGCGCGGCTGGGCGGGAAGACCGTCCTGTGGTTCGCGATCACGTCGTTCATCGCGTCGCTGATCGGCATCGCCGTCGCCAAGCTGTTCAACCCGGGCAGCGGCGGTCTTGGCGAGGGTGTGGCCGCGACGGCGAAGAACGCGGACAAGGCCGCCAAGAGCACCGAGAACTGGGGTTCCTGGAGCGCTTTCGTCGAAGGCCTGCTGCCCAAGAACTTCTTCACCGCCTTCACCGAGGGCGAGACGCTTCAGGTGCTGTTCCTCGCCGTGCTCATCGGCGCGGCCGCCTACAGCCTCGGAGACAAGGCCAAGCCGTTCGTCGACTTCACCACCAGCGTCTTCGAGATCATCCAGCGCTACCTCGGCTGGATCGTCCGGCTCGCCCCGATCGGCATCATCGGCCTGATCGGCGCCGCGGTCTCGAACTACGGTGACGCCCTGTTCCGGCCGCTGTTCACCACCACGCTCGCGGTGTACGTCGGCTGCTTGCTGGTCCTGTTCGTGGTCTACCCGATCCTGCTGCAGTTCGTGGCGAAGGTCAGCCCGCTGAAGTTCTTCTCGAAGGCGGGCACGGCGATCCAGTTCGCGTTCGCTTCGCAGTCTTCGGCCGCGACGCTGCCCCTCACCCGGCAGTCCGCCGTGAACCTGGGCGTCCAGCCCGCGTACGCCGCCTTCGCGACACCGCTGGGCAGCGCCACGAAGATGGACGGCTGCGCCGCGGTGTTCCCCGCGATCGGCGCCATCTTCATCGCGAACCTTTCCGGTGTCTCGCTGAACATCTGGCAGTACGTCGGGATCGTCGTGGTCGCCGTGCTCGGTGCGCTGGCCACCGCGGGCACCACCGGCTGGTTGACCGCGCTGACCCTGACCACCGCGTTCATCGGGCTCGACGCGCAGCAGGTGGCGCTCGGGATCGCGCTGATCTACTCGGTGAACCCGATCATGGACATGATGCGGACCGCGACCAACGTCGCGGGCCAGATCGTCGTGCCGGTGGTCGTCGCCCGGGGCGAAGGCCTGCTGGACGACGACGTGCTCAACTCGCCTACGGACCCTTCGCCTACTGCCGACGGCGAAGCGGCTACGTCCGCGAAGGAGCCTGCTGCTGCGGGTGCGTGACGCTTCTTGAAGCGCGTGAAGGCCCCCTTCCCTCGGCTGAGCCGAGGGAAGGGGGCCTTCACGCGCATTCGCTGTGACTTACGGGGGCATTGGGGTTCCTGAGCTGACTGTGTGGATTTTGGGACGTTAGATGACCCGAAATCCACACAGTGAGGCGAGCCATCGGCGATGACCTGCGAAAAGGGAGCAAGGGACCTTTGCTATCGCTTCTCTCGACGTCAAGAGAAGTGATAGCAAAGGTCCCTTGCTCCCCCTCAGGGGCAGGCCCGCAGATCCGCCTTCGTCAGCCGCACATCCGGCCATCCCCGAAGCTCCGACGGCGCGGTGTACCGGCGCGTGCAGCCCACCGAGCCGCGCGCGACGTCGTAGACCTCCGCGAGCACCGGCGCCGCCTGGCATCGCGCCGAGCCGGACTGCGCGCCCGGGCATTCGTGCCGCACGACGATGACGTCCGCGATCCCGTCGGCGGTCACGTCGTTCAGGGCGACCGTCCCGGCGTCGGAGAAATAGGGCTTCCCGGTGTCCCGCCAGATCCCGCCGCGCGCGACGAACAACTCGCCGGCCGAGCCACCGCCGACTTCGCCGCGCACCAGGCACACCGGCGTCGTGCCGTCGACGCAGCGCAGAGAATCGCCCTTCAGGGTGACCCCCATGTCGTTGAGCATCAGCGGGTACACGGTGTCCGCCCCGATCCGGACCACCCCCTCCTTGCCCGCTTCGTCGGCCAGCAGCACGACGGGCAGCCCGCCGACGGTCATCGCGCCGATCTCCCGGCAGGCCGCCGGGCCGCAGTTGACGCCGGGCGCGCTCGGGGCACCGTCGGACACGGGAGGCACGCCGGGGTCGCCAGCGGGGGTCGGGGCGGCGGGACGGAGCAGGACGACGGCCACGATCACGCCCGCCGTCACCACCACCGCCAGCAGCGCGGTGAGCAGCACGGATCGCGGCGCCCCCGCTTCCTGAGTCCGCATATCCGAGAGCGTAAGTGATCTAGCGCAGAGTGCACGACTATGTTGTTCCTGTGACGAACCCCGCACTGCCCAGCGCACTGTTCCTCCCGACGGCGAAGAAGCCGAAGGACTTCACGAGCGCGGAGATCGAACTCCGCGCGACCAAGGACGGCCGGATGGCGCTGATCGCCTTCAGTTCCGTGCAGCGGCTGGTCGAGTGCTGCGGACCGCATCAGCCGTGGGCACTGGTCAAATCCGAGCACCTCGGCCGGGTCCACCAGGCCCAGCCGTACGACCTGATCGTGCTCGATTCCGACCTTCCGGAAGAACTGCGGCACCGGTCGGCGCTGGTATAAACAAAGGTCACTGGGGTGGCCTTGCTCTCATTAATCGGGGCGGGAACTTCCGTAAACTGCTGCGGAGCCGCATCGGGGCGGCCCGACGTGCGAACGCAGGAGGTACGGCGTGACCGAGCAGGCCGGCACAGGTGGTCCGGTGACCAAGATCCTGATCGCGAACCGCGGGGAGATCGCGGTACGGGTGATCAGGGCGGCGAAGGACGCCGGGCTGACCAGCGTGGCCGTCTACGCCGACCCGGACCGTGACGCACCCCACGTCCGTCTCGCGGACGAGGCCTTCGCCCTCGGCGGCACCACCGCGGCCGAGAGCTACCTCGTCTTCGACAAGCTGCTCGACGCCGCCAAGCGGTCGGGCGCGGACTCGGTCCACCCCGGCTACGGGTTCCTTTCCGAGAACGCGGACTTCGCCCAGGCCGTCATCGACGCCGGGCTGACCTGGATCGGGCCGAGCCCGCAGGCCATCCGCGACCTCGGCGACAAGGTCACCGCGCGCCACATCGCGCTGCGCGCCGGTGCCCCGCTCGTGCCCGGTACGAAGGACCCCGTCGCGAACGCCGACGAGATCGTCGCCTTCGCGGACGAGCACGGCCTGCCGGTCGCGATCAAGGCGGCGTTCGGCGGCGGCGGCCGCGGGCTGAAGGTCGCCCGCACCCGCGAAGAGATCCCGGAGCTCTTCGAATCCGCGACGCGCGAGGCGGTCGCCGCCTTCGGCCGCGGCGAATGCTTCGTCGAGCGTTACCTGGACAAGCCGCGTCACGTCGAGGCGCAGGTGCTCGCCGACCAGCACGGCAACGCCATCGTCGTCGGCACCCGCGACTGTTCGCTGCAGCGCCGCCACCAGAAGCTGGTCGAGGAGGCGCCCGCGCCGTACCTGACCGACGAGCAGCGCAAGCGCATCCACGAGTCCGCGAAGGCGATCTGCAAGGAAGCCGGCTACTACGGCGCCGGGACCGTCGAGTACCTCGTCGCCGTCGACGGCACGATCTCGTTCCTCGAGGTCAACACGCGGCTCCAGGTCGAGCACCCGGTGTCCGAGGAGACCACGGGCCTCGACCTCGTGCGCGAGATGTTCCGCATCGCGCGCGGCGAGAAGCTGCGCATCACCGAGGACCCGGAACCCCGCGGCCACTCGATCGAGTTCCGCATCAACGGCGAGGACGCCGGCCGCGGCTTCCTGCCCGCGCCCGGCACCGTGACGAAGTTCGTCGCGCCGAGCGGCCCCGGCGTCCGCGTCGACTCGGGTGTCGAGTCCGGCAGCGTGATCGGCGGCCAGTTCGACTCGATGCTCGCGAAGCTGATCGTCACCGGCTCGGACCGGCAGAACGCGCTCGAGCGCAGCCGCCGCGCGCTGGCCGAGATGGTCGCCGACGGGATGGCGACGGTCCTGCCGTTCCACCGCGTGATCGTGGAAGACCCGGCCTTCGTCGGCGACGAGAACGGGTTCAGCGTGCACACCCGCTGGATCGAGACCGAGTTCGACAACAAGATCGAGCCGTTCGTGGCGCCCGAAGCCGCCGAGGCGGAGGAAGAGCCGCGTCAGAACGTCGTCGTCGAGGTCGGCGGCCGCCGTCTCGAAGTGTCGCTCCCCGGTGGTTTCTCGCTCGACGCCGGCGGTGGCGGGACTGCCGTCAAGGCCAAACCGCGCAAGCGCGCGGGCGGCACCAAGGCGGCGGTGAGCGGCGACGCGGTCACCGCGCCGATGCAGGGAACCATCGTCAAGGTCGCCGTCGAAGAGGGCCAGCGGGTCGAAGCGGGCGAGCTGGTCGTCGTGCTCGAAGCGATGAAGATGGAGAACCCGGTCACCGCGCACAAGGCGGGCACCGTGACCGGGCTTTCGGTCGAGGTCGGCGCCGCGGTGACGCAGGGCACCCAGCTGTTCGAACTGAAGGACTGACCACGTTCCCGGTGAGTCCACTGTGGACTCACCGGGAACGCCGGGTCGGTCCCCCCAGAAGCGCTTGCCGACGCCATGCCAAGCGGCAGCGCGTCGACCGTTCACGTCCGATTCCCGGACGCGTGACCAGGGTGGAGGGCATGGCGCGACCGCGACAACACGTTTGCGCCGAGGCGAAAAGCCTGACGAATATCGTGGTTGACCGGGCCTCACCCGGCCTATTCTCGAAAGGGTGAGCGAGGTTCCGTCTCCGCGGCTGCGGATCAGTGATCATGATCGCGAGTCCGCGCTGACCGCGCTCGGCGAGCACATGAGCGTCGGCAGGATCGACATCGACGAGTTCGGCGAGCGGTCCGCCCGGGTCACCACCGCCAAGACGCGCGGCGAGCTGTCCGAGATCTTCGCCGACCTGCCCGAACCGCATCCGCGCTACGACACGCCCGGGACCGCCGTGGGTGAACCGGAGAAACCGGCCTCACCCTTGGCGGGGATCTCCCCGCTACAGCGCGTCATGGGCGCGCTCCTGCCGATCCTGTTCATCGCCACCATCGCGGTCATCATCACCACCGGCATCACCTGGTGGTTCATCCTCGTCCCGATCGGGATCAGCGCCGTCGGCGAGGGCATCTGGGGCAAGGGCTGGGAGAACTCCCACAAGAAGCTCGGGAAGCAGCGTCGACGGGAACTCGACGGCTGATCCGGCCGTAGACTCGGGACGTGAGTGCCGAGAGACCGGACATGCGGCTGAGCGACGCCGAACGCCAAGACGCGCTCGAAGCGCTGGAAGAGCACGTCCGCACCGGCAGACTCGACCTCGACGAGTTCGGCTCGCGGTCGGCGAAGGTCAGCGCGGCCAGGATGGTCAGCGAGCTCGAACCGCTGTTCACGGACCTGCCGTCGCCGCGCCCCAGCGCGCTGCTGCCCCTGCCTCCGATGCCCGGTGTCGCGCAGGCGTCGGCGAAGAACGAGGTCCAGCCGTCGAAATGGCTGACGGCCAGTGCCGTGCCGATCGCCGCCGCGGTCGCGATCGCGCTGTTCTTCTTCACCCGTGGGACCTTCCTGGTGTTCCTGTTGCCGCTGGCGGTCGCGCTGATCATGAGCCGCCGCCGCTGATCACCGCCGAGCTTCGGAGGAACCGTCATGGCCGAGGGGACCGTCCTCTGGTTCAACTCGGAGAAGGGCGTGGGTGCCGTCAGACCGGATGGCTGGACCTCTCCCCCGGTCCCGAGCCGGCGCTGGTGGCGCGGCCGCCGGAACTCGACGGCACCGCCCGCCGAGGCGGGGGAAATCCCCGTTCACTACGCCGAGATCCAGATGCGGGGCTTCAAGGTGCTCAACGCCGGTCAGCGCGTGTCGTTCGCGATCGCGCAGGGCCCGAACGGACCGGTGGCGACCCACGTGACCCCGCTCAGCGGCCCGTGGCCCTACGAATCTTGATCTCCGGCCGGGGTGGTTACCCTCGAAGGGTGGAACCGGTGGAGATCAACGCGGGCGAGTACTACCTGCGGCAACTGCGGGCGGACAAGGCCCTCGACGACCGTCCGGCGCTGGTCGCGGCCTTCGCCGACCCGACGCACCGCAAGTACGTGCTGAACTACCGATTGCGGGACCTCGACGAGGCGACCGAGTACGTCGCGCTGCGCGCCGCCCAGTGGGCGGGTGACGAGCGCTGTTCGTGGGCGGTGGCCGAGCCGACGACCGGGGATCTGCTGGGCGAGGTCGGACTTCGGGATCTCGATCTCGACGCCGGGTACGCGGAGGCGTCGGTCTGGGTGCGCGCGGCGTCGCGGGGCAAGGGGATCGCGAGCACCGCGCTCAACGCGGCCCTGCGCTTCGGTTTCGGCGGGCTCGGCCTGCGCGAGGTCAGCTACCGCTACGAGGAGACCAACGAGGTGTCCGCCTCGGTCGCCCGCAAATGCGGGTTCACCCTGGTCGGGCCCGAACTCGACCCGGCCCCGACCGGGGAACGACTCATCCGCTGGCGCCGCACCGCCTGACCTGCGTTTAGCGGGCTAAACGCGATCCGCCCGTCAGAAGGGGTAGGTGGGCGGCGGGTTCCGGACGGTCACCCAGCGGGTCTCGGTGAACGCCTCGATGTTCGCCGCCGCGCCGCCGAAGCGGCTTCCGGTGCCCGAAGCGGCGACGCCGCCGAAGGGACTGTTCGCCTCGTCGCTGACCGTCTGGTCGTTGATGTGCACGATCCCGGTCGGGACGCGGTCGGCGAGCTCCAGTCCTTTGAGGACATCGCGCGTGACGATCCCCAGCGAGAGCCCGTACTCGCTCGCCGTCGCGAGGCGGACGGCCTCCTCCGCGTCGGAGAACCGCACGACCGGCGCGACCGGGCCGAAGATCTCCTGGGCCACCGCGGGCGCCGTCGGCGGCACGTCCGCGAGCACCGTCGCGGCGTAGAACAGCCGGTCGTACTCGGCGCCGGCGGCGACCCGCGCCCCCGCCGAGACGCTGGCCTTGACCAGCTCGTGGATCTTGTCCCGCTGCCCGGCGTCGATGATCGGCCCGAGCGCGACCTCCTCCCGCGCCGGGTCGCCCACCCGCAACGCGGCCGCCTTCGCCGCCAGCCGCTCGACGAAGTCGTCGTAGAGCCGCTCGTGCACCAGGTGCCGCCCGGTGGTCATGCAGATCTGGCCCTGGTGGAAGAAGGAGCCGAACGCGGCGACTCCGGCGGCTTCGTCGACGTCCGCGTCGTCGAGCACGATGAGCGCGGAGTTCCCGCCCAGTTCGAGATGGGCCCGCTTCAGGTGCTTCCCGGCGAGTTCGCCGACCTTGCGCCCGGCTCCGGTCGATCCGGTGAACGAGATGACCCGGACGGCTGGATGCGTCACCAGCGTCTCGCCGACGTCGGCGCCGCCCGGCAGCATCTGCAGCACTCCCGGCGGCAGGCCGGCTTCCTCGAAGATCCGCGCGAGGACCACGCCGCCGGTGACGGCGGTACGCGGGTCCGGCTTCAGGATGACCGCGTTCCCCAGCGCGAGCGCCGGGGCGACCGAACGGATGCCGAGGATGATCGGCATGTTGAACGGCGAGATCACCGTGACCACACCGGCCGGGACGCGGCGCGCCATCGAAAGGCGCGGCTCTTCACTCGGCAGGAGCTCGCCGTACGGCCGTCCGGGCAGGGCGGCCGCTTCGTAGCACTCCTGCTCCGCGACGTGCAGCGAAAAGCCCGCGACGCCCGGCACGGCGCCGACCTCACGGACGTTCCACCAGCTGATCTCGTCGGCGTGCTCCGACCACAGACGCGCGGCCTCGCGCAGGACCGCGGCCCGCTGGACGTGCGATGTCGCCGCCCATGCCCGCTGTGCCTCGGCCGCCGTTTCCGCCGCTTTCGCGGCGTCTTCGGCCGAGGCGATCCCCACGCTTCCCAGCACCGCTCCGGTCGCGGGCTCCGTGACGTCACGGATGCCACCGGTCCCGGGCACCCAGGAGCCTCCGGCGAAGATCCGGTCCGTCCACGTCGCCGAGTCGAGAAACACCACAAGGCCGCCTTCCGTCTCTGTACCTGATCAAGGAGCCCGCGGCCGCGATCGACGTCGGCAGGGCGCTGATCGAACTTCTCCCGTTCGCGGACAAGGGCCCTGCCACCGCGATAGCGGGGCCTTCGGCCGCGCGGGCTGGGACGGCCGACGCTATGCCAGATTCACCGGATCAGGCAACGATCTCCGCGCGCAGGGCACACCATGCGGCACGGACGGTCAACTCACCGGCTCGATGATCCCGGAGCGTGCTTCCGGCGCGGCCGAACGCAACGCGTCGGCGGCCTCGTCGCTCGGCTGCGACTGGGACTCCCGTTCCGCGTCGACCCGTGCCTTGTACACCTCGACTTCGCGGTTCTCCTCGTCCTTCGACCAGCCGAGCACCTCGCCCACCAGCGCGGCGACCTGCGCGGCGCAGTCGACGCCGCGGTGCGCGTACTCGATCGAGATCCGCGTCCGCCGCGCGAGCACGTCTTCCAGGTGAAGCGCGCCCTCGTGGCTGGCCGCGTAGACGACCTCGACACCGAGGTAGTCCGGAGCGTGCTCCAGCGGCTTCAGCAACTCCGGACGTCCTTCGCCGAGCGCGAGGACCTCGTGCACCATCGAGCCGTACCGGTCGAGCAGATGGCGCACGCGGTACGGGTGCAGCCCGTGCTCGCTGGCCAGGTGGTCAGCCTGATTGACCAGCGCGTGGTAGCCGTCGGCGCCCAGCAGCGGCACCTTGTCCGTGATGGACGACTGCGGCCTGCCGGGGAGATCGACGGCCGCGGCGTCGACGGCGTCGGCCGCCATCACCCGGTACGTCGTGTACTTGCCGCCCGCGATCGCGACCAGTCCCGGCGCGACCCGCGCGACCGCGTGCTCACGCGAAAGTTTTGACGTCTCTTCGCTTTCCCCCGCGAGCAAAGGCCGTAGCCCCGCGTAGACGCCTTCGATGTCGTCGTGCGTCAGCGGGGTCGCGAGCACGGTGTTGACGTGTTCGAGGAGGTAGTCGATGTCGTGCTTCGTCGCGGCGGGATGCGCGAGATCGAGGTTCCAGTCGGTGTCGGTGGTCCCGACGATCCAGTGGTTGCGCCACGGGATGACGAACAGCACGGACTTCTCGGTGCGCAGGATCATGCCCGATTCCGAGACGATCCGGTCGCGCGGGACGACGATGTGCACGCCCTTGCTCGCCCGCACGCGGAACCGGCCGCGGCCACCCGAAAGGCGCTGCAGCTCGTCGGTCCACACGCCGGTGCAGTTGACCACCGCGGAGGCGTGGATCTCGGTCTCGCGGCCGTCCTCGACGTCGCGCACGCGGACCCCGGAAATACGGTCCGCCTCACGGAGGAAACCGACCACCTGGGTGGAGGTGCGCACCACGGCGCCGTAGTGCGCGGCGGTGCGGGCGACGGTCATCGTGTGGCGCGCGTCGTCGGCTTGCGCGTCGTAGTAACGGATCCCGCCGATCAACGCGGACCGCTTCAGCGCCGGGACCATCCGCAGCGCGCCCGCGCGGCTCAGGTGTTTCTGGCCGGGCACCGACCGCGCCCCGCCCATCGTGTCGTACATCAGCAGGCCGGCCGCGGTGTACGGGCGCTCCCAGACCCGGTGGGTCAGCGGGTACAGGAAGCTGACCGGTTTCACCAGATGCGGGGCGATCGTCGTCAGCATCAGCTCGCGTTCCCGCAGAGCCTCCCGCACCAGGCCGAATTCCAGCTGTTCGAGGTAACGGAGCCCGCCGTGGAAGAGCTTGCTGGATCGGCTCGACGTGCCCGAGGCGAGGTCGCGCGCTTCGACGAGGGCGACCCGCAGGCCGCGTGTCGCGGCGTCGAGCGCCGTGCCCGCCCCGACCACTCCGCCGCCGATGACGACGAGGTCGAACTTGTCCTCACCCAGCCGCTGCCAAGACTCTTCCCGCTTGAGCGGTCCCAGCCGGGCGGGGCTGTTTTCGGCTTCGCGCTGAGAGCTTGCCACGTGACATTCCTCCTTGTGCCGCTGTGGCTCCAGCATCGCACGATCGGCCGCGACCGGTCCGTTATGCGGGTGACACGTGTGGCGTAACCCTCGTCGATCTTGGAAGGATTGGTTCGCGCGATGCCTGGAAGGAACAAATACGCGACGGTAACGTGCCACGGACGTGGGTCGGCAAGGGCGCCGTAGCACACCGTGTTCGACCCTGCGCGGAATGTCCAAAGTGGAGGTCAAGCGGTGAGTGCAGGAGCCATATTCGTCTGGGAGCTGCTGGGAACGGCGGTCCTGATCCTGTTGGGTAACGGCGTGGTCGCCAACCACGTGTTGCGCAAGAACAACGGCCACAACGGCGGCGTCGTGATGATCACCCTCGGGTGGGCGTTCGCGGTCTTCGCCGGTGCCAGCATCGCCGCGCCGAGCGGCGCGCACCTGAACCCCGCGGTGACACTGGGCCTCGCCATCGCGGACAAGACGAAGTGGGCGGACGTCCCGATCTACTTCGCCGGGCAGATGGTCGGCGCCATCCTCGGCGCCGTGCTCTGCTGGGCCGCCTACAAACTGCAGTTCGACGACCACCCGCAGCGCGACGAAACGCTCGGCATCTTCTCGACCGCGCCCCAGATCCCGAACAAGGCGTGGAACCTCGTCACCGAGATCATCGGCACCTTCGTGCTGGTCGCGTGGATCCTGCTCAGCCCGGTCTACGCCAACGCCACCGGTGAGGGCGGGACGCCCCAGTTCGGCAACTCCGCGCTCGGCTACGCGGGTGTCGCGTTCGTCGTCCTGGTCATCGGCCAGTCCCTCGGTGGCCCGACCGGTTACGCCATCAACCCGGCCCGCGACCTCGGCCCGCGCATCGCGTACGCGTTCCTGCTGCCCATCAAGAACAAGGCCAACCCGAACTGGGGTTACTCCTGGATCCCGGTCGCCGGCCCGCTGGTCGGCGGTGCCCTGGCCGCCCTGCTGTTCCTCGCCGTCCACAACCTGACCTGAGACTGGAGTTTTCGATGACTTCGTACGTAGCCGCGATCGACCAGGGCACCACGTCGACCCGCTGCATGATCTTCGACCACTCCGGCCGGGTGGTCGCCGTCGACCAGCGGGAACACGAGCAGATCTTCCCGAAGGCCGGCTGGGTCGAGCACAACGCCGAGGAGATCTGGGAGAACACGCGGGCCGTCGCCGCGGGCGCGCTCGCCAAGGGCGACCTGGTCGCGAGCGACATCGTCGCGGTCGGCATCACCAACCAGCGCGAGACCACGCTGGTCTGGGACCGCACCACCGGCAAGCCGGTGTACAACGCGATCGTCTGGCAGGACACCCGCACCGACAAGATCGTCGCCGACCTCGGCGCGCTCGGCGGCGGGCAGGAGCGTTACCGCGCGAAGGTCGGCCTGCCGCTGGCGACCTACTTCTCCGGCCCGAAGATCAAGTGGATCCTCGACAACGTCGACGGTGCCCGCGCGAAGGCCGAAGCCGGTGACCTGATCTTCGGCAACATGGACACCTGGGTGCTGTGGAACATGACCGGCGGGGTCGACGGCGGCGTGCACGTCACCGACCCGACCAACGCGTCGCGGACCATGCTGATGGACCTCGACACGCTGACCTGGGACAGCGAGATCGCCGAGGAGATGACGATCCCGCTGTCGATGCTCCCGGAGATCCGGTCGTCCTCGGAGACCTACGGCAAGGTCCGGGAGAAGGGCGCGCTGGCGGGCGTCCCGATCTCGGGCATCCTCGGCGACCAGCAGGCGGCGACCTTCGGGCAGGCGTGCCTGTCGCCCGGTGAAGCCAAGAACACCTACGGCACCGGCAACTTCATGCTGCTCAACACCGGCACCGAGAAGGTCATGTCGGACAACGGGCTGCTCACCACGGTCTGCTACAAGATCGGCTCGAACGACACGGTGTACGCGCTCGAAGGCTCGATCGCGGTCACCGGTTCGCTCGTGCAGTGGCTGCGGGACAACCTCGGCCTGATCGGTTCGGCCGCCGAGGTCGAGCAGCACGCCCGCACTGTCGAGGACAACGGCGGCGCGTACTTCGTGCCGGCGTTCTCGGGTCTTTTCGCGCCGTACTGGCGTTCCGACGCCCGCGGCGCGATCGTCGGCCTCACCCGGTTCGTCAACAAGGGGCACATCTCGCGGGCGGTCCTCGAGGCGACGGCGTTCCAGTCGCGCGAGGTGATCGACGCGATGAACGCCGACTCCGGTGTCCCGCTGAAGTCGCTGAAGGTCGACGGCGGGATGGTCGTCAACGAGCTGCTCATGCAGTTCCAGGCCGACATCCTCGGCGTGCCCGTGATCCGGCCGGTGGTCAACGAGACCACCGCGCTCGGCGCCGCCTACGCGGCAGGCCTCGCGGTCGGGTTCTGGGAGAGCGAGGACGACATCCGCAACAACTGGGCGCAGGACAAGCAGTGGGACCCGTCGATGGACGAGGCCCGCCGCGAGTCCGAGTACCGGAACTGGAAGAAGGCGGTCACGAAGACCTTCGACTGGGTCGACGAAGACTGACCTGCGTTTCGCGCGTGAAGGCCCCCTTCCCTCGGCTGAGCCGAGGGAAGGGGGCCTTCACGCGCTTGGCGCATTCAGAGGACTAAATACCGCCGCCGGTTTGCGGAGCACCGGCGGGCTTGACCTTCACCTGGGGCGGTTTGCCCGGCGTGCCGCACGGCTTCGTCAACGCGGCCGGGACGACTCCGGCCGAGCTCGACGACGGCGGTTCGCTGCTCGACGGTGGTCGGCTGCTCGACGGAGGCTTGCTGCTCGACGGCGGTGTGGTGGGTGTGGTCGTCTTCGGCGGCGGGCAGACGATCTCGAACTCGGTGGTCGCCGTCCCGCTGGAGCCGGGCTGGTCCGGCCAGCCCTCACAACGGAAACTCGCCTTGAACTTGCCGATCTTCGCCGCGGCTTTCCCGTACCCGGCGCGGCTTCCCGCACCCGGGCGTCCGCCGAGCGTGACCGGGCCGGTCAGGCCCGCCGATGTCACGGCGGTGAACATGCCGAAGCAAAAGGCGCTGAATTGCAGCTCCTCCCCCGGCAGGACCTTCGCCGGGTGGACCGACAGTGCCGGCGTCGACGGCGTGGCCGACGCCTGAGGAGCGAGGAACACTCCCGCCGTCATCGCGAGCAGACCGGCGCTCGCGACGATTCCCTTCATTCCCATGATCTTTCTCCCTCGATGCGAGCCCTCGCATCGAGAACACCTTCGGGAAAGGGAATCGGTTGCCTTCAGCGCGCGAGCAACCGGGCGAAAACGATGATGTTGTCGAGATAGTTACGCGACGCCTTGTCGAAGACCCCGCCGCAGGTGATGAGCCGCAGTTCCGGTTCGGTGGTGTCGCCGTAGACGGCGTCGGTGGGGAACTTGTCCTTCGCCACCCGCTCGACCTTCGTCACCGCGAACTCGGCCGTGGTTCCGTCCTTGCGAGTGACCGAAACCTTGTCTCCGGGCGCCATTTCCTTCAACCGGAAGAAGATCCCTTTCTGCTGGTTCCCGTCCACGTGTCCGAGGATCACCGACGGCCCGACCTCCCCCGGAGTCGGGCCGTGCACGTACCAGCCCGCCTGCAACGGCTGGGTGATCGGCGGTACCTCGATGGTGTTGTCCGCGTTGAGCCCGAGGGGGATCAAGCTGGATTTCGCCTCGATCTTCGGCACGTCGATCGACACCGGATCGGCCTTCGGCATCCCGGCGGAGGCTTCTGGCTCGGCGCTCGGCTCCACCGCGGTCCGCTCCGCGCTCGCCGGCGGTGCGGCCGTCTCCCTCGGACCGGACAGGACGGTCGCCAGCGTCGCCAGGACGGCCACCAGGACGGCGGCGAGCACCAGCGGTGCCCGCCGCCACCATTTCGCTCTCATGTCCACCTCCCGCGGCACGCCACTCCTGACAAACGCCGCACCCGGCCGGACGGTTGCCCCGGCCGGGTCACGAAGTCAGGACGCCATGCTGCCGTCGCCCGCGTGAGCGGCACCGGAAGGCACCGCGCTCACCTGGCGGGGAGGAACGGTGAACGTTGCCGTATAAGGCTTTCCGTTGCAGTTGACGGTCAGCGGGTAGCTGCCGGGCGCCGTGCCTTCTTTGAGCTCGACCTCGGCGCTGACGTTCGCCGGGACCCCGATGAGCGGGCCGTAGTCGTACTTCCCGATGCGCAGCACCGGCGACGAGAACGTCGTCGACTTTGGCGCCTTCAATCCATCGCCGCCGGGGCATCGCGCCAGCGCCACGTTGGAGTCGCCGTGGACGTACTTGTTGACGAGCCCGAGTTCGTACGCGGTGTCGTCGTTGAGCTGCACCGTGACCCCGGGATCCGGCTCGGGTTGCTGAGCGAAACCGGCCGGCGACCCCGCCAGCACCGTCGCACCGATCGCCACCACTCCGGCGAGAACCCTGCGAATCACGGAAAACCCCTAGCTGTCAACAAAACACCGACACGCGCTAGACGCGGGCGCCCCCGCGCGGGTTGCTTCGCCGGACGCGATCAGTCCAAGTCGTCGTGGCGCATCAGCTGGCGGCCGGCCTCGGTGATCGACCCCGACAGCGACGGGTACACCGAAAATGTCAGTGCCAGATGTTCCACTGTGAGCTGGTTCTGGACGGCGAGCGCGATGGGAAGGATGAGTTCGCTCGCCGTCGGCGCCACGACCACCCCACCGACGACCACGCCGGTGGCGGGGCGGCAGAACAGCTTCACGAAACCGCGTCGCAGGCCTTCCATCTTCGCGCGGGCGTTCGTCGCGAGCGGGAGCATGATGGTGCGGGCGGGCACCTCACCCGAGTCGATCGCCTGCTGGCTGATGCCGACGGTCGCGATCTCGGGGTGGGTGAACACGTTGGCGGCGACGGTCTTGAGCTTGATCGGCGCGACACCCTCGCCGAGCGCGTGCCACATCGCGATGCGGCCCTGCATGCTGGCCACGGAAGCGAGCATGAGCACCCCGGTGCAGTCGCCCGCGGCGTAGATGCCGGGCGCGCTGGTGCGGGAAACGCGGTCGACGCCGATGAAGCCGCCGGGGCCGGGCTCGATGCCGACCTTCTCCAGGCCGATGTCGGTGGTGTTGGGCACCGAACCGACGGTCATCAGCGCGTGGCTGGCCTCGATCACGCGGCCGTCGGAAAGGTGGATCTCGACGCCCTTTTCGGTGCGCTCGACCTTGTCGGCGCGGGCCTGCTTGACGACCGTGGTGCCGCGCTGCGAGAAGACCTCTTCGAGCACTGCGGCGGCGTCGGCGTCCTCGTGCGGGAGCACGCGGTCACGGCTGGACACGACGGTGACCTTGACACCCATCTCGGTGTAGGCCGAGGCGAACTCGGCGCCGGTGACACCCGAACCGATGACGGCCAGGTGCTCGGGCAGCTCGCGAAGGTCGTAAAGCTGACGCCAGTCGAGGATGCGCTCGCCGTCCGGCACGGCGCCGGGCAGCACGCGCGGGGTGGCGCCGGTCGAGATGAGGACGACGTCGGCGTCGAGCACCTCGGTCGAGCCGTCGGGGGCGGTGACGGCGACCTTGTGCGTGGCGAGCCCGGTCTCTTCGTCGTCGAAACGGGCCTGGCCGATGACGACGCGGACGCCCTCGCGCTGGACGCGGGCGCGGATGTCGGCGGACTGCGCGAGCGCGAGGCCCTTCACCCGGCCGTGGACGGTCGGCAGGTCGACGCTGGTGTCGGCCATGTCGGTGTTGATGCCGAGCTCGCGGAGGTCGTGCATGTTCGCCAGCGCGCCGGAGGAGGCGATGAACGTCTTGGACGGGACGCAGTCGTAGAGCACGCACGCGCCGCCAAGGCCGTCACGCTCGACGATGGTGACGTCGGCTCCGTGCTGGGCCGCGACCAGTGCCGCTTCGTAACCGGCGGGGCCTCCGCCCATGATCACGATCTTGGTCACTGGTCTCCTCCTCGCAGCGGTGTCTGTGACTGCGTTTACCGTACGCGGGCGACCGTTGGGCGGATTGAGTGGCCGGACACGGCATGTACGTCCAGCCGGGTGACCGGTGGGTCGCTAGGCTGTCGCCGTGCCGTTGTATGCCGCGTATGGATCCAATATGGAGCCCTCCCAGATGTTGGAGCGCGCTCCCCACTCGCCCATGGCCGGCACCGGCTGGCTGGAGGGCTGGAGGCTGACCTTCGGGGGCGAAGACCTCGGCTGGGAAGGCGCGCTGGCGACCATCGTCGAAGACCCGGCTTCCCGGGTCTTCGTGGTGCTGTACGACGTCACCTCGCTGGACGAACCCAACCTCGACCGCTGGGAAGGCGGCGAGCTGGGCATCCACTCCAAGATCCGCCTGCGCGTGCAGACCATGGACGGCTCGGTGCTGGCGTGGCTGTACGTCCTGGACGCCTACGAGGGCGGCCTCCCGTCCGCGCGCTACCTCGGCGTCCTCGCCGACGCGGCCGAGGCCGCCGGCGCCCCCGCCGACTACGTCGACGCCCTCCGCACCCGCCCCTGCCAAGGCATCTCCGGCTGACCTCGCGAGTTACGTCCGCCTGATCACGCGTGTCGTCCATCTGATCACGCGTGTCGTCCGTCCAATCACACGTGTCGTCCATCTGATCACGCGACCGCGCGCCTCTCGAACGCCCTGGACAGCTCGGCCAAGAAACGTTGAGGATCACGCAGGTCCGCCGCCGACACCCGGATCGTGATCCACCCTCGTCCAGCCATCCGCGCGTCTCGCTCGGCGTCGTAGTCCTGGCGCCCCTCGTGAGCGGCGAAGCCGTCGTACTCCAGGGCGATCCGCCGCGACGGCCACGCCATGTCGAGCACGTACAGCGTCCGGCCGTCGATCGTGGTGATCTCGTACTGTGCCTCCGGTATCGGGAACCCCGCCTCGGCGACGATCAACCGGATGATGCTTTCCGGCGGGGAATCCGCCTTGCCGGTCGCCAGGTCGAGCAGCATGAGGGCCCTGTGGATACCTCGCCGGTCGCGGCGGTCCACGACCCTGTCCAGAACGTTCGTACGCAGGGCTCGGACGTGGTCCGGCGCAAGGCCGTGCATCGCCTCGTCCAGCGCGGCGAACGCGGTTCGCTTGTCTCCGTCACAGAGGAAACCGGCTAGGGCCAGGTCCAAGGAAAACGTGGCGAGCCCCTCGAGCTCGATGACATCCGAGGGCTGGAAATCGGCTTGATGGACGATCAACCCCGGCTTCGACTTGATCCGCCGCGAGAAGGGCACCGTCACGTGGATGCTCGTGTCGTCCACGGCCGAAATCCCATGCAGCGCAAGGGCTGTAGCTCCGGAAAGCGCCGCCGGCTGCCCCACCACGAGCAGAGCGGCCTGAGCCCGGGTGGTCAGTTCGAGCAGATCCGCGGCATGCACGACCACGCCCCGCCATGGCTGAACGAGGACACCGGTGGCCAATCCTTCGAGGACCCTCCGACGCCCCAGAACCTCGTCGGCCTCACTACGCGAGACCGCCCCATGTCGTCCTCCCCAGTCGATCATGACTTCGAGGATCGCCGGTTTCAGAGCCTTAGGAAAGGGCGCTCATCCACACCTGTGGATAACTCCAAGGTTGTGGATAACCCTGTGGACAGGTGTTCGACACCGGAAGTGGCGAACACCTGTGACCAGGTGGACGACACGCGTGATTGGGTGGACGTCAGGCCAGGGTGGCCAGGGCGGTGTGGACCAGCGTGCGGACACCGCACAGCAGCGAACGCTCGTCGAGGACGAAGGTCGGGCGGTGGATGTCGGCCATCGGGCCTTCACCGGACCAGACGCCGAGGCGCGCGAAGGCGCCCTGGACGTGCTCCAGGTACCACCCGAAGTCCTCGCCGCCGGACGACTGCTCGGTCCCGGCCACGGCGGTCTCGCCCAGCGCGGCCTCGACGCCGGCCCGCATCAGCGCGTGCGACTCCGGATCGGAGACGACCGGCGGCACGCCGCGGCGGTAGTCGAGCGAGAACCCGACGCCGGTCGGCGCGAGCAGCGACTCCACCGAAGCCGCGACGAGCGGCTCCAGCATCGTCCAGACCTCGTGGTCCGCGGTGCGGAGCGTGCCGCGCAGCACCCCGTCCTGCGGGACGGCGTTGGCGGCCTGCCCGGCGTGCACCGCGCCCCAGACCAGCACGGTCCCGGATCGCGGGTCGACCCGGCGCGAGAGCACCGCGGGCAGCGACGTGATCACCGTGCCCAGCGCGTGCACCAGGTCCGCGGTCAGATGCGGCCGCGAGGTGTGCCCACCCGGCGAGGTGAGCCGCAGCTCGATGAGGTCGGCGGCCGAGGTCAGCGCGCCTTCGCGCAGGCCGACCTTGCCGACCTCGAGCCGCGGGTCACAGTGCAGCCCGTAGATCCGCTCGACGCCTTCCATCGCGCCCGCGGCGATCATGTCCAGCGCACCGCCGGGCATGACCTCCTCGGCGGGCTGGAAGATCAGCCGCACGCGGCCGGGCAGCTCGGGCGCGCCGGCCAGCGCCCGCGCCGCACCCAGCAGGATCGCGGTGTGCGCGTCGTGCCCGCACATATGCGCGGCGCCGTCGGTCTTGGAGGCGTACGGGAGCCCGGTGGCCTCGGTCAGCGGCAGGGCGTCCATGTCGGCGCGCAGCGCGACGCAGCGGTCGCCGCTGCCGATGTCGCAGACCACGCCGGTGCCCGTGGGGAGCACCCATGGCTTGAGCCCGACCGAGCGGAGCAGGGACATGACCAGTTCGGTCGTGGCGAACTCGTGGCGGGAGAGCTCCGGGTGCGCGTGGATGTGACGGCGCCACGCGACGACGTCGGTGGCGTTCGCGCGGAGCCAGTCGTCGAGCCAGAAGGGGCCGCGTCCGGCACCAAGGTCATGCACAGGTGCCATGCTGACGCCGGCCTCGGAAATCAGCGCGGTGGGCGCCTCTATAGGGGCAACGACGCGACCCTCGGGGTCGCCTGGAATGTCCGGACGTGAATCGAGCACCGTCACGCCGCACCTCCTCCCGCGACACTGTCACCTTCGTCTACCACCGTACGAGTGGTCGCTGAAGGCACGCTGGGTGCCGTTCGATCTGTGATACGCATTTGCGATAGATCGTGCACCATGCAGATGACAAGCCGCTCGTCGAGTGATCGAGGCGGAGACGGCCGGTAGTGGATCTGCGATGAACGGCTGCGAGAGTTCGGCCCGGGCTAAGCGGAGAGTCCTTCTACTTACCGGTAGCGGTTCAGGACTTCTTTTTCTTGGAACGCGCGCGGCGGCCGAGGATCACCAGACCGAGCAGGATGGCCGCGGCGACGCCCGCGATGATCTTCCGCTTGGTCTCCTGGCTGTTGGCCTTGTCGGTCTCGGCGGGGTCGAGCACCGGACCCGGGGGCGCCTGCGACGGCACCTCGTGCACGGCCGCGGCCTGCGCGATCACCGGCGCGGATGCCTGGATCTCCGAGAACGGCGCAGCCTGCGCGACAGGCGCGCAGACGACCAGCCCGGCGGCGACGAGCCCGGCAAGCTGCCCGAGACGAGACCTTTTCGGCATGACTCCCTTTCGACGGCGTGGCGCGAACCCGATTCTGCACTCTGCCGGGTTCCCGCGTCAGCCGCCACGCGGAGGACCGGAGAACGCCTCCAGAATCCGTTGCGCGGCCAGCGTCGGCGTCAGTTCACCGTCCCGGACCGCCCGTTCGACGTCCGGAACGACCGCTCGCACGTCCGGATGCGAAGCGAGCCGTCCGAGGAGCTGCTCGCGGACCATCGACCAGGTCCACTCCACCTGCTGCCGCCGTCGCCGTTCGTCCAGTTCACCCGAAGCGGTCAACACGTCGCGGTGACGACCGATTTCGGCCCAAACCTCGTCGAGTCCGACGTCGGTGAGCGCGCTGCAGGTCAGCACCGGGGGCGTCCACTCGGCGTCCCGCCCGTAGATCATCCGCAGCGCGCCGGCCAGTTCCCGGGCCGCGCGTTTCGCGTCGCGTTCGTGGTCGCCGTCGGCCTTGTTGACCGCGATGACGTCCGCCAGTTCGAGGACACCCTTCTTGATGCCCTGCAACTGGTCGCCGGTGCGGGCCAGGGTCAGGAACAGGAAATGGTCGACCATGTTCGCGACGGTCACCTCGGACTGTCCGACCCCGACGGTCTCGACCAGCACTATGTCGTATCCGGCCGCTTCCATCAGCACGATCGTCTCGCGGGTCGCCCGCGCGACGCCGCCGAGCGTGCCCGAAGTCGGCGAAGGGCGGATGAACGCCTTCGGGTCCACCGCGAGGCGCGCCATCCGGGTCTTGTCACCGAGGATCGAGCCACCGGTCCGCGTCGACGACGGGTCGACGGCCAGCACGGCGACCTTGTGCCCGGCCCCGGTCAGATCTGTGCCGAGCTGGTCGATGAAGGTCGACTTGCCGACACCGGGGACTCCGGTGATGCCGACGCGCCGCGCCCCGCCCGCGTGCGGGAGCAGCTCGACCAGCAACTCCTGCGCCTGCGCCCGGTGGTCCTCCCGGTTGGACTCGACGAGCGTGATCGCCCGGGACAGCAGGCCGCGGTCACCCGCGAGGACGCCTTTGGCGAGCGCCCCGACGTCGATCTTGCGCGGCAAGGTTCAGGACTCCTGGGCGGTCAGCTGTCCGATGAGGTCGATCGCCGCTTCGGCGATCACCGTGCCGGGGCCGAAGATCGCCGCCGCGCCCGCCGCGCGCAGCTCTTCGTAGTCCTGCGGCGGGATGACGCCGCCGACCACGACGATGATGTCCTCGCGGCCCTGTTCGGCGAGCTCGGCGCGCAACGCGGGCACGAGCGAAAGGTGCCCGGCCGCCAGCGACGAGACGCCGATGACGTGCACGTCGGCCTCGATCGCCTGTCGCGCGACCTCGCCGGGAGTGGAGAACAGCGGGCCGACGTCGACGTCGAAGCCGATGTCGGCGAAGCCGGTCGCGATCACCTTCTGGCCGCGGTCGTGGCCGTCCTGGCCCATCTTCGCGACCAGGATCCGGGGACGGCGGCCCTCCTCCTCGGCGAATTTCTCGACGAGTTCACGCGCCTGCTCGACGTTCTCGGTCTTGCCGACCTCCTCGCGGTACACACCGGAGATGGTACGAATCTGGCCGGAGTGACGCCCCCAGATCTTCTCGAGCGAGTCGGAGATCTCGCCGACCGTCGCCTTCGCCCTGGCGGCGTCGATGGCCAGCGCGAGCAGGTTCCCGTCGGACTCCGCGCCGGCGGTGAGCCGCCGCAGCGCGTCCTGAGTGGCGTCCTCGTCGCGTTCTTCGCGCAGCCGCCGCAGCTTCTCCAACTGCTGCGCGCGCACGCCCGCGTTGTCGACCTTGAGCACGTCGATCTGCTCGTCGTCGGTGACCTGGTACTTGTTGACGCCGATCACCGGCTGGCGGCCGGAGTCGATCCGCGCCTGCGTCCGCGCCGCGGCCTCTTCGATGCGCAGCTTCGGGATACCGGCGTCGATCGCCTTCGCCATCCCGCCCGCCTGCTCGACCTCGGTGATGTGGCCCCACGCCTTGCGCGCGAGGTCGTAGGTCAGCTTCTCGACGAACGCGCTGCCGCCCCACGGGTCGATCACGCGCGTGGTGCCGGATTCCTGCTGCAGCAGCAGCTGCGTGTTCCGCGCGATGCGCGCGGAGAAGTCGGTCGGCAGCGCCAGCGCCTCGTCGAGGGCGTTGGTGTGCAAGGACTGCGTGTGCCCCTGGGTCGCCGCCATCGCCTCGACGCAGGTGCGGGCGACGTTGTTGTAGACGTCCTGCGCGGTCAGCGACCAGCCCGACGTCTGCGAATGCGTCCGCAGGCTCAAAGACTTCGAGCTCTTGGGCTCGAAGCCCTTCACCAGCTTCGCCCACAGGAGCCGCGCCGCGCGGAGTTTCGCGACCTCCATGAAGAAGTTCATCCCGATCGCCCAGAAGAAGGACAGGCGGGGCGCGAACTTGTCGACGTCCAGCCCGGCCTCGACTCCGGCGCGGATGTACTCGACGCCGTCCGCGAGCGTGTACGCCAGCTCCAGGTCGGCGGTCGCCCCGGCTTCCTGCATGTGGTAGCCGGAGATGGAGATCGAGTTGTACTTCGGCATGTTCCGCGAGGTGAACGAGAAGATGTCCGAGATGATCCGCATCGACGGCTGCGGCGGGTAGATGTAGGTGTTGCGGACCATGAACTCCTTGAGGATGTCGTTCTGGATGGTCCCGGCCAGTTTGTCCGGCGTGACCCCCTGTTCCTCGGCCGCGACGACGTACAGCGCGAGCACCGGCAGGACGGCGCCGTTCATGGTCATCGAAACGCTCATCTTGTCGAGCGGGATGCCGTCGAAGAGCTGGCGCATGTCGTAGATCGAGTCGATCGCGACGCCCGCCATGCCGACGTCACCGGCGACGCGCGGGTGGTCGGAGTCGTAGCCGCGGTGCGTCGCGAGGTCGAAGGCGACCGAAAGGCCCTTCTGCCCGGCGGCGAGATTCCGGCGGTAGAAGGCGTTCGACTCCTCGGCGGTGGAGAAACCCGCGTACTGGCGGATGGTCCACGGCTGGTTGACGTACATCGTCGGGTACGGGCCGCGCAGATACGGCGCGATACCCGGATACGTGCCGAGGAAGTCCACTCCGGACAGATCGTCGGCGGTGTAGACCGGCTTGACGCCGATGCCTTCCGGCGTCTCCCAGGCGAGCGCGTCCGGGCCCTTGCCGGTGGCGGCGTGCAGTGCTTCGGTCCACTGAGGACGGTCGGCGGGGTCGGGGCCGCCCAGTTCGATTCCGGCGAAGTTCGGGATGGTCATCACTGCACTCCGAGCTCGGTCAACGTGCCGGTCAGGATTTCCAGGGCGTCGCAGCCCGTGTACAGGTAGCCCGTGACGTCCGGGTGGTCGCCGGGTTTACCGGCGAGCAGCACCGACGTGGCACCGGCTTCCTTCAGGGCCTTCGCGACGCTGCCGGCTTCCTCCGCGTAGGAGGTATTGCTTCCGCAGAGGCAGGCGATCTTCGTTCCGCTGGCCCGGAATTCCGCGATGACGTCCTCTGGCGCACCGGGGTTCACGGCCTCGATCCCGCCAGCCTGGAACAGGTTCGCCGCGAAACTCGCCCGCGCGGTGTGCGCCGCGACCGGGCCGAGCGTGGCGAGGAAGACGCGAGGACGGCTCGGATGCGCGTCCGCGCGGTCCCGCAGGGCCTCGAACGCTTCGGCGTACCGGTGCCGCGGCAGGCCGCCGCCCGGCAGGTCTTCGACGGCGTCGCGGACGACCGCTTTCTCCGTCAGGTTGGGGAATTCGCTGACGCCGGTGATCGGATCACGCCGGGTCGCGAGCCGCTTCGACCGCTTCTCCCAGGTCTCGGCGAGCCGCGCGGCGAGCGCGCCGGAGGCCAGTTCGGCCTCGATCCCGCCCGCCGCTTCGATGGCGGTGAACTCGCGCCACGCGGCCTTGGCCAAGTCCTCGGTGAGGTTCTCGACGTACCAGGAGCCGCCGGCCGGGTCGATGACACCGGCCAGTTTGGACTCCTCCAGCAGCACCGCGTGCGTGTTGCGCGCGATCCGCGCGGAGAACGCGTCCGGCTGACCGATCGCGGCGTCGAACGGGAGCACGGTGATCGCGTCCGCGCCACCGACCCCGGCACCGAAACAGGCGAGTGTGGTCCGCAGCATGTTCACCCACGGGTCACGCTGGGTCAGCATCGCGGGCGAGGTGACCGCGTGCTGCCGCATCCCGGACGCCTTGCCGCCGGAAACCTCGGTGACGCGGGCCC
Source organism: Amycolatopsis roodepoortensis (assembly GCF_014873915.1). Lineage (GTDB taxonomy): Bacteria > Actinomycetota > Actinomycetes > Mycobacteriales > Pseudonocardiaceae > Amycolatopsis > Amycolatopsis roodepoortensis. The sequence goes on from NZ_JADBEJ010000005.1 coordinate 3,675,298, forward strand.
AGAGCCGCCGCGCGGCACGGAACTTGGCGATCGTGAGGAACTGGTCGGCGGTGGCGGCGAGCCGGAACTCGATCTGACCCGCGGCGGTGTCGACGTCCAGCCCCGCTTCGGTGAGCGCCCGCAGGTACGCGACGCCCGCGGCGATGGTCGCGCCGAGTTCCTGCGCGTCCGAGCCGCCCGCCTCGTGGAACGGGAGACCGTCGGCGACGATCGTCCGCACCTTCGGGTGACTGACGGCGACCCGCGCCGCCAGTTCCGCGGCGGGGGCGAGCGGATGCGCCGAACCGGTGCGCGCGGTCGACCCGATCGGGTCGGCGCCGAGGGTCGCGGTGACCGCGCTCGCCGGGATCTCGCGTTCGGCGAAAAGGGCGAACAACTCGTTCGCGGCGGCTTCGTACTCGTCACCCGCGTCGAGGACGACAGGCGCGAGGTCGACGTAGACCTCGTTCAGCGCGTCACCCAGATCGGCGACGGGGACGCCGGTCGCGCCGGCGCGCAGCCAGATGGAGCTGACGCCGCCTTCGAGGTCGGCGAGGATCGCGGCGTTCGTGGCCTTGGCGTCACGGCGCGCGTACCGGGCGCGGACGTCCCAGCCGGTCGTCACCGCGCCCTCGGGCCGGGCGCTTCTCACGAACGGCGGAAGACCGGGGAAACCCGTCCCTTCGACGGCGTCTTCGGCGGTGTAGAGCGGCTGGATCTCCAGGCCGTCGTACGTCCGGGTGACGAGCTTGCTTTCGGGCAGGCCGTCGAACGACTCGTCGATGGCGCCGCTCTTGCGCAGCACGCCGGCCACGAGTTCCCGCCACTGGTCCCGGCTCGCTTCCGGGAACTCCGCCGCGAGCTCCAGCTCCTCGGGCGCGTCGGGCTCGCCGCGGGTCGGCACTGACTCCGTCTCGGCCACTTCCGTCATAGCCATCGATGCTAACGGCCCACAAGTGGCGTCACCTGTGACGCTAGTCGCGCCGAGGGGGTGGCCTGTTCACTCCGACAGGGCACGGCGCATGGGTCCGTCACACGGGCATACGACACAATTGGGCCGTGCCGTCCGACACCCCCGAGCCCAGCGAGAGTCCCGGCGACGAGAAGCGAGTGGTCGCCGGCCGATACCGGTTGCGCTCGGTCATCGGATCAGGGTCGATGGGCACGGTCTGGTCGGCCTACGACGAGTTCCTGCACCGCCCCGTCGCGGTCAAGGAGGTCCGCCTCCCGCCCGGCGTCCCGGCCTCGCAGGCCGACGAACTGCGCGAACGGACCCTGCGCGAAGCCCGCGCGATCGCCGTCCTGAGTCACCCGAACGTGATCATCCTGCACGACGTCGCGCGCGAGAACGACGAGCCGTTCGTGGTCATGGAGCTGCTGCCGTCGCGCAGTCTCGCGCACATCCTGCGCGACCACGGGCCGCTGACGGTGGAGCAGGCGGCGGCGGTCGGTATCGCGGTGGCGTCCGCGCTCGAAGCCGCGCACGCCGCCGGTATCACCCACCGTGACGTCAAACCGGGCAACGTCCTCGTCGCGGGAGACGGCCGCATCAAGCTCACCGACTTCGGCATCGCGCGCAACGTCTCCGAAGCCACCATGACCAGGACCGGGATGATGCTGGGCTCGCCCGCCTACATCGCGCCCGAGGTCGCGTCCGGCGGCGCCGTCGTCCCCGCCGCCGACCTATGGGGTCTCGGCGCGACGCTGTTCGCCGCCATCGAGGGCTCGCCGCCCTACGACGCGGACGGCGACCCGCTCGAAACGGTCGGCAAGGTCGTCAACGGGAAGGTGCCGAAGCCCGGCCCCGGTCCGCTGGCCGACGTGATCGGCGCGCTCATGAAGAAGGAGCCGTCGAAGCGGATCACCCTGCGCGAGGTGCGGCGACGGCTGTACCCGTTGCAGGCCAAGACGCTCATCGACCTCTTCCCCGCCGAGCTGTTCCACACGCCCGACGGCAAGAAGACCACCGCGCACCTCGACGCGACCGACACCCAGGTGATCAAGCCGGTCGCGCCGGAGAAGCCAGGCGAGGGCACGAGTTCCGAACTCGCCGCCGACCCCGGCCCGCTGCCGTTCCTGAACCAGCCCGAGCCGGCGCCTCCCGTCGAACTCGCGCCGATGCCGACCGTCACGCCGACGCCGCCTCGCCCGCCTGGCCGGTCCACCGTGGCCACCGTGGTGCTGGCGCTCGCGTCGATCGTCCTCTTCCTGCTGGCCGCGGGAGGCGGATTCGTACTGGCCAGGGCCGTCGGCGGGCAGGACCTGCGGCCACCGGAGAAGCTGCAGCAGGGCGACACGATCGTCACTCAGCCGCCGCCGAAACTGATCACACAGCAGGGTGACGCCAGCACGGTGAACGGCCTCAAGGGCGGCCGGTTCAGCATCGGTGTCCCGGAAGGCTGGCTGAAGTTCGTCGCGCCGCACGTCACGCGGGGGGTGCCGAGCACCGTGGTCCAGTACGTCTCGCCCGACGGCCGCCAGGTCATCCGGGTCGAGCGGCTGACCGGTTTCCTGGCCGACAGCCCGCCGCCCGCCTACTTCAGCTGGCTGAAGAGCCAGCATCCGGAGATCGCCCCGATCGGCGACCCCGCCACCGTGCCCGGCCGGGGCGAGGGCAGCCAGCGGTACACCTACCGGACGACCGAGCGTGCCGCCGGGGGCCGCGACGCCGTGAACGAGAGCATCACGCGCACGACGTACATGGACCTGTTCGCCGGCGGCACCGACCTGTGGATCCTCTCGGTGACGTCGCCGATCGAGCAGGAGAACTCGGCGAAGACCGCGATCTTCGAGCCGGTGGCGCTGTCGTTCATCGTCGACGGCTAGCCGGGAGGGGTCCACCGCCCGCCAAGACAGGGTCTCCGTGGCAAGCCGATCACGACGCCGATCGTCCACAAAGGACTCCGGGACCCCTGGATGCGTCCTATTTGGGCGCTTTGCGCGAGGGTCATGATCGACTCGCGAACCGGCACGTTCGCCTCGCCCCGCACCGACACACCAGAAGCGTCCTTCAGTCGCGCTGGGCGAAGTACGCCTTCGACGCACGCTGCTGCGCCAACCTCCGCAACACCGAGAGCAGCCTGTCCCCGAGAAGCGTCTCCACGACGGCGATCTCGATGATCTGCTCCAGCGACTCGAGCCCGGCGATCGCTTCGAAGTCCAGCTCGGCGGTCCGGTCGGCGATCTCGGCGTAGTCGTCGAGGTGGTCGAGATACCAGCCGTGCCCGACCTCGCGGATCGTGCACAGGACGCCGACCAGCGCCTGGATGACCAGGTCGTCATCCTTGCAGGGCCAGCCGCGGCGCTCGGTGAGGTCCCGGACCGTCGCGAGCGCCCATTCGCGGGCTTCGTCGTCGGCGACCTGCCGCGGGGGTGTGATGCTCTGCTGGGCGATGCCGAGGATGTGGTGGGGACTGGCTTCCCCGGCGTCGACCGCGGCGAGCACCTCGCCGACCGTCGCGAGCGACAGGCCGCCGACCTCCATCAGCGCCCTGATCAGCTTGATCCGCTGGACGTGCCCCTCGCCGTACTTCGCCTGGTTGGGGCTGGTCCGCTCGCCCGGCGGGAGCAGCCCTTCCCGCAGGTAGTACTTGATCGTGGCGACCGGGAGCCCGGCTTTCTCGCTCAGTTCGGCCATCCGCACGCGTGCGTTCTCCGATCTCGGGGACGGTTCCAGGGTCATCCCTGAAGATTTCTCAGGATGGATAGCTTAGGTTCCCATAACGGAGAGCTTGACTATCCATTCTGGGAGGGACCCATGACCATCTTGACCGATCTCCGCGAGAGAACCCGCACCTGGCACCGCGGTTCGTATCGCCTGGCCCAGGCCTTCGCCGTGATCACGGTGCTGTGCGTGCTCGCCATGCTGATCGACCAGCGGACGCTGAACGGCGCGCCGCTCTGGGCGAAACTGTTCAAATTCGCCGTCTCCGCGGCGCTGTACTTCTTCACCTGGAGCTGGCTCGTCTCGCTCCTGCCGAAGTTCCGGCGGACCGCGTACTGGCTGACGAACGTCCTCGTCGTGTGCTTCAGCATCGAGTACGCGCTGATGGTGGTCCAGACCGTCCGCGTCCGCGCGAGTCACTTCAACAACGAGACCCCGCTGGACGCCACGATCTTCGCCGTCATGGCCGGGACGATCGCCGTGCTGTGGGTGGTCAACCTCGTGCTGACGATCGCCGTCCTGTTCCTCCGGCTCCCCGATCGGGCGACGGCGTGGGCGGCCAAGATCGGCGCGATCCTCGGCGTGCTCGGGCTCTCGCTGGCCACGCTGATGACCGACCCGACCCCGGAACAGCAGGCCATGCTCGACGCGACCGGTCAGTCCGCGATGATCGGCGCGCATACCGTCGGGCTCCCCGACGGCGGCCCCGGCCTGCCGATCCTCGGCTGGAGCACGGTCGGCGGCGACCTGCGGATCCCGCATTTCCTCGGCCTGCACGGGCTACAGGTCCTCCCCTTGCTCGCGTTCGCCCTCGGCGTCCTGGCGGCGCGCTACCCGCGGCTTCGCGACGACGTCCTCAGGCTGCGGCTCGTGGTGATCGCCGGCGCCGGCTACGCGGGCCTTCTCGCCCTGCTCACCTGGCAGGCGCTGCGCGGCCAATCGATCGTCGCCCCCGACTCCCAGACCCTGACCGCCTTCGCCCTGCTCGTGGCGGGCGTCGCCTTTAGCGGGCTAATCGCGATCGGGCGGCCGGCGCGGGAGCTGGAGGCATCGTCGCGATGAGCGTCGAGACGCTGTTCACCTGGACCTTCCCGCTGGCGACGCCGTTCTGGCTGCTGATGATCTTCCTGCCGGGCTGGTCGTGGACCCGCCGGATCATGGCCTCGCCCTGGACGCCGCTGCTGCCGCTGATCCCGTACTTCGTGCTCGCCATCGCGCATCTCGGCGAACTCTGGACCGCGGTGAGCAGACCCGACCTCGACGTGCTGAGCGCGTTCACCGGCACGCCGTACGGGGCGGCCACGATCTGGGCCCATCTGATCGCCTTCGACCTGTTCATCGCCCGCTGGATGTACCTCGAATCCCGCGAGCACCGGATCCACCCGCTGGTGACCGGCCCGATCCTGGCGCTCACGATCTTCCTGTCCCCGTTCGGGCTGGTGGCGTTCCTGCTCGTGAGAACCGTCCGGATACGCTCGTCGCATGAGTGAGAACGAGGTCGCGGCGGCCGCCGCCATCGCCGAACGCACCGGCGTCGAGAAGCACGACATCGCCGTCGTGCTGGGTTCGGGCTGGCGCCCGGCGGCGGACGTCATCGGGGAGCCCGAAGCGGAGATCCCGCTGGGCGAACTGCCCGGATTCGTCGCGCCGGGCGCGGTCGGGCACGGGGGCACCGTCCGATCGGTCCGCGTCGGCGAGAAGCGCGCGCTGATCCTGCTGGGCCGCACGCATTTCTACGAGGGCAAGGGGATCGACCCGGTCGTGCACAACGTCCGCACCGCCGCGGCGGCGGGCGCCAGGACGGTGCTGCTGACCAACGCCGCGGGCGGCCTGCGCGAGGGCTTCCGGGTCGGGCAGCCGGTGCTGATCTCCGACCACCTGAACCTGACCGCGCGCTCGCCGATCGTCGGCGCGAACTTCGTCGACCTGACGGATCTGTACGCGAAGCGGCTGCGCGACCTCGCCCGCGAGATCGACCCTTCGCTGGAAGAAGGGGTCTACGCGGGGCTGACCGGGCCGCATTTCGAGACGCCCGCGGAGATCCACATGCTGCGGACGCTCGGCGCCGACCTCGTCGGCATGTCGACGGTGCTGGAGGCCATCGCCGCCCGCGCCGCCGGGGTCGAGGTGTTCGGGCTTTCGCTGGTCACCAACCTGGCGGCCGGGATGACCGGGGAACCGCTGAACCACGAAGAGGTCCTGGAGGCGGGACGCCAGTCCGCCACCCGCATGGGCACCCTGCTCAAGGAACTCGTCGCCCGCGCCTGACATCCCTTTGCGCGTGAAGGCCCCCTTCCCTCGGCTGAGCCGAGGGAAGGGGGCCTTCACGCGCTTCTCAGCCGGCGAACTCGGGAAGCCGCTGAGCGACCTCCGCGGGTGACGGCATCGCGGCGACCTCGTCGGCGAGTTTCCGCGCCGCGCCGAGCACCGCTTCGTCGGCGAGCAGCTTTCGCGCCTGCTCGAAGATGACGTCCTCGACGGCGTCGCCACCGAGCAGCCGCGCGCCCACACCGGCCGCGACCACGGCTTCGGCGTTCGTGAACTGGTCCGCCCCCTGCGGCAGCACCAGCTGCGGCAGCCCGGCGCCGAAGGCCCCCAGCGTCGTCCCGCTGCCGCCGTGGTGGACCACGAGATCGACGTGCGGCAGGAGGTCGACCTGCGGCACCCACACCTCGACGCGGACGTTGCCGGGGACTTCACCCAGCTGCTCCGGCTGCACCGTCGGCCCCGCCGCGACGATGACGTCCGCGTCGATCCGCGCCAGCCCGCCGATAGCCCGCTTCAACACGTCCTCGTCACCGAAAGCGGTGCCGAGGGTGAGATAGATCAGCGGACGGCTCGTGTCCCGCCCCGCCACGCCCACCGGGAGATCTCCCGGCTCCGCCCAGCCGACGGGACGCAACGGGATCCTGTTCGCTTTCGCCAGGAAATCGGGCGCCTGCACCGATTCCGGGCAGATGTCGACGACCGGGTCGCCGAAGGACGGCAGCGTCACGCCCTCGAAACCGACCTCCGCCGCGAATTCCGCGAGACGGCCGTGGATGACGTCCATGAGCTCGTCCGGCGAGAACCGGCCGAAACCGTGCCCGATCGCGGGGATTCCGGCGAGCCGGGCGGCGATGGCGCCCCCGGCGTTGCCGCTTTCGTAGACGACGAGATCGGGACGGTGCCGCTCCAGCACCGGCATGAGATCGGCGACGAACCGCCGCGGCAGCACGTTCCCGAAAACCTGCCCGATGACCGGATAGAAGGACTCGGGAGGGGCGTCCTTGGCACGGGGCTGAGCGTCGGGGCCGAAGAACGAGGCGAACGCCTCGTGCATGCCGAATCCGGCGCTTTCCGTGGCCAGCCCGGCCTTTTCGACCACCGGGAGCATGTCGTCACCCGTGGCGAACAGGACTTCGTGCCCGGCGTCGCGAGCGGCGACGGCGAGCGGTAGTAGGGGATAGAGATGACCATGACTCACCAGAGAAGTGAAGATCAATCGCACCCTCCCCAACGTACCCGTAGGCTGACTCGGTGACGACTTCCTTGACTTCGGAGCTGCGGGATCGGGCGTTCCGCTGGATCGCCGACGACCCGGACGACGATTCCCGCGTCGAGCTGCAGAACATCCTCGCGCGCGCGATGGGCGGCGAAGCCGGTGCGGCGGACGAGCTCGCGGACCGGATGGCGGGCCCGCTCGAATTCGGCACCGCCGGGCTGCGCGGCCCGGTACGCGCGGGCCCCAACGGGATGAACGTCGCGGTCGTCACCCGGACCACGGCCGGGGTCGCGGCCTGGCTGGCCGCGCAAGGACATTCGGGCGGGGTCGTGGTGGTCGGCCGCGACGCGCGGCACGGTTCGGAGGCCTTCGCCAAGGCCGCCGCCGAGGTGCTGACGGCCGCCGGGTTCGCGGTGAAGTCGCTGCCCGGACCGCTGCCCACCCCGGTGCTCGCGTTCGCCGTGCTGGAACTCGGCGCGGTCGCGGGCATCCAGATCACCGCGTCGCACAATCCCCCGGCCGACAACGGCTACAAGCTTTACGACGCGTCCGGCGGACAGATCGTCCCGCCCTCGGACGGGCTCATCGAGCGGGCCATCGAAGCCGCTCCCCCGGCGATCAGCGTGCCCCGCGAGCCGGGCGCCGAGGTGCTGGGCGACCAACTCCTGGACGCGTACCTCGCGAAGGTCGCGCTTCTGCCGCGTGGCCCGGAGCGCGAGGTCAAGATCGCCGCGACGGCGTTGCACGGCGTCGGCGCGGACACCCTGCGCGCCGCGTTCGAACGCGCCGGTTTCGGCGACCTCCACCTGGTGGCCGAGCAGGCCGTACCCGATCCCGACTTCCCGACGGTCGCCTTCCCGAATCCGGAGGAACCGGGCGCGACGGACCTTTTGCTGGCGCTGGCGTCCGAAGTGGACGCTGAGCTGGCGATCGCGCTCGACCCCGACGCCGACCGCTGCGCGCTGGGCGTGCGCGAGCGGGACGGTTCGTGGCGAATGCTGCGCGGTGACGAGACCGGCGTGCTACTCGGCTGGCATGTCCTGTCCACAGTGGACACAACCGATCCGCTGGTGGCCACGACGATCGTGTCGTCGTCGATGCTCGGCGACGTCGCGAAGGAATCCGGGGCGCGTTACGCGGAGACCTTGACCGGGTTCAAATGGCTGGTCCGCGCGGGTGAAGGGCTCGTGTTCGCCTACGAAGAAGCCCTCGGCCTCTGTGTGAACCCCGGCTTCGTACGCGACAAGGACGGCATCGCCGCCGCCGTGCTCGCCGCGTCGTTGACCGCCTCCCTGCGCGCTGCCGGCCGGGGACCACTGGACGTCCTCGACGAACTGTCCGTGAAGCACGGGGTGCACGTGACGGATCAGGTCTCGTTGCGGGTCACCGATCTGTCGGTGCGGGAGCGGCTGATGGCCGGCCTGCGCGCCACTCCCCCGGCGTCGCTGGGCGGCACCGACGTGACGATGGAAGACCTCCTGCCCGACGCCGACGTCCTCCGCCTGACCGGCGAGGGTCTGCGCGTCGTGATCAGGCCTTCCGGGACCGAGCCGAAGCTGAAGGCGTATCTGCAGATCAAGGAGCCGGTCTCCGGCGATCTCGCCCAGGCGCGCGCGGCCGCGGACGCGCGACTGTCCGCGCTGCGAACCGACATCGAGTCCCGGCTGGCCTGACATGCCGAAGCTGCTGATCGTCCACCACACGCCGTCGCCCTCGACGCAGGCGATGTTCGAAGCCGTGCTTTCCGGCGCGAACCATCCGGACATCGAGGGCGTCGACGTCGTGCGCCGCGCGGCGCTGGGCGCGACCGTGCCCGACGTCCTGGAGGCCGACGGCTATCTGCTCGGCACCCCGGCGAATCTGGGTTACATGTCCGGCGCGCTGAAGCATTTCTTCGACACGGTCTATTACCCGTGCCTGGATTCCACGCGGGGACGGCCGTTCGGGTTCTTCGTGCACGGCAACAACGACACGTCCGGCACCGTGCGCGGGATCGAGGCCATCACGACCGGACTCGGCTGGGAGAGCGCGGCTTCCCCGGTGCTCGTCACCGGCGAACCGGGCAAAGCGGATCTGGAAGCCTGTTTCGAACTGGGCGGCACCCTGGCCGCCACGCTGATGCCCTGACGAAACGCGGGAGAAAAGTAAGGGGCCTGTCACCGGAAGCCCTGGGGGTCGACCTCCGGCAACAGGCCGAGACCAAGGGTTCGCCGTGACGGCGATCGACCTTGGCCGCCTCAGCGTACTACATCCGGCACGATCTTGTGCACCCACCGGGAACAACGGCTCTCACTCCGGCGTCCGTACACCCCCAGGGCACGGATTCCGGAGTGAGAGACCGGACACGGCACGAAACCGCTTGACAACTGTAAACCACTGCATACATGCGCTGTCAACAGCTGCGGACAGGCTGTATCGCGTTACACTCCCACTACGGAACGGGACCAGTGAACGGATGGGGGGTCATGTCGCCGTACCAGACCTTCGCCCAGAAACTGAGCGCGCTGATCGATTCGGCGCGCGCGAACGAAGGCGCCCCGCACAGCTATCGCGAGCTGTCCGCGGCGATCGATCGCGCCGGCGGGCCCACCATGTCGCCCGCGTACCTCCAGCAGCTCGCCACGGGTAAACGCGTCAATCCGAAGATCCACTACGTCGAGGCGCTGGCGAAACTGTTCGGCGTTCCGATCACCTACTTCTTCGAAGACCAGGAAGCGCAGCCCGTCGGAGAGGCGAAGCTCATGGCCATGCGCGCGCAGGAGCTTTCCCCGCAGGGCCGTCGCCAGGTGATGGACCTGCTGGAGCTCGTCGAGCGATACGAACGGGCCGAGCGCGACCAGCCGGACGAAAGCCGATGAAGGAACGCGAGCTCCGCAAACGCTGCCGCAAGATGCTGAACAAGCTCGACATCGAGCCGCCGCTCGACGTCGGCGTGCTCTGCGAGCGGCTCGGCGAACAGCGGGGCAGGCCGATCCGGCTGATGCCGTATCCGCTGGAGGTCCCCGGCCCGTTCGGCTGCTGGATCGCCACCGGTTCGGCGGACTACATCTTCTTCCAGCAGGAGACCACGAAGTCCCACCAGGATCACATCATCCTGCACGAACTCGGGCATATGCTCGCCGATCACCATCCCGGCGGCGACGCCGAACCCGCCGACTTCCTGCGCGGCCCCGCCCCCGGCCTCGACGGCGACGCGGTACACCGCGCTTTACGCCGCACCTCCTACGATGAGGCGCACGAATGGGAAGCCGAGACCGTGGCGACCATCATCCTCGAATGGGCGTCGGTCTTGAACTACACGATTCCCCGTCGCGCCGACGACGATGACGTCCGCCGTGTCCAAGGCGCGCTGGGCGACCATCAAGGGTGGCTGTGACCTCACTGTTCTCCCCCATCAACGTCGTGGCGATGGTGCTGTTCGCGACCGCGCTCGCCTGGCGGATCTACCAGACGTACCGGGCGCCGCGGCTGCTGCCGAACTGGGCGATCACCATCACGATCGTCTGCGTCGCCGGCTCCTTCCTCGCCCAGCAGAAGGTGATCGTCGGCTGGCTCGACGGCCTGACCGGCAAGGGCACAGGCCGGCTGGTCAACAACATCATGCTCGCCATCGGGGTGTGCGCGCTGTTGATCGTCTTCCTCGGTTCCGCGCTGGGCCCGCGCCGCCCGAAGCGCGTCCTCTTCGAACTGATCCCGCTGTCCGGCGCGATCGCGCTGATGCTGGTCGCCATGTCCCTCACCCCGCCGGAGGTGCGCGGGCTCGCGCTGAGCCCGAAGCTCGTCCACATCCCCGGCGTGGCGCTGTTCTACCTGGGCGCCGGGATCTACCTGATCTACGGCCTCTCCGCCTGCGCCTGGTGGATCTTCCGCTACATCCGCACCGCGGACCGCCATCTGAAGACCGGGCTGAAACTCAGCGCCGCCGGGCTGATCTGCCTTTCCGTCGGCAGTGTGTTCCGCGCGCTCTACATCGTGATCGCGTGGGCGTTCGGGCCGTCGATCCCGCTGCTGCTCACCGTCGCCGTCCCGCTGGTACTCCTCGGGATCGTGCTCTTCCTGGCCGGGATCACCTACCCCGGCGCTCGCGCGCGGTTCGCCGCGCTACGACGCCGCCATCAGCACCGGCGTCACCACGACGAGCTCACCCCGTTGTGGACCGCACTGGCCGGGGTCTACCCGAACATCGTGCTCCGGACCACGCCACAGAGCAGGTGGGAGCGGTGGCGCCCGCGTACGGTCCACCGCCGGTACTACCGCCGCGTGATCGAGATCCGGGACGGGCTCGTGCAGCTGAGCCCTTACCTGGAAACCGATCTCACCGCACTCGCCGCCGACGACCCGCGGGCGGCGGCGGAGGCCCTGAAGACGGCGATCGCCAGGCAGACCGCCGGCGAGGAGACCGACGGGCGGGCGAAACTCGTGCTCCCGGGCGGCGCCTCCGACATCGAATCCGACGTCCGGCCGCTGCTGGCCCTGTCCGCCGCCGTTTCCAGGAGCGAAGCATGACCGCGCAACTGCTGCTGACGGGCGGACGCGTCCTGCCGCGCCCGAGCACGCCGGTCGAAGACGGCGCCGTTCTCGTCGAGGGCGGCCGGATCCTCGCGGCAGGCGCTCGCGCCGAAGTCACGGTCCAGGCGTCGCCGGACGCGGAACGGCTCGACTTCCCCGGCGCGACTTTGCTGCCCGGCCTGTTCAACGCCCACGTGCATCTGGCTTTCGACGCCTCCCGCGAGATGCTGCCGAACTTCCTGGCGAGTGACGACGACGCCCTCCGCGCGGGCGCCAAGGACCGGTTGGGACAGCTGCTGCGCAGTGGCGTCACGACGGTGCGGGACCTCGGCGATCGCGACGCGCTGGGCGCGCGGGTCCGAGCCGAACTCGAAGGCTCCGCCGCGCCGCGCCTGCTGACCGCGGGAGCGCCCCTGACCGTCCTCAAAGGACACTGCCATTTCTTCGGCGGCGAGGTCGACGGCGACGACGCGATCCGGGCCATGATCGACGCCAACGCGGCCGCCGGCGCGGACGTGATCAAGGTGATGGCCAGCGGCGGCCAGATCACCGAGGGCGGCGCGGACATGTGGGAATCGCAGTTCGACGTCCGGGCGCTGCGCCTGATCGTCGAGCACGCGGCGCGCCACGGGCTCCCGGTCGCGGCGCACGCCCACGGCTCCGACGCGATCGAGGCGTCGGTCGAGGCGGGTGTCCGCACGATCGAGCACTGCACCTGGCTGACCGGGCCCCAGTGCCAGGATCGGCGCGAGGGCGTCGCCAAGCGCATGGCGGCCGAGGGCATCGCGGCGTGTTCGACGAGCAGCCGCAACTGGCGGATGCTGGCCGAGCGCATGGGCGAGGAACTCGCGAAAACCGTCTACGGGCGGCTGTCCTGGCTGGAAGAACTGGGTGTCCCGCTGCTGGCGGGGACGGACGCCGGGTTGCCCGGGTCGGTCTTCGACGATCCCGTCGGCGCCCTCGAACTCTACGAATGGCTCGGTTTCGACAGGCGCCGGATCCTCGAGATCGCGACCGAGGACTCCGCCGCCGGGCTCGGCCTCGGCGACGTCACCGGGCGGCTCGCCCCCGGTTTGAGCGCCGACGTCCTGGTCGTCGACGGCGATCCGCTCGCCGATCTTTCCGCGCTCCGGAACGTTCGCCTGGTCCTTGCTCGCGGGATGGTGGCGGGGGCCTCGGTTTAGGGCCGCGCTGTGACGTTGCGAAAGCCACTTTCGCAACGTTGAAGGTTGCGAAAGTGGCTTTCGCAACACGGCCTCGGGCTCGGGTGCCCCCCCCCCCCCCCCCCCCCCCCCCCCCCCCGGGCACACCGGCGTCGGCAAAGTTTCGTGACAGCGTTTTAAAACAGTGTTATCGTTTCCTCATGGACGAACCGATCAAACTTTTCACCGTCATCGCACTCGTTTCCCTGCCCACGGTGATGTACGGCGGCTACGCGCTGATGGGTGTCCTGCGTGACCGGAAACTGACCGAACACCAGCGCGGGATGTTCCGCGCCGGCCACGCGCACGCCGGTGTCCTGCTGGTTCTCGCGCTGGTCGCGCTGCAGATCCTCGGGCAGACCGGGCTCCCGGGCACCGCGCTGTGGATCGTCTGCTTCCTGCTGCTGTTCGGCGTGCTCGCCCAGTCCGGCGGCTTCTTCCTGCACCTGGCGCCGGGCAAGGGCAAGCTCGGCGGGCGGGTCACCAGCGCCGGTGCGGTGCTGCTCGGGGCGGCGATCCTGACCACCGCGTACGGCGTCGCCTTCGCTGGTTAAGCTTGTTGACGTGCCTGAATACCTGCCGACAGCCCCCGCCAAGGGGACCCGCGACTTCCTGCCCGCCGAGATGTCCGTCCGGACGCAGGTGTTCGGCCATCTCTACGACGTGCTCGAACTCCGGGGTTTCCTCCGCTACGACGGGCCGATCCTCGAACCCGCGGAGATCTACGAGCGGAAGTCCGGGCAGGAGATCGCGGACCAGCAGCTGTACACGCTGACCACCAAGGGCGGCGAGCGGCTGGCGCTGCGCCCGGAGATGACGCCGTCGGTCGCCAGGATGATCGCGGGCAACGCCAAAGCGCTGCAGTTCCCGGTGCGCTGGTACAGCCACCCGAACTGCCACCGCTACGAGCGGCCGCAGCGCGGGCGGGTCCGCGAGCACTGGCAGATCAACGCGGACATCTTCGGTTCGGACAGCGCGAACTGCGAGATCGAGATCTTCGAGCTGATCCACGACATGATGAGCGCGCTCGGCGCGACCCCGGACATGTTCCAGGTGCGGGCCAACGACCGGAACCTGCTCTCGTCGGCGCTCACCGACATCGTCGGCGTGACCGCGGAGCAGCTGCCGCAGGTGTTCACCCTGGTGGACCGCTGGGAGAAGTCGGACCGGACGAAGCTGAGCGACACCGCGACCGAGATCGGGCTGACCGACAAGCAGTTCGAGAAGCTGACCGAGATCCTTACCTCCGGCGCGGCCCTGCTCGACGAGCTGCCGGAACAGGTCAAGGAGAACTCGAACCTGGTCAAGGTGCTGAACAGCGGCGCCGCGGACCTGATCACGTTCGATCCGATGATCGTGCGCGGGCTCGCGTACTACACGTCGACCGTGTTCGAGGTCTTCGACACCTCCCCGGAGAACCGTCGCGCTCTCTTCGGCGGCGGCCGGTACAGCGACCTGGCGTCGTTGTTCACGTCGCAGCAGATCCCCGGGATCGGCTTCGGCATGGGCGACGTCACGCTGATCGACTTCCTCGACACGCACGGCCTCACCCCGAAGCCGCGCAGCGAGGTCGACGTCGTGGTGATCCCGGTGATCGAAGAGCTCACCGACGCCTCGCGCGAGGTCGCCGGGCGGCTCCGGAAGGCCGGATTGCGCACTTCCACCCCCGTCGAACTCCGCAAGCTGGGCAAGGAGCTCACCCGGGCGGACAAGGCCGGGGCGCGTGCCGTGGTGATCGTCGGCCAGGAAGACTGGGACGCCGGAAACGTGACCGTCCGCGGGCTCGCGACCCGTGAGCAGCGGACCGTGGCGCTCGACGGCGTGGTCGACGCGGTCAATTCCTCGCTCTGACAACGAAAAGCCGGCGCCCCTCGAACGGGGCGCCGGCTTTGTCGTGTTCAGCGGGACAGCATGCGCATGGCCGCTTCGGGGTAACGCTCCCCCGCGACCGCGTCGGCCGGGACCGCCGCTTCGATCGCGGCGACGTCCTCGGTGGTCAGCTTCAGGCCGACGGACGCCACGTTCTCTTCGAGGTACTTGCGGCGCTTGGTGCCCGGGATCGGTACGACGTCGTCACCCTGCGCCTGCACCCAGGCGAGCGCGAGTTGTCCGGCGGTGACGCCCTTCTGCTCGGCCAGCGCGCGCAGCGCCTCGACGATCGCCAGGTTCCGCTCCAGATTTCCTTCGGCGAAACGCGGCTGGGTCGTCTGACGGAAGTCACCTTCGGCGAAGTCCTCTTTGGACTTGAAGCGGCCGGTGAGGAATCCGCGGCCCAGCGGGGAATACGGCACAAGACCGATGCCGAGCTCACGGCAGACCGGGACGACCTCGTTCTCGATGTCGCGCGACCACAGCGACCATTCCGTCTGCACGGCCGTCACCGGGTGCACGGCGTGCGCCCGCCGGATGGTGTCCGGACCGGCCTCGGAAAGCCCGATGTGCCGGATCTTCCCCTGCTCGACCAGCGAGGACAGCGCGCCCGCGGTCTCCTCGATCGGCACGTCCGGGTCGACGCGGTGCTGGTAGTAGAGGTCGATGTGGTCGACGTTCAGCCGGCGAAGCGAAGCCTCGACCTGTTGACGCACATAGAATTCGTCGCCCCGGATCCCGCGCTTCGACGGGTCCGCCTCGTCGCGCACGATGCCGAACTTGGTCGCCAGTACGACCTGATCCCGCTTGCCCGCCAGCGCGCGGCCGACCAGTTCCTCGTTGCGGCCGAAGCCGTACATGTCGGCGGTGTCGATCAGGGTGACGCCCAGTTCGATCGCGCGGTGGATCGTCGCGATCGATTCGGTGTCGTCGCCCTGGCCGTAGAACTCGCTCATGCCCATGCAGCCGAGCCCCTGCGCGCCGACTTCCAGCGTGCCGAGCCTGCGGGTGGGCAGGGTGGAACCCGTCATGATCTCTCTCGCAATTCTGTGGGGTTTCACTTACCGGCGGCGCGGGCGAGGCGCTCCGGGTAACGCTCACCGGCGAACGCCTCGGCGGGCGCGGCCTTTTCGATGGCCTCGATGTCCACTTCGGACAGTTCCAGCTCCGCCGCGGCGGCGTTCTCTTCGAGGTACTTACGCCGCTTGGTGCCCGGGATCGGCACGACGTCGTCACCCTGCGCCTGCACCCAAGCCAGCGCCAGCTGACCGGCGGTCACGCCCTTCTGCTCGGCCAGTGCACGCAGCGCCTCGACGATCGCCATGTTGCGCTCGAAGTTGCCCTCGGCGAACCGGGGCAGCCCGCGGCGCAGGTCGTCCGCCGGAAGGTCCTTCACCGACGTCACTCCGCCGGTGAGAAAACCGCGGCCCAGCGGCGAAAACGGCACGATGCCGATGCCCAGCTCGCGAACGGTCGAGAGGATTTCACCTTCGATGCCGCGGGTCCACAGGGACCACTCGCTCTGCAGCGCGGTCACCGGGTGGACGGCGTGGGCACGGCGGATCGTCTCGGCGCTGGCCTCGGAGATCCCGGCGTAACGGATCTTGCCTTCCTGGATCAGCTCCGCGAGCGCACCCCAGGTCTCTTCGACCGGCGTGTTCGGGTCGACGCGGTGCTGGTAGTACAGGTCGATGTGGTCGACGTTCAGCCGCCGAAGGGACTCTTCGCAGCTCTGCTTGACGTACGCCGCGTCGCCGCGAGCGGACATCCCGCCGTCCTGATCCCAGACGATGCCGAACTTGGTCGCCAGGACGACCTGGTCCCGCTTGCCCGCGATCGCGCGGCCGACGAGCTCTTCGTTCGCTCCGGCGCCGTAGATGTTCGCGGTGTCGAGCAGGGTCACGCCCAGCTCGAGGGCGCGGTGGACGGTGGCGATCGACTCCGTGTCGTCGTCGCGGACGCCGTAGGCCTGGCTCATCCCCATGCAGCCGAGACCCTGGGCGCCGACCTCCAGGCCGCCGAGCCTCCTGGTGCTGATCACGCTGAAATTCCCTCCACGGTGGCTCCGGTGCCGAGCACCTTGCGTTCCACCTGGTCGTAGTGGTCGATCTTGTAGTCGAGGATGTCGAGGCAGGTCTGCAGCTCGGCGATCCGGTCGGCGACCGATTTGCGCTGGTCGACCAGGATCGCCTTGCGCCTTCCCGCGCTCGACGCCCCGTGGTGGCGCAGGGAGGCGTACTCCCGCATCCGCTTGATGGGCATGCCGGTCAGGCGGAGCTTGGTCAGGAACGCCAGCCACCCGAGGTCGTCATCGCTGTAGGCGCGGCGCCCGGCCGCGTCCCGTGCCGGGGGCTCGACGAGTTTGATGCGCTCGTAGTACCGGAGAGTGTCGATGGACAGTCCGCTACGTCGCGCGGCTTCCGCTATCGAGTAGCTCATGCGAACGACACTACGACCTGGAGTGCGCTCCAGGTCAACTCCGAATCCGAGCGATCGATAACAGCGTTGCGATACTCTCCGCGCATGCCCCGCCCCAGGACGCACGACGAGAACCTCCGGCTGAAACTGCTGGACCGCGCCGGTGAGCTCATCTCGGCCGACGGCCCCAAGGCGCTGAGCCTCCGCAAACTGGCCGCCGACGTCGGCACGTCCACTACCGCGGTCTATTCACTCTTCGGCGGGAAAACGGACCTCGTCAGCGCTCTGTTCACCGAGGGCTTCCGGCGCTTCGGCCGCCGGATGTCCGGGGTCACGCTGAGCGGCGACCCGGTCGAGGACCTGGTGCGGCTCGGCGTCGCGTACCGGGAAAGCGCGCTGGCCGACCCGCATCTCTACGCGATCATGTTCACGAAGTCGGTGCCGGGTTTCGAACCGGCGGAGGAGATGTCCGAGCAGGCGCGGGCCACGATGGCGCCGCTGGAGGGGACGATCCGCAAGGCCGTCGCCGACGGCGTCTTCCTCGACGTGCCGCCCGAGGTCGTCACGGTGGCCTGCTGGGGGCTCGTGCACGGGCTCGTGTCGCTGGAGCTGAACGGGAACCTTCCGGAGCAGTACACCGTGAGCGCGGCTTACGAGACCGCGCTGCGGGCGAACGCCTCCGGCTGGCTGCGCCGGTGACCTGCGTTTAGCGGGCTAATCGCGATCCGCCCGGACCACCCGCGTTTAGCGGGCTAAACGCGATCCGCCCGCACGACCTGCGTTTAGCGGGCTAAACGCGATCCGCAGGCCACGCCGTACGCGCGCAAGTACATGAAGGCCCCATCCTTGCGCCTAGCTCCGTGAAGGACCCCTTCATGTACTTCCCGGCGACCCGGTGCGTACTTCCCAGCGACCCGGTGCGCGTGAATGCCCCCTTCCCTCGACTCAGCCGAGGGAAGGGGGCCTTCACGCGCTCCCCAAGCAGGACGACCCGCGTTTAGCGGGCTAAACGCGATCAGTAGAGCGGAAGCGCGCCCTGGTACAGAGTCACCCCGGCCGCGTCCAGGACGGTGACGCCCACCTTCGCGTGCTCCAAGTCCTCACTTACCCCGTCGGGGATCCAGGCCGCGAAAGTCCCGTCCGCGACCGTCGCGTCGATCGTCGTGCCGGTCCCGAAGTCGAGCTTCACGACCGCCGCGGCTTCGGGAACGACTCCCAGGTACGTGTTCCGGACCGGGACGCGGTTCCCGTTCCGGTCCACCCTGCCGACCGTTTCGGCCTGCAACGTGCGCACAGGTCCCGTGGACCGCGGCCGGTCGGGGAAGACCCGGTAGTACGCGGTCTTCCCGTCCGCGTACCCGAGCCCGCCCTGGCACACGATGGCCTGGCCACCCAGGCGAGCGACGACCACCCCGACATCCTGGCCTTCGAGTAACGCGCCGACCCGGTAGGCGTCCTCGTCGGCCACCGTTTCCGACGCTCCCTCCGTGCACACCTTGAAGAACTCACCCGCGGGCATGGCACGGTCGGGAACCGGGAACACCGGTTTGTCGAGCCTCGACGCGGCAGGCTCCGGCGCGGGCCGAAGGGGATACGGCGCCTGGTACTCGGGCGGCCGGGATTGCTCCCCGGGAGTGGGTCCGACCGCGTAGGTGGTCCGCGACGGCTTCATCGGCGCGATGTGCACGAACAAGTTCCCCGGCCGGAAGACCGGGATGTCCCGCATGGACTGTGACGCTTCGTTCTGGCCCGTCAACTCCACTTTCGGCCACTCCGGATCGGCGATGCCCGCGATCGTCCCGGTCCGGGTCATCAGCAGGGCCGCGGTCCGCGCGCCCTCCGTGTAGGCGGGAACGGCGTTCGGGTCGGACACGGTCGCCGTCATCAGCGTGGTCTCGCAGAAGAAAGGCTTGTCGTCCACCGTCACCGCCACGACGGTCACCGAGTACGAAACGACGGTGAACCGCGGCACCCATTCGTTCCGCGCCGGGAAGCTCGCGGCCCTTCCCCCGGACTGGACGACGGCCCAGCACCGGTTCATCGCCTCCTCCGCCTTCGGCCAGTCGAGGGAGAAGTCAGGGTTCGCGACGACGGGACCCTGCCCGTCCGGTTCCCGGATGAGCACGGTCGTGACCAGAGCGCCGGCCAGCACCAGGACCACGGCGGCCGCGGCGGCGACGATCGGCCAGCGCCGCCGCTCGGGTTTCCCCATTCCCTCCCGCAGGGACATCCGCAGGTTGTCGAGCACTTCCGGGGGGAGTTCGCGCCTGCCGGGCAGGCCGAGGTCGTCGGTCATTTCTCCTCCAGGGCGGCCCGCAGCTGCGTACGGGCCCGCGAGATGTGGGCGCGAACGGTCACCTCGGCGACGCCGAGCAGTTCGGCGGCGTCGGCGGAGGAGAGATCGCCGAGCAGGCAGAGTTCGACGGCTTGCCGCTGCGATTTGGGCAGCTTCGCGACCAAGGCGAGCACCTGCCGAAGGCGGTCTTCGCCGTCGAGCTGGTCGACGACGGTGTCGGCGTGGTCGGACACCGACCGGGGCTCCGGCAGGCGCCGGACGAGCCGGAGCCGCCGACCGTTACTGCGGTGTTCGCCGCGCGCGAGGTTGCCCACGACGGTGTACAGCCAGGGCAACGCGCTTTCGCGGATGAGCGTGATGTCCGCCCGGCGCCGCCAGGCGGTGAGGAACGTCGTCGACGTCAGGTCTTCGGCCGACGCCCACGACCCGGTGAGCCGGTAGGCGTGGTTCCACACCGGCTGCACATGCCGTTCGAACAGCTCGGTGAACGCGGCGTGATCACCGCCCGCGGCCGCCCGCCAAAGCTCCGTGTCGCTCCTGTCGGGAGGAGGTTCGCACGAGTCCACCGGCACCCCCACCGTTCCGGTCACTGTTCTGGTCACACCTGTCAGTGGCCGGCGAAGGCGGAGTTGTTGCGAACCGGCCGGATCGCGTTTAGCGGGCTAAACGCGATCCGGCGGTGTCAGACGGCCCCGTACTGCCGATCCCCGGCGTCACCGAGACCCGGCACGATGAACCCGGAGTCGTTCAGCCGCTCGTCGATGCTCGCGGTCACCACCCGCAGCGGCAGGCCGGTCTTCTTCAGATGCTCGATGCCTTCGGGAGCCGCCAGCGCGCAGATCGCGGTGACGTCGGTGGCGCCGCGATCGGTGAGCAGCCGGATCGTGTACTCCATCGACCCGCCGGTCGCCAGCATCGGGTCGAGCACCATCACCGGCCGGTCGGCGAGCGATTCGGGCAGCGACTCGAGATACGGCGTCGGCTTGAGCGTCTCCTCGTCGCGCGCGAGGCCGACGAAACCCATTTGGGCGTCCGGGATCAGCTTGTGCGCCTGGTCCGCCATCCCGAGCCCGGCCCGCAGCACCGGCACGAGCAGCGGCGGGCTCGCCAGCGCGTAGCCGTCGGTGCGCGCCACCGGGGTGTGGATCCGCTCGATCCGCACGGGCATGTCGCGCGTGGCTTCGTACACCAGCATGACGGTCAGTTCGTGCAGCGCCGCGCGGAAGGCCGCGCTGTCGGTGCGCGCGTCGCGCATGGTGGAGAGCCTGGCCTTGGCCAGCGGGTGATCAACGACGTGCACATCCATGCCGGTCAATTTAGCCCGTCACGCCTGCCGCGCGAACCAGCCGACCCAGCGGCGCTGCCAGGGCGTCTCCACCGAACGCTTGTCGTGGTTGGCCCGCGCCCACGCCACCGCCTCGTCCGCGCTCAGCCCCGAAAGGGTGGCGAGACAGGACAGCACCGTGCCGGTCCGCCCCACTCCGCCGTAACAGGCGACCTCGACGCCTTCGCCCGCCGCCGCCCGGCTGTGCAGGTCGACGATCCGGCGCCGCGCGTCCGCCCAGTCCGTCGGCAGGAGGAAGTCGGGCCAGCGGATCCACGCCCGCTCCCAGTTCATTTTGTGATCGTGTGCCCGGCGCAGCTTCGAGCCGCCCAAATACAGTCCGAAATCCGGCGAGGGCCCGTCTGGCCAGGGGCGACCCAGGCCCCGTCCTCGTACCTTGATCCCGTCCGGCAGCTCGACGGCGCCGGGTAGTGAGTTCCCCATCACGGGAGGATGCCACTGTCGACCAGAAGATGGACGCTTGGCCTTCTCCTCGGCGCTAGGCTCCTCCAGGTGAGTGAAGAGCCGGCCCTGCCGGGCCCCGAACAGATGCGCATCTCCGACGCCGACCGCGAGCAGGTCGCGCAGGTGCTGCACGCGGCGATGTCCGAAGGGCGCATCACCATCAACGAGCTGGAAGAACGGCTCACCGTCGTCTACGCGGCCAAGACCGTCGGAGACCTCAAACCGGTCACCGCGGATCTGCCGCAGCATTCGCGGTCGGCGATCGAGCCGGCGACCTCGCGCGCGCTGGGCCTGCCCGACGACCGGATCGGCGGGCATCCGGGCTCCGGCGCCTCGATCGCCGTCATGTCGGGCGCGTCGCGCAAGGGCAGCTGGGTGGTCCCGCCGCAGCACAACAGTTTCGCGTTCTGGGGCGGCGCCGAGCTCGATCTGCGGCACGCGCGGTTCGCCGAGAAGCATTCGACGATCACCGCGGTCGCGATCATGGGCGGGATCGACATCATCGTGCCCGACGACATCAACGTGGACGTCACCGGAATCGGCTTCATGGGCGCCTTCGAACTGGAGGATCGCGCCGGGACTCCCCCGGCGCCGCCGACCGCGCCGACGGTGAAGATCACCGGCCTGGCGTTCTGGGGTGGCGTCGTCGTGAAGCGGAAACCGCGTAAAAAGGACGTACCCGAACTGGAAGCCTGACCTGACCTGACCTGAACTGGGGGGTTCACCACATGCGCCGAAGTTTCGTCGCGATCGTTTGTGCCGCACTGCTTTCCGTCACCGCCGTCCCGGCGGTGGCCGCCGAGAAGACCGATCCACGCCAGGCCGCGATGGACGCGGCGGTCGCCGCGGGCATCCCCGGCATGGTCGCCGTCTCCGACGGATTCCGCGGCGTCAGCGGCGTCGCGAGCATCGACCGGCCGGGCAAGCCCGACGCGTCGGGCCGCTGGCGGATCGCGAGTGTGTCGAAGGTGTTCGTCGCGACGCTGGCTCTGCAGCTCGTGGCGGAAAAGCGGGTCGGGCTGGACGAGCCCGTCCAGCGTTATCTGCCGGGGCTGCTGCCCTATCCGGAGCCGATCACCGTCCGCCAGCTGCTGCAGCACACCAGCGGACTCCCGCGCGACCTGGCTCCCGAGGACACCTGGGCGTCCGGGCCGGAGGTCGACACCGAACGCTTCGAGCACTTCGACAGCGACGACCAGATCCGCCTGAGCGTGTCGAAGCAGCCGCTGCAGTTCAAACCCGGGACGGGCTGGGCGTACTCGAACACCGGCTACAACGTCCTCGGCCTGCTGGTCGAGAAGGTCACCCGGAAGCCGCTGGAACGCGCGCTCGCCGAGCGCGTCACCGGGCCTCTGCACCTGCGCGACACCTCGCTCCCCCGCGACTTCCCGTTCCTGCTCCGCCCTGCAGCCCGCGGCTACGAGCAGCTGTACGACGCGCCGCGCGGCCTCACCGACGTCACCACCTACAACTACTCGCGTTACTTCGGCGCGGGCGGCATGGTGTCTTCGGCCAAGGACCTCAACCGCTTCTTCGAGGCGTTGCTCGGCGGGCGCCTGCTGCCCGCCGAGCTGGTGGCGGAGATGAGGAAGACGGTCCCGGTGGGCGGTGGCATGGAGTACGGCCTCGGCCTGATGAAGCTGAACCTCAAGGCCGCGGGTGCCTGCGCCGAGGAGATCTCGATCTGGGGCCACGGCGGCGACCTGCCCGGCTTCGCCACCCTCAGCTTCCACGACGACTCCGGCAAGAACATCTCCACGCTGGCCACCGTGGACCTCACCGCGTCGCCGGAAGCCGCGCTCAAGCGTCAGCTGCCGATGATCTCCGAGTTCTGCTCGCCGGTGGTCCCGACCAGGGCGGTCGCCCAGGCCCCGGTGCCCAGCCTGTAGGCCGCTTACACTCACCCGTATGACAGCTACGACCAGCTCGTCAGCGGCGACGGCCACCCCGTCGCCGCTGGCGGACGCGACTCGCGACGAGGCGAGCCTGCGCCGGTTCCTGCACGGGCTGCCTGGTGTCGACCAGGTCGGCGTCGAGCAGCGGGCCGCCGGACTCGGCACGCGCAGCATCAAGAAGGCCGCCAAGCTCTGGGCGATCGACACCGCTATCTCGATGGTCGACCTGACGACCCTCGAAGGCGCCGACACCCGGGGCAAGGTCCGCGCGCTCGCCGCGAAGGCCATGCGGCCGGATCCGGAACGCCCGGACACCCCGCGGGTCGCGGCCGTGTGCGTGTACCCGGACATGGTCGAGACGGCTGTCGAGGCGCTTCGCGGCACCGGCATCCATGTCGCGAGTGTGGCCACCGGCTTCCCGGCAGGCCGCACGAGCCGCGAGATCAAGCTTGCCGACACCAAGATCGCCGTCGACGCCGGCGCCGCCGAGATCGACATGGTGATCGATCGCGGCGCGTTCCTGGAAGGCCGCTATCTGGAGGTCTTCGAGGAGATCCAGGCCATCAAGGCCGCCTGTGGCAGCGCCCACCTCAAGGTCATCCTCGAAACCGGCGAGCTCGCCACCTACGACAACGTCCGCCGCGCGTCCTGGCTCGCGCTGCTGGCGGGCGGCGACTTCATCAAGACCTCCACCGGCAAGGTCTCGCCCGCCGCGACGCTGCCGGTCACCCACGTGATGCTGCAGGCCGTCCGCGACTGGTTCGTCCAGACCGGTGAACTGCGCGGCGTCAAACCGGCCGGTGGCATCCGGACGACCAAGGACGCGATCAAGTACCTGGTGGCGGTGCACGAGGTCGCCGGCGAGCAGTGGCTGAACCCGGATCTCTTCCGGTTCGGGGCGTCCAGCCTGCTCAACGACCTCCTGCTGCAGCGCCGCACCCAGGCCGACGGCCACTACAGCGGTCCCGACTACGTGACGGTGGACTGATCCATGGGCATCTTCGAGTACGCGCCCGCGCCCGAATCGCGCGACCTCGCGAACCTCAAACCGCATTACCGGCCGTTCGTGAACGGCGAATTCGTCGACGGCTCGGGTGAACCGCTCAAGACGATCAACCCGGCCACCGAAGAGGTGCTCGCCGAGGTCGGCACCGCGTCGGTGTCCGATGTGGACAGTGCGGTGAAGGCCGCGCGCAAGGCGTACAACAACGTCTGGTCCAAGATGCCGGGCTCCGAACGCGCCAAGTACCTGTTCCGCATCGCGCGCCTGATCCAGGAGCGGTCGCGGGAGCTGGCCGTGCTGGAAAGCCTCGACAACGGCAAGCCGATCAAGGAATCGCGCGATTCCGACGTGCCGACGGCCGCCGCGCATTTCTTCTACCACGCCGGCTGGGCCGACAAGCTCGATTACGCGGGCTACGGCCCGAACCCGAAGCCGCTCGGTGTCGCGGGCCAGGTCATCCCGTGGAACTTCCCGCTGCTGATGCTGGCGTGGAAGATCGCGCCCGCGCTGGCCACCGGCAACACCGTGGTGCTCAAGCCCGCGGAGACCACGCCGCTGACCGCGCTCGTGTTCGCGGAGATCTGCCAGCAGGCCGAACTCCCGCCCGGCGTGGTGAACATCCTGCCCGGCGCCGGGGACATCGGCGCCGCGCTCGTGGGCCACGGCGACGTGAACAAGGTCGCCTTCACCGGATCGACCGAGGTCGGCAAGGCCATCCAGCGTCAGATCGCGGGCACCGCGAAGAAGCTGACGCTGGAGCTGGGCGGCAAGGCGGCGAACGTCGTCTTCGATGACGCCCCGCTGGATCAGGCCGTCGAAGGGATCGTCAACGGGATCTTCTTCAACCAGGGCCACGTCTGCTGCGCCGGCTCGCGGCTGCTGGTGCAGGAGTCCATCGCCGAAGAGCTGCTCGAGAAGCTGCGCTACCGCGTCTCGACGCTGCGGTTGGGCGACCCGCTGGACAAGAACACCGACATCGGCGCGATCAACTCCGCCGAGCAGCTCGCGAAGATCAAGGGGCTCGTGGAGTCCGGCGACGCCGAGGGCGCGCAGCGCTGGACCAGCCCGTGCCCGGTGCCGGAACGCGGTTTCTTCTTCGCTCCCACGGTGTTCTCCGACGTCCAGCAGTCGATGCGCATCGCCCGCGAGGAGATCTTCGGCCCGGTGCTTTCGGTGCTGACCTTCCGCACGCCGGACGAGGCCGTCACCAAGGCGAACAACACGCCGTACGGGCTTTCGGCCGGAATCTGGACCGAGAAGGGTTCGCGCATTCTCTGGATGGCGAACCAGCTCCGCGCCGGCGTCGTCTGGGCCAACACGTTCAACCGCTTCGATCCCGCCGCGCCGTTCGGCGGCTACCAGGAGTCGGGTTTCGGCCGCGAAGGCGGACGCACCGGACTGGAGGCCTATCTCGATGTCTGACCGTATTTCGGTGGCGAAGACCTACAAGCTCTACATCGGCGGCAAGTTCCCCCGCTCGGAATCCGGCCGCGTGTACCCGGTCACCGACACCAAGGGCAAGTTCCTGGCGAACGCCTCGCACGCGTCCCGCAAGGACGTCCGTGACGCGGTTTCGGCCGCCCGCAAGGCTTTCGGCGGCTGGTCGGCGGCGACCGCGTACAACCGCGGCCAGGTGCTGTACCGGGTGGCGGAGATGCTGGAAGGCCGCCGCGAACAGTTCGTCGCGGAGGTTTCGGCGTCCGAAGGCGTCGCGGCGAAGAAGGCACAGTCCATTGTGGACGCCTCGATCGACCGCTGGGTCTGGTACGCGGGCTGGACGGACAAGATCGCGACCGTGCTCGGCGGGGCCAACCCGGTCGCGGGCCCGTACTTCTCCTTCACCGTGCCGGAACCGACCGGCGTCGTGGGTGTGCTGGCGCCGCAGGAGTCGTCATTGCTGGGCCTGGTGAGCGTGCTGGCCCCGGTGCTGGCGACCGGCTCGACCGCGGTGGTCGTCTCCAGCGCGGACCGGCCGCTGCCCGCGATCACGCTTTCGGAGGTACTCGCGACGTCCGACCTGCCCGGCGGCGTCGCGAACATCCTGACCGGCCGCGCGTCGGAGCTCGGCCCGTGGCTCGCGTCGCACGGGGACGTCAACGCCCTCGACCCGACAGGTGCCGAGCCGTCCGCGCGGGCGGACCTGGCGCGTGAGGCGGCGGGCACCGTGAAGCGGGTTCTGACCGTTCCGGACACCGAGCCGGACTGGACCGCCGACGCCGACATAGCGCGGCTTCGGCGTTACCTGGAGGCGAAGACCGTCTGGCACCCGCTGGGCGTCTGACCCACCCCTTTCGGACAGTTGGACACCTGACCGCGTAGCGCGTGAAGGCCCCCTTCCCTCGGCTGAGCCGAGGGAAGGGGGCCTTCACGCGCATCAAGACCTCACGGATCCAGATCGGCCCCGGTCAGCGCCCGTCCCGGCAGCGGCTCGTTCGTGCCGACGGCCCGCAGGCCGTCGATCATGATCCCGATGCACCGCCTCGTCGCCATCCGCGCGACCTCCTCGCCCTTGCCCGGCATCTGCCGCAGCAACGTCGCGAACAGGATCGCGACGTCACCGGTGGCGACGTCCGTCCGGAGCTTGCCTTCGGCCTGCGCCCCGCGGACGAAAGCGTCCATCACCAGGAGTAACTCGTCACGCAATGCCTTGATCGCGGGATCACTCTTCAGGATCGCCAGCGCCCGGGGCGACACCATCGCGAGCTGGATGCTCAGCTGCAACTCCATCGACTGGTGCAGCAGCCGGATCAGCGCCTCCCAGTCCGAGGCCTCCTGATCCCTCGCCGCCTTCGCGTCCCTCAGGACCCGGTCGAAGTTGTCGACGGCGACCGCCCGGATCAGCGCGTCGCGGTCCGGGAACCGCCGGTACAGGGTGCCGACGCCGACACCGGCCGAGCGCGCGATCTCCTCCATCGGGACCTCGGCGCCTTGGGCGGCGAAGATGACTCTCGCGGCGGCCAGGATCTGATCCCGGTTCCGGCGCGCGTCGGCGCGCAAGCGGGTCTCGGGGTCGGCTGTCATGATCCTCGCCTCTCGAAGGGTCCTTCAGGGCCGTGATTCTCGCACGTAAGGGCATGCCCTTCACGCCTCCCGCGAAACCACCCCTTCGCGAGTGGACGACCCGCCTCCGCTTGAGTACCTTGGTGACATAAACGGAATGGATCCGTCCGCATACGTTTTTTGGGGCCCCTGTCCGATTTCGCCCGAACCCACCCGACATCTGGGGAAGGACAACCCGATGACCGACGTCGAGGAAACCACCGCGACCTTGCCACTGGTCCGGAAATGCCCGTTTTCGCCGCCGCCCGAATATGAACGGCTTCGCCGGGAAAGTCCGGTTTCCCGGGTCGGTCTTCCGTCCGGGCAAACGGCTTGGGCGCTCACCCGGCTCGAAGACATCCGCGAAATGCTGAGCAGCCCGCATTTCAGTTCCGACCGGCAGAGTCCGTCGTTCCCGCTGATGGTCGCGCGGCAGATCCGCCGCGAGGACAAGCCGTTCCGCCCGTCCCTCATCGCGATGGACCCGCCGGAACACAGCAGGGCAAGGCGGGACGTCGTCGGGGAATTCACCGTCAAGCGCATGAAAGCGCTTCAACCGCGTATTCAGCAGATCGTCGACGAACATCTCGACGCCCTGCTCGCGGGCCCCAAACCCGCGGATCTCGTCCAGGCGCTTTCCCTCCCGGTCCCGTCCTTGGTGATCTGCGAACTGCTCGGCGTCCCCTATTCGGACCACGAGTTCTTCCAGTCCTGCAGTTCCAGGATGCTCAGCCGGGAGGTCACCGCCGAAGAACGGATGACCGCGTTCGAATCCCTCGAGAACTATCTCGACGAACTCGTCACCAAGAAGGAATCGGACGCCACCGAGGACGACCTCCTCGGCCGTCAGATCCTGAAGCAGCGGGAAACGGGCGAGGCCGACCACGGCGAACTGGTCGGGCTGGCGTTCCTGCTGCTCATCGCCGGGCACGAGACCACGGCGAACATGATCTCGCTCGGCACGGTGACCCTGCTGGAGAACCCCGATCAGCTGGCGAAGATCAAGGCGGACCCGGGCAAGACCCTCGCCGCGATCGAGGAACTCCTGCGGGTCTTCACGATCGCGGAGACGGCGACCTCACGCTTCGCCACGGCGGACGTCGAGATCGGCGGAACGCTCATCCGCGCGGGTGAAGGCGTCGTCGGGCTGAGCAACGCGGGCAACCACGACCCGGATGGCTTCGAGAACCCGGACACCTTCGACATCGAACGCGGCGCCCGGCATCACGTCGCCTTCGGATTCGGGGTGCACCAATGTCTCGGCCAGAACTTGGCGAGGTTGGAACTCCAGATCGTCTTCGATACGTTGTTCCGGCGAGTACCGGGCCTCCGGATCGCCGTTCCGGTCGACGAACTGCCGTTCAAGCACGATTCGACGATCTACGGCCTCCACGCCCTTCCGGTCACCTGGTAGGAGGAGCCATGAAGATCATCGCGGACACCGGGAAATGTGTGGGCGCGGGCCAGTGCGTGCTCACCGATCCCGACCTGTTCGACCAGAGCGAGGACGACGGGACCGTCATCGTGCTGAACGCCGAGCCCGAAGGCGAAGAGGCGGAAGAGAACGCCCGCACCGCCGTGCACATCTGCCCGGGTCAGGCACTGTCGCTCGCGTAGGGAGTGGGGCT
>NZ_JADBEJ010000006.1 GCF_014873915.1 Amycolatopsis roodepoortensis
CGGGGCCGGAAGGTCGCGATCACCCGCGGCGAAGCGAACGAGCCAGCGCAGCTTCGTCAGCTGCGATCAGCCATCGTCGAGACCAGCGAGCTCGAGCAGAAGCTCACTGAGACCATCCAGCTACTCCGAGAGGAAGCATCGTGAACAACGGCAACAGCGTTCTGCTCGTCGTCGACATGCAGGCCGGCTTCGTGTCCAGCAAGTCCGCCCCGGTCGTACCGCACGTCGTCGACCTCGTCGACCGTTGGGAAGCGCTCGGCCGGGACGTCGTCTTCACCCGCTTCATCAACCGCCCCGGCAGCCAGTTCGAGCGGCTGATCCACTGGTCCCGGTTCATGCCCGGCGCCGAGGAAGTCGAGATCATCGACGAGCTCGCCCCGCACGCCGCGCGAGCCGCGGCCGTGGTGGACAAGGTCGGGCAGTACTCGCCCTTCACGACCGAGTTCACCAGGCTGGTGAACGTCCACGGCTGGTCGCAGATGGTGATCTGCGGGATCGCCACCGAGAGCTGCGTGATGAAGTCGGCCTGCGACGCCTTCGAGCAGGGCTACACCCCGTGGGTCGTCACCGACGCCTGCGCCTCGCACGCGGGAGCTGACAAGCACGAGGCCGGCCTGCTCGTGATCAAGCGGTTCATCGGCCGCGGCCAGCTCGTCGACGCCGCCTCCGTGATCGACGGCAGCGCGCAGGCCGCTTGAAGAGCGGCTCCCCGGCCATGAGCGAGCGCCGCCTGGCGGTGATGGATGTCGACGGCGTTGTCGCGGACGCCGTCTGGCGCCTTCCTCTGCTCGGCGACGATCCGGCGTCCGCGAGCAGGCAGGCCTGGGCCGCCTTCTTCGACGCGGCCGGGGACGATCCGCTCATCCCGTCCGGGCGAGCGCTGGCATGTCAGCTCGCCGTCGGCCGCGACATCTGCTGGCTCACTGCCCGCAGCGACCGCACACGTGCCCTGACCGTGGCGTGGTTCGCCCACCATGACCTTCCACGAGGCGAGCTTCGGATGCGACCGAACGATGACCTTCGTCCGTCGCCGGTGTGGAAGATCGAACAGCTTCACGAACTCGCCAAGACCCGCGAGATCGACATCGTGGTCGACGACGACGAACGCGTTGTCGCGATGGCCTCTGACCAGGGATTCCCCGCTATGTTCCCACCGGCCGCCAGCACACCCCGACACCACCTCGCATAACTATCTCTTCCGCGAGCCCTCGCAAGGAATCCGCAAACCTGCGACTTCGCTCACCGCCGGCATTCAGGCCTGACTCGGGCCGCGCCAGGCATCGGGGTGAGCCCTCCAGTACGCGCCGAACGGCTCCGCGCTCGCCCAGGCGGCTTGTGCGCAGGTCCGATGCCGCTCGATCTCGTCGACGTCGTAGACGGGCTCCGCGCCGATGAACCGACCGCGGTCGTCGTAGTGCATGAGGACCAGGTGCTCGTCGTCGATCAGCCAGAAGTCGTGGTCGATCAGCTCGGACGGGGCGTCACGCTCGGCGAGGTCGAGGATCCCGATCCGCTCGCCCGCCTGTTCGTTGTGGACGTAGCCCCACTCGAAGTCGAAGCGCAGGTAGTCGGTGAGCGGGGACCGCACGACGTGGACCCGGTAGGTGTGCTTGCCTCGGGCGACCTCGCTCCGGATCACATCCAGCCAGGCGCTCTTACGGGCCATGTCCGGGCCGGGCTGCCCGGCGAGGTAGCGCTCGAAGTCGTCGCCGTCACTGCCGACGTCGAGGAAGTCGTGGGTTTCCAGGCGGAACAGGCGCTGTGTGAACCGGTCGTTGATGTAGGCACCGAGCTGTTCCTCATCCAGCATGACCGGGGATCTTTCCACGCACGACCGCAAATCTCGATCCTCGCAGCACCCGGACGTCGCCTCACGTGGCTATCTGCTCTGCGAGTACTCCCAGAGCAGATAGCCACGTGCTTCTCTCAGGGGTTCACCATTCTCGCCTGTCGCGCTGGTGGGGCACGTCGAGGTCGGTGACGTGGAGAAACTGGATGTAGCAGGCGGTGCAGGGCACGCCGCGGGCGTGCTCGGCGGGTTCGGCTTGGTCGCGCTCGAGTCTGGTGCCGCAGAGGGTGGTGACGGCCGTGTCGTCGCCGTCGACGGCCGCGCTGGGCACGAAGTGCGTTTCACGGTCGGTTTCCCCGCAGATACGACCGTTGGGAGTGGTCGCACCGCGGCGCAGGCGCAGCGGGACCACGCGGGGGCGGATCCGGGCCTGGCGGGCGTGAAGATTGGGACGGCCGGTGCAACGGGGGTTCATGGGAGTAAAGGGTCCTCACTCGACTGGGGCATAGGTGTTTGCGGTAGAGGAATATTCAGGTTTCGGGTGTAATAATTCGTGCGCACTGGAGATTTAGTGGTGCACAGGATGCGGGACCGACCCGAATACGGGCCGGCCCCGCGATCGGTTCTCTGACGGGAGCCGGTAGTCAGCTGATCAGGATGATGGCCTGATCGGCGGCGGTGGTCAGCAGGACGAGCAGAGGTACGGCGATCATCATGATCACCGCGCATCCGCCCCTGCTGGCCAGCCCGCCGTCCTTGTCCTTACGGTGTTTTCCGCCCATGTGGGCACTCCTTTCTGTTCACGGGCTGGGCCCGTGGGCCCGTGTGTCGGGCACGAGCCGGTCCACGCCGGCCACGTGGAGGGCCGATGACGCTGTCGCCGCCGGTGTGCGTCGGTGAGGGGTGAGGACACATGGCTTGCCCGTGTTCTTCACGAAGACTCCTGGAAATCGATATCTGTCGATGTCTTGCCGCCGATCTTGGTCCGGCGAGAACGAATGTATCCATCCGGACATGCCGGACGGAAACGGGAACTGAGCTCGGACGACAGGCAGTCAGTCCCTGTCGGTAAACGGTTTTGAATATTTCTGCCCGGCAGATCATGCGGCAACGTTCTGCCTGGTCAGGGTAATAAAATGGCCCCGTCGGAATCGCAATGGAACTAATGGCACTAATGATTACTGAACCCGGCAGTAATGAGTGGCACTGAACGGGGACTGAACAATTCACTTTCTCGTTCAGTCCCCGTGCTCGCGTGTCAGTAGCTACCAGTCCCTTGGCGCGGCGGCCCACCGTGGTGGAGCAGCGAAGCCCGGCGTGCCGATCGTCATCCCCGGCCGTAGTCGTCGTCGAGTCGCCCTGGCGGCCGGCGACGCCGACGTCGATGGGGTGAGCGATCTTGGTGCGGACAGCACAGCGCCCGGGCGACGACGGAGTCGCTGCCCGGGCGCTGGTGGAGTGCCGAAGTGTTAGGCCGAGGGAGGTACCGGAGCCAGGCGCCGGTCGTGATGATCGACGAAGACGGGCATCGGACGCAGCCGCGACCGAGGTAGCGGCGGCAGCGGCGATCGGGTACGCCCGATCATCATCTCCAGCCGCTGCCGGACCTGAGGCCTGGTCAGGGACGGGTCCTGCTCGACGATCGCCTTTTCGGCGGCCTGGGTCAGTTTCGCGACCTGGGTCCGCAGATCCCAGGTCATGTGGTCGAGTTCGAGATTGTCGTCGAGGAGCTGCCGGATCTGCTCATGGAGCCGCCGGTTCTGTTCCTGCTGGAAGCGATAGACCTGGGTCATGTAGTCCAGCAGCACCCGGAGATCCTGCGGGTTCTCCCACGACGGGATCGTGGCTTCCCACGCCGGGGACGGGGTGTCCGCCACCGGCAGGGTCTCGTGGTCCTCGCGCGGCTCGTGGTGAGGAGGCTCGCAGGACACGGGCGCAGGATCCGCCGGGTGCGGCGGCTGGTCTGCGCGAAGGGCGGCGACGATGGCGGTCTTGGCCACGACGTCCCGCTCGCCCCAGGGCGGGGAGGTGATCGGCCCGGTGTAGCCCGGAGGCGCCTCGACGTCGTGAGCCCGGCACCACAGCCACGCCGCCCAGGGCAGCAGCCGTTCGCAGTCCGGCGCCGGCAACGCGGCACTGAACAGATCGGTCAGTACCTCCCAGGTCGGCGCGCTGCGCGCGGCCCGGCCGAGGAACTTGCTACAGAAGTGCCGCAAGCCGTGCAGGTCCTTGCCGTGGCACCAGTGCCCGGGGCTGTCGCCGTACTTGGCGAGCACGGCTTCGTAGGCATCGGTCAGGGTTTCATCGCGTTCGAGGCTGCAGAGCATGAGCAGCACCAGCTGGCGGGCAGGCTCGGTCAGCCGGACGTTGGTGAACGCCGCGGTGGAGGCGATGCCGGCGAGCGCGGGCCTGCCGCGGCGCCGGGCATGGAAGGTGGTCGTCGGTGAGACCGGAGCCAGCACGCTGGCGTCCGGTCCGGGGGTGATGGTGTGCTGCACAGGATGGCGCAATGTCGTTCCGTTCTTGCCGGTGATCTCCGGCGGCTCCCCGATCGCCGCCTGCTCGCCCGACCGAGCATCTAGGGAAAACGAAAGCAGTTCGTCGCTGTGCCGCGGGCGGGCTTCCCCGTGCCGCGGATGATGTTCCCTATTGCTGTGATGTACCTCTGCCTTTCTGTGGAATGAGCCCGTTCGCGCACTCGGGCATGAAGGCCGGAGCCCACTCCCTGGGCTTGGCGCGAGCGGCGGAAACCCCCTACTGGCTTCCGATACTCCCCGGCCGTCGGGCCAACCTATCCGTTACCGGCCGGTGACCAAGCGCCACGCCACAGAATCACTCCGAATAGGTAGTCAGTACCAAACGAAACGCAACCCATTCGGCCTAACAAAGGCCGCAAGCGCTCTCTGAATGTCGATAACGCGCCCTCGGCCACGGCACCCAAATCCCACAGTCGCGGAATCCGAGCGCGCGCCGGACCCACTGTCAGCAAACCGGTCCACATCCACACCGCGAGGAAATCGCCTGGCCGCTGCTGGCCAGGCCTCGCCGCGGGCCGTTTCGCAGGTGCCCGCTGAAAACTCGCTGGCCTATGCCAGTGCCACGATCAGTTGCCAGGCAACCGAATCGGCATGGCACTGACCTCTTCGCCAGAACGGAGGCCGCCTAGATCGGCAGCCGCACGACGCGGACCGATTCCGGGTACGACTCCGGGCTCGGCGTGATCACCGAAGCGTCGTGCGTCGCCGCCGTGTGCACGACGTGGCCGACGTCCGGCGCCAGATCGGCCAGCGACTCGCACAACGCGGTGACGGCCGGGGCGTCCAGCGGGACGACGCGCAGCGGTTCCAGCACCGACACATGCCGGGTCAGGCCTGCTCGCTGCCGACCCGCGTGCAGCAGGGCCATCGCCGGAACCAGGAGGCGCGGCCCGCGGTACAGGGCCAGGACCACGTCGTCGACGTCGCGCGGGGTGCCGTAGATCAGCTTCGAGAGCACCCTGTTGCCAGCGCCGAGGGCTTCCAGCGCGGCGGTGTCCAGCACGAAGGACCTCACGCGTCGGGGTCCTTGAGGAGGGCTTCGTCATCGCCGGCGTCCAGTGCCGCCCACAGCGCCTCGCCCTCGGCGCGCTCGCTGATCGCCAGCGCGATCCCGAACTTCTTCAGGGCCTGGCGCGTGCGCTCGTCCCGCTCGTCGAGCTCGGCCGCGGTCGGGAGACGCTCGGCGACGCCGGAGATGAACGCGCCGATCGACTGGCCTTTCTCGGCCGCGAGCACGGCCAGCCGATCACGTGCCTCCGTCGTCACCTTCACGGTGGTCATCGAGGTATCCGCAGTCATCTACTTATCGTATACCCAAACCGGAAAAGCGCGCGCCTTCCTGGGAAAACGAGCCCAAGTGGGCGAGCCGCCGACGCGGGCGCGAGCCGCTCTTCGTCCGGCATGATCAGGGAATTTTCGAAGCGAAGCCGCTTCTTGAAGATCGTCTTCGGAGCCGACCACACTTCTCTCGCAGGTCTATCGAAAGCGAGAGAACTAGCAAGCATGCGACAGAAATCTGCGCAACACGACACGCCGACACGGACTTCATCGAGCGCCAACCACGTGATTCACGCTAGGGTTCACGCCAGTTGATCAAAAGGAGGAGCTACCGATGGACATGTCCACCGTGCAGCGGACCCCCGGCAAACTCCGGCGGGCCGTCCGCCAGGGCCACACCGTGCCACTGACGTTCCGCGACATCCCGTTCGCAGGTGTCGTACCACTGGCTGTTTTGGATCAGCTGATCGAACTCGCCGGAGACAAGGGCAGGGCGCTCATCTCCGACTACTCCGAAGAGGCGGTCGCATGACGACCTAGCCCACTGACTGGGTCGCAAGCCCCAGGTCCGACTGGCGATCAGCCCTCCCCGGACCGGGCTACACGGCCCGTGAACAGCAGAAACGCCCCGCGTGAATGGCAGCCAACCTAGTCACGCGAGGCGTCCTAAAGAGCCTGGGGGATCACCCGGCAAATACGTACTTTACTGCATTGCGGTGAGGTTGCAGTAGAGATCAGCCGTAGATCACCCCCTGGGCTTCACGAACGATGTGGAGATCTAGGTGAGTTTCAGTAGGGACGTCCCGCCTCGCGAGCTGTCGCGAGGCCTTCGACCAGTCAAGATCAGCAGCGTTGAGCAGCTCGAAGCCGCCGGCGCTGATCTGCTGTACGTGACTTTGCTGGGGTGGAAACTTCATCGCGTCGACCGGCTGTGCTCCATGTGGAGGGCCTACGTCGAACCGGAGACGCTGCAGCACTCTGGCGACTACGACATGCGGCTGTGGACCACGACGGGCGCCGAAGCGCTGGTTCGCCAGGGCGCGAACACCTTCTGCCGTCGCTGCTGCACCCCAGAGATCTCCCGGCTCGCCCGCGAGACTCCTACCCGCGGCGCCGTGGAGGTGTCGGCGTGAACTACAGCCCACCAGCCCTGCTCGCCGCGAATGCCGCGCTCATGGGTCACGTCGAAGGCAACTTCCCGCCGGACCTGGGCGCAGATTCTCCTCATGGCACTTCGCGAGGCGAGAGCCCTTCCTCGGGCGAGGTTCCGCTGTGGGTCACCGCGTGCATCCTGTTCGACCCTCCGCCCGTGGCGTCGTCGGCCAACACGGTCAGCACCGCGGTGGCGTTCCTCATGGCCTCCTGCGTGCGGGTGCACGGCGATCTGGCCGTGAAGCTCTCGCCGACTCGGTTGGCGCTGCTGTGCGGGTTTGAACGGCCCGAGAAGGCGAAGTGGCTGACGGACTACCTCCAGAGGATCGGTTTCCTCCGGATCCTGGATGGCGGGGTCAACCCGAAGACCGGACGTCGGCAGGCTCGCCGGGACGCGCAGGGACGGCCGATCGAGAACGAGCTTCTCGTGTTCCCGTCACCGCCGCCGAACTATCGCGGGCCGCGGACCCTGGCAGAGATCGACGCCGCGATCGCCGAGGACATCGCCGAGGCCGAGTTCGCCCACGAGCGTTCGGCCGGGACCGGGACCAAGCGTTCCAAGCCGCGCACCATCCGGATTCGCAAGCGCGACCTCTTCGGGCCGCCTGCAGGTCAGCCCATTCCCCCTGGGAGGGGGATGGAGTTCGACACCCAACCCCCCGCCGGGGGGGATGGGAACGTTTCCGCAGGTCAGGCCACTTTCCACTCCATCCCCCCTGGGAGGGGGATGGAGTTCGACACCCAACCCCCCGCCGGGGGGGATGGGAACGTTTCCGCAGGTCAGGCCACTTTCCACCCCATCCCCCCTGGAGGGGGGTCCTATCGATCTGATCGATCTTCGATCTCTGATAGAGAGATCGAAGGATCGATCTCGATGGAGCCCGTGCCGGGCGGGACGGCGGAGCCGCCCGCCACGGGCATGGACGAGGCGTGGGGCGAGGAGGTGCGGGAAGCCGCACGGTCGTTCCCGGTGAAGGCCTGGTACGCCGCTCGTGGACAGACGCAGGGCTTGTCCAAGGGGGACACGGACAGGCTGAAGACCGCGATCCTGGCCGCGATGGCGCGGACGTCGCTGACGTTGGAACAGGTCCGGCAGATCGGGCAGGCAGCCGTGTCCGAGGCGAAGAAGTCCCCGGTCACGTACGCGGAACAGGCGTTCAGCGCGGCGAACCTGCCGAAGTGGCTGGCGCGGATCACTCCGGAACCTGAGGCGCGGATTCCGTTGCCGCTGCTGGACCTCGCTCCCGAGGTCACGGAGTCGACGCCCGCAAAGCGTCCGGCTGGTCGTGACGCGGTCGTCGACCAGCCCGCGGCTCCCAAGGCCCCGGTCGTCCGTGCGGCGAAGTGCGGGACCTGTCGCGCTCCTGCTGATGCGCTGTGGAACGAACGTCTCGTCCCGGCCACGAACGAGCCGTGCCCGGGCTGCTTCCCCGCCGACCAGATGTGGCGGTTCGAGAAGCCCGACATGTCCGCCCAGGCGTCCAGCTAACCCTGTCCGAAGACGAAAGGAGCCTGGTCAGCCGTGCAGGGCCGACCAGGCGATGGACACACGAGAAAGGCGTCAACCCGCATGTCCACCGACATGATCTCCTACAGCCCGGCCGACGACGACTACGCATCCCAGCCACCGCACAACAACAGCGCCGAGCAGGTCGTCCTCGGCGGCTTGATGGAGACCCGCAACGCCGCGGTGATCAGCGAAGTGACCGGCTTGATCAGCAGCGCGGATTTCTACCGGCCCGCGCATGCGGCGATCTTCGACGCGATCCTGGACCTGTTCAACGACGGCAAGCCGCACGACGCGATGGTGGTTGCCGACGAGCTCAGCAACCGCGGCGAGCTCAGCCGGGTCGGCGGAGCCCTGTACCTGCACAGCCTCGTCGCGGTGCTGCACACCTCGGACGCTGTGGCCCACCACGCCGAGCAGGTGCGGGACAAGGCGACGTTGCGCCGGGCGTACGAGGCCGGGACGCGGACGGCGCAGGCCGCGCTCGAGGCGAACAAGTCGGGCGGAGACCCGGCTGAGCTGCTCACCCGGGCCCAGTCGTTCCTGGACCAGGTCAGTGACGGCCACCAGAACGGCGGCCAGGCCCTCATCGGTGATCTGCGCGCGGACTTCTGCTCGCACCTGGACGACGTGCAGTCCGGGCGGATCAAGCCGGGCCTGTCGACCGGCTATGTCGACCTCGACGCTGTCACGAACGGTCTGCACCCCGGGCACCTGATCATCGTCGCCGCCCGTCCCGGTATCGGGAAAACCTCGCTCGCCAAGGACCTGTCCCGCGCGGCCGCCATCAAGCAGGGCGTCCCGACCGCGTTCTTCAGCCTGGAGATGAGCCGCACGGAGCTCGTGCAGGGCGTCGTCGCCGCCGAGACGCCTCTTCGGATCAGCGATATGCGGGAGCCCGGCAGCCTGACCCCGGCCGACTGGGATCGCATGAACCAGGCCTGGGACAAGCGCATCAGCGGTGCGCCGCTGACGATCGACGACACCCCGAACATGACCGTGACCGACATCCGGGCGAAGGCGCGGATGTTGCACGCCAAGCCCGAGGGGCTCGGGCTGATCGTGGTGGACTACCTGCAGCTGCTCACGGCCGGCGGCCGCGCCGAGTCCCGCCAGGTCGAGGTGTCGGAGATGTCCCGGTCGCTGAAGCTGCTGGCGAAGGAGCTCGAGGTGCCGATCGTGGCGCTCTCGCAGCTCAACCGCGGGCCGGAGCAGCGGCAGGACAAGCGCCCGCTGCTGTCGGACCTGCGGGAGTCGGGTTCGCTGGAGCAGGACGCCGACATGGTCATCCTCCTCAGCCGCCCTGACGCCCACGATCGCGACGACCCCCGTGCCGGTGAAGCCGACTTCATCGTGGCGAAGAACCGCTTCGGGCCCACGGCCACCGTGACCGTCGCGCACCAGCTCCACTACGGGCGCTTCGTCGACCTCTCGCGTCTCTAATCGGCCTTCTACCAGCGGAAATACGTCCGACGATGATCGGGGCGGACCGTGGTCCGCAGGCGCGTCATCGGCCGATCGTGACGCGATTCAGAGCTGAAGGAGGCGATCTTGGACCGGATTTACTGCCCCTCAGGTCGTCTCTGCGACGTTTTTGAGGCGTCAGATGAGTTCGTGGCCGCGCGAACGGGGTTCAAGCCCTTAAAAAGCCAAGCTGTATAGCAAGTTATACGATGCGGCTTTTTTGAAGATCGTTTCACCGGTTTCGGCCGACCGTGGACCGGTCACCATCTCGATCACGGCACTGGACCGGCGATCATGCGGCCCGGCCGCCAGCCGTGATCGGGGGCGGTGAAGGACCCGGGCGAGCCGTGGTGACTGTCGGTCACATACGCGGGCGTGTGGGTTTCGCGCGGGAAGGGACTTCGGGCCGCTGGAGGGCCAACGCGCAGCGCGCGTCGCGTGCGCGCGCGAGGCCGATGCTAGCGAAACCGTGGATCTTTCGCCACGAAACCCTCCGCGAAACCCCGTTTCTTCTACGGAGAGTGAGCGGCGTGCGCTGGCTGCAAGGACGTCTTCGAGGACGGTGACGACCTCGCTCAGCCCCGGCCACGTGGCCCGGTCGCGACCAGAGCGAAGGCCAGGTCCTGCCAGGCGGCGGGACCGGTGGTGCCCTCGTCGCCTGGCGGGCCGGACCGAGGGGGCCGCGGGCACCGCGATCCGCGTTGCCCGCCCCGGCAGTGACCGGGGCAACCCGGCGGTGCGCGTGGCCGGCGAGTGATCGACGCCGAGGGGGCAGGTGCCCCTAGGGCAGCCCCCGGCTGGACGGGGGTCAGCTGCCCGGGGGCAGGCCTGTCGTGGTGGCGAGGGTTGCCCCCTTCGGTGTCCCCCGGCAAGTGACCCCGGGCAGGGTGCCCGGTCACCTGAGGGGGCACTGCCCCTTCGTGGAGGTGTCCCCCGCGATCGCAGGACGGGGGGCAACCAGGGGGGCAACAGGGGGCAACTGTGCAGGTGAACCGCAGATTGCCCCCTCCCGGTTGCCCCGGGCACCAAGGGGGGGCAATGACCCCGTCAGCGAGCTCGGTCAGAGGGTCAAAGATCCCGGCCGCGGCATGGCGTCGCCGCCGGGTTGCCCCCTCCGTGAGCGGAGGGGGCAAGCCGGGAGGAGACCGCCTTCGCGGGTGGCAGCGGAGGGGGCAGAGCGGCGCGTCTTTGCGAGGCTTGCGAGGCCTAGCCGGAGGCGCATATGTCGCGGGCAGGGCAGGCCT
The DNA here is from genome assembly GCF_014873915.1 of Amycolatopsis roodepoortensis. Lineage (GTDB taxonomy): Bacteria > Actinomycetota > Actinomycetes > Mycobacteriales > Pseudonocardiaceae > Amycolatopsis > Amycolatopsis roodepoortensis. Next base: position 10,972 of record NZ_JADBEJ010000006.1, read on the forward strand.
GGTGAACGCGCGAGCGCCGTGACCGAAGGGGCTCGGTCACGGCGCTCGCAGGGGTGTGAGGTCTCGCAGAACTACGAGACGGATTTGGTCAGCTTCTCGCGCACCTTGGCCTTGTGCCGGAGGCCTTCGCGGATGAGGTGGCTGAGGATGACGTGCTTGGGGATGGCGCCGCGTAGGTCGTAGAAGAGTTCGTCGCAGGCCTCGCTCAGCTCCTCGGCGACGGAGCGAGCGAGATACCAGGATCGGGTGGTCGGTTCGTCCGCCGGGCCGGAGGACGTCGCGGGCTGCTTCCCGCGCTTCGCCGGGGCTGGGGAGCCACCACCGCCGCGGTTGCGGAGGACGTCGACGAGTTCGTCGTCGCCGTCGTGGTTGACGGCGTCTTTCCAGCTGGGGGTGGAGGCGCTCATGCGGTGGTGTCCTCTGTGGCTTTCGTGAGTTCGGAAACGGGCGGCAGGGCGTCCCACTCGGACGCCGGGGACAGGCCGGCGGCGACGTCGAGCCGGATCGCCAGCCGGTGGTAGTTCCAGGCGCTGGGCGATTCGGGCTGGAACAGCGGGACCGGGGTGCCGGTGGCCCAGGCCTGCTGGACGACCGTGGCGGAGGGGAACAGGGCGAGGATGTCCAGCGGCATGGCCTCGAACTTCTTCATCATCGCGATGTTGATCCCGGCGAGCGGACGGCGGTAGACCGAGGGGACCAGGCCGAAGATGGTGCGCTGGTCGAGCCGGTTGCTCTCCTCGATGGCCCGAAGCTGTGCGAGCAGCAGCCGCAGCGCGCGGATCGAGCTGCGTTCGGGCTGAACCGGAAGGAGCACGCCGTCGGCCGCGACGAGCGCGTTCTCCGTGAGGATGTTCAGCGCCGGCGGGCAGTCGATAAGGACGTGGTCGTAGGCGGCGTCGCGGCTTGCGAGGTCCTCGGCGATGGCCTGCAGTAGCCAGGTCAGCCGGTCCTCCATGCGGGAGGTCCGGGCGTAGAGCTCGCGGTCGAGGAAGAACATGTCGAACGTCGTGGGCAGCACGTCGAGGACACCGACCGTGCCGTCGGCCGCGGTGTGAACCGAGTGCCGGACGGTCAGTTTCGATGGCGGTCCCTTGTACGCGCCGCGCAGCGCGTTGAACATGTTCGCGGCCTTGTCGCCGCTCTTGGCCTCATCGAGTTTCAGGGCCTCGGTCGTCAGGTGGCCCTGCGGGTCCAGGTCGACCGCGAGTACCCGGCGGCCGCGGGCCAGGAGCGCTCCAGCGGTACCGGCGACGAGAGCGGACTTCCCGACGCCGCCCTTCTGGTTGATCGCAGCGGTAGTGAGCATGGGCAGCAGCGTAAACGCAGGTGCGAGGCTTGCGAAGGACTTCAACCCTCGCGTCACTCGCAACGGCGGCAACCCTGCGTGACCTATCAGAACTATCAAAGCAGGTAGAGACGCTTTCTGCCCCGTTTGATGGATTGCCCTCAAGTGGTACCACTGGGACCATCGGAGTCATGAAGAAGATCCTGTCCCGCGCCGCACGCGACAACTGGGCCTCCGTGCTCGACGACGTCCAGTGGCGTGGCGAGGAGTACGTGATCCTCCGGGGCTCCGAGAACAAGCCGGTCGCGCGGCTGGTGCCCTACCAGCCGACCGCGAGTGAGGAGGACGTCGACGGCTGACCCTCCCCCGTCGGCGACAACGCCGAGCGGACATCAAAAAGCCGACCCCGGGAGCTTCAGAATTCCAGCTCGTGGCTCCAGGGATCGGCCGACACCCTCGAAAGGGAGATCCCAGTGTCTCACTCGATCGACCCTGCGCGCGAGCGCGCGGACCATCTCGCCCTGGCCAACACCCTGGCGCTGCGCTACCACGAACTCGTGCTGCGGCCCGAGCCGCTGGCCGGGACCGACCACATCGCGGCCGCCGCCCTGGCCACCGCGATCGCCGACCACCTCGAGCGCCACGCCGACACCGTCGACGCCGCCACCGCGGCCGCCGTTCGGTACGCCGCCACCCGCGCCCGGACCGAAGCCCGCGGCCACGACGAGGCCGCGTGGACCGACCAGGCCGTCAGGCACGCACTCGGCGCGCTGCTGAACGAGGTGACGGCCCGATGAGCACCTTCTTCTACGGCCTCGCCGTGGTCCTCGACGTCACCGCCGAGGCCCTGCAGCGGCTCGCCGACCACCTCACCGACCTGGCCGACCAGGCCGGAGGCGTCCGGTGACCCCGGACGAGGCCCGCGCGGTCCTCATCCGCGACGCGGCCGGGCTTCTGCGTTGCTCGCCGGACGCCGCTGCTCCGTTCGTCGCCGAGATCGCCGCACGCGACAGCGGTGGCATGCCGGCGTTCGCCATCCGGGCCTGGATGTTCAGCAACCTCAAACCCGGCCACCCGGCCGCGCGGCCGGACTTCGTCGACACCGTCCTCAAACGGCTGCACGCCCCCAACGAGTCCGTCACGCCTCGCGACCTTGCGATTCTCGATATCTGCCGTGACCCTGCGAGGTCTAGCAGGTCTGCGGGTGCGTCTCCACCTGGGAGAACGCGGTGCCGAGGGGCGCATCGGCGACGTCGGACCGGGTGATCCGGCCATGCCGATCCATCCGGAGAACCGGCACCGCTACCCCGCCGACTGGCCGATGATCAGCTACCGCATCAGGTTCGAACGCGCCGGCGGCCGCTGCGAATGCCGCGGTGAATGCGGCCGCCCCGCTCACCACCTGGCCGTCGACGGGCGCTGCCGCAACAAGCACGGCACGCCCGCGGCCGGAACCGGGTCCGACGTCGTCCTGACCACCGCGCACCGCGACCACCTCCCGGAGCACTGCGCCGAGGACAACCTCGTCGCCTTCTGCCAGGGCTGCCACCTCCACCACGACCGCGACCACCATCGCCAGAGCCGAGTCCGGCGGCTGCGCGAAGCCGACGAGGCCGAGATGGTCCCGCTGTTCGACCTCGCCACACCCACGCACACCCGATAGTCCTATCTCGTCTCGCAGACCTATCCGCCCGGTTCACGCCACCACCAAAGCGCGACCGCCGCACCTTGATAGGTCTCGCAAGCCCGACAGGACCGCAGAGAGGAACACATGAGCGACCCCGTGATCACCACCGTCACCGCCGCCATCGACAGCTTCTGCCACACCGTCGACGCGGTGCCCACCGCCCGCTACCTGACCGTCCTTGGCCAACTCGACCGCCGGGAACTCGCCGAGCACCTGGCCCAGCTCGACCGGATCCGCGCACAGCTGGTCGACCTCGCCGACGGCGCGCTCGGCCGCCTCGGGGACGTCCTCGGCGCCACGGCCACCAGTCCCTACGCCGACGCGCTCGCCGACGTCCACCACGCCGGGGACATCAGCTTCACCACCGTCCGCGAACTCGACCCCAGCATCGCCGACTCGATGCTCTGACCCGCCGCACCGGCACGAGGCCTGCGCTGACTCGCACATCTCGCAGAAGCCGCATATCCGCGATCCCTATCCGCCCAGCTCATCCGCCTGGAGGCGACCACAATGACGACCATCGACGACCTGACGACCCTGACCACCTTCGCCGCCAGCTGGGCGGTGCTGCACGTCGCGCACCACCTCGGCGACCACATCACCGGCCAGACCGACCGGCAAGCCGAACACAAAGGAGCCCCGCTGCCCGAAGAGGTCGAGACCGGCGCCAAGGCCCGGCACAGCGGCTGGGCGGCGAACCTCGCTCACATCGCCCAGTACCACCTGACCCTGCTCGTCCTGGGAGGTCTCGCCTGGCTCGTGCTGCCGCTGCGCTGGTCGCCGGCCGGAGTCGCCGCGGCGCTCATGGTCTCGGCCGTGACCCACGCCCTCCTGGACCGGAAATGGCCGGTGCGATGGCTCCTCGAGCACACCGGCTCCCCGGCCTTCGCCGCCCTCAACAGCGGAGGCCTCAACGGCATGTACCTGGCGGACCAAGCCCTCCACGGCCTCGCGCTTGGCGTCTCCGCCGCCCTGCTCGCCGTGCTCTGACGCCGCCATCGACGACACCAGGCACACCTGATCTACCACGCAGATTTGATAGGGATATCAGCAGAAACAGCCCTATCAAACCTGTTCACCCCCCACAGGAATCGACGGAAAGGACCCGGCACATGACCTGGATCAGCACACGCCAGCAAGATCGCGACCACAACGGCCAGCGCAACGACTGCGGAGCCTGCGGCCACGAAGGAACAGCAGAAGACCCGCTGGTACTCACCGACACCGGCTCCCGCGTTCACAACAGCCACATCACCGATCCCGGCAGCGGCCTGTATGGCGCGCGGCAAACCAACCCCTAAAACCCAGGTGTCCGCCTACGCAGGCTTGATAGGGCTATCGACACTAAAGCTCTATCAAGCCTGCTCTCTGCGTTGTGAGCCCGGAATTGTGGGCGAGAGTCCGGCGGACTCCTCGTGGGAAGCCGCGCCGAGCACGTCAGCTAGCCGCGCGAACTGCCCGCACTAGTGCTGTACTGTCACTACAGCACTCTAGATGTGTTGACCGTGCAGCACTGGGACAGGGGAGTGGACGCGATGACGTTGAACGACGAACCGGTGGCCAATGGCCTACGCACCGATCACCCATGGCCGAACCTGCCCTTCGTGGACGACGGGCACATCCCGATCGAGGACCCCGACGCGGTCGAAGGCCTCGGCCGCGGCGCGGGCGGCGACATGTGGGGCCGCTGCGACTACGACGACTCCACGGGGGAGTGGGCGGCCTACACCACCGACCCGAAGAACCACGACTTCGCCTGGGTGCTGCGGTTCCACCCCGAGCACGGCTTGTCGGTGCTGCTCTACCGCGACGAAGCGGGCTCAGGCGCCTACGACGAATGGTTCGGCGATAAGGCCCTGATGAGCCGCCTCGGCGGCTACTGGTGGGACGGCACCACCTGGTATCGGCCCCGGCAGGTGCTGAACTGGGCCACCGAGACCTACATGCGCCGCCCCGTGCAACGGCCGACGATGATCACCGCGGCCGACCTGCTCGACGACAGCTGCCGTCCCGAACAGGGCACCGTCGCCAAGATCGCGCAGTTCACGCCCGGCCCGCCGGTGCCGCCACAGCAGTGGCGCCACGACCTGGCCCGCTGGGCCCAGCACCGCGCCGACCGCGACGTCCTGGCGCTGGGCCAGTGCGTCGTGACGCTGAACGCGCCCGAGCTGGCCGAATCCGCGCTCCTCGGAGTGGAGGAGTTCGCGGCCGAGACCGGCATCGCCGCCTCGACCCTGCGCGCCTACATCGCCCGCGACGAAGCCGACATCCCCGCGCCCCAAGCCAGCGACGGCGGCCGCAAACGCTGGTCCCGCCCGGTCGTGACCGACTGGCTCGAGCAACGCCGCCGCGATCCTGACAACGCCGCAGCCGCTCTCGTCGGCATCGACGCCGGAGTCGAACCCGAAACGTCGGGATTGATCTCCCCGGCGTTGCGGCGGCTGTGGGTCCGGCTCGAAGAGAAGCTGCAGCGCGAGCTGTGGGAACAGCCCGCCGTGCGACGACGCTGGGCTCGGCCCTACCGCAACGAATCGGCGACGAAGGACCTGGCCGTGGATCTCGGCTGGGTCGCCGCGGTCAACGCCGACGCCGCGATCCCGGTCACCGACCTGGCCTGGATGATCCAGCAGGGCGTGCTGTGGGAGCTGCAGCGCTTCCGCGACATGGCCGCGGTCGGCACCATCAGCCTCACCCGCCAGGCCGGCCACGCGCTGGGCTGGTTCATCGAGCAGGCACCCAAACGGGCACCAGCCCTGTTCGGCGCCATCGTCCGCGACGCCGGCAGGACCCTGGAGATCCCGGCCGAGGTGGTCGAGAAGTCCCTGCGCAAGTCCCTCATGATCGACGGCGGCATGCCGGAGAAACGCGTCGACGACTTCTTCGCCGTAACGTTCCCCCCTCAAACGTAGCCCGACTGAGTCGTAAGGCAGGCTTGATAGGCATATCTTGGCTACAGACCTATCAAGCCTGCTCAGCCTCCTTTTCACCTTGCCAGCATGACGGCAAGATCCGCTCCAAGAACTCCCCGGACTCGGCTGGGGTCAGGCACAATCCCGATCATGAACCACGCTGAAAGCCTCGATCCCGACGCCGGCGGTCCGCTGGACACGTGGACGGTGGAACGCCCTCCGGTCCAGCACGCACTGGCCGATCAGTTGTCGACATTGGTGGGCGAGATGGATGTCGAGTCCGACACCACGCGCCGCAAGCTCAGCAAGGGCGGCCTGAGCCGTGCGGGGCAAGCCCAGCGGATGCTGGAGCAGGCCGAGCGGGTGATGGAGATGTCGCTGGCCTGCGACCGGGCGCAGGGGATGTCCTGGACCGCGATCGCCACCATGACCGGCCAGCCCGCCGAAGACCTGCGCGGCCGCTACGGCGAGATCGTCGAGGCGGCGCTGGAGAAGGTTCGGGCGGAGGCGCCGGTCGAGGACACCGGCCCGGTGTGGATGCCGACGGTGCCGCGCCGGGAGTACCGGGGCGATTTCTACTCCGGCCCGGACGACCCGGAGATTCCCCAACCCGGCCGGCGCGCCACGCCGGATCCTGTCCGGGGCGGATCCGGTTCGCCACAATCAACGTCATGATCACCGACATCTACATCACCGTCCGCGACCGCGACGAAGGCCTCTACCTGGATCCGCCGGGTCAGGAGCTGTGCGTGTCGGTGACCGGCGACGATGTCCACCTCGGGCTCGTCGACGTCGACGAGGCAGGCCACCGGACCCCGCGCCCCGAACGCGACATCATCGTGCCCGCGCGTTCGCTGCTGCTAGCGCTGCAGGCGGGCATCAACGACACATCGGCCACGAGGTCATGACACACAGCCTGCGCACCTACCACCGCGTCGACGAGCAGGGCGTGCAGTGGATCGGGGTGAACGTGTGCTCGAAGCAGTGCGACGGTCCCCGTTCCGACCGCCATCCGGGCCGGACGTTCTCCGTCGACGAGGACTGCCGCCACTGCGGCGCACCTGGCGAACTGGAATGGCGGCTGAACAACTGGTAGCCCGGCTGCGCCACCTGGCGTGGGCGCGCCGCGGGACGGCGACAAGCCGGTCGGGCGGTAGAACGGGACGACGAGAGCCGGGCGCGAGGGGCGACAGGGGAGGCCGAGATGGCGACGAGCGATCCGCGGTACGTCGTGGAGCAGGGGACCGACGGCAGTTGGCTGGTGGTCGACCGAGGCACCGACAGGCGCGGTCGCCGCGCGATCCACCGCGCCCCGGACGAACGCGCGGCCCGGAGCGAGGCGGAGACGCTGTCGGGCATGGAGGCCGCCGTCGACGCGCTACCCGAGCCCGAGCCCGATCCGGACTTCGACGCGATGTTCTCCGCCGCCCTCGGCGCCGGCGCCACAATCGACGAGACCCACAATTTCGACCACCTGCTGCAGTCCCGGCCCGGCCAGCGGTGAGCGCCGGCACCGGCGGGGCCGCGCGGCCGCCGCGCGTGGAGGACCTGCCGAAATTCCGGGGCCTGCCCGTGCCGTACCTGGTGCCCTGGGACGGCGAGGCCGGATACGAACCGGTCATCAGGGTCTCGCTGACCGACGGCGTGTGGCGGGTCGCCTTCGCCGACGAGCGGCCCGGCGACCGGGACGACCGCGGCGTGCTCTGGTACCGCAACGAGCCCCGCGTCGACGGCGAGGACCTGGTGGCGCTGCCTCACATGGGCCGCGTCCACGAACGACGGCAACGGGACTGTATGCAGCGCCCGGCGTGCCAGGTCTGCAGCCGCAGCCTGGATCCGGACGCGGTGCCGTGGCTGCTGCCCACCCCGGAGATGGCCGACATGGGCGAGGGCGGGCACCGGTGCACCCCGACCCCGCCGACTTGCCTGGACTGTGTCCCCGCGTCCCGCCGCTACTGCCCGGCGTTGCGCGAGGCCGGATCGACCCTGCTCACCGTGCGCGCCTTCACGGTGTGGGGCGTGTCCGGGATCGTGTGCAGCACACCCGCCGACGCCGCCGAGTTGCTCGGCCGCCGCCGGAAAGGGTGGATCGGCTGGGACAGCGAGCTGCTTCCGCTCACTATCGCCCAGGAGATCGTCGTCCGCATCGACGAGTTCGACATCGTCGACGCAGCCCCCGTCGACGACCCGGCACTGCTCTGATCAGGGCCGGATCGTCTGCGGGGCCCGCATCAGCTGAGCGGTCCAGAGCCGGTCATGGCCGCTCGGTGGGGAACGAGAACTCACTCTGCCCGTCCTCGGGTGCGCTCTGGCCTTTATCGCCTACCGGGCTGCCGAGGAATCGACGATTCCGTCACCGACTTCTTCGTCGCGTCTTTCGAGGTTGTCGGTGGTGAATCGTCGGCGAGTTTGCGCAGGCGGCGGACCTCGGCCTGGGTCTCCTCGATCATCTCGGCGATATCGGCGACGCTGGCACCCAAACCGGCCAGACCGACGACCGCGGCCGCCATGTCCGCCTCAACCTCCTGCCGTCGTGTCCGTGCGACCTCGAAAGAGGTGATCCACTCGAGTTCGGCCTGTTCCCGCTTCCGGGCGGCCTCCCGCCGTGCCGCGATCCGTTCCCGGACGACCTGCCGGGCCTGCACTGTTGATGATGTTTTTGCCATCACCCCAGGTTAGGCACGAATCCTGGCAAGATCACCCGACTCGGATCGCGCTCGGCCTACTCCGCAGCAGCCGGTGAACGCAGAGTGTTCACCGCGACACGGACAAGGATCGGTCCGCCGCCGGCCACCGCGGCGGCGATGGCGATCGCTACCGGATCCCCGCCATGCTGACTCCACATGCCCAGGCCGCTGAACACCACAAGCAGTACGACGACCGCGCGGAACAGCCGCGTGAGGCGCAGCAGCTCCTGGGCGCGAGGACGGATCAGCACGGCCGCGATCGCCGCAGCGTGCAGAGCCAGCGGCCAGATGAGGCCGCCCACGATCTCCTGGAACGTCCCCAACGGCGCGAACGCCCAGCGGAAGGCCTGCACAGTCAGCGGGATCGATGCCACCTCGGTCACGACAGCCATGATCAGAAGCGCGATCGGGGCGGGTGACCAGGTGACCTTGTGAGTTTGGGTGTCCACGACAGAAGTCATCGGCATCCAGACAATGTCGGCCGAACCGCCGATCGAGTGCTCTGCGCGCGAGCCCGGCCCGCATCCACAGCGCGCCTCCGCCGTACCTGTCACCACCGACTACGCTGCACCGTGCACCCTCGTGCCTGGCGCTCGACGCCCGCACGCCGCAGCCCACGTGCTGCCCGGTGATCAACTTGCCCGTACGGCACCCCTGGCCGACACCACACCTCTGGCACTAAAGTGTGCGGATGCAAAGGCGCTGGTCAGAGGCGCGGCGTACGGTGGATCTTGAGGGGCAGGGAGGCCCCGCGAGGGTTGGGGGACCCGGATGACGATGACGTGTCACGTCCTGCACGCGGGGGACGGCTACACGTACCTGACCGACCAGGTCGCTTCGTTCGACATGGAGCGTGAGCCTGGGCAGTCGCTGGCGGACTACTACCTGGCCTCAGGCACCCCGCCGGGCCAGTGGGCCGGGTCAGGGATCTCTGACCTTGGCATGTCCGGCCAGGTCACCGAGGAGCACATGCGTGCCCTGTTCGGCGAGGGCCTGCACCCGGACGCTGACGCGATGGTCGCCCGCTGGATCGACGCGGGTATGCCGTACGCGAAGGCGATCGACCGGGCCCGGCTGGGCCGGCGGTTTGCGCCTCCGAAGGGCGGCAAGAGCCCGCTCGGGGTCGCCGTACAGGAGGGCTACGACCGTTTCGCGGTCATCCATGATCGCCGTCCCAGCGTGGCCGAGCGCCGGGAGATCAAGGAGAAGATCGCCGCGGAGATGCTGTCCGGGCCGGGCGGCACGCCGCCGGAACCGGCGGTGGTGCGGCGCTTCCTCGTCGACGAGCTCGGCAAGGCGGATCAGCCCGTCACCGGTTTCGATCTCGTCTTCACCCCGCCGAAATCCGCGTCGGTGTTATGGGGCCTGGGGAAACCGGACGTCGCGCAGGCCATCGAGGAAGTTCACGAGCAGGCGTGGCGGACGGCGCTCGCCTACGGCGAACGTGAGGCCGCGTTCACCCGCATCGGCGCGGGCGGGGTCGGGCAGATCGACACGAACGGCTTCGTCGCGGTCGCGTTCCAACACCGCGATTCCCGCTGCGGCGACCCGAACCTCCACACCCACGTGGTCGTCGCGAACCGCGTGCTCGGGGTCGACGGGAAATGGCGGACGCTCGACTCGCGGCAGGTGCACCGGGTCGCGGTGTCGATGTCGGAGACCTACAACGCCGCCGTGGAACACGGCCTGACCGAGCGGCTGGGCGTCGCCTGGCAGAACGTGCCGAAGCCCGACGGGAAGCGGCCGGTGCGGGAGATCGCCGGTGTCCCGGATGAGCTGATCACCGGGTTCTCCAGCCGCCGCAACCAGGTCGAGAAGAACTACGAGCGCCTGATCGGCGAGTACGTGAAGGCCTACGGGCACACGCCGTCGCGCAGCGTGCAGATGCGCCTCGCACAGCAGGCCACGCTGGAGGACCGGCCGGAGAAGGCCACCGCCGGAACGACCCTGGGCGAGCAGCGCGATGCCTGGCGGGCGGCGGCGCAGGGCATGCTGCCCGGCCAGGACCTCGATCGAACGCTCGCCGCGACGATGGGCCGCGCGGCCGCGGCCGCCGAACCGGTCGAGGTCGGGCAGCTGGCGGCGACGGTGGTCGACATCGTCTCCCAGCACCGGTCGACCTGGTCGGTGTATCACGTGCGGTCCGAGGCGATCCGCCAGCTCAAACCCCATCGGTTCGCCACCGCCGCCGATCGCGAGCGGGTCACCGAAGAGGTCGTTGCCACGGCGCTGGGCACCGAATCCATCGAACTGTCGGTTGCCCTCACCCCGCCGCCGAAGCTCCTGCAGCGCGCCGACGGCGAATCGATCTACCAGCGGCACGGCGCGACCCGCTACACCAGCACCGAGATCCTCGACGCCGAACAGCGGCTCCTCGACGCGGCCCGCACGCAGGCCGGGCCGGTCGTCGCGGCCCGGGACGTGCACGCGGCGATCGCGGCGCACGAGGCCCGCACCGGGCGGGCGCTGGATCCCGGGCAGCGGCAGCTGGTGGAACAGTTCGTCACCTGCGGAAAAGCCTTGGCGGTCGGGATCGGCCCGCCGGGCGCGGGGAAGTCGACGGCGATGCGCGCGGTCCGCACGGCCTGGGAGACCACCGGCGGCCGGATCATCGGCCTCGCCCCCTCGGCCGCCTCGGCCCAGGTCCTCGGCACCGAGCTCGGCGTCGCGGCCGACACCATGCACCGGCTGGTCACCCTGCACGCCCACGGCCGCGAGATCGACCTGCGCGCCGGGGACATGGTGCTGGTCGACGAGGCCGGGATGGGCGGCACCCGCACCCTCGACGCCGTGCGCGCGATCGCCGCCGAACGCGGCGCCGTGATCCGCCTGGTCGGCGACTACCGCCAACTCGCCGCAGTCGAGGCCGGTGGCGCGCTGCGGCTGATCCACCACGACCACGGCGGCACCGAACTGACCCGCCTGCACCGCTTCCGCGACCCGGCCGAAGCCACCGCGGTGCTGCAGCTGCGCGTCGGCGACAAGGCGGCGGTCGGCTTCTACAGCGGCCGCGGCCGCCTGCACGGCGGCACCCGGACCGCGGTGCTGGACCAGCTCTACGCCGACTGGAACACCGACACCACCCTCGGGCGGGCGTCGATCATGATGTCGGACTCGACCGAGGTCGTCCGCGAGCTGTCCGGGCGGGCGCAGACCGACCGCCGCGCCACCGGCGAGGTCGAACCCGGAGGTGTGCGGCTGCGCGACGGGACGAGCGCCGGCGTCGGGGACCGGATCGTCACCCGCCACAACCAGCGCCGCCTCGCCCTCGGGCCCACCGACTACGTCAAGAACGGCGACCTGTGGGACGTCACCGCCCGCCACGACGACGGATCCCTCACCGTCCGGCACGTGCGCCACCGCGGCGAGATCACCCTGCCCGCCCCGTATGTCGCCACCCAGGTGGAGCTCGGCTACGCCGCCACCGTGCACCGCTCCCAAGGCCTCACCGTCGACGTCTCCCGCGGCTACCTGACTCCGATCGCCGTCCGCGAAGCCGCCCTCGTCGCGCTCTCGCGCGGTACCGAGGAGAACCACGCCTACCTCGACACCGACACCATCCTCGACCGTGGCGAACCCGAGACCCTGCCCGGCGAGCTGTTCTACCGGCACCGCAACGACGACCCGGCCGCCGCGGCGATGACCGCGATCTTGCGCCGCGAAGGCGCCGAACTCTCCGCCACCGAACACCTGCGCGCGGCACTGGAGGAACCGTTCCGGCTCGACGTCGCCGTCCCCGCCTACCTGCACGCCCTCGACGTCCACCGCGGCCCGGACGCCTTCGCCGACGCCGAAACCTGGGTGCAGCAGGCTCTCCCCGCGTATGCCGACGAGATCCTTCTCGACCCGGCGTGGCCTGCGCTCGCCGAGGTCCTGCACCAGGTGCGCGACACCGGCGCCGGCCCCGTCGACGTCCTCGCCCGACGAGCCGCCCAGCGCCCCTTCGACGACCCCGCCGACCCGGCCCACTCCATCGCGCAGGTCCTGCACCACCGCCTCGAACCCGACCTCCCCGCCGCCACAGCAAGCGCCGTCGTCGACGGGGCGGGGGAGCGGCCGGCGCTGCTGCCCGGCTGGATCCCCGCGCCCCCGCCGGTCGACCCGACCGCGCCCCGCGAGCTCGCCGACCTGCAGGAGTGGCTGGCCGAGAAGGCACGCGACCTCACCGACCGCGTCCGCCACCTCGGCGAGCAGACCGCCGAGAACCCGCCGGCCTGGGCCGCGCACCTCGGACCGGTCCCGCTCGACCCCCTCGACCGCGAAACCTGGATCCACCGCGCCGGACAGGTCGCCGCCTACCGCGAACGCTTCGGCGTCCCCGACGACGACCCCGAACTGCTCCCGCACACCACCGCCGACACCGCCCGCGACTGGGTCGCCCGCCACCTCACCGCCACCGAGCACACCCCGCTCGCCGACGACCCCGCCGACGTCGACGGCCACGCCCTGACCGCCGCCGAGCGAGCCGGACTCGACCAGGAGACCGTCGAGGAACCGGTCGAGGCCATGTGGGAGCGGATGGACCGCTGGCGCGCCGAGCACGAAACCAGCTACCCCGCCGAGAACACCGAGATCGCCGAGCCCGCCCTGAGCAGCGGAGCCGAGCTCCTCCTGCGGATCCGCTACACCGGCCTACAGATGGGGCTGACCGGCGCGCACATCGCCGGGGACACCGACCGGGAACAGGAGTTACTGGCGCAGCGGGAGGACTTCATCGCCGCCCACCCCGAGCTCGTCGAGCGGATCGAGGCCGAGAAGCTCCAGAAGATGCAGCAGGAGCGGGAGTGGAAGGACGCCTGGCGGGAACGTCCGCACAGCACCCTCTCCGGCGACGACCTCGCCGCGGCGATCGCCCGCGAACAACGCCGCATCGAGAAGGCCACCCAGGCCCGCCAGATCCTCGCCCGCCGCCTCACCGACCTCGAACCCCAGGTCGCCGCCGGTGCAGGGCCGCGAGTGCGGGACCTCGACGCCCGCGTCACCGCCCTGACCGCCCGCGCCGAACTGGCCACCCAGTACGACGGCCTCGCCCGCGAACACCAGAACGCCGCGACCGAAGCCCGCATCGCGACCGCGAACGCCAACGACCGCGCACGGAAAGCCGACCAGCTCACCCGCTGGGACACCCTCCGCCACCCCGGCCTGCGCGGCCGGCTGACCGAGGAAGCCGCCGACCTGCGCGAAGCCGCCGCCCAAGCTGACGCTGTCGCAGGCGACCTCCGCACCCGCATGAACGCCCTCACCCAGCAAGACGACGACCCCGGCAGCCTCCACCGCGCTCGCGCCGAAGCCCGTCTCGCCGTCGACAACCACGACCGGGACCGCCAGACCGCCCAGGCCGCCGATCAGCGCGACGTCGACGACCTCCATCGCCAAACCGACCGGGCCAGCCACATCGTCGACAACGCCGGCACCACCCTCGGCGAACTCCGCGACGAAGCCGACCTCCGCACCCGCATGCCCGAGAACCAGCACGACGCCGAAGACCGCTACCGCAGCACCGAACGCGAGCTGCAGGCCGAACGCGCGCTCCGGGCCGCCCAACAACGCACCGCCCGCCAGGACGAGCGCTACGACCCGCACCGCTACGACCAGCACTACGGACAAGACCGCGGCCACGGCATGGGAATGGGCCGGTAGACCCAGCGCTGTCGAAGCCAAGTAGCACACCAGATCGACCGTGATACTTCGTCGATCTCAGGTATCACAATCGGTCTGGCGGAAGAGTCCCGAGCCGGGATCGAGGACTACGCCACTGACCCCGCCGATCAGGGGGCCGCTGCGCCTGGTCCTCCGAGTACCGCCCAGGTGGATCCCCTGTGACAAGGCTTTCCGCAGCGCATACCGCTGCTGGAGGATCCAGCGGTTACCCAGACTCGCTTGCCAAAAGGGAAGAGTTGAAGATCGGGCTGCGAGTGCGGCGAGGACTACTTCCTGCGCAGGGTCTCGGTGCTGAGCCACTGGACAAGAAGGACAGCTGCGTGGACCGCGGCTTCGGCTTCGGCCTGGTCCTGATCACGGGAGTTCTTGCTCCCGCCGTGACGGGACACCTGCCCCGACCACAGCCGCGCCATCAGTTCCACCACCGGCTCAGGCCCGCCCGGTGCCGCGTTCGCGCCGATCAGCACCGTCTCCCACTTCGCGGTGGCTTGGCGAAGATGTGCGATGACGGTTCCCAGGGTGGCCTTGTCGGTGTTGGGAAGCACGAGCGGGCACGCAACCTGTTCGACCGCGCGGATCGCTTCCCGGTACGCCGTCGTGGGGTCCGGATCCGGTCGATACGTGTGATACCAGGCCTGCTGCAGCATCTTCGCCGCTGTCGGCTCCGCGGCCTGCACGGCCTCCTTGAAGCTGCCCTCCACTGTCGGGTCGACCCGGTACGTCAACCCGCGCATGTTCTCGGCGACCTTGTACGCCGACCGTCCATAGCGGAGGAGTTGCTCCAGTTCGGTGATGTCATCCCACTCGACCACGTCGGGGTGCTCGGCCGTCAGTTGCAGGATCGCATCGATCACGACCAACAGTTCTTCGCGCGGCGCGTTGTAGAGCAAGCCGCTGTAGGTCCTATTCGCGTTGAGTGACCATCCCAGCGAGATCACTACGGCTCTGGCAAGCCTTCTGGTGACGTCGGGTGGGCCTTGCAATGCCCTGCTGACCCACTCCCGCAACGGAATTTCCAGACGGGTGGGAACACCGGCCAGCAGGACGTCGTCGAGTGGTTTCCCGGCGAGCCGGTCATCGAGCCGCTGGAAGGGCTGTGGAGCGTTCATCGGCGCACGGTACCCGTCACCACCGACAAGATCGGCACGCTGAACAAGGGGCTGCAAGCTCAGCGACCGGCGAACATCTGGTCGACGAGGATCGCGGCGGTGATGCCGATCGTGAAGATCAGGGTGAGCACGATCAGCAGCCCCCAGGGGATCCGCCGACGTCGCGCCGGCCGCGCGGTCGGCACGGGCGCAGGCCTCGCCGCCGGGTATGCGGGCTGTCGCCGTGGCGCGGCGGGCCGCGGTTGCGGAGCCCGTGGTGTGGTCGGGGTGATCGGGTCGAAGACGAAGTCCGGCGGCGGTTTCGCTGGCAGTCCGGGGGAGCGAGACCAGGTGTTCGTCGACGTCGAGGCGGTCCTGGCCGGGGAGCCCGCTCGGGTCCGTGCCGGTGGCGGGCTGGCGGTGCGGGGCGGTGGCACCGGGGGCGGAACTGGCGCCAGTGGCTGGTCGAGGAAGCCTTCGGCGAGCAGCTCGGTGCGCTCCGGAGCGAGATGGTCCAGCGCCAGGACGCGGCAGGCGGCCAGGACCGCGTCGGCGGTCCAGCTGCTGGTGTGGCTGGTGATCCGGCGCATCACGCGCCGGAGATCTTTCTGGGTGGCGAGGGTGACGTGGATGCCGAGCCCGGCCCGGCTGGTGTCGCCGAGCTGGAGGCCGCGGTCGTGTGGGGCGAGCACGACCAGGCCGGTGACGAACGTGCCGTCGGCACCGCCGATTCCGGCGAGCGCCGCCTTCGCCGCGTACACGCCGGCCTTGACCTGATCGCCCGGGGTGAGCCCGGTGAGGGTGTGTACAGCGGCCGGTTCGTCGTCGACGGTCCACGGCCCGTTCGGCGGCACGGTGAGCGTGCCCGGCTGCGGGCGGACGAAGCCCTTCACCTCGAGGACGATCAGCCCGGCCGGGGTGAAGATCAGCCCATCGACCTGCCGAACCGCCGTCTTCTCCGGCACGTTCACGTTTACCAACGCCAGTCCGGGCAAGTGGTACTCACCCGTCCAGGACGACAGCAGCGTCACGACGCGTTCCTCCGCGCCGGACAAGCCGTGCGCTGTGGCGCCGGTGCCGCGCTGAATCCGCACCAGCACCGTCGATCCCCCTCCTCGGTCACCGTGTGACACGACCCCGATCCCTCGTGTGATCGACGGTACGAGGCGGAGCAGAGCGGATCTGCACCCGAACGGGTGGCCCTCCGGCAGGCGGCCGCCTATCCGCCGATGCGTACTGCCCGGCGGGTAGAGGGAGCGTCCGCTGGACGCCGTCATGGCGCCGCTCGCCGCTTCGCTACGCCACGCCGCGGAAAGATCCACAGTGATCCGGGCGTGTCGTCACCCAGGTAGCGCAACGTTCGTCCTCGCTCTGTATAAGTCCGAGTTCATCGGCGCGGATGGCCTCGCATCGTCGTGATCGGTCGGTCGTATCCGCTCGTGCCGCTGTTCGCGGTTCCCGTACCGGCCGCCGATGCGCACCGCGAGACCAGGGTGAATGTGATGGCGGCGGCTCTAGATTCTTGCGTGACGCCTGTGGGAGGGCCGGTGTGTGAACGTCCCCGGGGTTCCAGCCCCGGGGACGTCGTCGTCCCTCTTCCCGGCGTCATCGTGTACGGCCTGCCCGGCCGGTCAACGGCCGTGGAAAGCGTGCCGGCCGGGCAGGCCCCCGACATCGAGAAGAGGAACGACTGTGAGGTTACGTCCGCGCAAGAAGCGGATTCCAGCATCCAACGGCGACCCGTCCCCTGTGCGCGACCGGCGGCAGGATCTGCAGAACGAAGATCAACAACGGTCCGGAAATCACCCTGTCGGACCGGACGAGCGGTGCGGTGAGCGGCATGGTCTTCTCACCCTGGCCGATCGGATTCTGACCAGCGGGACGGTAGCCCGGCGCGCGGTCGCCGTCACCGCGGCGATCACCGTGCTGGCGACCGGCTCGATGCTCGCGATCGGAATCGCCCGCATCGACATCGGCCCGATCCACATCACCGTCCGCGAGAACCCAGCCCGGCCGCTGGCCCACGACGGGTAAACGCCCGGCGGGCCGCCGCCCGCATCCGACGTCGACACGGCATGATCCCCTTCGCCCGGCACCTTGCCGGGCGGGTGGGCGCACCTCGAGGGCCAGGCCGAAACTCCGGCCTGGCCCTCGGGCTACCCGTCTCTTTGCGTTCGGCGTCCATATGTCGTGCGCAACCTGCGTGCTCTGCCCGATCTTCACGATCGAAGGCTCCGGATCAGAAGAGCACGAGCTGGGTTTCGGGGTGGCGCCGCTGCTCGATGCCGCCGCATCGGGCACAGGTCACCGGGTCGGTGGTCGCCTGCAGGCCGCGCGGGTCCCAGCCGTTCAGTCCGGCTCCGCAGACGGGGAGCCAGTCGCCGGTGACCAGGTGGATCGTGCCGGACGGTGCGCGGCCGCGGGCACCGACGTGCGCGGCCGCCCACGCCTGCGGTGTCTCCGGATCGGCGGGTTCGGCGGGCCGGTGGTGGGTCAGCCGACGACGGAACGGCCCCAGCGGATCCCGCACGTCGCGAGTGAGCGGGAGCGCGAACAGCGCCGGCGGTTCCTCGGACACGGCCATGATCTCCACCGTCGCAGCCCCGCTCGGTGGGAACCAGCGGCCGAGCGGGCGAATCGGGCAGCGCCGACCGCACGATCGGCGACTTTCCATGGATCGCGGTCGCTGACACTCTCGGACGATGAGGACTTCTGCTAGAGCCCTGATAGCCACGCTGGTCATGGCCGCCGCGCTGGTCGGATTTCCCGCTGCCAGCCACGCGGGCACCGTCGGCGTCCCCGGTGTGAACGTCTCCCTGTATCCCAGGTCCAACGCGATCATCGTGTTCGACACGTTGTGCGATGACGACAGCGTCTACGGATTCTGGAAGACCGATGGCGGAGCCGAGATCAGGATCAACAACAAGGGCGGCTGCGGCACCGCCGTGCCCGCGAACGTCCCGATCGGCGACGGCACCTACGTCTCCTACAAGGCGTGCGTGGACCGGAGCTGGCCCACGAGCGACCTCTGCTCCGGCTGGAACAGGGAAAAGATCTGATCAGCCCTGAGGTGCGTCGAGCCGAGGCGCGGCAGAAGGGCGTCGGCCGGGCGTGAGCGACAGCGTATTCTCTCGCTCATATGTTCGACACGGTGCCGCCCGAAGATCTGATCATGCGGCCGTCGCGGTCGCCGACGGCCGGTGAACGCTGTCCATGGGGCTGTGTGTTGTCCGTTGCCGGCGTCTCGGCGGGCTATTCGCACTGGTATCGCACGAGTTCGTTCGTCTGTCACGCGTGCGAGAGAGCGGGCGTCCCGGGGGCGGGGAAGTGGATCACGGTCAATCCGGACGTGACCTTCCAGCGGCGGCCGGACGAGGTGGACGGCCTGAGGATCACCCTCGTGACCCTGCCGCCGGAGAATCCCGCTGGGGTCGGGCAGATCCAGCTGATCCATCTGAGTGAGGTCTACGGCTACATCGCGTTGTCCTTGTGCCCTCTGGGGTGCCGCCGGGCGGTGGTGCAGTACCTGGAGGTGGCCGTCGAACGGCGACGTCGTGGCGTGGGCCGGGTGCTGGTCGCAGCGGCCCGCGCCCGCTGCGAGCGGTTCATGACCACGACCGCGCCGGTGCCCGCGGATGATCCGGTGGCCGCCCGGTTCTGCGCGCAGGCCGGGCTCATCGGGCCACCACAGCCCCGGCCGTGCCGGCACCAGGCCGATGCCGGGATCGCCGGTGAGGGCTGGGAGATGGACGCGTTCCGGGCGAACCGGCCCTGACTACCTGCCGACCTTGACCACCGTGGCGCCCCGCTGTTCGTGGCTCTGCCAGTACGCCGCCCCGCCCTGTCCCAGCAGCTCGAGGCAGCCATCGCACAGCACGTGCGGCTTCTCGATCGGCTTCTTCCCGCACTTGAAGCACAGCCGCTGCTCGGTGTCGTTCTCCTCCACGACGCGGATCGTAGGCCGGGCCACCGACACATCCGCGCAGGAACACGATCACCGCGATCGGGTTCACAACACCCCGCTGGCAGGTCGTCTAGCCGCCCGTCAGGGTTCGACGCCGGTAGGCGGTGGTCGTGTCGCAGCCTGCGTTGGTGACGACGAAACGATCCTGGCCCAGTTCGGCGGCGATCTCGGCCAGGTCGGGGAGCTGGTCGGCGTCGTCGGCGTGGACGAGCAGGCCGGGTTCGTGCCACCACTGCGGTTCGCCGTCGTGCCCGATCCGCACCGAGCACAGCCGGACCGGCCAGGCCCGGACCCCGAGGACGTCGTCGACGAGCTGACGGCGGGTCGGGCGAGCTGGGTGCACCGGGGCGTCCTGGGCGTAGCCGCGGCGCAGGCCGAGCGGGATCACGACCTCCGGCAGCGGCGCCGGCGGGCGGCGGCGCCAGCCGGTCGCCGCGACGAGCATGTCCACCAGGCCCTCAAGGGCCGCAACGGCTGCTGTCCCGAAAAGCACGCTGGGATCGCGCAGCAGGACCAGGTCGGTGACGTCGCCGTCGCTGCCCCGCACCACGGCCGTGATCGGCAGGCCGCGCAGCCGCGCGGCGGTTTCCAGCGCGTGGCACACCCAGTCGTAGGGATCCAAGGGAACCTGCAGACGGCAGTACCAGGCGCCCGGCGCGGCCGCCGACACCATATAGGGCTCCGTCCTGGTCGAGTGGGTCGCCGAGATGGTGGTCAGGCTCTTCATCATCGGCACGTCCGCACCGGCATTCCACGACAGAAACTGGACAACACCAGGACACGCAAGGTGCTCAGGCCGCGGTGGGCGGGTGCCAGCCAGAGGTGCGGCCGCGGTGCTGCTGGAGATGCCGGACGTGGTCATACGGCACGGACCACGTCTCGTCCGGCAACCACGCGGGCGCTCCGACCCAGTGGTTGGTGATCTCCTCGGCGAGCGTCGGCAGCTGCAGCGGGCGCGGCCGGTTCTCCCAGAGCTCGCACAGTGTTTCCAGCGACACCGCGTCGGTGTAGTCCGCGCTGACGATCTCCTCGGCCCAGGCGCGCAGCATCGGCCACATCTCCTCAGGTGCGGATTCCTGCGCGTCGGTGGCCTCGGTCATGCCCGAATCATCGCCAAAAGCTCTCCGAGCGTAACGAAATCGTCGAATGTCACCGGGGCGGCTGGTGAGACCGTGACCTGCTCAACTGGAGGAAGCACCTCTCTCGTCCGGTCTGATGCTTCAGAAATCGTGAACTCAGAGCCTTTTAGGCCTTCGTAGAGCGACTCGCCTTCACGATGGACGTGCGGGGTGCCGGATGGCTTCAGCCGCGCGCACGAATCTGGCAGGCTCCAGGCATGGTCGACCAGCTGCCGTTGAACAGGCCCGATCCGCATCCTGGTCGCCCGCCGGTGCCGGATTCCTACCGCGACCTGTTCGCCGCCACCGGGGATACGGTCGAGACCTGGCTGACCTACATCGGTCTGGCGGGCACGCGGTGGATCGACGACGACCTCGATGACCCGGATCTCACGCACTACCAGGACTGGTGGCTGGAGCTGCTGATCGAGCGGGTGGGCTGGGACGCGGTGGTCGGGATGATCGAGCAGCCGGAGCACAGGGCCCCGTTGTACGAGCGCGGGCCGCACGTGACCGGGCGTGTCGCGTCCGGGGACACGATCCCTCTGCCGCTGTCGCGCGAGCAGATCGACAAGATCCTGGAGTGGCTGTCCTGGCGCCTGCGGATGATCCGGACCAGGCCCGACACCGCCAGCGCCTAAGAAGCGGGTCGAGCCGCCATGAGCCGGGGCCCGAGAAGGTCATGGACCTGGCGGGGGAGGTCGTCGAGCGCGTCACGGGTGTTGGCGCGTGCGACACGTGCGATCTCGTCGCTCGGGTGGCCGGCCATGCCGCGGGGCGAGTCTCCGCCCAGCCACCCCCTGATCGGCGCGAACTCCCACGGGGTGACGGTCTGGCAGGACGCGCGCAGAGCGGCCATCGCGGCCCGGAAGCTGCCACTCGATCCGGAGGCGTAGCACAGGTTCCAGCGCATTCGCCCGGTCGCGACCCGCCGGCCGCCCGGAGCGGTCTCCAGGCGCATTTCGTCGTGGCATCGCGCGAAGAGCAGGAAGTCCTCGACCGCGAGGTTGCCGTAGACGGTCAGCGACCAGGGCGTGTGGTCCCCGGCGGGCCCCGGGTTCAGGAAAACCTCGGCGAACAGGCCATCCTCGCTGAGCAGGAAGATATGCCGGTCTCCCATGACCTCGCGGTCGCCGATCACGGTGAAGCCTTCCTCGGAGCAGATCCGCAGCACCTCCTGCAGGGGAAGTCCGGCGGTCAGGTCATCCAGCGCCCGCAGCTCGTCCTGGGTGGTCCACCACTCCGTCACTCCCGACAGCCACACCATCGTTTCCCGCCGTTCCGTGCCCGTGAGTACCTCGGTCCCGAACGGCACGAAGTGCTCGTCGACGAGCCGGGCGGCCTCCTCGGCATCCCACGTGCGGCGCTCAATCCCGGTCCGGCCGAACGGAGTGCTGGCCGGGGGAGCCGCTGGTGTCGGGGCCAGCGCTCGCAGTTGCCGCAGCTTCGCCAACGCCTGTTCCCGATCTGCGCTCATTCCCACAGCCTAGCGTCCTGGCCAGCATGAATGCCTGGTTCGAAACCCAGATGCCCGGGAAGGTCGGCACGCAGGCGTGTGTGCCGACGTCGACGGTGACCTTGTCGCTACGGTGGCGCGGAGGCCTGCCTGGTGCGCGCGGCCGGGATCGTGAAGGGGGCCGTGGATGATCACCTTGTTGTCGGTCAATGCCTGGAATCTGTATGGCAGTGACAGCGCCGAGGAGCAGCAGCGGTTCCGGGCGCTGGAGGAGCTGATCCGGTCGCGGGACGCGGACATCATCGCGGTGCAGGAGATCATCTCGACCGGGGAGGCCGAGGCCGCCGCGGCGGGACGGCGGACCCCGACCACACAGGACAAGACACCGGGCGCGATCGCCGGGCTGCGCCGCCTGGCCGAGGCGACCGGCCGCCGCTGCGAGGTCGCCGGGGATCCGGCCGTCGCGGTGGGCGGGATCATCCACCACACCGGCCTGCTGTGGCGCGAGGGCATCGACCCGCTGCCTGGCACGCTGCAGCTGCTGCAGCGGGACGGCGCGGGCATGTGGCATGGCGCGACCGCGTGCGTGTTCGACGTCGGCGGCCCGAAACTGCGCGCCGGGTCGACGCAGCTGTCCCCGTTCGATCAGGCCTGGGCGGCGATGGACGTCAACCAGCTGATGCGGGTGTTCAACCGCGACGCCGTCCCCGGGTTCCTCGGCGGCGACTTCAACGGCATCGGCGCCCAGAAAACCATCGGCCCCGACAGTTATGTCTGGTACGACGAGGATCCGTACGCTCCCGGCGCTGCCCGGGGCGAGTTCGGCACGCCATGGCATCCCGATCACGCCTACCAGCTCGACAGTCATGGCCAGCTCGACCGCCAGGCCGCGATCCGGCTCGAGCACCCGCGGATCGGCGGCATGCGCGACTGCGCGCTCATCACCGGAACCCCGTGGACGCCCACCACCGGGTTCCATTCCCAGGACCACCACCCGCCCCGGCGCGTCGACCGCTGGTACGCCACCCGCACCGTTCCCGACACCGCGGTGACCGGCTTCCGCGCCGTGCCCGTCGACGAGCACCGTGCCCTCATCGACGGGTACGAGGTCGAGCTGACCGACCACGCGCTGACCGAGATCACCGTCGACGAACACGCCCTGGCCTGACCCGGCGAGCTCGTCGAGTGAGGCGGCCGCGAAGTGCGAGCCGGACGGCAGGTCGCTGACGTACCGTGGCAGCCATGACACGCAACGAGAGGCTGCGGCCACTGCCTCTGGGGTCGGTGTACTGCGGGCCGGATCCGTCGAACCCCGATCACACCGTCGAGTTCTTCCTGGCCCAGCATCACGCCGAGCACCTCGTCGGCGCGGAGCCGGACCAGGCCTGCGACATGGCGGTCGACTACGTCAACCGCATGGACAAGTTCCGTGACGAGCAGCGCGGCTGGACGTCGTGATGATCGGTGCTGGACAGGCTGACCGAGCCCGGAATCACGACGGGGTCCAGCGCCGGCGGAGGCCGGGCGCGGGCGGTCGTGCGTAACCACTTCACCCAGGAGGCCTGGGGACGGGACGAGCCGCGGCTGTTCGCGATCGTCGTTCCGCCCAGCCAGCCGGACCAGCCGACCGGCCGGGTGTACGGGCTGGCGCAGTCCCTGGCCCGCAAAGCCCAGAAAGAGCTGGCCACGGCCGCGCCCGGGTTCATCTCGTGCGTGCCCGAGCAGTGGCTGCACATCCCGCTGCTGGACCTGGGCTGGTCCAGCGAGGTCTCCACAGCCGGCTATGACCGCCTGCTGCGCGCGATGGGGGACCGGCTCTACCGGCTGCCCGCGGCGGAGCCCTTCACGATCAGGGTCGGCGCACCCCAGGTCCGGGCCGACTCGGTCGCCCTGGCCCTCGAGGAGCGCGAGCTTCCGGGGATCGGGTGGTGCCTCGCGCAGGGAGCGACCGAAGCGCTCGGCGGCGGCCGCCCCGCCGAGTTCGACTTCTACATCGAAGGCGACCCCGGCGAATGGCGCCGGCGGCGAGACCAGCTGCCCGACCCGCACACGACCTTCACCGCCCTCAGCAAGACACGGCGGCTGCACCTGCCGATCGCCTACGGCACCGCCGAAGACGAGACCGGCGCCGAGTTCACCGTGCTCGACGCGGCCCCGCGCCTGCACGGCTACGCCGGGGACTGGGACGAAGCCCAGATCGACATCACGGAGATCCACCTGGTCGACCTCCGCCAAGACCCCGAGGCAGGCCACTACACCTGGACACCGCGCGACGTCCTCACCCTGGGGCTCGACGGAGCACTCCATGTCCTGCTCACACCAGGATCGTCCTAGCCCGCGGCTAGTGCCAATGGGCGGAGATCAGCCGTCGATGAGTTTCGCGGCGTAGCGGTGATCGGTGGCGAGCGTGATCAGGAAATCCGCCTGTTTTGACTCGGTCGCGGTGGTGCACTGGCGGCTGGTGACGTGGTAGCTGACGCTGGTCCACTTGTCGTAGAGCAGCGTGGCCATCGTCCGGTGGAACAGGGCTTCGTCGTCCCCGGCCTGCTCGCGCGCCCGCTGCTGCAGCGTGGTGATCGTGCCGGTCAGACCCAACCTGGCCGCGTCGTCGCCCGCCGCGTGCGTGTCCGCTGGTTCGGCCATGCCGTCGAGCGTACTGCCCGCCGGCACCGTCTCCGGCCGCGTGGATGGGCGGGCGGGGACGCCGAGCAGGGTCGCGTGGTCGGGATAGTCGCCGCGGGGCACGACCGCGCCGGCGCCGACGGTGGTGTGACGGCCGATCTGGGCCCCGGCCAGGATCGTGGCGCCGGCACCGATCCAGGAGCCCTCGCCGATCTCGACCGACGCGACCTGCAGCGGCAGCTGGCGCCCGATCGGGACGTCGGGATCGCGGCTGGTGTGGTTGTGATCGAACACTTTCACGTCCGGGCCACACTGCACATCGTCCCCAACGACGATCGATTCCATGGCGTGCAGCTCGCAGCGGCGGCCCAGGACGACACCATCGCCGATCCGGATCGACGACGGCCCCGGCGTCTCGTCCCCGGGAAACCCCGCCGACAACGTCACGTATTCGTTGATCACGCACCGGGCGCCGAGCACGATCCGGTGCACACCGTCGAGCACGCCCTGCGGGAACGCCAGATAGGTGCCGTCGCCGAAGGCCGCGAAGCCTGCGGCTTCGGGCGAGTCGGGGGTGATCGCGGCCGCCATCCGCTGCGCTGCCCGCCACGCGCGCAGCCGGGCCGGGTCGATGTCGCCGATCGAGGATTCGGGCATGGGCTG
The DNA here is from genome assembly GCF_014873915.1 of Amycolatopsis roodepoortensis. GTDB lineage: Bacteria > Actinomycetota > Actinomycetes > Mycobacteriales > Pseudonocardiaceae > Amycolatopsis > Amycolatopsis roodepoortensis. The sequence goes on from NZ_JADBEJ010000006.1 coordinate 36,112, forward strand.
GTCAGTCGTTGCCGAGCGGGTAGATGGTTTGCACCGCGCGGTCGAGCGCGATCTGAGCTTCCGCGAGCGCGGCCTTGGCCTCGCGGATCCGGACGGTGGCGTCCCGGACGGTGGTCACGGCGCGCTGGTCGAGCTTGCCCGCGCGCTCCGAATGCGGGGTGGCCTCGTGATACAGCGTCGGGTCGGCGGCCTGGCGGTCCATCGCCTCGGCGAGATGGGCGAGGACCTCGGTCTGGATCGACGCCGTGGCTGAGACGTTGGCGAGGATCCGGCGCGCGATGGCCGCCCACGCCACGGTGTGCTTGTGCTGGGTGGCGTTGGCCAGGTAGCGGGTCAGTTCCCGGATCGCACTCCCGGCGTTCATCACCGACTCCGGGGAGTGCGGGCCGTCGTAGGGGAAGGTCTTCTCGACCCACCCGTCGACGTCGAGTTCCATGTGGTCAGTCACGGGATCCTCCAAGATCCAAGGGCGGCGGCGATCGTGAAGTCGCCGCCGGGGCGCGGTCTGTTCCGGTCAGGATGTGGTTCAGGCTTCGTCGAGAGCGGCGCGGGCGCGAGCTCCGTCGTGCAGGTCGGGGATGTGTTCCTCCTGGCGCTCGATGGCGCGCCGGTACCAGTCCTGCGCGCCCTGCTTGCTCATCCCGAGCGCGCGCCCGATGCTCGACCAGCTCTCCCCAGCCTCGCGCGCGTCCCGCATCAAAATCCAGCGCTGGCCGGTGAGCAGCTCGACCAGCCGGGCGTTCGCGGCCAGGGCATGGACCGGGGTGACCGGCGCGAGCTCGGCCAGCTGCGCGCGGCTGCGCTCACGCAGCCAGTCGCTGGCGTCGGGGTTCTGCAGCGTCTGCTGGTACATCCGCACCTGCCAATGCGTGCGCCACAACGCGGTCAGCTCGCGTTCCGCGCTCACCCGGCCGATATCCAGGACTTTTTCCAGGTCGGCATCAGCGGGCAGCAGCCCGTCATCACGGATCTCCTCGGCTCTATCACCCATATCGTCAAGCTAGCTTGACGATATGACAGCGTCAAGGCAGCTTGACGCTAATGGGGGAACGTCCGTGGAGTCGTCGGTGTGTGGCGCTACAGTGACCCAGAGATTCCGCGCCGACCGGGTCGAAACACGACGACATCAACGACTGCCGGGTCTGCCACGACTTCCACAACTACGAGATCCCGACCGCGCTGGAGACATTGGAGCATCGGGGACGCCAGATCCGCGCGGCCTACGAGCGGCTGAACGTCCTCGCCCCAGGTTCCGGGGCCCGGGTTCTGAACCGCCTGCACGACGACGAAGGGGGCTGCGCGGCGAACATCCGCCGGGCAGCCCCCCTTTTCGTGTAGCAGCCTGTCAGCCCTCGCGGTTCGCCATCCAGATCAACCTCCCTCGAATGCTGCTGGACCTCCAGTGTCGGCCGCGACGTCGTCCACGGCACAGGACCGAACGAGGCAAAGTGCCGGCACGCGGGGTGAAGGCGGCGAGCGATCGCACGCCCACTGCTCTTCGGTGGGCGTTAACACCGTGATTGCTTGTGAAATCCGCCAGGGGTGCGGTAGGAAGCGAAGCGGGCCCCGAAGGTCACGCCTCACCTGATCTTTCAGGTGAGGAAGGTGTTCGATGCGGGATTGGCTCATCGGAACAGCCGTCGGATACGGCTTGCTGCTGGTCACGGTTGTCGGTCTGCGCGCGGTGTTCCGCCGTGGCCGCGGCACCGGGCGGGACGTGCCTCCTTGCAATCACCCGATTGCACGTTGCAGCCCGCTCGATCCTCTTACCCGCATGAGTGAAGAGCAACCCATGAGTGGCGAACCGGTGTCTCGGTTCCCCGCAGGTGCTGCTCCGGATGATCACCCTGGGTGGCGTTTGGCCTTCCGTCTTGTCGATCTCGGATGCAGCAGTAACGACAGTACGGGCCGGAGCCAGTACCTCAGGATCACCGCGTGGTTCATCGTCGTCGTGATCCTGGTCGGGCTGATCATCTGGCTCACCGGCCCGTGGCTGGGCCTGACCGGCGCCGGCGCCTACGGCTTGACGAAGGCAACCAAGGTCGCGCGGCGCAAGATCGCGAACAAGAAGGGAGGCGTCGCCGCCGCCGAGAGCTGAGCCGTGATCCGCCGGCGTCTTCGCCGGGCCGGGATCAGGGCTCGCCCGCCGCGCAGCGGACAGGCGGCCCCGACCTTCGGCTATTCGGTGTCGTCGGGCTCGGCGATCTCGAGTCGTGCTACCGCGCGACGTAGCTCGGCGAGCGCCCGATGTTGTTCGACTCGAACCCAGCCCGCGCTCTTACCGCCCAGCGCGGTCGCTGTTTCCTCCGCCGATAGTCCTACGACGATCCGCAGAACGACGACTTCTCGCCGTTCAGCGGGTAGTTCCCGTAGCAGCGCCGCGAATCGAGAAGCTGGGTCGGGTTTGGTGTGGCTGTACGACACCAACCGGTGTAGGGGTAGTTGCAGGTTCACCACAGCTTGACCGCCGTCGGTGCTGACCTTGTGTTTGAGCACGGAGTAGGCGAATTGCAGGAAGGGCTGCTTCTGGTGGTCGTAGGCGGGTAGCCCGCTGATCAGCGCGAGTAGAGCCTCCTGCGCCACGTCGTCCGCGGCTTCCAGCGGCCAGCCACGAATCCCAAAGTGACCACGTGCGTACCGGACCGCGAGCGGCCGGACCAGGGACACGATGCGTTGCAGCGCTCCCTGCTGGCCCTGCGATAGCGCTTCGAGCAGAACAACGTCCTCCAGCCCATAGTCCTCCCAATCCGGCACCGCATCCGGCGGAGGAGCACCGAGCCGGGACTGGATGTGGAACAGGGTGTGGTGGTGGCGCGCCGCGAGGTATTCCGACCAGGTCTGCAGAGGAGCCTGCTGCGCCAGGGCGGCGAAGTCGGCGTCGACTCTTTCCCAGCGCTCCGCCGGCCAATCCGGCTCGGGGTTGAGCGGCTCCCCGGTCGCGGCCGCGACGGCCACGCGCTCGTCGATCTCCTGCCGTGCCTCGGCGGCGGAGCGGTGTTTGATGGCCCGAAGAACCGCGGCGCTGTCCACGCTTTCTCGCATGGCTGCGTCGAACTCCTCCCGCTGGCCGTTCAGCCAGGTGTCGAAGTCCTTCTCTTCGTTGCGGTCCATCTCAGGCACCTCCTTCAGCTTGCTGATTCTGCTGCGTGTACAGCTTTTTGAGCTTGGTGCGCGCATGGCGCAGGTTGGATCTGACCGTGTCGGGAGCTACTCCGAGCGCGTTGGCGATCTCGATCGGCTCGAAGCCGTCGAAGGTCCACGCCATCACCTCGCGCTGCTGATCCGGCAGCGTCTTGAGCATCTCCTGGCGCCGAAGCCGGGCCTCGACGATCCGGGGCGGGTCCTCCGGGCTCTGCTTGGGCGGGACCCAGCCGCCCTGCACAGCTTTCTTGATGCCGTCCTGGTCTCGTATCGCCTGGTTCATAGCTTCTCGTTTGGCCACCGTGCGAACCCAGGAGCCAGGATGATCGATCGATCCCCAGTTCTCGTGGGCCTTGTACATCGCCTCGGCGGCCGCGTCCTCCGCGAGCGCGGACTCGTATCCCAGACTGATCAGGAACCCCGCTAGTCGGGGGAAGTCGTCGGCGAAGAACGCTTCGAAGCTGATACCAGGCATCGGACGTCCCCCTTCCTCAGAGAGTCGGTTTAGCAGGCTGACCTGCTCTTACGACTGGTAGAGGGCTGAGACGGCCGGAGCGTGCAAAGAAACTTCAAGATCTTTCTCGTCGTCGTCGACGGTGGGCGCGGCCTCGCCGACCATCTCGCCGTCGTGCAGGAGCTGAGACGGGCTGAGCTGGACCTCGTCGCCGAGGTCGGCTCCGCGAGCGACCGGGAAGGCCGGCCAGGTGGCCTTGTCCACGTCCGCCAGCCTCCGTCGCCCGCATCCGCACTGTCCACTCAGGACAGCCAATCGGATGGTTCTGGCGAAAGATGGAGGTAGGAGGCCGCGCATAGCGAAGCCCACCGTCCTCAGTCTCTTTGGCCGGAGCGCGGAACGGTGGGCTTCCCCTTCGAACACCGGAGACCGGCGTCGAGGTGCCAGGCTCTAAGAGCCCGTCATTACACAGGTGGGTCAAGGAACCTGGATCCGTACACCACGATTCAGTGACCCAAGTCACACTGACAAAGTCTCTCCGCGAGCGTGTGGGAGCGGCCACACTGAGTGGGCAGAGCCCACTGTCCTCAGTCTCTTTGGCCGGAGCGCGGGGACGGCGGGCAATTCCTTCGAACACATAACTGGAGATCGAGATGTTCCATCTGTCACCGCCCATGCCCATGGGCGGTCCTGAGAGATCGTTCCCGCGTGCCACTTCCGCCGGGCCGGTCATCGTCATCCTGCTGATCGTGAGCCAGTGGCAGCCGGATCAGGCCGCGTCGTTGCTCGGCGTGCTCGCGATGATCACGGTGCTGTCGCTCGTGGTCGGCCGGGCTGCACATCCACGCCCCCGTCTGGCCTGACGTGGATCACGCGGCCGCCACGGACCCGGTCCTGCCCTCTGCGGAGGAGCGGGCCCGGGCGGTCGCCGTGCCCGAAACCTCGTCCGACCGGCACGCCGCGGACCTGGCGGCCGCCCGTGACGGAGACCGGGAGGCGATGGACCGGCTGATCGGAGACCTGACGCCGCTGGTGTGGCATATCGCCCGCAGCAACGGGTGCACCCCGCATGAGGCCGAGGACGTCGTGCAGAACACGTGGCTCGCGCTGTTCCGCCAGCTCGACCAGGTCCGGGACGCCCGGGCACTGCCGGCGTGGCTGGTCACCACCGCCCGCCGCGACGCCTACCGCGCCGCTCGCCTCGATGCACGCGTGGTGTCGCTGTCGGACGAGCTGGCCGACAACATGGAGAGCACCCAGCCCGCCCCTGAAGAAGAGGCGCTGCGCAGCGACCACGACCAGCGGCTGTGGCGCGCTTTCGCCAAGCTGTCCCATCGGAACCAGGACCTGTTGCGGCGCCTGGTCATCAACAAGGAACCGCACCAGGACGTGGCGCGGGCACTGGGCTTGTCCATCGGCTCGGTCGGCCCACTCCGTGTGCGGGCCTTGAACAAGCTGCGGGAACTGGTCAAGGAACAGGACATCGCGCACCCGCTCGACGCCGCCCTGGTGGACCGGCTGCGCGCGGCCGAGTTCACCGGCCGCGAGTTCGACCTGTTCGCCGAACAGGTCATCGACCACACCCGCCCGATCGTCAGTGCCTGGATCCACTCCGGCCGCATGATCCAGGAAGCCACCCGCGCCGGCCGCCGCATGCTCCGCATGCCCGAAGACCTCACCCCGGCCGACGTCGAACACCTCGTCCACACCACGGTCACCTCCGCCTGGACCGACTTCGTCACCACGCTCAAGCACGGCAGCTGGGCACCGGACACCTCGCTCAACGACCACTACCTCGACCTGTGCGTCCGCGCGTTCCCGCCGATCTACCACGCCTTCCGGAAGAAGCAGTTCCAGCGCCACTCGGCCCGCAAGGCAGTTCGCGAGGCCACATCGCCGACGAAGAACATCTTCACGATGAGGTGACTCCGAAGTGATACGCCCGCAACCTCTCCGAATCTGAGCCGCATGCGAGAAACCCACTCGTCAGGCAACTGAGGTGCTCCAGCGCCACGCGTCCCGCATGACGGCGATCAGGGCCTCGTCGTCGGCGACGGTGGGCGCGGCCTCGCCGACCGGGAGCCAGAGCTCGTCGACGACGTGCCCGCGCTCCCGGCGGGCGACCGCGATGCCGGGATAGACCACGGTCTCCGCCGGGCCGTGCAGGCCGTCGATGACCACGGTCCGGGGTTCCCAGCGCAGCTGCACCTGCCGCTCGTTCCGCATGCTGCCGCCCCTTCCTGTCCGGTCTCGTCCCGCTATGTCGTCTGCCGGGCAGCGCGTGTAACAGACCGTGGCCACGCGCAGGCTGCGAAAACCGTGGTCCCTTAAATGTGGGGCAGCGGAATCCGGCGAGACTGCGCCATTCGGGTTACCGTGAGTCGCGGGCCGGGAGCGCCATCCGGAGGTACCCGGCCGGTCGTGGGAGGCCGTCATGGCACAGGAGAACGCAGGCGGTGCGCGGTCGCGGGTGCCGGCGTTCATCGAGCCGATGCTCGCGACCCAGGCGCAGAAGCAGCTTCCGGACGATCCGCAGTACGCCTACGAATGGAAGTGGGACGGCTACCGGGCGGTGATGCGGGTCGCCGCCGACGGGACGACGAGGCTGAGCAGCCGCAACGACAAGGACTTCACCAGCAGGTTCCCGATCCTCGCCGACGCCTTGGGCGACTCGCTCGAAGGTCGCCAGGCGGTGCTCGACGGCGAGATCGTCGCGCTGGACGCCCGCGGCCGCCCGGACTTCGGGCTGCTGCAGAACTACGCCGACGGCGGCGAGGTCCCGGTGGCGTACTTCGTCTTCGACGTCCTACAGCTCGGCGACGACCGGCTGCTGGACGAACCGTACGAGCGGCGGCGGAAGGTGCTGGAGGGGATCGAGCCGCCGGACAAGAACCTCATCGCGATCACCCCGTCCTACAGCCACGCCGATCTCTCGGCGACCGGCATGTCCCCGGCCGACTTGCTCGACGTCGCGCGCGAGCGTGGCCTCGAAGGTCTGCTGGTGAAGGCGATCCGGTCGAAGTACCACCCGGGACGCCGCTCGCCGGAGTGGATCAAGCACCCGCTGATCCAGACCATCGAGGTCGTGGTGTGCGGGTGGCGTCCGGGGCAAGGCCGTCGCGACGGGATGATCGGCGCGCTGCTGCTCGGCGCCCACGACCCCGACTCCGGCGACCTGGTCTACATCGGCGACGTCGGCACCGGCTTCACCCACCAGGCCCTCGTCGACGCCCAGGCGAAACTCGCCCCCCTGTCCCGGAAAACGAGCCCGTTCGCCGATGAGGTGCCCCGGGACCGCGCCAAGGGCGCGAAATGGGTGACGCCGAAACTCGTCGGCGAGGTCGTCTACCGCCAGTTCACCCCACGCGAACACCGCCTCCGCCACACCGCCTGGCGAGGATGGCGACCGGACAAGAATGTGGCCGACGTCCAGATTCCCGGGAACGACTAAGCATCCGTCGTGAACGAAGCGCCGCCCGCCAACGCCGGACGCGCACAGCTTGAAGATGGGCCCTCTGGGCCTGTTGCGCCCCGAGGCGGGGTCGCGACAAATTGGCGGGCCTCCCGCGCTCACAGGAGGCCCGCAGTGGTCTGGTGCCCATTCCGGTTAAGAGAGGCCCAATCCGTCGTCCAGTGTTGCTCGCGGGAAGGTCTCTAAGCAGGGCACAGTGGTCCGTTTCCGGCGAACAAAGCGGCTGATCTTGACCAAACAACGTCGACGTGAAGTCAAATCATCCCGCTCTGGTGCTTGAGGCGGTTCTGCTGGACGATGAGCGGTGACGCACGTCGACGAGGTCGCCCGAGGAGCGCTCACTCCCCGGCCGGCGATGGCTCGTCGATGACGCTCACCGTCCCATTCCGGTTCAGAGAAAGGCTTTTGCGATGACCCCGCTTCCCCGCGGGCGCCCGAGAGCGCCCCGTTTCGGTGACCCCAGAATGTCCTGGCCTGCGGCCTCCGCGTCGACCCATAAGTTCAAGCTGATCAGTTTCGGCTTGATCGCGTGCTTCGTGGAGCTCCTCCTGGTTCAGGGGCAGCCCATCGTGATCGCTGTGTGTGCAGCCGTGGCGATCGCGACGTGCTCGGGGGCCGGCCGTGGCCTGACCCATCGCCAGTACGGCCACCTGCTGGCCTGAGGCGAGTCCGGTGTGCCGCGAGTTCTACGTGGCACACCGGATCGCGGGCACCTATGCCTCGCAACGAAAAGCCCATCGACATGTCCCGCGGCCCGGTCGCGAAGTTTGCTGCAGACCTTCGCGACCTGCGCCGTGACGCTGGCAAGCCCACTTACCGGGAGATGGCCGCGCGAGTTCACTACTCGATGGCGGTTTTGTCTCAGGCCGCCGCAGGTGCCATCGTTCCTCGATGGCCCGTGGTCGAGGCCTTCGTCACCGCCTGCGGCGGCGATCCGGAGCTGTGGAGACGGCACTGGGAGAACATGTGCCGCGACCAGGCGGCCTATGACGCCACAGTTCACCCAGTGTCCGAAGAACCAACCCTGTTCACCGCGATGCGCGACGCCGAAGCCCGACAGGACGAGCACGGACCACAGCACGCCCGTTCCGTCGTGACGGTTTTCCTCCTGGACGACCACGAACTTCTCCGCGACGGCCTGCGAATGCGCCTGGAACGCGAGCCGGACATCACCGTGATCGGAGAGGCCACCACCGTTGCCGAAGCGTTCGTCCGGATCCCGGCGCTGAAACCGGACGTGGCGATCCTCGACATCCGGCTTCCAGACGGAAGCGGTGTCGACGTCTGTCGCGAAATCCGAGCAGGCATGCATCCGCCGCCAGCATGCTTGATGTTCACGTCCTACTCCGACGACAACGCGCTGTTCGAATCGATCATGGCCGGGGCCTCCGGATACATGACCAAGCAGGCCAGCGGCGGCGCGCTCGTGAAGGCCGTGCGAACGATCGCGTGCGGTGGGTCACTGCTCGACTCGACCCTGACAGCGAGTCTTATGGGTCGGCTGCGCGGCGAGGTAGACACCGCGGATCCGCTGTATGCCCAGCTCAGTCCACAAGAGCGTCGGGTCTTGGAGCTCATCTCGGAGGGCCTGACCAACCGGCAGATCGCCGAAAGGCTTTACCTCGCGGAAAGGACCGTGAAGAACTACGTCTCGTCGCTGCTGAACAAGCTCGGCCTCCAGCGGCGTTCAGCAGCAGCGGCATACGGAGCCGAGCGCCGCTTGAGGCAGAGAGGATAACGACGGAGGGAGCGTCCACCTTCGACCGGAGTCGTGCGCTCATGGGCTGGAGCGCTAGTGGCCCTGGTTCTTCGGCGGATACGCCGTGTTCGTCGCCGTGCTGATCAGCTATGCCACCCATGTCGCGCTGTCCCGGCCCGACAAACAGCACCGCGCGGACGCCTTCCGCGTGCTCAAGCTGATCTGGGGCACCGCCACCAGCGCCGGCGGCATCGCCGCGATCGCGATCCGCCTCCACGACTTCGGACTCCTCTAACACGTTGAAACCGGCTCGAGCGGGTCGGCCAGCCAGGGATGTCGGTTCACGATGAACCAGCTACGCTGATCGCGGCCGGTACGCAGGCCTATCTCCGAGCGCCGATCCCGCCCACGCCGGCGGCGCGTCGAGGACAAGGTTCACAGAATCGCGTACAACAACTCGTCGGTTCGATCCATGTACCCCGGCGAGGCTGCGTGGGAACCTCGCGGTGAGGACATCGGACATGACCCAGGACCGCAAGTTCAAAGAGATCATTCACGCCCGTCAGCACGCGTTCGACGTGACCTACCGGCAGGCCCGCCGCGACGTCGAAAAGGAACTGGCGATCACCACCAAGTATCCCCATCTCACCCCGATCTGGGACAAGGGCCTGGTCGAAACACATTGGCCGATTCCGACGGTCGGCCAGCACCGCGCGGCCCTCGGCGCGATCGAGCTGGCGCTGCGCGACACCGGGATCCTCGAAGGCGCCCAGCAGCGCGACCGGTGGCGCACGATCGACGGCCACATCGACCTCGACTGGGTCGGCGGCCCGTACGCGTGGGAAGTCGTGCGCGAGCTGTTGTACTTCGCGCAGAACCCGGACACCGGCACCATCGAGCCGGGCGAGCTCCTGCCCGGGATCAACGCGCTTGGCGAGCTCAACGCCGTGTGGCTCGACGGTGTCCGAGTCCGGTTCCGGCCGTTCCGGCCGGCCGGGCTCACGCCCGGTCGGATCGCGATGTGGCGTCACCCCGACGAGGACGATCAGTTCGAGGAAGCTGACGACGAGCAGTTCGCTTAACTCGCCCTTCGGCCTGCCGACGGTGGCCGTCGGCAGGCCGAAGGCGGTACCGCCCGAGATCGTCACCGCGCTGGGCGATGGTCTCGGCTCAACTGACTTTGATCTCTAGCAGCTGGTCGCTCTACGCGGCAGGGAGCGCGGCCGCGGCGGCGGCGATCTTTGCTGCGACGATGTCCAGTGTCGATTCCTTGGTACTCAGACCAGCGTGTGAAGCCAGCAACGGGCTGACGTTGTTGAGGTCTTCGAAGCTCACCCCGTGCAGAACAGGGATGACGCGACGGGTCGAAAGCAGTGCCGCGAGCTCCTTCTCGGCAACGCCCTGAGACTCGATGCTTTTCAGCAGCGCGGGCGTGACGAGCACGATCCCGACACGGGAGTTCCGCAGTCCCTTATCGATCTCGCGGATCATCAGCGAGCCGAGCGGGAGGTCTTCTTCGCTAAACCACACCGAGGCGCCATTCAACTTCAGCTGACCGTACAGCTCCTTCGCGCTGCCTTCTCGGTCATCCCAGGCATGGCAGAGGAAAAGGTCGCGGCGGTCCGGGTAGGCCTGGGCTACCTCGCCGGCCTTCCGGGTGAAGGGCTCGACGGTGCGCCATTCGGTAGGGGTGTACGACACCGTCCTGCCGGACCTGGTGCGGCGGGAACCACCACCGCCTGACGAGCTGCCGTAGCCCCCGCTGTTGTACGACGACCCGCCACGGTACGAGGTTCGCGGCGAGGCGTAGGAAGGGTAGGAACCGTACGACCTTCCTCCTCCACGACATGCCGGGCATCGCGCAGCAGCCGCTGACGTGCGGTGACCATTGACGGGTGCTGTGCATTGCGCCATAAGTGCATGGTAGATGCGGCCTCCGACAATACCGGTCGCTTTACCGCCCGACGCTTTCCGTGTCGGCTGGTTGTTCTGCCCTCACGGGGCGCATGCGCGTCACAGCAGCAGGCCCGCCTGGTGGAGTTTGACGACCGCGGTGGCCAGCCCGCCGAGCAGGTTGACACCCCAGATAAGCCGGAACATCTTGTAGGCCATGTCCCGCCGGGGCTTGGTCGAGTGCCTGCTCAGTGCGACGCGAAGGCAGCAGGCGGCCAGCGTGGCGACGAAGACGGCGTAACCGCCGACGAACACCCAGAGCCACATCGCACAGTCCTCTCCTTAAAGATCAGGAGAGAACCTTCGGGGCCGCTTCGCTTTATATTCGTGCGAAACGACAAGTGCAAGCAACGCCACGCAATTGCTAACCCGTGCTAACAGCCAGCCGGAAATGAGGAGCCCCCAGGTCAACGACGACCTACCTGGCGCGCTTGCCGAACCTGCGTGCACACCTCGTCATCGGTGCAGACATCCACGGCTTCGAAGCCGGGCCGGTCGGCGACGTCGAGGTCCTCGGCTGGTTTCGGCTCGCCGCCTACCTCGTCGGGAACAGAGGACCCTGCTCGCGAACTCACACTCAGCCAGATCATCGATCACGGGATCGATTTCGCCTGGGCAGAGTGGTCCGTGGGGTGGTACTTGCGTTGGTGAGTGCGAACGCTTTGCGCGGTGCCCTTGTACCAACAGTCCTTCTCTGGGCAGGCCTGCCATGTGCCAGCCTCGACGGCTTGATGGATAGCCGAACGCCCCGGCCCATAGCCGTGAGCATGAAGAAGCTGAGGTACTGATCCGTTGAACTCGGCGGCGACCAGCGCTGCTTCAGCGATTTTATCGTGCCCTTGGGAGAAGAACGCGCCGATGGCGGTCTCCTTGCCGCAGCCACACCAGCAGGTGCCCGTAGGGATGAGCCGGGGGAGGCTTCTTGTCATCTGCTCATGGTAGGTCTTCAAGAACTCGTTTCAAGTAACTCTTCCAAAACAGGGTTTCTAGGAACAAGCTCTGCTTGTCAGATAATGACGTATTATCTGACAAGTAGCCGAATGGCTCCTGCGGGAACGTCTCCGCGGGCGGTACCCCTTTCGCGGGTGTTATCTGACAAGTAGGGGAGTGAGGGCTCGATGGGCACCAAACGACACCTCGCCGTCGCCGGGGAACCCGGCGCCGTCGGCACGGGGGAGACGTCGTCCGGCGTGCCGACGGCCGAGGCGCTCGCGTCGTTCCTGCGGCACCTCGCCGGGCGGCGCGGCCGGTCCGGCCGGATCACCTCGCCGGAGACCGTCCGCGCCTACACCTCGGCGCTGCCGACCGCGTTCGCCGGGATCGGTCATCTCGGCGAGCTCGCCGTCGACGGCGGAGGCCGCGAGCGGCTGCACACCAACATCCGCACCGCGTGGGGGAGCGCGGCGCCGGCGACGTTTAACGCCAAGCGGGCCGCGGTCGCCAGCGCCCTGGCCTACTTCGGCGACCAGGAATGGCTCACCGACCACACCGCGGTGCTGGCCGGGCTCACCCGCCAGCCCCAGCCCAAACCGGATGAGACCCGGGTTCGCGACCGTGAACGGATCGACCGGCTCATCGCCGACAGGCGGCTGCCGCTCGAGGACCGCACGCTGTGGTCGATGCTCTACGCCACCGCCGCTCGCGCCGAAGAAGTCCTCCGTCTCGACATCGAGCACGTCGACCGCGCGAATCGCCGCGCCCGCACCATCCGCAAAGGCGGCAAGGCCGACGACCTGCTCTACGACGTCCGCACCGCCCGCATGCTCGGCCAGCTCCTCGGCCGCCGCACCACCGGCCCGATCTTCCTGTCCACCCGCGTCGCCCCCGACGACGGCACCGTCCTCGCCCGCGACGTCGACCCCGCCAGCCGCCGCCGGCGCATGACCTACCGCACCGCCGAACGCCACCTCGGCGCCGCGACCGGCGGCTGGGACCTGCACGATCTGCGCCACTCCCGCCTCACCCACGCCGGAGAAGACGGCGCCACCGAAGCCGACCTGATGAACCTCTCCGGCCACGAAGACCGCCGCACCCTCCAGCGATATTTGAAGCCCAGCAAGGAAGGCACCCACCGCCGCCTCGACGACCTCGACGCCCAACGCGGAACCCGAACAGCCAGTGCCGACGACCTCGCCGCACGCATGGCCAGGACATGATCCGCTGAAAAAGACTCCCTGACAGCATCACCGCCGTGAATGTCCAAAGCTGGACATTCACGGTCGACGTTCTGTGCTGAGGTGGCTGTATGCCCAAATACGCGAGGCGCGACAGCGACAACGTCCAGGCGATCGAGGTCCGGGTGCTGCTCCCGCGCAACACCCTGGTGCGGCTGATGATGACCATGCACCCTCGCCAGATTCAGCCGGGCCTCAAGCAGAAGCCGCTCACCGACCGAGACGTCCGCGGCGCCATCGACTACGCGATGCGCTGGCTCACCATGTCCGCGCCGCACCCGCTCCTGGAAACCCTCGATGGCCCAGACTCCGCCGAGCGCGACGCGGCTTTGCGGCTCTACGCGTGGATCGACGCCGAACTCGTGCGCCTGGACGTCTTCGGGCCCCAACCGGACGAATGGATCGACCATCAGCTGGCGACACGCGGGCTCACGCTTCCCGAGGAGGTCGCGCACACTCGGCTCGGCGAGGCGCTGTCATGACGCTTTCGTCTCTGCCCTGAACTAGATTCCGGATGCGGTCCCGGTCAGCTAGATCAGAACTGTCGGTGGGCCATGACAAACTCGAAGCCGCGCACCAAGTGCGCGGCTTCCCCCCGTATTCGACCGGCTCTTCCTACAGCGGCAAGGATTTACGCCTGGTCTGAACTGGGCGGCCGTTGTTGTAGTCGCTGATGTAGCCGGTCGGGTCGCGCCAGTGCGAGGACCACGGGTGTTCCTTGGCGCCCTGCACGAACTTCTTGAGCATCTTCAGCTGCAGGTCTTCGTCGTGCCGGTCGACCAGACCGCCCGCCGCTGCGGTGCTCACAAGCAGCACCATTTCGTCCTTGCGGTGGAGATCGCAGTACTTCAGCTCCCGGGCGGCGGCGTATACGCCGTAGCCGTGGCAGTCCAAGGACATCCGTGCCGACCGGCCGAACGCGATCGCCGGCGCCAAGTCGGTGAAGAAGAACCACTGGCCGAAGCCGACGGCGTAGCCACGGGTGATGATGTGGTCGTCGCGATACACCTGTCGCGGCAGCGTGTCGCACGCCGGAGCGGCGTAGTAGCCGCCCATCCCGAGATCATTTCCGTGGAACGACTCACCTTCCGTGTGTTTCTGGCACAGGTACTTCCGCCTCGTCATCGTCACGGCTTGGCGCTCGGAACAACGCTCACCGGGGTGGACGGTGGCGCCGTTGACGCCGGAGTGTCGGCGGGCCGCGTGTTCGGCACCCGCGGCTTGCCGGAGACGCAGCTGTCGACGAAGTACGACTGGTGCAGATCCCGCCATTCCGGGGTGCTGCCGGCACCTTCGTCACTAGGAGTTCCGTCGCCGAGCAGCTGGTAGTTGGCGGTGCATTCGTCGTTCGTGGGCTGCTTGTTCTGGGTCAGCAGGATGTAGTGCGCGTCGGCGCCACGCTCGCCGATCTTGCGCAGCTCCTCGACTTTCTGGTCCCACGTCATCGACGAGCATCCGGATACCAGCAGCACCGCCGCGCCGGCCGCCGTCGCGACCATCGTTCGTCCCCACCTCGATGTCATGCGCACAAGGTAATCAATCGCACGCGATGGGTAGCGACGTGTGGCGGGCGTGTCTGCCGGAACCCCTGAAATGGAGCAAGCCTGCCCGGATCCCGGAGTGGCCAGGGTCCGAGCAGGCTCGAAGTTCGTGCTGGCGATCAGGCGGCGCTGGCGGCCGCGAGCAAGGTGTCCAGCTCGCGGTCCAGCTGGCCTTCCAGCTCCGTGACGCGCTGAAGAGCGGCGGGATCGCAGGCGTCCGCGTGGTTCTTCTTCGTCACGCCACATGCCCCACACGCTTCGAGGTCGGGATCGAACATCCGGCCAGCGTACGGAGCGGCACCGACAGGAATGTCGCCTTACCCCGTCGACGGGGGCGCGGGGACGGGTTCGTCGGCGTCGAAGGGCGGGAGCCCGAGGTGCAGCGTGTAGTAGGCGTCCCGGACGTCGCGCAGCTTCACTTTGCCGACGCCGAACCGCTCCGCGATCGCCCGGCCGGTTGGCGCCCCCGCCCACGGTCCCTCGACATGAGCCCGGAGTGTTCCACTTCGATGAGCGTGATCGATCCGGGACAACAGGCTCTGCAGCTCGTGGTCGTCGAGGATCTGGGGACGGCGGGCCAGCCGGGCGAGCTCGCCGATGGCGGCGGTCAGCGGGAGAGCGCGTCGCCGGAACCGCAGCAGCACCTCGGCGTACTGCTCTTGCAGCAACGTGGTCGGCTCCGGCATCAGCAGCTCGCTCCCGCCGTGGTGTCGCCGGCGTTCTGCGGCTTCGGGCGTTGCTGGGCCTGGCGCCGGTCGCGGGCTTTCCACCAGCGTTCCTGGAACTCGTCGGTGGCCTCGATCGCCTTGACGCGAGTGAACAGCCACAGCTTGACCTGCGGGGCGTTGGGTCCGCCGGGGTTCGGATCGGTCCGGTCCGGCTCCCCGAGGTACTGCTTGATCATCGCTCGTGACCAGCCACGGTCCTCTTTCAGTTCGGCCACTCCGATGTGGAGACCGACCTTGTCCTGCCAGCTCATCCGGTTCTCGATGCCCTTCCTGTTCGGGCGTCCTCGATGACGCCGAACGGCACACAACCGCTCTGACCTGCGCTTTGTCCACCCCGAAATCGGATGCATAGGCTTGCCCCTCGAACCACTCGGCCGGGTGACGGTTCCGGAGGCTCCTGGTCCCGTCCCGGGGATGGTTTCGATGGCCGCCAGTACAGTCCGGGCCATGGCCATCACCGCGATCTCCGCGAAGGAGCCGTCCGGCCCGCGGGGCATCGTCGAGGCCGTCTCGCCGCACGTGGAGTTGAGCCCGCTCGGCGACACCCAGTTGCAGGGTGCCTGCCCGTTCTGCGGCTCGCGGGCATTCAGAGTCCGCCCGGCCTATGGCACGTTCCACTGCTTCGGCTGCGGCGCCGGCGGCGACGCACCGATGTTCGAGGACAAGATCGGTCGCCTGCGAGAGAACCCGGACGACTAGCGCTCCGAAGTTGCTGGGGAAGGAGTTCGGAGGTCAGAGCAAGGCGCCGTTGAACCAGCCCGCGATGCCTGCTGCATAGAGAGTCCCCCGCTGGTTCAGGGCGACAGCAGTTCCTTCATCTCCTGAATCTCGATCGCCTTCGCGACCCTGGCAAGGATGTCTGCTCCGCGGTTGGCTAGTTGCTTTCCGCGTCCCTTGTTTTTGGTCATCAGCGACCACCTCCTTCGTTGTGTTGATCGGCTTTCCGTTGACCAGCGGTGATTCTTTGTCGTGCAACTTTGCTGATACGTCGAAAAACTAACCACAGCCCGAAGGCGATGCCGAGCTTCAGCAGGAGCGTCGGATCTGCTGTTCCCGAGACAAACTCTGCTGTCTCCCTCAACCAGCGAGGGAGACGCCAGTATAGCGGCGAAGTCGGAATCACCCAGTACCGACGAACTCGCCACATCGGCACCAGGGGCGGACGGCAGAGAAGGGGGCCTTGGGCATGCAGCGGATTCGGCCTGGCGGCGGGATGGTCAACAGCCATCCGCGACGTGAGGTCCCGTGAGGCCCAGATCGACGGGGCGACCTGGCGAGTCAAAACCCCGAGAACGAGCGCAAGTGCCGTAATTGTTGTCTACATAGCCGCTACAGCGGCTTTGTAAGCCGTTCATGGTACATTCGGGGCCATGAAGACGATGTTGCAGCACTTGCGTGAGACCGCGGATCTCAACCAGCGCGAACTCGCTTCCCGCGCGAAGGTCACCCAGGAGACCGTCAGCCAGCTGGAGACGGGGAAGTCAGCCCGGCCGCGGCTGGACACGCTGACGAAGCTGCGTGACGCGCTCGAGCTCGGTGATCTGCGCCCGGAGAGCCTGCTCGACCCCAGCCCGTTGGACACCGACCCGGACCTCACGGCGGCGGAGGCCACCTTGATCACGCTGGTGAAGGTGCTTCCCGCCTACCGCGCCGACAGCGCGCGCCGGCCGGAGTTCTGGTGGAAGCTCTCGGAGCACCTGGGGTACAGCGACCTGTATCCCGCCACGCACATCAGCAGCCATCTGGAATCGGCGGTCACTGGCAGCTATTCCAACGCCGCGACCGACCTCGCCGGGTACGTGCTGATGTTCTTCGACCCGGCCAACGACGGGACGATCAAGATCCTCGCGAAGTACTCCGGGATCGGCCCGCAGCGTCAGGTGGCCCGGCGCTGGTGCCAGGACGTCACCGACGCCGCCTGGGTCCTGCACCGTGCCGCGATGACCTCCTATCCGCAGCAGGTCGGTGAGCTCTACGCCGAGGCCGGCGAAACCACCGACCCCGCCCGGATCCGGGAGCTGTGCGGCAGCGTCTACGCCATCGTCCGAGCCCGCGCCTACACTCGCGCCTCCGCAGAAGACCAGATCAACGCGCTGGTGTCGGATCCGTCGACAGAGGAAGTCCACTACAAGATCGGTAAGGCCGCGGGGCTCGAGGTGCAGGAAACCGCGGTCAAGTTCCGGACCGCCTGGCCGGGGCTGGCCGTCAACCCCGACCTCGACCCTGAGGTGGCCGCCCGGCTTCTCGACGCCGTGCTCGACAGGCTCGGCGACCCTCGCGCCACCCTCGCCGGGCGCGCCCTGCTCAACCTGGCCGAACGACACGACTTGCCGCGTCCGCTGCTGCAACGGATCAGCGACACCATCGACGTCGACCGCGACCAGCGCCCGGAAATCGACGGCGGCTGGGTCGTCGCGTCGGTGCTGGCGATCCGTTCCACCCTGCACGATCTCGACCATCCCGACGACGAGGAAGAGGACAACGACGTCGCTTCCCGCCCGGCTCTGCGCGTCGTCACCGACGAGGAGGCACAGCCTGGCCCGTGGTGGCATCGCTTCCTCAACCGCGGCCGCTAGCGCAGCGCGTAGGACAAGGGCGTGAGCTGGGAGATCGACCGTGCAAAAGGGCCCTGAACGCACGAAAGCCCCCGGCCGTACCCGGCCGGGGGCTTTCGACGTTTCTGAGTACCTCGGTGGTGGCGTGACGGTTAGCCGATCTTGTATCCGCGGCTTTCCAGCTCGGTGGTCACGGCGCCGAGCCGCTGACGGTCCCCTTCCCAGTCCGTCGACGACCGCGTCGCGACGGCGTGCAGCAGGGTCTGCATCTGGTCGTGCAGTTCTTCGTCGGTCTGGTCCTCGATGCTTCTCATGCTCGTGTCTCCCGTCGGCGAGTTCCGGATCTGGGTGGTTCGGGGAGCAGGGGCACTCACCCGGTCCACATGACGAGGTGGTTGGCTTCGCCGCTGATGAAAATGGCGGCGTCGTGGTCGGGGTCGCGCAGGGCTTTGCGGTTGCTCTCGGGCGCGAGCTCCAGCTTTTCCGCTTTGGAGAGTCGTTTGAGGTGTTCGTCCTGGGCGGCCCGGCTCGCGCCCCGCTCGTCGAGACGGGGGCGTAGTTCGACCAGGGCGACCCAGTCCCGGGGTCCGCGTGCGAGTTTGTTGATCTGCTCGCGGAGGAGGTTCTCCCACCGTTCGTCGGCGGACATGCTGGTCATCCTTTCTGCGGGACGGCAGGTGCCGTGTGCGATGCGGTGTTGAGTCGGGGTGGGGTTACCGCAGGGCGCGGGCCACGTCGTCCGCGCTGGCGGCCAGCACGATCTCGTAGGCGCTGCGCAGCGTGGCGTCGTCCACGACGTCGAGGTCGTCGACCGTGACCTCGCCGCGCGCGCAGTCGATCGCCTCGCGGTCGGTCATCGAATCGTCGGTGTTCTCGCGGGTGTCCTTGGCCACCAGCTGGATCGCGTCACTGAGTTTCATCGTTCGTTTCCTCCTTGGGTTTCGGTACTGCTCAAACGGGGCTGCTCCGATCGGCAGGTCCCGTGGGCCATGCGGTGCTTGATCAGGTCGGGCAGGTCGCGCCAGCCGACGTCGGCGGCGCCGAGCTGCAGCGCGAGGTCGCGCTTGGAGCGGGTGATGTCGTAGTGCCAGGTCTCGGCGGCGAAGCTGCCCGGCCGGGCCGGGGACAGCCGCTTATGGGACCGGACACGGGGGTCCTGGAACCAGCTGCGCTGCAGACCGAGCCTCGCGGCGAAGGCGTGCAGTTCGTCTTCGGTATCAGCGATCATGTGCGACCAACGCCCGTGGCGACCGCCGACCCTTGCAGGAGCGGAAAAATCGTCAACGTAGACCGTCATCGTCCGCTCCGGTAAACCTCGGCGCGGTTGACGAGGACGTCGGCGAGCCCGGTGCAGGTGACGATGGTGGCCTCCATGCCGGTCGAGTTCGCGACGCGCCAGGCGTTGGCTTCCTTGCGGATCTCGACGACGACGGTCATCAGCTCGTCGGCGATCAGGTCCCGGGCGTGCGGGCTGAGCCCGGCGGTGAGCGGGCGGGACAGCCCGGCGAACGGAGTCACCGCCGGCACCGTTTCAGCATGTCGCCGAGCGCGGCCTTCTCGGCCGCGGTGACCGTGAGGCCGTAGTGGTGCTTGACCGCCGTCCAGGCTGTGGCGTAGGGGCACCAGTAGGACACCAGCGGCGGCTTCCACTGATCCGGCGACCGGTCGGATTTCTCCTGGTTGACGTTGTCGGTGACGGCGAGCAGCTGCGGCCGGGTGAGGTCGTTGGCGAACGCCCGGCGCTTCTCGGTGGTCCAGGACTTCGCGCCGGACACCCACGCGGCGGCCAGCGGGACCATGTGATCGACGTCCACATCGGTCGCCTTGGTCCAGGTCTCGCCGTCGTAGGGGCTGGGCCAGGTCCCGGACGTCGGGGCACAGTCCGGGCCGGTCACCACGTCCTTGCCGTCGCGTTTGAGCACGACCTCGCGGGTGTTGCAGCTGCTGCCCTGCTCGTCCCAGTGCGGGAACTTCTTCCGGTCGTAGCCGTCCATCGAGCCGCGGGGTGCGACCCGGAGCTCGGCCAGCTGCTGCCCGGCATCACCCGGGGCCGACACGGACATCGACATGGGCGCGGGTTGGGCGCCGGTGGCCGCGGGCACGCCGCAGGCGGTGGCGAGGATCGCGACGGCGGCCAGGGTGATCGTGGCGAGGCGCTTCACGCGGCACCTGCCTCACCGCGTGCCCGCACGGCCGCGGCGAGCTCGTCGATCTGGCTCGGCGTGGGCGTGTGGGAGTCGCCGGCGGCGTGGGCCAGCTCGTTGAGCACGTCGGTCGCGGCGGCATCGAGCGCCTCGTGGTCCCAGCGGCCGCGGAAGTGGCTGCCGAGCCGGGCGATCACCAGCTGGACCAGGTCCGGCTCGTCGTCCCGGCCGGGCATGGTGTCGCCTGGGCCGCTGTGAATGGTGATGGGCATGGTCTTCGTCCTCGTTTGTGGTTGGTGGACAACGAAAGCCGGGACCGGCCTCGAGGTGAGGTCCGGCCCCGGCGGGGGTGTCGCTGGTTCAGTGCTGGATGTTGAGCAGGGCGGCGATGTTGTGGCGCTGGGCGGCGACGGCGTCGGTGAGGATCCGGCGGTGGTCGAACGCCAGCCGGTCGCCTTCGAGGACTTCGTGGACCGGCCGCCAGGCGGCGGCCTCGGCGTCGCTGTCGGGGACGGGATCGGGCGCGTCGGGCAAGACCGCGCTGAAGGCGGTGGTGGAGTAGTCGCCGCGCGGGTCCCGGCCCCGCTCGTTGTAGACACCGACCTGGATCAGCTCCTGTGGCGCGTCGATGCCGGTCTCTTCGCGGCATTCGCGCCGGGCGGCCCTTTCGTCGCTCTCGCCGGGATCGCGGTGCCCTCCAGGCAGGGCGGCCTTGCCCTGGTACGGGTCCCAGCGCCGGTCGATCAGCAGGACCATCAGCACGCCGCCGCGCTCGGTGAACAGCACCATGTCGGCCGTGTACCGCGTCGCGGTCGCTTCGGGAGATGCGGACAAGTGGAACTCCTCTTCTTGTTGGTGTGCGGGGAAATCGAACGAGCTGCTTCGGATAGCCAGGCTCGTATCAGCGCGCCCGCCGTCAGCGGGTTTCGAGCGAAAACGAGGCCGTCGCGACGGAGCCGGGACTGTGGAACGCCTCGACGAGGTAGGGCCAGACGCCGGGGATCGCGGCGACGCAGCCGAGCACGACGAGCGGGAACACCAGCCAGTTCTCGACCTTTTTGCCGGTGTGGAAGCGCAGCAGGCTCGGTGGCCGGAGCTCGTACCAGGTCTCACCGGCGATCGGGAGCGGGAACAGGAACGGGCAGCCGGATTCGGTGAGCGCGTCGCCGAGGCAGTGGGTGATCGCGCCGGCGGCGACGGCGATGCCGAGCCAGCCGGCGGACTCCTCGAGGGCGGTGAGCGCGGCCGGGCCGAGTCCGGCTGGCCCGTCGATCTGGGTCCACCAGCTCGCTGCGGCGATGCCGAACGGGACCAGCATGAGCGCGCCGAGCCGGTCGTAGGCCAGCAGCAGCCCGAACGCCAGCCAGCCGAGCACCGCCCAGCCGCCCCAGGCCGTCGTGGTCGCCCAGCACACTGCGCCGATCACCAGGGCGAACAGCACGGTGTGGGTGGCGTGCCGGTGGGTGCCGTCGCACTGTTCGTCCCGGGGCCCTTTGGTGGCCCGGTACAGCGCGCCGGACATCGTCCGCAGCCCAGCCGAGAGGCCGCGGGTGATCGGGCCGAGCTTGCGGTGATGGTGCTGCTGGGGTGATCCAGGTCGGGCAGCAGCGCGTATCCGGCGCAGGTCGCGGCGAACGGGCCGATCTCGGCCAGGCCCTGCAGACCGATCGCGGGGCCGAGCAGCAGACCGGCCAGGACACCGGTGGCGGCGTGGGTTCGGCCCATCATCGCGAGCCTCGCTGCAGGGCCTGCAGGTCGCGGGTGAACGCGGTCTGGCCGTCGACGTAGCCGCGCAGGTCGATGTCGTGCGGCAGCTGGGGAACGTGGCCCAGGGCGAGCGTGCCGAAGGCGATCAGGGCGACGCGGGCGACGGCGTCGGAGCCCTTTTTCGTCTGCGGGGCCTGGTAGAGGCAGTAGGCGCCGTGGACCCAGCTCCGGAGCGCGGCCGCCGCGTCGGTGGTGATGAGCGCAGCGGCGAAGGCGGTGATGGCGGCCTGGTACAGGCGCGCCCGGTCGGCGGCGGTCGCGGTCGCGGTGTAGATCGGGGTGCCGCCGGTCTCGATCCGGCCGGTGTCGATCCGGCCCGTGTCGCCGCGGGCGGCGATCCGCGCGGTGAGTTCCTTCGCGGCGTCGTCGGCGGCGTATCCGCGCAGGAGCCGATTGCCGAGCACGAGCGTGCCGTCGGGGAGCTCGACGAAGTTCTGCAAGACCGCGCCATGCGGGGCCTCGGCGTCGTACCGGGCGAGCGCGCGTCGGCCGGCCTCCATGAGCGTGTGAAAGGCCGGAGTCGCGGCGCCGCCCCGGTAGATGCGGAACGCGGGATCCCAGTGGGCGCCGTCGCGGACGCGGCCGACGTAGCCGATGCGGTCGTAGTTCGTGGTGCTGTCGGTGATCGGGGTCCGGTACCGGGCGTGGTTGAGCGGGATTCCCGCGCCGCGTCGGACTTCGCTGGTGTCGACGGCGAGCCGGTAGCGCCAGTGCTGCGCCGCGGCGAGCGTGAGGACGACCATGCGCTCGGCGTCGCCGGGAACGGTGTGCAGCCGGTGGGCGATGGTGGCGGCCAGGTCCTGGGCGACGGCGGCCTGGTGATCGGCGAACTGGGCGATCCTCGCCAGGACGGCGGGGTCGTTGGTGCGCTGGGCCAGCGCCGGGACCGGGAACGCGGCGGCGGTGATCGCGTCGACGACGTCGAGGTTTTTCGGGCTTGTCGTGGCAGGCATGGGAAATCTCCCTCGGTGCGGGGGCAGGACGAGGCGCGGGCCGGCAGTGTCCGGCCCGCGTGTGGAGAGAAGGTGGGTCAGCGCAGCGGTCGGCCGTAGCCGTCGAGCTCGCTGACGTCGGCGAAGCCTTCGGCGCACAGCGCCGGGACGGTGAGCTGCTGGACCTCGTGCCACATCCGCTCGACGACGTCGGTCGGGACGGGCCGGGCGCGCAGCGCATTGCGGTGCAGGATCGTGGGAAGGTCGGCGCGCAGCACGAGCGCGATCGGTCGGGCCCCGTGCCGGCGGGCCAGGCCGAGCCAGCGGGCCCGGTGCTCGGCGACGGTGGAGGTGGCGTCCAGGGTGACGTCGACGCCGTCAGCGAGGGTCTCGTCGATCTCGGCGTGGACCGCCGCGACCGCGGCGGCCGAGACGGTGTGGTCGTGGGCGTGCAGCCCGAGCTGGGCGCGGGCGCGATCCAGCGAGTACACGGTGCCGAACCGGGCGGCGTTCTCGCGGCACAGCGACGTCTTCCCGCTCGCCGGGGCCGCGATGAGCACGCGGAGGGTGCTCACCAGCCGGTCCCTTCCGGGATCGGGACGGGTTTCCAGCCGCTGGGCCAGGGCGCGTCGCGGACCATGGTGTGGGTGCGGCGGCAGAGCCGCTGCGCCTCGGCGCGCGCGGCCGGAGTGTTCGGCTTGACGTCGAAGGCGTTGCCCGCGCCGTCGCAGGAGGCGGTGTATTCGACGTCCGACGAACTAGCGGGCCGGGGACCGGTGTCGCCGGCGGGCGGCTGGCAGGACGTGGCCGGTGCGACGGCCAGGACGGCGGCGAGCGCGAAGGCGGGGATCGTGGCCATGAAGGAACCTCCGAAAAGAAGCGTCGGGGCCGGAACCTGGTGGTTCCGGCCCCGACGCGGTGGCTGGTGGGATCAGATGAGCGGTGCGCTGGTGAATCCCGGACGCTGCTGGGCGTCCTCGAGCGCCGCGTCCTGGGCGGCGTCTTGGCGGTGTTCCAGGTGGTCGGCGACGGCGTCCAGGCCGCGGTCGAAGGCGAGGTGCAGCAGGTAGAGCGCGGCGACCGGGGTCAGGCGCAGCAGCAGCTGCGGTCCGGCCGCGCCGAAGGCCTGCGGGGTGTTGGCGGTCCAGGCCGCGACCAGGTCCGGGATGGCCGGGGCGGCCAGCGGCGTGGCCAGCGCGAGGTGGAGCAGCCGGGTGCTGCGCACCTGGGCGCGCCCGTTGCGGGCGAGCTCATGAAGCTCGAAGTCATCGAGCCGGTCGAGACGGTGCGTGCGGCCGAGGTCGTCGTAGATGGCGCGGTGCCCGACCGTGAAGATGCCCAGCAACAGCAGGGCGATCAGGCCGCCGGTGAGCAGGTGCTGGGGGCTGCGGCCGGTCGCGGCGGGCCACAGCCACTGCCCGGGACGGTCGAGCACGACCAGGTAGAACACGTACGCGACGCTGGCGAGCAGGACGATCTCGGCGGCGGATTGCGCGCCGTCGAGCCAGCCCCGGTAGTAGCCGTTGAGCCGCAGCTGCGGCGAGGCCGGGGGGCGGGCCTGCGGATCGAGTTCGGCGGCGTCGGCGATGTCGGCGAGTTCACGCATGGGAGGTCCTCTCCAGGATCGGCTGGCGGGGCAGGTCGAGGGGCTGGGTCGGGGCGTCGCCGAGAACCGGTGAGTCGTCCTCGGCGGGGGTGGCGGCGATCGCGGCCCGGTACATCTGCCGGGCCAGCAGCAGCGCGACGACGCCGAGGACGGCGAACGCGACGGCGCCGATGAACGCCAGCGCCGGGATCACGTGAAGCTCCCGGTCACCCGCGGTGCGTCCGGGGCGGTGTAGTAGTCGCCGAACACCGCGGCGGTCGCCTCGTCGAGCGGGTCGTCCGGCGCGATCTCGGTGTGCACCCAGGGATCCCCGTCGGGGAAGTACGGCACGCGGGTGTCGTATTCGTGCCCGGCGCCGTCGCGGATCCGCGCGGTGCCCGCTTCGGTGCCGTTCCCGCGCATGCGGATCCGGTTCGTCTCCGACAGCTGCCGCCACAGTGCCCGCTGCCCGGCGGGCAGGGTCGGGTCGTCCTCGCACTCCAGGGTGGCCAGGACCGCGATGTTGAGCTTCTTGGCGTGGCGGGCGAGCCGCGCCCAGCGGTGCGGGCGGTTGTCGACGACCTGCGCCGCGTTTTCCACGACCGCGAGCAGGATCGGCAGCTCGGTCCCGGCGAGGGTGCCCAGGCCGCGTTCACGCAGGATCTCGGCGCGGACCTCCGCCGCGTCGTGCAGCAGGCCGATCACCGTGTCCGGGGCGCCGCCGAGAATCGGGACGCTCGCGATCCGCGCGAGCAGCGGGTTGTCCAGGCCGCCGAAGGGCGCGGTGTAGAGGGTGGTGACCGGCACGGCCTGGCTGGCGCGGGCCGCGGCGACCAGCGCTCGCGCCGTGGTGCTCTTGCCGGAGCCCTTCGGGCCGGTGATCACGCCGCCGGAGACGTGGAGGTCGTCGGCGAGGTCGAACCACGCGGGACCGCCGCCGTCGAGCCGACTGCCGAGGCCCAGATTGCCGGAGTGGTCCCAGGCCAGGGCCGGGTTGGCGGCGGGGATGGTGATCATGGTCGTCATCGGGTGCTCTTTCTGTGCGTGGTGAACGGGATGTGCGAGAGGTCAGGCGGCGTCGAGCTCGTCGACGCCGATGCCGTCGGCCTGCTCGTGCTCTTCGGCGTTCAGGCCGTCGGGACGGCGGGTGACGGCCAGGGCGAGACGCTCGGCGAGCCGGGTGCCGAGGCCGAGGTCGAGCGCGTGGTCGATGAGGGCGTTGAGCCGCACGGCCAGGACCCAGCCGGGCTGGTCGTCGGCGGGGTCGGCCATGCGGTCCAGTACGGCCCGCGGGTAAGGCCGCTGTTCCAGTTCGGGCAGCAGCCCGGTCTTGCGGGGGCGGCCGTAGGCGCGGGCGTTGGCCACGTCGGCCAGCAGCGCGAGCACGCGGGCATCGTCTACGTCGACGCCGGCGCGGGTCAGGGCGGCCTGTTCCTTGGTGGCCTCGGCGAGTTCGTCGAGTAGCTGCGCGTCCTCGAGGTCGTTGTCGCTGTGTTCCATGGCGGCCACCACGCCGTCGACGAGGTCGGCGTAGTCGAGGTATCGGGCGGCGTCGCCGGGGGAGATGTGGGTGAGCGTGCCGGTCATGCAGCAGCGTCCTTCCAGGTCGGAGGCGTGGCGAGTTCTGCGAGGTCCGCGAGAGCGGATAGTCCTCGCATACGGCGGACGATGGTGTGGCGCTACAGGTCGCGGGTGCCGCCGAGGAGCTTGCGGCCGAGGCGGATCTTCGTGCCGGATCCCTTGCAGCGACAGCATTTGCGCCAGTACTGGCCGTCGGCGGTGAAGTGCTTGCCGCCGTCGCAGTTGCCGCAGGCGGTGTAGGGGTAGAACCAGCAGTAGGCCAGGTAGAACAAGGTCAGCGCGGCGAAGAACAGCAGAGGCTTCAAGTGCGGAGGCCTTCCCGGAACGGAGACGGCCCCTCCCCGGAAACCGGGGCGGGGCCGTCGGGGCGGGCGGAGTGCGGTCAGGACACGGGTCAGCGGGCCGGGGACACCTCGCGGCGGCCGATCGTGCGCCCGGAGTGCGTCGTGGACCTGTCCTTCTGGCGCCGGGCTTGTGTCTCGGCGACGGTGACGCGCAGGTTCGCGTGCTCGACCCAGCCATCGGCGGCACGGAGCGCTCCGAACGTCGCGTGCTCGGCGACGCGGTTGGCGTGGCGGAGCACGTACAGGACCTCGGTCGCCGCGGCCTGGGTCTCGCTGCGCAGGTCGATCTCGACGTCGTAGGGGTTCATGCGGGTGTGGAGCTTGATCAGCTGGCGGATGATGGCGGCGGCGTCGACGAACAGCGTGTTCGGCAGGGAGCCGATGGCGCTGGTGAGCAGCCGTTCGTGCAGGGCGAGCAGGTCGGTCACCATGTCGTCGCCGAGCTCGGCGGGCCAGTCGTGGATCCAGGCAGGCACCGGATGGGACCTGCCCCGATCCGGGCGGGGCCTGACGGAGACCGGGGTCATGGGGTCGGAGGTGGAGCGCTTCCTGCCGAACATGCTGTTCCTTCCGGTGTGGTCACTGCACGACGTGCTTGCGAGGCCTGCGAGGGATTTAGTCCTCACAGGCCTCGCAAACACATGAGGGTGTTGTTGCTGGTCGACCCGTCGGGGCGAGGCTTATTTGATGCGGTAACGGCCCTTGCCGAGGTTGTCGAGGCGGGTCTCGCCGATGGAGCGGATGTGCCCGCGCACGGCCTGTTCGCTGATGCCGAGCGCTTCGGCCATGTCCTTGGTGTGCCAGGCCTGCCCATCGCGCAGCAGGATCATGACCCGCTGGGCACCGGGTTTGAGATCGGCGGCGGGGACACCGTCCGGGGCGGCCACCGCACCGCTGGCGGCGGTGCTCGTGGTCTGGGCCGAGGGCCGGACCGGAAGGATCCGCACCGACGCCATCCCGCCACCAGCGTTCGCCGCCGGCGCCGCGCTGGTGCCGGTGCTGGTGTTCTGCTCCGGCTGGCGGGGGCCGCTGGTGAGCATGGTCAGCGCGGTCGCCTCGGGAGCCGCGTCGAAAGCCTCGAGGGTGGCCATGGCCTTCTCGGTGTAGCGGGCGGCGGTCTTGTGCCGGTTGCGGTAGACCGGTCCCGCTGCTTTCGCCGCCCGCGCGTCCAGGGTCGCTTTCGGCTTGGCGGCGAGGTATTCGGCGGCGCGGTCACCGATGTGGCGGGCCCGCCACATGACGTGTTCGCGGTCGGTGTCGATGGCGTAGCCGTAGCCGCCGCCCTTGCGCAGGCTCAGCGGGGACGGCGCGGAGCCGGGCAGCAGCCCGCAGTGGCTCTTCTCCATCATGCGCAGGATCAGCAGGTTCCCGGTGATCATCCCGGAGCGCAAGGCCGCGGCGTTGCCGAAGGTCTCCATCGTGAAGATCTGCGAGGCGCCGATGAACCCGATCCCGAGCTTCCGGGTGACCCGGTCGAGTTCGCCGAAGTCGTAGCCGAAGGTGTTGCCGGTGATCGGGTTCTTCAGGTTGAACGCCTTGTGGCACTCGTCGATCATCACCATGATCGCCGGGCGCTCGCGGGTGTGGGTGAACCCGTCGAGGCCCATCGCGACGTTCTCCGCCTCGCGGATCTTCGCCACGTTGGACACCGCCCGCCACAGGTGCAGCATGTTCCCGATGTAGGCGAGTTCGAGCGGGGTGTGCTCGTCGGAATCCAGGCCCATCAGCGACCAGTCCGCGTGGTCCTTCAGCGCCTTCGACGACGCACCGCCCTGCGGATCCATCCACCAGATCTCGATCCCGAGCGCGCGCAGCCCGTCGGCGATGATCTCCAGGACGCGGGACTTGCCCGACCCTTTCGAGCCGAGCACGAAACCGCTGTTCACCGAGTTCGGCCCGGCGACGTGGTAGCGGACCGCGCCCTCGCCGTCGACGTACGGGCCGATCTCGATGAAGAGGTCCTCGCCCTCGACGATGACGACCGGGCCGGTGTAGCTGGTGTCGACCTCGGCGCTGATCCGCACGGTCATGGTCGGATGGGTCGGCAAGGTCCCGTAGTCGAAGACGATGTCCTTGCCGAAGAACCCGATCGCCGAGCCGATCCGGCCCGCCAGGGCACGCAGGTCGTCCACGGTCTGCTTGCCCGGCTGGAGCACGACGGTGAAGCTCACTCGGTGATCCGCGAGGTTCGGTTCGGTGAGCTTCGAGCCGGGCACCAGCCCGCCGGGAACGGTGACCGTGGCATCCCACGCCTCGAGGATCGACTCGGCCGCGGTGGCGACCGCGGTGGCTTCGGCGTCCGGCTCCGTCGTGGGGACGAGGTCGGTCGGGCTGGCCAGGACCAGCTCGGTGCCGGCGGGGTAGCCGGGGCGGATCCGCTGCCACCACCGGGCGGACAGGGCCACGGTGCCCAGGCCGAGCGCGAGCCACATCTCCAGCGCGTTCGCCCCAGTCAGCGGGGTGGTCAGGCACCAGGCGCACGAGGCGACGGTCCCGGCCTGCACACGGCTGGTCATGCCGGCCTTCTCGATCTGCTCCGAGTACTTCTTCGCCAGAGCCCAGCCGCCGGCGAGGGCGACGGCGCCGGTGCCCCCGGCGATCGCGAGATCGACCGGAACGTCGGTGAACTCGGTGGCGACCGACCCGGCGACGCCGAGCGCGGCGGTCGCGGCCGCGGCGTTCCAGGGGTAGCTCGCGCGGCGGTTGCGCCACCCGAGCGCCCGGACCTTCTTCCGGGCCTGGGTGACGTTCTCCTTGGCGGTGGTGACCTTGTCGCGGGCGGAGGTGAGCGTGCCCAGCACGCCCCGCAGGCCCGTCGCGGGGGACGGCGTGGGCTGAGGGAGGTCGGTGGCCACCGGCGCGGCGGCCGGGGCGGTCTTCGTGTCGGCCATGGTCGGAAGTCCTTTCGCTCGGTGACCGGATAGGGGTGAGCGCGCCGGGCGGGAGTCGGACCCACCCACCACCAGGGGCACCGGCCCAGTGGCCGGTGCCCCTTGTGGTGTCCTCTTTCGGCACTACCGCGAGAAATCTCGCGGCGGTCAGGCGTTTTCGTAGAAGCGGGTGTTGTCGGCGACGTTGCCGGTCGCGGCCTGGGCCTGGACCTGCTCTGCGATCCCGACCTGACGGTCGAAGGCCTCGGCGGCCTTGTCGTAGGCGCCCTTCGCGCTGGCCGCGTTGTCCGGCAGCGGGTTCAGGGCCTGTTCGGCGTTCGCCAGGGCCTGCTGCATCTGCGTCAGCTGCTCGTTCGCCAGCTGGAACTGGGCGACCGGGTCGCCGCTGAACCCGTTGTTCTGCAGGGAGCTCATCGCGAGTTCGGCGTCGCCGAGCTCGGCCGTGAGATCCGCGGCGAGCGTCGCCATCTCGGCCTTCTGGGCCTCGACGACACCGTTGATCCGGTCCAAATATTCGGTCATCTTCGCGGTGTAGGCCTTCGCCGCGGGCAGGTTGGTGATCTCGGCGCTGGCGGTCATGTTCGCGTCCTCCATGGTCGTTGCGGTGGGGGAGCCCGCCGGGGAACCGGCGGGTGCTGAGGAGTCCTCGACGACTT
The DNA here is from genome assembly GCF_014873915.1 of Amycolatopsis roodepoortensis. Lineage (GTDB taxonomy): Bacteria > Actinomycetota > Actinomycetes > Mycobacteriales > Pseudonocardiaceae > Amycolatopsis > Amycolatopsis roodepoortensis. The sequence goes on from NZ_JADBEJ010000006.1 coordinate 65,729, forward strand.
CGGCGTCGAGGACTTCGGTGGAGCCGCTGCTCGGCCCGGCTTCCAGCTGCAGCGGCGCGGGCGGCTCGGGCGGGGTGTCGCGGACGATCTCGCCCTCGGCGCGGATCGTGCCGGGCTGCTCCGCCTCCGGGGCCTGTCCCTGCGAGCGGTCGAAGATGGGACCGCCGAAGCCCAGCCCGTGGCCCTCGCGGTGCGTGTCGTTGAACGGGTACGTCCCGTTGCTGAAGCGGTAGCGATCGCTGTCGTGGACGATCGGTTCCTCGTAGTCGTCGGCGGGCGGAGGAGTTCCGCCCGGCGAGGTCCGAGCGCCTTGGGGAGCTGCCCGGCCGCCACCGTGCGGCATAGAACCGGGCGGGGGCATCGCCCCGGGCGGTGGAGCCGATCCAGGCCCCGGCGGTGGCGACGTCGACGACGCGCCGGCATCGGCGGCCGTGCTGGCGCTTCGCGCCGCGTTGGCGTCCCAGGCCGCGTCCTCGTCCCAGGCGGCGTTCTCGTCCCGGCGGGCGGTCGCGGCGGACTTCGTCTTGTCCCACATGACGCCGAACTTCGCCGCCCACCGCTCGGCGCGCTCGGCGCGCTTGTCGGTGCGGGCGATCTTCTTGCGCAGCCACTCGGAGTCGTCGTACCTCTGGCGTGCGGCCTGCAGCATCTTGCGGCGCCGGTGTTTGCGGTTGGAGCGGTCGGCCCAGGCCTCGACGCTGTTGGTGAGCATCCGGCCGAAGTAGCCGCGCATCCCGGGCTTGATCGGCTTGTCCGGGTGCTTGAGTTTCCATTTCTCGATGCTGGGCGGGGTTTTGCCCTTGGCCAGTGCGATGGCGTCGGGGACGGCCTGCGCGGCCTGCCTGGTCAGGTAGGCACTGATGATCAGGATGAACAGCAGCTCCACGGCACGTTTCCTCCTTTGCGGCTCGGTGGGGTGGTGGTCTGTGCGCGCCCCTGGCGGGAGTCGAACCCGCCCATCCGCACACCCCCGGGCGGGGGCTGTGTGGTGACACCGGTGAGGGCCGCCCCGCGGTGGTGACGCCCGGGGGCTCGGGCGGGCTGAGGGCCTGGCCACGCGGGCCGGGCCTCAGCCGGTGATGGCGGCGATGACCTGCGGGCCGACGCCGCCGGTGCCGGTCACGATCGAACCCAGGAGCCGCCCGACGAAACCGAGGCATCCGGCCGCGAGCATCGGCAGCAGCACCAGCCCGGTCTTGGCCAGGCCGTCGGGTTTCCGGTCGACGCCGATGTCGAGCACGGTGCCGATGAACAGCGCCGCGGCGACGATGGTCACCAGGATCGCGCCGTCGTAGCCGAACCAGGTGACCGGCCAGCCGATGACCCAGATGATGATGCCGCCGAGGAAGCGGCCGATGTCCGACAGCGCGAACGCCGTCGTGGCCAGGAACAGCACAGCCGGGGAGATCAGCCAGGCGAACCAGTCGGGGATCCATTTCGCTCGGCGCTTACGGATCAGGATCCAGAACACGAACAGCGCGAGGGCGGACAGGATGTACATGCGGGACTCCTTCGGTCGGGCGGATCAGTAGTTGGTGAGCAGCTCGATGACGGTGTGCGCCGGCCACAGCAGGACCGTCAGCACCGTCCGGGTGCCGGGCAGCAGCGACGCGGTGATCAGCAGCGCGAGGAACACGACGGCGCGGACCGGGCGTTCCATCAGCCACGCGCGGGTGTAGCCGCGGGCGGCGTGGTACATCGCGATCCAGGACCAGGCCTGGCTCGCCGCGCGCAGCACCGGAACGTTCGGGGTCTGGGTGTTCTCCTTGCCGTAGCGGCGGAGTTTCTGCAGCGACGGCCGGTCCTTCGTGGCGATGTCCGGCGGTCCGAACAGGTCCTTCGCCCACGGTTTCGCGACGTCCTCGGTCCAGGCCTTCGCCCGGTCGACCGGCGACCCGCCGCTGTCTCCGACCGGCTCGCCGGTGCCGATCCAGTTGTCCCCGGCCGGGCCGCTGGTGCCCGGCGGGGGAACGACACTGAGGTGGGTGTCGGGCCGGATCGCCGGGATGTTCGGGATCGTCTTCTCCATGTCGGTCTCCGGCGGGACCGGCGGCCGGGCCTGGTCCGTCGTGGACGCGGGCGTCGGCTGGGGCAGCTCGTGCACGGCGGACATGGGCATCACTCCTCTACATGGGGTGGGGACTTTCGGAGATGGGTCAGCGGATGAGCTGGTCGCCCGCGCCGACGAGCGCGCGCAGCGCGGCCTCCAGGACGGTGACGTCGGCGCCGGGATCCCGGCGCCGGGCCCGCGCCGCGGCGGCGCGCGCGTAGTCGAAGCCGTGCGCCAGGCGCTGGACCGGGTCACTGGTGGCGGCGAGTTTCTCCGCCAGCAGCGCCCTCGAGTTCTCGTGATGACGCCGGCGCGCGGTCGGTGTGCCGGGCTTGCGAGTCCTGCGGTGACCGGCCATCGGCTACACCCGCCAGCCGCGATACGAGGTCACCAGCCGGGTGCTGCCCGGCGTGTAGATCCTCAGGACGTAGCGCGCGAGCCACGGCATCTCCGTCCGGTCGCCGTTCGGGTCTTCGCCCTCGGCGACGCAGGCCAGCGGGAGAAAGTGCTTGGCCAGCGTGGTTTCGGTGTCGTGCGCGTCGTCGAGGTCGAAGAACTCGGTGAGTGCCTCGACCCGGTTCGGCAACCGGCCTCCATCGAGGCGTTCCAGGCGCAGTTCGTAGCGTTCACGAGCCAATCGGATAGTCCTTTCCAGGCGTGCCAACAAAAGCTCGGGGAAGACGAGGGAGAAGTGACGGTGAGGGCCGGTGGCCGAGCGCGCGCTGAAACCAGGCAGGTTTCATCGGGGGTTGCGGCGCTCGGCCACCGGCGTTTCCCGCGCAGCACAAACGAGGGGGAGGGCTGCGCTACGCGGGGTGGGCGCCGGAAGCCGTGCGGGTGTGGCTGCTCACCACGCGGCTTCCGGCTGTCTCGGGCGGGCCGTTCCAGGGGCCTGGGCAACGCTCGCGAACCGCGGGAAGGGCGACCTCCGCGAGCGTTCCCCCGGTGCTGGACCGGAGTTATTTCCTGATGTCGGCGAGCCAGTACCGAACAGCGCGGTCGGTGACCAACTCGTAGCCCTGTTCCTTGAAGTGCTTGAGGACCGGGGCCGGGGTCAGGGTCTCGGGATCCGGCCGCTGCCGGGCCCAGGTGAGAACGTCGTCCTTCGTCATCTTCGGCTTCCCTGCCGACTTCGCAGTGGGCTTCGCCTTCGCCGACCGGGCACCTGGCTTGGTGTCCGGCGTGTGCGCGACGTCGGCGAAACGGTCGATCGCGAGGGCGATCCAGGCCTCGATCGTGAGGCTGGCGCGGGCCGCTTCCGCCCGCGCCAGCCGGAACGTCGCGCGATCAAGGTCAACGTTCACCACGGCGAAACTCCTTGTTACTGGCCGATGTGCTGTTTGATCTCGCGGCACCAGTTCTTGATCGTGGTGTCCGAGGCGGGCAGTTCGTGCCCTTCCTTGACGAGTGCCTCTTTGAGCATCGCCGGGGTGCGGGCCTGGCGGGCGATGCCGAGCTGGACCGCCGTCTGCTTGTCCACGACCCCGGTAGAAGAGGGCTTGGCCTGCGCGGGCTTGGTCTGCTTCACCGGCGCCGCCGCGACCGGGGCGGGTTCGGCGCTCGGCTGCGGAACCGTCTTGACCGCGTCCCGCAACGCCTTCTCCTCGGCGCGGCGCCGCGACGCGGCCTGGGCCTCGATCTTGGCGTCCCGCTCGGCGACGGCGGCGTTGTATTCGGCGAGGCGGATCTCGTAGTCCTTGGCTGCCAGGTGCTCGGCCATGGTGTGCGCGGCGAAACCGATGAGCGAGCCACCACCGAACATCACCGCGAGCCCGAACTGAATCGGAGCCCAGTGCAGGACGTTCAGGGACGTCGCGTAGGCGCAGACGAGGCAGGCGATCAGCAGCAAGGACTTCCACGTCCCGCCCGCATAGCGCCGTTTCAGCGACGAGGACCCAGCACCGATCATCGTGATCTCGGCGAACGCAGCGCCGAACGCCGCCGCGACGTAGCCGAGGATCTTCATCTTGCCGTCCAGGCCGCTGGCGATCAGCGAGCCGACCGAGGCGATCTGGCCGACCGCGCCGACACCGACCGACATCCAGTAGCCGACGCTGAGCGCCCCGGCGGTGCGGAAGTGCTTGGGCCCCGGCGGTTCCGGCTTCTTCAGCCGCACCGGCGGCGGGTCGTCGACCACGCGCGGCATCGGCTGCGGCAACGAAGTCGGCGCCGCGGCGACGGACGCGGGCGGCGCGGGCGCGGGGGACGGGGCTGGCACGAGAGCAGGCGCTTCCGCGATCGCCTCCGGCGCCGGTTCGGCCTCGGCCGCGTCCGTCTCGGCCGGTGCGGGTGGGGACGTGGCCGGCCTGATGTCGTCGAGCTGGGAGGGCATCTTCTCCAGCTCGGCGGCCAGCTTGGCGAACATGTCGTCGGGCTGGTCCTCGGCCGGGCCGAGGTGCTTCGCGTCGGGCACGGGGCGTCCTTCCTTCTCGTGCGGGTGGGGAAATCCTGCCGGGTGAGGGTCGAGGGGGATCCGGTGGCCTGGGCACCACACGCGCTCGGGGTTCCTCCACAGAGGAGAGCGTGTGGTCCCCCGGTGCCGGAGCGCCGGGTCAGGTGGCTCGCATCGCGTCCTGAAGGTGGACGAGGACGTCGAACTTCTCGGAGATCTCGGCTTTGAGCCGGGTGATCCGGGCGCTGATCCCGACCGGATCCATGCCGCTGTTGAACGCGATGGTGTGGCAGTGCACCAGCAGCTGTTTGTTTACTGCACTGGCGAGCACGTCGTGCTGCAACGCGCCGAGGTCTACGGAATCCGTGGCGGGGGCGCTCATCGCTGCACCTGTCCCCGGGCCCGAAACACCCGGTACAGCCAGAACGACGCGGCCAGACCGGCAAGCGCGGCCACGAGCTGGGTCGGCTCGTGGGAGCCGAACAGCGCGATCAGGCCGGCGGTCAGGATCGTGGCCATCGCCAGCAGCGGCGAACCGACCGGCTCGGGGACCGTGGTGGGCGGGACGGGCTGCGGGTCGGCCAGGCCGACATCGCGGATGACGTGTTCGGTGATCATGCTGCCTCCTCCAGGTGTTCGTGACCGGAACCGGCGGGGAACGGAACGAGGTCCGCGGCGAACCGCGGCTCGGCGAGGCGCTGTCGGTGAACGCGCTCGTCCTTCGTGGTGGTGAGCAGCGCCAGCTGCTCGAACACCTCGTGCAGCCGGTCGTCGGTGGCGAACAGCAGGTCGAACTCGACCTGGGTGAACGTGGCGGCGTACTCGGCGAGGGTGTTGCTCATGTCGATCTCCCGTTCGTTGGTGACTCCCGGAGGCCCGCCCGCCGGGGAAGTGGCGGGCGGGCAACCGGCAGGCATCGATCGGTCTGACCTGCAAGAACGTGAGAGAAAAGGGACCGCCTCGACTTCGGGGATACCTAGGCGCGCATCGCTCGGGCTTACCGTCCTGGCGGGCTGGAAATACGCGCTCGTAGGGACCTAGGTTTCGCGGTCCTATCGAGTTCTCTGCGATCTCCCGCATCTACAGGGAGTCCTCACCGGAAAACCGGGGGAGTGGAGCGAACCACCACGGGCGCAGACCCGCTGTCGACGACTCCGGGATTGGACCGGAAAGCCACCAACTCAATCCCCCTCAGCCTTACAAGGGGGGTTGAAACTTTTGGCCTAACAGCCCCCTGTGGTTCTTCAAGGGGGGTTGTGATCAAAGTAGACAACCCCCCTTGAAGTCGTCAAGACCTATGCGAAGATTGACCCAGACTTAGCTCGAAAAGCGGAAGGAAACCCACGTGGATGACGTGAAGGACCTCGTCAAGGCGGACCTGGAGGCCTTGGCGGCCGCGCCCGCCGAGGAACGCGCAACGCGGGCAGGACGCATGCTGAGCTGGCATCAAGAGGTGGTGGGTGAGATCAGCCGCCTCCGACGAGAAGCGCTCGACGAGCTGATCGCCAGCGGCTACACCCCGAAAGAGCTCGCCAAGATGCTCAGCATGACGCGGTCGCGCGTAGACCAGCTCCTGTCGTCCGGCCCGAAGCCAGAGCGTGCCTTGTTCGGCACAGCAGCGGTGACTGTCGCGATTGGTGGCAAGTGGGAAACCCGCACTGACGGCACAGGCGGCCCCAACGTCAAGCCTTCTGCCGTGTTGTCAGCGCCGGCGCTTGCCGCGTTCGACCTGATCTCCGAAACGTGCGATGCCTACGGCCTCAAGGCATCGTCCGAGATCGTCCCGCCTCCCGGCATGGTGCGCCTGACGCGTTCCAACTTGATCGTCATGGCCAGCCCGCGGCTTCTGCCTCTCGTTGGTCAGGTTCTTGAGGCTGACGAGAACCTGGGGTTCGGCACAAGCGACAAGGGCTGGTACCTGATCGATCGCGCGACCGGCACGGACTACTGGTCGCCAGCTGACGATGGCGAGTCGGCTGACTACGGCTACGTCGGCAGGCTTCCCCGACCGGACGGCAAAGGCACCTTCTTGTACGTCGCCGGCATCCACGCGATGGGCACGCTCGGGGTCGCCCACTATCTTTGCGAGCACGTCACCGATCTCTACCAGCAGGTCAAGACCAAGCGCTGGTCCGCGCTGGTCAAGTGCACTTATGACCCCGGAAGCCGGACCATCGAATCTTCAGAGCTCGCCACGCCGATCTACATCGACAAGTAAGGACCTTGACCATGTTCCTCACCGGAGCCACCGTCCCTGGCGGCGACGCCTCGAACGAGGATTGGATGGCGGCGACTCCGGACCTGATCGTGGTGCTCGACGGAGCCACCGTCCGCACCGAGACTGGTTGTCACCACGGCCCCGCCTGGTACACCCGCAAGCTCGGCGCGAGCATCATCGCCATTGCGGCGGACCGCCAACTTGCTCTGCCAGACGTCCTCGCGGCCGCCATCGTGGACGTCGCGAACCTGCACCCCGAGTGCGACCTGCAACGGCCCGGCGCCCCATCCGCAGCGGTCGGAATCGTTCGGGTTCAAGACAAAGCCCTGCACTACATCGTGCTCGGCGACGTCACGATCGTCGCCGACACGACTGCCGGGCTCGAAGTGATCAGTGATCACCGAGTGAGCAAAACGGCTGCGGCCGAAAGAGCTCTGGCCGACCAGTACCCCATCGGCGCACCAGAGAAAGCTGATGCTCTCATCGCGATGAAGCGCGTCGAGCTGGATGCCCAGAACCGCGAGGGCGGCTACTGGATCGCCGCAGCCGTCCCAGCAGCCGTCGAACATGCCCTGGTTGGCGAGTTCGACGCGGCAGCCGTTCGCCAGTTCGCTCTTCTGAGTGACGGAGCCTCTCGTCTCGTCGACGACTTCCAGACCACTACCTGGGAAGAAGCGCTCGATCTTCTCGCCAACTCAGGTCCGACCGAGCTGATTCGCCGTGTCCGCGAGATCGAGGACGCAGATCCACTCGGCGAGCGCTACCACCGGAACAAGAAGTCTGACGACGCCACGGCCATCTACGCCTCGACGAGGTAGGGGCTCTCTCCGCAAAGCAGCACTGACATGGGGTGGGACCAGGAATCACCTGGTCTCACCCCTTTTTTTTCTGCTCACTTCCGCTTCGTAGCATCAGCGATGATCACGATGCACGACCTTGCTAAGCCTCGCTTCCTTGCGAGTCCTAGCAGAGAGCGCGAAGATTCTGACTCAGCCTTCCTTCATGTCTTGGACCGGCAGCGAGCGCAGGTCACACTGATTGAGTTATCAAAGATCGCTTTCGCACCAAGTTTCAGCTGTTCAGGAAGGGCCCGGTAGATGACAGCGCGGACATGGGGGTGACATCGGGGATGTCACTGGCGGCGGCTCGCGAAGATCAAGCAGGCTCTAATCAAGCGCTGCGCGCATGTCGCGACCGGCTCGGCTGGTCGCTCGACCGCGCGGCCAGAGAGCTGCATCGAATCGGGCTGGAGGCCGGCATTCCTGTGCCCACGGACGCGGAGAGCGTGCGCCGCACGCTCATCCGCCATGAGGCTGGCGATTCCGCGCCGAAGCGGACCGATGACCCGTACGCGCGGCTGTACTCCCTGGCCTACCGGCGCCCAGCGCACGAACTGTTCGGCAGCCTGCGGCCCGCGGTTTCCCTCGACGGCACGTTCGCGGTGACGGCGCACCAGTTCGTCCCGGTTCACGTCGGGCCGAACGTGCGGCAGCTGGTCGACGAGCTGGGTGCGGAGGAGTGCTTCGTCGGGTGGGCGAGCGCCCATCGCGTCGAGCTGGTCCTCGATGGCGATCGGCCCGTTCGCGGAGATCTCTACGTGTTCGCCTGGGGCGTGGCCGTGCTGCACGCGAAGACGTCGCATCGTCCGGAGTCGATCGCTGAGCTGGCGGTGTGGCGCCGCGAGACCCACCGCAGCACCCGCGAGCGGCTCGCGCGTCACCTGGCCTCCGTCCTCCAGCACGGCGAGCAGCCCACCCGCTACGTCCTCACCGCCTTCTGGCTGGACGAGCCCGCGTGGTCGGCCCGCGACCTACACACGGCGATGCGGCTGATGACGTCGCCCCGTGTCCTGCTCGGGTCAGGCTCAGCTGATCTTCACCAGGCACGGCAGATCGAGAAACGCCTGTTCAGCGAGGGCTTCGCGCCGGATGACCATGTGCCGGTCGGCATCGACGGCGTTTCGCTGGGCTGGGCATCGTGGGCCGGCGTCTCGTATCACCCGCTCGCCACGACGGCCGCCCTCTGCGAAACCGACCTGGTGACCGTGGAGCTGCTGGCCCAGGGCCTGTGGTGCCTGTGCGACGACCTCGACCAGCAGGTCCGGGCGGGGAAGGACCCGGTCCTGCCGGAAGGACACGACTGGCGGTGGCT
>NZ_JADBEJ010000007.1 GCF_014873915.1 Amycolatopsis roodepoortensis
ACCAGCCGGATGCAGTACCGGACGCCCGGCAGCACACAGATACCGGTCGCGCAGGCACAAGCCGGTGACCTGCTGTTCTGGGCGCACAACACGGCGAACGCCGAGACGATCCATCACGTCGCCTTGGTCGTGAAACCCGGCGAGCTCGTCGAGGCCCCCGAGAACGGGAAGACCGTTCGACAACGCCCGTACGCGCTCAACAGCGCGGGTTTGATGCCCTCGGCCGTGCGGGTGGGCGCATGAGCGAGCCGACCACGCAGGAGCCGGACGACGAAGTGATCCAGCCTGCATCACCTGTGAAGGCGGATCCGGTGATGCAGCCTGGATCAGCCGAGCGGGTGCCGCTGGTGGTGGCGGGGGCGTCCGGGGGAGTGGGCACCTCGGCGGTGGCGCGGCTGCTGGACGGCCGCGACGCCGGAGTGTGGCGCACCGACAATCTCGGACCGCTGATCATGCCCGATGTGCTGGTCGCCGGGGTCTCGGTGCAGTCGATGACCCGGGCCCGCCGCGCGCTGACGATGTTGTCGCTGCTGGGCGGGCGCCCGTTGCTGATCGTCGTCGGTGACGGCCGCGGACGCGCTCCCGCCGATTCGCGGGCCTTGCTGACGCTGCTAGGGCCGCTGGTCCAGGACGTCGTCCACCTCCCGTACACGCGGGCCTGGCGGAACTGCACCAGCCCCTACGGACTCACCCCGCCGAGCGGGCGGGCATTTCGCCGCGCGGTGACGCGGGCGCGCGAGGCGTGCGCCCTTCCACCGCTGGCGCTACCGACGATAAGGAGGCGCTGATGCTCGGTCATCCGAGACAGCCGAAACCCACACCACCGTTCGACTTGGATCCGCCGCCGTCCATGCCTCCTGGCTTGGAAAATTTCGGTTCGGACGTGGTCAGCTGGGTGAAAGGCCTGGGGATCCTCTCCGTGATCGTCGGGCTGGCGATTTGCGGGATCATGATGGCGCTCGGCCGCCGCAACCGGTCGGAGATGGCGGCGCAGGGCGCGATCGGAATCCCGTGGGTGATCGGGGCGGCGCTGATCATCACCGGCGCGGCCGCGATCGTCCGTGGCCTGATGTGGGACGAGTGACCGCGATGAGCTGGAGCTCGCGGGCCCCGCGCCGTCGACGCTGGCCGCTGGTCCTGGCCGGGATTGTCGTTCTCGTTGTAGGTCTGGTGATCGCCTCGGCGGTCTACGCGGATTCGCACGATCCGACGGGAACGGCTCCCTCCGCCGCGCCGACGGCGCCGGACGCTGCCCCGGCGGCGGGGCTGACGTGGCCGCCGAATGACGTGCGGTGGTTTTCCTTGCAGGGAACCATGGTTCCGCTGTCGCTCGCGCATGGACCGTCCACAAACGACGGAGTAGTCGCGTCGGGCTTCACCCACGATCCGAACGGCGCCGTCATCGCGGCGGTCAACGTCTTGACGCGGTCGTCCGGGCTCGCCGGCGACGAAACCGTGTTCGGTCCGGCGATCGCGCGGCAGACCACCGGCGACGTCTCCGGCTATCTCGCCTCGATCCGGGGCGTGCGTGCGGCACTCGAGCAGCGGGGCGGGGCACCGGCGACGGTGGTAGTCGGCTACCGCCTGGTTGAGGTCGGTGTCGACGACGTCCGGATGGACGTGCTCAGCCGCGCCACCAATCCGGCCCGCCCATCCCAGCACGCACTGATCACCGGCACGGCCCGGGTGCGGTGGCTGGACGGGGATTGGCGGCTGGTCGTCCCGACCGGCGCCGGCCGCCAGGTCGACCAGGTCCCGCCCGGCTTCGCGCCGATGCCTGGCCAGCAACTCACCTCGGCCGGTTGATCAGGTCCGATCAGGGAGAAGGGGAGCGGGATGTGCCAACCGGGAAACCTGCTGGCGACCGTCGTCTGCGAGGTCGTCCGGTGGGGCGACACGGCATCCACGCTCGCGCCCGTTGCCGCACAGCAGGGAGCGCAAGCGGTCGGCGGGTCCGTGTTGGACGGTGCCGCGAAGTCCGCGGGGCAGGCAGCGGGGCAGCTGATCACGACGTCACTCGGCTGGTGGACGGTCACGTCCTCGGTGGACTTCGGGTCACCGGCGCTGAAGACGGTGCGCGCGTACACGATGCCGTTGACGATGATCCTGCTGACGCTCGGTGTGATCGCGGCGGCGATCCGGACCGCGTTGGCTCGCAAGGGCGAACCGCTGATGCAGCTGGTCACCAACCTGGTCACGTTCATCATCATTTCGGCGGCCGGGCTGGGATTGCTGGCAGCGATCCAGGCGGGCGGCGAGGCCTACAGCGCGTGGATTCTCAAGGACGCGGGCAAGCACCTCGGCGACCGGTTCGCGGTCGCGGCCGCGAATCCTTACACGGCGTCCTTCGGAATCATCATGATCTCCCTGTTCGCCATCCTCGTGGCGCTGGTGCAATGGATTCTGATGCTCTTCCGGACGGCGGCGCTCGTCGTGCTGGCCGGAATGCTCCCGCTCGCCGGTGCAGCCTCCGTGCTGCAAGGACGGACCGACTCGATCAAGACCGTCGTGACGTGGTCGCTGACGATCGTCATCTATCCGCCCGTCGGCGCGACCATCTACGCCACTGGATTTTTGACGCTGGGAACGGGCGCGGACCTGCTCACGATGCTGCGGGGGCTGGTCATCCTCATCATGGCGGTGATCGCCCTGCCGATGCTCGCCAAACTTTTCTCCTGGGCGGGAACGTCGCTCGCCTCGGGTGGCGGGGGCCTGGCGGCCGCCGCCGGGCTCGCCGGGTTGGCGATGGCCCGGCGCGGCGCGGGGAAAGGGAAGAAAGGCGACAGCTCCGATACCGGGGGCGACAGCGACGGCGATACCGACGGCACCGACACCGGCGGCCCGGATCCGTCCGAGGGCACCAACCCCGGCGGTCTCGCCACCGAACACACCCGGGAAATGGAGACCGGCGGCCCGGAGTCGCCGGGCGGATCGCGTGGGGACACCCCGGCGAATTCCGACAGTGCGGGCCCGGCTGAGGAGCCGGGGCCGGGAGCGGCGGCGGATCTCGCCGACCCCACGCCGTCCGGCGGTGAGGACGAAGCGGCGGCCGCGGCGACGGCCGGAGCGAGCGGCGGCGCCACTGCCGGGGGCGATACACCCGCAACCTCAGGCGGAGGCGGCAATCCCGTTGCAGCGCAAGCGGAACAGGCGATCGGCGCGGCAGAAAGCGCGACGGAGACAGCGACCGACCCCGCCCCGCTGGGATCGGACGAACCGACATGACCACACACCACAGGCCGGGTGATGCAGCCTGGATCACCCCGTCGCGGCATGGATCACGGGGGACGTAGGGATGGCACGGACATACGGCGGCTGGAGGAGAAGACGAGGATTCGAGGTCTTCGGGTTGCCCGGGAGCTCGCTCGCCGCGGTGCTGGTGGCGCTGTGCATCCCGGTGCTGGTCGGTCTCGTCGACGCGCAAGCCGGGCTGTACGCGCTGATACCGGGCCTTCTGGTCGCGGCGGCGGTGCTGGTGCGCTCGGCCGGAACACCGGTGGTGGTGATCGCCGTCCGCCGCTGGATCTGGGCCCGCGCTCACCGCCGGGGCTTCACCTCCTACCGGTCCGAAGTGGTCGCGAAGCTTCCCGGCCCCTCCTACCTTCCGGGGCCGCTGGCGCCGCTTGAGCTGCTCGCGGTCCGGCAGGTGACCGGCGAGCCGGCCGCGTGGATCTGGGATCGGCGCGGCGGCTACTTGACCGCGCAGGTCCGGCTCACCTCCACGGGCACGCTGATGGCGGATCCAGCGGCCGCGCAGTCCTGGGTGGACAGCTTCGGAGCGTGGCAGGCCGGGCTCGGGCATGTCGCGGGAATCCGGTCGGTGACGATCGTGGTGGAGACCGCGCCGTCTGCCGGATCCCGGGTCCGCGACTACGTGCTCGCCCACCAGGTCGACGACGCGCCGGAACTGGCGCGGTCGCTGATGACGGACGTGCTCGACGAGCTACCGGGCCAGACGGCCGAAGTGCACCAATGGGCGGCCGTCACCTTCGATCCCCGGAAGCTGCCGACGTCACCGAGAACGATGGTCGAAGCCGTCGCGGACACCTCCGTCGCGCTCGGCGGGGTCGTCGACGGACTGAACAACGGCGGTGTGCGGGTCCTCGGCCGCGCCACACCGGGATGGACCGCCGCCCGGGTCCGCGCAGCATTCGACCCCGGCACCCGGTCCCAGATCGAACGCGACCGCGCCGACGAGGCGCCAGTGAGCTGGCAGCAAGCCGGACCCCAAGCCGCCACCGAGGAATGGGACCACCTGCAACACGATTCCGGGTTCTCGGTCACTTACGCGCTGCGCGATCTTCCGGCCACGCGGGTTCGCCACGAGGTTTTACGCCGTTTGATGGCGCCGGGCCGGTGGCCGCGCCGGGTCGCAGTCACGTACCAGCCGTATCCGGCGGCGACGGCCGCCTCGGTGGTCGACGCCGAAATGCTCGCCGCGTCGGTCCGACAGTCCGCGGCCCGCAAGGCGCGCCGGGACTTCACCCCGCGCGAGCGGCTCGACGCGGAACAGGCGACGTCGACGGCGGTCGAGCAGGCACGCGGCGCGGGCCTGGGGGAGCCGGGAATCCTGGTCACGGTCACCGTGCTGGACAAAGCCGATCTTCCGGCGGCGTGCGCGGACGTGGAGAACCGGGCGAGGGGCGCGCGGCTGCGGCTGGTGCGCCTCTACGGCGCCCAGCTGCTCGGCTTCTGCTCGACGCTCGGTGTCGGCGTCGACCCGCACGAGCTGGCCGCCCGGACACCGGGGAAGGCGAAATGACCCGCCCGGCCCCGGAAACCCCGGGTTCGGTGATCCAGCCTGCATCACCGGCGGAGCAGGCGGCGGCCGCGCTGTCCACGGTGGACGCGACGGCGGACGACACTGTCGAGGCCTTCGCCGCCGATCAGAACCGCGCTCTTCCGGAGCCGGACGCCGGGCTGCCCGCCGAGTGGATCGCCGCGCGGGACAAGCCGGTGCCGCCCGCGCTCGGCTGGCGGATGCGAGGCGCGGGCCGGTCACCTATCACCCCCGGTCTGCCGCGCTGGGTCGGCTCGACGACGCAGGTATCCGGGCTCTATCCGTTCGTTTTGCCTGCCGGAGTGCCCGCCGCCGGCGTCCCGATCGGCGTCCACCAGTTCACCCGTGAGCCGGTGGGTTTCGACGCGGGGGAGTACCTGCGCAACGGGTGGGCGACCAACACGGCGACCTATTTGACCGGTGAGCCCGGGACGGGCAAGTCGACGGTCGCGCGCCGGATCATGTGGGGCCTGTCCGCGTTCGGCACCGGCGTCCTGGTGCCTGCCGACACCAAGGGCGAACACAGGCGTCTCGTCGACGCGCTGGGCGGCACCAGCGTCACCCTGGGCCGTGGCCTGCACCGGATCAACCTGCTAGACCCGGGCCCGCTCGGGCTGGTGCTCCACCAGGTGAGCGCGGCGGACCGGGACCGGATCCGGCAGGAGATCCAGGCGCGGGCGCTGACGCTGGCCGAAGGCGGGCTCACGATCGCGTCCGGCCGCCCGCTCGACGACACCGAACGCCTCGGCCTCGCCCTGGCCTACGAATTGCACCGGCGGCGCAGTCCTGGGACGACGCCGACGCTGTCGGACCTGGCGGTGATCCTGCGGGAGGCTCCGGAGGAGATCCGCGCGGCGATGCTCGCGGTCGACTCCGCCGAGCTGGCGCGGCTGCTGCGGCCGCTGCTGGTCCGGCTGCACCTGCTGCTGCGCGGACCTCTCGCCGGGCTGTTCGACGGAGAGTCGACGTTCTCGATCGACCCGGGCACGCCGGGGGTGTGCCTGGATCTGTCCCGGCTGACCACCGACGCCGAAGATACCGCCGTCGCCGTGGCGATGCTGGCGGCGTGGGGCTGGTCCGCGGCGCTGATCGACGCCGGGCAGGCTCTCGGAGTCCGGCGGACCTGGGTGCAGCTCTATGACGAGTACTGGCGGGTCCTGCGCGCCGGTGCGGGCATGGTCGAGCTGTCCGACCAGATCACCCGCCTCGGGCGGCACCTCGGCGTGCAATCGATCATGGCCACGCACAGCGTCGATGACTTCGAGGCACTGCCGACACCGGAAGACCGGGCGAAAGCCCGGGGGATTATCGCGCGCTGCTCCATCTCGATCTGCCTCGCACAGCCTCAGTCCGAATTGGACAAACTGAGCCGCATCGTCCCGATGAGCCCTGACGAACAGGCACTGATCCGGCATTGGGCCGCTCCTCCGACCTGGGCCCCGGCGCTCCAGCATCCCGGGCGTGGAAAGCTCATGATCAAGCCGCGCGAACGACTGGGGATCCCGGTCACGATGCGGCTGCCCGCGTCGGAAAAACCGTTCCATGACACGGATCAGGCATGGGCGGCGTAGCGGAGCCGAAACCGGGACGGCGCGATGATCTGCTTGTGCCGTGGCTGGTCCTCGGCCTCGGCGCGGCCGTCGAGGTGTTCGCCGGTCTGCTGTGGATCGCGCAAGGTGCCGCGACCATTCTGGACGGACGCGGCTGGGTGCCGCCCGCGTTCGGCTGGGGGATCGGGCCTCTGCGTGAGCTCGCCACCGGCCGCGCGGAGATCCCGAAGGCCTCGACGTTCGTCGTGCTGGGCGTCCTGGTGCTCGCCGTCGCGGCCGGGGTGATCCAGGCTGCATCACTGATCCGTCGACGTCGACGGGACTATCGGCGTCTCGCCCCGGCGCGTGCGGTGAACGCCCGCGCCGACGTCGAGGGCATGACCGCGAAGCCGCGGGCGGCCGAGACCGCGCGCCTGCACCCCGCGTTGATGACGGCCGGACGGGTCGGCGGCCGCGCGGATGTGCGCGACGTCCTCGGCACCGTGCTCCCGTCCGGCCCGGAGATCTTCCCCGGTTTCGAGGACGTCGAGGTCGCGTGGATGGCGCCGCGCTCCGGAAAGACGACGTCGCGGGCGGTTCCCCGCGTGCTCGCCGCGCCCGGCGCCGTGGTCGCGACCGCGAACAAGCCGGATCTCTACCGGGATACCTGGCTGTACCGGCAGAAACTCGGCACGGTGTGGCGCTTCGACCCGCAGCAGGTCACCCGCGCGAAGCAGACGTTCTGGTGGGATCCGTTGCGGCTCGTCGTCGACGACGAGAGCGCGCGGCAGCTGGCGGCGCAGTTCGTTCAGGCCATCGTCCCCAACGGGGGAGATCCTTTTTGGGCCGACGCCGCGGCGGACCTGCTTTCCGCGTTGTTCCTCGCGGCCGCGCTGAACCGCCTGACGATGCGGGACGTCTGGCGGTGGCTCAACGCCCCGACCGACGACGAACCCGTCCGGATCCTGGAGGACAAGGGCGCGGGCAGCGTCGCCGAAAGCCTGCGCGGCACGCTCAACGTCTACCCCGAAACGCGGGACTCCATTTTCCAGACCGCCCGCACCGGCGCCAGTTGCCTGCGGAACCCGAACGTGCTGCGGTGGGTCACCCGTCAGCCGGGGCTGCGCGAATTCGACATGCGGGACTTCGTGAAGTCCAAGGACGCGATGTACCTCATGTCCAAGGACTCCGCCGGCGCGGCCGCGCCCCTGCTCGCGGGGTTCCTCGACCAGCTTTTCGACTGCTGCCAAGAGGAAGCTGAACGCCACGGGGACCGGCTCCTGGTCCCCGTCACCGCCTGCCTCGACGAGGTCGGGAACATCGCGCCGTGGGACAGGCTGCCAAAAGTGGCGTCCTTCGCCGGATCGATCGGCGTTCAGATCATCGCCATCCTTCAGTCCTGGGCGCAGGGCAAAAAGGTCTGGGGAGACGTCGGCATGGAAATGCTGTACGGCGCGGCCACGCTGAAGCTGTTCGGCGCCGGGATCGATGACGACCGGCTGATGCAGCGCCTCGCCCAAGCGGTCGGCAAACACGACGTGTTCCAGCGGTCGACGACCTACAGCGACGGCGGACATTCGGAAACCTCGAGTCCACAGGAGCGGGACGCGCTCCCGCCGGACGCCGTCCGCGCGCTGCCCAAGGGAACCGGGCTGGTGCTCGCGACCGGGCGGCGGCCGGTGCTGGTCCAGCTCATCCCGTGGTACGAGACGTCCTATCGCGACATTGTCGAGGAGTCGAAAGCCGCCTACTACGAAGAGCTTGACGCACGACTTCGCGAGGGCCGCCCCTGATGCAGGCTGGATCACCCGCGAAGAAGGAGAAGAAGAAGCCCGAGGCCGCGAAGTGGGACACCGCGGAGTTGCTGGAATGGCTGGAGAACTGTCTCTTCCCGGTCTACCTGCGGCCGCTCGGACGGCCGGGGATGCGCTGGTGCAGCCGGTGGTGGGCGCACGCGGAGGCCTGGGTCCGGCTCGCCGCGTGTCATCGCGCGTGGAAGGAACTGGCCCCGAACGCCGGCGCGGGACTGTCCACCTGGCACCGCGATCACCTCGACCCGATGCTGCTGGCGTTGCTGGGGGAGAACGGGCCGTTCGCCGCGTGCACCCCGAGGTCCCATGCCGATCCGACGCGCGCCCGGCACGCGCAATCGCCCCCGTACGACCGGGAACCCGTGCCGACCGAACCGCCCGGCGCGCCATGACGGACGAGCATCTTTTCGAGCTGGGCAGCTGGGCCGGTGACGCCACCCGTCCCGGCCGACACACGATCTCTCCGGCCGAACTCGTCGCCGGGCTGTCCCGCCGGGACCGGGAACGCCGCGTCCGCGCGCTGGTGGATCAGGCCCACGAGATCGTGGACGAAGCCCTGCACACTCATTTCGTCGCCCACGAGCTGACCGCGAGCTGTCTGATGTGGTCGGGCGGCAATGACAGCAACGTCCTCGCGCACCTCATGCGCGGCCGCGTCAGCCACGCCGTCCACGCCAACACCGGGATCGGGATCGAAGCCACCCGGCAGCATGTCCGGGACACGTGCAGGCAGTGGAAGCTGCCCCTGATCGAGAAGGCCCCCGCCGAGAAGGACAGCTACGAACGTTTCGTACTCGCGCACGGCTTCCCCGGCCCGGGGCAGCACGACCGCATGTTCCAGCGGCTCAAGGAACGCACCTTCGACGCCGTCCGCCGCCGTTTCAACACCGACCCGCGCCGTCAGCGGGTGCTGTTCCTCGCTGGCCGCCGCCGCGAAGAGTCCCGCCGCCGCGGCGGAAACGCCGTCGCCGGGATCGCGCCGCTGGCGAACTGGACCAAGCTGGACCTCAACACTTACCGGGCGATGCACCCTGACGTGCCCCGTAACGAGGTCGCTGATCTGCTGCACATGTCCGGCGAATGCCTCTGCGGCAGCTTCGCCCAACGCGGCGAACTCGCCCACTTGCGCACCTTCTACCCCGAGGTCGCCGCCTACCTCGACGACCTCGGCCGCCGGGCCCTGGCGAACGGGGTACCGCCTCGACGCTGCGAATGGGGCTGGGGATGGAACCGCACGGCCCGGTCCCGCACCTCCGGGACCGCTTCCTTGAGCAGGCTCTGCGGCTCGTGCCAGCGAACCGGCCAATTCAGCTTCCGGCAGATGCCAGATAGACACGCCACTCCGAGCCGCCGGACCCCGTCGTGATCCAGCCTGCATCACTGTGGTCGACGCGGTCCACGCTTGGTTCACGGACGTGATCAGGTGATGGCAGGCTGTGCCCGTGGCTTCCGTGGGCGAAATGATCAAGGCGCTACTCGGCGCCGTCGAAAAACTCGACGCAGCCCACCAGGCTCTTGAACACGCCCAGCCGGAGTTTGCCGACGCCGAAGCCGCCTACCTCCAGGCCCTCGGCGAGGCCGGTTACGAGGCGAAGGAGGTATTGACGATCTGCACTTCGGTGCCGCCGAAGGTCACCGAATACCTCGATGAACTCCGCGCCGTTCGCGGCAGGATCATGGGTTACGTCGACGACCTGCGCGGCGAGCACGGGCCCGCCGCTGCTGAAACCAGCAAGTCGGACGCTGCGGCCAGGCCGTCCTCGCCGGCCGTCACGCCGCCGTCCTACACGAACCAACATGGTGACGCATACCCGAAAGAGGCGGCAGAGCTCGCGGCGTTGCTGCCGAAGCGATGCCTTCACGGCGCCCCGAAGCAGAAAACGGTGGGAGTACCGCGTGTCAACGGCCGGATCGCGCCGCCGATCAGATCGGGCGGCGGGAAGAACGATCCACAGGTGATCGACGCGAAGAAGTTGCTGGAATCCCTGGGCTTCAGCGAGACACAAGCGGACTTCCTGAAGTACCACGTCGAGGTGAAAGCAGCCGCTCTTGCGCTGAAGTACCCTGGTGTGGAGAAGGTGGAGATGGCGATCAACAACACGCCATGCGGAACGGAGCAGTTCCAAGGCTTCAAGGCGGTGTGCGACAGGGTGCTGACGATGGCGTTTCCCTCGAACGGAGCCAAGAGTTTGACGCTGCATGGCTCTTACCAGGACAATCGCCCATTCCGCAAGCACTACGGAAGGCCAGTCACGTGACCAGCACACTGCCCGATCTGGACGCGGTCCGGCGTGACAACACGGCGACGGTCGCCACCTTGCGCGCGATTCCCGACGCGATCGGCCTGCTCCGATCCGCGGCCACAGTCGACCCGGATAACGGCGAGCCCCTCGGCATCGTGTGGGACTTCTGGAGTCACCACATCGAGGACGACCAGCCGATGATGCGGGTCGGTCTTCGCGGGAACCTCGGCGTGCTGCGCTGGTACACAGCTGAGGCGTCGTACGCGCCCGCGGGCACCACGGAGCGCGACGGTGACCATGAGTACTGGCATGGCGGATACCCCCAGAGCTGGTGCGAGGGCGAGGAAATTCCCGCCGAGTACGTCTATGCCGCCGTCGGCGAGTTCATCGCCACTGGTCAGCGCCCCACGGTCATCCGCTGGATCAACACGAAGGATGTTCCCAATCTGCGCACGCCCGCGCCTACGGACGAGTCCGAAGCGGCAGAGCAGGTCTGGCGCGCTGCCGCTTCGTAGTACCTGGGCAGGCACAGGAAGTCGCCAGCACATGCCGTGATCCAGCCTGCATCACTCTGAGGCCGGGCCAGGCTGAGCAGCGGCCTCGCCGAGACCGGGCTGCATACAGATCCGGTACAAGCAGTCCCAGCAGAGAACCCCTCCGGGCCCGGCGGGCTTTCCGCATCCACAGCGCTTTGGTCGACGTGCTTCCTGCTCCATACTCCCGATGATATGCGAAAACCGTCGTACACTCGCACGCATGTTCGAGAAACCCATGGACACCGTGCCGGAGGAGCGGCTGCCCCTTCGCCCGGGACGGATCACGGAGACGCCCGCACGCTGCCCCTGGGGCTGCGACCTGCGGATCGTCACGGCGACGTCGACGTGGTCGCATTGGTATCGGGCGCCGGAACGGACGTGCGAGGCGTGCCGTCAGGTACCCGGCGCCGGCGGGCCCGGCCGCGGGTCCTGGGTGACCATCGACACGGCGGTGCCGAATCAGAAGCCCGCGAGTGAGGCCGACGGATTGGCGTTGTCGCTGATCGTGACTCCGCCGGACGTTCCTGCCGGGCCCGGACGGATTTCGTTGGTGCATCACGGGGACACGTTCGGGTCCATCGATCTGTCGTTGTGCCGGACGTGCTCGACGGCGCTCGTCCTGGCGCTCACCGTGAACGTCGAGCGGCGGCAGATGGGCGTGGGGCGGGTTCTGGTCTCCGCGGCCCGCGCGCGGTGCACCGGCTACGCGGTCACGATGGTGCCGTTCCGGGATCCGGTGTCGACCTTGTTCTGGGCCCGGGTCGGGTTCTTGGGCGAGGTCGGCCCGAAGGCCTGCACGCACCAGTGGAATGCGGGCGTCAGCGGTGATGGCAGCTGGGAATTCGCGGCCTATCAGGCGAACAACGGCGTTCCGGGGCGTGTTCACAGGACCCCCAGCTCGTGAAGCTGGATCTGCTCCGTCCGCAACGGCCTAGTCCGCCCGCCGGTCGCGGTGATGATGCAGCGTGGATCACCAGGGCCACGCCGGGATGATCCAGGCTGCATCACCCGGGCGCGGCTGGTCGCACTCGTTCGAGTTTCCTCACGCGTCGGGTAAGGGCTTCGACCTGCTGTTCGAGTGCCTGGATCCTCGCGATTTGCTCGCCGAGCCGCGCGGCGATGTTGTCGTCGTCCGCGGGTTTCTCCTCGTCCGGGGTGGGGTGGCTGGCGGGATTGAGCACGTGGGCGGCCGCTGCCGCTGCGGCGGGGAGCGGACTGTTCTCGTCGCCGGTCACCGCGACTTCTTGGGGGTCTGGGTCTGCTCGGCGGCCGGCGAGGGCGCGGGCGCGGGCTTCGCCGTCTCGGTGGGTGCGGCGCTGTCGTGCTGGGCCTCGGCGGGCGTGGCGACGCGCTGAGCGGCGGCGAGGGCCTGGGCTCCTTCCGGATCGGTGAGGACGACGTCGGGTTCTTCGGCTCCGGCCGTTTCGGCCGGAGTCGCGCCCGGTGCCGCGACGTTGTCGGCTTCGGCTGCCGGTTGCTCGGGCCCGGGTGCTGGGGGAGCGGGGTTCTGGTTCTCGGTGTGCACCGGTTCCTGCGGGTTCTGTGGGACCGGCCCGGTCTCGGGGCGCGGCCGGTGTGCGTCGTAGTCCTGGCGGGCGCTCTTGAGCGACGCCAGAGCGGTCTGGTACTCGGCCGTGGTGTTCTCGACACGCCGGTCTGCTTTGGCGACGGCGGCGATGCCCCGGCTGACTTCCTCCTCGGCGCGGTTGGCGATATCGGCTGCGCGTTTCCTTTCCCAGTCGGGCCGGTTGCTCGCGGCCAACTCGTCGTAGTCCTGCCGTTTGGTGGCGGCGTCCTGCTTGAGCCATTCGAGACGGCGTTCTTGCTCGGCGAGGTCGGCGACGGCTTCGCGCGCGGTGCTGTTCGCGCGGTCGGCGCGCTCGCTGAGCTGCTCGACGCGGTTGGCCCGGCGTTCCTGGTCCCGCGCGGCAGACTCCGCGGCCCGTTTCGCCTCGCGGTCGGCCTGCTCGGCGCGGCGGTCTTGATCCCGCGCGGTCTGCTCCCGGCGGCGCTGCTCGTCCCGCTCGCCCTGTTCCTTGGCGCGTTTCTCGTCGCGGGCCTGTTCCCGCTCGTCCATCTCCTTCCGGCGTGCCTGGTCACGCTCGGCTTGCTCCTTGGCGCGTTTCTCGTCGCGGGCTTTCTCCCGCTCGTCCATCTCGGCGCGGCGTTCCTTGTCGCGCTCGGCCTGCTCGGTTCGGCGCTGCTCGTCGCGCTCGGCCTGTTCCTTGGCGCGTTTCTCGTCGCGGGCTTTCTCCCGCTCGTCCATCTCGGCGCGGCGTTCCTTGTCGCGCTCGGCCTGCTCGGTTCGGCGCTGCTCGTCCCGCTCGGCCTGCTCGGTGCGGCGCGCCAGATCTCGTTCTTCTTGCTCCTGGCGCCGCTCGGCTTTGTCGAGCTCCCGCTGGCGCTCGCGTTCCTCTTCGGCCTGGATGCGCTGGAGCATGTCGAGGTGGAGCAGGCGCAGCTGCGCGAGGGTCTGGGCGACGGCGGCGGTGTCGCGCAGGGGCGCGCTGGGCAGGGTCTCGAGTTCGTTGTTCGCGGGCATGGGCGTCTCCCCGGATCGGTGGGTCAGCGACGTCGCGGAACGTCCGTCGGCGTTTGAGGCCGGGGGATCGTCCTGGCGGCGCTGGTGTCGATCCCGGCTACGCCCTGCCGGGGTGTGACCGGCCGTGTGGCGGCCGGACGGTGTGGGGTGGTGAGTGCGCGGCGGGCTTGGAGCACGTGCTCGCGCGCGGTGAAGGCCGCGTGAGCGGCGGCTCGCCGGTCGGCGAGCTCGTGCCAGGCCTCCACCTGCACCAGAACCGACGCTACCGCGATCACGATGCGCACGGCGACGTCCCGGTCCGGATCGTCCTCACCGGACTGGTTGACGAGGATTCCGGCGCTGACACGAAGATCGCGCGCCATCTGCGCGACAGGGCCGGGGGAGGAGGACGGGATCATCGGCGCGTGCGCGGCGAGCCGTCCGGCGCGGTCGGCGGCTTCGGCGGCCGCGCGGAGCTCGTCGAGGTCGGTGTAGGCCGCGGCGGCGTGAAGGACGTCGCGGGTGGCTTTCCCAATGGTTCTGAATTCGTCGTCGGTGAGTTCGTCGGGGGCGTTGGCGGCGGCGCGTTCGAGCGCGTCGACGGCGGCGGAGACGGCCTCCGGTGTGTGGTCGGCGGCGCTGTTCCACGCGGTCCGGAGCTCGTCGAGGCGGAGTTCGGGCGCGAGTTTCCCGAGTTGGTACAGGATCGGGCGCCCGGTGCTGTCGGTGCGGATGCCGACGCGGTAGTCGAGCAGGGCGCCGGTGGGGTCGCGGTGTTCGGCGACGGTGATCCCGGCGGCGCGGAGCCGGTCGACGAAGCCCTGTTCGGCTCCGGCTTCGAGGGCGATCACGGTGCACCAGTGCCGTAGCCGCGCGGTGTCGGGCAGCGCGTGCCGGTCTCCGTCGACGGCGTGCCGTTCGGCTTTCGCTCGGCTGGCCTCGGCTTGGTGGTAGGGCCTGCGCGCGGTGCCGTCCGCCGATCCGGTCGGCGTCAGCCCGTACCGGGCTTCGTACTCGTGCCGCATGTCTTCCCAGGCCCGGGTGTAGTTGATCCAGCCTGCATCACGGCCGTTCTCGCGGATCCGGGAGTAGGTGATGTGGATGCCGGTGTCGTCGTGGCGGGTCGCGATCCAGCGCACTGCGGCGCCGTCGTCCGGGCCGTTCCACAAACCGGAGCGGCGCATGGTCGTTTCCGCGATCTCGCGCCACTGGTCATCGGTGAGGACGGGGTCGTCGTCGTGGTTGGCGACGATGATGTGCCCGGTTTGGCCGGTCGGGGAGACGCCGGCGAGCCGGGCGGGGAGGTCGAGGGTGCTCGCCATGTCGCGCACCGACTGCCCGCCATCGGTGCGCGGTACGGGCGTGTGGATCTCGGGGACTCCGTCCCAGCTGGCGATGGTGCGCGGGTCGACGTGCTCGGTTCCGCCGCGCTCGGGCCCGACGCCCGGCCCGTAGAGGTAGGAGAGAAGCCCTGTGGTGTTCGACCCGCTCGGGGCCGCGTGCACGATCATGGAACGCTCTATCTCGGCGCGATGAGGTCGGCGAGGCGGTTGGTGACGTGGTTGTGCCGGGAGAGCTGGGTGCGCAGGTAGGTCAGCGCCGCGTGGAGGGCTTGTGTGGTCGGGGAGACTCCGGAGTTCGCGGTCGCGGCGAGCTGATTCAACGACCCGGCGACCGATGCCAGTAACCGGCGTACTCGCGTCTGCTCGGCGAGGACCTGACGAATCAGGGTGACCTGTTCGGCGGTGAGCCCGGCGGGGCCGCGTCCCTCGGTGAGCCGGTAGCGGCCGCTGGCGACGGCGAGCGCGGCTTGGGCGATGAACGTGACCGGCGACTGGCCGCGCGCGGCGGCTGCGGTCTCGATGACGAGGAGTTCGGACGGCGCCCAGTCGATCGGCGCGGTTCGTTTGGTGCGGGTTTCGCCGTCGAGGCGACCCCTTCGCCGGGTCGTCATGCAGCTGGCTCCCTCTACCCCCTTGGGTCCAGCGTGCCACGACGTGCGGCGGTAGTGCCGTGTTTTCCTATGGAAAACACTATCTTGCTCCTGAGAACCAGACGTGTTCAGCCTCAATGAAGCTTCTTCAGTGGGAACCCAACAAGCATTCGCCTGCGCTGAAGGAAAAGGCGTTGGGTTCGCGACGAACCCAGTCGTGCGACGACGGCAGGGACGGCGATCATCGGTCCGGAGTGGAGGGTGCGTCCGGCTGTTCGATTGGCCGGGACGCGAGCGTGCGGGCGATCTCGGAGTAGTCGATGGCCGTCTGCATGCTGAGGCCGAACGCGGCCGCGAGGTGTAGCGGATCGGCGTCGACGGCCAGGGCTTCGGACAGGATGCGGTCGGCGCGCAGTCGCTCCAGCGGGATGTCGCGCATGGCCAGGTGCCAGGACAGGTAGTAGTCGCTGACCGGACCGCTCCCGGCAGCGGATACGCGGCTGAGCAGCACGTGCCTGTTGCCAGTGTGCGGCCACTTCCGGCGTCGCTGGACAAGCCAGTTCCGAAGCAGCCGATGCACCAGATCGGGCATCGGGCGGGCCGCTCCGGCGATGCGGATCCGCTTCCAGCGGAAGTCCAGATCGTCCAGGGTGAGCGTTCGGACCGCCGTCGCGCGGACGGCGTAGACGGCGACCAGGCCGACGACGAGCCGTTGCAGCGGAGAGACAGCGGCCTGCCGAATCGTGGCAGCTTCGGCTTCGTCCAGCGGCACTGTTTGGCGCTTCGGTGCGCGTCCGACGTGGACTTTCCGGGCGGGATCGGCGAAGGAAACCCTTGCGCGGCGGGCGAAGGCGAACAGGGAGCGCAGCGAGGTGAACGTGCCCGCCCGCTCGTGTCCGCGCTGGGCGTCCAGCACGGCGCGGACGTCGGCTTCGGTGACCTCCCGGAGGTGTTCGTAGGTGCGGGACCAGGTTTGCAGGTGCGGGTGCGTGCGGCCGAAGTAGGCGTAGAGGGTGCTGCGGGCTCGTGGTTTCGTCCTGGGGCCGCCGTCGTTCAGCTCCCGTAACCAGGCCCGGACCGGATCTCGGAATCCGTCCGGCAGATCGGCGGTCTTGCGATCGATCCAGGCGTGCATCGTCGGCACCGTGTCTTCGCGCAGCACGTCGTGCTCGGCCAGGACGGCCGCGACAACCGGCCACTCCGCAGAGCTGGGCAGCGCGGCCCGGACCCGGCTGAGCGCCACTGCGGCACCGGTTTCCGGCGTGGTGAGGACGTGATGCAGCTCGGCAACCGCCCGCCCGACAGTGACCGGCGGCCAGCCCGCCCCGGCGGCCCGTTCCGCGAGACCGGCCAAGGCGGCACGGTGCTGGGCGGGCAGCGCGGGGTCGGCCAGGGCGTCGTCGACGGACACCGGCGAGGGCTTGGCCCGGGAGCGATTGCGGGACGGCTCGCAGGTCTGGCAATACAAGCGCGGACGACCGGCAGGATGAGGGACCGGTGCGATCGTGCCGCCGCAACGGCGGCACGATCGCGGCAGCGGAGGTTCGGGCAGGCCCCGGCGCCGCGCGGCGGCGGACGGTCGGCAGGCCAGGCAGAACTCGCGGGGACGACCACCCCGGCGATTCGTGCCCGTTTCGATCGGCTCGCCGCAGCCCCGGCAGGTCCGTGCCGTCGCGGGCGCAATCGGATCGGTCACCGGGGCGGCAGGGACCGCCCGGTGCGCGGCTTCGGCGTGATCCGGCGGCCCGCGACCGCGTCGCCACCAGCCGCCTTCTGCGCCGTGTCCTCCGCCTCGACGGGCGCGGGCACCGTCTCCGGCTCGGCGGTGATCAGGTCGGCGATCTCACAGCCCAGCACCGCGCAGAACGCGTCGAGTTCTTCCGGGCGCAGCACGCTGGGCGTTCCGGACCACAGCCCGGACATCTTCCCGGTGCTCATCTCCAGACCGCGCGCGGCCAGCAGCCGACGCATCTCGCTGGCCTTCCAGATGCCCCGGTTCGCTGCGGCCAGCCGCAGGTTCCACTTCATCCGAGCAGTCCTTTCCAGCGTTGCGCGGCGCGTTCCTGGCCGCGGGCGACCGCGTCCTCGATGCGGGTGTTGCGGGCGTGGACGTAGTGCATCGTCGTGGCGATCCACGAGTGCCCGAGCAGCTCCTGGATCGCGAGAATGTCCACGCCCAGCTCATAGAGCTGGCTGGCGCAGTAGTGCCGCAGCACGTGCGGAGTGACCTTCCCCGCCCAGCTCGGCAGGTGATTCTCGACCGCCACCGTCAGTGCTCGACGAGCCACGTTGTCGGCCAGCCGCGCGCCAGGGTCGTCGCCGGCGCGGCGCTCGGACGGGAACAGCGGAACGCCGGGCAGATCGAAGTTGCAGTCGAACTGGCCCAAGACGTCTTCGATGTACCAGACCAGCAGTGTGTCCGCGCCGTTGAGCAGCGGCACGAGGCGCTGTTTCGGCCCGCGCCTGCCCGATCCCTTGCCGTGCCGGACATTGAGCTTGCCGAACCGGCCCAGTTCCCACCGCACGTCGGCGAGATCGAGCATCCGGGACTCGTTGATCCGTAGCCCGACGTCGGCCAGCAGCCGGGCCACGGCGTAGTTGCGGGCGTTCGGCGCGAACTTCCGGCATGTCGCCAGCTCTTCGCGCCACCCGGTGAACAGCTGCTCCATCTCCGCCGTCGTCGGCGGGATCCGCACCTGCGCCTCGACCGCCATCCGCGGCCGGTTCATCTCGTCGATCGGGCACTCAACGACCCGCCCGGTCAGCTGGTGCAGCTCGACCGAGTACCGCAGTTCCAGGAACCCGAAGTAGGTCACCAGCGTCTGCGCTCGGCTCGCCCGCGTCGACGGCGACGCCTCCCGCAGCACGCGGCCGAAGTACCGGTCGGCGTCGCGCGGCTCCATCTCCCACAACGGACGCCCGAACCAGGCCCGCACCTGGTCGAGATTCGAGGTGTCCGTGCGGATGCTGCTGTCGACCAAGCCCGCCGCGTTTCGCGCAAGCACGTATTCCGCCAGCACGTCCAGCTCGAAGTCGGCCAGCTCGTCCTCGGTCAGCGGCGTGCGGCGCTCGTGCAGCGACTGCACCACGGCCAGAGACAAACCCGCCCCCTCGGACTTCACTCACACTGAAAACTCGTCAAGTTCAGAGCGAGCTTGTCAGCACCGCTGATGCAGATTCAATGGCCGTGCCTCGATCAGGTGACACGCCGCAGGCCCATGTCCAGCACGGAAGCCGCCGTCGGCAACGACCAACGGAACGCCTCGAACTCAACTGCAATTGCGTAGCGGAGCGTTGACGGCGGACGGCGCGCCCTGCGAGGCCGGCCGCCCGGCGCTCGAAGCGCCGGGCGGCCGGACGAACCCCGCCATTACGCGACCGAGGACCCGATGCGAGACCCGTTCGCGCGGGAGCGGCCGGACCGCGTTGGCGGGCGCTCGATGCGCCCGACGACGCGAGGAACGCGCGGTTCACCGACCCGGCGTCGGCATGGCTGAGCGAAACCCTGAGCGCGACGAGCGCCACGAACGCGACCACGTCGGCGTCCTGGCGCGACACGGAAAGTCCTCTGTGGACACGTTTCGGACCTCGCGTGACCTCGCGTGACCTCGCCGTCGTCGCGGGTCGACGGCTGCGGCGGTGTGTGCGGCACACGTACGGTGGAGAGCATGGGGACCATTGAGACAGCAGCGGCCGCGCTGCAAAAACAGGAAGAGGCCAAGCGGCGAGAAGAAGC
The DNA here is from genome assembly GCF_014873915.1 of Amycolatopsis roodepoortensis. Lineage (GTDB taxonomy): Bacteria > Actinomycetota > Actinomycetes > Mycobacteriales > Pseudonocardiaceae > Amycolatopsis > Amycolatopsis roodepoortensis. The sequence goes on from NZ_JADBEJ010000007.1 coordinate 19,090, forward strand.
GGCCGCGCGGCTGCCGCTGATCACGCCGCTCGCCCGAGCGGCGCGGGTTGCCGCCGAGCTGGCCGAGGTTGTCGCGGGTGCCCAGAGGGCGCGCAACGACGCGCCTGCCGAGGTCCGCGCCGAACTCGACGCCGTCGTGGCTGCGGCGAAACACGCGGCCACGAAAGCGGCGGACGCGCAGGCGGCGGCGTGGGAAGCCGCCCGGCAAGGCGGCTGGTCGGCGCGAGACCTGCGAAAGCTAGGACTCCGGCCCGGCCGCCCGAAACCCGTTTCGACCGCTGAGCCCGCGGCCGAGACCGCGCCGTCGAACGAGAACCAAGCCCGCGCGGCCATTCCGGCTTAGCTGCCGCCTCGTCGAGGTGATCCAGGCTGGATCACTGACAGAATCGCGAGCGGGTGCCGGTCGGGCGAAGCGGGCCGCTACTGCTCGGATGCTTGCTCGCAGAGCGAGGCCAGTTGCTGCGGAGACAGAACGATGACCTTCGTACAGTTGTTCTCTTCGTCGAGCACCACGATCGTCGCCTCGCCGTCTCGGCCCGGCTCCAAGCGCAGTGTTTCCGTCGGCTCGATCTGCATACGCGATTGCGGCATCGAAAGTCCTCTCCACTTGTCGGCGAGACCGTCCAAGTATTCCGGTGCACCACCGCGATCCCAACTCCCGGCGCTCGCAAACGGGCACACGAACGCCACGGCCTGCGGTGTCCGGGGCGAAACCTGGTGCAGCTGATCCAGGCTGCATCATCGTGGCCGTCTTGTGCTCGGCTCGCCGCCGGGTGCTCGATCTGCGCGTGGCTCGGACGGCTCGGGTAGCCAGACTCCCCCGGCCGACGTCGACACGTCGCGGCCAACGGGCCGTGCGGCGGCTGGCGACACGATGCGGGCTGCATCACCCGGGGCTAGCTCCTGGCCGCCCGGCCACGCCGGCGGCGCGGTACTAGGTCAGGCCGGAAACGCTCGAACCCCCTCGACGATGAGTCGAGGGGGTTCGAGGTCATAGGCGACCGCGATCTCTGGTGATGCAGGCTGTATCAGCTAGGGATGCCGCCGCGCCGAGTTCGCGGAGACGACACCGGGCCGTAGCGGCTCGGGATCCGGTTGTACAGGCTGGCCGTTGTTGTACTCGATCTCGACGCGCCGGATGAGGCTTTCGACGGCTTCGGCGGCGGCCTGTGTGACGGTGTAGCGCGGTTGCTCGCGTGCTCGCACGAGCAGAACCGCCGCCCGAAGGCGGTCGTACAGCCCGCGGTCGAGAGCGACTGTGGGATCTCGGCGGTTCTTCTCCTCGCCGTCTGGTGTGCCGTTCATTCTGGTCACGGATGCTGTCCTCGTGCGCGGGCCGCCACTCCCCTGCTCCCCTGCGGCAGGAAGGAGGCGGCTACGGGTGGGCGGGTGGTCAGGCGAGGCACTGGCGCTCTTGAAGGTGAGCAAGCGCTTTGGCGTAGTCCTCGTTGACCGGCTTGGCCTTCCCGAACAGCGGGATGGCCTTCTGGTGTGTGAAGGCGGTGGGAACGGCGGCACTCCGGCGGATGGGCGGTGTGGTGATCAGGGGAAACGCCTGCTGGACGCTTTCGAGCTGCTCGGCGTAGACGTAGCCTTGGCGCTCGCTGAGCGGGACGATGCACGGAACGATCGCGAGTAGTTCGATGTCTCGCCGGTACGTCTTCGCGATCCTCTTCAACTCGTCCAGCAGAGCGACGATGCCCTGGTTCTCCTTCAGCATCGGCTGAGTGCAGGTGATGACGCCGGACACGGCGTCTTCATCGTCCTCGTCGGCCTCGGTCGCGAGAAGCGCGGCGACCACCAGAGTGGAGTAGCTACCGGGGCAGTCGATGATCACGTGGTCCACCTCGAGGTCCGAAGCGCGAAGCCGATCGTGGAACAGGAAGACGCCATCGGTGGCCCGGGTGAGTTCGACCATGACGGCGTCGAGGCCGAGGCGGGTTGCCGGGCACACGTAGAGCCCCGGGACTCCCTCGATGGCGACGGAAGCTTCCTTGAAGTTCGCTTCCCCGCGGATCACGTCAGAGATGGATTTGTCGCCCGGCTTGACCTTGATGCCGAACCATCCGCTGGTGTTGCACTGTGCGTCAAAGTCGATGAGGAGAACTTTCTTCCCCTGCTGCGCGACCTGCACGGCGAGGGTCGTTGCCGTGGTGGTCTTCCCTGCGGATCCGGCCATGTTGACGACGGAATAGGTGCCCATTTTCGGGTCTCCAAGCTCTGTGAGTCGGGTGATGCAGGCTGTATCAGTGCGGTGCTGGTCGGCCGGCGCGACGCTGCGCCCCTCCCCCGTGCGGGAGGTGACGCGCCCCGGCGGCGGCCGCGGGCCGGCGCTCGATGCGCCGGGCTGCGGTCATCCGCTCGCGGGTGACGCGCCCCGGCGGCGGCCGCTGGTCGGCGCTCGATGCGCCGAGCTGCGGGCTACGCGCGGCCGCGCCTTCGGGGGCCGGATAGCTCCGGCCCCCGGCGGCGGGGTCACTCGGCGTCGATCTTGACCTCGTCGGCCTTCGGCTCGTCGGCCTTCGGCTCGTCGTCGGCGCTCGGCTCGGCGTCGGCCTTCGGCTCGGCGTCGGTCTCGGCCTCTGCGGCGGCCTTCTCCTCGGCTATGGCCTTGTCTTCGGCGACGATGGCCGCCATCACGGCGTCATCCACCTTTGCCCGCGTCCGGTCCAACCGGGCTTGCTCCCACGCGGTGGGCATGTACTTGCCGCGTTCACGGAGCAAGTCGAAGTAGTCGAGGATTTCCGGCCCCCAGTCCGCGTGGATGTAGCGAGCCCTGAGCTCAAAGGCGGCAAGCGCTCGCGCCCAAGCACCGTGAAGGTCCACCTTGGGATCCTGGTTAGCCTCCATCCCCTCAATCCACTGCTCCACGTCGCCGAACTGCGGCTTGACGTCGGCAGTAATCCAGAGCTTCGCCGCCAGCTTTCCACCCTCTCGCGAACTGGCCATCTGGGCTAGCGTGTTGTTGTACTGGCGGGCGAGCAAAAACGGCATTTCCTTTTGAGGAAGTGGGGTCTTGACCATGGCCGCCAGGACGGCGCGGCGCTTGTCCCGCGCTTCGGCCTTGTCCTTCTCCTCTTGCGACGCTTTGGACTGCGCGGAATCGGCGCCGGAACCGGGATTCGTCTTCGGGCTCTTCGTCTTCGGCTTCTCTACCGTGGAGTAGTAGCGGATATCGCCGCTGCTGTCGACGGACGCGACCACGGTTCCCGCCTTCGTGCCTTCCTCGACGGCGGCCGAATCCCGGATGAGGCGTTCGTACATCTTCGGGCCGAACTTCTCGTTCGGGTCGACAATGTCAATCTTCTTCTTTGCGGCCATCTCCCGGTTAGCGCGCCCCTTGGTGACCGACTCACACGCGGTCGTGGCGCTCCACCCGCGCTTGATCACCAGGTCAAGGGCGGCTAGCTGGTCCTCGCGACGCTCCGGCGAGAGACTGCCTTCTTTCTTGACCGACGGGTCGCAGTAGGGCAGCTGTCCCGCGATGACGGCGGCCTCGGGGGCGGCGAGCTTCATCGGTTTGTTGTTGTCGCCGATGTAGTCGAGGTTTCGGCCCTCGATGGCGAGTTGGACTTCTTCGACGGTGTTGAGCAGGGCGAGACGGCGGGAGATGGTCGCCTGGCTGCGTCCGAGACGCTTCGCTAGTGTCCGCTGGGAAATGCCGTTGAGGAAGTTCGCGAACATCCGCGCTTCCTCCAGCTCGGTGAAGTCGTCGCGACCGTAGTTTTCCTCCGCGAGGTAAACGAGGTCTCCGTCGTTCTCCATGATGGAGTCGTCAACGGTGATCTTGAGGGGGCGGCCTGTGTCGATGGCTGCGGCGCGGCGGCGGTGGCCGTAGATCGCGACGTATTCCGGCGTCGGGGCTTTGTCCTCGGCCGCCTGGCGTTCGATCGCCTCGGCCTGCTCGGGCCTGGCCGCGAGGAATGCGGCCAGGGTGACCACCTTCGCGGGGACGAGAACGCCGTTTTTCTTCACGGAGCTTTGCAGCTGCTCCCACTTCGGGTTTCCGGGCTGCGGCTTGCTGCGCTCCGGAGAGTTGAACGGGTGCGGCGCGACCAATTTCGGGGCGATGCGGAACGAACCGTCTTCGCCGTCGATCGGGGCGGCGGTGACGGCCGCGCCCAGAGCGCCGGTGATTCCGCCCGCTTCGCCGGTGCTCTTCGGCGTCTTGTCCTCGGCGGGCGTCTCCTCCTCGACCGGGGTGGCTTCGGGTGCGCTCTCCTCGACGGGCGCGCTGTCCCCGGCGGTGGCGCTCTCCTCGGCGGGTGCTTCGGCGGTGGGCTCCTCGGCCGGGGTGTTGTCCTCGGCGGGCGATTCCTCCTCCCCCGTGGCATCGTCGGCCACGGGGGCGAAAAGGTCGCCGAACGCGGTGCTACCGGATGCCGTGGTCTTGCGGCGGGTCCGCTTCGGCTTCTCGGGGGCCGGGGTTTCGACGGCGGGGACGGCGGTGGAGTCGGCCGGGGCGGTTTCGGTGGCGGTCACGGTGCTGGGGTCCTCGCTGATGGTGTCGGGGATGGTGATCGGCTCGGCGATGTCGGTCGCGGTGGCCATGTTCTACTCCTTTGCATGTTTTACATGTAATTGGGGTCCGGGTGGGCCGGGACTCTCCGGCCCACCCGGTTCGGTTCTGGCGAACCGCCTACCCCATAACTAAATATTACCGTTCGTACCGTTCGTACGCAAGTCGATCGGCGTCGGGTGTCTCGTTCCAGGCTCCGGCCTCGGCGCGGTATTCCCGCTCGTACTCGGCGCCTTCGGCGGTGATCTCGTCCATGTGGATTTCGGCGTCGGCGGCGTCGAACCCGTTCCAAATACTCATGTCCTCGGTTCCTCTCGTGTGTGGTGCTCGCGGTGAGCGGTTCGCGGTGATGCAGGCTGCATCACCGGGCGGGTGTGGTCGCGGTCGAGTCGGCACCCGTCCGCCCAGTACGGGACGAGGGCGAACGCGGCCGCCGTCTTCTCGTTGTCGTAGTGCACTTCGATAGCGCGTACCGCGTCGCCGTACCGGCCGCTGCCGGTGATCACCTCGACGTCGGTGAGCTCGCGGCGGCCGTGCTCGCCGGTCCCGCGAACGATCACGAAACCGGCGGCGTCGTGGGTCCGGTGATGGTGGCTGAAGTCGTGCGGCCGGTATTCCTCCGGCGCGGGCAGAACGTTGGTACCCGGCGCGGCGGCCTGACAGATCGTGCACCCGTAGCCGTATTCGACGTACTCGACGGCACTTTTCGACGGGTACGCGGGGCTGCACGCCTGGCAATTCCACTGAACGCCGGGCCGGGCGTAATCGGGGAACTGCCCGATTGTCTCGATGGGGAGCGGGTACCGGCGCGTGTGTCCGCACTCCAGCATGATCGTGACGGTGGTGTAGTGCGGGTGGGGTTCGATGGGTCCGAGCATGGTGGGGCCTCCTTAGGGCTGTTCGGTCTGCTGCGGGTCGGTCTCGGCGAGTGCGGCATAGCGCGCGGCGGTGGCGGCGTGCTGGTCGCGTTCGGCGGTGAGGTCGGCTAGCTGCTGGTCGAGCTGCCGGGCGATGTGCTCGGCGTCGCGCTGAAAGGTCGGGGCCTCGAATCGGGCGCGGGCGGCGTGGAGGGTGTCCAGGTCTTCCCGGAGAAGCCAGTGCCGCAAGATCGCCCGAACGACGGCGGCGGCGCGGTCGGCGGTCTTCTGCGGGGCCTCCTCGGTGCTCCTCCACTTGTCCGGCTTGCGGATGTTCATCGTCCGGCGGGTGATCACCTGCGCCCGGTCCCGGGTGATGCCGCGCGTCCGGCCCACCACGTCGACGCCGTTGATGACGGGGGCTCCGGGCGCGTCTTCGATCCGGTAGTGGTCTTCCTTCGACCAGTCGCCGAACGCGACCATGGCCGCCGCGAAGAGATCGGTTTGGGTGGCGTCGCTGCTGGTGACGGTGATCATCCCGGACACGCGGGAGGCCTTGACGTCGTAGACGGTGGTTCCGGTCTCCCACTGGTCGTGAACCCAGGCGGTGGCGGTCCCGTAGTCCTCCCCCAGGTCAAGGCGGACCTTGGTCTTGGGGATCCCGTCGGCCGTCGTGCTGATGCAGCCTGCATCACCGGCGGTCCAGCGCTCGGCGGGCCGCTGCCGGGGTCGTTCCTTGGGTGGCAGGCTGAGGATCGAACCGAGGGCGACGGCGAGATCTTCGACGGCGAGACCTTCGGGAACGGTCACGGTCGGCGGGTCGGCGGTCACGACGGCGCCCGGCACGTCGCCTGTGGTGATGGTGTAGCCGAACCTTTCGAGCTGGTCGACCAACGACGCGTGAAGGACGCTGGTGACGTTCTCGATGGTCTCGGCGTCGTAGCCGGGCTGGTCCTCGTCGAAACCGTCCGTCTGCGAGATATCGAAGAACGGGAACATGCGGAACAGGGTCTTCGTCTGCTCCCCCTCGCCTCCCTGCTCGGCGGCCCCCTCGAACTCGGCCGTCTCGCTGGCCTCTCCGGTCTGCTCGCGTCCCTTCGGCACGGTGACCCGGTAGCCGACTTCGCCGCGCCGGACGGCGCGGCCTCGGTTGCGCCACCCCTTGAACGTGTCGACGTCGATGAGGAGCACGCCGCGCTCCTCGGCCTGCTTCAACAGCAGAACCTGATTGCGCAGCGAAAACCGGTGGATCTTCGGGCTCCGGATGCTGGCGAGCTGGTCGACCACCTTGAGAAGCGCGTGCGGGTCCGCGAGTACCGCGCTGGCCTGCTCGCTCAGCTCGTTGTCCGCTGCGGCACGCTCGGCGCGCTCGGCTTCGGTGTACTTGCGCCTGCCCATCGTGTGACTTCCTTCCTGCCGGGGGCGGGGGCTCCCCACCCCCGGCGTTATTACGTTTCGTACCGTTCGCGGTTAAACGGACGGCCGGGTCATGTTGTGGCGGGACGTGCGCGCGAGTGCGAACCGCTTACCGACTTCGATGTGCCCGTGTTTGACGTCGATGAGGACCAGGGCGGCGACGGCGGCGCGTTCGACGGCGTAGAGGGAGTGGTCCGCGATGTGGCCGGGAAGGCCGAATTCCTCGGCGAGCTTGCGACCGGCGTTGCGGCCGCTGTCGATGAGGAACAGGGGGCGGCTGTACGGGCTGCCGTCGTGGATACCGACCGTGGTCGCGTGGTGGTGGGCCTGGTGCGCCTTGTGACTGGCGATCGTGTGGAACACCTCGGCCTGGTCCTCGGTGAGCTCGACGCCTCCGGAGAGGGGGACGTCTTTCCAGATCTCGCTGACGGCGCCGCTCTCACCGCCCGTGATGGTGCTGTAGAAGTGGAGGAGCTTCCACAGGGGGTCGACGGCGGGTGATGCAGGCTGCATCACGTCGGTGGCGAGCTGGTCGAGCGAGCACGTGGGGCACGCGAGACATAGCGGCGTGGTGAGGAAGTTCATCCACTCCGGGAAACCGGAATCGCTCCGGTCGAGGGTGAAGCCGTGGAGGGCGGCGCACGACGGGGATAACGCCACATTGAAGCCCATGAGCCAGCCGGTGGGGACGATGTGCGGTCCGGTGCGTTCCTGGTCGTTGGTCATGCTCGGATCCTTTCGAGGGTGGGGGCCGTCGCGCGGTGGGCGGCGGCGTATTCGTTGAGTGCGATCACGACGTGCGCGATGACTCCGAGGGTGAGCGCCTGCGGGAGGTCGACCAACCCGACGCCGTAATGGGCGTCCGGGGACGGAAACCGCACGCGCACGCGGTCGCGCAACACGTTCACCTGCACGAGCGTCGCGGGGTCGTGCAAGGATCGGTTCTTAGTGCCCATGCGGAAACCGGCGTCCGTGATCAGCTGGGCGAGCACCCGGCCGTCAAGGTCGGACGATCGTTGCGGGGCGTGTCGGGTCACCTCCTCCACGCGGTCCAGGTCATCGAGGTTTCGCACTCCGGGCTCCTTTCACTGTCTCAACCTGACACCTAAATATTACCATTCGTACCGTTCGTACACACGCTTTTCGTTCATCCCTGACCTGTGCGCTGGGTCACACTTTCGGGTGGGTTTGTGGCCGCCAAGCAGGGGTTTTGTCTGTAGAGGTGAGGTGAGGCAGAGAAGCGGAGAAGAAGGGGGGCGGCACCTTCGGGACAGGCGGAGCCTGTCCCTGACTCCTGTCCGCGGTCGCAGGGGACCCGAATGTCAAGAGTTTGCCTGCTCGAAGTGAGCACCACGCTGGCCGTGCAAACTCTTGACATTTGGGGGAGGCGGCCGATTACAATCGCCCCCCTTCTTCTCCGCTTCGGACGTGACCGATCCAGCTCACGGCGCCGGCCAGCTGCTTTTGCCCCCTGCCCTTCGGGTGCTTCACCCTCAAGACCGAGCGGGATCTGTGCCTTGCAGTGGTGCCAGCGGGTGCCCGCTGGGTCGAGAGCGGCGGGAGCTGCGCAGGGTGAGCAGGCTGGAAGCACGCAAAGAGCGCTTTGGACTACTGGATCGCCCAAGCCCGGACCAGCCCGCGGGGCCTGTCGGGACGGCTGCCGGAAGGTCTGCGGGGTCGCTAGCTTGAACCCCAACGGTACGAAAGGTAAGTTTCTCTACATGCTGGTTAGCGCAACATCTGACTACACACGCAAGAACTGGAAAACGATCCAGCACCGGGCAAAGTTCAAGGACGACACCGTCGTGGTAACGACGCATGATGATCCGGTGGCGGCGGTCATGTCGGTGTCGGCGTGGCGACGGCGAGCGATCGACGGCGGCCTCGATCCGGACGCCGTCCTGACGCGGGGCGTGCGCGAGGCCCGGACGAAACAACACGCCATGATCGGCGACGCGCAGTCGGAGAAGGCGACCTTGCTGGTGTTCCGGGGCGTCGAGGAGATCGCGGTGGTCGCGCCGATCACGGTTTTGTCGGATGCGGAGGTCAGAGAGGCCCTGAGTGCCCCCTTGGGCGAGGAGCTGGCCGACGAGTGAGTGATGTCTGGGCGGGTGGTGATGCAGCCTGCATCACTCGGGAAGGCCCCGGCGTGAGTGAGGCCGGTGTGCCGGACGTCGTCGACGGAGCTGCTGCGTGCGAGGGTGAGCTGTGGCTGACTCGGGTCGCCACCCAGATGGCGGAGAGGGCCCGCATGTCCGCGGCTGGTAGCCCGGAAGCAAGCGGGTGGCGCTATCCGGGTCCGGCCGCGCTGCTAGCGGCGGAAGGTCGGCTGTTCACGCCGGCGGTGACGCCGGTTCCGGATGAGAGGCTCGGGAAGACCGGCGAATGCTGGTTCAACGCCTCGGTGTTCGCCGATGATCACCCTGGCGCCGTGTACGTCGAGGGGTGGGCGATGGCGGTGACCGGCTGGGAGGAAAAGCACGCCTGGTGCGGGGTCGGTGAGACGGCGATCGAACCGACCGCGGGCTGGGCGGGGGCGACGGTCTATCTCGGCATCCCGTTCTCGGCGGAGTTCAGGAGGCGGCTGTACGAGCGGTACGGCGTCGGCTCGATCCTGTGGGAGGTGGAGGTGTCGCGTGAGTACTTCCGCGAGGGCTTCCCGCCGGGCGCCATCGTGGCGGGCGTCGGCCGCGGGCTGCCACCGGTCTGAGGATGTGACGCGGCCGGGGTGATGCAGGCTGTATCACCCCGGCCGAGGTGCCTTTGTGGTCCGGGTTTCAGGCGAAGTGATACAGCCTGCATCACTTCGGGGGCGTTGTGGTCCGGGTTTCGATGGGCACGACGGCGGCGGCGAGGGCGCCATCGAGCAGCGCTTGTTTGAGCGCGGGAGGTGCGCCGCTGTGGCTCTCCCAGTCGGTGAGGTACCGGGTTCCGAGGATGAGCGCGGCCATGCCCGCTTCTTGGGCGGCCGATATCCACCGAGGTCCGGGAAGGATCTCGGTGTCGGCCTCGGGTCCGCGCGGGGTGGTGAACTCGAGCCGGCCGCGTCGGCCGGGGCCGGTGTGGGTGAACCGGAGTCCGTAGCCCGCTGGCGCTGCCGGGTAGTTGCGGTTCAGATCGGTCACGAGATCCCAGCCCTCGGCGAGGAGCGCCGCGAGGCGGGAATCCCGGCGGTCCGGTCCGTGCCAGGTCGCGGGTAGCTCGGCTCGGTAGGAGAGCATCACGAGCGGGTAGGCGCGGGCCGCGGTGCCTTCTCCGTACGTCCAGCACATCGCGACCACGTCGACGCCGCTGGCGTCCTTCGTCATCTCGACCCTCCCCTTTGCGCGGACCTTGGCGAGCTGCGCCAGGTCCCCCATCTTCGCGGATCCGCGGGCGTTGTGGTCCGGGTTTCGTCCGGCGCGGCGAACGGCATTCGAGTGATGCGGAAGGCGCCCCGTTCCGAGAGGTGATGCAGCCTGCATCACCTCAGCCGGTTTGTGGTCCGGGTTTGGCGCAAACCGGCCTCATTTATCTTGCAAGATAAGTTAGACTGATCCTATGTCGAAACTGCTGGTCGTGGCGGTCGCTAGGGGGGTTGTCGACAGGGTGGCCGAATCCGTTGACCCTGAGGCTTCCGAGTGGTGGGCCGCCGAACTGGATCGGGTCAGGGCGATTCGTGCTGCGACCGAACGTCGTGAGGCTCGGGCGGCGCTGGAAGAGGAACGGGACCGCCGGCGGCGGGGCGGTGAGCACAACGACACGAACTCGGCGGTGGTGCTGTATCAGCTTCTCGTCGAGCTGGATTCGCGCGGCTGGCTTCACCGGGATTGGGATCCGGTGGAGCCGGGGCACGCCCGTCTGGGTGGCCGCCCGTGGGGGGTGCAGCGGGGTTCGCGCGGGGAGCTGCCGGAGCGCTTGCAGGTGTGGCTTCCCGAGGACGTGTTCGAGGTGCTGCGCCGGTCGACGTGGCACGTTTCCGCGCCGTCCGTCAGGCGCTTGCAGCAGCTCGCCTCGCTCCCCCGTCCCTTGAGCGAGGCCCAGGTGTACGAGGCCGCACGGCTTCGGCGCGAGGTGGTCACTACTGCGGATGTGGTGCGGTCGGCGGCGAACCGGCTTGAAGTCGCTCATTAATCTTGCAAGATAAAAATCTGGGCGTGGTGTTTCTCTTCGCGCTCGGGGTTCCTCGCTATGCTTTGTGTTGGGCTAGCGCACAGCCCGTCTGTCGTTTCGCTCGGCGCCCACACCGTCGGCGGCACCTCGACCAAGGTCTTTGATCGCGCGAAGAGCTCCCTTCACCAGGTTCGTTTGTCGTCGAGCTATCAGGTGCGGGGTGTGGGTCCGTGCCGGAAGAGTTCGGATGACGTACAACGACCCGGAAAAGGGCAGGGTCCGGGACCGGATACAGGTCACGGGGGAGCGCTACGCGAAGGCGCGTCGCCTTCTGCTCCAGCGCCCGGCGCCTACCGCCGATGAGCTCGCCGCGGCCGACGCGGTCACCTTCGATCCGTACGCGGGTCTGGATTCGCAGTCCGGGGCGTTGCCGGTTTGGGCGGCGCGTTCGATGGGGCTCGTGGCCGGTGCTGGCCCGGATTGCTTCGTGCTCGACGTCGCGGACTCGTTCGGGCCGGCTCCGGGTGCGGCGGGGAAGCTGGCGATCGCGGCGCGGGGGTTCACCTATCGGGGCCTTCCGGCGGTGGTGCTCGAGTGCGTCGAGATCGTCGAGGGACACGGGAAGATTCCCGGTGCCTGGTGGCACAGCTTCGGAATCAGGCTGGCCGATGCCGGCTGGAGCTATTCGGCCGTCGGCGACGGCCAGACGCTGGATTGGCTGGCCGAGATCACACCGGATCCGCGATCGCCCTCTCGCCCGGTTCGTTTGCGGGTGACCGATCCGCTCGGCGCGGTCGTGTTCGATGGGCCGTTGCTGGTCTCCCCGGGCTGGCAGGCCCGGACACGCGTTCATCCGGTCGGCCTGCTGGTGGTCGCTGGCCCGGTCTCTGGTGCACGGGTCCCCGCCACGTTCGATGACGCCCTGGTCGACGAGACGCTCGGGATCGGGAATCTCGTGGCCGCGCGGCTTCCCGTCGATTTTCACTGACGTCCGGCTGCCCGATCCGGGGTGATGCAGCGTGCATCACCCCGGATCGGGCAGCCGCTGTTCCTCATCCCGGCGCCGGGGGCTGGCTTGATCGTCGGCGTGGTCCGGCGCCGGTCCTGCTCTGCACCCCCAGAAGATTCCTCGTCCGTCAGGTCGGTAGACGACGGACCAGAAACGAAAGGTTGAGCTCGTGCCCGCTGTTCACAAACCGAAAGTCGACTACGGCCCGGTCCAGCTGCGCAAGCATCTCGGCATCGCGGAATGGCAGTTCAACGCGCTGCTCCGGCACGGTCATCTCCCGCCGTCGACAAACGGCCGGTGGCTGGCGGAGGTCGTCGACGAGCTTCAGGCGCGCCTTCCCGAAGCGCTGGCGGCGATCGGAACGCAGCCGCCTTTGGGCGCATCGCGGTGCGCCCAGCTGGCTGCGGAGTGGCTGGATCTCGACGTCGACGGGCCCGATATCGAGGAGCTGGCCGAGCGCGGCTTGCTGGCGCCCGCGGCGGACTATCTCGGCAAGACGATCGAGTACAAGGGCTGGCCGCTGTTCGACGTGCTACAGGTTCGGGAGGTCGTCGAAAGCGAGCGGGCGGTGGTCGAGGACCTGGTGGCCGAGCGCACGGCGTGGATCGCGTCGTCGCGCGGCTGGCGCGAAGTCCGTGACGAACTGGGTTGGTCGTTCGAGGAGATGCTGCGGGTCATGCGGGAACGCGGCATTGTCCCGGGCAGGTTCAAGCGGATCGCGAACGCTGACGCGCAGGCCTTGCTAGGAGACGAGGACCTGGACCAGTCCGTGCGGGGTGCTCGGCTGGTCGGCGGCCGCGAGGCGGCGCGGCTCGCGGAACTGCGGCCGGTCGACTTCCGGTATTGCCGTGCGGCTGGGTGGATCGCGCCGGCGTCGTCGATGGAGGTGAAGGTGTCGCGGGGCAAGTGGGTCGACGTGCCGCTGTTCCGGGTCGCTGACGTGGAGGCGCTGGTGGTGACTCTGGCGGAGATGCCAGGTGTGGACCTGGAGGCGCTGCGGGGGCTTGGTGAGCGGGTGGCGTCGCCGTTGCGGGAGCTGGTCGCCTTGCCGACGTCGCGCGGGGTGTTCGTGCGCGGGTTCGCTGCGGACCTTGGTACTCGGCACGGGGTCGAGGTCGAGGCGGTGTATTCGGATCGCCGGGACCGGTGGACGTTGTCGTGGACGCCGAATGCGGATGGTGAGCCGACTGTCGAGGCCGTCCGGAAGGCGATCGTGGACGACGCGGACCTGCGTCCGTACGCCCGGCAGATAGACCTGAACGTCGTCGACGAGGCCTGACGATGGCCTCGGGAGGTTGGGGTGATGCAGGCTGTATCACCCCAACCTCCCGAGCGGCGCTCACGCCTGTGCGGTGTGGCGGGTGACCGGGATCTCGCCGACGAACAGGCGATCGTCGCGTTCGAGGTAGCGGTCGAGGGCGGCGAGGTCGCCGGTGAACGGGGCCGTTCCGAAGGTGACGATGACGAAGCGCTGCTTGATGGCCGCGTCTGTCCATTCGGGGGTGACGGGCCGGGTCAGGTCTCCGTCGTCGCCGTAGAGGACGTGGACGTCGGAGCCGCGGAGTTCGGCCCTGGTGATCACGGCGGGTATGTCCGGCATGACGCCGTTTTTCAAGGGGCGAAGCCCGAGCAGTTCGGCGAGGAGTTCGACGCCTTCGGCTACTGCGGTGGAGGAGCGCGGGGAGAGGAGCAGGTGAGCGACGTCGGTGCCGTTGATCGGGTGTTCGCCGACCCAGCCCGTGAGTCCTAGCTCACGTGGGTCTTGGGTGGCTGGTGAAGAGGCCATTGGACTTCCCTTAGGTCGAGGTCAAGGGAAGACAGAGGGAGCGGCCGCGTGTCGTGCCGCTGTTCTGTCTCCTCAACCCCGCTCCGGCGGGGACCACGATGGCGTTGAGCCATCCAGAAAAAGCCGTCCGAGACGAGTACGGCCCTGTGTGTGGAGTCTATCCGGCGGCGGCCGGACAGACTTCGCGTGATCCAGCCTGCATCACTTGCGTGACCGTTGAGGCGGTGGTTCAGTTGCAGCCGATCGACGCCAGGGTTTCGATGGTGGCGCGGTCGGCCGGTGTGACTCCGCGGTTGTTGAACTCGGCGCGGGCGAGCGAGGGCCAGGGTTCATCGGTCGAGACGAACCGAAGTTCCCGGTTGCCCTCAGTGCTGTGGAGGATGATGGTCCCGTTGTCGAGGCTGATCCGCGCTTCGGGCTTTTCGGGACTGATGAACTCGGTTCCGACGAGGCAGCTGCCTCGGTAGGTCTTCGCCTCTTCCCACGGTCCGGCTCCGAATGGGCCGCCGCCCGGAGCGCCGAGGCTGACGAGTTCGTAGCCCGATGAGCACGGGGGCGAAGAGCGCGGCGCAGATCGTGGCCTCGGTTCGGGGGAGACTGGACAGCGCTAGCCACCGCCCGATCGCGCCGCCGAGGAACCCGGCGCCGGCGACCAGCACGAACCACAAGGGCATGGCCACGTAGTAGCGCCCGCTCCAGGTCATGAGCGCCGTCCCGAGCGCGAAACAGGCGCCCCAGCCGATCGCGAGGCCGAGTGAGCGGCTGCCAGTGCTGGCGGGGCGGGTGATCGCCTTTATGTTCACGTGGCAAAAGTCGCAGATAGGCAGGCGACAGATACGAGGATCTGGCGTTTTCGCTCGATCGTGTCGCGACGTCGAGGCCTGCCGGGGGTGATGCAGGCTGTATCACCCTCGTCAGGGTTGTGGTCCGGGTTTTGGTTCGAGGTCGAACCCTTCATCTCCTCGAGGGCCTCCAGCGCCCCGAGAGCGATTTGCGCGGCGGGCGCGTTGGCGGCAGGTCGCGCCGCAGTACTTACGGGGCCTGCCGGTGTCGGCGGTGTCGATCGCGTTTTGGCAGCCGGGCGCCGCGCATCGTCGCTGTGGTCTGGTCGCTTCGGCGTGCAGTTGGTCAGCCAGTGCGGACAGCCGGATCGCGGCGGGCGCTGGGTAGGCCAGCTCGGCGGCCGGTCGCACCGCGGCCGCGAGCTGTTGGGCCAGTTGCGCGAGGAATCTTGGTTCGGGAAGCAGGCGTTCGGAACGTTCTCGGATCCGGCGAGGAGTGTTCCAGTCCGGAAGTGCGGCGGCGGCGAGGTCTTCGGCGATCTCGACGGCACGCTCGGACAGGGCGTCGAGTTCGTCCGGGGCGAGCGGGCTGATCCTGCCGAGTCGCCTGAACTCCTCCGCCTGGCCGCTGGCGTCGGTGAGACGGGCGTGCTCCAGGGCGAGCGCGGCCTGCCGGGCAAGTGGCCGCATCTGGCGGATGAGCTCAGCAAGGAGTCCGAGATTCCAGCCCCGACCGTCGCGTTCCTCCAGCAACGTCGGGTCGACCTTAACGGCAGCAACCGCGATCTCTACCGCTCGCACTCCCCGAGCACGGGCGCGATCCAGTACCGGCTCCCCGGCGGGCAGCTTATTGGCCCTGGCGGCCAGCGCCGTCAGATCTTCGACCACGACACCTCGTTTCGTGACAGATTTCGTGACGCTACTGGATGCCGGTTCGGGGGTGATGCAGGCTGCATCACCCCCGGCAGGGTTGTGGTCCGGGTTTCGGGAGTGCGGCGCGAACCTCTTGGGCTAGGACGTGGCAGGGCCGGGAGGCGTTGCCCGCGCTCGGCGGGTGAGGCCGGAGTAGTAGGCGCTTGCCGCGGCGGGGTCCTGGTGTTCGAGGAGTTCGATGGTGAGGACGGCCGCGAGGGCGTCGGTGAGGGATTCGGCTGGCCGGATCGTGGCGGTGAAGGCCTGGTAGCGGACGAAGGTGCTGCGGCCGTCCTGGATGACCTGGTGTTGTTGCCGGGGGTCGAGGTAGTTCCACCGCGCGAGTGCTGGGATGGGGTCGGTCATGCCGGGCCTACTTGGTGGTCGGGTTGTCGGTTGGCTGGGGGTCGGACTGGGCTGCCTGCTGGAGGCGGTCGAGTTCCGGTTTGAGCCGCGCGAGCTCTGCTTCGGCGTTGGTGGCCCGGAGACGGACAGCTTCGAGGGTTTCGGTGATCGCGGCGAGTTCGTCGCGGTGGACGTCCGTCATCCGCGTGACGGCCTCGCGGTGCGCGGTGTTGAGTGCGTCGAGGGTCGTCTTGTGGTCGGCCCGAAGGTCGTCGACGACGGCCTTGTGGTCCTTCCGCATCTCGGCACGGACGCTGTCGAGCTCCTTGCGGTGCTCGGCGCGGAGGTCGCGCATCTCGTCGCGCGCACTGTTGCGGTCAGCGATGGCGGCGTCGCGGGCGCTGGTGGCGACGGCGACGTCGGTGGCGGCCTCGGTCTTCACCTTCTCCGCTGCGGCTTCAGCCTTCCTGACAGCCGCTGCGGCGTCGTCCTGGGCCGCTTTCACCGCTCGTTCAGCGTCGGCCTTGGCCTTGGCTACCTTGTCGTCGGCGACCTTCTCGGCCTTGGTGATCTTCTCGGCGGTGTCCTGCTCAAGCTGTTGCATGGCCTCCCGGACGTCGTTTGCGGCCTTCTCGGCGGCCGTGACGTCTGCGGTGGTCTTCTCCTGGAGCTGCTGCATTTCCTTCCGGAACTCGTCGGTTTCGTTCTCGAAGTTCTTCGCTCGGGCGTTGGCCTCTTTGGCGATCTCGACGGCTTCCGCGAGTTCTCCGGCGACCTGGTCGAGCCGCTCGGCCATGGCCTTCTCGGACGCCTCTGCCTCGCGGCGGGCATCGTCGTGCTCTTCGACGAGTTCGCGCATCTCCTTCTCGAACTCTCGTTCGGAGGCCATCCGGTCCTCAAGGCTTCCGGCCTCCTTGACCGCCTGGATGAGGTCCGCGGCAACCTGTCCGATCTGGGCTTGAGCGGCGCCAAGCGCCTCCGGCACGGCGGCGAGCCTCTCGTCGAGGTTGAGGCGTTTACGAGGGCGGTCCGGGGTACTGGCGCCGGCTACGGCGCTGAGGTGCTGGCGCTTCGTCGTTCCGCCGTCGAGCTTCGCCCGCTCGGCGAAAGCGGTGTCCTTGTTGTGGGGGACCCCGGATACCGGGTCGTTCTGCTCGCAGTAGCGACCGGGGCGCCCGGTCTGCTGCGCTCGTCGCGGTTCCCGATCGCAGCCGTGAGGCCACGCGCACCTCTTCGGCACACGGGCCGCCGAGCCGCTCGTCCCCCCGGCCTCGCCGCTCACATTCTGCTGATCATCGATGCCCATGCGTAGCATCGTACCGTTTAGTTTCGTTTTCCGCAACTTTAGTTAAGTTTGGTTTAGTTTGATTAGTTATGTTTCGCTAGCTAGCGAAACATAACTATATGCAATAGCGAATACATCAAGGCGCGCGAAGGCCTCGCCGCCGTGCGTTTCGGCGTGTTCGGGGCGAGCCCGGCCGGGCAGGCTCCGCCGGACGGGTGAAGTCGACGACGTGAGCCCGGAGAAGCCCGGGGAGAGCGGCGCAGCGGGCACCGAGCCGGGCGGGCCCTGCGCGAGTGATGCAGCCTGGATCAACTCACCATCGGCGGCCCGGCAAGGCGTTGCCGGATGGCGTCGGCGCCGCGGAAAACGCTGGGAGCGTTGCGCTCGTCAGGGAACCAGCTCGCTCAAGGGTGGGCAGCACGAAGGTGTAGGCGGATGCTCGGGCGAAGGTGATGCAGCGTGGATCACTTCACGGGCATCGCGGGGAGCCCTACCTTTCGGTTGCTTCCCATGCTTCGCGGTCGACAACGCCCCAAATCTCGACGGGGAGGCCGCCGGATCCCCTGGGGGACATGAAGGTCAGCGTGCCGGGCCCGTACTCGCGCGGTTCGAGTTTCAGGAGCTTCGCCCAGACGTCGAGCACCGCGGCGATTGTGTCGGGACGGTGGTCACCTGCGGCGGCGAGGCCGACAAGGCGTTGTCCGCGCCAGGGCTCCCAAGGGTCACGCGGCTTGAGCTGCCAGTCCAGCGGCTTCGCTCCGGCTTGGTCGGAGCCCCAGGTGTTCAGGACTTCCGAGACGTCCCGGTGTAGGGCCTGCTCGTTGCGGTGGACGATGGGCGCGAGAAGGTCCCCTAGGGCACGCGCGGCGCCGGCGGTGCCGTCGGCCTCGTCCGCGTTGGTCATCGCTGGATCCCCCTCGGACATGAGCCTTCGCTGATCGGTCTCCACACTATCGCGCAGCCCGAAGGCGACGAGTTCAGCCGTGACCCACCGGGGTTTGAGCAAATCCGGGAGAATTCTATGCACGCTGCATCACGAGAAACGTCACCGTGACGAAACGAGGGTGGGTGATCCTTCATCGCCAGAACACCCCTTCCGGCGCGTCTCGACCTTCTGAGTTGTGGCGATAATGCCTTTTATCGCCACAACTCACTGCTAGGGTCCCCGCATGGGTGATCAGTGGCAAGACGAGGCGGCCGAGTTCGACGACAACGAGATCGTCCGTCGCCTGCGCGTCGCTTCGGCCGAGGCCGTGATGGCGGCCATCACGGTCGGCTATCTGAACGGCCTCGATGAGGCGGCCCGTGTTGGTCCGGTGAGCCGGGCGGAAGCGCTGTTCTATGCCGAAACCAATCTTGAGCGATGGTCGTCGAGTCGGGAGCGCGGCATCCGCGAGGCGGCGAACGCCGGCGAGCCGCTGGATCGGCTCGTCCGGGCCAGCGGGATGCGTTCGGAAGAGGTACAGAGGATCATCGACGCCGCCCGGTGAGGGCCCCGCGCCCGCGGGCGCGGGTTGACCGCTCGACGTCGGCTCGAACGGAAATCTGTCGGCATGGCGTGGTAGACCTGCTCCGAGCAACGGAAGCGATGCAGCCTGCATCGCCTGAGCCGAGGGCGACGGTTCGGATGGTGGAGATGGCGAGCGCGCTGGTACTGGGCGAATCCCGCGATGGCTGGTCGGGCTGGGACGGGTACGGGAAACAGCTGAACGATCTGACAGAGGAGTGGCTCGAAGATCTAGCGAGGCAGTCGCGTCACACCGCTCGGGCGTACGGCCGGGATTTGGGCTATCGCATCCCGGTGAGCAACCCGGATCGTACGGGCGCTCGGTCGCCGTTGCTCGGCGGAATGAGTTGGTGGGCCTGGGTTTCCTCACGCGGCTTCGACCCGCTGACGGTCCCCGAACGGGAAGTGAAACGGTGGCTGGGCGCGCTGGACGACGCGGGTTACAGCGCGAACACCCGCGGCCGCGCGCTGGCCGCCGTCCGATCGTGGTACCGGTTCCTGCTGAGTAAGAACGCGTTCCATGACGTGATGACGGTTTCGCCAGCGGCCGGTGTTTCCGCTGCAGCGCAAGGGATTCACCTGCCGACACATTCCCCGACGATCAAGTTGACGCCCGATCAGGGGGCCGCGATGATCGCGGCCGCGGACCGGATGAAAAGCCCGATGCGGCTCCGTCACTCGGCAACGGTGGCGCTGCTGATCACCACTGCGGTGCGGGTCGGTGAGTTGTGTTCGCACGCGATCCAGGATCTGACCTATGACCAGGGAAAACGCAAGATCCAGGTGCATGGCAAGGGTAAGCGAGTCCGTATGGTCGCTGTGCCCGATCTCGCCGACGTCCGGCTGTCGAGGTACCTGGACAGCCGCCCGGACCTCAAGGTGGTGGTCCGGCGCGGGCACGCCGGCGCCCGGGAGCGAGTTCCGTTGCTGATGACCAGGAACGGAAAGAAGCTGGCGCGTAACGAAGTGTGGCGTCTGCTTCGCCACGTGGCAGAGTTCGCCGACTTGCCGCCGGAGGTCGCCGCGATGATGACGCCGCACGCGACCCGGCACAGCGCAGCGACGTTCGCCCACCTGTCGGGCGCGGACATGGAGCAGATCCGTTTGCTGCTGGGCCACGCGGACATGCGGACGACACAGCGCTACGTGCAGGCCTCCGGCGCTGAGCTTCCGAACGCGGTCGCTTCGATGCTCCACGCGGTGATGCCCGGCGTAGCGTGATCCAGCCTGCATCACGCGGCCTCGCTGAACAGCTGCAGCTGGCCCCGCTTTCGGCGGGCCGCGGTGCCGTCGAGCCATGACCGGTCACGCATTCCCAAGTGGACGGTGATGGGCGCGGTCTCGAGTTGCGCGCGGTCGGATGCGGACTCGGTGCCGCTTCGTGCGCGCTGGGCGGCCTGGCCGAGGTTGTCACGGTGGTTCAACCAATCGAACCAAAGGCGCCGCTCGTCCGGTGCGACGCGCCCGAGGAACGCCCTGCGCTGCTTGCGTTTCTCGTCCTGTACGTCTGGTGGGAGTGCGTCCCATCGGGCTCGTTGTGCCCAGAGGCTTCGGGCCGCTTTGGCGGCGGGGTGCTGGCTGGTGGACCAGCGTTCACCTGTGGTTTTGGTGGCGTCTTCCAGGGTGCAGCGCAGTTTCCAGCGGAGGCGTTCGCGGGTGTGGTGCAGCCGCATCGCTTCGGGGTTGGCGGAGCCGTAGGAGCGGGGGGTGGGGGTGTACCACCTAGTGGTCTGCTTTTGGGGAAGTGCCTGTTCAGCACGGGATCCGAGGGCGTAGCGGTGACAATGGTCGGCTCCTCCGGCGTACCGCTCGGGAATGGCGATGACACCGTGTTCGGTGAGCTGAGCTTTGACCTCGATCGTCACTCCTTTTGAGACACAGGCGCGCTCGGCGAGGCTCCGGACGTCGATGCTGCCGTCGCGGCTGGTGATCGCAACGGCGAGCGCGTCGATCACGGCCCGGATGCTCTTTTGGCGCTGCGGACGGAATCTCGCGATGAGGTCGGCGGCCGCGTCGTGCATGGCGGTCCGGGTACGTTCGAGGTCGGCGGCCGCCGTCTCGGCGTCCTGTGTGGACTGTGGGGCGTCGAGTTCGGTGAAGCGGCGGGCGCGGTGCTGGGTCGGGTCGGCGGCGCGCTCGACGGCGGGCTGCCAGTAGCGCGCCCTCCAGCCGTCGCGGCCGAGCTTGCGGGCGCGGGCGGTACTGGCCTGGGAGGCGATTTGCCAGGCGGCGGATTCGTCTAGACCACGCTCGGCGGCGATCTCGGTCTGCGCCCGGAACCACATGAATTTGCGGAAATCGACCTGCCCGCGCGCGATGACCCGGCTGTCTTCCAGGATGGCCCACGTCTGGGCGAAGGTCAGGCCGTTCCGGATCGCCGCACAGGTACGGCGGTACTCGCGCTCGGATGCGGTCTGCTGCTCCGGGGTGCGGCGGCTGGACAACGACGGCCGAGGCGGGCTTTTCGGGGCTCTGGCGGGGCGTGTGGACGTCGTGGGGACGTCGGCGGGGGTCAGGGTGCCGTCGAGGACGGGCGCGGCGTAGCCGAGCCGGTGCGGGGCGCTGAGGAGCCGGAACGTGCGCGGAACACGGAGTTCGGCACGCACGCCGTGGCGTTCAGCGGCGTCCGCGACGTACGCGGCGTAGGCGTCCAGGAGGTTGTCCGGGACGCGCGCAAGGACGTGGTGGCCGCCGGGGCGTCCGGACGCGCGGACCAGGTACGCCAGGCCGTAGCCGGTGATCCAGTCGCGGAGGTCGTCGACGAGCGCTGTCCCAGCCTCGGCGAGGGCTCCGGTATCGGCGGGGTCGACGTCGACACCTTCGATGCCGGGCCGGAGGGTACCGGCGAGCGTGACGGCGTCCTCGCGCTGATGCAGCACGGAACGGGCCGTGTCGAGTTTCCGGCGTGTGGCGATGCCGTCGTTGTGCCTGTTGAGGACGATGAAGGGCCCGATGAACAGGGCCTGGTCGAGTTCGTCCAGGTGCCCGGCGGTGTGCGCACTTGCGCCGGGTGGTGCCTGCGGGTCGTGCGACACGCGGGCGTGTTTTCCGTCAGACGTACCGTCTGACTCAGGGTGTGCGCTACCCTGGGGGCAGCGTTCCACCGCTGGACCTCCATAGCTGGGTACCGGTGGGGCGCTACGGGAGACGGTGCTGGCAGGCGGGTCTCCCCAGACTTCCGGGGGCTCGCCGTTATGGCGGGCCCCCGGGCAATTCCGGGTTTCCGGAACGCCCCTAGTGTTTAGTTAGCGGTAAGTGGCGTGTCTAGCTCGCTTTCGCTGTGGGCATCTCGAAGGCTTGTTGTTTGGCCGGAATGGCTCGCCTTGCCGCCGATGCGGCGTGTATGACGCGCTTCTTCTTCGGCTTCCTCTTCTCATCCAGCAGTCCTTGCTCGATGAGCCATAGCTCAACCAGGTCGTTGACCACATCGGTCATCGAGACCCTGAGATCGGAGCAGGCGTCTTTGAACGTCTGCTTCGTTTCCGGGGTGACTGGCGCGTCGATCGCGTCGGTACGCCCTGTCTTGGGTCTGGCCATGCGCTATTTGTATCGGACACCACACGGGTGAACGGCCACGACACGCAGGCACGGAACGGGTTTTTTCCGGAAAAAACCCCTCCCCCGAGAGCGGCCGCCGACAAGATCGAACACGATACCGGGAGCCACACGGCGAAAGCGTGGGCGGGCTGTATCGCGCCGATGAGGCCTCCGGCTGCCATACCGGCGAAGATCACGGATGAGTCGATGGAGAGGACGGCGGGGGCCTGGTCGCGGGCGGTGTCGGTGAGCTGGCGGACGTAGGCGGGCTGGGCGGCCCAGAACGCGACTCCGGCGGCGAAGGGGAGAGCGATCGCTACGGGGGTCGGGCCGAGCAGTGGCCAGACGGCGAACGTGGCGACCTGTGCGGCGATGGCGGCGGTGGCGGTGGCACGGGGGCCGTGGCGGTCGGCGGCGCGGCCGCCGAGGTGGGTTCCGAGGACGGCACCGGCTCCGTAGGCGGCGAGCATCTGCGCAGGTGAGTACGTCGAAATCAGGGCTGTCAAATAGGTCTGGACCGCGAACGCGGCGGCCGATATGAGGAACTTCGCGGTCAGGATCGGGCGGATGCCGGGGAGCGCGACGGCGCGGAGGCGGCCGGCGAACGGGACGGGCGCGGCGTCGGGAGCCTGCTCGGGCAGGACGGTCCGGGCGACGGCGAGCGCCGCGACCGCCACGGCGGTGAGCGCGGCGAAAACGAGCGCGGGCCCGTGGTGGGCCGCAGTGAGCGCGGCCAGCGGCGGCGCGGTCGCGAGGGCGAAGGTGAGGCCGCCGATCACGACGGCCATCGCGCGGGCGCGGTGGCCGGGCGCGTTGAGTTCCGCGGCCTGGCCGAGCGCGGCCGCCATCGCTGCCGCGCTGCCGAGTCCGGCGAGGATCCGCGCAGCGATGAGGAATACGAAGCTGGGCGCCACGGCGGCGACGGCGTTTCCGGCGACGGTCAGCAGGAGCCCGGCCAGCAGGACGCGGCGGCGGGACCAGTGCGCGGTGAGGACGCCGATGATCGGGGCGGCGATGCCGGAGGCGAGGCCGAACGCGGTGTTGAGCTGGCCGACGACGGCGAGCGGCAGGTGGAGGCCGTCGACGAGCGCGGGAACCAGGCCGGTTACAGCGTGGTTGGCCGCGCCGGTGGCGACGGTGGCGGCCGCGAGGGCGTAGGTGGCGGGGACGATGGTCCTGGTGGTCATCGCGCGGCCTGGTTAGGTGTGGGCAGGCGGGCGGCGTAGTGGGGGAGGACGTCGGGGGCGCGGCGGGTGAGCAGCTGGCGCCGGACGGTTTCGGTGGTGAGGGCGACGGGGCGCCCGGCGGCGCTGAGGACGGCGCGGCCGATGAGGACGGGCGCGGTGTGTTCGTCGTCGAAGTGCCGGGTTTCGGGGCGGGTGACGAGGTAGGCGGCGCGGTGGAGGCCGTCGAGCAGGGTTTCGACGAGCTGATCGCCCTCGCGCAGGGCCCGGCGGGCGGCGAGGTTGAACCGCATGGCCGGTTCCGCGACCAGCTCGACGACCGTGGCGGCGATGAGGATGGGGCTGGACGCGGCGCTGATGAGGCGGGTGGTGCGGCGCAGCACGGGGGTTCCGGCCGGGAGGTCGAGCAGCGGCGCGTCGGCCTCGGTGAGCGCTTCGGTGGCCGGTTCGGTGGCCTGCTGGGCGGCGAGGGGGTATCCGGTCCACCAGGCGAGGGCGTCGTGGATGGCGGGGGCGGCGCGCACGATGCGGGCGAGCCGGGCGAGGTCGTAGTCGAGATCGTGGACGGGACTGGTGGTGATCATGGCGGTTCCCGGGGTCTGGGGGCGGTTCGTGGTGGGCGGCGGCCGCGCGGGGAGGGACGCGATCGGTGCGGGCCGTGTCGGTCACGGCGGCGCCCGATGAGGGGGGGTGTCCGGGCGGCACTGGCGATCGCTGAAAGAGCCGCGCGGCCGCCGGGTCAGTACGCCGACCTCCTTTCCGTGATGGGCTCCCCGGTCGCGGGGTCGGGCTCGCCGGGCACCGTGGTGCCGTCGGCGACGCTGAGGTGCGGTGATGCAGGCTGGATCAGTGAGCGCGGGCCGCTCCGGTGCTGGCGGTGAAGGGCGTGGTCGACGCGGGCGGTGCAGTGCGGGCGGCCGCGGGCGGTGTCGTCGGCGATTTGCCATTCCCGGAACGAGCGGGCGCCTTGGGCGCGGCGTGCGGCAGGGATGTTGTTCGCCGGGATGGCTACCTGCTCGGTGTCGTCGGCGGCGACGAGGTCGTTGCCGCGCTGGCTGCGCCATCCGGCGGGGATCGCGTCGTCGGGGAAGACGTCGGCGACGGGGGCGCCGGGGCGGATGAGGTGGTCTTCGCGGCCGCCGTAGCTGTAGCGCCACCGGAAGTTGCCGGGTGGGTCCGGCTCGACGAGCTCGACGAAGCGGCGGACTTCCTTGGTGTAGGCGTAAAACCGGGTGTCCGGTGCGGTGCGCATGATCCGCATCCAGGCGCGGGTGTAGTCGTCTGAGAAGAAATCGCCGGCGTCGTGGACGCGCACGACCGCGCCGCGAAACCTCGGTGCGGCGAGTTCGGCGATCATGGCGGCCTCCCATCCGGCGGGGTCGGAGATGACGAAGCGAAGGTTCGTTTCGTGGGCTTGGCGGACGTTGGACCAGCGGTAGGTGCCGGTCAGGGCGTAGCAGGCTCGCGCGCAGATCCCGGCTGCGGGACAGGTGCGGATCGTGGTGCCGTCGATTCGCGCGGAGAGTGCGGGGATCGTCCAGGTGTAGACGTCGATCGCGGCGAGCCGCTTGTTCCCCTTCCGGAGAAGGGTCTTGGTGTGCTGCACGGGTGGGTTGTGTGGCAAATGACGGGCTTTCTGTTGCGGCGGAACGGATTCCGGGGTGCGCGTATCGCCCGTCTGCGCACTGTGGACGGTGGGTGATGCAGGCTGGATCAGCGGTCTACGCCGCGGCGTCGCCCGGTTCGGCGGGGAAGGCGTCGGCGGGAATGTGGAGCCGCTCGACCGGCTCGCGCGGGTGGTTGTGGTTGAAGTCCTCGATGAGCGCGCGGTAGACGCGGTGGAGCGGGTCACCGGGGCCGAGCTGGTCCAGGAGCGCGCAGAGGGACCGGTAGATCCGATCGTCCACATCGGCCCTGCCGTCGCGGAAGTTGTTCCGCGCGACCCGGCAGCGAAGGAGGAACCTCGAGGCGTGCCGGTCGCCGCCGTCGGTGCGCGGCCGGGCCGGATACCGGGCCGACCTCCCCTGAAAGCCGTGTTCGACGCGAAGCACCCCGCCGAGCAGGAGCCGGTCGACGAGGTCGGTGTTCGTACCGAGATCGGTTCGGCGGTAGAGGGCGATCGTGCGCGCGAGGCGGTCCATCTCCTCGACGCTGAACGGGCTCATGCCGGGGTCGCCGTCGACGGCGTGCATGAGACCGTCGAGTTCGACGCGGGAGGGGAGGCCCTGGTGGCAGCCGGTGTAGACGGCCTGCATGAGGTCGATCAGAAGGTGCCACCAGAACGCGAACTCGGCGCGGATGACGGCGCGGTCGACGTCGATGTGCCCGGCGGGGAGCCGCTGGCGCTGCGCCCGGTCGGCAAGTGCTTCTCGGACGGTGAGGTCGAGCGGGACGCCGTCGGCGGCGAGGCGGCGCGCGTAGGCCTGCACGAAATGCACTTGCGTCGGCTGATCGCCCTGCGCGGCCGCGAAAGAGATCCGGTGCAGCCTGCGGGTATGGCGGCTGAACGCGGTCCGCGGGCGGGACGGTGATGCAGCGTGGATCGTCGGTGTGGTCATTGTGGTGTCTTCCGGCCGGGGTGGGCCGCGCGCCGACGGGGAGGTCGCCGCGCGGCCGCTCGGGTCGGCTACAGCTCGCGGCTGGCCGGGGTGATCGACAGTTCGCGGCTGTCGGGGGAGACGGACCAGGTGATTCGGGTGCCGTCGGGGGAGACGCCGGTGATGCGGGTGCCGTCCGGCGCGGCGCCGGTGGTGCCGACGCCGTGCAGGTACGAGGCGGGACCGCTGGCGACGTCCGGGGTGTCGGCGAGGGCGGTTCCGGCGGCGGCGAGGCCGGCGCCGGTGACGACCGCGCCGAGGAAGAGCCCGGCGACGGTCCGGCGGGTGAGGGAGTGGGACATTGAGGTACCTCCAGGAAAGAACAGAAATTCGTGGTGTGGGGATGTGCGAGCTCGCGGCGCGCGGTCACCGCAGGGTGTGCGGTTCACGGGCGCTGGTCAGCAGCGCGGGAGCGACCGGTCCGGGGACAGGTAGACGTAGTTGAAATTGACGTAGCCGTAGATCCAGCGGCCGCCGGTGTAGTAGGCGATCCAGTTCCACCAGGTGCCTCCGGCGGGCTGCTCGCACCAGATCCACAGGTGGGAGTACGGGGCCAGGTGGCCGCGCACCGTGCCCGACGGGACTGTGGCGCGGATCCGGACACCGGTGGCGCCGGTGCTGCGGCCGGGGAACCACTGGTAGCCCGCCATCGTGCTCATCTGCCCCTTGGGGCCCGCCGCCGGCGGCGGGGTGTTGTTGCCCGGACGGGGGCCGTGCTGGTCACGGGCGAGGGTGATCCCACCGGTGACCTTCACCGGGATGCTGACGGCATCCGGGGCCTGGCCCTCGGCGACGGCTGGGGCGACGCCGTCAGCCCAGCTGTGCCCTGGGATGGCCGATAGGGCCGTGATGCGGGTGCCGTCGGGCGCGTGGCCGCCGAGATAGGAGGCCGTGCCGCTCTGCGGCTGGGTGACGTGGCCGGGTGCGGCGTTGGCGAGGCCGGTACCACCCGCCATACTGGCCAGAGCGAGAGCACCGGCCACGCCGAGCTTCGCCCGCTGCGTGAGCAGCTGCATTGTTTTCTCCCTTTGCGATCGTCCATGGAAATGGATTCGCAGAGGCGTCACCCGGGCCATGCACAAGGGTCTTTCATCGCACCGATTGTCTCGGCGAAGAAATTTTCTTGCGGGGCGGGGCGGAATTGCGCAGGTTCCCCAACCTGTCCGCGCCTACTCTGGTCCGGGACTGTGTGACGTCCCCGCGATCAGCGCCTGTGTTGCTGATGAGACCTACGATGCAGTGCGAAAACACGGCCCGTCAAGCATTTTCGGGAAAAGTTTTACACTGAGTTTCGGCGGTCTTTTCCGGGCATGGCAAGGGCCCGGCTGACCCGAAGTCGGCCGGGGGCGGCAGTCAAATTTACTTCAATTATTGGCGCGAAATAGGACGCATTTATCTGTTGTCGAATTAATGCGAATGTTGCGCTGGTTTCTGTAGTGCGGGGGTGCCGTCGCCGCACCCGGCCTGTGAGCGGGTGCGGCGACGGACGAGGTGAGCTTCGCTACGGGGAAGCGCAGCGCGCTCTGGTCCGGGATGATGCAGCGTGCATCACGCGGCACTGGTCGGCGGCCGGACGAGGCGGGGCCGTCGTGCGGCACGCACCGTCTCGGCGGCGAGGATCAGTGAATTCGGGGCCCGCATTACCGGCAGGACCGGCGCGAGGACATCGGCGACGTCGTCGACGCTGGCGAACGCGTGGCCGAGTAGCCACACGGTGCGAGGCTGGCGGGTCTCGCGGTGGACGGCGTAGAGCTCCATCGTGGCGGGGACGTAGCCGAGTGACCAGGTGCCCGCGATGCCGCTGGGCTCGAGTTCGGCGGGCCGGTCGTCGGGTTCGCGGCGCCACTGGGTTCCCCATGGCTCGATGCCGCCGAGGATCGTGCCGCCCCAGGTGGCGCGCTGGCCCCGGTCGGGGTTGTCGGCGATGAACAGGTCGGCGTCGAGGAAGACCTCGACGCCGGCGGGCGGCGCCGGGTCGCGCTGCCATCCGGCGGCCGCCTCGGCGAGCGGTCCGTCGACGAGCCCGAGGCCGATCACGAACTCTCTCAGGATTTCGGCGGTGATCGTGACGTTGTCGAGCTGCTCGACCAGGACGCCGTGGGCGGTGGCCGCGTACGACCGTGCTTCCTCGATCGACAGGAGCGGGTCGACCGCTCGCGGACGCCGTCCGGCGTGCACCTGGATCAGGGTCGTCGCGGCGGCTTCGCCGTCGGCGCGGAGTTTCCGGGCGAGGAGGTGCAGGGTGGCGTCGAGGCGCATGAGATCCGCGGCGGGGTCCTCGGTGAGGCTGCCGGCAGTGTCGATGAGCAGGCCTTCGATCGGCACGGGCACGTGCTCGACGCGGCCGTCGACGAGATGGAGTTTGAGATGATGGCGCCTGCGGTGCCAGGTGTGCGGTGACATGGTCCTCCCCCGAGGGTCTGTCCGCTGGGTGATGCACGGTGCATCAGCCGGATACTGGGCGGTGGCCACCGGCAGAGGGATCCGGATGGGTGGGTGGTCCCATCTGCCGGTGGCCGCCTCGGACCGCGGGGCGTCGCGGTCCTGCTGGAGCCCACCGGTACCGCCCCACGGACCGGTGGACGACTCACTGAAGCTTCCCCAA
Source organism: Amycolatopsis roodepoortensis (assembly GCF_014873915.1). GTDB lineage: Bacteria > Actinomycetota > Actinomycetes > Mycobacteriales > Pseudonocardiaceae > Amycolatopsis > Amycolatopsis roodepoortensis. Next base: position 47,523 of record NZ_JADBEJ010000007.1, read on the forward strand.
AGTGCTGACTTCAGTTAACATCTGGCGTCGAGAGTAACTAGAACGGCTAGTTTGTCAACCAAGGTCAGCATTGCACGGTAAGGGTGGGTACAGTGCACGACTCCCAGCAAGGGGCCGGTGACGTGCAGAAAGACGCGTCCCAAGGCGATATGAGCGAGGCGGCGAACGAACAGGAAGTTGACGCGAAACCCTCGGCGTCACTCGCGGCTCGCTTGACGCTCCTATTCGAGACCGTGCGCCCGAAGCACAAGAAGCGGTTCAGCGACGCCGACGTGGCGAAATGGGTCTCCGAGAACACCGACGTCACCATGGACCGGGGGTATGTCTTCGCGCTGCGAACCGGCGCCAAGTTCAACCCGACGCAGGACCGGATCCAGGCGCTCGCCGACTTCTTCGGCGTCCCACCGGCCTACTTCTTCGACGGTGACCGCTCGACGAGGATTGTGAAACAGGTGGAGCTCGCGGCCGCGCTGCGGAATCCGCGAACCAGGAACCTGACTCTCGAACTACTGAACTCGTCGACGGCGGACGTCGAACTGATCGCGGAGGCCGTTCGCGTGCCGGAGCTGCTCGAAGTAGTGAAAGTCGCCCTCTCGATAGACCGCTCGCAGCTGCACCTGGCGGCGAAGTTGCTCCGGTCGCTGGCCGAGGACGGCAAAAGTACCGACTCTGCGGAGTGAGACGGTGATCCAGGCTGCATCACACGACCACCCATTTAGCCCAATGAACTTTGCTCGCCTCGGAAATCATGGCTACATGGAGTGAGGCGTCAAGGCCGTTAGAGTGAATCACCTAATTGGCATCTGCCCTCGCCTTGAACGCCGTTACGCTCCCAGCGGGGCGATTCGTGACAAGCGAGTTACGCAGGGTGGGGATTAGATGGCACGTCGGCAGGGGGAGGAGTCTGCCCTCGGGCTGCCGCGACGCGGGGAGTTTCCGGCTCTCTGGGTCAGCGAAGCGGCGTCCGTGGTGGGCGATCAGCTGGCCAAGGTCGCGGTCGCGCTGCTGGTCTACGACCGCACGGGCTCGGCGGGCTGGTCCGGTGCCGCCTACGCGGCCACCTTCCTCGCTCCGCTGATCGCCGGGCCACTGCTGGCCGGGCTCGCCGACCGGTATCCCCGCCGGACGCTGATGGTGACCTGTTCCACCCTCCAAGGCTTGATCATCGCGGCAATGGCGATCCCGGGTATGCCGCTGCTCGTCCTGCTCGCCGGGGTGATGTGCGTGGCGGTGCTGCAAATCCCGTTCAAGGGGGCGCAGGGCGCGGCGGTGCTACAGATCCTGGCCGACTACCGGATCGAGCACCACGGCGTCGCGTCGACCGACGACGCGCGGATGGCGCTGAACTCGGCGGGCCGGGCGCGGCTGATGCTGGTCCGCGAGGTCGGTCAGCTGGCCGGGCTCGGTGGTGGCGCCGCGGTGGTGCTCGCGATCGGCACGACCTGGGCGCTGGTCGTCGACGCGGCAACGTTCGTGGTCGCGGCGGTGGTGCTGCGGCTGTGGTTGCGAGCCCGGTCGGCGAGCGCCCCGGGGACGTCGACGGGGTTCGCCGTGTTCGGCGAACTCGGCGGGCAACTGTGGGCGTTCGGGCGGCAGGTCCGGGCCGACCGGCTGACTCGTGCCCTGGTCATCATCGTGGCGCTGATCGGGTTCACGGCCGCACCGGACGCCGTCGTGGTGCCGTTGGCCGACGAGCTCGGCGCCGGACGCTGGGCCGTGGGCTGGCTGCTGGCCGCCGACTGCGTCGGGGTCATCGCCGGGTCGAGATGGCTCGAACGCCAGACCGGGGACCGCAAGCGGCGACTGATCGTGCCGCTCGCGCTGGTGAGCATGGTGCCGCTCGCTCTGTTCTGGGCGAGCTTGCACTCCCTCGCGGTCGTCCTGGCGCTCCTCATCGTGTCCGGGGTCGGCGCCACGTACTACTCACCCGCCGTAGCCGACCTCACCGAGCGTGTCGACGACGGAATTGCGGGCACAACGAATGGCCTAATGTCGGTGTTGCTGCGCGCGAGTCAGGGCCTCGGCGCGCTCACGGCCGGTATTCTCGCTGAGATTTCTTCCGCCGTAATGGCCGTTGCGATTCTGGGCACAACAGGGGTACTCCTGACAGGGGTATGTGCCGTCCAATGGCGACGGTCCAATGTGCTGCAACCTGTCAGGAGGCCCGTGTAACGCCAGACTGGTCAGGTTTCGCGGTCGCCGAGGTGGAAGGTTTCACGGTCTCCAAGGTGGAACGTCTCCCGGTCGCCGGGGTAAAAGGTCTCACGGTCACCACGCACGAATGTCATCGTTTTCTCCAGACACGATAGGGATTGAGGAGTTCTGAGGGACGGAAACGACTGATCGGTCAGGTTTCGCGGTCGCCGAGGTGGAAGGTCTCCCGGTCGCCGAGGTGGAACGTTTCACGGTCTCCGGGGTGGAACGTCTCCCGGTCGCCCGGGTGGAAGGTCTCACGGTCACCGCGCACGAAGAACTGCATGTGTCTTTCTCCAGACAGTAGGGATCAGGAATTACGAGAACCATTCGGTACTGAACGAAACGGTCAGGTTTCACGGTCGCCGCGCTGGGTCATGAATCACCCCCAGCGCTGATCGGTGAACGAAGGGGGAAAAAGGGCATGAGAAACTTCCGGGCTGTCGTGGGCCCGGTAAAAAAGGCATCATCATCACCTCCGCGAGTAGGCAGTCCCGCGGGTCGGGATCCAGCGAGACCGGGAGGACCGGCCACGCTGAACGCCCTGAGGGTAATGGCAGCTCTAGCTGCGTGTCTCACTCTCACGGTGCATAGGGTGAGATACTGCGTCCGCGTCGTTACTCACCCGCGCTCGATGTGGCAGCTGTGGAGCTGGGGACGGCGCCCGGTCACCTGGGTTCTGGTCGTCGAACCGCTGGTATTCGGGCTGATCGTCGCCGCGTCCGTCCGCGCTTTCAGCATCGGCATCACCGGCGTGGACTGGCTGTATTTCGGGTGGCTGGCGCTCGGCGCCACGGCCTACCTCATCGCCACCAACGTCGCGGCGGAGCGCCGTCGCGGCCGCGACGGCAACGCCACGCACGTCGACCACACCAGCTTGATCTTCTTCGTCGCGGCGATCCTGCTACCCGTGCCGCTCGCGATCGCGCTGGTGATCCTGGTCCGCACCCACCGGTGGTGGATCGCGCGGAAGCCGGCGTACAAGTTCCTTCACACGACGGTGTCGATCTGCCTGTCGGTGGTGGGCGTGCACGCGGTGGCTGACTGGACGGCGTTGTCGTCCTGGACCCCGGGACAGACGAACCTCGCCCCGGTGGGCCTCGGCCTCGCGGCGGCGGTCGGGGTCTACTTCGCCGCGCAGGCGCTCATGGTCGGCGCGGCGCGCGGTCTGGCCTCCGACCTGTGGGACCAACCGCGCTCACAGCGGCCGCCGGACTGGCGCCGAACCCTGCGGCTCGACATGCTCGGCACCCTTCAGGACAACCTCGAGATCGTCGTGACCCTGCTGATCGCCCTCGCGATCACATGCGCCGCCGCCGCCTGGGCACCGCTGGCCCTGCTCGTCGCGCCCATCGGGGTCGCTCTCACGGTCTTCATGCAGCGTCACGAGGATCTGCTCCAGTCCTCGACGACGGAAGGCCGGACAGGTCTGCTCCGGCCGGAGGCCTTCGCCGAGCGCGCAGCGAAGATCCTCGACCGCGCGGCACGCTCGCACGTGCCGACCTCGGTGATGCTGGTCGACCTCGACCACTTCAAGAAGGTGAACGACACCTTCGGCCACCTGGTCGGGGACCAGGTCCTGGCGGCCGTCGCGGGCGAGCTGCGCCGCTCGGCGCGGGCGGGTGACGAACTGTGCCGGTGGGGCGGGGAGGAGATGGTCGTCCTCCTGCCCGATACCGACCTCGACGAGGCCGTCGCCGTCGCCGAGCGGATCCGCGCCGCGGTGGAGGTGCTGGAGATCCCGATCACCCGCGCGGCGGGCGGTGACCCGTGGGTGATGGGCGCGAAGGACGCCGACGGACACCGGCGCTCGGAGGAAGTACGGACGGTCTCCATCGGCGTCGCCACGATGCCGGAACACGGGATGACGCTCCACGCGGCAATGAAGGTCGCCGACGACGAGGTCTACCGGGCGAAACACGGCGGCCGCAACCGCGTGTGCGCGCCCGAGCGCGCGAAGACCACGGCGGCCGCGTAGAACCGAATTCGAGCGAGACGACGCGGTGATGCAGCCTGGATCAACACCAGATCCGTGATCCAGGCTGCATCACCGGCGATCGGCTCGCCTTGAACTGCCGCGCGCACGGCGTCCCTCCCCCCTCGCGTCGTGCGCGCGGCTCCCCTTCTTCCCGAGCCCGCGACCACACCATCTACCTCCGGGTGGCGAATAGGCCGTTATACGACTCGGTGGGCGGGGCCGCCCACCCTGCTGGCGGTCGCGACCGGCAACGCACCAGATGATCCAGGCTGCATCAGTCGACCCGATCGCCCGCGTGCCGGGGAATCGACCACCGGGTTTCGAGGCTGGGGCGCGGATCGGGCTCGTGGTCCGCGGCACTGCAGCCCGCGAGGTGGCCGTCGCCCCTGCACGCCCCGCACGTTGCGATGAGGTCAGTGCCGAAACCGAGACACGCCGGGCAACAGCCTCCGCCCGCCTACGCCTGGCACGGTGTCGTCGCGCTGTCCGCTACAGCGTGGCTCGTCATGGCCTCGATCGTGCTCCCGCTCGGCGGCGTCGCGCCACGGTGTCATCTTTTTGTCCAGTTGTTGACCACCGCGCGGTGCTAGCGGCGGCGGGCTCGTGGGCGCCAGCCGGGCGGCCGGGGGGAGCGGACTTCGTTGTCGCGGCTGAGGTCCGTCCGGATCTTGGCGACCAACGCGTTGTCGCTGTAGGCACGGGAGACGCGGACCAGATGACGCGCTTCGGCCAGTGTGGTGCGCTGCAGCTCCGGGCAGCACTGGGGGACGCCGACGTCGTCGGCGCGCTCGTAGCGGCGGCCGTGGCGGTAGCCGTCGATCGCCGTCGCCAGCTCGGCGGCCTCGCGGATGGCGATCCAGCTCTCGCCGCCGGAGATCCAGATCCCGGCGCGGCCGTGCCGCGCCTGCTTGCTCTGTTCGGCGACCACCCGCGAGGCCTCGGGATGGACGTGGGAATGCAGGCGCATCTGCGCGTCCCGGATCTCGATCACCTGCCGGTAGAGCCGCATCCGGACGGGCGGATCGTCGGGCATTGGCAGGGCGAGTTCGGGCAGGACGTCGAGGACGACCTGGTGCAGCGGTTCGAGCTGCACCACGAGCCTCCGGGCCAGCAGCGCGGTAACCGCGCGGGTCATCGGCGCGGCCCAGCTGGTGTAGGTGGCGCCGATGGTGAGCAGCAGCAGCGCCAACCCGCCGAGCAGTTCGGCGGTGGCGGAGAACGGCCCGGCCACGGCGGCGAAACCCCGGGATCCGAGCCACACCGACAACATCACGTAGGAGGACCACACGACCCAGAGCACTCCGACGGTGACGCCTCCGGCGGCGAAGGTCAGGGAGCGGTGCAGCAGGACGCCGGTGTCCTCGCGCCGGAGATACCGGCCGATCAGCACATGGCTTCGGGCCAGCGCCCACAGCAGGTACGCGAGATAGACCAGCATCGCGGCGGCCTGTAGGACGTCCCCATCGGTCACGGCAGCGCCGGGCACCGTGAGGGAGGGCTGTGTCCCGGCCGCGCTCGCGAGGGACACCGCGGCCGCCAGCACAACGGCCATGCCGAGCAGCGGTTTCGGCGTGGGCCCGCCGGCGATCCGCACGGCGGCGGTGTGCAGGCAGGCGGCGCCGAGCATCGCGCAGCAATGCGCGATCCACGGCATGAGGTGGGGCTCGCCGGGCAGGTTGATGATGTCGGCAGGAAGGCCCACAGCCCCGCCGAACCCGGCGAGCGCGCCCGCGAAGTAGAGCAAATCCGCGCGTGCGGCACCCGCTCGCAGAGCCTCGCGCACCTTCGCCACGGCGGCCGCGAGGCTGAGCACGGCGGCCACGACGGTGACGGCCTCCATCCTCAGCCCGCCGTGCCGAAGAGAACCCGGAGTTTGTTGACGGCGGGATCCTGGCGGGGGTGCTCCCAGTAGTCCGCGAAGTGCCCGATCCGGTCCATCACGAGCCCGGCGAAGGCCTCAGCCTGGAGTTCGTGGTCGGTGTCGTAAACGGTCCGGCCGAGAAGACGGATGATGAGCTCCGGGCTCAGATGCGGCGCGAGGACGGGCGCGTATTCGCGAACCATGTCCTTCACCGAGCCGGGCAGCGCGTCGTGATGCTTGAGCAGGATGTGGCCCAGTTCGTGGGCGATGATGTGGGTGCGATGGAGAACCGTCGACGTGCGCGGGTACACGATGATGTACGCATCGGGGGTCGCCACCGCCATCCCGCACGGCAACGCGCCGTCGAGGTCGGCCGCGCGCACCTGGACGCGCCGCCCCACCGCCTCGGCTACGGCGGCGATCAGGACGTCGAGGCTGTACATCGGCGGAAGTCGCAACGCCCCCAGCGCCCCGGCTGGACTGCGATCCGGTGCGGGCGCGGACTCCTCGGTGACCGCCCTGCCGACGGCCGGAATGTGGACCGCAAGCGAGTCCTCCGCACAACTACGGTAAGTCATAATTGCTCCCCCTACGTCCGAACGGGTGACAACTCTTCGGAGGCCGTGGGATGGGTCTTCGGGGCGGACCACGGGGTGATGGTTACGAAGAGTGCACCTATGCGTTGTAGCAGAATTCGTGCCGAACGACTGCCCTAAAGAGCAATAACGCGGTAGCGCTCCACCCTAATGGATGAACCGTTATCACTCAGGGTTATATGTTTCGCCCGGACAGCTACAAGTCGGCCGATCGAAAGACGAACACGCGTTCGATTACCGAAGGTCACCTTAGCAGTGTTCAGTTTGATCTACGCCAGGTGATCCAGGCTGCATCAAGAGACCACGGCGGACGACAAGGCTGGCCATCCGCGGACTGCGCGATTCAGGAGTTGCGACGAGGCGGCCGGAAGTCCGGCAGCGGCACGGCCGCGCCTCGGCGGACGCCGGCGTCCGTGTCCTCCTTCATGACCACCGATTCGGCTTTGAGCTGCCTCACCAGGTTGACGACCTGCTTCGCCTGCTCCGGCGTGAAGCCGTCACCGAGCGAGCGAAGCAGGACCTGCGTGTCGTCCTCGTCGAGGTTGTCGGTCAGAGCGCGCAGGGCGAGGACGTTCTTGATCTCGTCGTCGATCTCGCGGGCGACCTCGTCGTCGTAGAAGTAGGCCGTCGGAACGCCGAAGAACTTCGCCAGATGGGGCAAGTACCGGTCGGTGGGCAGCTTGTCCTTGTCCGGCGAGAACCAATAGCCGATCATCTGCCGACTGATCGTGGACTGGGTCGCGGCCTCCAGGTGCTCCTGGATCTCCGTCAGCGAATACACGTGGCCATCCGGGCGTCGCACGCGCTCGCGAATCCGGATCAGCCGCTTTTTCAACGCGGGAAACCGCACACCGTGCGCAGGCACCCCGCCAGCTGCGCCGTCAGGCATACCCCGCCCTTCCTCGTGATGACCAAGCATCTCAACAAGCCCCCAGTTATGTGACCCAGATCACAGCACTGTTAGATTTGGTTGACAGTGCTCGTACCTGATCTAAGCTCGTCCCCAGAGCGATGGTAACCAGATCTAACACAGCTGATCCAGACTGTCGCAGAGATGAGCCATCTGGGCCAAGGGGCCGTACTCCGCGTGGAGAGCCGGGCCTGCTCAGATGCGATGGCCGAGTGGTCCCGCTGGTCGGGAGGACCCCGGCGCAACCGACGCAGGGGGCGTACCGCGTCGGGGGCGACCAGCAGGGACGGGCCGAGACATGGCCCAGCAGGGGAGCGGTGCGGGCAGCGCCGCCCCCTGTTCACTCGCGCCGTCCCGCGAAGCGCGGAGATCCGCACGACCGAGGAGACTCACATGGGGGACAGCACACGCGAGGACGCCGAACCCTCGCGCGGAGACCGTTTCACGCGGTCGCTGAGGACACACGTCGACGGCGCCGCGCCGTGGCTGATCGATCGTGCCGACCTCGAGGAACTCGCCCGGCTGATGCCGGATCTCTCGACCGCGCTCATCGCCCAGATCATGGGCGTCGAAGTGGCGTCGACGGCCGTCGACGCGCAGCACAGCGCGCCCGCGCGCGGGTGATGCACCCTGCATCACCCGGCCGTCGAGGTGATGCAGGATGGATCACCCGCGGGGGCGTCGGGTGAACAGCAGGCGCCACGGGAGTTTCAGACCTTCGATCTTGACGGCGAGGTCCATTTTCGAGGATCCGGCCGCGCGTTCGGAGAACGTGATCGGAACCTCGACGATGGTGGCGTTGAGGTTGCGGGCGCGCCATTTCATCTCGACTTGGAACGAGTACCCGTTGGAGTTGATGGTGTCGACGTCGATGGCGCGGAGCGTTTCAGCGGTCCATGCGACGAACCCGGCGGTGACGTCGCGGAGCTTGAGGCGCAGCAGCACGGACACGTAAAAATTCGCGGCGCGGCTGAGCAGGCGGCGGCTGAGGGGCCAATCGGCGTCAAGCTGCCCACCGGTGGTGTAGCGGGATCCGATGACGACGTCGGCGCCTTCGGCGGCGCGTTCGACCATGCCGGGAATGGCGGCGGCCGGGTGGGACAGGTCGGCGTCCATCTCGATGACCAGATCGCATCCGGCGTCGAGCGCGGCGGCCATGCCCGCGATGTAGGCGCGGCCGAGGCCGGACTTCTCGGTTCGGCGCAGGATCGTCAGCTCGCGCCGTCCGGCTGGCCAGTCCGCGGCGGCCTTCTCGGCGAAGTCGGCGGTGCCGTCGGGGCTGCCGTCGTCGACGACGACGACCAGGAGGTCATCGATCGGGAGGTCGTGGAGGCGTTTCAAGGCTTCGCCGATGGTGGCGGCCTCCTGGTAGGTCGGCACCACGACCCCGACGCGCGTGTTCATACTGGCTTACCTTCCAGGTAGTGGTGACCGTCGGTGATGACGCATGATGTCACGCCGCCCCATCTGAACAGCGGTGCGGTATCGACGCTGCGCACGTAGTCGCCGGTGCGCAGAAGCGCGGAGTGGCCGAAGCGGAACGACACGAGATGCTTCCCGCCGGCGAGCACGTAGTGAGCGGGGTAGTGGTGGCCGTGGGAGTCATCGACCACGCGCTGCCCGCGCAGTACGCCCGTCCCGACCCTTTCGGCCTGGCCGGTGATGATCGCGTCAACGAGCGTGCACGGTGCGGTGACATGGGGATCGCACCATCCGATACCCGGCAGGCGAAACCGCACGTGGTAGGGCACGTTTCCGATGCGGCAGTCTCCGGCGAGTCGCCGCACCGTGTCCGCTATGGACAGGTCTCCGGGCTGTTCGGCCACGACGAAGTCGAAATCGGAGCGGTCGACGGCGGCCTTGTAGAGCGAGGATCCGCAGACGCCGATGCTGTCGACGTCGAGGCTGAGGGCATCCGCGACGATGGCGAGCTCGGGGCCGAACTCGGCGAGTACTTCGGCCTCACGGGCTCCACGGCGCCATGTCACCGCGCCGACGGGCCAGTGAACCACGCGGCCGGTCATGTCCATCGGCGTCCGGGCGACGTCGAGCAGCCGTTGCCACTCCGCGGCGCTCCAGCGGAGGCCTTTGGACCAGCGGCGGTGGAGGATCTCGGTCTTACCGTTGTGGTCGGCGAGGTAGAGCGGCACGCCGTGCCCCGGCTTCAACTCCAGGCACAGCACGGTGTCGCTGACGATGGTCATCGCCCACATGAGCCAGCTCCGAACCACAGGGCAATCTCACGCTTCGCCTCGTTGGCGGTGCGGGAGCCGTGAACGAGGTTGCCGGTCATGGTGGTGGTCACGAGCACTTCGTCGCGGGACATTTGCGAGAAGTCGCGGCGGATCGTGCCACGCGCAGCCTCGGCGGGGAATGTGGAACCGATGATCCGGCGGCTCGCGTCGATGGCGCGGTAGCCCTCCCAGATGGTGGCGATCAGGGGCCCGGACGTCATGTACTTGACGACGGCGGCAGCGATGACGGGGCCGTGCTTGTCCACGAGATCGGGGTGGTGCCGGTGCACGAAGTCCGCGCCGGTGATGGTGGTGCGACGAGAGATGATGAGGTCGAGGCCGATGTACTCGAATCGTCCCATGAGCTTTCCGACGAGGCGACGCCGCACGGCATCGGGCTTGAACAGGACAAGCGTCCGTTCGCGTGGGAGAGGTGGGGTATCAGCCCCGCAGGCGAAGTCCGGGCGTTCGCGGTCGCGTAAGTAGTTTGCCCGGACGCTCTGCTCCTTCCGGCCGAGAAGGCCGGCGATCGCGGCGAAGGTCATCCCGTCCCGATCGCGAAGGGACTGGATCGCGCGCCGCTCCTCCTCCGTCATCCGGTGGTAGTTTCCCGGCATCAGAACCTCCTGGTGTTGGCAAGTAGTCGGCCACTGCCTCTGTCCGTTTTGGACGGTGGACGCTCGCGGCGGCGTGATGCAGGCTGGATCAGCGTGGGTCTTTCGGTTGGGCTGTAGGGAGATCGTGGCGTTGGGGATGCCGAGGTACTGCCAGGTGGCCATCCGCTAGGACCTGGTAGTGCTCTCGTTCCAGCCACGGCGCCGGGATTCGTGAGCCATGGAACCGCAGGCCTAGATTCCCGTCCTTTGGATCGGGACGGGGCAGGGCGAGTAGCCGGGTGAGAGCGTCTTGCGGGTTGCCTCCGAAAGACCACGAGATCCGTTCCGGCGCGAACGGGTCGTCGTCTTTGGTGATCGGGGCGCGCCACGCATCACCGAAGGTTCGGGCACCGATGAACAGGACGAGAGCATCCACGTGGCTCGGCCACCGGTGAGGTCCTGGCCATCGGTAGAGGTAGACCTTCCCGACGGGGGCCCTTCGAGGTCCGAAGTGCCAGTGTTCCCATCCCTCGGCGGTCAACTTCGCGAGGTCGTTCTTGAGGGTCATGTCATTTCCCCAGCGGTTCGATTTCGGCGGTTTCAGCACGTGATCACGATGCGGCTGTCCGGTCTGTCGATGATCGGCGCGCGGGGGAGGCTCATCTTGGACGTGGTCGGCGGGTGGGCGGTGATGTACGGGGTCCTCTTGGTCGCGGACTTCCACCGGCGAACGTGAACGGCGAACCGGGAGCTGAGTGTGTCGGCATAGGAGCCGTAGGCGGCTACGCCGAGCTCGAACCGTTCGGCGCTGGGCTCGGCGTCGGGGATGATGCTGGATTCGGAGTCGGGGGATGGGCGGAGCGTCAGGTACGCGAGGGTGGACTCTTCGACAATCGCCGGGGTGCCGTGGCGATGTGCCAGAGAGGCGATCCAGTCGCCGGTGCCGCCGGCGAGGTGGCAGGCTCCGGATTCCCTGGCGGCGAGCCGCAACCAGAGCGCATCGAGAGGGTCTTCTTCGCTGACGAGTACGCCGGTCCACTCCAGCTTGCCGCCGCCACGTTTGAGGCATCGGCCGAGTTCGGCCGGGTTGATCTCCTGGTCGTCATCCCACGTGAGCAACGGCCGTTCACCGGCAATGTCGATGACAGCCCGGCGTTCGCCATAAGGCCCGGCGTGGTCACCGAGATCGGTCCGGTAGAAGCGGCTTGTCGTCGAGCGGAGGGCTTCGCCGTCGCGTTCGAAAGCGATGATGTGGGTAGCGCCACGGAGTCGGAACGGTACGACGAGTCGGCCGTGGCGGGCGAGTTGACGCATCCAGGCTTCGGAGAGATCGAACTGTTCTGTGGTGACGACGATTCGGTCATAGGAGAGGGCATGGCCGGGGGTGCCGTACCGGTTTCTGGTGGTGATCACCTCGCCGATCGAGTCGACCTCTTCCACGAGCTGGGCGGAGACGTCGCCGGGCCCGATCGCGAGCACCCGAAGGCCTGGCCCGAGGGCGAGGGCTTCGACGAGCAGGTCGGACAGCCGATGGTCGGGGAATTCGGCTGTGTTGCCGGAACGCTCGGTTCGAGTGATGCAGCCTGCATCACTCGGACCGACGGCATCGTGCGTCGGCACGGAGGTCTCCATGGTCAGTTCCCTGCGGGCGAGTCGTGTGGCGGTTATCGGCGGAATGGGGTCTGGCTGGTGCTGCTGGAGGGCGGCGCGCGCGACGTTCTGGTGCGCCGGGGAGGTGCGGCGATGGGTGCGCGGCCGATGTGCTCGGCGTGCCGCTCGGTGTCCTTCCACCGATCAGGGATCGGCCGGTCGAGGCTTGGCCGCTGTGGGCGCCGCGCCCAGTCGGGATCGGGTTCGCCGGGTTCCAGCTTGCGGTGCGTGGCGGAGATCTGGCTTCCGATCGTCGGCCAGCGTGATCGTGTCGCACGGGCCGACCGTGGAGCCGGTTTGGGCGTTGTCTCGGATCCTGTGGTGCTCATGCCGGGCTTCTTACTCATTTCCGGCCTCGACGGATCCCGCGAGCTTGAAGCGCTCGACGATCTCGAACTCGTAGCAGGTTTCGGGAACGTTCTGGCCGACCCACGCGAGTACGAGACTGCGGACCATCATGTCGGCGTGGCTGGGCCGGACTCGCCGTAGTTGGCTCGCGAAGTCGTCGGTCTCCAGCTCGCGGTTCGCACAGACAATCGTCATGTGGCCGGGCCGGGTGTCGTGGCCGATCGAATCGGGACCGCACACCGAGCGAATGGCCTGACGGACCGCGTCGACGAGGTGGCTGAACGGCTGTTCAGGGTCGGTGTCGAGCGTGATCCCGGTCCGGCCGATGACAGGGGATCCCATCCGCAGCGAGAACGGCGACCAATCGGCGGATAGGTTCCTCAGTTCCTCGCTCAGCGTCGTCACGGTGTCGAGGCCGAGCGGTGGCATGTTGAAAAGTCCGTGGTTGACCGGCTGGATGGTCAGGTGCAGGCCGGCGTCCGGGACAGGTGCCAGCCCGGGAATCGGGGCCGCGAACTTGCGGACGCCGTCGATGACTTTCGCCAATCGGGTTCCGTCGTCTGACGCTGTCGTGCGGCCGAGGTCGGGGAGAGCCAGCACGGTGAGCTCTCGGTGCCCGTCAGGCCACGGATTCTCGAAAGCGTTCTTCATGTGGGTGTCGGATTCCCTTGCAGTAGCGGCGATGCGGCGGTGACGGCTGTCGCAGGTGATGCAGGCTGGATCACCGAAGTGGTCGGGTGGGCGGACGCTGCCCCAAGTAAGGACGCCCGCCCACCCGAGTTCATGTGGCGTTAGGCGTAGACGGTTACGCCGCAGGCGCGGCCGCTACACCGCGGGCCTTGTCGTAGAGCCACTTCCGGAAGGCCGTGGCGTCGGTGGCGACCGTCTCGTCCTCGCCGGGCCGGGCGCCGGGGCGAGCCCGGGAGATGATCCCGACGAAACGCGGCTCGCCGTCGACGACCTCGACGACCGGGCCGCCGGAGTCGCCGCCGCCGGGTCCGTCGGTCCCATACGGGTTGTCGGTGCAGATCTCGTAGACACCGATCCTGGCGTCCGCGCATTCCTCGCGGTCCACGATGGTGGTCTTGAGCTTCTGCAACTTGCGCGGCAAGTTCGAGGTGTCGCCGCTGGGGAGGTCGGTCCCCCACCCGTACATCGTGACCTCGGCGCCGGGCTTGGTGGTCTCGCCACCGAGCCGGAGAGGCTGTTGATTGGCTGCCTTGACCAGCTTCAACGCCCCGACGTCGTAAGCCTCCGGGCCGCTCAACCACTCGAATTTCTCGTGGGGGTCGACCCGGGCGACCTCCAGGACCTCGCCGCCGCGAGTGCGGTCCTTGGACCCGACCCGGACGGTTACCTGCGCCGGATCCCATGGCTCCGTGCCGCCGATTTGCTTGAACGCGCAGTGGGACGGGATCACCACGAGGTCGCGGAGCATCAGGGTGCCGGTGCAGATGTGGCCGCGGCCCTTGATCTGCATACTGGCGGCCCAGCCGGTCTCGCCGGTGGCGGGGGAGCCGCCGACCAGGTTCGGTTGGACGTCCTGCGCCATCGCCGGGGTAGCGAGGACGCCGGATAGCGCCGCCGCTGCGATGGTCGCTATTACTGTCTTTCTCACAGTTACCTTTCTCTGTTTATTCAACGGGATCTCCTGCGCTTTTCTGCACAGGAGAGTCTTTTGGCTGCGATGAGTGTTCGTCGGATGTGCTGGAAGTGTCGACTACCCAACTGCCCGGCTCTGGCCGGTTGTCAGAATCTGCCGAATTTCCTGGTTCTTCTTCCAGCTTCGGTTCCACAGTCCGCGCGTGTTCGTCGAGCAGGCTTGCGGCGCGGCGCAACAGATTTGCGTACTCGACTCGCTGCGCGGGGGTAACCGTGTTGAGCACCAGAAACCCACTCAGCTTGGGCGCTGAGACCCCGATCCCCTGCAAGACCCTTGCTGCTTCGACGGTTAGCCGATGCGGGTGGGCTATTTCCTCATCGACGGGCAAGTCATCATTTTCTTGTTCTTGACTGGAGCGTGATTCGTCCATCAGTTCGTTTCTTCCGGTCGATACAAAAAAAGAGGTCTAAGGGTTGCCCGGCCTATTCGGAGGTCGTCCGAAGATTGACGGCCGGGCAACCCCTGTCCAGGGGCGCGACCAGCGCGAAAAGGCAGAAAGCCACTGGTCGCGACCGCGCCCGGACACCCGGCCAGGCCAGCTCAGCCAGCCGGGAGTGGGAGCAGGGGACCGGGTGATGCAGGCTGGATCACCCGGGCCTGTCAGGCGGCGTCGTCGGAAAGGGCGCGAAATCTTTCTCTGTACCCGCGGCGAGCCCGGCCGGCGAGGGCAGACGTAGCGTTTGGACTGAGACCGAAGATCTTGGCGACTTCGCCGATGGGCCGCTTGGCGATGGTGGTTAGGTGGAGGACCTGCCGCCATCGGTCAGGTAGCTGTGAGAGGGCGGCATCTGCTCGTTCGCGCTGTTCGACGGCGTCGGCACGGTCGTGCACGATCGTTTCCGGCGAAGGCGAAGCGCCATGCAGAACATCCTCGGTCGAGGGGACGAGTAGTAGGTGGCGGCCGTCCCGCCAGTTGAGCCCCACCGCGTTCCGCACGGTGCGGAAGAGGTACCGACGGAACTTTTTCCTCGGCCCGTTCTGCCCCTGCAAGACCAGGAAGATGGCGATGAAGGCATCCATCACCGCGTCCTCGGCTACCACGCACGATCGGGTGTGTTTACGAGCGTAGCGGAGCGCGGCGGCGTGATGACGCTGGAAAAGAATGCCGTAGGCCTCGCTGTCGCCTGCCCGGACGGCGGCGATGAGGTCCATGTCTTTGGAGGTAGAACGCTCGATGATGCAGGCTGGATCATCGAGGTAAGTCTTGGTCATGAGGCGTTGCCTTTCGACGGGCAGAGGGCTGCTCGGCGCACACACGACCGATGGCCTCTCGGGAGGGAGCCGGGCTTCGGTCTGATCACCGGGACGGAGATCCGCACGGGAGACGACATTTCGGAGAGGTCGAGGTATCCGCCGCGGCGCCCTCGCTCGGCTGTCGCTGTGACATGTTCGTCGGCGGCGTCGGCCGCGCGGGCGGTCTGGCAGTCGGAGCATTGAAGTTCGACGTCGCCGTCGTCGGCCTCGATATCGGTCCAGCAGAAGGCGCCGCAGTAGGCCAGAACGACAAACCGCCCACCCCAACCGAGGTCTACCGCATACGCGCTGTCGAGCCGTCGCACTAGCGGATTCCGTGGGTGCAGGTGGTTCTGCTTCGTGAAGATCCCTCGAACGTGAGACGAAGCCCGGTTATGGAGGACCCCGCCCGGCGTCGGAAGGCGCGCGGAGAACATCAACGCCTCCTACTCGGTTGGAGCTCGGCGACCCCGGTCCGCCTCTGCTCAGGAACCGAGGCCGCCGAGAGTTTGAATGGCGTGGTGAGCGCTCGCCTGGCGATGAAGACTCGGCGAGCGCAGCGCCAGGAGAAGACGAGCGATGCGACCAGCGGGACGGCAATCTGAAGTAGCGACGGAGTCATCACGGCCTGCTCCGGTGAGCCGTGAACACGGCTACGCCAATGAGGGCCAAGACCGCAATCAAGGCTCCTATAGGGCCCCACCAGGGCAAATCAAACATGTGGGCCCTCCTAGTCAATTGCTACCTGCGAATCGGTAACCTGTGCACTGCGTCACGTTGGTTTCCAAAGTATGCATAGCTGAAGGTTGCAATGCAACCTTAGACCCGAGGTCTAAATGGGTGGTCTTGCGCGATACGCTCTGTAGGCAGGAGCGAAGACGGATCGGCCTGCCTGGGCGCCCGCGCTCGACCGCCTCCCGTCAACGCAAGGAAGGGCGCCCACGGCGATGGCCACCGTTCAGACAGCGAAGAAGATGATGCTCGGCAGGGAGATCGAGCACATGCTTTCGGAAGCCGGCAAGACGCCGTCCGAGCTCGCGGCGATCTTGAGCACGAGCCGATCGCGCGTTCAGCAGATCTTGGACGGTAAGGCGAGCTTGTCGATCGGCGACCTGGAGCGTCTCGCGAATCAGCTGGGCTTCACGGATCCCGGCTACCACGAAACGCTGTTCGAGCTTCGGAAGGACAGCCACAAGCGCGGGTACTGGAACACGGGCTATCGACGCGCCTACAGCGAGGAGCTACGCGTTCGCGTCGACATCGAAAGTCACGCTGATCGCATCCGCGAATGGGAAGTCGAGATTCCTCCAGGGCTGACGCAGCCTCCCAGGTTCGTTCGCGCGCTCTACGCGGGCGTCCCGGAGAGCAGCGGCCTGACCCTGGAGGATCGCATCGAAGCCAGAACCGCACGGCAAGCGATCTTCGACAAGCCGAATCCGCCAGTGGCCCACTTCGTCATGTCCGAGTCATGCCTTCGACGAGTTTGGCGTGACGAAGAAACGAAGATCGACCTGTTGAAGCACATGATCGCTCTATCGCAACGCGAGAACATCTTCATGCAGGTGCTTCCGTTCGACCAGCCCGTAGGCCGACGAGTTGCCATCGGCAATCGGTTCACCTTGCTCCGACTGCCGACCGCGGGCGTCGCGGGTCCGCTTGAACTGGCGTACACCGAAGGACCGGAGGAATTCCGGTACCTCGATGACAAGAAGGCGCTGGACGCCTATGACTCGGCCTGGACTCGGTTGACCAGCGCCGCACTGGGCTTCGAGGAAACTCGTCGCTTCTTGCGAGCGATGATCGCCGAGTCCGGGGAGACCTCCCACTAACACCGCAAGGAGTCCCCGCATGAGTACCTTCTCCCGTTCCGATTTCCGCAAGTCGCGGTGGAGCGACCCCGACAAGAACTGTGTCGAGGTGGCGATGAGCACGGAGGTGGTCGAGGTGCGCGACTCGAAGACGGAGTTCGGCGCAGCCGATGATCACCGCCTCCGGATGAGTCCTGCCGCGTTCGCAGCGTTGATCGCTGCGGTGAAGCAGGCGCCGCGCTAGCGAGTCAACTCATGTGGGCTGATCACTCGCCCAAAGATCAGAGCAGGCCCCGGAAGCTGTGCGCTTCCGGGGCCTGTCTGTGTCTGTCGGCCGTCTCGCTGGTCGACGGCGTCGCGGTCGTGACGCTCCATACGGGAACGCTGATCCAGCGGGCCACCCGGTCGTAGTCGAGGCGGCCCGCGCGTGTGGCGTAGACGCCTAGGTCGACGTCGGGGACACGGGCCAAGGCGCTGGTGGGACAGCGTTGGTGCAGTGCGAGCCAATCCGTCCCGGCGTAGGACGGGCCGGGCGCGAGGATGGCGCTGACCAGGCCGGGTTCGTCACCGATCACCCACGCCCCTTCGGGGAAGTCCGCCGCGTCGATGATGCCCGGCGGTAGCCAAGACAGGTACTCGACGACATAGTTTCCCGTCACCGCCCGCCTCCTTCGCCTGGTGCAGTACTGCGTGTTCTCGCAGTTCAGGGCGCTTCCACTCGGAACGTCCGCCCTACCTAGATGCTGACTCTGGTTGACAATACGTCTTTTGTGCCTACTCTCGGAAGTACTTGTTAACTAGAGTCAGCACTCCGGCGCGGGTTCCGGCCTTGGGGAAGGTCGCCGCGCGGCTGGTTTGGGGGATCCTGTGCGTCGCTTCGTCTTCTGTGTTGTGGGTGTTGCCGCGCTCGGCGGCTGCGAGGGCGCCACGGTGGCCGCTCCGTCGTCGCCGTCGGTGATGCAGCCTGGATCAGCGGTCACGTCCGTGGTCTCGAGTCCCGTTTCGACGCCGTCGGCGGCTGATGAGCGGGTGCTCGCGGCGGCGCGGGACTGGGCTTCGCGGTGGTGTGGCTGGAGCTGGCGGGATCCGCATGGTGTGCGGGAGTCGCGGGCGCGTGAGGTGATGACGCCGGACGCCGGCCGCGCGTTGATCGGGACGGATGCCGAGGCGTGGGCGCGCGAGGTCGTGGGCACGCACGAGACCGCGACGTGTGAACCGGCGACGGTGCGGCTGTCGGCGGGTCCGCGGACCGAGACCCGGGCGCATGTCGCTATCAGCGCCGCCCGGACGGTTCGCAACGACCACGGGATCGCGACGGAGATGTGGCGCGAGGACCGGCGGGTCGTACTGGCCTACGGGCCGTCGGGCCGGTGGCTGGTCGACGTCGCCGTGGTCGGGGGCTGATCACGATGGGCCGGACGATCGTGTCGATGGTCGTGGTGGTCGTGGTGGTCGCCTCGGCCGTCGTGCTGGTGACCGTGGTGATGATCGGTGGCACCGCCTCGGGAACGTCGTGCACAAGTCCTGCGCCTGGCGAGGCGAAGGGGATTGGTGCGCTGGATGCGGAGCAGGTCCGCACGGTGCAGGTGATCCTCTCGGTGGCCGACCAGCGCGGCCTTCCGCCCCGCGCGTCGGTGATCGCGGTGTCAACCGGGATCGTGGAATCGAAGTTGCGCAACCTCGACCACGGGGACCGGGATTCCCTCGGCGTCTTCCAGCAACGCCCTTCGCAGGGCTGGGGAACTCCAGCGCAGGTCACGGACATGACCTATTCGGCGGGGAAGTTCTTCGACGGTCTGATCGCGCTCCCGGGCTGGGAGTCGATGCCGCCGGGGAAAGCCGCGCAGGCCGTGCAGCGCAGCGGCTTCCCAGATCGTTACGCCCCGGCGGAGGTTGAGGCGGCGGCGATCGTCGCCGACGTCCGGGGACAGGTCGGGGTCTTGCCGGATCCGTGCGTGCCGTCGAACGTCGTCGACGCGCCCGGCGCGGTCGATCGCGCGCTGTCCCAGATCGGAAAGCCGTACTGCTGGGCAGGCGGGACGACGAATGGCCCGACCCGGGGTGACGGCACGTCGCCACCGCCGTGCGGGCCGAACTCGCCGGGCTTCGACTGCTCGGGGCTGATGCTCTACGCGTTCGCCCCCTATTCGACCTTGCCGCGC
>NZ_JADBEJ010000008.1 GCF_014873915.1 Amycolatopsis roodepoortensis
CATAATAAATGGGGTGGGTATGGTGGAAAAATTAAAAAATTATTGGTATATATTGGGGTTTTGGGGTTTATTATTTTGTTTTGGTTATTTTTTTTATTTTTTTATGGTTGTAGAGGTTTTCTTTTTTTGGTTGTGGTGTTTGGTTTTTTTTTTTTGTTTTTTTTATAGAGAGTTTATAAAAATTAATTGATTATATGGTTAGATTTTAAATGTAAAGTATAGAATGAAAAATTAATATATTAATTGTTTGATAGGATTAAAAGATAAAATATGATGATTAGATAAAAAAATGTAGAAAACTATATAAGAAAGTAAAAAATGGAAGATAAATAAAGAATAGAATAAAGAGAAAACACTAAGTGAATCAAAGTCATCTTGAATTTAGTTAATGACCGAAACGTCCCTTACCACTCACGAGGTCACTTGAGGCCGGTGGCCTCCGCGGCGGCGGGGTCCGAGTCGGCGAGGAAGGTCTTGCAGCGGTCGTACTCCTCGGTCTCGCCGATCTTGCCGGCGGCCTTGCCGAGGACGGCGAGGGAACGCAGGAAACCCTGGTTCGGGCGGTGCGACCACGGCACCGGGCCGTGTCCCTTCCAGCCCGCGCGGCGAAGCTGGTCGAGGCCGCGGTGGTAACCGGTGCGGGCGTACGCGTACGCGGCGACGGTCTCGCCGGCTTCGAGCGCCTTCTCGGCGAGGGCGGCCCACGCCTCGCTGTAGTCGGGGTGCTCGGCGGCGACGGCGGCCGGATCGGTCCCGGCGTCCAGCGCCGCCTGCGCGGCGGTGTGCTCGGGGAGATGCGTCGGCTGGGGGCCGAGGAGGTTCGTCATACGGGCCATTGTGCCGACCGCGTGTGACTAGAAGAACAGGCTCCCGAGAATGCCCCCACCGGCCAGCACCAGAGCGGCGACGAGGACCGCCGCGACGAGTCGTTTCGGCATCATGGCGGCACACCTTGCCCTGCTTCGCACGCCGACCGCAAATCCACCACCCCTACGGGTGAACCCCGATTTTCGACCCCGAATGCCCGTCCCGTGATCTGGAGCAGGGAAGATGGCCCGCATGACAAAGGCGACAGAAGTGACCGGGGACCTTTCGCCGGGTGTCATCCCCCGCAGCCCGATCGCGAAGACCAGGCTGTTCTTCCAGCTCCACTGGCACCGCGGCGCGCCGGGACAGGCGACGCCGGACTGGGTCCTGAACTTCTGCTACTCGATGTGGCTGGCGGCGTTCGCCTTCAAGCTGGTGGGCTCGTCGTGGGACATGTCGTGGCATTTCATGTGGCTGCGCGACGACCTCGCCCCGCCGCACCTGATCAACACCGTCGGCACGGTGATCATCATGGTGCTGGTGGCGATCCACAGCTACACCGGGCTCGGCGCCGACCGGCGGTCACTGCGGCTGATGCAGATCGGGCTCGTGGTGTTCCTCATCGCGGCGCCGCTGGACGTCATCAACCACCGCGTCAACGGTCTCGACCTGACCGCGTGGAGCCCGTCGCACATGATGCTCTACATCGGAACGGGCATCATGCAGGCCGGCGTGATCATGGGCTGGCTGAAGTACGCCAAGCCCGGCCGCCTGCGCACCGGTGTCCTGATCGGACTGTGGGCGTTCTTCCTGGAGAACACGTTCTTCCCGAACGGTCAGCAGGAGTACGGCATCCTCGGCCTGCGCGCCTGGGAGCGTGGCGCGCCCGAGGCCGAGCCCGAGCTGCTGAACTTCGCCGCCAACCAGATCGGGCATCCGGTCGACCGGGTGGCCGTCGAGTACTTCACGATGCCGATCGACGACTGGGTCTACCCGCTGTGGGGTATCGGCGTGATGGCGCTGATCTTCGCGCTGGCGCGGCACACCACCGGCTTCCGCTGGGCCGGGACGACGGTCGCCGCCGCCTACCTCGCGTACCGGCTGGTGATGTGGCCACTGCTGCTCGGGATGGGGTTCCCGATCTCGACCGTGCCGTTCTACCTGCTGGCCGTCGGCCTCGCCGTCGACCTGGCGTTCCGCATCGGCCGGGGTCATCCGCTGCTGACGGCGGGCGCGGGCGCGCTGCTGGTGACGGCGTTCGGCTACGGGATGCTGTGGGTGCAGTCGCAGTTCCGGCCGTGGATCCTCGGTGACGCGCAGACGGAGTCGGCGCCGCCGGTGGCCTACTGGACGGCCGCCGTCTGCCTGGTCGGCGTCGGCGTGCTGTGGGCCGTGGCCGGTCCGGGGACGAGGGCGATGAACTCGCTGCTGGAGAAGCGCCGCGAGAAGACGACGCTTCCGGCCGCCTGAGGCTCCGAGTACGTGAAGGCCCCCTTCACTGCGCTAGACGCAGTGAAGGGGGCCTTCACGTACTTCCGCATTCAGAGGACTAAACGCGTACTGGGTCAGAGCTTCTTGCCCGCCGAGCCCAGCGACTGAGCGGCCTCGACGACGCGCGCGGCCATGCCGGCCTCGGCGGCCTTCAGGTAGCTACGCGGGTCGTAGACCTTCTTGTTGCCGACCTCGCCGTCGATCTTCAGGACGCCGTCGTAGTTCTTGAAGAAGTGGTCCGCGATGGGCCGGGTGAAGGCGTACTGCGTGTCGGTGTCGACGTTCATCTTCACGACGCCGTACGACACCGCCTCGCGGATCTCCTCCGGCAGCGAGCCGGAACCGCCGTGGAACACCAGCTCGAACGGCTTCGAGCCGGCCGCGAGGCCGAGCTTCTTCGCCGCCGCCTCCTGGCCGCCCTTGAGCACGTCCGGACGCAGCTTCACGTTGCCGGGCTTGTAGACGCCGTGCACGTTGCCGAAGGTCGCGGCCAGCAGGTAGCGGCCGTTCTCGCCGGAGCCGAGCGCGTCGATCGTCTTCAGGAAGTCGCCCTCGGCGGTGTACAGCTTCTCGTTGATCTCGGCCTCGACGCCGTCTTCCTCGCCGCCGACGACGCCGATCTCGACCTCGAGGATGATGTTCGCGGCCGCGGCCTTGGCGAGCAGCTCCTGCGCGATCTCGAGGTTCTCGTCGAGGTCGATCGCGGAGCCGTCCCACATGTGGCTCTGGAACAGCGGGTGCTGGCCGTTCTTGACCCGCTCCGCCGAGATCTCGATCAACGGGCGGACGAAGCCGTCGAGCTTGTCCTTCGGGCAGTGGTCGGTGTGCAGCGCGACGTTGACGTCGTACTTGGCGGCGACGACCTGGGCGAACTCGGCGAGCGCGACCGAACCGGTCACCATGTCCTTGACCTTCTGGCCGGACGCGAACTCGGCGCCGCCGGTGGAGAACTGGATGATCCCGTCGCTCTCCGCCTCGGCGAACCCGCGGATGGCGGCGTTCAGGGTCTCCGACGAGGTCACGTTGATGGCCGGGTAGGCGAATTCGTTCGCCTTCGCCCGGTCGAGCATCTCCGCGTAGACCTCGGGGGTGGCGATGGGCATCGTTTACTCCTCCTCGAAGCAGGCTGGTGCACCTCTCGGCCGCATCGTACGAGGTCGGCCGGGAGGTGCCTACAGCCGTCGCGTCAGAGGAGGACGGCGGCGAGCGCCCGGTAGACCGGCAGGGGGTCGGAGTTCAGTACCTGGATGTTGACGTGGTCCGCCCCGGCCTCGATATGCGCGGTGACGCCGCGGGCGACCGTCTCGGCGTCGCCGTGCACGGCCAGCGCGTCGACCAGCTTGTCGCTGCCCTCGCCCGCCAGGTCCTCGTCGGTGAAACCGAGTTTCCGCAGGGAGTTCGTGTAGTTGACGAGGCCGAGGTAGAACTTGACGGTGCCCCGCCCGATCTCACGGGCCTTCGCCGGGTCGGTCTCGAGGACGACCTTCTGTTCAGGCGCGAGCAGCGGCCCCTCCCCGAGGAATTCGCGCGCCTGACGCGTGTGCTCGGGCGTCATCAGGTACGGGTGGGCGCCCGCCGTGCGGTCACCTGCGAGTTTGATCACCTTCGGGCCGAGCGCGGCGAGCGCGCGGCCTTCGACGGGCACTCCGGCGGCGTCGAGCGCGTCGAGGTACTCGACCAGCGCCGCGTACGGCTTCTTGAACTCCGCGGTGTGCTCGCGGTGCCCGGCGCCGATGCCGAGCAGGAAGCGGCCCGGGTGCTTCGCCTCGATGCGCTTGTACGACTCGGCGACCGTGGCCGCGTCGTCCTTCCAGATGTTGACGATGCCGGTGGCCACCTTGATCGTCTTCGTCGCGTCGAGCAGCTCCTCCGCCTTCACGAGGTCGCCGTCCGGTGAGCCACCGAGCCAGATCGCGCCGTAGCCGAGTTCCTCCAGCTCACGGGCGATCTCCGGGGTGAAGACGGATTCGTGCTGCCAGATGCCGATCCTGCCGAGTTCGATTCCCATGGACCGAGGTAACGCCGCGAAGGGGCGATGTCTTCCCTTAAGTTCGGGGTATGGCGAAACTCGGGAACACCGACCTCGACGTCCGTGGGATCAACCTCGGCGGGAACGTCTTCGGCTGGACCGCGGACCAGGAGCAATCGTTCGCCGTCCTCGACGCCTACACGGCGGCGGGCGGCAACTTCATCGACACGGCCGACCTCTATTCGGGGGGCGGTTCCGAGACGATCATCGGCGAGTGGCTGAGCAAACGCGGCCGTCGCGACGACGTCGTCATCGCGACCAAGACCGGTATGTGGGAGCAGCGGAAGGGCCTGTCGGCGGCGAACATCGCGGCGGCGGCCGAAGACTCGCTCCGGCGGCTCGGGACCGACCACATCGACCTCTATTACGCGCACATCGACGACCCGGACACCCCGATCGAGGAGACGCTGCGGGCCTTCGACGCGCTCGTGCGCGCGGGCAAGGTCCGCTACGTCGCGGCGTCGAACTACTCGGCGGAACGGCTGACCGAGGCACTGTCCATTTCGGACCGTGAGGGGCTGGCGAAGTTCGTCGCACTGCAGCCGCACTACAACCTCGTCGAGCGGGACTACGAACAGGACCTGGCGCCGACGGTCGAACGCGCAGGACTGACCGTCCTGCCGTATTTCTCACTGGCCAAGGGTTTTCTCGCCGGGAAGTACCGGTCGAAGGACGAACTCGGCGACAGCCCGCGCGCCGCCCGCGCATCGTCCTATTTGGACGAACGGGGCGAGCGGGTGCTCGCGGCGCTCGACGAGGTCGCGGCCTCCCGCGGCGTCCCGGTCGCCGCCGTTTCACTCGCCTGGCTGTTCGCGCAGCCGACCGTCACCGCGCCCATCGCGAGCGCCCGCTCGGTCGAGCAGCTGAACGACCTCCTGCCCGCCGCCGACCTCTCGCTCACTCCCGAGGAGATCGACACCCTCACCGCCGCCTCCGGAAGCTGACCGCCCCCGCATTTCGTCCTCTCGATGCGGTAGTTGACACCACGAACTACCGCATCGAGAGGACGAAACGCGGACTTACTTGCGGGTAGCTTACTCCGGGTAGGTTGAGGTACCGTCCGAAAGCCTTAGGGCTCGGACGAGGAGGCAACGTGGCCAAGAACAGCGTGAACGGCAAGGTCGTCCTGATCACCGGCGCCGCGAGGGGCATCGGCGCGGGGCTCGCCGAGCGCCTGGCCGCGCAGGGCGCGAAGGTCGCACTGGTCGGCATCGAAGCCAAGGAACAGCAGGCCGTCGCCGACAAGATCGGCCCCAGCGCGCACGCCTGGGAAGCCGACGTCACCAGCTGGGACGACCTCGAACGCGCCACCGCGGGCGTCGTCGAGCACTTCGGCGGCATCGACATCGTCATCGCGAACGCCGGTATCGCGACCTCCGGTTTCGTCCGGTCGGTGGATCCGGCCGCCTTCGAGAAGGTCATCGAGGTCGACCTGCTCGGCGTCTGGCGCACCTTCCGCGTCACCCTTCCGCATGTCATCGACCGCAAGGGCTACCTGCTGGCGATCTCCTCGCTGGCCGCGATCACGCACGCGCCGGGCATGGCGAACTACGCCGCCGCGAAGGCGGGCGTCGAAGCGTTCTGCAACAGCTTCCGGGCCGAAGTCGCCCACCTCGGCGTGAAGGTCGGCGTCGCGCACCCGACCTGGATCCGCACCGACCTCGTCGAGAGCGCCGACCAGCACCCCGTCTTCGGCAAGCTCCGCGCCGGCATGCCCGGCCTGCTCGGCAAGACCTACCCGCTTTCCGTCGCGCTGGACCACCTGCAGGCCGGGGTCAACAAACGCGCCCGCACCGTGCACGTGCCCCGCTGGGTCGGCGGCTTGAAGCTGATCCGCGCGTTCCTGCCGCCGATCATCGAGATCGGCGCGAAGGGCCGGATCAAGAAGGCCGACGCCGCGGCGCTCATGGACATCAAGGAGCGCGGCGCGTACGAATCTTCAGTGACCGGCCAGGCAGGCCGGGCCGCCACACGGAAGGGCTGACGTATGTCCCGTCGCGACCAGATCCGCATGTCACCGGACGAACTCGCCGCCTACCTCGACGAGCAGAAGGTCATCAACGTCGCGACGATCGGCCCGAACGGCCGCCCGCATCTGGCGCCGCTCTGGTACTACCCGCACGAGTCCGGCGTCGCGACCTGGACTTATGGCACATCCCAGAAGGCGAAGAACCTGGAGCGCGACCCGCGCGCGACCGTGCTCATCGAGGACGGCGAGAGCTACGAGAAGTTGCGCGGGGTCTCCCTCGAAGCCGACGTCGAGATCGTCACCGACACGGCCGCGGTCACCCAGATGGGGATCAGCCTCATGCAGCGGTACGCGGGCGCGAAGCCCGGAGACCCGGTGCCCGACGAGCTGTCGGGGTTCATCGGCAAGCAGGCCCCGAAGCGGATCGGGCTGATCTTCCGGCCGACCAAGATCGTGAGCTGGGATCACACGAAGCTCGGCGGCGCATACTGACGGGTAGGTAGTACTAGCAAGTAACTGTTACTTGAGGTAACGTCATCTGGGCACGAACGCCTCGAAGTGGAGGATTGCCAGATGACCGAGCGATTCAAGGTCGTGATCGTGGGCACCGGGTTCTCCGGGCTCGGCCAGGCCATCCAGCTCGAAAAGGCCGGGATCTCCGACTACGTGATCCTGGAGAAGGCGGACGAAGTCGGCGGTACGTGGCGCGACAACTCGTACCCCGGCTGCGCCTGCGACGTGCAGTCCCACATGTACTCGTTCTCGTACGAGCAGAACCCGGACTGGTCGCGGTCGTTCTCGCCCGCCCCGGAGATCTTCCAGTACCTCAAGGACGTCACCGACAAGTACCGGCTGCGGCGCAAGATCCGCTTCGGTGTCGAGCTCACCGGCGCGACCTGGGACGAGACCGCGCGCCGCTGGCACGTGCACACCAAATCGGGTGAGTTCGAGGCCCAGTTCCTGGTCTCGGGCGTCGGCGGCCTGCACATCCCGCAGGTGCCCCAGCTGCCCGGGATCGAGAAGTTCAAGGGCCAGACCTGGCATTCCGCGCAGTGGAACCACGAGTACGACCTTCGCGGCAAGAAGGTCGCCGTGGTCGGCACCGGCGCCAGCGCGATCCAGTTCGTCCCGAAGATCGCCCCCGACGTCGACGAGCTGACGCTGTTCCAGCGCACGCCGCCGTGGATCATGCCGAAACCCGACCACGCCATGCCGGGCTGGGCCAAGACCGCGTTCCGCCGGATTCCCGGCGTGCAACGGCTTTACCGCAACGCGCTGTACTGGTTCCTCGAAGTGCGCGCCGTCGGCTTCAACGGTCACCCCGCGATCATGAAGGCGGGCGAGGTGATCGCGAAGCGCCACATCGGCAAGGCGATCAAGGATCCGAAGCTGCGCAAGAAGGTCACCCCCGACTACACCATGGGCTGCAAGCGGGTGCTGATCTCCAACGACTACTACCCGGCGATCAACCGGTCCAATGTGGACGTCAACACCGAGGGCGTGCGGGAAGTCAAGGCGCACAGCGTCGTCGACGGGAACGGCGTCGAGCACGAGGTCGACGCGATCATCTACGGCACCGGGTTCAAGGTCACGGATGCCTTGGAATACCTGGACATCACCGGGGTCGACGGCCGCGACCTCGCCAAGGAATGGGCGACCGAGGGGATGCACACGCACAAGGGCATCACCGTTTCCGGTTTCCCCAACCTGTTCTTCCTGCTCGGTCCGAACACCGCGCTGGGCCACAACTCCGTGGTCTTCATGATCGAGTCGCAGGCGCGGTACGTCGTCGACGCGATCAAGCTCGCCGACTCGCGTGGCGCCGCCGCGCTCGACGTCCGGGCCGGTGTGCAGGACAAGTTCCAGCGCGAGATCCAGGACAAACTCGTCAAGGGCGTGTGGACCCAGGGCGGCTGCAAGAGCTGGTACCTCGACGCGAAGGGCGTCAACCGGACGATCTGGCCGGGCTTCACCTGGCGCTACTGGCTCGAAACCCGCAAGGTCGACCCGAGCGACTACGAACTCAGCGGGAGGTCGTCGTGACGGACCACGAGCAGATCGTCCTGCACGCCCGGGACGTGGAGTTCGACTGGGCGTCGCTACCGATGCACTGGATCCCCGGTGAACCGCAGGCGACGCACACGATCAACGTGCTGCATCTGGCGCTGCCGGAGGGCGAGCGCTGGTTCGTCGAGGTGTTCAAGCAGGCCGTGCCGCTGATCCGCGACGAGCGGCTCAAGGAGGACGTCCTCGGCTTCATCGGCCAGGAGGCCATGCACGCCGAGGCGCACGACGGCGCCGCGGCACACCTCGAAGCGGCGGGCGTCCACGTGCGGCCGTACATCGCGCAGATGGAGTGGATGTTCCGCCGCCTGCTCGGCGACCGCGAGCTTTCCGCCAAGCGGCGCGAGGAATGGCTGATCGAACGGCTCGCCATCGTCGCCGCGATCGAGCACTACACCGCCTTCCTCGGCCAGTGGATCCTCGACGCCGAAGCGCTCGACAAGGCAGGCGCCGACCCGACGATGCTGGATCTCCTGCGCTGGCACGGCGCCGAAGAGGTCGAGCACCGCTCTGTCGCCTTCGATCTGTTCATGCACCTCGACGGCCGCTACACCCGCCGCGTGCGCAGCATGATCGTGGTGACGCCGGTGCTCGCCTGGGTTTTCCTGCGGGGCACCAGGTTCCTCATGAAGAACGATCCGACGCGGCCGGGGAAGACGAGTTTCCGGACCTATCTGCGCGTCGCGAAGCTCGGGCTTCTGCCTTCGGGCAAGCAGTTGCGGCGCGAGATCCGGCCGTACTTCCGGAAGTCCTATCACCCCACCGAAACCGGCGACACCGATCAGGCCGTCGCGTATCTCGCGAGCTCGCCGGCCGCGCTGGCCGCCGACGAACCCCGTTGATGACACCGCCGAGGCCGCTGCGGCTCGACGGCAGCGGGCGCACCGACCGCGCGATGGCGTCGCTGACCGGTGTCGTCGCGCTGTATCGCAGGCTCAGCGGGATGAGCGGCCGCCGTCGTCCGCCGGTGGCCGCCGTCGACCGCGATCTCCCGCTGATCGTGGACGATGTCCGCACCGAAGCCGACGGCGTCGCCGGCCTGCGGCTGGTGCACGAACGCGGCGAAGCGCTGCCACGATGGCGGCCCGGCGCGCACATCGACCTTTCGCCCCGGCCGGGGCTGGTCCGTCAGTACTCCCTGTGCGGCGATCCGGACGACCGCTCGGCCTACCGCGTCGGCGTCCGTCTGCTCGGCGAGGGATCGACGGCGGTGCACGCGTTGAAGAAGGGCGTCCGGGTCACGGGACGCGGCCCGCGCAACGCGTTCCCGTTCGTCGCGAGCCCGGCGTACCTGTTCATCGCGGGCGGTATCGGGATCACGCCGATCCTGCCGATGGTCCGGCAGGCCGCCGCGGCGGGCGCGGACTGGCGGCTGGTCTACACCGGCCGCGACGAGGCCTCGATGCCGTTCCTGGAGGAATTGTCCGGTTTCGGAGACCGCGTCTGGATTCGTCCGGACACGGACTACGGAATCCCCGCCTCCGGCGCTGAACTCCTCGAAGGCGCCCCGGAAGGCGCGCCGATCTATTGCTGCGGCCCGGTTCCGATGATCGTGAGCGTCCGGACGGACGCCGCATTGCGCGGCTCGGGCCCCGTGTTCTTCGAACGGTTCTCGACGCCGCCGATCGTCGGCGGCAAGCCGTTCCGCGTCGAACTGGCCCGCAGCGGCAGGGTTTTGGACGTGCCCGCCGACCGGACCACTCTCGACGTCCTGCGCGAAACCGTGCCCGGGATCGCGTATTCGTGCCGTCAGGGGTTCTGCGGGACCTGCGAACTGCCGACGGTGACCGGCGACCGCGTCCGGGTCTGCGTCGAACGCGAGCCGGTCACTCTCGATCTCTGAGTTGTCAGGCTTCCTTCGGGATCCAAGAGCCGATCACGGGCTTGAACTCGCGCACGGTCCGCTTCGCAACGACACCTTCGAGGTGGTACGGATCCTTGTCGATGATCTCCAGCAGCGCCGCCTCGTCCGCCGCCTGGTACATCGAGATACCGCCGGAGCCGTCGCCCAGCGGGCCGCCGAGCGCGACGACGCCCTGGTCGGCGAGGGCGGACAGGAATTCCCGGTGCCGGGGGCGCACATCCGCCAGCTTCTCCTGCACGTACGTGATCTCCACCAGGAACCAGGCCATCGACATCTCCAAGGTCGCTCCGAACGGACGCCCCAGCTTCTCAGGATCCGATCAGGCAGGACTCCCGCCCCACCCGATACGCTGATCGAGCGTCATGCACAGGTTGTGCTTCAAAGGGGTAAATGAACAGGTAGGGGTACATGCTCGAGGGCAATGCGGAACGCAGTGTCGAGGCGACCCTCGGCCATCTGCGCACCATGGACGGACCGGTCACGCCACCGCCGCCTGCGGCACCGCTGACCCTTGAGGATCTCTACCGCCAGCACCGGATGCGGCTCGTCCGGCTGGCCATCCTGCTCGTGGACGAACCCGCGACCGCCGAGGACGTCGTCCAAGAGGCCTTCACCGGGCTGCACCGCAACTGGGGACGCCTGCGCGACGCCGCCGCGGCCGTCGGATATCTGCGCACCGCCGTGGTCAACGGATCACGCAGTGTGCTGCGCCGCCGCAAGACCGCGCGCGAGTACGTCGCGCCGCACGCCGTCAACGCGCGTTCGGCCGAAAGCCTCGCCATGCTGTCGAGTGAACATCAGGCCGTGGTGAGCGCTTTGTCCAAACTGCCCCCTCGCCAGCGCGAGGTTCTGGTCCTCCGTTACTACGGTGGGCTGAGTGAGGCCGAAATCTCGGAGGCCGCCGGGATTTCGAAAGGTACCGTTAAGTCAACCGCCAGCCGGGCGCTCGAAGCACTGCAGAAAGCGATGCAGTCACCGAACTGATGCCCGGCCTTCATCTCGACCGCTGGGTTGTGCCGCCATGCTTGGTCCAGACCAATATATGCTGGGGGGCGTGAGAGGCGCCGGAGATTTCGTGATCGTGGGCGGCCGGGTCGTCGCCCCGGACCGTGTACTCGACGACGGCTGGCTGGCTATCGCCGCCGGCAAGATCGTCCAAGTCGGTTCCGGGACACCCCCGGACATCGATCGCGTCGACGTCGACGGATGCCTGGTCGTGCCCGGCTTCGTCGACACCCACTGCCACGGCGGCGGGGGCGGATCGTTTTCCAGCGCGAACCCCGAGGAGCTGCTCCGCGCGGTCCGCGCGCATCGGCGGCACGGGACCACGACCATGCTCGGCAGTCTGGTCTCGGACCCCATCCCGGTGCTCAGGGACCAGATCGCGGCCCTGCGTGAGCTGGTCCAAGAGGGTGAACTTGCCGGAATTCACCTTGAAGGACCCTTCATCTCGAAGGCGCGCTGCGGGGCGCACGATCCGGCGACGCTGATCGAGCCGGACACGGCGACGGTCAACGCGCTGCTCGGCGCGGGCCGCGGCGACATCCGGATGGTCACCCTCGCCCCCGAACTGCACGGCGGGATCAAGGCGGTCCGCCAGCTGGCCGAATCGGGCGTCATCGCCGCCATCGGGCACACCGACGGCGTCGAGGACCAGATCATCCCCGCGATCGACGCGGGCGCCTCCGTCGCGACCCACCTCTTCAACGCCATGCGGCCTCTCCACCACCGCGAACCCGGACCGATCGGTGCGCTCCTCGACGACGAGCGCATCACCGTCGAGCTGATCTGTGACCTCGTCCACGTGCACCCGACCGTGCTGCGGCTGGCCGCGCACCACGCGGGCAAGGGCCGGACCGTGCTCATCACCGACGCCATGTCGGCCACCGACGCCGCCGATGGCAGCTACATCCTCGGCCGCCTCGAGGTCGACGTCCGCGACGGTGTCGCCACCCTGGCGGGCAACGGTTCGCTGGCGGGCAGCACGCTGACCATGGACGCGGCCTTCCGCAACCTGGTCCGCGGCGCGGGTATCGACCTGCTCGACGCCGTGCGCGCGACCTCCGGACGCCCCGCCGAACTGCTCGGCATCGCCGACCGCACAGGCTCGCTGCGAGCCGGGCTCGCGGCGGACCTCGTCGTGCTCGACCGCGACCTCCGGCCGGTCAAGGTGCTTCGTCAGGGCGAATGGGTCAAGGACGACGCTGCGGCTACATTGAGCGCCACGGCTCCGCTGAGCGGGGCGGTCGAAGGCGGTGTGTCGGTCAGCGACGGGTAGCGGCGAAAGGAGTCCCGGATGAGCGAGCCCAAGGACCCGGAGAAGCTCCTAGCCGACGCCCTGCGCGCTCAGGCCGTCTTCGCCCCTTCGGCGGAGCGGGCCGCCGAGACGACCACGGACAAACCGGCCGAAACGGACACCGAGAGTAACGCCGGGGGTCCCGGAGAACACGAGCTGCCGCTGCAGTACGGGCTGCTGTCCGGTGCGGGCGCCGGCTCGCTCGAACGGGAGCGCGTCGCGCTGGAGGACGCGGAGACGGCCAGGCTGGCGGAGCGTCCCACACCGCCTCCAGCGCCTTCGCCGAGCAGCCCGCCTCTGCCCGCGTACTGGGTGTTGTTGCTGGCCGTCCTGCTGGGGCTCGCGGCAGGCTCGGTGATCGGGCTGCTCACGCTGATCTGAGCCGCCCTCTCCCGCCGGGTCAGGGCACTCAGCGTCACCCTGTACCGTTTTGGTGTGATCCTGGCGCAGAACACCGTGACGACGATGGGCCTCCTGCCGGAGTGGCTGGACCCGCAGCACCTGCTCAGCGGACTGACCGTACCGGTCGTCACCATCCTCTGCTTGATCATCTTCATCGAGAGCAGCATCTTCCCGGTGCTGCCCGGTGACTCACTCCTGTTCACCGCGGGCCTGTTCATCGCGAACGGTTCGATCGAGGCGCCGCTGTGGCTGGTGTGCGTCCTGGTCACCGTCGCCGCGCTGATCGGCAACGCGGTCGGTTACGGCCTCGGCTGGAAGATCGGGCCCTGGCTGTTCCGCAAGCCGGACTCGAAGTTCTTCAACCAGAAGTACGTGGACCAGACCCACGCCTTCCTGGAGAAGCACGGGCCGAAGGCGGTCGTGCTGGCGCGGTTCGTGCCGTTCGTGCGGACGTTCATCACCTGGATCGCCGGTATCGGCAAGATGGACCCGAAGAAGTACTTCGTCTACACCGTCATCGGCGGCATCCTCTGGGCCGCCGGGATCACCGCGCTCGGCCACCTGCTCGGCGGCGTCGCGTTCATCCGCGACAACGTGGACGCGATCTTCATCCTGATCGTGCTGGTGTCCGTGGTGCCGATCGTGATCGAGTACCTGAAGTCGCGGCGCGAGAAGAAGCACGCGAACACCGCGACCGGCCTCGTCGCCGACACCGCCGAGGACGTCACGCAGCAGATCCCGCGCGTGCGCGACTGACCCGCACGCGAAGTACATGAAGGCCCCCTTCCTTGCGTTAGGCGCAAGGAAGGGGGCCTTCATGTACTTCGGCCGGAACGGCGGAGGTGGCAACGTCGCGAAAGCCACTTTCGCGACGTTAAAGGTTGCGAAAGTGGCTTTCGCAACGTCAGCGGGATGGGGAGCGCGGGAGGTCGGCCCAGGCGGTGGTGAAGGCCCACCGCGCTCGCGCCGACCCGCCTAGCTCGGCGGTCAGAGGGAGAACATCGAGCCCGGGTTGAAGAGGTTCTCCGGGTCCAGCGCCCGCTTGATCTGCCGGTGCACCTGGATGCCGACCTCCCCGATCTCCTTCGCGAGCCACTCGCGTTTGATCCGGCCGATACCGTGCTCGCCGGTGACCGTCCCGCCCAGCGACAGGGCCACGTCGAGGATCGCGTCGAAGGCGATCCGCGCGCGGGCGAACTCCTCCTCGGAGTCGGGCGCGTAGACGATCGTCGGGTGCATGTTGCCGTCACCGGCGTGGCCGACGACGGCGATCCGCAGGCCGACCTCTTCGCTGATCCGCTCGCAGCCGGCGATCAGTTCGGCGATCCGCGTCCGCGGCACGCAGACGTCGTCGGTCAGCCAGACGCCGTACATCTCCAGCGCGGTGAGCACGACCCGCCGCGCCTGCAGCAGCATCTTGCCCTCTTCGAGATCTTCGGTGGCGTACGCCAGATCCGCGCCGCAGTCGACGCAGATCTGTTCCAGGACCGCGAGTTCCTTCCGCGCGACCTCGCCGCCGGAGTCGGATTGCGCGAGCAGCAACGCCTTGCAGTCCGAACTCGTGCCGAGGTCGGTCTTGAGGTAGGCCTCGGCCGCCTTGATGGACGTCGCGTCCATGATCTCCATGAGCGACGGCACCAGACCTTCACGCACCACCCGCGCGACGGCCTCGCCCGCCGCTTCGGTGCTGTTGAAGGCGGCGACGAGCGTGGCGGGCAGCTGCGGTAACGGTTTCAGCGCGACGGTCGCCTGCGTGATCACGCCGAGCGTGCCCTCACTCCCGACGAAGAGCCGCGCGAGGTCGTAGCCCGCGACGCCCTTCACCGTGCGGCGCCCAGTCTTCAAAACGGAGCCGTCGGCGAGCACGACTTCCAAGCCCAGCACGGAATCCGTGGTGACGCCGTACTTCACGCAGCACAGACCGCCCGCGTTGGTGGACAGGTTCCCGCCGATGGTGCACCAGTCGTAGCTGGACGGGTCCGGCGGATAGAACAGGCCGTGCTTCTCCACCGCGTTGCGGAAATCGAGGTTCACCACGCCGGGCTGCACGACGGCGAGCCGGTTGCCTTCGTCGATCTCGACGATCTGGTCGAGTTTCGTCAGCACCAGCACGACACAGCCGTCGATCGCGTTCGCGGCGCCGGACAGACCACTGCCGGCGCCGCGGGGCACGATCGGCACCTTGAACTCCGCGCAGGCCTTGACCACGGCCTGCACACCCTCCACGTCGGACGGCAGGACCACCGCGAGCGGTTTGCCGCTGTCGGCCAGCGGCATCATGTCGCGCGAATAGGCGTCCGTGACGTCGGTGTCGGTGAGCACCGCGGCGTCGCCGAGATGCTCGCGGAGGCGGGTGACCAGGGCGTGGTTGTTCATGCCCTCATCGTAGGCCGGATCAGCTCCGCACTGCGGAATTTTTTTTCCGATCTAGCAGAACAAAGGCCTGAACACCTGTATAGACGAGCACGGCCACGCCCGCCCATGCGGTGACGTGCACCCCCTGGGTGAAGGCTTCGCGAGCCGATTCCATGAGCGCCGCCCCCGCGACAGGATCGAGCTGCTGCGCCGTCGCCACCGCGCCACCCAGCGTGTCCCTGGCGGACTCGGCCGTCCCCTCGGGCAGACCGGACCGGTAGACCGCGGTCGCGACGCTGCCCAGGATGGCCGTGCCGAGCGCGCCACCCAGCTCGAACCCGGTCTCGGAGATCGCCGAAGCGGCCCCCGCGCGTTCAGCCGGAGCGGCCGAGATGACCAGGTCGTTCGTCAGCGTCTCCGACAGGGCCACACCACCGCCGAGCAGCGTGAACGACACCACGACGTACGCGAGTCCGCCGCCGGACGACACCTGGGTCAGCGCGAGGAAGCCGGCCGCCGCGACCAGGAGACCACCGCTGACCAGCAGCGAAACCCGGATCCGCTTCGCGAGCCAGGCCGCGAGGAGCGCGCCGGCGACACCGGCGACCGTCGCGGGGAGCATCCACAGCGCTGCGACGACCGGAGTCAGCCCGAGCACCAGCTGCAGGTACTGCGGCACCAGGAACAACAGGCCGACCATGGCGAACACGCCAAGCATGTTCGTCACGACGGAGCCGCTGAAGGCCCGGTTCGAGAACAGCTTCAGGTCGAGCATCGGCTCGTCGAGGCTGTTCTGCCTGCGGACGAACACGACACCGAGCCCGAGCCCGATCAGGACGCTGACCGCGGCCTTCCAGGTGAAGCCGTGTTCGGCGACCAGCTTGATGCCGTAGACCACCGGCAGCATCGCGGCGAGCGACAGCAGCGCCGACAGCGGATCGAAGCGGCCCGGCTTCGGGTCACGCGCCTCCGGCAGCACGAACGGTCCGACGATCAGCAGCACCAGCATCACCGGGACGTTGATGAGGAACACCGAGCCCCACCAAAAATGCTCCAGCAGCCAGCCGCCGAGCACCGGCCCGAGCGCCATCCCGCCGGAGAAACCGGCGCTCCACACGGCGATCGCGATCCGGCGCTGTTTGGGGTCGACGAAGATGCTGCGGATCAGCGACAGCGTCGACGGCATCAGCGTCGCGCCACCCACGCCGAGCAGCGCCCTGGCGATGATCAGCATGAACGCGCTGGTCGAGAAGGCCGCGAGCACCGACGCGGCACCGAACGCCGCGGCGCCCATGAGCAGCAGCTTGCGACGGCCGATGCGGTCACCGAGCGTGCCCATCAGGACCAGCAGGCCCGCCAGCATGAACGAGTAGATGTCGACGATCCACAACTGCTCCGCACCGGTGGGCGCCAGATCCTCGGACAGGAACGGCAGCGCGAACCCGAGCACCGTCATGTCCACGCTGATCAGCAGCACCGGAAGCACCAGTACCGCCAACGCCCACCACTGCTTGCGCCTCGCCATGGCGCACTCTCCTTTAGCTAAACCGTCTGGACGGTACAGTTACCGCCCTGATGCGAAGGTAAACCGTCCAGACGGTATAGTCAACTGATATGGCGAAGCCCACCGCGAAGGAACGCATCCTCGACTCGTACGAGGAGATCCTCATCGAGCAAGGCCCCGGCGGGGTCACCCTCGACGCCGTCGCCGCGCACGCCGGGGTCTCGAAGGGTGGCCTGCTCTACCACTTCGGCTCCAAAGAAGCCCTGGTAGAAGGCCTGATGGAGCGGCTCGCCACGTTGTCGGAAGCGGATCTCGAAGAAGCACGGAAGGCGCCCGAAGGCGTCGTTTCCTGGTATCTGCGGACCGCGATCACCGACGTCACCCAGCGCAAGGCGCTGCACCGCACGACCATGGCGACGATCCGGATCATGCTCAACGAGCCGCGGGTCGCCGAGGTCGTGCAGGTCTACAACCAGAAGGTCCACGACCTGATCAGCGAGCACGTCGACGACCCGCTGGCCGCCGACCTGATCATCCTGGTGGGTGACGGCCTCTACCTGCGGGCGGCGCTCGGCCGGGACGACGCGAGCCCCCTGCTCGGCCGGATCGACGAGATCAAGGCTCGCCTCCAGCCCTGACCCCCCATGCGTTTAGTCCTCTGGAGGCGGTCCTTGCGGGTGGAACCACCGCATCCAGAGGACGAAACGCGGGAGATCTACATCTGGATCCCGTAGACGCGCTCGATCGGGATGGTGAGCAGAACGCGCTGGTCGGCGACCATGGCGTCGCGGAACTCGTCCCAGTCCGGGTGCTCGCCCCGCGCCCGCCGGTAGTGGTCCACCAGCGCGTCGACGGTCGCGTCGTCACGCGAAGCGGCGGTCGGCGTGAGCACCGCCGGACCTTCCACGACGACGTAGCCGTCGCCGCTTTCGGTCGACACGTGGAACGTCGCCCGCGGGTCGCGCTGGAGGTTCTTGGTCTTGGCGCGCGGGGCGGTGATCGAGATCAGGATCGCGCCGGCGTCCGCGTCGTAGAGGTAGTTCACGGTCGACAGCTGAGGCCTGCCATCCCGCTTGATGGTGGCGAGGGTGCCGAAGTTGCGGGCGGCGAGGATCGCGTAGAGCGCGGAGTCGGTCATGCCTCCATCAAAGCAAAAGTGCAGCTCAGGGCGAACCGGACAAACATGCACGAATAAATGTGCTTGCATGCGGCAACTAAAGTGTCATCGGACACACAACGTCACTTTCTCCTTGCGAGTCGAGCCCTGGGAGGAACATCCTTGCTCTAGGCAACTAGTTGCAGTGACCAAGCAACCGGCGAGAGAGACCACCATGACACCCACGACACCCGGCACCAGGTCGAAGGCCGACCTCGATCTGGCCGACACCCTCGGGCACGAGCTCGTGCGGCTCGTGCGCCTGGTCAACCGGGCGAAGTCCCAGGTGTCCAAGCAGGGACCGGACGGGATCGAGCGGGCCGCGTACGCGATCCTCTTCTGCCTCATCCACGTCGGGCCCCAGCGGACCAGCAAACTCGCCGAGTTCCTGCACTCCGAGATCTCGACCATCAGCAGGCAGTCGAGCTCGCTCGTCCAGCACGGGCTGGTCGAGCGCCTGGCCGACCCCGAAGACGGCCGTGCCTGCCTGCTCGCTCCGACCGCCGAAGGACTGCGGGTCTTCGAGGAGAACCGCAAGCAGCGGAACCAGTGGCTCGCCGAGGTGCTCGGCGACTGGTCCGACGAGGACCGGAAGACCCTCAACTCGCTGTTCCACCGGCTGAACGACGACATCGAAAAAACATCTCCACAGTTCGCCGACCCCGCGTCGGCGTCGAAGGCCAAGGGGGCCTGAAGCAATGAGTTCCGCAGTAGAAAGTCCACCAGCCGTCGAAGAAGACGGCCCCCGGCTCAGTCACCGTCAGATCGTCACGATCCTGATCGGCCTGATGTCGGGCATGTTCCTCGCCGCGCTCGACCAGACCATCGTCGGCACCTCGATCGTCCGGATCGCCAACGACCTCAACGGGTTCGATCTGCAGGCCTGGATCACCACGGCCTACCTGATCACCTCGACGATCGTCACGCCGATCTACGGCAAGCTGTCCGACATCTACGGGCGCAAGCCGTTCTACATCGCCGCGATCTCGATCTTCCTGATCGGCTCGGTCGCCTCGGCGTTCGCGACGTCGATGTACGAGCTGGCCGCGTTCCGCGCGATCCAGGGTCTCGGCGCCGGCGGCCTGATGTCGCTGGCGATGACGATCATGGGCGACATCGTGCCGCCTCGGGAACGTGCCCGCTACCAGGGTTACTTCCTCGCCGTGTTCGGTATCTCCACCGTCCTCGGCCCGGTGCTCGGCGGGTTCTTCGCCGACTTCGACAAGCTCGGCAGCGTCTTCGGTTACGACATCGCCGGCTGGCGCTGGGTGTTCCTGATCAACGTGCCGATCGCGATCGTCGCGCTGTTCGTCGTCGCCCGCGTGCTCAACGTGCCGCACCAGCGCCACGACCACAAGATCGACTGGTGGGGCGGGCTCGCGCTCATCGTCGCCGTCGTCCCGTTCCTGATCGTCGCCGAGCAGGGCAACAAGTGGGGCTGGGGCTCGCAGAACGCGATCCTCTGCTACATCATCGGCGGTGTCGGCGTGGTCGCCTTCATCTTCATCGAGAAGCTGATGAAGGACGCGGCGCTGATCCCGTTGCGGCTGTTCAAGAACTCGACCTTCACGGTCGCGATCATCGGTGGCGTCATCGTCGGTGTCGCGATGTTCGGCGCGATCATGATGATCCCGCAGTACATGCAGGTGGTCCAGGAGTTCTCGCCGACCGAGTCGGGGCTCCTGATGATCCCGCTGATGGCCGGCATCATGAGCGGTTCGATCATCTCGGGCCAGATCACCAGCAAGACCGGGCGCTACAAGGTGTTCCCGGTGGTCGGCACCCTGCTGATCGCGGCGGGCGCGTTCTTCTTCGCGCAGGTCGAGTACAACAGCGCGCTGTGGCACCCGCTGGTCGCGGCCGCGATCATCGGCCTCGGCCTCGGTGCCTGCATGCAGACGCTGATCATCGCGGTGCAGAACGCGGGCCCGCGCAGCGACATGGGCGTCTCGACCGCTTCGGCGACGTTCTTCCGGCAGATCGGTGGTACCGCGGGTGTCGCGGTGTTCCTGACGATCCTGTTCAACGTCCTGCCGGGCAACATCACCAAGGCGTTCGGCGGCAACGCGCCGACCGGCCCCGGCGCGGCGGCGCTGGGCGACATCCAGTCGAACACGAGCGGTATCGCGAGCCTGCCCGAGGCCATCAAGACCCCGGTGCTGATCGGCTTCACCGAGTCGATCACCACGGTGTTCTACGTGGCGGGCGCGGTCGCGCTGCTGGCGACGCTGGTCCTGATGTTCATGAAGGAGATCCCGCTTCTCGGCGGCTCGGCTCCTTCGGCGGCTTCGGCCCTCGAAGGCGGCGAAGCACTCCTCGAAGAGGACGAGGCGCCTGTCGAGACGGCTTCCGAGAAGACGGTCGTGACCGCGCCCGTCGAGGCCGGGAAGCACGCGATGACCAACGGGAACGGGGCGTACCGGGCCGGATCCGCGCAGATCAGCGGGCACGTCCGCCGGGACGACGCCACGAACGTCGCGGGGGCGGCGCTGACCCTGATCGACCACAACGGCAATCAGGTGGCCAGGACGCACACGAACGAGAACGGCGTCTACTCGTTCGCCGGCATCGTGGGCGGGCGGTACACGCTCGTCGCCAGCGGCCGCTGGTTCCGGCCGGTCGCGGCGACGCTGACCGCCACCGGGGCCGGGGTGCTGCGCCACGACTTCGAGCTGGTCAGCACGATCCTGCTGAGCGGGGTCGCCCGGACCGACGGGGACCGGGTGGTGCCGGACGCGCGGATCACCGTGCTCGACTCCTCGGGCGGCGTCGCCGCCGTGGCGAGGACCGACGCGGAGGGCAACTACACGGTCAGCGACCTGCCCGCCGGGACCTACACGGTGATCGCCAGCGGCTATCCGCCGGCGACCAGCCGGGTGGAGCTCCTGGGTGGTGACCAGGCCGAACACGATGTCCGGCTGAGCTACGACCAGGCGCTCGACGAGCTTGTCGAGCACTAGTCACAAGCGCTGTGAACGGGCCGTTCCTGGCGAATTTCGCGAGGAACGGCCCGTTCATCGCAAGGGCGGGGCGCATGACCGGACCTTTCGGACACCCCGATTCCACGGTTCGGCCGCATGCGGTTCGCGAAGTACACGTAGGCTCGCGTCGTGACTGAGGTGTACACCGAGGCCGCGGGCATCGGCGTGAGCTGGCTCGACACCGCCGGGCCGGTGCTCGTCTGGGTGATCGTGCTGAGCTTCATCTTCGTGGAGTGCGCGCTGATCATCGGCCTTTTCCTGCCCGGCGACTCCCTGCTGTTCGCGGCCGGGGTCGTCCTCGCGCAGCACGGCTCCGACCTGAACGCGTGGCTGCTGTCGGCCGCCGCGCTGCTCGTCGCGATCCTCGGCAACCAGGTGGGGTATTACATCGGCCGGTCGACGGGCACGAAACTGATCGCGCGCCGCGGCGGCAAGGTGCTGAACCGGCACAACCTGGACCGCGCGAGGGCCTTCCTGGATCGCAAGGGTTTCTTCGCCATCGTCGCCGCGCGCTGGATCCCGTGGATCCGCACGCTCGCGCCGCTCATCGCCGGCACCGCGCGGATGGATCCGCGCCGGTTCGCGCTCGCGACCGCGCTCGGCGGGCTGCTCTGGGTGCCGACGCTGGTGCTGCTCGGCTACTACGGCGCCGGTCTGCTGGACCAGCTTCCGTGGGTGAAGACGGTCGCGCTCTGGGTGAGCGTCGCGTTCTTCGTGGTGGGCACGGCCTACGGCGTGATCCGCTACCGCCAGGAGATGCGTCGGCCCGCCGAAGAGACCGAAGAGAGCACGGCCTAGACCTCGGGGTCAGCCCAAATTTCCAGCTGGATCCCGTCGGGGTCACGAAACACGATGACCGACGAGCCCGCCAAGGTCCGGGAGCCCTTCGACGGCGTGTAGACGACGCCGTATTCCGAAAGCCGCGCTTCCCATTCGGCCAGCTCCGAGCGCGAAGAGACCTTGAACGCCACGTGGTCCAGACCTGTTCGCCGTTCGTCGAACCGCGGCCGCTCGGTGTCCTGGTGCTCGACGAGCACCACCGCGAAACCCTCGCTGGGCGACCTGAGCACGACCTTCCGCAGCCCCGTTTCGGGGTCCTCACGACGCGTGAACTCCTCGAGTTCGAGCACTCGGGCGTACCAGGGCACGCTCCGGTCCACGTCGGTCACGGTGAGTGCCAGGTGGTGCACAGACATGAGCTTGGACATCGGGGATGACCGTCCTGATCAAGAGCTTGGGGGCGCCACCAGGGTGACACAGGCGCCTGGAGCCACGAGGCGATCCGCCGACTTCCCACATGAATCGTGATATCCGCCGGGAAACAGTGTTAAAAAGTGGCTGAACCGCACGCGGAGCCGATATCGCCTCGTGACCGCCTCGTGGCCCTGGGTGTCAACGTCCTCCGCCGACGGTCAGCACCGTCCCGGTGGTGTACGACGCGGCCGGGGAAAGCAGCCACAGCACGGCTTCCGCGACTTCGCCGGGTTCGCCCGCCCGTCCCATCGGAATGGTCGGCGCGATCCGCTCCATCCGATCGGGCAAACCCGCCGCGGCGTGCAGCCCGGTGTGGATCATTCCCGGCGCGACCGCGTTGACCCGAATGGATTCTTTCGCGACTTCTTGCGCCACGCCGTAGGTCATCGTTTCGACCGCGGCCTTGGTGCCCGCGTAATGGACCCATTCCCCCGGCGAACCCGTCCGCGCGGCGGTGGAGGACAGCGTCACGATCGAGCCGCCCTCACCGCCGTACCGGGTGGACATCCGGCGGATGCCCTCGCGGACGCACAGGAAGACACCCGTGATGTTGACATCGACGACACGACGGACGACGTCGACGTCGTATTCGTCGAACCGGCCGGGGGTGTTGCCGGTGATGGCCGCGTTCGCGACCAGCCCGGCGAGCGGGCCGAGCTCGACGGCGGCGTCGAATAGGGCCACCACGTCTTCTTCGGAGGCGACGTCACCGCGCTGGGTGATCGCCTGAACGCCGTGCTTCCGGACGCGCGAAGCGACGTCTTCGGCCGCTTCGGCGTCACCCGCGTAGTTGACGACGACGTCGTAACCGCGCGCGGCGGCCAGCTCGCAGACCGCCGCGCCGATGCCCTTACTGCCGCCGGTGACGACGAGAACACCACTCATATGGCGAAGTTAACCAGCGGAAGGTTCTCGAGGACCAGGTCGGCCCGGCCGCTGGTGGACGCGATCAGATCGGCGTTGCGCTGGTCAGAACCGAGCGCGCGGCGACGCGCTTCGACCAGCGAACGGCCGTAGCGGCGGTGCCGCGAGACGAGCCGCTCGATGCGCTCGGGTTCGTCCGGCGCGAGGAACCACGACTCGGCGAGGATCGGCTTCACACCGCTCCACGGGTCGTCCTGCATGAGCAGGTAGTTGCCCTCGGTGATGACCAGCGGGACGTCCGGCGTGACCGCCACGGCGCCGGCGATCGGCTCTTCGATCTCCCGGCGGAACTCGGGCGCGTAGACCGTCTCGCGGCCTTCGGCGAGCCTGCGCAGCAGGTGCACGTACCCGGCGGCGTCGAAGGTGTCCGGCGCGCCCTTGCGCTCCACCCGCCCGAGCCGCTGCAGTTCCACCTGCGCCAGGTGGAAACCGTCCATCCCGACCACCGCGGCCCTCGTGCCCAGCGCCTTCGCCAGGCCCCAGGCCAGCGTC
This sequence comes from Amycolatopsis roodepoortensis, assembly GCF_014873915.1. Taxonomy (GTDB): domain Bacteria; phylum Actinomycetota; class Actinomycetes; order Mycobacteriales; family Pseudonocardiaceae; genus Amycolatopsis; species Amycolatopsis roodepoortensis. The sequence continues at coordinate 23,589 of NZ_JADBEJ010000008.1, forward strand.
GTCTTGCCGGACGCGGGGGCGCCGACGATCCCGAGCACGCTGCGCTGTCCCGGCTTCGCCAGCGCCTGCGCCCTGTTCAACAGGTCCTCGAACACCGGAGGCATGGCAGTCATCCTTCTCCCATCTTCGCGACCGCGGCCGTCCACGACCTCGGTCCTTCATGCCGCACCCGTTCGGCGGCCACCTCGTTGGCGAACTCGATCCAGCCCGGGACGTCCCCTCGGTCCCGGGCGACCGCGTACGCGAAAGCCCCGTGCCAGACGTCGCCCGCGCCCAGCGTGTCACGCGCCCGGGTGACCGGGACGGGAACGGCACCGGATCCGTCCGCCGTCGACCAGCGGACCGGGCCGGGGCCGGCGGTCGTGATCACCACCGGTACGCCGTGCTCGCGCGGATCGTCCCCGCGGTACAGCGACGAGCACGCGGCGATGTCGACCAGCGGGAGGAGTTCGGGGAAGACCGGCTTCCAGCTCCCGGCGTCGAGCACCACCGGCACCCCGCGCTCCTTCGCCCAGCGCGCGACCTCCAGCGCCACCTCCGGATGGTGCCCGTCCAGGAGCACGCACCCGGGCATTTCGTCCTCTGAATGCGGTAGTTGCGCGTGCAAGGACCGCATCGAGAGGACGAAACGCGAGGAAGCGTGGGCGTTGCGCGAGACGACGGTGCGTTCCCCGTCGGAGTCACGAACGACGATGGCGCTGATCGCGGGCGGATCCGGGCGTTCGGGATCGAGGTCGACCAGGTCGACGCCGTGCGTTTCGAGGTCCGCGCGCGCGAGTGCCGCCAGCGGGTGCGCACCGGCGACCGTCAGGAGCGTCGCCCCGGCACCGAGCGCGGCCACGGTCACCGCCGCGTTCGTCGCCGGCCCCCCGGCGGCGACGTCCATCGACAGCGAACGCACCTTCTCGCCCGGCGCCGGGATCTCGGCGACGCGCTGAACCTGGTCGACGGTGCACAGGCCCGCCAGCAGCACTCTCAACTACAGTCCTGTGTGGACGGCCGACGCGACCTCTTCGACTTCGCCGTTCTCACCGATCTTCAGCGCACCCGTGAGCAGGCCGACGACCTGGTTCATGGTGTGCGTCTTCGGTGAGACCACCGCGACCCGCTTGCCGAGGCGGTGCACGTGGATACGGTCGGCGATGTCGAACACGTGCGGCATGTTGTGGCTGATCAGCACCACCGGCAGGCCGCGTTCGCGGATGCGGTTGATCAGGTCGAGCACCTTGCCCGATTCGGCGACGCCGAGCGCGGCGGTGGGCTCGTCCATGATCACCGCCTTGGTCCCGAACGCCGCCGCCCGCGCGACCGCGACACCTTGGCGCTGCCCGCCGGACAACGTCTCCACCGGCTGCGTGATCGACTTGATGTTGATGCCGAGCTCGTCCAGGATCCGCTGCGCGTCGGCCCGCATCGTCGCGGTGTCCAGCTTCCGGAACAGCTGCCCGAAGAGATCCGTGCGCCGCTTTTCCCGGCCGAGGAACATGTTCGACGCGATGTCGAGCGCGGGCGCGACGGCGAGATCCTGATACACAGTCTCGATCCCGTAGTGGCGAGCGTCCAAAGGGGACTTGAAGTGGACGGTCTGACCGTCTACTTTGATCTCTCCGGCGTCCGGGATCACCGCGCCCGAAAGGGCTTTGATGAGACTCGACTTCCCGGCGCCGTTGTCGCCGACGACGGCGAGCACCTCGCCGGGGAACAGCTCGAAGTCGGCGCCGTCGATGGCGGTGACCCGGCCGTAGCGTTTGACCAGCCCTTGAGCGGACAACGTGGGCGTCGTCATGACTGCTGCCTCCTCGCGAACCGGTCGACGCAGACCGCGCCGATGAGCAGGGCGCCGGTGGCGACGTCCTGGTAGAGCGCGTCCACCCCGAGCTGGGTCAGCCCGGACCGCAGGACCGCGACGACCAGCGCGCCCATCATCGTGCCGAGTACCGAACCCCGGCCGCCGAACAGGCTCGCGCCGCCGAGCACCACCGCGGTGATGGAGTCGAGGTTGCCGAGCTGGAAGGCGTTCGGGTCGGCGTTCGGCACGCGGCCGAGCGCCTGCCAGGCCGCGATCCCGACGATCACGCCGGCGACGATGTACACCGAAAGGATCGTGCGGTTCACCTTGATCCCGGACAGCCGCGCGGATTCCGGCGCGTTGCCGACCGCGTAGACGTGCTTGCCCCACGGCGTCCGCGTGAGCGCGTACCAGAGTCCCAGGTACATCAGCAAGGCGAGCGTCATGCCGTAGGTGATCGGGATGCCGCCGAACAGGTACCGGCGGGTGCCGAGCCATTTGAGCAGTTCGTCGGCGACCGGGACGGCCTGCCCGCTCGCGAACAGTTTCGCGGCCGCGGTGAGCACGGTCAGGAGGCCGAGCGTGACGATGAACGGCGGCAGTTTGATCCGGGTGACCAGCGAACCGGTGACCATGCCGATCACCACCGTCGCCACGATTCCCAGCAGCAGCGCCCAGATCCCGGAGACCCCGCCGACCACGAGTTTCGCCATGATCAGCGTCGCGAGCACCATCGCGGCCGCGTTGGCAAGGTCGATCCCCGCGGTCAGGATGATCAGCGTCTGCCCGAGGGCGAGCGTGCCGATCACCAGGGACTGTTGCACCACAAGGGAAAGGTTGTCGAGGTCGAGGAAGGTGTCCGTCGACAGCGAGAACACCACGATCGCGACGAGCAGGGCCAGCGCGGGCCCGACGGCGGGCGCGCGGAGGAAGAACTCACCGATCGACGGCCGTTCGTTGCCTTTGAGGGTTGCGGTCGTCACTTCGTCCCCCAGCAGTTCTCGAGGCCCCACTTGGTGTCCTGGCTTTCCACGCCGGGGATCGGCTTGTCCGTGATCACCGCGGAACCGGTGTTCACGAACCCGCTCGGCTTCTTCCCGGTCTTGGCGTATTCGACGGCGGCGAGGACGCCCTGCTCGGCCATCTTCTTGGGGAACTGCATGACCGTGGCGGCGTACTGGCCGTCGCGCACGTTCTTGACGCCTTCGCAGCCGCCGTCGATCGAGCCCATCACGATCCGGTCGACCAGGCCGCGGGCCTGGAGCGCGGCGTACGTGCCGCGGCCCATCGGCTCGTTCATCGTGTAGACGGCGTTGATGTCGGTGGTGCGCTGCAGCAGGTTCTCCACGCCCTGCTGCGCGAGGCTCTGGTCGCCGTTCGCGGGCGTCTTGCCCTTGATCTCCGGCGACGCGTCGGTCAGCCCGATGCCCTTGAGGAACCCGGTGTGCCGCTGGGTGTCCACTGTGGACCCGGCGGTGCCGTCCACCATGAACAGCTTCGGCGGCTTGCCCGCCAGCGCGGCCTTGACGTACGCGCCCTGCTGACGTCCGGCCTCGAAGTTGTCCGTGGCGAAGGTGGCGTCGACGGCGGTGTCCGGTTCGGTCGCCGTGTCGAGCGCGATCACCAGCACCCCCGCCTTGCGGGCGCGGTCGATGGCGTCGAGCACGCCGGTCGAGGAACTCGGCGTGATCAGGATGGTGTTCGCACCCTGCTGCATGAGGTTCTCGATGGCCCGGACCTGGCCGTCGTTGTCGCCGTCGAACTGGCCGGCGAGCGCGCTGAACTCCGCGCCGTTCGCCTCGGCGGCGGCTTTGGCGGCCGCTCTCAGCTCCACGAAGTAGGGATTGGTGTCGGTCTTCGTGACCAGGCCGACCTTGGCCTTGCCACCACCGCCCGCGTTCGATCCGCCACCCCAGTGGCGTTCGACGGTGCACCCGGCCGAGGTCACCGCGAGTGCGGCGGCCATGGCGAGCGCGGCGAGACTGCGCTGTCTCATGGGGATGCCCTCCGATTCAAGGCTGTCCGTGATGGACCGGAAGGTAGACAGGGTTATGCTCAGTCGCAAGCGTTTGCGCAAACGCTTGCCAGCTGACTCCCGAGGATTGGTAATGCCGCCGTCTCGCTCGTCCCGCCCCACCCAACGCGACATCGCCGAGCTGGCGGGCGTCTCGATCACCACCGTGTCCCACGTGGTCAACGGGACGAGGGCGGTGGCCGAGGACACCAAGCTGGCGGTGCTGCGCGCGATCGAGCAGACCGGCTACACCGGCGACGCCATCGCCCGCTCGCTGGTGACCGGCGGGACCCGGTCGATCGGCGTCGCGATCTCCCTCGTCGCGAACCCGTACTTCGCCGCCCTGATCCAGGCGATCGAACGCGAAGCCGCGCTTGCCGGGTACACGGTCTTGCTCGCGGACACGCACGACACCGTCGACACGGAGCGTGAGACCGTTCGGACCCTGCGTTCGCGCCGGGTCGACGGGCTGCTGATCACGCCGTCGCCGGGCGACGGATCGGTGATCGGCGAACTCGTCTCGCTCGACGTCCCGACCGTCCTCATCGACCGGCTCTCCACCCGCACCGACGTCGACCAGGTCGGCGCGGAGAACATCCAATCGACGTCCGCGCTGACCGCGCATCTGGCGTCGCTCGGGCATCAGCGGATCGGCATGATCAGCGGCACCGCCGGGCTGAGCACCAGCGAGGAGCGGATCCTCGGCTATCGGCTGGGGCTCGGCCGCTCGGGTTTGACCTGGTCGGAGGAGCTGGTCGCGTGCGGCCAGTCCTCGCAGGCCGGTGGGGCGCTCGCGCTGAGCACGCTGCTCGCGCTGCCGGAGCCGCCGACGGCGCTGGTGGTCGCCAACGACACCATGATGGTCGGCGTGCTGCACGAGCTTCGGCGCCGCGGCCTGCGGGCGGGCGTCGACCTGCCAGTGGTGGTCTACGACGACGTCGAATGGGCCGATCTGGTCGATCCACCGCTGACCACGATGGCGCAGCCGATCGAGGAAATAGGCACACAGGCGGTACGCCTGTTGCTGGCCCGGATCAACGATCCGGCACGCAAGGCCCAGACGATGCGGATTCCGCCTACGCTCCGCCATCGCGCGTCCTGCGGATGCGCTCTCGTTCACTCACATTGATGATTGTTGGGAGACTTTCCGGTCTCGCCGCCGAGTGACGCTCCGTCAGCCGTTACCGTCATTCAAGCTCGAATGAAGGCGTGGAGCGATGACCGCACTGTCCCCGGCGTTACCCCTGTGGGAGGACACCCCTGTCACCCACCGGTTCGGGGTGGCCATGGCGATGCACGCGAACCCGTATTCGGGTGAACTGGTCCGCGCCATCCGCCGCGCCGCACGCCGTCACGGCTGCGAGATCACCCTCGCCGACACCGGGGACAGCGTCGCCGAAGAGGCCGCGGTCATCCGCGCGCTGCGGGCGGACCGCGTCGACGGCGTCCTGCTCGTCCCGGCGGCCGGCGACGAAGCGGTGATCAACGGACTGGTCCGGATGGGCGTGCCGACCGTGCTCGTCGACCGGATGGCCGGCCGCAACGACGTCGACCAGGTCGGCTCCGAGAACATCCAGGCCGTGTGCGCGCTCGTGCGGCACCTCGCCGGGCTGCGGCACCGCAAGATCGGCTTCATCTCCGGCGAAGAGGACGTGACCACCTACGAGGAGCGGGCGCTGGGCTACCGGCTCGGCCTCGGCCGCTCCGGCCTCCGATGGACGTCGCAGCTGGTCGCGTGCGGGCAGTCGACCCCGGGCGGCGCGGCCGCCGCGACGGCGAAACTGCTCGACAGCTGGCCGTCGCCGACCGCGCTCGTGGTGGCGAGCGAGGCGATGATGATCGGCGTCCAGTACGAAGCGCACCGGCTCGGCATCCGGATCGGGCGGGATCTGGCGATCGTCGGCTACGGCGACATGGAGTGGGCGGGGCAGGTGACCCCGGCGGTCACCACCATGGCTCAGCCGATCGAGGAGATCGGACGCAAGGCCGTCGAACTCCTGCTGGCCCGGATCACCGACCCTGAGCGACGACCCGAATCCGTACGGCTCGCACCGCGCTTCATCCACCGGCAGTCGTGCGGCTGCTGAGTCACAAGTCGCTGGTGAGAAGCCCGCCGCCGGGTGATGATGGCGGAATGACCGACCTGTGGACCGTGCACACCGCCGACCTCGAAGCAGGCGTGCTGAGGGCGGCACGCACTCTGCTGGACGACGCCTTCGACGGCGATTTCAGCGACCACGACTGGGAGAACGCGCTCGGCGGCATGCACACGCTCGTCTGGGAGAGCGGCGAGCTGATCGGGCACGCGTCACTGGTCCAGCGGCGGCTCGTGCACGACGGACGGGTCCTCCGCACGGGTTATATCGAGGCGGTCGCCGTCCGGTCGGACCACCGGCGGCGCGGGCACGGCGCCGCGATGATGGACGCGCTGGAGCGGGTCCTGCGGAAGGCGTACGACCTCGGGGCGCTTTCGGCGTCCGATGAGGCGCTGGAGTTCTACGCGTCGCGAGGCTGGCTGCTGTGGCGCGGTACTTCGTCGGCCATGACGCCTTCGGGTATCGAGGCGACGAAGGAGGACGACGGGTCCATCCATGTGCTGCCGGTGGGGGTCACGCTGGATCTGGACGGGGAGATCACCTGCGATTGGCGGTCGGGCGACGTCTGGTGACCTGCGTTTAGTCCTCTGAATGCGGGGCGCGCGGTCGTCTGGCGACCGTGTCGCGAAAGCCACTTTCGGGACGCCTGATGTCCCGAAAGTGGCTTTCGCGACGCACCACCTGGGGCTTCCCCCCGCATTTAGCCGACTAAATGCGGGGGTCGAGGGTGGCCGCGGCTTCCAGCAGCATCCACGCGCTCACCTGGACGGACAGGTCGCGTTCAGGAGCATCGGCGGCGAGGGGCAGCGAAGGCGCCGGAGTCGCCCAGTCCGCGCTGAAGAGCGGACCGTGCGGCGTCTCGGTGGCACCGGACCAGCAGGCGTCAGCCGACCGGATGACCAGTTCGCGCGCGATCCCGCTCGGCGCCTGCGACGCCGCGAGCGCCAGGTACCGGGCGAGGATCCCGGCGAACAGACCGCCATCGCCGCCTTCTTGCCCCCGGATCACGCCGTTCGGGGCGACATGTTCAGCGACCGCGTGGATCGTCCGCTCCACTCTGTCCATTTCGGACAGTTCGAGGCAGGCGCCAAGGTAAACCCCTTGGCAGTACGTGAAAATATGCTTGACGAGTTCACCGCTGCCGACTCGCAGGCCATCCCACACCAGTCCGGAATCCGGGTCGACGAGCCGCTCGGTCATCCAGCCGGTCAGGCCACGCGCGTGTTCGGCGGCGCCTTCGCGGGCGTGGAAGATCGCGGCCGGGCCGTTCGCGGGCGCGTTCTTGAAGTCGTCGCCGACGCGCCACCAGATCCCGCCGCCCGCGTCGTCGGTCCAGCCTTCGCGCAGCCGCGAGCTGATCGCCTCCAGCCCGCCGCGGACGTCCAGCCCGAGATGCCCGACGCGTTGCAGCGCGAGGCCGAGCCAGGCGATGTCGTCGTAGTAGTCGTTGATCCACTTACCGAAGTTGCGCAGCCGCACGGACACCACGAACCGGTCGATCAGCTTCAGCCGATCCGGTGAAGGGTCCCGCAGCTGGGCGTCGACGAGGGTGTCCAGCAGATGCGCCTGCCACCAGTAGTTCCAGTGCCAGTGGACGCGTTGTCCCGCCGACGGCGGCCAGCCGCTCCGGCCGAGCACGGTCCCGGGCAGCCCCCACACGCGGCGCAGATGCCGGTCGCGGATCGCGCGCTCGGCGATCGCGGCCCGGTCGGCGAGAGCAGTCATCGCGCCATCATCCCTTGCCCGGTGACATACCGCTCAGTATGTTGGGAGGACTCCCGAACCCGCGAGGTGCTGCAAGACCACGGCGCACGTGACCTGCCCGCTCTGCGAAGCCACCTGTGGGCTGGAGGTGACGATCGACGAGAAGAGCCTGGTCACCCGGGTGCAGGGTGACCGCGAGGACGTCTTCTCACAGGGCTACATCTGCCCGAAGGGCGCTTCGCTCGGCGCGCTGCACCATGACCCGGACAGGCTCACCGCCCCGCTGGTGAAACGCGACGGCGAGTTCGTGGAGGTCACCTGGGACGAGGCGTTCGCCGAGATCGACCGGCGGCTCCGGCCCATCATCGACGAGCACGGCAAGAACGCCGTCGCCGTCTACTCCGGCAACCCGACGGTGCACAACGCGGCGCTGGTGCTCTACGGCCGCGTGTTCTTCAAAGCCTTGGGCACCAGGAACTTCTACACCGCGACCACGGTCGACCAGATGCCGAAGCACTTCTCCTCCGGTTACCTCTTCGGTGACCCGCAGGCCATTCCCGTCGCCGACCTCGACCGCACCGAGCACCTGCTCATCCTCGGCGCGAACCCGTTGGTGTCCAACGGAAGCCTGATGACCGCCCCGGACACCCGCGGGAGGCTGCGCGGGATCCAGAAGCGCGGCGGCAAGATCGTCGTCCTCGATCCGCGCCGCACCCGGACCGCGCAGCTCGCGGACGAGCACCACGCGATCCGGCCCGGCACCGACGCGTTGTTCCTGTTCGCACTGGTCAACGTCCTGTTCGCGGAGAGCCGCGTCACGCCGGGAGAGCACGTCACCGGTGTCGACGAGGTACGCGTGCTCTCGGAGCCCTTCACGCCGGAGGCGGTCGCGCCCGCGACCGGGATCGACGCCGCCGAGATCCGCCGCATCGCGCTCGAACTCGCGAACGCCGGACGCGCCGCGGTGTACGGCCGGATGGGGACGACGACGCAGTCGTTCGGCACCGTCGCGAGCTGGCTGGTCGACGTCGTCAACACGCTGACCGGCAACCTCGATCGCGAAGGCGGCGTGATGTTCCCGCTGCCCGCGCTCTGGCGGCCGCGCCGGTCCTCGCCGTTCACCAGCGGCCGCTGGACGAGCCGGGTGCGCGGGTATCCCGAGGTGCTCGGCGAACTGCCGGTCGCCACGCTCGCGGACGAGATCGAGACGCCCGGCGAAGGCCAGGTGCGGGCGCTGGTGACCATCAGCGGCAACCCGGCGCTGAGCACGCCCAACTCCGCGCGACTCACGGAAGCGTTGCGGCAGCTGGACTTCATGGTCTCGCTCGACGTGTACCTCAACGAGACCACGCGGCACGCCGACGTCATCCTGCCCGGGCCTTCACCGCTGGAGCGGCCGCATTACGACGTCGCGCTGTACGCGCTCGCCGTCCGCAACGTCGCGAACTGGACGCCGCAGGCGCTGGGGACCGAGATGCCGCAGGAGTGGGTGACCCTGCTGCGACTGGCAGGGATCGCCGCCGGCCAGGGCCCGGACGTCGACGTGGCCGCGTTCGACACGATGGTCGCCGGCGAGACGGCGCGGCGCACCGGCGTCGACCTGGCGCTCGCCGAAGGCCGCATGGGACCGGAGCGGATGATCGACCTGATGCTGCGCGGCGGACCGTACGGGCTGAGCCTGGCCGATCTCGAAGCCGCCCCGCACGGCATCGACCTCGGCGCGCTGAAGCCACGGCTGCCGGAGGCGCTCGCCACCGCGAGCGGGAAGGTCGAGCTGGCGCCGGACGCGATCACCAAGGACGTCCCCCGCCTGCGCGCGGAGCTGGGCAAGACGCCGGACGGCGGGCTGTTGCTGATCGGACGACGGCACCTGAGCTCGAACAACTCGTGGATGCACAACCTGACGCCGCTGGTACGCGGCGGGAACCGGTGCACCGTCCAGGTTCACCCGGACGACGCCTCCCGCCTCGGGCTGACCGACGGCGGGCTCGCGGCGGTGACTTCGCGGGCGGGGAAGCTGGAAGCGCCGGTGGAGGTCACGGCCGACGTCCGGCCCGGCGTGGTGAGCATGCCGCACGGCTGGGGGCACGACCTCGACGGAACGCGGACGAAGGTCGCCGCCGCGCACGCCGGGGTCAACTCGAACCTGGTCGCCGACGAGACCCTGCTCGACGTCCCGTCGGGGAACGCGGTGCTGAACGGGATCCCGGTGGAGGTGGCCCCCGCCTAGATGTGGGAGGTCACCAGGCCTGGGAGAGGTCGGCGTGCTGCCGGACCCAGGCGTGCATGACGATCCCGGCGGCGACGCCGGCGTTGATCGAGCGGGTCGTGCCGAACTGCGCGATCGAGACGACCAGTGACGCCGTCTTCTGCGCCTCGGCCGACAGGCCCGGCCCTTCCTGGCCGAACAGCAGGACACACTCGCGCGGCAGCTCGGCGGTCTCGACGGGCTGCGAGCCGGGGGTGTTGTCGACGGCGACCACGGCGAGCCCTTCCGTCGCGGCGAAGGTCAGCAGCCCATCGACGTCCTCGTGGTGGAGAAGGTGCTGGTAGCGGTCGGTCACCATGGCGCCGCGCCGGTTCCAGCGCCGCCGTCCGACGATGTGCACCGCGGCGGCGGCGAAGGCGTTCGCCGTCCGGACCACGGTGCCGATGTTGTGGTCGTGCTGGAAGTTCTCGATCGCCACGTGGAACGGGTGCCGACGGCTGTCCACATCGGACACGATGGCCTCGCGCCGCCAGTAGCGGTACGGGTCGACGACGTTGCGGCGGTCGCCGTTGGCCAGGAGTTCGGGGTCGTAGCGCTCGTCCGAGGGCCACTCGCCCTCCCACGGACCGACGCCGACCTCTTCCTTCGCCACCCATTCGGTGGGACCGGCTTCTTCGAGACTCACCGGGTGATTGTCACTCAGCCCATGCTGACGCGGTGCGCCGGTGCGTCCCCGTCGTGGTGGCGGTGACGCCAGCGCTGGTACGCGCCGATGTAGGAGATGATCACCGTCGCCATCGCGATCACGACGACGACCGGCAGCGACGAGCGCGGGAACACCGTGTCGTAGAGGTAGTACGCGTTGAAGCCGCCGGGCAGGTCGCCGAGACCCTGCTGGTGCCGGAAGTAGTTCTCCGCCGCCGTCAGCGGGCAGGGCCACGGGAAGACGTTGACAAGGACCCCCCATGCGGCGAAGAACACATGCACGAAGATCACCTTCGGCCACCGCCACGCGAGGAAACCACCGAATCCGATGAACAACAGCGCGAAAATGTGCACCGCGACTGTCACGTTCGCCAGGAAACCCGCCACCTCAAGCCCCCTTTCACACCCCTACCTGCGACGTTACCCCTCTCGTATTGAGAAACGCTCACGAAAAAACGGGGCATCCTCCGTTCGCACGGAGGATGCCCCGTTCGGGACGCTTTACTCAGGACAGACCGAGATCGTCCTTGTTCAGAATGTAACGGTATTCGAGGCCTTCCTTCTCGATGGCCTCGCGCGCTCCGGTGTCCCTGTCGACGACGGTCGCGACGCCGACCACGTTCGCTCCGGCCTCGCGCAGCGCCTCGACGGCGGTGAGCACGCTGCCGCCGGTGGTCGAGGTGTCCTCGACGGCCAGCACGCGCTGCCCCAGCACCTCGACGCCTTCGATCCGGCGCTGCATGCCGTGTTCCTTGACAGCCTTCCGGACGACGAACGCGTCGAGCACGACGCCGTCGGTCGCCGCGGAGTGCAGCATCGCCAGTGCCACCGGGTCCGCGCCGAGGGTCAGGCCGCCGGCGGCGACGTAGTCCCAGTCGTGCGTGAGCTGGCGGAGCAGCTTCCCGATGAGCGGGGCGGCCGCGTGATGCAGCGTCGCCCGCCGGAGGTCGATGTAGTAGTCGGCTTCCTTGCCAGAGGACAAGGTCACCTTGCCGTGCACGACGGCCAGTTCACCGACCAGTCTCGCCAGTTCGAGTTTCGCCGCTTGATCAACACCGGGGTACGCCACGGCCGAGAGTCTTACACACGGCCCGCCGGGTCCTTCGAAGGTAGCTCTAGTCATTGCCGGCCGTCGCCGCGTCGACGGCCTGGCCGCGGGTCGCCGCCCAGGCCGGGACCAGGGTCGCCGCCAGCGCGAGCGCCGCGGCGAGCCCGATGATGGTCAGGTAGATCAGCGGCGAGCCCATCGGCAGCAGGGAATCGGCCGCCACCAGGCAGAACGGGACTATCGAACCCGCCGCGGCGACGGTGCCGAGCACGATCCCGACCAGCGCGACGAGCCCGCCTTCGAACCCGGCCATCCGCAGCACCTGCGCCCTGGTCGAGCCGGTGAGCCGCTGGAGACCGAACTCGCGGCGCCGCCGGACGGTCGCCATCACGAGCGTGTTCGCGACCGAAATCACCGTGTACGCGATGATCATCCCGACCAGCAGGTAGTTCACCCACGCGCCGACGGCCTGGTCCTTGTCGTGCGCCGCGACGAGCGCCGCGCGATCGCCGACGGACACCGGCAGCCCGGCCGTCGCCTCGCGAAGCCGGTCGGTGAGCGCCGCCGGATCGACGTCTCCAGTGGCGCGGACCAGCATCTGCGGGGCGAGCCCGGCGGTGGTGTGCGGGGCGAGGAGACCGGCCGGGAGCAGCAGGCTCTCGAAACCGGGCCGCTGGCTGGTCACCGCGACGACCTCGACGTCGACCGGGGTGCCGTCCCCGAGCCGGAGGCCCACGGTGTCGCCGACGCCGCGGCCGAAGTCCTTCGCGAAGACCTCGGGGAGCGCGACGGTCATACCGGTCAGCGCCTTCAGGTCGCCCTGGACCACCTTGGTGTCGGTCGTCGCACCCGCCCCGGAAGCGGTGAGGCCGACCGCCGGGCGCCCCTCGTCGGAGGAGTCGTACGGATTCTCGAGGAACACGCTGCTGGTGACGTACTCGGACGCTCCGGCGACACCGGGCACGCCCTGGATCCGCTGGACGAGATCCGGGGACAGCCCACCTGCCGCGGAGGCGATCACGGCGTCGGCGCGGACGTCTTCGGTGAAGGCCTGGTTCGCCAGCTCCTGCTGGGTGGTCTGCAGGTAGATGTTCGCGGTCGCGATCCCGACGGCGAGCATGATCGGGGTGACCGCGCCCGCCGCCCGGACGATGCCCGCCCGGGTGTTGAGCACCGCGAGCCGGGCGTCGATCCCACCGAGCAGCCGCATCGGCCACTGCAGGATCGCTGTCATCACCTTCGCGACGCCGGGGGTGATCATCGCGACGCCGAGCGCCCAGAGGATCACCGCGGGTCCGGCGGTGCTGGCCGCGATCGGGCCGGTCATCACCGCGACGGTCACGATGGCCAGCGCGGTGCCGCCGCCGAAGCAGAGCACGGCGACGATGACGCGGGTCGGAGTCAGCCAGCGGCGGGTCACCGCGGCTTCGGCGAGCGCCTCGGTCGGCCGGATCTTCCCGGCACGGCGGCCCGCGAAGAAGGCGGCGATGAACACCGCGAGCATCGCGGCCCCCGCGCCGACGACGGCGGGCAACCAGCCCTGGTAGAACCGCAGGACCGCGGGCACCACACCGTTTTCGACCAGCTGCCCGAACAGCCACTCGCCGAGGAACGGGCCGAGTACCGCGGCGAGCGCGGTGGCGAGCAGGCCGACGGCCAGCGCTTCGCCGAGCACCATGCGCCGCAGCTGGCGCGGGGTCGTGCCGATCGCCCGCATCAACGCGAGTTCGCGTGAACGCTGCTGGGTGGACAGGCTCAGCGTGCTGGCGACGACGAACATCGCGACCATCACCGAGAGCCCGCCGGACACCGCGGCGATGACGATCAGGTTGGAGCCGCTCGAATCGGCTTCGGGGAATTCCGCGACACCCCGGTCGATACCGGTCAGGACGTTCGCCCCGGTAGCGACCTCGGCGACCTTCGCCTGCACCGCTTCGACGTCCGCGCCCGGCGTGGTGAAGACACCGATGACGTCGGCCTTGCCGGGGTGCCCGGAGAGCCGGGCGGCGTCGGCGGCGGAGAAGAACACGGCGGCCTGCGTGATCGAACGCGGCGCACCGGCCACACCCGCGACGCGGAACGATTCGATCTTGCCGCGCGCGGCGACCTCGACGACGTCGCCGGGCTTGGCCTCCGACGTGGATTCGACGACCACCTCGCCCGCGGCGGGCGCGGCACCCGCGGCCAGCGAGTACGGCGTCAGGACGGCGGAGTCCCAAGCGTGGCCGAGCGCGGGCTTCCCGCCCGCCGCGAGCGGGAAGCTCACTTCGCCGACGACGTTCGAGACGCCGGGAACGGACCTCAGCCGGGAGACCAGCCCGTTGTCGAGCCGGACGCGTTCGGGGAGCCGCGCGTCCTCGAACTTGCGCTTGTCGTCGGCTTCGAGGGAGGCCGGATCCTCCTTGGGCAGCGCGAAGGTCTGGCCGCCGGTGACGAGGATCGGCGCGGCCGCGAGACGCTGCGGCTCCGCGTTGCTGCGGATCCCGGTCTCCATGAGGCCACCGCAGGAGGCAACGATCAGCGCGCCGAAGAAGACGGCGATGAAGGTGCCGATGAAACCGCCCTTGCGCAGGCGCAAGGTCCGGAAGGCGAGTCGCAGCATCACGCACCCGCCCTGACCGAGCCGCCCCAGGCACCAAGGTGGGTCATGCGTTCGGCGACGACGTCCGCGGTCGGCGCGTGCAGCTCGTCCGCGATCCGGCCGTCGGCGAGGAAGATGACGCGGTCCGCGTAGGAGGCGGCCATCGGGTCGTGGGTCACCATGATCACCGTCTGACCGGTGCTGCGGACCGAGTCGCGCAGCAGCGCGAGGACCTCGGCGGCGGTGCGGGTGTCGAGCGCGCCGGTCGGCTCGTCGGCGAAGACCACCGCCGGCCGGGTGACCAGCGCCCGCGCGATCGCGACGCGCTGTGCCTGCCCACCGGAAAGTTCGCCGGGCAGATGCTTGCGACGGCCGGAAAGCCCGACGCGCGCCAGCATCTCCTCGACCACGCGGCGATCCGGCTTGGCGCCGGCGAGCTGCTGCGGAAGCGTGACGTTCTGCTCGACGGTCAGCGCCGGGAGCAGGTTGAAGGCCTGGAAGATGAAGCCGACCCGGTCGCGGCGCAGCTTCGTCAGCTTCGTCTCGCTCATCCCGGCCAGCTCCTGCCCGTCGAGCACGACGGACCCCGACGTCGGCCGGTCCAGCCCGGCCGCGCAGTGCAGGAAGGTGCTCTTGCCCGACCCCGACGGACCCATCACCGCGGTGAAGCCGCCGCGCGGGAACGCCAGCGTCACCCCGTCCAGAGCGACGACGCCCTTGCCGTATTCCTTGCGGACGCCGTCGAGCCGGACCGCGTCACCGTTCCACCCAGTGTTCATGGGGAAAACACTAGGAATCCCAGGTCGGAAGCACCCTGGGGCGAGCGTGCGTCTCCTTGGTAGGGCGGGCCCTACCTGACCGCGCCGGTCCGGGCGTCGACGTCGAGGTCGTGCTCGATCCCCTTGCCGTCGCGGAGCCCGACCTCCCAGACGAGGGTGCCGTCGGCGGCGTAGTCGACCTCCATCTCGTCGAGCTCGCCCGGCTGGCGTTGCTGCGCGGCTTGGAGCGCCTTGACCGCGTCGACACCCGCCTGCTCGACCTTCGCCAAATCGTCGCTCGGCTTCGAGGCCTGCTGCTGGCCGAGGACCTGGCCGCCATCCCGGCTCACGCGCACCTTGTGTTCCTGCCCGTGTGACGCGACCTTGATCTCCCACCCGTCGTTCGCGGGCTCCACGTCGAACACCCGCCCGTCGGGCAATGCGCCTGCCGCCGTTTGGATCGCCTTCACCGGCTGGGCCGCGACCGGCCCCGGTGTCGCCGGGGCGGGCGCCGGTTCGGTGGAACACGCGGCCAGCGCCAGCACTCCCGCGATGACAAGAAGTGATGACCTCATGATCCACGCGTACCCGCCCGGCACGGGCTCGAACCGTCGTCAGGCCGATGGCACTGTGGAGTGATGGTCTCGAACGGACAGGGCTGGCTCCAGATCGGCGAGCTGACGACGGCGTTCGCGCTTTCGGCGGCGATCGGGCTGGAACGGCAGCTCAGGGGCAAGAGCGCCGGGCTGCGGACCCAGACCATCGTGGGCACCGCGTCCGCGTTGATCCTTTTGGTCAGTAAGTACGGTTTCGGCGACATTCTCACGAGCGGGCAGATCGTCCTGGACCCGTCCCGGATCGCGGCGCAGATCGTCTCCGGTGTCGGTTTCCTCGGCGCCGGGCTGATCATCACCCGGCAGGGCGCGATCCACGGGCTCACGACGGCCGCCGCCGTCTGGGAGACCGCGGCCATCGGCATGGCGGCGGGCGCCGGCCTGCTTCTGCTGGCGGTCGTGGTGACGGCCCTGCATTTCGTGGTGGTGCTCGGTTTCACCTGGCTGACCGGGCACCTGCCCGGCGGCACGGGGACGACCAGGCTCCGCGTGAGTTACGTGGACGGGCAGGGTGTCCTGCGCGACCTGCTGGCGCTGTGCACGAGCCGCCGATGGTCGATCACGTCCCTGCGGATCACGGACGACCGCGACGGTGAGGTGACGGTGTCGCTCGACCTCACCGGGCCCGATCACGCCGCCGCGCCCACCGTGCTCGCCGCGACCGACGGCGTCCGGTCGATCGAAACCGCCGACGACGATTAGGCGGTGTCCTGCGTCGTGAGTGGCAAGGAGGGTCCTAACCGTCTTTTTCACTCACGACTCAAGCAGCAGGTTGCGAAAGCCACTTTGGCAACCTTCAACGTTGCGAAAGTGGCTTTCGCAACGTCGGGGCCAGGGCGCGGCCTCAGGTGCGGCCCTTGCCGCCGAAACCGCCGCCGAGCTTGCGCAGCACCGCCCTCGGCAGCAGCCCGCCGACCGCGACGAGCACCTTGTACTGCAGGCTCGGCACCGAGATCACCTTGCCGCGGCGCAGATCCGCGAGCGCCTCGTCCACGACCTGTTCGACGCCGAGCCAGAACGCCTTCGGGCCGGGCTTGTCCAGTCCGGCCCGCTCGTGGAACTCGGTGGTGGTGAACCCGGGGCAGAGCGCCATCATCCGGATGCCGTCCGGCAGCGACGTGGCGATGCCCTCGGTGAACGAGGTGACCCAGTTCTTACTGGCCGTGTACGTCGAACCGCGGCCGCTGAAGAAGCCGGCGACCGAGCTGACGTTGATGATCGCGCCCTGGCCGCGGTCGATCATCGCCGGCAGCGCCGCGCGGGTCAGCCGCAGGACGGCGGTGACGTTGACGTCCAGCTGACGCTGCAGCGCGTCCGGCGGGATGGTCCAGAAATCGCCGTTGAGCCCGAAGCCCGCGTTGTTCACCAGCAGGTCCACCGGCACCTCGGCCAGGCGGTCCTCGACAAGGGCCCGTCCGTCCACTTCGGACAGATCGGCGGGCAGGACCACGACGTCGACGCCGTGCGCCTCGACCAGTTCCGCGGCGAAACCCTCCAGCCGGTCGACGTCGCGGGCGACGAGCACGAGGTCGTATCCCTCGTCGGCGAGCCTGCGCGCGAACTGCGCGCCGATGCCGGCGGTGGCGCCGGTGATCAGGGCGGTCTGTGTCATATCGGGAACCTACTCCTCGGTCGGGTCCGGCTGAGGCAGGCGTGAGGGTCACCCACCGTGGGGATTTGACGTGCAACCGCCGGAGTCGGGAAGTATCGTCCGCCCCCATGGGGAAGCACAGCAGGCGAAAGCCGAGCTACCTGCCCAAAGTCGCGGTCGGCGCGGCGCCACTGGCGCTGTTGCTCGCCGGCCCGGCCACCGCGCTCGCCACCCAGACCGATCCGTCGATCCCGCTTCCTCTCGATCACCAGCGCGAAGGCAGCCTCGATCGCGGAGTCGGCTTCACCAGCGAAGACGACACGACCGTCTTTCGCAGCTTCTTGACCAACACCGAACGGAACGTCTTCAGCAAGGACGTCGGCGACGCGAAGGTCATCGCGGACGTCCGCCGCTCGGTGAGCGAGACCATCGAGACCCGCGACCGGGTAACGGCCGGTCCGGACAAGGTCGGCGCGCTCGCCGCGACGAAGACGTCCGAGGCCGTCAAGCAAGGCCAGCGGGAAGCGGTGAAGGTCGACCGCTACGGCAGCGTCGTCGCCGGGAACGAGACCGAGCTCGAACGCACCGGCGCACGCCTGACCGAGGTCGCGCTCGACCCGCGCACCGGCGTCCCCACCCTCGTGTCGGAGGACAGCCGCGCCCTTCGCGTGGCCGAGGGGACCTATCACGCCGTTCGCCCGCTGCCCAGGGTCGGCGTCATCAACGAGACGGAACAGCACACCGGCGGCACGCTCGACCGGGCGCTGGCGCTCGACGGAGGTTTCTCCGGTGACCTCGGCGGCGTGCTGGAGGCCGGGCGGTCGTCCGGGCACGCGGTCGACGTCGGCGATTTCGCCGCTGTCGGGTCGACCTCGGCGCAGCACGGCAACGGCCGGTTCAGCGGTGTCCTGCCGCTCGGCGTCGGCTCGGGCGCGGGTTACGGCCAGGAGCACGCCCTCGGCGGCACCATCGGCCCGGCGACCGGGCTGGTCACCACCGACCAGGACCTGAATCTGGCGCAGCACGGCGCCGGGTTCACCGGATCGGGTTCGCACACGATCAGCGGCGACCTCGGTATCGGTGATGTCGCGTCCGTCCGCGGCACCTCGACGTCGTCCGTGCGCGGGGTCCTGCCGACCGCCGATCCCGCACAGGCAGGGCAGCTGACGCAGTCCGGGACGCTCGACCTGACCCTGCTCGGCCGGCCGGCGCACACCGGTTTCATCGCCGGGGCGCTCCCGCTGGAGCTCAAGCGGTCCTGATCAGCCCGAACCCCGCCCCACCGCCACCCTCAAAGGCCTGACTGCGCCAGGCTGACTAATTCCCGGGCTCGATGTCGTCGGCGGCCTCGGCCTGCCAGTGACGGCCCGGGGTCGAGGCGTTGTCGTACTCCTCGTCGAACGGGTCCACGATGTCGGCGATCTCGCCGAGGTCGCGCAGCAGCCGCTCGAGCCGCGACGGCCCGGCGTTCGGGGCGACGCTCGCGAGCACCCACTCGTTCTCCAGCCACGCCACGCCGACGTCGCCGCCGAGCGAGTCCGCCGCGTCGACGAGATCCTGCGTGATCACCTTGCGGGCACCCTCGGAATCGTCCGCGAAGGCGTAGCGCTGACCGATCGGGCCGAGCATCTCGGGCATGTCCTGGCGCTGGAACGGCACGCTGGACAGCCACATCTCCAGCGGCACCTCGTGCACGCGGTTGCACCGCACGGCGACCACGACCGCCGGGATCTGGCCCTCGGTCTCGATGTCGAAGATGAAGACCGGACGCCGCCCGTCGGAGGTGAAGGTCGACCCGGCGACGACGTTGACCGCCAGCTGGGCACCGAAGTACCCGATCGCGCCGTTGGACCACTGCCGCGGCAACCGTTCGTCCTCTTCGACGAACTGCCAGCCGCGCAGCTCGGCCCAGCGCATGCGCTCGCGATTGCGCGAGCCCTCCTTCGCCCGGTCGGCCGCGAGCAGCGCCAGCCCCGCCACCAAGGCGACGGCGGCGATGACGAACCAGATCCACGCCGGAATACCCACGCCGGTCAGGGTATCCCCCTGCCCTCACCGGATGTGACCGCCGGGCGCCGTGTCGCGCCACCCCTTTCGGTGCCGCGCCCGGGAAAGACCACGAAAGACGCAAGGAAAGGTCGACAAATCGCTGTGTCGCCAAGGCTCGTGAGTGGCAAGGACGGTTCTAACCGTCCTTGCCACTCACGAGGACTCAGTCGACCCGCGTGACCGTCAGTGCCTCCGACGCCTCCTGGGCCGGGATGTCCACCCGCACCGTGTCGCCGTCCCGGATCTCACCGGCCAGCAGCTGTTTCGCCAGCTTGTCGCCGATCGCCGACTGCACGAGCCGCCGCAGCGGCCGCGCACCGTAGATCGGGTCGAAGCCGTTCAGCGCGAGCCACTCGCGGGCCCCGTCGGTGACCTCCAGCGTCAGGCGGCGCCGCGACAGCCGCGCGGCGAGCCGCTCGATCTGGATGTCCACAATGGACGTCAGCTCGTCGGTGCCCAGCGCGTGGAAGACCACGATGTCGTCCAGCCGGTTCAGGAACTCCGGTTTGAACTGCCGCTGCACCACCGACATCACCGCGTCGTTGCGCTGACGCTCTTCGAGCGACGGATCGGCGATGGCCTGCGAGCCGAGGTTCGACGTCAGCACCAGGATCGTGTTGCGGAAATCGACCGTGCGGCCCTGGCCGTCGGTGAGGCGTCCGTCGTCGAGCACCTGCAGCAGCACGTCGAACACGTCCGGGTGCGCCTTCTCGACCTCGTCCAGCAGCACCACCGAATATGGCCGCCTGCGCACCGACTCGGTCAGCTGGCCGCCCTGGTCGTAGCCGACGTAGCCCGGAGGCGCCCCGACCAGGCGCGCCACCGAATGCTTCTCGGCGTACTCGCTCATGTCGATCCGCAGCATCGCGCGCTCGTCGTCGAACAGGAACTCGGCCAGCGCCTTCGCCAGCTCGGTCTTGCCGACACCGGTCGGGCCGAGGAACAGGAACGAACCGGTCGGGCGGTCGGGGTCGGCGACGCCGGCCCTGGTGCGGCGCACCGCGTCCGAGACGACCTGCACGGCCTCCTTCTGCCCGACGACCCGCTTGCCGAGCTCCTCCTCCATCCGGAGCAGCTTGCCCGTCTCGCCTTCCAGCAGCCGCCCGGCCGGGATGCCGGTCCACGCGCTGACCACGTCGGCGACGTCGTCCGCGCCGACCTCTTCCTTGAGCATGACGTTCTGCTGGCTGACCTCGCTGGCCGCGGTCGCGGCCTCGAACTCCTTCTCCAGCGCGGGAATCCGGCCGTAGCGGAGTTCGGCGGCCTTGCCGAGATCGCCGTCGCGTTCGGCGCGTTCGGACTCGCCGCGCAGCTGCTCCAGCTGCTCCTGAAGTTCGCGGACGCGTTCGATCGAGCCCTTTTCGTTCTGCCAGCGCGCGGTCAGCGCCGTCAGCGTCTCCCGCTTCTCGGCCAGTTCCGAACGCAGCGCGGCGAGGCGTTCCTTGGAGGCGGCGTCGTCCTCTTTGGACAGCGCCATCTCCTCGATCTCCATCCGCCGCACGGCGCGCTCGACCTCGTCGATCTCGACGGGCCGCGAGTCGATCTCCATGCGGAGCTTCGACGCGGCCTCGTCGACCAGGTCGATCGCCTTGTCCGGCAGGAACCGGGCGGTGATGTAGCGGTCGGACAGGGTCGCGGCGGCGACCAGCGCGGCGTCGGTGATGCGCACACCGTGGTGCACCTCGTACCGTTCCTTGAGCCCGCGCAGGATGCCGATGGTGTCCTCAGTGGACGGTTCGCCGACCAGCACCTGCTGGAAGCGCCGCTCCAGCGCGGCGTCCTTCTCGATGTGCTGGCGGTACTCGTCGAGCGTGGTCGCGCCGACCATCCGCAGCTCACCGCGGGCGAGCATCGGTTTGATCATGTTGCCCGCGTCCATCGCGCCCTCACCGGTCGCGCCGGCGCCGACGATGGTGTGCAGCTCGTCGATGAACGTGACGACCTCGCCCGCGGAGTCGGTGATCTCCTTGAGCACGGCCTTCAGCCGCTCTTCGAACTCACCGCGGAACTTGGCGCCAGCGACCATCGAGCCGAGGTCCAGCGCCACCACGCGCTTCCCGCGCAGCGACTCCGGCACGTCACCGGCGACGATGCGCTGGGCGAGCCCTTCGACGATGGCCGTCTTGCCGACGCCGGGTTCGCCGATCAGCACCGGGTTGTTCTTGGTGCGGCGCGAGAGCACCTGCACCACGCGGCGGATCTCGGTGTCGCGGCCGATCACCGGGTCCAGCTCGCCGGCGCGGGCGCGCTCGGTCAGGTCGACGCCGTACTTCTCCAGCGCCTTGAACGTGCTTTCGGGATCCGCGCTGGTGATCCGCGCGGAGCCGCGCACCTTGGCGAACGCCTCGCGCAGCGCGTCGGGGGTGGCTCCGTGCCGCTTGAGCAGCTCGGCCACCGGCCCGCCTTCGGTGGCGAGGCCGACGAGGAGATGCTCCGTCGAGACGTACTCGTCGCCGAGCTCGGTCGCGAGCTTCTGGGCGTGCGTCAGCGCCTTGACCGCGTTCGTGTCGAACTGCGGGCTCGACACGGTGGCGCCCGTCGCCGACGGCAGCGCCGCGATCAGCGGCTCCAGCTCCTTGTGCACCTGCGCCGGATCGGCCCCGACCGCGGTCAGCAGCGGTGCGGTGAGCCCCTCACCCTGCGCCAGCAGGGCGCCGAGCAGGTGCGCGGCCGCCACGTGCGGGTTGCCCGCCATCGTGGCCGCCTGCGCCGCCGACGAGATCGCCTGCTGGGTCTTCGTGGTCGGGTTGAAAGCGTCCATCCCTCACCTCGTACTAGGTCGTGCAAAAGCTTGTCGACAGGTACAACGTCAGCAAAGTTGAGTCTGTTCCGCTCAACCTTGAAAAGTTTCAGCCCCCGGTCGGGGAGACCGCCTCCGCGGGCAGACGCGGGCCCACCCGGCCGAGGCCGACCACGGCCGCACAGGCGCACGCGGCCACGAGCACCCACGGGATCCAGACTGCCACGGAGAACAGCGCCACGACGGCCGGAGCGATCACCGCCGCGAGCGTGAACGCGTACTGGAACGCCGCCAGATACCGGCCTCGCGCCTCCGGCGGCGCCGCGGCTTCGGCCAGCGCCCCGGACCGCGGGCCGAACGCGAGATCGCCCGCGGCCAGCACGAGGGTCGCGCCGAGCAGGTAAACCGGCTGGAAGACCTTGGGCACGAACACCACCACGAGGCACGCCAGGCACCACACCGCGAACAACGCCGAGCCCGCGCGCATGGCGGCGATCCGGGTCAGCTTCCGGGTGAGCCGCAGCCCGACGACTCCACCCAGACTGGTGACGACGGTGAGCAGCGCGATGATCGCGCCGGGAAGCCATCGAGGCCCCTGCAACGCGTTGAAGACGTACACCGGCATCCCGATGAGGAAGAAGTCCATCGTGAGCGCGAACAGCCCGCTGAACACGATGAGCGCCAGGTACGGACGGTTCCGCCAGACCCGCGCGGGCCTTGAGCAGCGCCGCGGGTGCCGCGGGGCGGGTGCGACCAGCGTCGAAAGGATGGCCGCGGCGACGACGAAGGTCGCGACGTCGACCATCACGGCGACGTACAGACCTTCGCGCCCGATCCACACCAGGAGCCCGGCCGCCGCGAGCCCGCCCAGCCCGAAGCCGGCGGAGCGCACCATCGCGGCTTCGGCGAACGGCCGGTCCTTCGGCCCTTCGCCCGCGACGTCGGCGATGAGCGAGAACTGCGAGCTGTAGAACAGCTGCTGCCCGGCCGCGAGCATGACGGACGCGCCGACGACCCCGGCGAACCCGTCGGCCAGCAGGAAGGCGCTCGCTCCGGCGGCCTGCAGCACGTGGGAGCAGATCATCACCGTCCGCGGGCCGATCAGGTCGACGAGGCGCCCCGCGATGGCCGGGACGAGCAGACCGGCGAACGCACCGAGAGTGACCGCGGTCCCCGCCTGGGCGAGGGGCAGACCCACCACACGGATGACGAAGACCAGCCCGAGCGGAAGGAAAAGTCCCGAGCCGAAGTTGTCGATTCCCAAGGCGACCAGCAACGCGACCCGGTTACGCACCGATACGACGCTACCGGCGTCACGGCGCTACGAAAGGTCCGTTCAGTCAAGACCGGCGGGTAGGAACGGCCGCCGTCAAACGTCGCAGGTCCGGACGGACAGGGCCGCGCGGACGTCGGCGTTCATCTCCGCCAGCCGCGTGGTCAGCTCGAGGACCTTTTCGTCGTCCCAGTCACCGAGCGCACGCTCCATGAACTCCAGATATCCGGCCCTCCTGCGGCCCAGTTCCGCGCGCCCGCGCTCGGAGATGCTGATGATCGACGCTCGACCGTCCTCGGGCGCCGGACGGCGGTCCACCATGCCCGCCGCGGACAGCTGGGAGATTTGACGACTGATGACCGAAAGGTCCACAAAGCGTCGTTTGGCCAATTCGGAAGGCCGTGCCTCGCCGTGCTTCGCCAGATCCGACAGCAGCATCGCGGCCGCCGGGTGCAGACCGGGGTCGTCCTGCCAGGCCTGCATTATCCAGGCGTGCTGCAACTGGGAGGCGGCCTTCAACTCACGCATCAGTTCGACTCTGGCGTCGTCTGCGGAGCTCATCGGTCCCTCCTGGCTACTTGTACAATACAACTTTATTCGGCGACACTTGCGTAAGACAACTATTTACCTCGTGAGATCGCCCACTGCCGACCGGTTTCGAGTACACCCGTCCGGAGCAACGATGCGGGCAAAAGGGCTCTCGGCGGCTAGTCTCGCGAACGAGCCGGAATGAGCCGACCGGCCCGACAGCCACTGACCGGAGAGGTGAATGATCCGTGAATTCTTCTCCAGTGGTCCCTCGTTCGTGAATCTGGGGAACCTTCTTCCGGCATGCGCTACCCGATCAGCGACTCCCAGCCCGTGACGGCCGACGCGGTCAGCCCGGTCCCGCGGTCCTCGGCGCCGCGCGAAGCCCCGCCCGCGGTGACCGCGATGGTGCGGCTCATCCGGGACACCTGGGCGAAGTCGGAGCCCTTCATCCCGGAGATCTCCCAGTTCTTCTACGGGATGCTGTTCACCCTCGCACCGGCGACCCGCGACTTCTTCCCGATCAACATGGAGGTCCAGCGCGGCAGGCTGGTCCGCGCGCTCGTCCACATCGTGCAGATGGTCGACCGGCCCGACGACCTGGTGCCGTTCCTGACCCAGCTCGGCCGCGACCACCGCAAGTTCGGCGTCATCCCGCGGCATTACGAGGCCGTCGGCACCGCGCTGCTCGCCTCGCTCAAGAACCACCTCGGTCCGGACTGGACACCCGAGGTCGAACGGGCCTGGGCGGAGGCGTTCACCATCGTCGCCCGCGCGATGCAGGAGGCCGCCGCGGCCGACGTCAACCCGGCGTCCTGGTCGGCCACCGTGCTCGAACACCGGCGGCTCACCTGGGATCTCGCCCTGGTCCGCGTCCAGCCCGAATTCCCGGTGCCGTACCAGCCCGGTCAGTACATGAGCGTCGAAGTACCGCAGCGGCCACGGCTCTGGCGTTACCTGTCGCCGGCGAACGCGCCGCGCGAGGACGGCGGCATCGAGTTCCACGTGCGCGCCGTCGACGGCGGCTGGGTGTCGCGCGCCATCGTCAGCCACACGCAGCCCGGCGACGTCTGGCGGCTGGGCCCGCCGCTCGGCAGGCTTTCGGTCGACCGGACCGACGGCCGCGACGTCCTGATGATCGCCGGCGGCACCGGCGTCGCGCCGCTGCGCGCCATCCTGGACGACCTCGCGCAGTGGGGCGAGAACCCGAAGGTCCAGTTGTTCTACGGCGGACCGTCGCGTGAGGACCTTTACGACCTCGACGAGTTGCGCGCCCTCGCGGCCACCAACCCGTGGCTCACCGTGACCCCGGTGGTCGAACGCGGTGAAGAGGCTCCCGGCTGCGTGCAGGGCACGCTCGCGGAAGCCGTTACCCAGCAAGGATCCTGGCCGGGTCACCGGATCCTCGTCGCCGGTTCGCCCGCGATGATCCGCGCGACGGTGTCCCGGATGCTGGTCGCCGGCAGCGCGCTGGACCAGATCGCGTACGACCCGTTCACCATCGACTAGCAATTCGATTCCGCAATGGTGTTCAGCCGCGTTACGTGACCCCGTAATCACGGAGAAAAACCCACCCGATCGGCGGATCACGGTTTCGTCCAGGCCTGGCGAAAACCACTGGTGAACAAGGGAAATCCGGCCTGCTTGATCACCTTTACTTAGTGCCAGACGGGGTTGACGGCGCGTATATCGTTTGCTCCGTTCGAGCGGGAAACAACCATTCTTGGATCCTTTCGCGACGTTCGGGCATACAGTCGGGAACCCGCGGGGGAACACGAGCACGATGACATCGGGTCTGGAGAATATGCCCGATCCAACTGGAGAAAATCGTTCACCCATGACTGCCGAAACCGTGAAATACGAGCATCCACCGAGTCCGTCGAGATCTTCACCGCTTCCCGTCCCGCCCTTGATCGAAACGCCGTCGGCGGACAAGACCGTCGAGATGGCCAAGCTCGTCAGGGAGAGTTTCGCCGCCGTCGAAACGAAGGCCGAGGAGTTGTCCCAGTACTTCTACGGCGTGCTCTTCTCCGTTTCTCCGGACGCCAGGGCATTGTTCCCGATCAACATGGCCACGCAGCGAAATCGTTTGCTGCGCGCACTCGTCTACGTCGTCCAGATGGTGGACCGGCCCGACGAACTGGCCACGTTCCTCGGGCAACTCGGCCGGGACCACCGCAAGTTCGATGTCCTCGGCCGTCATTACGACGCCGTCGGCGTCGCGCTGATCGCCGCGCTCAAAAGGTTCCTGAAGGACGACTGGACGCCGGAGCTGGAAGACGCCTGGGTCACCGCGTACGGCGTCATCTCGAAGAACATGCGCGAGGCCGCGGGCAAGGAGATCGGGCCCGCGTGGTGGAAGGCGACCGTCGTCGAGCACCGTCTCGTCACCCGCGACGTCGCCGTGATCAAGGTGCGCACCGAGCAGCCGCTCCTGTACCGCGCCGGTGGTTACGTCAGCGTCGAAGTCCCGCAACGGCCGCGGATGTGGCGGTACTTCTCGCCCGCCACCGCGCCGCACGACGACGGGACGATCGAGTTCCACGTGCACGCCGTGCGCGGCGGCTGGGTCTCCCGCGCGATCGTCCACCACACCCGGCCCGGTGACGTCTGGCGGCTCGGCCCGTCGCTCGGCGCGCTTTCGGTGCACCACACGGAAAGCCGTCCGCTGCTGATGATCGGCGGCGGCACCGGTGTCGCGCCGCTGCTCGCCCTGCTCGACGACATGTCGCGCTGGAAGAACAACCCTCCGGTGCACCTGTTCTTCGGCGGCCGCCGACCGGAAGACCTCTACGCCCTCGACGAGCTCCGCGGACTGACCGTCACCTGTCCTTGGCTGACGGTGACCCCGGTGACCGAGGAAGGCACCATCGCCGGCGGCGACCGCGGCACGCTGGCCACGGCGGTCACCCAGCGCGGCGCCTGGAAGGACCGCGACGTGTACGTCGCCGGGTCGCCGTCGATGATCCGGGCGACGATCGCGAAACTGCTCGCCGCGGGTACGGATCTGGCGCGGATCAAGTACGACCCCTTCACCCTGGACTGAGCCGGTACGCCGTTCGTATTAGGCCGATCGGCTGTTCCACCTGGGCTCGACGCAGCAGTAGGTCAGTGAATCATTGACCGCGGTCACCGGCGGATTTATGGTCTAGACCACATTGCTCCCCCTCACGGGAACACCGTCGTTCCATCCCCCAGGAGCCGGCATGACCGTCAAACGCAAGCTCGTGGCAGCCGCCGCCGGTGCGATCCTCGCCCCGATCGCCATCGTCGCCATTCCCCAGGTGGCCAGCGCCCACGGCTACGTGCTGTCCCCGCCCAGCCGCCAGGCGAACTGCGCCCAGGGCAAGGTCTCCGGCTGCGGCGCGATCGTCTACGAACCGCAGAGCGTCGAGGGTCCGAAGGGGCTCCGCAGCTGCAACGGCGGCCTTCCCGGATTCGCCGAGCTCAACGACGAATCGAAGCCGTGGCCCGCCGCGCCGGTCGGCAACAGCGTGACCTTCAACTGGAAGTTCACCGCCTACCACCGGACCACGAACTACGAGTACTACATCGGTGGCACCAAGATCGCCGACATCAGTGGGAACAACTCCGCGCCGAAGGACCCGACGTCGCACACGGTGAGCCTGGCCGGCTTCAGCGGCCGCCAGAAGGTGCTGGCCATCTGGAACATCGCGGACACGCCGATGGCCTTCTACAGCTGCATCGACCTGCAGATCGGTGGCGGCAACCCGCCGACCACCAGCAACCCGCCGACCACGTCGAACCCGCCCACGACGTCCAATCCGCCCACCAGCACCACCAACCCGCCCGCCGGTGGCACCTGGGCGGCCGGGACGTCCTACACGGTCGGCAGCACGGTGACCTACGGCGGCGCCACCTACCGGTGCCAGATGGCGCATACGGCGATCCAAGGCTGGGAACCGCCGAACACCCCCGCGCTGTGGACTCGGCAGTGAAGCTGGCCCTCGTTCTCGTCGCCGGTCTCGTGGCCCTCGCGGGCTGCGGGGCCGGCGACGGCTCACCGACCAACGCCGGCGCCCCGATTTCCCCGGTTCCCCAGTCGGCGGCGGCATCCGCGCAGTACAACGACGCCGACGTGATGTTCCTGCAGATGATGATCGCCCACAACGACCAGGGCGTGGAGATCGTCAAGCTGGTGAAGACCAAGCAGGGGCAGAAGCAGGAGCTGACGAATCTCGCGGCCGCCATCGAGGCGACGCAGCAGACCGAGACCACCGACATGCGGAACTGGCTGAAGGCCTGGGGCAAACCCGAGACGGGTTCGGCGGATCCGCACGCGCACCACCATCACGGTGGCGACGGGCTCACCGACAAGGGGCTGCTCGAAGCACTGTCCAAAAAGGATGGTGCGGAGTTCAGCCTCGACTTCGCCGACATCTTCGTCGCGCATCAGCACAACGGGGTCGCGCTGGCGAGGACCGAGCTGAAGGACGGCAAGAACCCGGAGGCGAAGGCGCTGGCCCAGCGGATCATGGACTCGCGCACCGGCGAGGTCCAGCAGATCCGGACCCTGGTGCCCGGCCAGTGACGCGTTCAGTCCTCTGAATGCGGGGCTGGACGTCGTGTCGCGTGATCGAACGCGTAACTCGCGTGATCGAAGCCGTCATTCGCGTGATTGAAGCCGTAACTCGTGAGTTACGGCTTCAATCACGCTTGTGACGTGCTCAGTCACGCGAGTTACGCGTTCGATCACGCGAGACTAATTGCGTTTCTTGGGCTTCCAGACCACGAGCGCCGTCTGCTGCCGCAGCGGGACGAGATCCTTGCGGTAGGAGGCGTGCACGGCCGCGGCCCTCTGTTCGGCGGCGACGTACGCCGCCGTGAGCTCATCGGTCAGTTCGGCGATCCGTGCGCGCAGCGCGTCGACCTGGTTCTCCAGCTCGATGATCCGCTTGATGCCCGCGAGGTTGACACCGTCCTCTTGGGACAGTCGCTGCACTTCGCGCAGCAGCGCGATGTCCCGCATCGAGTAACGGCGTCCACCACCGGAGGTCCGGCCCGGCGACACGAGACCCTGGCGGTCGTAGGACCGCAGGGTCTGCGCGTGCAGGCCGGAAAGCTGCGCCGCCACCGAAATAACGAACACGGGGGTGTCCTCGTCCGCACCGTGCGGCAGCCCGCCGAACATCGTGCTCACCTGCCTTCGAGAAGTTCGGTGATCTCCGGTCGCGGATCGTGATCGGCCATGGCCTCCGCGTAGGCCTCCAGCGCTTCACGGGCCTTGTCGTCCAGTTTGGCCGGGATGGCCGCCTGCAGGGTGACCAGCAGATCGCCCTGCGAGCCGTCGCGTTTCGCGATTCCCTTGCCGCGCACCCGGAGCACGCGACCGCTCGCCGTGCCTTGCGGCACCTTCAGCGAGACCTTGCCCTCCAGCGTCGGCACGGTGATCGTGCCGCCGAGGGCCAGTTCCGAGAAGGACACCGGCACGGTGATCGTCAGGTCGAGGTCCTTGCGCCCGAACACCGCGTGCGGGGCGACGTGCACGCGGACGTACAGATCACCCGGCTGCGCGCCGCCACGGCCCGGCTCGCCCTGGCCGGCCAGCCGGATCCGCTGGTCGTCGGCGACGCCCGGCGGGATCCGCACGGTCAGCGTGCGGGTGCGGGTGCTGATGCCCTCGCCCGCGCATTCCGGGCAGGGGTCGTCGATGATCGTGCCGCGGCCTCGGCAGTCACGGCACGGCTCCGAGAACGCGAACGCGCCCTGGCTCCGGCTGACCAGCCCGCTGCCCTGACAGGTCGCGCACGTCCTCGGGGAGGTCCCCGGCTTCGCGCCGTTTCCGCCGCAGGTGGAACAGGTCGCCGGGCTCGACAGCCGCAGCGGCAGGGTCGCGCCCTTGACCGCCTCGGCGAAGTCGATCCGGACGTCGGTCTCCACGTCCGAGCCGCGCTGCGGCCGGTTCGCGGTGGCACCGGCGGCGCCGCGGCGGCCGAAGAGCCCGCCGAGGATGTCGCCGAGACCGCCGAACCCGCCCTGCTGCTGGCCCGCCTGGCCGAAGATGTCGCCGACGTCGAAACCACCGCCACCGCCGCCGGCCCCCGGGAAGCCGAAGCCGCCGGGACCACCGGAGCCGAAGAGGCGGCGGGCCTCGTCGTACTCCTTGCGCTTGGACGTGTCGGAAAGAACGCCGTACGCCTCGGAGACCGCCTTGAACTTCTTCTCGGCCTCCACGTTGCCCGCGTTGGCGTCGGGGTGGTTCTCCTTGGCCAGCTTGCGGTAGGCCTTCTTGATCTCGTCCGCGGTGGCGTCGGAGGAGACGCCCAGCTCACGGTAGAAGTCCTTACCGATCCATTCCCGTGCACTCACCGAACGTCTCCTCCTTTCACGCCGTATCGCCGATCAGCGGTTGTTCTCATCGAAAAGTTCGCCCTCGAGCGGCAGTTCGCCACCCACGGGCGGGTCCACCGGAGCGTCCTGCGCCGCCGGGGCGGCACCGGGCTCGTGGTCGGTGACCCCGACCATCGCCGGGCGCAGCACGCGCTCGCCGAAGCGGTAACCGCGGCGCATGACCACGGTGACCGTCGGCCCGGAGACGTCCGGCGACGTGCTGTGCTGGACCGCCTCGTGGACGCTCGGGTCGAAGGGCTCGCCCTCGGTGCCGAACGCTTCGAGGCCCGACCGCTGCAGGCTTCCGACGAGCTTCTCGCCGACCGACTTGAAGGCGCCCGTCAGATCGCCGTGCTGCTCCGCGCGCTCGAGGTCGTCGAGCAGCGGGAGCAGATCGTTGACGACCGACGCCTTCGCGCCGGCGACGACCTGCTCGCGGTCGCGGTCCACGCGCTTGCGGTAGTTGGCGTACTCGGCCTGGAGACGCTGGAGGTCGGCGGTGCGTTCCGCCAGCTCCTTCTCCAGCCCGGTGGCCACCGACACCGAGTCGTCCACAATGGACTCCCCGAGACCGGGGCCCGCGTGGGCCGCGGGCTCCGGTTCGATGGTGTCTTCGGCCGGAGCGGCGTGCTTCGGGCCATCCTGGGTTTCGGCGGCCGGGGCGGCCGGGCGGACCTCACCGGTCAGCGGATCGATCCGCCTACGGTCCCGCACGACCACCGGCTCCTCCGGGCCCCGGCCCTCGGTTTCGTCGTAGCGTCCCGTCACTTCTTGTCCTTCTCGTCCTCTTCGACGATCTCGGCGTCGACGACGTCGTCCGCCTTGGCCTGCGAACCGGTGCCCGCGCCCGCCGCACCGGCGGCGCCCTCACCGGCGGCACCTTCGGCGCCCGGGGTGGCGTTGGCGTAGAGCGCGGTGCCCAGCTCCTGCGAAGCGGTGTTCAGCTTCTCGATGGACTCGCGGATCTTCGCCGAGTCGGTGCCCTTGAGCGCCTCGTTGGCCTCGTCGATCGCGGACTTGACCTTGCCCTTGAGCTCGTCGGGCAGCTTGTCCTCGTTGTCCTTGACGAACTTCTCGGTCTGGTAGACCAGCGTCTCCGCCTGGTTGCGGGTCTCCGCCTCCTCGCGGCGCTGCTTGTCCTCCTCGGCGTGCGCCTCGGCGTCCTTGACCATGCGCTCGATGTCGTCCTTCGGCAGCGCGGAGCCACCGGTGATCGTCATCGACTGCTCCTTGTTCGTGCCGAGGTCCTTCGCGAGGACGTGCACGATGCCGTTGGCGTCGATGTCGAAGGTGACCTCGATCTGCGGCACGCCACGCGGGGCGGGCGGGAGACCGGTCAGCTCGAACATGCCGAGCTTCTTGTTGTGCGCCGCGATCTCGCGCTCACCCTGGAACACCTGGATCTGCACCGAGGGCTGGTTGTCGTCCGCGGTGGAGAAGATCTCCGAACGCTTGGTCGGGATCGTGGTGTTGCGCTCGATGAGCTTGGTGAACACGCCGCCCTTGGTCTCGATGCCCAGCGAAAGCGGGGTCACGTCGAGCAGGAGGACGTCCTTGACCTCACCCTTGAGCACACCGGCCTGCAGCGCCGCGCCGACGGCGACGACCTCGTCCGGGTTCACGCCCTTGTTCGGCTCGCGGCCGCCGGTCAGCTCCTTGACCAGCTCGGACACGGCCGGCATGCGGGTGGAACCACCCACGAGCACGACGTGGTCGATGTCGCCGACGGCGACACCGGCGTCACGGATGACGTTGTTGAACGGCTTGCGGGTGCGCTCGAGCAGGTCCGAGGTGATCTTCTGGAACTCGGCGCGGGAGAGCTGCTCGTCGAGGAAGAGCGGGTTCTTGTCCGCGTCCACCGTGATGTACGGCAGGTTGATGCTGGCCGAGTTCGAGCTGGACAGCTCGATCTTCGCCTTCTCGGCGGCCTCACGGATGCGCTGGAGCGCCATCTTGTCCTTGGTGAGGTCGATGCCGTTGGACGACTTGAACTTGTCGACCAGCCAGGTGACGATGCGCTCGTCCCAGTCGTCACCGCCGAGGTGGTTGTCACCGGAGGTCGCGCGGACCTCGACGACTCCCTCGCCGATCTCCAGCAGCGAGACGTCGAACGTACCGCCACCGAGGTCGAAGACCAGGATGGTCTGTTCCTTCTCGCCCTTGTCGAGGCCGTACGCCAGCGCCGCCGCGGTGGGCTCGTTGACGATGCGGAGCACGTTCAGGCCGGCGATCTGCCCGGCCTCCTTGGTGGCCTGCCGCTGCGCGTCCTCGAAGTAGGCGGGGACGGTGATGACCGCGTCGGTGATGGTCTCGCCGAGGTACGCCTCGGCGTCGCGCTTGAGCTTCATCAGCACGCGGGCGCTGATCTCCTGCGAGGTGTAGGCCTTGCCGTCGATCTCGGTCTTCCAGTCGGTACCGATGTGCCGCTTGACCGACCGGATGGTCCGGTCGACGTTCGTCACGGCCTGGTTCTTCGCCGGCTGGCCGGTCAGCACTTCGCCGTTCTTGGCGAAGGCGACGATGGACGGGGTGGTGCGGGAACCTTCCGAGTTGGCGATGACCGTCGGCTCGCCGCCCTCAAGGACAGCGACGACCGAGTTGGTCGTGCCGAGGTCGATGCCGACCGCTCGCGCCATGGTGTGATCCTCCTGCTAGTTCGTGACCTGCACGTTTCGGCCCACCTTGAGTGGGCTCAACGCAAGTTGTATCGGGATGGTGGGGCTTCCGTCAAGCCGGACTTGAGTCACCCTCACTCAACCTTGTATCCGGCTCAACGTGCGGCACGGTCGTCTTGTTCCCGGGCTACCGGCAGACCGTGCCAGGAACCGGTGTGACGCCGCTCACCAGGTACTTCACCTCTTCGGCGCGCACGCAGGCCGAGTTCAGCAGCCCCGTGTGCCCGTACCCGGCGTCGACGAGCAACGTCGAGTTCTCGATGTTCCTCGCGAGCCCCTTCGCCCAAACGAGCGGCGTCGCCGGATCGTGTTCACCGCCGACCACGAGGATCGGCGCCGCGCCGGTCACCCGTTGCGGTCGCGGCAGGTAAGCGGACGGCACGGGCCAGCCCGCGCACCCGCTCGCCATGTCCCAGAACTCCGAATACCGCCAGCCGTGCGGTGAGAGGGTCTTCACCAGGCCCTGCATCGCCCGCATGTCGGCGTAGGAGGTGAACGGCGAGCCGAAGTCGTGGCAAGCGATCGCGCGGTACGCGCCGTAGGACGGGTCGAGCTGGGAGTACGGCAGCAGTCCGTCCGCTTTCCCCGCCGTCGCGGCGTCGATGGCCTTCGCGAGATCCGGCCAGAACGCCGGGAGGATGAGGCTGCCGTAGACGCCGGCCGCCATCTCCTCGGCGGTCACGTTCCGTCCGAGCTGTTTCGACGGCACGCCGCCGGGCGTCCGCATCAACGCGTCGTAGGTCGCGAGGACGTCCTTGCCGCGAAGCGCGCAGTCGGCCGACGCCGTGCACCACCGCGCGAAGTCCTTCAGCGCGTTCTCGGTCGCGATGGCCTCTTCGAGGACCGCCTGCCTGGTGGGCCGCGAGTGGTCGACGGCGCCGTCGAGCACCATCGTCCGGACTCGCTTCGGGTACTTCTCCGCGTACACGGCACCCAGTTCGGAACCGTAGGAGACACCGAGCCAGTTCACCTTCGGCTCGCCGAGGGCGACCCGGATCGCTTCGACGTCGTCCGCGGCCCGCCAAGTGTCCACAGAGGACAGATCGGGTCCGGTCCTCTTCAGACATTCCGCACCCGAAGCATGGTTGTGTGCGAGGAGCTTGTCGTAACCGGCGCGACTCTGAGGAAATCGGCTGACCGACGGATCATGCAGATCCGGCCCGCAGCTGATCGCGGGCGTGCTTTCGCCGACGCCGCGCGGATCGAACCCGATGACGTCGAACCGTTGCCGCACTTCGGCCATTTCCGGCTTGTCCAGCGCGAAACCGCGGCCGCCGTACTTGAGCACCGTGACGCCGGAGCCACCCGGCCCGCCCGGATTCGTCAGCAGCGAACCGACGCGGCGGGCGGGATCGGTCGCGGGCAGTTTCGCCAGCGCGATCGAAAAACCGTCGCTCACCGGGAGGCTCGCGCATTCCAGCGTCGGCGCGTACTCGGTCGCGCACGGCTTCCAGCCGATCCCGGACGCGGCGGACGCCGGCAGCGCGGAAAGCGGCAGCAGGGTCAGCGCGGTGACCGCGGCCAGCGTCTTCATGCGGGCTTCACCGTGATCGAGCCGGTGCCGGCCTGGAGGTCCAGGACGTTCGCCGAAGCCTGGTCCTGCCGGACGCCGCCGGTCTCGACCTTGCCGACCTCCGCCTTCGCGCGGACCTGGTACGCGCCGTCGGGGACGGACACGACGACCTTGCCGACCTCGGCGTTCGCGGTGACGGCGCCGGGTTTCGCGAGACCGACCTCGATGTCACCGGTGCCGGTGCGCAGGTTGACGGGCCCGGACGTGCTCAGCACCTTGAGGTCGCCGACGTCACCCTTCAGATCGACCGAAGCCGCGCGGGCGAGCGTGATCTTGCCGGTGCCGATGGTCCCGGAGATCGCCAGCTCGCGCGGCACCACGACGTCGTAGTCCACGCCGCACTGCTGGCAGCCGCCGAGGACCAGCGTGCCGTTCTCGACGCTGTGCGTCTTTCCGGGATTCTTGCCGGTGTACGTCACTTCGCGGCGCAGTGAGACGGGCGCGCCGTCCTCGACCCGCAGCGTGACCCCGCCGACCGGGACGTCCACCCGGATCGCGGTGATCTGCTCGGTGACGGGCGAGCCGTCACTCAGTTTCTGCTGGAATTCCCCTGTGCAGCCGACGATCCCGAAGGCCGTCAGCGCGCCGAGAGCGAGCGCGCCGAGGACGCGCTTCTCCTTGTTCCCCATGAGAAAGTGTTCCCCCGATATATCCGTCAGGCCGCTTTGACCTTGACGCTTCCGCTGTCGGTGTTGAGATCGAGCTTGTGCTGGGCCGAACCGGACTGGTTCACGTCGATGTCACGGTTCCCACTGCCGGTGGTGCCGGTGACGTTGTAGTCACCAGCCGGGACGGTGACCTCGACCGAACCGCTGTCGGTCTGCGCGGTGACGTCGGCGCCCTTGAGCAGTTCGAGTTCGATGCGGCCGCTGTCGGTGCGGGCCTCGACGTTGCCGCCGAGCCGTTCCCCCTTGATGGCACCGGAGGCCGCCTGCACGGTGACGGCCTGGCCGATGTTCGCCAATTCGACGCGACCGGCGTCGGACCGCACCTTCACGGTGCCAGGCACATCCGCGACGGAAACCTCGCCGGAGTCCACCGTGACGTCCACAGTGGACACCCCGGCGACGTCGAGTGCCCCCGAGTCCAGCTTGCCGGAGACCGGGACGCCCGCCGGGACCACTACGTCGTAGCGAACCTCGCAGGTGGTGCCGCAGTCGGCGAGGACCAGGGTGTCGCCTTCCACGCGGAAGGCGTCGCCCGGCTTGTTCCAGCGGTACTCGAACTCCTGGTGGATCCGGACCGGCCCCTCGCCGGTGCGGATCTTGACCCGGCCCTCGTCGTTGTCGATCCGCACGCTGCGGATCGGCTGGGTCACCTCCGAGGTGGCCTCCGCGTCGGACGGCCACCACCAGCCGAGGCCGGTGAGGACACCGACGCCGATCAACGCGATGCCTCCGATCGCGAGGAGTGGGCGCGCCATGGTCTTGAGTCCCTCCAGAGCAGGTTTTCGTGTAGCTCGACGCTAAGGGCAGCGCGTCGGGTTGGACATAGGGGTAACCCCCGGATTCGTCCCTGATCCCGCGCCAGGGCTCTCGGGGTCATAACCTGACTGCGTCATCTGTTCGACGATCAGGAGGACGCATGCCGCAGGCACCCGATCCGTACGAATTCCTGCCCGATCTGCCTGCCTTCACCTTGAGCAGCACCGACATCGAGGAAGGCGGCTTCCTGCCGACGCCCCAGCTTTCCGGGATCTTCGGCGCGGGCGGCGAGGACCGTTCCCCGCAGCTGTCCTGGGACGGCTTCCCCGAGGGGACCAAGAGTTTCGCCGTGACCTGCTACGACCCCGACGCCCCGACGGCGAGCGGGTTCTGGCACTGGGCGGTCTTCAACATCCCTGCGTCGGTGACGGCGCTGGCCGCGAACGCGGGCGACGAGACGGGCTCCGGGCTGCCGGAGGGCGCTGTGACCCTGAAGGGGGACGGCGGCGTGAAGCAGTTCCTCGGCGCCGCCCCGCCGCCCGGGCACGGACCGCACCGGTACATCTTCACGGTGCACGCGGTCGACGTCGAAAAGCTGGAAGTCGGCGAAGACGCTACGCCGGCCTTCCTCGGCTTCAACCTCTTCAGCCACGCCATCGCCCGGGCGTCGCTGACGGCCCTGCACGAGAACAAGGGCTGAACCGGCTTTCCGTGAAGGCCTCCTTACCTACCCTGAAAGTAGGGAAGGAGGCCTTCACGGACTTTGCCCTCTAGACCTGACCGTTCGCCCGGCTCCGCTCCATGTACTGCCCGTCGGGCGGGTCGCCGAAGCCGAACCGCCGGTACAGCCCGTGCGCGTCGGCGGTGTGCAGCATCCACCGGAACTCCGCCCCCGGCCCGTTGTCGATCATCTCCCGGACCAGTTCCTTGCCCAGCCCCGCGCCGCGCGCCTCGTCGACGACGAAGACGTCCGCGAGATAAGCACTGCCGATGGTGTCCGAGAACGCCCGCGCGAACCCGACCAGCCTGCCGCTCGAAGTCTCGTACGCGCCGACGACCCGCCACGCGTTCCGGAAGACCTTCTCGACCTGTTCGCGGTCGCGCCACTTGCCCCAGTAGACCTCGGTGGACAGGTGCTTCCACACCACGTCGAGGTCCAGCCGTACCGGGTCGTCGTCCAGTTCGTAAGCGCCGACAGTCCTCATGATCCGAACGCTACCCAGCAGGTCAACGAGGTTTCAGCAGGTAGTCCACCACCGGCCGCAGCTCTTCCGCGGACGGCGGCTCGTCGTCGATGAGGCCCTGGATAAGCAGACCGTCGATCCCGGCGAGGAACACCCGGAACGCGACCTCGTCGTCGTGCCGGACCATCGAGGTCAGCACGTCCAGCCAGCGCCGGGCGGCGGGCCGTAGCTCCGGTTTGCGTGCGGCCAGCAGGTACAGCTCGTACTCCGCCATCGTCCGCCCGCGGCGCGGGCCCAGCGCCTCCGCGAGCAGCCCGGCGACCTCTTCCGCGCCGCGGCTGCCGCGCGAGCGGGCGCGATCGATCATCCAGTAGACCTCGGTCGCCATATCCCGCGCGCACGAGATGAGGGTGGCGATCAGCAGATCGTCGAGGCTGGAGAAGTGATAGGTGGTCGACGCCGTCGGCACCCCCGCCTCGGCGGCGACCGTCCGGTGGGTGACGCCGGCGACGCCGTCCCGTTCGATCACCCGCAACGCGGCCGCGATGATCTCTTCGCGCCGCTTCTCGCCCCTGGCCTTCCGGCCGTCGACCTGGATCTTCACTTAGTGCGCGCCTCCCGCCTCGATCAGCACGACGCCGCCGATCACCAGCACCAGCCCGGCGATCACGGACAGGTTGACCGGTTCCTTGAAGAACACCATGCCGATCGCGGCCACCAGCGCGACGCCGGCCGCGGCCCAGATCGCGTAGGCGACGCTCACCGGCACGCCCGCTTTCAGAACGTACGCGAGAGCGATGAACGCGACGGCGTATCCGACGACCACGACGATCGACGGCCCGACCTTGCTGAAGCCCTCGGAAAGTTTCAACGACACCGTCGCGGATACCTCTGCGGCGATGGCCAAAGCGAGGAGGAGGTACGCACCCATGTCACAAAAACTACCTGGACGATCGTCTTAAAACAAAGAGAGGCGTACACCACATCGGTGGGACTTGGGCGCGGTCAGTGGGTTACCCATCAGTAAGAAGCATTAGTCTGCCCGAACCACCACACGCTTCACTCGGACGAAAGGCACCCGACGATGGGCGCTGTACAGCTGACGCTCGGCGGGATCGCGGTCCTGCTCGGCGTCGTCGCCTGGGGAATGTTCTTCGCGACCATCGCCCGCTTCGTGCGGGTGATCCGCCTCGGTCAGCCGGACGCGACCCGCAACGGCCCGTTCATCCCGCGGATGAAGACCTTGATCAAGGAATTCGCCGCGCACACCCGGATGAACAAGGTCAAGAGCGTCGGCCCGGCGCACTGGCTGGTCATGTGGGGCTTCCTGCTCGGATCCCTCACGGTGTTCGAGGCGTACGGCGAGGTCTTCGTCCCGACCTGGGGCTGGCCCATCCTCGACGACTGGTCGCTGTTCCACCTGCTCATGGAACTGCTCGGGGTCGGCACGATCGTCGGCATCCTGGTGCTGATCGGGATCCGCCAGAAGAACCACCCGCGCCGCGCGGACCGGCAGTCCCGCTTCCAGGGCTCGAACTTCAAGTGGGCGTACTTCGTCGAGGCCGTCGTGCTCATCGAGGGCATCGGCATCCTCGGCGTCCGCGCCGCGAAGTCCGCGCTGGGCATCCACGAGATCCCGATCTGGGCCTCGTTCGTCTCACATCCGGTCGGCCTCCTGCTGCCGTCGAGCCTGAACCTCGTCACGGTGTTCGCGTTCGTCAAGCTGATGAGCGCCACCATCTGGCTGATCGTCGTCGCGCGCACGATGACGATGGGCGTCGCCTGGCACCGGTTCAGCGCCTTCTTCAACATCTACTTCAAGCGCGAGGCCGACGGCGGCGTCGCGCTGGGCGCGCTCAAGCCGATGATGAGCAACGGCAAGGTGCTCGACCTCGAAGAGGCGGACCCGGACGAGGACACCTTCGGCGTCGGCAAGATCGAGGACTTCAGCTGGAAGGGCTGGCTGGACTTCTCCACCTGCACCGAATGCGGCCGCTGCCAGTCGCAGTGCCCCGCGTGGAACACCGGCAAGCCGCTCTCGCCGAAGCTGCTCATCACGCAGCTTCGCGACCACGCCTACGCCAAGGCGCCGTACCTGCTCGCGGGCGGCAAGCGCGACATGGCGGGCGACGAGGTCGGCTTGTCCGGGGACAACATGTACGCGGGCATCGACGTCCTCGCGATCGCCGAGTCCCAGAAGGCCCTCATCGGTGACGACGGTGGCGTCATCGACCCCGAGGTCCTGTGGTCCTGCACCTCCTGCGGCGCGTGCGTCGAGCAGTGCCCGGTGGACATCGAGCACGTCGACCACATCGTCGACATGCGCCGCTACCAGGTGATGATCGAATCCGCGTTCCCCAGCGAGCTCAACGGGATGTTCAAGAACCTGGAGAACAAGGGCAACCCGTGGGGCCAGAACGCCAAGGACCGGCTCGCCTGGACCGAGGACCTGGACTTCGAGGTGCCGGTGTTCGACGGCGACCTCGGCGACACCGAGTACCTCTTCTGGGTCGGCTGCGCCGGCGCCTTCGAGGACCGCGCGAAGAAGACCACGCGCGCCGTCGCGGAGCTGCTGCACATCGCGGGCGTCAAGTACACCGTGCTCGGCTCGGAGGAGTCCTGCACCGGTGACCCGGCCCGCCGCGCGGGCAACGAGTTCCTCTTCCAGATGCTGGCGCAGCAGAACGTCGAGATCCTCAACTCGGTGTTCGAGGGCCGCGAACGCAAGGCGCGCAAGGTGGTCGTCACCTGTGCCCACTGCTTCAACACCCTCGCGAACGAGTACCCGGAGCTGGGCGGCCAGTTCGACGTCGTCCACCACACGCAGCTGCTCAACCGCCTGGTGCGGGAGAAGCACCTGACCCCGGTGGCCCCGGTCGCCGAGGACGTCACCTACCACGACCCGTGCTACCTGGGCCGCCACAACAAGGTCTACGACGCTCCGCGTGAGCTCGTCGGCGCTTCGGGCGCGCAGCTGCGCGAAATGCCGCGGCACGGCGACCGCTCGATGTGCTGTGGCGCCGGTGGCGCGCGGATGTGGATGGAAGAGAAGATCGGCAAGCGGATCAACGTCGAGCGCGTCGACGAAGCGCTCGGCACCGCCCCGTCGAAGATCGCGACCGGCTGCCCGTTCTGCCGGGTGATGCTCACCGACGGCGTCACCGCGCGCCAGAGCGACGGGCAGGCGAGCGAGAAGGTCGAGGTCGTCGACGTCGCGCAGCTGCTGCTGACCGCCGTCAAGCGGAAGCCGGAGCCGCAACTGGTCCCGGCGGGAGCGCCCTCTTTGGACGCCGTCTCGGACGCCGAACTCGACGGAAAGGCCGACGTGCCCACCGACGAAACGGCCACCGGAACCCCGCTGCCGGAGGAAGACAAGTAGAACGTCACAACCGGAGGGGACATTCTCTCGCACATAATGCGAGAGAATGTTCCCTCTTGTTTTATGCCGTCCGGGTCATTCGGTCCCGTTACCCGTTCGGCGGTACACCGTGGCGATAGGCTGCAGCGGATCCGAAAAAAGGGGCGAGGAATCGATGGGCAACCGGCACGAACTCCGTTCGGTCAAGGAACACCGGCTCGCGATGCCGGGGTCGCCGACCGTTCGCCCGCCCGCCCGCGTCCCTTCTTCCGAGGCATTCGCCAGGATGGCCCAGGAAGCGACCATCCCCAGCATCCCGGCCGCCCGGCGGCCGCCGCGGCAGGAACGCCGTCGCACGCGCGTCCGCCCGTACGTCCGCACGGGCGGACGCACACAGTCCAAACGGAACTTCGCGATCGAAGCGATGATTTCCGTCCGGAACGACGCGCCATGGAACGCGCCGGGGTTCAGCGTCGAATTCCATTCCGTGAGATCGTTGTGCCGTCGTCCGACTTCCGTCGCCGAAGTAGCCGCGTCGCTATGCGTTCCACTCGGCGTTGCAAAGGTCCTTTTGGGTGATATGGCGGAACTCGGTTTGGTCACCGTTCATGAAACGCAGGCTGAATTCGACGGCCACCCGGCACTCGCCTTGATGGAACGCGTCCTGCAGGGTTTGCGTCGCCTGTGAGATCGGCGCACTCGCACTACGCTACGCGAGGTGAGTGAAGAATCCGGTGACGAAAGCACCCTGACGGTGGTGCTGGCGGGTGGGGTCAACCTCGCCATCGCCGTGCTGAAACTGATCGCCGGGATCATCACCGGCTCCGGCGCGATGCTGTCGGAGGCCGCGCACTCGGTGGCCGACACGATCACCGAGGTCCTCCTGCTGACCGCGCTGAAACGGTCGGGCCGGCCCGCCGACCGCGTCCACCCGTTCGGCTACGGCAAGGAGCGGTACTTCTGGTCGCTGCTCGCGGCGGTGTCGATCTTCGCCTCCGGCGCGATGTTCGCGCTCTACGAAGGCTTTTCGACGGTCTTCGGCGAGGAGACCGAGCAGACCGATCCGATCGTCGGCTACGTCGTCCTCGCGATCGCGTTCGCCCTCGAATCCGTCTCGTGGGTCCAGGCCGTGCGGCAGGTGCGCCACGACGCCGCCGAATCGGGCCAGAAGGTCTCGGTCTATCTGCGGACGATCGACGATCCGGCGCCGAAGACCGTGCTGTTCGAGGACTCGGCCGCGCTGATCGGACTGCTGCTCGCGTTCGCCGGGATCGGGCTGCACCAGCTCACCGGATCGCACGTCTGGGACGGCGCGGCGTCGATCGCGATCGGTGTCCTGCTCGCGCTGGTCGCCTACGTGCTCGGCCGCACCAACCGCGGCCTGCTGATCGGCAGGCAGGCGGATCCGAGGCTCGTTCGCGGGGTGCGGGACCACCTGAGGAACGCGCCCGAGATCGAGGCCGTCGTCGACCTGCAGACCATGCTGATGGGTACCGATCAGGTGCTCGTGTGCGCCCGCGTCGACTTCGACGACGCGCTCGGCGCCGCGGAGGTCGAACGCGCCTGCGTCCGGATGGCGACCGAACTGGTGGAGACCTTCGGCGACGTCACCGAGGTGTTCATCGAACCCGTCCCGCGCACGGACGCCGAACTGCGCGCGGCCGTGCTCGCCCGCTACGGCGACTGGGACAAGGGTCAGTAGCCGAAGTTCTGCGTCCAGTACATGCCCTTGGTATTGACGCCGACGCCGATCTTCTTCAGCTTGCAGTTGAGGATGTTCGCGCGGTGGCCCTCGGAGTTCATCCAGGCGTCCATCACCTTGGCGGCGTTCGACTGGCCCTTGGCGATGTTCTCGGCGCCGGGCTTGTCGTAGCCGGCGGCGCGGATGCGCTGGTCGAACGTGACGCCTTCCGGTGTCGTGTGCGAGAAGTAGTTGCGGGCCGACATGTCGTCGCTGTGGCCCTGCGCGGCGGCGGCGAGACGCGAGTCGTTGCCCACCGGGGAACAGCCGGCGTCGGCGCGCTCGGCGTTGACCAGGTCGATGACCTGCCCGGCGAGCGAGCTGTCCTGCGAACGGGGCGGTTCCGGAGCCTTGCTCGGAGTGGGCTTGGGCGCCTCGGAGGACTGGGCGGGCGGCTCGACCGCCGCGGAGGACGAGCTGGGCGGAGCGGAGGAAGACGTCGGCGCGGCCGAAGACGACGTCGGGGCGGACGGCTCGGGCGCGGGACCGCCGGGCGCCGGGGCGGACGTCTGGCCGAAGTAGGCGGGAGGCTTGGCGAGCGCGTCCCCGGGCCTGCCCTTGGTGTCGGGCACGCTCAACGAGAGGTTGCTCAGCGCGGTGCCCTGGAACCGATCGGTCACCATCAGGTAGCTCGCGCTGGCGATCACCCCGCCCAGCAGCACACTGAGCGTGACCAGCAGTAACCGGCTTCGTGTTCTATTGGGGGACACGGGGCCGAAATTTATCACGAACCGGTTACGGCAATACCCCCGAAAGTAGTAATAACGGTCAGCGG
Source organism: Amycolatopsis roodepoortensis (assembly GCF_014873915.1). Lineage (GTDB taxonomy): Bacteria > Actinomycetota > Actinomycetes > Mycobacteriales > Pseudonocardiaceae > Amycolatopsis > Amycolatopsis roodepoortensis. The sequence continues at coordinate 66,369 of NZ_JADBEJ010000008.1, forward strand.
CCGAGACGACCCGTGGAGTCGTGCGTGATCGCCGTCGCGTCGGCGAGGAACCGGATCACGGTCTCCAGTTCCCCGTCCGTGTAGTTCTCGCAGGCCTCGCGGACCGACTTCACCAGGTGATCCCACAGGGGCGCGGCCGAAGCCATCATCGCCCCGTCGATCTCGATGAGCACCTTTCGCCGATCCTCGGGATGCGGCTTCCGGGCGACGATCCGCTTGCTCTCGAGCCTGTCGATGAGCGCGGTGATCGACGCGGGGGCGAGCCCCGAAAGGTGCGACAGCGCCTTGGGCGTCTGCGGCCCGAAGCGGGCGAGGTAGTCGGTCACCTTGCTTTCGACGGCCGAAAGGCCGCGCTGCTCCGCGATCGCCGTGTGGAACATGACCGTCTCCGTCGACAGTGCCCGCGCCCCGCCGAGGACCCGCTCGATCAGTTCCGCTCGCTCGCTTGACACGTCGGCCAGCCTAGCGGAGTCTTTAGTTCGACAGAACGAATTAGTTTCTAAGATATTCGATGGGGTGAACGATATGGCGAAGGTACTGATCGCCGGCGGGGGTATCGCGGGCACGATCACGGCGATCGCACTGCACGAGACGGGCCACGAGCCGGTTATCCACGAGGCGTACGACCGGACCGCGGAAGGAGTCGGCGCGTTCCTGACTCTCGCGGTGAACGGCCTTGACGCGTTGGGACCATTAGGACTGAAAAGCCTGGTCAAGAGCCTGGGATTCGATACGCCACGGATCAAGATGCGGCTGGGCGACGGCCGAGAGCTGGCCGACCTCGCGCTCGGCGGAGCGCTCGAAGACGGCACCGTGAGCCAGACCGTGCTGCGTTCCGATCTGTACATCGGGCTACGCGACGAAGCGGTCAGGCGGGGGATCGAGATCCGCTACGGCAAGCGTTTGGCTGACGCGCGCGAGACAGCTTCGGGCGTCCTCGCGACCTTTGAAGACGGCTCGTCGGCCGAAGGCGACCTGCTGATCGGCGCGGACGGGCTCCGCTCGCGGGCGCGGACGATCATCGACCCTCGGGCGCCGGCGCCGCGCTACGTGCCGCTGCTGAATACGGGCGGGCTGGCCGAAGGCCTGCGCCTGGACGACGAACCCGGCGTCATGCACATGACGTTCGGCAAGCGGCTGTTCTTCGCCCACGTCGTCCACCCGGACGGCGGCGTCTGGTGGTTCGCGAACGTGCCCCGGAAGCGTGAGCCGTCTTCGGCCGAGCTCGCCGTGACGACCACCTGGCGCGAGGACCTGATCCGGCAGCTGGCCGTGGACCGCACCCCGGCCGTCGAGATCGTGCGGGCGACGCGGGAGATCTACCGGCCGTGGGCGACGTACGACTTCCCGAGCGTGCCGACCTGGCGCACGGACCGGATGGTCGTCATCGGCGACGCCGCCCACGCGACCTCACCGGCGGCGGGGCAAGGCGCCGCGATGGCCATCGAAGACGCCGTCACGCTGGCGCGATGCCTGCGTGACGTGCCCGAGATCCCGAAGGCGCTCGCCGTCTACGAAGGACTGCGACGCGAGCGCGTCGAAGCCGTCGTCGAGCGCGGCAAGCGCAACGGCGACGACAAGGCGGTCGGGCCCGTCGGGCGGGTGATCCGGGACTTCTTCCTCACGCGGGCGTTCAAGAACCTGCCGGAGGAGGATCCGAACGCCTTCATGTGGCGGCACCGGATCGACTGGGATGCCACCGTGAGCTGATACCTGTCTCCCCAAGGGCGCTCTGCGCCCGACGGAGACTTCACCGTCGAGCGCCCGCTCTTGGGCCGAAGGCCCACGGAAACACGATGAAGGGGCGCTTCGCACTCGACGGAGCTGGCTATGCGGCGTCGCCCCTTCGGCGGGTTTCCGTCAGCGCTCGACCAACGTCACCGCCAGGTGTCGACGCGGTGGAAGTTCTTGTACGCACGGCTCGGGGTCGGGCCCCGCTGACCCTGGTAGCGCGAGCCGGCCTCGTTCGAGCCGTACGGGAACTCCGCCGCGCTGGACAGGCGGAAGATGCAGAGCTGGCCGATCTTCATGCCCGGCCAGAGCGTGATCGGCAGGTTCGCCACGTTCGACAGCTCCAGCGTGATGTGACCGGAGAAGCCGGGGTCGATGAAGCCCGCGGTCGAGTGCGTGAGCAGCCCGAGGCGGCCAAGGGAGGACTTGCCCTCCAGGCGGCCGGCGAGGTCGTCGGCGAGCGTGACGGTCTCGTAGGTGGAGCCGAGGACGAACTCGCCCGGGTGCAGGACGAAGGGGTCTTCGCCCTCCTTCTCGACCAGCGAGGTCAGCTCGTCCTGCTGGAGCTGCGGGTCGATATGCGTGTACTTGCTGTTGTCGAACACGCGGAAGTAGCGGTCGAGGCGCACGTCGATGCTCGACGGCTGGACCATGGTCGGGTCGAACGGGTCGACGCCGAGACGGCCTGCGTCGAGCTCTTTACGGAGGTCACGGTCGCTGAGGAGCACGCGATCAGCGTAGTCAAGCGGCCTTCATGTGCCTGCCGTAGGTCGGGTCGAGCCCGAACACCTTGGTGACCTGCCGCAGGTAGTGGCGCCGCCCGGCGGCCCCGAGCAGCTCCTGGAGCGCCGTCGCGCCGGGCACCACCCGCCGCACGGTCTCGGCGGCGAAGTTGACGCCCGCCGCCGCGACCACGGCCGCCTGCGCGATCGGATCGTCGGGTAGTTCGAGGAAGTCGGCGTTGGTCTTGCCCAGCAGGAGCCTGCTGATCGCCCCGTGCCCGGCGACCGACACATGCGCGAGGACCTTGCCGAGCGCGCCCCGGCCCTCGCCGATCCCGGCGTGGGATTTCATCAGCGCCGCGGCGAGCCGTTTGGAATCGTCGTCCGGGATGAACTCGGTGGTGGCGAGCAGCCACAGCAGACGCCAGGCGTCGTCCTCGCCGGCAGGCAGGAGTTCCTCGTCGACGCCCATCAGCCAGCCGACGTAACGCCAAAGGTGGAGGATGTCGGCGCGCTCGCGGGCGCTGTACCGGAGCCCGAGCAGTTGCGTGCCGAAGACGTAGACGAGCGAGAAGAGCAGGAGCGTGCCCGCGGTCTGGACCTGATTGACGGGCTTGTCCCAAGCGGCGTAATCCCAGTCCTTGCGGCGGTTCATGGCCGCGCGGACGTGCGCGTGCACGATCCGCACCCGCAACGCGGACTCGTACCCGCGTCCGCCGGGCACCAGCGCGCCCGGCGTCGTGACGTGGATCCACCACGTCGCCGTCTCGACGAGACGTCGTGCGGCCTTGTACTCGATCTCGCCGGTGCCGACGAGCGCCTTCGTGGCGCGCGACGCGAGGTAGCCGCCCATCAGCGACACGTCGCCGAGCGGGAAGAGGCCGAGCAAACCGGCGCGCGTGATCGCCCGCGCTCCACGCTCCAGCCGATCCCGATCGACCCAGTACGGCGTCGCCTCGACGTCGCGGAAGAAGGCTTCGAGCTCCTCCGGCGGACTGTCGACGCTGTCGATGCCTTGCCGCAGTGCCTGTTCGAACTTGGGTTGCGCGCCCTTCCGCAACAACGGCACCAGCACGTCGGCGGCCGGGTCCTCGCGCTGCGCGAACCGCCGCAACCGGGCCACCTGGCGCTCGTCGCCCCTGATGTCGCCCTCGATGAACAACCTCGACGCCACGCGGAAGCCGCCTTGACGGAACAGTTCGGGATCAGGCAGCCGCTCGCCCATCCGGATCACCTCCGAGGTCGACAACAAGTGTTGTCACTTTCGAGGGCGACGTCAAGGATGGGGTGGGGCTTGGCAAGGGGAGATCCGGACCATGTATGCTGGCGGCGCACTGCGGATGTAGTTCAATGGTAGAACATCAGCTTCCCAAGCTGAATACGCGGGTTCGATTCCCGTCATCCGCTCTCACGCGAAAGCCCCAGGTCAGTGGATGTCCACTTAGGACCTGGGGCTTTTGCTTTGCTTCGGAGTCCTGATGCCCGAAACCTTGCCGGACGATCTCCGCGCCGACGTCCAGGCGCTCTGGGACTACCACGACATGCGCCACGAACTCCGGCCCGCCGACGTCGGGATCGGACTCGGCAGCCACGACCTCGGCGTCGCGACCTGCGCGGCGGAACTGTTCCACGCTGGAATGTTCCCGCGCATCGTCTTCACCGGGGCCAACGCGCCGACCACGGTTGACCGGTTCCCACGCGGCGAAGCCGTCCACTATCGCGAACACGCGCTGGAGCTGGGCGTCCCGGATGACGCGATCCTGGTCGAGCCCGAGGCGCGGAACACCGGGGAGAACATCAAGCTCACGCGGCGGCTGCTGGAGTCTCGCGAGGTCGGGTCGGTCGTTCTCATCTCCCGGCCGTACCAGCAACGGCGCGCCTACGCGACATGCAAGAAGTTGTGGCCTGAGGTCGACGTCATCTGTGCTTCCCGGTCGTTACCGCTGGACGACTACGTCGAGAGTATCGGTGACGTGGACCGCGTCATCAACATGCTTGTCGGTGACACACAACGGATCACCGTCTACGCCGCGCGCGGTTTCGCTGTCCAGCAGGACATCCCGGGCCGCGTCGCCGAGGCTTACGACCGCCTGGTCCAGGCCGGCTTCAGAGAGCGTCTTCTTTGACGGGATCGATCAACAGCCCGGCTCGGCCGGGGTCACGCTGATTTGGTCGATCCGCCCCCGAGTTCGTGGCGGGCCAATTCCTTGGCACGCCGACCGAGATCATGCTCGCCGTCGAACACACCTGCTGTCCGAAAGCGGCGCGGCGACTCAGCGTCCGGCTGCGCCTTGGCCAACCGCCGGAGCGGCGACAACACAGCAGACACGCGAACCGCAACCGAGTCCGAGCTTCCGCTGGTCGTCATAGCCCCACCCTAGCCGCCGCCACGCAACCCGCCGAGGTTCGGCGCTGGCCGGATCCAGGCCGAGAACCGCGGCGCCGGTTATTGACTTCCCAGCATCGTTACCGTGCCAGGTATGGAGATCCGGGAGTTCACCGAAGAGGACTGGGCGCAGGTCTGGCCGATCGTGCGCGAAGTCGTGCGGGCCGCGGACACGTACACCTACGACCCGAACCTCACCGAGGAAGCCGCGCGCGCGAGCTGGATCCAGACACCGCCGGGCCGGACCGTGGTCGCGGTCGAGGACGGCCGCGTGCTCGGAACGGCCAAGATGGGGCCGAACCACGGCGGACCCGGGTCGCATGTGGCGACGGCCAGTTTCATGGTGGCCAAAGACTCGCGCGGCAAGGGTATCGGCGGCGCGCTGTGCGCACATGCCCTGGAGTGGGCCAGGAAACAGGGATTCGCGGGGATGCAGTTCAACGCGGTCGCCGAGTCGAACGTCGCCGGGATCCGGATCTACGAACGGCTCGGGTTCGAGATCGTCGGGACGGTGCCGGGCGCGTTCGAGCACCCGACGCTGGGGCGCATCGGGTTGCACGTCATGTACTGCGACCTGGGCTGAGTCAGCCTTCGACGAGTTCCCAAGGCGCGTCGGCGCTCGGCCGGTCGTACACCTGGCCGGGCGCGGCGCTCAGCACCAGGGCGACGTCCGGGTACAGCGTGACGGCGTGCTCCATTTCGAGGGCTTCGACCTCGAAGTCCTCGTTCTCCGGCACCTGGAAGCCGACGAGCAGCCAGCTGCCGTCGGCCTCGCGGACGACCTGGCGCACGGCGCGGGCCGGGGCGGCCGGGTCGGTGGAGATCTCGGCGAGTTCGGTGCTCACCTGGACTTCTTCCAGCGGCGAGCCCGGATGCGTCCACGCGGCGAGGCGGGCGGCCCGCACGAGCAGGTCTTCCTCGTCGTCGTCCGAGTCGGCGACCGAACTCAGCAGCCACGAGCGCCGCTCCGGGTCCCAGTCGGCGGCCATGCCGGTGGGGAGGCCGGCGAGCGCGGCGAGTTCGGGGATGAGCTCCACCGCTTCCCGCAGCGGCAGCGCGCCGAACGCGTCCTTGTTCATCTCCATGTCCTCGGAGAACTCGTTGCCGTCGCTGATGAACCAGTCACCGTCGTCGTCCAGTACGACGAAGGCGAGGTTCGACGGATCCTCCACCAGCGACCGGGAGATGATCACCGGCGACTCGGGATCCTGACTCAGCGGCCAGTTCTCGCTCGACATGCTGGGCTCCCAACGGGGTTGTCCGGCTGCAGGGCACCATCCCACCACGACCGGCCGAAGCTCATTCGCTGAGGTCGTACTCGTCGACGTCGAGCGCGGCGGCGGCTTCGGTGAGGAACGCGAGCACGGCGGGCGAGAGGTGCCAGCCGAACTCCTCGCCGCCGTCACGATGATGGAAATAGCGCACCACTTGCAGCACGGCACTGGCGCCTTCGTCCACCAGCTTCCGGATTTCCGGGCGGACCGGGGCGAGCCTGCCGATCACGCTCTCGATCTGGTCGTCGACCGGTTCCGAACCGCGGTGCGTCACCTTCCAGGCGTGCATCCGCGGCAACCGGTGTTCGGCGGACCGCGAACCCAGTACCAGCACCTCGTCGGGCTCCATGCCGAGCCGCGCGGTGATCTCCCCGGCGGACACGGTTTCGCTCTTCAAGGCGAAGTAGCAGTACTGGTGGACCTTCATACGCCCGGCACCCTAGCTTTCAGGCAGGCTGACCAGGTGAAACGTGATCAATCGCTTATCGAACGTCTCGCGCGGGAGCGCAACGCCTGGTTGTGCACGCTCCGGGCGGACGGATCGCCGCACGTCACGCCAGTGTGGTTCGTGTACCTCGACGACGTCTTCTGGGTCGGCAGCGGAGAGCGGAACGTGAAGGTGCGCAACATCGGCAACGATCCGCGTGTGAGCATCGCGCTGGAAGACGGCGACGCGCCTGTTGTCGCCGAAGGCACGGCACGCGTCCATCGCGGAACTCTGCGCGAAGACGTTCTCGCGGCCCTGTCGGCGAAGTACGACGGCTGGGCGGCGGGTGTGGAGGTCGAGCCGTCCGGCGCCAGGGTGCTGCTGGAAGTCCCCGTTAAGCGGTGGCTGCTCGCGGGGGTCGCCCAATAGTCTGGAAAGTCCGATACCGATCTTGGGATGGACGATGCTGACCGGTGAACTGATCCGCTTGCGCCCGCTGGAACCCGAGGACGCGGACACGCTGTGGCGCTGGCACAACGACCCGGAGGTCACCCGCTGGCTGGTGGCCGACCACCCGGAATCCCTCGCCCAGATCCGCGAACGCTTCGCCCACCGGAAGCCGAACAGCTTCGGCCAGGTGAACTTCGCGATCGAGAGCCTCGCCGTCGGCACGTTGATCGGCACCTGCACCCTGCGTGACGCCACGCCGGAGAGCGGCCGCGCGGAACTCGACATCTACCTCGGCGAGAAGGACCACTGGGGCGGCGGCTACGGCACCGACGCCATGCGCACGCTCTGCCGCTACGGCTTCGACGTCATGCGGCTGCACATGATCGCGCTGTGGGTCGTGGTCGACAACGAGGCCGCGATCCACGTCTACAAGAAGCTCGGGTTCCAGGTGGACGGCAGGCACCGGCAGTCGTTCCGCGGCCGGGACGGCCAGTGGCACGACGAGTACCTGATGAGCTTGCTCGAAGGGGAACTCCGCTAGTCGTTCAGTCCTTTCGTGAGCCTGGCGGGTGCCTTCATCCGCCAGGCCTCCTCGATGAGTTCACGCAGCTGGGCCTTCTCGACCTTCTCCAGGTCGACGAGGATCGCGCCGTAGCCGTCGTAATGCGGCGTGGTGAAGTACGCGGGGTCGCCGGAGGCCAGCAGCGCCTCCTTCTCCGCGTGCTCGCACAGCAGCATCAGCCCGCCCTCGGCCTCGGTGCGCAGCCGGGCGAAGCTCTTGCCCGCGACCTTGAGCGACGGCGTGCGGTACGAAGTGGACTCCTCGACCTCGGGCAGCCTGCCCGCCAGTTCCACGACTTCTTCCCAGGTCGTCATGGCGGCCATTGTGCCCTGGGTCACTGACAAAACCACCCCGCGGACGCGATGAAAGGTCCCTTCCTCGCGAATTTCGCGAGGAAGGGACCTTTCATGGCACTCGCGAGGGCTACGGCAGGACGGTGATCCGGTCCGCGGGCGGCGGCGCGATACCCGGGTGCGCCCCGAAGTACGCGATCAGCGCGTCCAGGTCCACCGGACCGCCCGACAGGTCGGTCCCCTTCGTGAACTCGGTGAAGCCGTCCCCGCCGGCGGCGAGGAAGTTGTTCACCGAAACGCGGTACGACGCCGCCGGGTCGATCGGCGTGCCGTCGAGCGTCAGGTTCGAGACGCGTGCTCCCTGGGCCGCGGACGCCGAGTACGAGTACTTCAGCGACTTCGAGATCTGCAGGATCCGCACGACCCCGTTGGCCTGCCACTGCTGTTCGAGCACGTTCTTCAGGTCCGCCCCGGTGAGCGTGATCGTCTGCATGATGTTCGCGAACGGCTGCACGGCGAACGCCTCGCCATAGGTCACGACGCCTTCGCCTTCGCCGGCGGGCGACGACTTGTGGGTGAAGTCCGTGCGGATCCCGCCCGGGTTCGTCATCGCGATCTGCGCGCCGTTCGACTTCGTGGCTTCGAGCTGGGCGTCCGCGATGACGTCGCCGAGCGGCGATTCACCGGAGGGGGCGCCCTTGGCGGTCAGGTCCGCGGTGATGGTGCCGACGGCCTTGTTCGCGATCGGCGCGGCCTTGGTCTTGGCCTCGTCGATCAGGTCCTGCACGTCGCGATCCGGATCGACGTCGCGGGTGACGATCTGGTTGTGCGCCTTGGTTTCACCACGCACGACATCCAGGGTGCGACGGTCGATCTTCAGGTCGACGACCGACAACAGGCGCCCGAACGACGCGCCCTGGATCACCGGGCGCGGTTCGCCCGCGGGGTCGTTGATCACGCAGTTGTACTGCTGGTGGCTGTGCCCGGTGAAGATGGCGTCCACTGTGGACGTCACGCGCTGCGCGATGGCGGTGGCCGCGCCCGGCTTGACCTTGCATTCGTCCGGGCCGGCGGTCTCCGAGTTGTCGCCCTGGTGCAGCAGCACGACCTGCGCCTTGACCCCGAACAGGTCGAGCAGCTTGGCGGTGCGATCGATGGCCTGGACCTCTTCGCCGAACTTCAGGCCCTTGATCGCCTCCGGGGTGACGACCTGCGGCAGATCCTTCAGCGTCGCGCCGATGACGCCGATCGGGACGCCGCCGGAGAACTCGATGCTGAACGGCAGCAGCGCCGGGAAGCCGTTTTCGTAGTACACATTGGACCCGAGGAAGGGGAAGTTCGCGCCCTGGAAGGATTCGCGGAACTGGCAGCCGTCCGTCGGGTGACAGCCGCCGTGCTGCATCCGCCGGAGTTCCTTGAGGCCTTCGTCGAATTCGTGGTTGCCCACCACGGAAGCCTCGACCCCGAGCCGGTTCAGCAGTTCGACGGTCGGCTCGTCGTGGAACAGCGCCGAGATCACCGGCGACGCGCCGATGCTGTCACCTGCCGACAGGACGACCGAGTTACGCACTTCGCCGCGAAGCTTCTTCAGGTGCGTCGCGAGGTAGACGGCACCGCCCGCGTCGACGGTCTTGCCGTTGGGGAGCGTGACACGGCCGCTCGAACCGGACGGCGGTTCGAGATTGCCGTGCAGGTCGTTGAAGGTGATCAGCCGGACGTCGGTGGTCGCCGACGTGGCGGACGCGGGCGCGGCGACGGCGGCCAGCGCGGTCAGCGCGGCACCGGCGACCACGGCCAGCCGGGTAGAGAGTTTCATGCTTCCTCCGATTCGCACGGCGGAGGAGTCTGCCTTGCGGATTTGACCTTCACCAGAGCGGAAAGCATGACGATAGGCAAACGTCACATGGCGACGGGCAGATAGAGACGCTCACGCCGCCGGGTGACGTCGTTCGGCATCGGCTCCAGTTCCCCCGTCGCGATGAATCCGAGCCGCAGGTACAGGCGCCGCGCGTGGTCGTTGTCCTCCGCGACGTGCAGCCACACCTCGCGTGCGCCGTCTTCCTCGGCGGCCGAGCGCACTTCACCCATCAGCTTGGTTCCCAATCCCCGGCGGCGGGCTTCGGGCGCGACCCACATCGAGTAGAGGATCCAGCCGTCGTCGCGCGCCCGCCCGGCGACGAGACCCACCGGGCGCCCGTCGTCGAAGGCGGCGAACCAGGTGTCCCCGGCCAGCTTCGCGAGCCACTCCTCGTCGGACTGCGCGCGTTCGGCCGCGGCGATCGAGCCGTAGTTCTCGGGCGTGTCCGTCAGGGCACGAAGGCGGATCTCACGGAAGACGTCGAGGTCCGCGGGGATGAGCCGTCGAACGAGCACCATCCGGGCAGAATCCCACGTCCGGCGGCGGATCAGGGAACGAATATCGCCGATCGGCCAAGATCTGGATCGGCCACTCGGCCGATCCGGCCCCGGCCGTCGGCGGCCCTTCGACCGAAGTGGCCGTACCCGCCTGATCCATAACGTCGTGGTCATGACGAACGCACAGGTCACCGCCCTGCAGTACGGCTTGATCGCCTTCTTCGCGCTCTGGGCGACGGTGCTGATCCCGCAGCTGATCGTCCTGCACGCGCGGCACGGCCGGGTGCGGCTTCGTCCCGTCCTGACCACGGCCGCCGTGCTGCTCTACGCCACCATGACCCTGGCGGTGACGTTCCTGCCGCTGCCCGGCCCCGGCGCCGGACGGCTGAGCCAGACCGTGCAGCCGAACCCGTTCCAGTGGGTCACCGACATCCACACCGAACTGCTCAAGCACGGGCAGCCGATGGCCGACTGGTTCACCACCCAGACCTTCCAGCAGGCCACCATGAACGTGCTGCTGTTCGTCCCGCTCGGCTTCTTCGCCAGGACACTGTGGAAGCGCGGCCTCATCGGCACGACGCTGATCGGGCTCGCCGCGTCGCTGCTGATCGAGATCACGCAGCTGACCGCGAACTTCGGCACCGCGCCCTACGTCTACCGGATCTTCGACGTCGACGACCTGCTCAACAACACCGGCGGCGCGATGCTCGGCTGGATCGCCGGGGCGCTGCTGCTCAGCCTCGTGCGGAAGCCCGTTCCCTCAACGGTCGAGATGCAGCCGCTGTGTGGCGAGCGGGTCGACCTCGCCGAGATCCGCTAGCCTCGCCTGCCGTCGCTGGGCCGCGCGCCGCGCGGCCCGCCGGTCTTCCGCGATCACCAGCACGGTGGCCACCACGAAGATCAACGCGACCAGGCCGAGGATGAGCGAGAGCTGCAAAACGCCTCCTCGATACGACCTTGTGTGCGAGATCACAAACAGTACGCACATCGTGGTGAGTTGACCACCCCTTGAGACGAAAGTGGGTGTCCCAGGTCACGCGGGGGTCGCCGAGAACCAGGTGCGATCGTCGGCACGCCAGCGCTCGAAGACCAGACCGGCCCTGGTCAGCGCGACGTTCAGTGCCTCGGCGTCCAGCCGGCGGCAGGTGAAGGGCTGGCTCCAGGACCGGCCGGACGCCGAGTACCGCACGACGGCCGACAGCAGGTCGCCGTCACGGACGACCTGGTCGAGCCGGACGCCGACCCGGCCGAGCGTGCCGCCCTGACCATCGCGCACCGACTCGAACCACTCCGGCGGATGCCATTCGACGAGCACCCGGCCGCCGGGCGCGACATGGGCGCGAGCGGTGGACAGGAAAGCCTCGCGATCGACCGCGGAGGCGGCGTTGACCAGGTGACTGCCGAGCAGTACGGCGTCGAAGTCCCGTTGGAGCCGCAGTTCCTCGATCTTCGAACACACCTTGTCCGCGCGGACGTGGGCCAGCATCTCCGGCGAGTCGTCCACCGCGACCACCGGATGCCCCAGCTCCAGCAGCGCGTGCGTGATCCGCCCGACGCCGCTGCCGAGCTCCAGGATCGAAGCGCCTTCCGGGATCGCCGCGTGCACGATCCCGGGCTCGTCGCCGGGCGGCAGCAGCCGGTACACCTCGACCGGGCAGCCGTCGGCCGTGAACGCCCCCTCATCCATACCCGCCAGCGTGCCGGAAACTGGCGGGGGTGAGGACCAAACCGACCAAGGACGAACTGGCCGCCGCCTACGGCAAGACCATCGACGACGTCATCGCGCCCGATCTGGACGTGCTGTTCTGCGGGATCAACCCCGGTCTCTACTCGGGCGCGCTCGGCCTGCACTTCGCCAGGCCGGGGAACCGGTTCTGGCCCGCGCTGCACCGCGGCGGCTTCACCCCGCGCCTGCTCGATCCCAGCGAGCAGCACGAACTGCTCGCCCTGGGCCTCGGCATCACGAACGTCGTCGCGCGGACGACGGCGCGGGCCGACGAGCTCACCCCGGACGAATTCCGCGAAGGCGGGCGCCTCCTCACGGCGAGGGTCACCGAATACCGGCCACGCTGGCTCGCCGTGGTCGGGATCACGGCCTTCCGGACGGCGTTCGGCCTGCCGAAGGCGAAGGTCGGCCCGCAGGACGGCGAGATCGGCGGCGCACGGGTCTGGGTCCTGCCCAATCCCAGCGGGCTGAACGCGCATTGGACCCCCGCGGCGCTCGGAGACGAATTCGGCCGGCTCTTTGATCAAACACGGTGTGCCGAAGTCCACTCTGAGTAGTGAACATGTCAAGTTCTGCCCTCGGCGCGCTCATTCGAGCCAGAGATCCACAACCAGCCGATACGCAGAGTTTGCCGCGACGGGCCGATACATCTATGAGGGGGATATCGCGTCACGTGCTCCGGCCTACTGACTCGTAATAGTTACGAGGTGTCATCTCTGTCCGGTCCCGCAGGGGGACCGGTTGACGAGGGTGACCACGCCGGGGGGCGGTGGTCACCGAATGGACTCGCGAGTCCTCTCGTCCGGAGATGGCGGGCAGGAAAACGGAGGGGTCCGTGATGCGAAGCATCGAGCCGAACCGAACGCAGGCCGGCAGGCCTGGTGGACTGTCGCCAGGTGGCCGCGGCCTCGGCGTGGCCGCCGTCGATCCGATCCCGATCTTCTGCGAGGGCCTGAGCTCACTGGTCCACCGCACCCCGGGCCTGCAGTGGCTCGGGCACGCGGCGAGCCATCACGCGGCGCTCCAGCTGTGCGAACAGCTCAAACCGGACGTCATCGTGCTGGATTCGGCGCTCGACCCGAACTGCCATCTGTCCCGCCTGCTCAGCGGCGGCGACCCGGCGCTGGTCATCATCACGATGATCCGGGACACCAACCGCACCCAGCAGTACCTCGCCGCGGCGATCGCGGCGGGCGTGCACGCGATCGTGCCGCGGGCGACCGACGGGCGGCATCTGGCCGAGGCGATCCGGCGCGCGCACAGCGACCGCCGCTACATCGACCCGACGCTGGCGGCGCTGACCGCGCGGCCGAAACGCCAGCCCGTGCTCCCCAAGCCGGGCGACGCCCCCAAACCGGCGACCGCGCGCGGCCTGATGCCGCTGTCCCGCCGCGAGTACCAGGTCCTGCAGCTGGTGGCGGAGGGACTGGAGAACTCCGGGATCGCGAAGATCCTGTTCCTGTCCGTGGAAACGGTGCGGACGCACGTCAAGAGCATCTTGCGCAAGCTCTCCGCCCGCGACCGGACACACGCGGTGACGATCGCCTTCCGTTCCGGCATCCTGGTCACGAACCCCGACGACGGGCACACCCCCGCCGAGACGCCGGCGGCCGCTTCGATCGCGCCGTCATCCCGCTGAACCGGCACCGAGACCCCCGTATTGCTGATTTACACATCACAACAGTGGCCATTCACTTGCCGCCGGTTACCCACAGGTAATATCCTGAAGTTACCGGCGAGTAGGGGACGTGTGCCCGGCCGGGGAGCCGAACACATTGGAGTGACGAAATGGGCCACTACAAGAGCAACGTCCGAGACCTGGAGTTCAACCTCTTCGAGGTACTCGGCGTGCAGGACCGCCTCGGCAAGGGCGTCCTCGCGGAATCCGACGAGGAGACCGCCCGCGGCGTGCTGACCGAGCTGAACAAGCTCGCTTCCGGTCCCCTCGCCGACTCGTACGCCGACGCGGACCGCAACCCGCCGGTGTACGACCCGAAGACCTTCTCGGTGAAGATCCCCGAGTCGTTCAAGAAGAGCTACCAGGCGCTGATGGACGGCGAATGGTGGCGGCTGGGCCTGCCGAACGAGCTGGGCGGCTTCGGCCTGCCCCCGACCGTGCAGTGGGCCGCGGCCGAGCTGATCCTCGGTGCCAACGCGCCGCTGTTCATGTACATGGCGGGCCCGAACTTCGCCGGCATCGTCGACAAGAACGGCACCGACGAGCAGAAGCGCTGGGCGCAGATCATGATCGACCGCGGCTGGGGCGCCACCATGGTGCTCACCGAGCCCGACGCCGGTTCCGACGTCGGCGCCGGCCGCGCCAAGGCCGTCAAGCAGGAGGACGGCTCCTGGCACATCGACGGCGTGAAGCGGTTCATCACCTCGGCCGAGAACGACATGGTCGAGAACATCATGCACCTGGTGCTGGCCCGTCCCGAGGGCCCCGGCATCGAGACCAAGCCCGGCACCAAGGGCCTGTCGCTCTTCCTCGTGCCGAAGTTCCACTTCGACGGCGAGACCGGTGAGCTGGGCGAGCGCAACGGCGCCTTCGTCACCAACGTCGAGCACAAGATGGGCATCAAGGCCTCCACCACCTGCGAGCTGACCTTCGGCCAGCACGGCACGCCCGCCAAGGGCTGGCTGCTCGGCGAGGTGCACGACGGCATCGCGCAGATGTTCCAGGTCATCGAGTACGCCCGCATGATGGTCGGCACGAAGGCCATCGCGACGCTGTCGACCGGTTACCTCAACGCGCTCGAGTACGCCAAGGAGCGCGTCCAGGGCGCCGACCTGCCGAACATGCTGAACAAGGCGGCGCCGCGCGTCACCATCACCCACCACCCGGACGTCCGCCGCTCGCTGATGCTGCAGAAGGCGTACGCCGAGGGCCTGCGCGCGGTGTACCTCTACACGGCGACCTTCCAGGACCAGGTGTGGACCGGCGAGGGCGACGAGGCTTCGCAGAAGGTCGCGCACGGCGTCAACGACCTGCTGCTCCCGATCGTCAAGGGCGTCGGCTCCGAGCGCGCGACCGAGCAGCTCGTGCAGTCGCTGCAGACCCTCGGCGGGTCGGGCTTCCTGCAGGACTACCCGATCGAGCAGTACATCCGTGACGCGAAGATCGACTCGCTGTACGAAGGCACCACGGCCATCCAGTCGCTGGACTTCTTCTTCCGCAAGATCGTCCGCGACAAGGGCGCTTCGCTGGCCTACGTCGCCGGGGAGATCACGAAGACCATCGAGTCGGAGATCGGCAACGGGCGGCTCAAGAACGAGCGCGCCCTGCTCAAGCAGGCGCTGGAAGACACCCAGGGCATGCTCGGCTCGCTGATCGGCTACCTGACCTCGTCGCAGGAAGACCCGCAGAACATCAACAAGGTCGGCCAGCACACGGTCCGCCTGCTGATGTCGGTCGGCGACCTGCTCATCGGCTGGCAGCTCATCAAGCACGCCGAGGTCGCCATCGGCAAGCTCGACTCGGGCGCGTCCGCGAAGGACGTCCCGTTCTACGAGGGCAAGCTCGCCGTGGCGTCGTTCTTCGCGAAGAACGTGCTGCCGGAGCTGACGTCGCGCCGCGCGATCGTCGAGGCCGCGGACAACAGCCTGATGGACATCCCCGAGGCCGCGTTCTAAACGATTTAGTGACGAAGAGCCCCCTCCGGCCCGGAGGGGGCTCTTCGTGGTTTCGAGGGGGTATCGGGCGGGCATTTCCGTGCTGAGTCCGCCCATTGGCGGAGACCTCGGCAAAGGAGTCTCAATGACAGTCACCGGCATCATCACGGCGATCGTGGTCGGTTTGATCCTCGGGGTGCTCGGCAGGTTCTTCGCGCCCGGCAAGCAGTCCATCCCGATCTGGCTGACCATCGTCGTCGGTATCGTCGCCGCCTTCATCGGTACGGCGATCGCCCGTGGGCTCGGCTACGCGGACACGAAGGGCTTCGACTGGCTCGAACTCATCACCCAGATCGTCATCGCCGGTATCGGGGTGACCCTGGCCGCGAACCTCTACGGACGGCGAAGTGTCACCCGGTAAGGGGGCTTGAGGCGCGATGAGCCCGAATCGGTGACACCGTGGGCTCATCGATCTCCAGCGAAGGAGGAACCATGTTGGGTGGCCTTTGGGGCATCATCACCACGATCGTGGTCGGGTTGATCCTCGGCGTCATCGGCCGGATGATCGCGCCCGGTGATCAGAAGATCCCGATGTGGCTGACGATCGTCGTCGGCATCATCGCCGCCTTCATCGGCAACTGGCTTGCCGGTGTGTTCGGCGTCCGTGACACCGCGGGCATCGACTGGATCCGCCACGCCTTCCAGGTCGGCGCGGCGATCGTCGGCGTGATCGGCGCGGCCGCGATCTACGCGAAGGTCAAGGGCGGCGGGCACCGGACAGTCACCTGATCCCGTTACGGTCGGCCCCTGTGACCACTCGACTCGATCTCAGTGGCCAGGGGCTGACCTCCCTGCCCGGCACCTCCCTCCCGTCCTCGCTCGAGCACCTGGACCTGTACGACAACCGGCTGACGTCCGTTCCCGACGAGCTGTGGTCGCTGTCCGGGCTCCGCGTGCTGAATCTGGCCGCCAACCGGCTCACCGCCATTTCGCCCGCCATCGGCGGCCTGCGGAATCTGCACACCCTGGATCTGGGGCACAACGAGCTTCCAGCTCTGCCGGACGAACTCGGCGAGCTCGCCGGACTGACGGAATACCTCTACGTGAGCGACAACCGGCTCACCGCGTTCCCCGCCGCGCTCTGTTCGCTCGGGCGGCTGAAATACCTTGGCTGCACGGACAATCGCATCCCGACGCTCCCGGAAGACCTCTCCAGGTTGGCCTCGTTGCGTGAATTCCGTTTGTACGGCAACGGCCTGACCGGGCTGCCGGAGTCGATCGGGACGCTCTCCGCGTTGCGCGAACTGCATCTGCGGAAGAACCTGCTGACGTCCTTGCCGTCCTCCATCGGGGAGCTGAGCGAATTGCGTCAGCTCGATCTGCGCGAGAACAAGCTGACCTCGCTGCCGTCGTCGATCGCCCGGCTGTCCAAATTGGACAAATTGGATCTGCGCTGGAACAAGGAGTTGCGGGAGCCGTCGTGGCTCGCGGACTTCGAGGCGCGTGGCTGCATGGTGTTGCGATGAGCGCTCAAGCGCAGATCATCGTCGCCCGCGGCGAGTAGGTCGCGTTGCGGGTCTCGCGGCGGACCTCCGTCCCGGTGACGACGTCGATCAGCACGCGGGTGTCCGACGTGCTGAACCCGGCCGCACCGGGGTCCGGCACGCAGCCTGGTCCCGACCCCATCTGCACCGGCTGGGGGACGTAGGAGTGCCGCTCGCCACCGACGCTCTGCACCGAAAACCGTTTCGTACCCCAGATCCGCACGGTCACCGAACCGTTGGCGGGGAGCACCTGGATCGCGATCCCGGTCGGGGCGTCGTTGACGATCTGCAGCTCGACCGGCGAACCGTCCGCGTTGATCGCCTTCGCGTCACGCGCGACCGGATAGCGGTCGAGGTAGTGGTCGTGCTCCAGATGCCCGCCGTCGGCCAGGCCCGCCAGGTACGCGGCGTTGTAGAGCGTCGTCGCGAGCTGGGAGACGCCGCCGCCGACCACGACCGGCCCGGTGCCGTCTTCGTTCACCGGGGCGGGGACGTAGCCCGCGTCCGCCGTCCTCGCCCCGGACCGCGCCCCGAGGCTGAACGTCTCGTTCGGCTTCACGATGGCGCCGGAGACCCTGCCCGCCAACGCCTGCACGTTCGTCATCGCCGGCCCGCTCAGGCCCGAGGTGGTGAATTCGCCGATGATCTCGTTGATGCCGAGGACGTTCGCCGCGTCGGTGCTGACGGCCGGGCTGCTGGCGTCGTAGACCGCCCTCAGCTCCCGCTCCTCGCTCTTCGCGAGCACCGAGGTCAGCGACGAGAACGTGAGGTCCCAGTTGACCTTCCGGGCGTCCTTCGACGGCTGCACGGCCGGCCGGTCGCCGACGAAGACGATCTGCGCGTCCGCCCCGTCGGTCTCGGTCTCCTTGAGCTGCGGCTGCGCGGCGGCGCGCAGTTTGCCCTGGTCGATGCGGACTTCGAGGTTGCCGTCGTCGCGTGCGGCGAACTGGAAGGCCCCTGCGATCGTGTTCGGCTTCAGCGTCGCGTCCTTGCCCTCACCGCGGATGACGAGCGGTTTCGCGACCGCGGGGACGACGATCTTGACGAGCGCGGCGTGCACGCCGGGCGAAGTCGCCTTCACGGGCGCGACGTTCACCTTCAGCTCGACACCCTCGTCGCTCAGCCAGCGATCGGTGACCGCGGCGACCGCCTCCTTGACGTCGGCGAGCGTTTGCCCGTGCCGCGGTTCGACCGCGGCCGGGACGACACCGCCGTCGGTGCCCGCGATGGGCTGGAACGTGATGTTCCCTTCGACCGGCGGGCGGTTCAGCTGCGCGACGGCGAGGTCCGAGACGGCCTTTTCGAGCTTCGGCGCGTCGGTCCAGGTGACGACGCCGACCTCACGGCTGCTGAAGAACGACATCAGCCGCGTGTACGGGCTCAGCGGCTGGTGACCGGCGCGCCCCAGCGTCTGCGGCCAGTCCAGGCCGAGACCGGACGACGTCGGGTACAGCACCGTCCGGACGTCGCCCGCCCGCACCCGCA
The DNA here is from genome assembly GCF_014873915.1 of Amycolatopsis roodepoortensis. Classification (GTDB taxonomy): domain Bacteria; phylum Actinomycetota; class Actinomycetes; order Mycobacteriales; family Pseudonocardiaceae; genus Amycolatopsis; species Amycolatopsis roodepoortensis. Next base: position 84,936 of record NZ_JADBEJ010000008.1, read on the forward strand.
CCGGCTCGATCAGCCTGGGCTCCAGCTCACGGCGGAGCTTCGACTCGGCCTCCTTGTGCGTGAGGCCGCCGACGTCGATCCCCGCGACCGTGACGCCGCGCGGGACGTCGCCGGCGCTGACGATCAGATCGACCGCGTACGCGACCACGAAGAGGCCCATGAGCACCCCGGTGACCATGAGGGCCTTGCCGAGCCCCTTGCGGAGCTTCGACGCGGGCGTGGGTGGCGGCTGGACCACCCGGTCGCCCTCGAAGAGCTCGTCCACCAGGCCCTGGTCGGAGTCCGGGAGGAGATCGTCGGTGAACAGGTCGTCTTGCCCATCGCGTGCCAACTCTCCCCACCCCTCCCGCAGCCGAGCTACAAGTACAACCCCGTGCCGTGTTCGGTCCGTTCGGTCGCCACGGCGTGGATGTCGCGCTCCCGCATCACCAGGTGCCCCTCGCCCTGGATCTCGACCTCGTGCTGGTCGTCCGGGTTGAACAGCACACGGTCACCGGTCTTGACGTTCCGCACACTGTTGCCCACGCCCAGTACATCACCCCACGCGAGGCGCCGCGCGACCTGCGCGGTGGCGGGGATGACGATCCCGCCCGAACTCCGGCGCTCGCCGTCCTCGGGGGACAGCTTCACGAGCACCCTGTCCTGCAGCATCTGAATCTCGAGTTTCGGCCGATCTGACACGCCTACGACTCTACTTACCCGGATCCCCGGCCATGACCAGGCTCAGCGTGCTTTCTCCGCCCTTTTCGAACCGCACCGGCACGCCCCAGTCCTGCCGGGTGATGCGGCAGGCGGGGTGCTCGCCGCCGTCGTCACAGCTGGCGGCCTGCGCGACGACCTGCAGGACACCGCCCGAGACGCCCTCGGCGAAGCGGAGCTTGCGGAACAGGTCCGTGCCCACCCCGGCGCCGTCGGCGAGCAGTTCCGGTGGCGACGCGCTGATCTCCAGCCGCGTCGACGGGCCGAACCGGTCGTCGAGCTTCTCTCCCGGCGGCGGGGTGAAGACGACGGAGAACTCCAGCTCGCCCGGCGCCAGCACGGTCGGCGGACGGCGGACCGCGTGCGCGTCCCCGGCCACCGCCTGCTCACCGAGCGGCACCGGCCCGATGCGGTTGGCCGCGGACTCGACGACCAGCAGTTCGCCGTCGTGCACGAGCAGCCCGGACGGCTCCGCGAGACCGGTCGCGAGCGTGGTCACCTGGCGGGTGAGCGGGTCGTAACGGCGGACCGCGCCGTTGTAGGTGTCGGCGATCGCGATGGTGTCGCCGGGCAGCACGGCGAGGCCGAGCGGATGTTGCAGGAGCGCCTTGTCGGCGGGGCCGTCGACGTGCCCGAAGGAGAACAGGTCGACGCCGACCGCGGTGTGCACGGTGAACGTCTCGCCCTCGGGCTGGATCCAGCGCAGCGCCGACGTCTCCGCGTCCGCGAGCCACAGCTTCCGCCCGTCGGGCGTGAGGCCGGACGTCTGCGCGAAGAACGCTTCGTGGACGTCGCCGTCTCGCAGGCCTTCGACGGTCGTGCCGGCGAAGCGGCGGATGGTGCCCGAGACCGGCTCGAACACGCTCAGAGTGTGGTTGCCCGCCATGGCGACCACGACGCCGCCCGCGGGGCCCCACCAGGCGACGTCCCAGGGGCTGGTGAGGTCGATGTCGAGCGCCTTGCCGGTGTCGACGCCGTCGCGCCACTGACGGCCGGTGCCGGCGACCGTGGAGACCTCGCCGGTGATCAGGTCGATACCGCGCAGGCGGTGACCGGCCGTGTCGGCGACGACGGCGTGGTAACCCGCGCGCTCGGCGACCTCGTACGGCAACAGGGTGATCCCGGACGGCTCGGTGAAGCTCGCCAGGTCGAACGGCCCGTCCTGCGCGCCGCGTTCGCCGCTGCCGAAGCGGCGGATGATCGTCTCGCCGTCGGACGCGAACTCGACGATGGAGTGGTTGCCGGTGTCGGCGACCAGGATGCGGCCCTCGGCGGTGGTGACGGCCTTGCCCGGGAAGCGCAGCTCGGTGCGCTGCTCCTCGACCGGGACGTACGGGCTGCCGCCGCGGCGCAGCGTGCCCTTGGCCTCGTGGGTCGCGACGAGGTCGGCGATCACCCGGCGCAGCGCCTCGGCGTGTCCCTCGCCGGCGGCGACGTGCACGACGTAACCCTCGGGGTCGACGACGACCAGCGTCGGCCACGCCTTGACCGCGTACTGCGACCAGGTGGCCATCTTCGGGTCGTTGAGCACCGGGTGGTGCACCTCGTAGCGCCGCACGGCGGCCTCGATCGCGGCCGCCTCACCCTCGTGCAGGAACTTGGGCGAATGCACGCCGATGGTCACCAGGACGTCGGCGAACTCGGCCTCCAGCGGGCGCAGCTCGTCCAGCACGTGCAGGCAGTTGATGCAGCCACTGGTCCAGAAGTCCAGCAGGACGACGCGGCCGCGCAGCCCGGCGAGCGTGATCCGCTCACCGCCGGTGTTGAGCCACACGTCGCCGTCGAGCTCGGGCGCCCGCACGCGGGACTGCGTTCGTGGGGAAGTCACGACATGAGTGAACTACACGCCCGGCCGTGCTGTTCCGACGTCCAGGCGTTGAGAGGGCGAGCTCACCCCAGGGGAGGAGCCTCATGTGGGTGATGAGGGAGTGGTGTTAAAAGAGAAGGCGCCTTCGCGGTGGGCGATTTAGGCTCGAACACATGTCCACTGTTGAGCACGCCTTCACCATCGAGGAGGCACACGACCTCCAGGCGAGCTTGGCCGAACCCGTGCGTCCCGGGTTGAGCGAGGCCGAGCTCGACGACGTCGAAGCCCGCTTCGGCTTCCGGTTCGCCGCCGACCACCGCACCTTCCTGTCCGCCGGGGTGCCGATCGGCGACCGCTGGCCGGACTGGCGCTGCGGCAACCCCGACCAGCTGCGAAAACGCCTGGACTGGCCGGTCGACGGGGTGCTTTACGACGTCGAACACAACGGCTTCTGGCTGCCGGACTGGGGCATGCGCCCGATCGACCTCGCTGACGCGCTTTCGCGGGCCCGATCGCAGCTGGCGCTCGTCCCGCAGCTCGTGCCGGTCTGCGGGCACCGGTATCTGCCGGGGATCGCCGGGAGCCAGGGGTATCCGGTGCTGTCGGTGTATCAGACCGACATCGTCTATTACGGCTACGACCTGCGCGGATACCTGCGGCACGACTTCTGCGGCCAGCCGCTGGGCACCCCGCCGCCCGGCGGACCGCGTCAGATCGAGTTCTGGTCGCGGTTCGTGGAGTGAGCGGACTCGGCGGCGGCCTTCAGCCGGGCCAGCGTCGCGGCGATGTTCGCCCGGTTGGCGTCGTCGCGCTTCCAGACCCCGGTGAACAGCGACGTCGGCCCGCGCAGCCAGGCAGGCCGCCGGTCCCACGTGCTTTCGACGGCCACGCAACCGTCGTCCGTCGCCTCGATGTCGTACTGCCAGCGCGAGACGGGAAGACCGGCGAACGTGGTCACCTCGAACGCGAACCGCTTGCCCTCGTCGGCGTCGGTGATCGTCGAAAGGGTGCTCCAGCGACGGAAGCCCCGGCGGTTGCGACCGCGGAACTTGGCGCCGACGGCGGGCTCCTTCGCCCCACCGACCCATCGGTGCCCTTCGTACTCCTCGGCCATGTCCGCAAGGGCTCCCGGGTCGCTGACCAGGGCATATACCCTCTCGGGCGGGGCGGCGATCGCGATCTTGCCGGTGGCGCTGCGCTGCGTCATCACATACCTCCGTACTGAGGGTATGTGAAATACCCTCAGTTGTCGCGGCGGAGCATCCGGCTGATACCGGCCGCGACCGTCGTCGCCAGCACCCAGCCCGAGGCGGTGAACCCGGCCGCGACCCAGTTGTCCATGCCGTGCATGTACCAGCGCGACTTGTTGCCGAAGTCGACGATCGGGACCAGGAGGTCGATCGTGTATAGCACCGGATTCCATTGGAGCCCGGTGTCGTCCTGGTTGACCAGGCACCGCGGCCCGCTCACCGTCAGCTTGGGATTGGTGACGCAGTCGTCGACTCCGAGCCCGAACCACAGGCTCCCCAGCACGAGCAGCGTCAGCAGCCAGCCGAGCGCCCGCACCGGGCGGAAGCCGTAGCCGACCATCGACCGCTGCAACCAGCTCCATACGTGCACACCGGGTCCGAAGAACTTGAAGCCCTTCGCGAGCGCCTCGTACCGGAACTGCTGTTTCTTCAGCAGCACCGTGGAGGCGTGCTCTTCATTACCGGACGCGCGTAGCGTCGCCGCCAGCTGGTCGTACGGTCCCGGGCGGTAACCGTCCATCGCCTTGCGCAGCAACGCGATCCGATGGTCGATCGCCCGGTCGTCGTCGAGCGCGATGTCCTCTTGCAGTGCGTCGTAACGGAAATCCTCCAGCTCGATCCCGCTCGCCGACGCCCAGAACGCCTCGTTGTCGCCCAGTGTCCCGCAATGCGCGCGCCGCAGCACGATCCGGCCGTCCGGCGGGATACCGGGCGTGAGCAGGAATTCGTCGGCCGAGACGTCGCTTCCGTCGAGGGCGATCCCGTGCTGTGGCAGGGAACCGAGCCGCGCGCCGCGGAAGTCGACGCGCCGCGCGACCTGTGCGCCGTCGAGGTTGACCCCGCCCTGCGCGACGAACGGCCGTTCCTTGTTCTCGGTGAGGATCAGGTCCCGGCCGATCCGCGCGGTGCGGACGTCCAGCGAGTAACTGGTGCGCGTGCGGGCGCCGGGCTCGGTCAGGCTCGTGCCGAAGAGGTTCACGCTGCCGCCGATCTCGGCGCCCTGCAACCGCAACGTGCCCTGGACGGTCGCGTCGGTGAGCTGGAAGTTGCCCGCGATCTTCGCGCGCCGCGCGGAAAAGACGTCGCGGCGCGGGTGGAGGAACATCGAGTTCCACGCCAGCACGTTGCCGCCGACGGTGATGTCGGCCATGCGCAACTGCCCGGACGGCACGCGCAGGCTCGTCGCCTCCAGATCGCCGCCGATGGTGGTCCCGTCGAGGTGGATCGCGCGGTCGTAGTAGGGAAGGGTCTGCCCGCGGACGACCTGGACCTCGGCACCCGCGAGCCGCAGCGAACCGCCGATCCGGGCGTTGACCATCCGCAGCGTCCCGGTCGCCTGCATACCGTCGCTCAGCTCGAGGTTCCCCTTGACCGTCGAGCGATCCGCGACCAGCGCCGGCCGCGGATCGATGTACGGATCGTTCGACTTCCACGCGTCGACGACGATCGGCCCGGCCTGGTTCACCGAAAGCTTGGCCTCGCGCAAAATGATGTCACTGTCCACAGTGGCGCTCGGCAGGAACATGATCCCACTGGCGGAGAAGCGTTTCCGCTGCGCCGCGGGTCCGTAGTTGTCCACCTCGCACAGCAGGCTGCCGCCGATGTGGATGCCGTTCCCGTTGAGCGCGAAGCCGTCGCGGTTGTTCAGCGTCGCGCCGGAGAAGTTGACGTTACCGCCGGCGCGCATCCCCGGGATGCGGACTTCCCCGTTGGCCACCAGCCGATACGCCAGCAGCGCACCCACGATGTTGACCCGGTCGGCCTGGATCGCCTTGCCGCGCGGATGGGTGATCACCGTGCGGGTCAGCACCACCGAGCCCTCGATGACCGCGTCGGTGAGGTTGACCGCCGCGTTCGGCATCCCGCGCTCGCGATCGTCGCCGCGCTGGACCGTGGTCTCCTCGATCTCGTGCTCGGCGTCGACGTGCACGACACTGCGGATGAGGCGGACGTCGTTGCGGGTGCGGAGATTGCGCGCCTTGAGCCCGGGCAGCCAGCATTTGCGGAACACGAGCCCAAGCAGATGCGCCTCACGGACGTCCGGCGGATGCTCGAACCGGCACCGCTCGAACCGGAACAGATACTTGATGTCGGCCGCGCGCAGATCGAGCGTCCCGGTGATGTACGCGTCCTCGACCTGCACGATCGGCGCGTTGGTCGCCTGGCGACGCCAACGGAGCAGCCCCGTCGTTCCCGGCTTCATCAACCTTCATCAACTCGGACGCCGGAACCTCGTACCGCTTGTCGGGGTTCGGATCGAACGGGTCGAGCGGCGGCAGCGACGTGTCGCCGTTCTGGTCGCCTTCCCCCGGATCGCGCGGCCCGTTGTTGCGCCGAAAACCCGGCATCGTCTCGCTTCCCTCCCCCGTCGTTCCCCGGCCACCAGCGAAGCCGATCACGCACGGGATTCGCAAGTGGCCCAGGACAGTAGACCGGAACCTGCCACGGGAGTGCGACGGCAGAACGGCCGCCGCGGGTTCCGGACCAGGCCGTTTCTCGCGGCGTTGGTGATCTTGGCCGGATTCGCCGCCGGTTCCTTGGTTCGCGGACGCGGTCACTCACCGCAGTCGGTGATGGGCTACGGGTTGGTCGCGGCCACAGCAACATCAACGCTGGCCGGGCGCCGCACACTCGCGAGCGGCCTCCGCGATGACCCCGATGGTCCATACGGCATGGCGACCGAGGTGGCCGCGGCGGCGATCAAGAACCTCAAGAAGTCCTGACGGCGCGAAACCGTCGATCAGGACAAAAGCACGTCAGCCGTCCCATCTTTCGATGGTGATCTTCCATGAAGGGGCTGATCAACGCTTTACCTGCTGCTATCGTCACCGGTTGGAGTCAGTAGGGAACTACGGGTAGGTCGCGCCCCATCGCGACCCGTGCGGGGAGGCACGTCGATGACAGGACCGGGACGCGGCCCTCAGGGGGTCTACGACCAGATCAACGGGCCGGGGCCGCAGGCACCGCCGCAGGGTTCGGGGTTGATTCAGGGTGCTGCCGCAGCGCCACCACCCTCTGGTCCGCCGCCGAATTACGGCGAGCTGGGCAGCGGGCAGGCGAAGGCCGATTTCGCGGCCGCCTCGGCGAACGGCGGCTGGGAGTTCGACCCTGCCGCTATGGACGCCGTGATCAAGTCTCTTGAGGACTGCCTCGAGAGCGACTTCCGCAAGGCACGTCGAGAGGCCGACGTACTGAATCAGATCCAGCCACCGGGCCACGAAGTCGGCAGCGAGGGATACACGGTTGCTGCGAACAACTCGGGAAGTGCTTACCAGGCCTTCATGCAGGGGGCGTGGGACTACACGAACTCGTACCTGGACACTCTGAGGCAAATCCGGACTGCGTATCAGAACCAGGATCAAGCAGCCATTGACGCGCTCCGCCAGATCGGAAAGGCCGACTGATGCTCCACACCAGGAAGTTCGTGTCCGTAGTCGCGGTGAGCGGTTTGCTGCTGGCGAGCGGATGCAGCGACCCCAAAACGGGCAACGCGACCTCAGCCGCCCCGACCGCACCTACCTCTGCCCGACTGCCGTCGAACGGCGCTCCCGCTGTGACCAACCCGATCCTGAATACCGCTCAAGCCGAATCGGACCCGTGTAGCACGGTAGCCACCGCTCAGATCGAGGAACTCGGCGGAAAGGTCGAGAAGACAGAGGTCGACGACGGGACTTTCGGAAAGAGCTGTGGCTGGATCTTCGAAGCAGGGCCTAGCAGCGTGACCGCAGGCCTCCTACCTGGCAACAAGGATGGGCTGAGCAGCCTTTACGCAAAACACGCGCAGGGCGGCCTCTCCACTTTCAAGCCGATCGACTCGATCGAGGGATATCCAGGCGTCATTTACGACAATGGCGGAGAAGGTAAGGGGCGATGCGTCCTCGCAGTAGGCGTGCGTGACGACCTCACTTATACGGTCACACCGCTTCTGGCCACTGGAAACCCCATGCTGTCAGATCCCTGTGGTTTGGCCACCAAGGTCGCTGCTGCGGCGATCAAGAAGCTCAAGGGAGCTTAGGCCATGACCTATAGCGGCTGGGAGATCTTCACCAAGCTCAACGCCAATCCCTCCACGACGGAAACTCTCGACAAGGCACAGGTTGCCTCGCACAAGTTGATGGTTTTTCACGAAAACTTCAGCAAGGCGATGGAGAACAGCCAGACCGCGCTCAGCACCTTCTGGAAAGGCAAAGCAGCCGACTCCGGAACAGCGGGCCTCGCCCCGCTCATCGCGACCTCCAAGATCGCGGGCGAGAACATGGATCGCGCCCGGCAGTCGATGTTCGACCAGAACGCCTCGTTCCATTACACGCGCGGCAATGTGCGTCCGGTCGAGAAGGAGCGCGCGGGGGACAGCGGGCCTGAGGACGTCTTGTCCATCGGCGCGAGCGACGACGAGATCGCGGCGGCGAAGTTCGACGCGGACACGAAGCACAACGTCGAGATCTACGAGCCGTATTACCAGAGCACTCAGCCGCGGCAGCAGTCGCTCGCGCCGGCTTATCCGGCCGCGCACGATCCGAACGTTTCGTCGGGGCCGATCACCCCGGATCCGATCGATCCCGGGCAGACCAAGGTCAGCGGGTTCAGTGGCGGGCCCGGCGACTCGGGGCGGCACAGTGGTCCCACCGGGTACACCGGCGGGCCGAGTTCCTACAGCGCGCCTCCGGGGGCCGAGGGGTATCAGGCGCCGAGGCCGCCGCAGGTCCCCCCGGCGCCGAGGGTTCCGCAGATGCCGCGGCCGCTGCCTTCGCCGCAGCCGAATGACCGGACCAAGTTGTCCTGGGCGGATGACCGCGTCCAGGGCCGTCCTGGCAACTTCCCGCCGCCAAACTTCGGGACAGGCCCAGGCGGTCCTGGAGGTGGCGGCAGCGGATTCGGGCCGGGATCGGGCGGGTTCGGCGGCGGTTTCGGACCCGGCGGCGGGTTCGGGCCGGGTGGGTCGACCGGCGGGCCGGGGAGCATGGGGCCCGGTCGTGGCGTCGGCGCCGCCATGCCCGGTGAAGGCGCCATGCGCGGCACACCGGCGGGAGGCCCAGCGGCAGCGGGAAGGCCCGGCGCGCCCGGAATGGGTGGCGGCGGCATGGGCGCCGGCGCCGGTAAGGGCAAGGGCGCCGAGGACGAAGAGCACCAGCGCAAGATCACGCTGCAGGAAGAGGACGGCGACTCCCTCTTCGGCGGTTACGACGGGGACAAGCCGGTTCCGCCGGTGATCGGCGGGTAATCGTGCTGCGGAAACCCGTCGAGCTGACGCTCCAGACCTACGAAACCCTGCTGGACCAACATAATCTCGGCGACATCCATCCGACGCTCGTTCGCGGCGCGCAGTGGTACCTGCCCGAGGAACGCCGTGAGCTCGCGGCCACCGCACAGTCCGAATTGGACGGACAAGGGCTGCTCACCCGTGGTCGGATCGACGACGAATTCCTCGACACACTGCGCTTCCTGCAGCGGCCGGCGGTGGAGTACTACTCGTGGGTGAAGTCCGAGGGGCGTGAACGGACCGTTCGCGCCGCGGGTAGTGGCCGGGAAGCGGTCAACGTCGTTCTGGTCGACCAGGTCGTCTACCTGACACCGACGAGGCCGGACACGCTGGCGCAGGATTTCACCGCCCTCCTCCCCGAGGCCGCTCCGGCGCGCACACCGTCCTTGAACTGTTCGGAAGCCGATCTGCAGGTCCTGATGAAGGGCGAAATGCTGACCGGCACCAGCCCGAGCATCCGCGACGCCAAGAAGATCCTCCAGTGGATCCGGTCGCCGCACACCTTCTTCGGCAGGCTTTACGTCGCCATCCGTGACGGTGCCGGCAACCGGAAACGCGTCGAGAGACCACCTGGCTGGATGGACACCGAACACGGCCGCGTCGTGTTCGGCCCGGACGCCAAGGGCTGGGTGAGCCTCATGGGCGCCGGGCCGCACGAAATCGTCTCGAAGGTCGTCCAGCTGGAGTCGCAGCTTCGCGGGCGTTAGCCCTGGTGGTTCGGGTTCAGGACCCGCGAGAGGAACGTCTTCGTGCGCTCCTCCTGCGGGTCCCCGATCACCTGGTCGGGCGAGCCCTGCTCGACGACGACGCCGCCGTCCATGAACAGCACGATGTCGGCCACCTCGCGGGCGAACTGCATTTCGTGCGTGACGACGAGCATCGTCATGCCCTCTTGCGCGAGCTGCCGCATGACCGCGAGGACATCGCCGACCAGTTCGGGGTCCAGCGCCGATGTCGGTTCGTCGAACAGCATGACGTCCGGGTTCATCGACAGCGCCCTCGCGATCGCGACGCGCTGCTGCTGCCCGCCGGAAAGCTGAGTCGGCAGCGAGGACTCCTTCTCCGCCAGCCCGACCTTCGCGAGGTTCTCCCGCGCCACGCGCTCTGCCTCTTCCTTGCCGCGCTTCAACACCTTGCGCTGCGCGACGGTGAGGTTTTCGAGCACGCTCAGGTGCGAGAAGAGGTTGAACGACTGGAAGACCATGCCGATCTTCGTGCGGGCGCCGTCGATGTCGACGTCCGGATCGGTGATCTCGCTGCCGTTGACCACGATCTTGCCCTGCTGCGGTTCCTCGAGGAGGTTGACGCAGCGCAGCAACGTCGACTTGCCGGACCCCGACGGGCCGATGATGCAGACGACCTGGCCGCGCTCGACATGCAGGTCGATGCCCTTGAGCACCTCGAGCTCGCCGAACGCCTTGTGCAGTCCCGAAACCTCGACGATCGTCTGGCCGCTCATACCGTTCCTCCGCCGGGCACTCCGGCTCCGTATTTCTTCTCTAGCCGCTGCTGCAGGATCGACAGCGGGATGGTGATGACCAGGTAGCACAGACCGGCGACGACGATCGGGGTCAGGCCCTTGGCCTCCAGCAGCGCCTGACGGCTGAACTGCGCGAGTTCCTGCTGCGCCGGGGTGGTGCCGAGCAGGAACGCCAGCGACGAGTCCTTCGTCAGCATGATCAGCTCGTTGGCCAGCGGCGGCAGGATGATCCGGAACGCCTGCGGGATCACGACGGTGATCATCGTGCGGGCGGGCGACATGCCGAGCGAACGCGCCGCCTCGACCTGCCCGCGCGGCACCGCCTGGATACCGGCTCGGATGGTCTCCGCCATGTACGCGGACGACACGATGCCCAGCGCCAGCATGATCGCGACATTGCGCGGCAGGGTCGTGTCGAACGCGGTCGGCACGCCGATGCCGACGGCGAGGAAGATCAGCAACGCGGGCAGGCCGCGGAAGAACTCGATGTACCCGCGCGCGAACCAGCGGTACGGGCCGACCGAGGAAAGTCTCATCAGGGCGAGCACGAGGCCCAGCCCGAGGCCGAGCGCGAAACCCAGCGCGGTGAAGACGATGGTGTTCTTCAGTGCGACGGTGATGACGTCCGGGAACTGCTTGGCGGCGACTTCGAGATCGAAGAACGCCTTGCCGATCCTGCTCCAGTCGGCCAGCAGCGCGAGCACGATGACGATCACCAGCAGCAGGACGTATTGCCCGGTCCGGAACGCCGAACGTCGCTGGCGGCGGCTCAAAGCCATTTCTCTCCTCAAACAAGTGGTGACAAGCCTGTGGCCGGTGCACTGGGCACCGGCCACGAGGGACGGACTATCAACCGGCGGCCGGGCTGCCCGGCTGCCAGGTCGGCGCCTTGCCGAACCACTTCTGGTAGATCTGCGCGTACGAGCCGTCCGCCGCGGACGCCTTGAGCACCTCGTTGATCTTGCCGAGGAGAGCGCTGTTGCCCTTCTTCACGCCGATGCCGTAGAACTCGTTCGTCTTGAACTCGGTGACGACCGTCGTGTCCGGGTTCGACTTCGCGAAGTCGTAGAGCACGCCGTTGTCGTTGACGCCCGCGTCGACCGTGCCGTTCTTGACGGCCTGCTCCAGCAGCGCGAGGTCGTCGAAGGTGACGATCTCGGCGCCCTTCGCCTCCTTCTGGGCGTAGTCGGCGCCGGTGGTGGCCGACTGGACACCGATCTTCTTGCCCGCCACGTTCGAGAGGTCCTTGATCGGCGAACCGGTCTTGACCAGCAGCGCCTGGGTCGCCTCGAAGTACGGGTCGGAGAAGTCGAACTTCTCCTTGCGCTTGTCGGTGATCGTCATGCCGGCGGCGGCGAGGTCGCACTGTCCGCTGTTCATCGCTTCACCGGACTCGATGTTCTCGAAGGCGATGTCGACGATGCTCTGCTCGACACCCAGCTTCTTGCCGACCAGATCGACCAGGTCGACGTCGAAACCGACGATCTTGTCGCCCTGCTTGACCTGGAAGGGCTGGTAGGGCAGGTGCGTGCAGGTGGTGACCTTGCCGGACGCGACGAGCTGGACGCCGCCGGCCGCGGTTCCGCCTTCCTCGCCGCACGCGGACAGCGCACCCGCGGTCAGGGCGAGCGCCGGGATCAGGGCGAGCGCTTTGAATCGAGCCACGTCGTCACTCCTCGTAGTTCCCATGTGTCGAGAGCACGCATATTGCCACTCATCCGGCGGCAATCACAGCACTGCGACGTTACAGCGCCGTTTCGGCCGTCACGGGCGTTGCATGAGGTATCGCGCCGGCATGGCAGGGTGAGCGAGTATGGCGACCATGAACAACAACCCGGCGCCGCGGCTCCCACCTGCGGGCCGCCGCCCACGGACGGCGACGTCGGCGCGGCGCGCGGCGAAACCCGGGGCGCAGTTCGACGGCTATCTCTCGCCGTCCCGGCCGCACGCGGGCGCGTACGACGAGATGTTCACCGCCGACGGCACGGTCCGCCAGCCGTACCGGGCGCTGTACGAATCGATCTCCGCGCTGACGTCGGCCGATCTCTCGTCCCGGTCGGCGGCGATCGACCGGGCCATGGTCGACCAGGGCATCACGTTCTCGCTGTCCGGCCAGGAACGCCCGTTCCCGCTCGACCTGGTGCCGCGCGTGATCACCACCGCCGAATGGAGCAAACTCGAACGCGGTGTGGCGCAACGGGTCCGCGCGCTCGAAGCCTTCCTCGCCGACGTGTACGGCGACCGGCAGATCCTGCGCGACGGCGTTCTCCCGCGACGGCTGATCACCTCGTGTGAGCATTTCCAGCGCGAAGCGTTCGGGATCAACCCGCCCAACGGCGTCCGCATCCACGTGTCCGGTGTGGACCTGGTGCGCGACGAGGAGGGCACCTTCCGGGTGCTGGAGGACAATCTCCGCAACCCGTCCGGTGTGTCGTACGTGATGGAGAACCGCCGCACGATGGCGCGTGTGTTCCCGGACCTGTTCGCCCAGCACCGGGTCCGCCCGGTCGGTGATTACGCCTCGCATCTGCTGCGCGCGCTGCGGGCGGCGGCCGCGGCGAACGTGGCGGACCCGATGGTCGTCGTGCTCACGCCCGGCGTGCACAACTCCGCGTATTTCGAGCATTCGCTGCTGGCCCGGTTGATGGGGGTTGAGCTGGTCGAAGGCCGCGACATGTTCTGCCGTGACAACGTCGTCTACCTGCGCACCACCGAGGGTGAGCGGCAGGTCGACGTCATCTACCGGCGGATCGACGACGAGTTCCTCGATCCGGTGCACTACCGGCCGGATTCCGTGCTCGGCGTGGCCGGGATCCTCAACGCGGCACGCGCGGGCAACGTGGTGATCGCGAACGCGGTGGGCAACGGCGTCGGCGACGACAAGCTCGTCTACACCTACGTACCCGAGATGGTGAAGTACTACCTCAACGAGAAGCCGTTGCTGCCCAACGTCGACACCTTCCGGTGCTGGCTGCCGGACGAGTTCGACCAGGTCATGCAACAGATGGACGAGCTGGTGATCAAACCGGTCGAAGGCTCCGGCGGCTACGGCATCGTGTTCGGCCCGGACGCGACGCAGGCGGAGCTGACCGCGCTCAAGCGCAAGGTCCGGGCGAACAAACGCGGCTGGATCGCGCAGCCGGTGGTCCAGCTGTCCACCGTTCCGTCCAAAGTGGACGACAGGCTGGCGCCACGGCACGTCGACCTCCGCCCGTTCGCGGTCAACGACGGCAAGGACATCTTCGTGCTGCCGGGCGGGCTGACGCGCGTCGCGCTTCCGGAGGGCAGCCTGGTCGTCAACTCCTCGCAGGGCGGCGGTTCCAAGGACACCTGGGTGCTGGCGCCGCGGTCTTCGACGGCGGAGCGGGAGCTGGAACGGCCCGCACTCGGCGCACTGTCCGAAGTGGACAGTCTGGTCGCCGAACAGGGCCCTGAGCTGACCACCACCCAGCAACAGCAGCAGCAACAGGCATAAGGGAGGTTGATGTGCTCGCCCGCAACGCGGAATCGCTGTACTGGATCGGCCGGTACGTCGAACGCGCCGATGACACCTCCCGGATCCTGAACGTCTCCGTGCACCAGCTGCTCGAAGACGCGAGCGTCGACCCGGACCACGCGAGCCGGCAGCTGCTCGCCGTCCTCGGCATCTCGCCGGAGGGCATGGACTCGCTCGACGTGTGGAAGCTGACCGAACTGGTCGCCTACGCCAAGGACAATCCCGCGTCGATCGTCGGTTCGATCAACTCCGCCCGCGAGAACACGCGCGGCGCCCGCGAGGTCGTCTCGACCGAGCTGTGGGAATGCCTGAACGCGACCTGGAACGCGGTGCCGGACCGGCAGCGGTACGCGCGCCGCGCTGGGCCGCACGCGTTCCTTTCCTTCGTGGAGGAGCGTGCGGCGATGTTCGCCGGGCTCGCCGATTCGACGATGAGCCGCGACGACGGCTGGCTGTTCATGGTGCTCGGCCGGTCGGTCGAACGCGCGGACATGGTGGTGCGGCTGCTGCTTTCGCGGGTCCAGGACAGCGCCTCGTCACCCGGCTGGATCACCGTGCTCCGCTCGGCGGGCGCGCAGGACACCTACCTGCGGACCTATCGCGGCGCGCTCGACGCCGGCCGCGTCGTGCAGTTCCTGTTGCGGGACACGCTCTTCCCGCGTTCGGTGTTCCACGCGCTGCGGCAGGCCGAGGAATGTCTGGAGCGGCTGGACCCCGGCGTCAACTCGCGTGCCAACGAAAAGTCCGAGGCGCTGCGGCAGCTCGGCCGCGCCCGCAGCGAGCTGGAGTTCCTGCGGCCGTCGGATCTGCTGGAGGATCTGCCGAAACGGCTCGGCGCCCTGCAGACCTCGATCAAGGACATCGGCGACGCGGTTTCGGTGCAGTACTTCCATTCGTCGCCTTGGGTGGCCTGGAGCGGTGCGGAGGTTTCGCTGTGACCTGGCAGCTTCGGGTGGCCCACCGGACCGGATACCGGTACGCGACACCGGCCACGCAGTCGTACAACGAGGCGCGGCTGACCCCGCGCTCCGACCGGCGGCAGACCACGGTCGTCAACCGTGTCGAGACGACGCCCGCGACCCGTGCCTATCGGTACACGGACTACTGGGGCACCGTCGTGACGTCGTTCGACCTTCACGCGCCGCACACGGAGTTCACCGTGCTCGCGACGTCGGTGGTCGAAACGGCCGACGAGGGCGAGCCGGTCCGCTCGGCGTCGTGGAAGGACCTGCGCAGCGACACCGTCGTCGACCACCGCACCGAGTACCTGACGCCGACGCCGTACACGCCCCGCGACCCGGAGCTGACGAAGGTCGCGCGCGAACTGCGGAAGGGGCTCGAGCCGGCGGAAGCCGTGCTCGCGGTCTGCGAATGGGTCAACAAGCAGCTCAAGTACCAGCCGGGGACGACCGGCGTGCACAGCACGGCGACCGACGCGTGGCGTGCGCGCGAAGGGGTCTGCCAGGACTTCGCGCATGTCACGCTGGTGATGCTGCGTGCGATCGGCGTCCCGGCGCGCTACGTCTCCGGGTACCTGCACACGAAACCGGAGGCGAAGCTCGGCGAGACGGTCGAAGGCGAGAGCCACGCCTGGGTCGACGTCTGGACCGGCGGCTGGTGGGCCTACGACCCGACGAACGCGATCCCGGTCGGGCCGCGGCACGTCTGGGTCGCGTACGGCCGTGACTACGCCGACGTGCCGCCGCTCAAGGGCATCTTCACCGGCGGCGGTCAGTCCACTTTGGACGTCTCGGTGCAGCTGACCCGGCTGACCTAGGCCCGTCGCCTGAGCAACAGCCAGAGCAGGTACGCGCCGCCGAGGGCCGCCGCGACGACTCCCGCGGGCAGCAGCGAGGACTCCAGCAGCCGCTGGCCGAGGTAGTCCGCGGCGACGACCAGCGTCGCCCCGACGAAGGCCGACGCGAGCAGGTTGGGCCCCGGCAGGCGCGTCATCCGGCGCGCCAGCTGGGGCGCGGCGAGCGCGATGAACGGCAGCGGTCCGGTCGCCGCGGTGGCGGCGGCGACCAACGCGACCGCGACCAGCACCAAGGTCCGCCGCACCCGGCGGACGTCGACGCCGATACCGGTGGCGGTGTCGTCGCCCATCTCCAGCATGCGCAGCGCGCGTCCGTTCGCGAAGACGATCGGGCCGAACACCGCCATCCCGATCGCCAGCGGCACGAAGTAGCTCCAGTCACGGCCGGAAAGGTCACCGACCAGCCAGCCGACGGCCTGCGAAGCGGCTTCGAGGTTCGCCTTCACCAGCAGGTACGAGTTCACGCCGACCAGCACCGCGCTGACGGCGATCCCGAGCAGCACCAGCCGCGAACTCAGCAGGCCGTGCGGCGCACACAACGCCATCACGACCAGCGCGGTCAGCAACCCGCCTGCCAGCGCCCCGAGCGAGACGAGGCCAGGACCGGAGCCGATGAGCAGCAGGGTCGCGATACCGCCGGTCGCCGAACCGGTGGTGAAGCCGATGATGTCCGGGCTGCCGAGCGGATTGCGGGTGATCGTCTGGAACACCGCCCCGGCCAGCGCCAGCGCGGCACCGACGAGGATCGCGACCAGCACCCGCGGAAGCCGTCCCATAACCACCAGGTACTGCGCCTTCGTGCCCTGGCCTGCCAGGGTCGCGAGCACTTCGCCGGGGCTCATCTCGTAGTCGCCCGTGCCGACCGAGAGCACGACGAGCGCCAAGACCACCAAGGCGAGCGCGGTCACGACGACCAGGGATCGTCTGTCCAAACCGGACTCACGACGAACGAGCACGGTCATCGGCGCACCGCCTTCAGCCTGCGGGCGACGATCACGAACGCGATCCCGCCGACGACGTCGGTCATCACGCCGACCTGGATTTCCCCCGGAGAACCGAGGAGACGGCCCAGGACGTCGCAGCCGAGCAGCAGTACCGGCCCGAGCAGCGCCGAAATCAGCATCACCCAGCGCTCGTCCTGGCCGATCAGCGTCCGGACGACGTGCGGGATCATCAGGCCGACGAAGGCGATCGGGCCGCAGGCCGCGGTCGCCGACGCCGAAAGCAGCCCGACGGCGACCATCCCGGCGACGCGGGCGAGCGCCGGATTCGCGCCGAGCCCGCGAGCCGTGTCCTCGCCCAGCGCCAGGGCGTTCAGCGCGCGGGCCAGGACGATCGCGATCACCACGCCCGCGACGAAGAACGGCAGCAGGACCGACAACTGGTCGGCGTTCCGGTTGACCAGCGAGCCAACCAGCCAGAACCGCATGGCCTGCAGGTTGTGCGTGTTGACCATCTGCATGCCCTGGTTGATGCCGACGAATACCGCCTGGACGGCGACCCCGGCCAGCACCAGCCGCAGCGGGCTCGTGGCGCCGCGCGTCCCGCCGATCACCGAGACCAGCGCGGTTCCCGCGAGCGCCCCGGCGAAGGCGAACCAGACGTACTCGCCGGGCGACGTCACCGAGAACACCGCCGAGCCGAGCACGATCGCGACCGCGGCGCCGTGGTTGATGCCGAGCAGCCCGGGTTCCGCGACCGGGTTGCGGGTGATCGCCTGCATGAGCGAGCCCGCCAGCGCGAGCGCCATCCCGACCAGGACACCGAGCACCGTGCGGGGCAGGCGATCGTCGCGGACGACGACGTCGGTGTAGCTCCCGTCGTAGGCGAAGAGCGCGTGCAGGACTTCGCCGAGGGAGAGGCGGTTCGAGCCGAAGCCGATCGACAGCAGGACGACCGCGGCGAGCGCTGCCAAGGACCCCACGAGGACCAGCGTTCTCACGGAAACGCCGGTCCTGGGTGATCTGACGCGCTCCGTGACCTGGACCATGGCCCTCACGATAAGGGCAGGCTACCCTAACGACGAAATTCGGTCCCTCGGTGAAAGAAGATCTCGATGCACCTCTCCCGACGCGGCCTTCTCGCCGGCACCGCGGCGCTCGGCGCCACCGGTCTCCTGACCGCCTGCGGCTACCAGGAGGAGACGCCCGCGCAGGGAGCGGGCGCGACCTGGTCGTTCACCGACGACCGCGGCCGGAAGCTGGACGGCGAACGGCCGACCCGGATCGTCGCGCAGGTGACCGCGGCGGCGGCGTTGTGGGACCTCGGCGTGAAGTCGGTCGGGATCTTCGGCCCGTCGAAGTTCGCCGACGGCAAGCCGGATCCGCAGGCGGGCGGTGTCGACCTGAACACGGTGACCTCGCTCGGGAACGTGTGGAACGAGTTCAACTTCGACAAGTTCGTCGCGCTGAACCCGCAGCTGCTGGTCAGCGTGATGTACCTGAAGGACCAGATGTGGTACGTCCCGGACACGCAGACGGAGAAGATCGACAAGGCCGCGCCGAGCGTCGGGGTCCGGCTGCAGGACATCTCGATGCCCGAAGGGATCGCGAAGTTCATCGCGCTCGCGAAGGCGCTCGGCGCCGACACCGAGACTCCGGCGATCCGAGCCGCGAAGGAAGAGTACGAGAAGGCCGACGCCGCACTCGGTGAAGCGGCGAAGAAGGCCGCGGGGCTGAAGATCCTTCTCGTGTCCGCGCAGAAGGACGCGGTCTACGTCTCGAACGCGCCGAAGTTCGCGACCTCGAAGCACTACCAGAGCAAGGGCCTGGACTTCGTCACGCCGGAGGCTCCCGACGCGAGCCAAGGCGGCTACTACCAGCAGATCAGCTGGGAGAACATCGGCAAGTACCCCGCCGACGTGATCATGTACGACAACCGCGGCGGATCGCTCTCGCTCGGCCCGGACGGGCTCGGCGGCGTGCCGACCTGGGGCCGGCTGCCCGCGGTGAAGGCCGGGAAGCTGATCCCGTGGAACAACGAGACACCGTTCTCGTACCAGCGCTTCACGCCGCAGCTGACCGAACTGACCGCGGCGCTGAACAAGTTCGCCTAGGCCAGGGCGGCGGTGCGGCCCGGGAAAGATGTCGCGAAAGCCACTTTCGGGACATCAGACGTCTCGAAAGTGGCTTTCGCGACATGCTCGCCACGGCGGTGCCGGGGCCGGCCACGGCCGACGTTGCGAAAGCCACTTTCGCAACCTTCAACGTTGCGAAAGTGGCTTTCGCAACCTCCCGCCAAGCCCCAGCACCCCAACAGCAGAGGCGAGCTTCGAAAACGCCACCCGTGCCCGCAGTAGGTACACAAGGACACCCTTGGGCCCGAACCCGAATCGCCACTCACGACCCGCTCAGCCCAGGAACTCCCGCAGCGCCGCCGCGAGATCGGCCGGGTTTTCCTCGGCCACGTGGTGCCCGGACTCGATCGCGAAGCCGCGGACGTCGTCGGCCCATTCGCGCCACACCGCGATCGGGTCGCCGTACAGCTCGGCCATGTCGTCGCGGCTGGACCACAGCATGAGCAGCGGGCAGGCGAGTTTCCGCCCGGCCGCCTTGTCCGCGTCGTCGGCTTCGCGGTCGGGCCCGAGGCCGGCCCGGTAGTCCTCCAGCATCGCGTGGACCGTCTCGGGATCGTGGATCGCGCGCAGGAAGTCGGCGTGGTTCTCCGCGCCCATCGCCTCGGGATCGCCGCCGTACCAGGCGTCCGGGTCGGCATTGATCACGCGCTCGGCGGGTTTCGCGAGCTGGCCGAAGAAGAACCAATGCCACCATTTCCGCGCGAAGTCCGCGTCGGCGCGGGCGAGCGCTTCGCCGATCGGGACACCGTCGAGGATGACCAGCTTGGTGACCGCTTCGGGATGGTCCATGGCCAGCCGGTGCGCCACGTAGCTGCCGCGGTCGTGTCCGGCGACGGCGAAGTGTTCATGGCCGAGATGCCGCATGAGCGCGACGATGTGCCTGGCCATGGCGCGTTTCGAGTGCGCCGAGTGGTCTTCGGTGGTCTCGGGTTTCGAGGACTGGCCGTAGCCGGGGAGGTCCGGGCAGACGACGGTGAACGCGTCCGCGAGCCTCGGCGCGACGTCGTACCAGGTGGTGTGCGTGCGGGGGTGTCCATGTAGAAGGACGAGGGGCGGCCCCGATCCGCCGTGACGGACCCTGAAGGTCACTTCGCCGGTGTCGACGTTTTCGAGCTCGAAGCCTTCGAACATGATCCTCCCGAGCGCGATGAACGGGCCGTTCCTCGCGAATTGTGCAAGGAACGGCCCGTTCATCGCAGCGTGAGCCGGGGAATCAGCTCCGCGCGTGCGCGTCCAGGATGTGCGCGACCGCCTCGGTGACCCGCTGCGCGAAATCGATGTTCAGCCACTCGTCCGGCACGTGGATGTTCGAGTCCGGCCCGCAGGCACCGGTGACCACGAACTGCGCGTCCGGGTACTTCTCGCCGAGCAGCCCCATGAACGGGATCGACCCGCCCATGCCGAAGCTCTTGTGCGGCGCGCCGAAGACTTCGCCGCTCACGTGGTGCAGGACGTCGTCGAGCCACGGCGCGGTGTCCGGCGCGTTCCAGCCGTTCTCCGCCTGGAAGTCGCCGAGCTCGACCGAAGCGTCGTACGGCACGTCGGTGGTGAGGACACGGCGGACCGCCTCCATCGCGGCCTTCGCGTCGGCCGTCGGCGGGAGGCGGAAGCTCAGGGTGAGCGTGGTGCTGGAGCGCAGCACGTTGCCCGCGTCGGCCGGGAGCGGGAAACCCTCCGCGCCGATCACCGAAAGCGTCGGCCGCCACGAGTTGTTGAGCAGCAGCTCCAGATCGTCGTCCGACACGGTCCGGCCGACCACCGGGAAGAGCGTCTTCGCCGCGCCGGGCGCGATCTCGACGACACCGCGAGCGTCCTCGACGCGGTTCTCCGGGATGTCGACGCTCAGCTCGGCGAGCTTGATCTCGCCGGTCTCGGCGTTCTCGATCCGGTCGAGCAGGACACGCAGGACGCGGAACGAGCTCGCCACGATGCCGCTGGCCATGCCGGAGTGCTGCGCGGACTCGAGCACCTTCACGGTGACGTTGACGTGCAGCATTCCGCGCAGGCTGGTGGTCAGCCACAGCCGCTTGTAGTCGGTGCCGCCGGCGTCGAGACAGACGACCAGCGAGACCTCGCCGAGCTTCTCCTTCAGGTGCTCGACGTAGGCGGGCAGGTCCGGGCTGCCGGATTCCTCACCGGTCTCCAGCAGCACGACCGCGCGGGAGTGCTCACCGCCGGCGGCGCGCACGGCCTCGATCGCCGTCGTCGCCGCGTAGCCGGAGTAGCCGTCGTCGACCGCGCCGCGGCCGTACAGCCTGCCGTCGCGGATCACCGGCGTCCACGGGTCGAGCCCCTCGGACCAGCCACCGACCGGGGGCTGCTTGTCGAGGTGCCCGTACATGAGCACGGTGCCCTTTTCGGCGGTCTCGGACGTCGCCGGGATGTCGACGACCAGAAGCGGGCTGCGGCCTTCGAGCTCCACGACCTGGAGCGTCGCGCCGGGGATCTCCCGGGCGGCGATCCAGGAGCGGACGTGCTCGACGGCGGCGGCCAGATGCCCGGTCTTCGCCCACTCGGGGTCGAACGCCGGCGACAAGGCGGGGATCGCCACCAGGCCGGACAGGCTGGGAAGGACGTCGTTCGTCCAGTTCGAAACCACGGTTTCGCGTACGGATTTCTGCTCCACGTCCGCCATCCTGCCACGGGTGCCGGAGAGTGGGATGGATCACAGCGGCGGGCACGGATCGTCATCGATACAGCCGGACAGGACACCCGTCCGGGTCCGTCGTCCGCTGGTCGGCCCGCGGGTGAATTCCCTACTTTCGGCGGCCCCACACTCGGGCTTCCTAGCATTTTCCCTGATCAGACACCCTTTCTCAGCAACAAATCAGCATCCGCCACTGACCAAAACGGCGTCCGGCATGCCAGGATGTGCGCACGAACCGTCAACGCCGACGGTGACCCAGCGCTTCAGATCCGACGCGCTGGTCCCCGCCGGCGCAGTCACTGTGGCCGCCACAAGTGGCCGCCAGAGGCGCCGACATCAAGGAGAGCAGCGCATGCCGTCCGAACACTGGACGCACCCGGAGCCTGGAGATGGTCCCGCCGCCGTAGCGGCGCAGCCTACCCCCGAACAGGTGATCGCCGGTTTGCGAGCAACGAGCGAAGGTGGCGCTGAGCTGACTCAGCTGCTCACCCCCGAAGGCGAACGGGTCGCCTCGCCGCAATTCGACCGCTACGTCGACGACATCGACGCCGAGGCCCTCAAGGGCCTGTACCGCGACATGGTCCTGGTCCGCCGCGCGGACCGCGAGGCCAACGCGATGCAGCGCCAGGGCCAGCTCGGCATCTGGGTGCCGCTGCTCGGGCAGGAGGCCGCGCAGATCGGCTCCGGCCGCGCGCTGCGGAAGGGGGACATGGCGTTCCCCAGCTACCGCGAGCACGGTGTCGCGTACACCCGCGGCGTCGACCTCAAAGAGGTGCTCGGCATCTTCCGCTGCACCGACCACAGCGGCTGGGACTACCAGGCCCACGGCTTCCACCCGTACACCATCGTGATCGGCAACCAGGTGCTCAACGCCGCCGGTTACGCGATGGGCCAGAAGTTCGAAGGCAAGGTCGGCGACGACGACAGCGAAGCGACCATCTGTTACTTCGGTGACGGAGCGACTTCGCAGGGCGACGTGCACGAAGGCTTCGTCTGGGCCGCCGTCTACGACGCGCCGCTCGTGTTCTTCTGCCAGAACAACCAGTGGGCGATCTCGGAGCCCACCGAACGCCAGTCGCGCCTGCCGCTGTACCAGCGCGCCCGCGGCTACGGCTTCCCCGGCATCCGCGTCGACGGCAACGACGTCCTCGCCTGCCTCGCGGTCTCCCGCTGGGCGCTGGAGGAGTGCCGTCACGGCAACGGCCCGGTGCTGATCGAGGCGTTCACCTACCGGATGGACGCGCACACCACCACCGACGACCCCACCCGCTACCGGCTCTCCGACGAGCTGGAGGAGTGGAAGCTGAAGGACCCGATCGAGCGCGTCCGGGCGTATCTCGCCCGCGGTGGCGGCGCCGACCAGGCGTTCTTCGACCAGGTGCAGGCCGATTCGGACGCGTTCGCGGCCGAGCTGCGCGAATACTGCTTCAACATGCCTGAACCGCCACCGGAGCGGATCTTCTCCAACGTGTACGCGGAGTCCACGCCGCTGCTCGACAAGCAGCGCGAAGAGTTCCTGTCCTACATGGACGGTTTCGTCGGGGCGGAGGGGCACTGAAATGAGCGACCTCCAGAAACTCACCATCGGCAAGGCGATCAACCTCGGCCTCCGGCGCGCCATGGAAGAGGACCCCAAGGTCCTGATCATGGGTGAGGACGTCGGCAAGCTCGGCGGCGTCTTCCGCATCACCGACGGCCTGCAGAAGGACTTCGGCGAGCAGCGCGTCCTGGACACGCCGCTCGCGGAGTCCGGCATTATCGGCACCGCGGTCGGCCTCGCCGTCCGCGGTTTCCGCCCGGTGTGCGAGATCCAGTTCGAAGGCTTCATCTTCCCGGGCTTCGACCAGATCTCCAGCCAGGTCGCGAAGCTGCACTACCGGACACAGGGCAAGATCAAGATGCCCATCGTGATCCGGGTGCCGTTCGGTGGCGGCATCGGCGCGGTCGAGCACCACTCGGAGTCGCCGGAGTCGCTGTTCGCCCATATCCCCGGCCTGAAGGTCGTGTCGGTTTCGAACGCGGTCGACGCCTACTGGGGCATCCAGCAGGCGATCAAATCCGACGACCCGATCCTGTTCTTCGAGCCGAAGAAGCTCTACCACTCTGGCGCGATGAAGTCCGAGGTCGACACCGAGGCCACGCCGGACGAGCTGTTCAAGTCCCGCGTCGTCCGCGAGGGCACCACGGCCACGGTCGTCGCGTACGGCCCGTCGGTGAAGGTCGCGCTCGACGCGGCGGCCGCCGCCGAGGACGAGGGCAAGTCGCTGGAGGTCATCGACCTGCGGACACTGTCCCCGCTCGACCTGGAGCCGGTGTTCGAGTCGGTGCGCAAGACCGGGCGGCTCATCGCGCTGAGCGAGGCGCCGTCGGAATCGTCGCTGACCTCGGAGATCGCCGCGCGCGTGCAGGAGGAATGCTTCTACTCGCTGGAAGCCCCCGTGCTGCGGGTGACCGGATTCGACACGCCGTACCCGCCCGCCAAGCTCGAGGAGCACTACCTCCCCGACCTGGACCGGGTGCTGCACACCGTCGACCGTTCACTCGCCTGGTAAGGGGGAAGTTCCTGAAATGCCCGAGTACAAACAATTCCCCCTGGCCGACACGGCGGAGGGGCTGACCGAGGCCGACATCATCGCCTGGCAGGTCAAGCCGGGTGACAAGGTCACGGTGAACCAGATCGTCGTCGAGGTCGAGACCGCGAAGGCCGCCGTCGAACTGCCCATCCCGTGGGCGGGCGTGGTCACCGAACTGCTCGTCGAACCGGGCCAGACGGTGGAGGTCGGCGCGCCGATCCTCACCATCGACGTCGACCCGGACGGCAAGGCGGCCCCGGCACCCACCGCCGCGCCCGTGGCGGAGGAGTCGGCGGAAGAGGAGATGAAGCCGCTGGTCGGCTACGGCTCCAAGGCCGTCGTCACGCAGAGGCGTGCGCGTAAGGGCGCGGCTCCCGCCCCTGCTCCGGCGGCACCTGCGGCGCCTGCTGTGGCTGCTGCGCCTTCCAAGCCGAAGGGCGGGTACGTGCCGCTGGCGAAGCCGCCGGTGCGCAAGCTCGCCAAGGACCTCGGCGTCGACCTGCACGCGCTCACCGGCTCCGCCGACGGCGGCGTCATCACGCGTGACGACGTGCAGGCGGCCGCCAACGGTTCCTCCGCACCGGCCGCCGCTGTGTCCACAGTAGACAGTGGCTACGACCCCGCGACACGGGAACGGCGGGTGCCGATCAAGGGCGTCCGCAAGGCCACCGCCGCCGCGATGGTGCAGAGCGCGTACACCGCCCCGCACGTCACGGAGTTCCTGACCATCGACGTCACGCCGATGATGGAATTCCGGGAGAAGCTGAAGAAGTCGCGCGAGTTCGCCGGGGTCAAGGTCACCCCGCTGACCTTCGCGGCGAAGGCCGTCTGCCTGGCGGCCAAGCGCACTCCGGACGTCAACGCGGTGTGGGACGAGGCGGCGCAGGAGATCGTCTACAAGGACTACGTGCACCTCGGGATCGCCGCGGCCACCCCGCGCGGGCTCGTCGTGCCCAAGGTCCGCGACGCGGATTCGATGTCGCTGAAGGAACTCGCGATCGCGCTCACCGAGCTGACCGACGTCGCCCGCGAGGGCAAGACCACGCCGGCGGCCATGCTCGGCGGCACGATCACCATCACCAACGTCGGCGTCTTCGGCGTCGACACCGGGACGCCGATCATCAACCCCGGCGAGTCCGCGATCCTGTGCCTCGGCGCGATCAAGGACACCCCGTGGGTGGTCGACGGCGAGATCAAGGTGCGCAAGGTGCTCCAGCTTTCGCTGAGCTTCGACCACCGCGTGGTCGACGGGCAACAGGGTTCGGAGTTCCTGGCCGACGTCGGCGCGCTGCTGGCCGACCCCGCCGTCGCGATCACCTACTGACGTTTCGCGCGTGAAGGCCCCCTTCCCTCGGCTGAGCCGAGGGAAGGGGGCCTTCACGCGCTTCGGCCTTATTCAGTTGACGGAGTGAGCGCTCACTCCGCACACTGGACGCATGACAGAAACCGCCTCCCGGCGGAGAGCGCCGGGAATGAGTGCCGACGAGCGGCGCCGGATGATCGTCCAGTCCGTGCTGCCCCTGCTGGTGGAACACGGCGCCGGTGTCACGTCGAGCCAGATCGCGCGTGCCGCGGGGATCGGCGAAGGCACGGTCTTCCGCGTGTTCAAGGACAAGGACGAACTGTTCGCCACCTGCTTCGCCGAAGCACTGAAACCTGACCAGGTGCTCGACGCGCTCGCGGTCATCGACCTCGACCAGTCCCTCGACGACAGGCTCATCGAAGCCGCCGACGCGCTCAGCGCACACCTCCAGCGCATGGGGGCGCTGATAGCGATCATGCACGGCTCCGGCAAGCGGCCGGAGCATCGCAGGGACAGGCGCAAGGAGTCGATGAGCGCCATGCGTGACGCCATGGCCGAGCTGTTCGAACCGGAGAAGGACCGGCTCCGCCTGCCGCCGGCGCAGTCCGCGGCGCTCTTCCTGTCCTTGCTGTTCAGCGGCCGGATCCGGTTCAGCGAGACCGGTGACGAGCCCACCACGATGGAACTCGTCGACGTGTTCCTCAACGGCGCCTTGGCGGCCGCGTGATCGGCCCGCCCGGTGGCGGCCTGGAACTGTTCATGGCGCGCGGCGGCAGGCGGCGCCGTCCGCCGTCGACGGTGCCCGACAGCGGGCTGACCGGCCCGGTCGACATCCCGGAGCCTGAACCCGAAGCCGTCCCGAAAGACCTGAAGTCCCGCCTCGACCGTATGTGGGTCAACATCACCGGCACGGTCCGCGGCCTGCCGAAGGTCGCGAAGCTGACGTGGCAGGCAAGCCCGGTCCTGACCATCGTGATCACGTTGGTGACCCTCCTTTCCGGCCTCCTGCCGACGGCGACCGCGTACATCGCGAAGCTGCTGATCGACTCCGTGGTCGCGGCGATCCAGGGGCACGGGACGAAGAGCGCGATCGTCGGTGTCGCCCTCTTCCAGTTCGGCATCCTCGTGCTCACCGCGGTTTCGCAGGCACTTACCACCTACGGTCAATCGCTGCTGCAGGAACGGATGACGCTGACCATCCGCCACCAGGTGATGGACCACGCGAGCAAGCTGCACCTTTCGTACTTCGAGGGTTCCGCGTCCTACGACATGCTGCGCCAAGCCTCGCAGGAGGCACCGACGCGACCGCTGTCGATGATGAACTCGGCGCTCGGCCTGATCCGGACGGTGATCACCTTCGGCAGCATGATCGCGCTGCTCGTCTCGATCAGCCCGCTGCTGGCGCTCGTCGCGCTCGTGGCGCCGATCCCCGCGTTCATCTCGCAGTCGAAGTACGGCGCCCGCGCGTTCTGGCTGACGCTGATGATGTCGCCGCTGAAACGGCGGATGGACTACCTGAACTCCTTGGTCACCACGGACACGTATGCCAAGGAGACCAAGCTGTTCGGGCTCGGCCCGTATTTCGTCGACCGGTTCCAGCGGCTCGGCCAGGTCTTCTACGACCGGCAGCGCACACTGACCCGCAAGCGGAGCGTCAGTTCGACGTCGTGGGGCCTGCTCAGCACCGCCGCCGGCTCCGCGATCGCGCTGTACATCGCGCTGGAGGCCGTCGGCGGCAGACTCACCCTCGGCGACCTCGCGCTGTACACGGCCGCCGCGGCGTCGGTGCAGACGTCGGTCCAAGGGCTGTTCACCGCGTTTTCCGGGATGTACGAGAACAATCTCTACCTCGACACGCTGTACCGCTTCCTCGGGACGAAGCCGGATATCGTCGCGCCGCCGGAACCCCGCCCTCTTCCGTCCACAGTGGAGGGTCACATCCGGTTCGAGGAGGTGTCCTTCACCTATCCCGGTGCGCCGGACCCTGCCCTCGACGGCGTGAGCTTCGAAATCCGGCCGGGGGAAACGGTCGCCGTCGTCGGCCGCAACGGCGCCGGGAAGTCGACCCTGTTCAAACTGCTGTGCCGGCTGTACGACCCGACCGGTGGACGGATCCTGCTCGACGGCGTCGACATCCGCGAGTACGACCCGGTGGAGCTGCGGCGGCAGATCAGCGCGATGTTCCAGGACTACGTGACCTATCAGGGCACCGCGTCCGAGAACATCGGGCTCGGCGATCTGACGCACCTCGTCGACCGGGAACGGATCGAGACGTCGGCGAAACGGGCCGGTGCCGACGAGCGGATCGAGCGCCTGCCCAGCGGCTACGACACCCCGCTCGGCCGCTGGTTCGACCAGGGCGTCAGCCTGTCCGGCGGCGAATGGCAGAAGATCGCGCTGGCCAGGGCGTTCCTGCGGGAGGCGCCGATCCTGATCCTCGACGAGCCCACCTCCGCCCTGGACGCGCAGGCCGAGCACGACCTCTTCTCGCGGCTGCGCGAACTTTCGGAGGGACGCACGACGCTGTACATCTCGCACCGGTTCTCCACCGTGCGGCAGGCGGAGCGGATTCTGTTGCTGGAGCACGGAAAGGTCGCCGAATACGGGACGCACGACGAGCTGATGGCGGCGAAGGCGGGCTACGCCGAGCTGTTCACGTTGCAGGCCGCCGCGTACCTCGACGAAGACTGACCATGCGGCGGATCATGGTCGTCGGCTGCAGCGGCGCCGGGAAGTCGACGTTCGCGCGACGGCTCGGCGCCGCGCTCGGCCTGCCGGTCACCCATCTCGACCGGCTCTACTGGCGGCCGGGCTGGACACCGGCGCCGGACGCCGAGTTCCACGCCGCGCAACAGGAGGTCACCGCGTCCGACGCCTGGGTGATCGACGGCAACTACGGATCGTCGATGCATCTCCGGCTCCCGCGAGCGGACACGATCGTCTTCCTCGACTACCCGCGCCGCGTCTGCCTACGTCGGGTGCTGATGCGATGCCTGCGCGAATACGGGCAGGACAAGCAGGCGCCCGGCTGCCCCGAAAGGCTGGATCTGGAGTTCTATTCCTACGTCTGGCGCTGGCCGAAGCACCATCGAGAGCGGACGGTGCGGCGGATCGCGGAGCAGGGGGCGCACGCGCGACGGGTCGTGCTGACCAGGCCACGCGAGGCGGAGGAGTTCCTTCGCCGGATCGGCTGACCGGGGGTTGGGAGCAAAACGGGCAAGCCGTACGTTGTCCAAGTATGGCTGTCGCGTTCCTGCTCTATGTCGTCGCCGAGATCGCCGCCGTGTGGGCGGTGGGCTCGGCCGTTGGCGTCCTCGGCACGATCGCGCTGCTCTTCGCCGGCGCGTTCGTCGGGTCATGGCTCGCGCGCCGTGAAGGCGGCCGCGCCTTCCGCGCGTTCGCCGAGTCCGCGCGGCTCGGCCGCCCCGCCGACGCGGAGAAGGAACTCACCGACGGGATGCTGATCGGGCTGGGCGGCCTGCTGATCCTGCTGCCCGGTTTCGTCAGCGACGTGATCGGCCTGCTGTTCATCCTGCCGCCGACGCGGAGTGTCGCGCGGAAGGTGTGGCAGAAGCGGATGGCACGCCGGGCGGTCAAGTTCGCCAACCGCACCCGCGGGCCGGTGATGGTCATGGACAGCGAGGTCGTCGTGGACGCGCCGCCCGCCGAGGCCGCCAAGAAGCAGCCGCCGGTGATCGAGGGCCGCATCGTCGAGGGCTAGGTACCGCTCGGCTTCGGGATGTCGAAGTACCCGCTGAACCGCACCGCCGGCGCGTACTCGCCCTTGACCTTCACCTTCCCCGTCACGAACATCGCCGCCACCGCCGCGTTGCCGGTGGCCATCCGGATGAAGTCGTCGACGGACAGCGTGATGGTGGTGTCCGGAGTGCGTGCGAGATCGGTGCTGGAAACGCAGACGCCGTCTTCGATGACCGTTTGAAAACGATCGAAACCGTCTTCTCCGTCACCATCGGTGAAACGCCACGCGACGACGAAGTCGACATGCCGTGCGCGTTCCGGAACGAAATGATCCGACATTCTGCGGAAAATCTCGTCGAGGAACGCCGAACGCAGTTCCGGATGATCGGCGATGGCCTTGAGCTGCTCCCGCGACGCGCGTTGCACGACGTCGACGAGCACCTCGGTCTCCAGTGAGCTCAGCTCGATGCCCGCACCGGTTTCGCCGAGCATGTGCAGGGTTTCCAGCACCTGGGTGAACTGCTCGGGGCTCAGTTTGGTGAGCTCGAGTTTCTCCGCGAAGGCGTTGACGACGTGTTCGCCGGCGGTGCGCGTTTTGTGCGGCCTCGACGGACGGGAAAGGCGTACCTTGTCCCGCCAGCGCCGGTTCGGAGAATTTCGGGGCACGGCACGGAAGTGTATCCGCTCCGCCGGGTTCAGGACGGTTTCGGAAGGTCGAAGAAACCGATCAGACCGGCCGCGAACGCCAGGTCACCTTTTACTTTGATCTTTCCGGTGACGAATAGCACAGCGGGCGTCGCCTGGTGGGTGATGAGCCGGAAGAAATCGACGGGCGCGATCGTGATCGTCACCCTCGGCTTCTCCCGCATGTCCCGGTCGACCGTGCACTCGCCGTGCGAGATCACCGTCTCGTAGCGGTCGTACCCACCCGCCCCGGTGCCGCCGGACAGCCGCCAGTGCACCACCGCGTGCAGGCTTTTCGCGCGGTCCTGCCGGATGTGGGCGCCCATACGGTCGAAGATCTCGCGCAGCACGCGTTCCCGGAGCGACCGTTCGGCGACGACGCTCTCGAGTTGCGCACGCGAGGCGCGCGCGACGAGGTTCGCGAAGCGGGCCGGGTCCACCTTGCGGAGGTCGAACGCCGGCGCAGATTCGGCGAGCCGTCCCAGTGCGGCCAGCAGCCGCCGGACGTCGTCCTTGCCGAGGTCCTTCGGGTCGATGGCGCCCGCGACCTCGTTGACGTCGAGAGAGTGCGCTTCGGCGGAATCCGGCTCGATCCGTTCCAGCACGTCGACCAGCGCGCGGCCGGTCAGCCCCACGATCTCGGTCATCTTCCCTCCAGTTCCCGCCTACCCGAGCGTAAGGCTACCCGCGAGTAGGTAAGCGGGCAAGCGTGCCGAAATCACCCTTGCCGGTGGTGGCCCGGTAGCGTCTTACGCGAACTAATGGGAGGTCCTGAGTGTCCGAGGAAGTGCCGCGTCCCGCCGAACGCGCCAAACGGCTGCCGAGAGCGGTGCGGGAACGCCAGATCCTGGACGCTGCGGTCTCGGTGTTCTCGCGCTACGGCTATCACTCCGCGTCGATGGACGAGATCTCCGAGGTCGCCGGCGTGTCCAAGCCGATGATCTACACCTACCTCGGGTCCAAGGAAGATCTCTTCGGCGCGTGCATCCGCCGCGAAGCCACCCGCCTGCTGGAGGCGGTGCAGGACGGGATCAAACCCGATCTGCCGCCCGACATGCAGCTTTGGCACGGCCTGCGCGCGTTCTACCGCTTCGTCGCCGACTACCGCGAGTCCTGGACGGTGCTGCACCGCCAGGCCATGACCGTCGGCGGCGCCTTCGCCGCGGAGATCACCGACATGCGCACCCGCGCGATCGAGCTGGTCGCCGCGCTGGTCGTCTCCGCCGGCACCCGCAAGGGCCTCGGCGAGCAGGCCGAGTTCTCCGGCGCCGGGCTGTCCGCCGCGCTGGTCGGGGCGGCCGAGTCGCTGGCCGACTGGGCGCTCGACCACCCCGACGTCTCCGACGGCGTGCTCGCCTCGTGGCTGATGAACCTGGTCTGGCTCGGGTTCAACGACCTGGTCGAGGGCGAGATCTGGAAGCCGTCAGAGAGCGACGACTGAGCCCTCCAGGTGCGGCTTCGGCTTGCGCGCGTTCCACAGTTCGAAAGCCCAGCCGTCGCCTTCACTCCAGGTGGTGAAAGCCGCCTTCGCGGGCAGCAGGACCGGCTGCTTGAACTTGACGTCGACGGTGAACGCCTCCGGGAGCCTGCCCTCGAACGCCGCGAGCGCGTGCGCCTTCGTCCACATGCCGTGCGCGATCGCCGCCGGGAAGCCGAACGCCTTCGCCGTGATCGGGTGCAGGTGGATCGGGTTGCGGTCGCCGGAGACCTCGGCGTAGCGGCGGCCGATGTCGCCGGGCACGTGCCAGATCGCGTTGGCCGTCGGCTGCGAGAGCTGGCCGCGCGAGGTCTTCTCGCCGCTGCCGCCGCCGCGGCGCAGATACGTGCTGACGTCCGTCCACGCAGGACTGTCGTTGACCAGCAGTTCGCTGACGACGTCGAACTGCTTGCCCTTCTCGTGCGGGCGCAGATCCTCGGCGCGCACGCGCAAGGTGAACGACTCGTCGAGCCGCAGCTGCCGGTGCTGGGTGATCCGGTTCGCGACGTGCACCATGCCCAGCAACGGGAACGGGAAGTCGGCCTCGGTCATCAGCGCCATCTGCAGCGGGAACGCGAGGATGTGCGGATACGTCGCCGGGAGCACGTCGTCCAGCCGGAATCCGCACACCTGGTTGTACGCGGCGAGGTGCGCCGGGTCGACGACGACGCCCTCGCGGACGAACTCGGTGCCCGGGAGCGTGTCCCCGCCGCTCTTGCGCAGCGAACCGAGCAACGCCTTGGGGTACAGCGAAGACAGACTCGGCGACTCGTGGAGTTCCTTGACGGCCATGCTCACGCCCCCAGCAGTGCCTGGCCGCAGACGCGGACCACGTTGCCGTTGACCGCGGCCGAAGCCGGGTTCGCGTACCAGGCGATCGTCTCGGCGACGTCGACCGGGAGCCCACCCTGGCCGAGGCTGGACAGCCGCCGCCCGGCCTCGCGGATGAACAGCGGGACGGCGGCGGTCATCTTGGTTTCGATGAAGCCGGGCGCGACGGCGTTGATCGTGGCGCCGTACTCGGCGAGCTTCGGCGCGCCGTCGTTCACCATGCCGATGACGCCCGCCTTGCTGGTGGCGTAGTTGGTCTGGCCGACGTTGCCCGCGATCCCGGCGATCGAGGAGACGCCGATGATCCGGCCGTTCTCGTGCAGCACCTTGTCGGCGAGGAGCTTTTCGTTCACCGCGAGCTGCGAGGCGAGGTTGACCGCGATGACCGAGTCCCAGCCGCCTTCGGTCATGTTGCCGAGCGTCTTGTCCCGCGTGATGCCCGCGTTGTGCACGACGATGTCGACGCCGCCGTGGCGCGTGGTCAGGTACTCGGCGAGCTTCTCCGGCGCGTCGGCGGCGGTGATGTCCAGCTGCAGCGACGAGCCGCCGACCTTGTTGGCCACCTTGGACAGGTCCGCGCCCTGCGCGGGGATGTCGAGCGCGACGACGTGGGCGCCGTCGCGGCCCAGCACCTCGGCGATGGCCGCGCCGATCCCGCGGGAAGCACCGGTGACCAGCGCGACCTTGCCTTCGAGGGGTTTCGTCCAGTCGGCCGGGGCGGAGGCGGTCTTGGTCTCGGTGCCCACGCGGATGACCTGGGCGTCCACGAAGGCGGACTTCGACGAAAGCAGGAACCGGAGCGTGGACTCGGTGGCCTCTTCGGCTCCTTCGGCGACGTACACGAGCTGGGCGGTCGCGCCGCGCTTCAATTCCTTACCGACGGAGCGAACGAAGCCTTCGAGAGCGCGCTGGGCGATCCGCTCGTGCCCTTCGGCCAGTTCCGGCGGCGTCCCGAGGACGACGACGCGGCCCGACGGCCCGACGCTCCGGATCACCGGGTGGAAGAAGTTGTAGACCTCGCGAAGCTGCTTCGGGTCCTTCACGCCTGTCGCGTCGAAGACGAGCGCGGCGTGCCTGTCGGCCGCCGTCGAGAGGACCTCGATGCCCGCGCGGTGCAGCTGCGCCTCGATCACCTTTTCGAGACGGCCGCCCGGCGCGGCACCCAGAAGTGCGGGACCCTCGAGAGCGGGCTGGCCGGGCTTGTACCGGCGAAGCGTGGCGGGGTTCGGCAGGCCGAGCTTCGGCACCACGAACTTCCCCACTGGGGATTTCGTGAACTGCTGGTACCTGTCAGCCATTACGTGCCTCCCGTGCAGTTTGCGTCACGTCGCAGTCTAACCTACTCGCTAGTAGGTTACAGTGTGAGAGAGCCTACGGAGGAGTGGAAAAAATGGCCACGAAAAGGACGGCACCCGTGCGCAAGGTCGCGATCATCGGCGGTAACCGGATCCCCTTCGCCCGCTCGAACGGTCCGTACGCGAAAGCGTCGAACCAGGACATGTTCACGGCCGCCCTCGACGGCCTGGTCAGCCGCTTCTCCCTGCAGGACGAGGTGATCGGCGAGGTCGCCGCCGGCGCCGTGCTCAAGCACGCGCGTGACTTCAACCTCGCCCGCGAAAGCGTGCTCGGCAGCAGGCTGAACCCCGCCACCCCGGCGTCCGACGTGCAGATGGCCTGCGGCACCGGCCTCCAGGCGATCATCAACGTCGCCAACAAGATCGCCCTCGGCCAGATCGACTCGGCCATCGCGGGCGGCGTCGACACGACGTCCGACGCGCCGCTGGCGGTCAACGACGACCTGCGCCAGATCCTGGTGCAGCTCAACGCCGCGAAGACGCTGCCCGAGCGGTTGAAGCTCGCCGCGAAGCTGCGCCCCGGCCACATCGTCCCCGAGATCCCGCGCAACTCCGAGCCGCGCACCGGCCTTTCCATGGGCGAGCACGCGGCGCTGACCGCGAAGGTCTGGGAGATCACCCGCGAGGCGCAGGACGAACTCGCCGCGACCAGCCACCAGCGGCTCGGCGCCGCGTACGACAAGGGCTTCTTCGACGACCTCGTCACGCCGTACCTGAAGCTGGCGCGTGATCAGAACCTGCGGCCGGACTCCAGCGTCGAGAAGCTCGCGAAGCTGAAGCCCGCCTTCGGTGGCCCCGAGGGCACGATGACCGCGGGCAACTCGACGCCGCTGTCCGACGGCGCGTCGACCGTCCTGCTCGCGACCGAGCAGTGGGCCAAGGCGCGGAAACTGCCGGTGCTGGCGTACCTGACGTTCTCGCAGACCGCGGCCGTCGACTACGTCCACGGCGACGAGGGCCTGCTGATGGCGCCCGCGTACGCCGTCCCGCAGATGCTCACGAGGGCCGGGCTCACTTTGCAGGACTTCGACTTCTACGAGATCCACGAGGCTTTCGCGTCGCAGGTGCTCGCCACCCTCAAGGCGTGGGAGGACCCGCAGTTCGCGAAGTCGAAGCTTGGCCTCGACGAACCTCTCGGCTCCATCGATCGGGCGAAGCTGAACGTCAACGGCTCCTCGCTGGCGGCCGGGCACCCGTTCGCCGCGACCGGTGGCCGTATCGTCGCCACCCTCGCGAAACTGTTGAACGAGAAGGGTTCCGGCCGCGGGCTCATCTCGATCTGCGCCGCGGGCGGCCAGGGCGTGACGGCTATCCTCGAGAAGTAAGCCGTTCGCCCGGAGCGGATCGGGGAAAAACCCCGGTGTCTTTGTCGGTGCCGGGGTCTAGGTTGGCCGCATGTTCGCAGTTCAGGCGAAAGCGCTGGTCAAAACCTACGGGTCCACACGCGCGCTCGACGGGGTCGATCTGTCGATCCCCCAGGGCAAGGTGCTCGGCCTGCTGGGGCCGAACGGTGCCGGGAAGACGACGACGGTCCGCATCCTGACCACGCTGCTTCGCCCGGATTCGGGCGAAGCGGAGGTGGCCGGGCACGACGTGCTGGCCCATCCCGACGCCGTCCGGCGGTCGATCGGGCTCTCCGGGCAGTACGCCGCCGTGGACGAGAACCTCACCGGCTTCGAGAACCTGTACATGGTCGGCAGGCTGTACGGGAGCAAGAAGGCCGCGGCGAAGTCGCGGGCACGTGAGCTGCTCGCCCGGTTCCGGCTGGAGGACGCGGCGGATCGTCCCGCCAAGACGTACTCCGGCGGGATGCGGCGGCGGCTCGACCTCGCGGGCGCGCTGGTCGCCGAGCCGACCGTGGTGATCCTCGACGAACCGACCACCGGGCTCGACCCGCGCGGCCGGATCGACACCTGGGAGGTCATCAAGGAGCTCGTCGCCGACGGCACCACCGTGCTGCTGACCACGCAGTATCTGGAGGAGGCGGATCAGCTCGCCGACTCGATCGTGGTGATCGACAAGGGGAAGGTCATCGCGCGCGGCACCGCCGACGAGCTCAAGCAGGAGATCGGCGGCGAGCGGCTGGAGCTCGTCGTGGCGAACGCGAGCGATCTCGCCATGACCACCCAGGTGCTGACCGAGGTCGGCTCGGGCACGCCGTCGGTCGACGAGCACACCCGCAAGGTCGACGTCCTGGTCGAGGGCGGTCCGAAGGCGTTGATCGAGGCACTGCGGCGGCTGGACGCGCAGGGCGTCGCCGTCCAGGACGTCGCGCTGCACCGGCCGACGCTCGATGACGTCTTCCTTTCGCTGACAGGGCACGCCACGGACGAGGGGGACAAGAAGTGAGCGCGGTCGCGAAGGCCTTTTCCGACGGTGGCGTGATCACCTGGCGGAACCTGAAGAACGTCCAGCGCAACCCGGACTGGCTGATGGCGGCGACCCTGCAGCCGATCATGTTCGTGCTGCTGTTCGCGTACGTCTTCGGCGACGCGATCGGCGGGGAAGCGGGCGGCCTCGCGTATCGCGAGTTCCTGATCGCGGGCATCTTCGCGCAGACGGTCGCGTTCAACTCGGCGTTCACCGTGATCGGCTTCGCGAACGACCTGCAGAAGGGCATCATCGACCGGTTCCGTTCGCTGCCGATCTCCCGGCTCGCGGTGATCTTCGGGCGGACGACGTCGGATCTGGTGATCAGCGTGGTCGCCCTGATCGTCATGTCGCTGTGCGGGCTGCTCGTCGGCTGGCGGATCCGCGGCAGTTTCCTCGACGCGGTGCTCGGCTACCTGGTGATGCTGATGTTCGCCTGGGCGCTGTCCTGGGTCGGCGCGTGGATCGGGCTCGTCGCGCGCAGCGTCGAGGTGGCGCAGAGCGCCGGGTTGATGTGGATGTTCCCGCTGAGCTTCATCTCGACGGCGTTCGTCCCGGCGGACAAGCTGCCGGGTGTGCTGAAGGCGATCGCGGACTGGAACCCGTTCACCGCGGTGATCAACTCGGCCCGTGACCTCTTCGGGAACCGCTTCGGCGCGGCACCGACGGGCTGGCCCGCCGAGCACGCCTCGCTGTACGCGATCCTGTGCTGCGTCGCCATCATCGCGATCTTCGCGCCGCTCGCGACGGCCCAGTACAAGAAGGTCGCGAGCCGCTAGGAAAAACTTCCGGGACGAAATGTCGAACCGCCGTCGAGCCGCTCGACGCGTCGGTGAAGGCGGGGTAGAAACAGCCCCGCCAAGACACTGAGGAGCAGCGATGCGGTTT
This sequence comes from Amycolatopsis roodepoortensis, assembly GCF_014873915.1. Classification (GTDB taxonomy): domain Bacteria; phylum Actinomycetota; class Actinomycetes; order Mycobacteriales; family Pseudonocardiaceae; genus Amycolatopsis; species Amycolatopsis roodepoortensis. Next base: position 121,647 of record NZ_JADBEJ010000008.1, read on the forward strand.
CTGATGATGCACCGGCTCGACGAGAGCGCCCCGGAAGCCCGGAACCCGAGCAAGGAGTTCATCGAGAAGATGGGCGCCTTCATCGAGGACTCGTTCGAGAAGGGCATCCTGATCACGGCGGAGGGCGTGCACCCGTCGGAGAAGGGCGCGAAGGTCCGCAAGGGCCGCGGCGGCAAGATCACCGCGACCGACGGCCCGTTCACCGAGGCCAAGGAGGTCATCGGCGGGTTCGCGCTGTTCAACGCCAAGGACCTGGCCGAGGCCGTCTCGTTCGCCGAGTCCTACGCCGCGCTGTTCGACGAGATCGAGGTCGAGGTGCGCACCGTCGTCGAGGCGGAGGACATCGAGGCCCTCACCTCGTGACCCCGCGCGTTTAGTCCTCTGGATACGCCTCGCATCCAGAGGACTAAACGCGGGCGTTTACTTCGTGATGGCCTTCTCGGCCTTCTTCGCCAGCTTCTCGGCGCGCTTCTCCGTCTTGGAGGCGGCCCGCTTCGCGCGCCAGCCGAGCGACGGCTTGCCGGCGGTGTCGGCGGCGGCGAGCAGCAGGCCACCGGCCAGGCCGGCGTTCTTGATGAACTGGATCTGCTGCTGCTGACGTTCGGCCGGTTCGTTGATCTCCCAGAACCGGTGCGCGGCCAGCGTCGTCGGGACGAGGCTGCCGAGCAGCAGCAGCGAGGCCAGGCGCGGCGCCTTGCCGGCGGCGAGCGCGACCCCGGCCCCGACCTTCACCGCGGCGTCGATCCGGACGAGGGTGGCGGGGTCGCGCGGCACCGATTCCGGCACCACGCCCTCCAGCTTGTCGAAGGACTGGGTGAGGAACGGCTCCGCGGCTTTGGCGTGCCCCTGGGTGTCCCTCAGCGCGCCGATCCCACCGGAGATGAAGATCGCGGCGAGAAGCGGACGTGCGACGCGACGGAGAATCACGGTCGTAACCTTTCTGATCCGGACCCGGGAAACAAACCTAACCCCAGTCTTCCCGCCCGCCACGTCGCCGAACCGCGCTAACGGTGTATCCCGGAATATTTCTCTGGCACTAGATAGAGCTAGATTCCTCTAGCGGGCTCGATACGACTTCGGCAGCTTGAAACCGCGGTCCGCCGCGACCTCCCGCAGCCGGTCCGGGTAGTCGGTGATGATGCCGTCGACGCCGTCGTCGATGAGCTTGTGCATGGTGGCCGGGTCGTTGATCGTCCAGGGCACGACCTTGATCCCGGCCCGGTGCGCCTCGGTGACCAGGGCCTTCGTCGTGAAGGGCCGGTAGTCGGGGTCGCCCACCTTGCCGCCCTGCGGGTTGCCGTGCACCGGCGAGAGCGCCTTCGCGCCGAACGACTTCACCGCGCGGACGGGGCTGCCGCCGAAGTCGTCGATGTCGAGCCCGCCGAGCCACGGCGATTTGCCCGGCTGCCCGACCTGCAGGAACTCGGGCTGGGTCAGCGCGACCGTCGGGAGCCACGGCGCGACCTCGCGGAACCGCATCAGCGCGCCCCAGTCGAAGCTCTGGATCGAGACGTTGTGCGCGAACCCGCCGCGCACGATCTCGCGCACGGCCCGCTGGACGAACTGCTCACGCGGCGCCGTCTCGTGCGGCGCGGCGGCCTCGACCTTCGTCTCGATGTTGAACTTGAGACCCCAGGCGTGGTGGTCGCGGGCGAGCTGGAAGAGCTCGGCGAGCGTCGGCATCTTGGCGCCGGGGGAGAGCGTCTGGCCGGGATGCGCGGGCTGCCGGATCGAACCGCAGTCCAGCGTGCGGACCTGTGCGAACGTCAGGTCCTTCACGTATTTGCCGACGTACGGGTACGCCGGGTCGCCGGGCGTCGCGGGCGCGGTGTCGCGGCACTTCGCGGGGGTCGTCTTGCGGTCGTGGGTGATCACCTCGCGACCGTCCTTGGTGATCTGGATGTCGAGTTCGAGCGTGGTCACCCCCAGCTCCATCGCCTTGCCGAAGGACGCGAGCGTGCTCTCGACCGTGAGGCCGAGCCCGCCGCGGTGAGCCTGGATGTCGAAGGTGCGACGCGGATGCGCGTCGGCGACCCCGGCCGTCGTCAAGGTCAGCGCAGCGGCGATGACCAGCGCGAATGTCTTCATTCGTGAACCATGCCACGGACGGGTGAACTTCGATTGACTTTGACGCAACGTCAACCTCTACCTTCGTGGACATGCCGAACGAGAAGGAGTGGTCGATCCAGGACATCGCCCGCTCGGCCGGGACCACGAGCCGCACGCTGCGCCACTACGGCGACATCGGGCTGCTCGAACCGAGCCGGGTGGGGAGCAACGGATACCGCTACTACGACCAGGACGCGCTGGTGCGGCTGCAACGGATCCTGCTGCTTCGCGAACTCGGGCTGAGCCTGCCCGCGATCGGCGAAGTCCTCGAAGGGGAGCAGGACACGACAGCGGCGCTGCGCACGCACCTGAAGTGGCTGGAGCAGGAGCGACAGCGGCTCGGACGGCAGATCGAATCGGTCAGGACGACCTTGAAGAAGACAGAAAGAGGTGAACAACTGATGGCAACGGAAGTGTTCGACGGCTTCGACCACACGAAGTACGAGAAGGAGGTCACCGAACGCTGGGGCGCCGACGCCTACAAGCAGGGTGACCGGTGGTGGAAGTCGCTGAGCGCCGAGGACAAGAAGGCGCACCAGCAGGAGCAGAAGGACATCGCCGCCGCTTTCGGTGAGGCCCGTGCCAAGGGTCTGCCCGCCGACGGTGACGAGGCCCAGGCGATCACGCAGCGGCTGTACGAGTGGCTTCGGCCGGCCGTGCGTGCCGTGTCGAAGGGCTACTTCGCCGGTCTCGGGCAGCTGTACGTCGACGACCCGCGCTACGGGCAGTACGACGAGAAGCACGGCGAGGGGACCGCGGAGTACATCCGTGACGCGATGGCGGTCTACGCCGAGCGCAACCTGCGCGACTAGGAACGAGGGACGGGGCTGCAGACCCGTCCACTCGGAGTAACCGCAAGGTCTCCCGAAGGGCGCCCAGCGCCCGACGGAGACTTCATCGTCGCGCGCCTCTTTTTGGCCGAAGGCCACGGAAATGCGATGAAGAGGCGCCGATTTGATCAAGGTAGGGGCAGAGCGGAGCCGCGCCTCTTCGGCGCTTTTCCGTCAGCGCGACACGCCGTAGGCAAATATCACCGAATATCGGGCGAGAGCTAGAAACGCCGATAGCGTGTGAGAGTGGATCCCATCCGCAACCCCTTCGCCCCGGGCGCCGGTCAACGGCCGCCCGAGCTGGCAGGCCGCGTGCGCGAGCTCCAGGCCTTCGAGGTCGTGCTCGAACGGGTCGCCCGCGGGAGACCCGAACGCAGCCTGATGCTGACCGGCCTGCGTGGCGTGGGGAAGACCGTGCTGCTGGGCGAGCTGCGTTCGCGGGCCATCAAGCACGGCTGGGGCGCGGGCAAGATCGAAGCCCGCCCGGACACCGAACTTCGGCGGCCGCTGTCGGCCGCGTTGCACCGCGCGATCCGCGACCTCGCCGTGCGCCATCGCGCGCCGGACCGGGTCGAGCAGGTGCTCGGCGTGCTCAAGGCGTTCGCGCTGCGCGCCAACAAACCGGACGCGAAACTCCGTGACCGCTGGCAACCGGGCATCGACGTGCCCGCCGCTCAGGGCCGCGCAGATTCGGGCGACATCGAGATCGACTTGGTCGAGCTGTTCACCGAGGTCGCCGAGCTGGCGGCCGACGTCGGCACCGGGGTCGCGCTGCTGATCGACGAGATCCAGGACCTGCTGCCGGAGGACGTTTCCGCGCTCTGCGCCGCCTGCCACGAGCTGTCGCAGTCCGGGGCGCCGCTGGTCGTGGTCGGCGCGGGGCTGCCGCACGTACCCGCCGTCCTTTCGGCGTCGAAGTCGTACTCGGAACGCCTCTTCCGTTACGCGCGTATCGACCGGCTGGAGCGCGAAGACGCCGACCTCGCGGTGATGGCGCCCATCGAACGCGAGGACGCGGGCATCGAACCGGAGGCGCTGGACGCCCTGTTCGACGCGTCGGGCGGATATCCGTACTTCATCCAGGCCTACGGCAAGGCCGCCTGGGACGCCGCACCGGCGGATCCGATCACCGTGAAGGACGTCCAGGTCGCGGCGCCAGAGGCCGAATCGGAGCTCGCGGTCGGCTTCTTCGGCTCTCGCTACGAGCGCGCGACACCTGCCGAACGCGAGTACCTGCTCGCGATGGCCGAGCTGACCCAGGGCCGGGACGAGTCCGCCGGCACCGCCGATGTGGCCGTCTACCTGGGGCGGAAGCCTTCCTCGCTGTCTCCGGCGCGGGACAGCCTGATGAAGAAGGGCCTGGTGTACTCCGCCGAACGCGGGCACATCGCCTTCACCGTCCCGCACTTCGGCCACTACCTGCTCGGCCGGGACTAAGCCTCTCTCAGGCTGTATCGCGTAAATCCTAGAAAGCGGTAGAGAGTCCTACCGCCGCTTTGTCGCACCTTCGGCGTTACCAAGAAGTGACCGGCGCCACCAAATCTCTCCGGTTTTACGCTCTTGTTGCCGATGATTCATCGGCAGGTGTGCCAAGTCACCGGATAATCGTTGGCTTCCTTGTGAAAAAGGGTGCATACTAGAAGCACAGCCACGAAGACGCAAGATCTACTCCCAAGGGGATGACAAAACCGATGAACAACATCGCCGCCAAGCTCCGTGCCCGTCGCGCCGAGGCTCGTACTCGCCGGGCCCTGAACCGGGCGATCGACACCGCGGCCACCGCGACCGTTCGTCAGGAGCTCATCGCTATCTCCCAGGCGCGTCACACGCACATGCGCTGACCCGACAACAACCGTTGTAGGTGTCGCCCGTTCGAGTGACCTACGACACATAGTGCGTGAGGTGTAACGCCGCGGAACGCGGCGTCGATACCCACTACGACCCCGTGATGCTGGCGGACCCCCGACCTGGCAGCATCACGGGGTTTCCATATGTCCGGACCCGAAAGATTTCTTGCCTTCACCGCTTCGCGGGGTAACACTTGACCCAGTCAACGAATCTGTTGAGGTGGTCAAATGAATCGATCCGCGGACCGGGTGGCGACCGTCCGGGCCTTCAACCGCCTGTACACCGGCGTGATCGGCGTCCTCGACGAAGGACCGGCCGACGCCGAGTACTCCCTGAGCGAAGCCAGGGTCATCTTCGAACTCGCGCAGCAGGATTCGACCCAGGTCACCGACCTGCGCAAACGTCTCGACCTCGACGCCGGGTACGCGAGCAGGCTGCTCGCGAGGCTCGAAGGGCGAGGTCTCCTCACCCGCGAACGCAGTGACGAGGACGCACGCCGTCAGATCGTCCGGCTGACCGAGAACGGCCGTAAGGCGTTCGCCGTCCTCGACGAACGATCCGTGGGCCGGATCGGCTCGCTGCTCGGCAAGTTCGGCGAAGACGAGCAGAAACGGCTGCTCGGCGCCATGGACACGATCACCTCTCTGGTCGGCGAGCGCGCCTCGGATCCCGCGCTGGTCCTGCGCCCGCCCCGGCCGGGTGACTTCGGCTGGGTGGTCCACCGCCACGGCGCCCTCTACTCCCGCGAGTACGGCTGGGACGAACGTTTCGAAGCGCTCGTCGCCCGTGTCGTCGCGGAGTACGTCGACCGGCGCGGAGACCCGCGCCAAGCGGGCTGGATCGCCGAACTCGACGGCGAACGCGTCGGCAGCATCTTCTGCATGCCCGCCGAAGACGGCACCACCGCGAAGCTGCGGATGCTGCTCCTGGAACCGGCCGCGCGGGGACGTGGCGTCGGGAAACGCCTGGTCGCCGAATGCGTCGAGTTCGCGAGGGCCTCCGGCTACCAGGCGATGGAACTCTGGACGGTCTCGTTGCTGGAGGCGGCGCGGGCGATCTACCGGAAGGCCGGCTTCCAGCTGGTGAGCGAGGAGACGATCACGGGCTTCGGTTACGAGCTGACCGGGCAGACCTGGCGGCTGGAGCTGTGAGGTGTTCGTCGTCTACTGCCCCACCTGCGACCGCCGGTCCGTGGTCGGGGTCGGCTCGATCGATTTCGTCGACGACCTGACCCCGGGCATGATCTCCGTTTCCGGTCGCTGCCCGGATGGCCATTACGCCGTCCTCCTGACCGGGAAGGCCTTCGCGCCCCACGAACCGTGTGTGCGCGACGTCCGGCAGGTGTTGAAACGGCGGCGCCGCCGGACCAGGCTGAGTGCCTGGTTCGCGCGGCAGCGTGAACTGCACGACCGGCTCTTCCGCTACTGATGTCGATTCGCCGGGGGCTCGTTCGTCTAGGGACCATCGATCCCCAAGGAGGACACCATGCCCCACTACATCGGTTTCATCCGTTCCACCGCGGACTCGCACGACCACCTCGGCCCCGACGAAGCGCAACGTGTGCTCGAGAGCTATCTGGCCTGGGCGGACGAACGCACCAAGGAAGGCCGCTTCGTCGGCGGTGGTGGGCTGTCGAGGGGCGGCCGGGTGCTGCGCGGTTCCGGCGGTGAGGTCGGCGCGACCGACGGCCCGCACACCGAGGCCACCGAGATCGTCGGCGGCTACCAGGTGATCGAGGCCGCGGACCTCGATCAGGCGGAGAAGATCTTCGCGACGCATCCGCATCTGGCGTTCGGGCCGATCGAGGTGCGCAAGGTCGGCGAACGCGGTTGCGAGGACTGATGCGCCCGGCCGGCGTGGTGGAGCATCTGTTCCGGCACAGTGCCGGGCGGATCGTCGCCACGCTGGCCAGGGCACTCGGCCCCGAACGGCTGGACCTCGCCGAGGAGGCCGTAGCCGACGCGCTGGAACAGGCGCTGCGCACCTGGCCGCAGTGCGGTGTGCCGGACAACCCTCAGGGCTGGTTGTTCCGCGCCGCCCGGAACCGGGCGATGGACGTTGTCCGGCGCGAACAGACGTTGCGCGCCTTGCTGCCGCGGCTGGTGGAGCTCGACGGTCACGAGGACGGCCGGGGCACGGACGACGAACTCGTGCTGATGTTGCTGTGCTGCCATCCCGCGCTACCGACGGTCTCGCAGGTGGCGCTGACGTTGAAGACCGTCGGCGGGCTAGGGGTGAACGAGATCGCGGCGGCCCTGCTGACGAAACCGGCGACGGTGGCGCAGCGGCTCGTGCGGGCGAAGAAGTGGTTGCGGGAGTCGGGAAAGCCGCTTTCACTGCCGGGTCCGGACGCACTGGAGTCCAGAGTGGACAGTGTGCTGGCCGTGCTCTACCTGCTCTTCAACGAAGGCTACGACGCGACGACCGGAGAGGTCGCGGTCCGCGGCGAACTGTGCGGGGAGGCGATCCGGCTGGGGCGACTGCTGCTAGCTGAGCCGAAGACGGATCTGCCGAGGGTGCGGGCGCTGGTCGCGCTGATGCTGTTGCAGGGGAGCAGGCTGCCCGCGCGGGTCGACCGAGAGGGGGATCTGCTGCTGCTCGACGAGCAGGACCGGGACCGCTGGGATCACGCGATGATCGCCGAGGGGACGCGGCTGTTCGAGCGGGCGTGCACCGGGCCGGAGATGTCGGCGTACCACGTCGAGGCGGCGATCGCGCTGTGCCACAGCACCGCTTCGCCGCCGGACTGGCGCCGGATCGTCGGCCTGTACGACGATCTGCTGGCGCTGCGGCCGTCGCCGGTGGCGCGGCTGAACCGCGCGATCGCGCTTTCGATGGTGGACGGCGCCGCCGCCGGGATCGCGGAACTCGAAGCCATCGAGGCCGACCTGCCGGACTACACCCTGCTTCCCGCCGTGCTCGGCGCACTGTGGCTGCGGGCCGGCGACCCGGCGCGAGCCGCGGAACACTACCGGCGAGCGCTCGCGCTGCCCTGCTCGGAACCGCAACGCCGCTTCCTCACCCGACGCCTGACGGCCTGCTCCACAACGCCCTGACCAGCTCTTTTTGCTTTGCCCCGCGCGTTACCCCACCCCCCACCACTCCCAGGGGGGCGCGCCCCGCACCAGCGTATCGGGAGGGGGTGACGCGGGGTGGGTTTCGGTGGTCCAGGGGGCCGAGTTGTCCACAACGGTGGGTGGGTGTGGACAACTCGGGGTGGGTGTCTCGAAGGGGACCTTGGGGACGTTGAACGTCTCAAAGGGCCCCTTCAGGACTCGGAGATCCGGTGGGCGACGTCGAAGACATCCGCAGTTCACGCGGGCACGGTTACCTGGGGGAGTGAACTGGACGGCGTACGTCGACGGCTACTGCGAACGCCTCGCCCCCGGGCTCTGGGGCGAGCCGCTCAACAGCCTCAGCAATCTCGCGTTCCTGATCGCGGCCATCGCGGTCTGGCGGCAGCCGAAGGGCCGCGTGTTCGGCGCCCTTATCGGGCTGGTGTTCCTCGGCAGCACGGCATTCCATCTGCTCGCCACCCGCTGGTCCGCGGCCGCGGACACCGGCTTCATCCTGGTGTTCGTCCTGTACTACGCCGCCGTGTTCCCGCACGTGTTCTTCGGCGTCCGCCGACGGCTGGCCTGGCTCGGCATCCCCGTGTTCCTCGCCTTCACCGCCGTCGTCGCGTCGCTGGGCGGCGGGCTGTACCTGTCGGCGTTGATCGGGCTCGTGATCTTCGCGGTCATTCTCAGGGGTGAAGACCGTCGCAGGTTCGCGCTCGCCGCGGGCGTTTTCGGGGTGTCCCTTTCGTCCCGCACGGCCGACCACACCGTCTGCGGGAATTTCCCCGCCGGGACGCATTTCCTCTGGCACCTGCTGAACGGGCTCGTGCTCTTTCTCGCCGCGAACGCCGCGACGAAAAGGGCCGCGTCCCGGCAGGACGCGGCCCCTTCTCGAAGCTGACTCAGTGGACGCCGATTTCCCGGAGATCCTTGTCGTGTTCGTCGGCGTGATAGTCCGCGGCCTCGGTGTCGTCCGTGCCGTTGAAGACCTTCAGCTGCCGCGCGATCACCGTGAAGATCACGGCGATCAGCAGGTTCGCGATCAGCGCCACGAACCCGACGTAGATCTGCAGCTGCGAGCCGCTGAGCGGGTGCCAGCCGAAGATCGACAGATCGCCGAGCTTCAGCGCCGAGCCACCGAAGTGCGCCTTGCCGGTCGCCGGGTTGGGGATGTTGTAGAGCATGACCAGACCCCAGCCGATGCCGACCACCCAGCCGGCGATCAGGCCCCAGCGGTGGAACCACCGCGTGTAGAGCGAGATCGCGACCGCCGGCAGTGTCTGCAGGATCAGCACACCGCCGATGAGCTGTAGGTCGATCGAGAACTGCGGGTCGATGAACAGGATGAACGCCACCGCGCCGAACTTCACGATCAGCGAAGCGAGCTTGGCCTGCTTCGCCTCTTCGCCCGGCGTCGCGTTCTTCTTGATGTACTCCTTGTAGATATTGCGGGTCCACAGGTTGGCCGCCGCGATCGACATGATCGCCGCGGGCACCAGCGCGCCGATGCCGATCGCGGCGAACGCGATCCCGGCGAACCACGACGAGAACTGCGTGTCGAACAGCACCGGGACGACGGTGTTCGTGTCCGGCTTGCCGGTCGCGTTGTTGGTGATCGGCGAGACCGACGCGCTGATGGCGACATAGCCGAGCAGCGCCAGCAGGCCCAGCACCAGCGAGTACGCCGGCAGCGCGACCATGTTCCGCTTGATCACGCTGCGGCCGCGCGAGGCGAGCACGCTGGTGAGCGAGTGCGGGTACAGGAACAGCGCGAGCGCCGAGCCGAGGGCCAGCGTGGCGTACTGCAACTGGTTGTTGGCGTTGAGCAGAATGCCGTCCGCCTGCGAAGGCGTCTTGTCGAACTTCGCGTCGGCCGCGTCGAAGATCTCCGACCAGCCGCCGAGCTTCGAGGGCAGGTAGATGATCGCGACGATGATGACGAGATAGATCAGGATGTCCTTGACGAACGCGATCAGCGCGGGCGCGCGAAGTCCCGACTGGTAGGTGTAGACCGCCAGGATGATGAAGGCGACCAGCAGCGGCAGGTGGCCGACGATGCCGGAGCCGTTGATACCCATCGTCCGCAGCACGGCTTCGAGGCCGACGAGCTGCAGCGCGATGTACGGCATGGTCGCGACGATGCCGGTGATCGCGATCAGCAGCGCCAGCGTCGGCGAACCGAACCGGCCGCGGACGAAGTCGGCGGGCGTGACGTAGCCGCGGACACGCGAGACCGACCACATGCGCAGCGCCGGCATCAACACGATCGGGTAGACGATGATCGTGTACGGCAGCGCGAACAGGCCCATCGCGCCGGCGCTGAACATCAGCGCGGGGACCGCGACGAACGTGTAGGCCGTGTAGAGGTCACCGCCGAGCAGGAACCAGGTGATCCACGAGCCGAACTTGCGGCCGCCGAGACCCCATTCGTCCAGGTGGTCGAGGGTGTTGCCGGCCTTCCAGCGGGACGCGACGAAGCCGAGCACGGTGACCACCGCGAAGAGGATCGTGAAGATGATCAGCTCTGGCCATTGGATGTTGGTCACTTGACGTCCCCCTCGTCGAGCTCGTCCACGGACAGCCGGTCGGGACGCTCACTGGTCGGCTTGTCCTTGGTCATCACGTAGACGATCCAGGTGCACAGGACACCGACCGCGACGAACACGAACTGGAACCAGTAGAAGAACGGCATCCCGAACAGCCGGGGACCGTCCGAATTGAACAAGGACGTGATCAGCACCAGCAACGGGATGATCAACAGGAGGTTCCAGGGGCTGAACTGAAAACCCCTCACCTTCCCGTCTGCCTTACCTGACACCATCGGACCTCACCTAACGTTCCCGTACCCCCGGATGGTCCCGATGACCCTAGAACCTCTCCCCCGTCCGGGTCACGCGCGCCCGATATCGATTTGATCAGCGACGCCTCATCCGACGAAGGGCGGTTGCCGTCCCGGGCCCCGGCGGATATCAATAGCCGCAGTCGCGAACAGGAACTTCGCACGCATGATCAAAGGGGCATCGGATGAAGAAACTCCGCTATGCGGTGGTGATCCCGGCTGTCGCCGGCACCATGCTGGCCGGGTTCACGCCTGCGTTCGCAGGGCCGGAGGCTGCCGGGCAGCAGCCGCTGAACTCCACCAACATTCCGGCGAAGTACGCGGACCAGAAGCTGGACTGGCACAAGTGCACCGCCAGCGAGCTGCCGTCCGCGCCGCCTCCGGGGGCCGAGAACATCGAGTGTGCGACCTACCGCGCGCCGCGTAACTGGTACAAGACGAACGAGAACATCGACCTGACGATCGCCGTCAGCCGTCTCGCCGCCACCAGCGGCAAGGCGACGGCCAGCGTCATCACGAACCCGGGCGGCCCCGGCGCTCCGGGCCGTAACTTCCCGGCTCGCCTGCGTAACCAGACGAAGCTTCGCGCGAACCAGGAGATCATCGGTCTCGACCCGCGCGGCACCGGCAAGAGCACGAACATCACCTGCGGCAACGCGATCGGCACCGGTTCGGACCTCGACCCGCGCGACCGCAGCCGGGCGAACCTCAACCTGATCCTGGACGCCACCAAGTACGCGGCGGACTCCTGCCAGGTGAAGTCCGGCGAGCTGGGCCCGCTCATCAACACCGCGCAGACCATCCGCGACATCGACCTGCTGCGTGTCCTGCTGGGCCGCGACAAGATCAACTGGGTCGGCTACTCGGCGGGCACCTGGATGGGCGCGCACTACGCGCAGCAGTTCCCCACCCGGACCGGCCGCTTCCTGCTCGACTCCGCGACCGAGTTCACCACCACCTGGCAGAACTCGTTCGACTGGCAGCCGCTCGGCTTCGAGCGCCGCTGGCGTCAGGACTTCTTGCCGTGGATCGGCAAGTACGACAAGGTCTACGGCTTCGGCAAGACCGGTGAAGCCGCGCGCCAGACCTACGAGAAGGTCCGCTTCGCGCTGACCCAGAACCCGGTCGAGGTGGACGGCGTCCCGGTTTCGGCCAACGCCCTCGACTCGACCATCGCGTCGTACCTCTACTCGAAGCGCAACTTCACGGCGCTGGCCGACTACCTGGTCAACCTGAAGACGCTGACCGAGGGCACCTCGACGCAGCAGCAGAAGGCCTCGGCCGCGCAGAAGGTCAAGGCGGAGACGGTGGACGGTGACGGCGTCATCGGCCCGCAGCCGCTGTTCGTCCCGACCGACGGCGACTCCTACAACGCCAGCTTCTGGTCCATCCCCTGCAACGAGGGCCCGTGGTACGGCAACCGGAACAGCGTGATCCGGCAGTCGCAGAAGCTGATCGACCGTGATCTGCCGCTGCTTGGCGCGGGCTGGCTGATCCAGCCGTGCATCTTCTGGAAGAACAAGCCGGTCGACCTGCCGAAGCTCGACGGCCGCGGCGTCCCGCCGGTACTGATCGTCCAGTCGGTGAACGACCCGGCGACCCCGCTCGAGGGCGCGACCCGTGCGCACCGCGCGTTCGCCGGCTCGCGGATGATCACCGTGACCGGTGAGGGTGACCACGGTATCTACGCCGGCGGCAACGCGGGTGTGGACAAGGTCGTGGAGGACTACCTCGTCGACGGCAAGGTGCCGAACGACCAGAGCCTCCCCGGACTCCCACTTCCGGTGCCCGCGGGCGCCTGAAGCCACTAGGGATTGTGGCCCCGTCGAGTTTCGGCTCGGCGGGGCCCTTTTCTTGGGGTTGTCCACGACCTGTGCACAGAGTTGTCCACAGGCTGGGGGTAACTCGGCGGGGACAACTCCGCGGGCGGTGGTGGCGACCGGGTCGGATAGGCCGGATCGCGTGTGACTGGACGGACGACACGCGTGATTGAAGGCGTAACTCGCGTGATTGGGGGCGTAACTCGCGGGTGCCTGGGCGGGCCGGTATTAGTATTGGCGCCATGGTGCGAGTGCCGTTGACGGACGAGGAACGTGAACGCGGCGAGCGGCTGGGCCTGGCGCTCCGGGACGCGCGCGCGGCGTCGTCGCGGAGCATGGTCGAGGTCGCGGCGGAGGCCGGGATCTCGGTCGAGACGCTCCGGAAGATCGAGACCGGGCGGATCCCGACGCCCGCCTTCTTCACGGTGATGGCGATCGCGGACGCCGTCGGGCTGCCGCTGGACGCGCTGCGGGCGGCGGCCGAAGGCGGAGCCGACGAGGTCGCGGAAGCGAGCTAGGGGCGCAGGACGGCCAGGGCGTGTGCCCGGTCGTTCAGGTAGAGGAAGCCGTCGATCGGCAGGTCGAAGCTGTTCAGCAGGCTTTCCAGCGTGGCGTATTCGTCCACGCCCAGCCGCAGGTTCTCGTTCAACGCGTGCGCGACGAGGACGTCGGCCAGCTCTTCCCACTCACCCGACCAGTGCAGGGTGCGATAGAAGGCCAGGACGTCCGGCACGATCCGGTCGCCGATCTGGTCGAGGAGGCTGTCGCCGAAGAAGCTGATCCGGCCGGCGGCGAGGTCGGCGACGGTCGGGTTCGCCGGGTCGGCGGCCGTGTCGGGATTGCGGACCACGCCGGGGCCCGCCACCGGATAGCCCGTCTTGACGTTGCCGTTGTCCTCCACCAGCACGATCAGGTGCACGCCGTACCGTTCGCCGGCGCACCGCCAGCGGCCGTTGTGCATTCTGCGGCGGGGTTCGCTCGGATCGTTGGCGACGTCCTTGATCACCGCGATGATCTGCTCGTCGGTCCAGCCCGCGGGGAACTCGCTGGTCGCCCGCCGTCCCTTTCCCGGTGCGTGCCCGCCGCCCACTCGTGCTCCTTTCGTCGCATCGAGGGTAACCCGCGTTCGGAGTATCCGAATGATCCGAACGCGGGAACGGGTGACCTCAGGCGAACACGCTGAGCAAGACGGCGCCGACCGCGAGCACGTCGACTCCCCGCAGGGCCTGGAATCCGGCGGCCCCACCGCTGACGTCGTAGTTCATCGGCGGCCGGGTCGCCGTCCGCGCCGCGGCGACGACGGCGAGCGGGATCGCGAGCCACACCGGCCAGGCTGGGGAGACGCCGAGCGCCAGCGTCACCAGGCCGAGCAGGAGCCCCCAGACGAGGCCGAGCAGGGCGATCACCAGGCCGTTGACCAGCCGCAACTCCCAGTCGGACGCGCCGAGCCACCGCCTGCGGCCGGGGTTGCGCCACAGTTCGCCGAGCCCGCCGACGAACGGCACGAGCGCCGCGTACGCGCCGAGCGCGAACAGCGGCGCGGCCGGGATCGCCGGGAAGGCCAGGTGCGCGACGCCGACCAGGCACGCGATCACCACACTGGCCGCCGCGTAGCGCATCCGGCCGAGCACCCCGGCCCACGCGAGCCGCAGCGTCGTCGGACGCCGCAACGACACCCACGGCACCGGCTTCGACTCCGGGATCAGCAGCATGGGGTCCATGAAGACGGCGGCCATCGCCCGCAGGAGCCGCGCGTTCCAGCCGTCGACGAGTTCCTGACGGCCGACCCCGGACATCGGCTCGCCGCCGAAGGCCACCGCGACCGCCACCACGAACAACGCGCCGGCCAGCACCTCGACGGCGATCGGGCCCCAGCCGGCGGCGGCGAACGCCAGACCGGCCACGGCGAGCACGACCGGAGCGAGCGTTTCCCCGCGGATCGCCGTCCGCCGCGCGGTGACGGCGGCCAGGATCGCCCCGGACGCGGTCAGCGCCGACATCGCGATCCACACGTCCTTCGAGCCGCCGCCGATCGCGGTGACCAGCGCCCCGGTGTAGCCGACCACCAGGACCAGCCCGGCCCAGAGCGTCCACATCCGTTTGACGACGACTCGGCGCCTGTCGACGCGGGCGAAGTCCATCCACGTCAGCGCCGCCGGCTCGGCCCAGACGAAACCGCGGCGCAGCAGGCCGCGCCAGAACATCGCGCACAGCACGATCAGCAGCCCGAACACCGCCGGAAAGTCCACAACGGACTGTCCAAAAAGGAAGTCCCGGAGCTTCGGCAGGTTCTGGAAGGCGGTGAACAGCGCGCCGAACCCGAACAGGGCCAGGAAGGTCTGGTAGTCGCCGTTGAACAGGCCGCCGAATCGCTGACGCCCTGGGACGTGCGTGGGCGCTTTCGTCGTCACCACAGCTCAAGCGTGGAGTCGGCCGCTTCCAGCAGCGGGGGATGATGCGTGGCCACGACGACGGCGGCTCCGGCGGAGGTGGAGCGCTTGATCAACGATGTCAGCCATTCTTTCCCGGCGACATCGAGCGCCCGTTCGGGCTCGTCGAGCAGCAGGACGTCGTGCGGCCGCGCGGTCGCGCCGAGGAGCAGCAGACGACGGCGTTGCCCGGCCGAGAACTTGCCCGCGGTGACCTTCGCGCGTTCCGAAAGCCCCGCGTCCGCCAGAAGCGCGTCGAAGTCGCCGAGATCGGCCCCGAACGAGCCCTCCAGCAGTTCGAGATGCTGGAGCGGGGTCAGCTCGGCGAAGAAGTCGGAGTCGTCGAACAGCACGGAAACCTTGCGGCGAAAGGAAACGTCGCGTTCGTCGGGTTTACCGCCCGCGACGACGACGCGGCCCCGTTGCGGGGTCTGCGTTCCGTACAGGCATCGCAACAGGGTCGATTTCCCGACCCCGTTGGGGCCGACGATGACGGCGCATTCGCCCGCCTCCACTTCGAAATCGAGTCCGTCGAACAGCCAGTGCTCCCCGGCCTGCACGCCGAGCCCTCGTACGTCGATCATTTGCCGCGCAACAACTCGATCACCGGCGCGAGCGCGTCCATGTTGTGCTCCAGCACGGTGAAATAGGTGAAACCGAACCGCTCGCGATGCGCCAGGATCTGTTCGGCGATCTGCTCGTGGGTGCCGACCAGAGCCGTCGGAAGTTCGGCCAATTGCTCGACGGTGAGCTTGCCGTCGAGCAGCTCCCGCAGGCTCTCCAAACCCTCTTGCCGGTCTTCGACCACGGCGACGAAATGCGAGAGGATATTGAATTCGGCCTCGCGTCCGTTCAGTTTTCCGCGGACGAAGTTCACCCGCTCTTCGATTCCGGCCGCGTCCTCGACGGCGAGCGCGCCGCCGTCGGGAACGGCCGCCGTGCCGGTGAATCCGATGATGTCGGCGTGTTCGGCGGCGAGCGTGAGCAGCCTGTCGCCGCGGCCGGCGATCATCAGCGGCGGGCCCGGCTTCTGCACCGTCGGCGGTTTGTGGCTTTCGTCGGCATAGAGCCGGTTGAGCACCTTGATGGTGTTTTCGAGATGGTCGACGCGCTTTCCGGCGCGCGGGAACTCCATTCCCGCCGCTTCGAATTCGGCTTTCACGTAACCGGCCCCCAGGCCGAGCTCCAGCCTGCCCTCGGTGAACTGGTCCGTGCCGGTGACGTCGCGGGCGAGCAGCACCGGGTTGTAGAAGGCGGTGTTGATGACGAAGGTGTTGAGCCGCGGACGGGTCGTCACCTCGGCGGCGAGCACGAGGGCCGGGAACGGCGGCGCCATGCCGAGATGGTCGGCCGCGCCGATCACGTCGAAGCCGAGGTCCTCGGCCTTGCGGCACTTCTCGACCCACGCCGCACGGGTCTCCGGGACGACCATGTTGACGCCGAATCTGACCATGCCGCCACGGTACCGAGACCGAAAGAAGAAGGCCTCATCCTCGGGAATGACTCCGAGGATGAGGCCTTCTCCGGCGTTCGGGCGATCAGCCGAGGCGCTGCTTCAACGCGTCGAGCTCGTCACGCAGGGAAGCCGGGACCTTGTCGCCGATCTTCTCGAACCACTCCTCGATGAGCGGCAGTTCCTGGCGCCACTCTTCGGCGGAGACGTCGAGCGCGGCCTGGATGTCGGCCAGCGGCTCCTTGAGGCCGTCGGTGTCGAGGTCCTCGGCGTTCGGCACGAAACCGACCGGGGTCTCGTTCGCGTTGCCCTTGCCCTCGACGCGCTCGATGACCCACTTCAGGATCCGCGAGTTCTCGCCGAAGCCCGGCCACAGGAAGCGGCCGTCGTCGCCACGGCGGAACCAGTTGACGTAGAAGATCTTCGGCAGCTTGTCCGCGTCGGCGTTCTTGCCGAGGTCCAGCCAGTGCTTGAAGTAGTCACCGGCGTGGTAGCCGAGGAACGGCAGCATCGCCATCGGGTCGCGGCGCACGTTGCCGACCGCGCCGGCGGCGGCCGCGGTGGTCTCCGACGACATGGTGGCGCCCATGAACACGCCGTGCTGCCAGTCGCGGGCCTCGTTCACCAGCGGGACCGTGGTCTTGCGGCGGCCGCCGAACAGGATCGCCGAGATCGGCACGCCCTGCGGGTCGTCCCACTCGGGCGCGAGGATCGGGCACTGCGACATCGGCGTGCAGTAACGCGAGTTCGGGTGCGCGGCCTTCTCTTCCGACTCCGGCGTCCAGTCCTGCTTCTTCCAGGAGGTGGCGTGCGCGGGCTTCTCGCCCATGCCCTCCCACCAGACGTCGCCGTCGTCGGTGAGCGCGACGTTCGTGTAGACCGTGTTGCCCTTTTCGATGGTGCGCATCGCGTTGGGGTTGGTGTGCCAGTCGGTGCCCGGCGCGACGCCGAAGAAGCCGAACTCCGGGTTCACCGCGTACAGGCGGCCGTCCTCGCCGAACCGCATCCACGCGATGTCGTCACCGAGGGTCTCGGCGCGCCAGCCGGGGATGGTCGGCTGCAGCATGGCGAGGTTGGTCTTGCCGCAGGCGCTCGGGAACGCCGCCGCGACGTAGTGGACCTTGTCCTCGGGCGAGATCAGCTTGAGGATCAGCATGTGCTCGGCCAGCCAGCCCTCGTCGCGGGCGATGACCGAGCCGATGCGCAGCGAGTAGCACTTCTTGCCGAGCAGCGAGTTGCCGCCGTAGCCGGAGCCGTAGCTCCAGATCTCGCGGGTCTCGGGGAAGTGCGAGATGTACTTGGTGGTGTTGCACGGCCACGAGACGTCCTCCTGGCCCGGCTCCAGCGGCGCGCCGACGGAGTGCAGGGCGGGGACGAACTCGCGCTCGGTGCCGTCCTCGGTGACGAACTTGTCCAGCGCGGCCTTGCCGGCGCGGGTCATCACGCGCATGGAGGCGACGACGTAGGCGAAGTCGGTGATCTCGATGCCGAGCTTGGGGTCCTCGGCTCCAAGGGGGCCCATGCAGAAGGGGATGACGTACATCGTGCGACCGCGCATGCAGCCGCGGTACAGCTCGGTCATCGTGGCCTTCATCTCGGCCGGGTCCATCCAGTTGTTGGTGGGACCGGCGTCGGATTCGTTCTCGGAACAGATGAAGGTGCGCTCTTCGACGCGGGCGACGTCATTCGGGTCGGAAGCGGCCCAGTACGAGTTGGGCTTCGCGTCGAGCTGCACGAACGTGCCGGCGGAGACCAGCTCGGCGTTGATCCGGGCGGCTTCTTCGTCGGACCCGTCGACCCACACCACACGGTCCGGAGTGGTCAGTTCGGCGACCTCCCGGACCCAGGACAGCACGCCACTGTGCGTCGTCGGCGCATTTTCCAGTCCAGGGATGGCGACTGCGGTCATCTCTACTCCTGACTTCCGACGGCAGAAGCCCACACCGGGAACGACGCTGTTCCGATGCGGGCTTCGATGCCGGCGACCGAATGGCTTCGCACACCGGCGGGAAAGCCGGTGTGCAGGTTTTGGGATTCCCCGAGAGTAGCCGGATGACCGGCAGGTAACCGAGAGCTGACCTGTCGGTTCTCTCACAAGAACGATAAGGGAATCGATTCAGTATCACCGGAATGGGCCATACGCAGAAATTCTTCCGGTGACCGATGGCACAGCGGCCGGACGAATCGGACATGAGAAAGCCCGGCACGAACTCTCGTGCCGGGCCGTTCTGTGACCAGGATTACAGGAATGACCTCTTCGAATTGGCCTGGACCATTCTTGTATTGGTCCAGGCCATTTCGGGAATCAGTTGGGGCTGATCCACTGGCCGGTGGCGGAATCGATCTTCGCCACACCTTCGAGTGTTTCGGTGCCCGCGCCACCCCACGCCGCGTCGCCGGCCGGGTCACCGCCGGTCGCCGGGACGCTCGCGAAGGCCGCGCCGATGTCGTTGTTGACCACGCCGCTGCCGACCTCGGTCCACTGGCCGGGCCCGGTGTGCTCGTAGGTCTTCGAGTTGCCGGAGGCGTCGGTCTCCACCGCGATGTCGGCGCTGCCGTCGCCGTCCTTGTCGGTGAAGGCGATCGTGCGGCCGTCCTCCGTCTGGACGACGGCGGTGTCGGGGGTCCCGTCACCGTCCGTGTCGATGGTGGGCGGGCCGACCTCGACGTCACCGCTGGGCATGTCGGCGTGCATGGTGCCGCTGGTGCCCGCGTCGGAACCGTCGTCGTTGCCACCGCCACCGGCCTCGACCCAGGAGCCGGAAGCCTCGTCGTAGACGGCCTCCTGGACGACCTTGCCGTTCTCGTCGAGCACCGCGTACTGGTCGGCGTCGCCGTCGCCGTCGGTGTCGACGAACGCCTGGCCGGTGCCGTCCTCGTGCTGGATGACCGCGGCGTCGTTGACGCCGTCCTTGTCGAGGTCGTAGTTGAGCTCGGCCTGGTACTCCTCGCCGTCAACGTGGACGGTGACCGCTTCGGTGGAGCCCGACTCGGTGTCCGTGCCGCCGCTCTCGTCGACCCACATGGGATAACCCCCTCGTTGACCTGCTGGTGTGTCGAAGCTTATGACTCACCGTAGGCCGGTTCGGTTCCGGTCCACAACAGGACCGCCCGGGTCAGGCGTCGCGCAGTGACCGAATGCGACCGAGCAGTGCCTCGGCGCGGTCCCGGCCGTCCGAGACGTCCTTCAGGCGCTTCGCGACGACGGAGATCTTCTTCGCCCGTTCCTGCGCGCCCATCTTGATCGTCTTGTCGACTTCCTTCAGCTCCGCCTCGATCGCGTCGATGCGGCGGCCGAGGGCTTCGTCGAGCGCCATCGACAGCTGCTGTTCGGCCTCGATCAGCTGCTCCGCGACGAGCTGGTCCAGCGTGGACCGCGCGTCGGCGATCGCCTCGACCAGCCACTGCTTCATATGCTGCTTGTCGGACGCGTGTTTGCGGGTCCGCGCCATCCACCAGCCGGCGCCGAGGCCGATGATGATCGTGGCCGGCAGGATCACCGGGTTCAGGATCGCGACCCCCGCCAGCGGCAGCGCGGCGACCTTCCCGGCGCCGAGGCCACCGGAAACCCCCATGAAGATGAGCAGTTTGTCCTCGGCCGTCGGCGGTTTCTTGTCCGGCGGGCGCAGCACGACCGGCGGGCCGCCCGCCCTGGCGAACTGACCGCGGATGATTTCCAGCTCTTCGGGCGAGAACAGCTCCGAAAGCGCGACGTTGGTGACCTGGTTGAGCCGTTGTGAGAGCAGCATCGAGATGCGCTGCGATGTCGTCTGCAACGCGATATCGACCTGCTGGGGCAGCGCGGCGAGGGCGTCGCGCTTCGCGCCGTCGATCAGCTGACGGAAATGCGTCGACGCGTCGCGCATCTGCCTGCTGGTTTCGTGCCCGACCTCGACACGGGTCCGCTGAATCTCCGCGCGCAGTTTCAGCTGCCAGCCCCGTGTCGAAGACCGGCGCTCGGTGGTCAGGTCGTCTCGGCGCTGGCGCAACTGCTCGGCCTCGGCCTCACCGGCGGACAGCGCGCGGCTTTCCGCCTGGAGCTTCGCCTTGAGCTCGCCGAGCGCGCTCGACAACGCGCGCAGGGTGTTGGCCTCGCCCAGCATCGCCGAGCGGCCGACCAGCATCTCCTGCAGCGCGCCCTGGAGCGCGGCGATCCCGGCCTTCTCGCGCAGCATCGTGGCCATCTGCTCGTTCGGGGCCTTGGCCGCCGTCTCGAACATGCGCGCGGACACCGGGTGGAACACCGCGTCGGCGAACCGGGGAGCGTGTTCGGCGAGCAGCCGCCGGTCGGCTTCGAGGACCTCGCGCCAGCCGCGGAACTGGTCGGTCTTGGTCAGCGCGAACAGCACGGTCTCGACGCGTTCGCCCATGTCGTGCAGGAACTGCAGCTCCTGCGCGGTGAACGGCGACGACGAGTCCACGACGAACAGCAGCGCGGTGGCGCCGGCGGCGGCCTCCTTCGCCAGCTCGCCGTGCATCGAGTCGAGCCCGCCGACGCCCGGCGTGTCCACAATGGACACTCGTTCGAGCAGCGGGACCGGGCCGGAGACCTCGACGTAGCGCGGCGGGATCTGCCCTTCCGGCAGCTCGTGCGCGGCCGAGACCCAGTGGATCAGGTCGTTCAGGTTGATCGGCACCGGCGCCAGCTGGCCCGGATAGCAGGCCTGCGCGGACCACTGCTCGGCGTGCTCGAAGACGAGATACGTCGCGGTGGCGACGTCGGCGTCCACAGGGGACAGTCCCGGCATGGACAGGAGCGCGTTCACGAGCGAGCTCTTGCCGCGGTTGGTCTCGCCGACCACCACGACCGACGGCTTCTTCGGCCGCGCCTTCCGGATGTCCTCGACCCATTTCGCGGCCTGGGGATCGGCTTCGCGGACGATCGTGAGCAGCTGTTCACGCGTGCTCTTGACGACCGCGGGCAGGTTGGCCGCCGCGCTCGGAGCGGTCACTGGGCCTTCTTCGCGTAGACGATGACGATCGGCGCGCGCAGGACCCGCTCGTGATCGGCGAACCCGACCACCTCGGTCTCCGCGACGAGCCCTTCGAGCGCCGGGTCCTCGGTTGCGACCGCGCCGCCCGCCTCGTGCACGGCGGGGTCGAACCGCTCGCCGTCCGGGCGCAGGGCACGGACGCCGATCCCGGCGAGACCGTGTTCGAGCCGCTCGACGACGCCGCCGCTGCGCGCGCGATCGAGGGCGTACAGGCAGAGCTGGATCAGCGCCTGCCTGTCGGCGAGAGCCTGTTCGAGGTCGGCCGGACCCGTGGTCGTGGACTCCACATCGGTGTTCGACGCGGCTTCGACGGCCTCGGTTCCCTCGGACGGCGAAGTCTCTCCGTCCGCTTCGGCGATGATCGCCGCGGAGATCTGACCGGTCGGCACGTCGTCCGGATTCACGTCTTCGACCGCCTTCTTGCGCAGCCAGGCACCCACCCGAATCGACCCCCGTAACTGGTGTCCCGGGCCTACCGATCAGCCCGGGGAGATTTCACCAGTGTCGGGCACGGGCCCGTCGGCCGGGGGCGGAATCGGCAGAACAGGACGGAGGAATCTGGCGATCAGCTCCTTCATCACCGCGAGTTCCGCCACCGGATCGAGGTCCGGCTCCAGAATCACGCGGGAAAGCGGCGCGTCGACCAAGGCGACGAGCCAGCTGGCCACCGTCCGCGGATCGAACCCGGGATCGATCCGGCCCGCCTCCATCGCCCGCGTCACCAGGCCGACGAGACCGTCACGCAGCGCGCGGTCGTTGCCCTGGATGAGCCTGGCCAGGTCGGCGTCGCGGGAACACTGCGCGGCGACCTCGAGGACGAGCTTGGCGATGACCGGATGCAGAAGCTGTTCCGACACGTGGGTGATGACCTGGAGGATGGCTTCCCCCGGGTCCTCGATCTCTTCGGCGGCCGCGATCATGGCCGCGGTCTCGTCGGCGTCCTGCTCGAAGATGCCGACGAACACCGCGCGCTTGTTCGGGAAGTAGTGGAACAGGCTGCCGGTGCTGATCCCCGCGGCGCGGCAGATCTCCGCCGTCGTCGTCTTCTCGAAGCCCTTCATCGCGAAACAGCCCGCGGCGGCGTCGAGGATGGCGCGGCGTTTCGCCTCGTGCTTTTCCGGGTCGACCGTCCTCATTTCACCGGCGGGGGCTCGTCGAGCCACGGGTAGCCGTGGTCGAGGAAGGCCTTGGCGACGGCCTTGCGGTCGACGTCGCCCTTCTGCCGCACCAGCTCCCGGCCGTCCGCGGCGAGCAGGACGAGCTCCTTCCCGTCGAGGAAGACGGCCTCCAGCTCCGCTTCGTACGCGCGGCTGCGGCCTTTGGTGGTCAGCGTGATGCGCGTCGGCGTCACCTTGACGATCAGCCGCTCGTGCGCCCAGACCGCGGCGAAGAACAGTCCGAGGACCAGGCCGACGCCGATGCCGGTGACCGTGCCCCAGGGCTGGGGGATCTCCGAGACGAGCTTGAAGGGGCCCTTGAACGGGACCCAGCTCAGGGACGCCACCCAGCCCGAGATCGAGTGGAGGAACCAGCCGAGCGCGGCCCCGGCCAGCGGGCAGCCGATCCAGGAGGCCGTGCGCAGCCACTGGGGCTCGTCGACGATCGTTTCCATGCGCTCATTATTAGACCGAGCGCTCGGTTTATCAATCTCGGGTGCATTTAGTCGCGGATCTGCTGCCAGATGAGGAAGTACGCCCGGTGCACGACGTGCGCGACGCGGCTCTGGGCGGGCGTCGCACCGAAGGACGCGAAGGAGCGCCACCAGCCGGCGCGCTCCAGGGCGTGGGCCGCCAGCTCGGCGCGCGGAGCACCCGGCTTGCCCAGCTGGGCGCCGATGTCCGCGTTGCTGCCGACCCGCAGGACCTCCTCGGACAGGTCCTCGGGCATGTCGACGGCGCCGGACGCGACCAGCGTGAGCGCTTCGAGCAGCCGCAGCTGGTGCGCCTCGGGCTTGGCGAGCAGGACCTCGATCGCGTCGTGGACGCGCTGCCGCTCGGCCGGGTCGCCGGACGCGTGGGCCAGCGCGGTGACCGAGGCCAGCGCGGCCGCCGCCTTGATGCCGTCGGCGCGGGCGGCGAAGACGATGCTCAGCCGCTGGCGGACGGCTTCGAGCCCGGAGGCGTCGAGCAGCTTCCGGCGCAGCGAGCCCGCGGTGATCTCGGGTTCCTTGCGGATCGCCTCGACGGCGTACCGCACGCCGAACAGGTCCAGTTTCTCCAGCAGCCGCAGCCGGGTGCCCGCCGCGACGTCGCATTCCCAGCTGGTGAAGATGTCCGCCGAGATCAGCATGGTCTCGAGGATGTCGTCGTCCATCTCGGCCAGCTGCCGCAGCGCTTCGGCGTCGGGCGAGGTGAACCCGCCGGACTCGGCCGACTCCGCGATCAGCCCGATCACCGGCAGCACGTCCGCGACGCGGGGCTTCAACGTCGCGGCCTGCTTCTCCGACAGGAGCGTCGCGGCCTTCCACACGTCGCCGCCCGAGCCTTCGACCGACTCCGGCGCGATGGTGTCCGCCTTGTTGAGCACCGCGATCGCGTTGACCGGGCCCGCCTCGCGGCTCGCGGTCGCGGCGGTGAACGCGGCGAGCGCCTGCTGGTCGTCGGCGCGCACGCCCTGGGTGACCACGTAAAGCACAGCCTCGGCGCCGGCGACGGCGTTGCGCGAGGTGTCGTCGAGCTCGTCAGAGCCTTCTTCGTCAGCTTCGTCGTCTTCGGGTTTGCGGTGCTTCGCCGCGCCCAGCAGCTCCTCGGTTCGCGACACCGAAGCGGCGTCGAGCGAGCCGAGGCCCGGGGTGTCGATCACGGTCATGCCCTGCAGGACCGCGTTGGTGAGGTACGCCTCGATATGGGAGACCTTGTCGATGTCGATGCCCAGTTCGGCCGGGATCATCCCGTCGGCGGAGAAGGGCAGCACCTGTTTGCGGCCGTCGTTGAAGACGATCTCGACCCGGTCGACCGTGCCGTACTGGAACCTGGTCACCAGCCGGGTGCACTCGCCGACGTCGGTCGGCGCGACCCGGCGCCCGATCAGGGCGTTGACCAGGGTGGACTTCCCCGATTTGATCCGGCCCGCGACGGCGACCTGCAGCGGGCCGCCCAGGCGTCGCAGCACCTCGGCGAAACCGGCCGCGGTCCGCGCGGACACCTGGGGCTGGAGGCGGTGGCAGAGGTTCGCCACCGACATCGACAGCGGGCCGGCGAGACGGCCCTGCTCCGTCGCTGAGGTCACGGTGCCCACCCCTCCCAGTCGTCGAGCACACCGAGGGGAATCGTGCCATGCCGCTCATCCTCGGGTCGCACCGAAGGTGGTACCGGCGACCGACGCGCGGGCGGCACCGGCCGACATAGTGTTACCAGGTGCGACGGTTGAGCCTCTGGATGCGTGCCCACCCCATGGCCGGGGACAGTTTCATAGCCGTCGTCCTGCTGCTGACCGACCTGCTGTTCTTCGTGGCGGCGGCCGAGACGCCGGAAGTCCCGATGCCGCCCTGGTACGTGGTCCTGCCGCTGGACGTGGTGATGGTCGCCCCGCTGGTCTTCCGGCGGAAGGCGACGCTGTGGTCGGCGTACCTGGTGCTGCTGATCGGCATCCCGCACAGCGCGCTGGAACTCGGCGCGGCGAGCGGGCTGGCGATGATGATCAGCATCTACTCGGTGCTGGTCTACGTCGGGCGCAAACAGGGCCTGTTGTACCTGGTGATCACGCTGGTCACCTCGGCGATCCAGCTGTGGGCCGACCCACCGGAGGACGTGTGGGTGCTGGCGATCATCGGCGTCTTCTCCAGCGCACTGTGCTGGACGCTCGGCGAGTTCGCCGGCGCGAGGCGCGCCTATCACGAGGAGGTGGAAGCCAGGTTGCATCTACTTGAGACGGAACGGGACCAGGCGACCAGGATCGCCGTCGGCGAGGAACGCGGACGTATCGCCCGTGAGCTGCACGACGTGGTCGCGCACGCGGTGAGCGTGATGGTCGTGCAGGCCGACGGCGCGTCCTACGCGGTCGACGGGAATCCCGAGATGGCGAAACGGGCCCTGCAGACGATTTCGGAGACCGGCCGCGGCGCGCTCGCCGAGCTGCGGCGGCTGCTGGACGTGCTCCGCAGCGACGGCGACGACGAGCCGCGCGTGCCGCAGCCCGACGCCAGCGCGGTGACCGACCTCGCGGACCGGATCCGGCAGGCGGGGGTGCCGGTGACGCTGGCGATCGGGCCGGACGCGCTGGCCGGCCTGCCCGCCGGGGTGTCCCTCGGCGTGTACCGGATCGTGCAGGAGTCGCTGACGAACACGCTGAAACACGCCGGCCAGGGCGCGCAGGCCGAGGTGGTGGTGCGGCGGGAGGCGGACGTGATCGACGTCAAGGTCACCGACGACGGCGCCGGCCGCGCAAGACAGCTGGTGCCCATGGCGGCGAAGCACGCCGCGCCGCCGCGGAAACTCACCGTCCCCGGTGGGAACGGATTGATCGGAATGAGGGAACGGGCGAACGTCTTCGGCGGCACGCTGGAGGTCGGGCCCGCCCCCGGTGGAGGGTGGCAGGTGCACGCGAGGCTCCCGGTTAGGTTGGCGACGTGATACGGGTGGTGGTCGTCGACGACCAGGAATTGATGCGCGTCGGGTTCCGGATGGTCCTGGGCGCGCAGGCCGACATCGACGTCGTCGGCGAGGCGGGTGACGGCGCACAGGCCATCCGGCTGGCCGAGGAACTGCGGCCCGACGTCGTGCTGATGGACGTCCGGATGCCGGTGCTGGACGGGGTCGAGGCGACGAAGCGGATCGTCGAGGCCGGGACGGCGCGGGTGCTCGTGATGACGACGTTCGACCTGGACGAGTACGTCTATTCGGCGTTGCAGGGCGGGGCGAGCGGGTTCCTGCTGAAGGACACGCAGCCGGATCACCTCGTGTCGGCGCTGCGGGCGGTCGCTTCGGGTGACGCCGTGGTCTCGCCGTCGGTCACCCGGCGGCTGCTCGACCGGTTCGTCGGCGGCGGCGGGAAGCCGATGCGGGACGCGGCGGAGCTCGACGTCCTCACCGAACGGGAGCGGGAGGTGCTCGTGCTGATCGCGAAGGGCCTTTCGAACCTGGAGATCGCCGAGACGCTGTTCCTGTCCGAGGCGACGGTGAAGACGCACGTCGGGCGGATCCTGTCGAAGCTGGACCTGCGGGACCGGGTGCAGGCCGTGGTGCTCGCCTACGAGACCGGGCTGGCGCGTCCCGGGGTCAGCTGAAGTCGCGCGGGAAAGTGGTCATTCGGTGAGCACTTTGCGGCGGATGCTTGTCCTCAGAGCCACTACTTGAGGAGAAGGAAATGCTGCGAGGTCTCACCACCACCACGTTCTACGCCGACGACATGGCCGCCGCGATCGAGTGGTACTCCGAGCTCTTCGGCATCGAGCCGTACTTCGTCCGCAACGGCCCCGACGGGACGCCGGCGTACGTCGAGTACCGGATCGGCGACTACCAGCACGAGTTCGGCCTGGTCCGGGGTGACTTCCGGCCGCCGCTGGCCCAGCCCGGTCCTGGTGGCGCCATCGCGAACTGGGCCGTCGACAACGTCGAGGACGCCTTCGCTCAGCTGCTCGCGAAGGGTGCGAAGGAGTACGAGCCGGTCATCGAGCGCGGGCCGGGCTTCGTGACCGCGGCCGTCGTCGACCCGTTCGGCAACGTCCTCGGCGTCATGTTCAACCAGCACTACCTGGACGTGCTGGCCGGGAAGAAATAGCTCCCCGGCCGGCACTGGACGGAAGGTTGCGAAAGCCACTTTCGCAACCAGGCGAGCCCTGCCTCGCCCGCTGACGTGCCGCTAGGTGTGTCGCGAAAGCCACTTTCGCAACCAGGCGAGCCCTGCCTCGCCCGCTGACGTGCCGCTAGGTGTGTCGCGAAAGCCACTTTCGCAACCAGGCGAGCCCTGCCTCGCCCGCTGACGTGCCGCTAGGTGTGTCGCGAAAGCCACTTTCGCGACGTCTGACGTCGCGAAAGTGGCTTTCGCGACACGGGCCGGCGGCCGGTCCCTCAGCGGTACAGCGAATGATCCGCCGTCGCCTCGTCCTTGCCCGCGTCCCGGACTTCGGCCATCCACTTGCCGAAGTCGGGGCGTGAGCCGTCGACGTCGGTCAGGCCGTACTCGTTCATCAGCGTCCACGACGCGAGCGTCTTGCCCGCGAATCGCGCGACCTCCGGATCGGTCGCCAGCTTCGCGACACCGCGCCCGAGCAGCGCCGGCGTCTCCGAGATGGCGAAGTCGACCGGAGCGGACTTACCGACCGCGTCCCGCCACGTCTCCTCGGTGACCCCGAAGTGGTCGAGCATCGCTTCCGAACGCAGGAAGCCCGGCGTGACGGTCATGCCGACGCAGCCGTACTTCTTCAGTTCGGCGCCGAGCGCCCGGCCGATCGCGCGGATCCCGCATTTCGCGAGGAAGTACGGGATCCCCGCGCCGACGTACTCGTCGTGGTCGCCGTCGGTGACCTCGATGACGAGACCGCCTTCCCGCCGCACGACCAGCGGGAGAAGCCGGTGCAGCGCGATCAGGTGCGTGTCGATCGCGTTGTGCACCAGCGTGAGCGCGTCGTCGAGGCTGGAGTCCCAGTACGCCCCCTCGAAGTCCGCGTACTGGTCGCCACCCCAGACGTCGTCGACCAGTACGTCGATCCGGCCGTCCACTTCGGACTCGATCCGCGTCTTCAGTGCGTCCACATCGGACACCACGGTGAAGTCGGTCCGGACGGCGATCCCCCGGCCACCCGCCGCGTCCACGAGCTCGGCGGTGTCTTCGATCGTCTCCGAACGCTTCATCGGCGACTGGTGCTCACGCGTCGTACGGCCGGTGACGAACACCGTCCAGCCGAGCCTGCCCAGTTCCACCGCGATCGCCCGGCCGCATCCCCGCGTCGCCCCCGCGACCACGGCCACCTTCTGCTCCATTCAGGACACTCCCTTCCACGCGGTCAGCACCGCGTCCACGTCTTGCCCCATCCGTTCGGTGATCCGGCCCTTCGGCCGGATCGACCAGTCCAGCGCGGCCCCGTTCGCCACCCCCAGCAGCACCCGCGCCGCACGGACGACACCCGGCGCACCCGGGAGGTCACGCGCCGCGACGCGCGTCAGCCGCCGCAATTCCGCTTCCACGGCGGTGAAATGTTCACCGAGCAGAGCGCGCAGCTCCGGATCCCCGATGTCGACGCCGAGCTGCCCGAGATGGTTCGCCGCCGTCTCCGCGTCGCCCAACCCCTCGTAGACCACGACGACCGCCGCGCGCAGCGCCTCCACCGGATCGGCCAGCTCGCCGCATTCCCGCATCCGTTCCACGACGGACCGCGTGTTCGCCCGGCTCAACGCCAGCAGAAGACCGTTCTTCGAACCAAATCGCTGGGCCACGGTGCCGACCGCGACGCCGGCCTCAGCCGCCACCTGGGCCAGCGTGAAACCCGGGCCGACCATGCCGATCACGGTTCCCGCCGCGGTCAGCAGCCGTTCGTCGGTGATGCTCCGGGGCCTCGCCATGCCATTATTGAACCACGGTTCATTAACCCTGGCGAATCAGGGTCACTCTCAGGGGTATCACCGATCGCGTACGCCGCCGGAAGACGGCAAGGTACGTCTCAGGTCGGGTACCAGGTTGGCACCTCAGGATGACGCGCTCGGCCACCCACATGGACGACGATTGTTCTCGCAGTCGCCGAGGGGAGCAGACATGATCGAGGCAGCGGGCCTCACCAAGCGGTACGGCAAGACACTGGCGGTGAACGACCTGTCCTTCTCCGTCGCGCCGGGGGAGGTCACCGGTTTCCTCGGCCCGAACGGGGCGGGCAAGTCGACGACCATGCGGATGATCCTCGGCCTGGACAACCCGACCGCCGGCCAGGTGCGCATCGGGGGCAAGCTCTACCGCGAGCTGAAAGATCCACTGCGGACGGTCGGCGCGCTGCTGGACGCCAAATGGGTCCACCCCAACCGGTCGGCGCGGGCGCATCTGCGCTGGATGGCGAAGTCCAACAAGATCGCGGAGAGCCGGGTCGACGAGGTGCTCGAGATCGTCGGGCTCACCAGCGTCGCCGGGAAGCGCGCCGGCGGGTTCTCCCTCGGCATGTCGCAGCGGCTGGGGATCGCGGCGGCCCTGCTGGGCGACCCGGAGGTGCTCCTCTTCGACGAGCCGGTCAACGGTCTCGACCCCGAGGGCATCCTCTGGATCCGGAAGTTCATGCACCGGCTGGCCGACGAAGGCCGCACGGTGTTCGTTTCCTCGCACCTCCTCTCGGAGATGGCGCTGACCGCGAGCCACCTGGTCGTGATCGGCAAGGGGCAGCTGATCTCCCAGTCCTCCACCGAGGACTTCGTGGCCCGGGCCGCCGAGAACACGGTCAAGGTCCGGTCGCCGCAGCTGCCCGCGCTGCGCGCCGCGCTGACGCAGGCGAGTGCTCAGGTCACCGACGCCGAACGAGCGATCGTCGTGTCCGGTTTGGACAGTGAGAAGATCGGCGAGATCGCCGCGGCCAACCAGATCGTGCTGCACGAGCTCAGCCCGCAGACCGGCTCCTTGGAGCAGGCCTTCATGCAGATCACCGGCGATTCGGTCGAGTACCACACCGGTCTCGAAGCCGAAGCCGCCGAAGTGGTCTCCGCCGCCCAGTAGCCGTCACTCTTCGAGGAAAGAAAAGCCATGACTCTGCTCGCCGTGGAACGCATCAAGCTGTTCACCACACGCTCACCCTGGTGGTGCGCGCTGATCACCCTCGCGGTCGTGGTCGGCTTCGCCGCCATCTTCGCCGGCGCCGCGCCGTCGGGGGAATTCACCGACGTCGGCATGTCCCAGTTCGGCTACGTCTTCGGGATGACCGTGGTCATGGTGCTCGCCGCGCTGTCGGTGACCACCGAATACCGATTCGGCACCATCCGCACCACCTTCCAGGCCGTGCCGAACCGCCGCGCCGCGCTGCTGGCGAAGACCGGCGTCGTCGCGACGCTCTCGCTGGTGATCGGCGAGA
This sequence comes from Amycolatopsis roodepoortensis, assembly GCF_014873915.1. Lineage (GTDB taxonomy): Bacteria > Actinomycetota > Actinomycetes > Mycobacteriales > Pseudonocardiaceae > Amycolatopsis > Amycolatopsis roodepoortensis. The sequence continues at coordinate 152,008 of NZ_JADBEJ010000008.1, forward strand.
TCGCCGCCTTCGGCGCCTGGGCACTCGCCTCGATCATGCGGCCGGAGGATCTGGCGCTGAACACCACCGCCGAGTGGATCAGCGTCGCCGGGGTCGGCCTGGTGTTCGCCCTCGCCTCGGTGATCGCGGTCGCCGTCGGCATCCTGATCCGGCAGAGCGCCGGCGCCATCTCGCTCCTGCTGATCTACACGCTCGCGGTCGAGAACCTGATCCAGCTCATCCCGAAGATCGGCAGGGACATCTACGACTGGATGCCGTTCCACGTCGCGGACCGGTTCCTCACCGGCTCGGGTCCCGCGGCGGCGAACGCGCCGCTGAGCCAGGCCGGGTCGCTCGCCTACTTCGCCGGTTTCGCGCTGGTGCTGCTGGTCATCTCGCTGGTCGTCGCCGACAAGCGCGACGCGTAAGAAGCTTCCACAGGGGAGAAAGCCGGATGCCTCGCTCGGGGGAGTGAGACATCCGGACGGGGAGAAAAAGGGGAACAAGGACCGGGCCGCCTATCGGGGGGCAGCCCGGTCCTTTCCCGCGTAATGTCGGAATCCACTGGAGGGAGGGCTGATGATCGAGGCCACCGGACTCACGAAACGCTACGGCGACAAGCTCGCCGTCGACGCACTTTCCTTCACCGCCGAAGCCGGCCGGGTGACGGGATTCCTCGGCCCCAACGGGGCGGGGAAGTCCACCACCATGCGGATGATGCTCGGGCTCGACAACCCCACGTCGGGCTCGGTGACCATCGACGGTATGGCCTACCGCGAGCTTCGTGATCCACTTCGGACGGTCGGTGGCATGATCGACGCCACCTGGCGGCATCCCGGCCGCACCGCCCGCGAGCACCTCCGGTGGATCGCCGCGACGAACGGCCTGCCGGACAAGCGGGTCGACGAGGTCCTCCGGCTGGTCGGGCTCGACTCGGTCGCCCGCAAACGGGCCGGGCAGTTCTCGCTCGGGATGTCGCAGCGGCTCGGGATCGCCACGGCGCTGCTGGGGGACCCCCGGGTGCTGCTGTTCGACGAGCCGGTCAACGGTCTCGACCCCGAGGGAATCGTCTGGATCAGGAAGCTGATGCACGCGCTTGCCGCCGAGGGGCGCACCGTGTTCGTGTCCAGCCACCTCCTGCCGGAGATGGCGCAGACCGCGCAGGACCTCGTCGTGATCGGCCGGGGGAAGCTGATCTACCAGGGCACGATGGAGGAGTTCGTCGGCCGGGCGAAGGGCCTCGGCGTGCGGGTCCGCAGCCCGCATCTGCCCGAGCTCCGGACCGCGCTCACCGACAAGGGCGCCGAGTTCCGCGAAGAGGACGGCGCGCTCGTCGTGTCCGAAATGGACAGTGACACCATCGGAGAACTCGCGTTCGCCGCCGGCGCGACCCTCCACGAGCTGAAGCCGCTCGCCGGCTCGCTCGAACAGGCGTACATGCAACTCACCGCCGAGGCCGTCGAGTACGGCGCCGGCGTACCGGAGGTGGCCCGATGACCGCGGCGAACATGCTCCGCGCGGAGCGGATCAAGCTGCTGAGCACGCGCGCTCCCTGGTGGTGCGCGGCCATCGCGGTGGTGGTCGCGCTCGCCTACACCGCGCTCTTCTTCGGCTTCGTGCCGCTCGAAGGCCAGACGGACGTCAACTCGACGCAGGTCGCGAGCGCGCTCGGCCGCACCGTCGTGCTGGTCCTCGCCATCCTCGCGGCGGCGACGGAGTTCAACTGGGGCACGATGAAGCTCACCTTCCAGGCGGTGCCGTCGCGTGTACCCGCACTGCTGGCGAAGGGCGCCGTCGTCGGCGTGTTCTCCGGGCTGATCGGGCTGCTGGTGGGCTTCGGCTCGTGGGCGATCGCGTACCTGATCAAACCGGCCGCCGACCTGGGCCTGGCCTCGGGCGCCGACTGGCGTGCGGTGGCGGGCCAGGGCCTGACCTTCTTCCTGACCGGTCTGCTCGGCGTCGGCCTCGGGCTGCTGTTCCGCAGCCCCGCGTTCGCGCTCGGGTTCGCGCTGGCGTGGACGCAGGTGCTCGAGGGGCTCGTCGTGCTGATTCCGAAAGTGGGCGACGACATCTACCAGTGGATGCCGTTCTTCGCGGCGAATCAGTTTTCCGGGCCGGATCTCACGGTGTCGATGTTGAAACTCGAACCGCCGCTGGGGCCGTGGGGTTATCTGGCTTATTTCGGCGGTATCTGTGTGGTTGTCTATGCGGCCGGGCTGATGATCACCCATCGAAGGGATGCGTGAGCTTTTACCGCGGCCAAAGGAGTTAAGTCCACGTTAAGAGGCTGTGGCTTCTCTCACAGGGAGCGGACATACTGTTCCAGACCGGGCAATGCTCGGGATGAGCCTATTTTTCGGCTCTCGGCCCCGGAGGTGATCCTTGACGGTGGATTCCGGTCAGGGAGTGGAACGCATGATCCCGCAAGCCCGCACGGAAAATACGCAGCCCCGGCTCGAGCCCATGCTCGACCTCGAATGGTCACAGGCGATCGAACTGCCCCGCACGGTCGCGTCCGCGACCCGGCCATCCGATATCCGCCGCGCGTGGGTACACCGCGCGCCCGAAGATCTCGTTGTCGCGTTGTACCGCGCGTCCAGTGGAATGCACGGCGAAATCCCCGCGCCGTGGTGGCTTCGCGCCGTCGTGGAAGGCAGGCTCGAATCGCGGGAACTCGGTTTCCGCATCGAAGATCGGATCGCCGGTCTGCTCGGCAGGCGGCCCGGCTGGGAATTCGTCCCGTGGGCCGCGGACGGAGAATCCGGTTACTGGGAGTTCATGCCCTCTGAACGCGGAGCGTCCGGGCATTCGATCCCGACCACGGTGCTGAACACCAGCCGCCACGACGGCTGGATCGACGTTCTCCCCGCCCATTCCAGTACGACGCCGTCGCCGATCGCGGTCGCGGGATTCGCGGGGCTGCGCTCGCGGCTGGGGGAGTTCGAAGCCGTCCGGTAACCGCCGCGTTTAATGGGCTGGTGGAAAACGAGGACCAGCCACGGATGCGCAGCGTGGTCAGCTATGTCAAACGCGGCGGCCGGATGACCGTCGGGCAGCAGCGAGCCTGGAACGAACTCTGGCCGTCGCTCGGCCGCACCGTCGGCGAACTGCCCGAAGGACCGGTGGACTTCGACGACTGGTTCGGCAGGCAGGCGCCGGTGATGGTGGAGATCGGTTCGGGCATGGGCGAGACCACGTCCCAGCTCGCCGCCGCCGCGCCGGAACTCAACTACGTCGCGGTCGAGGTCTACGACCCGGGGCTCGGCCAGCTGATGTTGCGCGCCGAGAAGCTCGGGGTGAAGAACCTGCGGCTGATGCACGGCGACGCCGTCGTGCTGCTGACCTCGCACGTGGAGCCGGGCTCGCTGGCGGGCGTCCGGCTGTTCTTCCCGGACCCGTGGCCGAAGAAACGGCACCACAAGCGGCGGATCGTGCAGCCGGAGTTCGTCTCGCTGGTGGCCTCGCGGCTCGCGCCGGGCGGCACCTTCCACATGGCGACCGACTGGGAGAACTACGCCGAGCAGATGATGGAGGTCTGCTCGGCCGAGCCGCTCCTGCGCAACCGGTACGCCGGCGAACCCGGCGGCTGGGCGCCGCGGCCGGAGTGGCGGCCGATCACGAAGTTCGAGAACCGCGCCGACGTCGAAGGCCGGATCTCGCACGACCTGATCTTCGAGCGGATCTAGCGCGTACAGAAAGGGCCGGTCAGGACGTCCCCACGTCCCTGACCGGCCCTTCCTTCACACCCCCGGCGCCTCGGAACGCCCCCTGCGCGTCCCCGGTGCCCGTTCGTCCCTCCCCCGACAGAGAGACGACCGGGCACCCGGCCCGTGGGTGGATCACCACCGACTCCACCCACGAGACCTGCCCGCCCGGGCGCCATGACGCCATTCGGGCGAATCTTTTACTCGTCGGCCAGAGGCTCCGACTGCACCCGCTTGAGCGCCGGGGTCGAGACGGACGCCCCGAGCAACGCCACCCCGATTCCCAGCACCACGGGCGCGAGCAGCCACGGGCTCAGCACGACCGCGTCCTTCTCGACCAGGCTGTAGAGCCCCATGCCGACACCGATCCCGACCGCCCCCGCGCCGAGGGTGGCCACCATCGCGGGCAGGGCCGCTTCCATCCGCAGCGCCCTCGCCAGCACCCGGACCGGTGTCCCGGCCGCGATGAGCGCCCCGAAGGTGCGGCGGCGGTCCATCACCGAGCCCGCGGTCGCCACGGCCGCGCTGCACCCGGCGAGCACGCCGGCGGCGATCAGGCCGATCACGGTGACCCGGCGCAGGTCGCCGAGCTCCTGCTGCTGGCCGATCAGGTGCAGGCCGCGGCTGCCGACCTCCTGGCCGGGTGCCGCCCCGACCAGCGCGGTCCGCACGACCTCGGCGTTCTCCGCGGTGGTCGGCACGATCACGTCGAAGCGCTCCGGCGTGACGCCCGCCGGCACCAGGGCCGGGTCGATGACGATCGTGCTGGACGTGTCCTCGTCGCCTTGCGGGAAGAGGTGCACGGGCGCCTTCGGATCCAGCGGCGGACCGGCCTTGTCGTACTCCGACAGCACGCGGTACTCCGCCGGGTTGATGGCGTACCTGCTGTAGATCGCGGGTCCCGGTTGGCAGGAGCCGCCGAGATTCACCCGCAGGAGTTTCGAGGCGTCTTCGCAGGTCATCACGAAGGCCCGGTTCAAATTCTGTGAGCGGGTGCCCGGCTCGCCGGTGGACAGGTAGACCTGCCCGACCGAGACGGCCTTCTCGGTGATGCCGTAGCGAGCGAGGGACGCGTTGGTCTGATCGGCGACCTGCTGGGCCTGGGTCGCGTCGGCCTGGGCGTAGAGGACGTTGTCCTTGAAGGTCCGGCCGCCGCCCGCCATCGACTCGAACGAGGGCAGCAGGGTGAGCGCCATCGAACCGGTGAAGACGGCCAGCACGACACCCGCGGTGGCGCGGTAGGCGCTCTTCGGGTCGTCGCGGAGCCTGCGTCCGGCCAGCAGTGACGCCGGTTTGCGCCAGATCCGGACGAACGTGCCGCCGACCGCCGAGGTGACCCACGGTCCGATGATCGCGGCCGACCCGACCAGCAGGAACAACCCGAGCATCACCATCGGCAGGCTGGCGTTGTCCTGGGTGACCGCGAAGAGGAAGAAGGCACCGGCCACGGGGACCGCGAGCAGCCGCCACCAGTGCAGCGGTTTGCGAGCGTGTGCCGAAGCCGCGAACAGCGGCGTCTTCAGCACCCGGCGGATGCCGAGGACCCCGGCGAGGACGACCAGCAGCGGGATCGCCACGGCGACCGCGATGGTCGAGCCCGCCGAAAGGCTGAAGTCCGAGGCGAGCCAGGTTCCGCCGCCCCACGGGACGAACGTCGAGAGGCCTTGGAGCGCCGGTGCCACGAGGATGCCGAGCAGCGCGCCGACCGTGGCGGACAGCGCCGTCTCGGCGGCGACGATCTTCGTCACCTGGCCGGGAGTCGCCCCGGCCAGCCGCAGCGCCGCCATCCGCAGCTCACGCCGGGCGGCGGTGAGCCTGGCCGAAGACGCGACGAGCACCAGGCTGGGCACGAGCAGGACGATCACCCCGACCCAGGCGAGCAGTTCGAGCAGCGGGTCCGGCTTCGCTTCCTTGTTGGGGAAGCCGTCCGCGGCCATCGCCGTCTGCGGCATCGATTCCGGGGTGTGGCCGACGACGGCGACCAGCTGCTCCGGATACATCAGCGATTCGGGTCCGAGCGCGTCGACGAGTTTGCCGAACCGGTCCCCGAGCTGCGCCTGCGGTGTCGACTGGATCAGTTTCCCGAGGGCGGGGGAGACGATCGACTCGCCGGGGGCCGGCAGCCGCGGGATGCCCGGCGGGAGGCTGAGCATCGGCGAAGTGCCGGTCAAGGCGATGTCGACGCGGGTGATCTCACGGTCGCCCGAGTAGTCCTTGTTCGCCGCCATGAGCAGCGGAGCCGGGCGCTGGCTCTCCCCGGACTGCGAGTAGTAGCTGCCGATGTCCTGCCAGATCGCCCGCTGCGAACGGGCCTGCGTGGCACCGGGAAGTGAGGCGAGCAGGAGCACCAGACTGGTCGCGACGGCGACCCCGACCGCGGTGAGGATGGCCGACGTGCGGGTCCGGCGGTCGACCCGGAGCACCCGCATGGCCAGCTGGAAGCTGTTCATTACGCGGCCAGCCTCGTCGCGATCAGCCCGTCCCGGATGGAGACGGTGCGCGGCATGGCTTCGGCGAGCTCGCGGTCGTGGGTCACCACGATCACCGCGGCACCGCTGTCGGCGGCCGCGGCGAGCAGCGCGTCCATGGTGGCGCGGCCGGTGCGGGTGTCGAGCGCGCCGGTCGGCTCGTCGGCGAAGATCACCTTCGGCCGGTGGGTAAGCGCGCGTGCGATCGCGACGCGCTGCGCCTCGCCGCCGGAGAGCTCACCGGGGCGGCGCTTCTCCTTGCCCGCGAGGCCGAGCTTCGCCAGCCATTCGCGGCCGGCCTCGATGGATTCCTTGCGGCCCTTGCCACCCAGCAGCGACGGCAGCGCGACGTTCTCCTCGGCGCTCAGTTCCGCGACGAGCATCCCGGACTGGAACACGAAGCCGAACTCGGTGCGCCGCAGCTCGCTGCGCTTGCGCTCGTTGAGCTGGTCGACGCGCTGCCCGGCCAGGAAGATCTGCCCGGAGTCGGCGCGGAGGATCCCGGCGAGCACGTGCAGCAGGGAGGTCTTGCCCGAGCCGGAGGGCCCGACGATGGCGACCGCGTCACCCGCCTGGATGTCGATGTCGATCCCGGCCAGCGCGTGCTGCGTGCCGTACCGCTTCACCAGCCCGCGGCCCGAAAGCACCGGCTGCCCTGTCCACTGTGGATCCACCACCGTGATTCTCCCTAGTCAGTCACTTGTGTTCTGCTTCGGGAAAGAGCTTCGCGGTGGAGCACGTGTGTCCACTTCGGGCAGACGGCCAGTGCTGATCACCCGCGCATCGGCCGATCGGCCGACCCGGCTCGGGCCGGTCGGCCAAGGTGCGGACGCGTGCCGATCCTCTACCGTCACGGTGTGACAGCAGGTCCGGCCCAGAACAAGTTCCCCGCGCGGGTGAGTGCGCTCGCGCGACGTATCGGCATACCCGCCGTCGTCCTGCTGGCCGCGCTCGTGTTCGACCTGGTCTTCGTGACCGACGCCGCCTTCGACGACACGGGCCCGCGCGGGATCGATCTCCTGCTCTTCCCCGGCATCTTCGCGATGGTGTTCTGCGCGCTCTGGGCGCAGAAGCGGGCCGCCGTCGCCGCCGTCGCGGCCTCGGTCGTGCTGGTGGCGTACACGCTGGTCGTCCGGTACTTCAACATCCCGACCTACTCGAGCGTGCTCGCCCATCTGTCCATCACCGAGGTGGTCGCGGGGGTCGAGGTCCTGTTCTACGCCGCGCGCCGGACGCGGCCGGGTGTCGCGTTCGCCGTGATCACCGGCCTGGTGCTGGCCACGCTGACCGCGGTGTCGGGCCGGTATTACTACGGCAGCGAGTCGAACGGCACCATGGCGCAGGCGATGCTGTTCGGCGGCATCCTGCTGGGCGGCACGCTGCTCTTCGCGATCCCCGGCCGCGACCGGACGGCGCATCCGAAGAACTACGAGAAGCTGCAGAAGCTCAACAAGCTGGTGATGGGCCAATGGCCGCTCATCGGCCTGCTGGGTGTCGCGCTGATCCTGGAGTTCGGCTTCACCTACGAGAGCGGGGCGCACGGCTTCCCGATCCTGGTCTGCTCGATCGTCGCGGCGATCATCGCCGTCGCCGCGCCGCGGCGGCCCGCCGACGCGATGGTCGCGCTCACCGCCGTCATGCTGCTTTCGGCGCTGGTGACGCCGTTCCTCCGGCTCCGCTACGAGTACACCACGCCCGGTGGGGTGCCGGGGACGCAGATCGTCGCGGGGATGGGACTGGTCGTCACCCTGGTCCGGGCGGTCGGGCTGAGCAAGGCCGTGCCCCGGATCGTGGGGCTTTCGGCCGTGGTCGCCGTGGCCTCGATCCTCAACACCAAACGGCCGGGCCCAAGGCTGATGACCGACCCGGACGAGATCGCCGGTCTCGCCGTGGCCGCGGTGCTGTTGCTCGGCATCTCGGTGGCGGTCGGCTTGGCGCTGCGTTCGCGGGATTCGGAGCGCACGCAGGTCATCCAGTCGGCGATCACCGACGCGCAGACGTCGGAGCGGATGGCGCTGGCGCGGGAACTGCACGACGTGGTCGCCCACCACGTCACCGGGATCGTCGTGCAGGCGCAGGCGGCGAAGATGATGGGCGAGAAGAATCCGCAGGTCGCGGTCGAGGCGATGGGCCGGATCGAGGACGCCGGGGTGGAGGCGCTCGCGGCGATGCGGCGGCTCGTGCGGAGTATGCGCGGTGACGCCCCGGCCGGGAGCAGCGAGTTCAGCGAACAGGCCACCACCGATCTCGCCGCCGACCTGCGGACGCTGATCGAACGGTCGAACCACGGCGTGAAGACGTCGATGAAGCTCGAACTGCCGCCGAACGTGCCGCACGAGGTCGGGCGGTCGGCGTTGCGGCTGGTGCAGGAGTCGCTGACGAACATCGGCAAGCACGCGTCCGGCGCGAAGGAGGCGCTGGTCATCGCCGAGGTGAAGGAGAACGAACTGCACCTCCAGGTGACCGACGACGGACGCGAGCCACAGCGCCGTCCGGCCGGCGGGTCGGGCGGCTACGGTCTGATCGGCATGCGCGAACGGGTCGCCCTGCTGCACGGCCGGCTCTCCGCCGGACGGGTGCCGGGCGGCGGATGGCGCGTCGAAGCGTGGCTACCACTTGAAGGAGAAGAGTGATCCGGGTACTGATCGCCGACGACCAGGACATGGTGCGGATCGGCTTCCGGATGATCCTGGACGCACAGGACGACATCGAGGTGGTCGCCGACGTGCCGGACGGCGTCTCGGCGGTCGCCAAGGCGCGCGAACTGCGGCCGGACGTCTGCCTGCTGGACATCCGCATGCCGGGGATCGACGGGCTCGAGGTCACCAAGCAGCTGGCTGGCCCGGACGTCGCCGATCCGCTGAAGGTCGTGGTGGTCACGACGTTCGACCTCGACGAATACGTGCACACCGCGCTGCGGAACGGCGCGAGCGGGTTCCTGCTGAAGGACGCCGGCCCCGCGCTGCTGATCGAAGCCGTGCGCGCGGCGGCGCGCGGGGACGCGCTGGTGTCGCCGCAAATCACCGTCCGGTTGCTGAAGCATTTCGACGGCGGGACGGTGAAGCGCGACGTCACCCCGCCTTCGGAACCGCTGACCGCGCGGGAGCTGGACGTGGTCAAGGCGGCCGCGAAGGGGCTGACGAACACCGAGATCGGGGCCGAGCTGTTCCTGTCGCTGTCCACGGTGAAGACGCATCTGGCGTCGGTGCAGGGGAAGGTCGGCGCGCGGAACCGGGTGGAGATCGCGGCGTGGGCGTGGCGTAGCGGCGTCGTGGACTGAGCGGCGCGAGAGGCCTTTTCGTTGAAGTCGGGCCTTTAGGCCGAAGGCCCCGCTATTTCGGAGGCGGGGCGCCGGTATAGCGATAGTGCCGTTCACGCGCAAGCTGCGTCCTGGCGACGAGATAGCGGTCGGCGCGATAAAGAGCACCCGTAAGCTCCATTCATGCAACGCCGTTTCCACGCTCCTGTCGTTCTCCCCGCCGACCCCGCTTGCTCGTTGCTGCGTGACGCCGTGGTCGACGTGGACGAGACGGGCCGCGTCACCCATGTCGGTCCCCTGTCCGGGGCCCCCGAATCGTCCGCTCCCGTGACCCGGTTGAGCGGCATCCTCCTGCCCGGTCTGGTCAACGCGCACGCGCACAGCCCGATGACGCTGCTGCGCGGGATGGGCGGCGACCTGCCGCTGCTGCCGTGGCTGACCGAGATCATCTGGCCCGCCGAGGCGAAGCTGGAGCCCGCCGACATCCGCACCGGCATGATGCTGGGCTCGATCGAGATGCTGCGGCACGGCGTCACGACCAGCGCGGAGATGTACTTCGAAGGCGACCAGCTCGCCGACGCGGTGCTCGCCACCGGTGGCCGGGTGGTGCTGGGCCCGCCGATCATGGAACTGCCGGGGATGGATTGGCGCGCGATGCTGAAGAGCATCGAACGCTGGATCGACACCGACGGTCTCCGGTTCGGGCCCGGCGAACGCATCGAGGTCGGTTACGGGCCGCACTCGGCGTACATGCTGAACGAGGAAGCGCTGCGGGCGACCGCGGAATCGGCGGCCGAGCGTGGCGCGCTGGTGCAGATCCACGTGGCCGAGGCGGCGCTCGAAGACGTCAAACAGCGGGAAGCGCACGGTTCGGTGCCCGCGCTGCTGGAGAAGGTCGGGATGCTGCGGGGCCGGACGCTGGCCGCGCACGCCATCCACCTGTCCGACGAGGACATCGCGCTGTTCGCCGCGCGCGGCGTCGGGATGGCGCACTGTCCCGGGTCGAACGCGAAGCTCGCCTCGGGCATCGCGCGCGTGACGGAGCTGCGGAAGGCGGGCGTCGCGATCGGGCTCGGCACGGACGGCCCGGCGTCGAACGACGACATCGACCTGTGGGAGGAACTGCAGCTCTCGGCGATGTTCGCGCGGCTCGCGACCGGTGACTCGACCGTGCTGACCGCGGCCGACGCGTTCCTGCTCGGCACCCGCGGCGGCGCGGACGCGCTGGGCCGGACCGACATCGGCGCGCTGGAAACCGGCCGGTGGGCGGACATGGTGCACGTCGACCTCGACGACCCGGCCTTCGCGACCGGCATCGACGTGCCCGACACGCAACTGCTCGCGAACCTGGTGTGGGCCGCGGGCTCACGCCGCGTCCGCGACGTGTGGGTGGCGGGCGAACAGGTCGTCGGCGACGGCGAACCCCTGCGGGTCGACCGCGCCAAGGTGCAAGCCGAAGTCGCCCACACCTCCGCACGCCTTCGCTCTTAACTCACCTACCCAGCCCCCCACCCGTCCCAGGGGGCGGCCCCGAGGCCAGTCTATCGGGGGTGGGGGCTGGGGCCGGCGGAAAAGCGCTGGTCAGAGGGGAGTTGTCCACAACGGCGACGGGGTGTGGACAAGTGGGTGCGAGCTGTTCCCGATGACGTCAGACCAGGCCGCGCGGCCGGAGGGTCACGTCGGTCGGGTGCGCGTCACTGGTCGCGGAGACCGCGGCGAAGACTGCGGCAGCGACGGATTCGGGGCGCAGGAAGCGTTCGGGCTCGTACTCGCGGCCCTCGTCGGCGACGATCGCCTGCTGCATCTCGGTGTCCGTGCGGCCGGGGTAGATCGACGTCACCCGAAGCGCGGACTCCTCCTCGCGCAGCGAGTCGGCGAAGGCCCGGACGGCGAACTTGCTCGCCGCGTACGGCCCCCAACCCGGCCGCGCGTTCTGCCCGGCGCCCGAGTTGATCACGACGACGTGCCCCTTCGAAGCGCGCAGCGCGGGCAGCAACAGCCTGGTCAGGCTGACGACGCCCAGGACGTTGACCTCGAAGTTCGCCCGCCAATCGGCGTCGGTCGCGGTCTCGACCGTGCCGAGCCGCGCCACGCCCGCCGAGTGCACCAGCACGTCCAGCTCGCCGATTTCGGCGGCCGCCGTCTCCAGCGCGTCGGTGTCGGTCAGGTCGATCGGCCACGGCTTCGCCTCGGGCAGGGTGCCCGCCAGCTCGCCGAGCGCCTCGGCGTCGCGGCCGCCGAGCAGCAACCGGTGGGTCGGAGCGAGCGCGCGGGCGGTCGCGGCACCGATGCCGCGGGTGGCGCCGGTGACGAGAGCGAGGGGTAGATCAGCCATACCGTCACGCTAGTGGTTCGGTTCTGGACCGCCGGCGCGTGTCCAGACGGCGAACTCGCGTGATCAGATGGCCGACACGCGTGATTGGACGGACGACACGCGTGATCAGACGGCGAACACACGTGATCAGAGGCGTAACTCGCGTGATTGAAGACGTAACTCGCGTGATCAGGGGGCGCACACGACGGGAGGGGTCGCCACGCGCGGGAACCGGACGGAACCGCGGGTGAAGGAACCGGCGAGGTTGTCCGCGAAGCGGCCGGCCGTCAGGGGGTCCCGCACCGACGCGTCGATCGCTACGAGAGCCGGGCAGTCGAGCGCCGCTCGGGCGGCGGCGATGTCCGCGGAGCGGACCGGGCCGCCGTCGGCGATCGGGAGCCGCGCCGAATTCGCCAGCTCCCAGACCGGCGGCAGCCATTTCTGGTGGCCGGGGCGGCCGTTGGGGAGCGACGTCGAATGCGCGGCGAACGGGTTCGCGAGGCCGTAACCGTCGCGCAGCCGCATGTCGAGCGGGATCAGCAGGCCGAGCGCGCCCATGCTGTCCGCCGCGACGGTCACGTACGGCCGGTCCGACGGGTACGCGTACCAGCGCCGGGTCGTGTAGTCCTGGATCAGCACCGCCGGACCTGTCACGCCGCGGATTGCGGCCAGCGCCGACGGCATCAGCGGGTGGTCGGCATAGTCCTCCGCCAGGACCGGGTGTTCGTGCCCCGTCGACCGCGACCAGAACGCCCGCTCGTCCGTGACGCCAACAGCGCGCGGAGAATCCGAGTACGCCGGACGGAGCGACGCGGCGGCCACGAACGCCCAGATCCCGACGGCGACCAGAAGTGCCATGGTCACCCTCGTCACCGGCAGGGCCAGCACCGGCAAGAGCAGGCAGAACAACGCCGGGAGCAGCATGCGCCCGTGCATGAAATCACCGCCCACCCGGATCACGTACAACGCGAGCAGCACCGCTCCGGCCACCGGAACCGCGGTCAGCACCACGAAGGTTCTGTCCATAGTGGACGAGACCGTGACGACCGCGGCGGCGAGCAGCAGCAACGGGAGCCACAGCCAGTACGGCTGGACGAGGTCGGCCAGGTACGCCCATCCGCGAGCCCAGTTCGCCTCCGACGCCTCCTTGACCAGTGCGGTGTTCGGCGTCAGCAGACCGTAGTAGCCCATCCGGAACACCTGATACGCCAACGGGAGCGCGACCGCCACGGCCATCAGACCCACCGCGCGGCGTCGTCCTGGCCGCGCGAGGACGAGCAACGCCACCAAGGCGACGGCGCTGAAGAGCGCGAGATCGGGCCGCACCAACGGTCCCAGCCCGGCAACCAGCGCGACCGGCCAGGTGCGCAGATCGTCCATTGTGGACGCGCGGCGGACGAGCAACCACCAGGTACCGCCCAGCCACAAGGTGATCAGCCCGGTTTCGAGCCCGGACGTCGCGAAGTCGCGGAACGGCGGCAGCGCGCAGACCACCAGCGCCCCGGCAGGCGCGAGTCCGTGGAACGCCAGCGGCTGGTAGAGCCGCCGCGCGCCGTCCAGGCCGAAGAACAACCCTGCGACCGAGAAGACCAGCCCGGTCGCCACGGAGACCCATTCCAGCGGCACCCCCGGGATCAGCCCGAGGACGCTCAGGACGGCCGTCCACAAAGGACTGGTGTTGGTCTCGACCCGCTCGCCGACGTTGAACACCGGCCCGTTGCCCGCGAGGATCTGACGGACCGTCCGCAGCACGATCAGCCCGTCGTCGCTCATCCAGCGGCGGCGCCAGGCCAGCTCGGCGTAGACCATCAGCACCAGGCCGAACCCGAACCACGTCCAGGTCGACGACCTCAGGTACCAGGCGCGCGAAGGCCAGCCGGGCGTGCTCTCACCCGTGGTCGCGTTCGTCTGCGTCATGGCCCCGCCCGGCTCGGTTGCGTGCGCAGCAGATCAGGCCCGCGGCCCGCGAGTCAAACCGCGCGGACGGACAGGCAGGACTGTGGCCATTTCCTCCCTTCCATGGTCAGCCGCGCGGTGACCTCGAAGCCCGCCTGCCCGAGCAGGTCCGCGACCTGGCCGGGGTCCAGCAGGTAGGCGTCGTAGGTGACCGGGTGGCCATACGCCGTCTCCGGGCTCAGCCGCTCGTCACCGACGTGGAACCCGAGCAGCAGACGACCACCGGGCGCGAGCGTGCGACGGAACTCCGCGAACAGCGCCGGGAGCTCCTCCGGCGGCAGGTGGAAGATCGACCACCAGGCGACGAGACCACCCAACGACCCGTCCGGGAAATCCAGGGCGGTCATCGAGCCGACCGAAAACCGCTGGTCAGGGTGTTGACGACGGGCGACCTCGACCATTTTCGGCGACAAGTCGACACCGGTGACGTCGACGCCGAGCGACGCCAGGTGGGCGGTGACGTGGCCGGGACCGCAGCCGACGTCGACGACCGGGCCGCGCACCTGCTCGGCGAAGGCGGCGAGCATCGCGCGGCTGATCGGCTCCTGGTCGAAGAGCGGCTTGATCCGCGCCGCGTAGTCCTCGGCGACGGTGTCGTAGGACTCGCGGGTGGCGTCGAGATGGGAAGTCACGGTGAGCGACGTTAGCGGCACCCACCGACAATTCGCGCCGACGAACGCGCGTCAAGACGGGTGCGAACGGACAACACGCGTGATTGGAGGCGTGACTCGCGTGATTGGGGGCGCAACTCGCGTGATTGGGGGCGTGACTCGCGTGGTTGGAGGGCGATCACGGGTCGAGCAGGCCGGCGTCCCTGGTCAGGTCTTCCGGCGAGGCGGGCGAGGCCGCCGGCGTGCAGCCGGTCGCGGGGTCCGCCGCCGAATCGGTGCCGTTGTAGTGCGCGGCGCCGGAGCGGGTCAGCTGACGTGAGCCGACGTCGAAGCACACCTGGTACGAGCCCGGGATCACCCGTTCGAAGGCGTATCGCCCGTCCGGGCCGGTCACGGTGGAGCCGACCTCTTTGCCGGAAGCGTCCTTCAGGGTCACCTTCACGTCCGGGACGCCGAGTTCGTCGCGGCTCTGGAGACCGTCCTTGTCCTTGTCCAGCCACACGAAGTCGCCCAGCCTGCTCAGCGGCGCGACGAGACCCGCGGAGAGCGTCAGGTCCTGCCGCTTGCGAGGGCCGACGGTGGTGGTCGCGGTGCAGCCGGTCGCCGGGTCGGCGTCCGAATCCTTCGTGTCGTCGCCTGTGTCCTTCGCCGTGTACGTGAACGGAAGTCCGGCGATGTCGAAGCAGACCTGGTAAATGCCGTCTTTCAGCTTGGCGAAGCGGTATTTGCCGCCGGCGTCGGTGGCGACCGTCCCGAGCGCCTTGCCCGACGCGTCCTTCAAAGTCGCCTTCACGCCTTGAACGCCCGGCTCCCCGGCGTCCTGCAACCCGTTCCGGTCGAGGTCGTTCCAGACGAACTCGCCGATCTCGTCGATCGCGGGCGGCGGGGTGACCTTGATGGTGGTGGTCGCCGTCTTCTTCGGCAGAGTCCCGCTGGAGACGGTCACGGTGCTGACGTGGCCGTTGTCCGCCTCGGTGACGTTCTTGTGGTCGCAGGTGACGGTCGCCGACTTGCCCGCTTCGAGGGTCGCGATCGGGGCGGGGTTCGCGTCGCAGTACGGGTCTTCGACCTTGATGGCGGTCAGCGTCGTGGTGCCGTCGTTGGTGACGGTGAACCGGTAGTTCGCGGTGGTACCCGCCTCCAGGGTGGCCGTGGCACCCCAGGCGCCGCTCGCCGGATCCCGCACCTCCGCCTTCGCCGAGAACGAGTCGACCCGCAGGTGGACGCAGTCCCACATGACCCAGTTGCGGTCGGTGGCGGCGAAGAACTTCACCGAACCGGCCGACTGCGGGGCGATCGACGGTGGGAAATCCTGCCGGGCCAGTTCGCCGTCGGCCTCGACGGCGTGCACGACCTTGAGCTTGTTCTCGAGGACGACCTTGCCGGACCCGTTGTAGAACCGCAGCCCCGTCTCCTGGACGGCGTCCGCGCGCTGGACGTTCGTGCCGGTCCAATCGGTCAGGGTGTAGACGCCGCCGGGCACGAACTTCATCGCCGCGTAGGCGGTGCTGATCATCTTGTCCGGGGTCGAGATCAGGGCGTATTTGCCCCCGTCGGACTGATATCCGCTGGCCGTCGACAGCCGGGGCTGCTTGCTCCTCGGCGTGCCGGGAGGCACCGGGGCGGCCGGGTTGAACGTGTACCCGGCGGGTGGGCTGCCCTGCTCGACGCTCGGATTCGGCGCGACGCCGCCGGTGCAGCCGGACGGGACGGTCGCCGCCTGCGCGTACGAAGGGACGAAGCCGGAGACGAGCGCGCCCGCCACCATCACCACCATTGCCCGTTTCACAGGGCTGAAGCTAATGAGCGCGACCGGCTTCCGTCATCACCGAACGGTGTCGTCCGGCGCCCCGATCAGGCAGAACAAGTCTCGCCGAGAGTGATCGGGGCGCCGGAAGCCACTACTTGACGCCGATGCGGCCGACCTGGCCCCAGCGGCCCTTCTTCCACACCGACACGATCGACGGACGCGGCTGCGAAGTGCCGCCGTCCGGCCAGTGCGACACCGGGCTGCCGGAGTTCGGCGCGTCCTCACCGGGGTGCTGGACCGCGACGAGCACCAGGTGATCGGTCACGACCGGGCCGCAGGCCTCTCCGCCGTTCGGCACGGTGAGGAACTGCTTGACCTGACCGCGCTGAGGCCCGGTGACCGGTACCGAGAAAAGGCCGTCGTTCGAGCCGAGCGCGTTGCCGTCGGTGGAGATCCACAGGTTGCCGTGCCGGTCGAACGCGACGTTGTCCGGGCAGGAGATCGGGCTGACCTGGTCCTTCGGGAAACCGCCGAAGTAGGTATCGGCCGTCTTCGGGTCACCGCAGACGAGCAGGAGCCGCCAAGAGAACTTCGTCGACGCGGCGTCGCCGCCGTTCTCTTCCCACTCGAGGATGTGACCGTTGCGGTTGTTCGGCCGCGGGTTCGCCTCGTCGACGTTCGCCTTGCCGGCGGGGCCACGCTGGCTGTTGTTGGTCAGCGCCGCGTAGATTCGGCCGTTGACCGGGTTCGGCTCGATGTCCTCGGGCCGGTCCATCTTGGTCGGCTGGACCTTGTCCGCCGCTTCGCGGGTGAAGATGTAGACCTCTTCGGCGGTGAAACCGTCCACAAAGGACTTGTCACCGGCGGCCAGCGGGATCCACTCGCCGACACCGTCGAATTCGCCGTCCGCCGGGAGCTTCCCGGTGCCGTCGATCTCGGCGGCCGGGCTGTCACCGGTGAAGCGGCCGACGTACAGGGTGCCGTCGTCGAGCAGCGCCGAGTTGTGGCGGCGCGCGTGCGCGCTCTTGCCCGGCTTGTACTTGCCCTTGGAGACGAACTTGTAGATGTACTCGAACCGCTCGTCGTCACCCGAGTAGACGGCGACGCGGCCGTCCTTGGTGATCTTGATGTTCGCGGCCTCGTGCTTGAACCGGCCGAGCGCGGTGTGCTTGATCGGCGTCGAGTTCGGGTCGTTCGGGTCGATCTCGACGACCCAGCCGAAGCGGTTGGCCTCGTTGGGCTCCTGCGCGAGGTCCCAGCGCTTGTCGAACCGCTCCCACTTACGGGTGCTTTCGGTGCCGGAGAAGCCGTACCGCTTCAGCCGCGCGGCGGCGACCGGGTCGGTGACGCTCGCCGCGTTGGCGAAGTACTGGTTGACGTTCTCCTCACCGGAAAGCACGGTGCCCCAAGGGGTCACGCCGCCGGCGCAGTTGTTCTGCGTGCCGAAGACCTTGCGGCCGGTCGGGTCCGCGGAGGTCTTGAGGTACTTCGAACCAGCGGCCGGGCCGCGCACCTCGAACGGGGTGTTCAGCGTGATGCGGCGGTTGAACGGGCTCGGCGTCACACGCAGGGCGCCACCGATCGGGTCGCGGAGGGCCTGGACGACCGAAAGGCCGTGCGCGGCCCACGCGATCTTGACCTGCTCCTCGGTCGGGTTCTTCGGGTCGTACTGGTCGACCGGGAACATGTGGACCTCGGTGGTGTACTCGTGGTTCACCACCATGAGGTTGCGGATGCCCAGCGGGTCCTGCGGGATCAGGCCGACGAAGTCGCAGTTGTAGCCGAACTGCTTCGCCTGCGCGGCCGCGGTCTGCTTGGTGAAGTCGAACTTCGGCGCGCCCCACTCGACGGCGTCGCCCCAGCCGATGACGACGCGCTGCTCGTAACCCTCGGGGATGGTGACCGCGTCGAGCGTGTTCGGCGGCACCGCTTCGAAATCGGTGCCCGGCACCGGACGGCCGGGGCGGCCCGGTTTCCCGTGGCCCGCGGCGGAAACGTCAGCCGGGGTCTCGGCGGCGGCTGTGCCGGACAGCGCGGCGAAACCACCGGCGGCCGCGGCCATCACGGCGCTCGCCTTCAGCGCGCCACGGCGGGACAGCATGTTCTTGACGACGTCGCCGAAGTACTCGTTGTCCGACGTGTTCGGCTCGGGGTGGGCGCACGCGTTGCCGCAGCGGTACTCGCAGGTGACCGCGGAGCGGCCACCGGGGTGGGAGGTGATCAACGGCAGCAGCCGCTGAGGCTCGAAGGACACAGGGCCTCCATGGTCGCGGTGGGTACACGTAGTCCAGTCGGGGGAACGTCGTGACGGTAAGCGACCAAAACGATCCAGCTCTGGCCAGAAGATGAACAGCGCGCGAACGAGCGATGGCGCGCTGCCGGACCGGCCGCGCGCCATCGACGAAAAGTACAGCTAGATCGTTGGTTTTCGACTAAGAACCGATATCCGCCAGGCCATGCCTGCCGGGTTTCCACACCGCCACCACGGAGGGGCGAGGCTGGGTTTCCCCGCCGTCCGGCCAATGGGAGGCCGGTTTGTCGGCGTTCGCGCCGTCCACTTCACCCGGATGCTGGACACAGACCGTGACGATCTTCCGCTCGACGATCGGCCCGCAGGTCTCCGCGCCGCGGGGCACGGTGAGGAACAGCTTGAGCTCCCCGCGGTTGCGGCCCTCCAACGGCACGGAGTAGAGGCCGTCGTTGATGCCGAGCGCGCCCGCCGAGTCGGTGGAGATCCAGAGGTTGCCGTGCCGGTCGAAGGCCACGTTGTCCGGGCTGGAGATCGGTGAGACCTGGTCCTTGGGGAAGCCGGCGAAGTAGGTGTCCGGCGAGGCCGGGTCTCCGCACACCAGGAACAACCGCCAGCTGAAGGTGAGCGCGAGCGCGTCGCCGCGACGCTCTTCGAGTTCCAGCACCTGGCCGTGCTTGTTGTTCAGCCTCGGGTTGGGCTCGGTGGCGCCTTCCTTGCCGGGGTTGCCGCGCTCGACGTTGTTGCTCAGCGCGCAGTAGATCCGGCCGGTGTACGGATGGGCCTGGATGTCCTCGGGGCGGTCCATCTTGGTGGCGCCCACCTTGTCGGCCGCCTCGCGGGTGAAGACGTAGACCTCTTCGGCGGTCATTCCGTCCACAAAGGACTTGTCACCGGACGCCAGCGGGATCCACTCGCCGCCGCCGTCGAATTCGCCGTCACTGGGCAGTTTCCCGGTGCCGTCGATCTCGGCGGGCGGGCTGTCGCCGGTGAACCGGCCGACGTACAGCGTGCCGTCGTCGAGCAGGGTCATGTTGTGGCGCCGGGCGTGCGCGCTGTTCCCCGGCTTCATCCGGCCCTTCGAGATGAACTTGTAGATGTACTCGAAGCGCTCGTCGTCACCGGAGTAAGCGACCACGCGGCCGTCCTTGGCGACGCGGATGTTGGCCGTCTCGTGCTTGAAGCGGCCCAGATGCGTGTGCTTGACCGGGGTGCTGTCCGGGTCGTGCGGATCCAGCTCGATCACCCAGCCGAAACGGTGTGCCTCGTTCGGCTCCCTCGCGATGTCCCAGCGCGCGTCGAACCGCTCCCACTTGCGGGTGGTCGCGGTGCCCCGGATGCCGTAGCGCGCGTAGCGCTGCCGCTTGACCGGATCGGCCACGGTGTCCGCGTTCCCGAAGTACTGGTTGATGTTCTCCTCGCCGGACAGGATCGTGCCCCACGGCGTGACGCCGCCCGCGCAGTTGTTCATCGTGCCCAGCACCACCGTGCCGGTGGGGTCGGCGGCGGTCTTCAGCAGGTCGCTGCCCGCGGCCGGGCCCGTGACCTTGAACGGCGTGTGCAGCGTGATCCGCCGGTTGTAGCGGGACATCTTCGGCCGCAGGTGCCCGGTGTCGCGTCCGCGCGACACCTGGACGACGGTCAGCCCGTGGGCCGCCCACGCGATCTTGACCTGTTCCTCGGTCGGGTTGTTCCGGTCGTAACCGCGGAACATGAACTCTTCCGAGGTGTACTCGTGGTTCGTGACCAGGAGCGCGGAGAGGCCCCAGTGGTCGAGCGGCAGGAGCGCGGCGAAGTCGCAGTTGTAGCCGAACTGCTTCGCCTGCGCCTCGGCGGTCTGGTGGTCGAAGTCGAACTCCGGCGCGCCGGGCAGCACCGCGTCACCCCAGCGGATCACGATGCCCTGCTCGTAGCCCTCGGGCACCACGACGGCGTCGAGCGTGTTCGGCTGGACCCGCTCGTAGTCCGTGCCGGGTGGCGGTTTCGGCCGTCCCTCGGGGGCGGCGGACGCGGGCGCGGCGAGCGCGAGCGGCGTCCCGGCGGCCAGCGCGACGACGGCGGTCGCCTTCAACGCGCCACGGCGGCTCACCGCGCCGAGCACGTCGGCGAAGGTGGGATTGTCCGAGGTGTTCGACGCGTCGTGGAAGCACGCGTCGCCACAGCGGTAGGTACAGGTCACTGACGCCCGGCTTGGTGAGTGGCCGGCCAGCAACGGAAGGAATTTCACGCGGACCTCGCATCTGCAGTTCGGGAGGTCGACGCTAAGGCACCGGACCGACGAGGGGAAACCCCTCGTTGGTCCGGTGTTCACCCTTTGTTCCGCTTACATCTCCTCGCCGACGAGGACCGCCTCGGCCGGAATCGTGTGCGGATCGGCGGACTTCTCGCGGATCGTCAGCAGGGCGCCGGCCAGCACGCACAGGATCGCGGCGATCACGAACGGCGCCTGCTTGGCACCGAACCACTCGGCCAGGTGACCGACGACGGTCGCGGCGACCGCGCCGCCGAGCCAGCGGCAGAAGTTGTACCCGGCGCTCGCGACCGGACGCGGGGCGCCGCTGATCGACATCGCCGTCCCGGTGAAGAGCGTGTTGAGCAGGCCGGACACCAGACCGGACAGGATGATGCCGACGACCAGCACCGGCTTGCTCGGGATCGCCATGACCAGCAGCAGGACGGCGTAACCGAAGACGGCGACCACGGTCGCGTGCCGCTCGCCGAGCTTCGCGGCGAGCTTCGGCGCCAGCACCACGCCCGCGACGGCGACCGAAAGGCCCCAGCCGCAGAAGATCAGGCCGACGGCGACGGCGCTCCACTCCAGCACGAACGGTGACCACGCCAGCACGACGAAGAACGCGGCGGTGTAGAGCGCGGATCCGATCGAGGTGCGCAGCAACCCGCCGTGCTTGAGCGCGCGGAACGGGTCGAGCAGCCGGATCTTGGGCCGCTTCTCCTTCGCGTCGGTGGTCAGGAAGATCGAGCAGAGCACGAGACCGCACAGCATCAGCAGCGAAGTGCCGAGGAACGGGCCGCGCCACGAGATGCTGCCGAGCAGGGCGCCCAGCAGCGGGCCGACCGCGAGGCCGACGCCGAGCGCGGCTTCGTACAGCAGGATCGCGCCCGCCTGGCCGCCGGTCGCGGCGCCGACGATGACCGAAAGCGCGGTCGCGATGAAGAAGGCGTTTCCGAGCCCCCAGACCGCGCGCAGCCCGATGAGCTGCTCGATCGACCCGGACGCGGCGCACAGCGCGGTGGCGACGACGACCAGCGTCAGCCCGACGACCACGGTCCGCTTGGCCCCGAACCGGGCACTCATCGCGCCGGTCACCAGCATCGCGACCGCCTGGACGCCGAGGTAGCTGGAGAACAGCAGGGTCACTTCCGACGGCGTCGCTTTCAGGCCTTCCGCGATCGACAGCAGGATCGGGTCGACGAGCCCGATGCCCATGAACGCGATGACCGCGGCGAACGCGGTGATCCATACCTGTTTGGGCTGCCCCTTGACGGCGTCCAACAGGCTCGAGTGGTGCTCAGCGCTCATCGCGGATCAGTTCCTCCTTCTTGTCTTCGTGCAGCAATCGGGTGAAGGCGGGGAGCGCGGCTTCGATCGCGATGCGGTCGGCCTCGTCGAGTGCGAGAAGGCGTTCGCGGAGGAACTCCTCCCGCGCGACGATCAGCTGCCGATGGAAGCGCTGCCCCACTTCGGTGACCTCGACGAGCACCGCCCGGCCGTCGGCGGGATCGCGGCGGCGGCTGACCAGGCCCAGCCGTTCGAGACGGCGGACGACGTCGGTCATCGTCGGCATCCGGACCCGTTCCAGGTCGGCGAGCGTGCTCATCCGGCGCGGACCGCCGGTGAGCAGCTCCGACAGCACCGAACCCTGCGTGAGGGTGAGCCGCACCTGCGGCGTCTCCCGGCGGACGAGGTAGTACAGCCGGAACACCAGCGGGCGGAGCCGGTGGGCCAGGTCGGCGACTTTCGTGGTCACTTAGCCATGCTAACTAAAATTACTGAGCATGGCTAAGTAATCTGCCGCACAGGTTTTCACCGCCTAGGCTTGGGAGCGTGGAAGCGGTGATCTTCGATCTCGACGGTGTCCTGGTGGATTCGGAAAAGATGTGGGACGAGGTCCGGCGATCCGTCGTCCACGAGTTCCACGGCACCTGGCGGGAGGAATCGACCAGGGCGATGCAGGGGATGAGCACCCCGGAATGGGCCGCCTACCTGGCGCACGACCTCGGCGTCCAGCTGCGGCCCGAGGACGTCGCGCAGGTGGTGATCGACCGGATGGCGCGGCGGTACGCGGAGAAACCGCCGATCATCCCGGGCGCGCCGGGGGTCGTGCGCGAGGTCGCGAAGCACTGGCCGGTGGCGATCGCGAGCTCGTCGCCGCCGCTGCTGATCAAGGCGTTCCTCGACATCACGCGGCTGCCGGTGCCGACGGCGGTCTCGTCGGAGCAGGTCGGCGCGGGGAAGCCGGCGCCCGATGTGTACCTGAAGGCGGCGGAGCTGCTGGGCGCGGAGCCGAAGAACTGCGCGGCCGTGGAGGACACGACCAACGGGCTGCGCGCGGCGCTGGCCGCGGGGATGACGGTGTACGCGGTGCCGAATCCGCATTTCCCGCCGGATCCGGCGGTACTGGCGGAGACGACGGTGGTCGGGAAGATCACGGACCTGCCGGCGGCGCTTCAGGAGGGCTGACTAGCCCTACACGAATGCGACGAAGGGGCCTTTCATCGCGAAGTTCGCGATGAAAGGCCCCTTCATGCCGCGCTACGGGCGGGTCACTCCTCGCCGGCGATGAACTTCTCCACCGCGTCGCGCGCGGTGGCGTCGTCGTACTGCTCCGGCGGCGACTTCATGAAGTACGAGGAAGCGGACAGGATCGGGCCGCCGATGCCGCGGTCCTTCGCGATCTTCGCGGCGCGCACGGCGTCGATGATGATGCCCGCCGAGTTCGGCGAGTCCCACACCTCGAGCTTGTACTCCAGGTTCAGCGGCACGTCGCCGAAGGCGCGGCCTTCGAGCCGGACGTAGGCCCACTTGCGGTCGTCGAGCCACTGCACGTAGTCGGACGGCCCGATGTGGACGTTGCCCTTGCCGAGCTCGCGGTCGACCTGCGAAGTGACCGACTGGGTCTTCGAGATCTTCTTCGACTCGAGCCGCTCCAGCTCCTTCATGTTCAGGAAGTCCATGTTCCCGCCCACGTTGAGCTGCATCGTCCGGTCGAGCTGGACGCCGCGGTCTTCGAACAGCTTCGCCAGCACGCGGTGCGTGATGGTGGCGCCGACCTGGGACTTGATGTCGTCACCGACGATCGGGACGCCGGCCGCGCGGAACTTCTCCGCCCACTCGGGGTCGGAGGCGATGAACACCGGCAGCGCGTTGACGAACGCCACACCGGCGTCGATGCAGGCCTGCGCGTAGAACTTGTCGGCCTCTTCGGAGCCCACCGGCAGGTAGGAGACGAGCACGTCGACCTCGGCCTCGCGCAGCGCGGCGACGACGTCGACCGGGGTCTCGTCGGACTCCTCGATGGTCTCGCGGTAGAAGCGGCCGAGCCCGTCGTAGGTGTGCCCGCGCTGCACGGTGACACCCAGCGGCGGCACGTCGGCGATCTTGATCGTGTTGTTCTCCGAGGCGAAGATCGCCTCGGACAGGTCACGGCTGACCTTCTTGGCGTCCACGTCGAACGCGGCGACGAACTCGATGTCGCGGACGTGGTACTCGCCGAACACGACGTGCATCAAACCGGGCACGCGAGTGCCGGCATCTGCGTCGCGGTAGTACTGAACGCCCTGGACCAGCGAGGCCGCACAGTTGCCGACGCCCACGATGGCCACCCGAACGCGGCGGTTCTCGCCCATGCCGGTTTCTCCTTCATTAGTCCAACAGTTGTAGGTAATGCGCAGCGCGCTCGGAGAGCGCCTCAGGTCTCCGGCCCGCGCTGCTCGGCCTGTTCGTGCGCGATCAGCTCGTTGAGCCAGCGCACCTCCCGCTCACTGGACTCCAGCCCGAGCCGGTGCAGCTCACGGGTGTAGCGGTCGATCTTCTCCTCGGCCCGCGCCATTGCCGTCCGAAGCCCTTCACGGCGTTCCTCGACCCGACGACGGCGGCCTTCCAGGATTCGCATCCTGACGTCGGCCGGTGTCCTCGAAAAGAACGCCAGGTGGACGCCGAAGCCTTCGTCGTCCCACGTCTGCGGCCCGGCGTCGCCGAGTAGTTCGGCGAACCGTTCCTTGCCCTCGGCGGTGAGCTTGTACACCCGCTTGCCCCGGCGTGCCCACGCCCGGTCTTCCACCTCTTCGAGCTCCTCGACGAGGTAGCCGGCGCGAAGCAGCCGACGCAGGGTCGGGTACAGCGAGCCGTACGAGAACGTCCGGAACATCCCGAGCGTCTCATGCAAACGTTTGCGCAGCACGTAGCCGTGCATGGGGGTCTCGTGCAGCAGCCCCAAGATCGCGAGCTCGAGCACACCGCACCCCCTTCCGGGAACAAACCGCGACCGGTCGCGTTGGCCACCGTGACCGGCTCGGTCAACCTACCGGCCCACTATATCGCGCCGATACATCGAAGTGGTGTAGCTAACCCGAACGGGTACCCGGAAAATCCGCCGAAATTCATCGGACAGTTATCGAATCGTCGGCGTGTCCGACCGCATACGGACCGTCCCGCCGACAACGGGGCGTGGACCACACAGGAAGAGCCCGTACTCTGTTGGCGTGCGAAACCAGCGGCAGGTCGTGGACTACGCCTTACAGCGGCGCGCGCTGCTCAAGGGCGTCCACTCCGGACGGGTCGGCACATACGACGTCTGCGACGCGGGCCCGTACCTCCTCCGTGCCGCGAAATTCCACGGCCGACCAGGCGATCAGGACTGCCCGGTCTGCCATCGGGAGGAACTGACCCTGGTGTCGTGGGTGTACGGCGACGAGCTCAAGCACGCCGCCGGATCGGCCAAGACGCCGGAAGAACTGGTACGGATGGACGGGCACTTCGCGGAGTTCACCGTCTACGAGGTCGAGGTCTGCCGGAGCTGTCACTGGAACCACCTGGTGCGGTCCTACGTCCTCGGAACAGGAGATCCGGGAACCACCCGGCCACGGACCCGGTCGCAGAGGACAGCGGGTCAGTGACAGGTATCGAAAACGCAGTTGAGCACAGAGCGGCGTCCCCCGAAGCGCCGGTCTGGGAGGCCCATTCGTGAACGACGACCGCAATCGCTCCTGGCCTGGCCAGGAGCCTGATGCACCTCGCCGTGCCCAATGGCCTGGCGAAGACGACGAACCCGGCTGGCCGAGCGAAGAACCGCCGCGCCGCCCCCAGCGCCGGACTCCCCCGAACGGCATCCCCCGCTCGGCCGGCCCGCGTCCCGCCGACGGTCCCCAGTGGCCCGGTGGTGACGCCGGCGGCCCCGAGTGGCCCTCCGACAACGAACCGCGCCGTCCCGCGCCCCCGCGCCGCCCCAACGGCATGCCCCCGCGCAGGCAGGGACCCCCGCCGCCGCCCGGTGGCCGTCCCGCCGGGCACCGCCCGCCGCCGCCTCCGCCCGGCGACCGCCGTCCTCCCGCCCCGGCCGACCAGGCGACCGCGATGGTCCGGCCGGTCGAGCCGGAACCGTACGAGCGCGAGCCGGAACTCATCACGCATCACGCGCACAACGGCACCGAAGACCCGTACGGCTACGACCCGTACGACGACCGCTATGACGATCGTCACCCGAGCGCCGCGTTCGGCGCCGAGGGCGAAGAAGCGTACGACGAGCCCGCCGAAGACGACGAGGACGACAAGAAGAAGGTCCTCACGCCGAAGCAGCGCAAAAAGCGCCGCTGGCGGATCGTCCGCCGGGTTCTCTACGCGATGTTCGGCCTGTTCGTCGTGGTGCCCGCGATCGCGTTCGTCATCACCTACTTCCTGGTGGACGTCCCGTCGCAGGAAAGCGTCGCGAGCCTGCAGAGCCAGCCGATCACGCTGATGTACGCCGACGGCAGCCCGATGGGCAAGATCGCGCCCGCCAGCGGCGGAAGCCGGTACCTGCTCAAGCCCGGCGAAGTCCCCGAAGTGGTCAAGAAGGCCGTATACGCGGCCGAAGACTCGTCGTTCGAGACCAACTCCGGTTTCGACGTCGGCGGCATCCTGCGCGCGGTCTACAACAACGTCACCGGCGGCCAGGGCGGCGGTTCGACGATCTCCCAGCAGTACATCAAGAAGGCAACGGCCAACGAGGCGCCGACGCTCACCCGTAAATGGACCGAGCTGGCCAAATCCTTCAAGATGAACAACCAGATGTCCAAAGAGGAGATCATCACCGCCTACCTCAACACCATCTACTTCGGCCGCGGCGCCAACGGCATCGAAGCGGCCGCGCAGGCCTACTTCAAGAAGCCGGCCAAGGAGCTCGGCGCGTCCGAGGCCGCGCTGCTCGCCGGGCTGATCCAGGGTCCGAGCCGGTCCGAGAACGAGCCGTACGCGCAGCGACGCTGGAACTTCGTGATGGACCAGATGGTGTCGAACAAGTGGCTCGACCCGGGTGAGCGCGCCGCCGCGCAGTTCCCGAAGCCGATCCCGAAGGCGCAGGCGAAGGCCGACGACGCCGGGACGCTGAGCCTGCACATCCGCAACCGCGTGATCGACGAGCTCGAAGCCCGCGGTTACGACCAGGACCGGCTCCACCAGGGCGGCTACAAGATCACCACGACGATCGATCCCAAGGCGCAGAAGATGGCCGAGGAATCCGTCGCCGAGGGGATGAAGGGCCAGACGGACGAGAACATCCTGAACGCGCTGGTCGCGATCGACCCCAAGACCGGCGGCGTCGTCGCGTACTGGGGCGGCCCGGACTGGACCAAGAACGCGCAGGGCCAGGACGTCCAGGCCATGGACTGGGCGAACGTGCCGCACAACCCCGGTTCGGCGTTCAAGGCCTTCGACCTGACCGCGTTCCTGAAGATGGGCCGCGGTCTCGGCGAGACCTTCGACGGCTCCAACAACCGGAAGTTCGACGGCCGCACGATCCGGAACGCGGGCGAGAGCTCCAACTGCGGCACGCAGTGCACGGTCGCCGAGGCGATGAAGGTCTCCGCGAACACCGTGTTCTACGACATGGTCCGCAACGAGACGAAGGTCGACCCGGTGGCGAAGGCCGCGAAGGAAGCCGGCGTGATGGTGGAGGCCGAAGGCGGCAAGGCGAAGCTGAGCCCCGACATCAACATCGCGCTCGGCGGTGGTGGCACGGTCACCACCGCGGAGGACATGGCGGCCGGTTTCGCCACCTTCGCCGGTGAAGGCGTCCGGCAGAAGCAGCACTTCGTCGCCAAGCTGACCAACTCCCAGGACGAGGTCGAGTTCGACGAGACGGCTCCCAAGGGAACCCCGGCCTTCAGCGACGACGCCGACAAGAGCAAGCAGATCGCGGGCAACGTCACCGACGCGCTCGAAGAGGTCATCCCGTACTCGAAGCTCAAGTGCCCGAAGAACCACGAGTGCGCGGGCAAGACCGGGACGCAGCAGTACGACTTCAAGGACAGCGACCCGCCGAGCTATCGCGACCGCAACGCGCAGACCTGGATGGTGGGCTACACGCCGAGCATCTCGACGTCGGTGTGGGTCGGCGGCGACGGCAACAAGCCGCTGCACGACAAGAACAACAAGCCGATCTACGGCCGGACCATCGCCGGTCCGATCTGGGAAGACTTCATGTCCCGGTACATGACCGGCAAGCCGTCGGAGAAGTTCGACAGCGTCAAGCCGATCGGCAAGGACGCGCGTTCCGTGCCGACGACGACGGCCCAGAAGCCGCCGGAGACGTCGACGCCGCCTGAGACGCCGACGACCACCCCGACGCCGACGACACCCACGACGCCGACCGAGACGACCGAAACGGGTGGCTGGCCGACGAAGCCGACCAAACCCACGAAGCCGACGAGGCCGGGGCCCGGGACCACGGATCCGTTGTTCCCGAACGCCGAAGATCCGTGACGATCGGTCTGAGCACCTGACGAAGGGTGTGCCGGGCGAGTGCCCGGCACACCTTTTTTCGTGGCATCGGTGAACCTGAACCGATCCGATACGTCTTAACTAGAAGGAGACCTGCGACCGCAGGACCGCGCTCACCACGGAAGGTTCGGAGGACGTCCCAGTGAACGACGATCCCCACGGCGGATGGCCAGGTCAGGACCCTGACCCCGCACGTCGTCCGCAGCGCCCGGCCGGACCGCCCCGCCGCCCCGCCGGGCCGCCCCCTGGACACGGGCAGCGGCAGGGTCCCCCTGGTCAGGCGCCGTGGCAACGCCAGGGGCCCTCCCAGCAGCAGCCGCCACCGCGCCGCCCGCAGCGGCCCCCGGTCGCGCCGCAGCACGAGCCGGACCTCATCACACATCACGAGCACAACGGCACCACCGACCGCGGCTACGACGAGCCGTACGACGATGAGCCGTACGGTCCGGAGACCGACGAGAACGGGAAGCCGATCCTCACCCCCGCCCAGCGCAAGAAGCGCCGGTGGAGACGGATCCGGCGAGTGCTGCTCGCGCTGTTCTGCCTCTTCGTCGTCATCCCGGCGATCGCGTTCGTGATCACCTACTTCGCCGTCGACGTGCCGTCGCCGCAGTCCGTCGCGGCCACCCAGGGCCAGGCGGTGACGTACTACTACGCCGACAACACCGAGATGGGCAAGGACGTCCCCAAGGGCGGCAACCGGCAGATCCTGACGCCGGAGCAGATCCCGGACATCGTCAAGAAGGCCGTGATCGCCACCGAGGACGCCTCCTTCGAGACGAACTCCGGCTTCGACATCGGCGGCATCCTGCGCGCGGTCTACAACCAGGTGACCGCGGGCAAGGGCGGTGGCTCGACCATCTCCCAGCAGTACATCAAGGTCGCCAGCGGGGACGACGAATCGTCGCTCGCCCGTAAATGGACCGAGCTCGCCAAGTCCTTCAAGATGAACCAGACGTACGAGAAGAAGGACATCATCTCGGCGTACCTGAACATCATCTACTTCGGGCGTGGCGCGTACGGGATCGAGTCGGCCGCGCAGGCGTTCTTCGGCAAGCCCGCCGGTGACCTGAACGCGTCGGAGGCGGCGCTCCTCGCGGGCCTCATCCAGCAGCCGGGCCGCTCCGAGAACCCGAAGGTCGCGAACGATCGCTGGAACGTCGCGCTGAACCGCATGGTGCAGAACGGTTTCCTCTCCGCCGCGGACCGCGCGAACCTGCAGTTCCCGACGCCGATCCCGCAGGAGGACAAGCAGCAGGCCGGGGTGGTCAACCCGTTCATCCGCGACAAGGTCATGGACGAGCTCGCCGCGAACGGCATCACCGCCGACGTCTACTACCGGGGCGGCTACAAGGTCTATACGACCATCGACCCGAAGGCGCAGGCCGCGGCCGAGCAGGCGGTGGCCGACGGGATGAAGGGCCAGACCGACGAGAACCTGCTCAACGCGCTCGTCGCGATCGACCCCAAGACCGGCGGCGTGAAGGCGTACTACGGTGGCCCGTCCATCGTGAAGGGGCCCGACGGCAAGGACCAGAAGGGCCGTGACTGGGCGAACACCCCGCAGAACCCCGGATCGTCGATGAAGCCGTTCGACCTCACCGCGTACATGCAGCTGGGCAAGGGCGGGATCAACTCGACGTTCGACGGTTCCAACAACCGGCAGTTCGGGAAGCAGACGATCCGGAACGCCGGTCCGGGCAGCTCGTGTTCGGCGCAGTGCACGGTGTCCGAAGCGATGCAGCGCTCCGCGAACACGGTGTTCTACGACATGGTCGTGAACGTGACCAAGCCGGGGCCGGTGGCACAGGCCGCCAAGGACGCCGGCATCAAACCCGCGCCCGAGGGCGTTTCCGAGCTGTACGCCGACAACAACATCGCGCTCGGCGGTGGCAAGACGGCCGTCAGCCCGGAGGACATGGCCGCCGCGTACGCGACCTTCGCGGGCGAAGGCCAGCGGCGGGACAAGCACTTCATCGTCAAGGTGACCAACTCGCAGGACGAGGCCGCGTACTCGGCTCCGGAAGAGGCGAAGCCGGCGTTCTCCGACGACGCGGACAAGAGCAAGCAGATCGCCGGGAACGTCACCGAGTCGCTCAAGGGTGTCATCCCGTTCTCGAAGCTCAAGTGCCCCAACAATCACGAGTGCGCGGGCAAGACGGGAACGCAGCAGCACACCTACCGTCCGGGCGAGCCCGCGTCGGCGAAGGACGCCAACTCGCAGACCTGGATGGTCGGCTACACGCCGTCGATCTCGGCCGCGGTCTGGGTCGGTGGCGACGGTGACAAGGCGCTGAAGGGCAAGAACGGCAAGTCGATCTTCGGTTCGACGATCGCCGGGCCGATCTGGCAGAAGTTCCTTTCCCTGTACCTGAACGGGAAACCGGGGGAGCGCTTCGAGAAGGTCAAGATCATCGGCGGGGACGACAACAACACCGTCCCGTCGACGCAGACCCCGCCGGACGAGGACGAAGGCTCGACCGAGACCGGCACGCCGTCGACCGGCCCCTCCACCGGGTCTTCCTCCTCGCGGAACGAGGAGGAAGAGACCTCCAGTTCGCGGAACCCGCCTTCGTCCAGTGAGAACAACGGCGGCGAAGAAGAAGGCGGCAACGGGCCCGGCCGGGGCGGCGGCAGAGGCGACAACGAGTAGCTAGAGGGTGACGACGCGCCGTTCGGCACCCGCAAGGTGGGCGGCTTCGATGACCCGGAGCGCCTCGACGGCGGAGGCGGGATCGACCGGGAAACCGCCCTTGCCGAGCAGCGCGTCGCGCACCCGCGCGTAGAAGTCCTCGTACCGGCCGACCTCGGTGGGCACGGTTTCGACGTCGTCGTTCACGCCGAGCACGCCCGCGTCCGAGGGCGGCTCGACGCCCCAGCCGGGGTCGCCGGGCCGCAGTCCGTCCTTGATCTGCGGCTCCTGGACGTCGAGGCCGTACTTCGTGAAGGTCGCCTTGTCGCCGAGCAGGCGGAAGCGCGGGTTCCGGGTGCCCGCGAGCGCGGACGCCCACAGATGCGAGCGCACCCCGTTGGTGTGATGGAGGGCGACGAAGGCGTCGTCGTCGACCGACACCCCGGCGCGGCGCCTGTCGACCTCCGCGTAGACCTCGGAGACCGGGCCGAACAGCTGCAGCGCCTGGTCGACGATATGCGCGCCGAGGTCGTAGAGGAGGCCGCCCGCCTCGGCAGGGTCGCCGAACTCGCGCCAGTTGTCCCGCGGCTTCGGCACCCAGCGGTCGTAGCGTGACTCGAAGCGGAAGACGTCGCCGAGACGGCCGGACTCGAGGACCTTCCGGACGGTGAGGAAGTCAGAGTCGAAACGGCGGTTCTGGAACACCGTCAGTCCGACGCCCTTGGCCTTCGCCGCTTCGACGACCTTCGCGGCTTCGGCCGCTGTCGGCGCGAAAGGCTTGTCGACGACGACGGGCAAGCCCGCCTCGATCGCCCGAAGCGCGAGCGGAACGTGCGTGCGGTTCGGCGTGCTGACGACGACCAAGTCCAGCTCGCCGGCTTTCGCGAACAACGCGTCCGCGTCGGGCAGCACGTCGGCGGCCGGATAGTCGGCGCTCGCCTGGCCGACCCGGTCCGGATTCGAAGTGACGATGGCGGCCGGGGTCAGCCCCGGTGTCGCGTCGACCAGCGGCGCGTGGAAGACGCGTCCGCCGGTGCCGTATCCGAAGATCCCCACTCGCAAGTCAGCCATGACCCCATTAAACAACAGTGTTGCGTAATCAGCCAGTCATGGCAGGATGCGCGCTATGCCGGACACCGGGGTGAATCTGCGCGGCCTGCGCCAGCACAATCGGACACTGCTGCTCACGCATATCCTGCGCGCGGGCGGCCTCAGCCGCGTCGAACTCGCCGAACGCACCCGGCTCACGCAGCAGGCCGTCTCGAAGATCGTCCCCGAACTGCTCGAAGCGGGCCTCCTGGACGAAGAACGCCAGGCCGCGTCCGGCGTCGGCAAACCGCGCACCCTGCTGCGCGTCCGCGCGAACGCCCGGCACGCGCTCGGCGCCCAGCTCGACCGGGACTCGTTCCGCGTGCTCATGACCGACCTGACCGGGAAGATCATCGCGTCCCGCGGCGGGCCGCTGACCCCGGGATTCACCCCCGCCGAGGCCGTCGCCGCCCTCGGCGAAGCGACTGAAGGGCTGCTCGACGGTGTCGAGGGTGTCCTCGGCCTCGGCGTCGGGTCCGTCGGCCCTCTCGACCACCGCGAAGGAGTGGTCCGGGACGCCACGAACATGCCGGGCTGGCACCACGTCCCCCTGCGCGACCTGCTCGCGAAACGCACCGGGCTGCCCGTGCGGCTCGACAAGAACACCAACGCCGCCGCCTTCGCCCAGCACTGGCCGGAGGGCGCCGAGGCCGCGACCGCCGTCGTGCTCGTCGGCACCGGGATCGGCGTCGGCCTGCTGATCGACGGCAGGCTGTACCGCGGGCCGCGGACCAACGCGGGCGAATTCGGGCACACCACGCTCGCCTTCGACGGACCGCGCTGCGCGTGCGGCCGCCGCGGCTGCGTCGAGGTGCTGCACAACGCGGCCGCGACCACGGAGGAGGCGGCGGGCCTGCTCGCGATCGGTCTCGCCGACCTCGTCCAGGTCCTCGACCTCGAACGGGTCGTGCTGACCGGGCGGTCGGTCCGCGCGGAGCCAGAGGTCTACCGCGACACCGTCGCGGCGCGGCTGCGGGAGCTGCTTCCTTTGCCGCACTGGCAACGGATCCAGGTCGATCTCGACGAGATGGGCGACGACGTGGTCGCGTTCGGCGCGGCGGCGGAGGTGCTGGCCGGGTTCTACGAGAGCGGCGACATCACCGGGTGGTCACCCGGATAGGCGCTAACATCCGCCACGTGTCCGACCAGACGACCCAGCCCGAGGCTCCGCTCTCCCTCACCCCCGGCGAGCGGGTCATCCCGAGCTGGAACGAACCGCTCGTGGCCGCGGCCACCCGCCCGATCGGCGGCCCGCTCGGCGAGCACGCGGCCGTGGGGCGGCACTGGTTCTGGTCCCCGCAGCGAGTGGGGCTGCTGCTGGCCTGCCTCGCGCTGGTGCTCTCGTGGTTCGGCAAGGCGTCGTGCATCCAGCAGTACACCGACGACTCCGGGACCCATCAGCTCGACTGGCGGGCGGGCCGCCCGTTCGTCGCGATGTGTTACTCGGACATCATCCCGCTCTACAGTTCCGAGCGCCTGAACGATCCGGACACCTTCCCGTACGTGACTTCGTGGACCGAAGACGCGGGAACGGCGAAGGAGACCACGCGGTACATGGAGTACCCGGTCGCGACGGGTCTGTTCCAGTGGATCAACGCGAAGATCACCGAAGCGTGGCTTTCGGTCGCGGAATCGGGCTGGCTGCCCGGCGCGCTCCCGGTGGCCGTGTACTTCAACATCTCGGCGCTGTGGCTCGCGCTGGCCTGGCTCGTCACGGTGTGGGCGACCGGCCGATCGCTGAAACGCCGCCCGTGGGACGCCGCGCTGGTCGCGATCTCGCCGCTGGCCATGGTGCACGTCTTCACCAACTTCGACGCCATCGCGACCGCGTTCACCGCGACCGCGCTGCTCGCGTGGGCCCGGCGCCGGCCGGAGATCGCGGGTTTCCTGCTCGGCCTCGGCGCGGCGGCGAAGCTGTATCCGCTGCTGTTGCTCATCCCGTTGTTCTTCCTGTGCCTGCGCGCGGGCAAGGTCAAACAGTGGGCGCTCACCAGCGGGCTCGCCGCGGCGACGCTCGTGGTGGTCAACGTCCCGTTCGCGCTCGCCGCGCCGACCGGCTGGTGGGAGTTCTTCCGGCTCAACACGGCGCGCCCGATGGATCCCGACTCGCTCTACAACGTGATCTCCCACCTGTCCGGCTGGGCCGGTTTCGACGGGAAGCTCGCGACGGGCCAGACACCGGTCGTGCTCAACGCCGTCGTCGCGGTGCTGTTCCTCGCCGCCTGCGCCGGCATCGGGTACGTCGCGATGAAGGCGCCGCGCCGTCCGCGGCTCGGCCAGCTGGCCTTCCTCGTGGTGGCCGCGTTCCTGCTGACCAACAAGGTGTGGAGCCCGCAGTATTCGCTGTGGCTGGTGCCGCTGGCGGTGCTCGCGATCCCGCGCTGGCGGCTGCTGCTCGGCTGGATGATCCTCGACGCGCTGGTCTGGGCGCCGCGGATGATGTACTACCTCGGCGTCGACAACAAGGGCCTGCCCGAAGACTGGTTCCTCGGCACCGTCGTCGTCCGCGACCTCGCGGTGGTCGGCCTCTGCGCGCTGGTGATCCGGGAGATCCACCAGCCGCGCCGAGACCTCGTCCGCGCCGCCGGGGACGACGATCCGATCGGCGGCTTCCTCGACGGCGCCCCCGACGCGCGGACGGTCAAACGCGTTTCAGCACCTCAGGCCCAGGACGTTCCAGCCTGATGTGCTTGCCGAAGTCCTCGGCCCCGAAGTCGTCGATACTCACGATGACGGCTTCGGGTGACGTCTCGACCAGACGGCAGCTGACCCAGTCTTCCCCGTGCTTGACCGACCAGCGCTCGGCGAGGATGGCCAGCCCCTCGGCCTCCAGCAACGCGACGGAGTCGTCGAAGGCGGCGGGCCCGCCGAGCGGGTAGCCGAAAACGGTCAGTGCCTGCCAACGGGTTTCCGGCGCGGGGACGACGTAGCCGACGTGCTCGCCGTCCTCCGCCCGGTACACGGTCCGATTCTTCATGCGGCACAGGTTCGACCCTCCCGTGGCGTGAGGGTCAAGCCGATTCAGCGCACGAGGTAGCCGCCCGTGCTCGTTTCGAAGAACGGCACCGGCCCGGTGCAGGGCAGGACGTCCTGCTCGAAACCGCCGTACCCCCAGCTCCAGCCGATCCGGTCGTGCCCGCGCGGCACGTCCCGTACCGAGAAGCCGACGCGGCGGCCGACCACGTTCACCGGGAAGGCGGGGATGTCGGCGCGTTCGATCACGCCGGTCAGGACGGCGAGGTCGCCGTCACGCGAGACGCAGTCGACCTTGCCCTCGAAGTCGGCGACGAGTTTGCCGTCCTTCGCCAGATGATTCACGTGGAACCGGCCCGAAGATTTCCCGGGTTCCCCGAAAGCGGCGAAGTCGAATCGGACCGGCTCGCCTTCGTAGGCGGGGAACGTCAGCGGCCCGCCCGCCGACCCGATGACGACCGAGCCGGCCGACGGAGCCGCCGTCGCCTGCGTCGCCCCCAGCGTTCCCGCCGCGACGGCGAGCACGGCGACCGCGGCGATCTTCGACTTGATGTTCATGGCTTCCCCTCCAGCACCGGGTGTTTCCCGGTCGAGGTCGAGCCTTTCGCGATCGGGCGCGCCCTGCCCTCCCGCCGGAGAGGGAACGATCTCCCTCCCAAGGGCGAGCGCGGGATGTCAGGCGACGCGTTCCCGGACGTAGGCGATGTCCGCGGCCTGCCCGTCGGCCGGGGTCTCGACGACCACCGGAGCGCCGGCCTCGGCCGCGACCGCGACCAGTACCTCGGGATCGATCGTGCCGTCACCGCCGACGACGTTGGCGTGCCGGTCACGGGTGGAACCGAACTCGTCGCGCGAGTTGTTGAGGTGCACCAGATCGATCCGGCCGGTGATGGCCTTGACCTTCTTGACGGCCTCGGTCAGGTCCCAGCCCGCCGCGTACGCGTGGCAGGTGTCGAAACAGAAACCCGCGCCGAATTCGCCGACCTTGTCCCAGAGCCGGGCGATCGTGTCGAGGTCGCGGGTCATCGCGTTGTCGCCGCCCGCGGTGTTCTCGATCAGGATCGGCACGGCGAAACCGCCCTTTTCCTGTTCACGCTCGAAAAGCTTGCGCCAGTTGACAAGACCTTCTTCGACGTCCTCGCCCGCGCCGACGTGGCCGCCGTGCACGACGAGCCCTTTCGCGCCGATCGCGGCAGCGCCGTTCGCGTGCTGGGTGACGTTCTTCCGCGACGGGATGCGGATGCGGTTGTTCATCGACGCCACGTTGATCAGGTACGGCGAATGGATGAACACCTCGACCGGCGATTCCTTGATCGCCTCGCCGTGCGGGTGGGGTTTGGGAGCTTTCCAGCCCTGCGGGTCGGAAAGGAAGAATTGAAGGACTTCGGCTTCGCGCTCGGCGACCGCGGCCAGCGGGTCGTCGTCGCGGACATGGGCACCGATTTTCATGGTGGCAAAGTACCCTTGGGCGATTCTCCCTGGCGCGGGCCAGGTCGTCACGCTCGTGGGGTAGCGTGAGCGCGTTCCGTTAAACCGCGTGGGTCCTGAGGGGCGGAGGACGAACTCGATGGGGAAGACTGCCGGGCGGATCACGGCTTGGGGATTCGCGCTTTCGGTCACGGCCGGGCTCGCGTTCCCGATGACCGCGACGGCCGCCGAGGAACCGAATCCGACCCTTTCCGGCGACTGCGCCGCCACGCTGCAGAACGGGAAGTCCGCCGACGGACTCGTTCTCGACGCGGGCGCCCCGCTGAATTCGCCCGAGGCGCTGACGGTCGGCCTCGATTCGAAGGCCAAGACCGCCGGAGGACGGAAGCCGCTGCTTTCGCTGCCGGTCGGCGATCTGGTCAAGACCACCGGCCTCACCGACAACGCGGTCGGCGACCTCGCCGCGCAAGGCGTCTGCAAACCCGCGCAGGGCACGGTCAACGCGCTCGGGAATCTGACGCAGGATGTCACGAAGGACGTGCCGCCAGTCGTGACCCCGCCGTCCCCGCGGCCGCCGGAAGACCCCAAGCCGCCGCAGCCTCCGACGCCGGGTCCGGGGCCGGGTCAGCCCGGTGGCCCGGGCAGCGAACTTCCGGTCCAGACCGGCCCGGGTTCCTCCACCGGCATCGGCGGCGACTCGATCGCCGGCGTGATCAGCAACGCCGCGCTGCTCCCTGGCAGCTTCGTCCAGGCGCCGGTGATCACCGAGATCATCCCCGGTGAGGTGCCGCCGCCGACCGTCGACGAGAAGGACGCGGGCCACGCGCAGGCCATCCAGGCGCCGGTCGCCCCCGCCAAGCTGCCGCTGCTGCTCGCGGTACTGGCGCTGGCCGTCGTCGCCGCGGCCCTGGTCCGTGCCTGGCTCCGGGGCAAGCCCGCCTGATTTCACCGTAAGTGACGCCCGCTTCCACTCGAATGCCTGACTTCTTCGAGTGAGCGGGCGTTACTCGTCTCCGTTAGCGTCGTTGTGCAGGTAGGTGACCCCGACGACGGAGGTGTCGAAGGCATGCGCGAACGGACACGGAGGGCGACAGCCCTGGGTGCGTCGGCCTTCATTCTCGCGGGCTCGGCCGCCCTCGCCATGCCCGGCACGGCCGCCGCCGCCGAGACCAAGACCGCTCCGTG
Source organism: Amycolatopsis roodepoortensis (assembly GCF_014873915.1). Lineage (GTDB taxonomy): Bacteria > Actinomycetota > Actinomycetes > Mycobacteriales > Pseudonocardiaceae > Amycolatopsis > Amycolatopsis roodepoortensis. The sequence continues at coordinate 189,601 of NZ_JADBEJ010000008.1, forward strand.
CGGCGGTTCGGTGACCGCCAAGACCGGCGACAAGATCGTCGGCCAGACCTTGCTCGGCATTCCGATCAATCTCGGCACCGCGGGATCGGTCACCGGGGTACTCACCGGGACCGTCAACGCGCTGCTCGGCGAGGTCTGCAAGGTGACGGTGACGATCGTGAACACCGTCGTCGCACCGGTCCCGGTCGTCGGCGCACCCGCCGCGGAGGCGCTGAACGGCGCCGTCAGCGGCACCCACGAAGCCCTGACCGGCGGCGCCAAGCCCGCTCCCGGAACCCAGCCCCAGCCAGGGAAACCCGCTCCCGGCACGCCCGGCAGCGGCGGCCCGCAGACGGGCGGACCGGGCGCGCCCGCGCAGGGTGGCGCTCCCGCGCAGGGTGGCATCCCGGCGGCGAACAGCCCACTGCTGCCCGGCACCTTCACCCCGAACTTCGGCAACCTGCCATGGGGCATCAGCACGGGCTACGCGCCGATGCGCGACTACAGCTCCATCCCGATGGCGACGGCCGGTCTGTTCAGCCCGTCGCCCGGCCTCCGGTACGGCGGTCAGATCCCGGGTTACACGCCGCAGTTCGGCGTCTCGGCCGAGAACCAGAACGGCAACCCGGACGTCCAGACCGCGGGACAGGCCGAAGCGCTACCGAGCGTGAGCGACGGATTCACTCAAGACGGGAAACTGCCGCTGCTGATCGCCGTTTTGGCACTCTCCGGAGTCAGCGCGGGCCTCGTCCGCACCTGGGTGCTCCGCCGAATGGCCGCTACAAGTTAGACCTACCGCCTAGTATCTTTCTGGTCACTCCCTCGTTATCCCCGTCGCAGTGATTCCTCATGCACTGCCACACGCCCCCACCGACCCGGAGGAACGCGCCCGTGCGGAAGACCACCATCTGGCAGACCACCCGCAAGGCGCTCACCGTCACCGCACTGGCCACCATGGTCACCGGTGGCGCGCTCCTGACGGCGGGGACCGCCTCGGCGGCCACCACGCTGGCGAACGCGTGCAGCGGCACCGTCAACGGCGGGATGGGCGACACCGTCGCGATCACCGGCACCTCGGTCAAGGAACTGGTGCGGGCGGGCGCGCGGGAAGCGGGCACGCTGGCGCTCTACGACGTCGCCGCGAACGACATCGCCAAGGTCAACAAGATCGACCTCGGCACGGTCCCGAACGCCGCGGGCGGTTCGATCGACGGCAAGGCGATCGGCGCGGCCGTGCGACAGGCGGTCAAGAACACCAAGTCCTGGGGCCTCGGGCTGAACCCCGAAAAGACGCTGAACTCCATCGAGCACAAGGTCGCCGGCAGCTGCGGCCTGACGACGGTCGCGACCAACTACGTCGCGCCCACCCTGCCGACGCCTGGCACCACGGCCCCGCAGCAGGGCGGCACCGGCGGCGGCACCAACGGCAGCATCCCGCCGAACACGAACCTGCTCCCCGGCGGCAGCAACGGCACCGGCTACGCCCCGCCGCGCGACTACGGCAACCTTCCGGTCGCGCAGCCGGGTGTCGCGGTGGCGCCGGGCGTGCGCTACCCGGCCAACAGCCCGCTCCCGGGCGAGGGTGCCCCGCAGTACGGCACCGACGGCCAGGCGGGTCAGGGTCCCGACGTCCGCAACGCGGGCAACGCCGAAGCGCTCGCGACCGACGGCATGCCCGGCGGCGACGTCCAGCTGCCGATGCTGCTCGCGGTGCTCGTGCTCGCCGGCGTGACCGCCGCGCTGGTCCGCACCTGGGTGCTGCGCCGCGTCGCCTGACCGCCAGGTACGCTTACCTGGACAAACCCTCCTGCCACGGACAGTCCGTGGCCGCGAGCCCATAGGAGGTGAGTGGTTGTGTCACGCCATTACGAGGTAATGGTCATCCTGGACCCCACGCTCGACGAGCGTACGGTGGCCCCGACCCTGGACAACTTCCTCAACGTGATCCGCACTTCGGGCGGAAGCGTCGAGAAGGTCGACGTCTGGGGCCGTCGCCGGCTGTCCTACGAGATCAAGAAGCACGCCGAGGGCATCTACGCGCTGCTCGACCTGAACTCGACTTCGGAAGCGGTCAAGGAGCTGGACCGTCAGCTCTCCCTGCAGGAGACCGTGCTCCGCACCAAGGTCATGCGCCGCGAGATCAAGCGCGCCGCGACCGCCGCCGCCAAGGCCTGAGCCGAAGGACTTTCCCGATGGCTGGAGACACCGTCATCACGGTGATCGGCAACCTCACGTCCGACCCGGAGCTTCGCTTCACCCCTTCCGGTGCGGCGGTCGCGAACTTCACCGTCGCGTCCACCCCGCGCACGCTGGACCGTCAGTCCGGCGAGTGGAAGGACGGCGAGGCCCTGTTCCTGCGCTGCAACATCTGGCGTCAGGCGGCCGAGAACGTCGCCGAGTCGCTGACGCGTGGCGCGCGGGTCGTCGTGCAGGGGCGCCTCAAGCAGCGGTCTTTCGAGACCAAGGAAGGCGAGAAGCGCACCGTCGTCGAGCTCGAGGTCGATGAGATCGGCCCGTCGCTGCGTTACGCCACCGCCAAGGTGAACAAGGTCAGCCGTGGCACCGGTGGCGGTGGCGGCGGCTTCGGTGGTGGCGGCGGTGGCCAGAGCGCCCCGCCCGCCGACGACCCGTGGGGTTCCGCCCCGCCCGCCGGTGGCGGCGGTGGCGGCGGTTTCTCCGACGAGCCGCCCTTCTGATCAGGCGATCCACCGCGGGCGAAAGCTCCGCGAGACGCCGCGAGACAACCACTACGTAGAAATCCAGGAGAAATACCGTGGCCAAGCCACCCATCCGCAAGCCCAAGAAGAAGGTCTGCGTGTTCTGCAAGGCCGAGAAGAAGGGCCGCCCGGAGAACATCGACTACAAGGACACCAACCTGCTTCGGAAGTACATCTCCGACCGCGGGAAGATCCGTGCCCGTCGCGTGACCGGCAACTGCAGCCAGCACCAGCGTGACATCGCCATCGCGGTCAAGAACTCCCGCGAAATGGCGCTGCTGCCCTACACCTCGACCGCACGCTAAGGAGGCACGTCAATGGCGAAGATCATTCTCACCACCGACGTCGCCAACCTCGGTGGGCCCGGCGACATCGTCGAGGTCAAGGACGGCTACGCACGCAACTACCTGCTCCCCCGCGGCTACGCCATCGTGGCCACCAAGGGCGCGGAGAAGAACGTGCGCACGATCAAGCGGGCGCAGGAGAGCCGTCGCATCCGCGACCTCGACCACGCCAAGGAGATCAAGGCGACCCTGGAGGGCCTCGGTGCCATCCAGCTGAGCGGCAAGGCGGCCGAGGGCTCGAAGAAGCTCTTCGGTTCGATCACCACCGCCGAGATCGTGGACGCGATCAAGGCCGCGGGTGGCCCGCTGCTCGACAAGCGCGTCATCGAGCTGAAGGACCACATCAAGACCGTGGGCAAGCACTCGGTCGGCGCCCGTCTGCACCCCGACGTCCGCGTCGACGTGCGGCTCGAGGTCAAGGCCAAGTAACACCGCTTCGGCACAGGGCGGGACGTCTCCATTCCGGAGGTGTCCCGCCCTTTGTTTTACGGGGAACCCCACCCCGCCGGGCCACGTCTTAAGCTTGACTGGGGATCAAGGCATTATCGAGACTCGACGTCGAGGCACGGGGAGATCTGGACGCATGGCTTACGACAGCAACGCCGAGCAGAACCGGCAGGAGAAGGTCACGGTCTCCGCGCCCGCCAATCCGGACAAGCCGGCGTCGGCCGGGGGTGGCGGCGGGTTCACCTTCGACAAGGACAAGATCGACGGCATCATCAAGAAGTGGACGGATCTGCAGGTCGAGCTCAAGCGGGACTACGCCGACGCGAACCTGATGGCGAACGTCAAGGCGCCGGGCAAGGAGTTCGCGAGCGGCGACTGGGAGAAGCTGGCGAACCCGTCGGGCAAGGCGTTCCTGGAGCAGAACCAGAAGATGCAGGACTACGTCAAGAACTACATCGACCAGCTGACCGCCGCCAAGCAGAAGATCGCCACGAACGAGGCCGAGACCCAGGCTTCGCTCAACAAGCACAAGGCCGTGTGATGCGACGTTCCCTCGTTCTCCTCCTCGCCGCGGGCGCGCTGGTCGCCGGCTGTTCCGGCACCAAGAACGGCACCGCCTCGTCGGAGCCGTCCTATACGACCGGGGCCGGTGCCTCGAGCGCGTCGAGCGGTTCGTCCGGCTCCGCGCCCAAGGTGTCCAACCCGTTGAAGACCTCGTCGATCGAGAGCGACGCCTGCTCCGCGCTTTCCGCGGCGAAGCGGACCGAGCTCGGTCTCGGCGAAGGCGAGCAGCGGACCACGAGCGTCGGGCCCGGCTGCTCGATCTTCGCCGCCGACGACCGGCTGAACCAGATCGAGATCAGCCCGGTGCTCGCGAACAAGAACGGCCTCAGCGACGTCTACGACACGAAGGCCAATGACGAGTACTTCGAGCCGACCGAGGTCGCCGGGTACCCGGCGGTGTACGCCGCCGCGGTCGACGGCCGCAAGAGCGGCAAATGCGGCCTCTTCGTCGGCGTGACCGACCAGCTGGCCGTGAACATCCTGGTGCAGTACGACAACGGGCCGGGCGCGAGCGATCCGTGCCCGGTCGCGCTCAAGGTGGGGGAAGCGATGATCGAGACGTTGAAGGAGGGCTGACGCGTGTTCCTGCTGCCGATCATCGCCGGGTACTCGGCCTACAACCTGGCGACCACGAAATCCGGCGACTTCGAAGCGTCCGGCGGCGATCGCAAGATCGACTGCTACAACATCTGGGAGAAGATCGTCACCGGTCCGGGTACCGGGTCGATCCAGGAGGGCCAGGCCGCGGCGACGCGGCTCAAGGCCGGCTACCAGGAGCGGCTGACCACCATCGACAACCTGTCGAAGGAGATGGACGCCGCCTGGACCGGTAAGAGCGCCGAAGCCGCGCAGCAGTCCGGCGCGCATCCGCTGCGGGCGTGGATGGAGGACTCCGGCAAGAAGCTGGTGGACTCCGACAAGTACCTCGGCGAGCAGAACACCGCCTTCACCACGGTGAAGGCGAAGGTGCAGCAGGTCCCGAAGGAACCGCCGAAGAACAACCTGCTCAACTCCATCACGCCGTGGACCACCGACACCGACCGCGCGATCCGGGACTACAACGAAAAGGGTCAAGCGAACGTCGACGCGTTCAACGAGTACTTCAAGGCCAGTTCCGAGAACGGCAAGAAGCTGCCCACCTACTCCAAGATGGAGGGGCAGAACACGAACGTCGACGTCAACGGCGGCGGTGGAAACGGCAAGGACAAGGACGGCAACGGGAACGGCCAGGGCGACCGGAACGGGCACAACGGGATGCCGGGCATCTCGACCCCGCCCGGTTCGATGCCGAGCATCCCCGGTTCGGGCACGCCGAACATCCCCGGTTCGAACATGCCGGGTATCGGCACGCCGGGGTCGAACCTTCCGGGCAGCAACCTGCCGGGGTCGAACCTCCCCGGGTCCAACCTGCCGGGCTCGAACCTGCCCGGCGGGCAGTTCAACCCGAACATCCCCGGCAGCAACTACAAGCCGCCGTCCTGGGACGACGGGACGAACGCGTCCGGCTACACCCCGCCGAAGATCCCCGGCGCCGGCGGCTTCGGCCCGGGTGGCGGCGGAGGCGGTGGCGGTGGTGGCTTCGGCGGCACCGACATCCCCGGTGCGGGCGGCTTCGGCCCGGATGGTGGCTTCGGCCCGGGGTTCGGCCCCGGTGGCGGCAGCGGCGCGGCCCTGCCCGGCAACGCGGGGGCGATGGGCGGCGCCGGCATGGGCGGCGGTGCGGCCGGTTCCGGTGCCGGAGCGGGCCGTGGCGCCGGCGGGATGATGGGCGGCATGGGCGGTATGGGAGCCGGTGGCGCCAGGGGCAAGGGCGCCGAGGACGAGGAGCGCAGCTCCAAATTCCTCGTCGGCGACGACCCCAACGAGATCTTCGGAACCGACGAACTCACCGCACCGCCGGTGATCGGCGAGTAGTCGTCACGAGCGGGCCGGGCGCGTGCCAAGATTGGGGCGCGCCCGGCTTGTCTTGTTCCGGGCTGGACGAACAAGAACGACTAGGGGGCAGTTCCGGTGCTGGACAAGCAGGTCACGATCACGACCGGCACCCTCATCACGCTGATCCGCCGCCGCGGCGGCGAACCGCACACGATCCTGTCGGAAACGCCGACCTGGTTCGACGAGGACGCGCAGCGGGCCGAGGACGAGCGGACCAACGAGGAGCTGGCGAGCCAGGGCCTCTTCGGCGCGAGGGGGCTGCACCCCGGGTTCAAGGCGACGCTCGAAGCGATCGCCAGGCCGTCGCTGGAGTACTACGGCTGGATCGATGGCGGGTTCGAGGGCAAGGCGCTGAGCTTCACCCTGCTCGCGGGGAGCGCCGGCGGCGAGGGCTTCGTCCTCGCGCGGCACAGCGAGCACGATGGCATCGCGCTCGCTTCGGTGCGGCCGGAAGAGCTCCTCACCGAGTTCCTCGACCAGATCCCGAAGCTCGCGCCGGGGCGCGGGCGGCCGGTCGCCGTCCCGAAGAGCCAGGTCGATGCGCCGCGCTCTTCGTCGACCGCGCAGGAGGAAGGCTTCGAGGTCCTTCGCAGCGGAAGGCAGAGCGCCGGCAGCCAGGAGGCCGACGAGCTTCGCCGCATCCTCGCGTTACGCCGTTTGGGGAGTGGAAGCCTCTACGTCGCGGCCCGCGGCCGGAGCGGCGCGCGGCAGCGGATCGAACGCCCGGTGAACTACATCGATACGACCGAAGGCCGGTGGCTGACCGAAGAGGTACCGGGGAGTGGCGAACCGCGGATCGCCTTCACACCCGCCGACCAGCAGGTTCTCGGAGAACGACTACGGAGCGCACAGGGCAGGTTGTTCGCGTCCTGAATCCGGCTCCGTTCAGCCGGGCGGATGACCCCTCTACTCTCCGTGTCATCCATCCACAGGGCACTCCTGTGCGCCCGCGTGCGACACGCCGAACGACGAGTTTTACCCGACACGCCGTGGCGAGTTGAATAAAGTTCTCCACAGTGTCTCCACAGGCCCTGACCAGCACTTTTGTCAGACCATCCCATCGTTGCCCACAAGTTGTACACAGGCTCCGGCCCACCTGTGAAGAGTTGCCCCCAGTCATCCCCAGGTTGTCCACAGGGCGGTCCCCAGGCGAAATTGCGCTCGTCCTTTCGGGGGGCCTACCGTGCCCGCCGGGCCGGTACGCACCGTGGTGGTCGTCCGGCCGAGAAGGGGAGCACAGGGGAGCGCCGGACGTCGCGGGAGGGGCAGGCGGGCGCGGACGGACCGACCGGGGAAATTCTGGCATAATCGAACGCGTGTTCGATGTCTTGAGGAGGTGGCAGCAGCGGTGGCGCTGACCGACGACCGCAATCCGATGTACGCGGAGTCCGACCCGGGTCCCGGCGACCCCGGTCCGCGTGGCGGCGAGTACGACCGCCAGCCCCCGCAGGACATCGCGGCCGAGCAGTCCGTGCTCGGCGGCATGCTGCTGTCGAAGGACGCCGTCGCCGACGTCATCGAAGCCCTCGGTCCCGACGATTTCTACCGTCCCGCGCACCAGGCGATCTACGACGTCATCCTCGATCTCTACGGCCGCGGCGAACCGGCCGACCCGATCACCGTCTCCGCCGAGCTGGAGCGTCGAGGCGAGCTGGGCCGCGTCGGCGGCGCCCCGTACCTGCACACCCTGATCGCGACGGTGCCGACGGCGGCGAACGCCGGGTACTACGCCGAGATCGTCTCCGAGAAGGCGGTGCTGCGGCGCCTGGTCGAGGCGGGCACCCGGATCGTGCAGTACGGCTACGGCGCGGCCGCGGCCGACGGCGCGAACATCGACGAGGTCGTCGACCGCGCGCAGGCCGCGATCTACGACGTCACGGAGCGGCGCACCAGCGAGGACTACGTCGCCCTGGAAGAGCTGCTCCAGCCGACCATGGACGAGATCGACGCGATCGCTTCGCGCGGCGGGCAGTCGCAGGGCATCCCGACCGGGTTCGCCGATTTCGACGATCTGACGAACGGTCTGCACCCCGGCCAGATGATCATCGTCGCGGCGCGGCCCGGTGTCGGCAAATCGACTTTGGGACTCGATTTCGCGCGTTCGGCGTCCATCAAACACGGTCTGACCAGCGTGATCTTCTCGCTGGAAATGAGCAGGACCGAGATCGTCATGCGCATGCTCTCGGCCGAGGCTCGGATCCGCCTGGCGGATATGCGCGGTGGCAAGATGTCCGATGACGACTGGACACGGCTCGCGCGCCGCATGAGCGAGGTCTCCGAGGCGCCGCTGTTCGTCGACGACTCACCGAACATGACGATGATGGAGATCCGCGCGAAGGCCCGGCGGCTCAAGCAGCGCAACGACCTCAAACTCGTCGTCCTCGACTATCTCCAGCTGATGACCTCGGGCAAACGCGTCGAGTCGCGGCAGCAGGAGGTCTCGGAGTTCTCGCGGCAGATGAAGCTGCTGGCCAAGGAGATCGAGGTCCCGGTGATCGCGATCAGCCAGCTGAACCGTGGTCCCGAGCAACGGACGGACAAACGCCCGATGCTGTCCGACCTTCGTGAGTCCGGCTCGCTGGAGCAGGACGCGGACCTCGTCATCCTGGTCAACCGCCCCGACGCCTGGGAGCGGGACGACCCGCGCGCCGGCGAGGCGGACCTGATCATCGCGAAGCACCGTGCCGGGCCGACGGCGACGATCACCGTCGCGCACCAGCTGCACTACAGCCGCTTCGTCGACCTGTCCCACGACTAGCGAGGAAGCACCGCGAGTCAGAGAAGGAACTCGAAGACGTCCTTGGTGAAGCGGCGATCGCTCATCACGGTGTGGTGCCGTCGTCCCGGATAGACCTTGAGATCACCGCGGCGGGTCTTGTCGGCCAGCCGCTCGGCGAGTTCGAGCGGGTAGAGGGCGTCCTGCGAACCGGCGATCACCAAGGTGGGCGCGATGATCTCGCCGAGCCGGTCTTCGATGTCGAAAGCGTCCTCGGCCCGCAGCATGGCCACCATGCCGTCCGGATCCGCCGGGCGGCCGGAGGCCAGGCCCAGCAACCCGGCCAGCAAGGCCCGTCCCGGCAAGGAATCCGCGACGGTGGGCGCCAGCGCCATGGCCGCGGCCCGGTGCCGTCCGGCGGCCAGCAGATCCGCGTACCGGCGCTGGACGCGGCGGCCTTCCTCACCGAGCCGGGTTCCCGCGGCGCCGATCACCAGCCGTCGCACCAGGCCGGGATGGTCGACGGCGAACTGCAGCGCGAGGCAACCGGCCGTGGACACGCCGAGCACGTCCACCGGCCGGTCGAACCGCTGTCGCAACTCCTCCGCGTGGTGGGCGGCGAGATCGGCCATGGTGACGCCGGGCCGTAGCCCCGGCCGCCTGCCGACCGTCAGCACGGTGAACCGCTCGGCCAGCGGTTTGAGGGACCGCACCTCCGCCCAGCGGGCGAACCCAGTGGGGTTGGCCGAGTCCGGCAGCACCGACCGGAAGACCACGAGCGGGCTCCCCGCGCCGAATTCGAGATACGGGGCGCCACCCGCCAGTACACCTTCGCGCATGGTCACTCCTTGGCGATCCCGGCGGGGCCGACGAGGTCGTCCAAGGAGGTCTTGCGCGGGCCCTGCGCGGCGAAGAGGTCGCGTCCGGCGGGGGTCGGCAAGCCTGCTCCTCTTCGACTATGAACGAAATGACTTTCCGTTCATAGCATCTCGGCCTCAGTCCGGTCGGAAGAACGCCAGCATTTTCCGGGCGGCGTCCGGGGCGGTCAGGAGTTCGTGGACCTGCGCGGACATCCGGGCGGCGGCGCCGGCGCGGTCGAACATCTCGCGTTCGTACTCTTCGACGGCGGCGGGGAAGTCGTCCGGATGCGCGGCCAGCGCGATGCCGAGCAGGGCGCCGTCGAGCAGCGCCAGGTTGGCGCCTTCCCCCACCGGCGGCATCAGGTGAGCGGCGTCGCCGAGCAGGGTGACATCCGGTGCCGACGGCCAGGTCAAGCCGACCGGGAGAGCCGCGATCGACCGTGGCACCACCACGTCGTCGCAGGCCGCGATCAGGTCGGTGAACCGGGCGTCCCAGCCGTCGAGTTGCCCGATCAGCCACGCCCGGGCGGCGGCCGGATCGTCGAGCGGCATCCCGGCGGTGGCGAACCAGTCCTCGCCGGTGCCGTAGAAGCTGAGGCCGACGCGCACGGTGCCGTCGCCGTTGCGCTGGGCCGCCAGGGATTTGCCGTCGCCGAGCGCCCAGTAGGTGCCGCGCCCGACCATCGCGGCGAGGTCGGGATGGGTGCGGTCGATGTCGGGAATGCGGAGCTCGACGAAGTTGTGGCCGAGATGCGCCGGGCGCGCGTCGGTGAGCAGCGGCCGGACGCGGGAATGCGCGCCGTCGGCGCCGACCAGCAGGTCATACGTCGCGGTGCGCCCATCATCGAAACGCAGCACGCCGTCTTCGGCGGACTCGAAGGCGTGTCCCCAGCGGACCGTGTGTTCGGGGAGGGAGTCCAGCAGCAGATCACGCAGGTCGGCGCGGTCGACCTCGGGTCGCTCGAAAGGGGCGTCGTCGGGGGTGTCCTCCTGCAACAGCAGGGTGCCGTCCGGTTCGAGGAGCCGCATGTCCTGACCCTCGCCGCGGGCGATCTCGGTGAACCGGTCGAACAGGCCCGCTTCGCGCAGCGCCCGCTGGCCGGTGTCGGCGTGGATGTCGAGCATGCCGCCTTGGCCACGGGCGTCACGCGAGGTTTCGCGTTCGTACACGACGGCGTCGATGCCGTTGACGTGCAGAACTCGGGCGAGAGCCAGGCCGCCGGGACCCGCTCCGATGATGGCGATGGTCATGATCGCCCTCCTTCGATACACCGTATTGGTCAATACACTGTATCGAGCAATGCGGTGTATTGTCACCGCATGGTGGTGTGGGAGCGGCCGGAGCCGCCGAGTCGTCCGGCGCTGACCCCGCTGAGCCGGGAGCTGATCGTGGGGGCGGCGATCCGGCTCGCCGACGCGGACGGCCTGGACGCGGTGTCGCTGCGCAAGGTCGCCACCGCGCTGGACGCCGGCCCGATGCGGCTGTACGGCTACATCGAGAGCAAGGAAGAGCTGCTCGACCTGATGGTCGACGCCGTCCACGCCGAGATCCGGCCGACCGGCGAAGGCTGGCGGGAGGTACTTCGATCGCTCGCGAACGCCATGCGGCACGCGGTCCATCGCCACGAATGGCTTGCCGACCTGCTCGGCGGCAGACCACAGCTCGGGCCGAACGCGCTGGCCACCTCGGAGGCGGTGATGGCGGCGCTGGGCGAGGTCGGCGTCGACGCCGCGATGCCGGTGGTCTCGGCGGTCAACGCGTACACGATCGGCGCGGTGCGCCGGGAGATCGCCGAGCGCCGGGCGGAACGGGCCACCGGCATGGACGAGAAGAAATGGCAGGCCACCCTCGGCCCCTATCTGACCCGGACCTTCGCCACCGGCAAGCTCCCCGCGCTGGCCACGGTGGTGCGCGACGCGGTCCACCTGGACGCCGACGAGACCTTCCGCGTCGGCCTCGGCTTCCTCCTCGACGGCATCGGAGCCCGCGTGTCAGCGCCGTGACCGTCCCGTGTCAGCGCGATCCGCGAACGTGATCGCCATGACCAAGACACTGAAGACCTTCCGCCGCATCGGCCTCACCGCGCTGGCCGCCGCACTGCTGACGGGCGTCGCCGTGCCTGCCGCCTCCGCCGGGCAGGACCGCCCGGAATTGCGTCAGGTCGCCCAGGAATTCGTCGACGCCGGGTTCGGCGGGATGCAGTTGCGTGTCCGCGACGAGCGAGGCGAATGGACCGGCAGCGCCGGGGTTCGCGAGCTGGGCGGCACCGCGAAGCCGCCGACCAACGGCCACTTCCGCGTCGGCAGCACGTCGAAGAACTTCACCGCGACCCTGGTGCTACAGCTCGTGGCCGAGGGCAGGATCGGGCTCGACACCCCGGTCGCCGGTTTCCTTCCCGAGTTCGGGCTGGACTCGCGGATCACCGTGCGGATGCTGCTGCAGCACACCAGCGGGCTGTTCAACCACACCGGCCAGTACCACCCGGACGGCACGGTCACGCCGGGAATCCCATGGGCGGGCAAGGAATGGGTGGACAAGCGATTCCACACCTATCAGCCGGAGGAGCTGGTCCGGCTGGCGGTGTCCAAGCCCCCGGTCTTCGAGCCGGGCGGTGGCTGGAGCTACTCCAACACCAACTACGTCGTGGCCAGGCTCCTGGTGGAGAAGCTCTCCGGACGTCCTTTCGCCGACGAGCTGGACCGCCGGATCCTGCGGCCGCTCAAGCTGCGTGACACCTTGTCGCCGGGCGCGTGGGCGGGGATGCCCAAGCCGTACGCCCACGCCTACTACCGCTACGAGGACGCCGGGCAGTGGAAGACGATCGACGTCACCCACCAGAACCCGTCCTGGATCTCCAGCGCCGGCGACATGATCTCGACGACCAAGGATCTCCAGACGTACTTTTCCGCGCTGCAGAGCGGAAAGCTGCTCCCGTCCTGGCTGATGGCCGAGATGCGCGAGACGCACCCCGGCAGCGAAAGCCTTTACGGCTTCTACGGTCTCGGGCAGTTCACGCAGGACCTGGGCCCGGGCTGCGGCACCATCGTGAACCACAACGGCAGCAACAACGGTTACGCGGCACTGATGTACAGCTCGCCCGACGGCAGCAAAACACTGACCGCGTCGATCACCGCGGGCGATTCCGCCAAGGACCCGTTGCCGTCGTACCCGGCGGCGCTGGACAAGCTCGTCCGGACGGTGTTCTGCGGCAAGTGAACACGACCGGTCAGCGCGCCCGCTCGGCCAGCCTGGCCGCCAGCGCGCTGACCAAACCGCGGAGTTCGGCCGGCCGTTCGATGACGAACGGCCGGTCGAGTGCGGCGAGCCGCGCCGGGATCCAGTCGAGCCGTTCGGCCCGGATCCGGGCGCGGACCTGGTCGCCGTCCGGTTCGAGGGTCGCCACGGACGGCGGGAAGACGGCACGGATCTCCTCGGCCGGTGCCTGGATCCGCACGGAGACGTCGTGCCGGTACGGCGTCTCGGCCAACGCGGTCAGCACTCGCCCGGCCGGGTCGAAGTCGTCGGGAACATCGAAGGTCCCGGGCCGCGGCTCCGCCGACTTGATCCGGTCGACGCGGAAGGTGCGCACCTCGCCGCGGGCCGAGTCGAATCCGGTCAGGTACCAGCGGCCGGAATGCGCCACGACGCCATACGGATGGACGACGCGTTCGCTGGCGCCACCGTGCCCGGCGAGGTACGCGATCCCGACCGGCTGCCGGTCGCGGGCCGCCTCCGCGAGAGTGAGCAGTACTTCGGCCTCGGCTGACAGGGCTTTCCTGGCCGGTGCGGTGAAATCGGCGGTCTCGAGCAGCGCGTCGAGCCGACGGCCCAGAGGTTCGGGAAGTACCCGGCGGACCTTCGCGACAGCGCTCTCGACGGCCGCGACCGACGTGGTGATCAGCCCGGCACGCCGGCCCGCGACCAGGCCGAGCAGGACGGCCAACGCCTCTTCGTTCGTGAGCATCAGCGGCGGCATCCGGTAGCCGGGGGCCAGCCGGTAGCCGCCGTACCGGCCGCGCACCGAGCGGACCGGGATGTCCAGGTCGACGAGGTGTTCGGCGTAGCGGCGGACGGTGCGTTCGTCCACGTCGAGCCGCCCCGCGAGCTCCGCGACGGTGCGCGTCCCGCCGCTCTGCAAGATCTCCAGCAGTGCGAGCACACGGGCGATGGGCCTGGTCACACCGGAAAGAATACCGGGCGGATCCTGCCCGGTATTGCTCCTAGCGTGGCCGGTGTCCCGCTTTCCGGCACCGAAAGGACCAGCCATGCAGTTCGTTTCCGTCCGCGTGATCACCCATGACGTCGCCCGCCTCGCCGGCTTCTACGAAAAGGCGACCGGCCTCGCCGCGCGCCGGCGTTCCGAGCAGTTCGCCGAACTCGTCGGGCCGTCGTGCACCTTGGCGATCGGCAGCGCCGAGACGATGCGGCTCTTCGGCGCGGGAGCCGCGGTGCCCGAGTCGAACCGCACCGCGATCCTCGAGTTCCGCGTGGAGGACGTCGACCGCGAGTACGAGCGGCTGGCAGGCCTGGCCGAGATCGTGCAGGAGCCGACCACGATGCCGTGGGGGAACCGGTCGCTGCTGTTCCGCGACCCCGATGGCAACCTGGTCAACTACTTCACGCCGAGTGCCCCGTAGTTCCGGACGAACGCGGTCAGCAGCCGCGCGAACTCGCGGCGGTCGTCGTCCGTCCAGTCCGCCATCACCTCGGCGAACACCGAGCGGCGGAATTCGTGCATCCGCGTCACTTCGGCGCGGCCGGTCTCGGTGAGCACTAGGACGGCGCGGCGGCCGTCGCGCTGATCGGCTTCGCGCCGGAGGAAACCGTCCTCGACCGCGCGGGCGACGAGACGGCTCGCGCGCGGCTGGTCGATGGTCAGCGCCACCGCGAGGCTGGTGACGGTCCCCGGTTCGCCGCTCTCCTCGGCCGCCTCGACGGCGTCGAGGAGCCCCTGGATCGCCTGGTCCGGCATCGTTTCGGCGCGGTCGCGGGCGAGCTTCGACAGTGATCGCCGCGCCTGGCTCCGCCGGATGGCGATCATCGCGCGTTCCACGTCGGCCACGGCATCGCTGTTCACAAGGCGAGTATCCCCGCCGGGGAATAAGGCGGAATCCGGTGGCGTCGTCTATCCTGGTAGTTGAAAGTTCAAACACCTGGAGCTGACATGACGCCGGTGCTCTATCTCAGCCACGGCGCGCCGCCGCTCGCCGACGACGCCACCTGGACCCGCCAGCTCGCCGGCTGGTCGGCGGACCTCGGGAAGCCGAAGGCGATCCTCGTCGTCTCGGCGCACTGGGAAGAGGCACCGCTGACCCTCGGCGCCACCACCACGGTGCCGCTGGTCTACGACTTCTGGGGTTTCCCGGATCGCTACTACCAGGTGGAATACGCCGCACCCGGCGCTCCCGAACTGGCGGACAAGGTGCGGAAACTCCTGCGCTCGTCCCAGACGCCGGTGCACGACGCGCCCGACCGCGGCCTCGACCACGGCGCGTACGTCCCGCTCGTGGAGATGTACCCGGACGCCGACATCCCGGTGCTGCAGGTGTCCATGCCGTCGCTGGACCCGCGGGAGCTGTTCGACCTCGGCCGGAAGCTCGCGCCGCTGCGCGACGAAGGCGTGCTGATCATCGGCAGCGGCTTCTTCACCCACAACCTGAGCGCGATGCGCCAGACCGACGGCACCGACGGAGTGCCGCCGTCGTGGTCGAGCGAATTCGACCACTGGGGCGCGGAAACCCTGCGCCAGGGTGACCTCGACGCGTTGCTGGACTTCCAGCACAAGGCACCCGCCGCGGCCATCGCGCACCCCCGGATCGAACACTTCGCGCCGCTGTTCGTCTCGCTCGGCGCGAGCTCTTCGGAAGGAAAGGGCGAGACCGTCATCGACGGTTACTGGTACGGCCTCGCCAAGCGTTCCCTCCAATTCGGCTAACGGGATCGAAGAACGCCGGCTCCCGCCACCAGGCCGAGCGCCAGCAGCGTGACCACCGCGAACGACACGGTCAGCGACGTCAGGTCGGCGATCCCGCCGATCAGCGACGGCGCCACGAGACCCGACGAATAGGTGATGGTCGCGACGCCCGCGATCGACTGGCTCGGCGTCGGCCCGCTGCGTCCGGCCGCCGCGAAGGCGAGCGGCACGACGACGGAGACGCCGAGCCCGATCAGCGCGAAACCGGCCATCGCCATCACCGGGTGGACGGCGAAGACGACCAGCAGCCCGCCCAACGTCGCGAAGACGCCGCCCGCGCGGACGGTGTTGACCGAGCCGAAGCGCCGCACCAGCGCGTCGCCCGAGAGGCGGGCGATCGCCATCGTGCAGGTGAACGCGGTGGTCGACGCGGCCGCGATCCCCGGCGAGGTGCCGAGGACGTCACGCAGGTAGACGGCGGACCAGTCGAGGCTCGCCCCTTCGGCGAAGACGGCACAGAACGCGACGGCACCGATGATCACGGCCGACTTCGGCGGCAGCGCGAACCTCGGCGGCGGGTTCTCGTCCGGTGCGCTGCGGACGTCGAAGACGCCCTGGCAGATGAGCGCGCCGGCGACGGTGAGCACGGCCGACGCGATCGCGAAGTGGAGCCGGGCGTCCATCCCGGCATGCGCGGCGAGCGTGCCCGCGGCGGAGCCGACGAGCGCGCCCGTGGTCCACATGCCGTGCAGCCCCGACATGACCGACTTGCCCATCCGCTCCTCGACGTCGACGCCGAGGGCGTTCATCAGCACGTCGGAGGTACCCGCCGCGGTGCCCATGACGAACAGCGCGAGGCACAGGGTGACGAGGTTTCCCGCCAGGGCGGGGAGGATCAGCGCCAGCGTCCAGTACGCGAGCAGCAGCCGGAGCCCCAGCCTGCCGCCGAGGCGGTGCCCGATCCGCGCGGCGAGCGGCATGGTGAGCGAGGCACCGATGGCGGGGAAGGCGAGCGCGAGGCCGAGCTGGCCCGCGCTGATCCCCGCGTGTTCCTGGATCCACGGGATCCGGGTGGCGAAACTGCCGGTCACCGCGCCGTGCACGGCGAAGACGGCGGCGATGGCGATCCGCGCCTGCCGCACCCGCCGCGTCGGCCCGCCGACGGTTTCCACTGTGTTGGTCACTGGGCCCCCAAGGTCCATGAGACGACTCGACGGACGTCAGCGTAAACTATCAGGAAGGGAACCTGATAATTAATTCTGGGAGGATCTGCCGGTGAGTGTCATCCGGATGCCGTCCGCCTCCCCGAGCACGGCGCGTGCCATCAACGATCGCCTCGCCCTCGACCTCCTTCACCGCGAAGGCGCGCTGACGGCCGCCCAGCTCAAGACGTTGACCGGGCTTTCCCGGCCGACAGTGGCGGACCTCGTCGAACGCCTGCAAGACGCCGGGCTGATCGAGATCGTCGGCGAAGCGGGCGCGGAACGCCGCGGCCCGAACGCGAAGCTGTACGGCATCGTCGCCGACCGCGCGTATCTCGCCGGCCTCGACGTCCGCACCCACGGCCTGGCCGTCTCGGTCGCGGACCTCCTTGGCCGGACCCGGGCGGAGGCGTCGCTGCCGTTCGACCTCGACGTCGACACGGACGTGGCCGTCGAGCGGGCGATCGCCCTGCTGGAGGCCACCACCGCCGAGGCGGGCGCGACCGAGCTGCACACGGTCGCCGTCGGCGCTCCCGGCCTCGTCGACCCGGCGACCGGCGGCCTGCGGCACGCCGGGGGATTGCCCGCGTGGCACGGGAAACTCGTCGACGAACTCAGGCGACGGCTCGGTGTCCCGGTGCTGCTGGAGAACGAGGTCAACCTCGCGGCCGCCGCCGAACAGCGGCTCGGCGCCGCCCGCGACCGGGACACGTTCGTCCTGCTGTGGCTCGGTTTCGGGGTCGGCGCGGCGGTCGTCCTCGACGGTTCGCTGAGGCGGGGCGCGTCGGGCGGCGCGGGGGAGATCGGGTTCCTGCCGATGCTGGGCCCCGGACGGCTGCCGACGGCGACCGACTGCGACGGCGGCTTCCACACCCTCGCGGGAAGCGCCGCGATCTGCGAACTCGCCCGCGCGCACGGCATCCCGGCTTCGTCGGCCGACAACGCCGAAGCGGCCGAGGCGGCTGTCGGGTACGCGATCGACTCGAACGCCGAAGGGTTTCTGGAGATCGTCGCGGAGCGGATCGCGATCGGTGCCGCCGCGGTCACCGCGGTCCTGGACCCGGGCTTCCTCGTGCTGGGCGGGGAGATCGGCCGCGCCGGTGGCGACGCGCTGGCGGCGAGGGTGAGCCGGCGGCTCTCGGAGATCTCGCCGCTGCGGACCGAGGTCCGAGCGGGCACCGTCGGCGGGAGCGCGGTGCTGGAGGGCGCGGTGCTCACCGCGATGGGCGCCGCCCAGGACGCGCTTTTCACCCCTGGGGGCTGAACCGAACACAAAGCGGGCCCGGAGTCGGTGACTCCGGGCCCGCTTCGGTCATTCAGTGGCGTTAGCCGACTGGCAGGTTCACATGGTGTGGAACTTCTTGCCGGTCAGGGTGCCGATGAAACGCTGGAACATGCTCAGCGGCGACGAGTCGACGTTCGCCAGAGCCGGGACCTGCGCGGTCGGCATCGCCGGGGTGCTGTTCACCGCGGGCAGGGTGCCCGTGGTGGGCAGCTGCACCGGCAGCGCACCGGCGGTGGGCAGCGCACCCGCGGTCGGCAGGGCACCGGCCGTGGGGAGCTGCACCGGCAGGTTGCCGGCGGTGGGCAGGTTGCCCGCGGTCGGCAGCTGCACCGGCAGCTTGCCCGTGGTGGGCAGGCCCTTGGTCAGCGCCGGGAGGGCCGGCAGCTGGGCGACCTTGGGGGCGTCCGCACGAGCGGCGTCACCGGGCAGGCCCGGGGTGTCCGGCAGGGCCGGGAGACCGGGCAGGGCCGGGGTGCCGGGCAGCTCGGGCAGTTCCGACTTCGGCAGCGTCGTCGGGACGGCGGTCAGCTGCTTCAGCGCGGTCAGACCGGCCACCTGCACGGGCAGGGTGGCCACCTGGGGCCCGTCGGCGCGGGCGCCACCGAGCTCCGGGGTGGTCGGGAACGGCAGCGCGGGCAGCGCGTTGATCGGCATCTCCGAACCGACCGAGTCGGTGAAGGCGCGGGTGAACTCCTCACCGTTGATCTCGGTGAAGTCCTCCGAGTTCTCGTCCGCGATCGCCAGGACCGGGATCTCGAACTCGTTCAGCGGCACCACGAAGACGAACGGGTGGTGGAAGTTGAAGCCCGAGAGGGCCGATCCGCTGCCGTCGGTGATGCTGTCGCCACCGGCCTGGCCGGTGATCATGCTGGTCGCTTCGGTCTCGGACACGGCACCGGCCACCGCGACGGCGTTGCCGAACACCTCGGGGTCGACCGCGGCCGGGATGTCGAGGATGTTGCCCGAGAGCGATCCGTCGAGACCCGAGGTCTCCACGTCGCCACCCGAAAGGGCGTCGACGGTGTTGGAGCCTTCGGCGTCGGCGATACCGGCGGCCGCGACCGCGTCGTGCGTGATCGGCACGATCGGCAGCGCCTGCACGCCGATGATGTTGCCCGAGACCGCGCCTTCGTCACCGTTGGTGGTGGCGTCGCCGCCGGCCTCCGACAGGACGTCGCTGACGCTGTCGCCCTCGGCGATGCCCGCACCGGCGACGCCGTGCCCGGTCAGCGGAACCGCGCCGCCGATCGGCGTCTGGACGATGTTGCCCGCCAGGGCGCCTTCTTCACCGGTGGCGGTGGCGTCGCCGCCCGCGTTCGAGTCGGTGAGGTTCGTGCCCTCGCCCGACGCAATGCCGCCGAGCACGGCGGCGAAGTTGTGCGCCTGGACCGGCAGGGAGACCGGGCCGTAGACCAGGTTGCCCGAGCCCGCGCCACCGTCACCGGTCGCGTTGACGTCGCCGCCCGCGTTGGAGGTGGTGTCACCGTCGGCGCCACCGTGGCCCTGGCCGATGAACGCGCCACCGATCCCGAACGCCTGCACCGGCAGCGAAACCGGCACGGTGCCCAGGTTGGAGCTGAGGAAGCCGTTGTCGTCGTTGGTGTTCCCACCGCCGCCGCCGGAGACGACCTTGGTCTCCTCGGCCGAGGCGGTGCTCTGGCCGATGAACGAGCCGCCCACGCCGAAGACCTCGGCCGGAACCGCGGCCGGGACCTGGACGATGTTGCCCGAGCCGGACGAGTCGTTGCCCGTGGTGCCGTCGTACGCGCCGGCGGTCACGGTCTTCGTCTCGGACGCCTCGGCGGTCGCCTGTCCGATGTGCGAGCCGGCGACGCCGAACACCTCGGGGGCCAGCGCGGCCTGGGTGTTGACGATGTTGCCGGCCAGGGTGGAGTCGTCACCCGTGGTGTGGCTGCCGTTGCCGGCGTTCGCGTCGACGGTGTTCTCGCACGACGCGACGTTCGCGCTGCCGATGTAGGTGCCCGCGATGCAGGTCACCTCGACGGGAGCGGCCACGGCCGGGTCGACGATGTTGCCGCCACCGGCGGAGCCTTCACCCTCGGTGCTGACGAAGCCACCGGCGTCGACGGTGCTCGACTGGCTGGTGCCGCCTTCGGTGCCGGTGTTCGCGAGACCGATCCAGCTGGCGGCCACGCCGCCGACGTTCGCGACGTCCGCGGTCTGCGGCACGATCGCGTTACCCGCGACGGCCGAGTCCTCGCCGGAGGTCTGCACGTAGCTGGGGACGTCGGCCCAGCCCGGGGTGGTGTCACCGGCGGTGGCGTCCGCCGACGAGCTGCTGTTGGAGTTCGCGAGCGAACCCCACGCGGCGGCCGCGTTGTCGTTGACCTTCACCGGGAGGGCGATCGGCACCGCGCCGACGTTGCCGCCGAGGGCGGAGTCGTCACCGTCGGTCTCGACCCAGCCGCCGGAGGTGGCCTCGGTCTCGGCCTCGTAGCCGGAGCTGTTGGCGTTGCCGATGATCCAGGAGGCGGCGTTGCCGGTGACCTGGACCGGGGTGGCGAACTGGCCGGCCACCACGTTGCCGGACAGGGCGGAGCCCTCGCCGTCGGTGGTGATGTTGCCGGTCTCGGTGGTGCTCTGGCTGGCGGAACCGCCGACCACGCGGCCGGTGCCGCCGGCGAGCCCGCCGGCGTTGCCGGCGATCTGCACGGGCAGCGCCCAGTCGAGGGACACGACGTTCCCGGCGAGGCTGGAGTCCTCACCGGTGGTCTCGATGTCCTGGTTGTGCGCCCAGGTCTGGTCGTGGGTGCCACCCTCGACCTCGGCGTCGCCGATCACGCCGATGGCGTTGTCGACGATCTGGATCGGGACGACGACGTCACCGACGACCTTGTTGCCCTTGAGGATGTCGTCCGTGGTGGTGAAGCCACCCTCGGTCAGCCCACCGCTGACCTGACGGGCCGAGTCCTTGGCGGCCAGCGGCGCGGGGACGGCGCCGGTGGTCGGAAGGGACGGGAGGCCTCCGCCGATGCCGTCGGTGCCGCTGCCCGGCGAGGAAGCCGAGTCCAGCGCGTCCGAAACGGGCTTGGTGACGGCCTTGGTGCTGACCTCGCCCTTGTAGCCGGGGAGGTCGGCCTGGCCGAGGGGCGTGCCAACGGCGTTGTTGTCGATCTCGATGGGAACGGTGACGTTCGCGTCGAGCGGGGAGGCCGGGGTGTCGGGGTTGACCTGTTCGTCAGCCGAGGCGATGCCGGTGCCCAGCATCAACAACCCACCCGTGACCAACGCGGTCTGGAGTCCGCGCTTTGCCCAGGATTGCATGGGGTTTTTCTCCTTCATTTCGGGTTCCCTTTCGGGTCTGAGGAGGTGCCGTTCGAGAGGCACCAGAGGGGGTGGAGCGAATGCGGGCGCACAAAAGCGCACCGCCGTTTCGCGGGGATCAGGAGCGGACGCGAAGCCAAGCCCGGGATCGGGAGGCGTGAGGCGCGTCGGCTACCCCGCGGAGGGAGGTGTTCAGTCGGGAGTGACGCCGGGCTGCGAGCCCGGGGTGAGCGGCATGTACCGCGTGCCTGCCAGCGCGTAGCCGGTCAGGGAACGCTCGACGGCGGCGGCGACCCAGGCGGGAACGCCGTGGGTCAGGCCGTCGAGGTGACCACCGGGGGCGGAGCCGCCGGGGACAGTCGGGAAGGAAGGCGCGGCGGGAAGCGGCGCCGGGGTGATCGGACGCGGGAGGTCACCACGGTGACCGTCACGCGCCGGAGCGTCCTCGACCTGATCGAAGGCGCCGTGCTGCTGCACGAGGGCCGGCATCGGGAGGACGGTCTCGAAGGAAGCGGGGAACTGGGTGGTCGCCAGCTGCGCGAAGTCGGTGACCTGCTCGCCGGCGCCGACGGTGTCCAGCGGCGACCCGGGGTTCACCGGGGTTTCGCCGACCGGGAGCTCCGGGACGAGGTCGCCGTGTCCGTTCGGGTCGAGGAGATCCCAGACCTTGCGGCCGAAGTCGGGCGACGGGGCGATGGTCTCGTCCAGCACCTGGCGGGTGTCCTGCGGCTTGCGCACGATGTGCTCGACGGCGCCGAGGGTGCGCTTGACCGGGGTGACCACCGAGTTGTCCGCGAAGTCGGTGACCGCGTCGCTGACGCGCGTCGAGACCTCGTGACGGTCGGCGCGGAGGTCGCCGCAGTGGTGCTTCTTGGCACCGGACTCGTTCTCGCCGGGCATCGACCACGTGGTGGCGTCCTGCTGGCTTTCGCCGCACATCGCACCGGCGACGTCACCCGCGAACTTCGAAGCGCCGTGGGAGACGTCGGTCAGTCCGGCCGCGGTGGCGTCGGTGACCGGGGTGACGCTGGTTTCGGGAGCGGAGACCACCGGGGCGATGTCCGCGGAAGCGGAAGCGCCGGAAACAGCCCACGCGGCGGCGGAACCGGCGACGGCGCCGCCGAGCACGAACAGCGCACGCGAAGCGAGACGGCCGAAGCGCGTCGCGCCCCGCCCCTCGTTCTTCGCCGCGTTCGTCACTCGGTCTCCTGTCGCATCGGTTCGTGGTTGCGGGACCGAGGTAAGCAAAGTGCGGAAGGCCCGCGCGACTTTGAACCACCTTGATGGCACGATCGTGTGAAGAACACACGGTGTAACCCGAAATCACGATCGGTGATCAGGGCTGGCGGGGCCCGGTTACTCCGGAGTCGATCGGATGCCGATGTGTCAAGCGTCGCATCGGGCGAATCCGACCCGTGCGCGTCGCCCGGAAAGTTCAGGAAACGTCGCCTCGGACCGATACGGTGAGCGCGTGAGCGAGCCCCAGCGCAAACAGCCGGAATTCGACCCGGCGAACCCGTTCCTCTCCGAGTCCACCGAAGACGTCACCAACCTGGTGCCCCGCGGCCTGCGGATCGGCGCGGCGTTGTCGTGGCGTTTCATCGTGGTGATCGCCGCGCTCTACGTCATCGTGTTCCTCATCGGCTATCTGTCGGTGGTCGTGATCCCGTTGTCGATCGCGCTGCTGCTCGCCGCGCTGCTCGCGCCGGCGGTCTCCAAGCTGACGGCGCTGAGATTCCCGCGCGGGCTCGCGGCCGGGATAGTGCTGATCGCCGGGCTCGCGGTCCTCGGCGGGCTGCTGACGTTCGTCGTCGCGCAGTTCTCCTCCGGCCTGCCCGAACTGCAGAAACAGCTGACGGAGAGCCTCAACCAGATCAAGGTCTGGCTCATCGACGGGCCGCTGCACCTGCGCCAGGAGCAGATCCAGGAGTTCATCAACCAGGCGATCAGCTTCCTGCAGAACAACCAGGCGTCGATCACCACGACCGCGCTCACCACCGCGGGCACGGTCGGCGAGATCGTCACCGGCTTCATCCTGACGCTGTTCATCCTCATCTTCTTCCTCTCCGGCGGCGACCAGATCTGGAAGTTCCTGGTCCGCGGGGTGCCGGGCCGCGTGCGGAACCGGGTCGACGTCGCCGGGCGGCGCGGCTTCGCGTCGCTGGTCAGCTACGTGCGCGCGACGGCGGCGGTGGCCGTGGTCGACGCGGTCGGCATCGGCATCGGGCTGGCGATCGTCGGCGTGCCGCTGGTGATCCCGTTGGCGACGCTGGTGTTCCTCGGCGCCTTCATCCCGATCATCGGCGCCGTGATCGCCGGTGCGGTCGCGGTGCTGATCGCGCTGGTGACGAAGGGCATCGTCGGCGCGCTGATCGTGCTGGCCATCGTCATCGGCGTCATGCAGCTGGAAAGCCACGTGCTGCAGCCGATCCTGCTCGGCCGCGCGGTGAAGCTGCACCCGCTGGCCGTGGTGCTCGCGATCACCGCCGGTCTCGTCGCCGCCGGGATCGCCGGCGCGCTGCTCTCGGTGCCGCTGCTCGCGGTGCTCAACGCGGGGATCCGCTCGCTGCTGCACGAACACGATCCCGATCCGGAGGAGATCGACGTCCTGCGGGATCAGGCGGCGCAACCGAACGACGCCGGGGAAGAGTCCGAAGCCAAGTCATGACCGAGACCCCGCTCTGGCGTGCGGTCTCGGCGCTCGGCACGCGGGACCCGGCCACTCCGCTGTGGCGCGGCGTGATCGTGCTCCGCGTGACGACGCTGCTCTTCGCGCTCGGCTCGTTCGTCGTCCATTACGACGGCTACGCGAACAAGTGGCTGGCGTGGACGTCGTTCGGCCTGATGACGGTGTGGACGATCGTCAGCAGCGTGTTCTACGCGCGGCCGTCGAGCCGCTGGCCGTGGCTGGTCGGCGTCGATCTCCTGCTCACCGTCGCCCTCATGTTCACGTCGGCGTGGATCCTGACCACCGCGCAGTTCGACGCCAACGTCCCGCTCATCACGACGGTGTGGGCGGCGGTCCCGCCCGCGGCCGCCGGCACCCGGTTCGGCGCGGTCGGCGGGGTGCTCGCCGGGCTGGTGGTCTCGGTGGTCACCGGGCTGGTGCGCTGGCGGTTCGACGTCGACGTCGCGCGGGACGGCTTCCTGCTGACCGCGAGCGGGTTCGTGATCGGTCTCGCCGCGACCATGGCCCGCCGATCGGCCGACGCGCTGACCAGGGCGTTGCGCATGGAAGCCGCGACGGCCGAGCGGGAGCGGCTCGCCCGCTCGATCCACGACAGCGTCCTCCAGGTGCTCGCGCGGGTGCGCAAACGCGGCGCCGAATTCGGCGGGGAGGCCGCCGAGCTGGCAAAACTGGCCGGTGAGCAGGAGATCGCGCTGCGCGCGCTGGTCACCACCGAGCCGACGCATCCGAGCGAGAACGGGACCACCGACCTCCGTGCCGCACTGCAGCTGCTCGCGACGCCGTCGGTGCAGGTCTCGACGCCCGCGGGCGAGGTCCAGCTGCCCGAGCACGTGACCTCGGAGCTGGTGGCCGTGGCGCGCGAGGCGCTGTCGAACGTCGAGAAGCACGCGGGCGAAGATGCGCACGCCTGGGTGCTGCTGGAGGACCTCGGCACCGAGGTCGTCGTCAGCGTCCGCGACGACGGGCCGGGAATCGCGCCCGGCGTTTTGGAACGCGCGGCGGCCGAGGGACATCTAGGTATCGCGGAGTCCATCAAGGGACGCGTGCGGGATCTGGGCGGAAGTGCCGCCCTGGACACCGCGCCCGGCCAGGGCACGGAATGGGAAGTCAAGGTTCCAGTCGCGGCGAGGGGAAAGCGATGACCGGTGAGGCTCGGGTCTCGGTGATGGTGGTCGACGATCATCCGATGTGGCGGGACGGGGTCGCGCGCGACCTGGCCGAGCACGGTTTCGACGTGCGGGCCACCGCGCCGGACGCGCCCGCCGCGGTGCGGATCGCGCGTACGGTCCGGCCCGACGTCGTGCTGATGGACCTCAACCTCGGCGAGACCTCGGGGGTCGACGCCACCCGCGAGATCACCTCGGAACTGCCGTCGACCAAGGTGCTGGTGCTGTCCGCGAGCGGCGAGCACAGCGACGTCCTCGAAGCGGTCAAGGCCGGGGCGTCCGGCTACCTGGTGAAATCGGCTTCGGCGAGCGAACTGGTGGACGCGGTCAAGCGGACCGCCGCGGGTGACCCGGTGTTCACCGCCGGGCTCGCCGGCCTCGTGCTCGGCGAGTACCGCCGCATGGCCGACGCGCCGGACGACGGGCCCGCCCCGCCGCGGCTGACCGAACGCGAGACCGACGTCCTGCGCCTGGTCGCGAAGGGGATGACGGCGCGGCAGATCGCCGAGAAGCTCGTGCTGTCGCATCGGACGGTGGAGAACCACGTCCAGTCGACGCTGCGGAAACTCCAGCTGCACAACCGCGTCGAGCTGGCCAGGTACGCCATCGAGCACGGGCTGGACGAGGAGTAGTCAGCCCTGGCCGATCGCCACCACCCGCTGGTTCCGCTCGGCGGGCAGCGGGGTCTCGACGACCGTCCACTGTGGCCGGTCGAGGCGCCAGTTCGCGACGACGTCGGCCGCGATCACCAGGTCGCCGGTCTCGGTCCACTCGATCGCGACCCGTTTGAGCTCGGTCGCGATCGGCATCGCGGGCGCGTGTGTCCAGGTCAGCGTGTCGAGGGCAAGCACCCAGACGTCGGCCGTCTGCGTCGCCGTCCCCGCCCAGGCGGGGTCGCCGAACAGCACGGCGACCTTGTAGCCATCGCGGCTCGGCACCACCTGGCCCGGTTTGCCGTTGGCCACCGGCCACCGGACCGAAGTGCGCTGGTCGTTGCGCAGGTCGAGCACGGAGAACTCGGTCAGTTCGGCGAGGAGCATCCGCTCCTTGGTGATCGCCAGCACCCGGGGGAACTGGTGCACGGCGCGGCCGGTGGCGGGGTCGATCAGCACGTCCTCGGCGCTCGCCGTCCCGCTGTTCACCGTGATCAGCAGCCCCTTCGGCACCTCTTGGCGCACGGCTGTCGTGCAGCTCGCCGGACGACCGCGGTCCCGCTCCACGCCGAGCAGGGAGACGTACTGGAGACGGCAGAGGTCGTTGCCGTCGTCGCGGATCAGCCAGACGCCGGTTTCGTCAGCCGAAGGGGCGACACTGCGGGCCTTGCCCAGCTTCCACGGCTGGTTCTGGGGATCGCCGTAGACGAGCACTTCGGACGGCTCCAGGCACGACGGCCCGCAGCGGGCGGCCGACAGCACGACCGGGAACTTGCCGACGCGGAGGACGTCGTTGACCCGGTCTCCGCCCGGTGCGCCGGGAAGCGGGGTGGTGGCGCCGGTGGCGGGATCGAGCACCGACGGCGGCGACGTCGGCATGACGAGCCGGAAACCGGTGTAGTCCACCGGAACGCCTTCGAGTTTCGACGGTGGCGGGGTCGTCGGTGGTGGCGGGAAGGTCGGAGGTCTTTCCTCCAGGGCGCATCCGGCCAGCAGGAGGACGGCCGCCACCAGGGCGGCACAGGGAAGAAATGCGGGTCTGTTCAGGGTATTTCCCCGATCTCGCGCGTGAGAATCGGTTCTACCATTCCTGGCATGGGCGAGGAAGAGCAGTCGACGACCGAGACCAAGCCGTTGACCGGGCGGGACATCCGGGTCTCCGACGCGGAGCGCGAACACGTCGTCGAGGTGCTCCAGAAGGCGATCGGCCTCGGGATGCTGAACCTCGACGAGTTCACCGAGCGGACCGACCGCGCCCTCGCCTCGAAGACCCGCGGTGAGCTGAACGCGGTGCTCACGGATCTGCCCGGCCTGGTGCACCCCGAGGCGGGGATGGTGCCGCGGCAGCAGCAGAACCCGTGGGCGCCGCCCGCTCAGCACGCGTACGCGCAGGCGTCCGGGCAGGTCATGGAGCTCAACGGCAAGTACTCGGCGTTGCAGCGCAACGGGAACTGGCTGGTCCCCGAGTCGATGGTGATCCGGAACAAGTACGGCGCCACGAAACTGGACTTCTCCCAGGCCGAGATCCGGTACCCGGTGGTGCATATCGAGCTGCAGGCCAAATGGGGTCCGGTGGAGATCACCATCCCCGAGAATGGCGCCGTCGACACCAACTCGATCACCGACATCAAGTTCGGCAACCTCGACGATCGGACGCGATCGAACGGCCGCCCCGGCACGCCCCGGTTCGTCATCACCGGGCGCGTGCACGGGGGGTCGCTGATCATCAAGTACCCGCGGCGGGGTTTCTTCGGCTAGATGTGGCGCAGGTGCCGGAGCACGAAGTACGCGACGGCCGCCAGCACCAGCGCGGCCAGCCCGGACACCGCGTGCATCCCGCTGGCGAACGCGTCGTGCGCGGGGACCGCGTCGGCGAGCCGAGACTGGGTGACGGCGTTGCCCAGCGTCCCGACGGTCGCGATACCCAGCGCGTAGCCGAATTCGTTGCCGGTCTGTGAGAGCGAGGCCGCCGAACCGGCCTTCTCCGGCGGCACGGACCCGACGACCAGATCCGTGCCCAGGGTGATCAGCGGGCCGCCGCACAGGCAGGTGATGGCGAAGGCGATCGACGGGAGCACCGGACCGGCGCCCGCCTCGACCTGCGTCAGCAGCAGGAATCCGGCGATCGCACCGGCCAGGCCGGTGGCGATCAGCGTCGCGGGGCGGATGCGGCGGGCCAGGATCGGCGCGCCGAGGAAGCTGACGGTCGAGGCGAGCATGCCCGGCAGCAATGCCAGCGCGGCACCGACCGGCGAAAGCTCCAGCACGATCTGGAAGAACTGCGCGACGAAGAGCATGGTCGTGCCGCCCAGCATGGAGAACGCGCACATCCCGCCCAACGCCGTCGAGAACGCACGGCCGCGGAACAGCGTCAGGTCGATCAGCGGGTCCTGGAGGATTCGCTGGCGCCGCGCGAACACCACGCCGAAGCCGAGACCGATCAGGAGCGAGGCCACCGGGACCGTGTGCACACCCTCGCGGGCGAGTTCCTTGATGCCGTAGACCGCGGGCAGGATCGTGACCAGCGAAAGCGCGACGCTCGCGAGGTCGAGGCGGCCCGCGTTCTCGTTGCGGTACTCGGGCAGCAGCTTCGGACCGACCACGAGCAGCAGGACCATCGCCGGGACGCCGAGCAGGAACACCGAACCCCACCAGAAGTGCTCCAGCAGCACGCCGCCGACCATCGGCCCGACGATCGCGCCGACGGTGAAGCAGCCCGCCCAGATGCCGATCGCGAGGGAACGCTGGCGGCTGTCGGTGAACAGGTTGCTGATCAGGGCGAGCGTCGACGGTGCCAGCGTCGCACCGGCGATCCCGAGCAGCGCGCGGGCGGCGATGAGCATCAGCGCGCTCGTCGAGAACGCGGCGAGCACGGAGGCCAGCCCGAACGCCGTGGCACCGATGAGCAGCAGTTTCCGGCGTCCGATGCGGTCGCCGAGGGTGCCCATGGTGACCATGAACCCGGCGATCATGAAGCCGTAGACGTCCATGATCCACAGCTGCTGGGTGCTGTCGGCGCCGAGGCTCTGGCTGAGCTTCGGCAGCGCGAGGATCAGCACGAAGACGTCGAGAGAGACCAGGAAGGTCGGGAGGGCCAGCACGGCCAGCCCGACCCATTCCCGGCGTCCAGCCCGCGTCGGGGTCATGGTGGTCGTCATGGTCCGGTCCTTTCGTCGCTTCGGTGTCTTTCACCTAGGCGTCGAAGTGGTGGACCGGATTTCGACATGCCCCCGGATCTTTGTTCGGGGAGCGGGGGACCTTTGCTACCGCTTGGCGGCGGCCTGCCTCGCGGCGACCGGGTCCGCGGTGGCCAAGACGGCCTCGGCCAGTGCCTCGCATTCGGCCAGCGTCGTCGCCGCCAAGCTCGCGCCGACCGCGCGCACGGCCGGCGCGTTCATCGACAGACTGGTGAGGCCGAGCCCGGCCAGCACCAGCGCGAGCCTCGGGTCGGCGGCGGCCTCACCACAGACACCGGCGGGCTTGCCGGTGTCCTTCGCGGCCTGGCCGATGACCTTCAGCAGGCGCAGCAGCCCGGGCTGCCACGGGTCGTTGAGCTTGGCGACCGCGCCGAGCTGGCGATCCGCGGCGAAGGTGTACTGCGCGAGGTCGTTGGTGCCGACGGAGACGAAGTCGACCGCGTCGAGGATCTCGCGGGCGGCCAGCGCGGCGGCCGGGATCTCGATCATCACGCCCACGCGGGCGATTCCGGCGGCGCGGGCGCGCTCGGCGAACCAGGCGGCCTCGTCGGCGGTGGCGACCATCGGGGCCATCACCGAAACCTCGGCGCCGGAGTCCTGCGCGGCACCCGCGATGGCCTCGAGCTGGCGATCGAGGATCTGGGGCCGGTCGAAAGCGACGCGAAGGCCGCGTACGCCGAGCGCCGGGTTGGGCTCGTCCTCGGGCTCCAGGAACGCGAGCGGCTTGTCGGCGCCCGCGTCGAGAGTGCGGACGACGACCGGCTTGCCGCGGAACGGCGTGAGCACGGCGGTGTAGGCCTTGCGCTGCTCTTCGACGCTCGGCTCGGCGGACGCGTCGAGATAGCAGAACTCGGTGCGGAAGAGGCCGACGCCTTCCGCGCCCGCCTCGGCCGCGGCCTGGGCATCGGTGGCGGAACCGACGTTGCCGAGCACCTTCACCCGGTGGCCGTCGGAGGTCGCGCCGGTGCCGTCCCACTCGATCGCGCCGGTCTTGGCGGCCGTGATGACCTCGGCGTCCGGGTCCGCGACCTCGACGACCCCGGTGTCACCGTCCACCGCAAGCGCTTGCGCGTCGAGCGCGAGGACGCCGCGGACCGCGACGACGGCGGGAATGCCGAGCGCGCGGGCGAGGATCGCGGTGTGGCTGGTGGGGCCACCCTCTTCGGTGACGAGCGCGAGCACCTTGTCCGGGTCGAGGCCCGCGGTGTCGGCGGGCGCGAGGTCGCGGGCGACGAGCACGCTCGGCGAGTCGAGGTCGGGAACGCCGGGCGGCGCGATGTCGAGCAGTTCGGCGATGAGCCGGTCTCGCACGTCGAGGACGTCGCGGGCCCGCTCGGCCATGTAGCCGCCCGCGGCCGCGAGCGCGTCGGCGAACTTGCCCGCCGCCTGGTGCACCGCGCGCGGCGCGGGCAGGTTCTGGTCCTTGACGAGTTGCTCCGCCGAGGAGACGAGCGCCGGGTCGGCCGCCATCGCCGCGGTGGTGATGAGGATCGTCGCGGCCTCGCCAGTCGCCGTCTCGGCGAGCTTCTCGAGCCTGCCGGCCACGATATGCGCGGCCGGGGCGATCCGGGCGGCCTCGGCGGCGGAGTCGGCCGGCGCCGGCGTGCTCGCGGGTTCGCCGAGCGGCTCGGCGACCCGGACGACAGGACCGCTCGCGCGGCCGGGACTGACGGCGACCCCGGACAGTGACTCAGACGGCATGGTCTAGACCATATCTCATAGGCGGCGTGACCTGGCTCATAGCCACCAGCAGAACACAGAAGGGGACATCATTCCAGTTCGGACGCCGTCGGATACGAAGGCTGAGCACCCTGGCGGGTCACGGTGATCGCCGCCACCTTCACCGCCTTGCGCGCCGCGTCGGCCAGCTCGTCGCCCTTCGCGAGCGAGGTGGCGAGCGCTCCGGCGAAGGCGTCACCGGCACCCGTCGTGTCGACGGCCTCGACCTTCGGCGACGGCACCTCCGTCACCCCGTCCGCGGTCACCACCGCCGCCCCCTTCGCGCCGAGCGTCACGACCGCGGCCTTCGGACCGAGGTCGAGCAGCTTGGGGAAGTCCGCCTCGCCACCGAGCAGGAAGGCGGCCTCGTGCTCATTGACCAACAGCACATCGAGCCCCTGGAGCGTCTTCGCGGAGAGCTCGGCCGCCGGCGACAGGTTCAGCAGGGTCTTCACTTGGTGTTCTACGGCCTGCGCAACGGCGTGCTCGACGGTTTCGAGCGGGATCTCCAGCGACAACACCACGACCTCCGCACCGTCGAGGTCGACGTCCTCGGGCCGCAGGCTGGAATTCGCGCCGGGGGAGACGAGGATCGAGTTCTCTCCGTCGGGCGTGACCGTGATGTACGCGATCCCCGTCGGACGCTCGCTCGTGCGCAGCGAGCTCGTGTTCACCCCGGACTCGGCCAGCGACCGCTTGAGCAGCTCGCCGTACGGGTCGTCGCCGACCGCCCCGAGCAACGCGACGTCGGCGCCGAGCCTGGCCGCGGCGACCGCGGTGTTGGCGCCTTTGCCACCCGGCGACAAGACCGTGTCGCCACCCAGTACGGTTTCGCCACCACCCGGCCGCCGGTCGACCGGGACGACGAGATCGGCATTGGCGGACCCGATGACCAGCACCTGAGAAGTCATGGCGGAAACGATGCCATGACCAGCAGTTGTCCGGTCATGCCCCTTCTCCGGGCGAAGATGTGAAGAACTTTGTAACTTTCTCGGCGGATGGTGCGACAATCAGGCGAGCAGCGGAACGCCGTCACTCTTTCGGGGGATAACCTTCCCCCGGGCGTCACTTCGGCGATCACGCCCGCTCTTGAGATGCGTTGCCGCTTCAAGCGGTGACGTTGCCCCGATCCCGGCCTGTGCCGGGAAGAGGGCATCGGGTCGCCGGCGTCGATCACGTAGCCCCCCGAGTGATCGGCGCCGGCGGCGCCCCGGCTTCAGGCTGCTGTTCGCCCTGGTCGATCGAGCACCACGTCGCCCGCGAAGGCGGATCTTGCTTTCAGCGTCTCTTTCAGCCGCGCTGCGGCGGCTGTCGTGATCTTCTCCGCGAGAACCGACCGGACGCCATCGGTCCGTACCGAAACCCTGACGTACCTCCGGCCGTGTTCCGACGGAACACGCTCGAACTGGATCTGCTGGAGGTTCGAGAGAAGCACATCGACCGGTGGAATCTCACGCGGTACGACATGCCTTGGGGGCGTGTCGCGCTCGAACCAGGTCAGAGAATCTTCGTCCACCTCGAGATAACCGGGCGTTCCCCGGAATCGAGTCTTGTGAAGAACGACGCCCCAGGCCACAGTCGCGAGCACGACTACAGGCGACAGCCAGACGGGCGCGGAATCAGCGGATTGCCGTAGAACGAACAGCAAGACGATCAGAGCGTAGAGCCCGGCGAAACCGAGGATTCTCGCTCCGGGCATCCGGCCTGACCGGATCTTGACCGGCTCGTCCGCTCGCGAGGCTTCCACGTCCACACTCTGCGAGACGGATCGCCCGTCTTTCCACCTCACCAGACGGGGCTCGGGGCTCCTGCCGGGGCCGAAACCACTGCGCGAAAGTTCGCGCGAGCGCCAATGCACCAAGCCAGGGCGAAAACCTTCGATCGCTTCCGACGCCGACTCCGCCTCCTCCATCGCGATTTCCGGAGTCAGGAGGACACCGTGTTTCGAGGGCCGTCTGTACTCCTCGAGAAGGTTCTCCCTTGACGCCTCGTCGGCCAAGGCCAAGTGGACGCTGATCCGTCCAGGGCTCGCGCGTTCGTCGAACACGACAGAACGCAGGTCCTCCCACGGCAACATCAACGCTTCCGACGAACCGTCCTACTGCCTGATCCCCGCTTCCGTGAGTTCGATCGTCCTTACATCGCCGGGCTTGTCCGGCGCGAAAGCCCACCAAGCCGCAGCGGCTATGAATCCGATTCCGAGCAGCACGATCGAGAGGGCCGCGGCGAATCCCCAAAGATCGCCGCTCAGGCGGCTGTGGACGTAGAACATCCACACGCCGATCAACAGTGAGAAAAGGCCGCTGAAGCCCAGCACGGTGGCTCCGGTGGGCGAGCGGCGCTTCGGCTTCGGAGGAGCCTTGAGCCGGATGCTGACCTGCTGCGCCTCCTCCCGCGAGGCAACGGTTTCGGGTGCTTTTCGACGCCGGAGCCGGGCGAACACCCACAAGACGGAGACGAGCAGCGGAATCAAGGCAGCCAGTACCGCGAGGAAGTCGACCACCAGGATCACGAGCCCGGCCACATGCAGCAGGCGATAGGGATGTGCGACGTCGCGTTGCCAGTGTTCGCCATTTCGCTGAACGCCGACCACATTCGTCCCATCGACCGGTGTCAGTTCGTCGGGGTCGAACTTGACGACACCGATCGAGTGGCCGTTCACCGTGACCTCGGCATCACACTCCCAGAAGTAGCCGAAGCCTTCAGAGGAAACGGGACCTCGGCGATCACAGGTCTTGATCATCGCCGAAGCGTCGTCGACCACCGTCGGTCCGGTGTTGTTCTCCGGCGACCCTGCCAAGCGGAACATCGTCAGGCAGACGAAGAAGAGCAAAGGCCCGATCACCAGTGCGGTCGCCACCGCCGCGGCGAGCGCACCCGCGCCGATCGCCTCGGTCCGGCTTGCCCTTTTCATTACAGCGAACCGGAGATCCGCTGCTCACCAGGCTGGTCGAATACCGGCTCGACGCCGTCCTTGCGAACCGGCGAAGCAGCCGTCCTTCCGCCGCCGCTGCCGATCACTCCACTGTCCTTGGGCTCGATGGTGGTGTTCGTCTTGTCGCGCTGTTTATCCAGGTCGCTCTGGTTGTTGTCACTTCCGACACCGACGTCGAGAACGCCCTTCACGGCTTCCTTGATCGCCGCGCCACCGAGACCTGGAACGACTTCCTTGGCCATGTGGCTGAGCCCCTGACCAACACCCTTCGCGTACTTGCCGAACCCCTTCGCGATGGATTCCAGTGCCTCGCCAAGGAGTTTGAGAATGCTCTTGGCGTTCGAAAAGGCCTTCATCAGGCGCTGAACCTGCCCCATTGCCTTCCGCGCCTGCTTCACGGCGAACGGAACACCTTCACCCGCAAGGGCTCCGGGATAGCCGGGCGGCGGGTACCTGAGCAGAATGAAGATGATCTTGGCGAGGGTATCGGTGATGAGGTCGCGGATGAGTGTGCGGACGACGTCGAGGATCGTCTTGCAGATCTCCACGACGGCACCCGCGTTGCTCGCGGCGTCGGAAAGCGCACGATAGGTGTCCAGCTGTTCCTGGACGTACTCGCGGTACCGGTCTGCCACCTGACCGGTCCAGTCCATGGTGTTCTTACGGACCTCGTCCGTGAGTTCCTCCGCCATCTTCTGGACGTCTTTGCTGATGGTGGTCCACTTCTGCGCTTCGAGATCCAGCGCGTCCTGATCACCGGTGACGTAGTCGAGCGGTTCCTTCAGAAAGTCGACATGCTCGATGACCCAGCCGAACCCCCAGCTCAGAAGAGACTCGAACGGGTTGCCGCCGGCGGCGATCATGCCGATGTCGACGCCCGCACTACCCAGACTGAGCAGGCCTTCCGTCCAGTCACCGTGGACGAGCTTCTCGATGCCGCCGATGGTGTCCTGAATCGCGCCCGCACCTTCCAGGGCGCTGTCGACGACGTACTTCTCCGAGTCCGTTTCCTTCGTGGCGTCCTGGAGGATCTGGTTCGAGCCCGGCTCAGCCATGCTTCACCTGCCCCGCACGGTTGACCAGATCCTGGGCGGATTCATCGTCGACCCGGCGCGCCTGAGCCCACGCTCGGACCGTGTCCACGTGGTGATTTCCAGCATCGACTGCGGCCTTGAGAGCTTCGACCGCCTTGTCCGCGGCTGTGTTGCACCATGCGTCGAGCTGGACGAGGTCGCCGATCAGACCGAAGTCCTCGGACTTGATCCGGCTCGTCTGGTCAGCGCTCAATGCGGTCTGAAGCAGCTCCAGAGTTTTCTCGACCTGCTTGGCGTGCTCGTCGATCCGGACCGGATCGACGTTGAAGCCCTGCTTACCTTGTGGCTGCCCCATGTTTCCCTCCCTCAAGAACCCGCTCAGCGCAGGAAGTCGCCGCCGGTGAAGTAGTCGTCTTCGTGGTCCGTCTGCTGCCTGCGCGCGGCGCGCGGCGGCGCGGGCGGAGTCGGAGGGGTGGGCGGCTTCGGAGCGGGAGGGGGCGGAGGCGCGTCGAGTTCGTCTTCGGCGACGAAGCGGTCGTCCTCGTCCGCCTCCTGGTGGCCGCCCTCGACGTAGCCCGTCGGTTCGGGTTCCGGGTACTCGTTGTGCAGCTGGTTGACCAGCTCGTTCATGGTCTCGGTGCCCGCGATGGACGGCACGCCGGTCTGCACCGCGCTCGCGAGTTTGCTCTGCGCGCTCTGGACGACGCGGAGGATCTCCTGCGCGAGCGCGGGGTTGTCCCGCACGGACGGGCCGATCTCCAGGCCGACGAGGTTTCCCGCGTGGTTGACCTTGACCGAGATCTGGCCGTCCTTGCTGCGTTCGGACACCGAGACGCTTTCGATCTCGGTGCGCATCTGATTCGCCTTCCGCTGGGCGTCGGCCAGCTTGGCCTCGAAATCAGCGAAGAGCTGCTCAGGGTTCGACACGCGAACCTCCCCTGTTCACGTCGTAGCCGTTCGGCGACCGAGTGTGGCATACCCGTCTGACATCGGGGAACGTTTGGCGCATATCCACAGCCCGGTCGTGTGGATCACCACAGCGACCTCCGGTTTTCCCTACCCGATCCGACGGCTTACCCCATGTTTACGCAGGTCAGCCAGCCCTAGCGTGTCGGATATGACGATTTCGGACTGGAAACGCGCGATCTACGCGCTTCTCGTGCTGCCGGGGTATCTCGGTGGCGCGAAGGTCCAGCGCGGGCTCGCGCGGCGCTGGCTCGGGCAGGAGGGCGGGGCTCGGCCACGGTTCGTGGCGGCCTTCGGTCCGAGCGCGGTCGCGTTCCTGCTCGCGTTGCTGCTGTTCTACCTCGTCGGGCGCATCGCGACCTACGGGCTCTTCTGGACCGGGAGCGACCCGGAGGGCACGTGGGGTGGGCCGACGCTGGCGGGAGCGTGGATCGTGCACTTCCTCATCGCCGCCGGAATGGCCGTTCCGATCTTCCTGGCGCTCCGGCCGCTCACGAGGCTTCAGGCTCGCCTTCTGGGGTGATCCCCGTACTGACCACCTAGAATGCCCGGATGACCAACCCCAGCCGCAGGGTCCGCGAGCGGGCGGCGACGGATCAGGACATCCGCCGGACAGCGCGGACACTTCTGGTCGAGCATGGCCCGGAGGCCGTGACCCTGCGGGCGATCGCGCGCGAGCTCGGCATCACGGCGCCGGCGTTGTACCGCTACTACGGTTCCCGTGACGATCTGGTCGAGCATCTGCGCGCGGACGTCGTCGCGGATCTGGCGGCCGGGCTCGCCGAGGACATCGCGCAGTTGCCGGACGAGGGCGCGCTGCAACTTTTCGCCATCTGCAAGGGATTCCGGCGGTGGGCGCTCACGCACACCAAGGAGTTCACGCTGGTCTTCGCATCACCTGCGGGCGACGACACGTTGAGCAGGCTGGACGAGCCGTTCGGGCGGATCTTCCTGGCGGCGGCGGGGCAGGTGCTCGCGACACACGAGCTGGTGACGCCGTCGAACGACGTGGTCCCGGCCGAGCTGCGAGACGACCTCACGTCCTTCCAAGAGGAACTGCTCGCCGTGCTGAAGGAGTCCGGCGCGACGTTCCCGCTCGAAAAGCTCGACCTCGGCGTGACGTACCTGATGATCCAGTTCTGGGCCCGGCTCTACGGGCACGTCACGCTCGAGGTCTTCGGCAACTATCCGATCCCGTTCTCGAAACCGGACGTCCTCTTCGAGGCGATGCTGGCCGATCTCGCACGCGAGATCGGCCTGTCCACCGAGTAGCTACGCCGCGTGCCCGCCGTCGACCGAGACGGTCGAGCCGGTCACGTACTTGCTTTCCGGCCGCGCCAGGAACGACACGGTCGCGGCGACCTCCGACGGCGAGCCGTAGCGGTCGAACGCCGTCAGGCTCCGCTGGTCGGCGGCGTACGGGCCGTCGGCCGGGTTCATGTCGGTGTCGGTCGGTCCGGGGTGGACGATGTTCACGGTGATGCCGCGCGGCCCCAGTTCCCTGGCCAGGCCCTTGGTCATGCCCAGCAGCGCGGTCTTGCTCACCGCGTACAGCGACATCCCGGGGCCGGGCACCCGGTCCGAGACGCAGCTGCCGATGCTGATCACGCGCCCGCCGTCGCCGAGGTGCCGGGCAGCGGCCTGGGTGGCCACGTAGACACCGCGGACGTTGATCGCGAGCACGCGGTCGATGTCCTCCAGGCTCGTCTGGTCGAGCGGGCCGACGAAGCCGACGCCCCCGTTGTTGACCAGCACGTCGAGCCTGCCGAACTCGGCGACCGCGGTGTCGACCGCGGAAACCATGGCCGTGGCGTCGGCGCTGTCGGCCTGGATCGCCAGCGCGCGGCGGCCGAGCGCCTTGATCTTGTCCACGACACCGGCCGCGAGTTCGGCGTTGCTCTGGTAGGTGAGCGCGACGTCGGCGCCGTCCTCGGCGAGCCGGATCGCCGTGGCGGCACCGATCCCGCGGCTGCCGCCGGTCACCAAAGCCACCTTGCCGTCGAGGGTCATGAGGGTGTTCTCCGTTCGATTTCGTTGTCCTTGAACAACTCCATCGAATCGCCTCACGACCCTCGACGCTGGCGCGTTTCGGCCACGGCGTTACAGCACGATGTTGACCAACCGTCCGGGCACGACGATCACCTTGCGCGGCGTGCCGTCGCCGACCAGCGCGGCGACCTTCTCGTCGGCCAGCGCGGCCGCCTGCACGGCGTCCTTGCCCGCGTCGGCGGGCACGGTGACCCGCGAGCGCACCTTGCCGTTGACCTGGATCGGGTACTCCACGGAGTCCTCGACCAGGTACTTCTCGTCGACGACCGGGAACGGCCCGTGCACCAGGGAATCCGCGTGACCCAGCCGCTTCCACAGCTCCTCGGCCAGGTGCGGGGCCAGCGGCGCCAGCATCAGGACCAGCGGCTCCACCAGTTCCCGCGGCGTGGCCTCGGCCGAACCGTAGGTCTTGGTGACGTAGTTGTTCAGCTCGATCAGCTTCGCGCCGGCCGTGTTGAACCGCATCTCCGCGTAGTCCTCGCGGACCCCGGCGACCGTCTTGTGCAGCTGCTTGCGATCCTCGTCCGTGGCGTCCACATTGGACACACGCAGTTCGCCGGTCTCCTCGTCGACGACCAGGCGCCACAGCCGCTGCAGGAACCGCTGCGCGCCCACGACGTCCTTGGTCGCCCACGGCCGCGAGACGTCCAGCGGGCCCATCGACATCTCGTAGAAGCGGAAGGTGTCGGCACCGTAGTCGGCGGCCATCTGGTCAGGCGTCACGACATTCTTCAGGCTCTTGCCCATCTTGCCGTATTCCTGCTTGACCTCTTCGTCGCCGAAGAAGAACTTGCCGTCCCGCTCCTCGACCTGGTCGGCCTGGACGTAGACACCGCGCGCGTCCGTGTAGGCGTAGGCCTGGACGTAGCCCTGGTTGAACAGCTTCCGGTACGGCTCCTTGGACGACACGTGGCCCAGGTCGAACAGCACCTTGTGCCAGAACCGCGAGTACAGCAGGTGCAGCACCGCGTGCTCGACACCGCCGACGTACAGGTCCGTGCCGCCGGGGTCGTCGACGCCGTGTTCGGCGGGACGCGGGCCGACCCAGTAGGACTCGTTCTCCGGCGCGACGAACACGTCCGGGTTGGTCGGGTCCAGGTACCGCAGCTGATACCAGCAGGAACCCGCCCAGTTCGGCATCGTGTTGATGTCGCGACGGTAAGTCTTCTTGCCCTGCCCCAGGTCCAGTTCGACCTCGACCCAGTCGGTCGCGCGCGCCAGCGGCGAGGACGGCGTGCTGTCCTTGTCCTCCGGGTCGAACGTCACCGGCGAATAGTCGGCGACGTCGGGCAGTTCGACCGGCAGCATGCTGTCCGGCAGCGGGTGGACCTGGCCGTCCTCGTCGTAGACGACGGGGAACGGCTCGCCCCAGTAGCGCTGGCGCGAGAACAGCCAATCGCGCAGCTTGTACTGGACGGTGCCGCGGCCGTGGCCGTTCTCCTCCAGCCAGCCGATCATCGTCTTCTTGGCCTCGTCGACGCCCATGCCGTCCAGGAACCCGGAGTTGATCGCGGGCCCGTCGCCGGTGAACGCCTTGCCATCGAAGCCGTCCGACGGCTGGACGGTACGGATGATCTCCAGGCCGAACTTCTCGGCGAACTCCCAGTCACGGGTGTCCTGGCCGGGGACCGCCATGATCGCGCCGGTGCCGTAGCCCATCAGGACGTAGTCGGCGACGAAGACCGGGATCTCCTTGCCGTCGGCCGGATTCACCGCGTAGGAGCCGGTGAAGACACCGGTCTTCTCCTTGTTCTCCTGTCGGTCCAATTCGGACTTCCGCGCCGCCGCCGCACGGTAGGCGGCGATCGCTTCGGCGGGCGTCGCCGCGTCACCGGTCCAGCGGGCGTCGACGCCTTCCGGCCAGGTGGCGGCGGTCAGTTCGTCGACCAGCGGGTGCTCGGGCGCGACCACCAGGTACGTGGCGCCGAACAGGGTGTCGGGGCGGGTGGTGAAGACCTCGATGCGCTGCTCGCCGGCCTCGAACGACACGCGCGCACCGTGCGAGCGGCCGATCCAGTTGCGCTGCATGGACTTGACCTTTTCGGGCCAGTCCAGCAGGTCCAGGTCGTCGACCAGGCGGTCGGCGTACGCGGTGATCCGCATCATCCACTGACGCAGATTGCGGCGGAACACCGGGAAGTTGCCGCGCTCACTGCGGCCCTCGGAGGTGACCTCTTCGTTCGACAGCACCGTGCCCAGGCCGGGGCACCAGTTCACCGGCGCCTCGGACAGGTAGACCAGGCGATGCGAGTCGATGATCTTCAGCTGCTCGGCGCGGGTCAGCTCGCACCAGTTGCGGCCATCGGGCGTGCGGTGCTTGTCCTGCGCGTACTCGGTCTCCAGCTCGACGATCGGCCGGGCCTTGCCCGCCTTCTCGTCGTACCAGGAGTTGTAGATCTGCAGGAAGATCCACTGAGTCCACTTGTAGTAGTCCGGATCGATCGTCGAAATCCGGCGACGCTCGTCGTGACCCAGGCCCAGGCGCCGGATCTGGCGCAGGTAGGTCTCCATGTTCTCTTCGGTCGTCTTGCGCGGGTGCTGCCCCGTCTGCACCGCGTACTGCTCCGCCGGCAGGCCGAAGGCGTCGAAGCCCATCGTGTGCAGCACGTTGCGGCCGATCATGCGGTGATACCGCGCGAAGACGTCGGTCGCGATGAAGCCCAGCGGGTGCCCGACGTGCAGGCCGGCGCCCGACGGGTACGGGAACATGTCCTGGACGAACAGCTTGTCCGACGGGACCTCTCCGCTCTCGTCCGCGAGCGGGCCCACCGGGTTCGGTGCGTGGTAGGTGCCGTGGTCGGACCAGTAGTCCTGCCAGCGCTGCTCGATCTGGCCCGCCAGCTCCGCGGTGTAGCGGTGCTGAGGGGCCGCGTCGGCGCCTTCGCTCGCCTGGTTCATCGCCGAAATCCTCCGTGCTCATCCACGTCAAGCCACTCCAGAAACAACTCGACCCCTCAGCCCGGAGGGCATGAGGGGTCGCCGCGCTGGTCCCGGCCGTGGGGCCGAGTTCAGCGCGGCAGGCTAAGGAGCAGCCGAGCCGTGTTCATGAGTCCAGTTTA
Organism: Amycolatopsis roodepoortensis; assembly: GCF_014873915.1. Classification (GTDB taxonomy): domain Bacteria; phylum Actinomycetota; class Actinomycetes; order Mycobacteriales; family Pseudonocardiaceae; genus Amycolatopsis; species Amycolatopsis roodepoortensis. The sequence goes on from NZ_JADBEJ010000008.1 coordinate 230,317, forward strand.
ACGCGCTGGTCAAAGCCGTTCCGAGGGGACCGCCAGAGCGATGAACTGGGTCACCTGCGTCGCGGAGAAGTTGTTGTCGCTGACCAGCACCAGGCTGCGCTCGCCGTTCGGGAGGCGCGGCCCCCAGGTCATCCCCTCGATGTTGTCCACAGTGGACAACTTGAAGTCCGCGAGGTCCGCGAGCAGGCGCTTCTTCACCGGCTTGACCTTCTTCGCGTCGGCCAGCGACGGCGTGTCCAGGATGTTCGTGGCGCCCTTGGTGTCGATCTCGTAGATGCGGACCTTGTTGCCGACGCCGGTGACGAACGAACGCTCCATCACCAGGTAGCGCGTCGGATCGGCCTGGTCGACGGCCAGCAGCGACGAGATGCCCGTGGTCGCGAACGCGCCGGGCGGGTTCGGCGACGCGAAGACCTTCTCCTGCGGGTACGCGTACTGCGCGAGGACCGGCCCGAACCGCGACTGGAGGGTGATCCGGGAAAGGGCGCCCGACGTGGTGTTCGCCTCCGGGCCGTCCTGCAGCAGCGGCCCCTCGGCCGAGCTGGCGACCAGTGACCCGAAGCCCGCGAAGGTGAGGCCTTCGAGGGCGAGGTTCTGCCGCGGCCCGGTCGTCTCGGTCATCTTCTCGTTGGCGGGAATCGGCAGGTCACGGACGTAGACGCCGTCGCGCTTCGCCTCGCGGATCGACGGATCGATCCGGGCCGCGGCCGACCGCTCGCCTTCCTGCGACCAGACGTACCGGCCGGTCCAGGGGTCGACACGCAGCTCTTCGGGGTCGATGGTCTGCATGTTCGGCGGCTGCGCGGGGTCGTTCTTCGCCAGCGGCGGGTACGTCGTGCCGTCGGGACGCAGGAGCGGCTTGGTGCCGGTGAAGGTGACCGGGCCGAGTCCCTTGGCGTCGAGGGAGAACTTCGCCGTGTAGAACCGCGCCGGGTTGAGGGCGGAGCGGTCGTCGCAGATCAGCGCGTACTCGCCGGTGCGGGGGTCGTAATCGATGCTGGACAGGCCGCCGACGACGGTGCCCTCGTAGGACTGGGCGTTCGGGACGATCTGTTCCCCGATCAGGCGAAGCGGACGGTGACCCGCTTCGGCGGCCGGTGCGGCCATCAGGGTGAGGGGGACGGCCCCGATCAGGGCGGCAGTGAGAACTCGGCGTGACATGGCCTGTAGCACAGTCGATCAGGGTATCCGGCAGGTTGCCGGGACGTCACGCTTATCCTCGTGGAGTGTTCGTCATAGCGCTGGTCCCGATCGTGCTGGGTGTCCTCGTCGGCTGGGGTGGGTTCCTCGGCCTGCGCGAGAAGCTGCCGCGTGACCGCGGCGCCGGCGTGCGCACCGCCGCCACGATGCGCAGCGAGGACGCCTTCCGGCTCGGCAACAAGGTCGCCGGGGTCCCGACGCTGGCGGGCGGCGTGGTCGCCGTGCTCGCGGGGATCGCCGCGCTGGTCATGCCGACGACGTTCGGACTGCTGCTCGCCTCGTTCGTGGGCGTGATCGGGATGATCGCGCTGGTCGCGGCCGGGGGAGTGCTCGGCAACCGCGCCGCCGCGACGGTGCCGGAGCCCGAGCCGGAGCGGCCCGCCGGCTGCAGTGGCTGCGCTTGCGGCACCTGCGGCGTCTTCAAGAAGGCCGACACCGCCACCGCCTAGGCACGATTCGCCGATCAGAAGGTGTCTTGACCGCCCGGATTGTCGGAGCGGTCTGGTAGATCATGGGCCATGTTCCGCGACTTCAACTTCAAGCTGCTGGTCATCGACAAGCTCATGTACCAGGACAAGCTCATCCAGCCCCGTTTCCAGATCGCCGACGTCCTCCATGCCAAGGGCGTCACCGGCGACCTGTGGGAGTACCTGCACGAACAGGACCTGCTGAACACCGTCCTCGAGGAAGCCCGCCAGTACTTCACCGATCTGGAGATCACTCCCGACCAACTGGCCGCCGTGGACGAACTGATCACTGACGGCGGCTTGGACATCTACCACCAGTGCTCGCCGTTCTGGGACGGCGAGGACGACCTCTTCGACATCTCCTCACTGGACGACCTCGCCCTGCTACCCAACCTCCGCGTGATCCACGACATCGCCGATGTCATCACGACAGTCCCCGGCGTCGAGGACACGCTCAAGGCCCGCGGAATCGCCGTGCATTGAGCCCTTCTCATCCCGCCTAATTGCGCTGGAGGTCTCCCGGATGGGTGGCCAGCAGCGCCAGCGGGATGCCCTGACGACGCAGCACCTGACCCCAGAGGTCGTGGTGCGGCGAAGCGAGGACGTCGCTGGGCAGCGCCGGGACGATCACCCAGTCGTCGCGTTCGATCTCGTTGGCCAGCTGGCCGGAGTCCCAGCCCGCGTAGCCGGCGAAGACCCGCACACCGCGGACCTTCGGCACCAGGATCTCGGGATCGGTGTCGAGGTCGACCAGCGCGACCGGGCCGCGGACGGCGATCACGCCGGGCACGCTCGACGCCGTCTCGCCGGTCCGCAGCGCGGCCAGGCACAACGCGGTCTTCTTCTCGACCGGCCCGCCGACGAACACCGACTGCGGTTCGGCGACGTGCCCGCCCCAGTTGGGGAGCACGTCGTACACCGGGACGTCACTCGGCCGGTTGAGCACGACGCCGAGCGTTCCCTCGTCCCGGTGATCGATGACGAACACGACGGTCCGCCTGAAATTGGGATCGAACATCGTGGGGGCGGCGACCAGGAGCGTTCCCGGTTCGACCTCGGCGTCCGCTGGCACGTCCGCCATGATCCCACTTCGAGCGGAGACAAATCGTCCGGCTCTGGGAACAACAGCATCACGAGCACCGTTGGACACAACGGTCGGTGCGCTTTCCGTGTCCCCCGGGCTCACTGAAGAACCGCCTTTGTGGAATACCGTCCGGCTGGAGCCACACTGCGCATAGCCGCCGAGAGGCGACCTCAAAGCGCATCGGCCACCTTCAATAGGCTGGTGCCGTGACGACCACCGCCACGGCGCCCACCAGGGCGTTCGTCCGCGACCGTGACTTCCGCCGACTACTGTTCACGCGGTTCTCCGCGCACTGGGGCAACGGCATGTACCAGGCCGGGCTCGCCGGCGCCGTCCTCTTCAACCCCGAACGCGCCACCGACGCGCTCGCCATGGCGGGCGGGTTCGCGGCGTTGCTGCTTCCGTATTCGATCGTCGCCCCGTTCGCGGGCGCGCTGCTCGACCGCTGGGATCGGCGGAAGGTTCTGATCTTCGCAAGCCTTCTGCGGTCCTTCACCATCCTCGCGACGGCCGTCGCCGTCGGCACGGGAGCGGCCGGGATCGGACTGTTCTCCCTGGCCCTGGCGTCCGAAGGCATCTCGCGGTTCATCGGCTCGGGGCTGTCCGCGTCGCTTCCGCACGTCGTCGAGGAGAAGTCCGTCGTCGCCGCGAACGCCTTCGCCGCGACCTGGGGTTCGGTGCTCGCCGTCGTCGGTGGCGGCTGCGCGATCGGCCTCCGGGCGCTGACCGGCGCCGACGACGCCGGTTCCGCGTGGGTCACCGCCGTCGCCGCGCTGGGCGGGATCGGTGCCGCCGTCTTGGCCTCGGGGTTCGCGCGCGGCCTGCTCGGGCCATCGACGGTCGACGAGCCGTCGAACCCGGCACTCGCCGTCGCCCGAGGCCTGGCGGACGGCGCGAAGGCGGCCTGGCGGACGCCCAGCGTGACGGCCGGGTTCGTCGCGCTGTTCGCCCATCGCGCGTCGTACGGCATCTCGCTACTGGTGACCGTGCTGCTGATGCGCAACCACTTCACCGACGCGGGCATCTTCCGCGCCGGGATGGCGGGGCTCGGCCAGATGGCGGCGTTCGCCGGGGCGGGGATCCTGGTCGCCGGGCTGCTGACCGCCTGGCTGATCAAGCTGATCGGCAGGATCCGCGTCGTGGTGGGCGCGCTGGTGCTGGCGGCGGTCGCGCAACTCGCGCTCGGCCTGCCGATGGTGGTTCCGGCCGCGTTGCTCGCGGCGTTCGTGGTGACCGGCGCCGGGCAGGTGCTCAAACTCTGCGTCGACTCCTCGGTCCAGCTCGACGTCGCCGACGAGACGCGCGGGAGGGTCTTCGCGCTCTACGACACGCTCTTCAACATCACCCAGGTCGCCGCGGTCTCCCTGGCCGCGACGGTGATCCCGGACGACGGCCGGTCGCCGGAGCTCCTGATCGCGGCTGCCGTCCTGTACCTGGTGGGCGCCGCCGGATACCTGCTCGCGGTGCGAAAAAGGAGAACGGCTGATAAGCCTCCCCCGTTGGCATTAGGGTGACGCTTACCGACACCGGGTGGCGTATGCCCGGGATCAAGCACTCGCGGGGGCTCAAGTGACGACGGCCGGCGACGACAGCGCACGCCTCGAAGCGCGCAATGCCGCCATGAAGGACCAGGTCGACACGCTGCTCGAACAGTTCGAGCGGCAGACGGCCCAGCTCCGGGACGCGCAGGAAGCCGCTTCGCAGACGTCGGCGACGGTGGTCTCGCAGGACGGCCTCGTCCGCGCCACCATCGACGCGACCGGCACCCTCGCCAAACTCGAAATCCAGCCGAACGCCTTCGAGCGCACCAATCCCGCGCAGCTGGCCAACACCGTGCTGACCCTGGTCCGCCAGGGATCGCTGCAGGTCAAGCAGCAGGTCGCCGAGCTGATGGCCCCGATCACCGAGGGGCTGCCGGACCTGTCGGACCTCATCGAAGGCGCGCCTTCACTGCAAGGGCTGATGCCGGCGATCCCCGACTTCCTCGCGGCCGAAGAGGAAGAAGCGCCGGTGAAGTCCGACGAAGACTTCGACGCCCCGCTGATGATCAAGGACGACGCGCCGCCGCCTCCGCCGCCTGCCCCTCCCGCGCCGCCGACGCCGAAACCGGTGCCGAAGCGGGTGCGTCAGCAGGACGACGATGAGGAAGAGCCGCCCTCGAGCTGGCTGACCAGGGGAGTCTGATGCCGAACGGTGGGGGTGGCGCCGGGTTCACCGCGGACCCGGAAGCGGTGAAGACGGCCGCGGCCAAACTGGGGATCGCGGCCGACCAGCTGGACGAAGCGGGCAAGGAACTGCTGGCCGCGATGAACTCGCTCGGCCAGTGCTGGGGCAACGACGACGCGGGCAAGGAGTTCGCGAAGGACTACGAGCCCGGCGCGCAGGGCTCGTCCGAAGGGTTCGCGAACGTCGTCGAGGCGCTGCGGGGCATGCAGCACAACGTCGAACGGTCGATGACCGCGTACACGAACGCCGAGGAAGAGATCAAGTCGACGCTGGACAAGAAGGTCTAGCGCCGTGGGTATGGAGATGCCCGACGCGGTCAAGTGGCTCTTGCCGATCGTCGTCGGGGAAAGCTGGCCCGAAGGCGACGAGGACAAGCTCCGCGAACTGCGCGACGCCTGGCACAACGCGTCGAGGGCGATTCAGCCGATCGCCGACACCGCGACCAAGGGCGCCACCGAGGTCATCGGCGGCTGGAGCGGCGAGGGCGCGGAGAAGTTCGCCGAAGCCTGGAAGAAGTTCGTCGAGGGCGACGAGGCTTACTTCAAGTCGCTGGCCGATTCCTCGAAGGCGCTCGGCGACTCGTGCAACGCGACCGCGCTGGACGTCGAGTACACGAAGTACATGATCATCATCTCGCTGGTGATCCTGGCCGCGCAGATCGTCGCGATGATCGCGGCCGCGGCGGTGACGTTCGGCGGGTCGACGGCCGGGATCGCGCCGGCGCAGATCGCCACCCGCATGACCGTCCAGATGATCTTCCGGCAGCTGATGCAGAAGCTCGCGCAGGAAGGCTTCAAGAAGGTCGCGAAGGAACTCCTGGAGAAACTTCTCAAGGAGGGCCTGAAGAAGATCGGTAAAGAGGTCCTGCAGAACACGGCGATGAACCTCGCCATGGACGCGGGTATCCAGGGCCTGCAGATGGCCAAGGGCGACCGCGAGAGCTGGGACTTCAGCAAGACCAAGGATTCCGCGATCAGCGGCGCCGTCGACGGCGTGGTCGGCGCGGGCAGCAGCAGTATCGGCAAGGGCGCCACCAAGGGGCTTTCCGACAGCGTCGGCGGCCAGATCGTCGACAGCGCGGCGCGGGGTGCCGTGCGCGGTGCGGCGGAAGGGGTCGCCAGCACGGTCGGGCAGGCCGCCGTCACGGGGGATCTGGACAAGCTTTCGGCCAAGGACGTGCTGATGGGCGCGTCCGGCGGGGCCGTCGGCGGAGGTGTCGACGGGGCGAAGAGCCAGATCGGCGACATCAAGGCCGCGAACACGCCCGGCGACTCGGGTCCTTCCACGCCGGATGTGGATACCGGGGATGCGGGGACGGGTTCGCGTACTCCGGGGTCTTCGGATTCCGGCTCTTCTTCGGATTCCGGCTCTTCTTCGGACTCGCGGTCGTCCTCGGACTCGCGCTCTTCTTCCGACTCGCGTTCTTCGTCGGACTCGGACTCTTCGTCGGACTCGCGTTCTTCGTCTGGCTCGGATTCTTCTTCTTCGGACTCGCGTTCGTCTTCGGATTCGGGCACTTCATCGGAACCGCGTTCGTCTTCGGATTCCGGTTCCTCTTCGCGGTCGGACTCTTCGCCGGATCCGGCGCCACGGTCCACTTCGGACGGTCAGGCGGCTTCGAGCCGCGGTTCGGACGGCTCCGCCGACCCGCAGCCGCGCTCCGAAAGCGGCCCGCAGCGGGCGGCGGACAGCGACCGGATCAGCCAGTCCTCGACGCAGGCCCCGGAACGTCCGGCCGACACCCCGGCGAACACCGGTGACGGTCAGCGTGCGGCGCAGACCCACCAGAACGCTCCGGCGGCCGCCGCCGACAACGGTTCCGGTCAGCAGCAGCAAGCCGCTGCCGGTCAGCAGCAGGCACCGGCCCAGACACCGGCGGCCAGCCCTGCCCAGACACCGGCGAGTGGTCCGGCGCCGGCGCCCGCTTCGGGCCCAGCGCCGAGCCCGTCACAGGGCCCCGCGCCCGGTCCGGCACCGGGCCCGTCGCCGAGTCCTTCGCAGTCCAGCGCGATGCCGCCCGCCGCTTCCACGGGCGCGCCGTCGAGTTCGGGCGGGTACGGCATGGCGTCGAACCCGGGTTCGGGCTCGCCCGCTCCGTCGGGTGGCTACGGCATGGCACCCGGCGGCAACGGACCCACTCCCGGCGGTGGTTTCCCGCCCCCCGGGCACGATCCGTCCCGGCCGGTCCGGCCGAACGACAGCGTCCAGGCCGCGGGTTTCGCGGGCAACGGCGGGCCCCAGCAGCCGCGGTTCGACCAGCCGCCTGCCCCGATGCCCTTCCAGGGCCAGCAGCCGATGCAGCCGCCACCTCCGGGTGGTTTCGCGCCGCCGCCTCCGCCGCCTCCCGGTGGTGGTGGCCCCATGCCACCGCGAGGACCGCAGGGTCAGCCCGGTCCGATGGGCCCTCGCCCGCCGCAGCAGCACCCCGGTCAGGGTGGATACCCGCAGGACCGCGGGCCGCGTCAGCGTCCTCAGCAACCGCCGCAGCCGCCCGGACCGCAGGGTCCGCCGAGGCCGCCTCAGGGCTATCAGGGCAGGCCTGGACCTGGTCCGGGTCCGAACGGCGGGGTCCCGCCGCGTCCGCAGACACCTCCGCCCGGTCCGCCTTCGGGTAACCGCGGTCCGGCGGGCTATCCGCCGCCTCCGCCGCGGCCCCAGCACCCGGGCAACGGGCCGTTCCCGGGCAACCGCGGCCCCATGCCGCCGCCACCCGGTCACCACCCCGGTCAGCCGGGGCATCCGGGACAGCCCGGCAGGCCGATGCCGCCCGGTGCCGAGCCGCCGCGGTTCGGTGGTCCGCAGCGTCCGCCGCAGGTCCCGGCACCGCGTCCTGGCCACGACCCGAACGCGGGCCCTCAGCAGCCGCAGCGTCCGCCGCAGCAGCAGCAGCCGCCGGTGCGACCGGTGGAGCACGCGCCGCAGCAGGCACCTCAGGACCGCGGCCACGACAACCTGCCCAAGGACAGCGAGCTTCCGAAGGACGTCGCCGCTCCCAAGGACACCGGCACTCCGAAGGACGTCGAGGCTCCCAAGGACGTCGCCGCTCCCAAGGACACCGAGGCTCCGAAGGACACGGACGTCCCCAAGGACACCGAGACCCCCAAGGACGCCGAGGCGCCCCAGGACGTCACGCCCGACGACCGGACCACGGTCGACGAGCCGTACCTGACGGATCCGGACTTCCACACGGACGATCCCGCCGCCTACCGCGCACTCGCCGAAACGCAGATCGACAAGCGCGGTTTCGACAAGGACACCGGGGAAGCGCGGAGCGAACAGGTCCGCCGTGAAGGTCTCGCCAAACGCGACGCCCACGAGGATCCGCGCGTCAAGGAGATGTCGGATCAGGGCGCCTACGCGGTGCACAGCTACACGCGCACCGACATGGCCGAGCGGATCACGCACGCCCAGCGTCACGGCGGCGCGGAGCTGGAAGCGCTCCGTCCGCACATCGAGGCGATCACCTCCGGCCTCAACGAGATGCCCGCCTACGAAGGCCTCGTCTCGCGGCGGGTGAACTTCAACGGCAACGAGAGCGCGATCCGGGCCTTCCTCGAAGCGCACGCCGAGGGCAAGGTCATCGTCGACCCGCAGATGCTGAGCACGTCGCGGGTCACCGCCGAACATCCGCGCAGCACCTTCCCGGGTGAAGTCGAGATGCGCATCCAGTCGAAGACCGGACGCCACATCGAAGACCTCGCCTCGAAGAAGGAAGAACGCGAGGTCCTGATGAAATCGGCGACGCAGCTGCGCGTCACCGACGTCAAGATGGGTCCGGGGCATCCCGAGCATCCGGAGTACAAGAAGCGCCTCGACGACGGATCGCCCAACGACCTGCCGAAGTGGATCGTCGAATGCGAGGAGGTCGTCAAGGGCGACGACGGCCACCTGACCGCGGAGCAGGTGCAGCAGAAGGTCGCGGAACGGCGTGAGTACAACAACGCCGTGCAGGAGCGGTTGGCGCAGGAAGCCGCCGACCAGGAAGCCCAGCTGCGCCGCGATCACCCGGAGCTGTTCCAGAACAAGGGTCTCGCGGGGCTCGAAACCAAGGTCGCCGACGGCAAGGGCGGCTGGGTCGACGTCACCGACGCCCCGGTCCGGGAGCTTCCCAAGCCGCCGAGGGAACACGTCCCCGACGGTGGCTGGTCCGAGCTGGCGAAGCCGCTCGAAGAGGGCGGGACGCCGGTCATCCACGCCGGTTCGGCCGAGACGCCGCACCAGCAGGTCCGGCTGCTCATGGACGAGGTCCCCGCGATCGGCGAGGCCAACACCCGCAACTACTACGCGCCCGAATCGTGGAAGGACGGCTACCAGACGAACTCGGCCGAGGCGCTGGTCGCGTTCGAAGACCGGATGAACGGCGGAGACTCGGTCGCCGCGCCGTCGGCGGGCGGTTCACCGCTGCAGCACGTCAGCGACCGGCTCGGCGGGCAGTGGTCGGATCGCAACGGTTTCGCCGACATCGCTCGTGAGCTGGGCGAACGTCCGGTCGGCGCGCGGACCGCGGTGGCGTTCGAGCATCACGCCGCCGCCGATCCGAACGCGCCGGAAGGCTCGCCGCGGTCCAAGGACCGGATCGAGACCCGGATCGTCGCCGCGGTGAACACGCCGCACGGCGTGGTCTTCGCCGACCCGATGACCGGGCGGCTCGCGACGCTGCCCGACGATCCGACGTCGATCAAGGCGATGCCGATGGGCGGCGGCGACGCACCGCACACGCCGGAAGCACCGGAGCGCACGCACTCCGAAACGCCGGTCCAGGAGCAGGCGCCCAAGACCGAACTCGACATCGCCGACCGGCTCAAGGGCCCGGAAGAAACCCCCGCGCGAATCGACGAGAGCTACCTCTCCGACGACGGTTTCCGTGGCACGCCCGAGGATCACAAGAGCCTCCGGGACCGCTACGACAGCGCCGAACTCGCCGAGCAGGCTCGTGAGAAGGCGCTCAAGCGGCTCGAAGCCAGCCCGCTGAAGGACCGCGTCTCGCCCGAGGCCGCCGAAGCGATCTACTCGTACTCGCGCGAACACGCCTACGCGATCAACGAAGCCAACCGCAAGGGTGAAGCGCACCCCGACTTCGAGAACGCCCAGCGCAGCACCCGGGCGATCGTCGGCGCGCTCAACGAGCTGCCGGACTTCCACGGCGAGGCCATCCGCGGCATCGACACCAAGGGTGACATGCGGGCCGCGGCGATCATGGCGGCGCACTACGAACCCGGCCAGACCGTCCCCGAGCCGACGATGACCAGCTCGACCATCAAGACCTCGCCGGACACGAAGTCGAAATTCGGCGAAGACGTCGAGATCCACATCGTCTCGAAGACGGGCAAGGACGTCTCGTCGCTCGCCGAGAACCCGCGCGAGAACGAGGCCATCAACAAGCCGGCCACCCAGCTTTACGTGCACAGCAAGGAGTTCAAGACTCCGCCGCTGGTCGACCGGCCGAAGTGGGTCATCCACGCCGAAGAGGTCACTCCCGGCGACCCGCGCTACCTCGACCCCGAGACCGCCAAGCAGAAGATGGACGAGCGGCGGGCCCGGCACGCCGCGGAGGCGCCGGAACTCGCGCGTCTCGCCCAGGCGCAGTCGATGGCGCGCCTCGGCGGCTTCGACGAGCCGCAGACCCCGCACGTCACCACGGAGAACCCGGCGCAGCACAGCGTCGCGGACGCCGACAAGGGACCCGAGTACGGCGAGCAGCCCGTCACCGATGACACGATCGAGCTGCCCACGCCCGAGCGGGACTACTCGTCGATGGCGGTCGCGACGAACCCGCCGAGCGAACCGGCGATCCACGCCGGTTCGGCGAGCCCCGCGCAGCAGGCCGCGTACATCGCCGACCGGCACCCGCGGCTCGGCGAGGTCAACCCGCATTTCAACGACCCCGACGCGCTGGCGAACGGCTACCGCTCCAACTGCACCCGCACGCCGGGCGCGTACATGGACCGGCTGAACGGCATCGACTCGACCGCCGACCCGCTGCTCGTGCACGAGATGGACAGCCGCGGCACGCTGGAGCACGTCGAAGAGCGGTTCGGCGGGCAGTTCTCCGACCGCGCCGACTACGACACCGTCATCCGCGAGATGCGGGGCATGCCGACCGATCACCACGCGGTCGTGGCGGTGAAGTACCTCGACGAGAACGGCGTCGAGCGCGGACACGTCGCGATGGTGGCGAACACGCGGGACGGCGTCGCGTTCATCGACCCGCAGTCCGGCGCGCTGATGAACCTGCCGCATCCGCCGCTGAGCATGAAGCTGATGCACGTCGGCGTCCCGGAGGGCCCGGCCGCGCAGCACGTCGACCCGCGCATCGCTTACGCCATGGAAAACACGCCCGACGTGCAGCCGTCGCGGATCGGGCCGGACGGCCGTCCGATCGTGACGCCGCCGCACGACGCGGGCTACGGCATGGCCCACGACGAGCCGGCCCAGAACGACCGGGCCGATGCCGAGCGGTTCCTGAACGATCCCGAGGTCGCGGCCGCGGTGGACGGGCTGGACCCGGACAAGAAGCGGGCCGTCCACGAGGACGAGAACGGGGTCAAGCACGACGTCGGGCCGATGCGGGACTTCATCCGCGAACATCTGCCCGCGCATCCGGAACTCGTCCGGCTGATGGAGCACCCGGACAACGCGTACCTGCGGGCTTCGTTGCTGAACAACCCGATGACCATCGGCAGCCTGCTGCTGCATCCGGAAGCCATCCCGATCCTCGAAGACGCCCTGCGTGACGTCGAGGAACGCGGCTACCAGATGATCGACGACGTCCGCGAGGACGGCCCCGGTGACACTCCGCTGACGCAGGAGCAGCGGGACCTCGCGAACGCGGCGGCGGACATCGCCGCCGACGTGGAGCCCGGCGATCAGTACCACGCCGGCTTCGATCGCGCGGACAAGGGCGACGACGCGAAGATCCAGGAATTCCTGGACGCCGAGCGGCAGGCGTGGCCCCAGAACCAGGGCGACCTGAACCGGATCGCCGAACGGATCGCGGAGGAGAACAACGGCGACGCGTCGGGCAGGCCCGGTCCGAAGGACGACGACCGCGCCAAGGCGAAGATCGCGGGCTACGACGGTGACGCGTCGAAACTGACCGACCTGGTGGGCGTGAAGATCCAGTTCGAGACGCTGGCCGACGTCTACAACGCGCTGAACGCGGTGATGGACGATCCGGACCTGGAGATCGTCAGCTTCGACGACCGGTTCGCGAATCCGCAGGACAGCGGGTACCGCGATCTGCAGATGAACGTCCGGCTGCCGAACGGGCACGTCGCCGAACTGCGGCTGCACCTGAAGCACATCGACACCGTGTCGGCCTACGAGCACGCCTTGTACGAGGTCCGCCGCGACTTCCCGACGTACAACCGGACACTGGACGAGAACAACAAGAAGAGGTTGTCCCCGGAACAGGCCCTGCTGGAAGCCGCGTTGATGGACCGGGTCCGGGAGAAGTTCATGGCCGGTCTCCGCAAGGGCCTGCCTCCTGAGGAGAACACGTGAGCCAGACGCCGTCCTTCTACACGTACTTCGGGAAGACCTACCGCGTCGAGCCGACCCCCGACGGGGGCCTGACCGGTTTCCTCCTCAACCTGAGCACCGGCGAGTTCGACGAAAAGCCGGAGCACGTGCGTGAGGTCATGTGGGCGATGGCGAGTTCGGACATCAGCAAGGTGTCCGAAGAGAAGTTCGTCCAGGAGACCGAGCGCGCCCGTGCGTACGAACTCAAGGGCGGCGGACCGATCTTCGCGCTCTACGAGACCATCGACGGCTTGTACGCGCAGGCGAAGCGGGAGAACCGCCGCGTGGAACCGCAGGAATCGGCGCTGATCCAGTCGCTGCGCAAACGCACCTTCAAGATGTGGGAGGACGAGCTGGCCCGCCGCGCCGCCGGGGAGCCGCCGACCTTCCAGGCGGAACCACGTTTCCCGAACCGGGCGCGATGATTCACGTGGAACAACTCACTCCGGAACAGCAACGCGGGCTGCTGGTCGAGATCGGCAAGCTCATCCGCTCGGGTGCCGCCGACGCGGCGCATCCGGCCGTCGCCGATTTCCGGCAGGCCGGGGACCACACCGAACTCGAGGGCCACAACTGCACGCCCGCGCCCGAGCTGACCGATCTCTTCGGCAGGCTGCGCACCGGCATGTACGCGATCGGCCGTGGGACCTGGCTCCAGTCGCGGTTCACGCTGAAACCCGACGGCACCTTCGACTTCGACTTCACCCTCGACGACGAACCGGCGTGGACCCGGCCTCCGGGGGCCTCGGCGTACCCGGACGAGCTGGCCGCGTTCCCGCGCGACGACGAGCATGTCCCCGACTGGTGGCGCCTGCGCGCGCAGCTGCCCTTGCGCGTCGAGTTCCGGCACGCCCGGATCGTCGACGCGTACACCGAGGGCCAGCCGCCTGTGGTGGACAGACCGGAGCTCGACGAGTCCGAAGCCCCGCTGATCGCGCAGTACCTGGAGCGTGAGCCGGCGATCCTCTCCGGCAGCGGGCTCGGGAAGGACATCTTCGATCCCGAAGCCGACGCCGACGTCCCCGAGAGCTACCACACCGACGGCACCTGGATCTGGCACGCGTCCGTGCCGCACTACCTGCGGAAATACGGGATCCCGCCGGAGCCGGACCTGGTCGCGCACATCCGCGGCCAGCGGTTCCAGCCGCCGTACGTCGAGCACCTCGTGCGGCGGACCGCGGAGGCGGATCTGCTCGGCAAACCGCGGCCGAAGCCGGGCCGCTCCGACGTCAAGAAGACCGAAGGCGACATCGCCGCGGAGCTGGAGACGTCGCCGAATCCGGTGCTGACCGACGAAGAACTCCTGGTCGTGCTGGTGAGCAGGCTCGGCGAGCACGCCGTCTGGCCGGAGGCGTACCGCATCGGCGACCGCGCGGACGGCGCCTGGTGCCTCAACTTCACCGAGAAGGGCTGGGAGGTCGCGGCCTATTCGGACGGCTCTCCAGTGTCGCCGAAGTACTTCGACAAGCTCGAAGACGCGTCACATCAGCTTCTCGGCGCGCTCCTCCTGCATCCGGCGAGGATGACCGCCGGACACGAGACACCACTGGAGACGGCGAAGGAACTCGCCGACTGGCCGGTGCAGGCGGCGCCGGGTGAGCCTCCCCTCACCTTGCTCCGCAACAAGCGCGTGAGCCGGATGGTCGCCGGTACGGTCGTACTGCGGTTCGGCGAGGAGACCGGCAATCTGGTTCACCACGGAGGGGTACGGTTCGCCACGACGTCCCTGCCGCTGGAACGGGAGCGCGTCGGTGGGACCTACCGGCTGCGCCGCCCGCTCCACGTGATCATCGGTGTCACCGTCCCCTGGGCGAACATGCCCGGCGGGGCGGTGGCCTACGTGCTCCCGAGGACCATCGCCGAGCACGTGTCCGACGGCAGCCTGGAGAGGATCGAGTAGGTGGAATCGGCGGAAGCGGTAGCCAAGGTCGAAGAGTGGCTGCGCGCGGTCCACGGTCCGGACGTGTCCGAACCGGGCGGCGCCGGCCTGCGCGTCGACCACGAGAAGGTCCTGCGCATCCCCGAGGGCTGGTCGGTCCCCTACAACACGATCGCCTTCCTCGACGAGGGTCATGCCGAGAAGGAGATCTTCCCGCCGCCGTCGGTGATCGTCCGCGAACCGGACGGCGAGCTGCGCCAGGCGCATCCGCAGCCCGGCGGGCTCAGCGTCCCGGTCGCGTTCCCCGGTCAGGAGGCCTGGCGCGAGGTCGTCGACCCGGAGTACGCCAAGGCCGGGCTCGGTGACCTCGGTGTCCCGCCGCCGGTCGTCGCGGGCTGGGTCAAGGTCAACGCGGAAGGCGTGCAGACCGGGGAGGAACGGGAGAACCCGGAGTACAAGGCCGGTCCTGTCCGCCGCGGCTACCCGAAGCCGGAGAACAAGCTCGAAACGCTGCTGTCGTTCGCCAGCGTCGGCTGGCTGACCAGGGAACAGCTGCTCATCGGGCTGCTGCGCTGCGAGGTCTACGTCCCGCTCGACCTGGCGTCGGGCAAGACGGAACGGTTCTACTTCAACGAGGAACGCGCCGAGCTGCGGGTGTTCAGCTCGACCAGGAACCTCCCGTCCCGTGAGCACGGGTACTGGAAGGTCGACATCGCCACCCTCGCGGGTTACGAGAGCCCGCCGAACCTGGTGATCAACGGCGGTCCCGCGACGTTCGAGGACGTCAGCGGCGCCGAACTCGCCGAGACCGCGCTCCGGTTCCCGCGCCGGGGCCCCGGCGTCGACGTCAACGAGCGCTGCCCGGAGGCCGACCCGGAGCTGGAGGCGCTGGCCGTCGACACCGCCGCGAAGATGGGCCTGTCCGAGCCGGTCAAGCCGCCGCTGGCCGCCGCCGAACGGGCCCGCCGCCGCGGGTTCGAGCTGAGCGCCGAGGAATGCCAGAAGACCGTCCTCGGGCAGTCGTGGCTGGCTCGGCTCCGGCAGCCGGAACCGCCCCGCGGCCGTCCGAACGACCTGCGTGCCAACGGCCTGGCGCCGGGCTACGACAACGAGGGCCAGATCCAGCCGCGTCTGGACACCTTCGGCAAGTACTTCGAGCGAGACCGCTCCAGCTCGCGTTACGGCTGGCAGCGCGTCACGGGCGCGTACGTCGGCTTCGCGCTCGGCGAGGCGCTCGGCGCGGCCGTCGACCGGATGCGGCTCGACGAGATCCACAGCACCTACGGCCCGGACGGCGTCACCGATCTGCCGGTCGCGTTCGACCTGCCCGGCCGGATCGGGCCGCTCACCCAGCGGCTGCTGTTCTACACCGAGGCCGTGATCCGCAGCCCGCATCGCGAGCAGCCGGAGAACCGCGACGCCGAAAAGGCACTCGGGACGGTCGCGCGCAACTCGCTGATGCGCTGGCTGCACACCCAGGGCGCGCCGCTGGACAACGCCGACGGCTGGCTCGTGAAGGTGCCGGAGCTGCGCGTCCGCCGCACCCCCGACGACGCCGAACTGAACGCCTATCACGCGCTGGCGACTATCTCGCCCACGGCGATGCCCATGAGCGGACCGGACGCACTGGTCGCGGCGCTGCCGGCGGCGATGACCGCGGCCGGACCGGGGACCGCGATGAGCGGCGGCGTCCGCCAGGCGGTGCGCGACCTCGTCGCGGTGACCCACCCGGGTGAGGTCGACGTCGAAGCGGCGACCTACCTGACCTGGCTGTTCGAGCCCGCGCTGACCGCGGAGGCGTTCAGCTACCCGGTCTGGAACACCTCCCGGGAGATCTTCAGCGACCAGAACCCGCACCAGCGGGGGCCGGTCTGGGCGGATCTCAAGGCGATGGTCGCGGAATCGGTGCCGTTCTTCGGCAAGCACGGCCTGCCCGATCTGCGGGTCCCGGAGCTGATCGGCGACGGCAAGGGCACGCTTTCGGTGCTGGGCCGCGCGTTCGCGGCGCTGTCCGGTTTCGAGAACTACCCGGAGCAGGCGCTGCTGCGGGCGGTCAACCACTCCGGCCGCAGCGCGATCACCGGTGCCATCGCCGGTGCCCTGCTCGGCGCCCGCACCGGCATCCCGGGGCTGCCGCAGAAGTGGGTCGAGCAGCTGGAACTGCGTTACCTGGTGGAGAACATCGCCACGGACGCGTTCTGGCATTTCGACCGCCACTCGGCGCTGCACGAGGTCGACGGCTGGGCCCAGCGGTATCCGCGCTGGTGAAACTGGAATGGGGACGATGAACGAAGAGGAAGCCGTCAGCCGCGTCGAGGAGTGGCTGGCGGGCCGAGGCGGGGAGGGCACCGGCGCGCTGCGGGTGCGCCGCGACTACGTCGTGCGCGCGACCGACGGCTGGAACGTCACGTACAACACCGTCGGCTGGCTCGACGGGACCGACCCCGGCGCCGGCCTGTTCCCCAGCCCGGTCGCCTTCGTCCCGGACGACGGCGGCGAGATCCGCCTCGACCTGGAGCTGATGGCCGTTTCGGCGGCAGGCGAAGATACCGACGCGTTCACCCGGTGGGCGGAGATCGTCGATCCCGAGTTCGATCCGAACGCGGTACCCGGCCTGCCCGTGCCGAAGGCGGCGATCCTGCGCTGGGAGCAGCACACCCTGTACGGCGAGCCGACCGGCGCGGTCCGCGCGAACCCCGATCACCGGCCGGGGCCGCGGTTCTCCGGCCGCCCGGCACCGGAAAGCCCGGTCGAGACGCTGCTCGGATACCTGCGCGTCGAGTGGATCACGCCGGAGGAGTTCGTCCACTGGATGCTCGACCTCGACGTCCTCGCCCCGATCAAGGACGGTCACCTGCAGGCCCGCGACTTCGGTGACGCGGGCGCGCGGTTCGTCGTCTACACGTCCGAAGCGCAAATGCCGTCCGAGTACACGGCGTGGCAGCGGGTCCAGCCCCGCGCGCTCCTGCGCCGGGCCAAGGACAACCCCGGGGTCGGCCTGCTGGTCAACCCCGGCCGTCCGGAGACCTTCAACGTCTATCCGGAAACGCTGCGGCAGGTCGCCGACCTCGGCCTTCCGTCGGGCACCGAGCGTCCCGAGTCCGTCGGGCGTCCCGCGTACTTCAGCGGGGAGTACGCCTCTCCGGCCGTCGCGAACCTGCGGAGCCTCGTCGATCAGGCCCGAGACAACGGCTACCCCTTGAGCAGCGAAGAGCTCACCCGCTACACGCAGGCGGCGACGCTGGCGTTCGAGCGCTCCCGGGCGAAGCACGACGGCCGCCCGCTGCCGGAACTGCCCGAGGATCTGTTCGCCAACGGCCTCGTGACGCACTTCTACGACAACGGCGAACCTCGCCCCGCCGCCTGGACCTTCGGGAAGTTCTACGACCCGACGCTCCCCATCGGCAGTTTCGCGTACCCGCGGCTCCTCGGCGCGTACGTCGGCTTCGCGCTCGGAGACGCCCTGGGCTCCGGCGCCGATCCCGCCGGCGGCCTGCCACTCGGCGGGCTGACCCGGCAGTTGCTGTTCCACACCGAATCGGTGATCCGCGGCTTGGACCCGACGCCGGACAAGCCCGAGATCCCGGCGTCGCTGCCCGCGGGCGGGCGTCCGGACGGCTGGGTCGCCAAGGCCACCGAAGGCGCGGGGCCTGCCCCTGCGGAGTTCTCGGCCATGTTGGCGACCGCGCTCGCCGCGACGGTGACCGGCGGTGTGCAGGGTCCGGCCGACAGCACGTTCTACGCGATGAAGGTCGTCCGAGAGCTGGTCGGATCCGCCGCGGGGCACGAGGTCGTCCACGGCGCCGAACTGCTGGTGAACGTGTTCCGCGCTCAGCTCGCCGCCCGGAACGGCGAACCGGCGGTCGCGAACTTCCTCGAAGGCTTCGACGAGTACAGCGGCGAGGTCGGCGAGCTGGTCAAGACCGTGCTCGACCTCCGGAATGACGTTGACGGCACTGACGGCGATGACGTCGAGCAGTTCGACAGCATCGGTGACGGCCGGACACCGCTTTCGGTGCTCGGCCGGGCGCTGTTCGCCGCCGCGAAACGCGGTTACGACGCCGAAGCGGCGCTGGCGCTGGCCGCGCGCGGCGGCACCGTGACCGCGGCGCTGACCGGGGCGATGGTGGGCGCCAGGCTCACCGTGCCCGGTCTGCCGGAGTCCTGGCTCGCCGCGTTCGCCGACCTCGGCGTCGTCGACGCCATGGCGGGCGACGCGTATTACTACTTCAACCGCTTCGGCCTGCCCCGCGAGCCCGAAGAGCGGCGGCGCTGGGACGCGAACCGGTATCCACGAGGAGATCAGTAGAGAAATGCGCGAGTGGCTTCAAGATCCGGCGACCAGGTCGCGGCTGCGCGGCAGCCTGTTCGCCGGCGCGATCGGTGACGCGCTCGGCGCGAAGACCGAGTTCGACTCGATCGACCGTATCCGGGAGATCGCCGGACCCGCCGGGATCACCGACCTCATCCCCGCGTACGGCGGCGTCGGCCGGATCACCGACGACACCCAGATGACGCTGTTCACCCTGGAAGGCCTGATCCGCGCCCACCACGGGACCGAGCCCGTCGAGCAGTCGCTCCAGCTGGCCTACCAGCGCTGGCTGCACACCCAGGGCGTCTCGTGGGAGCGCGCCCGCGGGCCGAAGGACACGAGCGCGGAGCCGGACGGCTGGCTGATCACGAACCGTGAGCTCTTCAGCCGCCGCGCGCCCGGCCTCACCTGCTTCAGCGAGCTGGAGGCGTACGGCAAGACGGGCGTGCGCGCCGGTATGGACAAGCCGGTGAACAACTCGAAGGGCTGCGGCGGCATCATGCGCGCCGCACCGGTCGCGTTGTGGTCGGACGACCTGGCCGAGGTGTTCCGCCTCGGTGCCGAGAGCGCGGCCCTGACGCACGGTCACCCGAGTGGGTATCTCTCGTCGGGTGCCTTCGCGGTGATCGTGCGCGAACTGCTGGTCGGGAAACCGCTGCTCGACGCCGTCGCGACCGCCCGCGCCGAGCTGGAGAAGTACCAGGGGCACGAAGAGCAGAGCGTCGCGCTGGACCAGGCGCTCGCACTGGCCGAAGAAGGCGCCCCGACGCCGGAGAAGCTCGAATCGCTCGGGCAGGGGAACATCGGCGAAACCGCGCTCTCCATGTCGGTCTACGTCGCCTTGACCACCACGGACGCGAACACCGCGCTGCTCGTGTCGGTGAACCACAGCGGCGACAGCGACTCGACGGGGTCGGTCTGCGGGAACCTCGTCGGCGCGATGTACGGCGAACAGGCCTTGCGGACGGACTGGCTCGAGAAGCTGGAACTGGCCGAGGTGATCGGACGGCTGGCGGACGACGCGCTCGCGGAGTTCGGCGGGAGCGCACCGGGTGACGACCGGTGGTACGCCCGCTATCCGGCCCACTAGATTTACCTCCGGTTTGGGGTACTTGGGGAGGGGACACATAGTGCGTTACCGGGTTCAAGCGGCGGAGCGGCCGGATGGCCTGTACGCCGTCTGGGGGGACACCGTCTTCGCAGCCCAGCGGTCGACCGAAGACGGCACGCTGCTGCTCATCGCGCCGCCGGGGGAAGCGGCGCCCGAGGGTTTCGATCGCGACTGGAACGGCCGTCCGGCCAGGGTCGTGCTGAACGGCGAGGTCGGCGCGACCTTCAGCCTCCAGTCGTACGGCCGGTTCGACGACGAGCACTTCCAGATCGCGCCGAACACCGGCGGCGGCGATCTGACCTTGCGCTGGGCAGGCGAGGACGCGGCCCGCGCGGCCGAACTGGGCCTGACGGATTTCTCGACCACCGTCTCGCCGTCGCGGCTGACGGCGTTGTGGCAGACCAGGCACGACTTCGTCGAGACACCGGACGCCCGTCCGGCGATCGGCACGGGCGACCAGGGCGCGCTGCTGCGGGCCATCGGCCGGACCCTGCTGCGGGTGCTGCCGCCGGGCTGGCAGCGCGTCGGCGCCCAGTTCCGGCAGGTCGGCGACTACTCCGAGCTCGAGGTCCGCTCGGTCGGCGACGAGGGCAACGGCCCGGTGTCGGTGTCGATCGCGGCCCCGCCGGAGCTCGGTTCGCTGTTCGCGCGGCTGCGTGCGGCGATGCACCAGCCCGAGACCGGCACCTGGTTCCAGGGCACCTTCACGCTCGACTCGGAATCGCATTTCGACTTCGACTTCGACGCCGAGCAGGAACCGACCTGGCGGCTCGCGCCGAACGAGGGCGGGAAGCCGTCGCCGCGCGCGTACGCGACCGAGCTCGCGATCTTCCCGCGCGACACGAAACACGTCCCGGCCTGGCTTTCGGCCAAGGCGGGACTGCCGCTGGACGTCGTGTTCCGGCACGCGAAGGTCGTCGACGCGCACAACGAGGGCGAACGCCCGGTCGTCAACCGGCCGCCGGTGCCGCCGGAGATGATGCGCGGCGTCCTCGACTACCTCTTCCGCTCGCCGGTGGCGCTGACCCGGCCGGGTCCGCAGCCCGACATCTTCACCCCGAACGGCCCGCCGGACGTGCCGAACGCCTTCCACACCGACGGCGTGTGGATCTGGCCCGCGGCGGTTCCGCACTACCTGCGCAAGTACGGGGTGCCGCCGGAGCCGGAGCTGATCGAGCACATCCGGGCCGCCGGATTCCGGCCGCCGCTGATCGGCGAGCTGGTGCGGGCGACCGCGGAGGCGGAGATCGTCGGCAAGCCACGGCCGCCGCAGACCGCCGCGGACCTGCCGGACGAAAGTGCCCGCACCCGCGTCGAACGCGACGGTGAGCCCACGCGCGACATCCGGGCCGTCGAGGTGCTGGACGTGCTGTACCAGCGGCTGGCCGAGCACGGGGTGGCGCCGACGTCGTACCGGATCGGCGCGAACGCGGTACCGGAGCCGGGCCTGTGGACCCTGCGCCGCACCGAGAGCGGCTGGGAGGTCTCGCGTCCGCCGACGGACGAGCCGGTGGTGTTCGCGAAACTCGAAGAGGCGGCGCGCTTCTTCCTCGGCACCCTGCTGCTGTACCCGGCGCGAGGCGCGGTGGGCGCGAACGAGGAGTCCGACAACCCGGCCGACTGGCCGATCCTGCCGTTGCGCGGCGAGCCGCCGCTGAACTTCTTCCGCCGCAAGCGGATCGTCGTCCTGCCGTCGGGCACCACGGTGCAGCGGTTCGGCAACGAGACCGGCAACCTCGTGCACGCCGAATCGGCGCGGTTCATCGAGACGTCGCTGGCCGCGGACCGCGAACGCGAGCGCCGGCTCTACCGCGTCGTGCGGCCGCTGCGCGTGGTCACCGGCATCACCGCGCCGTGGAACGGGACGCCGGGCGGGGCCGTGGCCTACGTGCTGCCCCGGCCGCTCGCCCAGCACCTCGAAACCGGTGCGATTTCCCGCGTCCAGTAGGTGCGCCGAGACCGAACATGCGTGTCCGGGGGCGTAACTCGCGTGATTGAAGGTGATCCGGCTCTGATCACGCGAGTTACGCCTTCAATCACGCGTGTGTCGCCTTCAATCACGCGAGTGGCGGGGTTCCAGCATCTGTGCACACGTGACTGAAGCCGGAACTCACGTGCCTGGGGGCGTAACTCGCGTGACTGGAGGCGTAACTCGCGTGATTGGGGGCGTAACTCGCGAGATCCGGCGTGATCCGGCTCAGGAAGCGGTGATCAGCACCGCGGGCGACCACCAGTAGTCCGCGAGCGGCTCGATCCGGATGCCGGTGAAGCCCGCTTCCTTGAGCTGCGAAGCCCAATCGGTGGCGGGCTGTTCCCAGTTCGTGCGGTCCGCCCCCGGTTTGACCAGGCCGAGCAGGATCGGCAGCAGGAACCCCTGCGCCACCAGTGACGCCTCCTTGCCGTACTCGGCGATCCCGCGTTCGTAGCGGGTGACCAGGGAAAGCAGGTACTCGGGGGAGCCCTCGTCGAACTCGGGCACATCGAACTCCGCGAGCACGAGACACGACGTACGCGGCCGCAGCGCCCGCAGGACCTCGGTCCGCTCGCCGGTCGGGATCGACTGGAGCGCGAAGGTCGACTGCGTCAGCTGCCACTGCCGGTCGTCGTCGCGGGCGAGGAACTCCTGCGCGGTCGCGTCCCAGGTGTGCAGGCCGTGGGTGCCGTCGAGCTGCTTCCGCGTTTCCGCGAGCAGGGCGCTCGACGGCTCGACCAGATCGATCCGGCCCGGCTGCCGGTCCGCCTGTTCGAGCGCGGGGACGACGGCGAGCCCGTCGCCGCAGCCGAGGTCGAGCAGCGAACCGACACTGCCGTAGCGCCGGGCGAGCATGGCGCTGAGCTGCCGGTAGAGCTTGACGTTCCCGCCCCCGCGGATGAACGCCGTGAACGCGGCGGGCTGGTCGTACACGTCACCGCCGCCGCCTTCGGTCAGGTACCGGTGCAGTTCGATGCCGAGCGTGGATCCGGCACGCTCCGCGAGGTCCGCTGCCGTGGCCCGGTCACCGTCTCGGTACGCGGTGAGCGCTTCGGCCAGGAGGTCCGATTTCTTCATGTTCTCCTGTTTACCGTCAGAAAGGCACCCAAAGGGTGACTCTGGTGCCATTGCCCGGAGCCGACTCCACCCTGGCGGTCCCGCCGACCTCGTTCAGCCGGGCGGTGATGGACTCGCTGATGCCGAATCCGGCGGGCCGGGAGTCGGGGCTGAACCCGGCGCCGTGATCACGGGTGATCACCGCGACGCCGCCTTCCTGCTCCTCGACCCGGACGACGACCTTGTCCGTCCCGGCGTGTTTGAGGGTGTTGCGCAGGGATTCGCGGACGGCGTCGCGGATGGCGATCTGCCGGACCTCCGAAAGCGTGTCGTCGTCGAGTTCGGCGATCACCAGCTGGGCGCGCAACCCGTCCCGCGCCATCTCCGCCGCCAGCGACGCGAGCTTCTCGCCCAGCGGCCGCGAACCGGCCTCCGACCGTTCCGAGGCCTCGGTCTCGATCGTCCGCCGCAGCTCCAGCGACTGCGCCCGCGCCAGCCGCTGTACCTCGTCGAGGCGCGTGGCCGGGTCGCCCTTGTTGGCCAGCGCGATCGCTTCGAGGGTCTGCAGCACGGAGTCGTGGAGCATCCGGTGCTGGCGGGCGCGTTCGGCGATGCGGCCGTTGCGGATGCCGTACGCGAGGGCGAGCCGCGTGCCGAGCCCGATCAGGACCAGGGCGCCGCTGGCGGTGAAGAGGACGCCGAGGATCGACGGGAAGGTGGCCATGGCGTCGCCGGGCGCGGCTTGGCCGGTGCCGAGCAGGGACGCGAGCATCCGCACCGGGAAGCTGCCGACGGCGAGCGCCGCCGCGGCGGGCATGCCCAGCGCGAGCGCCAGCAGGGCGACCTCGCCGAGCAGGTGCTTGCCGGGGATCGCCATCGCCTCGGTGAACACCGAAGCCGGCACCAGCGCCCCGACCGCGAGCGGCGCGAGCAGCGTGAACACGAGGTCGATCGCCAGCAGCCGGACGGCGTGCTGCGGGCGGAACGGCGCCGAGCGCAGCATCCACCGGATGCCGTACAGCGAGAGCGCCGCCGAGCCGAGGGCCACCAGCCCGACCGGCCCGATCCCGATCATGCCGTGCGTGGAGACGTAGACGCCGAACGCGCCGGGCACCGCGAAGAGCCGGTACACCAGCGGAACGAGGGCGACGTAGCGGGCGGCTCTGAGCAGCAGGTTGTCGCGATGGGCCGTGTCGATGGGACCCGACATGTGCTGGATCCGCCGGAGCGCGCGCATCGGCGTCGGATCGCCGACCTCGTCCGACAGCTCGCTCGTCGCCGTCGCCAGCGCGGGCGCGCCACGACGCAGCAACGTCACCAGAAAACTGGGCGGCCGCTTCGCCATGGATCTTCCCCCTGCCCGGAGCACCGGCAGGAGTATCTCGGGTTACGCCGCGTGGATCCAGAGACCAACGGGGTTTATCTCAGCCTATGCCGTTCTCGGCGGCCCACTTCCGCAGTTCGGCCACCGCCTCGTCGTGCTCCAGCGGACCGCGGTCGAGCCGCAGTTCCTTCAGGTGCTTCCACGCCTTGCCGACGTCCGGCCCGGGCTTGAGGCCGAGGATCCGCATGATCTCCTCGCCGTTGAGGTCCGGGCGGACCCGGTCGAGGTCCTCCTGCGCCTGGATGGCTTCGATCCTCCGCTCGAGGTCGTCGTAGGTCGCCTGCAGCGCGGCCGCCTTCTTGCGGTTGCGCGTGGTGCAGTCGGCGCGCACCAGCTTGTGCAGCCGGGGCAGCAGATCGCCGGCGTCGGTGACGTAGCGCCGCACCGCGGAATCCGTCCACTCGCCCTTACCGTAGCCGTGGAACCGCAGGTGGAGAAACACGAGCTGGCTGACGTCCTGGACGATCTCCTTCGAGAACTTCAGCGCGCGCAAACGCTTGCGCGCCATCTTCGCGCCGACGACCTCGTGGTGGTGGAAGCTCACGCCGCCACCGGGCTGGAACTCGCGCGTCGCGGGCTTGCCGATGTCGTGCAGAAGCGCCGCGAGCCGCAGGATCAGATCCGGCTCGGAAGTCGGCTCGTGCGTCTTCTCCAGGTCGATCGCCTGCGCGAGCACGGTCAGCGAGTGCTGGTAGACGTCCTTGTGCTGGTGGTGCTCGTCGATCGCCAGCCGCATCCCTGGCACCTCGGGCAGCACGCGGTCGGCGAGGCGGGTGTCGACCAGCAGCTCGATCCCGGGCCGGGGGTCGTCCGCCAGCAGCAGCTTCGACAGCTCGGTCTGCACACGCTCGGCGGTGATCCGGTCGATCTCCTCGGCCATCGACGACATCGCGTCGACCACGCGCGGCGCCGCGGTGAATCCGAGCTGCGCGGAGAACCGCGCGGCCCGCAGCATGCGCAGCGGGTCGTCGGCGAAGGACTCCTGCGGGGTCGCGGGCGTGTCGAGCACCTTGTCCTGCAGGGCCTGGAGGCCGTCGTGCGGGTCGACGAAGGTCTTGTTGGCGAGGTCGATCGCCATCGCGTTGACGGTGAAGTCGCGGCGGAGCAGATCTCCCTCGATGCTGTCGCCGAAGGTGACCTCGGGATTGCGGCCGACGCGGTCGTAGCTGTCGGCGCGGAACGTGGTGATCTCCAGGGTCATGCCCTGTTTGGTCACGCCGACGGTGCCGAACGCGATACCGACGTCCCACACCGCGTCGCCCCAGGTGCTGACGATCTTGAGCACCTGGTCCGGACGGGCGTCGGTGGTGAAGTCGAGGTCGCTCGACAGCCTTCGGAGCATCATGTCCCGGACGCTGCCGCCGACCAGGTACAGGCTGTGCCCCGCCTTCGCGAACAGCTTCGCGAGCTCGTCCGCCAGCGGGGAGATGCGCATCAGCTCGGTCACGGCGTTCTGCATCGCAGTGCTCTTCCCCGCAATCGCCTGCCCGGCGACCACCTTGTTCACGACAATCCCACCACGATTTGGATGTACTTACTGAGGTACTTACTACGACCCTGCCCACCATGGGCACGGAGAGCCAGCGTACCTGTACCGCCGTTTGCTCTAGCATCGCAGCATGTCTGGATCAGCCGGGCGCTCCGGCGCTCCGAAGCCGGGCCGCCGGCGGAGGCGCAGGCGGGGAAGGCGGCTGACCACGGTCGACGAAACCTCGGCCGGCGGACTCGTCGTCGACGCCGAACGGGCGAACGCCGCGCTGATCGGGCGGCTCGACCGGCACGGCAGACTGCTGTGGTCGCTGCCGAAGGGCCACATCGAGGACGGTGAAACGGTGGAGCAGACGGCTGTGCGCGAGGTGAAAGAGGAGACGGGCATCTCCGCGCAGGTCCTGGAGCCCCTCGGCACCATCGACTACTGGTTCGTGGCCGAGCGACGGCGCGTGCACAAGACGGTGCACCATTTCATCCTGGAATCCACCGGCGGCGAACTTTCGGACGAGGATGTCGAGGTGACCGAGGTCGCCTGGGTCCCGCTCGCCGACCTGGAGACCAAACTCGCCTACTCCGACGAGCGCAAGCTGGTCCGGAAGGCCAAAGAACTCTTCGCGCAGCAACAGCACACCGCCGAGGGAGCACCTGAGTGAAGCGGCTTGCCGCCACTGTCCTGTCGATCCTGTTCCTGGTCTTCACCGTGTTGCCCGTCGCGGGCGCGCAGGCCCAGGAGCAGCCCCGGCTGCGCGTGGACCTCGACCAGCTGAACCCCCGCGTGATCAGCTCGACGTCGGCTTCGCTCGCCGTCACCGGCCGGGTCACCAACGTCGGTGACCGGCGGATCAGCAAACTGGGTGTCCGGCTGCAGCTGGGCACGCGGCTCCAGACCGAGCAGCAGATCGGTGACGTCCTCGCCGGCGACAAGTTCAAGGATCTCGCCGCGACCGAGTTCGTCGACCTCGAGCCGGACGAGCTGGAGCCCGGGCAGAGCGCCGCGCTGAACCTGTCCGTGCCGCTCGGCCCGTCGTCGAAGCTCCAGTTCCCGAAGACCGGCGTGTACCCGCTGCTGGTCAACGTCAACGGCACCCCGGATTTCGGCGGTCCGGAACGGCTGGCGGCGGTCACCCTGCTGATGCCGGTGCTCGGCGTTCCCGGCAAGGCTCCCGGGTCACGTCCGCCGTCGGCGCCGTCCACGAGCCTCCTGTGGCCGATCGCGAACAGCGCAGTGCACGTCGTCTCCGCCCCGCTCGGCGGCCCGCTGACCCTGGCGGACGAGCGGCTGGCCGACGAACTGGCCGCCGGCGGACGGCTGGACTCGCTGGTCGAGGCGGCGCGCGCGGCCGAGGCCGACACGAAGGTCTCGTCGTCGTTGTGCCTGGCCATCGACCCCGACCTGGTCGCGACCGTCGACGGGATGACCCGCGGCTACCAGATCGCCGGCGGTGCCCCCGGCAAGGGTGTCGAGACCGCGAAGAACTGGCTCGGCAGGCTGAAGGCGCTGGTCGCGGGCCGGTGTGTGGTCACCCTCCCGTTCGCCGACGCCGACCTCACCGCGCTGACGAAGGTCCGCGCCGGTGACGCCACCGACACCGCGCTCATGACCACCGCGCTCGGCGGCGCGGGGACGATCAAGAACCTGCTCGGTATCCAGCCGCAGGACGGCGTCCTGTGGCCCGGCGGCGCCCTCGACTCGCAGACGCTCGAAGCGATCGGCAAGGCCGGCGTCAAGACCGTGCTGACCGATTCGGGCAAGCTCCAGTCCCGTACGCCGCTTTCGAGCGGGGTGTCGATCGAGGGGACGGACCTGCGCGCGCAGCCGATCGACGCGCTGATCTCGTCCGCGCTGAACGGCTCGGAGTCGACCCAGAACGGGCTCGGCGCCATCGCCTTCCGCGCCGGGCTCGGCGGGCAGAACGAGGGGCCGGGGCGCTCGCGGCTGCTGATCGCGCCCCCGCGGCACTGGGCCGCGACCGGCACCGAACTCACCACGTTCCTGGAGCGGATGGGCGACTTCTACACCGCCGGTCTCCTCAAGTCGGCGCCGCTGCCCGAGCTGCTCGGCGAAAGCCCCTCCGGGACGGCGTCGGTCAACTACGACCCGAAGGATTTGTCGGCCGCGACCAGCGGCGACGTCACCGCGAAGATGTCCCAGCTGGACAACGAGACCCTGGGTCTGTCGTCCGCGATGACGATGGACGCCACCAAACGGGTGAATCCGGCCGACGTGATCGCCCCGGTGCGGCTCGCCCTCATCCGGGCCGCGTCGACGTCGTGGCGCGGCGCGGACGCCGCCACCGTCACCGGCAACGCCCGCGGCGATCTGGAGGCGATCCGCAGCCAGGTCACCGTCGAGCGGCCGAAGCAGACGATCGCGCTGGCGTCCGGCGCGGCGCCGCTGCCGGTGTTCATCACCAACAACCTGCCGGTCGGCGTCGCCGTCCAGGTCGCGCTGAAGAACAACGTCGGCCTTCGCCCGACCGACGACACCCTGTTGCAGGCGCAGATGGTCCCGGCCAACAGCGCCCGTAACCGGCTGCTCCCGGTCGAGGCGCTGCGGGCGGGCCGGTTCAGCGTCGACGTCTCGCTGACCACGCCCGACGGGACCCCGCTCGGTTCGGCCGCGCGCTTCGAGCTGACGTCCACGGAATACGGCGCGATCACCATCATCATCACCATCACCGCGGCCGGCGCGCTGCTGCTCCTGTCGTCCCGGCGGATCTACCGGAGGATCAAGGACTCGCGAGCCGATCGGGCGAACGAAACCGCCCCGCGTGTGACCGAGGACGCACAGGTTTAAGTGTTTCCGGCCGTTGCCGATTACCCTGGGTCGAACGATGCCGCCGGGCATCACGTAGCCGAGCACCGAGGATTGGGCACGCGTTGGAAAGAGAGCCGGGTGTACCGCCCGAGCGTGCAGGCCGTCCCCGGCGCGAAGGCACTCCGCCACCGCCCCGCCGCACCGATGGGCCGGCACGCCGTCCGGAGCGTCGCCAGCCGCCCCCGCAGCAGCCTCCGCCCGAACGCGGTGAGCGGCCGCGGCGGGCCACGCCGCCGCCCCCACCGCCGGTCGACGGCCGCCGCCAGCGGGTGGCGGGCCGTCCCGACGACGAGACACGGCGGCTGAGGCCACCGCAGACCCCGCCCCAGGCACCGCCGCGGAAGGCGCCTCCTGCCCAGGGGACGCCTCCGCCGCCGACCCGCCGTCAGCCGGTTCCGCCGCCGCAGGGCCCGCCGCTGCCGCAGCCGTCACAGAACCCGCCGCCGCGGCGTCCGGCGGCACCTCCGGCCCAACCGCCTCAGGCGCTCCACCAGACACCGCCGCCGCCGCATCGCGGGCGCCGTCAGCCGCCACCGGTCCGCCCGTGGCAGGTCGACCGGCGCGACGAACCCGACGCGACCCGGTTCATCCCGCGCACCCCCGGCGTCCCGATGGGATCGCGCTGGCCGGTCGCCGACCCCGACGTCCTCCGCCCGTACGACCAGCTCGCCACGCAGGTCATGCCGGCGATCAAGGACGCGCCGCTGGTCAAACCGCGGCCGGGGGACACCGGCGAGCAGGATGTCGCCGCTCCGGCGAAGGCGCCGTCGATCGCGAAGTCCAGCGGACGGATGGCGATCGCCTCGCTGATCAGCCGCATCACCGGCTTCGCGTGGAAGCTGCTGCTGGTCGCGGCCATCGGCGCCCAGGTGGAGAACGACTCGTTCAACGTCGCCAACACGATGCCGAACATCATCTTCGAACTGCTGATGGGCGGCGTGCTGTCGAGCCTCGTGGTCCCGCTGCTCGTGCGGTCGCAGGACGACAAGGACGGCGGCGAGGCGTACACCCAGCGGCTGGTCACGGTGGCGGGCACGCTGCTCGTGGTCGGGACGACGATCGCCGTCTTCGCGGCGCCATGGATCACCAAGCTCTACGTCGACGACAAGGGCCAGGCGAATCCCGAGCTGGTCACCGCGTTCGCGTACCTGCTGCTGCCGCAGATCTTCTTCTACGGCGTGTTCGCGCTGCTGTCCGCGGTGCTGAACGCGAAGAACATCTTCGGCCCGACGGCGTGGGCGCCGGTGATCAACAACCTCGTCGTCATCTTCACGATCCTCGTCGTGTGGATCATGCCGGGGAACATCTCCACCGATCCGGTGTCGATCACCGACCCGAAGCTGCTGACGCTGGGCATCGGCGTGACCTCGGGCATCGTGGCGCAGTCGGTGCTGCTGATCCCGCCGCTGCTGCGGTCGGGGTTCAAGTTCAAATGGCGCTGGGGCATCGACAAGCGCATGAAGGAGTTCGGCGGGCTGGCGCTGTGGACCGTCGGCTACGTCGCGGTCAGCCAGATCGGCTACACGATCACGACCCGCGTCCTGACCAGCGGTTCGCAGGGTGGTGTGACCGCGTACAGCAACGCGTGGCTGCTGTTCCAGCTGCCGTACGGCGTCATCGGCGTGTCGCTGCTGACCGCGATCATGCCGAGGATGAGCCGCGCGGCCGCGGACGGCGACCACAAGAAGCTGATCGGCGACCTGTCCTACGCGTCCCGCATCTCGACGGTGATGCTCGTGCCGATTTCCGCCGTGATGACCGTGGTGGGCGGTTCGGTCGGTATCGCCCTGTTCACCTTGGGCAAGGGCACCGTCGAGGACGCGTCACGGATGGGCGAGGCGCTGGCCATCTCCGCGTTCGCGCTGCTGCCGTACGCGCTGGTCATGCTGCAGATGCGGGTGTTCTACGCGATGAAGGACGCGCGGACGCCGGTGCTGATCATGATCGTGATGACCGTGGTGAAGGTGCCGCTGCTGTACCTGTGCCCCGCGCTGCTCTCGCCGGACAACATCGTGCTCGGCGTGATGATGGTCAACGGCCTCACGTTCGTCGTCGGGGCGATCCTCGGTCAGGTCTGGCTGTGGGTGACGCTCGGGAATCTCCGGAGCAAGCGGGTTCTCGGGGTGATCCTCTTCACGGTCGTCGCGAGTGTGCTCGGGGTCGGCGCGGCGTGGCTCGCCGGGCAGATCGTCCCCGACTCGTTCGGGCCTACTTTCCATGCCTGGGTGAAACTTCTGCTGCAGACGGCGGTCGGGATCGTGGTGTCGTTCGGCGTGCTCATGGCCTTGAAGGTCGAGGAATTGAAGCCCGCCACGGCGAGGATCACCCGGTTGATCAAGCGCGGATAACGATTCACGTACGGATGGCGCGCGTTCACGGGTCGTATTCTGGGTACCCTCGGGGCGGGAGCTACGCGGGAGAGTGCGGTGGATACGAGACGGAGCGAACAGGCAGGGGAGGCCAGCCAGATGGGCATCCGGGCCCAAGGCGGGTCGCTGGCCCCTGGCCGGGTCGTCGGTGACGGCCGGTATCGCCTGCTCGCACAGTTCGGGGTGGACGAGCGGGCCGCCGCGCATCTTTGGCGTGCCCGCGATGGGCAGCTGAAGCGGGATGTGGCGCTGACGCTGCTGGTCGGCGACCCCGCGGACGCGGAAGCCGCCCGGCTGGCGCGCCGGACGCTGGAGCGTGCCGCGCACGCCTCGAAGTTCGGCCACGGCGGGGTCGCGCGCGTCCTCGACGTGCTCAGTCTCGGCAGCGGCGTCACCTCGAGCGAAGGTCTGCTCGGTGTCGTCGTCGCGGAATGGACCAAGGGCAGTGACCTGGTCGACCTGGTGGCGCAGCGCCCGGTGGCGCCCGCCGCGGCGGCCAGGATGGTGCAGGCGCTGGCGGAAGCCGTCGACCACGCCCATCAGAACGGTCTCGTCCTCGGCCTCGATCATCCGCAGCGTCTCCGGCTCACCCCGGACGGCGCGCTGAAGCTCGCCTTCCCGGGCCCGTTGCCCGAAGCGACCCTTCGCGACGACGTCAAGGCACTCGGCGCCGTCCTGTACCTGCTGCTGACCGGCCGTTGGGCCCTTCCCGGCGGCCCGGCCGCGATCCCGGCGGCGCCGCACGCGCCGACCGGCCGCGTCATCCCGCCGCGTTCGCTGGTCCCGACGGTGCCGGTCGAGCTGTCCTCACTCGCCGTCCGCACCATCGAGGACGGCGGCCACGGCGGCATCCGCACCAGCGCGGCCATCCTGCGCGTGCTGGACCAGGTCGCCGAAGCCGAAGAGCGCACCCAGCTGATCAAGGCCGTCGGCGAGGAAGAGGCCGTCGCCGAATCGGACGGCACGGTCTGGACGACGAAGAAGCCGGTCAAGGACGTCGCGCGGCGCAAGAAGCTGGCGTTCGGCGTGACCGTGCTGGTCGTCGCGACCGTGGTCATCCTCGCCTGGGGCGGGATGATGCTGATCAACCTGTTCCAGGGCGAGTCGAAGTCCAGCGGTCCGAAGATCAACGTCGCCGCGTCCTCCTCGCAGGCCGCGCCGCCGTCGGGCGAGCAGCCGCCGCCCGCTCAGCAGAAGCCGTCCCCCGCCGTGGGTGCCGCGGTGAAGCCGTCGGCCGTGGCCGTCTTCAACCCGGGCAGCAAGGGCGACAGCCCCGGCAAGGCCAGGAACGCCACCGACGGCGACACGGTCACCTCGTGGAAGACCGACCAGTACGACAAGCAGTTCCCGGTGCTCAAGGACGGCGTCGGGCTGGTCGTGACCTTCAAGGACCCGATCAACCTCACCCAGGTCAAACTCGACGCGGCGAGCCCCGGCTCGAAGGTCGAAATCCGCTCCGCCGACAAGAAGAACCCGAAGCTCGACGAGACGAAGGTCGTCGGTGCCGGGGACCTCGCGGCGGGCGAGTCGACCATCGCTTTGCAGCAGCCTCAGCAGGGTCAGTACTTCATCATCTGGATCACTCAGCTGGGTGAAGACGAGGGCGGCAAGTTCGTCACCGAACTGAAAGAGCTGACCTTCCTGCCTGCGGGGTGACGACGGACACCGGGTCAGTAGGCTCTCCCGGGTGACAGCTGCAGCTCCCACGGACGCGGATCTCATAGCGGCGCATGCCGCCGGAGACCCGCACGCGTTCAGTGAACTGGTCCAGCGACATCGAGACCGCATGTGGGCGGTAGCCCTGCGCACCTTGCGGGATCCGGAAGAAGCCGCGGACGCCCTGCAGGACGCCTTCATCTCCGCGTTCCGAGCAGCGGGCAACTTCAGAGCGGAATCGCAGGTCACGACGTGGTTGCACCGTATCGTCGTGAACGCGTGCCTCGACCGCATCCGGCGGGGCAAGGCAAGGCCGACCGTCCCGCTGCCCGAGACCGGGCAGTTCAACGAGCCCGCCTCGCCGCGTGACTCGATGTCGGAACGAGAGACGAGCCTGGTCGTCAAGGAAGCCCTCGACCAGCTCCCCGAAGACCAGCGTGCCCCGATCGTGTTGGTCGACGTAGAGGGATACTCCGTCGCCGAGACGGCGAAGATGCTCGGTATCGCCGAGGGCACGGTCAAGAGCCGATGTGCCCGAGGTCGCGGAAAGCTCGCGAAGGTTCTCGGACATCTACGGAACCCCGATGCGATTGCGAACGTCCCAACTCACGAAAGCAAACGAGAGCGCGCTACCCCGCAACGGGGTGCCAGGCGTCCTCAGGGCACGCCGGGTGACGGGGAGGGACGATGACAGACGAGAGCAGGGGGATCGGTGGGACCGTCGGTCCGCCGTGGTCTGTCGATGTGCTCGCCGACCTGCACGCAGGTGTGCTGGACGAGCGAGAAGCGGCCGAGCTGTGGCCGCGGGTGAACGCCGACCCCGAAGCACTGGCGATCATCGAAGCACTCGAAGCGACCACGGCCGACCTCGCGGAACTCGCGAACGAGCCGGTCGCGCCGATGCCGGCGGAGTACGCGGCACGGATCGACGCCGCGCTGGCCGCCGAAATGCGGGCGACGCCTGCGTTTCAAGGCGCATCTGAACGGCCGCAGGAGCAGGTCGCCCCGGTGGTGGACCTCGCGGCCGCACGGCGGCGGCGGAACAAGCGGATCGGCTGGGGCGCCGGGATAGCGACCGTGGCGGCGGCGGCCATCGCCGCCGTGGCGATCGTCGTCCCGACCACGAGGGAGCCGGATTCGGGCGGTATTGCGCAGCCCGCGCCATCGGCTTCCGGACCTTCGGTCGGCGGAGACGGCGGCGGGGCCGAAGCCCTCGTCGGCAAGGCGATCGGCGTCCGCGACTTCGGCTCGCTGAAGACCGAAGAGCGCCTCGACGCCTGCGTCGCCGCCGCCGGAATGGACGCCGACGTGCGGCCGGAGGGCATCCGGCCGGTGAACGTCGCGGGCAAGGACGGCGTGATGGTGATCTACACCACAGGCAAACTCGCCCAGTTCCGCATCGTCGCCTTCGGTGCCGACTGCGGCCCGGGCAACCCGGCGGTCCTCTTCGACAAAATCATCGGAGCGAAGTAACCGCCCGAGACCTCACTGGTCCCTCGCTCCCCACCAGCCCCATTTCGGGGGGAGCGAGGGACCTTTGCTACCGCGCTAGCTTTCCTAGCGGCGCTAGAGGTCGGATCTCCGCCGAGGCGCAGGGCAGGAGAAAGTAGCGCCGGTCACCACGGGAACACCGGCCCTTACGATCGTGTTGAGCCTGGTGAACAGGTCACTACGAGCGGAGGTCACGGGTGGCTGCCGAGGAGATCAGGAACCTGATCATTGTGGGATCGGGTCCTGCGGGTTACACCGCCGCTGTCTACGCGGCACGAGCGCAGCTCGAACCGCTGGTGTTCGAGGGCACTCAGTTCGGCGGTGCGCTGATGACGACGACGGAGGTCGAGAACTTCCCCGGCTTCCGCGAAGGCATCCAGGGGCCCGACCTCATGGAAGAGATGCGCGAGCAGGCCAAGCGGTTCGGCGCCGACCTGCGCCAGGAGGACGTCGAGTCCGTCGAGCTGACCGGTGACGTCAAGTACGTCGTCGCGAACGGCAAGCGCTACGCGGCCCGCGCGGTCGTGCTCTCGATGGGCGCCGCGGCCCGCTATCTGAACGTGCCCGGCGAGCAGGAGCTGCTCGGCCGCGGTGTTTCGGCCTGTGCCACCTGCGACGGTTTCTTCTTCCGCGACCACGACATCGTGGTCGCCGGCGGCGGCGACTCGGCGATGGAGGAGGCGACCTTCCTGACGAAGTTCGCCAAGTCCGTCACGATCGTCCACCGCCGCGAGGAGTTCCGCGCCTCCAAGATCATGCTGGAGCGCGCCCGCGAGAACGAGAAGATCAAGTGGGCGCTCAACAAGCAGATCACCGAAGTCGAGGGTGAGGGCAAGGTCGAGGGCCTGAAGCTCAAGGACACGGTCACCGGCGAGGAGTCCAAGCTGGACGTGACCGGGTTCTTCGTCGCGATCGGTCACGACCCGCGCAGCGAGCTGGTGCGCGGCCAGGTGGACCTCGACGAGGACGGTTACGTGCTCACGAAGGGCCGCACCTCGTACACGAACCTTCCCGGCGTTTTCGCCGCGGGCGACCTGGTCGACCGCACGTACCGGCAGGCGATCACCGCCGCGGGTTCGGGCTGCGCCGCGGCGATCGACGCGGAACGATGGCTGGCGGAGCACGCCGGTGTCGAGGCCGCCCAGGAGACCCCTGAGCTGGTCGGTGGCGGCTACGGCGCCACCACCAACTGACTTTCCCATCACCGGAGTTTCACCACCCCAGAAGGAGACACCATGGCCAACACCGTGACGGTGACCGACAAGACGTTCGTCGACGACGTGCTGACGAGCGAGAAGCCCGTCCTGGTCGACTTCTGGGCGACCTGGTGCGGTCCGTGCAAGATGGTCGCCCCGGTGCTCGAGGAGATCGCGGCGGAGAACGGCGAAAAGCTGACCGTCGCGAAGCTCGACATCGACGCCAACCCGAACACTGCGCGTGACTACCAGGTGATGTCGATCCCGACGCTGATCCTGTTCCAGGGCGGCAAGCCCGTGAAGCAGATCGTCGGCGCCAAGCCGAAGGCCGCGCTGCTGTCGGACCTCGCCGACGTCCTCTGATCTCGCGTTTCACCTGCCGAAACCCGGGGCCTGCCCAGGCTCCGGGTTTCGTCGTCACGGGGAATGGGTAGATTTCTCCGTTACGGGAACGCCTGGACGAGTTCCACGAACGGGCACTTGACGCACCGACCGGGCCTCCGCGCTCACCGAGAGTTCACAGGGCACAATAGAGCACCGGGGTTCGCCCCGCAGGGTTTTCATAGTCGTGCATCGAGCTCGATCGGTGCCCCAAAGGGAAGAGCGAGGAGTGCATGCGGGTACTCCGCCGCGGTGACGCCGGACCGGACGTCGCCGAGATCAGGTCCACGCTGGCGGCGATGGAGCTGCTCCCGCCGGTGACCGAATCCGGGGAGTACGAGGTCTTCGACACGGCGATGGAACATGCCGTGCGGGCGTTCCAGCAGCGCCGTGGGCTCATCACCGACGGTCTGGTGGGTCCGGCCACCTATCAGGCGCTTCGCGGCGCCGGCTTCCATCTCGGCAGCCGGCCGCTGACCTACATGTTCTCCGCGCCCATGCAGGGCGACGACGTTTTCGCGCTCCAGGAGCGGCTGACCGAGCTCGGCTTCGACGCCGGCCGCCCGGACGGGCACTTCGGTCCCCAGACCGAGCGCGCGCTCAAGACCTTCCAGCGCGACATGCGCCTGGTCGCCGACGGTATGTGCGGCCCGGCCACCATCCGTGAGCTGCACCGGCTCTCTTCGCCGCGCGCCCGCGGCGGCCGCCCCGTCTTCCTGCGCGAGCAGGAGCAGGTGCGGCAGGCGGGCCCCCGGCTGCGCGGCAAGCGCATCGTGATCGACCCGGGGCACGGCGGCGAGGACCTCGGGGTCGTGGCCGGCGGCCTGCGTGAGGCGGACATCGCCTGGGATCTGGCGCGGCGGCTCGAAGGCCGGATGCAGGCCACGGGCATGGAGGCGCTGATCTCGCGCGGCCCGAACCAGAGCCCGAGCGAGGGCGACAGGGCGAAGTTCGCGAACGAGGCGGGCGCCGACCTGTTCCTTTCGCTGCACAACGACAAGAACCCCTCGCCCAAGGCGCAGGGGGTCGCGAGCTTCCACTTCGGCACCGGCAACGGCACCACGTCGACCGTCGGTGAGCTGCTGGCGGGCTTCATCCAGCGCGAGCTGGCCGCCCGCACCGGCATGCTCGACTGCCGCACGCACTACAAGACCTGGGAGATCTTCACCCGCACCCGCTGCCCGGCGGTGCGGATCGAGATCGGCTACCTGACCAACCCGGAGGACAGCCGCAAACTGGCGGACCCGGCTTTCCGCGACGTCGTCGCCGAAGGCATCCTGGTCGCCGTGAAGCGCCTGTACCTCCTCGGCGAAGGGGACCAGCCGACCGGCACGTTCACCTTCGCGGACGTGCTGGCCCACGAGCTCGCCAAAGCGGAGTAGCCAGTCCTCCACAGCCGCACGCGGGCGCACACCTCACTGTCGATGCCCTCGGCACAACCGGTTGTGTGCCCCCTCGCCCGAGCACGCCACCCCTAGCTCCACCCCGGCGCGCAGCCCCCGCCCTTCCCGGGGGGCGTCCCCAGGTCCAGCCTACCCATCCACAGATTTTCCACCGCTCCTATCAGCGATCTGTGGATAACTCGGCGGGTTACCCACAGCTGTCCCCAGGCCGGGGGATGGCTGCTGCGCGCGCTCTGGAACTCTGCTAAAGCGGGGGACGAAAGAAGGTCAGGCGCGGCCCATGCTCGGCTCGGCCGTCGTGATGGAGACCTGGCCGAGCAGCCGCTCGAGGGCCGCCTCCACGTCTTCCTTCCATGAGATCGCCGATCGCAGTTCCAGTCGCAGCCGCGGCCACCGCGGATGCGGCCGCACGGTCTTGAACCCGACGCTCTGCAGGAACGCGGCGGGCAGGACACAACTGTGCCCGCCGTCCGGATCGGTCTCGTCGGGCTTGGCGTCCCCGAACGCTTCGATCGCGCGGACACCGCGTTTGGTGAGGTCCTTGGCGACGGCCTGCACCAGCATCCGGCCGAGGCCGCCGCCCTGGAATTCGGGAAGCACCTGGAAGGCGGTCAGCAGGACCGCGTCGGGACCAGGGGGCGAAGTCGGGAAGGCCAGCGAGCGCGGCACGGCGTTCGGCGGCGCGTAGAGCACGAAACCGACGGGCAGGGTGTCGCTGTAGACGATCCGGCCGCAGGAACCCCACTCCAGCAGCACGCTGGAGACCCAGGCTTCCTTCTCGACCTCTGTCGCGCCGTATTCCTCCGCCTGCGCCTTCATATGCGGCGCCAGCTCCCAGTACACGCAGCGGCGGCAGCTCTTGGGCAGGTGTTCGAGGTTGTCCAGGGTTACGCCCACGACGCGACGCGACACAGACAAACCTCCCTGAATGAAGATCACCCGACGCGGCCTTGTCCCGAGCAGGGCTCACCGAAGGGGTCCGGTCCCGAGGATAGGCCGATGTGATGAACACCGAAAGGCCAGGGCCCCTCAAGGGAGGGTGGTTACACTCGATGGAACTACCAGTCGGTAGCGACTATGTCCACTTCGAAGCCGGGTGAAGCGCCTGATGACCGAGAACCGCCCTGTCCGGCCGGAACCCGGCCGACACAACCTCGACCCTCATCTCGACCGCTACGCCGCGCGTACGGCCGGGATGACTGCTTCCGAGATCAGGGCCTTGTTCGCGGTGGCCAGTCGCCCCGAGGTGGTGTCGCTCGCCGGCGGGATGCCGAACCTCGCGGCGCTCCCGTTGGACACGCTGTCCGCGCAGGTCGGCGAGCTCATCGCCAAGGAAGGCCTGGTCGCGCTCCAGTACGGTTCCGCGCACGGCGTCCCGGCGCTGCGCGAGCAGATCTGCGAAATCATGGCGCTCGAAGGCATCAAGGCCCACCCGGACGACGTCGTCGTGACGGTCGGCTCCCAGATGGGGCTCGACATGGTCACCCGGCTGTTCTGCGATCCGGGTGACGTCATCATCGCCGAGGGCCCGTCGTACGTCGGCGCGCTCGGCTCGTTCGCCGCGTACCAGGCGGACGTCGTCCACGTCGCGATGGACGACCACGGCCTGGTCCCCGAAGGGCTCCGTGCCGCGCTCGCGGAAACGCGGAAAGCGGGCCGCCGGGTCAAATTCCTCTACACGATCCCGAACTTCCACAACCCCGGCGGCGTCACGCTGGCCGTCGAGCGGCGCGCGGAGATCGTGGAGATCTGCCGCGAGAACGACATCCTCATCGTCGAGGACAACCCGTACGGGCTGCTCGGCTTCAGCGGGCAGACGTATCCCGCGCTCCGCTCGATCGACCCCGACAACGTCGTTTACCTGGGCTCTTTCTCGAAGACCTTCGCTTCAGGCCTGCGGGTCGGCTGGGTGCTCGCGCCGCACGCCGTCCGGGAGAAACTCGTGCTCGCGGCCGAGTCCGCGACGCTTTGTCCGCCGACGCTTAACCAGTTGATCGTGTCGCGATACCTCGCGACGCACGACTGGATGGGTCAGATCAAGACGTTCCGCGAGAACTACCGGGAGCGCCGGGACGCGATCCTGTCCGCGCTCGATCAGCACATGCCGGCCGGCTGCAGCTGGACCAAACCCGATGGCGGTTTCTACGTCTGGATGACCGTGCCCGAAGGCGTGGACACGAAGGCGATGTTGCCGAGGGCGGTCACGGCCCGCGTCGCATACGCCTCCGGAACCGGTTTCTACGCCGACGGTTTCGGCAGCAGACAGCTCCGGCTTTCCTACTGTTACCCGACGCCCGAGCGGATCCGCGAAGGCGTCCGGCGGCTCGCCGCGGTGCTCGAGTCCGAAATGGACTTGGCGCGTACCTTCGGTAACGTGAGCCCACGCTCGATCTCGGGGCCGCAGAACCCCTCTCCGGACACGGTCTGATCGGCCGGACGTCCCCAAGCACAAAAGGAGTCCTCGGTGGTCGACCGCACCGTTGCCGTACTCGCAGGCGGACTTTCCCACGAACGCGATGTCTCTCTCCGCTCCGGGCGCCGGCTCTCGGTCGCGTTGCGGGCCGAAGGTCTCATCGTCGAGGAGTGGGACACCGACGCGGGGCTGCTCGAACGCCTTCGCACCCAGCGCCCGGACGCGGCCATCGTCGCCCTTCACGGTGGTGAAGGGGAAAATGGCGCGGTGCAGACGGTGCTGGAGATGCTCGACGTGCCCTACGTCGGCACCAGTTCGCAGGGCTGCCGGCGCGCGTGGGACAAGCCGACGGCCAAGGCGCTCGTCGCCGACGCGGGCTTCACCACGCCGGACTGGGTCGTGCTGCCGCACAGCACCTTCCGTGAACTCGGCGCGCAGGCCGTGCTCGACTCGATGGTCGACACGCTGGGTCTGCCCATGATCCTCAAGCCGGACCAGGGCGGTTCGGCGCTGGGCGCCCAGGTGGTCAAGGAAGCCGCCGAAATGCCCGGCGCGATGGTCGGCTGCTTCGCTTACGGCGACACGGTTCTCGCGGAGAAGTTCGTATCCGGCGTTGAGGTGGCCGTGACGGTCATCGAAGGCGAAGAAGGCCCCGAGGCCCTGCCCGCGGTCGAAATCGTGCCTGAGAGCGGCGTGTACGACTACAAAGCCCGCTACACCGCCGGGCTGACCGACTTCTTCACCCCCGCGAGGATTCCTGACGACGCCGCCAAGGCGGTCAGCGAGCTGGCCGTCGCCGTCCACCGGCAACTCGGGCTTCGCGACATCTCCCGCACCGACGCCGTGGTCGGCGAAGACGGCACGGTCTACTTCCTCGCGGTGAACCTGTCGCCGGGCCTGACCGAGACTTCGATCGTCCCGGTGGCGATCGAGGCGTCCGGGGCCACTCTCGGATCGGTCTTCGCCGGCCTCGTCGGACGGGCGATTTCCCGCAAGAGCTGAATCGGATTCACGGAAGGGGACTTGCCCAGCGTGGGCGAGTCCCCTTTTCCTATCGCCGGGCCACGACGACGATCTGGTGCTCGTCCTCGTAGACGATCTGTCCCGGGTTCGCCGACCAGACGGTTTCACACAGAACTTCGTGCGTCTCCAGGATCGACAGATAGCCATCGACTCGCTCGATGAAGACGCGAGCGGTCGCCTTGAACCACGCCGCGGCCCCTGGGTTGACCTCCGCGTCGTAGACGCTCGGATCGGCGTGCGCGGGATTGATGAAGTTCGCGTCGTACCAGTCGTTGTTCGTCCGGCGGAACGCTTCCTGCTCGGCGGTGAGGCGACCGGCGCGAGCGAGCCCGTTGACGAGACCGAAGACCCCGGTGAAGTTCCCTCGTTCATCGCGGGTCGGACTCTGGAAGCGGACGAAGGGGAGGCCGGTCATCGCCGGGGCCATCCACGCACCCACGACAACAGCTCTTCGTCGCGCAGGGAGCCGATCACGACATCGGCGGAGAAGTCCTGACGCTTCGACGCGGGGGGCTCGAACGCCAACGCGTCGACGGGAACGGCCCCAAGCGAAGTACAAGCGGTCGGGTACATCTCCGGATCGGGCTTCGGTGCGGTCACCTCCTCGGCGGCCAGTTTCACGGGAAACATCTCCGAAAGCCCACCGCGAACGAGCGCGGCTTCGAGGAGCGCCCGGTGCGAGTTGCTCGCGACGGCGACCGGGACGGCGGCGGCGGTCAGTTCCACCAACTCACGTGCGCCGGGCATCGCCTCCGCTTTCGCGATGACGACTTCGGTCACCAACCTCAGCAACTCGTCCGCGATCTCCGCGCCGCCCTCGGGTTCGCCGAACGCCTCCGTCATCGCGCCGGCGGCGGGCCGAAGTGCAGACCTCGCCAGGCGAACAGTTCGGTCTCGGCGACGAAGACGACCGCGCCCGGATTTCGACCGCCAAAACGCGTGTTCACACTTGCCCCCAGTTCAAGCACGCACCGTCATCGAACCATCAGCACTCAGCAATCGTCACCGTGACAAAACGACCCGGGGTGATCCCTAATCGGTTTCACGTGTCTGATTTGCCTGATTTTGGTCCATCAGCGCGACGATGCGTTCAAGATCGTCGACCGACCCGAATTCGAGCGTGATCCGCCCCTTGCGCCGCCCCAAGTCGACCTTCACGCGAGTGTCGAACCGGTCCGAAAGCCGGTTCGCCAGTTCCTGAAGACCGGGAGCCTGGATCGGCTTGCGGGGAGCGGGCTTCGGCTTGGCCGGCTTCTCGCTCTTCTTGAGCGTGACGGCTTCCTCGGTCGCGCGAACCGACATGCCTTCCGCGACGATCCGGGCGGCCAGCTCTTCCTGACTGTCGGCGTCCTCGAGGGAGAGCAGCGCCCGCGCGTGGCCCGCCGAAAGCACCCCGGCCGCGACCCGGCGCTGGACCGCGAGGGGGAGTTTGAGCAAGCGGATCGTGTTCGTGATGACCGGCCGGCTGCGCCCGATCCGGCCCGCCAGCTCCTCGTGCGTGACCGCGAATTCGTCGAGCAGTTGCTGATACGCGGCGGCCTCTTCGAGCGGGTTGAGCTGAACGCGGTGGATGTTCTCGAGCAGCGCGTCGCGCAGCATCGCCTCGTCGGCGGTCTGGCGAACGATCGCCGGGATCGCCTCCAGCTCCGCCAGCTGGGAGGCACGCAGGCGCCGCTCGCCCATGACGAGTTCGTACTCGTCGGTGCCGAGCTCCCGGACCACGATGGGCTGCATGAGCCCGAACTCGCGGATCGAGTGCTCCAGCTCGTTGAGCGCGTCCTCGTCGAAGACCTGCCGCGGCTGCTTCGGGTTCGGCTTGATCTGGCTGACCGGCACCTCACGGTAGACCGCGCCGGCGACCGTTCCACCGTGCGAACCGGCCGCGCCGTTGGCCGCGAACCAGCCCTTGTCGTCCGGCCCCGCGGGCTTGCTCGCGGGCGCGGACGGGACGGGGGAGCCGTTCTCGGCGGGTGCCGCCGAACCCGGCGGCGGGCCCGTGGGGATCAGGGCGGCGAGCCCGCGCCCGAGCCCCCCTCTGCGCTCGCTCATGCCGTACCGCTCCTTTCCTTCATCTCCACCCCGCGTTGCGCGATCTCCTTGGCCGCGTCCACGTAACTCATCGCACCCCGGGAACCGGGGTCGTACGCGAGGACCGTCTGCCCGTATCCGGGGGCCTCGGAGACCTTCACGCTGCGCGGGATCACCGTCTTGAGAACAGTGTCCCCGAAGTGGTTCCGGACCTCGTTCGTCACCTGATCGGCCAGCTTCGTCCGGCCGTCGTACATGGTGAGCAGGATCGTGGAGACGCTCAGCTCGCGGTTCAGGTGCGCCTGGACGAGCTCGATGTTGCTCAGCAGCTGACCCAGACCTTCGAGCGCGTAGTACTCGCACTGGATCGGGATCAGCACCTCCTGCGCGGCGACCATCGCGTTGACGGTCAGCAGGCCGAGCGACGGCGGGCAGTCGATGAAGACGTAGTCGACGCCGATCTCGTCGAGGATCTCGGACGACAGCGCCTCCTTGAGCCGCATCTCGCGGGACGCCATGGAGACGAGTTCGATCTCGGCACCGGCGAGGTCGATGGTCGCGGGCACGCAGTAGAGGTTGGGCGACTGCTCGCTCTGAGCCGCGGCCTCGGCGAGCGACACCTCGCCGATCAGCACCTCGTAGATCGACGGCGTGCCGGAGCGGTGGTCGATGTCGAGCGCGGTGCTCGCGTTGCCCTGGGGGTCGAGGTCGATCACGAGCGTCTTGAGCCCGTGGACGGCCAGGGCGGCGGCGAGGTTCACCGTGCTCGTCGTCTTGCCGACGCCGCCCTTCTGGTTGGCGACCGTCAGCACTCGCCGGCGGTTCGGCCGGGGGAGCGCACCCTCCTTGGGATGCAGCACGCTGGCGGCGCGGACGGCTTCTTCGGCGATGGGCGTCCAGCCGAGTTCCTGGCCGGCGCTCGCAGGGTCGGACGGCGGGGGAGTCACCGGTCTCGAGCCTCCTCTGTATTGGACGTGGGAGTCGTTCTGCGTTGTTTCACGTGGAACCGGTCTAGCTACGCCTGCGCGATCGAGACGGTTTCGGGGGCAGACGATGGATCACGACGACCGTGCTCGGAACCTCGAGCACCTTGGTGCCGCACTCGAAGACTTCCGGTTCGCCACCGCCGGCCTTCCGGACGGCGACGCGATCGCGTTCGATTTCCTCTCCAGCGCTCGCTCCTTTGAGGGCGACCAGAGCACCTTCGGGACGCACGAGCGGGAGGCACCAGTTCGCGAGCCGGGCCAACGGAGCGACCGCCCGGGCGGTGACGACATCCGCGCCACCGAGCTCCTCACGTACCTGCCGCTCCTCCGCGCGCCCGCGGACAACGGTGATGGGGAGTTCCAGCTTCTCGGCAACCTCGGCCAGCCAGTCGACCCGGCGGGCCATCGGTTCGAGCAGAACGATATCGAGGTCCGGCCGGCTGATCGCGAGCGGTACACCCGGAAGCCCCGCCCCCGAGCCGACGTCGACCACGCGGGCGCCGTCGGGGATCCGCTCGCCGATCACGGCGGAGTTGAGGACGTGGCGTTCCCACAGCCGGTCGACCTCGCGGGGTCCGATGAGCCCGCGCTCGACACCGTGCCGCTCCAGGAGTTCGACATAGCCGACGGCTTGCTCGACGCGGTCTCCGAATACTTCCGACGCCGCACTCCGTACCGATGCGGCGACCCCGTCCAAGCCCACTCTCTCTCCTCAACCTCGACGCCGTTTCACGTGAAACGCGCTCCACTGATTGTCCATGACGCCGACCGCAATGCGGGGAGACAGACCGAAGTTGTGGACAACTCCACTCGCCTTCCCCAACCGAGGACGGGCACAAGTGTGGTCGAACGGTTTGGTGGCCAACGACGGCGTGCTGCTGAGCCGGACGACCTTCCCCTATGTCTCCGGTTGGGGCGACCAAGACAGTGCCGTGGTGATCGTCGCGTTTCACGTGAAACGCCACGCGTGTAATTCACCCCGGAAACGACGAAGCGGCCCGCCGGATGACCGGCGGGCCGCTTCGTTCGAGTAAACCGTCAGGCGGGGAAGATGACGACCCGACGCTTCGGGTCCTCTCCTTCACTCTCGCTCTTGACCCCGTCGACTGCGGCGACCGCGTCGTGCACGACCTTCCGCTCGAACGGGCTCATCGGCTGCAGCCGGACACGCTCACCGGAGGAGAGCACCGTCTCGGCGGTCGAGCGGCCGAGCTCGCGGAGCTCCTCGCGACGGTCCGCGCGCCAGCCCGCGATGTCCAGCATCAGCCGGCTACGCGAACCGGTCTCCTGCTGCACCGCCAGACGCGTCAGCTCCTGCAGCGCCTCGAGGACGGTGCCGCGAGCGCCGACGAGCTTCTCCAGGTCTTCGCCGCCGTCGATGCTGACGATCGCGCGGCCCGCTTCGACATCGAGGTCGATGTCGCCGTCG
The DNA here is from genome assembly GCF_014873915.1 of Amycolatopsis roodepoortensis. Lineage (GTDB taxonomy): Bacteria > Actinomycetota > Actinomycetes > Mycobacteriales > Pseudonocardiaceae > Amycolatopsis > Amycolatopsis roodepoortensis. The sequence goes on from NZ_JADBEJ010000008.1 coordinate 275,213, forward strand.
TAGTCCAAAAGGTCGAGCAACCGCTCGAGGTAGTCACCGGCGATGTCGCCCTCCTTCACGAGGACGTCGTCGTCGACACCTCCCTTGCGAGTGGTCTCTTCAGCGGCGCCCTCAACCTCGGCCGCGCTGTTCTCCTCGGCGTCGATCGTGTCGATCGTCTCCGCCATTACTGGTCTCCTCTCCGGCCCGGATCGGCGTCAGCGACGCTTCCGGCCCGATTTCTTAGTCGAGTCCGAGATGAGACCGGGCACGTCCGCACCGTTCTCCTTCGAGCCGTTCGTCGACGACTCGGCCGTTCCGTCTTTGGTGTCCTTCTTCTCCGCGGGGGAGGAGTCGGTCTGCGCGAAGCCGTGCGGCGAGCCCGCCTTCTTGACCTGACCGCCGGAGGACTGCTTGTTCCTCTTCTGCTGGACCGGCTTCTGACCGGGGCGCGGCGCGGTCGGCTTCTGGCCGGGCTTCGGACCGAGGTTCGAGCGCTTCTCCTTCTCGGCCGCCTTGCGGGCCTCTTCTTCCTTGTCGATCTTCGTGTAGACGAGGCGCTGCTGCATCAGGGTCCAGCCGTTGTTGGCGAGCCAGTAGATGAGCAGACCGATCGGGAAGAGCGCACCGAAGATGAGGACACCGAGCGGGAAGATGTACATCGTCAGCTTGTTCATCATCGCGGTCTGCGGCGTGGCCGACTCGGGGTTCTGACGCTGGACCGAGTGACGCGCGGTGAGGTGCGTGGCGATGCTGGCGACGATCATCAGCGGGATCGCGACCGGGGCGACGCCCCAGTGGAAGCCGGTCTCCGCGTTGCCACCGCTGACCATGTCGACACCGGTGTAAATGGCGTCACCGAGGTTCGTGCCGAACAGCTTCGCGTGGACGTACGACTCGACGCCGGCCTGATCGAAGAAGTAGTTCTCGGTCTTCGGGCCGCCGTACGGGTTGATCGTGAACATCCGCAGGACGTGGTTCAGACCGATGAAGACCGGGATCTGAAGCAGCATCGGCAGGCAGCTGCCCAGCGGGTTGACGCCGTGCTCCTTCTGGAGCTTCTGCATCTCCATCGCCTGGCGCTGGCGATCGTTCGCGTACTTCTTCTGGATCTTCTTCATTTCCGGCGCGAAGTCCTGCATCTTCTTCATCGACCGGACCTGGTTCACGAACGGCTTGAACATGATGCCGCGGACCGTGAACGTGAGGAAGATGATCGCGAGGACCCAGGAGAACGCGTTCGCCTCGCCGAACACGAACCCGAAGACCTTGTGCCAACACCACAAGATGAAGGACACAGGGTAGTAGATGAAGTCGAGCACTGAGCTACTCCTCGATCGGTGTTTCAGGTCGGCGGTGGCGCCACGAGAACGTCTCGGGTACCGGGTCGCGCCCGGGCATGGTCCACGGGCCACAGCGCAGCAGGCGCCGGACCGCGAGATAAGTGCCGCGGCCGGCGCCGTGCCGGGTCAGTGCCTCGACGGCGTACGCGCTACAGCTCGGGTAGAACCGGCACGCCGGAGGAAGGAAGGGGGAGATCGCCTTGCGGTACAGCTTGATGGGCAGGAGCAGCACCCATGCCACCGGTCCGGGCCTGGCGTCTTCGGTGGTCTCGTTCTCGGTGGCTCGCATGCCGTTACACCGCTGATCCGTTGTCGGGTGGTCGCGTCTGGCGGGACTTCCCGGACAGCCCGAGACGCCGCAACGACGCGTCGAGGTCCGAACCGAGTTCCGCGCTGGACGCGTCCGCGGCCGGAGGTAGTGCCCGTATCACCAACGAGCTGCCCGGCGGCAGTGTTCCGAGCCTGGCGGAAACAAGATGCCTCAACCGCCGGGTGACCCGGTGGCGGACCACCGAGTTCCCCACGGCCTTGCTCACCACAAAACCCGCCCGCGCCGCTTCGGCGGCATCGGGCGGGTCCGTGGTCAACGCATGGACGACGAGGCGGCGCCTGCCTGCCTTGGCCCCACGCCGCATCACGGCACGGAAATCCTCACTGCGCCGCAACCTCGCGGCGGCCGGCAGCACGACGTCCCTCGACGACGGCCGGATCAGGCGGACAGCGCGCCGCGGCCCTTGCGACGACGAGCCGCCAGGATGGCCCGGCCGGCGCGGGTCCGCATGCGCAGCCGGAATCCGTGGACCCGGGCGCGGCGGCGGTTGTTCGGCTGGAAGGTGCGCTTACCCTTGCTCACGACTAACTTCTCCTGTTTCTCGGCCGCCGGGAACGGTTCGACCCGTTCCTGGCGTGTCGTGCTGACGCACGGCAGTCTCTGGTGTCTCCTACCAACGTGTGGCCTCGTCACGTCGAGCGACGACAACGTGGGCACGCGAAACGCCCCCGCTGTATACGGGAGACCTTACGAGGGTACGCACCCACCGCCCGGGCCTGGCAGGCACCCCCTCGACCACGCACCGCGACGGTACGTGGAGAGTGATCACCGACGACGCGAGGGCATCGAATGGCAACACGCCGTACACCGTGAAATGCTTGCGCGCGAGGACGCCTTGTGGCAACGAGCGGGGCTTGTTAGCGTGCCCCTCCCGGGTTTTCGCCGAGGTGGAACGGTGCAGGCACCCGGGTGTCCTTGGGGATGTGGAGGCGTCCCGTCGGCATACGTCGAGCCCGCAGGTGGCGTCACCGCGGGCCGCCGTACATTAGTGCACAGCTGTGGACAACTATGTGGATATTTGCTGTGCGCATGAGCCGATCGGGCCAGGATGACGCTCGACCCGGCGTTTCGGGCCGCTGAGTGATCTCGCCGCAGCGCACCGATGAGGGGAGGGGAGTCAGGCAGGTGTCCGATCACCAGCACAATCTTGGCGTCATCTGGGAACAGGTCGTGCGCGAGCTGTCGGACGGCACCCTCTCCCCGCAGCAGCGCGCCTGGATGCGGGTGACCCGGCCGATCGGCCTGCTCGACGGCACCGCACTGCTCGCCGCCCCCAGCGACTTCGCCAAGGAAGCGATCGAGCGCGCCCTTCGCGGCGCCATCACCGAAGCCCTTTCGCGCCGGCTCGGCCGCGCGGTCTCGCTCGCGGTGAAGGTCGACAGCACCGAGCCCTCGATGCCTCCGCCGCCGCCATCGCCCGGCCCCCGCTACGAACCGACGTCACCCAGCCGGGTGGAAAACGGCTCCGGACCGGTGCCGGGTACTCCTCCGCTGCCCGACGGCGACGGCATGCTGTCCCCGACCAGGCCCCGGCCCGAGCCTCCGAAACCGAGGCCGCCGCGGCAGCAGCCGGTGGACAACAGCCTCAACGATGGCGATGACAGCGATGAAGAAGTCGACGAAGAGGGCGAGGCCCTCGCCGCCGTGACCGAGATCTGGCCGACCTTCTCCGGGCAGCCGATCGCGGGCCAGCCGTACACCGCGCCGGCGCAGCCGCAGACGTCGAAGACGAAGCTGAACGAGAAGTACACGTTCGACACGTTCGTCATCGGCGCGTCGAACCGCTTCGCGCACGCGGCCGCGGTCGCCGTCGCCGAAGCACCGGCGCGCGCGTACAACCCGTTGTTCATCTGGGGAGAATCCGGGCTCGGGAAGACCCACCTGCTGCACGCGGTCGGGCACTACGCCCAGCGGCTGTTCCCCGGTATGCGCGTGCGGTACGTGTCGACCGAAGAGTTCACCAACGACTTCATCAACTCGCTGCGCGACGACCGCAAGGTCGCGTTCCAGCGCCGCTACCGCGACATCGACATCCTGCTCGTCGACGACATCCAGTTCCTGGAAGGCAAAGAAGGTACGCAGGAAGAGTTCTTCCACACCTTCAACACCCTCCACAACGCGAACAAGCAGATCGTCGTCTCCTCCGACCGCCCGCCGAAGCGCCTCGAAACGCTGGAAGACCGGTTGCGCACGCGGTTCGAGTGGGGCCTCATCACCGACATCCAGCCGCCGGAACTCGAAACCCGGATCGCGATCCTTCGCAAGAAGGCCGCACAGGACCGGCTCGCGGTTCCCGGTGAGGTCCTGGAGTTCATCGCTTCGCGCGTCGAGGCGAACATCCGGGAACTCGAAGGCGCGCTCATCCGCGTCACCGCCTTCGCGTCGTTGAACCAGCAGCCCGTCGATGTGGCTCTCGCCGAGATCGTGCTCCGGGACCTCATCCCGGATTCGCACGCGCCGGAGATCACCGCACCGACCATCATGGGCGTCACGTCCGAGTTCTTCGACGTGACCCTCGACGACCTCTGCGGCCCCGGCAAGACGAAGGCGCTCGCGACCGCGCGCCAGATCGCGATGTACCTCTGCCGCGAGCTGACCGACATGTCGTTGCCGAAGATCGGGCAGACCTTCGGTGGCCGCGACCACACGACCGTCATGCACGCGGACAAGAAGATCCGCAAGGAGATGGCCGAACGGCGCCGCATCTACGACCAGGTGCAGGAACTCACTTCACGGATCAAGCAACGCGCCAGGCAGTGATTTTTGATCTCGCACTGGCTGTGTTTGTCTGTCGAGCGCTGACTGTGTTCTCTGTCGAGCGCTGACGAAAAGCGCGCCGAAGGGGCGTCGTTCCGCTTCCACCTCGAGGTGAGCGGGAAGGCGCCCCTTCATCGCGTTTTCGTGGGCCTTCGGCCCAAGGGAGGGCGCTCGACGGTGAAGTCTCCGTCGGGCGCGGGGCGCCCTTGGGGAGACCGTGGGGTCGCCTGAGTATCGGTTACGTTGGCTGACAAGGGTTTCGGGGCTCTCGCCGGTGGGTGGGAGCCCCTTCTTCGTGTCCACATAGGGCCGAAGCGTGTGTAGAGGCGCGTAGGGCGGGTACATGAGGAGAAGCGGCGAAGGGGGTGAAGCAGCCTCGGCGTGCTTCGCGATTTTCCTTGTGTACAAAGGGAATCCACAGGGTGTGGGCAGACTGTGCACAACTCCGGTGGGTTCGGGAGCTGCGGCGACCGGGTTTCCGTCCACATCGCACTCACAGGGAATCCACAGCATTTCCACACCAAGATCCACACCCTGTCCCCAGGTTGCCCACATCTTGTGCACAAGGGTGACGCGAGCTGCACGGATCACTCTCCCGAGCGATTCCGGTCACGAACGCCGCCCACAACCCTGGGGACGAACCGGCGCACAACTGGGGATAACCGTGGGGACAACTGTGGATGACTGTGGACAGATCGAGCGCCGCCCGAATCCATCCACCGACGGCCCGAGCTGTCCACCGTCCGTACACACCCGGAGTCCACAGCCTCCGAGGCGCCCGGACCTGCGCGAACGAGCCTTGTCCACACAATCCACAACGCCTATTACTACTGCTGTCTTTTCTTCTTCTCTAGAAGAGAACAAAACAAAAACAGGCGAAGGACGAATCTGGGGACAGCCGGTGAGCCGTGTCGTCTTGTCGACAAAAGCAAGGGGAGGCCGAGGTGACGCGGACCCCGGGGACGGCCTAACGTGGGTCCCTGCACCTGGTCTGCGTGTCGACGTGCGTTCGCGTCCTCGCTCGGACCGAACACACCTGCGAGGCACCTGGCCATCGCGCTCTCCGGCCGAGGTGACCCGTTGAGCTTTCGAGCCGTCAGGGGCTCGGCTGTCGAAAGGAAGCGCGCATGAAGATCCGCGTCGAGCGTGACGGGCTGGCCGACGCCGTCGCGTGGGTGGCGAGAAGCCTCCCGTCGCGGCCTCCGGTCCCGGTGCTGGGCGGTGTCCTGCTCGATGCGGGATCCGACGGGACGAGTGACGCCCTCACCGTCTCCGGATTCGACTACGAGGTCTCCGCCACGGTCGGCGTCCCGGCCACCATCGCCGACGGCGGCCGTCTCCTGGTCTCCGGCCGCCTGCTGGCCGACATCACCAAGTCGCTGCCCGCGCAGCCGGTCGAGATCTCCGTCGACGGCGCCCGCGCGACCATCACCTGCGGCTCCGCGCGCTTCTCCCTGCCGACCATGCCGGTCGAGGACTACCCGCAGCTCCCGTCCCAGCCCGCCTTCGCCGGTGAACTCACCGGCGACGCGTTCGGCCAGGCCGTCACCCAGGTCGTCGTCGCCGCGGGCAAGGACGACACCCTCCCGATGCTGACCGGGATGCGGCTGGAGATCTCCGGCTCCTCGCTGACCCTGGTCGCCACCGACCGCTTCCGCCTCGCGATGCGCGAGTTCACCTGGGAGCCGGCCGAGGGCCTGTCCGACGCCGCGGTCCTCGTCCCGGCGCGCACGCTCGCCGAGGCCGCGAAGACGCTCGGCGCCAGCGGCTCCAAGATCCGCCTCGCGCTCGCCAGCGGTGAAGGCCTCCTCGGTCTCTCCGGCTCCGGCCGCTACACCACGACCCGCCTCCTCGACGCGGAGTTCCCGCCGTACCGGCAGTTGCTGCCGGCGCAGCACACGTCGCGCGCGGTCATCGAGGTCTCCGCGCTCGCCGAGTCCATCAAGCGTGTTTCGCTGGTCGCCGAGCGTGGCACCCAGGTGCGGCTGGAGTTCAACGACGGTTCGCTGCGGCTTTCCGCCGGTGGCGACGACGAGGGTTCGGCCGAAGAAGAGCTTCAGGTCGACTACGAGGGTGAGCCGGTGACCATCGCGTTCAACCCGGGTTACCTCGTCGACGGGCTCGGCGCGCTGAACGCGAACCGGGCGGAACTGACGTTCACCACCCCGAACCGGCCGGCGCTGATCAAGCCAGCCGACGAGGAGGGCAACGTCGTCCCCGGCTACCTGTACCTCCTGATGCCGGTCCGCCTCCCGGGCTGACCGGCCGCCATTTCTGTTCGCACCAAAGGGGATCTTCATGGCTCAGCTGGGACTCATCGGCCTCGGCAAGATGGGGTTCAACATGCGTGAGCGGCTGCGCGCGGCCGGTCACGAGGTGGTCGGCTACGACCGCAACCCCGACGTCACCGACTCCACCTCACTCGAGGACATGGTGTCCAAACTGGACGGTCCCCGGATCGTCTGGATCATGGTGCCCGCCGGCGAACCCACCCGGCAGACCGTCGCGGAGCTCGGCAACCTGCTGTCCGAGGGCGACCTCGTGATCGACGGCGGCAACTCGAAGTACACCGACGACCGGATCAACGCGGACCTGCTCGCGACGAAGAAGATCGGCTACCTCGACTGCGGGGTTTCCGGTGGCGTGTGGGGCAAGGACAACGGCTACGGCCTGATGGTCGGCGGCGCGGCTTCGGACGTCGAGAAGGCCATGCCGATCTTCGACGCGCTTCGCCCCGAAGGCCCGCGTGACGAAGGCTTCTCGCACGCCGGCGCCGTCGGCTCCGGTCACTACGCGAAGATGATCCACAACGGCATCGAGTACGGCATGATGCAGGCCTTCGCCGAAGGTTTCGAGCTGCTCGAAGCCGCGAAGGTCGTCGAGAACGTGCCCGCGGTGATCAAGGGCTGGCAGCGGGGGACCGTCGTCCGCTCGTGGCTGCTCGACCTGCTCGTCCGCGCGCTCGACGAGGACCCGGAGCTGGACGACCTCGAGGGCTACGTCGAGGATTCCGGCGAAGGCCGGTGGACGCTGGAAGAGGCGATCAACAACGCGGTTCCGGCGCCGGTCATCTCGGCCGCGCTGTTCGCCCGGTTCGCTTCGCGCCAGGAGGATTCCGCCGCCATGCGGGCCGTGGCCGCGCTGCGCAACCAGTTCGGCGGGCACGCCGTCAAGAAAGCCGGCGACTAGGCAGGACGGTTGTACCTCAGACACCTCCAGGTCACCGACTTCCGGTCCTGGCCACAAGCCGATCTCGCGCTCGAACCCGGCCCGACCGTCCTCGTCGGACAGAACGGCCGCGGCAAGACGAACCTCCTGGAGGCGATCGGCTACATCGCGACCCTCGGCTCGCACCGCGTCGCGACCGACGCGCCGTTGGTGCGACACGGGTGCGAACGCGCGCTGATCAGGGTCGCGGTGGTCAACGAGGACCGCGAGCTGACGGTCGAGCTGGAGATCACGCCCGGCAAGGCGAACCGCGCGCGGGTCAACCGCGGCGCGGTCGGCAAGCCCCGCGACGTACTCGGGATCCTGCGCACGGTGCTGTTCTCCCCGGAGGACCTGGCGCTCGTGCGCGGGGATCCCGGGGAGCGCCGCCGCTTCATGGACGAGCTCCTCGTGCTGCGCGCGCCCCGGTACGCCGGGGTCCGCGCCGACTACGAGAAGGTGCTGAAGCAGCGGAACGCCCTGCTCAAGACGGCGGGCAAGCGGCGTACGGGACGCGAAGACCCGTACGCGTTATCGACGCTCGACGTGTGGGACGACCACCTGTCGGTGGCGGGCGCCGCGCTGCTGGCCGCCCGGCTCAACCTGATCGCGGATCTCGCGCCGTACGTGGCCGCCGCGTACATGGGGGTCGCGCCCGACTCCCGCCCGGCGAAGATCGCGTACAAGTCGAGCCTCGGCGAAGCGATGCCGGAGGGTTATGGGGATCCGGACGGCCCTCGCGCCGACCAGACTGTGCTCAAGGATGTGCTGGTCGAGGCACTGAAACGGTCGCGGAACCTGGAGCTCGAACGTGGCGTGAGCATGGTCGGCCCGCACCGGGACGAGCTGGATCTCATCCTCGGCGAAGCGCCGGCCAAGGGCTACGCGAGCCATGGGGAGTCCTGGTCGTTCGCCCTCGCGTTGCGTCTGGGAAGCTACGAGCTCCTGCGTGGCGAGGCCGGGGAACCGGTGCTTCTGCTGGATGATGTGTTCGCCGAGCTGGACCGGCGCCGCCGGGCCCGGCTGGCGGAGGTGGCGGCAGGCGCCGAGCAGGTGCTGGTGACCGCCGCCGTGGACGAGGACGTGCCCGCCGAACTGGCCGGACACCGGTTCCTCGTGGCGGATGGTGAGATCAACCGAGGGTGATCGGCGGGCAGCGGACACCCCGGGTGATCGGCGCCACAGCAGTTGCCCACCGATCTGGGGACAAACCTGTGGACAGTGTGGATAACACCAGGAAAGCGTTATCGCCCCGCGTGACCAAGGGGCCTGATGAGCGGCTTGACACCCCCCACTCGGGCGGTAACCCGGGTGAGGGAGCCCTGTTCGATACGCAGCGTGAACCCACCGCGGTATCGAACGGTGCAACCGATACCGAAAGCAAGGAACCGGCCACTGGGCGTGACCTCGCTCGGGCGGCGCTGGACGCCGCGAAGGCGAAAGCCAAGGCCCGTGGAGTTGAACCGGGCGTCCGCCGCGGCCGTATCACCGGAGGGGGAGCCGGTTCGGCCGGGCAAAGCCCGCGACGTCGTCGCTGGTCAGGGCCGGGTGCCGACGCCCGCGACCCGCAACCGCTCGGCAGGCTCGCCTCCCGGATCGCGGTCGACCGCGGCTGGAACACGCGGCTGGCCAACGGTCAGGTCTTCGGGAGCTGGACGCGGCTTGTGGGTGAAGAGGTCGCCGAACACGCCCAGCCGGTGGCCTTGAAGGACGGCGAGCTGACCGTGCGCGCGAGCTCGACGGCGTGGGCGACGCAGCTTCGCCTGCTCCAGGGGCAGCTGCTGGCGAAGATCGCGAAGGGTGTCGGGCACGGCGTAGTGAAGAAGATGCGGATCCAGGGGCCGACGGCGCCGAGCTGGCGGAAAGGGCCCCGGCACGTGCCGGGACGCGGCCCGCGTGACACGTACGGCTGATCCGAGTTGCGCTTCGGCGGGACTGTGCCACCAGCGCCCCGAGAACGCGCCCAGAGTGCTTCGGATGAGTCAAGACTCTTCTTCGAACGAATTAGCGCGCCTGTGAGCAAATCAGGGGTGTCCTTGCCGCATGTCTGCGAACGCGGCCAAGTACACTGGAGATGAGCGAGCGTCCGCTCGGGCGAGACGAGGAGAATCAACGCCTGTGACCGAGAACAAGAGCGAGTACAACGCGTCGTCGATCACGGTGCTCGAAGGCCTCGAAGCCGTCCGCAAGCGTCCCGGTATGTACATCGGTTCCACCGGTGAACGCGGCCTCCACCACCTCGTCCAGGAGGTGGTCGACAACTCCGTCGACGAGGCGATGGCCGGCTACGCGACCAAGGTCGAGGTTACCTTGCTGGCCGACGGCGGGGTGCGCGTCGTCGACGACGGCCGCGGCATCCCGGTCGACATCCACCCCAAGGAGCAGAAGCCGACCCTGGAGGTCGTGCTCACCGTGCTCCACGCGGGCGGCAAGTTCGACAGCGACTCCTACGCGGTCTCCGGTGGTCTGCACGGCGTCGGTGTCTCCGTGGTGAACGCGCTCTCGACCAAGCTGATCGCCGAAGTCAAACGCGGCGGGCACAGCTGGCGGCAGGTGTACACCGACCAGATCCCCGGCGAGCTGGAGGACCTCGGCCCCGCCGAGGACACCGGCACCACGATCACCTTCTGGGCCGACGGCGACATCTTCGAAACCACGACGTACAACTTCGAGACGATCTCCCGGCGTCTCCAGGAGATGGCCTTCCTCAACAAGGGCCTGACCCTTTCGCTGCGCGACGAGCGCGTCGCCGACGAAGAGACCGAAGCGGACGCTTCCGGCCAGGCGGCACGGGTCAAGGAGAAGACCTACTGCTACCCGGGCGGTCTCGAAGACTTCGTCAAGCACATCAACGGCAGCAAGGACCCGATCCACCAGTCCGTGATCTCCTTCGAGGCCAAGGGCACCGGCCTCGAGGTCGAGGTCGCCATGCAGTGGAACAACGGCTTCACGCCGTCGGTGTACACCTTCGCCAACACGATCAACACGCACGAGGGCGGCACGCACGAAGAGGGCTTCCGCGCCGCGCTCACCCGCGTCGTCAACGCGTACGCGCGCGAGAAGAAGCTGCTCAAGGAGAAGGACGCCAACCTCTCCGGTGACGACGTGCGCGAGGGCCTCGCCGCGATCGTCTCGATCAAGCTCTCCGAGCCGCAGTTCGAAGGCCAGACCAAGACCAAGCTGGGCAACAGCGAGGCCAAGACGTTCGTGCAGCAGACCTCGAACGAATGGCTGGCCGACTGGTTCGAGCGCAACCCCACCGAGGCGAAGACGATCATCAACAAGTCGATCTCCTCGGCGCAGGCGCGGATGGCCGCCCGCAAGGCGCGCGATCTGGTCCGCCGCAAGGGCGCGCTGGAGATCGGCGGGCTGCCCGGCAAGCTCAAGGACTGCCGCTCGACCAACCCGTCGGAATGCGAGCTCTACATCGTCGAGGGTGACTCGGCGGGCGGTTCGGCCAAGGAAGGCCGCGACTCGATGTACCAGGCGATCCTGCCGATTCGGGGCAAGATCATCAACGTCGAGAAGGCCCGGATCGACCGCGTCCTCAAGAACACCGAGGTCCAGTCGCTGATCACCGCGCTCGGCACCGGTATCCACGAAGAGTTCGACATCGAGAAGCTGCGCTACCACAAGATCGTGCTGATGGCCGACGCCGACGTGGACGGCCAGCACATCACCACGCTGCTGCTCACCTTCCTGTTCCGGTTCATGCCCCCGCTGATCGAGCACGGACACGTGTTCCTCTCGCGCCCGCCGCTGTACAAGATCAAGTGGCCGCGGCAGGACCCGGAATACGCGTACTCCGACAGGGAACGCGACGCCGTCATCCAGGCGGGTGTCGAGGCGGGCCGGAAGCTGCCGAAGGACGACGCGATCCAGCGCTACAAGGGTCTCGGCGAGATGAACGCCGAAGAGCTGTGGGAGACCACGATGGACCCGGCGAACCGGCTGCTCGGCCAGGTCACCCTGGACGACGCCGCGCAGGCCGACGACCTGTTCTCCGTCCTGATGGGCGAGGACGTCGAAGCGCGCCGCTCCTTCATCACGCGTAACGCCAAGGACGTGCGCTTCCTCGACGTCTAGCGACGTCCCGCTCTTTTGTCCCCTTAGGACTGCTCCCACGAGAAGGACCTCATGACGGAAACCTTGCCGCCGGCTCCGGACCACGACCGGATCGAGCCGGTCGACATCCAGCAGGAGATGCAGCGCTCCTACATCGACTACGCGATGAGCGTCATCGTGTCGCGGGCGCTGCCGGACGTGCGGGACGGCCTCAAGCCGGTGCACCGCCGCGTGCTGTACTCGATGTTCGACTCCGGCTTCCGCCCCGACCGCGGGTACAACAAGTGCTCCCGCGTCGTCGGCGACGTGATGGGCAACTACCACCCGCACGGTGACTCCGCGATCTACGACGCGCTCGTGCGGCTCGCGCAGCCGTGGTCGCTGCGGTACCCGCTGATCGACGGCCAGGGCAACTTCGGTTCGTCGGGCAACGACCCCGCCGCCGCCATGCGGTACACCGAGTCCCGGCTGGCGCATCTCGCGATGCACATGCTGCAGGACATCGAAGAAGAGACCGTCGACTTCTCCGACAACTACGACGGCCGCACCCAGGAGCCCGACGTCCTGCCGTCGCGGTTCCCGAACCTGCTGGTCAACGGCGGTTCCGGGATCGCGGTCGGGATGGCGACCAACATCCCGCCGCACAACCTGCGCGAGGTCGCCGACGGCGTCAAATGGGCGCTGGAGAACTTCGAGGCCAGCGACGACGAGCTGCTCGCCGCGCTGCTGGTCCGGATCAAGGGCCCGGACTTCCCGACCAAGGCGATGATCCTCGGCAACTCCGGGATCGAGGACGCGTACCGCACCGGCCGCGGCTCCGTGCGCATGCGCGCGGTCGTCGAGGTCGAAGAGGACGCCAAGGGCCGCACGATCCTGGTCGTGTCCGAGCTGCCGTACCAGGTCAACCCGGACAACCTGGTCGAGAACATCGCGAACCTGGTCCGCGACGGCAAGCTCACCGGCATCTCCGACATCGCCGACGAGTCCAACAGCCGCAGCGGGATGCGGATCGTCGTCACGATCAAACGCGACGCGGTCGCGAAGGTCGTGCTGAACAACCTGTTCAAGCACACCCAGCTGCAGCAGAACTTCGGTGTCAACATGCTGGCCCTTGTCGACGGCGTGCCCCGCACGCTGCGGCTGGACCAGATGATCCGGCACTACGTGAAGCATCAGATCGACGTCATCGTCCGCCGGACCCGCTTCCGGCTGCGCAAGGCCGAGGAACGCGCCCACATCCTGCGCGGTCTGGTCAAGGCGCTGGACATGCTCGACGAGGTCATCGCCCTCATCCGGCGCTCGCCCTCGGCCGAAGAGGCCCGGCCCGCCTTGATGAGCCTGCTGGACGTCGACGAGATCCAGGCCACCGCGATCCTCGACATGCAGCTCCGCCGCCTCGCGGCACTGGAGCGGCAGCGGATCATCGACACCCTCGCCGAGATCGAACTCGAGATCGCCGACCTCAAGGACATCCTCGAGAAGCCCGAGCGGCAGCGCGCGATCATCGCCGAGGAACTGCAGGAGATCGTCGACAAGTACGGCGACGACCGGCGCACCAAGATCATCCCGTTCGACGGCGAGGTCTCGGTCGAAGATCTCATCGCGGTCGAGGACGTCGTCGTCACGATCACCCGCACGGGTTACGCCAAGCGAACGAAAACCGATCTGTACCGCTCGCAGAAACGCGGCGGCAAGGGCGTCCAGGGCGCGACCCTCAAACAGGACGACATCGTCCAGCACTTCTTCGTCTGCTCGACGCACGACTGGATCCTGTTCTTCACGAACAAGGGCCGCGTGTACCGGGCCAAGGCCTACGACCTGCCCGAGGCCAACCGCAACGCGCGCGGCCAGCACGTCGCGAACCTGCTCGCCTTCCAGCCCGACGAGCAGATCGCCCAGGTCATCGAGATCCCGAACTACGAGGTCGCCCCGTACCTCGTGCTCGCGACCCGGCGCGGCCTGGTGAAGAAGACCAAGCTGACCGACTTCGACTCCAACCGCGCCGGCGGCCTCATCGCCGTCAACCTGCGCGAAGGCGACGAACTGGTCGGCGCGGTCCTCGCGGCCGCCGAGGACGACCTGCTCCTCGTCTCCGCCGAAGGCCAGTCGATCCGCTTCCACGCCACCGACGAGGCCCTGCGTCCCATGGGCCGCGCGACGTCCGGTGTGCTGGGCATGCGGTTCAACGACGGCGACGAACTGCTCGGCATCAACGTCGTCCAGCCGGACCGGTTCCTCCTCGTCGCCACCGCCGGCGGCTACGCCAAGCGCACGCCGACCGACGACTACCCGGTGCAAGGCCGCGGCGGCAAGGGTGTGCTCACCATTCAGTACGACCAGAAACGTGGCAGGCTGGTGGGCGCGGTCATCGTCGACGCCGAAGACGAGCTGTACGCGATCACCTCCAGCGGCGGGGTGATCCGGACTTCGGCCGGACAGGTGCGCAAGGCAGGCAGGCAGACGAAGGGAGTGCGGCTGATGAATCTCGACGAAGGAACAACTCTTCTCGCGGTCGCACGCAACGCGGACGAGCCCTCGGACGTCGCCACTGCAGGTAGTACTGAAGGAGAAGAAACCCCGGCGTCGGAGCAGGAGTAGACGACGCCCCACGTACTGGGTAAGGACTGACACCTCGTGACACCATCCGAGAAGCCCGAAGCAGGCGGCGCACAGGCGGGTTCGTCGAGCCCGCCCTGGCAGCGCGACAGCGGCGCCGGGGAACCCGAAGGCTCCAGCGAGCAGACGGTCTCGGTGTCTTCGGTCGCCACCGAAGACGTGGCCCACTCGGACCCGAAGCGGGACGCGACGACCGTGACCGACTATCACGGGGTCAGCGGCACAGCCGCGAAGAGGCTTTTCGGCGACAGCGGAGAGGGCGACCCCGCCCCCTCCGCCATCCCGTCGGCCTCCCGCACCCGTGCCGCGCCGACCGCCCTCCGCCGCCCCGGCCGCGGACCGCGTCGCGCCAGCCTGCAGATCAAACGCTTCGACCCCTGGTCGGTGCTGAAACTGTCCCTCGTCCTCGGCGTCGCGCTGTTCTTCGTGTGGCTCGTCGCCGTCGGCGTCCTCTACACCGTCCTCGACGGCATGGGCGTCTGGGACAAACTCAACGGGACCTACTCGTCGCTCGTCGGCGGCGAAGGGGCCGACGCGCCGGCCGACCCGTTGATCAGCGCCGGCCGCGTCTTCGGGATCGCGGCCATCCTCGGCGCCATCAACATCGTGCTGATCTCGGCGCTGGCCACCGTCAGCGCCTTCATCTACAACGTCTCCGCCGACCTCGCCGGAGGCCTGGAAGTGACCCTTTCCGAACGAGAGTGACCCGGTTGCAGGGCGCCGAAAGGCGTCCTGTAATCTTCTCCTCGTTCGGGCCCATAGCTCAGGCGGTTAGAGCGCTTCGCTGATAACGAAGAGGTCCCAGGTTCAAGTCCTGGTGGGCCCACTCCGAAAGCCGGTTCGCGATTCTCGCGGGTCGGCTTTTCTGCTACCCGGCTGCTTCTCGTTCGGCCAAGAACTCGTCGAGCAACTCGAAGAGCAGCTTGGAGACGCGTGCCTCCTGCTCGGGTGCGATATCCCAGCTGGTCCAGCCTTCCGGCAGCGCGAGGTGACGTACCTGCCCGGTCCAGCCGTGGTTGCAATCCTTCCCACGACGTGCGACCAACCAGTCCCTCCAGCCGTCGACCCCGGGGCCGCCGTGCCGAAGGGCGTGCTGGTCGTAGCCCGTCAGAAACGACTCCAAGTCGGAGAGAGATCTGAGGCCGAACATGAGCGGTCGTTCGGCGACGGAGGCGAAGTACTCGCGTTCGCTCCAGGTCTTCGGATCTCGCATGAGTACATCCTGGCGCCCAAGTGGCCGAGGTCATGCGTGCCACGGGAGTGTTCCGCGGCGTGGCCCGTGTTGACACCGGTGGGCCCTGCCGGTCTTCTCTTCCCGGCAGGGTCTTCTGTTCCACGTGGAACGTCGGGCAGCGGGCGTCCGGAGAACGGCGTGCAGTAGCATCGGTGGGTAAGCGGAGCAACTCGGCGGAAAGAGGGGGCTTCTGATGAAGAAGCTGTTGGCACTCGCGGTCATCGCGGGCGGCGTGCTGTTCGTGATCAAGCGCAACAAGGCAGCCAAGGCCGAGGCCGACCTCTGGCGTGAGGCCACCGCTCCCACCGAGCGCCCCCTGGGATCCGCTTCCACGAACGGAAGCGCCCCGGCCAAGGCCGCGGACGCGTCCCGCAACAACTGATTTCGGCGCGGGCGGTTATCATGATCGCCTGCGATCCGGGGCTGTAGCTCAATTGGTAGAGCACCGCCTTTGCAAGGCGGGGGTCAGGGGTTCGATTCCCCTCAGCTCCACAACTCGAAGGCCATCCGCACGGCGGGTGGCCTTTTTCGTTTCCGGGCAGAATGCGCGCATGGGTGTGCTCTTCGACTACTTCGCCGCGCCGGACGACGACGCCGCGGCCACCACGATCGACCTCGTCGGTGGCCCGGACGAGGCGTCCTTCCCGACCGTCGCGCTCAAAGGTGTGGACCCGTTCGTGCAATTGGGCACGCTGGAGTCCCTGCTCACCGGTGTCGACTACGAGACCGTCATCGGCCGCGCCATCGAACCTGTCGCCATGGCCGACGGTGGCGCGCGCCTGGTCGTCGCGCTGACCGGCGAGCTGACCGCCGCGTTGTCCGATGCCGACGAGGCGCGCCTGAACGAGGTGGCCGAGCCTTGGTCCCGAACGGAGGAGTTCGGTGGCCAGGCCGACCCCGCCGACCTGGCCACCATGCTGACCGGCCTCGCGGAGCTCGCCCGCACGGCCACGACCAGGGGGGATCGCCTCTACTGCTGGGTCTGCGTCTGAGTGGTGACGTTCGTCACCGTACGCGGATGACAAAGTCTCGCACCCAGCCAAGTCAACGCTGCTTACATGGGGTGGAATCCGGACAGCGAGGTGAACATGGTCAGTTTCGAAACCGACCTCGACGATCTCAGGTTGTCGAGCAAGGAACTGCAGAAGGCCGCGGACATAGTCACGACCGCCCATACCGGCGTGCGAGGGCAGGACGTGCCCGCTCCCGACCCGGTCACGGGAGCCCTTCTCCCCAGCCTTTTCGCGCCGGACACCGCGTTCGGGAAAAGCCTGGGCATGCGCGGGGTTTCGGCGGCGTACGAGGAACACCGCCAGGCCGTCGAGAAGATGCTCGCGAAACTGCACCGCAGCACGCAGGACGCTTCCCGGGCCTTGGAACGGGTCGCCGAACTGTACGAATCCGTGGACGAGGACAACAAGCAGCGAGTGAACCGCGCGGCATACGGGAACCAGGGGTAGCGGCGTGGACGGGTATTTCAACGCGCTGGACGCGGAAACCACCGCCGAAGGTGACGACAAGAACGCCGCGCTTCTCGAGGGGATCTCCCACGACCTCCAAGCGGGCGCCGAAAAGGCCTTCGCGGCGCTAGACCTCCTTTTCCTGGACTGGACGTTCGGCAGCGACATCGACATGACCGGCGGTCGCAAGGAACAGGTCCGCGACTTCTTCCTCGAATTCTCCGAGGCGGAGCTCGTCGGCGAGAACAGTCTGCAGACCATGATCGAGGCCTACGAAGGTCTCTGGAACGCTTTCCAGGACACGAAAGCGCCGCTCGACCGGTCTTTGGTCCTCCTGCTCAAGTGGCGTGGTGAAGGCGCCGAGACCGCCAAGAGCTACATCCAGGGTCTCGTGAACACCTACGCCCGGGTCGGCACCAAACTCACCGTGCTGGAAGCCGACATCGTGGCCGCGCGGGACGCCATCGCGACCGCGCGGGCGGACCTGAGCAATCTCGCCGCTTCGTTCCTGACCGCCGCGGAAAAGTACCGGGACGACAAGGAACGCCAGGACGAATCCGCCTTCCAGAAGGCGCTGGCCGCGACCTTCGCCGCCGCTGTCACCGCACTGCTCGTGGCGGCTGTGCCACCGGCGGGCGGTCTCACCGCGGCGGCGTTCTTCACCACCGCGAACGGGGTGCAGGTCGCCGGCGCCGCGGCCGGGGCCGGGCTCGCCACGGCGGCCACCGTGCAGGCCGACATCGTCGGGGACAGCCCCGAAATGATCTACAACAGCTTCCACGACGGTGTGGTCAACATCCGTGAAGCCATGTTCCGCGCGTCTGAATCCCTGATCTCGAAGATCCACACCGAGATCAACAACCTGCCGATCATCCCGGAGCCGCCGGACGTCAGCCCGGGTGAGACGTTCGACCCCGGCAACTTCGAAACGGAGAACACCGACAAGGGAACGGAAAAGCGGGTCCGGGACAAGAACGTCGACATCTCGAACGACGGCAAGTTCCAGGAACCGCCGATGGAACTTTCCCCGCTGCCGACCGAATGACGGAGGATCGTGGCTGACAAACCGGCGGCCAAGAAGCCACCAGCCGACCGGAAAGCGATGCTCGAGGCGCTGGCCGCCCTGTCGGTGGACGCGTCCTCGCCGGACGGTGCCGTTTCCGTTTCGGTCAACACCGACGGGGTGATGACGCGGCTCAGGGTGAGTGAAGCCGTTTCGCGGATGTCGCCCGCCGAGATCGCGGACACCGTCATGCGGACCTACCAGGAAGCGCAGCAAGGATCCGCGAAACGCAGTGCGGAACTGATGGCGCCGATCGGCAACGCCGGCTACATCACCGACAGGCTCCGCTGGCGGCTCGGCTTCACCCCTTCGCTCCAGCAGGAAGGGGAAACCGTCACGCCGTCGGCGGCGCCGGTGTCCCGCCGTCCGGCGGCGGGCGCCGACAACGTGGTGCTCAAGGACCGTTCGGAAGAACCCGCCGGGCCCGCCGAGGACGAGGCGCCCGAGCCGGCCGAATCCGACGATCAGTACTACGAGCAAGGCCTGCGATACCGGCCTTCCTGGTAGTACGGCCGGTGTTTCACGCCGGCCCGGCGACGGAGATCATCCGCCGCCGGGCCGGTGACGGCATCGTGCGCGTTCACCCTGTGTTTCGAGCCAGCCAGGTGAAGGTCCACCGGTAGAAGGCCTGCGCGGCGAGGCTGGTGTTGATCGAGTGACCGCTGCCCCGCACGATCTCGTCGGCGCCGCAGTCGCCGCTTCCGCAGACGAGGGTGTCGTGTTCGCCGAGTACGTACGCCGTCGGAACCTTCGGCGCCGATCGGTTCGCCGCGCCGGGTCCCACCGAGCGGAGTTCGGCCGACGCCAGCGTGTCCTTGAGGGCTTCTTCGACTGGAATGATCGCCGGATCGTACGTGCCCGGGTGGTGGAAGGTGCGTGCGCGAGTGCCGGGGACCGTCGTGAAATAGCCGCGGGCCCAAGGCTTTCCGGCGAATTTCGGGTCCAGTTCGGCCGGGTGGAACGGCGACGCGGCCTCGGCCCGTGCGCCCGGCCGGTCACGGGGGATACCGCTGACGATCACGGCGTCGACACCACCCCGCCCGGCGGCCCGTTCGGCGACGAGCCCACCCATCGAGTGTCCATTGAGGACGATCGTGCGGAATCGCGGGCGCAGCTGCCGGACGACCTGGTGGACGGCCTCGCCGCCGGCTTCGAAGTCGAGGGTTTCCGGATCCGGGCGGCTGCTGCGGCCGTATCCGAGCCGGTCGAGGTTGAGCGTCGCGTAGCCCGCGCGGGTCGCACTGTCCACATAGGAATAGCGACGTGGCTGGTAGGGCCAGTCCCAGTAGTCGCGGTCGTAGGTCCCGCCGTGCAGCAGGATCTGGAGCGGCGTGCGCGGGGTGAGTTTCCCCCGGACACAGAATTCGCCGGCGATCGTCTGGCGTTCGCCGTTCACCTGGACCGCGAAGCGTTGTTCGGCGCAGCGGGACGGTCTTTCCGCAGCGGTCGCCGTCGTGATCCCCGTCAGGGAAAGGAGCGTGGTGAGCAGAGCGGCTTTCGCGATGAATTTCATGGCGAAAGCGTCGCTCCCGGGCGGGGGTCGCGTCGTCGTGCCGGTGTGGGGATCGGCGGCTACGTCAGGCGCGCACCATCCCGCTCTGGTAGGCGAAGACCACCAGCTGGGCCCGGTCGCGGGCGTGGACCTTGGTCATCGCCCGGCTGACGTGGGTCCGCACGGTCGCCGCGCTGATCACGAACTCCCGCGCGATCTCCTCGTTCGACATCCCCTGTGCGACGCGAAGGACGACTTCGTGCTCTCGTTCGGTGAACGCCGAGCCGTCGGCGCGGGGCAGCGCCGGTGACGGCCGGGCGGTGAATTCCGCGATCAGGCGCCTGGTCACGCTCGGGGAGAGGAGCGCGTCTCCCGCCGCCACGACGCGGACCGCCTGGATCAGATCGGCGGGCCTGGTGTGCTTGAGCAGGAAACCACTCGCTCCGGCTCGCAGCGCGTCGAAGACGTATTCGTCGAGGTCGAACGTCGTCAGCATGAGGACGCGGACACCGGAAAGCCGTTCGTCCGCCATGATCCGGCGGGTGGCCTCCAGCCCGTCCGTCCCCGGCATCCGGATGTCCATCAGCACGACGTCGGGCACGGTCTCCGCGACGACGGCGACCGCGCTCTCACCGTCGTCCGCTTCCCCCACCACGGTGATCCCGGCTTCCGCCCGGAGCAGCGCCGCGAACCCGGAGCGCACGAGCAGCTGGTCGTCGGCGAGCACCACCCTGATCACGGCCATCGCGCGCTCACCCGGAACCTCCCGTCCTCACGGCCCGCGCTCAGTGTGCCGCCGGTCGCCCTGGCGCGTTCACCCATTCCGCTGATTCCGGCGCCGGGAACGTCCGGACCCGGCGCGCGGACGTCGTTGATCACGTCAAGCCGAACGCCGCTTTCGTCGGCTCGCACCGTCACTTCGGCGGGCGACCTGCCGTGTTTCGCGGCGTTCGTGAGGGATTCCTGGAGGATCCGGTACACCGCGCCGCCGATCGGCTGCCCGATCCCGGGAGCGTCGAGGTCCAGCGTGACGGCCAGGCCCGCCTGGTTCGCCGACACGACCAGCGCGGGAATGTCCGCCACCCCCGGCGCCGGCCGGAGCGGGGCCGAGTCCTCACGCAGCAACCGCACCATCGCGTTCAGCTCGTCCAGGATCGTGCCGCTGACCGTGCGGACGACACCGAGCGCTTCCTTCGCCACTTCGGGGTGATCGTCGATCACGTGCTCGGCCATCCCCGACTGGACGTTGATGACCGCCATCGCGTGGCCGACGCTGTCGTGCAGATCCTGGGCGATACGCAGCCGCTCGCCGAGGACGCGATCGCGTTCCGCCCGTTCGGCGGCCGCGGCCCGCTCGCGCCGTCCTCGGAGCGCGTCGGCCGCGAACACCGCGAAGCCCGCCCAGCCGACGAAGACCAGATCGAGGACGCCCGCCCCGCCGGTGGCCAAGTTCGCGCCGACGACTATCACCGCCATACCGCCCGCGACGGCGTACGCGAGCCACCGCGGACGAAGGGTTCCGAGCGCGAAAAGCGGCACGAGACCGGCGAACAACACCGGCCCGTCGGGATAGCCGAACCCCAGGTAGAGCATCAGCGCAAACGCTTCCGTCCCGGCTGCGGCCACCGGGAGCCGCCACGCGGCGGCGAGCGCGAGACAAGCGAGCACGACGACGGCGAAGCCGAACGCGTCGACCGGGCGTTCCCCGAGGCCGGGCTCCAGGTTCGCCGTGCCGACGACGAGCAGCGCGCTCACCGCGAGCCAAGCGGCGACGGCTCCGCCCCTGATCAGCCACTTCACCCGCTCAGTCTGCCGAAACCGGCCGACGCGCGCGTCCGCCTCGTGTGGAGCCCGCCTACGTCAGATGTGCAGCAGCCGCGCGTCGAGGCCGGCCAGATAGTCGCGGCCGAATTCGCCGTTCTCCAGGTCACGCCACAGCGCCGTCGGCAGATCCTGGGCGACCTCGGGCGAGCGTGACGCGGCGGCGAGCGCGATCGTCGCGACGGTGTCGACGTCGCCGGTGAGCGCGACGGCGGTGTGGAGCATCCGGGCCAGTCCTCCGCCGCCGGTCAACACGGTCAGCGCGGCACGCACGCTCATCCAGCCCTGCGGCCCGACCTTGCCCGACCACGGCAGCGCCCAGCCGCCGTGCCCGACGTCCTCCGGAAGGATCCCGTCGATCCACCTGGCTACCTCGGCGAGCGGACCCACCCGATGGTGGCAGTAGTGCACGGCCAGCGCGGCAGCCTGCGCCGCGGCGATCCCCGCGGGGGTGTCGTGGGTGATCCTGGCCTGCAGTTTCGCGTGGTAGAGGACGTCGTCGACGGTCGGCAGGAGCCCGATCGGCCCGGCGCGCATGGCCGCCCCGCTCTTGTCGCTCTGCGGCTGAAGCCGCCGTAGCAGCTCTTCGCCGTCGCGGACCTCGCTGAGCAGCTGATGGAAACGCGGCGCGTAGCCGTCGTGCGGATCGCGGTGGTACGCCCGCACGAACTGCTCGGCGAGCAGCAGCGGCGTCCATCGCCGTCCCGACACGAGGACTTCGGCGATCGCGATCGTCATCTGCGTGTCATCGGTGTAGCGACCCGCCTGGGCACCGGGCTGCGCCACGTAACCGGCCAGCTTGTTGTGCTCGGCCACGAAGCTCGGGTACGCGTGCTCGAAGGAGCCGCCGTACGCGTCGCCGATGGCCAGTTCGACCAGCATCCGGTCATCCTGCCAGGCCGAAGGGCGCCGCCTACCGTGGAGTCATGGCGACCGACAAGCTGCGCGCGTGGTGGGCACATCGGCAGGGGCTCGACGGAACGCTGCACGGATCGTCGGCGGCCGCGGTGCTGGAGCGGACCGGCTGGATGCGGTCGGTCGGCGGATCGGCGCCTTATCTCGGGCTGTTCGCCAGAGCCCGTCTCGATCGCGAGACGGTCGACGCGGACGTCGCGCGGCTCGCCATCCACGAACTGCCTTCGGCGCGCGGCTGCACTTACCTCCTGCCGTCGGCGGATTTCGAACTCGGCCTGACCGTCGGGGCCGCGGCGCCCGCCGGTGAACTCGCGGCCGCGGAGAAATACCTCGGCGTCACGCAGGCCGAGATCGAGCAACTGTGCATCGTCGTGGCAGATCTGCTCGACGGCGAACCGCTCGCTCCGACCGCGATCAAGGACGCCGCCGGATCGGCGGTGCGCAACCTCGGGGAAGCGGGCCGCAAACGCGGTACCACCACGACGTTGCCGCTCGCGCTCGGCCTGCTCCAAGCCCGCGGCGACATCCGACGGGTGCCGGTCAACGGACGGCTGGACCAGCAGCGCTACGGCTATGTCCGCTGGACGCCGTCCCCGCGCGGCGGACTGTCCGATATGGACACCGCGCGAACCGAACTCGCCAAGCGCTACTTCTCGTGGGCTGCTCCGGCGTCGCTCAAGCATTTCCGCTGGTTCTCCGGTTTCACCGCGGCCAGTGCGAAGAAGATCGCGGAACAGTTGACACTCGTCCCGCTCGACGGCACCGATCTCTTGATGCCCAAGGAGATCGCCGACGAGTTCGCCGCGTTCACCGTGCCGTCCCAGCCGTCGTACGCGCTGCTCGCCGGGATCGACGGCATCCACCTGCTGCACCGCGAGATGCGGCGGCTGCTCGCCGACGCCGACGTCGAACGGCCGGTACCCGGAGGCCGTGTGGGGGAGACGCTGGGCGGGCAAGCGGATCCGCCGAGTCACGTCATCGTGGACCGAGGCCGCATCGCCGGCCTTTGGGAGTTCGACACGGAGACGGGCAAGATCGTCCACAAGTTCTTCGGTGACGAGGACGCCGCGCTGCGCGAGACGATCGCGCGGACCGAGGAATTCGTCCGTGACCAACTGGGCGACGCCCGGAGTTTCAGCTTGGATTCGCCGAAGAGCCGGGCGTCGCGAGTGGCCGATCTCAGGCTTTCGCCTCGTTGATCAGGATGTCGACCGCCTTGTCGTTGCGGGCGGTCTGCTCCGGGATCACCGAAGCGGGCGGGTAGAAGCCGTCGATCCCGCCGTCCTTCGGATACATCTCGAAGGTGTAGCTGAGGATCTTGTGCTTGCCCCACAACCAGTCGTTGACGTCGCCGTCGGTGACGTACAGATCGCTGGACTGCTCCGGGGTGTAGCCGTTGGTGGCGGCCATCTGCTTGCCGACGTCGGCGAAGCGCTTCGCTTCCTCTTCACTCAGGCCGGTGTCGGTGTCGGCCTTCGTGTAGCCGTACGGCCAGAGCACCAGTTCCGAGAAGGTGTGGAAGTCGATGTGCGTCTTGATCTGCTGCGCGCCACCGACCACGCGGGAGTCGACGAAGTCCGCGACCGCCTTGGTCTCGGGCTCGGAGAACGCCGACGGGCCGTGGTAGTCCTCGGCGGACGGGCTGTTGCTCGAACCGCCGCAGCAGTTCCACTTGTAGTCCCAGTTGCGGTTCGGGTCGGTGCCGATCGCGCTGCTGCCCGGCACGGGCTTCCGCGTCTTGCGCCAGCCCTGGTACTCGCCGCCGGTGATGTCGTACTCGGAGCCGTCCGGGTTGACGTTGGGGATCACGTAGATCTCGTGCTCGTCGACCATCTTCTTGATGGCCGCGTCGGTCGCGTAGCCGCTGGTGAACCGCTGCACGATCCGCAGGCACATCTCGGTGGTGAGGTGTTCGCGTGCGTGCTGGTTGCAGGTGAACAAAACCTCGGGCTCGTTCTCGTCCGTGCCCGCGTTGTCGCTGATCTTCAGCAGGTTCAGCTCGCGGCCCTCATGGGACTTCCCGACGCTGGACAGCGTCGCGATGTCGCTGTGGTCCTTCGCGGCTTTCTGCAGCTCCGCGGTCGTTTCGGCGTAGGTGTGGTACGCCTCGTCGCCCGGCGGGAAGTCGCCGGCGACCGCCGCGGTGCCCGCACGGGCGCTCCGCTGTTTCAGCATGCTGTCGAAGTCGCCGAGCGACTTGAGGCCGAAGCCGTTGGCGCGCAGGGCCGCGGCCTGTCCCGGCGTGGCGACGACGGTGAGCGCGCCGCCGCGCGAGCCCGCGACGTCGACGCCGGTACGGGCGACCTCGGTGCGTTTGTCCGGCGTGGACGCGCCCTCCACCGAGTACAGCCCTCTCGCCGGGTCGCCGGTCTGGGCGCTCGCGACGGGCGTCGTGACGGCCAGCAGGGCGAGCCCTGTGGCGGCCAAGGCGCCCCCGATGCGACGGCGTGTGGACATTTCGCCTCCGAACGATCTGGGGACAAGGTGGGCGTTCACCGTCGCCGACGTGAATCATCCACGACAACCCGACGATCGTCGTTCCCAGTTACCGTTTACGGCCAGAGGCGTTCGGTGCGCCAGCTTCCGTTCTCGCGCCGGTAGCGGAGCCGCTTGTGCCGCCGGTCGTGGCTCGCCTGCCAGAACTCCACTTCGGACGGCGTCACCAGATAGCGGGTCCAGGTTTCCGGTGCCACGCCGGGATTCTCCTCGACCCATCGCTCCGCTTCCGCGGCCGCGCGGTCGAGATCGGCCGGGTCTTCGAGCACCTGGGACTGCCTGCCGATGAACGCCTCCACCTGGGAAGCCGGCGGCCGGGCGGTGAAATCGGCGGCGGACACCCCGGGATCGGCGGGCGAGACCGGGCCGCGCAGGCGCACCTGACGGCCTCGCCCCGGCCAGAAGAAGGTCAGCGCGGCGAACGGATTCTTCGCCAGCTGAACACCTTTCGGGCTCTCGGAACTCGTCGCGACCGCCCAGGTGTCCCCGTCGACGTCCTTGAGGATCACCACCCGTGCGTCCGGGATGCCCTCGGAGTCCACTGTGGACATAGTGACCGCGTGCGGCGCCAGGACGTGTTCGCCCGCTTCTTCGAGCCATTCCAGGAAAAGCTCACGCGGGGTCTCCGGTGCGGCCTCGGTGTCGAACTCCGGAAGCTCCTGGGGGAACGACGGCCAGCCGCGCAACGTGCGGTTCATCAGTACCCCGGCGGGCGCTGCGGCGGATAACCCGGCGCGGGCGGCGGATAGTGCGGCGGATGCTGACCCGGCGGCGGACCCTGCGCGGGCGGCGGCCCGACCGGGTACTGCGGCGGCGGTGGCTGCTGCGGCTGCCAGCCGGGAGGCGGCTGCTGACCGGGCGGCGGCTGAGGCGGACCGGGCGGCATGGGCGGCTGCTGGCCCTGCGACTGCGCCCACTGCACCTGCTGATAGACCTCGGCGGGCTGCGGGAAACAGAACGTCAGCTTCGCGTTCACCGAACCCTGCACCGCCGCGCCCCACAGCTTCCCGCCGACGAACGCGTACATCTGCGCCGCGGAAACGTCGACGGCCACCATGCGCGTCTCGCCGCCGAACTGGTTGCCGGACTTCGCCGACGCGGCCTGCGCGGCGTCCGGGTACACGCGGTCGCCGATCAGCCCGGCGATGACCACCGAAGCGGCCGTCCAGCCGACCGTGCCCATCACGTTCGCGCGCGCGTGCTGCGTCGCCAGCCTGGTGAAGTCGTACAACGCGGGCGCGGTGACCTCCGGGATCGCCGCGGCGACCACGCAGTAGTTCATCGTCGACATCATCACGGATTCGGTGAACAGGCCCACGACGGCCGCGCTCGGGCCGATCTGGACGGTGTTCAGCCTGCCCCCGCTGCGCTGGATACGCTCTGCCACCGCACCCAGGTACTGCTCCTTGCTGAGCACTGACCCTCCCGAAGACTTCCTCGCGCAGCGCCATCGTCGCACGAAAACGGCGATCTGCTTCACTGGACGCCACTATGCGACGTCTTCTGATCTTGCCGCTCGTCGTGCCGCTGCTGGCGGCCTGCGGGCCGACGGAACAGCCGCCGCCCGCGGCGAGTTCGCCGGCGCCGTCGAAGACCGCGGCGCCCAGCATCCCGCCGGCCCCGGAACCCACCGGCAAGGGCCCGTGCCCGTACCTCGGCAACGATTTCGTCTCGGACGCCAACGGGCAGAAGGTCTCCAAGGTCAAGACCTCGGCCGATCAGCCGCATCCGACGTGTTTCTTCTATGCGCTGAGCGGGAAACTGCAGCTCACCGTGCGCGTGTACGTCGGCGAACCCGCCGTGGCCAAGGCGCTGGTGGATCAGGCCGCGCCCATCGACACCTCGAACCCGGCCGACGAACCGGCTGGCTGGAAGGGCGGTTACCAGCCTTCCGGCGAAGGCGCCGTTTACGCCGTCGCGAAAGGTGGGAACGCGGTAGTCGTGACCACCAACCAGAAGCAGAGCATCAAAGCACGTACGGTGGCGAAGGAGGCTATCGGTGAGCTGAAGCTCTAGGTAGTGGTATCCACACGTCAGAGTGAAGTTGATCTTGTACTACCCTGTGCCGCACGCGCGAGGTTTCGCGGGACCAGCGCGGGCGCCAGATCCGGCGGAGGCCGCCTTGCGGTGTGGCTCGGCGGCACAAAAGATCATTTCTCCCCATAAGACAAAAGGACAGGTTTCGTGGCTGACACCCTCAAGGAAATCTTGCTCGACTCCAGCCGTCGCCCGGCGGTCGTGAGCGACTTCGAAGGTCTCGTCGACGCCGAGGTCTCGGACAAGGGCGGCGTTTCGGGTGCCGTCGTGAAGACCGGCTTCGCCGCCGTCAAGAAGATCAAGCCGGGCATCATCCCCGCCGCCGTCGACACCCTGCTCGACGACTTCACCGTGGCCCTCGAGCCGTTCTACGGCGACTACAAGGCCAAGGGCGGCAACGACTTCGGTGCCTACCTGGTCAGCCGCAGCGACGAGGCCTCGGACGCGCTCCTGTCGGTCACCGACTCGCGCGCCGAGAAGAGCAGCCGCGACAGCATCAAGAAGGTCTACTCGAAGCTGCGCCCGAACGGCAAGAAGAACGTCGAGGAGGCCCTTCCCCGCCTCGGCCAGCTGATCGACAAGCACGCCGCGACCGCGTGACCCGTTCAGCCACGCGCTGAGCCGAACACCCGAAGGGGCGCCGTCCGCTCTCGACATCACGTCGAGGGTGACGGCGCCCCTTCGTATTTCTTACGCCTTGTCAAACTTCGCGTCCAGCGGATATCTTACATCGTGTAAGAGATAGTTCATGCGGCTTGGGGAGCACCATGACGCCCTTCCACGGCACCGATCCGAAGAAGTTCATCGCGGATTTCCACGCGTCCTTCCACGACGAGCTCGTGAACAGCGACGAAGACGCGGGCGTGATCGTCGACCGCCATCACACGCCCGACATCGTGCAGATCGCCGACGGGCACCGGATGGACCGGGAGAAGCTCATCGCGCACACCCGCCCGGTCCGCAAGAACCGGCCCACGGGGCGGATGGAAGTGCACGAAGCAGTGGCTGACGGCGACCGGATCGCCGCGCGGAGCACCCTGTACGTGACGAACCGGGGCAAGGACCTCACGATGGAGGTCTATTTCTTCGGGGAGTTCACCCCGGACGGCCGGATGCGCCGGGGACACACGCTCACCCGCACCGTGCCGGCGAAATGAGCGCGCGCACCTACGCCGTGCGCGGAATGGCCTGCGGCCACTGCGCGGGTTTCGTCGCCGAGGAGATCGAGAGCATCGCGGGTGTCACCGCCGTGGCGGTGGACGTCGACGATGACACGGTCACCGTGTCCAGCGACCAGGACCTCGACATCGCCGACGTCCGCGCCGCCGTCGAAGAAGCGGGCTACGAACTCACCGGAACGTGAAAGGGCCGCCCAGGGCCGGACTGCGGTCCCGGGCGACCCGTTTCGCGATAGCAGATATGGGTGAAGCGTCAGTTCTTCTTGTCGGCGGAGGCGTTCGAAGCCTGGTGCCCGTTCTTCGGCGCCGCGGGCTTGGCCGCACCCGAACCCGCACCCGAACCACCGGCCGGGCCGGAAGCAGCGGGCTTCGCGGGAGCGGCAGGCTTCGCCGGAGCGGGTTTCGGAGCGGCCGCGGCCGGAGCCGCGGGCTTCGCCGGAGGAGCGGGCGGAGCCTTCGGCGGCGCGGGCGCGACCGGCGGCTCCTGCTTGGAACGCAGCGCGTAGGCGGCACCGGCACCGACGACGGCGATACCGATCACCCACGGCCAGCGGCGACGCTTGCGCGTCCCCTTGGCGGCGGACTTCGCCTCGACGAGCGCGGCCTTGAAGTCCTTCTTCGCCGCCTTGAAGTCCTTCTTGCCCCGGCGCTTGGACTCACCGGCGGACTTCGCGGCCAGGATGGCGGCCTTGCGGGCCTTGCGGCCCGGCTTCCGCATCTCGGAAATCCTCGCCAGCGCCTCCTTGCGAGCCGCCTTGGAGCTGCGCTTGAGCTCCTTGCGGGTCAGTTCCGTCTTCTTCGCGAGCTTCTTGCGCGCGCGACGGCTGGTCTTAGCGATCTCACCGGCGCTCTCGGAGAGCTTCTGCTCGGCTACCTCCACGGCGTGGGCGGTGGCTTCCTTACCCGCCTCGACGGCACGTTTGCGCAGGCCGAGCGCGCCGGCCTTCGCCGACTCGCTCACCGAATCTGCGGCCCGGGTCATGGCCTTCACCTCATCAATCGTTTTGATTCTGCTTCGTTGCTTGTAACCTATCGTGCCCCTTTTCCCCAGATCTTGCCGCAGATGGCACGATGAAGCTCGTGACTGAAAGCAAGGGATCCCTCGTTGGTGGCGCGCTGAAGGCCACTCTGCACACCAACCAGGGTGACATCAACCTGAACCTGTTCCCCGACCACGCGCCGAAGACGGTCGCGAACTTCGTCGGGCTCGCCGAGGGCAGCAAGGAGTACACCCAGCCCAACGCTCAGGGCACGAACTCGGGCCCGTTCTACAACGGGTCGATCTTCCACCGCGTCATCGACGGTTTCATGCTGCAGGGCGGCGACCCGACCGGCACCGGCCGCGGCGGCCCCGGCTACAAGTTCGGCGACGAGTTCCACCCGGAGCTCCAGTTCTCCAAGCCGTACCTGCTGGCCATGGCCAACGCCGGACCCGGCACCAACGGCTCGCAGTTCTTCATCACCGTCGCGCCGACGACGCACCTGAACTTCAAGCACACCATCTTCGGCGAGGTCGCGGACCAGGCTTCCCGCGACGTCGTCGACGCGATCGGCCGCACGGCGACCGGTCCGGCCGACCGTCCGCTGAACGACATCGTCATCGAGAAGGTCAGCATCAGCCGCGAGGGCTGATCAGAGAGCCTGTCACTGGGGATTTCGGTAGGTTGGTGGCATCGTGAGCCAACCACCGAATCCCCAGTACCAGCAGGCCGCCATGCCCGGCTGCTGGTGGCACCCGAACCGTCAGACCGGGCTGAGCTGTTCACGCTGCGGTCGTCCGGCCTGCCCGGATTGCCTGCGCGAAGCCGCCGTCGGCTTCCACTGCACGGACTGCATCCAGGCAGGACGGCAGCAGGACCGCGTCCAGCAGAAGCAGTACCGCGACGCCGGGTACGGCGCGCGCACGCTCGCGGGCGCACAGCCCGTTCAGACGGCTGTCGTGACGCCTGTCCTCCTGGCGCTCAACGTCATCATCTTCTTCGTGACGGTCGCGCAGGCCGGCAGTGTCACGAACAACAACTTCTCGGAGCTCTTCCAGCTCGGCCAGCTGTGGAATCCGGCGACCCTGGCCGCCGGTGAATGGTGGCGGGTATTCACCTCGGGCTTCCTCCAGTTCGGCCTGCTGCACATCGCGAGCAACGCGTTCTCGCTGTGGTTCGTCGGCCGCCCGCTGGAGACCGCGCTCGGCCGCGTGCCGTTCACGGTGCTCTACTTCGTCTCGATGCTCGGCGGTTCGGCCGCGAACCTGGTCTTCAGCGATCTCGACGCCGTCCCGGTGGTCGGCGCGTCCGGCGCCATCTTCGGGCTCATCGGCGCGTACACGGTCATCGTCATCAAGCTCAGGCTCAATCCGACCTGGCTGCTGGTGATCCTCGGCCTGAACGTCTTCATCACGTTCCAGGTGCCCGGTATCTCCATCCTCGGGCACGCCGGTGGTTTCGTCGCCGGGCTCCTGGTCACCTTCGCGCTGCTGTACGCCCCGGACAAGAACCGGCTGAAATGGCAGCTCGGCGGGATCGCGATCGTCGTGGTGGCGATGATCGGGCTCATCGCCTGGAAGGACGCGCAGACGATTTCCGCGTCCTGTGAGCTCACCACCAGCCGGGGGGCACCGACGTACATCTGTTACCCGGAGTAGCCCTCGGTTCCCCCGAGTGGGTCATCCGATTACCCGGTGGAGAAGCAACTTTTCCGGGTACCTTCGAGTTGATCATTCACATCATCAACTTGGGGGTTGAGATGAAGATCCGGAAAGCAGCAGCTCTCGCCGCCGTCGCCGCGCTGGCCACGGCTCTGGCACCTTCGGTCGCGCAGGCCGGGCAAGCCGCCGAGATCTGCCACACCTACACCAAACGCTATTTCCTCGGCTCCGGCAGCACGATCACCCTGCGTGTCGCCTACGTCGATTCGGCGTTGAAAATCTGCTTTGGCGACCCCGGCGTGACTTCGTCGGCGGCGACGCAGACCGTCGGCACGACGGGGCCGGGCGCGGCGACCGGCTGGGAGATCACCGCGGGTTCGGCCGTGGTCGAGGACCAGCGGCCCCGCCACGTCAAGGCGAAGTTCAGCGGGTCGCTGCGGAACTGCGTCGTCAAGATCAACCCGATCTGCTCGCCGGCCGCGCCGTACGAGATCTTCGGGGAGTACGCGCCGCCCGCGGTCGGCCCGGCCGTCCCGGGCTGGTCACACGGCCCGAACGGCGACGTCCACTACTACGACAACGCCTGACCCTTGAGGGCGGTGAGGACGTCCAGGACGTCCCTGGGGTCCTCACCGAGGTCGATCCGGCCGAACACCAGCAGGTGGTCGCCGGATTCGACCTCGAGGGTCAGGTTGTCCCGGCCGAGCCGTCGCGTCGTGCGCAACCGCAGCCGGGCTTCGGACCAGGAGTAGCGGTGCGCGCCGCCGACGGTCCTGGCCAGGATTCCGTCGGGTCCGGCGGCGAGCCGGGGACGGAGCAGAGTGCCGTGCAGCGCGAGAGCGCCCACGGACAGCATCGCCACCCCGGTCAGGACGGTGCCGCCGACGTCGCCGCCGAAGGCCAGCCACAGCACGCCTGCCAGCAACAACAGGGTGATCACCCAGGCCACTACCACAACGTTCTGCTGCGGCGCCCAAGAGGTGGGGTAGTTATCCACAGGGGTTATCCACACTGGGGATGAGTCACACCGGTGTAATTAGGCGTCAAGCCGCCAACCGGGGTAATGCTCACCGCCACCGCATCGTCATGAGCAACCCGGCGATCATCAGCGCGAAACCGATGGCGAAGTTCGTGTTGCCCAGATCCGCCATGAAGGGGATCTTGTCGCCCGCGATGTAGTTGACGACCAGCCACAACAGGCCGATCAACATGAGGCCGAACATCACGATCTTGTAGAACAGGTTCGACGGGCCCGCCGCCTTGACCTTCACCGGCGTGCGGCGGTCGGTCGGCGGGGTGTACGCCGTCTTCTTGCGGACCTTGGACTTCGGCATCGTGTTCCTCGCGTACTGTTCGGCTTCCCTGGTGGCGATGACCCGCTTTCGGGTGCGCAACCAGCGCCACGTGCACACGTTAACGTAAACGAGCGCCGCTGGGCACCGTCCGGGACCGGTCGATTTCCCGCACTGTGACACTGGTGTCACACACGGTTCGACATTGTGCTGGTTCGACACTGCGGCTTGGTTCGAGACTGAGGAGCTTGCGTGGCTGAGCGGGAAGAGCCGGGTGGGGACCGACGGCGCCACCCCGAACGACCCCCCGGCGGAGGCCGTCCGGCCCCCCGGCGTAGGCCGGAGGACGCGATTCCGCCCCGCCGTGCCCAGGGAGCGGCGCCGGTGCCTCGCCGGAGGCCGCCGGAGGGCAGGGCGTACGACGGACCGCCGCCGCCGCGCCGCCGGACGGACGCGCCGCCGCCTCGACGTCGTCCCGCGCCTCCGCCCGGGTCGACCGAGGAGACCGTCGTCTTCGAACCGGTCGGCGGCGGCACCGCGACCGAAGAACGTCCGCCGCGCGAACTGGGCAAGGGCGGCGCCGCCATCAGGACCGTCGGCGAGCTCCTCATCACCGCGGGCCTCGTGGTGCTGCTGTTCATGGTCTACGAGGTCTACGTGACCGACCTCTTCTCCGCGAACAAACAGTCCGAGGCCAGTTCGGAGCTGGACGGCGAGTGGGGCAAGGACCGGCAGCTGCATCCGGACCTGGTCGACGGGAAGGCGTTCGCCAGGATCCACATCCCGGTGTTCGGCGCCGACTTCAACTTCACCATCCAGGAAGGCACCACCGAGGCCGCGCTCGAAGTCGGTCCCGGCCACTACAAGGGCACGGCGCTGCCGGGCGAGCCGGGCAACTTCGCCATCGCCGGCCACCGGGTCGGCAAGGGTGCGCCGTTCAACGACCTGGACAACCTCAGCTCGTGCGACCAGATCATCATCGAGACGCAGACCGACTTCTACATCTACAAGGTGCTGCCGTACAAGGACGAGGTCGAAGGCTGGGCGGCGGGCAAGGGCGCGCAGCCGAAGTGCAAGAACGTCGGGACCCTGCGTGACCCGAACGCCGTCGACGGCGGCGCCTACGGCGAGACCAACGGCCGCCGCATCGTGTTCCCGACCAAGGGCGACACGGTGAACCCGGTGCCGTACAAGGACCCGGGGATCCTGCCGAAGGCCGACCAGGTCTCGCTGCTCACGCTGACGACGTGTCACCCGAAGTTCTCGGCGAAGGAACGGCTCATCATCCACGCGGTGCTGGCTCAGCAGGTGCCGAAGAACCAGGTCGGCACCTACGCCGAACTCCTGCCCAAGATCTCGGAGGCGCGCTGATGTACGGCTGGATCTGGCGCAAGCTGCCGGGGCCCTTCGCGGTGAAGCTCATGACGGCGGTCGTGCTGGCGCTCGGGGTCGTGGCGCTGCTGATGTTCGTCGTCTTCCCGTGGCTGGAACCGCGCCTGTGGTTCAACGAGGTTTCGGTCCAGTAGGTATGCGATTCGGAGTCTTTCTCGTCTCCGGCCGGTTTCCCGGCCAGGAGGACGCCGATGTCCTGCGCCGGTCGGTCGACGCCGCCATCGCCGCGGAACGGGCCGGGTTCGACGACGTGTGGTTCGCCGAGCACCACTTCATGCCGTACGGCGTCTGCCCGTCCGCGATCACCCTCGCCGCGCACGTGCTCGGCCGCACCGAGCGGATCGCCGTCGGCACCGCGGTGAGCGTGCTGTCGGTCGCGCATCCGGTGGCGCTCGCCGAACAGTGGTCGCTGCTCGACGCGGTTTCCGGCGGACGCCTGCGGATCGGCGTCGGCCGGGGCGGGCCGTGGCAGGACCTGGAGGTCTTCGGCACCGGCGCGGCCCGCTACGAAACCGGGTTCGAGGAGAGCCTCGACCTGCTGCTCACGGCGATGACGTCGAAGACCGTCTCGGCCAAGGGTGAGCATTTCGAGTTCCGCGAGGTGCCGATGGTGCCGCGGCCGGAGCGCGCGCCACGCATGGTCGTGGCCTGCGGCGATGCCGGCTCACGCGCGGTCCGGCTCGCCGCCGATCGCGGCCTGCCGATGCTGCTCGGGCTGCACACCGACGACGACGGCAAGATCGAAACCCTTGCCGCGTACGGGGATTCCGCCGCCGAACACGTCTCGACGGTGATGTGCCAGGTCGGGGACGACGCGCTGGACGTCGTGCGCTCCGCGTTGCCGGGTTCCCTGAAAGAGGGATTCGCCGGGCACGTGTACCTCGACGGCAAGCGGGGGCTGGACAAGGATCCGGTCTCCTACACCGACAAGCTGTGCGAGATGCACCCGATCGGCGGCGTGGAGTACTGCGTCGACCGGCTGGGAACGAGCATCCGGCGTACCGGGGTCTCCCACGTGATCATGATGGTGGAAGCGTCCGGTACGCCGGAGGGAACGCTCGAGAACATCGCGCGGATCGGGGAAGAAGTCCTCCCCGCGCTGCGAAGGGGCTAGCAGTCGCGCAGTTCCGGGCTCTGGTTCAGCAGCTGACCGCGCACCGAGATGAACGCGCGGTAGCGATCACTGTCCACTTGGGACGGTTTGAACGCGGCGACGCGGTGGCAGTTCTGGAACGCGAGCTTCACCCCGAAGTGCCGCTCCAGTCCGCCGCGGATGGAGTCCGAGGCCAGCGCCCGCAGCAACTGGCCGCGTTCGGCCTCGCTCGGCGGCGGCGTCTCGTTGTCGGCGAACCCGTCGGCCGCGCCTTCGGCCTCCGCGATGACACCGGTGATCACGGTCCAGGCGTAGGGCAGGGATTCCCGGACACAGGCGACGAATTCGGCGTCGGAGACCTCCCCGCGCTCGGCCTTCTCCAGCAGCGCGGGCGATACATCCAGAGACATCGGACCTCCGAGAGAGACACAGTGAACGTGGGCCGTCTTCCTGACTACTCACCCGCGGGCCAAGCCACAAGAGAAAACGATCATCATCACCACTTTGGCGGAAGCGGCCGTCACTCCCAGCGAAAGAGCTTCGCCGCCACGACACAACTGCCCACCGCGAAAGCCGCCAGAACGGCGAGTTGCAGCGGCTGCGCGCCGGTGCCGGTCCACGCGTCTTCGAGGGCCTTCACCCCTGGCGGGACGTACGCGCCGATGTCCCGGACGACCTCCGGCAGCAACGGGCGCGGCAGCCAGACGCCGCCGAGGAACATGATCGGGACGTAGGCGATCAACGCGATCCCGCCCGCGGCGCGGCTGGTCTTGGCGACCGCCGCGGCGATCAGGCCGAGGCCGAAGATCGCGGTCGTGCCGAGGACGAACGTCAGCAGGAAGCCGAGCGGGTGACGCGGGCTGGGGACGTCGAAGACCACGCCCGCCGTCACGAGGAGGATGCCGACGCCGCCGATCGTCACGGTGACGTTGATGATCAGCTGTGCCACCAGCAGCTGGGCCGGGTGCACCGGCGTGGTGGCGAAGCGGCGGAGGATGCCCTGTTCGCGGTACGACGCGATGATCCCGGGGATCGCCTGCAGGCCCATCATGGCCATGGTCAGCACGATCATCGACGGCACCCAGGCGTCGAGGAAGCGCATCCCGGTCGTCGTTCCGCTCTCCGCGCGAATGCCGGGAATCGCCCCGAGCACGGCCGTGATGGCCGTCGGCAGGAGCAGCCCGCCGAGGACGAAGCCGGGTGTGCGGAAAGCGAGTTTCGTTTCGGTGAGGGTGATCTTGGCGAGCGTGTTCATTTCCGTCTCCTCGGATCAGTCGCGGCCGGTCAGGGTCACGAAGGCTTCGTCCAAAGTGGATTTCCCGGCGCGGTCGCGGAGTTCGGCCGGGGTGCCGGTGGCGACCACGCGGCCGGCGTCGAAGATCGCGAGGCGGTCGCAGAGGCGTTCGGCCTCGTCCATGAAATGCGTGACGAGCAGGACGGTGACACCGGCGTCGCGCACGGTCTCGACGAGCTTCCAGGTGTCGCGGCGGGCGTGCGGGTCCAGTCCGGTGGTCAGCTCGTCGAGGACGGCGACCTCGGGGCGGCCGACCAACGCGAGCGCGATCGAGACGCGCTGCTTCTGGCCGCCGGAAAGCTTGCCGAAGTACTGGTCCCGCTGCCCGGTGAGGCCCAGCTTCGCGAGCAGGTCGCCGGTGTCGGCGGGATTCGCGTAGAAGGACGCGTAGAGGTCGAGCGCCTCGTGGACCTTGATCTTGTCCGGCAGGCGGCTCTCCTGGAGCTGCGAGCCGAGGCGCTGCCGCAGCGCGGTGTGGTCCTTGCCCGGGTCGAGACCGAGGACCGACATGGTGCCGGAGTCCGGAGTCCGCAGGCCCTGGAGGCATTCGACCGTGGTGGTCTTGCCCGCGCCGTTGGTCCCGAGGATCCCGAAGATCTCGCCCTGTTCCACGTGGAACGAAACGTCGTCGACCGCGACGCGCTCCCCGTACGTCTTGCGGAGGTTGCTGACTTCGATGAGTGGCATGCGAAAAACGTTATGGCGCAACGGACTTGGCCAGAATGGCGCTGAACCCACAACCGGGGTGGGGCTGGACCCACCCTGACCGGGGGCCTGCGGTCACTGTGCCGGGCCGGGCCGGTGGGGAAGACTTCGCCGCATGATCCGCACCTACCTCACCTCAGTGCGCCGGGGCTTCGCGCTCGCGGGCTTGGCGCTGGTGAGCTGGCTGGACCTGCTGCTCGAACTGGTGGGTTTCTGCCTGCTCTGTGTCGGCCTGGTCTTCGCCTACACGCTGGCACTCGAAGGGACGCGTCCGCGCGCCGCGCTCACGAGGCGGCTGGCCGGACGCTGGTGCGGTGTCGACGTCGAACCGCCTTACCGGCCGGCGCCGCCGGAACCGGAACGCGAGCGCGACGGCTGGTACCGCGACGGGAACAGCCTGTTCAAGCGGTCGTGGTTCATCAAGTGGACCAAACGGTTCGAGTGGATCTCCGACGATCCCGCGACCGGACGTGACCTCGGCTGGCAGCTGTGGAATCCGGTCGCGGGCCTGCTGCTGATGCCCGCGGTGCTGCTGTGCGGGCCGCGCGCACTCCGGCTGTACGGGAAGTGGACGCGCTGGTGGCTCGGACCCCGCCCGGCTCGCGCCGGGGACGGCCGGTTGAGGAGCGGGTCGAAGGCGCTGGGATTCCAGCTGGGCCTGTTCGCGCTTTCGGTCGCGCAACTGGGGATGGCGATCCCGACGCTGCTCAGCCTGATCTGGCCGTCTCCGCTGTTCCCGACGATGGTCGTCGCCGGTCGCACGGTGACCGACACCCTGCGCCGCGAGGCCAAGACCTGGACCGGGGTGCGGATCGACCGGCCGTATCTGCCGGAGCCGCCGTTCCCCGTCCCCCGGGCGGATGGGATGTACCAGTACGGACGGCAGCTGTACGACACACCGTGGTGGCCGGCGCGGCTGGCGCGTTTGCGCTGGGTCATACGAGACCGGGCGACGTGGCGCGACCTGGCAGCCGCGGTGGTCGACTCGGTGGTGTTACTGCTGATGGTGGTGCCGACCGCGGCACTCGTGTTCTCCGGCCTCTTGGCTGTGGTGGCGCTGTGGGTGTGGCGGCCTGTCGGGCAAGCGCTCGCGCTGACTCCCGTCGCGGTGGCTGCGATCATCGCCGGGCTACTCGCGGCGCCGTGGCTGGCCCGCTCGGGAGCGCGTTTCGCGAAGCTGCTTCTCGGGCCGACAGAGGCTTCGCGGCTGGCGCAGCGTGTCGAACGGCTGAAGCAGACACGGACCGACGCGTCGGTCGCGCAGGCCGCCGAGCTGCGGCGTATCGAGCGCGATCTGCATGACGGCGTCCAGTCGCGGCTCGTCGCGATGGGGATGAAGCTGGGCGCGGTCGAGGCTCTGATCGACAGCGACCCGGCCGCGGCGAAACGGCTGGCGGTCGAGCTGCGGCAGACGTCGTCCGAGACACTGACCGAGTTACGGCTGCTGGTGCGCGGGATTCACCCGCCGGTGTTGTCCGAGCGCGGGCTCGGTGACGCGGTGCGGGCGATGGCGCTGGACAGTCCGCTGCGGGCGTCGGTGAACGGGGTCCTGCCTCGGCTGGAGCAGCCCGCCGAGGCGTGCGCGTACTTCGCGGTCAGCGAGTTGCTGGGCAACGCCGCGAAGCACGGCGAGGCGCGGCGAGTGTCGATCGAACTGGGTTACGAGGACGGTCTGTTGCGGATCGAGGTGACCGACGACGGCAAGGGCGGCGCGAACGCGGCCCGGGGGAGCGGGATTCGCGGGATCGAACGCAGGCTGGGCGCCTTCGACGGTAGTTTTGCTCTGACCAGCCCGCCCGGCGGGCCGACGAAGGCGATCATGGAGATCCCGTGCCAGCTCGACCCCGATGCGTCGTCGCCGAGGACCAGTACCTCCTCCGAGACGGCTTGACGCATTTGCTGACCGCGCACGGTTTCGACGTCGTCGAGGCGGTGGGCACCGGGCCGGAGCTGGACCGGGCGCTGCGCACGCACCGGCCCGACGTTTCGGTCGTCGACGTCCGGATGCCGCCGACACTCACCGACGAAGGACTTCAGGTCGCGCTGGCCGTACGGCGAGACATCCCCGGGTTGCCGATTCTCGTTCTGTCACAACACGTCGAGCAGCTCTACGCGCGAGAACTGCTGGCCGACGGCGCCGGCGCGATCGGCTATCTGCTGAAGGACCGCGTGTTCAACGCGGACCAGTTCGTCGACGCGGTGCGACGGGTGGCCGGTGGCGGGACCGCGATGGATCCCGAAGTGATCGCGAAACTGGTGGCGGGCAACGCTTCCGACCCCCTTTCCGCGCTGACCTCGCGCGAACGCGAGGTGCTCGGGCTGATGGCAGAGGGCTGCTCCAACGCGGCCATCGCTTCGCGGCTGCACTTCAGCGAGGGCGCGGTGGGGAAGCACACCGCGAACATCTTCGCGAAGCTCGGCATCGTCGCTTCGGACGACACGAACCGCCGGGTCCTCGCGGTCCTGACTTACCTCGGCTCAGCGTGAAGGCCCCCTTCCCTCGACTCAGCCGAGGGAAGGGGGCCTTCACGCGCAGTTGTCAGGAGCGCGAGATGCGGGTCATCTCGTCGCGCTCGACGACCTTCACGCGTTCCCGGCCGTGCGGGACGCCGAGCGACTTCTCGTGGGCGTCGAGCTTGCCCCAGCCCTCCCAGGTGGTGAAGGGAACGCCGCGTTCGGTCAGGAAGCCGAGGATCGCGTCGGGGTCCTCGACGGCCGGAGCCGTGAGGTCGTCGGCGTCGGCCAGCAGGCTCGCGATGGTTTCGGCCGCGTCGCCCTTGGTGTGGCCGATGAGACCGACCGGGCCGCGTTTGATCCAGCCGGTCACGTAGACGCCCGGCACCTGCTCCTCGTCGATGTCCAGCACCCGGCCCGCCTGGTTCGGCACGGTGCCGGTGGTGTGGTCGAACGGGATCTCCGGCAGATGCGACGACAGGTAGCCCACCGCGCGGTAGACGGCCTGGACGTCCCAGTCGTGGAATTCGCCGGTGCCACGCACGTTGCCGTCACCGGTGAGTTCGGTGCGCTCGGTCCGCAGGCCGGTCACCTTGCCGTCTTCGCCGACGATCTCGCACGGCGAGTGCAGGAAGTGCAGGTGCAGCCGCTTCGGCCGGTCGCCCTGGTCGCGGATCGCCCACTCCTGCAGCGTCTTCACGACCATGTCGATCTGCTTCGACGCCCGCAGCGCGGCGATGCTGCCCTCGTCGAACTCGATGTCCTCGGGGTAGACGATGACCTCGACGTTCGGCGAGTGGTCCAGCTCGCGCAGCTCCAGGGGCGTGAACTTCGCCTGCGCCGGGCCGCGACGGCCGAACACGTGCACGTCGGTGACCGGGCTGGCCTTCAGCCCCTGGTAGACGTTGTCCGGGATGTCGGTGCTCAGCAGCTCGTCGGCGGTCTTCGCGAGGATCCGCGCCACGTCGAGCGCCACGTTCCCGACCCCGAGGACCGCGACCGAGGTCGCGTTCAGCGGCCAGGTGCGCGGCACGTCGGGGTGCCCGTCGTACCAGGAGACGAAGTCGGCGGCGCCGTAGCTGCCGTCGAGGTCGATCCCGGGGATGTCGAGCGCGCGGTCGGCCATGGCGCCGGTCGAGAAGATCACCGCGTCGTAGAACTGGCGCAGGTCGTCGAGCTTCAGGTCGGTCCCGTAGTCGACGTTGCCCAGCAGCCGGATGTTCGGCTTGTCGAGGACCTTGTGCAGGGCGGTGACGATGCCCTTGATCCGGGGGTGGTCGGGCGCGACGCCGTACCGGATCAGCCCGAACGGCGCCGGCATGCGCTCGAACAGGTCGATCGTCACGTCGGCGTCGGACTTGTCGAGGATGTCGGCGGCGTAGATGCCGGCCGGACCGGCACCCACGATGGCTACACGAAGAGAACGGCTCACTCCTACCACGGTAAGTTAGGTAGCCCTAACAATCATTGTGATCTGGCGTACGGTCCACCTGCTGGGAGCCGCTAAGCTGGCTTCATGCGCGTGCTCGTCGTCGACAACTACGACAGTTTTGTCTACAACCTGGTCCAGTACCTGGCCCAGCTCGGCGCCGGCTGCACCGTCTGGCGGAACGACGTGGTGGAGCTCGACAAGCTCGGCGAGTTCGACGCGGTGCTCGTCTCTCCCGGCCCCGGAACCCCGGAACGCGCTGGTCAGAGCATGGAGGTCATCCGTGAATGCGCCGAGAAGCGCATCCCGATGCTCGGCGTCTGCCTCGGCCACCAGGCCCTCGGCGTCGTCTTCGGCGCCACCGTCGACCGCGCCCCGGAACTGCTGCACGGCAAGACCAGTCAAGTCCACCATTCGGGCGACGGGGTGCTCGCCGGGCTCCCCTCGGAATTCACCGCCACGCGGTATCACTCGCTGACCGTTTTGCCCGAAACCATCGACGACGCCGTGTTCGAGATCACTGGGCGCACCGAGTCCGGTGTCGTGATGGGCATGCGTCACCGTGAGCTGCCGCTCGAAGGTGTCCAGTTCCACCCCGAATCCGTGCTCACCCAGGGTGGGCACCGGATGCTGGCGAACTGGATGGCTTCGGCCGGGCACCCGGTCCCCGACGCCAGGGTCAACGAGCTCGAACAGGAGACCCGCGCGCTGCAGAAGGCCGCTGCTGCGTGACCTCGCTGATCCGGCTCGAAGGAGTCGGTAAGCGCTACGGCCGCGGTGAACCCGTGCTCGCCGACGTCGACCTCGACATCCCGGCGGGTCGCGTGGTCGGTGTCCTGGGCTCGAACGGTTCGGGGAAGTCGACGCTGCTCAGGATCCTCGCGGCACTTTCCCGGGTGACTTCGGGAAACGTCGTGGGCAGTCCGCGGGTCGGCTACCTGCCGGACCGCTTCCCGGCGGGACAGCGGATGAGCGCGCGGGCGTACCTGCGGCATATGGCCCGCATCGACGGCCATGTCGACTTGTCGGCGATCGATCCGCTGCTGGACCGGCTGGCGCTGGTCGGCGGCCCGGACGCGCCCCTGCGGACCCTGTCGAAGGGCAACGCCCAGAAAGTCGGTCTCGCGCAGGCGGTCCTCGCCGAGCCGGAGCTGCTGATCCTCGACGAGCCCTGGTCCGGGCTCGACGTCGAGGCCCACACGGTGCTCGGTGAACTCGTCGCCGAGACCAAGGAACGGGGCGCGAGCGTGGTCTTCACCGACCACCGCGCGGCCGTCGTGCACGCCCATGCCGACGTCGTCTACCGGATGGACGACGGCCTGCTGACCCACGTCGAAGAAGGCGCGACGAGGATCGTCCTGCACGGGCCCGACGGCGACTGGTCCTCGGAACCGGGCGTCAGCCAAGCCGTGGCCGAAGGCGGGAAGGTCACCTTGACCGTCGAAGCCGGGCACACGGACGCGGTCCTGCTGCGCGCGCTCAACCGCGGCTTCTCGGTCCGGGAGGTGGCGCCGTGCTCGCCATGACCCGCTACTACCTCGCGCTGCTCGGGCATTCCCAGCGCTACCTTCCCGCGATCCTCGCCTACCTCGCGGTGAACACCGTGCTCTACACGGATCCGAAGTCGCCGCTACTGCCGCAGTACGGGATCAGCGCGGGTTCGCTCCTGGTGGTCTCGTGCTGGCTGACCATCGCGATGCTCGACGTCGAAGACCCGGTCCAGCGACTGGTGACCTTCAGCCACGCGCGACGCTGGCGATCGGTCCTCGGCGGTGCCACCCTGGCCGTGTTCGCCTGCGCCGCCGTGCTGACCGTCGTGACGCTGGCCTGGTCGGGCCTCCGGTCGGGCGGCTTCCCCATCGGCGCCCTCGCTCTCGGCGCCGCGGCACACACGCTGTGCGCGCTGTTCGGTATCGCGATCGGGCTGCCCTGTTCGCGGCTGCTGGTTCCGCGCATCGGTTGGTCGGTCTTGGCGGCGATCTTCGCGCTCGCGGCGGTCCTCTTGGTGAAATGGCTGCCGCTGGCCAACCCGTTGCTGCGCGCCCTGACCTCGCAAGAACCGCTGGCCGTCCCGTTCACGGTGGCCGCGGTGGCGTCGGTCGCCGTCCTGCTGCTGAGCGCGACGGCCGTCGGACATCTGTGGCGCCGCAACGCCTGATGCCGCGTCTCATCGTGCTCAACGGCCCGCCCGCCTGCGGGAAGTCGACGCTCGCCCGGCGGTACGCCGAAGATCATCTGTTGACGTTGAATCTCGACATCGACCGGATCCGAGGCCTGCTCGGCGCCTGGCGCGACGACCCCGCGAAAGCCGGAACGCTCGCCCGCCACCTCGCCGTGAGCGCCGCGCGGACCCATCTGCTCGCGGGCCACGACGTGATCGTCCCGCAGTTCCTCGGCCGCGCCGATTTCCTCGAACGGCTGGAAACGCTCGCCGGGGAGACGGCCGCAGGGTTTCACGAGATCGTCCTTCTCGACACCAAGGACAACGTGCTCCGGCGATTCGCCGAGCGCACCCGCGCCGCAGCCGAGCCCGAACACGTCGAGGCGCACGAGATGCTGGGCGGGCCCGGACAGCTCGCGGCGATGTACGACAGGCTCGTGGAACTCGTCGCGACGCGACCGAAGGCGGTCGTGGTGCACACCAGGGCCGGGCGGATTCAGGAGGCCTATCAAGGACTTCTGGACAGCTTGGCGCCCTGATGCGGCGATGGGAGCCTTCGACCACCTGCAACCGACCGCGCCACGCTTGTCTTATCTCTCAACAGGCCTCTTTTGACGAGATCAGCCGGCATGAGAAGGGCCCCGCACGGAACCGTGCGGGGCCCTCTTGCTCGACTATCGATCAGCCAGGCGGAAAGAGCCGCGAGCTCGACGTCGTCGTCGGCGTCTCATCGCCTTCGACGATGAACAGCGTGACCGGAGCGTTCTTCGCGATCTTCGCACCGGCCTGCGGGTTGGTCTTGCTGACCCTGCCCGCCTGATCCGGGTCACCGTTCTTGTCGGCCTGCGTGTCCAGCCGGCCGGACCAGCCCAGCTGCTGCAGCTGCCGCGTCGCCTCTTCCTCCGTCATGCCCTTCAGGTTCGGCATGTCGAAGGTCTCCTGGCTGCCGTTCGACACCGACAGCTTGACCACGCTGCCGACGGCCAGCTTGCCGCCGTTCGGGGTCTGCTCCAGCACCGTGCCCTTGGGCTGGTCGGAGTCCACGTTGGTGGTCTGCGGGGTGAACCCGGCCGCCTTCAACCCGGCTTCGGCCTCGGCCTGAGTCTTGCCCTTGTAGTTCGGGACCGTCTTCAGTTCCTTGGACTTGCCGACCGTGATGTCGACCTTCGAACCCTGGTCGACCTCGGCCTGCGAAGCCGGGTTCTGCGAGATGACCTTGCCGGCCTCGTTGGTGTCTTCGGTCTCTTCCTCGGTGGTCGCGCCGAGCTTCAGACCGGCCTCGGTCAGCGCGGCCGTGGCTTCGGCCACGCTCTTGCCCTTGAGGTCGGGGGTCTTGACCTTGCCCGGTTTCGCACCGACGGTCAGCGTGATCTTGTCCGTGGTCGGCGTCATCTGGCCCTCGGCGGGGTTGATCGCGATGACCTTGTCGATCTGGTTGTCGTCGCAGGCGGGCTGGCCGTTCACGGCCTCGCCGGTGCAAGTGACCTTCTTGGTGTCGAGCGAGTTGAAGCCGGCGCCGCGCAGCGTGTCCTTCGCCGAGACCTCGGACTGCCCGACCACCTTCGGGATCGCCTTGCTCTCCGCGCCGGTGCCCTGGAACGCGCCCATCAGCCACATGATCAGCAGCACCACGGCGGCCAGCGACACCACGAGACC
The DNA here is from genome assembly GCF_014873915.1 of Amycolatopsis roodepoortensis. GTDB lineage: Bacteria > Actinomycetota > Actinomycetes > Mycobacteriales > Pseudonocardiaceae > Amycolatopsis > Amycolatopsis roodepoortensis. The sequence continues at coordinate 319,324 of NZ_JADBEJ010000008.1, forward strand.
GGCGATGAGCCAGGCACGCCGCTTCTTCTTCGCGGCCGGGTCCTCTTCGTCTTCCTCGTACTGGTCGTAGCGCGGCGGCACCCGGCGGTCGGAGTCCATGACCTGGGTGCGCTCGTCCTCCGACATCACCATCGGCGCGGCCGGACGCTGGCCGGACAGCGTGCGGACCAGGTCCGAACGCATCTCCGCCGACGACTGGTAGCGGTTCGCCGGGCCCTTCGCGAGCGCCTTGAGCACGACGGCGTCGAGCTCGGGCGCCACGGCGGGGTTCACCGACGACGGCGGGTTCGGGTCTTCCCGGACGTGCTGGTACGCCACCGCGACGGGCGAGTCGCCGGTGAAGGGCGGCTCGCCGGTGATGAGTTCGTACAGCACACAACCGGCGGCGTAGACGTCGGAACGCGCGTCGACGGACTCACCGCGCGCCTGCTCCGGCGAGAGGTACTGCGCCGTGCCGATCACCGCGGCGGTCTGCGTCATCGCGGACTGCCCGTCGTGCATGGCGCGCGCGATGCCGAAGTCCATCACCTTGACGGCGCCGTTCTTCGTGATCATCACGTTCGCCGGTTTGACGTCGCGGTGCACGATGCCGTGCCGGTGCGAGAAGTCCAGTGCCGCGCAGACGTCGGCCATGACCTCCATCGCCCGCTTCTGCGACATCGGCCCTTCGGTCTTCACGATGTCGCGCAGGGTCCGTCCTTCGACGTACTCCATGACGATGTAGGGCAGCGGGCCGAACTCGGTGTTCGTCTCGCCGGTGTCGTAGACGGCGACGATCGCCGGGTGGTTCAGTGCCGCCGCGTTCTGTGCCTCGCGACGGAAACGTTCTTGGAACTGGGGATCCCGCGCCAGGTCGGCACGCAGGATCTTGATCGCCACCTCCCGGCCCAGGCGCACGTCGTGGCCGTGGTGGACCTCCGACATGCCTCCGTAGCCGAGCGTTTCGCCCAGCTCGTAGCGGTTGCTGAGCAGTCTTGGTGTGCTCATCTCTGCGTGCCGTTCCATTCCGTCCAAGGTTTGCTGCTCATCATTCCCGGATTCGCCTGTCCGGCCGGCTCCTCGGTGCCGCCCTCCGTCGGCACCGCCGGGTAGGCGGATGTCGGCGGAGGACCTTCAGACTTCTTACCCGGAGCCGGCACCTGTTCACTCGTTTCCACGCCGCCCGACTGCGGTCCGTTGCCCGAACCGACCAGTCTCACGATGAGGAAGGCTCCTGCCACCAGTACTGCGATCAGGATCACCGCGAGCAGCACCCACCAGCCCCATTGTGGCCGTCTGCCCGGCAGGCGGCGGACCGCCATCGGCGGCGGGCCGCCGACCGGGTGCATCGCCGGATGCGACGCCGGCCCGACGGCCACCATCGGGTTCGGCGGCGAATGTGGGCCGGGCGGGACCTGCTGCGGCAGCACGGGCTGGCCTGCCGAATAGGCCACGTTGACCAGCCCCGACGGCGTCGGCAGCGGAAGCCCGGCGCGGACCGCGGCCACCGCGGCGGCGAACTCGCCACCGCTGTTGTACCGCTGTCGCGGATCCTTGATCAGGGTCGCCTCGATGACCGCGCGGGCGCCCGGCGGCACGTCCGGCGGCAGCGGCGGCGGGAGGTCGCGGATGTGCATCATCGCGACGGTCACCGCGTTCTCCGAAAGGAACGGCCGGTGCCCGGTGAGGCATTCGTAGCCGCAGACGGCCAGCGAGTAGACGTCGCTCGCCGGTTCGGCGTTGTGCCCGAGCGCCTGTTCGGGCGCGATGTAGTGGGCGGTGCCCATCACCATGCCGGATCTGGTCACGGGGGCGGCGTCGGCGGCTTTCGCGACACCGAAGTCGGTGATCTTCACCTGTCCGGCCGGGGTCACCATGATGTTGCCCGGTTTGACGTCCCGGTGCACGAGACCTGTTTCGTGCGCGGCCTGCAGCGCGTTACCGGCCTGCTCCAGGATGTCCAGGGTGCGCTCGGCGTTCAGCCGTCCTTCGCGGGTGATGATGGCGGCCAGCGGATCGCCCTCGACCAGCTCCATCACCAGATACGCGATCGACAGCTCGTCCGCGACCGTCTCGCCGTAGTCGTGCACCGCGGCGATGCCGGGGTGGTTCAGCGACGCCGTCATCCGCGCCTCGGTCCGGAACCGGTGCAGGAACTCCGCGTCGCCGGACAGCTCCGCCTTGAGGATCTTGACCGCGACCGTCCGGTCCAGCCGCGTGTCACTGGCCTGCCAGACCTCGCCCATCCCGCCGACGGCGATCCGGTTCGTCAGCTTGTACCGGTCGGCCAGCAGCTGACCCGAGGACAGCATCCGCTATCCACCCCCGAGCATGGCGTTGACGGCGGCGCGGCCGATCTCCGCGGCCACGGTGCCACCGGTCGCTTCGAGCCCGCGGTTACCCCCGGATTCGACGATCACCGCGACGGCGATCTTCGGGTCCATCGCCGGCGCGAACCCGGTGTACCAGGCGTGCGGCGGGGTGTTCTTCGGGTCGTTGCCGTGCTCGGCGGTGCCGGTCTTGGAGGCGATCTGGATGTCGCCGCGTTTGCCGGCGCCCTTCGTGTTCTCTTCCGACGCCAGCATCATGTCGCGCAGGACCGCGGCGTTCGCGCTGGACATCGCGGCGTCACCGGTCAGTTCGGTCGGGGTGTAGTCCTCGATGGTCGACAGGTTCGGCGCCAGCAGCGATTGCACGAGCTGCGGTTTCATCGCCATCCCGTTGTTCGCGATGGTCGCCGAAAGCAGGGCGTCCTGCAGGGGCGTCAGCCGCACGTCGCGCTGGCCGATGGCGCTCTGGTACAGCGCCGCTTTCGACTCCAGCGGGCCGAGGGAGGAGCCGGCGACCCGCATCGGCACGGTCAGGTCCTCGCCGACGCCGAAGTTCTTGGCCGTGGCGTTCAGCTTGTCCTTGCCGAGCTCGCCCGCGATCTCGGCGAAAGGCACGTTGCACGAGTACCGCAGCGCTTCCTTCAGCGTGCTGCCCTTGCAGGCCGCGCCGCCGTAGTTCTCCAGCGTCGTCTGCGTGCCGGGGAGCTTCACGTTGGGCGCGGTGTTGACCGGCATGTCCGCGGTCTTGCCGTCCTCGAGCGCGGCCGCGGTGACCAGCAGCTTGGCCGTCGAACCCGGCGGGTACGTCTCCGAGATCGCGCGGTTCAGCATCGGCTTCTTCGGATCGTCGCGCCACTGCGACCAGGCCGCGACCTGCTCCTTCGTGGTGTGCGAGGCCAGCTTGTTCGGGTCGAACGACGGCGTCGACACCATCGCGAGGATGCGTCCGGTCTTGGGCTCCAGCGCGACCACCGCGCCGGTGTAGCCCTTCTGCGTCATCAGGTCGTACGCGGCCTTCTGCACGGCCGGGTTGATCGTCAGCCGCACGTTCCCGCCGCGCGGGTCGCGGCCGGTGACCATGTCCGAAAGGCGCCGCACGAACAGCCGCGGGTCGGAGCCGTTGAGGACGTCGTCCTCGGACCGCTCCAGGCCACCGGAGCCGTAGTTGATCGAGTAGTAGCCGGTGACCGGCGCGTACATCGGGCCGTCGGCGTAGGTGCGGATGAACTTGTACTTGTCGTTCGACGGGTCGACCTTCGCGAGCGCGGCGCCGTCGGGCGTCACGATCAGGCCTCGCTGTCGGGAGTACTCGTCGTAGAGCACGCGCACGTTGCGCGAGTCGGTGCGGTAGTCGTCGGCCTTGACCACCTGGATGTAGGTGGCGTTGGCCATCAGGAGCACCACCATGACGAGCATGGCGACACCGACCTTGCGGAGCGGGGTGTTCACGAGGGGCTCCCCTCACCGGTCGCGGGCGGCCGCTGGACCATCACCGTGTGCGCTTCGGCGAGCGGCGCCTGCGGCTGCTGCGGCTTCGGCCGCACGGCGGGTTTGCGGGCGGCGTCGGAGATTCGGAGCAGGAGGGCCACCAGGATGTAGTTCGCGAGCAGTGAAGAACCACCGCGGGAGAGGAACGGGGCGGTGATCCCGGTGTTCGGGATCAGGTTCGTGACACCGCCGACGACCACGAAGATCTGCATGACCAGGGCGAACGACAGACCGCCGCCGAGGAGTTTGCCGAAGGTGTCGCGGACGGCGAGGGCGCTGCGCATGCCGCGCATCGCCAGGATCAGGTACAGCATCAGCATCGCCGTGAGCCCGATCAGGCCGAGTTCCTCGCCGATCGCGGTGGTGATGAAGTCCGTCTTGGCCTCGGGGACCATGTCCGGCCGTCCGGCGCCGAGGCCGGTCCCGCCGACCCCGCCGGTGCCGAGCCCGAACAGCCCCTGCGCGACCTGGTAGCCGCCGCCGGGGTCGTCGTAGGTGGCCAGCGGGTCGATCCAGTTCCGGACGCGCTGCTGGACGTGCGTGAACAGGTTGTAGGCGATGATCGCGCCGGCGGCGAAGAAGCCGACGCCCAGCACGACCCAGATGATCCGCTCGGTGGCGACGTACAACATCACCAGCGTGACCCCGAAGAACAGCAGCGACGTGCCGAGGTCCTTCTCGAACACCAGCACGCCGAGGCAGGCGGCCGCCGCGATGAGGATCGGGCCGAGGTCACGGGCGCGCGGCAGCTCGACGCCGACGATCCGCTTGCCCGCGACCATGAACAGGTCGCGTTTCGTCACCAGGAACGAGGCGAAGAAGATCATCAGCAGGATCTTCGCGAACTCACCGGGCTGGATCGAGAAGAACGGCAGCTTGATCCAGACCTTCGCGCCGTTGACCTCGGACAGGCTCGACGGCAGCACCGCGGGCAGCGCGAGCGCCACGATCCCGACCAGGCCGCAGGTGTAGCCGTAGCGGGTCAACGTGCGGTGATCGCTGATCACGACCAGCACCACCACGAACAGCACCAGCGAGATCGCCGTGAACAGCACCTGCTTGGTGACGTCCGGCGTGTACTCCCTGCCCTGCTGCAGCGCGCGTTCCGCGAGCGCCAGGTCGATCCGGTGGATCATCACCAGGCCGAGCCCGTTCAGCAGCGCGACGCACGGCAGGATCACCGGATCCGCGTACGGCGCCCAGCGGCGGACCGCCAGATGCGCCGCGGTCAGCACCGCGAGGTACGAAAGCCCCAGCCAGATGATCGAGCTGGTGAGCTCCTGCTCCTGGTTCGCCTCCACCAGCACGAGCGCGACGGTGACGATGAAGGTCGCGAACGCGAGGAGGACGAGTTCGGTGCCGCGCCGCTTGGGCAGCTCGCGCGGAGGGTTCGTGGCGTACTGGGCCGAAGCCGGATCGGCGAGCGGCGTGCTCATCAATTACCGCCCCCTGGTGCTGCCGGTGCCGGCGTCGAGCAGTCCCTCCCCGCAGGCTGATTCGCCGAACTCGGCGAGGCGGGGGTCGAAGGGGATGCCGACGACGCCGGGGGCGGCGACGACGCGGGAGGCGTGGAAGTCGAGCTGGCGGCCGGTTTGCAGTCGGCCAGCTGCTTGTGCGGCCGCAGGAAGTCGTCGATGTACTTGCGGGCGTCGTCGAGGTTGTCCTTCTTGACGCCGTTCTTCACCGCGATCCGCGCGTCCTCCTGCAGCGCGGGCACCAGGAGCTTGTCGGTGCACAGCCCGCCCGGCGGGCACGAGCCCTGCTCGTAGGCGTGCAGGTCGATGCCGAGGACGCTGCCGGGGACGCCGCGATAGATCACGACCTCCTCGCCGGGGCCCTCGCCGACGTAGTACTGGCTCAGCACGAAATACCGCGTGGCGATCGCCGCCGCGGCCAGCACGATCAGGACGACCACCGCTCCCGCCAGCCAGCGAAATCGCCTCCGGCGCTTGACCTTGGGGTCCTCCTGTTGGGGCTGGACCTCGGGCCGCGGCTGCGGCGCGGGCTGGGTCAGCGCGCGGGCGCGGGCGGCGGGGGAGTCGCCCTGGTGGAATTCGTCGCTGCCGTCCCCGGCGGCGCCGCCCACGATGGGCGCGTCCTCACCGAAGTCGACGTCGACGACGTCGGCGATGATCACCGTGACGTTGTCCGTGCCGCCGCCCTTGAGCGCCAGCTCGATCATCCGGTCGGCGCAGGCCTGCGGATCCGGGATCTGGATCGCCTCGGACAGCGTCTCGTCGCTGACCATGCCGGACAGCCCGTCCGAACAGATCAGGTACCGGTCGCCGGCGCGGGCCTCGCGCACGGTCAGGCTCGGCTCGACCTCGTGGCCGGTGAGCGCCTTCAGCAGCAGCGACCGCTGCGGGTGCACCGCGGCCTCTTCCGGCGTGATCCGGCCCTGTTCGAGAAGTTCGTTGACGAAGCTGTCGTCCCGCGTGATCTGCGAGAACTGACCGCCGCGCATCAGATACGCCCGCGAGTCGCCGACGTGCACGACACCCATCCGCGAACCGGCGAACAGCACGGCGGTCAGGGTCGTGCCCATCCCGTCGAGGTCCGGGTCCTGCTGGACCAGTTCGGCGATGGCCGCGTTGCCGTTCTGGACGGCCTCACGCAGCTGAGCGAGAAGGTCGTCGCTCGGATCGTCGTCGTCGAGTGGGGCGAGGGAGGCGATGACGACCTTGCTGGCCACCTCACCCGCGGCGTGGCCGCCCATGCCGTCGGCGAGGGCGAGCAGGCGGGGACCGGCGTACACGGAGTCCTGGTTGCTGGAACGCACCAGGCCCCGGTCGCTGCGAGCCGCGTAGCGGAGGACGAGAGTCATGGGCGAAGCTCGATCACCGTTTTGCCGATCCGGATGGGGACTCCGAGCGGGACCCGGAGGGGTGCCGTGACCTTAGCCCGGTCGAGGTACGTCCCGTTCGTCGAGCCCAGATCTTCCACGTACCAATCCTCCCCGCGCAGGGCGATCCGGGCGTGGCGGGTCGACGCGTAGTCGTCGTCCAGCACCAGGGTCGAGTCGTCGGCGCGGCCGATCAGGATCGGCCTGCCGTCCAAGGCGATCCTGGTTCCCGCCAGCGCACCATGGGTCACGAGCAGCTGCTGCGGCGACTTCCCGCCGCGCGGCTTCTTGGGTTCCTTCTTCTTCTTGCGACCGAACGTCGGCACGGCGACTCGCAGCCCGGAGGCCGCGTACAGATCCGACCGGACGACACGCAACGCGGCGAACACGAAGAGCCAGAGCAGCACGAGAAAGCCCACCCTGGTGAGTTGAACGACCAGCTCTGGCACTTGTTGTGTCCGCTCCCGTTTCTCCTGTACGCCGCGGAGAGCCCGTGCCGTCCGGGATGGTCGGCTCCGGACAGCGCTGCTCTCCGCGTACGACCCGAGGTGCCGATCCACCACAGGCCCCGCACCGCAATTCTGCGATACCCCCTCCGGACGCCGCCGGTCAGCCCTGCGTACGGAACACGAGAGACGAGTGGCCCACGCGGATCACGTCGCCGTCGGCCAGCTGCCAGGTCTGCACCGGGGTGCCGTTGACGGTCGTGCCGTTGGTCGAACCGATGTCCGCGAGCGTCGCGCTCTGGCCGTCCCAGGTGATCTCCAGATGACGGCGCGAGACGCCGGTGTCCGGGAGCCGGAAGTCGGCGTCCTGGCCGCGGCCGACGACGTTCCCGCCCTGCTTCAGCGAGTACGAACGGTTCGAGCCGTCGTCCAGCTGGAGGCTCGCGGTGAGCTGACGACCGGCCGCCGGCTGGCCGCCGTAGCCGCCGCCCTGCGCGTACGGGTCCGCGGCGGGCTGGCCGTACTGCTGCTGGCCACCGCCGTACTGGTCGTACCCGCCCTGCTGGGGCTGGCCGCCGTACTGGTCGTAGCCGGGCTGAGGCGCGGCTCCGCCGTAACCCTGGTCATACCCGGGCTGCTGCTGTGCGCCGCCGTACTGGTCGTAGCCGGGCTGCTGGGCGCCGCCATAGCCCTGGTCGTAGCCGCCCTGCTGCTGGCCGCCGTACTGGTCGTAGCCCGGCTGCTGCGCGCCGCCGTAACCCTGGTCGTAGCCACCTTGCTGCTGGCCGCCGTACTGGTCGTAGCCGGGCTGCTGGGCGCCGCCGTAACCCTGGTCGTAGCCGCCCTGCTGCTGGCCGCCGTAACCCTGGTCGTACCCGGGCTGCTGCTGGCCAGCCTGCTGTCCGTAGCCGTACTGGCCCTGCTGGCCGTACGGGTCACCCTGGTCGTATTGGCCGTAGCCGGGGGGCTGGCTCATTGCTGGGTCTCCTGCGTTGCTGGGTCGTGCCGACCGTGGCGAACCTTCGGCGCCGTGGGGCTTGACGTCGGGATCGACGGACGAACGGGTCTTGAACTGTCCAGTATGCAGCGCCTCGTTGCGCTCGAGCGAAACTACGACGTCACCATAGGTGTCCCATCCGTGCTCGGCGAGGTGTTCCTTGACCGCCTCCGCCAGCACCGTGGTGACCCGACGCTCGTCTCCGGCCATACGTTCGTGATCAGCCTGCCCCAACGACACGATGTAGTGGTTGGGAGCGAGCTGTCGACCACCGGCCAGCTCACGAACGTTCTCCTCGCTCTCGCGCTCAAGCGCCACCGCCACTTCCTGCGTGACGACGTTGCCACCGAACATGCGCGCGAAGGTATTGCCCACGAGGTTCTCGAGCCGTCTGTCAAAGCGTTCGACGCGGCCCACCGGGCAACCTCCTCACACGTGTGCTTCCCCGTCGATCCTATCCGGGTACGGCCAGTCGGACACGGCCCCCGGTGAAACCCGCGAAAACCGCCTGCTACGCTTTGCGAGCTGTCAGAGAACGAAGCACTCGGGCGAGTGGCGGAATGGCAGACGCGCACGGTTCAGGTCCGTGTGTCCGAAAGGACGTGAGGGTTCAACTCCCTCCTCGCCCACTTTTGTTCGAGGCCCCCTTCGCTCCGCGACGGGGGCCTCTTTCGTGAGGTCGTCGGTCGTCAGTACCCGGCGGCGAGCCCCCGGACCCCTACGGTGCGGTTGGTGGGTGGCCGGATCTCAAGCGTCCTCTCCACACTCTCTTTGAACACGTTTGTGCTGGTAGTTGCGTCTGCGCAGCCGGTATATTTTCTGGTATGTTTTCATACCCGATGGCCGAGGACGTGCTGCGTGACCTCGGTGACAAGGTCGTCGGTGCGCTGATCGGCGCCACGAGAGCCGCGAGGGCTGACTTGGCCGACTACCGTGACGCCTTTCCCGGCTGGGTCGCGGACAGCAGTGATCGCGGGCTTTCGAACTGGATCCACGATCGGCTGTGGGCGCACCTGCGCCGTGAACTCACCGACGTCGATTCGGTCGAGCTGCTGGATCAAGGAGTCACCCGTGAGATCACGGTCGGTCTGCGGTACCGCGCTCGTGTGAAGCGGCACACGGGCCGAGACCGTGTCAGGTCGTACGCGACGAAGTCGGCCCTGGCCTTCTGGGCGCAATCCGAGGCTCTGGAAGGATTGGATGAGGTTCGCCTGGGCTTCGGGTACCGCTGGGATCCCGAGGAGCGCGTGATCGGCAGCACGATCGTCTCCCTGCGCGACGGGCTGGACAAAGATGCGATCTGGGCCGTCGAGGTGGATGCTGGGGCGTCCGGGGCCGCCGGTACGCCGATCACCTGGACTCCCGTCGATCCGCCGCTGCCACAGATCGATCTGTACGAGGCCCTGGCCCGAGACGAGGAGGACGAGGCGACGTGAGTGGAATCGGCGATGTGCTCGAAACACTTCGCCGCGCCCGAGGATTGACGCAAGCGGATCTGTGCGCCGAGGCCGAGGTCACGCAGGCGGCGTTGTCCCGGTACGAGAACGATCAGCGCATGCCTGATGACGACGTGCTGGGCAGGCTCGCGCGGTCGTTGGGTGTATCGAAACGCTTTCTGACCCGGGACCACGCTGTCCGGGGGGCACTCGCCGTGGACGCGCACATGAGGCGCCAGCGAACGACCAAGGCGTCCGCGTGGCGGAAGCTCGAAGCACGATTGAACGCCTATCGGCTGCATGTCTCGGTGATGTTCGAGGACGTGTCGATGAGGGCGGAGCAGTCCGTACCCACGTTCGATCCCATCGATACGACTCCGGAGCAGGCGGCTCTGATGGTGCGCGCCCAATGGAGGCTGCCTGTCGGGCCGGTCCGGCACCTGGTCCGGTGGCTTGAGGCCGCCGGCTGCGTGATCCTGGAAGAAGACTTCGGCACCTCCCGTATCGATGGGCTTTCCCAGTGGATCGGCGATCACCCCGTGCTGCTGGTCAACTCGGCCGCTCCGGTCGATCGCAAACGACTGACCTTGGCTCACGAACTCGGTCATCTCGTTCTCCACAACGGAGTCGCGACCGAAGATCCCGAACGCGAAGCCAACGAGTTCGCGGCCGAGTTCCTGATGCCGGCGCATGTGATCAAGCCGGATCTTCGTCCCGTGACGCTCGGGCACTTGCGGGACCTGAAGCGAGTCTGGGGAGTCTCCATGCAAGCGCTCTTCGAGCGCGCGCACTCCCTCAAGCAGGTTTCGGCGGCAGATCGCACGAGCTTCTACAAGTCGATGAACGCTCGCGGATGGAAGACAACGGAGCCGGACGGCGATCTCTTGGCGCCGGAGATTCCGCAACTGATGACGGCCATCGGGGATACGTTGCGGGCCAAGGGCCTGTCCGACGGGGAGATCGCCGAGCTGGCGGGTTTCTCGGAGGACTCCCCGGACAACCCGTTCGCGCGACCGACACGACGGTTGCAAGCGGTCTGACTTCCGCTCGCGTGGGATGAATTCGCGTGGCGGGGCGGTCACTTCCGGTAAGGTCGGCGGCTCACCGTGGGGAGGGGTGAGCGTGAACGAGCCACATTTCGGTGGGCAAGGCCACAGCTCGGGGGATGTTCCACGCCAGGTCATGGTGGTGACCCCGCACTACACCAACTACAAGGATCAGCTCCGTCGGCTCGACGAGGTCTTCTGTCCGGAGAATCGAGCTGAGGGGCCGGTCCTCGCCTACGTGACCGGACCGCCCGGCAGTGGCCGTAGCACTCTCTGCCGCAAATGGGTGAACGACCAAGGGGAGGACACCTTCCCTGATGGCACCTTCTACGTCGCGCTCGCGCTGTCCGCCGAGCGGGCGCCGGACGCGCTCGAAGACCTGTTGCGCGCGGTCGGGTACCGGCCGGACGAAATCCCGTCCGGTCTGGAAGCCCGGTCGGCGATGTGGCGCAGCTGGAGTTACGGCAAGAAGATCGCGCTCATCATCGACAACGCCCTGCTGCCGGCCGAGATCGCGCCGCTGATCCCCGGTGTGGGGCCCGCCGCTGTTCTCGTCGTCGCTAGTGGCGAGACCCGCAGGCTCCGGACCGAGTACCCGGGCGAAAGTGTGCGGATCGACCCGCTGACCGGTGAAGCGCCGCGGCTGTTGCTCGGCCGGATGATCGGAATGGACCGGATCGAGGCCGAAGCAGCGCAGATCGACGAGCTGATCGGTCTCTGCGCCGGACTCGCGGGTGCGCTCACTGTGCTCGGAGGCATGCTCCAAGAGGAATCCGCGACACGGACGCTCAGTCGGATCAAGCGTAAGGGCGGTGTGCTCGACGCGCTCGGGATCACTCCGATCTTCGATGCCGCGTACGACCTGCTTTCTCCGCTCTGCCAGGCCTGTTACCAGGTGCTCGGGGTCCATCCTGGGGACGGCGCCGTCGCCGCGCGCACCGTCGCGGCCGTCCTCCTCAAGGACGAGTTCGACGTTTCGGACGCACTTCAGGAGCTGAAGAAGCGGCATCTCGTCCAGGAGGTGGCGGAAGACCGATACCTGATCGCGGGCAACATCGTCCGGGATCACGCCGCGACGAAGGCCGGCGACGAACTGCCCTTGCGGATCGTCTCCGCTTATCGCGGTGCGGGGCTCGCTGCCGAGGCCGCGTTGCCCAACCGTGGCTGGATGGCGGAGATATGGCCACAGCTCGCGGTCGAGCCATGGGACGACAAGGCCGCAAGGGAATGGCTGGACGTCGAGCGCGAGAACCTGGAAGCCGTGGTCGAACTGGCCTATCGGCTGGAAAAGCACCAGTGGGTCTGTCAGCTTTGCCTAGTGCTGTGGCCAGTGCATCTCAAGGGTGAGCACTCCGGTGAGATGGTCCGCGTGAACGATCGCGGGATCGAAGCCGCCCGCGCCTGGGGCAACGACCTCGCCGCCGCCGTGATGACGTTCCAGCTGGGCTTCGCCTATCGGCAGGCTCATCAAGCGGGCTTCGCGGCCATTCGGTTTCAGGAGTCGATCGACTTCGCGACCAAGGCCGGCTCGTCCAGCGCGCTGGCGACGGCCATCGAGTCACTGGGGTTGGCGAAACTCGACCTCGCGGAAGACGCGGAGGCCGAGGCGCTGTTCCGGCGGGCGCTCGAATTGGCGACGCAGCTGGGAGAGAAACGCCGGATCGCGCTCGCCCGTTTCCACCTGGCGAAGGTACGTCCGCCGTCGGAGGCGCTCGAACTGCTCGACGCCGCGGAGACGGTTTTGGGTGCCGAGCACCTCAACCAGGTCAAAATCGCCCTGTGGCGGGGCAAGAAGCTACTGGAGGGCGGGGCCGATGCGGACGCGGTGCTGACCGAGACGCTGGCTCTGGCGGCCGAACGGTCCTTCAACCGCGAACGGGCCGAAGCCAATGAGGCGTTGGGGGACTCGGCGTTCGCGACGGATCGCCTAGCCGACGCGCGTGCTTACTGGGAATCCGCGAAGGAGATCTACTACTTCTACGGCTTCACCCCGGACCGCGATCGGGTCAGCGCGAAGCTCGCACAGTGACCTTCGCCGAGTAAGTCGTCGAGCCACGACGCAAACGGAGTTCTGTCGGCGCGGCCCCGGCGTCGAGCAGGACATAGAGGACGGAGACGAACGCCGGGTCGGCGGTGTCGATTCCGAGCAGAAGACCGTCGCGGGTTTCGACCCGCCATTCGGTTTCGCTCGCCCGGATGGCTGCGGCCCGGCAGCCGGGTAGCGCTCGCAGTGTCGCGGCGGTCCAGGTGTCCGGGTCGTGGGCGATGTCGGGCCGCATCACGACTTCCGCCAGCCGCAGCAGCGCGATGTCCGGCTCGTCCGTGCCGACGACGAGATGGCTGTCCGCCCTGCCGAGCGTTCGTTTCGACCGCCCGTCGACCGGGAAACGCGACAAGGTGGCCGTCTCGTCGGCGGCGAACGACACTTCGGCCGCCCACGCCCTCGGATTCGGGGGAGCGAGGTCCGGGACTGGAAGGGCCTTCAGCGTCGGTGCGCTGGACGGCGGCGTCAGGCGGATCGCCGAGTACCAAAGGTCACGAAGCAGATCCGCGGCCTTACCGGGCACGGAGGTCGCGAGTTCGGTGATCTCCGCGTACTTCTCCGGTCGATGCGCGTCGATGACGTCGTCGAGCTGTGTTCGCGAATCCAGCCTCGGCGCCGTCCGCAGAAGGAGCGCGATCGGGGAATCGGGGTGGACGGTCTCTTCCGGAGCGGAACCCAGAATGATCGGCGTATCGAGGCAGGCGGAATAGAAGGTGACGGAACCATGGTCGCCGATCGTCAGATCGGCGGCGACGAGAGCCGGACGCCAGAGATCCTCGTCCTCGAGGATCAGGACACCTGCCCGTGCGCAGTCGTCGAGCCACATTTTCGTCTGCCATGGCGAATGGCCCCGGACGATATTGGGATGCAGGGCGACGGCAAGCCGGTACGAATCGTGCGCGAGCTCGTGAGCGAGTTTCAGAACCAAGGACGTGTTCGCGCCGAGCAGAGATGAAGCGCCCCATGTCGACGAAACGACCACTAACCGCTGGTGCTTTTCGAGCCCGAACGCCTGCCGGTAGGTCTCGCGAAGTGGTGTGCTCGCTCGCATTCTGTCGAAGCAAGGGTCGCCGGCGACGACAGCGCGTTCAGCGGCCTCGGGGCAGGCGGCGCGCAGTCGTTCCAGTTGTTCCTCGTGGGAAAGAACGATATGGGTGGCGACCACCTCGCCGTCGTGCATCAGCCAGGGGGCGGAAAGCCCGAATACGTTTCCGGTTTCCGGTTTCCGGTTTCCGGTTTCCGGTTTCCGGTTTCCGGTTTCCGGTTTCCAAGAATTTATTATAACCCATTCCGTGCGGAATGACGATGAGTGGTGCGTTGATTTCGTGCAGATCGCCACCGTAGCTCGCCGAAATCGCTGAGTCGAAACGGGTCCTGGTCGCGCGGTTCCATGGCAAGGTCGTCACGCCGCGCGCCGCCAGGTACTCGGCGGTGCCGTCGGTGAAGGCGCTGGAGCCCGGGCAGGTGAAGACGATCTGGACGCGCGGGTCGCCCGCGAAGAGTTCGAGGACGTCGAAAAGCCGGGTGGCGGCGGTGACGTTGTGCACGACAGCGAGGACTGTCCGTTCGGTGGCGACCGTCCTCCACTGTGGAGAGAGGGGGACAGTGGGCACGAAGGGTGATGCTACCCATTGGCGAACGTCGAGTTCAGAAGCTCGTGGTGCCGTGTAGGTCACCCCGGCTCCCCGGCGGAGCGGGCCCGCCGGGGCCGGGTCTCGATGGACGGAGTGCGGGTCAGTTCACGCCGACGAGGTCGACGACGAAGATCAGGGTCTCGTTCGGCTTGATGACGCCGCCCGCGCCGCGCTCGCCGTAAGCGAGGTGCGGCGGGATGACCAGCTTGCGACGGCCGCCGACCTTCATGCCGGCCACACCCTGGTCCCAGCCGGGGATGACCTGACCGGCGCCGAGGCCGAAGCGGAGCGGCTCACCGCGATCCCACGAGGCGTCGAACTGCTCGCCGGTCGAGTGCGAGACGCCGACGTAGTGCACCGTGACGGTGTTGCCGGACTTGGCCTCCTGGCCGTCGCCGACGGAGATGTCGGTCGTCTCCAGCTCGGTGGGCGCGGGCCCCTCGGGGCGGTCGATCTGGGGCTTCTCCAAAGACATGCCCACAAGCTACATCCGCTGGTCCCGGGTCCGCAGGTCGAGTGTTCCGCCGAACGGTGGCAAGAACGCGAATAGTCTTCACAAATTTGGATACCCGTGGGTAGTGTGCGCCTCGTCACTCTCCGACGACGGAGGTCTTTCATGCGACGAGGCATACGGGTCTTGACGACGCTGGCGGGGCTGACGCTGGTGGCGGGCACCGTCCCGGCACTCCAGGCGAACGCCGCGGAAGCACCACCCGGCTCGGTGGTGGCGGCCGCGCTCGACGACTACTGCGGCGGCCAGTGCGGTGACATCCTCCCGCCCGGCACCAAGGGGAACGCCACTCTCGCCGAGATCCTGGCGCACAAGGCGTTCGGCACCCGGCCCGCGCATTCGGCCGATCAGCTCGGCAAGTACGCCTCGCTCGCCGACGGCTACAAGACGCTGACCACGGACAAGATCAACCAGTTCTTCAACGACGCCTCGTTCGGGGTGCCGTCCGGGCAGGTCGAGAGCACGATCAAACCGCGTTCGGACGTGACGATCACCCGTGACAAGGCGATCGGCGTGCCCCGGATCGTCGGCACGACGCGGCCGGGCACGATGTACGGCGCCGGATACGCCGCCGCGCAGGACCGCCTGTGGCTGATGGACATCATGCGCCGCGTCGGCCGCGGCCAGCTGACCTCGTTCGCCGGTGGCGCCCAGGGCAACCGCGAACTCGAGCAGAGTTTCTTCGCCTCGGCGCCGTACACCGAACAGGAACTGCAGAAGCAGGTCGACAACGCCGCGGCCAGCGGTCCGCGCGGCGCGCAGGGCAAGGCCGACGCCGAGGCCTACGTCCAAGGTGTCAACAAGTACATCTCCGACGCGCACAGCGGCCGCTACTTCCCCGGCGAATACGTGCTCACCGGGCACGTCGACGCGATCACGAACGCCGGGACCATCGAGCCGTTCAAGCTCACCGACCTCGTCGTCCTCGCCGCCGTCGTCGGAGCGCAGTTCGGCGCAGGCGGTGGCGGCGAGGTGCAGAACGCCATCGCGAAGATGGCGATGCAGGAGAAGTACGGCCTCGAACAAGGCGACAAGGTCTGGCGGAGCCTCCGGTCCGAGGACGACCCCGAGACCGTCAAGACCCTCCACAATGGACAGACTTTCGACTACGGCAAGGCGCCGTCGAATCCGCAGGGCGCCGCGATGCCGGACAAGGGTTCGGTCACCGGGCAGCAGCTGGTCTTCGATCCGACCGGCTCCGCCGGGACGGCGACACCCGCCAAGGTCGACGTCCCCGCGCCCGAGGACCAGAAGGCCGTGCGCGGCATCTTCGACGACGGCGTCCTGCCGGGCAACCTGCTGTCGGAGAAGCACGGCATGTCCAACGCGCTGGTGGTCTCCGGCGCCAAGACCGCGAGCGGTCACCCGGTCGCCGTGTTCGGCCCGCAGGCCGGCTACTTCGCGCCGCAATTGCTGATGTTGCAGGAAATCCAGGGCCCCGGCATCAGCGCTCGCGGCGCCTCGTTCGCGGGGATCAGCATGTACGTGCTGCTCGGCCGCGGCAAGGACTACTCGTGGAGCGCGACGTCGGCGTCGCAGGACATCGTCGACACCTATGCCGTCGAACTGTGCGAGCAGAACGGTTCCGTACCGACCAAGAACTCCAACTTCTACCGGTTCCGCGGCCAGTGCCTGCCGTTCGAGATCGTCGAACGCAAGAACGCCTGGAAGCCCACCGTCGCCGACGGCACGGCGGCAGGTTCGTACACGCTGCGCAGCTTCCGCACCAAGTACGGACCGGTGACGAGCCGGGCGCTGGTCGGCGGCAAGCCGGTGGCGTACGCGTCGCTGCGGTCGACGTTCCTGCACGAGATCGACACGATCATCGGCTTCCAGAAGTTCAACGACCCGGACGCGATCAAATCCGCGCAGGACTTCCAGGCCGCGGCGGCCGACGTCAACCAGACCTACAACTGGTTCTACGCCGACTCCCTTGACGTCGCGTACTTCAACTCGGGCTCGAACCCGGTCCGCGATCCGAACGTCGACCCGGCCATGCCGGTGAAGGGCGACGCCGGATTCGACTGGCAGGGCTGGAACCCCGACGGCAACCTCGCGAACTACACGCCGTCGTCGCAGCATCCGCAGTCGGTCAACCAGGACTACTACATCAGCTGGAACAACGCGCAGGCCAACGGTTACGCGGCCAGCGGCGCGGACAAAAGCTCCGTGCATCGCGGCGATCTGATCGACGCGCGGGTCAAGAAGATGATCTCCAGCGGCACCAAGGTGACGCGGGTGAACCTCACGCAGGCCATGGAGGAGGCCGCGCTCGCCGACCTCCGCGCGGAGAAGGTGCTCCCGGAGCTGTTCAAGGTGATCGACAAGGCGCCGGTGACCGGTCCGGCCGCGGACGCGGTGGCGAAGCTGAAGACGTGGCTCGCCGCGGGCGGCCTGCGCTCGGAGACCTCGCCGGGGAGCAAGGCCTACGCCAACGCCGACGCGATCCGCATCATGGACGCCTGGTGGCCGCTGCTGGTGAACGCCCAGTTCAAACCGGGTATGGGCGATGCCTACGGTGCCATGGTCGGGGTGCTGAAGATCAACGAGTCGCCGTCGGGCTGGCAGAACGAGGTCCCCGGCAAGCACGTCGGACAGGGACACGCCGGTTCGTCGTACCAGTCCGGCTGGTGGGGCTATGTGCACAAGGACATCCGGTCGGTGCTCGGCCAGCCCGTCGCCGGTCCGCTCGCCGTGAAGTACTGCGGTGGCGGTGACGTCACTGCCTGCCGTCAGGTGCTGCTCGACTCGCTGACGCAGGCGGCCGCGCAGCCCGCGAACACCGTGTACCCCGGTGACGGCGACTGCGCCGCGGGCGACCAGTGGTGCGCCGACACGATCATCCACCGCGCGCTCGGCGGCATCACGCAGGACAAGATGAGCACCCAGAACCGGCCGACCTTCCAGCAGGTCGTGGAGTTCCCGGCGAAACGCGGTGACAACATCGCGAACCTCGCCACCGGCCGCTCGGTGAGCGCGACCAGCCACGAGACGGGCTGGTACAACTCGCCGCCGTCCAAGGCCATCGACGTCGACCTGTCGACACGCTGGGCGAGCGACTGGAGCGACAACCAGTCGATCACCGTCGACCTCGGCTCGGTGCAGCGCGTTTCCCGGGTCGTCCTGCACTGGGAGTCCGCGTACGGGAAGGCGTACAAGGTGCAGGTCTCGCCGGACGGGACGAACTGGCGGGAAGTGGCGTCCATAGTGGACGGAGACGGCGGGAAGGACAACGTCGCCTTCGAAACCGTGGACGCCCGTCATGTCCGGATGGCCGGAGTCCAGCGCGGCACGAAGTACGGCTACTCCCTCTACGAATTCGAGGTGTATGCCCACTAGCTGGGCACGGTTTACGGTGGCGGGGTGGACACGAACGACTGGTCACCCCGCACCCTCGCCGTCGCCGCCGGACGTCCGGAGGGCCCCGGCGAACCGCTGAACGTGCCGATCGTCGCGGCGAGCACCTTCGACGCCGGCGCCGACCGCGCGTATTCGCGGGAGGACGGCACCCCGACCTGGGAGGCACTCGAAGCCGCGATCGGCGCGCTGGAAGGCGGGCACGCCACCGCGTTCGCCTCGGGGATCGCGACGCTCAGCGCCGTCGTCGACACCCTGCCCGTCGGCGCGAAGGTCTGCGTCCCGACGTTCTCCTACGCGGGGTCGCGTGGCCTGCTCGCCCACGCGCAGCGCACCGGACGCCTGGTGGTGACCGAGATCGCGCCGGAGGACACGGCCGCTTGGGTCGCCGCCGCGGACGCCGACCTGCTCTGGCTCGAATCGCCGACCAACCCGACGCTCGACGTCATCGACATCGAGACGATCGCCGCCGCCGCGAACGGCCTGGTCGCTGTCGACAACACGTTCGCGACGCCGCTTGGGCAGCGGCCGCTGGACCTCGGCGCCGACATCGTCGTGCACAGCGCGACGAAACTCATCGGAGGGCACAGCGACCTGCTGCTCGGCCTGACCATCGCGGCCGACGAAGGCGTGGCGAAGAGCCTGCGCGACGCGCGCACCAGGCTTGGGTCCACGCCCGGAGCGCTCGAAGCGTGGCTGGCCCTGCGCGGGCTGCGGACGCTCCCGGTCCGCCTCGCCGAGCAGACGCGCACGGCCGCGCTGCTGGCCGCGCGGCTGGTCGACCACCCCGCCATCACGCGGGTGCGTTATCCCGGCTCCGGCACGATGATCGCGTTCGAACTCCCGGACGCCCAGACCGCGGACAAGGTCATCGGTTCGCTGCGGCTGATCCGCGCCGCCACCAGCCTCGGCGGGGTGGAGAGCCTGGTCGAGCGGCGGGCGTGGCTGGCAGGCGACGCCCACGTGCCCGCCGGGCTCGTCCGGTTCAGTGTCGGGCTCGAAGATCCGGAAGATCTCTGGACGGATCTGGCCTCGGCGCTCGGCTAGCTTGAGGACGTGGACGAGACGAAACCGCCCCGGCGGCTCGGTCAGTTGCTGTGGGGCCTGTTCTGGCTCCTGGTGCTCGGCTTCCTCGCGATCGTCGCGGCGGGCCTGCTGGCCGAGCTCGCGGCGTCGTCCTGCCCGGACGACGCGATCTGGGCCTGTACCGCCGAGAACCGGACCTTCGCCACCTTCCTGCCCGCGATCGGGTTCGGTCTCGGGCTCTTGCTGGCGCTGGTGGGCGGTGGCCGGGCGGTACGGAACCGGACGTCGCCGAAGCCCTGGCTATTCGTCGCCGGCCTCCTCGGCGCGGTCTCCCTCGCCGTGGCCCTGTTCCTGGTGTTCTGATCGTGATCTTCGGGTTGTCGGGCACCGGTGTCCGGTCGTAAATGGTCAGGGGTTCACCGAAACGTGGTCCGAAAGTGTGAACCGGTCGGTAGTGCGGGTGCGGAGAGTCTTCGTAAAAGGGAGATCTGGCCAGGGTGAGCGGCGAATCCGGTCGTTCGGCGGCCGGGGAAAAAATACTTCCGCAACGCAACCGTTCCGGCCCTCCGGGTGTTAACATTCGTTCGCCGCCGCGAGATTTTCCCTCTGTTGAGCGACTTTCGGGCCCATGTATCGGGCAAGGACAGTCCAGCGTTACCGGTTTTCCCGGTGGTTCTTGTCACGCCTTATCCGCTACGCCCCTCCGTACTTTTCCGGCAGGATCACGCTGTCACTCGAACGTGGGATTCCTTTCGGGTGGTGGCAGGGTGGGGGTCACCCTGTGTTGCGATTTTTCCACTGGGAGATCATTTTGAAGAAGACGTTGGGCCGCCTCGCGGGCGCGGTGCTGGCCGGCGCCGTCATCTCGCTGGCCGTGACGCCGGTCGCGATGGCGCAGACCGAGACGACCACCACGCCGCCGGCTCCGTCGAGCGAGACCGCGACCTCGACTCCGGCCCCGCCGTCCTACTCGGGCGGCAAGGCGACGACGGCCCCGCCGGACTCGAGCGCCCCGGCCTCGTCGTCCTCGTCGGAGCCGACGCCGACCAGCAGCGGCAAGCCGACTTCCGGCAAGCCGTCGCCGACCTCCACCTCGGAGAAGCCGACCACTTCCACCCCGCCGCTGCCGGAGCTGAACGTCGGCGCCGGATACGTCGAGGGCAAGGAAGGCGCGCTGGCCATCTTCTGCGGTTCGGAGCCCACCGACGTCACCGCGCCGGACTACATCATCACCGACTCGTTCCAGGACGGCGCCGACGCCTTCATCTGGGTCTACGCCATCGAGGCCAAGCCCGGCTTCAACGGCACCACGAGCACCTTCACCTGGACCTGCGACGGCAAGCCGGGCAAGGGTGACATCGAGATCGAGGAGATCGGCGGCGGCGCGACCGCACCGGGCGCCGACAAAAAGAAGAAGCAGGTCAAGCTGAAGCCCAAGGGCGGCATCGAGACCGGTTTCGGCGCCACCGCGGCCTGATCGATGAAGCTTCTGACGCAGGGCGGCCGCCTGGTCGCGGCCGCCCTTGTGCTTTCCCTCGCGCTGACGGGATGCGGCACCGACGAACCGGCCCCGCCCGCCGCGCAGCCGGCGGCGGAATCGGCACCGCCGGTGGTCAAACCGTTCAACGGGGCTCGCCCGACGAACGTGAAGATCCCCAAGATCGGCGCGGAATCGAGCCTGGTCACGGTCGCGATCGGCAAGGACGGCAAGATGTCCGTCCCGTCGGCGAAGAACCCGATGCAGGCCGCCTGGTACCGGTTTTCCCCGGTGCCCGGTGACGTCGGCCCGGCGATCCTGCTCGGTCACGTCGACGGCAACAAGCAGCCGGGCATCTTCTACAAGCTCAACGAGCTGAACCCCGGTGACGAGGTGGTCGTCGACCGCAGCGACGGCAAGAGCCTGAAGTTCGTGGTCGAGAAGAAGGACCAGGTGCCCAAGGACCAGTTCCCCGAGGAAGCGGTCTACGGCAACACGGACAAGCCGCAGCTGCGGCTGATCACCTGTGGCGGTGTCTTCGACCAGGAAGAGCACAGCTACAAGGACAACGTCATCGTCTACGCGAACCTGGTCGCCTGACGAGCGCTTTGAAAGGTCCTTTCCTCGCGGAATACGCGAGGAAAGGACCTTTTTCGCATCCGGGGATCCGCTCAACCCAGGCCGGCGGCCGGGAACGGGAACCCGGCGGGAGAGGCCACTTCGGTGTCGACCCACTTCCGCATCCCCGCGTCACAGGCCGCGTAGCCCCAGTTGATCAACCGCTCCTGCAGCACTTCCGGCAGTTTCGTCAGGCGCGTCGGCGTCTCCGCGAGCTTGTGCGTGAGATCCACCGGCGCCGTCAGCGAATCCTCGAGTTCGAAGTTCTCGAGATCGACGTAGGAACCCCAGTAGGCGCCGCTGAAATCCTTCTCCACATAGGACTTCAGCAGCGCACCCCGCCGCAGCTCGCGCACCTGGTTGTCGATCACGTCGAGCACGCGCAGCAGCTGCCGTCCCCAGTCGCGGGGAACCTTCCGCCTGACCTTCATCCGCTTGCCCGCGTCGCTGACCAGCACCGTCGCGTGCCCTTCGACCGGGTCCAGGCCGAGGTTGTCGTAGACGCCGGCGTCGCTGAGCACGATCTTGCGTTTCCGGTCGTCCGAATGCGGATCCTGGATCACCACGGGCGAAAGCATCGGCGGGAACGCCGAGGACGCGGCCACCGCGGTCGCGAGCGGGATGTTCCCGTGCGGCCCGTCCTGCCGGAAGAACCACCACAGCGCGCCGTCCTGGAGGTTCGTCGCGGTGAAGACGAACTGCGGGCCGCCGGGGTCGATGTCCTTGAGGCAGCAGTCGCCGAACAGGTGTTTCGCGTACACCCGCGCGAGTTCTTCACCGGCGCTCCGCCACGGGATCGCCATGGCCAGCAAGGTGACCGGGATGTCGAGCCGGGTGCGCGCCAGGTTCCTGATCGGCGCGACCACTTCGTCGTAGAAGTTGTCCGCGACACCGTTTCCGAACTTCAGGTCCGGCCAAGCGTGCGCGAGCACACCAGCGGCGATCGAGCCGCCCGAGACGCTGGACACCGTCGAGATCTTCGACAGCCAGCCGAGTTCGTTGAGCCGCCACAGCGCCCCGGTGTGGAACAACATCGCGCGGTAGCCGCCGCCGGACAGGGCGAGACCGACACCTTGGCGCGTCGTTGAAGGTTTCTTGATATCCCCCACCTGAGTGAGTGTAGGGGCGGGTCAAGCGAGCAGGGGCCGCAAGAGGCGACGTTGCTCTTCGGGGACGTACTCGGCGTAGTTGTCGTACAGCGCCTGCTTCGCGAGCTGTGAAGCGCGCTCGCCGTCAGAGTCCTGGATCGCGCCGAGTACCTCTTCGTGGTGTGCCAGCCAGTTGCGCATCAGCGCCGTCCGGTCGTCCGCGTGCTCCAGCTTGTCCTCGATGAGTTCCAGCACGACACCGCGGACGACCTCGCCGCTGATCACCAGCAGTGGATTCCCGGTCGCACGGGCGATGGCCTCGTGGAACGCGACGTCCGCGTGGGAGAACTCGGCGAAACCCTTCGAGACGCCCGCGCGCATCGCTTCCAGCGCCGTGTCGAGCTCGGCGAGATGAGCTTCGGTCCTGAGCTGCGCGGCGAGCAGATGTGCGGAACCGTCGAGGACCATGCGGAACTGCAACAGTTCGGAAAGGCCGATGTGGTCGGCGCGCGCGAGCCGGTGCATCGACCGGTGCAACGCGGCGGGGGAGGCGGCCAGCACCTCGGGCCCGCGCGGATCTCCCGGCCGTGAGCGGATCATTTCCGCTGCTTGCAGTACACGCAGCGCCTCGCGCACGGTCGAGCGGCCGACGTCGAACTGGACCATCAGCTCGCGTTCGCTCGGCAGCCGGTCGCCCGGTTTGATCCGGCCGCTGAACACGGCTTCCTCGATCTGTTCGACGACACGCTGGTATGCGCGGACAGGGGCGACCGGCTCGAATTCCATCTTGACCCTGCCGTCTCGTCTGGTTTACTGGTCAGACCAGTCTACCGGTCAGGGGGCAGGATGAAAGCCCGGATTCACGCGACAGTGGCAGCGTTGTCAGCGCTGCTGGTGGTGTCCGGCTGCTCCGCCGGGTCGAGTGCCACGGTCGCCAAGGATCCCGGCACGCTCGCCATCGGCTACACCGCCGAACCCGCGAACTTCGACTTCACCCGCACCGACGGCGCCGCCATCCCGCAGGCCTTGCTCTACAACGTCTACGAGGGCCTGGTGAAACTCGACGCGGACGCGAAGATCGTGCCGCTGCTCGCCGAATCGTGGACGATCTCGGAAGACCGCAAGACCTACGACTTCAAGCTCCGGAAGGACGCGAAGTTCAGCGACGGGGCGCCGTTCACCGCCGAGGACGTCAAGTTCTCGCTGATGCGCGTGAAGACGGACTGGACCGTGTCGATCAAGTCCACAATGGACGTCGTCGACCGGGTCGACGTCGTGGCGCCGGACCACGCGCGGGTCGTGCTCACGAAACCCAGCAACGGCTGGCTGTTCAGCCTCACCAGCCGGCTCGGCGCGATGTTCAGCCGCACCGGTGTCGCGGATCTGGCGAACAAACCGATCGGCACCGGGCCGTACACGGTTTCCTCGCGCCGGCGCGGCGACTCCATCGTGCTCAAGCAGAATCCCGCGTACTGGGGCCGGAAACCGGCCTACTCGACGGTGGTCCTCAAGTACATCAAGGATCCGACCGCGCTCAACAACGCCTTGCTCAGCAACGGGATCGACGTCATCTCCGCGATCACCGTGCCGGATTCGATCCCGCAGTTCCAGAGCGACGACCGGTTCACCGTCGTCGAAGGCACGACCAACAGCGAGGTCACGCTCGCGTTCAACAACGCGCGCCCACCGCTGAATGACGTCCGCGTGCGGCGGGCGCTGTCGTACGCCATCGACCGGAAGGCCTTGCTGGACACGGCTTGGGGCGGCCGCGGCACGCTCATCGGCAGTATGGTCCCCCCGACGGATCCCTGGTACGAGGACCTTTCGAACGCGTACCCGTTCGATCCCGCGAAGGCGAAAGCGCTGCTCGCCGAAGCGGGACAGCCCAATCCCTCGCTGCGGCTGAGGATTCCCAACCTGCCGTACGCCGTCTCGGCGGCGCAGGTGGTGGCGTCGCAGCTGGCGGACGTCGGGGTCACGGTGACGATCGAGCCGCTGGACTTCCCGGCGGTGTGGCTCAAGCAGGTCTTCACCGACCGCGATTACGACCTCTCGATCATCCAGCACGTCGAGGCGCGCGACATCGTCACGTTCGGCAGGCCGAAGTACTACTGGGGTTACGACAGCAAACCCGTCCAGCAGAACCTGGCGAAGGCCGACGCGGGCACGCCCCAGGAGCAGGTCGACGCGATGCGCCAGGTCGCGCGGCGGCTGTCCAAAGACGCGGCCGCGGACTGGCTGTTCCTGTTCCCCAACGTGATCGTGGCGAAGAACAAGGTGACCGGGTTCGTCCGCAACCAGGTCAGCGAGTCCTTCGATCTCACGGGATTGGCGCCGCGATGACGGTCAAGATCGTGCGCCGCGTGGCGATCCTGGTGGCCAGTGTGCTGGTCGCGTCCATCGTGGTGTTCCTGTTCATGGCCGTGCTGCCGGGTGATCCGGCGCAGGTCGCCCTCGGCGTCAACGCGACGCCGGAGCTGGTCGCGAAGACCCGCGCCGAGTTCGGTATCGACAGGCCGTTGGTGACGCAGTACTTCGACTGGATCGGCGGTGTCCTGCAAGGCGACTTCGGCCGCTCGTACGTCACGCGCGAGGAGATCGGGCCGGCGCTGACCGACCGCCTCGGCGTGACGTTGTGGCTGGTCGGCGCCGGGATGCTGGTGGCGCTGCTGATCGCGATCCCGGCCGGGACGTTCGCCGCGGTGCGGCATCGGAACGCCGACGGCACCGCGGTTTCGGGGTTGTCGCAAATCGGCGTCGCGATCCCCGCGTTCCTCGCCGGCATCATCCTGGTGCAGATCTTCGCGGTGCAGTTGCGCTGGCTGCCCTCCGGCGGCTGGACACCGCCCGTGCAGGATCCGGGCGAATTCCTTCGCGGTCTCGTCCTACCTGCCTTGTCGCTGGGGCTCGTGCAGGGCGCGGTGCTCACGCGCTACGTCCGGTCCGCGGTCCTCGACACGCTGGGCCAGGACTATCTGCGCACGGCGCGGTCCAAGGGGCTGCGGCCGTTCCAAGCGCTGTTCCGCCATGGTCTGCGCAACGCCGCCGTGCCGGTGGTGACGGTGCTCGGCCTGCAACTGTCGACCCTGCTGATCGGCGCCGTCGTCGTCGAGCGCGTGTTCGTCCTGCCGGGGCTGGGCAGCATGCTGCTCGACTCGGTGGCGTCGCGGGATCTGTTGTCCGTGCAGGGGATCGTGCTGGTCCTGGTGGTCGGTGTGCTGCTGGTGAACTTCGTGGTCGACGTCCTCTACACGGTGCTCGACCCGAGATTGCGGGGTTCCTGATGCGTAGCCGCAGTCTCGTCATCGGCGGCGTCCTGGTCGCGTTGATCGTCGTCGCCGCGCTGCTTTCGTTCGTGTGGACGCCGTTCGACCCGGTGAAGGTCGACGCCGCCCATCGCCTGCACGATTTCAGCGGAGCCAATCCGCTGGGCACGGACAGCTTCGGCCGCGACGTGCTGAGCCAGCTCATGGTCGGCGCGCGGACGACGCTGTACGTCGGTGTGGTCGCGGTCGGCATCGCCGCGTTGATCGGAACTCCGCTGGGCATCCTCGCGGGGATGTCGTCGCGGTGGCTCGGCGAGTTCGTCATGCGGGTCAACGATCTCGTGCTCGCGTTCCCCGCGTTGCTGCTGGCGATCATGTTCGGCGCGGTGTTCGGGGCGGACACGCTGACCGCCATGGTGGCGATCGGCATCGCCACCATCCCGTCGTTCGCGCGGATCGCGCGGTCGGGGACGCTGCAGGTGATGAGCAGCGAGTTCGTGCTGGCCGCGCGGTCGGCGGGCCGGTCGCGGCTGAACATCGCGGCGCGGCACGTGCTGCCGAACATCTCCGGGCTGCTGATCGTGCAGGCGTCGGTGTCGTTCGCGATCGCCGTGCTCGCGGAAGCGGCGTTGTCGTTCCTCGGGTTCGGCACGCGGCCGCCGACGCCGTCGTGGGGCCGGATGCTCCAGGAATCCCAGATGTTCCTGACCCTGCACCCGCGGCTCGCGCTCGTGCCCGGCGTCGCGATCGCCATCGCCGTCCTCGGCTTCAACCTGCTCGGTGACGGCCTCCGCGATCGTCTCGACCCCCGATTGGCGGCGCGGCTATGACACTCGAAGTCCAGGGGCTCGGCATCTCCGGGCTGGTCCGCGACGTCTCGTTCGGCATCGCGCGGGGCGAACGCGTCGGATTGATCGGCGAGTCGGGCTCCGGGAAGTCGTTGACAGCGCTGTCGATCATGGGGCTGCTGCCCGAAGAGCTCGCCGCGTCCGGGTCGGTGAAACTCGACGGTCGCGAGCTGCTGGGCGCGCCGGAGAAGGAACTGTCGCGGCTGCGCGGCAACGAGATGTCGATGGTGTTCCAGGAACCGATGACCGCGCTGAACCCGGCGATGCGGGTCGGCGCGCAGGTCGCCGAGCCGATGCGGATCCACCGAAACGGCCGGAAGGATCCCGAGGCCTTGCTGGCTTCCGTGGGGCTGCCCGGCGTCGCTCGCGCGTATCCGCATCAACTGTCCGGCGGGCAGCGGCAACGCGTCGTCCTCGCGATCGCGCTCGCCAACGACCCGAAGCTGCTGATCTGCGACGAGCCGACGACGGCGCTCGACGTCACCGTGCAGGCGCAGATCCTGGAACTGATCCTCGACGGCGTCCGGCAGCGGGAAAGCGCGCTGCTGTTCATCACGCACGATCTCGCCGTCGTGGCGTCGGTCTGTGAGCGGGTGCTGGTGATGCTGGACGGCGAGATCGTCGAAGCCGGCACCACCCGCGAGGTGCTCACCGAGCCGAAGCACGAGTACACGAAGAAGCTGTTGGCCGCTTCGGATCTGGAGGCGAGCCGATGATGATCTCCGTACGGGACCTGGAGCGCCGCTACACGCGCCGCGACGTCCATGCGCTGCGCGGCGTTTCGTTCGACGTCGAAGCCGGCCAGCGGTTCGGGATCGTCGGCGAGTCGGGTTCGGGAAAGTCCACTTTGGTCAGATTGCTGGCCGCGCTGGACAAGCCGACGGCGGGCAGCGTCTCGTTCCAGGGCAAACGGATCGACACGCTGCCGGAGCGCAAACTCGGCTTCCTGCGGTCGGAACTGCAGATCGTCTTCCAGGATCCGATGGGTTCGCTCGATCCGCGGATGCGGGTGCGCGACATCATCTCCGAACCGTTGGGCCGCCGGGATCCCTCGCGGATTTCCGAGCTGCTGAAGGCCGTCGGCCTGCCGGAAGACGCCGCGGGCCGCTATCCGCACCAGTTCTCCGGCGGGCAACGGCAGCGCATCTCGATCGCGCGGGCACTCGCGCCGAATCCGAGCGTCCTCATCGCGGACGAGCCGGTGAGCGCGCTCGACGTCTCGGTGCGGAAGCAGATCCTCGACCTGCTCGCGTCGCTGGTCGAGCTGTACTCGCTGACGCTGATCTTCGTCTCGCACGACCTCGGCGTGGTGCGGCACGTCTGCGACCGGGTCGCGGTGATGCGGCGCGGGGAGATCGTCGAGATCGGTGCCGTCGACCAGGTCTACGACGCGCCGGAACACGAGTACACCAGGGAACTGCTGGCGGCCGCGCCGAATCTGCGGGCCGAGCTGGCGCGGTTGCGGGGAGGGGACGATGGCTGAATACCCGGAGGGGCTGCCGATCGGTGACGGCTGGGTGTCCACTGTGGACACATTGCCGGTGGAGTTCCCTTATGACGGGAGTGAGATCGGCCGGGCGCCGGTCGGGACGCCGGAGCTGGCCACGCGCGCGATCGACGAGGCCGTCGCGGTGTTCAAGCAGGTCGCGGCGCTGCCGTCGCGTACCCGGCGATCGCTGCTGAACGACGTCGCCGCCGCTCTGGAAGCCCGGCGCTCCGACTTCGAGCAGCTTCTGGTGCTCGAAACCGGCAAGCCGCTCGTCGACTGCCGCGTCGAGGTCGCCCGCACGATCGTCACTTGGCAGGCCGCCGCGGAGGAGGTCTCACGGCTGCACGGCGAGACCGTCCCGCTCGATCTGCTGCCGTCCGGCGACGGGCTGGTCGGATTCTGGAAACGCAAGCCGATCGGTGTCGTCGTCGGCATCGCCGGATTCAACTATCCGCTGCTCCTGGCGTCGCACAAGATCGCGCCCGCCATCGCCGCGGGCTGCCCGGTGGTGGTGAAACCCGCGCCGCAGACGCCGCTGGCGACGTTGTGGCTCGTGCATCTGGTGCGCTCGCTGACCGACCTGCCCGCGATGGTCCAGCTGGTCACCGGCGACGCGGCCGTCGGCTCGGCACTGGTCACCGACCGGCGGGTGGGCGCGGTGTCGTTCACCGGGTCCGCGCTGGTCGGGCACCGGATCGCGCGCGACGCCGCACCCACGAAGACATTGCTGGAGCTGGGTTCCAACGCCGCCCTGGTGGTCGCGGAGGACGCGGATCTCGACGCGGCAGCGGACGCCGTGCTGCGCGGTGGGTTCTACGCGTCCGGGCAGGCCTGCATTTCGGTGCAGCGGGTGCTGGTCGTGGACGCGGTCGCCGAGGAATTCACCGAACGGGTGCTCGCGCGGCTCGGCGAGGTCGTCACCGGCGACCCCCGGGACGAGAAGACGCGGGTCTCGGCGCTGATCGACCCGGGGTCGACGAAGCGCGTCCAGGAGTGGGTCGACAAAGCGACTTCGGCCGGTGCGCGGCTGATCGGTGGCGGTGTCGACGGCACGGTGATCCGGCCGACGGTGCTGCTCGACGTGCCCGACGGCCTCGAATGCTGGGACGAGGAGATCTTCGGCCCGGTGGTCTGCGTCCGCACTGTGTCCTCTGTGGACGAAGCGTTCGACGCGGTCAACGCGTCGCGCTATGGGCTGCACGCCTCGGTGTTCAGCACGTCGCTGAAGACGGCGTTCCGCGCGCTCGACGAGCTCGAAGTCGGCGGTGTGGTGGTCAACGAGGTGCCCGGTTTCCGGTCCGACACCATGCCGTACGGCGGCGTGAAGGATTCCGGGATCGGGCGGGAAGGGCCGCGGTTCGCGGTCGAAGAACTGACCGTGACGAGAATGGCGGTGCTGCGCCCGTGAGCTATGAGAACCTGTTCCGGCTCGACGGAAAGCGAGCCGTCGTCCTCGGCGGTGGCAGCGGGATCGGCCGCGAGTCCGCGAAGGCGCTGGCCGCGCACGGCGCCGAGGTGATCGTCGCGGACCGCGATGTCGCCGCGGCCAAGGAAACCGGCGTGGGCGAGGCGTACGAGATCGACCTGCTCTCGGACGGTGCGGCCGCGCGGGCGGCGGCGGAGCTCGGCGAGATCGACATCGTGGTGCTGACCGCCGCGACGAACGTGCGCAAACGGCTGCTGGAATACACGCGTGAGGAATTCGACCGGGTGATCGCGCTGAACCTCGGCGCGACCTTCGAGGTCGTGCGCGCGTTCGGCGCCGGGATGGTCGAGCGTGGGCGGGGGAGCATCATCGGGTTCTCGTCGATCCGCGGCACCACCGTCGAGCCCGGCCAAGGGCCGTACGCGGCGACGAAAGCGGGGCTGGTGCAGCTGTTCCGCACGGCCGCGGCGGAGTTCGGCCCGGCCGGGGTGCGGGTCAACGCGATCGCGCCCGGCGTCGTCGAGACTCCGCTGACGGCGCAGATCAAGGCCAATCCGGGCTGGTACGACGCGTACGCGACCAAAGGCGCGCTCGGCCGATGGGCGCGTCCCGACGAACTCGCGGGCGCCGTCGTCTACCTGGCCTCGGACGCGTCGTCGTTCGTCACCGGCTCCGTGCTGGCGGTGGACGGCGGCTGGACCGCGGTCGACGGCCGCTTCGAACCGCCCGCGACGTAAGGAGGCCCGCTGTGCCGGAGTTGCCTGATCTGACCGCTGTCGAACTGGTCGCGCAGTACCGTGCAGGGACGCTGTCGCCGGTCGAGGTCACCGAAGCCGTCCTCGCGCGTATCGAGGCGCGCGAACCCGAGCTGCACGCGCTCTACGGGTACGACCCGAGCGGCGCACGCGAAGACGCGAAGGCGTCCGAAAGCCGTTGGCACGCGGGCGAACCGCTCGGCCCGATCGACGGCGTTCCGTTGACGCTCAAGGAGAACATCGCGACCCGGGGCACTCCGGTCCCGCTCGGCACGGCCGCCTCCTCGCTGGCACCCGCGCCCGAAGACGCCCCGGCGGGCGCTCGTGTGCGGGAGTCCGGCGGTGTCCTGCTGGGCAAGACGACCATGCCGGACTACGGGATGCTGACGTCCGGTCTGTCGAGTTTCCACACCGCGTCGCGGAATCCTTGGGACACCACGCGTACACCCGGCGGCTCCAGCGCCGGTGCCGGTTCGGCGGCCGCCGCCGGTTACGGCCCGCTGCACGTCGGCACCGACATCGGCGGCTCGATCCGGCTGCCCGCCGGCTGGTGCGGCCTGGTCGGGCTGAAGCCGAGTTTCGGCCGGGTGCCGGTGGATCCGCCGTTCCTGGGCCGCGTCGCCGGGCCGATGACGCGGACCGTGGCCGACACCGCGCTGCTGATGAGCGTGCTGTCCGGTGTGGACGGTCGCGACCACCTCTCGCTGCCGCCATCGTCTCTCGACTGGTCTTCGCTCTCGGCCGAGGTCAAGGGCCTGCGGATCGGACTCCACCTCGACCCGGGCGTGGGGCTGCCGGTACTGCCCGAGACGATCGCCGCCGTCACCGAGGCAGCGCGCGTCTTCGAGGCCGCGGGCGCCGTCGTCGAGTCGGTTTCACCGTTCCTGCGCCGGGAAATGCTCGACGGACTCGACACCTTCTGGCGCGTCCGTGCCTGGTCGGACATGTCGGCGCTGCCCGAGGACCGCCGCGCGAAGGTGCTGCCGTACATCGCCGACTGGGCCGCCGGCGGCGCCGACGTCAGCGGTGTCGACGCCTACCGGGGTTTCGCGCAGATCGACGCCATCGCCGTCGCGACCCTGCGCGCGACCGAACGCTTCGACGTCGTCCTGTCCCCGACCTGCCCGGTCTCGGCCCCGCCCGCCGAGTGGCCCTCGCCGACCAACGACCCGCGCCGCCCGTTCGAGCACATCGCGTTCACCGTGCCGTACAACATGTCCGGCCAGCCCGCGGTCTCCATCAACTGCGGCTACACCAGCGACGACCAGCCCATCGGCCTCCAGATCAGCGGGCGCCGCTTCGCCGACCTCGACGTCCTTCGCGCCGCTGCCGTCTACGAATCCCTTCGGCCCACTCCCCGCCCCTGGCCCTGACCCGCATTTCGTCCTCTGGATGCGGTCCTTGCGTGTGCAACTACCGCATCCAGAGTACGAAATGCGTCAGGCCCTGGCGTCGATCGCGGCCAGCCAAGCGGCGAAGTGTGGGCACTTGGTTTTCAGCCCCTCAATGCCCAGATCGGCGATCGCCAGCGGTCCTTCGAGCGTCTTGACGTAGCCGGGGCAGTATCTGGCCAGGCGTTTCGAAGGCGCGTTCTTCGGGTCGTCGTTGACCAGTTCCGGCCCGCCGGCTTCGGCACAGTCCTGTTCGATCCGCTCGGCGATCGTGGGGTCGTCGCGTAAGAGGGCGAGCTGGTCACCGGCTGCGAACACCCAGGACTCCAGTTCGTGCTGGACGAGGTGAGGCACGAAGCGGTGATCGCCCACTGCTGTCCGCATCGCCTCTTCGACGTGCTCGACCTTGCCGGTGGCGCCGCCTGCCGGACGGGTCGCCATACCCGGCGCGTCCGAAGGGAAGCCGTAGTAGTCGAACAGCGTCGTCAGCACGGCGAGACGTGGGCTGGCGAGCAGTTCCTTGATCTCCCGGTACAGCTTCGGCCACGACGTGACCCCGCCGCGGTAGGTCACCGACGAGGTCTGCGTGCGGACCGTCGAATAGGTGACGAACCAGCCGTGCCGCTGGAGATGGCCGGACAGCAGGTCCCGGACGACGGTCGCTTCCGTCTGGCCTTCCACCAGCAGATGAAGGCGCTTCGGTTCAGGCATCGAGAACGCTGCCCAACGATCCCGGCTGCCCGCCGATGATGTTCTTCTCCCAAAGCTCGCCGAGTGAGTATTCGTCGAGCCAGTTTTCCAGCGCGGCCTTGTTGGGCCGGGTGAAGACCGAATCGCCGTTCCGCTGCTCGACGACGATCAGGTCTTCGGCGGAGAACTGGTTCATCAAGGTCACCGACTGGGTCGCGATCAAGACCTGACTGCGTGTGGAAGCCACCCGGAGCATGTCCGCGAGCTGGACGATCGCGAACGGGTGCAGACCGAGCTCCGGTTCGTCGAGCACGACGAGCGCGGGAATTTCCGGCTGAAGCAACAACGTGACCAGGCAGACGAAACGCAGGGTTCCGTCGGACATCTGGTTCGCCGAAAACACGGTTTCGGAGTTCTGCCGCTGCCAGCGAAGCAAAACGCGGTCGGTGCTGTCCGGCTGGAGAACGAAGTCGCGGAAGAACGGGGCGACCAGCCGGATCGCGCCGACGATCCGGCGATAAGCGACCTTGTCCGCCCGGTCTTCGCTGTCCCGGAGCCGCAGCAGGACGGCGGCGATGTTGCCCGCGTCCGCGCGCAGAGCCAGGTTGTCCGCGGTCGGGGAAAGGCGCTTCACCGGAGCATCGACGCTCGTGTCATGGAAGTGATAGACGCGGCAGCCTTGAAGCAACTCGATGATGTGCGACGCCACCGAATTACTTCCGCGCTCTTCGACGACGTCGTTGAGGCGGCTTTCCCGGTGCCCTCGTCCGATGGATTTCGTCCAGGGCTGTTCATGGCCGGGACCGTGATACGAGATGACTTCTTCGTCGAAGATCAGTTCTTCGCCTGGCGCCGCCGCCAAATGGGCCTGGTAGCTGTTGGGTGGCGCCTCCAGTTTGAGGCTGATCCGCAGGGTGTCCGCGGCGTCGTTGATCAACGCCGACGCGCCGCCGTTGCGTCCCACGAACAGGTTCAGCAGGTCTTCGCTGATCCTGCCCAAGAGCTCGAAGGCGTGGACGAAGTTGCTCTTGCCCGCGCCGTTCGCGCCGATGAGCACGTTCATCGCGCCCAGTTCGACGCGCGCCGAACGGATCGAGGTGAACCCCTCGATCTCGATCGACGTCAGCCGCTGTCGGGTCATGGGCACAGCTTAGGCAATCGTCCGAAAAAGTTGACGTTGCACGCGCAAGCACCGCATTCAGAGGACGAAATGCGTCAGGAGCCGATCGCTTCGGCCAGCGCCAGGATCCGCCGCGCGTTCTCCACGTGCAGGTTCTCGATCATCCGCCCGTCCACGGTCACGACGCCCTGCCCGGCCGCCTTCGCCTCCTCGAACGCCGAGATGATCTTGCGCGAGCGCGTGATCTCCTCCTCGGACGGCGCGAAGATCCGGTTGCACGGCTCCAGTTGCGACGGGTGGATCAGCGTCTTGCCGTCGAAGCCGAACTGGCGTCCCTGCACGCATTCGGCCTCGAAGCCTTCGAGGTCCTTCACGTCGTTGTAGACGCCGTCGAGGATCGCCTTGCCGGTCGCCCGCGCGGCCAGCAGCGCGAGCGAAAGCCCGCCCAGCAGTGGCGCGCGGCCGGGGACGAACTCGGCGTGCAGCTCCTTCGCCAGGTCGTTCGTGCCCATGACCAGCACGGTCAGCCGTTCGGACGCCGACGCGATCTCCTCGGCGTGCAGCATCGCGACCGGCGTTTCCACCATCGCCCAGATCTTCGTGTGATCCGGTGCGCCGCCGAGCTCCAGCGCGCGCTCGATGTTGTGCACCTCGGCGGCGGAGTTCACCTTCGGCACCACGATCGCGTCCGGGCCCGCCTGCGCGGCGGCACGGAGGTCGGCGTCGTGCCATTCGGTGTCGAGGCCGTTGACGCGAATGGTCACTTCGCGTTTGCCGTACTCCTTCGACGACGCGGCCGCGCAAACGCGTTCACGTGCGGCTTCCTTCGCGTCGGGCGCGACGGCGTCTTCGAGGTCGAGGATCAGCCCGTCCGCGTCCAGCGTCTTGGCTTTTTCCAGCGCTCTTTCGTTCGCGCCGGGCATGTAGAGGACGGAACGTCGCGGGTTCATCAGGAAGCCTCCTTCGTGGCGGCGTCGTACGCGGCGGCGAGTTCAGGATCGTCGGCGGCGAGGGCGTCCGCGAGTTCGGCGACCACCCGGCACTGCTTCACCGAGGCGTCGTCCTGCATCTTCCCGTCGATCATCACCGCACCGGTGCCGTCACCCATCTCAGCGATCACGCGCCGTGCCCAGGCGACATCCTCCGGCGAGGGCGAGAACACCTTCTTGGCGATGTCGATCTGCACCGGGTGCAGGCTCCACGCGCCCACGCAGCCGAGCAGGAACGCGTTGCGGAACTGGTCCTCGCAGGCCACGAAGTCGCGGATGTCGCCGAACGGCCCGTAGTACGGCAGGATCCCGTTCGCCGCGCAGGCGTCCACCATCCGCGCGACGGTGTAGTGCCACAGATCCTGCTGGTACGTCGTGCGTCCCTCGTTCAGGTCTTCGCCGGTCGGGTCCGTGCGCACCAGGTAACCGGGGTGTCCGCCACCCACCCGGGTGGTCTTCATCCGGCGGCTGGCGGCCAGGTCGGCCGGGCCGAGCGAGATGCCCTGCATCCGGGGGCTCGCGCCCGCGATCTCCTCGACGTTCGCGACGCCGCTGGCGGTCTCCAGGATCGCGTGCACCAGCAGCGGCTTCGTGAGCCCGGCCCGCGCTTCGAGCTGGGCGAGTAGCCGGTCGACGTAGTGGATGTCCTGCGCGCCTTCGACCTTCGGCACCATGATCACGTCGAGTTTGTCGCCGATCTCGGTGACCAGCGTGATCAGGTCGTCGAGCACCCACGGCGAGTCGAGGCTGTTGACGCGGGTCCACAGCTGCGTCTTGCCGAAGTCGGTCGACTTCGCGATGGAGACGAGCCCGTTCCGCGCGGCCTCCTTGCGGTCGGCGCGCACGGCGTCTTCGAGGTTCCCGAGCAGGACGTCGACCTTCTTGGCGATGTCCGGGACCTTGGCGGCCATCTTCTCGTTGCTGGGATCGAAGAAGTGGATCATCCGCGAAGGAGGCACGGGGATCTGGCGGAGCGGTTCCGGCGCCCCCACCGCGAGCGGGGCGAAGAAATCCTTCGGCGAACGCATCGTTCCTCCATCGCAACGGGCTAAGTGACCGACGAGTAACCCTAAACCCGGAAGGCGGGGAACCGCTGCGGCGCAGCTCACCTCCAAGGGGACACGATCGGGAATCGCGGAGGATTCTGTGGACGACTGGGCCTTGCCGGGTTTCACCGAGATGGGGTCACTGGGCGAAGGTGGATTCGGCCGGGTCGTGCTGGCCCGCCACGACGAATCCGCGCAGGTCGTGGCCATCAAATACCTGTACGCGAGGTTCGCGGCAGACCCGCGGCGGCTGGCGGAATTCCGCCATGAGGCGCAGATCCTGAGCCGCGTTTCGGGGCCCCACATCGCCCGGCTGCACCAGTTCGTCGAGACCCCGCAAGGGGCCGCGATCATCATGGAAGCCGTTCACGGAATCTCCCTGAAAGAGATACTCGGCCGCCAGGAGAAGCTCGAACCCGAAGCCGCGCTGGCCATCCTCAAGGGCTCGCTGCTCGGACTCGCCGGCGCGCACGCCGCGGGCACCGTCCATCGCGACTACAAACCGGCGAACGTCCTGGTCACCCGGGAGGGGCAGAGCAAGCTCGTCGACTTCGGCATCGCCGTGCTCGCCGGGCAGACCGGGGTCGCCGCGGGCACGCCCGCCTACATGGCGCCCGAGCAGTGGGCGGGCGGCGTCGCCACACCCGCGACCGACGTCTACGCCGCGACCTGCGTGTTCTTCCAGTGCGTCGCCGGGCACCGGCCGTACGAGGCCGAGCAGGTCGAAGTGCTCCGCACGCTGCACGAATACGCCCCGATCCCGTTCGGCGAGGTGCCCGAACCGGTCCGCGACCTCATCGCGCGCGGCATGGCGAAGGACGTCGCCCAGCGGCCGTCGGGCGCGGCCGAGTTCGTCACCGAACTGGAGGCGTCCGCCAGGAAGGCGTACGGCGAGGACTGGGAGCGCAACGGCTGGCACTGGCTCGCCAAAGGCGCCGGGGTCCTGGTCGCCCTCTCCCCGCTGGCCCTGCTCGGCGCGGGAACCGCGGCCGCACCGGTCATCGCGGGCGGCGGGGTCGCGGCCACCGCCGGCGGCGGGATCGCGCTCGGCCTCAAGATCACCGCCGCGGTCGCCGCCGCCACCGCGGTCGCCGTCGGGACGGTCGTGGTGGTCGACACGAACAGTGAAGACGAAGCGCCGCCACGGACGGCGACCGTCGCCGCGATGAAGGTCGACCTCCTCACCCGCACCGAGAAGCTCGACGGCTTCGACTTCAACGGGAAGTACGTCCGCATCAGCGGGCTGAAGGACAAGGCGGTCGAGGAGCGGGTCAACAAGGCGCTGATGGCGCCGATCGACGGGTGGCTCACCAGCGTCTGGCCGCCGGGGAGCCCGCCGGAAAAGGAGCCGGACGGCGACATCCCGCATATGTCCACCACCGCCGAGGTCCTGCGCCAGGACGACAAGCTGATCTCGGTCGTCTACGAACGTTCGGTCGAGACTGTCCAGCTCGGGAACCGCGGCGCCTACGCCGTCCGGACCCTCGTGATCGACCTGTCCGACGGCGACGTGATCCCGACCGCGGGCCTGTTCGACAACGTCGACGGCAACGCCGAGCGGATGCGGATGGTGGAAGACCGGCTGTACGCCTCGGCCAAACCGGGCGAGTGCCTCGCCACGCCGCCGTCGGAACCGGAGCACCTTCCCGCGGGAGCGATGTCGGACCGGTACACCCAGGACGGGGCGATCGTGCAGGCGGCGCCCGCGGCGAACGGGATGGAGTTCCGCGTCGCCGCCTTCGCGCTCGGCTACCCGATGGTCTGCAATCCGACGACCGTCACCGTGCCCTACGAACGGCTGCGCGGCCTGCTGAGTCCCGCGGTCACGCATCTGCTCGGCGGCACGCAGGGACAAGGCACCAAGGTGCACGACGTCGGCGCTTTCACCATCACCACACCGGAAAACTGGCGACTGCTCTCCGGCGAACCCATCGAGCGCTACCTGGTGACCGCCGACCAGTGCACCCAGCCGTTCCGCTGCGCGGGCGTCGTCTTCAGCGACAACTCGCGGACCGACCCGGCCACGCCGCCGTATGAAGCGGGCAAGCCCTACAACCGCTCGACCGGCTCGCGTCCGTGCCACTCCATCGGCGCACCCGGCGAGACCCAGGGGACGCCCACCCTCCAGATGAAGGAACTTCGCCCGGTCGGGACGAAGCGGGCCGCCTACGAAGAGTGGCGGATCACGTGTTCCGGCAGCGGTACGGTCACCCAGCGGGTCTGGTTCCTGCCGAAAACGCAGCTCGTGATCGTCGACGAATGGAACACTCCAGGCCTCGACAAGATTCTGGAAGAGGCCCGATGGAACTGACCGACGAGTGGAGACTGCCCGGCTTCACCGAGCTGGAGCAGCTGGGCACCGGCACCTTCGGCCGAGTGGTGCTCGCCCGCCAGGACAACACCGGCCACGTCGTCGCGATCAAGTACCTCTTCTCCCGCTTCGCCGCGGACCCCGCGCATCTGGCCGCTTTCCGGCAGGAAGCGCTGGCGCTGCACCGGGTGTCGAGCCCGCACGTCGTGAAGCTGCACGAGTTCTTCGAGACGCCGCAGGGCGCGGCGATCGTCATGGAGGCGATCAACGGCGTCTCCCTGCGTTCGGTGCTCCAGGCCGAAGGCGCTCTCGAACCCGAGGCCGCCCTCGCGGTACTGAAGGGTTCGCTGCTCGGGCTGGCCGCGGCGCATTCCGCGAGCGTCGTCCATCGGGACTACAAACCGGCCAACGTCCTCGTCGCCGACACCGGCGAGAGCAAGCTGGTCGACTTCGGCACCGCCGTCCTGGCGGGGGAACGCGGCCCGTCCGTCGGCACGCCCGCGTACATGGCGCCCGAGCAGTGGTCGGGCGGACAGGCCACCCCCGCGACCGACGTCTACGCCGCGACCTGTGTGTTCTTCCAATGCGTCGCCGGGCACCGGCCCTATCAGGCCGACGACACCGAAGTGCTCCGCACGCTGCACGAACACGCGCCCATCCCGTTCGGCGAAGTCCCCCAGCCGGTGCACGAGATCGTCGCACTGGGGATGGCGAAGGATCCCTCGAAACGACCGGTCGACGCGCTCGTGTTCGTCAGCGAACTGGAACGCGTCGCCCGTGCGGGTTACGGCGACGAATGGGAACGCAAGGGCTGGTCACGGCTCGCGAAGGCGGCGGGCGTGCTCGCCGCGGCGACGCCGTTGGTCCTGCTCAGCGCCGGTACGGCGGCCGCGCCCGGGGTCGCCGCCGCCGGGACGGGCGCGGCGGCCGCGTCGACCGGCGGGATCGCGGCCAGCCTGAAGGTCGCCATCGGTGTCGTCGCGGCGACGGCCGCCGTGGTCGGCTCGGTGGTCGTCTTCTCCGACGCGAGCACGCCGCCGCCGTCACCGCCGACCACGCAGCAGGCCGTCGCGCTCAAGGTCGCCATGAAGACCCGGTCCGGGACCGTGCCCGGGACGACCCTCCCCTACAGCGGGGACCACCCCGAGGTGACCGGTTCGCCCGACCAAGCCTGGCTGAAGCGCGTCAACGACGCCCTGACGGCGCCGATCGACGAGTGGAACCGCAAAACCGGCCCGGGCGCCGCCAAGCTGGAGCCCGAACGCGGCCCGTACAAGCTCCTCACGAAGGCCGAAGTGCGCTCGCAGAACGAGCGGTACCTCTCGGTGCGCTACACGCACGACCTCGAGAACAAACCGCATTCGACCTGGGGAAACGGTCGCGCCGCGGTGACCATCGACCTGAAGGAGGGCAAGGCGCTCACGCCCGCCGAACTGTTCGCCCCCGGAAAGTTCACCGACGACGGACTGCGGACACTCGCCGAGCTGCTCTGGCCGGACAAACAGCAGTGCGGTGCGCTCAGCAGCACCTTTCCGTACCGGCCGCTCAAGACCGCCGACCTCGCCGAGGAGCCGAAGGTGTGGCTCGCGTTCGCCCCGTCGGCCGTCGAGGTCACCGTCGACCTCAACCTTCTCGGCTTCGCCACCGCTTGCGGAGTGCAGGACTACACGCTGCCGTTCGACAAGCTGACCGGCCTGCTGAACCCGGAGCTCGTCGAGGGCGTGACCGGTGGAAAACCGCTGAAGGGAACTTCGTCCGCCCCGTCGGCGCCGAGCGGTAGCGATGTGTCGGCGGGCGCACTCACCCTGCATCTGCCGCAGGACTGGTCCGTGGTGTCGCAGGGGCTGGAGAAGGTGCTCGTCGCTCCGGGCTGCCCGGATCCCAAGAAGTACTTCAACTGCAAGTACGTCCTCCTCACGGACAACAGCCTGCAATCCGCCGAGCAGCCGCCGTATCGGCCCGGTGAGTTCTATCGGCGAAGCGCGGGCGGCCGGGCCTGCAACGCCGCCGGACGAAAGGACCTCCGCCAAGAGGGTGACGCCGTCCGCACGGTTTCCACCACCGCACCGGTGAGCGGGACGACGGCGACCTACGAGGAGTGGACGATCCAGTGTGTTCCTCGTGGACAGACGGGCGGAAGCGGCGAGACACAGGTGACCCAGCGGATCTGGTTCGTTGCGGACAGGCAAATCGTGGTGATGGACGAATGGCGGACGCCGGGGGTCGAAGAACTCCTCCGCACCGCGACGATTTCGTGACCTGACCTGCGAAGGTCCAAAGTGGAATGAGTATTCGCTGGGCCGAATGGCCTAACGTCGTGGTTCGTCGTCCGTGACCGTTCGGAGACGCCGGGTGACACCACTCACCTCCGCCTCACTCGGTTGGCGGCACGTAGGACTGAAGTCCGATGACCGCCTACCGACCGGTCACCGATGACAAGGTGCCGCCGATCGCAGCCACTCCCGTTGTCCGGCGCCGTCGCCTCTCCGCCCTGTTAGACAGTTCATGTGCCGCTTCCACCGAGGTGGCACGGGATGAAGAGCCCTAGGGAAACCAGGTTCGAAGGAGGCGGAACGTGGCGGCTACACCGAACATGGAGAGCTCGACGGTCGCCGGTGGCGCGAAGCGCAGCCGGTCACTGCCGAGCCGGGTGGTGCCGCCGATCGAACTGCCCGCGAGCGTCGGGGAGCTTTCGCGCAAGGCGGCGGCCCTGCTCGGCTGGAACGGCATCGTGTTGCCGGAGACCACCGTGCTCGGCCGCAAGATCTGCGTGGTCGCCCGGCTCCGTACCGACGTGCACGCCGAGCGCATCGCGATGGGCATGGGTCCCGTCGTCGATCGCGCCACCGTCGACACCTGGACATGGCCAGAGCTGGCCGCGACCGCACCCGCGCCGGCCGCCGAGATCATCGGCGTCCTCGCGGTCGCCCGGCACTGGCGCACCGCGATGGCCTCCGCGGTTCCGTTCGCACGTTACGGCGAGGCCGCGATGGTTCTCCCATCGCCTGCCGTACTGACGGAAGACTACGTCGGCAACTGCCTGCCGCGTGCCCGCGCGTACGGGCTCGGCATCGTCACCGCCGACCCCAACGCCCTCGCCGACCTCGACCTCGAGGGCCACGGCGAGCGCATGATCCTCGACGAGGACCCGGTCTCGCGCCTGGTCAACGAGATCGTCTACGACCAGCTGCTCCGCGAAACCGAGCTCCCTGCCGAAGTGGACTGAACGCGCTACCGTCGGGCCCATGCGAGTAGTCATTGCGGGTGGACACGGACAGATCGCGCTGAAGCTGGAGAAACTCCTCTCCTCGCGCGGTGATCAGGCGGTCGGGATCGTGCGCAATCCCGATCACGTCGCCGATCTCGAAGCGGCCGGTGCCGAAGCCGTCGTGCTCGACCTGGAACAGTCCGATGTGGACGCCGTCGCCAAGGTGCTCGACGGCGCCGACGCCGCCGTCTTCGCGGCGGGCGCCGGGCCAGGCAGCGGCACCGCTCGCAAGGACACTGTGGACAGAGCGGCCGCGGAACTCTTCGCGGCCGCCTCCGAGCGGGCGGGCGTCCGCCGGCACATCCAGGTCGGCTCCATGGGCGCGGACAAATGGGAGACCGCGGACGTCCCGGACGATTTCCGGATCTACCTCAAGGCCAAGAAAGCGGCCGAAGACGATCTGCGCGCCCGCGATCTCGACTGGACGATCCTCCGGCCGGGACAGCTCACCAACGACGAGGGCACCGGCACGATCAGGATCGCCGAATCCACCGGACGCGGGCCCATTCCCCGGCAGGACGTCGCCGCGATCCTCGTCGCGCTGCTCGACACCCCGTCGACGGCGGGCCGCGTCCTCGAAGCGATCTCGGGTGATACTGCTATCTCTCAGGCCTTTTCCGCTCTGTGAAACCGTAGTGTGTGGCCGTAATCCGTCTTTTGAATGAACGGAGTAGGTCCTTGCGCGAGGACATCGCGGTCTTCAGCGGCAGCGCACATCCCGAGCTGGCCGAAGAGATCTGCGCCAATCTCGGCGTTCCACTGCATCCCGTGAAGGTGCAGCGGTTCGCCAACGACTGCCTCGAAGTCCAGCTCGAAGCCAACTGCCGCGAGCGGGACGTCTTCCTGATCCAGCCGCTGGTGCGGCCGGTGCAGGAACATCTCGTCGAGCTGCTGCTGATGCTGGACGCCGCGCGGGGCGCTTCGGCCAAGCGGATCACCGTCGTCATGCCGCACTACTCGTACGCTCGCTCGGACAAGAAGGACGCGCCGCGGATCTCGATCGGCGGCCGTCTCGTCGCCGATCTGATGGCGACCGCCGGAGCCGATCGGGTGCTCGCGATGACGCTGCATTCGCCGCAGGTGCACGGCTTCTTCAGCGTCCCGGTCGATCACCTGCACGCGTTGCAGGAACTGGCGAAGCACTTCCGCCAGTACGACCTCTCCGCGACCACCGTCGTTTCGCCGGATCTCGGCAACGCCAAGGAGGCCGCGCATTTCGCCCGGCTGCTCGGCGTCCAGGTCGCCGCCGGCGCGAAGCAGCGCTTCGCCGACGACAGGGTCGAGATCAGCTCGGTGATCGGTGAGATCACCGGCCGCGACGTGATCGTCCTCGACGACGAGATCGCCAAGGGCAGCACCGTGATCGAACTGCTCTCCAAGCTGCGCGAGCTGAAGCCGCGTTCGATCCGCGTCGCCTGCACGCACGGCCTCTTCTCCAGCGGCGCGCTGAAGCGGATCGGCGAGCAGGACGACGTGCTGGAAATCGTCTGCACGAACACGGTGCCGATCCCGCCGGAGGAGCAGAGCCCGAAGCTTCGGGTCCTTTCGATCGCGCCCGCGCTGGCGGAGGCGATACGCCGGATCCACAACGGCGAATCGGTCAGCGCGCTGTTCGAGACCGCCTAGACGGTGCCGAGGACCCGGTCGAGGTAGGTGTTCGTGAAGACCCCGGCCGGGTCCACCTCCTTGCGGACCCGCAGGAAGTCGTCGAAACGCGGGTACCGCGAGCGCAGCGTCGCGGCGTCGAGGTCGTGCATCTTGCCCCAGTGCGGGCGGCCGCCGACCTGGCCGACGATCGACGCGAACCCGGCGAAGTACTCGCGGTAGGGCATGCCGACGAACTGGTGGATCGCGATGTAGGCGGAGTCGCGGCCGTTCGCGGTCGAAAGCCAGATGTCGTCCGCGGCGGCGACGCGCACCTCGACCGGGAACGCGACCGGGTTCTCCAGTTTCGGGACGAACGCGCGGAGCTCGGAGAAGACGTCGTGCAGCGCTTCGCGGGGGATCGCGAACTCCGACTCGACGAACCGCACGCCGCGATGGGTCACGAAGACGCGGTGCGACGTGTCGCTGTACTCTCGGGCGGAGAGGATGTTCGAGGCGAACCGGCCGAGCGGCTGGACGAGCTTCGGCACCGCGCGGCCGAGACGGCACAGGCCGCCGAACGCGACGTTCTCCGTGACCTCGTAGTCGACGAATTCCTTCAGCCTGGTCAGCGGGCGGCGTTCACTGCCCGCTGGTAGCCGATTGTTGCGCTTGACCAGAGCGTTCTTGCCGTAGGGGAACCAGTAGAACTCGAAGTGGTCGTTCTCGTCGGC
Source organism: Amycolatopsis roodepoortensis (assembly GCF_014873915.1). GTDB lineage: Bacteria > Actinomycetota > Actinomycetes > Mycobacteriales > Pseudonocardiaceae > Amycolatopsis > Amycolatopsis roodepoortensis. Next base: position 362,560 of record NZ_JADBEJ010000008.1, read on the forward strand.
GAAGCGGTCGAAACCTTCGAGGACCTGTTCGAGTGGTTCCGGCCGCTCCTGGGCGAAGAGCAGGAACGAAGGTTCACACTGCAGGGTGACCGTGCTGATGACGCCGAGCGCGCCGAGCCCGACCCTCGCCGCCGCGAAGAGATCGGGGCGTTCGTCCGCCGAACAGGTGACCACGGTGCCGTCGGCGAGCACGAGTTCGAGCGCGGCGATCTGGGTGGCGATACCGCCGAGCCGGGCGCCGGTGCCGTGGGTGCCGGTGGAGATCGCGCCCGCGACGGTCTGCGCGTCGATGTCGCCGAGGTTGGTCATGGCGAGACCCAGCGCGTCGAGTTCGGCGTTGAGCTGCTTGAGAGTGGTGCCCGCACGGACCGTGACCAGGCCTTTCCCGACGTCGGCAGACGCGATGCCGGTCCAGCCGGTCAGGTCCATGGCGTCCGAGTTCGCGGCGGCGATCGCCGTGAAGGAGTGGCCGCTGCCGAGCGGGCGCAGGCGCCTTCCGTCCGCGGCGGACCGGATGATCGCCTCGGCGATCGCGGCCGTGTCCCGCGGCCGATGCACACGCAGCGGCGACGCCGTCGCGGTGCCGGCCCAGTTGCTCCACCGTGTCATGCGCCCACCTATTCCGAGAGGCTGTGAGTGCCGAAACAGTAAGTGAATAGTATTCGCGTTTCAAGCCCTTCTGTCGTACCTTAGTTCGGGTGACCAGTGCGACGGTGTACGACTTGGCGACGAAGGACCTGGATCCTCCGTTCGCGGTTGTCGACTTGGATGCGTTCGACGCGAACGGCGCCGACCTGCTGCGGCGGGCGAACGGCAAACCGATCCGCGTGGTCAGCAAGTCCGTCCGCTGCCGGTATCTGCTGATGAGGGTGCTCGCGCGGCCCGGTTTCGAAGGCCTCATGTGCTACTCGCTCGCCGAAGCCGTCTGGCATGTCGAGCAGGGGACTTCCGAGGACATCGTGGTGGCGTACCCGACCGCCGACCACGGCGCCCTGCGGCGGCTGGCGGCGAACGACCGGGCGCGGGCGGCGATCTCGATCATGGTCGACTCGCCCGAACATCTCGACCTGGTCGACGCGGCGCTGGGGCAGGGGCATCCGGACATCCGTGTCTGCCTGGAGCTCGACGCTTCCTGGCGGCCGCTGCCCGGGGTGCACGTCGGCACCCGGCGCTCGCCGGTGTTCAGCCCGCGCCAGGCCGCGGATCTGGCGCGGACCATCTTGTCCCGCAAGGGTTTCCGGCTCGTCGGGATGATGGCGTACGAAGGTCAGATCGCCGGGCTCGGCGACGCGGCGGGCGGCGGCGTCAAGAACTCGCTCATCGGGTGGATGCAGCGGAAGTCCATCGCGGAAATCGCGAAACGCCGCGCGGCCGCGGTCCGCGCGGTGCGGGCCCTGGCGGATCTGGAGTTCGTCAACGGGGGTGGCAGCGGCAGTGTCGAATCGACCGGCGCCGAAGCGGCCGTCACCGAGATCGCGGCCGGATCGGGCCTGATCGGGCCGACGCTCTTCGACGGCTACGCGCATTTCTCGCCGCGCCCGGCCGCGATGTTCGCGCTGCCCGTCGTCCGGCGCCCGGCGCCGAAGGTCGCGACGCTCTTCTCCGGCGGCTACATCGCTTCGGGCCCCGCCGAGTCTTCGCGGCTTCCGACGCCTTACCTGCCCGAAGGCCTTTCGCTGCTCGGATTCGAAGGCGCCGGCGAAGTCCAGACCCCCGTCTCCGGCGAAGCCGCCCGGCACCTGCGTCTGGGCGACCGCGTCTGGCTGCGCCACGCGAAGGCGGGCGAACTCGCCGAACGCTTCACGCACTACCACGTCGTCGTCGGCGACCGCGTCGACCGAACCGTCCCCACCTACCGAGGCGAATCCCAAAACTTCGGCTGATCCGCGCGACCCCACCCCCCACCCATCCCTGGGGGGCGCGCCCCGCACCAGCGTATCGGGAGGGGGTGTCGGGGGAGGCGGTTCCGAGGGGTGAGGGGCCGGGTTGTCCACAACTGTGGGTGGGTGTGGACAGCTTGTGTGGATAAGTCGGTATGGCCAGGTCAGGGTGGGTGGAAGCGTGGCTGTTGGTGGTTGTGTGACTGGTGGGGCGTCGGGTTCGGGCATCGGTGGACACGAATGGAGCAAGGGGGATCCGCCGGTGACGCGAAGGGCACCTTCGGGACGTTGAGCGTCTCGAAGGTGCCCTTCGCGACGTCCGGACAGCGGCGCCGGGAGTCCACAGTGGACTGAAGGAGAGTGATACCCGGGTGGGACGAGCTGAGCGTCCCCAATGTCGCATCAGGGACGCTCAGCGACTCGAATGCGACATTGGAACGTCGGCGAGTCCCGGGAAGTGCCCCAACGAGCGCGGCGAGAGCCCCAGCGAGCCCGCCGAAAAAACGGTCAGGCCTCGCCGAACTTGCTCGCCAGATACCCCTTCACCACGGACTTCGCCTCCGCCACGATCCGCTCGTCGCCTCGCGGGTCCCGCCGGAAGGCCAGCTTAAGCAGCGCGTCCGCGGTCTCGTTCGCGATCGTCAGCGCGAACCGGATGTCGTCCGGCGGCGACTGGATCCGCGCGGCGAGCACGTCGGTGAGCGCGTCGACGATGACGGCGTTGTTGTCGCGCGTCTCGTCGAGGAGCTGCCGGTCCACGACGTCACCGAAGTGGACCTTCGAGAAACCGGGTACCTCGCGGTGCATCGCGAGGTAGATGTCGAGGATCGAGTCCACGACGTCCCACCAGTGTTCGGGCGCGAGTTCGTTCAGCGTCTCCGATACCGAGGCGACGAACCGTTCGAGGTTCCGCTGCGTCAGCGCCTGCACCACGGCCCGCTTGTCGGGGAAGAACTGGTACAGCGAACCGACGGCCACGCCGGCGCGCTTCGCGATCAGCGTGGTCGTCAACGCGTCGTAACCGAGTTCGTCGATCAGCTGGGCGCTGGCGTCGAGCATCTGCTCCACCCGCTTGGCGCTGCGCTGCTGAACGGGCTGCCGCCGGAGCGGAGTCGTCTCCGCTTGCGGTTTCGCGGCCTGGATGTCGGACACTCGGGCTCCTCCTTCGCTGATCTGCGACTTTATCGTGCCGACAGGGTTCCCCCCGGTCGAGTGAAGGCATAGTATCTGAGAACTTTTCATGTTCGGCCGAGTCTGAAGAGGAAAGGTGCGTAGCCGGTGGAGAATCCGACCTTCCCGTCCGAATTCCTGTGGGGTGTTTCGACCTCCGCCTTCCAGATCGAGGGGGCGACCGGGGAAGGCGGCCGAGGACAGTCCATTTGGGACACTTTCACCGAAACGGAGGGAAAGATCGCGCGGGCTGAGCACGCCAAGGTAGCGGCCGATCACTTCCACCGCTACTCCGAGGACATCGCGCTGATGGCCGAACTCGGCGTCGGCGCCTACCGGATGTCCTTCGCCTGGCCCAGGATCCAGCCCGGCGGCGAAGGCAAGCCCAACGCCGAAGGCCTTGCCTTCTATGACAAGTTGCTCGACGAAGTCTGCGCCGCCGGTATCGCGCCTGCCGGAACGCTCTTCCACTGGGACCTCCCGCAAGCGCTCGAAGACAAGGGCGGCTGGCTTTCCCGTGATACCGCCGAACGCTTCGGCGAGTACGCCGCCATCGTGGGCGAACGGTTCTCCGATCGGGTGAAAATGTGGATCCCGCTCAACGAGCCCATGGTCATGTCGATCTTCGGCTACGCGATCGGCGAATACGCGCCCGGCAAAACGCTCCTGCTCGACGCCTTGCCCACCGCGCACTACCAGAATCTCGCCCACGGTCTCGCCGTCCAGGCCCTCCGCGCCGCCGGAGCCCGCAGCGTCGGCACGGCCAACAACCATTCCCCGATCTGGCCCGCCTCCGATTCGCCGGAGGACAAGGCCGCGGGCGAATGGATCGACGCCCTCATCAATCGCACCTACGCGGATCCGGTGCTACTCGGCCGATACCCCGAACAAGTCGTCGAGCATCTGCCCGCGGGCTTCGCCGACGATCTGCCCACCATCGCGCAGCCACTCGACTTCTACGGGGTGAACTACTACGAGCCGCAGGGCGTCGCCGCGCCCGGCGAAGGCAATCCGCTTCCCTTCGAGCTTCGCGCGATCGAGGGATATCCCATGACCACCAACGATTCGCCGATCGTCCCGCACGGGCTGCGCGAGCTGCTCGTCGGTTTCCACGAGCGCTACCGCGAGCATCTGCCACCGGTCTACATCACCGAAAACGGGTGCAGTTTCGACGACGTCGTCGCCGAAGACGGGCACGTCCACGACCAGGAGCGCATCGACTTCCTCCACAGTCACCTCGTCGCGGTGCGCGAGGCGATGGACGCCGGCGTCGACATCCGCGGGTACTTCGTCTGGTCGCTGATGGACAACTTCGAATGGTCGAAGGGTTACCAGCCGCGGTTCGGCCTGGTGCACATCGACTACGAGACGCTGAAGCGCACGCCGAAGGATTCCTTCGGCTGGTACCGGGACCGGATCCGTCATGAGTGAGGTCCGGGAGCTGCCCGAGGCGCTCGCCGAGCCGGTCGCCAGGGTCCGCGCGGGCTGGATGAGCCTGCTGTTCTTCGCGAACATCGCGCTCTGGCTCGGGGTCTACGCGCCCATCCAGGTCCTCCTGCCTAAACAGGCCGAACTACTGGACGCTGCCAACAAGGAAGCGGTGTTCAGCCTGGTCACCGGGATCGGCGCGGTCGTCGCGCTGATCGCCAACCCGGCCGTCGGCCTCCTGTCGGACCGCACCTGTTCCGCCCGCGGCCGCCGTCATCCGTGGACGGCGGCCGGGGCGGCGGTCGCCGCGGCCGGGCTGCTCGTCCTCGCGTTCGCGCCGAACGTCGCGCTCATGGTGCTCGGCTGGTGCCTCGTCCAGGCGGGGCTGAACGGGATGCTCGCGATGCTGGTCTCGGCCATCGCGGACCGCGTGCCCGTGCCTCAGCGCGCGCAGGTCGGCGGGCTGGTCGGCATCGCCCAGATGCTCGGGACCGTGCTCGGCGCGGTGGTGGTCGTGGTGCTGCTCGACCTCGCCGGTCTTCCGCTGGGCTACGCGGCGTGCGCGGCCATCGTGCTGGCGGGCGCGGCGGCGTTCGTCCTGCGCACGCCGGACGCGCGGCTGCCGGTCGCGTACCGGCCGTCCGCCCGGACCCGGGACGTGCTCGCGAATCTGTGGATCTCCCCGCGCAGGCATCCGGACTTCGCCTGGGCGTGGGGCTGTCACTTCATGATCGGGCTCGGCAACGCCTTCGGGACGCTCTACCTGCTGTTCTTCCTGAAGGACGCGGTGCACCACGAAGATCCGGACACCGGCCTGCTGATCATGATGGGGCTGTACGGCGCCGCACTCGTCGTCGGCGCGCTCATCGCCGGGCATTTCTCCGACAAATCGGGACGGCGCAAGCCGTACGTCCTCGCCGCGTCGGCGGTGATGGCCGTCGCCGCGGGGCTGCTGGTCGTCTGGCAGAACTGGACGGCCGCACTAGCGGCGTCGCCGTTGCTGGGTGTCGGTTTCGGCGCGTACATGGCCGTCGCGCTGGCGATGCTCACCCAGGTGCTGCCCGCCGCGCAGGACCGGGCGAAGGACCTCGGGGTCATCAACATCGCGAACTCGCTGCCGCAGGTGGTGGCGCCGATGCTGACCGCGCCGATTTTGGCCTACCTGGGCGGATATCCGAGCCTCTTCGCGGCTTCGGCGCTGTCCACCGTCATCGCCGCGGTGCTGGTCACGCGGGTGAAGGGCGTCCGCTAGAACGTTGGAGACCGCGGACCGGTGCCGGTCGGGGGAGGGGAGTGCAACGGCACCGGCCCGCGGGGTTCGGGGGATGGCAGCGCGCTCCGGGGCAGGTATCGCGCTGCGTTTGTGATCATCAACCTAGCGACCGATTACTGCCTTCGCTAGGTGTTCTGCCGATAATTTTCGATTAATCGCGGTGGGGACCGGAGTGATTACCGAGAGCGGCTCAACGCGTTCGGGGGTACGCGCGAACCGCCGCCGGCGAAGGCGAGATCGTGGCGTGGTTGCCGAGGGGGCGCTCGGACCGCCGTTCACTCGCCGGTCTTTCAAGCTGTGATGGGACGACGCGGGTTGATCAGCGCGTGCCTGCCGGTGGTTTCGGCCGGGCTCACGCGGCTCTGCCCCGGAACGCGGCGCCGGCGGTCCTGGGAGGCCGCGGTCTGCTGGGGCGCGAGGCCGCCGGCGACCAGGTGCTCGTGCGCGACCTGCCATACCGAGCAGGGGGCCTTGCACTTGTGCCAGCGGGTCGAGCAGGTGGGGCAGTCCCCGCGCTCGTCGGGCTCGTGCGCCAGGAGCATCGCGCGCCAGCCTTCGGTCAGGCGGGGGAGCTCCGAGCGGGCGACCGAGACGAGCGACTGGGCGTCCGCCCGGTTCGCGAGATCGGAGAGCATGTCGAGGCGTTCCCAAACCGCGTTGCGGAGGACTTGCCCTAGGACCTGATCCACGGAGAACTCACCGTTACCTTTCCGCCATCTTGGCGGCTTCGTTGAGCGCTGCCCTGAGCTGGCCGAGCTGGCCGGACGTCAGGCGCGCGGTCTCTCCCGGCGGCGAGACGAGAACCACCTGGTTGTCTTCGACGAACACGGTGACGGCGCGTTCACGGCTGATGAGATCGCCGCACTGCACGCGCCAGACCAGCTGTCCGCCTTCGTAACGGCGCACACTCGCGGTACGAGGGTCGACCGGGGCGGAAGGGGAGACCGGACGGCCGGCGCCGGGGGCGACGGCGACCGTCTGCTGACCGGCGGGGCCGGCCGCACGCAGGTGGCGCGTGGCCATACCGGGCCGTCCCGCGGTGATGGAGCCTGTTGCGATCGAGTCCACGAACTCCACTGGCTCTTCTCCGCTCTCTCGTTCCACGTCGTCTTCGTTTCCGCGTGTCCGCACCTTTAGGGGGTTCGGAGACTTGGTAGCTCTCTGTGATCGCTGCCGGTGGCCGGTCGGTCACGGAGATCTGACAACTACAGTGATGTGAAACCGAGTGCGATAGAAGGTCGAACCGCCGTCATAGCGGTGACCGGACGGGGTTTCACGGTAAGCGGTCAAACGACTTCTGCCGGGCCGATCACGACGGGCGATCCGGTGTTTCGCACGGTTGAATAGGTGTGCCTACGCTGTTTCTCGACCCCAACGGAACTGTGAGGGGGCGCAATGGACGCCAGTATCGGTGGCGGCGCTGTCGCCGGCTCGGACGCTGCAAGCGGTTCGGGTCGCCAGAGTCACCCCGTGCCACCGGATGCCTGGGAGCAGCCGGAGATGCGAGCCGCACTGGCCACACGGGAGATCTCGTCGGTGTACCGGCTGTTGCGCAAGCACGGTGTTTCGCAGCGTCAGATCGCCGCGATGACCGGCCAGTCGCAGTCCGAGGTGTCCGAGATCCTCAAGGGTCGCCAGGTGATGGCGTACGACGTGCTCACCCGCATCGCTGACGGCCTTGGTGTCCCCCGTGGATACATGGGTCTCGCCTATGACGAGGCGACAGCGATAAAGGTCGTCGGTGCTGCCGACGGCCAGCAGGCGGAGGAGGACGAGTCCGTGAAGCGACGGAGGTTCCTCGCGCACGCCGCCCAGGTCACGATGGGCGCGGCGGTGTTCGGTCCGGAATCGGGTACGTGGTCGGCGGGGCCCGCGAAGACGCCCGCCCCCGGGCGGATCGGCATGACCGACGTCCGCCAGGTGGAAGCCGCGACCAGAGCGCTCCGGTCCCTCGACTACCAGTACGGCGGCGGTTTCTGCCGCGACGCCGTGGTCGCCCAGCTGTCCTGGGGACAGCAGATGCTCGAGTCCAGCGGCACCGAGATGGTCAAGAGCAGGCTGTACGTCGCGCTCGCCGACCTGCACAGTCTCGCGGGCTGGACCTCCTTCGACACCGGCCTCATGGATTCCGCCCGCGGCCACTTCGCGAACGCGCTGGACCTGGCCAAACAGGGCGACAGCCACCCGCTGGTCGCCAACGTCCTCTACCGGATGGGCCGGGTCTACCTGCACAACGACGCCCCCAACGACGCGCTGAAACTGTTCCAGCTCGGCCAGATCGCCGCCCAGGAATCGGGCTCCGAGCTGGCGGTCGCCGTGCTCTGCGCCAACGAGGCCTGGGCCTACGCGATGATGGGCAACGAGGAGCAGGCCACGAAGCTGCTCGGCCGGAGCAAGGACGAGTTCGCCCGCGCCGATCTGGCCGAGGCCGAGTCCTGGGTCAAGTTCTTCACCGAGACCGACGTCTACGCCATGATCGGCACGGTCCACACCGTGCTCGCCGAGAAGAACGCCGAGCACACCAAGTACGCCATCCCGGCGCTCACCAAGGCCGTCGAGTCCTACACCGACGACATGGCCCGCAGCAAGACGTTCATGCTCAGCGCCCTGGCCACGAATCACCTGCTCGAGGGCGATCTCGACCACGGCGCGAAGGTGGGCTCGAAGGCCATCGACTGTGCCGAGGGCATCAAGTCGGAGCGGGTGAAGGACCGGATGCGGCCGCTGCAGGTCGAGGCGGAACGCCGCCGGAACAACGCCGACGCCCGTGACCTCGCCGACCGCCTCAACTCGTTCTACGCCGCCTGAGCCGACCGGCCCGGGCGGCCGGTTCACGCCCGCCATCCTGCGCGACGCCCTCGGGCGGACGTGCGATCTGCTGGGCGTGGACCCCGAAGGCGCCCGCCTGCTGAGGTTCACCAACAACGCCGTCTACGAGCTGACGAGCGCGCCGTTCGTCGTCCGGATCGTCGGTTCGACCCGGCTGCGGCATCGCGTCGGCACGGTCGTGCGGGTCGCGCGGCATTTCGAACGGCACGACGTGCCGGCCATCCGCCTCGTTCCGGGCCTCGACCAGCCGCTGCCGGTCGGCGAACATCTCGTGACGGTCTGGTGGAAGGTGCCGGGGACCGGCCGGAAGGCGAAGGCCGCCGATCTCGCCGAGCTGCTGCGCCGGGTCCACGCGCTCGAACCGCCGGAAGGGCTCGCCGAATGGGCGCCGTTCGCCGCGGTCCGCGCCCGCGTTTCGGACGCGGAGGAGCTGGCCGACGGTGACCGGCGGTTCCTGCTCGAACGCTGCGCCGAGCTCGAAGCCGAGCTGGCGACCCTCGACTTCCCCCTGCCCCGCGGCCTCGTCCACGGTGACGCGCACACCGGGAATGTGATCCCGGGGCCGGACGGACCGGTGCTGTGCGATTTCGATTCGTCCTGTGTCGGGCCGCCGGAATGGGATCTGACACCGCTCGCCGTCGGCCGGGAACGGTTCGGTGATCCACCCGCCCGCTATCGCGTGTTCGCGCGGCGATACGGATTCGACGTGACCACCTGGTCCGGGTTCGCGGTACTGCGTGCCATCCGTGAACTGAAGCTCACGACGAGTGTTCTCCCGATTCTCCGCAGTCATCCCAGCGTGCGGGATGAACTGCGGAAACGGTTGAACGATCTTCGGAACGGCCGGACCGGGGCGCGCTGGAACCGGTATCGGTGAGTCACCCGGGAAAGGTATCTGCACGTGCATTCGCCGACGCCGAATGACCGTTCGTCGCTTGTCCGAATTCGCCGATCAATCGGTGACGAATTCGCCCGGGCTAATCACTTCTCCCGGCCCAATGCTCCCCCGAATGTGCAACTTGCAACTACGCTGCGTCATTCGATTCGGCGGGTTCACCCGGTCGCCGGGTACCGATCGGTGGCGTCGGGTCAGAGCTGCTCCAGTCGCGTGCGCAGAGCGTCAGCCTCCGGGCGGCCGAGGCCGACGAGGATGGGCAACGCCCGGTCGTAGAACCGCCTGGCCTCGCCGGTGTTCCCCTCCGCCTCGGCGATCTCGCCGAAGGCGGACAGCGCCCTGGCGACCTCGAACCGCGACCCGCTGGCCTCCATGGTGGCGAGCGACGCCTCGAGTTCGGTCCGCGCGGCCGCGAGATCCCCGGCCGCGGTGAGGGCACGGCCGAGGTCGGTCCGGGCTCGGGCCACGTTGTACGGATCGGCGGCCAGTACCTCGCGGGCGCGGGTGAGGTGCTCGATCGCGGGATCCGGCCGCCCGGCCTTGAGCTGGGTCGAGCCGAGGTTGATCAGCGCGAGCCCGATGTCGTGCGTCCGGTTCCGGCTTTCGCTCAGCCGGTGATCCTCGGTGAACCACTTCACCGCGTCTTCGAGCCTGCCCTGCGCCAGCGCGACCAGGCCGAGCCCCTCCACCGAACGGATCTCGACGACCTCGTCCCCGGCCTTCCGCGCGGCTTCGCGGCCGGCCTCGTAATGCACGACGGCCTCGTCGTACCGGCCGCTGCCGCGGCAGGCGGCGCCACTGCGGTTGTGCATCAGGGCCTCGGCGGAGGCGTTGCCCCACGCCCGCGCGCACCGCACGCCGGCCTGGCTCACCTTCAGGAAGTCCGGATAGTGCTTGCGCAGCAGGAAGAGCGGCCACATCGCGGCGGCGAGCTGCCAGCCGAGTTCCGGCAGCTGCCACGTTTCGGCGGTCTCGACGGCGGCGATCAGGTTCTCGCGTTCCCGTTCGAGCCAGGCGAGTTCTTCTTCGGGGGACTCGAACGACACCGGCGTCGGCGGCCGGTACTCGTACCGGTACGGGATCGGGTCCTGGTCGGGGACCGTCATGACGGTGGTCTTCGACGCCGCGAAGAGGTACCACTCGAGCATGCGGCGCATCGCGATGTCGCGGTCGTACTCGTTGCCCGCAGTCTTCTCCTTGGCGTGCAGCCGCGCGAGGTCGTGGAAGGTGTACCGGTCGTCGCCGCGGTCGATCAGCAGGCCGACGTCGACGAGCTGGTCCAGCAGGTCTTCGGCGACCTCCTCGCGGACGGCGATCGACGCGGCGGCCACGCCGACGCCGAAGTCGGGGCCGGGATGCAGGCCGAGCGCCGCGTACAGCGCGGCCGCGTCCGAGGGGAGTTCGTCGTAGGAGAGGTTGAAGCTGGCTTCCACCGATTGCGCTTCTTTCGTCGACAGCGTGGCCAGTCGACGATATTCCTTCCCCAGCTCGGTGGCGATCTTCTCCAGCGACATCTTCGGCCGCCCCGCGAGCTTGGCGCTGACCGTGGTGAGGGCGATCGGCAGGCCGCCGCACAGCTCGGCGATGGCCCGCGCATGGGCGGCTTCGGCACCGACCCGCTCCTCGCCGACGGCGCGTCCCAGCAGTTCGGCGCTGTGCGTGGAACCGAAGGGGGCCAGCTCGACCAGCCGCGCGCGATGTTCGGTCTGGAGCCTGCCCAGCCGGCGCCTCGACGTCACGATCACGAGGCTTTCGCCGCCGGTGGGCAGCAGCGGAAGCACCTGTTCGGTCGAACCGGCGTTGTCGAGCAGCACGAGCAACGGTCGCTCGGCGGTCGTCGTGCGGTAGAGGGCGGTGAGCTCCTCGACGTCCGCGGGCAGCCCTTCCGGCGGAACACCCAAGGCCCGGAGGAACCGGCCGAGCGCTTCGCTCGCGGAGAGCGGGCCGTTGGTGCTGAAGCCGCCGAGATCCGCCCAGAGGTGCCCGGCCGGGAACCGGTCGCCGAGGTGCCGGGCCCACGCGGTGGCCAGCGCCGTCTTCCCGATCCCGCCCTGACCGCTGATCAGGTGCACCGCCGGTCCGCCGGTGCCGTCCTGGGACAGGAGCTTTTCGAGCAGCGCGAGCTCGGCCGTGCGGTTGGTGAAATGCGCTGGGGCGGGCGGGAGCTCTCGCGGCCCCGAACTCACCTGCCTGGTGAGCTTCACCGCCGATCGCTGGCGCGGTACCTGTGGCGTGCTGACTTCACTTTCACCCGGCAACGGGCCGCCCATCTACCTTCCCCTCTTCGGGTTGACCCCAGCGAACGCGTAGAGCATCCCGGTGCGGGTCCGGACAGGACAGCGAAACCGGGCAAATGCGGCCGGATGGAGCAAGGTGTGTAACAGCTCCGGAAAAAGATCGCGCCACGATGTCGAGACGGGCCGGGCGGCTTCGTCCCCGGGGCGATCGCGGCCGAAGTGCCGCTCGAACCGGAGGGACGGACATGCGCAAGCTCATCGTTCAGCAGTGGGTCACCGTCGACAACATCGCCGCGGAGGAGGACGGCGGCCTGAGCTTCGTGTCGGGTGAGCCCTTCTCCGACAAGACCGAACCGGCGTTCAAGGCGAGCGTGATGGGGCTCGTCGACTCGGTCGACACGATGATTCTGGGCGCGAACACCTATGCCATGTCCAAGGACTACTGGCCCCACGCCGAAGAGCAGGGCGAATACGGCGAGAAGCTCAACAACCTCACCAAGTTCGTCGCGTCGTCCAAACTGGAGGACGCCCCGTGGGGCGGTTTTCCCGCCGCGACCGTGACGCGCGACCCGGCCGCCACCGTCCGCGAGCTCAAGGAACAGGACGGCAAGGACATCTGGCTCTGGGGGAGCTTGACCCTCATGCGGTCGCTGCTGGACGCGGGCCTCGTCGACGAGATCCGGATGATGGTCTGCCCGGTGACCCGCGGCAAGGGGACGCGCGTCTTCGAGGACCGGCGGAGCCTGAAGCCGATCGAGGCCACCGCGTTCGAGAACGGTGTCGTGATCCTGCGCTACGCGGTGGAGAACTAGGGGACGGGGCACGCGCTCCGGTGATCATGTCGCGAAAGCCACTTTCGGGACACCAGACGTCCCGAAAGTGGCTTTCGCGACACGCCACCTCTCAGGTGACTACGCCTAGGTCGTCGGCACGACCGGGGCTCGCGTGAGGACGACGGCGAAGCCGAACGCGAGCCCCATCACGGTCAGTTCCAGCGTCGCCCACGCCGCCAGCGCCGTGCGGTTGTGCCGGATGATCCGCGGCATCAGCTTCCAGCGCGTGTACGCGCCGAGACCCGCGATAACGCCGGTGCACAACAGCTTCAGCAGCACCAGCTGCCCATACGGCGTGGTGAAGACGCCTTCCCAGAAACCGAGCGACGGGTTGAGCGAGATCTCGATGAGCCCGTTGAACAGCCCGGTCGCCGCGCCGAGGATCAGGCACAGCGTCGCCAGCTTGGAGAACCGCGGCAGCGCGTGCGCCAGCAGCGTCCGGTTCCCGACGAGCAGCACCGCCATCGCGCCGAGCCCGCCGGTCCAGGCGACGGCGCTCATCACGTGCAGTTCCATCGAGATCATCGTGTAGTCGTGGTAGTTCCAGTTCGACGCGTGCCCGGTGACCGGCAGCGGCAGCAGCGCGAACAGGCCCAGCCCGACGCGGACCTCGGCGGGCACCTTCTCGCCGTGTTTCAGCGCGAGGACGCCGAGCCCCGCGTGCAGCAGGGCCAGCACCGCGACGATCAGGAGCGCCTTCCCGGCGCCGACGTCGGCGATGTAGCTGCCGACGTCCGACATCGACAGCGTGCTGGAACCCGGGCGGTATTCGGCGGTCTGCAGGATCAGCGCGACGAGCGCGGTGGTCGCCCAGACCAGCGCGGCCGCGACGCCCGCCGGCCGCGCGATCCGCATGATCGGCTCGGAGAGCTTCGGCCGGTCGTAGCCGACCAGCACCGAAAGCAGCGCCAGCCCGATCGTGGCGACCGCCGAGATGTCCAGCAGCACCCGCACGATCGGGATCGAGACCGAGACCACCTCGCTGACCTGCGCGACCCCGGGGACCGGGGCGGTGGCCGTCAGCGCGACACCGATCAGGGCGCCGACGATGCCCGCCGTCACCACGCAGAACAGGACGGCGACGCGGGCTCGCGAGGTGGTCTCGGCCTGGGTCATGAGCCGCTCTTCTCCTTGTCACCCGCGCCGGTGCGCAGCGCCACGGTCAGTCCGACGGCGAGCAGCACGACGGCGCCCGCGATCCACACCCAGATCGGCACGCCGGACGAGCCTTCGCCGCCGGTCGCCGGGGTGGTCTCGGCCTGGCCGGCATTGCTGCGCGCGGCGTCGGCGCTCGCCGGGGTTCCGGTGCCCGCGGCGGTGAGCGTGAAGGGCACCTCACCGGTGACGGCGTGCCCGTCCGCGGACAGGATCCGGTAGCCGATCTTGTACTCGCCCGCCGGGCCGAGCGGCCGCAGCGGCACGGTGACGACGCTGTCGCGGACCTCGACCTGGCCTTCGGCCCACTGGCCGCCGCTCGGTCCGATGACCGCGATCTGGTTGACGTTCGCGTTCTGGACGTACTGGTCGAACGTGAGCGTGATCTTCGCGGGCCCGGCGGCGATCGAAGCGCCCTTCGCCGGGTCCGAGGAGATCAGGACGTTGTGCGCCAGCGCCGGGGTGGCGGTGGCGAGCCACGCCACCCCGGTGATCGCCAGCGCGACGATCGCTTTACGCATTTACTTGGTTCCCTCGGTGTTGCTGGCGGTGGCTCGGCGGGCGCGCAGGGTGGCACCGGCGCCGACGCCGAGGCCGAGCGCACCGACGACCAGTCCCGCGCCGCCGAGCCAGCGGGCGGTGTTGTCGGACGACGAGGACGCGTGGGCCTCCTCGGAAGCCGCCTTCGTGTCGGTGCCGTGGCCGCCGCCGTGCCCGTCGGCGCTCTTCTCGGCGAGCTTCACCGTCGGCGCGGGGTGCTCGGGTTCCTCACCGGAGGCCGGGGTCGGCTGGTTCCACTCGACGACCTTGCCGTTCTCGTAGGTCTGGGTGGCGGGGAACTCGATCGTGTCGACGTTGGTCGGGAACTTGCCCGCGCTGATCTGGAACTCCTGGAACTCGGTGGACCCGGCGGCGATCTTGTTGCCGGGCTCGGCGGTCCAGGAGACCTTGGTGACGGCCTCGGTGATCTGCGTCCCGGATTCGGTGGTCACCGGTGCGGGCAGCTTGGACTTGACGACCTCGGCCTTCCAGCCGGGAAGCGGCTTGGCGCGCACGGAGCTGAGCGCGTACTCGGGCTTGAGAGTGATCTCGACCTTGGTGGTGCCGGCGTCCTTCTCTTCGTTGGGGACGCGGAAGAAGATCGAGCCGTAGCCGCCCTTCGACGGCTGGGGGCCGTAGACGTTGGCGGTGACGTGGGCCGAGGCGATCCCGGCCGAGAGCAGGCCGGTGATCCCGACGGTGGCGGCCAGGAAACCGGCGCGCTTGAAGACGTGCTTGGACACGAAGAACTCCTGAACGTGAATGAGACGGCGGGTTCGGGGACCTCGCCGGTTGGGGGATGAGCTGGGGTTCAGGAGAACAGCGGCGGGCCGCGCCTGCCGTGGACCCGGCGGAGGTCCACGCCGACGAGGTGACCGGGCCCGGCCGGACGGGCGAGCACCGGGGCCGCCACCGCGACGGGCACCGGAAGCGCGTTGAGGATGAAGGGGACCAGCGCGCGCAGGCAGGCGAGGACGCCGAGCAGCAGTCCGTCGGCCTTGGCCAGCAGCAACGCGGTGATCAGCGTGGCGACGACGTGCGCGACGGTCATCGCGAGGCCGCCCGAAACGGGGGCCGGTTCGTCGTGCACGAGTTCGTGCGTGCTCAGCGAACTGAGCACGAGGTGCATCACGACCTGGCCGGCGCCGAGGTCGACGATGGTGGCCAGCGGACCGCGGGCCTTCGCGGCGAGCGCGGCGGCGTTCCAGCCGATCAGCACGGTGAGCAACAACGTCATCGCCGTATCGGGGAGATCGCCGTCCCCGATCATGTGAGCGGTCACGGCCAGCGCCGCGGAGCTCACTCCGAGCAAGCCACCACGCACAGCGCGTAACGCGCTTCGGTGATGGCTGCCTTTACTCACGGGTGAAGGGTATTCGACGCACGTCCGGGTGGTCGATGTCCTCCCGGCTGGTGAGCAGGGGGAAAGACGGCGTGTGCGTTTGCCCGATCAGGCCGGATCGGGCAGGTTGGCGGGATAAAAGGCGGTAAACAGGGGTTTGACCGCGCGGCTTTTGGGTAGTCAGGCTCCCGATACAGCTACTCCGAATGGGTGAGGAGTCTCACCCAGAGGCGGCGGGAGAACCAGCACGCGATGAATCTCTTCGAGTACATCTCGGATCGGTGGGACAGACTCGCCCTCCAAGGGCTCCTCCATGTCAGCGCGGTCGTGCAGTGCACGATCCTGGCCGCCGTCCTCGGCGTGGTGATCGGCGTCGCCGTCTACCGCAGCCCGATCGGGTCGGCCGTGGCCACGGCACTGGCGAGCACGATCCTCACCGTCCCCTCCTTCGCCCTCCTGGGCCTGCTCATCCCGGTGTTCGGCCTCGGCGCGAACACCACCGTCATCGCGCTCGTGCTCTACGCGCTGCTGCCGATCGTGCGGAACACGATCGTCGGGCTGAGCGGAGTGGATCCGGCGGTCAGCGACGCGGCGCGCGGGATCGGCATGAGCCGGTTCGGCGTGCTGACCAGGGTGGAGCTGCGGCTCGCCTGGCCCGCGATCCTCGCCGGGATGCGGGTCGCGACGCAGATGCTCATGGGCATCGCGGTCATCGCGGCCTACGCGAAGGGCCCGGGCCTCGGCTCGGAGGTCTTCTCCGGCCTCACCAACGCGGGGAGCACGAACTCCCTCAACCAGGCATTGACCGGGACGCTCGGCGTGGTCGTCCTCGCACTGGTCCTCGACGCCGTTTACGTCCTGATCAACCGTTTGACCGTCTCTAGGGGTGTCCGTGCCTGAGTCTCCTGAAACCGTATCCGGCGTCGAGATCGAGCTGGAGAACGTCACGAAGCGCTACCCCGGCACCCGTGAGCCCGCGGTCGACGACTTCTCGATGGTGGTGCCCGCGGGCAAGATCGTGGTCTTCGTCGGCCCGTCCGGCTGCGGCAAGACCACGACCATGCGCATGATCAACCGGCTGATCGAGCCGACGTCGGGTCGCATCACCATCGGCGGCGACGACGCGCTCAAGCTCGACGTCGACACCCTGCGCCGTCGCATCGGCTACGCGATCCAGCAGGCCGGGTTGTTCCCGCATTTCACCGTCGCGCAGAACATCGCCGTGGTGCCGGGGCTGCTCGGCTGGGACAAGAAGAAGGTCAACGACCGGGTCGAGGAGATGATGGACCTGGTCGGGCTGGACCCGGCCGATTTCCGCGACCGGTTCCCGCGTCAGCTGTCCGGTGGCCAGCAGCAGCGCGTCGGCGTCGCACGGGCCCTCGCGGCGGACCCGCCGGTCCTGCTGATGGACGAGCCGTTCGGCGCGGTCGACCCGATCACCCGCGGCAACCTGCAGGACGAGCTGCTGCGGCTGCAGACCGAACTCAAGAAGACGATCGTCTTCGTCACCCACGACTTCGACGAAGCCGTGAAGCTCGGCGACAAGATCGCGGTGCTCGGCAACCAGTCGAAGATCCTCCAGTACGACACCCCGGACGCGATCCTCGCGAACCCGGCCGACGACACCGTCGCCGGTTTCGTCGGCGCCGGCGCCTCGCTGAAGCAGCTGACACTCCTGCGGGTCCGCGACGTCGAGCTGAAGCAGGACGCGCTGACGGCGACGGTGAGCGAATCGCCGTCCTCGGTGCGCGAGAAGCTGACCCAGCAGCGCAAGCATTTCGTGCTGGTGCTCGACCAGCGCCGCCGTCCGATGCGGTGGGTGCACGTCCGCGAGCTGACCGCGGCGTCGTCGCTGGCCACCGCGGGCAAACCGCTGCGCGACTCGGTCAGTCTCCAGTCGACCCTGCAGGACGCGCTCGAAGCCATGCTCGCCGAGGGCGGCAGTGTCCCGGTGACCGGCGCGCGCGGCGAGTACGCCGGGACGATCGAGCTCGACACCGTCATCTCGACGATCCAGCAGCTGCGCGAGGAGCACTCCGACGACAGCCCGGCGGAAGGTGTGACCGCATGACGGCCGCCGTCGATACCGGTTTCTCCACCGAGTCCTCGTCGAGAGGCGCCGAACGGGTCCGGCTGTTCGCCCAGCCCGCCGCGGTGCTGCTGATCGTCGCCGGGGTGCTGATCTGGGTGTTCTCCAGTGATCTCACCGCGACGGAGAAGGAAACCCTCAACGCCGCCGGGCTGCTGGCCGCGCTGCGCGACCATCTGGCGATGACCATCGTGGTCACCGCGATCGTGGTCGCCGTGGCGGTACCGCTCGGCGTGCTCGTCACGCGGCCGTGGGCGAAATGGGCGGCGCCGGTCTTCCTGGCGGTCGCGAACATCGGCCAGGCCGCGCCCGCGCTCGGGGTGCTGGTGCTGTGGTTCATCGTCACCGGCGCCACCGGCGGGCTGTGGGTCGCGGCGCTGCCGCTGGCGTTCTACTCGCTGCTTCCGGTGCTGCGGAACACGATGGTCGGCCTGCAGCAGGTCGAGCCCTCGCTGATCGACGCCGGCCGCGGGATCGGCATGTCGGCGTCGGGCGTGCTGTGGCGGGTCGAGTTCCCGCTGGCCATCCCGCTGATCCTGGCCGGGCTGCGGACGTCGCTGGTGCTGGCCGTCGGTACGGCGACCTTCGGCATGTTCGTGAACGCCGGCGGTTTCGGCCTGCTCATCGACACCGGCTACAAGCTCAACCTGACGAAGGTGCTGATCACCGGCTCGGTGCTCGCCGTCGCACTGGCGCTGCTGGTGGACTGGCTCGGCGCGGTGGCGGAACAGTTCTTCGGACCGAAGGGACTGCGCTGACATGCGACGTCTGAAAGCACTGTTCGGCGCGGTCGTGTTGTGCGGCACGCTTTCCGCGTGCGGGCTGGAGGTCAACACCGCGCTGCCGTACAAGATCGAACCCGGTTCGATCCAGCCCATCGAATCGCTCAAGGGCGTCAAGGTGACGGTGGGGTCGAAGGACTTCACCGAGAACATCATCCTGGGCTACATGGCCGAGATGGCGCTTTCCGCGGCGGGCGCGGACGTCGTCGACCTGACCGACATCAAGGGCTCGAACTCGTCGCGGCAGGCGCTGCTCGCCGGCCAGACCGACGTCACGTGGGAGTACACCGGCACCGGCTGGATCAACTACCAGGGCAACGAACTCCCCGTCCCCGGCGGGGAACAGGCCCAGTACGAAGCCACGAAGGCGGCGGACGAGGCGAAGTTCGGCGTCACGTGGCTGAACTACTCGCCGCTCAACGACCAGTACGCCTTCGCGGTCACCGAGGCCTACGGCGCGGCGAACAACCTGAAGACGACGTCGGACCTCGCTGAGTTCCTGAAGCGGAAGCCGGACCAGAACGTGTTCTGCCTGGAGACCGAATTCACCAGCCGCCAGGACGGTTTCCCCGCCGCCGTGCGCGCGTACGGGTTCCAGAACCCGGTGATCAAGAACTTCGGCATCGGCACGATCTACTCGGCCGTGGCGAGCGGGACCTGCCCGATCGGCGAGATCTTCACGACCGACGGCCGGATCGCCGGGCTCAACCTCCGCGTCCTCGAAGACGACAAGAAGGCGTTCCCGCAGTACAACGCCGTGCCGACGTTGCGGACGGAATTTCTGAACCAGCACCCGGAACTGCGGGGACCACTCGAAACCGTCGCCGCCGCCCTCGACAACAAGCAGATGATCGAGCTGTGCAAGCAGGTCGACGTCGACGGTCGTGACCAGGGCGAAGTCGCCTACGAGTGGATGAAGAAGAAGGGTTTCATCAAGTAAGGCCTCGTGAGTGGCTAGGACGGTTAGAACCGTCCTAGCCACTCACGAGCAGGTCAGATTCCCAGCCGGTGCAGCAGCTTCCCCTCCAGCTGGTCCAGCTCCCCGGCGACGGCCCGGTGCGCCGCCTTCCGCCGCGCGGCCGGCATCCGCTCCGAAGCGCGGACGGTCGCCGAGAGCTGCTCCAGCGTCCCCTGCGTGTCCTTCGCGAAGGCCGCGTCGGCGTCGGTCGCCTTCGCGGACCTCTTCAGTTCCGCGAGCCCCTGCGTCAGCCCCGCGATCCGCGCGTGCAGCGCGGCACCGCGTCCGCTGTACTCGCCGAGCTGGTCGACGGCGACGCCGAGCTTCCGCGCCTGATAACGGTCGTAGACCTCCCGCGCGGCACCCGCCGCTCGAACGGCGTACGGCGCGATCACCGGCAGTACGGCCGGTCCGAGCACTTTGGCCACCGCGACGGCGTTCTTCGCCTTCTTCGGGGTAAACCTGCCTTCGCCCTCGACGGCTTTGGCCTTGCGCGCCATGGCACCTCCCACGCTGTGTCACTGACGAACTTACTGGTCCCCGATGTGGCGGGCATGTCGGCTTGCCGGACGCCTTCTAGAGTGTTGTCTGTGAGTAACGAGGTGCTACTGGACGCGGGAGCGGTGAGCCGCTGCCGGCGTCGCGTGCACCTGGAACACGATCCGGCGATGAGCGAGGTGCCGCTCGCCCCGCCCGACCCCGCCGCGCAGCAGCGGATCGCCGACGCTTCAGCGCATCGCGAGGCGATCGCGCAACGCCTCATGGAGGCGACAGGGCCCGACGCGACCTGGGTCAAGATCCCGCGAGACCTCCCTGCCGCCGAGCGCGTGCAGCTCACCGAAGAGGCCTTCGCCGCCGAAGCGCGCTACATCTGGGGTGCGCTGCTCCCGGTGGATCGCGCCGGTCACCGGCGTGGCGGCTCCGAACTCCTGGTCCACACCGGCGACGGATACGTGCCGGTGCTGGTCGTGCGGCACCGCATCACCGACCGCGGTGCGGGCGCGCCGACCACGGTGATGACCGATCTCGACCCGGCGAACCGCATGCCCGACCCGGCGCGGAAGGTCCGCTCGCAGCCGCGGGACCAGATGCGGCTCGCGCACCTCTACCGGATGCTCGAAGCGCTCGGGAAGCACGAAGGTCACCGTGCCGTCGGCGGCGTCATCGGGCTCGACGCGGACGTCGTCGTCTGGCACGACCTGTCCGCGGCCACCTGGCCGGGTGGCCGGAGCGCGCTGACGGAGTACCAGAGCCGCTTCGCCGACAGGCTCGCCATCGCGACCGCCGCCGCCGAAGGCGAGGAGCCGCTCGCCGAGCCGTCCCGCGTCCTCGAATGCCGTCGTTGCCCGTGGTGGCCGACGTGCGAGGTCGTGCTCACCGAAACCCGCGACGTCAGCCTGGTCGTCCGCGGCGAGGACGCGATGGAGCTGCGCCGGGCTGGAGTGTCCACTGTGGACAAGCTGGCCGCGCTCGATCCGGCCGATGAACCGCCGCCGATGAACTGGACCGGCGGCACGTTCGCCGACGCGATCATCCTCGCGCGCGCCTGGCTCGCCGATCTCACGATGGTGCGCAAAGTCGACCGCGTCGAGGTCCCGCGCGGCGACGTCGAGATCGACGTCGACATGGAGAGCTTCGGCGATTCCGGCGCGTACCTGTGGGGTTCGCTGCTGACGGGCGCGGACATCGGGATGGAGCAGGGCTACCGCGCGTTCGCGACCTGGGAGCCGCTGCCGACCGCGGACGAGGCCCGGTCGTTCGCCGAGTTCTGGGCCTGGTTCACCGAAGTCCGCGAGCGCACGCTCGCCGCGGGCCTGACCTTCCGCGCCTACTGTTACAACGCGCTCGCCGAGAACCGCTGGCTCTTCGGCTCCGCCGACCGGTTCAGCGAGTATCCCGGCGTCCCGAAGAAGGCCGAGATCGCGTCCTTTGTGGACTCCGAGGAGTGGATCGATCTCTTCCGCAGTGTCACCGACCAGTTCCTCTGCTCGCAGGGCAAGGGGCTCAAGGTGATCGCGCCGGTCGCCGGATTCGCCTGGCGCGACCCGGAAGCGGGCGGTGAGGCGTCGATGAGGTGGTACCGCGACGCCGTCGGCATGGACGGCGGAATCCCGGACGCCGCCCAGCGGGAGCGCCTGCTGCGGTACAACGAGGACGACGTTCTCGCGACGTACGCGCTGCGGAACTGGATGACCGACCACGCGCAGACGTCCGTGCCGTACATGAACGACCTCTGATCACCCTGCTGCGGGGAACCTTGCGATCATCAGCGTCCGTCCGGATACTCGTAGACGAGTACTCGTCAACGAGGAGGCGTCGTGAAACGGCGGAAGGTCGGGAATCTGCTGGCGCTGGCGATCCTGTCCACGCTGAACGAGCGGCCGATGCATCCGTACGAAATGGCCTCGATCCTGAAGAGCCGCGGCAAGGACCGCGACATGGGGATCAAATGGGGCTCGTTCTACACGGTCGTCGCCAACCTGCGGAAACACGGTTTCATCGAGGCCGTCGAGAGCGGTCGCGACGGTGCCCGCCCCGAGCGCACGGTGTACCGGATCACCGACGCCGGCCGTGACGAAATGCTCGACTGGCTGCGTGAGCTGCTGGCCGAACTGGCGCCAGAGGAGCCGAAGTTCGTCGCCGGGCTGTCCGTGCTGGGCTGGCTCGGGCCGGACGAGGTGACCGCCCTGTTCCGCACGCGGCTGGTGGCGCTGGACGAGGACATCGCCTCGACCCGGGCCGAACTGGCGCGGCTCCTGGAGGAGATCCCGCGGCTGGTGCTGCTCGAACTCGAATACCACCTGGCGATCCGAGTGGCGGAGGCCGAATGGGTCCGCTCGATCCTCGGAGAACTGACTTCCGGCTCGATGCCCGGCCTCGCCGAATGGCGGGCCCTGTTGGCCGAAAGGGGGACCACCGGCTAGCCGAAAGAACCCCGGCGAGGTGTTGCAGCACCCCGCCGGGGCGACGATCCCGCAACCGGAACCCGGCCACGAGACGGCAGCTTGAGGATAACCGGGCTCCGGGAAACCGACCTGGAGTGACCATGACGAACATCAAGGACAGGAAGCGGTTCAAGCTCATCCCGGAGATGGGCGGCGCGCTGGCGCGGAACTACGCCCGGCAACGCGGCACCCGGCCGCAGATCGATCTCTGGCGGAAGCAGGCCCGCGAACTCACGGCCGGCCTGCCGGAAGGCGCGAAGATCCTCGAGGTCGCGTTCGGCCCGGGCTACTTCGCCGTCGAGCTGGCGCGGCTCGGGTTCTCCGTCACCGGATTGGACGTCGCGCCGACGTTCGTCGAGATCGCGAGCGAGTACGCGCGGGCTCAAGGCGTCGAGGTCTCGTTCCGCGAAGGTGATGTGGCGGCGATGCCGTTCGACGACGAGACGTTCGACTTCGTCGTCTGCCAGGCCGCGTTCAAGAATTTCGTGTGGCCGGTGAAATCGCTCGACGAGATGCACCGCGTGCTGCGTCCTGGCGGCACGGCCGTAGTGCAGGACATGAACCGGGACGCGACCGACGGCGACATCGTGCGTGAGGTCGCGAGCATGAAGCTCGGCAAGCTGGCCGCGCTGGCGACCCGGCAGACGCTCTGCCAGCTGCGGCGGCGTGCCTACACGCCCGTCGGCTTCAGCGGGCTGGTCGCCGAAACCGCGTTCCGGACGTGCGAGATCTCCACCTCGGGCATCGGACTGGACGTCCGCCTCACCCGCTCCTGAAAGGCGATGAACGGGCCGTTCCCCCGGGAACGGCCCGTTCCTCTCACGCGGGGGAGGCTCAGCGAGGAGCCATGCGCAGCGAGCCGTCCATCCGGATGACCTCGCCGTTCAGGTAGTCGTGGTCGATCAGCGACAGCGCGAGCTGCGCGTACTCGTCCGGCCGCGCGAGCCGCTTCGGGAACGGCACGCCCTCGGCCAGCGAAGCGCGGAACTCCTCGCTCACCGTCGCCAGCATCGGGGTGTCGACGATGCCCGGCGCGATGGTCAGCACGCGGATGCCGTGCGACGCGAGGTCGCGCGCGGCGGGCAGGGTCATCCCGACGATGCCGCCCTTGGACGACGAGTACGCGACCTGCCCGATCTGGCCGTCGAAGGCGGCGACCGACGCGGTGTTGATGATGACGCCGCGCGCGTTGTCGGCCAGCGGCTCGGTCTTGGCGATGGCCTCGGCGGCCAGCGTCAGCACGTTGAAGGAACCGATCAGGTTGATCTGGACGACCTTCGCGTACAGGGCGAGGTCGTGCGGGCCCTTCTTCGAAAGGATCCGCGCGGACGGCCCGATCCCGGCGCAGTTCACCACGGTCCGCAGCGGCACGCCGGATTCGGCGGCGGTCGCGACCGCGGCCCGCACCTGCTCCGGGTCGGTGACATCGGCCTCGACGTAGGTGACGTTCTCGATCTGCTCGGCGTTCGCGATGGCACCGGCGAGGTCCAGCGCGAAGACCCGCGCGCCCTTCGCGGCGAGCGCCTTCGCGGTCGCGCCGCCGAGCCCGGACGCGCCACCCGTGACCAGCGCCGCGGTATCGGTGATCTGCATGTTCTCCCTTTCGTCGACAACCGTTCATAGGTTAACGCTCGTTCGCATCGGGCCCGGGTGGGATGGCTCACTCGGGTGCGCAGCATGTCGTGAGGAGTATTCGGACCTGAAGCATTCCGTTCGTTTGGAGGTCAACTCCGGCTGTCACCTTCAGCAGCATGAGCGCTGCTCGGATCGTGGTGGTGGGGACCGGTTACGTCGGATTGACCACGGGAGCCTGCTTGGCCGGCCTGGGGCATCGAGTCACTTGCGTCGATGTCGACCAGGCGAAGGTCGCAAGGCTCTCCGCCGGACGGGTGGACATCCTGGAGCCGGGATTGTCCGAGCTGGTGTCGAGGGGGCTGACCAGCGGAAGACTCGAATTCGTGGTCGGCGCGCGCGACGCCGTCCGGGACGCGGAGGCCGTTTTCCTTTGTGTGCCAACGCCGATGGGCGCGGGCGGCTCGGCGGACCTGCGGGCCGTCGAGGCCGTGACCACCGAGATCGGCGACGTCATCCCGCCGGGCTGCGCGCTGGTCACCAAATCGACCGTCCCGGTGGGGACGTCGAAGCGCATCCAGGCGATGCTCGGCCGCACGGACGTGCCGGTGGTCTCGAACCCCGAGTTCCTGCGTGAGGGCACCGCGGTGGAGGACTTCCTCGGCCCCGACCGGATCGTCGTCGGCTCGGACGACGTCGCGGCCGCCCGCTGGGTCGGCGATCTCTACGCCGACCTCGCCGCGCCGGTCGTCGTCGCCGACGCGGCCAGCGCGGAACTGGTGAAGTACGCGGCGAACTGCTTCCTCGCGATGAAACTGTCCTATGTGAACTCGATCGCCGAACTGTGCGAACGCCTCGGCGCGGACATCGACCTGGTCACCGAGGGGATGGGCTACGACCGGCGCATCGGCCGCTCGTTCCTCAAACCCGGCCCCGGCTGGGGCGGCTCGTGCCTGCCGAAGGACACCAGCGCGCTGGTCCGCGTCGCCGAGTCGGTGCAGTACGACTTCACGCTGCTCACCTCGGCGATCGAGGAGAACATCGCGCAGCGGGACCGGATCGTCGCGAAGATCGCCGGCGCGGTCGGCGGCACGCTGGCCGGTTCGCGGATCGGCATCCTCGGGCTGGCGTTCAAGGCCGGGACGAACGACCTGCGCGACTCGCCCGCCCTCGCGGTCGCTTCCGTGCTGGGCGCGCTCGGCGCGGAACTGACCGCCTACGACCCCGCCGTCGGCGGCCACATCGACGGCATGACCGTGGTCGACGACCCGTACCAGGTCGCGAAGGCGGCCGACGCCGTCGTCGTGCTGACGGAATGGGACGAGTTCAAGCGGCTCGACTGGACGTACATGGCCGAGCAGATGGACGGCGATTCGGTCGTCGACACGCGCAATCTCCTGGAGCCGCAACGGATCCTGGACGCCGGCCTGTCGTGGCAGGGCGTCGGGCGGCCGCGGGCGGCGCTGCGGCGGAAGGTCGCCGTCTCCTGACCCACCTGCCTCCCGCGGGTGTGATGAAAGGGCCGTTCCTTGCGAATTTCGCGAGGAACGGCCCTTTCACGACACCAGGGAGACGAGCTTCATCAACCCTTCCACGACCTCTTCGGCCGTCGGGCCGTTCTCCGGGTCGAGCATGTGCTGCAGCATCACGCCCGAGTTCAGGGCCGTGGCCACCGCGCCGATCCGCCGCTCGTCCGCCTCGGTGAGGGTCTCCTCGTCGATGCCGAGGATGCCCGCCGCCATCCCCCGGCGGCCTTCGCGCTGTGCGGCGGCGAGTTGTTTCCGCAGCTCAGGGTGATGTTCGGACTGCACGAACGCCTCGATCGAGGCGATCCACAGCTGCCGGTTGCGCCCGTAGGAATCGATCATCGCGCGCCAGGACGCCGCGTACTGCTCCGAGGGCGACGCGTCGGGGTCGACGGCGCTCATCATCTCGGCCTGGATCTCCCGGCCCCAGTCGTCCATCGCCTGCGAGAACGCCGTCAGCAGGAGGGCTTCGCGCGATCCGAAGTGGTAGCCGATCGCCGCGTGGCTGACCCCGGCCGCCGTCGCGATGTCCCGCACCGTCGTGCGTGACCAGCCTTTTTCCTTCAAGCACTGGATGGCGCCCGCCATCAGGTCCTCGCGATTGCCCATGCCCCGGGATCCTAGTCCACACGGTTTATCCACTTGGTTTAACCAAATGGATTGACCAAGCGTGCAAATCTGCCGTACGGTCGCTTCCATCACCACGAACCCCAGGGAGCAGCCATGACGACCACCGTTCTGATCTCCGGCGCCGGCATCGCGGGCCCGGCCCTCGCGTTCTGGCTGCGGAAGCGCGGTTTCGCGCCGACCGTCGTCGAACGCGCCCCGGCCCTGCGCGAAGGCGGCAGCGCGGTCGACTTCCGCGGCGAGCAGATGGCCCTGCTGGAGCGCATGGGAATCCTCGAAGACATCCGCGCGAAGGAGACCGCGATGGGCGCGCAGGTCATCGTCGACGTCCGAGGCAAGAAGGTCGCTCAGATGCCTTCGGTCTTCTTCAGCGGCGAAGTCGAGATCGAGCGCGGAGACCTGACCCGCATCCTTTACGACCACACGAAAGACGACGTCGAGTACGTCTTCGGTGACTGGATCACCGGGCTGGACGAGGTCGCGGGCGGCGTCGATGTCGGCTTCGCCCACGGCGAGTCACGCAGATTCGACCTGGTCGTCGGCGCGGACGGGCTGCACTCGGGCGTGCGGCGGCTGACGTTCGGCGAAGAGGAGCGATTCCGCACCGACCTCGGCTTCCACGCCGCGGGCTTCACCGTGCCGAACCACCTCGGGCTGGATCATCTCGGCCAGATCTGCAGCGTCCCCGGGCGCACGGTCATGGTCGCCAGCGGTCGCGACACGTCGGCCCTCAACGTCAGTCTCGTCTTCGCGTCGGAGGCGCTGGAGGTGCGTCGCCGCGATGGCGACGAACAGAAGAAGATCCTTGTCGAGCGCTACGCCGACTTCGGCTGGGAAGCGCCGAAGCTGCTGGAAGGACTCGGCGACGTCGATGCGCTGTACTTCGATTCGCTCAGCCAGATCCACCTCGACAAGTGGTCACGGGGCCGGATCGTGCTGCTCGGCGACGCGGCCTGGTGTGCGGGTCCGGGCGGTTCGGGCACCGGGCTCGCGATGATGGGCGCGTACGTCCTGGCGGGCGAACTCGCGGCCGCGCAGGGTGACCACGAAGTCGCTTTCGCGCGCTACGAAGAGAAGCTGCGCGGTCCGGTGAAGATCTCGCAGAAGCAGGCGGCCGGGATCGGCACGTTCCTCGCGCCGAAGACCCGGTTCATGGTCGGCTACCGGAACTTCCTGTACCGGGTGCTGGGTTCGCGGCCGATGACGAAGGTGTTCACGTGGATCACCTCGCGGGCGGCGAACGCGGCGACGCTGGAAAACTATGACGCTCCGGTGGCCGCGCGGGGATAGTTTCGGTGGGTGATGGAATTTCGGAAGGCCTGTCATGAGGCGGCCCGGTCGACCGGGGGCCGGGCGCTCGAATTCCAGCGTGCGGTCTACCCGCTCAATTTCGACCAGGCGCTCGTCGCCTATGAGGATCGCACCATCGTGGTGCTACGGCAGGAGTGGAACCTTCTCGCCGCCGCGGAACACGAGCCGACCGGAAACGAGCACTTCCCCAGCTTCGTGCCGTATGGCCGGCCGTCCTTCGTCGACGAACCGGAGTTGCTGATGATCGTCTCGCAAATCCTTCCCGGCACGAAGGTGTTCAGCCGGACCGATCTCGCGAGGCCTCTCGTCCTGGAGGAGTGGCCCTACATGTCCCACTACGACGTGAAGCACTGGAAGCCCGGGAACCTCGGTGAAGCACTCTTCAACTACTGGGACTGAAAAAGTAGTTAGCAAAGCGTAGTATCACCGTCGTGTTCACGACCAGGCCGGAACTGGCCGGCACCCACGGCATGGTGGCATCGACGCACTGGCTGGCCTCGGCCACCGGTATGGCGGTGCTCGAAAACGGCGGCAACGCCTTCGACGCGGCGGTGGCGGCCGGGTTCGTCCTGCAGGTCGCCGAGCCGCATCTGTGCGGGCCGGCGGGGCAGGTCCCCGGCATCTTCGTCACGGCCGCGGACCGGACTCCGCGAGCTCTCGCAGGTCAGGGGGTTTCGCCCGCGGCCGCGACGCCGGAGTACTTCGCGGATCTCGGGCTCGACCTGATCCCCGGCAGCGGCCTGCTCCCGGCGACCGTCCCGGGCGCGTGGGACGGCTGGCTGCTGCTCCTGCGGGATCACGGCACGAAGTCGTTGCGTGACGTGCTCGGTTATGCGATCTCCTACGCGCGTAACGGCATTCCGCTGGTCAGCCGGGTCGGTGACACTATCCGCGCGGTGCAGAAGCTCTTCGTCGAGCATTGGCCGACGTCCGCGGCGCTATGGTTGCCCGACGGCACGCCCGCCGAAGGGCTGCACCGCAACCCGGCCCTTGCGGACACCTGGGAGCGGCTGCTCGCCGAAGCCGAGTCGGTCACTGGCCGAGAGGCGCAGATCGACGCCGGACGCCGCGCGTGGTCGCAAGGTTTCGTCGCCGAGGCGATCGATGCTTTCAGCCGTAAGGCTTTCCGTGACGATTCCGGGCGCGATCACGCCGGTCTCCTGACCGGCGAGGACATCGCGGGCTGGGAAGCGACGTACGAGGACGCGCTACAGGTCGACTTCGGCGACTGGGGCCTGGTGAAGATGGGCGCCTGGACGCAAGGCCCGGCGTTGCTGCAGCAGGCGCGGTTGCTGGACGGCCTACGCGACGAATTGTCCTATGTGGACGGAATCCCGACGGAACGCACCGTGCACTTGGCCGTCGAGGCGGCGAAGCTGGCGTTCGCGGATCGTGAGGCTTGGTACGGGGACTCGCCCGACGTGCCGATCGAGCTGCTGCTCTCTCGTGAGTACGCGGACGCCCGCCGCGCGTTGATCACCGAAGAAGCATCCGCCGAACTCCGGCCAGGAGGCCCCTCGCCGCGGCTGCCCGCGATCCTCGAAAAGCTGCGAGGACTGGAATCCGGCTCCGGTGCGACGGGGGAGCCCACGGTCGGGCCGCTGGGCGAGACCCGCGGCGACACCGTGCACATCGACGTCGTCGACGCGGCCGGGAACATGATCTCGGTGACGCCGTCGGGTGGCTGGCTGCAATCGAGCCCGACGATCCCGGAACTCGGTTTCTGCCTCGACTCGCGTGGACAGATGTTCTGGCTGGAACAGGGTTTGCCGAACTCGCTGGCGCCTCGGAAACGGCCGCGGATCACGCTTTCGCCGTCGATGGGCCTGCGCGACGGCGAGCCGGTGCTCGCGTTCGGGACGCCCGGCGGCGACCAGCAGGACCAGTGGCAGCTGTGTTTCTGGCTGGCGCACACGCTCGGCGGGCTGAACCTGCAGGAATCGATCGACTCGCCCGCGTGGCATACGACCGCGTTCCCGAGTTCGTTCTATCCGCGTTCGTGGACGCCGCGGGAGCTGGTGGTCGAATCGCGGCTAGGTCAGTCCACAAAGGACGCTCTCGCCGCGCGCGGGCACGCCGTCGTCGACGCCGGACCCTGGGCGCTCGGGCGGCTCTCGGCCGTGTCGCGGTCCGGCGGTGTCCTGCGCGCCGCCGCGAACGCGCGCGGAATGCAGGGCTACGCCGCCGGCCGCTGACGACACCGACGTTGTCCACAATGCCGCCCACCTGTGGACAACTCGGCTCACGCCCGCCTCCCCGCCCCCATCGGCGATAGACTGGCTTCGGGGTCGCCCCCCTGGGACGGGTGGGGGGTTTGGGTAGTGACTCAAGAGCGCGGCTGTTCCCAGAGCCAGAATTCGATGCCCTGGTTGTCCACGCAGTCGGCGCTCAGGCCGTAGGGCTGCTGTTCGGTTTCGCCGACCTGGCCGCCTTGGGCGCGGACGCGGTCGAGGGCGGCGGCGAGATCGTCGACGGCGTACATGGGTTTCCAGCCCACCTGCCGCCCCGGGCCGCCCCAGAGTCCACCCTGCAGTCCGGAACCTTCGACGCCCCAGCCACCTTCGACCGTCCCGGGCGAGAACTGCCAGCCCAGAACGGCGCCGTAGAACGCCTTCGCGCGTTCGTCATCGGGGACCTGGAAAGTGAAGTAACCCGCTTCGCCGTGCCGGATCGGCGTAGCGGCCGAAGCGGGCCGAGGCGCCGCCTGCGCGAGAAGCCACCGCTGGCCGTACGGGTCCTTGATCTCCCCGCTCAACCCGTGGCCTTCGTCCGCGACGGGACGCCGCAGCTCCGCGCCCAGCTCCACGGCCCGCGCGGCCGACGCGTGCACGTCCGCGACCTCGACCCGGATCAGCGGACCACCGGCGGGCGCCACGACGATGCCCAGCTCGGGGAATTCCTCCGCGAACATCAGCACGCTGTCCCCGATGGCCAGTTCCGCGTGCCCGACCCGGCCGTCCTCCATCACGATCGGATCGGACCGCCGCCGCGCCCCGAACACCTCGACATAGAAATCGAGTGCGGCGCGGGCATCCGTCACCACGAGGTACGGCGTCAACGAGCGGACTTCGGCATCGACTGTCATATCGGCTCCGTTCAGGACGGCGCGACGAAGGTTGTCGCGCAGTTCGGCGGCGAAGAGCGGATCAGGCTCCACCGGCTGCGAGGGCGCGCGAAGCGCGTCGAACGGATCAGGCATCGCGACCCTCCTTCTCCTGATAAGCACGCCGGAACGCGGCACGGGCCCGCACGAGCAACGCCTCCGTGGCGTGCACCGTGCGGTCGAGATGGCCGGCGACCTCCGGTACCGGGAGGCCGTCGACGTAGCGAAGCGTCAACGCGGCCTGGTGATGCGCCCCGAGCGACGCGAGTACCTCGCGTGCCAGAAGCGCGTCCAGCCGTTCGTCCCACGGATCGGTGTACTCCTCCTCGTGGACGAGCCGCAGCCCGCGTTCCTCACGTGCTTTGCGCCGCCAGTGATCGGCGAGCTTGTGCCGGGCGACGCCGATCAGCCACCCGGTGCTCACTGGAGGTGCGAATTCCTTGCGACAGGCCCTCACCGCGCCGAGGAACGTCTCGGACGTCAGCTCCTCGGCGAGGGTGCGATCACCGCACCGGGACAGCAGGTACCCGTAGACCTCCGGCAACGCCGTCTCGTAGAGCGAAAGCAGCGCGAAGGCCGGGTCCCGATGCACCCGTGGTTCCGTCACATCCCCATCGTCGCTCGGGGAGCCTCGACTCCGACGGGTGAAATCGGACTTTCTCAGCCTCGCGGATCCGGCAGCCGCCGCGCGACCGTGATCACACCGACCGTCAGCACCGCCTGAATGCCGATGACCAGCACGAACGCGCCCTTCATCCCGAGCGGTCCGGCGGCGGCCGAGGCGAACAACGTGCCAAGGGTCGCCACGCCCAGCGCCATCGCGGCCTGCTGCGACGTCGTCAGCATCCCGCTGCCGACCCCGGCGATCTCCGGCGGAACCTTCGACAGGACGATCCGGAAGACCGTCGTCATCGCCAGCCCCTGGCCGAGACCGCACAGCAGCATCCCCGGCACGAAATCGAGCACTCCCAGCTCCGGCCAGTCCAGCAGCACGGTGCCGATCAGCGTCAGCAGCCCGAGCAGCTGCACCGAAAGACCGGCGGCCACCACCCGCTGCCCGAACCGGGTCACCAAGCGGCTGCTGACCAGGCACATCGCGAAGAACGCCAGCGAAAGCGGAGCCGTCACCAGACCCGCTCCCAGCGGACCGAGATGCAGGCCGTCCTGCAGCGTCACGGCGAACACGAACATGAACGCGCTGAACCCGACGAAGAACGGCACCCCGACGAGCAGCCCTTGTCGCACGCTCGGCATCCGCAGCATCGAAGGCGGTAGCAGCGGCACATCACCCCGGCGTTCCATCCGCCGCTCGACGTGGACGAATCCGGCCGCGGCGAACGGGAAGACGACGAGCAGCGCGATCGTCCACAGTGGCCAGCCCAGCACCGGCCCTTCCGCCAGCGGGAGCAACAGCGACACCAACGCGATCGCCAAGAGGACCGTGCCGGGACGGTCGACGCCGAGCGGGTTCCGCGAGCGGCTCTCCGGGATCAGCCGCCGCGCGACCAGCAGGCCGGCGATCCCGACGGGCACGTTGACCAGGAAGATCGGCCGCCATCCGGTACCCCAGAGATCCGCGGCCACCAGCGCGCCGCCGAGGAACTGGCCGAGCACCATCGAAAGCCCCGCGGTCGCGCCGTACAGGCCCAGAGCTTTGGACCGGCGCTCGCCCGTCGTGGTCGCCTGGATGATCGACAGCACCTGCGGCAGCATCAGCGCGGCGGCCGCCCCCTGCGCGGCCCGCGCCAGCACCAAGGTCAACGCCGTCGGCGCGATCCCGCAGAGCAGGGAGGTGAAGGTGAACGACGCCAGCCCCATCAGGAACAGCTTCCGGCGGCCGAAGGCGTCACCGAGCCTGCCGCCGACGACGAGCAGGACGGCGTACGCGATCCCGTAGGCCGCGACCACCAGTTCCAAGGTGGCGGACGAGGTGCGGAGATCCGACCCGATCGCGGGCAGGGCGATGTTGACGATGAAGAAGTCGACGAGCGGAAGTGCCGCCCCCAGCAGCACGGTGACCAGGCCCGCCGAGGTCAGGGCCGGGACGGCGGCGACGCGGGCAGGCGTCACCGGAACTTGCGTGGAAGTCATGAGTACCACGATCAGCCGATCCCGACCCTGGTACCAGGAGTGTGTTTATCCTGGTACCGCCACTACCTGGTAACCGGCTTCGAGCTTTGCGAACCTGATGAGGTGACCATGACCGTCGATTCGCGAGTGGCCGAGGTGCGGCGGCACGAACTGGCCGCCTTCCTGCGCAGCCGCCGTGAGCGCATCACCCCGGACCAGGTCGGCCTCCCGATCGGCGGCAGGCGCCGCACGCCGGGGCTGCGCCGCGAGGAGGTCGCGCAGCTGGCCGGGGTCGGGGTCACCTGGTACACGTGGCTCGAACAAGGACGCGACATCAACGCGTCCGAGCAGGTGTTGGACGCGATCTCCCGCACCCTGCGACTCGACCCGCACGAGCACACGCACCTGTTCACCCTCGCCGGCGCGCCGGAGCCGCCGCTGGAGAAGGACTGCAAGCTTCTCAGCCAGAACGTCCACCGGATGATGGACAAACTCGAGCCGTTCCCGGTCTGCGTGCGCAACGCGCGATGCGACATCCTCGCCTACAACCGGGCCTACGACTGGCTGATGGGTGGCCTCGACGACATCCCGTTCGAGGACCGCAACACCCTGATCCAGTGCCTGACCAATCCCGAGTGGCGCCGCAGGCTCCCGGACTGGGAGCTCAACGTGCCTCGCGCCGTCGCCGGATTCCGCGCGGCGATGGCCGAGCACATCGCCGAGCCCGCGTGGAAGAACCTGGTCAAACGGCTGAGGCAGGAGTCCGAGCTCTTCGAGCGGATGTGGAAGGAGCACGACGTCACCAGCGAGCGGATCGTGCTCAAGCGGTACCTGCACCCGGACGTCGGCCTGCTGCGGTTCGAATTCTCGTACCTGTACCTCGGGCGGCGTTCCGAGATCTCCCTGGCGACGCTGACCCCGGCGGACGAGGAAACCGCGGCGAAACTGCCCAGCTCCTTCTGAAGAGGGAGGCGGACCAGGCTCGCGAGGGAGTCTTTCCGTGGCGCGAACGCCGACGCTGGGTGCATGACCGTAGCGATGGCTCCACCCAAGATCTCCAGCGCTCGCCTGATCGTCTGCTACGCGGCGATCCTCGGCACGCTCCCGTACCTGACCCTCAAGGCGTCCTGGGTCACCGGCGGCGGCCTCGGCCTGCGTGATCCGTCCTTTGTGGACTCCGAGCTGATGATGTTCGCGAACCTGGCCACCGGCGGGATGGACGTCGTCGCGGTGCTCCTCGCACTGACGTTCACCTACTCCTGGGGCCGCCGGATCCCCGCGCCGCTGGTCCTGTTCCCGATCTGGATCGGCACCGGGCTGCTCGCGCCGATCGTGCTGGACCTCCCGGTGATCGTCGCCGACCTGTCCACGGCGCAACTGGCCGAAATGCCGCTGGAGAACTGGGTCTGGGCCGTCGTCTACGGCGGATTCGCCTGGCAGGGCATCATGCTGCTGACCGCGTTCGTGCTCTACGCCCGTGATCGCTGGTGGTTCGTCGTCACCGGCACCGTGAAGCCGGGCTCGATCGGTGCGGCGGGTCTGCTCGGCATGGTCGCCGCGCTCGTCACGGCGATCGGCCACTCGATCTGGGCCTTCGGGACCGGCGGTATCGCGGCCCGCGGCCAGGACGTCGTGATCGCGGCGCTCGCCGTCCTCGCCGCTCTCGCGCTGGCGAACGTTTCGCGCGGACGGTTCTGGCCGCGGCTGGTGCTGGTGTGGACCGGCGCCGGGGCGATGGCTGGCACCGGGGCGTGGGGTTTGTTCAGCCAGCTCGCCATGGGATCCACCGGGCGCGCGGTGGTGCTTGCCATCCAGGTGACCGGTGGGGTGCTGATGATGATCTCGGTCCTGCGGCGGCTACCGCAGGCGGCGTAGCCGGGAAGCCGCTTTTCAACGGACGCGATCCACCCCAGCCCCGGGTAGTTTTCGGACCGTGCTGCTGAAAGAACGGTTTCCGTGGAGCCACTGGGTGGGCCGCGTGCTGCGCGTGGTGCTGCCGCTGGGATTCGTCCTCGGTGCCACGAGCGGCGCCTCGCGCTGGCAGTCGGACGCGCCGCCGCTGACCACGTCCGCGGTGCTGTGGCTGGTCGCCATCGCGGTGCCGCTGCTGATCGTCCACCGCTTCCCGATGGCGATCTTCCTGCTCACCTCCGCGCTGACGCTCGGCTACTACACGTCCGGCAACCCGGGCGGCCCGGCGATCGTGCTGCCGACCATCGCGCTGTTCCTGCTCACCAAGATTCGCGGGCCCGTCGTCGCCGGCGGCACCGGCGGGGCGCTCCTGGCGGCGGCGGGGATCGCGTTGTTCGTCCGGCACGGGCTCGCCGGTTTCGATCTGCGGACCGGGCTCGGCCTGGTCTGGGTGATCGCGGTCGTCGGGGTCGGGACGGCGGTGCGCAACGGGCTGGCGGCCGCGCGGGCCCGCCGCGAGCAGGCCGACGAGCACCGGCACCGGATGGCCGAGCAGGAGCGGCTCACCATCGCGCGCGAGGTGCACGATGTCGTCGCGCACAGCCTCGCGATGATCAACGTCCAGGCCGGGGTCGCCGCGCACGTCGCCGACCGGCGTCCTGAGCAGGCGAAAGAGGCGCTGCTGAACATCAAGGAGGCGAGCGCTTCGGCGCTGAAGGACCTTCGCGCGACGTTGGCCGTACTGCGTTCCGGGGAGGACAAGGCGCCCGCGCCGAGCCTGGCCCAGGTGGACGAGCTGTTCGAACACGCCCGCGCCGCCGGGCTGGAGGTCCGTGTCGACGGCGAGCCAGGGGAGCTGCCCGCGCCCGTCGACGGCGCCGCGTACCGGATCCTGCAGGAGTCGCTGACGAACGTGGTCCGCCACGCGGATCAGGCGCGCGGTGTCGACGTCAGGTTCGAGCGGAAAACCGGTGCGCTGACGCTGCTCGTCCGCGACGATGGCCGTGGCGCCGTCGATCCCGCGCCCGGTCACGGCCTGCGAGGGATGTCCGAACGGGCGGCCGCGCTGGGCGGCGCGCTCACGACGTCCGTGGTGAACGGCGGCTTCCAGGTCCGCGCGGACCTGCCCATCAAGGGGGAAGAATGACGATCCGGGTGGTTCTCGCGGACGATCAGGTGCTGGTCCGCGCCGGTTTCCGGGTATTGCTGGAGACCGAGGACGGGTTCGAGGTCTGCGCCGAAGCGGGTGACGGCGAGCAGGCCGTCGCGGCCGCCGTCGAACACCGGCCGGACATCGTCGTGATGGACGTCCGCATGCCCGGCGTCGACGGGCTCGAAGCGACGCGGCGGATCACCGCGAATCCCGAGCTGGCCGGGGTGAAGGTCCTGGTCCTGACCACTTTCGACGTCGACGAGTACGTCTACGAGGCGCTGCGCGCCGGAGCGAGCGGATTCCTGCTGAAGGACACCGATCCGGTGGAACTGCTGCGGGCGCTGAAGGTGGTCGCCGCGGGCGAGGCCCTCCTGGCGCCGACCGTGACCCGGCGGCTGATCGCGGAGTTCGTCGACCGGCCGGAGAACCGCCGCATCGACGTGAGCGCCGTCCGCGAGATCACCGACCGCGAACGCGAGGTCCTCGGCCTGGTCGCCGGCGGGATGTCGAACGACGAGATCGCCGCGCAGCTGGTGATCTCGACGGCCACCGCGCGCACGCACGTCAGCCGCATCATGACCAAGATCGGGGCGCGTGACCGGGCGCAGCTGGTGGTGCTCGCCTACGAATCGGGTCTGGTCAGCCCTCGCCGGGGTTGAGGTTCCCCCAAAAAGCTGAGATTGCCGAAAAAACTCAGCCGATCACCGTGGGTCGTCAAGGTGGCCGCAACGCTGACGTTCCGTTAATCGACAGCCTGATCGTCGTGTCGGCAGCGCTCCTGCAGGACGTGCATCTGCACGTGCACTTCGATTGGCGAGGCCATATTTCCGTCTCCACCAGGCCTCCGGCGAACCGGAGGGGCGATTCCGGTGGATGGTCCGAAAACAAGACGAAGGTACGGCTAATGCTGATTTCCGGGCGAACGCAGAAGTAAAGCGCGAGATCTGCTCTCCTCTCCGGATACGGTGCGTGATTTTTTGTTCGTTCAGCGGACGGAACGGCGATCACTTTCCGTCGCGAAATCGCTCCCTGGTCGGGTTCCCGCGCCCTTGAGTTCCTTTCTCGCAAGCGCGCTGAGCATTAGTCTTCGGCTCAACGGCAAGGGGGATGTCACCTACCCGACGTGATTCTCACCCGGCCGGGCAGGAACTGGATTCACCTTTCTTCTCTCACTGGGAGTCACCATTGACGACACAGACATCTGATCCGCTTCTGGTGATCACCGCGGGCGTCGTCGTCCTGGCCTACATCGTTTTCGCCGCGATCCTCATCCGGCTTCTCCTCGCCGGAAGGGTCGCCCAGCCCGCGAAGGTCATCGGGTCGGTCGCGGCGCTCGTGGCCGGGCTCCCGGCGATCCTCTACGCGTTCGCGGCGGTGGTGGGCTGATGGACGTGGATTTCACCGAACGGCAGTGGCATCGGCTGCTCGTCCTCGGCAGGCACGTGGACCACGCGGTGGGGACGACGCTGCTCCGCCAGGGCGACCCGGCCCCGCCGGTGCTGATCCCGCGGTCCGGTTTCGTGAAGGCGTTGCGCGCCGCCCAGGGCGACACGACGCCGATGATCGTGGACCTGCTCGGCGCCGGTGACGTGCTCGGCGTCGAGGACTGCCTGGCCGGACGGCCGAGCAGGCTCTCGTACATCGCCACGAAGCCGGCTCGGGTGCTGGAGGTCCCGCAGCACGCCTTTCGCGGCTTTCTCGACGATGACGACCAGGCGATGGCCCTGATCGCGGTGGCGCTGGCCTCCCGGCTGCGGCAGCGGAACGTCGCGCTGGGTTTCGCGACGGCCAAGGTGCGGAGCCGGTTGACCGCGTTCCTGACCAGATTGCAGGCGCTCTACGGGGTTCCCGGCGAGGGCGGCGTCGTGATCGACGTGGGACTGAACCACACGGACATCGCCTCCGCGATCGGCGCTTCGCCCGCGTCGGTCAACGCCGAGATGGCGAAGCTGAAGAACGACGGATATCTGAGCACCGGCTACAAGACGATCCACGTGAAGAAGCCGTTGCGTGAGGACGGCCCGCCGCTCACCCCGGTCCCGTCCGCGCGGCGGCGGATTCCGCAGCTGCGGATACCGCGGATCGCGATGGGGTGAACGGGGCCTTCATCGTGGGAAGGCCCCGTTCATCTCCTGCATGCGCCGCGGGGTGCGCAAAATCGGGTCAGCCGCGCTTCAGTTGAAGCGCCAGCCGTACGGCGAACACGACGGCCAACACGGCGACCAGG
The DNA here is from genome assembly GCF_014873915.1 of Amycolatopsis roodepoortensis. GTDB lineage: Bacteria > Actinomycetota > Actinomycetes > Mycobacteriales > Pseudonocardiaceae > Amycolatopsis > Amycolatopsis roodepoortensis. Next base: position 400,416 of record NZ_JADBEJ010000008.1, read on the forward strand.
GCTACTTCCCAGGCCATGACGGCTCCTCCTCGTCCGGCATCCGAACGTTCCGATGCTCTGCCCATAAGGCGCGTCACCGGGGGAGGACGTTCACCGACACGGCCTAACTCACTCGGATGGATTAGCCGTCCGCCTACCGGACGTCCCGGTCAGTTGTTGCGTTCGGTCGGCGGTGCCTTCTGAACCTGCGAGTTGAGCAGCGACTCGAACGCCTGCTCGGCCTGCGCTTCGGGTCCGAAGGCCTCGACAACGATCACCCGGTTGTAAAGGATGTACACGGCGCGATAGACGGTCGAGTCGGTGGACTTCCCGACGAAGACCGGCACCCCGCGCATCGCGAGGTCGCGCTGGGCGGTGAGACCGCCCTCCAGCTGCGCGTTCCCGTACTCCTGGGCGACCTTCGAGCTGCCCTGCGCGTCCGGGAAGTCGAGGGCGATCAGGCTGAGCGTGATCTCGCCGTCGGTGTTGGTCTTGAGCAGGGCTTCGGTCATTTTGGCGCGCTCGATCTGCGCGATCATCGGCTCCGGCAGGAACTTGGCCGACTTCAGCTTCGCGATGTCGAAGGTGCCGCCACCGGCGCGAGGCGAGCCGGCGAGGTCGGTCAGCGCCGCGGCGTTGGCCGATGGCTCGGGCTTGGCCGCCGGGGGTTCGGGGAGCGGCGTCGTGGTCGGCGCGGGCGGCGGCTGCTGCTGGCCCGAGGTCGGCTGGGCGGTGGGGTTGTCCTCGATGGTGTTCGAGAACAGGGCCCACGCGCCGACGCCGACACCGGCCAGCACCACGACGGCGATCGCGGCGATGACGATCTTGCGCTTGGCGCCGGACGAGGACTTGATCTGGAACGACTCCGGCCCCTGGCTGACCCAGCTCGTGTCGTTGCCGGACGGCGCCAGCGGCGGGAACTCCGAGCCGCCCCACGGCGGGCTCTGGTCCTGCGGGGTGTTCCAGCCCTGCTGCGGCTGCTGCGGCTGGGCGAACCCCCCGCTCGGCGAGTGCTCACCGGGGCGCTGCGTGTACGGCTGCTGGAACCCCCCTGCGGGCGAACCGGGGTGCTGCTGCGGCGGCTGTTGCTGGGGCTGCCATGGCTGGACGACCTGGGTGCGTTCGGCGCCGCCGGTGTCGGACGGCGACACGATCTGGGTCGCGTCGGCCGAGGGCTGCGAGGGCTGTCCCGGCGGCGCGACCGGCTGGATGATCTGCGTCTCGGCGGGGTTCGATCCCGGCACCTGCGGCTGCGGGTGCTCCAAGGACACGGCCTGCGAGAGCACCTGGTCACGCCGAGTGCGGTAATCGTCGGCCGTGAGCCTGCCGGCCGCGAGTTCCTCGTCGAGCCTGCGGAGCTCTTCCTGCCAGGTCACCCCGTTACCCCCTTTGGATCAGTCGTCCCCGAGCGACGAAGGATCTTTGTCGTCGCGGCCTACATGACCGCACCGGGCACATTGTGCACGGGGGTCGTGCGGGCGTCGCGGCCCACCACCGAGTCGTAACATTCGGGCGACCGATCCCGCCCACCGCCCGGCTCACCTCGGGGTTTGCGCGAGGACCCTGGCGAGCCGGTCGATGGCGTCATCGCGGAAGAGCACCGACGATCCGCCGACGACATTGCGCTCCACGAACTCGAACACGACGACGTCGCGGTCTTCGAACAGATTCTTCAGCGTCCCGTCGTCTCCCGCGGCCACCGTGTCGGTGTGGACGATCGTCAGATCCCTGCAGGTGGCGGCGAGGAACGGGCTGGCGAACTGGGTGAACGAGTCGGCGACCACCGCCATGTTCGGCGTGAGGGTGCCGCGGGCGTCGTCGGGCTGGGTCAGCCGCAGCGGGGTCTTGAAGTCGCTGGCGAGGTACCGCGTCCGATCGGCACCGCCGTCCGGGGCCAGCGCGTAGGTCCGCAGGCTGCGGTCCACCGGCCGCCCCAGCAGCCGCTCGAGGTCGGCAGGCCACGGCCTCGTACCGCTCTCCTTCGTCTGCCAGGTCGCGGTGACCCCGGGCGTGATCGCCTGCGCGATCGCGTACGTCATGGTGAGCCCGGCTTCGAACGTCCAGTGGGTGTCGTTCGGGACGTACACCGACCGGCCGAGGCGCCGCTCGGTGTCGGCGAGCGAGCCACGCAGGTCGATCGCCCTGGTCGCGGCGGGGACCTTGCCCCAGAATTCGGCCGTCCGAGGTGGCGCGCAGTCGTGACCGGCGTACTGGTCCGGCAGCTGCGCCGGCTTCATGGTGGACTTGTCGGGCGCGAAGACGAGCTCGAACCGGCGTCCCGACGCTTCGACCGCCTGACGTAACCGGTTCAACATCATGATCACCCGGTCGAGGTCCATCACCGGTTCGCAACGGGTGTGCATGTCCTCCCCGAAGTACAACCAGCCGTCCTTGCCGACGATGACCGGGGGGTAGGCCTGCGGACCCTTCGGCACACGACCCTTGCTCGGGATCCCCGCCGTGCTGTCCTGCGCACCGGCCGCGGCGCCGGGCGGGTCACCGAAGACGCCGGTGCTGACGCCGTCCGCCGCGTTCACCGCGGCTTGGCGCAACGGGAGGTGGTCGGTCGCCCAGCCGGACAGCCCGGTGAAGAAGCTCCAGCCGTCACCGAAACCGGGGAATTCGCGCAACGGACGGTTTTCGAACGGCTCGGTCCGGACGCCGACGGCCAGCAGGAGCACCGGGACGAAGAAGAACACGAGCCCGCAGGTCAGCGCCGTTCGCTGCCGCCTGCTGTGCCGTGGCCGGTAAAGGCTGTGCTCGTTCGGCAACCACGATTCCGGTGTCTGGAGCAGCTCTGCCGGTCCGGACGAAGTCGGTGGGGGGTTGACGAACACAACCGCGATCGTAGCGGGGCGTGCTCGCCGACGGAGGCGAATGTGAAGACCCGCTTCCTCGGCGGATAGTCTCCTCGTCATGGGCAAGGGGACTCCTGGCGAGCGGTTGATCGAGTGGACCGGCGAGCGGTGCGTGCCGTGGGCCGACGACATCCAGGTGATCTACGAGCACTATCACCGCTACGCGTTCGCCACCCGGTTCGCCGCCGGGAAACGGGTGCTCGACCTCGCCAGCGGCGAGGGCTACGGCAGCGCTCTGCTCGCCGGGTCCGCGGCCGAGGTGGTCGGGCTGGAGATCGACCCGGTCACCGTGGACCACGCCCGCGCCCGCTATCCGGAGGTCACCTTCGAGGTCGGTTCGATCACCGACCCGGAGGCGCTCGCGGGTACGGAGCCGTTCGAGCTGATCACCTGTTTCGAGGCGATCGAGCACGTCGAGGCGCAGGAACAGATGATGGCCCTCGTCCGTGCGCGGCTCGCGCCGGGCGGGATCTTCCTGTGCAGCACCCCGGACATCGCCGTCTACACCGGCGACCACGGCAACCAGAACCCGTTCCACGTCCACGAGCTGACCGAGTCGGCGTTCCGGACGCTGATGGAGAAGAGCTTCGAGCACGTCACCTTGCTGCGGCAGAACGTCGCGGTCGGTTCGCTGATCCACGACGGCGGAACCTCGGCGGCCGAGCTGTTCCGGCTCGAGCCGGGCGACGGCGAAGAGTGGCGGGTCGCCGACGGTGCGCCGCATACGTACTTCGTCGCGGTCGCGTCCTCGGCGCCGATCACCCTGCCGAACGCTTCCATGCTGGTGGACCCGCGGCTGACACTGGTCGCCAAGGCCAACGCCGCCGCGGATGCGCACGCGGCCGAGGCGGAGCGGGCGCGTGTCGCGCTGGGCCGTGCCGAGGACGAGCTGCTTCGGGCGGGTGAACAGGCCACCCGGCAGGCGGCCGAAATCGCCGAGGTCACGGCCGCCGAACGGCGCGCGGTGGAGGAACGCGACCAGGCCGCCGCCCGTGCCGAGAGCGCCCGCGCCGGACATCGCCGGGCCGCGAACGAACTCGGCCTGTTGCAGCGGAAGGCGGCCAACGACCGCGACCGGCTGCAGTGGCTCGGCCGGAACAACGTCCAGCTCAGCGAGACGGTCGGTCGCCTGGCCGCGGAGAACTCCCAGCTGCGCGCCGAGCAGTCCGCGCTCGTCCAGCGCGTGCTCGGCACCTACCGCGGCGCGATCGAGAAGTTCGCTCCCCGGGGCACCCGCCTGCGTGACTTGTACGAGACGGCGCTCGGCCGTCCCACGGGAGCGGCCCCGGCCGTGTCGGCCGTACCCGGCCCGGTCGCGGTCACCACCAGCGACGAGCCGATCGTCAGCGTCGTCATCCCGGTCTACGGCAACTGGTCCTACACGCGTGCCTGCCTCGACTCGATCCAGCGTCACCTGCCCGTCACCCCGTTCGAGGTCATCGTGGTCGACGACGCGTCGCGCGACGACTCCGCGGACCGGGTCGCCCAGTGCGCCGGGATCCGGCTGGTGCGGGCGCCGCGGAACCTCGGCTTCGTCGGCGCGTGCAATCTCGGCGCCGAACACGCGCGCGGTGACTTCGTCATGTTCCTCAACAACGACACCGAAGTCCGGCCCGGCTGGCTGGACGAACTGGTCGACGTCGTCGAGACGCGGCCGGACGTCGGGCTCGTCGGCTCGAAGCTGGTCTATCCGGACGGCAGGCTGCAGGAATGCGGCGGGATCATCTGGGCCGACGGCTCCGGCTGGAACTACGGCAGGCTGCAGAACCCGGACCTGCCCTGGTTCCAGGCAGTGCGCGACGTCGACTACTGCTCCGGAGCCGCGGTGCTGGTCCGCCGTCAGCTCTTCGAGCGGATCGGCGGATTCGACGAGCGGTTCTCGCCCGCCTACTACGAGGACACCGACCTCGCGTTCGCCGTGCGGGCGGCCGGTTTCCGGACGATGGTGCAGCCGGCGTCCGTGGTCGTCCACCACGAGGGCATCTCGAACGGAACCGACCTCGCCTCCGGGGTCAAGCGGCACCAGGAACTGAACCGCAGCGTGTTCGTGGACAAGTGGAGCGTCCAGCTGCGCGACCACCTCCCGTCGGCCAGTGCGCGCGCGGTCTGGGCGGCACGGCAGCGCACCGAGGACGGCCATCGCGGTGGCACCGTGCTCGTGGTCGACCACCAGGTCCCCACCCCGGACAAGGACTCCGGGTCGGTGCGGATGGCCAGGATCCTCGAGCTGCTCGTCGGGCTCGGGCATCGCGTCGTCTTCATGCCGTTCAACGACGCGTTGCCGGAGCCGTACGCGAACCAGCTGTACCGCATGGGCGTCACCGTGATCACCGGCCTGGACGAGAAGCAGGAGTTCCTGCGCGACGCCGGTCCCGACCTGCGGCTGACCGTGCTGTCGCGGCCGCATGTCGCCTGGCAGCTGATCGAGCAGGTCCGCCAGCACGCGCCGAACTGCCTCATCGCCTACGACACCGTCGATCTGCACTTCGTCCGGCTCACCCGGCAGGCCGATCTGGCCGCGCAACTCGGCGACACGAGCGAAGAGGTGACCTTGCGCCGCCGGGCGGAAGTGCTGCGCGAGTCGGAACTGAGCCTGACCAAGATCACCGACGTCACTTTCGTCGTGTCCGACGTCGAACGTGAGCTCCTGGGGGAACTGGTCCCGTCGGCCAGGGTCGAGGTGCTGTCGAACGTGCACTACGCCGACGGTGCCGCGTCCGTTCCCGACGGCCGCGACGGAATCGTCTTCGTCGGCAGCTTCGATCACGTGCCGAATCAGGACGCCGCGCACTGGCTCGCCACCGAGATCATGCCGCTCGTGCGCGAGCGCAGGCCCGACGCGGTCGCGCAGATCGTCGGCAGCAACCCGCCGCCCTCGGTGCTCGAGCTCGAACGCGACGGCGTCGTCGTGCGCGGCTGGGTGCCGGACCTCGACGAGGTCTACCAGACCGCCCGGGCGGTCGTCGCGCCGCTGCGGTTCGGGGCGGGCGTGAAGGGGAAGCTCGGCGAGAGCCTCGGCTACGGCGTGCCCGTCGTCGCGACCTCACTCGCCGCCGAGGGTATGCACCTCACGCATGGTCAGGACGTCCTGATCGGGGAGACGGCCGAGGAACTCGCCGACCGGATCGTCACCCTGCTCGAGGACGACAAGCTGTGGGTTCGGCTGTCGGAGGAGGGCAAGACCGTGGTGGAGCGCCGGTTCGGTGCGGAACTGGCCCGGCGGACCCTCGCCGACGTCCTCGCACTGGGCGCACAGGCCTGATCAGCTCGGCGGCAGCGCTTCCTTGAAGGTGGCGCGTGTCTTGTCGAGGCTGGTGCGGAGCTTGTTCTTGTCCAGCTCGAACGGCTGCGACGCCAGCAGCCCGACGGCGACGTTGCCCGAGGTGTACCACGTGGCGTCCATGCGGCGTGCCCCATCGCGTCCGGTGACGACCTCGGGATCGCCGGCCCGCGGGGCGAAGCCGCCCGCCTGGAAAGCCTGCATCATGTAGGTGACGACGGCCTTCGCGTCTTCGGCCGATCGCGTGGGGACGGCATACGTGAGATAGCCGGTGTCGCCGTCGCTGGATCCACGGACGACCACGCTGGTGACACCATGCTGGGCGAAGACCTGCGCGGACTCCTTCTGGAGGAGCTTCAGCTCGACCCCTTTGTCGAGCGAGACCGTGGAGTTCTCGGGGAGCGGCGAGCCCGGCAACGCCGGAACGCGGTCCTCAAGCGCGGGCTCCGGAGTGGGCTGGGCGGCGCCCGGCCCGCCGAGGGCGTCGGGTGCCTGCGCGATGGCGGGTGGCGACTGCTGATCGCCGCCCTTCGGCGCCCCGAGCCACACGGTGCCGCCGATGATCAGCCCCAGCACGACCAGCACGCCGGCGGCGATGAACAGCCAGGTCGGTTTCTTCTTGCCGACGACGGCGTAGTCCTCCAAGGCCGGAGCGCGGTGCCGGGGAACGGCGTTGTCGGGGGCCAGCGACGGCAGGTTGCGGGGCAGCTGCCGGGTACCCGGATCGCGCCGGGGCTGGGGCGGCTCGGCGCGCAGGTACACCGTCGGGTTGATGTCGGCGGGCGACGGCGCGGTGGTCTTGTGGTCGGGGAGGAAGGGCAGGGAGCGTCTGCCCTTCGGGCTGTCATGCGGCTCGGCGGCCGGCTGTTCGGGTTCGCGGGGCCGGGTGTCGAAGGCCTGGGTCTGCTGCTCCGGCAGGGCGGCCGGCGGCGGCACCGGCGGGAGCGTGACGGTGGGAAGCTCGGCCGGTCTGGCGGCCGGGTTGGTGCTGTGCCACGGCCCGGCCGGATGGCGCAACGGCGAGGCGACCGGCGACGGCATCGCGCCCCCCGACGCCTCCGCGAGGAGCTCGTCGCGCCTCTTGCGGTGTTCGGTGTGCCCGATACGGCCTGAGGCCAGCTCGACATCCAGCTGCCGAAGCTCGTCCTGCCAGCTCATTTAGCCCCCTGCCGCCGGGTGTGGGCAGCCAGTGTCGCATGACCCGGACGGGTGGTTGATATTGGTCTTTCCCATTCTTGCGTCCGTTTCGGCGCAGGTCCAGCACCGTCCGGAGCGGTACGGTGGCGGACGTGGGAAGTGCCGGGTGACGGAAATCGACGCGTGTCGCGGCGCGCTGCGCGAGCTGGCCATCGGCAGGCTCGCCGGACGCGACGTCCGCACCTCCCATCTGGTGGAGGCCGGACTGGACGCGATCGTCGCCGGACTCGACACCCCGTCCCTCGCCCTGCTCGCCGGGCTCGAATCCTCCGCCGAAGCCGCCGTCGACAAGGCGTTCGGCCAAGTCGTCGACGAACTCGGGCTCGAACTGCCCGCCGATCCGACGGCCGCCCGCTGGCTGCTGATCCACGGCTGGCTCACCGCGATGGTCGAAGGCCGTCTCTCGCCCGCGGCCGGCGGCGCGCTGGTCAGCGAGGTGGGCGAGTTGCTCGGGTCGCCGCCGTCGTTGCGCGGAATCGCGCGGTGGTCGGCGATGCTCGACGGCTGGATCCCGACCGACCTCACCCCGAGGGACGTCTGCGAGGTGCCGATCCTCGAGGAATCGGCCGAGCTGCTCGAAGGACCTTGGCCTCCTTCGCCGCGTCACCCGTAAAGCCCCGTTTTCTGTCGTACATGTGTTCTAAAATGGTCGTTGTACAGCAGGAACAGCGGCGAAAGGCAGACACGGATGGCCTACATCACCCTGCCCACGTTCGTGGGGTACAGCACGAGCTCGGGTCCTTCGCGTTCCTCGTTCGTCCGGCGCTGGCGCCGTCAGTACGAGGACCCGGCCCGGGGCGGGTTCAACTTCTACCTCCGCGCCGCGAACGCGATCCGTGCCGGGCGGATCTCCGGCCGGGATCGCGAGGTGCTGCGGGCACTGGTCGAGAACGCGGACGAGCGCACGCGGCCGCACTACACCGAGATCGCCAACGGCTGGCTGCGCTACGTCGGGCGGCGTGACCTGCGGCTGGCGGAGGTCGGCCGGTCGCGATGGCGGCTCGGCTCGCTCGAGGTGGGCATCAATCCTCATCTCGGCCTGCGCAAGGGCGACGGCCCCGTGTACGTGACCTGGCTCTACTTCAAGGAGGAGCCGTTGAGCCGGGACGCCGCGCAGATGGTGCTGTGGCTGCTCGAACAGACGATGGACGAGCTGCGGCCGGGCGGGCGGCCGCTGGTGATCGACGTCCGGCGCTCGAAGGAGTTCGCGTTGTCGCCGCGCGATCGCGACAAGGTGCGGCCGTGGGTGCGGAGTGAGGCTTCGGCCTTCATGAGTCTTTGGGAGGCGGCCGCGTGATCGGACGACGGCGAGCCCGCGTTCGGTGGGCTCGCCGTTCACGCACCGTCATTCTCACGGTTCCGGCGGCGACGCAAGACACCTGATCAGGTGACAGTTTCGCGGACTATGCCCACGAGCTGGACAACTTGGGCCCTGAACACGAAGCTTTCCCAGTCTTAACCGGCCGAACCACCGAGGGTCGCTCGTGAACAACGCTTGGGAAGCCATCTCCAGGGTCGCAGATGAGCCCGCCTGGTACTGGGTCTACGACAAGCTCGCGTTCTGGCCGAGCACCTACGCGCACGCCTGGCCCGGCTTCCGTGAACCCGCCCCGTCCGTCGCCTGGGATCTCGCCCCTGGCGGCCTCGACCGTTCGTCACCGGAATTCCGGCTCGGCCCGTACGCCGTCGAGCAGAACGACGTCGCCCGCGTCGCGCTCGCGGCGCTGAAGGACTGCGTCGCCGAGGACGAGTGGGTCTGGGTGCTGCACTGGCAACACCAGTCGTACCGCTTCTACCCGCATCGGCACGCCGCGCTCGACCCGTGGCCGGTCCCGGTGTTCCCGCGCACGGACTACCACATGTTCCTGGCGAACGACTTCCGCTTCGGCACGCTCGGGCACCCCTGGGAACGGACGTTGTGCGTGTACGGCGAGAAGCTCGTGCCCGCCTTCGAGAAGCACGGCGGGCAGATTTTCAAGAACGAGCTGCGGCGGGACGGGGCGCCGGCCGTGATGGCGGGCGGACCTGCCTAAACTCAGGCAGGTGTTCGAATACCACGGGTGGGTGACCATCCAAGCGAGCCCTTCCGGTGACGACGACGCGGCGCTGCTCGAGCGCATCGTCGAGCGGGTGCATCGCGCCGTCCGGGACTTCGGCGACGCCGACCTGCTCGACCTCCGCTGGGCCGCCGGGGTACCGGTGCTGCACCTGGGCGGCATGGACAAACACGGCACGGCGATCGCGCCCGAGCTGGTGGACCTGTTCACCCGCGTCGGCGACCTCGCGCCCGGTTCCTACGGTCTTCTGCACGTCTGGGACGACCAGGATCCCGACCACGACAACGAGTTCAGGGTGTACCGGATGGCCCGCGGCCTGGTCACCGAACGCGGCGACGAGCACCTGTCGCCGGTCGCGCCGACCGTGCTGGACGGCTACGAGATCTGAGCTGTCTGGCCAGCGCTTTTCGTGAGTGATCGAATTAGGCTGTTCGGCTGCTATCCCTGCCCGTCCGAATAGGACGGAGTTCATCCGGGGCAAGAAGTACGCGGCCGCGCAGCAGGAGAAGGTCAAACGGGGCTACAACGAGAATTCCTACAAGGAAGCGCAAGCCGTTGTGAAGAAGTCCAAATGGGACGTCTTCATAGACGCGGCCGGTGAGCTGATCAAGAGCCTCATCGGCTGGGACGACATCATGGGCTGCATCGAGGGCTCGGTCGGCTCGTGCATCAGCACCCTGCTCAACTTCATCCCCTGGGGCAAGATCCTGAAGGTCGGCGAGATCGTCGCGAGCTTCTGGAAGGGCGCGCGGGCTCTGGCGACCTTCGGTCGTGAGGTGGAGAAGGCCCAGAAGGTCATCGCGGACACCGAGCGCATCCTCGCCGACGCCGAGATGGCGGCGAACGCGGTGCAAGTGGTGGTCGCCGTGAGCGAAGGCGATGGCGTCGTCGGTGCCGCGGCCGCGGCCATGGGCGGTGCCGCCGCGGCGAGTGACTCGGGCTGCAACAGCTTCGTCCCTGGCACACAGGTCTTGATGTCGGACGGCACGACGAAGCCGATCGAGCAGGTGAAGCTCAACGATCAGGTGCAGGCCACCGACCCGGAGACCGGTGAAACCACGGCTCGGAAGGTCGTCTCCACGATCGTCGGCGAGGGGCAGAAGTATCTGGTCGAGATCAGCGTCGCCGGCGGAGCACCGATCGTGGCCACGGACGGACACCCGTTCTGGGCACCCGACCTGCGGAAGTGGGTCCCTGCCGAGCAGTTGACGGTCGGAAGCTGGCTGCAAACCAGCTCCGGCACTTGGGCGCAGGTCACCGCAGTACGTTCCTTTGCTGTCGTTGCCAGCGTTCACAACCTCACCGTCGACGACCTTCACACGTACTCTGTGCTCGCGGGGGCCATTGCGGTCCTGGTTCACAACGCGGGCGGGCACGCATGCGATATCACTGTGTCGTCGCCAAGTGGAGGCAAGAGCGATATATCGCTGAAGAGCGGTAGTATGACGCCTGAAGAGGCTTCGCTCGGGTATCCCAACAACTCGGCATTTACGCACACGGAGCATCGATTCTCACGCATGGCTGGTGCTTCGACGGGGTCGAAGGTCTCACTGCCTAATGACCCATTCGCCGGCAAGTTCCCGTTGAGCGCTGGTGATCAGGTTACGATGCAGGGCCAACTCCCTCCCTGCTCGCGATGCAAGGGTGCGATGAACCGTATGGTCAGCGAGTTGGGAGTGTCGGTAACCTACGAATGGTCCGGCGCCAAGGGTAGTGGATCATGGACAGCTGGAAGGAGGAAGCGTTAACGATGAGATTGACCGCCGCAGAGGTTGGGTTCTTCGAAGATTACGAGGACGAAGAGGCCCTTGAAGTGGGCATCGCAGGGGTGGACGAGTCCGGTGCTTCGAGATCATTCTCATTTCAGCGATCAACATACGAGCCAGATGAGCAGGAAATTCAGTCCGGAATGGATTCCTACAACGTTTCCACCGAGCGAGGCATGACCGTATACGGCTGCCTGCGAAGTGTGCGACTCTCTGGAACGGTTCTCGCGCTGGAATTCGCCGCTGAGGATGCAGAGATTCTTGAGATATCGACGCCTGTTGAAGTGAACCTGAGCGAAGCACAGGTGGACGAGAGAATTCTGTCTCGGAAGCTTCGTGAGATTCTGAACTGGGGCTCGCCTGAGAAGCGGCCGGATTTGGTTGGCCTGGACGTCCAGGAGCCACCCACCGGCGCGTAGGTAGCGTTTCTTGAGGCTCCGCCAGGTTTTTCACCCATGATGGATTTTGGTATTGGCTTTCGCGATGGTGCGGAGGCCGGTCCCACGATAGGTGACCGGTCCGCCGTGGTGCCGGACTGGGAGTGGGTGGACAGGGCACAGTGGGAGTGCCCACATGGCAGTGATTCGATTGCCCGCGGCCTCGAGGTCTGGCATGTCACTGCCGGCTGACCTGGTGGTCTAAATCGCAATCGTTCTTGAGTAGCCGTACTCAAGACACCGGGGGCCGTCAGCGCGACCGTGGTACGCATGACGAAAACTTCCGCAGGGCCGCCCACCACCGTCGCGTTCTTCGTCCAGGCCGCCCTCTCGTTCGGCCTGGCGCTGCTCGCGGTCGTCATCGGCATCTGGTACCTGCCGGTCGACGGCTGGGTCCGCGGCTTCCTCGCCCTCGGCATGCTCTTCCTGACCACTTCGGCGTTCACGCTCGCCAAGTGCATCCGTGACCGGCAGGACGAGAACACCGTCGTCAGCAGAGTCGACCAGGCCCGCGTCGACAAGCTCCTGTCCGAGCACGACCCCTTCAAAACACCCGCGCTCTAGTCTTTCCGGCGTCCTTCATCGTGGTGATGCGGTGATAGATGCCGTCGCGATAAGCGAGGACGACCGCGTCCTTGACCTCGGGGGCTGCGACGGCCTGCCAGCCGGAGCGGCCGGTGCCCTTCAGGAACTGTGAGATGTCGTCGCGGGGGAGGCCGACCGTGCCGCCGCCCACGACCTTGCCCGCGCCGTCCGTGATCAGGATGCATTGGCCTGCTGTCCGCCGCTGAGCAGCATGCTCCACAAGGCGGCGAACATACCTGCCGCGAGGACGTCGCTGAGGAAGCCGATCGGGGCTGGGTTCTGGCGAACAGTTTCGCGTCAAGCCAGAAGATAAGGCCGACCAGCACGATCGGGTGTTCGTGGTAGAGCTGGAACAGCTGGGCGACGTCGAGGTCGCCATTGTCGTCGGCGATCAGGCCGAGGACGACCGAGAAGTCCGCGTGTTGATCTTCGGCGCCCGGATGAACTCGGTGATCGAGAGCAGGGATCGGCGCGGCGGTCACTGCCCAAAGGACTCAGAAGGGACCTTTTCGCGCAGAGTTCGCTTCGCCTGCGTGCCGGGCCCGGCACTCTTTCGCTCGGCTTCCATGGTCGAGACGGGTGCCGCTCTCGTCAGTGGTTCCCCACCTCGAAGATCCGGTCCACAAAGTACCGAACGCCCAGGTGGCGGCCTCTGAGCCCGCCGACGTATGCACAAATCCGAATTACTACGGTCGTGTGAACTCGCTCACCGAACCTGTAGCACTTAGTAACCACCAGAACGAGCGAAACAAGACGCTAAGAAGGGGAGAAGATCGACGTGCCCCATACTCACCCGGGAAGGTGAGGTGAACGAACCGTGGAGGTCCGGGGGCTCGGGCCCCCGGGAATCATGGCGAGCAAGCCTCGGTCCAGGCGTTCCCTGGACACACTGCGCCCGCTTGAGAGCGGATGACGGGATTCGAACCCGCGACCCTCACCTTGGCAAGGTGATGCGCTACCAGCTGCGCTACATCCGCATGTGTTGCTCTGCTCCGGTACTCGTTTGAAGCAGTGGGACAACCATACACCGACCCTCTGTAGCGGTTTCGACCCACCCCTCCAGGTGCTTCGGCGTCACACCTGGCGTACAAGGGGTGACGACGGCTGCATACCTCCGTATGGTGTCCCCATTCGACCGAATGGTGAGTCCTTCGGGGAGGAGGTGCCTGGCCGGATGACCGAGCAGGGCACGGTGCCGCTTCAGGCGGCCTCGGAATCCGACGAGCAGGCATTGCTCCAGCGTCTCCGTGATGGGGAGGACGCCGCCTTCGGGGAGCTTTTCGAACTTCACGCCGCCGCCGTGCGCCGGCTGGCCCGCAGCCTGGCCGCCGACCGGTCGGAGGCGGAGGACATCACGGCCGAGACCTTCTTCCGGGTGCTTCAGGCGTTGCGCCGGGGCGCGGGACCGCGGGACTACGTCCGGGCGTATCTGCTGACGGTGGCTCGCCGGGTCTCGTGGGAGTGGCACGGCGCGCGCCGTGACGTGCCGGTGAGCGACGACGAGTTGACCTTCCGGGCCGGGGCCGGCGCGGACACGCATGCCCGCACGGCCGAACATTCGCTGATCACGACGGCGTTCACGAGTCTGCCGGAGCGGTGGCGTTCGGTGTTGTGGCAGACCGAGGTCGAAGGCGAGCAGCCGGCGATGGTCGCGCCGCATTTCGGGTTGAGCGCGAACGCGACGGCGGCGCTGGCCCGTCGCGCGCGGCAGGGGCTGCGGGCGGCATACCTCCAGGCGCATCTGTCGGTGAACCGCGGGCCGGATTCGTGCCGGGCCGTGGTGGAGAAGCTGGGCGGGTTCACCGCGGGCAGCGTCACCGGGGCCGAGGCCCGCCGGATCAAGACCCACCTGATCGGGTGCCAGTCCTGCCGGGCGACGCACGACGAGCTGCGTGACGTCTGTTCTTCGCTGCGGGCGCACGCCGGTGTCGTCGCCTTGCTGGTGCCGGCGGCCGCCGGCGCGCACGCGAGCGGGGCGCTGTCCGGGCTCGCCGCGTCGGTCAAGGGACTTCTGCTGGGCTCGAAGGTGAAGGTGGGCCTGGCGGTGGCGTCGACGGCCGCCGCGGGCGCGGTCGGGATCGTCGCCGGTCCGGCCGTGTTCGGCACCGACGTGACGCACACCGTCGGCCTGTCCGGGGGTGGCCAGCCGGAGCTGGCGCTGCTGCCGGCGCAGGTCGCGCCGCCCACCGACGGTAAGCCGGTGGAGCTCCCGCCGCAGCGGATCGCCGAGGACCGGATGCACGGCAAGGGCGACCGGCCCGCCGTGACCGGGCAGGGCACGGGCGCGGAACTCGGGGTCTCCGACCTGCCGAGCCTGCCGGGGGTGGGCACGCCGGGGAAGAACGTGGGCGCCGGTGACGGCGGCGCCGAGAACGTCGAGCAGCCTCCGGCCGAGCAGAACCCGACGCAGGAGGAGACCGCGCCGCGGAACGAGGTCCCGGAACCGGGCACCGGCTCGAACCAGACCACCTCGAAACGAGACGACATCCCGCCGGCGGAGTCGCTGGGCCCGACGTCCACGACGACGCCTCGTGACGAGACGGATCCGTCGAACACACCGGAGTCGACGACCGACCCGGAAGGGTCCACTTCGCCGGAGACCGGCACCCCCGAGAGCGAGACCGGGACCCCGTCCGGCGAGCCGTCGAAAGACGAGCCGAGCCCGGTCGAGCCGACTTCCCACTATCCGGAACCGGGTGTCGACTACCCGACGTGCCCATAACGCCCGAGCGGGCATATCGCCTTCGAACTCTCGCGAATCCGGCTCCCGTCACGGTACGGTGGAGCTCGCTCACGACGAGCGAGCGGCCGCGCGGGAGGCGACTGAATGAACCGGCTGGTGCACGGCGAGGACGGCCGTGACTGGGTGGTCCGAGCCCAGATGGAATGGCGTGCTCCCGCGACAGCGGACGATTTCGAGCACGATGTGGCGGGCAGCTACGGCCCGGGTATCGCGATGATCGCCGTGACGGCGCTGCTCGCGATCGTGCTCATCATGTGGACCCCCGCCGACGTGAGAATCCCGTCCTGGGTTCCGCTGGCGCTCCTGCTGGTCGCGTTGTTCTTCCCGTTGCGGTGGATCCTGCGCCGCCCGTGGACCGTCGTCGCCGAGACCGAGGGCGACCTGGCGGGCGACCGGCCCTCGGAGCGCTGGGTGGGCACCATCCGCGGCATGTTCACCGTGCGCGGCGAGGTCTCGAAGATCTCCAAGACCATCCAGAAGCACTCGCTGCCGGATTTCGACGGCCCGTTGCACCCGGTGGAGTAGTCGCGGCGGCCTGAACGCGCGAGACTGGGGCCATGCCCGAGTTACCCGAGGTCGAAGCGCTCGCTCACCACCTGCGTGAACACGCGGTGGGCAAGACGGTCTTCCGTGTCGACGTGGCGTCCCTCAGCGTGCTGAAGACGGCGACACCGCCATGGACGGAGCTGCACGGCCGCGAGGTCACCGGTGCCGGGCGCTTCGGCAAGCATCTCGATCTCGTCGTCGGTGAGCTCCACCTGGTCGTCCACCTGGCGCGGGCGGGCTGGCTGCGCTGGTCCGACGCGTTGGCGCCGGCACCGCTCAAACCGGGCAAGGGGCCGATCTCGCTGCGCGTCCACCTCGACGCGGCCGCCGGGCCCGGCTTCGATCTCACCGAAGCCGGGACGAAGAAGGGGCTGGCGGTCTGGATCGTGCGTGATCCGGAGAAGGAGGTCGCCAGTATCGCGCGCCTCGGGCCGGACGCGCTTTCGCTGGACCGCACGGGTCTCGAGAAGTTGTTCGCCGGGCGCACCGAACGGCTGAAGACGGCGCTCACCGATCAGTCGCTGATCGCGGGGATCGGCAACGCCTACTCCGACGAGATCATGCACATGGCGAAGCTTTCTCCTTACGCCACAACCGGAAAGCTGTCCGAAGGGGCGCTCGACGGGCTCTACGAAGCCATCAGCGCCGTGCTGACCAGTGCCGTCACGCGGTCGGTCGGCCAGTCGGCGGCCCGGCTCAAGGGCGAGAAGCGGTCCGGGCTGCGGGTGCACGCGCGCACCGGGCTGCCGTGCCCGGTCTGCGGCGACACGATCCGCGAGATCTCGTTCGCGGACAAGTCCTTCCAGTACTGCCCGACCTGCCAGACCGGTGGGAAGCCGTTGGCCGACCGGAGAATGTCGCGACTGCTCAAGTGACCCGCCAATCCGGTCAGCACAGGGCGGCCATCACCGCGGGCATCGGCGGCTTCGGCACCCGCTGCCCGCCGTGCACGTCCGCGGCGAGGTCGTACACGTTCAGCGCGAGCACGATCTGCTTCGAGCCGTCCGCATTGCTCATCGAGACGCTGAAGAACCCCGGCCCGGCACCGGTGTTGCCCCAGAACGTCTTCACGCCGTCGCCGCATTTCACGTCGAGCGTCTCGATCCCGGCCCCGTAGGCGCCGCCATCCTCGTTCGGCACGAGCCGTTTGAGCTCCGCCTGTTGCTCGGGCGGCAGGAGCCGTCCTGCCAGCAACGCGCGGTGGAACGTCGCGAGGTCGTCGACGGTCGACACCATCGCGCCCGCGGTCCAGTCGTACGAGGGACTGAACACCGTCATGTCCTCGCCGCGCATGTCGTAGCCGTGCAGATGCGGACCGCGCAGGAACGGCGACCACAGCGGGAAGTACGTCCGCCCGAGGCCGAGCGGATCGAGGATCCGCCGCTGGATCTCCTCGCGGACGTCGTTACGGGTGACCTTCTCGATCACCTTGCCCAGCAACAGATATCCGGTGTTCGAGTACTTCACGCCGGTGCCCGGCGCGAACGAGGGCCGGTCGATCAGCGACCGCCGGATCACCTCCGACGGCGTGATGATGTGCGCCCGGTTCCCCTCGACGAGGTACGGGTCGAAGAAGTGCTTGTCCAGGGGGTCGTGCACGCCGGAAGTGTGGTTCAGCAGCATGCGCAGCGTGATCTTCTCGGGCTCGTAGCCCGGCCCGCGTACGACACCGGGCAGCCTGTGCTCCACCGGATCGTCGAGCGAAAGCGCGCCTTCGCCCGCCAGTTGCAGCACCACCGTGGCGACGAACGCCTTGGTGTTGCTGGCGATCCGGAACCGGTGGTGCGGCCCCGCGGGTTCGCGCGTGGCCTGGTTCGCGTATCCGGCGCCGAAGCGCGAGACCGCCTCACCGGTCCGGACCTGGACGACCGCTCCCGGGAATCCCCCTTCGCCGACCAGATCGCCGACCGCCGCGCGCACCGGATCCCCGGCCGCGACCGACGTCCCGCTCGCCAGCAGTACCCCCGCCAGCACCCCCGCCGCGAGTTTCCCCGATCCGCGCATTGTGTTCCTCCCCCGGAAGCGATTGCCTGCGCACAGTCTTCTCCGTGCGACGGGGAGTGACCATGGGGACAACGCCCGGGTCTTGGGTAGGGTCGGCCCCACCCTCAGTTGTCACAACTCAACGGAAAGTGGGGAGCAGACCTTGCACCCGGTTGGTCGAGCGCAGAGCATGGACGCCGTGTCCGGGCTCGAAATCGCGCAGATCATCCCCTGGGGTGTGGCGCTGTTGCTCGCGATCCTCGTCGTCGTCCTCCTGATCAAGCTGAGGCGTCCCGCGAGCATCGTCGAGAACGCGGTGCTGCAGGCCGTCCACCGGATGTCGAAGGCGACACCGGATCTCCGCGAGGGCCTCGACGAGCAGGTCGCCGACAAGATCACCAGCCAGCTGCTGGAGATGCTCGACTGCGTCGCCGTCGGCATCACCGACAGCGAAGGCACGCTGCTGTCCTGGGACGGCGAGGCCAACGACCACTACGTCGACCTCGTCGACGCCATCGGCAACGCGATCCGCAAGCACCGGCGCGAGGTCGTCGCGCACGACAAGATGCCGTGCAACCACCGCGGCACCTGCCGGATGCGGACGGCGGTGATCGTGCCGCTGATCGTCGAGGGCGAGACCGAGGCCGCGCTGCTGGTCGTCGGGCGCACGCGCGGGCGGCTGGTGCAGATGGCCGACGCGGTCGCGCAGTTCGTCTGCACGCAGTTCGAGCTGGCGCGCCTGGACGAATCGAAGAACCAGCTGCAGCAGGCGGAGATCAAGGCGCTGCGCGCGCAGATCTCGCCGCACTTCGTCTACAACGCGCTGAACACCATCTCGTCGCTGATCCGGACGGACCCGGAGGAAGCGCGAGAGCTGCTTCAGGACTTCGCGGACTTCACGCGCTACTCGTTCCGGACGTCGGGCATGTTCACCTCGCTCGCCGAGGAACTGCGGAACATCGACCGGTACCTGACCATCGAGAACGCCCGTTTCGGCGGACGGCTCGAAGTGCGGATGAAGATCGCGCCCGAGGTGCTTTCGGTGGTCGTCCCGTTCCTGATCATCCAGCCGCTGGTGGAGAACGCCGTCAAACACGGGCTCGCGTCGAAGCCCTCGGGCGGTTGTGTCACGGTGATCGCCGAGGACTACGGCGCCGAAGCGCTGATCAGCGTCGAAGACGACGGCATCGGCATGGAGCCCGCCAAGCTCGCGGATCTTCGCAGCCAGCACCGCACGGGCGCGCACGTCGGGCTCGGCAACATCAACCAGCGGATGCAGCAGGTGTTCGGCCGCGACTACGCGCTCATGGTCGAGACGGCGCCCGGCGCCGGGATGAAGGTGACCCTGCGGGTGCCGAAGTTCATGCCCGGCGTGCGGCCGAATCTGCCGGACTTCTCCGCCGACAGCGCGAGCGTCCCGCCTCAGGGCGGCCCGAACGAGTCCAGCGGGGTGAGCGGTTCGCGCAGCGGCGTGCTGCCGTCGTGAACGTCGGTAACCTGGCGGTATGAGCGTTGCGGACAAGCTGACCTCCCGTCTCCCGATGATCGGCGATCGGGGTGAACGCAAGGACGTCGTCGCCGTGGTGAAGCTGCACGGGGTGATCACGCCGACCCCGTCGCCGCTGGCCAGGGGGACGATCAACCTCGCCGCCGTCGAATCGGCGCTGACGCGCGCGTTCGGGCACGAGCGGCTGAAGGCCGTCGCGCTGCAGATCAACTCGCCGGGTGGCGCGCCGACGCAGTCGGGCCTGGTCGCCGAGCGGATCCGTCAGCTCGCCGACGAGAAGAACGTGCCGGTACTGGCCTTCGCCGAGGACGTCGCCGCGTCCGGCGGGTACTGGCTGGCCTGCGCCGCCGACGAGATCTACGCGCACCGGACGTCGATGGTCGGCTCCATCGGCGTGATCAGCGGCGGCTTCGGGTTCACCGGCCTGCTGGAGCGGTTCGGCATCGAGCGGCGGCTGCACACCGCGGGGGCGAACAAGTCCCGGCTCGACCCGTTCAGCCCGGAGAAGCCGGAAGACGTCGAGTGGCTGAAGAAGATGCACGGCCAGCTCCACGAACTGTTCGTCGACTGGGTCACCGAACGCCGGGGAGACCGGCTGTCCGGCTCCGAGGACCTGTTCACCGGGGACGTCTGGCTGGGCGCCCGCGCGGTCGAGCTCGGTCTCGTCGACGGCGTGGGCAGCCTCCGCCAGGTGATCACCGAGCGGTACCCGGACGCCGAGATCGCGATCGCCGAACCGAAGAAGCCGCTGCTGGCGCGGCTCGGCATCGGCGCCCCCGCCGCGGCGAGCGCGCTGCTGGACGCCGTCCAGACCAAGGCCGCCTGGAGCCGCTTCGGCCTCTGATCTGCGTGCGATGAACGGCCCGGTCCTCGTGGATCGGGCCGTTCTTCGCGTTCGGGCCAGGTCGGATTCACCCGAACGGTGGTAGGCGGAAGTGGTTCAGACCAGGTCTCATATCGGACATACCGCTTTGTTGTGAACGGCAACAAACCTCGACAGCGTTGACGAGGAGGTCCGATGTCCGTTAATCGTTCCCGTTGGAAGATCGCGCTCGCCGCCACCGCCGGCGCGGCTCTGATCACCGTCCCCCTCACCCTGCCCGCTTCCGCCGCCGTCCCGCCCCCGCCGTCCGGCTGGACCACCGTGTTCACCGACGACTTCACCGGCGCCGCGGGCTCGCTCCCGTCGAGCGCGAACTGGATCATCGACACCGGCCACGGCTACCCCGGCGGCCCGGGCAACTGGGGCACCGGCGAGATCCAGAACTACACGGCGAACCCGGCGAACCTCGCCCAGGACGGCTCCGGGAACCTCCGGATCACGCCCCTGCGTGACGGCGCGGGCAACTGGACCTCGGCGCGGATCGAGACGCAGCGCACGAACTTCAAACCACCGGCCGGTGGCGCGCTGCGGATCGAAGGCCGCATCCAGATGCCGAACGTCACCGGCGCCGCGGCGCTCGGCTACTGGCCCGCGTTCTGGGCGCTGGGCTCGCCGTATCGCGGCAACTACTGGAACTGGCCCGCCGTCGGCGAGTTCGACATCATGGAGAACGTCAACGGGATCAACACGGTCTGGGGCGTGCTGCACTGCGGCGTCAACCCCGGCGGCCCGTGCAACGAGACCACCGGACTGGTCGGCAGCCGCACCTGCCCCGGCGCCAGCTGCCAGAGCGCCTTCCACACCTACACCTTCGAATGGGACACGAGCGTCAGCCCCAACGTGTTCCGGTGGTTCGTGGACGGGCAGCAATTCCATTCGGTCAGCCAGAACCAGGTCGACGCCACGACGTGGGCCAACATGACGAACCACGCGGGCTACTTCGTCCTGCTGAACGTCGCCATCGGCGGCGCGTTCCCGAACAACAACTCCGGCACCACGACGCCGGGACCGGGGATCGTGCCCGGACACCCGATGCTCGTCGACTACGTCACCGTCCTGACCCGCGGCGGCGGCACGACCCCCACCACGCCCACGACCACGAACAACCCCGGCGGTGGTAGCGCGTACAGCACGATCCAGGCGGAGTCGTACAGCCAGTCGGCCGGGATCGCCAAACAGGCCACGTCCGATTCCGGCGGCGGGCAGAACATCGGCCCCGCGGGCAACGGTGACTGGGCGTTGTATCCGGGCATCGACTTCGGGACACAGACCGGCAGGCAGTTCCAGGCGCGCGTCGCGTCCGGAGCGGCGGGCGGCGTGAGCGGACTCGTCGAAGTCCGGCTCGGCAGCCGGTCCAACCCGCCCGTCGGCAGCTTCGCCGTCGCGAACACCGGCGGCTGGCAGAGCTGGCGGACCATCCCGGCGAATATCAGCGGCGTCACCGGGAAACACGACGTCTACCTGACCTTCACGAGCGGACAGCCCGCCGATTTCGTGAGCGTCAACTGGTTCACCTTCACGCCGTGAAGGGATAGGTGTGGCACGGCGAGGCGGTTCGTGTCACCGGAAAAGATGACGGCACCGGTCACCCCAGGCGCGGGGGTGGGCGGTGCCGTCCTTTTCGTTCGACTTTCGTGAAGCGGGCTGGACAAGGAACCCGGCAATGGGCAGGATGCGTCTCACTGTGAGTGCTCACGATGACACCCGGAAGCTCATCGTCCTGGCGGTGGACGATGAGCCCAAAGGGCTAGACGAACTCGTCCACTGTCTCCGCAACAGCCCGCACGTCGCCCTGGTCTACCCGGCGATCGACGCTTCGGAGGCGCTGCGCCTGCTGTCCGCGGACGATCCGAGGCTGGCCGACCGCAAGTCCCGCGGCCTGCCGATCGTGGACGCGGTGTTCGCCGACATCGACATGCCCGGCCTGTCCGGGATGGAGATGTCGCGGGTGTTCGCCGCGCTGCGCCCGTCGCCGGCGCTGGTCTTCGTGACCGGGCACGCGGAAGAGGCCGTCAACGCCTTCGACCTCGGCGCGCTCGACTACGTGCTCAAGCCGTACCAGCAGGATCGCCTCGACCGGGCCATCACGCGCGTGATGGACAAGCTCGCCGCCAACGCCGCGCCGAAGTTCGGCGCGGAAGGCGGGCTGGGACAGGTCAAGAACGACGACGAGGTCATCCCCGTCGAGCTCGCGGGCACCACGAAGCTCATCCCGCGGTCTTCGGTCCGCTGGGTCGAGGCGCAGGGCGACTACGCCCGGCTGTTCACCACCGACGGCAGCCACCTGGTCCGCATCCCGCTCGCCCAGCTGGAAGAACGCTGGGAGAAGGCGGGTTTCGTCCGTATCCACCGGTCGTTCCTGGTCTCCCTGCCGCTGATCACCGAACTGCGCATGGGGCAGGGCGGCTATCAGGTCGTGATCGGTAACGAGGAGAAGGTGCTGCCGGTGAGCCGCCGCCACACGCGCGCCCTCAAGGACAGGCTGGTCGGCGCCAACCGGTCGACGTGACCGACGACTACTACCGCCGCGTCAACGGCGTCCGCGAACCGGACCCGACACTCGGCAAGAGCAGGAAACCGGTGGCGCCCGAGGGCGCCGCCGTCGAACCCGTTCCCGGCGCTCCGTCCGGCCCGAAGCACGAGGCCAAACCCGAACATCACGCGAAACCCAAGCGGCAGCGGGTGATCCTCGCCGATCCGCGGCAGGCCACCAGCACCCTGCGGGCCAGGGTCGAACTCGAAGAACAGACCAGCTGGGGAAAGCTCCTGGTCCGGGATCTGGTGAAGATCCAGCTGCGGACGGCTTCCTGGCTCGCGCTGCTGGTGATGGTCACCCTGTGTTCGCTTCCGGTGCTGTTCTATCTGATCCCGTCCTTCGGCCGGGTGACCGTCGTGGGTATCCCCGTGCCCTGGCTGATCCTCGGGGTGGCGCCTTTCCCGTTCCTGTTCGGCATCGGCCTCTGGTACAACCGGCTCGCCGAACGACACGAACGCGACTTCGTCGACATGATCGAGAACTGATTGCGGAGCTGCACATGCGAGGATCCTTGGCGTGATCAGAGGTGAGGTCGACTCAGCCACGCGGTCTCGAAGCGCGCCAGCGCTGAGAGACTTCACAGTGACGCGTTTCCGTCAGCGCGCGATCAAATGACACTGCCCTTGGCCGGCATCGTGCTGGTGGCGGTCCTGACCTTCTACCTCGGACATCGCTCCTCGAGGTCGGCCGTCAGCACGCACGATTTCCTCGTCGCCCGGCGCACCGTGCGGTCCCGCCGCAACGCAGCCGCGATCTCCGGTGAGTACCTGTCCGCCGCGTCGTTCATGGGCGTCGCCGGCATCGTGCTCAAGGACGGCGCCGACGCGCTGTGGTTCCCGATCGGCTTCACCGCCGGCTATCTCGCGCTGATGCTGTTCGTCGCCGCGCCGCTGCGGCGGTCCGGCGCGTACACGCTGCCGGACTTCGTCGAGATGCGGCTGGGTTCGACGATGCTGCGCCGGTTCTCGACGGCGTTCGTGGTGTTCATCGGGATCCTCTACATGGTCCCGCAGCTGCAGGGCGCCGGGCTGACCCTCTCGACGATCTTGCCGGTGCCGGTGTGGGCCGGAGCCCTCCTGGTCACCTTCGTGGTCGGGTTCAACGTGATCGCGGGCGGGATGCGCGCCATCACCGTCGTCCAGGCCTTCCAGTACTGGCTGAAACTGTTCGCCATCGCGGTGCCGACCTTCGTCCTGTGCATCGTGTTCCTCGGTTCCGGCGGGCCGGGCAGCGCGCGTCCGCTGGGGCAGCCCGCCCCGCCGACGTTCCCCGAGAACACCACGGTGTCGGTGCAGGCCGACGTCACGCTGAAGGTCACCTCGGTGACCGTGCTCGAGGCGTACGGAGAGGTGGAAGGCGCGCGCGCCAACGGTTTCGCGGTGTGGACGCCGGAGGCCGGGCACAAGGTCGCCAAGGGCACGACGCTGAAGTTCACCGCGGGCACGCCGGTGCCGGTGGTCAGCGACGCGCCCACGTCCAACGGCGACTGGCTCCGGCCGGGGTCGGGCGGTCTCACCGATCTGCTGCAGGTCTATTCGCTGATCCTGGCGACCTTCCTCGGCACCATGGGGCTTCCGCACGTCCTGGTCCGCTTCTACACCAACCCCGACGGGAAGGCCGCGCGCCGCACGACGGTGCACGTCCTGCTGCTGCTCGGGCTGTTCTACCTGTTCCCGACGCTGCTGGGCGCGCTCTCGCGGATGTACGTGCCGGAGCTGCTGGTTACCGGTAAGACCGACGCCGCCGTGCTGCTGCTGCCGTCCGCTGTTCTCCCCGGCCTCGGCGGGCAGATCCTGGGCGCGGTGACGGCGGCCGGAGCCTTCGCCGCGTTCCTGTCGAGTTCGTCCGGGCTGCTGGTGAGTGTCGCCGGGGTCGTGTCCACCGACGTCCTGCCCGGCCGCGTCCGCGATTTCCGGGTGGCGACGGCGATCGTGGCGATCATCCCGTTCGCGCTGGCGGTCCTGCTGCCGTCGGAGGACCTCTCGCTTTCGGTCGGGATGTCGTTCGCGCTGGCCGCGTCGACGTTCAGCCCGCTGCTGCTGCTCGGCGTCTGGTGGCGCAAGCTCAGCTGGCCCGGCGCGCTGGCCGGGATGCTCGTCGGCGGCGGGCTGGTGCTGACCGCGCTGGTGGTCAACATCGTCAGCAAGTACAGCGGCGGCTGGGCGCCGTGGTTCTCGAACCAGCCCGCGCTGATCACCGTGCCGGCCGCCTTCCTGACCACCTACGTGGTGAGCCGCGCGACCGGATACGGGCGGCCGGACGACGTCCACGGCGTGATGCTGCGGCTGCACGCGCCCGACCCGCTCGGGTTCATGCGTGATCGCGCGGTCGCCCGGTTCGGGCAGGCCGAAGACGACACAGCGGACACGGCGAAGCCACAGAAGACCGAGAAGGCACGGACCACCGGTAAAGGCCGCCACCGGAAGTAAATCACTCTTTCGAGTCGCGAGCGTCTACTCAGAGTCGTACCGTTCACTCAAATGGATTGCTCCTCTTCGGCCCTGAGAGGGGCATGATCTTTCGTGACAACGAAGTCATCGAATGGTCGCGGTAGACGGGAGGTCCGACGTGAGCGATACCGATCCGGAATCCGACTGGGAAAAGGTGCAGGCGAGTCCGGACTTCGCCGAGTTGCGCCGGAGGCTGCGGGTATTCGTTTTCCCGGTCTCGGCGCTGTTCCTTCTCTGGTATCTGCTGTACGTGCTCCTCGCCGACTACGCGACCGAGTTCATGAGCACCAAGCTCTTCGGCAACATCACCGTCGGTCTGGTCTTCGGCCTGCTGCAGTTCGTGTCCACCTTCGTGATCACCGGCCTCTACGTCCGGTACGCGAACCGGAAACTCGATCCGCTCGCCGACAAGATCCGGCATGAGGTCGAAGGGACCGAGCGGTGAATACGCTGGCAGCGGGCGTACAGGGCAGCAATCCGGCGCTCAACATCACCATTTTCGCGATCTTCGTGGCGATCACGCTCGTGATCGTTTTCCGCGCGAGCCGGAATACGAAGACCGCGTCCGACTACTACGCCGCCGGCCGCGCGTTCACCGGCCCGCAGAACGGCATCGCGATCTCGGGCGACTACCTTTCCGCGGCGTCGTTCCTCGGCATCGCCGGTGCGATCGCGATCAACGGCTACGACGGTTTCCTGTACTCGATCGGGTTCCTCGTCGCGTGGCTGGTGGCGTTGCTGCTGGTCGCGGAACTGCTGCGCAACACCGGCAAGTTCACCATGGGCGACGTGCTGGCCTTCCGGATGAAGCAGCGCCCGGTCCGCGCGGCGGCCGCGGTCTCCACGCTCGCCGTCTCGTTCTTCTACCTGCTCGCCCAGATGGCGGGGGCGGGCGGCCTGGTGAACCTGCTGCTCGGTATCGAGGGGAACCTCGGCCAGGACCTGGTGATCGCCGTCGTCGGCGTGATCATGATCCTGTACGTGCTGATCGGCGGGATGAAGGGCACCACCTGGGTCCAGATCATCAAGGCCGTCCTGCTCATCGCGGGCACGTTCGCGATGACGCTTTGGGTGCTCGGTAAGTACGGCTTCAACCTGTCCAGCCTGTTCCAGGCCGCCGTCGACAAGGGCGGGCAGACCGGGGAAGCGCTGCTCGGGCCGGGCAAGCAGTACGGCAAGACCGGAACGACGAAACTCGACTTCCTGTCGCTGGGCATCGCGCTGGTGCTCGGCACCGCGGGCCTGCCGCACGTGCTCATGCGCTTCTACACGGTGCCGACCGCGAAGGACGCGCGCCGTTCGGTGGTCTGGGCGATCGCGCTGATCGGCATCTTCTACCTGTTCACGCTGGTGCTCGGCTACGGCGCGGGCGCGCTCGTCGGCCCGGACGTGATCGCGAAGGCGCCGGGGACGACCAACTCGGCGGCCCCGCTGCTGGCACTCGAACTGGGCGGCCCGATCCTGCTCGGGTTCATCGCGGCCGTGGCGTTCGCGACGATCCTCGCCGTGGTCGCCGGCCTGACGATCACCGCGTCGGCGTCGTTCGCGCACGACGTCTACGCGAGCGTGATCAAGAAGGGCAAGACCGCTCCGGACAGCGAGGTCCGCGTCGCGCGGATCACCGCGCTGGTGATCGGGGCGGTCGCGATCGTCGGCGGGATCCTCGCGAAGAACCAGAACGTGGCGTTCCTCGTGGCGCTCGCGTTCGCGGTGGCGGCGTCGGCGAACCTGCCGACCATCCTGTACTCGCTGTTCTGGAAGCGGTTCAACACCCAGGGCGCGCTGTGGAGCATCTACGGCGGGCTCAGCGTGTGCGTCATCCTGATCGTCTTCTCGCCCGCGGTCTCGGGCAAACCCGTCGACCCGAAGACCGGGAAGAGCGCCTCGATGATCCAGGGCGTCGACTTCCACTGGTTCCCGCTGGACAACCCGGGCATCGTGTCGATCCCGGTCGCCTTCTTCCTCGGCTGGCTCGGGACCGTGCTGTCCAAGGAGCACAACCAGAAGAAGTACGCCGAGATGGAGGTCCGCTCGCTCACCGGCGCCGGGGCGGAAAAGGCCGTCCAGCATTGAGTCGCTCTTCACGCGCGCGCAACGGGACGGGATGCGAGGATGGAACGGTGGTGAGCCCTGCTGACATCCCGACCGTCGCCGTCCGTGATCTGCCGAAGGACGGCGTCGTGCTGCTCGACGTCCGTGAGGACGACGAGTGGGCCGCCGGGCACGCCCCCGGTGCCAAGCACATCCCGATGGGTGAACTGCCCGCGCGCGTCGGCGAACTCGACGAGCTGCCGGACGACCAGCCGATCCACGTGATCTGCCGCAGCGGCGGCCGGTCCGCGCGCGCCGCCGCGTGGCTCAACGCGAGCGGCTGGGACGCGGTGAACGTCGCCGGCGGGATGGGCTCCTGGAAGCAGGAGGGGCGCCCGATGGTCGGCGACCATCCCGGCGTCGAACCCGAAGTGCTGTAACCGTGCAGCCAGGCCACTACCCGCCGAGAGCACCGATACCGCCGGTGCGTCCCGCGCCGATGCGGCAGCCGGTGCGGCATCGCGTCCGCTGGGTCGCTTCGCCGCCGCCCGGCGCCTTGCCGTCGCGTCGCAAACCCGTGGCCGAGCGCTATTCCGGTCCGCCGTCCTATCCGGTCCCGCCGCGATGGGGCTTCCCGAACCTGGTCTGGCGACGGCCGACCGCGGTCCCCGGGACGGCGTCGGGCGAGGTCACCGCGGCGGAACGGCTCCGGGTGATCACGCGAAGTCTCCTGCCGGTGCTGTGGACCTTCGCCGCTCTCGCCGTCGTGGCCTCGGCCGCGGAAATCTGGCGCTACGTCCTGCTCGTGCAGAGCCGGAACTCGGCGTTGTCGACGTCGGTCGTCTCGGTCTCCGACAGCTTCGTGATCACCGCGGGCCTGCTCACGACGATCCTTTCGCTGCTGCCGTCGGGGCTCACCGTGTGGTGGCTACTCGTGGCGAGGCACGCCGCCGCGGACGCCCGCGGCGAGGTGCCGCCGAGGCGGCTGTGGCACGTGCTGGTGTTCGTGCTGGTGCCGGTGGTGAACCTGATCATGGTGCTGCCGGTCGTCGCCGAACTCGAACACGCCGTCCTGCGCCGCACCCGCGAAACCCGGCCGAAGCCGTCGCGGCTCGTGCTGATCTGGTGGGGCGTCTGGATGCTGAACTGGGTGCTGCTCGGGCTCGTCATCGTCTGGCGGTTCCGCGACGGCGTCCAGGCCCTGGCCGACGGGGTGGTCCTGGTCGCGCTGACCGACCTGGCCGCGGCCGGGCTGGCGGTGGTGACGGCGCTGCTCGTGAAGCGCATGTCCGGCCTGCTCGCTCCTGTGGCGGAGAAGCGCCTTCGGCTGCTTCGCGTGCTGAAGGTGGATGGGGCGCCGGATCCTGAGCGGCGGGAGCGCCCTGCCTCTTCGGTGCGCTGACGCAACTCGTGTCGTCCGTTCAATCACGCGTGTCGTCCGCCGGTTCACACGTGTCGCCGAAGCTGCACGCTGACCTGCGAAAAGAGAGCAAGGGACCTTTGCTACCACCCGGACCCCTGGGGGGGTGAGCCAGGTCACCATTGACCTCCAGCTCGCTGGAGGTTCGAGACTGTGCTCATGAGCGACGACGGCGTCACCTTCATCAACGTCTTCGAGATCCCCGCGGACCGCGTGGACGAGTTCGTCGAGACGTGGCGAGAGCGCGCGAAGCTGATGCGGGACGCGCCCGGCTTCCGCGACGCCAAGCTCCACCGGGCCCTGCTGCCGGATTCGCGCTTCCAGCTGGTCAACGTCACGCACTACGACAGCAAGGAAGCCTGGGAAGCGGCGGGCAGGAACCAGGTCTTCCAGGCGTCGACCGAACGCGCCGCGGAGGTCGCGACGCCCAACGCCGCGCTCTACGAAGTCGTCGTCGAGTACCCCTAGGCGGTGACCCGGAGCGAGCGCAGTCCCCGGATCACGAATTCGGGCCGCCGCTCCGGGGTTTCGGCGAGTTCCAGTCCCGGCAGCTTCGCGGCGAGGGAGCTCAGCGCGGCCGCGATCTCCACGCGCGCGAGCGGGGCGCCGACGCAGTAGTGGATGCCCATGCCGAAGCCGAGGTGAGCGTTCGGCGTGCGGCCGATGTCGAGGGTGTCGGGCCGGTCGAAGACCTTCGGATCCCGTGCGGCGGCGCCGAGGAGCGCGCCGATCTTCTCGCCCTCGGCCACCCGGAATCCGGCGATCTCGACGTCGGCGGTCGCCGTCCGCTCGAACAGCTGGAGCGGCGCGTCGAAGCGGATCAGCTCTTCGACGCACGGGTCCAGCAGCTCCGGCGAGGCCACCAGCCGCTCCCACTGGTCGCGGTGGGTCAGCAGCGCGTTGACGCCGTTCCCGATGACGTTCACCGTCGCCTCGTGCCCGGCCATCAGGAGCAGGACGGCGGTCGCGACCAGTTCGTCCTCGGTGAGCTCACTACGTAGAAGATCGCTGACGATGTCGTCACCGGGGGAGTCCGCGCGCTGCTTCGCGACACCGCGCAGGTACTCGACGAACTCCGCGGACGCGGCTTCGGCGGCGTCGCGCTTCTCTTCGGCGAGCCCGTACTCGTACATCTTCACGATGTGGTTCGAGAGGGTCACCATGCGCGGGCCGTCCTCGACCGGGACGCCCAGCAGTTCCGCGATGACCGCGACCGGCAGCGGCTGCGCGAGATGCGTCAGCAGGTCGGCCGAGCCGGTTTCGGCGATCTCGGCGGCGAGGCGGTCGACCATGCCGTCGGCGAGTTCGGCGACCATCGGCCGCAGCCGCTGGACGTGCCCGCGCCCGAACGCGCCAGCGATCACCCGCCGCAGCCGCGTGTGGGCTGGCGGCTCGTTCTCCAGCAGCGAGTTGCGGTGCAGCAGGTTGAACGACGCGAACCGCTCCACCGGCAGCGCGTCCTGCCAGATCCGGCCGAGCCCGCGATGCCGCAGGACGGCGGCCGACGCCGCGTGCGAAACCGCCACGGCGATGCCGAGGCCGTCGTGCCGGTGGACTTCGCCGCGCTCGCGGAGATCGGCGAAATACGGGTACGGATTCGCGAGGAAGGCCGGGTCGGCGAGGTCGAACACGTGCCGACTGTAACCCGCGCCGGGGTGGCCGCCCCGGCGCGGCACGGAGCTACAGATGCAGCCAAAGCCCCAGGTGCAGGTGCAGGCCGTGGTGGTGATGCCCGTGGTGATGGCCGACGCACAGCAGCAGGCAATGCCGGGCCTGCTCCGCTCTGCCGGACTCCGGCGCGGCCGAAGCCGTGCCCGCCGCGGGGCCGGCCAGCATCAGACCGAGGGCCACGGGAACCGCGGCCAAGGCGGCCCGGCGCTTCGAGGTGCTCATCTGTGTTCCCTTCTCCGCACTGCGGCGCCGGGATGGCGCCGTGATCGAGTATTCGGTGCGGGGTGGGCAAAAGGGCAGGCTGATCACCCGTCATTCGATCGTCCGGATGATGACAACCGTTTTCAGTCACGTTTCCGTGGTACCCGGATGGCCGCTGAAACCCGCCGATCCGGTCGATCCGGTGGTCGGCCGGGTGCCGTCCGCGCCGTCTTCGTCACCAACCCCGGGGGCCTTACGAGACGCCTGCCTTCCCGCGATAGCGTTCCGAACCGAGCTTTGAGGAGGCTGACGTGGGCAAGGGTTCGCGCAAGAAGGGTCCCAAGACGACCTCGGACCGCAAGCCGAAGGTGCGCGACGTCTTCGTCGGCCAGCCCTTCGAGGGGCTCGCGGCGGAGACCGAGCTGATCGCGCTGCGCGAGTTCGTCCCGTCGGCGACGGCGGCGCTCACGCTGGGCTCCGGCGAGAAGGTCACCCTCGGCACGGTGCTGCCGATGGCGGCGGCCGCGTTCGTCCGGTCCGACGGCGAGCGTTACGTCGGCATGCAGGTGCAGACCCGGTCTTCGGACATCAGCCGCGACCTCGGCCGCGCGCTGCGGTGGGTGCTGGACGCCAAGGAGGGTGACGTGCTGTCCGTGCCGGACACCACGACGCCGCCCACCGCCGACGAGAAGGCCCGCCTCCAGGACCTGCTCGACGTGAACGCCGAACTCGACGTCACGCTCTACAACGACTTCGCCTGGTGGCTGCCCGAGGACGCCGACGCGAGCGGCGACGTCGCGCTGTCCCTCGAGCGCGCGAACGCGGCGATCATGCCGACCGAACGCCTCGGCGCGGGCGCGTACTGGGTGCTCGCCGGCGAGAAGGCGCACCTGCGCTGGGTCCGCCCGGAGCCGGAGAACCTGCTGCTGCAAGCGCTTGCGCGGCTGTCCGCGGCCGGTGAGCTGGGCCTCGGCGAAGGCTCCCGCTACGCCGGTTCGTTCCGCGCGCACGGGCTACTCGTCCCGGTGTGGGATCTCGACCCCGAGGCCCACGCCCGCGAGTGGGCCGACGCGAAGGAGCAGCTCGGCGTCCGGCTCGACGCCGCGCTGAAGTCGCTCGACACCGAGCCGCTCAACGCCGCCGAGCGCCGCTCGCGCGACGGCCTGATCGGCCGCCAGCTCACCATCCGCTGACTCGCGTGAAGGCCCCCTTCCCTCGGCTCAGCCGAGGGAAGGGGGCCTTCACGCGACAATGGGCGCGTGATCCTCCACATCTGCCCCAAGGGTGACTGGGCCGAGGTGCCCGAAGGTGGCGTCTACACCGCCGCGTCCCTCGGCTCCGACGGCTTCATCCACTGCTCGGACCCGGGGACGGCGCATATCCCGGCCAACGCCGTGTTCCCCGGCCGCACCGATCTGCTGCTGCTGGAAATCGACCCGGCGCTCGTCGGCGCGCCCGTCGTCTGGGAGGACGGCGACCCGCCGCATCCGGCCGGTCTCCAGTTCCCCCACGTGTACGGGCCGATACCCCGTAACGCCGTGGTGGCCGTCCACGAATTCCCTGTTCAGGGGGACGGTACGTTCAGAATTCCCGGCTCCGTGTCGAGGCGCTGAGCAAGCGTCCCTCGAATTGGTTCGCGGCAAGAGACAACCTGTGGGGGCGGTCATGCGTTTCGGGAGAGGTGAGCCAGGTGAACCTGGCCGGATGACCCCGGGAGGAGGCGATACGGTGACCGCTGCCGCGACGGTCGTGCCGGGGACGGACGTCTGGGGGACCGGCGAGAGCCGGAGGAGTGACGTGCCGGGTGAACTCACCGACTTCGGGGACTTCGTGAAGGCCGGCCTCCCGGGCCTGCTGAGGTACGGCCACGCCCTCACCGGAAACCCGCACGACGCCGCCGACCTCGTCCAGACCGTGCTGGAGAAGATCGGTTCCCGCTGGTCGTACGTCCAGCACAAGACCGGCGACCCGATGGCCTACATCCGCCGTTCGATTTCCAACGCGCATATCAGCCGCTGGCGCCGGACCAAACGCGAGAGCCTGGTCCCCGATCCGCCGGACACCCAGCCGTACAGCCCGGCCGACCCGTTCGAGCACGAGCCGTTGTGGCAGGCGTTACGCGCGCTGCCGCCGAGGCAACGCGCGGTGATGGTCCTGCGTTACTACGAAGGCCTGTCCGAAGCCGAGATCGCGGATTCGCTCGGGGTCAGCCAGGGCACCGTCAAAAGCCAGGCGAGCAAGGCGATCGCGTCGCTGCGCACGAAGCTCGCCCTGATCGAGCCCAAGGACGAAGGGAGGGAAGCGGGATGAACATGTCCGAAGAGGACGTGCAGCGGAAGCTGCGTGACCTGTTCTCTGATGAGCGGCTGGGCGTGGGACCCACGCTGAATCCCGAGACGATCGTCGCGGGCGCCCGCCGTCGCCGACGCCGCCGTCAGCTGATGCAGACCACCAGCGGGATGGCCGCCGCGGTGGTCCTGCTCGGCGGAGGGCTCACGGTCTTCACGATCCACGACAGGGACAACGGCGCGGCCTTCCCCGGGGGCGACCAGCTCACCATCGGGGCGGCCTCGTCGAGCCTGGCGCAGCCCGCGCCGGGGAGCTCGGCGCCGCCGGTCTCGTCCCAGGCCGCCCCGCCGAACCCCACGTCCGGGCAACCGCAGTCGACATCCCACGACGAGCCCGCCCCGCCCCCGAAGAGCACCGCGTCCACGAAGCCGCCGGCACCGCGCAAGGTGACCACCGGCGCGCTGCTGACCCCGGCCGGGTTCGGCAAGCTCCGGCTCGGGATGAGCGAGGAGGAGGCGGAGGCCGCCGTCGGCCCGCTGCGCGCGAAGGACTACCGGGCATCCTGCGTTTACGGCTACGTGGAGGGAACCGCCGTTCCGGGACCGGCTTCGGTGTCGCTGACCGACGCCGAAGGGATCACCGTGATCAACCCGGCCGGGACCGTGCACACCCCGGAGGGGATCGGGGTCGGTTCGACCGAGTCGGACATCCTCGCCGCGTACCCCGGCAGCACGAAGAACGGCAGCGCCTACTTCGCGCCCGCCGGCGCGGGGAGCGCGTACCGGATCTCACTCGCCGACGACGGTTCGGCCATCGGCATCCTGCTGACCCGCGTCGACCAGAGCTGTCAGTTCAGCTGACGGGAACGAGAAAACCCGGGCTTCTCCAAGGGGGAGAGCCCGGGTTTTCCCGTGGTGGGAGCGTTGGTCAGTGCGTCAGAGCGCGCCGCCGGCGACCGGGGGCATCCCCGAGTCGGCGCCGCCGTCCCCGACGGATTCGCGGTGCAGGTGGTTCTCCACCTCGAACAGGTTGCCGTTCGCGCGTTTGACGATGTTGAGCAGCGTGGACATCTGGGAGATCTCCTCGACCTGCTCCTTGAGGAACCACTGCGTGAACTGCTCGCCGATGTAGTCCTCTTCGGCGCGGGCGGCCTTGGCCAGCTGCTGGATGTCGGTCGCGACGTCCTTCTCCTGCTGCAGCGCGAGCTCGATCAGCTCGGTGACGTCGGAGAAGTCGTTGCGCACGTCGCCGGTGCCGGGGATCTCCACGTGGTGGTCGGTGTCCAGCATGTACTGGACCAGCGCCATCGCGTGGTTCCGCTCCTCGACGGACTGCTTGTAGAAATGCTTCGCGAGCTGCGGCAGGTCCTCGGCGTCGAACCAGACCGCCAGCGCGATGTACTGCTGGGAGGCGTTGAACTCGTTGTGGATCTGCGCCTGCAGCAGTTCGTAGAACTTCGAGCGCGGTTGCTTCTTGAGGAGGGCCATGTGTTCGACGATACGCCAACTCCTTATTCGATTTCCACTTTTGCCTGGTGATCTGCCCCCTATTAGGTTAGTATTACCGATAATAGGTTCACCTCAATTAAGTAAGCCTTCCCTAATCAATCGAAATTGATTAGGGAAGGCTTACTTTATTTCCGGATCAGATGCTTTCGCGCCGGATGGGGCACGACATGCAACGCGGCCCGCCGCGGCCGGAGCCCAGCTCGGAGCCGGTGATGGCCAGTACTTCGATACCGGCTTCGGCCAGGCGCGCGTTGGTTTCCACATTACGTTCGTACCCGACGACCACGCCGGGCGCGAGCGCGAGAGTGTTGTTCCCGTCGTCCCATTGCTCGCGTTCCGCGGTGACCGGATCGAGTCCGGTGTCGATGACCCGGAGCCGGTCGATTCCCATTGCCTCGGCGGCCGCGGTGAGGAATGGGGCCGGGCCTTCCACCTTCACCGAACCGTCGTCGGTCGGCCGCATCGTGAACGCGGTCAGTGAATCGCGGGAAAGCGGATACATGACGACGGCGTCGGCGTCGACCATCGTGCAGACGGTGTCCAGATGCATGGTCGCGCGGGTCTGCTGGATGGGCACGGCGAGCACGGTGTGCGCGATCCCGTCGGCGAACACCGACCGCGCCAGCGACTCCGCGCCCGCCGCGGTCGTCCGCTCGCCGACGCCGATGGCCAGGACGCCCGGCGAGAGCAGCATGACGTCGCCGCCCTCGATCGGCGCCGAATGCGCGCCGTACGCGCGGGCCGCGTGGCGGAACCACGGATGGTAGGCGTAGATGAGGTCCAGCACCGCGGTTTCGCGGACCCGGGCGGGCATGGTCAGCGAGGAGACCGCGACGCGGTCGCCGATCCAGGCCGACGAGTCACGGGTGAACAGCAGGTTCGGCAGCGGATCGACGGCGAAGTCGT
This sequence comes from Amycolatopsis roodepoortensis, assembly GCF_014873915.1. Taxonomy (GTDB): domain Bacteria; phylum Actinomycetota; class Actinomycetes; order Mycobacteriales; family Pseudonocardiaceae; genus Amycolatopsis; species Amycolatopsis roodepoortensis. The sequence goes on from NZ_JADBEJ010000008.1 coordinate 435,249, forward strand.
TCGGATGGTTCATCAGCCGGACCAGCGAGGCGCCCTCGGCGGCGGGCAGTTCCTCGAAGGTCATTCCCGCCATCAGGACCTCGGCCAGCGTCGCCGGTGCGACGCTCGACAGATGGGAGCGGAGCGAATCGGCGAGGTCGGGCCCGAGCCGCCGCTCGTCGACGGCCGCGTGCACGCCCGCCGCGTGGGCGCGGGTGTCCGCGAGCGCCGTGCGCAGCGCGTCGGCCAGCAGCAGCACCTCGACGCCTCGGCCGCGCAGCACCTCGGCGAACGCGTCGTGCTCCTCCTGCGCGCGGTCCACCCAGGGGATGGAATCGAACAGGAGCTGGTCGTTGTTGCGAGGCGTGAGCCTTTTGAGCTCGTTGCCGGGCCTGTGCAGCAGCACCGCACGCAGGGGGCCGACTTCGCTGTCAACTCGGGGTGGAGTCGTCTCGTCAATCACGGCTTCACACTAGCTAGGGAAGCCAGGAAACTCGCCCTTTGAGCAGCGCGTATCCGACGAAGGAAACGAAATCCAGCGCGGTGTGCGCGGCGATCAGCGGCCACAGCCGGTTCGTCTTCTGCCACAGCCTGCCGAACACCAGGCCCATCACCACATTGCCGACGAAACCACCGAAACCCTGATACAGGTGATACGACCCGCGAAGCACCGAAGACGCGACCAGCGCGGTGTTCTCCCGCCAGCCGAGTTGTCGCAGCCGGGTCAGCAGGTATGCGACGACGAGCACCTCTTCGGCGAACGCGTTCCCGAAGGCCGACAACGTCAGCGTGATCGGGCGCCACCACGTCTCGCCCAAAGTGGACGGTTGCACCGACAGGCTGAACCCGAGGCCGTAGGACAGGAAGTACAGCCCCAGCCCCGGAATCCCGATCACCGCGGCGAGCAGCAGCCCGTGGACGACGTCGCGGCCCGGGCGCTGCCTGTCGAGGCCGATCTGGGCGAGCTTCATCCCGCCGCGCCACAACAGGTACAGCCCGAGCGCGCCCCAGCCGACCAGCTGACCGGCGCTCAGGAGCTGCTTGAGCAGGTCGACCAGGCTCAGCGTCGCCTGTGGGACGTTCAGCTGGGCCTGTTGCTGCGCCAGCGGCACCGGCTGCAGCAGCGAGTCCACAAGGGACAGCAGGCTGCGCAGCCCGGACAGGCCGAGGGTGATGCCGAAGACGACGACCAGTTCGATGACGATCGCGCGGCGGCGCGCCGGATCTTCCACGAATTCCGGCAGCGCCGGGCGTTCGGGACGCAGCCAGCTCATCGTCCGCACGCTACCGTCGGGTCATGCCAAGGAGCATCGCGACCAACGAAACCGTCGACCGCGCCGCGCTCGTCGACTTCCTGTCCACCCGCCACCGCGCCATCCTGATGACCACCAAGGCCGACGGCGGCCCGCAGCTCTCCCCGGTGACCTGCGGTGTCGACGGCGAGGGCCGGCTGGTCATCTCCACATACCCGAAACGCGCGAAGGTCGTCAACATCCGGCGAGAGCCGAAGGTGTCCGCCTGCGTCCTCTCCGACGAGTGGAACGACCGGTGGGTCCAGCTGAACGGCACCGCCGAGGTGCTCGACCTGCCCGACTCGGTCGAGCCGCTGGTCGACTACTTCCGCGCGATCTCCGGCGAGCACCCCGACTGGGACGAGTACCGCGAAGCGATGGTCAAACAGGGTAAGAGCATCATCCGCGTCACCATCGAGTCTTGGGGCCCGGTCGCCAAGGGCGGTTTCCCGGCGGAACTCGCCTAACCCTGCGGGAAGTACGGGCAGCCAACGAGACGGCGGATCTCGCCGCTCAGCTGCTGCGGCCCCTCGACCGGACGCGAGAACGCGAGCCGGACGTCGTGGTCGCCGGAGTCGGCCTCGACCCGCAGCCGCAGCCCGTAGCGGTCCAGCCCGAGCGGCCGGATCCAGCCGCCGCGCAGTTCGGCGGGCACGTGTTTGGCGAGCTGCTGGACGACGTCGGCGTGGTCGGTCTCCAGATGCCGCAGCCACGCGGCCTCGTAGTCGTGGAACGGATCCGGCGGCGCGGCGCTGAACATATGCGGCCGGAGCGAATGCGTGCCCTCGGCGTCGGCGAGTACCAGCGACGCCGGGGTCAGCCGCAGCAGCGTCACACCGTGCCCGACGTCCAGCAGCCGCTCGTCCGGCCGGGTCTCGGCGATGGAGACCGCCCGGGCCCGCGCCGAAACCTCCGACAGCGGGCGGAGCCAGCCCGTGATCCACAGCAGCCCGCGGATGGGCTCCCGCAGGTCGACCGGCGCCTGATCGGTCAGTTCGACCATCACCGCGAGCTCGCCGCGCTGGGCCTCGTGCGCGCGTTTCACCAGGTGGTGCTCGTCCGGCAGCAGGATGCTGACGCTGCCGCTCGTGTGCACGTGGTGCAGCACGGGGACGACCCGGCCGCACTGTCCTGGCTGATCACGCTGCTCCGCGGTCGGCATCAGCGTCGCCGGCCCGTTGCGGGTGGCGATCGTCTTCGCGCGTTCGGCGGGGTTCGGCGCCGGCGGGCGGCGGATGGACGTCGGTGTGGTCACGGCTCACCTCCTAGTTAGGTGAGCCTAACCTGATCTGGCCGCCGAGCGGAAGTAGTCTGGATCACGTCTCGCCGTGTCCGTATAGGTTGACCAGGTGGAAGCCCACGGAATCCGGGTGCTCGAACCACCCGAAGGGATTCCGGCGACGAACATGCCGGTCCTGACACCCCTTCTCGATCGCAACACCGTCACCGCCGGGACGATGGCCGTCGCGACCGGACTGCTCGTGGCGCTGGGCGTCGTGCTCGCGGTCTTCGGTGGGCACGGGATCGCCGTGCCCTCGGCCCTTCTGGTCTTCATGACACCGTCTTCGCTCTACTTCGGCTACTCCGCCGTTGCCGGATCCTCCTCGATGCGGAAGCTCACCGGCAAACCGTTCCGCCTGGTGAACGGGCTGGACGGCGCCGTCGTCGCGGGTGCACGGGTGAGTGTTCCCCTGGACGGGCGGTGGCTCGTCGTGCGGCTCCCGACCCCGCTCCGGACGCAACTCGCGGCGCAGCGACGGCTCTGGGTGCTCGGCCCGTTCGTCATGCTGCCCGGTGTCGTCGTCCCGCGCCGTGGCGCGTTCCGCGGCGCTCCGGTGAAGGGCTCGGTCCCGTTGGCCTTCGAGCCGGTGTCACCCGGCCGGATGCTCGCGACGCAGCGGCGATTGCTTTCGGCGTACTACTTCATCAGTGTCGTGATGCTGCTCGTCATGAGCGCGTTCGCCTTCTGGACGTCGGCGGACTATCCGAAGCGGGACAGCGTCGTGGTGCGGTATTCGGGTTACTTCGGCTACGGCTGCGCGGCGGGCGCGCTCGGCCTCGCCGTCGTCGCGCTGGTGCTGCTCAGGAAGCTGCCCGAGCCGCGATGGACCGAACTCGCCGTCGTGTCCGGGCCGGCGTCGATCAGCTTCTTCGGCATGGTCACCGTCAAGGGCCGGACCGTCCTCCCCGACGGCCGCGAGGTCACCGTCACCGCCGGTGGTTCGGATCCGTCGCTGGCCGCGAACATCGCCGCGACCGGGCGGTTGTGGGTGCTCGGCGTGCCCGTCGCCGGGAAGACGGCGAAGGCCGGAGTGCCCGGTCACGCCGTTTTCGGGCCGGCCCGATTCGGCCGGTGAACGTCAGCCGAGGGACCGCCGCGTCGCTTCCTCGGTCTCCACGACCCCTCGCCGGATCCCTTCCAGCTGCTCGCTCAGTTCACCGATCGTGGTGGTGTCGAGCAGCGAATCGCCGGTGGCGGCCGACAATTCGGCCGCCCTGGCGACCAGCCCGTCGAGGCCTAGCGCGCCGGATCGCAGCTGTGCCAGCAGTTTCCGCTGCGCGCTCGACAGCCGCGCGTGCACGTCCTCCTGTGCCTGCACGGCTTCGAGCGACTGGATCAGGTCACCGCGGATGTCGTCGTCGTCGGCGGCCTTGAGATCCTTTCGCAGCCGGGCTTTCTCGGCGGACACCGCGCCGAGATCCACTCGCGCCAACGCCTTTCCGGTGGCGGACGCCCGGGCGGCCAGCCGCCGCAGGGTGTCGACGGTCTCCCGCACCACCGGTTCCATATCGGCCACCCGGTCGGCGAGCGGTCCGGTGTCGAGCGAAGCGGAAATCGACCCGAAACCGTCGGCCGCGGCTTCCGCGCGCCGCAGCCAATCCGCCTCCGGCGAACCGGGTTCGACGTCGGGGAGTGGTCGATCTTCGGGTTCTGGCAAGGGTTTCGGCCGCGTGGCGGCGGCGACGCCTGCCCGGGCCGCCAGCACGGTCACACCGACGCCGAGCGCGGCGAGCACCGGCAGCTGCACCGCCCAGGCCGCACCCGTCGACGTCGCCGCGAGGAGAAGTCCCCACGGTTCGGCTAGTTCACGGACGAAGCGCATATCCGAGGATCTCAGAAATTCGAGATCACGGCGGTGAAGACCTGGTCGATCGAGTCCGGTTTGGACGAGTCGTACCCGACCCCCTGGGTGGTCTCGGCGATCTCCTTGAGGATGTCCAAATCCGCGTCGGAGCCGTACGCGATGGTGAACAGCCGCACCGCTTCGCCGCCGCCTTCGGCCTTCAGTCGTCCGACGAGGTTCGGCAGATCGATTCCGCCGGGATCCTCGTTCCGGCCGTCGGTGAGCACGACGACGGCGTTGATCGCGTCCGGATCCAGCCGCTGTTTCATGAATTCGTAGGCGGCGAGCGACGAGTCGTAGAGCCCCGTCCCGTTCTGGGGGGTCAACCCGTTCAGCCGCGACGCCAGCTCCTGCCTGCCCTGCTCACCGCCGATCGGCGACACCGGCCGCAGCTCGACGTAGTCCTTGTCGCCGTCGAGTTTCGTCGAGAACATCCACAGCCCGACCTTGTCCGCGTCGCTGAACTGCGGCAACGACGCCACGGCCGCCTGTTTCGCGAGATCCATCTTGTTCTTCCCGGTCCCGCCGACGCCGTCGCCCATCGACCCGGAGACGTCGACGACCAGCAGCACGTTCGCCTTCTTCCGCAGGTCCTTCCACGACTTCAGCACCTCGGTCAGCACCGGCGGGCTCGGCGGGCGGATGAGGTTCAGCTTCGAATCCGGCTCGGCGCCGTTCTCCTTCGTGGTCTGCGAGCCGGGTTTCCCGTCGAACGTGCGGAAACCGATGTCGCTGAACTTCTGCTGCGCTTCGGCGCCGCGCAGATGCGCGAGGAAATCCGCCGCGACCTGCTTGCGGATGTCGTCGGCCCAGTTCAGCACGGTGAACGGGTGGTCGGAGTTGAGCGTGCCGTCGCTCGGGTAGATCCCGACGAGCGGCACCTTCGGCGGCGCGTGCTGGCCGCGTTTCGCCGGGTCGTTGGTGGGATTGCCCTGGTTGTAGCCGACGAGCGAGTTCTCCTCGACCGTCACCGCCGAGATGTACGACATCGCGGCGCCACGGTCGTCGGCCTTCTGCAGGTTCGTCAGGAACGTCAGCGTGTTGTCGCCGTAGTGGACGATGGCCTGCTCGACGTTCCGCACGAACGTCTGGGCCTCCGGCTTCGCGAGCGCGTTCGCGGTGAGGTCCGAAGAGGTTCCCGTCGCCGCGTAGTAGGCGCCGATGGTGGCGTTGAGGCCGGAGGTCGAGATGTTCGGATTCGTCTTCCCCAGCCGGAACTTCCCCCACTCCGGATGGCCGTATTTCGCCCAGCCCTGCGGATCGGTGGCGAGCGCGGCGAGGTCCTTCCAGCCGATGCCCTTGCCCGGCCAGCCGAGCGCTTCGGCCATCGGTTTCGGCATCGCGACGACCAGCGGTGCGTTCGCGACCGATTCCGGGTCACCCTCGGGTACCAGCGCGGGATGGTCGGAGCCGGTGAGGTTCTGGCGCAACAGGTTCACCCAGCCCGACGCGGCGGGCGTCCAGACGTCCGGGCGCGGGCCGTCCACCGCCTCGTTCCAGCCGCGGGACAGGGCCTGCATCGCGGTACCGGACGATTTCGACTGCACGAGCACGTCCACGCAGCGTCCGGCCACCGTGCGGCCGCTGTAGCCCTTGGCGATTTCGGCGACCACGCCCGCCTTCTCCGGCGAAGACGACACCTGCAGCTTGACCGCGTCGCCCGTCGTGCACTTCGCTTCCGCGGCTTCCTCGCCGGAATCGCTCGTGATCGCGCGCAGACCGATGATCAACCCGATCGCGACCACCGCGGCGGCCACGAACGCCAGGACCTTCCGGCCGCCGCGGGACTGCCCTGGATTCACGACCATGGAGAACCTCCCGGTGAGAAACACCGATTATCCGGAGGTTTCGCCTTGCCGGGCTTGACGTTGCCGAACCGTTGCGGCCATGGCGGTACTTATCCCGCCATGGCCGCGACGGGGAAATCAGGCGCCGGGGCCCCGGCCGGACCAGGTCCAGGCGTAGCCGTGGTCCTCCGACGCGTCCGCCGCCTCACCGAGGTCCAGCGGCGCGAAGGTGTCCACCATAACCGCGGTCTCGTCGAAGAACTGCGCCCCGATCGACGCCTCCGCCGCCCCGGGCTGCGGCCCGTGCGTGAAACCGGACGGGTGCAGCGAAAGCGAGCCGACCTCGATCCCGGAACCCTTGCGTGCCTCGTAGTTCCCGCGGACGTAGAACATCAGCTCGTCGGAGTCGACGTTCGCGTGGTTGTAAGGCACCGGGATCGACTCGGGGTGGTAGTCGACCTTGCGCGGGCAGAACGAGCAGACCACGAAGTTCGGGCCCTCGAACGTCTGGTGCACGGGCGGCGGCTGGTGCACGCGGCCGGTGATCGGCTCGAAGTCGTCGATGTTGAACACCCACGGGTACAGGCAGCCGTCCCAGCCGACGACGTCGAACGGGTGGGTCGCGTAGGTGTAGCGCGTCAGCCCGGCGCGGTGCCGCACGAGGACCTCGACGTCGGTGCCGTCGACGACCAGCGGCTCCGACGGGCCGCGGATGTCGCGTTCGCAGTACGGCGAGTGCTCCAGGAACTGGCCCTTCGCCGACAGGTACCGCTTCGGCGGGCCGATGTGGCCGCGCGCCTCGATGGTCAGCAGCTTGACCCCGTCGGCGTGCGGGAGCACGCGATAGGTGCACGACGTCGGGATGACGAGGTAGTCGCCGTCACCGACTTCCAGGGTGCCGTAGATCGTCTCGACGGTCGCGCCACCGCCCTGGACGTAGAACAGTTCGTCGCCCGCGGCGTTGCGGTAAAGCGGCGACGGCTTGGTCGCGTGGACGAAACCGATGGTGACGTCGGCGTTGCCGAACAGCCGACGCCGGTCGGTCACCGCGTCGGCGTCGCCGAACTTGAGGTCGTGGGTCTTGAAGGCGCGGGGCTTGAGCGGGTGGTTCGGGGTGATGGGACCGCGCTCGTCCTCGATCGCGACCGCGTCGACGATCGCGGTGGGCAGCCCGCGGTGATACAGCAGCGCCGAGTCCGCCGAGAAGCCCTCGACACCCATCAGTTCCTCGGCGTACAGGCCCCCGTCGGGCTTGCGGAACGCCGTGTGGCGCTTGTGCGGGATCTCGCCTACCTGCCGGTAGTAAGGCATCGGAATCTCCCCGGAACGTGTCCGTTGTGCGAACGATTTTGTCCTGATGTCGTACGCTACTAGCGTGTCAGTCGTGTCAAGCGCTGTGGAACTCACGCCACCCGGCCCCCGAGGAATCCCTCCCCTGTTCGCGCGGCTCGTCGACGACTCGGCGTTGTTCCCGCCCGGTGAGGCGTCCATGCCCGAAGCGCTGCGAGCGCACTTCGCGTCGAGGGCCGGTGAGCACTCCGGCGTCCTCGGTGTGTTCCTGTGCCAGGCGTCGCGGCTGCCCGAGCTCATCACGGAGCTCATCAAGATCAAACCCAAGGAACCGCTGCCGCTGTCGCTCATCATCGACACCGGCCTCGGCGGCGTCCCGAAGGCGATTTCGATCGTCGAGTCGCGCAGCGAGATCCTCAGCCTGCGCATGGTGGAGATGCCGGCGCCGTCGGACGTCGACGAGGTCTGGCTGGAGCGCGTCTCCGAATTCGTGCCCGAGGACGTCATCCGCGTGGTCGAGCCGCGGCGCGGCGTCGGCTGGCTGGACGGCGTCCGCAAGGTGATCGAGCACGGCAGCTGGCCGAAGATCCGCTGCGGCGGCAAGGCGGGCGAGAACTTCCCCAGCGTCGACGAGGTCGCCGACTTCCTCGCGGTGGTCAGCGGCTCGACCGGGGCCTCGTTCAAGGCGACGAACAGCCTGCACCGCGCCGTCCGGCACACCGAGGAGTCGAGCGGTTTCACCCACCACGGGTTCCTGAACCTGATCGTGGCGTCCGCGCGCTGCCTTTCGGGTGGCGACGTGCGCGCCGCCCTCGAATCGACCGACGGCGCCGCGCTGGCCGCCGAGGCCAAGGGGATGTCGGACGAGGCGGCGAAGGCCGTTCGCGGGCTCTTCGCCTCGTACGCGGCGGCTTCGTTCGACGAGCCGGTCGCCGACCTCGGGGAACTCGGGTTGTTGTGACTCGCGAAGGGTCGCTGACTCTGGACCGCGGGCTCGCACTGCTCCAAGCGGTCGCGGACGCCGGCGGAGAGGCGGCGACGATCTCCGAGCTCGCCGTCGCCATCGGCGCGAGCCGGGCCGCCGTCTACCGGCTGCTCGTCCCGCTGTCCGAACGCGGCCTGGTGTGGCGCGACGGCAACAAGGTGCGGCTGGGGGTCGGCCTGCTCCGGCTCGCCGGGCAGGTGCTCCCGCAGCTCCGCGAGGCCGCGAGGCCGGTGCTGCGCGAGCTCGCGGAGAAGGTCGGCGCGACGGCGCACCTGTCGGTCGCTCAGGGGGACCAGGCGCAGGCCGTCGCGGTCGTCGAACCGTCCTGGACGAGCTTCCACGTCGCCTACCGCGTCGGGACCCGGCATCCGCTGTCCGCCGGTGCCGCGGGCAAGGCGATCACGCTGCGTCCCGGCGGCGGCGAAGGCTGGGTCACCTCGTCGGGTGAGCTGGAGGCGGGGGCGTCCGGGGTCGCCGCGCCCGTGCGCGGGGTGCCCGGCCTGAAGGCCAGCGTCGGCGTCGTGTCCCTCGAACCGCTGGACGCGTCCGTGGCCGGCCCGGCGGTCGTGGCGGCCGCCGTCCGGCTGGCCGAGGTGCTGAAACAGCCCGAGTAGGCCGTCAGCGGTGGCTGAGCAGCGGGCGGACCATGGTCGCCAGCAGCGTGAGGTCGACCGCGAACAGCAGCCGCTCGAACAGGCCGAGCGTGACCTCTTGATGCGACGGGCCGGTGAGCATCGTCCAGACGAACCCGCCGAGCACGATCACCACCGCGGCGAAGCTGGCCACCGCGAGCCGCCGGATCGTCGTGCGGCGCGGCTCCCACGGGCATCGCGCCCGGCTGCGGCGGGTCAGCACCCAGTCGGCGGCGGGAAGCGCCAGGAAGGCCGCCAGCGCCGCGTAGTTGTGGATCTGCCCGGCCAGTGAGCGGGCCTGGCCCTCGGGGTCGACGGGAACGAGCGCGAGGACGAACAGCCCGGCACACCACACGCCGAGTAGAGCGAGAACGGACTCGTAGCCCTTGCGGTGCGCTTTCGCGATCCCGCCGAGGAGCGCGAGCGAGCCGAAGCCCAGCGCCAGGCACATCGCGCCGAACAGTGGTGCCGCCGTCGAACCGGGCGAGAGGTAGCCGTAGACGTACTCGGACAGCGTCTGCCAGATCGGGCTGACCTGGCTGGACAGCCTCAGGTGCAGATCGATCGAGATGGCGACCGCGACGGCCATGCCGAAGACCGCGAGCCTGCCGTGCACAGGGGAGACGGCAAGTGTCTTCGGCGAGGTCACGACCGGTTTCTCCAGGCAAGTCGGGGCGGGTGTTCACCTTTTCGTTCCCGAAAGGTTACCCGGCGAACCTGTGAAGAACCCGTGCGGTCAGAACACCAGCTGGGCCAGCGCGAACAGCGAGAACCCGGCGAAGACGAAACCCGCCACGCGCTGGATGAGCTTGGGGCGGATCCGGCTGCGGACCTTCGCGCCGATGAAGACGGCGAGCCCGGCGACGGCGACAAGCGCGACGAAGGAGCCGAGGGCGACCGCGAACGGGTTGCCGAAGCGGGCCGTGAGACTGGCCGTCGCGAGCTGGGAGGCGTCACCCCATTCGGCGGCGAACAGCACTCCGAACGACGTCAGCGCGGAGCGGAAGAAGGTCGCGGGGCTCGGCCCGGAACGCGACGCGTCCTCGCCGCCGTCCTTGCCGGGGCTGAACCCTTCGCGAAGAAGCATGAACGCGCCGATACCGAACATCGCGGCGACGATCACCGTCACCAGTGTCTCCGGCAGCAAAGTGAGCACACTGCCGAAGGTGGCGGCGATCGCGGATTGCACGGCGAATGCGGCGGTGACCCCGGCGAATACCGGCCATGCGCGGAAACGGGTGGTGAGAACGAGGGTGGCGACGAGGGTCTTGTCCGGTAGCTCCACGGCCAGTACCAGGCCAAACGCGCTGATCAGCGCCAACATCGAGCTCGACATGACGGTGCTTCACCCCTTTCACTGCAACGATAAAGGGGCGATTCAGAGAAAGGCAAGCTGATGGCTTTTCCGAATCGCACGGCATGTGCGGGCGAATTGTTTTTCGCGGCGGGGCGGAATTGGGATTTCGGTAAACCGAATTCTTTTTTCCGGCTCCGCTGGTAGCGTCCGGGCGCATGGACGAGAGAGCGCGGATCGAGGACGTGTGCCAGCGGCTGAAGGAGCACTACGTGTTCCCCGACGTCGCCGAGAAGCTGACCGTGTTCCTGCGGGCGCGGCTGCGTGACGGCGCGTACGCGGGGCTCGACGATCAGGCGTTCGCCGTCGCGGTCACCGCGGATCTGCAATCGGTCAACGGGGACAAACACCTGCGGCTACGGCATCACGTCGACCCGTTGCCCGAGGTGGAGGGGGAGTCGTTCGATCCCGAGCAGTATCGGCGCGAGGCGGAGCTGAACGGTCATGGCATCGCGTCGGCGCGGCGGCTGGCGGGCAACGTCGGCTACCTGGAGACCAAGCTGCTCTACGGGCCGGACATCGCCGGCGAGGCGCTGGCCGCGGCGATGACGCTGCTCGCGACCACCGACGCGCTGATCATCGATGTCCGCGAGAACCGGGGCGGGGATCCGATGGCGGTCGCGCTGATCATCAGCTACCTGGTCGGCGAGCCGACGCATTTCAACAGTATCTATCTGCGTGACGGCGACGTGACGAACCAGTTCTGGACAATGCCGTACGTACCGGGCCGGAAGTTCGGCGCGGACAAGCCGGTGTGGGTGCTGACCGGGCCGACGACGTTCTCCGGTGCCGAGGATCTGAGCTACTCGTTGCAGCAACTGGGGCGGGCGAAGACGGTCGGCGCGGTCACCGGCGGCGGGGCCAACCCGCGGAGACAGTACAAAGTGGACACCCACCTGGATGTCACCGTCCCGGGTGGACGGGCCGTGAACCCGGTCACGGGGACCAACTGGGAAGGCGTCGGCGTCCAGCCCGACATCGCCGCCGACGTCGAGGCCGCTTTCGACACGGCGTACGCGTTGGCGCTGGAACACGTGCTGACACTGGGGGATTCGGACGTGCGGCGGCAGATCGCCGACGAGGCGCGACTCACACTCGCCGGCCTCGGCTGACCTGGGCGCGGGACCTACGTCCCGGCGAGATCGGGACCACTTGGACTGGCGGGCTCAACGGGCGTTGAGCAGGCTTGAGGTGTGGAAGTTCTCGATCTCGCTCGGTGGCAGTTCGGCATCACCACCGTCTATCACTTCCTGATGGTCCCGCTGACCATCGGGCTTTCGGTCCTGGTCGCCGGGATGCAGACGGCGTGGGTCCGGACGGGTGATCAGCGGTACCTGAAGATGACCAAGTTCTGGGGGAAACTCCTGCTGGTCAACTTCGCGATGGGCGTGGTCACCGGCATCGTGCAGGAGTTCCAGTTCGGGATGAACTGGAGCGCGTACTCGCGGTTCGTGGGTGACGTTTTCGGCGCGCCGCTGGCGATGGAGGGACTCGTCGCGTTCTTCGTCGAGTCGACCTTCCTGGGGCTGTGGATCTTCGGCTGGGACAAGCTGCCGAAGAAGGTCCACCTGGCGTGCGCGTGGGCGTACTCCCTGGCGACGGTGGCGTCCGCGTACTTCATCCTGGCGGCGAACTCGTGGATGCAGCATCCGGTCGGGGTCGAATTCGTCGACGGGAAGCCGACGATGAACTCGATCTGGGCGGTGCTGACGAACAACACCGCGCTGGCCGCGATCCCGCACACGCTCGCGGGCGCCTTCTCGGTGGCGGCGGCGTTCCTGGTCGGTGTCGCCGGCTGGCAGCTGTGGCGCAAGCGTTCGGAGGACGACGAGCACCGCGCGGTGTGGCGTTCGTCGTTGCGTCTCGGCGGCTGGACCGGTGTGGTGGCGTTCGCGGTGCTGGCGATCACCGGCGACTTCCAGGGCAAGCTGATGTTCGAGCAGCAGCCGATGAAGATGGCGTCGGCGGAAGCGTTGTGCCACACGGAGAAACCGGCGAGCTTCTCGATCATCGCGATCGGCGACGTGCGGAACGCGAACTGCGAGGACGTCAAGACGTTCAACGTGCCCGCCCTGCTCTCGTTCTTGGCGCACAACGACTTCTCGACCGAGGTCAAGGGCGTGGAGAACCTGATCACCGAATACCAGGCGAAGTACGGCACGAACTATCCGGACGACCCGCAGCTCGGTTCGCTGGCGGGCAAGCCGATCGACTACGTGCCCAACCTACCGGTGACCTACTGGGGTTTCCGCGCGATGATCGGCTTCGGCGCGATCTCGGCCGGGATCGGTTTGCTCGCGCTGTGGCTGACCCGGCGTGGGCGGATCCCCGGGCAGCGATGGTTCCCGTGGATGGTGCTCGGCGGGATCGCGACGCCGTTCATCGGCAACAGCGCCGGCTGGATCTTCACCGAGATGGGCCGTCAGCCGTTCGTGGTGGTGCCGAACCCGACCGGTGTCGACGGGGTGTGGATGTTCACCGCGCAGGCGGTCTCGAAGTTGTCCACAGGCGAGGTCTGGACGTCGCTGATCGCCCTGACGACCGTCTACGCGGTGCTCGGCGTGGTCGAGGTCTACCTGATGCGGAAGTACGTCCGGGGCGGCGTGGACGCCGTCATGCCACCCAAGAAACCGGCCTCGACCAGCAAGAACGACGACTCGAAAGGCGGTGACGGCGATGACGACGCGCTGGCCTTCGCCTACTGATCGCCTCTTGACGTCACCTACCCAGCCCCCCGCCCTTCCCGGGGGACGGCCCCGCACCCAGCGTATCGGGGGTATCGCTCAGGCGGGTTACCCACAGCCGATCTGTGGACAACTCGAGCGGTTGTGGATAACTCAGGGCGACCGGGGCTGGAAGGGCGGCTTCCGGGCGGCCAGGACGGGTTGCGAAAGCCACTTTCGCAACGCTCAAGGTTGCGAAAGTGGCTTTCGCAACCCTCGGGTCGGCTACGTGACGGGCGAGGCGACCGGACAGCGGGCCGAAGGCGTCCTTCAGCCCCGGAAGCACCGGAGGCCCAAGCCCAGGAAAGTGAGCATCCGATGACCCTCGAAACGATCTGGTTCTGCGTCATCGCCCTGTTCTGGCTCGGCTACCTCTTCCTCGAAGGCTTCGACTTCGGCGTCGGCATGCTCATGCCGGTCCTCGCGAAGGACAACACCGAGCGCCGCGTCATGGTCAACACGATCGGCCCGGTCTGGGACGGCAACGAGGTCTGGCTGATCGTCGCCGGCGGCGCGATGTTCGCCGCGTTCCCCGGCTGGTACGCGTCGCTCTTCTCGGCCGCGTACCTCCCGCTCCTGGTGGTCCTGCTCGCCCTCATCGGCCGCGGCGTCGCGTTCGAATACCGCGGCAAGGTCGACTCCGATCGCTGGCGCCGCAACTGGGACCGGGTCATCGGCATCGGTTCGTGGGTCCCGCCGTTCGGCGTCGGCCTGCTCCTCGCGACCACCGTCCTCGGCCTCCCGCTCGACGCCGACGGCAACCGCGTCGGCGGCCCGTTCGCCGCCCTCAGCCTCGAAACGCTGCTCGGCGCGATCGCGGTCGTCGGGTTCTCGCTGGTCCACGGCGCCGCCTTCCTCGCGCTCAAGACCGAAGGCGACCTCCGCCACCGGGCACGGAACCTGGCCACCCGCCTGCTCCCGGTCGCGCTCCTGCCGTTGCTCGCGTTCCTGATCGTCGTGCAGTTGCGCTCGGGTGACCTGTGGACGCTGTTCCTCATCGGTCTCGCCGTCGTCGCCGCGGTCGTCGCGTGGTTCAAGATCCGCATGGGCCGCGAAGGACAGGCGTTCGCCGCGCTCGGCGGGGTCATCGCGGCTTCCGCCGTCGCGATCTTCGTCGCCCTGTACCCGAACGTCCTGCCGTCCACATTGGACGCCGCGAACACGTTGACGATCGCGGGCGAGGCGTCGAGCCCGTACACGTTGACCGTGATGACCTGGGTCGCGCTGTTCGGCGCTCCCGCCGTCCTGATCTACCAAGGCTGGACGTACTGGGTGTTCCGCAAGCGCATCGGCACCCGGCACATCCCACCGGTGCACGCACCATGACCGAACTTCCCGGCCGCGACACCCTTTCCGCCACGGAGTCCACAATGGACCCAGCGCGACCGGGGAAGGGTCCGCTCGGCGCGCTGGCTCCACTTTCGAGTGCGGCGCGCCGGGCGTTGATCCTCAGCGGAATCCTGTCCTTCGTCAACGCGATCCTGCTGGTGGGGCAGGCTTTCCTGCTCGCCGACGTCCTCTCCGCGGTCGTCCGCGGAACACCGGGGGACCGCACCGCCCAGCTGGCCGTGCTGCTCGCGCTCGTCGCAGGGCGCGCGTTGACCGGCTGGGCGGTGCGGATCGTTTCCGTTCGCGCGGCCGCCCGCGCGAAGGAGGAGCTGCGCGCCAAAGCTCTCGACCACGCGTTGAAACTCGGTCCGGAATGGATCGCGCGCCGAGGTCACGGCGAGCTGACGTCGTTGACCACCAAGGGACTCGACGCGCTCGACGCCTACTTCACCCAGTACCTCCCGGCGCTGGTGACCGCCGCGATCGTGCCGCTCGCCGCGGGCGTCGCGATCCTGTTCGCCGACTGGCCGTCGGCCGTGCTCGTCGTGATCACCGTGCCGCTGGTGCCGCTGTTCGCGATCCTGATCGGCAAGCACACCGCCGAGCGCGTCGCCGAAGCCGCCGACGCCGAGCAACGCCTGTCGGGGCACTTGCTCGAACTCGTCCGCGCCCTGCCGATCCTCAGCGCTTTCCGCCGCGCCGGGGCGCAGGCCGAGACGGTCCGGAAGATCTCCGAACGTCATCGCCGCACGACACTCAAGACGTTGAAGGTCGCGTTCGCGTCGGCGTTCGCGCTGGAACTGATCGCGACGCTTTCGGTCGCGCTGGTCGCGGTCGTCATCGGTGTCCGCCTGGTCTCCGGCGATCTGCCACTGGCCATCGGGCTCGGCGTGCTGATCCTCGTGCCCGAGTGCTATCAGCCGCTGCGCGCGGTCGGTGCCGCGTTCCACGCCAGCGAAGACGGCGTCGAGGCCGTCCGCCGCGTCGCGGACGTGCTCGCGGAACCCTTGCCGCCCCACGGTTCCGGGTCACCCGCCAAGGGCGAGATCGACGTCCGCGGACTGCGCGTCGTCAGGCGCGGCGGATTCGCGCCCGACGGGGAGACGTTCAGCGTCCGGCCCGGCGAGATCACCTGGCTGCGCGCGCCCAGCGGCGGTGGCAAATCGACGACGCTCGCCACGCTGCTCGGTTTCGTGCAAGCGCACGACGGGACGATCACCGTCGGCGGCACCGACCTCGCCGACGCCGACGTGGAGCGGTGGCGCGAGAACGTCGCCTGGGTGCCGCAGTCGCCGGTGTTCGGCGGGGGCACGGTCCGCGAGGAGGCCGGCGGCGAAGACTTCCTCGCCGAACTCGACCTCGCCGGGCTCGCCGAGCGGTCGGTTTCCAAGCTGTCACAGGGGCAACGGCAGCGTGTCGCGGTGGCGCGGGCGCTGACGCGGGCCCGGTCGGGCGCGTGGCTGCTCCTGCTCGACGAACCCACCGCCCACCTCGACGAGGCCAACGCCGCACTCGTCATGACCGCGGTCCGCAAAGCCGTCGACGAGGGGGCCGCCGCGATCATCGCCGCGCACGAGCGCACGTCCGGTGTCGACATATCGACCAACGCGATCCCCGAAGCCGGAGTCGTGGAAGAAGCGCGGGTAGTCAAACCGCTGCCCTGGCGCGACCTGCTGCACCCCAGGTTCTTCGGTGGGGCGTTGCTCGGCGCCGCCGCGTTGCTCGCCGGGGTCGCGCTGACCGCGCTTTCGGGCTGGCTGATCGCCAAAGCGTCGCAACAGCCGCCGATCCTGACGCTGACGGTGCTGATCGTCGGCGTGCGGACGTTCGGCCTCGCCCGCGCGGGGCTCCGCTACCTCGAACGGCTGGTCACGCACGACGCCGCGTTCCGGATCGCCGGAAGCCTGCGCGTCCGGCTGTGGGAGTCGCTGGTGCGGCTCGGCCCGGCACGCGCTCTTCGGGCCGGTGAGGAGCAGCGACGGCTCGTCGGCGACACCGACACCGTGCGCGACCTGCTCCCGCGCGTGATCACGCCGCTGATCGTGGTCGCGCTGGTGGCCGTCGGCGCCGTCGCGGTCCAGGTCACCGTGCTGCCCGAAGCCGGGCTCGCGCTGGCCGCGGCGGTGCTGGTCAGCGCGTTCGCGCCGCTGCTCGCGCTCCGGGCGGAACGCCGCGCGACCAGTGCGCTGGCCGCCGGACGGCGTTCGGTTTCGGCGCAGGTGCTGAGCCTGTTCGAAGCCGCCGCCGAACTGATCGCGTACGGGGTCGACAAAGAGCGACGTCGCCGAATCGCCACGACCGACGCGGCGCTGACCGCCGAAGCCCGGCGACAGGCCTTCGGCGCCGGAGCGGCCGACGCCCTGATCATCCTGGCGACAGGGGGCGCCACCGTCGTGAGCACCGGGTTCGCCGTGAGCGCCGTCGCCGCCGGCGCGCTGAACCCGGTCCTCGCGCCCGTGGTCGCCTTGGTGCCGCTCGCGCTGGCGGAGGTCCTCTCCCTTCTTCCGCCCGCCGCGCAGCACTGGGACACCCTGCGCCAGGCCCGTCTGCGCCTCGCCGCGTGCGATGAACGGGCCTTTCCCTGCGAGGAAAGCGTCGTTCCTGGCACCGGCGGGGTGCGGATCCGCAACGCCGACCTCGGCTGGCCCGGCACGGAGCGCCCGGTCCTCACCGGGGTCGACCTGGACATCGCGCCCGGCACGCACGTCGCCGTCGTCGGCCCGAGCGGCGCCGGGAAATCGACGCTCGTCGCGGCCCTGCTCGGTTTCCTCAAGCCGAGCAAGGGCGACGTCGCCGTTCCCGACAACGTCGCCTGGGCGCCGCAGGAACCGATGCTCGTCTCGACCACGGTCGCCGAGAACCTGCGCCTTGCCCAGCCGACGGCGTCCGAGGCCGACCTGCGGAAAGCCTTGTACCAGGCGGTTCTCGAGGACGTCGAGCTCACGACGATGCTCGACAGCGCCGGCGCCGGGCTTTCGGGCGGGCAGGCGCAGCGGGTCGCGCTGGCGCGGGCCGTGCTCGGTGCCGCGCGGGCCGATCTGGTGCTGCTCGACGAGCCCACCGCCCACCTCGACGAGCCCACCGCGCGCACCGTCCGCGAACGGCTCGGCGAGGCGCTCGCCGGAAAGACCGTCGTCCACGTCACGCACAACGCCGCCGAAGCAGACGGCGCGGACGTGATCCTGGAGGTGCGGGAGGGCCGCGTCACAGCGCGCGCGATGGCCGGAGCCGACTAATGTCGACAGCGCTCATGGATCCCACGCTTGCCGCGCGCGCACTGTCCGCCGCCACCGAGATCACCGGCACCGCCCTGTCGGGTGAAGACCCGGGCGACGTGCTGGAGACCGTGGTCGCCCGCGCCGTCGAACTGGCCGAGGCAGACCTCGGTCTCGTCATGGTGCGCGCCGACGACGGCCAGGTGGTCGCCGAGGCCGCGCACGGGGACACCACCCAGGGCCTCCGGGGGCTGGCCTTTTCCGCCGATTCCGCCGCCGGCCAGGTCGCCAGGGGCGGGAAACCGGTGGTCAGCGAGGATTTCACCGTCGATCCCCGCACGGCGCCGTTCGTACCGCCGGAGCTTCAGGGCTTCGGGCCGTTCGCCGCGTCGGCGTTCGGCGCGGGCGGGCGCGTCCTCGGCGCGCTCACCGTGTACCGCCGCCACGGCGGGGAACCGTTCTCCGCCAGCACGGTCGAGGTGCTCACGGCGTTCGCCGCGCAGGCGGGTGTGGTGCTGGCGCTGGCGGAAGGCGCCAACGCCCGGCATCGCGTCACCCTCTACCAAGAGCGGGAACGCATCGCGCGCGAGCTGCACGACGTCATCGTGCAGCGCCTCTACGGCGCCGGGATGCAGCTCGACCGCGTCCGCAAGAACATGCGGAAACGGTTCGCGCAGGCCGACGGCGCGCGGCTGTCCGAGGCGATCGACCAGCTCGACCAGACCATCGAAGAGATCCGCGGTACCGTGCGCGCCCTGCGCAGCCCGGAACCCGCGAACCAGACGGCCACCGCCACCGACCTCGCCGAGTCCGCACGGGGCGAGGTGCGCATCGCGGGAGAGCTTCTCGGCTACCCGCCGACCCTCGAACTTTCGGGGGAACTGGCCGACATCCCCGCCGAGCAGGCGGATCACATCCGCGCCGCCCTGCGCGAAGCACTGTCCAATGTGGTCAGACACTCCGGGGCGAGCGAGACCCGCGTGACGCTCAGCCGTGACGCGGAAGGCGTCAAGCTCCGCGTGCGGGACAACGGATCCGGTGTTCCGCAGGGAGTGGCCAAACGCGGCCTCCGTCATCTCGCCGAACGCGCGACGACGTCCGGTGGGCGCTTTTCGATCAATTCTTCCCCGAGTCTCGGGACTTTGGTCGCTTTCGACGTTCCGCTCGATCAAAACGTGTGAAATTAACGGTAACAGCTGGAGCCGGTGCGCGACTTCAAGAGCATCGAACGCGCTCGGAGCGCGAATTCCCAGTGAAAGGACTTCCCATGTCCTCGGTTCGTCGCGCCCTCGGCACGGCCGTCATCCTCGCCGGATTCTCCTTGTTCGGTCCCGCTTCCGTGGCGTTCGCGCTGGCGGAGGCGCCCGCGATCGCCGATCTCGACTGTGGTGACTTCCAGTACCAGGAAGACGCTCAGGCCGAACTCGCGAAAGATCGATCCGATCCGCATCGCCTGGATGACGACAACGACGGAATCGCCTGCGAAACACTTCCCAAGCGCGGAACGGTGCCGACGAAAACGACCACGCCCACCCCGCCGCCGAGCACCACGAAAACTACGGCGCCGCGATCCACCGACAAGGATTGCGCCGATTTCCCGTCGCAGGCCGCCGCGCAGGCCGAGCTCAAGAAGAACCCGCGAGACCCGCACAAACTCGACGCTGACCACGACGGCTACGCCTGCGAATCCCGGTTCGGCGAACCGGCGAAATCGGGCCAGGTCAAGGTCAAACCCGTCGGCGGCGTCGCGACCGGCGGCGGCGAGGCCAACGGTGGTCCTATGGAGGTCGCCGCGGTCGCGCTGACCGGCGCCGCACTGCTGACCGCGACGGCGGCGGGCGCGTCCCTGGTGCTCCGGCGGCGTGCCGAACGATGACCGGGGCGTTCTGGCGCCGGTGGCCGTTTCCGCTGGTCATCGGCGCCCTCATCGGGGTGGTGTGCGCGGTCGCGCTGACCGCGTGCGCCGTTCCGCCGCCGGGCAAGGTCGCTTCGCCGGCGCCGCCCACCACCATCTCCACGGCGGCGCCTTCTCCTACGACGGTCTCTCCGCTCGCGCCCGCCCGGCCCGCCAAGCTCGAAATCCCGGCGATCGGGGTCCGCACCGGCGAGATCATCGACCTCGGCCTGGCCGGCGACGGCACCCTGGAGGTGCCGCACGACGCGATCACCACCGGCTGGTTCACCGGTGGCCCGGCGCCCGGCGAGATCGGGCCCGCGGTCCTCGCCGGGCACGTCGACTACAAGAAGGTCCCCGGTGTCTTCGTCCGGCTCAAGGAACTGAAGGCCGGCGACCAAGCCCTCGTCCACCGCGCGGACGGGATCACCGCGGTGTTCACCGTGTACGCCGTCGAACGGCATGCGAAGGCGTCCTTCCCCACGGAGAAGGTCTACGGCGACACGACCGGACCCGAACTGCGCCTGATCACCTGCGGCGGTGATTTCGACTCCTCGACCGGCAACTACCTCGACAACGTCATCGCCTACGCGAAACTGACGCGCGCTTAGATTCGGAGAATGCGCACCGTCTACGTCGTCACGCATCCGGAGGCCACCCACCACGTCGATCGCCTGGTGGGCGGATGGTTCGACTCCGAACTCACCCCCGCCGGTGAACGCGCGGCCGTCGCCGTCGCCGAATCGCTGCGGGCGAAGGTGCCGGACGAGGTGGAGCTCTACTCCTCGGATCTGCGCCGCACCGCGCGGACCGCGGAACTGATCGGCGAACGGCTCGGCGTGGTCCCGATCCTGGACCGGCGGCTGCGCGAGAAGTCGTACGGGGAAGCCGGTGGCAAACCGCAGGCGTGGCTCGACAGCAGGTTCGTCCCGCCGCCCGCGTCCGGCGAGCGGCTGGGGCACGACGAGGGAATCCCCGGCGCCGAAACCAAAGGCGCGATGGCGGCGAGGGTGTACGCGGCCATGGAGTCGATCCTGGAAAGCCGTTGCGAGCACCAGATCGTCGTCACGCACGGCGGTGCGCTCACCTTCGTGATCGCCGCGTGGATCCGGATGCCGCTCGAATCGGCCGGGTACGTCGACTTCCGCGGTTCACCCGGCAGTGTCACGGTGCTGCGAGAGGACGACTACTTCCACAACCGGCAGGTCGTGATCGGTCATCTCCCGACCGGCGAGGCCGATCGTTGATAGCCTCGGTACGAGCCGTGACGAGGGGAACACGCCGTGTGGGAAGCCGTTCTGGGTGAGGCCGTGAAAGCGCTGGCGGTCGGTGCCGCCGGCGGGGTGAAGGACCTGGTGGCCAAACGGCTCGCCCGTCGCCGCACCGCACAGGACGTCGAGGCGCTGCTCGCGGATCCCGGCAGCGCCGAGCGGGCGGTCCGGGAACTGGGCGAAACCGATCCCGAATTCGCCGAGCGATTGCAGGAGATCCTCGCGGGAGACGGTACCGGCGTCCGCGATGTGCCGGGCTCGCCCGCGCATTTCGTCGACCGGGACAGGGAACGACAGAGCGCTTCGGGGCCCGGGGTCCACGTCATCACCGGTCCGCGCGGGGCCGGGAAGAGCGCGCTCGTGTACCGGCTCGCGGACGACCTCCGCGACCGCTACCCCGATCAGGTTTACGTCGACCTCGCGGACTATCGCGACGGCACCGTGCTGCGCCGCTCGGAGGTGGCGACCAGGGTCCTGCGCGCGCTCGGGGTCGAGACGAATCTGGTGACCACGAACCCCGCCGAGCTGTGGGCCCAGTACCGGTCGGTCACCGCCCGGCGCCGGTTCCTCCTGGCACTGGACAACGCCGAGGTGGCCACGGACTTCCGCGAGCTGATCCCGTCGTCGCCGTCGAGTCTCGTGCTGGTGACCGCCATCCGCCAGGACGACGACCTGCTGGCGGGCAACGTCGCTCCGCCGATCGAACTGGACTCCCTCGAACGGGACTTCGCGCTCGAACTCCTCGGCAAGGCGTCGGATCCGGCGGCCGTCGAGGCGGAACGCGACGCCGCCGCCGAACTCGCCGCGCTGTGCGACCACATGCCGTTCGCCCTGGTGCAGGCCGGCGTCCGGATCCGCAAACGACTGCGGCGCGGCCCCGGCGCGGTCGCCTCGGTACTGGCCGATTTCCGGCGGACCGGGGTGCTCGGCGGTGTCGACGTCATCGCGATGGCGTTCGAGCAATCGTTCGCCGAGCTGTCCGCCGACGCCGCGGAGCTCTGCGAACTGCTGGCGTCCCATCCCGGGCCCGATTTCACGACGGCGTCGGCGACCGCGGTCTTCGGCAAGCCCGCCGGAGACGCGCTCGACGAACTCACCGACGCGGGGTTCCTGGCGCCGACCGGCACTCCCCGGCAGCGGCTGTTCAACCTGATCCGGGAGGGGGCGCGCCGGCGCGGGACCCGGGACGTCGCGATCGATCGGGCGTTGCTCTTCTTCCGCGACCAGGCCGTCGCCGCGGACCACCGCACCAGCCCGGACCGCCTGCGTTGCTACGAGCCGGTTTCCGTGCCCGCCCCGGATTTCGAGGGTAAGGCGCCGCTCGACTGGGTCGAGGACGCCCGGGAAACCTATGGCGCGCTGGCGTTCCAGGCCTACGAGCGGGAACGGGACGTCGAACTCGGACAAATCTGCGGCGCGCTGGAAGTGCTCATGCTCAACCGCGGGCACCATCGGCTTTTCGCCCACATCAACCACTTCGGTCTCCTCGCGGCGAGGCGGCATGGAGAACCGGCCCTGACCACGAGGATCCTCAGTCAGCAAGGCCGTACCTACTTCCTGCTGCACGATTTCGACCGCGCCCAGCCACTGCTGGAAGAGGCGCTCGAAACGGTCCGGACCCTGGACAACCCCGCACTGGAATCTTCCGTGCAGGAGTTCTGCGGCCGGTTCCACGAAGAGAAAGGGCTTCTCCCGGCCGCCGCGGACTTCCTCTGGCGAGCCGTGACACTGGACCGGGCGATGGCCGAAGCGGGCCGCCGGTCGCTCGGCATCCACACCCGCATGCTGGCGAACGTGCTGCTGAAGGCCGGCGCGTACGAGCACGTCTGGGCGTTGCTCGCCGAATCCGCACAGCAGTTCCCCGCGTCGGACAGCCGGAACCTCGGCCGGGTGTCGATGGTGCGTGCCAAATACCTCCGGACGGTCGGCCACCACGACGACGCCGAACGCGAACTGCTCGAAGCGTGGCGGCTGGTGTCCGGCGCGACGCAGTACACGGCCGAGTTCGAGGAGGAGTTCGGCAGGCTGTTCGCGGCGCGCGGCGACCACGGCCGGGCGCACACGCACTTCCAGCGTGCCTGGCAGACGTACTTCGACGCGGGGCATCCGCGAGAGGCCGAGTTCCGTTCGGTCCTGGCTAACACCGGGCGACGGTGACGGGCCGCCCGCCGACCGTGTGCGTCCCTTCGACGTCCGCGTGCGAGACGAGCAGAAGGTAGAGGTGACTCGCCAGGAGGGTCGGGTCGATTTCCGCCGACAGCAGGAAATCGCCGCGGTCCCGGACCCGAGCGAGACAGCCACCGGGGGCGGGAGCGGCGACGAGCTGGGCGAGCGGCCAGTGGGTGAGCAGTTCGTCGAACCGGCCCGGATCCTCGGCGAACACGACGGCCGCACCGTCCAGTTCGCGCAGGGTCGCTTGATCCGCGTGGGCGAGAACATGCCGGTGGCGCAGGCTTTCCGGCCGGGTGGCGGCGGGAAACCGGACCAGTTTCCCGGTTTCGTCCCATCCGGCGGCGAGCGCGGCCACCGGATGGGTCACCGGCGCCGGATCCGGCACGGGCGGGAAGGTGGGCCGGGGATCCGGCCGCTTCAGGTCCAGAAGGTCGTAGAGCACATCGCCCAGCCGCGGACCGCTAGCGGCGTCCTCGACGGCCTGGTCGACGATCGGCCGGTAGCGCTCCGGAACATGGTTCTCGATGGCCGCGTCGATCTGCTCGCGAAGCCCCTCGCTCGTCACTTCGGCCGCGAGCCGGGTCAGTAGCGCGAGCGGCGAGTCGTCCACCGTCGTGGTGGCGGCGGACGCGGTGAGAAGCACCGGTTTGCCCGCCGCGGCGGCGTACAGCGCGGCGGATCCCTGATCGGAGATCACGAGGTCTGCGGCCAGCAACGCGGCCTGCCAGCCGTGGTCCGGGGGAACGAGGGTGAGCCCCGCGGCGAGTTCCGGCCGTAGCCACGACTCCAGCTGCCACGGGCTGTGCGCCGCCCACACGCCGGGATGCAGGGTGAGGACGATCTGGTAGTCGTCGAGCGGCAGTTCGGTCAGCAGCCGGTGGGGCAGCTGCGGATGCGTGGCGTAGAGCGAATGCCTGCCCCAGGTCGACGCGATCGCGACGACCTTCCGGTTCCCGGCGCCGAGCGCCGCGCGATACGCCGCCACCCGGTGCCTGCTCGCCCTCATCCGGTCGTGACAGGGATCGCCGACGACGACCGCCCGGTCCAGCGCCTCCGGGCAGGCCGACTTCAGCTGTTCCCGTTGCACGGAATGCGAAAGCGCGATCGCCGCCGGGATCACCCGGTCGTGGTGCACGAGCCGGTCCGGATCCATCCCCGACGTGACCCGTCCGCCCGGGTAGTACTTCTGGTAACCGATTCCGTGCGGCACCAGCAGGATCGGCCCGTTCAGCTCGTGCAGGGCGTCGTTCTCGCTCGCCGCGAGGATGAGGTCGAAGGTGTTCTTCGCGGCCTGCTCCCACGGCGTGACGGCGACGCGCAGGGCGCGCAACGCGTCACTCACGCCGGCCGAAAGGATGCCCGGCCGCGCCTCGTCGAAGGTGAAGGTGGTCTGGATCCGGAGGTCGGCACTCGTCAGGGTCAGGATGTCCTGAAGCCGGTTCAACGTCGTCAAGGTCCGGACGACCACGAGGAGCTGGCGTTCGGGAGCGTTGGTCAACCAGGAACGGAACCCCGGCTCGACCGGAACCTTCGGCCAAAACGACGGGGGGGGGGTACGTTTTTCGCGCACTACCTGTCCCGGCGCGCGATCCACGCCGCGGCCTGCGTGCGGCGCTGCATGCCCAGCTTCGCGAGGACCGACGTCACGTAGTTCTTCACCGTCTTCTCGGCGAGGAACAGGCGTTCCGCGATCTCCCGGTTGGACATGCCCTGTCCGATCAGGTCCAGCACCTCACGCTCGCGTTCGGTGAGGGAACCGAGCTCGTCCTCGGGCGGATGCCGCAGCTTGTCGAGCACCCGGGCCGTCGACAGCGGGTCGAGCAGCGACCGGCCCGCCGCGACCTCGCGGACCGCGTTGACGACGTCCTGGCCGCGGACCTGTTTCAGCAGGTACCCGGCCGCGCCGGCCATGATCGCGCCGACCATGGCCTCCTCGTCGTCGAACGCGGTCAGCATCAGGCACTGCGGCGGGTTCGGCTTCGACCGCAGCTCGCGGCAGAGCGCGATGCCGTCGCCGTCGCCGAGCCGCACG
Source organism: Amycolatopsis roodepoortensis (assembly GCF_014873915.1). Classification (GTDB taxonomy): domain Bacteria; phylum Actinomycetota; class Actinomycetes; order Mycobacteriales; family Pseudonocardiaceae; genus Amycolatopsis; species Amycolatopsis roodepoortensis. The sequence goes on from NZ_JADBEJ010000008.1 coordinate 460,329, forward strand.
TCGACCACCGCGACGTCCGGCTCGACGTGCATCGCCACGGCCAGGGCCTCGTCGACCCCGCTCGCTTCGGCGACCACCTCGATGTCGGGCTCGTCGGTGAGGAGGTCACGCAGACCGCGCCGCACCACCTCGTGGTCGTCGATGAGCAGCACCTGGATCGGCATACCCCCACGTTACTTCGTCGCGACGGCGACCACCCCGTCCACCAGCGCCGACGGCAGCCCGGCCCGCTCGCCCAGCCAGCGCGCCCACGTCGGCAGCAGCGCCTGCGCGGCGGGCCGGACGGGGTCGTCCGCCCAGTCGCCGATCAGCGCGGTGATATGACCGAGCCGGTCCGGCGACACCGCGAACCAGGTGGCCGGGACGACGCCCTCCATCCACTCGGCGGCCAGCTCTTCGACCACCAGATCGTCGGGCTCGTTGCCGAAGGTCTCGAGGTGCCAGGCGTTGAAGGGGACGGTCATCACCGTCGGGTCGATGTCCGAGTAATAGGAGCGGCTCGGCGGCAACCGCAGGCCGCGGTTCTTCAGCGCGGTATCGAGGGTCAGGTACCGCCGCTCGGCGCGGTACCAATTGTCCAGGACGGTGCGCGATTCGTCGCCGAGGATGTCCAGCGAGCGGTTGACGAGACCTTCCAGACGGCCCGGGTCCGTGACCGGCCTGGGCACCGCCGTCCCGCCGAAACGCTTCCGCCATGCTTCGGCCGCCTGGTCGAGCGAGTCGTGGACGCCGGCACCGACGAGGCGGGGAATCCACGACGTGTCGATTTCGAACTCGTACACCGTTGTGGCCGCGTCACCGGGGTAGGAGAACGTCGCGAACACGCCGAGGCGCGTTCCGTAGACATCCTGGAGTTCCCAGACGTCGCCGGTCGCCTTGATCTTCGCGGCCAGCTGGGGCCATTCGGGCAGGACTTCGGACCGCAATGCCTTCCGCAGCCTGCTCACGCTCGCGCGCACGAACGACTCGAAGCCCGGTGGGGAGATCGCGCTCATCCCCTGCAGCAGCAACCAAAGCTCCTGGCGCGGCTCCGCGTTCGCCGCCGCGAGCACGACGGCTTCGAAGAACAGATCGAAGTCCAGGCCGTCGTTCTCGCCTTGAATCGCCCGGTGCAGCTCGGCTCCGAGCAGCGAGGCCGTCGCCTCCTCGAGTTCGCGAGGGCTTTGCGCCTTCAGGAGAACGCCCGCCTCGTCGAGGACGTTCTCGATCGCCCCCGGCATCCAATCCGGCAGGGCCGCAGGCTCCATGGCCTGCGGCCTCTGCGCCCTTGCCGGCTTCTTGTTCTTCTTCGGCTTCCGGCCACGGGATACGGGCATACCCCCACGTTACTTCGCGGCGGCCCAGTAAATCGCCCTGGCCACCTGCGAGTACAAGCCCTTCGGGTGATCGCGGAACAGCGGTTCGGTGCCGAACAGCACCGCCCGTCCGCCGAGCCCCGAGGTCCCGGACACGACCGCGGCCTGTCCCGCCGCCTGCAGCGGCCCGCCGGTCCCGTCGTCCCGCGTCCGCCAATGCCCCGCGACCAGCGGATTCCCGCTCGCGTAGCGCTGCTCGACACTGACCGAGGAGCCCAGATCGGTGAACCAGAACGGCCCGTAGACGAATGAGTCCGGCAGCGCGCCGCCGCCCACCGGCCCGGTCCCGTTGACGACCGAAACGACACCGTTCCCGTCTTCCCAGCCCGCCACCGGACGTGCTTCGAGAAGTCCCACGTCCGTGTTGAACCGCGCGCCCGTGGCACCTCGGGTGACCACGCCGCCGCGGGCGAGGAAGGCGCGCAAAGCGTCCTTCGCGGCCGGGTTGAGATCGGTGTACCGCAGTCCCGATGAGACGAACAGCAGGTCCACCCGGGACCAGTCGAAGCCGGCGTTGAGCACGGCCGCCGACACCGGCCGCACGTCGAAGCCCATGTCCCGCAGGGCCTTCAGCTCGTCCGGACCGACGGCGGCCGCGATGGTCTTGCGCGTCAACGGCGTCGCCGGCCCGCTTGCTTCGGTGAACCGGACGCCGTAGCGGTCCGCCACCTCCGCGGCGGCCTGACGGGCCGACGCGGGGACGACGACCGTGCCGTCGTCGGTGCGGCCGAGGGCGAGGCCGCGGTTCAGCAGGTCGTTGGCGGCGCTGACGTCCTTGCCGTCGACGAGCTTCAGCGCGAGGTCCCGGCCGGGCGCGGCGTCGACGCCACCGGTCGGAGACGCGGCGACGACGTCGTGCGCCCGGATGTCGAGGCGGCCCTGCTTGACGATGTCGACCGACGCGCCCCACAGCAGGCGGTGGCTCCAGCCGGAGATGTCGTACATGACCGGCACCTTCGCCGAGATGTCGCTACCCTGCTCCAGCATCACGTTCGCCAGCCCGCGTTTCGGCTGGTGCATGTCGACCACGTACGAACCGGCCGGATAGCGGCGTCCGGCCAGCGAGAACGCGCGATCCGCCTGCCGCACGCGGACGTCGTTGGCCACCAGGTGGTCGACGAGACGCGAAGCGGCGACGGCGGAACGCTGGTCCGCGCCGGCGGGGATGACGTACGCGCGCGGGAACTCGGTGCGGTAGCGGTCTTCCGGCCCGAAACCGGGCACGAACCCGTCGGGGATCTCGCGTTGCGCCTCACCGGCCGTGCCGCGGCGGAACATCTCGATCTGGTTCGCGATGAGCTCGCCGCGGTTGCGGTCGACGTAGTTCAGCGTGCTGCCGATGGTGGCCTCGACGACCTCGGTGTTGATCACCGCGCGCCGCTGGAGTTCGGCCACCGGCTGCGTCTCGTAGTCCGCGTTGTTGACCCGCATCGGGATCTCGATCGTGAAGGACACCGCGCCGTGGTACATCGCGTACTGGGCGGTGTAGATCGGCGCCCAGCCGTCCCAGCTGCCGGGTTCGTAGTCGCGGAACGGGATCTCCGGCTTCGCCGTCTCCGGCCGACCGAGCGCCTGGACCGCCTTCTCCATGCCGAGCCCGTTGGCGTACCCGTGCTTGATGTAGAGGTCGAAGTCGTAGTTCTGGCCGTGCGGCGGCGTGGTCGGCTCGATGAGCGTGTTCGCGACGTACCCGTGTTCGTCCAGCATCATCAGCGGCTGCTTGCCGATGGCGATCCCGCGCATGGCCCGCACCTCCGGTTGCGACGCGGTGACGAAGTCGCGGTTGGGGTCGAAACCCTGCGACGTCTGCCGCGTGCCGGCGACGCGACCGTCCGGATTGGCCGTGACGTTGAAGTAGAACCGGTTCCGCTTCAGGAGTTCGGCGGTCTTGCGGTCGTTCGACGTCGCCAGCTTCTCGATGACGCGGAGCGCGCCGTCGGTGCCTTCCCATTCGTTGCCGTGGATGTTGTTGTTGATCCACACCGGCGCCTTGTAGCCGTGGCGCAGGAACGGATCGCGCGCGGCGCGGGCCGGGTCGTTCTCGATCAGCGACCGCCAAGCGTCCTGCCGCCGCGTCTCGGACGGGCTCTCCGGCGCGGTGATCGTCACCAGGTAGAGGTCCCGGCCGAGGCCGGACTGCCCGGCGATCTCGACCGAGATCCGGTCACTGCGCGCCTGCAACGCGTTCAGCTTCGGCGCGATCGCGTGATACGGAGCGAGCCCTAGCTTGATCGACTTGTCGGTCGTGTTCTCCGGGTACACGCGCAGCTTGGTCTTGCGCGGGTAACCGGAATGGTCGCCCGCGACGTTCTCGCCCGCCGCGGCCCGCGCGACGCTCATCGGCTGATCGGTCGCGGCGATCTCGTTGCGTTCCGGCCCGTTGCCGGGGTCCCGGTGCGTCGTCGGTGGCGGCGCCGCATAGGCCGGCGCGGCGACCGCGCTCAGTGACAGCACGAGGGCGAGGAACACGGTGCGAGCCGAACGCGACAAGGGCCACCTCCAGGGACGTCGGCACAGTGTTTCCGCCGAACGTACGCCCCACAAGACCCGAAAGGCGGCTAACCGGGCGCCGGGAAGCGGATTTCGTTCCGGTCGATCTTGGCGTTGGCCGCCTCGATCAGGTCCACGCCGAGACTGTTCGCGAGCTGGAGAAGGTACAGCGTGACGTCGGCGATCTCGTCGACCACGTTGTGTGCCAGCTCAGGGTCGGCGCGCCACTCCGCGGACTCCTCCGGCGTCAGCCACTGGAACAGCGAAGTCAGCTCTCCGACTTCGCCGGACAGCGCCATGACCAGGTTCTTCGGTGTGTGGAACGGTTCCCAGTCCCGTGCGGCGGCGAAGTCGCGGAGGCGCTGGTTGAGGTCGTCGAGTGTCACGTGCCGTGCCTACCAGATCGTCACGGTGCGCTAACGGCCGTATGGCGGACGGACGTTGACGTGCAATTTGCAAATTGCATAACGTCGCTCGGCGTCGGGAGACAGATCCGGAAGGAAAGCCTTGACGTACCAGCGAAGCCTTCGCTCTCGCGTGCTCTCCATCGCGTTCGTGCCGAGCGCGGCCTTGGTGCTCGTCGCGTTGTTCATCGGCGGATTCCTCGTGCAGCAGGCCATCGAGGACCGCGACGACGCGGAGAACGGGGCGGTCACGCTCGCCGAGGCGAGCCGCGGGATCGCATCGCTGCAGCGGGAGCGGGCAGCCGCGTTGAAGGCGCCTGGCAGTCGCTCCGCCACCTACACCGCGTACGCCGATCGCATCGACACCTCGCTTTCCTCCCTGCGCGAGATCGCGCGGGCGGCCCCCGACGCCGAGGTCGGCTACCAGCAGACGATCGCCGTCGAACTGCTCACCGCCGTCGAAGGCATGGACCGCAGCGATTCCCTCGCGGTCGCCGGGATCGACGACGCGGGGCGGCACGACTACGCCGCCGCCGTGGGCGCCTACCGGTCCAGGCTCGACGCGATCGCCGGAAAGCTGACGGAAAGTAGCCGCCGGACCTATCGGGAGCTCGTCGGGAGCGAGGACTGGGGCCGGTTCGCCGCGGTCGAAACCGCGTTGAGCGCGGCCACACCGCCGCCCGTCGGCCAGGAGTCCTGGCGCGTCGCGGCCGGCGTCGTCGGCCGGACCCTCGGTGACCTCTCCGCGCGCCAGATCGAGTACTCGGCGCAGCTCGCGGTCGACAGTGGGCGCCGGGTGCTGAGCGGAGCCCTCGCCGCCGCCGCGGCGATTTCGCTGCTCGCGGGGGTGGTGATGGCGATCGTCATGCAGCTCGCCCGTCGGCTGCCGACCCCGATCCCGACCTGGTCACACCTGGTGAGCGATTACGCCGAAAAGAGCACGCTGTTGGCCCACACGAGTCGGCGAAGCGGTCGGGCAGACTTGTCCGGGTGAGTTCCCCGACGGATCTGCGCCCCTACCTGCGTACCTTGGACGCGGAAACGCTGGCGGACCTGCTGCACGCCCAGGCCGAGCGTGACCCTGTGTTACGGCAGGCACTGGAGAGCCGCTTCGCCACCCAGGGGAGTGACGTCGCCGAGGCGCACCGTCTCCTCGACACCGCCGTGCTGGCGGGCAACGTCGAGTACGCCGCGAAGGTCGGTTCGGTCCTCGACACGCTTCAGCGGCTTCTCGACGCCGGCAGCCGGGCCGACCTCGCCCCGCTAGCCCGCCGGACCGTGGACGACATCAGCGAAATGCTGGAGCAGATCGACGACGCCTCGGGCGAGGTCGCGGACCGGCTGGACCGGGCGGTCGAGCTGTACGCGCGGGCCTGCGTGGCGCATCCGCCGGACCCCGAAAGCCTGGCCGCCTGGATCCTCGAAGTGGAGTTCGACGGCCCCGGCTGGCCGGTCATCGAGTTGGCCGACTTCGCCTCCGCCTTGGGAGACAAGGGAATCGCGCGGATCAAGTCCACAGTGGACAGCGTGCTGGCCGAGTATCCGTCCGGTGCGAAACGCGAGACCGCCGAGCGGCTGCGCGAGGAGCTGGCGGAGGTGTCCGGCGACGTCGACGCGCTCGTCGCGATCCTCGCCGCCAAGCCGCCGCGGGTGGACGTCAGCCTCAAGATCGTGCGCGTGCTGCGCGCGGCGGGGCGGCACAGCGAGGCCATCGCGCACGCGGCGCGGGCGCTGACGCACGACAAGAAGGAAGAAGCGCCTTCGACGGAGAAAGATCCTTTGTCGCGCAAGGATTTCGATGAGCACCCCACGGCCGCGACCTACCTCGCGCTGCGCGAGGAGTCACTGGAAACCGGGTGCTGGGTCGCGCAGCGGAAGACCGCGCTCGCCCGATTGCGTGAACTCGCCGCCGGGAGCACGGACGCCGCCGACGAACTCGTCCGCGCGTTGCTCGGCGAGGACCGCGCCGACGAGGCATGGCGTGCCGCGGTGCGATTCGAGGCCTCTTTGCCGGTGCGGGTCGAACTCGCCGATTCCCGTTCCGTCGCCCATCCCGCCGAAACCATTCCCGTATACCGGGACCATGTCGAAGAATTGATCACGCGGAAGGATCCGAACGCCTACCGCGAGGCGGCCCGGCAACTGCGCAAACTGCGCACGGCGCACAAAAAGGCCGGTACGGCTGAAGAATTCAGCTCGTACCTCGGCACATTGGTGGAAATACACAAACGCAAGACGCGGCTGATCGCCGAGGTCAAAGCGGCGAGAATCGCGATTCCCAAACCGGTCAGGGCGTAACCGCGCCCGCCGCCTCTCGTTATTCGAAGCGAACCGAGGAAAACCGGCGAAGAGGGTGAAGTCGCGGTGGTCGGTGAACCGGTGTCCCCCCGCGTCCTCCCCGCGACCGGACCCCGTGTTCCGCGCCCAGGGCCACCGCGACGAGCCCGGCCGGGTCCGCGTGAAAACATGTCGCCATGAGTCCGGTCAGCCGTGCCCGCAAGAAGGCAGCCCAGCCCTCCACTCCGAGTGTGACGGGTCTCTTCAAGGACGTCCTCCGGGACTTCTCGACCCTCGGTGCCGAGCCCGAGGTGCTCGACGTCGAGCTGCTGACCTCCGAAGTGCTCGGCCAGTGGTGGGAGATCGAGCTCGAGGAGGACGAAACGCCGCTGGGCCTGGAGCTCATCGCGTTCGCCGAGCGGAAGATCACTCCGGCCGCGGCCGCCCTCCTCGCCGGGCTGCGGGTCTTCGCCGAGACCGAGGAGGAGCGCGAGGCGGCCGCTTCGGCGCTGAACACCGTGCTGGGCCGTGGCATCCCGGAACCGGAATGGGCGGCGGACCTGGCCGCGGTGACCGTCGGGGAGTGCTGGCGGACCGGTGACGTCTTCGGCGACGAGTCCTCCCTTCTGTGCGTCTTCACCCGCGGCGGAGCCGAACACGGCTTGCTCGCGCTGGTCGACTTCACCGAGGGCGGCCGGATCCGCGACGTCGTCGTGGTCGACAAGCCGCAGGACGTGCTGGCCGAGATGCGGCAGCAGGCCGCCGACGACCCGGAGCTGGTCACGCTGGAGCGGGTGCTGCCCGAGCGCGCCCACCAGCTGCTCGCCGACGGGCTGGCCGCGACGGACGTCGTCGAGGAGCCCGACGTCAGTGAGGACTACGCACGGTTCCACGCGCTCGCGCTGGCCTGGATCCGGGCGCTTCCCGCTCCCGAGCCGTCGCCCGAGATCACCGAATGGCCCGAGCAGGTCCGCGAAGAGGTCGTGGCCGACTTCATCGGCTCCGGGCTCGTGGAGGACACGGAGGCGACGCGGTTCTACGCGCGCTTACTCGTCGACTACGGCTGTGAGACCGAGCCGGGAAGCCCGCTGCGGGTCGGCCCCGAGAAGCTCGCCCGGTTCCTCGAATCGCTGCTGGACGGGGAATTCGAGATCGACGAGGCCTACGAGGACGCGCTGGAGCCGGCCCTGCTCGGCTGGGTCACCTGGGCCGCCGACCGCGCCGGGCTCCCCGAGGCCGCGCGTGTCGCGCTGCTGGAGAGCGCGACCGAGTTCCTGGAGGAATTCGCGCAGGACGAGGACTCCGCGCTCGACGTCTACTTCGACGGCTCCGAGGGGATCGAGGACCCGGCGGAACTCGCGGAAGCCCTGGCGCGCCGGATGTTCGCCGTCCCGACGGTCTACGCGGAGATCGGGGACGAGGAGCTGGAGCTCGAACCCGCCGACCCCGAACAGCGCCGTCTCCTGGTGATCGGCGAGCACCCCGAGTACCACGAGGCGCTGGCCGAGGAGACCTTCGACGGCGAACCGCGGATGCGGCTCGCGCTCAAGACCACGATCGTCGACCAGCTCTGGGCCGACGAGCCCGCCGAGGTCTGGCAGGCCGTGCGGCGGCTGAGCGAGACCGGGCAGGAGCGCGAGGAGATCTTCGACCGCCTCATCGACGCGCTGTCCGCCCAGCTCACCGAATCGGGCGAGCACGAGATGGACTACGACGTCGACGACTACCGGAAGGCGCTCGACGAGCTCGCCTGAACCCCGTTTTCCCCGGTCACACCTCCCTCCCTTGCCAACCCACCTCATTCTGTCTAGTCTGTCTAGATGGAAGCAGCAACCTGGCAAGTACAGGACGCCAAGCAGCGGCTGAGCGAGCTGCTGCGCCGCGCCGCGTCCGATGGGCCGCAGTTCGTCACGAAACATGGGGAGGAGGTGGCCGTGGTGCTGGACATCGTGGATTACCGCAGGTTGACCGGAAGCGGTGAAGCCGTCGATTTCAAGCTCGTGCTCTCCGGAGAGCACCACCACCCGGAATACGGGGAGGCGCTGGCCGACGTGCTGGAGGAGATCGCCGCCGAACGCGCGGAAGACCTGCCGAGAGATGTCGTGGAGGTGAGCGGGTGAGCTTTCTGCTGGACACGAACATCGTGTCCGAGGCTCGGCGCCGCACGCAGAACCCGGGCTTCGCCCGGTGGTGGGGTGGAGTGTCGTCGAGCAGGCTCTATCTGAGCGCGCTGACGGTGGGGGAGATCGAGAGGGGGATAACGAAGCTCAGGAATCGAGGCGAGCGGGACAGGGAGCGCGCGGAAGCGCTGACCGAGTGGCTGTCCGGGCTCACCGCGCAGTTCTCGGAACGGATCCTTCCGGTGACCGCCGAGATCGCCGCCGAATGGGGAAGGCAGTACGCGCCGCGGAAAGTGCCGTCCATCGACGGGCTGATCGCCGCGACCGCCCGGGTCCACGACCTGACCCTGGTCACCAGGAACCTCGCCGACATGGCCGGGCTCGGTGCGCAGGTGCACGATCCGTTCGACTGAAGGAAGCTCCGAGAGGATCAAGACGTCCGGACGCCTTGATCGGCCGGAGTACAGCTTGCCGAAGTTCAGTCTGTCGAAGTTCGGTCCGCCGCGGCTCAGCCCAGCGGTGCCGCGGGAGTGCCCTTGCTCTCCGTGACTTGCGGCTTCTTCCGGCGGCGGTCTCCACGGGCGTCGTCGAAGTCGACGACGAAGGCGCCGGCGGCCATGGCCACCAGGAGTGCGAGTCCGAGAATCGAGCCGACCCAGGTCAGGATGATCGAGAACATCGTGAGCCTCCTCCCTGCTCAAGGTCTTTTTCGAGACCTCGTGAACCCCTGAGACAAGGGTCGCCTCGGGGGCCTGTAGCCGGTATCGGCCAACCGGTTACACGTACTGAGCGTGGATCGGCCGATCGGCCGAGGAATGCCACCGCCCGACAGCGGTGCGCGACCAGCGGACGCCACCGGCTCTCCGATGGTGCGAAGGCTGGTCTTTGTGAGGGAACGGCCGGAAGTCGCCCGGGTGATCGGGCTCCGGCGAAGTGATCTTGGAACTTGTCGTGAACGCTCGCCGTGAGTAGAGAATTCATGCTTGCCCGGTAACGCCGTGTCGCGGTCTCGTCGACGTGCCTCGCGAGTCACGCCCCCGATCACGCGAGTCACGCCTCCAATCACGCGAGTTACGCCCCGGAGCACGCGAGTTGCGCCTTCAATCACGCGTGTTGCGCCTCTGATCACGTGAGTTACGGCCCCGATCGCGCGTGTTGCGCCTCTGATCACGTGAGTTACGGCCCCGATCACGCGTGTTGCGCCTCTGATCACGCGAGTCACGGCCCCGATCACGCGAGGTCGGGCTTCGGCCACGTGAGTTCCGCCGCAGATCACGTGAGTTCCGCCCTAGATCACGTGAGTTGCGGCTCCGATCACGCGTGTTGCGCCCCCGCGCACGCGAGTCACGGCTCCGATCACCCGAGTTCCGCCTACGGCCTCAGAGCTTGCGCAGCCGGACCCGGTTGATCGCGTGGTCGGCGTCCTTGCGGAGGACGAGGGTCGCCCGGGGCCGCGTCGGCTTGATGTTCTCCATCAGGTTCGGCTCGTTGATCGTGCGCCACAGGTGGCGTGCCTCGGCGCGGGCCTCGTCGTCCGGGAGGCCGGCGAAGTGGTGGAAGTGCGACGCGGGGTCCGCGAAAGCGGTGTGCCGCAGCTTGAGGAAGCGCTCGATGTACCAGCGTTCGATGTCGGTCGTCGGCGCGTCCACGTAGATCGAGAAGTCGAACAGATCGGAGACGGTGAGCCGGGGGCCGGGCTGAAGGACGTTCAACCCTTCGAGGATCAGGATGTCCGGCCGCTGAACGACCTGTTCCTCGTCCGGAAGGATGTCGTAGGCGAGGTGCGAGTACACCGGAGCGCTGACCCGTTCCGCCCCGGACTTCACGTCGGTGACGAACCGCAGCAGCGCCCGCCGGTCGTAGCTCTCCGGGAAACCCTTGCGGTGCATGATCCCGCGCCGCACCAGTTCCGCACGCGGGTAGAGGAACCCGTCGGTGGTGACCAGGTCGACCCTGGGGTGATCCGGCCAGCGGGCGAGCAGGGTCCGCAGGATGCGCGCGGTGGTCGACTTGCCGACGGCGACGCTTCCGGCGATCCCGATGATGTACGGCACCTTGGTGCCCCGACTGTCTTCACCGAGAAAGGTGGTGGTGGCTTCGTACAACCGTTGCCGGGCGGCGACCTGGAGATTGATCAGCCGGGAGAGCGGCAGGTAGACCTCGGCGACCTCGGCAAGGTCGACCTGTTCGCCGAGACCGCGCAGCCGCAGCAGTTCCGCGGCGGTCAGCGGCAGAGGAGTCGACCTGCGCAACTCGCGCCACTGCTCACGGTGCAGCTCGACGTAGGGACTGAGCTCACGGACCCGCGGCATCGCACACTCCTCGCCCGTCGCCTGCGCTGGCGCCGTACAAAACCGTGTTGACGAGTTCTCGGCGGGTGAACGTGCCTCGAACCGGATGAAGCCGCTTTAACGGTAGGGCTTACGGCTCGTGAACGCGCTGCGATGTGATGTACCCCGCTTCAGGGCGTTACCGTCCGTTACGGGTACGGCCCGGCGTGAAGACCTCGTTCCACGCCGCGGCGACCTGCCGTGCGCACGACGCGGGCGCGACGCCGCCGAAGCCGGTACCGAGGCCGGGCATCGCGATCGTGTGGACGAGATCACGGATCCGGCCCTGGTCGAGCCTGCCGTCGCGCCATTGCCGGAACACCGCCCGGGCGGCCAGGTACGGATGCACGGTGTCGCGCGGGAGGCGTTCGCCGGGTTCCCGCATCGTCGGCGCGCTGATCAGCCAGGCGGGCTCGGCCTCGCCGGTGGGCACGACCACCGCTTCGCCGATCGGGAGCTCCCCGCCGTGGTAGGCGAGCACCGCGCTGCGCACGTTCTGCTCGACTTCGGGATAGGCGCGGGCATAGACGGCGTCGATGCCGCCGCGCATCCAGCCGTAGGAGTTCGCGGGGCTGACGACGGCCTGCGCGACGACGTCGAGCACGGATCCGCGGTGCACGAAGACCCGGCCGTCGACCGTGTCCGCGACGGTCGTCCAGGCTTGTGCGAGCAGGTCATCGACGGCGCACAACACCAGCTCCGGAGTGGGGCGGTCCGACAGGGGAGGAAAGGAGGAGCCGGCGTCCTCGTGGCCGGTGCGCGTGCCCGGTTCGGCGGTCACGCCCTAAGCATGACAAAAAAAGCCACCCGGCGTAACCGGTGCGCGTACCGGCTGTCCGAGTGAAAGTCGCCACCCGCGCCGTGCGTAATCTGGCGGGGTGTCACGGATCGCTTACTTCGGCCCTCAGGGAACCTTCACCGAACAGGCCGCGCGCCGGCTCGCCCCCGGGGAGGAGCTGATCCCGGCGGAGACCATCCCGGCGGCGCTGGCCGCGGTGCGCTCGGGCGCGGCCGACGCCGCGTGCGTCCCGATCGAGAACTCCGTGGAGGGCGCGGTCACCGCCACCCTCGACAGCCTGAGCGAAGCCGAGCCGCTCGTCGCCGTGGCGGAGGTACTGCTGCCGGTCCACTTCAGCGTGCTGACCCGGCCGGGCACCACCGAGATCCGCACCGTCGCCAGCCATCCGCACGCGCTCGCCCAGGTCCGCCACTGGGTCGAGGCGAACCTGCCGGGGGCGCATCCGGTCGCGACGTCGTCCACGGCGGCGGCCGCGGTCGCGGTGGACGCGGGCGAGTTCGACGCCGCCGTCACCGCGCCGGTCGCCGTCGAGCACTACCCGCTGGAGGTGCGGGCCACCGAGGTCGCCGACGTCCGCGACGCCAAGACCCGGTTCCTGCTGGTCCGCGCGCCCGGTGAGCTGCCGCAGCCGACGGGGGCGGACCGCACGTCGATCGTCGCCGCCGCGACGAACCGGACCGGTGCCCTGGCCGAACTGCTCACCGAACTGGCGGTCCGCGGCATCAACCTGACCAAGCTGGACGCCCGCCCGACCAGGAACAACTTCGGCGAGTACCGCTTCTTCATCGACTTCGAGGGGCATGTGGCCGAGCCCCGGATCGGCGACGCGCTGGCCGCGTTGCGCCGCCGGTGCCGGAACGTCCGGTTCCTCGGCTCCCACCCGCGCGCGGACAACGGAACGACCGAGATCGAACCGGGCGCCGCCAACGAGGATTTCACCGACGCGATCGGCTGGGTCGAGTCGGTACGGAAGGGAGCACAGGCGTGAAACTTCTCCTCGTCCGCCACGGCCAGACCGAAGGCAACGTGCGCGGCGCGCTCGACACCGCGCTGCCGGGGCCGCCGCTCACCGAGCTGGGCCGCGAGCAGGCCCAGAGCCTCGTGACGCGGCTGGACGGCGAGCCGATCGTCGCGGTCTACGCCTCGCAGGCGGTCCGCGCCCAGCAGACCGCCGCGCCGCTGGCGGCCGAACGGGGCTTGGACGTCCAGGTCCTCGACGGCGTGCACGAGGTCGCGGCGGGCGACCTCGAAGGCAAGACGGACAAGGACTCGATCACGACCTACATGAGCGTCGTGCGCCGGTGGACGCTCGGCGAGCTCGACCCGCCGATCCCCGGCGGCGAGACCGGTGCGCAGGTCCGCGCCCGGATGCTCGACGCGGTCGCCCGCCTCCGCGCCAAGCATGAGCAGGCCGACCCCGACGGCACGGTGGTGCTGGTGAGCCATGGCGGCGCGATCCGCCTCGGCGGCGAATGGCTCGCCGGGAACGTGACCGCCGAGGTCGCCAACCAGGGGCTCATTCCCAACACCGGGATCGTCGAACTCGTCGCGGCCCCCGCCGGCTGGACCTGTCTCACCTGGGCGGACGCCCCCGTCGACGCCTGACCAGGAACGTTTGCCTCCGCGCCCGCCGGGGAATACCCCCCACAAGATCGATTAACACCTTGTGGGGAATTAACCGATGGAGCGCAACCCCCACGGCGGACAACACGTCTACTGAACGGTGGGTCACCCGGCATTGTCCGGTTACAGGGAGGCGAATGACCATGATTCGTTCGAAACTGATCTCCATCGGCGGTCTCGTCGCGGGTACCGCCGGGCTTCTGCTGCTCAGCGCCTGCGGTGCGGAACCCGCGCCCGTCGCGCAGAACACGTCCGCGTCGCCGTCGAGTTCGGCGCCGGACACCTCCGCCGCGCCCAGCGCGAGCTCGTCGAGCCCGGCGCCCGCCCCGCAGCCCGCGCAAACGCCCGCACCGGCGCCCAAGAACGACGGACTGTGCAAGGCGGGCGACGTCAAACTGTCCATCAAGGACGGTGACGCCGCCGCGGGCACGGTGTACCGCAAGCTCGTCATCACCAACTCGAGCGGGCACCCGTGCACCATCCAGGGTTTCCCCGGCGTCTCCTACGTAACCGGCGCCGACGGTCACCAGGTCGGTGAGGCCGCGTATCGCGACGGCGCCAAGGGAGCCCCCGTCCAGCTTGCCAACGGGGAAAGCGCGGTCGCCGACGTCGGTTTCGTGAACGTCCGCAACTACGACGAGGCGGCCTGCAAGCCCACCGAGACCCGGGGGCTGCGGGTGTACCTGCCGCAGGAGACGGCCTCGAACTTCGTGCCGGTGCAGGGACTCGGCTGCGCGGGGAAGATCCCGGGCAATCAGCTGACCGTCCAGACCGTCCACAAGGGCTAGAGCCACAAGGAACTAGAGCTGGGTGCAGAGCTGTTCGGCCTGCGCCAGGTGCCGCTGGCCCGAGATCTGGTTGAAGTGCAGGCTGAACACCATCCGGCTGACCCCGTCGATGTGCTCGGCCAGCGGCCGGTAGGTGTCGTTGGCGGCGGCCGCCGCGGCGGAGAGTTCGCGTGCGGCCGTCATCCGGTGCAGGACCTCGGGGGCGAGGACGGCCACGGTCCGTTCGCCGGGTGCCGAATCGGTGGTGTCCGGGATCGTGCCGACCCTGGCCAGCGCCGAACAAGCGTGTTGCGCGTCTTCGAGCGCCCCCGCGTTGACTCCCGAGAGCGCCCACAGCATGCCGATCACGCCACCGCCGATCACGAAACCGGCGAAGGCGGTGAGTACCTGCGGACGTCTCGAAGGTTCTGTCGTCCCCACGCCGGCCTCCGGCACCAGTGTCTGCTGCATCGCGGACCTCCCCGTCACCAGTGGCGGTGATGGGCTATTTCAGCACCAAAGACCTTTGTTTTCACCGGTCTTGGTGGAGAACCCGCTCCTCCGTGGCCGATTCGTCATCGAAGGCTCCTTGCCGTAACGAGACGAACGCGAAACCGGCTACTCCGAACAGCAGAAGCCCGGACGTGAGGAAGGTCCGGGCCGGGGAACCGAGGGCATGGGTGAGGACGCCGCCGAGCAGCGCGCCGATCGGGATCGCTCCCCACACGACGGTGCGCCATACGCCGAGGACCCGGCCGAGCAGCTCGCCGGGGACGAGTGTGTGCCGCGCCGTGCCGAGCACGATGTTCACCGCGACCACGGCGGCCGCGAACAGGCCGAACAGTGCCGCTCCCGCCACCGGCGAACCCGTCAGGCCCATGCCGGTGAACGCCGCGCCGCAGCAGGCCGTGCCCCCGACGAGTACCGCGCGACGGCTGGTCGCCTTCACCAGCCGCGGGGCGGCGGCCGCGCCGAGCAGGCCACCGATGCCGCCGACGAACGCGAAGAGCCCGAAGGCCGCTTCGCTGAGGCGCAGGTACTCGATCGCGTAGAGCACCAGCTGCGCCTGCGCGAGTTCGCTGACCAGGCTGATCAGTCCGGCGACGACGACCAGTCGCAGCACCAGCCGGCTGTGCTTCAGCCAGCGGAAACCCTCCGCCAGTCCGGCGCGGAGGTTGGTGGGCGCGTCGCCGGTGGCTCTCGGCCGGTAGCTCCCGGCGAGGCCGATCAACACGGCGGCCGCGATCGCGAAGCCCACCGAGTTGAGCAGGAAGGGGAACGTCGCGAAGAGCGCGAAGGTGGCGCTGCCGACCGGCCCGCCCAGGAAGGTCTGCCCCACGATCTCGCAGGCCTGGAGCTTGCTGTTCGCGCTGTCGAGCGAACCTTCGCCGACGACCGCCGGGATGAGCACGTTCGCGGCACTGTCGGCGACCACCTCGGCGAAGCCGATGAGCAGGGCGGCGGCGTAGACCAGCCAGATCGTCACCCCGCCCGCGGCGACCAGGGCGGCCGTCCCGCCGACGACCACCGCGCGGACGCCGTTCGCGAGGATCATCGCCCGCCGCCGGTCGACGCGGTCCAGCAGCGCGCCCGCCGGGAGCGCGAACAGCAGCCACGGCAGGAACTGGGTCGCCGAAAGGCCGGCGATGAGCAGCGGGTCCCGGGTCAGGGTGACCGCGAGCAGCGGGAACGCGACCTTGCCGATCCCGTCGCCGAGGTTCGACGCCGCGCTGGAGGCGAGCAGCCAGCGCAACCGCCGGTCACCCCTCCCGCGTGCCGCCGATCCGGCCATGTCCGCCTCCCGGGCATTCGCCGGCGCCGGCCGACGACAAGGTGTCGAAAGTTTAGCTGGGGCTGTCGCCCAAAGTGGCTGGTTTGTTACACCGAGTTAAGATTCCGGAGAACCCATGGTGCTCCACGCACAAAAATCACCGACCATCCCGCCTACGGCGCGGAATCCGTCGCGGGGGAGCAAGGGACCTTTGCTACCACCCCGGCGGCGGCTCAGCCCCACCCGAGTTCGTGCAGGCGCGCGTCGTCGATGCCGAAATGATGGCCGACCTCGTGGATGACCGTGATCAGCACCTCCTCGACGACGTCCTCCTCGGTGTCGCACATCTCCAGCAGCGGGCGCCGGTAGATCGAGATCCGGTCCGGCAGTACCCCGCCGTACTCGTGCGTCCGCTCGGTCAGCGCGACCCCGTGGTACAGGCCGAGGATCGTGGGCGACTCCTCGTTGAACTCCTCAACGAGTACCACGACGTTGTCCATGGCGTCCGCGAATTCGGGCGGCAGCTCGTCCAGCGCCTCCGAAACCAGCTCCTCGAACCGCTGCTGCGTCATCTCGACGGGCACGCGATCACCCTCCGGTCTTCGGCGGGGAGGACGACGACGGCGGCGGGCTCTCGCCGGTGCCGACCTTGACGCTCCCGGTGACCGGCGCCAGCCCCTTGTTGTCCGGCAGGACCGCCGCCACCTTGCAGTTCACCAGCGTCGACCCGGCGTCCCAGCTCTCCTGCTCGCGGACGTCCCAGCTGATGATGAGCTTCTTCGCCGCCAGGTCCGCGTTGCCGCTGTACTCCTGCGCGGCCGTCGAGCACTCGGTGTCCAGCCAGGTGTTCTGCTGCTCCTGCGACGGGTAGCCGTCCTTGAACTTCGTCTTGAGGTCGAGCGTCGCGAAGATCTCGTACGAATGCGCCTGCGCGCAGTCGATGGGGTCGCCGAAGCTGTTGTTGAGCAGCGCGAGGCAGGTGCCCGGCTCCCAGACGGCGGACTGGTCCTGCTCCTTCGCCGGCCCCTTGGTCGGCTGGAGCTTGCCGCCCTGGCCCGCCCACTGCAGACCGCACCGCAGCTGACGGTCGCCGTCCGCCCACTGCGCGGGGGTCGGCCGGAGCAGGTTCATGCTCAGCTTGCCGTACGGATCCAGCGTGCGGCCGAGGTACGGCTTGACGTCGATCGTGCACTGCGACCTGGAGATCTCCTGCCACTGCTCCAGGTTCGGGCTCGGCGCCCCCGGCGGGTACTGCGCGCCGATGTCGACGATGCTGGTGACCTCGAACAGATGGGACTCGGCGCACGGCACGCGCCGCGCGTCGGTGGCGTCCGGATTGTTCCAGGTCAGACAGGTGCCAGGAGGAGACTGGAACGCCTCGGCCGCGGCGGGCGACAGTTTGGGGGCGCCGCCGCCCGCACCGCCCTCCGGGCCCACGTTCCACGAAAACGCCACACTCAGCGAAAGCGCGATGATCGCGCCCGCGAACACACCGGCCATGAGGAGCCGGGTGCGCAGGGTGCTCAGCGCGTTTCGCGGATCACGGAACCGCTCGGCCTGTTGAGACATCCACTCCATGATGCCCGCGCCGCACGTAAGGTGCGCGTACCGGGTGGTTAGTGTGGAGACACGGGTTCGGGCCGGCGGGCGATTACGGAGCTTCGATGACGCAGGATGACAACCAGGGGGCACAGGTGCCTCAGGAGCCGCCCAAGCGCGGCTCCATGCGCTTCCAGGACGGCAGCACGCAGGCGCGGCAGCCGTCGTTGGCCGAGCAGCGGGCGCGACAGCAGGCACTGGCGGAGCAGGAGCGCCAGGAGGCGCTGGCCGCCGAAGCCGCTCGCGCCGCCGAGAAGAAGTCTTCGACCAAGAAGAAGATCCTGATCGGAACCGGTGTGACGGTCGGTCTGGTCGGTCTGGTCGCGACGTTCTACACGGTCGCGAAGCCGGAGAACGTCACGGCCGTCTGCACCACCAGGGACACCGAGATCGTCGACAACGACCAGAACTGCGACGAGAACTACGTGCGGTCGCACGGCGGTTACGTCAGCGGCGGGTTCTTCTTCCTCCCCATCGGCGGTATCGGTGGGCCGATGCAGAGCTACCGCTACAACTACGGCGGCTCCGGCGCGATCGGGCAGCGCGTGTCGGGTGGCTCGTACACCGCGCCGTCGAACGCGAACATCAGCACGAAATCGGGCAAGTCGGTCCAGCGTGGCGGGTTCGGCATCAGCGGCAAGAGCGGCGGCAGCGGCAAGAGCGGGGGCTCGTAGGTGTACCGGGATTCCAAGCCGCCCCGGCGGGACTGGCAGCACATCGTCGAAGAGCAGGGCCTGGTCTTCGGCACGCCCGCCCGCGACGGCTCCGGCAAGTCCCGGCCGTACTGGGACGAGTCGGTCCACTACGTCTTCGACATGGACGAGATCCTGTCCGTCGAGGCGGACGTGGAGCTGCTGCACTCGATGTGCCTCGAAGCCGTCGACAACGTGATCACCACCGAGCAGTACCACCGCTTCGGCATCCCCGAGTGGGTCTGGCCGCATATCGCCGAGTCGTGGAAGCGGCAGGATCCGCACGTCTACGGCCGGTTCGACCTGCGCTACGACGGCAAGAGCCCGGCGAAGCTGCTCGAGTACAACGCCGACACCCCGACCTCGCTGCTCGAGGCCGCGGTGCTGCAGTGGCACTGGAAGACCGCGGTCTTCCCCGAAGACGACCAGTGGAACTCGATCCACGAGAAGCTGGTCGAGCGCTGGGGCGAGCTCGCCGACAAGCTGCCGTCGAACGAACTGCATTTCACCTGGTCGTCGGCCGATCCGTCCGGTGAGGACCACGTGACGACGGCGTACCTGCAGGAGACCGCCGCCGAGGCCGGGCTCGACACCGTCGGCCTGTCGATCGAGGAGATCGGCTGGGACCCGGTGCTCAAACGGTTCGTCGACCTCGAAGAGGCACAGATGGCGACCGTGGTGAAGCTCTACCCGTGGGAATGGGTGGTCGACGAGGAGTTCGGCCGCTTCGCCGTCGAGACCATGCCGCGCACGCTGTGGGTCGAGCCGCTGTGGAAGATGATCCTCTCCAACAAGACGCTGCTCGCGATCCTGTGGGAGAACTACCCGGGGCATCCGAACCTGCTGCCCGCCTTCGCCGACGACCCCGGTCTGCTGACCGAGTACGTCCGCAAGCCGAAACTCGGCCGCGAGGGCGCGAACGTGCAGATCGTCGCCACCGGGTACGAGACGCAGACCGACGGCGTCTACGGCGCGGAAGGGTTCGTCTACCAGGCGTTCGATCCGCTCCCCGAGTTCCAGGGCTACCGGCCCGCGCTCGGCGCGTGGATCGTCGGGGACCAGGCCGCCGGCCTCGGGATCCGCGAGACCGCGGGACTCGTCACCGACGACGGTGCGGCGTTCGTCCCGCACCGCATCGTCGAGTCGTGATAGAAGCAACCGCACAAACCTGACATTCCTGACTTCCTGGAGAACCCCTGTGACCACCACCCTTGCGCTGTCCGACACGTTCGGCTCCGACCTCGTGCGAGGGATCGGCGCGATCCTGCTGTACGGCGTCGTCGGCCTGCTGATGATGTTCGCCGGGTTCTGGGCGATCGACTGGACCACCCCCGGCAAGCTGTCCCAGCTGGTGACCCGCGGCCTGCCGAACGCGGTCATCGTCACCGCTTCGGGCCTGCTGTCGATGGCGTTCATCATCGTCGTGGCCATCGCGAACTCCGCCAGCGACCTGACCGAGGGCCTCATCACCTCGCTGGTCTACGGCGTGCTCGGCATCATCGTGCAGGTGCTCGCCGTCCGGCTGCTGGAGTGGGCGACCCGGATCGACATCCGCTCGACCATCGAGAGCGAGAAGTTCGCGCCCGCCAGCGTCGTGGTGGCCTCCGCGCACCTGGCCCTCGGCCTGATCGTGGCCGTCGCCATCTCGTGACTTCTTAACCTGCTGAAACCGGCATCGGCGCACGATTCCCACTAACGTGGGGGTCGTGCGCCTTTTGAGGACACCGGACGACCGGTTCTCGGACCTGCCCGATTTCGACTTCGAACCGCGCTACGCGGAACTCGTCGACCTTCACGGCGGCGTGATCAGAGTGGGCTACGTGGAGGCCGGACCCGAGGACGGGCCGCCCGTCCTCCTGCTGCACGGCGAGCCCACCTGGTCCTACCTCTATCGCAAGGTCATCCCGGTGCTCGCCGACGCCGGGCTGCGCGCCATCGCGCCCGACCTGGTCGGCTTCGGCCGATCCGACAAACCCGGCGACATGGTCGACCACACCTACCAGCGGCACGTCGAGTGGATGCGCGCGTTCGCCTTCGACGTCCTCGACCTGACCGACGTCACCCTGGTCGGCCAGGACTGGGGCGGCCTGATCGGCCTGCGGCTGGTCGCCGAGAACCCCGATCGGTTCGCCAGGGTCGTCGCGGCCAACACCGGCCTCCCCACCGGCGACACCGACATGCCCGAGCTGTGGCACAAGTTCCGCGACACCGTCGAGAACGCCCAGGTGCTCGACGTCGGGCGGTTCGTCCAGTCGGGCTGCCAGACCAAGCTGTCCGAGGAGGTCCGCGCCGCCTATGACGCGCCCTTCCCGAACGAGATGTACAAGGCCGCGCCGCGCGCGATGCCTTCGCTGGTGCCGATCACCCCGGACGATCCGGCCTCGGCCGCCAACCGGGCGGCGCTGAAGGTGCTTTCGGAACTGAACAAGCCGTTCCTGGTCTCGTTCTCCGACGGCGATCCGATCACCGCGCCGTGGGGCCTCGAACTGCGGGGCTCGATGCGTGGCGCCCGCGAACTCGAGCATCCGACGATCACCGGCGCCGGTCACTTCCTGCAGGAGGACGCGGGCGGACGGCTGGGCGAGGTCATCGCGCGCTTCGTCCATTCCTGATCCTCGTGAGTGGCAAGGACGGTTCCAACCGTCCTTGCCACTCACGAGGGCGTCAGGAGATGGCGGCCAGGGCGTCCACGATGATCCCGAGACCCTCCGCGGCCTCTTCGGCGGTGAGCGTCATCGGCGGCGCGATCCGCAGGACGTTGCCGTGCAGGCCGCCCTTGCCGATCAGCAGCCCGCGCGACTTGGTCTCCTCCATCATCCGCGCCGCGGCGCCCGGGTTCGGTGTCATCCCGCCCGGCTCGACCAGTTCGACGCCGATCATCAGGCCCTTGCCGCGCACGTCCCCGATCAGCGGGTTCCCCGCCGCGCGCAGGCCGTCGAGCAGTTCGTTGCCGCGGGCGAGCGCGTTGGCCTGCAGGTCGTGGTCGGCGATGTGGTCGAGCACGGCGGCCGCGCCCGCCATCGCGACCGGGTTGCCGCCGAAGGTCGAGATCGAGTTCGCGGTGAGGCAGTCGACCAGGTCGCCGCGCGCCACGAGACCGCCGATCGCGAGACCGTTGCCGAGCCCCTTCGCGAAGGTCATCGCGTCGGGCACGACGTCGTGCGCCTGGATCCCCCAGTAGTGTTCCCCGGTCCGTCCCCAGCCGGTCTGGACCTCGTCGGAGATGAACAGGATCCCGTACTGGTCGAGGACCTCCTTCATCGCCTTGAACAGGCCGTCCGGCGGTGAGCTGAAGCCGCCGACGCCCTGGATCGGCTCCGCGATCATGCAGGCGACGTCGCCCGAAGTGCCCGTCTCCAGGACGTCGACCAGGTCCGCGACGCACGCGTCGATGTACTCGGTGTCCGAAAGCGCCCGGAACGGGCTGCGGTACCGGTAGCCGCCGTGCACGTAGCTCACCTTCACCGGGCTGAGCGACGACGCCGACCAGCCGCGGTTGCCGGTGATGCCGACCGTCGCGAACGACCGCCCGTGGTACGAGTTCCGCATCGCCAGCACCTGGTTGCTGCGCCGGTACTGGGTGGCGAGCATCAGCGCGGTGTCGTTGGCCTCGGTCCCGGAGTTGGTGAAGAACACCTTCGCGTCGGGGATGCCGGAGAGCTTCGCGATGCGCTCGGCCAGTTCGACCTGCGAGCGGATCAGGTACAGCGTCGACGTGTGCAGGATGCCGGTGTCGAGCTGCTTGCGCACGGCGTCGCTGATCGCCGAGACGTCGTAGCCCATCGAGTTCGTCAGGATGCCCGCGAAGAAGTCCAGGTAGGTGCGCCCGGTCGAGTCGATGACCCGGCGGTCCTGCGCGTGCACGATCTCGATCGGCTCGTCGTAGTAGAGCGCCAGCCACGACGGCAGTACCGCCTTGTGCCGCGCCAGCAGGTCCGCATCGGTCATCGGGTTTCTCCGTCCGCAGCAGGGAGATCTCAGTATGGGGACGGCCCGAAACGGGCGGCAACGATCAGACTGTCGGGTTATCCGCGCGGACCCGCACATTTTGTGCGGTCGGCACGGACTACTCTCAGCACTCGTGATTGACCCCAGGACTCTGCGCGATGACCCGGACGTCGTGCGCGCTTCGCAGCGCGCCCGTGGCGAGGACGAAGGAGTGGTCGACAAGCTGCTCTCCCTCGACTCCCGTCGCCGGTCCTCCATCGCCGCCGCCGACAAGCTGCGCGCCGAGCAGAAGTCGCTGGGCAAGCTCATCCCCAAGGCACAGGGTGACGAGCGGGCCGAGCTGCTCGCCAAGGCGAAGGACCTCGCCGCCCAGGTCAAGACGGCCGAGGTCGAGCAGACCGAGGCGTCGGAGGAGTTCGAGCAGCTGCACCGCCTGGTGCCGAACCTCGTCCACCCCGACGCGCCCGAGGGCGGCGAGGACGACTACGTCGTGCTCAAGCACGTCGGCGAGCCGAAGAAGTTCGACTTCGAGCCGAAGGACCACCTCGAACTCTGCGAGAGTCTCGGCGCGCTCGACATGGAGCGCGGCGCGAAGGTCTCGGGCTCGCGGTTCTACTTCCTCACCGGTATCGGCGCCCAGCTCCAGCTCGGCCTGCTGAACATGGCGGTCGCGCAGGCGACCGCGAACGGGTTCACCCCGATGATCACCCCGACCCTGGTGCGGCCGGAGATCATGGCGGGCACCGGTTTCCTCGGCGCGCACTCGTCGGAGGTCTACCGGCTGCGCGACGACGACCTGTACCTCGTCGGCACCTCCGAGGTCCCGCTCGCCGGCTACCACGCCGACGAGATCCTCGATCTCGCCAACGGCCCGAAGCGGTACGCGGGCTGGTCGTCCTGCTACCGCCGCGAGGCCGGTTCGTACGGCAAGGACACCCGCGGCATCATCCGCGTCCACCAGTTCGACAAGGTCGAGATGTTCGTCTACACGCGTCCCGAGGACGCCGAAGCCGAGCACGCGCGCCTGCTGGACTGGGAAGAGCAGATGCTCGCCAAGATCGAGGTCCCGTACCGGGTGATCGACACCGCCACCGGCGACCTCGGCACCTCGGCGTACCGGAAGTTCGACTGCGAGGCGTGGGTGCCGTCGCAGGGGACCTACCGCGAGCTGACCTCGACGTCGAACTGCACGACCTTCCAGGCCCGCCGCCTCGGCATCCGCTACCGCGACGACGACGGCCGCCCGCAGACCGTCGCCACGCTGAACGGCACGCTCGCCACCACGAGGTGGATCGTCGCGATCCTGGAGAACCACCAGCTCGAAGACGGTTCCGTCCGGGTGCCGGAGGCGCTTCGCCCCTTCCTCGGCGGAACCGAGGTGCTCACGCCGGCATCCAAGTAGCCGTCGGCGGTGAGGGGAAGAGGACGCATGCGGTTTCGGAATTCGCTCGCGATCGGGCTGGCGGTGCTGACGCTCGGCGGCTGCACGTCGGTCGTCGGCGGTACGGCGTCGCCGGTGCCGGGGCAGGGGCCGGTCATCACGAAGGCCGAGCCGTGCAAGCTGCTCTCGCAGGAGCAGGCGGAAGCCATCGGGGTCACCTTCCCCGGCAAGGAGCGTCCGGCGGACAAGGCCCGGAAGATCCCCGGGACCTGCCGGTATCCGGAGCTGGAGGACGCGCCCGACGGGGTCACGCTGGAGGTGTCGCAGAGCTTCGACCTCTCGCTGGTCGACTACGTCAGCGGCGCGCTTCCTGGCGAGAAGTTCGGCATCGGCGGGTTCACCTGGACCCGGTACGCGTCGATCTTCGGCCCGAGCCACTGCTCGCTGATGACCGAACTCGACCCGAAGACCTTCGTCGAGATCACCAGCGAGGCCCCCGGCGAAGACGTCACCAAGGCCTGCGACCTGGCGAAGGCCGCGGCTCCCGCGGTCGCGTCCCACCTGCCGGGCGGACAGCCGAGCCCGCCGCTCACCGCGCCTCCGGGCCAGAAGCCGATCGAGCCCTCCGGGCCGCTCTTGACCGTCGATCCGTGCTCGCTGCTCAAGCCGGAGCAGGTGACGCCGTTCAACCTCCAGCCCGCGCGGCCGATGAACGGTTCGTCGAGGGATCCGAAGAACGGCTGCCAGTGGGACGACAACGACGGCGACAAGGGCAAGAAGGCGCTCGACCTGTGGATCTACACGGCGACGAAACTCGAGGACGTTCCCGGTCTCGACGGCACCCCGGTCGAGCAGATGGTGGCGGGCAAGAAGTGGTTCGTCTACTCGAGCCCGGACAGCCCGATCTGCGTCGCGATGCTGCCGGTCACGGAGACGTCCTCGGTCAAGGTCGACACCGGTGACCTCAGCGACAACGCCAAGGCCTGCGAAATCCCGCAAGCCGTGATGCCGCTGGTGACCGGGAACATGCCCGCCTTTTAGCCGGTCAATTCGTCGGCGATGTGCTTCGCGATCTCCAGCGAGCTGGTCGCCGCCGGTGAGGGCGCGTTGAGGACGTGCACCTGGTTCCGCGCGGTCTCGATCAGGAAGTCGTCGACGAGCGCGCCGTCCGGGCGCAGCGCCTGCGCGCGGACGCCGGAGCCGTGCCGCACGATGTCGTCCTCGGTGACGGCGGGGACGAGCCGCGCGAGGCTTTCGGCGAAGCGGCGGCGCGAGAACGAGCGGCGGACCTCGTCGAGCCCGGTCGGGTACGCGTACTTGCGCGCGAGCCGCCAGACGCCGGGGAAGCGGGCGACCTCGGCGAGGTCCTTCGCCGAGATGTCGCGCCAGGTGTAGCCCTCGCGGCGAAGCGCGAGCACGGCGTTGGGGCCGGCGTGCACGCTGCCGTCGAGCATGCGGGTCAGGTGCACGCCGAGGAACGGCAGCGACGCGTCCGGGACCGGGTAGATCAGGCCGCGCACGAGATGGCGGCGTTCCGGCTTCAGCTCGTAGTACTCGCCGCGGAACGGCACGATCCGCGCGCTCGGGGTGAGCCCGGCGAGCCGCGCGACGCGGTCGGCGTGCAGGCCGGCGCAGTTGACGAGGGCGTCCGCGTGGATCACTTCGCCACCGGTCGCCACCTCGACGCCGCCCGTGCGGCCGGGCCGGATCCCCAGCGCGGGCGTGCCGAGGCGCAGGTCGGCGTCGGCTTCGTCGAGCAGCCGCACCAAGGCGGTGCAGACGCCCGCGAAGTCGATGATGCCGGTGGACTCCACGCGCAGCGCGGCGACGCACGAGACCTCGGGTTCGTACTCGCGGGCCTCGCACGGCGTGATCAGCTTCGCCGGGACGCCGTTCGCCTCGGCGCGTTCGGCGAGCACCTTCAAGGCCGGAAGCTCCGCGTCGGAGGTGGCGACGACGAGTTTGCCGCAGACCTCGACCGGCACCCCGTACTGCCGGGCGAAGTCCACAATGGACCGGTTGCCCGCGGTCGCCATCCTGGCCTTGAACGAACCCGGCTTGTAGTAGAGCCCCGCGTGCACGACGTTCGAGTTGTGCCCGGTCTGGTGGGCCGCCCAGTGGTCCTCCTTCTCGAGCACCGTGACGTCCAGGCCCCGTTTGGTCAGCTCCCAGGCGGTGGCGAGACCGACGATCCCGCCTCCGATGACTACGACTGTGCGCACGATCGACCAGGTTACCCGGAGCGCTACCTGACAGCTGTCAGGTTCGGTGGTAGCGTACCTGACCGATGTCAGGTAAGCGCTTGAGCAGGGAAGAACGCCGGGAGCGGATCCTCGCCGCGGCGGCGCGGGTGTTCGCCGCGTCCGGCTACGACGCGGCCGGGATGCGCGAGGTCGCGACGGCCGCCGGGATCAGTACGCCGGTGCTCTACGACCACTTTTCGTCCAAGGCCGCGCTGTACGCCGGGCTCCTGGAGTCCGAAGTGGACAGTCTGCTGGCCGGCTGGGCGGAGCTGCCGCCTTCGGGCACCGCCGAGGGGCTGCTGCGCGCCAGGGTGGCGGCGATCTTCGCCTGGATGGAGACGAACGAACGCGGCTGGCGGATGATCTTCGCCGAGACGCCGTCCGACGAAGCGGTCGCCGAGGTGCACCGGCGCGGGCAGGCCAGGTCGACCGCCCGGCTGACCGAGGTGTTCGGCCAGGTACCCGGGCTGGCGCTGACCGCGGACCTGCCGCGCGACCGCGCGAACGAAGCGATCGCCGAAGCGGCGAAGAGCGCACTGAACGCCATCGCCACCTGGTGGTGGGACAACCGCGACATCCCGCGGGAGCAGGTCGTCGCGCTCACGACGGATCTGTTGTGGCGCGGGCTGGGGAACCTGATCCAGGAGGACACATGAGCATCGAAACCGCCGAGCGGTACCGCCGCGCCCTCGAGACCCGTGACGTGGACCTCGCGCTGAGCATCTTCGCTCCGGACGCCGTCGTGCACTCGCCGTTGACGAGCCGGGTGCGGTTCAGCGGGCACGCGGAACTCAGGCCGTTGCTGGAGGTCGCGTACTCGCATCTGCGCGACATCCGGTTCCACACCGACACCGGCGACGAGACGACGCGGGTCGTCGTCTACACCGCGCGCATCGGCGGGGAGGAGATCGAGGAGGCGGCGGTGCTGAAACTCGGCGAAGACGGGCTCATCGCCGAAGTGACGCTGTTCGTGCGGCCGCTGCCGGGGCTCGTCGCGCTGATGGACGCCTTCGGCCCGGACATCGCCCGCCGCAACGGCCGCACCTTCGCGGCCCGGCTGCTCAAGGTGGCCGCGAAACCCTTGCTGGCCATGGTGCGGTCCGGCGACAAACGCGCGGTCCCGCTCGCCGGCCCGCGCTGACGATCGCGCGTGAAGGCCCCCTTCCCTCGGCTCAGCCGAGGGAAGGGGGCCTTCACGCGCGATCAGGACACAGCCACAGGAGCCGGGGCTGGAGCCGGTTCGTCCTCAGGGTCTTCGAGGACCTTCGGCACCCCGCGCAACGTGAACAGCGCGCTCACCGCCAGCACCGCCATCAGCGCCGCCGAGCACAGCATCGTCACCTGCAACCCGTCGACGAACGCCGACTTCGCACTCGCCAGGACCAGCGCACCCTGTTCCGGCGGGAGCTGCGCCGCGACCTGGACGGCGCCGCCGAGGGTGTCCGAAATCGCCGCCGATGTTTCGGGCGGCACGCCCGCCGGGAGGACGAGCTCGTTCCGGTACAGCGCGCCGAGCACACTGCCGAGGACCGCGATCCCCAGCGCCCCACCGAGTTCGGTCGCCGTCTCGGAGATCGCCGACGCGGCGCCCGCCCTGGCCTTCGGCACGACGCCGAGCACCGTGTCCGTCGCGACGGAGAGGATCAGCGACAGCCCGACCCCGAAGACGATCATCGCGGCGAGCAGGTCGGTGTAGACGATCGTCACGCCGACCGCCGAGTACAACGCGAACCCGACCGCCGACAGGGCACAGCCCAGTCCGATGGTGACCGCGCGCCCGAAGGCCTTGATCGCCAGCGGCGCGAGCACGCCGCCGAGGATCGCGCCGCCCATCCCGGGCAGCCCGGCGAGCCCGGACTTCAGCGGTGACCAGCCCGCCACCAGCTGCAGGTACTGCGCGAACATCAGCGAGACCGCGAGCTGCGCGAACATCGCCAGGATCGTGGTGCCGACGGTCGCCGAGAACGCCCGCTGGGCGAACAGCTTCAGGTCCATCAACGGTTCGGCCAGCCGCGGTTGCCGCAGCACGAACGCCAGCAGGCAGCCGATGCCGAGCACGGCGGCGACCGCGACGTCCCAGTGGCCCCAGCCCTTGTACGCGATTTCCTTGATCGTGTAGACGATCCCGACCATGCCGACGAGCGAGAGCAGCACACTGGGCACATCGATGCGATGGGACACCGGGTTCTTCGACTCGGGCAGGATCAGCGCGCCCGCGATCACCATGACCACGACCACCGGCACGTTGACCAGGAACACCGAGCCCCACCAGAAGTGGTCGAGCAGGAAACCGCCGACGAGCGGCCCCATCCCGAAACCGAGGATCGTCAGCCCGCTCGAAACCCCGATCACGGCCGCGCGTTCCTTGCCGGTGAACACGTTCCGCACGATCGACAGCGTCGACGGCATCAGCGTCGCGGCGGCGATCCCGAGCAGCGCACGGGCGGCGATCAGGAGTTCCGCCGTCGGCGCGTACGCCGTGATCACCGAGGCGACACCGAACAGCGACGCCCCGATCAGCAGCAGCTTCTTCCGCCCGATCCGGTCGCCGATGTTCCCCATCGTGATCAGCAGCCCGGCGAGGGCGAAACCGTACGCGTCGGCGATCCACAGCAGTTCCGTCGTCGACGGGTGCATCTCTTCCGAAAGCGACGGCAGCACCAGGTGCAGCACGGTCAGGTCGATCGCGATCAGCAGCTGCGCCAGCACGCAGACCGCGACGGTGCCGATCTTGCGGCCCTTGCCGATGGTCACCGCGAAACCCCGAACGTGAGCTCCGGCGTGTGCCGCGCGGTGCCGTTCTCGCCGTCACCCAGGTAGAACCGGGTGCTCAGGGTGCGGGCCGACGGGTCGAGGACGCTGCGCCACAACGTCCGCCACGGCGCGCCGGGCTCGACCGCGAAGGCCACCGTGTCGAGCGCGTCCCGCGTTCCGGAGTCCGCTTCCTTGGTGATGGTGCGAAGCCGCTCGTAGGTGCGCATGGTCTCGGGGTTGTCTTCGGGCAGCGCGTCGAGATCCGGATGACGGTGCAGCAGGTGGTTCGTGACGCACAGCGGCCCGTCGGCAACCTCGACGAAGTACTCGACGTCGTGCGCTCCGCGTTCGTAGACGAAGCCGCGGCCGGAGGTGTCGGCGACGATGTAGTGGCAGGGCGCGCCGTGCGCGTACTGCTTGGCGAGCATCAGCGCTTCCTTCGCCTCTTCGACGGTTTCGCAGGTGTCCAGCAGATACCGGTACACCTGCAGCACCGAGAGGCCGGCCTGCGGACCGTGGTCCAGCGGCATGGCCGTCTCGACCTCGGCCATCAGCAGGGTGACGACGAGCCCGGCCTCGTTGACGCCCTCCGTTCCACCGTCCATTGTGGACATGGTGAGCGAGGTCGAAGCGATGCCGTCGTCGGGGATCGTCGTCAGGACGTACGGCCGTGACGCCATCGGCACGGTCCCGTCGTCGACCGGCTCCTCACCGGCCAGCACCGCCCCCAGCTGAGTCCAGCTCATGGTGAAGAAGTCGTAGTTGCGGCCGAGCTCGCTCCCCGTCCAGAGCGCCGAACAACCCGATCCAGGGGGCAAGGCGCTCGCGTCGTCGAAGGAGACCGCCGCGTCGGCGGCGAACCCGTGCGCCTCGGCGAACCCGGCCGTGCGCGCCGCGTACTGAGGCCAGTTCCGGGCGAACCAGGTACGCCGCGCCTTGGCCACGATCGGATCGAGCGTCGGCGGCGACCATTCCGAGCGCGCCTTCACCTCGGCGCCGAGGGCATGACCGATTTCGGCCTGGGAGCCGCGCAACGTCAAATGCCGCACGGCGAGGAAGTCTTCGGGAGATCCCGCTACGTAAGTCATGGCACGGAGGGTGTCCGCCGCCGCTGACCGTCCACGCACCGAACGCTGTCAGTGCATGTCATCGGAATGTCATGTGCCCCGAGCGAAAGTGGTCCCACCAGGCAACGACAAGCGAGGGAAACCATGCTCAGCAACAAGGTGTACATCATCGGCGGGGCCGTCCTCAGCGTCCTCTTCGTCGCGCTCGCGATGGTCGAGTTCTCCACCGGCTACCCGGACGACGGCCTGCAGGACCTGCTCTACGCCGCCGTGAGCGCCGGCGCCGGCGTGCTGCTGTACGTCCTCGACCGCCGTCAGCGCGAGCGCCGCTCGGCTGCCGAAGCGCAGCGTGACGCCCGATGAGGAACATCGACGGCGGCTTCCTCGCCGCACCCGACCAGGCCTCCCTCCAACGCCGCGAGCAGGACGTGCGCAAGGGCAAGCTCGCGCTGATGCTGGCCGTCGTCGGCGGATTCGTCGCGCTCGTCGCCGGCTACAACGTCGTCGCCGACTTCTCCCCGGTTTCGCTGGTGGTGACGATGCTCGGGCTGGCCGCCGCGATCGGTGGCGGGCTGCTCACCAAACATTTGATGCGCGCCGTGCGGTTCCGGGTGCACAAACCGAACGCGGGCCTGGTCGGCGCCGCGAAGCTGACCGGGATGGTGGTGGTCGTCCTCGGCTTCATCGCGCTGGTCGGCTCGCTGGAAGGGCCCGGCGTGCTGCGGATCATCGCGATCGCCGTCGGCTGCGCGGCCATCGGCTACGTGAAATCGCTGCACGACCAGCAGTGGGTGCTCTTCGAACTGGACGCGGTGGGCATCCGGATCGAGCGGACGGTCGTGCCGTGGCGTGACGTCACCCGCCTCACCATCGACCCGGTCGGCCCGGGGATGACCCGCCTGGGCGCGGTCCCGGTCAACGCGGCACCGCTGTACGTCGCGGTCCAGGACAGCGAACTCGACCAGCGGCTCCTCGCCGAGGCCGTCGGCCGCTTCGCGCCGCAGGGCACGCAGCTGACCCGCGCCTAGAGATTCCCGGTCAGCTGGGCGGCACCCCGCAGGCCGAGCCCGCGGCGGTAGGCCCGGTCGAAGTCGTCACCGAGCCGCTCGCGCACGGTCGTCCTGAGCAGGGCGGCGTCCAGATCGACGGCGAACGGGGTGCCCCGGATGGTCACCGCCGCGCCGATCAGGACCGCCGCCCGCTCGGCGTCGCCCCGCACCAGCGCGACCCCGGCGAGACCCTCGACGGCGCAGGCCATGGTGGTGCTGTCGTGCCAGCGGTCCGCCGACACCAGCGCCAGCCGGTGCAGCTCCTCGGCCCCGTCGGCGTCACCCTCGGCGGCCAGGACCCAGCCGAGGGAGATCTTCGCGCCGGCGCGCACTCCTTCGGCCGCGAACGAACCACCGGAACACTCCGCGAGCGCGCGTTCGCTCAGCGCACGGGCCGCCGCCAGATCGCCCTCGTGCCGGGCGAGGAACGACAGACCGACGTACCCGGCCGCTCGGCTCTCGGGCATCCCGGCGCGGCGCGCGATCTCGATGGCGAGTTCGAAATCCGCCCGCGCGCCCGCCGCGTCGCCGTGGAGCAGCTTGCTGCCGCCGCGACGGCACAGCAGGTCCGCGTTGTCGTCGGACGCGCCGAGTTCCCGCATCAGCCGCAGGGCCTCGTTCATCGTTTCCAGCGCTTCGGCCTGCCGGTTCGTCCAGATCAGGATCTGGGAGAGATGGTCGAGGGCCATCGAAAGGCCCCAGCGTTCGCCGATCGAGCGGAACGCCTGCGCCCCTTCGAGCAGGAACTCTTCCGCTGTGTCGAGTTCGCCCTGCATCAGCGCGCGGAGGCCGTAACCGGTCGGCGCGAGGGCGAGGCTCCAGGCATCGCTGTTCGCCAGCAGCACCCGGCTGCGTCTGATCAGCGCGTCGTCGTCACCGGGCGGGCCGGACACGACGCCCATCAACAGCAGCAGTGCCGGGTTCCGGGGCGCCTTGGCGATATTCAGCATGAGGCCGTCCACCAATGGCAAATGCCGGTCGAGCGCCTCGTGGCCCCGCAGTCCCGCGGCGGCGGTGAGCACGCAGAGCTGGTACTCCTCTTCGAGACCGTCCGGTGCCCGTTCTCCGAGCCGTTTGACCACTTCCAAACACAGCGTCGAACCCTCGAAGCGGCGACCGCGCATCCACCAGTACAGCACCAGCGCAGCAGAAAGCCGGAGCGCGATCCGTACGTCGGATTCGGCGGCCCAGCGCAACGCGGCCAGGAGATCGTCGTAGGCGGCGTCGAGCCGGGCGAGCCAGATCAGCTGGTCGCCCGTGCGCAGCAACGGATCCGCTTCCTCGGCGAGGGCGAGGAAATGCTCGGCGTGTGCGCGCCGCAAGCGCTCGGTTTCACCCGCCTCGACGAGTTTTTCGGTGAAGAAGGCCCGGATGGTTTCGAGCATCCGATACCGGTCCCCGGTGCGTTCGACCAGCGATCTGTCCACAAGGGACGGAAGCAGTTCCGCGATGTCCGGCACGGCGCAGACCGCTTCGGCGTCGTCCAGGGTCGTGCCGCCCGCGAAGACGGTCAGCCGCCTGGCGAGCAGGCGTTCGTCCTCGTCGAGCAGATCCCAGCTCCACTCGACGACGGCGCGCAGCGTGCGATGACGGCTTTCGGCGACCCGGCTGCCCCGCGAGAGCAACCCGAACCGGTCGTCCAGCCGGGACGCGATCTCGCCGACCGGCAGGGTCCGCACGCGCGCGGCGGCGAGCTCGATGGCCAGCGGCAGCCCGTCGAGCGCGGCGCAGACCCGCTGGACGTCGCCCGCGGTCTCGTCGTCGACCACGAAACCCGGATCGCCCGCCCGCGCGCGGTCGGCGAACAGGCGGACCGCGGCGAACTCCAGCGACCGGGCGGGCGGCGTGCCCGGCGGCGGCACGGCGAGCCGAGGCACGGGGGAGACGACCTCACCGGTGATGCCCAGCGGTTCGCGGCTGGTGGCGAGCACCCGCAGCGCGGGAGCCGCGCCGAGCAGCCGGGCGGCCAGTTTCGCGGCGGCCTCGATCAGATGCTCGCAGTTGTCGAGCACCAGCAGGACGGCCCGTTCGGCCAGCGCGTCGATCAGCCGCTCCACCGGCGCGTTCTCCACCGGCGCGGTGACCGTCCCGAGCGGGACCGACCGCAGGCCGAGCGCGGTCAGCGCGGCGTGGGCGATATCGGAGTCCTCGGTGTACGGAGCGAGCTCGACGAAGACGGCGGGGAGGTCCACGGCTGCCGCGGTCTCGATGGCCAGCCGCGTCTTGCCCGCCCCGCCAGGTCCGGTCAGCGTCACCAGCCGCGAACTCTCCAGCCTGTCGAGCACGTGCCGGAGATCGCCTTCGCGGCCGATGAAGCTGGTGAGTTGCGCGGGAAGCGCCGTGGTCGTGCCCTTGGCAGGCGGTGTCTCACCGCGAAGCACGGCCAGATGCGCGGCGGCGAGATCCGGCCCGGGATCCGCGCCGAGTTCGTCGGCGAGGACGCGGCGGGCGTCCTCGAACGCGGTGAGCGCCTCGGCCTGCCGCCCGGCGGCGTGCAGCGCGCGGATCAGCAGCGCGCGGGACTTTTCCCGCAGCGGCTGCTCGTCGATGACCTCGCGAAGCTCGCCGAGGACGTCTTCGTGCTTTCCCAGCTTGAGCTCTGCCTCGACGCGGTCCTCGATCGCCGACGTCTTCAGCTCATTCAGCCTGGTGACCTGCGGATCGCGGAACGGCGCGTCGGTGATGTCCGCGAAGGCCGGGCCACGCCAGAGCCCGAGAGCATCGCGAAGCAGCTCGGACGCCTTCGCGGCATCTCCCGCCGCGAGAGTGCGCCGTCCCTCTGCTGCGAGCCGCTCGAACCGGTGCACGTCGACGTCGTCGGGGTCCACGGCGAGCCGGTAGCCCGCCGGGCTGAACTCGACGGGCGCGAGCTCTTTCAGCGCGCCCCGCAGCCGCGAGACCTGCGATTGCAGCGCGTTCGCCACACCTTCGGGTGGTTGTTCGCCGTAGAGACCGTCGATGAGGCGCTCCGCCGGGACGATCCGGCCCGCCTCCAGCGCGAGCAACGCGAACAGCGTCCGGACCCTGGGCCCGCCGATCGGAACGGTGGTGCCGTCGTCGCGGCGTACCTCCGTCGCCCCCAGAACGCCGAATCGCATGGGCTAAAGATTAGGGATGGAAGCGCAGCTTCTCCATTGAGGGCGGTGGCGGGGGAATGGATGGATAGGGCGTCGTTGACCTGGGCGGATCCAGCCCGCCCGAACTACGCCGATCGGCGTCTATACACTTCGCCGGGTCCCCACGCAATGGGAGAGGTATGTCTACGCAGGAACCCGTGGTCCTCGGTCAGCCGACCGTCGGCGAAGAAGAACTCGCCGCCGTGGCGGAGGTGTTCCGGTCCGGCTGGCTGGCCGGTGCCGGCCCCGCGTGCCGCCGTTTCGAGGAACGCTTCGCGAAGACCGTCGGCACCGCGCACGCCCTGACCACCAGCAACTGTGGCTCGGCACTCTTCCTCGGGCTGCGTGTGCTCGGTGTGAAGCCGGGCGACGAGGTCATCGTCGGCGACTACACGTTCCCCGCCACCGGCCACGCCGTGCTCCAGGCCGGCGCGACCCCGGTGTTCGCGGACATCCGCCCCGACGTGTGGAGCGCCGACCCGGCGTCCATCGAAGCCCTGATCACCCCGCGCACGGTCGGCATCCTCGCCGTCGACGTCGCCGGGCAGCCCGGTGACTTCGACGAGTACCGCGCGATCGCCGACAAGCACGGCCTGTGGCTGTTCGAGGACGCCGCCTGCGCCGCGGGCGCGACGTACAAGACCCGCCCGGCAGGCAGCCTCGCCGACCTGGCCGCGTTCTCCTTCCACGGCCGCAAGGGAATCACCGCGGGCGAAGGCGGCGCGCTGGTCTCGGACCGCGAAGACCTCATCGCGCACGCGCGCAAGCTGCACACCTACGGCATCGAGCCCGCCATCACCCGGGAGGGTTCCGGTGCGCTGCCGATCCCGGAGTTCCACGAGCTGGGCTACAACTTCCGGCTCTCGGACGTGCAGGCCGCGATCATGAACGTGCAGCTGGACCGCCTCCCGGATCTGCTCTCGGCCCGCCGTTCGGTGGCCAAGCGCTACCACGAGGCGTTCGAGAATCTGCCCGGTCTCGACGTCCCGGTGGAACTGCCGGACCGCGAGCACCCGTGGCAGGCCTACATCCTCACCGTGGCCCCGGAGATCGACCGCGACGCGCTCGCGCTGCGGATCCGCGAGCAGGGCGTGCAGTGCAACTTCGGCACGTACGCCTCGCACCTCCAGCCCATCTACGGCAAGAAGCAGACCTTGCCGGTTTCGGCGGACCTCTTCGCCCGTCATCTCGCCATCCCGATGCACGCCAACCTCACCGATGCCCAGGTCGACCGGGTCATCGGGACCGTCAGCGCCGCACTGCCGAGCTAGGAGAGAAATGCCCGACAAGAAGGTCCTCTTCACCGGGGGCGGCGGTTTCATCGCCGCGCACGTCATCCCGATGCTGATCGAGGGCGGCTACACCGTCCGCGTCTTCGACAACATGACCCGCGGCGACCGCGCCCGGATCAACGAGTTCGTCGCCACCGGCAAGGTCGAACTGGTCGAGAAGGACGTCCGGTACGGCGGCGCCGTGCGCGAGGCCATGCGCGGCTGCACGCACGTCATCCACTTCGCCACCGTGTCGATCAACAAGTCGGTCGCGGACCCGCACGAGTCCATCGACATCAACATGGTCGGCAACCACAACGTCTTCGCCGCCGCGGCGGACGAGGGTGTCGAGCGGCTGGTGTTCGCCTCGACCGCGTCCGTCTACGGCGACCCGAAGCGGCTGCCGATGCACGAGGACGACGAGCTCAAGCCGCTCACGCCGTACTGCATCTCGAAGCGCGCGGGCGAGGACATGCTCGGCTTCTACGAGCGCACCAAGGGCCTGTCCTGGAACGCGCTGCGCTTCTTCAACGTGTACGGCCCCGGCCAGAAGATCGAGGCCTACTACACGTCGGTGATCAACCACTTCATCCAGCGCCTGCGCGCCGGCCAGCCGCCGATCATCGACGGCCGCGGCGACCAGTCGATGGACTTCGTGCACGTCACGGACCTGGCCCGCGCCGTCGTCGCGGCGCTGGAGTCGGAGAAGGCGAACCTGCCGATCAACATCGGCACCGGGATCGACACCTCCATCGCGACGCTGGCGAAGATCCTCATCGACGCCGTCGGCGTCAACGTCGAGCCGCTGTTCAACGAGCGCGACGTGCTGGTCTCGCGCCGCGCCGCCGACATCACCCGTGCCCGCGAGGTCCTCGGCTGGGAGCCGAAGATCTCCGTGGAAGAGGGCATGTACGAACTGGTGAAGGCCTCGGAGTGAGTGCCGGGCCGGGGGAGAGCCGCCCCATGCGTATCGCGGTCGTGAACAACTTCTTCCCGCCGCGGGTGGGTGGAAGCGCGCACATGGCGGCGTCCCTGGCTGAGCAGTACGCGGCGCGCGGGCACGAGGTGCTCGCGATCACCGCCGCGTACGCCGACGCCCCGGCCGACGAGACGAAGGACGGCTACCGCGTCGTCCGCCTGCCCGCGGTGAAGATGCCGCAGCTGGGCCTGTCGATCGACTTCGACATGAGCTTCGCCTCGCTGCGGCCGGGGAACTGGCGGCGGCTGTGGAAACTGCTGGACGAGTTCAAGCCGGACGCCGTCCACCTGCACGGGCAGTTCTTCGACCTGTCGTGGCTGGCCGGGCTGTACGCGCGGCGGCACAAGCTGCCGATGCTGCTGACCATCCACACGCTGCTGATCAGCGACAACAAGCTGTACGGCGGGGTCTTCCGGTTCCTGGACAAGGTGCTGGTGAACCCGATCCTGCGCTACCTCAAGCCGCGCTACGTCATCCTCGACAAACTCGGGGTCGACTACTGCGTCGAGCGCTACGGCACGAGCGACGCGAACTCGGACTACTTCCCGATCGCCGTCGACACGGGGAACTTCGAGAAGCCGCTGACCCTCGACGTCCGGGCGGAGCACGGACTCGGCGACGGTCCGGTGATCGTCTCGCTCGGCCACGTGATCCCCCTGCGCAACCGGCTCCCGCTGGTCGAGGCGCTGCCGTCCATTTTGGACAAGCACCCCGGGGTGAAGGTGGTCGTCGTCGGCCGCGTCTACCACGACGTCTTCCTGAAGCGGGCGGAAGAATTGGGCGTCGCGGACGCCATCATCGTGACCGGCGCCGTGCCGAAGGCCGACGTCCCCGCGTACTTCGCCGCCGCCGACATCGTCACGCACGACCTCAACGGCGGCTGTGGCACCGCGTCGCTGGAGGCGATGCTCTCGGGCACCGCGACCATCGCGTCGGTCACGGAGGACAACTACCCGGGCATCGAACTGCGCAACGGCGAGAACATCCTGCTGGTGCGGCCGGACGACAGCGAGGCGGTGGCGAACACCGTCATCGAACTGCTCGACGACCCCGAGAAGCGGGCTTTGGTGGCACAGCGGGAAAGCGCGATGGTGCGGGCCAACTTCGGCCTCGACGTCGTCGCCGAGGAACACCTGCGTACCTTCGAGAAACTGGTGACCGAGGCCGATGTTCTTCGATGACGAGCGCAGCAACCGCCTGCGCCCGCAGATCCTGACCGAACTCGTCTCGCAGTACATGAACGACGCCGAGCGTGCGAAGTTCTACGGGCTGCCGGAGTCGACGAGGGTCCGCGAACGGGTCAAGATCATCAGCCCGGAGAACCTGAAGATCGGCGAACACTGCTGGATCGGCGAAGGCGCCGCGCTCGACGCGAGTGGCGGGCTGGAGATCGGCGAGCACACCAGCATCGGGCTCAACACGCTGATCTTCACGCATTCCAGCTGGCTCGCGAACATGACGCTGCAGAACCACTCCGGCAGCGACCTCATCGAGCGCAAACCCGTGAAAATCGGCAAAGGTTGCTTCATCGGCGGCCTCGTGGTGATCATGGCAGGCGTCACGATCGGCGATTTCGCCACCGTGCAGCCGAATTCCGTGGTCGCCAAGGACGTCCCGCCGCGCACACTGGTCGCGGGCAACCCCGCGCGCGTGTTCCAGAAGTACGACGACGAGTACATCCAGTCCGAAGTGGAGCGGGTGCGCGCCGAGAACGCGCGGCGGCGGGAGCTGGCGGAGGAGCGCGGGGACGCTCCGGGGGCTTGGGGCGCTCCGGCAGGCGACTTCACGGAGTAGTCCGGCGCGCGCTCCGGCGACCACGTCGCGAAAGCCACTTTCGCGACGTCTGATGTCCCGAAAGTGGCTTTCGCGACACGCCGCTGCGAGTCCGCAAGAGTGCGGCCGCCCATCACTGGGCCGAGTGGTGAATTCTCACTCGAGTCCGCACTACGCTCGGCACCGATGACTCAGGTGACCCTCGACGAGTGGGCGGCCATGCCCCGGAATCGCGCCGAAGTGGCCGGTGGCGTCCTGGTCGCGGCGCCATTCCTGGACACCCGGCACCAACTGGCGGTCACGCGGCTCGCGTACTGGCTGGACGAGCGCCTTCCGGATCTGGTCGCCCTCGCCGGAGTCGAACTGCTGCTCGCCGAAGAACCGTTGAGTATTCGAGTGCCGGACGTCCTCGTCACGAGCTCGACCGAGCTGAACGTCCGCAGGTCGTCGCCGGAGGACGTGCGGCTTGTCATCGAGGTGCTGTCCGAGGGCACCGTCCGCACCGACCGCGTCACCAAGTTCTCGGAATACGCCGAAGTCGGTATCGAGCACTACTGGATCGTCGACCTCGAAGAACCGGCGAGTATGACCACCTACCGCCTGATCGACGGCGAGTACGAGAACTTCGGCGAGCACACCGGCAAGGTGAGCCTCGACTTCGACGGCACTCCGCTCGAACTTGACCTCGACGCGCTGACCACCCGCCACGCGCAGCGCCCTTGAATGGCTCGTGAGTGGTAAGGACGGCTAGAACCACGTTCGCACCGCAGGCGCCAGCGGTCGTGGGTATGTCGTGAAGGGCACCTTAGAGACGATCAACGTCTCAAAGGTGCCCTTGACGACATAAGGGCTCGACAGCCGGAACCAACGCCCGTCCCACGCCCGGCTACTAGGCTCGACGGGGAGTCCCCGGGTGAGAAGGGTGTCAGATGAGGTTCAAACGGTTCGGCGCGTCGCTGCTGGTCACCGGGTTGGCCCTGCTGGGCGCCGCGTCCCCGGCACTGGCCCACTCGGAGCTGAAGAGCAGTGACCCGGCGAGGGGCGCTTCGCTGGCGACGCCGCCGACGCAGATCAAGCTGACCTTCTCGGGCCCGGTCACCCTGGCCGACGACAACCCGATCCAGATCACCGGCCCCGAGAACGCGTCGTGGACGGTCGGCCGGGCGGAGGTCGCCGGATCGGTCGTCACGGCGCCGGTCAAGGCCGTCGGGCCCGCGGGGGAGTACACCCTCCGCTACAAGGTGACCTTCGAGGACACGCACGCCGCGAGCGGCTCGGTGAAGTTCAACCTCAGCGCACCCGCACCCGCGGCCTCCCCGAGCCCGTCGAGCAGCCAAGCCCCGGCTCCGGCGAGCAGCAGCGGCGCGGCGACCCCGGCACCGCAGGCCGCCGTGACCACTCCCGAGGACCTGGTGCCGACCTGGGTGTGGATCGTTCTCGCGATCGCGGCGGTCGCGGCCGGTGTCGTCGTCGCGCTCCGGTTCACTCGCCGGAAGAACTGAGAACGACAGCGGCCGAGGCAACCTTTCAGGTGGTCAACCGTCGAACGGAGATGAGGACCAGGGTGGCTCGCGGCGATGACGAGTTCGTCGAGTTCGTGCGGAACTCGGCGACTCGTCTCCAGCATGCGGCCTACCTGCTCACCAGCGACCGTCATCAGGCCGAGGACGCCACCCAGACGGCGCTCGCCAAGACGTACGCGGCCTGGTCGCGCGTACGCCGCAAGGACGCGTACGCCTACGCGCGGCAGGTCCTGGTCAACCACGTCATCGACGGCTGGCGGCGGCCGATCCGCGAGAACGCCACGGAGGACATCCCCGAGCAGCCGAGCGGCATGGACGTCGCCGGTGCCGTCGTCGAGCGGAAATGGCTGCTTGACGCGTTACGTTCGCTCACAGACCGGGAAAGGGCCGTCGTGGTGCTCAGGCACTTCTTCGATTTGAAGGAATCCGACGTGGCCGGCGAACTGGGTGTCTCCATCGGCACCGTGAAGAGCACCAATTCCCGCGCCCTGAGCAAGCTGCGGATCACCGCGGAGGACGGCACGGAACTGATCGGAGGGCTGGGCCGATGACCGACCTCGAAACGCTGCGTTCGGCCTTGCGGGAACCGCCCGCCGAAGGGTTCGCCGAGCCCGACCTCGACGCGATCATGACCAAGGGCAGGCGTATCCGCCGTCGTCGCCGTCTCGCGACCGGCGGGGGCGGGATCGCGGCCGCCGTGGTGACGGTGCTGGTCATCGTCGGCGCGGTCGCGCTCAAGGAACCGGCTCAGCGCCCGCTTCCGCCCGCCGCGAGCGCGCCTGCCGTGAGCGCGCCGGTCGCGAGCTCGCCCGT
The DNA here is from genome assembly GCF_014873915.1 of Amycolatopsis roodepoortensis. Lineage (GTDB taxonomy): Bacteria > Actinomycetota > Actinomycetes > Mycobacteriales > Pseudonocardiaceae > Amycolatopsis > Amycolatopsis roodepoortensis. The sequence goes on from NZ_JADBEJ010000008.1 coordinate 500,473, forward strand.
TCCGCCGCAGCCCGCCCCGGCGAGCCCGACGATCACCGCGGCTCCGGCGGACCGGCCTTTCGGTGAGCCGATCCCGCTCGGGGTCAAGGGCGAAGGCGGCCGCGAACTCGTGCTCTACGCCTTCGCGATCGAAGAGCCGCAGATGCCGGATGTCAGCTTCGGTCTCCAGGTCGCGTACCGAAGCCAGTCGGGTGAGTACGACGCGCTCCTGGCCAGCAACGAGTTCAAGGGATCCGATCGGTCGTTCGGCTTCCACGCGGTGGACGGCGGCGACGTGATCCGGGGGACGTTCGTACCCGTGTTCGGCTACTTCGCCGGGCCGGCGGCACGGATCACCAGCACCGTCCGCGGGAAGCCGGTCGAGGCCAAGGCGATTCCCTGGAGCGAGGATCCCTCGGTCGTCATCTTCTGGTTCGACGGCGCCCAGGTGGAGTCGGCCGGAGTACTGACCCCCCTCGTCGCGTACGACGCGAAGGGCCAGCGCCTCACCAAATAACGCGAAATGCGAGAGATCAGGCCGCGGCCTGCGTCAGCACCTGGTCGACGACGGCGTGCGACGGCAGGATCAGGTCCCGCTCGGTGCCGGCGTCGATCTTGCCTTCGAGCAGGTCGACGAAGCGGTCCAGCTGCGTCGCGAGCGGCTCGCGCGCGGTCACCAGCTCCGGGATTTCGATGACGGTCTGCTGGCGGTAGCCGAGGCCGTCCTCGGTGACCGAGTCATGCGACACGTGCCGGTAGATGGTGACGTCGCGGCGGAGCAGGTCGATCTCGATCATGCGGTCCAGTTCGGACACCCAGAGCGAGCGGACCTTGCGCTGGCCGAGGCGCGACGCGGAAACCGTGGCGAGCCCGGATTCGAACGACAGCACCGTCTCGATGGTGTCCTCGGCGCCTTCGACCGAGCTCGGGTGGAAGTAGCCCGCGCCGGAGGCGACCCGCTGCGGGGTCGCGCCGCCGAAGAACTGGATCGCCAGGTCGACGTCGTGCACCAGCAGGTCCCACGCGACACCGGTCTTGATCCGCGGCGCGTACGGGCCGTGGCGGCGGGCCATCAGGTGGATCGGCTCGTTGACCAGCGCCCGCGCGGTCATCACGGCCGGGTTGTAGCGCTCCAGGAGCCCGCACATCAGCGGGACGTCCTTCTTCGCCGACAGCCCCACGATCTCCTGGGAGAACGCGAAGCTGTTGCACACCGGCTTCTCGACCAGCATCGGCTTGCCCTGGCCCAGGATCTCCTGCGCCAGCTCGTAATGCGCCTCGGTGGCCGAGGCGAGCACGACGGCGTCCACATCGGACAGAGAGCCGATTTCGGGCGTCCACTGGGTTTCGTACCGATCGGCGACCTTGCGGCCCGCCTCTTCGCGCGGGTCGATCACGCGGACGAGGTCCACACGCTCGTTCGCGGCGAGGACACGGGCGTGCAGCGAACCCATGTTCCCGGTGCCGATGAGGGCGATCTTGTGGGTGCTCATGCGCCGAGTACCTCGCGAACCGTTTCGATGATGGTGTCCAGGTCGGACTCGGAAAGGTGCGGGTGCACCGGCAGGGAAAGCGCCTGCGCGGCGACGGAAGCGGCCACCGGGAAGTCCTCGACCTTCGCGTCGGGGATCAGCGGGTTGTTCCGGTAGCAGTCGTAGTCGAAGACGATCTTCGGGTAGTAGATCCCGTTGCCGATGCCGCGTTCGGTGAGCGCGGCGGCGAGTTCGTCACGCGAGAGGAAGGCGTGCGGGCCGACCAGCACGGTGTACTGGTGCCACACGTGCTCGCGGCCCGGCAGGACCTGGGGGAGGTCGAGGCCGGGGGTGCCGGCGAGGCCTTCGGTGAGGCGCTTCGCGTTGGCCTGGCGGGCGGCGGTGAGCTGGTCCAGCTTCTCCAACTGCGGGATGCCGACGGCGGCGTGCAGGTCGGTCATCCGGTAGTTGTGCCCGGCGACCTCGTACTGGTACCGGGCGCGCATGCCCTGGTTGCGCAGCACCCGCAGGCTGTCGGCCAGCTTGTCGTCGTCCGTGGTGATTACGCCGCCCTCGGCGGTGGTCACGTTCTTGGTGGCGTACAAGGAGAAGCAGCCGATCCCGAACGAGCCCGACGGCTTGCCCTGGAACGACGCGCCGACGGCCTGCGCCGAGTCCTCGATGACCTTGAGACCGTGCTCGGCGGCCAGCGGCGCGAGCTTGCCCATGTCCGCGGTCTGCCCGTAGAGGTGCACCGGCATGAGGACCTTGGTGCGGTCGGTGATCGCGGCGGCCACGGCGTCCGGGTCGATCGCGAAGTCGTCGCGCCGGATGTCGGCGAAGCGGACGGTCGCGCCGGCTTCCAGGATCGCGTTCAGCGTCGCCACGAAGGTGAACGGCGAGGTGACGACCTCGTCGCCCGGCTTGAGGTCGAGCGCCTGGATGGCGGCGACCAGCGCGGTGGTGCCGTTGTTGACGGCGATCGCGTGCTTCGTGCCGGAAACGCTCGCGAACGCGTCCTCGAAGCGCTTGACCATCGGTCCCTGTGCGATGGCGCCGGATCGCAGCACCTCGACGACGAGGTCCTCCGCGTCGCGGACGTCGACCACGGTAATGGGGATCATCTGCAAGTCTCTCTCGACTGGGCGTTCTGGTGCGTCCGGTACAGTGAGCCGCCGGTTCTGCGTCCGGCCGCCCTCTCTGGCGCGGGCCACACGTTACCGGGACCGCCGAAGCGCCCATTACCCCAGGCTGCCTCCCAGCCACAACGAACGGATCTCACGTGGTGAACCGCATCCACCCGACAGCAGTCATCGGCGAGGGTGTCGAGCTCGGTGAAGACAACGTCATCGGACCGTTCACCGTCATCGTGGGCCCCACGCGGATCGGCGACGGCAACTGGATCGGCCCGCACGTGACCATCGGAACCCCGGGCGAGGACCGCGGCCGCGAGCACCCGGCCGCCTGGGAGGCCGCGCCGACCGGTGATCCCGATCACGACGGCCACGGCGTCGTCATCGGCAGCCGGAACCGGATCCGCGAGTACGTCAGCGTCCACCAGGGCACCTGGCGCACCACCACCATCGGCGACGGCGGCTACTTCCTCCGCAGCTCCCACATCGCCCACGACTGCGTCGTCGAGGACGCCGTCACGGTCGCTTCGAACGTCATCACCGGCGGCCACTGCCACATCTGGTCCGGGGCGAACCTGGGCATGGGCGCGATCCTGCACCAGCGGGTCGTCATCGGCCCCGGCGCGATGGTCGGGATGAGCTCCGCGGTCCGCAAGGAGGTGGGCGCGTTCACCATCGCCGTCGGCAACCCCGCGCGGGTGACGGGCGTCAACACCGTGGGGCTGTCCCGCCGCGGCCTGGACGAGGCCGCCATCGAGGCGCTGGGACCGTGGCTGAAGGGTAAGGCCGGTCTCCCTGAGGACGGGCTGGCCGACCGGCTGCCCGGCGACCTCTCTACCTTGGTGAAGGCGTGGGACGCCCGTCCACGCGACGATCATTAGGAGTTCAACGATGGCGGAAGTCGCCGGCAAGCTGCGTGAGGTCTTCGTCGAGGCGCTGGACCTCGACGGCGAGGTCGATGTCGAGAACCTGAAGTACCGCGACATCGAGGCCTGGGACTCGGTCGGTCACATGGCGCTGGTCGCGGCCATCGAGGACGAGTTCGACGTGGAGTTCGACACCGATCAGGTGATCGACATGTCCAGCTTCAAGGTCGCCGTCGACATGGTGACCGACCTCCAGTCCAAGTGATGCTGGACGGGAAGGTCGCCCTGGTCACCGGCGGGACCCGGGGGATCGGGCTGGCCACCGCGCGGGCGCTCGCCGAGGCGGGCGCCACCGTGGTGCTGACCGGCCGCGACGAGGCGAAGGCCAAGGAAGCGGCGGCCGCGGCGGGGGCCGCGAGCGGGCTCGCCCTGGACGTCACCGACGCCAAGGCCGTGTCGACGCTGGTCCGCGGGGTGGCCAAGGAGCACGGCAAGCTCGACATCGTGGTCGCCAACGCCGGGATCATGGAGGACGCGCTCCTCGGCATGATCCGCGAGGAACTGGTCGACACCACGCTGAGCACGAACGTCGCCGGCACGCTGCACACCGTCCAGGCCGCGGCGCGGGCGATGATGCGGAAGAAGACCGGCGCCATCGTGGTGCTGGCCTCGATCGTCGGCGAGCACGGAAGTGCTGGTCAGACGGTGTACGCGGCCTCGAAGGCGGCGGTGGCGAACATCGCGCGTTCGGCCGCGAAGGAGCTCGGCCGCTCCGGGATCCGGGTCAACGCGGTGGCGCCCGGCGTCATCGACACCGACCTGACCTCGGGCCTGACCGAGGACGCCAAGGCCGAGAACATCGGCAAGACCCCGCTCGGGCGGCTCGGCACGCCCGAAGACGTGGCGAACGCGATCCGGTTCCTCGTCAGTGACGACGCTTCGTTCATCACCGGGCAGGTGCTGGGCATCGACGGAGGCTTGGTTCTCTAATGACCCTTCTGGGTGTGGGTGCGCGACTGATCGACGTCACGAGCGGCAGGACGCTCGAGGGCGAGGAACTCGACACCGAGGTCACCCGCGTGGGTGCCGCGTTGTCGCTGCTGCCGCCGGGCGCGCTGTTCGCGCGGATGTCGGTGGACCTCTCCAGCGTCCTGAACTACCTCGGCGCGTTCGAGGCGGGCCGCGCGATCGCGTTGATCGACCCGGCGCTGGACGCCGACGTCCTGGCGGGGCTCATCGAGCGGTTCCGCCCGGCCGCCGTGCTGTCCGCGCCGGACGCGCCCGCCCCCGAGGGCTACGGCGTTTCCGACGGACACTGGGTCCGGAAGTCCGCCGAAGGTGTCGAGCCGCATCCGCATCTCGCGATCCTGCTGCCGACCAGCGGTTCCACCGGCAACCCGAAGCTGGTCCGGCTTTCGCGGGGCGCGGTGTTCGCCAACGCCGACGCGATCGCCGAGGTGCTCGGCATCGACCGTCACGAGGTCGCGCCGACCAGTCTCCCGCTGCACTACAGCTACGGCCTGTCCGTGCTGAACTCGCACCTCGTCCGCGGCGCGACCGTGGTCATCGAGCCCTCGGGCGTGCTGGGGCGTGGGTTCTGGGACGCGGTCAACGAGCACAAGGTCACCTCGCTCGCGGGCGTCCCGTACCACTACGAGATGCTGCGCCGCCTGAAGTTCGACCCGGCGAAGTACCCGACGCTGCGCACGCTCACCCAGGCGGGCGGGAAGCTCCGCGACGACCTGGTCGCCCAGTTCAACGACAAGATCCGCGAGGTCGGCGGGCGGATGTTCGTCATGTACGGGCAGACCGAGGCCGCCCCGCGGATGACCACCGTCCCGGCCGAACGACTCGCCGAGAAGCTCGGTTCGGCCGGGCCCGCGCTGCCCGGCGGCTCCTTCGCGATCCGGCGGGAGGACGGTTCCGAGACCACGCATCCGAAGATCGTCGGCGAGGTCGTCTACCGCGGGCCCAACGTGATGATGGGCTACGCCGAGGACGAAGCGGGGCTGGCCGCGGGCGACGAATACGGCGGCGTACTCGCCACCGGCGACCTGGGTTACCTCGACGAAGACGGGTTCCTCTACATCACCGGACGCCTCAAGCGGATCGGCAAGGTCTTCGGCAACCGCGTCAGCCTGGATGATCTCGAGCACGCCGTGCGTTCGGCATCGGTGGGGATCGACGTCGTGGCCGCCGTCCCGGCCGGGGACAAGGTCGTCCTGTTCGCCGAAGGCGCCGACAAGGACATCTGCAAGGACGCCGCGAAGGCGCTGTCCGAGCGGCTGCACCTGCACACGAGCGGGTTCGACGTCCGCCCCATCGACACCGTGCCGCTGCTGGCCAGCGGCAAGATCGACTACCGGTCGCTGGAGGCCCAGGTATGAGTGTGTTCACGCTTTCGCAGGCGGAGCGCGAGAAGCACCTGCTTCCGCAGCTCGCCGAACTGACCGCGCACCACCGCGAGAACTCCGAGGGCTATGAGCGCATCCTCTCGTCGCTCGGCATCGCGCGGGACGCGGAGTTCGCGTCCATCGCGGAGCTGCCGTGGCTGCCGGTGCGGATGTTCAAGACGCACGACCTGCGCAGCATCCCCGAGTCCGAGATCTTCAAGACGCTGACGTCGTCGGGCACCACCGGCGCGGGCGCGTCGCGGATCTACCTGGACAAGGCCGCGGCCGGCGCGCAGACCAAACAGCTCGGCGCCACGCTGCAGGAGGTCCTCGGCGGCGAACGGCTGCCGATGCTGATGGTCGACACCATCGGCATCATCAAGAACCGCCGCTCGTTCTCCGCGCGCGGCGCGGGCGTGCTGGGCATGGCGAACTTCGGCCGCAAGCACACCTACGTCCTCGACGAGAACGACCAGCCGGACGTCGAGGCGGTCAAGACGTTCCTGGCGACGTACGGCGACAAGCCGTTCCTGATCTTCGGCTTCACCTTCATGGTGTGGCAGTACCTCTACGAAGTCGCCCGCGAGCACAAGCTGGACCTCTCCAACGGGATCCTGATCCACTCCGGCGGCTGGAAGAAGCTGATCGACCGCGCCGTGGACAACGCCGAGTTCCGCCGTCGCTTCAAAGAGGACACCGGGCTCACCCGCATCCACAACTACTACGGGATGATCGAGCAGATCGGCACCGTGTTCCTCGAAGGACCGTCCGGGAACTCGCTGTACTGCCCCGATTTCGCCGACGTCGTGATCCGGAACCCGGAGACCTGGGAAGAGCAGCCGGTCGGTGAACCCGGCGTGATCGAGGTCGTCAGCACGCTGCCGCACTCGTACCCCGGCCACGTCCTGCTCACCGAGGATCTCGGTGTCTACAACGGAATCGACGACGGTGACTGGCCGGGCAAGCACTTCTCGGTCATGGGCAGGCTGCCCAAGGCCGAGGCCCGCGGCTGCTCGGACACCTTCCAGGGAGCGGCGGCATGAGCCTGAACCAGCGTTTTCCGCTCGGCGACACGATCGAGGTCGACAAGCTCGTCGAGGAGCTGCGGGCCGAGCCCGTCGGTGGACGGCTTCGTGTGGGCGACCCGCGCGTCGTCGAGTTCCTGACGAAGTTCGCGCGCAAGCTGCTCGCCCCCGCGACGGCCCGGCGATTCCCGGAGCTGGCGTCGCTCGGTTTCTTCCTGCGCAAGGGAGAGATCGCCAAGGCACTGTCCACTTTGGAGACTTCCGGCGACGCGCTGCGCTTCCCGCGCGGACTCGTCTTCCACGTGCCGCCTGCCAACGTCGACACGATCTTCGTGTACTCGTGGGCGCTTTCGGCGCTGGCCGGTAACCACAACGTCGTCCGCGTCTCCTCGCGTTCGGCGGGCGCGGCGGAAACGGTGCTGGAGGCGCTGAACGCCGCACTGTCCGAAGTGGACGCCGACACCGCGGCCGCGATCACCGCGACGCAGCGCATGGTCACCTACGACCGCAGCGACGCGATCAGCGGCGCGCTCTCGGTCGCCGCGGATCTGCGCGTGATCTGGGGCGGCGACGCCTCGGTCGCCGCGTTGCGCAAGTACCCGCTCGCCCCGCACGCGCGCGACCTGACCTTCCCGGACCGGTCGTCGTTCGCGGTCGCGTCGGTGCGCGGCTGGCAGAACGCCTCCGAGGCCGAGCGCCGCGGCGCGGCCGAGGGCTTCTACAACGACTCGTACTGGTTCGACCAGGCCGCTTGCTCGTCGCCGCGCGCGGTGTTCTGGGTCGGCGAAGAAGACGGCGCCCGCGAAGCCGGACAGGAGTTCCGGAAGCTGCTCGCCGAGGTGCTGGTGACGAAACAGCACGTCACCGAGCCCGCCATGGCCGTGCAGAAGCGGGTTTCGGCGTACGGCGCGGCCGTCGACGGGCTCGTGAACGGCATCGAGTTCCAGGGCAACGGCATCGCGACCCTCGAACTGGCCGACCCCGCGATCCTCCCGCGCGAATGGCTCGGCGCGGGCACTTTCGCCAACGCGCGCGTCGACACGCTTTCCGACCTCGTCCCGATCGTGCTCCGCAAAGATCAAACCGTCGGTCAATTCGGCTTCACCAAAGAAGAATTGACGGAATTCGTGACGGAATTGGCGGGTCGCGGCGTCGACCGTGTCGTTCCGTTCGGGTCGGCCCTGACGTTCTCCGCGATTTGGGACGGTTACGATCTGCTGACCGAGTTCAGCCGCTTGGTGACCGTACAGGCCTGACCTGCGGTGACGAGGTAGCAGCAGAGGAGGTTCAGTGACGACCGTCGAAACGCCCGAAGAGGACACTTCGGTTTCCGTAAAGCAACCGAAATCCACGAAGGCGAAGATCCTCGACGTCGTCCGCTGGGTCGCCATCCTGCTGGTCGTCGGTTTCGCGGCGAAGACCCTGGTCGCCAATTGGGGTGAATTCTGGCGGACCCTGTCCGAGGTCGCGTGGGAATCCTCCACGTTGAGCCTGCTCGCGCTCATCGCCGCGATCATGGTGTCGACCTACGGCTGGCAGGTCATGGTCGACGACCTCGGCAAGCCGATCGGCTACGCCCGCGGCGCGCAGATCTGCCTCGTCGGCTCGCTCGGCAAGTACGTGCCGGGTTCGGTGTGGGCATATCTGCTGCAGATGGAGCTTGGCCGCAAGGCCGGGCTCGCCAGGGCCCGGATCTTCACCGGCTCGCTGATCCAGCTCGGTGTCGGCGTGGTGTCCGCGCTGGTCGTCTCGTTGCTCGCGGCCCCCGCGGTGTTCAGCAACAGCCCGCGGGCGCTGTGGCTGTTCGTGCTGATCCCGGTCGGCCTGGCGATGCTGCACCCCCGCGTGCTCACCTGGGGCACGTCGCTGGTGCTGCGAATCCTGCGCCGCCCGCCGCTGGACCACCGGCTGAGCTGGTCGGTCGTCGGGAAGGTCTTCGGCTCGTCGACCGCCGCGTGGGCGCTTCAGGGCGTGCACCTGTGGCTGCTGGCGAACTCCGTCGGCGCGCCCGGGTTCAGCGGATTCGTGCTGTGCGTCGGCGCGATGGCCGTCGCGATGACCGTCGGGACGTTCGCGTTCATCCTGCCCAGCGGCGTCGGCGTCCGCGAGGTCGCGCAGGTCGCCGTGCTGACCGCCTCGGGTCTCACCGTCGTCCAGGCGACGGCGTTCGCCATCGCCTCACGGGTGATGTTCACCGTCGCGGACCTGATCACCGCCGGTGGCGCCGCCCTCTCGGCCCGCCTCGTCACCCGCAATTAGTCGACTAATTGCGAGGGGTCAGCCGGTAGATGACGGCATCGGCGTTGCGGTACACCTCGGTCACGAAGTTCAGCCCCTCCAGATCGCGAAGCCCGGGCTGGCGCTGGGCACCCGTCGGGTAGCCGTACTGCCCGAGGATCACCCACCGCACGTTCAGCCGCGCCACCGCCGCCCGCACCTCGGGGTTCGACGGGTACTCGCGGAAGTGCCACTCCAGCAGCCCCACGTCCGGCGGCGGCAGCGTCTCGTCGAAATGCCCTGAAGTCGTGCGGACGCCGGAGAGCGCGTAGGTCCACACCGTCCCGTCCAGCCGGTCGTTGAGCACGCGCTCGCCGGGTTTCACGAACTCGGCGAGCTTCTCCATCGCGACGACCTCGTCCGGGCTCACCGGCAGCTTGTGCGGGTTCACGCCGGGCGTGTTCGCGTAGCCGGGCGCGACCTTCTCCGCGTTGGATCGTGCGTAGAAGCCGTCGCTCAGGAAGGCGAACGCGCCGAACACCACCACCGCGACGGCGAACGCGGGCACCTTCCGGTGCGTCACGCTGTCCCGGAGCCACGCCTGCGTCTCGGCGAGGCCGTGCGCGGCGATGATCGCCAGCGGGATCGCCGCCATCGACATGAACCGGTACGGGTCGTTCCACCACGGCCGGGACAGCGCGAGCACGAGCGGCTGCTCGGACGACGTCACCGCGATGTAGGCGAATCCGGTGATCAACGCCGTCACGCCGATCCAGCGCAGCCCGCCCAGCCGCGAGAAGAAGATGAAGCCCAGCAGCAGCGCGGCCGAAAGCCAGACCTGTGGATACGGCTGGTGGTGCTGGAATCCCAGCAGCGCGCCGAGGGCAGTCGTCGCCCGCCATTCGACCGGCCAGCTGCGGTAGGGCACCTCGCCGTTCGCGAGCCCGATCGCGCCGAACAGCTGCAACCACGCCACGACGATCGCGATGACCGCGACGATCGCCAGCGCACGCAGGTCCCGGCCGATCCGCCGCCACCGTTCGCCCGGCGCGACCCAGCGCTGCAACAGGAGCGGCCCGGCGAACAGGATCGAGCCGAACAACGCGGACGAGTGCACGCAAAGCAGCCCGAGAGCGGCGGCCAGCAGCACGAAACCGGTGTCGGGCGCGGGCCGGTCGAGGTAGCGCTTCACCGCGACGGCGGCAAGCGGGGTCAGCGCGAGGCCGAGCAGGAACGGGAGCAAAGGTCCCCTGCTCATCGATTCGTACAGGCCCATCACCGGCGCGATGGAGACGAGGGCGACGGCGCCCGCGAACACCGCCCGCCCCCGGAACACGCGCACCATCGTGACCAGCGACAACGCCAGCAACGCGGGCAGCAGCGCGGTGTTCACGTCCAGCGTCAGCGGGATGGTCGCCGGGCTGAGCAGGTACACCACGGACGCGAGCAGGTGGTACGCGTTGGGATAGAACACCGGCGCCGCGCCGCCGTACCAGTTGACCTCGCCGGTGCCGAACAGGCCGCCGTCCCCGGTTTCGGCGATCTGCCGGACACCGTTGGCGTGATAGACGGCGTCGAACCCCTGCGGGATGGCGTCCAGCCTGCCCATCCCGCGCACCACCGCGTACATCCCGACGGCGGCCGCGAGCAGCAGGCACGCCCCGACGGCGAGATGCCCGGAGCGTCCCCACAGCGGCTCCTCGGGCGCGGGCGGCCATCGGCGCAGGGTGAGCCGCCGCAGACCGAACGCCACTCCGGCGAACAAGGCCGTCGCCACCGCGTAAGTCACGGGGTTGAACGGGAGCCCGAGAGCGGCCGCCCACGGCCCGGCGAGGCCGCCGATGGCGTAACTCAGCAACGGCGTCATCCCCGCGAGCACCCAGCCACGCAGGCCGGCTGCGAGCCCGGTGAGCAGACCGGGGAGACCGATGATGAGCAGCGCGACGCACAGCGTGACGACGTCGGCCGCCAGGGAGGTTTGGGTGGGCACGGCTACCTCGGGTGGGGAATCCGCACGGAACCCCCGAGGTGCGGAACGGAATGGGAATCCAGATTAACCGCCGGGGACCGTTACCCGAAGGAGTCACATCCCGCCAGGCAAAAGGGCGGAACGTTGCCTACTTTGTGCACACTTGCTGGCCCATTCGTGTCAATTGACTCCGCCGAAAGAAACGCACCGGCGCGGTGATCGATACTTGACCGTAGTCTTCGAACAGGGAGTGGTTCGGCCCGGGAGGGTGGGGATCAGGTGGTGATCGCGCTTGTCGTCGCCTGGTTCCTGGTCGCGATCTTCGTACTGGTGGCCTGGCCGAAGATCGGCGCCGACAAGGCCTGGCGCGCCTGCGCACTGCTGCTGACCCTCGTTTTCTCGCTGGTGCACCAGCTGATGTTTTCGACCATCGCGGAGGACGCGTACATCACTTTCCGTTACGCCCAGAACATCGCCGACGGCAACGGTCCGGTGTTCAACCCCGGCGAGCGGATCGAGGGTTACGCGAATTTTCTCTGGATGATCGTGATCGCGTTGCCGAAGGCCGCTTTCGGGGCCGACATCGAGACGTCCGCGATCGTGCTCGGCGTCCTCGCCACGCTCGGCGCGGTCCTGCTCGCCCACGTGACGGTGAACCGCGTGGTCGCGCGGGCCGCCGGTGAGGCGCGCCCGGCCTATGGCGTGGCCGCCGCGGTGTTGGTCGCGGGCGCGGGCGGGCTCGCCGCGTACGGCGGATCCGGCACCGAGACGCCGTTGTTCGTGCTGCTCGTGTTCGGTGTCTTCGCAGCACTCGCGGCCCGTCGGCCGGTGGTCGCGGGGGTGCTCGTCGCCTTCGCGACGATGACGCGCCCGGCGGGGTTCCTGCTCGCGGTGCTGGTCGGGATCTGGCTGGTCGTCGCGGCCCTGCGCGGCCGCTACACCTGGTGGTCACCGGTGGGCTGGCTGCTCGGCGGGCTCGTCTTCGCGGCGCCGTGGACGGCCTGGCGGGTGACCTACTACGACCACGTCCTGCCGACGTCGGTCGTCATCCCCTTCGACCTCGAGCTGCCCGCCCGGATCGACGCCGGGTGGCGGTATCTGTCGGGTTTCTCGCTGGTCCACCAGGGATTCCTGCTGCTCGGCCTGATCTCGGTGGTGGCCCTGCTGCTGCGCCGCACCGGCCGGACGCCGCACGAAGCCGAAGCCAGGTCGCTGGCCTGGCTGATGCTGGCCACCGCCGTCGCGCTCACCGGTTTCGTGGTCTTCTTCGGCGGCGACGCCGGGCCCGCCTGGCGGCTGCTGGCGCCGATCCCACCGCTGCTGTCGGTGGCGGCCGTGTCGGTCTATGGCGTGCTCGTCGCGGCCGCGAAGCCGAGCCCCCGGCCGCGTCCGCCGGTCCAGCGGCTGATGCCCGCCGCCGCGGTGGCGTTGTCCGGGCTCGCGGTGCTGGTGTCGGTGTTCAGCCCGGAAATGCTGGCCCGCGTGCGCGCCTGGCACGACCACGGCGTTCAGATGGAGGAGATCGGCCGCTGGCTCGACGCCTACCTGCCGCCCGGTTCGGTCGTGAGCACCTCCGCTCCCGGCGTGCTGTCGTATCACGCCGGGACGCAGCTGCAGATCGTCGGCGTCCGGGGCCAGACCGAGGAAACGGGCGAGGCCGTCGTCTCCCGGCGGCATCCGACGATCGCCGTCGTCACCGACAGCGGCTACTCGGCGAAGCAGACCTGCGTGATCGATCCGGCCTACGCGGCCAGGTACCGCGTGGCGACCTTCGCGCGTGAAGGAACCTCGTCGTGGATCACCGTGTTCCCGCGGGCGGACGTCGAGCGGGCGGTCACCTCGGCCCTCGACCGCTCGCCGGATTTCCGCCACGTACCGTGCCCTTCGTGAGTGTCGTTTCCCCCAGCAGACCGGCAGCGCGTGAGACGACCTCGCGCCTGTTCGGGCTCGGTGTGTTCGCCGCCGCGCTCACCGTGCTCCTGGTTCGTTTCCTCGTGCCGCGGCCGATCGCGATGTCCGACAACGGCGACGGTTTCCGCGTGCTGTGCGGCGCGGGCATCCCGTGGAAGGGCAAGCCGGAGGGATTCGTCCACCTCGCCTACACCGTCCCGGCAGGCGAATGCGACGCCACCTATCTCCTGACCCAGAGCTGGTTCGCGCGGATCGCGCGGTCGATCGGCGGGATGCTCGGCCTCGAATCGACGCTCAGCCTGGTCGTCCTTGGCATGCTCACCAGCGTCCTCGCCGCCGCGGCGGTCGCGCTGATCGTCGTCGGGCTGCCGTACTCGCGCCGCGTCCGCGGTTTCGCGGCCGTGGGGCTGCTGCTGGTCGTCGCGGACTCCGCGTTCTTCGGCTACTTCGCCTCCGTGCTCGGCGAAGGTGCCGCCTTCCTCGGTCTTCTGCTCGCCATCGGCGGCTTGCTGCTCGCCGCGCGGCCTGGTTGGTGGCGCTACGCGGGCCTTGCCGTGTTGCTCTTCGGCGGTCTGATCGCGGTCAACGCCAAGGTCCAGACGCTGATGATCCTGCCGTTGCTCGCGCTCGCCGCGCTGCTCGTCCGGCCGGACGGCGTCCGCGGCCTGAAGCGCTGGCTGCCCGTGGTGTTCGTCGTCGGCGCGCTCGCCGGTGGCACGGCCTACGCGCAGCAGACCGTCGAACCTGCGAAGCTGCCCGATGGCTCGCTCGCCGCGCGGCCGGGTGACGATTCGCGTGAGATCAACATGTTCAACACGATCTTCCTGACCATTGTGGACGGTCGGCACGACACCGCGGCCGACCTCGCCGCGCTGGGCCTGCCCGCCTCGTTCGGCCAGTACGCGGGCAACGGCTGGTGGCATCCGAAGCCCGCGACGCAGGACCCCGAGTACCCGAAGTACCGCGAACAGATCAGCAGGCGCAACGTCGTCGAGTACTTCGCGACGCACCCGTGGCGCACCGTCGAGATCCTGGACCGCGCGGCGGGCGATCTGCTCACCGCGCGGCCGCCCTACCTTGGCAGCTTCGACCGGTCGGCGGGTTTCGCCCCGGAAACGCAGGAATACCGCGTCCCGATCGTTTCGACCGCGACGAAACTGCTGGCACCGCTGGGTTTCTTCGCGTTGCTGCCGATATGGGCCCTGATCGCCTGGCGAGGCTGGAAGACGCGGCGCGCCGCGCTGGGTGTCGCGCTGGGCTTCCTGCTCGCCGTCGCCGCCGGGCAGTTCGTGCTGGCCGCGCTGGGCGACGGCCTGGAGAACGTCAAGCACCAGGTGATCGCGCTGTACTGCACGGTGCTCGGCGTCGCACTCGCGCTGGTGACCTTCGCGCGCCCGGAGTGATGTGACCTACGCGACCGTAGGTTGGTCACCCTACGGTCGCGTAACCTGAACGAATGGCTGAGCTCGTTTACCCGCCCGTCATCATGGCGGCGAAGTTGATGTTCCGGGTGCTGGACAACCGCATCCGGGTGGAGGGGACCGAGCACATCCCGTCGACGGGCGGGGCGGTCATCGCCTGCAACCACGTGAGCTACCTCGACTTCATCTTCTGCGGCCTCGGCGCGCAGCCGGCGAAACGCCTGGTCAGGTTCATGGCGAAGAAGGAGATCTTCTCCAACCGCATCGCCGGGCCGCTCATGCGCGGCATGCACCACATCTCCGTCGATCGCGGCGCCGGTCTCGCGTCGTACCGCGAAGCCGTCGAGCGCCTGAAGGCCGGGGAGGTCGTCGGCGTGTTCCCCGAAGCGACGATCAGCCGGTCGTTCACCGTGAAGGACATCAAGTCCGGCGCGGTCCGGATGGCTGCCGAGGCGGGGGTCCCGGTCGTGCCGATGGCGCTGTGGGGCACGCAGCGGCTGTGGACCAAGGGCCGCCCGAAGGACCTCACCAAACGCCACGTCCCGATCTCGATCCTGGTCGGCGAGCCGATGCACCCGAAGGCCGACGAAGACGCCGAAATCCTCTCGAAGGACCTTCGCGTGCGCATGTCCGCGCTCGTGGACCGTGTCCAGGCCGGCTACCCGGAGAAGCCGTCGTCCGACGACGAGCGCTGGTGGCTGCCCGCGCACCTCGGCGGCACCGCGCCGACGCCGGAAGAGGCCGCGAAGCTGGACCGCGAAGGCCGCTAGCAGGTCTTAGACGCGCCCCCGAGGTTGCGAAAGCCACTTTCGCAACACCTCCGGTTGGCCGCACCGAGGTCAGGACGCGAGGTCGCTAGATCGCCACCTGCCCCGCTGCGCCGTGTCGCGAAAGCCACTTTCGCGACGCTGGATGTCTCGAAAGTGGCTTTCGCGACACGCGACAGTCCGCCGGCCACCCGGACCGCAGGCCCTAGACGCGCCCCCGAGGTTGCGAAAGCCACTTTCACAACGTTGGAGGTTGCGAAAGTGGCTTTCGCAACACCTCCGGCTGGCCGCTAGAACCAGCGCTCCAGCACCTGCGCCACGCCGTCCTCGGAATTCGGCGCGGTCACCTCGTCGGCGACGTCGAGGGCGTACCGGTGCCCGTTGGCCATCGCGACGCCGTGCCCGGCCCAGCCGAGCATCTCGACGTCGTTCGGCATGTCCCCGAACGCGATCACCCGCTCGGCCGGGACGTCCAGCCGCTCGGCGACCTCGGCCAGCCCGGTCGCCTTCGTGATGCCGTGCGCGGCGACCTCGATCAGGCCGGTGTTGGTCGAATACGTGATGTCCACCGAGCCGTCGAGCACCTCACGCGCCGCTCGCGCCATCTCGTCGGAGCTCATCCCGCGCCTGCTGATCAGCAGTTTGATCGCCGGATGCCCGAGCACCTCGGCCCGCGGCGCCTCCGTGCCCTCGTGGTTGCCCCAGGGGTTGTGATAGTCCGGCTCGATCACGAAGTTGCGCATCTCCGGGTCGAGCGCGGACCCGCCGACCCGCTCCGCGGCGAACCGGCAGCCGGGCAGAGCGTGATCAAGAGCACTCACCGTGTCGTGCAGCAGCTGGGGTTCGAGCAACCCGTGGACCGCCACGATCCGGTCCGTCCCGATCTCGTACAGCACCGCGCCGTTCGCGCACACCGCGTACCCGGTCAGGCCGAGCGGGTTCGCGATCGGCGCGATCCAGCGCGGCGGACGGCCGCTGGCCAGCACGAACGGCACTCCGGCGTCGGCGACACGCCGGACGACGTCGATCGTGCGTTCGGACAGGACCTCCAGCGGGCCGAGCAGCGTTCCGTCGACGTCGGAGGCGATCAAGAGGGGTTTTTCCACCCGCACATCATCCCCGAAGATCCGCCCATCGGGCGAAGTGTCGGTCTGGACCAGTACCTTCCCCGGTGTGCGCGTAGGCATCGTGATCCTTCCGGAAGATCGTTGGTGGGCGGCCGAGCCGAAATGGCGGGCCGCCGAGGAATACGGCTTCGACCACGCTTGGACGTACGACCACCTCGGCTGGCGGACCCTCGTCGACGGCCCGTGGTTCAGTGCGATGCCGACGTTGACGGCGGCCGCGATGGTGACGTCGCGGATCAGGCTGGGCACCTTCGTCGCCTCGCCGGTCGCGCGGCATCCCGTGCCGTTCACCCGCGAGCTGACCACCCTCGACGACATCTCCGACGGCCGCTTCATCCTCGGCGTGGGCGCCGGCGTCACGAACACCAGCTACGACGCCGTCGTCCTCGACGGTCCCGAGCTGTCGGTCAAACAGCGCACGGACCGTTTCGCCGAGTTCGTCGAAGCGCTCGACGGGCTGCTGATGACCGACGGCTTCGACTTCGAGGGCGAGTACTACCGGGCCAAGGGCGCGCGGAACCAGCCGGGCTGCGTGCAGCGGCCGCGCTTGCCGTTCCTGGTGGCCGCGAACGGCCCGCGCACGATGACGCTCGCCGCGCGGTTCGGCGCTGGCTGGGCCACCACGGGCGGCAAAGCGGACACCCAGGACGAGTGGTGGAAGGGCGTCGCGGAGCTCGTGAAGACCTTCGAAGAGCGGCTCGACGTCGTGGGCAGGGACAAGGCGAGCGTGCAGCGGTTCCTGAGCCTCGACTCGGCGCCGGTCTTCTCGCTCTCCAGCGCGGGCGCGTTCGCCGACGCCGCCGGGCGGGCAGGGGAGCTCGGCTTCACCGACATCGTCACGCACTGGCCGCGGTCCGGGGACTACTACGTCGGCCGCGAGTCGACCCTCGAAGAGGTCGCGAGCGACGTACTCCCGGTACTCCAGGGAAGAAGTTCTTAGGCCGATCGGGTGACGTTGGCGGGCCGGGTAAACCGGTTCCGCCTAGCGGTCGTCTGAAGGACAAGTACAGCGAGTGGGTGTGGCCGACGACGGCTGCCCCTCATGGGTCACCCCGGGGGTGAATGGGGGACTGAGGCTCGCGTGGTCGCGGCAGGGGCAGTCCGCGACCACGCGAGCCTTTCCCTCGTGAGTGGTAAGGACGGTTAGAACCGTCCTTACCACTCACGAGGCCGTCAGCGCGTCAGCGTGTAGATCGAGGCACCCGCGTTGCTGAAGTCCTTCCGCAGGAAGTCCAGCCCGTCCAGGTCCCGCAGGCCCGGCGCCGGCGGTTCGCCGATCTTGATCGGCGTGCTCCCGATCAGCACGTGCTTGATGTTCAGCCGCCGCACCGCGGCCCGCACCTCGGGGTCGGTGTCGTACTCCCGGAAATGCAGCGCCAGGTACTTGGCGTCCGGCGGCGGCACGCCCGGGTCGTAGTGCCCGGCGACCGGGTGGATGCCGGTGATCGCGTACAGCCAGGCCGTCCCGTCGAAGCGCTCGTTGAGCACCTTCTCGTCCGGCCCGATGTTCATCTTGGTCAGCTCGTTCATCGCGGCCAGTTCGTCGGCGCTGACCGGCGGCGTGACCTCGCCCTCGGGCCCGTTGTAGTACAGGAACGACACCGCGTGCGCGTTCGACTCCGTGTAGAAACCCTTGGTCAGCACGGCCGACGCGGCCACGACGAACACGGCGGTCGCCAGCCCCAGCCGGGCGGGCAGCGCGGGGCGGCTCTTCACCCAGGAGCGCCCGCTCGCCCACTTCGCGAACCAGCGCTGCAGCTCCGCCATCCCGTGCCCGGCCAGCAGGCACAGCGGGATCGCGGCGAGCGCCATCAGGCGGTACCGGTCGTTCCACCACGGCCGCGACAGCGAGATCACCCACGGTTCGGCGCCGAACGAGGCGACCAGCACGAACAGCGCCGAGAAGCCGATCGCCGAGAGCCCCAGCCAGCGCATCCGGCCGAGCCGGAACAGGCTCAGCACACCGATCACCAGCAGCACCGTCAGCCACACCTGCGGGGCGCTCAGCACCTGCCGGAACGTCACGAGCAGGCCCAGCGACTTCACCACCGGCAGGTCGGAGCCCCACGCGTAATAAGGGTATGAACCCGAAGTGAATTTCAGGGCGCCGAGGATGTGCGGCGCCGCGAGCAGCCCGCTGCCCACCATCACCGGCACCATCTTGACGACGTCGCCGCCGATCACCCGCCAGCCGCCACGGCCTTCGGGCACCCCGTCGAGCGGCTTGTGCCGCAGCGCGCGGTACCAGCGCTGCACCACCAGCGGGAACGCGAACAGCAGCGCGCCGAACAGTGCCGACGAGTGCGCGGCAAGCAGGCCGACCGCGGTCAGTGCGAGCACGTAGCCGGTGTCGAGGCCGGGCCGCGCGAGGAAGCGGGCCAGCGCGACGACGGCCAGCGGCGTCAGCACGATCCCCAGCGCGAACGGCAGGAGCCCGCTGGACACCGACTCGTACGCGCCGGTGGTGGCCGCGGCGGCCACGAGGGCCGTGCAGCCCGCGAACACCGCCCGCCCGCCGAGCTGGCGGATCAGGGCGACCATCGACAGTGCGAACACGCCGGCGACCGGCATGGTGATGGCGTTCAGCGTGACCGGGATCGTCGTGCCCGAGATCGAGTACACGAGCGAGCCGACCAGGTGATACGCGTTCGGGTAGAACGAGCCGTCCGGGTACCAGTTGATGGTGCCCATACCGGTCAGCGAGCCGTCGCCGGTCTCGGCGATGTAGCGGATGCCGTTCGCGTGGAAGACGGTGTCCCAGCGCTGGAACACCGCCGTCGTCCCGCCGCGGGCCGAGAGCACGACGAGGATCGAGATCCCCACGGCCAGCGCGACGCAGGCGGCGACGGCGTAGTGCGCGCGCGGGTGCCACTTCGTCGGCGGCTCCTCGGCGCCCGGCTTGATCCAGCCGCGTGCCTGCCCCAGCCTCCGCAGGCCGAAACCGATCCCGGCGAGCACGACCGTGACGGCCGCCACGGTCAGCGGGTTGTACGACACACCCGCGAGTGCCAGCCACGGACCGGCCAGTCCGGTTACCGTGTAGGACAGCAGTGGGGCCAGGCCCGCCAGGGCCCAGCCGCGCAGGCCCGCGGCCCGGCCGACGAGCCCGCCGGGGATCGCCAGGACGGCCAGGTAGGTCAGGGTCGCACCGAAGTAGGACCAGAAGGTGTCCGGAGTAGGCACTGCTTCCTAAGTGTGTGTGTCGAAGGTGAAAACCGATGCTCGCTGCAGGGCTCGGAGTCGACGTGCGTACCCTCGACGCCCGTGAGCGCGCACACGAACCCCGACAAGATTACTGAAGCCGATTACACCGGCTACGACCTCATCGTGGTCGGCTCCGGATTCTTCGGGCTGACCGTCGCCGAGCGGGCCGCGGCCGAGCTCGGCAAGAAGGTCCTCGTGCTGGAGCGGCGGCACCACATCGGTGGTAACGCCTACTCCGAGGCCGAGCCGGAGACCGGGATCGAGGTGCACCGTTACGGTGCGCACCTGTTCCACACCTCCAACAAGCGTGTGTGGGAGTACGTCAACCGCTTCACCGAGTTCACGAACTACCAGCACCGCGTGTTCGGCAAGTACCAGGGTCAGGTGTACCCGCTGCCGATGAACCTGGCGCTGATCAACCAGTTCTTCGGCAAGTCGCACACGCCGGACGAGGCCCGCGAGCTGATCGCCAAGCAGGCGTCGGAGTTCGAGACCGCGAACGCGCAGAACCTCGAAGAGAAGGCGATCTCGCTGATCGGCCGTCCGCTCTACGAGGCGTTCATCCGCGGCTACACGGCCAAGCAGTGGGAGAACGACCCGAAGAACCTGGGCGCCGACATCATCACCCGGCTCCCGGTCCGCTACACCTTCGACAACCGGTACTTCAACGACACCTACGAGGGCCTGCCGGTCGACGGCTACACCGCGTGGCTCGAGAAGATGGCCGAGCACGAGAACATCGAGGTGCGGTTGAACGTCGACTACTTCGACGTCCGCGAGCACATCCCCGCCGGCACCCCGACCGTCTACACCGGGCCGCTGGACCGCTACTTCGACTACTCCGCGGGCCGGTTCACCTGGCGCACGGTGGACTTCGAATCCGAGGTCGTCGAGACCGGCGACTTCCAGGGCGCCTCGGTCGTCAACTACAACGACGAAGAAGTGCCCTACACCCGGATCATCGAGTTCCGGCACTTCCACCCGGAGCGCAAGCACTACCCGAACGACAAGACGGTCGTGTTCCGCGAGTACTCCCGGTTCGCCGGCGAGGCCGACGAGCCGTACTACCCGATCAACACCCCGGAGAACCGCGAGAAGCTCGAGGCCTACCGCGAGCTGGCGAAGGCCGAGGCCAAGAACAAGAACGTGCTGTTCGGCGGCCGTCTCGGTACCTACAAGTACCTCGACATGCACATGGCCATCGGCTCGGCGCTGTCCGTCTTCGACAACAAGATCGCGCCGCACCTGACCGATGGCGCGCCTCTCGACGGGTCCCTCGATGCTTGAGAAGGGCGTTCCCACCGGTGAGGTGGCTGTTCTCGCGAAGGCTCAGGGCGTCCTGAAGAGCGACGTCACGGTGAAGGCGGCTCGGGGTCTTTCGCACTTCGGCGAGCACAGCGCGGGATGGTTCGCGCTGGGTCTCGTCGGGGCGGCGGTCGACAAGAAGCGCCGCAAGGACTGGCTGGTCGCGGCGGCCGGGGTCGTCGGCGCGCACGCCGCGTCGATCGCGGTGAAACGCGTGGTCAGGCGGCCGCGACCGGACCACCCGAGCGTCGAGGTCCTGGTCTCCACGCCGAGCAAGCTGAGCTTCCCGTCCTCGCACGCGACATCGACTACGGCGGCGGCGGTGCTCTACTCCGGATTGACCGGGCGTAACCTGGTCCCGGCCCTGGTACCGCCGATGCTGGCCTCCCGGCTCGTGCTCGGCGTCCACTACCCGACCGACGTTCTGGCCGGAGCGGCCCTTGGGGGCGTAGTCGGCGGCTTGATACGTAGGAAGCTGAAGCGACGATGAGTGAAACGACCGAGAAGGCCGATTCCAAGCCTGACGACGTAGAACCCGTGGCCGAGGCCGCCGAACCGAAGAAGGTCGCCGGCGGTCTCGTCGGTGGCATCATCAAGACGGCACGCCCGCGTCAGTGGGTGAAGAACGTGCTGGTGTTCGCCGCACCGTTCTTCGCCTTTTCGAAGTCGACGGACCGGACCGGCCTGCTGATCGCCGCGCTGATCGCCTTCGCGGCGTTCTCGCTGGTGGCCTCCTCGGTCTATCTCATCAACGACGCGATCGACGTCGAGGCCGACCGGGCGCATCCGACCAAGCGGAACCGGCCCATCGCGGCCGGGATCGTGCCGGTGCCGGTGGCGTTCGTCGCGGCCGCCGTGTTCTTCGCGGCGGGCCTCGGCATCTCGTTCTTCGCCAGCTGGCAGCTCGCGGTCGTGCTGGCGGTCTACGAGGCCGTCCAGCTCGGCTATTGCTTCGGGCTCAAGCACCAGCCGGTGGTCGATCTGGCCATCGTCGGCTCGGGCTTCCTGATGCGGTCGATCGCGGGCGGTGTCGCCGCGGGTATCGCGCTTTCGCAGTGGTTCCTGCTGGTCACCGCGTTCGGCTCGCTGTTCATGGTGGCGGGCAAGCGCTACGCCGAGATCATGCTCTTCGAGCGCACGGGCGCGAAGATCCGGTCTTCGCTCAAGAAGTACTCGGCGAGCTACCTGCGGTTCGTCTGGGCGACGTCCGCGGCGATCCTGATCATGTCGTACTGCCTGTGGGCGTTCGAGATCCGCCAGGTCGAGCACAACTCGGTGTGGGCGGTCGTCTCGATGGTCCCGTTCGTGGTGGCCGTCCTGCGGTACGCCGTCGACGTCGACGGCGGCAACGCGGGCGAGCCGGAGGAGATCGCGCTCAAGGACCGCGTGCTCCAGGTGCTCGGCGCGAGCTGGGTCGTCACGTTGTTCCTGTCGTTCTATCTCTGATTCGACAGCTCACGCACAGCGCATCCATAGGAAGCGCACGCATCCTCGGTGATGGGGGCGGGCAAGCAGCCCGCCCCCATCACCTTGAGGAGCGAAAGATGAGCGACCCGCAGCGGCCGTCCGAAGACGAGGACAAGACGGTCGAGCAGCCTTCAGTGGCGGACGAAACCGCGAAGCAGCCCGCCGCGCCTCCGCCGGCGCCGCAGGCCCCGCCGAAGAAGGGCGGATTCCGCCGGTTCGCCGGGCACCGCGCGACGCAGCTGGTCGCGGTCGGCGCCCTCGGCTTCGTCCTCGGCGGCGGCATCATCGGCACCGCCGTCGGCCTGGCCTCCCGCGACGGTGACCGGCCCGGTTTCTCCCGCGACCATCGTGGTCACGGCGGTCCCGGCATGCACCGTGACTTCCGTGACGGCCCCGGCGACCGCGGCTGGCGTGACGAGTCCCACGGCAGGTAGATAACGGAATCATCACGCCGCCGTGTACGGTGTTCGTGATGCGAAGCGCCTCCGCCGATCTGCCCCAGGCTCCCGGTGCGCTGCCGGGAGCCGCCGTCCTTACCCGCCCCTGGGTGCTCCCAGCCGGGGCGGCGGTCGCTTCGGCCGTGGTGTTCGTGCTGGTCAGCGGGCATTTGATCGACGACACGTACATCACGCTCTCGTACGCGAAGAACCTCGCCTTCCACGGCCACTGGGGCCTGATCGAAGAGGGCACCGCCAACACCGCGACGTCGCCGCTGAACGTCCTCGTGCTGGCGCTCGTCACCTTCATCGTGCGGGACGCCGTGTTCGCCGCGGGGATCGTCTTCGTCGCGAGCCAGGTGGCGCTCGTCCTCGGCCTGCGCCGCATCGGCGCCGCGACCGGTCTTCCCGGCTGGTTCGCCCCGCTGGCGCTGGGCATGCTGCTGGTGAATCCGCTGCTGCTGTCGTCGGTCGGGCTGGAAGTCGCCCTCGGCGCGACCGCCGTCGTCTGGTCGATGGTGTTCCTGCACGAACGCCGTCCCGCCGCCGCGGGCGCGGTGATCGGCCTGATCGCGTTGATCCGGATCGATCTGCTGCTGATCGCGTTCGTCCTGTTCCTCGGGCGCCGCGAATTCTGGGCGGGTATCTGGCGGACGGCGTTCGCCGCGCTCGCGGTGACGCTGCCGTGGTACCTGTTCAGCTGGCTGGTGCTGGGTTCGGCGGTGCCGGACACCCTGGTCATCAAGATCATGCAGCGCTCGTGGGGACCGTTCAGTTTCACCAACGGCCCGCTGTTGTACCTGCACAACTTCCCGGTGGCGGCGACGCTTTCCTTCCTGCCGCTCGTGATCGGCGGGCTCGCCGGTCTACTGTGGACATTCCACTTCCGGCGCGGTTCGGAGCGGGCGAAGCGGCTGCTGCCGTTCGGCACGCTCGCGATCGCCGGTGCGGCGCACTATCTGGCCTATTGCTGGCTGAACGTCCCGCCGTACCACTGGTATTACGCGCCGAGCATCATCGGCGCGACGATCTTCCTCGCCGCCGCGGCCTGCGCGGTACCCGGCCGGGCGCGGCTCGGCGCGGGGATCCTCGCGGGTGCGTTCGTCCTCGTGAGCGCCGTCGTCTACGCGGCTCCTGAACTGCCGCGCCGGTTCGCGCCCATCACCAGCAATCACGCCGCGTCCGACGAATACCGCGCGATCGGCGCGCAACTGGGCGAACTGACCAAGGGGCGCAAGGTGGAGAGCGCGGGCGAGGTCGGCGCGCTCGCGTACTCCTGCGATTGCGACATCGTCGACCAGTTCTCCGACCGCGGCTCCGTCGACCCGGCGATAGTCGAGACGAAGAACCGCAGCAGCGATCTGGGCAAGGCGCTGCTGGCGGCGAACTTCCGGTTCTTCGACCACAGCGTCCCGCCCGCGACCCCGGATCTCGTGCTGGCCACCACCCGGAAGGCGCCGCCGCCGAACGCGCTGGCGACCTGGACGATCAACTCGCCCTGGATGGGCACCCAGAGCCTGTACCTCCTCCCGGCCCGGTGACCTGGCGTGTCGTCCGTCTGATCACACGTGTCGTCCGTTCAATCACGCGTGTCGTCCCTCCAGTCACGTGAACCACCCTCTGCCGCCGAGGATCAGGCGGACGACACGCGTGCTGGGATGGACGACACGTGTGATCAGACGGACGACACGTGTGATTGAGTGGACGACACGGCGCGTGAGGGGTCAGCGGCGGGAACGGGCGCGGTCGGCCTTCGTGACGGCCAGCATGTCCCGTTGGCAGACCACGGACCCGTCGGCGAAGATGAACTGAAGCACCGGCCGCGGCGGGAAACTCCGCCCCACGTAGAGCGCGGACACCGAACGCACCACTCCCGACGGCATCTCCTCGAAGGTCCGGAACGGCTGGGCGGGATCCTCTCCCTCCAGCATCTTCGCCGGGTACACGACGGCCAGCCGCCGGTCGGACAGCGTCAGCCGCGCCTCGCCCTTACCGCCGGCGAGATGGTCCGCGAGCCGCGCGGCGGTCTGATCCGCGGTCCGCGCGACGGCCCAGTAGGCGATCGTCGGGTCGTCGGTCCAGTCGCCTTCGAGCACGTCGGACGCGGGTAGCGGCCACCGCGTTTTCCCGGTCACCGCAGGGGTTTCCCGCGACGGCTCATACGGCAGCGAGAGCTTGCCGTCCAGCAGCAGGCCGGTGTACCCGTGTGCGGGCGGGCAGCCGATGACCAGCCGCTCGCCGGGCGCGAGCCAGAACTGGTGCAGTTCCCGTTCGACGATCTCGTCGACGGACTTCGCCATCGGAAGCGTGTTCTCCATCAGCTCACCGTCACCGAGTACAGCCAGGCGAACTGCCCGGGATCCTCGCAGCCGAACAGGAAATCCATCCCCGAGCCGTCCACAAAGGACGCTCGAAGACACGGGTGCTTCTTCTTGCCGTGTTCGGCCACCGCGAAACCGGCGATCGCCTCGCGCGGGATCTCGGCACACGGCACCATCTCGTGCCGCGCGATCGGGACGCCCTCGGCGTTCTCGCCGTAGGTCTTCGTGGTCATGATCGAGGCGATGTCCTTGCCGAACCCGATCGCCTTCGACATGAACGACTTCTTCGAGGGCGTTTCCGGGGCGACGAACTTCTCCAGCACCAGCAGCCGCGCGCTGGTCAGCGCCCAAAGCCGCGAGAGCGAGCCGCTGGTGGGCAGCTCCCGCACCGCCGCGTGCGCGAGGCCGCCCTGTTCGCCGAGCACGACCACCTGCGGCGACGGCGGGTTCGAGCGGCCGCTGTCGTCGCCCCCGCCCAGTGCCGCGCCGACCACGTCGCCCGCGAAGTTCGCCGCGCCGGAGCCGATCTTGCCCAGCACGCTCTTCTTCGGCACCCCCCACGGGTCGAGGCCGCGCACGTCGTAGTTCAGCGTCCGGCCGTACGCGGCCCACAGCAACCGTTCGCCCGGGTGCAGCGAAGGCAGGGCCTGCGACGCGGCCCCGAGCGGGTAGCCGAGATTCATTCTTCGATCGTGAACCCTCTGTCGGTCGCCGCGCGGCGCTCTTCCTCGGACGACGAGTCCTGCGACTCGTGGTAGCCCGCCTTGACGCCCTGCTCGACGCCCAGTTCGGCCAGATTACCGGCACTGCCGCGGAAAGCGGCCTTGCCGACGCTGGTCGTGCCGGTCATGCCCATCGCGCGCAGCCCGGCCTCGGTGAGGTTCGTGGTCAGCGCGTCCGAGCCCTCGCCGCCGACGCCGTACCGGTCCGCGAACCGGTTGGCCGTCTTGGAGGCCCCGGTCGCCGGGTTGGCCTTGGTGACGATCTTGGCGATGGGGTTCTTGTCGATCTGGTCGGCGATCCGCTTCTGCACCCAGTTGCCGTCGCGCAGCCCTTCGGTGCGCTCGACGACCTTCTTCAGCGGCCCGTTGCGAAGCGCCTTCAGGATGTCTTCGAGCTTGTCGATCAACGGCTTGAGCTTGCCGAGCAGCTGCTTGACCTTCATCCCGAGCCGTCCGCCGGTCACCGCGACCTGGCCCGCCGTCGCCGCACCCGCCGCGCCGACCGAGGCGCCCGCCGTGATCCACGAGGCGGCCAGCGCGGCCAGCCACTCGATGATCAGGCCCATCACCAGTTCCTGGATGATGTCGATGACGATCTCGACGAAGGCGTCGAACAGGTCGGCCGCGATCTCCAGGATCTGCTGCAGCCCGCGGACGTCGTTCGCGAACGCCTTGGCGCCGCCCGAGAACTCGGTCATCTGGCCGCGGAACGCGTCGCCCGCCTGGCCTTTCCACGCTTCCGTGGTGCCTTCGGCGCGCTTCTGCTCGTGCTCGGCGACGCCGTCGAGCCATTTCGCCGTCTGCTCCCAGCCCTTGGCAGTGCTGCGCATCTGCTCGGGGTCACCGATCGCGGGCTCCAGCACCAGCTCGACCAGCGGGCTGATCACGATCCCGATCAGGAACCCCAGCCCGTTGTCCACAAAGGACTGCCCGGGGCTGGTCACGAGCTGGAGCTGTTCCATCCGCGCGTGCACGGCCGCGATCGCGACGTCCGGCGGGCTGCTCGCCCTGGCGACCTCCGAGGACGTGCTGATCCACGAGCTGCCATAGCCGCCGTTCTGCTCCAGGAATCCCTTGCGGCCGGAGTCGCCGGCGCTGTTGAGGTCGCTCAGGCTGCCGGGGCCGCTGCCGCCGTCGTCCAGCCCCGCGCCGAGGCCGGTGATGACCTCGGCGGTGCCCTGGTTGTGGTCGAGATAGGTCTTCGCCGCGGTGGTGGTCTTGTCGGCGATCTGGTCCATGAAGGACTTCGCCTGCTCGGCGAGGCCCTGGCATTCCTGCAGCCCCTCGAAGTACTTGAAGGCCATCAGTTCGCCGAGCGGGCCGAAGCAGTCGTCCGAGACCCTCGCCTGCTCCAGCAGGCTCGCGAGGCTGCCGAAGTTCCCCGAGGCCTCTTTGGACCCCGTCGCGTGCGCGGTGAGCGCTTCCGTCTGTACGCCGAAGCCGGTCAAAACGAGTCCCTCCGCAGGATCGGGCCACCGAAGTCGTCATCGTCCGCGGGAGCGGGGCGCGCCGGGCGCTGGGTGCGGACGGGCTGCTGCGCGGCCGGTCCGGCGAGGGATTCCGCGGGCGGGGGAGTGCTCGGCCCGAGCGGTTCGACGTGGGCGTTGAACGCCTCTTTGAACTGGTCCGCGCGATCGCCGAGGATCGGCTGGACGGTCTGCTGCATCGCGGCCGCGGCCTGCTGGGTCGCTTCTCTGACCGCGGTGAGGATCTCCTGCTGCAGCGCGGTGTGCGTGCGGTTCATCGCCTTGGGGGACAGCTGGAGTCCCAGCAGGGCGCCGGACGGGGCGACGGTCACCGTCACCGAGCCGTCGGCGTTGCGCGCGGATCCGCGCAGCCCGGCGATCTTGTCCTTCAGTTCCGCTGCTTTGGCGGCCTGCTCCTGAAACGACCGGATGGCCGCGTCGAGCCTGGCTTCCTGGTCAGCCATCGATTCCTCTCAACCCGGGGACGGAGGACGTCCGTGCCCGGGTGAGACGAATGGCGTAACGCGCTCGTTCCCTAGATCGGCAGTTTCCGGAAGATCGGCCGGGGGATGTGCCGCAGGGCGGACATGACCAGGCGGAACGGCGCGGGCGACCACACCAGTTCCTTGCCGGCGCGCGAGGCGGCGACCGCGGTCTCGGCGACCTGCTCGACGTCGACCGTCAGCGGGGCGTCCTTGAGGCCCTCGGTCATCTTGGTCCGGACCTGGCCGGAGCGGACGACGGTGATCCGCACGCCGAACTCGGCCAGCGCCTCGCCGAGGCCAAGATAGAAGCCGTCGAAACCGGCCTTGGAGGAGCCGTAGACGAAGTTCGACCGGCGGACCCGCTCACCGGCGACCGACGACAGCGCGATGACCTTGCCGTGGCCCTGCTTCTTGAGCTTGTTCGACAGCGCGACCCCGACGGACACCGCGGACGTGTAGTTCACGGTCGCCGCCTCGACGGCCTTCGCGTGGTCCTGCCACAGCTCTTCCTGGTCACCGAGCAGGCCGAACGCCACGACGGTGACGTCGATGTCGCCACCTTCGAAGGCCTTGTCCAGCACGGCGGGGTGGGTGTCCAGGGCCTTGGCGTCGAAGTCCACAGTGGACACTTCGGCGCCCTTGTCCTTCAGGCGCTGCGCGGCCGCGTCGAGCCGGGGCGACTGCCGTCCGGCCAGCACGACCCGAAGCGGCTTCTCGGCCAGGTACTTCTCCGCGATCGCGAGCGCGATGTCGGAGGTGCCGCCGAGCAGCAGCAGGGACTGGGGGTTGCCCACAGCGTCGATCACAGTTCCAACCTTCGGGACATGTCAGAGGCGAAAACGCCTTCGGGGTCAACGGAGGCGCGGACCTTGCGCCATTCTTCGAGCCGCGGGTACATCTTCGCGAAGTTCTCCGCGGAGGTGCGCGAGTCCTTCGCCGTGTACAGACGGCCGCCGAGCGCGAGGACGTCCTCGTCGAGTTCCTGGCAGAACCGGCTCAGCCCGTCCTTGATCGGGAAGTCGAGGCAGACCATCCAGCCGGGGTGCGGGAACGACAGCGGCGCCGCGTTGCCCTCGCCCATCTGCTTGAACACGTTGAGGAACGACACGTGCCCGGAGTCGGCGACCTTCTGGATGATCCGGCGCAGCGGCTCGTGCGCGTTCAACGGCGTGCTGAACTGGTACTGCAGGAAACCCTTGGAGCCGTAAGCGCGGTTCCACTCGCCGAACAGGTCGAGCGGGTGATAGAAGGCGGTCAGGCTCTGGATCTGGTCGCGCGCGTTCTTCGCGGTCTTGCGGTAGTACAGCTCGCCGATCGCGGTGAACGACAGCTTGTTCGCCAGCCCGTTCGGGAACACGTCCGGCAGGGTGGCCAGCGTGCCCGGGTTGAACTTGAGCGGGTCGGCCCGCAGCTTGGGCGGCAGTTCGTCCAGCTTCGCGAGCGAGCCGCGCTGGAAGGCGGCGCGGCCGAGCTTCGCGCCCCGGGAGATCGAGTCGAACCAGCCGGACGAGTACGTGTAGTTGGCCTCGGAGCCGTCGGTGACCAGCGCCAGCGTCTCGTCGAGGTTCGCCGTGCGCTGGATGTCGGCCTTGAAGTAGGCCGTCTCGGTCTTCGTCATCCGGATCTTGGCGCGGACGATGATGCCCGTCAGGCCGATACCGGCCACGGTCGCCCAGAACAGCTCCGCGTCGGGGCCCTCCGGCGTGAGCGTGCGCACCTGGCCGTCGGCGGTGATCAGGTCCATCGACACCACGTGGTTGCCGAAGCTGCCCGCCGAGTGGTGGTTCTTGCCGTGGATGTCGTTGGCGATCGCGCCGCCGATGGTGACCTGGCGCGTACCCGGCAGCACCGGCACCCACAGGCCGTACGGGAGGCCCTCGCGCATCAGCTTGTCGAGGCTGACGCCGGCGTCGAGGTCGACGATGCCGGAATCCGGGTCGATCGAGTGGATGCGGTCGAGCGCGGTCATGTCGACGACCAGGCCGCCCGCGTTCTGCGCCGGGTCGCCGTACGAGCGGCCGAGACCACGCGCGATGACCCCGCGTTCCCCGGCCCGCGTCACCGCGCGGGCGATGGCTTCCACGTCGGGGGTGCTCAGGACGTCCGCGATACTCGGCGACGTCCTTGCCCAGCCCATGAGCGACTGCCGCTGTGTCTTGGGTGCTTGGGTCACGCCGACCAGGGTAACCACGCCGAACAATGCCCGGAACGTGACCCTGAAGTGCTCGCTTCTACACTTTGCGCACCAGCCCCAGCAGTTTATGAGGTAGAGCAGTGGTGGCGACCGACCCGAAAGCCGGCGTGACGGCAGCAGCGCCGTCCTCTCCTGGGCTGCTCGGGCAGCTCATCCGCTTCGGCCTCATCGGCGGCTTCTGCGCCCTGGTCGATTTCGGTGTCTACCAGGGGCTTCGCGCCCTCGGAATGGATGCGACGCCGTGGGTGGACATCGCCCGCGCGCTCAGCTTCATCGTGGGCACCACGACCGCCTTCTTCCTGAACCGCAAGTTCACCTTCGCCGGTGGACGCCAGGAGGGCGCGCGTCAGATCGGTAGCTTCGTGCTCCTGTACGCGGTGACGTTCCTCGTCGCCGTCGGCGTCAACCGCACGATGCTGCACGTCCTGCCGGAGTCGGCCTGGAAGGCCACTTTCGGTTGGGTCGTTTCGCAGGCAACCGCGACCATGATCAATTTCGTCATGCTCAAGTGGGTCGTCTTCCGTGAGCCCCGCGCCATCGCCACCAGCAAAGAGGAGAACTGAGGATTCATGCCCGGTAAAGCCGCCGTCACCGGAGAGGCCCCGAGCGCCATGGTGAGCACTGTCGACGACACCCGCTTCGCGGAACGCACCCCGCAGGGCCGTCTCACCGCGCAGCGCGGGCTCTATGCCGGCCCGGCCCCCATCGTCAGCAAAGACCTCTACGCCGAGCTCCAATGGGGTAGTGCCGTGCGCGAGCGTGCGGGCATCACCATCGAGCCGGCGTCGAAGGTGTCCGGCAACACCTATTTCGGCCGTTTCCCCGCCAGCTACTGGCAGCGCTGGACCGACGTGACCGAGGTCCAGGTCGAGGCCGTCGTCTCCGGTGACGGCCAGCTGTCCGTCGGTGCCTCCGACATCGAGGGCGACCCCCGCGTGGTCGCCGCCGAGATCGTCTCGGGCGCGAAGCAGCAGAAGGTGACGCTCACCGCGAAGCTCGACAAGTTCTACGACGGCGGCGCGCTCTGGCTCGACCTCGAGACCGAGGGCGGCCAGTCGCTGAGTGTCGAGAAGGTCCGCTGGACGGTCGAAGCGCCGGAGAAGATCCGCCCGACCGCGGTGACCATCTGCACGATGAACCGCGCCGACGACTGCCTGTCGAACCTGCAGGCGCTCGCCGCCGACGTCTCCTCGCTGGAGACGCTCGACGCGATCTACGTCGCCGACCAGGGCACCGACCTCGTCGAGTCGCGTGACGGCTTCGAGCAGGTCGCGAAGGACCTCGGCGAGAAGCTGCACTACATCAAGCAGCCGAACCTCGGCGGCGCCGGCGGGTTCACCCGCGGCCTCTACGAGGTCGCCGGGCACACCGAGACCGAGCACGCGAACGTCCTGTTCATGGACGACGACGTGCTGCTGGAGCCGGATCTGGTGATCCGGATGACCGCCTTCTCCAACCGCACGGTCAACCCGGTCATCGTCGGCGGGCAGATGCTGAACCTGCTGCACCCGAACCAGCTGCACGTCGGCGCCGAATACGCCCGGCTGAACACGCTGGAGCCCGGCCAGCCGGTGACGCACTCGCTCTCGACCGCCGACCTGCTCGGCGTCGACGAGGAGACCCTCAAGCCGAACCGCCAGGAACGCCGCCTCGACGCCGGGTACAACGGCTGGTGGTCGTGCCTGATCCCGTACGAGGTCGTCAAGGCCACGGGCTACCCGCTGCCGTTCTTCTTCCAGTGGGACGACGCGGAGTACAGCTACCGCGCGCGCGGAGCCGGCTTCCCGACCGTCACCCTTCCGGGCGCCGGCGTCTGGCACGCCGACTTCCACTGGAAGGACTGGGACGAGTGGCACCGCTACTTCAACCTGCGGAACTCGATCATCACCGCCGCGCTGCACTCGCCGTTCAACCTGAACCTGCTCTCGCGCGTGCTCATCGCGCAGCTGGTCCGGTACCTGCTCGGCATGCAGTACGGCCTGTCCGCCACGCTGATCAAGGCCGTCGAGGACTTCCTCGAGGGGCCGGAGGTCCTGCGTGACGGCGGCGTCGCCGCGATGAAGGAGATCCGCCGGATCCGCGACGAGTACCCCGAGACCAAGCGCCACAAGGCCACCGACGTCCCGGGTATCGCGTCGAACGACATCGGCATCATCAACAGCGCGCCGCGGCCCAGCATGCAGCGCCTGGTGCTGATCAAGCGGATCCTCGACCGGGTGCTCGGCCGCAGCCGTCACTCGCTCGGCGCGATCCCGATCGACGAGGCCCACTGGTGGCACGTCGCGACCTTCGACACGGCCGTCGTCACCGACGCTTCGCAGGAAGGCGTGCGGGTCCGCTCGTACGACCGCGCGAAGATGTTCGACCTGGCGCGCCGGGGCGCGAAGGTGATCCAGCGGCTCCGTAAGGAAGGCGCGGCGGTGCAGGAGCAGTACAAGCGCGCCATGCCCGAGCTGACCTCGCGGGACAACTGGAAGCGCCTCTACAAGCTGTAGGCGCTACCTGACGTGAGCTGAAAGGGCCCTTCACCGCATGCGACGCGGTGAAGGGCCTTTTCGCTTCGGTCGGCTCTGGTCACCTGCCGTCGGCGGGTTGCGAAAGCCACTTTCGCAACCTTCAACGTTGCGAAAGTGGCTTTCGCAACCCCCTCGCCCGCCGCGCCTGCCGTCCCGAAAGGGGAGCAAGGGACCTTTAGTACCGCTAGCTTTCCTAGCGGCGCTAGACCCACAACAGGTCAAGTAAGGGTAGCCTTACCCGTATGACGGATCTGGTCGCCCGAGCCCACGCCCTCGCCGATGATCTCCTCTTCCCCGCAGCCACCGAAGTCGACCTCAAGGGCGAGATCCCTTCAAGTCACTTCGACGCTCTCGCCGCCGAAGGCCTCTACGGCCTGGCGGCGCCCACAGAAGCCGGCGGTCCGGGTGCGGGCCTCCCGGAGATCGTCCAGATCCTCGAGACGCTGGCGGGCGGCTGCCTCACCACGACGTTCACCTGGCTCCAGCACCACGGCCTGGTCGCGGCCCTGACCGCCGCCGGCGCGGCCGACAACGCCGAACTGCGCGATCGCTACCTCCCGTCGCTGATCAGCGGGGAGCTCAAGGCCGGCGCCGCGTTCGCCGCGGTGATCCCGACCCCGCCCAAACTGCGGGCGGAACGCGTCGACGGCGGCTACCTCCTCGACGGCGAAGCGCCCTTCGTCAGCGGCTGGGGCATCATCGACGTGCTCCAGCTCAGTGCTCGCGACGGCGACACCGTCGTCGGCGCGATCATCGATCCGGTCGCGGGGGAGCAGCTGGAGGTCCAGCCGCTCGACCTCGTCGCGGCGCAGGGCACGTCCACCGTGCACCTCGGCTTCACCCGCTACTTCCTCCCCGACGACCGCGTCTACGCGAAGACCCCGCACGCGGACTTCGTCGCGGGCAACACCTTCGCCTCCCGCCTCAACGGCTGCGCGCCCCTCGGCCTCGCCGCCCGCGCCGCACGACTCATCGAAGACCTCGGGAAGGCCGACGTCGCCGCCGGGATCCGGGCCGAGATCGACGCCGTCCGCGGCAGGCTCGACGCGGCGCTCGCCGATCCGCCGTCGCTGCCCGCGGCGAGGGCGGCGGGCGCGGAGCTCGCGTTCCGGGCCGCGGGCGCGCTGGTCGCGGCCAACGGCAGCACGTCGGTACTCGTCGGACGGCACCCCCAGCGGCTCGTCCGGGAAGCCACCTTCCTGCTGGTCGCCGCCAGCCGACCGGAGATCAAATCGGGCCTGCTGGAGCTCTTCTCCCGGGACTAGTGCAGCCCGAACACCCTCGTCTTGCGGTTCAGGTCGTCGATGTAGGCGGCGGCGACGTGGGAGAAGTTGATCGCGACCTCGGAGTCGTCCCTCGTCTTGACCGTCTGCACCGCGCCGGTGCGGACGAAATGCGAGAGATCCTTGGTCAGCCGTTCGGTTTCCTCCGCCGTGAGCGCGAAGAGCAGCGGCTCGCCGCCGGCGGCGAGATGGAGGACGAGCGCGGGTTTCTGGTCTGCCATGAATCCATGGCACCAGCCGTGATCACGGCCGGGCAAGCGGGTTCGCTGCGGGCGTATCGGGTGTGTGGACTACGTTCATCCCGACGGACAAGACACCCGCGGGGGGAAATGGCGATGCCGCATTCGTTCTCGTTGTCGCTGGCGGCGGTGGACATCCTGCTCGAACACGGCCGGTTCGGTCCGGCGCCGGTCCCGTTCGAGGTCCCGCACATCGGCACGACGACCGATCAGCGCGCGATGGTGCGCGAGGCCGTCTTCCGCGACCTCGAAGGCCGCGGCATGATGCGCGGCGGCAGGCTCGACGCCGACGTCGAACTCGCGCTCGCCACGTTCGCCAACCCGCAGCTCGCGGTCTGGACGGTCGCGCAGCTGGACAAGGACAAGCAGCTGTTCGCGCGGGCGGCGACGAACGGGCAGTTCGCGGTCCTCGCGCGCCAGGACGAGAACCTGCTCGTGTTCGAGGAGACCAGGCCGACCGCGATCGTCGCGTCGATCGTCGACCTCCTGCCGCTCACCCCGTCGGGCCCCGGCCAGTCGGTCACCATCGCGAAGCCGGCGAGCGCGCCGAAACGCCACCGGAACGATGACGTGTACGACCCCTTCGCCCAGGTCAGCGGGCCCCGGTCCCACGGGTCGAACCCGCAGCAGCGGCAGGTGGAGCGGATCTTCGAGAAGCCGATGAAGCGCGTGGGCCAGTTCAGCGTGTTCATCCGCGGCGGCCAGGTCTTCCCGCCGCTGGCGTGGTTCGACACCGAGGCGGGCCGGTTCATGATGACTTCGCGCCAGGCGTCCGACGGGCAAAGCTGGCTGACCTACGCGCCCGCCGACAACGCGAGGATCGCCCAGCAGCTGTATGCCCAGCTCGAAGGCCAGTTCTGAACCTACGGGAACCGGCGTGACGCCCGTTTCGTCACAGTTCCGGTGAGATCTCCGGTGATCCGGGAATCACCGTTGCGCTGAGTGCCCGGCTAGTAGACTTCCGGGCGGAACGCACGGGCGAGCAGACGATGCAGTGGGGCGGGCGATGGCTTTCGAAGCGGACGGCGGACAGGCGGCACCGGACTTCTCGATCGGCTCCGCCATGGGGGCGGCGGCCAAGTACGTGGAGGCGGGCGGCCTGAACCAGGCCGCGATCGCCAAGGTGAGCGCCGAGACCCAGAAGCTGGTCTCGGCCGCCAAGAGCGGCGGCTTCAAGATCACCGCCGAAGGCGTCAAGCCGATGCGTGAAGCGCTCGCGAACATGTCGGAAGAGCTCAAGGCGCTGAAGACCAAGACCATGGCGCTGAACGAGGCCCCGCAGCTCGGCGGTCACCCGTACGGCAAGGCTGTCGCCGCCCACGACCACAAGGGCGCGGCCCAGTCCGCGAACTCCGCGAACGCGATCATCGGGCAGTTCGAGCAGGTGGTCAAGGACGCCGACGAGGCGCTGGCCAGGGCCGCCGGACTGTACAAGGACGTCGAAGACCGCGCGATCGACGCCACCAAGAAGATTCAGGCCTGAGGGACGATGAAGAAACTCTGCGTGCTGCCGCTCGCCGCGGCCGCCCTGGTACTGGCCGCGTGCTCCAGCGAAAAGCCGGGCAGCGCCAGTCCCGCGCCATCGGCTCCTCCGGCGCAGTCGAGCGCTTCCAGCGCCGCGCCCACCTCCGGCGGGGACACCGCGTCGATCGACCCGTGTTCGCTCGTCACCGCGGCGGACCTGGCGTCCTACGGGACTTTCAAGCCGCCGACGAACGAATCCGCGGGCGGGGCCCGGCTCTGCACGCTGAACAAGGAGGCCGCGACGGTCTCGGAGACCCTCTCGATCGGTGTCGGCGTCCGTGACGCACAGGGTCTCGACTCGGTGAGCGACTCCGGCAACGGCAAGACCACCGGCAACGTCAACGGACGCAAGGCTGTCCTCGCGCCCCGGCCGCCGGGCGGGTGCCTGATGGCGCTCGAACTCGGCCCGTCCGCGCGGGTCGATCTCCTCGTCGCGGCCGACGACGCCCAGAAGGCGTGCGGGATCGCCGAGAAGGTCGCCGACATCGTCGAACCGAAGCTTCCGAAGGGCTAAGGGGGAACCAGGATGACCACCAAGACACCGAACCTGACCGAGAAGCAGGTCTCCGACCTTTCGCCGGCGGCTCGCGACGCGTACTTCCAGCAGAAGGCGCAGGAGGGCGTCGACCCCAGTGACGGCTGGCTGTTCGGCGCGGTCAACCGGTTCATCGCCTCCGGGAAGGCCAATCAGCAGTCGCAGGAGGTCGGCGACAAGAACGTCGACCAGCTGACCAGGAACGGCGACGTCCAGTACGTCGAGGGCCTGGAGCCGTCGAACGCGGACTACCAGGGCTACGACCACGAGCGGCTCGAACAGTTCGTCAACACGGACCTGAACGTCGAGCAGGTCACCCAGGTCTCCACGGCGTACCACGACCTGTCCAAGGCCTTCGAAACCTTCTCGAAGACCATGGACCAGGCCGTCACTGCGTCGCAGGGCACCTGGGAAGGCGACGCGGCGGGCAACGCGCAGGGCTACTTCAAGAGCCTCAGCAAATGGTCCGAGACCAACTCCCAGAACGCGAAGCTCGCTTCCGAGACGATCTACGACCAGGGCAACGCGGCTTCCACCGTGAAGAACACGATGCCCAAACCGATCCCCTTCA
Source organism: Amycolatopsis roodepoortensis (assembly GCF_014873915.1). Classification (GTDB taxonomy): domain Bacteria; phylum Actinomycetota; class Actinomycetes; order Mycobacteriales; family Pseudonocardiaceae; genus Amycolatopsis; species Amycolatopsis roodepoortensis. Next base: position 537,022 of record NZ_JADBEJ010000008.1, read on the forward strand.
GCTGGAAGGACGAGGTCGGGGGGTGGATGACGTCGAACCCGTTCAACCTCGGCGAGAACATCGACAAGTCCATCCAGAAGCAGAAGGACAGCCAGGAGGCGCACACCGAGGCGGCCTCGGCCATGCACAGCTACGACAAGGCGCTGTACGACGCCGCGTCGAAGCAGCCGGCCTTCGCCGAGCCGCCGAAGTTCGGTGCGGGTGGTGGCGGCGACGACCCCGGCAAGCCCGGTATCTATCAGATTCCGCCCGGCTCGAACACGCCCGGCCCCAACAACCCCGGCAACACCTACATCCCGCCCGGCGGCCGCAGCGGAGGTAACGGCGGTGGTGGAGGCGGCGGTGGCGGTCTCGGCTCGACCAACCTCCCCGGCCCCGGCAGCAGCACGGGATCCGGCAGCCTCCCGTCGGGGACGACGCCGTCCGGCTTCCAGAACACGCCGGCGCCGATCACCGGTCCCGGCCCGAACAACAACACCTCGATGCCGATCAGCCCCATGCCGATGGCGCCGCCGATGATGGGCGGCGGATTCGGCGACGCGGAGCACAACAGCCGCAGCGCTCGTGGTGGCGGCGGAAGCGGGTTCGGTCCCGGTGGCGGAGCCGGGGGCTCCACGCCCGGTTCGGGCTCCGCGTCCGGCGCGGCCCGCCCCGGTGGTATCGGTGCCGCCGAAGCGGCGGCAGGCCGCGGTATGGGCGGTCTCGGCGGTGGCGCCGCCGGTCGCGGCGGGCCGGGTATGGGCGGCGGCATGGGCGGCCGCGGTCAGCACGCGGACGGAGACGAGGACACCGAGCACCAGCGTCCGACGTACCTCGTCGAGGGCGACCCGGACGAGGTCTTCGGGACCGACATGCGCACCGCTCCGCCGGTCATCGGCGAGTAGCTCTTCCGGCGAATGGCCTCCTTGCCCACGGGCGAGGAGGCCATTCGTGTTTCGGGAAAAAGTGACTGGTTCGACGCGACGGACCCGGCCACGGGTAAGACCGCGGTCAAGGAGGTCACCGCCGGCCGGGCGCACCGAGCCGACGGGAAAGCTGTACGAGATTTCGTCGAACGGCCGATGGCAAGGGTAAGGCAGGCATCGGCTGTCCGGGCTGTAGGCCGTTCGTTGAAGAGTTCCGGCTGACCGAGCGAAGAGACCGAGGAAGTGATGAGCGCAGGTACCTGGCCCGACCATGTCGTGGCGCTGCTTCATGCGGCCGGCTGGGAGCATGGCCGAGCGGTTCCGGTAGAGGATTGGCGTTCGATGCTCGCCGAACGAGGATTCGTCATGCATCGTGCCGCGGAAGAATTTCTCGCCGAGTTCGGTGGGGTCTCTGTGGATGTCGGCATTCCCGGAATGGAGTCGTCGAACTACAGTTTTGTAATCAACCCGACGCTTGGCTTGACCTCTCACGGGTTCTCGAGAAGTTCTCCTTGGAGACTGGTGGCGACGGCTTCGTGCCCATCGGTGCCGTCGATGACGGCCATGCGAATCTGCTTATCGACAAGACTGGCTGGGTTTACCTGTTCTTCGGTGGTGGTGTGCGAGTCGGCCGGGGTCGTGACGCTGTGGTGCGCCTGGTCGAAGGCGATTTCACTGGTTGAGTTTGTCGGCTGTCGCGCGGTCCACCCGGGGAGGCGCTCGGCGCGTGGCGCAACCTGGAGGGTCACCTAGCGCGGGAGCCACGGCGCAGCGCCGCCAGTCCTTCCGCACCGACGTACACCGGCGGTAAGGCACCTTCCTGAATGGCATGAAAGCCCGGCGCGACCGAACCCGCGGTCACGGTCTTCATGCCGCTGACCGGCAGAAGCCCGCTGCTTGCCGCCCACTACGATGCCAAATGCGGCCCACCACCGGGATTGCGCGCTGGTTGCCTACGCGACGGATCGAGAGATGACTTCCGAACAAACCGAGCTGATCTCCCGTACTCGCGGTACGGCATTGACCCAGCGACTGTGCGTATACGGCACCCTTGCCATGGTCACGCTGCTCAACGTGATCTCCCACGCGAACCTGCAGCCCAACGCCCACGAAAAGGCCTGGGGCGACGCGATCAACTACTTCCGGATGTCGGAGCAGACCGGCGCCGCGGTGGACAATCCGTTCGCGCTGCGCATGCTGAGCCCCTGGCTCGTGCACCGCGCGAACCTCCTGACCGGTATCTCGCTCGACCGCTTGTGGCTGGCGTTGACCGTCGTGGCCGTGCTGGCCGCGGCCATCGTGTTCTTCGAGTTCCTCCGCTCGCATCTGAAGCTGCAGCTGTTCACCTCGGCACTGACGGCGGTCGCCCTGGCGTGCACCTTTTGGTACGCGCCGTACGCCTTCACGAATCCGTATCTGGTCGACCCGCTGAACAACCTGCTGTATGTCGTCGCCTTGTGGCTCGCGTTCGAACGAAAGCTGATCGCCTTCACCGCCGTGATCGTGGTGGGCGCGATCAACAAGGAAACCACGCTGCTGCTCGCGCCGCTTTACCCGCTACTGGCCTGGACACGTGGACGCAAGCTCCGTGACCGCGACGTGCTGGGCGGCGTGCTCGCCGTCGTCGTCGCCGCCGGGCTTTACATCGCCTTCCGGCTCTGGGCCCAGAACCTCATCGGCGGGGAATACGGCTTCGGAGCGGGCCAGGGCAACAAGAGTCTGTTCGACAACATCGCGTTCGCGTTGTCGGCCAACAAGGGCAGCGATCAGCTGGTGCTGTTCACGACGTTCCACTTCCTGTGGCTCGTCTTCGCCTTCGGCCTTTACCGGCAATACCGGCGGTACGGCCTGGGTAGCGACCTGCTCGTCGCGAGCATTTGGCTCTTCGGCTGCTGCGTGGCAGGCCGGCTCGTCGCGACCGACACCGGCCGGGTCTTCGTGATGATGGCGCCGCTGGTTCTCGGTGTCGTCGCCGTGGTGCTGGACGGGCAGCGTGGTGAACGCCGACGGCTGTGGGTCGGGCTGCTTCTGTTCCTGTACATCGCGCTGAGCCTGGGATGGGTGTCTGCGCCGACGAGTTTCCTTGTCGACGCGGCGGCCGCCCTGATCTTCGTGCTGTTGATGTACTACCCGGTCAGTAGCGGTAGAACTTTTCGTGGCGTCCCTGGCGTACGAGTTTCAGCCACTGCAGAAAAGCCTTCGGGTCCCGTTTCACACCGATGAAGTACAGCCCGAACCGCACCACCTCGAGCGGCGCCGATCCTGCGGGCAATTTCGGCATCTATTAGGAGATTCAGGCCTCGGTCGGCCGACATGTGGAGAGGCGAGCGATATGAGCGATCTGGACCAGCTTGTTTCACTTTGTCCCCCTCCCGCCGTGGTCGATCGGGCAGGCACTGGCCGGGGCGTCGGGTCGGCGATTCCAGCCGGTCATCTCGACTTGTTGAACGCTTACGGAACGGGATGCTTCGATGAATTCCTGTGGATATACGGGGTGGGGGTGGAAAATAAGTACCTTGATATTCATTCATGCACCCATGAGATGAGGAAGATTCTTCGGCAAAAAACTGCCGATGAGATCCGTGAAGTCCTACGCTCGTATGGTGTCGATTCCAGTGAGTTGATTCAATGGGGTGGGACCGATAACGCGGACTCTCTCATGTGGATCCCTGTCGGCGATCCGGCTGGTTGGCCGACTCTCATCATAGAGTCCGGTCAGTTGGATTTCACGGTCTCGCCGAGGAGCTCCACTGGTGTTCTGCTCGATCTGCTGACCGGAGCCCTGCGTACCAAGGTATTCCCGTTCGATTTTCCAAGTGAGAACCCAAGCTTCTCTACTGATTTCATACCCTGAGGCAGAAAAAGATATCGCAGCGAAAAATTCAGACGCTGGGCCGGGACCGCCATCCTGGCCGCCACCGTCGCCGTGAGTATTCCGGTTCTGCTCGCCGCACAGGCCGCCGAACGTGCTCGGTGGCTCCGACGGCCGGGTCTCCTACTTCACCCAGAGCGGCGAGCTGCATCGCCATCGGTGGACGAACACCGGCTGGGAGAACGGCGGTATTTCGCAGCGAATCGGCACCACCTGGCACGGGTGGGGCGAGCACGCGGCCCGCAACAGGATGGCTGTCGTCGCCGTGGTGCTGGACGGGCAGCGTGGTGAACGCCGACGGCTGTGGGTCGGGCTGCTTCTGTTCCTGTACATCGCGCTGAGCCTGGGATGGGTGTCTGCGCCGACGAGTTTCCTCGTCGACGCGGCGGCCGCCCTGATCTTCGTGCTGTTGATGTACTACCCGGTCAGTAGCGGTAGAACTTTTCGTGGCGTCCCTGGCGCACGAGTTTCAGCCACTGCAGAAAAGCCTTCGGGTCCCGCTTCACACCGATGAAGTAGAGACCGAAGCGCACCACTTCGAGCGCGCCGATCTTGCGCATGCCCGGCTGGGACAGCAGGTATCCGCGGTTGCGGTAGGTGTAGTAGCGCTTGACCTCGTTCTCCGGGTCCTGCGCGTGGAACCGGCCGCCCAGCATCGGCTTGAACTCGTCCGAGCCGTCCGGGTGCAGGTACGCGGTCTTGAGCGAGGTGCCGAACGGCAGGCCGGAACGCACCAGGCGCCGGTGCAGTTCGACCTCGTCGCCGCGGAAGAACAGCCGCAGATCCGGCACGCCGACGACGTCCAAAGTGGACGCGCGGAACAACGCGCCGTTCATCAGCGAGGCGATGCCGGGCAGGAAGTCGGTGCCCAGTTCCGAGGACGAACGCTTCCAGGTCAGCCCGCGTCGCAACGGGAACGCGAGCTTGTCCGGCGCGTCGATGTTGGACACCACCGGGGAGATCTCGGCCAGACCCCGCTTCTCGGCCTCGTCCAGCAGGATCGCGAGGACGTTCTCGTCGGCCGGGCGGCCGTCGTCGTCGGCCAGCCAGACCCAGTCCGCGCCCAGCGAGAGCGCGTGCAGCATGCCGAGCGCGAACCCGCCCGCGCCACCGAGGTTGCGGTGCGAGGGCAGGTACGTGAACGGGAGCGGGTAGTTCTCGACGACGTCCCGTGCCGACTTGTCCGGCCCGTTGTCGACCACGACGAGGTGGTCGACCGGCCGCGTCTGGGCGGCGATCACCTTGAGCGAGTCCGCGAGCAGTTCCCGCCGATGGCGCGTGACGACGACGCCGACGACGGCGCCTTCGGGCAACTGCCTGGTCTCGCTGGTCATCCCTGGCCGCCGTTCGTCGTCGCCACCGCGTCGGGCTCGAGGCCGAACCGCTCCAGCGTTTCCTTGCTCATGTTCTCGAACGGGTCGCGCCCCTTGTAGCCGGTGAGCACGTCGCGCAGCGAACCGCGCTGCTTGACGTGCCCCTCGTCCATCCAGATGGCGGTGTCGCACAGTTCGAAGAGGAACTCGTCCGAGTGGCTGGCGAACACCAGGATGCCGGAGCGCTTCACGAGGTCCTTGAGCCGGTCCTTCGCCTTGTCGAGGAACGCCGCGTCGACCGCGCCGATGCCCTCGTCGAGGATGAGGATCTCCGGGTCGATCGAGGTGACCACGCCCAGCGCCAGGCGCACCCGCATACCCGTCGAATACGTCCGCAATGGCATCTGCAGGTAGTCACCGAGTTCGGTGAACTCCGCGATGTCATCGACGCGGGCTTCCATCTGCTTCGCGGTCATCCCGAGGAACAGGCCGCGGACGATGATGTTCTCCAGCCCGGAGATCTCCGGGTCCATGCCGATGCCGAGGTCGAAGACCGGCGCGATCTTGCCGGTGATCTTCGCCGAACCACGGGTGGGCTCGTAGATGCCGGAAAGCAGCCGCAGCAGCGTCGACTTCCCGGCGCCGTTGTGGCCGACCAAGCCGACGCGGTCGCCTTGTTTCAGCGAGAGCGTCACGTCGTGGAGGGCTTCGATGATCGGCACCTTGGTCTCGGTGCCGATCTTGCCGCCGACCTTGCCCAGCACCTTCTTCTTCATGGAGCGGGTCTTCGCGTCGAAAATGGGGAAGTCGACGTAGGCGTTGTGCACATCAATGCTGACCATCTGTCACACCCAATAAGAGACGCGGGAACGGTAATTGCGCATCGCGACCAGCGCGAGACCCCAGCCGACGACGGTGATGCCTGCCACCACGTACCAGCTGTTGATGCTGACTTCCTGTCCGATCAGTGGCGCGCGCACGATCTGGATGAAGTGGAACAGCGGATTGCCGTGCACGAACGGCAGGGCCCAGGAGGTGGAGACCCGCGCGCCGCCCGACATCAGCTGGTCGATCGGCCAGACGATCGGCGTCATGTAGAAGAGCAGCTGGATGAGCGAATTGATCACCTGCGGGATGTCGCGGTAGCGGGTCGAGATGATGCCCAGCAGCAGCGTGACCCAGCCGGCGTTCAACGCCAGCATGAAGAAGCCGGGGATCGCGCTGAGCGAATACCAGCCGATGCCGGGGTGGCAGATGCCGGAGGAACCCGGACTGCAGCCGCCGTTGCTCAAGGTGTACTCGTGGTTGAGCGAGGTGAAGAAGATCGCGATGACGATCACGTAGACGATCAGGTTGTGCGCCAGCATCAGGGTCTGCCGCCAGACCGTCCGCAGCACGTAGACCGAGAGCGGCGCCGGGAGCTGTTTGATCAGCCCCTCGTTGGAGATGAAGGCCTCCATACCCTCGGACAGACAGCCGCTGATGAAGCCCCAGATGATGAAGCCGGTGCTGATGTAGGGCAGGAACGTCGCAATCGACATGCCGAACAGCTGCGAGTACAGGAGCCCGAGGCCCAGCGCGATGACACCCTGGCTGATCGTGATCCAGAACGGGCCGATCACCGAGCGGCGATAGCGCTGCTTGATGTCCTGCCAGCCGAGGTGTCCCCACAGCTCTTTGGCGGCGAAACCGGTCTTGATGTCGGCGAACGCGCGCGAAAAGGTCTTGCTGTCCGAAATCGGCGGAACCGAGGTCGGCGCAGCACCGTCGGCGGCGTGAACCGTGCTGGTGGCATGCACGGGAACGAGGGTACCGATGGGGCCGATGATGCTTGGGCCGCCCCGCCCGACCACGGAAAGCTACCGTCGGATTCGCAGCCGAACGCGGTGCGTGTGCTGGTACTTTCTGCCCTCATGACTGCTGAACTCGGCGAGGCGAGCTTGATGGTCAATCTGCTCGCCGCATACGCCGACCGGCCGGAGCCTCGTTCGGTGGCCGTGGTCGGCAATCAGCCGCTTCCGCCGGACCCCCGGCGGGCGAAGGCCATCGACGCCTGCGACCTCGTGATCCGCGTCAACGGCTTCGTCGTCGACGAGCCGGGTGGCCCGGAGACCGTCGGCAGCCGGGTGCACGTCGTCGTGTTCAACCGTGCCGTCCGCGCCACCAAGCACGTCTTCCGTGACTACCGCAAGCGGCTCTACCTGCTGGTCGAGCCGGGGCGGATGCATTGGGAGCCCGAAGACATCCCAGGCTGGTGGCCCGGGGATCTCGGTTACGTGCCGGTGCCGAACCGCGAAGTCGTTCTGCCGCTCTCGGACGCGCTCGGCCTGCCGAGCCGCGAACAGGGCCTGTGGTCGACCACCGGGACACTGGCCGCCTGGATCGCGCGTACGTCGTTCCCGCACGCCAACCTGATCCTCTCCGGGTTCTCGTTCATCGACGACCCGAACCAGACGCACTGGGAGCACGCCGCGGGCGATTCCTGCATCGTCGGTCCCGAACACCAGATCGCCGCCGAGGGCAGGCTGCTGGATTCGTGGACGAAGACCGGCGAAACCGAACTCCTGCGCTGAAGTCCCAGCCGCCCCACCCCGAGAAGGAACCACCCCATGGCAGTGCAGAAACTCCGCAACGGCGTGATCGCCCGGATCGCCCGGCTCATCGACTTCCGGATCGACGAGCGGCTCCGCGACCTCAACGGGCGCGTCATCGAGCTCGAGTACGCCACTGCGGACCACCGCCGACGGCTCGACGGCGCCGAGAGCGGCATCGAGCACGTCCGCGGCGACCTGCGCTGGACCCGCGCCGAGTTGGACCGCTTGATCCCGAGTGTCGCGGCCCAGGAGGCCCAGCTGGAGGACCTGCGCGAGTCGCTGTCGCTGTCCGTGCACGCCGACAAGCCCGAGCTGGCCGAGGCGCGCAGCCTGATCCAGGAGATCCAGCGCCAGCACGCCCAGATCCGCGTCCGGCTCGCCGGGATCGCCCGGTACGAGGACCGGCTGCGCCGGATCGAGGACACCATCACCGCCCCCGCAGGCGAATGACGGGTCTGCTGGTCGAAGCCGGAGAGGACGACCTCGACCGGATCCGGCGGTGGCGCAACCACCCGTCGGTCCGGAAGGTCAGCTTCACCACGCACGAGATCGGTGTCGAAGAACACCGTGACTGGTTCGAAGCCGTCCGTGCGGATCCGAGCCGTCGTGTTCTCGTCTACCGGCACGACGACGTGCCCGCCGGTGTCGTGTTGTTCAGTGACATCGATACCGAGGCCGGAAGCGCGGAATGGCACTTCTACCTGGACGTCGAGGGCCTCGGCCGGGAACTCCTCCCCGCTTGGCTGAAGCTGGAGGGCGCCGCCGTCGACTACGGTTTCGACGTGCTCGGCCTGAACCTGCTCGGCGGTGCGACGCTCGCGGACAACCGGCAGGTGCTGCAGCTCCACAAGCGATTCGGCTTCATCGAAACACGCAGGTATGTTCGAGAGGTCGACGGTGAGCCGCGCGAGGTCGTCTGGACCGAACTGCGTGCCGCCGACCGCCGGACCAGGAAGAAGAGGTAGCCCCACCCCGATGACCGCCACCGAGGTGCGTATCGGCGCACATGTCCTCTCGACGGCGCGTCCGCCGTTCGTGATCGCCGAAATGTCCGGTAACCACAACGGTGACCTCGGCCGGGCGCTGGAGATCGTCGACGCGATCGCCGAAACCGGCGCGCAGGCGGTCAAGCTGCAGACCTACCGGCCGGACACGATCACCATCGACGTGGACACGCCGGACTTCCGGATCGGCGACTCGCATTCGCTGTGGGGTGGCGAGAACCTCTACAAGCTCTACGAACGCGCCCACACGCCGTGGGAATGGCACGAGCCGCTGTTCGAGCGCGCCCGCGCCCGAGGTCTCGAGATCTTCTCCAGCCCGTTCGACCCCACCGCGGTCGACCTGCTCGAATCACTGGACGCGCCCGCGTACAAGATCGCGTCCTCGGAGATCGTCGACCTGCCGCTGATCGAACTGTGCGCGAAGACCGGTAAACCGCTGATCATCTCGACCGGGATGGCCAGCATCGCCGAGATCGACGCGGCGGTGCGGACCGCGCGGGAGGCGGGCAACGACAAGCTGGTCGTGCTCGGCTGCACCGCCAGCTACCCGGCGTCGCCCGCCGAGAGCAACCTGCGTGGCCTGCCCGTACTGGCGGGCGTGACCGGCACGCTCGTCGGCCTGTCCGACCACACACCCGGCATCGGTGCCCCGCTGGCCGCCGTCGCGCTCGGTGCCGTCGCGATCGAGAAGCACGTGACGCTGGCGAGGAACGACGGCGGCGTCGACTCGGAGTTTTCACTGGAGCCCGCCGAGCTGGCCGCGTTGGTCACCGAGTCGCACCGTGCCTGGGAGGCGCTGGGCTCGGCGGTGGTCGGGCCGCGCGAGAGCGAGAAGGAAGGCCTGCGCTTCCGGCGTTCCCTCTATGTCGTCGAGGACGTGCGGGCAGGGGACACGGTCACGCGGGAGAACGTCCGCTCGATCCGGCCCGCCGGTGGACTGGCGCCCGCCGAGATCGTGAACGTGCTCGGCCGCACCTTCTCCTGCGATGTTCCGAAGGGCACCGCGCTCACCTGGGGACTGATCTAGCGGAAGAAGGCGTGGACCTCGTCGATGACGCGATCCACGTCGGCGTCGGTCAGCGCCGGGAACAGCGGCAGCGAAATCTCCTGGCTGTAGTACAGCTCCGCGTTGGGGCACATCCCGCGCTGGTACCCCAGGTCCTCGAACACCGGGTGCCAGTACGCGGGGATGTAGTTGACCTGCACTCCGATTCCCTTGGCACGCAAGTGATCGAACAGTGCGCGGCGGCGTCCTTCGAGGACTCGCAGCGGGTACAGATGCCACACCGGATCCGCACCTTCGCGCACGGCAGGCGTCAGCACTCCGTCCAATGCGGACAGCGCGGCGGTGTACCGCGCGTGGATCTCCGCGCGCCGCTTCTTGAACTCGGCGAGCCTGCGCAGCTGGCTGCTTCCCAAGGCGCACAACACATCCGGCAAGCGATAGTTGAGGCCGAACTCGTGCACCTCCTGATGCCACGGGCCCTCGTCCGGAAAGCGCTGCGCCGCCTTGTCCCGCACCAGCCCGTGGTTGCGGAAACCGCGAGCCCGGGTCAGCAACTCGTCCGAAGCGGCGACCACCGCGCCGCCCTCGGCCGTGGTGAGGTTCTTGGTGGGGAAGAAGGAGAAAGTGGTGAGGTCGGCGAGCGAACCGACCGGCCTGCCCTGCCAGCTGCCGCCCACCGAATGCGCGGCGTCCTCCAGCAACAGCGCGCCGTTGTCGTGCGCGATCCGGCCGAGTTCGTCCAGTTCCGCCGGATGGCCGGCGTAGTCCACGGCGGCGACGACCTTGGTCCGTGAGGTGACGGCCGCCGAAGCCGCCGCCGGGTCGAGGTTGCCGGTGTCCGCTTCGACGTCGGCGAACACGACCTTGCCGCCCAGCAGCGCGGCCGTCGCGGCGGTGGCGACGAACGTCATCGGCGAGGTGACGACCTCGTCGCCGGGCCTGATCTCGGCCGCCGCGTACGCGACGTGCAGCGCGGCCGTGCCCGAGGTGACGGCCACCGCGGGCGTGCCACCGGTGTGCTCGGCGAGGTCTTCCTCGAAGCGGGTGACGGCGGGGCCGGTGGTCAGCCAGTCGCCGCGCAGCACCTCGGTGACGGCGGCGACGTCCTCGTCGGAAACGGACTGACGGCCGTAGGGAAGGAACTCAGCCATACTGCTCGACCAGGTCGCGCAGCTCGTCCGCGTCGAGCCACAGGTCGTTGGTGTCCGAGCGGTACGCGAAGTTCTCCGGCACGGCCTGGCCGTCCAAAGGCGGCTCGTAACCCCAGCCCGCGATGTGCGGCTGGACGACGTAGCGGTCGCTCAGCCGCACCGTCCGGCGGGCGTCGTCGGGGGCGATCATCTCTTCGTGCAGCTTCTCGCCGGGACGGATGCCGACCTCGTGCATCGGTGAGCCGGGCGCGATGGCCTGCGCGAGTTCGACCAGCCGCATGCTCGGGATACGCGGCACGTAGAGCTCGCCGCCGTTCATCTGGTCGAAGGAGTCGACCACGAACTGCACGGCCTGCGGGAGCGTGATCCAGAAGCGGGTCATCTCCTTGTGCGTGATCGGCAGCGACTCGCCCTTGGCCGCGAGCGCGCGGAAGAACGGGATCACGCTGCCGCGCGAGCCCATCACGTTGCCGTAGCGGACCACGGAGAACCTGGTCGGATGGGTCGCGGCGTAATGGTTCGCGCTGATGAACATCCGGTCGGCACACAGCTTCGTGGCGCCGTAGAGGTTGATCGGGCTGGACGCCTTGTCCGTCGACAGCGCGACGACCTTCTTCACCCCCGTGTCGATCGCGGCTTCGATGACGTTCTGCGAGCCGACGACGTTGGTCTGCACGAATTCGAAAGGGTTGTACTCACCCGTGTCGACCTGCTTGAGCGCGGCGGCGTGCACCACGTAGTCGACGCCGTGCATCGCGCGCTCGAGGCGGCGGCGGTCCCGGATGTCGCCGATGAACCAGCGCAGCCGCGGGTCGTTGCCGAACTGCTGCCGGGCCTCGTACTGCTTGAGCTCGTCGCGGGAGAGCACGACCAGCCGTCGCGGGTTCAGCTCGGCCAGGGCGTAGGTGATGAACGCCTTGCCGAACGAACCGGTCCCGCCGGTGAGCAGGATGCTGGAGCCATCCAGCTCGGACATCGTCGACCTCCGCGTTTCGGTGCTGCTGCCGCAGGCCATCATGTCACCCATGGATCCAGCCCCCGGGGCCCACGTGGTCAACGCCGTCATCCAGGCGCGAGCGTCGTCCACCCGGCTACCTGGCAAAGTGCTCCGTCCGCTGGCGGGCCGGAGTGTGCTCGGCTGGGTCGTCCGCGCCGCCGCGGCCTCGCCGGGAATCGACCATGTGGTCGTCGCGACCTCGACGGAGGCGGACGACGACGCGGTGGCCGAAGAGGCCGCCCGGCACGGCGCATTCGTCGCCAGAGGGCCGCTCGACGACGTCCTCGCGCGGTTCGCGGTCGCTGTCGAGTCGTATCCGGCCGACGCCGTGGTGCGGCTCACCGCCGACTGCCCGCTGCTGGACCCGGAGCTGATCGGGCAGCTCGTCACGTTGTGGCGGGCGCGGCCGTCGCTGGACTACCTGAGCACCACCCTCGTGCGCACGCTGCCCCGAGGTTTCGACGCGGAACTCGTGCGTGCGGAGGTGCTGGCCGAGCAGGTCGAGACCGCCCGCGGTGCCGATCGGGAACACGTCACCTCGGGTATCTACTCGCGTCCGGAGACGTACTCGTGTTCCGGTGTCGTGGTGAGCCCGGCCGCCGACGACCTGCGCGTGACCTTGGACACCGTTGAGGACTGGGCGGTCATCGACGGCGTCGTGGCGGAGCTCGGGGACCGCGTCGGTGACTGGCGCGAAGTCGTCGCGGTGCTGCGGTCCCGGCCCGATCTCGCGCGGTTCAACGAACACGTCGAGCAGAAGAAGGTGGCCGGGTGACGAAGCTGGTGTTGCGGGCCGACGCCTCCGGGACGATCGGTGCTGGCCACGTCTCCCGCATGGTCGCCTATGCCGAACGCGCCGTCGCGCGGGGCTGGGAGGTCGTGTTCGCGGGCGTCGTGGACAACGCCGAATGGCTGGCCGCCCGGTTCGGTGAACTGTCGGTTCCGGTGGTGCCGTCCGTGCCCTTCGACGGCTTCGACGCCGTGGTCGTCGATCACTACGGCCTCGGCGAGTTGCGCGAAGAGGTCAACTCCGCGGGCGCGCTGCTGGTGTCCATCGAGGACGACGTGTTCGGCAGGCGCGCGGCGGACCTCGTCGTCGACTGTGGTTTCGCTCCCGCGCCGCGGCCCGATGACGGATCCGGCGCGTTGCTCCGGGGCGTGGCCTTCGCGCCGGTGCGAGACGTCGTCCGCGCCGCGCGGGAGAAGCGCCGCGGGCACGAAGCCCCCGAGCGGCCCCATGTGACCGTCGTGCTCGGCGGGGGGACCGAATGGGCGGGCACGGTCAGCGTGCTTCTCCACGCCTTGCGCGATACCGAACTGCCCTTCGCCGCCGATGTTCTCGTTCGCGGCGAACCGGTGGTACCGAAGACCTGGCCCGGGCAGGAGTTCCGCGTTCAACCGCCCGGACCCGGGTTGCTCGACCTGCTGGCGGAGACGGACGTGGCGGTGAGCGCGGCCGGCGTCACGCTGCTGGAGCTGTGCTGCCTCGGCGTACCGACCGGTGTCGTGCAGCTCGTCGACAACCAGGAGACGGGCTACCGGGGTGCGCTGGACCTCGGGCTCGCAGCTGGACTGGGAAGCGCGGCGGCGCTGGACGACGATGCCGTGGAGACCTTGCGGACCCTGCTGCTGGACGGGGAGACGCGGCGGCGGTTCTCGGAGACGGCCGCGTCCGTCGTGGACGGCCATGGGGTGGACCGCGTGCTGGACCGGCTGGACGACGGCGTTGGCTGAAGACAGGGAAGTCAGTGGGGACTTCCGGGCGAGGCTCCTGAGGGCTGTCGCCACGGAGCTGACCATCTTCGAGATCCGCCCTCTGCTCGCCGCCGAAATCGAGCGGGGTGTCCTGCGGGAGAAGCTGTATCAGGAACTGCTCGACACGATCTTGCTTCTCCGTGCGCAGGGACGAGAAGCAGAGGAAGATCGGGTCGCGGATGTCGCGGATCTGATGTCGGACTGGGTTCCGCCGGAATATCGTTTGTAGTGACAGGGACACTGGAACGAGGGTTTTCCGATTCCAGGGGGCGACGTGGCTGTGAGCAGTGACTTCCGCGTAAGACTGCTCGACATCGTCACGAACAGGCTTTATGGCAAGGCCAGGCCGCTGCTCATCGAGGAACTCGAGCGCGGAACCTCTCGTGACGACCTGTTCGAAGAGCTCATGGACCTCATGCTGTTCCTCCGCGCGGAGGACCGAGAGGCCGACGAGGACGAAGTCGCCGACATCGCGGAGCTGATGACGTCGTGGGCCTTGCCGGAGTTCCGAGTCTGATCGGAATCGAGGACCGTACCTGTCCTCGATCCTCCCTACCGTCGGCCCCATGACCGAAGAGATCAAGCCGTTCACGATCGCCGTCCCCCAGCGCGACCTCGACGACCTCGCCGCCCGCCTGGCGAACACCCGCTGGCCGGACGAGATCGACGGCGTCGGCTGGGGGCTCGGGACGCCGCTCGGATACCTCCAGGAGCTGGCCGAGTACTGGCGGCTTCGCTACGACTGGCGCGCCCACGAGGAGCGGCTCAACGGGTTCCCGGGTTTCCTGACGAACATCGACGGCGCGAACGTCCACTTCCTGCACGCGCGGTCACCGGAGCCGGACGCGATCCCGCTGGTGCTCACGCACGGCTGGCCGGGGTCCATTGTGGAATTCCTGGACGTCGTGGGCCCGCTCTCCGACCCGCGTGCGTACGGCGGCGACCCCGCGGACGCGTTCCACGTCGTCGTGCCGTCGTTGCCGGGGTTCGGCTTCTCGGGGCCGACGACCGACGCGGACTGGGGCACGGGTCGCATCGCCGACGCCTGGACGGTGCTGATGTCGCGGCTCGGGTACGAGCGGTTCGGGCTGCACGGCGGCGACTGGGGCGCGATCGTGTCGCGCGACGTGGGCGTCCGGTCACCGGAGCGGGTGATCGGCGCGCACCTGACGATGCTGCCGCACGCGGTGCCGGAATCCGAAGCCGACCTCGAAGGGCTCACCGGTGAGGAACTAGCGCGCGGAGAGGCGGCGCTGGCACGCGGGCGGGAGTTCCAGACCGGCGAACTCGGCTACGCGATGATCCAGGCGACCAAACCGCAAACGCTTGCCTACGGGCTCACCGACTCACCGGCCGGACAACTGGGCTGGCTGATGGAGAAGTTCAAGTCCTATTCGGACTCGCGGGACGTCCCGGAAGACGCGATCGATCGCGACGACCTGCTCACCAGCGTGATGCTCTACTGGCTCACCGGCACGGCGAACTCGTCTTCGCGGATCTACGCCGCGCTGGGCCCGGCTTGGGGCGAGGGGCCTGCGAAGTCCACAGTGCCCACCGGGGTTGCCGTGTTCCCGAAGGACACGGGCCTGCCGATCCGGCACCTCGCCGAGCGCACCGACAACATCGTGCACTGGTCCACTCCGGACCGCGGGGGTCACTTCCCGGGGCTGGAGGTGCCGGACCTGCTCATCGACGACCTGCGGACGTTCTTCCGCCGGTTCCGCTGACCTCTTGTCAGAGGTACTGGCCGGGGCCGTGCGACTCGCCGCCGGCCCCGTGCCCGCCCAAAGCGGCGCCGCCCGCGGACGGACCGGCCGGGAGCCCGCGCCGCATCTGCTCCAGCTGCACCCGGGCGGCCATCTGCTGCGCGAACAGCGCGGTCTGGATGCCGCTGAACAGCCCTTCCAGCCAGCCGACCAGCTGCGCCTGCGCGATCCGCAGCTCGGCATCGGACGGCGTCGAGTCCTCGGTGAACGGCCGCACGAGCCGCTCCAGCTCGTCCTGCAGCTCGGGCGCGAGCGCCTGCTCCAGCTCGCGGATGGAGGTCTGGTGGATCTCGCGCACGCGGGTGCGGCTGGCGTCGTCCAGCGGCGCGGCGCGGACCTCCTCCAGCAGCTGTTTGATCATCGTGCCGATGCGCATCACCTTGGCGGGTTCCTCGACGAGGTCGCCGAGGGACTCCTCCTGCCCCTCCGCGCCGGAGTCGGATCCGGGGGAGGCGACGCGTGCGGTACCGACCGGGACGCCGTCGGGACCGACGACCACCACATGGTGTGGGGAGTCTCCGCCGCCGTCACCGGGGGTGGTCGATTCGCGGGAAACTGGGTCGGTCATGTGCTCCATCCTGGCCTACGTCGGGCGCCGAGCGCAGTGTGGTTTTCGCCGCCGTCTCCGAGCGTAGCGGGAATCGTCGCACCCCGTGTTCGGGCAGCCAACCCCGGGTAAAGCGCCAAACCGCACGTCCGTACGGTGTCCCCATGGCGTTCGACGTCGCTCGTATCCGTGGGCTCTTTCCCGCGCTGGGTGACGGCTGGATTCACTTCGACGGCGCCGCCGGAATGCTCGTACCTGAACAGGTCGCTTCGGCCGTATCCACGGCCATGCGCGCTCCGGTGTCCGGGCCGGGTGGAGCGTTTCCGGCCTCCCAGCGTGCGGAAAGCATCGTCACGGCCGCTCGCCGGGCGGTCGCCGACCTGGTCGGCGCCGACCCGGCCGGGGTCGTGCTCGGCCCCAACGCGCCCGATCTCATCCGCCGTCTCGTCGACGCGATGGCCGACCGCTGGACGATCGGCGACGAGGTCGTCGTCTCCCGGCTCGACGAGGAGGCCAACCTCGCGCCGTGGCGCCGCGCGGCGAAACGCGTCGGCGCGGTGGTGCGCTGGGGCGAGATCGACATCGAGACCTGCGAGCTGCCCGCCTGGCAGTACGAGAACCTCGTCTCCGCGCGCACCAAGGCCGTCGCGGTGACGCTGGCGTCCGGTTCGGTCGGCACCCGGCCCGACGTCCCGACGGTGATCGAGTTCGCCAAACGGGTCGGCGCGCTGGTGGTCGTCGACGCGACGTACGCGGCGCCGTTCGTCCCGCTGGACCTCAACGCGCTCGGCGCCGACGTGATGGTGGTTTCGGCGCAGGCCTGGGGTGGCCCGTCGGTGGGCGCGCTGGTGTTCCGCGATCCCGAGCTGCTCGAACGCCTGCCGTCGGTCTCGCTCGATCCGGCCGCGCGCGGTCCGGCCCGGATGGAGCTGGGGCCGCACGCGTACCCGTTGCTGGCCGGTCTCGTCGCGTCGATCGACTACCTGGCCGGGCTGGACGATGCCGCGATGGGTTCGCGGCGCGAGAAGCTGGTGACGTCGCTGGGTTCGGCGAAGTCGTACCACGCGGGACTTCTGGCGCAGCTGTCCACGGAGCTGCGTTCGCTGCGGCACGTCATGGTCATCGGCGACGCCATGCGCCGGATCCCCGCGCTCGCGTTCGCCGTCGCGGGCAAGAAGGCGCCCGAGGTCGCCGAATACTTGGCGTCCCAAGGGCTCTGCGCCTTCGCCGACGACGGAACGAGCGGTGTCTTCGGGTCGCTCGGCGCCGCCGAAGTCGGCGGCGCCGTCCGCATCGGGCTCGCGCACTACTCGAACGTCTTCGAGGTCAATCAGCTCGTCCGGGTACTCGAAGAGATCCGCTAACTCTTCGCTGCGAGAAGAACTTTGCCGAAAACCGTGCCTTCTTCGAGCGCGCGGTGCGCCGAAGCGGCTTCGGCCATCGGGACGACCTGTCCGACGATCGGCTTCACCGAACCCTGCTCCACCAACGGCCACAGCCGCTCGCGGACGTCGGCGACGATCGCCGCCTTCTGCTCCAGCGGCCGCGACCGCAGCCCGGCGGCGTACACGCTCACGCGTTTGCCCAGCAGCTTGCCGATGTTCAGCTCGCCCTTGACTCCGCCCTGCATGCCGATGATCACCAGCCTGCCGTCGGCTTTCAGGGCGTCGATGTTGCGGTCGAGGTACTTGGCGCCCATGTTGTCGAGGATGACGTCCGCGCCGCCGGTCTCGGCGCGCAGGATCTCGACGAAGTCCTGCTCCTTGTAGTTGATCGCGATGTCGGCGCCGAGCTGGCGGCAGCTCTCCAGCCGTTCTTCCGAACCCGCCGTCACCGCGACGGTCGCGCCGAGCGCCTTCGCGACCTGGATCGCGTGCGTGCCGATGCCGCCCGCGCCGCCGTGGACGAGCAGGACCTCGCCCTCGGAAAGGCCGGCGTGCATCACCACGTTCGCCCAGACGGTGCACGCGACTTCGGGCAGTCCGGCGGCCGCGAGCAATTCGACTTCGGCGGGAAGCGGAAGCAGTTGTCCTGCCGGGACAGCGACCTTTTCCCCATAGCCGCCACCGGCGAGCAAAGCACAAACCTCGTCGCCGATTCGCCACCCTTCGACGCCTTCGCCGATTTCGGCGATCGTGCCCGAACATTCGAGTCCGATGATTTCGCTCGCACCCGGCGGAGGCGGGTAATTCCCCTGGCGTTGCAGCAGGTCAGCACGGTTGACGGCACTCGCGGCGACTTCGATGACGACTTCGCCTTCACCGGCGACGGGATCGGGGACCTCCGTCCATTCGAGAACATCGGGATCGCCGGGCTCACGGATGGTGATCGCGTACATACGAACGACCCTATCCCGGTGTCATAAAGTCCGCCGAACGTCGGTTGACCTGTGGCGTGAACCACACAAGGGTGTCGCCCATGTCATATTCGCGAAGAAGCATTGTTCCCTCGATCGTGGTGGCGGCCACCGCCGCGCTCACGGTCGGAATGGCACCGGCTGCGACGGCCACCACGGGGATCGACGGTCCCGCGCTGGCGAAGCAGCTCGTCAACAAGGTGAACGTGAACAACGTCAACCGGCACCTGATCGCGTTCCAGCGGATCTCGGACGCGACCGGTGGCCGCCGCGCCGCCAGCACCGAGGGCCACAAGCGATCCGCGGAGTACATCGCCACGAAGCTGGAGCAGGCGGGCTTCGCGGTCACACGGCAGGAATTCCCCTTCACCTACGCGGAGACCCTCGCGGAGAGCCTGACGGTCGCGGGCGCCGACGTCCCGATCATCATCATGTCCTACAGCCCGTCGACGCCCGCCGGTGGAATCACCGCGCCGCTCGCGGTGGTCCCGGTCGACGCCACCAGCGGCTGCGAAGCGGCCGACTACGCCGGCGGGGTCGCCGGGAAGATCGCGCTGATCCAGCGCGGCGGCTGCTCCTTCGCGCAGAAGCAGGCGACGGCCGCCGAGGCCGGTGCCATCGGCGCGATCGTCTACAACAACGTCCCCGGCCCGGTCAACGGCACCCTGGGCGACCCGTCCGCGGCCAAGATCCCGACCGGCGGCATCACTCAGGCCGACGGCCAGGCCCTCGCCGGCAAGGCAGGCGCCTCGGTCACCCTCGACCTCCGCGCCTTCCAGGAGGCGCGGACCAGCTACAACGTCGTCGCCGAGACCAAGACCGGCCGCAAGGACAACGTCGTGATGCTCGGCGCCCACCTCGACAGCGTCACCGAGGGTCCCGGGATCAACGACAACGGCACCGGTTCCGCCGCGCTGCTGGAGACCGCGCTGCAGCTGGGCAGCAAGCCCAAGGCCAACAACGCCGTCCGCTTCGGCTGGTGGAGCGCCGAGGAGTTCGGGCTCGTCGGCTCGACCCACTACGTCAACTCGCTGAGCTTCGAGCAGCAGCTCGACATCGCGCTCTACTACAACTACGACATGATCGGCTCGCCGAACGCGGCGTACTTCGCCTACGACGGTGACAACTCCGACGGTGTCGGCGAGGGCGCGGGCCCGTACGGCTCGGGTCAGCTCGAAAAGACCTTGGTCGACTACCTGCAGCTCGGCAAGGGCGTCCCGGTCGAGGGCACGGACTTCACCGGCCGCTCGGACTACCAGGGCTTCATCCGCGCCGGCATCCCGGCCGGTGGCCTGTTCACCGGCGCCGAAGGTGTGAAGACCGCCGCACAGGCCGCGAAGTGGGGCGGTAGCGCCGACGTTCCTTACGACAAGTGCTACCACCAGGCCTGCGACAACCTCGGCAACGTCGACCGCGTCGCGCTCGACCGCAACTCCGACGCCGTCGCCTGGGCGCTGGGCGTGTACGCGACCAGCACCGAGAACATCAACGGTGTCTCGGGTGCCAAGGCCACGAAGGCGCAGGAACTTCGCGCGGCCGAGCGGTCGCAGCAGCGGAGCCTGACGGCTTCCGTCCACGCTGACGACCACCACGTCGCTTCCTGATCCGAAGTACTCGAAGCCCCTTCCTCGCGTCTGGCGTGAGGAAGGGGCTTCGGCGATGCTGGGGGCGTGGAGTACGTCTCCAGAGTGCCGCGACCGCCGCTGGACGGGCTGATCGACGACCTCTACTACCTGCGGGGCGCGCCGCCGTACGCCCGGCTGACGCTGCCGCCGATGCCCGGGGCGTTCCTCATCGTCAACCTCGGGCCGCCGTTCCGGATCCGCGCCGGTGCCGAAATCGAAGCGGCCGAGTACGCCGACGGCTGCGTGGTCACCACGCCCACCCGCGCGCTGGAGTTCGGCTATCCGCCCGGGACACGGTCGGTGGGCGTGCACTTCAAACCGTGGGGCCCGGCGCAGTTCCTGCCGATGCCCGCGGCCGAGCTGTGCGATCGCCCGGTGACCCTGGAGCAGGTTTGGGGCAGGCCCGCCGTCGCCGAGCTGCGAGACCGGCTGGCCACGGCGGACGGACCGCAGGAGATGCTGACGCTACTCGAAGAGGAGCTGATGCGACGGCTGCGCGAGACCGCCGGACTGGGACTGGTCCGCCATACGAGTGGCGTTCTCGCGGCGACCGGCGGTGCGGTGGCGATCGGCGGCCTGAGCGTCGCGGCCGGGGTCAGCAGCACTCATCTGGCACAACGGTTCAAGCAGCTCGTCGGCGTCACGCCGAAGCGGCTGGCCCGCACCTACCGCCTCACCGCCACCGTGTTCGCGATCGACCCCGCCGGGCCGGTCGACTGGGGCGCCCTCGCCGGCGGGGCGGGCTATTTCGACCAGGCGCACTTCGGCCACGAGTTCCGGGAGTTCACCGGGCTCACGCCGACCCGGTACCTCGAAGTCCGGCGGCGGTTCCTGCGCGAACATCCCGGCCACGCGCTGGACGGCTGGCCGCTGCCCGCCGATTGATTTCTTACAAGAGCGACGGCGCCCGGCCCGCTAGTTTCGGGACACCCCAAGCAGAGGAGGGCCCGTGGGCAAGGTGGTCATGTACGGCACGGTGTCGGTGGACGGCTTCATCGCGGACGACGGCGACCAGCCCGGACCGCTGTTCGACTGGCTGACCGGCGGTGACGTCCCGTTGGACGAAAGCGGTGCGCTGAAGGTCTCGCAGACGTCGTACGACTACACCCGGCCGTACTGGGACGAGATCGGCGTGACGATCGCCGGGCGCCACGTCTTCGACCTGACGGACGGCTGGGACGGGAAGCCGCCGAGCGGCATCGACCACGTGGTCGTCGTGACGCACCGCCCGGCACCCGAGGGCTGGGACCCCGAGGCGCCGTTCCACTTCGTCGATGGCGTCGAGGCGGCCGTGGCCAAGGCGCGGGAACTCGCGGGTGACCGCGTGGTGGAGGTCGCCGCCGGTGACGTCGGTGGCCAGGCGCTCGCCGCGGGCCTGGTCGACGAGGTGCGCATGGACGTCGCACCCGTGGTGCTCGGGTCCGGCAAACGCTACTTCGGGTCGGTCGAGGCACAGCACCTGCTGGAGGATCCCGACGTGGTGCTCCAGGGCGACCGGGTACTTCACCTGCGCTATCGGGTGCGCCGGTGAAGCCTCAGCCCAGGCTCCTGGCCGCGAAGGTGTCGCACCGCGCGGGCTCGCCGGTCTCGAAGCCGGTGGTGAACCACTTCTTCCGCTGAGCCGACGTGCCGTGGCTGAACTTCGACTCGTCGACCCGGCCGCCGCCGAGCTTCGACTGGATGTAGTCGTCACCGATCCGCGAAGCCGTGTCCAGCGCGGAGTCGATGTCCGCCTGGGTGACGTCGGTGATCAGCGGCCGCCCGGATTCGGTCGGGGTGGTCGTGGCGTGGTTCGCCCAGACGCCGGCGTAGCAGTCGGCCTGCAGTTCGAGCCGCACGGAACCGGACGTCGGCCCGCTCCCGGTGCCCTTTTTGGACACTCCGGTGAGGTTCTGCACGTGGTGCCCGTATTCGTGGGCCAGCACGTACGCCTCCGCGAAGGGCCCGCCCTGCGCGCCGAACCGGCTGCGGAGTTCGTTGAAGAAGTTGAGATCGATGTAGACCTCGGAGTCGCCGGGGCAGTAGAACGGCCCGACGTCCGAAGTCGCGCTACCGCAGGCGGTGTTCACGCCGCCGTTGAAGAAGTTGGTGACGGCCTTGCGGTAGGTCGAGCCGGACCGCTGGAACTCCTGTCCCCAGTAGTCCTGGATCGAGTTGATGAAGCCGACGATCGCGCAGTCGTGGTTCCGGTTCGCGTCGGCGCCGGTCTTGCACTCCTGCGCCAGGGACGTGTTGTCCATCTGCTGGCCGGTGCCGACGCCGCCGAGGCTGCCCGAAGACGGGTTCAGGCTCACGCCGCCGAACTGGGAGATGAGGAAGTAGATGACGAGGCCGACCACGCCGAGCCCGCCGCCGCCGAGTGCCACCCGGCCGCCGATACCGCCACCACCGCCACGCAGGTCCTCGACCTCGGAGGTGTCCAGGCCCGCGCCTTCGTCGAATCGCACGGGGGAAAGCGTAGCCGGAAGATCCCGGATATGCCTGGGTGCGGCCACCCGGAGGCGCCGCACCCAGAACTACCGAGGTTGTCTTGTTCCGATCGCCGGTTGGCCGCGATCACCGGGCCGGCGCCGGGCACTGCCGAGGCGGTCGAAGAGGCCGCGAACCCGAAACAGGCCGGAGTGACGCCGAATGCGCGAGAATTGTCGAGCGCATCTTGAGATGCCCGCGCTCATCGCTGTTCGCAGTCGCGACCGACCCGGTCCTTTCCGTTCCGGTCGCGGGGACACAGCAGGCGGTCAACCGCGAGAATCACCCGCCATACCATCACCTGACCCTTCCCGGCTGGGGAGCAGGTCCGGCGACCTTCGAGGAGATCGCCGCTACTTGCCCGACCATCCGCTGACAAGCAGAATGCGCCTTTTCTCGCCGAGTCTCAACCTTTTCGTAACCCTCCTTCGGGCGAATGTCCCGCCGGGTTTTTCACGGGCCGAAAAGTGACCGGTGGGTATGCGCCTTGTGCGATCAACGCTCTACGCTGCGTGGATGGCGGTGGAGCAGAAGGAAGTGCGCTGGCTGTCCGAGTCCGAGATGGTCGCCTGGCGCTCGTACATCGTCGCCACCATGCGGCTGCGGCAGCGCCTGCATCGCGAACTCTCCGAGCGCCACGACGTCACCCTCGCCGACTACGAGGTCCTGGTCTGCCTTTCGCTCCAGCCCGACCGGCGGATGCGGATGACGGAGCTGGCGAGCATGCTCGGCTCGACCAAGAGCAGGCTTTCGCACCAGATGGTCCGGCTGGAGGCCGACGGGCTCATCCGCCGCACACGCGACCCGGCGGACAAACGCGGTGTCGTCGCGGAGATGACGGAAAGCGGCGCGAAGCTGCTGGAGGGCGCCGCGCCGACGCATGTCGAGGGGGTCCGCGAGCATCTGATCGACCTGCTGAGCCCCGAAGAGCAGCGGGTGCTGGGGCAGGCTTTCGGCCGCGTGCTGGATCACCTGTCGGAGATCGACGGCCTTCCGCGCCTGCCGCCGATCACTTCTTGAGGGCGTTGAGCCGCGCGGCCTGACGGGTCAGATGCGCGCGCTCGGCCAGGTTGGCCGCCTTGTCGGCGGCCTCGCCGTACAGCCGCGCCGCCGTCGCCAGGTCGCCGTCGCGTTCGTGGAGGTACGCCGCCACCGCCGCGTATCGCGGTAGCGAGTCGTCCAGTTCCGCGAGCGCGGCCAGCCCCGCGCGCGGTCCGTCCGCCTCGCCGACGGCCACCGCGCGGTTGAGCCGGACGACCGGGCTGCCGGTCAGCCGCGCGAGTTCGTCGTACCACTCGACGATCTGCACCCAGTCGGTCTCTTCGGCGGTGGGCGCGTCGGCGTGGAGCGCCGCGATGGCGGCCTGCGCCTGGAACTCGCCCAGCCGGTCACGCGCCAGCGCCGCCTGAAGGATCTCGACGCCCTCGGCGATCAGGCGCGTGTCCCACTCGCCGCGGTCCTGCTCGGCGAGCGGGATCAGCTCGCCGCCGGGCGCCGTCCGCGCGGCGCGGCGGGCGTGGTGGAGCAGCATGAGGGCGAGCAGTCCCGCGACCTCGGGATGGTCGATCGAGGCCGAGAGGCGGCGGGTGAGCCGGATGGCTTCGGCGGCGAGGTCGACGTCGCCGGAGTAGCCCTCGTTGAACACCAGGTAGAGCACGCGGAGCACGGTGGCGACGTCACCCGCCTGGTCGAACCGCACCCCGGAGACGGTGCGCTTGGCCCGGCTGATGCGCTGCGCCATGGTCGCTTCGGGGACCAGGTACGCCTCGGCGATCTGGCGGGTGGTGAGCCCGCCGACGGCGCGAAGGGTGAGCGCGACCGCCGAAGACGGCGTCAGCGACGGGTGGGCGCACAGGAAATAAAGCTGCAGCGTGTCGTCGGCCTCGGGGACGGGCCCGGGGGCGGGCTCCTCGTCGACGAGGTCTTCGCGACGGCGACGGGCGGCGTCCGACCGGGCCATGTCGAGGAACTTGCGCCACGCGACGGTGACGAGCCAGCCTTTCGGGTCCTTCGGCCGGTCGCCGGGCCAGACGCGGACGGCTTCGATCAGCGCTTCCTGCACGGCGTCCTCGGCCGTCGCGAAGTCGGCGCCGCGGCGGCAAAGGATTCCGAGGACGTTCGGCGTGAGGCTCCGGAGCAGGGCCTCGTCCAGCTCGGCGCTCACTCCGTGGTGAGGAGTTGCTCGCTCAGGACCGGGCGCAGTTCGAGCCACTCGTGGATCGGTTTCCCGCCCGCTCCCGGGGCGGCCGACAGCTCGGCCGCGAGTTCGAGCGCCCGCTCGTAGCTGTCGACGTCGATCACCATGAAGCCGGCGATGAGGTCCTTGGTCTCGGCGAAGGGGCCGTCGGTGACCGGCGGCTTGCCCTCGCCGTCGTAGCGGACGAAGGTGCCTTCGGGGGCGAGAGCCTGCTCCTGGACGAACTCGCCGGTCTCCACGAGCCGGGCGGCGAAGTCCTTCATGTAGTGCATGTGGGCGGTGATCTCGTCCGGGGCCCAGTGGTCCATCGGCACGTCGTTGACCGCCGCCGGAGCGCCGCGGTAGTGCTTGAGCAGCAGGTACTTGGGCATGCCGGAAGGGTAGTGGAAACGGCGGCGCCCCCGGGGACGCCGCCGTTTTCAAGACTGGCGGTAGCGGTGGGATTCGAACCCACGGAGGACAGAGCCCTCGCATGTTTTCAAGACATGTTCCTTCGGCCGCTCGGACACGCTACCGCTGTCGAGGGTATCCGACGGGTTCTGGTTGGGATGCTTCGGATCTAGTCGAAGTCCCAGTCGGTCAGGATGCCCACGAAGATGAAGGCGGCCAGGAGCAGCACGATGATGGCGACGCCGATGTAGCCGATGATGATCGCCGCGAGCGCCATCCCCTGACCGCCGGCTTCCCCGCGTTTGGCCTTGGAATGCGCGATATGCCCCATGATGACGCCCGCGATCGACGGCAGCCCGCTGCACGCGACGAGGCTGGCGATCGACACGACGAGCGCCGCGATCGCCAGACCTTGTTCCTGCGGCGGCTGCGGCGGGCCGTATCCATAGCCCGGTTGCTGGTACGGCTGACCGTAGGGCTGCTGGTGACCGTAGGGGTCTTGCGGGTATGTCACCCGCTCACCGTAACCGCCGGGGTTCAGGAAGCCTGGCTCTTCGCGGCCTTTGCCGCGATTCGCGCCTGGACTTCGGGGCGGCGCAACGGCGGCACCGTCGCCGGCGGCTGACGGCGTGCGGGCAGCTCGGTCAGCAGCCGCCGGGTGATCTCGGTGATCTCGGCGACGGCGGCCTCGAAGGGCTCGCGGGTGGCGTCGGAAAGGCTCTGCACCCCGGACACCTTGCGGACGTACTGGCGGGCGGCGGCCTCGATCTCGTCCGGCGTCGCCGCCGGCTCAAGCCCTCGAAGCGTCGTGATGTTCCGGCACATGACTCGATGGTAAGTCCGTCCACCGACATTTCCGAGTGAGCGGATCACACAGTCGGTTAAAAGCTGCCTTGGTTCGTTGACGCCGAAAAACGCGGTTGGGCACCCTCGGCGGAGTGCCCCTCAGACCCCGCTCTCTTCGCCGTGCGCCCGTCGAGCCGATCCCCGAACCGGCCGAACCCTCCCCGATTCCGGAACAGGTCTGGCAGCGCGTCCCGATCGACGCCCTGATCGACCTGGTCACCGAGGTCTTCACCGCACACGATCTGCCGTGGTCGCGCGCCAGGATGGCCGCCGAGGCGTTGTGCCACGGCGATCTCACCGGAACACCGGAGTCCGGTGTCGCCGAGCTGACGAGGCTGCATCTGCCGATGCTGGCCGACGGGACGGTGCGGCCGAGGGCCGAACCGCTGATGATCGCCGACCGCGGCGCCGCGGCACTGATCGACTACCGCCGCGCGCCCGGCCTGTGGGCCGTCGGTGACGCGATGGACCGGGCGGTTTCGCGGGCCGGCCGGTACGGCGTCGGGCTCATGTCGGTCCGCGGCGTCGGCCCGTTCGGGCGCGCCGGGCATCACGCGGCGAGGGCGTTGCCGCACACCATGATCGGGCTCGTCATGGCGGCGGGTGGTGAGCTCGGGAAGGCCGCGAATCCGCTCGGCATGGCCGCTCCGGCCGGGGCGTATCCCGAATTCGTCCTCGACCTGGAGACACTGGCGGATGTCGATAGCGCGGCCGTCGCCGGTTTCGCGCTGCTGGTGGAGATCTTCGCCGGGGTGCTGTCGGGGGTCGGCGACCACGATCACGACACGGGCCTGATGGTGATGGCGATCGCGCCGACGACGCTCCGCAGCGCCGACGGGTTCTACAAGGCCGCCAGCGCGTTGTTCGGCAGCCTGCTCGGCTGGGAGGGCGGCACCCCGGTCCGCTATCCGGGCTGGCGCGAGGCGCAGTACCTCGAACAGTGCCAGGCGCTGGGGGTCCCGCTGAACGAGCCGGTGCACCGCGAGCTCGAAGCGCTCGCGCGGGCGTTGCGCCTGGCGCCGTTGCAGGGCCGCTAGCCCAGGACGACGCGGCCGCCTTCGCCGCCGACCTCCACGACGTCGCCGTTCGTCAGCTGACGGCCGCGCCGGACCTCCACCTCGCCGTTGACCGTGACCTCTTCGGCGTCGAGGAGGTCTTTGGCGTGCGAACCGTCTTCGGCGAGGTTCGCCAGCTTGAGGAACTGGCCGAGCCGGATCGGCTCTCCGGTGATCGGGACGTCGTGGATGCTCATGGGGAGATCATCCCCGTGCGTCCATCTTGCGGTACAGGGTGGCGACGTCGGTGTCGAAGTAGCTGCTGTAGGACGTGTCCGGATCGTCCCCGCCGTACAGGTAGCCGCCGATCACGCCGACGACCGTGCCGAGTTCGGTCTCGGGGTCGGCACCGATCACCCACGGGCCGCCGCTGGTGCCGGTCGTGAAACCGGGGCAAGCGACGCGCATCTGGTAGGTGTCGGCCTGTGCGCTGGAGCCGTGGCAGACGACCGGCGCCTCCCGTTCGTCGGGATAACCGGTCAGGGTGATCGCATGGGCGAACCCGCCGCCGGTCAGCAACGTGTTGGCGCCGGTGACGCTTTCGAGGGTCTTCGTGCTCCCGGTCTGATGGGCGGTCGCGAAGCCGACGTCGAGGTCCGGGTCGGAGGACTCGGCCCACCCGTCCGGAACCCGCGGATCCGTGACGTCCCAATAGCCATACGGCGCGACACCGTCGTGATAGCCGGGCGCGAACGAGATCCCCGTCGCGTAATCGCCGCCTTCGCCGTCGTGGAGGCAATGTGCCGCGGTGAGCAGGAGGTCGCCGGGGCCGCTGTGGACGACGCTGGCCGTGCAGAAATGCGTCCCGTCGAGGAAGAGCGCGCCGATCGCCGGGTTGATGCGCGGCCCGGCCTGGGCGCCGGGATCCGGCACCGCGGAGCAACCGGACAGAACGGCACAGAGCACGAGCAACAGGGCGCGGCGCATCGCCTTCCTTTCGCTCGTCCACGGCTGCCGGGTTCCAGGTCACCATAAGTGGTTCGCGAACACAGCCGGAATCGATCAACGCACAGCGAGCTCACAGCCGTAGTATGTGTTACCTCCGGTAACAGTCGAGCGGGTTGGAGCGGGTATGAAGTCGTTCACGGACAAGGTCGTGGTGATCACGGGCGCGGGCTCGGGGATCGGCAAGGCGCTCGCGATCGAACTGGCGGGGCGGGGCGCCCGGCTGGCGCTTTCCGATGTCGACGCCGTCCGTGCGGCGGGCACCGTGGCGGAGTGCGAGAAGGCGGGCGCGACCGCGAAGGCGTACGCGCTCGACGTCGCCGACCGTGACGCCGTCCTCGCGCACGCCGAGGAGGTCGCCGTGGATTTCGGCGGCGCCAACATCGTGGTGAACAACGCCGGGGTCGCGCTCGGGGCCACGGTCGAGGAAATGACCTGGGACGACTACGACTGGCTGATGGGGATCAATCTAGGCGGCGTGGTCAACGGCACGAAAGCCTTTCTGCCGCAGGTGATCGCTTCGGGCGACGGGCATGTCGTCAACCTTTCGAGCGTGTTCGGCTTCATCGGCGTGCCCACGCAGAGCGCCTACAACGCGGCGAAATTCGCGGTGCGGGGGTTCACCGAGGCGCTGCGGCAGGAAATGCTGATCGCCAGGCATCCGGTCAAGGTCAGCTGCGTGCATCCCGGTGGCATCAAGACGAATATCGCGCGTGACGCGCGGGGCGGCGTCGAGCGGGACATCGACAAAGCCGCCGAGGGATTCGAAAAGATCGCCAGGACGACGCCGGAGAAGGCCGCGCAGACCATCGTGCGCGGTATCGAACGGGGGACGGCGCGCATCCTGATCGGTCCGGACGCGTATGCCATCGACGCGATTCCCCGCGTGCTCGGCTCCTTTTACCAGCGGCCGCTCGCCCTGTTGGGGCGCATGGGAATGAAACGGCTCTGAACGGAGTAACCCTCCGTGCTCCGGACGGCTCGGGATAACTCGATCGGGGTGCGTTACTTACGGCGGCGTCGGAAATGCACCACAATGCTCAAGTTCGTGATTCCGCTTCCGGAGGTCCCCATGCCGCGCGCCGCCCAGCGCCGTCCGTCGACCGACGCCTTCTCCGCGCCCGTCGAGACCGTCGAACTCCTGGACCGGACGGGGATCATCGCGGCCAGCCTGCCGAAGCGCCGGCGCAGCCCGGAGAACGAGATCGAGCCCGAGCCGATGCCGGTGCGGCCCCCGGTGTGCGAACCGGTCGTGGACAAGGATCTGCGGCCCAAGGCCGTCGTCATCCATCGCCGCGCCCGGTCGTGGCTGGCCGGTGGGGCGGGGGTGGCGCTGCTCGCGATCGGCTGGTTCGCCGGCACCTTCACCGTCGAGCCGGCAGGCGACACCGCCCTGCCCGAGCAGCCGCTGCCCGCCGTGGCGACCCAGCCCGCGCCGCCCGCCGCGCAGCCCGTGCAGCCCGCGCCGCAGGCCGCTCCGGTGACCGTCTACGTCCCGGTCACCGTGAAACAGCAGGCGCCCGCGACGAAGAAGAAGCCCGCCAAGGAGCAGGTCGTCGCCCTGCCGCCCGCCGAGACGAAACCGCCGGAGCAGCCGCGTTCCGACCTCGGATCGCGGGACAAGGCGGCGGAGGACCTCCGGAGCATGATGGATCCCGTCGTCGCGAGCTCGCTGGCGATGGAGATGGCGCAGGGGATGATGAGTTACGGCCGCTGACCCGTCAGCGCGGCGGCCAGCGCGGCGCCCTCGCCGGGGTCGCCGTGCACGAGTTCGGTGCGGTGCACCACGCGCGGCGAGGACAGGGACAGCGTGCTCACGCCGGTGAGCACGTCCGCCGGGAGCAGCGCCAGCCCCTGACCGGCGGCGACCAGGCCGAGCAGGCCGCGGACGTCGGTCCCGGTGTACCGCAGCCGGCCGCGGAACCCGCCGGTCGAGGCGGATTTCCTCAACCGCGCCAAGGGGATCGCGGTGTCCGGCGCGTCGATCCAGCCCGCGTCGGCGAGTTCGGCCAGCCGGACGGCCCGGCCCGCCATCGGATGGCCCGCGGGGACCGCGACCGCGAGCGGACGTTCGCCGACGACGGTGGTGGTGAGCGGGCCGGTGTCCGGTAGCGGGAGCGGATCGCTCGGCGCGGTCATCCCGTCGACGAGACCGAGGTCGAGTTCGCCCGCCGCGAGCTCCGTCAGGACGTCTTCCCGGCCGAGGACGCGTACTTCGGTGCCACGCCGCACGGTGGCGGCGACGTCGGCGGTGAGCGAAAGCGGGGTCAGCCCGAGGGCGACCCGGCCGGTGGGCGCCGCGGTGAGCCTGGCGAGATCCGCGCGGGCGGCGTCGAGCCGGGTCAGCAGCGGGCCGGCGTGTTCGAGCAGCCGTTCCCCGGCCCGGGTCGGCGCGACGGGCCGCCGGGTCAGCAGCGTGGTGCCGAGATCCTGTTCGAGCGCGGCGATGTGCTGGGAGATCGCGGACTGCGTGTAGCCGAGGTCCCGGGCGGCCCGCGAGAACGAACCGCCGCGCGCCACGGCCACGAAGGTGCGGAGCAGATGGGTCTCCATGGTCATCAGTATCGCTTATCGACCCAGCACGGATCATCGTTGGCGCTGAACTCGGTTCGCGGGTCAGGATGGCCGCATGACAGAGAAAGCCCGGATCGCCCTGGTCGGCGACCGTTCGGACGGCGTTCGCTCCCACGTCCGGATCCCGACGCTCTTCGCCCGTCTCGCCGAACGTGACGGTCTCGAACTCGACGCCTATTGGCTCCCGACGGACGCCGTCGGCGACATCACCGGTTTCGACGGTGTCTGGCTGGTGCCCGGCAGCCCCTACCGGTCCGAAGCGGGCGCGGTGGAGACCGTGCGCGCCGTCCGCGAGAACGGCGTCCCGTTCCTCGGCACCTGCGCCGGTTTCCAGCACGCGCTGCTGGAATACGCGCGGAACGTCTGCGGTCTCGACGGGATCGGGCACGCGGAGAACGCGCCGGAATCGCCCGAGCGGCTGATCGTCCCGCTGGCTTGTTCGCTCGTCGGGCACGAGGGCGCCGTCCACGTCACGCCCGGCACCCGTGCGGCACGGATCCTCGGGACGGACCGTTCCGTCGAGCGGTACCACTGTTCGTACGGCCTCGACGCCCGTCACCTGGACACCTTGGCGGCGAACGGGGTGGTCTTCAGTGGATTCGACGACGACGGCGACGCACGGATCGCGGAACTGCCGGGGCATCCGTTCTTCGTGGCGTCGCTGTTCCAGCCGGAACTCGCCGGCGACGGAACCCGGCCGCATCCGCTCATCGAGGCCTTCGCCCGCGCCGCCGTGGAACACGCGAAACTGTCTGTCCATAGTGGACTTTGACGGCCGTCGTGGTCCGGATGGACGCTGACACTGCGGAAGTGATCGACTACCGTGAGCCAAGGGGAGGGGCTCATGGAAAAGGGGGATTCCGCTCGGGGCACCGCGTTCAAGGCCGCTTTCGCGGTCGGCGAGTTCCGTGCGCTGTGGGCGGCCGAGGCGCTTTCGCAGGCCGGTGACCAGCTGGCCAGGGTCGCGTTGTCGGTGCTGGTCTGGGAAAGAACGGCGTCGGCTGGGCTGACCGGGCTCACCTACGGCCTGACGTACCTGCCGACGCTGATCGGGGGCACCCTGTTCGCCGGCCTGGCGGACCGGTATCCGCGCCGGACGGTGATGATCGCCTGCGATCTGCTGCGCGCGGCGATCGCGGCGCTGATGGCTGTACCGGGAATGCCGCTCTCGGTGCTTGCGGGGCTGTTGGTGATCCTGACGATGGCGGGCGGCCCCTTCCGGGCGGCGCAGCTCGCGCTGCTCCCGGACGTCCTCGAAGGCGACCGGTACGTCGCCGGGTTGGCGGTCCGCACGATCACCATCCAAACGGCACAGCTCGCCGGATTCGGTGGTGGCGGGCTGGTGATCGGGTTCGTGACGCCCTACTGGGGCCTGGTGATCGACGCGGTGACCTTTGTGGTCTCGGCGCTGCTGGTGTCCACCGGGGTTCGCCGCCGGAGGCCCGTCGCCGCGGAATCTTCGGTGAAAAGCCGCGTGGCACGGGCTTTCAGCGGTGAAGGCGCCAGAGAACTGTGGCAGGGTAAGGGAATCCGGGTCCTTTTCGGGCTGAAGATGCTCGCCGGGTTCGCCATCGCGCCCGAAGGGCTCGCGGCGCCGCTCGCCGTCGGTCTCGGGGCGGGGACTTTCGCGGTCGGGCTTATTCTCGCGGCGGATCCGGTGGGTGCGGTAATCGGATCGTGGATCTTCACGAAATGGGTTCCGGCGCGACGGAAAACGCGAATGGTCGGCATTCTCGCCATCGCATCCGTCGTTCCTTTGGTCTTTCTCTTCTTTCGCCCACCGCTGCCGGTCTGCCTGGTGTTGATCGGATTCAGCGGGGCCTTCGCGGCGCCGTACCACCTGCAGGCCGTCGCGTTGATGGCCCGTGCGGTCCCCGACGGCGTCCGGGCGCAGGTGATGGGCCTGACCTCGACGAGTTTGGTGACCGTACAAGGAATCGGGATCATGCTCGCGGGCGGTCTGGCCCAGCTGACCGGCCCGTTCGTGGCCGTCGGGGTGGCCGCGACGGTGGCCGTGGCCTCGGCGGGACCGATGGCGATGGCCTGGAAACGCGCCATCGCCACCGGCCCCGACGTATGGCTCCCGGCCGGGAGCCGGACCGGCTGAATCGACTGGATCAGTCCTCGCGACCGTTCATGATGATCCTCCCTCCCACTGCTCCATCTGTGTGTTCCGGAATTGACTCGAGCCACCCTCAGTACTACCTCGGATACATTGAAATGTGCACGGAAGGGGGCCGGTGACGATGATTATGGGGGATACGGAACTCGCCGGAGAAGGGGCCGGTACACGTCTGAGAACCTGGGTCCGAAACTGGGACTTATGGTCCGGACCACGCGGTGTTCCCGCGGTTTTCCTTGTGGTGGAAGGACTTGCGGCGGCGGTCGCGGTGGTCGCCCTGCTCCGATCGAACTACGACACTACGGAATTCGTCCGATTTGGATCACTGCTCGGCCTCGCCGTCCTGCAGGCCGAGCTTTCGCGTTCGGTGGAACGGTTACGGCGCGCACTGTGCGACCGGCCGCATATCAACATGACTTCGGTGTGGACGTTCGCGGGGGTGCTCGTCCTGCCGCAGGGGCTCGCGCTGGCCCTCGGGCTGCTCATCTACCTGCATCTTTGGCTCCGGGTGTGGCGGGGGATGAGCCACCGCCCGGCGTATCGCGTGGTGTACTGCGCGGCGGCGATCGTGATCTCCTGCCTGGCTTCGGGAGCGATCGTCTCCGGGTGGCACGGCCTGCCCGTCGGGTTCACCGGCTCGCTGAAGATCGTCGAGGCGGCGGCCGTGTTCACCGTGGTCAACGCGTTCGTCGTGGCGCTCTCGGTGTATCTGCACACGGGGGCCAGGGCGCCGCGCGCGCTGTTCGGCACCGGTGACGACAACCTGCTCGAGATCACCACGCTGGTGCTCGGGACCTCGACCGCGCTGGGCATCGTGCACGCGCCCGCGCTCGTGCCGTTCGTCCTGCTGCCGGTGCTGGTGCTGCACCGCAGTGTGCTGGTGCGGCAGCTGGAGATCGCGGCGAACATCGACGGGAAGACCGGCGTCCTGAACGCGCACGCGTGGCACGCGCTGAGCGAGCGGGAGCTCACGTCGGCGGCCAGGGCGAACCGCAAACTCGGTGTGCTGATGCTCGATCTCGACCATTTCAAGCAGGTCAACGACGTCTACGGGCATCTCGCCGGCGACGTCGTGCTCAAGGCCGTCGCGAAGACGATCTCAGAGCACGTACGCGACTACGACTCCGTCGGCCGCTTCGGTGGTGAGGAGTTCGTCGTGCTGCTTCCCGGTGCGACGGAGACCGACGTGCTCCCCGTGGCCGAGCGCGTGCGGCGGGCGGTGATGGCGCTCGAAGTCGAGGTCGCGACCGCTTCGGGAACGGGCGTCGTGCGGGGGCTCTCGGTGTCGATCGGCGCCGCGGTCTACCCGTCCGGCGGCACCGTGCTGGAACGGCTGCTGCACGTCGCCGACTCCGCGCTTTACCAGGCGAAGAACAGCGGGCGGAACCGCGTCGTCTCCCTCGCCGCGGCCTGACGACCCGCATTTCGTCCTCTGGATGAGAGGTGAGTCAAAGGTGTCGTGATCCGGGGCGGGTCGGTGGTGGGGTGAAGGGAGCCTTCACCCCGGCCACTCACTCGCGCCGACCACCTCACCGCAGGCGCCCGTGTCGCGAAAGCCACTTTCGGGACGCCTGATGTCCCGAAAGTGGCTTTCGCGACGTGTTCGACAGGCCTTCACGGACCGGCAGGGTGCGGTGACCTCGCACGAAGCGCCCAAATCGGGCATCGGGCGCGCCTCTGGTGTCCCTTGTGGACAGTGCGGTCGCGATCAGCCCGACTGGCCGCTCCCCGGCAGGCAAGACCCAACATTCGGCTTACCCCTCTAATACCGCGGTCCAGAGGACGAAACGCGTCAGTCGACGTCCATCGCGTTCGGGTCCTTCTTGCCGTAATCCAGGTCGCCCCAGCCGCCCTCGCCGGTCTGGTACTTCGCCCGGTCGGCCGCGCTCGGCTCCGGGTAGTTGTCGTGGATCCGATCGACTTCCTGCTCGTAGGTCTCGCGGTTCTGCCGCTTCATCTCCTCGGGCCAGTCACCGTCCCGGATGGTGTCCCGGGTCATGTGCAGTTCCTTGACGTCGTGGCTGGACAGCGGCGGTGTGGTCGCGGTCGTACCGGGGCCGGTCGAGTAGGTGAGGCCCTTGCCGCTGGCGTGCGCGTCGTCGATCATCTTGTGGTACGAGTCGTCCGCGATCCTGCCGTCGAGGGTGCCGTCGGTGTTCTTGAACCCGTCCCGGAACGCGTAGTCGAGCTGGTTGAGCTGGATCGCGGTGTTCGCGTCGCCGCCTTCCAGCGCGTTGCGTTCGGAATCGCGGTATTCCTGGCTGTTCTTGAACCCGCTCGGGTTCGCCGAACCTTCCGTCAGGTCCTGGTCGCCCTTGGTGCCGGTACCGATATGCGACTTGTGCGCGGGTTTGGCCTCCTGATACGCCCAAGCGTGGTTTTCGAGGTCCTTCTGGTCGTAGCTCGAACCGCGCGCGCCGCCACTGCCGCGGCCGATCGCCTCGTAGGGGATCGGGTGCTCGGACTCGTGGGACTTCCCGGAGACCTTGTCCCGGCCGTCGGCCTTGAGTTCGTTGTCGTACTTCGCCGTGAGCCGGTTCTGTTCGCGGGTCTTCGCGCCGTGCGTGCCGTCGAGGTAGCTCTGCGGCGGGCGCCGCGGCTTCTTCGGCCCAGGCGCCGGTTTCGGTTTGGTGACCCGATTGCCCGGCGACCTCGTCTTGCCGCCGCCCCCGCGGGTCCCCTTGCCGCAGGTGCCCGTCTTCGGCCTCGTCGGCGCCAGGCCGAGGGGGTCGATCAGGTCCGTCGGGTTGCCGACGTAGGCCAGCGAGTCCGACGCCGGTTCGAGGCCGAGCGGGTCGTGCGAGAGGTACCGCCCGGTGGCCGGGTCGTAGTAGCGCTTGAAGTTGTAGTGCAGCCCGGTTTCCGGGTCGTGGTACTGGCCGGGGAAGCGCAGCGGCGTGTACGCCCGCCCCGGCGGCGAAAGCACCTTGCCCCACAACGAGGTGTGCAGATGCCAGGCGACCTCGCCCGACTCGTCGAGCAGTTCGCTCGGTGACCCGACGAGATCGGTGACGATGGCGTGGAACCGGGCGTCCTGTCCGGGGATCCGTTCGATCTGCGTGATCGGCCGTTCCGTACCCGGCTCCAGGTCCCAGACGACGGCGGTGCCGCCGCGGATCTCCTCGGCGAGGTTCGAGCCGTCCCAGACGAAGTCGATCTGTTCGAGGATCCGGCCGTGGACGTCGAGGTGCTGCTTGGCGATCCGCCGTCCGAGCGCGTCGTAGTGGTAGAGCCAGCGTTCCCCGTCCGGGGTGACGACGCCGGTCAGCCGATCGTCGGAGTTCCACTGGTAGGTCCAGGCTCGGCCGGGTTCGCTGCGCGCGATCGTGCGGCCTTCGGTGTCGTGCAGGTACGACGTCGATCCGGCGCCGGTCATCAGGGTGCCCTGGTAGCGCCGCGGACCGACGGCCGGATCGGCGCCCGGCCAGCCCGCCTGCGTGATCGCGCCCGCGAGGTTGTAGCCGTAGCCCTCCCGCCAGCCCTGCCCCTGGACGTCGACCACGCGGCCCGCCCGGTCGACCCGCAGCGACCGCGGCCCGGACAGCGAATCCGAGATCGACGAGACGAGCCCGTCCCGCAGGTAGCCGTACTCGCGGTGCTGCACGACACCCCGGCCGGTGGACACGGTCTGGGAGGTCAGCCGGTCGGCGGCGTCCCAGCCCTGGCGCAGCTCGATCGGCGTGCCCTCAAGCCGGCGCGACACCTCCCGGCCTGCCGGGTCGTACTCGAAACGCAGGGTGCGCCCGGCCGTTCGCAGCGCGACGGGGCGGCTCGCCGCGTCGTAGGCGAAGAACGACTCGGCGCCCGACGGTGTGCGCCGCGCGACGCGACGGCCGATGGCGTCGTATTCCGACAGGACGGCACGGCCGTTGAGCGCTTCCGAGACGATCCGGCCCAGCGCGTCGTAGGCGATGGTGACTTCGGAATGCGCGTTGCGCGCCGAGGTCATCCGGTCGGCGCCGTCGTAGGTGAACGTCGCGACGTCGTCGCCCGCCCGGCGGCTGACGACGCGGCCGAGCGCGTCGCGGTCGATGGCGACCGTCTGGCCGAGACTGTTGGTGCGCGACACCAGTTGCCCCGCGGCGTCGTAGCCGTAGCGGGTGGTGCGGCCGTTGAAATCGGTCTCCCCGACCAGGTTCCCGGCCGGGTCGTAGTCGTAGCGCCAGACGAGACCGTGTTCGTTGGTGACCGAAACCAGCCGCAGCTCGGTGTCGTACACATAGGACAGTCGATCGCCGTCCGGGCCGATTTCGGCGGTGGGCAGGTCGAACTGCGAGTACTCGGTGCGCACCGCGTGCCCGCGGGCGTCCACGGCTTCGTCCGCCGACCCCGCCGTGGTGCGATTCCAGCGCCACACCGAACCGTCGGGGTCGATCTGCTCGGCGATCTCGCCGAAGCCGTCCCACTTCGTCCGGGTGACACCGCCGAGCGGGTCGGTGACCGAGGTGATCTGCCCGAACTCGTCGTAGGTGTACCGCGTGACCGCGCCGAGCGGGTCGGTGACGGCGACCGGCAGGCCCGCCGCGTTCGACTCGATCAGGGTGACGCCGCCGAGGGTGTCGGTCACGACCGCGACGTTGCCCGCGTCGTCGTAGCCGTAGGTGGTGGTGGCGCCGGTCGGATCCGTGGCACGTACGAGCTTCCCTCGCTCGTCGTACTCGCGGCGCCAGACGGCGCCGTCCGGCCCGGTCCGGCTGGTCCAGCGGCCCGGCGCGGCGTACTCGGCGAGCGCGCGGCCGCCGTCGGGCTGCAGCACGGTGACGACGTTCCCCTCGTCGTCCATTTCCCACCGCGTGGTGCGGCCCAGTGCGTCGGTGCGGCTGAGCAGCTTGCCGAAGCGGTCGATCTCGTACCGCGTGGTGTTGCCCAGCGGATCGGTCTCCGCGACGATCCGGTGCAGTTCGTCGAGCTGATACCGGGTGACGTGCCCGAGCGAGTTCTTGACCGAAGTGACCAGGTTTTCCCGGTCGTACTCGATGTCGACGTCGAGGAAGCCGCCGGTGCCCTGTGCCCGCACGACGCGGCCTTCGGAGTCGAAGCCGTATCCGTACCAGCGCCCGTTGACGTCCTCCCAGCGCACGATCCGGCCTTCGGCGTCATAGGTGAACCGCAGGGGCTGCCCGGCGACGTCGGTGATTTCGACCAGACGGCGCCGCTCGTCGTACCGGTAGCTCCGCAGCGCGGTTTCCGCTCCAGGAAGTCGAAGGGCGGTGATGAGCCCGCCCTTCGACTCGACGAGCAGGCGGTAGCCCGCGGAATGCTCCAGCTCCCGGGGGACGCCGTTGTCGTCGTAGTGCACGGAGATCCGGTGCCCGCCGTCCACGATCGCGCGCAGGGGAAGGGTGTCTCCGGGTCCGGAGAAGAGCAGCATCCCGTCCGGAGTGGTCACCGCGTAGCCGTCGTCCACTTTGGACAGCGGGAGCCGCTGTCCGAATTCCGGGAGAACCGGGCCGGAAATCGGGACGGGATAAGAAAGTAGCGTCCCGTCGGCGAGCGCGAGGTGCAGGCCGTCGTCCTCGACCTCGATCCGCTGGTCCACAGTGGACGCCCACGAAGCGCCGAAGAACCGGCCGAGGCGGTACGACGAGAGGTGCGTCCGCGAAACGGTCAGCGGGAGGACGCCGGCGAACACGACGTCGTCCTGCGTCAGCATCATCGAGCCGGTCGCGACGTCGATCGGGTCGCCGCAGCCGCCGCGGTCCTTGGGCGGGACGCGGTCCCCCGGGGTGGTTTCGTTGTCCTTGATCCGGTTGTTCGCCTCGGGTTTCGGGGCGCCGCGGTCCTTCGGCGGCGGAGGCGGCGAGCCGGACGGCGTGGTCGGCCCGTCCGTCGTCTCGTTCTTCGGCGGAGGCGGCGGATCCGATTTCACCGGCGGCGGATCGCTCTTGCCGGGCCCCGCACCTGACGGCGACGTACCCCCGCCGTCGGGGCTGCTCTTGGGTGTCGTGCCCTCGTCCAGCTTGTTCGGCTTCGGCGCGGGCGCGCCCTTGCCCGGCTGGAGCTTCTTCAGTGCCTTCGCCGCGCTGTCGAACAGGTCGTCCGCTCGCTTCAGCAGCGGCATCAGCGCCTGGAGCGCCTTGACGGTCTTCTTCGTCAGGTTCGCGATCTTGCTCGCGGTCTTCGCCACGGCGTTGACCACCTGCGGGACCACCCAGGTCAGCCCGATCCCGAGGGTGAACAGCACCTGGAGCGCCCAGCTGATCAGATGCCCGATCAGCTCGGCGATGATGTCGCGCACCAGCGCGCGGATGGCGGCGACGACCTCGCCCGCCGTCTTCACTCCGCTGGAGGCGCCCTCGCAACCGGCCTTCGCCGACTCCAGCAGCGTGACCGTGTCCTTGGCCTGCGCGCGATAAGCGTCGGCCGAGGTTCCCGTCCAGCTCTGCAGATCGGCGGAGACCATCCCGGCGAGATCCGCGCCGACGTCGCCGAGTTCGGTCGCGATGTTCATCCAGGTCTCGGCGTTCGCGGCGATCTCGTCGGCGTTGCCGGTGAGCGCGTCGAGCGCCTCCTTCAGCGGGCCGACGTGTTCCATCAGCCAGCCGACGCCGTTCGCGAGGATCGCGCCGAAGGGATCCATCGCCATCGACAGCGCGTCGAGCGCGGTCCCGACCGCGCCCAGCGCCACCGAGGCCCAGTCGCCGCTCTCGATGGCTGACTTCAGTTCGAACGCCGACTCGAGCAGTGACGAGCCGGTGTACGCCTTCGTCGAGTCCTTTACCTCGGCGACAAGCGGGTTACCCACGGCGACCTTTCCGGTGTTTCAGGGGACGGGGAAGTCACCAGGGCGAGTTTTCCTCGTCGTCCGGCGCTTCGTGACGCTTCTCGCGAGGCGCGGGCGGCGTGTCGGCGGACGTCGCCGGGGGAGGGGGAGCGGGCGGGTCCGAAGACTCTTCCTCTTCCATCTCGGGGAAGCGGCTGCGCAGGGTGCCGATCATCAGCGCCCTCGTCTCCTGGTCCTCGTCGCCGAGCGATTCCTGCATGACCTCGGCGACCTGGTTCGCGATCCCGGACTGGGCCTGGTGCATGGTCTGGAGGATCTGCCGCGACAGCTCCTCCAGCGGATACGTCCTGGCCTTGTTCCCGAACTCGATGTCCGTCACGCCACCGTCCGCCCCGACGGTGACCTTGACGGCGCCGTCGGAGCTGGACGCGGTCAGCCGCAGCTGCTCCGTCCGCTCCTGCGCGGCCGCGTAACGCTGGGCCTTCTCTTCCAGCCCCGCGGCCCATCGGTCCATTTTGCGCTGGGCCTCGTCGGGGTCCAGCATGAGCTCGCCGAGCTCGTTCCCGCCGGTCACTGCTTTCCTCCGATGTCCAAGGCCTTGAAGTCCGCCTTGAACGGTTCCGCGTTGGTCTTGTCACCGTCTACATAGGACTTGGCCGCGGTGCGGACGTTGTCCGCCGTGGCCTGGATGCCTTCCGCGGCGGCCTTGATCGTCTCCGCCGCGCGTTCGCCCGCCGGGTTGACGATCGGCGGCAGGAACGCGCACAGCAGGCCGTACGCGTCCGCCGACATCGCCGAACCGGTCGCGCCGTGCGCGGTGTTCAGCCGGTCGACGAGCCCTTCGAGATGGCTCGCGTGCGCGGTCAGGTCGTCCGGGTCGACCTCGAACGAAGCCGTCACTTCCAGTCCTTGTTCTTCCAGTCGCCGATCACCGGCGGCGCCACGACCTCGTCGGCGGCGAAGAAGGACGGGTCGTCGGACTCGAGGTAGTCGGCGACCTTGTGCTCCTTGTCCTCCTGGCCCTGCCCCTTGCCCGCGGCGGGGGCCATGCCGCCCATCGGGGCCATGCCACCGGGCGTACCCGGCTTGCCGCCGGAGCCCGCCGCACGGGCCGCGGCCCCGTCGGCGTCCATCGCGCCCGCGCCGAAGGCGCCGCCCATACCTAGCGAGCCCGTCGCCCGTCCGGCGCCGCCGACACCCGCGCCACCGGCGCCGGTACCGCCGCCGCCACCACCGAAGC
This sequence comes from Amycolatopsis roodepoortensis, assembly GCF_014873915.1. GTDB lineage: Bacteria > Actinomycetota > Actinomycetes > Mycobacteriales > Pseudonocardiaceae > Amycolatopsis > Amycolatopsis roodepoortensis. Next base: position 577,475 of record NZ_JADBEJ010000008.1, read on the forward strand.
CGCTGGTACCGCCGGTGCCACCACCGCCGGGGATGTTCGGCATCCCGAGTTTGGGCGCGTTGTACGGCGTGCCCTTGTAGGAGTTGCCGTCCGGGAACGAGGGGCCGGTGAGCCGCTCGCCGATCCCGCCGGGACGGGTCACCGGCGGGATGTTCGGCATGACCGGCCTCGGGCCGCCGCTGTTGGGCCCGTTCGGACCGGGGATGTTCGGCATGACCGGCCTCGGCCCGCCGCTGTTGGGACCGTTCGGGATGGGGATGTTCGGCGGCGTGAACGGAAGACCGCCGCCGGGCCGGGGACCGCCGCTCTCCGGAATGGGGATGTTCGGCGGGCTGAACGACGGCGGCGTGACGGACGGCGGGGTGTAGCCCGTGGTGCGCGTGCTGTCGTCGATCTTGGGCAGGTTCGGGAGGTTGGGGCCCGCCGACGCCGCCGGCTTGTAGGTCTCGCCGCCCGTCGGCCCGTTCGGGACACCGATGTTGGGCATGACCGGGCTGGAGCCGGGACCACCACTACCCGGCCCGCCACCACCGGGAAAGCCGCCGGGTCCGCCGGGTCCGCCGCCCGGTCCGCCGGTCGGCGAGTTGAACGGCGACACGCCGCCGGGGCCACCGGTCACGCCCTGCGGCGTGCCGTCCATCGAAGCGACGAGGCCGTCCGGGCGCGTCCGGTCCGAGACCGCGGTGAAGGGGGTGCCCTCGGCGCCTTCGGGCGACATCCGGTCGCGAAGCGTGCCGGCGGGCGAACCCGCGCCGCCGCCCGCGGGGCTGCCCTGGAGCTGCCGGGTCGCGGTCGCCAGCTTCGGCGGGGCGGGGAACGCCGGGGTGGCGATCGCCGAGCCGACCGTGGTGTCGAACTCGGTCATCACCTTCGCGGCCTGGTCTCGCGCGTCCTGCTGCTTTTTGAAGGTGGAGAGATCCTTCCCGAGCTGTGCCATGTACACGTGCGGGTCGGTGATCTTCTGCAGGTTGGCGTTGGCCTCCTGCACGCTGAACGCCACCGGCGGGTTCGCCGCCATCAGCTTCTGCGTCTCGTTGAGGGTCTGCGAGTGGATCTGCTGCTGCCGCCCGGCCAGCGTCGCGCCGTTCGCGGTCGAGCCGAGCCATTTGCCGACACCGGCGAGGTGCTCGCGGGCCGCGTCGCCGCCCTCTCCCTCCCAGTTGGCCGTGCTCGCGCTGATCGCCTTCGCCAGGTTTCGCTGATGTGAGGCCAGGTCGTTGCCCGCCCGGATCCATTCCTCGGAGGTCTCGCCCACCGCGGCCGGATCCGCGTTGTCCGCGATCGCGGTCTGCATCTGCTCGTGGGTGGCGTTCGCCCAGACCGTGGACGGCGGCTCGCCGGGCTTGCGGATGTCCAGGTTCTTGTCGAGACCTTCGCGGGCCTTCTCCAGCTGCGCCTCGTACATCTTCTGCGTGAACTGGTCCTTCACGAGGACGAGCGGCGTCTGGCCCCAGCCGAGGATGTTGAAGAGGGCGTCCGTGCCGGCCGAGGCCCCGGCCCGGATCTCGTCGCCGGAGGCGGCCTCGTCCGCCAGCGGCCCGACGTAGTAGTCCGACGACGAGTCGGCCGTCGGGTCGTAGTGCGGGTCGAGCTTGTCGTAATCGGGCGAGTTCGGGTCGGAGACCTTCGCCGTCTTCTCCTCGGATTCGGTCACGGGTCTCTCCTTCAGATCTCGGTGTCGATCTGCTTCAAGGTGCGCTGGTTCTGGGCGTCGCGTTCCCGGTAGTTCCGCTGGGCGAGTTCGATCGCCTCGATGTAGGTCGGGAACTCGGCACGAGCGGCCTGGAGCTGGGTGAGCAGGCCCTGCGCGTCCGTCGCGGTGCCGTGCATGTGCTCGGACACCCAACGGGCGGTCGCGGTGGAGCTCATCGGCGGCGACTTCTGCAGTTTGGTCAGCGCGCTCCAGCGCTCCTCAAGACTGTCGATCACACCCTGGAGTGAACGGATCATCTCCTGGCCGGTGGTCTCGTCGACGGCGAAATGGCCCTGCTTCGCCATGGCCTTCAGTTCCGTGCCCGCGAGCGCGACCTTCATGGGGGCCCACGCCGTCGTCGGCTGCAGTGCTTGTGCTTCCTCGGTCAACGGAGGGTCCTCTCGCCGGATTCAGGAAGGTCAGTAGATGTCCGCGATGGCGTCCCGGATCGCGTTCGCCACGCCCGACTGGCTCGCCGGGTCGTAGTGACCGATCACGGCGCCGGAGGCTTCGTCGGTCTCGGTCCGGATCAGGTACCGGCCGTCTTCGGTGTCGAGCCAGCTCAACGGTGTCGACCGGAGCCGTTCGCCGCGGCGGCCGATCCCGCTCACGATGATGTACCCGCCGCCGAGGCGGGTCCCGGACAGCACCTTCTCCAGGACCTCGACGTCGCTCTCGTCGTTGCGCGGCGCCGGGGCCTCCGGCCGGGCGCGGACGACGCCGGTGAACTGGAGGTTGCCGAACGCGTCGGTCTCCTCCTCGTCGAACTCGGCTTCGGCCTGGCGGCGCGCGGCCATCGCGGAGACGGCGCGCTCCTCCTTCTGGACGAGGGTGCGGCGGCCGGTCGACGCGGGGCGCATCCGCGGCAGCACTCCGGAGAGGACCTCGACCAGCTCTTCGTCGGAGAAGAGCGCGAACTGCAGGAGGTCTTCACCATGGGCCTGCGTGATGCCGAGCGCCTGCCTGCCGTCGGTGAGCGCGAGGACGGCGATGTCCTGGCCGATACCGTCGATACCGTTGATCGAAACGGTGATCCGGTGGTTCCCGAGCAGCGCGAACGCGGTGCGGACGGCCTGGTTCAGCTCGCCGTCGATCGACAGGCGGCGCCGTTCGAGGTCGGTGTAGACCTTCCGGACGATCGCGGCGTACCGCTCCGGGTCGATCGAAGTGTTCTGGACGCGCAAGGGAAACAAGCGGGCATCGACGCCAAGCGCCCGCCCGACCACTGTCGCCTCGACCGTCCCCAGCGCGAAATCGGCTCGCTCAGCCATGCTTCTGCGCTACTCCCTCACGGGGTCGGGCCCCGACTTTGTTAATGGCCAAAACAAACTAGCACAGCGCATGACACTACGGAACCACACGAACACGGCTGGACCCGATGGAATGGATCACCATGCCCGATCGGGCACTTTTCTTGCCCCTAAAGGAATAGCGGGCACGGTGAACGGCCTGCTCGGGCGGGTGCGGGCCCGCCCCGGTCGGGGTGTCGCGAAAGCCACTTTCGCGACGTCTGATGTCCCGAAAGTGGCTTTCGCGACACTCCCGGAACCTCTTCACGACGCCAACGACTGTCTACAAGGGACATTCCGGGCAGGAACGAGTCCGTGAAGGCCTCCTTCACCACCTCGGTGGCCGCCACGTGCGCCCCACCTGCACCAAAGGCACAACGGCCGCGCGTGAAGGGCCCCTTCCCTCGGCTCAGCCGAAGAAACTCGGCCTTCACGCCCTGCCCACTACATGAAGGTCCCCTTCCTTGCGCCTAGGTACATGAAGGGGGCCTTCATGTACCTCAGGCGGAGAGCTACCGGCCTGCCGAAGCGGGCGCGTAGGTGGTCATCCGGCGGGCCACGTCCGTCCGCGACCGGGCCCCGAGTTTCCGCAGCACCTTGGCCACATGCTGCTCGACCGTACGCGGGGAGAGGAACAATCCGTCCGCTATCTCCCGGTTCGTCCGTCCGTCGGAAAGCATTCGCGCGACCTCGAGCTCCCGGGGCGAAAGCTCCTGGCCGTAGCCGCGCCGCCCGCGCTGCGAGGGGGCCCACGCGCCGTGTTCCCGCAGCTGGTGACGGCAGCGGCCCGCGTCCCTGGTCGCGCCGAGCCGCTCGTAGGCCTCCGCGGCCGCGGTGAGCTCCTCGATCGCCTTGCGGTCGCCCGCGGTGTGACGGCCGGCGTTGAGCCGGGCCAGCGCCGCCCGCTCCCGGGCGCCGATCGCCTGATACGGCATCGGCAGCGCCTCGTAACCCGCCGCCGCCTCGTCGAAAACCGTTGCCGCGGCGGGATGTTTGCCGCGCGCGTCGAGCAGGATCGCCCGGCCGGCGAGCAGCGCGACCCGGGAGACCGGCGAGTCCTTGCCGTCGATCCCGCGGGCGAATTCCTCGACCACGGCGTCCGCCTCCGACCAGCGTCCGGCCCGCGTGTAGGCCTCGGCCGCGGCGGGGACCAGCGCCGCCGCCCACACCCAGACGCCCTTGCGCCGGGCCGCCGCGACGGCGTTGTCGGCCGCCGCGCACGCGCCGTCGACGTCGTCCGTCGCCAGGAGCACCCGGATCAGGACCCCCGCGGCCGAAAGGACGACCGGGATGGGCCCGTGCTCCGGGGCGTGGACGCTCGCCGCGGTCAGATGTCGTTGCGCGGCGGCGAATTCCCCGCGAACGGCAGACAAACCTCCGAGGACGAGCGAGCACTCCATGACGATCGGGCCGAGGTCGGGGTAGGCGTCGCGCAGCTGTTCGGTGGCCTCCGCGAGGCCGGACCAGTCGCCGCGCACCCAGTCGAGCCGGACCCGGGTGCCCTGCGCGAGCCCGGCGGCGTAGAGCGCCCCGGCGTCGGTCGCGCGGCGGATCCCCTCCGTGACCAGCTTTTCCGCCCTGGTCAGATGGCCCGCCCAGGACTGCGCGTCGGCGAGGTTGCACCACAGCCGCGCCAGCTGGACCCGCTCGGCGACGCTGGCCGCCTGGTCCGGCAGCGCGGTGAACTCGGCCCAGGCCGATCCGTCGCCGATATGCGCCTGGGTGGAGATCCGATCGCCGAGCAGCGCGAGCCGCAGTTCCGGGTCTTCGATCCGGCCGAAGACCTCGCGGGCCCGCTGCATCCAGACCTCGTGCCACGACAACGGGGTCAGCCCGTCGATCGGCTGGGCGAGCAGGTTGATCCCGCGCGCGGCCAGTTCCGGCTCGTCGACCAGTTCGGTGATCGCCTTCTCCACCTCGACCCGCCCGCGGCCGAGGCGCCCGATCGTGCGGACCAGCAGCATCCCGAGGCTGAGCCGGATCGTCCCGCGCACGCTCGGGCGCAGGTCGGTGAGGTCTTCGAGGATCCGCTCCAGCGTCTCGATGACGTCCGGGCGGAACCCGCGCAGCGCGACTTGGCTGAGCTTCGTGGCCAGCCGGGCGATGTCGTCCTCGCCGAGCCCCGCGTCGGCGAGCACGGACTGCAGCAGGTCGATGGCCCGTGACGTGTCCCCGTGGGCGATGGCCTCGTCGGCGGCGGCTTCGGCGTAGTGGCGCCACTGTTCCGTCCGCCCCGCCGCGCGCGAGTGGTTCGCCAGCAGGGTCAGCGGCGGGACCGGCTGATCGGCGAGCACCTGGATGGCGCGCGAATGCAGCAGGCCGCGCTCCGGTCCGCTCACCGTGTCGTAGACGGCCTTGCGGGCCAACGGATGCCGGAAGCCGTAGCGGTCGCCGCCGAGTTCGCCGAGGACCCCACCATCCAAAGTGGACAAAAGAGCGGCGCGGAGGGCGTCGCCGTCGAGTCCGGCGAGTTCGCCGATCACCGCGGGCTCGGACGGGACGGCGAGCACCGCCGCCGCGCGGGCCAGCCGGACGGCGGGCCCGGGGAGCGCGTCGAGCCGTTCGGTGATGGCTTCGCGCAGGGAGATCGGGACTTCGAGGCTCTCCAGCAACCGGTCGCTCAGCACTTCGCCGATCGGCAGGCGGCCGGCCGCGTCCCGCAGCGCCCGCAGGGTCTCCTCGACCACGAACGGGATGCCGGCGGTGCTCTCGTGGAGCTTCGCGGTGAACGGCGCGGAAACCCGCGGCAGGTCCAGCAGTTCCTCGGCAAGCTTCCCGACGGCCTCGACGTCCAGCGGGCCCAGCGTCACGCGGGCGGTCTGAACGTTCGGCGGGGTGCGGAACGGTATCCCCACGCCGCCGTGTCCCGACGGCGAGCCGGTCCGGTACGCCGCGACGACGGCCAGTTCGGCGGGCATGGCCGCGGCGAGGAAGCGCATGAGGTCACGGGTGCCCTCGTCGGCCCACTGGAGGTCGTCGATCAGGACGAGCGCGGGCCCGCAGGCGATCAGGAGTTCGCGGACGGCGCGGAACTGGCGGTGCCGTTCGGCGCACGGGTCGGCGAGTGGTTCCGGTTGGGGCGGAAGGCTTTCCGCCAGTTCGGGCAGCAAGGGTCTCAGCACCCCGGCGACCGGGCTGAGCGGACCGAGCGGCCGGTCGCCCGCCGAACGCAGTGCTTCGAGCACCGGACCGAACGGGAACGGCTCGCGCATCGGCTGGCAGGCACCCTTGAGCACCCGGCCCGGCGCGAACTCACGGCGTCCGGCCAGCTCTTCGAGCAGCCTGCTGCGGCCCATCCCGGGTTCGCCTTCGATCAGCACGGCGGCGGGACGGCGCAGCAGGATCTTCACGATCGCCGAGACCTCGGCGTCGCGGCCCACGAGCGCCGTCGATCCGGCGCGGACCGAAACCGAGGTCGGGCGAGGGGTGGCAAGCCACATCATGCGCTCCTCGGTGGGGAGTTCCCGCTGAGCCCGACACGATCTTGTGCGTTGTCCTGCGGAGCCTAAGCACTGCCTACTCGGTCGTAAACCACCCAACCCGGACACCATGGGCACCCCCCGAGGCCGTTCGCGGACGCAGCGTCACCGGTTGGCTGACGGATCGTCGGTTGGAAAATCACCAGACACCCGAAACGTCGGCGACCAACCCGATTCAGCGAGTCATCCCACGTTCAGGGGGTGGCCATGACTACGCAAGGTATTTGCCTCGAAACCCTACTTACGGACGGCCCCGTCCGGGTGCCTGCTCTAGGTGGCCGCCCCTGGAGCAGGGGATTCGCGTCCCGAAGAATGGGTATACCTATCCGGCGCCGACCCGGATTGCGCCCTTCGTCCGAGTCCAGAACTCTCACCCGTCAGGGGAGGGCTATCGCATGGCGAACCGGAGCCGTGCGTGATGACGAGGGAGAAGCATGAAGATCACGAAGCTCCTCGGTGTGGCCGCCACGGCAGCACTGGCCACCGGCGCGCTCGTCACGGGTACCCCCGCGGCAGCGACCTCGAACACTCTGCTCAACGCCGAGATGGTTCCCGCCCTGCAACGGGACCTCGGCCTGACCGCCGACCAGGCGCTCGCCCGGATCCAGAGCGAGACGGCCGCCGGCGCGCTCGAACAGTCACTCGCCTCGGCGCTCGCCGGCAGCTTCGGCGGCGCCAGCTACAACGAGGCCACCGGCAAGCTCCGCGTCGGCGTCACGGACGCGGCGAAGCTGGGGCAGGTCCTCGCCAGCGGCGCGGAAGCGGAACTCGTCCGGTTCTCGGCCGCCCAGCTCGATTCCACTGTGGACAAACTGAACGCGGGTGAGCGCGCGGCGGACGGCGCGATCACCGGCTGGGGTGTCGACACCAAGACCAACCGCGTGACGGTGAACGTCCTGCCGGGCAAGAGCGGCGTCGTCGACTCGTACCTGGAGAAGACCAAGGTGGACAAGGCCGCCGTCGCGGTGGTCGAGACCACTTCGGTGCCGACGCTGAAGTACGACGTCCGCGGTGGCGACGCCTACTACATCAACAGCTCTTCGCGGTGCTCGATCGGCTTCTCGGTCAACGGCGGATTCCTCACCGCCGGCCACTGCGGCCCCGGCACGGTGACCGGCTACAACCGGGTCGCGATGGGCTCGTTCGCCCGCGCCAGCTTCCCCGGGAACGACTACGGCCACGTCCGGGTCAACAGCAACTGGGTGCCGCGCGGGGTCATCAACAACGGCACTCGCGTGAGCGGCTCGGCCGAGGCGGCCACCGGCGCGTCGGTCTGCAAGTCGGGTTCGACCACCGGCTGGACCTGCGGCACCGTCGGCGCCAAGAACCAGACCGTCCGCTACGCCGAGGGCACGGTCTACGGCATGACCGCCACCAACGTCCGCTCGCAGGCTGGCGACTCCGGCGGTTCGTTCATCGCGGGCAACCAGGCCCAGGGCATGTTGTCCGGCGGCAACAGCTCGGTGACGTACTTCTTCCCGGTGCGGCCGGCGTTGTCCGCGACCGGGACTTCCCTGGTCCTCGGCTGACCTCAGCCCCGGTCAGCGGGAGACCGTGAAAAGGACGAAGGGCGGACCGAGTGCCTCCAGCGCACTCGGGCCGCCCTTCGTCTTCTTGCCGCGGGAAGGTCTCAGACGTTGCTGATCTCCTCGATCAGCGCCTCGACGTCGAAGTGCTCGCTCTCGGAGCCGAGCGGGACGAGCTCGTACGTGGACTCGAGGAACGTCTCGACGTCCTCGCGTTCGAGCTCGAACGACGCGTAACCGTCGGGTGACTCGATTTCGAGCGTCAGCAGCGCCTCGTCCTCCGAGAGGTCGGGGCGGACGCGGACGTCGCCGAGCCCGGCGGGATCGGTGAGGCCGGTGACGAGCAGCTCACGCGCGAAGGTCCACTCGACCCACCGGCCGCGCTCCGTCCGGAACGACACGGTGACCGCGAACGGCTCGCCGGCGTGGAAGGACAGGCGGGAAAGGACGGGCGTGCTGCTGTTGTTCAGCAGAACGAACTGGCTCTGGTGAATTGCGTCGGTGTGCACGGCCACTCCTCTGGTGCTCGTGGTTCGCGCGGCGCGAACTTTTCGTCTCGGGGAGGAGATGGCCGGACGTACGCCGGATGACGCGACTGCGACGACGTTCACGCTATCGGCTGCATCTGTCCATAGTGGTGTAACGCCGGGCACAGACCCCTTGCGTCCGGGCGGATACCCCTGGTGACGAGGTCGCGTAGTCCTTTTTGGACCCTCAGGGCTCCAGCGGCAGCGACAGTCCGGTCTTGACCCGGTCCATCGCCACCGACGTCGTGAAGTGCCGCACGTTCGGGTTGTCGAAGAACATCCGCCGCGTGAACGTCTCGAAATCCGCCATGTCCCGGCAGGTCACCACGAGCACGAAGTCCGCGTTGCCGGTGACGTAGTAACACTGCTGGACGTTGTCGTCCGCGAGCACCTGGCGCCGGAACCCGTCGAGGACCGCGAGGTTCTCGCGTTCCATCTCGACCATCACCACGAACGTCATCGACAGCCCGAGCGCCCGCGGCGACAGCACCGCCACCTCGCGTTCGATCACCCCGGTCTCCCGCAGCCGCTTGATCCGCCGCTGCACGGCGGCCGCCGACAGGCCCACCTTCGCGCCGATGTGCTCGGCGATCGTGCGGGCGTCGGACTGGAGGCAGGCGAGGATGGCGACGTCCATGCGGTCGAGGTCGGGTGTGTGCACCAGGTCAGGCTAGCCGGACGGCTCTCCCGGGCGCCTGTTCTCCGCACGCGCCTCGACGCGGTGTGCGTCACCCGTTCGGGTGCTCGGCCCGTGTGCCGGGTCACTCCCGGAAAAAAGATGAGAATTCTTTGAATTGTGACCCGGAACACAACTGACGGGTCTACTGAATGGTAGCGCTTACAAGTGAATGGCAGACCTCTCATTTCCCCGCGAAAGGATTCCTTGGTGCCCTCATCTCAGGCCGCCGTTCTCGCCGGTCTCGGCTCATGGCTGCCTCCGCGCGTGGTGGGCAACGAGGAGATCGCCCAGCGGCTGGACACCTCCGATGAGTGGATCCGCTCGCGGACCGGCATCGCCGAACGCCGGGTGGTCGACCCCGGAACGTCCACTGTGGACCTCGCGGTCGAGGCGGGCCGCCGGGCGCTGGTGTCCGCTGGGGAGACCACGGCGGACGCCGTCGTCCTCGCGACCTCCACGGCCGACCAGCTGTGCCCGGCCAGCGCGCCGCAGGTCGCGACCGAGCTCGGGCTGAACGGGGTCGCCGCGTTCGACGTCAACGCCGTGTGCAGCGGGTTCGTCTACGGTCTCGCCACCGGCGCCGGGCTGATCGCCGCCGGGATCGCGCGACGGGTGCTGGTGATCGGCGCGGACGTCTTCACCTCCCTCGTCGACCCCGAGGACCGCGGCACGGTGCCGATCTTCGGCGACGGCGCGGGCGCAGTGCTGCTGCGCGCGGGCGACCCGGACGAGCTCGGCGCGCTGGGCCCGTTCGACCTGCACAGCGAAGGAGCGCTCGCGGAACTGCTCTGGGTCGAGGCCGGCGGCGCGAAGAACCGCAGGTCGGACGATCCGCGCGACCACTATCTGGTGATGCAGGGCCAGACCGTCTTCCGGCACGCCTGTGCCCGCATGGCCGAATCGGCGCGCGCGGTACTGGACTCCGCGGGCTGGGCGGTCGGCGACATCGACCGGTTCATCGGGCACCAGGCGAACATCCGCATCCTGCAGACCTGCGCGAAGCAGCTCGGGCTCGCGGAGGACGTGATGTACTCGAACATCGAGAAGGTGGGCAACACGAGCGCCGCGTCGATCCCGATCGCGCTGGCCGACGCGGCCAAGGACGGCGCGCTCCAGCCGGGGCACCGCGTCGTGATGGGGGCCTTCGGCGCCGGGCTGACCTGGGGTTCGACACTCCTGCGCTGGCCGGACGTCATTCCGGGCTGAGCGCCGCCCAGGCGTGCGTCGGCTCCTGGCGGCCGCGCAGCTCGAGCTCCGCGTACGGCTTCCAGTGCGCGCGCTCGCTCTCCAGCGCGGCCTTGATCACCGCTTCGCTCGCCAGGATCCGGCCGTCGGCGGATTTCGCGTCCTCGGTCAGGCGCGCGGCCTCGTTCACCGCGTCGCCGATGACGGTGTACTCGAACCGGCTGCTGGTCCCCAGCTGACCGGCGAAGACCCGCCCGCTCGCGACGCCGATGCCTAGGTCCAGCTCACCGGTCTCCTGAACCGCGTCCCGGATGGCCCGCGCGGCCGCGAGCGCCGCCGTCGGCGCGTCCGCGAGCCTGGTCGGGGCGCCGAAGACGCAGAGCGCGGCGTCACCCTGGAACTTGTTGACCAGCCCGCCGCGTGCCCCGACCGCGTGCACCACGCTGGTGAAGAACCGGTTGAGCATCTTCACGAGGTCTTCGGGCGGGGTGCGGCTCGCCAGTGCCGTCGAATCGACGACGTCGACGAACAGCGCAGTCACCTCGCGCACGTCGCCGGACAAGGAGGCGCCGTACTCGAGCGCGTGCCGCGCGACCTCGTCACCGACGTGCCTGCCGAAGAGATCCCGCATGCGTTCCTGCTCGCGGAGCCCGGCGGCCAGGTCGTTGACCGACGTCTGGAGCAGGCCGATCTCGCTGGAGTCGTCGACCTCGACCACGATCTCCTTGTTGCCGCGCGCGATCTCGTCGAGGGCGACCCGCAGCCGGTGCAGCGGCGTCGCGACGGCCTTCGCGAGCAGGCCCGTCCCGATCGCGCCGACGGCCAGCCCGATCACCGAAATCATGATCAGGCTCGCGACGTGGTCGCCCTGGCCGAGGTCCGGCGGCGTGGCCACCAGCAGGACGCCGAGGAACGGGACGCCGCTCGCCAGCGACCAGGTGACGACCACCCTGGTCAGCACGGTGACCTTGAGCGTCCCCTTCGGCGGGGTCACCTTGAGCGCGATCGTCATCACCGGCCGCGCGACCCATTCGGCGGCGAGGTAGGTGAGTCCGACCGTGGTCAGCCCGCCGAGCCCGATCACCAGCGCCATCCCGAACGCGTCCATCCAGGACCCGAGCACCCGCGCGAGCGCGCCGAGCACGATCGTGCCGATCAGCCAGAGTGTCCCGCTGACGATCGCCATGTCGATCGGGAGCCGGAGCGCCCGCTCGGCCTCGGCCTTCGTCGGCGGGCGGCCGAACACGAACCAGACCGCCGTGCGCCGCTGGAGCCAAGCCGTCCACAAGGTGCCGACGACCAGTGCCAGCGCGACGATGCCGGCCGCGGTGACGCTGAGGATCCAGCCGCGATCGCCGACCTCGCTCGGCAGGCCCTGCAGGAGCAGCAGCAACGCGACCACTCCGGCACCGCACACACTGGATCCGACGCCGAGCGCGGCGAAGCCGAGACTGGTCCGGAGCACCAGCCGGAACCGGCTCGACATCGTCATCCCGCGCACCCGGTGATCGTATGACCTCCGGCGGAAAACGGTTCGCCCGTTCTCGGGTGCGGTGGTTACCGTGCGGGTATGGAACCGCTGGGCCAGGACGACATCAGGGCGTCCTTCGTGAACTGCACCCGAGGCGAGGCCAAGGGGGTCACGCTGCCCGCCCGGCCCGAAGAGATCCCTTGGGAGAACAGGGAATTCCTCGGCTGGCGCGATCCGAAGGCCGCCTCACGGGCGTATCTCGTGCTGCCGTACCGCGGGGAAACCGTCGGGCTTTCCCTCCGTGCCGCTCCCCGGCCGAAGGGCCGTGTCCTGCTGAGCAACATGTGCGGCCTGTGCACGACGACACATCCGCTGTCCGACATCGCGCTGTTCTCCGGCCGCCGCGCCGGGAAATCCGGGCGGGAAGGCAACACGCTCGGCATCTACGCGTGCGCGAATCTGGCGTGCAGCCAGTACATCCGCGGCGAGCTGAAGTCGGACGTGCCGCAGCCGTTCGAATCCTTGACGCTGGAGGAACGCGTCTTCCGGCTGGAGGACAAGCTGCACCGGTTCGTCGACCGGGTGCTGGAGTCCCGCTGACGAGCCGAACCGCCCTCAGAACCGCATCCGCAGGATCCGCCCCATCTTCTTGAACGCCGGGAACAGGCCCGCGAACCACAGCTGCGCCCGCATCGACGGCGAGATCCGCGCCTTCACTTCAGGCGTCGCGTAATCCGTCGAGTCGAGCTTCGAGACCAGCGTCAAACCGAGCCGTTCCAGTTCGGAGATCTCGTCGATACCCCAGTACAGCGTCGCCTTGGCCTTGCGGACCACCGGGTTCAGCTTCTGCAGCTTGATCCCCAGCGTGCTGAAGATGTCGAAGACCATTTCGCCGCCCTGCGGGAAATGCGCGATCAGCCGTCGCAGCAGTTCCTCGCCTTCGGACGGCCGCAGGTACATCGTCAGCCCCTCCGCGATCACCAGGCCGGGTTTGTCCGACGGGATCTCGTCGAGCCAGCCGAAATCTGTCACGGACGAGCCGATGGCCCGGTATCCGTCCCGTTCGGGATAGATCCGGGCGCGCAGGTCGACGACGTCGGGGTAGTCGACGTCGAACCACCGCACCGTGGGCGGCGGGTCGACGCGATACACGCGGCTGTCCATCCCGCAGCCGAGCTGGACGACGGTCGCGTCCGGGTGCTCCCGGAGGAACGACGAGGCCCATTCGTCCATCGGCTTGGCCCGCATCGCGACCGTCAGCCCCATGTCGGCGTTCACGCCGAGCGACGCGAAGTCGTAGTCGATCTGCTTGACGGCCTCGTCGGCGGCCTTGTCGCCGAGGATCGGCCGATCACTGCGGGCGTCGAGTGCCCGGCCGTACAGCGTGGCGAGCATGGTCGCCTTTTCTTCGGTGAACCGGACCTTCTCCACCGCACACCCCCGTCAGAAGTTTCACAAACTTCTGAAAACAATACTCGCGCGAGGGCGGTCGCGCCATCGAGGAAGCGTCAATCCCGCGTCGTGTAGTCGTGGACGTAGGTCTTGGCGTCGAGCAGATGCCGCAGGGTGATCTCCCGCGCGGCCGCCGCGTCCGAACCGCGGATCGCCTCGAGGATCGCGCGATGCTCGTCGACGGCCTTCCGGATCTGCCCCGGAAGCCGCAGCGCCGCCCGCCGCTCCTCGCCGACCAGCGACAGCACCGAACGCAGCAGATCGGTGACGTCGTCGTTGCCCGCGTTCTCCGCGATCACCCGGTGGAATTCGGCGTCGGCCGCGATCACGCGCAGCATGTCGCCGTCGGCCGCGGCCCGGTCCATCTCCTCGACGGTGGCCGCCAGCCGTTCGAGCACCCGTGGCGTGTGGTCGAGCGCGAGCCGCTCGGCCAGCGTCGGCTCGACGGTGGTCCGCAGGTCGAACAGCTTCTCGACCAGTTGCTCGTGCTCGGAGAACCAGCCGCGCAGGGGCTGCTCGTCGAGGTTCTCGCGGACGTAGGTGCCCGAGCCCGGCCGCACCTGCACGTAACCGATGGAATCCAGCACCCGCAACGCCTGCCGCAGCGAACCGCGGCTGATGCCGAGCTGCTCGCAGAGCGCCCGTTCGGCGGGCAGTCTCGATCCGGCGGGGAGCCTGCCCGAGTCGATCATCGTGCGCAGATGATCGACCGTCGCACTCCACACCTGTTCGCGCTCGCCGCCCGCCACGGTGTCATCCTCGCAGGTTCGGCGGAACGCCCGGAATTGTCGGTGCGGGGTGTCATCATCCGGGGATGACTGGGGTGGCAGGACTGATCAAGGCCTGGGTGCACGGCTGGGCGCTTTCGCGCGGCGTCGGGCTCCCGGTCGCCGAGCCGGACGGCTACCGGCTCGACGTCGGGCGCCCGGGGCATCGCGTGCGATATGTGCTGGCGGACGCCGGATCGGCCGCCCGCCGGGCACGTTCGCTGCACGAGCCCGGAACGTGGTTGAAGGTGAGCGGATCGCGGGACGAGGTGGCGAAGACGGTGCCGCCGGAGTGGGAGGTCGGCCCGCCGGAGTACCTGATGAGCGCCCCGATAGCGCTGCGGCCCGTGATGGCCGCGCCCGAGCCGTACCGCGCGGAGCTGGTCGGCGACGGTGTCGTCACCGACGTGGTGGTGCGCGCGCCGGACGGTTCACGCGCGGCCACCGGCCGGGTCGCGATCGCCGGCGGCACGGCGGTGATCGACCAGGTGGTGACGGAGCCCGAGCACCAGCGGCGAGGGCTGGGCAGATTCGTCATGCGCAGGCTCGACGAGGTGGCGGTCGCCGCCGGGGCGGAGCGAGCGGTCCTGGTCGCGACGGAGGAGGGCCGCGCGTTGTACCTGGCGCTCGGCTGGACGGTCGCCGCGGAGATCACCGCGGCCCATCTCCCGGAGGAGAACTGAATGGCGGCGGTGTTCAAGGACATCTGTCTCGACGCGAACGACCACCAGGCCCTCGCCGACTGGTGGTGCGCCGCGATGGGCTACGTCCGCCGCCACCGCGACGAGCGGCCGGTGGAGTGGCCGGTGGCGATCGAGGATCCGGCCGGTCGCGGCCCGCTGATCTGGATCAACCCGGTGCCCGAAGCGAAGACCGTGAAGAACCGCATGCACATCGACGTCTTCGGCTCCACGACCGAGCTGGTCGCCGCCGGGGCGAGGCTCGTGCGGGCCAAGGGCGGGGGCGTCGAGTGGGACGTCCTCGAGGACCCCGAAGGCAACGAGTTCTGCGTCTTCCCGTCGAACGAGACATAACGGGCTCGTTGAATGTTCGACTAGACACATCCGGAGCGCGAAAGGAGGTAACGGTGCTTAGGGTGCGGACGTGAGCGCTTTATGACGTGGTGGCACGCTGTCGTGATCTTCGTCGCGGGGCTCTGGGCGGGCACCATCAACACGGTCGTCGGTTCGGGCACGCTGGTGACCTTCCCGGTTCTCGTCGCCCTCGGCTACTCGCCGCTGACGGCGACGACGTCCAACGCGATCGGCCTCGCTCCCGGCACGGTCAGCGGGGCGATCGGCTACCGGGAGGAGCTCAGGGGCTATTGGCCCCAGGTCGCCAAACTCGCGGTGGCGTCGTTCTTCGGCGCGATCTGCGGGACGATCCTGCTGCTCTCGCTGCCGAAGGACGCTTTCGAGACCGTCGTACCCGCGCTGGTCGGCCTCGCGGTGGTGCTCGTGATCGTCCAGCCGCGAGTGTCCGCCTGGGTCGCGAAGCGCCGCGAGGAGAACGGGACGGTCCACAAGATCGGGCCGCTCCTGCTGTTCCTGATCTTCCTGATCGGCATCTACGGCGGATACTTCACGGCCGCGCAGGGCGTGATGATGATGGCCGTGATGGGGATGCTGATGTCGGAGTCGCTGCAACGGCTCAACGGCGTCAAGAACGCCCTTTCGGCGGTCGTGAACATCGTCGCGGGCGCGATCTACGCCTTCATCGCGCCGGTCAGCTGGCCCGTGGTCGCGCTGCTCGCCGTCGGGTCGACGATCGGCGGCCAGATCGGCGCGAAGATCGGCCGCAGGCTCTCGCCGAAGGTGCTGCGCGGCGTCATCGTCGTGATCGGTCTTGCCGCGATGGTGCAGCTGCTCCTCAAGTAGGGAACGGCCCGCACTTAGCCGACCAAACGCGGGCCTCCCTCGTCGCCTGGGCGCCGTGGTCATGTCGCGAAGGTGACTTTCGGGGCGTCAGGCGTCGCGAAGGTGCCCTTCGGGACAGTGCCCTCGCTTGCCCGCGAGGGGATGGCCCGCATTTAGCCGACTAAACGCGGGCTTCCCTCGTCGCAGGGGGCCCGTGTGCGTGTCGCGAAAGCCACTTTCGGGACGTCAGGTGTCGCGAAAGTGGCTTTCGCGACGGCACAGCACCCTTGCCGTGCCCCTCGAAAGGACAGCCCGCACTTAGCCGACCAAACGCGGGTCGACGAAGCGCGGGCCGCCCGAAAGCGTGCTCAGCGCGGGAAATCCCCGGCCGCTTCGAGGAAGAGGTCGTTCTCCTCAGGCGTCCCGATGGTCACTCGCGCGCCTTCGCCCGCGAAGGGACGCACGATCAGCTTGCGCTCCAGCGCGTGCTCCGCGAACTCGGTCGTCCGCTCGCCCAGCGGCAGCCAGACGAAGTTCGCCTGCGTCTCCGGCACCTCGTAACCCTTGGCCACCAAGGCATCCCGGACGCGGGTGCGCTCCGAGACGATCTCCTTGCAGCGTTCCAGCAGCTCGTCGGCCGCGTCGAGCGAGGCGATGGCCGCCGCCTGGGCGATCATGTTCACCGAGAACGCGACGTAGACCTGCTTCAGCGCGACGGTGATCGCTTCCGGCGCCACCGCGTAACCCACGCGAAGACCGGCGAGGCCGTAAGCTTTCGAGAAAGTCCGCAGTACCGCGACGTTGTCCCTGCCGCGCGCGAGTTCGACGCCGTCCGGCACCTCGGCGTCGGTCACGAACTCCTTGTACGCCTCGTCGAGCACGACGAGCACGCCCGAGGGCACGGCGTCGAGGAAGCGCTCCAGTTCCGCCCGCCGCACGACCGTCCCGGTCGGGTTGTTGGGGTTGCACACGAAGACCAGCCGCGTCTTGGGCGTGATCGCGGCCAGCATCGCGTCCAGGTCCAGCCCGTGCCCGGCGGTCAGCGGCACCTTCACGCTGACGGCGTTCGCCACCTGCGTGACGATCGGGTACGCCTCGAACGAACGCCACGGGAAGACGACCTCGTCGCCCGGGCCGCACAGGGCCTGGATCATCTGCTGGCAAAGGGAAACCGAACCGCAGCCGACGGCGATCCGCTCGACCGGCTCGTTCAGTTCGCGGGCCAGCCGCTCGACGAGCCCGGAAGCGGTGATGTCCGGGTACCGGTTGATGCCCTGCGCCGTCTCGGCTATGGCCTGCGCCACACTCGGCAGCGGCCCACCGGGGACCTCGTTGCTCGCCAGCTTGATCGCGCCCTGGATTGTCCGGCCAGGGACGTACTTCGGCAACGATTCGAGATCCGCACGCGGCGAAACAGGTGACATCTTCGGCGCTCCTACGTCTGGGGGACGGCTCCGACACCGTATCCTCCCGCGCGAGCGCAAGCTCCGAATATTTACCTAAGAGTGGTCTGATGGAGGAATGACCCTGACGACCACCGTGGAACACCAGCACGCCGACGGCCACACGCTGCGCCTGACCTTCGCCGAACCGGATGGTGTCGTCCGCGGCGGGCTCGTGGTGCTGCACGAGGAGGCCGAAGAGGTCGAAGAGGGTCTGGGCCTGCTCCTGGCCGGTCTCGCCGGCGAAGGCTGGCTCACCGTCACCCCGCATCTCGACCGCGACGACCTCACGCAGCAGGACCTGCTCGAAGCCACCGACGCGACGCTCTCGTGGCTCGCCGAGCGCGGCGTCCAGGCGGATCTCGTCGGTGTCGTCGGTTTCGACCTCGGCGGGACGGCCGCGCTGGTCGTGGCGTCGAACCGCAAGCTGGGCGCGGCGGTCAGCGTCGGCGGGCAGGGCGTCACCGGGCTGCCGGTCCTGGTCGAGATCGCCGGACGGCTCACCAGCCCCTGGCTCGGCATGTACGGCGACGCCGGCGACGAGGCCGGAGGCGCGGAGGTCGAGCAGCTTCGCGACGCGGCGGCGACGGCGAACGTCGCGACGAACGTCGTCCACTACCCGGGCGCCAACCACCGTTTCGACGCCGACCCGGACGCGGCCGCGGAGGCATGGCAGCGCACGCTGAATTGGTTCGACGCCCACCTGCGCTGACCCTGTTCGCGCTAGCATTCCCCTCAAGATGTGACAGGGGAGGGGTCCGATGGCACAGTCACCCAAGCTACCCGCGACGCCACAGGCCGCGTTCGGAGCTTCGGCTCCGGCCTTGGCGCCGGTGGCGGGTCAGATCAGGGACTCCAAGACCGATGCCAGGAAGGGGACCGTCAAGGTCTCCGAGGACGCAGCCAAGAAGCTCGTCGACGCGCTGCTGAAAGCACGCCACGAGCTCAACGCGCTGATCAAGGACTCGACGGAGTTCAACGCGCCGTTGAAGCTGGGCGCCAACTTCGTCGGGCACACGATGAGCGAACGCTTCCAGGGCGCCGCGAACAAGGGGACCGAAGCGGCCGTGCCCGTTCTCAAGGACTTCGCCGTGGTGCTCAAGGATTTCCAGCTCACCGTGATGGCGGCGCGGAAGATGTACGTCGCCGCGGACGAGGAAGGCCAGGAGCAGCTCGAACGGGTCGCCCGCCGGTTCGACATGGAGGACATCGTCGACCACGAGCGGAAGGACGAGCACTGATGCGCATCCTGCCCATGCCGTGGCCGCCGCGGGAGCCCGAACCGCAACCGGGCCCCGAACACCTCAACGCCGACATCGACTGGATGAGCTACTCGCATCGAGAGCTCTACCAGATGATCCACGACGAGCTGGACCTCGCGAGCGCGGAGGCCGTCGCCGCGCAGTGGACGAAGATCAGCGCGTTCCTGGACCGGGTCGCTTCCGAACTCAGGGCGGCGCTCGTCGCCACCGCCGACGGCTGGACGGGCGAGGGCGCGGACAGGGCCCGTGACGCCGCGATCAAGCTCGTCGACTGGGCGGGAGAGACGGGCTGGCGCGCGGAGAACGTCGCGAACTGCGTACGCCGCCAGGCGGACATCGCCGACACCGCGCGGCGCACGATGCCCGAGCCGCCGGGATACCTGCCGCGGCCCAAGCTGCCGGAGGTGCCGAAACGTCGTCCGATCCCGGTGGCGGATCAGGATTCGACACAGGCCATGTCGGCCTCGCCGCCGTCGGGAGGCGGTTTCGCCGAGGCGGGGCGGATCGTCGCCGAACCCACCGACGAGAGTTCGCAAGATCTGCACCGGCAGGCGGCCGACGTGATGACGCGGATGCAGCGGAGTTCCGGCGAGGTCTACGAGAACGTTCCGACCTTCACCTCGTACGGCAAGCAGCCGAGGATCCTCGAAACACCCGAGGAGCCGAAGCCGGAACCCGACCCGAAGCCCGACCCGAAGCCGGAGACACCGCCGGACGACTCCACGAGCAGCAGCGGCGTAGACGACGCCGCTCCGATCCAGGTGCGGGAACCGGTCGTCGAGTCGCCGCGCCAGCCCGGCGGGAGCAGCGGTGCCGTCGCACCGCCGCCCGGCGTCGCCGGCACGGCCCAGGACCTGGGGCAGGGCAATCGGTCGGGGGGCGGCGGGTTCGGCCCATCGGGGCAGCAGCCAGGTCAGGTCGCCGGGACCAGGGCCGCGGCCGCGGGGATCGGCGGCGTCGGCGGGATGCCGATGGGGATGATGCCGCCGCAAGGGCAGCAGGACAACGAAAGCCGCAAGCCCCCGGGCTATCTCGTCGAGGATTCCGACGTCTGGGGGCTCGGCGGGCACGTGACCCCGCCGGTCATCGGCGAAGACCCGAGGACCGACCGCTGATGGACTGGATCCGGCTGCACGTCGGCGAGCTGTTCCTCCTCTGGTCGGCGCACGGACGCGACGAACTGCCCGCGGTGCTGGAGGTCCCGCACGTCGGGCGGACGCCGGAGTTCCGGGCGGAACTGGTGGCCACGGCGAGCGCGACGCTGTCCGAGCGCGGCCTCGGCACGGTCGACTCGCCCGCGCCCGAGCTGGTGCGGCTGCTGCACACCGTCGCGAACAGCGAACTCACGCTGGACCTGCGGCTCGACGGCGAACCGGCGTACCGGGCCGTCGGCTGCGTGTCCGATCGCGGCGCGGTCGCGATCGGGGTTTCGGGCACCGACGTCGAGCTGTCCGCGCTGCGGGAGCCGCTCGTCGCCGCGACCCTGCTGCAGGCGCTGCCGCCGTGCGAGCAGGGGCGGGGCCTTTCGGTCAACCTGCGGGTCGACGACTACACGGCCGCTTGCGAGGCGGGGGAGCGCGGCGGGCAGCCGGCGTTCTCCGACGTCCTGCGCGACGCCGGGCTGCGGGAACCCGAGGTCATCGTGCTGGTCCGGATCGCGACGCAGCGGATCGGCGGCGGGCGGCTCGGCGCGGCTAGGAAGTCGTGGGAGGGCCGCTGGGTACGCGGCGAAGGGACGCTGACCTGGGTGGACACCCCCGAGGGCCGCTACGGGCTTCGCCGCGACCGAGGGTGGCTGACCGTCACCCCGCTCGACGCGTCGCGGCTGAAGGCGATGGCGTACGAGCTGTTCACGGGGGCTCGCCAGTTCGGTTAACGAGGGTTAACATCGCGGGGTGACGCACACCGCCGACGCCCCAGAAGTGCTCTGGCGCCCTGAGCCGAGCCGCCTGTCCGACACCAAGATCGACGCGTTCCGCCAGTGGCTGCGCACCGAACGCGGCGTGGAGGTCGACGACTACAACGCGCTGTGGGAGTTCTCCGTGCGGCGCGGGCCGGAGTTCTGGTCCGCCGTCGCCGGCTTCCTGGGCGTGCGCTGGCACGACCAGCCCGGTGAGGTGCTCACCGGCGAGATGCCGAACGCCCAGTGGTTCGCGGGCGGCACGCTGAACTACGCCGAGCACTCGCTCATGCCCGGTGTCGCGGGCGCCGCGAAGGCCGACGACGAGGTCGCCGTGATCTTCCACCGCGAAGACGGCCTCTCGTCGCAGCTGACGTACGGCGCCCTGCGATCCGCTGTCGCCTCCGCGCGAGAAGGGCTGCGGAAGCTGGGAGTGTCCAAAGGGGACAGGGTCGTCGCGCTGGCGCCGAACTGCCCGCAGACGCTGATCGCCTTCCTCGCCACCGCGAGCCTCGGCGCGATCTGGTCGTCGTGCTCGCCGGACTTCGGCGTCCGCGCGATCACCGACCGCTTCGCGCAGATCGAGCCGAAGGTGCTGATCGCGGTCAACGGCTACGTCTACAATGGACGGTGGTTCGACAGCAGGTCGACGGTGAACTCCCTGCGGGACGAGATCCCCACGCTCGAAGCGACCGTGCTCGTCGACTACGCCGGCGGCCGCCTCGACGGCACGCTCGACTGGGACAAGCTGCTCGCCGACAACGAAGGCGCGGAGCTGGCGTTCGAGCCGGTCGACTTCGCCCACCCGCTGTGGGTGCTGTACTCCTCGGGGACCACCGGCCTGCCGAAGGGCATCGTCCACGGGCACGGCGGCATCACCCTCGAACACCTCAAAGCCCTCGCGCTGCAAAGCGATCTCGGCCCCGGCGATCGGTTCTTCTGGTTCACCACCACCGGCTGGATGATGTGGAACTTCCTCATCTCCGGCCTGCTGACCGGCACCACGATCGTGCTCTTCGACGGCAGCCCCGGCCATCCGGACCTGAACGTGTTGTGGCACTTGGCCGAGCAGCACCGTGTCACCTATTTCGGCACGTCGGCGCCGTACATTCAGAGCTGTCTGAAGGCCGGCATCAAACCGGCTGAGCGGTACGACCTCACCGCGTTGCGCGCCTTGGGATCCACCGGCGCGCCGCTGAGCGTCGAGGGCTTCCGGTGGATCGTCGACGAGGTCGGCAAACGCGTCCAGATCTGCTCGGTGTCCGGCGGCACGGACCTGTGCGCGGCGTTCGTCGCGTCGGCCCCGGACGTCCCGGTGTGGCTGGGCGAGCTCTCGGTCCGCGCGCTCGGCGCCGCCGTCGCCGCGTTCGACGAGGCCGGGAAACCCGTGGTGGAGACGGTCGGCGAACTGGTGATCACCGAGCCGATGCCGTCGATGCCGGTGTTCTTCTGGAACGACCCGGACGGCTCGCGGCTGCGCGAGGCGTACTTCGAGATGTACCCCGGGATCTGGCGGCACGGCGACTGGATCCGGATCACCGGACGCGGCTCCGCCGTCATCTACGGGCGCAGCGACTCGACACTCAATCGTGGCGGCGTCCGGATGGGCACGGCGGAGTTCTACCGCGTCGTGGAATCGTTCGACCAGGTCGCGGACTCGCTGGTGATCGACACGTCGGCGGCGGGCAACGAGGATGGGCAGCTGTTGTGCTTCCTCGTGCTGGCCGAGGGCGCGTCGCTCGACGAGGTCGAGCCCGCCCTGCGCAAGGAACTGCGCGGGGCCCTCTCGCCGCGGCACGTGCCCGACCGGTTCGTCCAGGTGAGTGAGGTGCCCCGGACGCTCAACGGGAAGAAATGCGAGGTTCCGGTCAAGAAGATCCTTTCGGGTGTTTCCCCTGATCGCGCCGTGAGCCGGGACGCCCTGCTGAATCCCGACGCCCTTGTACCGTTCGTGGAGCTGGCGAGGAGCTGAACGTAGGGGCGGGACTTGGCGGGCGCTTGGCGGGTGGCTGGGGCCACCTCGGTGGCGGTGATCACCTGGGTGACGCGGCTGGCCGGACTGCTGGCCGTGGTCTCGGTGCTGGTCCCGGCCGGGCGGCGCGCCCTGCGCGGACGCGTCGCCGAATGGCTGGAACTGCCGCACGAGGCCACGGTCGGCGCGGCGACGGTCGTGCTGGTGACCGGGGTGCTGCTGATGCTGCTCGCCACCGGTCTCAAGCGGCGCAAGCGGCGGGCCTGGCAGCTGGCGGTCGCCACCGCCGCGCTGCTGACCGTGTCGCACCTCGGGCTGCGGCACGCCCTCGGAGCGGGTCTTGTGTCGCTTGCACTGCTGATCGCCCTGATCGCGACGCGCCGCCACTTCATCGCGCTGCCCGATCCGGTCACCGGCCGGTGGCGCGCGGTCCGGGTCTTCCTGCAGCTGGCGCTGGCCGGGGTCGCGATCAACTTCGTGCTGCTGTCGGTCGCGCTCGGTTCTTCGAGTGTCGGCGACCGCCTGGTGCAGTCGACGCTGGCCCTGGTCGGCGTGAGCGGCCCGGTGACGTTCCCCGCGCTGTGGCTGGAGGACCTGTCGGCCGCCGTCGGCCTGCTGTTCGGGATCGCCGCGGTGCTGCTGGCGGCGTACTTCCTGCTCCGCTCGGCCGAACCCGCGCCGGAGCTGACCGACGACGAGATCGAGCGGCTCAGGGGCCTGCTGGGGGAACGGGACTCGCTGGGGTACTTCGCCCTGCGCCGGGACAAGTTCGTGGTCTTCTCGAAGTCGGGGAAGGCCGCGGTGACCTATCGGGTGATCGCCGGGGTCGCGCTGTGCTCGGCGGACCCGCTCGGTGACCCGGAAGCGTGGCCTGGCGCGATCGAGGAGTACCTGGACGTCTGCCGGCGGTACGCCTGGACCCCGGCGGCCATGGGCTGCTCGGAACCGGGTGCGACCGTCTGGGCACGCTTCGGGCTCGAAGTGCTGGAGATCGGCGACGAGGCCGTCGTCGACACCGACACCTTCACCCTCGAAGGCCGCGTCATGCGCGGAGTCCGCCAAGCCGTCTCACGCACGAAGCGCGCCGGCTACACCGCGCGCATCCGGAAAGCCGAAGACCTGTCGCCTGGGGAGCTCGACGAACTCCGGGCCCTCGCGGCCACCTGGCGCGGCACGGATACGGAACGCGGCTTCTCGATGGCACTCGGCCGCATGGGCGACCCAGGCTCGATCCTGGTGACCGCCGAACACGACGGGCGGGTGCGCGGCGTCCTCCAGTTCGTGCCCTGGGGCGAGAAGGGCCTCTCCCTGGACGTCATGCGCCGTGACCGGACCGCCGACAACGGCGTCAACGAACTGATGATCTCCGAGCTGCTCCTGACGACCCCCGCCGAGCACGTCTCCCTGAACTTCGCCGCCTTCCGCGCGGTGTTGGAGCAAGGCCAGCGCATCGGCGCCGGCCCCGTCGCCCGCCTGTCCGCCCGGACACTGCGATTCTTCTCACGCTGGATCCAGATCGAGACCCTGTACCGCTTCAACGCGAAGTTCCAGCCCCGCTGGGTCCCGCGCTACCTGACCTACCCTGCAGCCCGCGACCTCCCCCGAGTCGGCGTCGCCGTCTTCGAAGCCGAAGGACTCGGCGGGCGCCCATATCGCCTGCTCAGAGCCCTGCAACGCGTCTAAGGGGGGTGCCTTCCGAGGGGGTCCGCGGGGTGTGTAACCTATTTGAGCAGTGGTCGTTGGGCCTGGGAGGCTTCGCCTAGTCTGGTCTATGGCGCCGCACTGCTAATGCGGTTGGGGGTAACCCCCCCTCCCGGGTTCAAATCCCGGAGCCTCCGCTGGTGCCTGTTCCGGCAGGTGCTAGATTGATAACTGAACAAGCGCCCGTAGCTCAGCTGGATAGAGCATCTGACTACGGATCAGAAGGTCAGGGGTTCGAATCCCTTCGGGCGCACGTCTGGTTGAGACAGCACTAAGGCCCTCCCGTTCGCGGGAGGGCCTTTTTGTCTGTCCTTTGTGGACTCAGCGCCGCCTGCAGCGAAGTGATCGCGAGCATCAACACGGCGACGATGAGAACCAGCCGGAGTGTGCTCGTCGTGCGCGTCTCGTCGGGGATCATCTGCGTGAACCAGTCGCTTCGGCGCAGGATCGCCATGAGCGCTCCCGCACCGGCGCGCTCAGTTCGCGTCGAAGTCACGGTGCTCGCAGCAGAACCCTTAACGCGTAAGCGATCTGCGTCCGGCGGCCGCTGCCGTATCCGCGAGGGGAAGGACCCTTGCCGCCCAGTCGGTCAGCCGACGCGAGGTCCTCGATCGCGGTACCACTTCAAGCCAAGGTGTGGGGCTGGTGTTCGGAGCCTCAGCGCTGGACGTCATGGGGATTCTGAGCTCCGGAACCCGGGTTCAGTCGCTGTGCCCTCGGCAGGAGTCGAACCTGCGTTCCCGGCTTCGGACGCCGGCGTCGTATCCGTTGGACCACGAGGGCTTGCGGAGGATGCAGGATTCGAACCTGCGCGACGTTCTCACGCCGACCACCGTTTTCGGGACGGTTGCCTTACCGGGCTCGGCCAATCCTCCTTGGTGCTGCTCGTCGGACGCGGTGACTGAGCCCGAATCAGGCGGGTCGCCAGTGCCCCACATCCGTCGACCGGCGTATCCCCCTCGGATACGCCGACCAGTACCCCTGCCAGGACTCGAACCTGGGACCTCCGCATTCGTAGTGCGGCGCTCTGTCCACCTGAGCTACAGGGGTGAAGTGGAGGCGAGTGCACGCCTCCACCGGCGCTCGTCCTGGCCGCCTCGGGGCGACGGGGACGAGCTTTGGAAAAAGTCTTCAGTTCTCAAGGTTCGCGCTGAAATGGCCAGCGTCGAGCACCGGCGGGAGGAGTCGAACCCCCTGGACACGGTTTTGGAGACCGTTCCGCTTCCCAAGCTCGCCGATAGGGAATTGCTTTCGCGCAGCAAAAAGAGAGAAGCCGCCCGGATCGGTTTCCCGATGGGCGGCTCCCTGGCATCAAACGCGCTATGGCGTCATGATGGGGAGCCCTTGTCGACCAGAATTCGCTGGTCGTAGCGTCGTGAACGTCGCCAGGAGCAAGGCGACGAACACACGGCGATGGACGCGGCGGCCGAATGCCGACGCTGCGCCTTTCGCTCGTGGCTGTTCATCATGGCTGCTCCTGGGATTGGTCGAGTGCTCTAACTATGACGCATGGCTCGCTGCCGCGCAATCATGTTTTGACACGCCACATGAACAGTGACCTAGGGTGGGACACCGATAGCCATCGGCTCGCGGGCCGCGACTTGCCCAGCCGGATCAGTCGGTTGACCGGCCTGTCAGATCATTGAATGTCCGGTTCGTACCTGCCTGGCGCCGCAGTACCCGAATGGATATGGCCTCAAGCGGGTGGCCGCCGCACTCGACTTCGGTTGACCGCGACAGTCATCGTTTTGTCCGGCGACCTCGAATTAGCCGGCTCCGCTTGTCAGAAGTGACTATGATGGCCGCTACGGCTTCACTTCCAAATGGCGATGTACGTATGTCATATCAAGAGAGCAATGTGAGGCTATCTTCTCATGAAAAACCTTCTGATCCTCATCGATGGGCTTTCCGGCCCTCAGGAAAACCACTATGAGGGGGCGGGTGTGCGTGGTTACCGCGTTGTTCACGGCGGCCCATAGAAGAATGCTGAAGCTGCGAGGTTTACCCCAGCAAACGTATCGCTCCTCGGATCCGTCGGTGAATACGCAGTGCATCGGTTTCTCGCGTATGCTGCCAGGAACCATTCTCCATCGAGCTCCGAGTATTGGCGGCACAAACTCGGTGGGTGGCGTTAGCCGCTTCTGCGTGTATTTCGCGAACGGGCCAAAATCCTCGACCGCCCGCGCGTACTCCTTGAGCGGCGTGTCCTTGAGCCAGACCCGCATCCCGTCGGCGGTGTAATAGTCCGCTAGTACGTCACCGATCTTCGCGTCCGCTACCCAGCGTGCGTAGTGCGCTGACTTGTCTCGGTCTGAGAGGTCCTCCCAGTCGACTTCCTCCACTTGTCGGTAGATTTCCTGAATGACGGAGTCGCGGACTTCCTTGGGGACGGGGATGTCGGGCTTAGGCAATGAAAACTCCAATTAGCGATGGTTGCTGGATTCAGCTAACGCCATGAAAACCTCATCTGCGGCCTGCGCCGCATCCTCATGCTCCCAGAAGCGGAGGACGGTCCACCCGTTTTCCTCAAGAATACTGCTTGTTTCGGCGTCTCGTCGCTTGTTGTCGGCGATCTTCTTCTTCCAAAATTGCGAGTTCGTCTTGGCCTGGCGATGGTGGTCAGGACACCCATGCCAATAGCAACCATCTACGAAGATCGCGACTTTCGCCTTAGGGAAAACGATGTCGGCTGTACGTCGCAGGCCGGGAAGTGGGCGTGCCGACACACGATAACGCAGACCGCGTGCGTGTAGCCGGGTGCGCAACCGGCGCTCCGGACGGGTGTCGCGCCCGCGGTTGCCCTGCATGGAAGTCCGAACAGAAGGAGACGAAGCCCACGAACCAGGAGGTGGGTGTTCATCGTGGGCCAAACCTTGAGATCTCGCGAGTTCCCATCCTTGGGCGAGGTTCTCCGGCCTGGTCGCGTGCCTGACTGGTCCGAGGGATCTGGTCGAGTAACGACCTTCCGATCGCCAACGCAGATACGCGCGGACAGTGTTCTGATTCGCTTTCAACACCACGGACGCGCGGACGGTATGGGTAGCGGTTATGAACACCGCACGTCGGTGGGGACCTCCAGCCGCCTTGTCCTGTTCGGCCTCGACAAGTGCCTGTGATCGTCCAGGCTTCGGCTTCCATGCCCGCGCGGGTGCGGTGGTCACGTTCGATTCTCAACCTCGTCCAAGACCTTCGCGACGGCCTTGGCGAAAACCTCCCCTAGGAGGACGGGGACCGCGTTGCCGAGTTGCCGCATCTGTTCACCCCGCGGGCCGCTCAGTCGCCACTCATCAGGAAAAGTCATGACCCTGGCCGTCTCCCGCACCGTCATATACCTGTGCCGGTAGCGTTGTCCCGATGGAGACTTGAGCCCGCTGACGCGAGAGTCGGTGAGCATGACGGATTCCCCGCCTGGGACCCCATGTACGCCCGCCTTGACGGTCTTCGCCGGTCGGTCGAGCACGTTGGGGGTGTGGCCCGGGTAGATCCGTGCGTCCGGCCAGCCGATGTGATCCAAGGGCATGTCGTCGTATTGGACTCGATCGAGTTTGTCCCACTTGATCTGGGGTAGGGGTTCTCGTTCGCCGTCGAAACCCGCGATCGCGTCGCGTAGGGTGCGCCACGGCTTGAGCTTGTCGTTTGTGATCGATAGCTCGCTCTGAACGCCTTTGCTGACGTGGTCGCGGACGTGTTTGGGTACCTTGGCATGGCGTTCCCAGTACGTACCGGTGCTCAGGGAATGGAGGAGGGCTTCCTCGGAGTGTGTCTTCTTAACGGCATCGTGCAAGATCGTTTCGTCGATGTCCAGATCGCCTCGGAAAGCGATGATTATGACTCGATTACGGATCTGTGGAACACCGTAGTCGGCTGCATTGACTTCGAACTTGAAAACGCGATATCGTTCAAGGGAGTCGGTGGTTCCCTGCTGCGCCTTTGTGCGAAGAAGAGCGTCATGTTGGAGCCATGTGGCTGCCGGATCACGCTCCTCGAACGGAAACTCCAACTCGCGTAAAATGTAATCGAAATACGGCTTGAACGAAGGTCTGA
Organism: Amycolatopsis roodepoortensis; assembly: GCF_014873915.1. Taxonomy (GTDB): domain Bacteria; phylum Actinomycetota; class Actinomycetes; order Mycobacteriales; family Pseudonocardiaceae; genus Amycolatopsis; species Amycolatopsis roodepoortensis. Next base: position 605,720 of record NZ_JADBEJ010000008.1, read on the forward strand.
GTAGGCCCCGGACGTTCTCGCAAATAACGGCCTTCGGCTGAATCTCGCGAATGGCGCGGAACATCTCCGGGAACATGTTGCGTTTGTCTTCATCGCCTTTGGCGACCCCGCCGAGACTGAATGGCTGGCAAGGTGGCCCACCGGCGAGGAGATCAACTTCGCCCTGTAGGTATCCCATTTTGAGGTCTCGGACATCGCCGCGGACCAGGGGCCAGGGTTCGCCCGCCTCCGGGATCCTCTCGTCTTCTCCTCGCGGGACGGCCCCGTTGGCTTCGAGTGTGTCGCACGCGTGCTTGACGTACTCGTTCAGCAAGAGCGGCCGGAAACCCGCGCGGTGGACGGCCATGGCCAGACCTCCGCCGCCTGCGAACAGCTCGACAGACGTACGTCCTGTCGGTTCTTGGTCATCGGCCATGGCGTGGGATTCTACCGTGTCCACCTTTGTGGCTCGCGTAGGCACGCGGTACTTTCTCGCCTGGTGGATCAGGGTTTCGATGGCTCGTCGACCAGCGCGTAGTAGGGTTTCTCCGGGATTTGGACCTTGTAGACGAGCGGCTTGCGATCATCGGGTACCGCGGCGTCCGGAAGTTGGAGCATGAGCGCCATCACAACGCCGATCGGGTACCCGTCATCGTCGACCTCGACGTCTGGTCGGTCCTTGTCCATCACCGGGTACAAGATGGCGCAGCCCGACGTCGGGGTCTTGTCGGCGAGGTCATCGAGAGCCTTGCGATGTGCGCTCTCGGAGTTCCCTCGTATGCGGTTCTCTTTCTCGACTTTGCGGCCGTGGACCGTGAACTCGCCGACTCCCTCGATGCTGATCCGCCTTCCTGTTTTTTGTTGAGGCAGAACGATATGCCACTGGTCGACGATGTCCTCCGGCAAGCTCGCGATCCACGCGAGGTCGGCGGTGAAAGTGTCGTCCTTGGCCCATTTCAGTTCGCTGAGGACGTCGATCATCTCTTTGTGCGTGACCGTTCCAGTGAGCGCTTCGAAGGTGCGACCGGCCTTTAAAGAAGTGTGGTGCTTGGCCGCCTTGAGTAGCGGGCGGCAGGCATCGATATTGTGGCTTAGTGCGGACTGGTCGTCCAGGTTCGGGTAGCCGGAACTGGGTTCCTTTGTCCGGGTCCTACGCTCGACCAGCCTCGCGTTGTACATCTTGTTCGGTGCGGTTGGCCGAAGTCCGCCGTGCCTCATCACTTGCGGTTGGATGTCCTTCGGCGTGATCAGGGGGCGACCATCGACCATGGTCGCGTACTGGCGGAGTTCGCGACGGAACTCCTCCTCGTCCCTACAAGCCGCCTCGAACGCGTCGCGGACCTTGCGGGTGACGAAGAGTCGGACCAGGTCGCGGTACCCTGGGCGGAATCCGAACCATCGGCCCATCTGCATCAGTGCTTCGGAGTGCCCGACGTTGCGGGAATAGTAGGTCACCGTCAGTCCTTCGACCGTGAACCCCCGCGCCAGGGAGTTCCCACCCACGAGAATCCGCCACACCGGCCGCTTGTCGAAGTCGAGGTTCTCCTGCTCGATGTCTTTGTCACTGTTGATGACCAGGACCGGATTACCGTTCGGGGCGATCTGACGTGCGGCTACACCCAGGTGGGGAACGAGGTCGTCGAACGACGCCGGCATCGCGTGGCCGAGATCGAGTGCGGCGGTGACCGGCGCGAAGTCGTCGAGGAAAAGTTGCCGAAGCCTTTCCGAGGCACCGCCACTCAGATAGCCACTGACGTTCCACAAGTCTTGGATGGACTCGGACCTTGTCTTGTGCGCGGCTTTGCGCATCGCCTCGTGTACAAGCATCGTGTGGTGCTTGAACGGCTTCGCTCCATGCGCTTCGCGGTATAGCTTGATGGCCCCCGCGAGCACAAACGAATCCAGGGCGTCTTGGAGGTCGTCCTCCTCCGCTTCGTCGTCCTCGTCCGCTTGCTTGCCGACGAGCCTGACGTGTGCCTTCTCCTTGGAGTTGGCGAATGTCTTCTCGGAGTCCGGGATCGCGAGATCGAGATCGTGGAAATCATCGGCGCCCATATATCCCTCTGGGCGTTCCAAAGAGATCAGATAGTCCTTGGGGAAAATGTCTTCATCGTCCGAGGGGTCCACGAAGACATTCGCGAACGGCGTGGCCGTGTACCCGACATACTGCGCTCGTGGCAGGATGTGCAGCAGGTTGGACAGATGTTGGTTGATAGCGGTGCGCTTCTTCTGCTCTTCCTTCCACTTCCTGGGATCTGTGGTGTTGACTGATGCCTGGTCGGATTCATCGTCGATGATCAATGTGGGGATGTCGTCGAGCTTGTCCGCATTGTTCTTGAGGTCCTTGACCAGGTTGTTCAACACCGACGTGTTCTTTTTGACGATAATCAATCTGGCGTCACTGGTGAACAGGTTGTCGGGATGCCATAGCTGCTTGGTTCGGTCCCGGCGCTCGAATTCCAGCGCGGGTAGGCCTTGCTGGAGACGACGGTAGTCGCGGCGCTGGGTGGTCATACGGTGGATGTCGGGTTTGCCGACCTCCGATGGTCGAACTCCGTGACGGACGAACCTGTCGTTGTTCCAGTCGTCGTCATCATCGAGGTAGTCGATGATCTGTGCGGCACCCGGGTCTGATTCGTCGACACCACGCAGGATGTTCTCGCGGCCGACTAGTTCCATGTCGAGGCGTCGTTGGGTCTGTTCGCGTAGCAGGTTGGTCGTGCCGGTCATGACGATGATCAGTCGATAGCCGGCGTCGATGGCCTTCGCGATCACTCCTGTGAAGTTGGCGGTCTTCCCACTCTGCACATACCCGACGACCAGTCCTTTGGTCTGGCCGGCCTTCGCGCGCGATGGGTTGACGAGCCGCTCCACGATGTGTGTGGTCGCCGTGTCCAAGGTGGTGATCGCCTGAGCGCCCCAGTTGCGCCTTGTGCGCAAGTACTCGATGTAGTGACCCCAGTAGAAGTCCCTATCGCGCTGAACCTCCATGGTGTACCAGGGTTCCCAAGGGCCGGCGATGACCGTGGTCCCGTCGCCTTTGGCGAGTGGGAAGTGCACCGAGAACGCGCTAGCTGTCTCCGCCTCGATTTTCAATAGCTCGATTATGAGCTCGCGGCGTTCCGCTGAGTTGGCGCGAGTCCCGGCGGTCCACGGGTTTCCCTCGACTGGAGCGTTTCCCCACCTTCCCATGTTGAGGGTCAGGGCGACTCTGAGCCGGTCGTCTTGATCCGATGCCTCGAGATGTTCGCGAAGTCGTGCTTCGGAGACGTCGGGTTCGGGAACGATGTCCTCGGCCTCGACCTGGGCACGTCGGAGTAGGCCTTTGGGAGCGCTACCCTCCATCGCCCTCAGTGCGTTGGCGTAGGCCTCGACAAGTGGATTGGTCATGTTCGTCCTTCGAACCCGATGGCCGTTTTGATGATCTCAGGGATGTCCGTCGCGGTGGCGAGATCGGTCAGGTCTACCCGATAGCGGACTTCGGGAATCGCCACTAGCTGGATCCCGCTGCTCCGCAGCCCACTCTCGGTGAGCCGAGGGAAGGTCTCGTTCACTGGGTAGGCCTGACTCGGCGAACGCCGGGTCCATCGGGTTTTGAGTCGTTCCCGATGATCGTCATGCCAGCCAGCGTCCGCTAGTCGGCTTTCGAAGCCACTTCGGGCAGGTCCTGATCCGATCTCGGATCGGATCGTATCGACGAGGTCCGACAAAGTGCGACCACGACCAGCGCCCGCGGTGGTCAGCTGGTGCGAAACCAGCCATAACGGCCGCTTCCCCGTCGGTTCCAGTTGGGTCAACGACTCGATCCAATGTCGTCGCCGCTCGCCGATGGTCGTCTTGACCTCGACGTCCTGCGAGGGGAGCCCGAAGTCGTGCTCCTCAGTACCTCCTCGCCAGGCCTCGACCGCTTTCGTGGTCCCAACCGAGCCTATGAGGCCACCTACGACGACGAGTTCTCCGAATAGACCCACCTCGCGTTCGCGCGACAATGAGTCGGGAGCCAGCAGGAGCGTGGACATCTTGTCGAGCGTGGCCCACAACGCCTCGCTCGGTGAAAGCCCGCTGAGCTGGATACGGTCCGCCATGGAGCACAGCACTGGGTAGGCGTCGCGGAACAGAGCGGGGCTGGTGATCGCCACCTCGAAGAACGGCGTACCGTCGTGCACCACTACTCGGGTGAGGATGTTGTGGAGTCCCGTATCGGGAGCTTCCACGTCGTAGTCGACCCGCACTCGTAGGCCGATCTCGGGCTTCGACGGGACGATGAAGATGAAGGCGTCGGGCGCGCCTTTGACCGGCAGGTCGTACGGTGCTCGGCTGGCGAGATAGCGGTCGAATGTTTCGGCCGACGCGTGCCGCTTGTCGGAGGTCTTACTCGTCGTCATTGACGCTCCGCCTGGACGGCGGTGGTCAGAATGGTCTGCCAAAGGTCGAGGTTGTCTTTGTCCCGCGGTCCGAGATAGTCGCCTTCGAATACGTTGCCGATCAAGAGGTATAGGAGCGACTTCACCAGTGGTAGATCGTTGAGGCCTCCATGCTTGTCGCCTAGCAGCATCTTCCGGTAGCGCTTGTTGAGCCACAAGGTGTGGTCATCCCGGTCGATGCGGAAGAACGAGTCGTCAGGGAAGACGGCCCACCTGATATCGATCGGCTTCTCGCCGGCGACTGGGGGGATTTCCTTCTCGATCGTGGCACGGACGCGGGGCGGCAGCCCGGACCCTGGGTGGATCATGGATGTTCGTTTGGGATTCCGTTTATTCGCGGTCTTGAAGATGTCTTCGGCGATTTCGAGGTATTGGTTCAGGCTGGTCCCGTCGGATGCCCGCGCCATGGAAGCCAACCGTGCGAACTCGGAGCCGACCAGGACCCGCGACTTTTCGGGGTTGAACTGGAACAGGCTGATCGAGTCGTCGTCGATCTCGACCTCGACGCGGGCGAATGAAAGCCGTTTGTGGGGCACGTGTACGCCGACCCAGCCTCCTGCTTGCAGGAGCCGTTCCCGCCGGTAGAAGTACAAACCCTGATGATCAGCCGGGTTGCCTGTCAGCATGAACTGCGCACTGCTCGACCGTCCAGGCCAGAGGTGGCAGCGGAACCGTAGGCGGAGTCCGTCCACCTCCGCGGTCAGCGTCTTGGGGAAGTCCGGGCGTGCGGACCTCGAATATCCGAATGGGTCGAGTGGTGTGACCGGGATGGGCGGTCCCACGAACGCCCCGTCGACGTCTCGGACCTCGAAGTCGATACTGATCTTGTTGCTTTCCAAGAACCTGTGGAACACCATGCCGAGGTGCTGGCAGGCGGCGGTGATCATGTGGTTGAGGATCTTCTCCACGTGCCTGGGATCATGCGTGGCGGCGAACGGGACGACGTCGTCCCATCGGATCACGGTGCCGGCTCCGGCGAGGGGGATACGCCAGCCTCTGTTGAACTCCGTCTCGGCGAATCGTCCCGGGACCACGTCGCATTCGAAGCCGCGCTGGGGGCCGTCATCCAGTCTCCAGCGGCGCCCGACGACCTCGTCGCCGGCGGCCTTCGACATCACGGTGAGACTTCTGGCCTGACTGAACGACGCGGCTTTCAAACCAAGGCCGAAATGCCCGAGATCGCTCCCTTGGTACTCGCGTCGACGGCCGACGGTCATCGCCGTGTCGATCGTCTCCGGCGTCATCCCGCGGCCGTTGTCAACGATGTAGAGGGAACGTGGGCGTCCGCCTGTCTTGACGATTTGGACAAGTACGTGGGTCGCGCCCGCGTCGATGGAGTTATCGACCAGGTCGGCCAACGCCGTCTCCATCGAATGGTTTCGCCCGATAGCGTCCAAGGTGCTCGGATCCGGCGGGAGTTCGATGCTCCCGGCGGTCGGTACGTCTTGACTCCACTCGGACATAACCAGCTCCCCACCCCGATCGTTTCGGCGACTCGATCCGAGGGGTCGCCGCCGTGCATGGCCGGTAGTGAGCAGGCCACGCTATTGGATATACCGAAGCAAGCCGCGCGTTACAGTACGTTACCAAACGGAGCTCTTCGTGTGAGACGGGTTGGGGCGTGCGGGGCTGTCCACTGTGAGAGTGGATGACTCGCGGGTTTTCCCGAAAACGCTGGTCAGAGCCTCCCTGATCAACCCCGCCAGATCCGCCGCCCCGTCCGTCTCAGCCCATCGCACCAGCGCGACGTGAGCAGCGCCAAGGCACGCCATAGCCGTAGCCCGCACCTGAAACTCCTCGTCCGACGAAGGCGAACAACCGAGAGCGGCCACGATCGCATCCGCCGTCGCGTACTGGCTGTCCAGATGCCGCGCCCGCAGCGCCGGCACCGAGATCATCAGCCGTAGCCGCGCCAGCAGGAACGCCTTCTCCGACGAAGACCCGTGAGCGGCCGTCTCCGAGAGCGCGCGCCCGATCCGCACAGGCAGCGGGCCGGGAGGCTGATCAAGCACGGCGGAAGCCGTCACGGGGTCGTACTCGTCGTAGAGGACCAGGTCCTCCTTCGTCGGGAAGTGCCGGTAGACCGTCATCGCCGAGACGCCGGCGGCCGCGGCGACGTCGGCGACGGTGGTCGCGTCGTAGCCGACGTCGGTGAAGAGGCGGATGGCGTGCGTCTGCACCTGAAGCCGGGTTTCGGCGCGCTGGCGGTCTCGGAGGCTCACGTGGTAGACACTATCAAAGTGTTAGTCACTAACATCTGGGGTGAACGATGAAGACGGCATTGGTGACCGGGGCGTCGCGGGGGATCGGGGCGGCGATCGCGCGGCGGCTCGAAGAAGACGGCGTCAAAGTCCGGAGGCATGACAGCGGCCAGGCCGACTTGTCGACGATGGAAGGTGTCGACAAGGCCCTTGAGGGCATCGACAGTCTGGACATCCTGGTCAACAACGCCGCCGCCCAGCCGGCGGGCCCGATCGAGACGGACACGCCCGAAAGCTTCGATCGCCTGATGGCGGTGAACGTGAAGGCGCCGTACTTCCTCATCCAGCGGGCACCGCTGAACGACGGCGGCCGCATCGTCAACGTCTCGTCGGTCGCGACCCGGATGGCCAACCCGGCGCAGACCTCCTTCGCGATGACCAAGGGCGCGCTCGAGACGATGAGCCGCACCCTCGCCCACCAGCTCGGACCCCGCGGCATCACGGTCAACGTCGTCGCGCCGGGCGCCACCAGGACCGCGAACAACGGCGCGATCTTCACGCCGGAGCTGGAGACAGCTATCAAAACCCTCACCGCGCACCGGAGGCTCGGTACCGCGGAGGACGTGGCGGACGTCGTCGCCTTCCTCGCTTCCGACGACGCCCGGTGGGTGACCGGGCAGGTCATCGAGGCGAGCGGCGGGTTGTTCCTCGGGCCGCCGGGCCAAGGCGCAGAATAGGCCGGTGACGTGGTTCAGCGAGGACGAACTCCGCAGGCAGGCCGGTGACGTCTCGTTCGCGCGTGGCGCCAAGTACCTGGAGTCGGTCGAGACGCTGGACGACGTCGCCGGCGGGGTCACGGCGGTGGTCAGCGGCACCGACCGGTACACGGTCCGGTTGCGCAACGTCGACGGCGAGCTGGTCGGCGAGTGCTCCTGCCCGCACGCGGCGGACGGCTTCTTCTGCAAGCACTGCGTGGCCGTCGGACTCTTGGTCCTGGAGGGCGTGGCGGACGGCGGCGCGGCCGACATCCGCGGATACGTCGAGACCCTGGACCGCGCCGAGCTGGTCGAGCTGCTCGTCGCGCACGCGAACGAGGACCCGGCCCTGTTCCGCAAACTCTCGCTCAAGGCGGGCCGTGGCGACCTCGACGCGTTGCGGCGGCACGTCGAGGGAACGTTGCGGTTGCGCGGTTTCGTCGGCTTCCAGGGCACGGTCGCGTACACCGAGAAGGTGCGCGAGGTGCTCGCCACCGCCAGGGAACTCATGGACGGGCCGCTGCTGTGCCGCATCATCGAGCTGGTGGTGGAGGCGCTGGACTTCGTCGAGGACTCCTTCGGCGCGCTCGGCTCCGAGGTGACGGGCGCGCTCGCGCTGTACGCGGAGGCCTGCGCGGACTCGCCGCCGGAGCCCAAGGAGCTCGCGGAATGGTTGCTGCGGCTGGACCTCGACGGGTCGGGCCGGGTCGACGTGAACATCGCGGACTTCACCGCGGGCCTCGGTTTCGAGGGGCTCGCGGTGTTCCGCGCCGGCGTCGAGGAGCGGTGGCGGTTCGACGACGGCGAGGACCCGTACCGCAGCCGCAAACTCCAGCGGCTGCGTGAGGGGTTCGCGGCGATGCGGAACTGGAAGGCCTAGTACCGCTGGCGGTTGCGGTACAGCTCCTCCAGATCCTTCAGCCCCGCCTGGTCTCCGGTGTCGGCGGCCGCGCGGAACCAGTGCTCGGCCTCCTGGAAGTTCCCGTGGTCGGCGGCGAGCCTGCCGAGGTTGGTGTACGCGGGAACACTGCCGAGTTCCGCGGCCTTCCGGTACCAGGCGGTGGCCTCGCCGGGATCGTTCCGGTCGTTGGCCAGCACACCCAGGTTCGTCATCGCGGCCGCGTCGCCCCGCTTGGCGGCCTTGAGATACCAGCGTTCGGCGGCGTCGAGTTCACCGCGACGGTGCAGCACCAGGCCGAGGCGGACGGCGGCGTCGGGGGCACCGGCGGCCGCGGCCGCGTGATAGCAGCTTTCGGCGCGCGTGAGGTCGCCCCGTTGCTGGGCCTGGTGGCCCAGTTTGATCAACGACGTCGCGTCGGCCTCTTCGCTCGCCTTGCGCCACCAGGGATCCGCCTCGGACGTCCGGCCGGTGTCGCAGAGCACGGCGCCGAGCGTGATCATCCCCTCGACGTTGCCGGCCTCCGCGGCCTCGCCAGCCCAGTACTCGGCCTCTTCGAGCTCGCCGCGCCGGTGCAGCGCCCGCGCCAGTTCCGCCATCGCTTCGACCCGGCCCTCGGCGGCCGCCCGCCGCCACCAGTCCTGGGCGGCGTCGGAATCCCCTCGTTTCGCGCAGAGATTTCCCAGAAGCGACATGGCATGCGAATCACCGGCGGTCGCGGCTTCGCGGTACCAGCGTTCGGCCTGTTCGGGCACGCCGCGCTCGGTCAGGAGATGCGCCAGGTTGCCCATCGCGACCCTGTCCCCGCCCTCGGCGGCCTTCCGGAACCACGCCTCCGCCTCGTCGAGATCCCCGCGCTCCAACGCGGTGGATCCCATACGTGCCATGGCGATCACGTGCCCGCGCTCCGCGGCCTTCCGGTTCAGATAGTCGTCGACCCGGGTGTTCCACTTACGTTTTCCGTCGCCCACAAGCCCGCTCCTTCCGGCAGCGTCGCTGGGGTAGTCGCTGCTCAGGGCCCCGATGTGACAACAACTACCGGGTGTCATCGCCGTGTCGCACCCGGTTTCCCCGCACCACGCGGTGATACTTGGCGCTCCCCCCAACCCCCTGTCGAGAGGAACCGCGCGGTGGCAACGCGTACCAGCCAGATGACCACGGCTCAGCGGCTGCTCCTGCTGATCACCCTCGCCGCCGTCGTGCTCGCGGTCTTCTGGTTCGTGAGCGGCAAGGGCGACGCGCTGCAGCCGAAGCCCACCAACCCCGCGAGCGCCGCCGACGCGCGCAAGCAGCTGGACGAGCTCACCGTCGCGCCGCGCGGTTCGATGGACGGCTACGACCGCAAGAAGTACCCGCACTGGGACAACCAGGGGAACAACTGCAACACCCGCGAGTTCGTGCTCAAGCGTGACGGCAAGGACGTGAAGGCCGGTTCCGACTGCGCCCCGACCTCCGGCAGCTGGACGAGCATCTACGACGGCGAGACCTGGACGAAGCCGACCGACATCGACATCGACCACATGGTCCCGCTCGCGCAGAGCTGGGTCAGCGGCGCGAAGTCGTGGACCGACGAGAAGCGGCGCCAGTTCGCGAACGACCTGACCAGGCCGCAGCTGTTCGCCGTCACCGACAACGTCAACCAGGAGAAGAGCGACAAGGCGCCGGACCAGTGGAAGCCGCCGCTCGTCTCGTTCTGGTGCACCTACGCCACCGACTGGATCACCGTGAAGCACTACTACGGCCTCACGATCACCACCGCCGAGAAGAGCGCGCTCAGCGACATGCTCGGTCGTTGCTGATCCGCCCGGCTTCGGGTTGGCTGTGGCCATGACGACCTTCGTACTGATCCATGGCGGTGGCGGCAGCGCCTGGGACTTCCACCTCCTCGAGGCGGAGCTGACCGGCCGCGGACACGACGTCGTCGCGGTGAACCTGCCGATCGACGACGAGAAGGCCGGCTTCCCGGAGCACGTCGACGCCGTCATGAACGCGGTCGGCGACCGTGAAGACCTGGTGGTGCTCGGCCATTCCTACGGCGGCTTCACCGCGCCGATCGCCGCCGGGAAGCTTTCCGCGCGGCTGCTCGTGATGCTGACCCCGATGATCCCGAAACCGGGCGAGACGCCGGGGGATTGGTGGGGCAACACGGGTTTCGAGGACGCGGAGGGCCTCACCGACGAGGAGAAGTTCTTCAACGGCGTCCCCGCGGACATCGTCGCGGAGGCGGGCTCGCACGGCCGCAACCAGGTCAGCACCGAATGGGGACAGCCGTGGCCGCTGGACGAGTGGCCGGACGTCCCGACGAAGGTGCTCATCGGGCGCGATGACCGCTTCTTCACGCCCGAGTTCCAGCGCCGGGTCGTCCAGGACAGGCTCGGCTTCGCCCCCGACGAGATCGACGGCCCGCACTCCGTGCCGTTGAGCCACCCCAAGGAACTGGCGGACCGGCTGGAGTCCTACCTCACCAGCGATCCAGCCGCATGACCTCTTCGAGCGGCTGACGCGCGGCGGGCTTGAATGTGTCGCCGGTGTAGAACGCCGTCGGGATCAGCGCGGCCTGGTGCACGTTCTCCGGCAGCCCGAGGATCTCGGCGGCCTCCTTCTCGTACGCGAGGTGCAGCGTCGTCCACGCGGTGCCGAGCGTGACGGCCCGCGCCGCGAGCATGTAGCTCCACACCGCGGGCAGCAGGTTCCCCCACAGGGCGGCCTGGTTGCCGGCGGGCAGCTCCGCGCTGTCCGTCTCCAGGCACGGGACGACGTGTACGGGAACCTCGCCCATCTTGTCGGCCAGGTACTCGACACTGGAGCCGACGCGCTTCTGCACCTTCGACCGTTCGGGGTCGTCCGCGAACAGTTTCCCGGCCGCCCGCGGGGAATCGAGATACTCGCGGCACGCCCGCTGGTACAGCTTCCCGAGCTCGGCGCGCTGCCCGGGATCGGTGATCACGAGCCAGTGCCAGCGCTGGGTGTTGGATCCGCTCGGCGCCTGCAGCGCCACCTGCAGGGCGTGTTTGACCAGTTCGAGAGGCACCGGCCGGGTCAGGTCCAGTCGTTTTCGGACGGTCCGGGTGGTCGTCAGCAGCTCTTCGGGCGTCATCCGGCGATTATGTCGTTATTTGCCTGTCGGTGAACCCGCGACCGCGATCGACGTCGGCAGGGTGCTCGCCAGTCGAGCACGCGCGGTGACCGAGCAGGGCACCCTGCCACCGCAATAGCGGGGCCTTCGGCCGGGCGGGTTCACCCCTTTGTCACTTTTCCGGGGCCGCCCCCGCTCCGCCGACATGTCGTTATGATCCGCTGGTGGGGAGGCCGCCGCGCGAACGAGGGATGGGCACTTTGCTCAGGCACGTCCTCGAAGTGACCGAGGCGGACGTCGCCGCGTTCTTCGAGGACATCGGCCTGGGCGACTACCGACCGCGGTTCACGCCGTTCGTCCGCGCGATCGTCGCGCACGGCCCGCTACCCATCCGCGACCTCGCCGCCGAAGTCGGCGTGACCCATTCCGCCGCCAGCCAGACGATCGCGCAGATGGCGCGTCAGGATCTCGTCTCGCTCCGGCCCGGGGCGGACGCCCGCCAGCGGATCGTTTCGCTGACCGAAAAGACGCAGCGCCTGATGCCGACGCTCGAAGCCGAGTGGGAGGCGACCAGCGCCGCTGCCGCACAGCTGGAAGCCGAACTGCCGTATCCGCTCAGGGAGGTGCTGGCCGCCGCCGTCGAAGCCCTGGAGCGGAAACCGCTCCGGGAACGCATCGCCGAAACGGACGCCGCGCTCAAGCTGAAGCGTCGGCCCGGTCGAGACTGAACACGGCCCAGACGTACTTCCCGCCGGAGCAGAGCTCGTGGCCCCAGTCGTCGGACAACGCGTGCACCAGTTGGAGACCGCGGCTGCGCGCCGCCATCGGCGACGGCTCCTTCAGCTTCGGCCGGTTCGTCCCGGAATCGAAGACCCGCAGCGTGAGCCTTCCGTCGGAGTACTCGACCTCGAGCCTGTCCGGCTTCTCGCCGTGCTCGAAGGCGTTCGTGACCAGCTCGGAGGTCGCCAGGAGGACGTCATCGACCGCCGGGCCTTCGAGGCCGAAGCCCGCCAAAGTCGCTCGTACCGCCTGCCGCGCGACGGCCGGCGCCGTCACATCGACCGGCAGAGGGAGGGAGACCACCGGCAACGAGCCCTCCGATCGCGTCTTGGACATCGTCATGGTTCCGCACCTCCCCTCACGAGAGACTCCCAGATCGCTGTTCGCCTCCCTGATACCCACAAGGGCCGTGGTCGAATCAGGTCCCGTCCGTGAGTTCGGTCTCGGTCAGTCCTTCCCGCATCTTCTTGAGCGTGGCGGCCAGCAATCTCGACACCTGCATCTGGGAAACGCCGACACGGCGCGCGATGTCCGATTGGCTCATCCCGGACCCGAACCGCAGCGCGACGATCTTGCGCTCCCGCTCGGGCAGCCGTTCCAGCATCGGCCGCAGCGCCTCGCGCAGCTCCGCCTGGCTCAGATTGGCGTCGGCCTCGCCGAAACGGGTGTGCGCGGAGTTCTCCAGGAGGTTGTCCAGCGAAGCGCCGTACCGGCCCTGTCCGGCACGGAGACCCTCGTAGACCTCGTCGATCGGGACACCGAGGTGCTCGGCGATCTCGCTGGGCTTCGGCGCGCGGGAGAGCCGGACCGTCAGCTCCTCGCGCACGGCGGAGATGTTCGCGTTCAGTTCCTTGAGCCGCCGCGGCACCCGCACCGACCAGCTGTTGTCCCGGAAGTGGTGCCGCAGTTCGCCGGAGATGGTAGGGACCGCGAAGGCCAGGAAGTCGCTGCCCTGGCCGGGGTCGAACCGGTCGACGGCGTGGATCAGCCCGATCGTGGCGATCTGGACCAGATCCTCCATCGACTCGTCGCGGTTGCGGAACTTGCGCGCCAGGTTGCGCGCGAGTTCGAGATGGGCGCGCACCAGTTCGTCCCGCAGCGTCTCGCGCTCGGGGGAGTCCTGTGGCAACGCGCACATGCGCTCGAACAGGGCCGGAACGTCCGCGCCGTCTTGCCCGACGGGTTCGGTCACGGCCGGGCCGCCTCGCTTTCCCGGATGAGCTCCACCCTGGACAGGTAGCCGCCGTCGGCCGGGGTGACACTCCGCCGCGCGGACGTCGCCAGCGCGGTCAGCAGTTGCCAGGACAGACCGGTCTCGTCGTCGGGTTCCGGAGAGTCCGAAAGCACCGAGACGGTCACCTCGATCCGCCCGTCCTTCCACGAGAAGACGCAGGTCAGGTGCCCGTCGGCGGCCGAGGGGAGCAGCATGGAGCAGGCCTCGTCCACCGCCATCCGGAGATCCTCGACCGCGTCCAGGTCGAAGTCCTGGCGCATCGCGATATCCGCGACGATCGTCCGGAGAGTCGGTACCACGTGCGGTACCGCGGCCGTGCGTACCTCGATGAGTTGAGCGCCCTCGCCGCCGGGCGGGGTGTTGTCCACCACGTGTGTTCCTCTCTCCAGCTGCGCTGCCGATCGATCAGATGCCCTGGGTGTGAGCAAACCAAACCCACGTTTGAGCCGCGCAGGGGGCGGGCATGTAACCGGCGACAAACGATCTCCTGGGAAGGCGGGGACCGACATGGCTGACGTGAGCCGGCTGCCGAACGTGGTGGCGGAAGAGTGGGACTGGCAGCTCCGTGGGTCGTGCCGAGGCGCCGACAGCAGCTTGTTCTTCCACACGGACAACGAGCGCGGTTCGGCTCGTGAGCGGCGCGAATCGCGGGCCAAGGCCATCTGCCAGACCTGCCCCGTGCTGGCTCAGTGCCGTAAGCACGCGCTCGCCGTGCAGGAGCCGTACGGCATCTGGGGTGGGCTGGGCGAGATCGAGCGCCGCGAGTTGTTCCTCCGCGAGCGCCGCGCCGGGCGCAAGGCCTTGACCGCGCATTGAGCGCCTCCCGGGCGCCGGTCGGCGACGCGCGCGACGGCGATCGTGGCGCCCCGTCCGTACTGGGTTAGGGTTGGGACTGTCGTTGCGGGGACAGCCACGCCTACCCGCCGAAGAAGAGCGTGCGTCCGTGTCCGGACTGGGCGCGGCCGTCGCTTGAGACCACAGGCGCGTTCCGGCGCTGAGCGTCGGTTCTCACCTGATGAGGAGAATGTGCATGCCCGCAGCGGACCAGAACACCACGCCGCCCGGTTTCAGCATCACGCTGGACGCCGACGCCTCTGAACCGCGTGTGGTGGTCACCGGTGAGCTCGACCTGCTGACGAGCCCGCAGCTTCAGGAGACCCTCGGGGCCCTGATCACGGACAAACCGTCCGGTCGCGTGGTCGCCGACCTGACCGGTGTGACGTTCTTCGACTCCTCGGCGCTGAACGTGGTGCTCCAGGCACAGCGTCAGGCCGCCGAAAAGGAGGTCGAGCTCGAACTGGTGCCCAGCCCGCAGGTGAGTCGAGTGATCGAGCTCACCGGCGTCGCCGAGCACCTCAGCGTGTCGGAGGAGCCCCCCGCCTGATCCCCCGATACGGTCGTGGGCTCGTGATCCGCGACACCTGGGGGCAGCACGATGATGGGGCGCACGCATGCCCTGACCGGATGGTGCGCGGGGCTCGCGCTCGCACCCGCCGTCGGGGCGGGCACGGTGCATCAAGCGGTCGTGTTCGCCGCGACCACGGCCGGCTTCGCGCTCCTGCCCGACCTCGACCACCCGGGCGCCCGCGCGTCGAAACTGCTCGGCTGGTTCACCGGCGCGATCTCCTGGCTGCTCCGCCGGGTTTCGGCGGCGCTGTACGCGCTGACCAAGGGACCCCGGGACGAGAAGGTCACCGGTAAGCACCGCCATCTCTCGCACACCGTGCTGTTCGCCGTCGGTCTCGGTTTCCTGACGTCCTGGGGCACCACCGAGGGCGGCCCGTGGGCGGTGTTCGGTGTCGTCGTCCTCGGCCTGCTGCTCGCCGAAGGCGCGCTCGGCGACTGGCTCCTGCCGGTCAGCGGCGCCGCGGTCGCCTGGTGGGTGTGGACCGCCCCGCCGAACAAGGCGGCGCAACTCGCGGAGATCTCCGGCTGGCTCGGCGTCGCCGTCGCAGCCGGGTGTTTCGTGCACTGCCTCGGCGACGCGCTGACCGAGTCCGGCTGCCCGTTCCTGTTCCCGATCCCGATCGCGGGCGAGACCTGGTACGAGATCCGGCCGCCGAAGGCACTGCGGTTCCGCACCGGCAAGAACGTGGAGAACCGGCTGATCTTCCCGGTGTTCGCGGTCGCCGCGGTGGTGCTGATCCCGGGTGTCTGGGATTACCTGTTCACCACCGTCCAGGGCTTTTTCCCGCCGGAGGGCACGCAGACCGCGGTGCAGTGAGGAATGCCCTCGTCGGCGGCGGCGTTGAATCGGAACGCCGGACCCGGTTCGAGGAGGGGAACAGTGGACAAGCCCGTGCTGCGCGCCGACGCGCGCCGCAACCGAGCGAAGGTGCTCGCGGCCGCCGAAGAGGCCTTCGCCGTCGACGGCCTCGCCGTCCCCCTCGACGAGATCGCCCGTATCGCCGGTGTCGGCGCGGGTACGGTCTACCGGCATTTCCCCAGCAAGGAAGCGCTCTTCCAGGCCGTCGTGGTGGACCGGCTCGAACAGTTCGCGGGGGAAGCACGCGAACTGCTGACCGCCGAAGACCCCGGTGAAGCGTTCTTCGGCTTCTTCAAACGCGTCGTCCAGCAGGCGTCGCGCAACCGGGCCCTCTGCGACGCGCTCGCCGAGACGACCGGGCTGGGTTTCAAGGCGAGCGCGGGCAACGACTTCCGTGCCGCGTCGCAGGCGCTGCTGACCAGGGCACAGGCCGCGGGCGCCGTGCGCGAGGACATCGACGGCGACGACCTGCGCGCCCTGATCGCCGGATGCCTGGCCGCGGAACGGTATTCACTCGAAGAACGTCATCTCGTGCGGATCGTTGTCGACGGATTGCGCACGCAACGTAACGAAACGTAAGATCGTCACGAGTGGTCCTCGTACCTGCGCTTCGCATGGTGAGGGGGTGCCGGATGTCGAGCCAGGGTTCCGTCACGGTCGCGGCCATCGCCGGCCTCGCGACCGGGCTGCTCGTCGCCGCCCTCCTGGTGGCAGGCCGCGAGCCGCAGCGCCGCGTCTACGAAGTCGGCACGACCCCATCCCCGGTCACGACGTCCCGTTCGGTCGGGCCGGTCACGGTGACCGTGCCGGGCAGCGCGCCGGAACCGCTCGTCGTCACCCGCACCCGGACGCCGGCGCCGCGCACGGTGACCAAGACCGTGACGCCTTCACCCACCTCGACGGAGCTGCCGCCGTCGACGACCACCGGGTTCCGCAGCGACTGAGGCAACCCGGGCGGCCCTTCGTGCCGTCTGTCCAGGTATGCGAAGAGCGCCCGTTTGCCTGCTCCTGCTCGCGACCTTGGCCGCTTGCCATCCCGGTGAGACGGCCTGTGCGGCCATCGGCCTGTCGGAGGGAATTTCCCTCGACGTCCCACCAGGCGTCACCCGTGTGTCGCTGGAGTTGTGCTGGGCCGGTGCCTGCGTGACCGAGTCCGCGCCCGGCGGCAAGCGCGTCTTCATCCCGACCCGGGGCCTGCCGACCACGCCGGTGCGGACCACGGTGACCCTCGACGACGGCCGGCCCCACACCCTCGACGTGACACCGGCGATCGCCTATCCGGTGAGCGAAGCGTGCGGAGGCGGCGTGCCGGTCGTGAAGCTGGTCGCGACGTCCGACGGCGAAGTGCGGCAAGCACCGTGAAGGCCGCCCACCCCGTCGGACGGCCTTCACGGTTTTCCCCTGTGGCTAGCCGACGTCGCGACGCCGCCAGCCCATGAGCCCGGCCACGAGCGCGACCACGGCGACCCCGGTCAGCCAGACCAGCGGTGTCGCGGTGAACTCCGCGGCGGGCAGTTTCGGAACGTGCGAGAACGGTGAGGCGTCGACGACCGCCTGCGGCAGGTTCAGCACCGGGCCGAACAGGCTGAGCAGCAACGCCAGCCCGGCGATGGCCCAAGCCGCCGTCGAGAACTTCGGCGCCAGGCCGAAAAGCGTCACGGCGAGGCCGGTGATCACCCACACCGCCGGAAGCTGTGCCAGCGAAGCGAGCACCATGTCCCCGATCGCGTCGGAGACACTGCCGGCCCGCATCCCGTTCGACAGTCCTAAAAGGACACCGCTGAGCACCATCATCAGCGCCGTGCCGCCGAAGGTGAACACGAGGTGGCTCCCCAGCAATCGCAGCCTGCCCACGCTCGTCGCGAGCAGCGGCTCGACCCGCACGGCGGTCTCCTCGGCGCGGAGCCGCAACGCGGACTGCACGCCGTAGAGCGCGATGACCATGGCGAACAGGCCCGCCATCGCGGCCATGAACGCGTCGACCAGCGCGTCCGTGCCGCCCAGCCGGGTGAAGATCTCCTTCGCCTGCTGGCTTTCCCCGACGACGTCGCCGATACCGCTCGCCACCGAGCCGAACACCGCGGCGCAGACCGCCGTGCCGATCAGCCAGCCGATCAACGGACCCCGGTGCAGCCGCCACGCCAGCGCGAACGGGCTGCGCAGCGACGCCGCGGCCTCGGCGGGGCCGGGGCGAGGCGGGATGATGCCGGTGCCGACGTCGCGCCGCGGGAGCAGCGCGTACCCGGCTGCGCCGACCACCACGGTCGCGGCCAGCGGCAGCAGGAAGACCCACCAGCGCTCGTCGGCGAACGGCCGGATCTGCTGCGCCCACCCGATCGGGGAAAGCCACGAGACCCAGGTCGCGTCCGAGGTCGAGTCGCCGACGGCGCGAAGCAGGAACGCGACCCCGACCGCGGTGGCGCCGATCCCGTTGGCCGTCCTCGAATACTCGGCGACCTGGACGGCCACCGCCGCGATCGCCGTGAAGACCAGCCCGGTCACGGCGGTGGCGGCGCCGAGCGCGAGCGAGCCGGCGGCGGGCAGCTTGGCGCCGATCATCAGCCCGGTCTCGACGAGTCCGATGAGGACACTCGCGCCGGCGGACACCAGCACGCCCGCGGTCAGCAGGGCGTACCGGCCGACCACCGCGGAGGCCAGCAGTTCCGCGCGGCCGGTGTCCTCCTCGGCGCGGGTGTGCCGGGTGACGGTGAAGACCGCCATCAGCCCGGCGATCAGCGCGAGGAACCCGCCGAGCCGCCACGCGGTGAACCCGCCCGCGGTCGAAAGATCGAAGGCGGGGCCGTAGATCAGCGAAAGCGACGGGTTCGCGCCCATGCTCGCGGTGAGCCCGGCCCGTTCGGCCGCCGTCGGGTACAGCGTTTCGAACGTCCCCGACGACGTCGAAGGCATGATCCCGAGCAGGACGATCCAGATCGGCAGGACGATCCGGTCCCGCCGCAGCGCCAACCTGGTCAGGTGCCAGGTGCCGACCAGTCCGTGCGCCGGTCCGGCGACCAGGGGACGGTCCAGCGTCGCGGTCATTTCGCGCTCGCTTCGGTGGTGTAGTGACGGAGGAAGAGCTCTTCGAGCGTCGGCGGCTGGCTGGTCAGGCTGCGGACGCCGACCTGGGTGAGCTGGCGCAGCGCGTCGTCGAGGGAGCGGGTTTCGACGTCGAAGCGGACCCGGTTGCCCTCGACCTTGAGGTCGTGGATGTTCTCCAGCCTGGTCAGCCCGTTCGGCGGGCCGGCGAGTTCGGCGGAGATCGACGTCCTGGTCAGGTGCCGGAGCTCGGCCAGCGTGCCGGTCTCGACGGTGTGCCCGTTCCGGATGATGCTGACCTTGTCGCAGAGCGCCTCGACCTCGGCGAGGATGTGGCTCGACAGCAGCACCGTGCGGCCCTGCTCGCGTTCCTCCTGGATCGCGTACTGGAAGGTGGCCTCCATCAGCGGGTCGAGGCCCGACGTCGGCTCGTCCAGGATCAGCAGGTCGACGTGCGAGGCCAGCGCGGCCACGATCGCGACCTTCTGCCGGTTGCCCTTGGAGTAGGTGCGCCCCTTCTTCCTGGGGTCGAGGTCGAACCGCTCGATCAGGTCCTTGCGGCGGCGCTGATCGAGCCCGCCCCGCAGGCGCCCCAGCAGATCGATCACCTCGCCGCCGGACAGGTTGGGCCAGAGGTTCACGTCCCCGGGGACGTAGGCGAGGCGCCGGTGCAGGCGCGCCGCGTCCTTCCAGGGGTCGCCGCCGAGCAGGCGGACGTCCCCCGAGTCCGCGTGGAGCAGGCCGAGCAGGACCCGGACGGTGGTCGACTTCCCCGCGCCGTTCGGGCCGAGGAAACCGTGCACCTCCCCGGCGGGTACCTGCAGGTCGAGGCCGTCCAAAGCCTTGGTCCGGCCGAAGGATTTGTGGAGGCCGGAGATGGAGATGGCGTTTTCCATGCGTCTGAAGGTACAGTGATTTCACGAAGTTGTGAAGTTAAGAAAACATATGGATGGTGTGATCACTCTGGGGGATGTACGAGAGGATGTGCCCATGACGACGACGCCTGAGAGTGCTTCGAGCACCCAGAGAGACGAGGACGCCGTCCGCCGTTACGTGGAGCACCTTGGCCTCACGCTCTCCCAGATCGGGATGCAGCGGATGCCCGCCAGGGTGTTCGCCGCGCTGATGACCACCGACGCCGGCCGTCTCACCGCGGCCGAGCTGGCCGACCAGCTCTCGGTGAGCCCCGCCGCGATCTCGGGGGCCGTGCGGTACCTGGAGCAGATCGGGCTGGTCGCGAAGGAACGCGAACCCGGCTCACGCCGCGACCACTACCGGCTCTTCGACGACCTCTGGTACGCCACCTTCATGAAGCGCGACCGCATGATCACCATGTGGCGGGACGCGGCCGACGAGGGCGTTTCGGCGCTGGGCGAGGACACCCCGGCGGGTGAACGGGTCGCCGAGATGCGGGACTTCCTGAGCTTCATGATCAAGGAGCTCAACGACATGTACGCGAAGTGGCACGAGATGCGGGCCGAAAAGGGCAAGTAGGTCATCGGGTCTCGTGAGTGTTCAGGACGGTTAGAACCGTCATTGCCACTCACGAGACCAGGCCCCTCGGGGGCGTGGTTTCTGCCGGGTGCCGGGCTTGGCCGGGTTGCGAAAGCCACTTTCGCAACCTTCAACGTTGCGAAAGTGGCTTTCGCAACGTCGGGCCTGGCACCGCCCTGGTGATCATGTCCCGAAAGCCACTTTCGAGACGTCTGGTGTCCCGAAAGTGGCTTTCGCGACATCGGCTCCAGACCCCCACGCCCTCACAGGTCGGGAAGCCGATAGGTACTTAAGGGGCCCTGGGTGAGACCCATCATTGCCACTCACGAGACCCGAGCGGGATCGCGCGTCGGCCAGCGGTATGTGCCCACGGCGAGATGGGCGCAACCCCGGCCGAGCAGCCTAGCGGCGACCTCGTGAGTGTTCAGGACGGTTAGAACCGTCATTGCCACTCACGACCAGCGCGGCCACCAGCGTGCCCGCCAGCCTTTCCGCCCACCGGTCCAGCTCCTCCGCGGACGGCTCGCGGTCCTCGAAGGACGCCAGGAACGCGTACTGGAAACAGGCTCCGAGCAACAGTGACGCCGCCGCGTCCAGATCCGCGTCCTCGCGGACCCTGCCGAGCCGGACCTCTTCACCCAGGTACGCCGAGAGACGCACCAGCGGCACGTCCGGCCCGCCCGCCCTGTTCGTGACCCGTTCCCGATGGGTCGCGAGCAGCTCCCGCGAGGAGAACAGCGACACCGAGATGGGGAAGCTCTCCAGGTAGAACGCCAGCGTGATCCGCGCCAGCCGGGCGAGATTCTCCACGAGCGGCGCGTCCGCCGCGGACCGCATCAGCTCGTCCAAGGTCGTCCCGAGCGCGGGGAGCCGCTCGGTGAGCACGCTCATGAAGATCTCGGTCTTGTCCTTGAAGTGCTTGTACAGCAACGCCTCGGAGTAGCCCGCCGCCCGCGCGATGGCCTTCGTCGTGGCATGCGCGTAGCCCTGCTCGCGCATCACCTTCGCCGCCGCGGCGACGATCTCCTCGCGGCTTCCCATGTTCGCTCCTGAGGGCTTCTCAGCGTTCGCTCGACAAGTGGTGGGTGAACACTCACCATAGTGGGTGAGTGTTCACTAACCCAGGAAGGCGTGACCATGAAGCTCACTGTTCTCGGTGCCACGGGCGGGGTCGGCTCCGAAGTCGTCAAGCAGGCGCTGGCCGCGGGTCACCACGTCACGGCGGTCGTGCGCGACCCGTCCCGCCTGCACGCCGAAGGTGAACTGCTGGAGGTCGTCGTCGCCGAGCTGTCCGAGCACGGCGCCCTGACCGAGGCGGTGTCCGGGCGTGACGCGGTGATCTCCGCCCTCGGCTCCCGCGACCGCAACCCGACGACCGTCGTCACCGACGGGGCGCACGCCGCGGTCGCCGCGCTCGGATCAGCGGGCACGCGGAGGCTGCTGCTGGTGAGCGCCAGCGGGCCGTTCGTCGACGGTGACGGCTTCTTCACCAGGAACATCGTCAAGCCGATCCTGGGCAGGGTCCTCCGGCACGCCTTCGCGGACATGGTCGCCGCCGAGCGGATCGTGCGCGCGAGCGACCTCGACTGGACGATCGTGCGCCCGCCGCGCCTGCTGAACGGGCCGCACACCGGCGTGATCGCCGCCCGCACCGACGGCAACGTCCGCGGGAGCTACAGCATCAACCGCGCCGACGTCGCCGACTACCTGCTCCGCGCGGCCGCCGACGACTCGCTCGTCCGCCAGACGGTCTCGATCGCCAAGGGCTGACCTGCCCCGCATTTCGTCCTCTGAATGCGGTTGTTGCGTGCGCAACGATCGCGTTCAGAGGACGAAACGCGGAAGTAGAGTCGCGGGGTGATCAGCCGTGCGGTGGTGCTCGCCCCGATCCTGCTCGCGCAAGCCGTCCGGGTGCGCCGCACGACGCCCAGGTTGCCCGGTGCCGCTGGGCCGGTCACGGGCCTGGTGGCGGGCGAAGGCGAGCCGGTGCGGCTCGCGGTGCTCGGCGAGTCCACTGTGGACGGCGTCGGCGCGGCCACCCACGCCGAGGCGCTGACCGGGCGGCTCGCGGACGAACTCGCGCGGGACGGCGGCGCGGTCGCCTGGCAGGCCATCGGCAAGACCGGCGCCAACGCCCGCGTGGCGCGCGAGGAACTGCTGCCGCTGCTCGAACCCGCCGACCTCGTGGTGATCGCGCTCGGTGTCAACGACACGATCGAACTGCATTCGGCCGCCCGCTACCGGCGTGACCTGCTCGACCTCGTCGTCGGGGTGCGGCGCCGGGTCGGCCCGGTCCCGGTGGTGCTCGCGGGCGTGCCGCCGATGGGCCGGTTCCCCTCGCTGCCGCGTCCGCTGCGGGACGTCCTCGGCGCGCGGTCGGCCGTCCTCGACGCCGCGGCCGCGCGGCTGGCGCTGTTGCCCGGCGTCGTCCACGTCCCGATGCCCGCCGCGATGCTGGACCCGGCGACCTTCGCCGAGGACCGTTTCCACCCCGGCCCCGAGGGCTACCGGCGCTGGGCCGAACAGCTCGCGGACGTGAGCCGGCGGCTACTCAGCGGCACCATTTCGCGGCAAAAGCGCTGATCAGGTCACCCTCCTGCCACAGATCGAGAAATTTCCGCGAAAAAGCTGGCTCTGCGTGTATCTGGTGGCAGCCTCGTTGCGTCCTATGGAGCAGTCGAGGAAATGAGGGACACCCGATGACGACCGAGACCAACACCGCACCCGTCGACGACGAGGCCACGGCCACCGAGGACCTCGAAGAGACCACGAAGCCGAAGCCGATCACGGCGCCGGTCCCGCCCCGTCCCGGCACCAGCCCGGACGGCAACTGGGACCCGAACGGCACCAAACCGCCGGTGAACTGAACCAACACAGACAGGTGATGTCCGGAGGCCGAGGGGGCCTCCGGACATTGCCTCCGGGTGCTCCTTCGGGGGAGGGGGACGCCCGGACGCGGGCCCGTTGGGGAGCGGGCCCGGGGGGAGGGAAAAAGGACCGGCCGGTGCGCAGTCCACACCTACTCGCGCCGGCCGGTGCCTTTGTCCTTCACCCCAGACCGAGGGGGACGACCGAAATTCGACAAAAAAGTTAGTGACTTGATGTATCCCAGAGCCTCTTGCACGCTCCTTCTCCCCGAAGGGCCCGCGATACTGCCAGCGCCGACACGAAGACACGTCCGAAGTGGGGCAGATACGGTGACCGACGTGCAAACGACCGAGGTAGACCCGCCATGGGAAGGACTGACCGGTGCCGACCTGCATGCCGCCTGCATGCGCGCGGCGCGGGCCGGTGACCGCCAGGCGATGGACAGACTTGTGCACGAGCTGACCCCGCTCGTGTGGCACGTCGCGCGCGCGAACGGGCTCGACCGCCTGACCGCCGAGGACGTGGTCCAGACGGTGTGGCTCGCCCTCTTCAGCCAGCTCGAAAAACTTCGGGACCCCAAAGCGCTCGCCGCCTGGTTGATCACCACCACCAGACGCGAAGCTCAGCATCCTTTCGGCCGCCGCGCCCAGCCTGTCCCGCTGACCGACGAGCTGGCCGAAAGCATGGAGAGCACCCACCCGGCCCCCGAAGAGGAAGCCGTCCGCGCCGACCGGGATCGCCGGGTCTGGCGCGCCTTCCTCCGCCTGCCGCACCGCTGTCAGCAGCTCCTTCGGCTGACCGTGCTCGCCGGGCGGGCCGAATACCAACTGGTCGCCGAAGCACTCCGTATGCCACGCGGAAGTGTCGGCCCGACCAGGGGCCGTTGCCTCGAATCGATGCGCGACCTGCTGGCCCACGAAGGGGGAAGCCGATGAACGACCTCGGGACGCCGGGGGAGATGACCTCCCCGGGCGATGAGGCCTTGCTCGCCGATATCGGGCGCTTCATGGACGAACTGGACCCGCCACCGGGAGACCTGGTGCAGCGGGTTCAATTCGCGCTCGCGCTCGAAAACCTCGACGTCGAGGTCGCCCGATGGGAACGGATGGACGCCACCGCGGGCGTCCGTGGCAGCGACACCGGCACGATCACCTTCACCGTCAGCGACCTGACCGTGATGATCAACCTCACCAAGATCGGCAAGAAGCACCGGATCGACGGCTGGCTCGTGCCCGCCGGCGAGTACGGAGTGGAGGTTCGCGTCGCCGAGCACGGCACGAGTTCCACCACCGCCGACGAGGGAGGCCGGTTCGTGCTGGACAACGTCCCTCAGGGCACCACCCAGATCGTGATCCACCTCGGCGACGTGACCTGTCGCCGGACGGTCGTGACACCGACAGTGGTGCTGTAACCGGACGGCTGTTCCGTTATGCGGCGCGGGTGTGCTCCCATAGTGCGTGTGCCCGTGCAGCTTCCTGTCGTCGATCCCGTAGCCGAGGCGGCGGCCGATCTGCACCGTCAGGCGAGGGCCGCGGCCTCCGATCACGGTCCGGGCGCCGCCATCAGGTTGCTGCAGCGTGGCTTGGCGCGCCTCGGGCCGGTCGACTCCGGCAGCGTCGAACGGCTGGCCATCCGCGTCCGGATCCTCATCAGCCTGGCGGCCGCGGAGGCGGAGGTCGCGTCCCAGCAGGACGGATTCGCCCGGCTCTCCGAGGCGGAACAGGTCCGGCTCCAGTTGCCGGAAGGCGACATCCGACGCGAGCTGAGCTTCACCGTCGTGCTCCAGCGAGCCGTGGTGCTGATGAGGTCCGGGCACCTGGACGAATCGCTCGCGCTGTACAACGCCGCGATGCCGAACCTCGTCGCGGAAGCGGCGAAGCACAGCCTTCTGCTCACCCGGAACCTGGTGAATCGGGCTTGGCTGCATCTCCAGATGAGCAATCCGGAGGCGGCGCACGCCGATCTCGTCGCCGCGCTCGACATCGCGGTCGAACACGGGCACCGGATGCTCGAAGGGAAGATCCGCCACAACCTGGGTGACCACGCCCAGTTGCTCGGCGACATCCCCGAGGCGCTCCGGCACTACGAGCAGGCGGCCTCGATCTTCGTCACCGACGGGCCCGGCTCGCTGCCACTCGTCCGGCTCGACCAGGCGAAGGCCCTGCTCACCGCCGGGCTCGCCGAAGAGGCGGCGCGACATCTCGACGAGGCGATCCCCGAACTCCGGGCCAACGGCGCGCACCATCTCGTCGCTGAAGCGGAGGTCGCGCGGGCCGGCGCCGCCATCCTGGAGGGTGACCACGTCCTCGCGAAGAAGCTCGCGACGTCCGCACGGCGGAGCTTCCTGCGGCGCGGCAACGGCCGGTGGGCGGAGATCGCCGAGTTGACCCGCCTGCGCGCGGACGCGGTGAAGGTCCTGGCGGACCGGGAGAAGAAGCCGTCCGCGAAACTGCCGGAGCGGCTGGCCGGTCTCGCCATCCGGCTGGCCGGACTCGGGCTGCGTGACGAAGCGGGCGCGGCGAGGATGTTCGCGGTGCGGCTGCTCATCCGTCGCGGGGAGACGGTCGCCGCGCAGGAACTCCTGGCGCAGGTACCGAAACCGCGACAGACCACGCCGATCGACCACCGGATGCAGCTGCGGTTGTGCCGGGCCGAACTCGCGGTGGCGTCGCATCGGCCGCGTTCGGCGCTCGCGCAGGCACGGGCCGGGCTGGCGGAACTCGGGCAGATCCGCGACCGCATGGGCGGGCTCGACCTCGTCTGCGGGACCGCGGCGCACGGTGAGGAACTGGGCAAACTCGCGCTCACGCTGGTGCTCAAGAAGGCGAGGCGCAGCGGCGCCGGCGCGAAGAGCCTGTTCGCGTGGCTGGAACGCACGCGCGCGCAGGTGTACCGCTACGAACCGCTCCCGCTGATCGAGGACCCCGCGCTCGCCCGGCACATCAACGAGATGCGTCACGTGCAGGGAACGATCCAGGCACGGCGGCTCTCCGGTGAACCGGTCGGGAAGCTCGAGGAGCGCTACGACCGGCTGCAGCGGGAGGCGACGCGGCTCGGGTGGTACACCAGCCAATGGGGTCGTCCGCGCCCGGTCTCGACACCCGAAGAGGTGGTGGAGCGACTCGGCGATCGCGTGCTGGTCAGCCTGATGGGGTATCGCGACACCTTGTACGCGGTGGTCGTCGACCGCGGCCGGTTCCGGCTGTTGAAGCTGGGGCCGCTCGCGGAGATCGTCGAGACCGCGCGGCAGTTGCACGCGGATCTCGACGCGCTGGCCCCGGACAACCTGCCCGCGCCGCTCGTCGAGGTCGTCACCGGTTCCGCGCGGCGCCGGGCGGACAAACTGGACAAGCTGATCTCGGCGTCGCTGGCGAAGACGCTGGAGAACCGCGAGCTGATCATCGTGCCGATCGGCTCGCTGTACGCGTTGCCGTGGGGTGCTTTGCCGTCACTGCACGGACATCCGGTGTCGATCGCGCCGTCGGCGACCGCCTGGGTGAGCGCGTCCGGGCGGCGGAGCTCCGGTCCGGTCCTGCTCGCCGGCGGCCCGGGGGTGCCGGGTTCGGTCGGTGAAGTGCGGAACCTGCGGACCGTGTACCCGCAGGCCCGGCTCGTCGACGGGAAGGACGCGACCAGCGACACCGTACTGTCCGCTTTGGACGGTTCCGGGATGGCGCATCTGGTCGCGCACGGGGCGCACGAACCGGCGAATGCGTTGTTCTCACGGCTGGAACTGGTCGACGGCCCGTTGTACGCGCACGAAACCGCCCGGCTCGCGAAGCCGCCGGAACGGGTGGTGCTGGCCGCGTGCGAACTCGCGATGAGTCACATCCGGCCCGGCGAGGAGGCGCTCGGTTTCGCCGGGACGCTGCTCGCCAGTGGTTCGCGGACGGTCATCGGCGCGATCGCGCGGGTCGGCGACAAGGCCGCCGCCGCCGCGATGTCCGACCTGCACCGGCGGCTGGCTTCGGGGACCGCGCCCGCTCTGGCCCTCGCGGAAGCGACCGCCGCCGATCCGCTGCGGCGCCCGTTCCTGTGCCTGGGCGCGGGCTGACTTCCGCCGCTTGCGCTGTGGCGTCCTTCAGTTCCCCACAGGAGTTGTCCACAACCACCGCCCCCTGTGGACAACTCCGCCGAGCAGCCCTTCCCCGCGCCCATCGCCGGTAGACTGGACTCGGGGTCGCCCCCCTTGGGAAGGGCGGGGGGTGGGGTCAGGCGCGTTCCGCGTGTTTCACCAGGCGGGTGGCCAGGATCGAGATCACGGCGCGCAGGGCCGTGCGGACGGCGGCGCCGGTGCCGGGCAGCGGTTCGGTGAACCGGCCGGTCCAGCGCAGATCCGTGCCGCCCGAAGCGTTCGGCGTGAACGAGACTTCGGCGCGATAGTCCTTGAGCGGTGCCAGGCCCGCGAAGCCGTAGACGTGCTTTCGGTCCTGTTCGTACTCCAGCGTCTCTTCGTGGAGATACACCGGCCACAGCCCGACGGCCCGGACGGCGCCCACCTCGCCCGCGTCCGGCTTCCGCACCCAGCGCGAGTGGAACACCACCGGCTTCGCCCATTCCGACCACCGGGAACCGTCGGCCTCCAGCGCGAACAGGGAAGCGGGCGAGGCGCTGCTCGTCCGGTTGACCTCGAAGGAGTACGTCTTGCCCATGCGGCGACGATAACCGCTTCGGCCGCCCATGCCGAGGGTGTCGACCAGGCGGACGCGAGGCGACGAGTGCCGTCGGGCGTGTCGCGAAAGCCACTTTCGCGACCTCTGATGTCCCGAAAGTGGCTTTCGGGACACGCCAGCCCGAGGGGCAGCCTCCGCAGGGGAAGCGGCTCTGCCCTTGATTCGCCCGCCGATGAGTGAAGATAGGGGCGTGAGCACGACGCGCCGCGAGATCGCCGCACCACATTGGCTGGTGCAGCTGCTCCGCAGCACACCGGTTCCCATTCCCTGGAACATGGTCGCCCGCGCCGTCCTCGCCCTCGCCGTCCCGCTGGCCGTCGGCTACGCGCTCGGCGACATCGGAGTCGGAGCGCTGATCTCCACCGGCGCCCTGCCCACCGTCCTTTCCGAATCCGCCGGTCCGTACCGCTATCGCGCCCGGCGGCTCGGCGGCGCCACGGCGGCCGCGGGTCTCGGTTACTTCGCCGGGCTGATCACCGGCGGCATCCCGGCCGCGTCCATCCCGGTCGTCGTCGGGGTCGCGGCGGTGTCCGCGCTGATCAGCGCGGCGGGCAGCAACGCGTCGGTCGCCGGGCTCCAGATGTTCGTCTTCTGCGTCCTCGGCACCGGCCAGCACGTCACCGGCCTCCGCGTCGAAGTCCTCCTCGGCCTTTTCTGCGTCGGCGCCGCCTGGAGCCTGCTCGTCGCGCTCGCCACCTGGACCTTCCGCGCCACCAGCCCCGAACGCGGCGCCGTCGCGCACGTCTACGTCGAACTGGCCGCGATGCTCTCCGCGGCCGACGAGGCCACCTCCCGCGTCGCGCGCCACCAGCTCACGACCGCGATGAACACCGCGTACGACCGGCTGCTCACCGCGCGCTCCTGGCTGTCGGGCCGCGACGCCACGTACCGCCAGCTGCTCAACCTGCTTTCGGCCAGCACCCCCGCCGTCGAGGCATCGGTCGCGATGGTCAACGCCGGCCGCCACGCCCCGGACGACGTGATCGACCACTTCGTCGCGACGTCGGCGGCCGTACTCGCGAACCAGGACCTGCCCGAGCCGCCCGAAGCGCCCGAAGACGCCGACCCGGTCCTCGCCGCGCTTTACGCCGGGCTCGCCCGGATCGGCAAGGGCGACAACCGGAAACGGCGCGAGATCCAGCCGTGGCACAAACGCCTTCGCGGCTGGGCGGGCTCGCTCGTGTCCGGTCCGCTCACCTGGTTCGCCGCGCTCCGCCTCACGTTGTGCGTGGCGATCGCCGAAGTGGTCGCGCTGCTCGTGCCGTTCGAACGGTCCTACTGGATCACGCTCACCGTCGGCATCGTCCTCAAACCCGACTTCGGCTCGGTGTTCGGCCGCGCCGTGCTGCGCGGCATCGGCACGGTGATCGGGGTGGGCATCGGCGCGGCCGTCCTCGCCGCGGGCGGCGAAGGCTGGCTGCTGGTCCTCCTGATCGCCGTGTTCGCCGGCGGCGTCGCGGTCGGCAAGGTCCGCAACTACGGCATCCTCAGCGCCTTCGTGACCCCGCTGATCATCCTGCAGATGGACCTCGCCAGCACCGGAAGCTGGGACATCGTGCTCGCGCGGCTCGTCGACACCGTGCTCGGTTGCGCGATCGTCCTGCTCTTCGGCTACCTGCTCTGGCCGGGCAGCCGACGGCCGCAGGTCGGCGGACGGCTCGCCGACAGCCTCGACAGCCTGGTGAAGTACGTCGACAAGGGACTCGTGCTCGCGCCATCGGGTGAAGCGCGCTTGGAACGTTCTCGTGCCCGTCGCCGCGCCTACCGCGCGCTGGCCGACCTGCGGACCGCGTTCCAGCAGGTCGTCGTCGAACCCTCCGCCGCCGGACGGCAGGCCGTCGCCTGGTGGCCGGTGATCGCCGGGCTCGAACGCGTCGCCGACGCCGTCACCGAGGTCGGCGTCACCCTCGGCCGCGGTGCCCCCGCCCCGGCCGACGCCGACATCGCCCTCCTGACGGCCGCCCTCACCGAACTCGCGGCCGCCGTCCGCGAAGAACGGGACCCGGCGGAGATGCCGATGCCCGACAACGAGCAGCTGTCCGGCGTCGTCGACCAGATCGGCGCCGCCTTCGACGCCGTGCGCGGCCCCGACCTCGTCGAACGCGCACCGCTGCGGCTGGTCCGGCGGTTCCTGCCGTACCACCGCCGCGCCTGAGGCCTCATCCCACCCGGATGGGGGATGGTGAGGATCGTCTCGAACTAATGTTCGAGTTTTCACGCATAATCGACGCATGCTCGACACTGGTGACACGCTGCCGCCGGGGCCGCGTCACCTGCACATGGTGCGGCCCAACCAGCCCGTTTGGGTCGATCTCAAGCTGGTGTATCCCGTCGGCGCGGTGAAGACCCGCCTGCCCGACGGCCTGGATCTGACCGGCGTCGTCCCCGGCCTGCTGGGGATGTGGCGGGCGACGACGACGGGACACTGGGTCGGCTGGGTCACCTTCCAGCTCGGTCCGGTCGGCCGGGGCGGCACGACGCATTCGCAGTGGGTGCTGGCCGAGGCGCTGCGCCCGCGCGAGGAGCGGAACACGTGGTCGGGAAGCTTCCCTTCCGAACGGAGGCGCTGATCGTCCCGCCTCATGGACGCTGTTGACCGCACGCCAAATCGCGCCCACCATGGGGTCGTGTCCGTCACTTGGGAGTCCGCGCCGCACCGTTCACCGGGTGAAGGCGTCGCCGCATTGCTCCTGCGCCGTGGACGTTTGGGTTCTCCGCCCGCGTAGCCGTGTTTCCCGCGAAGGCCACCTGTGAAAGGTGGCCGGTTTCGTCCTTCCCGGAATTCGGAAACCCCTGGAGACCAGCATGTCCGTAGAGCTGCCCGACCGTGTCCGCCTCCGCCCCGCGATCGTCCCCGACGGCGGGATCCTCGAAGGGCCGCGACTGCTGCGGCGCCTGCCGGAGGGTGTCGAAGAACGCCCGTACGAGCTTTTCGCGCTGCGCCCGCTGGGACGGCTGATCGGTGCCGAGATCGGCGGCGTCGACCTCACCCGCCCGCTGACGCCCGCGCTCCACGCCGAACTGAACCGCGCGCTGCTGGAGTGGAAGGTGCTGTTCTTCCGCGACCAGGACATCACTTCGGCGCACCAGCGCGCGTTCGCCGCCAACTGGGGTGAACTGGAGACGAACCCGTTCATCCCGAAGGGGGAGACCGAGGACACCACCCGGTTCACCCGCTCGGCGAGCATGCCCGCGTTCGAGAACATCTGGCACGTGGACGTCACGTTCCGGCCAGAGCCCGCGCTCGGCTCGGTGCTGCGGCTGATCGAGGTCCCGCCGGTCGGCGGCGACACGATGTGGGCAGACATGGCCGCCGCCTACGACAACCTGCCGGAGGACGTCCGCGAGCGGATCGACGGGTTGACCGCGGTGCACGACTTCATCCCCGGCTTCGACCGCTTCTCCGAGCCGGAACTGCTGCTGCGCCATCAGGACGCGTTCCCGCCGGTCGAGCATCCGGTCGTCCGCACGCATCCGGAGACCGGGCGCCGCACCCTCTTCGTGAACCAGGCGTTCACGACGCATATCGTCGGCATGGACCGCGACGAGAGCGACCGGCTCCTGCGGTACCTGTTCAGCCGGGCGCATATCCCGGAGTTCCAGGTGCGCTTCCGCTGGCGGCCGGGTTCGGTGGCGTTCTGGGACAACCGCGCCACCCAGCACTACGCCGTCAACGACTACCACCCGCACGCGCGGGTGGCCGAACGCGTCGCCATCGTGGGCGACCGGCCGTTCTGAGCGTCCCCACGACGGGTGATCGCCGGGGCGGGCCGGCCGGTTCCTGTGTGACGATGTGGCCATGGGCATCAACTTCGACGAATTGAAGAACAAGGCCACCGACGCTCTCCGCGAGCACAACGACAAGATCGAGGGCGGCCTGGACAAGGCGGCGGACTTCGCGAAGTCGAAGTTCTCCGGTCACGACTCGCAGATCGACTCCGGGGTCGAGAAGGCGAAGGGCTTCATCAACAAGTTCGACGACACCCCCGACACCCCGCCCCAGAACCAGCAGCCCCAGAACCCGCCGCCGGGTCAGTAACCGCCCGCATTTCGTCCTCTGGACGCGGTACTTGCGCACGCAAGGACCGCATCCAGAGGACGAAACGCGTCAGGAGACCTCGCCGATCGCGGTGTCGCCGTCGATCGCCGTGATCCGGCCGCCGCGCTCGCCGAGCGCGATCAGGCCGTCGCGCGCGTCCGGCGCGCTCAGGCTGACCCGGACCCCCGCGCGTTCCGCGTCCTTGGCGGCCGCGAACGCTTGCGCCCCTTCGTGACCCGCGTTGACCGTCACCGCGAGACCACCCGTCGACGCCAGCGAGCCCCGCGCCGCGCCCAGCCGTCCGAGCGCCTCGTCGACGATCGGCAGCAGCGCGTCCCGGTTGCCCTCGGTCATCGCCCGCACCAGCGCCGGGCTCGACCCGGCCACCCGCGTGCCGTCCGTGTAGGACCCGGCGGCCAGCGCCATCGCCAGCGGCCCGCCCTGCGCGCCGATCGTGGCCAGGATGGCCGCGAAGATATGCGGCAGGTGCGAGATCCGCGCGACCGTCTCGTCGTGCGAGTCCGCCGGCAGCGGCACGACATGCGCGCCGACGTCCAGCACCAGCTGGGCGACCTCCGCCCAAGCGGTCAGATCGGTGTCGTGCTCGACACCCAGCACCCAAGCGGCGCCGCCGAACAGCGCCGGGTTGCTCGCCTTCCAGCCGGAGTTCGCCGTCCCGGCCATCGGATGCCCGCCGACGAACTTCGCGTACGGCGCGCGACGGCGGACCGAGTCGAGCACCGGCCCCTTCACGCTGGTCACGTCGGTGAGCACGCAGTGCCCGGCGACCCGCGAAACGGTGCGGAGCACCTCCTCGACCGCGGGCAGCGGCACCGCGAGCACGATCATCGCGTCCCGCTCCGCCGCCTTGCCCAGCGCGGCTTCGACCTGCGTCGTCACGTCGAAACCCGCTCTGCTGGCGGCGTCCGCGTCAGCTTCGGAGGTCGTCGCCCCGAACGTGGTGCGGCCGATCGAATGCGCCGCGCGCAGCAGCGAACCACCGATCAACCCGAGCCCGATCACGCATACGTCCCGCACAAGGCTCATCCTGCCATCTACGAGGCCACTCGTCAGAGAACGGCGGCCAGGCGGGTTCCCTGATCGATGGCCCGTTTGGCGTCCAGTTCGGCCGCGACGTCGGCGCCGCCGATCAGGTGCACCGGCAGTCCGGCCGCGCGCAGGTCGTCGACGAGGTCGCGCACCGGCTCCTGTCCCGCGCAGACGACGACGTTGTCCACATCGAGCACACGCGGCTTGTCACCGACGGTGATGTGCAGGCCGTCGTCGTCGATCCGGTCGTAGGTGACCCCGGTGAGCTGCTCGACGCGCTTGGCCTTCAGCGCGGCCCGGTGCACCCAGCCGCTGGTCTTGCCCAGCCCCGCGCCGATCCCGGACTTCTTGCGCTGCAGCAGGAACACCTGCCGCGGTGACGGCTCGACCTTCCGCTCGGTCAGCCCGCCGGCCGCCCGCTCGGGATCGGTGACACCCCATTCGGCCATCCACGCGTCCAGATCGAGCGCGGGAGAGGAGGCGTGCGTCAGGAACTCGCTGACGTCCACGCCGATCCCGCCCGCGCCGATCACGGCGACCTTGCCGCCCACCGGTTTCCCGTGCCGGACGACGTCCACATAGGACAGAACCTTGGGATGGTCGATCCCGGGGAGCGACGGCACCCGCGGCGTCACGCCGGTGGCCAGCACGACCTCGTCGAACCCGGCGTCGACCAGGTCGGCGGCGGCCACGCGCGTGCCGAGGCGCACCTTGACGCCGGTGACCTCCAGCCGCCGCGTGTAGTAGCGGATGGTCTCGGCGAACTCCTCCTTGCCCGGGATCTTCCGCGCGATCCCGAACTGGCCGCCGATCTCGTCGTCGGCTTCGAACAGTTCGACCGCGTGCCCGCGTTCGGCGAGGCCGGTCGCGGCCGCGAGCCCGGCGGGACCGGCGCCGACGACGGCGACGCGTTTGGTCTTGCGGGTGGGCGAAAGCGTCAGCGTGGTCTCGTGGCCGGCGCGCGGATTCACCATGCAGGACACCAGTTTCCGCTTGAACGCGTGGTCGAGACAGGCCTGGTTGCAGGCGATGCAGGTGTTGATCTCGTCCTCGCGCCCGCTCTCGGCCTTGCGGATCCATTCCGGGTCGGCGAGGAACGGGCGCGCCATCGACACCAGGTCCGCGTCACCGCTCGCCAGCGCCTCCTCGGCGACCTCGGGCATGTTGATCCGGTTCGACGTGACCACCGGGATCCCGACGTGCGGTTTGAGCTTGCCGGTCACCCAGGTGAACGCCGCGCGCGGCACGGACGTCACGATCGTCGGCACCCGCGCCTCGTGCCAGCCGATGCCGGTGTTGATGATCGTCGCGCCCGCCTCTTCGACCTCCTTGGCCAGCGCGACGACGTCTTCCCAGCTTTGCCCGCCCTCGACGAGGTCCAACATGGACAGTCGATAGACGATGATGAAGTCCTCGCCGACCGCTTCCCGCGTGCGGCGCACGATCTCGACGGCGATCCGCCGCCGGTTTTCCGCGCTGCCGCCCCATTTGTCGGTGCGCTTGTTCGTCCGTTCGGCGAGGAACTGGTTGATGAAGTAGCCCTCCGAACCCATGATCTCGACGCCGTCGTAACCCGCTTCCTTGGCCAGGAAGGCACAATCGGCGAACGCGCGGATCTGGCGCAGCACGCCGTACCCGGAAAGGGCCCGTGGTTTGAAGGGGTTGATCGGTGCCTTGATCCCCGACGCGGACACGCTCAGCGGATGATAGGAGTACCGGCCCGCGTGCAGGATCTGCAGCGCGATCTTGCCGCCCGCCTCATGCACCGGATCGGTGAGTTGCCTGTGCGCCTTGGCTTCCGCGCGTGTCGAGAGTTTCGAGGCCAGCGGCAGGAGCCAGCCGGTCCGGTTCGGGGCGAAGCCGCCGGTGACGATCAGCCCGACGCCACCGCGGGCGCGTTCGGCGTAGTACTCGGCCAGTTGCGGGAAATGCGCTTCCTTGTCTTCGAGGCCGGTGTGCATCGAACCCATGATCACCCTGTTGCGCAGGGTGGTGAAGCCGAGATCGAGAGGGGACAGCAGGTTCGGGTACGGGCTCATCGCTAGGTCCTTACGCATCGTGGTGGAATGCCTGGAGGACTTCCTCGAGCCACTCGACGTGGCCCTGTTCGGTTCGGATTCCTCCGCGCAGCACGAGGAACTGGTGCAACGACTGTCCACTGAGGACGCTGGGGTCGGGGAAGTCGCGCTTCTCGATCAGCAGGTACGCGTCGAGCTGTGCCGCGTGCGCGTCGCGATGCCGGGTGACCTCGGCGGCGACGGCGGCCGGATCGCCGAGGGTGGCGCCGCGGATCTTCACGGCCAGCTCCCTGGCGGTGGCCGACGGGTCGGGTTCGGCGAGCCAGCGGACGAGTTCGGCCCGCCCCGCGTCGCCGACGGTGTAGACCTTCTTGTCGGGTTTCCCGGACTGCGCGACGTGGTCGACGGCGACCCAGCCCGCGTCCTCCATTCGCTTGAGGACGCGGTAAATCTGCTGGTGGGTGGCGTTCCACCACAGCCCGATGGACTTCTCGAAGCGGCGCGTCAGCTCGTAGCCCGAGCCGGACCGCTCGGACAGTGAGACCAGGATCGCGTGCTCCAGTGCCATGCACCTAGTTTCATATGCACCTAGTTGCACGGCAAGGCGACGCGCGTCACAAGCGCGTGAAGGCCCCCTTCCCTCGGCTGAGCCGAGGGAAGGGGGCCTTCACGGGAAAAGCTACGGCTTGCGGGCGATACCCCCGATGACGCGGGATTCCGAAGGCGCCGCGGCGAAGATCGTCTTCTCGTCCGGATGCCACGCCGGCGCGTAGACCAGGCCCGGCTCCAGCAGCGGCCAGCCGCCGAAGAACCGCCGGAACTCGTCCATCGTGCGCAGGAAACCGGGGTTCGTCGTGGTCTCGTAGTAGTCGAGGATGTCCAGAAGCGCCTGCTTCTCGTCCTCGTTGGCCGGGTTCTCGTTGGTCATCTGCGAAAGCACCAGCAGCGAACCAGGGGCGAGCCGGTCGCGGTAGAAGTCCAGCAGCCCGTCGGGGTCCTGCTCGTCCTTGATGAAGTGCATGACCGCGTTGACCACCAGCGCGACCGGCTCCCGGACGTCGATGATGCCGGAGTCCATCACCCGGTCCCACAGGTCCTGGGGGTCGAACAGGTCCGCGGCGATCGCGTGGTGGCGATCCGGGTCGGCGGTGTCGGCGAGCAGCAGCGTCGAATGCGCGAGCGCGATCGGCTCGTTGTCGATGTAGAGGACGTGCGTGTCCTCCTGCGGCCGCGCCTCGTCGGCGACCTCGTGCACGTTGCCGGCGGTCGGCAGGCCGGAACCGATGTCGACGAACTGCTTGATGCCCAGTTCCGCGCAGTGCCGCACGGCCCGGCCGAGGAACTGCCTGCTGGTCTTGCAGTAGTCGCCCATGAGCGGCAGGCGCTCGCGCACCTTCTCGGCGAATTCGCGATCGATGGCGTAGTGGGTGTCGCCGCCGATGAAGTAGTCGTAGACGCGGGCCGCGGACGGCCGGTCCAAGCTGTTCTCGACGGCCTTGAGCGCCGCGTCGTGATCGATCATCATTATCCCTTTGTCCGCGCCGGAAATCCCATGCTAACCGGCCGGGACGTAGGCCTCGCGGTAGGCGTTCACGGATTCGGTCAAGCGATCGAGCTCCGCGCGGGTGCGGGCGAGCCCGGCCGCGTCGAGGCCCATCGCGTCGCCGATGATCTTCGGGATCCCGCTCGCGCGCTCCCGGAGCCGGGCGCCGTCCCCGGTCAGGCTGATCCGGACGGACCGCTCGTCGTCGGCTTGGCGGACACGCTCGACCAGCCCGGACTTCTCCAGCCGCTTGAGCAGCGGCGACAGCGTGCCGGAGTCGAGGTTCAGCACGGTGCCGAGCTCCTTGACCAGCCGCTCGTCCTCTTCCCAGAGCGCGAGCATCACCAGGTACTGCGGATAGGTCAGGCCCAGATCGTCGAGTACCACGCGATAAAGCGCGGTCACGGCCCGCGATGCCGCGTAGAGCCCGAAGCACAGCTGATCGTCCAGGCACAGCGATCCGGTGTTGTCCGTGGGCATCGGTCCTCCTCGTCCCCCATGGTGCGTCGATCATGCCGCAGATCGCCAGTCGAGTGAGCCAAATCTCCTTGAGTGCATTTTAGTTGTGCACAATTGAGTTGCGAGCTACCTTGGTCGCATCGACTTCGGAACCCAGGAGGCAGAAATGACCGCCAACCCGCACAACCTGGCCCTCGAACCGGCCGCGCAGGCCTTCGTCGAGGCCACCGCCACCCCGCCGTTCCTCTTCCAGCTGCCGCCGGAGGAAGGACGCAAGGCCGTCGACGAGGTCCAGGGCGGCGACGTCGAACTGCCCGCCGCGGACGTCGAGACCACGCACGTCGACGGCGTCGAGGTCCGCATCGTCCGGCCGCAGGGGGTGACCGGGCCGCTGCCCGTGATCGTCTACATCCACGGCGCCGGCTGGGTCTTCGGGAACTTCCACACCCACGAGCGCCTGGTCCGCGAGCTCGCGGTCGGCGCGGGCGCGGCCGTCGTCTTCCCCGAATACGACCGCTCGCCCGAGGCGCGCTACCCGGTCGCCATCGAGCAGAACTACGCCGTGGCGAAGTGGGTCGCCGAGCACGGCGCCGAACACGGTCTCGACGGCACGAAGATCGCGATCGCCGGAGACTCCGTCGGCGGGAACATGACCGCCGCGCTCACCCTGCTCGCGAAGCAGCGCGGCGACGTCACCTTCCGGCAGCAGGTGCTCTTCTATCCGGTCACCGACGCGAACTTCGACACCGAGTCCTACGGCCGGTTCGCGGAGGGCTACTTCCTCGCCCTCGACGGCATGAAGTGGTTCTGGGACCAGTACACGACCGATCCGGCGCAGCGCGCGGAAATCACCGCGTCGCCGCTGCGCGCGAGCCTCGACGAGCTGGCGGGCCTGCCGCCCGCGCTGGTGATCACCGCCGAGGCCGACGTCCTGCGCGACGAAGGCGAGGCGTACGCCGCCAAGCTGCGTCAGGCCGGGGTTCCGGTGACCGCCGTGCGGTACCAGGGCATCGTGCACGACTTCGTCATGCTCAACACGTTGCGCGGAACGTACGCCGCGGAAGCCGCGATCTCGCAGGCGATCGGCGTGCTGCGCAAGGCGCTCGAAGGCTGAGGTCCGTCCGGGGTGACCCGTGTCACCCCGGACAACACTTTCCGGTGGCCGCACGTCTCTTGATCCGGATGTGGGAAGTGCGGCGCGGGGGCGTGCCGCCGCCGGGAGGGACGATCGCCATGGGACTGGGCCTGAGCGCCATCCGGCTGGATTCGACCCTGAACCTCGTCATCGTCGTGGTGCTGGCCCTGCTCGCGATCATCGCCGTGCCGTTCTTCTGGGAACGCTGGCGCCGCAAGCTTCTCGGCCGCAGCGGCACGATCCTCGTCGCGGTGGTGCTGATCGTGATCAGCACCGGAATGGGCGGGAACATCATCGGCGGTTTCTTCCCGACGGTCGGCGCCCTGTTCGGCACCGGCGTGTACTCGGGGCAGGGCGTCGACGCCGTCGGCGGCCAGAACGGCGCGGACCTGGACAAACTGGGCGCCGGCGGGGCGACGCGTGCCAAGGAGGGCAAGGGTTCCGTCGTGTACATGACGGTGACCGGCAAGCGCACCGGCCTGACGCGTGACGTCTCGGTGTATTTCCCGCCCCAGTACTACGGTTCCGCGTACCAGGGCTTCAAGTTCCCTGTCATCGAATGGATCCCGAACTATCCGTCCGGGCCCGAAGTGGTCACCGGTCCGTACGGCCTGCCCGCGCAACTCGACGCGGCCATCGCGAAGAACGTGCTCCCACCGTCGCTGGTGATCATCCCGGATCCGACCGGGAAGCCGAAGATCGGCCACGACACCCAGTGTGTCGACGAGGTCGGCGGGTCGGCCAACGACACCTACCTGACCGCCGACATCCGCGACTGGGCGATCGAGAAACTCGGCGCCAATCCGCAGCGGAAGGCGTGGACGATGGCGGGCTGGTCCTCGGGCGGGTACTGCGCGATGAACCTCGTGACCCGGCATCCGCAGTGGTACGGCCAGGCGGCGAGTGTCAGCGGCTACGCGGAGGCTTCGGTGGACGCGGAGACGGAGAACCTGTTCAAGGGCAGGCAGGACATCATCGACGCCAACAAGGTCACGCTGAACCTGCAGAAGCATCCCTCGCCGGTGGACATCCTGGCGATCGCGGGGGACAAGGAAGGTTTCGAGAGTTCCTCGCTCGATCAGCTCCAGGCGGCCGTCCGCGCGCCGGCGACGCTCTCGTCGTGGCGGATCCCGGACGCCGGCCACAACATGAACACCTTCAAGACGCAGATCCCCGACGTGCTGGCGTGGATCGGCGCGCGGACCTTGCCGCCGTCCGCGCCGCAGGACAAGAAGATCGTCACCAACGGCGGGGTCAAACCGTGGCCGCTGCCGAACACCGGTGCCAAGGGCGCGCTGGTCGACGTCGTCGAGTAGCTATCCGCGCTTGGCGCGGTAAGCCTTGGGGTACAACCGAAGCCGGTCGGGAACACGCTTCCCGGCCGCCCTCGTGACCGCGCCGAGACGCCGGAGCCGCCGCTCGCCCGCGTCTGTCCACTTGAGACTCAAGCGGTCGCGCAGCGCCGCGGGGAGCAAGCCGATCGCGCACAGGGTCAGCACGTTCCCGCCCGCCGGCCGGACGGGACGCCACAAGGCCTCCGGCAGGAACCACCACGGCGGTGGTGGCGTGTCCCGCATGGTGATCGAGTGGAGCAGTTCCCGGACGGTGTGGTTGTCCTCGAGCCGGTTCGCGACGACGTCGTCGAAGTAGGCCTCGAATCCTTCGAGATCCTCGGGCATGTGGTGCTCGCGAAGGCCGAGCAGCAGGCCGAGCCGTCGCCATTCCGCGTAGAAGCGACGCTTTTCGGCGTGGGACAAGGGATGTATGAACACTTCCTGCATGCGGACCGTTGTCCAGAACGTCGATCCGTGCACCCACCAGTAGGCCTCGGGGTTCAGCGCGTGATAGCGCTCGCCGTGGTGGTCGACGCCCTTGATCGCCTTGTGCAGCTCACGGAGCCGCTCGGCCTCGGCGACCGCTTCCCGGCCGCCGAAAACCTGGCACAGCAAGGAATCGATGGTCCGGTCGAGTCGGCCCCACGGGTCTTCGGTGTAGTTCGAATGGTCGTGGACACCGGCGCCGACCACCGGATGCGCCACCTGCAGCAGCAACGCCGTCCCCGCGCCGAGCAGCAGTCTCCGGTCGCCGACCACTCGCCAGGCGACGGAATCCGGGCCGAGCGCGGTCACGGCGGGCAGGCGGGCTTCGGTGCTCATGACGACCTCCCGGGAGAGCGGCGTGCGGCCACTGTCCCATCTTGTTTACAGGCCGTCAATAGCTGGGAGAAGGCCTCTCACCACCTCGGACACCTGTTTGCCGGCGCCGGTGTAGGTGGTCGACACTGGTTGGGAGGTCAGGACGACGACGATGTGGCGGTCGTCTTCGCCGACGGTGCCGGAGCTGTGCAGGATCCGGGAGCCGCGGCAGCAGGCCCAACCCTGCTTGATCGACCAGCGAAGGGAACCGACGGCGTCGGGGATGCCGAAGTACTGCCGGACACCGTCGGATCCGTTCTCCGTCGCGCCGCTCAACGCCCGCATGATCGTCGTCCGTGTCCCCGCACCCGCCCTGTCCAGCAGATAGCGGTAGATCTTCGCGACGTCCGCGGCGGTGGTCCGGGTGTCACCCCAGCGGCCCGGGTCTTCAGGCGGCCGTGTCCCGCCGAGGCCGATCTTGCCTGCCCATCGGGTGACGATGGCCGGTCCGCCGAGGGCCGTCCACAGTCTGCTGGCGATGTCGTCGTCGCTGACCGACAGCATCCGCTGCACGGTGCTCGCCGGCGTGCCCGCTTGAAGCGCTTCCAGTGCGATGAGGAGTTTCACCAGCGAAGCCGAGGTGTAAGCGCGTTCCGACTTGAGAGAGACCGTGGTCTTCTTGGCGACGCGGTCGTAGACGACCACGCTCACCTGCCCGCCGGGGACGAGATCCGCGAGCGCCTCGGTGTCCACGGACTTCGGTGGTGGGCCCGGTGCCGCCGAGGAGGAGGGCGGGGGCGAGGGTTCGACCGGGTCCGGTTCGGCTTCGACGGAAATCACCGTGTCGGTCGAGGCGGCGGCCGCGACCGCCGCCGGGCCGGGCCGCGATCGCGGAATCAGCGCCATCGCGAGGATGGCTCCCAGGCACAACCCCACCAGGAGAAAGACTCCGCTCACCTTGCCCACACGACCTGTTGACCGGATCACCCGATCGTGTTCACGGCTAGGCCGTTCGGCCGCTTCGGTTTGCCCGCGAGGGCCCCTGGGTATCCGGCTGCCAAGCCTGAATTCAGGTCGCCAACTCTGGGAGGCGGAGCAATGGCACGTGCACAACGCGCTCGTATCCGGACCGCGGGCGTCCAGCCCGCGCAGGTTCTCGCCGGGCTGTCGAGCCTGGCCTTCCTGGTGTTCGGGATAGTGGGCTTCACCAGGACCGGGTTCGCCGATTTCGCCGGGCGCAGCGACGCGACGGTGCTCGGATTCTCGGTGAACCCCCTCTACAACCTCGGGTTCGTCCTGCTGGGCGCGATCGGTCTGCTGCTGACCTTCGGCTCGGGGCGGTCCCGGGTCTTCGGTCTCCTGACGTTCGTCGCCTTCGGGGCGCTGTTCGTCTGGGGTCTGATGATCGCCGGCACCGTTTCGACGAATCCGGTGTCAGAGGCGGGCAACCCGTTCAACCTCAACTCGACCGACAACTGGCTGCACCTCGGCCTCGCCGCCCTCGGGCTGCTGATCGCGTTCCTGCCCGCGCGGCACAAGGTGCTGCTGCCGGAGGACGAAGACGAGACCGTGGTGACGGACCGGGCCGACAGCGCCACCGTCGTCGAGCCCCTTCCGGACGGCTCGCGACGGGCGAAGCATGAGAAAGGCCCGACCGTCGCTCGTGACGAGCGACCGCCGGGCCTGGCCCACTAGGTCTCAGTAGCC
The DNA here is from genome assembly GCF_014873915.1 of Amycolatopsis roodepoortensis. Lineage (GTDB taxonomy): Bacteria > Actinomycetota > Actinomycetes > Mycobacteriales > Pseudonocardiaceae > Amycolatopsis > Amycolatopsis roodepoortensis. The sequence continues at coordinate 647,493 of NZ_JADBEJ010000008.1, forward strand.
GTAGTCCTGGGCGGGAGCGCCTTCCTCCTTTTTGGGGGCAGCGTTCCCGCTCTGGGCTGCCTTGTTCTTCACCGGCGCGGTGCTCTTGCAGCCCGCGGGCTCGATGACGAACCAGGTGCCGCCCACGCCGTGCCCGTTCGCCTCGCCGGCGTTCGCGTCCTTGGCGTAGCGGTAGACGGCCCAGCCGCCGACGGTGACCTGCGTGGTGCCGTCCGCGCGCTTCACCTTGCCGAGCAGCTTGGGGTCGATTCCTTCGAGCTGGACGTCGCCATCGGCGAGCACCGGCGGCCAGGTCTTCGCGCAGTCACCGTTGCAGGTCGGCTGCTTGTTCTTCTTGTCCTTGGTGAACATGTAGAGGGTGAAGCCCTCCTGGTCCACAATGGCCGGTCCGATGCCGTCGACGTTGGTCGCGACCAGCTTCGCCGCGCCGTCCTTCTGTTCGGCCGGAGCCTCCTCCTTCGCGGCCTGGCCCGCCTTGCCGCCCTTGGCGTTCGCGGCGTACCAAGTGCTGCCGACGCCCTGCCCCTTGGTCTCGCCCGCCTTGGCGTCCTTGGCGTAGCGGTAAAGCGCCCATCCGCCGACGGTGACCTGCTTGCGACCGTCGGCGCGGGTCACTTCGCCGACCAGCGCCTGATCCACACCTTCGATCTGGACCTCGCCCTCGGCGAGCACGGGCGGCCAGGTCTTCGCACAGTCACCGTCGCAATTGGACTTCGGCGGCTTCGCACTGTCCTTGTCGAAGCGGTACAACGTGAACCCGTCCTTGTCGACGAGCACCTGGCCGAGGTCGCCGGCGTCGGCCACGGCCACCTTGGTCTCGCCCTTGGCCGCGGGGGCGTTTCCTCCCGCCCCGGCCACCGCGGCGGCGGGAGCGACGGCGGGCGCCGCCGTCTCGGTGCCGCCCGAGCAGGCCGACAACGCCACCAGGCCCACGGCCGCGGACGCCGCTGCGACGACGAAACGCTTGCGAAGCATGGGATTTCTCCTTGTTCGTAGGGGTTCCGCGGCTTGGCGCGGTGAGCTTGTACCCCCTACACGGAGCCGGCGCGGGACCGGTTCAAGGAGTTTTCGGATTTTCTTCGCGGGCGTCCAGCGCGGCGTCGACGAGCGCCCCGGCCGACCCGGTGTAGTTCGCCGGATCCAGCAGCTCGGCGAGGGAATCCGCGGGGAGGACTCCGGTTATCTCCGGCAGACCGGAAAGAACCTCGCCGAGCGGCTTGTCCTGCTCCAGCGCGAGCTTGGACGCGCGTCCCAGCGCCTCCTTGGCTCGCGCCTTGCCGAGCAGCGGGGCGAGGACGGTCGACAGGCGCTCGGAGACGATCTGGCCGTGCGTGAGGCCGAGGTTCTCGCGCATGCGCTCGTCGTGCACCACCAGGCCGCGGGCGAGCTCGGCCGCCGTATGCGCGGCGCCGCCGGTCAGGCGCAGGCATTCGCGCAGCAGCTGCCACTCGGCGTGCCACGCGCCCGCGGACCGTTCGTCCTCGGAGAGCGCGGCCTGGGTGACGCCCGTGGCCAGCACCGGGACCTGGAGCGCGGCCGACCGGATCAGCGTCGCGAGCACCGGATTGCGCTTGTGCGGCATCGCCGAAGAACCGCCACGGCCCTCACCCGCCGGCTCGGTGACCTCCCCGACCTCGGTGCGCGTCAGGAACTGGACGTCGACCGCGATCTTCCCGAGCGCGGCGGCCGTGAACGCGAGGGCGGCCGCGAGGTCGGCCGTCGGGGTGCGGAGGGTGTGCCAGGGGAGCGTGGTCTCGGCGAGCCCGGTCTCCTCGGCGAAGGCCGTCTGGAGCCGCTGCGGATAGCCGTCGGGCAAGTCGGCGAGGCGCGCGTACTCGGCGTACGCGGCCCTCGTTCCCGCCGCGCCACCGAGCGAGACCGGGAGAACGACACGGTTCAGCCTGTCGAGCGCGTCGAGCGTCAGCTGACGCCAGCCCGCCGCCTTGAGCCCGAACGTGGTCGGGACCGCGTGAGCGGTGAGGGTGCGCCCGGCCATGAGCGTGTCGCGATGCGCGCGGGCAAGGCTCGCCAGCGCGTCCGCCGTCGCCTCGAGGTCCGCGACGAGGAGCGTCCGCGTCCGCGCGGCGACCAGCATCATCGCGGTGTCGAAGATGTCCTGGCTGGTGGAACCGCGATGGACGTACTCCGTCCCGGCGGCCTCGGTCAGCTCCTTGATCAGCCCCACGACCGGGTTCGCCGTCTCACGAGCCGCCCTCGCCAACGCGACCACGTCGATCTCGGCCGACGCGGCGGCCTCGGTGATCGCCTCCGCGGCGGCCCGCGGGATCAGCCCGGTGGCGGCCTGGGCCCTGGCGAGCGCCGCCTCCGTGTCCAACAGGGCCCGCACCCAGGCGAGATCACCCGTCGCCGCCTCGGCGGGCGTGCCGGCGCGGACCGGGGACAGGAGGCCGGAATCGGGATCGGCGTTCATCGGCCCAGCATCGCACTTCAGGTTTCAGTGGCCTGTCCTCCCGTCGATGCGCTCGCGCAGCAGGTCGGCGTGCCCGGCGTGGCGCGCGTACTCGGCGATGTGATGCGTCAGCAGCCACCGCAACGAGAACGGCTCCCCGTCACGGCGGCTCTTGCCCGTGTCGTCGAGTGACGCGGCCGCCACGATCTCGCGCGACCGCGCACACTCCTCGTGCCACGCGGCCCACGCGACCTCGACGTCACCGCCGAGGTCCTCGAAGTCCTGCTCGGGCCACTCGTCGGAGTAATAGAGCAGCGGTACGTCCTCACCCGCGAACTGCAGGCGGAACCACCAGCGCTCGACGCCCGTGAGGTGCCTGAGCAGCCCGTGCAGCGACATGCTCGACGGCTCCACCGACCGCAGCGCCATCTGCTCCGGCGTCAGCCCCTGGCACTTGAGCTCGAAGGTGCGGCGATGCCAGTCGAGGGTGGACGTCAGGATCTCGCGCTCACTCGCCACGCGCGGAGGCTCCGGACGGTCGCCTTCCCAGTTCGGCGCGTAGTTCTCGTCAGGGATCGTGTCCATGCCCCCGACCTTGGCAGAGACCCCCGACAATTCGGTCGCGCTCCGGCGGCCGCCCCGCCATCCTGGTGGTCGACGGCGGTCTACTAGACTCGGCCGCACGGGCCGTTAGCTCAATTGGTAGAGCTGCGGACTTTTAATCCGTAGGTTCTGGGTTCGAGCCCCAGGCGGCCCACAACATCAACATCCCCGCTGACCTGCGGGGATGTTGTCATTTCGGGCTCGTGTTTGCCTTGGTGTCGACCACGATTGGGCTCCGTTTGGTCTCCGTTTGCTCTGGTGTGCCGAATCGTGTCCAGCCAGCTGTAACAGGCTCACGACACGCGCTGGTGCTCTCCTCGCCGTGTGGAGTGGTTCGGCGTGCCGGGCACTGCAGTGCTCCTACCGATTCCTGCAATGTCGCGCGGGTCTCCGCGATGATGAAGGTCATGACCGACGATGCGCGGCCGGCGGCCACGAGCACCCCCTCCACGCCAACGGCCGGAGGACGGCCGGTGCTGCGGCCGATTCCAGGCTGGGTGATCGCCGCAGGGATTCCGGTGATGTTGCTGGTCGCGGTAGGTGCGGTGTGGCTGTTACTCGGTATCGGAGTGGATAGTGCGAAGCTCGAGGTGATCCGCACTGGCGGCGCTCTCGGAGTTGGCCTGGGTGGGGTGCTGGTGCTGTGGCTCGGCATCCGACGCCAGCGCTCGACTGAGCTCGACTTGCTGGCCAAGTACGAGGCGCATGAGCTGGCCGAGCGCACTGCCGCGAACACGCTCGCCCACCAGCAACAAACGGCGGCGGATGCTCGTTACGACGCGGCTGAGCGGCGGATTACCGAGTTGTACACGAAGGCGGCCGATCAACTCGGCTCAGACAAGGCGGCGGTCCGGCTGGCTGGCCTGTACGCGCTGGAACGCCTTGCCCAGAACACTCCCGAGCAGCGTGAGGTGATCGGGAATCTCCTGTGTGCCTACCTGCGCATGCCGTTCCAACCTGCGGACGACGCCCTGCCAGCGGAGACCGATCAGGAAACCCGTGACCGCAACGACGTCCGCACCCAGGAACAGGAAACCCGGCAAACCGCGCTGGACATCCTCACCCGTCATGGCCCGTCGTCTGGACGAGCCCACTGGCCCGAACTCACGATCCGCCTACAGCGGGCTCACCTGGGCGGGATGGACCTCCGCACAGCTGCCTTACGCGGTGCGGACTTGAGCGGGGCAAACTTGAGCGGCGCGGACCTGAGTGGCGCAAACCTGCGCGAGGTCGGCTTGGAGGAGGCGGACTTGGGGCGGGCGAAGCTGCGCTGGGCGGCCTTGGGCGAGGCGGATCTGCGCGGGGCGTACTTGGGTCAGGCGGACCTGTACGGGGCGACGCTGAGCCACGCACTCCTGCGCCAGGCAGATTTGCGCGGTGCAGACCTGAGCGAGGCGAAGCTGCTCGGGACGGACCTGCGCGAGCTGGACCTGCGTGAGACATTGCTGCGTGAGACGAAATTGGCCGGTGCGGACCTGCGCGGGCTGAACCTACGCGGGATGGACCTGACCGGTGCGGACCTGAGCGAGCTGGACTTGCGTGAGACAGAGCTGGCTGGGGCGAAACTCGCCAGCGCGAAGCTCGCTGGTGCGGACCTGCGCGGGCTGAACCTGAGCGAGTTGGACCTGCGCGAGGTGAACCTGCGCGGTGCGGATCTGAGCGGTGCGGACTTGCGCGAAACGGACTTGCGCGGTGCGGACCTGAGCGGGGCAGCCTTGCGTGAGCTGGACTTGCGTGAGACGGACCTGCGCGAGGCGAAACTTGTGGGTGCGGATCTGAGCGGCTCGGACCTACGTGGACGAGACTTGAGTGGGGCGGACCTGAGCGGGGCGAAGTTGGCCAGGGCTAACTTGCGTGGCGCGAAATTGGACGTGGGACAAGCCGACTCCTGAGAGGGCGCGTGAGTACACACCAGAGTGAGCGGAAGATGTGTTCGCTACCGGCCTAGCGTCGGAGAACGTCGTCTTTGTCCGGAAGGTCGATGTCTCGGCCCGGTACGAGGAACGCGATGAGGTCTGTGTCCGCGTTCCGACTTTCGTCCAGGTGTCGGATAGGGCCCGACGACGCACCGTTCGGGACGTGGGGGTTACTCGGTGGGGCGGCGTCGTTTGTCGCGGATGTAGATGACTGCCGGCTTGCCGTCGCCGGGGGTGCGCCGGTCGTGTTCGAACAGGGTGGTGGCGGTGATCAGGCCGCTGAGCTTGGGGTAGCCGTAGTTGCGTGGGTCGAAGTCCGGGCGTTGTTTGGTGATGATGCTGCCCACGGCGGCGAGTGCGGCCCAGCCGTCGTCGTCGGAGGCTGCCTCGACGGCGTTGCGCAGCTGGTTCACCAGTGCTGGGTCGGCCTTCAGCTGTGCCACTGCCGTAGCGGGTTTGGGCTTGGGGTCCGCCTCCGCCGGCGCGGCGGGATTGTGAGGGTGGGTGAGGTTCTCGGTGTAGATGAACTTGTCGCAGGCCGCGACGAAGGGCTGGGGTGTTTTGCGTTCGCCGAAGCCGTAGACGGTGAGGCCGGATTCGCGTAGTCGTGCGGCGAGTCTGGTGAAGTCGCTGTCGCTGGAGACGATGCAGAATCCGTCGAAGCGCCCGGAGTACAGGAGGTCCATCGCGTCGATGACCATCGCCGCGTCGGTGGCGTTCTTGCCGGTGGTGTAGGCAAATTGCTGGATGGGCTGGATGGACTGGGCCAGCAGGTGGTCTTTCCAGCCTTTGAGGTTGGTGCCGGTCCAGTCGCCGTAGGCGCGTTTGACGTGCGCGGTGCCGTACTTGGCGACCTCGGCCAGTAGTCCTTCAGTGATCGACGGTCGTGCGTTGTCTGCGTCGATTAGTACCGCGAGTCTGATGGTGTTCTCGCTGGCCATGGATCAAGCCCTTCGGTAAGTCGTCTGACCCTGGCGTCAGCCGACGTTTGGTCGATCATCCCGCAGCAACGCACTTCACCAGCGTCGTACCTCGTCTGCGACGTCGCCTCTGCCGACTTCCGCTGCGTTGATGATCATGACTCGACGACGCAGGAATTCGGCACTGCGCCGGTTACCGGATCGGGAGCACTGGTCGCTCGCCCGCGGACCGGCAAGACGGATCAGTCCCAAGATTCCCACCGTTCCGGAGTTGCGTCGTCGGGGCCCGGCGGCGGGTTACATCGCGGTGAGTGCGGTCTTCTGCGAGGTGCGGGAAGGCCACGGAACGCGGTAACGCCCGCCGAGCCATCGGCGACCTAGGTAGCGGCCCGGCAGCCCCTCCCCCCTCACTGCCGGGTCTTTTGCTGCGCTCGCGTGCCGACCTGCAGCTGCCGCCACTATCGCAAGTGTGCGACGAGGTAAGCGCTAGAGCGGGGCTCCGATCCTTAGAAGTCGGCGTCGCCGAGTGGGAAGTGCTTTTTGTCCCATTGTCGGCGTAGCGAGATCAGGGCGGCTCGATTTAGGACCGTGATCTCGGGCTTGTTCTCGTGTGTCGTTCGGGTGATGAGTCCTTGTAGCTCCAGGTAGAGGAGTGACGTGCGGAGCCGGTGGGTGACATAGCGGCCATTGTGTTTCGTTGCTGCGACTTTTGCGGCGGGTGAGTGCAGCAGGTCCGGGGCTCGCTGATGCCAGAGTTCGACAAGTCGGGTGCGGTCGCAGGTCGGCTGGGCGTGGTCGGTGATCTCGAGGAGGAGGTCGGCGACGTCCACGGTCTCGCCGGAGACGGGTGTGCCTTGGAACTCTATGAGTCCCTTCTTGATATGGCGAGCGGCACCGCGGCGGCCTCGTTCGGCGGCGACCGCGTCAGCGAGCCGGTAGCTCGCGTTGGCTGAGTTGGGCCAAGGGAGGAGCTGTAACCGGGCCCAGAGTGCGGTGTCGGCGAGTGATTCCTCGCCGGCATGGGCCTGGCGGTGGTCGTCAACAGCGAACGCCAGCGCCAGTAGCGAGCGCTGTAAGGACTCCACGACGCTGTCGCGATGGACCTGGCGGAGGCGGTCGGAGGCCAGGGCGAGGTATTGGTGCAGGACGATATTGAAGAGGCTGGCTCGTTCACGCCAGGCGATGAACTCGCGATACTGGCTGGCGTGCTCGACAGCGGTCATAAGCCCGGCGTCGTGTTGTTTCTCGGCGAGCTTGATCTGGTCGCGGTGGCATGTGGCCGTGTGACTCGTTCGGGCTTCGATGATTTTCAGTACGCGGTAGGTCTGAGAGATGCGGTCGTCGGCGAGCAGGGCTTCCCACCTGCCGCGGTGCGATGGGTTGAGGGCTTCGCGGATGTAGTTCTCGGCGTCTTCGTCGTCTGTCGGGTCGTACGGGAGCGAGTTCGGCACGGTTGGTCCCTCACGGCGTGGTCGGTTCACTGTGGCAATCGGCGCAGAGCTGCGCGTTCGGCGGCAGCGGAGCGTCGACGAGGCCGATGCGTGCGCATCGGGTCAGGACCGCGGTGTACTCCCCGAACTTGGTCGGTATCGGCTTCTCGTCGACCTGATGCACGACGTACGGGGCAGTGACGCCGACACATGTTTGGCCTGGAGTAGCAGCCGCGACCAGCTGTCCGGCGTCCGGCTCGTGCGGCAAGTCGAGGTCGAAGGGCGGCCAGAACAGCGCGTCTACGCCGAGCTGCGGCTCTGAATCGCGGGTGGGCGTGTGCAACGGGTGCACGGCCGTCAACACCACTGTTCCCGCTCGTACGGGGTGTCGGCCCGCTGCCGCAGTAGCGGACACCGATGAGGTTCGGATTCTGCTGCCAGGGCGACGGATCTGGACTCCGTCCGCGACCAGAAAGGCGCGCACGGCCCGGACGGACAAGTGGTAGGCAGCCGCGAGGTCGCGCAAGGTAGCGCCAGCCTGATAACGGACGCTCAGGCCCAATGGCGGACGTGAGTCTCGGCGACGTCGTGACGAGGCGGCGCGCGCACTCCGGTGACCCATCACCGTCCCTGTTCGTCCGGTGGTGTTCTGGTTGAGGCGTACATCAACGTCGGTGTCCTGGAAGGCGGGGTGTGCCGCCCCCTCACGAGAGGAGGCGGCGCCCCGAGATCGGTGGCTAGGTAGCGGTGCCGGTACGGGCGACGTGATAGATCCAGAAGCGAAGAAACCGGCCGGCAGGCGTAGGAAGCTGTTTCCTTCGGACCAGCGCGAACACGTCATCGCCACTGGGTGGCGCCTGGTCGAGGAAGGTCAGACAGTTCTGGTCTTCTGTCCTCAGCGGAACTTCGTGGAGCCCTACGCCCGCAAGATCGTCGATCTTTACAAACGAGGCCTGGTGGTATCAGTGCTGCCATCGGGCGTCGATCTGAGCGACGCGCTGGCCGTGGGGACTGAGTGGTTCGGCGCCGACCATCCCATCCTGCAGTGCCTTCAGCTCGGCGTAGCCATCCATCACGGAGCACTGCCTGGTCCTTTCCGGCGAGAGATCGAGCGGCTCCTGCAACAAGGGATACTGAAGGTGACGATCGCCTCACCGACCCTCGCCCAGGGCTTGAACCTGTCAGCTTCTGCGGTGCTTTTCCACGGGCTACGCCGCGGCAGGGACCTGCTCTCCGGCTCTGAGTTCGCCAACGTCATTGGCCGTGCCGGTCGAGCCTTCGTTGACACAGAGGGTCTTGTCCTCTACCCGACATTCGACAAAATCCCGACGCGGAGCCGCGACTGGCGCAGCCTGACACAAGAGGACAGTGGTAAGACTCTGCGGTCCGGGTTGATCGAAATCGGTGTCGCTCTTCTGCAAAGGATGATCGACTCGCAGGGACACGCTTCCGTCGACTCCTTACTGACCTATCTCACCGGCGGGCTGGACTGGTCGCTCCCTGTCGTAGCTCAAGAGCCCAGTGAGCGGGGTGCCGCGGCAGCCGAAAGCTGGCGGTCAAACCTCGCATTGCTTGACATCGGAATCCTGAGCATCGTCGGGGACGGCGACCAAGCCATCGCCGGTGACGCCGCCACCCAGATCATCGCCGATGCGCTCCGCGACTCGTTGTGGGAACGTCAACTCAGACGCCAAGAAGACCTGGAACCGGCCTTGCGCGAGCTCGTTTACAGCCGGACGCGGCACCTATGGCGGGCGTCCACTCCCTCTCAGCGTCGCGGCTGGTACCTGGCTGGATTGGGCGCCGTCGCTGGCTCCGAGCTTTCCAGGGTATCCGGAGAGATCGTCGCCCAAGCAGTCGAGGCTGAGACAGCCCTTCTCGAAGACGATCACGAGCTGGCTGCCAGCATGCTCGTGGCAATCGCGGAGACCGTGTTCGACATGCAGGTCTTCCAGCCTGAAACGAGGCTGGTCAACTGGCGCGACGTACTGAAGGACTGGATACAAGGATCGGCACTAGGCGCCATCCCCGGCGAGCGTGTCGAGGTAGCCCGGTTCATTGAGGCCGACGTCGTGTACCGCCTGGTCTGGGGGATGGAAGCCGCCAGGCTCTACGAAACCGCTCAGAACAACATCGACACAGAACTCCTGTCAGGCTCGGCGGTGGCCGCAATCGAGACAGGAACCTGCAGCCAGCAAGCCTCGATCCTCATACGCTCCGGCTTCGACCACCGCCTCGCCGCCATCACAGCCGTCACAGAAACTGACGCCACCTTCGACTCAGCCGCCAGCATGCGCCAGTGGATCGCCGACCTCGATCCCATCCTGGCACTTGATCAAGACTGGCCTACACCCGAATCACGCTCTGCGTGGGAAGCATTTACTAACCCCTTACGGACACGTCGTTCGCGTCGGTGGCGTCGTGAGGATGAGGATGTGCAGAATGTTACTTGGTACGGCACGACGCCGGATCCCGGCACTTGGCTCCGTGTGACGGATGCCGCTCCAGGCAAGATCAGAATTTGGTCCACAGGCTTCGACGCGCTCGGCGAGGCAACCGTTCTCCTCGATCAAGGGCGACTAGGCATCTTGCGCGCGCGTCGTCACGATGTTGGTTCCGGGATTCGACTTATCTACCGTGGCCCAGGCGACCTGTTGCCGAGCAGCAACGCTTAGACAACGCGGCCCGTCTGCGACCTCTGTCTGTTGCCTCAGGACGCGGGCAACGATCATGCGCGGTGGGGCTGGCTACGGTGCTGGCCAATACTCAGCTTATCCTCACGTCCTCTCGCCTGCAGCGGGTTTGTGGTCTACGAAGCCGTGGCGGTTGGCGAGGTCAATCTAGGATGCCGGTATGATCGCGTCCGGCCGCTAGGCGCGGGCCACTCTCCGAGTGCTTCAGTGTTGCCCACTCAACACCTGCACGACCGAGGACAAGAGGCTGTGACAGCCTCGCGCCTCCCATGACATTCGACCCCGAATCGCAGGGGAGTGGGCGCCTGCCGGGAGAGCACGACCATGACCACGCGGTCACGTAGGCGTCACATCCGCGCCCAGATGGAGCAGACGGGCGAGTCCTACACGAAAACCTTGAGGAAGCTCCCCGCCCAGGCGAGCACGTCTGAAGAGCACCATGCGGTGGCGGAGTTGACAGATCCGAACGTTCTATGCGGCGTCCGGCTGACTCTCACACGCGCCGGAGCTTCGGCGAAGGACTCCGTCGAGGGTGTCGTGATCTCCAGCGTCCAGAGCGGCACTGGCGATTTCCGTTGGCGCGTAGCGCTGCTGTCTCCCTTCGAGGGAACGCAGTCAGGTGGCGTCATCGAAATCGCTGATGACAATACCTGGAATCTGGCGCCGTCGCTTGCCGACGTCGCCGCAGCAGCGGCGCGTCACGACGGCCGTTGCCCGGACGGCCGGCCGTGGTATCAGCCCGATCAAGTACCTGGTGATGTTCTCGCCACAGGTCCGGAGTTGCATCGGATGTTGCTGAAGCCACGCCTAGGGCAGCCGCCGATCGCGACGAAGAAGCTGCACAGGCAACCCGACAAGCTGCTCTATGCCATCGCCGACGCCGAACCGAAACAAGCCCGCACGACTGCCGAGGAACGGCGGTGGCGACGTGAGCGGACCTGTGCAAATTGCGGCACCACGTCCACGTTGACGTTCAGTCCCGCCGAGGACGGCAAGCGCTATTGCGAGGAACATCGGGCGGACGCCAACCGACGCACGGAGCAGCAACGAGCTGAGGACACGCGCGTACGAGCGTCGTTGAAGGCGCGCGAGATCGTGGACGATCCCGACACTGTGCTGGTTGCCATGACGTGGGATCGAGAACTACAGGGTTACCCGTTCCGGATGGAAACCTTCGGTGGCGAGTTGGTCCTTGAGCGGGTCCTGCCCTATATCGCCGGTGCTGCGCTGCTAAGCACCACTGTCGACGACCTGCCGAGTTGGGTCAGCGACTCGCAGAATCTCGCGTGCGTGGGCAAACGGCTGATCGAGGCGCCCGAGGCGGACCCTATGGGCGCCTTCCGTAAGTTGCTGCGTGCCGGTGGCCAGGTGTTCGCGGACGGCGATCTGACTCCCCGCGATGCGGACAACCTCGTCGGCCTCTACCGGGCCTTCATCGGTCCTCCCGATGCCTCGGCTGGTCATGACATGCCGACCGTGAACTGGAAGAAGTCGACGCGAACAGCCGTGGACGTGATCGATGGCGTGCGCGACGTGCTCCGTGAGATGGCTGCCGTCCCGCTAACCGACGATGAGATCAAACGGGCGAAGCGACCGAACAGAGTTCGTCGATCGAAGCGCTATCGGTTTTACGAGTCTCGGCGGTCGATTTTGGCGATACGGCAGGACGACAGGAGACTCGCTGCACGTATCTACAACGACGCGACTGGACACGGTGCTGAACAGGCAAAACTGGGCGGCTGAGGAAGGCTCCTGACGGCCGTGGCGTGAGGTGTTAGCCGCTGGCGGAGGTTTTGTAGTCGGAAGACGGCAGGACCTCCGCGCGCAGCTCCTGCCACCGGTGTCGCGTGCACGTGAGGGCCAGCGTCCAGGCCCGGAGTGGCGATGGCGCTATCGGCAGTCACGGCTCGTTGAGGAGGCGCTACGGTGCTGAGTGTTGGGTGAGGTGAAGGAACGCGACGGAGGTCAGCCTCACTCGGTGGCGTCGCGTTCCGCATGCGGTCGGCCGTAACTGGCGTTCAGATGAGTTTGGTGCGCAGCGCCAGCTGGTCGTTGTCGCGGTCGCGTCGTAGCCGGCCTCGCCGGTCGGCGGCCAGGTCGGATGGCTTGATCACCACGAGGCGCAGCCCGTGAGCGGGGATCAGTTGGTCTCGACGCTGGTCGTACAAGGCGCGTTGTTGGCCGCGGTGGACACCGCTGACGGTGAGCCGGTCGGGTTTGTCGAAGTGCGGGACGGGCTGGTTGTGCTGGATCTCCCGGTATTCGACCACGAGCTGATGATCGGGCCAGTAGCTGTCGACGGGCAGCCGGACTGTGCGCCCGTTTCTGCCGGGATCCCCGCGCAGCCAGTCGAACCGGGCTTGGCGCTGGCCGCGCTCGCCCAGGATCTCGTCGCACAAGTCCAGCACGTAAGCTTCGTCGCTGTCGACACGCCTCATCGTGGCTATCGTGCCAGGTGACGGCGACCCGACGGTTGTCGACGCGTATCGCCATCGTCGCCGGCACGTCCAATTCGACGACGAGCTTGACACATCGACGCGAACGCCCGACATGGGAACGGTCATGGTCATCGCCGTCCCTCTTAGCCTCTCGTGCTGGCGGGCGAGGTCGTCGGCCGCCTGGCGAAGGAAATGCAGATTCTTGGTGATCTCGCTGATCCCGCGCTGGTCGGCACCCCTGAATCATCGGGTGCCGACCAGCCGGGTGTTTCATGTCCTGGTGGGAACCGGCCCGTTCGGGGCCGTCACTCCATCACTGGCCTTCAGCAAGAAGAGATCAATGAAAAGCGCGCCGATAAATGCGACGGCACTCACCACAAGCAGGACAATCCATACAGTTTTCCTGGTACGTCGATAGCCGAGAGCCGAGAATGCCCCAGAGGCCACAGCGAATAACGGAGCCACCAATGGAAAAGCGAAAACCAATACAACTGAGACTGTTGCCCCAAGAACTCCGCTCATGATGGCTGATGGAGATCCGAAGCTGCTGCTACGGGTGTCCCTGCTGGCGGTAGTCATGGCTCAAGTGTGGCACAAATCAGTCGCCGATGTTGCACGAGTTCGAAGGCAACCAATGCACACCGTCCGCGTTCACGCGGCCCTGCAGGCAGGTTGTGGGGTGCGCGATATCCCAGGGGCCCGCGCCGAGAACGAAGTAGTACTGAGCAACGCCGCGTCCCTCCCAGCCGGGGTTCGCAGTCCAGCTGATGGGGTCCTTGTCGATACGCCAGCCGGGTGTGCTGGTCTCACCGCCGACATTGTCGACCCACACGTGATAGACACGGCCGTTGCTCACGCAGATCGCGGTGTGCTGCCAGTAGCTGTACAGCGTGTTCCCGGTCAACCCCTTGCCTGCGCCGCGGAAGCTGACATACCAGCATCCGTCCGCCTCCAGCGCTTCTTTCAGGGAGTTCACCCTTTTGCCCTCATTGCCGGCCAGTCCCGTGCCCACCACCTCGGTCTCCACTTTCGCCACCGCTGTCGCCGCGGTGAACGCCTCTCGCTCGGCAGGCGGCAGGGCGGTGTAGGCGGCCTTCGGGTCAGGCGAGGAGAAGACCCTCTCCGCGACCTTGATCCCATCGATCGGAGTCTGGCCCTCGGCGATCGCACTTGTCGATCCCGACAACACCATGGCTGCCGCGAGTGCTGCGAGAACACCAAATCTCTTTGTTTTCTTGAGCAAAAATACATCCCCTCATAATGGGCGCTCATGTCGCCCGTACGGCGCGCCGAAGCGAATGCTTCAAATGGCGCGAGGCGAACATTACAACACAGCCCCGAGATGGGGCGACAAACTATTGGCAAATTAGGCCACGCGCAGTTGCTCTCTACGCCGAATGGAGTCGATCACCTGCTTGGCAATTTTCATTGCACGGCAACGTATACAGGCCATTCGACTCGCGTAAACGACTCCTTTTTCGCCGATGCGCGCGTTTTCCACTGTCGCGCAGCGAACGGGCCGCGAAAAGCGTACTGAACGATCAAAACAGGGATGTCGGCCCGGCCTTGGAAGCCGGGCAGTCCGCCGGTCTGCGGTCACGTCGGCATCCTCTCGCGCGTCCTCGCGCCGCAGCGCCGACACGGTGTATTGGACGCTGCCGACGGCCGTGCTGAAAGGATCGCTGTCCCGTGTGCGCGCCACGCTGGCGACACTGGTCGCCGAACTGAGGGCGAGCACCCCGCACGGGCAAGCCCTTCCTGATAAGGCCGCTGCCGACGGTGCCGTTCAGCTCATCGTCACAGGAGACCGCAACACGGTCACCTTCGCCACGCAGCAGACTTAGGGCGGCGGCTCGAACAACGTCTTCATAGGGGCAGGTGAGCCCGACGCACCGAAACGCGGATGGCAACGGTGGAAGAAACCCGGAACCGTCATCGTGGGTCTGGCCACGATCGGCGGCACCGTGGTCTGCGTTCTGACCTGGCTTGATTGGACACCGTGGTAAGAGCCGCGAATCGCGCTGTTCACGCGGAACCCGGCCCCTCCGGGCTGTGAAGCGTTCCGAGTGCGGGCTCTGGCGATGTGGCGGAGCGCTTCGTTCTCGAGTCTAAGGTTTGTCCATGGCTACGGCTAACAAAGACCAGCAGGTCAAACATGTTGTCGAGGGTGTGGCGCTCGGTGTGCTCGCAGCCGGGGTCGGGGCGTTGACCAGCACGAAGATGGCCTTGGAGCTGAGCTTCAACCAGGCATGGCGACGCTGGTCACCTGCGGCGAACTTCCCGAGCTTGCGCGGCCCGGATCCGGGCAACCTCTTCTGGGGAGGCCTTCACCGGTCTGCGGGGCGTAAGTGGGCATTCGCCGCGTGGGAGAACGACCGCCGCTGGGTCCGGCCGTACCTGCGCGATGGATGGTCGCTCGACGAACTCGACGAGTGTCTGGAGAACTTCGCCGACGAACGCGCCTCAGTCAACGACTGGCGCGAGTTCGGGCGCCTGTACGTGGAGCGGTTCGAGCCCGACGAGAAGATCTCCGCCTGAAGCCTCGCATCATCGGAAGGCGATCCGACGCGGGGGCCGTCGCCGGAATTCCGGCAGCCGGTTTCTCAGCCGTTTCGCAGCGGCGTGCGGCGGGTGCTAGTCGGCACAGTGTGCGGTGAAGGCGGTCCAGAGGGTTTCGGCGGAGTGGCGTCCTTCAGCTGTCGGGACTGCACGTATCCACAACGATGCGGCCGCGCCCAAGGCAGAACAGGCCAAATCAGCCGACTGTTGGGCGCTCCTGACGATCGTGGCATGGCTTGTCGCGCTGCTGGCGGAGGTCCTGCAAACGGAAGGCGGCAGGTGCCTGGAGTCGCGCGGCGTATGCGGGATCGCTGCAAGCTCACTTGGCTTCGGCCGGGTTGCTGCCAGGGGCAGGGCCGGGCGTGTCGACTCAGCCAAGGGGACGCGCTGGACCGGACCGCTCGCCTCCGAGACTGGAATCGCCAAGCCCGTCGTTGGGCCCACGTCGTCTCCGATTGGGCTCCGTTGCCGACGTAGAGCCCGACACGGGGCGGCACATGATGGCACTCGTCCCCGGAAAAACTGGCGTTGAGCTGCACAAACTGGCAGAATTTGGTACTGAACGCCACTAGGCAACATGGCTGAGCTGGGGACTTTTAATCCGTAGGTTCTGGGTTCGAGCCCCAGGCGGCCCACTCTTTCGCCTGGTCCACACATAGTGGGCCACCCAGGGCAAGTTCAGCTCCCCGGTTTATCCCCGGTTCACGGCAGCACGGTCGGCCGCGTGAGGCGTCCAAACCTGCGCCACCAGCACGGTGCTCACCCCGAACAACGCCACCCCCAGCGGCACATGGACGGCGAGGTCGCCGCTGCCACCGACCACGAACTGGACGCCGATCAGCACCAGAAGCACCGCGCTGATGGCCGTGTACCGCGCCGACCCGTTGCCCACCCGCCAGACCAGGAGCGCGGCGACGAGCTGCACGACCATCGCGACCGTGACGAAGGGGCCCGTGGCGTGGTGCACCGAGCTGCCGCCTTCGCCGGAAAGAAGCAGGCCGGCGGTGATCCCCTGCACCAGCAGCGTGGCCGCCAGGAACACCGTGCTCGCCTTCAGCAGGCCGAAGAACCGCCCGGTCACCACGTCACCCGCAACGCGCGCACGCCGTAGACGAGGCTGAAGACCCGGAAGTCCAGCGGTTCTGCCGGGTCGGCCAAGGCGAGGCCGGGGAAGCGCCGGAGCAACGCGGGGAGTGCGATGCGCAGCTCCATCCTCGCCAGTGGCGCCCCGAGACAGTGGTGCGGACCATGCCCGAAGGCGACGTGGCCGGTGGTTCCGCGCGTGATGTCGAACGTCTCCGGATCGTCGATCAGGGCGGGGTCGCGGTTGGCGGCCGGAATCGAGCAGATCACGAGCGAGCCCGCGGGGATGCGGTGCCCGCCGATCTCCGCGTCCGCCGTGGTCGTCCGCGGCGGCAGCGACTGGACGACGGACAACCAGCGCAACAGTTCCTCGACGGCGGGCTCGATCAGCCCGGGATCCTCGCGGAGCATCGCCAGCTGGTCCTGGTGCCACAGCAGGGCCAGTGTGCCGAGGCCGAGCATGTTCGCGGTCGTCTCGTGCCCGGCGAGCAGCAGAAGGCTCGCGACGCCGGTCAACTCGTCGGAAGTGAGATCGTCGCCGTGTTCCCGCACGAGCATGCCCAGCATGTCCTCGCCCGGATCCGCCAGGGCGCGGGCCACCAGGCCCGCCATGTAGTCGTGGTCCTCCCGTTGCGCCGCGACCCGCTGGTCCATCGGCAACGAGGAGTCGAGAATCCGCACGGCACGCGCGTGGAACTCGCCGCGGTCGGCGTACGGGACACCCAGCAACTCGCAGATCACCAGCGACGGCACCGGCAAAGCGAAGTGCGTCACCAGATCGGCCGGCCTGCCGGCTCGCTCCAGATCGTCCAGGGCCGCTTGGACGATCTCGGTGATCCGCGGCTCGAGCCTGTTCATCCGCCGGACGGTGAATTCGGGCGTGAGCAGCCGTCGCAAACGCGTGTGGTCGGGTGGGTCGAGCCTGATCAGCTGCCCCGCGGTGGGGCCGTCCCCCGGGATCGGCGTCAGTGCGCTGCTGAACCGGGCCGGATCCGCCAGCACTTCGCGGACGTCTTCCTTGCGGCTGACCAGATACGCGGGCAGGCCGAACGGCGTCTCGACTCGCACGACGCCCTCGCCGTCACGTGCCTTCGCCAACTCCGCGACCGGGTTGAGACCGTTCCTGCGCATATGAAGCGGCATCGCCTCGGTCATTTTCAGCCTTCCTGGGCGTCGAGCCACTCGACGAACGTGGGGCCCGTGAGCTTGGCGTGCGGGCTCGGCAGGAAAGCGCCGGCGGCCGCGATTTCGGCGTCGGGCATGCCGGAGCCGTCGACGCCGACGACCTCGATGCCTCGGCGGGCAGCGAGGAGACGGGCCGCGTCCGCCATGATTTCCTTGCGGGGCCCCGCGATTTCGGGGATCGGCGGTCCCGGGTCCTGGTGGGCGACGGCGAGGTCGACCAGTTCCTCCGCGACGGTGCGGCAGGCAACGAGCTGCGTGGGCAGGGCGGGCAGGTGAACGACGTCGCTTTGCTGCCAATCCAGGAGCTGGCCGACGAACTCGTGGAACTGTGCGGCCCGCAGGAGACGAACGGGAAGAGGGCCCGCCAGGAGGAGTTCCTCGTGCACCTTCTTGGCGGCGAGGAAACCGGCGGTGGCCTTGTCGGCGCCGATGATCGACGCCGCGGTGATCCGGGCGACGCCCGCCTGACGGCTGGCTTCGTGCAGATTGCGGGCCGATACACGGAAGAATTCCGTCGCCGCCTCCTGTTCGGAGCCGTGCCACGAGGCGACGTCGATGATGCCTTCGGCGCCGGCGAGTGCTTGGGCGAGTCCTTCACCGGTGACGACGTCCACGCCGGTGGCCCGGGACATCGGCACGACGTGGTGACCTCGTTCGGTGAGGACGTCGACGACGTGCCGTCCCAGCCTGCCGGTCGCTCCGGCCACTGCGAACTTGCTCATGGTTCGAACCTTTCGGGAAAGTCAGTCGGTGTAGTTCTGGCCGGGCGGCATTCCGGGAATCGGCTTGGCGATGAGCGCGGCGGGGGCGAAGAAGCCGATATGCGCGATCGCCATGACGAGCGTCCAGAGCGCTTTGGCGTCGTAGCAAACGGATGCCTTGGCGTACAACGAATCGGGGACCCGCTCGCCGGACGGATTCGGGGTGAGGACGGCCTCGACGAGTTCCAGCGCGATCCGTTCCGGGTCGGTGAAGCAGGTGGCGTCCTGCCACGTCGCCACCGCGGTGATGCGTTCCTCGGGCTCCCCGGCCTGCCGGAGAGTGCCGGTTTCGCGGATCGTGAAGTACGTGCTGCCGAGCAGCTGCCCGGCGCGCAGCTGCAGCAGCGCGATGGTCGTCGGGGGAATCGCGCCGTTCTTGAGGACCTTGTGCAGACCGCCCGCGACTTCGGCCATCTCGGGGACGAACGGAATCGGGTTGGGCATGCGTGATCGCGGGCCCGTCGTCGTCGCCATGGGTGGGCTTCCTTTCTCTTGGCGTCGTGCCCAAGAGATCCCGGCGACCCGATTCCCGTGACAGAGCGGCCTTGTGACACAGGCCACTGGGCTGCGCCGTGTTCAGGCGCCCAGGCGGTTGTAGATCCGGCTGGCCAGGGAGGCGGCCAGCTGGTTCAACGCGCTCCAGGGCTCGCTGAGCGCGAACCGGCCGAGCAGCTCGGCCACCGCGTAGGCCTCGGCTTCCGAGAGCAACGTCGCGCGCTCGTCTCCCATCCCCTGCTCGGCCAGGCGGGCGAGAGCTTCGGCGTACTCGTCCAGGTCACGCACCTCTGCCAGGCCGTACCGCTCGTCGAGCGAATCTCCCGCGAGGTCGTCACTCATGGCCCTGGGTGCTCCTTCTGCTGTCGTCCAACCGGCGCGCTACAGAAAATCTATGGTGGCTGAGGTAGACATTCAACGGCGGGTGTGTGTAATCTTCTCCTTGTACCGAGAAAGACAACGTCAAGCAGGCGCGGGAGATGACGTAACTACCCGCGAGATGTGAGATGAGCCGGTCAGGCGGACGCTTGGCCGGGAGCAAGATCTCAGGGCCGGGTTGTGAAGAAGGTTCGACCAGGTGGTACCGGCCCTGGCGGAAGTGCAGGAAGCGGGCGGAGCACGTGCGCCCGTGAAGAACACGTAGTTGTAGTCAGTGAATGCAGTTGCAGGACCGGTCAGGTGGCCGGAGCCGATCAGTGAACGGGGCTCCGGGCAGTGACCAGCGGCGTCAGCGTGCTGGGACCGATCAGTGGAAGGGTTCCCGCCGGTGTCGTCCGTAGCAGGTGAAGTAGCAGTACCCAGTAAGTGGAAAACACAGGAAAGAAGGGAACGGCAACATCATTGGATCGCCCGCAGCGGCAAGGTAGCGCCGCGCGGGTGCCGTAGTTCCATCGAGTTCGGAGGTGGTTCGCGGTCACGAATGAGCGATCCCCGCAAGGTCCGGCTTCCCAGCGGACGCGGGTGCACAAGGCCGGCGGTCACGTCGGTTGACAATGGTGAAACCCAACCCTGAGGACCCCGGGTGCCGTGCTGGCACCCGGGGTCCTTTGTGATGTGGAGGTGGAATGATCCCTGACCAAAACGGATCGGCCGACGGGGCCGACAAATTCGACGACGAGCACTACCCCGCGTACACGATGGGCCGGGCCGCCGACATGCTCGGCGCCACCCAAGGCTTCCTGCGCAGCCTCGACGAGGCCGGGCTGATCACCCCGCAGCGTTCCGCCGGCGGCCACCGCCGCTACTCCCGGCACCAGCTCCGCCTGGCCGCCCGGGTGCGGGAACTGGTCGATCAGGGCACCGCCGTCGAGGCCGCCTGCCGCATCGTCACCCTCGAAGACCAGCTCCACGAAGCCCAGCGCCTCAACGCCGAACTCCGCGCCGACGGCTGAAATCCCCGCCCTGTGAACGCCCTTGTCCGGATCGGGCAAGGGCGTTCGTGCGTGGATGTCGAGACGGCCGAGCCCGCTCCGACCCCCTTCCGGAAACACCGGAGCGAAGGAGGTCTCGCGATGAGCAAGGTGGTGCTGGATGTGTCGATGTCGCTGGACGGCTTCACCGCCGGGCCGGACGTCCGGGCCGAAGAGCCCATGGGCGACGGCGGCGAGCGGCTGCACGAATGGATGGCCGGGACGGGCCCCGACGCCCGCGTTTTCGAGGAGGTGAACGCGATGGTCGGGGCGACCGTCATCGGCAGACGCACTTTCGATCTCGGTCTGCGGCCGTGGGGCGGGACGCCGTGGCCCGGTGTCCCGAGTTTCGTGGTCACCCATCGGACCAGGGAAGACCTCCTCGGCGACAACGGCGGCACGTTCGCCTTCGACGGGTTGGAGCCCGCGGTCCGCCGTGCCAAGGACGCCGCGGGGGACAAGGACGTACTCGTGATGGGCGCCGACGTCGCCGGACAGCTGCTGGCCGCGGGCCTGCTCGACGAGGTCTACCTTCACCTCGCCCCCGTGGTGCTGGGCCGGGGGACCTCCGTGTTCTCCGGACATGTGGGCGAGCTCGTCCCCCAGGGCGAACCTGTCGCGGGCGTCGCCACCCACCGGCGTTATCGCGTCGTGGCTACCACGGGATGACGGCTCGGATGGCGGCCGAGATCGGTTCGAGGTCGGCGGCAAGGTTCTCGAGTTCGCTGGGGCTCAGGGCGTTGTAAGGCGCCTCCGCGAGCCGGTCGGTCATCGCCTCGACGCGCTCCTTCGTGGCCCGGCCCGAGTCGGTGAGCCGGTCGTCGGTGCCGATGAGGCCGCGATCGCGCATCCCGTCCACGACCGCGGCCAGCTGTGCGGCGGGGAGATGCCAGACCCGGCCGAACTCGTTCGCGGGGATGCCGACGGACAGGGCGTGGAGCACGTGGCACTCGGTCCCGCCGATACCTTCGGTCAGCAAAGCGGCGGTGTGGCCGTCGCCGCGGTGCTCACGCAACAGGGTGGCCGCGTGCCACAGCCGCGCCACGGGCTCCTGTGGTACCGGGAGCGTCCGGACGGCGGCGAAAAGGGCCCGTCCCTCGACGGGCGCGCTGGTCGCCGCTTTCAGCAGGAGTTCGCCGGCGCGCGTGACGCCGGGGTCGTCGGCGAGGTCACCGAGGATCCGCCGCATCCCCGCGACGCAGCCCCGTTCGCGGGCGGCCAGCGCCGCCTCGGGCGTGGTCAGCTCCCAGACCTTCGGGAGATGCCGGGCCACTTCGCCCGGGGCGAAGTTGTAGAAGATCGCGTGGATCACCTCGGCGGGCACCGACCGGCCGAACGGCGCGGCCCGCCCGGCGAAGTAGGCGTCCCACGGGTTGCGGAGGCCGAGCGCCATCAGGGCCTCGTCGGACTCGTCGGCGAAGTAGGGGATCAGGCCGATGGGCTCGACCAGGTCGTACATGCGGCGGGCGACGGATTCCGGGTGCGACATTCTCATCTCCTGGGGGGTCGTGGCGACCGTTCGACTACCCCACGAACGGCGCACCCGGAAATCGACATCGGGTTATTTCAGATGCCGGGCGATGAACCGGCCCGCCGAGTCTCCCTCGAAGTGCGGGACGCCGGTGTGCCCGCCCATGTTGGCGTGCAACGTCTTGTCCCGCGACCCGAAGGCGTCGAACAGATCGAGCGCCTGCTGCCGATCATTCCCCTCGTCGTCCCATTGCAGCAGGACCAGCAACGGGATGGTGACCTGCCGAGCCTCTTCGAGGATGCTGCGCGGCACGTAGCTCCCGGCGAACAGGACGGCGGCCGCGATACGTGGCTCGACCAGCGCCAGCCGGGTGGCGATGGCGATCACCCCGCCCGAGAACCCGACCGGGCCGCCGATTCCGGGCAGCGCGAGCAGGGCGTCCAGCGTGACCCGCCATTCCGGGACCGCCGTTTCGACCAGCGGGAGGACGAGCCGGTCGACGATGTCTTCGGTGACCGGCTCGCCGGCCTTCAGCACGCGCTGCAGGTCAGTGCGGGCTTCGTCGACCGCGGGGAACGGCGGCCGGTCACCGGCTCCGGGGAGTTCGATGGTGGCCGCGGCGTAGCCCGCCGCCGTGCAGGCCAGGGCCCTGGCCACGAGCCGCGGGTGCATCCTGCCGAGTCCGCCGGGGTGCCCCATCAGGATCAGCGGAGCCGGTGCGGCCGCGGGCTCGGGCGTCCACAGGATTCCGGGGATGTCGCCGAGGGTGAATTCGCGCTCGAGGGCGTCTTCGAGGCGTCGTTCGGAAGTGAAGTGCATGGTCGTGCCTTTCGGGAGTGCTCGTGAAACGGCGCTCCCGGACGACCTATCGCCCGACCGTGACCCCTGAGGGGAGCACCCATGTCGAAATGTCCACGGGTACCACCTCCTCGTTCGCTCGCACGGCCTCCGGCAAGTTAGCAGCGGCCGCGATCGCGCGCCAACGGTTTTACCCGAGTACCGAAAGCCCGTCCGCCACGACGACGCCGTCGTGCAGGACCGTGCGGTCCTTGCCGCGGTCCATCACCGCGCTCGTCGGGGTCTCGCCGTCGACCAGGACCAGGTCGGCGCGGTCGCCGACGGCCACCCCCGGCCGGTCTTCGATACCCGCCAGCCGCGGGACGTCGTGGCTCATGATCGACGCGCCGCCCATCGTCGCCACGGCCAGCGCCATCTCGATCAGGTCGTCGCGGCGGAAGCCGTTGGTGAAGGCCAGCTGCCAGGTGCGGTCGAGCAGGTCGCAGTTGCCGTACGGGCTCCAGTAGTCCCGCTGGCCGTCCTCGCCGAGGCCGACGCGCACGCCCGCGGTCGTGAGGTCCGCGAGCGACAGCTGTCCGTCGGTGGACGGCGCGACGGTCGCCATCGCGATGTCCAGCTCGGCGAACGTGTCGATCAGGCGACGGCTCACCGATTCCGAGATCGAACCCAGTTCGTACGCGTGCGACATGGTCACCTTGCCGCGCATGTCCAGCGCGCGGACCCGCTCGATCACCAGGTCGGTCGAGAACACGCCGAGGTGGCCGGGTTCGTGCAGGTGGATGTCGACCTCGACGCCGTACTTCTCGGCGAGCCCGAACACGACGTCGAGATGTCCCTTGGGGTCCTTGTCCAGCGAACACGGGTCGATCCCGCCGACGACCGTGGCACCCGAGCGCAGCGACGCCTCCAGCACGTCCACGGTGCCGGGCTCGCGCAGGATCCCGGCCTGCGGGAAAGCCATGATCTCGACGTCCGCGTGCTTGGCGAAGCGCTCCTTCGCGGCGAGGACGGCGTCGAGCTTTTCGAGCTTGCAGTCGACGTCCACCTGCGCGTACGTGCGCACGCGGGTGGTGCCGTTCGCGATCATGCGCTCCAGCGTCCCGGCGACGCGTTCGGGCAGCGGGACCTCGGCGTTCCGCCAGTTCTCGCGGTCGTTCAGCATCATCGCCCAGACCCCCGGCGCGCCGGTGTGCGGCCGGAACGGCAGCCCGATCCGCGTCGAGTCCAGGTGGACGTGCACGTCGCTGAACGACGGGAACAGCAGCCGCCCGCGCCCCTCGACCGTGTCCGGGGACGGCGTGGCGGCGGGATCGTGCGGCCGCACCGCGGTGATCCGGCCGTCGGCCACCTCGACGTCGCTGCGCTGTCCGCCCCAGGGGCGGACGTCACGGATCAACACGGGGACACCTTTCTCGCCGGACTCTCTTTGGTATACCAAATCCCGTGAGCGGCGGCAACGTCACTTGGTGTGCCGGTACGGGCGCGTGTGCCCGGTCTCCGCGTTGTGCTTGGTGATGTGGTCGATCCCCATCGCTTCGAGCCTCGGGTACTCGGTCACGTCGAACACGTTGTCCTCGCGGCGATGCGGGTAGACGTCGTGTCCCTTGCCCGGCCAGTAGGGGAAGACCACGTGCGTGTCCTTGTTGGAGTTCTTGGCGAACGTTTCGGAGACGTAGTCCCACTTCTCCTGGACGAGCGGTTTCCTCGGGTCGTTGGGATCGTTGATCCACCCGGGCATCTTGATGTTGTTGTCCTTGAGGGTTCCCTCGAGGGTGTTGCCGCCGTTCTGCTTCGCGATCTTGGTGGCCTTCTCCTCGACCGAGCCGAGGTACTCGTCCTCTTCGCCGCGTTTGCGCTTCTTGGTACCGCCGGACCAGAAGAAGTGCTTGTCCGCCTTCAGGATCTGGTCGAGCTTCGGCTTGAACTTCTCGAACTCCTCCTTCGACATCTTGTCGACGTCGATGGGAGGCTTCCGCGGGCTCCTTCGCAGCGGCTGGGGTTGCCCGCTGGGGCCGACCGGCTGAGGTCGCTGCTGGCTGCCCGGACCGCTCCGCCCGCAGGGCGGGACGAGGCCGAGCGGGTCCCCGATGAGCAGCGGCTGGTCGACGTAGCCGACGGGGTTCGGCGCGGCGGCGAGGCCGAGCGGGTCCTGGCTGAGGTAGCGCGACGTCCTGGGGTCGTAGTACCGGAAGACGTTGTAGTGCAGCCCGGTTTCCTCGTCGCGGTGCTGGCCGGGGAACGCCAGCGGCATCGACGCGGCGTCGGCGCCGGGCAGCGGCACACCCCAGAAACTGCTGCGGTCCTGCCAGACCAGCGTGCCGTGTTCGTCGAGCAGTTCGGTCGGCGTTCCCGCGGGCGACGTGATCACGGCGCGGAACACGGCGTCCTCGAGGGCGCCCGTGCGCTCGATCTGCACGACGGGGCGGTCGTCGTCGTAGCGTTCCCAGGTCAGGAGCCGGTAGGACTCGTCGGCGGGGTCGTAATCCATCCGCTCGACCACGGTCATCCCGCTCCACAGGAAGCGGACGTCGTGCGTGAGCTCGGCCGCGCCGTCCTGGTCGATCAGCCAGCGGCGTTTGGCGAATCGCCGCCCGAGCGGGTCGTAGTGATAGGTCCAGAACGCGCCGTCGGGGGTGCGAACGGAGCGCAGCCGGTCGAGGTGGTCCCACTCGTAGACGCAGGACTGGTCGGCGACGACCCGGCCCCGCTCGTCGCCGCTGTAGACGTCCTCGCCGATGACGATGGTCCCCGCGGCGTCGTGGGTGAACCGTTCGACCCCGGCGGGTCCGCGTGCCTCGCTGACCCGGCCCGCGGTGTCGAAGGTGAGCCGCCAGGGCCGGATCGCGTCGTCGACGGCGGCGAGCCTGCCGTCCGGCCGGTAGCCGTAGACGCGTTGCCCGACGCCCGAGATGTGCTCTTCGGCGAGCCGGTCTTCCGCGTCGAACCGCCGCCGGAGCACCACGGTGCCGTCGACAGCGCGCGTGATCTCCCGTCCGGCGTCGTCGTAACCGAACTCGACTTCGTGGCCGGCGATCCGCAGCGACCGCGGCAGCCCCTCACCGGTGAACCGCCACTCACTGTCCACACCGGACGATGTGCGGCGGACGAGCACGTCGCCGTCGTGGCGCCAGCACACCCCGAGCCCGTTGATCGTGTCGACGACGACCCGGTCCCCGTCGTCGTGGACCATCTCGACCCGCGATTCGGTGTTCTCGGCGACGGTCATCCGGCCGAGCGCGTCGTACTCGTACCGCGTGACGTCGTCCGGAGTGCGCCTGGCCACGACGTTGCCCCCGACGTCGTAGTCGTACTCGGTCGCGTCACCCGTACTGCTGGTCATGCGCAGCAGTTGCCCCGCCGCGTCGTAGGCGTAGCCGATCCGGCGACCCTCGTAGTCGATCTCCTCGACGAGCCTGCCCGCGGCGTCGCGGACATAGCGCCAGGTGTGGCCGTTCGGGTTGGTCACCGAGGTGAGCCGCAGCTCGCCGTCGTAGGTGAACAGCGTGCGCGCGCCCGCGGCGTCGGTCTCTTCCAGGACGAGGCCGAACGGGCCGTACTTGCGGCGCCGCGCGGCACCCGCCGCGTCGCGGTGCTCGACGACGTGACCTTCGGCGTCGTGCACCCACGTCTCGCGGCCGCCGTCGGGGCCGAGCCGCCAGGCACGGCGTCCATCGGCCGTCCAGCCGAGTCTCGCCGCGCCGCCGGAGGCCGTGTACGTGAGGCGGGGGCGGCCGAACAGGTCGCGGTCGCCGGGACGGTCCGTCACCGGCGCGTCGGTCAGCGGATCGGGCGCGTCCGGGATCTCGACCGGCATCCCGGTGCCGACCAGCGTGGTGGCCGGGTCGAACGCGGGGACCGTCCGCCGGACGTCTCCCGCCGACAGCCGGATCTCGCCGTCGGCGTGCGTCACCAGCACCGTCGAGCCGCCGGGCCGGTGGACGGCGACCACTTCGCCGTCTTCGTCGTACTCGTAGCCGGTCTCCCGGCCGAGTTCGTCCACTGTGGACAGGAGCTCGTCGCGCCGGTTCCACGCGTACCGCTGGGAGTTGCCGAGCGGGTCGACGCGTTCGACCAGTTGCCGGGCGTCGTTGAGGCGATACGTCCACGTGTGGCCCGTGGCGTCGGTGTGCCGCGTCGTGCCGGGTTCGTAGGCGAACGTCGCGTTGTAGTAGCCGCTAGCCCCGACGGCGCGGACACAGCGGCCGGCGTCGTCGTAGACGTAGCGGTACCAAGTGCCCGTGCGGTCCTTCCAGCCGACGAGCCGGTGACTGAAGTCGTAGTCGAGGGTCATGGGGCGGCCGGCGTAGTCCGCGACGGTGCTCAGCTGGCCGAGCCGGTTGTACGAGAAGCGCACGAGCGGCGGTTGTCCTGGCGCGCCTAGCGCGACGATCCGCCCGTTCGCGGTGCCGATCGCGAGTTCGACGCCGTCGTCACGGCGGAGCCGCGCGGGCGTTCCGTCGGGCGCGTAGGCGAATTCGGTGCGGGCGCCGTTCTGTTCGATGGCCGTGAGCGGAAGGACCCGGCCCGCGCCGGCGAAGAGCAGTTCGCGATCGCCCATCGACAGCCGGTAGCCGTCCGCCGCGCGGCGCAGCCGGTGCCTCGGGCCCTGCATCGGCAGGACGGGGACAGTCGCCGGGACCGGATAGGTCAGCACCATGCCGTCTTCGGCGTAGAACAGGACGCGGTCGCTCGCGACCACCAACCGCTGGTCCATTGTGGACGTCCAAGATGGACCGAACCAGCGGCCGGCGGTGTAGGACGACAGATGCGTCCGGGAGAGTTCGAGTTCGGCCACGTCGCCGGGCAGCGTCACGTCGACCTGCTTCATGACGACCTCGCCCGTCGCGACGTCGACGGGGTCACCGCAGTAGTTCTTGGAATCCGACGACGTCGAGCGGTCGCCGTTGCCGTCCTTCTTGGTGGTGTCGGTGCTGCCGCCCCGGTCGCGCGTGCCACCGCCGCCGCCAGTGCCGCTGGTGTTCGTCTGGTCGTTGTCGCTCTTGGTGTTGGTGCTCTTGTCGTTGGCGGGGCCGTCGTTGCCGCCGCCCGGTTTGCCGTTGCCGTCGGCGCTGGAGCTGCTGGTGCCCTCGTCGATCCCGCGGTCGTTGCCGCCCTTGGGCTTGGGCGGCGGCGGCGCGTCCACCTTGCCGCTTTGCAGCTTGCGCAGGGCCTTGGCGGCGTCGTCGAAGAGCGTGTCGGCCTTCTTGAGCAGCGGCATCAGGCCCTTGAGCGCCTTGACGAGCTTGGTGGTGAGGTCGGCGATCTTCGCGGCGGTCTTGGCGACCGCGGTCACCACCTGCGGTACCACCCAGGTCAGGCCGATGCCGAGGGTGAAAAGTACCTGCAGCGCCCAGCTGATCAGGTGACCGACGAGTTCGGCGATGATGTCGCGGACCAGGGTGCGGACGGCGGCGACGACCTCGCCCGCGGTCTTGACCCCGCTGGACGCGCCCTCGCAGCCCTTCTGCGCGGCGGTGAGCACGGTGACCGTGTCCTGTGACCGTTCGCGGTAGCGGTCCGCGGCGTCGCCCGCCCACGTCTGCAGGTCGGCCTTGACCAGGTCGGTCAGATCCGTGCCGATGGCACCGAGTTCCTTCGCGATGTTGGACCAGGTCTCGGCCTGCGCCTTGATCTGATCGGCGTCGCCGGTCAGGGCGTCGAGCGCGTCGGAGAGCGGGCCGACGTGTTCGAGCAGCCAGCCGACACCCGCGGCGAGGATCGAACCGAAGGGGTCCATGGCCATCGACAGCGCGTCGAGAGCCGTCCCGACGGCACCCATCGCGACCGCGGCCCAGTCGCCCTTCTCGATGCCTTCCTTGAGGTCGATCGCGGATTCCAGCAACGGGACACCGGAGTGCGCCTTGGTGGAGTCCTGGCGCTCAGCGACCAGCGGATTCGCCATGTATGCCGTCTTTCCTGCCTCGGGATCCTCACCGACTGGGCAACCGATTTCTACCATCGCCGAGCCGCGGTCCCCCTGCGCGGAAAGGATCTTTGCCCACCCGCCGTGAGGACGACCCGTACGGGCAGGGTCTTGCAAGTTCTGCTATGTGGAAGTTAACCTCCGCAGATTGAAATTGCCCGGCATCGCTCGCTTCTATCGAGAGGCGGATCCATGGTGAAGAGGACGCGGGCCGAAGCGGCCGCGAGCGGCAGGCCCGAGGACGAACGGCTCGGGATCGGCAAGAGTTTCACTTACGGCGTCCAGCACGTCCTGACGATGTACGGCGGGATCATCGCGCCGCCGCTGATCATCGGCGGTGCCGCGGGCGTCTCGACGGCCGAGATCGGGTTGCTCGTCGCGTCGTGCCTGTTCATCGGCGGTCTGGCGACGATCCTGCAGTCGTTCGGCATCCCCTTCTTCGGCTCCCGGTTACCGCTGGTCCAGGGCACCTCCTTCGCGGGGGTGGCGACGATGACCGCGATCGTGGCCGACGGCGGCCTGCCGGCCGTGTTCGGCTCGGTGATCGCGTCCGCGGTGCTCGGCCTGCTCATCACGCCGGTGTTCTCCCGGCTGGTGAAGTACTTCCCGCCGGTGGTCACCGGGACGGTGATCACGGTGATCGGGCTCAGCCTGATGCCGGTCGCGGCCCAGTGGGCGATGGGCAACAACGCCAAGTCGCCGGAGTTCGGCTCGGTCTCCAACATCGGCCTGGCCGCGATGACGCTGGCGATCGTGCTGCTGCTCAGCAAGGTCGCCGTCCCGGCCATCTCGCGGCTTTCGATCCTCCTGTCGATCGTGGTCGGCACCGTACTGGCCGCCGTGCTGGGCAAGGCCGACTTCTCGCAGGTCTGGGACGGTCCGATCTTCGCGGTACCGACCCCGTTCGGCTTCGGCGCGCCGACCTTCGACGTCGCCGCGATCGTGTCGATGTTCATCGTCGTGCTGGTGACCCTCACCGAGACCACCGCCGACATGCTCGCGGTGGGGGAGATCGTCGGGACGAAGGTCGGCAAACGCCGGATCGGCGACGGGCTGCGCGCCGACATGGCGTCGTCGGCGGTCGCGCCGGTCTTCAACGGGTTCATGCAGAGCGCGTTCGCCCAGAACGTCGGGCTGGTCGCGATCACCGGGGTCCGGAGCCGGTTCGTGGTGACCGCCGGCGGAGTGATTCTGCTGGTACTGGGCATGCTCCCGGTGCTCGGCCGCGTCGTCGCCGCGATCCCGTACCCGGTGCTGGGCGGCGCCGGGCTCGTGCTGTTCGGCACGGTCGCGGCGTCCGGTATCAAGACGCTGTCCAAAGTGGACTACAACGGGAACATGAACCTGGTGATCGTCGCCGCGTCGGTCGGGCTGGGGATGGTCCCGATCGCGGCGCCGGAGTTCTACCACCACTTCCCGGCGTGGGTCGGCACGATCTTCCACTCGGGGATCAGCTCGGCCGCGCTCATGGCCGTCGTGCTGAACCTGCTGTTCAACCACCTGAAACCGGCCAAGGCGGGCAGCGACCCGTCGGTGTTCGCGACCGCGACCAGGGTGATCGACTACTCCGACCTCAGGGCCTTCTCGCGGCTCAAGGACGGCGACAGGATCGTCGACGGCAAGATCGTGGACGCCGAGGGCAAGCCGGTCCAGGTGTGTGACGAAGAGGGCAAGCCGGTGCCTTACCGGATCGGGTCCGAGCCGGAGGGGCACTGACGCGGCGGGGCGCCGCGTCGATCACTCGGTCGGATGAAAGCTCAGCGGGTCCCGGCGGCGTCCGCCAGGCTCGCCACGGGGGCGTCCAGGACGCCGGAAATCGGCGGTCCACCCCCTCCGGGTGACCCGCCGAGGGTGACCTTGACCTGGCGATCTGTACGAATTTGAGACGGCGACGTGTGTTACCGGGCAAGACCTGCGAGAATGGTCCACGAGATCGGGGCATCGAATGAGCTCAGACTCGCTATGAAGAGCAGGTAGAAAAAGTATGGCTCAGGGCAGCGTTAAGTGGTTCAACGGCGAAAAGGGCTTCGGCTTCATCGCTCAGGACGACGGCGGACCGGACGTTTTCGTGCACTACTCGGAGATCCAGGGCAGCGGCTTCAAGTCCCTGGACGAAGGGCAGCGCGTCGAGTTCGAGATCGGCCAAGGTCAGAAGGGCCCGCAGGCCCAGCGCGTCGTCGCCATCTGACTTTCTTCACGCCGAAGGCCTCCATCCGTACCGGGTGGGGGCCTTCGGGCGTTTCGGGACCCGATATCGTCGTTGCATGCTTGTGATCGTTCGTGAGCACCCGTGCGGCCGGACGCGGTGAGCCGCTCCGCCCTGGAGCCCGAGCAGGTCGGGCGGAAGGTGCGGTTGCGCGAGGTCGGGCTGGGGGACCGCCGGGTCCTGATGGGCTTCGACCGTGACATGGCCCGCGAGGCGACGCCGCTGATCGGCGGCGGGCACCGCCACTGGGCCTCACACCGCTCGGGGTCCTCCGGCGACGACATCCACTTCGGCATCGAGACGGTCCGCGGCCGGATGCTGGTGGGTTCGGTCTGCACCATCGGCGCCGACCCGGTGACCGGCCGGTTCGGCTACGGCATCGGGATCGCCCCGCGCCACCAGCGCTGCGGATACGCCACGGACGCCATCACCGTCCTCCTGGCCCACATGTTCGGGCAGCGCGGCTTCCGCAAATGCGAGGTCACCGTGTACGGCGGCAATGTGGCGTCCCTGTCGCTGCACGGCGGTCTCGGTTTCCGCGAGGAAGGCAGGCTGCGGGACACCGAGGTGGTGCGCGGCGAGATCAAGTACCTCGTGCGGATGGGCATCACCGCCGAAGAATTCGCCGCTCGCCCCGTGGACAGCCTCGCCGACCTCGGCAGGCGTGGCCAGCACCGGCGGCCCCGGCGCGGCAAGCACTGGCGCACGCCCGCCGCGATCAGCGGTTGATCATCCCGGATTCGTAGGCGAAGACGACGGCCTGGACGCGGTCGCGGAGGCCGAGTTTCGTGAGGATGCGGCCGACGTGGGTCTTCACCGTCCCCGGCGAGAGGAACAGCAGTTCGGCGATCTCGGCGTTGGACAGGCCGCGCGCCAGCTGCTGGAGCACCTCTTGTTCGCGGCCGGTGAGCAGGGCGAGCCGGTCGTCCGCCGGCGGCACGGGCAGGCCGGTGACGACCCGGTCGAGCAGCCGCCGGGTGACGGTGGGCGCGAGGGTCGCCTCGCCCGCGGCGACCACCCGGACACCGGCGAGCAGATCCGGCGCCAGCGCGTCCTTGAGCAGGAAGCCGCTGGCCCCCGCCTGGAGCGCGGCGTAGACGTATTCGTCGAGGTCGA
Organism: Amycolatopsis roodepoortensis; assembly: GCF_014873915.1. GTDB lineage: Bacteria > Actinomycetota > Actinomycetes > Mycobacteriales > Pseudonocardiaceae > Amycolatopsis > Amycolatopsis roodepoortensis. The sequence continues at coordinate 678,909 of NZ_JADBEJ010000008.1, forward strand.
ACGTGGTCAGCACCAGGACGCGGGCACGATGCGCCGCAGCGATCGCCGCGGTGGCCTCGACGCCGTCCATCTCGGGCATCCGGATGTCCATGAGCACGACGTCGGGATCGAGGTCCGCCACCAGCGCGACGGCCTCCGCGCCGTCGCCCGCCTCGCCGACGACCTCGATGTCGTCCGCGTTGTCCAGGATCATCCGCAGTCCGGTGCGCACGAGCGCCTGGTCGTCGGCGATGACCACCCGGATCGTCATGACGGCAGGGTCGCGCGGACGGCGAAGCCGCGCTCCGGCCGCGGTCCCGCGTCGAAGGTGCCGCCCAGTACGTTCACCCGTTCCCGCATCCCTTCGAGGCCGTGCCCGGTGCCGGACGCCGGTTCCGCCGCGACACCGTCGTCGGTCACCTCGATCTCCAGCGTTCCGGGGCCATAGCGCATCACGATAGTCACCGACGCGGCCGGACCGGCGTGTTTCAGCACGTTCGTCAGCGCCTCCTGCACGATCCGGTAGGCCGCCAGGTCCACTGTGGACGGAAGGGGCCGGGGTTCCCCTTCGACGCGGAACTCGACCGGCGTGCCCGCCGACCGGATGTCGGCGGCCAGCCGAGGCAGGCGCTCCGCGCCGGGCCGGGGTTCCCACTCCGGCTCGTCCTGGCCGAGCGCGCCGAGCAGCCGCCGGATCTCGCTCAACGCGGTGCGCCCGGTGTCGACGATGGCGTCCAGCGCCTCCCGCGACCGTTCGGGTCGCCGGTCCAGCTCCGCTTGGGCACCTTGGGCCTGCAGGACCACCACGGAAAGCGCGTGCGCGACGACGTCGTGCAGTTCGCGGCTGATGCGGCCGCGTTCGGCGGCCACGGCCAGCGCGGCCTGGGTGTCGCGTTCGCGTTCGAGGTCGGCGGCCCGCTGCTCCAGCACCGACAGGCGGATCCGGCGCTGCCGCGTGTTCAGCCCGGCGAGCCACGCCACGCCGAGCGACAGGCCGATGGCCGGAAAACCGCCCCAGTCCTGCACCTGGTGGTCGTCGGCGTCGGTGGCGACCGGGGCCAGCCGATCGATGACGATGATCCGCGGCGGCATCGGGACGGGGGTCCGCGTGTTCGCTTCCGAGGCGTAGAACGACCACGCCCCGGCGACGAGCAACCCCGCGGCCAGCAAACCGGCGGAACGCCGTCGCGACCCCCAGGCCGCGACGGAGAAGAGACCGATCAGCGCCACGACGTCGACCGGTTTGAGGTCGTTGCCCATGGCCAGATGCAGGAGCGAGGCCGTGCCCCCGGCCGCGAAGGTGATCGTGGGATTCCGGTGCCGGACGAGCAGGGAAGCCAAGGCCACCAAGGAGACCAGCCACCACTCGAAGCCCTCCGGATCGTCCGCCGAGACCACAGTGGACAGTCCGATGAGGATGGTCAGGCCGCGGTCGACGGCTCTCGGGTGATTCCTGAGGAAGGCCAGCACCAGCCGAGCGTAATCGGAGGAACAGGCGGCGCGAATCCCTCTCGCGGCAGACCCCGGGATACGACCTGCGGCAGACGCGCGAATACGGCGGCGGGCTCCAGCCTGGTCGCAGGAAGATCCTCGACAGAAACGGAAACCTCATGAGAAGGCTTCTCGTCGCGCTGGCCGCCCTCGCCGGCATGGTGTCCCTGGCGAGCCCCGCCACCGCGGCCCCACGCTTGACGCTGCCGCCGCCGACCGGCTCGTATCCCGTCGGCTCCACCGACCTCCACCTCGTCGACCGCTCGCGCCAGGACCCTTGGGTGCCGTCCGGGCCGCGCGAGCTGATGGTGTCGATGTTCTATCCCGCGCTGGCACCGATCGGCCCGAAACGGCCTTACCTCACCTTGGCCGAGGCCAAGGCGTTCCTGACCGAATCGGGCCTCCCCGACATCGACCCCGCACTGGTCGCCGGGACCCGCACCAGCGCCAGGGTCGACGCCCCGCCCCGGCCGGGGAAGCGCGCGCTCGTCGTCCTGTCGCCGGGATTCGGCAAACCGCGCACGACGCTCACCGGGCTCGCGGAAGAGCTGGCGAGCAAGGGGTTCGTCGTCGCGCTGATCGGCCACAACTACGAGTCCCACGGCACCGCCTTCCCCGACGGGCGCGTCACCGAATGCGCCGCGTGCGGGTCCGAATCGACACTGCTCCCGCCGATCCGCTCCGCGGACGCCTCGTTCGTCCTCGACACGCTGACCAGGCCTTCGTCGCGCTGGTCCCACCTGATCGACCGGGCGCGCATCGGGATGGCGGGGCATTCCATCGGCGGATACAGCACGCCGACCGCGATGATCGACGACTCGCGGATCCGCGCGGGCGCCGACCTGGACGGCAGGCTGTGGTCGCCGATCCCCGCGTCCGGGATCGACCGGCCGTTCCTGCTGCTCGGCCGCGAAAGCGAGTACACCCCGGCCGGCCCGGACACGACGTGGGCGGGGAGCTGGCCGAACCTCACCGGCTGGAAGCGCTGGATCAGCGTCGCGGCGGCCGGGCACGCGTCCTTCACCGACGTCGGTGTCCTCGGTGAACAGCTCGGGCTCGGCAAGCCCGAGCTGCTCGGCGGCGAGCGCGGAATGGCGCTGACCAGGGCGTACGTGTCCGCGTTCTTCGACAAGAACCTGCGCGGCGGGCATCAGCCGCTGCTGGACGGGCCGGTGCCGGGCAACCCCGAGATCAAGTTCTGGAACTAGGCGAGGACGGTCCCGGTGAGGTCGCCGGAGAGCTTCCAGAGCCGCGCGGCCTCGCCGGGATCGATCGCGTACGGGCGTACGCCGACCCACTCGCCCTCGTCGGGGGCGAGCTCGGCGACGTCGCAGTCCTCGCAGTAGAGCCCGCCCATCCCGTCGAGCATCGGTGACGTCGCCGCCCAGACCTGGGTGGCCGCGCCCTGCTCCGGCGTTTTGAAGTCCGGGTCGGCCTGATTCCCGTGCTCGTCGATCCAGCCGCGTTCGACCATCTCCTCCGGCCGCAGATGCCGCTGCAGGGGAGTGAGAATCGCGCCCGGATGCAGGCTGAACGCGCGGATCCCGTGTTCGGCGCCGAGGGTGTCCAGCCACACCGCGAACAGCGCGTTGGCCGTCTTGGCCTGGCCGTACGCGAGCCAGCGGTCGTAGCCGCGTTCGAACTGGACGTCGTCCCAGCGCATCGGCGAGGAATGATGACCGGAGGAGGACACCGAGACGACGCGGGCACCGCCTGCCGCCTTCAGCGCGGGCCAGAGCCTGCTCACCAGGGCGTGGTGGCCGAGGTGGCAGATCGCGAAATGCGATTCCCAGCCGGGTCCGACCCGCCGCTCCGGCGCGGCCATGATCCCGGCGTTCGCGATCAGCAGGTCGACCGGCCGGCCGGTGGCGAGGAACCGGCGAGCGAAGGCCTCGACGCTCGCCAGATCGGCGAGGTCGAGCTCGTCGACCTCGGTGCCGGAGATCCCGGCGAGCGCCGCCTCGGCGTCGGCCGGGCGGCGAGCGGGGACGACCACGTGCGCGCCCGCGTTTGCCAGTGCGCGCGTGGTTTCCAGGCCCAGCCCCGAATAGCCGCCGGTGACGAGGGCGAGCTTGCCGGAGAGGTCGATTCCGTCCAGTACTTCGGCGGCGGTGCTGCGCGCGCCGAAACCGGAGCCGATCTTGTGTTGTGCGTTGGTCATGGGGCGGACGCTAGGAGCTAGAGGGCGCTCTAGGTCAACAGGCTATCGTCGCTGTGGTGACGGAACTCGCGATCGGCCAGGTCACCGCCCGGACGGGCCTCAGCGTGCACGCGCTTCGCTTCTACGAGAAGGAAGGGCTGCTCGCGGCGCCGGTGAAACGGGACGCGGGCGGCCGCCGCGTGTACACCGAGCAGGACGTCGATTGGCTGGTGAACTGCACGAAGTTCCGGGCGTCCGGGATGCCGCTCGCCACCATCCGCGAATTCGCCGGACTCGTCCGGCAGGGGCCGGGAAACGAGGAAAAGCGGCTGGAGCTGCTGCGGGAACACCAGAAGACCGTGCGGAACCGGATCGCCGAACTGGCCGATTGCCTGGAGCTGATCAGCCGGAAGGTCGAGATCTACGAGGAGCATGTCGCGCGGGGGACGGCGGACGGGCTCTGGCGCTAGCCGTCACGTTTCGCGCGGCGATCTCGTCACAGGGACATGACCACGAAACTCGCCAGGTTCACGGACCAGAAGACGGTTCTGCTGAAGACTTTCAAGCGGGACGGGACGCCCATCGGGACACCGGTCAACATCGCCGTCGAAGGGGATCACGCGTACATCCGTACGTATGACGCGGCGTGGAAGGCCAAGCGCTTGCGGAACGATCCGCGGATCGAGATCGCCCCGTCGACGTTTCGCGGCACTCCGACCGGGGAGCCGGTGCGCGGACGTGCCCGTCTGCTCGAAGGTGAAGAGGCCCGGCACGCGGCCGCCCTCCTGGCCGGGAAGCATCGGCTCCTGCACGGCTTCTTCGTCCCGCTCGTACACCGGCTGAAGAAGTACAAGACGCTCCATTACGAGGTCCGGCTCGATTAGAGTCCACAATGGACAGACATTGCCACCCGATCGGTGCAACGTTTCGCCTGGCGATGGGCGTGAGCGGCCCTTAAGCTTTGCCGCTTGTGACCTGCGAGGTGAGACGATGAGGTCCTTCGGTGCGGTGGATCCGATCAAGCTCGCGCTCGCCGGGCTCACCACGATGGCCCTCGGGATGGCGGCGGCGCTCAACGCCGACGCGTTGCCGGTCATCGGTGGCGGCACCACCTATTCCGCCGAATTCTCCGACGCGGGCGGGCTGCGGGCGGACAACGACGTCCGGATCGCCGGGGTGAAGGTCGGCAAGGTGTCCGAGATCGACCTCGAAGGTGACCGCGTGCTCGTGTCGTTCCGGGTGAAGGACGCCTGGGTCGGTGACGCCACGAGCGCGTCCATTCGGATCAAGAACGTGCTGGGGCAGAAGTACTTGGCGCTCGATCCGCACGGCGAAGCGGTCCTCGATCCCGGAGATCCCATTCCGCTGCGGCGGACCACCGCGCCGTATGACGTTCTTGAAGCGTTTCGGGATTTGTCGAAAACCGTCGACGCCATCGATGTCGGCCAGCTCGCGAAAAGCTTCGACACAATTTCGGCGACCTTCGCCGATACGCCCGCCGACGTCCGCTCGGCGCTGGACGGGATCTCGAAACTGTCCGGCACCATCGCCTCCCGCGACCGGCAGCTCCGGACGCTGCTCGCGAACACCCGGCAGGTGTCGCAGACCCTCGTCGACCGCGACACCGAGGTCCAGCGGCTGATCCAGGACGGCAACGCGCTGCTGCGCGCGATCTCCACCCGGCAGCAGGCCATCAAGGATCTGCTCGACGGATCGAAACGGCTCGCGACCGCGCTCGACGGCATCATCGCCGACAACGACGGCCAGCTCGGGCCGGTCCTCGAACAACTCGACCGGCTGACGTCGATGCTCCAGCGCAACCAGGATTCGCTGGCGAAGGGGATCGCCGCGTTCGCCCCGGCGATCCGGGTGCTCACCAACGTCGCGGGCAACGGACGCTGGATCGACGGCTACCTGTGCGGTCTGGTGCTGCCCACCTTCGGGCCGCTCAACGAAAAGGGCTGCTTCGACTCGTGATGGAAGGCGTATCTCGCGTGATTGGAGCCGTAACTCGCGTGATCAGAGGCGGAACACACGAGTTACGCCTTCAATCACGCGAGATACGCCTCTGATCACGCGAGTTGCGTGTCAGGGCTTCGTCCGCCGCAACCAGTACAACCCGATCACCGGAAGCACCAACGGGATGAAGAGGTATCCCTGGCCGTAGACCGACCACACGGTGGCGTGCGGGAAGGCCTCGCGGTCGAAGAGGCTGAAGGTGCCGATGGTCAGCACGCCGACCAGTTCGACGGCGCAGGCGACCAGTGCGATCCGCCACCAGCCCGCGCCGCGGCGGGCCAGCGCGACGGTGGCCAGGAGATAGACGAGGGCCGCGAACGCGGAGAGGGCGTAGGCCAGCGGCGCTTCGTGGAACTTGGTGCTGATCTGCACGGCGGCGCGTGAGGTCGCCGCCAGCGCGAAGATCGCGTACACGGCGACCAGGATCCGTCCCGGCCCGGAAGCCTTGTCCACCGTCTTCTCCTCGGTTTTCTCACGCACTGGCGCCCGCCCAGACCTCGTGCAGCCGCAGCACCATCACCGGGATCGCGAGACAGGCGATGCCGAGGATCACGGTGCTCGACCGGGTGCGCTCGGCCAGCGCCCAGACCGTCCCGAGCGGGAGTACGACGAGGCAGCCGATCAGGTAGGCGAGATAGGTGGCCATGCTGCCGGGGTTGCCGCCGCCGATCAGCAGCACGACCCCGATCACGAGCTGGGCCACCAGCAGGACCTCGACCACGGCGAGGCCGGCGAGCAGCGCGTTGTCCGGCAGTTTCTTACGCGCGGCCTGGACGAAACTCCACGCCGCGACCAGCGTCGCGCAGATCGCGACGGTCACCGCGAAGCCTGTGATCACGTCGGCCTCCTTACCTGCTCCACCGGCGACAACGTACCTCCGGGCGGATCACCGCCGGCGGGCGACCGGCAGGGTGCGTGGCGGGCGCCACGCACCGGCGCACTGGTCCAGACCTCGGGTGAATAGATCACGAAGCGCGTTCGGTTGGCGCTCTGTCAATTCGGTCGCGCGTTTTTGTGTTGGCCACCTGGACCAGGGATTACCTCGCCGGTTCGTTCCTGTTACACACCGACCGGGTGGTTGAAATACGAGTTGATCTCACGCTGGGTACCCCTACCATTCGGTAGATTTCGAATTCACGTCCCTGAACAGCCCATCCGAACCCCCGATATGGCGGATTGGCCGTTCGGGGTCCGGCGGGTGGAATATTCTCCATCGCGATGGTGCACATGGCCCATCCGATTGGTGCCAAGGAGGGGGCGCTCGATGGACGTCCGGTACGAAGCGTATTGCTTCGCCGATCCACTGTTCTTCGATGAGCAGCGGGAAACCGGGGACGCCGCCGACGATTTCGCCTCCCTGCTGCCGGCACCCGAGGCGGGCTGGCGCACCGGAGTGCGCGGAGTGTGGCGGCTGTTGCATCCGGTTGCTCGAAACCTTCCCTTGCAGGGCTGGAAAATCCACGTTTCCGCAGGTTTGGGCAACGCCGAGCGGGTGCTCGTGAAGGTGCACGAGCATTGTGTCGAGCACGACGTGTCCTACAAGCATCTCCGGTCGCGGAGCACCCTGCTGGCAAGGAATTCGAAATACGCTCCGCGTGACGGAAGCGGTAAGTTACTGACTCTTTATCCGGCTGACAACAACGAGCTCGAGCGCGTTCTCGCCGAGTTGTCGGCGAAGCTCGACGGTGAGCCGGGGGCTTACATTCTCAGTGATCTTCGGTATGGTGCCGGGCCGCTCTACGTCCGCTACGGCGGATTCGCCGAGCAATGGGTCGAACTCGACGGCAAGCGGGTCCTCGCGGTGCGCAAGCCGGACGGGACGCTGGTCCCGGACAAACGCGAGCCGACCTTCTCCGTCCCCGACTGGGTGACGATTCCGGAGTTCCTCGCGCCTCATCTCGCGGCTCGCAAGAGCGGCGGCGCGGATCAGTTCCCCTATCAGGTGAAGAGCTCGCTGCACTTCTCCAACGGCGGCGGCGTGTACCTCGCCGACCGGAAGACCGACGGCGAACGGGTGGTCCTCAAGGAGGCGCGGCCGTTCGCCGGCCTGGACCGCGACGAGGTCGACGCCGTCGAACGTCTCCGCCGCGAGCACGAGGTGCTGGAGCGGTTGAAGGGCATCGACGGCATCCCCGCCACCTACGACCGCTTCACCGTCTGGGAGCACCACTTCCTGGCGATGGAGTTCATGCCCGGCGTCTCGCTCGGCAACTGGCTCGCCCGCAATTACCCGCTCACCAGGCGCGACACCACCGAGGCCGACATCGCCGCGTACACCGAACGCGCGCTGGCGCTGGTCCGGCGGGTGGAGGCGATGGTCGGTGAGGTGCACGGCCGCGGGATCGTCTTCGGCGACCTGCACTCGCTGAACATCCTGGTCGACGAAGACACCGAAGACACCGACACGGTCTCGCTGATCGACTTCGAGATGGCGGCCGACGTCGAAAGCGGCAAACGGCCCGCCCTCGGCGCGCCCGGCTTCCGCGCCCCGCGGGACCGGAACGGCTTCGAGGTCGACCAGTACGCGCTCGCCGTCCTGAAACTGTGGATCTTCCTGCCGCTCACCACGCTCCTCGAACTCGCCCCGGCGAAGCTGCGCGGGCTCGCGGACTTCGTCCAGCAGCGCTTCGACGTCCCGGAGGGTTACGCCGACTCGATCGTCGCCGAGCTCGCGCCCAGGGACGTGCCGCCGCTGACGAGCGCGACCGAGCTGGACCAGGACAAGCCGGACTGGGCGCTGGTGCGCAAGCAGATCACCGAGGCGATCCTCGCCAGCGCGACCCCCGAGCGCACCGACCGGCTCTTCCCCGGCGACATCGAGCAGTTCCGCGTCGGCGGAGCGTGCTTCGGCTACGGCGCGGCCGGCGTCCTCTACGCACTGAAAGCGACCAGCGGCGAGCGTCACCGGGAGCACGAGCGCTGGCTGCTGGACTCGATCCGCCGCGAACCCCCGGGACGTCCGGGTTTCTACGACGGCTCGTACGGGATCGCGTACGTCCTCGAAGAACTCGGATACCGGGACGAGGCCACCAAGCTGCTGTCGGCGTCGGCGACGCTGGTCGAGCAGACCACCGACCACGGCCTGGAAGGCGGCCTGTCCGGGATCGGGCTCACCCAGCTGCACTTCGCGGTGTCCCGCAAGGACAACGAGTTCGGCAGGCAGGCGCTCGCCACCGCCGTCCGGCTCGCCGAAGCGCTCGAAACCGCCGCCCCTCCCGGAGACTTCGGCAGGGCCGGGCTGCTCAACGGCTGGTCCGGCCCGGCGCTGCTGTTCGTGCGGCTGTTCGAGCGCACCCGCGAAGAGGGCTGGTTGTCCTTCGCGGACCAGGCGCTGGAGCGGGACATCGAGGAGTGCGTCGAGTCCGACGACGGCTCGCTGCAGGTCCGCGACGGCGAGACCCGGACGTTGCCCTACGTGGGTGTCGGCAGCGCCGGGATCCTCATGGTCGCCGAGGAGCTGGCGAAGCACCGTCCCGACGCGAAGGCGCTGAAGAGCCTTCCCGGCCTGCGTGAAGCGTGCCGCGGCGAGTTCGTCATCCACCCTGGTCTGCTGTTCGGCCGAGGGGGGCTGATGACCGCGCTGGCCATGGGCGCCGAACCGGACCAGCGGGTCCGCGACGCCATCGACCTGCATCTTTCCCGGCTCGCCTGGTACGCGGTGCCGTACAAGGGCGGCCTGGCGTTCCCCGGCAACCAGCTGCTGCGGCTGTCGATGGACGTCGTCACCGGCGGCGCGGGCGTCCTGCTCGCACTGGCCACCACCCTGGACGGGAAGGCCGCGCTGCCCTTCCTGTCCTCCCGAACTGCTGTCCAGTGAGGGCAGCGGACCAAGAGATAACTAGTGAAAGGGAACACCATGGAACTGGTTCTCGACCTGCAGGCTCTGGAAACCCCCGAGGTCCTCGAAGGCGGCGGCGGTGGCAGCCACGGCGGCGCGAGCAACCTCAGCCTGCTGGCCTCCTGCGCCAACAGCACCGTCAGCCTGCTGACCTGCCACTGAGTCACGGCTGAACACTGAGGGCGCGGGAGCGGCACAGGCCAAGTGCGCCGCTCCCGCGCCTTTATTTTGCCTTCCGGTTCATCTCGTTGGGATCACGTTGTAAGGAGTGGGATGGCGGGTTCCGCCGATCGTCTGCTGGTCACGGTGACCTTGCTCGATCGTCCCCGCCTGATCGGGCTGATCCTCAGCGCGCTCGCCGGGACGGCGGCGGGACTGCTGCTGCCCGGCGCGCTCGCCGCCGCGGTGGACGCCGTGGTGGCCGGGCGGCCCAGCCTTCCCGAGGTCTCCTGGCTGATCGTCCTCGGTGTCACCGAAATCGCCGTCGGCCTGATCGGCGGCATCCTCACCGCGCGGATGACCGCGTCCGCGACCGCCTGGCTGCGCCGGAAACTCGCCGATCGCTATCTCGCGCTCGGCACCCGATCGACCTTCGCCGACGGCGACGCGATCAGCAGGCTCACCGGTGACTGCACCGGCGCGGGAATGGTCGCCTCGGTCGTCGTCCAGCTCGGCTCGACCACCCTGATCTCCGGCGGCGCGGTCGTCCTGCTCGCCGTGATGGACTGGCGGCTCGCGCTCGTCTTCCTCGGCAGCATCCCGTTCGGCCTGATGCTCGCGCGAACCCATCTGAGGAACACCGCGGACGACGTCCTCACCTATCAAGAGGTGTCCGGCGAACTCGCGGCGAGGATGGTCGACGCCGTCGCCGGGCTCCGCACGATCGCCGCGTCGGGCACCGCCGACCGCGAGGCCGAACGGGTGCTGCGGCCCCTGCCGAAACTGAGCCTCGCCGGCCGCGGGATGTGGCGGACGCAGGCCAGGATGGTGTGGCGCTCCGGGCTGCTGCTGCCCGCGGTCGAACTCGCGGTGCTCGCCGCCGCCGGTTTCGGGGTGCTGGACGGCAGGCTGACCGTCGGCCAGGTCCTCGCGGCGCTCGGCTACGTCGCGCTCGGCATGGGCTTGATCACCCAGATTCCTTTGCTCACCACACTTTCCCGCGCGCGGTCGTGCGCGCGGCGGATCAACGAGGTGCTGGACTCGCCGGTCCCGGAACCGGGCGACCTCGGCGTGGTTCCCGGGCGGGGCACGCTCGAACTGCGCGGTGTCACCGTCGAAGGCGCGTTGGCCGACGTCGACCTGCTCGTGCCGGGCGGCCGGTTCACCGCGGTCGTCGGGCGTTCCGGTGCGGGGAAGTCCGCGCTGGTCAACGTCCTCGGCGGACTGCTGACCCCGGACGAAGGAGCGGCGTTGCTCGACGGCCGCCCGGTGGAGCGGCTGCGGCCGAACGAGCTCCGCGCGGTCGTCGGGTTCGCCTTCGAACGGCCCGCGCTGCTCGGGGCGACGATCGGTGACGCCGTCGGCTACGGCTCGTGGGCAGGCGAGGCCGCCGTGCGCGCGGCCTGCCGGTCCGCCCAGGTCGACGACCTGATCGTCCGGTTGCCGGACGGCTACCGGACGCCGCTTTCGGAGACACCGCTGTCCGGCGGGGAGGCGCAGCGGATCGGGCTGGCGCGCGCGATCGCGCACGCGCCGCGGGTGCTCATCCTCGACGACGCCACCGCCAGCCTCGACACGGTCACCGAAGCCGCGGTCGAAGAGGCGATCGAACGCACGCTCCCCGGCCGGACCCGGGTGGTGGTGACGCATCGCGCGGCCACCGCGTCGCGGGCGGATGCGGTGGTGTGGCTGGAAGACGGCCGGGTCCGGGCGGTCGGCGCGCATGACGAGCTGTGGCGGGATCCGGCCTATCGAGCCGTTTTCACCGAGGGTGCGCAATGAGTGTCTGGGGGCTCTACCGCTCGGCGCTGGCCGGGCAGTGGCGCGGCGGGCTGGTCCTGCTGGCCTGCTCCGTACTGGAAAGCGCGCCCGCGTTCTTGTCCGGTCGCCTGGTCGAGCTCGCGGTCGACGAGGGGTTTGCCGCGGATCGGCCAGGCACCGGACTGCGTTGGCTCGCGATCTTCGGGCTGGTCGCCGTGATCGGCGCGTTCGGTTCACGGCTGGTGTGGCATCAGCTCGGCAAGGTCGTCGAGCCGCTGCGCGACGCGCTGGTGACGGCCGTCGTCCGCGGGGTCCTGCACGATCCGGCGCCGCCGCGGAACCAGCCGGACGCCAGCGGCGTCGCCCGCATCACCCAGCACGTCGAAGTCGTCCGCGACGCCACGGCCGGGCTGCTGGTGCAGGCGCGCGGGATGATCGTGACGACGGTGGCGGCGCTGGCCGGGTTGTTCACCGTCGCCGGTTCGCTGGCGCTGATCGTCGCGATCCCGGTGGTGGTCGCGGTCGCGGTGTTCGCCTGTCTGCTCCCGTCACTCGCTCGCCGCCAGCGCGCGCTGGCGCTCGCCGACGAGCGGACCGCCGAGGTGGCGGGCGCGTCGCTGTCCGGGATGCGCGACGTCGTCGCCTGCGGCGCGGAACCGCTGGCCGCGCTGGAGCTCTACGACGCCATCGACACGCAGGCCGCGGCGGCCGTGCGGGTGGCGCGGTCCGGGGCGGCACGGACGGTGGTGATCGCGACCGGCGGGTTCGTGCCGCTGCTCCTGGCATTGCTGGTGGCACCGGGCATGGTCCGGGACGGGGTGCTCACCGCCGGCGCCGCGCTCGGCGCGCTGGTCTACCTCGCGACGACGATGCAGCCTGCGTTGCGTGGACTGGCCGCGACCGCGAGCACCGTGGTGCTGCGGCTGATCGTCGCGCTGCGGCGGCTCGCGGAGACCGCCGAAGCCGAGCCCGAGCCCGATGGCACGGCCGAACCCGACGGGACCGCGATCTACGTGCGCGACCTGACCTTCAGCTGGGGCGCGGCGGCGCAGCCGGTGGTGCGCGGGCTCGACCTGCACCTGCGGCCCGGCGAGCGGCTCGCGGTCGTGGGGCCGAGCGGTATCGGTAAATCGACCTTGGCCGGGCTCCTGACCGGAATGCTCGAACCGCAGGGTGGCCGGGTGCTGCTCGGTGGCGTGCCGGTCCGGGAGGTGCCGTCGGCGCTGCGGCACCGGATGATCGCGCTGATCCCGCAGGAGGCCTACGTCTTCGCGGGGTCGGTGCGGGACAACGTCGGCCTGTTCGCGCAGACCGCGATGGACCGCGAACTCCTGGCGGCGGTGGCGGCCGTCGGCGCGGAACCGCTGGTCACGCGGCTGGGCGGGCTCGACGGCGAGATCGGGCACGGCACGCTGTCCGCCGGCGAGGCGCAGCTGATCGCGCTCGCGCGCGTCTACGCGAGCGAAGCGGGCGTCGTCATCCTCGACGAGGCGACGTCGCACCTCGACCCGCCCGCCGAAGCCCGCGCGGAGCGGGCGTTCGCCGAGCGGGGCGGGGTGCTGGTGGTGATCGCGCACCGGCTGTCGTCGGCGTTGCGCGCGGACCGGGTCCTGGTGATGGACGGCAAGGAGACCGCCCTCGGCACCCACCTCGAACTCATGGACCGGTCCACGCGCTACGCCCAGCTCATGCACGCGTGGTCGCCGCGCTTACCCCAGCCCAGTGCGCAGTTCTTCCAGCGCGCTCCGGAGTAGACCTTCGACGGGGACCGGCCGCCGGGATTCGCGATCGACGAAGACGTGCACGAAGTGACCTTCCGCGATCACCGTCTCCTTCGAGTACATCCCGACCTCGTAGCGGACACTGGACCGGCCGAGGTGGCCGACCCGCAGGCCGACCTCGAGCTCTCCCGGGAACGACACCGAAGCGTGGTACTTGCACTGCGATTCCACGCACAGCCCGATGACTTCACCGGTTTCGATGTCCAGGCCGCCGCGTTCGATCAGCCACGTGTTGATCACGGTGTCCATCACCGAATAGTGGACGACGTTGTTGACGTGCCCGTAGACGTCGTTGTCCTTCCACCGCAACGGAACCGTCTGCCAGTGCGGGTACTCGGCGTTCACCACAGCGTCACCGATTCCCGCAGGATGACGGCGAGATCGGCTTCGGACGCCTCGCGCGGCGCCGTCGCCAGCAGCCGTTGTTGTTTCACCGTGCCGGAAACCAGTGAGTCCACATCGGACTCGGTGTACCCGACGGCGCCGATCCCGTTGGGGATCCCGATCTCCCGCATGATCTGCCCGAGTACCGCGGGCAGGTGTTCCCGCAGATCGCCCGGCCATTCGTAGTCCGGCGCGAGCAGCCGGGCCACCCGGATGTGCCGGTCCGGCGCGGCGTCGAAGGTGAACCGGAACGCGGCCGGCGCCGTCAGCGAGACGGCCATCCCGTGCGGCACCATCGCTTCGTCGCCCGGATACCCGGACGGATGGAAGTCCCGGACCTGCCCGGCGATCGGATACGCGTTGGCGTGCGGGATGTGCACGCCGGCGTTGCCGAAGCCGAGCCCGGCGAACGTCGCGGCGAGCGCCATCGCCTCGCGTGCCTTCATGTCGGAGCCGTCCCGCACGGCCGCGGGCAGCGCCCACGACAGCAGCCGCAGCGACTGCTCGGCGAACATGTCGGCCAGCGGATTCGAGCCACAGTAAGGGACCCGGTCCTCCGGGCGCTTCCGGTCGAACTCGGTGTACGGCTTGGCCGTGTAGCTCTCTGCGGCGTGGCAAAGGATGTCCATCCCGCTCGCGGCGGTGACCTCCGGCGGCTGCGAGACCGTCAGCCGCGGGTCGACCACGGCGAGGCTCGGCCGCATCCGGAGATGACTGATGCCGCTCTTCACGCGCAGTGACAACACGTCCAGCACGCAGACCGTGGTGCTCTCCGAACCCGTCCCGGTCGTGGTCGGCACCGCGACCAGCGGTTTCAGCGGCGCGCTCGGCGCGCGGCCGCCGCCGACCGGCGCGTTGACGTAGTCCATCAGGTCGCCGTCGTTGCTGGTCAACAGATTCACCGCCTTGGCGGTGTCGATGGCCGACCCGCCACCCACGGCGACGAAGGCGTCCCACTCGCCCTGCCCGCGGGCGAAGTCGACGGCCTTCCGCATGCTGACGTCGGTCGGCTCGACGTGCACGCCGTCGAAGACGACGGCTTCGATGCCATAGGTCTCGATACCTTCGGCGATCCGTTGTGGCCAGCCCGTCGCGGCGACGCCCGCGTCGGTCAGGACGAGCACGCGGCGCGCGCCGTACTGGGTGAGGTCGTAGCCGATCTCGTCGCTCGACCCGGTGCCGTACTTCAAGGCCGGCGCCCCGTAAGTGAAAACAGTTTCACGTCCGGCGGTGGCTGAGGTCACGTTTTCGTGCTCCCTTGCTCGAACACGTTCCGAATTTCGGACATTCCGCCGCTCCGGGGTTGCCGGAATCGGAAGATCGCTTGACGGCACCGATCACCGCCCGCCTAAGCTCTTCTCATTAGATACCAACCGGGAGCGTCCGTCGCCCAGACGGCCGTGCGGATCCTGACCGAGGCGCAGATCCACCGCGTGTACGCGGTGGTGGGTGAGTCCTTCCTGGATCTGCTCGACGCGCTGCAACGCGAACGCTCGATCACCTTCGTCTCGGCGAGGCACGACTCCGGCGCCGCCTTCATGGCCGAGGCCGAAGGCAAGCTGACCGAGCACCCCGCGGTGCTGCTGGCCGGCCGCGGCCCGAGCGCGGCGAACCTGGCGATCGGCGTCTCCACGGCGTACCAGGACGAGAGCCCGATGGTCGTCCTCCTGGAGAACCCGCCGCAGGATCCGGGGCCCACGAGCGAGCTGCCCACCGCCGACCTCACCGCGATGTTCGAGCCGATCTCGAAGTGGACCGGCCGCGCGGAATCGCCGGACGAGGTCCCCGGCCTGCTGGTCGAGGCGCTGACCCGCTGCCGGGAAGGGCGGCCGGGGCCCACCGTCGTCGCCGTCCCCGCCGATTTCTGGGGGGTCCCGTTCGATTCGGCGAAACCGGTCGCCTCCGTGCGGCCGCCCGCCACCGGCGCGCTCGGCCGGACCGCCGAGGCGGTCGCGCAGCTGGTCGACGAGGCCCGCTACCCGGTGGTGATCGTTGGCGGCCGGGCCCGCGCCGCGCGGGACGAGCTGATCGCCGTCGCCGACGAGCTCGCGTTGCCGGTGTACAACGCGTTCCGCCGCCAGGACGCCTTTCCCGAGAACCACGCGCGCTACGCCGGCCACCTCGGCATCGGCATCCCCGCGCGGCAGCTCGACGCGCTGGAGCGCGCGGACCTCGTGCTCGCGCTGGGCACCCAGCTCGACGAGGTCACCACCCAGTCCTTCCGCTACCCGACGCCGTCGCAGACGCTGGTGCTGGTCGGCACGGGGATCGAGCCCGCCCGCCGCGGCGGCCTGACCTTCCGGGTCGACTCCGAGGTCGAGCCCTTCCTGCGTGAACTGCGCAATGTCGCCTCGCCACGGCAGCGGCGCGCGTCGGCCGCGAACGCCGCCGTGCACACCTTCATGACCCCGCCCGACACGAGCGGCGCCACGCGCGTCCACCCGGCCGACGTCATCCGGGCGGTGCGCAAACTCGCGCCCGAGGACGCGATCGTGACCAGCGACGCGGGCAACTTCGCCCAGTTCATGCACCGCTACTGGTGTTTCACCGCGCCGCGCAGCCAGCTCGGCCCGAGCAACGCGGCCATGGGGTACGCGGTCCCCGCGGCGGTCGCGGCGAAACTCGCCGAACCACGCCGGACGGTGATCGCGATGGCGGGCGACGGCGGCGCGCTCATGACCGGCCAGGAGATCGAGACCGCCGTCCGCTACCGCGTCCCGGTGACTGTCCTGGTGTTCCAGAACGGAGTGCACGGCCCGCTCGCCGTGCACCAGGCGCGCAAGCACGGACGGCTTTCGGGCGTCACCGTCCCCATCACCGACTTCGCGTCGTGGGCTCGCGGGCTCGGGGCCGCCGGGTACACCGTGGACGACCGGGAAGAGCTGGAGCCGATCATCGCGAGCGCGCTGGTGCGGCAACGGCCGTGCGTGATCGACATCAGGACGGATCCGGACGTGGTGACCCCGGACATCCGGCTGACGAGCCTGCTGGGCGCCGCGAGGCCGCAGCAAGGCGGCCAGTAGGGGCCGCCGCGCCGGAGCACCGGGCGGTACTTTTTCTCAGGGGATACACAGAAACCCTTGTGGGGCCGCCTTCACCTGCTCCAAAGGGTGGGAAACCGGTGACGACTCGGCCGACTTTCGGTCGCGGAGACCGGATTTTGTCGGTCGGCCGTGGCACAATCGCCGCAACACCGAGGGTCCGATATGGACCGGAGCGATCACCGGTGAAGTTGTTGGCACGCAGTACTTAGAGCGTTGTGTTGACACTGGGAGAAAACATGGCTGACGAAACGAAGCCACAGGACAAGTCCGTTTCCGGCGTGGTGCCGGTGCTGTTCAGCGCGGACGCCGAGACCCACGACATCGCCGTCGTGGCCACGAACCGGGAGGCGTTGCGCCGTTCGCCGTTCGGCACCGAGGTGCCCCTGCGCGCCGCCAGCGGCGAATAGGCCGGTCGGCGGAGGCCTCGCCGGGAGAGGTACAGTGCGGCTGCGCACACCAGGGTGAAGACGCTTGTCGGCCTGCGTGAGGTGTGCTTTACTGATTCAGGTCTCGTTTTTTGTGTTCGTGTTGGTTCACGCTCGCAGAACTCAGCGGGCGTAGTGTCTCCTCGTGTTTCCGGGGAAGCAAACCGTCTGGTCAAGACCCGGGCTGCCGACGTGGCTTCCTGTTTGTTTGTGTTGCATATGGAGATTTTATGACTCAGGGCACTGTGAAGTGGTTCAACTCCGAGAAGGGGTTCGGCTTCATCACTCCCGACAACGGCGGCGGCGACGTCTTCGTGCACTACAGCGAGATCAAGGGCAACGGCTTCCGTACCCTCGAGGAGAACGCCCGCGTGGAGTTCGAGATCGGGCAGGGCGCGAAGGGTCCGCAGGCCACCTCGGTCACCGTGATCTGATCCAAGCTTTCCAAGCAGGGCCGTCATCCCTTCGGGGAGGCGGCCCTGCTGCTTTTCCGGGCTCGTGACGGGTCTGGCCAAGGGGGTCTTGGGTACCTACCCGGCCATGGCCGACGTTGCGAAGCCACTTTCGCAACCTTCAACGTTGCGAAAGTGGCTTTCGCAACGTCCGGCGGGACACGCGTGTCGTCCATCCAGTCACGCGTAACCGCGCCAGCGCGCGAGACGTGGGCACCCAGCACGACCACTCACGGTTGGCCCTAACCGTCCGCGTGAGCCCCGAACCTGACGAAAGTCGAGGCTCCCGCCTGACCTTCGCCCGCTGCCCCGCGCCGTCCCCATCGGCGACGCTTCCACCATGAACGGGAAAACCGGCCGATGGATCGGCGGAGTGGCACTGATACTCGCCCCGCTCGTGTGGTGCGCGGGCCTGTTGCTGCGACACCTGGTGCTCAAGGACTTCACACCGGAGCAGGTCGCGTGGTTCGACCAGTACCCCTTCGCCGCGCCCGGACAGCTGGCCGCGTACGCCGCCAACCCGGGCTTCGTGACGGCCGCGTACTCGCTCTTCCTGCTCGGAGCGGTCCTCCTGCTGCCGGCTTTCCTGACGCTGGCGAAAATCGTCGCGGCGAAGGCGCCGGCGTTGGCCGCGTGGGGATTCCTGCTGCTCGCGTTCGGCTTGTTCGCACGGGTCTACTTCGCCGGTGTCGAGCTGACGGCCTTCGAGCTCGTCGACAAGCTCGGTCTGGACCACGCGACGAAGCTGGTGATGGACGACTACGTCGACCTGTCCTACGGGTTGTGGCGGATCCCGGTCACCGCGTCGGTCGGCCAATACGCCGGCGGGCTGCTGCTGGCCATCGGGGCGTTCCGCGCAGGCACCTTTGGCATCGTGCGGGCGCTGCTGTTCCTCTGGCCGTGCACGCTCTGGATGGGGGTGCTGAAGGAAAGCGAGCTCCTGAGCGTCTTCACCGCGGTGGCCCTCGGCCTGGCGCTCGTCCCGCTCGGTGTCCGCGTGCTGACGAGGCCCGCCGACCGTCAGGTGGGGGAGACGAGCCCCGCTTCGTAGGCGAGCACGATCGCCTGTGCCCGGTCCCGTAACCCGAGTTTCGCCAGTATCCGGCCGACATACGTCTTGATCGTCTGTGCCGAGAGCACCAGATCCGCGGCGATCTCCGGATTGGACCGTCCTTTCGCGATCAACCGCAACACTTCCCGTTCGCGTTCGGTGAGCACGTCGAACCTCGCCGGGGACGGCCGCGGAGCCGGTGCGCTCGCCACGAAGTTCGCGATGAGCCGCTTCGTGACCGCGGGGGAGAGCAGCGCGTCCCCGGCGGCGACCACTTCGATGGCGTTGATCAGTTCGGCCGACGGCGCGTCCTTCAACAGGAACCCGCTCGCGCCCGCCCGCAGCGCCTCGTAGACGTAATCGTCCAGATGGAACGTCGTCAGGACGAGCACTTTCGGCTTCTCGCCGTCACCTTCGAGCAGCCGCCTGGTCGCTTCGAGACCGTCCATCACCGGCATCCGGATGTCCATCAGGACGACGTCCGGTGGCGTGGCCAGCGCGGCGATGTTCGCGAGCGCCGCGATCCCGTCGCCTGCCTGGCCCACCACGTCCAGACCCGGTTGCGCGTTCAGGAGGCCGGCGAAGCTCTCCCGCACCAAGGCCTGGTCGTCGACGATGAAAACGGTCGTCACGCGTCGTCCACCCCCGGGAGATCCAGCTTGACGGCCACGCGGAAACCGCCGTCGGCCCGCGGTCCCGCCTCGTGGGAGCCGCCGATCAGGGTAACGCGTTCGGCGATCCCGGCGAGGCCCGTGCCGTCACCTGCCGAAGGTGCGGCAGGCCTCGTGGGCGGACCGTTCTCGACGAGGATTTCGAGCCCATCGGGACCTCGCCGCACCTCGACCTCCACTTCCGCCCCCGGGCTGTGCCGTGCCGCGTTGCTCAGCGCCTCCTGGAGAATCCGGTACGCGGCGAGCTCGATCAGCGCGGGAACGTCGTCGCAGGCGGAGATCTTCGCGCGGATCCCGATCCCGGAGGCCCGGCAGCCGTCGATCAGCGACGGCACCTCCGCGAGCCCTGGCTGTGGTTCGTGCTCTGGCTCGGCCTCGGTGTCACGCAGTACGCCGACCAGCCGCCGGGCCTCGTCGAGCGCTTCCCGCGCCGCGACCCCGATGGCGCGGAACTCCTCCTCCGCGGCCTCGGACACGTCCGGGACGCGGTAGCGCGCGCTGTCGGTCCGCAGCGCGATCAGGGAGAGGTGATGGCCGATGATGTCGTGCAGTTCCCTGGCGATCAACGCGCGTTCCTGCAACGAAGCCCGTTTCGCCCGCTCCTCGACCGTCGTGCGCTCGGCCGCGTCGACCTGCTCCAGCGCCCGGCGGCGTTGCTGCATCCCGTATCCCGCCGCGATGGTCGCGGCCACCACGATCAACGACCACACCAAGGTCTTCGTGCCCGCGCGCGGTAGCTGCGCGACGCCGACCCCGACGGCCAGCGTCACGGCGATGATCGAGATCCCCCTGCCCTGCCCGGGTTTCGTGCGGGCGAGCGTCATCGCGAGCACCGGGAGATACGGCAGGACGTGGACCTGCAACGGCCAGTCCGACAGGGTCGGGCCGAACAGCGTGGGCCTGGCGGGGAAGAGGACCGCGATGATCGCGCAGACCATCCCCGCCGCCGCCACCCGGACGGCGGTCAACGGCCGCTTGACGACCAGCAACGGCGGCACGACCTGCAGGATCAGCAGGAAGAAGACCAGCGGCAGGCTGTTACCGCCGAGGTATCGCGCCCAAGTGCCGTAGGTCAGGCCCACCAGCACTGCGAGCGCGGATCCGGCGAGGAGCGTCTTCACCCAGACCGGTCCGCGCCACCAGGCCGACGGCGGTTCCAGATCGGCGTCGCGTCCGGTGAGGAGCGCCCACCCCAGGGAACCGCCGTACGAATCCATGGCTCGACGCTAACGACGCCGCGGACCGGGCACATCCCCTCGTGGGGGACACCGGGAGTCCCCTACGAGGTGACGCGGACTGCTCGCCCGGGCGGGATGTGCCGGACGGTGCCCCGCGGTCAGGCTCGGTCCATGAACGACATCAGAGGGTTGATCAGGCTGTCCGCGTTCGCGTGGCTGGCGGCGGGGCTGGTCATCGCGGTCTACGTCGAGATCGTCAACGCCGGTGCGGTCGATCCGCTCGCCACCACCTTCAGCGAGTACGTCCACGTCGGTCAGGGCACGCGGCTCGTCGGGGTCGCCATGCTGGCCGTCGGCTTCGGCGCGCTGACCATCGCGGGCGGTGTCCGCCTGTCCGGCGCGGTGTGGGCGGCCAGGCTCGTCGCCTTGTCCGGCGTCGCGCTCTGCGTACTCGCGGTGTTCCCGCAGGAGCCGATGGACCAGCCGCTGACCTGGCACGGCGCGATCCACCGGCACGCCGCGCTCGTCGCTTTCGCCGCGTTACCGCTGGCAGGGCTGGTCCTCGGGACGCCCCGTCGGCTGTCCTACGCCGCGTTGGCCGCCCTGGTGGTCTTCGTCGCGACGTTCCTGGTCGACGCCCGCGCGGTGAGCGGATTGGCCGAACGGATCCTGCTGATCCTCGAACTCGCGCTGCTGGTCGCCCTCACCCGCCGTGGTGGCTTTGCGATGCAACCTCGTGCAACTCTTTCTTTCGCGGCCCGGACGTCGTTTCCTTGTAGTGACTTGGCGCGGCAGCGGAGGACATGTGGGCGAAGCGGTTGCGGGGATCGTGGCGAACCCCGCTTCGGAGCGTGACATCCAGAGCCTGCGTTCGGCACTGAGGGTGGCCGGCGTCGGCCGCGTGATGGTGTGGACCGACGCGGGCAAGATCATCGGCACCGTCCGCCGGATGGTGGACGCGGGCGCGAGCGTGATCATCTGCCTCGGCAACGCGACCATGATGCGCGCGGCCGCGGCCGCCTGCGGTGACGTGCCGCTGCTGATGCTGCCTGCCGGAGGCGCCGACGAGTCCGCCGTCGCCGGACTCGCCGCCGGGCTGGTGGCCACCCATCAGGTGGACACGGACCTGGTCACGAACCGCGCGACCGTGCTCGAGGTCGTCACGAAGGCCCGCCGCGAGATCGCGCTGACCGACGTCAGCGTGTGCTCGGAGAGCCGGTGGGATCCCGCGTCGCTGACCGAGCTGTACTGCACGTTCGCCGTCCCGGACGGGGTCGGGCTGTCGAGTATTCCCGGGCGGCTGTGCCCCAGCCCGAAGTCCACTGTGGACGGTGTCGCGGTCTCGCTCGGGCCGGTCGACGAGACGCCGTACGTCGTACAGGCGCCGATCGCGCCCGGCGAGGTCCGGGCGGTGGGTGTCCGCGGCTGGAGCGTGCTGCACGCGGGCGTCCGTGTCGACCTCGCCGCCGCCGGCGGCTCCATCGCGCTCGACGGCCAACCGCATTTCGTGCTCAAGCCGGGAGAGAGCGCTTTCGTGGAGTTGAAGCCCGACGGCCCGTGGTGCGTCGACGTCCGCGCCGTGATGGCCGAGGCCACCCGGACCGGGCTGCTGCTTGGCCGGAAGCCTGCCGAGGTCCTGCCGAGGCCCCGCCTCGCGGACGCACGCTTCCCCGGGTAAGCCGCGCCCAGGTCACAGAGACCTTCCGCTCCCCGGGACGTCCGGGCACACTGGCCTGAACAGAGCAAAGGAGTGGGCCAGGTGCAGCTGGAGGCGGCGCTGCCGGTCGGCGCGGACCCGCGGCGGCACGCACGCGCCCTCGCCGAGGTGCGCGAGGCGGCGCTCGCCGGGACCACGCTTCCGAGTGCTCCGCGAGCGGTCATCGGCGCGTCCTGGCAGCGGATGCGGCGTCTCGGCCTCGACCCGGATCGCGGCTCGCCGTCGTCCGCGCTCACCCCGGACCAGCTGGAAACCCGCCGCCGCGGAAGCGGTCTCGCGGCCGTCCTGCCCGTTCTGCGCGGCGGCCTGATCAGCCTCGCCGAGCAGGCCGCGCACATCATGGCCGTCGTCGACGCCGACGGCCGTGTCCTCTGGCGCGACGGCAGCACCGCGGTCCGCCGCCGCGCCGACGGGCTCGGGTTCATCGAAGGGGTCGACTGGCACGAGCGCGCGGCGGGCACCAACGCCATCGGCACCGCACTGGTCGCGAGGCATCCGGTCCAGGTCTACTCGGCCGAGCACTACGTCAGCAACCAGCACGACTGGACCTGCGCCGCGGCGCCGCTGCACGATCCGAGGGACGGCAGGCTGCTCGGCGTCATCGACCTCTCCGGACCGGCCTCCACTGTGCACCCGACGACCCTCGCGCTGGTCGATACGGTCGCGAAGCTCGCCGAAGCGAATCTGCGGACCACCCATCTCTCCGAGCTCGAACGGTTGCGCGGTCTGGCCACACCGCTGCTCGCCAAGGTGAAGGGCCGGGCGGTCATCGCCGACCCGCACGGCTGGATCGCGGCCTCGGCCGGTCTCGTCCCGGTCGGCCGGATCGCGCTGCCGAACGACGCCGCTCCCGGCCGCACCTGGCTGCCGGCCTATGGCGAATGCCTGCTGGAGCCGCTGCCCGGCGGCTGGCTCGTCCGGTTCACCGAGGGGGAGGACGCGCCGCCGACGCGGGTCGTGCTCGATCTGAGGTCTTCGCGGGAAAGCACGCTGCGCGTCTCGGGCGCGGCGGGCACCTGGTCGCACCGGCTGAGCCCACGGCACGCGGAGATGCTGTACGTCCTCGCGCGGCATCGCGAAGGCAGGTCGGCGTCGGAACTGTCACGCGACCTCTTCGGCGACGCCGGCCGCACCGTCACCGTCCGCGCGGAGATGTCCAGGATGAGGCGGCATTTCGGCGGGTTCCTGCTGGCCAGGCCGTACCGGTTCGGCGACGACGTCGAGGTCGTGGTCGAACGGCCGTCCGACGGTGAGGTGCTCCCGCATTCGGTCGCGCCCGCCGTCCGCGACTGAATCTCCACCCCCGCCTCGACCCGGCGGGGGTCCCGGTCCACCCCGCCGCGTGCCTAACGTCCGTGACATGGGAAAGATGAACGTGAAAGGCCTGGTGGCGCTGGTCGTGGTGGGGGTCGTCGTCCTGCTCGGGTTCCTGGCCTACCGGCTGATCCTGGTGGAGATGATCACGCGGTTGAGCGAGCACTGAGGGAGCCATGGGGAAGCGGAGCAAGCCGCTGCTGCCCGACACGATCGCGCCCAGCTGGCTGGTGGTCCAGCTGCTCGGCACGGCCGCGATCGTGGTGGTGTTGCTGACCGCTCGCGAGTCCAGTGCGTGGATCTGGACGGCGTACGGCGTCAGCGCGGTCTGCTGGCTGGGGTTCGTGGTGGTCTCTCCGCGGTTTCCCCGGGTGGCGACCGTCCTGCTCGCGGTGGCGAGTGTCGCGCCGTCGATCACCCTCGGCTGGGCGGAGGACTCCTCCGCCATCGTGCTGGCGGTGGTCACGGTCAGCCGGTTCGCCTCCCTGACCGAGCCGTCGGTGGCCGCCATCATGGGGGTGGTGGGGCTCGACGCGGGCCTCGCGGCGGTCACCGGCCTGGTCGCGGGGCGCGTCCGGACCGCTGGTGTTCGGCAACGTCGGCGTGCTGCTCGTGCTGATGCTGCTGGGCTTGAACCGGCGGCAGTACGAGGTGCAGGCGGCGCAGGCGGCCGCGCTCCTGGAGCAGACCAAGCTGGCGCAGAAGGAACACGCGCGGGCCGCCGCGCTCGACGAGCGCACACGGATCGCCAGGGAGATCCACGATGTGCTCGCGCATTCGCTGGGGGCACTGGGAGTCCACCTCGAGATCGCCGAGGTCCTGCTGGCCGAGAAGTCCGATGTGGACGGTGCGCTCGGCAGGGTCCGGCTGTCCCGGCGGCTGGCCGCGGACGGGCTCGCCGAGGCGCGCGACGCGGTCGCCGCCCTGCGCAGCGATGTCCCGTCGCTGGCCGAAGCCTTGCGACAGCTGGCGAACACCCACCACGGCGGAGCGTCATTCGAAGTCGAGGGGGAGCAGCGTCCGCTGCCGTCCGCCGAGGTGGTCTCGCTGGTGGGTGTAGCGCGGGAAGCCTTGACCAACGCGGCGAAGCATGCCGCCGGGCGGCCGGTGTCGCTCCGGCTCTTCTTCACCCGGACGGAGGTTCGCTTGCGAGTGTGGAACGAACTCGGTGAAACCGCTCGATCGAAGGACGTCGGGGGATTCGGCCTCACCGGGATGAGGGAGCGGCTCGCACTCGCCGGTGGCACGCTGACCGCAGGGCCGGACGACGGGCGCTGGACGGTGGAGGCGGTGGTGCGGGCGTGATCCGGGTGGTCGTGGTCGATGACCAGCAGGTCATGCGCGAGGGGCTCGTCGCGTTGCTCGGGCTGATCGACGGGGTCGAGGTCGCCGGCTCCGCGGGCGACGGGCGGCAGGCGCTCGACCTGCTCCGCCACACCGCGGCCGACGTCGTGCTGATGGACCTGCGCATGCCCGTACTGGACGGAGTGGCCGCGACCAGACTGCTCAAACGTGATCACCCGGAGGTCGCGGTCGTCGTCCTCACGACGTACGCGGACGACGCTTCGATCGCCGACGCGGTGCGTGCCGGAGCCCGCGGTTACCTGACGAAGGATGCCGGGCGCGCCGAGATCGGGGCGGCCGTCCGCTCCGCCGCGAACGGGCAGGCGATCTTCGCCGCCGAAGTCTCCGACAGGCTCGTCGCCGCGCTCGAATCGAGAACCACCAGGGCCAAGACCGAGCTCCCGGACGGGCTCACCGCGCGCGAAGCCGAAGTGCTCGGCCTCATCGCGCGCGGGCTGTCCAATCCGGAAATCGCCGCCGAACTGTTCATCGGCGAAGCCACCGTGAAAAGCCACATCAACCATGCCTTCGCGAAGATCGGTGTGCGCAATCGTGCGGAGGCCGTGCGGTACGGCCTGGAAAAAGGCCTCTGACGCCGCCGGGAGATCACGTGCCGATGACACACACCGGTGTCACTGGCTGCGCCGATCCCGACTCGGATACCTTCTTTGCGGGTAGAGCCAATGGGGAGGATCGGCGATGACGAGCACAGTGACCCGGCCGGGGCCGCCGGGGAGCCCCGAGCCACCCCCTGCGCCGGGAGGTCGCGGAGGGATCGCCGGGCTGCTCGAACTGCCGGGCAACGGGATCCGCGCGATCGTCCGGTCCGCGGCGACCACACCGGGCAGGCTGTCGGTGATCGCGATCGGGCTCGTCCTGCTGTCGCTGGTCGCGGGCGTGTTCGGCACGCTGGCCGCGCAGGACAAGAAGGACACGATCAACGGCCTGATCGACCACCGCGAACCGCTCGCCGCCGCCGCGCAGCAGGTCTACCGCGCGCTTTCGGACGCCGACGCGACAGCGGCCAGCTCGTTCCTCTCCATCGGCACCGAGCCGCTCCCGATGCGCCAGCGGTACGAACGCGACATCGCGGAGGCCGGGGCGGCGCTGGCGAAGGCGGCATCGGACTCGTCCGGTGTCGGCGAGGCCGCCGAGCAGATCAACATCCTCAGCCGCGAGCTCCCCGTCTACACAGGACTGATCGAGACCGCGCGCACCTACAACCGGCAGGGTTTCCCCGTCGGTGCCTCGTATCTCCGTGAGGCGTCGGAGCTGATGCGGTCGAAAATCCTTCCCGCCGCACAGGAGCTCTACCGGACCGACACCGACCGGCTCGCCGCCGAACAGGACGACGCGACCGGATTCCCTTGGCTGGCAACGGCTTTGGTGCTCGCCCTGCTCGCCGCGCTGATCGTCACCCAGGTACACCTGACCCGGAAGACCAACCGGCTGCTGAACGTCGGGCTGGTCGTCGCGACCGTGTCGGTGGTGGTGGCCCTGCTGTGGGGCGCGGCCGCGCTGATCGTGCAGAGCTCCCTCGTCGGCAGTGGTGAGGACGACGGCTCGCACCAGGTGGACGTCCTCGTCCGCGCTCGGATCGCGGCCCTGCAGGCCCGGGCCAACGAAACACTCACCCTCGTCGCCCGGGGTGACGGCGCGGCGTACGAAAAGGACTTCACCGATCTCGCCGGGCAGCTCGGCGGGACGGACGGCCAAGGCGGCCTGCTGGGTGAGGCCCGTGGTCTCGCGGCGGGCGGCGCGGCGGCGGACAAGGTGGACGCGGCCATCCAAGCGGCGTCGGCCTGGTTCAAGGCACACGGTCAGGTGCGGAAGCAGGACGACGACGGCTCCTACCAGGACGCCGTCGACACCGCCATCCGTGACGACCTGAAGGACGGCGCCGCCGCGGCGTTCCTGCGGCTCGACGAGAACCTGGTGGCCGCGATCAACGTGGGACGACAGGAATTCCTCGACGACACCCGCGGCGCCGACCGTGCGCTGACCCTGCTCGCGCCGGGTATCGCGGTACTGGCGCTGATCGCGGCGGCAGGGGCCGCGTTGGGAATCCGTGAACGGCTGAGGGAGTACCGGTGATGCGGAACGGTCTGCGAACGGCCGTGCTCGGCGCGGTCTTGGTGCTGGCGACGGCTTGTGGCAGCGCGGGGGCGCCGGTCGACCCGGCGCCCGTCGGCGAGGTCGCGCCGCCGCTGCCCGCGAACGTCGGCGGCGCCGACAACGCCGGTGGTGGCGGAACGACCGACACGAGCTGCAACCCGCTGGCCAGCCTGCGGCCGACCAGCGGCACGTCGATCACCAGCGGCTCGACGATGGCGAAGATCAAGGAGAAGGGCAAACTCGTCGCGGGCGTCGACCAGACGACGTTCCTGTTCGGTTTCCGGAATCCGACCTCGGGCCAGCTCGAAGGCTTCGACATCGACATGGTCAACGAGATCGCGAAGGCGATCTTCGGCAGCGCGGAAGGGCGCGTGCAGTTCCGCGCGATCCCGTCGAAGCTGCGGGAAGACGTGCTCGAGAAGAAGCAGGTCGACATCGTGGTGCGGACCTACAGCATCACCTGCAGCCGGCTGAAGAAGGTCAACTTCTCCACCGCGTATTACCAAGCGGGGCAACGGATCCTGGTCGAATCCGGCTCGAAGGTCGCGAACCTGTCGGACCTCGGCGGGCGGCGCGTGTGCGCGACCAAGACGTCGACCTCGCTGACGAAGATCGCCGCGGATCCGTCGAAACCGGTGCCGGTCTCGGTGGACAACTGGTCGGACTGCCTGGTGATGCTGCAGCAGAAGCAGGTCGAAGCCGTGTCGACGGACGACGTCATCCTCGCCGGGATGCTCGCGCAGGACCCGACGCTGAAGATCGTGGGAAGCCGGTTCACCGAGGAGAACTACGGCATCGGTATCCCCAAGGAGAACGAGGACATGGTGCGGTTCGTGAACGCCGTGCTGGAGAACGTGCGCGGCGGTGCGTGGCAGACGAGCTACGCGAAATGGATCGGGAGCAAACTCGAGGGCGGGACACCGCCTCCGGCCCAGTACAAGTGATAACGGGCCGTTCGGGATTCGCTCCCGAACGGCCCGCTTCGGCTCAGGGGGACTTCTCGCCGATCACCGGCGGCACCGGCTTCATGTCGCCTTCGTGGCCGCCGAACAACACGTCGGCGTCTTCCTCCTGCAGGTAGTTCGGGGCCTTCTTTTCCTTGTCCTCTTCCTTCTGGCCGCGGCCACCGGGAGCGCCACCGGCCCCCATCGCGCCAGGTCCTCCGGTCTTACCCGCGGCGGCCGCGCCACCCCGGGTGATCCGCTCCTCCGGCAGCTTGCCCGACCCGGACCCGCCGCCCTTGCCCGCGAGCTTCTCGGCTTCACCGGCCGAAACCTTGCCGCCCGCCAGCCGCTCGGCGACGTTGCCCGAGCCGCCGTTGCGCCCGAACCCGCCACCTCCACCACCACTGGTCAACCGGCTCGCCGCGCTACCGCCCGGCCCGCTCGTCGTCCGGCCCGGCTTGCCGCGATACTGCTCGCTGCCCAACCGGCCGAGACCGCTGGGACCAGGCGTGTTGAGCGCCGCCAACCCCGGCGTCGGCCCAGGCCGGAACGTCGACGGCTGCCCGCCGACCGGCTGGCCCGGCGCCGGCACCCCGGTATGCCCGCCACCCGTGGTGATCCCGGGCGCCGGCGCGTTCGGACCACCCGTTCCGGGCATCCCCGGCCCAGGCCCGCTGTTGGGACCCGGCCCGCCGCTGAAACCCCGGGCTTCCGTACCCCCGGAGAACCCGGACGCCGTCGTCGACTCGCCCATTTCCGGCGGCGGCGCGAAGGTGGGCTGCTTGGAGTTGACGTCGAAGAGCGACTGGTCGTAGGTGTGCATCACCTGCGCGGCCTGCTGATGCGCCTGGAACGACTGCTCCTGCTTGGCTGAAATGTTGCCGACCGTGTCCACCGCGCCCGCGATATTCCCCGTCGCGAACTGGGCGAGGGCGTTCTTGTACTCGGCGTTGCGATCGAAGGGGACCTCTTCGGGCATGGAGTTCTTCGCGGTGGTGGCCGCGGCGGCGGACTGGGAGAACCGGTTGGACGCGAGATACGCGCCGTCGCCGGCGGTGTCGGCCCATTTGCTGAGGTTCTTGAAGAACCCGTGTGCCGCCTCGGCTGAGGTCCCCTGCCAATGGGCGCCCTCTTTACTGGCGGCGGCGCTCAGTGCGCTGCTGAAGGTGTTCAGCGCATCGCCCTGCTTGTTCCAGATCTCGCCCTTTTGGTCGATCTTCTCAGCGGACAGATTGTTGGTGACCATACCGATCAGATCACCGTGCGAGTTGCCCTCGTAGCGCTGGTCGGATGGCCCGAGCCCGCCACGGAACTGCTGGCCCTGGGCGAGAGCTGCGGCCTGATCACTCGAATACTGGCCGGCCTTCGCCTCCGCTGTCAGCCGCGCGGTCAGGGAGTTGCCGCCTGGCCCCTGGTTGACCTCGTCGTAAGTCTCCGCGTAGCGCTTGCCTTCATACGTCCGGCGCGCTTTGCCGTCGAGGTTCAGCACTGAATCGACGTTGTCCTGACCGGCGTTGTCCGCCATGTCCCCTCCCTGATCTGATCAGCCGCTTTGGGGAAGCTTCGGTGCGATTTGTTCAGCGATGGACTTCGCATCTGTGCAAGCTTGTTCCGTCGTGCCGCTGTTCGAAAGCCCGAGATTCACCGTCGCCCTGGCCTTCTCGGAGACGGAGATCCCGATCAGACAGGCGCCCTTGCCCGCGCTTCCGGGCAACTCGACCGCCTTGCGCCCACCGACATTGATCTGATTTACCTCGCCGGTGTCGGTCTTCAGATCCGCGATGCCCGCGTTGGGCACGAGATAGACCGCTACGGTTCCGTATCGGGGTTTGCTCGAGCCGCAACCGTTGTCACTCTCATAAGTCTCGACGACCGGAGGCTCGAAACCGAGTGAAGAAGCGACCGGCTCCAGGAGATCGCAGGCCTTCAAGTCGCCAAAGGCATCTTGTGGGGAGGTGCTGGCGTTCTGACCGGACGTGGATGGTGCTGGTGCGGACGGGGTAGGATTTCCGGGCTTTTCGGTCGTGCACCCCGCGAGGGCGAGCGGTAGAGCTATGAGCGCGATCGGAAGAGAACGCTGCAGGAATTTGGCCCCGTACTGGCTCATCTAGTGGATTTCCTTGCCGATGTTGGACAGATCCTTGCTGGCCGCGTGGTCACTGGCTTGATACTTGCTGATCGCCGTGTCGATCGCCGCCTGCGCGCGTTCGACAACAGCCTGGAGGGTTTCGAGTTGGGTTTTCGCGGATTGATCGTCACCTGCCGCGACCATCGTCATGTGTCGCCCGATTTGCTCCGTATAAGGGCTCGTTCCGAGCTCTGGAGAATTCGCCAAGCTGTCGAAGTGGATCTTGTTGCCAGTCCAACTGTCCAGGTAATCCTGCAGGGCTGTTTTGTACGCCTCGCCCATTTCGGGACTGACCGCGAACCGCCCTTCCTTCGCCGCCGTCACCATCCGATCGGCCTGCGCCGAGAAGTCGCCCAGGATGTTCGAGAAGTTGTCCGGCGGTCCGCCGGCGCCGTCAGTCATGGTTTCTCCCCTGCACCAAGTCCCGGTTACTCGTTGCGCTCGTCAGATCACGATATCAGCGGAAACGGCCTCGAAGCCCGCCTTCCGGCGAGGATCACGCGCTGCCGACGCGGGCGGCTTCGACCAGGTCGTGGACCCATCGTGCCAGGTGAGAGCCACTCGTCGGGGTGAACGTGCGGCGGACTTCGCCGTCGGGGAAGCGGTCGGTGGTGAGCATGAAGCGGCCCTGGAGGCTGTCGAACCACTGGACGCTCTTCTGCTGCGGTTTGCCCCGGTCGTCGCGCAGGGTGACGCTGACCGTGCCCAGTCGCGCGAGCGGGTGTTCGAAGAAGTGGGCGGCGGCGCCCAGGCGCAGGTTGTCCGGGTCTTCGTCGAACGGGTCGTCCGGTCGTTTGGACGGGGGGAGTGTGCTGGACGTCGTCACCCGCGCGGGGAACGGCTGCAGTGACGGCAGATAACCGAGCAGGGTCGCGACCACCTGTTCGGGGTAGACCGGCTCGAAGAGGATGTCGAATCCACGTTGCTGGCTCACGACGCCCAGCCGGCTGTTCCAAGCGCCCCGGTAGAGGTACTCGGCGTCCTGCTCGACCTCGTGCGCCTCCATGGTGACGACGAAGTCCCCGGTGGCCCAGAGCCGGAGGGCCTGTTCGTAGTCGCGCAGCAGCTCGCGATCGCGCGCGAAGCCTCGATCGGCCAGTCCGGCCCAGATCTCTTCGCAGTGCCGCTCGCGTTCGGAGAGGGTGGTTCCGACGGTCGGGATCTCGAAGGGCAGCACGAATCTGCCGAGCCCGAGATCTTCGAGTACGACGTCGAGCTGGGCCATCGACATCGAAAATGACGCAGGCACCGGTCCCTCCCCCTCATCACCTGCTGAATCGGTTCTCCACCGCACCGTAGCGGGTTCGACCCGGCGCGGACACGACCTGCCTGCTCACCACTAGGATCAGGGACGACGCCGTCGCGGGGATTTCGGGAGGTACCAGTGTCGGAAGAGCCGCGCCGTCCTCGGCACGCAGCGCCGGACGACGCCACGCCGGACCGTGAGGCGGAATCCGCCTCCTGGACGCCGCCGGCACCGGTCCGCTGGGAAACGCCTGAACCGTCCATTTCCGGCAGGCTCGATCTGTCCGAGCCCTCGCGGCCCAAGCAGGAGCCGCAGCCGGAGAAGGACGCCGAGCGCACGGCCATCAACGCGCCCGTCCAGCGTCCGCGGACTCCGCCGCGCGGCCAGCAGCGGCCGATCCCCGGCGCCGAGGACCCGACGCGCCCGCCGGGCGACATGGCCCCGGTGAGCCCGAAGACGCAGGTCGTCCGCCCCGACTGGCAGGCCCCCGCCGACGCGCCGCAGCCGACCAGCGTCCTCGCCTCACCGGCGCCGGAGACGCAGAGCATCATGCCGCCGACGCCGCGCGTCGACAGCGGACCAGGGCCGCTCCCGGACCCTGGCACGGAAAGCGTCCTCCCTGAACGCTCCAGCGAGAGCCGCGGAACCGGGACAGGTACCGGATCGGGCAGCCGAGGCACGGGGACCGGCACCGGAACCGGCTCGTTCCCCGGCACCGCGCGCCGGACGTCGTCCCGCACGTCGCGCCGTGGCCGTCTCGGCGCCGGGCTCGTCGACGTGCCGCAGGTGCCGTACCGCGACCCGGCGTCAGCGGTCCTCGAGAACCCGATGGTGTCGGAGGAGAAGCGGTTCTGCGGTAGTTGCAGCGCCAAGGTCGGCCGCGGCAAGGACGGCAAGCCAGGTCCGCCCGAGGGCAACTGCGAGAAGTGCGGGAACCCGTTCTCCTTCGTCCCGAAGCTGCGGCCGAACGAGATCGTCGGCGGCCAGTACGAGGTCCTCGGCGCGCTCGCGTACGGCGGCCTCGGCTGGATCTATCTCGCGCAGGACCACAACGTCAGCGACCGCTGGGTCGTCCTCAAGGGCCTGATCGACACGGGTGACGCCACCGCGATGGCGGCCGCCGCCAACGAGCAGCGGTTCCTCGCCGAGGTCGAGCATCCCAACATCGTCAAGATCCACAACTTCGTGCAGCATCCGGACGGCGACACCGGCAACTCGGTCGGCTACATCGTCATGGAGTACGTCGGCGGCCAGTCGCTGCGCCAGCTCGCGCTCGCGCACCACCGCGAGACGAAGCGCCCGGAGCCGCTGCCGATCGGCCAGGTGATCGCCTACGGGCTCGAGATCCTGCCCGCCATGGGCTACCTGCACGGCCAGAACCTGCTGTACTGCGACCTCAAACCCGACAACGTCATCCAGACGCACGAACAGCTCAAGCTGATCGACCTCGGCGCGGTCCGCCGCATCGACGACTACGAGAGCCCGCTGTTCTTCACCACCGGCTACAGCGCGCCCGAGTTGGCGACACACGGCGCTTCGGTGGCGTCGGATCTCTACACGGTCGGCCGCACGCTCGCCGTCCTCAGCTTCGAATTCTCCGGCTACACCACCAAGTACAAGACGACCCTGCCCGGCCCGGACGTAGTCCCGTTGTTCGCGCTCTTCGGTTCGTACTACCGGTTCCTGAAGCGCGCGACGCATACGGACCCGGATCGCCGGTTCATCGCCGCCGAGGAGATGGCCGACCAGCTGACCGGTGTGCTCCGCGAGATCATGGCGCTGGGTACCGGGAAGCCGCGTCCCGGCGCTTCGACCGTGTTCGGTCCGGAGACCCGCACGTTCGGCGTGGACATGGTCGTCCCGGAGCACGGCGGGAGCGTGCCGCTGCCGGATGCCGGCGAGGTGGTCGCGGGTCTGCCGATCCCGCAGGTCGACACGGACGACCCGGCGGCGGGCGTGCTCGCGTCGACGGTCGCGCTCGATCCCAAGGGCGCGATCGAGTCGCTGGCCGGGGCGCCGCGCGAGTCGATCGAGGTCCGGCTGCGTATCGTCCGAGCCCGGATCGAGCTCGGTGAGCTGGTCGAAGCCCAGCGGCAGCTGCAGGCCGCGCAGTACCTCGCGATCAAGGCCGGTTTCCCGCACGACTGGCGGATCGACTGGTACCGCGGGCTGATCGAGCTCGCGGGCGGCCGGTCCCGGGTCGCGCACGTCGCGTTCGGAGCGGTGTACGACGACCTGCCCGGCGAGATCGCGCCGAAGCTGGCCTTGGCCGTCAGCGCGGAGGGGGTCGGAGACTACTTCGGCGCCGCGCGCTACTACGAGCTGGTGTGGCGAACGGACCGGTCGTACGTCAGTGCCGCCTTCGGTCTCGCTCGTGTGTATCTCGCTCAGGGTGCCAGGGCGAGCGCCATCGAGGTGCTCGAAGCCGTCCCCGCGTCGTCGTCGCATCACGTTGCCGCGCAGGTGGCCGCGATCAAGATCAAGACCAGGATCAACGGCGGCGGCAAGGACCCGGTGATGGTGTCCGAGCGGGACCTAGTCGACGCCTCGACCAGGCTGGAGCGGCTGCAGCTCGACGCCGAGCGTCGCACGCGTTTGTCGGCGGAGGTCCTCGAAGCGGCGTACGGCTGGCTCAACTCGCAGAACCGGCCGACGCCGGGGGCGAAGGTGCTGGGCTGTGCCCTGGAGGAACGAGACCTGCGGTTCGGGCTCGAGCGCTGCTATCGGACGTTGGCCCGGTTGGCCGGATCGGTCGACCAGCGCGTCGAACTGGTCGACAAGGCGAACGCGATCCGGCCGAGAACCCTGACCTAGCTCAGGGGTTGATGTCCCATTCGCGTTCGCGCTTGGCCTTCTCGTGCGCGGCGGCGAGCTTCTGCAGCGCCTCGGGATCCCCGTGGGTGCTGAAGTGCTCGAATTCGACCCGAACGAACAGCGCACGCGCGCGCACCGCGACCGGGCCGTCTTCGGCGTCGAGCCGTCCGTCGGCGCTCACGTAGATCTTCCGGCCGGCGACGCCGTCCAGTTTCGTGGCGATGTACAGGGTCGAGCCGACGGGAACCGGGCGGAGGAAATCCGTCTCCAGCTTCCCGGTGACGGCGGGGCGGCGCAGCAGGTTGCCGACGGTCGCGCCCAGCGCCTCGTCGAAGGCGCAGGCCAGCAGGCCGCCATGGGCGAGGCCGGGCGCACCCTGGTGGGCGGAGGTGACGGTGAACTTGGAGTACACCGTCGTCCCTTCGCCCACCGTCGACTGCAGGTGGAGCCCGGCCTCGATCTCGTCGCCGCACCCGAAACACTCACCGAAGTGGATGCCGAGGTGACTGCCCGGCTGCGGGGCTTTCGGGTGGACGGTCGCCGGTTCGACTTCGACCGGCGGCCACGGCTGCGAGATACGGCTCATGGAAAGACGTTAACTCGCCGGTAGCTCCGAGGCGCCGCCGGGAGTGGCCGGTTCCGGCTTCCGGCGCCGGATGATCCGCGAACTCACGATGCGCCGCAGCGACACCCCCGCCGTTTCCGGCAGCAGCAGGATCGGGATGGCCGCGATGGCCGCCGCGCCCATCAGGTAGTACGCGGGCCACAGGTTGTCGCCGGTGGACTTCACCAGGCTGCCGATGATGTACGACGCCGTGCCACCGAACGCGGCGGTGGAAACGCTGTACCCGATGGAGAAACCGCCGTAGCGCTCCTGCGTCGGGAACATCGCCGGCAGCGTCGCCGCCAGCACGGCCAGGATCAGCACCAACGGCACCGCGATCATCAGCACGCCGAGGGCGAGCTGCCAGCCGTTCTGGTCGTCCGCGGCCGCGCCCATCAGCGAGAACGCGGGGATCGGAAGCACCAGGAAGCTCGCACAACTCGCGATCAGGATGGGTTTTCGCCCGATCTTGTCGGACAGGATGCCGATCGGCACGATCAAGATCAGCATCAGCGCGATGGTCGCCAGGATGATCAGCAGCGGCGCGTGCCCGCTGAACCCGACCACGTCCTTGAGGTAGGTCTCCAGGTAGGTGATCACGATGTAGTCGGCGACGTTCAGCATCACCACGATGCCGATCAGGTGCAGGATCGACGTCCAGTGCTTCTTGAGCAGCGCCTTCAGCGGCGACTTCTCGACCTGGTTCTTCTTCTCGATCTCCTGGAACAGCGGAGTGTCCTCCAGCTTGTTCCGCAGGTAGAGACCGATGATGCCGAGCGGCCCCGCGATCAGGAACGGCAGGCGCCAGCCCCATTCGCGCATGGCCTCGTCGCCGAGGGCGACGGTGAAGATCGTGACGAAGCCGGCGCCCATCGCGAACCCGACGAGCGTGCCGAACTCCAGCCAGCTGCCCCAGAAACCCCGGCGCCGGGCGGGCGCGTACTCCGCGATGAACGTCGCCGCGCCGCCGTACTCACCGCCCGCCGAGAAGCCTTGGATGGTGCGCAACAGGATCAGCAGGACCGCGGCGGCCGGGCCGATCGTCGCGTAGGACGGCAACAGGCCGATGATGAACGTCGACCCGGACATCAGGATGATCGTCAGCGCGAGCACCTTCTGGCGCCCGATCTTGTCCCCCAGCGGACCGAACACGAAGCTGCCGAACGGCCGCACGATGAAGGTGATCGCGAGGACCGCGAAGGTCGCCAGCGCACCTTCGGAAGTGCTCGAAGCGTTGAAGAAGACCTGCCCCAGGATGGCGGGCATGAAGCCGAAAACACCGAAGTCGTACCACTCGATGCAGTTACCCATCGCCGCTCCGGCGACGGCCTTTCTGATCTGCTCAGGTGGGGCCTCCGCCGGTTCCCCTTTTTCCTGATGTGACGCGCTCAGCGCCTCTTCGGCCATGGGTTTGACCTCCCGACCCACCCGTTTACTTACCCATCGTCGAGGGTTTGTTCCCTCGACCGTAGGTGTTCAAACGTCCGGGTTCAGCGCTTTGGATCGGTCGGTCGAACGCCGTTCCCCCGAATCGGTGACGAAGCACCAGGTAAACCTGATGTCGGAGAATTTCCGATTACTTTGGGTCACACTTCGGGAATCGGACGTTCCGGGCGAAGATCAGTGGGTCGTGACCGCCGTCGGCGGCTCGCTCGGCTGCTTCGTCGGTGAAGGAGCGCGAGGAGGAACGGCCGTCGTCGTACGCCCGGGCTGAACGGTCTTCGGTGTCGAGCGCGCCTGATCGGTCTTCGGGGCCGTCGCCGGTGGGGGCGGCTTCCCGGGGGAGACTTCGGGACGGGGAGTCGTCTCGGCAGGCGCCGGCGAGACCGGTGCCGGGGCGATGGTCGAAAGGCCTGGCACCGCGGGCTGCACCGGCGCGGAACCCTCACCGCCGCGACCACCCACGGCGATCGCGCCGAACACGATCACCGCGACCGTCGCCACCGAACTCCCCGCCACCGCCAGCCGCTTGCGGCGACGCCGGATCCGGCCACCCCGCTCGATGATGTCCGCCGCCCGGATACCCAGCGGGGGACCGCTCGCCCCGTGCGACAGCACGCCCTTGATGTCCTCGTCCATCTCCTCACCTCCCATCGTCGTGCGCTCCGCTCAAGGCCAGTTCGCTGAAATGCGGTCCGAGCCGCTTGCGCAGGGTCGCCAGACCCCGCGCGGCCTGGCTCTTCACGTTCCCGGTGCTGCAGCCCAGTGCCGCGGCCGTCTCTTCGACGCCGAGATCTTCGAAGTAGCGCAGCACCAGCACGGCCCGCTGCTTCGGGGCGATGCCGGACAGAGCGTGCCTGACCAGCATCTCCTGTTCCGTGCCGCCCGCCTCACCCGGGACGTCGGGAAGGGCGTCGGTGAGCTTTTCCCGTTTGCGCCAGACGCGCCGATGCTCGGAGAGGAAGGTCCGCAGCACGATCTTGCGCGCGTAGCCGTCGAGCGCGTCGTGCCGGGAGAGCCTCGGCCAAGCCAGGTACAGCTTCAGCAGCGCGGCCTGGGTGATGTCCTCGGCCTGGTGCCAGTCGCCGCACAGGAGGTACGCGGTGGCACGCAGGCTGTGCGCGCGCTCGTCGAAGTACCGGGCGAACTCGCCGTCCCACGGCGAGCCCGTCCCGGTCTTCGACGAGCGGCTCGGCGACACCTAGTTACCGGCTCCTTCGACGATGGCGGGGAGGTGCAGATCCCCGGTCGGCCCGGCGGGAACGGCCTTGGGCACGCGGTGCTCGCCCGGCTTCACGACGGCGGCGGTGGTCTTCGGCGGGACCGGCGCCGGCGGGGCGGTGGTGGCGCGGGTCGGTTCGCCCGGTGCCGCGGTGGGCGCCTTGGTCGGCGGCTGGGGCGCCTGAGTGGCCGTCGGCGACGGCGCGCTCTGATCGGCCGACGCCAGCGACGTGGTCGCGAAGGCGGCGCCGCCCGCCAGCAGCAGCGCGCCGAGGGAAAGAGCGATACGAGTACGCAAGAGTGTCTCCTCGATCCGGGCGCCGCTCATTGGCCGCGGCGCCTTACGTCGTTAGACATGCGTCCCGCTCACCGTGGGGTTGCATCGAGTTTTCGAAAATCTCCCGAGACGTCTCCCCAAGGGCGCCCCGCGCCCGACGGAGACTTCACCCGTGCGCCCTCTTTCGGGCCGAAGGCCCACTGGAACGTTTTGCGGGGCGCCTTCCAGGACCACCGGAGGACGATCGCGGTACCGCGCCCCGCGGAACTTTCCAGTCAGCGCACGGCGACCAAACAGCGCACGGCGACCAACACGAACGGCCGGAGACCGCGAAGGTCTCCGGCCGCCCGGTTCCATGGAAGTACTTCAGCTCGCGAGCGCGGAGAGCTTGGTCCACTCTTCCCAGGAGTAGGTCCAGTCGCTGTAGTCGCGCGCCCGGTTGATCTTCACCGTGCTGCCCTCGATCTCGACGGGGTCACCGACCAGGGCGCCGTCCATGTACGCCTTGGCGTTCGCCGGCGCCAGGTTCACACAGCCGTGCGAGATGTTCTTCTTGCCCTGCGCCCAGATCGAGGGCGCGTAGCCGTGGATGAACTCGCCGTTGGTCGAGAAGCGCACCGCGGACGGGACGACGATGTTCTCGTAGTTGTAGCGCTCGTTGGTCATCGAGTACGTGTCGTGCTTGGACATCACCACGTGCGTGCCGCTCGGCGTGACGCGGCCCGGGTCCGCGTCGAGGCCGTAGCTGGCCGGGTAGTCCGCGATCTGCTGCCCGTCACGGATCACCACGAGCCGGTGGGTCTGGGTGTTCCCCTTGACGATCTGCGAGCGGCCGATCGTGAAGCTCGCCGAGCGGTCTTCCTTGCCGTACACGCCTTCGCCGATCTTGACGCCGTAGATCTTGGCGTTGAACTTCACCGTGGTGCCGGGCTGCCAGTAGGCCTTCGGCCGCCAGTGCACCGAAGTGTCGTCGTGGACCCACGCCCAGGACCCCTCGGTCTTCGGCGTGGTCTCGACCGACAGCGCCTTCTCGACCGACGCCTTGTCGGTGACCTTGCTCGGGAACGTCAGCGTGATCGGCATGGCGACGCCGTACGTCTGCCCGTCGAAGACGTTGATGTTCGCGCCCACCTGCTTGCGCGGCTTGACGGTGGTGAAGGTCCCGCCGATCTCGACGGGTTTGCCGTCGGTGCCCGTGGCCTTGCCGGACCACGTGTAGGCCTTGCCGTAGCCGAGCTGTTCGGTGGTGACCCAGCTCTTCTTGTCCTCGGACGGCTGGCCGGCGACCTGCTTGCCGTCCGGATTGGTCAGCACGACCTGGTCGAGCGTGCCGTCGGC
The DNA here is from genome assembly GCF_014873915.1 of Amycolatopsis roodepoortensis. Lineage (GTDB taxonomy): Bacteria > Actinomycetota > Actinomycetes > Mycobacteriales > Pseudonocardiaceae > Amycolatopsis > Amycolatopsis roodepoortensis. The sequence goes on from NZ_JADBEJ010000008.1 coordinate 717,784, forward strand.
GACGCTGACCTTGATGGGCTGCCCCGGCGCGACGTCCTGCGCGCCCGCCGCGGGCTCGTACGTCAGTTTGGCCGGCGCGGGCGCCTGCCCGCCGGTGTCACTGCTGACCGGCCCGCCGCCGTCCGGCCCGCTGGCCGAGACGGTCGGCTCGCTGCTGCACGCCCCCAGCGTCAGAACGGCCACCAACCCCAGTGCCGCGAACGCCGCCCGGCGGCGCGCGGTTTCCGAAAACCTCAAAGCTTCCCCTTTGCTCCCCTGTACACCGACCATGACGTCCGGACGGCCCCTTAAGTTGATCCCACGGAGAGTGATGCGAGTCACAATCGAGTGGGCCTTGGTTCACGATCGGGGCATGACCGACTTCGGTCCGTGTCCGGCGATGACCTGAGGTCGGCGTGCGGCGACAGGGTAGCGACGGGGTCCGACAGAACCCGGATCGGCGTACGACGTTCCGGTGACCTTGGTACTTGGGGGTGCCCAGAGTCCGATCACGGGCTTCAAATATGGCCAGATCCCGGTACTCTGCCATCAGGCCGTCGTTTTGCGTGTTCGTGGCTTCACACTCGCGGAACTTCTGACGCGAGCCATGAGCCGGTGACGCGCTCTTCGCTCGACTCGTTGGAACCGCCCGGGACGGTCTGGGTGTCGCTTCGGAGGCACTCGAAGCGGATGTGCAACGAGGAGTACAGCGGTGGCGCAAGGCACTGTGAAGTGGTTCAACGCGGAGAAGGGCTTCGGCTTCATCGCGCAGGATGGCGGCGAGGGCGACGTCTTCGTTCACTACTCGGAGATCGAGGGTCGCGGGTTCCGCACGCTCGAGGAGAACCAGCGAGTGGAGTTCGAGGTCGGTCAGGGCCAGAAGGGCCCGCAGGCCCAGAAGGTCCGCGCGATCTGAGTCCGCCCTTCAGGCGTTGCTCAGACTGATCAGAAAAGCCCCCGGCGATCTCGCCGGGGGCTTTTCTCTTGCCGTGAAAACTTCTTCTGTTGTGCTGTTCCGTTCCGGGTGACGGGGATCAGCGGGGAACGGGCTGCTCCCACGCGTTGGCGTCGAAGTGGAATTCGTCGGTGTGGGCTTCTTCGTGGCGGCGCTGCTGGGCCGAGTTGGCCTGCGACTCCCACGAGAGGCGCTCGAGGATCCATTCCTGCGCCAGCGCCTGCGGCGACAGGTTGCGCTCGGCGGCGGCGTCCTTGAGCTGTTCGCAGGCGATGAGGTTCATCCGCAGCTGGAACACCTGCGCTTCGCCGAAGCGCTTGCCGGTGCCGGTGCTCTCCGGGTCGTTCTCGGGGGCGAGGGCACGAAGGTAGCTGGTGAGCTCCGTGTCTTCGACGACCGCTTCGGCCTCCTTGGAGGCGGAGTTGCGGTGACGACCGGGGTTGACCGGCTTCAGGTTCGTGCGGCTGCCGCTACGACGGCTCAGGGAAGGAAGGGGCACCGGGCCACGATAACGGTTCGGTCTCGGCAAACCAACCACAGTGAGCCACGACACACCGATTTCTTTGTCTCGAATGGCCCAGCCCCTGACGGGAAAACCTTTTCCCGTGATCACAACCCGCGACCGGAACGAATTCGATCAAGGGACCGGTCCGGGCCGCCAACCGCCGCCTCAAGGAACCTGGGGTCTGGGGGTGGCCCCCAGAAAACGGAGCGACCCCCGCGCCAGGGGGAGGAACGCGGGGGTCGGAGGGGATCTCCACAGGCGCTGACCGGGGGTGTGTCAGCAAATCGATTGTTGCACGGTTTGCTGAGAAGGGCGAGTGGGCGCGGGCAGAATTCCGGTCAGGGCGCCACCTCTGGTTCGCCTGTGGTTCATGTGGCGCGGGCGTACGCGTGATCGCTCTGCGTTGTGCGGAGCGTGGCGACAGGTTCACTCTCCGGGGGGCTGTGTGTCGCGGCCGGCTCTGGTTAGCCTCGCGGCCAAGCTGTTCGTTGGCCGTCTGGAGGAACCATGGGTGGGTCTGTGGAAGTTCGACAGTTCCTCCTTCGGTACGAAGGTGCCGATGGGGGAAGCTCGACGACGTTGGCCGGTGGTCTGCCGGCGCAGCGCACGGGTCAGGGGGACGCGCAGCGTGTCTCCGACGACCAGGTGCGCCGTGCCCGGCTGGCGGTGGCCAACGGGGCGTTGGGTGTCGATGACTGTGTCCAGCTGCTGGACATGCTGGGGTTGACGCTGGACGAGGACGGGCAGGCGCCCGTTCAGCGCTGAGTTCGTTCACGGAGCCCGGTCGCGCGGGGTGTGCCGCGCGGCCGGGCTCCGTTTCAGGCCCGGGCGGCCGCTCGGGCCTGATATCCTGAAGTCACCGCGTTCTCGCAGGTCCCAGCCCTGTGAACAACTAGGGGACCCCCTGTGCGAAGCCGAAAACGGGTGTGTCCTATAGTTATGTTCGCTCCCGGGGACACCGGAGAGCGCGGGTCGGTCGGTTCGCCGAAACCGAACCGGGCTCCCATCGTCCAGCGGCCTAGGACTCCGCCCTTTCAAGGCGGCAACGCGGGTTCGAATCCCGTTGGGAGTACGCAGTACAGTTACAAAGCAGTATGCAAGGCCCTGTGGCGCAGTTGGTTAGCGCGTCGCCCTGTCACGGCGAAGGTCGCGGGTTCGAGTCCCGTCAGGGTCGCAAGATCGTTCGGCTCCTCGCCGGCGTTCCCGGCCAGGTAGCTCAGTTGGTACGAGCGTCCGCCTGAAAAGCGGAAGGTCGCCGGTTCGACCCCGGCCCTGGCCACCGCTCAACGAACCGCCTCGATGCACATCGAGGCGGTTTTTTCATTTCCAGGGTCGATCTTGCGTCTGTCCACTCTTGACCGTGGTTGCCTCGCCTCGCCTTGGCCACCGCTTGTCGCACGCGGGTGCACGACGTCCTTCATGCCCCGTTGGTCTGATGAGATGAGCTGGCGGGCTTCCTGGCGTGCCGCTACCTGCCACTCCGAGGCTTCTCGGTACGGCTGCCTGAGGTGGGTCGGGCTGCGAAGCTGGCTTGGCTGGTGTGCATTCCGTTGCCTTTCCCTCGCCCCTGCCAGCCTAGCCCCGTCCTGACGGTGTCAAGAGTGAGCGAAGCTCATCGCGTAGCGACGCCATTGACGCTCTTGATGGTGGCTGGACGGGGTTAAACGATCGCCTGCGACGGGACCCGGCCCACCAGGCAAGCCGCTGGACCGACTCGACGCGTGGGCGCGGGTGATGGGGCTGCCGTAGGGCAACGGAGATCACGGCTGGTGGCGGCGCGCGCACGGTCTCGCGCGTTGCGGCGGGCTCGCCCGGCGGGCGGCCGGAGCGGGGCAGGAGGCCGATCCCGCCACGCGTGGAGTCCGCCGTACGCAGGTGACATTTGCGTGCCGCCGCTGGCGGCGCCTTGATCCCATAGAGCCAAGTTCGGCAGGTGCAGATGTTACGTCTGCGCTCTTCCCGACGACTCCTTGCCTAAGCACTAGATCAACTATGGGCAGGTGGCGACATGTCTGAGTTGGAAGAGCCAGGCTACTCGGCAAAATCGGGTCTGAATATTCGTTGGAGTAGCCTCACTCTAAGCCTTGCGATTTTTGCTAGCGCATGCCTGGGCACTCTTGTGGTTGTTGCGAGTGTGCAGAAGGCGGATGCGCTATCAACCGTTGCGCTAGCTCTTGCGGTTCTAGCTTTTGCTGCCCAACTAATCGTTTCGATGCTTCAGTCGAGTGCCGGAGCCCAGCAGTTGGTGCAGACAGAGCGTGTGAACTCGTCGACGCAGGCGGCGCTTGCAGACATCAGGGCCACTAGCAATTCGGTATTGTCGAACCAGCGAGACCTGTTTGGCGAGGTGCTACGGGCGGCACTGAAGGAAAAGGTTCCATCTGTTGCGCGCGAGGTAGCGGAGGATAGTGCCGAAGACCCGACTAATGAGGGGCTTATATCTGAAGAGTTAGAGGAAAAGCTAACGAGAGCAATTGACAGAACCTTTTCGCAGATTTCGCGCCGGAATCAGTCCGTGGAGCCACATGAACCACGCAAGCGTTCAGCGCACCCGATGTACGGCATACTCCGCACTTACCCAGGCGAGGTGGAGGGCCGTATGGCTGTCGAGCTGCTGAGGCGCCTTACGCAACTGGAAGCTATGCGCGTAGGTGACTTCGCGCGAAGGTTTCATGACCTTGCGCGACAGGGATTAGCCCCGCGAACCTCGTTGATTAGGTCGGCGGATCAACCGTTACCTGGCAGTCTCCTGAGTCTCGCGGAAAAGGGGGTAGTGGTTGTATCTGAGGGGAGTCACCTTGCCGATAGTGTGCGATATAATATTCGGTTCACTGACTTGGGTAACGATATTGCTAGATTTGTAACTGCGGTCGGACCGCCTCCAGAATGGCTAACAGGCCTTCTTATGGAGAACGGTGAAAGCGGAAAGTAGGCCGAATTGACCGGCCGGTTTGCTGGGCGCGTCTCCGCAAGTTGAATTTGGGACTGACGGTTCACAAGTCGGGATGTGGAGTTTAGGTAATTTTATTCGCTTCGTAAATTGACCTATTCTGTTCCTGGCTAGTGCGCGGGTGCGCCATGTTAGCGGTTACGCGCGTGGAAGCGACCTATGCCAGCGGCACGCAATATAGGCAGGGGGAGATTAATGATGGCGGTTCAGGAGCTAATGTGTGTCCACACTAGTCGAAGGGCGCCAGGCGGAGGCTGGTTCACGCATGACTCGCGGGAACGATCTGCGAAAGCGTAGTATGACAAAATGAAGGACGCTCTCCTGAGAGTGCCAAGGTGGGCACTTGTTCTAGTCGCCTGCTTGTCGGCTGGTGCGCTCTTTGTGATTACTGCAGTAAGCAAATCACTGTCGGGTACTGCACTTGTTTTGTTACTTGTGGCAGGTATTGTATTTGCGGCGACCGCAATTGTAATTCCCCAAATTCAACAATGGCAAACCTCGCAAGCTGCTCGCCTGAAGGTTTCCTTGAGTTTGCTAGTTCCAGATGTGGGTATTACTCGTTTTATCGACTCGGATGAGGTGATCGAGTCCTTGGTTCGCAAGGAAAAGTTAAAATTGTTGGATGCGGCGCGAAAGGTGATCGACGGCGAATCCTTTAAGCGGGCGCGTCCTACAAAGGTTCGAAAGTTGAGCGACTATGACACAAAAAGCGGAGGCCCTACAGTTGCGGAAATTCAACGGATTCAAGACAAGCGCGCCGCTGGGGAAGACCTGACAGTCGACGAAGTTGGCAAGTTAGCTGAGGTGGACGAGGTGCTTTCCTCTTTTCGAGAAGCTCTCTCGTCAATGGCGTGGCCCGCAAAAGTGGTGGCGGAAAATAGAACAATCTCGGATTTTGCTGCAGAGGTGGAAGAATACGGGTCGAAGTTTGATGAGTATGTTAATGAGCACTTAGTCTGGGCGTTCGTTTCCAGCTCGGAGGGAAGTGTTCATTTTACTCTTTCGAACGAGACGGACAAGGTCTTTGAAAATGTGGCGGTGACTCTCAAGATTCGTGGTGTGGATACTGTTGCGGTAGAGTCAGAATTTCGGCAACCTACCGCAACTCCGCCTCAGTCGCCGCGTTCCTATGGTCCGCGTCGGGAGAGCAATCTTCCGGTGCTCCGTGATCCTGGAGATTATTCATGGCTCGTGGGTGCCGGTGAACGTAGGCAAATTACGATACCCGCCTCGGGGGTTCTCATAGAAAATGGTGAGACGTGTGAGGTGGAATTCACGAATGTTACTCTCAGGCCGCGTGGTGCGGTCGACCTTGAAACCTTGGTCTTTTTTGTAAACGACCCTGTCCTGAGTGAGATCGACATTCAATGGACTGCAACTGCGACTAACGTGGACGGGCAGGTAACCGGCGGCCTGCAGGTTGAGCTTTCTGGCCGGTCCTTGCCGGTGCGAGGATACCTTGATGTGCTTATGGGTGACGAAAAGGGCTGAGTGAGTGTCGGTGTCGTACCTTCCTGAGTTGTCGCAAGCACGAAACTCGCGTTGAGTCCCGAGCGGTGTCCGCCACTAGCAGGTCGTTTGCTCTTGTGGTTGGACGCTGAACCGGACCGAACAGCTTGTAACTTGAGGTCAAGTTCGCTAGCGCGCTACCTGCTGGAGGTGCCCAAAGTGGGTTCCAGTCATGTGAGGTCACAGGGGTTCAGGCCAGGTCGCCACACGTCTGTGACCTGGGCAGTTGCTGACGACGAACCCACCCGAACGCACTCCCCGAGACCGGAAAGCGGAAGGTCGCCGGTTCGACCCCGGCCCTGGCCACCGCTCAACGAACCGCCTCGATGCACATCGAGGCGGTTTTTCATGCCTGGGGCCGATTCCACGCCAGTGCGCGGTGGCGGCCGATGTCGCAGGTGCATCGGGCGCCACCGCGCGGGGCGGGATCTGGCGTCTACTGACCGGTCTGCTGCTTGATCCAGTCGCCGAACGCGGTCACGTCGGTGTAGATGCCCGGCATCTCCGGGCAGCTGGCGGTCTGGCCGCGGCTCGTGGCGCCGACCAGCGTCCACTTGTCGCCCGACTTCACCACGGCGGGGGCCGCCCGAGTCGCCGTAGCAGGCGCTCGCCTTGCCGCCCTGGTTGTCCATGCACAGCTCGGTCTGTGCGTCGTAGGCCCCGGAGCCGGAACAGCCGGAGTCTTCGGCGACCTTGGTGTCGAGCTGCTGGAGAACCACCGGTGCTTCACCGCAGCCGCGCGTCGGACAGGTCAGCCCCCAGCCGATCTCCCGCACGTCGGTGCCCGCCGCCGGCGACTGGCCGATCTCGATCGGCGCCGCCTCCGCGGGCTTGCTCAGGTGCACCAGGGCGATGTCGTACGGGCCGGAGCCGTCGTACTTCTCGTGGACCACGAACTTGTCGACCTCGGCGACCTCGCCGCCCTTGGTGTGGTCGGTGGTGTTGAGGCGGTACTGCCAGTTCGACGGCTGCTCGCCCTCGACGCAGTGCGCGGCGGTCACCAGCCACTCCGGCGTGATCAGCGACGCGCCGCAGTTGTGGTCGCCGCTCTTGGTCTGCATGGACGCCATGAAGCTGTAGGTCTCGGTCGCGTCCACACCACCCACGATCAGCGGCTGAACGCCCGAGGGCGGTTCGGCGGCGGAAGCCGGCATCGCCAACCCGAGTACGGCGGCCGCTCCGGTCAGCAGACCGGCGACGAGGGAACGAGTCCTCATCTGCTTTCTCCTTCCACACCGGTGTGTTTCACCGGCTCACTCCGGAAGGGTGGCCAATCGTCACTCGTCCGTGGAAGTGACGAAAGTCGGTGGCCGTTGCCAGTTACCAGTTGGCGGACCTTGACTTCGAGTTAGGTGGAGGTGTCAATCTCGCGGCATGACAATCGCACCTGAGCAGGTCGACGAATGGACCGTCGGCACCCTCGACCTCGACGAGTACCTCGGCCGGATCGGCCAGGATCGCGCGAAGCCTTCCGCCGCCGCGTTGCGTGAGCTGGCGAAGGCGCACATCCTCGCCGTCCCGTTCGAGAACGTCGACGTCGTTTTGGGGCAGCACAAGGGAATCGCGCTCGAAGACGTGATCGGCAAACTCGTCCGCCGCCGGCGTGGCGGCTACTGTTACGAGCACGGAAGCCTTTTCGCGGCGGCCGCCGAGCAGCTCGGCTACCCCGTTCGCCGCCTGGTCGCGCGGGTGCAGCCGCAGAAGAACGGGCCGTACACGCATATGACGCTCGTGGTCGAGGCCGACGGCGTCCCGCATCTGGTCGACGTCGGATTCGGCGCCGGCATGCTCGTGCCGATGCCGCTGGTCGACGGCGCCGTCGTGGATCAAGCGGGCTGGCCGCACCGGCTCGTCGCCGACGGTGACTGGTGGCGGCTGCAGAAACAGGAGGGCGACGACTGGACCGACCTGCACGCCTTCACACTCACGCCGATGCACCGGATCGACTACGAGGTCTACCACCACTACACGTCGACGCATCCGCGGTCGCCGTTCACCGGGCAGCTGGTGGTCATGCGGCTGGAGGAAGGACTCAGCCGCAAACTGGTCGGCGAGGAGTTCATCGTCGAACGCCCGGACGGGACCAAGGAGACCACCACGATCCCGCCCGGGCGACTCGACGCGACACTGCGCGAGCTGGACGTCGTCCTCACCGAGGACGAGCTCGCGAAACTACTGACGGTCTATCCGGGCTGAGGGCTCAGAGTTCGAATTCGGCGCGCTTGTCCTCGGGGACGAGATCCTCGTACTCACGGTGCTTCGCGATGAACGAGCGTACGTACGGGCAGTAGGGCAGGACGGACCTGCCCTGCGCCCGGACGTCGTCGAGCGCCGCGGTCACGAGCTTGCCCGCCAGGCCCTGTCCCGCGAAATCGTCCGAGATCTCGGTGTGCAGGAACAGGATCGCGTCCGGACGGGTGCGGGTGTCCAGGAACCCGGCGGTCTTCCCGTCCACCACGATGTCGTAGCGGTCTTTTCCGGCTTTGATCTCGACACTCATCCCACGGCTCCGAAAAGTTCGTCCGGCGGCGCGGGGCGACCGAGATGGAAGCCCTGCGCCTGGTCACAACGCAGCTCGCGCAGGATCGCGAGCTGCTGTTCGTCTTCGACGCCTTCGGCGACGACGATCAGGTCGACCGCGTGCGCCATCGCGATGATGCTTTTGACGATCGCCGCCGCGTCGCGCGATTCCGCGATGCCGGTGACGAAGGTGCGGTCGATCTTGAGCGTATCCAAGGGAAGCCGTTGCAGCTGGGCGAGCGACGAGTAGCCGGTGCCGAAGTCGTCGATCGCCAGTGAGACACCGAGATCGCGCAACGACGTCAGGACTTCGGCGGCCGCGGCCTGGTCCCGCATCAGCGCGCTCTCGGTGACCTCCAGGGTCAGCGCGTGCGGCGGGAGCCCGGTGGTCTTCAGCGCGTCCTGCACTCCGGCGACCAGATGCGGGTCGTCCAGCTGCCGGGCCGAGAGGTTGACCTTGAGGTTGAGGTCGATGCCGGTTTGTTCGCGCCGCCTGGCGATCTCGCGGGTGGTGGTGCGCAGAACGTACTTGCCGATCAGGTTGATCAGGTCGCTTTCCTCGGCCAGCGGGATGAACTCGGCGGGCGAGATCGTGCCGTGCGCCGGATGTTTCCAGCGCAGCAACGCTTCCACGGCGACCATCTCGCCGGATTCGATGTCCACGACCGGCTGGTACGCCGTCCAGAGCTCCTCGTTCTGCAACGCGTCGCGCAGGTCCTGTTCCATCCGGAGCCGCCGCTGCATCCGCTCGCGCAGCTCGACGTCGAAGAACTCGTAGCGCGCCCGGCCGAGCGTTTTCGCTTGGTACATTGCGACATCCGCGTCGCGCAACAGGTCTTCGGCGGTCCGGGTGTCGTCGTTGGCCGCGGTGACGATACCGATGCTGGCGTCGATGTGCAGCTGCCTGCCGTTGACGGTGATCGGTTCGGTCAGCGCTTCGCGCAGATGCTCGGCCAGTGCCTTGATCTCGTGCGGCTCGGTGATTTCCGCGGTCACGACGACGAATTCGTCGCCGCCCAGCCTGCCGACGAGATCGTTCTCGCCGATCCCACGGCGCAGCCGTTCGGCCGCGATGCGGAGCACCTTGTCACCGACCGAATGCCCGAGGGAATCGTTGATCACCTTGAACTTGTCGAGATCGATGAACAGCAGCGTGGTCAGCTCGGCGCGGCCCGCGCCGGAGAGCGCCTCGGCGAGGCTGTCCAGCACGAGCGTCCGGTTCGCGAGTTCGGTGAGCGGGTCGTGCGTGGCCTCGTGGGCGAGCCGTTCGCCGATGGCGCGGCGTTCGGTGATGTCGGTGAACGAAGCGACCACCGCCAGGGCCGACGGGTCCTCCGGGGTCAGCAATCGCGAGGTCAGCGAGATCCAGACGTCGTCGCCGGCGGGCCTACGCAGCCGCAGGACGAGACCGGTCAGCGTGGCCCCGGTGCGCCGGGTGATCACCGACGGCATCCGGGCAGGCGGAATCCGGCCCTGTTCGTCGTACAGCTCCAGCGTCACGCACGGGACGCCGATGAGGTCGTCGTGGCCGACACCGATGATCCGGCACGCCGCGGGGTTGGCCGATTCGATGAGGCCGCCGGGGCCGATCACGACCACGCCTTCGTCGAGCGACGCGACCACCGTGCTGTAGTGCTGTTCGGCGCGCCGCCGGGCCGTTTCGTCGGCGCAGACCAGGACGAAGCCGTCGTTCATCTCCGCGGCCGAGACGCGGATGGCCAGGGTCGAACCGTTGCGATGGCGGTGGGTCGTCTGCATGACGCCGCCCCGGCGCAGCACCGTCTCCGGATCGAGCGCGGCGCCGACGAGGTCGCTGACCGTGCGGCCGATCGCCTCGCCCGCCGTCCAGCCGTAGACGTTCTCGGCGGCGGGGTTCCAGCTGGTCACCACGCCGGTGCCGCTGGTCGCGATGATCGCGTCGCTGACGTGGCTGATCAGCGCGGCCTGGTAGCGCAGGGTCGCTTCGGCGGCCTTCTGCGCGCTGATGTCGCGCATGATGACCTGGAACGCGGGCCTTCCTTCCCAGGTCGTGCGCACCGAAATGCTCTGTACCAGGTACTTCGTGCCGTCGAGGCGGAGCATGACGGTGTCGGCGGGGTCGGTCGACGCGCCTTGGCGGTGGAGCGACGCGATCCTGTCCAGCAGGGCCGGGAGCGATTCGTCGGCGACGAAATCCATGATCGGCCGCCCGATCAGCTCAGCCGTCGAAGACGCTCCGAGCGCGGTGACGGCCGCACGGTTGACGTAGGTGACAACGCCGGCTTCGTGGACACAGACCGCGTCGGGACTGAGTTCCACCAAAAGCCGGTAACGGTCAGTGAGATCTTCGAGGGCCTGCCGGTTCTCGCGGACGTCGGTCACGTCGGTGGCGATGCCGAGCAGGCCCGTCGAGCCGTTGTCGTCGCCGATGGTGCGGGCGCGCAGCCGGATCCAGCGGACCTCGCCCGCCGGGTTCCGGAACGACTGCTCGAGTTCGAACTCGCGCCACGGCGGGGAAGTGCGGGTGCCGGAGGTCAGCGGGGCCACCAGATCGGCGAGCCTCGACTCGATCTCGCCTTCGGTGAGGACGCCTCCACCCAGCAGGTTCTCCAGTCCCGGCAGCCAGGACAGGGTCTCGTGCTCGAAGTCGTACGACCAGATGGCGGCGTGGTCGCCCGCGAGGCCGAGATCGCCGACCGGCCCGTTCCCGAACGGGGCGTCCGCCGGACGACCGGGATTACCGGCTCCGGGCACGGCGAGGGCGTCAGCCTCCATGATCCGTCCGAACCCCCTCTTCCGGTGCTGGCACCGTCGATTACACCACCCGCCGGGGGCGCTGTATACGCGAACCGAAGGTCGGTCACCGCCGATATACGCGGGAGCAGATGAATACACGCTGTGTGACTGGCCTACGCTAGCGTGTTCCATCGGGTGAATAATTTTTGGTTAACTTCACCCATTCGGCGGTGAGTTGCGGTAAAGCTACTCTTCGCTCGTTCCCGGTGCGAAAGGTTTCAGCTGGTGGATGACGACGACGTTTCGGTCGCCGACCTGCTTATTCGCGAGGGCTGGGACGACCACGAGGAGTCACGGGCAAAGTCACGCTGGAGAGTTATCGCGGTGGTGATCGCCGTGGTCGTCGCCTGCGGTGCGGCCGCTGTCCTCGTCGGATTCGATTCGGAACCCGAACCGAATGCGGCGCCGAACCAGATGAGCGTCATCGAGATGCCGAAGCGGCCCTCGGAGAACGGCGGAGCGGGCGCGACGTCAGCGGTCCCGTCCACCGAGACGGTCGAAACCGGCGAAGGGGAGCCTTCGTCGCGACCCAGCCGGACGACGTCCAGCCGCCGCACGTCGAGTTCGGCCGTGCAGACGTCCGACTCCCCGGACCCCACGACCGCGCCGACGTCGTCGAACGCCCCTGCCGACCCGCCGCGGACGACCGGGTCGACCGTCGTTCCGCAGCCACCCAACCCGACTCCGCCGCCGCCCTCGACGACGCCGACCGAAGAGTGCAAGCTGTGGCCGAAGTGGCTCTTCTGCTAGGGCGCCTGCAGTAGATCCGGGTCCCGGCGTTTGCCGAGGTGGTTGAACAGCAGGTTGAGGGTGAAGGCGACGATCGCGGCGACCGTGATCGGGCTGCCGCAGATGGTCTGCAGCCACGCCGGGAAATGCTGGAAGAAGATCGAATTCCCGAACTGGTTCGTGGCGAACGCGGGCAACAATCCGACCCCCACCGACACCGCGACGATGAAGGTGTTGTGGTTGCCGGAGAACTCCACCTTCTTCAGGTTCTGCACGCCGACCGCGGCGACCATCGCGAACATGACCACCGCGACCGCGCCGATCACCGGCTCGGGTACGGCCGCGACGAACGCGCCGACCTTCGGCACCAGGCCCATCAGCACGAGCAGGCCGCCCGCCATCGCGACCACCCATCGGCTGCGCACCCCGGTCATCTGCACGAGGCCGACGTTCTGGGCGAAAGCCGTGTCCGGGAACGAGTTCATCGCGCCGCCGAGGATGGCCGAAAGGCCGTCGGTGGCGAGGCCGCGCGCGAGGTCGGAGTCCGTCGCCGGCCGTCCGGTGATCTCGCCGACGGCGACCAGGTCCGCGGTGGATTCGGTGTAGGTCACCAGCATCACGACGCACATCGAAAGCACGGCCGCGACCGGGAAGGTCGGCGGTCCGAAGTGGAACGGTGACGCGAGGCCGAACCAGCCGGCGTCGGCGATGCCCTTGAAGCTCACCAAGCCCATCGGGATGGCCGCGATCAGGCCGATCAGCAGCGCCAGCAACGGCCCGATCTGGCTCGCGAACCCGCGCAGGACCCGCGTGAACAGCACGATCACCGCGATCACGCCGAACGCGAGCGCGATGTTGGCCGGCCTCGCGTAATCCGGTGCTCCGGTGTCGTGGCCGGCGATGAGGCCGACGCCCGGGCCGATGAGCGAAATACCGATGACCATGAGCAGCGTGCCCGAAACCAGCGGCGGGAAGAACCGGATCATCTTCGCGAACGGTTTCGCGATGAGCAGTCCGAAAACACCCGACGCGATCATCGCGCCGTAGACGGCCTGCATGCTGTACTGGGACGCGATCATGATCATCGGGTTGACCACGGTGAACGTCGCGCCGGCCACCACCGGCAGCCGGATGCCGAAGATCTTCCCGATCCCGACCGCCTGTATCAGCGTCGCGATCCCCGCGACCAGCAGATCCGCGTTGACCAGCAACGCGATCGTCGCCGCGTCCAGGTTCAGCGCGCTGCCCACGACGAGCGGAACGGCCACCGAGCCCGCGTACATGATCGTCATGTGCTGCAGGCCGAGCAAGGTCAGCTTCGGCAGCGGCGGGCGGGCGTCGACCGGGTGGACCTCGGGCCTGCTCATGGAACCGACCGTAGCGCGTCCTCGCGTGACGATCATGTCGCGCGAGGGCGGTGTTGAATGGACATCGGGCACAACGGAAGGAGCGCCGATGGAGACCGTCCTCGTCGTAGGGGCCGGGCAGAGCGGGTTCGGAGTGGCGACCTCGCTGCGGGACAAGGGGTTCGACGGCCGGGTGGTGCTGATCGGTGACGAACCCGGCCTGCCGTATCAGCGGCCTCCGCTTTCGAAGGGCTACCTCGCCGGGACCGCGGGCGACGCCCAGTTGCGTTTGCGGCCCGAGGACTTCTTCGCGGAGAAGGACATCGAGCTGGTCCCCGGCCGTGTCGCGACGGTGGATCGCGACGCCTCGCAGGTCGTGCTCGACGACGGGAGCGCTCACGAGTACGACCATCTCGTCCTCGCGACGGGCGCGGACAACCGTGTCCTGCCGGTTCCCGGCTCCACTTTGGACGGTGTGTTCACCCTGCGCACCAAGGACGACGCCGACGTGTTGCGTGCCGCGCTGGAAAGCGCGGCGAACGTGGTGGTGGTCGGGGGCGGGTTCATCGGGCTCGAATTCGCCGCGCACGCCGGACGGCCCGTGACGATCGTGGAGGCGCAGGACCGGCTGATGGCCCGTGTCGCGACTCCCGAGGTCTCGGCGTACTTCGCGGCTCTGCACGAAGGGGCCGGGCACACGATCCTGCTCGGCACCGGCGTCGCCGCGTTGCACGGTGACGGCCGGGTGTCCGAGGTGGAACTGAGCGACGGCAGCCGGCTGCTCGCCGACCTGGTGCTGGTCGGGGTCGGAGTGGTGCCGCGGACACGGCTCGCCGAAGAGGCCGGGCTCGCCGTGGCGAACGGTGTCGTCGTCGACGAGCATCTGCGCACGAGCGATCCGAAGATCTCGGCGGTGGGGGACTGCGCGAACTTCCCGTGTGTCCAGGCGGGTACGGCGACCCGGCTGGAGTCGGTGCAGAACGCCGTCGACCAGGCGCGGGCCGTCGCGGCCGTCATCGTCGGCGAACCCGCGCCCTACGAGAGCCTGCCGTGGTTCTGGACCGACCAGCTCGGCGCGAAACTGCAGATCGCCGGGCTGCTGACCGGGGCGGACAAGACCGTCGTGACCGGGGACCGGGAGGGCGGGAAGTTCTCGGTGCTGTCGTTCCGCGACGGCGTGCTCGTCGGAGTGGAGTCGGTGAACCGGCCGCCGGACCACATCGCCGCGCGCCGCCTGTTCGCCGCGGACCCGGAGCCGCGGTTCGAGACGCTGGAGGCCAACGGCTTCGATCTCAAGGCGACCTTGGCGTCAACCCGAGGTTGACGATCGGGATGCCGTCAACCTAAAGTTGACGGCATGACGAACCCAGTCCGTCTCGACGACCTCATCTCCCATATCAAGCAGCAACATCCCGACGGTGACGTGCTCGGCCAGCTGTCCGACGCGGTCTTCCTCGGCGAGCACCTCGGCGAAGTGGCCGACCATCTGATCGGTCACTTCGTCGACCAGGCGCGGCGGTCCGGCGCGTCCTGGACCGAAATCGGCAAGAACATGGGGGTGTCCAAGCAGGCCGCCCAGAAGCGCTTTGTCGACTCCAGTGGCTCTTCGCTCGAAGATCTGGTGAAGGTGTTCAGCCGCTACACCGATCGCGCGCGACATGTCGTCGTCGCGTCACGGGACGCGGCGGTCACGGCGAAGAGCCCGCAGATCGAGCCCGTGCACCTGGTCCTCGGCCTGCTCTCGGAACCGGCCGCGCTCGCCGCCGGGGCGATCGTGGCGCAGCAGGTGACCCTCGAAGCCGTCCGCGAGGCCGCGGAGGCGAGGCTGCCGGAACCCGCCGGCGAACCGGTGGAGGCGGCGAAGATGGCGTTCGGCGCGCAGGCCAAGAAGGCGCTGGAACTGACCATGCGGGAGTCGCTGCGGCTCGGGCACAACTACATCGGCACCGAGCACCTCCTGCTGGCCCTGTTCGAGCTCGGCGACGACCTCCTGACCGGGCTCGGGCTCACGAAGGAGAAGACCGAAAAGCTGATCCTGCAGGCGCTGACGGAGATCGTCGCGGCGCGCGGGACATGATGCGGGTCGCGCTCACCGTCCTCGTGTTCGTCGCCCTCGTCCTGTTGGCCGCGTGATGGCCCCCTGTAGCGGGGGCCATCACGGGACCTGTCAGCCCTGTCAGGCGGAGGACTCGGGACGGCCGTCGGCCGCCCAAGCGGTGTGGAACGAACCCTCGCGGTCGACGCGGCGGTACGTGTGGGCACCGAAGTAGTCCCGCTGCCCCTGCACCAGCGCGGCGGGGAGCCGCTCCGCGCGCAGACCGTCGTAGTAGGCCAGGGCGGTCGAGAATCCCGGGGTCGGGATGCCGAGCCGCACCGCCGTCGAGATCACCGAACGCCAAGAGTCCTGGGCGTCCTCGACGGCCTTGCGGAAGCCTCCTGAGGTCAGAAGCGTCGGCAGCGCGGGCTCCTCGGCGTACGCGGCCGTGATGTCGTTCAGGAACTTCGCGCGGATGATGCAGCCGCCGCGCCAGATGGACGCGACCTTGCCGAGGTCGATGTCCCAGCCGTATTCGGCGCCGCCCGCCTGGATCTGGTTGAAGCCCTGGGCGTACGCCACCACCTTCGACGCGTACAGCGCCTGCTCGACGTCGTCCGCGAAAGTGTCCAAAGCGGACCCAGTCAGCGGAGCGCGCGAGGGGCCGCCGAGACCGCGGGAGGCCTCGCGCAGGCTCGACGAGCCGGACAGCGAACGCGCGAAGACGGCCTCGGCGATGCCGCTGATCGGCACGCCCAGGTCCAGTCCGATTTGGACGGTCCAGCGGCCGGTGCCCTTCTGCTCCGCCTGGTCCGCCACGACGTCGACGAACGGTTTGCCGGAGGCGGCGTCGGTGTGGGCCAGTACCTGCGAGGTGATCTCGATCAGGTACGAGTCCAGCCTGCCCGAATTCCAGGTGCGGAAGACCTCGGCGATCTCGGCGGGGGAGTAGCCGCCCGCGCCGCGCAGGAGATCGAACGATTCGGCGATCAGCTGCATGTCCGCGTACTCGATGCCGTTGTGCACCATCTTCACGAAATGCCCGGCGCCGTCCGCGCCGACGTGCGTGCAGCACGGCTCGCCGTCGACCTTCGCCGAGATGTCCTCGAACAGCGGCCCGAGCGACTGGTACGACTCCTTGGACCCACCGGGCATGATGCTCGGCCCGTGCAGCGCTCCCTCCTCGCCGCCGGACACACCGGTGCCGACGAAGTGGATGCCCTTCTCGCGCAGCGCGGCCTCGCGGCGCCGGGTGTCCGCGAAGTGCGCGTTGCCCGCGTCGACGATCACGTCGCCCTTCTCGAGGAGCGGGACGAATTCGTCGATCACGGCGTCCGTCGGCGCGCCTGCCTTGACCATGATCACGACCTGGCGCGGCCGCTCCAGCGCGTCGACGAACTCCTGCGCCGAATACGCCGGGATGAAGTCGCCTTCGTCGCCGAACTGCTCGACCAGTTCCTTCGTCCGCTGCTCGGAACGGTTGTGCAGGGCCACCGTGTGCCCGTGCCTCGCGAGGTTCCTGGCCAGGTTGCGGCCCATGACCGCCAGGCCGGTGACCCCGATGCTCGCCTTCTTGCTCATCCGCACCCTTCCGCTTCGTTTCCCGTGCCGAGCCTATCCCCGTCGAGGGATACGGCGCCGGGGCGAGAAGGGATCAACCGGGAGTTGTCCACAACCCGGCCCGCCTGTGGACAACTCGGCTCACGCGGCCCGGGGCGGCGCTCGCGGCGGTACGCTGGGATCGGGGTCGCCCCCCAGGGACGGGTGGGGGCTGCGTGTGGGGGTTTGGGCCGGATTTGGAGTGTCTTGAAGGGCGCCTTTGGGGCGTTGGACGTCTCGAAGGGCGCCTTCGGGACGTGGGGTGCTGCCGGGGGTCGGTGTTCCCGATGTCGCATTTGGGGCGCTGAGGGTCTCTGATGCGACATTGGTGACACCCGAGCGGAAGGCGGCAGCGCGAAGGAGCCCAGGGGTGGGCGCGGCGGCCGGGAGGGTTGCGAAAGCCACTTTCGCAACCTTCAACGTTGCGAAAGTGGCTTTCGCAACATGCGGCGGGCGCGGAGGTGCGAGGCCGTCAGGAGAAGCACCGGATCGGGGCGCCGTTGAAGGTGACCATGTCCGCCAGCGCGGCCCCCAGATCGATCGGCGCACCCCACTCCAGCCCGTCCAGTTCGGCGTAAGCCCGGTGCAGGTTCGCCGGGAGCCGTTCCTGTTCGGACAGTGCCGCGTAGGGCCCGAGATCCGCTTCGCGAGCGGCCTGCAGCGGCGTCAGCCCGGCCGCCTTCCCGTATGAGGCGAGTTTCTGCAGGAAACCCAGGTACCCGTCGACGACGTCGATCGCTTCGGGGCCGCAAACCGGCCCGTGGCCCGGCACGATCGTCTCCGGCTCCAGTTCGCGGACCAGGTCCAGCGCCTTCCGCCAGCCGGCGGGCGAGCCCATCAGCGCGAAGGGGCTGCCGCCGTTGAAGATCATGTCGCCGACGAAGAGCACCCGCCGTTCCGGCAGCCAGACCAGTACGTCGTTGGTGGTGTGCGCCGCGTGTCCGGGGTGGATCAGCTCAAGCCGGACATCGCCGGCGTGCACGGTCAGCCGGTCGTCGAACAGGACCTCGGGCGGCCGCAGTTCCAAATGGCCCCAGTCGTTGCCGGTGAACGAGTTCTCGTAGGTGTTGATCCCGGTCGCGACCATCACCTCGCGCGTCTTCCGGTGCCCGATGATCGTGGCGCCGACCGCCAGGTAGTTGCCGTTCGTGTGGTCGCCGTGGTGATGCGTGTTGACCACGGTGGTCACCGGCGCCCCGCCCACCGACTCCGCCGTCGCCAGCAGCGCCCTGGTACGCCGTTCGGTCGAACAAGTGTCGATCAGCACCGTGTGATCGCCCGCGGCGACGAACCCGCAGTTGTTGATCCACCACGAGCCGTCCGGCTGAACGTAGCCGAAGACACCATCGGTGACCTGGCTGGCGAAGGGGGATTGGTCCACTCGGTCACTATGCCCGACCGGCGTGCCCGAAATGTGACGAGATCGCTCCGCCACCAGGGTGACGTACCAGGTGACTGGTGTTTTCGGGCGTTTCCTGGAACGCTGCGCAATGTCATCATCGAACCCCTCAAGGTGAAGTACCCTGGGTGGGTTCGAGTATTCGCGCGCAGGACCGCGGGCAGCCGCGGTCCTGATTATGTGGTCCGGGAGAGCAAGGCGATGGCCAGCACCGTCACCTCGCGCCGGAAGCAGCTCGGGAACGAGCTCCGGCATGCCCGCAACGCCGCGCGGATGACACAGCAGCAGGTCGCCGACGTTCTCGGCTGCACCCAGGGCAAGGTCAACAAGATCGAGTCCGGTGCCGTCGGGGTCAAGCTCGGGGATGTGCGATCCATGCTGAACGCGTTCGGGATCAACGGCGACGAGGCCGACACGTTGATGAACCTGGCCCGCGCCGCGGCCGGGCAGCGCGGCCACTGGTCCGGCTACCGATCCGTGGTGCCGCACTGGTTCCGCACCTTCACCGACCTCGAACCCGCGGCCGCGGAGATCCTCACCTGGCACGGCGAGCGCATCCCCGGCCCGTTGCAGTCCGAGCACTACATGCTCAAACAGTTCACCGAAGCGGGCGCCACGGACGTCACCTCGCTGGTCCGCAACCGGCTGGACCGCAAGGCCGTCTTCGAACAACAGCAGCCGCCCTACTACCGGTTCATCATCAGCGAAGGCGCCTTGCGCCGCGCTCCGGGCGGCTCCGCCCCGGCGGTGATGCTGGACCAGGTCGAGCATCTGCTGGCGCTGGACAAGCATCCGCGCGTGTACGTGCACGTGCTGCCGTTCGGCGCGCGCCTCGCCGCGGTGCCCAACGACTTCACCATCATGCGGTTTCCCGATCGCACCAGGGATTTCGTCTACATCGAACATTCCGCGGGCGGGTTGTACCTCGACGACGTCAAGGACTTCAACATCTTCGTCGACTCCTGGGACAGGCTGCGCGGTGCCGCGCTGGAACGTCAGGAGACCCGGCAGTTCCTCAAGGAACTCGCCGAGCTGTACAGAACCCAGATGCAATCCTGAGATGGACCCGCGGTTCCTGCCCGACGGCGTGGATCTCGAGCGGCCCAACGCCGCCCGGATCTACGACTGGGCGCTCGGCGGAACCGCGAACTGGGCGGTGGACCGGGAATTCGGCGAACAGCTGGTCAAGGCGTTCCCGCTCGTCCGCGCCCTCGCCAGGGCCAACCGGGCCTTCCTCGGCCGGTCTGTGCGGTACTGCGCCGAGCACGGTGTGAACCAATTCCTCGACCTCGGTTCCGGCGTGCCGACGGTCGGCAACGTCCACGAGATCGCCGACGACGCCGACGGCGACAGCCGGTGCGTGTACGTCGACAACGAGCCGGTCGCCGCGGCGCACGCCAGGATCCTGCTGGAGAAGAACGGGGATCCGGCCAGGCACGCGGTGCTCGGCGGCGACCTGTGTGACGCGGACGACATCTGGGAACGCGCCATCGACACCGGTGTCCTCGACCCGGCGAAACCGGTCGCCCTGCTCACCGTCGCGGTCCTGCATTTCGTGCCGGGCCCCGAACTCGCCGCCGTCATCGCGCGCTACCGGCGGTTGCTGCCCGCCGGCTCCTTCTACGCCCTGTCCCACGTCACGATGTCCGACGTGGAGGGTGACGAGCTGGGACAGGTCCAGCGCGTGGTGAAGCAGTACGAGCAGTCGAGCACGCCCGTGTCCTTCCGCGACAAGGAAGAGATCCTGGGTTTCTTCGGCGATTTCGAGCTCGTGGCGCCGGGTCTCGTCCCGGTCGGCGCATGGCGGCTGGACGACCCCCACTCGCCTGCGCTTAACTGCGCCATCGGCGGGGTCGCCCGCAAACCCGGTTTCTGACGAGGTGTGACGGTATGACTACGCAGCAGGATCCCAGCGACCCGGTGGCCCCCGAAGGTGTCGATCTCGAGCGACCCAACGTGGCCAGGGTGTACGACTGGTTCCTCGGCGGTTCGGCCAACTGGGCCATCGACCGCGAGTTCGGCTCGCAGGTGCTGAAACAGTTCCCGGAGGTCAAGACGTTCGCCCGCGTCGGCCGCGACTTCCTCGGCCGCGGCGTGGGTTACCTTGCCCGCCAGGGGATCACGCAGTTCCTCGACATCGGCTCCGGCGTGCCCACCGTCGGCAACGTCCACCAGGTCGCGAGCGCGATCAATCCCGACAGCCGGGTCGTGTACGTCGACATCGAGCCGGTCGCCGTCGCGCATTCCCAGCTGCTGCTGGAACGGGAAGGTCTGCTCGGGCGGCACGCGGTCCTGCAGGGCGACGTACGGGATCCCGACGACATCTGGAAACGCGCCCTCGAGACCGGAGTGCTCGACCCGCGGCAGCCGATCGGGCTGGTACTGGTCGGCCTGCTGTACTTCCTCGGCCCGGAGGAGCCCGTGCACGAGATGGTCCAGCGGTATCTCGATTTCCTGCCGTCGGGTTCGTACTTCCTGTCCTCGCATCTGACCGAGGACGGTGTCACCCGCAAGGAAGGCGACAACCGGGAGAACGTCCAGGAGCTGTACAAGAAGACGAGCGCGCCGTTCCATCTGCGGTCCCGCGCGGAGTTCGCCGCGTTCTTCGACGGGCTGGAGATGGTGGAGCCGGGTATCGACTGGATGGCCACCTGGCATCTCGACGAAGCGGATTCCCGGGCGAGCGACCGGTTCGCGGACGACCCGACCTTCACCGGCGGGCTCGGCGGGCTGGGCCGCAAGCCCTGAGCGATCAGGCCCGGCCGGTCAGATGCCCGACCATGGGTGTCAGATCGAATCGACCTTCGAGCGGCCGGCCGGTCCTGATCGGGTCCCGGTGCGCGCCGGGCGCGTCGATCTCCGAGTTCCACGGCGGCTGTTTGCGCAGCGGCGCCTGGATGAGGCTGAACCCGAACCGCTGACGCAGTTCGAGCCCGATGGTGCGGTGGTGGTGCTTCGCCGAGGCCAGGCGTTCGTCCTCACGGCGGAACAGCAGCGTGGTGAGACGGACGGCCATGGCGGTCACACCCCCCGGCTCGGACGCGGCAACCGCGCCTGGTCGGCCGAACCGGCGAGGCCGAGACAACGCTCACAGGGCATCCCCGAACCGACGGGGACCCATTCCAGGTGGTCGTACGGCATCGCCGCGCCGCAGCGGGCGTGCAGGAATTCGGGGTGCGAACCCCCGGTGTGCAAGTCGAAGAGATGCGCGGAGCGGCGGCTTTCGCCCGCCGTCCCGGCCATGAGCCTGCCGACGGCCAGTACCGTCGACGGCATGGTGTCCTGAATGATCACGCTGATCCTCCCCCACGAGGTCGGCGGTGGGTGGTCATGCGCCGCGGGGTGGGTGTTCCCGCCGGTCACCTGCCGTCGGTGTCCTGCCGGAACGGCGAAACTCCCGATCGGACGCACCCGGTGACGTCCGTCGCCGGGGTGTCCGCGTGCTGCGAGCGAATCACCAACAACCGAGCCCCGGCCGCTGCGATTAATCCTACTCCTGGAATAATCTTCATGTCGAGGGTGGGCGGAGTTGATCACCCACTTGGCCGTGCGGGATAGTCCCGTTGAGGCAGGGAGAAGCCGGGACGGTGACGGTTCGCGCAGGTCGCGGCCCGCACCCCCGACCGACGTTCGGAGGTACGACCAATGGCCGATTATCCATCGGCGTCGGATTACGATCCGACCACGGCCGTGTCGCTGTTCGACGACTCCGCGTGGGAGAAGTCCTTCGCGAGTGAGCCCAACGGGGGGAACTGCGTCGAGGTCAACCTCGCCCGTGAAGGCCTGGTGGGAGTACGTGACACCAAACTGGCCAACAGCCCCGTCTTCGTCTTCGATTCCGGTGAGTGGAACGCCTTCCTCGTGGCGGTCAAGGCCGGACAGTTCGATTTGAGCCCATGACGAAAGGCTCGCGTGCCCATCGGGACACGCGAGCCATCCGATCTTCGGTCACTTCGAGTCACACCGGGGCGGGTAGCCCGTTCCCGCGCAGCCTGGATTTCGTCCTACGCCAGGCGACGGCGATCAGCACGGCGAGGACGATCAGCGGGATCAGGCTGATCGACCAGCTCACCGCCATCGGCGGTCCCGGCTGTTCGAGCACCGCCAGATCCCGCAGTTCACCCGTGCCCTTGCCCGCGGGTCCCTCGATCTCGAACCGGAACGTCCACGAGCCCTCTGTCTGCAGGGCGCGGATGTCCAGTCCCCACACCTCCAGTTTCCGCGGATGCTTCGCCAGCGGCTGCGGACGGCCCAGCCGCCCGGTCTCCGGATTGAGGAACGCGAGCGTCCCCGACTTCCCGGCGATCCCGTCGTCCGGGATGAACGTGAAGTCCAGCGATTGCATGGCGCGCAACGGCCAGGTGCTGAAGCCGACCGTCATCCCGTACGGACCGACCTGGACCCGTTCGGTGTGGACGATGTTCACCGGTTCGTAGGCGTTCGCCGCGGGCGTGGTCGCGAACAGCAGACCGATCGCCGCCGCCAGTGCCAGCAATGTCTTACGCATGCGCGTTGTCCCCCTTCGCCGGGGCCAGCAGCCCCAGCATCCCGCCGAAACGCCAGCCGGCGAACCCGCCGAGCAGCCCGATCACCGCGCCGGCGGCGCCCGTCGCGAACACGACCGCCCACGGCATCCGGTCGGCGCCGTAGACGATCGCGTTCTGGATCGGCATGCTCGCGCCGACCAGGAGCCCGCCGATCCCGCCCGCCAGCACCGAAACCCGGCCCGCGGACCAGCCGCGCCGCGAAAGCAGGTAGACCGCTTCGAGCACGGCCGCGATGGGCAGCAGCGCCATCGGCATCATCGAGGGCATCGCGGGCACACCGTCGATGTAGTCGCGCATCGGCAGGCCGACGGCGCCCGCGTACGCTTCGGCGGCCCACGGCGAGAACCACCAGGTGATCGCCTGGATGACCGCCAGCGCCGCGGCGACCCGGACCGCTCCGCCGGGCCGCGCCCAGAACCCGGCGCCCGCCGAGACCAGCAGTACCGAAAGCAGCGCGATGCCGACGGAGACGACGTCGAGCCCGTCGACGTCGATCTGCTGCAGCCCCAGCACGGTGACCGTGCTGAACGCGATCAGCACCCCGAGGCTGCCGACCACGCCGACGGTGCCCCACCGGTGTTCCCGCGCGGCCGCGAAGACCATGACCGTGCCGATGATGCTCAGCGTGATCGACAGCAGCAGCCCGATATGCGGCGGCGAGTCGATCACCGCGTCGAAGCCGTAGAGACCGTGCCACCACTGGTCCCACAGGCCGTACAGCAGGAACATCGCCGCGCCGGTGCCGGTCACCAGATAACCGGCCGGGGCGGCGAAGACCTTGCCGAAGACGTTGATCGCCCGGCCGCCGACGCGCGCGTCGATCGGGCGGCCCGCCCGGCGCGCGGCCGTGGTCATCAGCACGACCACGAGGCTCGCGAGCCCGGAGATCGCGCTGCCCGAATACAGGAACAGGTGCGGCATC
Source organism: Amycolatopsis roodepoortensis (assembly GCF_014873915.1). Lineage (GTDB taxonomy): Bacteria > Actinomycetota > Actinomycetes > Mycobacteriales > Pseudonocardiaceae > Amycolatopsis > Amycolatopsis roodepoortensis. The sequence goes on from NZ_JADBEJ010000008.1 coordinate 741,554, forward strand.
GTGAAGAACGTGTCCGGGCCGACGTCGCCGTGCCACTGGATGTCCCAGGTCAGCCCGATCAGCGAGATCACCGATCCGGCCAGCACGGTGCCCGCCGGTACGAGACCGGTGCGTTCACTTCGTGCCACCGAGACGGCCCTCGCTCCTCCCGCGGTGAGATCCATACCCCCGACCTCCCTCTCTTTACTTGACCAGCAAAGGAAAAACGTGCTGCGTGGCGCCGGACGGCCCGCGCAGTGAAACGGTGATCTCCCATTGCCCCGACATCGGCAGCAGGACGTCGCCGGTGCGGAACTTCCCCGGTGCCTCGGCGATCGCGGGCGACGGGGCGAGCGCGTGCCCCATCTGCGGCATCACGGGTTCGAGGGTGACGACGTCCGGCGTGGCGCCCGTGACGGTCAGGGCGAAGACGTTCCCGCCCTGGTGCGGGTCTTCGACCGACAGCTGCACCGTGTACGGGCCCTGCGTCGAGCGCTGCACCTGCTCCCCGCCACTGCTCGGCCACACCAGCCAGGCGACGATCGCCGCCGCGAGCACCGCGACCACGGAGATGAGCAGGACGGGCCTTCGTCTGTCCACTGTGGTCATTGCGGCGCCCCTTCCACCGGGACTTCGATCTGCATGGGCACGGTCAGCACCGTGTAGTCGCGTTCGGCCTGCAACCAGATCCGGTATTTGCCGGGTGCGGAGAAGGTGTAGGTGAACGGGACGTCGGGGCCGTACGCGGCGACGGTCTCGTCCGGTTTTCCCGGCATGCCAGGCGATTGCGGGATCATCGAATGCACATGGGCCCAGGTCGGCGCGGCAGCGGCATCCGCGCCGACCCGGCTGTCGTCGGTGATCGGGCCGACGACGATCAGGTGGCCGAGCATGCCCAGCCAGGGTTGGAGATCCGCCTTCCCGAACCGTGCGGTGATCGTGGTCGGTTTCCCCTGCCGAATTTCGACGTCGACCGGGTTGCCTTGCACGACTCGCTTTCCCGCTCCGGCGGGAACGGGTTCGGCGGGGGAGTCCGTTCCGGTCGCGACGCTCAGCGTGGTGCGGGCCAGCTGCACGCCGCCGCCTCGCCGGGCGAGTTCCGCGGCGACGGCGTAGGTCCCGGCCTCGGGCGGCGTGAACTTCACCCGGTAGTCACCGGGGCCGACCCGCACCGGATGCAGATGCCACAACCTGCCCGTCGGCGAGACGACGACCAGGTGGATCAAGGCGTTGTCGTGTACCAGAAGGTCGTCGACGGGGCGGCCGGTCGCGCCGTCGGCGACGGCGATCCGGACCTCGGCGAGACCGCCCGATCGCGCGTTCGGCGAGTGCACGGCCAGATTCACCGGCGGCCGGGAGAAGTCCACAGTGGACATCTGCGCGTTCGCGTACGGGTCCCGGATGTTGTCGATCGTCGGGTCCAGCTCCGCGCCGGGCGCGGGCGGCGGTGGGGTGGACGCGGAGAGCATCGCGCCGGTGATCGCGACCGCGAGCGCGGCGACCATCCCGCCGGCGGGGATCAGCGCGAGCTGCGGACGGCGCACGCGCATCGCGACGACGAGACCGAGCACCAGGAACACGCCCGCGGCGACGAAACCGCCGAAGGTGGCCTTCTCCCACGGCGGGATGACCCTGGCCGGGACGATGAACGGGATCGACGCGGTGTCCGTCCCGTCGTCGAGGCCGAGCTCCCACGGCCCCGGCTGGTCGACCTGGAGCCGCGCGGAATGCGCGCCGGGTTTGCCGTCCAGCGGCACGGTGGTTTCAGAGAACGTCGTCCCGGCGGCCGACGCGCGCAGTTTCAGTGTCCCCGGCGCGCTTCCGGTGTGGGTGACGACGTCGACGTGCAGCGGCCCGGGCGCGATGTCCATCCGGCGCAGGATGACCGTGAGGTCACGGGTGCCGAGCGTCTGCGCGACTTGGACGTCCGCGCCACTCGACACGCCGTCCGCCTGGGCGGTGCCGGACAGCAGAACGGACGCCAGCGCGCAGAGCACGAGTACGCGGGCGATGACCAACGGCGTCGTGCGCCGCCCCCTCGGTGAATTCCCCATCCCGGCCGAAGTTAACGACGATGGTCTCCGAAAGCGTCACGGCGCGGAGTGAACCGGGGTCCCCCGTAAAGGGGACCGCGCCCCTTACCGCAGTTGGGGGTCTCAGCTCAGCAGAAACGGTTTCAGGCTTTCCAACAGCGCCTGAGGGCGTTCCTCGGCGAGGAAGTGACCGCATTCTTCGATCGCCGTACCGGAGACGTCGTTCGCGTAGTCCTTCCAGATCTCCAGTGTCGGCAGCTTTCCCAGTAGACCGCTCGCTCCCCACAGCGCCAGCACAGGAAGTTCGAGGCGGCGACCGGCGTCGAAATCGGCGTCGTCGGCCTCCGCGTCGTGCGGGAACGAAGCGCGGTAATCGTCGAAGCCGGCCCGCAAGGCGCCCGGCGCGGAGAACGCGCGGACGTATTCGTCGACGGCCTCCCGGCTCAGCCCCTGCCGCTTATGCGTCCAGCGTTCGAAGAAGTAGCCGAGGTAGGCGGCGATGTCCCGGCCGGCGAGCAGTTCCGGCAGATCCGGCTGAAGGTGGAACAGCCAGTGCCAGTAGGCGCGGCCGATTTCGGTATCGAGGCGTTTCCAGAGTTCCCTGGTGGGGATGATGTCGAGGACGGCGAGCCGGTCGACCTGATCGGGCCGGTCCAGTGCCCAGCGGTGGGCGACCCGGCCGCCGCGGTCGTGCCCGACGACGGACACGCGCTCGAAACCCAGGTGGGTGGCGAGGGCGGCGACGTCCGCAGCCATCGTGCGTTTGTCGTAGCCGTCGCGCGGCTTGTCCGATTTTCCGTAGCCGCGCAGGTCGGGGGCGATGACGGTATGCGTGTCGGCCAATTCGCCGATGATCTCGTGCCAGCAGAAGGACGTCTGCGGCCAGCCGTGCAGGAGGAAGAGCGCGGGGCCCGTTCCGGCACGCAGGTAGTGCAGGCGGATGCCGTTGACCGAAGCGGTCTCGCTTTCTAACCGGTTCATGGGGTTAGAAGGTAGACCGACATCCTAACCGATGGCAAGGGTTAGAATCCTCGGATGGAGTGGGTCTTCGACGGCGGGCGACCGTGTCTCGACCTCGTGAACACCGTGCGCGAGCGGCACGAGGACGGCCGGGAGCTGCTCACCGACCCAGCCGCCCTCGCGGAATGGCTGCGGCTCATGGGTTTCGCCATCGCTGAGGCGAGCGCGGGCGAACTGTCGGCCGCGCGGGCGTTGCGGGAAGCGGTCGACAAAGTGCTGTTGGGTGAGCCGCGGAGCGCGGATGTTCTTCTGGTCAACGAGATGGCGTCCGGCGCGCCGTCACCGTGGCTGCGTTACGACGACGGCAAGCCGGTGAAGGAGCTGAGGCCGGTGTCGGTCGTCGCCGCGCTCGGCGCGCTCGCGGCCGACGCGATCGACCTCGCGACCGAGGACGTCGCGGTCCGGATCTGCGCCGCCGACGACTGTGGCCTGCGGTTCTGCGACGCTTCACCGAGGCGGTCGCGCCAGTGGTGCTCGATGGCGCGCTGTGGCAACCGGGCGAAGGCCCGTGCCCACTACGCCCGCACCCGAAAGCGTGTAGAGGACTAAATGCTGTTTTGTTAGTCCTGTTGGCGGTCTCCGTGCCCCCAGGTGTCGCGAAAGCCACTTTCGGGACATCAGACGTCGCGAAAGTGGCTTTCGCGACACGCTCCGTCTAGGGACACAGCGTCGGCCCCGACGTTGCGAAAGCCACTTTCGCAACCTTCAACGTTGCGAAAGTGGCTTTCGCAACCCGCCCCCTTTGTCCTCCCCGCACTAAAGACGGGCACTTCCGGGGCCGCTGGTGCCGCCGAGGAAGCGATAAGCGCGCGGATGCGCCCGGAACCAGACGTTGAGCCTGCCGATCCGGCGCACGAGCGAAGACCGCAACGTCACCGGCACGAGCCCGCCTGCCAGCCGCACCGCCGCGCGGAACCGGTCGAACCGGCGCTGGTCCCGGTCTGTCCACTGTAGACCGAGGCGCTCGCGGAACGCGGGCGGCAGCGTGGCGCGGATGACGAACATCTGGCCCCGATGCTGCCACCGCTGGAGCCGCACCCACCGTTCGTCGGGCAGCCATCGCCACGGCTTCTTCACCGTGCGGATCGTTTCGAACAACGTCGAGATCGTCTCGTTCGGGCCGAAACCGTCGATCATCTCCGCGTAGTACCGCTCGAATTCCGGCCATGTCGGCGGCATGTCCTGTTCGCGGAGGCCGAGGAGCCGTCCGACGTCGCACATCTGCGCGTAGTACTCGTCCAATTCGGACGGTGTCATCGGCGTTCCGTAGAACCGTTGTGTGTCAACGGGAACCATGACGAGAGTCGCGTGCACCCATGCGTAGGCGTGTGGGTTCAGCGCGCTGTATCGGCGGCCGTCGTCGACGCCGGTGAACGAGCGGTGCAGCGCACGCAGCCGGTCCGCTTCGTAGCGCGCGCCCTCCGGGCCGCCGTAGATGTAGATGGACAGCGACGCGGCCGTGCGCATGAGCCGGGTCCACGGATCCTCGACGTAGTCGGAATGATCCCGCACCCCGGCCGCGACCACCGGATGCGCGACCTGCAGCACCAGCACCTGGCCCGCCAGCAATCCGGCCCGGAAGTCGCCGAAGTACTTCCACGCCGCCGTCCCCTTGACGATCGGCGGACCGCTCATGACGCGCCGCGGACGAGCATCATCAGCGACTGCGCCACCCCGACGCCGTCGTCACCCGTGGCCAGCCTGCGCAACTGCAGGCCGGCGATCAGCGCGACGACGGGGCCGGTCAGCCGTTCCGGAGACGGCACGCCGAGCGTTTTCAGGATCACCAGGGCGAGCTCGTCGTAGGCGGCGAAACAGCGGGCGGCCGCGTCCTGGAGCCCGGGGTCGCGCGCGGCTTGCAGGTACAGCTCGTGCGCGCCGAGTTCGTCGGTGCCGAAGGGCAGCTGCGCGATGACCTGCTCGACCACCGACGCGGCCTGCTCGACGCTCAAGCCCTGCTCGCGGTACGCGTCGACGAATCCGGTCAGCTTCGTGGTCTCTTCCTCGACGAACAGCAGCATCGCCTCGCGCAGCAACGCGGTCTGGCTGGGGAAGTGGTAGGTCAGCGTGCCGAGCGAGACGCCGGCCGCGGTCGCGATCCGGCGGTTGGTCAGCCCCCCGACGCCCTGTTCCCCGACCACCTTGAGGGCGGCGTGGAGAATGGCTTCGCGGGTGTTCACCAAGCGGTCTCGGGTTTGCGGTCCTGCCACCGTTCGACCTCTTCCAGTTGCGCGGCCAGCGAGATCAGCCGTTCCTCGGCGTGCGAGGGGCCGAGCAGCTGCCCGCCGAGCGGCAGGCCGTCCGGGCTCAGCCCGGCGGGGACGTTGACCCCCGGCCAGCCCAGCACGTTCCACGGCCAAGCGTAGGGGCACGCGGCGATCATGGCCTGGTCGGTCTGCCAGCCGGTGAGCTTGTCGAAAGTGCCGATCCGGGGTGGCGGCGTGGCCGTGGTCGGCGTGAGGACGACGTCCACCCGGCCGAACACCGAGCCGATCTGCCGTTGCAGCAACGGTTCCGTGGCACGCGCGAGCCGCAGCGCCGGCCCGGCCAGTGCCGAACCCTGCCGGGCGTTGGCGCGCGTGCGCGGGTCGAGTCGCGCCTGGTCCGGGACGCGACGGGACCAGTCGCGCACGCCGACGAGCGAACGCGGCAGGAAGGTGAGGCCGATCAGCCGGTAGTCGGGTTCGATCTCGACGATCTCGTGGCCGAGTTCGGCGAACCGCTCCGCGAGCCGGACGACGGCCGCGTGTGCCTGCGGATCGAGCCGCGTTTTCGTCGCGGTGAAAGGGATTCTGGTGGACAGTCCGATCCGCATCCGGCCCGGTTCGCGGCGGGCGGCCGCCTGGAACGCGGTGCCGGTGCCGGCGGCGACGTCGAGCAGCAGGGCAGCGTCGGCGACGGTGCGCGCGAGCGGGCCGACCACGGTCAGGCCGTGGAAGAGTTCGCGTTCGGTCGGGACGCGGCCGCGCTGCGGTTTGATCCCGACCAGATCGGTCCAGGCGGCGGGGATCCGGATCGACCCGGCCCCGTCGGAACCCAGCGCGGCGGCGATCACCCCCGACGCGATGGCCGCCGCCGCGCCGCCGGAGGAACCGCCCGGGGTGCGCTCGGTGTCCCACGGATTGCGGGTCGCGCCGAACGCCGGGCCTTCGGTGAACGGCCACTGGCCGAGTTCCGGGGTGTTGGTCTTGCCGATGAGCACCGCGCCCGCCCGGCGAAGCGCGGCGACCGGCGGGGAATCCGCGGTCGCGACGGTGAAGTCGCCTTCGCAGCCGAACGCCGTCGGCAGACCGGTGACGTCGAGGTCGTCCTTGATGGCGGTGGGGACGCCGAGCAGGGGAGCGGTCTCGCCGTCGGCGAGCCTCCGGTCGGCCTCCGCCGCCTCGCGAAGGGCTTCTTCGGCGCGAAGGCATTTGAAGGCGTTGAGAACGGGCTGACTGGCCTCGGCCTTTTCGAGCGCCAAGCGCGTGAGCTCGACCGACGTCGTGGCTCCGGTGGCGAGCATCGAGGCCTGTTCGGCAAGGCCGGTGAACGCGAGGTCCGCCTTCGAGGTGGTCATGGGATCCCCCTGCACGTCTCGTTCGTTCAAACGAACGATACCACCGGGTAGCGTGACGCGCATGAACCTCGATCGCTTCCCCCGCGTCGACCTCGGCGGCTATCCCACGCCGCTGCATCCGGCACCCCGGCTGGGTGAGGCCCTCGGCCTGCCGAACCTGCTGCTCAAACGGGACGACGTGCATCCACTCGGCGTTGGCGGGAACAAACTGCGCAAACTCGAGTTCCTGCTCGGCGCGGCGATCGAAAACGGCGCCGACACGGTGATCACCTTCGGCGCGCTGCAGACCAACCACGGCCGCCAGACCGCCGCGGCCTGCGCGAAGCTCGGATTGCGGTGCGAACTCGTGCTGACGGCGAAGGTCCCTCGCGAAGGTGACGCGTACGAACGGTCCGGCAACGTGTCCCTCGACCATCTCTTCGGCGCGAACGTGCACATCTGTCGCGACGGCGAGGAGACCGGCAGGACCTACGAGCGGCTGATCACCGAGGCCGCGGCCGAGGGTCGCGAGGTGGCCACATTCCCGGTCGGCGGCTCCGACGGCGTCGGCGCGCTCGGGTACGTGGCGGCCGCGCGAGAGCTGGCCGGGCAGCTCGGCGAGCTGGGTATCACCAAGGCGCGGCTGGTCGCCCCGCACGCCAGCGGCGGGACGTCCGCCGGGCTCGTCGTCGGGACCGCGGAACTCGATTGGCTGACGCTGGACATCGCCTGCGTCAGCCATCCTGTCGACGAAGCCCTCGACAACCTGGCCGACCTCACGATCGCGGCCTCCGTACTGCTGGGGAGCGAACCACCGTCACTCGAAGGTCTGCACATCGACGACCGCACGATCGGCCCCGGGTACGGGATCCCGACCGCCGGGACGTGGGACGCGGTGCGGCTTTTCGGCCGTACGGAAGGGATCGCGCTCGATCCCGTGTACACCGGCAAAGTGGGCGCCGCGCTGGTCGAGTGGGCCGCCGAAGGCCATTTCGCGGCCGACGAGCACGTTGTCTTCCTGCACACGGGCGGGCTGCCCGGTCTCTACGGCTACGCCCCCGAATTCGCTGACGCGGTGCGCCGCTGACGCGACCTTCAGCATCCCGGCGATCAGGATCACGTGTGCCACCAGCGAAATCCGCTGCATGACGCCGACCGGCGCGAGGTCGGTCAGCGTCATGAAGAACGGGATGTCGGACAGGCGCACGAAGATGAAGCTGAGCCCGAAGACGATCAACCCGGCCGTGCTGCCCCACGCCAGGCGGCCGACCAGCTTGGCCGCCGGCGTGCCGCGCAGGTTGTCGCGCAGGGTGAAACCGGCGGCGGGCAGGCTGAGGAACGCGATGAGACAGGCGTACAGGTGGATCTCGCCGCTCACCGGATCCGGGAATTCGGGGTAGCTCGCCGGGAAGATCGCGGCCGCCGCCAGCCCGAGCGACCACAGCACGAACAGCAGTTTCGTGGTGCGGCTGAGCGGGATCCCGGCCGCGGCCAGCGCGCCGAGGGCGGTGAGCGAGCCGATGGACAGGGAGAGCACGCTGGCGCCGAGCATGCCCGTGCCGCGGTCGACGTAGGCGTAGCTGGACAGCGTGTCGAACACCGGATCGCGTGAGCTGATCAGGTGGAGCACGACCATGGTGAACAGTGCCCAGCCGATGGCCGCGGCCGACGCGATCAGCCAGGGCTTGGCCCGCGATCTCTCCCCAGGGAACGTCATGCGTCCAGCGTGCTCGCGCGGGCGGGGTTTTCCGATCCGGGAAGCCCCCGGTTTTACCCTGGGGCTACCCCGAAGTCGACGAGTACCAGTAGCTGGTCATCGTGCCTTTTCGCGCGGGGCCAGCGCTCGCCGTCCGGGTCCTGTTTCTCCGCCGTGCGGACCGCGTCGAGGACGGCGTCCGGACCACGCTCCCGGCTGATCGCGAGCACCTCCGGCCAGTCGAACAGGTCGTACTCGTCGACGCCGATCGAGACGCCGTCGGTCGCCAGCAGCAGGGCGTCGACCTCCGAACGCGGCCAACTGCGGCGGACGGCCTCGGCGGCGGCCTTCGGTTCCGCCTCGGCGACCCAGAAGCCGTCCGGCGCGTTGCGTTTCGCGCGCACGTCGGCGCCGGTGCGGAGCTGGCCGCCTTCGCGCAGCGAGACGAGCCTGTCGTCGGTGAGCGGATCGGCGCCCGACGGGCCGAAGGCGACGATCGGGCTGTCGGCGAGCACCAGCCCGTCGACGGTGTCGTCCGTCCAACGCGCGATCGCGACCGTGCTCGACGGCGATCGTCCCGGTTCGAGGCCTTCGCGGCGGGCGACGTCGGCGATCGACTCGGCCAGCAGCACCCCGAGATCCGCTTGTGGTTCCGCGGCCAGGGCCCGCGACAGGCTGTGCACGAGCAGGCTCGCGTACCAGCCGCCGGACGGCAGATCCGGCCGTGGCGCGGTCGCCCCGTCGAGCACCACCACGGCGTTGCCGAGTACGGCGACGTGGTCTTCGGTCGGGCGCGTCGCTCCGTCCGCGCCTACTCCGTCCCTTTCCGCCACTGCGATTTCGACCATGACCCGACCCTAACTGTCAACTGAGGTTGACGCGGGCGGGATGTCAACGTAGGTTGACGTCATGACCGAAGCGACAGATCTGGCCGCGCGAGCCGGCGACCGCGATCCCCGGGTGGGATTGCGCGCCGTCGCCGCCTTGCGCCGGCTGTTGGAACAACTCGAGGCCGTGCAGGTCCGCAGCGCGCGGGTGCACGGCTGGTCCTGGCAGGAGATCGCGGCCGAGCTGGGGGTCAGCAGGCAAGCGGTGCACAAGAAGTACGGGAGGCACTGATGTTCGAACGCTTCACCACCGAAGCCCGCGATGTCGTCGTCGGGGCTCAGCGCGTGGCGTCGGACGAGGGATCGGGGAACGTCGACGCGCTGCACCTGCTGACGTCAATCGCGCGGCACACCGGCGTGCTCACCGCGCTGGGCTGCCCGGCGGACGAACTGGCCGACGACCTCCGGCGCGTCCGGCGGCGTGGCGGGATGAGCGATGCCGACGTCGAAGCCCTGAGCGGTTTCGGCATCGACGTCGAGCACATCGTCGAGCGGGTCGAGCAGACCCACGGCCCCGGCGCGCTGACCGGTGGCCGTCGTGCCGGGCGCGGTCATCGGCCGTTCACGCCGGAGGCCAAGAAGGTGCTGGAGAAGAGCCTTCGCGAAGCCATCGACGTCGGCAGCAAGCGCATCGAAGGCGAGCACCTGCTGCTCGCGCTGACCGCCGTCCCCGGTGCCGCGGCCGACGTGCTCGCGCAGCGGGGCATCGACTACCTCGCCGTCCGGCGCCTGCTGGAGCAACGGGAGGCCAGCTGACCTCCCGCTTCGCGGAACTCGCGTGATCAGACGCGTAACTCGCGTGCTTGGACGCCGCACACGCGAGTTACGCCCCTGATCACGCGAGTTACGCCTCCAAACACGCGAGTTGCGCCTCCGATCACGGGTGGGCGCGCTCCCGCCAGATGACGTACGGCAGGAAAGCCTGCGTCAGCGGCCCGATCGCGAGCGCGTAGAGGACCGTGCCGATACCGACGGTGCCGCCGAGCAGCCAGCCGGCCGCCAGGACGGTGATCTCGATGAGCGTCCGGACGAGACGGATCGACTTGCCCGTTCGCGCCGAAAGGCCGGTCATCAGCCCGTCGCGCGGGCCGGGGCCGAGCCGCGCGCCGACGTAGACCGCGGCGCCGAGACCGTTGAGCACCACGCCGGCGACCAGATTGAGGAGCTGCCAGCCGAGCACGTGCTGGTCGGGCAGGAAGAGCCGCACGAAGTCGACGGTGAGCGAGATGACCACGATGTTGGCGACGGTGCCGATCCCCGGCCGTTGCCGCAGCGGGATCCACAGCAGGAGCACCAGCACCGACGCGATCGCGGTGACCGTGCCGAACGAGAGCCCGGTGATCTTCATCAGCCCTTCGTGGAACACGTCCCACGGGTCGAGGCCGAGCCCGGACCTGGTCAGCATGGCCATGCTGCCGCCGTAGAGGACGAGCCCGGCGACGAGCTGGACCGACCGGCGGGTGGTGTCCTGGGAGATGCCGACAGGTCTGAGGTCGAGTTTGAGTGCCACGAGTCCACCATCAGGGGTAAGTGGCTACCTTGAACATGACCAATCTGGAACAATTGGCCTTATGGAACCGCTTATCCCGCTGACTGGACGCGTTTCTGGGTCGAAATTGGCCATTTTGCTGGGGAACTGGCGGCAGAGTGGTTCTCGACACGGTGCCGCGGATCTCGCGGCGGCCGTCGAGCTGCTGGTCCTCGACGGCAGGCTCCCGCTCGGCACGAAACTCCCGGCCGAACGGGAGCTCGCCGACGCGCTGGAGGTCAGCCGCACGCTGATCGGCGCCGCGCTGGACAAGCTGCGGGCCGACGGTCTGGTCGCCAGCCGTCGCGGGGCGGGTTCGTGGATCGCGTCGCCCGGCGGCCGGGGCCGGGACGCGATCCTGCCGACCGGCGAGGACCTCATCGACCTCGCCCAAGCCTGTCCGCCCGCCGTCGCCGGCCTGGTCCCGGCCGTGGACGCCGCGCGGAAAGCCCTGGTGGACCACCTCGGCGAGAACGGTTACCAGGTACGCGGCCTGCGGATCCTGCGCGAGCGGATCGCGCGCCGCTACACCGAACGCGGGCTGCCGACCAACGCCGAACAGGTGATGGTCACCAACGGCGCGCATCACGCGTTCGTGCAGGTCCTGCGGATGCTGGCCGGCCCTGGTGACCGGGTGCTGGTCGAACAGCCGACGTATCCGAACTCGCTCGAGGCCATCGGCGCCGCGCACGCCATCCCGGTGCCGGTGCCCCTGGATCCGGCCACCGGCTGGGACATCGTCGGGATCGAGGCCGCGCTGCGGCAGTCCGCGCCGAGGCTCGCGTATTTCGTCGCGGACTTCCAGAACCCGACCGGCCTGCGGATGGACGCCGACAGCCGTCAGCGCCTCGCGACCGCGCTGAACCGCGCCCGGACCCCGGCGATCGTCGACGAGACGCTGGTCGAGCTGGACCTCGAAGGCGATCCGGCCGACGGGCCGCCGCCGCTGGGCGCGTACCTGGGTGACCTCGGCATCACGATCGGCTCGGCGTCCAAATCGCATTGGGCGGGTCTGCGGCTCGGCTGGATCCGCGCCTCCGAGGACGTCATCGGCAGGCTGATCGCGGCCCGGTTCGCCGTCGACCTGGGATCGCCGGTCTTCGAGCAGCTCGTCCTCGCCGAACTGCTCGACGACGGCGGGGCCGCGCTGGCGCACCGCCGTCAGGAGGCGCTGGCGCTGCGGGACGCGCTGACGGGGGCGCTGAACTGGTACTGCCCCGAGTGGACGTTCACCGTGCCGCGCGGCGGGCTTTCGCTGTGGTGCCGTCTGCCGGAGCCGATGAGCACGCGGCTGGCCGTCGCTGCGGCAGGCCACGGTGTGCAGGTGGCGCCGGGTTCGCGATTCGGTGTCCACGGTGGACTGGAGCGCTGGCTGCGGCTGCCGTACGCGCTTCCGTCCGACCGGCTTTTCGAGGCCGTGCGGCGGCTGGGCACGGCGGCCGCTTCGGTGGCCGCGACCCCCGCCACGGCGGCCCCGGCCACCGTCCAGGTCATCTGACCCCCCGAAATGCTTGGGTGGAAAACGGAAATAGCCGGTGCGCCGGCGGGGCGCTCGATGCTCCAGGGAGGGCATCGGCGCCGCGCGACCAGCGCACCGGCTATCCGGCCCGCCCCGAGACCGGAATCTCGGGACGGGCACCGCGGCGGTTACCCGGCACAGCCCCTCGACGTGCCGGGAACCGCCCGCGGTTCAGGCGGGCTTCGAGCTTGACCGGCTCCTGCTCGGCGCGGTGAGCAGAAGCCCCCGAAGTCCACCCGGTGCTGGTCCCGGCGCCGCAGGGGCAGCGCGGCGCCGGGGCCGGGATCCGAACCGGCCGGGCGCGGTCGGCCGTTCGGAAAGACAAAGGGGATGCCTGAAAGAGGGGCAGGCGAAAAGCGGCTTGTGCCGGCGGGATCAGCAGACGTCGGAACCCGAAGTTGATCTTGGTTTGGACGTGGTTCTCCCCGGCGACCCGGTCAGGTCAGTCGGGGGAGGTGGCGGGAAGCGCGGCTTCCCTGCCGGTGCGCTCGCCTTCGTGGTCGCAGCCGGTTCCGATGAGCTTCAGCTGCGTGGCGGGCATTCCGGCGTCGAGCACGGCGAGCGGCCCGCGGCCGCCGCCGGTGTTGTCGTGGCCCGGCTGGGCGGTCGTCGTGGGCGCGATCGGGGCCACCGGGGTGCTCGGCAGGCCACCGCCACCGCCGGAGCCGCCGCCGTCCGGGGACGCGTGCGTGTCGGATTCGGCGGGCGCGGCCGGAACGGGCTGGGCGTCGGTCTTGACCCGGACGGGCAGCGCGACGCGGTGGTTCTGGCTCGCCGTCGCCGGAGCGGGGCTCTCGGCGGGGACGGCCGGACGCGGGGCCGGAGCGGCAGGCGCGGGGGCGTTCTCCGTGACGGCCTTGGCCGGGACGGCGATGGTGACCGAGCCGCCGGCCGACTCGCCGGAGCCGCCGCCGAAGACGGGGTCGAGCATGTCGCCGGTGCCCGGCAGGATCACCGGAGCACCCGCGTCGCAGCACGGACCCGGCGTGAGGATCGGCGTGACGACCTGGTCGCCGATTCCGTCTACGACGCCGACGACCCCGCCGACGGTCTGGACGACACCGCCGACCGTGGTCGTGACGACATTCAGCACGCCGCCGATGAGGCCGCCGAGCAAGCCGTTGGACGCCTGGGTTTTCGCGGTCTTCGTGGCAGGTTCCGGAGAAGAAGTCTTCGAAACCGCCGCTTCCTCCACAGTGGCCTCAGGCTCCTCGTGCGCAACGGGAGCGGGCTCTTCTTGAGAGGTCTCAGCGGGTTTCGCGGTTTCGGTCGCGGTGGAGTCCGAATTGGACTCAGTGGACTCGGCGGGCTTCTCGGGAGTAGTCGTTTTCCCGGATCCGGTTTCGTCCGCGGGCTGCACGACGGAGGTCTCCGGCGTCGCGAGGGGCTCTTCGTCGGCCGAAGCCGTCGTGCTCAGCACGGCGCCGAGGAGCCAGCCGGTGAGCACGAGTCCGCCCGCGAAAAGGATTCGCTTCGGGGCGGTGAGGCCGCCACGGCGCACGACTGCCGTACCACTCATGGCAATCACCACCGTCCGCGCCTGAAACCCACGTTTCCCGCGTGAGTTCGATCTTTCTTGGGGTCTCTTCCGGCCAGGTCGCAGTTCCCCCGGGGCTGCACCAGTTTTAGCACCGGAGGGGAGTGTTTCACTTCAGCCGCCGCCGATCCAGCCCGTTAGGCGGAACGACGCAACCGGCTCCGGTGCCTGGAGTACCGGAGTTGATCACTCTCGGTATGTACCCGGCGGCCATCCGGGGAGGGGTGGAACTACTCAAATCATCGGTGACCTGACCTTTTCCGGATCCCGGATGCGGTGTGTGCCGTCCAAGTCGCGTTCGGTGATCGGTGCGGCGAGCGCAAGCCGCTAGGAGGGGAAGGTCCGGGATGTGGGACGTGAACGCGTTGTCCGCGGCGGTGCTCAAGACCCTGAAGGCGTACCGGCTGAGCGAAGCCGACGCGCACGACGTCTGTCAGGACGCGTGGCAGGAACTCCTTCGCGCACCCGGCGCGTTACGCGACGAAGCGAAGCTCGCCGCTTGGCTGACGACCACCGCGCGGCGCCGCGCGCTCCGGATGATCACCAGGAACAGGCGCGAAACACCGCGTCCGCTGCCCGGCGCGGAGCCGACCCCGGAGGCCGAGGTCGTCCGCGCCGAACGCGACCGCGCGCTCTGGGCGGCGGTCGATCGCCTGCCGGACTCGCATCGGCGGATGATGCGGCTCCTCGCGTACCGGCCGGAGCTGTCCTACGCCCAGCTCGCGGGGGAGCTGGGCATCAGTCCGGCCAGCGTCGGCAGGCTCCGACGGCGGTGTCTGGACCGGCTCAGACGGGCACTCGAGAAAAGCGGCTGGGCGTGAACATCGGACGAGTCACCGAAGTTTGCGCAATCGGGTGACCGCTTCGTCGATGACCTCGTTGCGTTTGCAGAACGCGAAACGCAGGAGGTGTTTCCACTCGTCCGGGTGATCGGTGAACACCTTTACGGGCACGGCCGCCACGCCCACCCGTTCGGGGAGTTCCCAAGCCAGTTCCGCGGCGTCGTCGAAACCGAGCGGCCGGACGTCGACGCAGACGAAGTACGTCCCGGCGGTCGGCCGGACCGCGAACCCGGCCTCCGCGAGACCCGCCGCGAGCCGGTCCCGTTTGTCCTGAAGGCTCGTGCGCAGGTCTTCGGCCCACGGCAGTTCGTGGTCCAGCGCGTGGGCGACGGCGGGCTGGAACGGGCCGCCCGAGACGAAGGTGATGAACTGCTTCGCCGCCTTCACCGCCGCGACCAGCTCGGGGCCGGCGCAGACCCAACCGATCTTCCAGCCGGTGCAGTTGAACGTCTTGCCCGCGCTGGAGATCGAGACGGTCCGGTCGCGCATGCCGGGGAAGGTCGCGAGCGGCAGATGCTCGGCGTCGTCGAAGACCAGGTGCTCGTACACCTCGTCGGTGATCGCGATCAGGTCGTGCTCCACGCAGAGCGCGGCGACGGCTTCCAGTTCGGCGCGCGTGAACACCGTGCCGGTCGGGTTGTGCGGAGAGTTGATCAGGATCGCCCTGGTCCGGCCGGTCACCGCGGCGCGCAGGCCCTCGACGTCCAGCGCGAACCGCCCGTTGCGTTCGACCAGGCCGACGACACGCCGCTCCGCGCCCGCCATGGCGACCGCGGCCGCGTACGAGTCGTAGTACGGCTCGATGACGATCACCTCGTCACCCGCCTGGGTCAGCGCGATCAGCGACGCCGCGATGGCCTCGGTGGCGCCGGCGGTGACCAGGATCTCGGTGCCGGGGTCGTACTCGACGCCGTAGCGGAGACGGTGCCGCGCGATCGCCGCGCGCAGCTCCGGCCGCCCCGGACCCGGCGGATACTGGTTCGCGCCCCCGAACAGCGCGTTCTTGGCGGCGTCGAGCATTCCGGCGGGCCCGTCGGTGTCGGGGAAACCCTGGCCGAGGTTGACGGCTTCGTGGCGGACGGCCAGTGCCGTCATCTCCGCGAAGATGGTCGACGTGAAGGGCTGGAGGCGGGGTACGAGGACAGGTTCGCGCACGATCAGCCATCCTCACGGACAATGGCCGTGTGGAGCAACTGACGCCCGCCAAGGTGACCCCAGCCGATCCGCCCGGTGGAAGCGCCGCCGAGGAGGAGAAGCGCCGCGGCCTGCGCAAGATGAAGATGGTCGCGCTGTCGTTCCTGCTCGGCGCGACGGTGATCTTCCTGCTGACCAGCTGGGCCGAAGCCGCCGGCTGGCCCGCCTGGGTCGGCTACGTCCGCGCCGCCGCCGAAGCCGGGATGGTCGGCGCGCTCGCCGACTGGTTCGCGGTGACGGCGCTGTTCCGTCATCCGCTGCGGATCAAGATCCCGCACACCGCGATCATCCCGAACAAGAAGGACGCGCTGGGCAGCAGTCTCGGTGACTTCGTCGGCTCGAACTTCCTTTCCGAGACCGTGGTCCGCGAGAAACTGAGCCGGGTCGAGGTCTCGAAGCGGCTCGGCGGCTGGCTCGCGCAGCCCGCCAACGCGGAGCGGGTGACGTCTGAGCTGGCCACCGTCGTGCGGGCGGCGGTCAAGGTGCTCCGCGACGAAGACGTCCAGGCGATCATGGAACAGGCCGTGGTCAAGCGGATCGTGGACAAGCCGTGGGGCCCGCCGCTGGGGAAGATCCTCGAAGGCGTGTTCGCCGACGGCGCGCACCACAAGCTGGTGGACCTGATGTGCGATCGCGCCTACGAATGGGTGCGGGACAACCACACGACGATGCTGCGCGTGGTCTCGGACCGGGCGCCGAGCTGGTCGCCGAAATTCGTCGACGAGATGCTCGCGGACAAGGTCTACGGCGAGGTGCTGTCGTTCGTCTGGGCGGTGAAGACCGACGTCAACCACCCCATGCGGCTGGCGCTGGACAAGTTCCTCGGCGAGTTCGCCCAGGATCTGCAGACCGACCCCGAGGTGATGGCGCGCGCCGAACAGGTCAAATCCCAGATGCTCGGGCACGACGAGGTGCAGAAGCTGATCGGCTCGGCCTGGGCGACGGCCAAGGAGATGCTCCTCAACGCCGCCGAGGACCCGTCGAGCGAGCTGCGGCGCCGCGTGCGCACCGGCCTGGAGACCCTCGGCGGGCGGCTCGTCTCCGACGACCACATCCGGTCCAAAGTGGACACCTGGGTGGAGGGCGCGGCGGCCTACGTGGTCACGCACTACTCCAAGGAGATCACCACGATCATCACCGACACCGTGGAGCACTGGGACGCCGAGGAGACCTCGCGCAAGATCGAGCTCCAGGTCGGCCGGGATCTGCAGTTCATCCGGATCAACGGCACGGTGGTCGGCGCGCTCGCCGGGTTGGTCATCTACACCGTCGCGCAGCTGCTGTTCTGAGTCGCCGCGCGTATACCACACTCCGGAGGGCCTACCGGGAGTTGTCCACAGGAAGTGGAGTCATCCCCAGGGTTATCCACAGCTTTTCACGTTTTTGGCCTAACGGTGTGCACAACCCCTGGGGGTAACTCGGGGGTGGGTGACACCAGAAGTTGTGGTCGTTGGGGCCCGGCCGGTAGCCGTAACTCGCGTGCTCGAAGACGTAACTCGCGTGTTTGAGGGCGTAACTCGCGTGCTTGAAGCCGTGACACCTCCAAGCACGCGAGTTACGCCTCTGATCACGCGAGTTACGCCCTCAAGCACGCGAGTGACGAGCTCAGGTCGAGATGTCCGCCGTCCGCGCCCGCCAGGCCCGCGCCTTCTCCCGGTTCCCGCAGGCCCGCATCGAGCACCACGTCCTCGACCGGTTCCGCGATTCGTCGTAGAACGCCCAAAGACAGTCGTCCGCCGGGCAGATCTTGAGCCGGATCCATTCGCCGAGCACGGTCAGCCGGGTCGACGCCGCCATCACCGCCTCGCAGACCGTTTCCGAGACCAGCAGCGGACCTTCCGGGCCGAGGACGATCTCCGCCGGAGCGCGCAGGCCGAGCCGGGGCAGCCGGGGGTCGCCGATCGCGGCCCGCAGCGCGTCCCGGGTTTCGCGCGCGGCCGCGGGGGTATCCGCGCGAAGCCGATGATCCCGGGCCCAGTGTTGCCAGGACTCCAGATCGTCCAGGAGGTCGGTGCCGCGTTCGACGTTCACCGTGTTCAGAAACTCGACCACCAGGGACGCGTCGGTGTTCACCTCGCCCAGTGTACGGGCGACACCGGTTGTCATCGGCTCCGATAACCCTCATACTCGGTTCACTGGTTACTCGATCATTCTGGAGGCTGAACCATGGGTGCGGTACCGACCTTCGGCGCGGTGGCCCTCGACTGCCCGGACCCGGTCGCGCTGGCGGAGTTCTACCGCGAGCTGCTCGACTGGAAGGCGGCCGAAGTCGCCGAAGACGGCCATTGGGTGACCCTGCGGAACCCGGAGGGCGGCGCGCGGTTCTCGTTCCAGCGCGTGCCCGACTACCGGCCGCCCGCGTGGCCGTCCGCCGAGAACCCGCAGCAGGCCCACATCGACCTCGACGTCACCGACATGGAGGCCGCGCACGAGCGCGCGCTGAAGATCGGCGCGAAGCTGCTCGACGACTCGCCGGAGACCTTCCGCGTGTACGCGGATCCGGTGGGGCACCCGTTTTGTCTGTGCGCCTGCTGACCTCGGACGAGAAAAATGCGTAATCTCTGATACGTGATTTGTCCGAAGTGCCAGAACGCCATGAAGACCGTCGACAAGAACGGCATCCACATCGACCAGTGCCAGGGATGCCGCGGCATCTTCCTGGACCGGGGTGAGCTGGAAGCCATCACGAGCGCCGAGAGCTCGTACTACGGCGGTGGACACGCCCCGCCCCCGCCGTACCAGGGAGGTGGACACGCGCCGGCTCCGCACTACGGACGGCCGGACTCCCCGCGGCCGCATCGCGGCGGCTACGCGGACTCGCCGAAGGGTTACCGGGGCGGTTACGCCGACTCGCCCAGGGGACACCGCGGCGGCTACGCGGACTCGCCGCACGGTTACGGCCACAAGCGTCGTAAGGGTGGCTTCCTCGAGGGCCTCTTCGACTGACCGTGGTCCTCGATCTCAAGATCTGCCCGGCCTGCGGTGATCGCGCCGAACGGCCACGAGTCGAGAGCGGGCTGCTGGTGTGCGCGGTGTGCGCGCACCAGTGGCCGTTCCGGCGCCTCCCGCTCTTCGCGCTGACCGGCCCGAGCGGCGCCGGCAAGTCGACGGTCGGGCCGCGGCTCGCGGAACGCCTCGGCGATCTCGCGCTCGTGGTCGAGCAGGACGTGTTGTGGACCGGGGCGCTGCGGGACGACGTCCCCGGTCATCCCGCGTTCCGCTCGACCTGGCTGCGGATGGCGGCGATGCTGCACCAGAACGGGCGGCCGGTCGTGCTCTGCGGCACCGTCGCACCGCCCGAGTTCGAGCGTTTGCCCGAGCGCGTCTTCTTCTCCGACATCCACTATCTGGCGCTCGTCAGCGAGCCCGAAGCGCTGCGCAAGCGTTTGCTCGCGCGGCCGGCCTGGCGCGAGTGGGACGAGGAGCGTGTCGAGGAGATGCTGGAGTTCAACGAGTGGCTGCAAGCGGAAGCGCCCTCGATGGATCCGCCGGTCGAGTTGTTCGACACCACCCACATCCCGGTGGACGACGCCGTCGGCCACGTCGAGAAGTGGGTGCGTGGCCTGCTTTCAGGGACGCAGCGGCCAAGTACGGCCGTCGGGTGAGTCCAGCCAGATCACCTGGTCTTCGCCGTCGAGGCTGAGCCCGAACCGGTCCCGCCCCGGCTCGCCGAGGCCGAGCCAGTCTTCGTACGCCGCCTCGACGATTTCCCACAGCCGCCGTGGGCCGCCTTCGGCCACCTCGAACTCGCTGCCCCGCTGCCGATGCCGCATCCATGAGCCGTCCGGGTGGACCAGCGTGGTGCTCTGGCCCGCCCGCGCGGCCGTCACGCCCGGAAGGTGGAGCCCGGCGAAGAACTCGAAGCGGCTGCGGACTTCGGTGATCACTCCCATCGGCAGCTTGGTCGGCCGCCAGGAGACGTCGCCTTCGAGCGCCTTCGACGGCTTGAAGCGGTGTGCGCGCAGGGGCATGAAGCGACCGTCGCGGGCGAGCACCCGCCCGTGTCCCGTCGCGCCTTCGCCCGCGACGATCCGGACGAGTCCGCCGCCGATCGGCCGGTTGAGCGTCGTGACGATCAGCCCGCCCGGCACCGTCTGCTCCAGCCACGCGGGCGGGATCGACGAAACCGAACAGGTGCACAGGACCCGGTCGTAGAGCACGCCGGCCGGGAAGCCCTCGGCGCCGTCGGCCGCCGCGCACGATGGCGCGTAGCCGATCTCCGCCAAACGTTTGCGCGCGGCGTCGACCAGCTCCGGATCGATGTCCACTGTGTACACGAGCCCGGAGCCGAGCCGATGGCACAGCAGGGCGGTGTTGTAGCCGGTACCCGTGCCGATCTCCAGGACACGGTGCCCGTCGGCGACCCGGAGCTCTTCGAGCATGATCGCCATGATCGACGGCTGGCTGGACGAACTCGTGGGCGTTCCCGGCTGGGCGCCGAGATAGCGCGCCCGTTCCCAGAGCCCGGAGTCGTCGTCGAGCTGGACGACCAGCACATCGGGGGAGTACACGCGCCGGAGCCACTCGTCGTCGCCGCTTTCGACCGCGGCCCAGCCGTTCGCCGCCGGGACGAAGAACCGCGGCAGGAAGACGTGTCTCGGCACGGAACGGAACGCGGTCATCCAGCGCGCGTCGTGCAGCACGCCCTCGGCGAGCAGATGCTCGACGAGGCGCCGCCGCAGCCGCGTCGCGTTCGACATCCCTCCACGGTAGCGGGGTGAGCACCAACACACCCGATGGTTGCAAGCAGAGTGCTTGCAATTGCTAGCACCCGGGCGTAGCGTTGAAGACGTCGCGAGGAGGTGACCGATGTCAGACAACGACCGGGATCAGCCCCCATCGGGTGGGCCGATGGAGAAGGTCGCGGACATCGCTTCCGACATCGGCGAGTACATCCGCCAGCAGCGCAGCAACGCGAAGATCTCCTTGCGGCAGCTGTCGAAACTCGCCGGCGTGTCCAATCCGTACCTGAGCCAGATCGAGCGCGGGGTCCGCAAGCCCAGCGCGGAGATCCTGCAGCAGATCGCCAAGGGCCTGCGCATCTCGGCCGAGGCGCTCTACGTGCAAGCGGGAATCCTCGATCTGCCCATGGGCGGCCCGGTCGGCGACGCGATCCGTGCCGACACCGAGCTGACCGAACGGCAGAAGCAGGTCCTGCTCGACGTCTACGAATCGTTCCGCCGAGAGAACGCCGCCGCGAAGCCAGAGCCGGTGGCGTCGACCACAGAACAAGCCGCCGAATCCAAGGAGTCAGCATGACCACCGCCACGAAGAACGACCGCAAGCACACCGCCCTCGACCAGGTCCGCACGCCGCTGCTGGCGGCGCTGGGTGCCGGCAACCTGGCCGGCCAGGCCGTCGTCGACGCCGTGGCCAAGGCCAAGGAGAAGGTCGTCGAGGGCAGCGAGAGCGCCCGCAAGAACATCGAGGAGCTCCCGCACGACGTCGAGGGTCTCCGCGAGAAGCTGGACCCGGCCGAGCTGCGCAAGGTCATCGACGAGTACACCGAAGCCGCGCTGAAGCTGTACAACAAGCTGGCCGAGTCCGGCGAGCAGGCGTGGGACAAGATCGCCGCGCAGCCGCAGGTCAAGAAGGCCATCGAGCAGCTCGAGGACGCGATCAGCACCGCGCAGGACCGCGTCGAGGGTGCGACCACCGACGCCCGCGAGCGCATCGACACGGTGCTCGGCAAGGTCACCAAGGGCACCCGCTCCGTCGGCGAGAAGACCGCCCGCAAGGTGACCGAGGTCGCCGGCGAGATCGCCGACGAGGTCGAGGAGATCGGCGACGACCTCGCGCACGAGACCCGCTCGGCTTCGCGCAAGGTCGCCAACAAGACCGCGCCGAAGACCACGGCCCCCGCGCGCCGCACCACCACCAGCCCGGCCGCCAAGAAGCCGGCCACCGCGCCGAAGACCACCGAGAAGTAAGGTCCGCGTGAACTCCGGGGCCCCCGGCACCGCCTTCGGTGCCGGGGGCCCGGGTCATTCGCCCGGTTTGACGTAAGCTGAGTTCGTGTTCGTTGCCACCTGGATCCTCATCGCCATCCATTGGGGCGGCGCGCTGACGGGGCTGTTCGCTTTCGTGCATGCGCTGTTGCAGCGCGCGGACGCGTATTCGGCCGCCGATCGGAAGACCAAGCCCATCTGGATGCTCATCACCGGTGGGTCCACCGTGGTGCTGACGTTCTTCCAGTTCTACGGCGGCGGCATGATCCTGTGGCTGCCCGCGCTGGTCGCGGTCCTGGTCTACCTCGTGGACGTCCGGCCCAAGCTCATCGAGGTGCAACGTGGCGGCCGTAACTGGTGATTAGGGTGGGCCTGTGACTACCTGGACCATCGCCGGAAGCCTCACCGTCGTCCCCGCCCTCTCCCGTACGGACCTGCTCGCCGAACCCGTCGCCAAGGCACTCGCCGCCCTGCCCGATCCGGACGCCGTCGGCGTCGTCGAGATCGACGCCGAGCTCGCCGACACCGCCGCCTTCTGCGAGGCGTACGGCTCCCCGCTTTCCGCGTCCGCGAACTGTGTCGTCGTCGCCGGCAAACGTGCCGGTGAGGTCCGCTTCGCCGCCGCGATGATCCTCGCCACCACCCGCGCCGACGTGAACGGCGTGATCAAACGCCGTCTCGACGTGCGCAAGGCGTCCTTCGCCCCGATGGACGAGGCCGTCTCGCTCACCGGAATGGAGTACGGCGGCATCACGCCGGTCGGGCTGCCCGCGGAATGGCCGATCCTGATCGACCAGCGCGTCGCCGACGAACCCGAACTGGTCATCGGCAGCGGTATCCGCGGCGGCAAGCTGCTGATCCCCGGCCCGGTCCTCGCGTCCCTGCCGGGGGCCGAGGTGATCGACGGGCTCGCGCGCCCCGTCGAGTGAGGCTGTCCACAAAGGACTTCTCGCTGGCCTCGGCCTTCGAGGCCGGGTCACTGGAGATCGATCCCGCGTTGCTGGCGGGGCTCGGCGAGAACCGCGCCCGTGTCCTCGCCGCGCTGACCGACCGCCCCGTCTACGGCGTGAACACCGGGATGGGGCGGCTCGCGGGGATCGCCGCGCCCGCGTCGAGCGCCTACCAGCGGAACCTGCTGCTCGGCCGGGCCGTCGGCGGTCCGCCGTGGCTCTCGGCCGGCGAAGTGCGGTGGCTGCTGCTGGTGCGCCTGCGGGATCTGCTCGCGCCGGAGGCGGGCGCGAGCCCTGAGCTGGTGACCTTCCTCGTCGACCGGCTGAACGAGGGATTCACCCCCGCCGTACCGCGGACCGGGCTGGGCAGCGCCGGCGAGATCATCCCGTTGGCGCACGCCTTCCAGACTTTCCTCGGCGTCGGGACCGTGCTGGTGGACGGCGTCGAGACGCCCGCGGCGGAGGTCCTGGCGGAGCCGTACGAGCCGGGGCTCAAGGAGGCCACGACCCTCATCCAGGGCTCGCCGCTGGCGGAGACGCTCGCCGCGTTCGCGCGGACCGAGGTCCAGCAGGTGGTGGACCTCCAGACGCTGGCCGCCGCGATCGCGATCGACGTTCTCGGTGCGCCGCAAGCGGTCTATCGCCCCGCGTCGGCGGGAGACGATCAGGTGCTGGAGTCGGTGCTGTACGAGATCGGTGGCCTGCTCGACGGTGCCACGGAGCGCCCGGGAGTCGTCCAGGCGCCGGTGTCCGTGCGGGTCGCGCCGCGGGCGATCGCCCATCTGACGCGGGTGAACGGTGAGCTGGGCGAGGTCCTGCGGCGTTCGGCGCCGACGGACTCGCCCGCCTTCCTCGACGGCGAATTCGTGTCCACGACGGGATTCCACGCCGTCGAACTCGGGCTGCGGATGGACGCGGTGACGGCGGCGCTGGTGCATCTCGGCGAGGTGAGCGTGCAGCGGACGCACCGGTTGCTCGACGAGCGGTTCAGCGGCCTGCCCGCGCAGCTCGCGGTGGAGCCGGGGCCGCGGGCGGGGCTGGTGCCGTTGCACAAACGCGCGGTGGGGGAACTGCATGCGCTGCGGCGGCTGGCCACGCCCGCGACCCTGGGCTCCGTCGACACTTCCGGCGGACAGGAGGACGTGCAGGCGTTCGCCTGGGCGGCGGGGAATCAGCTCCGTGACGCTTGTGCGCGGATGTTCGCCATCACCGCCTGCGAACTGATCACGGGTTCGCAGGCGCGGTGGCTGGCGGCCGGTGACGGCTCGCCCCGGCTTCGTGCCGCTTACGAGTGGCTGAGCGGACTGGTTCCACCGGTCACCGAGGATCGCCCGCTGGGACCCGAGGTGACCGCGTTGATCGCCGTGCTGCGGGATTCCTACTTCGACGACCTGACGACATTGGACTAGGTTCGGGCATCCGCGCGGGACTGGATCGCCAGCCCGCGAGGAGTCACCCAACGCGTGACGAGCGCGAAAACGCCTTCGCACACCAAAGCCAGCACGACGACCGCGATGCCACCCGCCAGGATCTCGCCGTGGCCGGGTTCGCCGAGGGCGAAACCGTCCACAATGTACCGTCCGAGCCCGCCGCCGTCGTTGACGATCGCGCCGATCGCGACCGTCGCCACCAGTTGCAGGAACGCGACGCGGGCACCCGCGAGAATGACCGGGGACGCGAGCGGCAACTCCAGGCGCAGCATGATCTGCCACTCGCGGTGACCGGTTCCGCGCGCGGCGTCGACGGTTTCCTGCTCCAGCTGGATGACGCCCGCGTAGGTGTTCGTGAACAACGGCGGCAGCGCCAAGGCCACCAGCGCGAGCATCAACGGCCAGAAGCTCGTATCCGCTTCGAGCCGGGCGGCCAGGAACCAGAACAGGATCACCAGCCCGAAGCTGGGGATCGCGCGGCCGATGTTCACCGCGCTCGTGGCGAGGAACTGCGCGCGGCGGTAGTGCGCCAGCCACAACGCGGGCGGGATCGTCAGCACGGCCGAGATCGCCAGCGCCAGCAAGGAGAATTGCAGATGCTCGACCGTCCGGTACGGCACGCCCGCCGGATCGGTCCAGCTCCAGCGGTTCGGTTCGCCGAACCACTCGATGGTCTGGTCGATGATGCTCATCGCGACGCCGCCTTCCGCGACCACGGCGCCAGTGCGCGCCCACCGAGCCACAGCAGCAGATCGACCACCACGGCCAGCGCCACGGAAAGCCCGACGCCGACGATGATCGACGTCGGATTCGGTGTCGCGGTCTGGATGCCGTTGCGGATGAAATACCCCAGGCCGCCCTTGCCGAGCATGGAAGTCACCGTCACGAGCCCGATCGTGGTCACCGCCGCGACCCGCAGTCCCGCGATCACCACCGGCAGCGCGAGCGGGAGTTCGACCTGCCACAGCAGCCGCGCACGCGTGAAACCCATGCCTATCGCGGCTTCGCGGACTTCCTTGGGCACTTGTTCGACACCCGTGACGATGTTGCGGATGAGGATCAGCAACGTGTACGTGGCCAAGGGGATCACCGCGGTGGTGAACGACGTCAGCCCGGTGAAGGGCACCAACACGGCGAAGGCGCCGAGGCTCGGGATGACGTACAACGAACCCGCCGTGCCCAGCGCGATGACGTAGAACCACCTGCGACGCAGCGAAACCACGGAAACACCGATCGACACCACCAGCCCGATGGCGAGGGCCGCCGCGGTCAGCGTGATGTGCTCGCCGAGCCGTTCGAAGATCTCGTCGAGGTTGCGGTCCACCCACCGCCACTCGAAGAGCGGCCGTCCGCCCTGGGCGGGAACGGGGAAAGCGGAGGATGCTCGCACCGGCCGACCTTACCCCGATCGGGCGGCCGGATTCCGTTCTCTGGGAGCGGACGGGGTGCAACTCTCAAAATGTGGATTCTTGTCGGGGCCCGGGGATACGGTTCTTTCCTCTGACGAGTCATAGGAGTGTGTGCACGTGCGCTGGACACGGAATGTTCGAGTGGGCGCGGTGCTCGCCGCCGCGATCCTCGGTATGACCGCCTGTGGGGGCGGAGACGACGCGGCGGCCCCGGCCGCGCCGAGCAAGGGCGGGGCGCCGATCGTGGTGGCGTCCTTCAACTTCACCGACAGCGTGATCCTCGCCGAGCTGTACGCGAACGCGTTGGAGGCCGAGGGTTTCCCGATCACCCGCAAGCTGAACCTCGCCACGCGTGAGCTGATCTACCCGGCGCTGAAATCCGGCGAACTCCAGTTCATCCCGGAATACCAGGGCGCCGCCATCACCACCGGATACGGAAAGGAAGCCGCGAAGGACGCGGCGGGCGAGCACGAGCAGCTCAAGAAGTTGTTCGAGCCCGACGGCATCACCTTGCTGGAGCAGTCGCCGGCGGAGAACAAGAACACCTACATCGTGAAGGCCGACCTAGCCAAGGAGAAGGGCCTCACGAAGATCAGCGACCTGTCCAAGGTCGACAACGTCATCGTCGCAGGAGGGCCGGAGTGCGCGGAGCGGCTTCCCTGCTTCAAGGGCTTCACGGACGTCTACAAGCTGAAGGCCACGTTCCAGACCGTGCAGGAGGCGGGCCCGCGCGTCGAGCAGCTGCGGTCCGGCAAGGTCACCGTCATCCCGGTCGACTCGGTGAGCCCGCTCGTCGGCGACCCGCAGTTCGTGGCGCTGGAGGACGACCTCGGCATCGTGCCGACCGAGAACGTCGTGCCCGCGGTGAACAAGAAGGTCCTCGACGAGCGCGGCGCCGACTTCGTGGCCGCGGTCAACGCCGTGAGCAAGGCCCTCGACACCGTGCAGCTGCGTGAGCTGAACAAGCGCGTCGACTCGGACGGTGAGAAGCCGGCCGACGTCGCGAAGGACTGGCTGAAGGAGAAGTCCCTCATCTAGGGCTGAAGTACGTGAAGGCCCCCTTCATTGCGCTAGACGCAGTGAAGGGGGCCTTCACGTACTCGCGCGAGGGGCCGCCCGTTCCCCCTGCGAGCACCGGTGGAATCGTGGGCGCTGTCGTTGCAACACGGGTGAAAGGGAGTGGGATGGGAAAGGTCACGGCCATCGCGGAGCGCACCATCGAGGCGCCGGCGGACAAGGTCAGGGCGCTCGTCGCGGACTACGCCGAAACCCGGCCGAAGCTGCTCACCGAGCACTACCGCGACTACGAGGTCACCGAAGGCGGGGTCGGCGCGGGCACGAAGGCGCGCTGGAAGCTGCAGGCCACGTCGAAGCGCGTGCGTGACGTCGCGGCGACGGTGACCGAGCCTTCCGAAGGCACCATCGTCGAGACCGACGCGAACTCCAGCATGGTCACCACCTGGACCGTCCGCGAGGTGCCGGAGGGCAGCCTCGTCCGCATCGAGACGACCTGGGACGGCGCGGGCGGCATCGGCGGCTTCTTCGAGAAGACCTTCGCGCCCGGCGGGCTCAAGCGGATCTACGAGGGAGTGCTCGGCAAACTCGCCGAGGTCGTGTAGTCCTCACCACAACCGGAATGGCCGCCCCGGTTCGCTCGTTGTACCCGGCGTGAATACGGGGCGACCGCCCCGCTTGAGCGACAGACTTGGAGTTACCTCGTGAACGCAACCGAGATCCGGCTCGCCTCCCGTCCGCACGGCGTCCCCACGCTCGAGAACTTCGAGATCGCCGACGTCGAGATCCCGGTGCCGGGAGAGGGGCAGATCCTGGTCCGCAACCAGGTGCTGAGCGTGGACCCGTACATGCGCGGCCGGATGAGCAGCGCGAAGTCCTACGCCGAACCGTACGAGGTCGGCAAGGTCATGCACGGCGGTGCCGTCGGTGAAGTGATCGAGTCCACCGTGGACGATTTCAAGCCCGGCGACATCGTGTTGCACGGCCTCGGCTGGCGCTCGCACGCCGTCGTCGCCGCGAAGCACGCGGTGAAGGTCGACCCCGAAGCCGCGCCGGTCACCGCGTACCTCGGTGTCCTCGGCATGACCGGGCTCACCGCGTACGCCGGGCTGCTCGACGTCGCGGAGTTCAAGGAGGGCGACACCGTCTTCGTGTCCGGCGCGGCGGGCGCCGTCGGGTCCGTCGTCGGCCAGCTCGCGAAGCTGAAGGGCGCGAAGCGGGTCATCGGCAGCGCGGGGACCGACGAAAAGGTCAAGTGGCTGACCGACGAACTGGGCTTCGACGCGGCGTTCAACTACAAGGACGCCCCGGTCGTCGAGCAGCTGCGCGCGGCGGCGCCCGAGGGTATCGACGTGTACTTCGACAACGTCGGCGGTGAGCACCTCGAAGCCGCGATCGACTCGATCAACCTGCACGGCCGGATGGCGATCTGCGGGATGATCTCGGTCTACAACAACACCGAACCGGCCGCGGCGCCGCGCAACCTCGCGTCGATCATCGCGAAGCGGTTCACCATGCGCGGCATGCTGGTCGGCGACCATTTCGCGCTCCAGCCACAGTTCGTCAAGGAGGTCGCGCCGCTGGTCGCCTCCGGTGAGCTCAAGTACTCGGAGACCATTGTGGCCGGTATCCGCAACGCGCCGCAGGCCTTCCTGGACCTGCTGGGCGGGGCGAACACCGGCAAGATGCTGGTCCGCGTCTGACCCTGAAGCGAAGGACGCTTTCCCCGCAGCTCATGCGAGGAAGGCGTCCTTCGGGTCAGTACTGCGTCGTGAGCGCGCCTTCCGTCAGCGCGGCGTCCAGCGCCTCCGCCGACATGTCCAGCTTCATCTGGTCGCGGAAGATCTGGCCGGCGGTCGGCAGGCTGGAGCGCTCCGGCCAGGTTTCCGGCTTCCACAGCGACGACCGCAGGAAAGCCTTGGCGCAGTGCATGTACAGCTCTTCGACCTCGACCATGATCGCCAGCGCGGGGCGCTTCCCCTTGACCACGAGGTCGTCGAAGAACGGCGCGTCCGCGACCAGTTTCGCGCGGCCGTTGATCCGCAGCGTCTCGTTCATCCCCGGGATCACGAACAGCAGCCCGGCGTGCGGGTTCTCGAGGATGTTGGTCTGGCTGTCGAGCAGCTTGTTGCCCGGCCGGTCCGCCAGCACCAGCGTCCGGTCGTCGAGCACCTTCACCGAACCGGCCGGGTCGCCCCGCGGGGAGACGTCACAGGTCCCGTCGGACGACGCCGTCGCCAGGAGGTAGAACGGCGAGTGTTCGATCAGCGTGCGCGCGTGCGGATCGAGGAAGGGGATGATCTTCCCCTTGGTGCGCTCGGCCGGGTGGCCGAGGTGCTCACGCAGCGCTTCGCGCGTCTCGATCACCTTGATCTCTGAGGTCCCCATAGCGACAGTGAACCACTAGGCGCTGCCCTGTGGGTCTGTCCGCGGTCTTCGCGCCCAGGTGCTCCCTGACGGCACGGGCGGGCTCGGCCGAGTACGACCCGGTACGAGGCCGACCCGCCCGCACCGTCAGGAACCACCTGGATCACGAAGCCCATCGAACAGACCCACAGGACAGCGCCTAGAACACGACAGTCCGGTTCCCGTGCACCAGCACGCGGCCTTCGAGGTGCCACCGCAACCCGCGCGCGAGCGTCACCTTCTCGATGTCGCGCCCCTTGCGGACCATGTCCTCGACGGAATCGCCGTGGTCGACCCGGATGACGTCCTGGTCGACGATCGGGCCCGCGTCGAGGTCCGCGGTGACGTAGTGGCAGGTCGCGCCGATGAGCTTCACCCCGCGCGCGTGGGCCTGGTGGTACGGCCGTGCGCCGACGAACGACGGCAGGAAGCTGTGGTGGATGTTGAGCGCCCGCCCGGCCCAGGCTTCGCACAGTTCCGGCGGCAGGACCTGCATGAACCGGGCGAGGACGACGGCGTGCGGGTCGTGCTCGTCGACGAGTTTCCGCACTTCGGCGAAGGCGGACGCCTTGGCCGCGGCGTCACCGGCGGGGAACGGGACGTGATGGAACGGGATGCCGTGGGCGCGGGTGATGTCGCCCAGCGAGGCGTGGTTGCCGATGACGGCGGCGACGTCGACGTCCAGTTCCCCGGAGGCGACGCGGCCGAGGAGGTCGTAGAGGCAGTGCCCGGCCTTGGAGACGAGGATCACGGCGCGACGCCGCTCACCGGTGTCGCTGACCTGCCAGCTGGACTCGGCCGAAAGCGACTTCGCGACGTCGGCGAAGCGGGTGCGCAGTTCGGCGGCGTCGAACGGGAGCGAGTCGGCGCGCACGACCTGGCGCGTGAAGAACCAGCCGGTGTCGGGGTCCGTATGGTACGCCGCTTCGACGATCCAACCGCCGTGTTCGGCGAGGAAACCCGAGATACGGGCGATGATGCCGGTGCGGTCAGGGCAGCCGAAGGAGATCACATAGCGACGTTCAGGGTTCGACACGGACCCCATTGTCGCTGGTCTCGGCCGCCGCGCGGCGCCGGGTCAGTATCCGGACGCGGACCCGCCGCCCGACCTCGATCGCCGCGACCAGCAGCAGGCCGAGCGCGAAGGACAGCAGAAGGCCCTTCTCCGGCTCGTCCGCGAAGGCCGCTCCGCCGACGAGGCCGATGAGGACGCTGTACACCGCCCAGATGCTCGCGCCGAGGGCGTCGAGCGGGACGAACTTGCGTGGCGGGTAGCCGAGGCTGCCGTTGGCGAGCCCGCTCGCGACCCGGCCGCCGGGCAGGTAGCGGGCGGCGAGGATCAGCAGGACGGCGTTGCGCCGCACCTGGATCTTCGCCCATTCGTAGCGCCGGACCCCGTCCGGGCCGCGCTGCAGGCGGGCGAGCGCACGCGGGCCCGCGGCCGCGCCGACGGTGTAGCTCAGGCAGTCGCCCAGCCAGGCCCCGAGCGCGGCGATCAGGGCGAGCAGCGCCAGCTGGGGGAAGTCCGTGCCGATCAGGACGGCGACGGTGATGACGGTGGTCTCGCTCGGCATGAACGGCAGGAGCGCGTCCAACCCGGACACGAGGAACACGATCACCCACAGCCAGGGCGATCCGAGCGTGCCCTCGAGCAGCCCGGTGACGTACTCCAGCAGTTCCACGGTTCCATGGTGATCACCGCAGGTCGCTTTGGGGTGACGGAGCGGGGTTCGACCGGTGAATTCCTAGTCCGGGGCCACCGACGACCACGGCACGGTGAGTTCACCCAGCCGCCACCGCGACGGGCGGTTCAGCACCGGCCAGCCCCGGGCGGTGAGCAGATGGACGGCGTGCGCCCAGCGGGCGCGGACGCCGAAGTTCTGGTGCGGTGCCGCCGTCGCCCAGCAGGTGTCCAAAATGGACAGTAGTTCGTGGACCCGTTCGCCGGGAACGTTGCGGTGAATGAGGATCTTGGGCAGTCGTTCGGCCACTGTGGACGGACGTTCCAGGCTGGCAAGATGGACGGACAGGGTCAGGCTGCGTGGCCCGCCGGAGCCGACCGCGACCCACGTGCTGAGCCGCCCGATCTCGTCGCAGGTGCCTTCGACGAGCAGTCCGCCCGGCGCCATCGCGTCCAGCATCAGCGACCAGGCGCCCGGGACCTCGGCCTCGTCGTACTGGCGCAGCACGTTGAACGCGCGCACCAGCACCGGCCGCGTCCCGGCGAGTTCGAAGCCGCCGCGCCGGAAGTCCAGCCACGGCCGGTCGACGGCGGTTTGCGCCACGGCGACCCGTTCGGCGTCCAGCTCCAGGCCAAGGACCCGGACGTCGCGCCGGACGGTGCGCAGCCGGCGCGCCATCTCGACGGTGGTCACGGGTGAGGCGCCGTAGCCGAGGTCCACCACGAGCGGTTCGTCCGCGCGATGCAGCAGCCCGGTCACGCCGGGGTCGCTCGCCAGCCAGCGGTCGACGCGGCGGAGCCGGTTGGGGTTGGTCGTGCCCCGTGTCGGTGCCCCGACCGGTTTCAGCGCTCGGCCAGCCACTTCGCGACGAATTCGGCCTCGCGTTCCAGCAGCTTGGTGACCTGTTCGGCGATCACGCCTTCCAGCTTCCCGCCGACGAACGGGATCCGCACCTTGACCTCGCCGCTGTTGACCAGCGTCGTCCGCTCGCCTTCGCCGGTCAGCGACGTCTTGGCGGTGATCTCGCCCGGCACGCCCGAGACCGACGCCGTCGCGGTGCCGGTGTAGCCGGATCCGGCGGCCTTCCAGGTCTGCTCCCGCTCGACGATCAGATCGCCCCGGTGCAGTGTCCGCACGGCCGACGGGAGCTTGTCCGAGCTGATGCCCTGGCGCAGCTTGTAGCGCACGCCGTCCCCGGCCGGTGCGTACTCCAGCAGCTCCGCGTCGTCGCCGCCGATCTGCTCCAGCCTCGCCCGCAGCGCCGCCTCGCCGGCGACCGCGTCGAACGTGGTCGCGAGGTCTGCGGAGAACGTCGATCGGTGCTCGATACGGGAGGCCATGGCGCCAGACAGTACCGTTCACGGGCGTGAGCACTGCCGAAACTCCCACCCTCGCCGACCACACCACGTTGCGCCTCGGCGGTCCGGCACGGCGTTATGCCGAGGCGAAGACCGTGGAGGCCCTGGTCGACGCGGTCCGCGAGGCCGACGACGCCGGTGAGCCGATCCTGCTGCTCGGCGGCGGCTCGAACCTCGTCGTCTCCGACGACGGTTTCGCGGGCACGGTGCTGAAGGTCGGCACGACCGGCTGGACACGTGACGGGGATCTCGTCGAGGTCGCGGCGGGGGAGAACTGGGACGGTTTCGTCGAGGATCTGGTCGCGAAAGGCCTCGGCGGGCTCGAATGCCTGTCCGGGATCCCCGGTTCGGTCGGTGCGACACCGATCCAGAACGTCGGCGCGTACGGCTGCGAGGTGGCCGAGTCCCTGGTCTCGGTCGACCTCTACGACCGCGCCACCCGCGAGATCCGCACGCTGAGCGCCGAAGAGCTCGGCTTCGGCTACCGCACGTCGATCCTGAAGGGGACCGACGCGGGCGTCGTGCTCACCGTGCGTTTCAAGGTCACCGAAGACGGCCTCTCCGCCCCGATCCGCTACGCCGAACTCGCCCGCACGCTAGGTGTCGAGATCGGTGACCGGGTCCCGGCGGCCGAAGCACGCGGAGCCGTCCTCGGGCTGCGTCGCGGCAAGGGCATGGTCCTTGACGCCGACGACCACGACACGTGGAGCGCGGGCTCGTTCTTCACCAACCCGATCATCGGCGAAGCGCGGCTGGCGAAGGTGCTGGCGGGGATCGTTGAGGTCGTCGGCGAGGACGTGCGCGTGCCGCAGTACCCGGCGCCCGGCGGCACGAAGCTGTCCGCCGCGTGGCTGATCGAGCGGGCCGGGTTCGCCAAGGGTCACGAAGGGCCCGGGGGCAGGGTCTCGCTGTCGACGAAGCACACGCTCGCGCTCACGAACCGGGGTAAAGCCTCGACGGAGGACCTTCTCGCTTTGGCACGCGAAGTGCGCGACGGCGTCGAAGCTCGCTTCGGCGTTTCGCTGCACCCTGAACCCCTTTTGATCAACTGCGCCCTCTAGCCTCCGCCCGCGTTCAGAGGACGAAATGCGGGAGGTGAACAACCCCACGCCCTCCCCGTGCGTCTATCCCCGTGAGGGGCGCGGGTGACTTCCGTCGCCGCGGGTAACGTCGGAGAGGTTCCCAGCGCTGAGCGGGTAGGGGCTCGCGGGGAGACGGGGATCTTCATGGGAGGTACACGTGATCGAACGGCGCACGGTGTTCAAGGCCGCGCTCGCCGCGGGGGCGGCCGCGCTGGCCGCTGCCTGCTCCAGCGGAGAAGGCGGTAACGCCAAGCCGGAAGGCAGCGGCGGGGAACAGAACGCCGCCCCGGTCGCCAAGATCACCGCCGAACCCGCCGCCGACGCCAAGGACGCCTCCGTGGTGACGCCGGTCGTGGTGAAGGTCGCCGACGGCAAGCTCACCGAGGTCAAGGTCACCGGGGAGGG
Source organism: Amycolatopsis roodepoortensis (assembly GCF_014873915.1). GTDB lineage: Bacteria > Actinomycetota > Actinomycetes > Mycobacteriales > Pseudonocardiaceae > Amycolatopsis > Amycolatopsis roodepoortensis. Next base: position 775,011 of record NZ_JADBEJ010000008.1, read on the forward strand.
CGGCAAGGACGTCAAGGGCGAGCTTTCCCCCGACGGGCTCACCTGGACCAGCACCGAGGTCCTCGGCTACGGCAAGACGTACACGTACGCCGCGAAGGCCACCGGCAGCGACAACAAGCCAGCCGAGTTCAAGGGCTCGTTCAGCACGGTCAAACCCGCCAAGGAGGTTCGCGCCACGCTGAACCCGACCGACGACGCCGAGGTCGGCGTCGCGATGCCGATCAGCGTGAAGTTCGCGTCCCCGGTCAAGGACAAGGCGGCCGCCGAAAAGGCGCTCACGGTGAAGACCGACAAGGACGTCGAGGGTTCCTGGGGCTGGCTGTCGGACACGCAGGTCGACTGGCGGCCCAAGGAGTACTGGCCCGCGAACATCAAGGTCAACGTCGAGGCGAAGCTCTACGGCGTCGCGCTCGGCGGCGGCGCGTACGGCAAGGCCGACGTGACCACCGAGTTCAAGATCGGCCGCAACCAGGTGGTCAAGATCAACACCCCGGACCACGTGATGAAGGTCTACCGGGGCGGCGCGGAATCGGCGAGTTACCCGTGCTCGAACGGCCTCGACTCCGACGTCCAGCGCAACACCCCGAACGGCACGTTCATCGTGATGACGAAGGAGCCGACGGCGCGGTTCGACAACGCGCGCTACGGCTACACCAACGTCAACAAGAAGTGGGCCTGCCGGATCTCGAACAACGGCGAGTACATCCACGAGAACCAGGACAACGCGGCGAACATCGGCAAGGCCAACACCTCGCACGGCTGCGTGAACCTGCTCGACTCGGACGCGAAGAAGTACTTCGACTCGGCCATGATCGGCGACCCGGTCGAGATCACCGGTTCGAAACTGGGCAGCCCGACCAAATCGGACGTCAAGGACTGGTTCTACGACTGGAAGTCCTGGAAGGCCCTGTCCGCGATCAAGTAGCCGGTCGGCCTCGTGAGTGGCTAGGACGGTTAGAACCGTCCTAGCCACTCACGAGGCCCATGCATATCGGAACCTCATAGGCTGGCGGCCATGAAGACCGAGGTAGTCGGCTACGGCGGGACCCGCATCGGCTTGTGGGTCGAGGGCGCCGAGAACACCCGTCCGATCGTGTTCGTGCACGGCTGGGCCCAGTCCGCCAGGGCCTGGGCGCCGCAGCTGGCGGACCCCGCGCTCAGCGAGCGATTCCGCCTGGTGGCGATGGATCTGCGCGGTCACGGCGACTCCGAGGTGCCCTCCGCCGGTTACGACGATCCGCGCGTCTGGGCCGAAGACCTCGCGTCGGTCCTCGACTTCGCCGGTGAGGACGCGATCGTCGTCGGCTGGTCCTACGGCGGTCTGGTGATCACCGACTACCTCCGCGTGCACGGCTCGTCGAGGCTCGGTGGCGTCGTTTTTGTGGGCGCCATCACAGAAATCGGCAAGAATCGGCCCGGTGGCAAGGTGGGGCCCGCCATGCGCGAGGCCATCCCGGCGGTGCTTTCGGACGATCCGGCGGTCGCGATTCCGGCGTTGGTGCAGTTCAGCGAGCGGATGACGGCCGCCCCGGTGTCCGGCACGCTCGCCCAATCGTTGCTCGGCGCCTGCCTCTCGACCCCGCCCGCGGTGCGCTCCGCGCTGTTCCGGCGCGACATCGGGAGCGAGGACGTACTTCGCGATCTGGACAAACCGGCACTTATCATCCATGGTCTCGCGGACGCTGTGATCGATCCGACGTCGGCGGAATACGCGGCGGGGAAGATTCGGGGGGCTGTCGTGCGTTGGCTACCTGAGGTGGGGCATCTGCCGTTCGCCGAAGCGGCGGACGAGTTCGGTGATCTACTGCGCCGGTTCGCCGATCAGTAGGACTTCGGGAGTGTTGACCAGGTGACGATCCCTCTGCACGGGTTCGACGCCGCGCCCAGGCGCGTCGCGGTGCTGTCGTTGCACACCTCTCCGCTGGAGCAGCCGGGCACCGGCGACGCCGGCGGCATGAACGTCTACGTGAGCCAGACGGCCACCGAGATGGCCCGCCGGGGCGTCGAGGTCGAGGTGTTCACGCGGGCGACGTCCTCGGATCAGCCTCCGATCGCCGAACTGGCGCCCGGCGTGCTGGTCCGGCACATCCCGGCCGGGCCGTTCGAGCCGCTGGGACGCGACGAGCTGCCCGCGCAGCTGTGCGCGTTCACCGCCGGGATGCTGCGGGCCGAGGCGTTCCACGAGCCGGGCTACTACGACCTCATCCATTCGCACTACTGGCTTTCCGGCCAGGCGGGCTGGCTCGCCCGCGACCGCTGGGGCGTGCCGCTGGTGCACACCGCGCACACCCTGGCCAAGGTCAAGAACGCCGCGCTCGCCGACGGCGACACCCCGGAGCCGCGCACCCGCGTGATCGGCGAGGAACAGGTCGTCGAGGAGGCGGACTGCCTGGTCGCGAACACCCGCGTCGAGGCCCGCGAGCTGATCGAGCTGTACGACGCCGACCCGCATTCCGTGCACGCCATCCCGCCCGGCGTCGACCTCGACCGGTTCACCCCCGGATCCCGGCCCGCCGCGCGCCGGGCGCTCGGCCTGCCGCCGGACGCGATCGTGCTGGCCTTCGCGGGCCGCATCCAGCCGCTGAAGGCGCCGGACGTCCTCCTGCTCGCCGCGGCCGAAATGCTGCGCGAGCGGCCGGAGCTGGCGTCGCGGCTGGTGGTGCTGATCGTCGGCGGCCCGTCCGGGACCGGGCTGGAGCAGCCGCAGGCCCTGCGCGAGCTGGCCGTCTCCCTCGGGATCGGGGCGCAGACCCGGTTCATGCCGCCGCAGCCCGGCCAGTCGCTGGTCGACGTCTACCGGGCGGCCGACATCGTCGCCGTGCCGAGCTACAACGAGTCGTTCGGGCTGGTCGCGCTCGAAGCGCAGGCCTGCGGGACGCCGGTGATCGCGGCCGAGGTGGGCGGGCTGCCGGTCGCGGTGCCGCACGGGGTTTCCGGGCTGCTCGTGCCGTCGCACGACCCGAAGGACTGGGCCGGCGCGCTCGCGAACGTCGCGCTGCGGCCAGGCTGGCGTGCCGAGCTTTCGGCCAACGCCGTCGTCCACGCGCGGCGCTTCTCCTGGCGCCGTACGACGGACCGGCTGCTGGACACGTACGCTCAGGCGACCGGCGCGTTCCGGCGTGCCCTCGAACAGCGCGCGGAGGTGGCGGTTTGACGCTCGACGAGACCTTGCGGTCCTCTTTGGACAATGCGGGCCTGAAATACGACAGGCGTGGCGAAGGAAAGTACTTCGTCACTTTGCCCGGTACGAAGAAGCTGCAGACCAATTGCTGGCTGGTCGCCGGGGATCACGCCTTCGCCGTCGAGGCCTTCGTCTGCCGCCGTCCCGATGAGTCCCATGAGGACGTTTACCGGTTCCTGTTGCGCCGCAACGCGAAGCTGTACGGCGTGCACTACACCGTGGACGCGATGGGCGACATCTACCTGGTCGGCCGGTTCGGCCTGGACACCGTCACCGAGTCCGAGCTGGACAAGATCCTCGGGCAGGTGCTGGAAGCCGCCGACGGCGATTTCAACACGTTGCTGGAGCTCGGTTTCGCGGAATCGATCAAACGCGAATGGGATTGGCGCGTTTCCCGTGGCGAGTCGCTCGCGAACCTTCAGGCGTTCAAACATCTCGTCGAGCCTTCGAACGGGCACGAACCCGGAGCCTTGACCGACTCGTGACCCGAACGGTGCAACGGGCCTGAGCCCGGCTCCGTCTCTTTCCGCGACACTGGAGGGAGACGGTCTTGATGCGCAAGCGAATGAGATGGGTCGCCGCCGCCGGCATCGTGCTGGCACTGGCGGGCTGTTCGGCGAACGATTCCGGCGGCAGCAGTGAATCCGCCGGGATGCCGATGTCGGCCGACACCAAGCAGGCCGCGCCGAACCAAGGGCCGGCGAACAAGGAGGGCACCGACAGCAAGGCGGGTTCGGGCAAGGCCCCGGCGCCGGCGGGACAGCCGGGCATCGCCGACCGCAAGCTGGTGCGCACGGCGAGCCTGGAGCTCACCGCGCCGAACGTCGCCGACGTGATCTCGCAGGTGCGCGTCATCACCCAGGGCGCCGCGGGCTACACGGGGCAGGAGAGCACCCAGGAGAAGCGGGCGTCGGTCAACGTCATCGTGCCCGCCGAGCGTCTCGACGGCGTGCTGGACCAGCTGGGGAAGCTCGGGAAGCAGATCAAACGCGAGGTCACCGCGACGGACGTGACCGAGCAGATGGTCGACGTCGATTCGCGGCTGGCCACCCAGCGGGCGAGCGTCGAGCGTATCCGCGCGCTGCTCGCGAGGGCGACGTCGGTCTCGGAGATCGCCTCGGTCGAGAGTGAGCTGACGAGCCGGGAGGCCGAGCTCGAGTCGCTGCAGAAGCGGCGCGAAAGCCTGGCCGGAAGTGTCGCCATGTCGACCATCTCCCTGCAGGTGAAGGCGGAGACCGTCGCGGCGGCGGAGGAATCCCGCGGCGGGTTCCTCGGCGGGCTGGGCGACGGCTGGGACGCGTTCCTGACCTTCGGCGGCGGCCTGCTGACCGTGCTCGGCGCGATGGTGCCGTTCCTGCTGGTCTTCGGTGTCCCCGCGGCCGCGCTGGTGTGGTGGCTGCGCAAGCGGCGCCGTCCGGCGGAGCCCGCGATGGCGACCGCTTCGGATCTGCCGTCCGCGCCCCCACTGGACTGAGGGGCACCAAGGCGCCGGCCCCGGAATCACCCTGGCGATCATGTCGCGAAAGCCACTTTCGGGACATCAGACGTCCCGAAAGTGGCTTTCGCGACACGCCTCGGAGATCCCAGGCGCGGACTGGAGCCGGAAGCCGGTAGGGGCCCCCGAAGATGAACAGGCGGGACGGCTCGAGGGAGGGGGGAGTCGCGATCTCGAGCCGCCCCGCTGAAGTTCCCGCCAAGGTGGACCCGGTGACGAGGGGGATGCCAACGGGGCCGGCGGGCGCCGCGACTCGGCAGGGGGGAGACGAGTCGCGGTCGTCACCCGCGTCGAACCGGGGAGTGCGTGGAATCCGGCCGCGCGGGACGTAGTCAACCTGTCAGATCTCCACCTGTAATCACAAGACTACCGGTTACTCCGTTCGAGTGAACTTGGAAAACGGGGATAACGGAGTGCAGCCTGATTTCCGGGGAACTGGACTTGTTGGCAGCCCGTCTTCTGGACGGGTGAAGGTGTTACTCGTGGGTAACGCACTCTCCGTAGAAACAAGGCGAAGCGCCGCCCTCTGACCGGCGCTTCCGCTCGCTCTGGCAGGCTGAACCCCATGGCTGAGCTTGGGACTCTGGTGCTGCTGCGTCACGGGCAGAGCACGTGGAACGCCGAAAACCTGTTCACCGGCTGGGTGGACGTGCCGCTGTCCGAGCAGGGCGAGCAGGAGGCCCGCAAGGGCGGGCAGCTCCTCGCGGAGTCCGGTCTGCTGCCGGACGTCGTCCACACGTCGCTGATGCGCCGGGCGATCTCGACCGCCAACCTGGCGCTCGACGCCGCCGACCGGCACTGGATCCCGGTGAAGCGCGACTGGCGCCTCAACGAGCGGCACTACGGCGCGCTGCAGGGCAAGAACAAGAAGCAGACCCTCGACGAGTTCGGCGAGGAGCAGTTCATGCTCTGGCGCCGCTCCTACGACACCCCGCCGCCCCCGATCGACCCGGCCGACGAGTTCAGCCAGGTCGGCGACGCGCGCTACGCCGACCTCGGTGACGCCGCCCCGCTGACCGAATGCCTCAAGGACGTCGTCGCGCGGCTGCTGCCGTACTGGGAGTCCGAGATCGTGCCGGATCTGCGCGCGGGCAAGACCGTGCTGGTCGCCGCGCACGGCAACTCGCTGCGGGCGCTGGTGAAGCACCTCGACGGCATCTCCGACGACGCGATCGCCGGGCTCAACATCCCGACCGGCATCCCGCTGCGCTACGACCTCACCGAGGACCTCAAGCCGGTCACCGCCGGCGGGACCTACCTGGACCCGGAGGCCGCCAAGGAAGCCGCGGCCGCCGTCGCGAACCAGGGCCGCTAAACCCACGCATTTCGTCCTCTGGACGCGGTAGTTCGCTCTCGAACCACCGCGTTCAGAGGACGAATTGCGTTCAGGGGAGGGCCTGGACCGATTCGACCCCCGCGGCCTTCCAGCCCTCGGGCAGCCGCTGGAGACGCAGGACGATCGGCAGGTACCTCTTCGTCGTCTGCCCGGCCGCGTCCTTGACGTCCGTCGTCGCGAAGAGCAGCACGCTCGCCTTGTCGTCCACGACCTCCATGACCGCGGTCGCCGGGTTCGGCGCCAGCGACGTCTTCGTGCCGCTGGACCGGATCTGGTTCAGCCGCGCCGCCTTGTCCTGCTGGAACTGGGTCAACAGCTGCCCGGTCGACACGGACTCGTAGCGGGCGTACGTGCCTTCGGGGTCGGCCGAGTCCACGTTCAGCAGGGCCTCCGCGGCGCGGAGGGCGCCGTCGCGGGCGGAATCCCGCGTCCTCGCGAACACCCGGTCGCCGGCGCCCGGTTTCTCCGCCGCGGGCGGCGGTACGGACGGGTTCACCTCGACCTTGCCGATCCGCCAGCGGTCGCCTTCGCGCGTGGCCGCGAGCAGCACCGACGCGATGCCCTTGTTCGTGGCGCCCGCCCTGGAGCTGCTCTGGTCGAGCACCGTCAGCACCCGCGCCTTGTCCGGCGTCTCCTCGACCGCCGCCGAGACGATCACCTTGGTCACGAGCTTGATCGGCTCGGCCGACTTCCGGACCTCGGCGAACAGCTTCGCCAGCTCGTCGCGCGCGCTCGGCGTCAGGTTGTCGGCGAGGGCCTTCTCGTACGCGGGCACGGCGGCGCTGTCGTAGGAGAACACCGCTTCGCTGGCCGTCTTCACCGCCGTGAGCACGGATGCCGTCTTCGCCGGATCGACGAGCGCGAGGTTCGCGGGCGGGGTTTCCGGTTCGGGCCGGGCGGTGCCGGAGACCGCGGTGGTGCAGCCCGCGAGCGCGAGCAGCACGACGAGTCCTGTCCAGCGTTTCACAGCAGCCCGAGTTCCCGCGCCCGCGCGTCGACCTGGAGCCGCGACGTCACGCCGAGCGCGACCAGCAGTTCCGAGACGCGGCGTTGATAAGTGCGAACGCCCATCCCGAGGCTCTTCGCGGCCTTCTCGTCCTTGCAGCCGGTGGTCAGGAACTCGAGGATCTGCGGTGCCTCCATCCGGATGTCGGCGAACCGCGCGTCGAACGTCTCCAGGGTGGTGGACGCCAGCCAGGCGGTTTCGAACAGCGAAAGGATTCCCTGCACCAGCTCGGGGCGCGAGATGACGCTGTACGAGCGCACCGCCTTGCCCTCGTCGCCCGCCATGATCGCGACCCGCTCGTCGAGCAGGATCGTCTCGTTGATCTCCTCGGTGCCGATGCGGATCTGCGCGCCGAGGCCGGACAGGTGGTGCAGATGCTCCGCGGTCTGCTCGTTCAGCAGGACGCCGGGGCGGTACAGCTTGCGGATCCGCTTGTCGCGGACCAGCCGTTCGCCCTGTCGCGTGAGCGACGGCCGGGAAAGCGCCCAGGTGTAGAGGTCGTCGGCCGCGCACGCGATGTCGGTCGCCGCGACGAACAGATGAGCCGTCCGGTCGAACAGCTCTTCTTCTCCGCGAATCAGGGAGATGTCACTGACGAGTTCCACGGCGACAGTCTTCCAACATTCCCCGGCACCCGTGACGGGAACGTCGCTATTCACCGAGGAGCGGGTTCGAAAGGTCACGACGAAAGTCGGGATCCGGGCACGGGACGGTACCGATGTCCCCGTTTCGGGTGACCCGCCTCACCCAGGAGGTCTCGGCCACGTGAACGAGGCCTGACCTGCAGGCGAACAGGGTGTCCCCAGGTGTCATAGGCATCACGAGTACGCGGCCGGGACTAGGCCAAAAGGCTACCCGCACGCTTACGATTCCCCTGTGACCACGCCTGTTGCACTCGCCCTGGCCGTCGGCGGACTGATCGTCGGTGTGGTTTTCGGCTTCCTGATCGCGAGGGGCCGCACCCGCCGCGAGGAGCGGCGGCCGACCGGTCCCACCGTGGCCGAACTGCTCGAACGCCTCGTGCGGTCCAGCAACAACGGCGTCGTCGTCCTCAACAAGTTCGGCGACATGGTCCTGCACAACCCGCGTGCCTACGAACTCGGGCTGGTGAAGGTCAACCAGGCCGATCCGCGGGCCCGCAAGGCCGCCGAGCAGGTGGTCGAGACCGACGAACCGATGGAGATCGACCTTTCCCCGCTGGAGGCGAGGGGACGCCAGCCCGAGGCCGTCCTCGGCGAGGTCCGCCCGCTCGGCGACGGGTTCACCGTGGTCGAGGCCGTCGACCACTCCGAGGCGATCCGGCTCGAAGCCGTCCGGCGGGACTTCGTCGCGAACGTCAGCCACGAACTGAAGACGCCGGTGGGCGCGATCGCGCTGCTCACCGAGGCCGTCCTCGACGCCGCGGAGGACACCGAGGAGGTCCGCCGCTTCGGCGGCAAGATCCTCCGCGAATCGACGCGGCTCGGCCAGCTCGTCACCGAACTGATCGCGCTGTCGCGGCTCCAGGGCGCCGAGCGGCTGCCCGACCTGAACGTCGTCGAGGTCGACGCCGTCGTCCGCGAGGCGCTCGGCAGGACGACGCTTTCGGCGGAATCCGCCGAGATCACCATCACCACCGACGCGGCCAGCGGGCTCCTCATCGAGGGCGACCGGACGCTGATGGTCACCGCGCTGTCGAACCTGCTGGAGAACGCCGTCGCGTACTCGCAGCCGGGCAGCCCGGTGTCGATCAGCAGGCGGCTGGTCGACGGGAAGGTCGAGATCGCGGTGACCGACCGCGGGATCGGTATCGCCGAGGACGAGCAGCAGCGTGTCTTCGAGCGGTTCTACCGCGCGGACAAGGCACGGTCGCGGGCAACCGGCGGTACCGGGCTGGGGCTGGCGATCGTCAAGCACGTGGCCGCCAACCACGGCGGTTCGGTCGGCCTGTGGAGCCGCCCCGGCACCGGGTCGACCTTCACCCTGCGGATCCCCGCGCACATCCCCGCCGAACCGGCCGCGCCCGCGAAACAGGCTCCGCCGGCGTCCCGGCCGGAGAAGACCCCCGAGCGGACACCCCGTCTCGTGGCAACAGGGCAAGAAAGCCCCGACCATGGAGGAAACCTGTGACGAGGGTTCTCATCGTCGAGGACGAAGAGTCGTTCGCCGACCCGCTCGCGTTCTTGCTCCGCAAAGAGGGCTTCACCGCCGCCGTCGCCGTGACGGGGCAGCAGGCACTCGAGGAGTTCGACCGCAACGGCGCCGACATCGTCCTGCTCGATCTCATGCTCCCCGGGATGAGCGGCACCGACGTCTGCAAGCAGCTCCGGCAGCGTTCCGCGGTACCGGTGATCATGGTGACCGCGCGCGACAGCGAGATCGACAAGGTCGTCGGCCTGGAACTCGGCGCCGACGACTACGTCACCAAGCCGTACTCGGCCCGCGAGCTCATCGCGCGGGTGCGGGCGGTGCTGCGCCGCGGTGGTGAGCCGGGCTCCGAAGGCGATCTGGCGCCGCTGGTGCTGGCCGCCGGGCCGGTGCGGATGGACGTCGAGCGGCACGTGGTGACCGTCGACGGCCAGGAGGTCTCCTTGCCGCTCAAGGAGTTCGACCTGCTCGAGTACCTGCTGCGCAACGTGGGCCGCGTGCTCACCCGCGGGCAGCTGATCGACCGGGTGTGGGGCGCGGACTACGTCGGCGACACCAAGACCCTCGACGTCCACGTGAAGCGCCTGCGGTCGAAGATCGAACCGGACCCGGGCTCGCCCCGGCACCTGGTCACGGTGCGTGGCCTTGGCTACAAGTTCGAGACGTGAGATAGCGCGTGAAGGCCCCCTTCCCTCGGCTCAGCCGAGGGAAGGGGGCCTTCACGCGGAGCCGTGCGATACAGATCACGGTTACGGTTTCGTGACCTGACGTGGGGGCGGGTACCGTAGACGCTCGTGCGCCTAGGGGTACTCGACGTCGGTTCCAACACCGTCCACCTGCTCGTGGTCGACGCCCACCGTGGCGCCCACCCGACCCCGATGCATTCCGAAAAGGCCGTCCTCCGCCTCGCCGAGCAGATCACCCGCAACGGCGACCTGAGCCGGGCGGGCGCGGACAGCCTCGTGCGCGCGGTCGAATCGGCGAAGGCGGCCGCGGCCCGGCTCGGCTGCGAAGAGGTCATGGCGTTCGCCACCTCCGCGGTCCGCGAAGCCAAGAACGCCCCGAAGGTGCTGGCGAAGGTCCAGGAACAGACCGGCGTCGAGCTCCGGGTGCTTTCCGGGATCGACGAATCCCGGCTCACCTTCCTCGCCGTCCGCCGCTGGTTCGGCTGGTCGGCCGGGAAACTGCTGGTCCTCGACATCGGCGGCGGCTCCCTGGAGGTCGCGATGGGCCGTGACGAGGAGCCGGATCTGGCCGAATCGCTGCCCTTGGGCGCCGGCCGGACCACCCGGACGCGGTTCCAGCACGATCCGCCCACCCGGTCGGAGCTGATCGCGACTTCGGCGTGGCTCGAAGAACAACTCGCCCCGCTCGCGAAGAAGGTCGCCAAATTGGGTGAACCCGATCGTGTCGTGGCGACGTCGAAGACGTTCCGGTCGCTCGCCCGGCTGACCGGAGCGGCGCCGTCGGCCAGCGGGCCGCATGTGCGCCGTACCCTGACCGACACCGCGTTGCGCCAGCTCATCGCGTTCATCTCCCGGATGACCGCCCATGACCTGGCACAACTCGAGGGGGTCAGCGCGAGCAGGGCGCATCAGCTGGTGGCGGGCGCGCTCGTCGCACAAGCCACCATGCGGGCGCTTTCCCTGGAAGAACTGGAGATCTGTCCGTGGGCGCTGCGAGAAGGTGTCATCCTTCGACGGCTGGACCATTCGAACGGTGCGGACGAGACTGTGGGCGGCAGCGCCCGACTGGACTTAGTCGACGGAGAACGGGCACGGTGAAGAGGTGACGGAGATGCGGATGACGGTGGATAGCGCGCGCGACGCCGCCCATGCCCCGTCGCGTGCCGGTTCGCAACGGCTGGAGCGCGCATTGGACTGCACGGTATGACGGACGAGACAGAGGGCGGCCAGCCACAGAAGACCGTGGCGGAGCTGCTCGCGCAGCACGGAGCCCAGCCCGAGGGCGGGCGCCGCAGGCGACGCCGCGCGGCCGACGACGACGAGGCTCCCGAGCCCGCTCGCGGGCGGCGCGCGCCGTCCCCGAGCGACACGGCGCCGCAGGCGATCATCGACAGGGTGTCCGGCGACACCCCGCCGCCGCTCAACCGTCCGCCGCGCCGCTCGCGCCCGCAGGACTCCGGAGCGCGTCCGCTTCCGCAGCCGCAGCAGGACTCCGGTCCGCGTCCGCTTCCGCAGCAGGACTCCGCGCCGCTGCCGGTGCCGCCGGACGTCGCGTCCACCCCGACCCGGCAGACGCCGCCGGTGCGCCCGCCGCAGGAGCAGAGCGGCTATCAGCAGCGTCCGCCGCAGCCGCCTCAGCAGTCGGGTCAGTTCGCGCGGCCGACACCGCCGCAGGAGCAGAGCGGTTACCAGCAGCGTCCGCCGCAGCCGCCGCAACAATCCGGCCAGTTCGCGCGGCCGACACCGCCGCAGGAACAGTCCGGCTATCAGCAGCGTCCGCCGGACTCCGAGGGGCTGCCGCCGCGTGGCCGTCCCCGCCCGGAGGAGACCCGCGGCGCGGTGCCGCCGGTCCGCCGTCGCCCCGAGCCGCCCGCCGGACCCCCGTCGTCCGGGTTGTCGGCGAGGCTCGACGGTGGTCTCGACACCCCGGCCGAAGACGTGCAGGACCAGCCGGGTCCGATGGCCAGCGGCGCGTTCGCGACGCCGCCCGCCCAGCCGGCGCGGCGCCGCCGTCCCGCGGCGCGCCCCCCTCAGCCGAAGGCCGAGCCGAACACCGAACAGTTCGCCGCGGTCGGCGACGAGGCGCCGGCCGAACCCGAGGCACCCGCGCCGGTGGAACCGCCGGCACCGCCCGCCGGCCTCGCCGGATGGCGTAAGCGCAGGCAGAAGGTGCAGTCCGAGGACACCGAGGTCGGCGGGATCCCGCCGGTGCCGCCCCCGGTCGCGCCCGTCGAGCCAGACGCCGATCCCGAGCCGGACCCGTTCGACGCGGGCCCCCCGACCATGGGGCATCCCGCGCCGATGCCCTTCGTGCCGCCGCACTCGCTCGACGACCGCGACCGGCAGGACAACCTCGACGAGTACGAGCGCGAGTTCGCCGACCCGGCGTACCCGGACGGCGGCCCGGACTTCGGCCGCGACGACTACGGCTACCGCGCCGACGACTACGAGGACGACTACGACGACAGCGTCGACGATGTCGTCGAGGACGAGCCCGCGGCGCCCGCCGAGAAGGTCTCGCCGGGCAAGCAGTGGCTGGCGCTGGCCGGTCAGCTCGCCCTCGGCGTCGTCGGCGGCGCCGGGGTCTGGCTGGGCTTCAACTGGCTGTGGGTGAACATCCCCGCCGCCGCGCTGGTCGCCGCGTTGCTGGTGATCGTCGCGCTGGTGTGGATCGTCCGGAAGATCCGCAAGGCGGAGGATCTCCAGACCCTGGTGCTCGCGGTACTGGTCGGACTGGTGGTGACGGTCTCACCGGCCGCACTCCTGCTGGTCGCGCGTTAGCGGCCTCGGGAAGGATGCCGGAATGGTTCAGCAGATTCCGGTAGGTCTCTCGACGGCGTCCGTCTGGCCGTTGCGGGCGGGCGCGGCGTTCGAGCTGGCCGCCGACCTCGGCTACGACGGTGTCGAGGTGATGGTCTGGGCGGACCCGGTCAGCCAGGACATCTCCGCGCTGCGCCGCTGGTCGCGCCGCACCGGCGTGCCGGTGCTGTCGATCCACTCGCCCTCGCTGCTGATCACCCAGCGCGTGTGGTCGCCGGATCCCGAGGTCCGCCTGCGGATGTCCGTGGACGCGGCGCAGGAGCTCGGCGCGCGCACGGTCGTGGTGCATCCGCCGTTCCGGTGGCAGCGCCGCTACGGCGACGCGTTCGGTGACCTCGTCGACGAGCTCGAAGAGGCGAGCGGGATCGAGATCGCGGTCGAGAACATGTTCAAGGTCCGCCCGCCCGGCGGCTCGCGAACGTCCCGCGTGTCGGCGTTCCGGCCGTCGATCGACCCTACGGACGTAGGGTTTCGCCACTACACGCTCGACCTGTCCCATACAGCGGCAGCCGGGATGGACGCCCTCGCGCTCGCCGAACGGATGGGGTCCGGGCTCGCGCACGTCCATCTGGCGGACGGCACGGGCCTGCCGAAGGACGAGCACCTGGTGCCCGGACGCGGGATCGAACCCTGCGCCGAACTGCTCGAAAAGCTCGTGAACAGCGATTTCTCCGGACAGGTCGTGCTGGAGATCAACACCCGGCGCTCGCCGAGCGCGGCGCGGCGGTCGCGGGATCTCGCGGAGTCACTCCTGTTCGCGAGGCTTCACCTCGGTCAGTGACAAAGATCGTCTCCGGGTGCGGAGATTCATTCCTCACTGCGCCCGAGGCGCTGGTACACGTAAAGTTCCGACCGTGAACCAGCTGCGCTTGTTGATCTCCCGCACCCCGATGGATCGGCTCGTGGCCTGGGTCAGTGCTCGGTGAGCGCGGCCGACGACACGAGCACCTCCTTCGACGCGGCGTGCGCGACGAGATCGCTGGGTGACGGCACTTTCACGGCGGTCCTCCGGACCGAATGGTCGATCGGTGGACACCCCCACGGCGGCTTCCTGATGGCACTGATGGCACGGGCCGCCCTGACCTTCCTCCACGAGCGCGGCGAGCCGCCGTCCGAGCCGCTCGCGATCAGCGCGGAGTTCCTGCATCCGCCCGCGGTGGGGCCGGTGCTGCTGCGCATGGACGTCCGGAAGGTCGGAAGGCGCGCCTCGGTCGTCGCGGTCACGCTGGAGCAGCGGGGCCGCAGTTGCGTCGAGGCCAGGGTGACCACCGGGCGGCTGCCGATGCGGCGTCCGGAGTGGACCGACGTCCCCGTCATGCCCGCGGAGCCGCCGCCCGGCGCGGTACCCATGACCGGCGAGACCTCCGAAGGCCTGTTCAACCTCGCGAAGGGTTGCGAGGTCCGGCTCGATCCCGCGAGCGTCGGCTACCTGCACGGCCGGATCGGGGACCCGCCGAGGATCCGGCTGTGGGTCCGGCCGAGGCACGGGCTCGCGGATCCGTTCTTCGCCCTGCTCGCGAGCGACGTGAACCCGCCGGTGGTCTACAACCTCGGGCGGGTCGGCTGGGCGCCGACCGTGCAGCTGACCGCGTTGCTGCGCACTCGCCCGGCGCCGGGCTGGCTGCGGGTGCTGGTCGAGAGCCGGTCGGTGCACGAGGCCTGGTTCGACTCGGACGCGCTCGTGGTCGACTCGCAGGGCAGGATCGTCTGCCAGGCGCGGCAGCTGGCGCTTGCCCCGGCGCCTGGAGCCTGACGGCTGTTTGGCACGCTGAACGGCATGAGTGTGATCGCGGTTCTGGGTGCCGGGAAGATCGGGGAGGCCCTGCTCTCGGGCCTCCTGCACGGCGGGCACAGCCCCGGCGACCTGCTGTTCACCGAGCGGTACCCGGCGCGCGCGGCCGAGCTGACCGAGCGCTACGGCGTGCACGGGGTCAGCGTCGCCGACGCCGCCCGCCGGGCCGACGTGCTGGTCGTCGCGGTCAAACCGCAGGACATCGAACCGGTGCTGGACGAGCTCGCGCCGCTGCTCGGCTCGGAGTCACTGGTGGTCTCGCTGTGCGCGGGCCTGCCGACCGCCCTGTACGAGCGCAGGCTGGCCGACGGCGTCCCGGTGGTGCGGGTCATGCCGAACACCCCGATGCTCGTCGGAGAGGCGATGAGCGCGGTCTCCGCGGGGGCGCACGCGACCGCCGAGCACATCGCGGTGGTGAAGGACCTGCTGTCGCACGTCGGGCAGGTCGTCGAGGTGCCAGAGTCGCAGCAGGACGCCGTCACGGCGCTGTCGGGCTCCGGCCCCGCGTACTTCTTCTACCTGGTCGAGGCCATGATCGACGCCGGCATCCTGCTCGGCCTGCCGCGCGCGCTCGCCGGACAGCTGATCATCCAGTCGGCGGTGGGCGCGGCGAAGATGCTCGCCGAGTCCGACGAGCACCCGGTGCTGCTGCGCGAAGCCGTCACCTCGCCCGCCGGGACGACCATCAACGCCATCCGCGAGCTGGAGAAGCACGGCGTCCGCGCGGCGCTGCTGGCCGCCATCGAGGCCGCGAAGGACCGCTCGACCGAGCTGGGCGCCGCCCACGAAGGCTGAAGCGACCCGAGCTCAAGGCGACCGAGGTCTTTTGATCTCTTGTAGTCGCGCGTTTAGGCCGTTAGGCCCCGCGATCGTGATGGCAGGGCGCCGTTCGAGCTAACGCGACTTCGCTGCGTAGCCGCGTCCTGGCAGTGCGGTCGCGGTCGCGCGATATTTATCCGGTCTCGCGTCGCTTTAGCCACACGTGTCCCGCTACTCTCAGGAGAGCACGTGCGTGTCGATACCACAGGTGGGGAAGCCTCGTGGCGCGACACGTGTCGAAGGACACGGTGAATCATGCCGCCGAACAAGAAGGATGACCTGCCTTCAGTGGGCCAGGTCCAGTTCCTGACGGTCGCCGAGGTGGCCACGCTGATGCGGGTCTCCAAGATGACCGTCTACCGCCTCGTTCACTCGGGCGAGTTGCCCGCGGTGCGCGTCGGGAAGTCGTTCAGAGTGCCCGAAAAGGCCGTTCACGAATATCTGCAGGGCGCGTACTTCGACGTGGGCTGAGGCCCGTTTCGCGGGACAGAACGTGCCCGCCCGAGGGCGTCTTCCGGGGCGCGAGTACCCTGGAAGACCGCTCGTGCCTGTGCGCTCCACCCGTTGGACGCTGCGCCGGGCAGCGTGACCGACGACGAAGGAAGGAGCGCTCACGATGGGCTCTGTGATCAAGAAGCGCCGTAAGCGCATGTCGAAGAAGAAGCACCGCAAGTTGCTGCGCCGGACGCGCGTTCAGCGTAGGAAGGCCGGCAAGTAAGACACAGCCGGTGAGTGGCCCGTCCAGTTTCTGGACGGGCCATTCCCATTTCGTGGGCGGTTTCCGCCCATTCGAGTGAGACGTGCATCCCCTCTGCGAGCGGCTGGTTAATAGCATGTAAGCGCTGGCTCGACTACCCCTAATGAGCGGTAACATCTCAAGGGCAGCCGCGCGATGCTTCCAATGAGTGCAGGTTCGCGCACACACGGTCGATGGACCAGCGCTCAAGGTCATCAGGACCCCGTGATCGAAGTCCGAGAACCGCCCGAAAGCCGCAGGGAGTCCTATGCCGTCGAACATCGTGCTCGTGACCGGGGTCGGGGGAGACCTTGGCGGGAAGCTGCTCGCCAGACTCGGCAACAATCCGGAGTTCGAGCGGGTGATCGGCGTGGACACCACGCCCCCTCGCAAGGCGGTCCTGCAGCGGATGGGGCACGCCGAATACGTCCGCGCCGACATCCGCAACCCGCTGATCGCCAAGGTGATCAGCACGGCCAAGGTCGACACCGTGGTGCACGCGTCGTGCACCGCGCATCCGGCGGGCCCCGCTCGCCGCACGGCGATCAAAGAGGTCAACGTCATCGGCACGATGCGGCTGCTGGCGGCCTGCCAGCGCTCGCCGCTCGTGCGCAAGCTCGTGGTGAAGTCGACGGCCGCGGTGTACGGCGCCGGAGCGCGCTCCCAGGCCGTCTTCACCGAGGATTCCGAGCTCATCCCCACCTCGACCAGCGGGTACGTGAAGGACGCCGTCGAGATGGAGGGATACGTCCGTGGTCTCCTGCGCCGCCGTCCCGACATCACGACGACACTGTTCCGCTTCGCCAACATCATCAGCCCGGAGATCGACACCGTGCTTTCGCGCTACTTCGCGCTGCCGGTCGTCCCCACCGTCTTCGGCTACGACGCGCGGATCCAGCTGCTGCACGCTTCGGACGCGCTGTCCGTGTTCGAGCAGGCGACGCTGAACGACAAGCCAGGCGTGTTCAACGTCGGCTCGGAAGGGGTACTCACCCTTTCTCAGGCGATCCGGCGGGCAGGCCGCGTCGGACTGCCGATGCCCAGCGGTGTCGTGCCGTCGGTCGGCAAGGTGCTGCGCGGAGCGAGGGTCGTCGACTTCTCCGCCGATCAGGTGCGGCTGCTGAACTTCGGCCGCGTCGTGGACATCACGAAGCTCAAGCAGGACTTCGGCTACACCCCGCGCTGGACGACGCGGGAAGCGTTCGACGACTACATCACCGGCCGCGGGCTCCGGCCCGTGGTGGACGGCGGCAGGCTGGCCGGTTTCGCGGGCAAGGTGCTGGTGGCCGCGGCGACCGGACAGGCGACCCACCGATGAGCAGACCGCACGAGAACTCTCACGAAGGCGAGGCGGAAAACGTGAGCGGCGCTGAAGCGCAGGTCATCCCGTTGCACGGCCCCGGCAGAGAGAAGCCGGACCCGGCCGTCCAGGCGGAACGGGATCTTCGCGAGTCGGAAGAAGCGCAAGAACATCTGGAGCGGGAGCGCCGGGCCGACGCGCCCGTCGTCGACTTCCCCGGAGCGGCGCGCGTCGCGCCCGCCAGGACCCGTCCGGCCGACGCGGATCTCCTCCCGGCCTCCCTCAGGACGGCGCTGGGCTTCCTGCGTGACCGGTTGACCGGTGACTACACCGTCGACGAGTTCGGTTTCGACGCCGAGCTCACCGAGACCCTGCTGTTGCCGCCGCTGCGCGCGCTGTACGAGAAGTGGTTCCGCGTCGACACCTTCGGCGTCGAGAACCTGCCCGCCGACGGCGGCGCGCTGCTGGTGTCGAACCACTCCGGCACGTTGCCGCTCGACGCGCTGATGACCGCCGTCGCCGTGCACGACCACGTCCCCGGCGGCAGGCATCTGCGCGGTCTCGGCGCGGATCTGGTGTTCCAGGTGCCGCTGGTGGGCTCCTTCGCCCGCAAGTCCGGGCAGACCCTCGCCTGCAACGCCGACGCGGAACGCTTGCTGCGCAAGGGAGAACTCGTCGGCGTCTGGCCGGAAGGGTTCAAGGGGATCGGGAAACCGTTCTCGTCGCGGTACAAACTGCAGCGGTTCGGCCGCGGTGGTTTCGTTTCGGCCGCGCTGCGGACGGGCGTGCCGATTATCCCCGTGTCGGTCATCGGCGCGGAGGAGATCTACCCGAAGATCGGGGACATCAAGCTCCTCGCGCGCGTGCTCGGCCTGCCGTACTTCCCGGTGACGCCGTTCTTCCCGCTGCTCGGCCCGCTCGGCGCGATCCCGCTGCCGACGAAGTGGAGCATCGAGTTCGGCGAGCCGATCCGCACGGACACCTACGACGCCGACGCCGTCGACGACCCGATGCTGGTCTTCACGCTCACCGACCAGGTGCGGGAGTCGATCCAGCAGTCGCTGTACAAACGCCTTTCGCAGCGAAAGAGCGTCTTCAAGGGCTGAAACGCGTCACTCGCGTGATCAGACGCGTAACTCGCGTGATTGGGGCCGTAACTCACGAGTTACGGCCCCAATCACGCGAATGACGGCTTAAAACACGCGAGTTACGGGTTGGGCTCCGCGTTCAGTGCGGTGTTGGGCAAGCGCGGCGGGTTGCGAAAGCCCGGACCGCATCCAGAGGACTAAACGCGGGGCTTAGCGCTTCCGGTACGCCATCCCGGCCGCGACGGCACCGGCCACGGCGCCGACGCCGAGCACCGAAGGCACGCCGATCTTCGCCGCCTTGCGCCCGGTCCGGAAGTCGCGGATCTCCCAGCCGCGCGCCCGCGCGACGTCGCGAAGACCGCCGTCCGGGTTCACCGCGACCGCGGTCCCGACGACCGACAGCATCGGGACGTCGTTCTGCGAGTCGGAATACGCCGTGCAGCGCTTGAGATTCAGCCCTTCGCGTGACGCCAGCGCCCGGACGGCGTGGGCCTTCGCCCGGCCGTGCAGCAGGTCGCCGACGAGACGGCCGGTGTACACGCCGTCCTTGGTCTCCGCGACGGTCCCCAGCGCGCCGGTGAGGCCGAGGCGCCGCGAGATGATGGCCGCGAGCTCGATCGGGGTCGCGGTGACGAGCCAGACGCGCTGCCCGGCGTCGAGGTGCATCTGCGCGAGTGCCCTGGTGCCGGACCAGATCTTGTCCGCCATCAGCTCGTCGTAGATCTCTTCGCTGATGTCGGTCAGTTCCTGCACGGTGCGGCCGGCCACAAAGGACAGTGCGCGCTCGCGGTGGGTCTTGATGTCCTCTTTGTTCTCCCGGCCGCCGAGCCGGAATTTCACCTGCTGCCAGACGAATCCGGCCAGATCGGCGGAGGTGAAGAACTTGCGCGCGGCCAGGCCGCGGGCGAAGTAGAAGATCGACGCGCCCATCATCATGGTGTTGTCGACGTCGAAGAACGCGGCCGCGGTCAGGTCCGGCGGAGCGGGCGGCGCGGGCGGCTCGAGTGCTTCGGCGGACGCGGTCGCCATGGCGGCCTCGGCCGACGCCTCGCCCGCCAGCTCGGCCAGTCGTTCGAGCTCTTGACTCTTATCCTTGCCCCGCCAAACTGACACGCACACCGCCTCCGGAATCCCAGGTGCCTGTGCACAGCGTAGCGAGCGGCCGAGCACGCTGTCCCGGGTGTGGTGCCTGCCTCACGTGACACCGAGTCAGCCGATGGTTATCGGCGGTAATCCCGGAATCAGCGGCGGAATGGAAATGAGCGGCGGCTTCGGCGTGGTGGTGGTCGTCGGCAGCGGCGGCAGGTTCGTGGGGCCGGGAACGGGCACCACGGGCGGCGGCGTGCCTCCGGTCGGCGGTGCGATCGGTCCGGTCGGGACCGCGGTGTCCACGGCGGACGACGGCGGCGCGGAGGACACCGGCGCCGGCGACCCGGTCGGTGCCGACGACGGCGGGGAAGACGTCACCGGCGGCAGGACCGCGTGGGGGGAATCGGGGTCGCGGACGCAGTCACCGGCGGCCGGGACCGCGCCCAGTTCGTCGGAAGAGCCCGTGGTGATCGTGTAGCAGACCAGCCGCGAGCCGAGATCCGTCGTGCGTTCCTGGACCTTGTCGAGCAGGGCACGGGCCGCGGAGAACTTGTCGCGCGCCTCGGCGGGCGCGTGCTCGACCTGGAGACCGAGCCGGTCGGACTGGTTCCGCGCCCAGGTGCGGAGTTCGGCGAGCCGGGTCTGGCCACCCTGATCGGTGACGAGCGCGGTCAGCCGCGAGACACCGGCGCGCAGATCCGTCTCGAAATCGGTGAGGCCGGTGAAGTAGGCGTCGGTGGGCGCGCCCTGCCGCGTCAGCTCGTCGAGCTCGCCGACGCGGTTCGCGGCGAACTCCAGATGCTTCTTGGCCTTGTCCTGCTCGTCGAAGGTGAGCCCGAGCGCGGCCGATTCACCCGCTCGTTTGATGCCGTACAGCGGATCGCCCGGCAGCGCGTCCTTGGACAGCAGCAGGGTGATGCCGCCGAGCGCCAGCACGAGTGCGACGGCGGCCGCGGCGAGGTTGGCGACAGCGTGACCGCGGCGCTTGGGGGCGGCTTCGGCCTCGGCGAGCCGCCCGGCGATCTCGTCACGGATGCGTTGGCGGGTCTCCGCGTCGGGGGCGCCGCCGGCGCCCAGTTCGCGCAAGCCGCCGACGAGCGCAAGTTCGTGTGCGAACTCGTCGTCGTCCGGGGAGTCGATGCCGTCGACAAGGTCGGCGAAGCGGTCACCGTCCGCCCGCTCCCGCGCGAACCATCCCGGCACGCCCACGGCGAAGTCTCCATCTGCTCAGCCCGGTCCTGACACCGGTCTGGCTGTGAAAACGAGCGGGGACGCCCAAGGGTTACGGCAAGGCCGGGTGAGGCATAAATATGGGACTTTAACGCAATCCGGTGGGCAGAAGTTGTGCCAAACGGCGTACCGCGCGGTGCTGAAGGGCCTTGATGGCGCCTTCGTTGCGCTTCATGATCGCGGCCGTCTCGGCGACCGAAAGCCCCTGCATGAACCGCAGCACGATGCACTCGCGCTGATCCTCGCCGAGTTCGGCGACGCAACGCAGCAGTTCGGCCCGGGTGGCGCGGCTGATGGCCTGCTGTTCGGGCCCGGCGACCGCCTGCACGCCGACGTTCCCGATCGGCGCGCCGTTGGGCTCGGCGACCTCGTCGGTGACCACTTCGAGGCGGAACCGGCTCGACTTCACGTGGTCGAGGATGATGTTGCGCGCGATGGTGACGAACCAGGCGCCGACGTCACGGCCCTGATAGCTCACGGACGTGATGCGGCGAAGCGCGCGGAGGAACGTCTCGCTGGTGACGTCCTCGGCGAGGTCCCGGTCGCCGAGGCGGAACAGGACGTAGCGGTAGACGACGTCGACGTAGCGGTCGTAGAGCCGTCCGAAGGCGGAGGTGTCGCCGTCCTGCGCGGCGCTGACCAGCTCCCACGCTTCGGCCTTCGCGGCTTCGGCGGCGTCTGAGCCTTCTTCCGCCTTGGGGCGGGCCGCGGGCGCCGCGGGGAAACCACTCCGGCGGAGGATATGGCCCGCCAGCATCGAGACGGGGTTCGGCGCGGGAAGAGTCACGGTCCACCTCCCGTTCCGGACAGGGAGGACCGGCCCGCATGTCCCACCGCCGCGTGGGCCTGCAAGATCTGCACGTCCGGACTCCCTTTCTCACCATCGAGTGATCAACACCACTCGACGACGCCCAGCAGCATACGTGTAGTTACCGCGAAGTAGGTAGCGGTGCCGGGGTTACGGAACTGCGACGAAAGCGAGTGACACCCATGACGGTGGGCGAGATGACAAACTGGCAACGCCGTTTCACCGAGGGAAGAGGTTCGCAGTTGAGCGCGGAGCAGGTTGCCGAAGGAAGCGTGCCCACCTTGCTTGCCGAGGCCGCCCGTCAGTGGCCCGGCAAGGTGGCCGTCCAGGAGACCGGCGGAGGGGTCGCGCTGACCTGGTCGCAACTCGACGCCGCCGCCCACGCACTGGCCCGTGCCCTGGTCGACGCGGGAATCGAGCGCGGGGACAGGGTGGCGCTGCGGCTGCCGACGTCAGCCGCGTTCGCGGTCTCGCTGTTCGGTGCGCTCCGGGCGGGAGCGGTGGTCGTGCCGATCTCGCCGCAGGGCCCGGCGGCGGAGCTGAACGGGCTGCTGGAGCACAGCGGCGCTCGGCTCGTCCTCGAACGCGAAGTCACCGAGGAACTCCCCGACGGAGTGACAAGCCTCTCACCGCCGGTTACCTCTGATGGAGCAGTCGAACCGGTCGACGCGTCCGGGGCCGGCGAGGACATAGCGGTCATCTCGTACACCTCCGGCACGACCGGCCCGCCGCGCGGCGTGATGCTGTCGCATCGGGCGCTGCTGGCGAACCTCGACCAGCTGAGCCGGATCGTCCCCACACCGCTCGTGCACGGCGACCGCGTGCTCATCACCATCCCGTTGTTCCACGTCTACGGGCTCGGGCCCGGTCTCCTGCAGACCACGGCGGTCGGCGCGACGGCGATCCTGTCCGAACGGTTCCTCGCCGAGCGCACGCTGGCCGACTGCGCCGAGTACCGCGTGACGTCGATCGCCGGCGTGCCCGCGATGTACGCCGAATTCGCCGCGATGGACCCGGAAGAACTCGGCCGGGGCCTGTCCACCGTCCGGCGGATGACCTCGGGTGCGGCGCCGCTGCACCCCAAGATCCTCACCGCGCTCCGCGGCGCCACCGGCCTCGACGTCTACGAGGGCTACGGCCTCACCGAATGCGCGCCGGTGGTCACCACGACGCTGGTCACCGGTTACCCGAAGCCGGGTTCGGTCGGGCGGCCGCTGCCCGGTGTCGAGCTCCGGCTGGTCGACAGCGACGGCGACGCGGAGCCCGTCCCGCTGGACCCGGACGACCTCGGCGACGCCTTCGACGAGGACGGCGGCACCGGCCTGGTGTCGATCCGCGGCGCGAACCTGTTCTCCGGTTACTGGCCCGACGGCTCGCACGGTCCCGGCGAGGACGGCTGGTTCCGCACCGGCGACGTCGGCTACCTCGACACCGACGGCGACCTGCACCTGGTGGACCGCGCCAACGACCTGATCATCGTCAACGGTTTCAACGTCTTCCCGCACGAGGTCGAGAACGTGATCTCGATGCTGGACGAGGTCGTCGAGGCGGGCGTCGTCGGCGTCGTCGACGAGCGGACCGGTGAGGCGGTGAAGGCCGTCGTCGTCCCGGCGCCCGGAGCTTCGCTCTCGGAGCAGCAGGTCGTCGAGCACTGCGCGGAGCACCTGGCGGGGTACAAGGTGCCGCACACCGTCGAGTTCGCGGAGTCCCTGCCCCATTCCGCCACCGGGAAGCTGCGCAGGATGCGCCTCAGGTAAGGATTGATGGCATGGCGCATCACGTGACCGTCATGACCCGCACGGGTTGCCACCTGTGCGAGGTCGCGGAACAGGACATCGAGCGGATCTGCGGCGAACTGGGCGTCGCCTGGTCGGCGGAGGACGTCGACAGCGACCCCGAATGGCGGGCCGAGTACGGCGACCGCGTGCCGGTGATCCTCGTCGACGACGCCGAGCACGGCTACTGGCGCGTCGAAGAGGACAGGCTCCGGAAGGCGTTGGCGTAACACACTCGTAAGGGGCGATCGGCCGACCTGAAGGCCGGTTCGCTCCGAAGATGGAGTCGTGGACGAACGCAGGCTCACCTCTTCCCAAGCCGCGCTGACCGGGCTCCTGTCGCTGGTGGCCGCCCTCGGCGTGGGACATCTCGTCGCGGGCTTCGTGGGGTACACGGCCTCGCCGTTCGTCGCCGTCGCGAACTTCGTCATCGACCACAGCCCGCACGCGGTGGTCGCGTGGGCCGAGCAGACGCTGGAGACCTGGGACAAGTTCGTCCTCAAGATCGGCCTCGCCGTCGTGCTGGTGCTGTTCGCGCTGCTCGCCGGGCAGCTCTCGCGCCGCAATCCGCTGCCGGGTCAGGTGATCGTCGGCCTGCTCGGCGCGGCAGGCGTCGCCGCCGTCTTCGTGCGCACCGACCTCGGGCAGATCGCGCTGCTGGCACCGGTGATCGCCACCGTCGTCGCGCTCGTCGTGTTCACCCGGCTGCATTCGTTCTTCCGCCCGAAGGTGTTCTTCGACGACCGTGAGGGCGAGGGGCCGGACCGGCGGAAGGTGCTGATCACCGGGGTCTCCGTCGCGGCGGGGGCCGGTGTCGCCGCGCTGACCGGCCAGATCGTCGGGACCAGGAAGAACGCCGAGGAGTCGCGGGCCGCCGTCGGCAGGCTCGTCGCGACGAGGACCGCGCCGCCGATCCCGCCCGACGCGGACTTCGCGAAGCTCGGCACCCCGCCGTACCTCACTCCTTCGAAGGATTTCTATCGGATCGACACGGCGCTGGTGGTCCCGCAGGTCCGCACCGAGGACTGGAGCCTGCAGATCCGCGGGATGGTCGACCGCGAGGTCACCTATCGGTATGAAGATCTGCGCTCGCGGCCGCTGATCGAACGCGACGTCACCCTGTGCTGCGTCTCCAACGAGGTCGGCGGCCCGTACATCTCCAACGCCCGCTGGATCGGCATCGACCTGCGAGACCTGCTGAACGAAGCGGGCGTGAAACCGGGCGCCGAGCAGATGTTCGCGACCAGCGTCGACGGCTGGACCTGCGGCACCCCGGTCGAAGCCGCCCTGGACCCGCGTCGCGGCGCGATGCTCGCCCTCGGCATGGACGGCGAACCGCTCCCGATCGAGCACGGCTTCCCCGCGCGGATCGTGATCCCCGGGCTCTACGGCTACGTGTCCGCCACCAAATGGGTCACCGAACTGGAGATCACCACCTGGGAGGAGCGCCAGGCGTACTGGCTCGGCCGCGGCTGGGCCAGGGAGGCGCCGGTGAAGACGCAGTCGCGGATCGACGCGCCCGGCTCGGCGGTGAACGCGGGCAAGGTCGTGGTGTCCGGGACCGCGTGGGCGCAGCACACCGGCGTCGCGAAGGTCGAGGTCCGGGTCGATCAGGGGCCGTGGCAGGAAGCCGTCCTGTCGGCGGAGACGTCGAAGGACACCTGGCGGATGTGGTGGACCGAAGTCCAGGTCGCCCCTGGTCAGCACGAGATCGCCGTGCGCGCCACGGACCAGTCGGGCTACACGCAGACGCCGGAGATCGCCGGTACCGTCCCCGACGGCGCCACGGGCTGGCACACGGTGTCGGTCAACGCGCGCTGACGCCGCGTGAAGGCCCCCTTCACGCGGCTCAGCCGAGGGAAGGGGGCCTTCACGCGGGAAATGCCCGGGTGTGGGGTGCGTCATCCCCTCTACCTGTGACTTTGTGCCTGCGTTCACAAGTGGCTACCGTAGATACGTCGCCTCCGAAAGCGCCCGGCATCGAACCGGACTCAGCGCCGCGGGTCAAGAGCCGATTTCCAGGTTCGGGCGATTCATGTCGTCAGCAGGGACCAGAGGGAGCGGACAAGCGTGGTGTCGCAACGAGGCCGGCGCACCCGGGTGACACCGGACGCCGACAACGCGCCCACCGCGGAGATGCCGGCCGTCGAGGCCACCGCCGAACCGGAAGCGGTCCGCGCGAAGTCGATCCCCGAAGCCGCCGTCGCCCGCCTCGCCGTGTACCTCCGTGTCCTCTCCGGGCTGGCCGAGCAGGGCGCGACGACGATCTCCAGCGAGGAGCTCTCGCAGGCCGCGGGCGTCAACTCCGCGAAACTGCGCAAGGACCTGTCCTACCTCGGCTCCTACGGCACCCGCGGCGTCGGCTACGACGTCCAGGTCCTGGTCAGCCAGATCGAGCGGATCCTCGGCCTGACCCGCAAGCACAAGGTCGCCGTGGTCGGGATCGGTAACCTCGGGCACGCGCTGGCCAACTACGGCGGGTTCCCCGGCCGCGGGTTCCCGGTCGAGGCGCTGTTCGACCTCGACCCGGATCTGGTCGGCGTCCCGGTCGGCGGCCTCCCGGTCTCACATCTCGACGAGATCCCCAAAGTCTGCGCCGAACGGCAGATCTCCATCGGCGTCATCGCCACTCCGCCCACCGCCGCGCAGTCGGTCTGCGACCGGCTCGTCGCAGGTGGCGTGCAGTGCATCCTGAATTTCGCCCCGGTCGTGCTGCAGGTTCCGGCACATATCGAGGTTCGCAAGGTCGATCTCGCGGTCGAGCTGCAGATCCTGTCGTTCCACGTCGCTCGTCGCGCCGATCTGGCCGCTAACGGCAACGGCGGAGGGGACAGTGGCCCCGGGGGCGCCGAGAATGGCAGCGTGAACGGCCACGGCAACGGAATGGTGGTGCGCTGAAATGAGCGTGTTGGCGGTCGGGCTCTCGCACCGCAGTGCCGAGCTGAGCACCCTGGAGCGCGTCGCGGTCCCCGCGACCGACGTGACCAAGGTGCTCCATGAGCTGCAGCAGGCCGAGCACGTCAGCGAGGCGATCCTGGTCTCGACCTGCAACCGCATCGAGGTCTACGCCGTCGTCGAGACCTTCCACGGCGGCCTCAACGACGTTTCCGACGTGCTCGCCCGCCAGGCCGGGATGCAGCCCGCGGACCTCTACGACTCGCTGTACGTGCACTACGCGGGCGCCGCGATCGAGCACCTGTTCTCCGTCACCTCGGGGCTGGACTCGATGGTCGTCGGCGAGACGCAGATCCTCGGCCAGATCCGCTCCTCCTACGCCACCGCGCGGGGGGCGGGCACGGTCGGCCGCACGCTGCACGAGCTGATCCAGACCACGCTGCGCGTCGGCAAACGCGTCCACACCGAGACCGGGCTCGACCAGCTGGGCGCGTCGGTGGTCTCCGAGGCGCTGGCCGCCGCGGGCGACATCGCCGGCAAGCACGCGCTGATCGTCGGCGCCGGATCGATGGGCGCGCTGACCGCTTCCCAGCTGCGCAAATCCGGGATCGGCGAGATCACCATCGCCAACCGCACCGAGGCGAGGGCCGCCCGCCTCGCCGCCGCGAGCGTCGAGCAGGGAGTGCCCGCCAAGGCCGTCCAGATGAGCGGGATCGCGGACGCGGTCGCCGAGGCGGACGTCGTCGTCTGCTGCACCGGCGCGCAGGCCGCGGTCTTCACCGCCGCGCACGTCCCGGCCCGCGCCGGGCGCCCGCTGGTCGTCTGCGACCTCGGCCTCCCGCGCGACGTCGACCACGACGTCGCCGAGCTGGCCGACGTCACCGTGGTCGATCTCGAGACCATCCAGCGCCGCATGCGGGATGCGGGCACCCCGACCACCGAACGGCAGACCGCGAAGGCCACCGGCATCGTTCTCGACGAGGTGCGCGAGTACCTCGCCGGCCAGCGCAGCGCCGAGGTCACCCCGACGGTGACGGCGCTGCGGCGCCGGGCGGCAGAGGTGGTCGACGCAGAGCTGCTGCGGCTGGACAACCGCCTGCCGGATCTCGAACCCGGGGTCCGCGAGGAGGTCGGCCGCACGGTCCGCCGCGTGGTCGACAAGCTGCTCCACGGGCCGACGGTGCGGGTCAAGCAGCTGGCCGCCGAGACGGCCGACACCGATTACGCCAACGCGCTGCGCGAGCTCTTCTGTCTCGACCCGCAGGCGCCCGCCGCGGTGGCGAGTCCCACCGCGCCGAAGGGTGCCGGCGGTGAGCGCGGCCCGATCCCGCCTTCGGGAAACGACGCGTCGCGCGCGCTCCGGCCGGAGGCCCCGCTATCGCGACGGCGGGGCGCCGAGTAATGACAAGCGAGTTCCAAGTGCACGGGCGCCCTGGCGGCGCGATCGCGGTCGCGCGCCGCACCGCGAAAAAGGACAGTGATCATCAGTGAGCAGAGTCATCCGCATCGGGACGCGCGGCAGCAAACTCGCCCTCGCGCAGACCGGCACCGTCGCCGACGCCCTGCGCGCCACCGGGGCCGAGGTCGAGCTCGTCACCGTGACGACCCCTGGCGACAAATCGTCCGCGCCGATCCCGACGATCGGGGTCGGCGTCTTCACTTCCGCGCTGCGCGAAGCCTTGCTGCGCGAGGAAGTGGACGTCATCGTGCACTCGTACAAGGACCTGCCGACGAAGCCGGAGCCGGGCATCACGCTCGCCGCCGTGCCGCCCCGCGAGGACCCGCGCGACGCGCTGATCGCCCGTGACGGGCTGACGCTGGGCGAGCTCCCGCCCGGCTCGACCGTCGGCACCGGCTCGCCGCGGCGGACCGCGCAGCTGCGCGCACTCGGTCTCGGTTTGGAAATCGTGCCGATCCGAGGCAATATCGACACCCGCATGCGCAAGGTGAGCGACGGAGAGCTGGACGCCGTCGTCCTGGCGCGTGCCGGACTGGCCAGGATCGGCCGGGCGGAGGAGATCACCGAGACCCTCGACCCGATCCAGATGCTGCCCGCGCCCGCACAGGGCGCGCTGGCGGTGGAGTGCCGGACCGGTGACGTGGACATCGAGCACCTGCTCGGGTCCACAGTGGACGATGAAGGCACCCGTGCCGTGGCGACCGCCGAACGGGCGTTGCTCGCGGCGCTGGAGGCCGGGTGCAGCGCACCGGTCGGAGCGCTGGCGGAGATCGTCGAGGACCTGGACGCCGAAGGGCGGGTCGTCGAGCGGATCTCGTTGCGGGGCACCGCCGCCGTCGAAGGGGACGGGGACGCGGTCGACATGGTGCGCGCTTCCGCGCTCGCCGACAAGAACGAAGCCGATCAGCTCGGCCGGACACTGGCCGCCGAGCTGCTCGACCTGGGGGCCGGCGCGCTGTCCGGCCCCGCCCAGTGAGTCAGAACGTTGAAGGTAGGGCCGCGCTCGACTGCGGCCGCTCAAGAGGAGAACGCACAGATGACCCCCGCGCGTAAGACCACCGGGCGTGTCGCCTTCGTGGGCTCGGGCCCCGGTGACGCCGGTCTGCTGACCGTCCGCGCTCAGGAGCTGCTCGCCAAGGCCGAGGTCGTGGTGACCGATCCGGACGTCCCTGCCGGCGTCCTGGCCTTCGCCGCCGAAGGCGCCGAAGTGCGCCCCGCCGTCGGCGAGGCCACCGAGGTCGCCAAGGACCTGGTGAACGAGGCCAAGGCCGGACGGCTGGTGCTCCGGCTCATCGCCGGTGACCCGCTGACCCAGCCCGCCGTCGTCGCCGAGGTGCAGGCCGTTTCCCGGACCAGCGCCGTGTTCGACATCATCCCGGGCGTCTCGCCCGGCGCGGCCGTCCCGGCGTACGCCGGTGTCGCTCTCGGTGGCACGCACACCGAGGTTGACGTCCGCGGCGACGTCGAATGGGCCGCCCTGGCCGCCACCCCCGGCCCGATCGTGCTGCACGCGACGTCGGCGCACCTGGCCGAGGCCGCGTCCGCGCTGACCGAGCACGGGCTGGCGCCGACCACCCCGGTCGCGGTGACGTCCAACGGCACCATCAACACCCAGCGCACCCTGGACACCACGCTGGCCACCGTCGCGAACGAGGCGGGCGAGCTCGTCGGCCCGCTCATCGTGACCATCGGGCAGGCCGTCGGCCAGCGCTCGAAGCTGTCGTGGTGGGAGTCGCGCGCGCTGTACGGCTGGAAGGTCCTGGTGCCGCGCACCAAGGAGCAGGCCGGTGAGATGGCGGAGCGGCTTCGCGGCCACGGCGCCACCTCGCACGAGGTCCCGACCATCTCGGTCGAGCCGCCGCGCAGCCCCGCGCAGATGGAGCGTTCGGTCAAGGGTCTGGTCGACGGCCGCTACCAGTGGATCGTCTTCACCTCGACCAACGCCGTCCGCGCGGTGTGGGAGAAGTTCGAGGAGTTCGGCCTCGACGCCCGCGCGTTCTCGGGCGTGAAGATCGCCTGCGTCGGCGAATCGACGGCCGCGAAGGTGCGCTCCTTCGGCATCATCCCCGAGCTGATCCCGGAGGGCGAGCAGTCCTCGGAGGGCCTCCTCGCCGAGTTCCCGCCGTACGACGACGTCCTCGACCCGGTCGACCGCGTGCTGCTGCCGCGGGCGGACATCGCCACCGAGACCCTTTCGGCCGGCCTACGCGAACGCGGCTGGGAGATCGACGACGTGACCGCGTACCGCACGGTGCGCGCCGCGCCGCCGCCCGCCGAGACCCGCGAGATGATCAAGACCGGCGGTTTCGACGCGGTCTGCTTCACCTCGTCCTCGACCGTGCGGAACCTCGTCGGCATCGCCGGCAAGCCGCACACCCGCACGCTGGTCGCGTGCATCGGCCCGAAGACCGCGGAGACCGCCGTGGAGTTCGGGCTGCGGGTCGACGTCCAGCCCGAGAAGGCCGACGTCCCGCACCTGGTCGACGCGCTCGCCGAGCACGCCGCCCGGCTCCGTGCCGAAGGCGCGCTTCCGCCGCCTCGCAAGGCGAAGCGGGCCCGCCGCTCCTGACGGTCGCTTTAAGTACGTGAAGGCCCCCTTCACTGCGCTAGACGCAGTGAAGGGGGCCTTCACGTACTTGGGGCAGCTTCGCCGCGTGGGTAGTGGCCGGTCATAGCGTCGGTGATTCCGGCAGTCGCGGGGGAGTGATCATGAAATCTCTCGTTCTCGCCGTCGCCGCCCTGGGTGCCGTGGCCTCGGATTTCCGGGTATGGCGGGCGCCGCCACCCCCTTCGAGGTCTGCACTCCGGCCGGTTGCGCGGTCCAAGGTGTCCGACAGTTCTCCCGTCTCCGCCCTCACCGTGTGGTTCACCGAGTCCCCGGTGGGCAGGAGGCTCCAGGCCGTCGTCGATGACGGGGCGAGATGGATCGATGCCGGGTTGTCGACCGGTGCGACCCGCTTGGTTCTGTTGAGGGTGTGTGGAAATAGGGACGTTGAGTGTCCCTATTTCCACACACCCCTCCTGAACCGGTCGTGACAGGGACGGTCGCGCCGGACTGTGTGGATTTCAGGTCATCCAACGCACCGAAATCCACACAGTGACACAGTGAAGGACGCGGTCCGGCACCGCGCCAGAACACGGTTCAGCTGAAGAACTTCACGACCTCCGTGTACGCCAGGTACGCGAACATCGCCAGGCACACGACCAGCAGCCCGTTCGAAAGCCACCGCGAGCGTCCTTCCCGTGGCACCCGCGAAGTGTTCAGCAGCACCAGCAGGGTCGCCGCCAGGAACGGCATGAACAACGCGCCCAGCACGCCGTAGATCACGGTGAGCTGGAAGGGCTGGTCCAGGAACAGCAACGCCATCGGCGGGAAGGTCAGCCACAGCACGTATCCCCGGTACGCGGCACTGCGCTCGCCGGCCTTCTTCTCGTACGTCTCAACGCTTTCCGTCGCGTCCTTGGGCAGCCGCAGGATGCGCCACCAGTCCGCGAAGAGCAGGCTCACGCCGTGCCAGACGCCGATCACCGACGTGAACGAAACGGCGAAGAAGCCGATGAGGAACGGGATCCGCGCCCATTGCCCGTAATCCGCGGCGAGGGTGTCGCCGAGGAACAGCAGGCCCTTGTCGCCCGAGATGATCTTCTGGCCCATCAGCAGTTCCGCGCCGACGATCAGCATGGCGATCACGAAGATCCCGGTCATGACGTACCCGACGGCGTTGTCCGTGCGCATCATCGGGAGCCACTTCGACGAGCGCCAGCCCTTCGCGAGCGTCCAGTAGCCGTACGCCGCCATGGTGATCGTGCCGCCGACGCCGCCGACCAGGCCGAGGACGTAGACGAGCGAGCCGTCGGGAAGGGTCGGGACGGCGCCCTTGAACAGTTCGGCGAAGTTCGGCACGACGAGGATCGCGGTCCCGACCACGGTCACGAACATGACGCCGACCAGGACGGTCATCAGTTTCTCGATGATCGCGTAGCGCCCGAACCACACCAGCGCGAAACCGAGCAGGCCGCAGATCATCGCCCAGTACCGCACCGAAATCGCGGGGAAGAGCGCGTTCAGCGGCAGGCCGGACGCGGACATCGCGGTCGCGCCGTAGACGAAGCCCCAGATCACCGCGTAGATCCCGAAGTAGATCAGCGCCCAGATCCCCAGCGTCCGCCAGCCGGACAGGATCGTCCGGCCCGAGGTCAGATGCCAGCGGCCGACGGCTTCGGCCAGCGCGAGTTTGAAGATCGTGCCGACGAGTACCGCCCACAGCAGCGTGTACCCGAAGCGCGATCCGGCCACCATCGTCGCGACGAGGTCGCCCGCGCCGACGCCGGTCGCCGCGGCCATGATCCCTGGCCCGACCTGGCGCAGCCGTGCGCGCCAGCCGACGGGCGGTTCTTCCAGTTGGTCGGTCACCGTTGAGCTCGACATGCAGGGGAAGGTAACCCACGTCACAGGGCGCGGGAATCGGACAAAGGTGACTCTTTACCGTTCCTTAGGAAAGGTTCGGCCGTTCACCGCCTCTCGAGCGGGCGGGAGTACCGTCGTAGGGGTGTTCCCCGAACATCGTCCCCGCAGGCTCCGTACCACTCCGGCCATGCGCAGGCTGGTCGGTGAGACGACGCTGCGCCCGCGCCAGCTGATCCTTCCCATGTTCGTGGCCGAGGGCGCCGACGCGCCCCGCCCGATCTCCAGCATGCCCGGGGTCGTCCAGCACACCCGCGACACGCTGCGCAAAGCCGCCGTCGACGCGGTCAACGCCGGCGTCGGCGGCCTGATGCTGTTCGGCATCCCGAAGACGCGGGACGCCGAGGGCTCCGGCGCGATCGACCCGGACGGCATCCTCAACGTCGCCCTGCGCGACCTGAGGTCCGAGCTCGGCGACGCCACGGTCCTGATGGCGGACACGTGCCTCGACGAATTCACCGACCACGGCCACTGCGGCGTCCTCGACGCCGACGGCGGTGTCGACAACGACGCGACCCTGCGCGTGTACGCGGAAATGGGTCTGGCGCAGGCGGAGGCTGGGGCGCATCTGCTCGGCCCCAGCGGCATGATGGACGGCCAGGTCGGCGTCATCCGCGCCGCGCTCGACCGCGCCGGCCGGACGGACACCGGCATCCTCGCGTACTCGGCGAAGTTCGCCAGCGCGTTCTACGGCCCCTTCCGCGAGGCCGTCGATTCGCAGCTGAAGGGCGACCGGAAGACGTACCAGCAGGATCCGGGCAACGTGCGTGAAGCGCTGCGCGAGATCGAGCTGGACATCGCCGAGGGCGCCGACATGGTCATGGTCAAGCCCGCGCTGTCCTATCTGGACGTCATCAGGGCCGCCGCCGAGACGTCGACGGTTCCCGTCGCGGCGTACAACATCTCGGGGGAGTACGCGATGGTCGAGGCCGCCGCGGCGAACGGCTGGCTCGACCGCGAACGCACGATCCTCGAGGTGCTGACGTCGATCCGCCGCGCCGGCGCGGACATGATCCTGACCTACTGGGCCGCCGAAGCCGCTGGTTGGCTGGACTAGGCAGTATCTCTCGAGGCGCGCTTTCGGATTTCCGTAGCCGGGCCGCGGCTGCGGGCGAGCACTCACCCAGCCGTGTCGGCGGCCCGCCTCCGCAAACCCGAGGCCTCCGGCCAAACAGAAACGCGCGCGCGTGTCCTCACCCGACCGGTCGACGGCGGTCTGAGCCACCCTCTAGGCTGCCTCGCGTGAGCGACAGCAGAGCCGACGAAACGGACGACGAGCGCCGCAAGCGGGGGATGTCACCGGACCCGATCCTGCCCGGCCAGAAACCACCGAAGATCACGGTGCCGAAGCCGGTCGCGATCTCGTTCTGGCTGTGGATCCTCGCCGGTGTCGTCCTCGTGGCCGGGCAGATCGCCCTGCTGGTGCTGAAGGACGAGCTGACCGAGGGGATCCTCAAGCAGATCAGGGAGAACCCGGTTCCCGGCCAGCCCGCCGATCCGGCGCAGGTCGCTTCCGGCGTGAACACCCTGCTGTGGATGCTGTTCGGCGGCGCGCTCACTTTCGCGGTGCTGTTCGCGCTGTTCGCGTACAAGGCCCGTGAGGGAACGCGATCGGCCAGGACGGTCCTCACCGTGGGCGCGGTCTTCCTGGTGCTGGTGGAGCTGCTGATCCTGCGCGGTTCGCTCAACGTGTTCCTGCTGGTGTCCACCCTGCTGGTGGCGATCGCGCTGGTGCTCATGTACCTGCCCAGTGTCGCCGACCATTTCCCGAAGGTCGGGCGCACGCTGCCATGACCGCCGAGCCGTCCCTCTACGACGAACCCGGCGTTGGCTGGACGGCTTTGCTCTGGGCACCGCTGTTCGCCCTCGCCGGGCTGCTCGCGGAACTGGCGACGGGCGGCCCGGTCCACTGGCTCGCCTGGATCCTGGTCGCGGCGGGGCTGGTGGCGATCACCGTGCCCTGGGTGTACGCGCGCCGCCGGTATCTCTCGCTCGAAGTCACGCCGGACGGCTACCGGCAGGGCAAGGAAACGCTGGAGGCGGCCCGGATCGCCGAGGTGCTCGAAGACGAGGCCCCCGTCGGCTCTCGCGTCCTCGGCGGTGGCTGGACGATCCCCAAGAAGTTCGGCGAAGTCGGCTTGAAGCTCGAAGACGGCGTTTTCGTGCGCGCCTGGGCAAAGGATCCGGAAGCCCTCCGTGCGGCTCTCGGGGATTTGGTGCGTGCTCGCACCACAGAGTCATGAGAAACTGCTCACCGTGATCGACCTTCCCCAGCCGACCGGCGCCGATCTGTGGCCACCGGAGGACTCCCGGCGCGACGCCCGGCTGCACAAACCCCTGCGCGCCGTGGTGGGGGCGGTCGAACTGATCCTCGCCGCGCTTGCCGTGTGGGGTGCCTTCGCCTGCTGGAAGGCCGGTGTCGTCCCGGTCGTGATCTCCTACGGCGAAACGACGCTCGAATCGCAGCGCTACTTCGGCGGCCCGCTCGCCGGCGCCATCGGGCTGGGCGTGCTGGCCGCGATCCTGGTGGTGGACGCGATCCGTCAGTTCCTGCTCGCCGTCCGGGCCAAGGGCCGCAAGCCCAAGGAACCGAAGCTCAGTTGAGGAACACGACCGCGGCGTTGACCGCGGTCGAGAACAGCAGCCACAGCAGATACGGCACGAGCAGCCAGGCCGCGGGTTTCGACCGGCGGCCGAACTCCGCCATCGTGATGGGCACGACGAAGTCCAGCACGAGGACGTCGGCCAGGGCGAGGACGTGCGCGCCGCCGGCGAAGAACAGCGGTGTCCACAGCAGGGTCAGCAGCAGGCAGACGCCGTAGAAGGCGAAGCCGCGCGTTTCGCCGTCGGTGCGCCAGTAGAACCAGCCCGCGAAGGCGACCAGGAGCAGCAGGACCGACCACATCGGGCCGTAGAGCCAGCCCGGCGGCGCCCACGACGGACGGGCCAGCGCGTTGTGCGTGTCGGTGCGGGTGGCGACCGCCAGCCCGGCCACGATCCCCACGATCGCCGCCATGGCGATGAATCCCGCCAAGGCCTGCCAGCGCAGGCGACGGTGGTGGGTCGGTGGTGACGGCACCGTGGACACGTGGATTCCTCCGCGAGGGTTTCGGCGGGAGTGCTTCCACCCTAGTGGGCCTGGTCACGCCATGCCCGGAACGGCGAGGACTCGGCGGCGGGTGTCCCCGGCGATTTGCGAGACTGGGGACGTGACTACCGGAGTCGATCAGTCCAAGGCATGGTTCGAACGAGCGAAGGCCGTGGTCCCGGGCGGGGTGAACTCCCCGGTGCGGGCCTTCAACTCCGTCGGCGGCACCCCGCGGTTCATGGTGCGCGGTGAGGGTCCGTACCTCTGGGACGCCGACGGCAACCGCTACGTCGATCTCGTCTCGTCGTGGGGCCCGATGATCCTCGGGCACGCGCATCCGGACGTCGTCTCCGCCGCCCGCGAAGCCGCTGTCGACGGCCTGTCTTTCGGCACGCCGACGCGCGGTGAGGTCGAGCTCGCCGAGGAGATCATCGGCCGCGTCGAGCCGGTGGAGCAGGTGCGCCTGGTCAACTCCGGCACCGAGGCGACGATGAGCGCGATCCGGCTGGCCAGGGGGTTCACCGGCCGGGCGAAGATCATCAAGTTCGCGGGCTGCTACCACGGTCACGTCGACGCGTTGCTCGCCGAAGCGGGCTCCGGCGTCGCGACCCTCGGCCTCCCGACGTCGCCCGGGGTCACCGGCGCGCAGGCGGCCGACACGATCGTCTTGCCCTACAACGACCTCGACGCGGTCCGGAAGTCCTTTGTGGACAACCCGGACGCCATCGCCGCGATCATCACCGAAGCCGCCGCTGGCAACATGGGCGCCGTCGCCCCGGTCGACGGGTTCAACGCCGGGCTCAAGGAGATCGCGCGCGAGCACGGCGCGCTGCTGATCATGGACGAGGTGATGACCGGGTTCCGCGTCTCGAAGGCGGGCTGGTTCGGCCTCGAAGGCGTCGCGGGTGACCTGTACACCTTCGGCAAGGTGATGTCGGGCGGGCTGCCCGCCGCGGCCTTCGGCGGCCGCGCCGACGTGATGGCGAAGCTGGCCCCGGGCGGGCCGGTGTACCAGGCGGGGACGCTGTCGGGGAACCCCGTCGCCGTCGCCGCCGGGCTCGCGACGCTGCGCGGGGCCGACGACGCCGTGTACGCGGCCCTCGACGCCAATGCGAAGCGGCTCGGCGACCTGTTCGGCCGGTCGCTCACCGAGGCGGGCGTCACGCACACCGTGCAGTACGCGGGCAACCTGGTCAGCGTGTTCTTCAGCGAGAACCCGGTGACGAACTACCCGGGCGCGCAGGCCTCGGAGACCTGGCGGTTCCCGGCGTTCTTCCACGCGTTGCTGGACAACGGCGTGTACGCGCCGCCGAGCGCGTACGAGGCGTGGTTCGTCAACGCGGCCATGGGCGACGCGGAGTTCGAGATCATCGAGTCCGCCTTGCGCGTCGCAGCCCGCGCCGCCGCCGAGGCGGTCCAGGCGTGAGCGCGACGACGATCGTGCACCTGCTCCGCCACGGTGAGGTGCACAACCCGGACGGGATCCTGTACGGCCGCCTGCCCGGCTTCAAGCTCTCCGACCGCGGACAGCGCCAGGCGCTGACGGTCGCCGAAGCCGTCGCGACGCACGACATCACGCACGTGGTCGCTTCGCCGCTTCAGCGCGCGCAGGAGACCGCGGCGCCGATCGCCGCCGCGCACCGGCTCGACGTCGACACCGACGATCGGCTCATCGAGGCGGACAACCAGTTCGAAGGCGAGCGGGTCGCCGTCGGCGATGGCGCCCTTCGCCAGCCGAAGCACTGGCCGAAGCTGGTCAACCCGTTCCGGCCGTCCTGGGGCGAGCCGTACGTCGAGATCGCGCACCGCATGCTCGGCGCCATCCACCGCGCGCGGCGGGCGGCCGAGGGCCACGAGGCGCTGTGCGTCTCGCACCAGCTGCCGATCTGGACCGTGCGGCGATTCCTGGAGGCGAAGCGGCTCTGGCACGACCCGCGCAACCGGCAGTGCTCGCTCGCGTCGCTGACCAGCCTGGTCTTCGAGGGCGAAGAACTCGTGCGGATCGTCTACAGCGAGCCCGCCGGCACGACCGACCCGAAGGTGACCGGCGCATGAAGCGACTCGTGGCGGCCGTGGTCGGGCTGGCGCTCGTCGTCACCGGCTGTTCCACCGGCAAGGACGCCGTCGTCACCGGCGGCTCGTTCAACTTCGTCTCGCCGGGCGGGAAGGTCGACATCACCTACGACGTCGCGGACCGCCAGCCGTCGCCGACGCTGTCCGGCGACGACCTGATGAACGAAGGCAAGCAGCTTTCGATCGCGGACTTCCCCGGCAAGGTCATCGTGCTGAACCTGTGGGGCCAGTGGTGCGGGCCGTGCCGCGTCGAGGCGCCGGAGATGCAGAAGGTCTACGACCAGACCAAGGCGTCCGGCGTCGAGGTGATCGGCATCGACCTGCGCGACAACGACCGGAAGCCGCCGCAGGACTTCATGCGGGACCGGAAGCTGACGTACCCGTCGATCTACGACCCGTCGGGGCGGACGCTGCTGCAGCTTTCGGGCTACCCGCGCAACATCATCCCGTCGACGATCGTGCTGGACAAACAGCACCGGGTCGCCGCGGTGTTCCTGCGGGAACTGCTGGCGTCGGACCTGCTGCCCGTCGTCCAGCGCCTGGCCGCCGAACCCGCCTGACCCACGCCCGGATCGCGTTTAGCCCGCTAAACGCGATCCGCCCACCGGGACCTAGGTCCTGACCGGGTGCGACGTAGGTCCCGTTCGGCCAGCCCCGGCGCTTTCACTCCGACCACACTGCCTACGCTCCTTTGCGTGAACGGTGTTACCGAGC
This sequence comes from Amycolatopsis roodepoortensis, assembly GCF_014873915.1. Taxonomy (GTDB): domain Bacteria; phylum Actinomycetota; class Actinomycetes; order Mycobacteriales; family Pseudonocardiaceae; genus Amycolatopsis; species Amycolatopsis roodepoortensis. The sequence continues at coordinate 812,993 of NZ_JADBEJ010000008.1, forward strand.
TGGCGCTCTCAGGGCCGCTGCTGCTCGCAGCGGGCGTGGCGCTGCTGGCCGGGACGATCTCCTTCGCGTCGCCGTGCGTCGTGCCGCTGGTGCCCGGGTACCTCGCGTACCTGGCGGCGCTGGTCGGCGCGGACGCCCCCGCGGTCAGCCCCGACGAGGGGCGCAAGAAGGGCCGCTACGCCGTCGTCGGCGCGGCGGCGCTGTTCGTGCTCGGGTTCACCGTCGTCTTCGTGGTGACGCTGGGAACACTGGTGTGGATCGCCGACGTCGTCCAGCTCAACATGGACCTCCTCCAGCGCCTCGGCGGCGTGCTGACCATCGCGATGGCGCTGGTCTTCCTCGGCTGGATCCCGGGCCTGCAGCGCGAGTTCCGCTCGCACCACGTGCCGCGCGGCGGACTTTGGGGCGCGCCCGTGCTCGGCGCGGTCTTCGGGCTCGGCTGGACGCCGTGCATCGGGCCGACGCTGTCCGCGGTCATGTCGATGGCCAGCGCCACCGGCGGGGCGGCGGCGCGCGGTTACGTGCTTATCCTGGTCTATTGCCTCGGCCTCGGTCTGCCGTTCCTCATCATCGCGTTCGGCGCCCGCTGGGCCGTCCGCGCCACCGACTGGCTGCGCCGCCACGGCCGCCAGGTGCAGGTCTTTGGCGGTTTCCTGCTGCTGGTCGTCGGCGTCCTGCTGGTGACCGGACTGTGGGGCGACCTGACCGGCTGGATCCGGAACACCCTCGTGAACGACATCAGGCTGCCCTTGTGACCACTCAATACCGTCAGACGCCGCTGAAGCGGGTCTTCGCCTTCCTGCGCAACACCTGGCGCGGACTGACGTCGATGCGCACCGCGCTGGTGCTGCTGTTCCTGCTCGCGCTCGCCGCGATGCCCGGCGCCCTGCTGCCGCAGCGGAACCTCAACGTCGCCAAGACCGACGAGTACATCGCCGCGCACGGCTGGTGGGGCGAACTGCTCGACCGCCTGCAGTTCTTCGAGGTCTACGGCAGCGTCTGGTTCTCGGCGATCTACATCCTGCTGATGGTCTCGCTCATCGGCTGCCTCGCGCCGCGCAGCTTCGAGTACGCGAAGGCGATGCGCGCGAAGCCGGTGCTCACGCCGCGCAAGCTCTCGCGGATGCCGCATCACGTGTCCACCACGACCGACCGGACCCCCGAGACGGTCCTGAAGGACACGCACACGCTGCTCAAGGGCTGGCGCCGTGTCGAGCGCGAAGAGGCCGACGGAAGCCGCAGCATCTCCGCCGAGCGCGGGTACCTCCGCGAGACCGGCAACCTCGTCTTCCACTTCGGCATGCTCGGCCTGATCATCTTCTTCGCGCTGGGCAAGCTGTTCGGTTACGAAGGCCAGGTCATCGTCCAGGCCGACGGCAGCCCGTGGTGCAACTCCGGGATCCTCGGCTACGACACCTTCAACGCCGGGCTGCGCGTCGACGGCACCGACCTCAACGCGTTCTGCATCCGCCTCAAGGACTTCGAGGCGCGCTACACCGAGTCCGGCCAGGCGAACTACTACCACTCCAACATGGAGTACCAGTCCGGCGAAGACCTGCAGACCGGCGCGTGGAAGCCGTACGGGCTCGAGGTCAACTCGCCGCTGCGCACCGCGGGCGACCGCGTCTACCTGCTGAACTTCGGCTACTCCCCGAAGTTCACCGTGACCTTCCCCGACGGCACGGTGCGGACCAACATCACGCCGTGGCGTCCCGCCGACGAGCCGACGAAGCTCTCCGAGGGCGCGACGAAGATCGACCAGCCGGGTATCTCCGACCCGATCGAACGCCGCACCCGCCAGCTCGCGATCACCGGCCTCCTCGCGCCGACCGCGTTCATGCACGGCAACGTGCTGACGTCGTCGCGGCCCGAGGCGAACAAGCCGGCCGTGGCCGTCGACATCTACCGCGGCGACCTCGGCCTCGACGCCGGCCGCGGGCAGTCGATCTTCCAGATCGACCAGTCGCTCGTCGCGGACGGCAGGCTCAAGAAGCTCACCCGGCAGAACCTCGACCAGGGTCAGGAAACCGTGCTGGACGACGGCACGAAGGTCCGCTTCGACGGCGTCCAGGAATGGGTCGCCATCCAGGTTTCGCACGACCCCGTGCAGGGCTGGGTGCTCGTCTGCGCGGTCGCGATGCTGATCGGGCTGGCGGGATCGCTGCTGGTCAAACGGCGCCGGGTGTGGGTCCGGGTGACCCCGGCGGGTGAAGGTGAGCCGGGTACCGTGATCGAGGTCGCCGGGCTGGCGCGCACCGATCAGGCGGGCTATGGCGAAGAGTTCCAGCGGATCAGCGACAAGCTGGTCCAGGGGCAGAGAGGCAACTAGAGGTCATGCCGATCAACGAGACGCTGTCCCAGTACAGCGACTACTCCTACACCACCGCGGCGGCGATCTACGTCCTCGCGCTGATGTTCGCCCTCATCGAGCAGGGCTTCGGCGCGAAGGGCCGTCTGGCGGCCGAGCGCAGCAAGCAGAAGGCGCGCGAACTGGTCGGCGCCGGCGGTCCGCCGGCATACGGGACGCCCGTCGAGGCCCCGCGCGAGGTCGGCCGCCCCGAGCGCATCGGCCGCATGGGCGCCGCGCTGCTGGTGCTGGCCGCGCTGCTGCACCTGGCCGCGATCGTGCTGCGCGGCCTCGCCGTGCACCGCGCGCCGTGGGGCAACCTCTACGAATACGGCATGGCCACGACCTTCATCGCCGTCGTGACCTGGATCGTCATCATGCGGAAGTTCCCGGTCCGCCACCTCACCGGCTTCCTGCTGCTGCCGGTCGTGATCCTGATGTTCGTCAACGGCACCATGCTGTACACGACGGCCGCGCCGGTACAGCCCGCGCTCCAGTCGTACTGGCTGATCATCCACGTCTCCGCGGCGATCATCGGTTCCGGTGTCTTCCTGGTGCCGGGTGTCGCGAGCGTCCTTTACCTGTTCCGCGCCGCCCACGACGACAACCCGGCGAAGTTCGCCAAGTTCGGCCCGAAGCTGCCCGCGGCGGACGTGCTCGACCGCATCGCCTACCGCACCACCATCTTCGCCTTCCCGATCTTCACCTTCGGCGTGCTCTGCGGCGCGGTGTGGGCCGAGGCGGCGTGGGGCCGGTTCTGGGGCTGGGACCCGAAGGAGACCGTCGCCTTCGTGGCGTGGGTCGTCTACGCGGCGTACCTGCACTCCCGCGCCACCGCGGGCTGGCGCGGGAAGCGGGCCGCGATCATCAACATCGTCGGTTTCTCCGCGACGATCTTCAACATGTTCTTCGTGAACCTGGTGACGTCGGGTCTGCACTCCTACGCCGGGGGCTGACCGCCGCCTCTGCGCGCGCGACGACTACCGTCAATACTGAGGTATGGGGGTAGACGTGCGCGGAGGAGGAATTCAGCGGTGACCGGACCCAGCGAAGAATCGGCTCCTGGCCACCCCGAACCGACCGAGAGCGTCCAGCCCTCGGAGTTGTTCTCCGAGGACCGGACGGATTCGGCGCCGCATCCGCCCGCGGCCGGTTTCGAGGCCGAACCGACCCAAGTCGTGCAGCCGCAGTATCCGCCGCAGCAGGCCCAGTACCCGCAGCAGCAGCCCGCTCCCCAGCAGCAGCAGCCGCCGCTGCCGCAGCCGTCGCAAGGGCAGTATCAGCAGCCCTACGACCAGAACCTGCCGCCGCTGCACCCACAGCAGCCCCAGCCGCAGCAGGCCGCCCCGTACCCGCCTCAGCAGCAGTACGCGCAGCCGCAGCAGGCGGTTCCGGGGCTTCCGCAGCCGCAGGGCAGGCACGCGCTCCCGGACGAACTCGCCACCGCGAGCCTGGTGAAGCCGCAGAAGCGCAAGCCGCAGTCGGGCTGGCGCAAGGCCCTTTACGTGGGCACCGGCAAGCTGGTCAACCCGGGTGAGAGCCCCAAGGACACGCGTAAACGGGAGCTGATCGCGCAGATCAACCAGCCGCTGCGCGGGTGCTACAAGATCGCGATGCTGAGCCTCAAGGGCGGCGTCGGCAAGACCACCACGACGACCACCCTGGGCTCGACGTTCGCTTCGCTGCGCGGTGACCGCGTCGTCGCCGTCGACGCGAACCCGGACCGCGGGACACTGTCGCAGAAGATCCCGATCGAGACCACCGCGACCGTCCGGCACCTGCTGCGTGACGCGGACAAGATCACCAGGTACAGCGACGTCCGTTCGTACACCTCACAGGGCGGAAGCCGGCTGGAGATCCTCGCCAGCGAGCAGGACCCGGCGGTTTCGGAGGCCTTCTCCGAGGACGACTACCGGCGCACGGTCAACCTGCTGGAGCACTTCTACAACATCGTGCTCACCGACTGCGGGACCGGTTTGATGCACTCGGCGATGAAGGGCGTCCTCGACGTCGCGGACGCGCTGGTGGTGGTCTCCTCCGGCTCCGTCGACGGGGCGCGCAGCGCGTCGGCCACGCTCGACTGGCTGGAGGCGCACGGCTACGGTGACCTGGTCAAACGGTCCGTCGCGGTGATCAACTCGGTGCGGCCGAAGGGTGGCTCCGTCGATCTCGACAAGCTGTCCGCGCACTTCGGCGCGCGCGTCCGATCGGTGTGCCGGATCCCGTTCGACCCGCACCTGGAAGAGGGCGCGGAGATCGAGCTGGACCGGCTCGACGCGGACACCAGGCTGGCGCTGCTGGAACTGGCCGCCACCGTCGCCGACGGCTTCGGCGGCCAGCCGTACCAGCCGATCCAGGCCTAGTCTTTACTCTTTGTCCTCGTCTTTACCCTTGCGCTGCTGCTCACCGAGCTTGCGCAGGAAGTCGGGGTCGTCGTCCGGGGCCAGTGTCGGTCGCGACGAGGGCACCCCGACACGCTCGATCCCGAACGCGCGCCACAAGACCACGGCGACGGTGAGCGCTCCGATGGCCGCGAGCAGATAGATCATGCTCGGTCCCTTCCGCGTGGAGGACGTTCCTCAGTCCCACGAGGCTAGCCCCTTTGCCGCGCGTGGGGGGACTCATGGATACCCCAATGTGACGAAGGGCGGTTACGAGCCCTTCGTCACTGGAGTCCCATTTGAGGGAAATGCCTGCTCAGACCTTGCGGGCGGGCTCGCTGGCGTCGGTGGTGAGCTCGGCGAGGAGTTCGTTCACCTCGGCCTCGCGGAACCGGCGGTGCCCGCCGGGAGTACGGATCGAGCCGATCCGGCCCGCGGTCGCCCAGCGGGTCACGGTCTTGGGGTCGACCCGGAACAGAGCCGCCACTTCGCCGGGGGTGAGCAACCTGCCGCCCATGGTCGCGGTCATTTTCCGCCTCCTTCACGGTTCCAGTGCTAAACCGGAGGGCGGGCCCGATGCCCGTCGTGCCGGGTAGCCAACGCGGCAATCGTTGCATCTCACCCGTCAGGTACTCGAACGGTTGTCCATAGGTAAAGAGCCCTTAAAGGTCAAAACCGACAACCGCGACATGCGCGTTCCGGCCCCGCGGTCTTGTCACGGATGTATGAAAACGCGCCCTGATCACGCGAATCGGGCCGTGGCACCTAAGGTGTAGCGGTGGACCAGGTGGATCGGAAGATCATCGCGGCATTACGGGAGAACGGGCGGGCTACCTACGCCGACCTCGGCCGGTCTGTCGGACTCTCGGCTTCATCAGTGCACGAACGCGTCGGCAAACTCGAGGCCGCCGGCGTGATCACCGGCTACCACGCCATGGTCGACCCGAGCACGGTCGGGCTCGGGGTGACGGCGCTGGTCGGCATCCACCCCACCGACACCGCGACCGAGGACGACGTCGCGGAGGCGCTCGGGGCGCTGGACGAGGTCGAAAGCTGCTACGCCGTCGCGGGCGACGAGGCCTTCGTCGTCAAGGTGCGGGTGGCGACCGTCGACGATCTGGAGCGGACCCTCGGCAGGCTGCGGCGGATCCCCGGCGTCGGCCGCACGAACACCACCGTCGTGCTCTCCACCCGCTTCGAAGGACGGCCCAACAACGCGGGCCTGGACGACGGCCGCAACGGCAACGCGTAGCCTGCGTTGGTGTGAGCGATAATCACCTGCCCCGTGACCTGACGCTGTACGTGCTGGCCAGGTTCGTCCTGGTCGGGGTCATCGCAGGCGGGTTACTGCTGGCCAACGTCCCGCTGCTGGTCGCGTTGGTGATCGGCCTGGTCGTGGGGCTGCCGCTGGGCCTGCTGCTGTTCCGCCCGCTGAACGCGCGCGTGACCGCCGGGCTCGCCCGCCGCAACGAAAAGCGCGCCCGCGCCCGTGCCGAGCTGCGCTCGCAGCTGCGCGGCGACCGGGTGGACGGTGCCGCGTGAGCCTCCTGCACAGCCGCAGCTGGGTCCGCGAAGCCGTCCGCATCATCGAGGCCGACGCGAACCGCAGCGCCGACACGCACCTCCACGTCTTCCCGCTGCCCGCGGAATGGGGCGTGGACCTTTACCTGAAGGACGAGTCCGTCCATCCGACCGGCTCGCTCAAGCACCGGCTCGCGCGTTCGCTGTTCCTTTACGGTCTGGTGAACGGCCAGATCGGGCCGGACACCGTGCTCGTCGAGGCGTCCAGCGGCTCGACGGCGGTTTCGGAGGCGTACTTCGCGCGGATGCTCGGGCTGCGGTTCATCACCGTGGTGCCGCGCAGCACGTCGCCGGAGAAGATCGCGCTCATCGAGTTCTACGGCGGCGAATGCCACTACGTCGACCGCGCGCCGGACATGTACCCGGAGGCCGAGCGGCTCGCTTCGGAGTGCAACGGCCACTACCTCGACCAGTTCACCTACGCGGAGCGCGCGACGGACTGGCGCGGGAACAACAACATCGCCGAATCGGTGTACGCGCAGATGCAGTCCGAGCGGCACCCCGTGCCGGCGTGGATCGTCGTCGGCGCCGGGACCGGCGGCACGAGCGCGACCTTCGGCCGCTACGTGCGCTACAAGCGGAACACCACGAAGATCGCCGTCGTCGACCCGGAGAACTCTTCGTTCTTCGGCGCCTGGCAGACCGGGGCGCTCGACTACAGCACCGGCATGCCTTCGCGGATCGAGGGAATCGGGCGGCCGCGCGTCGAGCCGTCGTTCGTGCCCGGGGTGATCGACGAGATGTTCCAGGTGCCGGACGCCGCTTCGCTGGCGGCTATCCGCGTGCTGCGTGAGCGGACCGGGCACTGGGCGGGCGGCTCGACCGGGACGAACCTCTTCGGCGCTTTCACGCTGATCTCGCGGATGGTCTCGGAAGGCCAGGCGGGCAGCGTCGTCACGCTGCTGTGCGACGGCGGTGAGCGGTACGCCAACACGTACTACGACGACGCTTGGCTGGCGCAGAAGAACATCGACATCGCGCCTTACCTGGAGAAGTACCGGGAGTTTTTGGTGAGCGGGAAGCTCGCACCGGAGGCCTGACGGCTTCGGGTGGGCGTCGCGAGCACGGAAGACGCGTGACCGGCCCTTTCGCGCCGCACTGTGTGGATTTCGGGTCATCCAACGCCCCGAAATCCACACAGTCCCGCATCAAAGGTCCGGTGACGCCTCCACAGCGCGAGGGCGACGGCGGTCCCGGCATCCGCACAGTCCCGCATCAGACGCCTTCACAGCGCCAGCGCCACCGCGGTCAGCACCGCCCACCCCAGCATCGCGAATCCGGTGTCCCGCAGCGCCGGGATCAGCGCCCGCCCCTGCGCCCCGCCGCCGACGGCCTTGACCGACTTCAGCAGCAGCGGCGCGGTCACCAGGCCCAGCAGCGCCCACGGCGTCACGAAGGCGAGCAGCACGCTCACGACGTACGGCACCGCGACCAGCACCAGGTAAAGCCGGCGGGTCCCGCCATCACCGAGGCGGGTCGCGAGCGTGCGCTTGCCGGACTCGATGTCGGTCGGGATGTCGCGGAGGTTGTTGGCGGTCAGCACGCCGGTCGAGAACGAGCCGACGGCGACCGCGCAGCCGAGCGCGGTCCAGCTGACCTGTCCCGCTTGGACGTACACGGTGCCGAGCACGCCGGCCAGCCCGAAGAAGACGAAGACCGCGATCTCGCCGAAACCGTAGTAGCCGTAAGGCTTTTTGCCGCCGGTGTAGAACCAGGCGCCGAGGATGCAGACCGCGCCCATCGCCAGCAGCCACCACAGCCCGCTGATCGCGACGAGCACGAGCCCGAGGACGCCGGCGAGCCCGAGAGCCACGAGTGCGGCCGCCAGGACGGCCTTCGGCTTCGCGACTCCGGAGCCGACCAGTCGCAGCGGGCCGACGCGGTTCTCGTCGGTGCCGCGGATGCCGTCGGAGTAGTCGTTGGCGTAGTTCACGCCGACGATCAGCGCCAGCGAGACGAGCAGCGCGAGAATCGAGCGGGTCCAGGAGAAGCCGTCGAGCGCGATCGCCGCGCCGACTCCGGCGACCACCGGCGCCACCGCGTTGGGCAGCGTCCGCGGGCGCGCCCCTTCGATCCATTCACCAGCAGTCGCCATGTCGCCATTCTGGCCCTGGCCACTACCGGCCGGTATGCGGGGCTCGTCACCTGCCCGCGCCCTCGCGAGCAGGTGACGAGTCGCGCTACTTGAGGTCGTCGATCGTGTCTTCCAGGGTCCAGGTGAGCGTGCCGCTGTTCGGAACGGCGGTCTCCGGTTCGTCCGCCAGCGCGGGCCCGGCCAAAGCGACCAGTCCCATCGTGACGGCGGTGCAGGCCAATACTGTGCGTGTCCAGCGCGTCATAGGTAGACGTAAACCCGCGGGTAATGACTGTGTCAACAACGTCCCGGTAATCGGTGGGGAATTCACGACCTTCGTAGGAGATTCCTGACGGCCGTCCTGTCGACCTTCCCGGGGCCTCGCAAGGGGAGCTCTTCGGCGAATTCGACCCGCTTCGGAGCGGCGGCCGCGCCGGCCTCTTCGCGGCACGCGGCACGCAGCGATTCGACGTCGCAACCAGCGCCGACGACAAGCGCGACGACGGCTTCGCCCCACTCCGGGTCGGGCACCCCGACCACGCACGCGTCCCGGATCCCGGGTTGTGCGGTCAAGATCCGCTCGACGGTCGCAGCGGCCACCTTCACTCCACCGGTGTTGATCATGTCGTCGATCCGCCCGAGGATCTCCAGCCGCCCGTCGGCCGTCCACCGGCCACGATCGGAAGTGCGGAACCGGTCGTCCTCGAAGGCCTCCGCGGTCAGGCCGGGTCGCAGCCGGTAGCCGTGCGCGAGGACTTCACCCGTGATACAGACCCGCTCGTCTTCGAGTTCGACGCGTACTCCGTCCAGCGGTACGCCGTCGTAGACGCAGCCGCTCGCGGTCTCGCTCATGCCGTACGCGGGCACGATCTTCACGCCCGCTTCGGCGGCGCGCTCGCGGAGATCCGCCGTCGTCGCCGCGGCGCCGACGATGATCGCGTCGAACGCGCGCGCCGCCGCCAGGCCGGGGCCACCGGCGTCGAGCAGCCGCCCGAGCTGGGTCGGCACGAGCGCGGTGTAGCGCGGCCCGTCCAGGGACAGCAGCGGTGCGGCGGCTTCGGCGAAGTTGTCCGGCCGGAAACCGGAGGCGTGCAGCACGGACGGCGTCGTCCCGGCCAGCAGTGAGCGCACCAGCACCTGGAGTCCGCCGATGTAGTGCGCCGGGGTCGCGAGCAACCAGTGGCCCGGCCCGCCGAGCCTCTTGTGGGTCGCGTGAGCCGACGCGGTGAGCGCCGACGCCGACAGCAGGACCCCCTTCGGCTCACCGGTGGACCCGGAGGTGGCGATGATCACCGCCGTCCCGGGCTCGGCCGGGCGCGCCGGCTCCATCGCGTCGCGCAGGGGCTCCGACGAGTAGGGGAGGACGGCGGGGCCGCCGTCGAGCGCCTCGGCCAATGCCGTGGTGAGAGCGACGATCGACTCCGGACTCCCGTCCACCCCTACCGCACGCATCGCTCCACCCTACGTCCGCCCGCGGATCGCGTTTAGCCCGCTAAACGCAGGTCAGTAGTAGTACGGGAAGGCCGACCAGTCGGGGGAGCGCTTCTCCAGGAACGAGTCGCGGCCCTCGACGGCCTCGTCCTGCATGTACGCCAACCGGGTGGTTTCGCCGGCGAAGAGCTGCTGGCCGACCAGACCGTCGTCGGTGAGGTTGAACGCGTACTTGAGCATCCGCTGCGCCGTCGGCGACTTGCCGTTGATCGCCCACGCCCAGTCCAGCGCCTCGGCCTCGAGCTTCGCGTGCGGGACGGCGGAGTTGACCGCGCCCATCGCCTGCATCTGCTCGGCGGTGTACTCGCGGCCGAGGAAGAAGATCTCCCGCGCGAACTTCTGCCCGACCTGCTTGGCCAGATACGCCGAGCCGTAGCCGCCGTCGAAGGAGCCGACGTCGGCGTCGGTCTGCTTGAAGCGCGCGTGCTCGGCCGAGGCGAGCGTGAGGTCGCACACCACGTGCAGCGAGTGCCCGCCGCCCGCCGCCCAGCCGGGGACCACGGCGATGACGACCTTCGGCATGAACCTGATCAGCCGCTGGACCTCGAGGATGTGCAGCCGTCCGGCCCTCGCCGGATCGATCGTGTCAGAGGTCTCCCCTTCCGCGTACTGATACCCGGAGCGTCCGCGAATACGCTGGTCACCACCGGAACAAAACGCCCAGCCGCCGTCCTTCGGCGAAGGGCCGTTGCCGGTGAGCAGGACGCACCCGACGTCCGAGCTCATCCGCGCGTGGTCGAGCGCGCGGTAGAGCTCGTCGACGGTGTGCGGGCGGAAGGCGTTGCGGACCTCGGGACGGTCGAACGCGACACGTACGACACGTTTGCCTGAGCGGCTCTCAGAGGAGCGGTGATAGGTGATGTCGGTGAAGTCGAAACCTTCGACTTCCGTCCACAAGGCGGGGTCGAACAGCTCGGAAACCTGGGCGTCATCCACGTTTGGGAGAATAGGACGTGTGGCCGTGAGTCGTAGTGTGAAACCCGAGGTCTGCCGGTGAATCCTTCCACCGCGCAGGCCAGGGTCATCGTCGACGAACTCGTCCGCAACACCGTCTCGCACGTCGTCCTCTGCCCGGGCTCACGCAACGCCCCGCTGTCGATCGCGCTGTACGACGCGGCCGCCGCCGGGCGCCTCCAGCTGCACGTCCGCATCGACGAACGCGGCGCCGGTTTCCTCGCCCTCGGCATCGCCGCGCGCACCGGGCGCCCCGTCGCGCTGCTGTGCACCTCGGGCACCGCGGCCGCGAACTTCCACCCCGCCGTGCTGGAGGCCGACCGCGCGGGGGTCCCGCTGATCGTGCTGACCGCCGACCGGCCGCCCGAGATGCGGGCCGCCGGCGCGAGCCAGGTCATCGACCAGCACCAGCTCTACGGCAACGCCATCCGCTACTTCGACGAGCTCGCCGTCGCCGAACGCCGCGCCGGGCAGAACTCGTACTGGCGCGGCCAGATCTGCCGCGCCTGGAACGCCGCGTACGGCGAATGGCGCTGCGGGCCCGTGCACCTGAACATCCCGTTCCGGGAGCCGCTCGTGCCCGATATCGATGATGACGGCGAGTGGTACGAGTCACTCGAAGGGCGTCCCGACGGCGCTCGCTGGACGGAACTCCCGGACTTCGGCGCGCTTCCCTCTTTCGTGGTGCCCTCGGCCCGCCATGGCCTGGTCATCGCGTGCGACACCGGCGTGCAGGCGGCCAGCGAGTGGGCCGAGCTGCACGGCTGGCCGGTCGTCTCCGAGACCGGCGGTATCGGGATGGCGGGCGCGACCGCGATCTCGTCCGGCGCGTGGCTGCTCGGCGTCGAGGAGTTCATCTCGCGGCACAAACCCGAACAGGTCCTGTGCATCGGGCGTCCGACGGTGTTCCGGCAGGTCCAGCGGGTGCTGTCCGATCCGGACGTCGAGGTGCTGCTGGTCCGGCCGGATTCGGACTGGCCCGCGCCCGCGCACAACGTCCGCCAGGTCGGCCAGTGGTTCGACGAGCCGACCAAACCGGCCGATCCGGAGTGGCTCGCGAGCTGGCAGCGCGCGGACAAGGCGGCGGCGGGGGCGGTCACCGAAGCGCTGGCCGACGAGCCGTGGCCGAGCGGGCTGCGCCTGGCGACCGAGCTGGTCGACGCGGTCCCGGAGGGATCGCTGCTGGTCGTCGGCTCGTCCAACCCGACCCGCGACGTCGCCCTCGCCGGACGCCTGCGGCCCGACGTCCTCGTGCACCGCAACCGCGGCGTCGCCGGGATCGACGGCATGGTGTCGACCGCGATCGGCGCCGCGACCGTCCACAGGGGACATTCGTACGCCCTGCTCGGCGACCTGACGTTCCTGCACGACGCGAGCGGCCTGCTGACCGGGCCCGCCGAACAGCGCCCCGACCTGACGATCGTGGTGCTCAACGACGACGGCGGCGGCATCTTCTCCCTGCTGGAGCAGGGGGCGCCCGAGCACAACGCCAGCTTCGAGCGGGTCTTCGGCACGCCGCACGGCGCCGACCTCGGTGCCCTGTGCGCCGGATACCGCGTGCCGCACGTCGTCGCCGAGACGCTCACCGAGTTCCGCGCGGCGCTCAAGCCCGCGCCAGGGCTGCGCGTGGTGGAGGTTCGCGTGGACCGAACGCGCCATCGCGAGCTGCATGCGCGCCTCCGTACGGCGGTGTCCTCCGCCGTGCGTGCTGTCTAGCCGTTTTTGATCTCAGTCCAGAGGCTAGGAACCCCTCCTTCGGACGTGTCTCCGCGTCGATCGGCTGGCTACGTTCGAGCGCGCTGACAAATCCTGGGAGGATTCGCAATGCGCTTGAAGACTCGCGCCGGCTTCGCCGGATTGACCGCTGGCGTCGTCTCGGTGCTGCTCGCCGGCAGCGCGGCCGCCGCACCCGCGCCCGGCTCGATCGGCATCGGCGACCCGTACTACCCGCACGCCGGCAACGGCGGCTACGACGTCGGTCACTACGACCTCCGGCTTACCTATCAGCCCGCGACCGACCTGCTGTCCGGCGCCACGACGATCCTGCTCACCGCGACGCAGGACCTCTCGGCGTTCAACCTCGACTTCGGGCTGAAGGTGTCGAGCGTCCGGGTCAACAACCGGCCCGCGAAGTTCGCGACGTCGACCGACGGCACCGGTGAGCTCACCGTCACGCCGGCCTCGCCGCTGAAGAAGGGCCAGACGGCGACCGTCGTCGTGGCCTACGCGGACACGCCGTCGAAGGTGAAGATCGACGGCTTCACCGCCTGGAAGAAGACCCCGGACGGCGCGCTGGCCGTCGACGAGCCGCAGAGCGCGGCCTGGTGGTTCCCCTCCAACGATCACCCGACCGACCTGGCCACCTACGACATCTCGGTCGAGGTCCCGAACGACGTCGCCGCGCTGTCGAACGGCACGCTCGTCCGCAAGACGGTGCAGCGGCCGGGCTGGACGCGCTGGAACTGGCGCAGCACCAAACCGCAGGCGACGTACCTCACGTCGCTGGAGGTCGGCAAGTTCGAGGTGAACCAGCAGACCACGCCGGACGGCCAGCCGTTCATCACCGCCTACGGCGCCGACCTCGGCGAATCGCTCGGCGCGGCCAAGGCCAGCATCGAGCGGACGCCGGAGATCACCGAGTTCCTCGCCTCGAAGTTCGGGCCTTATCCGTTCGAGGCGCAGGGCGGCGTCGTCACCACCGGCATCACCTTCGCGCTGGAGAACCAGACGCGGCCGGTGTACGGCGCCAGGGCCTTCCGGAGCGGCTCCAACACCTCGATCGTCGCGCATGAGCAGGCGCACCAGTGGTTCGGCAACAGCGTCACGCTGGGCAAGTGGAGCGAGATCTGGCTGAACGAGGGTTTCGCCTCCTACGGCGAGTTCCTGTGGTCGGAGGAGGCCGGCGAGGGCACGGCCGACGAACTCGCCCAGTACATCTACGACTCGATTCCGGCCGAGGACCCGTTCTGGCAGGTCCTGCCCGCCGACCCGGGCGCGGACAACCAGTTCGACGCGGCCGTCTACGACCGCGGCGCGCTCGCGGTGCACGCGTTGCGCAAGGCCGTGGGTGACGACACGTTCTTCCGGATCCTGCAGACCTGGCAGCAGGTGAAGAAGGCCAAGTCGGCGGTGATCCCGGAGTTCATCGCGCTGGCGGAGCGGATCTCGGGCAAGCCGCTGTACGACCTGTTCCAGACGTGGCTGTACACGAAGGGCAAGCCCGCCGTGGGCCCGAACGGTGCGCAGGCGGCATTGCGGGCCGCTGTGGCCCCGGTCGCACCGAAGTCGTACCCGCAGATCAAGGCGACCCATGAATTCCTCGCCGAGCGACACGCCCACTGACGGGTAGCGATACGCTCGCGGCGTGACGGCCAAAGCGGAGCGGGTGAGGCGCATCGGGTGGTATGCCGCCCTCGTTGTCGCCTCACTCGTCACCGTGCTCGGTGTCTCGCTGCTGTTCGCCGCCATCCGGAACGACAGCGCGATCGAAGCGGAGCTCGGGCAGGCGACGGCGCAGGTCGAGTCGGTGGCCTTCGACCGCACGATCATCAACTACGCGACCCCCGACGGCATCATGCACAGCCCGGCCAACGGCGTGCTCTACCCGTCCGGGCTGGCCGCCGGGCAGTTGGTGAACATCGAGTACGACGTCGGCGACCCGGAACTCGCGCGGGTGGCCGGGCGCTCGGCGGCGAACACGCTGCTGCCGCTGGGCAGCATGATCTTCTTCACCTGGCTGATCGCCGGCCCGCTGCTGTGGTGGATCCGGCGGCAACGGCTGGCCTACCGGCGCTCGCTCGCCGAGTCGTCCGCCTGATCACGCGAGTTCGCCTTCCAATCACGCGTGTCGTCCCTCTGATCACGCGAGTGCGCCGTCTGATCACGCGAGTTACGCCCCCAATCACGCGAATCTCGCGCCCGATCACGCGAGTTACGCCCCCAATCACGTGAGTCCCGCACCCATCACGCGAATCTCGCGCCCGATCACGCGAGTTACGCCTCTAATCACGCGAGTCCCGCACCCAATCACGCGAGTCCCGTCCCCAATCACGTGAGTCCCGTGCTCAGTCGCGCGAGCTGGCCGTACGGAACCGGCGAACACGTGTGATCAGACGGCGCACACGCGTGATTGGAAGGCGAACTCGCGTGATTGGAGGCGTAACTCGCGTGATCGGGCGCGTAACTCAGCCAACCGACTCCTGCCACCAGCCCAGGACCTCGTCGGCCACACCGGGGGCCGCGACCAGGAGCGCGTCGACCGGCAGGGCCGCGCCTTCCCCGTGCCGGTCCAGGACCACGGCACCCGCCTCGATGGCCAGCGCGACCGATCCGGCGACGTCCCATTCGCGGTAGCTGTGCAGCACCGCCGCGGCCGCGTGTCCCAGCGCGACCTGCGCGATCGCCAGCGCCGCCGAGCCGAGCACCCGGACCCCGGCGTGCGCGGCGGCGGCCCGTTCGATGAACTGGCCCATCCCCGGCCAGACACCCTTGCGCGTGAGTTCCGTGCAGACGATCGCGCCGGCGGTCCCGCACCGGTCGGTGAGCGTGATCGGCTTGCCGTTCGCCCGGGCGCCGCGGCCGCGCGCGGCGGCGTAGATCTGGGCGCGGTACGGGTCGGCGACCACGCCGACCACCGGGCCGGAAGCGTCGATCAGGGCGAGGCTGTACGCGCACCAAGGCACACCGGCGACGTAGTTCGCGGTGCCGTCGATCGGGTCGACCACCCAGCGGTATTCCGCGACGTCGGCACCGTGGTCGGCACCGAATTCACCGCCGACGACGGGGATGCCGGGGAATTCCGCGGTCAGCACGCGCCGGGTGTGACGTTCGAGGATCCGGTCGGTGTCGGTGACCCAGTCGAAGGGCGAGTCCTTCGGATCGGGCTGGGCGCCCCGGCCCGCGGTCGCGGTGATCACGTCGGTCGCGTCGTTGGCCAGCCGCCCGGCCACTTCGAGGGCCCTCGACACCAGCCCGGGCTCGACGGGCTGAGGCGGCCTAGACGACAGGAGGGTCATGCCTGACTAGTGTGGCCGAGCCTGGTTTACGGAACACGACCTTGAGATGACATGTCGTCTGTTCCGTTTTTGTTGGCGTGGGTGTCACAACCGGATGCGACAGTGATCCGCGTGCGAGTCGCGATAGTCACCGAAAGTTTCCTGCCCCAGGTGAACGGCGTGACCAACTCCGTGCTCCGCGTCGTGGAACACCTCCGCGACCGCGCGCACGACGTGCTGATCATCGCCCCCGGGCCGGGTCCCGTGGAGTACCTCGGCGCCCCGGTCGTGCGCATTCCCGCCCTCGATTTCCCCGGCGTGAACTCCCTCCCGGTCGGCGTCCCGACCAGGACGGTGCTCACCGCATTGGCCGATTTCGGTCCGGACGTGGTGCATCTGGCGTCGCCGTTCGTGGTCGGCGCCCGCGGGCTCGCCGCGGCCAGGCGGCTGCGGGTGCCGTGTGTCGCGGTGTACCAGACCGACATCGCCGGTTTCGCCGCCGCGTACGGCTTCGGTATCGCCGCCCGCGCGGCCTGGCGCTGGGTGCGCCGCCTGCACTCGCGCGCCGACCGCACGCTCGCGCCGTCGACGGACTCGGTGGATCAGCTGAAACTGCACGGGATCCCGCGGGTGCACCGCTGGGCGCGCGGTGTCGACATCGAGCGGTTCTCGCCGGTCCACGCCGACCCCGCGATGCGGGCCGAGCTGGCGCCGAACGGCGAACTGCTCGTCGGTTTCGTCGGCAGGCTCGCGCCCGAGAAGGAGGTCGAGCGCCTGACCGCGCTCGCCGGGGTCGACGGGATCCGCGTGGTCGTCGTCGGTGACGGGCCGGAACTGCCGATGCTGCGCGAACGGATCCCGGGTGCCGCGTTCCTCGGCGCCCGCTACGGCGAAGAGCTCTCCGCCGCGTACGCGAGCCTTGACGTGTTCGTCCACACAGGACCGCACGAGACGTTCTGCCAGGCCATCCAGGAGGCGATGGCGTCCGGGCTGCCGGTGCTGGCGCCGAACGCGGGCGGCCCGAAGGATCTGGTCCTGCCCGGCCGCACCGGCTATCTGCTGCCCGCCGACCGTGCCGGGTTCGCGACGGCGCTGGTGGACAAGGTCGACGACCTGCGCGACGAAGCGCTGCGCGCCAGGCTGGGGGAGAAGGCACGAAAGGTCGTGCTCGGCCGCACCTGGCCCGCGGTGTGCCATGAACTGGTCGGCCACTACGAGGCCGTCCAGGGCAAGATCGCTCGCGCGGCCTGAAATGCACATCGTCCAGCTGGCCAACTTCTACGGGCCACGCTCGGGCGGGCTCCGCACGGCCCTGCACCACCTCGGCGCCGGCTACGTGGCGAGCGGCCATCAGGTGACCCTCGTGGTGCCCGGCCCGCGCTACGCGGACGAGACGCTTCCCTCGGGAGTCCGCCGGTTTTCCCTCCCCGCACCGCAGATCCCGGGTACCGGCGGCTATCGCGCGGTCGATCCGCATCGCGTGCGCGCGGTGCTGGAACGCCTGGAGCCGGACCGACTGGAAGTGTCCGACAGGCTGACCCTGCGCGGCATGGGCGTGTGGGCGCGGCGCAACGGCGTGCCCAGCATGGTGATCTCGCACGAGCGGCTGGACCGGCTCCTGGAGCAGTTCCTGATGCCGGAACCCGTCGCGCGGCGGGTCGCCGACGTCGCGAACCGGCGGATGGCGCGGCACTACGACACGGTCGTCTGCACGACGGCGTTCGCCCGCGCGGAATTCGACCGGATCGCCGCGCCGAACGTGCGCCGGGTGCCGCTCGGCGTCGACCTCACGACGTTCGCCCCGGCCCGGCGCGACGACGGCTGGCGGCACACGCTGACCGGGAACGCCGACGCGCTGATCGTCCACTGTGGACGTCTGTCGCCGGAGAAGCACGTCGAGCGCAGCGTGGACACCGTCGCCGAGCTGACCGAATCAGGGCACCGCGTGCGGCTGGTGATCGCCGGTGACGGCCCTCGAAGGCGTGCGCTGGAACGGCGGGCGCGCGGGCTTCCGGTGACCTTCCTCGGCTTCCTCTCCGGACGCGGCGACGTCGCGCGGCTGCTGGCCAGCGCCGACGTTTCCCTCGCTCCCGGTCCACACGAGACGTTCGGGCTCGCCGCGCTGGAGGCGCTCGCTTCGGGCACTCCGGTGGTGGTCTCGGCGTCGTCGGCGCTGCGGGAGATCGTGCGACCCGGCTGCGGCGAGGCCGTCGACGATCTGGCCCCGGCGTTCGCGGGCGCCGTCACCGGTCTCCTGGAGAGCCCCGAGGACGCGCGGCGGGCGGCGGCGCGGGCGCGAGCGGAGGAATTCGCCTGGCCAAGATCGGTACAGGGAATGCTCTCCGCACTCGCTTGAACACTTTGTATCCATTTTGTACAACCGGCATTCATCGTCCCCTCACGCCATCGAGCGAGAGGACGGCACGTGAGGTTCGAAGTACTGGGCACGTTCAGCATCTCTTCCGGATCGCGGTCGGTCCCGCTGCACGGCCGGATGAGGAGAACGCTCCTCGGCGTGCTGCTGGTCCGCGCGAACACCTTCGTCCCGGTGAACGTGCTCACCGAGGCGCTGTGGGACAGCAAATGGGAGCCGCGGGCGGTGCCGAAGCTGCACTGGCACGTCCACAAGCTGCGGCAGGCCCTGCCCGAAGGCGACCGGCTCACCTTCGACAACGGCGGCTACCGGCTGGAGGTCCACCCCGGCGAACTCGACGTCGAGACCTTCGAGACGCTGGCGGGCCAAGCGTTGAAGGCCGCCGGCCCCGCGCAGCGCGCTTCGCTGATCCGGCAGGCCCTCACACACTGGCACGGCGCGCCCTACGAAGGCCTCGACGTCCCGCTGCTTTCGGACGAGACGATGCGTCTCTCGGAGCACCGGCTGGTCCTGCTCGAAGAGCTCTACCAGGCCGAACTGGACCTCGGGCGGCACGCGAGCGCGGCCGTCGAGCTGGCGGATCTGGTGCGGCGGAACCCGTTGCGGCAGCGTGCCCAGTACCTCCTGATGGACGCTCTTTGGCGAGCCGGGCGCACGTCCGACGCGCTGGCGGCGTACCGGCGTGCACGCCGGGTCTCGGTCGATCAGCTCGGCCTCGAACCCGGGCCGGAACTGCGGTTGCTGGAGCGGAGGATCCTCGCCGGCGAGGTCGCGGGGGCCGGTGCGCACCGTGCCCCGGCGTTGCTTCACCGGGCCAGGTGAACCTACGGCGCGTCGCTTTGCTCCCGCTTGGGTGACCTGTCTCAGGACCTCGGGGTTAGGGTTCGAGGCATGTCCCGAGCGAGTCTTGACAAGGATCCGCACGAAGTCGCCGCCATGTTCGACGACGTCGCGGACGGCTACGACCGCGCGAATTCGTTCATGACCTTCGGCTTCGACCGCCGCTGGCGCACCATCACCGGCCGGGTGCTGGACGCCAAACGCGGCGAGAAGGTGCTGGACCTCGCGGCGGGCACCGGCGTGTCCACGGTCGAGTACGCGCGCAACGGCGCGTGGTGCCTCGCGGCGGACTTCTCGGTCGGCATGCTCAAGGCGGGCAAGCACCGCGGCGTCCCGATGGTGGCCGCGGACGCGATGAAGCTGCCGTTCGCCGACGAGAGCTTCGACGCGGTGACCATCTCGCTCGCGCTGCGGAACTTCGTCGACACCAAGGCCGCGCTCACCGAGATCGCGCGCGTGGTCAAACCGGGCGGCCGTCTGGTGATCTGCGAGGTGTCGACGCCCACATTCCCGCCGATCCGGTTCCTCCACCGGAAGTTCATCGCGAAGCTGCTCACCTGGGTCGGCGCCAGGACCTCGTCGAACCCCGAGGCCTACTCCTACCTGGCCGAATCCATGCTCGCGTGGCCGGATCAGCGGACGCTGGGCGAGATCATCGCGAGCGCCGGGTGGACCGAGGTGGAGTGGCTGAACCTCACGTTCGGCGTCGTCGCCATCCACCGCGCCAAAAAGCCCTCCGTAAACTCGCGGCCATGACACGTCGCAACGCTGACCACGACGCCGAAGTCATCGTCGTCGGTGCCGGACCGGCCGGCTCCACCGCCGCCACGTACCTCGCCCGCGCGGGCGTCGACGTGCTGCTGCTGGAGAAGACCGAGTTCCCGCGCGAGAAGGTGTGCGGCGACGGTCTGACCCCGCGCGGCGTCAAGCAGCTCATCGACCTCGGGATCGACACCAGCGAGGACGCGGGCTGGGTGCACAGCCGGGGCCTGCGGATCCTCACCGGCGAGCTCACGCTGGAGCTCGACTGGCCGGACCTGACCAGCTACCCGCCGTACGGCGTTTCGCGGACCCGCCAGGACTTCGACGACCTGCTCGCGAAGACCGCGGTCAAGGCGGGCGCGCGGCTCTACGAGCGCACCACCGTCACCGGCGCCATCACCAGCCCCACCGGTCGCGTGATCGGTGTCGAGGCGAAGGTCGGCCCGGAGAAGACGCCGGTGAGCTACCGCGCGCCGCTGGTCCTGGCGTGCGACGGCGTCTCCGCGCGGCTCGCGCTGAGCGTCGGCATCCAGAAGAACGAGAAGCGCCCGATGGGCGTCGCGGTGCGGCAGTACTACAAGAGCCCGCGCCACGACGACCCGTTCATCGAGGGCCACCTGGAGCTGTGGGACCGCTCGGACCCGCGCGACCCCAAGCTGCTGCCCGGCTACGGCTGGGCGTTCCCGCTGGGCGACGGCACGGTGAACGTCGGCCTCGGCATGCTGTCGACGTCGGCCGCGTTCCGCAGCACCGACTACCGCGCGCTGCTGCGCCAGTGGCTCGACGGGACGCCCGAGGAATGGGGCTACCGCGAGGAGAACGCCATCGGCAAGGTCGGCGGCGCCGGTCTCCCGATGGGCTTCAACCGCACCCCGCACTACCGCGACGGCCTCCTGCTGCTCGGCGACGCGGGCGGCATGGTCAGCCCGTTCAACGGCGAGGGCATCTCGGCCGCGATGGAGTCCGCGCAGCTGGCGTCCGAGTTCGTCGTGCAGGCGCTGGCGCGCCGCGAAGGCCCTTCGCGTGAGCGTGCCCTTGAGGGCTACCCGCGCGCCGTCGCGGAGCTCATGGGCGGCTACTACCGGCTCGGCAACGTGTTCGCGAAGCTGATCGGGAAGCCGAAGGTCATGCACGCCGCGACGAAGTACGGACTGCGGATCAACTCGATCCTTCCGTTGGTGTACAAGGGACTTTCGGGCTGCTACGACGCCAAGGGCGGAGACGGCGTGGACCGTCTCATCGCCGCTCTGGCGCGCGCCACCCCCTCCCCGCGCTGACGCTTTCGTAACTCGCGTGAAGGCCCCCTTCCCTCGGCTCAGCCGAGGGAAGGGGGCCTTCACGCGCTTGGGGCTCCACACGTCTGGACCAGTCACGGGTACTCCGGGCAGTGGTATCGGTCACAGGACAAATGTGGTCAAACGGACCCCGGAAGCCGATCTTGGGAACGACGTCGCAGGTCATCGGTACCGCACGCCGGAAGTAACCGTACTGGCCGTGCGGCCAAGTTAGGGCAGCCTTATAGCACGGGGCCTAGGGACAAGAATGTGAGTCACGTCCTACACTCGCCCCATGCTTTGTGAATCGCTTCACATCCTCGACGGGAGGCTTGTGAACTATTTCACAAGCAAGGGGGCCGTCATGCACGGCCCGTAAGGGTTGCCTTACCCCCGGCGGTGTGACCCAGGTGACTTAGGGTGCCGACCGAGGGAAGCGGTGAACCCCGACTCGAAAACCGCAGCGGCGCGGAAAGGATGGCGAAAACCCCGTGCTGATGTTGCCCGTGCTGACCCAGGCGAGCACCCCCTCGGTGCCCAACCTGGACATGTACCTCCCCCTGGTCCTCTTGTTCGTCCTCGCTCTCGCGTTCGCGGTGCTGTCGGTGCTGCTCGGCCCGCTCGTCGGCCCGAGCCGCGCCAACAAGGCGAAGCTCGCGGCCTACGAATGCGGTATCGAACCGTCGCCGCAGCCGGTCGTCGGCGGCGGCCGGATGCCGGTCGCGTACTACATCACCGCGATGCTGTTCATCCTGTTCGACATCGAGATGGTCTTCCTCTACCCGTTCGCGGTCTCCGCGGACGCGCTGGGCATGTTCGGCCTGGTGGAGATCGTGCTGTTCATCGCGACGGTCGGTTTCGCGTACGCCTACGTGTGGCGTCGCGGCGGCCTGGATTGGAACTAGAGAAGCATGGGCCTCGAAGAAAAACTCCCCAACGGCATCCTCCTGGCCAGTCTCGAAGGCCTGGTGAACTGGGCCCGCAAGAACTCGATGTGGCCCGCCACCTTCGGTCTCGCCTGCTGCGCGATCGAGATGATGACCGTCGGCGGTTCGCGTTACGACATCGCGCGTTTCGGCATGGAGCGCTTCAGCGCGACGCCGCGCCAGGCGGATCTGATGATCGTCGCCGGCCGCGTCACGCAGAAGATGGCGCCGGTGCTCCGCCAGATCTACGACCAGATGGCCGAGCCCAAGTGGGTGCTGGCGATGGGCGTCTGCGCCTCGTCCGGCGGCATGTTCAACAACTACGCCGTGGTGCAGGGCGTCGACCACATCGTCCCGGTCGACATGTACCTCCCCGGCTGCCCGCCGCGCCCCGAGATGCTGCTCGACGCGATCCTGAAGCTGCACGCCAAGATCCAGGACGAGCCGATCAACGCCCGCCGGGCCGCGATCCGCGCCGCCAGCGGTGAGCGCACCGAGCTGATCGCCTCCTCGATCAAGTACGCGAAGAAGTGAGCGACGTGCCCGAAGAAAACTCCCCCGAAACCCCGGAAACCGGCGGCGAGCAGTCCAGCGCCGAACGGCCCGCAGGCGGCCTCGAGCCGCAGGGCACCCGCCCGGCCGAGCCGGTCGTCACCGGTAAAGAGCGCCAGGGCATGTTCGGTGTCAGCGGCACCGGTGACACCTCCGGTTACGGCGGCGTCCGCCTCCCCGCGTACAGCCCGCCCCCGGCGGAGCGCCCGTACGGCGGCTGGTTCGACGAGTTCGCCGACGAGTTCTACGCGGCCTTGGCGGACAACAAGATCCCGGCGGACGCGATCCAGCAGACCACGGTCGACCGCGGCGAGATCACCTTCTACGTCTCCCGCGAGCACCTCGTCGAGATCGCCAAGGTCCTGCGCGACGACGCCGGTCTCCGCTTCGAGCTGCTCAGCTCCGTCTCCGGCGTGGACTACGGCGTCGACGTCCCGCAGCGGCTGCACTCGGTCTACCACTTCACGTCGATGACGTACCGCCGCCGCATCCGGCTGGAGGTCACTCTCGACATCGAAGACCCGCACGTCCCGTCGCTGGTCGGGGTCTACCCGACCGCCGACTGGCAGGAGCGGGAAGCCTGGGACATGTTCGGCATCGTCTACGACGGTCACCCGGCGCTGACCCGCATCCTCATGCCGGACGACTGGGACGGCCACCCCCAGCGCAAGGACTACCCGCTCGGCGGGATCCCGGTCGAATACAAGGGCGCGGAGATCCCGCCGCCGGACCAGCGGAGGTCGTACTCGTGAGCACCGAAAACCTCTCCGACGTCACGACAGGCACCGCCACCGGACCCCGAGGCGCCGACAGCACCGACGACGTCAACTACGCCGACTCCCGCGAGACCACCGAAGGCCGCGTCTACACCGTTTCCGGCGGTGACTGGGAAGACCTCATCGAGGACTCCCGCCACGACGAGCGCATGGTCATCAACATGGGCCCGCAGCACCCGTCGACGCACGGCGTGCTCCGGCTCGTGCTGGAGATGGAAGGCGAGACCGTCACCCAGCTCCGTTCGGTCATCGGCTATCTGCACACCGGGATCGAGAAGAACTGCGAGTACCGCACGTGGACCCAGGGCGTCACCTTCGTGACGCGCATGGACTACCTCGCCCCGCTGTCGACCGAGATGGCGTACTGCCTCGGCGTCGAGAAGCTGCTCGGCATCCAGGCCCCGCGCCGCGCCGAACTGCTGCGCGTGATGCTGCTGGAGATCAACCGCATCGGCTCGCACCTGGTCTACATCGCCACCGGCGGCATGGAACTCGGTGCCACCACGGCGATGACGCTCGGTTTCCGTGAGCGCGAAGAGGTCCTGCACCTGCTGGAGCACCTCACCGGTCTCCGGATGAACCACGCGTTCATCCGCCCCGGCGGTCTCGCGCAGGACATGCCCGCCGACTACCACGAGGTGGTCAGCGCGTTCGTCAAGACGATGGACGAGCGGCTTCCCTTGTACGACAAGCTCTTCACCGGTCAGCCGATCTGGCGCAACCGGCTCAAGGGCGTCGGGTACCTGCCGGTCGACGCGTGCCTCGCGCTCGGCGTCACCGGCCCGGTGCTGCGCAGCGCCGGTCTCCCGTGGGACATGCGCAAGACCGAGCCGTACTCCCGCTACGAGGAGTTCGAGTTCGACATCCCGACCTCGACCGAGGCGGACTGCTGGGCGCGCTACCTGCTGCGTGTCGAGGAGATGCACCAGAGCCTGCGGATCATCAAGCAGTGCCTGAAGAAGCTCGAGCCGGGCCCGGTCATGGTCGAGGACAAGAAGGTCGCCTGGCCGGCGCAGCTCTCGATCGGCAGCGACGGCATGGGCAACTCGCTCGAGCACGTCCGCAAGATCATGGGCCAGTCGATGGAGTCGCTGATCCATCACTTCAAGCTGGTCACCGAGGGCTTCAAGGTCCCGCCGGGCCAGACCTACACGTCGGTGGAATCGCCGCGCGGCGAACTCGGCGTGCACCTGGTCTCCGACGGCGGCACCAGGCCGTTGCGGGTCCACGTGCGCGAACCGAGTTTCGTGAACCTGCAGTCGATGCCCGCGATGGCCGAAGGCGGCCTGGTGGCGGACGTGATCGCCGCCATCGCCTCGATCGACCCCGTCATGGGGGGAGTGGACCGTTGAGCACCCAGCCCGGAACGACACCGACGCCCGAGCCCGGCACCAGCCTGGCCGAGCAGACCCATATCGCCGCCGGTGGCGACGTCGACGTGATCGCGATCGCGCCGGATCCCGCCGAGGCGGAGGGGATCCTGGAGAACGCGAAGCTCGAAGACATCTTCGACGCCGACACGTACGCCAAGGCGCAGAACCTGATCTCGCGGTATCCGCAGTCGCGGTCGGCGCTGCTGCCGATGCTGCACCTCGTGCAGTCGGTGCAGGGTTACGTGAGCCAGGAGGGCATCGCCTTCTGCGCGCAGAACCTGGACCTGTCCGACGCCGAGGTCAGCGCGGTCGCGACGTTCTACACCATGTACAAGCGCCGCCCGTGCGGCGAGCACCTGGTGAGCGTCTGCACGAACACGCTGTGCGCGGCCATGGGCGGCGACGCGATCTACAAGAAGCTCCAGACGCACCTCGGTTCCGAGGAGAAGCCGTTGGGGCACAACGAGACCGCGGGCACGCCGAACGAGCCCGGCTCGATCACGCTGGAGCACGCCGAATGTCTCGCGGCCTGTGACCTCGCCCCGGTCATCCAGGTCAACTACGAGTACTTCGACAACCAGACCGAGGAAAAGGCCGTCGCGCTGGTCGACGCGTTGCAGGCGGGCAAGAAGCCCGCCCCGACGCGCGGCGCGCCGCTGACGAACTTCAAGGGCGCCGAACTGCAGCTCGCCGGGTTCTTCCCGGAGGACGCGCAGCAGTACCGCACGGACGTCGACGGTCCTTCGCAGGCCGTCGAGACCCTGCGGGGAGCGCAGGTCGCGCAGGACCGCGGCTGGACGGCTCCCGCCATGAAGGACGTTCCGCTCCCCGAAGTGGAGAAGAAGTAATGGCCGATCCCATCACCCCGGTCCTCACGAAGCGCTGGCTTTCGCCCAACTCCTGGACGATCCAGTCCTACGAAGCCCTCGAGGGCTACACCGCGATCCGCAAGGCGCTCAAGGCCACTCCCGAGCAGATCGTCCAGCTGGTCAAGGACTCCGGCCTCCGCGGCCGTGGCGGCGCGGGCTTTCCGGCCGGCATCAAGTGGTCCTTCATGCCCCCGAACGAGGACAAGCCGCACTACCTCGTCATCAACGCCGACGAGGGCGAGCCGGGCACCTGCAAGGACATCCCGCTGATGATGGCGGACCCGCACTCGCTGATCGAGGGCTGCATCATCGCCTCGTACGCGATGCGCTCGCACCACTGCTTCATCTACGTCCGCGGCGAGGCGCTGCACTGCATCCGCCGTCTCAACGCGGCCGTGCGCGAGGCGTACGAAGCGGGCTACCTCGGCAAGAACATCCTCGACTCGGGATTCGACCTCGACATCACCGTGCACGCGGGCGCCGGGGCGTACATCTGCGGCGAGGAGACGGCGCTGCTGGACTCGCTGGAAGGCCGTCGCGGCCAGCCGCGGCTCAAGCCGCCGTTCCCGGCCGCCGCCGGTCTCTACGCCGCGCCGACCACGGTGAACAACGTCGAGACCATCGCCAGCGCGCCGTACATCGTCAACGGCGGTTCGGACTGGTTCCGCCAGATGGGCCGCGAGAAGTCGCCCGGCCCGAAGATCTACTCGATCTCCGGCCACGTCGAGAAGCCCGGCCAGTACGAATGCCCGCTCGGCACCACGCTGCGCGAGCTGCTGGACATGGCGGGCGGCATGAAGGACGGCATCCCGCTGAAGTTCTGGACGCCGGGTGGTTCGTCCACGCCGATGTTCACCGCCGAGCACCTCGATGTTCCGCTGGACTTCGAAGGCGCGGCGGAAGCCGGGTCGATGCTGGGCACGACGGCCGTGCAGGTCTTCAACGAGACCGTTTCCGTGCCGTGGGCCGTGATGAAGTGGACGCAGTTCTACGAGCACGAGTCCTGCGGCAAGTGCACGCCGTGCCGCGAGGGCACGTACTGGCTGGCGCAGATCCTGGAGCGCATGGTCGAGGGTCACGGCACCGAGGAGGACATCGACACCCTGCTCGACGTCTGCGACAACATCCTCGGCCGCTCGTTCTGCGCCCTCGGCGACGGCGCGGTCTCGCCGATCCAGAGCGGGATCAAGTACTTCCGCGAGGAATTCCTCGCACTGTGTGAAACCAACAAGCGCGAACTGGTGGGGGCGCAGGCATGACGATCGCACCCGACAAGCCGGGAACGTCCACAGAGGACACTCCGGTCCCCGAAGGCCACGTCAAGCTGGTCATCGACGGTGAAGAGGTCATCGCGCCCAAGGGCGAGCTGCTGATCCGCACCGCCGAACGGCTCGGCACGGTCATCCCGCGCTTCTGCGACCACCCGCTGCTCGACCCGGCGGGCGCCTGCCGCCAGTGCCTGGTCGAGGTCGAAATGGGCGGCCGCCCGATGCCGAAGCCGCAGGCCTCGTGCACCATGACGGTCGCCGACGGCATGGTCGTGAAGACCCAGTTGACCTCGGCCGTCGCGGACAAGGCCCAGCAGGGTGTGATGGAGCTGCTGCTCATCAACCACCCGCTGGACTGCCCGATCTGCGACAAGGGCGGCGAATGCCCGCTGCAGAACCAGGCGCTCGCGCACGGCCGCGCGGACTCCCGCTTCGTCGACACGAAGCGGACGTTCCCGAAGCCGCTGCCGATCTCCTCGCAGGTGCTGCTGGACCGCGAACGCTGCGTGCTCTGCCAGCGCTGCACCCGGTTCTCCCGCGAGATCGCCGGTGATCCGTTCATCGAGCTGCTCGAACGCGGCGCCCACCAGCAGATCGGCACCGCCGAGACCGCGGACGTGCTGGACCTGGCTTCGCGCACGACGTCGGGCCAGCCGTTCCAGTCGTACTTCTCCGGCAACGTCATCCAGATCTGCCCGGTCGGCGCGCTGACGTCGGCCGCGTACCGGTTCCGTTCGCGGCCGTTCGACCTGGTGTCCTCGCCGAGCGTGTGCGAGCACTGCTCGTCCGGCTGCGCCGAGCGGACCGACTTCCGCCGCGGCAAGGTCATGCGGAAGCTCGCGGGCGACGACCCCGAGGTCAACGAAGAGTGGATCTGCGACAAGGGCCGGTTCGCGTTCCGCTACGCCACGGCTGACGACCGCATTCGGCGTCCGCTGATCCGTAACGCCGACGGCGTGCTCGAAGAGGCTTCCTGGACCGACGCGCTGCGCGCGGCCGCCGAAGGGCTGGCCAAGGCACGCGACGGCAAGGGCGCCGCGGTGCTGACCGGTGGCCGCCTGACCGTCGAGGACGCCTACGCGTACTCGAAGTTCGCGCGGATCGCCTTGGGCACCAACGACATCGACTTCCGCGCCCGCCCGCACTCGGCCGAGGAGCTGGGCTTCCTCGCGTCGCACGTGGTCGGTACGACACCGGAAAGCGGCGTCACCTTCCGCGAGATCGAGCGGGCGCGCACGGTGCTGTGCGTCGCGTTCGAGCCGGAGGACGAAGCGCCGATCGTGTTCCTGCGGCTGCGCAAGGCGGCCCGCAAGAACCGCACCCGCGTCGTCCACTTGGGACAGTGGACCACCTCGTCGGTCCGCAAGACCTTCGGTGAGCTGCTGGCCTGCGCGCCGGGCGCCGAGGCCGCCGCGATCGACGGCATCGCGCAGCACGCGCAGGACGTCGACCAGGCGCTGGCTTCGGAAGGCGCGGTGATCCTCGTCGGCGAGCGCGCCGCCGAGGTCCCGGGTCTCTTCTCGGCCCTGCACCGGCTGGTGGAGCGCACCGGCGCCCGGCTCGCGTGGATCCCGCGTCGCGCGGGTGAACGCGGTGCCTTGGCGGCGGGCGCGGCACCGACGCTGCTGCCCGGTGGCCGCTCGGTCACCGACGCCGAGGCTCGCGCCGAGGTCGAAAAGGCTTGGGGCGTCACGCTTCCCGCCACGGAAGGCCGCGACACCACCGCCATCCTGAAGGCGGCCGCGGAGAACGGCCTCGACGGCCTGCTGGTCGGCGGCGTCGACCCTAACGACCTGCCGGATCCAGGCCTGGCGTTGCGGGCACTCGTGAACGCGAAGTTCGTGGTGAGCCTGGAACTGCGGCGCAGCGCGGTCACCGAGCACGCGAACGTCGTCCTCCCGATCGCCCCGGCGGTCGAGAAGGCGGGAAGCTACCTGAACTGGGAAGGCCGCCGTCGCGAGTTCGACGTCACCCTCGAAGGCACCGGCGCCCTGCCGGACTGCCGGGTGCTCGACACCCTCGCCGTCGAGATGGACGCGGACATCTTCACGCAGACCCCGGCCGCTTCGGCCGCCGATCTGGCGAAGCTGCCCGGCAAGACCGAGCCCGCGACCTTCGAGCCGGTGGCGGCCGCCGCCGCGAACGCGGGGAACGGCAAGGTCCTTCTCTCCACCTGGCGTCAGCTGATCGACAACGGTTCGCTGCAGGACGGCGAGCCGCACCTCAAGGGCACGCAGCGCGAGGTCGTCGCCAAGCTCTCGGCGAAGACCGCCGAAGGTTTGGGCAAGACCGTGAAGGTCTCCACCGAACGCGGTTCCATCACGTTGCCGATCGAGGTCGCGGACCTGCCGGACGGCGTCGTGTGGCTCCCGGGCAACTCCGACGGCTCGGCCGTCCGCGCCTCCCTCGGCGCGGGACACGGCTCCGCCGTCACCCTCACCGGAGGTGAGAAGTGACTCCGTTGCTCAGCCAGATGCCGGACGCCGCCGAGCGGGCGGCGCTGCTGGCCGACGACCCGTTGTGGCTGATCCTGATCAAGACGGTCGTCATCCTGCTGATCGGCCCGATCCTGACGATCTTCCTGATCGTCTGGGAGCGGAAAGCGGTCGGCCGGATGCAGAACCGCCCCGGCCCCAACCGGGTCGGCCCCGGCGGTTACCTGCAGTCCCTCGCGGACGCGATCAAGCTGCCGTTCAAGGAACAGATCATCCCGGACACCGCCGACCGCAAGGTGTACTTCCTCGCGCCGGTGATCTCCGCGGTGCCGGCGCTGATCGCGCTGGCGGCGATCCCGTTCGGCCCGGTGGTCTCGATCTTCGGTGAGCGCACCACGCTCCAGCTGGTCGACCTGCCGGTCGGCGTGCTGGTGATCCTGGCCTGCTCCTCGATCGGTGTGTACGGCCTGGTGCTGGCCGGCTGGTCGTCCGGCTCGCCGTATCCGCTGCTCGGCGGGCTGCGAAGTGCCGCGCAGGTGATCTCCTACGAGATCGCGATGGGTCTCTCCATCGTCGGCGTCATCCTCTACGCGGGTTCGATGTCGACCTCGCAGATCGTCGAGTCACAGCAGACCGGCTGGTACTTCTACCTGCTGCTGCCGAGCTTCGTGATCTACCTGATCTCCATGGTCGGCGAGACCAACCGCGCGCCGTTCGACCTCCCCGAGGCCGAATCCGAGCTGGTCGGCGGTTTCCACACCGAGTACAGCTCGATGAAGTTCGCGATGTTCTTCCTCGCCGAGTACGTCAACATGGTGATCGTTTCGGCGTTCGCGACGACGTTGTTCCTCGGTGGCTGGAAGTTCCCCTTCGTCGGCGCGGACCACGCGCTGAACCAGGGCTGGCTCCCGCTGATCTGGTTCGCCGCGAAGCTGTTCATCCTGCTGTTCGGCTTCATCTGGCTGCGCGGCACGCTGCCGCGGCTGCGGTACGACCAGTTCATGCGGCTGGGCTGGAAGGTCCTGGTGCCGGTCAACCTGGTCTGGATCGTCGTGATCGTCACGGTCCGCGCGATCAAGAACTCGGGTGGCCTGTCCACCCCGCAGATCCTCATCGGCGGTGGCGCGCTCATCCTCGTCGTCGTCATCCTGAGCCTGCTGCTGCCGGACAAGAAGGTCCCGGACGACGACTACGTCCCGGTGACCGGCGGCGGGTTCCCGGTGCCGCCGCTCGACCTGCAGGTCCCGGAGAAGACCCCGCGTCAGAAGGCCATCGCGAAGGCCGAAGCCCGGGCTGCCAAGCGCAAGCCCGCGGCGGTTTCCAGTGGAAGGGAGGCCGGCGATGGGGATGTTTGATCCCATCAAGGGTTTCGGTGTCACCTTCGGCATGATGTTCAAGAAGGTCGCCACCGAGGAGTACCCGGAGGCGGGCGCCCCCGCGGCTCCGCGCTACCACGGCAGGCACCAGCTCAACCGGCATCCGGACGGGCTGGAGAAATGCGTCGGCTGCGAGCTGTGCGCGTGGGCCTGCCCGGCGGACGCGATCTTCGTCGAAGGCGGCGACAACACCGAAGAGGCGCGGTACTCGCCCGGTGAGCGGTACGGCGCCGACTACCAGATCAACTACCTGCGCTGCATCGGCTGCGGGTTGTGCGTCGAGGCCTGCCCGACCCGGTCCCTGACGATGATCAACTTCTACGAGCTGGCCGACGACGACCGGCAGCGGTTGATCTACACCAAGGAAGACCTCCTCGCGCCGCTGCTGCCCGGGATGGAGCAGCCGCCGCATCCGATGCGGCTGGGCGACAACGAGCAGGACTACTACGTCAACGGTCCCGAGCTCGCGCGCAAGCCCACCGGGGCCACCGAAGCGGAGGCCGTCAAGTGATCACGGCTTTCCTCGCGCAGACCGATGTTTCGGCCGGCATCACCACCGGCGAGACCATCGCGTTCTGGGTGCTCGGCCCGCTCGCGCTGCTCGGCGGGCTCGGCATGATCTTCTCCCGCAACGCCGTGCACTCGGCGCTGTGGCTGGTCCTCACGATGCTGTGCCTCGGCGCGCTGTACATGATCCAGCAGGCGCCGTTCCTCGGCTTCACGCAGATCATCGTCTACACCGGCGCGATCATGATGCTGTTCCTGTTCGTGCTGATGCTGGTCGGCCGGGAGAGTTCCGACTCGGTCGTCGAGGTGCTGCGCGGACAGCGGGTCATGGCGACCCTGCTCGGCATCGGCGTCGGCGGGCTGCTCGCCGCGGGTCTCGCCCGCGCGATGGCCAACGTGACCCCGGCCCTGCCGGTCGACCCGGCGAACGTCGACGGCGGCGGCCCCGGCGGGCTGGGACGGCTGATCTTCACGAAGTACCTGTTCCCGTTCGAGCTCACCTCGGCGCTGCTGATCACCGCCGCGCTCGGCGCGATGGTGCTCGCGTTCACCGACCGGCACGCCAAGGGCGGCAAGAAGAACCAGAAGGAACTCGTCGTCGACCGGTTCACCGGCAAGCACGACCGGCCTTCGCCGCTGCCCGGCCCCGGTGTCTTCGCCACGGCCAACTCGGTCGCCACCCCGGCGCTGCTGCCCGACGGCTCGATCGCCAGGGAGTCGCTCTCGGAGATCATCGAGTCGACCTCGGCCGCGCAGCTGGAAACCGAGCGCAAACAGGTCGCCGGAACGGAAGAAGTTCCCGACGCCCACGCGCTCGTAGGTAAGAAAGAAGGGGACGAGGAATGACCCCGACGTACTACCTGCTCCTGTCCGCGCTGCTGTTCGCCATCGGCGCGGTCGGGGTGCTGGTGCGCCGCAACGCGATCGTCGTGTTCATGTGCATCGAGCTGATGCTGAACGCGGCGAACCTGTCCCTGGTCACGTTCGCCCGGATCAACGGGTCGCTGGACGGCCAGGTGATGGCGTTCTTCGTGATGGTCGTGGCCGCCGCGGAGGTCGTGGTGGGGCTCGCGATCATCATGGCGATCTTCCGCACCCGGCGCTCGGCCTCGGTCGACGACACCAACCTGCTGAAGTACTAGGAGCACCGAGTTGACCGCATCATCGTGGCTGCTGGTGGCCTTTCCCGCCCTCGGCGCCCTGATCCTTCTGCTGGCCGGTAAGCGCGCGCGTCCTTGGGGACACCTCCTCGGCAGTGCGACCGTCTCACTGTCCTTCGTGTACGGCCTGATCCTGTTCTTCACGGCCGACACGAAGGCCACCGCGGACGTCAAGCTGTTCTCGTGGATCCCGGTTTCGGCGCTGCAGGTCGACTTCGGGCTCCGGATCGACGCGCTGTCGCTGACGTTCGTGCTGCTGATCACCGGCGTCGGCATGCTGATCCACTTCTACTCGATCGGCTACATGGCCGAGGACCGCGACCGGTCGAGGTTCTTCGCGTACCTCAACCTGTTCGTCGCCTCGATGCTGATCCTGGTGCTGGGCAACAGCTTCGTGACGCTGTACCTCGGCTGGGAAGGCGTGGGTCTCGCCTCGTACCTGCTCATCGGCTGGTACCAGGACCGCCCGTCCGCGGCCACCGCGGCGAAGAAGGCGTTCCTGATGAACCGCGTCGGTGACGTCGGGCTCGCGCTGGCGATCTTCCTGATGTTCAAGTACGTCGGGAGCACCGGCTACGCCGAGGTCTTCGGCGCCGTCGGCCAGATCCCGACCGGCGCGGTCACCGCGATCGCGATCCTGCTGCTGCTGGGTGCCTGCGGTAAGTCCGGCCAGTTCCCGCTCCAGGCCTGGCTTCCGGACGCGATGGAGGGCCCGACCCCGGTCTCGGCCCTCATCCACGCGGCGACGATGGTCACCGCCGGCGTCTACCTCGTCGCCCGCGCGCACGAGATCTTCAACGCCACCGCGGACGGCCGCCTGATCGTCACCCTCGTCGGCACGGTCACGCTGCTGATCGGGTGCATCATCGGCTGCGCGTACGACGACATCAAGAAGGTCCTGGCGTACTCGACGGTCAGCCAGATCGGTTACATGATGCTCGCCGTCGGCCTCGGGCCGATCGCCTACGCGCTCGGCATCATGCACCTGGTGGCGCACGGTTTCTTCAAGGCCGGGCTGTTCCTCGGCGCCGGTTCGGTCATGCACGCCATGAACGACGAGGTCGACATGCGGAAGTTCGGCGGGCTGCGCAAGCACCTGCCGGTCACCTTCTGGACCTTCGCCCTCGGGTACCTGGCGCTGATCGGTATCCCGCCGCTCTCGGGCTTCTTCACCAAGGACGCGATCATCGAGGCGGCGCTGTCGCAGGGCGGCTGGCGCGGCTGGGTGATGGGCGGCGCGGCACTGCTCGGCGCCGGGCTCACCGCGTTCTACATGACGCGCCTGATGGTGATGACCTTCTTCGGCAAGGAACGCTGGAAGGAGATCAAGAGCTCCGACGGCCGCGACTTCCACCCGCACGAATCGCCCGCGGTGATGAAGTGGCCGATGATCATCCTGGCGATCGGCTCGATCGGTGCCGGCGCGTTCTTCGCCCTCGGCGACCGCTTCGCCGAATGGCTTTCGCCGGTGGTCGGCCCGCTCGAAGAGGGTGGCCACAGTGTCATCCCGCACGCGCTGGTCCCGATCCTCACCGTGGCGCTTTCGGTGCTCGGCGCGGCGGCGGCGTGGCTCTTCGTCGGCCGTAAGGACGTTCCGGTGGAACGCCCCGAGCGGGTCTCCGCCGTGGTCAAGGCCGCGCGCAACGACCTGTACGGCAACACCCTGAACGAGACGCTGGTCGCCCGCCCGGGCACCTGGCTCGCCCGCGCGCTGGTCTACGTGGACAACCGCGGGGTCGACGGCGCGGTCAACGGCCTCGCCGCCGGGCTCGGTGGCGGATCCGGGCGCCTGCGCCGCCTGCAGACCGGCTTCGTCCGCTCGTACGCACTGTCCATGCTGGGCGGCACATTCCTGCTTCTGGCGGCACTCCTGCTGGTGAGGTTCTCCTGATGACCTGGGTACTCGCATCCATCCTGCTGCCGCTCGTCGGCGCCGCGGTCGTCGCGGGGATGAAGAAGAACGACAGGCTGGCGACGCTCACCGCGCTCGTGGTCTCGCTCCTGACGTTCCTGCTGGTGATCCCGATGTGGGCGAGCTATTCGCCTTCGGGGGACCGGATCCAGCAGAAGTCCTCGATGGACTGGATCCCGAACTTCGGCATCCACATCTCGTTCGGCATCGACGGCATCGCGCTGGTGATGATCGCGGTCATCGGCCTGCTGGTGCCGATCGTGGTCGGCGCGCTGGGCCTGACCGACAAGCTCCCGGCCGGGCGTTCGGCGGGCGGGTTCCTGTCACTGATCCTGGTGCAGGAGGCGCTGACCATCGCGGTGTTCGCCGCGACCGACGTCTTCCTGTTCTACGTGCTGTTCGAGATCATGCTGATCCCGATGTACTTCCTGATCGGCGGCTACGGCGGCGCGAACCGGCAGTACGCGGCGGTCAAGTTCTTCCTGTACTCGTTCCTCGGCGGCCTGATCATGCTGGCCTCGGCCATCGGGGCGTACTCGATGGCGTCGGACGAGCTCGGCAAGGGCACCTTCGACTGGGAAACGCTCGTCACGGTCGTCCGCGACGCCCCGCTGGGCACGCAGATCTGGCTGTTCATCGGGTTCTTCCTCGCGTTCGCGATCAAGGCCCCTTTGGTGCCGTTCCACACCTGGCTGCCCGACGCCGCGGGCCAGGCGCCCATCGGCGTCGCGGTCCTGCTGGTCGGCGTGCTGGACAAGGTCGGCACGTTCGGGTTCCTGCGCTACTGCCTCCCGATGTTCCCGGAGGCGAGCAAGGAACTCGCGCCATGGGTGCTGGTGCTCGCCGTCGCGGGTGTCCTTTATGGATCGATCCTCGCGGCCGGGCAACGCGACATGAAGCGCTTCATCGCCTACGTGTCGATCGCCCACTTCGGGTTCATCGCGCTGGGCATCTTCACCTTCAACGAGCAGGCGATGGTCGGCTCGGTGTCGTACATGCTCAACCACAGCCTCGCCACCGGCATGCTGATCGTGGTCGTCGGCCTGATCGTGATGCGCGGCGGATCGACGCGGATCTCCGACTACGGCGGCATGGCGAAGGTGACCCCGCTGCTCGGCGGGATGCTGCTCATCGCCGGTCTGTCCACTTTGTCCCTGCCCGGCACGAACTCCTTCATCAGCGAGTTCCTGGTGCTGCTGGGGTCCTTTGTGGACTACCCGGTGTACACGATCATCGCGACGGTCGGCATGGTGCTGGCCGCGGCGTACGTGCTCTGGCTCTACCAGCGCGTCATGCAGGGCCCCGTGCGCGGTGACGCCCTGATGGCCGCGGGTGGTGGCCCCGGTACGGCCATCGCCCCCGAACTCGGGGCGACCAAGGCCATCAAGGACCTCGGCGGCAAGGAGATCGCGATCCTCGCGCCGATGGTCGTGCTGATCATCGCGCTCGGGTTCTATCCCAAGCCGGTGCTCGACACGATCACCCCGTCGGTGCAGCAGACCATGTCTGCCGTGCAGGGAGGCAAGTAAACCGTGCTCTTCTTGACCCAGGCGCCACTGCTGCAGGTGCCGTCGATCGACTACTTCGCCGTCACGCCGATCCTGATCATCCTCGGGGCCGCGTGTGTCAGCGTGCTGTTCGAAGCCTTCCTGCCCAAGCACATGCGGTGGCCGTCGCAGGTCTTCCTCTCCCTGGTCGGGATCGGGGCGGCGGGCGTCTTCCTGGCCTGGTACGCCAGCACTTCCGCGCCGAAGAGCGGCGTCACGACCTTCAGCGGCGCGATCGCCGTCGACCGGCCGTCGCTGTTCCTGTGGGGCACGCTGCTGGCGCTGGCGCTGGGCGCGCTGCTGCTGATCGCGGACCGTTCGGTCGAGCCGGGCGGCGCGTTCGTCGCGCAGGCCGGTATCCGCCCCGGCACGGTCCAGGACCGTGCGCAGGTGGGCACCACCGGCATGCAGACCGAGGTCTTCCCGCTGACGCTGTTCGCGCTCGGCGGCATGATGGCGTTCGTCGCGGCCAACGACCTGCTCACCATGTTCATCGCGCTCGAGGTGCTGAGCCTGCCGCTGTACCTGATGTGCGGTCTCGCGCGGCGGCGTCGCCTGCTCTCGCAGGAATCGGCGGTCAAGTACTTCCTGCTCGGCGCGTTCTCTTCGGCGTTCTTCCTCTACGGTCTCGCGCTGCTCTACGGCTACGCGAACTCCGTGAAGCTGTCGGACATCGCCAACGCCGCCGCCGGTTCGGACCGGTCGGACACGCTGCTGTTCGCCGGGCTCGGGCTGCTCGCGGTCGGCCTGCTGTTCAAGGGTTCGGTCGGTCCGTTCCACACCTGGACCCCGGACGTCTACCAGGGCGCGCCGACGCCGGTCACCGCGTTCATGGGTGCCTGCACCAAGGTCGCCGCGTTCGGCGGGATCCTGCGGGTGTTCCAGGTGGCGTTCGAGTCGACCAGCTGGGAATGGCGCGGCGTGCTCTGGGGCGTCGCGATCATCTCGATGCTGATCGGCGCGGTGCTGGGCCTGACGCAGACCGACGTGAAGCGCATGATCGCCTACTCGTCCATCGCGCACGCCGGGTTCCTGCTGGTCGGTGCCATCGCGATGACCGAGGACGGCCTGTCGAGCACGCTGTTCTACCTGCTGGCCTATGGCTTCACCACGCTCGCCGCGTTCGGTGTCGTCTCGCTGGTGCGGGACTCGAACGGTGAGGCGACGCATCTGTCCGCGTGGGCGGGCCTGGCGAAGCGGTCTCCGGTGCTGGCGGGGGTGTTCACCTTCCTGCTGCTGGCGCTGGCCGGTATCCCGCTGACCAGTGGCTTCGTCGGCAAGTTCGTGGTGTTCTCGGCGGCCCTGTCCGACGGGATGGCGCCGCTGGTCGTCGTCGCCTTGATCTTCAGCGCCGTCGCCGCGTTCTTCTACCTGCGCGTGATCGTGCTGATGTACTTCTCCGAGCCGGCGCCCGACGGCCCGACCGTCACCGTGCCCGGCGCGTTCACCACCACGGCGATCACGCTCGGCGTCATCGTCACGCTGGTGCTGGGCCTGCTCCCGGCGTTCGCCCTCGACTGGGCGGGCTCCGGCGGTTTCGCCCTCAAGTAGTCCCGGTTCGCGAAAGGCCCCCTCGCTGACGTGAGGGGGCTTTTTCGTGTCAGTGCGACGTCAGAGGTGTGACAGGCCGGACCGCGATAGTTTCCTCATGACCAAGAACAGCACTGCCACGATCACCGCCCCCTGGACCGGAATGGTCCCCGTCGAAGACACCGCGCTCGCCGTCACCGACACCGGTGGCCCCGGCATCCCGATCGTCTACCTCAACGGCCAGTTCGCGACCCAGGGCTACTGGCGGCGGATCCTCGCCGACCTGGGCTCGGAGTTCCGCCACATCACCTACGACGAGCGTGCCCGCGGCAAGTCCCGCCGTTCCGCGGACTACTCAATGGCGGCGGCCGTCCGCGATGTCGACGCTGTCCTCGCTGCCCGCGGAGTGGAGCGGGCCATCGTGGTGGGCTGGTCCTACGGCGCGGTCGTCGCGGCGCACTGGACCGCCCGGAATCCGGAGCGCACCATCGGCGCGGTCCTGGTCGACGGCGCCTTCCCGTACGACTGGCTCGACGAGGCCATGGAGCAGCGGATCCGGAAGATGTTCAAGCGCCTGAACCTGATCATGCCGCTGCTGCGCCCGACCGGCCTGGCCCCGCGGATGACCGCCGCGCAGCAGGCGGAGAGCAACATCGAGCTCGGCAAGCTTTCGCGGGAGGCCGAGCTGGGGCCGGTGCTCGACGGCATCACCGTGCCGACGCGATACGTGCTCGCCTCGGGAACCTCCTTCGGCAGCAAGGCGGACGAGCAGGAACAGATCCGGACCGGGCTCGACGCCGTGACCGTCCGCAATCCGAACATCAAGGTGAGCGCGAAGGTCGAGAGCAACCACGGAGCCTTGCTGCGCAAGGACTTCCCGGCCATTTCCGCTGCCGTTCGCGAGGTCGCCCGGCTTGGCGAATGACTTGCTCCGCCGCACCGGGCAGGGTACTCCCGATGCCGAAGCCCACACCCCAGGCGAGAGCCCTCGCCGACGGACTGCGAGCCGCGCGGAAGGCCGTCAGATTGGCCGCGACCGAGGTGGCCGACAAACTGGCGTGGTCCCAGTCGACGATCAGCCGGATCGAAACCGGCCTGCGCGCGGCGTCCGCGGAGGAGGTGTCGGCGCTGCTCGCGGTGTATCAGGTCACCGGAGAGCGGCGAGAAGCGTTGCTCTCGCTCTCCCGCGATCCGGGGGCCTGGTGGTTCGGTGACGTGTCCCTTCAGGGTGAAACGCTTGCGCGGTACGAAAAGGAGGCCACCAAGATCGTCGCTTTCGGGACCACGCTCCTGCCGGGACTGCTGCGGACTCCCGCCTACGCGAGGGCTGCGAACTCTCCCGCCGCAGTGCTGGGCCAGAAGAGATTCGTCGCCTATATCGACGAAGCGGCGTTGCACCGCCAGGTCGGTGGGCCGCTGGTGATGGCGAATCAGCTTCGGCATCTCGTCTCGATGGCCGAGCGGCCCACCGTCGAACTCCGGGTCATCCCGTTCGCCGCCGGAGCACATGCGGGCGATGCCCACGTTCTGCTGGAATTCGGCGACGCACCGCCGGTGGTGTACCTGGAACATCGGCGGTGTGGGCTGTTTCTCCACCGGCCCTGCGATGTCGAGCCCTACCTTCGGTCCACTGTGGACGCTGTCGCGCTGGATCCGGCTCGGTCGGTCCGCCTGATCGAGTCAGTGATCGAGGCTCGCCCGCAACGCGGCGACCTTCTGGGCCAGTAGCGTGGGTTCGCCGGGCAGGACGGTGATGTACCTGTTCCGGGGTGAACCGCTCACGTGCATGGCCACCCGTCCGGCGTCGAGGTCCAAATAGGTCAGACTGTCCGTCGCCTCGGTGCGTTTACCCCCGTCCGGGTGCATAGCCGCGGCGAAGAAGCCGACGCCGAAATAGGGCTGCTCGAAGACCTCGTCCAGCTGTCGTGCTTCGCGGCTTCGGGACTCGGGCTCGTCGTAGAGCCCGTCCCCGCCGCTGCCGTTGAAGTCGTCCTGGGGCAAGGAGAACGGGGCGAACCGCGCGGGCGGGTACTCGGGCAGGTTCATCACGAGCGCCGCCGCGCGATCGGCGGTCCGCACACCTTTCAGCCACACGCGGTTGCCTTCGCAGATCGCGGTGACCGCGGCCCGGCCGCGTACGGCGACGAGCACGTTGTACTGCTCCGTCTCCGTTCGCAACGTCGCGTAGTACTCGGTGTTCGGCCGGTCGAGTATGTGCAGGACGTCCTCGAAATCGCTGGTCAGCCGCTTGCCCTCGGTGAACCCGTGCTGGCCGAGCTCCTCGAACGCTGCCCTGTCCTCGCCGTTTCGCGACGACGGCGGGATGTAGCGCAGCCCGCCCGCGAAGATCAGATGCGGATCGCCGCAGCCGGCGTGACGGAACGCGGTCAACAAGGTGTCGAGCGTGATCTCGACCGGGCGCGCGAGCACCACGTGCCTCCCTCCCCTGGGACTGTGGTGCTACTTCTTCTTCTCGCCGATCACCGGCGGCATCGGCTTCTCGGTGTAGCCACCGAAGGTCTCGTCGGGGTCCGGGTTCTGGAGGTACGCCGGAGCCTTCTTCTCCTTGTCCTCCTCGCCCTTCCCGCGAGCTGCGCCGGGCGCCATCGGCATCCCGTTCGCCCCGCCACGACCGGAGGCGCCTGCCGTTCCCACCGCACCACGGCCGGCCACGCCCTCACCGGGCATCCCCGCGCCGCTTCGGCCACCCATACCGGGCTGCTGTCCGGGCCCGCCTACTCCGCCTGTCGCGCCTGGTCCGCCTGGGCCGCGGAAACCGCCGCCGCCCGGCCCACCTGGTGTCCTGATGCCCGAACCCGGTACCCCGGGGCCGGTCGTTCCCGGGCCGTACCCGGGCGGGAAGGCGCCGGGCGTGTTGTACGTCGGGTTCGGCTTGCCGGTCGGCCCGAAGTCGGCGTTCGCCGCCGGCGGCACGACCGGAGTGGTCTGGGGCGGCGTATACGAATTCGCGCGGGTCCCGTCGTCCGGCAGCTGATGGCCGGGGTGATGCTGACCTGGCTGGGGCCCTTGCCCAGGCTGCGGGCCGCCGACAGTCTGACCCGGTGTGCCCGGCCCGTTGGGACCACTCGGCCCGTCGGTACCGCCGGGACCGCCCGGACCTCGGTAGGGCTCGCCGACCCCGTACTCGCGCCCGTCGGAACCGTCGCCGAACCCCCTGGCGGCCGGCTTCCCGCCGCCGCCCTCGTCCAAGGTGACACTGCCGCCGGGGTCGGTGAGCTGCGCGTACTGGGCGGGCAGCTCGTCACCGTTGGCGGTGCTGGCGGAGTGGTAGCTCGCGAAGGTGTCGATGTTGTGCTGGCTGTCGGCCTGGTACGCCTGGACCTTGCTCCAGTAGCCGACCAGGCCGCCACTCATGACGGACTTGACGTCCTCGGCCGTCGGCGCGGGCTGCTCGGGCGGAACCGGCTTGACCGAGTTCTTGGCCGTGCCGAACGCGTCCATCTGCGCGCTGATCGCCGACTGGGCGACGGCCAGATGCATCGCGTCGTCGTACGCGGCTTCGACAACGGGCTTCGTCGCGTCGGCTGCGGCGTCGCTGGCGCCACCCTGCCAACCGGCCATGGTCTTCTGGGTGAGCGCGGAGAGCTTCTGCGCCCGTTCGTGGTGCCGCTGGGTCAGGTTGAAGCCACTCTTCTGTGCATCTGCCAATGAACCCGGGCCTTCGCCACCGGTGATCTGTTCGTAGATCTGGGCGGCGGTGAGCGGTCCTGCCGTCATCAGTTGCCCCCTCGGATGGTGGCGAGGACCCTGATCGCGGCTTCACGAGCAACATCGCAAGGGTCCTTCTTGCCGATGTTTGCTTCGGATTGCTCCGCGGCGACGCCGATAGTTTCCGTGTCGCTGGTTCCCAGTGCGGCCGAGCAACGGCCTGCAGACCGCTCGTCCTTGATGCCGTAAGCGGTCAAGGGGTAGCCATCAACTGCTTCGAGCGGCTCCAGGAATTGGTAGGACTTCCCCTTGGCTTCATAGATTCTCGCCGTGCCGCTGTCTTGCTCGTTGCTGAAAACCACGCTGACGAGAGGCCGGGTAGTGGAGGGGGCGACCCAAGTACATGCGGGCCCGGCTGCGCCGTCCCGGGACTTGCCATCCGCCGCTACGCCTAGGAGTTCCTCGACTTGAGACTTGTTGAGGGTGTTGCAAGGCGCTTGCTTGAACCTTGCCAGGTCGATCGGGTCCCCGACCTTGGGTACGTCGGGAGGCGTACTGGCCGGGTTCGACGGGCTCTGGCTCGTTCCGCCGCTGGTGGGTGTGGGCGTGCCGTTCGGGGTGGGGGTCGAGCAAGCACCGACGGTAAGCGCGACCGCGCCGACTATGAGGACTGTTCGACGCATCAGGCGATGCCTTTCGGCTGTTGGTTGACGACTGTGGTGGCGTGCTCTTCCGCAGTGGCGTACTTGCCGAGCGCGACCAGATACTTCTTAGCCATGTTCTCGCAGTAGGTGATGCGCTGAGTGAGGGCTTCGACGAGCGCCTCGCCGGATTGCCGGGTTATGGAAGCGTTGTCCCCGCTTGCGTAGTCAAGTCCTGGGGGCTGAGCAAAAGCAATCCTGTTCGCGTCGATCAGGTCGTTCTTGTACTCGACTGCCAGGTCAGACCACTCTTTCACCAGCTCGTGAAGGGTCGCCTCGTCGTACTTGAACCCCGCGCCCTGCGCGACAGGCGTCCCGTACGAACCCCCACTGGGCCGAAAGCGGTCGACCTCGCTCCAACGCAACCCCGGCTCATAGGTCGGCGAACCCTCAGGCACGGCCATGCACCCCCATGGCGCCGAACCGTTCCCCGCTGAATAGCCGAAGCCGCCCCGAAGTCACCGTCGTCATCTGCCCCTCCCGTGGCTACAAGGTGCGTCTCCCCGATGCACCCTGCGTAATCCGACGCCGGGAAGATTACCAGGGTTCCCGGGGTGGTGAAGCAGGCTGCATAAAGTCCTGCTCCCTGCTGAATAGCCTCCGCGATCATGGTGACTATCCGTGAAAATCAATCGTGTGAACCTGCCCGGGAAAACGGGGTTCCACCTGGTGAGCTGCCCCGCGAATTCGCACACTCTGCGTAATGAAGTTTCGAAGAGTGATTCTCGGCGCAGTGCTCCTAGGGCTGCTCGCGGCTTGTACGGATTCCGTGGATACGCCCCTGCCGCCTCCGCAGTTTCCGAAATGGCAGCCCAAACAGCCGCGCCCTGCGGATCGTGACGGAAAGGCCGTCGACGCGACGCTGGCCGCTCTCGACTTCTGTGAGCTGATCGACCTGGCCGCCTACGACCGCAGGAAGGGCGGCGATACCCGGCCGGTGATACGCGAGCCCAAGGTGAAGTACGGCCGGAAGATGTGCACTCTCCTCCGCGGCGGCTATGAGGCCTTGCTTTACGTCGAGGACGTGGACCCGGGCCACGCGGCGCTCCGGAACGACGGAGCCGTCATCGATCTCGCCGGGGTGAAGGCGTACCAGGTCGAATCCCGCCGTGAGGGCGCGGTCAGCGGCTGCGCGATCACCGTCCCGGTCAGTTTCCAGCGCGCGGTCCAGTTCGAGCTGGGGTTCCAGAGCCGG
Organism: Amycolatopsis roodepoortensis; assembly: GCF_014873915.1. Classification (GTDB taxonomy): domain Bacteria; phylum Actinomycetota; class Actinomycetes; order Mycobacteriales; family Pseudonocardiaceae; genus Amycolatopsis; species Amycolatopsis roodepoortensis. Next base: position 855,861 of record NZ_JADBEJ010000008.1, read on the forward strand.
AGCAAGGACTGCGGACTCCTCCGCGACTTCGCCACCGCCGGAGCCGCGAAGCTGCCCCGCGACCTCGTCTACCCGCCGGACGCTCAGGACAGCGCCCGCGTCGGTGCCTGCGCCAACTGGGTCTCCACCAGCAAGGGCGAGACCTGTGATCCGGCGGTCGAGGCCCAGGTGCCCTCAGGTGCCGACGCGATCCTGGCAGCCGGCGCCGCCGACCCGAACGTCGAGTGCACGGTGTTCCGGGACGCGGTCAAGAAGACCTTCGGGCCGGAGTTCGAGCCGATCGCGACGCCGGGGGCCTGCTACTTCGTCGAACCACGCCATCGGGTGCAGATCGAGGCGGGGGCCACCGCGAACGGCGGCGCGCCCGGCGACTGGCACGCCGACCCGAACGGCACCTGCAAAGACCACCGTCAGCACTCGTTCAGCGGGAATCCGGGAGCCACCCTTCGCACCAAGGACGACAGCGGGTTCCTCATGTACGTCTCGCCGTTCGGGAGCCTCGGCTCGCGCGGGCATGTCCGGCTGCTGATTTCGTCGCAGCGGGAGCGGGGGATCGACGAATGGCCGCGGTCCAGGGCGCTCCCGGCCGTGGACGTCGCCAAGGCGCACGCCGTGATGGAGCTCGTGATGGCGACCCACTTTCGGGGGCCCAGGTGACGCCCGCGCGAACCCGCGATCGACGTCGACAGGGCGCCCTCCCACCGCGATAGCGGGGCCTTCGGCCAGGCGGGTTCACGCGAATAGTCCCTTTCCGGTCCCATCTCAGCTCCGCCGACAGGCATTAAGCTTTCTCCATGTACATCGAGCGGGTCCGGCTGGAGAACATCCGCGGCTTCAGCGGCGCCCGCGCCGTCGACCTCCGGCTCCCCGGCCCGGGCTGGGTGGTCCTCGCCGGGCGCAACGGTTCCGGCAAGACCTCGCTGCTGCGCGCCATCGCGGTCGCGGCGGCGCCGGACGTCGCCTGGGGGCTGCTGTCGGACGCCGGCAGCTGGATCTCGAACGATCAGACGTCCGGCTCGATCGAGCTGTCGGTGATGCGCGAAGAGGGTCCGGCGCCGGTCGAGGTCCGCTGGCTCGACTCCGGTCTGCTGCCGATCTCCGGGCTTCCGCCGGGCCAGCCGTTCTGCGCGGCGTACGGGCCGTTCCGGCGGCTCGCGGGCGGGAGCGGCGAGGCCGAGTCGTGGATGCGCGGCGCGGGATCGCTGGCGCGGATGGCCAGCCTGTTCCACGAAGACGCCTCGCTCGCCGAGGGTGTCACCTGGCTGATCAACCAGCATCTCCGTGCCCTGGAAGGAAAAGCGGGTGCTCGCGAGCTGAAGGACGCGGCGCTGGAGATCCTCGGTGACGGTCTCCTGCCCGGTGGTTACCGGATCCGGGACGTCGATTCGGACGGGCTCTGGGTCGAGTACCGGGGCGATCGCTTCCCCTTGCGCGAGATGAGCGACGGCTACCGCACGGTGACCGCGCTCGTGGTCGACCTGCTCAAACAACTCGACAGCGCGGGCCTCGACCACGAGAGCCCCGGTGTCGTGATCATCGACGAGGTGGACGCGCATCTCCATGTGTCGTGGCAGAAACGCATGGGATCGTGGTTCAAGGCGCATTTCCCGCGGATCCAGTTCATCGTCACCACGCACAGCCCCTACGTCTGCCAGGCGGCCGACCCGGGCGGCCTCATCCGCCTTTCGGGGCCTGACGAGGACGTCCCGCCGCGCGTGGTCTCCGAGGAGCTGTACGAGCGGGTCGTGTTCGGTTCCGGCGACGACGCCGTGCTCTCCGACCTTTTCGGCCTGGACACGCCGTATTCGCCGCAGGCGGTCGAATTGCGTGAGCATCTGGCCGAGCTCGAGTTCCAGGTGGCTTCCGGCCGCGCGGACGCGAACGGCGTCCGGGAATGGGAACGCCTGCGGGGCATGCTGAGCAGTTCGCCGCCGAGCCGGGTCGACGAGGTGGCCAGGCGGTTCGAGGCCGACGATCGGTGATCGCGATTCGCCGGGTCGCGCTGCCGGAGCAAGTCGTGGCCGATCTCGAGGAGCTGACGGCGCGCATCCCTCCCGGTGACACGAAAGAAGCCCGGCGACTCTGGCGGGTTTCGCGTGCCGTGCGGCGTTCTCTGCGGGCGGGCCTGGACGTGATGGCCGCCGGCCGCGGCTACTGCATGTACTGCGGCGACGGGCTCGGGTCCACTGTGGACCATTTCGAGCCGATCGCGCGGAATCCGGGGCGCGCGTTCGACTGGCTCAACCACGTGCTCGCCTGCGAGTACTGCAACAGCCACCACAAACGCGACCTCTTCCCGGTGGACGCGGACGGCGGCAGCCTGCTGATCGACCCGACCGCCGAAGACCCGCTGAAGCACCTGTTCCTCGTGCTGTCGATCGGCACCTACCGCGCGCTGACCGCGAAGGGCGAGCAGACCATCAAGGTGTGCGGGCTGAACCGCGCGCAATTGGCGCGGGGCCGGGAAACGGCGGTCAACCAGGTGAGCGCGCTCGTCATGGGCTGGTGGGCCGCCCGCGAACTGGGGGACGACCGGAGACGGCGCGCGATGGTCTGGACCCTGCTCGACCAGCCGCACGCCGACGTCCTGCACGCGATGCTCCGGCAGGCGGGAATGCCGGGAGCCCGCGCCGTGTTCCGGGCGGACGACGAGCTCATCGGCCTGCTTCGCACCCCGGAACTCGCCGAGGATCTTCAGCTCTCCGGCGGCGCCGTGTAGGCGGCCAAGGTGGCGTCGGCGCGGGTGCGGGCGGTCGCCGCGTCCGTCCCGTTGGCGACGTCGGCCTCGTACCAGGCCTCGTTGCTCAGCGTCATGAACCGCACGCCTTCTTCGCTGGTCATCCAGGCCATTGCGGCCTCGGGGTCGGCGGCCTCGCCGGATTCGAGGTGCAGCGCGAGCCCGTTCAGCATCATGTCCCAGCCGATGCCCACGGCACCCGGCCCGAACTGGTTCCAGTGCTCGTTCGGCACCGCGGTGTGGTCGAGTTCGAACCGCGTCCGCCCGTCGGCTTCGGGGCTCAGCCGAAGCTCGATCCAGCTGACGTCGCCGCCGTACTCCCAGGTCGCCGCGAAACCCTTCGGAGGATCGCAGCGCTCGATCGTTCCGCCGGCATTGCCTTCGAGCTGGTACTTGCCACCGACACGCAGATCGCCGCTGACCGGCAGGAACCAGCGGGGGATGCGCTCGGAGTTCGTGCAGGCGTCCCAGAGATCGTCGAGGCCGGTGTCGTAGACCTGGCTGACGGTGGCCGTCACCGCCTCGCCCGCTTCGACCACGCGCTTGCCCAGCCTGCGCTGGACGGAGTTGATCTGGCTGGTCACGTCGACCATCGGTGCCCTCCTCGGCTCGGATGCCGACAAGGTATCAGCCCTGGCTTATATAAGCCAGAATGGAAAAGGGGCGCCCGGATCCCGGACGCCCCTTTCCCGGCGGGATGGCTTACGGAGTGGGGGAGCAGGCCGTGCGGCCGAGGACTACTTCGCCGGTGATGTTCGACCCCGGGGCGAACTTGATCCGCAACATGGTCAGCCCGATGCTGCCGTTACCCGGCAGCGTCTGCTCGTTGAAGATCGCTTCGGCGAGCAGGGTGCCGTTGGACTTGGTGATCGGCTTGACGTAGCCGACCGGCACGGGCGACGGCAGGGTGCCGAGCCCGGTCGCGCCGCCGTAGGTCCAGCTCGCGTTCGTGCTGGTCTGGGTCGCCGTGCAGCTGACCGAATAGGACCTGATCTTGATCCGCGGCCCGCCCGACGAGACCAGGGCCGACAGCTCGAAGTTCTGTCCCTTGGCCTCCGACTTCGTCGTGGTGACGTCGTTTTCGGGGTCGACGACGGTGGTCGTGCACGTCGACGTGCCGCCACCGAACGTGATCCCGGTCCTGGTCACGACCCCGGACGAGTTGCTCGTCGGTCCCTCGACCGCGCATTCGGCGATCGAGGCGATCGAGATCGGCGCCGAGGTCCCCTTGGTGAAGGCGGCGGAGCCGAGTGAGGCGACGCCCGCGGGGTTCGACGCCGCCGCCGGGGTCACCCCGGCGCCGAGACCTGCCAGCAGCAGGGCGCCGACAAGGCCTGCCCGGCTTGCGATGGTGATGCGCATTCCACGTCCTCCTCACGTGACGGAGAGCGAGCCGGTTGGCCGTTCTTCCTTTGTCATCACTATCTGCGTGTCGGATTCGGCCGTTGCGTGCGTGACGGTCGTTTCACTCGACCGTGGATCATGGACACCCGTTGGATATTCGGGTTCGTATCCGAATACAGGTCTGTATATTTGGACGCATGCCGACCTACCGCGTCCTCGTCAACGGCAAGTTCGACCACCCCGACGCCGAGACCCGCGCCCGGCTGCTCGCCGAGCTCGACCAGCACCAGTCGATGGGGTTCACCGAGGACGGCCTGCTCACCTACAGCGCGCACCTCGGCGCGTTCACCTTCCGCATCACGCTGCGGGGCGAAGAGGAGCGCGAGGTGCTCGACGAGGCCGAGCTGAAGGTCATGGAACTGCTGGACGCCAAGGGCTATCCGTACCGCGACGTGGCCGGCAAGGCGACCTGCATGGACGACATCAAGATCCGCCGCCGCTGACTCAGGCCGCCTTCACGCCGTCCACCACGAGCACGGCCACGACGAGCATCACCGCCATGAACACGGCGAAGAGGACGACGGTGATCCACACCGTCGAACGCTGCTCGCGGTGGTCTTCGGCGGGCGGTCTCCACGCCGGTCTGTCGCCGGAATCGTCCGGACTCCCCATGTCGTTCCCCCAGTTCGCGCCGAAGTGGGCAGGATACTCGGCGGGGGTGTCATATTCGTCACCGTTTCCCCTGGACAGCACGTCAACAGGCCTCAGCTGCTAGCCACTACGCTGGGAGCAACCCCGAACGGTGTCAAAGAGAGCGGAGCCGACGTGTCTGTGTCTTCACCTGCCCCAGGTGGTGCCATCGAGGACCTGCGCGCGTCCGTGGGACTCCAGATCGCCGACGAGCAGCTCCTGCGCACCCTCGCGACCGGTCTCGCCGACGTCGAGACCCTGCTCCGCGAGGTCGTCCGCAGTGACGTCAAGGCCGTCGAGGACGCCGCCTCGCACCTGGTCGAGGCGGGTGGCAAACGTTTCCGTCCGCTGTTCACGCTGCTCGCCTCGCAGTTCGGGCCGAAGCAGGGCGACCAGGTGGTCACCGCCGCGGCGGCGGTCGAGCTGGTGCACCTCGCGACGCTGTACCACGACGACGTGATGGACGAGGCGACGATGCGCCGCGGCGCGGAGAGCGTCAACGCTCGCTGGGACAACACGATCGCCATCCTGACCGGCGACTTCCTGTTCGCGCACGCCTCGCGGCTGGTCGCCGACCTCGGCACCGACGCGGCCCGGATCATCGCCGAGACCTTCGGCGAGCTGGTCACCGGCCAGATGCGCGAGACGGTCGGCCCGGCCGAGGGTGACGACGCGGTCGAGCACTACCTGACGGTCATCGCGCAGAAGACCGGCTCGCTGATCGCCACCTCCGGCCGCTTCGGCGGGATGATGTCCGGCGCGCCCGACGAGTACATCGACGCGCTTCGCCGCTTCGGCGACATCATCGGGACGGCGTTCCAGATCTCCGACGACGTGATCGACATCGCGTCCGCCTCGGACGAGCTCGGCAAGGCACAGGGAACGGACCTGCGCGAAGGCGTCCGCACGCTTCCGATGCTGTACGCGCTGGCCGACCCGGCCACCGACCCGCGCCTGGTGGAGCTGCTGTCCGGCCCGATCTCCGACGACGCGCTCGTCGCCGAGGCCCTGGACCTGCTGCGTGCCTCGTCCGGACTCGAACGCGCACGCGAAACTCTTTCCGACTACGCTCGTCGGGCGCGTGCCGAGCTCGCGGCGCTGCCCGCGTCGCCCGCCCGGGACGCCTGCGAATCGGTCGCCGACTACCTGGTCGCGCGAACGCATTGACAAAGGGCAGGTTAGATGTCCATTTTCGGACAGGTTTGGCTGTGGAGTCTGCTGGCGTTCGTCGTCGGCGCGCTGCTCACCTGGCTGGTGCTCGTACTCCCGGCGCGCAAGCGCATCCGTGAGCTGGAAAGCTCGCTGGCCACCGCGCACGCCGAGACGTCGAGACTGCCGGCCGGGGTGAGCCTCGGCGCCGGGGCGGCGGCCGTCGCCGGCGGGACCGCGTACCTCGCGAAGCCGTCGCACGACGAGCTGGACGAGGAGTTCGCGGCCGTCGAAGAGCCGCCTAAGCCCGCGTACCCCGAGACGCTCACCGAGCAGGAGCCCGCGCAGCAGTGGACCGAGCCCGCCGAGGAGCCCGTCAAGGACGAAGTCACTGAGGAGCCGGAGCACTCCCCGACGCAGGTCTTCGAGCCCGAAGAAGAGTACGAGGCCGAGTACCGCACCGCGCCTCAGCCGGACCCGGAGCCCGAGCCGGACCAGGAGCACCCGGCCGAGCGGACGCAGTTCATCCCGGCGGCCTTGCCGGAGCCGGAACCCGAACCGGAGCCGGAGCCGGAGCCCGCGAACCCGTACGTCGCCGCGGCGACCGATTACCTCCAGCCCGCCTCGAAGCTGGACGTCGAGCCCGAGCCGGAACCCGAGCCGCAGCCGCCGGCACCGGCCGAGGCGCCGTACCGGTCCCGGCTCGAGATGCAGCTGGACCCCGAAGGCGCCGAGACGCAGCCGGAGCCGGTTTCGCTGTTCAGCCCCGCCTCGCGCGTGGAAAACGAACAGGCGCCCGTCGAGACCAACTGGTTCGAGCGGGAAGAGGAGCTGCACGACCCGCCCGCGTACGCCTTCGGTTCCGACGAAGAAGCGAAGGCCGGTCTCCTCGACTCGGAGCCCGAGACGCCCGCCGAAGCCACCCAGGTGCTGCCCAAGCGCACGCCGCGGGGTGCGGTGCGCGGTGGTTTCGAGCCGCCGCAGCCGATCCAGCCGTCGATGCGGGCGATCGAACGTCGTGAGCCGGAACTGTCTGGTGGCCAGAGCGGCTCGCTGTTCGAGCCCGCCGTCCAGCCCGGCGACGCGATGCCCGCTCCGGAGCCCCCGCCCGCGCGGCAGGTCGCTCCGGTCGCGGAGTCCGTCCCGCCCGGTCCCTTCGGCCCCGGTTCGGCGATGCCGCGGCCGGGCGGTGGCCGTCCCGCCGACGACTTCGCGGTCAAGGCCAGCGTGACCGCCCTTCGGTACTGCACGGAGGACTCGGCCCAGTTCCCGAAGATGGTCGCCGAGGTCTGGTTCCGGACCGCCGCCGACGCGGAGCGCGTGGGCTTCCGTCCCCTGACCTGATGAAGCGCGTGAAGGCCCCCTTCCCTCGGCTCAGCCGAGGGAAGGGGGCCTTCACGCGCTTGAGGACCGGCTAGCTGACGACGGTCCAGGTGTCCTTGCCGCGCAGAAGGCCCTGCAGGTCGGGCTTGCGGGCGGCCTGGGCCTCCGCGACCTGGGCGCGCGCCTGGTCGTCGTAGGTGGGCCGCTCGACCTGCCGCAGGATGCCGGTCGGCACGTGGTTCAGGTTCTGGTCGCCGATCCGCGAAAGCGCGAACGCGTACGAGGTGTCCTCGATCGCCGGGTCGTGCACGACGAGGTTCTCCTCGCCGATGTTCGCGACCTTCCCGACCTCCAGGCCGGCCCAGCCGCTCCGCGTGACGCCGTATTCGCCCTGCGGCCCGAACTTGATCGGCTCGCCGGCCTTCAGCGGGATGAGCCGGGTCGCGGCCTCGTCCTTGTCCTTGAGGACGTCGAAGGCGCCGTCGTTGAAGATCGGGCAGTTCTGGTAGATCTCCACCAGCGCCGACCCACGGTGCTTCGCGGCGGCCTCCAGCACCTCGGTCAGGCCCTTGCGGTCCGAGTCGAGCGCGCGGCCCACGAACGACGCCTCGGCGCCGATCGCCAGCGAAAGCGGATTGAACGGGGTGTCGACCGAGCCCATCGGGGTGGACTTCGTGACCATTCCCGGCCCGGACGTCGGCGAGTACTGGCCCTTGGTGAGGCCGTAGATCCGGTTGTTGAACAGCAGGATCTTGATGTTCACGTTGCGCCGCAACGCGTGGATCAGGTGGTTGCCGCCGATGGACAGCGCGTCGCCGTCACCGGTGACGACCCACACCGACAGATCCGGCCGCGCGGTCGCGAGCCCGGTCGCGATCGACGGCGCCCGGCCGTGGATCGAGTGCATGCCGTAGGTGTTCAGGTAGTACGGGAACCGGGACGAGCACCCGATCCCCGAGATGAACACGATGTTCTCGCGCTTGAGGCCGAGCGTCGGCAGGAACGACTGCACGGCGTTGAGCACGACGTAGTCACCGCAGCCGGGACACCAGCGGACCTCCTGGTCCGACTTGTAGTCCTTGGCCTTCTGCGGTTCGGTCTCGGTCGGCACAAGGTCCAGGCCGCCGAGGGTGGGGATCCCCAGATCGATCGCGGTCACTTCGTCCCCTCCGTACTGGTGATGATCTCCGTGAAGACGCCTTGCAGCTCTTCGGCCTTGAAGGGCAGCCCGGCGACCTTCGTGTACGACTTCACGTCGACGAGGTACTTGGCCCTCAGGAGCATCGAAAGCTGGCCGAGGTTCATTTCGGGGACGACGACGGTGTCGTACGAACGGAGTACGTCGCCGAGGTTGCCCGGGAACGGGTTGAGATGGCGCAGATGCGCCTGCGCGATGGGCATGCCGTCCTTGCGGACGCGGCGGCACGCGGCGCCGATGGGGCCGTAGGAGGAGCCCCAGCCGAGCGCCAGCACCCGTGCCTTGCCGCCGCTCGGGTCGTCGACGACGAGGTCCGGGACGGCGATGCCGTCGATCTTGGCCTGGCGCAGGCGGACCATCTTGTCGTGGTTGTCGGGGTCGTAGGAGATGTGGCCGGTCTTGTCGGCCTTCTCCAGCCCGCCGATGCGATGCTGCAGGCCGGCGGTGCCCGGCAGCGCCCACTCGCGGGCGAGGGTCTCGGGGTCGCGTACATACGGCCAGAATTCCCCGGAACCGTCCTCGGCATTCGGCTCGGTGGCGAATTCCACGCGCAGATCCGGCAGGTCCTCGACGTCCGGGATCAGCCACGGCTCGGAGCCGTTCGCGATCGCGCCGTCCGAGAGCAGGAACACCGGGGTGCGGTACTTCAGCGCGATCCGGGTGGCCTCCAGCGCCGCGTCGAAGCAGTCGGCGGGGGACAGCGGCGCGACGATCGGCACCGGCGATTCGCCGTTGCGGCCGAACATCGCCTGCAGCAGGTCGGCCTGCTCGGTCTTGGTCGGCAGGCCGGTCGACGGGCCGCCGCGCTGGACGTCGACGACCACCAGCGGCAGCTCGGTCATCACCGCGAGGCCGATGGCCTCGGACTTCAGCGCGACACCGGGCCCGGACGTCGAGGTGACGCCCAGGGCGCCGCCGTACGAGGCGCCGAGCGCGGCGCCGATACCGGCGATCTCGTCCTCGGCCTGGAAGGTGAGGATGCCGTAGTTCTTGTGCTTGGACAGCTCGTGGAGGATGTCCGACGCCGGGGTGATCGGGTACGTGCCCAGCAGGATCTGCAGGCCGGACTGCTGCCCGGCGGCGACCAGCCCGTACGCCAGCGCGGTGTTCCCGGTGATCTGGCGGTACGTGCCCTGGTTCAGCTTCGCGGGCGCGACCTCGTACGTCGTCGCGAACGACTCCGTCGTCTCGCCGTAGTTCCAGCCCGCGCGGAAGGCGAGGATGTTGGCCTCGGCGATGTCGGCCTTCTTCGCGAACTTCTCGCGCAGGAACCGCTCCGTGCCCTCGGTCGGCCGGTGGTACATCCAGGAGAGCAGCCCGAGCGCGAACATGTTCTTCGCGCGTTCGGCGTCCTTTTTGGACAGACCGGTCTCTTCGAGCGCACCCCTGGTCAGTGTCGACATGGCCACCCGGTGGACCTGATAGGCCGAAAGGGTGTCGTCGTCGAGGGGGTCGTTCTCGTAGCCGACCTTGACCAGGTTCCGCTTCGAGAACTCGTCGGTGTTGAGGATGATCGTCCCGCCCGCCGGGACGTCGGCGACGTTCGCCTTCAGCGCGGCGGGGTTCATGGCGACCAGGACGTCCGGCCGGTCGCCCGGCGTGAGGATGTCGTAGTCGGCGAAGTGCACCTGGAAGCTCGAGACGCCGGGAATGGTGCCCTGCGGCGCGCGGATCTCCGCGGGGAAGTTCGGCATGGTCGACAGGTCGTTGCCGAAGGCGGCCGCTTCGGAGGTGAACCGGTCGCCCGTCAGCTGCATGCCGTCACCGGAGTCACCGGCGAACCGGATGACCACCCGGTCCAGCTTGGCGACCTCGGTGGGCCTGACGGCCGACAAGGAGCCGTTGCCGTTCGCACTCGTGCTCATAGGTCAGGGATTCCCTCTCTCCCGACGTGCGTCGTCCCCGGCCGTGCCGGGGATCGGCGTGCCTCGCCCGGCGATGTCGGCCAGGTCACAGGTGCCATGTCCCGAGGTTAGCCCTCGGGACACTTTCCAGGTTGCCGTAAAAACGGTCTGGACCTACTCCTCGAGTGTCCTGAGCTCGCCGCTGAGCGGGGATTATCCGGTTTATCTGTTACCGATGGTAACGGTCAGGGATGCGGCTCGATTGTGAGCCGTATCTCCTTCCAGCGTAGTGAAGTCCGGTCGAGGAACGGTCATTGGCCGGTCATCGACGCCCGTAGCTTGGCCAGCCGCTCGGTGAACGCGGGTGCGGTGAGTGACGCCACCTGCGGCTCGATCTCGGCGTCGACGGCGGCCGAATGGTCGGTCAGTCCCGCGGTGTGCCGGAGCGTGCGTTTCGTCGCCAGAAGGACGTCTCGCGGGGCGCCGACGGCGGGTTTCGCCAGTTCACGGGCCGCCTCGACCAGATCCCCTTCGACGAGCCGGAGCGCGAGCCCGCATTCGACAGCGGCTTCGGCGCCGACGACTTCACCGAAGAGCGTCATCGCCGCGGCCTTCTGCGGTCCGACGAGCCGCTGGATCATCCATGTCATCCCGCCGCCGGGATGGATGCCCAGATCGAGAAATCTGGCCACGAATTTCGCCTTCGGTCCCACGATGCGGACGTCCGCGGCGAGCGCGAGGTTCAATCCGGCGCCGACGGCGGCACCCCCGACCGCGGCGATCGTCGGCAGGGAACACCGCGCCACCGAGAGGAATCCGTCGTAGATCGCGCGGAGCCCGTCTTCGCTGGCGCGGGCGAGAGTGTCCAGATCGGCGCCCGCGCAGAACGCCGGCGGTGCGCCGGTGATGACCACAGCGTGGACACTTTCGTCGGCTTCGGCGCGCGCGACGGCCTCGGCCAGCTGTGCGGAGAGGGCGAGGGTCAGGGCGTTGCGGGTCGCGGGCGCGTCGATGGTGAGCACGGCGACGCCGCCGTCGTGGCTGGAGCGGATCTGATCGGTCACGGGGTCGAGGGTGTCACGCTTCGGGCGTCGGCGGGCGCTCCAGAAGCCTGGACAGGACGACGGTGGAGACCGTGCGGTCGACGATCTCCAGCCCGCGCAGGCGTTCCAGCGCGGTCTCCAGATGGTGGATGTCCGACGCGCGCAGATGGACGATCGCGTCGGCCGCCCCCGACACCGTGTACGCCGCGACGACCTCCGGCAACGGCTCCAGCCGGGCGCGGATCCGGGCGGGGGTGATGTTGCCGTTGCAGGTCATCTCGACGAACGCCTCGGTGCCCCAGCCCAGCGCCTCGGGGTCGACGACCGCGGTGAACCCGCGCAGGACCCCGGTTTCGAGCAGTCTGTCGACCCGTCGTTTCACCGCGGGCGCGGACAGGCCGACGACCTTGCCGATGTCGGCGTAGCTGGACCTCGCATTGGCCATCAGACATGAAACGATTCGCTGGTCGATGGTGTTCACACGCAATGTTTAGCAGGTATATGCGCAGCGAACAGCGATTGATTGCGGAATTAGGTAAGCCTTACCCTTCGGGTATGCCGGAACTGGAGCAGCAGCCCCGTGTACCCACGACGCGCCGCTACCTCATGTGCCCGCCGCGGTACTTCGCGGTGGACTACGTCATCAACCCGTGGATGGACCCGTCGGTCCCGGTCAGCGTCGACACCGCGATGGCGCAATGGACCGAACTCCGCGACACCTATCGGCGTCTCGGCCACACCGTCGAGGAGATCGACCCCCAGCCCGGCCTGCCCGACATGGTGTTCGCCGCGAACTCCGGCACCGTCGTCGACGGCCGTGTCCTCGGCTCGCGGTTCCGCGCGCCGCAGCGCACCGCCGAGGCCGAGCACTTCCGCCGCTGGTTCGTCGAGCACGGCTACCGCGACATCACCATGCCCGAGAAGATCAACGAGGCCGAGGGCGACTTCGCGTGGACCGGCAAGGTCCTGCTCGCCGGCACCGGGTTCCGGACCGACCCGGCCGCGCACGCCGAAGCGCAGGAGGTCCTCGGGGTCCCGGTCGTGTCGCTGCGGCTGATCGACCCGAGCTACTACCACCTCGACACCGCGCTGTTCGTGCTCGCCGAGGCCACCGACACCACGCCCGCCCAGATCGCCTACTACCCGGACGCCTTCTCGGCCGGGTCGCGGAAGGTGCTGGAGCGGATGTTCCCGGACGCGGTAATCGCGGACCGGGCCGACGCGGAGTGCTTCGGCCTGAACGGGGTGTCCGACGGCCGCAACGTCGTCCTGCCGGTCGAGGCGACCGGATTGGCGTCGCGGCTGACCGAACGCGGCTACGAAGTCGTCTTCCTGGACATTTCCGAGCTCAGGAAGGCGGGCGGCGGCCCGAAGTGCTGCACCCTGGAGATCCGCAAGTAATCCATTCGTGGACACCTTGCGGGATCATGTAACTACTCCATTCGCCAACTCGATTAATCGGGAAACGAACTCGGTCCCGAATGAGGCGCGGATGGTGATCCTGGCGATAGGCGGCGTGGGCAGACCCGTGCGCGCGCTGGATCCTGGCGAGAACGAAACGTGGGTGACGGTCGAACAGTTCGAGCGTGTGCTCGACACCGTGGCCGGACGCGAAGACGTCGGCCTCACCTTCGACGACGGCAACTCGTCGGACGTCGAGATCGCGCTCCCCAGACTGGTGGAGCGCGATCTCACGGCCGAGTTCTTCCCGCTGGCCGGCCGGATCGGGCAGCGGGGTTTCCTCGACGCCGACGGCCTTCGCGCGCTGGTCGAGGCGGGGATGTCGATCGGTTCGCACGGCTGGGAACACCGCGACTGGCGGCGGCTGGACGACCGGAACGCCCGGCGTGAACTGGAAACCGCGCCGAAACTGCTCGCGGAACTGAGCGGGAAACCCGTGCGCGCGTACGCGCCGCCGTTCGGCGCCTACGACCGGCGGGTGCTCAGCAGACTCCGGCGTTCCGGTGCGACGAGGGTCTACACGACCGAAGGCGGCGCGGCTTCGCGCGACGGCTGGCTGCGGCCGCGGATCGAGGTCCGGCACGACGTCGACCAGGAGTGGATCGACGGCGTGCTCGGTGAGCGGGAAGGTCTGTACCGCCGAGCGGGACGGATCATGGCGCGGGTCGCCAGGCTTGCCCGCCTTTGACCGTTTTTCTTTGTGCGGTGGGAAAATAACCCTTGAATCGAAGCCGTCGGCGGCGGCATCCTGAGCACCCTCGATAAAGAAGTCTTATTAACAAAGGGGTGTTCGGAATGCGGAAACTGCTCTTGTTCTCGGCGATGGTGGTGGCCGCCGGGTTGGCTCCCGCGGCGACGGCCGCGGCTTCCCCTTCGATGCAGGCGGCCCCGACAGCCCAGCAATTGCTGGCGAAGACCACCAGTTGCAAGCAGGTGTCGAACGGCAAGTACAAGACCGACGACGAAACCGGCCGGACCATCGCGGTCTGCGACGCGGGAAGCGCGGTGTTCTGGAAGGCCGACATGGACATCGACTGCGACGGGCAGCCGACCGCGCGCTGCAACAAGAACACCGACCCGTGGTTCCAGGACGGCACCGCGTACCCGCGCTCCGACGGCAAGGCGCTGATCGCCGACCAGACGCCTTATGTCGTCGTGCCGAGCATCAGCGGCACGTGGAACTTCGAAAAGGCGGGCCTCAAGGGCGCCGGTTCGTGCGCGGTGATCTACAACGACAAGGTGCTCTACACCGTCATCGGGGACACCGGCCCGAAGGACATCATCGGCGAAGCGTCCTACGCGGCCGCGAAGGCGCTGGGGATCAACCCGGACCCGAAGAACGGCGGCGTCGACTCGGGCGTCACGTACATCTGCTTCAAGAACTCGAAGGTGTCGCCGATCGAGGACAACGGGAAGTCGGCCTCGGTCGGGCAGGCCTTGGCGACGAAGTTCGTTCAAGGCTGAGCAGGAGTGCGCACCAATGTGGCATAGGAGACGCTGAGCGTTCCCTATGCCACATTGGTGCGCATTCAGCTCAGCGCGGCTCCATCTGCACCCACGGGTCCCACCCGTAGGGCGGCGCGACGTGCTGGATGGTCGAACTGTGGACCGCCTTCCATGGTCCCGCCACGCGGAACACGTACTCGCCGACGGCGACACCCGGGAAGGTCACGACGCCTTTGGCGTCGGTCCTGGCGAACGAAACCAGCCGGTTGTCCTTTGTGGACAAGGTGGCGGTGATGCCTGCCAAGCCTTCACCGTCGTCCGGCGTCCAGTTGCCGTTCTTGTCGACCCAGGCCAGGACGCGGGCGTCGGCACGCTTGCCGGGCACCTTGGCTTCGGCGGACACCTCCGGACCGGACAGATAGGTCTTGCCGCTGAATTCGCAGGAAAGGGTGGTCTTGCCGAAGTAGAACGCCTTTTCCGGCACCTGGGCGGTCAGGGCGAACACCAGTCGCTGACCCGAGGTCAGCGCACCCGCCTGAGGGGAGCCGAACGCGCCCCACTGGTCCTGTGGGATCTTCAGCTCGGTTCCGTCGCCGTTGTCCCTGCAAGTCACGAAGAGACCGGAGAGCGGGTGCTCGCCACTGTTCGTGAGCGTGACCGTCGCCTTGACCGTTCCTCCAGGTGCATAGCTCGTCTTGTCGAATTCGAGCTTCGCTTGAAGTGTCTGGCTGAGCGGCTGCTGACCTCGGATGCTCAGGTTCTGGAAATCGCCGCTGCCGTCCAGGCGCATCGAGGTGTTTTCCGGCAGCAGCCAGCCGTCGGGTACATCGCGGAAGTACAGGGACCGATGGGACCCGACCGGGACGGCGTCGAAGAAGAACCGTCCGGCGGCGTCGGTGACCACCGACAGTTCCTGTGGCATGTTGAAACTGCCTATCCGTGCGGTGATCCCGGCCAGCTCCTCGCCGGGGGAAGGCACACCGTCCCGGTTCTTGTCCCCGTAAACCTGGCCGGCGACGCGTTCGGTGGTTTCGGGTGGGACCACGTTCACCGGAACGTCGATGGTGTTGTCCCCGAAGTCGGTGTCGACGGGGGTCATCACGTCGAGCCTCACGACGGGATTGCCCGCTTCGACGGCCCAGATCCGGCCCGTCAGGCGGTAGGTGCGGCTTTCGCCCGCCTGGAAGGTCGCTCCGGGACCGCCGTGGCTCAGCTCTCCCCAGGTGTTCAGGTCGAAGCTGTAATGGGGACCGGAGTAGGTACTTCCCTGCGCCTTGACCTCCGTCGCTGTGGCGTCGCCGATGTTGGTGATCGTCAGGTCGATCGGAATGGTTTCGTCCCTCAGCCAGCGCCCGTCCGGCACGGCCGCCGTGATCTTGAGGTTCGGTCCGGGGTCGGCGTACGCGGGTACCGCGGCCATCGCTCCGGTGAGGGTGAATGCCAAGGTCATTGCGCCGACGGCGCGAAATGATCTTCTGGACAAGGTTCTGCGCATCGGCTCCCCAGGTGCTCGTCGTTGACGAAATCAACCTAAAAGCGGCGTCGACGGCTTGACCAGCACGGAACATTCCGGAGTCGCCGGGAGGCAACCGCGAGATCGTTTCGCGCGTGTACAGCGGATCGAGACGAAACCCTTACGCGACCCTTGTAGCGTTTCGCACCCTTCGGACGATGAGTAATTCCCTTGCCGCACAGGCATTCCGCCAAAAGCAGGCGAACGACGGACACCGGTAACGAACCCGGCCGTCCCGCCGACCAACGGGCAGCGGAACGCGGCTGGAGGAATTCGTCATGAAGATCAGCGTCTTCGGGCTCGGTTACGTCGGTTGCGTGTCGGCGGCGTGCCTCGCCGGTCGCGGGCACGAGGTCGTCGGGGTCGACGTGAACCCGGTGAAGATCGAACTCGTCTCCAGCGGCAAGGCGCCGGTGGTCGAAGAGCGGATCGGCGAGCTGACCGCGGAGGTCGTCGCCGCGGGCAAGCTGAGAGCCACGACCGACGTAAGACAGGCGATCGCGGACAGCGAAGTCTCCCTGATCTGCGTCGGTACCCCGTCGGCGCCGAACGGTAGCCTGTCGACGGCGTTCCTGGAGCGCGTCGCCGAGGAAATCGGCGAAGCGCTCAAGGACAAGGCCGAACGCCACACCGTCGTCTTCCGCAGCACCATGCTCCCGGGCACCTGCCTTGATCTGCTCGTCCCCATCCTCGAAAAGTCGTCCGGCCGCACCGCGGGCGTCGACTTCGGGGTCGCGGTGAACCCCGAGTTCCTGCGCGAGGGCAGCAGCGTCAAGGACTTCTTCGACCCGCCCAAGACCGTCATCGGCGAGCTCGACGCGGCCAGCGGTGACGTCGTCGCGGCGCTTTACGAAGGCCTTCCCGGCGAGGTGTTCCGCGTCGCGATCCCGGTCGCCGAGATGACGAAGTACGCCGACAATTCCTTCCACGGCCTCAAGATCGGCTTCGCGAACGAGCTCGGCGCCATCTGCCGCGCGCTGGGGCTCGACTCGCACCAGGTGATCGACGTCTTCCTCGCCGACCGCAAGCTCAACATCAGCCCCGCCTACCTTCGCCCCGGGTTCGCCTTCGGCGGCTCGTGCCTCCCCAAGGATCTGCGCGGCCTGGTCTACGCCGCGCACCGCGCGGACGTCGCCGTCCCGATCCTGTCGCACGTGCTGCCCTCCAACGACGAACACCTCCAGCGCGCCTTCGACCTGGTCGCGCGTACCGGCAAGCGCAAGGTCGGCCTGTTCGGCCTGTCGTTCAAACCCGGCACCGACGACCTGCGGGAGAGCCCGCTCGTCGAGCTCGCCGAGCGCCTGCTCGGCAAGGGGTACGACCTCCGCATCTACGACGCCAACGTCAGCCTTTCGCGGCTGATGGGCGCGAACCGCGAGTACATCGAGGGCAGGCTGCCGCATCTCGGGCAGCTGCTCGCCGGTTCCATCGGCGAGGTCGTCGACCACGCCGACGTCTGCCTCGTCGGCTGCACCGATCCGGACGTCCTCGCTGCCCTCCCGGCGGGCGGCGGCCACACCATCATCGATCTCGTCCGCGTACCCGACGCCGACCGTCGCCGGGCTGAAGAGGGATATGTCGGTCTTGCCTGGTAAAGCTCTCATCCTCGTCGAGAACCTGTCCGTCCCCTTCGATCGCCGCGTCTGGCAGGAATGCCAGACACTTCGCGACGCCGGCTGGGAAGTCCACGTCATCTGTCCACAAGGGACGAAGAGGGACACCGAAGCCGAAGTCACCATCGACGGCGTCCACATCCTGCGGTACCCGCTGAAGGCCGCCACCGGTGGCCCGGCCGGGTACGTCCAGGAGTACGGCTCCGCGCTGTGGCACACGCTGCGGCTCGCCCGCAAGGTCGGCCGCGTGGACGTCGTGCACGCCTGCAACCCGCCGGACCTGCTGTTCCTGGTCGCGCTGTACCTCAAGCGCCAGGGCGCGAAGTTCATCTTCGACCAGCACGACCTCTGCCCCGAGCTGTACCTCTCGCGTTTCGACCGCGGTGAGGACTTCCTGTACCGCGCGGTCTGCGCGCTGGAGCGCCGCACGTACAAGACGGCCGACGTCGTCATCGCGACCAACGAGAGCTACAAGGACGTCGCCGTGAAGCGCGGCGGCAAATCACCGGACGACGTCTTCGTCGTGCGCAGCGCGCCCGTGGTCGAGCGGTTCCACCTGGTTCCGGCCGAGCCCGAATTGAAGAAGGGCAAGCCGCATCTGCTGGCGTACCTCGGCGTGATGGGTCCGCAGGACGGCGTCGACTACGCGTTGCGCGCGCTCGCTTCGCTGCGTGACGCCGTCGGCCGCACCGACTGGCACGCCGTGTTCATCGGCTCTGGCGACGCTTTCGACGCCATGGTGGCGTTGTCCAAGGAACTCAAGCTCGACGACCAGGTCGAGTTCACCGGCCGGATCTCCGACGAGGACCTTCTGCGCTATCTGTCCTCGGCCGACGTCTGCCTTTCGCCGGATCCGCTGAATCCGCTCAACGACGTGTCGACCATGAACAAGATCATGGAGTACATGGCGATGAGCCGTCCGATCGTCTCCTTCGAGCTGCGGGAGGCCAGGGTTTCGGCCGGGGAGGCCGCCCTTTACGCCCCGGCGAACGACGAGCCGGAGTTCGCGAAACTGATCGCGCATCTGCTCGATTCGCCGGACCAGCGAGCCGCCATGGGTGAGCTGGGACGGGCGCGCGTCGCCGGTCCGCTCTCGTGGGAGAACTCCCAGAAAGCCCTGCTCGCCGCCTATGCGGCCGCGGTCCGTTGATCGATTTCCCGGTCGCGTTTTGAACAAGAGTCGGGCAACCCTGTAACCAACGCGGTGGCCGGTCCGACGGGATTCATGCACACCCCCACGCACCGGACGGAGATCCCGGCTTTGACTGACGACACGGTGCGCCTGTCCATGATCGGGCAGGTCTTGCGCGGGAGGTGGCGGACCCTGGTGGTCCTGGCCCTCCTCGGCGCCCTGGTCGGCGCGGGATCGTCGTTGATCCTTTCTCCCGGTTACCGGACGACGTCCAACGTGCTGCTGCAGGGCCCGCGTGAGGCGGACGAACTGCTCACCCAGGCCGAGGTGGCGACCAGTTCGGTGGTGCTCGACCGGGCCGCCGCCGTCCTCGGCCGCGGCAGCGGGGCCGACCTGCGTGACCAGGTGAGCACCACGGTCGCGCAGGGCAACGTCATCACCATCGCCGCGACCGACGATTCCGCCGAGCACGCGCAGCAGGTCGCGGATCAGGTCGCCCAGGAATTCGTGAAGTACTCGACGCAGGTCCTCGCCAGCACCGGCGACGCCGCGGTCAAGGTGGCGCAGGAACGCCGCGAGACCCTGCGTCAGCAGGTCGCGCAGACGAACCAGCGGATCACCGAACTGACCGCGAAGGTCTCCGACGGGACGACCTCGGTGGAGACCGTCCAGCTTCGCACCGAGCTGGCCGCGCTGCGCTCGTCGATCGAGCAGGCGATGTCGACGCTCAACGCCACCGACACCACGAGCGGCGGCCTCGGCAGCATGGTCGTCATGGGCGCGGCCCAGCGGCCGACTTCGGCGGCGGCGCCGACCTTGCCGCAGCTCGCCCTCGGCGGCGCGGCGTTGTTCTTCGTGTTCGGCCTGCTCGGTCACCTGTTCGCCGCCCGCACCGACCGGCGGCTGCGCGACGAGCAGGAGATCGGCGCCGCGCTCGGCGGGCCGGTGCTGGCCACTGTCGACATTGCCGACGAGGCCGATCCCGAAGCGGAGCGGAGCCTCCGGGCGAAGCTCCTGGGCGACGACAAGCCGTGGAACATCCGGCGGATCGACGTCACCCCCGACGAGATCGACGGCGACGTCCACTACCGCCGCCTCGTGTCCCGGCTTCCGCAGCGGCGGCTGCTGGTGCTGGTGGCCGACGGCGATCACGCCGCGCGGACCGCGGCCACCAGGATCGCCGAACTCGCCGGCCGCCGGTACACCGTCGTCACGGTGGCTCCGGCAAGGCCGGTCGTGGAGGACCAATCCGCCGAAGGTGTGCTCGTCGTGCTCGGTCTCGGCACGCGGACCGCGTGGGAACTGGTCGGTGTCGCCGAGGCGTGCGCCGACGCGGGGCTGGCCGTGGCGGGAGCGGCCCTGATCCGCCCCGTGCGGCCCACCCGGCCGCCGAAGCCCGTGAAGCAGGCTGGGAAAGATCGAGAAGCACTGGCAGGTACCCCGTGACGACCGCCGAAAAAGAGAAATCCGAGCCGCTCATCGATCTCCAGCGGCTCGTGGTCTCGGTCCGGCGGCGGCGTCGCCTGTGGCTGGCCACCGCGCTGGCCGGGCTGATCGCCGGCGGGCTCGTGGCGATGTTCCTGCCGTCGCCGCCCACGGCCGTGGCGAAGATCCTGGTCGTCCACGCGGACGATTCGCCCAGTGACAGCGGCACGCTGATGGAGACCGACGTCGCCGTGCTGCAAACGACGAAGATCGCCGGTGACGCGCTCAAGAAGCTGAACAGCACTCAGCCGCCCGAAGAGTTCCTCAAGGACTACACCGGGCTCGGCGTGACGAACAACGTCCTTCAGGTGACGGTGAAGGGCAAGGACGCCGCCGACGCGGTCGCTCGCGCGCAGGCGCTCTCCGACGCCTTCATCGCCGAGTACGTCGCGCGCAACCAGGCCGGTGCGGCGGCCGAGCAGAAGGCCTTGCTCGATCAGCGCAATCAGGCGCAGACCGAGCTCGCCGGC
Organism: Amycolatopsis roodepoortensis; assembly: GCF_014873915.1. Taxonomy (GTDB): domain Bacteria; phylum Actinomycetota; class Actinomycetes; order Mycobacteriales; family Pseudonocardiaceae; genus Amycolatopsis; species Amycolatopsis roodepoortensis. The sequence continues at coordinate 876,309 of NZ_JADBEJ010000008.1, forward strand.
ATCCAGAACGACATCGTCGCCGAAGAGGCGAAGCGGAACCCGAACCCGGCTCAGCTGGAGCGGCTGTACTCCCGCCGCGCGGAGCTGACGTCCAAGATCTCCGACTACGACGGCCGGGCGCAGGAGGCGGGCATCGGCACGCCGAAGGTCGGCGCGGGGACGCAGATCGTGGACGCGCCGCGGATCCTGCCGAAGTCGCTGCTGAAGTCCGCAGGCACCGCCGCCGGGATCGGCCTGGTACTCGGCCTGCTGGCGGGCCTCGTGCTGGCCGCCATCGGCAGCGTGGTGAAGGACCGGCCGGTGCTGCGCCGTGAGATCTCCCGCCATCTGGGCGCGTCGGTGATCGCCCAGCTGCCGAAACCGCCGCGCTGGTTCCGGAAGGGCCGTGCGCTGGAGGAACGCAAACGGGTCGCGACGACGCTGATCCGCACGATCCGCGAGGACGACGGGACGGTGTCACTGCTCGACCTCGGGGCCCGCACCACGACGGCCGCGCTGGCCGCCGACATCGCGAAGGAGCTCGCGGAGCAGGGCCCGGTCGCGCTGGTCGACGAACTGCCGAGGGCCGGTCTGCGCGCGCTGGCCGCCGAAGACAAGATCCGCGTCCTGGATCGCGACGAGCCCAAGGTTCCCGGTGAACGCCGCATCGGTCTCGGTTCGATCGAGCCCGGGACCGCGTGGACGGATCTCGAACACCTCGGCGCGGAAGCGATCCTCGTCGTGCGCGCCGGGCAGGCGAACACCGAATGGCTGCACACCGTCGCGCGTCAGCTGGCCGAGCGGCGGATCCCGATCATCGGGGTCGTGCTGGTCGACCCGGATCCGCGCGACCACACCGACGGCACCCTGTGGGACGGCCTGCACACCGCGTTGCGCGGCCGGGCCGCCGTGCCCGCGCGCCGTCCGCAGCCGAAGCCGGTCGAGATGTTCCCTGACGACGAGCCCACCGTGCGGCGGCTCGCGGTGGCGCCACCCGAGCCCGCCCCGCGCCGCACGCCGACGCCGTACAAGCGGGCCGAAGTGAACGACGCCGACCAGCCGACAGCCCGATTCGCACCGGTCACGCAGGACAACGCCGAAGCCTTGTAAGGACGGGGAGCGGAGCAGAGGTGCAACTCGATGAAGGGACGACACGCGTGAACCCGCCACGGCCGAAGGCTCCGCTGACGCGGTGGCAGGGTGCCCCTTCCGCCCGACGTGACGTGAAACGCCGACCAGCGCCCTGCCGACGTCGGCCGCGGTCGCGGGTTCACCTCTAGAGAAGGGGAGCGAAAGCAGATGTGCGGTATCGCAGGGGCCTACCACTGGCCGGACGGAGGACCGCTCACCGATCGGCTGACCAAGACACTCGCCCACCGGGGGCCCGACGGTTCGGGCCGGTACGACCACGGTGAAGTCCACTTAGGACACCGGAGGCTGTCGATCGTCGACCTGACCGAGACCGGTGCGCAGCCGATGGTCAAGGACGGGCTCGCGCTCACCTACAACGGCGAGCTGTACAACGCGCCGGAGCTGCGGAAGGAACTCGAAGCCACCGGTGTGCGCTTCCGGGGGACGTCCGACACCGAAGTCCTGCTGGAAGCCTGGCGCGCCTGGGGAACCGAGGGCTTGCATCGGCTGCGCGGCATGTTCGCCTTCGGAGTTTTCGACGAGCGTTCCGGCGAGCTGGTGCTGGTCCGCGACCAGCTGGGGATCAAGCCGCTCTTCCTGGTGCGCCGCGGCAAGGGCGTCGTCTTCGCGTCCGAGCTGAAGGCACTGGCCTCTGAGCTGGGCGGCTCGCTGACCGTCGACGACACCGCGCTCGTCGCGTCCCTGCTCTACTACTGGGTCCCGGACGGCCGTTGCGCGTTCAAGGAGGCCGAGAAGCTGCCGCCGGGCAGCTGGGCGCGGTTCCGGCCCAACGGCGACGTCGAACGCGGCACCTTCTGGTCGCTGCGCCAGGTCGCCGAGGAAGGCGCGGCATACGAAGGCGAGTTCGACCTCGACGCCGTCATCGAGGACTCCACGCGTAAGCACCTGATCGCCGACGTGCCGGTCGCGACCTTCCTCTCCGGCGGGCTCGACTCCAGCTACCTGACCGCGCTCGCCGCGCGCGAGCGGCCGGGGATCTCCGCGTACACCATCGGTTTCCGGGCCGAGGACGCGAAGTTCGAGGCGATGCCGGACGACCTGATGTACGCGAAGAAGGTCGCCGCGAAGTTCGGCATCGACCTGCATGAGATCGAGATCGCGCCGCAGGTGCTGGATCTGCTGCCGCGGATGACGTATCACCTCGACGAGCCGATCGGTGACCCGGCGGCGATCAACAGCTACCTGATCTGCACCGCCGCCCGCGAGGCCGGGGTCAAGGTGATGCTCTCGGGCATGGGCGCCGACGAGCTGTTCGCCGGGTACCGCAAGCATCTGGCGAACAAGCTCGCCGTTCAGTACCAACGGGCTCCCAATCTGGTCCGTCGTCCGGTTGAGTCCCTTGTGGACAGACTGCCGGTGGCGACGTCGAAACGCGGGTTCCGGTCGGTCCGGTTCGCCAAGCGGTTCCTCTCCTTCGCGGAGCTGCCCGAGGAGACCGCGTTCCGGCGCAGCTACACGATGTACGACCAGGCCGAGCTCGCCGGACTGCTGAACCCGGACCTCGCCGGCGCGGTGGACGACGTGATCACCGAACACGCGGACACCTACCACGACAACACGTTGTCGGATTTCGTGAACCGCATGTGTCTCGCCGATTCCCGGCTCTTCCTGCCGGGGCTCAACCTCGCCTACACCGACCGGTCCAGTATGGCGGCGTCGGTCGAGGTGCGGACGCCGTTCGTCGACGTCGAGGTCGTGAAGGCCGCGTTCCGGATTCCCGGTGACCGGAAGATCGTGAAGCGCCAAGGGAAGATGGCGCTGAAGGAAGCGGCGCTGTCGATTCTGCCTGCCGAGATCGTGCACCGGCCGAAGGGCCTGTTCAGCGCGCCGCTGCGGGCCTGGATGAGCCGCGACCTCGCGCCGCTGGTGCGCGAGGTGACGAACGAAGGTGAATTGGTGAAGGCCGGGTTCCTCCGTCGGGAGGCCCTGCGGAAGCTCGTCGACGAAGACGCGTCCGGGCAGCAGGACCGGTCCAAGCATCTCTGGCACATCTTGACCCTCGAGTACTGGTATCGCGGCGCCGTTGCGGGTCGGCAGGGTGGGCCATGAGTGGCGATTCATGGCGAAGGCGTGTCGCGAAAACCACTTTCGGGACACCAGACGTCCCGAAAGTGGCTTTCGCGACACCGTCGCCGGCACCCGGCAACTTCGCCTGGCCCTTTGATACCCCGAAACGACCGACCCGAACCACCTGATCGCTGAGGAGCGACGTGAAGCAGGTAGTGCAGAACTACAAGAGCGGGGAGCTGGCGCTCCTCGACGTCGAAGTGCCCGCGTGCAAACCGGGGGGTGTACTGGTCCGCACCGCCTATTCGCTGATCTCCACCGGCACCGAGATGATGAAGGTGTCCGAGGCGAGCCTTTCCCTGGTGGGCAAGGCGAAGGCCCGGCCGGATCAGGTCGCGAAGGTGATGCAGAGCGTCGCGACGAACGGCCTCGGCGCCACGTACCGCAAGGCGATGAACAAACTCGACTCGTACACGCCGCTGGGGTACTCGCTGTGCGGCGTCGTCGAGGAGGTCGGCGCGGGCATCGACGACGTCGCCGTCGGGGATTACGTGGCGTGCGCGGGGAACGAGCACGCGCTGCACGCGGAACTGAACTGGGTGCCCAAGAACCTCTACACCAAGGTGCCCGACGGGGTCGATCCCCGGCACGCCGCGTTCGGCACGGTCGGTTCGATCGCGATGCAGGGTGTCCGCCAGGGCGAACCGCAGATCGGCGACATCGCGCTGGTCATCGGGCTGGGCCTGATCGGTCAGCTGGTCGTGCAGCTGCTGGTCGCCTCCGGGGTCCGCGTCGTCGGCGTCGACCCGGACCCGGCGCGGTGCGCGCTCGCCGAACGGCTCGGTGCCCTGAAATGCGGTGACCCCGGCTCCGGCGTCGTCGACACCGCGGTCGCGGAGATCAGCTCCGGGCACGGCGTCGACCAGGTGTACCTCGCCGCGGGCGGCAGCACGAACGAGCCGGTGGAGCTGGCCGCGAAGCTGGCCCGCGATCGCGGCCGCGTGATCGACATCGGCAAATGCTCGCTGAACCTGCCGTGGAACGCCTACTACGAAAAGGAACTCGACGTCCGGTTCTCCCGTTCGTACGGCCCCGGCCGCTACGACCCGGAGTACGAACTCGAAGGCCGCGACTACCCGATCGGCCAGGTCCGCTGGACCGAACGCCGCAACCTCGAATGCGTCGTCGACCTGATGGGCAGCGGCCGTCTCGACGTCGAGCCGCTGATCTCGCACGTGTCGGCCTTCTCCGACGCCGTCGAGACGTACCGGAAGCTCGACGAGGGCGAGCTCAAGGCCGTCGCGGTGCTGTTCGAGTACGAAAAGCGTGCCGCCACCACCACGGAGCCCGTCACTTCGGTCGACCTCCCGAAGCCGGTGACTTCCCGCGCGGTGCCGAAGATCGACACCTTGCGGGTCGCCTTCATCGGGGCCGGCAACTACGCGTCCTCGATGCTTCTCCCGCATCTCGTGCAGGAGGAGTACCTCGACCTCTTCGAAGTCGTCACCACGTCCGCGCTCTCGGGCGCGAACGCCAAACGCAAGTTCGGCTTCGCCCGCGCTTCCACCGACGTCGACGCGATGCTCGAAGACGAGTCGATCCACGCCGTGTTCATCGTGACCAGGCACAGCTCGCACGCCGAGCTGACCAGGAGGGCGCTGCTCGCGGGCAAGGCCGTCTTCGTGGAGAAGCCGCTGGCGCTGTCGGAGAAGGAACTGGAGATCGTGCTCGGCGCGATCGAGGAATCCGGCAACGACCGGCTGCAGGTCGGCTTCAACCGCCGGTTCGCCCCGCTGCTGAACGAGGCGATGCGCCAGTTCGGCCCGCGGATCGGCCCGGCTTCCGTGCGCTACCTGGTCAACGCCGGTCAGCTCGACGCGAACAGCTGGTACAACCAGGCCGACAGCGAAGGCTCGCGGTTCGCGGGCGAGGGCGGGCACTTCATCGACACGGTCAGCTGGCTGCTCGGCTCCGACCCGGTCTCCGTCTACGCCACCGCGACCCCCGGCCACCAGGACCTCCAGATCCTGCTGCGCTACCCGGACGGCTCGACGGCGTCGATCGCGTACACCACCAGCGGTTCGTCGGCGTTTCCCAAGGAGACGATCGACCTCACCGCCGACGGCAAGGTGCTGAAGTTCGACGACTTCGCGCGCGCGTCGGTGTTCGGCCGCAAGAAGTGGGCCAGCTCGCGTATCCCGAAGGGCCGGGACAAGGGGCAGGCCGCCGAGCTCGAAGCGTTCATCGGCGCGCTGAACACCGGGGTCGCGATGCCGGTCTCCGTCGAGTCGCTCGTTTCGACCACGCTGGCCACGCTCGCGGTGAACCGCAGCCTGGAGACCGGGATGCCGGTCCGGATCGGACTCGGCTGATGGATCCCTCCTGGTACCTGCGAAGACTGTCGCGGATGGGGCCCGCCGAGATCGCGGGCCGGGTGACCGACGTCGTGCGCAAACGCCAGTGGCGCGGGGTCGCGGGGGAGAAGCCCGCCTGGCTGCCGGAGCGACGGTTCGTGACGGCGCCCGGTGAAGACGTCCTCGCCGCCGTTTCGGGTGAAGCCGTCAAGGATCTGCTCGTCACCGCCGACCGGCTGATGGACGGACGCGCGGAGTACTTCGGTGTCGAGCGGGACGACCTAGTCGCCCCGGACTGGTCGCACGACCCGAAGACCGGCCGCCGTGCGCCGTCCGACGTGTACTCCTTCGACATCCCGTACCGGAGCGAGGACGCCGTCGGCGACATCAAGCAGATCTGGGAGCCGTCGCGGCACCAGCACCTCACCGTGCTGGCCGCCGCGTACGCCCTGACCGGCGAGGACCGGTATGCCGAGCGCGTCGCCGCGCACCTGAAGTCGTGGTGGGCGGCCAACCCGCCGATGCGCGGGGTGCATTGGGTGAGCGGGATCGAACTCGGCATCCGGCTGCTGTCGTGGGTCTGGGTGCGGCGTCTGCTGGACGGCTGGGAGCGGACTCCGGCGCTGTTCGAGGACAATCCCGTGGCGCTCGGCCAGATCTGGCACCACCAGCGCTGGCTGGCGGCGTTCCCGAGCCGGGGCTCGTCGGCGAACAACCACGTGATCGCCGAGGACGCGGGACAGCTCGCCGCGGCCTGTGCGTTCGCCTGGTTCCCGGAATCCGACGGGTGGCGGGACAGTGCGCTCGCGTCGCTCGACAAGATGCTGCGGAACAACACCTTCGACTCCGGGCTCAACCGGGAACTCGCCACCGAATACCACGGCCTCGTCCTGGAGCTGGGACTCGCCGGGGCGCTGGAGGCGAAGGCCGCCGGGGTCTCGGTGCCCGAGTCGACCTGGCTCGTGCTGCTCCGGATGACCGACGCTCTGGCGTCCATTGTGGACAACAAGCTCCGCCCGCCGCGACAGGGTGACGCGGACGACGGCTTCGGGCTCATCGTCGATGGTGACGAGACGAGCCGCTGGGCGTCGCTGCTCGACACCGGGGCTGTCCTTTTCGGACGGTTGGACTGGTGGCCGGAGACGCCGGGCGGTGACGTCCGCACCCAGCTCTTCTCTGCGCTGGGCAAGGACATCCGGGTCGACACGCGGCGCCCGGCCCGGCGGCGGGACGACTTCGCCGACGCCGGGATGACCATCCTGCGGGACGGCGACGTCTGGTGCCGTTGCGACGGCGGGCCGCACGGCTTTCTGTCCATCGCCGCCCACGCGCACGCGGACGCGCTCTCGGTGGAGGTCCGGCACGACGGCGTCGACATCCTCGCCGACCCTGGGACCTACTGCTACCACGGCGAACCGAAGTGGCGGTCGTACTTCCGGTCCACGGCCGGGCACAACACGCTCGAACTCGCCCGCACCGACCAATCCGTCTCCGGTGGCCCGTTCCTGTGGACGAAACACGCCAAGACCACCGTGCTCGCGGCGGGCACACCGTCACGCTGGAGCGCGGAGCACGACGGTTACGCGCCTTCGATCCACCGGCGTTCGGTGGAGCTGGACGGCGCTGACCTGCGGATTCTCGACGAGGTCCGCGGCGAGACCCGGCCGTGCCGTCTCGCGTTCCACTTCGGCCCGGCCGTCGACGTCGTCCTCACCGGTGCGACGGCGAAGTTGTCGTGGACGGCCGACGGCCGGGAACGGAGCGCTTCGATGGAACTCCCGTCGCAGCTCAGGTGGTCCGCGCACCGCGGCGAGACCACCCCGCCGCTCGGCTGGTACTCGGCCGGGTTCGGCCGTCGGGAGCCCGCGTGGACGCTGATCGGCGCCGGGACGGCCTCGACCGAGATGACCACCGTGCTCACCTTCGACCCCGAAGGACCTCCGTTGTGACGGCTCGACCGCACCGCTTCCTGCCGATCCTGCTGGCCGCGGCGGCACTGGCCGCGTGTACCTCCGGCCCCGCCGACGAGGCGGGCGCACCGCCGGACCCCGGGCGAGCGCCGTCCGGCGGCGTGGCCCAGGTGTGCGGCAAACTGCCGCCGGGTCCGGCGGCGGCACCGGCGGGAGCGGTGACGGTCGATCCGGCCGTCGCGGGCGATCTCGCGGCGAAGACCAGGGCGAACGGCCCGGGGACGACGTTCTGGCTGGCGCCCGGCACCCACGGGCTCGGCGACGACCGCTTCGACCAGGTCCAGCCGAAGGCCGGGAACGTCTACGTCGGCGCGCCGGGCGCCGTCCTCGACGGCCGGAAGATCAACCAGTACGCCTTCTCCGGCAGCGCCGCCGACGTCAAGATCCAGTACCTCACGGTGCGCGGATTCCAGGCCCCGCGCGACGAGGGCGTGGTCAACCACGACTCCGCCCCCGGCTGGATCATCGAGCACAACACGGTGCAGGACAACGAAGGCGCGGGCCTGATGGCGGGCGCGCGGCAGCAGGTGCGGGGGAACTGCCTGCGGCACAACGGGCAGTACGGGATCAACGCCTACGAGGGGAAGAACGGGATCACCGGGCTCGTCGTCGAAGGCAACGAGATCACCGGGAACAACACCGGTGACTGGGAGAAGAAGGTCGAAGGCTGCGGCTGCACCGGCGGCGTGAAGTTCTGGTCCGTCGACGGCGCCGACGTCCGCGGCAACTGGGTGCACGCCAACCGTGGCGTCGGGTTGTGGGCCGACACCAACAACAACGACTTCCTGATCGAGGGCAACGTCGTCGAGGGCAACGACAGCACCGGGATCATGTACGAGACCAGCTACAACGCCGTCATCCGCGGCAACACGCTGCGTCGCAACAACGGCGTGGACGGCAAGACCTACATCGACCGCGGCGACAGCTTCCCGGTGGCGGCGATCTACATCTCCGAATCCGGCGGCGAGCCGAGGGTGAAGGCGCGCACGGACAAGGTCGAGATCGCCGGGAACGTCCTCGAGAACAACTGGAACGGCATCACCCTCTGGGAGAACTCGGACCGGTTCTGCAACAGCCCCGCCAACACCTCGTCCGGCGCGTGCACGCGGCTGGTGCCGGACCACGAGACCTGTGCCAAGCCGGCGATCGCGTCCGGCGCGCTGTTCGACGACTGCCGCTGGAAGACCCAGCGCGTCGAGATCCACCACAACCGGTTCGTCCTCGACCCGGCCGTGGCGGGCTGCGAGAACACCTGCGCGCGGATGGCCGTGCTCGCGAACTTCGGCACGTATCCGGACTGGTCGCCGTACCAGGGCGAGGTCGTACAGCACGCGATCACCTTCGCCCAGGGCAACAGGTGGCACGACAACACCTATGTCGGCCCGTGGAACTTCGTCGCCTTCGAACCGAGCCGGAACCTGAGCATCGGAGAATGGCAGGGCGGCCCGTACCACCAGGACGCCGGATCGGCCTACAGCCGGCAAGGGGGAGGCTGACATGCGGCACTTCCCGCATCTGCCCCGGGGAGAACGCCCCTCGCAGTCGCCCGACATGCCGAAGGCGGTCGCGTTCGTATGGGCGCTGCTGATCCTGAACACGCTGGGCTCCACCGGCGCGACGACGGTCGTCCCGATCCCGCGTTCGGTGATCCAGCTCGTCACCATGGGTTCGCTCGTGCTGGCGTTCTGCATCGCGCTGGCGCTGAACGCGCGGCTCCGGATCCGGCCGAGCGCGTACCTGTTGCTGCTCAGCATCCTGGTGGTGCTCAGCCTGCTGGCGAGCCTGAACCTCGAAGTCGGGTACGGCGCGCTGTTCCGCTGCTTCCGGTTCGGCGTGTTCGTCAGCACGCTGTGGCTGCTGACCCGGTGGTGGGACGGCGGGATCCGGCTCGTGCGGCACCACATCCGGACGTACTCGGTGGTGCTGCTGACGGTCGTCGTCGGGCTGGCCGCGTCGCCGGGGATCGCGCTGGCCGAGGAGTACGGCGGACGGCTGACCGGCACCATCTGGCCGCTGACGCCGCCGCAGGTCGGGCAGTACTCGGCGGTGGTCATCGGGCTCACGCTGCTGCTGTGGCTCGGTGGTGAACTCGACCGGCTGAACGCGCTGATCGTCATCGTCCCCTCGATCGGCATCCTGCTGCTGACCCACACCCGCACCGCGACGCTCGGCCTGGTCGCAGGCGTGCTGATCGCGCTGCTCTCGCTCTGGATGTCCAGCGCGCGGGCCAGGAAGGTGTTCGCCGGGGTCGCGCTGATCGGCGCGGTGTCCGCCGTCGTCCTCGGTTCGCTGCTGCAGGCCTGGTTCCTGCGCGGCCAGAGCTCGGAGAACTTCTCCAGCCTCACCGGCCGCGCGAAGGTGTGGGACGCGCTGCTGTCCGACCCGCGCACCCTCGGCGAGTACGTGTTCGGCGTGGGGCTGACGAACAAGTCCTACATCGGCCTGCCCATCGACAACAGCTGGCTCGCGGTCTACCACGAACAGGGCTACGTCGGGATCGCGATCGTCGCGGCCTTCATGCTGGTGCTGATCGTGGTCGCCGCGCTGCGGCCGCCGTCGCTGGCCAGGGCGTGCGCGATCTTCCTGATCACCTACTGTGTTTCGGCGTCCTACACCGAGGCCGGCCTCGGTGACGCTTCGCCGTACCTGCTGCATCTGGCGCTGGCGGCTTCGCTGCTGGTGCGGGTGCCTGTCACCGAGCAGAATTTCGTCCCGGCCAAGGAGCCTGCGTGAAGGTCCTCGTGGTCCACAACCGCTACCGGTCCGAGCAGCCGAGCGGGGAGAACAACGTCGTCGACCAGGAGGTCGCGCTGCTCGCGGCCGCCGGGCACGACGTCGGCCTGTTCGAACGGCGCAGTGACGACATCTCCGCGATGTCGTTGCCGCGCAAGGCCGTCGTCCCGCTCCAGGTGCCGTGGAACCGGGCGGCGCGCGCCGACCTCGCCCGGAGGCTGGCCGAAGACCGGCCGGACGTCGTCCACGTGCACAACACGTTCCCGTTGCTGTCGCCGTCGGTGCTGGCGGCGTGCGCGGACGCGCGTGTGCCCGTCGTCGCGACCGTGCACAACTACACCCTGATCTGCCCGCCCGGCACCCTCTACCGCGACGGGCACGTGTGCACGGACTGCGTCGGCCGGACACCGGCGCCCGCGGTGCGACACGGTTGTTATCGGGGGTCGGCGCTCGCGACCGTGCCGATGGCGGCGAGCCTGGTGCTCAACCGGCGTCGCTGGTGGTCCGGGGTGTCCCGGTTCTTCTGCATCTCGAAGGCGCAGCGTGAGGTGCTGGCCGCCGCCGGGATGCCCGCCGAACGGCTGGCGGTGAAGTACAACTTCGTCGCCGATCCCGGCATCCGGCGCTCCGGTACCGGCGAGCACGTGCTGTTCCTCGGCCGGATCACCGCGGAGAAGGGGATCGGCCTCCTCATGGCGGCCTGGGACCGGATCGCCGCGACCGGCGGGCTCGGCCTGCCGCTGGTGATCGCGGGCACCGGCCCGATGCAGGACGAGGTCGCGCGCTGGGCGGAAGGCCGCGACGACGTCCGCTACGAAGGGCTGCGGAGCAAGGCGGAATGCGCCGAGCTGGTCACTCGCGCGGCCGTGGCCGTGGCGCCGTCGGAATGGCTGGAGACGTTCGGGCTGGTGGTCGTCGAGGCGATGGCCGCCGGGGTCCCGACCGTCGCGGCCGCGCACGGCGCGTTCCGCGAACTGGTCGAGGACGGCGTGACCGGGCTGCTGCACGAACCCGGAGACGCCGAGTCGCTGGCGCGGCGGCTGCGGGAGGTCGTCGGCGATCCCGGCCGGAACCTCGAATTCGGCAAGGCGGCGCGGCTGGTCTACGAACAGGAGTTCACTCCCGAAGTGGGGTTGGAGCGGCTGATCGGCGGCTACGAGGACGCGATCGGGCGGGTGGCCGCGGAGTGAAACCGGCCCTGCCGACGGCGCTCCGCCCGGCCGCGTTCGTCCTGGCCGTGATCGGCGGGTTCGGCGCGCTGGTGCTGGGCCTGGTCTACGCCGGCACCTCCGGGCCGACCGGCCTGGACGCGACGCTGGTGGACGCACTCGCCTGGTCCGGCGACCCCTGGTGGACGATCGCGACGGTGATCGATTTCGTCGGCGAACCGGTCGGCGCGATCGTCACCATGGCCGTGTTCCTCGGCTGGTGCTGGTTCTCGCGGCGGCCGCGCACCGCCGTCACCGGGGTGGTGGCCGCGTTGGTCACCGTCGGCCTGACGAGCGGGCTGAAACCGCTCACCGGCCGGTACATCCACGGTGAATTCCTCGCGTATCCCAGCGGGCACACCGGTTTCGCCGCCGCGTTGACCTTCACCGCCGCGCTGGGCGTGCTCGGCGGGCTTCGGCGCTTCCCAGCGTCGGTGCTCCTGGTGGTCGTGGTCGTCGTCGCCGGACTCGCGATGGGCTGGGCCCAGGTAACGATGGGCGCGCACTACCCGACTGACACGCTGGGCGGCCTCGGTGTGGCGCTCGCGGTGGTTCCGGCGGCCGCGCTGCTCACCGACAAAGGGGCGACCCGGTCCTCGAACACCGCATAGCGAAAGGAACGGTTCCCATGCCCCTCATCGATACCGCCAAGAAGATCGCCGCACGGGCGGAGGACCTCGGCCAGCGCGCACTGGCGACGGTCGGCGCCAAACAGTCCGAATCCGCCATCTCGGCCGACGCGCAGGGTTATTGGAACTCGCCGGACGAGAAGAGATGGAAGGACAATTCGCACTGGCGCGAGTCCGACACGTTCGACGGCAACGACCTCTGGTCGGAAATCGGCAAGCGGCACCTCGACATGTTCGAGGGCGGCGCCCGGTTGGCGGGCTTCGACCGGCCGTGGAACCGCGTCGTCGAATGGGGCTGCGGCGGCGGCGCGAACGCCATCCACTTCGCCCCGCGCGCTCAGGAATTCATCGGCGTCGACATCTCCGCCGAGACACTCGCCGAATGCGAAAAGCAGGTCGCGAACGTCTGCGACACCTCCTTCCAGGCCGTCGACATCGACGTCGCGAATCCCGAAGCCGCGCTCTCGATGGTGAAGGAACCCTGCGACGTCTACGTGAGTTTCTACGTTTTCGAGCTGATCCCGACGCCGGAATACGGCGAACGCCTGCTCCGCATCGCGCGGGAACTGCTCGTCCCCGGCGGGCTCGCGCTGATCCAGGTCAAGTACGACCCCGGCACCTGGCGGACCCGGCCGCGCCGTCGTTCGTACCGCTCGGGGCTGGCGGCGATGACGACCTACCGCGTCGACGCCTTCTGGCAACTGGCGGAGCGGTGCGGCTTCACTCCCCAGGCGATCCAGCTGGTGCCGAAGAACGAACTGGACGAGCGGTACGCCTACTTCTTCCTCACAAAACCCTGACCCCCGCAGTCAGCCGACTAACTGCGCCGGGCTTCGTGCCGGCCCCGGCGTCGCGAAAGCCACTTTCGCGACGTCTGGTGTCCCGAAAGTGGCTTTCGCGACACCGCCTCGGACCGCATTTAGCCGACTAACCGCGTGACCGAAAACGCAACTCGCGTGATTAAGGACGCAACTCGCGTGATCACACGCGTAACTCGGGTGTCGTCCCTCCAATCACGCGTGTCGTCCATCGGATCACACGTGTCGTCCGTCCAATCACGTGAGTTACGCCTTCAGTCACGTGAGTTACGCCTTCAATCACGTGAGTGCGGCGCCTGATCACGCGAGTTGCGTGTCTGATCACGTGAGTGCGGCGCCTGATCACGCGAGTCACCGGGCGGGGCAGCCGCCGGCACCGTCGAACGTGCTGCAAGGGTCCTGCCCGTAAGGAGCAGCCTGCCAAGCCGCCACGTCCAGCGACCGCGACGCGTCATGCGCCACGAACGACCAATGCCCGACGTAGGTGTTCGAGAACCACTCGTTGTCCTGTGCGAACGTAACCGCTTCCGACACGACGTTCCCCCGGTACGGCGACCACGACGGATAAGTGCCGTAGTTCGACAACACCGCCATGCGCCCGCAAAACCCCGTGCAGTCGGGCGCACTCCGGAAAACGTTGTCGTGCACGTTGACCCGCTGGGTCTTCCACCGGCAATCGTCGTACGCCGGTGAAACCGCGATCGATTCCGGCGCGCAGTCCGACGGCGAGGCGACGACCCGGGTGCAGGTACCGGTCGAGGTGTTCGAGGGGCTGTTGCAGAACCGGTCGGCGTTCTCCCACAGCGTCAGGCCGCCCCAGTTGTCCACGAACTCGTTCTCCGCGATCTCGATCATGTCGGTCCGCGCCCAGATCCGCGGCTCGCCGCCGGATTCGCTCAGATACACCGCGCCGATCGGGAAGTTGTTCCCCCGCGCGGCGAAATCGCGACCCAGTTTCAGGGCGTTGCGGCGGAACACGTTGCTGCGGATGATGAGGTTGTAGCTGATCTCGTAGAACAGCCCCTCGGCGTCGTTGTCCTCGATCAGGTTGTCTTCGACGATGAAGTCGTTGTTGTTCGTATCCGCCCAGAGCCCGACGCCGTGGTTGTGGTGCACCCAGTTCCCCCGGATGTCCGCACCGTCGACGGCCCAGAACTTCGCCCCGCCGCTGCATCCGCAGCCGGGCGACTTCTTCTCCCAGTCGTCGGTGTTGTTCCCGGCGATCTCGTTGCCCTCCACCACGAGCCCGGTGATGCCGCCGCCCGCGCGGTAGGCGTTGATCGCGTACTGCCCGTTGTTCCGCAGGCAGTTCCCGAGCACCTCCTGCCGCGGCCCGGCCATCATCGCGGCGCCGCGGTTGTCCTCGATGACGTTGCCCTCGATCACCCAGTGCTCGCCGGAATCGTGGTTCACCACGCCCTGGTCCTGCGGCGCGGCGAAACCGCGGATCGTCAGCCCGCGGATCACGACGTCCTTGGCATGCTGGGTGAACGCCGTCCGGTTGATGCCGCGGCCGTCCAGCACCGCACCGGGCGCGCCGAGGTAGACGTTGCCGTCCTTCGGGATCACCTGGCTGTACGGGTCGTCGGCGAGCGTATGCCTTCCGCCCCCGAGCCAGAACGTCGTGCCCGGCGGGTGTTCCGACGTCTTGGCCGACAGCGAAACACCGGGCTCGACGACGACGGCGCTCTCCGGCTTCGGGAAACTCGCCGGTCCGGACGCGCAGACGGCCGGCACCTCGGTCGCCGCCGCCACGGCGGGGAAGGAGCCGGCCGTCAGGACCACCGACAGCGCGAACGCCGTCGTTCTCGCCCAATTCATACGATTCAAGGTAAGTCACCGCGCACTGCAGAGGAGGGACACGAACGAGTGGTCCTCAGACGTACTTGCGGAAAACAGGTTTCACCGGACGGCCGCCCGTCCATTGCGCCGGATCCTGGAATTCGAGGGCCTTCCGGTACGTGGTGCAGGCCCGCGAGACGACGTCGATCGTCTTGTCGATGTCGGCTTCGGTCAGCCCGGCGCTGACCACGAACGACGGCCCGATCACCCCGCCGGTGATCAGTTCCCGCAGGAACAGCGTCCGGTACGGCTGCGACGGCTCGCCCCGTTCGTCGAGCGTGGCGAAGACCAGGTTGCTCGCCCTGCCGCGCACGAGCACGTGGTCGCCGACTCCCGCGCTCGTGGCGACCTCGCGAACACCCGCCGCGAGCCGGTCGCCCAGCGCGTGCAGCCGCGCGGTGATCCCTTCTTCGGCATAGGTGTCGAAGACGGCGATCGCCGCGGCGAGGGAATGCGTCTCGGCCCCATGCGTGGTCGAAAGCAGGAAAACCCGCTCACGGTGGTCGCGCAGCCCGCCGAGCTCCATGTACTCCCGTTTGCCCGCCAGCGCCGAGACCGCGAACCCGTTCCCCAGCGCCTTTCCGAACGCCGAGAGATCCGGGGTGACGCCGTACAGTCCCTGCGCCCCGGCGTCCGACCAGCGGAACCCGGTGATCATCTCGTCGAACACCAGCAGACAGCCGTACCGGTCGCACAGGTCCCGCAGCCCGGCGAGATACCCAGGTGGCGGCTCGGTCTGGGTCGCGGCTTCCAGGACGAGGCAGGCGACTTCGCGCGACCGCAGCAGCTCTTCCGTGGCCGCGAGATCGCCGTAGGGGAAGGAGACCGTCAGTTCCGTCGTCTCGCCCGGGATCCCGGCGGACATCGGCGTGGTCCCGATGAACCAGTCGTCGGTGGAGAAGAACGCGTGATCGCGACAGATCGCCACGAGCGTCCGTCCGGTCGCCGCACGGGCCAGCCGGATGGCGGCCGTGGTCGCGTCCGAGCCGTTCTTCGCGAACTTCACCATCTCCGCGGTCGGCACGGCGGCGAGGAACCGTTCCGCGGCTTCGGCCTCGATGATGGACGGCCGGACGAAGTTGCCGCCCTTTTCGATTTCGGTCCGGACGGCCTCCAGGACCCGCGGGTGCGCGTGCCCGAGACTGACCGCGCGAAGCCCCGAGCCGTATTCGATGTATTCGTTGCCGTCGACGTCCCACACGTGGCCGGCGAGGCCGCGCGCGATGACGGGCGAGTAGTCGTCGGGGTACTGGTCCTGGCCCTTGGCATAGGTGTGCGCGCCACCGGGGATCGCCCGGTGCAGTCGTTCGTTCGCCTGGTCGGAGCGCGGCAAGGGGCGGTTCACGGGATCACCTCGTGGTCGTCAGTGCGGCGGCTAGAGGGGGAGCGTGAGCGTCACGTTCGGACACCGCGCTGACCGGGAGCGGCCACGGGATGGCCAGTTCCGGATCGGCGTACGAGATCGCGATGTCCTCGGCCGGATCGTGCGGCCGGTCGATGCGGTAGGAGATGTCGGCGGGGTCGGTGAGCGCCTGGAACCCGTGCGCGCAACCCGCCGGGATGTACAGGGAGACCTGGGTCTCCCCGGACAGTTCGAACCCTTTCACGGTGCGGAAGGTGGGGGAGCCCGGCCGCAGGTCCACGATGACGTCGAAGATGGCCCCGGCCGAGCAGCGGACCAGCTTGGCCTCGCCGCGTCCGCCGCGCAGATGCATCCCGCGTACGACTCCCTTGCGCGACCGCGAAAGGCTGTCCTGCGCGAAGCCGCCGGGGTCGATGCCGACCGACGCGACGACCTCGCTGTCGAAGGTGCGGCTGAAGAACCCGCGCTCGTCGGCGAACGGTGTCGGCGTGAAGAGGTAGGCGCCTTCGATTTCGGGAACCGCTTCGACCTTCATCGGATCTCCTCGGACGTGCGGAACAGCGTCTTGTCGAGAACGTCGTACTGCTTCTCCAGCAGTTTCCCCTTGGCAGCACTCCGATCGCGCAGGCGCTGCCAGAACTCGTCGGGTTTGGCCTCGAGTTCGGCGAGCTGCCGGACGAGCAGGTCGACGTCGACGGCGCGGGCGGACTGGCAGTACTCCGCCAGTCCCATGTTCGCCATGATGCTGTCCATCTTCTGCGAATAGCTGATCGAGATCGTCGGCTTCGCGAGCTTCAGCGAGCACAGGACGTTGTGATAGCGCGTTCCGACGACCGCCCCGAGCGCGGCGATCTCGGTGATGAGGTCGCCGAGGGTGGGCAGTTTCGCCGCGGTCACCCGGTTCGGGTCGAGGTCGGGCCGGTGTTCGCGCAGATCGGCGAAGATCTCTTCGACGACAGGGTCGTCGATCTCGTCACCGGTGAGCAGCCGGATCTCCCGCCCGTCGTCGACCAGCCTGCGCACGAACCGTTTCATCGCGTCCACATAGGACGAACGGATCTCCTGGCCGCGGCGCCGGTCGTCGTTGCCCCCGTGGAACTCCATGACGCCGACCCCGACGACGTCCGACGGCCGTCCGGCGGGGATCGGCAGGGCGAACGCGAGGTCCGGGTAGAGGTCGTCTTTCGCTGTGTCGAGCCCCATCTCGGCCCAGGCGTCGCGGGACAGCTCGTCGCGGAACGAGCGGTAGTGCGCGGAGCGGGCGGCGATCCGGTAGAGCCGCCGCGTGGTCCGCTGGCGGATGACGTTCGAGCCGACGTTGAGCAGCGCGACCCGGGTCCCCCACAGCCTGCCCGACACCCCCAGTAGTGCCATCGCGTACGGAAAACCCCAGGGCCGCAAGGGAAGCGTTGTTTCGAGGACGCCGGCGCCGGGCACGATCACCACGTCACACCGCCGGGTCCAGGAGAGGATCTTGAGCGTGTCCGCGACCTTGCCGACGGCCTTCAGCAGGGCCGCGAGCACCCCCGTCGTGTCGCGGTTGCGCGAGTAGTACCAGAGCAATGACTCCGCTTTGACGCCGTAGCGCGCCTCGACCAGTTCCGGTCCGGAGCAGAGGCAGCTGAGTTCCGCCTCCGGATGTCGTCGCCGTACGTACTCGAGTACCACTTCGAGTGATCCGTCGTTGCCGATGTTCCCCGCCCCCAGCAGCCCGAAGAAGCCGACCCGGGGATGTCTTCGTTTTCTCGCTCCAGGGCGAGAGGTCACGACGTCCTCCTCTGCCGTCCAGGGACCACGGCGTCGATGTTCATTCCGTCGATTTCGGGTTCGGCGTCCTCGGCGCGGTCTTCGTTCCGGCCGCGGGACCGGTCGGCCAGCCAGGACGCGAGGTGCCGGTAGCAGTCGCGCCGGTCGGCCGACGAGAGCGGCGCCCGGCGGATACCGCCGACGAAGCCGCCGATGTACTCGCCGATCAGCCGCGGCATCGGGTTCCGCACCGGGTCGGCGCGCCGCGGGTCGAGGTTCGAGCAGCGCTTCCGGATGCTCGGGTTCGCCCGTTCGGCGCGGCCGGGGTGGTCGCGGCGGAAGTACTGCACCTCGGGGACCTGGTGGAACGGGCCGTGGAGGCTCAGTTCGGCGACATAGGTGCGGTCGGCGTGGTGGTAGCTGTCGAGCGGTTTGACCCGGCGGAGCACGTTCGTGCGCATCACGCCGTAGAAGTCGTCGCCGCCGGTTTCGAACAGCAGGCTGCGGAACCGCGTGGGCGCGTGCGGCGAATCCGTCGCCAGCGGGTAGTCGAGCTTGTGGGTCACCGCGCCGTGGTCGTCGATGATGGCCTGCCAGCTGTGCGCGACGATCATTTCCGGCCGCTCGTCGAGCGCCTCGATGCACAGTTTCAGCAGGTCACGGCCGTAGAGGTCGTCATGCGAAGCCCATTTGAACAGCTCGCCGCGGGCCTCGTCGAGGACGCGGTTGTGGTTCGGGGACGCGCCGACGTTCTTCGGCAGCCGCAGATACCGGATCCGGGCGTCGCGGCGCTCGTAGTCCCGGCAGATCTCTTCGGTGCCGTCCGTCGAAGCGTTGTCCGAAATGATCAGCTCGAAGTCCTCGTGGCTCTGGCCCAGCAGGGCGTCGAGCGATTCGGACAGGTACTCCTCGCCGTTGTAGACGGGCAGACCGATGCTGAGCCGCGGAATCCGGGTCATACCATTCCCACCTCTTCGTCATTGGTGCGTAGCGCGGGCGGCCGGTACTCGCGATACGCGGCACGGAGCTGGTACCACCACATCGCGGCGCCCAGCCAGACCGAGAGCATCGAGCCCCACGCGGCACCTTCGGCGCCGTCGATACAGGCGCCGATGATCCCGAAGACCACGTAGCCCACCGAAGCGACCAGTTGCGCGCGGAGGCTGCGTTTGGCGTTGCCGAGGGCACGCAACCCGGCGGCCGCGCCCGCGGTGAAGCCCGCGGCGGTGACCGACAGCGTGACCGGCAGGATCAGCGGTTCGGCCGCGTCCCAGACCGAGCCCATGATCCAGCGGCCGACGTCGTGCGGCACCAGGATCAGCAACCCGAGGCCCCACAACAGAGCCGCCCCCGCCTGACCTCCGCCGAGCACCACGCAGAAATGCTTCAGCCGGTGCGGGGCGCGTTGCAGGACGCGGGCGCCTTCGGCCACCGTCGTGAGCGAAAGCCCCATCAGCAAGGCGAGGAACGGCCCGAGCAGCTGCTCGGCACCGCGGACCGCGCCGACCGCGGTGATCCCCGCAATGGCCCCGAGCCCGTAGGCGCGCAGCTGCGACGAGCCGGCGTTGCTGACGTTCTCGATCAGGTAGCGCACGCTCAGGTCGCGCTGCTCCTTCACCCAGCCCGTCATCGCGGAGAGCCGCGGCACGATGCCGGTCTGGAACATCCCGTAGACCGCCGCGACCGCGCCGGCCAAGCCCCAGGCCAGGACGAAGGCGACCACGGTGCCGAAATGCGAGGCGATGCCGAGCGCCGGGATCAGCGCGACACCCCACACCGTGTCGTTGACGAAGGCCTTCTTGCCGTCGCCCTTGGCGAACAACGCGAACCGCCACGCGTCCTGCAACATCAGCCCGGGAAGCACCGCGCCGAGCGCGACGAACACCCCGCCCAGCGGCTGCACCGCGACGAGGCCGGCGATCACGCTGATCAGGCCGGTCGCCAAGCCGACACCGATCGCCGTCCCCGCCGCCCTCGACACCGCCCGGCGCCAGGCTTCCTCCGACACCGCCGAGAAGCGCACCATCATCGGGTCGGTGGCCAGGCCGCGCGAGAGGTTGAGCACCACGCCGTAGGTCACCCACGCGAGGCTGAACATGCCGAAGGCGAAAGTCCCGAGCGAGCGCGCGACGAACAGCCCGACCGCGAAGTTGGTCAGGCTCGAAACCGCCTGGTCGCCGAGGCCCCAGCTGAGCCTGCCCGCCATGGCGCGTACGGCCCCGGAGGCCAGTGTCGCCCGATGTCTCCCGCCTGCCACCCGCGTCACTCCTTCAGCAATCCGGCGCCCTGCAGCGCGTGAGCGGCGGCGACGACGGAATCGAAGGGGAGACCGGATCGCTGTGCGACGTCGAGCAGGCTGTGCTCGCCGTCCGAAAGGTTGAGCACCCAGAGCATCGCCATCTGGGCGGCCTTGGCGTCACTGCGGCCGCCGAGGGAGTCGTAGAGCCCGCGTTTGCCGAGCTGCGGCTCGCCGTACGGGCTGAGGTTGACGTAACGGCGGTTCCTGTCCAGCACGGAGAACGCCTCGCCCAAGGTCGCGAGGGTGTCCTCCATCGCCTCGGTCGACACGAAATCCAGGTTGTCGGCCGAGGTGTGGTACTCGGGATAGCCGGCGTACGGCGTCCTGGTCAGCGAGCCGACGCCGAGGTTGAACCCGGGCGAGCAGAATTGCCGCTCGTCGTAGCCGTACGGCGAGAAGTCCAGGATCTTGTGCGGTTTCCCGGAAAGGACGAATTCGAGCACCTTGTCGATCTCGGCGTCCCCGCGGCGGCTTCGCTTGTAGGTGAGCGATCCGGGGTCGCCCGCGCAGGCGAGCACGACGCCTGCTTTGACCTTGCCGAGCCGTTCGGTGTTGCGCGCGAGCCAGGTGATCGCGCCGATCGTGCCCGGCATGAAGAGGAACCGGTACGTGAAGTGCGGTTTCCCCGCGGCCAGCCGCTGTGCGAGCGCCGCGGCGACGGCGATCCCCGCGAGGTTGTCGTTGGCCAGTGACGGATGGCAGGTGTGGCACGACACCAGCACCTCGTCGGTGACCTCGCCGGGGACCACGTGTTCGGCGTAGGTCAGGTGTCCGTCGTCCAAAGTGGACTCGATGCGGACCTCGTAGTCGCCGTCCGGCAACGCGTCGAGGGTGTCCTGGGCCAGGCAGAAACCCCACGTCGGCGAGTAGTAGCTCGTGCGGTACGGCACCAGCGACGGCTGCTCGGGCAGCGTGTGGAGATGCTCGCGCAGCGCTGCCAGCGGCATCGTCTCGGCCACCGGAACGCTGTAGCCGACGACGTGCAGGTTCGACTCCCGGAAGTCGACGACCTTCCGGCCCGCCGGGTCCTTCACCCAGGCGTCGCGGATGTTCCACTCCTGGGGAACGGTCCAGTCGAGCACCTGGGTCCCGGTCGGTACCTCGTGGACGTCGAGCGGGATGTGCTCGCCGAGGATCTCCAGCGTGGCGCGGACGCCGTCGCCGGTGATGCTGCGGCAGAGCGGATACAGGCGCTCGACCAGCTCCCGCAGGTCGGCGCCCGTGTCCAGGGGTTTGCGCGTCATCACCGTCGCCGCAGGGTTTCGTCGATCTCGCCCGCGGCGGTCCGCGCGTTGAGCGTGGCCAGCCTGGTGAAGGTGTTCTTGAAGTCGTGCGCGGTCAGGCCGTGCGTGCGGTAGGCGTAGATCAGGTCGAGCGCGCCGTCCTTGACCGACCAGTCGCATTCGAAACCGGGGATCGCCTCGCGGAAGCGGGAGAAGTCGACGCGGTAGGAACGCGGGTCGCCCGCGGACTCGCCGGTGATCCGCAGTTTCGCGCTGGGGACGGCCTCGACGACCTGCTGCGCGATCTCGGCCACGGTCACGTTGTTGCGTTCGGTACCGATGTTGAACGCCTTGTCGTGGACGGCCTCCTTCGGGGCGACCAGCGCGGCCTCGAAGGCGCGCGCGATGTCCTTGGCGTGCACCAGCGGCCGCCACGGCGTCCCGTCCGACAGCACCAGGATCTCGCCCGAGACGTGGGCGTGCGCGGTGAGGTTGTTGAGCACGATGTCCGACCGCAGCCGCGGCGAGAAGCCGAACGCGGTGGCGTTGCGCATGTACACCGGGGTGAAGTCGTCGTCGGCGAGCTCGTGGAGGTCGTCCTCGACCCGCACCTTCGACTCTGCGTACGGCGTCACCGGGCGCAGCGGCGCGTCCTCGTCGACCAGGCCGTCTCCGCCCGAAGCGCCGTAGACCGAGCACGTCGAGGCGTAGAGGAACCGCTTGACCCCGGCGTCCTTCGCCAGCTTCGCGAGCTTCACCGAAGCGTGGTGGTTGATGTCGTAAGTGAGCTCCGGCGCCAGCGAACCCAGCGGGTCGTTGGACAGCGCGGCGAGGTGGATCACCGCGTCCACCCCGGTCACGTGCTCGGCCGTGACGTCGCGGAGGTCGACGTCGTAACCCTTGGGGTCGTCGGGCTTCGGGCCCAGCACGCAGGTGTCGAAGAGACCGGAGTCGAGGCCGACGACCTCGTGGCCTTCGGCGGCCAGCACCGGGGCCATCACCGTGCCCAGGTAACCCTTGTGCCCGGTCAGCAGCACACGCATGGCTTTCAGCCTTTCGGAGTGAGGTCGAGCGTCAGTTTCTTGAGGTCGAAGGCCTCCGCGTAGCGCTGCCCGCATTCGATGCCGCGAATGCGGGCGAGGCCCAGGAAGGCTTCCCGGTCGTACCAGGGCCGATGCCGCTGGGAGGCGTAGTGCTCCTGCAGCAACTGGACCTTCTCTTCGGCGAGCTCGGGCGTGAGCGGCACGTACGCGGTGGGTTTGGCGAGGTCGCCGTCCCATTTCGCGATCTCGTACTCCAGCTGGAGATGGGTGCGGAACACCGTCGGCACCAGCGACGCCAGCCCGCGGTGGTCCTGGTGCGCGTCGGCCGTGCGAGGGGAGAGGACGAGGTCCGGGTCGGTGCGGCGGCGCAGGTCTTCGAGGGCGTTCTTGGCCTCTTCCCAGTGCGAGGGGAACCGGCCGTCGGGCAGTTTGAGCACGGTGGCCTCGACGTCGGCACCGGGGCAGAAGGCCGCGAGCGCGGCGCGCTCCTCGGCCTCGCGTTCGGTGCCGCCGCCGGAAAGGACGAGCGCGTCCACCCGGAGGCCCGGGTTGGCGGCGCAGAGCGTCAGCAGTGTGCCGCCCGCCCCGATGGCGATGTCGTCACAATGCGCGCCGAGCGCGACGACCCGACGGACGCCGCCCGTGCCGAGTCCGATCACGCCGTGCTCGCGGGTTCGCGTTCCCAGCGCGCCCACGGACGGTCGCCGTGCGCGTAGGCGTCGTCCAGCTGGACGCGTTCCTTGACGGTGTCGGTCGGCTTCCAGAATCCGCGATACGGGTACGCCAGCAGCTTGCCCCGCTTGGCGAGCTCGCCGCAGCCGTCGGCCACCAGGTCGCCGCCCTCGGGGATGTGGTCGAAGATCTCCTGGCGCAGCACGAAATATCCGCCGTTCTCCCACAGCGGCATCTCGCTGACCGGGGTCAGCGCGCCGATCCGGCCGTCCTCGCCCATCTCGACGCAGTGGAACGACGACTGCGGCGGCACGACCATCATCGACGCGCCGGCGTCGGATTCGGTGAACCGCTCGATCATGTCCGGCAGCGGGGCGTCGGTGAGGACGTCGGCGTAGTTGGCGAGGAACATGTCGTCGCCCTGAAGGTACGGGCGCACCCGGCGCAGGCGCTCGCCGATGGCCGATTCGAGACCGGTCTGCACGAAGGTGATCGACCAGTCCGCGATGTCGGTCGAGAGCAGTTCCGCCTTGCCGTTGCGCAGGATGAAGTCGTTGGAGGTGGTCTCTTCGTAGTTGAGGAAGAACTCCTTGATGTGGTGCGCGCCGTAACCGAGGCAGAGGATGAACTCGGTGTGCCCGAAATGCGCGTAGTAGCGCATCACGTGCCAGATCAGGGGTCTGGGGCCGACCATGGCCATCGGCTTCGGCACGTCGGACGCGTCACCGTTGCGCATCCGCATGCCGTAGCCGCCACAGAAGAGGACTACCTTCACGACTTCACCTCGACGATTTCCAGGTGCGGGATGGGGAAGACCAGTTTCCCGCCCCATTCGTCCACATAGGACAGTTGGGCGGTCAGCTCCTTCCGGAGGTTCCACGGAAGGACGAGCACGTAATCGGGTTTGTCCGCCTCGATGCGTTCCGGCGGCAGGATCGGGATCCGGGTGCCGGGGGTGAACCGGCCGTGCTTGTACGGGTTCCGGTCGACGGTGTACCGCAGGACGTCCGGGCGGATACCGCAGTGGTTCAGGAGCGTGTTGCCCTTGCCGGGGGCGCCGTAACCGACGACGGTCTTGCCTTCGAGCGCCGCGTCGGTGAGGAACTTGTTCAGGTCGAGCCGGACCTTGGTGACCCGCTCGGAGAATTCGGTGTAGCCGGACATTTCGTGCAGTCCGGCGGCCTTCTCGGCGTCGAGGACCTGAGTCATCCGCTCGCTCGGCTCACCGGCGACGGCCTCCGGACGCGCCCACAGTCGGATCGAACCGCCGTGGGTGGGCAGGAGCTCGACGTCCACAACGGACAATCCGCCGCGCGCGAGGGCCCGGCGCGCGGATTCCACCGTGTAGTACTGGAAATGCTCGTGATAGATCGTGTCGTACTGGTTGTCCTGGATCAGCGTCAGCAGGTGCTGGACCTCGATGCTGACCCAGCCGTCGTCGGCGACCAGGGCGCGGAGCCCGTGCGTGAAACCGATGACGTCCGGGATGTGCGCGTAAACGTTGTTCGCCACGACGAGGTCGGCGGGACCGTGCTCGTCGCGGACCTCTTGCCCGGTCTCAGGGCTGAGGAAAGCGGTCTTCGTCGGCACCCCGGCGTCACGCGCGGCTTGGCCGACGTTCACCGAAGGTTCCACGCCGAGACAACGGATCCGCTGCGCCACAACGTGTTTGAGCAGATAGCCGTCGTTGCTGGCGACCTCGACGACGAACGACGAATCGTCGAGCCCCAGCCGATCGACGGCACCGTCGACGAACGTCTTCGCGTGCTCGACCCAGGAAGCGGAATATGACGAGAAGTACGCGTATTCGGTGAAAGTCTCTTCCGGGGTGATCAGCGGCGGGATCTGGGCGAGCCAGCATTCTGTGCAGACCCGCAGGTGCAGGGGGTACGTCGGCTCCGGCTCCGCGAGCTGCTCCGCGGTCAGGAACCTTTCGCACGGCGGCGTCGCCCCGAGGTCGACGACACTGGCGAGATGGGCCGAGCCGCAGAGTCGGCAGGTGGTCATCGAGAGGCTCCTTGGCTCGCGTCACGTATCCCAGACGTCGGCACCTCGGGTCGCCTCGTTACATGCCTTCCAGGGGTCTCACGCTTCCGTCTCACAACCGAAACCTGTCGTCTCGGCCATCGGCGCAGACCCCTCCGCCATCCGGGCGCGGGCACTCCGGCCGACTCGCGTTTAGCGGGCTAAACGCGATCCGCCCGGCCCTCACTCTTCGCGCCCAGATCGCGTTTAGCCGACTAAACGCGACGCGCCCGGCCCTCGCGTCGCGCCCAGATCGCGTTTAGCCCGCTAAACGCGATCCGACGCTCCACCCCAGCCCCCAGCCCGCGTGAAGGCCCCCTTCCCTCGGCTCAGCCGAGGGAAGGGGGCCTTCACGCGCTCACGGAGCCCACCCCACCGGTCACTTCGCGTTTAGCGGGCTAAACGCGATCCGGCCGCCGGAGCTCGTCAAACCGTCAAGAGACCACCAGCGCGTAGTCCGCATCGGTCGCCGAGGTCTCCGGGTGACCGTCGGCGTTCACCTGCGTCGCCACGACCTCCACCGTCCAGGTACCCGCGGCCGGCTTCTCCAGGATGACGTTCTCCACCGTGTCGACCGTGTTCGGCGACCCGCCCGCGGTCGAGAAGTTGCCCGCCTTCAGCCCGTTGTTGCCGTAGTAGACGGTCCCGCTCGGCGCGGTGACCTTCAGGGTCAGGTCGTTGACCCTCGCGACCGACGCGCTCGGCGAACCCGCCGGGTCGGTGTAGGCCAGCGTCGCCTTGAACTGCTTGGTCCCGTTCACCGCGACCGTGTACTTCTTCGACTGCCCGGTGCCCAGCAGATCGGTCTCGTTCACCAGCACCGGCAGTTTCCACCCGTTCGCCTTGGCCTGGTCGTGCAGATACCGCACGTTCGCGGTGCCCCAGCCCTGATGCGTCCTGGTCATGTCGTGCGCCGTGCCGCTGAACGCGAACTGGTCGGCCCCGTTGACCAGCAGCGCCTTCGCGGTCGCCGCGTGCGGGCGGCTCGTGAAGACGTCGCGGGCCTTGCCGGGGCCGCCGTCGAACACGCCGTCGGCCCACATCTGGAACAGCAATCCGGCGTTCCCGCAGGTGATCGGGGTCGCGCCGCTCGTGCCGCCGAACGACGTCGTGTACGAGGTGTCACTGCTCGAAGACGTGGTGTCGATCCGGTCGTAGTAGTTCGACAGTTCCGGTTTGATCCGCCCGTCGGCGGCCGGGCCGATGCTGGCACCGCCGCTCCACTTGTCGTCGGTGCGGCCCAGCGTGTTGTAGTGGTACTGCCCGCCCACCGACAGCACGTTCTTCGACCAGGCCTGCGGCCGCGACTGCTGGGTGCCCGCGTTGCTCTGCGACTGGCAGATCAGCAGGTCGTGATCGAAGACGATCTTGTCGAGCTCGGCGGAGACGGAGTTGTACGCCGTGGTCAGCCCGCCGCCCCAGCTGTTGCTCTGGAACACCGCGCGGTACTTGCCAGCCGGGTCGACCAGTTCCTTGGTGTGGGCGTAGCGGTCCGGCTTGTTGTAGGTGGCGAAGATCCCCTGCGCCTCGGGCAGCAGTCCACGCTGCGGCGCGCTCACGCCCGACGCGAAGATCTGGCCGTAGGTCGAGGTCCCGTGGCTGGTGCTGGTGGAGTTCGAGCCGTGCATCACCGTCGGCCGCGCCTTGAACTCCTGATGCGTGACGCGCAGCCCGCCGTCCATCACCTCGCCGCGGACGCCCTGACCGCGGTAGCCGCCGACACTCTCGATGTAGTTCGCGCCCCCGCTCTCCCTGGCGTTGGCCATGTCGGTTTCGGGGGCGGTGATCGCGCCGACCGCGAGTACCTCCGCCCCCTGCGCCACGGCGGCGACCTGCCCGGAACCGAGTTTCGCGACGATGTGCTGACCGCTCTGCGAAATCGCCTCGATACCGCCGCCGAGCCGCAGGATCCGCTCGGCCACGGCGCGCTGATCCCGCGCGTCCGCCTCGACCAGCGTCACCAGGTGACTCCCGGTCGCGGCCGTCGAGATCTCCATCTTGTCGTCCGGCCGGTATTCACCGAGCCAGCGGACGAAAGCCAATTCCGCCACCGATTCGCGGTTCTCCGGCTTCAGTCGGACCACGTAGGCGAAATCGGGAATGTAGGTCCCGATCCGCACGCCGAGTGAACGCAATTTCCCGCGCTGCGCGTCGGTCAGCGCGCTTCGGACCTGGAGCAGATACGCGCCCTTCCAGTCCTGGCTCGCCGCCGTGCGCTGGGTCAGCGGATCGAAGGTCCTGCTGGCCAGACGGATGAACTGGGGGTCTTCGGCGGCCGGGGCGGCGACGGCCGCCCCGCTCGTCAGTAGCATCGCGCCGATCATGGGCGCGAGGAAGCGGACAGACTTCGGCCGTGGCATGAAATACCTCCGGGGAGCTCTGCAGGGGAGAGGTCTTTCGAAGGTACCGGCCGAAAAGCGTGATGATCAGCCGCTGAACGGCCCAGCCGTTTTCCGGTATTGCGGGAAATGGAGCATAAACGGTTAAAAACTGATTCAGGAGATCTCGTCGATCGCCCCGCTGAACCGCGTCAGCCGCTCGCGTTCCTCCACGTCGAGCCGCCGCGCGCTGCCTTCGGGCAGGGTGCACGCGACCCAGATGGTGCGGCAGCGCGCGTAGACGGCCCGATCGTCGCGCAGTCTGCTGTTCACCACGACGTCGCAGGTGCCGATCCGGCCGACCACGGTCTCCACCTCGACCGGATGGTCGCGGAACGTCAGCCTGCGCAGGTAGCTGACGTTGTGCTTCGCGATCAGGTACGCCGGTCCCTTGGCCTGGAAAAGGTGCTCACGCCGCGGGTCGAGCAACGCGATCTGGGCTTCCTGGAAGTACTCAAGCAGCCGCACGTTCCCGACGTGGCCGAGACAGTCCAGGTCGGCGACACGCAGGCGATGGCGGTGGAGGTGGATCTCGGGAGCGGGACGCGCACTGGTCGTCCCCAGCGGATGTGCGTGCACGAAGTGGATCTTCAACGATCGCCCGGTGTTCCGGCCGCGCGGCGCAACGGACACCGGCCCGGTTCACTCCATCAGGGCTTCGGACAGTTCGCGGATCGCGGCGGTCTCGGCGGTGTGGATGTCCCGGATCAGGTCGCTCATCGTGCCGAACAGTTCACGGGCTTCACCGTCGGTGAACGGTGTTTCGTCGTTGTAGTGCGCGCGCAGTTTCCACATTTCCGCACCGGCCGCCGCGGCGGCGTCCTGCCCCGCGTCGCCCTCCCGGACACCCGCCGACACCGCGCTGACCAGCCCGCGCACCCAGGCGAACTCCGCGTTCGACGCCGGGACGGCCGTCTCGGCCAGTTCGGCCCAGCGTTCGCCGATGCCGCGCCAGGTCGACGCCTGTTCGGCCAGCGCCGGCAACTCGAGCAGACTGGAGGCTTCGGTGAGCGCGTCGGCGAACAGCCCGCGCAGATGCCCGCCCTCCATCCCGGCCGGCGTGACGCTCTCCCAGACGTTGAACAGCGCCCCGACGAGCCCGCGCCGCTCGCCGAACGCGCGCGGCCAGCCCTTCGGGTCACGTTCATCGGTCATCGCCTTCGCCCAGCGCCCCCACGCGGGCAGCGAGAACGACTTCGACGGCGCCGACAGGTTCCGGACGCAATCCGTCAGCCCGTCGCGCACGGCCGTCCGCCAGTCGGGGACCTCGCCGGGCCGAGGCGTCGCGAGCAGGTTCTTGTAGGAGCCGACCCTGGCGCGCGCGGCGTCGAACGTCTTCCGGTCGACCGTCAGCGGGGCGAGGTTCCGGTCGTCGACCAGCACCCGGCCGTCCTCTTCGCCGTACGCGACGATGAAATGGCCGCCACCGCCGGACATCTCCGCCGGCAGGTGCCAGTAACCGAGCGACTCGCGGTCGGGGAGGACGATCACCGGCCGCCCCGCTTCGAGGTCGGTGGTCAGCCGTTTGGCGGCGGCGCGTTTGCCGCCGGTGGTGTGGATGTCGAAACCGAGCCCGAGACGGTCCACTGTGGACTTAAGCCATTCCTGCGGATACTGCCAGCGCGCGCGGAAACCGAACACGATCGTCGACATCGTTTCGTGCGCGAAGTCCCACAGGATGTAGCCTGCCCCGATCCCGCCGGACACGGCGAAGACCAGCGCCTCGCTGGGCGCCTTCCCGTCCGGCCCTTCGACACCATGATGCGCCAGTACGGCGGCCACGGCCGAGACGTCCGGTTGCAGGCCACCGCGCAATTCGTACTCGGTCACCCCGCCATCATGCCCGCTCCGGCGTCAGAAGTCCCGGATCAGGGAAACCCTGCCGCGCAAGGGATCCGCGACGTACACCGTCCTGGTGCGCTGGTCGATCGCGACGGCGCCGGGGTTCACGCCGAGTGACAGGTCGCCGGTGAGCAGATTGGTCCTGCCGTCGATCCTGGCGAGACCGTTCGGTCCGCCGTTGGCGTAGACGGTGTTCGATCCTTCGTGGACCGCGAGCGCCGAAGATTCCGAGCGCAGCAGCACGGTCGCCTTCTCCTTGCGCGCGCCCGTGTCCACGATGGACAAATGGTGGATCGCCGAATTCGCGACGAACACCGTCCCCGACGCGCTGTGCACGGCGACTCCGGTCGGTGACTTGCCGACCGGGATACCGCCGGTGAACCTGCCCGCGCCGATGTCGAAGACCTCCAGGGAGTCGGTGCCCGTGCTGGTGCAGTACGCGAGCTTGCGCCCGCTGTCGACCGCCGTCGACGACAACCCCCGCGTGGGGCCGGGGACGAGGTCCAGCAGGCGGCAGCCGACGCCGTCGATGACGGCCAGTGTCCCGGTGAGGGCACTGGCCGCGTAGATGCGGTTCGCCTGCTCGTCGACGTCGACAGTGGACGCGCCGGGACCGGCGGGCACCACGCTGAGGACCTCGTTGGCCCGCCCGTCCAGGACGAGGACGGTCCCGGCGGGCGGGTTCGCGACGAAGACCCTGTTCGTCACGGTGTCCACGGCCAGCCCGGCGGGTTCGCCGCCGACCGGGATCACGTCGGCGACCGTGCCGGACCGCGAGTCGAGGACGACGATCGTGCCGGTCGATGGGTCGGAAACGTACGCGAAGCCGGTGACGGAATTCACCGCGACCGCCTCCGGGGTGCCTCCGACCTCGACGAGAAGTACTTTTTCGGCTCTGGCCGCCGGCGCGAAGGCGACCGCGGAGGCGCCGGCCGCGGCCAGGGTGAGCAGGGCTCGGCGGCTCAGTTCGGGTCCTCGCACAGGCGCCTCCCGATGATCGTTCCGAGATTCGACGATAACCCGCGAGCCGGGCACGCGAAGGAACTTCGCGTCCCCCGATCGCGTTGTTTCCGATGAGTAACCCCCACCCCGGAGAAAGGAAGGAGCAGGACGCCGTGCACAAACACCAGAACGGGCTCAAGACCGTCGTCCTGCTCGGCCTGCTGTCCGCGCTCATCGTCGGGATCAGCGGTTTCTTCGGGCGGGGCGCGCTGATCATCGGGCTGGTGGTGGCGCTCGGGGTCAACGCGTACGCGTACTTCAACTCCGGCAAGCTGGCGTTGCGGGCCATGCACGCCCGCCCGATCTCCGAGGCCGAGCACCCGGCGATGTACCGGATCGTGCGGGAGCTGGCGACCACCGCGCGGCAGCCGATGCCGCGGCTCTACGTCAGCCCCACCCCGGCGCCGAACGCCTTCGCCACCGGCCGCAGCCCCCGGCACGCGGCGGTGTGCTGCACCACCGGCATCCTCGACCTGCTCGACGAGCGCGAGCTGCGGGCGGTGCTCGGGCACGAGCTGTCCCATGTCTACAACCGCGACATCCTGATCTCGTGTGTCGCGGGCGCGCTGGCGAGCGTGATCAGCGTGATCGCCAACATCGCGATGTTCACCAGCGTCTTCGGCGGCGGCAACCGCGAGGACGGCGACAGCCCGCTGGTCGGGCTGATCCTGGTCCTGATCGGGCCGATCGCGGCAGCGGTGGTGAAGCTCGGGGTGAGCCGCTCGCGGGAGTTCCAGGCCGACGCGTCGGGCGCGGAGCTCACCGGAGACCCGCTCGGCCTGGCGTCGGCGCTGCGGAAGCTCGACGAAGGGACGCGCGCGGCGCCGCTCGTGCCGGAGCCGAAGCTGGTCTCGCAGTCGCACCTGATGATCGCGAACCCGTTCCGGCCGGGCGGCGGCCTCACGAAGCTCTTCGCGACCCACCCGCCCATGGCCGAACGCATCCGGCGCCTGGAAGAGATGGCGCGCCACCCCCACTGACCAGCCGGATCGCGTTTAGCCCGCTAAACGCGCTCCGCCTGCCAGATCGCGATTAGCCCGCTAAACGCAGGTCGCCCTCCCGATCGCGATTAGCCCGCTAAACGCGATCCCGCTCGGCCCCCCTGCCGCGAGGCCTCCACCCCCGCGGCAGGGGGAACACCCAACGCCTCATTTGGGCGTGCTGACCTGCCGGATCGCGTCTAGCCCGCTAAACGCAGGTCGGCCGCGGGGATCGCGATTAGCCCGCTAAACGCAGGTCGGCCCGGGCGTCTCACCCCGTGGGAGCGGGAATCGGGGGAGGAGGGCGCGAGTTCCCCGGGCATGGGTTCCGCACAGCAGTTGCACCTCGCGGTCGCGCTCGACGGGGCCGGCCGGCATCCGGCCGCCTGGCGGGTCTCCGACGTCCGCCCGGCCGCCTTGTTCACCGCCGCCCACTACCTAGCCCACGCGAAGCTCGCCGAAGCGGCTTCGCTCGACTTCGTCACCCTCGACGACACCCTCGCGCTCCAGCCCGGCGGCGAGGACGTCGTACGTGGCCGGCTCGACGCCCTGCTGACCTTCGCCGCGCTAGCCCCGCTGACCAGCAGAATCGGCCTGGTCCCGACGGTCACCACCACGCACACCGAGCCGTTCCACATCTCGACGGCCGTCGCCTCGCTCGACTTCGCGAGCCGCGGCCGCGCAGGCGTCCTCGCGGTGCCTTCGCGCACTGAAGCCGAGGCCGCGCACTTCGGCAGGCGCACCCTCCCGTCCGAGGCGGACGCCGAAGCAGAGAACGCCGAGGTCGTCGACGTCATCGCGCGCCTCTGGGACAGCTGGGAGGACGACGCGATCATCCGCGACGAGCCGACCGGCCGTTTCATCGACCGCGAGAAGCTCCATTACGTCGACTTCGAGGGTCGCTTCTTCAGCATCAAGGGACCTTCGATCACACCGCGCCCGCCGCAGGGCCACCCCGTCGTCGCGGTGTACGGCGACTCGCCGTACGCGCACGGCGCCGACGTCGTCCTGATCGACGAGCCCCGCGAGCGCTTCCCGGACGCCAAGCACCTGGCGGGCCTGTCGATCGTGCTCGCCGAGACCGAGCAGGCCGCCCTCGGCCGCCGCCGGACGCTGGAGACCTACGCGCCCTTCCCGCCGGGCTTGAGTTTCACCGGCACTCCAGCCGACCTCGCGAGCGAGCTACCCCGCCTCGCGGCGGCCAACGGTCTCGACGGCTTCCACATCCTGCCCGCGGTCCTCCCCGACGACCTGGCGCTCTTCACCGCCGAGACCGTCCCCGCGCTCCAGGCCGCGGGCGCGTTCCGGCAGACCTACACCGGCACCACCCTGCGCGACCATCTCGGCCTCGGGGTCGCCGCCAACCAGTACGCGGAGGCGTGACAGATGCCCAAGCAGGTCAAACTCGCCGCACACTTCCCGGGCGTCAACAACACGACCGTGTGGAGCGACCCGCGTTCGGGTAGTCAAATCGACTTTTCGTCCTTCGAACATCTCGCGCGCACGGCCGAGCGGGGCAAGTTCGACTTCCTCTTCCTCGCCGAGGGCCTGCGCCTGCGCGAACACGCGGGCAAGATCCTCGACTCCGACGTCGTCGGGCGGCCGAA
Source organism: Amycolatopsis roodepoortensis (assembly GCF_014873915.1). Classification (GTDB taxonomy): domain Bacteria; phylum Actinomycetota; class Actinomycetes; order Mycobacteriales; family Pseudonocardiaceae; genus Amycolatopsis; species Amycolatopsis roodepoortensis. The sequence continues at coordinate 909,181 of NZ_JADBEJ010000008.1, forward strand.
CACCACCACCGTGCTGGCCGCGCTGTCGGCGGTCACCACCAGGCTCGGGCTCGCGGGCACGCTGTCGTCGACCTTCAACGAGCCATACGAGGTCGCGCGGCAGGTCGCGAGCATCGACCACCTCTCCGGCGGCCGCGCCGCGTGGAACGTCGTCACCTCACCGGACGCGTGGACGGGACAGAATTTCCGCCGCGGTGGCTTCCTGAAACGCGAAGACCGCTACCGCCGCGCGGAGGAATTCCTCGCCACCGTGCGTGAGCTCTGGGACAGCTGGGCGCCCGACGCGCTGGTGGGGGACAAGGAGAACGGTGTCTTCGCCCGCGGCATCGAGCGCTTCGTCCACAGTGGACCGCAGTTCGACATCCGCGGTGAGTTCACCGTCCCGAGGACCCCGCAGGGGCAGCCGATCGTCATCCAAGCGGGCGATTCCGACGAAGGCAGGGAGTTCGCCGCCAAGACCGCCGATGTCATCTTCAGCCGCCACGGTTCACTGGAAAGCGGCAAGGAGTTCTTCGCCGACGTCAAGCGGCGGCTACCCGCCTACGGCCGCGAGCCCGGCGAACTGCTGATCATGCCCGCGGCGACATTCGTGCTCGGCGACACCGAGGAGGACGCGCACGAGTACGCCCGCGAGATCCGTTACCAGCAGGTGCGCCCGGCGACCGCGATCCAGTTCCTCGAACAGGTCTGGAGCCGCGACCTCTCCGCCTACGACGCCGACGGCCCGCTCCCCGAGATCGACCCGGACCCCGACGCCGAGCCGCTGACCTGGGGCCGCGTCCGGCACGAGAAGGATCCTCTCGCCGTGGCCGCGAAATGGCGGGCGATCGCGGAGGAGAAGAAGCTCTCCATCCGCGAACTCGTCATCGAGGTGACCGCGCGCCAGCAGTTCGTCGGCACCGCCCGGCAGGTCGCGGAGTCGATCGACGAGTACGTCCAGAGCGACGCCGCCGACGGTTTCGTGCTCGTGCCGCATCTGACCCCGGGTGGGCTGGACGCGTTCGTCGACGACGTCGTTCCGCACCTGCAGGAGCGGGGTGTCTTCCGGACCGGCTACACCGGCGACACCCTGCGCGAGCACCTGTTCAGCCGGTAGCACCCTGCGTGCGCGCGACGTTCATCAGATATTCGCCGTAGCCGGACTTCGCCAGCTTCGCGCCGAGCGCGTAGCACTGCTCAGCGTCGATGAAGCCCATACGCAGCGCGACTTCTTCGAGACAGGCGATCCGGACACCGGTCCGATGTTCGAGAACCTGCACGAACTGGCCCGCCTCCAGCAGCGAGTCGTGCGTGCCGGTGTCGAGCCAGGCGAACCCGCGGCCGAGGTCGATCAGGGTCGCGCGGTCTTGGCGCAGGTAGGTGAGGTTGACGTCCGTGATCTCCAGCTCCCCGCGCGGCGAGGGCTTGAGGGCACGGGCGATCTCGACGACCTGGTTGTCGTAGAAGTACAGGCCGGTGATGGCCTTGTTCGACTTCGGCTTCTCGGGTTTCTCCTCGATGGAGAGGAGTTTGCCGTCGGCGTCGATCTCGCCGACGCCGTACCGCTGGGGGTCCTTGACCGGGTAGCCGAACAGCACGCAGCCGTCGAGCGAGGTCGCCGCGGCCTGCAACCTGCTGGAGAACCCCTGGCCGTAGAAGATGTTGTCGCCGAGCACGAGCGCGACGTCGTCGTCGCCGATGAAGTCCGCGCCGATGACGAACGCCTCGGCCAGCCCGTTCGGAGCGGCCTGCTCGGCGTAGCTGAAACTGAGCCCGAACTGGCTGCCGTCGCCGAGCAACCGCCGGAAATGCGGCAGGTCGACCGGGGTCGAGATGATCAGGATCTCGCGGATCCCGGCGAACATCAGCACCGAGATCGGGTAGTAGATCATCGGTTTGTCGTAGACCGGTAGCAGCTGTTTCGATATCGCCTGGGTGATGGGATGCAGACGCGTCCCACTGCCCCCCGCCAGCACGATGCCCTTCATGCGATGCCCCCGCTTCGTAGCCGATCGCTCGGGACCTCACACTACCGGGTGGCTCAGAACGCCGGACCCTTCGCGAAGTACGCCTTGCAGCCGGCGTTGTTCTCGGTGGAGATCTGCAACACGTTCTTGCCGCCGTCGACCGGCAGCAGCGTCGAGCTGTAGTTGGGACAGAAGTTGTCGTGGATCCCGGTGATGTGCACCGGCGCCGGAAGTTCGTACCAGTGCCCGGTGCCGAAGTTGTCGTTGGCCAGCAGCACCTTGCCGTTCTTGCTCTGCGGGACCCCGGCGGCGTTGGTGTAGATCTGCCCGACCATCACCAGCCGCACGCCGTTCGGGCCGCCGGGGAACAACGTGACCGTCTGGGCGTGCTGGAAGTAATTGCCGTTCGCGGTGGTGACGCGGGTACCGGGGTCGAGGGGGTCGCCCCAGTTGGCGCCGTCGGAGGAGATCTTGAAGTACGGGTCGCAGAAGCGGTCGCGGTAGTTGCAGATCTCGTAGGCCAGGTAGTACCGGCGGTCGGGGAGGCGGCGGATGATCGGCATCCCCGGCCGCACCCGATGCGGCGGGATGGCCATCGTGCGCTGTTTGGTGCCCCAGTTCACCCCGTCGGTGGAAGCGACCCGGTTCATCACCTGCGCGTGCTGCGGCGCCTCGGTCTCGTCGGCGTAGTGCAGCCACAGCGTGCCGCCCGCGTCGACGACGAACTCCGGCTCCCAGATGCCGTCGTGGTTGTGCGAACGGGCCGCCTCGGACAGGAAGCCCCACGAGCGGCCGGCGTCGCGGCTGGACCAGATCCTGATGCCGATGCGCCGCTCCGGACCGGCGTTCTGCCGGTAGCTCGCGGCCCACAGCAGGGTGCCCGCGCGGAGCCTGCCGACCCGTTGCGGCAGTTCGTACAGCGTTCCGCAGCACATGCCGCGGCGGCCGTCGCGATCGCGGATCTCACCGATCTTGTGGAAGCTCTGGCCCTCGTCGGTGCTCTCCATGATCGGGGTGAACTTGCCGTTCGCGTCCTCGCTGGTCAGCGACGCGATGATGCGGCCGCGGCCGATCGCGGAATGCTCGAGCCGGATGAGCCGCGGGTACGAGCCGTAGCCCGGAACGAGCTGCTGGCGCTCGGCGGCCTGCGCGGAGGTGAACAGGGACGCGATCACCGTGAGTGACAGCGCGAAGGCTAGTGCGGAGCTGAAACGGCGCTTCATCGTGACCTTCCTCGAACGCGATCGCCGGATTACAACACGGGCTTTTGTCCCTTTCGGACTCCCGCGAAGGTGTTTGCGACGGAAACCCACTTCCGAGTGGCCTGAATCGCTCGGCCGAGTGGCCCGGTAACGCTGGGCTATCGGCCGGCGAAGATCCGTTGACGGTTCGAGTAGGGGGAAACACGTGATCAGGCGCTTGTGCGCGGCTGTGCTGCTGACCGTGGGCCTGGTGGCCTGCTCGCCGCCGAATCTGGGCCGGGTCGTCCCGCAGGCGGCCGCCCCGGAAGGGCTGGCACCTTCGCCGGCCCCCACGACCAAGCCGAGCCCCGGTCCTCAGCGGGAGGAGAAGCACTCGGGCAAGGGGAACGCGTCGGTCCCCATGGCCTGGCCGACGCGCATAGGCTTTGTGACCTTCGACTGCCCGAAGTGCTCCGGCCACGTCGCGGTGAACACCGAGAACGAGCTGATCGTGAACGACGTCGGCCCGTACAAGGGCACGCAGTGGATCAACGACATGCCCGGCCGCCAGGCGAAGACCTTCACCATCAAGGCCAACGCCGCCTGGACACTGACCATCACCGACGAAAGCGGCCTGCCCGTCCTGGAGCCGGGCAAGCCCCTGTCGGGCAAGAGCGAAGCGGTGTTCACCGTGCCCGACGCCGTCACGTCGGTCGCCGTCGCCACCAAGAACAGCGGGCGGACCGCGGTGTGGGTGCACAGCGGCGATTACTCGGAACTTCCCGTGAACCAGCTCGGCGACTACACGGGCAGCGTGCCCGTGTCCGGCCCGGCCTTCGTCTCGGTGGAAGGCGACGGGACCTGGACGGTCACCGCGTCCTAGACATGACGAAGGCCACCTTCCGCGGAAGGTGGCCTTGTCGTCGCCGCGCTCAGCGGTAGTTCGTGAACTGCAGCGCGATCTCGAAGTCCTTGCCCTTCAGCAAGGCGATCACGTCCTGCAGCTGGTCCTTCTTCTTGCCGGACACCCGCAGCTGGTCGCCCTGGATCTGCGCCTGGACCCCCTTGGGGCCCTCGTCGCGGATGAACTTGGCGATCTGCTTCGCCTTGTCCGACGCGATCCCCTGGAGGATCTTGCCGCCGATCTTGTAGATCTTGCCGGACAGGGCCGGCTCGCCCGCCTCGAAGGCCTTCAGGGAGATGCCGCGCTTGATCAGCTTCTCCTTGAACACCTCGACCGCCGCCAGCGCCCGCTCCTCGGTCTCGGACTCGATCGCGATCGCCTCCTCGCCGGACCAGTCGATCTTGGTCCCGGTACCCCGGAAGTCGAACCGTGTACCGAGTTCCTTGCTGGCCTGGTTCAGGGCGTTGTCCACCTCCTGGCGATCGACCTTGCTCACCACGTCGAAAGAGGGATCCGCCACGTGTTCTCACACCTCGTACTCGCTTGTCAGGAGCTTCCACCCTAGCCCTGTGGAACCCGGTTGACCGGCCCGCCACGGCATTGGGTATTCTTTCGTCTCGGCCGGGGACACCCGGTCACGGCGAGTTGCCCGAGCGGCCAAAGGGATCTGACTGTAAATCAGACGGCACTGCCTTCGGGGGTTCGAATCCCTCACTCGCCACACAGGAGCGGCCCCGTGACCCAGTCACGGGGCCGCTCCTTTTTTCGTGCGTCCCGGTCTTTAGTTAGTGGTTAGTAACTAGTAACTTGAGGCTATGGCTGGACGGATGAGCGGACCCGAGCGACGTGCCCAGGTGCTGGCCATCGCCGCGGAAGAGTTCGCGGAGCACGGGCTGCACGGGGCGTCGACGGAGGCGATCGCGAAGACGGCGGGGATCACGCAGGCGTACGTCTTCCGGATGTTCGGGACGAAGAAGGCCCTGTTCCTGGAACTGGCGCAAACCGCGTTCGAGCGGCTCAGCGACGCGATGCGGGACGCGGGCGCGGGGGAGACCGGGCTGAAGGCGCTCTCGGCGATGGGCGCGCAGTACTTCGACCTGCTGGCCGACCGCACCGGGTTGTTGTTGCAGCTTCAGGGCTTCGCCGCGTGCGGCGACCCCGAGGTGCGGGACGTGGTGCGGTCGTGTTTCGCGCGGATGTGGGACACCACCGAGAACGGCACCGGACTCGACCCGGTGACCGTGAAGACTTTCCTCGCCTTCGGGATGCTGCTGAACGCCGGCGCCGCGATGGACGTCGAGCAGGTCGACGCGCTCTGGGCCGAGGGGGTTCGCACCCGGATCCAGCCGGGCCTGTTCACGCACGTCACCACCGAGACGAACCGATGAGTGCCCCCGTCCGGCGGGACGGGCGACTGAGCGCCGCACTGGTGTGCACGGCGTTGGCGGGCGCTGTGATCGGCAGTGTCGGCGCGCCGCTGATCACCCCGGTCGCCACGGGGCTGCACGTATCCCTCGACGCGGCACAGTGGACATTGACGGTGACGCTGTTCAGCGGCGCGATCGCGGGCCCGGTCCTTGGCAGGCTCGGCGGTGGCCCGTACCGCCGCACCACGATCCTGATCACCCTGGCCATGGTCACGACGGGCGGGTTGCTGACGGTGCTTCCGCTTCCGTACCCGGCGTTGCTGATCGGGCGCGGCTTGCAGGGGCTCGGGGTCGCGGCCGGGGCACTGTTGATGAGCGTCGCCCGCGCGCACCTGCCGCACGAGCGCTCGACCTCGACGATCGCCGCGCTGTCGGTCGCGTCGACCGTCGGCATCGGGGTCGGCTACCCGGTGGTCAGCCTCCTTGATCAGCTCGCGGGCCTGCGCGCCGCGTACGGCTTCGGATTCCTCCTCTCCGTCGTCGCGTTCCTCATCGCCTGGCGCATGCTGCCTGCCGAGACGCCAGGTGCGCCGCCACGGATCGATGTCCCCGGCGCGCTGCTCCTCGCGCTCGGCACACTTGGGGTTCTCCTGCTCATCGCCGTGCCCTCCGTGTGGTCGACCGTCTGGTTCGCCAGTGGTCTCCTCGCCGGTACCGCCGCGGTCTTGGCCGCGTGGGCCTTCGTCGAACTGCGCACCACGGAGCCGCTGGTGGACCTCCGGCTGCTCGGCCGAGGCCCGGTCTTCCGCGCGAACCTGGCGATTCTCGTGGCGGGGGCGGGTTTGTACCTGCTGTTCAGTCTCTTGACCCGCTACGTGCAGACACCGGCGGACGCCCCGTACGGATTCGCGCTGCCCGGTGTCGCCGCGGGCGCGGCGTTGATCCCGTTCTCCCTGCTCGGATTCGTTGCGGGGAAAGCGGTTCCGCGGATGGACGAACGGTGGACGTACCTGGTTTCGACCGTGATCGCCGTCGCCGGCGCGCTGGTGTTCGCCGTCGGAAGTCAGTCGTTCGTCCTCGTCCTCCTTTCCATCGCGCTGCTCGGTTTCGCCGTCGGCGGCATCTTCGCGGTGATGCCCAGACTCGTGCTCGTCGGTGTGCCGCAAGGAGAAACGGCCAGCGTGCTCTCGATCAACCAGATCGCGCGCAGCATCGGCATGGCCATGGGCAGCGCCCTCGCCGGGTTGCTGCTCGCCGCGGCCACCCCGGACGGCGCCCTCCTCCCCACCCGCAACGGCTATCTCACGACGGCACTGTGGGCACTGCCCCTGCTCGCCGTCGGCGCGATCATCATCTTCACGGACAGGCGCGTTCCCACACGGACACGTGCTTCGTACTCTCGGCGGTGAACTCCGAACGATCCCAGTCCGCCCAGCGGTACTTCAGGCGCATCCCGGCGATGCGCGCCATGAGGTCCATTTCGGCCGGCCACGCATACCGGAAGGGAATGCGGCGGAAGCGCCCCTGCCCATCCGGCGACACCGTGACATGGTTCGACGTGAACTCCTGCGTGACGACGTTGTACTGGTCGAACCCGACGTAACCGCGCTCCATCGCGAACGGGACGATGTCCTGCCCGGGCGGCAAGCGGCGCAGATCCGGCAGGCCGACCTCGACGACGAACAGCCCGCCCGGCCGCAGGTGCGCGGCCGCGTTGCGGAAGACGTCGACCTGACCGTCCTGCGTGGTCACGTTGCCGATCGTGTTGTACACCAGGTAAACCAGTGAGAATTCGCCCTCCACTCGTGTCTTCGTCATGTCGCCGATCGTGACCTCGACCGCGTCACCGCCCGGCTTGCTCGCGACCCGGCCCGCCATCGCGCGGCTCAGTTCGATACCGCTCACCGGCACACCACGCGCCGCCAGCGGGATCGCGATCCGTCCGGTCCCGACGGCGAACTCGAGCACCGGACCGTCGGCCAGGTCTTCGAGGACGTCCACCGCCGGCGTCACCACTTCGGGCGCGTTCGCGCCGCCCGGCTCGTCATAGCCCGCGGCCACACTCTCGGGGAACCAGCCGTCCGCCGGGTCGTCTCCCGTATCCGTCTCACTGATCCACGGCCGCCGACGCTACGCCCGCGACCGTGTGCTCCTCATCCCGTTCTCGGTGGCGTCAGCGCGACGCGGTCCGATAACGCAGCAGCACGATGCCCGACGCGAACGTCCGCTCCTCCACCAGCCGAAGCTTCGGGACGCCGGTGGCACCCTCGAACAACCGGCGGCCCTCACCGGTCACGACGGGATAGACGAACAGCCGGTACTCGTCGACGAGGCCCTCGGCGATGAGCGCCCGCACCAGCGAGATGCTGCCGGTCGTCACGATGTCCTTGCCTTCGGCGGCCTTCAGGTCCTCGATCTCGGACCGCAGCTTACCGGAGAGCACCGTCGTGTTCCGCCACTCCGGTTCGGTCAGCGTCCGCGAGACCACGTACTTGCTCACTGAGTCGAGATAGGCCGAAATCCCCGTCGTGTCATCGGTTTGCTTCGGCCAATATCCGCGCATGTCTTCGAAGGTGACGCGTCCGAGGAGGAACGCGTCGGCGTTCTCACGTTGTTCTTCGAGCACGGCCAGGACGTCCGACCGGTCCACGTCCGGATCGGTGTCGCCCGGGCTGAACCAGTCACCCGCCAGTTCGATCACGCCGTCGATCGTGCAGTTCTCCGTGACGATCAGCTCACGCATGGACCAGACCGTACCGCCGCCCACCGACAAAAACGGCGCGTCAAGCCTCGCCGTGCACCGCTCGCCTCGACGGATACCACGTCTCGCCCGCGGGTTCGCCCGCCATGTTCCAGCTCCACGACACCTTCGGCGTCACGCGCGCGTAGATGCCCGGTCCGACCATTCCCACCCGTTCGATCGGATCCTCGGCCTCGCCATAGACGCGGACACCGCGGGCGATGAACGGGTCGAACGAGACCGTGTCGTCGACGACCAGGGCCACTTTGCGCCGTCCTGCCCGGATGTTGCGGAACTTCCGCGTCGCGAGAACCGAAGCGCCCACTCCACCGACCCAGAATTGCGTGCCGTCGAACTCGAACGCCAGCGGGACGACATCGGGCTGTTCGCCGTCCTCCGAGAGGGTCGCGAAGCGGGCCAGTGGCTGCGAACGCAGGTACGCGATCTCATCGTCTGTAAAGGTCATGACGTCATCATCCGGGCGCGATTGAGGACCAGCATGTCGGTGACGAAGCAGACCGGCGTGCCGTCGGCCGCCCGGCCGACCCACGTCGGGTAGCTGCCGTCGCCCCAGCCGGTGGTGAACGCGATGATGTTGCCTTCGGCTCCGTCCGGAGTGACGTCGATGTACGGGTCCACCTCCTCGAACTTCTCCAGCAGGTCGTCGTCCATCTCCTCGGGGAGGGCGGCCGCGTCGGCGAAGCAGCCCGTGCCGCTGTCCACGCCGTAGCCGTAGAACTCCCCGTCCCCGAGGAAAAGCGCGTTCTGTCCGGGCCAGAGCGCGGTTTCCCAGGTGGCGACGGGAGCGTCGGCGACGACGAGTTTCGCGGCCGCGACCCGTTCGTGGGCCGGTTCGTCGACGAACCGGATCACGGAGACTTCGACCCGATATTCACCGGGCGGCACGGTGACCGTGAAGTGCTCCGCGTCGGCGTCCAGGAACGCCGGGTCCGCCGCGACGAGCCTGCCGCTGGGCATCCGGAGCTTGCCGGCGTCCCGGAGTTCGACCTCGACGAGGCCATGGTCGCCGCTCAGCGAGAAGCGCGTGCCCGCGGTGAACATCTCGTCCATGCCGGAAGGGCACAGCGGAACGGATGGCCGCCAGGGACGTTCGTCGACGGCCAGCGGCGGATCGGCATCGGGAGCGTCCGGCGTCCGGAGGGTCAGTGGCCCCGAATTCGCGAGTGGCTCCCAGTCGCCGAAGGCGGGCTTCGGCATGGCCAGCTCCGACACCTGCTTACTCACCTGGCCGCTGCTGGAGCCGCCGCCGTAACCCTGGGGCGCCTGATGCATCCAGCCCTTGCCATCCGGGCCGAAGGACATCTCAAGATGGCCGGCGCTCTTCTTGTCGAACTCTTCCTGATCGTCGAACCGGTAGGTCCACTGCTCGACCTTCATGAGGAAGAGCGAGCCGTCCTCCAGCATCCGGAACTCGAAGAAACCTCTGCGCCTGCCCAGTTCATCGAACTGCACCGTGCGGGCGAAGCGGTGCTTCCACGCGATTTCGAGCAGAACCAGCGGCACCTCGGTGCCAGGGCGCACCAGGGCGACGGCGTACTGCTCTCCGGCGGCGTCGCGCCCGCGCGCTGTGCCGGAGGAGAGCCTCCCGATCACCGCTCGGGCGGCCGGATCCCAGCCTTCGCAATAGACGACGTCCAGCAAGGTCCCCTCAGACATGCAGCGGAACCTAGCGGGAACCCCCGACAAAACCCAGGGCTATTCGCGGATCGCGTAGTCACCGAAGGCCGGTTCCAGCAACTCGAAAGCTCGTTGGGTCGCCTTCGTCAGCGCGGCGGCGATCTCTTCGTTGCTTTCGCCGGCGTGCGAGCGCCGGAGGACCTCGCGGAAGAGGACGCGGTCGATCGCGTTGAGCTCGGCGGCGGCCATGACCGGGGTGACGTCGTCCGCGTCGGCTCCGGTCTCGCTCGCGAGCAGTTCGGCGAGCGCCGCTTCCCGCAGTTCGTGCAGTTCACGCAGCCGGGCGGTCAGGGTCGGGCTCTCCAGGACCATTTTGGCGAAGACCGGCCCGGTGAAGCCGATCACGGGCGAGTGTTCGGCCACCGCGTCCAGGAAGGTGCGCCGTAGCGCGGCCAGCGCCGACTCACCCGGCTTCCGGTCCCGGACGGCGTTCGCCAGCCCGTTCGTGAACTCCTCGTGCTGGTCGAGCGCCAGGTCTTCCTTGCGTGCGAAGTAGTTCGTGACGGTCTTCTTCGCGACTCTCGCCGCCGCGGCGATCTCGGCGATCGTCGTCTCCTCGAAGCCCTTCTCGATGAAGAGGAGCGTCGCCTGATCGGAGATCAGCTGCCGTGTCTCCTGCTTCTTGAGCTCCCGCAAACCCACATCCGTGCTGGTCATACGCGAAGTTTACCACCGTCGTAAAAATATCCTTGACTTACGGTGCGCTCGATGTAAACTTACGTCCGTACTACCGAACAGCGAGAGAAGAGGCTCCTTGACCGCTCGAATCCCCCAAGGCAACGAAGGCACCAACCGCGCCCAGGCCCGCCGGAACGACCGCCGTCACCAGCAGCCGTTCCCGGGCCGCTCGATGCCGGTGCGCCGCTCGACCGGCGTCCCGCGCCGCCGGTCGTACTGACCGGCCCGCTGCTCCGGAAACCCACCAGCCGACCCGAAGGGGATAGCCCGTGAACGTCCTTGCCTCCACCGTCTCGCTGACCGTCGACGACGTCGCCGCTTCCAGCCGTTTCTTCACCGAGCACTTCGGTTTCACCGAGCAGATGGCCGCGGAGGGTTTCGTCTCCCTTGGGCATGAAACCGCGAAGATGACCATCGTCCTGCTTCAGGCGGGGATCGAGGTCCTGCCGGAGAACCTTCGGCAGCAGCGCGCGTCCGGGGTGATCGTGGCCTTCACGGTCGAGAACCTCGAAGCCGAGGAGAAGCGCCTGCGCGACGAAGGTGTCGAAATCACGTTGCCGCTGCGGGAAGAGCCGTGGGGAGAGCGCCTCCTCATGGTCACCGACCCGAACGGCGTGCCCGTGGAACTCGTGGAATGGGTTCAGCAGTAAGGAAATTCGTGGCGGGGCTTGGTCCACAGTGGACCAAGCCCCGTTTTCGCCGCTACTTCATCGTGGCGAGCTGGATCAGGTTGCCGCAGGTGTCGTCGAAGACGGCGGTGACCACGGGCCCCATGTCGACGGCGTCCTGCGTGAACTCGACGCCCAGGCCCTTGAGCCGGTCGACCTCGGCGTACACGTCGTCGACGGCGAACTGGGTGAACGGGATACCGTCGTCGGTCAGCGCTTTCTTGAACGGCTTCGCCGCGGGGTGGCCGTCCGGTTCGAGCAGCAGTTCGACACCGTCGGGGTTGGCTGGGGAGACCACGGTGAGCCAGCGGGCCTCGCCGGCGGGTACGTCGGTTTTCTTGATGAATCCCAGTTTCTCGGTGTAGAACTCCAGCGCCTTGGCCTGGTCGTCGACGAAGACGCTGGTGATGTTGATCCGAATCACGGGTTCGGTTCCTCTCGGTCGATGGGCCACCGCTCGACGATCGACCGCAGCGGGCTCGTGTCGATGTGGTGGAACTTGTAGCGGCCCTGCCGCCGGGTGTGCACCAGGCCCGCCTGTTCGAGCATCGCGAGATGCTGCGAGATGGCCTGCCGTGACGAGGCAAGTCCATGTTTCATGGTCAGCCTGCCGCAGATCTCGAACAGGGTCTGACCGTCCTTTTCGGTCAGCTCGTCCAGGATGGTGCGTCGCGTCGCGTCGCCGATCGCCTTGAACAGGTCGCCGTCCACTACTCCGTTATAGGCAAGTCGTCACTTGCCTGTCAACTCGGGCTCAGGAACCGAGGTAGCGCAGGACCGCGAGGACCCGACGGCTGTACCCGGCGGTGCTGGCCAGCCCGAGCTTGTCGAAAATGGCGTTCACGTGCTTCTCGACGGCGCTCAGCGACACGAACAGCGATCCGGCGATCCCGGCGTTCGTGTGGCCCTGCGCCATTTTCTCCAGCACTTCGCGCTCACGGATGGTCAGCTTCGCGAGCGGATCGGTATGGGTGGTCCGCGCGAGCAGTCGCCGGACGACCTCCGGATCGAAGGCCGCCCCGCCCGCGGCGACACGGTCGAGCGCGTCCAGGAATTCGCCCACTTGGGCGACCCTGTCCTTCAGGAGATAGCCGACGCGTTCGACGTCACCGGTGATCAACTCGGCGGCGTAGCGCTTCTCGACGTACTGCGAGAGCACCAGTACCCCGATCTCCGGCCAGCGGTTCCGGATCTCGAGCGCCGCGCGCAGACCCTCGTCGGTATGGGTCGGCGGCATGCGGACGTCGGTGACGATCACGTCCGGCCGGTAGGCGGCCGTCGTCGACAGGAGCGCGTCGCCGTCGCCGACCGACGCGACGACCTCGTGCCCCTCCTCGACCAGAAGCCGGACCAGCCCCTCTCGTAAGAGCGTCGAATCCTCGGCGAGGATCACTCGCACGGCAGCACCGCCGTCACCACGGTCGGGCCACCGATCGGACTGTCCACAGTGAACTGCCCGTCCGCGGCCGCGACGCGCATCGCGAGGCCGGAGAGCCCGCCGCCGGATTCCCGCGCCCCACCCGTCCCGTCATCGGTGATCCGCACCCGCACTCTGTCCCCCTCTCGCTCGGCCTCGATGTCGATCCGCGTCGCCGCGGCGTGCTTGATCGTATTGGTGACCGCTTCGGACGCGACGAAGTAGACGACGGTCTCGACGGCCGCCGGTGGCCGTTCCGGCAGGTCGACCCGCAGGTGGACCGGTATCCCCGAACGTTCGGCGAGCGCTTCGAGCGCGGGGTGCAGCCCGTCCGCGTCCAGCGCGATCGGATACACCCGCCACGACACCTCGCGCAGGTCGACGAGGGCGCGCTGGGATTCCTCATGCGCTTGCCGCAGCAGATCCGACGCGCGGTCCGGGTCGGTGGCCCGCCGTGCCCGGCCGAGCAGCATGCCGAGCGCGACGAGCCGCTGCTGGACACCGTCGTGCAGGTCCCGCTCGATCCGGCGGCGCTCGCCGTTGACCGCCTCGACCACCTCCGCCCGGCTGGTCGTGAGTTCGGAGAGCCGCCGGCGCAACTGTTCGTTCGTGCTGGGACCGAAAAACCGCCTCGCCAGCCTGGCGTCCAGCGTCGCGGCTCCGATCAGCCCTTGCAGGCACAGAAAAACGAGTATCCCGCCGAAGAGGAGGGTGGTGACCGGGTCGTACCAGTCGGCGGGCGCTCCGCCTCCGGGAGACTGACCGTCGAAGAGCTGGGCGGCGATGATCAGCCCGGATCCTCCGCCCAGCAGGATCATGAGGAAGATCGCGGCGCAGAGCAGGCCGATGACGCACCGCGGGACGAGATAGGCCATCGCGCGTCGATCGGTGTAGTCCGCGGCGTTCTCTTCGCCGAAGTACTTCTCCAATCTCCGTCGTTCCACTTCGGACAGTGTCCGCGCACCGGCGAAAACAGGTCGCCGCAGCGCGGGGACGGCGAGCGCCATTCCGCCGAAGAGCACGTAGAGGAACTCCGCGACCGCTGTCGTGGCGCCGATCGCCAGGCCCAGCGTGCCGCGGAGACTCTTGCGCAGATAGCGGCGCATCGCTGCCGGGACAGGCATAACGCCAGGTTAGCGGGGTATCCGAAAACGGGTACTGCGGTTTTCCTCAGTGATCTGTGCCGCTTAACCCCAGGGTGCGGAACCCGGGTGATTCGTACGTTCGTTGGCAACTGCAGACGACCACGAAAGGCCGCCATGAACCTCCTGCTCGCCCAAACCGCCAGCGAACCGATGGGAGGACTCGCCGGCTGGGCGGTGTCACTGATGGACGCGCTGGGTGGTCCGGGCGCCGCGATCATCGTCGGCCTGGACAACCTGTTCCCGCCGATCCCCAGCGAACTGGTGCTCCCGCTCGCCGGGTTCTCCGCCAGCCAGGGCACGTTCACCCTGGTGGAAGCACTGGTGTGGACGACGTTCGGCTCGGTCGCGGGCGCGATCATCGTGTACTACCTCGGCCAGCTGCTTGGCCGCGACCGCACCCGCCGCTGGATGGCGAAGATCCCGCTGGTCAAGACCTCCGACTTCGACAAGACCGAGGCCTGGTTCCAGAAACACGGCACCAAGGCGGTGTTCTTCGGCAGGATGGTGCCGATCTTCCGCAGCCTCATCTCCCTGCCCGCCGGGATCGAGCGCATGCCGTTCTGGCGGTTCCTGGCCCTGACCACGCTGGGCAGCCTGATCTGGAACACGGTGTTCGTGCTGGCGGGCTACGGCCTCGGCGAGAGCTGGCACCTGGTCGAGAAATACGCCGGGTTCTTCCAGTACTTCGTGATCGCCGCCGTCGCGGTCGCGTTGACGCTCTTCGTGGTCAATCGGGTGCGCGAGAAGAACCGCACCAACGCCTGAGCCCGTGGCAGGGCGCCCCGCACGCGGTGCGGGGCGCCCAGAACCACTCAGGAATGGAAGGGGCCGGTCACCTCGTAGGTGATCCCGCCCGAGGACGAACCGGAGGTACCGCGTTGCGACGAGAAGTACAGCCGGTTCCCCGCCGGGGTGAACGCCGGGCCGCAGATCTCCGACGAGCTCTGGCCGTTGATCCGCAGGAACGGCGCCACGATGTCGTTCGGCGTGATGATGCAGATCTCCATGTTGCCGCCGTCTTCGGCGACGAACAGGTCGCCCGAGGAGGTCCCCGTGACGTTGTCGACGCCGGTCAGTGGGGCCGAGCCGGGGCTGACCAGCGAGTCGTCGTAGGCGAGCTCGTAAGTGTTGTTCGTGAGGTTGAGCTGCCAGACGCGGTTGTCACCCTTGGTGGTGAACCACGCGGTGTCGTTGGCGTAGTGCAGTCCTTCGCCGCCGCTGAACCGCTTCGCACCGGACACCTGGTTGCGGGTGGCGGTGGGGGAGCCGTCGGGGTCGGGCACGTTCGCCCAGGTGAAGCTGCCCGAGGTCGCCGTGCCCGCCTTGAGCACCTGCAATGTCCCGGCGGAAAGATTGCCCCAGGTCGTCGGGACGAAGCGATAGAAACAGCCGTCCGAGGTGTCCTCGGTAAGGTAGACGACCTTGCGCACCGGGTCGGCCGCCGCGGCCTCGTGCTTGAACTTCCCCATCGCGGGCCGCTGGACGGCGGCCGTGGCCGGGCCGTTCGGCTGGCATTCGTAGACGAACCCGAGGTCGACCTCCTCGCAGGAAAGCCAGGTGTTCCAAGGAGTCTTGCCACCCGCGCAGTTCTGGCGGGTGTTCGAGAGGATGCGGTGGGCGCCGGTGATGTTCCCGCTCGCGTCGAATTTGATCGCGCTCGCGCCGCCGCCGGGCGTGATCTCCGAATTCGACACGTAGATCCAGCCGCTGCCGTCGGCGAACACCGCCCCGCCGTCCGGGGCGCTGTGCCAGGTGTACCCGGTGTTCGCGACCTTCTGGCCGGACCGCGCGATCACGCGGCTGGTGAATCCCGCCGGCAGCTGGATCCCGTTCGCGTCGGCCGCCTGGAGCGCGCCGTACGGGCTGGGTCCGTTCTGGGCGGGCGCGGCGAGGGCCGCTCCCGAGAGCCTGTTTCCGAACGCCGTGACACCGGCGCCGACCACGGCCGCGCGCAGGAAATTCCGTCGCTTCACTCATGCCTCCGAGACATCCGCTGATGTGGTGGTGCGGGAAGGAGCGGGTCGGAGATTACGGGCGGAACGGGACTTCCAGGTGAATTCGCGGCATATTCACCGCGAGAAGGGAACTTTCGTAGGGAGCCCTCGTTCAGCACGATTTCCCGGGCTTTGCGGAGCCCGGGGGCGTCGGCTCCGCCGCGTTGTTCCGCGACGGCCAACGCGAGCGGTATTCGATCGATCGGCGCGTATCCGCCATTGCGGTGGTGACGACGTCCGATCAGGTGACGCCAGTCGGCGAGATACTCGTCGATTCCCGGCTCTCCGGGAACCGCCCGGAGTAGGGAGTGCAGCAGTGTCCTCAGCTGGTTTTCGTTGCCGGGCAAGGTGTTCCGGGCCAGCGTGTCGGCCAAGGTGCTGCGGGACCAGCCGGTCGCGGCGGCCAGCGCGCGGATGCTGAGGCCGCTTCGGTCGCGCAGTTCACGCAGTCGCGCCATGAACTCGGATTCGGTGTTCATCGGTGTGCCCTGGCGGGCACGGGGTGGCGGAGAACGGCGCCGAACAGGGCGATGGCGATGCCCGCGGCGATCGAGGCGCTGGTGCCGGCGAAGGTCAGCGCCGCGGTGAAACCGGTGAGAATGCTCAGGCAGACGATCTGACCGGCCGAAACGCACCTGCGCCTCGGCCGCAACGGGGAAAGAATTCCTTGACTCATGACCTTGCCCTCTCAAGGATCACGCACCCCGGCTGGGTGGCACGCAATACACGTTATCAAAACGTGATAGGGAGTTTAAGGCGAAGCAATGTCCGGGTTCGTCCGGATCTCGGAAAGCCGAAAGCCCCGGATCCTTGGCAGGATCCGGGGCTTCAGGGCTCGCGACGTTACGCCGCCTGAGCGACCGGGGCAGTCGCCGGGGCCAGCGCGATGTCCAGCACCTCGCGGACGTTCGCTACGGCGTGGACGTCCAGCTGTGCCAGCACTTCGGCCGGGACGTCGTCCAGGTCGGGCTCGTTGCGCTGCGGGATGATCACCGTCTTCATCCCCGCCCGGTGCGCGGCCAGCAGCTTCTGCTTGACCCCGCCGATCGGCAGCACGCGCCCGGTCAGCGACACCTCACCGGTCATCGCGACGTCCGACTTCACGACCCGGCCCGAAAGCAGGGACGCCAGCGCGGTCGTCATCGTGATGCCGGCGCTCGGCCCGTCCTTGGGCACCGCGCCCGCGGGGACGTGCACGTGGATGCCGCGGTCCTTCAGGTCTCCGACCGGCAGTTCCAGCTCGGCGCCGCGTGAACGCAGGTACGACAACGCGATCTGCACCGACTCCTTCATCACGTCACCCAGCTGGCCGGTCAGCGACAGCCCGGTCGAGCCGGACTCCGGATCCGCCAGCGACGCCTCGATGTAGAGGACGTCGCCACCGGCGCCGGTCACCGCCAGGCCCGTCGCCACGCCCGGGGTCGACGTGCGCTGCGTCGACGCGGGCAGAGAGGACTCCGGCAGGTGCCGCGGGCGGCCGAGGTAGGTCTCGAGCCCGTCGGCGTCGATCGTCAGCGGCAGCTCGACCTCGTCCAGCGCGACCTTGGTCGCCACCTTCCGCAGGACCTTCGCGATGGTCCGGTTCGCGTTGCGCACCCCGGCCTCCCGCGTGTACTCGGCGGCGATCCGGCTGAACGCGCCGTCGGTCAGCGTGACGTCGTCCTTGCCGAGCCCGGCGCGCTCCAGCTCACGGGGGAGCAGGTGGTCGCGGGCGATGGTGACCTTCTCGTGCTCGGTGTAGCCGTCGAGGGTGACCAGTTCCATCCGGTCCAGCAGCGGGCCGGGGATGGTCTCGAGCGCGTTCGCCGTCGCCAGGAACACGACGTCGGACAGGTCGAGCTCGACCTCGAGGTAGTGGTCGCGGAAGGTGTGGTTCTGCTCCGGGTCCAGCACCTCCAGCAGCGCGGCGGTCGGGTCGCCGCGGTAGTCGGCGCCGACCTTGTCGATCTCGTCGAGCAGCACGACCGGGTTCATCGAGCCCGCTTCCTTGATGGCTCGGACGATCCGGCCGGGCAGCGCGCCGACGTAGGTGCGGCGGTGACCGCGGATCTCGGCCTCGTCGCGGATGCCGCCGAGCGCCACGCGGACGAACTTGCGGCCCATTGCCTTCGCCACCGACTCGCCGAGCGACGTCTTGCCGACCCCGGGAGGGCCGGCGAGCGCCAGCACCGCGCCCGAACGACGGCCGCCGACCGGGCCGAGCCCGGACTCCGCGCGACGCTTGCGCACGGCCAGGTACTCGATGATGCGTTCCTTCACGTCGTCGAGACCGGCGTGGTCGGCGTCGAGGATGTCACGCGCGGCGGCGATGTCGTGGACGTCGGTGGTGCGCTCGTTCCACGGCAGTTCCAGCACGGTGTCCAGCCACGTGCGGATCCAGCCGCCCTCGGGGGACTGGTCCGAGGTCCGCTCCAGTTTGTCCACTTCGGACAGTGCGGCCTTCTTGACCGCGTCCGGCAGTTCGGCGGCCTCGACGCGGGCGCGGTAGTCGTCGTCATTGGCCGTGCCGTCGAGTTCGCCCAGCTCCTTGCGGATCGCTTCGAGCTGGCGGCGCAGCAGGAACTCCTTCTGCTGCTTCTCCATGCCCTCCTGGACGTCCTTGCGGATGGTGTCGGTCACCTCGAGCTCGGCCAGCTGCTCGCGGCTCCATTCGAGGGCCTTCTCCAGCCGCGAGGAGACGTCGAGCGTGGTCAGCAGTTCGAGCTTCTGCTCGGTCTTGAGGTAGGACGAGTTGCCGGCCAGGTCGGCGACCGCGGACGGGTCTTCGACCTCCTGGACGGCGTCGATCATCTGCCAGCCGCCGCGCTGCTGGAGGATCGCGATGACGACGGACTTGTACTCCGACGCGAGCTTCGCGGCGTTGTCGTCGGTGGTCTCGGCGGCGACCTCGGCGTGCACCCAGCGGGCGGCGCCGGGGCCGTCGGCGATGCGGCCGACGACCGCGCGGCGGGTGCCGCGCAGCAGCACCGCGGTCTTGCCGCCGGGCACGCGCCCGATGCGCTCGACGGTCGCGATGGTGCCGAGTTCGGCGTATTCGCCGTGGACGCGGGGGACGATCAGCACTTCGGCCTTGGTGGCGGCGCTGGACCGGATCCCCGGGAAGGAAGCCTGGGCAGGCGTGTTGGCCTGGGCGGACTCCACCGCGGCGCGCGTCTCCGTGTCGGCGAGGTCGAGCGGGACGATCATGCCCGGCAGCACGACGTCGTCATCGAGCGGGAGGACGGGCAGGAGGCGGTTGTCGGTCATCTGTGCACTCCTCGGTTAGTTGAGTCTGCCTAGCTCAACTCTCCGATCGACCCGTTTGTTTCCTTTCCGCGTTCGCCGTCAGCGATCACCTTCCCCTCCGACCTCTAACGCCCAACGCGTCGCGTTTAGCGGGCTAAACGCGACGCGTTGCGGCGATAGGTCGGATGTCAGGGGTGGACGGCGACCCCGCACCACGCGAACGGCCGGGCACCTTCCTCGTCCCGCCGCAGCTCCCGCACCGGTCGCCAGTCGGGCAGGTGGACGACGCCGGGCTCCAGCAGCGGCCAGTCCCCGAAGAGCGGCTCGATCTCTTCGCGGTCCCGCATCCACACCGGGTTGCTCGTCTTCCGGTACTGCTCGACCATCCAGTGGAGCCCGTCCGCGTCCACGCCGGTCTGGCCGCCGAAGCTCATATGCGACAGCCCCAGCCAGCTGCCCGGCGCGAGCGCGTTCCGGTAGGTCGCGACGAGCGCGGGCGGATCGTCGTGCGGTCCGGCGAAATGCAGGACGGCCATCATCATCAGGCAGACGGGCTGATCGAAATCGATCAGCCGCAGCGTCTCCGGATGCCGCAGGACGTCCTTCGGCCGCCGCATGTCCGCCTGGATGATCCCGGCCCAGTCGGTCGCCTCGTGCCGTTCGAGGATCAGCTCCGCGTGCGCCACCGCCACCGGCTCGTAGTCGACGTACACGACCTTCGCCGTATCGCCCGGCTCCAGTTCCTCCTGGACGATCTCGTGCACGTTCCCGGCGGTCGGGACGCCGGAGCCCAGATCGATGAACTGCCGGATCCCGGCGTCCAGTGCCGCGCGCACGACCCGGTTCATGAACTCGCGGTTGTGTCGCGCGCCCGGTTTGACCCACCGCCACTGCTTTTCCAGCGCGCGGGCGAACTCGCGGTCGACCGCCCAGTTGTGGGTCCCGCCGAGGAACCAGTCGTAGATCCTCGCCGCGGACGGCTTCTCGGTGTCCACCCCGGTCGGCGCCACCGGGGCCGCGTCATCGTCCCTCGTCACGAAAAGAGCCTATCGGGATCAAGGGACCGCCGGTCGCCGCTGCCAGTACGTCCAGAGCGGCCGGTAGCCCTGCGCGTACCAGAACGGCGTCGAGCGCGGGTTGGCCAGCGCGTGGTGCAGCAGCACGGCTTCGGTGCCGCATTCGTCGAAGACCTGGTGCGCGTGGGCGGCGAGCGCCGTCCCCACCCCGCTCGATCGCGCCGGTTCGGCCACCGCCAGCGAAGACAGGTAGCCGACGCGCTCGGCCGCGACCCGGCCGTCGATCCACGCCGTCTCGCCGGGGAACTGCACCCGGACCATGCCCAGCGGGCGTCCGTACAGTTCGGCGATCCACAACGTCGGATTTTCGCGGCCGACGTGTTTCGACAGCTCCGCCCTGATCGTTTCCTCCGCGCCCTCGCGCAAAGTGACAGAACCGAACTGCGCGTCATAGCGCTGCAATTCCAGTTCGAGTCCGACGGCGGTTTCGAGATCATCCGCTTCGGCGGGCCGGATGTGCACGCCGGGCGTGGCGGGCGGCCCCGTCGCGGCGAGCCGGTCGGCCGGGCGGACCGCGATCACCAGCACCGGCGCGAAGCCTCGGCGGAGCAATTCGGCCGAGCCGGGGGAGTCCCGGCTCGGCCGCACGACGGTCGCCGCGGTCTCGACATCCCCAGGTGGGGCCACGGTCTTCAGATGTTCATCCCATCGGGTGAGTAATGCGTCAAGGGCGGCTTCTGGGCGGGGCCCGGTGAGTCGCGCTTCGAGGCGATGCTCGACGAGGGCCCGCCACGGAGAGTCAACGGAATCGGGACCCGCTTCGGTCCGTACCGACAATCCGGCGGCGGCCGAGTCGCCAACCGTCGCGGAGAGTGACAGGGAGCCCTCCGCAGGCTCCAGTGCAGGCATTTCGGGGAGCAGGGCGTCCACGGTGGCGAGCCGCTCGGCGTGCCCGGCGGCGATCGCGTGGCTATTCATAGGGCTATTCAAGCCCCTACTCACGGGTCCGCCGGGAACTTCACGAGATTGGCCGGGGCGTGGCGTCAGGTGACTTCCGGTAGTCGGAAGGAACGCGAATAACGCTCCCATTTCACCCCTTGGTCCACGCAGGTCAGCGCGACGCGCCCATTGTTAACCCTGGGGTGATCTCATACTGTCTCGAATGGGACTCGGGTACGCCCTCCGGGGTACTGTATTGCCCTCGTCCCCGAGGTCGCGGTAGGACAAGACCGGTTGGGCAGCCGGGAAGGAAGGTCGGATGCCGGACACGAACGGCAGGCCCGGGAGCGCCGCACAGGCAACAGCGGGCAAGGGAGGCGCCGTTACGGAGGCTCGTACCGACGAGCGACGGTTCCGCGTCTACACCTTCGCGGTACTCACCATGGGCATCGCCGCCGCGGCCGCGGTCAGCCTCTGGCTGGACTTCGAGGCTTCGGACGACCTGTTGTGGATCGGGCCGATCCTCGCGCTCGCGTTCCTGCTCGCCGAACAGCTCGGCATCAACGTCGACGTCCGCAGCGGCATCTCGTGGACGATCTCGTTCACCGAGATCCCACTGGTCATCGGATTCTTCGTCGCTCCATTCGAAGTCGTGCTAGCCGCCCATCTCGCGGCGGGCATCGGGACCTTGCTGGCCCGCAAGGTCGCGGGCCGCGTGCTCTACAACGCCGGCGCCTTCCTGCTGGAGATCACCGGCGCGTTCGCTGTGGCAGGGCTGGTGAAGCAGGCCTCCGGCGCCCACGACATGACCTGGATCGCCGCGCTGGCCGGGACTTTGACCGCGCCGCTGGTCAGCACGCTGCTCGCGCTCGCCGCCGTCCGCGTGCTGCGCCGTCGCATGCGGGTCAGCACCGCGATCCGCCTGACCGGCCGCATCCTCGTCGTCGGCTTCGTCAACGCTTCGGTCGGTCTTTCCGGATATTTGGTGATTTCCGGGACGCCGAAGGCCTGGCCGCTCGTCCTGGCCGTGTTCCTCGGGCTCACCGCGCTGTACTGGGCGTACTCGGATCTGCTGCGTGAGCAGCGCGACATGGAAGCGTTGTCCGACGTCAGCCTGATGGTCGCGCGCTCCGGTCAACAGGCGGCCGCGCGGCCTGCCGGGCGCGCGGACGAACTCGTCGGCGGTGTCGACGTCCGCGAATGGGCGACCATCGCCGAACGCATCAAGGACCAGCTCGCCGCCGGCCGCGTCGTGCTGAGGCTTCGACTGGAGCCGAAGGACACCATGCGGATGGTCGTCGCGGGCGACGAACTGCCGCCCGTCGACCCGGCCGCCGACGACCCGCTGCTGCGCCTGCCCGGCGCGCACGTCCGGCACTTCCGGATCACCGAAGCCAATCCCGACGTCCGCTCCGCGTTGCTCGACCGCGGCGCGCAGGAGGCGCTGGTCGTCCCGCTGCGCAGCGCGAACCAGCTCCTCGGCGTCGTCGAAGCGCACGACAGGCTGTCCCGCTGGCGCGGATTCGGCAAGTACGACGTCCAGCTGCTCGGCACGATGGCCAGCCACCTCGCGACGTCGCTGGACAACCGGCGACTCCTCGCGACCCTGCGCCACGACGCCTACCACGACCCGCTGACCGGCCTGCTCAACCGGCCGGGCTTCCGCCAGGTCGCCAAGGAACCCTTGCGGGAACAGGTCGACGCGGTCGTGCTCCGGATCGACCTCGACGTCTTCTCCACCGTCAGCGACGCGCTCGGCTACGTGTGGGCCGACCGGATGGTCATCGCCGCGGGCCGCCGGATCCGCGACGCGCTCGGCCCCGACGTCCCGCTCGCCAGGCTCGAAGGCGCGTCCTTCGCGGCGCTCCTCGTCGGCTGCGCGCCGGAACGCGCCCAGGCCGCCGCGGAACTGCTGCGCGCGGAGCTCGTCGCCCCGTACCCGGTGGACCGGCTCTCCGTCGAAGCCAACGCGATGATCGGCTACGCCACTTCGTCGGCGGAAGACGACGACCAGGTCGACGTCGACGGGCTCCTGCAGCGCGCCGACGTCGCAGTCCGCGCCACGAAGGGCGGCGAAGAGGTCCGCGGCTACATGGCCAGCATGGGCCAGATCTTCATGCGCCGGTTCCAGATGGTCACGCAGTTCCGGCAGTCGCTGGAAGAAGGCCAGCTGAGCGTCCATTACCAGCCGAAGATCACCTTGCCGAACCGGCAGATCCAAGGCGTCGAGGCGCTCGTGCGCTGGGTGCATCCGGAGTTCGGCAGGCTCGGGCCCGACGAGTTCGTCCCGGCGATCGAAGCCGCCGGCCTCATCGGCGTCCTGACGTCGTTCGTGCTCGAAGAGTCGTTGAAGCGTGTGCGCAAATGGCTCGACGAAGGCCTGCGCATCTCCGCCGCGGTGAACCTCTCGGTGCGGAACCTGGCCGACGAGGACTTCCCGACGAAGGTCGCGCGCGAACTCGACCGCTTCGGCATCCCGCCGGAACTGCTCACCTTCGAACTCACCGAGTCCGGTGTGATGTCCGACCCGCAGAAGGCGCTGCCGATCCTGCGGGAGCTGCACTCGCTGGGCATCGTGCTCGCCGTCGACGACTTCGGCACCGGCTACTCGTCGCTGGCGTACCTGCGGCAGCTCCCGGTCGACCAGGTCAAGATCGACAAGAGCTTCGTCCTCGGCATGGGCACCGACCTCGGCGACCTCGCCGTCGTGCGCTCCATCGTCGAGCTGGGCCACTCGCTCGGCCTCACGGTCGTGGCGGAGGGCGTCGAGGAGGACGTCGCGCGGGATCAGCTCGAAGCGATGGGCTGCGACGTGGCGCAGGGCTACCTCATCTCGCGGCCGCTGCCGGAGGACCGTCTGGAGGCGTGGCTGCAGGCGCGCACGGCGCGTTCGCCCGGACGCCACTCCGAGACCGTCCTTACCCTGCTGACCTGAGGTTTTGCGGTAACGTACCCCCCTGTTCCAGCCGCCCGCGAGGACTTGCTAATCTTTCCAAGTCCTCGCGAGAGGCAAGGCCCCTTTAGCTCAGTCGGCAGAGCGTTTCCATGGTAAGGAAAAGGTCTACGGTTCGATTCCGTAAAGGGGCTCAGAACTTCAGCCGCGTCACGCAAGCGTGTCGCGGCCAGGTTCATGTAAGGCGGTGTAGCTCAGCTGGCAGAGCAAGCGGCTCATAATCGCTGTGTCGCCGGTTCAAGTCCGGCCACCGCTACGCGGTAATCCTGGGTATCCCAGGCCTAGTAGAGAAGGAAATGCTGTGGCTGCCACTGACGTGCGACCGAAGATCACGCTCGCGTGTGAGGAGTGCAAGCACCGCAACTACATCACCAAGAAGAACCGGCGCAACAACCCGGATCGCCTGGAGATGAAGAAGTTCTGCCCGAACTGCGGTACGCACCGGACTCACAAAGAGACCCGCTGAGCGTCTAGCGGTTCTACCTGTCTCACCCGAAGCCGTCCTGGTCACCAGGGCGGCTTCGGGTTTTTCCGGGTTCGGTAGCCTGCCCGGGTGGCCTTGGACCAGTCGTTCACCGGGCGGGTGTACCCGCCGACCAGTACCTATGAAGTGAGTCGCGAGAAGATCCGGGAGTTCGCCGACGCGCTCGGCGACGCGAACCCGCTCTACCGCGACACCGAAGCGGCGAAGGCGGCCGGCTACCCCGACGTCATCGCGCCGCCGACGTTCCTGACGATCATCAACCTCGCCTCGATCAACGCGATCGTCTCGGACCCCGAGCTGGGTCTCGACTATTCGCGGATGGTCCACGGCGACCAGCGGTTCACCTACACGCGGCCGGTGCACGCGGGCGACGTCCTGTCGCTCACCACGTACATCGACAACATCATGACCCGCGCCGGGAACGACTTCATCAACCTGCGCGCCGAGATCTCCGGCGCCGACGGCGGCCCGATCGCCACCACGAACGCCCAGCTCGTGGTCCGAGGGGAGGACGCGTGAGCACGTTCACCGCCGGGGAAGAACTGACCCCGCTGACCATCGACGTCACCCGCGACCAGCTGGTGCGCTACGCCGGCGCCTCGCTGGACTTCAACCCCATCCACTGGAACGAGGCCTTCGCCAAGGAGGTCGGGCTGCCCGACGTCATCGCGCACGGGATGCTGACCATGGCGCTCGGGGCGCGGCTCGTCACCGACTGGCTCGGCGACCCCGGCCGTCTCGTCGACTACTTCGCGCGCTTCACGCGCCCCGTGGTCGTGCCGAACGACGGCGCGGCGACGATCGAGTTCACCGGGAAGGTCGCCGTGGTCAACGACGACGGCACCGCCCGCGTCGACATCACCGCCAAGTTCGAGGGCAAGGCCGTCCTGGGCAAGGCGCAGGCGGTCGTCCGCATCTGACCTCAGGGGGAGCAAGGGACCTTTGCTATCGCTCGCTTAGCATGCCTAAGTAAGTGAGAGCAAAGGTCCCTTGCTCTACGTGAGCTTGAGCAGCTTCTCGATGACCTCCGCCATCCCCTCCGCACCCCGTGCGTTCGGATGCAGCGGCGCCGCGGGCACGGAAGGAGCGGGGCCTTCGACCCAGCGCCGGTTCGCGGCGCTGCACATGTCCCGCCCCTTACTCGCTGTCGACATGTCGGCGAAGCCCGCTTCGTGCTCCTTCGCCGTCTCCTCCAACGCCTCGTTCAGTCGCTTCAGCGAGTCGCGGAAGTAGGCCACGTCGCCCGCGCCGACCGGCAGGACCGGCCAGCAAGCGGCGTCGTCGTCCGGAAGCACCGTCGGGTACCCCACGACCACGATGCGTGCCGAAGGGGCCTTCGAGCGGATCTGGTCCAGAATCCCGCCGAGCCTGTCCGCCGCGGCGGCGATCCGCTCGGCCAGCTGGTCGCGCCCGCCCGCGGTCAGCTGGGTCTTGCAGGGCGAAGCGGTCTGCACCTGAGTCGCGCACTGGCTCGCGAAGCCGACGAAGCCCACGTCGTTGCCGCCGATCCCGACGGTCACCAGAGTCGTATCGGCGTCGATCACGTCGAGCTGCGGAGCGTTCGTGCCGTCCCGGGTCTTCTGCTCGCCGGTGAGGTGTCCGGTCGTGGCGCCACCGCAGCTGGCGTCGACGAACTCGGCCGGACGCAGCTTCGCGGCGAGCAGGCTCGGGTAGTTGTTGTCCGAGCGGTCGCAGCCCGGCGGCTCGCCCACAGGCCGCCCGGTGCCCGGCGAAGACGTGTAGGAATCGCCCAGCGCCACGTACCGGCCCGCGCCGTCCGAAGTGGTGACTCCCGCTGGTGTCACCGAGGTCCCGCGCTCCCACAGGTGATACGCGATCCCCAGGACGGACAGCACGATCACCAGGAAGAGGCAGCCGCCGCCCGTTCTTCGCCGCGTCACTCGTTCGTTGTACGCGACCTGGGTCACATTTGTCATCGGTCCGCTCGTCGGTGAACGACGCGTGAACGGGTGATCTCCGGTTGCCTGAGACGTGGATCACGTTCAAGGTGGTGCGCGTAGTTGCCCCGAGGAAAGGCGAAATCACGTGAGCCTGAACCTGAACAAGCTGGTCGACAAGGCGTGGGAGGACAAGGGCATCAACGAGGTGCTGGATGCTCCGCCGTCCGCGCTCGAGGGCCTGACCAAGAAGCACGACGAACTCCTCGCCGAGCTCAAGATCAAGACCATCCGGGACCTCGGCAACTGGAAGTACGCGGCGAAGGCCCACGCGCTCGTCCAGCTCGCCGACGGCGAATCCTGACCCGTTGAGGGCCCTTCCCGGCGAACGGGGAGGGCCCTCAGCCGCGGGGGACGAGGTCGCGCAGCTCGGCCGCGAGATCGAGGGCGTGGTCCACGTCCCGCGCGAGGTAGTGCGGGTCGACGAAGGCTTCGGCGATCCCGGTCTCGGCGGCCGCCTTCAGCTGCGCGGCGACGTCTTGGAGATCGGTTCCGGGCTTGGGGTTGATCCGCAGGACCCGCCGCAACGTGCCGGGGTCGCGGCCCGCCTTCTCGGCCGAGCTCACCACGGTCTGCCAGAGCTTCGCCAGATACGGCGCGGGCAGCCCCGCGGGAAGCCAGCCGTCCGCGCGGCGGCCGACGCGGTCCAGCGCCACCGGCGACAGCCCGCCCAGCAGCACCGGCGGATGCGGGCTCTGCGCCGGTCGCAATCCCACCTTCGTCGCCGGGATCCGCCAGCGTTCGCCTTCGTGCTCGACCGGGTCCCCGGTCCAGAACTTCCGGAGGACGTCGAGAAGCTCCTCCAGTTGCGCGCCACGCCCCTTCCAGGGCGTGCCCGTCGCCGTGTACTCGTCGCGAAGCCAGCCGATGCCCAGGCCGACGTCCAGGCGGCCACCGCTCACCTGATCCAGTGAGGTGAGCATCCGGGCGAGCACGACGGCCGGATAGACCGTTCCGGTGAGCGTGCTGGTGCCCAGCCGGACCTTGTTCGTGACGCTCGCGGCGACGGTCAGCAGGATCAGCGGATCGCCGAAGGTGACGAACTCGGGCGGGTACGGTCGTTCCGGCGTGCCGCCGGGGTAGAAGTCCGACGGCGACACCGGGGCCAGCACCCGATCCCCGACCCACAAGGACTCGTACCCGAGCTCCTCGGCGGCCGCGGCGAAACCGGTGACGGCGTCCAGCGACGCGAGGGGGCCGTACTGCGGAAGGGCGATTCCCAGGCGCATCACGGTCACCGTGCTTCCGCGAACAGAGGACGCATCGTGGTGATCCCTTCGGCGAGATCGTTTTCGTCCACCGCATAGGAAATCCGGAGGTCTCCCGGCGTCCCGAACGCCTCATCGGCCGCGCGCACTCCGCGAATTTCCTTGCCTGGCAGGAATTTCATCGGTGGGTAGACGTAAAAAGCGCCGAGTGGCACGGGAGTTTCCACATCCGGGACCATCTCGTCGGTGACGACCCTGAGACCGTTTTCGTGTGCCCAGCGCCCGATCGCCTCGACCCGCTCGCGCGGGTACACCGCGCCGGACGGCGACTCGAACAGCAACACCTCGTCGCCGGGGTCGAGCAGCGTCGCGAACGCCGAGTGGACCGCCTGCTCCGGGAGCCCGCCCTCGGCCGGCTGCCCGGCGCCGAATCCGATCACCGGACGACCCCGCGCCTTGAGCTCCCGGGCCTTCGCATCGACCGCCGGCGTGATGCCGCCGACGCGAGCCGAGACGCGGCCGGCCGTCGAAGGCGAGGGTGCGGGAGCGCTCATGGCGACATCGTGGCACGATCATGGGGTCGGCCGTGGGGGAGTTTCCCCGCGGAAGGCTGCTCCGCGCCGCTTTGAGGGGCGCGGTTGCGAAGCTGTTCGGGGGTTGCCGTAGACTTCTGGTCTCGGAACGCACTACGGTCATCCCCGCCACGGCGGTGGGGACGATGGAATGCGTCCTCGGGAGCTCCAGAGCATCGGGGTTCCAAAGGGGTGTAGCTCAATTGGCAGAGCAGCGGTCTCCAAAACCGCAGGTTGCAGGTTCAAGTCCTGTCACCCCTGCGTTAGCGAACTGGTGAAGGCGGAGGAGTGGTCGTGAGCGACAGCGACGCCAGCGGTGAGAAGGCGCAGGACGGCGCCGGGCAGAAGCCCGACGAGCAGTCCCGCCCGGTGACCGCCGCTGCCCGGCGTGAGCGCCGTGCGTCCGCGCGCCCGTCCGGTAAGGCCGACGCCAAGTCGGACGACAAGACCCGCCCCGCCGGCAAGGCGAAGGCCGGGGACAAGACCGAGAAGTCCAAGGACGCCAAAGGCACGGCGACCCCGAAGCGCGACCGCAAGCCGAAGCAGGCGTCGATCTTCGCCCGGCTGATGCGCTTCATCCGTGAGGTCTGGGCCGAGCTGCGCAAGGTCATCTGGCCGAACCGCAAGCAGATGGTCACCTACACCGCGGTGGTGCTGGTCTTCGTGGTGTTCATGGTGGCGCTGGTGAGCGGCCTCGACCTGGCCTTCAAAGAGGTCGTCGGTGCCGTCTTCGGCAGCTGAGGCAGCCGTTCGCGGTGCCTGAGGGCACCGTACGGAGGCCTGCGCCACGGCAACCGATCAACTGAGAGGACGGAACGTGACCTCCGACAACGGCACAGCAGCCGGTCATGAGCTGACCGAGCTTTCCGACGAGCAGGTGCACGCGGCACTCGGCGACGAGCAGTCCGAGCACCTGGACTCCGTCGAGGTGCCCGCCGCAGGCGACGAGGTCGACGAAGCCGGAGATGCCGCGGAGGCCGACGAGGCGTCCGTCGAGACCGACGACACCGCCGCCGAGCCCGAGGCCGACGAGGACGTCGACCCGGTCGCGAAGATGCGCGCGGAACTCAACGCCGCTCCCGGTGAGTGGTACGTCGTCCACTCGTACGCGGGTTACGAGAACAAGGTGAAGACCAACCTCGAAACCCGGACCCAGACGCTGGACGTCGAGGACTACATCTTCCAGATCGAGGTCCCGACCGAAGAGGTCACCGAGATCAAGAACGGCCAGCGCAAGCAGGTGCAGCGCAAGGTGCTGCCTGGCTACATCCTGGTCCGCATGGACCTGAACGACGCCTCGTGGAGCGCGGTGCGCAACACGCCGGGTGTCACCGGGTTCGTCGGCGCCACCTCGCGTCCGTCGCCGCTGACCGTGGACGAGGTGCTCAAGTTCCTCGCGCCCAAGGTCGAGACGGCCGCCCCCGCCAAGCCCGGCAAGGGCGAGGCCGCTTCCGCCGAGTCCCAGCTCGGTTCGCCCGCGGTCGAGGTCGACTTCGAGGTCGGCGAGTCGGTCACCGTCATGGACGGCCCGTTCGCGACGCTGCCCGCGACGATCTCCGAGGTCAACGTGGACGGACAGAAGCTGAAGGTCCTGGTGTCGATCTTCGGCCGGGAGACCCCGGTCGAGCTGTCGTTCAACCAGGTCTCCAAGATCTGACGGCCGCCAGACGGCCGGCAGTCCCCGCGTACTGGCAGGTGTGCGGGGGACTCAAGTCAGTAAGAAGGAACAAACGAAATGCCACCCAAGAAGAAGAAGCTTGCGGCGATCATCAAGCTGCAGATCAAGGCGGGTGCGGCCAACCCCGCGCCGCCGGTCGGCCCCGCGCTGGGTCAGCACGGCGTCAACATCATGGAGTTCTGCAAGGCCTACAACGCCGCGACCGAGTCGCAGCGCGGGGATGTCGTCCCGGTCGAGATCTCCGTGTACGAAGACCGTTCGTTCGACTTCAAGCTCAAGACGCCGCCGGCCGCGAAGCTGCTGCTGAAGGCCGCGGGCGTGGAGAAGGGTTCCGGCGAGCCGCACAAGACCAAGGTCGCCAAGGTCACTTGGGACCAGGTCCGCGACATCGCGAAGACCAAGGAATCCGACCTGAACGCGCACGACATCGACCAGGCCGCGAAGATCATCGCCGGCACCGCCCGCTCGATGGGCATCACGGTCGTCGACTGAGCACCACCCCGCACCACCGTGGGAGAGCCGAGTGCTGGCTCCAACACCACACTGATCCGTTGAAGAGTTAAGGACAGAAGCAATGCCCAAGCACAGCAAGGCCTACCGTCAGGCTCTTGAGCTGGTGGACCGCGAGCGGCTCTACGCCCCGCTCGAGGCCGCGAAGCTGGCCAAGGAGACCTCTTCCAAGAAGATGGACGCCACCGTCGAGGTCGCCATGCGCCTCGGTGTCGACCCTCGGAAGGCCGACCAGATGGTCCGCGGCACCGTGAACCTGCCGCACGGCACCGGTAAGACCGCCCGCGTCATCGTTTTCGCCGTTGGTGACAAGGCCGCCGAGGCCGAGGCCGCCGGCGCGGACGTGGTCGGCACCGACGAACTGATCGAGCGCATCCAGGGTGGCTGGCTCGAGTTCGACGCCGCGATCGCGACGCCGGACCAGATGGCGAAGGTCGGCCGTATCGCCCGCATCCTCGGCCCGCGTGGCCTGATGCCGAACCCGAAGACCGGCACCGTGACCCCCGCGGTCGCGAAGGCCGTGACGGACATCAAGGGCGGTAAGATCAACTTCCGCGTGGACAAGCAGGCCAACCTGCACTTCGTCATCGGCAAGGCCTCGTTCGACACCGAGAAGCTGGTGGAGAACTACGCGGCCGCGCTGGACGAGATCCTCCGCGCCAAGCCCTCGTCGGCGAAGGGTCGCTACCTGAAGAAGGTCACGATCTCCACGACGATGGGCCCGGGTGTCCCGGTCGACCCGGCCCGGACCCGCAACCTCCTCTCCGAGGACGCGTGAGTCTGAGTTAGACATCACTGAGAAGGGGGCGGTCCCGCTACGGCGGGGCCGCCCCCTTTTCGTGTTTGCTTGAGGGCATGCCTACCTTCGCGTCGTTCGACGGGCTTCAGCTGAACTACACCGTTTGGGAAGGCGGAGGACGTCCGGTTCTGCTGCAGCACGGCTTCGCCGCGGACACGAACGCCAACTGGATCGCGCCGGGCGTCGTCGACACCCTCCAGGACGCGGGGCTGACCGTGATCGGCCTGGACGCGCGCGGCCACGGGCGGTCGGCGAAACCGCACGACGAGGCGAGCTACGGCGACGACGCGATGGTCCGCGACGTCTCGGCGCTGCTCGACACGCTGAACCTCGACGAGGTGTCGATGGTCGGCTATTCGATGGGCGCGATGATCGCGCTCGGCGCGGTGGCCGCCGACCCGCGGATCCGGTGTCTCGCGATCGGGGGCGTCGGTTCGGGGATCGTCGACTTCGGCGGCGTCGACACCCGCGTCGTCACGCCGGAGGCGATCAGCGAGGCTCTGCTCGCTTCGGACCCCTCGACGCTTCCGCCGTCTTCGGCGCCGTTTCGTCTGCTGGCCGACGCTCTGCGGGCGGACCGGATCGCGCTGGCGGCCGTCGCACGCGGGACGGCGAACCCGAAACTGGACCTGACGGCGATCGCGGTGCCGACCCTGATCCTGGCCGGGGACACCGACCCGCTGGCCGCGGAACCCGAACGCCTGGCCGCCGCCATCGCCGGCGCGCGCCTCGTCCGGGTCCCCGGCGACCACATGGCCGCCGTCATGCACCCCGCCTTCGGCTCCGCGCTGACCGGCTTCCTCACTTCGCACGACTTCTGACCGGACCTGCGTTTCGCGGGCTAATCGCGATCCCGGGCGCGCGTCGCCTTTAGCGGGCTAAACGCGATCCCGGGCGCGCGTCGCCTTTAGCGGGCTAAACGCGATCCGGCGGGCACTTGCGTTTAGCCCCCTAATCGCGATCTGGAGGTGGAAACATCCAGGTCAGTTGCCGGTGGGCGGGGCAGGGCAGGGGTCGGGGGAGTTCGCGTGCCCGGTGATCAGCCACTGGCCCATCTCGACTTCTTGCAGGGTGAAGCTGCCCAGCAGGGGACCACCGCGGATGCTGTACCAGCACGAGTGGATCGTCAGGTTCTGCCGCGGGACGACGCTCGACATCGGGCGCACCGCGTAGATGTACGGCGTGATGTCGGTGACCTTGGCGTTCAGGGCCGGGACGGCGGTCGCGCAGTCCGGGTAGCCGAGGTTGCGGGCGAACTGGGCCTGCGCCTGTTCGCTCATCGACAGGCAGACCTTCTCGACGCGGGTGGCGGGCGGGTACGGCTTGCCGATCGTGTCGTAGATGGCCCGCACGGCCTCCCACGGATTGGTCGACAGCACCTGGTTGGTGCGGTGTTTGCCCCCGCCGCCTTGGACGAACGTCGCCGTGTCCTCCCCGGCGTCGCTGGGGAAGATCTGCCGGTAGGCGATGGTAGCGCCGATGCAGATCAGCAAGATCACGATGATCCAGGCGAGCAGCTTCCCGCCCAGACGTCGCAGCCAACGCGGCATGCGGGGCCGAGGGGCCGGCACGAGCTCGCCGGGCGGCGGTCCCGGAGGCGCCGGAGGCTGCCCGCCGTACTGCTGGGTCATGGGTTGCGCGGGCTGCTGCGACGGCACGAGCCCCTGCTTCTGCGCCTCGGTGAACTTCAGATAGTCCTGGAACTGCTGAAACTGCTGGAACTGGCGCAGTTGCTCATCGTCCAGCCGGGGCGCGGGCTGACCTCCCGCCTTGGGCTCGATGTCCGTGCCGGGCTCGTTGTCCGGCTTTCCGTCATCACGCTGCTCCGCCACGTCACCATGATGCCTCGCGAGCCCTCCCGCGCACTCCGCCGGTCGCGTTTAGCCCGCTAAACGCGATTTGGGAGGGGGTGGTGCCGAGGGCGAAACAGGGGCACGTATTCTTGTCAAGGTTCTACCGAAGACCGCTGGTCTTCTCCTGGTCATACGACCCGGAGAACGAAGGCCCCGCTAGGGCGGGCGACCCGCGCAGGAGGAACGAGGCTCGCTCGCGACGCACTCCGTCGTTTGCCCTGACGCCCCGCGCCTGTCTGCGCTGGGGCGTTTCGTCGTTTCAGGGCTCTCAAGGCCAGTGGACCACTAGCCAAGAGAGGAGGCGACCATGGCGAAGCCCGACAAGGAGGCGGCCGTCGCCGAGATCGCGGAGCGCTTCCGCACCAGCTCGGCCACAGTCGTTACCCAGTACACCGGCCTCTCCGTGTCCCAGCTGTCCCAGCTGCGCCGCGCTCTCGGCACCAATGCCAAGTACCGGGTCGCGAAGAACACCCTTGTCCAGCGTGCCGCCACGGACGCCGGAATCGAGGGTCTCGAGGACCTGTTCGTCGGCCCGACCGCGATCGCCTTCGTCGAAGGTGAAGCTGTTGACGCCGCGAAGGCGCTTCGCGACTTCGCGAAGGACAACAACGCGCTTGTGATCAAGGGCGGCTACATGGACGGCAAGACGCTGTCCGTGGACGAGATCAACCAGATCGCCGATCTCGACAGCCGTGAGGTCCTGCTCGCCAAGGCGGCGGGCGCGTTCAAGGCGAAGCTGTCCCAGGCCGCCGCGCTGTTCCAGGCGCCGGCGTCCCAGGTCGCCCGCCTGGCTGCCGCGCTGGAGGAGAAGCAGCGCAACGCCGGTACCGAAGCAGCCGAAGCACCCGCCGAGAGCTGAACACCCCCCACCCCGAACTTTTAGTTCGTTTCAGAGAGGAAAGCCACCATGGCGAAGCTGAGCACCGCCGAGCTGATCGACGCCTTCAAGGAGCTCACCCTTCTTGAGCTGTCCGAGTTCGTGAAGGAATTCGAGACCACCTTCGACGTGACCGCGGCCGCCCCGGCTGCCGTCGTCGCCGCCGGCCCGGTCGGCGCCGCTCCGGCCGCCGCCGAGGAGCAGGACGAGTTCGACGTCGTCCTCGAGTCCGCCGGTGACAAGAAGATCCAGGTCATCAAGGTCGTCCGTGAGGTCGTCTCCGGTCTGGGCCTGAAGGAGGCCAAGGAGCTGGTCGAGGCCGCTCCCAAGGCCCTCCTGGAGAAGGTCGACAAGGAGGCCGCCGACGCCGCCAAGGAGAAGCTCGAGGCCGCCGGCGCCAAGATCACCATCAAGTGATCCCGGGCGCGTCAGCGCCTAACGCAGCACCGCCGAAGGGGCGGGCATCCACACGGGTGCCCGCCCCTTCGCCGTCTCCGGCCACGACCTGCGTTTAGCCCCCTAATCGCGACGCGTAGCAACGCTAAGCATCAGGGCGCCGGATCGCGTTTAGCCCGCTAAACGCGATCCGGCCGGCGCGGAGAGCGACAGGGGCCCTGACCTGCGTTTAGCGGGCTAAACGCGATCCGGGCCGGCCGGCGCCCGCTGTGGATCTGCGCCCGGGAGTGACGTGCATTACGGTGCTGCAAGCGGTGCACGGGCAGGCGGCGGGCTGCGCGAAAAGTTACCCGCGGGTCTGGCCAGAAAAGAAAACTGGTGAGTAACCTGTTCGCACTCAGCTCGTTGCACCTGGTTGACGCGGGTATCGCTGCGCGAACGCATGCGTCCTCCCGGGCCAGTGGCACGGGACGGCAGTGCGCGACGACGCGGAACAGCTCCTGGAGGTGCGATGGGTGCCGAGGTGGTCATCGAAGGTCTTTCCAAGTCCTTCGGTAAGCAGGCCATCTGGCGGGACGTCACGCTGACCCTGCCTCCGGGCGAGGTTTCGGCGATGCTCGGTCCGTCCGGAACCGGTAAGTCCGTCTTCTTGAAGTCGATGATCGGTCTGCTCAAGCCGGACCGCGGCCGCTGCATGATCAACGGCGTCGACATCGTGACGTGCTCCGAACACCAGCTCTACGAGGTGCGCAAGCTCTTCGGCGTCCTTTTCCAGGACGGCGCGCTGTTCGGGTCGATGAACCTCTACGACAACGTGGCGTTCCCCCTGCGCGAGCACACGAAGAAGTCGGAGACCGAGGTCCGCCGGATCGTGCTCGAGAAGCTCGAGATGACCGGTCTCAACGGCGCCGACAAGAAGCTGCCCGGCGAGATCTCCGGCGGTATGCGCAAACGCGCCGGCCTCGCCCGCGCCTTGGTGCTGGACCCGCAGATCATCCTGGTCGACGAGCCGGACTCCGGTCTCGACCCGGTCCGCACCACCTACATCTCCCAGCTCTTCCTCGACGTCAACGCGCAGATCGACGCGACCTTCCTGATCGTCACGCACAACATCAACCTCGCCCGCACCGTCCCGGACAACCTCGGCATGCTCTTCCGCAAGGAACTGGTCATGTTCGGGCCGCGCGAGGTGCTGCTGACCAGCGAGGAGCCGGTCGTCAAGCAGTTCCTCAACGGCAAGATGGACGGCCCCATCGGCATGAGCGAGGAGAAGGACTCGGCCCAGCTCGCCGCGGAGCGCGCGATGTTCGAGGCCGGTCACCACGCGGGCGGGGTCGAGGACGTCAGCGGGGTGCCGCCGCAGATGCAGCCGACGCCCGGCGTGCCGACCCGGATGGGCGCGGTCCGCCGCAAGGACCGCGTCATGCAGATCCTGCACGGCCTCCCGCAAGAGGCGCAGCAGAGCATCATCGAGTCGCTCTCCCCGGAGGAGCAGCAGCGCTACGGCGTCCGCCCGCAGCGCCTCGCGACCGCCGGCCATCGGTCCGCGCCCGCCGAGAACTCGATCCCGAACCATCACCAGGGGCAGCTGCCCGACGACCAGGTCGCCCACATCCCGCACCCCGGGAGAGCGGGCAACCACCGCTTGCGGCCACAAGATCCGGGGTCAGGTGGCGCGTGAGCTCTTCCGCTTCATCGGCGAAGATTCCCGGTATCGGCATGTTGCGCGAGACCGGGAACCTGTTCGCTCTCGGCCTCGACATCGTTCGTGGCATTTTCCAGCGCCCGTTCCAGCTGCGGGAGTTCATCCAGCAGGCCTGGTTCATCGCGAGCGTCACGATCCTGCCGACGGCGCTCGTCGCGATCCCGTTCGGCGCGGTCATCTCGCTGCAGTTCGGTTCGCTCGCCCGCCAGCTCGGCGCCCAGTCCTACACGGGCGCCGGGTCGGTGCTGGCCACCGTGCAGCAGGCCAGTCCGCTGGTCACGGCGCTGCTGGTCGCCGGCGCAGGCGGTAGCGCGGTCTGCGCGGACATCGGCGCGCGGACGATCCGCGAAGAGATCGACGCCATGGAGGTGCTCGGCGTCTCCGCGGTGCAGCGGCTGATCGTGCCGCGCGTGCTCGCGATGATGCTGGTGGCGCTCCTGCTGAACGGCATGGTCAGCGTCATCGGCGTGCTCGGCGGGTACTTCTTCAACGTCGTCCTCCAGGGCGGGACGCCGGGCGCGTACCTGGCGAGTTTCTCCGCGCTGGCCCAGCTGCCGGACCTCTGGGTCGGCGAGCTGAAGGCGCTGATCTTCGGCTTCATCGCCGCGGTCGTCGCCTCTTACCGGGGACTGAACCCGTCCGGTGGCCCGAAGGGCGTCGGGGACGCGGTGAACCAGTCGGTCGTCATCACGTTCCTCATGCTGTTCGTGGTGAACTTCGTGATCACGCTGATCTACCTGCAGATCGTGCCCGGAAAGCTGGACTGACGCATGACCTTCCTCCAGGGCGCCAAGCGGGTCGCCAATCGTCCACTGCAGACACTGGACAACCTCGGTGACCAGATGTCGTTCTACGGCCGCGCGTTGCTGTGGACGCCGCGGACGTTGCGCCGCTACACCAAAGAGGTCCTGCGGCTGCTCGCCGAGGTGAGCTTCGGTTCCGGCTCGCTCGCCGTCATCGGCGGCACGGTCGGCGTGATGGTCGGCCTGACGCTGTTCACCGGTGTCCTCGTCGGTCTTCAGGGTTACTCGGCGCTGAACTCGATCGGCACGTCGGCCTTCACCGGCTTCCTGACCGCGTTCTTCAACACCCGTGAGATCGCCCCGCTGGTCGCCGGTCTCGCGCTTTCGGCGACCGTCGGCGCCGGGTTCACCGCCCAGCTGGGCGCGATGCGGATCTCCGAGGAGATCGACGCGCTCGAAGTCATGGGCGTGCCCAGCCTGCCGTACCTGGTGACCACGCGGATCATCGCCGGTTTCGTCGCGGTCATCCCGCTGTACGTCATCGGCCTGCTGAGTTCGTATCTCGCGTCCCGGTTGGTCGTTATCTACATCTACAACCAGTCAGCGGGTACCTACGACCATTACTTCGACCTGTTCCTACCACCACAGGATGTGTTGTATTCGTTCATCAAGGTGCTGTTGTTCAGCGTCTTGATCATCCTGTCGCATTGTTATTTCGGTTACCGGGCCTCCGGTGGCCCCGCCGGTGTCGGCGTGGCCGTCGGTAAGGCGGTCCGGCTGAGCATCGTCACGGTGTCCATCATGAACTTCTTCATCGGTTTCGCGATCTGGGGAACCGACGTCACGGTGAGGATCGCAGGATGATTGCGACAATCCGGCGCAGGCTGCTCGGCCTGCTTCTGGTCGCCGTGCTCATCGGCGGGGTGGCGCTGAGCATCGCGCTGTACCAACGGGCGTTCACGCCCGTCGTCAGCGTGAAGCTCCAGTCGGGCAACATCGGGAACCAGTTGCTGAAGCAGTCCGACGTGAAGGTCCGCGGGCTCATCGTCGGCTCGGTCAAGGAGATCAACGCGACCCCGGACGGCGCCGAACTCACGCTCGCGCTGAACCCGGAGTCGGCGAAACTGATCCCCCAGAACGTTTCCGCGCGATTCCTGCCGAAGACGTTGTTCGGTGAGCGTTTCGTTTCCCTCGAGATCCCGGACGTGCCTTCGGAGAAGACGATCGCCGAGGGCGACGTGATCACCCAGGACCGCACTTCCGGCGCTGTCGAGCTGGAGCAGGCCTTCGCTCATCTGATGCCGGTCCTGCAGGCCGTCCAGCCGCAGAAGCTGTCGAGCACGCTTTCGGCGATCTCGACCGCGCTCAACGGCCGCGGCGACCAGCTCGGCGACACGCTCGCGCAGCTCGGCAACTACGTCGGGGAACTGAACCCGCACGAGCCCAAGCTCCAGCAGAACCTCAAAGAGCTCGCGAAGTTCTCGGACAATCTCAACGCTGTCGCCCCGGACCTGGTGCAGACCTTGGACAACCTGAGCACCACCACCCGCACCGTGGTGGACCAGCAGCTGAACCTGGCGAACCTGTACGGCAGCGTCACCCAGGCTTCGGTCGATCTCCAGACGTTCCTGCGGAACAACGCGGACAACCTGATCCGGCTCGCCGACACGGCCCGCCCGACGGCGGAGCTGCTGGCGAAGTACTCGCCGTCGTATCCCTGTGTCATCGGGCAGATGGCGGACAACCTGCCGAAGATCGACAAGGCCCTCGGCAAGGGCACCGACCGGCCCGGTCTGCACGCGACCATCGAGGTCACCGTCAACCGCGGGCCGTACCTGCCCGGCAAGGACGAGCCGCGGTTCGAGGACAAACGCGGCCCGCGCTGCTACGACCTGAAGCAGTTCCCGGACCCGTTCCCGCAGTACCCGCCGGACGGTCCGATCAAGGACGGCAGCACGGTCAAACCGCCGGCGCGCTCGGCGAACGACGGTCTTTCGCCCTCGAACGGTTTCGCGAACGTCGGCGGTTACAACGGCGGGGGAGCGCCCGGCGGTAGCCCGTCGTACAGCGCGTCCGAATCGGACTTCCTCGCGCAGCTGGTCGCTCCGCAGGTCGGCATGGCCGCCACGGACATGCCCGGCTGGGGCTCGCTGCTCGTCGGTCCGCTCTATCGGGGAGCGGAGGTGCACGTCCAGTGACTGGAACGGTAGTTGCGCCCCTGCGCGCGAAGGTGATCGAGGCGCGCGTGCTCCGGCCGAAGGCCTCGCTATCGCGGAGGCGGGCCGCCTTCGCCGCACGACCGCCTGTCATGGCTGGTAGTCGCGGCCTGGCTACGCGATCGCGATCGCGCGCGGACGGGGGGAAGGCATGAGGGGTCTGCTCGCTCCGCTGATCAAACTCGGCGCCTTCATCGTCGTCACCGTGCTGTTCACGACGATCCTCGGGATCAGCATCGCCAACGTGAACACCACCAGCACCAACGCCTACAAGGCACGGTTCAGTGACGCGACCCTCGTGCTGCCCAACGACGACGTCCGCATCGCCGGCGTCCGGGTCGGGCAGGTCAAGGAGGTCCGCATCGTCGACCGGCGCCAGGCCGAGATCGAGTTCGAAGTGGACGCCGGCCGCAAGCTGCCCGCCGGGGTGACCGCGCAGATCAAGTTCCGGAACCTGGTCGGCCAGCGCTACCTCTCGCTCGGGCAGGGCACCGACAGCTCCGGCAAGACGCTGGAGCCCGGCGGGAACATCCCGCTGGAGCGGACCACGCCCGCGCTCGACCTGACGCAGCTGTTCAACGGGTTCAAGCCGCTGTTCACCGCGCTCAACCCGGACGACATCAACAAGCTGTCCTACGAGGTCATCCAGGTCCTGCAGGGCGAGGGCGGCACGGTCGAAAGCCTGTTGAAGCACACCGCGTCGCTGGCCACCACGATCGCCGACAAGGACAAGGTGATCGGCGAGGTCATCGACAACCTGAACTCGGTACTCGACACGGTCAACGCACACACCCCGCAGCTCAACGACCTGATCGTCAAGCTGCAGCAGCTGGTCTCCGGGCTGGCCGCGGACCGCGAGCCGATCGGCGACGCCATCGAATCGCTCGGCACTCTCGCCCAGACGACCTCCGGTCTGCTCGGTGAGGCCCGCGAGCCGCTCAAGCAGGACATCGCCGCGCTCGGCACGCTGTCGAAGAACCTCAACGACAGCCAGCCGATCGTCGAGCATTTCATCCAGTTCCTGCCGCAGAAGGTGACGGCGCTGACCCGCACCGCCGACTATGGCTCCTGGTTCAACTTCTTCGCCTGTGAGATGACGGGAGCCGTCGCCCTGCCTCCGCTGATCAACGAGCCGATCAACCTGCCGCTGCTGCCGGTGAACCGGGCGAGGTGCACGGCATGAAGTCGTTCCAGAAACGCAATCCGATCCCGATCGCGCTGGTCGGCATCTCGGTGCTGCTGCTCGGTTTCATCGCCGCGCTCAACTCCGACGACCTGCCGGTCATCGGCGGCGGCACGACGTACTCGGCCGACTTCAGCGAGGCTTCCGGCCTGCAGGAGGACAACGACGTCCGCGTCGCCGGCGTGAAGGTCGGCAAGGTCTCCGAGATCAAGCTCGACGGCGACAAGGTCCGGATCTCGTTCAAGGTCAAGGACGCCTGGCTGGGCGACAAGACCAGCGCCGCCATCAAGATCAAGACCGTGCTCGGCCAGAAGTACCTGGCGCTCGA
Organism: Amycolatopsis roodepoortensis; assembly: GCF_014873915.1. Classification (GTDB taxonomy): domain Bacteria; phylum Actinomycetota; class Actinomycetes; order Mycobacteriales; family Pseudonocardiaceae; genus Amycolatopsis; species Amycolatopsis roodepoortensis. The sequence goes on from NZ_JADBEJ010000008.1 coordinate 949,562, forward strand.
CCCGCAGGGGCAGCGCACGCTCGACCCGAGCGCGACGATCCCGCGTGAGCGCACGATGTCGCCGTTCGACGTCCTCGACGCCTTCCGCGGGCTTTCGCAGACCGTCGACGACATCGACACGACGCAGCTGGCGAAGAGCTTCGACGTCATCACGGAGACCTTCGCGGACACCCCGGCCGACGTGAAGGGCGCGCTGACCGGCCTTTCCCGGCTCTCGGACACCATCGCCAAGCGTGACTCGCAGCTGTCGAGCCTGCTCGCGAACACGCGGCAGGTCTCGCAGACGCTCGTCGACCGCGACGCCGAGTTCCAGAAGCTCCTGGCCGACGGCAACAAACTGCTCGGCGAGGTGGCCAAGCGCAAGGACGCGATCTCCGCGCTGCTGGACGGCTCGCGCAACCTCGCCACCCAGCTCAAGGGCCTGGTCGACGACAACGACGCGCAGCTCGACCCGGTGCTCACCCAGCTCGACCAGCTGACCTCGATGCTCCAGCGCAACCAGGACGCCCTCGGCCAGGGCATCGCGCGGTTCGCGCCGTTCATCCGGGTGTTCACGAACACGATCGGCAACGGCCGCTGGTTCGACAACTACATCTGCGGACTGGTCCTGCCGTCGTTCGGCCCGATCAACGAGAAGGGGTGCTACGACAAATGAGTACCCGTCTCGGTTCCAGCCTCGCGCGCGGCTTCACCATCGCGATCGTGCTCGCGCTGGTCGTCGCCGGTGCGCTGTGGTGGACGCTCAAGGACGCGGGCCGCAACCACGTGACCGCCTACTTCGCGGGCACCGTCGGCCTCTACGAAGGCAACAGCGTCCGGATGCTCGGCGTCGACATGGGCACGGTCACGAAGATCCAGCCGATGGGCAACCAGGTCCGCGTCGAACTCGAGTACGACCGTTCGGTGCCCGTGCCCGCCGACGCGAAGGCGATCATCGTGTCGCCGTCGCTGGTCAGCGACCGCTACGTGCAGCTCGCCCCGGCGTACAAGGGCGGCCCGCGGATCGCCGACGGCGCCGTCATCGGGCTCGACCGCACCGAGGTCCCGCTGGAAGTCGACGAACTCGCCGCCAGCCTCTCGCGGGTCAGCCAGTCGCTCGGGCCCAACGGCGCCAACAAGAACGGTTCGCTGTCGAACCTGCTCGACACCGCCGCGAAGAACTTCGACGGCAACGGGCAGGCGCTGCACGACACGATCACGAAGCTCGGCCAGGCCGCGGGCACGTTGTCCGGTAACAAGGACGACCTGTTCAAGACCGTCGAGAACCTCGGCTCCTTCTCGCAGACGCTGGTGAACAGCGACAAGCAGGTCCGCGACTTCGAGCGGCAGCTCGCCGACGTCAGCGGATTCCTCGCGGGGGAGCGGGAGAACCTTTCGGCCACGGTGAAGCAGCTGTCCGACACGCTCACCGCGGTGCAGGCGTTCATCGAGAAGAACCGCGACCGGCTCAAGTCCAATGTGGACAAGCTGGCCAGCGTGACCAAGGTGCTCGTGGACCAGCGCGGCGCGCTCGCCGAGATCCTCGACGTCGCCCCGGTCGGCCTCGGGAACCTGGTCAACACCTACAACGCCTCGTCCGGCACGCTCGACGCGCGGGCCAACCTCAACGAGCTCACCCAGCCGCCGCTGGTGATGGTGTGCAACCTGCTCAAGCAGACCCCGGAGGCGCTCGACGCGCTGGGCGACGCGTGCAAGGGGGTCGCCGGACTGGTCGACGGGCTGGTGCCGCTGCCGTCGATCGCGCAGGTGATCCAGTCCTCGCAGGCGGGCCAGTTGCCGCCGCTGCCGCTCCCGATCGCGGGGCAGCTCTACGGAACGGCGGCCAAGTGATGAAGAAACTCGCTCTCATCGCCTCCGGGACCGTCGCCGCGCTGACGTTGAGCGGCTGCGGGTTCAGCGGGATCTACGACGTCCCGCTGCCCGGGGGCGCCGAACTCGGCGACCACCCGTACACGGTCAAGGTGCAGTTCCGGGACGTGCTCGACCTGACCCCGCAGGCCGGGGTGAAGGTCAACGAGGTCGCCATCGGCCGCGTCGAAGCGATCGGGCTGACCCCGGACGGCTGGAACGCCGAAGTCACCCTCCGGGTCAACGGCGACGTGAAGCTGCCGGCGAACGCACTCGCGAACGTCAAGCAGTCGAGCCTGCTGGGTGAGAAGTACGTCGAGCTGGCCGCGCCGGCCGACGGACAGGGCAAACTCGCCGACAACGCGGTGATCCCGCTGGCCCGCACGAACCGCAGCGTCGAGGTCGAAGAATTGCTCGGCGCGCTTTCGCTGCTGCTGAACGGCGGCGGGGTGGAACAGCTCAACACGATCACCAAGGAGCTCAACAACGCCACCCACGGCCGCTCGCCGGAGCTCAAGGCGCTGCTGAACAACACCAACGAGCTGGTCACGAACCTGGACAAGCAGTCCGCGAACATCACGCGGGCGCTCGACGGGCTGAACCGGCTCTCGCTCACCCTGAACGGCCAGAAGGACAAGCTGGTCGGCGCGGTCGACAACCTCGGCCCCGGCCTCGGCGTGCTGGAGCAGCAGCGCGGTCAGCTGGTGACCATGCTGAACGCGCTCAACCACCTCTCCGGGGTCGCCGTCGACACGGTGAACAAGAGCAAGGAAGACCTCGTCGCCGACCTCAAGGCGCTGCAGCCGACGCTGCAGAAGCTCGGCGAGGCGGGCTCGGATCTGCCGAAGGCGCTGGAGATCCTGCTGACCTTCCCGTTCAGCGACGCCGCCTACGACGGCGTCAAGGGCGACTACTTCAACCTGTTCGCGAAGATCGACCTGAACCTGAACGAGATCCTCAAGAACCTCGGCCGCAGCCGCGAGAACCCGCTCAAGGACGTCATCCCGGTGCCGGGTCTGACCGGGGGCACCGAGGGGCCGGGCGCGAACCCGCCGCTGCCGATCCCGGACAGCGTCGGTGGTGTCGCCGGTAGCCAGGTGGGCGCGCCGCAGGGCGGCGGACAGCCGCAACAGACCGGACCCGCCGGTATCTTCGGCGTGCTGTCGGGAGGTGCCGGCTGATGCTGGTCCGTAGGACGAAGATCCAGCTGGTCGCGTTCGCGATCATCTCCGTGGTCGCCATCGTGTACGCGCTGATCCGGTTCGCCGGCCTCGGCCAGGTCTTCGGCGACGAGGGCTACACGGTGAAACTGCAGCTCAAGCAGTCGGGCGGCATCTTCCAGAACGCCGAGGTCACGTACCGGGGCTTCAACATCGGCCGCGTCGGCGAGCTGCGCCTGACCAAGACCGGGCTGGAGGCCGACCTCAACATCTCGCCGGACGCCCCGCAGGTGCCCGCCGACCTCGACGCCGTCGTCGCGAACCGGTCGGCGGTCGGCGAGCAGTTCGTCGACCTGAAGCCCAAGAGCGACAAGGGACCGTTCCTGAACTCGGGCTCGGTCATCCCGGCCGACAAGGTCAAGACGCCCGTGCCCACCGAACAGCTCATCGGCGACCTCGACAGCCTCGCGGCCTCGGTGCCGACCGACTCCCTGCGCAAGGTCGTCGACGAGTCGTACAACGCCTTCAACGGCACCGGCCCGGACCTGCAGCGGCTGCTCGACACCGCGCGGAGCTTCACCGCGACCGCGCAGGAATACCTGCCGCAGACCGTCCAGCTGCTGGAAAAGGGCGGACAGGTCCTCGAAACGCAGAACGACATGGCGAGCTCGATGAAGTCGTTCAGCGCGGACCTCAACAAGCTCTCCGGCACCCTGAAGAACTCCGACGCCGACATCCGGAAGCTGATCGGGATCACCCCGCAGGTGGCGAACCAGATCAGCTCGGTGCTCGCCGAATCCGGGCCGGGGCTGGGCGCGCTGACGGCGAACCTGCTCACCACGTCGAACCTGCTGGTGACCCGGCTCGACGGGCTCGAACAGGGCCTCGTGACCTACCCGATGCTCGCGGCCGGCGCCAACACCGTCGCCAACGACGGCACCGCGCACCTTGGGCTCGCGCTCAACCTGTTCAACCCGCCGTCGTGCACCAAGGGCTACATGGGCCTGGACAAGTACCGCGAAGGCACCGACACGACGCCTCGCGCGCCGAAGGACGACGCGTACTGCGCCGAGCCGAAGGGCAGCCCGATCAACGTGCGCGGTTCGCAGAACGCGCCCTACAACGGGGTCCCGCAGATCCCGTCGGAAGGCGAAGTCGCGGCGAATGCCGGCCGCTCGGCCGAGGAACTGGCCAGCCTGCGCGCGGCACAGGGCATGCCGAGCGTCCTGCAGAGCCCCGGGGTCAGCCTGCCCACCCTCGGCACGCTGCTGGGCCTGCCCGGCTGACGCCGAGACCGTATATCTAACCTGGAGTGTCATGAGTTCTTCCCGATCGCGGACCCTGGTCCTCGGGGCGGCGGCGTTCGCGCTCGCCGCCTTCGTCGCCGCGGCGATCTTCGGTGTCATGTGGGCCGTGGCCGCGTCCGACGACAACGCCGACCTGGCGCGCTCGCGGGACGAGGTGGCCAAGGCGGGCGGCACCGCGATCAAGGCCTACACCGAGGTCGACTTCGAGAAACTCGACGAGTTCTTCGCCAAGCAGAAGGCCGTCTCCGACGACAAGATGAGCCAGCAGCTGGCCCAGCTGGAGCCGACCTATCGCAAGGCGCTCGGCGACGCGAAGACCAAGGTCGTGACCACCATCCAGGACATCGCGGTCGAAGAACTCGACGACCACGAGGGCAAGGCGAGCTTCCTCGCCGCCATCTCCACCCAGGTCACCCAGGGCGACAAGGCGAGCTCGAAGGCGTTGCGCCTGGAGGTCTCGATGACCCGGGTGGGCGATGAGTGGAAGCTGTCCGGGATCGACAACGTGCCCCTCGTCGCGGCCGGTCAGTAAGAGCGTCACCTAGAACGGAGCCACGTAGTGCCCCCCTCCCGTCGCCAGCCCCCTCGCAGCACTCCGCCGGTGCGCCGCCCCCGGGTGGCCGGCCTGCGACGGCCCGGTGCGTCTCCTGCTCCCGCTTCTTCCCCCGAGGTGTCCACCTCGGAGGTCTCGAAGGTCTCGGAGGTCTCCGAGGTCTCGAAGGTCGACGAAACGCCGAAGCCGGTCCGCCGTCCGTCGCCGCGGCCTGCTCCGCGTCCTGCGCCTTCGCCTGAACCCGAGCCTGAGGCCGTTGAGGTTGCTGAGGTCGCTGAGCCTGAGGTGGCCGCTGTCGAGGCTCCTGAAGAGCCCTCGGTCGCCGAAGAGCCCGTCGAGAAGCCGAGCCCGCGTGCGAAGGCCCGTGCGGCCGCCGAAGAGAAGCCTGACGACCTCGAAGAGGCCGAAGCCGAGGTCGCTTCCGACGAGTCTGACTCTTCGGAGCCCGAGAAGAAGCCGGGCTCCCGGCAGCTGATCCTGGCGGGCGCGCTGGTCGTCGTCGGACTGCTGCTGGCCGCGACCGCGGTGCTGTTCAAGATCCAGGCCGACGAGGTGTCCAGCTCGACGAACAACACCGCGCTGCTGGACGTCGCGAAGACCGCGCAGGTCAAGGACCAGGTCGCGAAGGCGACCGAGGCGCTGTTCTCGTACGACTACAACAACATCGCGAAGACCGAGTCCGCGGCGGCCGATCTGCTGGTCAACGACGAGGTGCGGGCGAAGTACAACCTGCTGATGGGCGAGGTCAAACGGCTGGCCCCGCAGCAGAAGATGGTCGTGACGTGCAAGGTCACCCGCAGTGCTGTCATCCGGCTGGAAGGCGACCGGGCCGACGTGATGGTGTTCGTCGACCAGAGCTCGACGCGGGCCGACACGAACAAGACGACCGCCGGGAGCGCGCAGCTGCACTTGAATGCGGAGCTGCAGGGGGACAAGTGGAAGATCACGGCGATGAACACCTACGCCGCTCCGCCCAACCCGGCCGCTTCCTCGGCTCCCGCCTCACCCCCCGCTTCCCCGGCCCCCTCGAAGTGACCCACCCCCGGATCGCGTTTAGCCCGCTAAACGCGATCCGGGCGCCGACCTGCGTTTAGCCCCCTAATCGCGATCTGGGGCCGCGGCGTGCGCCCTCTCGCGGCTTTCCGGCACTCCCGCCCCCGACCTGCGTTTAGCGGGCTAATCGTGACGCGTCCGCGCGCCGCTCGACCGGAGCTTGAAACTCGCCGTGCGCGCCTTCTTGGCCATCTTCCGGTCCGGATGGCTCGCGCCGACGACGCTCAGGAGTTCGAGCCGGTCCGGATGGCCGGAGGACGTCAGCAGGTCCACGACGTCGAAGCCGTCGTCCATGTCGGCGAGCTGATGGACGAACGCGCCGAGCGCGTTCATCGCCGCGTAGTGGTCGGCCATCCCGAGGGTGACCTCATCGCGAGTGATCGTTTCCCGGTCGACCGCGCCACGTTCGGACAGCCACATCGCGGCGGCCGCGCCGGCCAGACCGCCTTCGGCTCGGATTCCCGCAGCGGTCTCGAGGCCGATCTCCCCGGTTTCCCCGAGCGCGATCAAGGCAAACAGTCGTTCTTCGGGAAGCCGTGCCGTGCGGAGGAACTCACTCGCCTCTGCTGCCGCGTCGGAGGGCGACCGGTGCCGGGTCCAGGCCTTCAGCTCCGCGTCGATGATCTCCGGCGCGGACTCGGCGAGGCGTGGGCTCAGCTCGCCGAGACTCTTCTCCGCCGCCTCACCGATGACCGGTGCGTCCATTCCGGCCTCGCGGAGCGCCCTGTTGATCGCCCAGACGGCGATCGGGGTGAGGCTGAGGACGTAAGGGGAGGGATCGGGTTTCCCGGCGATCTCGGCGATCAGCGCGAGCCCGGCCGGGTCCGCGGTGCGCTTCTCGAGCGCGCCGAGCCGTTCCAACAGGTCCAGCGCGACGCTGGTCGCGTACCGCGTCGATTCGTCCGGCGCCTGCCCGAGCTCGATGGCTTCGAAAAGGAGCTCGACCGGCACAGTGACCTGACCCGACCGGTAGAGCGTGAGTGTGATCGTGTCGACCAGTCCGAAGGGCAGAGGCTCAGCCTCGCCGATCGTCGAATATAGCCGCTCCCAGAGCCGGAGAGCGTCATCGGCGAGCGTCGCGTTCTCCTCGACGGGCACGTGCTCGCCGTCGACGACGCGGACCAGCCCGGACACCTCCGCCCACCGGGCGATCAGCGGATCGCCGGCGTCCGACCCGGCGACGTAGCCGCGGACCTCGTCGAGGAGGGGGCTCCGCTCCGCGGCCTTCCGCAGCTCGGCTTCCGGCCGTAAGAGGACCGGGGGCATCTCGGAACCGGCGTCCTGCTCCCACGTTTCGCTCACGCCCCCAGTCTGGCAGCGTCCGCCCGGCGCGCGTCGCGATTAGCCCGCTAAACGCAGGTGCGCCGCCCTGCCTGTGCGCCGCACCAGACGACCCACCGGTCACAACGGTCACGCGGGCGGAGTTCATCCGAAGCGCCCGGTCGCGAGCCTGGCCCGACCCGGTGACCGTCCGGGAAGCCCCACCGGCCGGATCGCGATTAGCCCGCTAAACGCAGGTCGGCGCGCCGGCGCCGTCACCTGCGGGTACCGGGCGGTAACCAGGATGATCGTCCTGTGAGGCACCCCGCGCGGGGTTACTTCCACGCTGCGCCAACCGGCGGGACCACCGCGCGGCATCTTGACTCAGAGCCCCTGTGGGGTCACGCTTACTGGCAACGGTGAGAACCGGCGGTGCCCTTGCGGGAGGGACGGTCCGGGAAGGCCGAGGAGAGGCATACCTGAAGACGTCGCGATGCAGGCTGGGCCCCATCTGGAGCGCCCCCTGGACAGACCGCGACGTTCGGGCTAGACTGCTTCTTTGCGCTGCCCTCTTTCAGGCTGCCCGGAGCCGGTAGTTAGGATAGTGGGCACACGGCACCCTTGACAGATCGCATCAGCTGTTGCTGACGCGGCTGCTCACCGCTCATTGTCCCCGGAAGGACGCATCTTGGCAGTCTCTCCCGCGAACCAGGCCACTGCTGCGACCACCTCGGCTGTATCTCGCTCGGAGTCCACGGGAATCCCGGGAGCCCCCAAGCGGGTCTCCTTCGCAAAGATTCGCGAGCCGCTCAGCACCCCGAACCTGCTCGACGTGCAGATCAGGTCCTTTGAATGGTTCACCGGCGACGAGGCGTGGTTCGAACGCCGCGTCGAAGAAGGTGAAGAAAACCCGGTCGGTGGCCTGGAAGAGGTCCTCAACGAGATCTCGCCGATCGAAGACTTCTCCGGATCCATGTCGCTGTCCTTCTCCGACCCGCGCTTCGACGAGGTCAAGGCCTCCGTCGAGGAGTGCAAGGACAAGGACATGACGTACGCGGCCCCGCTGTTCGTGACCGCCGAGTTCGTGAACAACAACACCGGCGAGATCAAGAGCCAGACGGTCTTCATGGGTGACTTCCCGGTGATGACCGACAAGGGCACCTTCGTCATCAACGGCACCGAGCGTGTCGTCGTGTCCCAGCTGGTCCGTTCGCCGGGTGTGTACTTCGACACCAGCGTCGACAAGACCACCGACAAGGACGTCTTCAACGTCCGCGTCATCCCGAGCCGGGGTGCCTGGCTGGAGTTCGACGTCGACAAGCGCGACACCGTCGGCGTCCGCATCGACCGCAAGCGCCGCCAGCCGGTCACCGTGCTGCTGAAGGCGCTCGGCTGGACCACCGAGGCGATCCGCGAGCGCTTCTCCTTCTCCGAGACGCTGCTCGCCACCCTCGAGAAGGACCACACCGCGGGCACCGACGAGGCGCTCCTCGACATCTACCGCAAGCTGCGTCCGGGCGAACCCCCCACGAAGGAGAGCGCGCAGACGCTGCTGGAGAACCTGTTCTTCAAGCCGAAGCGCTACGACCTGGCCAAGGTCGGCCGGTACAAGCTGAACAAGAAGCTCGGCCTGACCACGCCGTACGACACCGGGACGCTGACCGAAGAGGACATCGTCTCGACGATCGAGTACCTGGTCCGCCTGCACGCGGGCGAGGACAAGGCGACCGTCGGCGACCAGGTCATCCCGGTCGAGACCGACGACATCGACCACTTCGGCAACCGTCGTCTCCGCACCGTCGGCGAGCTCATCCAGAACCAGATCCGCGTGGGTCTGTCCCGGATGGAGCGCGTCGTCCGCGAGCGGATGACCACCCAGGACGTCGAGGCGATCACCCCGCAGACCCTGATCAACATCCGTCCCGTCGTGGCGGCGATCAAGGAGTTCTTCGGTACTTCGCAGTTGTCGCAGTTCATGGACCAGAACAACCCGCTGTCGGGGCTGACGCACAAGCGTCGTCTGTCCGCCCTCGGCCCGGGTGGTCTGTCGCGTGAGCGCGCCGGCATGGAGGTCCGTGACGTCCACCCGTCGCACTACGGCCGCATGTGCCCGATCGAGACGCCGGAAGGCCCGAACATCGGCCTGATCGGTTCGCTCTGCTCGTACGCGCGGGTCAACCCGTTCGGTTTCATCGAGACCCCGTACCGCAAGGTCGTCGAGGGCCGCGTCACCGACCAGGTCGACTACCTCACCGCGGACGAGGAAGACCGCTACGTGAAGGCGCAGGCGAACGCGCCGATCTCGGACGACGGCACCTTCGTCGAAGACCGCGTCCTGGTCCGTAAGAAGGGCGGCGAGGTCGAGCTGATCGACCCGCTGGACGTGGACTACATGGACGTCTCGCCGCGGCAGATGGTCTCGGTCGCGACGGCGATGATCCCGTTCCTCGAGCACGACGACGCGAACCGCGCGCTCATGGGCGCGAACATGCAGCGTCAGGCCGTTCCGCTGCTGCGCAACTCGGCCCCGCTGGTCGGCACCGGCGTGGAGCTGCGTGCCGCGGTGGACGCCGGTGACGTGCTCGTCGCCGAGCAGGCCGGTGTGGTCGAGGAGCTCTCGGCCGACCTGATCACGATCATGCACGACGACGGCACGCGGAAGAGCTACGGACTGTACAAGTTCCGTCGCTCGAACCACGGCACCTGCTTCAACCACCGCCCGATCGTCAACGAGGGCGACCGGGTCGAGCAGGGTCAGGTCATCGCCGACGGCCCGTCCACCGAGAACGGTGAGATGGCGCTCGGCAAGAACCTGCTCGTCGCGGTCATGCCGTGGGAGGGCCACAACTACGAGGACGCGATCATCCTCTCCGAGCGCCTGGTGCAGGACGACGTGCTCACGTCGATCCACATCGAGGAGCACGAGATCGACGCCCGCGACACCAAGCTGGGCGCCGAGGAGATCACCCGGGACATCCCGAACGTCTCCGAGGAGGTCCTCGCCGACCTCGACGAGCGCGGCATCATCCGCATCGGTGCCGAGGTCCGCGACGGCGACATCCTGGTCGGCAAGGTCACGCCCAAGGGTGAGACCGAGCTGACCCCGGAGGAGCGCCTGCTCCGCGCGATCTTCGGCGAGAAGGCCCGCGAGGTCCGCGACACCTCGCTGAAGGTGCCGCACGGCGAGACCGGCAAGGTCATCGGCATCCGCGTGTTCTCCCGCGAGGACGACGACGAGCTGCCCCCGGGCGTCAACGAACTGGTCCGCGTCTACGTGGCCCAGAAGCGGAAGATCCAGCCGGGCGACAAGCTCGCCGGCCGCCACGGGAACAAGGGTGTCATCGGCAAGATCCTCCCCGCCGAGGACATGCCGTTCATGGAGGACGGCACGCCCGTCGACATCATCCTGAACACCCACGGTGTCCCGCGTCGTATGAACATCGGCCAGGTCCTGGAGCTTCACCTGGGCTGGCTGGCGTCGCAGGGGTGGAAGATCGAGGGCAACCCGGAGTGGGCGAAGAACCTCAACGAGGAGCTCTACGACGTCGACCCCGGCACGAACACCGCCACCCCGGTGTTCGACGGCGCGAAGGAAGAGGAGCTCACCGGGCTGCTCGGCGCGACCAAGCCGAACCGCGACGGCGAGCGCATGGTCAAGCAGAACGGCAAGGCCACGCTGCTGGACGGCCGCTCCGGCGAGCCGTTCCCGTACCCGGTCTCGGTCGGCTACATGTACATCCTGAAGCTGCACCACCTGGTCGACGACAAGATCCACGCCCGGTCCACCGGTCCGTACTCGATGATCACGCAGCAGCCGCTGGGTGGTAAGGCGCAGTTCGGTGGCCAGCGGTTCGGCGAGATGGAGTGCTGGGCGATGCAGGCGTACGGCGCCGCATACACCCTGCAGGAGCTCCTGACGATCAAGTCGGACGACGTGGTCGGCCGCGTCAAGGTGTACGAGGCCATCGTCAAGGGGGAGAACATCCCCGAGCCGGGTATCCCCGAGTCGTTCAAGGTGCTCCTGAAGGAGCTCCAGTCGCTCTGCCTCAACGTCGAGGTGCTGTCCAGCGACGGCGCCGCGATCGAGATGCGCGACTCCGACGACGAGGACCTCGAGCGTGCCGCGGCCAACCTCGGCATCAACCTGTCCCGCAACGAGTCGCCCTCGGTGGACGACGTCGTGCACTGACCCGCGATGAGGCGGGAGCCCGCCAGGCTCCCGCCTCCGCTCGCCAACTCCTCTAGTCGCATCAACCCCAAGGGGATGTAAAGACGTGCTGGACGTCAACTTCTTCGATGAGCTCCGCATCGGCCTCGCCACCGCCGACGACATTCGTCAGTGGTCCTTCGGCGAGGTGAAGAAGCCGGAGACCATCAACTACCGGACGCTCAAGCCCGAGAAGGACGGCCTCTTCTGCGAGAAGATCTTCGGCCCGACCCGGGACTGGGAGTGCTACTGCGGTAAGTACAAGCGGGTCCGCTTCAAGGGCATCATCTGCGAGCGCTGTGGCGTCGAGGTCACCCGCGCCAAGGTGCGTCGTGAGCGGATGGGCCACATCGAGCTGGCCGCTCCCGTCACCCACATCTGGTACTTCAAGGGTGTTCCCTCCCGCCTGGGCTACCTGCTCGACCTGGCGCCGAAGGACCTCGAGAAGATCATCTACTTCGCGGCCTACGTGATCACCGGTGTGAACACCGAGCTGCGGCACAACGACCTCCCGACCCTCGAGAACGAGATCGGTGTCGAGCGCAAGAACCTCGAGACCAAGCGTGACGCGGACATCGAGGCACGGGCGCAGAAGCTGGAAGCCGACCTGGCCGAGCTGGAGGCGGAGGGCGCCAAGTCCGACGTCCGCCGCAAGGTCAAGGAAGGCGGCGAGCGCGAGATGCGTCAGCTGCGTGACCGCGCCGGTCGCGAGCTGGACCGTCTCGAGGAGGTCTGGACGACCTTCACCAAGCTCGACACCCGCCAGCTGATCGCCGACGAGCTGCTCTACCGCGAGCTCGTCGACCGCTACGGCGAGTACTTCACCGGCGGCATGGGCGCGGAGGCCATCCAGAAGCTGGCCACCGAGTTCGACGTCGCCGCGGAGGCCGAGAGCCTGCGCGACACCATCCGCAACGGCAAGGGGCAGAAGAAGCTCCGCGCGCTGAAGCGGCTCAAGGTCGTCGCGGCCTTCCAGGCCACCGGCAACGACCCGCGCGGCATGGTGCTCGACGCCGTCCCGGTGATCCCGCCGGACCTGCGCCCGATGGTCCAGCTCGACGGTGGCCGGTTCGCCACCTCCGACCTGAACGACCTCTACCGCCGGGTCATCAACCGGAACAACCGGTTGAAGCGACTGATCGACCTCGGCGCGCCCGAGATCATCGTCAACAACGAGAAGCGGATGCTGCAGGAGGCCGTCGACGCGCTGTTCGACAACGGCCGCCGCGGCCGCCCGGTCACCGGTCCCGGTAACCGCCCGCTGAAGTCGCTGTCCGACCTGCTCAAGGGCAAGCAGGGCCGGTTCCGTCAGAACCTGCTCGGCAAGCGTGTCGACTACTCCGGCCGTTCGGTCATCATCGTCGGTCCGCAGCTGAAGCTGCACCAGTGCGGTCTGCCGAAGGACATGGCGCTCGAGCTGTTCAAGCCGTTCGTCATGAAGCGGCTGGTCGACCTGAACCACGCGCAGAACATCAAGTCCGCCAAGCGGATGGTGGAGCGGTCGCGGCCGCAGGTGTGGGACGTGCTCGAAGAGGTCATCACCGGCCACCCGGTGATGCTGAACCGTGCGCCGACCCTGCACCGCCTCGGTATCCAGGCCTTCGAGCCGCAGCTGGTCGAAGGCAAGGCCATCCAGCTGCACCCGCTGGTCTGTGAGGCGTTCAACGCGGACTTCGACGGTGACCAGATGGCCGTGCACCTCCCGCTGTCCGCGGAGGCGCAGGCCGAGGCCCGCATCCTGATGCTGTCGGCGAACAACATCCTTTCGCCGGCGTCGGGCCGTCCGCTCGCCATGCCGCGTCTGGACATGGTGACGGGTCTGTTCCACCTGACCCGCCTGACCGAGACCGCCGAGGGCGCGGGCAACGCGTACTCGTCGCCCGCCGAGGCGATCATGGCGTTCGACCGCAAGGCGCTGAGCCTGCACGCCCCGATCAAGATCCGCATCACCGACCGTCAGCCCGCCAAGGCCGACGAAGCGGCGCTCGCGGAGAAGGGCTGGGAGCCGGGCAAGGCGTGGCTGGCCGAGACCACCCTGGGCCGCGTGCTGTTCAACGAGCTGCTGCCGGCGGACTACCCGTTCATCAACGAGCCGATGCCGAAGAAGCGTCAGGCCGCGATCGTGAACGACCTCGCCGAGCGCTACTCGATGACCCAGGTCGCACAGACCCTGGACCGCCTGAAGGACGCCGGTTTCTACTGGGCGACCCGTTCGGGTGTCACGGTCGCCATCTCCGACGTGCTCGTCCCGGCAGGCAAGAAGGCCATTCTGGACGAGTACGAAGGCAAGGCCGACCAGGTCGAGAAGCGGTACCAGCGTGGTCAGCTTTCGCACGCCGAGCGCAACAACGAGCTCGTCAAGGTGTGGACGCAGGCCACCGAAGAGGTCCACAAGATCATGGAGACGGCGCTGCCGGACGACAACCCGATCGCGATGATCGTGAAGTCCGGCGCGGCGGGCAACATGACGCAGGTCCGGTCGCTGGCCGGTATGCGTGGTCTGGTGTCGAACCCGAAGGGTGAGTACATCCCGCGTCCGATCAAGGCCAACTTCCGTGAAGGCCTGTCGGTGGCGGAGTACTTCATCGCGACGCACGGTGCCCGTAAGGGTCTGGCGGACACGGCGCTCCGTACCGCCGACTCGGGTTACCTGACCCGTCGTCTGGTGGACGTGTCGCAGGACGTCATCGTCCGCGAGATCGACTGTGGCACCACCCGCGGTATCAACATGCCGATCGGCGAGGACATCGGCGACGGCAAGGTCCTGCGCGACCAGCACGTCGAGACCAGCGTGTACGCGCGGAACCTGGCGACCGACGCGGTCGACGCCAAGGGCAACGTCGTGCTCAACGCCGGTGACGACATCGGTGACCCGGCGATCGACAAGCTCATCTCGAGCGGGATCTCCAAGGTCAAGGTGCGTTCGGTGCTGACCTGCGAGTCGGCCGTCGGTATCTGCGCCACCTGCTACGGCCGGTCCATGGCGACCGGTCAGCTCGTCGACGTCGGCGAGGCCGTGGGTATCGTCGCGGCCCAGTCGATCGGTGAGCCGGGTACGCAGCTGACGATGCGTACGTTCCACCAGGGTGGTGTCGCCGGTGACGACATCACGACCGGTTTGCCCCGTGTCCAGGAGCTGTTCGAGGCCCGAGTCCCGAAGGGCAAGGCGCCGATCGCCGACGTCGATGGCCGCGTGCGCATCGAGGAGAGCGAGCGGTTCTGGAAGATCACGCTGATCCCGGACGACGGCAGCGAAGAGATCGTCTTCGACAAGCTGTCCAAGCGTCAGCGGCTCGCCAACACCCCGAACGGCCCGCTGGGCGACGGCGACCGTGTTGCGGTCGGCCAGCAGCTGCTCGAAGGCACGCCGGACCCGCACGAGGTCCTGCGGGTCATGGGGCCGCGCGAGGCGCAGATGCACCTGGTGGACGAGGTCCAGAAGGTGTACCGGGCGCAGGGTGTGTCGATCCACGACAAGCACATCGAGGTCATCGTGCGGCAGATGCTGCGCCGCGTGACGATCATCGACTCCGGTGCCACGGACTTCCTGCCGGGCGAGCTGCCCGAGCGGACCAAGTTCGAGGCGAAGAACCGCGCGTCGGTCGCCGAAGGCGGCGAGCCGGCCTCGGGTCGCCCGGTGCTGATGGGGATCACGAAGGCCTCGCTGACCACGGACTCGTGGCTGTCGGCGGCCTCGTTCCAGGAGACCACGCGTGTCCTGACCGATGCGGCCATCAACGGCCGCTCGGACAAGCTCGTGGGCCTCAAGGAGAACGTGATCATCGGTAAGCTGATCCCGGCCGGTACCGGGATCAACAAGTACCGCAACATCCAGGTGCAGCCGACCGAGGAGGCGCGGGTCGCCGCTTACGCGATCCCGTCCTACGACGACGGCTACTACACCCCGGACGTCTTCGGCTCCACGCCGGGCGCCGCGGTGCCGCTGGACGACTACGACTTCGGCCGCGACTTCCGCTGACCGAAGCGAAATCCACGAGAAGGGCCCTCGCCGATCCGGCGGGGGCCCTTCCCGTTTCCCGGAATGTTCCAGTTTGAACCCCGTCACCCGAAGTAGGTATGCACGCTCCGCAGAGCTCGTTAAATTGATCGGGTTCCACGCGGCTCGGGGGCTGTGCGCATTCATTGGGTTATCTGGGGAGACTCTGCGTGAGTAAAGGACCTGGCGCGAGATCCATCGCGCGTACTGCGGGGATCTATCTTGCGACGATCGCCGCCGGTGCGGCATTGACCGGTGTGTTCGCCGCGCCCGCCGTGGCGGATCCGGAGCCTTCGGCCCCGACCTCATCAAGTGTGGTGCCGACGACGTCCGAAGCGCCGAGTAGTGCTCCGGCCCCGACGTCGAGCGCGCCGCCGGTCGAGCCTCCGTCGTCCACGGCGCCGAAGCCACAGGCCGCGAGCGACAAGCTCGAAGCTTCGGTCACGTTCGAAAAGTCGTCTTACCGGACCGACGAAGACGTCCGATTCACCTTCAAGGTCAAGAACGTCAGCGGAACTCGCGTGACCGGCCTACAGCTGAACTATTTCTTCAGCGAACCGGGCGCCCTTTCGATCCCCTATGAGCCGGGCTGGCGGGAACTGGGTCGCTCGCCGGGGGTGAGCCTCGAGCCGGCGGGGACCATCGAGATCCCCGTCACCGGACAGGTGGCGGACCTCGACAGTGACGTCGTGAACGTTCGTGGCTTCCTTTACGACGATTCTTCGTTGAGCATCGGCGAGTTCAAGGCCAGCGTCCCCGTCACGAAGGTGGTCGGAGGCGCGGAGGGAGTCGTGTTCGGCGACAAGAACGGCAATGGCAAGCTCGACGACGGCGAACAGCTCGCCGGTATCCCGCTCACCTTGCGCCACACTCTTGGCACCAAGGAGTACAAGGCCACCAGCGACGCCGACGGGAAGATCGACTTCGGCGACGTCGCGGCCGCCCGGTATCTCCTCGGCGGCGGCGAGGCGATCAAGGGTTGGCTCTTCCCGACCAAGGTCGTCCAGGTCGGCGCGGACACCACGAACCTGCCCATCCGCGGGGTGCAGCCGTTGAACGGCGCCCTCAAAGCATCGGTGTCCTTCACCAAGGACACGTACAAGGCAGGCGAGCTCGCCCACCTCACCGTCACGCTGTCGAACTCCGGATCCATCCCGCTCTCCGGCATCGTGGCGGGATGCAATCGGGTCGGAATGGACTTCGGCCTGAGGGGTGACGGTCCCGGTTGGGGGGAGCTCGCCTACTTCGCGGGCGGGGTGACGATCGCTCCCGGCGAGACCAGCAACTTCGACGTGTCCGAAAAGGTCCCGGACGCCGCACTGAACCATGGCCGTGTCGCGGTGGCTTGTGACTTCGGTTATGCCGAAGTCGACATCGAACGCAACCCGTCCGCGATCGACGAAGCGGCGGTGCCGGGTGGGATGGCCACCCTCGCGGGACAGGTCGCCGACGACTCCGATCCGAGTAAGCCGGGACCGGGGATCGCCGGCGTCAAGCTCGTCTTCTCTTCCGACGGCGACTGTCCGACCATCGTCGAGACCACGACCGACGCGGACGGGAACTTCAAGATCGAGAATGTGGTGCCGGGGCCGAAGTACCGCCTGTTCTTCGCGCCGCCGAAGGGGTGGCGGATCAAGAACGAGAATCCGAGGTCGATCTACGTCGTCGGTCCGCCGGACAACCCCGCCCGGCTGCACGTCGGAGCGGAGAAGGGTGAGGAACCGCCGGTCACCATGCCTACCCGGCGTCCTGGCTGTGACGCCTCCGGAACCACCACGCCCGCACCCAATGCGCCGGGGCAGCAGGGTTCCGGCGGCGGAACGGGACTGGCCAGCACCGGTGCCGACGTCCTCGGCCTCGGTGCCCTCGCCCTGGCCGCTTTGGCCCTCGGCGGGGGTCTGGTCTTCACCTCGCGCCGCCGTCGCCAGGCCGACTGACCTGCGTTTAGCCCCCTAATCGCGATCTGCCACCTGCCCGCGCCCGATGCCACCGGATCGCGTTTAGCCCGCTAAACGCGATCCGGTGGCACTTGCGTTCAGCGGGCTAAACGCGATCTGCCCGCCGCCCCGCCCCGACCTGCGTTTAGCCCCCTAATCGCGATCCGGCGGGAAAGGGGCGCAGGTCGGGGCGACAGCGCCACGATCGTCGGGCCTACCGTGCTCTCGAGGCTGTGGCCGGGCTCCTCCGCGATGTACCCGTCACGGTCGGGTAGAACTCCATCTTCTCGTCCGCGTGGTCCTTGGCCCGCCGGACGAAGTGGTCGACGGCAGGCTGCGGCCGGTAGCAGTCGAACACCTTGAGCGTGTAGCTCTGCCGCAGCGCTCGACGCCGGGCGCGCGCCTGTATTACAGGCCCGGGTGGGCAGCAGAGTTCCCGGGAAAGCATAACGAACCCATAACGGCCACTGCCTTGCTGGACGCCGGTTACTGGTCCGTTGTGACCTGCCGTAGCGCCGCCAAGTGGCCTAGTTCCCAATGCTCGGAAAACCGCCACCCGTTCGGCTCAATGGTCCATCCGCATCGTGGGAAATTCACTCTGCCGTGGCATGTCTCATTCTTTGATCACGAGATTGACACTCCGGCGGGTTCACACGAGTATTTCGCCCATGCAATCCCCAGTCGCCTTGGTGTGGCGCCGGCACGTTGACTTGCGGCAGCAAGCCAGCGCGCTGTGTATGGATTCCTGACCCTTTCCGGGCTTACTCGATCAGCGTATTCGCAACGTCTGCGCCGGTTCCTCGTGCGCTGACGCTTTCCGCTGTGCCGCAACGGTTCTCCGCTGGAACCGGCGGTTGATTGCTTTCCCTTTGATTCGTGCCGGTGACGCCTGCGCGGAAAGGGAGAGGTGTGCCAATTGTCTGGCGCTTCGGTAGCGAAAACAGGGAGAAAGAATGCTATCCAACTCGCCCAAGTGGCGAAAAGTGGTGATCGGCGCCTTGGCGGCGGCGCTCGCCGTGGGCACGGTGACCTACACCGGCTCCGCGACGAGCGCCTACGCCGACGTCCAGGTCGTCAAGGACGCGAAGAAGGCGGCCGACGGCAAGGAGTACTGGGTCCAGAACCACCTGGTGTCCAAGGACGTCGCGGCGGCCCGGAGCGCGGACGGCAAGCGCAAGAAGTGGCTGCTGGTCTGGGCCGGTGACGAGAACATCGCCGACACCTTGGTCAAAGACGTCAAGAATCTGCCGGGTTCGCTCGGCGGCGGCCTGAACAAGATCAAGAACGCATTGCCCGGTCCGGACTTCCTCGCCGTGATCGACGCGACGCAGGGTTCGCCGACGTACGGCAAGGTCGTCAACACCGCCACCGTGGGACCGCTCGTCGAGAACGAGCCGCACCACATGCAATACGTGTGGCACAAGGGAGACACGATCTACGCCGGCGCGCTGTTCGCCGCCGCGACGTACGCCTTCGACGTCACCGCGTTGCCGCAGCTGAAGCTCAAGGGCGTCAGCCTCCCGACGCAGACCCTCGGCGGCTCCGTGCCGGACGCGTACTGGGTGCTCAAGGACGGCACCGCCTACGGCACCTACATGGGCGGCCCGGTCGTGCCCGGCCCGCACACCTACGCCAACGGTTCCACCGTGGTGGGCAACGGTTTCGCTGGCAGTCCCGGCGAGGTCGTCCGCTTCGACCAGAACGCACAGGTGCTTTCGGAGTCACCGGCGGCAACGCCGCAGGGCGACAACAAGAAGCTGTGCGACAACCTCCCGCAGCTGGACAAGCCGACCTGCGCCAACCCGCACGGCATCCAGGCCCGCGAGGACCTCAACACGCTGGTCACCAGTGATTACGCCGAGCCGCGCAACATCATCCTCGACCCGGTGAAGCAGCCGTCGCCGTATCTCCGGCGGCCGACCGTCCGCACATGGGACATTTCCGACCGCAACAAGCCGAAGCTCAAGGCGGTCTCATACCTGCCGGACGGCCCTCGCGCCGACCCCGCGGACCCGCTGCACGCGGAAAGCCGCGCGGTCATGGAGACCACGGTGACCAACCTGCCCGGCCACAAGGGCGCGTTCGCCCAGACCATGCAGGGCGGCGCGGTGTTCTACACGCCGGACATCACGGCCAAGGAACCGCATTGGATCCAGGTGTTCGACGACGGCGCCGCCAACAAGGCGATCCACCCGAACAACGATTCCAACGGCGGTGGCTCGAACGGTGGCTGGATCCAGACCAGCCCCGACGACAAGTACCTCTACCGCGCGATCACCGGACGCTCCAAGGGCGCGCTCGGCCCGGACGACCCCGGCACCACCGGCGGCGTGTACGTCCTCGACATCCAGAAGCTGGTCGCCGCGGGCGACAAGGTCGAGAACATCAAGGGCCGGATCGACACGAAGGAGAAGTCCCAGCAGGGCGGTGGCGGCGACCTGCCGACCGTCGTCGGCGCGGCGCCGATCAACCCGGGGACTCCTGGCGGCGGCCCGCACTGGGGCGCGTACGACAACTTCGTGCTCGGTGACGACGGGTACTACCACGAAACCGACAAGCCGCAGCACCTCGCGGTGTCGAACTACTTCGTCGCCCGGTCCGGTTTGGACGGTGACCACAAGGTCAACCTGCTGAACCTCGCCGAGGACGGGAAGGTCGCGGTCGACCAGAACTTCCGGGACGAGTTCACCGGACAGGTCGGGATCAACTTCAACCGGAAGACCTGGCCGCACGGGTCCTTCGGCAACGCCAAGCCGCATTCCGAACTGTTCGTCGTGGCGGACGCGGATCTCAAGTAACCCTGCTCGGCGCGGAAGGTCGTGGGTGGCGGGCGCACCCCGCCGCCCACGGCTCCGCCGATCTGTTCGGAGAAGGTCCCATGGATCACCACGTCATACCGGCGAGCTCGGGTTCGGCCGGCGTCGGCATCGCCCTCGTCCTGCTCCGGCTCGGACTTCTGCTGGCGACCGCTTTCCTCGCGGGCACAGGCATCCTGCGTCCGCTGGTGGGTGAACTGCCCCGACGGTTGCGCCTCACCATCGCCGCGCTCGGCGCGATTTCCGCCGTGCTGGCCGCGGTTTCCGCCTTCGCGACCGACGTCAACGTCATCGCGTTGATCGTGCATCTCGTGCTCGCGCTGGCCATTCCCGTACTGATCCGCTGGCCGTCGGCGGGCCGCTGGGCCGCACTGGCGCTCGCCGCACTGGTCGTGCTCGAAACCTCGCTCGGGCGGACAGGTGTCGAATTCGCCATCGACACCGTCTACGTCGCGGCCGCGGCCTTGTGGTTCGGCGTCACCGTTCTCTCCGTCTGGGTGCCCGCGGAGCAGTGGCGCCAGACAAACTTCCGGCTCGGCCCGCTTTCGCTGACACTGGGCGGACTTCTCGTCGTCGCGGGTGCGGTCCAGCTGTTCACTTCGGGGCTCGGGTTCGACCGCCGGATCTACGGGACGCTTTTCGGCCTCACGTTGCTGGCGACCGCGGTGTTGCCGGCCATCGCCGGTTTCTTCTTCTCCCGCAACGATTCCACGCGTGTCTACCGGTTCGGCGCGGCCGCTGTGGCCATCGGTTTCGTTGCTTGGAGCGCTCTCGTGGCCATTCCCAAACCGCCCGAGCTCCCGGCTCCCGGTGTCGCGCTGCTCGCCGAAGCCGCCCTCGGTGAACAGCGATTCCCCGTTTTGGTGAGCCCGCAACGACCCGGTAAGAACCTTGTCCATTTCCCCGCGAGCGCGGGAGGGGACCTGTCCGCCGGGATCGAAGGCGGCCTGATCGGCAAGGCCATCGTGCGGCCTGGCGCCGAGGGCACCTGGGCCGAGGTCGACCTGCCGAAGGGGCGTAGCGACCTGGTCATCAGCCGCGGTGAGGAGAAGACGTCGATCGAGGTCGACGCCGGAGAGGCGCCAGGCCCCGCCATCGAGGACGCGGACGCGCCCGAGTGTGTTTCGGCGGCGCTGGGTGGCCTGATCGCGGACCGTCGCGAAGTCCTCACCTCATGCCCGGCGGACGCGCTTTCGAGTGAGGACAGCGGTTCTCTCGTCAAACTCGTGGAATTCCTCGCCGGCCGCAAACCTTCCGCGCTCACCCTCGTCGAGGACACCTCGCCGCGCAGTGCGGCCGCCGCGAAGCTGGTCCGCGAGACCGCCGCGCGTTCCGGTCTGCCGGTGCAGGCCGAGGCGGGTCCGAACACCGCGTTGGTCGTCGTGTCCGGCTGGGCCGGCGGCTACACGGCGATGACCCGCGCGGCCGAGTCCCAGCGGCTCAAGCCGACCCATCAATACGGCCTGTACCTGGCGCCGTGGCTGCTGAACGGGCCGATCGTCAACTCCGTCGCGAGTTCCTCGGTACCGCTGAGGTTCGACCCGCGCGAACAGGTCGCCGTGAGTTTCGCCGTCGCCGCGGGCAACGCCTTCGGCGGCGAAAGCCCCACGCTCGGCGGGTTCCGGAGCTGGCTGGGCGATCAGTGGAGGTCGATCAATGGCGACGTCCAGATCTTCGCGGCGGCGCAGGTCAACGCCATGCCGATGTACCCGGGCGAACCGCACGCCGTCGGGATGATCGCCGACCGGAACTACGCGGGGCAGTGGATCCCCGACGGCACGATCGTGCCGGTCAGCTCGGTACTGCGGTGAATTTCGATTTCAACGAAAGAATGGGAGAAGAAATGAAGCGAATCGCGGCCCGTGTGCTGCTGCCGCTCGCCGTCGCGGGCGCGCTGTCCGGACTCGCCGGAGGGGTCGCCTCGGCCGACCCGCTGCCGGGTCTGCCCACCGGCGGCGGCGATCCCGCCGTCTGGCTGATCCCCGGCCTCGACCTCGGTGGATTGCTCGGGCCGACCGTTCCCGTGCCCACCGACGTCCTCGCCCCGATCTACGGGATCATCACGCCCATTTCGTAAAACCGTTACCAGCAAAGGAGAATCTCATGAAGAAGACCTTCGTCCGCGCGGTCACCGGTGCCGCGCTCGCCGGGCTCGTCGTGCTCGGCTCGGCCGCCCCCGCGCTCGCCGCGCAGGACGCGCCGAACGATGTCGTGGTCGTCGACGAACCCGACACGAGCGACCTCCACAACATCTGGACGTTCGCACCGCTCGGAGTCCCGGTGCTGGGGCTCATCCAGTCGCTGAACGGCGTCCCCGGCCGGCTGCTGCCGTCCTGACTTTCGCGGCGGCGCGGCTCCCGGGCCGCGCCGCCGCTCTCGGCAAGGAGGGCCGATGGTCGACAGACAGCTGATCGGGCGGATCGCGATCGCGGGGATCGTGGTGGCTGCGCTCGCGACCTGCGTGGTGCTGCTCAACGGCGGTGAGGAGCCGCCGGCCGAGACCGTAGCCGTGGTCGGCGCGCCGGCCGAGGCCGCGCCGTCGCGGGGGCCGGATCGCACGATCACCCGGACGCTCAGCCAGGCGCAGCCGGTGTCGAACGACTGGCGGATCGCGTACGAGCTCGCCGGGACGGGGACCGCGACCGTGGTCTACGACTCGAACGGGCTGGGGCTCGTGCACCAGGAGCTGCAGGTGACGCTGCCGTGGCGCAAGGAGCTCACGTGGAAGAACACCGGCACCCCGCCGACCGTCCAGCTGATGGGGCAGGGCGAGGGCGCCGTCGAGTGTCGGGTGGCGGTGGGCGGCGCCGTCGTCACCTCGGAGAAGTCGGCCCCCGGTGAGGTCGCCACCTGCGCCGGCCGCCTCGCCCCCTCCTGACCACCGCGCCGACCTGCGTTTAGCCCCCTAATCGCGATCTGGCGGCGGCGCGAAAACCGGTGGCCAAGCTGGGCAGAATGTAGCCATGACCTGGAGCTTCGAAGTCACCCCCGTCGATCACCCGGACGCCGCCCAGCTGCTGCGCGAGTACTTGGACGAGATCGCGTCGCGCTACTACGAGCGCCAGGTCACCGAAGCGGAGCTCGACGTCCTGCTCCAGGAGCAGCACAGCCGGGACATGGTCCCGCCGACAGGCGCCTTCCTCCTCGCGCGGCGGGACGGGGTGCTGGCCGGCTGCGCCGGGCTCCGGGTGATGACGCCCGAGATCACCGAACTCAAACGTGTCTTCCTGCGGAAGTCCGAACGCGGCAAGGGCGGCGCGCCGCTGCTCGTGGCCGCCGCCGAAGACGTCGCCCGCGGCCTCGGTGCCACGACCATCCGCCTCGACACCCGCGACGACCTCGTCGAGGCGAGGGCCCTGTACGCGCGCCTCGGCTACGAGACGGTCGAGCCCTTCAACGACGACCCCTACGCGCACCACTACTTTGCGAAGTCCCTGGCCCCGGCCGTGCCGGATCGCGTTTAGCCCGCTAAACGCGACGCGGACGCGGGCGGAAGGTGGCCTTGGCGAGCAGGGCGCCGGCGAGGACGGGCGCGAGGCCGATCAGCAGCAGGAAGACGCCGGTGTCCTTGCCCTCGATCAGCGGATGCCACCACAGCGGCGTCACGGCGATGTCGACGACGTCACCCCGTTCCGGGAAGTTCCCGAAGGACATCCACCGCAGGTCCTTGACCTCGTGCGTCTCTCCGTCGAGTTCGTAGGTGCCGTCCACCAGGTTGCCGTTGCCGCAGCTGGTGCAGCTCGACGTGCTCGCCTCCGCCCGCTGCGTCGCGGTCACGGCGAGCCGCGCCTCGGGGGCGAGCCCGGTCAGCGCGGTCAGCGAGTTCACCGCGAGCGCCAGCCCCGGCAGCACCAGCGCGAGCGCGACGACCGTGCGCGCCACCAGCGACAGCGTCGACAGCGGCTGACGTCCGGCCGCTTCCCGGCGCCGGTTGAGCGGCGTGCGGAGCCCGGCGAGCGGACCTCGCCGTTCGCCGAGCCATCCGGCGTCGCTGGTGTCGGATCCCGCCGCCACCGAACGGAAGTCCGCGTCCTCCCAGTCCACTGTGGACGCCAGGACGGCAAGACGGCGCGAGTCGGCGAACATCATTTCTTCGGTCAGCGTCCCGGCTTCGGACGTCCACAGTGAACCGCCGTGGAAGGCGACCTCCCGGACCCGGAACCACGGATCGTCTTCGAACAGCGCACGGACGCCCGGGGTGAGCAGCGCCTCGGCGAACTCCGGATCGGACGTCGTCACGGTGAACCGCCGGTCGAACTCCGTGCCGGTCTCGAACCGCTGCAGCAGGGCGTCCGGCTTCGGCGCCCCGATGGTGTTCCGCGTGATGCGCGCGTCCTCCAGCGGCGTGAACCGCTCCGGTTCGAAGGCACCCGTCACGGGGGTGATGACGACCGAAGGCACGTCAGGCGTCCGCAGCTGGATCAGGGCGTACGTCCCATCAGTCAGGTCAGCTGTCCTGGACGAGTCCGGAAACTCCGCCGAGCCGCCGAGCCGGTACTCGACCCCGAGCAGACGGTGCCCGTTGTGATCGAACTCGACCGCGGTCACCACCGACTCGGGTGACGCGTGGGTGACGGCGATCCCCCGCGAGGGGAGTACGCCGAAGCTCGGCTCGCCGGACCCGTCCAGCCTGCCGGTCCACGTCTTCTGCCGATACCCCCGCCACGCCGCCAGAGCCGCGATGACCAGCGGGAACGCGAACCACAGCCAGCCGGGCACCGCGCTGCCGGACCCCTCCGAAAGCCAATACAGCGACGTCTCGGAGACGAGGATCCCGCAGAGCGCGTAGCTGACGGCGGCCGCGGTGGGCCGCCGTCCGTCGAATCGCCCGCCGAGCAGCAACAGCGCCAGGGCCAGGGTGTATCCACCGGCGATGAGCCACGGCCCGGCCAGCTGATCGTCCATCGGGCGACCCTACTGGTCCATGTCGAGGTTCTCGCGGGTCTCCTCATCGCTGTGGCGACCGCCGGTGCGGCCGTACTCCTGCCCGGCGGTGATGTTCTTGGTGTTGTCGATGACCTTGTTCGCGACGTCGAAGGCGGCTTTGCCCTGATACGCCGAACCCTTCGCCAGGTCGGCGGGGTTGACCCCGACCACCTGCTTGATCGCCTGGTTCGGCACACCCTTGAGGACGTCCTTCGCGGCGTCGCCGAAGGTGCCCAGCTGGGACCCGGTGCCCTTCGCGAACGCGCCGACGATCGCCTTCTCCTGGCCGGGGGTCATCCCGACCTTGCCCGCCTTCGTCAGCTTCGAACCCTGTTTGATCAGGTCGTCGGTCCACTTGGCCATGAAGCCCATGAACTTGTCGAGCAGCTTGCCGAGCCGCCCGAGGTGCTTGGTGATCTTGCTCATCGCGCTCGCGGCCTTGGTGATCGTCGCGGTCATCGCGGCGGCCACCGAGGAGCCGAGGCTCACGACGGAAGCCGCCAGCGCGGGCAGCCAGATGTAGATGGCCCAGGTGACCAGCTCGGAGATGATCGATTTGACGACCTCTTCGATGACGGTCATCACCATCGACCACATCTGCAGCGTCTCGGCCACCGTCCCGGCGCTGTTGCCGATGCCCTTGATGCCGACGGCGAAGTCGCCAAGCGCGTTCCTGGCGGCGTCGCCCGCGTCGCCGATCCAGTCCTTCAAGGACTCGTCGCCGGTCTTCACGAAGTCGTCGGCCAGCGTGACGAAGCCCTTGGCGAT
Organism: Amycolatopsis roodepoortensis; assembly: GCF_014873915.1. Classification (GTDB taxonomy): domain Bacteria; phylum Actinomycetota; class Actinomycetes; order Mycobacteriales; family Pseudonocardiaceae; genus Amycolatopsis; species Amycolatopsis roodepoortensis. The sequence goes on from NZ_JADBEJ010000008.1 coordinate 975,394, forward strand.
GTTGCCGAAGTTGCCGGCCGCGGTCTTGAGCGCCGGGCCGTCGCCCGTGACGAAGTGCAGCGCGTCCTGCAGCGGCTGGATCAGCTCGATCAGGATGTTCAGGCCGTTGCTGACCAGCCAGCCGACCGGGTCGAGCACGAAGCTCGCGACATCCGCCCCCGCCCCCGCGATGAACCCGGCGCCGTCCTGCACCAGCTGTCCGCCCGCGGCCACGACGTCACCGGGGCCCTGCGCCGTGCTGAACTTCTCATAGGCGTTGGCGACGGTGGTGACGCCCTTGCCCGCGATCGGCACCTTCTTCGCCGCGTCGAGCGCGTTCTTGCCGAAGCTGTCGTCACCCGTGATCTTGACGCCGGCGGCGATGCTCGCCTTCTCGTCGGTCATGCCGTCCCCCAGCTCACTTCGGTCCGTCGATCTTGGCTTCGTACTTCCCCAGGGTGATCGTCGCGTCGTTTTCGAAGCCGTTGTAGATCGACGCCGCCTGGGTCATCTTCCCGGAGAACGAGTCCACCCCGGTCTTCAGGAGTTCGAGCAGTTCACGCAGGTCGGCGAGTTTGCCGGTGTAGGTCTGCTTCACCGCGAGCCCGATCAGGCCCCACGACTTGTCCGTGACGTCGGCCTGGTCGACGAGGCCGCCGAACTTGCCCGCCTCGTCCTTGTAATAGCCGAGCTTGTTCGCGTAGTCGGTCAAGGCCTGTGTCTTGACCGCGTGCCCACCCGGTCCGGTCATCGGTGATCCTCCTCGTCGAACAGGTTCTTGAGGAACTGGTCACCGGCCGAGCTCCCGCCCGACGGTGCCGGCCCGGGAGTCGGCTCGTCCGACCGCCGGAGCACCGTCTCCTCGCTGAAGTCGTCTTCGTTCCGAGGGCGGCGCGCGGGGTTCTGTGGTGGCTCCTCCGACATCTGAGACCGCAGATCGTCCGCCGTGGTTCCCAGTGCTTCCGCCTGGGCTTCGAGAACCTGTTCTTCGACGTTCAGATGGAAGGCCCCGCCGAACTGCGCGTCGACGATCCCCGCCTGCTTCCGCGCCGCGTCGGCCACCGCGGTGTGCAAAGTGGACAGAATGGCGGCGGAGAGCTGTTGTGGTTGCTGCCGAAGGGCTTCCGGGCTGAGACGAATGTCCTTCACGGACCCGCCGGGCCCCGCGACGACGGTGACCGAGCGGTCCGGCGACGTCGCCACCGACTCCAGTTCGGCCAGCTCGCCCTGCATCTCGCCGACCTTCGCGAACTGCGTCTCGGCCTGTTTGATCTTGGTTTGGAACTTCTCGAACTCGGCGACCAGCTGTTCGAACTCGGCCGACATGGAGCCTCCCCGTGCGAAGTGCGTGTGTCCGCTATCACCGCGGCCATCGTGACCTATTCACCCGTTGGACGCGATGGTGTGCTTTCCGGATCCATCCGGCTCACCCGATAGGGGAATAGGTAGCGTGGTCCGCTGAGCAGGGCGGTATCAGTACGAACGAGGGGAGGCGTCGTGGACGCCGAGAAGCAGGAAAGCAGCGAAGAACCCAGGCGGGGGAGTCACGCGGCGCCGGAGGGGGCACCCGTGCATCCGTTGATCGACCTCTCCCGGGACCCACATCCGGGCCGGGCGGACCACGCCAAGCCCGACGAGGACTGAGTCCTCTACCGGAGGGCGACGCCAAGGCCGACGAGGGAATCGAACAGCCCGAAACGCCGTTCCATCAGGGTGGCCGCGGCGTGACGCCCGGCACGATATAGTTATCGACCCCCCGATTTGGCCGGTCCGGAAGCGGCCGGGTATCTTTGGAGACCGTGCCCGGCAGGCGTCGGGCCGTCCCGTGTGCCGTGCGGCATGAACGGGGTGCTCAGGCATCCGGTTCCAAGGCTTCGCCCACGCGGGATCCGACGGAAAATCCCTACGGGAAGTTACCGGTCGCAAGACCGTGACGCGGGCCGACACGCCCGACCGCGGGGGCCGGAGACAACACGTAGTAGCAAGATCGCGAACAGAAAGCTGGTCCATTGCCCACGATCCAGCAGCTGGTCCGTAAGGGCCGCCAGGACAAGGCTGCCAAGCAGAAGACCGCGGCCCTCAAGGGGAGCCCGCAGCGGCGTGGCGTGTGCACTCGCGTGTACACCACAACCCCCAAGAAGCCGAACTCGGCGCTTCGCAAGGTCGCTCGTGTGAAGCTGACCAGCGGCATCGAGGTCACCGCCTACATTCCCGGTGAAGGCCACAACCTGCAGGAGCACTCGATGGTGCTCGTGCGCGGTGGTCGTGTGAAGGACCTGCCGGGTGTCCGTTACAAGATCATCCGCGGTTCGCTCGACACCCAGGGTGTCAAGAACCGTAAGCAGGCGCGCAGCCGGTATGGCGCGAAGAAGGAGAAGAGCTAATGCCCCGCAAGGGTCCGGCCCCGAAGCGGCCGCTGATCTCTGACCCCGTCTACGCATCCCCGCTGGTCACCCAGCTGGTGAACAAGGTGCTGAAGGACGGCAAGCGGTCCCTGGCCGAGCGCATCGTCTACGGCGCCCTCGAAGGCGCTCGCGAGAAGACCGGCACCGACCCGGTCGTCACGCTGAAGCGCGCCCTTGACAACGTGAAGCCCACCATCGAGGTGAAGAGCCGCCGCGTCGGTGGTGCCACCTACCAGGTGCCGATCGAGGTCAAGCCGGGACGTTCCACCACGCTCGCGCTTCGCTGGCTGGTCTCCTTCTCGCAGGCTCGTCGCGAGAAGACCATGATCGAGCGTCTGCAGAACGAGCTCCTCGACGCGAGCAACGGCCTCGGCGCCAGCGTGAAGCGGCGTGAGGACACGCACAAGATGGCCGAGTCCAACAAGGCCTTCGCGCACTACCGCTGGTGATGACCGCCCGGCTGCCGATCCAAGCCTTGCCGGGCCCCAATTTTGAGACAGGGGAACACTCTCGTGGCACGTGAAGTGCTGACCGACCTGAACAAGGTCCGCAACATCGGCATCATGGCCCACATCGACGCCGGTAAGACCACCACCACCGAGCGGATCCTGTTCTACACCGGGGTCAACTACAAGATCGGTGAAGTCCACGATGGCGCCGCCACCATGGACTGGATGGAGGAGGAGCAGAAGCGGGGTATCACCATCACCTCGGCTGCGACCACCACTTTCTGGGCCGACCACCAGATCAACATCATCGACACGCCGGGCCACGTCGACTTCACCGTCGAGGTGGAGCGCTCGCTCCGCGTGCTCGACGGCGCCGTCGCCGTCTTCGACGGCAAGGAAGGTGTCGAGCCGCAGTCCGAGCAGGTCTGGCGTCAGGCGGACAAGTACGAGGTTCCTCGTATCTGCTTCGTCAACAAGATGGACAAGCTCGGCGCGGACTTCTATTTCACCGTCCGCACCATCGAGGAGCGCCTCGGCGCCCGCCCGCTGGTCATCCAGCTGCCGATCGGCGCCGAGAACGAGTTCGAAGGCGTCGTCGACCTGGTCCGCATGAAGGCGCTGACCTGGCGCGGCGAGGTCCAGAAGGGCGAGGACTACGCCGTCGAGGAGATCCCGGCCGAGCTCGCCGACAAGGCGGCCGAGTACCGGGAGAAGCTGGTCGAGGCCATCGCCGAGACCGACGACTCCCTGATGGAGAAGTTCCTCGAGGGCGAGGAGCTGTCCGAGGCCGAGATCAAGGCCGGCATCCGGAAGCTCACCGTGAACCGCGAGGCGTACCCGGTGCTCACCGGTTCCGCGTTCAAGAACAAGGGCGTGCAGCCCATGCTCGACGCGGTCATCGACTACCTTCCGTCGCCGCTGGACGTCCCGGCCGTCGAGGGCACGCTGCCCGACGGCGAGACCGTCGTGTCGCGCAAGCCGTCGACCGAGGAGCCCTTCTCCGCTCTGGCGTTCAAGATCGCCGCGCACCCGTTCTTCGGCAAGCTGACCTACATCCGGGTGTACTCGGGCAAGGTCGCCTCCGGCGCGCAGCTGATCAACGCCACCAAGGAGCGCAAGGAGCGCATCGGGAAGCTCTTCCAGATGCACTCCAACAAGGAGAACCCGGTGGACGAGGCCCAAGCGGGCCACATCTACGCGGTCATCGGCCTGAAGGACACCACCACCGGTGACACCCTCGCCGACCCGCAGAACCCGGTCGTCCTCGAATCGATGACGTTCCCGGCGCCGGTCATCCGCGTCGCGATCGAGCCGAAGACCAAGGCCGACCAGGAGAAGCTGTCCCTGGCGATCCAGAAGCTGGCCGAAGAGGACCCGACGTTCCAGGTCAACCTGGACGAGGACACCGGCCAGACGATCATCGCCGGTATGGGCGAGCTGCACCTCGAGGTGCTGGTCAACCGCATGAAGTCCGACTACAAGGTCGAGGCGAACATCGGTAAGCCGCAGGTCGCCTACCGCGAGACGGTGCGCAAGACGGTCGAGAAGCTCGACTACGTGCACAAGAAGCAGACCGGTGGTTCCGGTCAGTTCGCGAAGGTCATCGTCAAGCTCGAGCCGCTCGAGTCCACCGACGGTGCCCTCTACGAGTTCGACAACAAGGTCACCGGTGGCCGCGTGCCGCGGGAGTACATCCCGTCGGTCGACGCGGGCGCACAGGACGCCATGCAGTACGGCGTGCTGGCCGGCTACCCGCTCGTCGGGTTGAAGTTCACCTTGTTGGACGGCGCGTACCACGAGGTCGACTCTTCCGAAATGGCCTTCAAGATCGCCGGCTCCATGGCGATGAAGGAAGCCGCGAAGAAGGCCGGTCCGGTCATCCTCGAGCCGCTGATGGCCGTCGAGGTCACCACGCCCGAGGACTACATGGGCGATGTGATCGGTGACCTCAACTCCCGCCGTGGCCAGATCCAGGCCATGGAGGAGCGCGCCGGTACCCGTGTCGTCAAGGCACTGGTCCCGCTGTCGGAGATGTTCGGTTACGTCGGTGACCTGCGTTCGCGTACGCAGGGACGTGCCAACTACTCCATGGTGTTCGACTCCTACGCCGAGGTTCCCGCGAACGTCGCGAAGGAAATCATCGCGAAGGCGACGGGGGAGTAGTTCCCGTCCGCTCGCGGGCATAAGGAACACTCCTGAACGTCCGCAGCATCCGTCAAGAAACGAATCCCCGTCCGACAGCCACGTTGGCCGGTGAGTAAGCAAAACAGTCCAGGAGGACATTCCAGTGGCGAAGGCGAAATTCGAGCGGACCAAGCCGCACGTCAACATCGGGACCATCGGTCACGTCGACCACGGTAAGACCACTCTGACCGCGGCGATCACCAAGGTTCTGCACGACAAGTACCCCGAGCTGAACACCGCTTCGGCGTTCGACCAGATCGACAACGCGCCGGAAGAGAAGCAGCGCGGTATCACGATCAACATCTCGCACGTCGAGTACCAGACCGAGAAGCGTCACTACGCCCACGTGGACGCCCCCGGTCACGCGGACTACATCAAGAACATGATCACCGGTGCGGCGCAGATGGACGGCGCGATCCTCGTGGTCGCGGCGACCGACGGCCCGATGCCGCAGACCCGTGAGCACGTGCTGCTCGCGAAGCAGGTCGGCGTGCCCTACATCGTGGTCGCGCTGAACAAGGCCGACATGGTCGACGACGAGGAGATCCTGGAGCTCGTCGAGCTCGAGGTCCGCGAGCTGCTGTCCTCCCAGGACTTCCCGGGTGACGACGCTCCGGTCATCAAGGTCTCCGGCCTGAAGGCCCTCGAGGGCGACGCCAAGTGGGGCGAGAGCGTTCTCGAGCTGATGGAAGCCGTCGACGAGAACGTGCCGGACCCGGTCCGCGAGCTCGACAAGCCGTTCCTCATGCCGATCGAGGACGTCTTCACCATCACCGGCCGTGGCACGGTCGTGACCGGTCGCATCGAGCGCGGCCGCGTCAACGTGAACGAAGAGGTCGAGATCGTCGGCATCAAGGAGAAGTCGACCAAGACCACCGTCACCGGTGTCGAGATGTTCCGCAAGCTGCTGGACACCGGCGAGGCGGGCGACAACGTCGGTCTGCTGGTCCGCGGTATCAAGCGCGAGGACGTCGAGCGCGGCCAGGTCGTCGTGAAGCCGGGCACCACCACCCCGCACACGGAGTTCGAGGGCTCGGTCTACATCCTGTCGAAGGACGAGGGTGGCCGTCACACCCCGTTCTTCAACAACTACCGCCCGCAGTTCTACTTCCGTACCACGGACGTGACCGGCGTCGTCACCCTCAAGGAGGGTGTCGAGATGGTCATGCCGGGCGACAACACGGACATCAGCGTCGTGCTGATCCAGCCGGTCGCCATGGACGAGGGTCTGCGTTTCGCCATCCGCGAGGGTGGTCGGACCGTCGGCGCCGGCCAGGTCACCAAGATCATCAAGTGATTTAGGCGCCCCGCCCGGGGGCAATACACCCCCGGGTTAGGGGCGTCAAATCACGTGTGCGACACTATTCAGGTTGCTCGTCCTGGGGCGGCCGAACTCGTACTTCTTCGGAAGACAGGTTCCGGCCGCCCTGGTATGAGCGGCCACGGTCCGCGGAGCACTTCCTTCGGGTGAGGCTAGCGGGCAAGGGCGTTTGAGACGGCGATCAAGCTTTTCCGCCGGCTCGATGCCTCCTCACGTTGAGGAAGACCAGGCAAGACGAAGATCCCGCGGGATCCGTCTGTGCGTCGGGCACGACACGCCCGACCGCGTGGACCGGGGACAGGGCCGTTGAACTGGGAAAACCTCAGTCAGACTGAGGTTTGAAAAGACAAAAGCGGCACGAGACGACAAGGAACGAGCAGCCACCATGGCGGGACAGAAGATCCGCATCCGGCTCAAGGCCTACGACCACGAGGCGATCGACACCTCGGCGCGCAAGATCGTCGAGACGGTCACGCGCACCGGCGCCCGTGTTGTCGGGCCGGTGCCGCTGCCCACCGAGAAGAACGTTTACTGCGTCATCCGCTCGCCGCACAAGTACAAGGACTCGCGCGAGCACTTCGAGATGCGCACGCACAAGCGTCTGATCGACATCCTCGACCCGACGCCGAAGACGGTCGACGCGCTCATGCGCATCGACCTGCCGGCGAGCGTCGACGTCAACATCCAGTAGCAGCGGCTGGCGAGCGGCGGAGAGTAAGAGACTCATGTCTGACAGGCAAGTGAAGGGCATCCTGGGCACCAAGCTCGGCATGACCCAGGTCTTCGACGAGAACAACCGGGTCGTCCCGGTGACCGTCGTCCAGGCCGGGCCGAACGTGGTCACCCAGGTTCGGACCCAGGAGAACGACGGCTACAAGGCCGTGCAGCTGGCTTTCGGCGCGGTCGACCCGCGCCGGGTGAACAAGCCGCGCACCGGCCACTTCGACAAGGCGAGCGTGACCCCGCGCCGTTACCTTGCCGAGCTGCGTACCACCGACGCCGAGACCTACGAGGTCGGCCAGGAGATCACCGCCGAGGTGTTCGAGGCCGGTATCGAGGTCGACGTGACCGGTACCAGCAAGGGCAAGGGCTACGCCGGTGTCATGAAGCGTCACGGCTTCAAGGGCCAGGGCGCGAGCCACGGTGCCCAGGCCGTGCACCGCAAGCCCGGCTCGATCGGTGGCTGCGCCACCCCGGGCCGCGTCTTCAAGGGCCTGCGCATGGCGGGCCGGATGGGCAACGACCGGGTCACCACGCAGAACCTGACCGTGCACGCGGTGCGTGCCGAGGACGGCCTGCTGCTGATCAAGGGCGCCGTGCCCGGTCCCAAGGGCGGCCTGCTGTTCGTTCGCAGCGCCGCGAAGGGTGGTAACTGAACATGACCAGCGTCGAGCTGAAGACCCCGGCCGGTAAAGCCGACGGCACGGTCGAGCTCCCCTCGGAGATCTTCGACGTGCAGGCCAACGTGCCCCTCATGCACCAGGTCGTGGTGGCCCAGCTGGCCGCCGCGCGCCAGGGCACGCATGACACCAAGACCCGCGGTGAAGTCCGCGGTGGTGGCAAGAAGCCGTACCGCCAGAAGGGCACCGGCCGTGCCCGCCAGGGTTCGACCCGTGCGCCGCAGTTCGTCGGCGGTGGTGTCGTCCACGGCCCCACGCCGCGTGACTACACCCAGCGGACCCCGAAGAAGATGAAGGCCGCCGCCCTGCGTGGCGCCCTCTCCGACCGGGCCCGTGCCGGGCAGCTGCACGTCATCACCGAACTGGTGACCGGCGAGAAGCCGTCCACCAAGTCCGCCAAGGCCGCCATCGCCGCGGTGACCCAGGCCAAGCGCGTTCTCGTGGTCCTGCACCGCGACGACGAGCTGGGCTGGAACTCCGTGCGCAACCTGGCCGAGGTCCACATCATCACGCCCGACCAGCTCAACACCTACGACGTGTTGGTCAACGACGACGTGGTGTTCACCAAGGCCGCTTACGACGTGTTCGTCGCCGGTCCCGTCCGGGGCAAGGGCGCGAAGGCTTCGGCTCGGTCGAGCGAGGTTGAAGGGAGTGACGAGCAGTGAGTGCGATCGCCATCCCCGATCCCCGCGACATCTTGCTCGCGCCGGTGATCTCCGAGAAGTCCTACGGGCTGCTCGAGGAGCACAAGTACACGTTCATCGTCCGCCCGGACGCCAACAAGACCCAGATCAAGATCGCGGTCGAGAAGGTGTTCGGCGTCAAGGTGGTCAGCGTCAACACGGCCAACCGCCAGGGCAAGCGTAAGCGGACTCGCGCCGGCTTCGGCAAGCGCAAGGACACCAAGCGCGCCATCGTGACTCTTTCGGCTGAGAGCAAGCCGATCGAGATCTTCGGCGGACCCACCGCGTAAAGGACTGAGCTGACACATGGGCATCCGCAAGTACAAGCCGACGACCCCGGGTCGTCGCGGTTCCAGCGTCTCCGACTTCGCCGAGATCACTCGGTCGACCCCGGAGAAGTCGCTGCTGCGTCCGCTGAGCAAGTCCGGCGGCCGTAACTCCAGCGGCAAGATCACCACCCGGCACAAGGGTGGTGGCCACAAGCGTGCGTACCGGCTGATCGACTTCCGCCGGAACGACAAGGACGGCGTTCCCGCCAAGGTCGCGCACATCGAGTACGACCCCAACCGGTCCGCTCGTATCGCGCTCCTGCACTACGCCGACGGCGAGAAGCGCTACATCATCGCCCCGGAGAAGCTCAAGCAGGGTGACACGGTCGAGAACGGCCCCCGCGCCGACATCAAGCCGGGTAACAACCTGCCGCTGCGCAACATCCCGGTCGGCACCGTGATCCACGCGATCGAGCTCCGCCCCGGTGGCGGCGCGAAGATGGCGCGGTCCGCCGGTGCCAAGGTGCAGCTGGTGGCGAAGGACGGGCCGTACGCCCAGCTTCGTCTCCCGTCGGGCGAGATCCGCAACGTCGACGTGCGCAACCGCGCCACCATCGGCGAGGTCGGCAACTCCGAGCACTCCAACATCAACTGGGGCAAGGCGGGCCGTAACCGCTGGCGCGGCAAGCGCCCCACCGTCCGTGGTGTCGTCATGAACCCGGTCGACCACCCGCACGGTGGTGGTGAGGGTAAGACCTCCGGTGGTCGCCACCCGGTGAACCCGAACGGTAAGCCCGAAGGCCGCACCCGCCGCCGCAAGGCTTCCGACGCCATGATCGTCCGCCGCCGGCGTACCGGCAAGAAGCGCTGAGCAGGGAGGTAGAAGAACATGCCACGTAGCCTCAAAAAGGGCCCCTTCGTGGACGACCACCTGCTCAAGAAGGTGGACGCTCTCAACGAGTCGGGCAAGAAGACCGTGATCAAGACGTGGTCCCGCCGGTCCACGATCATCCCGGATTTCCTGGGTCACACGATCGCGGTGCACGACGGCCGCAAGCACGTCCCGGTGTTCGTCACCGAGGCGATGGTGGGTCACAAGTTGGGCGAATTCGCGCCGACTCGGACCTTCAAGGGCCACATCAAGGACGACCGCAAGTCGCGCCGCCGCTGAGCGGGCACGAGAGAACAAGGAACTAGCGATGAACGCCCAGAACGACGTGGCCGAGGCTTTGCCGACGGCTTACGCGCGGGCTCGCTTCGTCCGGGACTCGCCTACCAAGGTGCGCCGGGTGATCGAGCTGATCAAGGGACGTAGCGCCGCCGACGCCTTGGCCGTGCTCCAGTTCGCCCCGCAGGCGGCAAGCGAGCCGGTCGCGAAGGTGCTCGCCAGCGCCGTGGCCAACGCCGAGAACAACCTCGATCTCGACCCGGACACCCTCTGGGTCAAGAACGCCTACGCCGACGAGGGCCCGACCCTCAAGCGCATCCGTCCGCGGGCCCAGGGCCGCGCGTACCGGATCCGCAAGCGGACCAGCCACATCACCGTCGAGGTGGAGTCGCGTCCCAAGGCCGAGGCCAAGAAGGCACAGGGCAAGAAGAAGGCAGGTGGCCGGTAGTGGGCCAGAAGATCAACCCGCACGGCTTCCGCCTGGGTATCACCACGGACTGGAAGTCGCGTTGGTACGCCGACAAGCAGTACGCGGAGTACGTGGCCGAGGACGTCAAGATCCGGAAGCTGCTGTCCACGGGCATGGAGCGCGCCGGGATCTCCAAGGTCGAGATCGAGCGCACCCGTGACCGGGTCCGCGTCGACATCCACACCGCCCGGCCGGGCATCGTCATCGGCCGTCGCGGCGCGGAGGCCGACCGCATCCGCGGCGCGCTGGAGAAGCTGACCGCCAAGCAGGTCCAGCTGAACATCCTCGAGGTCAAGAACCCCGAGGCCGACGCCCAGCTCGTCGCTCAGGGTGTCGCGGAGCAGCTGAGCAACCGTGTGGCGTTCCGCCGCGCGATGCGCAAGGCGATCCAGACCTCCATGCGTTCGCCGCAGGTCAAGGGCATCCGCGTGCAGTGCGGCGGTCGTCTCGGCGGTGCCGAGATGTCCCGCTCCGAGCACTACCGCGATGGCCGCGTCCCGCTGCACACGCTGCGCGCCGACATCGACTACGGCTTCTTCGAGGCCAAGACGACGTTCGGTCGCATCGGCGTGAAGGTGTGGATCTACAAGGGCGAGCTCGTGGGTGGCCTCAAGGCCAAGGAGGCGCGTGACGCCGCCGCGGCCGCCGAGCGCGCCCCGCGCCGTGACCGTGGTGACCGTCCGTCCCGCCCGCGCCGCTCCGGCGCGTCGGGCACGACGCCGACCTCGACCGAAGCCGGCCGGGCCGCCGCCGCCGCGAAGAGCGGCGACGCTCCCAAGGGCGACACGGCCACCGAGGCCCCGGCTGCTGAGACTGCAGAAAAGACGGAGGGCTGACACGTGCTCATCCCGCGCAGGGTCAAGCACCGGAAGCAGCACTCCCCGAAGCGCCACGGTGCCGCCAAGGGCGGTACGAAGGTGAACTTCGGCGAGTACGGCATCCAGGCGCTTGAGCACAGCTACGTGACCAACCGGCAGATCGAGTCCGCTCGTATCGCCATGACGCGTCACATCAAGCGTGGCGGCAAGGTGTGGACGACCATCTACCCGGACCGCCCGCTGACCAAGAAGCCGGCGGAAACCCGCATGGGTTCCGGTAAGGGTTCGCCCGAGTGGTGGATCGCCAACGTGAAGCCGGGCCGCGTGATGTTCGAGATCTCGTTCCCGAACGAGGAGACCGCCCGCGAGGCGCTCCGTCGCGCGATCCACAAGCTGCCCATGAAGTGCCGCATCGTGACCCGTGAAGGTGGTGAGTTCTGATGGCGAAGGCAGGTGCCGCCCAGGCATCGGAGCTGCGTGAGCTCACCGCGGAAGAGCTCGTTCTGCGTCTGAAGGAATACAAGGAGGAGCTCTTCAACCTCCGCTTCCAGATGGCGACCGGACAGCTCGACAACAACCGCCGTCTGCGCACCGTCCGTACGGACATCGCGCGGATCTACACGGTCATGCGCGAGCGTGAACTCGGCCTGTCCGTTTCCCCTGACGCCGAGAGTGAAGGTGCCGCATGAGCGAGCAGCCCAACGCTGAGGCGGCCCCCCGCAACGACCGCAAGGTCCGTGAGGGTTACGTCGTCTCGGACAAGATGAACAAGACGATCGTGGTCGAGCTCGAAGACCGCAAGAAGCACCGTCGTTACGCCAAGGTTCTCCGCAGCACCAGCAAGGTCAAGGTGCACGACGAGAACAACGAGGCGGGCGTGGGCGACCGGGTCACCCTGATGGAGACCCGCCCGCTGTCGGCGACCAAGCGCTGGCGTCTGGTGCAGATCGTGGAGAAGGCCAAGTAAGTAGGGCTCTCTTTGAGTCCCTTAGTTCCGCAAGGCTCGCGCTTCACCGCGAGAACCAGCGCGACATACAGGAGTAGACGTGATCCAGCAGGAGTCGCGGCTTCGGGTTGCCGACAACACGGGCGCGAAGGAGATCCTTTGCATCCGCGTTCTCGGTGGCTCGGGGCGGCGCTACGCGGGCATCGGCGACATCATCGTCGCCACCGTGAAGGACGCCATGCCGGCCGCCGGCGTGAAGAAGGGTGACGTCGTCAAGGCCGTCATCGTTCGCACGCGCAAGGAGCGCCGTCGTCCGGACGGTTCTTACATCCGCTTCGACGAGAACGCTGCTGTGCTCATCAAGAACGACAATGAGCCCCGCGGCACCCGCATCTTCGGGCCGGTCGGCCGCGAGCTGCGCGACCGAAAGTTCATGAAGATCATTTCGCTCGCGCCGGAGGTGTTGTAGAGCATGAAGGTGAAGAAGGGCGACACGGTCGTCGTCATCGCCGGCAAGGACAAGGGTGCCAAGGGCAAGGTCATCCAGGCCTACCCCGAGCGCGAGCGCGTGCTGGTCGAGGGCGTGAACCGGATCAAGAAGCACACGCGGATCTCCCAGACCCAGCGCGGCGCGCAGTCCGGCGGCATCGTCACGCAGGAAGCGCCCATCCACGTCTCGAACGTGATGGTCGTCGACTCCGACGGCAAGCCGACCCGGGTGGGCTACCGCATCGGCGAGGACGGCAAGAAGGTCCGGGTCTCGCGCCGGAACGGTAAGGACATCTGATCATGACCACCGCAGAGAACATCGCCCCGCGCCTCAAGGTGCGGTACCGCGAGGAGATCAAGGGGCAGCTCCAGCAGGAGTTCTCCTTCGAGAACGTCCACCAGATCCCGGGCGTCGTCAAGGTCGTCGTGAACATGGGTGTCGGTGACGCCGCCCGTGACAGCAAGCTGATCGAAGGCGCCATCCGCGACCTGGCCGCGATCACCGGGCAGAAGCCCGAGGTTCGCAAGGCTCGCAAGTCCATCGCGCAGTTCAAGCTGCGTGAGGGCCAGCCGATCGGCGCGCGCGTCACGCTGCGCGGCGACCGGATGTGGGAGTTCCTCGACCGGCTGCTGACCATCGCGCTGCCGCGTATCCGTGACTTCCGCGGGCTTTCGCCGAAGCAGTTCGACGGCAACGGCAACTACACGTTCGGTCTCAACGAGCAGTCCATGTTCCACGAGATCGACCCGGACGCCATCGACCGCCCGCGCGGTATGGACGTCACTGTCGTCACCACCGCCAACACCGACGACGAGGGCCGCGCGCTGCTTCGCAAGCTCGGCTTCCCGTTCAAGGAGAACTGAGTCGATGGCCAAGAAAGCACTGGTCCACAAGGCCGCGAAGACGCCGAAGTTCAAGGTGCGCGGTTACACGCGTTGCCAGCGGTGCGGTCGCCCGCACTCGGTGTTCCGCAAGTTCGGGCTCTGCCGGATCTGCCTTCGCGAGATGGCACACGCGGGCGAGCTGCCCGGCGTCCGCAAGTCCAGCTGGTAAGAGTCTTTTTTAACTCCCACTTCGCCACAGGCCCTGCAGTGAGTGCGGGGAACCAGGGCGAGAAAGGTTGACAGGTCACCATGACGATGACCGACCCCATCGCAGACTTCTTGACCCGTCTGCGTAACGCGAACTCGGCGTACCACGACGAGGTCGTGCTTCCCCACTCGAAGATCAAGGCGAACATCGCCGAGATCCTCAAGCGCGAGGGCTACATCTCGGGCTACCGCGACGAGCCGGGCGAGAAGCACAAGAACCTCGTCGTGGAGCTGAAGTACGGCCCCAACCGTGAGCGCAGCATCGCCGGCCTCCGCCGCGTGTCCAAGCCCGGTCTGCGGGTCTACGCAAAATCGACCGAACTGCCGTCGGTTCTCGGTGGCCTCGGCGTCGCGATCATCTCGACGTCGTCCGGCCTCCAGACCGACCGTCAGGCCAAGCGAAACAGCGTGGGCGGCGAAGTCCTCGCCTACGTCTGGTAAGGAAGGGGGCAAAGACATGTCACGCATTGGAAAGCTGCCGGTCGCCGTCCCCTCCGGGGTCAAGGTGACCATCGACGGTCAGCAGATCAAGGTCGAGGGGCCCAAGGGCACCCTCGAGCACACCATCGCCGAGCCCATCACCGTCGAGCAGGCCGAAAACGGCACGCTCGAGGTCAAGCGGCCCGACGAGGAGCGCACCAGCCGTGCCCTGCACGGTCTCACCCGGACGCTGGTCAACAACCTCGTCGTCGGTGTGACCGAGGGCTACGAGAAGAAGCTCGAGATCCACGGTGTCGGTTACCGCGTGCAGGCCAAGGGCTCGGACCTCGAGTTCGCCCTCGGCTACAGCCACCCGGTGAAGATCGAGGCCCCGGAAGGCATCACCTTCAAGGTCGAGACCCCCACCCGGTTCTCGGTCTCGGGCATCGACAAGCAGAAGGTCGGCCAGATCGCCGCGGTCATCCGCAAGCTGCGCCGCCCGGACCCGTACAAGGGCAAGGGCCTGCGCTACGAGGGTGAGAAGATCCGCCGCAAGGTCGGAAAGACGGGTAAGTGATCATGAGCGACACGACTACGAAGCGCAAGCCGGTCGGCAAGGACATCTCGACCCGCCGCCGCGTCGCGAAGGCCCGTCGGCACTTCCGCCTTCGCAAGAAGATCAACGGCACGGACCAGCGTCCGCGCCTGGTCGTCAAGCGTTCGTCGCGGCACATCGCCGTGCAGCTGATCGACGACCTCGCCGGCAAGACCCTGGCGTCGGCGTCCACCCTCGAGGCGGACGTCCGCGCGCTGGAAGGCGACAAGAAGGCCAAGGCCGCCAAGGTCGGGGAACTCGTCGCCGCCCGCGCCAAGAACGCCGGTGTCTCGACCGTGGTGTTCGACCGTGGTGGCAACGCCTACCACGGCCGCATCGCGGCGCTCGCCGACGCCGCGCGTGAGGCGGGGTTGGAGTTCTGATGCAGCAGATGCTCGTGAATGGAAGGAAAGCCTGATGCCGGGACGTACACGGCAATTCGGCGGCGGCCAGGGCGGACCCGGCGGACAGGGCGGCAACGACCGCAATGACCGTCGCGACCGCCGGGACCGGCGCGACAGCGGCCGTGGCGGGGCCGGCCAGGAGAAGACCCCGCACCTCGAGAAGGTCGTGACGATCAACCGCGTCGCCAAGGTCGTCAAGGGTGGTCGTCGCTTCAGCTTCACCGCCCTGGTGGTCGTCGGTGACGGCGACGGTCAGGTCGGCGTCGGCTACGGCAAGGCCAAGGAAGTTCCCGCGGCCATCGCCAAGGGCGTCGAGGAAGCGAAGAAGAACTTCTTCCGCGTTCCCCGCGTCGCCGGCACCATCCCCCACCCGATCCAGGGTGAGGAAGCCGCCGGTGTCGTGCTGCTCCGTCCGGCCTCGGCCGGTACCGGTGTCATCGCCGGTGGCCCGGTGCGCGCGGTGCTGGAGTGCGCGGGTGTCCACGACGTGCTGTCGAAGTCGCTCGGCTCCGACAACGCGATCAACATCGTGCACGCGACCGTGGCGGCCCTGAAGGGTCTGCAGCGTCCCGAAGAGGTCGCGGCCCGCCGCGGTCTCCCGCTCGAGGACGTCGCTCCGGCTCGCATGCTGCGTCAGCGCGCGGGTCAGGGGGTCTGATCATGACTCAGCTCAAGGTGACCCAGGTCAAGAGCAAGATCGGCACGAAGCACGCTCACCGCGAGTCGCTGCGCACCCTCGGGCTGCGCAAGATCCGCCAGAGCGTCGTGCGTGATGACACTCCCGAGGTGCGCGGCCTTATCCACACCGTCCGCCACCTGGTGGAGGTCGAGGAGGTCAAGGCATGACTGCCATCAAGATCCACCACCTTCGTCCGGCTCCGGGCGCGAAGCGCGACAAGATCCGCGTCGGCCGTGGTGAGGGCTCGAAGGGCAAGACCGCCGGTCGCGGTACCAAGGGCACCAAGGCCCGGAAGAACGTGCCCGCCGGTTTCGAGGGTGGGCAGATGCCCATCCACATGCGGCTCCCGAAGCTTCGCGGCTTCAAGAACCGCTTCCGTACCGAGTACCAGCCGGTGAACGTGGGCGACATCGCCCGCGTCTTCCCGGAGGGTGGCAAGGTCGGCGCCGAGGAGCTCGTCGCGAACGGTCTCGTCCGCAAGGGCAAGCTCGTGAAGGTGCTCGGCAACGGCGACGTGAACGGCGTCAAGCTGGACGTCACCGCCGACGCTTTCTCCGGCTCCGCCAAGGAGAAGCTCTCCGCCGCCGGTGGCTCTGCCACCACGCTCTGAGCTCGCTCCCGCTTCACCCGGCTCCCTCCGCTTCGCTGCGGGAGCCTCAGCTTCACCGAAAGGCCCGCCCGGCTCCGCCCGGCGGGCCTTTCGCTTGCGCTCCGGCGCCGACCTGCGTTTAGCGGGCTAAACGCGATCCGGTCCCTCAGGCGTGCGCTCCCGCGCCGACCTGCGTTTAGCGGGCTAATCGCGATCCCGGCGCGGGCAGGCCGTCCGGCCCCCGACCTGCGTTTAGCCCCCTAATCGCGATCTGATGCTGGAGGCGCGGGCGTGGCGGAAGGGGCCCTGTGCTGGAAGGATCGCGAGGTGGCCACACCTCCCGGGCAGGATCCGCAGCCCCTTCAGCAGCCGGACGCCCCGCCGGTGATCGTGTCGATTTCCGGATCCACGGACCCTGCGGGCAAACCGGTCCGGTCGGGCCGGCCTGAGCCCCGCAGGCTCGTCGCGGCGGGATTGGCCACTCTGGCCATGCTGCTCGCCGCCCTGGGCTGCCTCTTCCCGTTCTTCAGCATCGAGCATCGGTTCTCTTTCGATCGCAGCGACGCCGTCATGGTCGTGTTCATTCAAAGCGCGTGGGATACGAAGGTCCTTCAGCCCAACCAGCCTCCTTTCAGCGCACCGTCCACACCTGTCGGTATTCCGGTCCTGATCGCCGCGGCGATCCTTCTGGCGGCCGTGATCGTCAGTGCCCGTGCCTCCCGCCTGCGGCGCCCGGGCGCTTTGGACCGATGGCTAACCACCATCGCGGCGGTGTTCCTCACCGGAGTCGTCGCGACTGCCGCCACCTTGAGTTTCGGGCGCACGATGGGCGAGTCCGTCGAGACGTCGACGACAGTGGGCGCGGGTATGTGGGCCCTCTTCGCCGCGGTCGTGGCCGCGGCGGGCGCGGCCGTCATGAGCCACCGCGTTCAGGACGACGAGGTCCCAGTGAGCGGCGACCCGAGCCTCGCGGACATGCCTACACCGAAGCACGGCATCTCCGTCGCGGTCCTCCCGCCGGAGCCTCAGCCGGAGAAGCCGGACTACTCCGCTTTCGCGCCTCCACCGGATCCTGGCGCGAAAGAGCGCGATTAGCCCGCTAAACGCGCTCGCGGCCGCCGATACGGTGGGGGAGGAGGTGGCCGATGACTTGGGCGGTGGTCTTTTTCGGAGCGGCGGTCCTCGTGGCTTTTACGCCAGGGGCGAACAACCTGCTCGGCATGCATCACGGCATGACGCAGGGGGCCTGGAAAGGGCTCGCCGGGCTGTTAGGCCGATTGGCCGCGTTCACGGTGCTCATCGCGGCCGTCGCCGCAGGGCTCGGGCAGCTCCTCGCGGCGTCGGAGCTTGCACTCACAGTGATCAAATGGGCGGGCGTCGCCTACCTGGTCTGGATCGGCGGGCGCCTGCTGTGGTCGACGTTCCGTGCCGGGGGAACCGCGCTGGTCCAGGCGCCGCGAGGCACTGAATCCGTACCCGCACTCCGGATCGCGAGGAAGGAATTCGTCGTCGCGATCACGAATCCGAAGGCGATCCTCATCTTCACGGCGTTCGTACCCCAGTTCATCGACGCAGCTCACGGCTCCTTTCCCGTTCAGATCGCGATTCTCGGCGCCGTCTACCTGCTCGCCGAGTTCGTGGCGGGCGCGACCTACATCGGGGCGGGCGCGCTCGTGAAGTCGCTCCGGCTGTCTCGCCGGGCGACTCGCAACGTCGACCGCGGCACCGGCGTCGTGCTTCTCGGCATGGCGGGCGCGCTCGCCACTTCGAGCTCCTGATCACGGTGCGTTTAGCCCCCTAATCGCGATCCGGTGGCCGGAAAAGTGAGGCACGGTAAGGCGATCTGTCAAGATCCGCGAGCGAGAAGCGGCGGCCGATCAACCCCGCGGACCAACCTTCGTCCGGAAAACCCACACGCACTGCGGACACGCCCTGTGAAGCTGTTAGAGTCGGCGACACGCTTCGGGACGAGTGTGCCCCGAAGCGTTCCTGGCTTGTGCCAGAAAGCTGTGTGTTCCCGCCGGCCCCAGGCCGGCCAAGCCGATCGTCGGTAAGACAGCCGACGACGCCGAGGAGGTTCCCCGCGTGCTCAGCGCCTTCCGCTCGGCTCTAGCGACGCCGGATCTACGTAAGAAGATCCTGTTCACGCTAGCCATCGTCGCGGTCTACCGAATCGGTGCCACCATCCCGGCCCCGGGCATCTCGTATTCCGCCGTGCAGCAATGCACGGAGACCGGGTCGCAGGAGGGCGTCTATCAGCTGCTGAACCTGTTCAGCGGCGGTGCACTGCTGCAGCTGTCGCTGTTCTCGACCGGCATCATGCCGTACATCACGGCGAGCATCATCGTCCAGCTCCTCACCGTGGTCATCCCGCGGTTCGAGGAGCTGAAGAAAGAAGGACAGGCCGGTCAGGGCAAGCTGACGCAGTACACCCGGTACCTGACGATCGCCCTCGCGGTCCTGCAGGCGACCGGTGTGGTGGCACTCGCCGACCGCAAGCAGCTCTTCCCGCAGTGCGACACCGCGATCATCCCGGACAACAGCGTCTACACGCTGGCCATCATCGTCATCACGATGACCGCCGGTACCGCCGTCATGATGTGGCTGGGTGAGCTGATCACCGAGCGCGGCGTCGGCAACGGCATGTCCGTCCTCATCTTCCTGAACATCGCGGCCCGCATCCCGATCGAGGGTGGCAACATCCTCAGCAGCGCCGGCCCGGTGGTCTTCACCCTGATCTGTGTGTTCGGCCTGGTGATCATCGCCAGCGTCATCTTCGTCGAGCAGGGCCAGCGCCGGATCCCGGTGCAGTACGCCAAGCGCATGATCGGCCGCCGCATGTACGGCGGGACGTCGACCTACCTGCCGATCAAGGTGAACCAGGCCGGTGTCATCCCGGTCATCTTCGCCTCGTCGCTGCTCTACCTGCCGGACCTGATCAGCCGCCTCGTCGGCGACGCCAACAGCAACGCGGGCTGGCAGGTCTTCATCCAGAACTACATCGTCAACCAGTCCAGCTGGGCGCACGTCCTGCTGTACTTCGCGTTGATCATCTTCTTCACGTACTTCTACATCACGATCACGTTCAACGTGGACGAGCGTGCGGAAGAAATGAAGAAGTTCGGTGGCTTCATCCCGGGTATCCGCCCGGGCCGACCCACCGCGGAGTACCTCAGCTACGTCCTCGGCCGGATCACCCTGCCGGGCTCGCTGTACCTGGGCATCATCGCGATCCTTCCGAACTTCTTCCTGTCCGTCACCGGCAGCGGGAACAACCAGAACTTCCCGTTCGGTGGCACGGCTGTGCTGATCATGGTCGGTGTCGGCCTCGACACCGTGAAGCAGATCGAAAGCCAGCTGATGCAACGTAACTACGAAGGGTTCTTGAAGTGACGCGCCTGGTTCTCGTTGGCCCTCCTGGCGCGGGCAAAGGTACTCAGGCGGTAGCACTGTCGGAGAAGCTCCGGATCCCGCACATCTCGACCGGCGATCTGTTCCGCGCCCACGTGGGCGAGCAGACGCCGCTGGGCCAGGAAGCCAAGCGCTACCTGGACTCCGGTGAACTCGTGCCCGACTCGGTCACGAACGAGATGGTGCGCGAGCGCCTCGCCGAACCCGACGCCAAGGTCGGTTTCCTGCTCGACGGGTTCCCCCGCAACACTAAGCAGGCCGACGTCCTCGGTGAGATCCTCGGCGAGGTCGACACCAAGCTCAACGCGGTCATCCAGCTCCAGGTCTCGGAAGACGTCGTCGTCGATCGGCTGCTGTCGCGCGGCCGTTCGGACGACACCGAAGAGGTCATCCGCCGCCGTCAGCAGATCTACGTGTCCGAGACCGCTCCGCTGCTCGAGTACTACGCGGACATCCTGGTCACGGTCGACGGCGTCGGCACGGTCGACGAGATCTCCGCCCGCGTGCTGGAAGCGCTGCGCGACCGCACGTGAATCTCGGAGGACTGCGTGTACTGCAACGGCTTCGTCGTGGGCGCATGATCGAAATCAAGACCCCTGGCGAGCTCCAGGCGATGCGGGCCGCCGGACTGGTCGTCTGGCGCACCCTCACCGCGGTGCGTGAGCTTGCCAAGCCGGGGGTGACCACGGCCGACCTCGACGAGCTCGCCGAGCAGACGATCCGTGACGCCGGCGCGGTGCCCTCGTTCAAGGGGTACCACGGCTTTCCGGCGTCGATCTGCGCTTCGGTGAACGAGCAGATCGTGCACGGCATCCCGTCGAAGACGCAGGTCCTGAACGACGGCGACATCATCTCGGTGGACTGCGGTGCCATCCTCGACGGCTGGCACGGCGACTCGGCGGTCACCCTCGCGATCGGCGAGGTGTCGAAGGCGGATCTCGCGCTCTCGGCTGCCACCGAGGCGGCGATGTGGGCGGGGATCGCCGCCGTGTCGTCGGGTGGCAGGCTCACGGACATCTCGCACGCGGTGCAGACCGCGGCCGAGAAGGCGAGCCGGGAAGACGGCATCGAGTACGGGATGATCGTCGAGTACGGCGGCCACGGCATCGGGCGCCAGATGCACATGGACCCGTTCCTGCCGAACCTGGGCAAACCGGGCAAGGGCCCGCGGCTCAAGACCGGGATGGCGCTCGCGATCGAGCCTATGCTGACCGGTGGCGGCGGGGAGACCGTCGAGCTCGAGGACGGCTGGACCGTCGTGACCGCCGACGGCTCGCGGGCCGCGCACTGGGAGCACACCGTCGCGATCACCGACGACGGCCCGTGGGTGCTCACCGCCCCCGAAGACTCCTGACCTCGCCCTTCGCCGTCCGGATCGCGTTTAGCCCGCTAAACGCACGTGTGCCCGGACCGCGTTTAGCCTGCTAAACGCACGTGTGCCCGGACCGCGTTTAGCCTGCTAAAGGCGCACGGGTCTCCGGAGCGCGATTAGCCCGCTAAACGCAAGTGCGTCCGCTGGTCGGTGGAGCGCCCCGGCCCGCCAGTGAGGCGCCCGCCCGCTGCCTCCATCGGGTGCACCTCGCCCGCCGGTCGCCCCAGGTCGCGGGCCCACCGGATCGCGATTAGCCCGCTAAACGCAGGTCGGCGAGGGCGTACGATGGTGGAGGCCAGATCAGGCGGGCTCGAGGGGTCACCTAACACAGTCACCCCCGTTTGGGGCTCGCGACACGGGTTGCGTACACTGTCAAGTCGGTGTACTCATCGCGCCCGGATCCTGCGTGCTCGTGAACTCTCGCGAACGGACATTGGACCCGGGCAGGAGTGTGCCGATGCACCACCCAGCCAAGCACTCAAGCTTTGACTGATCACACAGTGTAGCGACAGGAAATGCGGAGGACATGGGCAAGAAAGACGGGGCCATCGAGGTCGAAGGCCGCGTAGTCGAGCCGCTCCCCAACGCGATGTTCCGCGTCGAGTTGGAGAACGGCCACAAGGTCCTTGCACACATCAGCGGCAAGATGCGGCAGCACTACATCCGCATCCTGCCCGAGGACAGGGTTGTCGTGGAGCTCTCGCCCTACGACTTGTCACGTGGTCGCATCGTCTACCGCTACAAGTGATCACGACGAGTTAGCACAAGCAGGAGAGCAGGAGACGTGAAGGTCCAGCCGAGCGTCAAGAAGATCTGCGACAAGTGCAAGGTGATCCGCCGTCACGGCCGGATCATGGTGATCTGCGAAAACCTGCGGCACAAGCAGCGGCAGGGCTGATCACTCGCACTCGTACAGAGTGGATTGACGGCTACACAATCTCCCCGCACCTGCCGGGCCGTGCGAACGGCCCGGTTCACCCTCGGACTTCAGGCCGAGGCCGGGACACCCGAAGCGCAAGCAGAGGGCACGACAGGCGAGTCGGTCCCGGGACCGGACGGGGAGCAGACCTGAAGATGAATTCTATGAAGGAGCATCAACGCCAATGGCACGACTCGCTGGCGTAGACCTCCCCCGCGAAAAGCGGTTGGAGATCGCGCTGACCTACATCTACGGCATCGGCCGTACCCGCTCGAAGCAGCTCATCGCGGCTGCCGAGCTCAACGCGGACACTCGCGTCAAGGATCTGAGCGATGACGACCTCGCCAAGCTGCGGGTCTACATCGAGGAGAACTTCAAGGTCGAGGGTGACCTTCGCCGCGAGGTGAACGCCGACATCCGTCGGAAGATCGAGATCGGGTGCTACGAGGGCCTTCGCTGGCGTCGCGGACTTCCCGTCCGTGGTCAGCGCACCAAGACGAACGCCCGCACCCGTAAGGGTCCGAAGAAGACGGTCGCCGGCAAGAAGAAGGCTGGCAAGAAGTGAGCGTCCAGGGCAAGAAGGTCGTGCGTATGGGCGGCGTCCACCGCCGCGGCTCGGCTTGTGTCTCGCCCAAGGCGCTCTACGCCCGCCCGATGGCGCTCCGCAACCTGTACACCGACGCCGGTTCGATCATCCGGCGCGGCCAGGCCGAAGCGGTCGCCGCTCACCAAGAGAACGCGCGCTAACAGGAGAACCCTCAGAACATGCCACCGAAGTCTCGTACTGCGGCGGGGGCCAAGAAGGTCCGCCGCAAGGAAAAGAAGAATGTCGCGCACGGTCACGCGCACATCAAGAGCACCTTCAACAACACCATCGTCTCGATCACGGACCCGACCGGTGCCGTGATCGCGTGGGCGTCGAGTGGTCACGTGGGCTTCAAGGGCTCGCGTAAGTCCACCCCGTTCGCCGCGCAGATGGCCGCCGAGAACGCCGCCCGCAAGGCTGCCGAGCACGGCATGAAGAAGGTCGACGTCTTCGTGAAGGGCCCGGGTTCGGGTCGCGAGACGGCGATCCGCTCGCTGCAGGCGGCCGGCCTCGAGGTCGGCACCATCCAGGACGTGACCCCGCAGCCTCACAACGGCTGCCGCCCGCCCAAGCGGCGCCGGGTCTGAGGAACGGGGAGGAGTAAGAAGAAATGGCTCGTTACACCGGCCCCGCGACGCGTATTTCGCGTCGCCTCAAGGTTGACCTCATCGGCGGCGACCAGGCTTTCGAGCGTCGCCCCTACCCGCCGGGCCAGCACGGCCGCGGGCGCATCAAGGAGTCCGAGTACCTCCTGCAGTCGCAGGAGAAGCAGAAGGCTCGCTACACCTACGGCGTTCTCGAGCGTCAGTTCGTCCGGTACTACAAGGAAGCCGTCCGGCGTCCGGGTAAGACCGGTGAGAACCTGCTGCAGATCCTCGAGTCCCGGCTGGACAACGTGATCTACCGCGCCGGCATCGCCCGCACCCGCCGTCAGGCGCGTCAGCTGGTGAGCCACGGCCACTTCCTGGTCAACGGCGTCAAGGTCAACGTCCCGTCCTACCAGGTCACGAAGTGGGACATCATCGACGTGCGGCCGAAGTCGTTCGCGATGCTGCCCTTCGTCGCGGCCAAGGAGTCCTTCGGCGAGCGTCCCGTTCCCGCGTGGCTCCAGGTCGTTCCGTCCAACCTCCGCGTGCTGGTCCACCAGCTCCCGGAGCGCGCTCAGATCGACGTTCCGGTTCAGGAACAGCTGATCGTCGAGCTCTACTCGAAGTGATCCACCATCGGGCCGGGGTTTCCCCGGCCCGATGTGGGCACGGGCGGCGGCGCCCGGAGTGCGCCGCCGCTTCGCCATCCCTTTCGGTGTCATATGGCGGGCGCCGTTTGGAAAGGAATTAGGAAAGATGCTGATTTCCCAGCGACCGGCTCTCGGCGAAGAGACGGTCAACGAGACCCGCTCCCGGTTCACCATCGAACCGCTGGAGCCCGGCTTCGGCTACACGCTCGGCAACTCGCTGCGGCGCACGCTGCTGTCGTCCATTCCGGGCGCGGCCGTGACGAGCATCCGCATCGACGGCGTGCTGCACGAGTTCACCACCGTTCCCGGGGTGAAGGAAGACGTCACCGACATCATCCTGAACCTCAAGGAGCTCGTGGTCTCCTCGGAAGAGGACGAGCCGGTCACCATGTACCTGCGCAAGCAGGGCCCTGGTGAGGTCACCGCCGCCGACATCGTGCCCCCGGCCGGTGTCACCGTGCACAACCCGGATCTGCACATCGCGTCGCTGAACGGCAAGGGCAAGCTCGAGATCGAGCTTGTCGTCGAGCGCGGCCGCGGTTACGTTCCGGCCCTGCAGAACAAGCAGGCGGGCGCGGAGATCGGCCGGATCCCGGTCGACTCCATCTACTCCCCGGTGCTGAAGGTGACCTACAAGGTCGAGGCGACCCGTGTCGAGCAGCGCACCGACTTCGACAAGCTGATCCTGGACGTGGAGACGAAGCCGTCGATCACGCCGCGGGACGCTGTCGCGTCGGCCGGTAAGACGCTGGTGGAGCTGTTCGGTCTCGCGCGCGAGCTGAACGTCGACGCCGAAGGCATCGAGATCGGCCCGTCGCCGCAGGAGGCGGACACCATCGCCGCCTACGCGATGCCGATCGAGGACCTGGACCTCACCGTCCGGTCGTACAACTGCCTCAAGCGCGAGGGCATCCACACCGTCGGCGAACTGGTCTCGCGCAGCGAGGCCGACCTGCTGGACATCCGCAACTTCGGTGCGAAGTCGATCGACGAGGTCAAGCTCAAGCTCGTCGGTCTCGGCCTCGCGCTGAAGGACAGCCCGCCCGGGTTCGACCCGACCGCGGCCGCGGCCAGCTACGACGGTGAAGGCTGGTCCGAGGGCGTCGACAGCATCACGGACGGAATTTCGGACAACGGCCACGACGATGGCCAGGACTACGCAGAGACGGAGCAGCTGTAAGGCCAGCTACGGCTCCCTCACACCAGTAGGGGTGGGGGAGCGACGGCCTCCAGCTGTGAGCTGAACGAGGAGAACCGATGCCCACCCCCACAAAGGGACCCCGTCTCGGCGGGTCGCCCGCGCACGAACGGCTGATCCTGGCCAACCTGGCCACCCAGCTGTTCGAGCACGGCAAGATCACGACGACCGAGGCGAAGGCCCGGCGGGTGCGCCCGCTGGCCGAGAAGCTGATCACGAAGGCGAAGCGGGGCGACCTGCACAACCGTCGTCAGATCCAGCGTGTCGTGCGCGACAAGGACGTCGTGCACAAGCTGATCGCCGAGATCGGTCCGTTCTTCGCGGAGCGTCCGGGTGGCTACACCCGGATCACCAAGACGATGGCGCGTAAGGGCGACAACGCCCCCATGGCCGTCATCGAGCTGGTAGCCGAGAAGACCGTCACCGCCGAGGCCGAGGCCGCGCGCAAGACGAAGTTCGCGAAGGACGAGCCGAAGGCTGCCGCCCCGGCCGCCGAGGAGACCACCGACGCCCCTGAGGCTGCCGACACGGCCGCCACCGAGGCTCCGGAGGCCACCGAGGCTCCCGCCGCCGACGAGGCCGCTGAGGCCCCCGCTGCGGACGCGGACAGCAAGAAGGACTGACGTCCTGACGGCACCGAACACCCCGGACGAGCCCGCCACTCCCACTGCGGAGGGCGGGCTCGTTCGTCTGCGTCTGGATGTCTCCTACGACGGCACCCATTTCTCCGGCTGGGCGCGGCAGCCCGGGCGGCGCACGGTGCAGGGAGTCCTCGAAGAGGCGCTCGCGAAGCAGCCTCCAGGAGCTTCGGTCCCGAAGTCCGTCGTCGTCGCCGGCCGCACCGATGCCGGTGTGCACGCGGCGGGCCAGGTGGTCCACGTCGACGTGTCGCCTTTAGCGGGCAAAACGCGATCCGGCCGTCTGGAACTGGACGAGCACGGCGTTCCTGACCTGGGGCGGATGCGTCACCGCTGGAATCGGTACCTGCCGGGCGACGTGCGGGTGCTGGATGCCCGCGTCGCGCCGCCTGGGTTCGACGCGCGGTTCTCTGCCGTGCGTCGTCACTACCTCTACCGCGTTTCGGACGCGCCATGGGGCGTGGATCCGTTGCGGCGTCACGACACTCTCGCCTGGGGCCGCCCGCTTTCGGTCGACGCGATGAACGAGGCGTCGGAGGCTCTCCTGGGCCTGCAGGACTTCGCGGCCTTCTGCAAGCAGCGCGAGGGCGGGACGACCATTCGCGAGCTACAGCGGCTTGTCTGGCGGCGGACCGGGCCGCACGCGGTCGAGGTCGCCGTCTCCGCCGACGCGTTCTGCCACTCGATGGTGCGCAGTCTGGTGGGGGCACTGCTCTTGGTCGGGGACGGCCGCCGTCCGCTGGGCTGGCCCGGTGATGTTCTGGAGAGCCGGACGCGCGACAGCGCTGTGGCTCCCGCACACGGCCTGACGTTGATGGCGGTCGACTATCCGCCGGACGCCGAACTCGCCTCCCGCGCCGATCAAACGCGCGCCATGCGCAGTCCCTCCTGACTCGGCCGCGGCGCGGTTAGCGGGCTAATCGCGCTCCGGCGGCGGGCCCGCCAGACGGACTCGACGATGCCTTTGAAGTCTTTCGCCAGGTCTTCCGCGGTGACGATGACGAATCGCCAGCCTTCGGCCTCCACACGTCTTCGGCGTTTGCGATCGTGGGCTTGTTGCTTCGGTGTGTTGTGCCAGCGGCCGTCGTATTCGACGGCGACCTTGAACTGCTCGTCCCCCAGGTCGAGGCGAGCGAGGAAATGACCGGTTCGGGCGGTGACCTCGAGCTGAGGCGTCGCCGTGATGCCGCCGGCGGCCAGCACGATGCGGAGCTCCGATTCCGGGGGCGACTCCGCGCGAGGGTCGGACAGTCGCAAAGCATGTCTGGCCAAGCGGATTCCCCTGTTGCGACGACCGTAGAACTCCCTGTTGAGACGTAGGTCGGTGAGTTTCTCGGCTCTCAAGAACTGGTCCAGATCCGGTACGCCGATGCGGAGCCGGCGCACCCAGCCGGATTTGCGAGGAGAAAGCCGGAGGAGCAGATCGAGCGCGGTTCGGCTTTTCCGCGCGATCCGAATACCGTTCCACGGCCTCGATTCCTCGGGTTTGACTTCGGTACGCCGAACCTTGATACCGACTATCGGGCCGAAGCGATTCTTCTCCGGGACGATCATCTCGACCGGATCGTGAGGTTTGGCCAGCTCGACGCCCTGAACCGTCGCGGCCGATCGTCCGGTCAGCACCGCTTCGGGAGGCGCCAGCAACGCGGCTCCGCGGCAGCGCAATTCATGCGTGACCTCGACATCGGCGCGCGTGTAGACGTCCTGGAACAGCCGTCGGACGCTTGATCCGCGTAGCTGGCTGGCCGTGATGAGGCCTGCCTTGCGGGCTTCCGAACCGCGGAAGACGTCGGGAAGATGAGATGTATCGAAGGGTTTGGTCATATCGGCACAGTGATCGACAAGACCGACAACCTATGCCCGTGACTGCCAATTCGAGGGTGTTTATCCACAACCCCCGGCCTATCCACAGCCGGCGCTATTGCCCCTTGACGGACAGGCTCCGCGACCCGGATCGCGTTTAGCGGCCTAATCGCGACGCGGGCAGGACGCAAAACGGGGGCACCGTCCGAAAAGGACAGTGCCCCCGCAGAGCACGATTAGCCCGCTAAAGTCGACGCGGGCGGGGTTAGTCGCCGCGGCGCACGGGGCCCAGGATCTGCTGCTCTTTCGCCGTGGTGACCAGGCGAAGAGGGCGCCAGAGGTTCCGGCCAAGGGCGACCACCTGGTCGTCCTTCAGCGTCGTGAGCTGCTTCATCATCTGGGGCGGGAGCCGCCAGATCCGGGCGGCCAGCTCGGCCTGTCCCGGCGGGAGTCGCTGCATCAGCACCAGGTCGGCGGCGTTCGCGGTCGCCCCGGCCTGCGGGTGCAGGTACGGCAGCACGTAGACCGTCGTCTGCCACGGCGACCGCGGCGGGAACAGATCCTGCGGCGTCGGGCCACCGTCGGTCACGACAAGCAGGGGCGCGTCCTCGGAGGGCCGCGGAAGGTCCACCGGCGACAGCCGCCGGATCTGCACCAGCGGCGAAGGCCTGCCGTTCGGCTGGGTCCCCGCGGCCTGGGGGAGCACCTGCCACGCGGCCGGACGTCCGGTCGCGACGACGACCCACGCGCCGACCGCCATCGCCCGCAGCGCTACCTGGCGAGCCAGGTAGAGGCCACCGACCAGCACGATCCGGGTCGGCGTCGAGCGCAGCGCCGAGATCGTCAGCGGTTCGCCCTTGAGCCCGGAGCCGAGAACGATGCCACCGCGATCACCGGATGGGCTGATCGCGTCGAGCATCGCCGGGTCGACGGTGAATTCCGGGGCGACGCCGGCGCTCTGGCCGGCGTCGCGCATGCGGGTGCTCATGCCGTGCCTCCGATCGGCAAAGTCGCGGAGAACCCGGAGATCTGCAGGCCGCGCAGCGGCGTCAGCGTCACACCCAGCCGGTCCGAGATGCCCTGCAGCCGTTGGTCGGCCGCGTCCAGTTCACGCGGGTTCCGCGCGCTCAGGCGCACGATTCCCCGCAGGCCGATCTTGCCCTCGTCCGCGGACGGCGAGATCGACATCGCCACCGTCGCCGACAGCGCGCGGACACTGGTCAGCGCGTTCAGGCTGCCGCTGATCTTGCCCTTCGGCCAGCTGGTGATCGCGTAGCTCGCGTGGCCGATACCGGCGGCGGTGACGCCGGTCCAGCGTTCCTGCAGACCGACCTTCCCCTGCGAACCGGCGACCGCGGTCAGCTCGGCGGCCGAAATGCTGGACCGCAGCAACTCGTCCGGGTCGAGCGGCCGGGTCGGTACACCCTGCGATTCCAAGGCGTTGCGCACTCGTGAGAGCGCGCCGATCAGGGCACGATGCGCACCCACGACGCCGCCGCCGCGTTCGCGGATGGCGGCCGGGCACCGGCGCGGGTCGAGCCGGATGGCGACCCACGTCGTCCGCCGCGCCGCCGCGGGGAGCGGGCCGAGCACCTCCATGTAGGAGCTGAGGGCGGGCGAGTCCGACGGAAGCGCGGCGCTGCCCGGGTAGCAGTGCCAGATCATCTGGATCGAGTCGAGGACCACACCGCGGTCTTCGAGGCACGGTGCGAGCGCGGACAGCGGCAGGCTCGGTGCGCCACCGGCTTGGGTGATCAGCGCGGGCGCGGGTTCGACGAGCAGGACCGCGGTCCACGTCCCGTCGTTCCACGCGATGCCGACCTGCTGGCGTTCGTGGTCCACGCCGTGCGCGACGACAAGATCGGGAACGGCGAGGCGCAGCAGGTTCACGCGGGCGTCGTCGGGGCCGGTGACGGCGTCCTCTTCGGCGGCGAGCGACTCGAGGCTGCTCGGCGGAAGCGGATTCGCGACCCGATCGTGCGAACGGAACGTGTACCGCATGGTGAGTCCAGCCCATTGGGTGAACCAACGGCCGCCCCAGCGCAGGAACGCGATGATGAGCGCGAACGCGAGCACGCCGATCGCGACGTACTTCAGCTTCATGTCGATCGCGAGCAGGACGAGACCGATCGCAAGCCCGAGCTCGAGCACGACCAGGTTCGCCACGGGCAGCGGACCGAGGTTGATCCCGCCGGTGCGGCGCCGCGCAGGCGCGTCGAACCGTGCCACCGGAGCGGGCGGGGGACCGGACTGCGGGCCGGGGCCGCCGGACGGGGGACCGCCAGGGCCGCCTGGCCCTCCAGGTCCACCGGGACCTCCCGGACCACCAGGCCCGCCGGGGCCCTTGGGCCCTCCGGGACCACCGGGGCCGCCAGGACCCTGCGGTCCGCCAGGCCCTCCAGGGCCGCCTGGGCCCCCGGGACCACGAGGAACACCGGGACCTCCCGGGCCTCCGGCCGGGCCGCCCGGACCACCCGGTCTGCCGGGCCTTGGCGGCGGTCCCGGCGGACGACCAGGAGGTTGCGGCCCCGGAGGGCCGGGCGGACGTGGAGGAGTGGTGACGGACATCCGCGCTTTCTCTTCCCCTCGTGCTTGCTGCGTACCCGGAAAGCCGGTCCCGAGGAACTTGACACTAGCTGGAGTTGGTAGAAACCCCACACCAGACGGTCCCCGTACGGCTATCCTGCGGAACCGTACCGCGACGGGGAGGACTGTAGGTCGAGAATGCCATCAACACCGACTACTAAGTCTCAAGTTCAGGCTTATCAGTTCGTTCTGCGACGGATGCAATCCGCGCTGGTCCGTCGCGACGCCGTCATGCTCCACGACCCGATGCGCACGCACACGCGGGCCACCATCGTGGGTGTCGTGCTGGCCGCGCTGGGCGTCCTGGTCTTCGTCATCTGGGGCCTGCTGAGCCCGAAGCCCGCCGTGCCGGAAGCGGGCAACATCGTCATCGGCGAACAGTCCGGAACGGTTTACGTCGTGGCCGGGAACCCGAAAAAACTGATCCCGACCTTCAACCTCGCCTCCGCGCGGCTGCTGATCATCGCGCAGTCGAAACAGGGGGCGCAGCAGGCGGGTGCCAAGCCTTCCGGGCCCACGCAGGCGTCCGAAGTGAAGAACCCCACAGTCGTCTCGGATGAACAGCTGAAGAACATCCCCCGCGGTCAGCTCATGGGTATTCCGAACGGCCCGCAGCTGATGCCGACGGACACTCAGCGGGTCTCCCCGGACTGGGGTGTGTGCGACGAGGTCATGTACGACCCGTCCGTGCCTCAGCCGGACCTCACGAAGACGGAGACGACCGTCTACGCGGGCGTGAAGCAGCTCGGAAGCCGTGAGCTCGGCCAGAACGAAGCCTTGCTGGCCAAGGGCGCCAACGGCCGCGAGTACCTGATCTACCGGCAGAAGCCGGACCCGAACGCCCGGAACGCGAACGCCGTCAAGGCCGAGATCCAGCCTGACGCCGACGCCGTCCGTTCCGCGCTGAAGCTGCCCAATCAGCCCCGCGGTATCTCGCAGGGCCTGCTGGACGCGATCCCCGAGGTTCCGGAGCTGAAGCTCCCGGACGTCCCGGGCAAGGGCGAGACCCCGGCCTACGAGATCGAAGGCATGAAGGTCGGTGACGTGTTCTCCACGGAGCAGGCCGAAGGGCGGAAGGACTTCCACCTCATCACGAGGGAAGGCATCCAGGCCATCTCGCCGGCCGTCGCGGACATCGTGAAGACCGGGAAGAACGACGGCAGCACCTCGGTCAGGTCCGTGCCGCTGGCCGCGATCCGCAACCTCACGCGGGTTTCCCAGGTCGTCGAGCTCGACGCGTACCCCCAGACCGTGCCGACGGTGCTCAACGCGACCCAGGGCTCCCGGGTCTCCTGCCTGAGCTGGTCCATCACCGGTGAAGGCGCTTCCCGGGACGCGCACACGGCCGTGTTCGTCGACGACAAGCTGCCGAAGGGCCGGAACGCCGACGGATCCGCGCCCGGCGTCAAGATCGGTACCCCCGGCCCGGTCGGCGCGCCGATCAACAGCTTCTACATGGAGCCCGGCTTCGCGGCGGTCGTCCAGTCGGCGACCGGCAAGGAGACCTTCGACAAGGGGCCGATCCAGCTGATCTCCGATCGCGGGATCCGGTACGGCGTCCCCGACGCCGTCACGGCGGATTCGATCGGGCTCAACAAGCGGGTTCCCGCGCCCGAATCCATCGTCAGGATCCTGCCCACCGGCGCTTCGCTGAACACGCAGGACGTGCTCCGGACGTTCGACACCGTGCCGATCGACGACAGGGCCGGTTCAGTCGCCACGCAGTCGCAGCAGGCTCCGGCGGGTAACTGAGCACGGGAACCCCTCGGACGGCGCGAGCGTCTCAACGCCCGAGCGGATCGGGTGAGTGGAGGGTGCAGTGGCCGGCCTGAAGATCGACGGCGATGTCGTCGGCGACTATGCGAAACGGGTGGACGCGGCCGCCGGAGAGCTGGATCTGGCGGCCGCGGAGGTGACGGGTGAGGGCGTCACCGTCGAATCCCACGGCACGCTGGGCGAGGAATTGGGCCTCGGCGCGTCCTATGGGCGTGCGGCCGAGGCCATCCGGCGTCAGCTGGTGGAAGGCGCGGCCGCGCTGAGGTCGGCGTCCGAGGCCCTGCACACGGTGACCGCGCGGCACGCCGGGCACGACGACGAGGCCGCGCAGACGATCAAGCGCGCAGTGGAGCTCTGAACCGCATGATCGCCGAATCGGAGAACCCGACGGATTCCATCCCGCACCCGATGGCGGCCGCACGTCCCGCGGCTCCCGAAGCGCCCCCAATCGCGTTTAGCCCGCTAAACGCGACAGGGTCGGGTGGCGAGGAGCTGATCGAGGCCGCGGCGCCGCATCTCGCCTTCGTTTCGGAGCTGTCCGGCCAGCTGGGGCTGATCGATCCGGTCGAGACCTACCTGACCCCGCTGGCGGGGCGCTGGGAGGACTTGAAGGCCGAGGCGGACCTGCTCCGGAAAGCGGCGAAGACCGCGGGCAACGTCTCGAAAGAACTATCGGAGGACCTCGGCCGTCTCGACGCCGGGTGGTCCGGCAAGGACGCTGACGCCTTCGTCGCGTACATCGTGGACATCAATGCCGCGGGCTCCGATGTCGAAGACGCCCTCAGCACGCTGGCGAGCTCGCTCGACGAACTGGTGCTGTCGATCCGCCGCATCCTGACCGACCTCGTCGAGGTCCTGGTCGACACGGCCGAATTGACCTCCGAGACCGCGATGCTGCCGGTCGGTGGAGTCCGGCGGGCGCGGACCCAGCTGGAGGAGGCGCAGGAGTCGGCCAAGGCGCTCTATGAAGCCGCTCGTAACGTCCTCGAGGGCTTCGTGCGATTTTGCGACGGCGTCGACGATCCTGACGCAGGCTCGCGGAGCATCGAAATCGCGCACCGGTACCCGCAGGACGAGTTCAAGCTTCACGACGAGTCCGAGGCGCAGGGCGCGCCGGTGCCCGAAAAGGCCACCGCTGAGGCGGATTCCGGTGCGGCGTCCGACGATCAGTCGACGTCGCCGTCCGCGGCCGACGGCAGGCAGACCGGGTCGCAGGAACCGCCGATCCAGCAAGGGCAGGCGCTGGTCCCGGAGGTCGCGCCCGTTCAGGCCGCTCCGGCGCACGGGCATGGGGTCGCCGGGGCCGGATCGGCGATGATGCCGATGGGGATGGCGCCGATGATGGGGATGGGCGGCATGGGCGGAGGCCAGACGGCGCACCAGTCCAAGACGCGGCCCGCCTCGAAACCGTCCGATGTGGTCGGTGAGCCCGGCCAGGTCGTCCCGCCCGTGATCGGCGAGGACGAGAAGCCGGCTCCGAAGCCCAAGCCAGCCAAGTAGGCGCCCCGGGCGGAGCGACTTTAGCGGGCTAAACGCGATCTGGGCGGCTCTCAGGCGAGCCCGGATCGCGTTTAGCCCGCTAAACGCAGGTGCTAGGGGGTCTTGCGGCCCGGTGAGGTGGTCGGCCGGTTGCGGCGGACCGAGTGCACCACGAACAGCGTGACGAGCAGCGCCACCAGGCCCCCGCCGGTTCCGGCGAGCGCGACGATCATCGGGGCGGGGTCGCGGTCGTTCGCGGGCGGCAGGTCCGCGGGCAGCTGGACCGGCTTGGCCTTGTCTGCCTCCGACGGCACGATCGCCGTCAACGCCGCGATCGGGTCGATGACACCGAAGCCGACGAAGTTGTCCCGTCCGCCCGGCGCCGCGGGGTGCTGTGCCGTCGCCTGGATCCGGGTCATCACCTCACGGGCGTTCAGCTCCGGGAACTTCTGGCGCACGAGCGCGGCCACACCGGCGACGTACGGGGCGGCGAAGCTGGTCCCTTGGATGGGGCCAGGATCCTTGCCGCCCTCGATGGTCAGGTTGGCCAGGCTGCTGGACCCCTCCGCGGGATCCAGCGAGATGATCTTGGTGCCCGGAGCGGCGACACTGACCCACGGTCCGTGGACGCTGAATTCCGCGACACCGCCGGTCTCGTCGATCGCCGCGACCGACAGCACGTCTTCGGAGAACCAAGGCGGAGTGACGATCGTCTTGGGGACTTTGGGGTCCGGTTGATCGTTCTGCACGCATTTGTCGCCGACGTTGCCCGCCGCCGCGACGACGACCACATTGCGATTGACGGCGTAGTTCACCGCCGCCTGAAGCTCCTGCTCGGTCTTGGTGATCCCGCCGGTGGCCGAGCGGCAGTTGTCGACCGACATGTTGATGACGTTGGCGCCCTTGTCGACAGCGCGGACCACCGCCTGCGCGAGGGTGGTCAGCGTGCCGGCGGTCTTGCCCTGCTCCTGCTGCCGTCCACCCTTGTCCTGGCCCGGTGTGGTTCCGCCGACGGCACCGTTCCCCTGAGAGGACGGCGGTAGCTGCGATCCCGGATTGTTCGACGAGGAAGGGGGAGCCGGGTTGTTGGAAGAAGCCGGCTCTTCCTTCTTCTCGACTTCCTCGTAGTTCTGGCTGGATTGACGGATCGACAGGATCGTGGCGTCCGGCGCCACCCCCCGGAACCCGATGCTCGAGTCGGGCGGGTTCGCGGCGATGATCCCCGCTACTTCGGTGCCGTGACCATCGCAATCTTCGAGCCCAGGCGGCTTGCCTCCGCCGGGTGTCGCGACGTAGTCACCACCGGATTCGACACGGCCCCCGAAGTACGGGTGAGCGGAGACGCCGGTGTCGATCACGGCGACCTTGATGCCGCCGCCGACCGACTTCTTGGCGCCGCGCATCAGCTGATGCACCTTTTCGATCTGCAGGTACTCCTGGCCCCAAGGCCGGTTCTTGATGTCGACCTGGTCGCCGCCGAGCTTGCTGCGCTGGACGCACTCGGTCTTCTTCTCGTATGTCTTGTCCGGCTTGCCCGTGTCGGTCGGCTTCTTGGACGGATCCACCCGGGGCGGGATCGCGTAGTAGCCGCCGGCGTCCGGCGCGATGCTGCTTTGCTGCGCCCACGCGGGAAGAGCCACCGACGCCGGCGAGAGAACACCGATTCCGGCCGCCAGCAGTACCGTTCCGGTACGTGCGGCGAGGCCGAGGTGGCGGACGCGCGTCCCCCTGGACTTCCGCGCTACGGCCATCAGAGCATCATCCGATCGGGTCGTCACTTGAAGTTGAGGTGGCGCAGCGTCGTGTAGAGATCCATGACGCCGAGCGCCAGCGGGAGCACCGTCGCGATGAAGACGGCCTCGAAGATCTCCACCGTCCGCCGCAGCGGCGGCGAGAAGCGCTGGTTCGGGAAGATCACGCCGACCACGAGCGCGCCGGCGCCGATCAGCAGCAGTGCGCCGAATACGAACAGGACGCGGTTCAGCGGGCTCGCCGACCACATCCAGCCGAGCAGGATGCCCGCGCCGGACACCATGCCGGTGGTCAGCAGGGCGATGGCCTGCGCGCCGTTCGCGTACGCCCGCGCCCTGAGGAGCAGGACCAGCGTGGCGATCACACCGAGGATCGGGCCGAAGACCGTCGGGGAAGTCGAGGCGATGATCGCGAACAGCGCCGTGGCCGCGCCGCAGCCGGTCAGCAGACCGGTCATGTACTCGTGGGCGACCGCGGTGCGGCGTTCGATGGCGCGGTAGTCCGGGAAGCCCGAGTCTTCCTTGAGCTCTTCGGCGCTGCCGGGAACGTGCGGCGTCGGAAGGGCGGCGAGCTTGATCGTCGCGCGCGGCAGGAGCGAGATGCAGGCCAGCGAGAACGCCGTGGCGCCGGCGGCGATCCCGGCGATCGGGGTGTCGATGAGTGTCGCGGCCAGGAACGTCAGCGCGGAGATCGTCGCCGTCGTGGCGGCCGCGATGAAGGTGGTGATCCCGTGTCCGATGACGAGGATGCAGACCGCCGCCACGATGATCACGAGGGCGCTCGCGAGCAGCAGGTTCGCCCACACGGACAGTCCCGGAACGATGTAGAAACCGCTGACGAACGCGAGCGGCAGACCGCCCGCGGCGGCGATCAGCACGCCGGTCGCCTCCGCCTGGTAGGCCTTGGCCAGCGTCGCGCCGATCGCGACGCACGCGATCGCGCCGACACCGCCCGCGATCGCGGCGGCGAGCGCGTTGCCGCCGTACAGCGAGCCGCTGGTGAAGAGCGCGAGGGCCGCGAAGAACAGCGCCAGGCCGCCCGCGATGTGCCCGAAGCGGCGTGCCGTCTCCTTGGTCCAGGGACGGAAGCTGTCCGGGGACGACTCGGCGATCGCGTCGACGACGTCGTCGTACAGCGGGGGCGGCGGGTTCTCGTTGCGCTTGCGCAGCTGCAGCAGCTCGCCGTCGACCACGCCGAGGGACGCGAGGGTCCGGCTCGGGTCGAGCGGCGCGTCGCCCAGCTTCGCCAGCGCCCAGCCGCCGTGGCGGGCGCCGCCGTCCGGCGTCGCCTCCTTCGCCATCTCCAACAGCATGGGCAGCAGGTCCGCCACCGCGACGTCAGCCGGCAAAGCCACGTCGATCCGGGTGCGTGGCGCGACCACCGTCACCCTGCTGAATACCGTCGTGCCCGTTGCCACTGCCTTCCCCCTGCCCTGAGAGTCTGCTCCCGGGGGAACCTATACCGAACCCGGGTGCCCACATCATCGACTGTCGGAAAAAGACCGGCAAAAGTAAGAGAGACGACCTCCGGGGGCCCTCCGACCGGCTGCCGGCGCGTCGACTTTAGCGGGCTAATCGTGACGCGGCGGAGCCCTGGGCCCTCAGGTGCCCCAGGCCGCCGGATCGCGATTAGGGGGCTAAACGCACGTCGGGCGTCTGGGGCGCCGGATCGCAGTTAGGCCGCTAAACGCACGTCGGCGGAGCCGGAGCCCTACACTCCCGACATGCGTACGGCCCCGGCCGGGGCCGTTCTCGGCGTTGTCCGGATTTCGTCGGTCACGTTCGATAGGTTGTCTCGCGCACCAGTACGCGCACCAACGGTGGCCGCCATCGTCGAGTTTGAAGAGGGGTCCTTCGATGAGCACGCTGCAGTTCAAGAAGTCACCGCGTCTGGCGGCGCCGCGGCCGCCGGGCGGCGAGGTGCATCTCGAACCGCCGCCTGAGGTGCCGCGCACCATCCCGGGCAACATCGTCATGAAGCTGCTTCCCGCGGTGATGATCGTCGCCTCCATCGGCATGATGATCTTCATGTTCACCACCGGTGGACGCAATCCCATGATGATGATGATGGGCGGCATGATGGTGCTCAGCACCGTCGGCATGATGGCCGGCGGCGCGGGCAAGGGCGGCGGCGCCAAAAAGGCCGAGATGGACGAGGACCGCAAGGACTACCTGCGCTACCTCGGCCAGATGCGCGACAGGGCCCGTGAGGCCATGGTCGATCAGCGCGCCGCTCTCGAATGGGTCCACCCCGACCCGCAGACCCTGTGGTCCCTGGCCGCGAGCCGCCGCATGTGGGAACGCCGCCAGAACGACCAGGACTTCCTCCACCTCCGCGTCGGCCGCAGCTCGCACCGCCTCGCGACGCGGCTGGTGCCGCCGCAGACCGGCCCGGTCGACGAGCTGGAGCCGATCGCCACGCTCGCCCTGCGCCGGTTCGTCCGCGCGCACTCGATCGTCCCGGACCTGCCGACCCAGATCACCCTCCGCGGGTTCGCCGCGGTCAGCATGCAGGGCGACCGCGGCCTCACCCGTGGCCTCACCCGCGCGATGCTGGCCCAGCTGGTCACCTTCCACAGCCCCGACGACGTCCTCATCGCGGTCGCCACGGCGGGCCGCGCCAAGGAGGAGTGGGAGTGGGCGAAGTGGCTGCCGCACGCGCAGCACCCGGCGCTCGCCGACGGTATCGGCCAGCTGCGGATGATGGCGGGCTCCCTCGCGCAGATCGAGCAGTGGCTCGACGAAGAACTCCGTGACCGCCAGCGCTTCTCCCGCAACGCGACGCCCGCCCCGGACCAGCCGCACGTCGTCATCATCGTCGACGACGCCGAGGTCACCCGCGAAGAGCAGATCATCCTCGAAGAGGGTCTGGTCGGCGTCACCCTGATCGACCTTTCCGACTCCATCGGCAACCTCGCGGCCCGTCGTGGTCTGCGGCTGGTCGTCGAGGAAGACCGCCTCGGCGCGCGCAGCGCCGGCGGCGTCGAGTGGTTCGGCCGTCCGGACACGCTGAGCGTGGTCGAGGCCGAAGCGCTGGCACGCCTTCTCGCGCCGTACCGCGTCGGCACCGCCGCGCAGGACGCCGCCGAGGAAGAGCCGCTGCTGTCCAACCCCGGTCTGCTCGAACTGCTGGGCATCCCCGGCGACCCGATGACCTTCGACGTCCAGCAGGCCTGGCGGCCGCGCCCGGTGCGTGACCGTTACCGCGTCCCGTTCGGCGTCGGCGAGTACGGCCAGCCGGTCGAGCTGGACATCAAGGAAGCCGCGATGGAGGGCATGGGCCCGCACGGCCTGTGCATCGGGGCGACCGGTTCCGGTAAGTCGGAGTTCCTCCGCACGCTGGTACTGGGCATGCTCGCCACGCACTCGTCGAGCACGCTGAACTTCGTCCTCGTCGACTTCAAGGGTGGTGCGACGTTCCTCGGCTTGGACGCCGCGCCGCACGTCTCCGCGGTCATCACCAACCTCGCGGACGAGGTCACGCTGGTCGACCGCATGAAGGACGCGCTGGCGGGCGAGATGAACAGGCGCCAGGAGGCGCTGAAGAACGGCGGTAACTTCAAGAACGTCTGGGAGTACGAGAAGGCCCGCGAGAACGGCGCCGACCTCGACCCGCTGCCCGCGCTCTTCATCGTCTGTGACGAGTTCTCCGAGCTGCTGGCCGCCAAGCCGGACTTCATCGACCTGTTCGTCGCCATCGGCCGTCTGGGCCGGTCGCTGCAGATGCACATGCTCCTCGCGTCGCAGCGGCTGGAAGAGGGCAAGCTGCGCGGTCTCGACTCGCACCTGTCGTACCGCATCGGTCTGAAGACCTTCTCCGCCGCGGAATCCCGTGCCGCGATCGGCGTGCCCGACGCGTTCGAGCTGCCGTCCGTGCCCGGTGGCGGATACCTCAAGTACGACACCTCTACGCTGGTCCGCTTCAAGGCCTCCTACGTCTCGGGCCCGTACCGGCCCGCGGGTATCAAGGCGGCGGGTCCGGTCGCGACGGTGGTCCGCGCGGACAAGCGCCCGCAGCTGTTCGTCCCGGACTTCGTCGAACTGCCGAAGGAACCGGAGCCGCAGCAGATCGAGGCCGCGCCGGTGGAAGAGGCCAAGTCGGAGGAGGCCGTCGAGCCCAGCGAGCTCGACGTGATCGTGTCCCGGCTGATCGGCCAGGGCCCGCCCGCGCACGAGGTCTGGCTGCCGCCGCTCAAGGAGCCGAACTCGCTCGACACCCTGCTCCCGAACTTGAACCCCACCGACGACCGCGGTCTTTCCCCGGTCGGGTTCTTCGGCAACGGACGGCTCCAGGTGCCGATGGGCATCGTCGACCGCCCGTACGAGCAGCGTCGTGACCTGCTGTGGGCCGACTTCTCCGGTGGCGCCGGGCACGGTGTGATCGTCGGCGGTCCGCAGTCGGGCAAGTCGACCATGCTCCGGACGCTGATCATGTCGATGGCGCTGACCCACACCCCCGAGGAAGCGCAGTTCTACGCGCTCGACCTCGGTGGCGGTACGTTGGCCGGTCTCCAGGGCCTGCCGCACGTCGGTGGCGTGGCCGTCGCCCGGCGCGAGCCGGACAAGGCCCGCCGGATCGTGGCCGAGCTGACCACCCTGCTCACCGAGCGGGAAGGCCGGTTCGGTGCCATGGGCATCGACTCGATGAACGAGTTCCGCAACCGCAAGCGGCGGGGCGAGATCAAGCCCGAGGAAGACGCCTTCGGTGACGCCTTCCTGATCGTCGACAACTGGAAGGCGCTGCGGGACGACTTCGACGAGCTGGAGACCTCGATCACCAAGCTCGCCACCCAGGGTCTTTCCTACGGTGTGCACGTCATCATCGCGGCGAACCGGTGGGCGGACATCCGCCCGGCGATCAAGGACATGATCGGTACCCGGTTCGAGCTCCGCCTCGGTGACCCGAGCGAGTCGGACATCGACCGCCGCGTCGCGGTGAACGTCCCGGCCGGACGTCCCGGCCGCGGCCTCACCAGGGACAAGCTCCACCTGCTGACCGGTCTTCCCCGCATCGACGGATCGAGCAACCCGGACGACGTCGCCGCCGGTGTCGCCGACGCGGTCGCGAAGATCAAGGCCGCGTGGAAGGGCCGCCCGGCGCCGCAGGTCCGCCTGCTGCCCGAGATGGTCACCTACGACGAGGTCCTGTCCATCGACACCAAGCGCAACACGAAGCTGGTGCCGATCGGCGTCAACGAGGAAGACCTCCAGCCGATCTACCTGGACTTCGCGGCCGATTCGCACTTCTACGCGTTCGCGGACGGCGAGTCGGGCAAGACGAACCTGCTGCGCCAGATCACCAGGGGCATCACCGAGCGGTACACGACGCAGGAAGCGGTCATCATCCTCGTCGACTACCGGCGCACGATGCTCGGCTTCATCGGCGGGGACCAGCTGCTCGGCTACGCGGTGTCCGCCGCGCAGCTGGAGAGCATGGTCAAGGACGTGCACGGGTCGATGACCCGGCGCCTCCCCGGTCCGGACGTCACGCAGGAGCAGCTCAAGACCCGGTCCTGGTGGACCGGTCCCGAGCTGTTCGTCATCGTCGACGACTACGACCTGGTCGCCACGCAGACGAGCAACCCGCTGAAGCCGCTCGCCGAATTCCTCGCGCAGGCGAAGGACGTCGGTCTGCACATCGTCGTCGTGCGCCGCAGTGGTGGCGCGAGCCGGGCGATGTTCGACCCGATCCTCGGCAAGCTCAGGGAGATCGCGGCGCCCGGTATGGTCATGAACGGCTCGCGGGACGAGGGCAACCTCGTCGCCAACGTGAAGCCGAGCCAGATGCCGCCGGGCCGAGGCAACCTCGTCACCCGGAAGCACGGCAAGCAGCTCATGCAGGTCTCGTGGATCCAGCCGGACTGATGAGGCGACGGCCGGGCGTGGGGTGACGACGATGATCTGCGGGAGTGGCTTGTGACAGTGCGGGTAGCGGTGGACTTCGGGACATCGAGCACCTGCGTAGTCGCTTCGATCAACGGCCGCGAGCCGCAGGTCGTCGTGGTGGACGGGCAGCCCTTGATGTCGTCGGCGGTCTACGCCGCGCCGGACGGCACGCTGTTCGTCGGCCAGGAGGCGGAGCGGCAGGCCGCGGTGGATCCGTCGCGCTACGAGCCGAATCCGAAGCGCCGGATCGACGAGGGCGACCTGCTGCTGGGCGACAACGTCCTGCGCGTGACCGACGTCGTCCACGCCGTGCTGAAGCGCGCGGTGACCGAGGCGCGCCGGCTCGCCGGCGACGCCGAGGTCGAGCTGCTCGTGCTGACCCACCCCGCCGATTGGGGCGCGACCCGCACCCGGCTGCTCCGGCAGGCGGCGAACGGGCTCGCGCGCCAGGTCGCGCTCGTGCCGGAGCCGGTCGCCGCGGCGGTCTACCACGCTGCGACGTTCGCCCCGGCCGACCTCAATTCCGAACGCACCGTCGAGTTCAGCGGCCGCCCCGGCGACGCGCTGGCGGTCCTCGACCTCGGCGGCGGCACCGTCGACGTCTCCGTGGTGCAGCGCATGCCCGGCAGCCCGGCGGATCGCAGTTCGCCCGCTAAACGCGCCGGGTTCCAGGTGCTGGCCACCCGGGGCGATCCGAGCTTCGGGGGAGCGGACGTCGATCAGGCGCTCCTGGAGCACGTGGGTTCGCTGGTGTCGTCGGCCGACCCGCCGGAATGGCGAAAGCTCGTCGAGGGTCGCGAGCTCACGGACAGACGGCGGCGCCGGGTCCTGCGGCAGGACGTGCGCGGCGCGAAGGAGACGCTCTCGCGGCACGCGTACACCGACGTCCCGAT
Organism: Amycolatopsis roodepoortensis; assembly: GCF_014873915.1. GTDB lineage: Bacteria > Actinomycetota > Actinomycetes > Mycobacteriales > Pseudonocardiaceae > Amycolatopsis > Amycolatopsis roodepoortensis. The sequence goes on from NZ_JADBEJ010000008.1 coordinate 1,017,288, forward strand.
GCCGCCGCCGTTCGCCGACGCGCATGTGACCCGGGAAGACCTCGAGCGGCTCATCGCGGGCCCGCTCGGCCGCGCGGTCGAGCTGACCGTGGCCGCGATCGGGGATTCCGGGCTGCGGCCCAAGCAGCTGACGGCGATCTTCCTCGTGGGCGGGTCGAGCCGGATCCCGATGGTTTCCCGGCTGGTGCACGAGCGGACCGGTGTCGTACCGACGACCCTGGATCAGCCGGAGACCGTGGTCGCCCGAGGCGCCCTGCGCGCGGTGCTGATCGACCCGGACCGCACGGGTTCCCTCGCGGGTTCCGCGGTCTCCCGGGCCGGCGGTGGCCCCGCTCCCGCCGACCGGCGTCCCGATGCCCCGCGCCCACCGTTCCCGCCCGGCCCGCCCCCACAGAGCGCGTTTAGCCCGCTAAACGCGACGCGGCAGCAGGGGCCGCCGTCGCCGCCGATGGGACAGCAGGGGATAGCGGCACCTCCGCCGCCGTGGCGGCCGGGGGAGCCCGCCAGGGAGCCCAAGCCCGCCGAGACCGGCGGGAAGAACAAGAAGCTGCCCTGGATCATCGCCGCGGCAGTGGTGGCCGTCGCGGCGGTCGCCGGAGGCATCCTCTTCGCGGTCAACAGCGGGGAGGCCGAGCCGGAGGGCCGCACGCTCGCCCAGTACGACTACCGCTTCATCGCGCCGCCGGACTGGACCCAGACCGACGACCGCGTCGCCAAGCGTCAGGTGGTGATCCACCCCAGCGACTCCCTCACCGGCGACGACCTCGTGGTCGCCCAGGAATTCGTGATGACGTACGACGCGACGGCCGACAGACAGAAGCTCGTCGACGAACTCAGCGCCGAGGCACAGCGAGAGCCGGCCAAATACAGCGGCTTCAACGGCGCCACGCAGTACGCCGGCAAGACCGTCGTCTACTACCGCGAGACCAAACCGAGCGCGCGCGTCGACTGGTACGTCGTCGTGCAGGGAAAGACTCGCGTCCACATCGGGTGCCAGTACGGCACCGGCTCACCGCTCGAACAACGCGTGAGCGCGGCCTGCGAGCAGGTCGTCAAGACGATGGTGGTCATCAACTGAAGGGGGAGGCATATGCCACCCGAACCCGAGACCGCCGCCGAACACTTCGCGCGTACAGGGCGCGACGCGGTCACCTATGCGCGGCAGGTCGCCCGCACGGCCAAGGCGCGTTACGAACGCCGTCGGGGCGAGAACGCCGAACTGGCGAAGCAATTCGGCAAGGGACGGCTCGCGGGCGGCGAGACCGCGCCGACCCCCGCCGCCCTCCGGAACGCCGCGAAACGGTTCCGGGTGGGCGCCGGTCTTCCGGTTCCCCCGTTGCCCTCCGCGGCGGACTTGGTTCCCCTTCGGCCAGAACCGGCGCCCCGACGGCCACGTGTGGGTGACGACGACGAGGACTTTTCGCAGTCGCGAATCATGAGCCGCGGCGATTGAGCCGCCTGTGTGCGTTCGCTAAATCGCGTGGTGAGAGCCATTTTCTCCACGGGAAACGCAGCGCACGCGCCGGGTTCCCGCGTTCGGTTCCCGCCGGGAGCGTTAACGCAAGCAACTACTTGAAACCAACGAGCGACAAGAGGGAACCAGACGTGGCAGTGTCTCCGTCGTAGGTCCGTACCAAACGAACTTCACCAAGTACGGATAACCACGAACGAAGGGGGTAGCTCCCATGGCTGGCGGTTTTCAGGGGAATGTCGAGCAGTTCACCCAGGCTGAGAAGCGGGTGACCGAGGTTCGCGTTTCGATGGACCAGAACCTGAGCAAGCTTCGCGACAACATCGAGGCCACCCGCGCGGGCTGGACCGGCGACGCCTCGATCGCGTTCAACAACGTGATGAAGCGCTTCGACGAGGCGGGCCGTGGGCTCAACCAGGCCCTCCAGAACATCGGTGACCTGCTCGAGCAGGCCGGCTCGAAGTACAACGCTTCCGAGCAGCAGCAGCAGGAACTCATCAACTCGGTCAACAAGGGCTTCGGCGTCCTCGGCTGATCTGGCTCCACCCCGCAACAATCCGAGACTTTTCTTTAATCACTGGAGGAATTCATGGGCGAGATGAAGGTCGATTACGCCACGATCCACGCGGCGGCCGACGACTGCAAGAGCACCGGTGGCGAGCTGGAGTCCCTCTTCGGTCAGCTGAAGAGCGACCTCGCTCCGCTGGTCAACACCTGGCAGGGTGACGCGCAGACCGCGTACATCGCCGCGCAGACCGAGTGGGACAACAAGTTCGAGGAGCTCAAGCAGCTGCTCGCGCAGGTCGCCGGCGTGCTGCCGCAGCTGGCCGACGGTTACCAGGCCACGGAACAGGGCGTCACCGGCCTGTTCTGAGTCTTCCGGCTCCGAACGAGCAACGGCGGGCAGGCATCTTCGGATGCCGAGCCCGCCGTTTCGTTTGTGGTAAAAGAAAAGCCGCGACGGTTTCCGTCGCGGCTTTTCTCGTCGGGTCGAGGGTCAGTGCGGCGCGCCGACCTCGAATTCCGGGCTGGTGTTCAGCACCCGGACGGTGACCTTCTTCTGCTGCCCCGAAAGATCGATCGAGCAGTCGAACGTGGTGCCGTTCTCCACCGGCTGGCCGGAAGGACAGGACACGTTCTTCACGTCCGGCTCCCCGTAGTGCTCGTTGAGCACGCGGACGACACCGTCCTGGACCGACTTCTGGTCGAGCGTGTCGCCCGAGAACGCGCCGAGCAGCCAGGCGCCGACGCCGCCCGCGATCAAGACGGCCGCGGCGGCCCCGCCGATCAGCAGGGTCTTCTTGGAAGCCTTGGGTTTCTTCGGCTCCGCCCCGAAAGCGCCGAGCCCGCCGTACTGGGAAGACTGGGCGGGCTGGAACCCGCCGCCGTACTGTCCCTGCGGGGGAGCGCTCGGAACCTGTTGCTGTGCCTGCCAATCCTGCTGCTGCGGCATGGGCTGCTGCGACGGTTGCTGCTGCCACGCCGTTCCGGGCGCGGGGGCACCGCTTTGCTGCCAGGGCCCGGAAAAGGAGCCGGTGACGCCGGGCTGCTGCTGCCATTGTCCCGTGTAGGAACCGGTGGTCGCCGCGTTCGGGTCGTTCTGCTGCCACTGCCCGGCGTGCGGCCCGGTGGCCTGGCCCTCCTGCTGCCAGCCCTGCTGCTGGTTCGCGGGATTCGCGGGCGGCTGCCACCACTGCTGCGGCTGTTGCGGCTGCTGGTCGGGGGGCTGGCTCATCGGTGGTCACCTCGGGACTTCGGGAACTTCACGGCGTCGGGACGAAAGCGGGCCATGGCTCAGACGCCCTTCAACTCGCTGAAGCGGCGGTTGAAATCGTCCTTGGCCGCCTTGTCCGGCAGCACGGTGATCTGCGAGGCGTCGGGCAGCTTGGGCAGATCCTGCGCGCTCGCCTTTCCGGTGAAGCGGAAGTCGTAGCGCAGCTCGATCTTGTGCCCGCCGCCCTCGATCTTGGCGTCCATCACGATCTGGTTCAGCGTGCCGTCCGAGTTGAGGGAGACGGTGGTGTGCACCGGCGCCTTCTTCATCTCGGCCGTGACCGCCCCGCTGATCGACGGCGGCAGGATCTCCACCCGCCGTTCCATGAACTTCCCGAACGGGATGTCCGCGGTCAGCTCGATCCGGTTCTCCGGAAGGCTTTTGGCGCCCTTCACGATCTTCTTGTCCGCGTTGTAGGACACGGCGATCGCGTCGGCCATCTTGCAGGCGGTGATGATCCCGACCCAGGCGCACGGGATCGCCAGCCCAGCCTCCGACTTCGGCATCGAGACCCACGGTGTCGGGGCGAGGCTCTTGTAGACGGGGCCGAGGTAGACGTACTCGACGGTCCCGTCGGCGGGGGTGTACCAGTCGATGCTGTCGTCCGGGTTCTTCTGCGAGCGCTGACGGCTGACCCGGCCCTCCGGCGAACCGGTGCGGGCCGAGGAGATCGTGCTGCGGATGTACTTCTCGTCGAACCGGAAGTAGGCGCCCGACTCGCTGGTGACGTCGCGCTGCTGGCCGATGGTGTCCTGGAGCTTGTTCATCGCCGTTTCGAACTTCGTGCCGACGTAGGTCGCCGCGTCGTCACCCTTCGGCACGGCGGTGCCCGCCCGCCCCTGGCCGCAGGCGGTGGTGAGGGCCAGCACGGCGCTCAGCACGCACAAGATGGTCGTTGGACGTTTGTTCATCGCCGTTCCCCTGAATCGAGTCCCCGCGCGCGGTGCGCGTCCGGATCGTCTCATCCTCTCCCGCGAAGGACGATGCCGTGGGCGGTTCCGCCACACCGGCGGGGTACAGTTGCGGGGCGCCCGCCGGGCGCCGGTCCTAGTATGGGACCCCGGACCGACCCCCGCTTCGCAGTAGGGTCGGGCGTGGGGGTATCTTCATATGTCGTTGTGCGCTGCGGCGCGTAAGCGCTAGGCCCGCACAGAACCCACACGCAATGTTGACGACGAGGTAGACCCTTGCCCACGTACAGCCCCAAGCCCGGCGACGTCACTCGTGCCTGGCACGTGATCGACGCCGAGGATGTCGTGCTCGGCCGGCTCGCGACCGAGGTCGCCACGCTGCTGCGCGGCAAGCACAAGCCGACCTACGCCCCGCACGTGGACACCGGTGACTTCGTCATCATCGTCAACGCCGAGAAGGTCGCGCTCACCGGTAACAAGCGCGAGCAGAAGTTCGCGTACCGGCACAGCGGTTACCCCGGTGGTCTGCGTAAGCGTTCCTTCGGCGAACTGCTCGACACCAAGCCCGAGCACCTGCTCGAGAAGGTCGTCAAGGGCATGCTCCCGAAGAACAAGCTCGGCCGCGCCCAGGCGAAGAAGCTCAAGGTCTACGCCGGTGCCGAGCACCCGCACGCCGCGCAGCAGCCGCAGGCGCGCGAGATCACCAAGATCGCGCAGGTCGCGCAGTGAGTGAGGAACAGTCTGTGACCAGCACCGAGACCGAGGCCGTCGAGGCTGTCGCGACCACGGAGACCGCTCCGGTCGGCGACGCCGTCGCGACCAGCGAGACCCCCGCCGCCCCGCGTCCGTCGCGTGCCGCCGGTGGCAACGCCCAGACCGTCGGCCGCCGCAAGGAAGCCGTCGTCCGGGTGCGCGTCGTTCCCGGTACCGGTGAGTTCAAGCTCAACGGCCGCACGCTCGAAGAGTACTTCCCGAACAAGGTGCACCAGCAGCTCATCCGTGAGCCGCTGGTGACGGTCGACAAGCCCGACTCGTTCGACATCTTCGCCAACCTGCACGGTGGCGGGATCTCGGGCCAGGCCGGCGCGCTCCGTCTCGCGATCGCCCGTGCGCTCGTCGAGGTCGACGCCGACGACCGCCCGGCCCTGAAGAAGGCCGGCTTCCTGACCCGTGACGCCCGCGCCACGGAGCGGAAGAAGTACGGCCTCAAGAAGGCCCGTAAGGCTCCGCAGTACAGCAAGCGCTGATCGCGCCTCTGGCGCAACCCGCGGAAGCGCCCATCCGTCTCTCGGATGGGCGCTTCCGTGTTTCCGGGGTCCTTCGGTCCCCGCTCGCCCCCAGTCACACCTGTCACACCCGCCCCATGCGCCCCACCCGCGTCACGTTTAGCCCGCTAAAGTCGCGCGCGTCGCGATTAGCCCGCTAAAGGCGAAGCCGGGGGCGCGGGGAGACAGGCAGGGGGACTGGCTAGGTTGTCGTGGTGGTTTTTCAAGGAGGTCGACAGATGGCACGTCTATTCGGTACCGACGGCGTACGTGGCCTCGCCAACGAGGAGCTGACCCCGGAGCTGGCGCTCTCGCTCGCCGCCAGCGCCGCCCGCGTCCTCGCGGCCCACGACCGTTCGCACCGCCCGGTCGCCGTCGTCGGCCGTGACCCGCGCGCCAGCGGCGAGATGCTCGAGGCCGCCGTCGTGGCGGGTCTCACGTCCGCGGGTGCCGACGTGCTCCGCCTCGGCGTCCTCCCGACGCCCGCCGTCGCGTACCTGGTCGGCGCGCTCGAAGCGGATCTCGGCGTGATGATCTCCGCCTCCCACAACCCCATGCCCGACAACGGCATCAAGCTTTTCGCGGCAGGCGGCCACAAGCTTCCCGACGGGATCGAGGACGAGATCGAAGCCGGTCTCGCCGCGCCCGTCACCCGCCCGACCGGCATCGGCGTCGGCCGGGTGAAGGACGTCTCCGACGCGGGTGACCGCTACATCGAGCACCTGTTGTCGGCCACCCCGCACCCCCTCGCGGGCCTGCGCGTCGTCGTCGACTGCGCGAACGGCGCCTCCTCCTTCGCCGCCCCCGAGGTGTATCGCAAGGCCGGCGCCGAGGTCATCGCGATCCACGCCGACCCGGACGGCGTGAACATCAACGAGCACTGTGGGTCGAATCACCCGGAAGCGTTGCGCGCCGCCGTCGTCGAGCACGGCGCCGACCTCGGGATCGCGCACGACGGCGACGCCGACCGCTGTGTCGCCGTCGACGCCGCGGGTGAGCTCGTCGACGGCGACCAGATCATGGCTGTCCTCGCGCTCGCCCTCGCCGAGACCGGTGAGCTGACCAAGAACACCCTGGTCGCGACCGTGATGAGCAACCTCGGGCTGCACCTGGCGATGCGCGCGCACGACATCAACCTCGTCACCACCGCCGTCGGCGACCGCTACGTCCTCGAGGAGCTCCGGGCCAGCGGGTTCGCGCTCGGCGGCGAGCAGTCGGGCCACGTCGTCCTCCCCGCCTACGCGACCACCGGCGACGGCCTCCTCACCGCGCTGCGTGTGATGAGCCGCATGGCGTCGACCGGCAAATCGCTCGCCGAGCTCGCCGCGGTCATGAACCGCCTGCCGCAGGTGCTGGTGAACGTCCCGGTGGCGGACAAGGCGGCGGTCGCCGTCTCGGCCGCGGTCCGCGACGCCGTCGGCGCCGTCGAGGCCGAACTCGGTGAGGAAGGCCGTGTCCTGCTGCGCCCGTCGGGCACCGAGCAGCTGGTCCGGGTCATGGTCGAGGCCACCGCGCACGACACCGCACAGGCGGCCGCGGACCGGCTCGCGGGAGTCGTCTCCTCCGCCTCGTAACCCCTCTCACGATCTCCCCAAGTCGCTGCGCTGGGGTTACCGGCCCGGTACATTCCGTGTGCGGATACCTAGGGGAGGGTGACGGTGGCCGGTAAAGGGCACAAGGTCGATCCAGCGCAGCTGAACGAGGCAGCCAAGGTCCTGCAGGACCTGCCAAAGCAGGCTTGCGAAGGGCCGATCGGGGCGGTCGAGCAGATCAACCTGAGCGCGGCGAGTTTCGGCCCGGCGCACGGGGACTGCTTCAGCGGGTACTCCGCGAGCATCCAGCGTCTGGCGAAATGCGCGCGCAGTTATCTCGCGGCTTCGGACGAGTTCGGCCGCAAGCTCGCGGCGTCCAAGGACCTCTACCAGTCCAATGAGGACTCCAACGCCGCCGAGATGAGGAAGCACTGATGCCTCTCGCGGACGTCGGTGGCGACACCGGGCACGACATTCCCAGCCGGGCCGAAGTCGAGAAGATCCTCAACGACCCGAACATCGATCGCGACACCAAACGCGAGCTCGCCCTCAACTACATCGACTACATCGAGGACGAGACGCCGGAAAGCTGCGGGTTCGCCAGCGAAGCCGAGCGGAACGGCTTCCGGGACTACATCAAGTCGATGAACGGTGACTGGATCACCGAGAGCGACATCGGTGACAACAACGCCTACCTCGAAGACGTCAAGGCGGCTTACAAGACCGCCCACGAGAAGTACGACGCGAACCAGGCCGCGGGGCGGCAAGGTGATCGCGACGCGCTGAACCGCGACGCGGCGAAGACCCAGGAGATCGCCGGGCGCGCCACCGAGACCGACCCGGGCTGCGCGAATTCGAACGACATCATGGTCCCCGGCCTGTCGGGGTTCAAGGTCTACGAGATCTTCCACCCGCTCTACGTCCGCGCGCTGGGCCTGGCGGGTGGCGGAGCGGCGGTCTCCCTCGCCGAGCTTCAGCGGCTGTACCACGAGCAGGACAACATCCCGTTCAACCTCTTCAAGACGAGCGCGGAGGAGCTGACTGCGGTCGGCACGGCCGTCACCGGGTCCGCGCAGGACGTCTCCGGAAAGCTGGGGAATTCACTCGGCACCTGGGAAGGCGCCGCGGCCGAACAGGCGCGCGCCTACCAGAAGGCCTATTCGGACAAGACCGGTCTGGTCGCCGAAGCCTTCAAGGCCGCGGGTGACGGTCTGCTGCGGACCACCGCCTCGGTGGGCAAGTTCTGCCGCGAAAAGGTCGAGTGGCTGCAGAAGTGGTTCACCGACAACATCGACGGTGCGACTGCGCAGGACATCGAGCGGATCATCCGCATCGCCGACGGATCGTGCAGCCACAACGACATCGTCCATTGCATCAAGTTCCTGAGTATCGACGCCAAGAACGCCTACAACAAGGACTGGGGCGACATCGACCAGAGCACCATCGACGAGGTCCTCAAACCTCAGGCGGTGGCCTGGCTGAAGAACGTCTTCCTCGGCTGGTTCGGCAAGCACATCGAGAATTTCCAGCTGGTGTGCAAGAACACGCGCGAGGCGATCAACGGCGCGTGGAAGGCGTACTTCGACTCGCTCGGCCAGGTGGTCGAGAATCCGTTCGCGGATCTGGGCAAGACCCCGGAAACGGGCGGCGAGAAGCCGGTCGAAAAGCCGGTCGAGAAGGGCGGTGGCGGCCCGCCCGCCAGCGGTGGTGGTGGCGGTGGCCCGTCGCCCGGTGCCGGTGGCGGCCCCGGGCGCATGACGCCGAGCAACACCGTGCTCCCGGAGCCGGAAAAGCCCGAAGTTCCGGGCCAGGAGAAGAACCCGGTCACGGACAAGCCGCTCGACATCGACCCGGCCACGGGCGAGCCGTATCCGATCGACCCCCGCACGGGTGAGGCGATCAAGACCGGCACCGACGCCGTGCGGCCGGAGCCGGTGACGGTCGAGCAGGGCGACCGCAAGATCTCCATGGCCGAGCCCGGCGCCGACGGGAAGATGGGCATCTCCGTCCAGGACGGCGCCGGCAAGGTCAAGGACTACGGCCTCGACTTCGGTGATGGCAAGGCCACGCCGGACGCGGCGGGCGGACCCGCGCCCCGGGAGGGCGCCGAACAGCGTCCGCCGGCGACTCCTGGCCCCGACGGCAAGATCCACATCGAGGACGGCGGCCTCAAGATCACCGCGGAACGGCCGAACGGTCCCGACGGGCCGACGCTGGTGACCGTCGACGACGGTTCAGGGCAGCCGTCGAAGTACACCCTGGGTGAAGACGAAGCCGCGGGTGGCCGTCACGCGAGCCCGGATTCCACGCCGCAGCCGGCCGGAAGGCATGCCGCGGCGCAGCCTGTCGAAGAGCAGGCTGTTCGCTCGCACGACGGCACGTCCGGTGGGGCCGGCGGCGGAGCGCCCGCGCCCGGTCAGCAGGCCGAACCGGTGGCGGCGGCTGAGGACGGTGACTCCGAATCGACGACGGCCCAATCGCTGAGCGACCCGTTCGAGGGTGGGGACAACGGGCTTGGTGACACGTCGGATCCGGCTGGGACCGGTGGCGGCGCGGCCGCTCCCTCGACGTCGTCCGGGCTCGGTTCCGCTCCGGGAGGGGGCACCCAGGATCCGGCCGCGGCCGGTGCGGGGATGATGGGCGGAATGGGCATGATGGGCGGCGGCGCGGCCGGAGGCGGGCAAGGGTCCGGCGAAGACCAGCAGCGCACGTCCAGTGGGTACCGGGTCGACGGGGGCCTGTTCGACACCGCGACGACGACGGGCAGCCGGATCAGCGGATCGCTCGACGACGACGGCGTCATCGGCTTCCGCTAGGGGAGGGGTCAGTGAATCCTGAGGAGGATCTCGCCGGACTCCGGCACAAGCTGGCCGGGTTGGAGCGCGAGAACGGCGACCGGATGTACCTGGTCGACAACCGGGCGGCCAAGGCGATCGAGGAGACCAAGGCGGCGGGCGACCAGCTCAAGCAGGAAACGGGCGCGGCGCTCGCGGCCCGGAGCGAGCAGAAGCGGCGCGCGGAGGCCGCGGGTGGCTGGGAGACCGAGTCGACGCTCAGCGAGAAGGTCGAGGACGACGGCGACTTCGGGTTCGAGGAGGACGAAGCCGAGAACGAGCGCCGTGCGGGGTATCGGACGGCCGAGGAGCCGCCGATCGCGTATCGGCCGCCTGCTCCTTCCGTTTCCGCCTCGCCGCAGCCCCCGCCACCTCCGGCGCCTGTGCCGGAGGAGCGTCAGGCCGGGCGGCATCGGCGGGTGGCCGCCGCGCGGGGTGATGACGACGATTTCGCCAACACCGACTGGCTGGCGACCTGAGCCGTCAGGTTCGCAGCGCCACGACGGCCCGTTCGACGCCGTGGAAGACGGCGTGCGTCTTGTACCGCACGTCCTCGACGACATGCTCGGGAGTCAGGATCTCGGCGAGGGCGCGAAGCGCGACTTCGCCCTCGGCGACCGCGATTCGCGAGCCGGGGCAGGTGTGCCGGCCGAGGCCGAAGGCGAGTTCGGCGTCGGGGCCCAGTGGGATGGCCAGTTTGTCGCCGGTCGTGAAGTTCTTGCCCGCCAGGGAGAACGGCGTGGTCACGCGGCGGGCGGCGAAGCGGGTCGGGGAGATCTGGTGGATCAGCCCGCGTACGTCGTCGAGGGCGTCTGGACGGCGTAGGAGTTCGAGACCGGCGAGGGCGAGGAAGTTCATGGAGTTCTCGTACGCCGCGTGGGCCAGCATCACCGGCGTGATCATCAGCTCGTCTTCGCAGATCCGGCCCGCTTCGTGCGCTTCGCGGAGCAGCGCCAGCCCGCCGCCTTCGACGGCCGTCGCCTTGAGGAAGAACATCGCGACCCGGAGCGCGGCGGTGTCGGCCCCGGCGGGCCCGCCCGACCAGACGTCCAGATTCGCGGCGGTCTCCGAAAGGTTCGTCAGCAGCTTCTCGCCGAGCGGCTCTTCCGTGCCCAGCACAGCCTCCGTCACCTTGGCCGCCACCGGCCTGGCGAAATCGGTCACCAGGTCGAAGCGCGCACTCGACTTTAGCGGGCTAATCGTGACGCGCAGGTCTGTGAGCAGGGCAATCGGGAGGGGTTCCGCCAGGGCGATGACCTCCTTGACGACCGCGCGGAGCCGCCGGTGGTCCGCGCCGTCCATCAGCAGGAGGTTCGGCGTCTCGGCGGCGGCACCGCCCGGGTTCGAGCTGAGCTCGCGGTCGCGCAGGGCCTTGACGCGATCCGCCGGATCGTCCAGCACGAAGAAGTCGTCCACGTTCGTATGATGCCCATGCGCGGCCGGAGGATGTGCCAGTGCCTTCAAAACCGTCACCAGAAGTGCCCGAGGAAGTGCTGCGGACGCCGCTCGTGCTCCGCCTGCTCGAACGCGCCGACGTCGATCGGCCGGCGTACACGCACCTCGACTGCTCGAACCGGTACGAGCCCGTCGAGGACACCCTGACCTGGGCCGAACTGCTTGTCCACGTCCGCGCTGTCGCCGCGAAGCTGCGTGAGGTGATCCAGCCGGGAGACCGCGTCGCGATCACGGCGAGGCAAGACCTGTCTTACGTCGTCGCCTTCTTCGGCGCGCTGTACGCCGGAGCTGTCGCGGTGCCGCTGTCCGCGCCGGACGTCCGCGCCCACCGCGAGCGGCTCGTCGGTGTCCTCAACGACTGTGACGCCGACATCTGGCTCACGTCGGAGGCCTTGGTCGAGCGGTTGACGGAGTTCGCCGGGGCCGAGCCGGTTCCGGCGCCCCGCGAGATCATCGCCGTCGACACCCTGCCGCGAGACCCGGCCGACCAGTCGCCGCCGTCGCCGGTCTCCCCCGAAGACCCCGCCTACCTGCAGTACACCTCCGGCACGACGCGATCACCGGCAGGCGTGATCATCACGCATCGGGCGTTGTCGGCCGCCTGCTGGCAGATCTGCGACGCCTACGACGTCGACGAGCGGATCACCTGCGTCGGCTGGATTCCGTTCTTCCACGACATGGGGCTGGCGCAGTTGCTCGCCGGGACGATGCACTCCGGCGGCCGGACGGTGTTCATCGCGCCGCTGGAATTCATCCGGCGCCCGGAGCGCTGGCTGCTGCTGATGTCGTCGTATCCGAACACGCTCACCGCGGCCCCGAACTTCGCGTACGACCTGGTGACCGAGGCCGTGCCCGAGTCGAAGCGCGCCGAGTACGACCTCTCGACGGTGTCGATCGCGCTCAGCGGCAGCGAACCGGTCCGGGCGGCGACCGTCCGGGAGTTTCTCGCCGCATACGAGCCCCACGGTTTCCCGCGGGGCGCGTTCCGGCCGTCCTACGGTCTGGCCGAGGCCACGGTCTACGTCGCCAGCGGCGATTCCAGCGGCCCCGTGGTGACCGAGGTGGACGGCCGGGAAATCGTGGAGATCGGCTGGCCCAGAGGCCAGCGGGTCCGCGTCGTGCCCCCGGCGGATCGCGTTTTGCCCGCTAAAGGCGACGTGGGCGAGATCTGGGTCAAGGGGCCCAACGTGGCCGCCGGGTACTGGCGCCGTCCGGAGCTGACCGCCGAGGTGTTCGATGCCGAGCTCGACGGCGAAGGCGGTTGGCTCCGCACCGGCGACCTCGGCATGATCCGCGACGGCAGGCTGTCGGTGACCGGCCGGATCAAGGACCTGATCATCATCGACGGCCGCAATCACAGCCCCCACGACATCGAGGAGACGGTCGCCGCCGCGCACCCTCTGCTCGGGCCCGAACGAGTCGCCGCGTTCTCGGTCGACGGCGATGAGGGCGAGGGTGTCGTCGTTGTCGCCGAGCGCGCCCGGAAGGCCCAGGACTTCGACGAAACGGAGATCGCGCGGGCCGCCACCCGCGCCGTCGCCGAGCGGCACGACGTGCGGCTTCGTGCCTTCTTCCTGGTCAAACCCGGCGGACTGCCGAGGACCTCCAGCGGCAAGGTCGCGCGTTCCGCGGCCAGAACGCGGTACTGGACCGCGGATGGGACAGAATTCCCCCATGGCAGCTGACGGGAGCGAGTACGTCGACGAGATCAAGGCCCTCGTCTGCGAGACCTTCGACGTCGATCCGGACACCATCGACGAGAACACGCCGTTCGCCGAGATGGGCGTCGACTCCCGGCGCCGCGTCCGGCTCCTGGCGACGGTCGAGGTGGAGTTCGGCATCGACATCGACCTCGACGAGCTGGATCGCCTGGTCGACATCCGCGGCGCGGCCACCGTGCTCGCCGAAGCCGTCGAAGCGGGCGCGAAACCGCGAAAACGCGGTCTACCAGGCTTCTTGCGCCGAAATCGTTTGAGTTAGCAAAGGTGTGAATGTTCCTGCGGTCCGGATGACCGGTGGGTACATTCTGTGTGCATATGCGATGGCACCTGATGCCGCCGGCGTGCGTCGTAGGTAGGACAACGAGGCGGATACAGCGGGACGAAGGGGGCACCGGTCATGCCGGACGGGGGCTACAAAGCCGATTCAGAGGCGATGCTCACGGCGTCGACGTCGTTGGAGCGCGCGGCTGAGAAAACGACGTCCGAGGCGGGGAAGGTGGGGCCGACCCAGGTCGGGCCCGAAAACTTCGGCCGGGTCCACAAGGACTATCAAAAGGGCTACGCCACCGGGATTCTCGCCATTTCCGACGCGATGAAGGGGTACGCGGGCCAGCTCACCCAGCTCGCCGGCGGCGTCAGCACCGCGTCGACCCGCTACACCTCGTCCGACCAGGCGAACGCCGCGGCTGCCAACAAGGCGGGAGCCCAGTAATGAGCCAACCGACGCAAGCACAGATCAACGAGATCCTGAACGACCCGTACGTCACGCAGGGCACCAAAGACGCCTTGCTGATGCCGTTCGGCAACCGGGAAGAGGCGTACAAGAAGGCCGTCGCCGAACGTGACTCGAACGCCGCGGGGGACAAGAAGCAGGCGGCCGACACGAAGCAGGCCGACAAGGACCTCGACGCGATGTCCCGGCCGGCCGCGGGTGGTTCCACCACCAAATCCGACCAGGTGCTCGACCTCGGGAAGCCGGCACTGGACTTCTTCTCCGACTGGGCCGAGCAGGTCTGGAACAAGATGCCGGAGAAGTCGGGCGAAATCAGCTACAAGACCGACATCTGGGACCGGTTCCACGAGAACCGCGAGATCAACTTCCAGAAGATGTTCGACGAGGTCGAAGATCTCGCCGACGCGAAGAAGGTCGTCGAGCAGACCCAGAAGGACGCGACGGCGGCGCTGACCACGCTCTTCCACGACTGGAAGGGCGAGGGCGCGACGGCCGCGAAGGTCAAGTACGAGCAGCGGATCCAGCCCGACGCGAAAGAGCTCATCGCGCAGATGGACGGCGCCATCAAGCTGGTGCCGTCGACCATCGACAAGATCTACAGCGCGCTCAAGCTGAAGGTCGACGAAACGCTGAAGCTCCGGGTCGACAAGGTCGCCACGGCGCCGTTGTACATCGCGAAGCAGGTCGTCGAGATCGCGAACGGCAAGGTCGACTCCAAAGAAAAGCTCATGGACGTCGCGTACTGGCTCGATTCCGCGTGCCCGGGCAACAACCTCGCCGAACGACTGCGTCACGACGACTGCGATCTGAACGACGAGAACAAGGATTACGCGATCGGGGCCGCGAAGCAGTGGCTGAAGGGCTCGTTCGCCACCGAGTTCGGTGAGCGCTTCGAGAACTTCAAGAAGCTCTGCAAGAACGCGACCGAGACGATCAACACGCAGTACCACGAGCTTTCGCGGTTCATGGAGGACTACACGAACCCGTTCCCCGCGCCGGGGTCCGAGAAGCCGCCCATCGACGACGGCAAGGGCAAGGACAAGGGTGGCGGCGGTGACACCGGTGGCGGCACCGGCGGCGGTACGGGCGGCGGAACCGGAGGTGGAAGCGGGAGCGGCGGCGGTGCCAGCACCCCGCCTGCCGCTACGGTCCCCGAGACGCCGAAGCCGGAGGAAAAGCCCGCCGAGGGCATGAACCCGGTCACCGGCAAGCCGCTCGAGCTGGACCCCGAGACCGGCAAGCCGTACCCGATCGACCCGGCGACGGGCGAGGCGATCAAGGACGGCATCGACGGTCAGGACACCATGACCGTCCAAAAGGGCGACAACAAGATCGAGATGACCGAGCCGGACAAAGACGGCAAAATGGACATCAAGGTCGATGACGGCAAGGGCAACGAGAAGGACTACAAGCTCGACTTCGACGACCCGAAGGGCGAAGAGGGCAAGGACGGCAAGCCCGGCCCCGACGGCGTCTACCGGCCCGGTCCGGACGGCAAGATCCACATCCAGGACGGCAACCTCAAGATCACCGCCGAGCAGCCGCAGGGCCCGAACGGTCCGACCGTGGTGACCGTCGACGACGGCAAGGGCGAGCCGACCACCTACACCCTCGACGAAAAGGGCGAGAAGAAGGAGCTCAAGCCCGGCGACACCCTCGAGACCGACGACATCAAGAACGGCCTCGACGACCGGAACCCCGGCAACCCGCAGCCCGGTAAGCCCGAAGACGTTCGTCCCATGCCCGCCCCGGCTGACGGCGGGATGGCGCCTGGTGGCGGCGGCGGTAGTGGCTTCGGCGCTCCAGGCGGAGTCGAGGTCGGTGTCGGCGCCGGTGCGGAAGGGACCGCTTCGGTGTCCGCGGGGGCCGAAGCCGCCGCGGGTGGCGCGTCGGGAGCCAGTGGCGATGGCACCGTTCCGACCGCCGGTGGCGGTGGCAGCTTCGAAAGCGCGATCGGCAGCCCGCTCGAAGGTGCTTCGGCAGGGTCGCTGAACGAAGCGGGTTCGCTGGAAGCGGGCATGCAGTCCGGAGGCAGCGCGCAGCCGGCCGGGGCCGAGGGCGGTCTCGGGATGGCTCCCGGCGGGATGGACCCGGCGCCCGCGAGCGCCGGTGCCGCGAGCTCGCCCGCCGGAATGGGCGGCATGATGGGTGGCATGGGCGCCATGGGCGGCGCGGCCGGCGGTGGCGGGGGTGACACGCAGCGCGGGTCGAGCCAGTACCGCGTCGAGGGTGGAATTTTCGAGACCAGTGGCGCGGGCGGCCGGATCAGCGGATCGCTCGACGACGAGGGTGGCGACCGTTCGATCAGTTACGAGCGATGATCGCCTGACCGGGGAACGAGGGAGGACCGATGAGCGCTGTTGACCGGCTGGCGGCCGCCATGTCCAGGCAGGACGCCGCCATCACGGAACAGTTGGAGCAGCGCGGGCTGCGGGAGCGGCATCTCGCCGACGCCAAGGCCCAGGCGGTGGACACCATGCAGAAGGACGCCGCCATCCATGACAAGTACGCCGCGCACATGCAGGAGCTGGGGAAGCGGAGCAAGGAGGCGGGTGGCTGGCTGACCGGCAAGACGACCGCCGACCGCAGCCACACGATCGGCTTCGACATCGAGGACGACGAAAAACCGGACGCCCGGTTCGCCGAATTCGGTGCCCGTGCCGACGTGTCGCGGCCGGCGCCGCCTCCGCCGCCGCTCCCGGTCGCGCCGGGGGTGCCCGGAATGCCGGCGACGGTGGACGTTCCGCCAGCGGCGCCGACGCCCGCGCCCAGTGCCGCGGCGTCCGAAGAGCCCGGCGCGCCCGCGCGTCGCCGCGGTCGTCACGCCCGTGACGACAAGGGATTCGACGACGACGATTTCTCGAACAACTCGTGGATGGTCGACTGACCGGCTTCACGCACTTCAGGGCCCGGCTTGCCAGAGCCGGGCCCTTTCTTTTGCCCTCCGGCGCCGCGTCGCGTTTAGCGGGCTAATCGCGATCCGAGGGCCGGGCCGGGGGCGTGTCGCGTTTAGCGGGCTAATCGCGATCCGAGGGCCGGGCCGGGGGCGTGTCGCGTTTAGCGGGCTAATCGCGATCTGACGTGTCGCCGGGTGCCGGATCGCGTTTCGCGGGCTAAACGCGATCCGGGTACAGGATCGCCTTTAGCGGGCTAAACGCGATCCGGGCGTCAGGCGGCGGGTTCGTCCTGGAGCTCGATGGGGGCGCGTTTGACGTCGGCGTCCAGCAGGGGCTGGTACTTCGTCGTCCCCGTCAGGTGGGTGAGGAAGAACGCCGTGAACAGCGCCCGCGTCAGCTGCTGGGTCCCGCGGTGCGGCTTCCCGTGCAGCAGCAGCTGGCTCCAGTGCCTGCCCTCGGTGACGCCGAGGTGCGACGACTTCCCGAGCGTCCGCAGCTGCACCGGCCCGCCCCACGCGTCCGCGATGGCCTCGGCGTGTCCGACGGGCGGCGCGACCAGGTCTTCGCCCGCCGCGAGGTGCAGGCCGGGCGCGGTCACCGAGCGGGCCGACACCGTCGCCGGCGGCAGCGTCTGCGCTGGGGTGATGGTCGCGACCGCGCGGATCTCGGGCCGCTCGTCGTTCTCGGCGGCCTGCGCGGCGGCCAGGACCGCCGAGCCGCCGCCGGTCGAATGCCCGGCCAGGCCGAGTTTCGCCGGGTCGACGCTGATGCCGTCCGGTCCGAGGCGGACCGTCGTGATCAAGTCGAGCGTCGTGAGCAGGTCACCGGCCAGCAGCCGGTGCGAAGGCAGCGGACCGCGCTGGGTGGCCGGGGCCGCCGCGACGATGCCCCAGCTCGCGAGGTGCCGGAGCAGATGCCGGTAGCTCCCGGTCGGCTGCAACCAGCCGTGCCCGAACGCGATCGCGGGCAGACCGAGGCCCGAACGGGGGGTGAACACGACGCCGGGCAGTCCGACCAGGGCGAGGTTGCCGCGCAGAACCTCGTGCGGACCTGGGTGGGACAGCTCCGCGAGCAGCTGCTTGGGCTTGCTGGCCATGCTCGTGACCTTACTGCCCGCGCCCACGTCCGGCCCGCGCGCCGCCCCGGCGTTCGCCTTTAGCGGGCTAACCGCGCTGCTTAGCGTGCCTAAGCGTCGCGTTTAGCCCGCTAAACGCAGGTGCGGGCGCCCGGGCGAAGGGGCCGAATTTCCGTCGTTAGGCTGGTGGCCGTGTGTGGAATCGTGGGATACGTCGGACACCGCCCGGCCCTGGACGTCGTCATCGGCGGCCTGCGCAGGATGGAGTACCGCGGCTATGACTCGGCAGGCGTCGCGGTCCTCGACGGCGCCGGCGCGCTGAACGTCGAGCGCAAAGCGGGCCGCCTGGCCAACCTGGAGACCCAGCTCGACACGGTCGGCAGGGACGCCTTCACCGGCACCGCCGGGATGGGCCACACCCGCTGGGCCACCCACGGCGCCCCGGTCGACCGCAACTCGCACCCGCACCGCGACGCCTCCCAGCGCGTCGCCGTCGTGCACAACGGCATCATCGAGAACTTCGCCGCCCTGCGCGCCGAGCTCGAGGCCGAAGGCGTCGAGATGGCGAGCGACACCGACTCCGAGACCGCCGCGCACCTGATCGCCCGCGCGTACACCGAGGGCGACACGAAGGGCGACTTCGCGGCCAGCGTCGCCGCGGTCTGCCGTCGTCTCGAAGGCGCGTTCACCCTGGTCGTGACGATCGCCGACCAGCCGGACACCGTCGTCGCCGCCCGCCGCTCTTCGCCGCTGGTCGTCGGCGTCGGCGAGGGCGAGCACTTCGTCGCCTCCGACGTCGCCGCGTTCATCGAGCACACCCGCGAGGCGGTCGAGCTCGGCCAGGATCAGCTCGTCGTCATCACCCGCGACGGCTACGACGTCACCGACTTCCACGGCGACGCCGCCCAGGCCAAGCCGTTCACCGTCGACTGGGACCTCTCGGCCGCGGAAAAGGGCGGCCACGAGTACTTCATGCTCAAGGAGATCGAGGAGCAGCCGGAGGCGCTGGCGAACACGCTGCGCGGGCACTTCGACGGCGGCCGGATCATCCTCGACGAGCAGCGCATCTCCGACCAGGACCTGCGTGACGTCGACAAGGTCTTCGTCGTCGCCTGTGGTTCCGCGTACCACTCGGGCCTCGTCGCCAAGTACGCCATCGAGCACTGGTGCCGCCTCCCGGTCGAGGTGGAGCTGGCCAGCGAGTTCCGCTACCGCGACCCGGTGCTGGACCGCGCGACGCTGGTCGTCGCCGTCTCCCAGTCGGGCGAGACCGCGGACACCCTCGAAGCCGTCCGCCACGCCCGCGAGCAGAAGGCCCGCGTTCTGGCGGTCTGCAACACCAACGGCGCGCAGATCCCGCGCGAGTCCGACGCCGTCCTCTACACACACGCCGGTCCGGAGATCGGTGTCGCGTCGACGAAGGCGTTCCTCGCGCAGATCGCGGCCAACTACCTGGTCGGCCTGGCGCTCGCGCAGGCGCGCGGCACCAAGTACCCGGACGAGGTCGCCCGCGAGTTCGCCGAGCTCGAAGCGATGCCCGCCGCGGTGCAGAAAGTCCTGTCCACTGTGGACCAGGTCCGTGACCTCGGCCGCCGCATCGCCGACTCGAAGGCCGTGCTGTTCCTCGGCCGTCACGTCGGTTTCCCGGTCGCCCTCGAAGGCGCGCTGAAGCTCAAGGAACTGGCGTACATGCACGCCGAGGGCTTCGCGGCCGGCGAGCTCAAGCACGGCCCGATCGCGCTGATCGAAGAAGGCCTTCCCGTCGTCGTGGTGATGCCGTCGCCGAAGGGGCGCGCGGTGCTGCACTCGAAGCTGGTGTCGAACA
Organism: Amycolatopsis roodepoortensis; assembly: GCF_014873915.1. Lineage (GTDB taxonomy): Bacteria > Actinomycetota > Actinomycetes > Mycobacteriales > Pseudonocardiaceae > Amycolatopsis > Amycolatopsis roodepoortensis. Next base: position 1,036,781 of record NZ_JADBEJ010000008.1, read on the forward strand.
TCAGCGAGATCCAGGCGCGCGGCGCCCGCACGATCGTGATCGCGGAGGAGGGCGACGAGACCGTCCGCCCGTTCGCCGACGAGCTGATCGAGATCCCGGCCGTCCCGACCCTGCTGCAGCCGCTGGTCTCCACGGTGCCGCTGCAGGTGCTGGCCGCCGAGATCGCCCGCACGCGTGGGTACGACGTCGACAAGCCGCGTAACCTGGCGAAGTCGGTCACCGTCGAGTAAGAGACCGGAGGCGTCGTGCAGGGAATCTGGACCACGGAACGGATTCGCGCGGCGGAGGACCGGTTGCTCGCCGTCACTCCCGACGGCGAGCTCATGCGGCGCGCGGCGTTCGGCCTCGCGGTGCACGCCGCCGAAATGCTGGCCGCGCACACGGGTTCGGTGTCCGGGCGGCGGGTGACGCTGCTCGTCGGGTCGGGCAACAACGGCGGTGACGCCTTGTGGGCCGGCGCGTTCCTGCGCCGCCGCAATGTGGCCGTCTCGGCGATCCTGCTGAAGCCCGAACGCGCCCACGGCCCGGGTTTGGCCGCTCTGAAGCGTTCCGGCGGCAAGGTCGTGTCCCTTGAGGACGGTCCACAGTGGATCCGGCGGGCCGACCTCGTCGTCGATGGGATCGTCGGAATTTCGGCGCGTGGGCCGTTGCGGCCGGACGCCGCCGCGCTGCTGGAGCACGTGAGCTCGCCGGTGCTCGCGGTCGATCTGCCGAGTGGGGTGGATCCGGACACCGGCGCGGTCGACGGCCCGGCGGTCGTGGCCGATCGGACCGTCACCTTCGGCGCGCTCAAGCCGGTGCACGCCCTCGCGCCCGCGTCCTGTGGCGAGGTCTCCCTGGTGGACATCGGACTGCGGCTCAGCGAGCCCGATCTGCAGCGACTCGATACGGCGGATGTCGCCGCGGCGTGGCCGGTGCCCGGCCCGGACGACGACAAGTACAGCCAGGGCGTGGTGGGGATCGCAGCCGGGTCGGCGACGTACCCGGGAGCGGCCGTGCTCGCGGCCGGTGCGGCGGTGCGGGCGACGTCCGGGCTGGTGCGTTACGCCGGTCATGCGGCGGACGTCGTGCGCGGGCAATGGCCCGAGATCATCGCGACGGGTTCGGTGACCGACGCGGGCCGGGTGCAGGCCTGGGTCGTCGGGCCGGGGATCGGCACCGGCAACGAGGGGCGGGACGTGCTGCGGTTCGTGCTCGGCCGCGGCGTGCCGGTGTGCGCGGACGCCGACGCGACGACCATCATCGCGCGGTCGCCCGACGTGCTCGACGCACGCGATCCGGACACCCCGCTCGTGCTGACGCCGCACGCGGGGGAGTTCGAGCGGCTCATGGGTGAGCCGCCGGGTGCGGACCGGGTCGCGGCGGCGCGGTCGGCCGCGCGGAAGTACGACGCCGTCGTGCTGTTGAAGGGGCACTGCACGGTGGTCGCGGCGCCGGACGGGCGGGCGCTGGTGAACACGCCGCGGGGATCGTGGCTCGCGACGGCCGGTTCGGGGGATGTGCTGTCGGGTCTGGTCGGTGCGTTGCTCGCTTCGGGACTCGACCCGTGGCTGGCGGCCGGTGCGGCCGCGCACGTCCATTCCCTCGCCGGATCCCTCGCCGCCGACGGCGCCCCGACCTCGGCCTCCGGCATCCTCGCCGCGGTCCCGGACGCCATCCGGTCCGTCCGCCGCATCGCCTCCTGACCAGGGCCACGACCTCCGTTTAGCCCCCCAACCGCGCTCTGCGGGCGGGTGCCCTCAGAGCGCGATTAGGGGGCTAAACGCAGGTCGGCGGGGCAGGCGACGCAAGTGAGAAAAATTCGGGAGTTATCGAGTTACGTGTTAACTCCGGGCGAATAATCTGGTAAGAAGCAGGTGTGAGCGCCGACACCCACCCCGCCGAGACCGCGATGGTCCGGGTCGTGAACGGTGTCGCCCATGTCTAAGACCAGGCCCTCGGACGCCGCCGTCGAGCATCGGCGCCAGGAGATCCTCGACCACGTCATCGCCACCGGCGAGGTCCGCATCGACGACCTGACCACCCGCTTCGGCGTCAGCCTGATGACGATGCACCGCGACCTCGACGACCTCGCCGACCGCCGGCTCCTCCGCAAACTCCGCGGCAAAGTCGAGGCCTACCCCGCGACGACCATGGAGTCCGCCGCCCGCTTCCGCGACACCTTCAACCAGGCCACGAAGGACGCCCTGGGCGAGGCCGCCGCGGCGCACGTCCACTCCGGCCAGACGGTCTTCGTCGACGACTCGACCACGCTCTTCCCGCTCGTTCGCCGCCTCGGCCAGATCGAGGACCTCACCGTCATCACCAACTCGCTCGAAGCCGCCCGCATCCTCGGCCCGGCCAAGAGCGTCGAGGTCGTCCTGGCGGGCGGCCGCTACCACCACGAGTTCGATTCTTGCGCCGGCCCGGACGTCGTCGGGTTCCTCGACCGTACGCACGCCGACATCGCCTTCGTCTCGGTCGCCGCGGTCGCGGTCGGCCGCCTATTCCACCCGGTCCAGGACTATGCGGAGCTCAAGAAGGCCGCGCTGCGCACCGCCGACCGCAACGTCCTGGTCGTCGACAACTCCAAATTCGGCCGCACCGCCACCTACGCGTACGGCGACATCGGCGACTACGACCTCCTGATCACCGACGAAGAGGCGCCGACCGAGGAGATCGAGGCGGCGCTGACCGCGGGAACCGCCATCGAGCAGGTCGAATGCGCACCGGAGGGCCCGGAATATGAGTTCTGATCTGGTCGCCGGTATCGACTCGTCGACCCAGTCGACGAAGGTCGTCGTCTGCGACGCGAACACCGGTGAGATCGTCCGCACCGGCCGCGCTTCGCACCCCGACGGCACCGAGGTCGCCCCCGCCGCGTGGTGGGACGCGTTCCGCGAGGCGACGGACGGCCTGCTCGACGGCGTCGGCGCCATCGGCATCGGCGGCCAGCAGCACGGCATGGTCGCTCTCGACGAGGCGGGTGAGGTCGTCCGGCCCGCGCTGCTGTGGAACGACACCCGGTCCGCGAAGGCGGCCGAAGACCTCAGCGGCGAGCTCGGCCCGGAGAGCTGGGCGAAGTCCGTCGGCTCGGTGCCGGTCGCCAGCTTCACCGTCACGAAGCTGCGCTGGATGGCGGAGAACGAGCCGGAGCTGGCCGATCGCGTCGCCCGTGTGCTGCTCCCGCACGACTGGCTGACCTGGCGGCTGCTGGGCGACGGCGCCGAGCCGGTCACCGACCGCGGCGACGCTTCCGGCACCGGGTACTTCTCGCCCGCCACCGGCGAATACCGCCAAGACCTCCTCGCGCACGCCTTCGGCGGCCGCACGCCCGAGCTGCCCAAGGTCATCGGCCCCGCCGAAGCCGCGGGCCACACCCCGGACGGGATCCTGGTCTCGGCCGGGACCGGCGACAACATGGCCGCCGCGTTCGGTCTCGAACTCGCTCCGGGCGACGTCGTCGTCTCGCTGGGCACCAGCGGCACCGTCTTCGGCGTCTCCGAAACCGCGAGCGCCGACCCTTCCGGCATCGTCGCGGGATTCGCCGACGCCACCGGCCGCTTCCTCCCGCTGGCCTGCACCCTCAACGCGGCCCGCGTGCTCACGGCCACGTCCGCGATGCTCGGCGTCGAACTCGCGGAGTTCGACAAGCTGGCGCTCGCCGCCACACCCGGTTCCGGCGGCCTCACCTTCCTTCCTTATCTCGACGGTGAGCGGACGCCGAACCTCCCGGACGCCAAGGGCACGCTCTTCGGCCTCACCCGCGCGAACATGACGCCCGAGAACCTCGCCCGCGCCGCGGTCGAAGGCATGCTGTGCGGCCTCGCGGCCGGTCTGGACGCCCTGCGCGAGCAGGGGCTCGAAGTCCGCCGCGTCCTCCTGATCGGTGGCGGCGCGCAATCGGCCGCCGTCCGCGCGGTCGCGCCGATCGTGTTCGGCGTGCCCGTCGTCGTCCCCGAAGTCGCCGAGTACGTCGCGGTCGGTGCCGCGCGGCAGGCGGCCTGGGCCCTCGCTTCCAGCACGGAACCTCCCCGCTGGCAGGAACAGCACGGCTACACCCCACTCGAGCCGACCGAGGCGGACCGCGCCGAGGGGCACCGGATCCAGCAACGGCATCTCGAAGCCCGCGAACTCGGGCACGGCATTTCCGCGAAACCGAAAGAGGACTGAACCGATGGCCACGATCACCTACGACAAGGCGACCCGGCGCTACGCGGGCTCCGAGCGGCCCGCCGTGGACGCACTCGACCTCGAGATCGCCGACGGCGAATTCCTCGTGCTGGTCGGGCCTTCCGGCTGTGGCAAGTCCACCAGCCTGCGGATGCTCGCCGGCCTCGAAGACATCGACGAAGGCGCCGTGTGGATCGGCGACCGCGACGTCACGCAGCTGCCGCCGCGCGCCCGCGACATCGCGATGGTGTTCCAGAACTACGCGCTGTACCCGCATATGACCGTGGGCCAGAACATGGGCTTCGCGCTGAAGATCGCGGGCCGTCCGGCGTCGGAGATCAAGCAGAAGGTGCTCGACGCCGCCAAGCTGCTCGACATCGAGCAGTACCTCGACCGCAAGCCGAAGGCGCTCTCCGGTGGTCAGCGCCAGCGTGTCGCGATGGGCCGCGCCATCGTGCGTGAGCCGCAGGTCTTCCTCATGGACGAGCCGCTGTCGAACCTCGACGCGAAGCTGCGTGTCTCCACCCGTACGCAGATCGCCGCGCTGCAGCGACGCCTCGGCGTCACCACCGTGTACGTCACGCACGACCAGGTCGAGGCCATGACGATGGGCGACCGGGTCGCGGTCCTGTCGGACGGTCTCCTGCAGCAGTGCGACACCCCGCGCGCCCTGTACGACCGGCCCGCAAACGCTTTCGTCGCCGGATTCATCGGCTCGCCCGCGATGAACCTGGTCACCGCGAAGCTCACCGAAGACGGAGCCGAGCTGGGTGGGGCGCGGGTACCGCTGACCCGCGAGATCCTCGCCAAGGCCGACGGCGACACGGTCACCCTCGGCTTCCGTCCGGAATCGCTCGAGGTGACGACCAGCGAAGACGGCACGCTGCCGATCAAGGTCGACCTCGTCGAGGAGCTCGGTTCGGACGCGTACGTCTACGGCAAGCTCGCCGAGACCGACGCCGAGGGCTCGAAGTCGAACGTCGTCACCCGGGTGGACCCGCGCACGCCGCCGACCATGGGCGACACGCTGCACCTGCGGATCCGTCCCGACGAGCTGCACGTGTTCTCCGCCACCGACGGGGCGCGCCTGTCCTGAGCCGGTTCGTGGGAAACTGGTGGTCGTTATGACCGCCAGTTTCCCGCGTGCCGAGGTCGTCATCGACCTGTCCGCCATCCGGCACAACGTCGCCCTGCTCGCATCCCGCGCTCCCTCGGCCCAGACCATGGCCGTGGTCAAGGCGGACGGCTACGGGCACGGAGCCCTCGAGGTCGCCCGTGCCGCCGTCGAGGGTGGGGCCACCTGGCTGGGCACCTGCTCCCTCGGCGAGGCGCTCGCGCTGCGCCGGGCCGGGATCGGAGCCCGCCTCTTCAGCTGGCTCGACACCCCCGAAGCCGACTTCGCGCCCGCGGTCGCCGAAGACATCGACGTCGCCGTCAGCTCCCTCGACGAGCTTGCCCGCGTGGCCGACGGCGCTCGCCGGGCACGCGACTTTAGCGGGCTAAACGCGATCTGCCGGGTGCACCTCAAGATCGACACCGGGCTGTCCCGAAACGGCTGCCCACCTGCGGAATGGCCGGCATTGGTCAAGGCCGCGGCGGCCGCGAAGCCGCTCATCGAGGTCGTCGCGATCTGGTCGCACCTCGCGTGCGCCGACGAGCCCGGCCACCCCTCCATCGACGCACAGGCCAAGCGGTTCGACGAGGCCTACGACATCGCGCGCGCCGCCGGCCTGAACCCGATGCGGCACATCGCGAACTCCGCCGCCGTGCTGACGAGGCCCGACCTGCACTTCGACCTCGTGCGCCCCGGGATCGCGATCTACGGGCTGAACCCGGTGCCCACCGGCGACGATCTGCGCCCGGCCATGACCTTCAAATCGTCCGTCGTGCTCACGAAGCGGATCCCGGCAGGCGAATCGGTCTCGTACGGCCACAGCTGGACGGCCGAACGCGACACCACCCTCGCGCTGGTTCCCGTGGGTTATGCCGACGGCGTGCCGCGGTCGCTGTCCGGACGGATGGACGTCCTGCTGGGCGGAAAGCGACGGCCGGTCGTCGGCCGCGTCTGCATGGACCAGCTCATCGTCGACTGCGGAGACGACGAGCCGTCCATCGGCAGCGAAGTGATCCTTTTCGGCAAGGGCGCGTTTGGTGAGCCCACGGCACGGGAATGGGCCGACAAGCTGGGGACGATCGACTACGAGATCGTGACTTCGATGTACCGCCCGCGTGTCCACCGGACGTATCTGGAGGCAGGCTCGTGACACCTTCACGAAGACTGCTGGCCATCGTCGGCGGCGTCGGGGCCGTGGCCACCGGCACCGCCGCGGCGATCGCCGTCGCCGCACAGCAGCGGCGGCAGAGTGAGGATCCGTTCGTGGACGAGCCGTTGGGGGATCTCGCACCGGATCGGACGTCGACAGTGGCGGCGGAGGACGGCACGCCGCTCGCGGTCGAGGAGATCGATCCGGGCGATGGGGGAGAACCGGAGCTGACCGTCGTCGGTGTGCACGGTTTCGCGTTGTCGAAGCGCTGCTGGCATTTCCAGCGGCGAGACCTCGCGTCGCTGAGGCTGCCGCGGGTGCGGCAGGTGTACTTCGACCATCGCGGGCACGGGCAATCCGGCGCCGCGACCGCCGAGACCAGCACCATCGAGCAGCTGGCGCGTGACCTCGACATGGTCCTGCGTTCGGTGGTGCCGGAGGGGCCCATCGTGCTCATGGGGCACTCGATGGGCGGCATGGTGATCATGGAGCTCGCCGCCGAGCATCCCGAGCTGTTCGACGACCGTGTCTGTGGCGTCGCGTTCATCGCGACCGCGGCGGGCGAAGTCGGTGCTCGGGGCCTTCCGAGATCACTGCTCTCGAAGTACAACCCGCTCACGCGAGGCGTCGGCGGGCTGGCCGGGTGGCAGCCGGGGCTTGTCGAATTCGTGCGCGCGGCGGGTGGGCAGCTGACCCGGCAGGCCGTGCGCAGGCTGGCCTTCGGCAGCCGTGACGTGTCTCCTCGACTTGTCGACTTCATGCTGGAAATGCTCGAGGTGACGCCGGTGCGCGGGCTCGTGAACTTCGTCGACACGCTCGGCAGCCACAACCGGTACGCCGCGCTCGCCGGGCTGAAGCACGCACACGTGCTGGTCGTCGGCGGGGATTCCGACCGGTTCACGCCGATCGCGCACGCCGAGCGGATCGCGGCGGAGCTGCCGGACGCGGAGCTGGTGCGCGTCCGGGGCGCGGGGCACATGGTGCAGCTGGAACAACCCGAACTGGTGAACAGCCACCTGATCGACTTGGTGCAACGATGCACCGGCACCGATGGTGAGACTTCCGAACGGCGGACCTGGTGGTGGCAACGCTGATGAATTTCGCTTTCCCGACTCCCGAATCGACGATGGAATTCGGGCGAGAGCTCGGACGCTCGCTGCGCGCGGGCGACCTCGTGCTGCTCGCCGGGCCGCTCGGGGCGGGCAAGACGACGCTGACCCGCGGGATCGCGGACGGTCTCGGGGTCGGTGGGCGGGTCAGCTCGCCGACGTTCGTGCTCGCCAGGGTGCATCCGGCCGGGGCCGCTGGGGTCGCGCTGGTGCACGTGGACGCGTACCGGCTCGGCGGGGATCTCTCGCAGCTGGACGACCTGGACCTCGACACCGAACTGGAGCGGTCCGCGTTGGTCGTCGAGTGGGGTGAAGGGTCCGCCGAGCGCCTGTCGGACGACTACCTCGTCGTGCGCCTGGAGCGCCGCGAAGACGATGTCCGCATGGTCACCCTGGAGCCGCACGGCACCTGGACGTCCCGCACGCCCGACCTGCGTTTAGCGGGCTAATCGCGATCCGCGGGGCGACTTGCGTTTAGCGGGCTAATCGCGATCCGGTGCCACAGATCGCGATTAGGGGGCTAAACGCAAGTCGGCGCGGGGCCGACGACGGAGCGCGCGATTCCCAGGTCCACCAGGTCTTGGGGGCGCAGGCGGAGCCGGTCCGCGAGGGCGGGGACCTCGTCGGCGGGCAGCTTGAGGATCGCCGCGGCCGCCTCGGGCGACGTCACCGAGAAGTACGCGTCGGGCGTCACCCACGTCGACCCCGGCGCCGCGAACGCGAGCGCGCCCCCGGAGCCACCTTCCCCGATCACAAGGGTCGTGATCGGCACGACCGCACTCGCGACCGCCTCGAACAACTCCGCGATCGCCGCGCCGGCCCCGGCCCGTTCGGCCGCCTCGTCGTTCGCCGCGCCCGGAGTGTCGACGAGGGTAAGGACAGGGATTCCGAGCCTCGACGCGAGCCGCACCAGACGCGCAGCCGTCCGAAAACCCGCGGGCGACGTCGGTGTCCCGCACTGCGCCGCGTACGCGATCGCTCGGCCGCCGCGCCAGCCGAAGCCGCACAAGACACCAGCGTCGACCCCGCCGCATCGATCGCCCGAGACTTCCTCGCGCCAGTCGAAGTACACGTCGAGATACTCCGCCGCCCTCGGCCGCTCGGCGGAGCGCGCGGCTTGGACCGCGTCCCACCCGCTGCCGGGCAAGTCCGTCGCTCCGAGCGCGCCCGGCGGCTCCGCGGCTTCCGGCGTCGGCGAAGTCAGAAGGCGTAGCCACCGTTCCAGTGCCGCGGGAAGGTCGGCTGACGCCACGATCTGGTCGACCTGGCCCCACGCGAGCTTCGCTTCGGCCGTGTACGCCTCTGGGGAAGCGTCGGCAGGCCGCACGCGGGAACCGGCGAAACCGACCTGCGCCCCGGGCAGCGCGAGAACGACGTCGGCGCTCGCACCGAGAGTCGCCCAGCCGCCGCCCGTCGTCGGGTCGCGCAGCACCGAGATCTGCGGCACCGACCGGGCTCCGGCCGCCGCCCGCGCGATGCGCTGCAACTGCGAAAGCGCCCGCATCCCGTGCTGCATGCGGCTGCCGCCGGTCGCGATCAGCGACACCACCGGCAACCGGGATCCGACCGCCCGCGCGAACGCCGCTTCGACGCGATCACCGGTCCGCTGGCCGATCGACCCGCCCAGGAAGCCGAACTCGAACGCGATCACGATCGCCTCGACGTCGCCGATCCTGGCGATCCCGCAGACCACGGACTCGTCTTCTCCGGTCCGCTTTTCGGCGGCCTCGCGTGCCGAGCGGTACCCCGGCCAGCCGATCGGCCCGTCGTCCGGTTCCTCGGAACGCGGAACCTCCAGATCCTCGAATCCGGTCGCGATCTCCTTGACGACGGACCGCGCCGAGGACCTGCTCATCCGAGCGCCCGTTTCATGACCTTGCCCATGTCGTTGCGCGGCAACGCCTCCAGGTAGCGGACCACGCGAGGCCGTTTGTGCGGCGACAACAGGCGCGAGACGTGGTCGGCGAGTTCGGACTCCGCCGGGCGTTCTCCGTCAGGCACCACCCAGGCCACGATGCGCTCGCCGAGGTCGTCGTCGGGCTCGCCGGTGACCGCCACCTCCGCGACGCCGGGATGCTCCATGAGCGCGTTCTCGATCTCACCCGCGCCGATCTTGTAGCCGCCGCTCTTGATCAGATCCGTCGCCTTCCGGCCGACGATCTTCACGTACCCGGCCGCGTCGCGCGTCGCCATGTCGCCGGTCCGGAACCAGCCGTCGTCGAAGGCGGCTTCGGTGGCGTCGGGGCGGTTGAGGTACTCGGTGAACAGGTTCGGACCGCGGACCTGGATCTCGCCGACGGTCTCGACCTCCTCGACGGGCTGGCCCGCTTCGTCGACCAGCCGTAGATCGACGCCGCGCAGCGGGACGCCGACCGTGCCGGGGACGTGCTCGCCGTCGGCGCGGATGCTGGTGTTCATGAGGGTCTCGGTCATCCCGTAGCGCTCGATCACGCGGCGGCCGGTCGCCGCGGTGATGCGCTGGTGATCGTGGACGGGCAGCGCGGCCGACCCGGAGACGAGCAGCCGGGCGCTGCTGAGCGCCTCGGCGAGCGACGGGTCTTCGCCGACTTCGCCCGCGATGCGGTGGTACATGGTCGGGACGCCGAACATCATCGTCGCTCCGGAAGCGAGTTCGCGTGCGACGCCTTCGGTCGAGAAGCGACCGAGATGCCGGACCGAGCCGCCGCGCCGGAGCGGTCCCAGGATGCCGAGGATCAGGCCGTGCACGTGGAACAGCGGGAGACCGTGGACCAGGACGTCGTCGGCGGTCCATTCCCAGGCGTCCTCGAGCGCGTCGAGGGTGGTCGAGATGGCGCGCCGGGGGAGGACGACGCCCTTGGGCGGGCCGGTGGTGCCGGAGGTGTAGACGATCAGCGCCGGGGCTTCGGCGTCCGGTTCCGCGGGGAGATCGACGGGCGTGCCTTCGAGGACGATGTCGCGGCGCGGCAGGCCGCTGAGTCCCGTGGGCAGGTCGGTGCCCGGTTCGGCGAGTATGAGGACGGGCTCGCTGTCGGTGAGGATGTGCGCGAGCTCGCGTTCGCCGATCTTCGGGTTGAGCGGGATGGCGGGGACGCCTGCGAGCAGGGCGGCGACGACGGCGACGCTGGTGTGCACCGACGGCGTCGCCCAGACCGCGACGCGGCCGCTCGGGAGGTCGCGGGCAAGTGTGCCGGCGACGGCCGCAAGGTCGTCGTAGGTGAGGGAGGTGTCGCCGAAGCGGAGCGCCTCTTTGGCCGAGCCGCTCGCCAGCGTGGGGAACAACCGATCGGGCACTTTGTGACCTCCTGCTCGACTCCGCCGGCCGGGCGCGTGGCCCTCGCAGGACCGTACCGCGCTGCCCACCCGCACCCCTGCGACCTGCTTCACACGGCAGGCCGACCTGCGTTTAGCCCCCTAATCGCGATCTGAGGGTCTGGAGCGCCGAGGCCACCGGATCGCGTTTAGCCCGCTAAACGCGACATGCGGGCGGGAGAGCGGGAGCGACTTTAGCCCCCTAATTGCGATCCGGCGGTGGGGCGCGGGACCGGGGTGCGGGGCCCCGGCGCGCGTCGCGTTTAGCGGGCTAAACGCGATCCGGCGCAGGGGGAGCGGCCGCGCCACCCGATCGCGTTTAGCCCGCTAAACGCGCTCCGGGGCGCTGGTCGTAGGCTGGGTAACCGTGCTGGTACTGGCCATCGACACCTCGACCCCGGCGGTCACCGCGGGCCTCGTCGCCCTGGACGGCGACGTCCTCGAGTCGCGCGGCGACCGCGTCACGGTCGACCCGCGCGCGCACGGCGAGCTGATCACGCCCCACGCCCTCGAAGCCGTCAAGGCCGCGGGCGTCACGCTTCGCGACCTCGACGCCATCGTCTGCGGCGTCGGCCCCGGCCCCTTCACCGGCCTTCGCGCCGGCATGGCCACCGCCGCGTCGCTCGCCCACGCCCTCGGCATCCCCGCGTACCCGGTGTGCAGCCTCGACGCGATCGCCGCCGACGTCGCCCCCGGCGAAGCGCCTTTCCTCGTCCTCACCGACGCGAGGCGCCGCGAGGTCTACTGGGCCGCGTACGCCGCCGACGGCTCGCGCACCGACGGCCCCCACGTCGAGCGGCCTGCCGACCTCCAGACCACCATCAAGGTCGCGGCGGGCGACGGCGCCCTCCTCTACGCGGACGCCCTCGGCGTCCAGCCGATCGAGCCGCGCTTCCCGTCGCCCATCGGGCTGGTCAAGGCCGCCCGCAAGGACTTTGACAACGAGCCCGCCCCGCTCACCCCGCTGTACCTCCGTCGCCCGGACGCCGTCGAACCGGCCGCGCGCAAGAAGGTGACCACGCCGTGAGGCTGGAACCCTTACGCCGCAAGGACATTCCCCGCTGTGTCGAGATAGAGAAGATCCTCTTCCCCGGCGATTCGCCGTGGAGCGCCTACGCCTTCCACGCGGAACTGGACGGCGGCGGCTACTACCTGGTCGCCCGGCCGGATGAAAGCGACGAGGTCATCGGTTACGCCGGGCTCGCCGTCGTCGGCCGCCGCGGCGACTACGAGGCGAGCATCCACACGATCGGCGTCGACCCGGCCTACCAGCGCAAGGGCATCGGCACCACGTTGCTGAAGGCGCTCCTCGATCGCGCGGACCAACTCGCCGCGCCGGTCTTCCTCGAAGTCCGCACCGACAACGACGCGGCGATCACGCTCTACGAGCGGCACGGTTTCGAACGCGTCGGTCTCCGGAAGCGCTACTACCAGCCCTCCGGCGCCGACGCCTACACGATGGCCCGCCCGCGGGCCCAGGTCCGAGACGAGGTGGCGGGCTGATGCCGCGCATCATCATGGGCATCGAGAGTTCGTGCGACGAGACCGGCGTCGGTCTCGTCCGTCTGCACGACGACAACACGGTCGAGCTGCTCGCCGACGAGGTCGCCTCCAGCGTCGACCAGCATGCCCGCTTCGGCGGCGTCGTGCCCGAGGTCGCCAGCCGCGCGCACCTGGAGGCGATGGTCCCGACGGTCGCGCGAGCCTTCGACAAGGCCGGCTTGAAACTGTCCGATGTGGACGCGATCGCGGTTACCGCGGGACCAGGCCTCGCGGGTGCGCTCTTGGTCGGCGTCGCCGCGGCCAAGGCCTACGCCGCCGCGCTCGACATCCCGCTCTACGGCGTGAATCACCTGGCCGGGCACATCGCCGTCGACACGCTCCAGCACGGCCCGCTGCCCGACCGCTGTCTCGCGTTGCTCGTTTCGGGCGGGCACACGCAATTGCTGCTGGTGGACGACATCGCGTCCGAGATCACCGAGCTCGGGTCCACTGTGGACGACGCGGCAGGCGAGGCCTACGACAAGGTCGCCCGCGTGCTCGGCCTGCCGTATCCCGGCGGCCCGCCCATCGACAAGGCCGCCAAGAACGGCGACGGCGCGGCGATCGCGTTCCCCCGCGGGATGACCGGCCCGCGTGACGCCAAATTCGATTTCTCCTTCTCCGGCCTGAAAACCGCCGTCGCGCGCTGGGTCGAAGGCGCCGAACGCCGCGGCGAGGACATTCCCGTCGACGACGTCGCCGCGTCGTTCCAGGAGGCCGTCGCCGACGTGCTCACCATGAAGGCGATCCGAGCCGCCAAGGAACACGGCGTCGACACACTGGTGATCTCCGGTGGTGTGGCGGCGAATTCGCGACTGTCCGAACTCGCCGCCGAGCGCTGCGCCGAAGCCGGGATCACCCTGCGGGTCCCGCGGCCGCGGCTGTGCACGGACAACGGCGCGATGATCGCCGCGCTCGGCGCGCACGTGGTCGCCGCCGGACGGCCGCGCGCATCGCTCGATTTCTCCGCGAATCCGGCGTTGCCGGTGCAGATCGTCTCGATCTAACGCGATTCGGCGGCGGTGCGCGGCGCTGGGGCGAGATTGAGCAGTTCCTCCAGCGCGGCCACCGACAACGCGGCGGCATTGCCGTCACCGTAAGGGTTTCCGGCGTGCGTCGGATGGAGGTCGCCACGCAGGACCTTCGCCGCGGTGTCCGCGATGAGACCGGTGTCCGTCCCGACCAGCCAGGCGCAGCCCGCCTCAATGGCTTCGCGCCGTTCGGTGACGTCGCGGAGCACGAGGACGGGCGTGCCGAACGTCGGCGCTTCCTCTTGGATACCACCGGAATCGGTCAGGACGAGTTCCGCGAGCCGCAGCGCGCGCACGAGGTCGGGATACTCGAGCGGCTCGGTGATCGTCACCCGCGGGGTCCCGCCGAGTGCGGTCGTCACCTGATCCCGCACCGCCGGATTGGGATGCACCGGGAACAGCACTTGGACGTCGCTGTGCTCCGCGACGATCAGTTCGATGGCGGCCAGCGTGCGGCTCAACGGCTCGCCCCAGGACTCGCGCCGATGCGACGTCACGAGGACGAGGCGTTCACCGGCCTCGGCGATTTCCATCTCCAGCAAGGCGAGCGCGGTGTCCCGCGCCGGGAGATCCCGCTCGGCGATCGCGATCACGGCGTCGACGACGGTGTTGCCGGTGACCGCGATCCGCTGGCGCGGAACACCTTCCGTGCGCAGGGCGGCCGCGGCGGCCGGTGTCGGCGCGAGATGCAGGGCGGCGATCCGCGAGATCATCTGCCGTGTCCCCTCTTCGGGGAACGGCGCGGCGAGGTCGTGCGTGCGCAGGCCCGCTTCCAGATGCACGACCGGGATGCCCTGCCAGAACGCGGCGAGCGCGCCGGCCAGCCCCGTCGTGGTGTCGCCCTGGACGACGACCGCGGCCGGGGAGACACGGCGCAGCACGTCGTCGAGCGCGGGCAGTAGCCCGGAAACGAGTTCCGCCTGGGTGCCGGTGGTCCTGGGCGGGGTGTCGAGCCAGGCGTCGACCGGCAGTCCGAACGGGATCAGCGCCTGTTCGACCATGCCCTGATGCTGTCCGCTGTGGACGACGAAGGGCCGTAGGTGCGGGTGCTCCGCCAGCGCCAACGCCAGCGGCGCGAGCTTGACCGCCTCCGGCCGCGTTCCGGCCAGCAACATCACATCCACGCGTTCGCGCTCCTCATCCACATTTCGAGTGTCCCGCAAAACGCGGGTGATGGCCGCCGGCGCGCGAGGGGCCCACGCCGGCGGCCGTTCCTTCCGGGGAAGCGTCAGCTCCCCATCTCGCCGAGCCGTTTCGTGCGGCGATAGCCCGCGATGACCGCGATGGTTCCGAGAACCAGCAGGATCACCCCGACGGCCAGCCACCAGCCGACATCGGCCCCGGTGGCGGCGAGGGCACCCACCCCGCCACCGGCGACGCCGACTCCGGCGCCAGGCAACTTGTACATTTCGACCTCACTTCACCCAGGTCAGGCGGTGGTCGCCGGACGCCGGTTGCGGACGACGCGGATACCGACCGGGATGGCGACGGCACCGAGCAGGCCGAGACCGATCCACAGCCCCGCGCCCGAAGCGAGCGGCACGGGCAGACCGGCCGGACCGCAGGTCGCCGACGAGACGATCACGTCACCGGAACCGAGCGGGGTGAGGGCTTCGCCGAGCAGCTTCACGTGGATGGCGTTGACCGTGAGGCTGCCGTCCTGGTTCTTGATCTGCTCGTTCAGGATGATCGTCGCGACGTTGACGGTGCCGAGGCCGACCTTGATCTGCGTGTTCGGCGCGGGCGTCGAGTCGACCGTCCCCGCACTGCCGAGGTTCGCGCCGACCAGGTTGGTCGCACCCTGCACACCCTTCTGGGTCGCGGTGCAGGTGGCTTCGACGACCTTGACGCCGACGTTACCGAGTGCGCTCTTCAGCAGCGGCAAACCGACATCGGCGGTGCTGGCCTTGGCGGTCACGGCACCGGAGTTGTCATCGCGCTTGGCTTCGGTGTTGATCGCGCCCGCGGTGAGCACGCCGGTGAGGTCGACCTTCGCGAGGCTGTTGGCGGTCGGCCCGGAGGTCTTCGCCTCGGCGAGCGGCCCGGCTTTCACCGCGTCGAGGCCGAGGAGTTTCACATCGACCTTGACGCCGTACGCGGAGCCGTCGCCGGGGGCCGCCGAGGCGGGCGCCGCGCCGGCGATGGCCACGCTCGCCACCACAGCGGCGAGCAGTCCACCTCGTCGCAAGAGGTGCGTGTTCTTCAACTGGTCCTCCGAATTGATTGGTGGGGGAGTTTCTCTTGATCTGCGGTCGGCACGAGGGCACAACCGCCGCGGACGAATCCTCAGCTGGCCTGACTCGGCTCGCGGACCGTCTATCGGTGAGTGTTTCTTAAATTGAACAAAAAACTGCGAGGATCACCGGATCAGGTGATCTTGCGGGACATTTACCGCAGGTCGCCGGAGGCGTCACTCTTTCGGCCTAGTCAGTTTCTCCACGATCGTGCCGAAAGGGCCCATGATCACGTTGGAAATGTGAACCCCGGTCGAAAGGGCCGGTTCCCGCTGGCTTACTCTCGTCGGCGAGTTCCTGTCCGCTGTGCCGGATCCCCGTCGTCTGCTGCGTCTTTCCTGAGAGGGTCACCGTGGCCGTTGCGAGCGCTCCTTTGCCGAGTTCCAGCCGGTTTCCGCTGCGTATGGCGGTGCTGGCGGTGCTCGCCGTCGCGGTCGGCCTGGTGCTGGCCGAACGTCTGTACCGGGTCTTCGAAGTGCAACTCTCCGGCCTGATACTGAGGGTTATCACCACATCGGGTGTCTTCGTCGCCGGTGAACGCGAGACTGTCTACTTTGGGTTGTCGGGCGATACTCCACTCGGGTTAAGAATGACTCCGGAATGCTCGTCGGCATTCATGTTGCTGCCACTGCTTCTGGTGACCGCCGTCATGTTGTATTTCCGTCCGAAAAATGCGAAGCGACTCTTCACCTCGTTGCTCATTTCCGCGATCGTCGTCATTCTTGTCAATCAGATGAGGGTTTTGGCCATCGTCGGTCTCGTGAACGTGATGGGTATCGACGAAGGTTATTACTGGGGACACACCCTGCTCGGTTCGATGGTCAGCGTCCTCGGCGGCGCGATCGCCCTCGTGCTGTTCGTCTGGCTGAGCACCCGCAAGCCCCGTGCCGAACGCGTGGCCGCCTGATGGGCGGCGGCTCGATCAAGATCCTGCTGGCGATCACGCAGGCGTTCGCGCTCACGATGAGCGTGGCGTTCATCGTGTACGTGGTCGTGATCGTCGTGCCGTACCTGCGGCGCAAACCCGCCCCCGTCGGCGACGCCGCCGACTTCACCTGGCACTTCTTCGTTCCGTGCCGGGACGAACAGACCGTCATCCGGGAAACGGTGCGGTACCTGCGGTCGACGTTCCGGCACGCGCATGTCTGGGTCGTCGACGACGACTCCGAGGACCGCACGGCGCGGGTGGTGAGGTCGATCTGGCGCCGCAACGGCGGCTACGACCCGTACCTGCACCTCGTTCCCCGGCGCCGTCCGGAGGCGAGGACGGGCAAGGGCGACGCGCTCAACGCGGCGTACCAGGCGCTCAACGACTGGATGGGCCCGGACGCGAGCCGTGACGACGTGGTCGTCGTGGTCGTCGACGCGGACGGGCGGCCGGCGGCGAACTGCCTGGAGGTGTGCGCCGCGGACCATCTCTTCGGCGACGAGACGATCGGCGCCGTCCAGCTCGACGTCTGGATGGGCAACGCCGACACCCGGCCGCCGGGGAAGAACTGGTTTTCGCGTGCTTTCGGGCTGAAACTGGCCCAGATGCAGGATCTGGAGTTCCGCACGGCCATCGCGGCCATCCAGACCTCGCGCGGCTTCACCGGCACGATCTCCATGGGCGGCAACGGTCAGTTCACGCGACTGTCCGCATTGGACTCGATCGCCGGGCCGGACGAACAGCCGTGGCGCGGTTCGCTGCTGGAGGATTTCGAACTCGGCGTGCACCTGCTGACCGCGGGCTGGCGGACCGGCTACACCCCGGATTCCCATGTGAAGCAGGAAGGTCTGTACAGCCTGCGGCGGTTCCTGGTGCAGCGCACGCGCTGGGGCCAGGGCACGATGCAGTGTTCGCGATATCTCCGGCGGATCTGGGATTCACCGCACGTGAGCACGCTGGGCGCGGCGGAGATGATGTACTACCTCGCGCAGCCGTGGATGCAGCTGCTCGGCTCGTTGCTCTACCCGATCCCGTTCATCCTGCTGCTCTTCAGCACCGCCGGCGATCCGGCGCAGGTGTGGACCTGGTTCGCCGACGACGGCGCGTGGATCCTGTTCGCCATCTACGGTTCGTTCGGGCTGCTGCCGTTCATCGTCTGGGGCCCGATCTACCAGTTCAAATGCCTGAAGAGCCGCAATGTCCTACGTGGACTGGGGATGGGCTTCGCCTACGCGCTGTACATCTACACGTTCTACATCACGTCGTGGCGGGCGCTGTTCCGGCTGGTGCGCGGCCGCAACGGCTGGTCGAAGACGCGGCGGAACACCGAGCACGCCCCCGGGGTCAAGGTCGCGCTGGACTCCTGACCCCGGGGACGGCTTTCAGAGCGCGGGCAGGATCCGGACGTCATCCGCCTTCACGAAGGCGATGCGGTGTCCGAACTGGATCTGCACGTACTTCGTCTTGCCCTTGACGACCACGTGGTTCGCCGGGTCGAACGTCGTCGCCGAGTAGTACTCGGAGCCGAGCACGTTGCCGACGGAGTACCGCTGCCCGGCCGAGAACGTGTACGGCAGCGGGACGACCTGCTGTACCGGAACGTTCGCCGGGTAGGCCTCGGCTTCGGGGTACGCGCGGCCGAACACCGGCACGGTCGCCAGGCCGGGCTTCGGCGTGACGACCAGGCCGAACGCCGGGCTCGTCGTGCGCTGGTCGCGGAACCAGCCCTTCTGGCCGAGGTACCAGATCGCCGTCCAGCCGTCACGGCGCTCGGCGACGACGTACCGCTGGCCGGTCTCGGCCCGGCTGCCGATGTCGGAAACGGCCATCGTGCTCGCCGAACCGTCCGGGCGCAGGCCGATGTCCTTGAGCAGCGGCGCCGAGTCGCTCGGCTCACTGCGCAGCACGACCGAACCGGAACCCCTTGCCGGGCAAGGCTTTCCGGCGGCCTCGCAGCCGGTGAACGCGGGCTGGTTCGTGGCGAAGTCCGGGGTGATGGTCACCAGCGGTGAGCCGGGACGGCCGAAACCGGAAAGCGGCGCGCCCATCAGGTCGAAGTAGTGCGCCCAGTCCCAGTACGGGCCCGGATCCCAGTGCATGCCCCGGATCGTCGAGGGGAGCGTGCCGGGGACGTTGTCGTGGCCGAGGATGTGCGCGCGGTCGAGCGGGATGTCGTACTTCCGCGCGAGGTAGCCGACGAGCTTCGCGGAGGTGCGGTACATCGCCTCCGTGTACCAAGTGCCCTTCGCGGCGAAGCCTTCGTGCTCGATGCCGACGGACTTCGCGTTGACGTACCAGTTGCCCGCGTGCCAGGCGACGTCCTTGGTCGGCACGTGCTGCGCGATCTGGCCGTCGGACGAGCGGATCGTGTAGTGCCAGCTCACGTACGTCGGGTCGGTGACGAGGTCCATCGCCGTGTCCCAGTAGCCCTCGGTGTCGTGGATGATGATGTATTCGACCTTCTGGCTCTTCGGCCGGTCCGCCTTGTCGTGGTTGCCGTAGTCGTTGTTCGGCAGCTCCTGGTACGGCGCCGGCACCGAAAGGCACGAGATCTTCTTCGGGCACTCGATCTTCGGGTCTTCGGCCTGGGCGCGCGCCGGGCTCGCCGGTGACGCGGCGAGGGTGACTTTCTGGCCGTCGTCGGTCCTGCGGCTGACGCCCTTGGAGATGGTGTCGAAGACTTCGTCGGCGAAGGACTGCGCACCCTCCGCGTCCTTCGCACCGCTGTAGCGCGCGACGGCGGCCCGCCAGTCGCCGGTCTCGCGCTGGTACTTCGCCAGCAGAGCGGCGCCACCGCGGATGTTCTGCGTGGTGTTCGTGCGCAGCGTCGCGACGTCCTGACCGATCAGCGCGGCCGCGTCGTCGATCGTCTGGAGGCCGGGCGGGGGAGGCTTCGGCGCCGGAGTCGCGGGGAGTTTCGCCGGGCGAGCGTCGTCGCCGCGCGGGTCCTCCTCGCCTTCGTCGTGATGCGTGCCCGTGCCCGCTTCGCGCAAGTCGGTCAGGTGCATCGGGCCGTACCCGGCGGACGTGCTGGGCGTGCCCGCGTTGAAGTCCCAGCGTGACTCCAGGAAGGAGACGCCGAGCAGGACGTTCTCGGGGACGCCGAACTCCCGCGCGGCGGCCGCGAAGTCCCGCTGACGCTGCTGGTCCGTGGGGGCGGCTTCGGCGGGGACCGCGGCGAGAAGGCCGGCGGCGAGGGCGAGGACCGCGAGCCCGGCGGTCCGTTTGGACCGGCGCCGGAGCGGCTCGAGGGTTACGGGACGGAAGGGACGCGGCATGGGCGTATACCCCCAGTGACTAGGTCTGCTGAACAGGACCGACCCCAATGGTCGGAACCTAACCAGAAACCGGCTTGGTCCGTAAGGCCCCTTCAGATCGCGATTAGGGGGCTAAACGCAGGTCGGTGGCAAGGTGGGGGCATGGAGCTTCTGCGGGAGAAGGACCACGTCTTCCTCGACTTCGACGGGCCGGTGTGCGACCTGTTCGCCAGGCTGCCGGCGAGCGAGGTCGCGGACAGGCTCAAGCGTCTCGTCGAGCCCGAGGTGATCGCCTCGGACGATCCGTTCGACGTGCTCCGGTTCGCGGCCTCGTGCGGCCCGAACGCCGCGCATGTCGTCGAGCGGCAGCTCAGCCGCTTCGAGGGGGAGGCCGTCGCGCAGATTTCGCCGTCGCCCGGTGTTGCCGGCGTGCTCCGTGACTGGCGTGCGCAGGGGTTCACGGTGACGATCGTCAGCAACAACTCCGTCGACGCGATCCGGGCCTTCCTAGGGCTGCACGAGCTTGCCGAGTTCGTTCGCGGGATCAGCGCGCGGACGACGAGCGACCCCGCGAAGCTGAAGCCTCAGCCGGTGCTCCTCGACGCCGCGGTGAAGGCTCTCGGCACGTCGCCGGGGCAGTGCGTGATGGTCGGCGACTCGGCCGCGGACATTCTGGCCGCCCGCGCCGCCGGCGTCGCTTCGATCGCCCTGGCGAAGACACCCGCCAAGCGCCGAGCCCTCGCGGCCCTGGACCCCGATGCCCTGGTGACCGACCTCGCGGACTTGCGTTTAGCGGGCTAATCGCGATCCGGTGGTGCCGGGCGGAGGAAAACCGCCGGTCAGGGGCTCGGCGGGGGAGATTCCCCGGGGTGAGCGGACCCTCCTTGCGAAGCTGGCACTCACATGGCTAGAGTGCTAATTGCACGGCCCGAACACGCCCCGGCACCCGCGACGGCGGGGGTGGTAGGAGCCGTAACTAATCCTGCCAACGCTTTCGACGACCGTGGAGGTCAACCCGGTGAGCGTGAACATCAAGCCGCTCGAGGACAAGATCGTTGTCCAGACGAGTGAGGCCGAGGAGACGACCGCTTCCGGCCTCGTCATCCCCGACACCGCCAAGGAGAAGCCCCAGGAGGGCAAGGTTCTGGCCGTGGGCCCGGGCCGCATCGACGACAAGGGCAACCGCGTTCCGCTGGACGTGGCTGTCGGCGACGTCGTCATCTACTCCAAGTACGGCGGCACCGAAGTGAAGTACAACGGTGAGGACTACCTGATCCTTTCCGCTCGCGACGTGCTGGCCGTCATCAACTGACGTCCGCTCTCAGCGCATGACGCCCCGGGCCCCGCATTGCCGGGGGACGGGGCGTTCGTGTTTTCCGAGCTTTAGAACTGGAAGGTAAGCGGAACAGGCCATGCCCAAGCAGATCAGTTTCGACGAGGACGCTCGTCGCGCGCTCGAGCGCGGGGTGAACAAGCTCGCCGACGCGGTCAAGGTCACCCTCGGCCCGCGCGGTCGCCACGTCGTGCTCGACAAGAAGTTCGGTGGCCCGACCATCACCCTCGACGGCGTCACCGTCGCTCGTGAGATCGAGCTCGACGACGCGTTCGAGAACCTCGGCGCCCAGCTCGCCAAGAGCGTCGCCACCAAGACCAACGACGTCGCCGGTGACGGCACCACGACCGCGACCGTGCTCGCGCAGTCGTTGGTGAAGGTCGGCCTGCGCAACGTCGCCGCCGGTGCCAACCCGACCGCCGTCGGCCGTGGCATCGAGGCCGCCGCGGAGAAGGTCATCGCGGTCCTCAAGGAGAAGGCGACCCCGGTCAAGGGTCGCGACAACATCGCCCAGGTCGGCACCGTCACCTCCCGTGACGCGGCCATCGGCGCCCTGCTCGGCGAGGCCGTCGAGCGGGTCGGCGAAGACGGCGTCATCACGATCGAGGAGTCGTCCACGCTGGCGACCGAGCTCGTGATCACCGAGGGTGTGCAGTTCGACAAGGGTTTCCTGTCGGCGCACTTCGCGACCAACCCGGAGGAGCAGAAGGCGATCCTCGAGGACGCCTACATCCTGCTGGTCCGCGAGAAGATCTCGGCCCTGGCCGACCTGCTCCCGGTGCTGGAGAAGGTCGTCGAGGCCAAGAAGCCGCTGCTGATCATCGCCGAGGACGTCGACGGCGAAGCGCTGTCCACCCTCGTGGTGAACTCGCTGCGCAAGACGATCACCGCCGTCGCGGTCAAGGCGCCGTTCTTCGGTGACCGCCGCAAGGCGTTCCTGGACGACCTCGCGGTCGTCACCGGCGGCGAGGTCATCTCGGCCGAGATCGGGCACAAGCTGTCCGAGACCACGCTGGCCCAGCTGGGCAACGCGCGCCGGATCGTCGTCACCAAGGACGACACCACGCTCGTCGACGGTGCCGGCACGAAGGACGACATCGCCGCGCGCGTCGCGCAGATCCGCAAGGAGATCGAGAACACCGACTCCGACTGGGACCGCGAGAAGCTGCAGGAGCGGCTGGCGAAGCTCGGCGGCGGTGTCGCGGTGATCAAGGTCGGCGCGGCCACCGAGACCGAGCTGAACGAGCGTAAGCACCGCATCGAGGACGCCGTGGCTTCGACCAAGGCGGCCGTCGAAGAGGGCATCCTGCCCGGCGGTGGTTCGGCGCTGGTGCACGCGGTCAAGGAGCTCGACGGCGGCCTCGGCCTCGAGGGCGACGAAGCGACCGGTGTCCGCATCGTCCGCGACGCGCTGTCCGCCCCGCTGTTCTGGATCGCGACCAACGCGGGCCACGAGGGCGCGGTCATCGTGAACAAGGTCCAGGAGCAGAGCTGGGGGCACGGCTTCAACGCCGCCACCGGTGAGCTCACCGACCTGCTGGCCGCCGGCATCGTCGACCCGGTCAAGGTGACCCGGTCCGCGGTGGCGAACGCCGCTTCCATCGCCCGGCTCGTGCTCACGACGGAGAGCTCCGTCGTCGAGAAGCCGGTCGAGGAGGAGCCCGCCGCGGCCGGTCACGGCCACGCGCACTAGTTCCACCCCTGAAGCGGGGCGGTACTCCATCCGGAGTGCCGCCCCGTTTTGCTGCACCCGCTCGCCGACCTGCGTTTAGCCCCCTAATCGCGATCTGCCGCCGACCTGCGTTTAGCGGGCTAATCGCGATCCGGGGCGGGGAGCGGCGGCCGGGCGGACCTGCGTTTAGCGGGCTAAACGCGATCCGACGCCGGAGACGCGGAAGGGCGGCACCCCACCCGGATGCCGCCCTTCCGCGTCGCCGACTCGGCCGGATCAGCCGTTCGACATGCTCAATTGGCGCTTGTCCGCCTTGATGATGTGCTCGCGTTCCGATTCCGACAGCCCGCCCCAGATCCCGTACGGCTCGTGCACGGCGAGCGCGTGGTTCCGGCACATGGCCAGTACCGGGCAGGCCAGGCACACGGCTTTGGCCCTCGCCTCGCGGCGGGCTCTGGCCGGCCCGCGCTCGCCGTCAGGGTGAAAGAAGGACGCGCTGTCCATGCCTCGGCACGACCCTTCGAGCTGCCAGTCCCATACATCCGCGTTGGGCCCCGGGAGCCTGCGTGTGTCCGCCATCCTGACCGCCTCCGTCATCCGGTCGAAGCGTTTACCTGCTCTGCTGCGCTGCGGATACTCCATTCGGTGCAACGGCGGTAACGTTAGAAGCGCGCCAATACTTGTTCAAGAGATTCAAGACGATTCAGCCGTTAGGCATCCCCCGGATGTGTGAGCGGTACTTTCCGTTCCGGTTGCCGCCGTCCCTGGCTGCCTGGATATTGGGTCGAGTGGGATCTCGGATCAGCAGTGAAGAACCCACCCTGCCGGTGGCCTCGGTCGCTCGTCGGCTCGGGGTCGCGCCGTCCACCCTGCGCACCTGGGACCGCAGATACGGCGTAGGACCGAGCCGCCACACCAACGGCCGTCACCGTCGCTACGGCAGCTCCGACATCGGCCGCCTCGAACTGATGCAGCGCGCGCTGCTTCGCGGCGCCTCGACGGCTGAAGCGGCGAAGTACGCGCTGGAGCAGATGCCCCGGACGGCGACGGAGCCGCCGGAGGCCGTCGTGGTCCAGGTGGAGGAGCGCGCCGCGGCGCCAGCCGAAGATCACGACGTTCCGTCCCGTCTCGCCAGGCGCTTGAGCACCGCCGCGCTCGCGATGGACTTCGGCGCGGTCCAGCGCATGCTCGCCGACACGATCCGCGAACTCGGTGTCCTGCCCGCGTGGACCGGTGTCGTCTCGCCGGTCCTGACAGCGCTCGGCGCGCGCTGGCGCGGTGTCAGCGCCGGCGCGGAGGTCGAGTATCTGCTCGCCGAATGCGTGTACGCCGCCCTCGTCCGCGCGACGCCGGTGCTGCGCGAACCGCGTAACCAGCGCCCGGTCCTGCTGACCTGCGTGCCGGACGAGCGCGACAACCTGCCCATGTACGCGCTCGCCGCGGCGCTGGCGGGACGCCGGATCGGCGCTCAGCTGTTCGGGGCGTCCCTACCCGCCGAAGTGCTCGCCGTGACCGTGCGCCGCAGCGTCCCGGCGGCGGTGGTCCTCTGGTCGGGACGGCGCGCGACGGCGGACCCTCGTCTGTTCGCCAGAGTGTCCCGTGGCCGTCAGCGCAGCAGGCTCTTCGCGTGCGGTCCCGGCTGGGATCCCGCCACCCTCCCGGACAAGATCGAACTGCTCGGCGAACTCACGACCGCCGCCGACCGGATCGAGCACGTTCTTGTCGGTGCGAGGCGATAGAAAGGACGCATGGAATCGTCCTTGCGGTCCGCCGCGTTCGGCGACGGCCTGCCGCCGCCGAGCTCCTTCGCGGTGCCCGTGTCGCCTCGCGGCCGGTTGCTCGCCGCGATCGGGCTCGGCGCCCGCGGCCGGTACGCGGCGGCGGCCACGCTGCTGAACGATTTGCGCACAGGCAAGGATCCGGTGGTCGCGTCGCTGGCCGCGAGCACGCTGGCCTCGCATCGGCGGCAGCTGGGCGGGCACGCGGCGGCCCTGGTCCTCGACGGTGAGGCGCTCGCGCGGGTGATCACGGAGCCGCGAGGCGAACCCGACCCTGACGGTCTGGACGCCGAGGGGGCGCGGGCGGACGCCCTCCTCGGCCTCGCGGCGGACAATCTGGGGCGCGGCAGGCTCACCGCCGCCCGGAGGTTGCTCGCCCGTGCGGGCGCGCACACCGGCGACTGGCGGACCCGGACGAGGGCGGGCTGGGTCGGCGCGGAAATCGAACTGGCGAGTAACATTTCCGCCGCGGCGATCGCACCTGCGGAAATGGCGTGGGAAACCGCGCGCGCCAGGGGCGCCTGCCGGCACGTCGTCAAATCACAGCTTGTACTCGCCGTGACGATCGCGAATGCCGGTTCCGCTGAGCGGGAGCGCGCGAAAGCGCTGGTCGAGAGCGCGCGCGAAACCGCCGAAAAATACGAATTCAATTCACTTCTGTGGGTGGCGTGCCTGGTCGGGGCGGACTTCGGGGCAGGACACGCCGATGAGTATCGATTCAGAGGGGCGGAAGTGTTGCACGCAGTGTTACGGCATGCGGATCCTTGCGGGAGGTGGCTCGCCCGGGAATCTCCGTGGGTACCGCTCTGATGGCGTCTAGCCTGTTGGAGGGCCCATTCCGGCAACCGGGCTAAGAACTTTCAAAAAAAGCCACCGGATCGTGTCAAGGTTCGGGCTAAAGCGTCCGATAGGGGAAGTGGAATGTCACCCGGCTGCAGGAAGGAAACCCCGTGACGACGGTCTTGATCTGCGACGACCGACGCAGTGTCCGCGAAGGGCTCACTCGAGTGATGTCCGCGGTCCCAGGGGTCAGTCGCATCGACTGCGTAGCGCACGGTGACGAGCTGCTGGCCCGGTACTCCCGTCAGCCGGTCGACGTCGTGCTGGTCGGTACCCAGCGCGCCGTCCCGACCGGCGTCGAAGCCACCCGGCGGCTCGTCTCGGCGAACCCCCAAGCGAACGTGATCGTGTTCGGCGCCCCGGACGACGCGGGCAGCATCGCCGCCGCCATCGCCGGCGGAGCCCGCGGCTACCTGCGCTGGGACGCCTCGCGTCCCGAGCTGGTCGCCGCACTGGCGCACACGCTCGCCAGCACCTCGGTGCCGGCGCCGCGCCAGCCGTCCGACCCCGGCGTCCAGCTCACCGAGCGAGAGCTTCAGGTGCTTCGCGGGATGAGCCAGGGCAAGAGCAACGGGCAGATCGGCCGCGAGCTGTATCTGTCCGAAGACACCGTGAAGACCCACGCGCGCCGCTTGTTCCGCAAGCTCGGCGTGCGAGACCGCGCTCAGGCGGTCGCCCACGGATTCCGTCGTGGGCTTGTTTCCTGACAACGCTTTCTTGATTTCAACGGCGAGATCGCACAACGGGTGACGAACGGGCCGGGGGTGTACCCCTGGCCCGTACCTGTGTTCCCTGTCACGCTTCGCGCTTTTATGTTCACCGCTCGGGCACCCTGGCCCGAGCGAGTCCGCCTCCGGGCGGACCGTCGTACCCCGCTGTGTTCCGGCTCGTCGGATTTCGGCCACGAGCGAAAGGGACCAGGAAGATCCGGGTTCAGCGCGCTCGCCGGCAGGCGGCGCGCCGATGACGGCCGTCAACGAAGGCGGCGAGCCCGAGCGGTACGGTAGCTGTCACCGGTAGTGGATTCCGAAGTCACACGCCGGACTCTTTGCACGCCTATACGTAACACTGGGACTGTTGTCTGCGATGGCCAATGTGGGGGACGGACTGGATGAGCCGGTCGCCGCTGCTGTTGAGGGTGATCCTCAAGCGGTCGAGCGGTTGCTGGCGGCCATCCGTCCTTTGGTAGTGCGGTACTGCCGCGCTCGGGTTGGCAGGCAGGAGCGTTCGTTCGCTTCCGCAGACGACGTTGCTCAGGAGGTGTGTCTCGCGGTGCTCACGGCATTGCCTTCGTACCGTGATCAGGGCCGCCCGTTCCTGGCCTTCGTCTACGGGATCGCCCAGCACAAGGTGGCCGACGCGCATCGCGCCGCGGCCCGCAACCGCGCCGAGCCGGTCGCCGAAGTCCCCGACGAGGTCGAGGGCGGCGTCGGTCCCGAGCAGCGTGCCCTGCAAGGCGAGCTGAACGAGCGCATGTCGCAGCTGCTGCGCGTTCTTCCCGACAAACAGCGTGAGATCGTGGTCCTGCGGGTTGTCGTGGGATTGTCCGCCGAGGAGACGGCAGAGGCCGTGGGGTCCACCCCCGGCGCCGTCCGGGTGGCCCAGCATCGCGCCCTCGCGCGCCTACGTAAGGTTCTGGCCGCTGAGGAGGTGATCTGAGTGACCGATCGCGACCATCGGTTCTCCCCTGGGACCGATCGTGAACTGACGGCCTTCGAAAGAGGGCTGACGCCCTCGGAAGCCGAGTTCGCAGCTGATCTGTCGGCCGTCCAGGCCGACGACGCGCTGCTCGACGCTCTCGGTGGCTCGGATCCGAAGATGGCCGACGACCTCGGCGATCAAGAGCTCAACGCGCTGCTGCTGGCCTGGCGGCGTGACATCGACAGCGAGCCGCTCGCGGAACTCGTCGACGTCGACACCGCCGTCGTCACCGTGAAGACCGCCGCACTCGCCCGCAAACACGGGGGAAGACGCCGGCTGCTGGTCCCGGTGGCCGCCGCCGCGGCCGTCCTGGCCATCGCCTTCGCCGGTACCGGTCTCGCCGCGAAGGACGCGCAGCCTGGTGACACGCTCTGGGGCCTGACCAAGGTGCTTTACGCCGACCACGCCCGGTCGGTCGAGGCCGCCGCGGCGGCCAAACTCGATCTCGAGAAGGCCAACCTCGCGCTCGCCGGCGGGCGCCTCGACGATGCCCGCAAGGCGCTCGACGAAGCCCAGGCCGCGCTGAGCCAGGTGACCGACGAAGAGAACCGTGACCAACTGCTCGAACAGCACCGCCAGTTGAGTGCTCAGCTGCAGAACCCCGTGCAGCCCTTGCCGCCGGATCAGCAGCAGCCGACGCAGACGCCGGTCGCGACCACACCGCAGCCCACTCCGCAGCCGACCCCTTCGCCGACGTCGCTGCCCGGAGGCGGCAACCCTGGCACGAGTCTGCCGGGCACCACGACCCCCTCGCCGACTCCGCCGACCACGACCAGCGAGCCGCCACCGCCCACGACGTCCACGACGCCGCCGGCCTCGGGCAACGACCCCGGTGGCTCGCGTAACGAGCCGTCGCCCGGCGCCGGAGCGCAGGCTCCCGGCGCGGTCGAGACGACGCAGTAACACCCCGCGAACGCCGAAGGGCCTGGTGAGATCTCTCTCACCAGGCCCTTCGCTGTCTCAAATCGCGTTTAGCCCGCTAAAGGCGATCGCCTTTAGCGGGCTAAACGCGATCAGTAGGCGCTTTCGTTGGCCGTGACACCGTCCGCGAAGCCGCGGCAGTAGTCCCAGCTCACGTAGTCCCCGGGGTTCGGGTCGAACGCGGGCTCGTGCGGCCGCATGCGGCCGTCGGCGAGCAGCTGCTCGAGACTGGCGCGCAGCAGATGCCAGTCGTGGTAGTGGGGTTCGTCGCATTCACCGCAGTCGACCACGATCCCGCGCACCCCGCGCGGTTCGAGGAGCGCCTGGTAGACGGCGAGATCGGAGAGATCGGCCAGCAACTCGGTGCGTTCTTCGTCGCTGATCGGCTCGTCGAGCCGGTCGGCGTCGTCGATGAACGCGCGGGCCGGGTCGTCCGGGTCATCCGCGAACGGGTCTGGGGGCAACGCATCTTGCGGCACGCCTGCACGCTACCGGGCGCCCACCCGGGCCGGGCGGCCGCCCGGCCCGGATATCATGAGGGGCAGGCCCTCGCGTCGCCACAGCGACACGTACATCACCGCTAGGAAGGCCCTTCGCCTGCTATGACCAGCGACAGCGTCACCGCCCCCGTCCCGAGCAAGTTCGCCATGCTCGGGCTGACCTTCGACGACGTGCTGCTGCTGCCGGCCGAGTCCGATGTGGTGCCCAGTGCGGTCAGCACCCGCACCCGGCTCTCCCGCAACGTCACCCTGAACATCCCGCTGGTCTCCGCCGCCATGGACACCGTCACCGAAGGCCGGATGGCCATCGCGATGGCGCGCCAGGGCGGGATGGGCGTGCTGCAGCGCAACCTCCCGATCGACGACCAGGCGGCCGCCGTCGAGGTCGTGAAGCGCTCCGAAGCGGGCATGGTGACCGACCCGGTCACGTGCTCGCCCGAGGACACCCTCGCCGAGGTCGACGCCCTGTGCGCGCGGTTCCGGATCTCCGGTGTGCCGGTCACGGACGCCGCGGGGACGCTGGTCGGCATCATCACCAACCGCGACATGCGGTTCGAGGTCGACCACACCCGCGCGGTGCACGAGGTGATGACGAAGCCGCCGCTGGTCACCGCGCAGGTCGGCGTCACCGCGGAGGCCGCGCTCGGGCTGCTGCGCCGCCACAAGATCGAGAAGCTGCCGATCGTCGACGGCGCGGGCAAGCTGCGCGGGCTGATCACGGTCAAGGACTTCGTCAAGACCGAGCAGTACCCCAACGCCTCCAAGGACACCAACGGCCGACTGATCGTCGGTGCCGCCGTCGGCGTCGGCCCGGACGGGCACAAGCGCGCGATGGCGCTGGCCGACGCCGGCGTGGACGTGCTGATGGTCGACACCGCGCACGGGCACTCCCGCGCCGTCGTCGAGACCGTCGCGCTGCTGAAGAAGGAACTGGGCGACACCGTCGACATCGTCGGCGGCAACGTCGCGACCCGGGCCGGCGCGCAGGCGCTGGTGGACGCGGGCGCGGACGGGATCAAGGTCGGTGTCGGCCCCGGCTCGATCTGCACCACCCGTATCGTCGCCGGTGTCGGCGTGCCGCAGATCTCCGCGATCTACGAGGCCGACCAGGCCGCGCGTCCGGCCGGGATCCCGGTGATCGGCGACGGCGGTATCCAGTACTCGGGCGACATCGCGAAGGCGATCGCGTCCGGCGCGTCCACGGTGATGCTGGGCAGCCTGCTCGCGGGCACCGCCGAATCGCCCGGCGACCTGATCCTGGTCAACGGCAAGCAGTTCAAGACCTACCGCGGTATGGGCTCGCTGGGCGCCATGCAGTCGCGCGGGCAGGCGAAGTCCTACTCGAAGGACCGCTACGCCCAGGACGACGTGCTGAGCGAAGACAAGCTGGTCCCCGAGGGCATCGAGGGCCGGATCCCGTTCCGCGGACCGCTGGCGAACGTCGTCCACCAGTTGGTGGGCGGGCTGCGGTCGGGGATGGGCTACGCGGGCGCGTCGACGATCCCCGAGCTGCAGGAGGCGCAGCTGGTGCGGATCACCGCGGCCGGGCTCAAGGAGAGCCACCCGCACGACATCACGATGACCGTCGAGGCGCCGAACTACACCACCCGTTAGTCCGCCCCTTAGGACACTTACCCATCCGGTTCCGTTCCCGGGAGACTTGGCCCGCTGATCAAGTCTCCTGGGAGGAACCCGATGTCTTTCACCTCGCGCCGGACCGCGCTCGCCGTCTTCGCCGCCGCTGCCCTCGGGCTCGGCGGCGGAGTGGCGGCTTCCGCCGTCCCCACCGCTTCCGCCGCGCCTTCCGCACCCGAAACCGCCGCTCTTCAGGCCTCACCGGGTGAGCTGTGGAAGCGCACCGAGCTGTACTTCGGGACGACGAAGCCGGGCGGCGGCGAGCTGACCGACGCCGAGTTCACCGCGTTCACCGACAAGGTCGTCACGCCGAGGTTTCCGGACGGGTTCACCGAGCTGACCGGACGCGGCCAGTGGCGCGGTTCGGACGGCGTCATCTCGCGAGAGAAATCGAAGGTGATCGTCGTCGTGTACCCGTTCAGCGACCGCGACGCGAACCGCGAGATCGAAGAGATCCGGACCGACTACAAGAAGGCCTTCGCGCAGGAATCCGTCCTCCGGACCGACTCCGTGGAGAAGGTCTCTTTCTGACCGGAGCGCCTTTAGCGGGCTAAACGCGAAACAGGTGGGGCGAACGGGGCTGGTGTGACTTCCGGCCCGGTTCGGGTGCCCCGTGCGCAGGTCACCCACGCGGCCTAGCGACAATGGGGTGTAACGGTCGTCGGTGAGAAGGGACTTGACGTGCGGGATCTGGTCGAGATCGGCATGGGCCGCACCGCGCGGCGGGCGTATGACCTCGATGACGTGGAGATCGTGCCGTCGCGGCGCACCCGGTCGTCTTCGGTCGTGTCCACCGCCTGGCAGATCGACGCGTACCGGTTCGAACTGCCGCTGGTCACGCACCCCACCGACGCGATCGTGTCGCCGGGAACCGCGGTGGCCGTCGGCGAGCTCGGCGGACTGGGCGTCCTCAACGCCGAAGGGCTGTGGGCGCGGCACCCGAACGTCGAGGACGCGATCTTCCGCCTCGTCCGGGCGGCCGAGGACACCGAGGACCCGACCGCGATCGTGCGTGAGCTGCAGGAACTGCACTCCGCCCCGATCCGGCTGGACCTGCTGACCGAGGCGATCAAGACCGTCCGCGAGTCCGGGGTCACCGTGGCCGCGCGGGTCAGCCCGCAGCACGCCGCGGAGCTGACGCCGGACCTGCTCGCGGCGGGCGTCGAGATCCTCGTCGTGCAGGGCACGATCATCTCGGCCGAGCACGTCCAGCGGGACGCCGAGCCGCTGGACCTGAAGGACTTCATCGGACGGCTCGACGTCCCGGTGATCGCGGGCGGCGTCAGCGACTACCGCACCGCGATGCACCTGATGCGCACCGGCGCGGCCGGCGTCATCGTCGGGCACGGGGCCAGCCGCGGTGTGACGAGCACCGACAGCGTGCTGGGGATTGGGACGCCGATGGCGACCGCGATCGTCGACGCCGCGGCCGCGCGGCGTGACTACCTCGACGAGACCGGTGGCCGGTACGTCCACGTGCTCGCCGACGGCGGGATGAGCACGTCCGGCGACATCGCGAAGGCCATCGCCTGCGGTGCCGACGCGGTCATGCTGGGCGCGCCGCTGGCCGCGTCGTCCGAGGCGCCGGGGCAGGGGCTCTACTGGACGTCGGCGGCCGCGCACCCGTCGCTGCCGCGTTCGCGCGTGGCGCTGGGGCCGGACTACGCCGTCGACCTGAAGACCCTGCTGTTCGGGCCGTCCTCGGACGCAGAGGGCGTCGTGAACCTCTTCGGCGCGCTTCGCCGCGCGATGGCGAAGACGGGCTACTCGGACCTGAAGGAGTTCCAGCGGGTGGGCCTGACCGTCCGCCGCTGACGCTCGCTCCCGGCCCGGATCGCGTTTAGCCCGCTAAACGCGATCCGGGCCGTTTGGTGTCTCAGGAGTCACATCCGCCCCATCCGCCCCATGCGTCTCTCCTGTGTCGCGTTTAGCCCGCTAAAGGCGCTCCGGCGGCCGGGGGCGATAGTGCGCCGAGCCGAGGGCGCGGGCGATCTTCCGCTGGAGGTCGCGCAGGATCGGGAGGGTTTCGTCGTCCGCGAAGCCCGTGGTGGTCGACCAGTCCATCCCGGAGCCGAAGACGTCGCTGGCGAACACGATCTCGGTCGCGACGAGGGTCTTGCGCCAGTCCGAGGCGCGCAGCGGTTCTTCGTCGGCCAACGCCGCGCGCAACCTTCGCGCCTGTTCGAAGAGATCGGGCACGTCCTCGAAGCCCATCGCGACGGCGAGCTCGTCGGTGCACGCGGCCGGTCCACCCCATTCCGCCAGGCCACAGCGCAGTACCGTGCGCTCGTCACGCGTCAGGTCGATCGCCACCAGGGCATCCGTATCCACCGGTCGATGATGCCCCAGCCGCGTTCGTACATCCGGCTGGAAGGTAACCGGCCAGTAACTTACCTCTGGTCAGAAGGGGTGGCCGGGGTTACAGTCGAGGGTGTGACTGCGAGTAACACCACCACTGAAGACGACTTCGACTACGACGTGATCGTCGTCGGCTCCGGGTTCGGCGGCAGTGTCGCCGCCCTGCGCCTGACCGAGAAGGGCTACCGCGTCGCCGTCATCGAGGCGGGCCGCCGCTTCGCCGACGACGAGTTCGCGAAGACGTCCTGGGACCTTCGCCGCTACGTCTGGGCGCCGCAGGTCGGCTGCTTCGGCATCCAGCGCATCCACATGCTCAAGGACGTCATGGTGCTCGCCGGCGCGGGCGTCGGTGGCGGCTCGCTGGTCTACGCGAACACGCTGTACCGCCCGCTGAAGCCGTTCTACGTCGACCCGCAGTGGTCCCACATCACCGACTGGGAGTCCGAGCTCGGCCCGCACTACGACCAGGCCAGCCGCATGCTGGGCGTGGTCACCAACCCGAGCGTCACGCCGTCGGACGTGGTCATGAAAGGCGTTGCCGAGGACATGGGCGTGGCGGACTCGTTCCACCCCACGCCCGTCGGCGTGTACTTCGGCAAGCCGGGGGAGCGCGCGGAGGACCCGTACTTCGGCGGCGCGGGCCCGGCGCGCACCGGCTGCACCGAATGCGGCGCCTGCATGACCGGCTGCCGCGTCGGGGCCAAGAACACGCTGGTCAAGAACTACCTCTACCTCGCGGAGAAGGACGGCGCGAAGGTCATCCCGCTCACCACCGTGAGCGCGATTAGCCCGCTAAACGCAGGTGGGTACGAGGTGAGCATCAAGAAGACCGGGACCACCTCGCGCAGGTTCCGGCACAAGCTGACGGCCGCGCAGGTGGTGCTCGCCGCCGGCACGTGGGGTACGCAGAACCTGCTTCACAGCATGCGCGACACCGCCAAGCTGCCGAAGCTCTCACCGCGTCTCGGCGAGCTGACCCGCACCAACTCCGAGGCCATCATCGGCGCCGCCCGGACCTCGGTCGACGAGGAGCGGAACTTCAGCCGCGGCGTCGCGATCACGTCGTCGATCCACCCCGACGAGAACACGCATATCGAGCCCGTCCGCTACGGCAAGGGCAGCAACGCGATGAGCCTGCTCCAGACCATCGCCACCGAAGGCGATTCGGCGGTCCCGCGCTGGCGCCAGGCCGTGAACTTCATGTTCAAGCACCCGGTCCAGACCGTGAAGCTGCTCAACGGCTACCGCTGGAGCGAGCGGACCGTGATCCTGCTGGTGATGCAGAGCCTCGACAACTCCATCACCACGTACACCAAACGCGGGCTCTTCGGCCGCCGCAAGTACACGTCCAAACAGGGCCACGGCGAGCCGAACCCGAGCTTCATCCCCGCCGGGCACGAAGCCAACCTCCGCACCGCCGAGCGGATCGGCGGCATGGCGGGCGGCACCTGGGGCGAGATCTTCGACATCCCGCTGACGGCGCATTTCATCGGCGGCGCCCCGATCGGCACGGCGCCCGACAACGGCGTGATCGACCCGTACCACCGCGTCTTCAACTACCCCGGTCTGTCCATTGTGGATGGCTCGGCGATCACGGCGAACCTCGGCGTCAACCCCTCGCTGACCATCACCGCGCAGGCCGAGCGGGCCTTCTCGTTCTGGCCCAACAAGGGTGAACAGGACAGCAGGCCGCCGCAGGACTCGCCGTACGCGCGCCTCGAGCCGATCGCCCCGAAGAACCCCGCGGTTCCGGCGGACGCGCCGGCGGCGCTTCGGCGCTAAGTTGAGGAGGTGACAGCCTCCGAACGCGCACACGTCCTGCTGAACCGCGTCCGCGCCCTGCACGAGGAATGGGCGCGGCTGGCGCGCGGGCTCGACGAGGAGGCCGTGCACGCCCCGAGCGGTTTGCCCGGCTGGACGCGGGCGCATCTGCTGTCCCACCTCGCGCGCAACGCCGACGGCCTGGTCAACCTCCTCACCTGGGCGAAGTCGGGGGTCGAGACCCCGATGTACGCCGGTGAGGCGGCGCGGGACGACGACATCGAGAGGGGTGCGTACCGGTCCGCCGGGGAGATCGCCGAAGATGTCGTCGCGTCCGCGGCACGGTTCGTCGAAGTCGCGTCGACCATGCCGGACGACGCGTGGCAGGTCCGCGTGCGCGCCCGGCAGGGTCGCGAGATCCCGGCCGAGTTCGTGCTCTGGCTCCGCCTCTCGGAGACCGCGATCCACCTGGCCGACCTCGATCTCGGCTACGACTTCGCCCGCGTCGCCGAGCTGCTCGGCGCCGAGTTCGAGATCGTCGTCGGCAACGCCATCGGCATGTACGGCGGCGAACTGCCCGCCGTCCTGCTGGTCGCCGTCGGCGCAGACGGGACCCGTCACGAGTGGCGGATGGGCACCGGAGAGCCGGTCAAGCTGACCGGCTCCCCGGGCGACGTCCTGGCGTGGATCACCGGCCGTAGCGATGGATCCACTTTGGACGGCACCGCGCCGCCGCTGCCGCATTGGCTGTGACGGCACGGTCCACAAAGGACTAGGCGCGGAACGAGTCCACGCCGAACTGCTTGGCGATGTCGTCGAGCATGGCGTGCGCACCCTGGAGGCTCACCGAGGTGAACCAGGTGGTGTCGTTGACGTCGATCTTCTTTCCCTTGAGGGTTCCCCAAAGCGGGTTCGACTGGAACTTCGTCATGGGGTTTTCGGCCTGCTTGGTCTCGTCGGTGTAGCTGGCGATGAAGATCGCCTCGGCGTCGAGCTTCCCGATCTCTTCCTGGCTCAGGTCGTTGGAGATCTTCGCCTTGTTGTCCGGCTGGCCGGCGGGGCGCTGGATCCCGGCGTCGGCCATCACGCTCCCGGGGAACGACGCGGTGCTGTAGAGCCGCACCGTCGGCTCCCCTTCGATGAAACGGACCACGGAGGCCGTCACCGGCTTGCCGAGCTTCGCCTTGACCGCGTCGCCGACCTTGCGGGCGCGCTCCTCGTAGGACTTGATCTTCTGCTCCGCCAAGGCTTCCTTGCCCAGCGCCTTGCCGAGCATCCGGACGTTGTCCTTCCACGTGGCCCCGGTGGTCTGGCTGAACACCGTGGGTGCGACCTTGCTGAACTCCGCGTAGAACTTCTCGTGCCGCACCTTCGCGGACACGATCAGCTCCGGCTTGATGTCGTACAGCTTCTCGATGTCCGGGCTTTCGAGCGCGCCGATCTCCTTGGCGCCCTCGGCGAACTTGCGGTCGTCGCCCAGGTAGTCCGGCAGCTTGTCGTAGTTGCGGTACTTCGTGTACGCCACGACCTTCGTTTCGAGCGCCAGTGCCGCGTCGACGTAGCTGGAGTCGAGCGCCGCGACGGTGGTGGGCTGCTTGTCGATCGTGGTCGACCCCATCACGTGTTCGATGGTCCGCGGGAATCCACTTTGGCCGGTGCCGGTGGAGGCGGATTCCTGTTCTGCGCCACCGCATGCGGAGAGTGCCAGGCAGGCGGTCACGGCGAGGGTGAGGACTGCGCGCCGGGGTGGGGTCATGGGTCACTCTTTCTGTGCGGTTAGGCTTTCCTAACCGGAGCATAGGATGGCGGATGTCCACAGTGGAAGTTCGTGTTGGAAAGGCGACAGCGGGCGCCCTGCTGGTCACCCTTCTGGCTGTGATCTGCGTCGCGAGCATCGCCCTCGGTGCGCGTTCGATTCCTTTGGGTGTCGTGTGGGACGCGATCTTCCATCCCGCGGGTGTGCCGGATCACCTGATCGTCCGTTCGCTGCGGGTGCCGCGCACGTTGCTCGGTGTCCTCGCGGGGCTCGCGCTCGGCGCGGCCGGTGCGCTCATGCAGGGCCACACCCGTAACCCGCTCGCGGACCCCGGCCTGCTCGGCGTCACCCAAGGCGCGGCGTTCGCGGTGGTGCTCGCCGTCGTCGTGCTGGGCATCGACGACCTGTAC
This sequence comes from Amycolatopsis roodepoortensis, assembly GCF_014873915.1. GTDB lineage: Bacteria > Actinomycetota > Actinomycetes > Mycobacteriales > Pseudonocardiaceae > Amycolatopsis > Amycolatopsis roodepoortensis. The sequence continues at coordinate 1,073,254 of NZ_JADBEJ010000008.1, forward strand.
GCGTTCATCTGGTTCGGCTTCGCGGGCGCGCTGATCGCGAGCGCGGTCGTCTTCCTGCTCGGCGCGGTCGGTGGCCGCGGCGCCACACCGGTGACGCTCGCACTGGCCGGAGCCGCGGTGAGCGCCCTGCTCAACGGCGTCATCTCCGCGATCGTGCTCGGCGACGACCGCGGGATGGAGACCTACCGGTTCTGGCACGTCGGCTCGATCGCCGGCCGGGATCCCGCGATGATCGGCCAGATCGCCCCGTTCGTGGCCGCGGGCCTGCTCCTCGCGGTGATCAACACCCCTGGCATGAACACGCTCGCGCTCGGTGACGACGTCGCCGTCGCGCTCGGACGGCGGGTCGGCCGGACGCGGCTGCTCGGGGTCGCCGCGATCACGCTGCTGACCGGCGCGGCCGTCGCCGCCTGCGGCCCGATCGCGTTCCTCGGCCTGCTGGTCCCGCATTTCGCGCGGGCCATCAGCGGACCCGACTACCGGTGGCTGGTGCCGTTCTCCGCCGTGCTCGGCGCGATCCTGCTGCTGGCGGCGGACCTGCTCGGCCGCGTCGTCGCCTCGGACAACCTGGAGGTCGGCATCATGCTGGCGGTGCTCGGCGTGCCGGTGTTCGTCCACCTCGTCCGCAAGAAGGGCCTGGCACGGATATGACGGCTCCCAAGGTGATCTCACTCGGCCCGGCGGCCTGGACCGTCCGGCCGAGGACGCTCGCCGTCGTGCTCTTCGCGGCGGTCGCGCTGGTGCTGGTCGCGGCGCTGAACATCGGTATCGGCACCTCCCACATCGGCGTCGGCGACGTTTTGAAGACGCTGTTCGGCGGCGGTACCGCGCGGGAACGCGGGATCATCTTCGACCTGCGGATGCCGCGTACCTTGACCGCGATCGGCGTCGGCGCCGCCCTCGGGCTGTCCGGCGCGCTGTTCCAGACCATCGCCAGGAACCCGCTGGCCAGCCCGGACATCCTCGGCATCACCTGGGGTGCGGGCGTCGGCGCGGTCGGCGTGATCGTCGCGGGCGGTACCGGCGGCCAGGTCAGCGGCCTGGCGAGCACGCTGGGCGTCCCGCTCGCCGGGCTGGCGGGCGGCGTGATCGCGGGAATCCTGCTGTACGCGCTTTCGTGGCGGCGCGGGATCGACGGCTACCGGCTCGTGCTGATCGGCATCGCGCTTTCGGCCGTCGGCTACAACCTCGTGTACTGGATGCTGACCATCGGAGACGTCGACAACGCCGCGCGGGCGACGACGTGGATCGTGGGCAGCCTCGCCGACGTCGGCTGGGAATCGGTCGCTCCGGTCCTACTGGCGCTGGCCGTCCTCGCGCCGATCACCCTGGTCGCCGGGCACACCATCGGCGGCCTGCAGTTCGGCGACGACACCGCGCGCGGCCTGGGTATCCGGGTCGACGCCGCCCGCGCGACCCTGCTGCTGCTCGGTGCGGCCTTGGCCGCCGTCGCCACCGCGGCCGCGGGCCCGATCACCTTCGTCGCGCTGGCCACCCCGCAGATCGCCTTGAGGCTGGTCCGCTCCGCGCAGCCGCCGTTGTTCGGCTCGATGGTCCTCGGCGCCCTGCTGACCGTCGGCGCGGATTTCGTCGTCCGGGTGACGCCGGGCCTGTCCGGGCTCCCGGTCGGGGTGCTGACGGCGATCCTCGGGGCGCCGTATCTGATCTTCCTGTTCATCCGCAGCCGTAAGGAGGAGCGCGCGTGAACGCCAGACTGCGTGCCCGGGAATTGGAACTCGGCTACGGCGAAACGCCCGTCGTGACCGGGCTGGACCTCGACGTCCTCGACGGGACCGTCACCGCGATCATCGGCCCCAACGGCTGCGGCAAGTCGACCCTGCTGCGCGCGCTGGCGCGCTTGCTCAAGCCACGGCAGGGCGCGGTGCTGCTCGACGGCGAGCGCATCGACAAGCTGCCGACCCGCGAGGTCGCCAAGATCATCGGCCTGCTGCCGCAGACCCCGTCCGCGCCCGAGGGGCTGACCGTCTCCGATCTGGTCCGGCGGGGGCGGCATCCGCATCAAAGCTGGTACCGGCAGTGGTCTTCCTCCGACGACGAGGCGATCGAGCGGGCGCTGCGGCTGACCGGGATGGAAGAGCACGCCGGCCGGGTCGTCGACCAGCTTTCCGGCGGGCAGCGGCAGCGGGCGTGGATCTCGATGACGCTGGCGCAGGAGACCGGCCTGCTCCTGCTGGACGAGCCGATCACGTATCTCGACCTGGCGCACCAGATCGACGTGCTGGACCTGGTGTACCGGCTGCACGAAGAACGTGGCACCACCGTGGTGATGGTGCTGCACGATCTGAATCTCGCCGCCCGCTACGCCGACAAGCTGGTCGCCATGCGCGGCGGCCGGATCGTCGCGCAGGGCCCGCCCGCCGAGGTGCTCACCGAGCCGCTTCTCGAGGAGATCTTCGGCCTGACCGCGAAGGTCATGGCGGATCCGGTGTCCGGTACGCCCCTGGTCGTGCCGGTGAGCGCACACCTTCGGGGGTAAGGCCGCAACCTGCCCGTCGGCTGGGCGTCTAACAGGCATGGAAAGAAGGGCGTTCCTCAAACTCGCCGGTGCGACGGCGGCCGGGTTGGCCGCGACGGCGTGTTCCGCCGCGCCTCCGGCCCAGGCGCCCAGCTCCGCTCCGGGAACGTCGTTGCCGCCGAGCACCGACGTCACGCCGCCGTCCGGCCCGCCGGACTGGGCGGCGTTGCGGAACAAGGTTTCCCTGCTCTTGCCGGGGGATTCCGGCTACGACAGCGCCAAACGCGTGTTCAATCCTGCCTTCGACGGGTTCAAGCCCGCCGCGATCGCGAAATGCGCCAAGCCCGAGGATGTGCAGGCGGCTGTTTCCATCGCGGCGAGACGGGTTCCCATCGCCGCGCGCAGTGGTGGGCACAGCTACGCCGGATACTCGGTTCCCGACGGGGGATTGATGATCGACCTCGGTGGAATGTCCTCAGTGGACGTCCAAGGTGAACAGGTCGTGATCGGCGCGGGCGCGAAGCTGAAGGACGTCTACGCGGCGCTCGGCGGGGCGGGCCGTTGCCTGCCCGCGGGTTCCTGTCCCAGCGTCGGGATCGCCGGGCTGACGCTCGGCGGCGGAATCGGTGTGCTCGCGCGGAAATACGGGCTCACCTGTGACCATCTGGTGTCCGCGCAGGTCGTCACGGCGGACGGGAAACTGCGGACGGCGTCGGCGGATTCCGAGCCGGAACTGTTCTGGGCGCTGCGCGGCGGGGGAGGCGGCAACTTCGGTGTCGTCACCTCGTTCACCTTCCGTACCGATCCGGCGCCCTCGGCCGTTTCGGTGTTCTCCTTGCGGTTCCCGGCGGGCAGCGCGAACGACGTCGTAGCCGAATGGCAGCGTTGGCTTCCCGAAGCGCCGCCCGAGCTGTGGGCGAATGTCGTGCTGTCCGGCGGATCGACGGTCGGTGTGCGCATTTCCGGTTGCTACGTCGGCGATTCCGCTTCGCTGGGCAGGCTTCTCGACCAGGTCGGTGGAACGCGGACGGTCAAGCAGCTCGACTACCTCGGTGCCATGAAGTACTTCTCCGGCAGTGAGAACCGTCAGTCCTTTGTGGCCTCATCGCGGATACTCGAAGAACCGGTGGAGCCCGCGAAACTGACGTCAGTCCTCAAGGGCAGGCAAGGAATGGACCTGCTGGTCGACGGTCTCGGCGGCGCCGTCGCCGATATCGCCCCGGACGCCACCGCGTTCTGGCACCGGAAGGCGATCGGGAGCGTGCAGATCTACAGTCAGGCGGACGTGAGCAATCGTTCCGCGGCAACGAAATCCGTCGCGGAGGTGGTGTCGGGTCTCGGGCTGGGCGGGGGCTACGTCAACTACATCGACCCCGCCCTGCCCGACTGGATGACGGCCTACTACGGCGGCAACGTCGCGCGCCTCAAGCAGGTGGCGAAGACCTACGACCCGGACAAGGTGTTCGGGTTCGCGCAGGCCGTCACCCGGGACTAGAGGTCGATGCCGGTGAAGACGGTGACCCGTTCCTCGGTCAAGTCTTGCATCGCGGCGAGGACGCCTTCCCTGCCGACGCCCGATCCCTTGACGCCGCCGTAAGGCATCTGGTCCGCTCGGTAGCTCGGGACGTCGCCGATGATCACGCCGCCGACTTCGAGTTCCGTCGACGCGTAGAAGGCGAGATGCACGTCGCGGGTGAACACCCCGGCCTGCAAGCCGTACGCGGATTCGTTGACCGAAGCGAAAGCCTCGTCCACGCCGTCCACAATGGACACGGCGAGCACCGGGCCGAAGATCTCCTCGGCCCAGGCCTTTGTGGACGGTGGCACGTCGGTGAGCACGGTCGGCTCGACCGTCGCGCCGTCCCGTTTGCCGCCGGTGAGGATCTTCGCGCCGGCGGCGACGGCCTCGTCGATCCAGGCGACGATCCGCTCCGCCGCGGCCTCGTCGACGACCGGGCCCACGTCGGTGTTCTTGTCGTACGGGTCTCCGGTTCGCTGTGCCCGCACGGCTTCCACCAGTGCGGGCACGAATTCCTCGGCGACCTCACGTTCGACGATGACCCGCTGCACGGCGATGCAGGACTGTCCGGCCTGGTAGTTGCCGAAGGTCGCGATGCGTTCCGCGGCGCCTTCCGGATCCGGCCAGTCGCGGAGCACGACGGCGGCCGCGTTGCCGCCGAGTTCGAGCACGACGTGCTTGCGTGGCGCGGCGTCCGCGATCGACCAGCCGACCGGACCCGAGCCGGTGAACGAAACGACCGGCAGCCGGGGATCGGCGACCAGCGCCGACGTCTCGTCGTTGCCGAGCGGCAGCACCGAGAACGCGCCTTCGGGCAGGTCCGTCTCGGCCAGGATCTCGCCGAGGATCAGCGCGGCCAGCGGCGTGCGCGGCGCGGGTTTGACGATGATCGGCGCGCCGACCGCGAGCGACGGCGCGACCTTGTGCGCCACCAGGTTCAGCGGGAAGTTGAACGGCGCGATGCCGAGCACCGGTCCGCGCGGGATCCGGCGGGTGAGGGCCAGCCTGCCTTCGCCCGCCGGATCGGTGTCCAGGCGCTGCAGGTCGCCGCTGAACCGGCGGGCCTCTTCGGCCGCGATCCGGAACACCGACACCGCTCGCCGGACCTCCGCCTCGGCCCACTTGAGCGGCTTGCCGTTCTCGGCGGTGATGACCTCGGCGATCTCCTCGGTCCGGCCGGCGATGACCCGCGAAACATGGTCGAGCGCCGCGGCGCGGCTGTGCGCCGACGACCGGCGGAACTCCTTCGCGACGCTCGCCGCCGCGCTCACCGCTCGTTCGACCTGCTCCGGGCCGGGCACCGCGACGGTGGCGACTTCGCTGCCGTCGTAGGGGTGGTGCACGGTGATCGTCGAAGCGCCCTGCTCGGGGCGTCCGGCGATCCAGGCGGGGCGCGGCTCCGGGGTGATCATGTCCATGGAGACAAGGTATTCGAGGCAGGGCTTGACGAGCACCTCGAGCATCGCGTTTAGCCCGCTAAACGCGATCCGGCCGTGGGCGTGAGCGAAAGAGGTCGCGCAGGAGGAGGACCTCGGCGCCGTGGTGGATGGCCTCCCGGTTGATGTGGAGGACGAGGGTCGCGAGCGGGTACTCCGCGTACGGGCCTTCGGCCTCGCCGCAGGGGCGCTGGAGGTCTTCGGCGGTGAGGCCGCGGACGCCGTCACGCCAGTGCGCGTAGGCGTCGTCGAGTTGCTTCAGTGCTTCTTCGGCGGAGGCCGCGTAGGGGAAGGTCTGGTAGTCGGCGGGCGGACCGCCGAAGTGCGACGCGTTCCGCATCGCGAAGACGCCGACGATGATGTGGGCGAGGCGCCAGGCGATCGTCGTCACGGGCGGCGGCGATGGCTCCGGATACGCCCAGTCGATCGTCGGCTTGCCGCTCTCGTCCCGCCGGATGCTCCAGCAATCCTCGACGGGTTCCCAGAGGTATTCGTCGTCGATGAGGTCGTCCAGCCGGGGCCGGAGATGCCGCGTCCAGTGCCAGTCGAGCTGTTCGGAGAGTTCCTTGCTCCAGTCGATGTCCATGTCCGGACGGTAGGACGCCTCGCGGTCATCCGCTGCCCTGAATCGTGAGGGGGTTGGCGACGAGGTGGCCCGGCCCACCTGGGACGATGGTGGGGAAGCGTACTGCTCTGATCTGGAGGTTTCAGGTGCCAAGTCCCACCGGTCCGGTACTCGTCGTGGACTTCGGGGCGCAGTACGCGCAACTGATCGCGCGGCGCGTGCGTGAGGCGCAGGTCTACTCCGAGGTCGTCCCGCACACCGCCACCGCCGAGGACATCCTCGCCAAGGACCCCGCCGCGATCATTCTTTCCGGTGGTCCTTCCAGCGTGTACGCGGAGAACGCCCCGGCTCTCGCCCCCGGGCTGGTCGACGCGGGCGTGCCGATCCTCGGCATCTGCTACGGCCACCAGGTGCTCGCGCAGGCCCTCGGCGGGACGGTCGAGCCGACCGGGATCCGCGAGTTCGGCCGCACCGAGGTCCGCGTCGCCGGTGAAGGCGGCGTGCTGCACGCCGGTCTCCCGAGCAACCAGCCCGCGTGGATGAGCCACAACGACAGCGTCACCAAGGCTCCCGAGGGCGCCACCGTGACCGCTTCGAGTGACGGCGCCGCCGTCGCCGGGTTCGAAGACGTCGAACGCCGCTTCGCCGGCGTCCAGTACCACCCGGAGGTGCACCACTCGCCGCACGGCCAGGAGGTGCTCCGCCGCTTCCTGCACGACATCGCGGGCATCAAGCCGCAGTGGACGACGTCGTCCATCGTCGACGACCAGGTCAAGCGCATCGCCGAGCAGGTCGGCGACGGCCGGGCGATCTGCGGGCTCTCCGGCGGGGTCGACTCCGCCGTGGCCGCCGCGCTGGTCCAGCGGGCCATCGGTGACCGGCTGACCTGCGTGTTCGTCGACCACGGTCTGTTGCGTTCCGGCGAGCGCACCCAGGTCGAGCGCGATTTCGTCGCCGCCACCGGGGTGAACCTGGTGACCGTCGACGCGCGGGATCGGTTCCTCGACGCGCTGGCCGGGGTCACCGACCCGGAGGAGAAGCGGAAGATCATCGGCCGCGAGTTCATCCGCGTGTTCGAGCAGGCCGAGCGCGACCTCAAGGCCGAGGGCGACTACAAGTTCCTGGTACAGGGCACGCTGTACCCGGACGTCGTCGAGTCCGGCGGCGGCGAGGGCGCGGCGAACATCAAGAGCCACCACAACGTCGGCGGCCTGCCCGACGACCTGCAGTTCGAGCTCGTCGAGCCGCTGCGCCTGCTGTTCAAGGACGAGGTGCGGCGCGTCGGGCTGGAGCTCGGGCTGCCGGAGACGATCGTGCAGCGGCAGCCGTTCCCCGGTCCGGGGCTCGGGATCCGGATCATCGGCGCCGTCGACGCCGAGCGGCTCGAGACGCTGCGCGCGGCCGACGCCATCGCGCGTGAGGAACTCACCGCGGCCGGGCTGGACGGCGAGATCTGGCAGTGTCCGGTGGTGCTGCTGGCCGACGTCCGCAGTGTCGGGGTCCAGGGCGACGGGCGGACCTATGGGCACCCGATCGTGCTGCGGCCGGTGTCGTCCGAGGACGCGATGACCGCGGACTGGACGCGGCTGCCGTACGAGGTGCTGGAGCGGATCTCGACCCGGATCACCAACGAGGTCGCCGAGGTGAACCGGGTGGTCCTGGACGTCACGTCCAAGCCGCCGGGCACCATCGAGTGGGAGTGACCGCTCCCGGCTCGGACCTGCGTTTAGCGGGCTAATCGCGATCTGCCGCCTCTGGGCACCCAGGCGACCGGATCGCGTTTAGCCCGCTAAACGCGCTCTGGGTTCTGGGGGCACCCGGCGCGACCCGGATCGCGTTTAGCCCGCTAAACGCAGGTCGGCGGCCGGGGCATCTGGAGCGGCCCGGATCGCGATTAGCCCGCTAAACGCAGGTCCGGGCGCAGGTGGGAGCAAGGCGAAGGCCCCGGCGAGGGGCCGGGGCCTTCGGAGTGGGGTGGAGCGTGAAGCGGCGCCGCTAGCGGCGGCTCTTGCGCAGCGAAGCCGCGAGCAGCATGACGCCGACGAAGATCGCCCCACCCGCCATGACCCACCGGAAGTCGAACTGCGGGAGCCACGAGGCGCCGTCCGAGAGGACGTACCCCGACACCAGCAGCGTCGCGATCCCGAAGATCAGGGTGAAGACGTCCACCCCTCGCTTGGCGGGCTGCGACGACTGGGCCTGCGCGTTGTCGTAGTCGTACTCAGCCACGGCGCACCTCCACGTTCCCGACACCGTTCTCGACCTTCACGGTGATCTTCTGTCCATTGGTGCCCGGCGACGTGAAGTCGACGACCTCCTCGCCGACCCCCGAGCGCGACTGGCCTAGGCAGTCGATGTCGCCAGCGCCCGTCTCGCAGGAGACCTTCACTTCGGCGCCCGCCGGCACGAGCACCGTCGAGTTGCCCGCCCCGTTCGAGACCTTCGTGCTCACCGACGCGCCGGCGGGCAGCTTGGTCAGGTCGACGTCGATGTTCCCCGCCGACCGGTGGTACTCCGGGAGCACCTCGGACGCCTGGACGGGCGTCGCCGTCAGGTCGCCGACGCCGCCCTTCACCGAGAAGTTCTCGAACGGGACCGTGGTCAGCGCCATCCCGACGATCGCGAGCGGCACCGCGAGCCCGATCAGCCCGCGGCCGCCCCGGACGAACGAACCGGCCACCAGCCCGATACCGATCACACCCAGGGTGAGCCCGACGACGTGTTGCGGAGTGAACCACGCTTCGCCGTCCAGTCCCAGGACGGTGCCGACCCCGGCGACCAGCACGGCGATCCCGAAGGTCGCGACACCGATCTTCGACTTACGACCGCGGGGCGCGGGCGGCGCGGGAGACGGCGGAGGAGTCTGCGGCGGCAGCCCGCCGGATGGCGAAGCATTCGGCAGATCCCAAGCGGACGGGTCCGCCGCGAGCGGGTCCCAGCCGCCCTCGGTCGCCGTCGAGGTGGAGGCCGCTGACGCCGATGCCATGGAGAACGCGGCCGTCGGATACACCGGTGCGGGCATCGTCGGCCGGTTGAACTGCCCGCGGTTGCGGTGCAGCAGATACAGCGCGACGGCCATCAGCGCGAACCCGATCAGCCCGGTGCCGTCGGCCATCCAGCCGCCGCTCAGGGTCCAGGTGAGCCCGGGGAAAAGCAGAAGCAGCAGCAGCACCGCGAACGCCGGCGAGCTCGACGCGCGCCCACGGCCGATCAGGCTCTCGAACGCGGAAACGGGGTCGCCCTCCTGCGGCAGGAACAGCCAGCCCAGCAGATAGACGAAGACGCCGAAACCGCCGAACACGGTCGCCGCGACCAGCGCGACCCGGACCACGGTCGGGTCGATGCCGTACCGGTAGCCGATACCCGCGGCGACGCCGGCGAACTTGCGGCCGGCCACCGGACGGACCGGCCTGCTCCGCCAGAAATCCTTGACGGTCTCCTCGAAGCCGGCCGCGGGGCCGCGCTTCGGAACCTGTGTCTCACTCCCACTCATGCCACAAAGAATGCGCCCCGCCGGGCCCCACCACATCCGGGAACGTCCCTGAGGTTTCCCCCAGCGGGAAGAGTCAGGGGTTTCCCCGATGGATCGGTACCCCGTGGCATGTGACCATGGAGAACGTGCAGGAATCCGCCCCCAACGACCTCGCCGAGCAGGTGAAGCCGACGATCATCGAGCGCCCTCCGGTGCCCGTTCCCGGCAGCCTGTCCCCGGCACCGTTCGAGCCGCCCAAGATGTACCGCCGCCGTTCCGGCCGCGCCATCGCGGGTGTCGCCGGCGGTCTCGCCGATCACCTCGGCGTCAAGGTGCTCTGGGTCCGGACGGCGTTCGCGTTGCTGGCCGCGCTGAACGGCGTCGGCCTGCTCGCCTACGGCCTGCTCTGGGTGTTCGTCCAGCAGCAATCCGGTGAAGTCGAGCCGGAGAAGTCCGCGCCGAAGGAGAAGCAGCAGGCGTTCGGCCTGATGGCGCTGGGGGTCGGCCTCGCCGTCGCCAGCGGCACGCTGACCGGCCTGATCAGCGGCTGGGTCGCCATCCCGCTGGCACTGGCGATGATCGGCGCGGCCGTCGTCTGGCGTGAGGCCGACGAGTCGCAACGCCGCCGCTGGCGCCTCGGTGCCAAGGGCGGTGTCGCCACGGCGTTCCTCGGCGGCGGTGGCTGGTCGGCCGCGATCCGCGTGGTCGCCGGCGTCGCGCTGGTGATGACCGGGATCGGCGTCGTCGTGCTGGAGAGCGGCAGCATCGACCAGGTCAAGTTCGCGCTGGTCGCCGTGATCGCGACGCTGTTCGGGGTGGCCGTGCTGACCGTCCCGTTCTGGCTGCGCCTGGTCCGTGACCTGTCCGACGAGCGCATGGCCCGCATCCGCACCGACGAACGCGCCGAGATCGCCGCGCACCTGCACGACTCGGTCCTCCAGACCCTCGCGCTGATCCAGAAGCAGGCGGATTCGCCCCGCGAGGTCGCGAGGCTCGCGCGCGGTCAGGAACGTGAGCTGCGGGGCTGGCTGTACGGGCCGTCGGGGTACGGCAAGAACAAGAAGACCGAGGACGAGGCCGTCAGCGGCCAGCTGTCCGAAGTGCTCGCTGCCGCGTGCGGCGAGGTCGAGGACGCGTTCGCGATCTCGGTGCAGCAGGTCGTCGTGGGGGAGGCCACGCTGAACGAGCCGCTGACCGCGTTGGTCCAGGCGGCGCGCGAAGCGATCGTCAACGCCGCCAAGCACGCGGGTGTCGACGAGGTCAGCGTGTACGCCGAGGTCGAGCCGACCGCGGTGACGGTCTTCGTGCGCGACCGGGGGAAGGGGTTCGACCCCGACGTCGTGCCGAGCGATCGGCACGGGCTCGCCGATTCCATCCGGGGGCGGATGGAGCGGCACGGCGGGAAGCTCAAGCTTCGTACCGCACCGGGTGAAGGGACCGAGGTCCAGCTGGAGATGCCGGTCAAGGCGGGGAAGGGCGCGGCGTGAGGTCGCTATGCTCACGGGACAGGGCGAGCGAGGGAGCATCGTGACGGAGAACCAGCAGACGCGGGAGCCGGTCAAGGTCTTCCTCGTCGACGACCACGCGCTCTTCCGCGCGGGTGTGCGCACCGAACTGGACTCGATCACCGACGACGTCCGCGTGGTCGGCGAGGCGGGCTCGGTCGCCGAAGCGGTCGCGGGTATCGCCCGGACCAAACCGCAGGTCGTGCTGCTCGACGTGCACATGCCGGACGGCGGCGGCGCCGAGGTGCTGCGCCGGGTCCGGCCGGAACTGCCGGACGTCGTGTTCCTCGCGCTGTCGGTCTCCGACGCCGCGGAAGACGTGATCGCCGTGATCCGCGCGGGGGCGCGGGGGTACGTCACGAAGACGATCTCGTCGAAGGAGCTCGTCCGCGCCGTCGTGCGGGTCTCGGACGGGGACGCGGTGTTCTCGCCGCGGCTGGCCGGGTTCGTGCTCGACGCGTTCGCCGACCGGCCGGGTTCCGCGCCGATCAGCGACCCGGATCTCGACCTGCTGACCCCGCGCGAGCGCGACGTGCTGCGGCTGCTCGCGCGCGGGTACGCGTACAAGGAGATCGCGTCGGAGCTGTTCATCTCGGTGAAGACCGTCGAGACCCACGTGTCGAGCGTGCTGCGGAAGACGCAGCTTTCGAACCGGTACGAGCTTTCGCGCTGGGCTTCCGACCGGCGTCTCGTCTAGGTGGCGGCTGTTCTCATCGGCCTGGTGGCCGTGTTCTTCCTGGGCATGGGGCTGCTCGGGCTCGTCGCGCCGAAGCGGCTGATCCGGCCGTTCGGTATTTCGCTGGAGTCGGCGACGGCGCGAACCGAGGTGCGCGCGGTGTACGGCGGCTTCGGTGTGGCTGTCGCGGTGCTGCTCGGGTTCGCGGCTTTCGACGTCGGCGGGATCCAGCGGGGTGTCGCGATCGCGGTGGCCGTCGCGCTCGCCGGGATGGCCTTCGGGCGGCTGGTCGCGCGGTTCGCGGAGCGGCCCGAGCGGTTCTATCCGAGCTGGCTCTACTTCTGGGTCGAGCTCGTTCTCGCCACTCTGCTCGTCCTCGCGGTCGCGTCGCCTTTAGCGGGCTAAACGCGATCCGGCGAGCCCCCAGGCCCCACCGCATCGCGTTTAGCCCGCTAAACGCAGGTCACGGCGCGGCGTCCCCGGCGGCGGCCAAAGGGCGCTCGACCTGCGGAGTGGTAGCAAAGGTCCCTTGCTCCCGCGGGCGCAGCCGGGTCAGCGCGACCCCACCCAGCACGACGACCATCCCGGCGATCACCCGCAGGTTCAGCGGCTCGGCCAGGAACACCGCTCCCAGCAGCACCGAAACCACCGGCAGCAGGTAGCCGACGATCGACGCCGCGACGGCGCCCTCGCTCGCGAGGAGCTGATAGTTCAGCGCGAACGCGATCCCGGTCGACCCGATCCCCAGGATCACGACCGCGACGACCGCGCCGGTGCTCAGGTGCACCGGTTCGAAACCGCCCATCGGCATCGCGAGCAGCAGGAACCCGGTCGCCAGCAGCATCTGGCCGCCGGCCAGTGACATCGGCGAGTCGCCGGTGCCGGTGAGGTACTTGCCCTCGTAGACGAAGGCGAAACCGTAGCTCGCGGCCGCCGCGAGGCACGCCAGCGCGCCCCAGCTCAGCAGGCCGGAGGCCTCCCACGGCGCGAAGATCAGCAGGATCCCGACGAGCCCGACGACGAGCCCGGTGACCCGCACCGCGGTCATCTTCGTCCGCGAGCCCATCATCGGAGCGGCCAGCAGCACCCACAACGGCGTGGTCGAGTTCAGCACCCCGGTGATCCCGGAGTCGACGGTCAGCTCACCCCACGCGAACAGCAGGAACGGCAGCGCGTTGTGGAAGAACGCCGCGACGGCCAGATGTCCCCAGATCCGCCGCCCCGACGGCAACCGGTCCCGGCCGAGGTAGCAGAGCCCGATCAGCACCGCCGCGCCGAGCGCCACCCGCGCCAGCACCAGCTGCACCGGCGTGAACGCGTCGAGCCCCAGTTTGATCCAGAAGAAACTCGATCCCCACATGAGCGCCAGCGCGCCGATCCGCAGCAGGGTCTTCGTCTCGCCCACCAGTCCTCCTTAAGTGCCCGGCCCAGCTTCGCCGCGCCGACGCGTAAGGACAAGCGAAAATAACTGCAGGAAGCCTTAAGAAGAACTGTAAGATCGGGGCATGCTGGACGTCCGCCGCATGCAGGTCCTCCGAGCCGTGATCAGCAGTGGTTCGATCACCGCCGCCGCCCGGAATCTCGGCTACACACCTTCCGCGATCAGCCAGCAATTGTCCACCCTGGAAAGGGAAGCGGGCGTCGAACTGCTCGAGCGCGTCGGCCGCGGCGTGCGGCCGACGCCCGCCGGTTCGCTGCTGTCCGAACACGCAGAAACGCTGAGCACCCAGCTCGCGAAGGCCGAAGCCGCGCTCACCGAACTCAAGGAAGGCCGCACGGGCAGGCTCGCGATCCGCTACTTCGCCACGGCCGGCGCCTCGTTGGTGCCCTTGGCCGTCGCCGCCCTGCGCCGGGAGTTCCCCGGTGTCCGCCTCGACCTGAAACTGGTCGAGCCCGACGATTCGATGCCCGAGATCGAGTCGGGCAAGGCCGACGTCGCGATGATCGTGCTTCCCAGCAGTACTCCCCGGATCAAGGGGGTCGAGTACGTCCACCTCCTCGACGACCCGTACCGCGCGATCCTGCCGAAGAACCACCGGCTCGCCCGCAAACGCGTCCTCGATCTCGGCGAACTCGCGGAAGATCCGTGGGTCGGCGTGGACGGCCTTCCCGGCGCCTGCCGCGACATCCTGCTCGACGCCTGCGGCGCGGCCGGATTCGCCCCGAACCACGTCGTCGAATCCGAGGATTACCAGACGGCGCAAGGGTTCGTGGCCGCCGGTCTCGGTGTCGCGCTGATCCCGGAGCTCGGTCTCGGCGCCCCGCACCCCGGCGTCGCCATCCGCAAGGTCCGCCGCCCGGATCCGGTGCGGTCCATCCACGCCGCCGTGGCCGCGCACGCCAGGGAACACCCCGCCGTGCGCCGGTTCCTCGGCGCGATCCGCGAAGGGGCCGGACAGGTAAGCGGGACTGGCCGAGTGGGCACGAAAACCGGCTGAGCTTGATCAGCCGCGCCGGCGGTCGACAACCTGGCAGGGAACCCGCCAGCGAAAGGACCCCGGTGCGTCCCCTGATCGTCCTGCACGGCTCTTGGCACCAACCCGCCCATTTCGACGACGTCGCCGGACGCCTGCGCCGGGAAGGCGCCGACGTCACCGTCCCCGACCTCGGCGGGCGTCCGATCGCCGAAACCACCCGGACCGTCCAGGAACTCGTCGACCGGGCGGCCGAACCACCGGTGGTGCTCGCGCACTCCTTCGGCGGGCTCACCGCCGGCGGGCTTCAGGGGATTTCGCACCTCGTCTATCTGGCCGCGATCGTCAGCGAGCCGGGGGAAACCGCTCAGTACTGGATCGAGCGGATCAAGGAGGAAACCGGTCGCGAACCCGCCCAGGTGCCCTTGACCTTCGACGACAAGGGCCTGACCCATCTCGACCTGGCCGCCGTCCGCGAGGCCATGTACGCCGACTGCACGGACGCCGTCGCCGAGCGGGCGACGGCGTTGCTGCGCCCGGAACCCGTCACGATCTTCGACGAGTCGCCGGAGGGTTCGGCGTGGAAGGACACCCCGAGCACGTACATCGCCTGCACCGAAGACCGGACCCTCGCCCCCGAACTCGTGGCTCACTGCGCCGCGCGCTGCGACACGACGGTGACCTGGCGGGCGAGCCACAGCCCGTATCTCAGCCGTCCGGTCGAGCTGGCGACTCTGGTCCTCGAGCGGCTCTAGCCCGGACCCCGCCCCGCCACCACCCTCAACGGACAGGCGGAGCCTGGCTGGTCAGATCAGGAACAGTTCCGCGAACAGCACACCGATGAGGATCGCCGCCACCACGGCACCGGCCGTGATCAGCCACTTCCGGGTGTCGGGCGACTTCGCGGCCACCGGCGCGGCGGGCGCGTACTGCTGGGTCGGCGGCGCGTATTGCGGCTGCGGCGGCTGATACTGCTGCGGCTGGTGCTGCGGGAACTGCTGCATCGGCTGCTGCGGTGCCTGCTGGACGGGCATCGGCATCGAGGCCGGAACCGTCGGCATGGCGGGCGCGGTCGGCGGGATGAACGCCGTTTGCCGCCCCTCCGTGATCGCGTTCAGCGAGCGCACCGTGTCGGCCATCGTCGGCCGCGCGTCCGGCTCCGCCCGCAACATCTTGCGCAGCGCGCCCGCCAGCGGTCCGGCGGTCTGCGGCGGCCGTTCCGAGGATTCGCCGTCTTCACCGAACGGCGGCACCCCCTCGACGGCCGTGTACAGCGTCGCGCCCAGCGAGAACACGTCGGACGCCGAAGTCGCCGGTTCGCCGCGCGCCACCTCGGGCGCCCGGTACGCGGGGCTCGGGCCACCACCGGTGATGCCGATGTCGGTGAGCTTCACGCCGCCGTCGTCGGCCAGCAGGACCGTGCCCGGCTCGACGGTCCGGTGCACCACCCCGGCCTCGTGCATCGCGGCCAGCGCGCGGCCGAGGACGATGCCCAGCCCGGCGGCCTGTTCCGCGGTCAGCCTGCCGTGCTCGGCGAGGAAGGTCGCCATCCCACGGGACGGGATGTACTCCATCACCAGCCACACGTCCGGCCCGTCGGGCAGCACGTCGTACACCTTGATGGCGGTGGCGTGCTCGAACTTGGCCGCGTCCTTGCCTTCTTGGACGACGACGGCCTTGGCCTGCTCCGCCCGGTCCGGCGGCAGGCCGACCGGCAGGTACATGCGCTTCATCGCGACGGTGCGGAGCAGGCGTGTGTCGAACGCCAGCCACACGATGCCCGCCCGGCCGCGCCCGATGGGCTGGTCCAGGCGGTACCGGCCGCCGACGATGGAACCTTCAGAACTCAATTGCAGCCTCGGATCAAGTGCCGGCCGGAGTCGAAGTCGGTGTCTCCGTGTTCGACTGAGTTGTCGGTGTGGTCGGAGTCGTTGTCTTCGTCGGCGTCGTTTTGGTCGGAGTCTTCGTCGGCGTCGGCGGATCCGGTTCCTGAGTCTGGCTCGCCTTGCTCGAGGTCTTCTTCGACGAAGTCGGAGTGTCCTTGGGCGGCTCGGCCGACTGCGTCTCGGTCGGCGTTTCCGTCGTCTCCGGAGCCGAAGACGTCGCCGAAGGAGTCGGCTTCGTCGACGAGTTGCCCACCTGCGCGGGCGTCTCCGGGTTGTTCGGGCTCAACAGCCAGAAACCCAGCGCGGCCAGCGCCACGACCACGACACCGCCGATGAGCGCGGGCTTCTTCCACGCGCCCGGCTTCTCGTCGTCGTCCTCGTCAACCGGGCTGGTCTGCGCGCGGGTGGGCGGCGGCGGGGGCGGGTCGTCGTAATCGTCGTCGTAGGGGTCGTCGTCGTAGTCGCCCGCGGGGATCGGGACGGCGCGCGTGGGCGCGGGGCCGCCGCCGGGGTGGCCCCGTTCGGCCAGCAACGCCGTCTCGTCGTAGTTGTCGTACCCGTCGTAGTCGTCTTCCGGGTAGCCCGACGCGGGCGGCTGCTGGTAGTCGTCCTCGTCGTCGTAGTACGACCCGGCCGCGTCCTGCTGCTCGTCGAGGAGCGAGCCCGAGTGTCCGGCGGCTTCGCTGTCGAGCGCCTGGGTCACGCCGCCACCGGCGAGCGCGCCCGCGATCGGGGCGGCGAGCACGGTGTCGTCCGCGGGGCCGCCCAGCGGCGTTTCACCGCGGGCGACGGCGGCGAGGAGCTCTTCGCACTCTTCGGCGGTGGGGCGGTGCCGCACCTCCGGGTGCAGCAGCACGGCCAGCACGCTGGCGAGCGGGCCGGACTGGCGCGGCGGGATGATCTGCCCGGCCGCGACCGCGTGCAGCAGGCTCAGCGTGTTCTCGCTGAGGCCGAACGGCGGCTGGCCTTCGCAGGCGGCGTAGAGCGTCGAGCCGAGCGAGAAGACGTCGGACTCCGGGCCCGGGTCGCCGCCGATGGCCACCTCGGGCGCCAGGTAGGCGGGGGTCCCGGCGATCATCCCGGTCTTCGTGACCGTGACGTCGTCCTTGGCCCGCGAGATGCCGAAGTCGGTGATCTTCACGGTGCCGTTGGGCGCCAGCAGGATGTTGCCCGGCTTGATGTCCCGGTGCACGATGCCGACCGCGTGCGCCTCGGTCAGCGCGGCCGCGACCTGGGCGCCGATCCGCGCGACCTCCGTCGGCGGCAGCGTCCGCTCCTCCTGCAGCACCTGGGCGAGGCTGGTGGAGTTCAGGTACTCCATGATCAGGCACGGCTGGCCGTTGTCGTCGGTGACGACGTCGAACACCGAGATGGCGTTCGGGTGGTGCAGCCTGGCGGCGATCCGCCCCTCGCGCATCGTGCGCTGCCGGGCGTCTTCGGCGTCGTGAGCCTCAAGCCCGGGTTGCAGAAGCAACTGCTTGATCGCCACCGTGCGGCCGAGTACCTCGTCGTGCGCTTGCCACACGGCCCCCATCGCGCCCGTGCCGATCCGCCCGGCGATGCGATATCGACCGGCGACCAGGCGACCCTCGTCGCTCACGCGACCTCCCTTTGGGCTCCGTCTTCACGACGCGGAATCGTCCGCGTGCGCGGTGCGGCCTTCAGCACGCCACAGCGTTGGAGCGTATGCACATGTAGTGGTCTGTGTGCCGGCTTTTCCGAGACCGACTCGTGACAAGGCTAGGCGCTCACTCTGCGCACACACACGCGGCACACTCTGATCGCCCTGGGTGGAGGGCTGTTACACGCGCGGTGTCCGTCACATGTGCTGAGCGGACAGCAGCCGCGCGTCGGTGATCAGGCCGGAGGTCTCGTCGGCGAATTCGAGCACCTGCGTGACCCGCAGCAGGCCGCCGTCCGGGTTGCGCATGGTCACGACGGCGAGGATGGTGCCGTCGGCCTGTTCGTGGAGGTCCTGGATCTGGATGGCGTCCATCGCGCTCCACGCCTCGATCAGCTTGCCCGCCTCCGACTCGGCCAGCACCGGCGTGATCAGCGACATCGCGCCGTAGGGATCGGCGTCGACGGTCTGGTAGAACTTCCGGACCGCGTCGATCTTGTCCTCGGCCGTGCTGACCGCGGCGGGCTTGACGGCGGGCTGCGAGCTGGTGCTGCTGGACGACGAGCCCTGCGGCGGGAGCGAGCCCGAGCCGGTGCCCGAAGACGGCTGAGGTGTCGTGCTGGTGCCCGACGGCGTCGGGGTCTCCTGCTTCCGCTGCGGCTCGGTGGAGTCCGGGACGGCGAGCCCGCCGAGCGCGGCGGCCCCGCTCATGGCTTCGGGTGCGGCGGCACCCGGCACGGTGCCCTGCGGCTGCGCGCCGGCGAGCACGCCCGCGGTGACGACGGCGCCCGCGACCAGGAGCCCGGCGGCGACCAGGCCGGCCAGCTTGGCCCGCCGGACGGTGCGGCTCTCCGGCTCGTCCACCTCGGGTTCGGGTCGCGCCGGCCGCTCTTCGCGGGTGCGCGCGGGTACGAACTTCTGCGGCTCGCGGAAGACCTGCTCCAGGTACTCGCGGTCGACGCGGGTGTCGTTCAGGATCTCTTCCGGGATGACGTCCTCGACACGTACGGCGTCCTCACGCCGTATGCGCTGTCGATCAAGCACGAAATTCCTCGCTCTGGTCCGGGGCAGGCGCTGGGCCGTTCGGCCGACGCCTCTGGTCCGCGCGGCCGTCTTCTGAACGGTGCGGACCCTGCAGTCGCCAGGTAACCCTGTGCGGACGGCCCACGGCCAGACTCCATCGCCGGAATGCCGTCGCGATACGACGAACGGCAGCTTAGGTCACCCACCCGGACCAGGGACGACCGCTCAACGCACCGCACGTGCAGAGGAACAGGACACTTGCACGTGCGTGGTCGCCTACATGCCGTCGTCGACGATCTTGGCCTCGTCGCCGAAGGTGAACGTGCGCTGCTCCATGGTCTTCGTGCCGTCCTTGTGCGTGACCTCGACGGTGTTGACCGTGACGCCGCGGCGCTGGTCGATGCTGACCTTCTTCACCTCGAAGTAGGCGACGTCGGCGTAGCGCTCACGGAGGCCCTCCGCGCCTTCTTCGCGAAGGCCGCCGGAGGTCACCGAGGCCGCTTCCTGGGGGTTCGTGGTGACCGAGTTGAGGAAGATCTCGGTGTTGTCACCCATCGCCTCCGCGTCCTGCTGCTCCGAGTACCAGGGGGCCGGTGTGGTGGTGCGGTTGGCCGGGACGACCGGCGGCTTCTGTGGCCGGTCGCTCGACGGCGGCGCGGGCCGCCCCGACGTCACCGGTCCGCTCGAATCGGGCCGCGACGAGCCGGTCCCGGCGGTCTCGCTGTCCGAGGGGGTGCCGGAGTTGGCGGAGCTGCGGTCGTCCCTGGTGGCGGACTCGGTCTGGGATTCGGACGGGTTGCCCGCCGCGCCGCCCTGCGGCGGTGTGGCCGGATGTCCGGCGACACCGTCCTGGGTCAGCGGGCTGCCACCGCGGTAACCGGGCCAGCCGCCCTGGCTCTGCTGCTCCGGGAGGGGTTTGCCGACCAGGTACGAACCGGCGAAGAGCAGTCCGACCACGACGAGCGCGGAAGCCGCCGCCGCGAACCAGGCGGCCTTGCGCCAGGTCTTGGGCGGGGTCACCGACGCGGGCACCGAACCGAGGTCGAAGGTGCTCAGGCCGTCGACCGGCGGGGCGAGGTAGACGCGGACGTCGTCGGTGTCGTCGACCTCCACTGGCTCAGGACGGCGGGGCGCGGGGGCGGTCAGCGTCACCTTCGTACGCTGCGCGACCTTCGCGGTCCGTTCCCCAGTGGGGGGCGAAACCGGTTCGGTGAAGGAGACCTCGACGCGCGCGGGGACCTCGCGTGCGGGTTGTGGGAGCGGCAGACGGCCGCTCGATGGGGCGTAGCCGGGGCTCGGCGCCCTCCTGTCCCGCGGTGGCGGCAGGGGAAGGGAACCGGTGGAGGGCGGGGCGAACTCGCGGTGCGCGTGATGGCCGTGCCCGCCTGGGCGCTGCCGCCTCGGCGGCACGGCCGGAGTCCAGCCTTCGGTACCGCCCGCCCGGTGACGGCCCGCATGCGTGGCGCCGTCCCGTCCCTGGTGTTCCGCCCAGCCGTTCATGTCCGAGCGACCCCCTCACAGGCCGGCCCTGACGGCGATGTGACACCGGTTAAGCCGAACGGAGCAGCGGGTTCACGGGATCCCTCGCTTGCAGACTCCCAAGCACTCTCGTGAGCAAATGCACGCGCATACGACTGGGGGCGCGCGGGGCCATCGCCCCCGCGCGCCATGCGGGCATCGCCCGACCCAGACGCAAGGGTCCACACGAGGTCCACACTAAAAGTTCGACACCCGCAAGTCTTCACCCACTCTGCAAGTTGCAGATGTTTCACTCGGTCGGGCGCGGCCGAACGGGCCTCGGTGACGTTACGGAGTGCTATCGGCGCTGGTGAAGCCGTTCAGTTGCCGCTGCGGTACTTCTGCTGGGTCGATTGCAGGGCTTTCGTGGCGGTGATTCCGCTACCCGCTGCAAGCAGAATGGCGATGATGTCGAGCGTCGTTCCCCCACTCGTGAGCAGCCAGGCGAAAAGCGAGGCGGCGGTGGTACCCGCTGCGATCGGCCAGCGCGTCTTGACGTACTGGGCGATGGGGGTGCCGCCCGCGCGCTTACCCGCCGCGTTGTTCAGCATGGCGAGATAACCGAGATGGCCCAATGCCGCGAGGACACCGGCGATCGCGATGATCACGGCGATGAGGTTAATCATGTGTCCAGTTTGCCCTGTCCCGCGCCGTCGTGGCTCGGGGATCACCCTGAGTTCCGCCTCACGGCACAGGATCGTGACGTCGCCGGATCGCGTTTAGCGGGCTAAACGCGATCCCGGCGCGCCGTGGGGGAGCAAGGGACCTTTGCTACCACCTACCGCCCCAGCCTGCCCCGCCCGAGGTTGAGCAGCGCCATCGCCAGCTGCCGTCCCTCCGGCCCGAGCTCGCGGTAGCGCGCCAGCACGTCCATCTCGCGGTTGTAGACGATCCTGGTGCCGCCCGCGGCCATCCTGGCCGCACCGATCGTCTTGGAGACTTCGACGCGGCGTTTGACCAGCCGCAGGATCTCGCCGTCGAGGAAGTCGATCTCCTTGCGGAGCTCGCCGATCTCTTCGGCGGTGGCGGTGGGTTCTTCGGCGTCGGGCTTCTGTGTGGTGTTCATCGGGACCTTTCTTCGGTCCGGATTCCCATGCTGGCCCCCGGAACAGCGTAAAGCCCCGGGGTCCGTGGACTCCGGGGCTTCGGGTGATGGCATTTCGGCACTATGCGATCACGGGAGCCGGAGTCCGGGTCCCGTAAAAAAATCGCGTCGCGTGGTGCCGCATGCCGCTCATTATGCCACAGCGACCCCGTCCTCCGGCTTGAAGCGGCGGCGTGCTCCGCGGACGCGGGCGTGCACGAGGACGCTCATCGCCAGCCAGAACATCGGCATCGCGGGCCAGAAGAACGGCGCCCCCGAAGCCGTCCAGCGGACGATCAGCAGCACCGAAAGCACCACGGCGATCGCGAGGTGGATCCGCACCGCCGGATGCCCGAAGGCGACCGGGCGCCGCTTCGGCACGGGTTCCGGCAGATCCGACGTGAGCGCGACGAGGTCGTCCGTGTATTTGGCGGAATACACAGCGCTCAGCCGGTCTTCCACTTCTTCGAGAGTGAGACGGCCTTCACCGCCGGCGGCCTGGATGCGGGTGGCGACCCGCTCGCGGTCGACGTCGGCGGCCCTGAGCCGGGAGGGGATTCCGTTGGTGTCCATGACGACCGATCCTCCGCCGCGAACACCGCTCGCGCGTCGGACGGCAGGCGGCAACATCGCCTACGCCCGGCGCTGTAGCGTGGACCGGCGATGAACACCCTCTTCGATCTCCCAGCGGACGGTCCGGCCAAGTCCCGGCACTCGGACCTGCTCGACGACCTGAACCCGGCGCAGCGCGAGGCCGTGACCCATGCGGGCTCGCCGCTGCTCGTCGTCGCGGGCGCGGGTTCCGGCAAGACCCGGGTGCTGACCCGGCGGATCGCGTACCTGCTGGCCGAACGGGACGTGCACCCCGGCCAGATCATGGCGATCACGTTCACCAACAAGGCGGCCGCGGAGATGCGGGAGCGCGTGAGCGACCTCGTCGGCCGCCGCGCGAACGCCATGTGGGTGTCGACGTTCCACTCCATGTGCGTGCGGATCCTGCGCCGTGAGGCCAAAACGCTGGAGATGTCGTCGAGTTTCTCCATCTACGACTCGGACGACACGAAGCGGCTCATCACCCTCGTCGCCCGGGATCTCGACATCGACCCGAAGAAGTACGCGGCGCGCACGCTGGCCGTGCACATCTCGAACCTCAAGAACGAGCTGATCGATCCGGAGACGGCGGTCGCCGACGCGGGCAACGACCTGGAACGCCGCGTCGCCGAGGTCTACGTCGAGTACCAGCGGCGGCTGAACCAGGCCAACGCGTTCGACTTCGACGACCTCATCATGCGGACGGTCGAACTCCTGCAGCGGTACCCGGACGTCGCCGAGTACTACCGGCGGCGGTTCCGGCACGTGCTCGTCGACGAGTACCAGGACACGAACCACGCGCAGTACACGCTGGTCCGCGAGCTGGTCGGCACCGAGGCGAACGAGGCCGGGATCGAGCCCGCCGAGCTCTGCGTCGTCGGCGACGCGGACCAGTCGATCTACGCCTTCCGCGGCGCGACGATCCGCAACATCGAGGAATTCGAGCGCGACTTCCCGAACGCGCGGACCGTGCTGCTGGAACAGAACTACCGCTCGACCCAGACGATCCTGAACGCGGCGAACGCGGTCATCGCGCGCAACCCCAACAGGCGCGCGAAGCGGCTGTGGACCGATTCCGGTGACGGCGAGAAGATCGTCGGCTACGTCGCGGACAACGAGCACGACGAAGCGGCGTTCGTCGCGGGCGAGATCGACGCGCTGGCGGACAAGGGCGAAGCGGACTACTCCGATGTCGCGGTCTTCTATCGCACCAACAATCAGTCCCGTGTCTTCGAAGAGATCTTCATCCGCCTCGGCCTGCCGTACAAGGTCGTCGGCGGGGTGCGGTTCTACGAGCGGCGCGAGGTCCGCGACATGCTCGCGTACCTGAGGGTGCTGGCGAACCCGGAGGACACGGTCAGCCTGCGCCGCATCCTCAACGTCCCCAAACGGGGCATCGGGGACCGCGCCGAAGCGGTCATCGCGACGTACGCCGAGCGCGAGCGCATCTCCTTCGCGCAAGCGTTGCGCGGCGCGGTCAACGGCGAAGTGCCGCTGCTGAACCCGCGCTCCGCCAAGGCGATCACCGGTTTCGTCGAGTTGATGGACGAGCTCGGCGAGGTCGTCGAGAGCGGCGCGGAAGTCGCCGACATCCTCGAAGCGGTGCTGGAACGCACGGGCTACCGCACGGAACTCGAGGAATCCGAAGACCCGCAGGACGCGTCGCGGGTGGAGAACCTGACGGAACTCGTCACCGTCGCGCGGGAGTTCACCGAATTCACCACCGAGGTCGCCGGTCCGGAGGGTGAACTGCCGGAGGCCGAGCCGGGAGTGCCGGAGCCGGGGTCGCTGCCCGCGTTCCTGGAGCGGGTCTCCCTGGTGGCGGACGCGGATTCGGTCCCGTCGCCCGACGGTGGCGATGACGGAGAGGGGCACGACGCGGGCGTGGTCACGCTGATGACCGTGCACACCGCGAAGGGCCTCGAATACCCGGTCGTCTTCGGAACGGGCTGGGAGGACGGGATCTTCCCGCATATGCGCGCGCTCGGTGACCCGACCGAGCTGGCCGAAGAGCGCCGCCTCGCCTACGTCGCGATCACGCGGGCGAGGAAGAGGCTGTACGTCTCCCGTTCGATGGTGCGCTCCGCCTGGGGCCAGCCGCAGATGAACCCGGCCTCGCGGTTCCTCGACGAGCTTCCCGCCGACCTGGTCGATTGGCGCAGGCTCGCGCCTTCCTCGTCCTCCGGTGGTTTCGGTTCGTCCGGCGGGTCGCCGCGGGCCGCGACGACCTGGGGGAGCCGCGGCGGTGGCTCGCCGGCGTCGAGGACGGCGAGCACGAGCCCGTTCGGCAAGGGCTGGAAGGACACCGTCGCGCTCAAACTGGACGTCGGTGACAGGGTCAGCCACGACAAGTACGGGCTCGGAACCGTCGTCGCTTGTGACGGCACGGGCCCGCGGGCCACGGCGACGATCGACTTCGGTGCCGCCGGCAAGGTCCGGCTGATGCTCATCGGCAGCGTCCCGATGGTCAAACTCTAGCCCTGACCTGCGGTTTCTTCACCGCTCGCGAAAACTGTCGGACCCTTCCCGTATACCTGTGCCATCGAACACGAGTTCGATGCGCTGGGGTAGGCTGGACGAGCCGGTGTGCCCCGATCAGGAGGAGGGGGCGCAGTGGTGTGGACGGGGTCTTGTTTGGGGTTCTCTCGAGTGGG
Source organism: Amycolatopsis roodepoortensis (assembly GCF_014873915.1). Classification (GTDB taxonomy): domain Bacteria; phylum Actinomycetota; class Actinomycetes; order Mycobacteriales; family Pseudonocardiaceae; genus Amycolatopsis; species Amycolatopsis roodepoortensis. Next base: position 1,097,694 of record NZ_JADBEJ010000008.1, read on the forward strand.
GTACTCGAGTATCTGCGGGGTGTTGAAGAAGGGGCGGGGACGGATCGGGGTCCGGAACCGCCGGAAGTGCTCAGGCTGGTCGCGGCCTGGCGCGCGTTACTGCGGACGCACGAACCGGACGGGGCCGGACGGTGCGTCGTATGCGGGCACGCGCGGCGATGGCTGTTCGGGCCGCGGCCAGCCGGGTGCCGAACTCTTCCTTGGGGACTTTTCGCCCGACGGCGGCCAGCGGGTCTCTGCACGGTCTGGCAGATCGCCGTGGGGTACTTCGTCCGGAAGCTGCCCGACGGCGTCGCGTGAGGTCGCTGAGGGTCTGAAAGACCACACATGCTCCGGGCCTGATGGCCTACGACGCTTCCCGTTGTCCTCGAAGCTGTTGTCTTCGCAGGGGAAAGCGGAGGTCTTGAAGGCGCGCCAGAGCGTCGTCGCCCGGCGCGCCCTCTACGCGAGCGGCCTCACCGGTGTGGTGAAAAGGTGCGGCGTCGAAAGGAAAGCGGAGGCTCGATCAGCCGACGCTCACGCCACGGGCGGCGAGCCACGGGCGCGGGTCGATCTTCTTCGTGCCGTTCTGCCAGACCTCGAAGTGCAGGTGCGGGCCCGTGCTCTGGCCACGGTTGCCGACCTCGGCGATCTCCTCGCCGCACTTGACCTTCTGGCCTTCGCGGACGGAGAACGAGTTCATGTGGCCGTAGACGTGGATGGTGCCGTCGGCGAGCTGGACCTTGACCCAGAGGCCGAAACCGCTGGCCGGGCCGGCCTCGATGACCGTGCCGTCGGAGGCCGCGACGATCGGCGTGCCGATCGGGGCCGCGATGTCGATGCCGAGGTGGCTCGTGCCCCACCGGGCGCCGAAGCCCGAGGTGAAGGTGCCCTTGGCAGGCATGCAGGTCTTGGGGCGCTTGGCCTCTTCTTCGGCCTTTCGGGCCGCTTCGGCCTCACGCTTGACCCGGGCCTGGGTGATGCTGTTGTTCTCCGAGAGCTTCTGGGCTTCGGCGGAGGCATTCGTCGACTGGCTCGTCGGCAGCAGCTCGGGTGCGCCACCACCGGCTCCGCCACCGAGGGCGAACGAGGCGCTCGCGTCCTGGGTGCTGGCCAGCGGCGTGACGGCGGCGTCGGAGGATTCCGAAACGGACTTCAGGGTCTGCCCGGCAGCGGCGGCCGCGAAGGCGCCGGCAGCGACGGCTGCGACCACGACACGACCGCGAAGGGCCGAGGACGGGGGCGACAGGCGGTGCGAGCCCCGGACGCGGACGACCGCACCATCGAGTGCGTTCTCGAGCGCCGGGGAAGGAGCTTGGCCGCCGGGGGAGCGGTGTGAAGCCAAGACGGGGCCTTCCGTGTTCGGGGAGTCGGATCAAGAGCCCGGGCGGGGGATCCCGGTGAAGAACCTCGGGGGTGGTTCGTTCGGTGCTCTCATTCGTGATCTGACTGTAATGGGGACCCCGGGACAGTAACGAAGCGGCACCCCGATCAGCAAGATCTGGCGGCGCTCTCGGCCGATCGGGTGGCGGCGATCTGGCCGTTGTCCAGTGAGGATTACCCAAAGTTAGAGCAGGTTTACTCGCAACCGTGTGACTTGCGTTACAAGATCAGAGGGCCGTTCGGGGGTACCGGAGGGCCGGAAAGGAGGCAAACGAGGGAAATAAGCGGTTGCCCGACGGTGTTGAAGGAGGTTTACCCGGACTGGACCGTCTCAACCCTTCTTCAAGGGCTGGCCGAGCGCCGATGGAACCAGGGCGCCCCCTGCTGCCGGGTCGCGCCGGCCCCGGCTTGCTAGCGTCGCCGTCGATGACTTCGCGCTCACGGCACCCTGGCGACTCCGCCGGGCAAGCCGTCCCCGGTACCGCGTCCGCCGAACTTCTCCGGAGCGAACCGGGGTCCCGCCCGCGAGCGCTCCTTATGTCGGCGGGGCTGGTGTCGGCCGGTGCGGTCGCGCTGGCGGCCGGTGCTCTCCTGCCCGTCATCCAGGGCGGTTCGCCTGGTTTCACCGCCGCTCCTCTGCTGGTCGTGCTGGCCTTGGCGCCCGCGGCGGCCGTGCTCTTCGCGGTGGTCACCGGACGCTCAGGGCTCGCGGCGGGTCTGGTGCTCGGGCTCACCGCGCTCGCGCCCGGACGGCTACTGCTGGATCTGCAGCTGCTCGCCGACGGCTCCCTCGCCGCGCGCCCGGAACTGTTCCTCGCCGACAGGCTGCTTGCGCTGCCTCCGGCGGGGCCGGGACTGTGGCCGCTGGTGGCGGGTCACCTGCTCACGCTCGCGGCCGGCGCGTTCGCCGCCGGGGCCGCCCGCGACGAGGCGGAACTGGCGGGTGAACTCGACGGGCGGCGCCGCTGGCGGCTGCTCGGGCCGGTGCTCGGAGTGGCGGGCGGGGTCGGCCTGCTCCTCGCGCCGTTCGGTTCGGGCAACGCGTACCTCCTGGCCAAGAACGCCTTCGAGGGTCCGACCGTCGCGATGGCCGGGTACCTGTTGCTCGCGGCCTTGCTGCCGTTGACCGCGCTCGTGGCGGTGAGTTCGCCCTCGGCCGAGGTCGGCAAGGGCGGATTCGCCGGAGCGGGGCTGGCCGCGCTCGCGGTCGGTGTCCCGCCCGTGCTCGCGGGACTGGTCGTGGACCGGCTTTCGGTCGCGCCGGGTTCGGTGGTCGTGGCCGTCGCGGGCCTGGCGCTGGTGGGGCTGGCCTTCACCCGGTTCGACGTCGCGGAAGCGGGCGAAGCCGTCACCGGGGACATGGCGGGCGAGGCCAAGCTGCCGGGGCTGTTCTGGTGGCGGCTGGCCACCGGCGGTCTGGCGCTGCTCGCCGCCGCGGCCGCGGCGGCGGGTGCGCTGGCTCCGGTACTGAAGGCCAACGGTCCGGCGCCGGTACCCGAGACACCGGCGCGCTGGCTGCTGCTCGGCGCCGCGGTCGTGCTCGCCGTCCCCGCGCTGTTCGTCTTCGTGCCGCGGCTCTCGGCGTTCGCCAGGGGAGTCGTCGCGGCCACGTGGGCGGGTGTCGTCCTCGCGGGCGCGGCGGTGCTGAGCGCGGCCCTGTCCGTGACCGAGGACAAGGCGGTGGACCCGGCGCTGTTCGGCGTCGACCTGCCGGTGCCGTTGCCGGACAAGGTCGGCTTCTCGGCGGGCCCCGGGGTCACGTGGACGTTCATCGCGCTCGTGCTGGCGGCCGTGGCCGCGCTCGCCGCGGTGATCACCGGCGTCGTGGAACGCGACGTCTCCGACGACGACAACGCGGAACTGGACACCGGCCTCGACGGAACGCGGGCCGGCGGGAACGTGCTCACCCCGCTCGTCGCGGCGGCGGTACTGGCGATCGCCGCGTTCGGCACGCCGGTGTTCACCGCGCCCGGCTACACCGCTCCCGGGCTGTGGTCGGACTTCGGTGCGGCGTCGTGGGGCCTGCTCGGCGCGCTCGCGGTCGTCCTGGGGCTGTACGCGCTCGTCCCGCGCTCCCGGCCGGTCGCGGCGGCGTCCGCCTTGGCCGGGGCCGCACTGGTACTCGGCCTGCGCGCGGCGGAACTCCCGCTCGTCGGCTCGGAGTACGACGGCTCGTCCGCCGGGATCGGGTTCTGGCTCGCGCTGGCCGGCGCCGTCGTCACCCTCGTCACGGCCGGGATGGCCGTCGCGGGCGCACGGCGGGCCGGATGACGCGCCGTCTTCTCCGGGTCGTGCTGGCCGAGTTCGACGTCGAGGAAGGCGCGGCCGTCGCTCTCGGGCGGCTGCTGCGTGACGACGGCGTCGAGGTGGTCTACGCCGGGCGTCTCGACACGGTCGACCAAATGGCCAGAACAGTCGAACAGGAGGATCCGGACATCCTCGGCGTCCTGTGCGGCGCGAGCGAACCGGCGGGTCTGGCCGACGCCGTCCCCGGCGTTCTCCTCTTCGCGGTCGGTAACGGCCCGAGCGGGTTCGAGAACGCCTTCGAAAGCCTGGAAAACGCGGCGAACTGGGTCTCCGGTGTGCGGTCTCACACCGTGGAAACACCGTCTGACCGCGTACGGTGACCGACTTCACCAGGTGCGGAGTCCCCTGCTTCTACGCAGGTCGCTAACCTCGACTGGTCCGACAGCGCGGTCCGGCAACGGACCACCACAGTGGCGTGTCGTCAGGAGACTGGAGTAGTGGACCTCTACGAATACCAGGCGAGGGATCTCTTCGCCGCCCACGGAGTACCGGTTCTGCCGGGTGCCGTGGCAAACACCCCCGAAGAAGCCAAGGCCACCGCCGAGAAGATCGGCAACCAGGTCGTCATCAAGGCCCAGGTCAAGACCGGCGGCCGCGGCAAGGCCGGCGGCGTCAAGCTGGCCCAGACGCCGGATGAGGCCGCCGAGAAGGCCGAGGCGATCCTCGGTCTGGACATCAAGGGCCACATCACGCGTCGCGTGCTGGTGGCCGAAGCCTCGGACATTTCCGAGGAGTACTACTTCTCCTTCCTGCTGGACCGTGCGAACCGCACCTTCCTCGCGATGGCTTCCGCCGAAGGCGGCGTGGAGATCGAGCAGCTGGCCGTCGAGCGTCCCGAAGCGCTCGCGAAGATCCCGGTCGACGCGATCGCCGGTGTCGACACGGCGAAGGCCGTCGAGATCCTGACCGCGGGCAAGTTCCCGGAGAAGGTCGTCGACGAGGCCGCCGACGTCGTCGTGAAGCTCTGGGAGACCTTCGTCTCCGAGGACGCCACGCTGGTCGAGGTCAACCCGCTGGTCCGTGACCCGCAGGACAAGATCATCGCCCTCGACGGCAAGGTCACCCTCGACGAGAACGCCTCGTTCCGTCAGCCGGGCCACGAGGCCCTGGTCGACAAGGACGCGGAGAACCCGCTCGAGGCGAAGGCCAAGGCCAAGGACCTCAACTACGTCAAGCTCGACGGCGAGGTCGGCATCATCGGCAACGGCGCGGGCCTCGTGATGTCCACGCTGGACGTCGTGGCGTACGCGGGCGAGAAGCACGGCGGCGTCAAGCCCGCCAACTTCCTCGACATCGGCGGCGGCGCTTCGGCCGAGGTCATGGCGGCCGGGCTGGACGTCATCCTCAACGACACCGACGTGAAGAGCGTCTTCGTCAACGTCTTCGGCGGCATCACCGCTTGCGACGCGGTCGCGAACGGCATCGTCGAAGCGCTGAAGATCCTGGGCGACGAGGCCACCAAGCCGCTCGTCGTGCGGCTGGACGGCAACAACGTCGTCGAGGGACGTCAGATCCTTGCCGACGCGAACCACCCGCTCGTCACCGTGGTGGACACAATGGACAACGCGGCCGACAAGGCCGCCGAGCTCGCCGCGGCAGGTGCGTGAGATGTCGATCTTCATCAACGAGAACAGCAAGGTCATCGTCCAGGGGCTCACCGGCTCCGAGGGCATGAAGCACGCGACCAAGATGCTGAAGTCCGGCACGAACATCGTGGGTGGCGTCAACGCCCGCAAGGCCGGCCAGACCGTCTCCATCGAGGGCAAGGACCTCACCGTGTTCGGCACGGTCGAGGAGGCCATCAAGGAGACCGGCGCCGACGTTTCGGTCATCTTCGTGCCGCCGAAGTTCGCCAAGGACGCGGTCATCGAGGCGATCGACGCCGAGATCCCGCTCGCCGTGGTGATCACCGAGGGCATCCCGGTGCACGACTCGGCCTACTTCTGGGCGCACGCCGTCGCGACCGGCAACAAGACCCGCATCATCGGGCCGAACTGCCCCGGCGTGATCAGCCCCGGCAAGTCGAACGCGGGCATCATCCCGGCCGACATCACCGGTGCCGGCCCGATCGGTCTCGTGTCGAAGTCGGGCACGCTGACCTACCAGATGATGTACGAGCTGCGTGACATCGGTTTCTCGACCGGTGTCGGCATCGGCGGCGACCCGGTCATCGGCACGACGCACATCGACGCCCTCGAGGCGTTCGAGGCCGACCCCGAGACCAAGGTCATCGTGATGATCGGCGAGATCGGCGGCGACGCCGAAGAGCGCGCCGCGGCCTACATCAAGGACAACGTGACGAAGCCGGTCGTCGGCTACGTCGCGGGCTTCACCGCGCCCGAGGGCAAGACCATGGGCCACGCCGGCGCCATCGTCTCCGGTTCCTCCGGCACGGCCGCCGCCAAGAAGGAGGCCCTCGAGGCCGCCGGCGTCAAGGTCGGGAAGACCCCGAGCGAGACCGCCGTCCTGGCGCGCGAGCTGTACAACAGCCTCTGATCTTCCGGAGACTGACGCTTTCCCCGGCGGGCCGGGCACCCTCACCGGTGCCCGGCCCGCCTCTTTCGCCCCGGATCGCGTTTAGCCCGCTAAACGCAGGTCGGGGGCAGACCTGCGTTTAGCGGGCTAAACGCGATCGGGCGGCCGTGTCGCGTTTAGCGGGCTAATCGCGGTCGGGTGCCCGTGTCGCGTTTAGCGGGCTAATCGCGATCCGGGGGCCGACCTGCGTTTCGCGGGCTAATCGCGATCCGGCGGTCGCGTCGCATTTCGCCCCCTAATCGCGATCCGGTCGTCGTCGAGGGGTTCCGCCGGGAACCTGACCGGGTGTAGAGACGTCTCAGAGCCCGAGGCGTGGGGTGTCCGCGTGTGCGCTAGCGTTCGAGCATCACAGCCGCCTCGTTTGTCCCGGGAGTCCCGCGCGCCCCGGGGTGCCGGTCGAACGACAGGAGAGCATTCGGATGTCCTATCCCAGCGGTGGGCCCGGCTACCCCCAGCAGGGTGGCGGCCAGCAACACCCCAACCCCAGCTCGGGAGCCTTTCCTCAGCAGCAGGCGCCGTCACCGGCCGCCCCGCTGAACCTGGCGTTGCTGCTCGCGCTCGCCGTCACCGTCCTCGGCCTGGTGCAGTTCTTCATCGGCTTCTCAGACGAGGCCGACGCCGCCGGGCAGGTCTCGCTCTTCCTCCTGGTCAGCGGTCTGCTCGCGGCCTTGCACGCGCTGCCGCGCGGCCCGAAGACGCTGCCGTTCGCCGCGCTGTTCAGCGTCATCGGCGCGTTCGGGGCACTGGACCTGGTCATCGGCTACGGGAGCGGCCGTGAGGACGTTTCGGTCCCCGGCATCCTCACCGTGGTGCTGATCCTCGGCATCCTGCAGATGCTGGTCGCGGTCGCCGCGCTGCTGTTCGAGCACGACGTCATCAAGCTGCCCGCCGCGAAGCCGCAGCAGCAGGCGCCGCAGGCCCCGTACAGCCAGCAGTTCCCGCAGCAGGGCCCGCAGGGTCCGTTCGGCCAGCAGGGTCAGCAGGGCCCGGCCGCCACGCAGGTCCAGCCGTTCCCCGGCTCGGGTCAGCAGGGCCAGCAGGGTGAGCAGTCCGGTCCGTTCTCGCAGCCGGGCGGGTTCCAGCCGCCGGTCACGCAGCCGCCGGGCCAGCAGGCCACGACGTACGCGCCGCAGCAGGGCCAGTTCTTCCAGCAGCCGCCGTCCTCCTCGTCGGAGTCGGGCCAGAGCCAGAACCCGGGCACGCCGCCCGGCGGTTTCGGCAAGCAGAGCTGACCTCTCGCTTCAAAGAACACCCGCTGTGACTCTCCGTGTCACGGCGGGTGTTTTTCTTTTCCGGGTTACCCGACCGGGTGGGTTGAGCCACGTGCGCTGTCCGGCGGCGGCGTGCCTCACCCGGACGGCCCAGTCCGGATGTAATGGTGCGGATCATGAAGCTGCTCACCCGCGACGAACGCCCGCCGGGCGAAGAGCCGGTGAGCGACCTCGTCCCCGAGCTGGAGGTCTCCAGGGCGAAGCGGGTTCGTGTGTTGCTCGCGGCGGCCTGCTCACCCCTGTTGTTCTCCTTCACCGCCATCGCGGCGGTCCTCGCGATGGTTTCGTTCGCCGCCGACCGGTCCCGCTTTTCCGCCACCGGCGCCGTGCTCGCCGCAGGCCCTGGCTGGCTCGCCTCGTGGCAGGTGGAGCTCGACCTCGGCGGTCATCCGCTCGGTGTGCTGCCACTGCTGCCGACCCTCCTCGTCGGCTGGCTCGTGGCGAGGGCGGCCGCGCGCGCCGCTCGCCGGTGCGGCGGCCGGACCCCGGCGGACGCCGTTCCGGTGGTGACGGTGATCGCCGGCGCCCACGCCCTGTTCGGTGTGCTCGTCGCCCTGCTGGCGGGAGGATCGCCGGTCGACGTGAACCCGCTGACCGCCTTCTGCGTGCCGGGCCTCCTCTCCGGACTCGCCGCCATCGCGGGCGTCGCGAAGGTCTGCGGGCTGCCTGCCGCCGTGCGGGACCGGTTCGATCCCGTGGCCGTCCAAGGCCTGAAGGCGGGCGCGCTCGGCCTCGCCGCGTTGATCGCGTGTGGTGCCGTGGTGTTCACCGCGGCCACCGCGCTCTCCTGGTCCACTGTGGACAGGCTGTTCGAGCCGGGGTTCGGTGCGAGCTTCGGCCTGTTCGTGCTTTCCGTCGCCTACCTGCCGAACGCGGTCGTCGCCGCGCTGTCGTTCACCACCGGGCCGGGTTTCTCGGTCGGTTCGCTGACCGTCGGCATGTTCGGCTACCAGGAAGGGCAACTTCCGGGAGTGCCGGTGCTGGCGGGGATCCCGTCGCAGCACGCCGTCTGGTGGCCCGCGTTGCTGGTCCTGCCCGCGCTGGTCGGCGCGCTGGTCGGCTGGCGGATCCGCGCGATCGACGAGGACCCGATGCTGCGGATGCGGGCGGTCGCCGTCGCGGGCGCGCTCGTCGCGTTCGGCTGCGTCATCCTCGGGACCCTGTCCGGCGGCAGGCTCGGCGATGGTCCGTTCGATCCGGTCAGCGTGCCGGTCGGGGTCGCGTCGGTGATCGCCTTCTGCTGGATCGTCGTCCCTGGCGGCTTCGTGGCGTTCTTCGCCGGAGCGCACGAGGCCCCCGAGCCGCCGGGCGAACCCGAAGTCGAGGAAGACCTCGTCGAGCCCGAAGAGGATGAACCGGCGGAGGAAGAAACCGAGGCCGAAGCCGAAGAATCGGCTGAGGACGTCGACGAGGCCCCCGCGGAAGAAGAGCCCGAACCCGAGCCCGAAGCGGAGTCGGAACCCGAACCCGAGCCCGACGGTGCCGTCGACGACGCTGTGACCGAATCCACCGAGGGGTCCGGCGACGAAAGCGCCCCCGGCGACGACCGTTAGGGTTGTCGCGACCAGGTGAAGCGCCGTACGCCCGAGTGCGTACCGCCGTGGCAAGGAGCCCGTTCTGGCTAGTCGGTTGGACCTGCCCACTCCGGTGAAGCTCGTCGTCCTCGCGTCCGGTTCCGGCACGCTGCTGCAAGCCGTGCTCGACGCCGTCGAAAAGCCGAACTTCCCGGCGAAGGTAGTCGCCGTCGGAGCGGACCGCACCGGGATCGAGGCGCTCTCCCGTGCCGAACGCGCCGGCGTGCCGTCGTTCGCCGTGCGGATGGCCGATCATCCGGACCGCGCGGCGTGGGACAAGGCGATCACCGAAGCCGTCGCCGCCTACCAGCCGGACCTGGTCGTCTCGGCGGGGTTCATGAAGATCCTCGGCGCCGAATTCCTCGCGCGGTTCCCCGGCCGCGTGATCAACACCCATCCGGCGTTGCTGCCGTCGTTCCCCGGCGCGCACGCCGTGGCCGACGCGCTGGCGATGGCCGTCAAGGTCACCGGGTCGACGGTCCATTTCGTCGACGCCGGAGTCGACACCGGGCCGATCATCGCGCAGGAGCCGGTGATCGTGGAGCCCGACGACGACGAGCACGTCCTGCACGAGCGGATCAAGGCCGTGGAACGCAGGCTCCTGGTGGAAACGATCGAAAAACTCGGCCGGAGCGGGTGCGCGGTCGAGGGACGAAAGGTGAGGTTTTCGTGAGTACCGCACAGGGACAGCGTCCCGTCCGGCGCGCGCTGATCGGCGTCTCCGACAAGGCCGGCCTGCTCGAACTCGCCACCGGGCTGCACGCGGCGGGTGTCGAGATCGTGTCGACCGGCGGCACGGCGAAGGTCATCGCGAACGCCGGGGTGCCGGTGACGCCGGTCGAAGAGGTCACCGGGTTCCCCGAGTCCCTCGACGGCCGGGTCAAGACGCTGCACCCGCGCGTGCACGCGGGCCTGCTCGCCGACCGCGACCGCCCGGAGCACGTCGAGCAGCTCAAGCAGCTCGACATCGCGCCGTTCGACCTGCTCGTGGTCAACCTGTACCCGTTCACGCAGACCGTCGCCTCGGGCGCGAGCCCCGAAGACTGTGTCGAGAACATCGACATCGGCGGCCCGGCGATGGTGCGCGCCGCGGCGAAGAACCACAACAGCGTCGCCGTCGTGGTCGACCCGTCCCGCTACGAGTGGGTGCTGGAGCGTGTCGCCGCGGGCGGTTTCGAGCTGGCTGACCGCAAGCGGCTCGCCGCGCAGGCCTACGCGCACACGGCGGCGTACGACACCGCCGTCGCCTCGTGGTTCGCGAACGTCTACGCGCCCGCGGACGACTCCGGCTTCCCCGACTTCACCGGTGCTTCGTGGGAGCGCGGCGATGTCCTGCGTTACGGCGAGAATCCGCACCAGAAGGCCGCGCTGTACAAGCACTGGCGGCCGGGCCTCGCGCACGCGGAGCAGCTGCACGGCAAGGCCATGTCGTACAACAACTACGTCGACACCGACGCCGCGCGCCGTGCCGCCTACGACTTCGAGGCCCCGGCCGTCGCGATCATCAAGCACGCCAACCCGTGCGGGATCGCGGTCGGCGAGGACATCGCCGAGGCGCACCGGAAGGCGCACGCGTGCGACCCGGTCTCGGCCTACGGCGGGGTGATCGCGACCAACCGGCCGGTGAGCCGCGAGGCCGCCGAGCAGATCTCCGAGGTGTTCACCGAGGTCGTCCTGGCGCCGGACTTCGACGCCGAGGCGCTGGAGATCCTGCAGCGCAAGAAGAACGTGCGGCTGCTGAAGCTGCCCGCGATCACGTCGCCGGATCCGATCGAGTTCCGGCCGATCTCCGGCGGCATGCTGGTGCAGACCGTCGACACGATCGCCGCCGAGGGCGACGACCCGGCGAACTGGACCCTGGCGACCGGCGCGCCCGCCGACGAGCGGACGCTGGCCGACCTCGAGTTCGCGTGGCGTTCGCTGCGCGCGGTGAAGTCGAACGCGATCCTGCTGGCGAACGACGGCGCGACCGTCGGCGTCGGCATGGGCCAGGTCAACCGGGTCGACTCCTCGCGGCTCGCGGTGTCGCGTGCGGGCGACCGGGCGAAGGGCTCCGTCGCGGCTTCGGACGCCTTCTTCCCGTTCCCGGACGGGCTCGAGGTCCTGCTGGAGGCCGGTGTCCGCGCCGTCGTCCAGCCGGGCGGCTCGATCCGCGACGCGGAGGTCATCGCCGCCGCCGAGGCCGCCGGGGTCACCCTGTACCTGACCGGCACGCGCCACTTCGCCCACTGACGCCGACCTGCGTTTAGCGGGCTAATCGCGATCCGGGCCCGACCTGCGTTTAGCGGGCTAAACGCGATCCGGCGGGGTGGACAGGACCACGGGCATTTCGGTGCCCGGCCGCGGCGGTCGTGCCATGCTGGCCGCGGATCGCGTTTAGCCCGCGAAACGCAGGTCCGGGCGCGCGTCGCCTTTAGCGGGCTAAACGCGACGCGGACGTAGGCGAATCGGTAGGGGAGGATCGGTGCACCAGCCGCCGCAGGGGTACGGCCAGGGGCCGGGTTACGGCCCGCCACCTGGGCAGGGTTACGGGCAGCAGCCGGGGTACGGCCCGCCTCAGCCCCCGTACGGTCCGCCGCCCGGGTACGGCACTCCCGGTTACGGACAGCCGCCCAAGAAGAAAAAGACCGGGCTGATCGTCGGACTGATCGTGGGCGGCGTGGTCCTTCTCGGGCTGGGCATCCCCGGTGCGATCTTCGCGTCCGAGTACTACTCGTCGGTCGGCAAGGCGCCGGTCTCGCAGCAGCCGCCCGCCGAGTGCGCCCTCTCCCCGGAGATCCTGAACAAGACGTTCACCAGCAGCTTCCAGGGCGTCCGGGACAACGAGATCAAAGCGGGCGACATCGTCACGAAGCAGCAGGGTTGCTCCTGGCTGCCGCCGGAGAGCGACAACGTCCACGACCGCGCCCTCCAGGTCATGGTGTACCGCTACGAGGGACGGGACGCCGAGAGGCGCGCGTCGGAGTCGTCCACCGGGTCGGCCGCGCCGTCCGAGCGTCAGCAGCAGGTGCAAGGCATCGGGGAGAAGGCGGTTCTCGTCTCCCTCGACACCGACAGCGCCTTCAGCGGCGCGGAGCTGCGGGTCACCCAGGGCGTGTACGTCGTCATCGTCACCTACAAGGGCTGGGACAAAGGGTTCTTCACGAACTCGCCGATCCCGCCCGCGGAGTCCGCCGAAGTGGCGAAGTCCGTGGGCGCGGAGCTCGTGAAGAACCTGCCCCGCTAGGCGTACAGGTCGTTCAGCCAGGCCGTCCACGCCTTCGCGGCCTTCTCCGCGTCGGCGTCTTCGGCGAACAGGTGGTGCCCGATGCCGACGGGCCAGCCCCAGACGTTCCGGCCGTAGAAGCGGTACAGCGCGTCTTCGGTCCGAACGCCGATGAAGGCCGGTGTCAGGTAGTCGACGACGCCCTCGACGCCGGGGACATCGAGATACACCCGGTCACCCACGGCCTTCGCGCCTATCGCCGCCCGGACGGCCTCGAACGCCTCCGGGGCCGCCGATGCTTCGGGTGCATCGGCCGCGAAGTACTTCGCCTGACGCCGGTTGAAGTGCGTCAGATACTCGCCCAGCGAGTGGTAGTAGAACGACGTGTGCTGCACGCACGCGTCGTATTCGACGTCCCAGTCGTCGAGGACGGTGGTGTGCTCGAAGCGCAGGTAGGTGCCCCCGTCCTTCGGTTCGAGGACGTATTCGAGCGTGTTGAACCAGCCGCTCTCGTCTTCCGCGTAGGTGACGAAGCGCTGTGACGGCTTCCAGACGGTGACCATGCCGCCGTCGGGGGTGAGGCCGGACTCGGCGCCGCCGTCGCGCGGTTCGTACTGGATCGGCCAGAGCCAGCCGCCGCTGCCCGTGGTGATCGCGGCCCAGGTGTCCTCGGGTGTGGTGGGGAGGAAGCCCTCGAAGCGGACCTCGGATTCCTTCGCCATGACTTGTCCCTCTTTCTCTGCCTTTACAAGAGCGACGCCTGGCCAGGGGCACTTTCGACAACCAGATCGCGTTTAGCCCGCTAAAGGCGGTGTGACGCGGGGCACATTCTGGAGTGTCGAAGTGCGCAGGACAGCGGCGTCCCTGGGGTGTCCGCGAAGACGGCGACCTGAGGAGAGAGACATGAAGCAGAACACGATCGACGAGATCCTGAACCGCCCGCTCAGTCAGGAGCTCCTGGCGCGCGACCTGGCCCGCCTGGCCTACACCGCGCTCGACGGCACGCCGCGGGCGATCCCGATCGGCATCCACTGGAACGGCAGGGAGATCGTCATGTGCACGTCGACGAACGCCCCGAAGCTGCCGGCGCTGCGCCGCAACCCGGCCGTCGCGCTGACCATCGACACCGAATCGCACCCGCCGAAGGTCCTGCTCCTCCGCGGCACTGTCGAACTGGACTACGTCGACGGCATCCCCGACGAGTACCTGCAGTGGAGCGGCACCTACGAGATGACGCCCGAGCAGCGGGTCGAGTGGGAGGAAAACGTGCGGTCGCTCTACGACGGTATGGTCCGCATCGTGCTGACCCCGACCTGGGTCAAACTCATCGACTTCGAGACGACACTGCCTTCCGCCGTCGAGGAGCTCATCCGCCGGAAGAGTGCCTGAGCTCGTACGCCGGGAAGCGTAGACGAGAAGCCGCGCCTCGACGGATTCCCGCGAAGCCGTGCGCTGCCAGCATTTCCGCCATGACACTGACAGGAATCCTGGCCGCCGCGCTGATCGTCACCGGCGCGCCCGCCATCGCGACGGACGACGTCCGCGTGCACACCGGAGTGATCGACGGCGCCCGGTACCGGGTCGAGGTGCCGTCTGACTGGAACGGCAAATTGCTGCTGTACAACCACGGCATCTACCCGCCTGGGTACGTCCCCGAAGAGATCGAACTCGCCAACCGGGAAGAGGCGAAACCCGTTCTCCTCGGCGAGGGTTACGCGCTGGCCGCGTCGCTCTACAGCAAGCCGAACGGCTTCTCGGCCCGCGAAGCCGTCCACGACCAGACGGCGCTGCTGTCCTGGTTCGACCGCGCTGTCGGCCGTCCGGAGCAGGTGCTCACCTGGGGAGCTTCCGGCGGCGGGCTCAACGCGGCCCTGCTGTCCGAGCGGCTTCCGCACCGGATCGACGGCGTGCTGGCGATGTGCGGCCCCGTCGCGGGCGGTTCCGCGTTGTTCGGTCAGGCGCTCGACCTGGGGTTCGCGGTCCGGACGCTGCTGGCGCCGGAACTGGAGGTCGCCCGCATCGCCGACCCCGGGGCGAACCTCGCGAAAGCCCGCCAGGTGGTCGCGAAGGCGCTGGAATCACCCGGTGGGCGGGCGCGACTCGCCCTCGCCAACGCGTTCGCCGACGTCCCCGGCTGGTCGACGGCGCACCATCCCCGATCCACCGACGTCGCCGCGCAGATCCGTCAGCAGACGGAGTTCGTTCTGGCCGTCTACGACCAGCTGGCCTGGGGTGCGCACCGGGCCGACCTGGAGGTGCAGGCAGGCGGGAACCCGATCGGGAACACCGGAGTGGATTACCGCGACGTGCTCGCCCGGTCGAGCGAACGTGACCTCGTGAAACAGGCCTATCGTGCGGCCGGGCTGGATCTCGGCGCCGACTTGGCCGCGCTCGCCGCCGCGCCCCGGGTCGAGGCCGACAACGCCGCCGCCCGATGGCTCACCCGCGTCGGGACGCCGACAGGACGTGGCCGGCCGCCCGTCGTCACGCTGCATCCCATCGGTGACGGCGTCGCCCCTGAACACGAGCGGACCTACGGCGAGCGCGTCGATCCCGGCCGGATCCGGCAGCTGTTCGTGAACCGGGGCGGCCACTGCCAGCACACCGCCGCGGAGGAACTGACGGCGTTGCGCGTGCTGCGGGACCGCGTCGAGACCGGCCGCTGGCCGTCGACGTCACCGGAGCGGTTGAACGCCGAGGCGAACCGGTTCGGCCCGGAATTCCGCTTCCTCTACGACTGGCTGCACGGTGAAGGTGGCACCGCCACAGCCGCGTTCCAGCGGCACCACCCGGCCCCGCTGCCTCGCTAAGGCTTATCGCGGAACCGGTCCGTCGCCTCCAGCAACGCGGGCAGGATGCCGGGCTCGTCGTACACGTGCCCGGCGCCCGGCACGATCACCAGCTCCGATTCCGGCCACGCCTTGTGCAGCTCCCACGCGGATACCGCGGGCGTGGCGAGGTCGTACCGCCCCTGCACGATCACGCCGGGGACGCCCTTCAACATGTCGGCGTCCCGGATCAGCTGGCCCTCCTCGAGCCAGCCGTTGTGCGCGAAATAGTGGTTCTCGATACGCGCGAACGCCAGCGCGTACTCGGGCTCGGCGAAATCCGCCACCAGTTCGGGGCGGGGGAGCAGCGTGGTCGTCGCGGCCTCCCAGGTACTCCACGCGACGGCGGCGGGTCCGTGCACCGCGGGGTCGGGGTCGGCGAGCAGCTTCGCGTACAGCTCGACGGGATCGCCCTCGAGCCCGGCGATCGGCGTGGTGAACTTCTCCCATAGATCCGGGAAGACGTTCGCCGCCCCACCACCCCGGTAGTACCAGTCCACTTCGGACGAACGCATCGTGAAGACCCCGCGCAACACCAGCTCCGACACCCGTTCCGGGTGCTTCTCGGCGTACGCCAACGCCAGTGTCGACCCCCAGGATCCGCCGAACACCTGCCATCGGGAGATGCCCAGCGACTCCCGCAGGCGTTCCATGTCGTCGACGAGATGCCAGGTCGTGTTCGACGAAAGATCGCCCGACACCGAAGCGTGCGGCAGCGACCGCCCGCACCCGCGCTGGTCGAACAGGACGATCCGGTAGGCGGACGGGTCGAACTGCCGGCGGTGCGACGGCGAGCAGCCGCCGCCGGGGCCACCGTGCAGGAACACAACGGGCTTGCCGTCGGGATTCCCGCATTCCTCCCAATACACGAGGTTGCCGTCACCGGTGTCCAGATGACCTGACGCGTGGGGCTCGATCTCCGGGTACATGTGCCTATCGTGGGGCAAGCGACGGGTTCACGGCGACGAGGTTTCATTCCCCGTGGTAGCGCAGGCCGGTGCGCTTCAGGACGACCCAGCGTTCACCGGGACGGTCCGCCACGACCGGATACCACCGCGGAGCCACCGCGGCGGTCAGTTCGCCACCCCGTTCGATGAGGGAGCTCACCGCGGGTTCACCCACCACGATGAGCGCGGACCAGTCGACGTGCGCCAGCAGGTCGTCCTCGGTGACTCCGAACCGTTCCTCCAGCACCGTGACCAGGTCGTGCCCGGTGTCCGGACCGGACCGGACTTCGGTGACGTCAGGCATTTCTTCGGCTACGACGGGTTCGTCGTAGTCCTCGTAGTCGTCATCATCTTCTTCGTCGTCTTCACGTTCTTCGGACCAGACGTGGTGATCGAGCCGCGAAATGCTGTTGCTCAGGTCGAAGGCCTGCTCGTCGGTCATGACCAACGTCACGGTGTGCCCCTCGGTCAGCGTGAACGTCAGTTCGGCCTCCGGATGACCGCTGGTGCCGGGCTTCGCCTCGACCATCCCCGCCACGGTCCCGGCCAGCGCCGAGTCCGCCGGACTCGTGCTCCAGTCCAGTGACGGCAGGTTCGCCGCCATCTCCAGCACGCACGTCGCGGCGGTCCAGAACGCCTTCTTGTCGCGGAAGTCCTTGCGACTGCTGGTCAGGGTCCGTCCGCCCCCCAGCGGTTCGGTGCGGGCGTCGACCTGGCCCCGCCCGGTCCCGTTCTCCCAGATCGCGGTGACCGTGACCCGGTTGGCCAGCCGTTTGCGGTAGTTCTCGATATGGCCCTCCCTGGCGAGTTCCCAGCCGTTCACCGTCTCGGGCCAAGCGTCGTCCACTGCGGGTTTTCCTTTCCTGACGCGGTGATTCCGGGTATCGGACGTGACAGGTCCGGTGATCGTTCCGGCTCGCTTGACAACCGCTGCGCCACCCGGTCTACTGGAGGCATCGAACACGCGTTCGAAGTGCCGCCTTCCCCGTGGCACGCCGGTTCCGTCCACAAAGGACGGTCTAGGTGTCGTGGGGAGGCGAGGTCCGGTGACAGCGGAGGTGGTCGAGGCGCGGGCCTTGCCGTTGGCGAGGCTGGCGGCTTTGCCAGGAGTGAGCACGGCCAGTGGCGTGGCTTCCGCGGCCGAACACGCGAGGACGACGGGAAGGGTGCTCCCGGTGTCCCCGGCGTTGTCCGGTCTGCTGCCCGCCGCGGGGCTCCGGCGCGGGAGCACCGTTTCGGTGCTGGGGTCCACGTCACTGATGCTCACCCTGCTGGCCGCCGCGACCGCCGGCGGTGCGTGGGCGGTCGCGGTCGGCCTGCCCACGCTCGGGGTGGTCGCCGCCGCGGAACTCGGGGTCGAGGTGGGCAGGCTGGCGCTGGTCCCCCGTCCCGGTGCCGAGTTCCCGGCGGTGACCGCGGCCCTGCTCGACGGTTTCGACCTCGTGGTCGTCGGTCCGGGGCTCGCCCGGCCCGAGGTGGCGAGAAGGTTGTCCGCCCGCGCGCGCAACCGTGGTTCGGTGCTGCTTTCGCTGGGCTCCTGGCCCGGTGCGGAGGTCGAACTGAGCTGCCGTCGCACGCGATGGACGGGTTTCACCGGCGGCGGCGCGGGCTACCTGCGCACCCGTGAGGTGGAGGTGCGGGCGGGCGGCCGGGGCGCGGCCGCCCGGCCGATGTCGGCCCTGCTGCGGTTTCCCGGCCAAGGCGAGGTCGAGCGGGCGGACTTCCCCGCGACCAGGTGGGGGACAGCGTGAACCTGCCTGTACGCATGCTGGTGCTGTGGTGCCCGGACTGGCCGGCGGTCGCCGCCGCGGCCGTCGCGGGCGAACCCGTCGGCCGTCCCGCCGCGGTCTTCTCGGCGAACCGCGTGGTCGCCTGCACCGCGGTGGCCAGGGGATACGGCGTCCGCCGCGGGATGCGGCGGCGCGAGGCCCAGTCCTGCTGCCCGGAGCTGGCGGTCTTCGGCGAGGACGACGGTCGTGACGCCCGGCTCTTCGAGTCCGTCGCACGGGCGGTGGAGGAGCTGGCCGTCGGTGTCGAGGTGGTGCGCCCGGGGATCGTCGCCGTCCCGGTCGACGGCGCCGCCGGGTACTTCGGCGGTGAGCACGGCCTGCTCGAAAGACTGGTGGACGAGGTGTCCGTGGCGGCGGGGGTGGAAAGTCAGGTCGGCGTCGCCGACGGACTGTTCGCCGCGACGCTCGCCGCCCGCCGTTCGACGCTGGTCGAACCGGGTGGCACGGCGGAGTTCCTGGCCCCGCTGCCCATCCGTGAGCTCGACCAGCCCGAGGCGGGCCGCGCCGAGCTGGTCACCCTGCTCAAACAGCTCGGCCTGCACACGCTGGGTGCCTTCGCGGCCCTCGACGAAAGCGACGTCTCCGCGCGCTTCGGGGCGGAGGGAGTGCTCGCGCACAGGCTGGCGCGAGGACGGTCCGAACGTCCGCCGTCGCGTCGGCGGCCGCCACCGGAACTCTCCCTCGCGAAGGCGTTCGACCCGCCGATCGACCGGGTCGACGCCGCCGCGTTCGTGGCGAAAGGGCTCGGCGAACGCTTCCACGCCGGGCTCGCCGCGCACGGGCTGGCCTGCACCCGGCTCGGTATCTACGCCACCACCGAGACCGGCGAACAGCTCGGCCGGGTGTGGCGCTGCGCCGAACCGCTGACCCCGCTCGGCGTCGCGGACAGGGTGCGCTGGCAGTTCGAAGGCTGGCTGAAAGCCAAGGACCGCCCCAATTCCGGCGTCGTGCGGTTGCGGCTGGAGCCGGAGGAGACGGTCGAAGGGCGGTCGCTGCAGCTCGGGTTGTGGCAGGCGGGCGCGACGGGTGTGCTGAGACCGTCCACAGAGGACGAAGGAGTGTCCGGCGAGCGGGCGGGCCGCGCGCTGGTGCGGGTGCAGGGGCTGCTCGGCCCGGAGAGCGTCTTCACCGCGGTGCTCGACGGCGGTCGCGATCCCGCCGAGCGGGTCCGGCTGGTGCCGTGGGGCGACCGGCGGGAGAAGTCGGCGCAGGCCGACGCGAACTGGGCGGGGCGGCTCCCGTCGCCCTCCCCGGCGACGGTGTTCGCCCGGCCGGTGCCCGCTCAGGTGCTGGACGAGAACGGGTGCGTCGTGGAGATCACCGCGCGGCGCCGGGTCACCGCCGCTCCGTTCCTCGTGAGTTTCGAGGGTGGTGAGCCGCGCGAGGTGATCGCCTGGGCCGGGCCGTGGTTCGTCGGGGTCCGGGCCGGGGCGGGGCACGCCCGGTCGGGGACCCGGATGCGGTTGCAGGTGCTGCTGGCCGACGGGCAGGACGCCGAAGAAGCGGTGCTGCTGCGCTTCGAGCACCACAAGAATCCGATGTGGACACTGGAAGGGAAGTACGACTGACCATGGACGAGGAGTACACGCGGCTGGTGCGGCGCTGGCTGGAGGAGCCCGCCATCCCGGTGCAACGTGCCGAGCTGGACACGGCCTGGGCGGCGTGCGTCCCGCGCGCGGAAGTGTTCGTCCCCGCGCCGAGAAGCTCGACCGAGAATCGGTGACCCATGGGCTGGAACAACCCTCCGCGGCCGTGGAAGGATCTCGCCCGCGAGCTCGCGGGCGAGGTTCCGCCCGGCGACGGCGGTGACAGCCCCGCTTGGAGTGCCAAGCGGCAGGGTTATCAGCCGCCCGCGGATCTGACCGGGCTGATCGGTGAAGACGACGGCGCCACCGCGCACCGGGTGCCGTACGCCGAACTGCACTGCCATTCGAACTTCAGCTTCCTCGACGGCGCGAGCCATCCCGAGGAGCTGGTGGAGGAGGCGGCGCGGCTGGGCCTGGACGCGATCGCGCTCACCGATCACGACGGCATGTACGGCGTGGTCCGCTTCGCCGAGGCGGCGAGGGAGCTGGGCGTGCACACCGTCTTCGGCACCGAGCTCAGCTTCGGCCTTTCGGGGCCGCAGAACGGATTCGCCGACCCCGAGGGGGAGCATCTGCTCCTGCTGGCCAAGCAGCAGGACGGGTACCTGAGCCTGAACCGGGCGATCACCGCCGGCCAGTTGTACGGCTTCGACAGGCAGTCGTTGTCCCCCAAGGAAAGGGCGGAGAAAGGCAGGCCGGTCTACGACCTGCGCGCGGTCGCCGAAGAGGTACGCGGGAAGTGCGTGGTGCTCACCGGGTGCCGCAAGGGCGCGGTGCGCAAGGCGCTCGTCACCGAAGGTCCCGCCGCGGCCGTCGTGCGGCTGAAGGAACTCATCGACTGCTTCGGCCGGGAGAACGTCTACGTCGAACTCATCGACCACAGCCTTCCCCTGGACAGCACACACAACGACCTGTTGAGCGAGATGGCCGTCGAGTTCGGCCTGCCGACGGTGGCGACCACGGCCGCGCACTACGCCCGGCCGGAGCGGGCTCCGCTCGCCGACGCGCTCAGCGCCATCCGTGCCCGGCGGGGCCTGGAGGACATGGAGGGCTGGCTGCCCGCCGCGGGAACGGCGTTCCTGCGGTCGGGGGAGGAGATGGCCGAGATCTTCGCGCGGTATCCGGGCGCGGTGCAGCGGGCGGCGCTGCTCGGCCGGGAGTGCGCGTTCGAACTCCACCACATCCAGCCGAAGCTGCCGCCGTTCAAGGTGCCGGAAGGCCACACCGAAGCGACCTACTTGCGCTACCTCACCAAGGAAGGCGCGAAGGAGCACGAGAAGAACAAGAACGCCGAATATCGCGAGAAAGCGCGGAAGCTGATCGATCACGAACTGGACATCATCGAAGAGTTGGGCTTCCCCGGCTACTTCCTGATCGTCTGGGACATCGTGCGGTTCTGCCGGGAGAACGACATCCTCTGCCAGGGCCGGGGATCGGCCGCGAACTCGGCGGTCTGCTACGCGCTCGGCATCACCAAGGTCGACGCCGTGCGGTACGGCCTGCTCTTCGAGCGGTTCCTCGCCCCGGATCGCGACGGCTACCCGGACATCGACCTCGACATCGAGTCCGACCGCCGCGAAGAGGCGATCCAGTACGTCTACGAAAAATACGGGCGGCTGAACACCGCGCAGGTCGCGAACGTGATCACCTACCGGGCGCGGTCCGCGGTCCGGGACGCGGCGCGGGCGCTGGGGTACACGCCCGGCCAGCAGGACGCGTGGAGCAAGCAGATCGACCGCTGGGGTGCGTTGCGGGCCACGGAGAAGGACCACGATCACGACATCCCCGAAGAGGTCGTGGAGCTGGCTTGCGCGCTCGAAGACTTCCCCCGGCATCTGGGCATCCATTCCGGTGGGATGGTGATCTGCAAGCAGCCGGTGAGCGAGGTCGTCCCGATCGAATGGGCCCGCATGGAGAACCGCAGTGTCGTGCAGTGGGAGAAGGACGACTGCGCCGCGGCCGGGCTGGTCAAATTCGATCTGCTCGGGCTCGGGATGTTGTCGGCCCTGCACTACATGATCGATCTGGTCCGTGATCATAAGGGGGAAGAGGTCGACATCTCCGAATTGGATCTCAAGGATCAGAACATCTACGAAATGCTCTGCCGGGCCGACGCGATCGGTGTCTTCCAGGTGGAGAGCCGGGCGCAGCTGGCCACGCTGCCCCGCTTGCGCCCCGAGACCTTCTACGATCTGGCGGTCGAGGTCGCGCTCATCCGGCCCGGTCCGATCCAGGGCGGTTCGGTGCATCCCTACATCCGGCGCAAGAACGGCCAGGAGAAATGGGATTTCGACCATCCGAAACTGGCCAACGCGCTGGGAAAGACCCTCGGTGTCCCGCTGTTCCAGGAACAGATGATGCAGATCGCCCTCGACATCGCCGACTTCACCCCGGCGGAGGCGGATCAGTTGCGGCACGCCATGGGGGCGAAACGGTCCGAACAGAAGATGGAGCGGCTCAAACGCCGTTTCCTCGAAGGCGCCGCGAAGAACGACGTGGAAGGCGAGCTCGCCGAGAAGATCTTCGGCAAGCTCAAGGCGTTCGCGAATTTCGGCTTCCCGGAGAGTCACGCGCTGAGTTTCGCCCTGCTGGTGTTCGCGAGCGCGTACTTCAAGTACTACCACCCGGACGCGTTCCTGGCGGGTTTGCTGCGCGCGCAGCCGATGGGGTTCTACTCGCCGCAGTCGCTGGTCGCCGACGCGCGGCGGCACGGGGTGCGGGTGCTCAGCCCGGACATCAACGCGAGTCTTCCGCACGCGACGCTGGAACCCTTGCCGGAAGGGGGAAAGCTACTCGCCGTGCGGGGCGGCCTGTCCACCGTGCGGATGATCGGCGAGAACTTGGCGAAGAAGATCGTCGAGGAACGGGAAAACGGCGGTCCGTTCGCGGATCTGTCCGAGGTCGCCCGGCGGGTGCGGCTGACCAGGCCGCAGGTCGAGGCGCTGGCCGCGGCCGGTGCCTTCGGCTGCTTCGGCGAGAGCAGGCGAAGTGCGCTCTGGGCGGCGGGCGCGGTCGCCGACGAAAGCCCGGAGAAACTGCCGGGACTCATCACCGGGGCGAAGGCGCCGATGTTGCCGGGAATGGACGAAATCGATGTCGCGGCCGCGGACGTCTGGGCCACCGGGGTGTCACCGGACAGCTTCCCGACCCAGTTCATCCGGGAGCACCTCGACGAACTCGGCGTCGTCACGGCGGCGGGCCTGCGCGAGATCCCGCACGGCACACACGTGCTGACCGGTGGCGCGGTGACCCATCGCCAGCGGCCGGCGACGGCGGGTGGCGTCACCTTCATGAACCTCGAAGACGAGACGGGGATGATCAACGTGATCTGCACGATGGGGGTGTGGCAGCGCTACCACCGGGTCGCCCGCGGCAGCCCCGCGCTGCTGGTCCGGGGTGTGGTCGAGCGCACCGGCGAGGTGGTGAACGTCCTCGCCGAACAGATCCGGCACCTGCCGTTGCGGATCACCGCCAAGTCCCGCGACTTCCGCTGAACCCTCTTGACGATCATCAGGGGCCCGTGCTGAAGTGTTTCCAGCGTCGCAGTGCACCCGGCAAAGAGACCGTCGCGGGCATGGAGGCGCCGGACCATGGGAAATCATGGAAACCCCTTCTCGGACGAACGGCCGGTTGACGGCGTTCGGAAATCAACTCGTTCAGGTTCACAACTGGCTGCGTAAAGAGCTGGCCCTGCTGCACGACGACCTCGGGTCGGTCGCGGAGGGGCGTGCGGAACGGTTACGCGATCTCCGCGCGCATTGCCTCACCTTCTGCTCGGCGCTCACCAGGCATCACACCGGCGAGGACGGTGGCGCTTTCCTTGTACTGGCGGAGAAATTCCCCGAATTGCGGCCGTCGCTCGAAGAGCTCGCGCACGACCACGAGGTCATGACCGGGCTCATCGAACGGATCGAAGAGCTGGTCGCCGGGGTCGGCCCCGGGTCGAGCCCAGCCGAGATCCTCGACATCCAACGGGAACTGGACGGGCTCACGGCGATCATGGAGACGCATTTCCGCTACGAGGAGAAGCGGATCGTCGAGGTGCTCAACTCGCTGGACATGCCGGAGTGGCAGGAGTCGAAGCCTTCTTTCCTGCTGAAATCCCATTAGGACATGATCTGTCCTATACGGGCTTTAGCGTTCTTCTCATCGCACCACGACGACTGAGGAGAACTCCGATGACCAACCCGATCCCCGACGGCTACCACTCGGTCACCCCGTGGATCATCTCGCGCGACACCGCGGGCATGATCGACTTCCTCGAGCGCGTCTTCGACGCCGAGCCGCTGGGTGACCCGGTGTACGTCGAAGGCGGGAAGATCGGGCACGCGGAGGTCCGGATCGGCGACTCGGTGGTCATGCTGTTCGACTCGCGGGACCACTGGGTCGACACTCCCGCGTACCTGCGGCTCTACGTCGAAGACAGCGTCGAGACGCAGCGCCGGGCGATCGAGGCCGGGGCCAAAGAGGTCACGAAGCAGACCGAACTGTTCTTCGGCGACCGAGTCGGCCGGGTGCTCGACCCGTTCGGCAACCTCTGGTGGATCCAGACCCGGCTGGTCGATCTCGACTATCCGGAGATGGAGCGCCGGATGAACGACCCGAAGTTCATCGAGGCCATGCGGTACGTCTCCGGCACGGAGATCATCCCGAGCCGCTGATTTCGGTAGGGTGGTGATCGCGACGCGGAGGTGAGCCGGTGGATCACCACCCACTCCGGGGCAACCCCGGGGAGTACGAAGTCAGCGAGACAAGGCGCCCCGCGCGAGCGCGGCATGCTCCGCGTGCGAGTCCGCGCGGATGACAGGAGAAAAAGTCACCTCCGCGTCGCTCCTCGAACCCCTGCCGCCGGTCTGGCGATTCCAGGTGGCCCGCTGGGCGACCTTCGACGAGTGCGCCGCCGGACTCGGCCTGACACCCGGCGAACTCTCGTGGTTCGCCGACGCGAAGGGCTGGAACAGGCGTGCGGCCGGGCCGATCCGGCACTACACCTACCGCTGGATCCCGACCGCTTCGGGCGGGGTGCGGCTCATCGAGCGGCCGAAGCCGCGCATCGCCGAACTGCAACGCCGGATCGTGCGGCACGTCGTCGACGCGCTGCCGGTGCACGAGGCCGCGCACGGATTCCGGCGCGGCCGGTCGCCGATGTCGTGCGCGGCACCGCATTCCGGCCGGGCGACCGTGGTCCGGATGGATCTCGAAGGGTTCTTCCCGACGGTGTCCGCGCGCCGGATCTCGGCGTTGCTCGCCCTCGCCGGCTATCCGTCCGTCGTGGCGGAGGCGCTGGCGGGTGTGCTCACCACGGCCGTTCCGCCGGATGTCCTCGCCACCGTGCCCGACGGCCGGCGGGACCCGGCGCGCGTGCGCCTGCTGAGCAACCTGGCGGCCACGCATCTTCCGCAGGGCGCGCCGTCGTCGCCCGCGGTCGCGAACGCGGTCACGCACCATCTCGACCGGCGGATCGACGGCCTCGCCCGTGCGCTGGGCGCGGTCTACACGCGGTACGCCGACGACCTGGCGTTCTCCGGGGATTCCCTGCCGCTGCACCGGTTGCTGCCCGGGGTCCGGCGGATCGTGACCGACGAGGGCTTCCGGCTCCGGAACGACAAGACGTCGATCGCCGCCGCGCACCAGCGGCAACGGGTCGCGGGGCTGGTGGTCAACAGCGCGCCCGCCGCGACACGCGCCGACTACGACGCCCTGCGCGCGGTGCTCCACAACTGCGTCCGGACCGGCCCGCAGGAACAGAACCTGGCCGGTCACCCGGACTTCCGCGCCCACCTGCTCGGCCGGATCGGCTGGATCGCCGCGTCTTCGGAGCGCCGAGCGGCGAAGCTGCGCGACTTGTTCGGCGGCATCACCTGGCCGTGAGCGGGTATGCGATCCTGGACGGGTGATCGAGACCGCGGAGGACTACCGAGAAGCCGTTCTTTCCGAGCAATGGTGGGAAAAACGCAGTTTCGTCGGCTGTGATTTCACCGAAGCCGACCTGCGCGGGCTGCGCACCCAGGGCTGCACCTTCGACCAGTGCGACTTCACCAAGGTCGACTTCGAAGGCTCGCGCCACGAGGCGTCCGCGTTCCGCTCGTGCACCTTCGACCGCAGTGTGCTGGCGAGTACGCGGTGGAGCTCCTGCTCGATGCTCGGATCGTCCTTTGTGGACTGCCGGTTCCAGAAGATCGCCTTCACCGAATGCGATCTCTCGCTGGTGTCGCTCAGCAAGGCTCGTTTGTCCAAAGTGGACCTGGGCGGCCTGCGGCTGCGTGAGGCGAACCTGCTCGACGCGGATCTGACCGGCGCCGACCTGCGTGGCGCGGACCTCACCGGCGCCCGGCTGGCGGGCGCGAAGCTCGACGGCGCGGACCTGCGCGGCGCGCGGCTCGACGCCAACGGCCTGGTGCAGGCGAACCTCACCGGGGTCCACGTGGACACCGAGACCGCGATCGCCTACGCCGCCGCGCACGGCCTCGTCATCCACTGACCCCGCATGCGACGAACGGGCCGTTCCTCGCGAGAGCTGCGAGGAACGGCCCGTTATAGCGCCTAGGGGGTTTAGTCGATCGGCGGTTCGCCCGGGTCCAGCTCGATGAGGTCGCCCTCGGCGAGCAGTTCCTCGATGGACGCCGGCAGCAGGTACGCGGACCCGCCACCCGGCTGGTTGAACCACGGGATCGCGACACCGGCGAGGGCTTCGAGCGGACGCTGCACGCGGTAGACGTGGTACGGCCGGTTCACCCACTCCGGCACGAGCGAGCGCTCCTCGAACGGCGTCCCGGCCGCGTAGGTCAGGTTGCCGTTCGGGCCGCCGAAGCGGTCCAGCTCGCTGCCCGCGGGCAGCTCACGCAGCTCCTTGCCGCGGAACAGCGTCAGCGGCGGCTCACCGTTGAGCGGCGAGATCGGCCAGTTCTGCTTGGCGTCGGGCGCTCCGGCGCTCGCTGCCGCGGCCGGACGGGCCGGTTCCTCGCGCCGCATCGGCGGCGGCGGAGGCGGCGTCACCGGCGGCTCACGCCGCGGCGGCGCGGGCGGCGGGCTCGCCAGCACCGGGTTCGGCCGCGCCGGGGGCGCGGGCGGGACCGGCGCGGGGGCGGGCTCGTCGTCCAAATCGTCCCCGAGCAGCTCTTCGGCCGTCGTGAACGCGGTCTGTTCCTGTGCCGGGATCGACTCCCGCGGCGGCACCGGATGTGAACCGGTCGCGATCTCGGGGGAAAGCGTCGCCAGCACGGGCGGCGCGGGAGCGGGTTCCTCGACCGGTTCTTCTTCGGCGGCGGGCTGTTCCGCGGGCGGCGGAGCACCGTTCGGGTTCAGCAGGACCTTGCCGAGCATGAACGCGGCCGCGTCCTCGGCATCGCCGAACACCGCCGGATTCGTCAGCTTCCCGTCGTACCAGCCGACCCGCCAGCCGCCACCGTCGACCTGCTCGACACTCCAGCCGTGCTCGGCGGGCGAGCCGATGCGGTAGACGTCGCCGGGCACGTCGAGTTCGTCGAACTTCGCCTGCAGCTCGTTCAGCACCGGCTCGGGGTGCTCGGCGCGGCGCGGCGGCGTTTCCTCGCGCCGCGGCTCGGGCTCCGGGTGGGGCACGGGGGCGGTAGCAAAGGTCCCCCGCTCCTGCGGCGGGGCGTCGACCTGCGTGATCTCGGTGTCCGACGGCGGGGGCGCCACGTCCGGCTCCGCGTCGTGCGTGAGGAGAGGAAGCTCGGGACCGGCGTCCGCCTGCTCGACCGGCGTGTAACCGGTGGTCGTCTCCTCTTCCGGCGGCGCGTACGGCTGGTCTTCTTCCTGCCGCGCGTACGCGTCCTGCTCCTCCTGGAGCGGTGGCTGCTCGTAGGCGCCGGGCTGCGGGGCCCGCGCGTACGTGGTCGCCTCCGGGTCGGCGAGCTGCGGCTCGGGCTCGGTGCCCTGCCGCTCCTCGTCGGTGAAGGCGTCCTGCTCGGACGCGTACGGCTCTTCGTAGCCGTCTTCGTACTGCTGCTCGGCGGCGGCTTCGTGGAAGTCCTGCGCCTGGTAGTCCTGGGTGTCGTAGTCGTCTTCGTACCGCTGGGCCTGCTCGGCCTGGTCCGGGACGGTGGATTCGGCGGACGGGACGGCCGCCGCCGCGGCGACCGGAGCGGCGGCCGCGGCGGCCACCGCGGCCTGATCCGGACCCTGCTGGTGCGGCGGCGGGACGGGCGGCTGAGCGGCCTGGTTCGGCGGGCCGGCGGGAGCGCCGGGCGCGGCCTGCTGCGGCGGCACCGGGCCGTTCTGCGGCGGACCCTGCGGAGGCGGGCCCGCGGGCACGCCGTTGTTGGGGCCACCAGGCCCGCTGGGGCCACCCGGGCCGTTGGGGCGCTGCTGCGGAGGCTGATTCCCCCGGGTGAGGTACCCCGCCGCGGCCTGCAGTGTCTGGCCGTCGACCTCGGGCAGCGTGAAATCGTTCTGCCGGACGTGCTCGATCAGGTCGAGCTCCGGCGAGACGCCGTACTGGCGCAGGTAGAAGTTCACGGCGGCAGGCCAGATCCACTGCCCGTCGCTGTGGAAGGCGACCGGGACGGTGGCCTCGGGGGTCTGGGCGAGCCGGTCGATGTCGTAGCCGCGTTCGGTGACCACCAGCGGCGCGTGGTCGAGGTACTCGAGCAGCCTGTCCTGCTCCTCGATCTCCAGGTCGGGCCGGTTGATCACCGGACGCCCGGCCGGGCCGATGGTGTCGAAGATGCGGGCGATGCGGAAATGCGGTCCGGGCTGCTCGGGGCCGAGGCCGGACATGCGCCGGATCAGCCATTCGGGCACGTTCTCCTCGGAGCGGGGGAACATGCGCAGCTCGTCGGAGAGCGCCTGCGGCGGCGGCGCGAGGCGCCACTGCGGCTCGTCGCGGTTGTACTCGAGGTTGTAGCTGGACGGGTGGTCGAGCTGGTAACGGGCGTTGAACCAGGTGCCGCGGCCGTCGCGGTACATGCCGGCACGGAGTCTGCCGAACAGCGTCGCGATGTCGTGCGTCGCGACCCATTCGTGCGAGGTGCCGTCCTCGGTGATGATCTCCCCGGTCATCTCGTGGTACCTGCCGACGGCTCGGTACTCGGCGGTCACCTTCCGCCAATCACGCGGAGCGGCCCGGAGCAGGGCGAGGCCGATCTGTTTGACCAGGGTGTCCTGCTCGGTCGCGTTCAACTGAGTCGTCGGTTGTGCCACGGTCACATTTTGACCGTATCCGCGCTCGTGTGCACCCCGCATGTGGGTTTTGCCGCTATTGACTCGCCGGAAGACGCCCTGACCTGGTGCCGGGTCACTCACCCGGGATACTGACCGAGTGAACCGAATCGCCCGCGAGACCCTGAAGGACGAGGACTGATGGCGGTGGCCGGACAACGGCGTGACCGTGGGGCACTGCTCCGTCACCTGCCGTTCCTGCTGGTGATGCTGGTGGTGGCGGTCGCCGCCCTCCGGATCGGCCAGTACCACTGGCGGCAGGGCGCGGCGCTGATCGGCGGCGCGTTACTGCTCGCCGGGCTGCTCCGGGCGGTACTGCCCGAGGCGAAGGCCGGGCTGCTGGCGATCCGGGGCAAACCGGTCGACGTCCTGACCTACGGCGCGCTTTCCGTCTTGATCCTGTTCATCGCGCTCACGATCACCGGCGGGCCCCTGTCCTGATGCGCGTGAAGGCCCCCTTCCCTCGGCTGAGCCGAGGGAAGGGGGCCTTCACGCGCATTGAGCGCTCAGGAAGCCATGGCGGGCGCGAGCCGGGCTTCGCGGCGGTCCATACCGCCGGACACAACGGCCAGCGAGAGCCCCAGGACGGCCAGCGACGCGCCGACCCAGTTGGGCGCGACCAGGCCGAGCCCGCCGGCGATCACCAGGCCGCCGAGGTAGGCGCCGATGGAGTTCGCGATGTTGAACGCCGACTGCACGGCCGCGGAGACCAGCGACGGCGTCCCGCCCGCCTTCTCCATGATCCGCGCCTGCATCATCGGGCCGATCATGAAGCCGGCGAGGCCGACGAAGAAGATCGTCACCGCCGCGCCGACCTTGCCGTTCGCGGTGAAGGTGAAGATCGCCAGCACCGAAGCGAGCGCGATCAGCGAGACGTAGAGGCTCGGCATCAGCGCCTTGTCGGCGAGCCTGCCGCCGAGGTAGTTGCCGATGGTCATGCCGACGCCTGCCAGGGACAGCAGCAGCGTGACGTCGGATGGCGCGTAGCCGGTGACGTCGGTCAGCATCGGCGCGATGTAGGACAGGCAGGCGAACACGCCACCGAGGCCGAAGGTGACGATCGCGAGCGCGAGCCACACCTGCGGGCGGCGGAAGGCGCCGAGTTCGCCGCGCAGCGACGGCTCGACCGGTTTGCCCTGATGGGGGACCAGTTTCGCGATCGCGGCCATGGCGAGCAGGCCGATCACGGCGACGACGCCGAAGGTCGCGCGCCAGCCGACCTTCTGGCCGAGCAGCGTGCCCAGTGGAACGCCGACGACGTTGGCCAGGGTCAGGCCCATGAACATCATCGAGACGGCCTTCGCGCGTTCGCCCGGCTTGGCCAGGCTGGACGCGACGACCGCGCCGGCGCCGAAGAACGCGCCGTGCGGCAGGCCGGCGAGGAAGCGGAAGGCGACACCGAACTCCTGGTTCGGCGAGAGCGCGAAGAGGGCGTTGCCGAGCGTGAACAGCCCCATCATCGCCAGCAGCATCGTCTTGCGCGGCAGGCGGACGGCGGCGGCGGTGAGCAGCGGGGCGCCGACGACGACGCCAAGGGCGTAGCCGGAGATGAGGTACCCGGCGGACGGGATCGACACGCCGAAGTCCGCGGCGGCTTCGGGCAGCACGCCCATCATGACGAATTCGGTGGTCCCGATGCCGAAGGCACCGATGGCGAGCGCGAGCAGCGCGACGGGCACGGCTCTCCCTTCGAGGGTCGTACGTGAGTAAACGA
This sequence comes from Amycolatopsis roodepoortensis, assembly GCF_014873915.1. GTDB lineage: Bacteria > Actinomycetota > Actinomycetes > Mycobacteriales > Pseudonocardiaceae > Amycolatopsis > Amycolatopsis roodepoortensis. Next base: position 1,127,996 of record NZ_JADBEJ010000008.1, read on the forward strand.
TTACTCGCCCAGCGTCGCGGATGGGGAGCTGAATCGATTTAGGTCTCGGACACAAAAGAAGACAGCGTGTGCGGCCCCGCTGTCCTGTGTCCAGTTCAACCGATCGAGGGTGCCTTTGTCATCCCGGTTTCGGGTGAGGCTGGCCACCCTCAGCGGCGGGCGGCGAGCACGCCCTGGAGCAGGCCGGGGAACAGTTCGTCGAGATCGTTGCGGCGCAACGAGTTGTAGCGGGCGGTGCCCTGCTGGCGGCCCATGATGATGCCCGCTTCGCGCAGCGTGCGCAGGTGATGGGTGAGTGTGGACTTGGTCACGGCGACGTCGAATCCGCTGCACGAGATCTCGGTGCCGGGCTCGGCCAGCTGGCGGACCATGTCGAGGCGGACCGGGTCCGCGAGCGCGGCGAGGACCGCCTCGATCCGGATCTCGTCCTGATCGGGATAGACGTACTGCTGCGTCGCGGCCATTCGTCCATAGTACGACGCCCCTCGAACTTCCGGCGAGTTCGTAGTACGGTCACCATCGAACTACGACAACCATCGAACAACGACCCCCATGTCGCCTTTAGCGGGCTAAACGCGATCCGGCGCCGACCTGCGTTTAGCGGGCTAAACGCGATCTGTGGGGTCTGGAGCTGGGGAGTCATGAATTTCGCACCACCCAGGACCGCGGTGCTGGCGCTCGGGACCTTCGCGGTCGGCACCAGCGGCTACGTCGTCGCCGGGCTGCTGCCCGCGCTCACCGGCGAGCTCGCGGTCTCCGAGACGGCCGCCGCCCAGCTGGTCACCGCCTTCGCCATCGCGTACGCGGTAGGCTCACCGCTGTTCGCCGCGGTCACCGGCCGCTGGGAACGCCGGACGCTCCTGGTCGCCGCCCTCGTCGTCACCGCCGTCGGAAACGCTCTCGCCGCCCTCGCACCCGGCTACGTGACCCTGCTCCTCGCACGGGTCGTCACCGCGATCGGCGCGGCGGTCTTCACCCCGGCCGCGAGCGCCGTCGCCGCCGAACTCACGTCGCCGGAACGCCGGGGCCGCGCGGTCGCGCTCGTCTTCGGCGGGCTCACCGTCGCGACGATCCTGGGCGTCCCGCTCGGCAGTGTCCTTTCGCAGAGCGTCGGCTACCAGGCCGTCTTCGCGCTCGTCGCGGCCTTCTCGCTCCTCGGCGCCTTCGCGGTCCGGATGGTCCTGCCCGCCGTCCCGGCGCCACCTCCGGTCCGGCTGGCCGAACGGTTCACCGTCGCCAAGGATCCGCGCGTCCTCGCCATGCTCGGCGCGACCGTGCTCGGCTGCCTCGCCGCGTTCTCCGTCTACACCTTCATCTCGCCGGTCCTGTCCGCCACCGCGGGCGTCCACGGCACGACGGTCAGCCTGCTGCTGTTCGTCTACGGCGCGGGCGGCGCGCTCGGCAACGTCCTCGGCGGCCGCGCGGCCGACCGCTGGGGCGCCAAGGGACCGCTGCTGGTCGTGTTCGGCGGGATCACCGTCGTGCTCGCTTTGCTGCCGCTGGTCGCGACCACCGTCGCGGGCGCGGCGATCGTCCTCTTCCTGTGGGGGCTGGCCACCTGGTCGGTCAATCCGCCGATCCAGCACCGGCTGATCGAGCTGTCCAAGCAGAACGCCGGGCTCGTCCTCTCGCTCAACGCGTCCGCGATCTACCTCGGCGTCGGCCTCTCCGGCGTGGTCGGGGGAGCGGTGCTGAGCGGCGGCGGGCCGCTCCTGCTGCCCGAGGTCGCGGCGGTGCTGACCGCGCTCGGCGCGGCCGTGGTCGTGGCGGGCTGGCGGAACCGCGTGAAGCGGCCCGCGTTGGCCGAATGACGTCTATTCGGCGCGCGACTGGACTTCGCAGTCGGGGCCGGGGAACACCAGCCCTTCGTGTCCGTCCGCGAACCGGACGAGATACGGCGGGGCACCGTGTTCGCCGCGTACCTCGAGGATCTCGCCGCGTTGTCCGGCCGAGCCCACCGTGCGTCCGTGCACGTGGATCTCGTCTCCGACGGTCGCCTGCATGAGAACCACCTCCGACGCCTTCAAGGTTAGGAGCGTCGGAGTGATCCCGCTACAGTGTCGGCATGATCCTCGAAATCCTTGGAGGCGCGACGCCTCACGTCCGGTGAGCCCGTCGATCAGGGTCCGCACGCCCTCGGAACTGCGGGCGGCCAGAAGAAGGAAAGCCCACTCCTGCTGGGGACATCTCGTCGCCGCGCCGCTGTGGCCACTGCACGGAGCGAACCTCGGCACCCTGCTGCGAACCTGTGACGCGGTGGGTGCCTGCCTCGCCGTGCCGCGGTTTCCGTGGGTGCCCGAGGCGCTGCGCCGGGGGAACACGTTGCGCCGTCCGGCTTGTGTGCACTGGGTGCACGATCCACCCGGCTGGCTGGCGCGGGAAAAGGCGGCAGGCACGGCGATCGTCGGTGTCGAACTCGCCGACGAGGCCGTGCGTCTCGCCGATCTCACGCCCGCTCGTGGCCGGACGATCGCCGTACTCGGCCACGAGCAGCAGGGCATTCCGCCGGACGCGCTCGACCTTCTCGACACCGTCGTCGAAATTCCCATGGTCGGCACCGGCGCGAGTCTCAACGTCGCCGTCGCCGGCAGCCTCGTCCTGTACAAATTGGCGGGCCTGCTGTGACCGTCGCCGATAAGCTGCCCGGATGACCGACGTACTCGACAAAGTCGCCGGGAAGAGCGGCGAATTGGTGCTCCGCCGGGCAGGGGACGACTTCGAGGTCATCGCCAACGGTGTCTTCCTGATGGACACCCGGAACGGTGAATCCGAACGGCTGCTCGTGTCGGTGGCGGCGGATCTGGTGCCGGGCAAGGCGCGGATGCTGATCGGCGGTCTCGGCGTCGGCTATTCGCTGCGCGCCGCGCTGGACCATCCCGGTGTCGGCGAGGTCGTGGTCGTCGAGCGCGAGCCCGCCGTGATCGGCTGGAACCGCGAGGGGCCGCTCCGGGACGTCCATGACGACGCGCTGTCCGACGAACGGGTCACCGTCGTCGAGGCCGATCTGGTGAAGTGGCTGCGCCGGACGGAAGAGCGGTTCGACGCGCTGTGCCTCGACATCGACAATGGTCCTGAGTGGACGGTCACCGACGGCAACTCGAAGCTCTACCGGGACGAAGGGCTCGACATGCTCGCCGAACGGCTGCGTCCCGGCGGCGTGCTCGGGGTGTGGAGCGCCGAGTCGGTGCCGTCGTTCAGGAAGCGGTTGCGGGCGCGGTTCGGTGAGGTGCGCGAGCTGAAGATCCCGGTGCCGCAAGGGGAACCGGACGTGCTGTGGTTCGCGCGGGTGTAGCCGACGCCGTGCGGGTCAACGCCCGCTGGTGCCACACGGTATGCCGGACGGGCACCTTCACCGCCCGCGTCTGGAAGTCGGCCCGCCGGACACCGCCGATGTATCCGGACGCGATGACCCTGATCCCGGCCGCGACGGTGGCGGAGGTGCTGGACGGGATCGACACCTCGCCGGGCTGCGCGGTGAAGGACAGCTTCGCCTGCCTGGATCTCGCGCCGCTGGGTTTCGAGGTGCTCTTCGAGGCCACCTGGATCATCTGTACGGCACGACCACCACTGGAACCGGGCTGGTCCCGGGTCGCCGACCCCTTCGACGACCCGTCCGTCGCCGTGTGGTCGAGCGGTGCCGCCGGAGTGACGGCCAACCGGGACGGCGACTTCGCCGGACTGTCCAATTTGTACACTCAAGGCGACCTGGACGACGCTTGGCGCGGCGCGACCTCGGCCGTCGCGGCCAGCTTCCCCGGTTTGCCGATCACCGGCTACGAACGCGGCGAGGATCTCGACGCCGCCCTCCGCAATGGCTACACGGCGCTGGGTCCGCTGCGGGTCTGGCTGAAATGATCGCCGCATGGAGATCACGACCTGGCACCTCGAGCAGACCTCACCGGACGAGCTGAGCGCGGCGAAACCGCCGTCCGTCCCGGTGACGGTCACCCGTGCCGAGCTGGTCAGCCCCGAACTGAACCGCTACCTCTACACCGCCGTCGGCGGGGACTGGTTCTGGATCGACCGGCTCGGCTGGACGTGGACGCAGTGGGTCGAGTGGCTGGACAGGCCGGGCGTCGAGACCTGGGTGGCGTACGCGCAAGGGACGCCGTGCGGCTACTTCGAACTCGACGGCACCGTGGACGGCGAGGTCGAGCTCGCGTATTTCGGCCCGATGTCGTCATTCGTCGGCAAGGGTGTCGGCGGGCACCTGCTGACCGTGGCGCTGCGGGAGGCGTGGGCGCTCGCCGAGCGCTGGCCGGGCAAGAAGCCGACGCGCCGCGTCACGGTCCACACCTGCACCACGGACGGCCCGGCCGCGCTCAAGAACTACCAGGCACGCGGCTTCCGGCTGTTCCGCACCGAGGTCGAGCAGGCGGAACTGCCCGCCGAGACACCGGGACCGTGGCCGGGAGCCGGGAAGTAGTAGTTACTCCGCCGGAGCCTTGGCGGCGGCCTTCGCCGCCTTCTTGAAGGCGCGCACCTCGCCGAGGGTCTTCGCGTTGGTGACGTCGGCGATCGAACGCCGTGAGCCGCGGTCGCCGTACGCGCCAGCGGCCGCGCGCCAGCCCTTGGGCTGCACGCCGAGCTGTTTGCCGAGCAACGCGAGGAAGATCGCTGCCTTCTGGTCGCCGTAGCCGGGCAGCGCCTTGAGGCGTTTGAGGACTTCGGGGCCGTCCGGCTTGGGGCGTCCGGCCGTCCAGATCCGGGAGGCGTCCCCGTCGTAGACCTCGACGACGTGCTGCGCGAGATCCTTCACCCGGCGGGCCATCGAGGCGCCGTAGCGGTGGATCGCGGGCGGGATCACGCACAGCTCGACGAAGGTTTCGGTGTCCATCGCGTGGATCTTCCCGATGTCGAACCCGTCCATCCGGTCCGCGATCTTCTGCGGGCCGCGGAACGCGTGTTCCATCGGGAACTGCTGGTCGAGGAGCATCCCGACGAGCAGCGCGAACGGGTCTTCGGTGAGCAGCCGGTCCGCTTCCTCGTCCCCGACCAGGTGCAATGCGCGCGTCATGCGCCCAGGATCTCACGACCGGGCCGATCCGCGCGTCCTCATCCTTGTGGGTCGACCAGCAGGTCCGCGGCCGCCGTGGTGATGGCCGCCGAGACCGCCGCCAGCGCGGGGGAGTCGAGTTTCCATTGCTGCCAGAACAGCGGTACGTCGATCGGGTGATCGGGGTCGAGGCAGACGAAACTGCCGTCGCGCAGCCGGTCGCCGATCTGCGCGAGCGGCACCATGCCCCAGCCCATCCCGGCCGCGACGGCGTCGAAGAACCCTTCGGACGACGGGACGTAGTGCCGCAGCCGGCTCGCGATCGTGCCGCGCTCGCGCGCGAAGCGGTCTTGGAGGTCGTCACGGCGGTCGAAGACGACGACGGGTGCTTCGGCGAGGTCGAGGTCCGTGCCGAGTGCCGGGCTCACGACGGCCAGGTAGCGCATGTGCCCGAGCCGGTGCACCGAACATCCCGCGACCGGATCGGGTGACGACGTCACGGCGGCCATCACCAGGCCCTCCCGCAGCAGGGTCGTGGTGTGGTCCTGGTCCTCGCGATGCAGTTCGAAGCAGATCTTCTGCTCGGGCGGCACTCTTGTGAGGGCGGGCAGGAACCAGGTCGCCAGCGAATCGGCGTTCACCGCGATCGTCAGCCGGACCGGCTCGTCGCCGGTGGTCAGGCCGAGTTCGGCCCGGGTGTCGGCCTCCAGCAGCGCCATCTGACGGCCGAACCGCACCACCGCCTGCCCGGATTCGGTCAGCCGCACCGGTTTCGTGCGGATCAGCAGGACCCGGCCGGTGCGCTGTTCGAGCGCCTTGACGCGCTGGCTGATCGCCGACGGGGTCACGTGCAGTGCCGAGGCCGCCGCGTCGAACGTGCCTTCGTCGGCGACGACCAGCAGCGTACGGACCAGGTCGAGGGGCAGATCTGTCATCACGAACGCTAATCTTACGTAAGAATCTTTAGCTGTACTGTTGACGATTCGCTTCCTAGTGTCGTCCGTATGGGAGACGTTCTGTTCAGCGCGGTCGCCGGGTTCGGCGCCACCATGGCCCTCATCGTCGCGATCGGCGCGCAGAACGCCTTCGTGCTGCGCCAGGGCATCCGGCGCGAAGCCGTGCTCGTCGTCGTGCTGATCTGCATCTTCTCGGACGCCATCCTGGTCAGCCTCGGCGTCGGCGGGGTCGGCGCGCTGGTCGGGACGTCACCCGAAGCGCTGACCATCGTCGCGCTGGTCGGCGGCGCCTTCCTGCTCTGCTACGGCGCCCTCGCCGCCCGGCGCGCGTTCAAGCCGTCGAAGCTGGAGACCGGCGGCCCGGAGACCGGCGGATCGTTGCGCCGCATCGTGCTGACCACGCTGGCGATCACCTGGCTGAATCCGCACGTCTACCTCGACACCCTCCTCCTGCTCGGCGCCATCGCGGCCGGGCACGGCAGCGACCGGTGGGCGTTCGGCGTGGGTGCCGTGTCGGCCAGCGTGATCTGGTTCCTCGCGCTCGGTTTCGGCGCCCGGCTGCTCAGCGGATTCTTCCGCAAGCCGTCGTCGTGGCGGGTGCTGGACGGTCTGGTCGCCGCGACGATGATCGGCCTTGGCGTGGCGCTGGTGGCCGGCGCCTGATCACGGCAGGCGGGCCAGCATTTCGGCGGGGAGCACCAGATCGGCCGCCGCCGCCGAATCGCGGATGGTCGCGGGCCTCGTCGAGCCCGGGATCGCGATCATCGACGGCGATTTCGCGAGCAGCCAGGCCAGGCACACCCGTTGCGGGCTGATCCCGAGTTCTCCGGCCACGGCAAGGAATTCCCCGTCGATACCGCGAAGCGGACCCCACGGCAGGTAAGCGAGCCCGAGTTCCGTGCACAGCGCTAGTTCCGGTTCGTGCACCAGATGCGCGGGCGCGTGCTCGTTCTGCACCGAAACCAGGGTCGCGCCGAGGATGTCCCGTGCTTCGAGGATCTGCGCGCGGGAGACGTTGGAGATCCCGGCGAGCCTGATCTTGCCTTCGTCGGCCAGTTCCTTGATCGCGCCGACGGACTCCGCCCACGGCACGTTCTCATCGGGCTTGTGCAGCTGGTAGAGCCCGATCGCGTCGACGCCGAGCCGTTTCAGCGAGCCCTCGCAGGCGTTCCTGAGGTGCTCGGGAGTTCCGGTGACGGTCCACGAACCGTCGCCGGGACGGCCACGGCCGCCCTTGGTCGCGACGAGTACCGTGTCCGATCCACTGTGGACAGATAGTGCTTCGGCGATCAGCTCCTCGTTGTGCCCGATTTCGCCCGCGTGCCAGTGATAGGAGTCGGCCGTGTCGATCAGCGTGACACCGGCGTCGAGCGCGGCGTGGATGGTGGCGATCGCGCGGTCGCGATCCGGGCGGCCCTCGATCGACAGGGGCATCGCGCCCAGGCCGATCGCGCTCACTTCGACGTCTCCGATGCTGCGGTAACGCATGTGGGTCAAGCCTTTCTGACGTCTTCGATGGCTTTGCCGAGCCAATCGGTGGTGGTGGAGAAGGAGAAACCGAGGCCGGTCGCGCGCGAGGTGTCCAGGACGGCGTACCGGTCGAAGGAGAACGGTGACGCGTCCCGCTCGACGACCCGGAACCGGGGTTTCGTGCTGATGGCGGCGGCGAGGTCGAGCGCCGACAGTTCGCCGTGGGAGCCGGCGTTGACCGGGCCGGTGAAGTCCGCGAGCGTCGCCCAGGCCAGGAAATCCGCGATCTCACTCGCGTGGATGAAGGTCGACGGCCGCGGTTCGGCGTGGACGTCCACGGCGTCTCCTGCGTCCAGCCGCTCGACGTAATGGCGCAGCCGTCTGGTGAAATCCTCGCCGCCGAGGACGTGTGCGACTCGCACCGACGCGAACGGTGTTTCCGCCGCCGCGAAGACCGTCTCGGCCTGCCGCTTGCCTTCGCCGTAGTCGTACGAAGCCGCTCCGAGGTCGACCGGCACGGAGGAGACCAGCGATTCGGTCATCGGCGTCTCGGTCCGGACCTGGTCGTAGACCTCGATCGTGGACGTCATCACGTACCGGTCCGTGCGGAACACGCGGCTCGCGATCTCAGCCTGGACCGGTGTGTAGCAGACCTGGTCGAGGACGACGTCGAAGGAGCGGGAACCCAGCGCGGCCTTCAGACCGGCTTCGTCGTCGCGGTCGGCGATCAGGTGGGTGACGCCGCCGGGAGCAGGAGCGGACCCGCGATTGAGGACGGTGACGTCCGCGCCGGCGTCGCGCAGCCGCTCGACCACCCCTCGGCCGAAGTACCGGCTTCCGCCGAGAACGAGCACTTTCTTCATGTCTCCCAGTGTTACGGTGGCGATCCGGGTGGTTGAAGGGGAGAACATGGGTGAATCGGCGGAATCACTGAAAGAATCTCGGTCGAATCGCGGTTCCACTGAAAGTTCACTGGACGTGATCGACCGGCGACTCCTCGAACTCCTCCAAGAGGAAGGCCGGATCACTCTGAGTGAGCTCGGACGACGTGTTTCGCTGAGCCCCGCCGCTGTCGGCGAGCGCGTCAAACGGCTCGAAGCCGACGGCACGATCACCGGTTACGCGGCGCTCGTTTCGCCCACCGGGATCGGCCTGGGGCTGCGGGCGTTCGTGCGGATGGCGCCGCACAGCGGGTTCACCGTCCGGCACCCGCGGACGCGGAAGATCATGGACCGGCCGGAGATCCTCGAACTCCATCACGTGGTGGGCGAGGACTGCTGGATCCTGAAGATCGCCGTGCGCGACACCGGCCACCTCGAAGAGCTGCTGGAGGACCTTTCCGTGCTGGGGGCGACGACGACGTCGATCGTCATGTCCAGCCCGATCGAACGCCGAGTCCTGCTGCCTTTGTGATCAGTCACAAGAACTGGCGGGTAAGTCTGGTCGTTCTCCAGGTTCCGGTCGTCGGTTTGTGACGCATGATGACTCGCATCCATACTGACGAGTAACCGGAGGCGGGTATGCGGGCTCGGATCCTCACCACGCTGATCGCGGCCTTGACGTTCACGATCGCCGTCCCGGCGGCGGCGAACGCGGCGCCGTCCAGCGGCTGGAACGACTGGTCGTGCCGGCCGAGTGCGAGCCATCCCGAGCCCGTGGTGCTGGTGCACGGCCTCGGCGGCAACGCGACGACCAACTGGTTCCACCACGCGCCGAAGCTCAAGGACGCCGGTTACTGCGTCTATTCGCTGACCTACGGCGCCACCGTCCTGGGTGGACAGTTGTTCGGGGGGCTCGCTTCCATGCGGAAGAGTGCCGTCGAACTCGGCGCGTTCGTCGACGGCGTTCGAGCGAGCACCGGCGCGGACAAGGTCGACATCGTCGGGCATTCCGAGGGCACGACGATGCCCGCGTACTACCTCAAATTCGAGGGAGGCGCGGAGAAGGTGAAGCATTTCGTCGGCTTCGGCTCGAACTTCAAGGGCACGTCGCTCAACGGCTTCTCCGAGCTGGCCAGGGCCGTGCTGTCACTGCCCGGCATCGATCTCCTTGCCGACGGCGTATGCGGGGCGTGCCGTGAATACCTCGCGCCGTCGGAGTTCCTCGACGATCTTGCCCGCGACGGCGTGACCGTGCCGGGGCCGACCTACACGAGCATCGTGAGCCGCCACGATCGCGTGGTCACGCCGTACACCAGCGGTGTGCTGGACGAGCCGGGCGCGACCGACATCGTGCTGCAGGATCGTTGCGGCGCCGACGTTTCCGGGCATCTGAGCCAGGCGATCGACCCGAACGTGACGAGCCTGATCCTCAAGGCGCTCGACCCGGAGAACGCGCCCGCGCCGAAGTGCGTGCCGTTCTTCGCGCCGCTGTAAGGGTCAGGGCCTGGTCGCGTGCACCACGAACACCGACCGGACCCGATCCTCGGTCTCGACGTCGAGGCGTTTCACGGTCACCTCGGTGAAGCCGGCTTCGGAGGCCAGTTCCGCCGCGTCGTCCTCGGTTTCCGGCAGCTTCAGGTCGGTGGGGACGATGGCGGCGAACGCCTCCGACGGCCGGAACGCCGACGCGAGCGGCAGGCTGAAGCCCACCCTGCCGCCCGGGCGCAGCGCCCGCAGCCAGTCGCGGAGCGCGGCCGCGCCGAGGAAGTGCAGCGAAGACGCGCACAGCACGGCGTCCGCTCCCTCGTCCTCCACCGGCGACGGGACAGCGGAAGCGACCTGCCAGGTGATGCGCTTGCCGGGGTCGTGCGTGGCCGCCTTCGTCTCGGCCTGGGCGATCATGCCCGGCGAGATGTCGATCGCGAGCACTTCGCCCGGCTCCAGCCGCAGCGCGGCGAACGCGGCCACCCCGGTCCCGGTCGCGACGTCGAGAACGCGCTCGGGCGCCGTGCAGCCGAGGCCGTCGACGAGCGCGTCGGCGACCAGGCCGTGAAAGGTGTCTTCGTCGTAGCGCGCGGCGATGCCGTCGAACAGCCCGGCCGCGATCTCCTCGCTCACGACGGCGACCCTATCCGGGAGGCGGCGGCGTCCGGCGAAACCGAGGTCGGTGCGGTGATACCAGGCCAGCTCCGGATCGCCTTCGAGCCAGCAGAGCAGGACGTCGACGCCGTCGAGCTCGGCGGGGAAGTCGATCAGGAGCGGCGCGAATCCCTTGAGCTCCGCGCCCGTCCGCTGGACGGTGGTCATCAGGTCGTCCAGCCGGGCCTGCGCGGCCTTCCATTCCGGCATCCCGCCGAGCGAGGTCTCGCGGCCGCCGGGGCGCAGGGACGCGGCGAGCTCGGCCGCGTCGGCGCGGAGGCGGATCAACTCGTCGAGCACGGGGCGTAGCCGGGAGAGCTCGGCGCGGGCTTCGGGAACGGTGAACAGACCCATGCGCCGATGGTCCCAGCACGCTCAGCGGCGCCGCCGGGCGAGTCTCGACGCGAGGCCCGCGCCGATCAGGAGGAAACCCGTCGCGAGCAGGCCGCCGATGAACAGCCAGCTCGTGACGCCGTACGTGACGTCGTTCTGCGGCAGGTACTTCACCAGCCGGAAGCCCCATTCCGGCATCGCGATCGTGGCCACGCCGGGGGCGACACCCCAGACCAGGCCGCCGAAGATCGGGCCGGTCGCCGAGAGCGCGCCGAGCAGCCCGACCGACAGCAACAGGATCCCGCCGCCGACGAGGAGGCCGATACTGAGGACGTCACGCTGGGTGCTGAGCGTCGCTTGGACGAGCATCTGTTGCCGCAGGCCGCCCCAGGCCAGCAGGCCGAGGGCGACCGGCGTCAGGATCAGGCCTCCCGCACCGCTGAGGACGCGACGCACGCCTCGGCCGGCGCGCGGGTCTTCGGGGCTCAGGTCGTCGTCGAAGGGCTCGTACGGTTCGTACGACTCGACGTCTTCGTACGGCCTTCGCGGATCTTTGGGCTGCTCGTACTCCCCGTACTCCTGGTAGTCCTCGTCGTCGTACTCCGCGGCGTACCGGTGCGATGACATCGGCGGGTCACCTCCCTGCACCGGACTACGGACGCGAGCCCCCTCCGGTTCACTTCGATCACCGCGGATCGCGTTTAGCCCGCTAAACGCGATTTGAGCGGCGTCGCGAGAGGGTGCCGACCAGACCGGCCCCGATGAGCAGGAAACCGCTCCCGACCAGCGCGCCCATCACCAGCCAGGTCACCAGGCCGGTGCCGAGGCCGCTGCCGCCGACGTCGTAGATGAGGCTCATGACGTCGCGCGGGCTCAGAAGGAACGCCACGCCTGGCAGCACACCCCACACCAGCCCGCCCAGTACCGGCCCGAGCCCGGACAGCGCCCCCAGGAACGCGACGCCGAGCAGGAGCAGGCCGCCCAAGAACAGGAGGACGATGCCGAGCGGGTCCTCGCTGATGGACAAGGAGCGCGAGAATCCCCGCTGGAGCAGCGAGCCGCCGTACATGGTCAGGCCGAGCGCGACCGGCGTGAGCAGGACGCCGCCCAGCCCGCTGATCACCCGGGGCACCGCGCGCCCGTTTTGCCTAGGCTGGGCGTAGGGCTCCGGCTGCTCGTACGGAGGCACGGCGTAGGGGTTGGTCGACATGGGATCGCCCTTTCCGGTGGGCCGGCGGAGGAGTGTTGTTCGATGATGACGCGGTCGCCGTCGTTCCCGTGACGGCCGGATGGCCGTCGTACGACCGGGTGACGTCGGACACATCCGCCTCGTGGAGACTTGATACCGACCACTACTGGAACCATCCAGCACCGTTAAGCAGTACGCTTGTACCGCTACCGGAGAGACTGAAGTAGAACGCGAAGATCCGCGGAAGGAGCACCGCTGCTCATGGCCAAGATCAAGGTCCAGGGCACCGTCGTCGAGCTCGACGGCGATGAGATGACCCGCATCATTTGGCAGTTCATCAAGGACAAGCTGGTCCACCCCTACCTGGACCTCAACCTCGAGTACTACGACCTGGGCATCGAGGAGCGGGACCGCACCGACGACCAGATCACCATCGACTCGGCCAACGCGATCAAGAAGCACGGCGTCGGCGTCAAGTGCGCCACGATCACGCCGGACGAGGCGCGGGTCGAGGAATTCGGCCTGAAGAAGATGTGGCGGAGCCCGAACGGCACCATCCGCAACATCCTCGGCGGCGTCGTCTTCCGCGAGCCGATCATCATCAACAACATCCCGCGGCTGGTCCCCGGCTGGACGAAGCCGATCATCATCGGCCGTCACGCCCACGGTGACCAGTACAAGGCCACCGACTTCAAGGTCCCCGGCCCGGGCACCCTGACGTTGACCTACACCCCGGCCGACGGCTCGCAGCCGATGGAGTTCGAGGTCGCGCAGTACCCCGAGGGCGGCGGCGTCGCCATCGGTATGTACAACTACCGCAAGTCCATCGAGGACTTCGCGCGCGCCTCGCTGCAGTACGGCCTGGACCGCGAGATGCCGGTCTACCTGTCGACCAAGAACACGATCCTCAAGGCCTACGACGGCATGTTCAAGGACGTGTTCCAGGAGATCTTCGACGCGGAGTTCAAGACCGACTTCGACGCCAAGGGCATCACCTACGAGCACCGTCTCATCGACGACATGGTCGCCGCGGCGCTCAAGTGGGAGGGCGGCTACGTCTGGGCCTGCAAGAACTACGACGGTGACGTGCAGTCCGACACGGTCGCGCAGGGCTTCGGCTCGCTGGGCCTGATGACCTCGGTGCTGCGCACCCCGGACGGCAAGACCGTCGAGGCCGAGGCCGCGCACGGCACGGTGACCCGGCACTACCGCCAGCACCAGCAGGGCAAGCCGACCTCGACCAACCCGATCGCGTCCATCTACGCGTGGACCCGTGGCCTCGAGCACCGCGGCAAGCTGGACTCGAACCCGGAGCTGATCGGGTTCGCGAACAAGCTGGAGCAGGTCGTCATCGAGACCGTCGAGAGCGGCAAGATGACCAAGGACCTCGCCCTGCTCGTGGGCAAGGACCAGCCGTTCCAGACCACCGAGGAGTTCCTCGCGACGCTGGACACCAACCTGGCCAAGAAGATCGCCCAGGGCTGAGTCGCTTGAGCGCCTGAAGGCCCCCTTCCTCTCGCGGAAGGGGGCCTTTCGCGTTGTGACGGTCGGTAGCACGGGGGCGGCCCGGTTGGCGCCTCCGGGTGGTTGGCAATCCGGGATCTGGGCGGCCGCCCCGGCTTCTGCCACTCTGGACCGGACGGAAAACGATTCCCTTGTTCGAGGAGTGACCACCATGGCCATCTCGAAACCGATGCTGTTCGTCGGCGGCGGACTGGCGCTGATCGTCGTCGTCGCCATCTCGGGACAGGACAGGGAGTCGAGCGCGTCGAGCCCGACCGGTTGCCAGGTCGTCGTGACCGCCGACGTGCTCAACGCGCGCGACGCGCCCGGCGGGCAGAAGATCGTCGGCAAGTACGTCAAGGACACGAAGATCGACGCGCAGCCGGTGGTCGAGAACGGCTTCCGCAAGATCGCCGAGGGCAAGTGGGTCTCGGTCGAGTTCGCGCCCCCGGTGGAAGGCGCGAAATGCGGCCCTTGACCTGCGGTTTCGCGTTTAGCCCGCTAAATGCAAGTGGCCTCTGACCTGGGGGATCGCGTTTAGCCCGCTAAACGCAGGTGGGCGCCTTCCTCGGCCGCCAGTACCTCCCCGCTGAACGCCTCCCGCGCTTCGGCCACCGAGATCGCGCGGTCGGAACCGGGCCAGAAGTGGGTCAGCAGCAGCCGCCGGGCGCCGCCGCGCTCGGCCCAGTACCCGGCCTCGCCCGCCGTCGACACCAGACGCGGCGTCTCGTCGGGCGACGGGCCCTGAAGCGTGGCGTCGGCGATGACGAGGTCGGCGTCGCGCGCCAGTTCGGCGAGGATCGGGCTCGGTCCGCTGTCGCCGGTGTACGCGACGGTGAGCCCGGGCGCGGTCAGGCGGACGCCGTAGTTCGGCACATGGTGCGGAAGCAGGAACGTGGTCATCCGGAACGGCCCGACCTCACGCGCCGGACCGAGTTCGCGCACGTCGAAGATCGTCGTCGGATGCGGCCGCGGCTCCAGCGCTTCGAGCCGGCGCACCGTGCCCGGAGTGCAGTGCAGCGGGATCCTCGGCTCGTCCGGCAGCCCGTAAGCGCGAGCCCGGCCGAGCGCGCTCACATCGGCGCAATGATCGGGGTGCTCATGCGTCACCACCACCGCGTCGACCCGGCCGCCCGGGCAGTGTTCGAACAGCCGTGACGCGGCGCCGTAGCCGAGGTCGAGCACGACCTTGAAACCCTCATGGACCAGGAGGAAGCCGGCGCAGGCCCGGCCGGGTTCCGGCCAGGCGCCGCAGCTGCCCAGCACGGTCAGCTCGCTCATGCGCGCAGTCTCCCAGTGCCGATTCTGTCGGACCCCCCGGGTAGCGTGCGAAGGGTGCTGACCGTCTCCACTGTGAATGTCAACGGCCTCCGCGCCGCCGCGAAAAAGGGCTTCGTCGAGTGGCTGGGCTCGACGAAAGCCGATGTCGTCGCCTGCCAGGAGGTCCGGGCCGAGCTCAAGGAGCTGCCGGCCGGTGCCGCCGCGCCCGAAGGCTGGCACGTGGTGCACGCGCCGTCGGCGCAGAAGGGGCGCAACGGCGTCATGCTCTTCAGCCGGGCGGAGCCGGAAGAGGTCCGCATCGGTTTCGGTGAGCCCGAATTCGAGGACAGCGGCCGCTACGCCGAGATCCACCTGCCGAACGTCGTGGTCGCGAGCCTGTACCTGCCCAGCGGTGACGTCGGAACCCCGCGCCAGGACGAAAAGGAGCGCTTCATGGCGGCGTTCCTGCCGTACCTCGTCGACCTGCGCGCCAAGGCCGAGGCCGGCGGCCGCGAGGTCGTCGTCGTGGGCGACTGGAACATCGCCTACGACAAGATCGACCTGAAGAACTGGCGCGGGAACCAGAAGAGCTCTGGCTTCCTGCCGGAGGAGCGCGAGTGGCTCGGCCGCGTGTTCAGCGAGGCGGGTTACGTCGACGTGCAGCGCAAGCTCGACCCGGAAGGCCCCGGTCCGTACACCTGGTGGTCGTACCGCGGGAAGGCGTTCGACAACGACACCGGCTGGCGCATCGACTGCCAGATCGCCACCCCCGGCCTGGCCGAGCGGTGCACCTCCGTCGTGGTCGAGCGCGCCGAGTCCTACGACCGGCGCTGGTCCGACCACGCGCCGGTGACGGCGACGTACTCCGAGTAGCCCGGTCGGTCATGGAGACGAACGAAGCCAGGCGTATCGAGGCGACGAACGCCGAGCGCTACGCGATGTCCGGCCAGTACGGGTGGGAGTTCAGCCCGGACGCGCCGAACATGCTGGAACGGTGGACGGTGCTGCCGTTCAACCAGCGCGGTGACAAGCGGATGGCGTTCGGCGCGCTGAGTGGTGCGTACCAAGGGCTGCGGTTCAGCGTCTTCGACTACCACCGCCGCCCGACGGTCACGAGCGTGCACACGCGGTGGACCAACAAGAAGGTCAACGAGCTCGACACGATCTCCATCGACACGGTCTGGGTAGTCACCCTGCCCGCCCCGATGCCGAACTTCCAGATCGTGTCGAGCATCGAATCCGCCTGGGACGTCGAGCAGTACCCGGAGCCCGCCACCGCGGACCGGAAGTTCAACCGCTGGTACAAGCTGATCGACACCGACCCGAACGTCGCGATCGGCGTGCTCACGCCGCAGGTCGCCGCCACCATGCGGTCGTTGAAGCTGCACACCTGGTCGCTGGTGGGCGCGGAACTGGTCTACGTCGAGAATCCGACCTTCGGCCGGACCAAGCCGGATGACGTTCTCTCGACGTTGGGGCGGCTCGCGCAGCTGGTGTCGCTGTTGCCGTTCCACCTCGGCGGCGGCCAGCCTGCCGCGCCGCCACCTCCGCAGCAACCCCAGTACCCGCACCAGCCGTACCCGCCGCAAAATCCGGGCCATCCGCAGCAATACCCGCCTCCGCCGCAGTACGGACAGCAGCCGTATCCGCCGCAGCATCAGGGGTATCCGCCGCCGCAATATCCGCCACCGCAGTACCCACCACCGCAGTACCCACCACCGCAGTACCCGCTACCGCAGTACCCGCTACCGCAGTACCCACAGCCCGGGTATCCGCCCCAGGGATATCCGCCGCCGGGGTACCCGCCGCGCGGTTACTGACGGGACTTCGCACTCTCCGTCCACACCGGACTCTCGACGAAGTGGTTGTCGAACTTTTCCTGGCTGTCCAAGAGATCCTGGACGGTCGCCTCGCCGTGCCCGACCTTTTCCAGCAGGCGGAAGTAGCCGAACCGTTCCACGCCGGGGACGAACACGATCAGGACGTCCGCCGCCGAGTCGACCGCCGCGCGGAAGGCGTGCGTGGTCAATGGCGGGACGACCAGCATGTCGCCTTCGGAAACAGTGACGATCTTTTCTCCCACAAGGACTTCCAGCTTCCCGCCGAGCATGAAGAACATCTCGGAGGAGCCGGTGTGATAGTGCGGCGCCGCTCCATCGGCGCCGACGCCTAACCGTGTTCGCGCGCTGCTCAGGGCTCCGCCTGTGGTCGAGACGTCGGCGAGCAGCGTGACAAGGGTGGGGGCCGCGCCGACGGTCTCGGCTTCGGCGGCGCGGACGAGGACGGGTTCACGGGTTTCGATGCGCTGAGTCATGCCCGAGATGGTTCCATCGCTGATAGTTCGCTGTCAAACTATCTCCCGTCGAATAGACTGCGTCCGTGAGCGAAGAACGGAACACGGACGCGATCGACGCGGTCGTCGGCGCGTGGCGGCGCGAACGGCCGGAGCTGGACTTGACCGCGATCGGGGTCGCCGGGCGCCTCGGCCGCGTGGCGATGTTGACCACTCCCATGGTGGAAGCCGTGTTCGCGAAGCATGGCTTGAAGCAGGGGGAGTTCGACGTGCTCGCGGCGCTCAGGCGGTCCGGGAAGCCGTACACGCTGATCCCGTCCGAGCTTTCCGCGACTCTGATGATGTCCAGGGCCGGGATGACCAGCAGGATCGACAGGCTCGAGTCGGCGGGTCTGGTCGAGCGGGCACTGGATCCCGAAGACCGGCGCAGCTTCCGGGTCACGCTGACCGAGCGCGGGTTCGAAGTCGTCGACGCCGCGATGACCGAGCACACGGCGAATGTCGCGAAGCTGCTGTCTCCGCTCGGCGAGGACCTCGACGTTCTGGACGCGTCGCTGCGACGGCTGCTGACTTCCCTCGAAAGCTGAAGGGGCCCTTCATCGAGTCGCGTGCGGCGAAGGGCCCCTTCAGTGCTACGGGCGGATCAGCAGTACAGGTTGCCGCCCGGGCTCACGCCGAGGATTCCGGTGAACTGCTGGTACTTGTTCACGCGGCTCTGCACCTGGGCGGGGTTGCCGCCGTTGCACTCGATGCTCCCGTTGATGCTGCGGATGGTCTCGCCGAAGCCGCGGCTGTTGACCATCGCGTTGTGCGGGGTCATCGTGCCGGGGCCGTTCTGGGTCATCCAGTACCAGATGCCGGTCTTCCAGGCGACCGCCGCGTCGTTCTGCACCAGCCACGGGTTGGTCAGCAGCGGCAGGCCCAGCGCGTCGCCGGCGGCCTTGTAGTTGAAGTTCCAGCTCAGCTGGATCGGGCCGCGGCCGTAGTACGCGGCGTTGCCCGCCGGGCAGCCGTAGGACTGGCTCGTGTCGCAGTAGTGCGGGTAGTTGGCCTCGTTCTGTTCGACGATGTGGACGAGGCCGCCGGTCTCGTGGCTGACGTTCGCCAGGAAGGCCGCCGCTTCCTGCTTCTTTACGGTGTCGCTGCCCGTGCCCGCGAAGGCCGGGTACGCGCTCAGGGCGGTGACCAGGCCGTTGTAGGTGTAGAAGGGGTTCCGGCTCGGGAACATCTGGTTGAACTGGGCTTCGCTGACCACGAAGCCGGACGGGTTCGGCGGGTTGGTCGTGCCGCCGCCGCAGGCGCCCTGATCGGCCCAGACCTGCGCCGTTCCGGGCGTTTCGTTCTGTGTCCACCACTTCGCGGACCAGTTGTGTCCGTTGTAGGAGGCGGTGTTGCCGCCCCAGTAGACCGAGCTCGCGTTCCACGGCGCCACGCAGTCCGCGGCAGAGGCGGACTGGGCCGGGACGACCACGGCGACCGTGGTGGCGGCGAAGGTGGCGGCGACCGCCGCGAGAATACGTCGAAGAGACATCGGTGGCTCCTTCGTACGAGGGGACCATGCAGGGGAGATTGGTCTATACCTTTTAAGGGTATGGCTAACAGGTATAGACCATTGCGGACAAGAAACCAACCGATGGAAGTCGGATACTGCCTGTTCGGCCGCGTGTGACAGTCGAATGGCCTAACCCTGTCCGGTTTTGTCAGAAATCGATCTCGAGCACGGCAACTCTGAGAAGAGGGGTGCTCGAAACATCCCCCCTGTGAGGGGCTAGTCTCGTGCCCCGAGTTGATCAGAACCCACAGGTCTTGACACGCTCGGTAGTTTTTTGACCAGCAGCCTGGAAATGCTCACTCGTTCGGGTTAGCGTTCCGGTTCGGCAAAGTCACGTCACAGGAGGCACTCCGGTGCGGAACCCAGTTCATCTCCTGATGCGATCGACCCTGCCCGCGGCGAGGGCCGCGGCGGTCATCGCGATCCCGGTCGCGCTGCTCATCGCGGGCGCGGTACCGGCGTCGGCCGCGGACATGACGTCGCGGTCGGAGATGGCGTTCGGTCTTCTGGGCCCGGTCGGCTTGATCGCCGTCGCGCTCGGTGTCGTCGGGATGGCGTTCGGTGTGTTCCGTCAGCGCCGCAAGGCCCGCGCGGCCGCCGTCCCCGCCGCCCCGCCCCAGCCCGCCGCCCCGCACGTCGCCGCGATGGCGGAGGCCGTGCTCGCGGACGAGGCCCTCACTCGCCAGCAGCGCCCCTGACCTGCGCCTCCCCGGCTCAAATCACGTTTAGCCCGCTAAACGCGACGCGCGCCCGGATCGCGTTCAGCCCGCTAAACGCAGGCCGGTGCCCGAGGGTGGGCGGATCGCGATTAGCCCGCTAAACGCAGGTGGGTGCCCGGTGGGCGGGCGGATCGCGATTAGCCCGCTAAACGCAGGTCGGCGGATTTTTGGGTAGGTACACCTAGTCCCGCCCGGATTGTTTAGCCGCGCGTTGATCGCCACGCTCGGGTCCATGACGGTGACACGGCGTCGCAGCCGGCCCGGTGACCCCTTCCCCCGCGCCCTGGACCGGGCGATCACGGACAGCGGCCTCGGCCTCGACCGGATCCGGCACCGGCTCGCCCTGGAAGGCGTCCGGGTCAGTGTCGCGACCTTGAGCTACTGGCGGACCGGAAGAAGCCGCCCCGAGCGGTGCGACTCCCTGAAGGCGGTCGCGCTGCTGGAGCGGCTCTTCGAACTTCCGCACGGTTCCTTGCTGAACCGGCTGGGCCCGCGTCGCCCCCGGGGACGGTGGGGCGACGCGGGGAACGGATCAGACGCCGGAGTTGGTGCGGATCCAGCTACGGAAGTAGGGGACGTCCACGTAGATCGACGGCCCGGTCGCGCAGGTGCTGCTGTTGTTCCCCGCGCGGCTCGTCGCGCCGACCAGCTGCCAGACACCGTTGACCTGCTTCACCTGCGGGCCGCCCGAGTCGCCGTAGCAGGCACCCGAGTTGCCGTTGGGGTTGTTGGTGCAGATCTCGCTGGCACCGTTGATGCCGAGGCAGCGGCTGTCGGAGACGATCGAGGTGTTCAGCTCCTGGAGGTTGATCGGGGCGCCACAACCACCGCGGGTGGGGCAGGTCTGGCCCCAGCCGATGATCCGCGTCGCGGTGCCGACGGCCCCGGACGAAGCGGCGATCGTGACCGGCGCCTGCGACACCGCCGTCGAGAGACGCAGCAGCGCCAGGTCGGCGCTCGGGTGGGCGATGCGCTGGGCCACGCGGGCGACGGTGCCGCCGCTGGTGCGGTTCGTGGTGCCGACGCGCACCTGGTACGGCGTGCCACAGTGCGCCGCGGTGACCACCCAGGTCGAGCTGATCAGTGAGCCACCACACTGGTGGCCGCCGGAGCTCGACTGCTGGGACACCATGAACGAGTAGACCTGGGTCGCGTTGCCGCCGCCGACGATGTTCGGCTGGACGCCTCCGGTGGGCTCGGCCGCAGCCGCGACGCCGGAAAGCGAGAAGACGGCCGCGGCCGCCATGGCCAAGCCCATCAGTAGGGATCGTGCCTTCATCTGGGTTCTCCTTCGGTGTGGCCGGAAGATCCGGTGCCATGAACGCTAGGAATCGGGCACCCTGGCCAGAACCGTCGGAAGTATGTGGCGTTTAACCGTTTAGACCGTTCGGCCGGGGCGAGGCCGAGTGACCCGCCGTGGCGTGGCCTGAGAGAATCCGGGCGTGTCCGACGAACAGAAGCGCCCGCGCGTGCTCTCCGGGATCCAGCCCACCGCCGACTCGTTCCACCTCGGCAACTACCTGGGTGCGCTGCGGCAATGGGTGCGGCTGCAGGACACCCACGACACCTTCTACATGGTCGTCGATCTGCACGCGATCACCGTCGAGCAGGATCCGAAGGTGCTGCTGGACCGCACCCGCCGCTCGGCCGCGCAGTTGCTCGCGCTCGGCGTCGACCCGGCCCGCAGCGCGCTGTTCGTCCAGAGCCACGTGCCCGAGCACGCTCAGCTCGGCTGGGTGCTGGAGTGCCAGACGGGGTTCGGCGAAGCGAGCCGGATGACGCAGTTCAAGGACAAGGCCGCGAAGCAGGGCACCGATCGCGCCAGCGTCGGCCTGTTCACGTATCCGGTCCTGCAGGCCGCCGACATCCTGCTGTACCAGGCGAACGAGGTCCCCGTCGGTGAGGACCAGCGGCAGCACCTGGAGCTGACGCGCAACCTCGCGCAGCGGTTCAACAACCGCTACGGCAAGACGTTCACCGTGCCGGAGCCGCATATCGTCAAGGACACGGCGAAGATCTACGACCTGCAGGACCCGACCGCGAAGATGAGCAAGTCCTCGTCGACCGGCAACGGCCTGATCGAACTGCTCGAAGACCCGAAGAAGTCGGCGAAGAAGGTGCGCTCGGCGGTCACGGACACCGGCCGCGAGATCGTCTTCGACACCGAGAACAAGCCGGGCGTTTCGAACCTGCTGACGATCCTCTCCGCGCTGACCGATCAGCCGGTCGCCGAACTCGAGAATTCCTACGAGGGCAAGGGATACGGCGACCTGAAGAAGGGCGTCGCGGAGGCCTTCGTCGACTGGGTCACGCCGGTACAGGAACGCGTCCAGTCCTATCTGGATGACGTCGCCGAGCTCGACAAGGCCTTGGCGCTCGGGGCGCAACGGGCGAGGGAAGTCGCTTCGGTGACGTTGCGGAACGTCTACGAGAACATCGGGTTCCTTCCCCCGGCAGGCTGATTCGCGCTGCGATGTCGTCGCCGGGTGGTTAGCGTTTGACGGTGGCGAATGATGACGGCGCGAAGCCGGAACAGGACAAGCTGTTACCGCGCCTGAGGCGGAAGTACGGCTGGCTCGATCACCTCATCCGGGCCAACGACGCCTTCACCGAGCGCTACGGCAACCACTACGCCGCCGCCATCACCTACTTCAGCGTGCTTTCGGTGATCCCGATCCTGATGGTCGCCTTCGCGGTCCTCAAGATCGTGCTGGCGGGCGACCAGGTGGTGACGAACCAGCTCGTCGACGGCATCAAGAAGTCGGTCCCGGAAGGGCTGAGCGATCTCGTCGGCAGCATCATCAAGGCGGCGCTGGACTCCGGCGGCGGCATCGGGGTGTTCGGCCTGCTGCTGGCGCTGTACTCGGGCGTCGGCTGGATGACCAATCTGCGTGACGCGCTGACCGCCCAATGGGGTCAGGAAAAGCAGCAGTTGCCGCTGGTGTCGACGACGATCAAGGACCTGCTGTCCCTCGTGGGGCTCGGTCTCGCGCTGGTGGTCTCGTTCGGCCTCACCGCGGCGGGCAGTGGTGTCGGGCGGTTCCTGCTCGAACTGGTCGGGCTCGAGAACCAGGGCTGGGCCGTGTTCCTGTTGAAGGTCGCGACGATCCTGCTCGGCCTGCTCGCGAACACCCTCGTCTTCCTGTGGGTCATCGCGAGGCTGCCGCGTGAGCACGTCGCGCTCCGCAGCGCGGTCAAGGGCGCGATCTTCGCCGCGGTCGGGTTCATCGTGCTCCAGCAGGCCGCGACCCTCTACCTCGGCAGCGTCACGAAATCGCCGGCGTTCACGTTGTTCGGCCCGGTGATCGGCCTGCTCGTGTTCGCGAACCTCGTTTCGCGGTTCCTGCTCTTCGTCACCGCGTGGACGGCGACGGCGAAGGAGAACCTGAAGACGGTCGTCGAGCCGCCGCCCCCGGTGCTGATCCACCCGAGGGTGACCGTCCAGCAGGGGCCGGGACTCGGCGCCGTCGGCGGGGCTTTCGCGACCGGCGCGCTGCTGGGCTGGCTCGGCCGCCGCAAGTCCTGACGTTATTCGTCCGCCATGGCCTTCTTGCGCTGGTGGCCGATGACGAACGACGCCACGATGATCAGGAAGACCACCAGCGTGATGATCCACCCCGTCACGCCGAACGGGTCTTCGGCCGCGGCCGCGGCTCCGCTGTTCGACGCGCCGTCGGCGTTCGGCGCGGCGTTGGCCGGGTCGGCGTTCACGGCTTCCGGCGACCGGTATTCGATGCGCCCCACCGATTCGGCCTTGGCCTCGCGCAGCGCGATGCCGTAGTCGAGGAGCTTCGCGGCCTGTTCGGTGACCCGGGTCGGGCGCTGCTCGGCGCGCAGCATCACGACCCCGACCCGGTGACCGTTCCGGAGCGCGCTGCCGGCGTAGGTGTGGCGCGCGTCGTCGGTGAAGCCGGTCTTCCCGCCGGTGAACCCGGGATAGCTGCCGAGGAGCTTGTTGTCGTTGTAGATCGTGACGACCGGTTTCCCGCCGGTGGCCGGGACTTCGAAGCTCTTGGTCTTGACCACCTTGGCGAATTCGGGGTTCTTCATCGCGTAGTGGAAGATCAGGCTCATGTCGTAGGCGGAGGTCGACATGCCGGGGCCGTCGAGCCCGGACGGTGTCGCGGCCCGGGTGTCGGTGGCACCGATGCGGGTGGCCAGCGCGTTCATCTTCGCCAGCGTCGCGTCCAGGCCGCCGAGCACGGTGGAGAGCGCGTGCGCCGCGTCGTTGCCCGAGTGCATCAGCAGTCCGTGCAGCAGCTGGTCCACTGTGTACTGGCCGCCGGCGCCGATGCCCATGCAGGTGCACTCCTGCTCGGCGTCCTCCTTGGTCGCCACGACGGTCTTCCCCGGCGGGAGCTCGGTGACCACGACCAGCCCGAGCAGGACCTTGATCAGTGACGCCGGACGCTGGCGGGCGTGCGGATCCTTCGCCGCGATGACGTCACCGGTTTCGAGATCCTGCAGCACCCACGCCGCGGAGGTGTTCCCCTCGGGCGGGTTCAGCGCGCGCTTCGGGAGCACGAGCCCGCATTCGGCCATCCGGTCGCCGCCGACCGGGACCGGCGGCACCGGCAGCGGCGCCGGGGCGGCCTCGCCGGGGCGCGGCTTCTCGGAGGTGTCGACGGGCGGGGGAGGCGTGACCTTGTTCGCGCACGGCTGCGCCTGGGTTGGTGGCTTCGGGGTGGCTGTGGCCACCGGCGTCACCGCGAGGGCGAGCACACCGGAAACGAGGACCAGGAGCAACCGGGAGATAGCGCTGTGCACCCGAGCAATGTAGCGTCGCCGGGCTCGCTGCATACTCAGGGGCATGCGCATTTCGCGAGGTACTTCGATGTTCCTGCTGGGTTTCGGCGTGTGGTCGTGGATCATCTGGATCACGTTCGCCAAGAACCTCTGGGACAGTGACCGCGCCTGGGCCGCGGACGGCTCGCCGACGGCCTACTTCATCGTGCACGCGGTGCTGACGGTCGTCTCGTTCGTGCTCGGCACCATCATCGGGCTCATCGGTCTGCGCACGCTTCGTGGCGCCAAGTCACGGGACGCGGAGAAGGCTGACGCCTGATCGGGTTTTGTCGTCCTTTTGACGGTGTTGGGCGGGGTCCGGCTCGCTTACGTTCACTCCACCGAATCATGGAGGTGGAATGTCCCGGATCAGACGCCTGCTCGTCCCCGCGCTCGTCGCGGCGGCGGCGGGAAGCGTGTTCTCGGCTCCGTCGGCGAGCGCCGCGCCCGCGCCGCAGTGCGACACCGCGAGCGCCCCGTTCAACTACGTGGTGCTCTACGACCCGCGCACCCCGGAGCGCAAGGTCGACAACGAGCTGCGCGCCAAGTGCGGCGAGAAGGTCGCGTACTACCCGGAGATCGGGGTCGCGGTGGCGACCTCGCGCAACGCCGACTTCCAGGCGAAGATCGGCGTCTTCCGCGCCTATTCGGGCGGCCGTGACGTCGCGTTCCCGCCCGCGGCCACCACCCGCTCGACCCGCTCCGCCGTGGTCGACACCAAGGAGAACGAAGAGACCACCAGCGTCGCCGTCGAGCAGGACCTGTCGGCCCAGCAGTGGGACATGCGGGCGATCCAGGCTCCCGAGGCGAACAAGATCTCCGGCGGCAGCCGCTCGGTGACAGTCGGCGTGCTGGACTCGGGCATCGAGCCCACCCACCCCGCGCTGAAGGCGGCCCTCGACCCGAAGGTGTCGGCGGGCTGCAACAGCGGCGCGCCCGACACCACGCCCGCCGCGTGGGCACCCACGAACTCCGACCACGGCACGCACGTCGCCGGCACGATCGCGGGCAAGGACGCCGCGCGCGGCTTCACGGGCGTGGCGCCCGGCGTCAAGCTGGCGTCGGTGAAGGTCGTGAACGACGACGGCCTGATCCTCCCCGAGGCCGCGGTGTGCGGGTTCATGTGGGCGGCGAAGCACCGCTTCCCGGTCACGAACAACAGCTACTACATCGACCCGGGCATGTTCTACTGCTCGAAGGAGCCGGGCGACGCGGCCGCGTTCGAGGCCGTCCGCCGCGCGGTGACCTACTCGACCGGCCGTGGCGTGCTGAACGTCGCCGCCGCCGGCAACAGCGGTTTCGACCCGGACAAGCAGACCACCGACCCGAACCGCCCGCACCCGGTCGACACGAGCTGCGGCATCCTGCCCAAGGCCATCGACGGCGTCGTCAACGTCTCGGCCATCGGCTACGCGGGCACGAAGTCGTCGTACAGCAACTACGGTGACGACGTTTCGGTCACCGCCCCCGGCGGCGACCGCGCCCAGCTTCCGCCTGAGGGCCAGGGTGTCGGTTGCCCGCTGTCGACCATCTTCAACGGCGGTTACGGCGCCAAGTGCGGCACCTCGATGGCGTCCCCGCACGCCGCCGGTGTCGCCGCGCTGCTGGCGTCCCGCTACCGCCACGCTTCGCCGCGGCTGCTGACCTGGCTGCTGGAGCACCAGGCGGACACGGTCCCCTGCGGAACCGCGGCGCCGGTCTGTGAAGGCCCGGCGAAGGACAACTCGTACTACGGCCACGGCCGCGTCAACGCCCTGGACGCGGTGAAGTAGTTTCGCGCGTTCGCCGGGGCCGGTCCACGTTCGTGGGCCGGCCCCGGTTTCGTTTCGGGAACTTTCGCCGGATTCGCGATGGGGGTCGTTCTCGCTACGTTATGAGCACCTTCGACAGTGGGGAGTTCACGATGTCGTTGTCCGGTCGGTTGGTTCCCGTGGTGGTGGGGCTGGCGATGCTCCCGCTCGTCAGCGCGCCCACGGCGGTGGCGGCGCCGGTGGCGCCCTGTAGCGAGGAACCGCGGGAGTTGCCCATCAACGAGTTCACCGACTATCGCGAGATGGTGCGGGAGCTCGGGCGACTCGAACGGGTGAGCCAAGGGCGGGTGAAGGTCAAGGAGGTCGGGCGGTCGAACCGCGGCCGGGTGATCCATCAGGCGACCGTGGGGACCGGGCCGAAGGTGTTCGTGGTCTCCAGCGAGATCCACGGGAACGAGAAGACCGGCACCGACGCCCTGCTGCGCATCCTCGATTACCTCGGCACGTCGGACTCGCGGGACGCCGAGCGGCTGCGGAAGACCATCACCTTCGTCGCGGTGCCGAAGCTGAACCCGGACGGCGCCGAACTCGACCGGCGCGGCAACGACCTGTCGTGGGCCGAGGTGCAGCGGAAGTTCCCCCAGCTGAAGGACCGGCCGCCCACCTGGAACTACCTCAGAGACGTCCTCCAGGGCGACGACTACCGCAAGCGGCCGGGATTCGACGTCAACCGCGACTTCAATCCCGAGCTGAACTACGTCCCGCGCGCGGAGGACGTCCCGGGCGCGCCGAATCAGCCGGGCTGGTTCATCACGCCGGAGGCGCGGGCGCTGCGTTCGGTGTACCTGGAGCAGACCGCTTCGCGGGGGAAGGTGCCCGACGTCTACGTCGATCTGCACCACCAAGGCGCCTGCGTCCGGCAGGAAGGTAGTGACCGGCTGCTCGACGTCGGCATCGACTACCCGCCGCTGCCCGACAAGTTCTTCGAGCCCGGCCAGAAGTACGCGAAGTACCGCGACGTGTACACAAAGGACGAATCGCGGCAGCTGGCGATCAGCGCCTTCAACGGGATGACGTCGCGCGGCTTCGTCGGGGCGCGGTATCCGCACGCGCCGGACCGGGATCTCCCGGGGCAGGCGCGGTGTTCGTTCGCTTTGAACGGGACCGGGACGGTGCTGTTCGAGGTGCGCGGGCAGACGCAGACGCTCGGGCAGCAGCACCGGGAGCGTTTCACGCGCGCGGTGATGGCGGGGCTTTACAACATGCTGCGGGACGTGAGCACGGGGGCTGTCGGGTACATCGACCCGGAGGCTTTCGACCGGCTGCCCGGCACCGCCGACTCCGCCGCCCTGGGGCGGGTCCTGGAGTAGCGGCTTTCCGCTGAAGTCCTCCGGTAGCGCGTGAAGGCCCCCTTCCCTCGGCTCAGCCGAGGGAAGGGGGCCTTCACGCGGCATCCGCGTCGGCGACGTGGACTGCGGGTCGCGGGCGAGCAGAGGCGACCTCGTGTGCGGCGATCAGCTCACCGACCACGCCGATCGGATCGTCTCTGAGCCGAGACGGAAGTGTCTGCACGAGGAGGATGCCCGAGGCCGTGTAACGCGCGTTCCGGTTCAACGTTCGTGAGTAGTCGGCCCGCCTGAAGTGGAAGTCGAACGAGTCGATTTCCCAAGCGAGGCCGATGTCGTCCCACCAGGCGTCCGGGCGACCCAGGTATTTGCCGTGCTGATCGAAGACTTTGCAGTTCCAATGGCTCGGTGGCGTGGGCAAACGAAGGCTGAGCGCGTGTGCTCGGGATTCCGCCATTGAACGGATATCGATCCAGCTCGACAGCAGCCGGCGGGGAATCGCGGTTCCTCGTTGCGTGCCGCGATCGAGTTCTCGAAGGAGTGCAGACGGTGAGCAGTGGCCACTTTGGACCGCTTCGATCAGTATTTCCTCCACAGGGCCGGTTTCACGAAGCCGCCGGACGGCATCTGTGGTCGCGCGGATCAGCGGCGCCGCCGGTACCTCACCGATCATCCTTGGTTCCGGGTATCGGAGTGTCCGCTCCGTAGTGACGAAGCCGGTACTGCGGACCTTCCGGTCATGAGGGATCAACATGTGCAGGTCGCCGCCTGTAGGGAGCGCCGCAGGGCGTAATCCGTGTAGACGACAGGCGGCGACGCCGGTGAGCATGCTTTTGGCGCCGCTGTAGAGCAGTGCGGCGGTGATCAGTTCGTCGGGTTTTGGTTCGGTGTTGTGCAAGAGCACGATCCCCGGTAGCGGACGTTGCCAAGGGCCGCCTGGTAGACAGCGCGCGTAGATCGTGCTGCTGCTCATCTCCTCCGACTCGAGGTCGGCGACCCGAATGACACCATTGCGGCTTCTCGCGAGCAGCAGTTCGGGATGCTGGGCCCATCTCCCCCTGTTGACCATGAGGATCAGGATGGGCGCGGCATCACCGATCGCGCCAGACGCTTTTCCTGGCCCTGTGGATAACTGGCTCCTTGTGGATAACTTCTGAAGCGCGTGAAGGCCCCCTTCCCTCGGCTCAGCCGAGGGAAGGGGGCCTTCACGCGCAAAGCGCTCGCAGTAAGCGTCAGACGCGCTTGAAGAGCAGAGCGCGTTTCACTTCCTGGATCGCCTTCGTGACCTGGATGCCACGCGGGCAAGCGTCGGTGCAGTTGAACGTCGTCCGGCAGCGCCAGACACCCTCGGAGTCGTTCAGGATGTCCAGACGCTCTTCGGCGCCTTCGTCACGCGAGTCGAAGATGAACCGGTGCGCGTTGACGATCGCGGCCGGGCCGAAGTACGAGCCGTCGTTCCAGTACACCGGGCACGAGGACGTGCAGCAGGCGCACAGGATGCACTTGGTCGTGTCGTCGAACCGGTCGCGGTCGGCCTGCGACTGGATCCGCTCGCGCGTGGGCTCGTTCCCGTAGGCGATGAGGTACGGCTTGACGGCCTTGTACGCCTCGAAGAACGGGTCCATGTCGACGTAAAGGTCCTTGAGCGTGGTCAGACCCTTGATCGGCGCGATGGTGATCGTCGTCTTCTTGCCGTTGGTCTCCAGCAGGTCCTTCATCAGGACCTTGCACGCCAGCCGGTTGATGCCGTTGATCTGCATCGCGTCGGAACCGCAGACGCCGTGCGCGCACGAGCGCCGGAACGAGAACGTCCCGTCGATGTAGTCCTTGACGTAGAAGAGCAGGTTCAGCAGCCGGTCGGTGCGCTGCGCCGGGACGTCGTAGGACTCCCAGTGCGGCTCGGTGTCGATCTCGGGGTTGAACCGGAGGATCTTCAGCGTGACGGTGATCGGCGTGTGGTCGGAGGACACGGCCTCCGACTTCTCGGGGGTTGCCGTGGTCATCAGTACTTCCGCTCCATCGGTTCGTAGCGGGTGAAGGTCACCGGCTTGTAGTCCAGGCGGACGTCGGCGGTGAGACCTTCGCCCTCCTTGTAGGCCATGGTGTGCCGCATGAAGTTCGTGTCGTCGCGGTTCGGGTAGTCCTCGCGCGCGTGCCCGCCGCGGGATTCCTTGCGCGCGAGGGCGCCGACGACGAGGACCTCGGCCAGTTCGAGCAGGAAGCCCAGCTCGACGGCCTCGAGGACGTCGGTGTTGTACCGCTTCCCCTTGTCCGACACGGTGATCCGGCTGTACCGCTCCTTCAGCGCCTGCACGTCGGTCAGCGCCTGCTTCAGCGTGTCCTCCGTGCGGTACACCGAAGCGTGCGAGTCCATCGTCCGCTGCAGCTCGGTGCGGATGTCGGCGACGCGCTCGTCACCGTGCTCCGAAAGCAGCAGCGCGAGCTGGTCTTCCACGACCTTGGTCGGGTTCTCCGGCAGCTCGATGTGGTCGTGCGCCAGCGCGTACTCGGCGGCCGCGATGCCGGCGCGACGGCCGAACACGTTGATGTCGAGCAGCGAGTTCGTGCCGAGCCGGTTCGAGCCGTGCACGGACACGCACGCCACCTCGCCCGCGGCGTACAGGCCGGGGATGACGTTCTCGTTGTCCCGCAACGCCTCGCCGTGGATGTTGGTCGGGATTCCGCCCATCACGTAGTGGCAGGTCGGGAACACGGGCACCGGCTCGGTGACCGGGTCGACGCCAAGGTACGTCCGCGAGAACTCCATGATGTCCGGGAGTTTCGCGTTCAGCGTCTCTTCCGGGATGTGCGTGACGTCGAGGACGACGTAGTCCTTGTTCGGCCCGCAACCGCGGCCCTGCAGCACTTCCTGCACCATCGACCGGGCGACGATGTCACGCGGCGCGAGGTCCTTGATGGTGGGGGCGTAGCGCTCCATGAACCGCTCGCCGTCGGCGTTGCGGAGGATGCCGCCCTCACCGCGCACGGCCTCGGAGATGAGGATGCCCAGCCCGGCGAGACCGGTCGGGTGGAACTGGAAGAACTCCATGTCCTCCAGCGGCAGGCCCTTGCGGAAGATGATGCCGAGGCCGTCACCGGTGAGGGTGTGCGCGTTCGACGTCGTCTTGAAGATCTTGCCCGCGCCGCCGGTGGCGAACACGATCGACTTCGCCTGGAAGACGTGCAGCTCGCCGGTCGCCAGCTCGTAGGCGACGACGCCGGAGGCGGCCGGGTTGCCGTTCTCGTCCGGGGTCAGCACCAGGTCGAGCACGTAGAACTCGTTGAAGAACTCGGTGCCGTGCTTGACGCAGTTTTGGTACAGCGTCTGCAGGATCATGTGCCCGGTGCGGTCCGCGGCGTAGCAGGCGCGGCGCACCGCGGCCTTGCCGTGGTCACGGGTGTGCCCGCCGAAGCGGCGCTGGTCGATCTTGCCCTCGGGAGTCCGGTTGAACGGCAGGCCCATCTTCTCGAGGTCGAGGACCGCGTCGATGGCCTCCTTCGCCATGATCTCGGCGGCGTCCTGGTCGACCAGGTAGTCGCCGCCCTTGATCGTGTCGAAGGTGTGCCACTCCCAGTTGTCCTCTTCGACGTTCGCCAGCGCGGCGCACATACCGCCCTGGGCGGCGCCGGTGTGCGAACGCGTCGGGTAGAGCTTGGTGAGGACCGCGGTGCGGGCACGCTGGCCGGACTCGATGGCCGCGCGCATGCCGGCGCCACCGGCGCCGACGATCACCACGTCGTACTTGTGGAACTGCATAGGGATGACTCCGCTTAACGTGTGGTGGGCGTCAGTTGGCCGAGATACCGGGATCGAAGGTGAAGATCACCATCGTGCCGACGGCGAGGATCAGCACCATCGAGACGTAGAGCACGATCTTCAGCCAGAACCGGGTGCTGTCCTTGCGGGCGTAGTCGTCGATGATCGTCCGCAGCCCGTTGCCGCCGTGGATCTCGGCGAGCCAGAGCATCGACAGATCCCAGAACTGCCAGAACGGCGAGGCCCAGCGGCCGGCGACGAAGCCCCAGTTGATGCGGTGCACGCCGCCGTCGAGGATGTTCATGA
Organism: Amycolatopsis roodepoortensis; assembly: GCF_014873915.1. Lineage (GTDB taxonomy): Bacteria > Actinomycetota > Actinomycetes > Mycobacteriales > Pseudonocardiaceae > Amycolatopsis > Amycolatopsis roodepoortensis. Next base: position 1,159,232 of record NZ_JADBEJ010000008.1, read on the forward strand.
TGAACAGGTGGCCGAGCACCAGCACGACCAGGGCGAGGCCCGAGATGCGCATGAACAGCCAGCTGTAGAGCTCGAAGTTGCTGCGGCGGGCAGCGGGGCGCTTCGGCGAGCGCGGCTTGTCGAGTGCGAGAACTTCGGTCGCCATGGTCAGTGCCCCCCGAACATAACTTCGACGGTGCGCTTCATCATGAAGAAGGCACCGGGAATCATCACCACGACCCAGATGGCCAGGATGGTCCAGAGCAACGGCTTCTGGAACTTCGGTCCCTTCTCCCAGAAGTCGACCAGCAGGACCCGGATGCCGTTGAGCGCGTGGAACAGCACCGCGCCGACCAGGCCGACCTCGAGGAGGTTGACCAGCGGGGTCTTGTAGGTCTCGATGACCTCGTTGTACGAGTCGGGCGACACGCGCACGAGCGCGGTGTCGAGCACGTGCACGAAAAGGAAGAAGAATGTCAGCACGCCGGTGATGCGGTGCAGCACCCAGGACCACATACCGGGGTCTCCCCGGTAGAAGGTCCCCTGCCGGCGTGAGGCACCCGCCCGATCGCTCGCGGCCGCCTCGGTGGCGGTGCTAGCCGTGGTGGACATCGGTGAACGGCCTCCAACGTCATGGCTTGGGCCCGCTGACCGCTGGTTTCCGCGCCTGCCGCCGGGACGTCCACCTGGGGACGGCTCCGGCGACGGTGCCGAGATCATGGTCATCGAGCGTGGATAAACAGGATGCTAGACCCGCACCTCACGGTGGGCTCACCTCCGGGTTCCTCTGTGTGATGGACCAGACATCGGGACCCCTGCCCGATCGAGTGACGCCGGCCGGTAACTCACCGGTTCGTCCACTGTGGACGCACGAGGCGTCCCGCCGGACGGCCTGAACGGTGCGTGACGATCTTGGGCGCTTCGCGCGGCCTGGGGGCCGAGCGCTGCCTGCGATTACGCCATTCCGATCACTGTGAGTACTCCATTCGTCGCGCTTACGACTCATGAGTAAACGTTTGTGTTACGTAGCGTGCCTTTCCTATGGCAGCAAAGCGGCCGTTAGGTACCGTCTCTCGGTCGAACCCGGCAGCGTCGCCGGGTCGCTTTCTTCGGACCATCCGCTGGATCAGCGGGGAGGGAGACACACGTTGCGTCGCATGCGTGGAACCGCGCTGGCCGCCGCCGCCATGGCCGGTGCACTGGTACTGGCCGGGTGCGCGAAGGATTCAGGTGCGGGGAACAACAACAACGCGAGCACTGGGGACCAGTCCGCCAGCTGCGTGACGGCGCCGAAGCCGCCTGCCGCGGCGGCCGCCTCGACCAGCTCCAGCCAGGCCGGTGAGAAGGTCGACGGCAGCAAGCTCAAGGTCGCGCTGGCCTTCGACGTCGGCGGCCGTGGCGACGCGTCGTTCAACGACTCCGCCGCCGCCGGTACCGACAAGGCGAAGGCCGAGCTCGGTGTGACCACGGTCAGCGAGAGCACCGCCGCGTCGACCGAGGACGAGGCCGCGAAGTCGCAGCGTCTGGACCAGCTCGCCGCACAGGGCTTCAACCCGGTCATCGCGGTCGGCTTCGCCTACGCCAAGGCCGTCGGCGCCGTCGCGCCGAAGTACCCGAACACCCAGTTCGCGATCGTCGACGACGACTCCGTCAAGGCGCCGAACGTCACCCCGCTCGTCTTCGCCGAGGAGCAGGGCTCGTTCCTGGCCGGTGTCGCCGCGGTCTACAAGTCCAAGAAGTGCCACGTGGGCTTCGTCGGTGGTGTGAACACGCCGCTGATCCAGAAGTTCGAGGCCGGCTTCCTCCAGGGCGTGAAGGCCGCTTCGAGCAAGGCCAAGGTCGAGGACGAGTACCTCACCCCGGCCGGTGACTTCTCCGGGTTCCAGGACCCGCCGAAGGGCAACGCCAAGGCCAACGCGCAGATCTCCAAGGGCGCGGATGTCCTGTACCACGCCGCCGGGGCCTCCGGTAAGGGCGTGTTCGAGGCCGCGAAGTCGGGCAACGCGCTCGCCATTGGTGTCGACTCCGACCAGTACAACCAGAAGACGGTCGAGGCGTCGAAGGACGTCATCATCACCTCGATGCTCAAGCGCGTCGACGTGGCGGTGTTCGACTACCTGCGCGCGCTGGCGAAGGGCGACCTGTCGTCGCTGCCGAAGCGGTTCGACCTCAAGGTCGACGGCGTCGGCTACTCCACCTCCGGTGGCAAGGTCGACGACATCAAGGACGTCCTCGACGGCTACAAGGCGCAGATCGTCTCCGGGGCGATCACCGTCTCGGACAAGCCGCAGAAGTAAGCTCCACCAGGCAGCAGGGCTCGGAAGGTCGACCCTTCCGAGCCCTCACCTGTTTAACTCCCAGACTGGATGGCTTTTTCATGAGCGCTCCCCAGGCCGAGGTCACCGACGCCCCCGACCGGGGTGAACCGGCCGTGCAGCTGACCGGGATCACGAAGCGGTTCCCCGGTGTCGTTGCCAACTCCGACGTCAACCTCACCGTCACCAAGGGCGAGGTGCACGCCGTCTGCGGCGAGAACGGCGCGGGCAAATCGACCCTGATGAAGATCCTCTACGGCATGCAGCAGCCGGACGAGGGCGACATCGCGATCAACGGTCGGCCGGTGAAACTGCGCAACCCGCAGGACGCCATCAAGACCGGGATCGGGATGGTCCACCAGCACTTTATGCTGGCCGACAACCTGACCGTCGGTGAGAACGTCTTCCTCGGCGCGGAGAACCTGCACGGCATCGGCCGCGCGGCGAGGGCGAAGCTGGCGGAACTCGCCGAACGCGTCGGCCTGCGCGCCCGCCCGGACGCGCTGCTGGAAGAGCTCGGCGTCGCCGACCGTCAGCGTGTGGAGATCGTCAAGGTGCTCTACCGCGGCGCGCGGATCATCATCCTCGACGAGCCCACCGCGGTGCTCGTGCCGCAGGAGGTCGACGCGCTGTTCGAGACCGTCCGCGCCATGCAGAAGGACGGCTTCACCTTCATCTTCATCTCGCACAAGCTCGACGAGGTGCGCGCGATCGCCGACACGGTCACCGTGATCCGCCGCGGCACCACCGTCGGCACGGCCGATCCGAAGACGATCACCTCACGGCAGCTGGCCGAGATGATGGTCGGTTCGGAACTGCCGACACCCGAGACCCGTGAGTCCACTGTGACCGATCGGCCCGTCCTCCGCCTGGACGACGTGTGCCTGAGCGTCGAGGGTTCCGAGCGGAACGTGCTCGACCACATCTCCTTCACCGTGCACGCGGGCGAGGTGCTCGGGATCGCCGGTGTCGAAGGCAACGGCCAGACCGAACTCGTCGAAACGATCATGGGCATGCGCAAGGGCGGCGGCCGGATCGAACTGACCGAGGTCGACGGCAAGGTCGTCGAGCTGCACAAACTGGGGACGCTCGCCCGCCGTGAGGCCGGGATCGGCTACATCGCCGAAGACCGTACGCGGCACAGCCTCCTGCTCACGCAACCCTTGTGGGTCAACCGGATCCTCGGTTACCAGACCCGCGAGCCGGTCGCGAAAGGACAGTTGCTCGACATCGCCGGCGCGCGTGAGGACACCCGCCGCATCGTCGAGGAGTACGACGTCCGCACGCCGGGCATCGACGTCCCGGCCGCCGCGCTTTCGGGTGGTAACCAGCAGAAGCTGATCGTGGGGCGCGAGCTTTCCGGTGATCCGGTGCTGCTGATCGCGTCGCATCCGACGCGCGGTGTCGACGTCGGCGCGCAGGCCTTGATCTGGGAACAGATCCGCCAGGCGCGCGCGGCCGGGCTGGCCGTGCTGCTGGTCTCGGCCGACCTCGACGAGCTGATCGGACTTTCCGACACCATTCAGGTCATGCTGCGCGGACGACTGGTCGGCGAGGCCGACCCCGCGACCGTGACCCCGCAGGAACTGGGCTCCGCTATGACGGGTGCCTCCGAAGACTCCGAAGAAGGTGCAGCGTGAGTTCCTGGCGTACGAGGCTGCTGCCGCCTCTGCTCGCGATCGTTTTCGCGGTCATCCTGACGGCCATCGCGCTGATCATCTCGGGCGCGGATCCGCTCCAGGCCTACGGCACGATGGTCGGCCAGCTCTTCAAGGGCTCGACGGCCGTCGACACGGTGAACCTCGCGACGGTCTACTACCTGTCCGGGCTCGCGGTGGCCATCGGCTTCCAGATGAACCTCTTCAACATCGGTGTCGAGGGCCAGTACCGGTTCGCCGCCATCGTCACCGCCATCATCGGCGGGGCGCTGCAGCTGCCGCCGGTGATCCACGTGCTGGCGATCCTGGTCGTCGCGGTGCTCAGCGGCATGCTGTACGCGGCCATCCCGGCCGTGCTGAAGGTGACCCGAGGCGTTTCCGAGGTCATCTCGACCATCATGCTGAACGCGATCGTCGGCGGCATCGTGGCGTTCCTGGTCAACGCGGACCAGTTCGGCGTGCAGACCGGCAACAACATCGCCACCCGTGAGATCGCCGAGACCGGCCGGATCCCGGGTATCCCGATCGGGTCCGGAGAGCTGTTCGGCTTCGTGATCATCGCGGCGCTGATCGGCGGGGCCTACTGGTTCATGCTCAACCGGACCCGGTTCGGCTTCGAGCTCAAGGCCTCCGGCGAATCGACGACGGCCGCCGCGGCGGGTGGCGTCAACGCCAAGAAGATGACGCTGATCGCGATGCTGCTTTCCGGTGGCGTCGCCGGTCTGGTCGCGATGCCGGAACTGCTCGGCCGCGACTTCAGCTACGGCATCACCTCGACCCAGATGTACGGCTTCACCGGTATCGCGGTCGCCCTGCTCGGGCGTAACCACCCGGCCGGGATCGCGCTGGGCGCCCTGCTTTGGGCGTTCCTCGACCGGTCCGCCGTTTCGCTGGAACAGATCAACGTGTCCAAAGAGATCGCCACGATCATGCAGGGCGTGATCGTGCTGTCGGTCGTCATCGCGTACGAGATCGTGCGCCGCGCGGACCTGGCCGCCGAACAGCGTCGCGTCGGTCGCGCGCTGGCAGGCAACGGCCGCAAGGGTTCCAGCGTGTCCGAGGGAGGTGCGGTGTGACCACCGCGGACGTTCTTTCGCCCAACACGGGCGGGACCACCATGCCGGTGAAGCCGCCGAAGCGCCGAATCCCCGGCTGGCTCAAGGGCGCCATCTGGGGTCTGCTGGCGGTCGGCGTGCTCGCGATCGCGTCGTACGCCACCGGCGTCAACACGCTGACCTCGACCAACACCGCGCACACCGCGTTGCGGCTGGCGCTGCCGATCCTGCTGTGCGCGCTCGGCGGGCTCTGGGCCGAACGCGCGGGCGTGATCAACATCGGCCTCGAAGGCATGATGATCCTCGGCACCTGGGGTGCGGCGTGGGGCGCGTACCACGGCGGGGTCTGGGCCGGGCTGATCGCGGCGGTGGTGTTCGGCGCGCTCGGCGGGCTGCTGCACGCCGTCGCGACGGTGACCTTCAACGTCAACCACATCGTCTCCGGTGTGGCGATCAACCTGCTCGGTCTCGGGGTCGCGAAGTACCTGGCGAACCTGGTGTTCACCCCGCTTTCGGGTAACCCGCGCCAGTCGCCGCCGGTGCCGAAGTTCGACACCTACTCGGCGACGTTCCTCTCGGATTGGTTGTCGGACCTGGAGAAGATGCAGCGCGTCTTCATCTCCGACCTGGCGGGCATCCTCAACGGCCTGGTCACCGAGGTCGCGCCGCTGACGATGATCGCGATCGCGCTGGTCCCGATCAGCTACTTCGTGCTGTGGCGGACGCGGTTCGGCCTGCGGCTGCGGTCCTGCGGCGAGAACCCGGTCGCGGCCGAGTCCCTCGGCGTGAAGGTCTACCTGCACAAGTACGTCGCCATGATCATCTCCGGTGGGCTCGCCGGAATGGGTGGCGCGTCGCTCGTGCTGCTCGCCGGCGGTGCGGACTACCTGGAGAACCAGACCAACAACCGCGGGTACATCGGTCTCGCGGCGATGATCTTCGGCAACTGGCGGCCGGGTGGCCTGCTCGGCGGCGCGGCGCTGTTCGGTTACGCGGACGGCCTCCAGCTCGCCGGTGGCGGCACCGCGGTGCTCGCGCTGCTGTACGGCGCGGTGATCCTGCTGGCCGTGATCGTGGCGGTGCAGTTGTTCCGCCGTCAGTGGATCGCTTCCGCGCTCGGTGTCGTCGGCGCCGTCGCGCTGTACGCGATCTACTGGACCAACGACGACCTGCCCAGCGACCTCATCCCGTACACCGCGCACTTCGTGACGCTGATCGTGCTGGCGGTGGCTTCGCAGCGGCTGCGGCCGCCCAAGGCGATCGGCGCCACCTATCGGCGAGGTGAGGACTGACATGGCGGAGTACGACTGGGAAGCCTTGCGGGCTCAAGCCGTTGAGGCGGCGAAGTCGGCGTACGCGCCGTACTCGGGTTTGCGCGTGGGCGTCGCCGCTGTGGTGGACGACGGTCGGATCGTCGTCGGCTGCAACGTCGAAAACGCTTCGTACGGCTTGGGAATGTGCGCGGAATGCACGATGGCGGGGCAGTTGCGGCTGACCGGCGGCGGCAAGCTCGTCGCCGTCGCGTGCCGCAGCGGCGCCGGTGATCTGCTGATGCCGTGCGGGCGCTGCCGTCAGATCCTGTTCGAGCACGGCGGATCCGACTGCCTGGTGGACACCCCGAGCGGCATCCTGCCGATGTCGGCGGTGCTGCCGGACGCGTTCGGGCCGGACGACCTGCCGTGAGCGCGTTCGCCGCCGTCGACGTCATCCGCGCGAAGCGGGACGGCGGACGGCTGTCCGACGAGCAGATCGACTGGACGATCGACGCGTACACACGCGGCGACCTCGCCGAGGAACAGATGGCCGCGCTCGCGATGGCCATCTTCCTGCGGGGGATGGATTCCGGCGAGATCTCGCGCTGGACCGGCGCGATGATCTCGTCGGGGGAGCGGCTGGATCTGAAGGTCAGCCGTCCGACGATCGACAAGCATTCGACGGGCGGGGTCGGCGACAAGATCACGCTTCCGCTGGCTCCGCTCGTCGCGGCTTGTGGCGCGGCCGTGCCGCAGCTGTCCGGGCGCGGGCTCGGGCACACCGGCGGGACGCTGGACAAACTGGAGTCGATTCCGGGCTGGCGTGCCTCTTTGTCGACTTCGGAGATCGTCCGGCAGCTCGAAGAGGTCGGCGCCGTCGTCTGCGCGGCGACTTCCGGGCTGGCTCCGGCGGACAAGAAGCTGTACGCGTTGCGGGACGTGACTTCGACGGTCGAGTCGATTCCGCTGATCGCGAGCTCGATCATGAGCAAGAAGATCGCCGAGGGTTCGGCCGGGCTCGTGCTCGACGTGAAGACGGGTTCGGGTGCGTTCATGAAGACGCTTCCGCAGGCTCGTGAACTCGCGCGGACGCTGGTGGAGATCGGCACCGCGCACGGTGTCGCGACGACGGCGCTGATCACGGACATGAACGTGCCTCTGGGACACGCGGTCGGCAACGCGATCGAGGTCGCGGAGTCGGTCGAGGTGCTGCGTGGCGGCGGTCCTTCCGACGTCGTCGAGCTGACCGTGGCCTTGGCGCGGGAGATGCTGGCGCTGGCCGGATTGTCCGATGTGGACCCGGCGGCGGTGTTGGCTTCCGGCCGGGCTTACGAGACGTGGTGCCGGATGATCGCCGCTCAGGGCGGGGATCCGGAGGCCGCTTTGCCGCGGCCTCGCCATGTACACGTGGTTCCGGCGCCCGCCGATGGGGTTTTGTCGCGTTTGGACGCTTATGCGGTCGGGGTCGCCGCTTGGCGGCTCGGGGCCGGGCGGGCGCGCAAGGAGGACCCGGTGCAGGCCGCGGCCGGCGTGCTGTGCCTGGCGAAGCCGGGCGATGCCGTGTCGGCCGGGCAGCCGCTGCTGGAGCTGCACACCGATACGCCGGACGCTGTCCCCTCGGCTCTCGCTGCGCTCGAAGACGCCTACGCGGTCAGCTCCGCTGGGCCTTCGGCCTCCGCTTCGCTCGTCCTGGAGACCGTGCGGCCCTGACCTGCGTTTAGCGGGCTAAACGCGATCCGGTGGCCGCCCGCGTCCCTGCTCGCGCCCCCCGGTTGTCCTGAAGGGCACCTTCGAGACGTTGAGCGTCCCAAAGGTGCCCTTCGCGACGTTCTCCGGACCCACGCGTTTAGTCCTCTGGGTGCGGTACTTGCGCGTGCAACCACCGCACCCAGAGGACTAAACGCGAGGGGTGCGGCGGCCTGGGGACACCCGTGCCTGCCGACCGGCCGGATCGCGTTTAGCCCGCTAAACGCAGGTGGGTGGCCGTGAGGGGGCCGGATCGCGATTAGCCCGCTAAACGCAGGTGGGTGGCCGCGAGGGTGGCGGATCGCGATTAGCCCGCTAAACGCAGGTGGGCGAGCGTGAGGGGGCCGGGTCGCGTTTAGCCCGCTAAACGCAGGTCGGGGGCGGATCGCGATTAGCCCGCTAAACGCAGGTCGGTGCGGGGAGCCGAGCCGGAACAGCGTGAAGGCCCCCTTCCCTCGGCTCAGCCGAGGGAAGGGGGCCTTCACACGCGAAGCGAAGAGAGCGTCAGTCCGAGGACTCGTCGGCGCCGTCGGCCTTCGCCTTGGCGTCGGCCGCCTTGGGCGCCCGGCCGTTGCGCGAGCTGCGGCGCGGCTGACGCGGGGCGGGCGGCGGCGGCGAGATCTGCTGCATGGCCGGGCCACCACCGAGCATCAGCTCCGCGAAGGTCGCCATGGCCTCGTCCAGCTGGCCGCCGATGCGGCGCACGGACTCGTCGTTGCTCTTGCGCACCAGCGAGTCGACCGAGTCGGTGTCCGGCTGCTTCTGCAGCGTGCTCTCGACCTTCGACAGGCCGGAGCGGATCGAGCCGTCGAGGTCGCCGAGGCGCCCGGTGAAGCCGTCCTCGACCTTGTCGAGCCGCTCGGCCAGATCGTCGAGCCGCGAGGTGACCTTCTCGAGGCGGTCGCCGAGGCCGTCGAGTCGCTCCGACGCGTCGATCATCTCGCCGGTCTCGGTCAGCGCGGTCTTGAGCGCCTCGGTGTTCGCGGTGAGGCTTTCCTTGGTCGCCTTGTCGAGGTTCTCGACGCGGGTGCGCAGCTCGCGGTCGACGGTGTCGACGCGGTCCCGCAGGGTCGACTCGGCCTGCTCGACGCGCTCGCGCACCGGGCCGATCACCGACTGCGGCAGCGCGTCGGTCTTCACGTCCTGCTTGTCGAGATGCGCGCCGAGCTCGTCGAGACGGCGGTGGATGTTCTGGAGCTTGTCCTCGAGCCCGTCCATCCGGCCCCCGACGCCTTCGAGGCGCGCGGCCATCCCGTCGAGGCGGCCGTCGAGCTGAGCGAACGGCTTGGCCAGCTTGTCGACGATGCTTTCGACGGCGCGGGTCAGCGCGGCGATCGCGGTGTCCTGCGCTTCGAGCCGCGACATGGTCTCGTCGAGACGTTCGGCGAGCACGCTGGTCTCGGTGCGGTCGGGCATCTCCGAGAGCCGCTTGCGCACCGCGCCGAGCGAGTCGACGGGGGCCAGACGTGCGTAGATGTCGTCGAGCGCGTCGAAGATCTGCTGCTGTTCGCTCTCACGCACTTCGGCCGCGCGCACCAGCATGTTGCGCATCCGGTCGAAGGACGGGGCTGCAATGTGGTTGTCAGTGGTCACTGCGGTGTCCTTCGTGGGCGGGGAAATGGGAGGGACGTGACGTGAAGCTTATCCATTGCGGAATTGCTCTGCGTATGGCCCCCGGGTATCGGACAATGCCGAGCTCTGCCCTGATGGCCGATTCAGCCGGTGATCCACAAAGCCGAGGGTTAAGTCAAGCATGAGACTTACCGCCATGTAGGGGAATGACAGGCTGGTTACCGTTACGTATGTCCTCTGAAAGCAGCAGACCACGCGTCCCGGAGGCGGTACTGGCCCGCGCTCCCAAGGTTCTCCTCCACGACCACCTGGACGGCGGATTGCGGCCGGTCACGGTCGCCGAGCTCGCCGAGCGGACCGGGTATCAGGCCTTGCCGACCACCGATCCCGTCGAACTCGGCCGATGGTTTCGCGACGCGGCCGATTCCGGCTCCCTCGTCTCGTACCTTGAGACGTTCGCGCATACCTGTGGCGTGATGCAGACCGAGGAAGCGCTGGTCAGAGTGGCCGCCGAAGCGGTGGAAGACCTCGCGGCCGACGGCGTCGTCTACGCCGAGGTGCGTTACGCCCCCGAACTCTTCGTCGAACGCGGTCTGTCACTCGATGCGGTGGTCGAGGCCGTTCAGGCCGGATTCGCCGAAGGTGAACGGAGAGTGGCGGACGGCGGCGGCCGGATCCGCGTCGGGACGTTGCTCTGCGCGATGCGCCAGCACGCCAGGGCGCTCGAGATCGCCGGGCTCGCCGTCCGCTACCGCGACGCCGGCGTGGTCGGGTTCGACATCGCCGGACCGGAAGACGGATTTCCGCCGACCAGAAATCTCGACGCATTCGAGTTCCTGCGGACGAACAATGCGCATTTCACGATTCATGCCGGGGAGGCGTTCGGGCTCGCGTCCATTTGGGAGGCGATTCAGCATTGTGGCGCGGAGCGGCTGGGCCACGGCGTGCGCATCGTCGACGACATCAAGACCGACAGCAACGGCACGGTCCATTTGGGACGGTTGGCCGCCTACGTCCGCGACCGGCGGATCCCGCTCGAGATCTGTCCCACGTCCAATGTCCAGACGGGAGCGGCGCGCTCGATCGGCGAACATCCCATCGGCCTGCTCGCCAGGCTGCGGTTCCGGGTCACCGTCAACACCGACAACCGGCTGATGAGCGGCTGCTCGATGACCAGCGAATTCGCGGCCCTGAGCGAGGCCTTCGGCTTCGGGTTGGCCGATCTCGAGTGGTTCACGATCAATGCGATGAAATCCGCCTTCCTCGATTTCGACCAGCGGCTCGACATCATCAACACGGTCATCAAGCCCGGCTACGCGGCCTTGCGTTAGTTAGCACCGGCAACTATCGTTCACTATGTAGGAGTTGTATTCCAAATAGTGGAACGGTGGCGAAGATGACGCAGGTCGTGGACGTGAGGATCGGCGGCAAACGACGCTGGCTCATCCTCGCGCTCGGCCTCGCCGCGCAGACCGCGAGCTGTTCGTTCCTTTACGGGATCCCGTTCCTGGTGCCGTCGATGCAGCGCGCGGAGGGCCTTTCGCTCGCCGAAGCGGGGACCGTGGTCGCGGCGCCGAGCCTTGGCCTGTTGTTCACCTTGATCTTGTGGGGTGCGGCGGCGGACCGTTACGGAGAGCGTTTGGTAATGGCCATCGGGCTCGGCGTCTCGGGGTTACTCCTCGTGTACGCGGCCGCCGGTGACCACTCGCTCGGGACCCTCTTTGGAGTGTTCCTGCTCGCCGGCGCGAGCACCGCGTCAGTGAACGCCGCGAGCGGCCGGGCCGTCCTCGGCTGGTTCGGCCCGGACGAGCGCGGCTTCGCGATGGGCATCCGCCAGATGGCCCAGCCGCTCGGGGTGGGCGTCGCGGCCTTCGGGCTTCCGCCGCTCGCCGACCGCTGGGGTTTCCAGGTCTCGCTCATGCTGCCCGCGCTGACCGCGATCGGCGTCGCGCTCCTGGTCGCCTGGCTGCTGGTCGATCCGCCGCGACCGGAGACCCCGGCGGGCAAGACGGCGAAACCGCCGTCGCCGTACCGGAAGCCGGCGTTGTGGCGGGTCCACGGCGCGAGCGCGCTGCTGGTCGTCCCGCAGTTCGCGGTCTCCGCGTTCACCCCCGTGTACCTGGTGACCGTGCACGGCTGGACGGCGGCGTCCGCGGGCTGGTTCGCCGGCGCCGTCCAGATCCTCGGTGCGCTGGGCCGGATCGCGTCGGGTTACTGGTCCGACCGCGCGGGCAGCAGGCTGCGGCCGATGCGGCAGCTGGCGGTCGCGAGCGCGGCGGTGATGCTGCTGGTCGCGCTCGGGGACGCGACGTGGCCGTGGCTGGTGCTGCTCGCGCTCGTGCTGGCCGCGGTGATCACCGTGTCCGACAACGGGCTCGGGTTCACCGCGTCGGCGGAGATGGCCGGGCTCGCGTGGGCGGGGCGGGCGATGGGCACCCAGAACACCGGGCAGAACATCGCCGCGGCACTGACGCCGCCGCTGCTGGGCTTGGTGATCGGCGATTCGCGGTACGCGCTGGCGTTCTGCGTGGCCGCGGTCTTCCCGGCGCTGGCCGTGGCAGTGGTGCCCGTCAGACACGAAAAGAGCCCCTCGGGACGAACCTGAGGGGCCCCTTCACGGGTTGGATCAGACGACCGTGAGCCGGTTCTCGAAGGTCTCGACCAGCTTGCGCCATTCCGACTGCTCGGCGTCGAACGGAGCGCTCGGCTCGAGACGCGACGGGTCCGGCCGCAGCACGAACGACACCAGCCAGCCGAGGCTTTCGTTGGCGGCCAGCGCGGTTTCGACGCTGTCGTCTTCGGCCCACTCGGCGGCGTCGGTGATCAGCTCGACGGCCAGCTCCAGCTGCGTCGGGTCGATCGACTCCGGGCCCTCGGCGATGTCCTCGGCGATCCCGTTCAGCACGTAGGTGTTCTCGGTGTCGACCTCGATCTCGAGCTCGCCCGCGGTGGCCTTCGTGGTCACTTCGTCCCAAGTGGACACTTCGGCGAGGTCGTTGCCCGCCAGGTCCTTGCCGTCCGCGATCGCGCGGATGAGGGCCTTCTCGGAGGTGAAGACGTCGATCTCGCCTTCGCTGCCGAGGAAGATCGGCTTGTCGTCGAGGTAGCAGCGCAGCGTGTAGTACTCGGCGCCGGAGGTGATGATCTTGATCGGGTCGATGCCGACCTCGCCCCAGAAGCCGACGGGCTCGTCGTCTTCCTCGTCCTCGTCGTCGACGTCCACGAGGTCTTCGTCGACGGCGGCCGCTTCGGCTTCGGCGGACTCCGCGAGGAAGGTCGCGAGCTCCTCCGCCGTCTGCTCCAGCACCTTCTCGTCGACGTCGGGGACGGTCACGAGACCGTCGATCGCGTCGAGCACGGTGTCCCACTTCTCGGAGACCGCCTGCGACAGGTCCGCCCAGAGGCGCTCGCCGTCACGGCCGGAGAAGGGCAGCGTGCCCTGGTCCAGCAGCGAGAAGCTCTCGTGCGCGTCGAGGACTTCGTGGACCTCTTCGAGCTCGCACACGTCCGCGAGCGAACGCACGATGCCGATGATCTCGGCCAGCTCGCCGAGCGTCCACTGGTCCGGCTTCTCGGCGACCAGTTCGGGGACGCCGACCAGGTCGTAGGTGTGGTCGTCGTCCGGGATGAGCTCGGGCACGTTCAGCGCCGGGACGACCTCCCACGCGGGGTGGTCGAGCAGGTCGTGCTGCTCGGAGGTCCGCACGAAGGCGGCGAGATGCGCTGCGTCCGGGAAGGCGTACAGGTCTTCCTCGTCGCCGAGGAAGGCTTCCCACTCCTCGCCGTCTTCCCGCCAGCGCGGCGCCCAGAGAGTGACGACGTCACCCTGAGGCAGGCCGAGTTCGATCGGGATGATGTCCTGTGCCATTCCTTTAGCCCTCTCGGATTACCGCCTGTGTGCGCGGCCGGGTGATGGTGCCCGGAAGGTGCGCGGTACCGCGAAGCCTACGGGTTTCCGCCGATGGGCGCGATCACCCCTGGGCAAGAAGCGACCAACGGATGGCACGATAGGTCCTCTGATGACACTTACAGACCTCCTGCCTGCGGATCCCGACCCCGACTCGCTGTTCGAAGCCTTCTCCACCTGGACGGCCGAGCGCGGGTTGGAGCTGTACCCCGCGCAGGAAGAGGCCATCATCGAGGTGGTCTCCGGAGCGAACGTGATCCTGTCGACGCCGACGGGCTCGGGAAAGAGCCTGGTCGCCGTCGGGGCGCACTTCACCGCGCTCGCGCACGGCCGCCGCAGCTACTACACGGCCCCGATCAAGGCGCTCGTCTCGGAGAAGTTCTTCCAGCTCATCGAGATCTTCGGCGCCGAGAACGTCGGCATGATGACCGGTGACTCGGCGGTGAACGCCGACGCGCCGATCATCTGCTGCACGGCGGAAATCCTGGCGAACATGGCGTTGCGGTTCGGTGCCGACGCGCCGGTCGGCCAGGTCGTCGCGGACGAGTTCCACTTCTACTCGGAGCCGGATCGCGGCTGGGCCTGGCAGGTGCCGCTGCTGGAGCTGCCGAAGGCACAGTTCGTGCTGATGTCGGCGACGCTGGGCGACGTCTCGTTCTTCGAAAAAGATCTCACCCGCCGGACCGGCCGCCCGACCGCGGTGGTCACCTCGGCTCAGCGGCCGGTGCCGCTCACCTTCCGCTACGCGCTGACGCCGTTGCACGAGACGATGTCCGAGCTGCTCAACGGCGGGCAGTCGCCGGTCTACGTCGTGCACTTCTCGCAGGCCGCGGCGATCGAGCGCGCGCAGACGCTGATGAGCATCAACGTCACCTCGAAGGCGGAGAAGGAGGCCATCGCCGAGATGCTCGGCGACTTCCGGTTCTCGGCCGGGTTCGGGAAGACGCTGTCGAGGCTGGTCCGGCACGGGATCGGCGTGCACCACGCCGGCATGCTGCCGAAGTACCGGCGCCTGGTCGAGCAGCTCGCGCAGGCCGGGCTGCTGAAGGTGATCTGCGGGACCGACACGCTCGGCGTCGGCATCAACGTACCGATCCGCACGGTGGTCTTCTCGGCGCTGACGAAGTACGACGGCGTGCGGCAGCGGCATCTCAAGGCACGTGAGTTCCACCAGATCGCCGGCCGCGCGGGCCGCGCCGGGTACGACACCGACGGCTACGTCGTCGTGCAGGCGCCGGACCACGTCGTCGAAAACGCCAAGGCGCTGGAGAAGGCCGGCGACGATCCGAAGAAGAAAAAGAAGATCGTCCGCAAGAAGGCGCCCGAAGGGTTCGTCAACTGGACCGAGAGCACCTTCGACCGGCTGATCGCGGCCGAGCCGGAGCCGCTGACGTCGAGTTTCCACGTCAGCCACTCGATGCTGCTGAACGTCATCTCCCGGCCGGGCAACGCGTTCGACTCGATGCGGCATCTGCTGGAGGACAACCATTCCGACCGTCCCGCCCAGCGGAAACTGATCCTGCGCGCGATCGCGATCTACCGCGCGCTGCTCGCGGCCGGGGTCGTGGAACGGCTCGACGAGCCCGACGAGCAGGGCCGGATCGTCCGGCTGACCGTGGACCTGCAGTTCGACTTCGCGCTGAACCAGCCGCTTTCGCCGTTCGCGCTGGCCGCGATCGAGCTCCTCGACGTCGACTCGCCGTCCTATCCGCTCGACGTCGTGTCCATTGTGGAATCCACAGTGGACAATCCGCGTCCGGTGCTGTCGCAGCAGCAGTTCAAGGCGCGCGGCGAGGCCGTGCAGGCGATGAAGGCCGAGGGCATCGAGTACGACGAGCGGATGGAACTGCTCGAAAACGTCACGTACCCGAAGCCGCTGGAGGAACTGCTGGAGGCGGCGTATTCCCGCTACCGGCAAGGGCATCCGTGGGTCGAGGACTACGAGCTCAAGCCGAAGTCCGTCGTGCGCGACATGTACGAGCGCGCGATGAACTTCGTGGAGTACATCGGTTTCTACCAGCTGGCGCGCTCGGAAGGGCTGGTGCTGCGGTACCTCACCGACACCTACGACTCGTTGCGGCACACGGTTCCGGACGAGGCCAAGAACGAGGGGTTGCAGGACCTCATCGAATGGCTCGGTGAACTGGTGCGCCAGGTCGACTCCAGTCTCCTCGACGAGTGGGAAGCCTTGCGGCATCCCGAAGAGGAAGGCCCGGTTTCGACGCGGCCGCCGTCCGAGCCGCCCGCGGTCACGCGGAACGAGCGGGCGTTCCGGGTGCTGGTGCGCAACGAGTTGTTCCGCCGGGTGGAGCTGGCGTCGCGGCGTGCCTACGACACGCTGGGCGAGCTGGACGCCGCTTCGGGCTGGGACGCGGACGCGTGGGAAGACGCCATCGAGGACTACTTCGACGAGCACGAGACGCTAGGCATCGGGCCCGACGCGCGCGGGCCGAAGCTGCTGATCATCGAGCAGGAGAAGGAGATCTGGCGGGTGCGGCAGATCTTCGACGATCCGGCGGGCGACCACGACTGGGGCATCAGCGCCGAGGTCGACCTGGCGGCTTCGGACGAGGCGGGCTCGGCGGTCATCCGGATCACGGCGGTGGACCAGCTGGGACTTTCGGCCGGGTAACGAGCAGCAGCCGCCGGCGCCGGACCAGCTGGACGACCAGCACGATCAGCGACAACGCCGGCAGCGGATAGCCCAGGAGCAGGCCCACCGTGATGTCGGTGAGCGGCGCGAAGACCGCGGCGACGAACACCCACGTCGGCGCGGTCGGCAGCTTCGCGCCCGAGCGGACCTTGCTCCACGGCTTCGCCACCGAAAGCCA
Source organism: Amycolatopsis roodepoortensis (assembly GCF_014873915.1). Lineage (GTDB taxonomy): Bacteria > Actinomycetota > Actinomycetes > Mycobacteriales > Pseudonocardiaceae > Amycolatopsis > Amycolatopsis roodepoortensis. Next base: position 1,175,548 of record NZ_JADBEJ010000008.1, read on the forward strand.
CGCCTGGAAAGCCAAAGCGCTCGCCATCAGCGCGGTTCCGGCGATCAGCGCCATCGGCGGCGGCTCGCTGCCGACGGAATCCCATAAAGCGCCCGACAGCAGGAAGATCCCGGCGTAGAGCTGGACGAGCGTGATCGCGAACTTCGCCAGCACCCACCAGTGCCGGGCGAACCCCCACGCCGTCGCCGCGGCGAGCAGGAAACCGGTGAACGCCGACGCGTTGGCGAGCGGTGCCAGCAGGAACGTGTCGATCTCGTGCGCCATCGAGGTCGCGGCGACGCGGATCGCGCCGTCCTCGCTCGCGCGGCCGATCGCCAGGAGGGTGAGCAGCGCGAGAGCCTGCCCCATCCAGCCGACCGAAGTGACGACGTGCAGCCATACGGTCAGCTGCCGCCAGGTCCTCGTCCCCATGCCGGACACGGTCGCCTGGGCGACCGGTCCGGCGCATCGGGGACGACCCTGAAATCACACCGGAAGGGGAGGGAAGCAGGACTGGGCGTCGTGGCCGTCGAACCAGAGGCCGACCATGAACGCCATCGTCGCTTCCATGAGCGGGGCCCGGTCGAGCCCGCCCGCGACCAGCGGAACGCATCCGATGTCGCGGACCAGTTCGCTCACTTCGCCGACCTTGTCGCCGCAGATCGGCACCGCCAGCGGACGGCCGCCGAACACCGGCGGAGTCATCCGCCAGACGTCCACGTGGCACAGGTTGAACGCCTTGACCACGTGCGCATCCGGTGCGGCCGCGGCGATCCGCGCGGCCTGATCGGGGACCGTGAGCGTGGCGCCCGGGCCGACCGCGTTGGTGCAGTCGATCAGCACCTTCCCGGCGAGATTCCCCGCTGCGGCAAGGACTTCCGTCACCGACGCGGCGGGAAGGGCGAGCAGGATCACGTCGCTGGCGCGGGCGGTCTCCTCCCAAGTCCCCACCCGCGGGGAGATCCTGGCGGCCTTGGCCCGGTCGCGGGCGGCGACCATCACGTCGTGCCCGGCCCTGGCCCACTGGCCGCCGAGCGCCTCCGCCATCCCGCCCGCACCGAAGATACCGATACGCATGTGCTGCTCCCTAAGATCGAGTGGACAGCACGACGGTAGAAAGCCGCGCGGGTACCGAATGGTTACCGGAGGTCCGATGAACGACGTCTTCCTCGCCGATTGCCGTGCCCGGCTGGCCTTCGACCTGATGGCGAACACGTGGAACCCGGTCGTGCTGTGGGCTTTGCGCGATGGACCGCTGCGCCCGGCCGAACTGCGGCGACGGCTCGGCGGGATCAGCACGAAGGTGCTCACCGAGACCGTCCGGCGGCTGGAGTTCAACGGGCTCGTCCACCGGCGCGACTGCGGGCGGACGGCGAAGGTCGAGTACTCGCTGACGGATCTCGGCACTACGTTGCTGGGGCCTATCGAGGCCTTCGGGGAGTGGGCGTTCCGGCACGGCGACGAGGTGATGGCGGCGCAGGACGAGGCGGGCCGGTTACGCGATCTCGCGTGATTGAGCGGCGATCTCGCGTGATTGGAGGCGCAACTCGCGTGATTGGGGGCGTAACTCGTGTGATCGGCTAGGCGAGCGGGCGCGCCTCGGCCAGCTTGAGCAGCGGGACGGCCGCGGCGGCGTCGGTGATCAGCGTCGAGACCATGCCTGAGCGCAGGACGGCGTCGATCGCTTCGGCCTTCGGTTCCGTGTAGCCCAGCGCGATCACTTCGGGGACGGCGAGCAGGTCCTCGGCGCTGATCGCCAGCACGTGGTGGGCGAGCCCGGTGGACATCGGGTTTCCGTCGGCGTCGAACAGGCGCGCGGAGACCTCGGCCGTGGCGCCGCGTTTCGCGATCGCGCTCCGCTCGGCCTCGTCGAGCGCGTCGTAGACCGTCGACTCTTCGGGTTTCCACGCGCCGATGCTGACGACGGCCTTGGTCAGGTTCTTGAACTGTCCGAACGTCTCCGCGATGCCGGGCTGCCTGCGCAGCGTTTCGGTGGTGCGGCGGTCGGGGAGGACGAGCGGGCCGAAGATCGGGTACGGCTCGCCGCCGGACACTGACGCGACGCGGCTGACCGTCTCCACCGACCGGTCGCGCATGTCCATCCCCGCCTGCACCCCGCACAGTTGCACGATCGGGCATTTCGGCAGTGACTCGATCGCGTCGGTCATCGCGTTCACCGAACGTGCCCACGACAGGCCCAGGACGTCGCCGGGAGTGACGATCTCGGTCAGGAGGCGGGCGGCGAGCGTACCGATCTTGCGCCGCGCCACTTCGCGGGATTCCGGCTCCGGCGCTCGTTCGAGCACGAGGACCCGGTCGAGCCGGTACGCCGCGCGGATCTCCTCGGACAGCACGAGATCGACCGGCGCCGGCAGCCGGAACTCGACCCGGACGATGCCGCTTTCCCTGGCCGTGTCCAGCATTCGCGCGACCTTGAACCGGCTGATCCCGAACTCGTCGGCGATCTCGAGCTTCGACGCGCCCTGCTCGTAGAACCGCCGGGCCACCGCGGCCAGGCGAAGCGACTCCACCAGCCCAGGGCCCTGCTTCCTCGCGCTCATATGAGCACTATAACGCGAAATCAACCCGAAAGGTTGACGTAACAACAGGGAAAAGTTCACCATGCCTGGACATGCAGTCCGAAGCATAGGCCCGGCCCGCTCATTTGAGCGGAGAGAAGAGGAGCTGGCATGCGTGCCGCGATCGTGGACAAGCCCGGGGAGATCAGGGTCGGCGAGGTACCCGATCCCAAACCGGGGGATCGCCAGGTCGTCGTCAAGGTGGGTGCCTGCGGGATCTGCGGGACCGACCTCCACATCGCCGACGGGCATTTCCCGCCGACGCCCTATCCGATCGTCCCCGGCCACGAGTTCGCCGGCGAGATCGTCGAACTCGGCGCGGACGTGCCGGGCGGCTGGAAGATCGGTGACCGGGTGGCCGTCGATCCGTCGCTGTTCTGCGGCTACTGCAAGCCTTGCCGGTCCGGGCGCGGCAACCTCTGCGAGAACTGGAACGCGACCGGCGACACCGTGAACGGTGCCTTCGCCGAGTACGTCGCCGTCCCTTCGGCGAACTGCTACCGCATGCCGGACACGATGACCTGGGAACAGGGTGCCCTCGTCGAGCCGGTTTCCTGCGCGGTCCACGGCGTGCGCCGGATCGGCGTCGAGGCGGGGGAGCGGTTCCTCGTCGTCGGGGCGGGCACGATGGGGCTGATCATGCAGCAGTTGCTGCAGCGCGCGGGCGCCCACGTCACGGTGGTCGACCGCAACACCTCGCGGCTCGGCCGGGCGATGGACCTCGGCGCGACCGCGGTCGCGGGCGACGTGAAAGACCTGGACGACGAGAAGTTCGACGCCGCCGCGGACTGCACCGGTGCCGCTCCCGCCATCGAAGCCGCTTTCGACTCGCTTCAGCGCGGAGGCCGCCTGCTGGTCTTCGGCGTCGCGCCCGCCGAAGCACGTGTCGCGCTTTCGCCGTTCCGGATCTACAACGACGAGATCACCGTCGTCGGCTCGATGGCCGTCATGAACAGCTTCGGTGCCGCGCTCGACCTGGTCGCCGACGGCGCCGTCGACACCGCCGCGCTGCTCACCGACACCCTGCCGCTGGAGCAGTACCCCGACGCTCTCGCCCTCATGCGCAGCGGCGCCGGCCTGAAGGTGCAGGTAATACCGGGAGGCGAAGGTGCGTAAAGCAGCCGCTCTGCTCTCGGTCCTCTTGCTGACCCTCACCGGATGTGCCGGTGCGGGCGCGCTCGGGACCGGTGACCGGACGCTCGTCGTCGCGATCGTCGCGAACCCGCAGATGAAGGACGCCATCGAGCTTTCCGGCGAGTTCGAGAAGGCGAATCCCGGCGTCAGCCTCAAATTCGTGTCGCTGCCCGAGAACCAGGCGCGCGCGAAGATCACCGCGTCGACGGCCACCGAAGGCGGCGAGTTCGACGTCGTCATGATCAGCAACTACGAGGCGCCGCAGTGGGCCGCGAACGGCTGGCTCGAGAACCTCGGCCCGCATATCGCGGCGAACCCCGCCTACGACGCGGACGACTTCATCCCGAGTATCAAGGAATCCTTGTCGCACAACGGATCGCTCTACGCGGTGCCGTTCTACGGCGAGTCGTCGTTCCTGGCCTACCGGAAGGATCTGTTCGAACAGGCCGGGATCACCATGCCCGCCAAGCCGACGTGGACGCAGATCGCCGAGTACGCCGCGAAACTCGACGACAAGGCGAAAGGCATCGCCGGGATCTGCCTGCGCGGCAAGCCCGGCTGGGGCGAGAGTCTCGCGCCGTTCACCACGGTCGCCAACACCTTCGGCGCGCAGTGGTTCGACAAGGACTGGAACGCGAAGCTGACCAGCCCCGAGTTCAAGGCCGCCGCCGAGTTCTACGTGAACCTCGTGCGGAACCACGGCGAGGTCGGCGCGTCGAGCGCGGGCTTCTCCGAATGCGGAACGCGGTACACCCAGGGCCAGGCCGCGATGTGGTACGACGCAACGGTCATGGCGGGCACGAACGAGGACCCCTCGGCCAGCAAGGTCGTCGGCAAGTCCGGCTACGCCCCGGCGCCGGTGGAGAAGACGCAGTCCAGCGGCTGGCTCTACACCTGGGCGCTGGCGATCCCGAAGGTCGCGAAGCACAAGGACATCGCCTTCAAGTTCATGTCCTGGATGACCGACAAGGCGTACGTGCAACGGGTCGCCAAGGAGTTCGGCGACTGGAACCGTGTTCCGCCGGGTGTGCGGAAATCGACCTACGACATCCCTGAATACCGTGAGGCCGCCAAGGCCTACGCGCAGCCGACGCTGGACGGGATCGCGGACGCCGACCAGCGCAAGGCGATGGTGAATCCGGTGCCCTACCCGGGAATCCAGTTCGTCGGCATCCCCGAGTTCCAGGATCTCGGCACCCGCGTGAGCCAGCAGCTTTCGGCGGCGATCGCGGGGCAGATCACCGTGGACGAAGCACTCGAACAGTCGCAGGAGTACGCGCAGACCGTCGGCAAGTCGTATCAGGAGGTGCAGTGATGGCCACGATCTCCGCTCCTGCCCGCCCGGAGCCCGCCCACGCGAAGAAGGCGGCTCCGAAGCGCGGCACCGATACGCCGTTCAAACGACGGCTGCCGTTGCTGCCCGCGCTGCTGTTCGTCGTCGCCGTGACACAGCTGCCCTTCGTGCTGACGGTGTTCTACTCGTTCCAGTCGTGGAACCTGGTGCGCCCGGGCTCGCGGCATTTCGTCGGGTTGCGGAACTACATCGACGTCTTCGCCGACTCGACGTTCCTCGGCGCGCTGCTGAACACCGTGGTGCTGACGGTCGTGTGCGTGTTCTTCTCGCTGCTGCTCGGCCTGGGGCTGGCGATCCTGCTGGACCGCAAGTTCGTCGGGCGCGGGGTGGTCCGCACCCTGCTGATCACGCCGTTCCTGATCCTGCCCGCGGCGGGCGCGCTGCTGTGGAAGACGACGATGTTCGACCCGACCTACGGGTTGCTGCACTTCGTGTTCGGCACCGACGTCGACTGGCTTTCGGAGTTCCCGCTGGCCGCCGTGATGGCCCAGGTCGTCTGGCAGTGGACGCCGTTCATGATGCTGCTGATCCTGGCCGGGTTGCAGAGCCAGCCGAAGGACGTGCTGGAGGCCGCGTCGGTCGACGGTGCCGGCCGCTGGCGGACGTTCACCGCGATCACGCTGCCGCATCTGAGCCGGTTCCTGCAGCTGGCGACGCTGCTGGGCGCGATCTACATCGTGAACAGCTTCGACGCGATCTTCCTGATGACGCAAGGCGGCCCGGGGACGGCCAGCACGAACCTGCCGTTCTACATCTACCAACGGGCGTTCCAGGGTTTCGACATCGGGCAGTCGTCCGCGATGGGCGTGATCGTCGTGATCCTGACGATGATCGTCGCGACCTTCGCGCTGCGGCTGATGTTCCGCACGTTCTCGGTACAGGGAGGCGCGAAATGAAAAGCCGTTTCGGCCCCGGCGCGCTGACGGTCGCGACCTGGGTGATCGCGATCCTGTTCGTGTTCCCGCTGCTGTGGATGATCCTCACGGCCTTCAAACAGGAGGCCGACGCCTACACCGACCCGCCGCGGCTGTTCTTCACCCCGACGCTCGACCAGTTCGCGGGCGTGCTCGAACGCGGCTTCCTGCCGTACCTGTCGAACTCGGCGTTCGTGACCGTCGTGTCGACCATTTTCGTGCTGCTGCTGGGAATCCCGGCGGCGTACGCGCTTTCGCTGGCGCCGGTGAAGGGGACGAGCAACGCGCTCGGCTTCTTCCTGTCGACGAAGATGCTGCCGATCGTGGCGGCGATCATCCCGCTCTACGTGATCTCGCAGAACACGCAGCTGCTGGACAACGTATGGGCGCTGATCATCCTGTACACCTCGATGAACCTGCCGCTGGCGATCTGGATGATGCGGTCGTTCTTCCTGGAGGTGCCGCACGAGATGATCGAGGCGGGCCGGATCGACGGGGCGACGCTGCCGATCCTGCTGCGGAAGATCATCATGCCGGTGGTCGCGCCCGGGGTGGCCGCGACCGCGCTGATCTGCGTGATCTTCTCGTGGACCGAATTCTTCTACTCGGTCAACCTCACCGCCGCGCGGGCCGGGACGGTGCCGGTGTTCCTGGTCGGGTTCATCACCAGCGAGGGCCTGTACTGGGCGCAGCTGTCCGCGGCCGCGCTGCTCGCGTCGCTGCCGGTGATGATCGTCGGCTGGATCGCGCAGAACCACCTGGTGCGGGGCCTGTCGATGGGCGCGGTCAAGTAGTGCCTCATGAGTGGTAAGGACGGTTCTAGCTGAACCTGTCTTATGTACCTACTGTGGATCACATGGGATTCAGTCATCAGGTTAGTGCAGGTCAGGGCGGGCGTCAGCCGGTGTTGGACTCGTATGCGCGCCTGTCGCGGAATCAGGCTGGGAAGCTGGAGAAGTGCGAGACCCAGCACGCCGACAACCGGGATGTGATCGACCGGTTGGGCGGCGTGCTGGGTGAGGAGATCTCGGACCCGAAGCTGTCTGCCTGGAACCCGAAGGTGCATCGTCCGGGCTGGGAACGGATCATGAAACGGGTCGCGGCGCGGGCGTCGGATGGGGTGGTGTTGTGGAACACCGACAGGGGTTGGCGGCAGTCGCAGGATCTTGAGGACCTGTTCAAGCTGATCGAGGGCACGGGCTATGACTCGTACACGGTGGCGTCCTCACACGGCCGCTACGACCTCACCGACTACAACGACCGGTACCAGCTACGGCAGGAGGTCGCGCACAATCAGCGCAACTCCGATGAGGCGTCTCAGCGGATCTCACGGCGGTTCGAGGTGCTGCGCAAGCGCGGTATCCCGCATCACCAGGGGCGCCGGTTCGGGTTCCCCGGTCTGGACCGGACGGTGCCGCGTGAACAGTGGCTTGACGAGGACGGGAAGGACACCCGTAAGCCGGTTCCGGCGGAGTTGGTGGAACGCGAACGCAGGGCGTTGAGGGACGCCACGGATGCGGTGTTGGCGGGGGTGTTCCAATCCACGATCGCGGATGAGTGGAACGCGGCGGGACTGCTCACGATCACGGGTAAGAGGTGGCTGCCGCGCCAGGTCGGGGAGGTACTGCTCAGGCCGATCAATGCTGGTCTGATCGAGCATGACGGCGTGGTGGTGGGCACGATGCCGGGTGAGCCGATCGTGAAACCGGAGACGTTCACCAAGCTGCGCGCGTTGTGTGCGGGGCGGACGCAGGGCCAGCATCCGAGCGGGGTCTACGTGGGGTCGGGGATCTTGCGCTGCCCGTTATGTGGGCGAGGTGTGAGCGGGCGCCCGCATTCGGGGAACTACCCAGATGGTGAGCGGCGACGGCAGTACGGGTGCTCGAAGAGTTCGGGCGGGTGCGGCAAGGTCGGCGCCGATATGCGGCGGGTGGATCGTGAATTGCGCGGGCTGGTGATTTCGCGGTTGTCGGACGCCAAGCACGCGGCGGCGATCCGGGCCGCGCGTGCGCGTGTCTCGGAACGGTTGGCCGAGATCCACATGGAACTCGGTGAGTGTGAGCGCTTGTTGAAGTCGATCGCGGCGAAACTCGGCGCGGGGAAGATGACCGAGGACGCCTATGACGCGGCCAATGAACCGCTGATGGCCACACGCGCGCGGTTGGAAGCGGAGCGGGACGAACTGACCGGCGGGAACCCGGACGGTCCTACCGAGGCGATGAGCCGTGAGGACGCGGCGGCGCAGTGGGACGCGGCCGAGTTCGATGAACGCCGCGCGATGCTTACCGACGCACTCAGCGGCGACACCCTCTATCTGGACCCTGCCGCCAAGAACGGGAAACGGCAGTTCGACCCGAAGCGGGTGCGAATCGACCCGCGCAAGCCCAAGCGCCGTACGCGCGGCCAGCACGCGGCCTGATAGAGCAACGACCCGAGGCCACACCACCCCGGAAACGGGGCGGGTGTGTCCTCGGGTCGTCGGTGTGTCAGGCCGCGCGGCGGCCTTCGTCGTTCCTCTCAGTGTTGGCGGCGCGGCGGCGTTTGTCGATGCGGTTCAGGATCACCGCGAGTGAGGTGATCCGTTCTTCGGTGAGCGGCGGGAGGTCGGCGACTTTCGCGGCCCACCGGTCAACCGCTTCGGCGTCGAGCCGGGCCTGTTCTTCGGCGTAGGTTTCCCTCCTGCGGGTGGCTTGCTGGGTGGTCTTGAGGTGGCGGTGCGGGCGTGATTGCCGGGTGGGCATGGCGGCGGTGTCCTCTCGGCGCGTGGTGCGGGAATCGGAGGTGTGGGGTCGACTGGCGGCTCCTTTCCTACGACGGGCAACGGTGCGGGAGGTACGGGTATCGACGTGGCGGCGTCGAGGTCGAACACGGCGCGTTGCCCGGCGTCGCGGCCGAGTTCCAGCGCGGCGTGCAGTGTGGCGACGACGGCGGACACGTCGAGGTACACCCGCCGTGTGCCGGGGTCGCACCATCCGCCGAACACCCGCCCCGGCAGCGCGAGGACGTGCCGGGTGCGGATGAGGTAGTCGGCGAGATCTTCGGCGGTGACATGGCCGTCGCAGATGTGTTCGTACTCGGGGTGCACGGCGACGGCGTAGCCGGTGCGGGCGGCGTCACCGGTCGCGGGATCGACGGTGAACCCGCCGTCCGGCACGGTCAGCGCGTCGGCAATCGCGGCCAGCCGCGCCGCCGACAACCCGCCTGTGCTGGTCGTGCTCTCGTGGTTGTGGGTGTGCTGGTTCATGCCGCCTCCCGGCGCGGTGTGTGACGGCGTGCGGACGTGGCGCGCCGGGGTGCGAGCTGGGTCAAGGTCCGGCGTTGCTGGTGTCCTGCGGGCAGCCATACCGCGTCCGTCGCGACCGCCGTATCGCCGGTTGCGGTGGTGGCCACGGTGACCGGTGGCCCGGTCGGCCAGCGGCGCGCCCACGCGTCGTGAAGGTTGCGTTCGCGCGCAATGCTGGGAAGTCCGAACAGGACAGGACGACGGATTCCGGAACGGGCGAGTTCGGCGTATTTGGTGATCTTGTCGGTGAGGGTGTCGAGGGTTTCGGTTCCGGTGTCGTGTTCGTAGAAGAACCCGATGGTTCCGTGCGGGTCGCTGTATTCGCCGTAGCCGTCCGGGCGGACGATGCCGCCGCACGCGTCAGCGGTGACGGCTTCGGGCGTCCACTTCCGCAAGGCGCATCCGGGGCGGGTGCGGGCGTGTCCGGCGAGGACAGTGAAGAACTCGTTCACGCCGAGCAGGTGTTCGGTGTGTGGCGAGTGCGCCAGCCGGAGAACCTTCTCCGTGACCGCCGACGGTTTCGGTAGCGGCGCGTCGGTCGCGGCAGCGTGCACCGCCGCGCCGACGTGCCCGAGGGTGTAGCGCCACGACTGGGAGCCGGGCCAGACTTCGCGCCGGAACCGCGCGAGCACGCCACGGTGATACAGCGCGGCCAGCCGGTGACGGGCGTGGTGCGGCGAGCCGAACAGCAATCGGGTGATCTGAAGTGCGGTCAGCACACGGTGCCGATCGAGGTAGCCGATCAGGTACAGATCCCGGTCGGTGAGCCCGCGTGAGCGGGCCAGCGCCTCACCGGTACTGGCGGGCTGTAGTTGCACCCTTGGGGGTTGGGGGTTGGTGTTCCTAGGAAGTAGGGGCGCGGGCATGGGTCCTCCACAGTGGACGTGCGCAGGGGTTTAAGGCGCCTCGGGCGGCAACTCGGCAGGCAACTCATAAGAGGCCCACCGAATTGCCCACCGAGTTGCCTGCTCAGTTGCTGTCGCCGAAAGCGTTGTCGTGATCGCTGTTCCAGTGCTGCCGCAGGGCTTGCGCCGCGCCGCTGGCGGCGGGCGTGGTGTCGAGCCTGCGAGCCGAAGCGCTGCCGTCCCGCAGCCGGTGTGACAGCCCGGTCCGAGCCCGCGCCGCACGCCGCACCAGCTCGCCACGGCCGGGCGGGGCGGGCGGCATCGGGAGCGTGTCCAACGTGCACGCCGGGGTGTCCCGGCCACCCGCCACGGCGCGGGCCACGATCTGGAACGCGGGGCGCCGCCGCAGGCCGTGTTCGTCGATATCGGGGGCGACGTGCCGCACCAGGCGGCGGGCGTCGTCCGGCGACACGGTGAAGTACACCTTGGTGCGGGCGTTGGCGTCGATCCCTTCCCGCACATCCGGCAGTAACTGTGCTTGGTGCTGGTGTGCCAGCACCAGTGACACCCGGTATCCCCGTGCCTCAGCCAAGGCGTCTTCCACGCCGATCGGGAGGTGCAGGAAGTTGTGACACTCGTCCACCACGACCGTCGCGTCCGGCCGCCGCTCGGGCGACCGGACGGCACGGCGGGTGATCTCCTGCCACAGTCCGGCGATCAGCAGCGACCCCACCAACCGCGACGCGTCCTCACCGATGTTCCCTTTCGGCAGACGGGCTATCAGGATGCCGCCGTCGAGCACATCGGCCAGCGTGAAACTCGACCGTGCAGCGCCGAGCAGGGTTCGGGCGAACCGTCGCGTCAGCACCCCGCGAAGCCGTGACACGACGGGCGCGCACAACTGGGCACGCTGTGCCGGGGTGGCCTCATCGAACGCCGTCCAGAACCCTTCCAGCCCGTCCGGTTCGCCGACCTCCGCCAGCACCGCGCGCCGGAACGGCGCGTGATGCAGCAGCGGCGGGATATCGGCCAGCGTCGAACCCTCACGCCGGATCAGCGTCAGGCACGCGGCGCGCATCAGGTCATCCATGCGCGGTCCCCACGACGCGGCGTAGAGACGTCGGAACACCGACACCACCCCGTCCGCGACCAGTTCCCGTTGCGTGGGGTCGGTGGCGTCGAGGACGTTGAACGCGGCGGGGGCGTCGCGTTCGTCCGGGTCGAGGATCACCAGCCGATCCCCGCAGTCGGCGGGCAGCCGGTCGATCACGTTCGAGGCGAGGTCGCCTTGCGGATCGAGCAGCACCACACCGCGTCCGGCTTCGGCTTCACCGAGGACGTGATGGGCGAGCCAGGTGGACTTGCCCACCCCGGTCACGCCTTGCACGTGAAGGTGATGCCGGGCGTCGGCAACGCTCACGCCGACCAGTTCTGACACCCCGGTGGTGGTCGCACCGAGCAGCTTCGGTGACTGGCGGCGCGGGTCGTCCCATCGCGACACGATGAGCCCGCGCCGACCGTTCCCGCCGTCACTGTGGAGGGTGGTGTCAGGCCGCATTGCGACCACCGCCGAACCCGTCGAACCCGCGCCGTCCGGGGCGGCGGTAGCGGTCACCGTCGAGCCGAGGCAAGGCACGGTCGGCCTTCCGCAACGGCGCCTCCGGGTGGGGCAAGCCATGGCTACCGGGCTGGTGCGGCAGGTGCCACACCGACGCCAGCTCACGCACGCTCGCGACGAAACCGCGCCCGTGCGCGTACCGCGCCACCTTGCCCGCCGGACGCCACACCCGAAGCCGCGCGGTGTCGTGTTCATCAGTCGCCAACGCCGCCAACACGGCGGCCAGCCCACCGGACGCGCGCCGCATCGTGCGCGGGTTGCCCTCGCCTGCGACGACCAACCGGACCGTCGTCCGCAGATGCGGCCCGGCCTTCTGCTTGGCCTCCCGCGCCCGCCGACGCGCCACGGTCACCGGGTCATCCTCACGCCGCGCGGACGACCGCGTGTCACGTCGAGAATCGTGCGACGAAGCCGACGACAACATGAGTTCCACCGCGCCGACCACGCCGCGCGGGACCGCGAGCAGAGCGGCGCCGATCAGGTTGGTCAGACCCCGCCGGCGACCCGTCCCGCGGCCACGCCGGCGACTTCCGCGGGATGGGGAAATCACGACCTGAACCGACGCGAAACGACCCGCCACCGCGTGGTCGGAAATCCCCTCCAGCACGGCGCGCAACGGTTCGTCCTCGACTGCCACCACACCGCGTTCAGGGCGATGCAGGTGATCGACCAACGGTGCCCACGGCCCCTCACTCGGCACCAGTTCCGTCGCACCGAGCACGCCCGCAGGCAACCGGGGTGCCACGGTCGGGACCAGCCCGCAACCGGGCCACGCGTGCTCCACCGCACGTGCCACCGACCGCGCCGGGCCACCACCCGGAACCCACATCCCCGCGCGAACCCGGCCATCCGGATCATCGGCCCACAACACCATCGCGACCCGCGCTCGTGCCGACACCCCGGCCAGCGTCGAAGCCATCAGCCGCCACAACGGCACCGCCCCGTCAGCGGGCAGACGATGCGGCGGAGTGATCTCGTAAAACCGCGCTCCCGCCATCTCCCGCTCACGGCGCAACCGCACCACCTGGGCAAGTACCGCACCCGCCACCAACGCCAGCACGGCGCCCACCACGAGCAGCGGCCACCAGACCGTGATCCACGCCCACAGGGTGTAGGACACCCACGCCATGAACGCGTTGAACTCGCCGGAGGGATCACACACCAACCGCGCCAATGGCGACCCCGTACACGGGTCCGCCAGCGCAAACGCGTCCCCACTGCTGTTCTGTCTTGAACATGCTGCATCAACTCCTCTTAGGGCATCGCGTTGCAGCCATGCAGAATGCGGCGCAGCACGATGCAACCCCGCCCGTATCGACGCCGAACCAGCGCACGACAGTGCGCGGGTACAGCAAGCCGACAACAGCGGGATAGCTGTTTCGCTTGGCACAAAAGGGGATCAGCCGACCACGGCAGAAGATGACCGGAACACACGCACATCAGACGTGGACATCGGTCAGCAGAACGCCGTTCGGCGGGACATGTTCAGCAGCGTGGAGGGAACCATCCGGCAACGGGAACCCCGATATATGCGCGGGTACCGCCGTGCACGTGGACAAGATCGGACGCTGCGCGCCACTGGGATCTCTACTCCGGAGCTATTCCGGCCGATCAACCAAAGTGACGCCCGGTCGCGCTAGCCCGGTCACCCTGCTACGCTCCTTCCAGTCCTCTCGCGGGCAACTCGCCGACGCAACCTAGGACCCTCCAGTATTCCCATGATCAAATCTGATGCGCAATAGATCATTCGAGTGATCATGACGATGATTCTTGTCACTGTGCGTTACGGCCGTCGCTGGGGCGTGCAACCGGCTCACGGGTCGGATCGTCAGGTCATCTGCACCGTGGCATGACGGCAAGAGTCCCATAGCATGTGTCTTTATGACCGGCTTGAACTTGCGGCTACCGTCGCCCCTTATCGAGGTCCACGACGGCCGTTTGGACGCCAAAGGCGTTCGCCTTCACCTCAAGCGCGATGACCTTATTCATGCGGAGTTTCCAGGCAACAAATGGCGCAAGTTGAAATACAATCTGGATAGGGCAACGAAGGATGGCCACTCTAAACTTTTGACCTTCGGCGGCGCCTACTCGAATCATGTTCGAGCGGTGGCGGCGGCGGGCAAACACTTTGGATTTAGTACCGTTGGTGTCATAAGGGGCGAGGAACACAATCCGCTCAATTCCTCGCTAGAGTACGCCGTCGATTGCGGAATGGCGCTGACGTACATGGACCGCGAGACCTATAGGCACAAAGATGAATCGGATGTAATTGGGCGCCTGAATGCCGAGTTTGGGCGATTCTATCTAATACCAGAAGGCGGGAGTAACGCTCTCGCTCTACCTGGTTGTGCGGAGTTGATTGAAGAAATTGCGGTCGATTTCGACGTTATTTGCTGTGCATGTGGCACGGGCGGCACTCTAGCTGGCATCGCTAGCGCATTGCGCAGAGATCAGCAAGCCATAGGGTTTGCGGTACTTAAAGGCGCAGGATTCCTGGTAGACAACGTTCGCGAACTTCAAGAGCAGGCATTCGGGTACAGTAGCGACGGCTGGTCAATCGAGCTGGGATACCACTTTGGTGGGTACGCCAAAGTGGATCAGACATTAGGGCTTTTCATTGCCGACTTCGAGTCGCGTCTTGGTCTTAAATTAGACTGGGTTTACGAGGCGAAGATGATGTACGGATTGATGGATCTAATCGACCGCAACCACTTCAAAGCCGGAGCGTCGATAGTGGCCCTGATATCCTAGTTGCCATAAAGCTACTTTCTGTTGCGATATTCCCGCTGAGCGTTCTTCCCAATAGAAGAGCTTTCCAGGCTGAGCGACCACTGACCGCTATTGATGACAAACTCCCGGCCGAACCCAAGCCACATGCCGTTCATGCGTTGCGCACTCGGGTCGACAAATAGTTGCAAGGTGCCGTGATAAGTTGCTCCTTTGTAGTAGCCATGCGGTGATGTAGTTTCTCGCCAACTTCCGGTTGCCACGGAGTCGTCAACTACAAGTTCAATTCGAAGACTAGAACCAGTGGAATGCGGAAGACTCTGGCCTACTAGCTTGTTTCCCTGCTGGCGGATAACAATAAAGTGTTCGCCCACGAAATCCTTGCCACGACCACTGCTGGGATATGTATACCGGCTACGCCAAATTCCCGTCATTCCTTCCCTTTGCGAAGATAATTCCAGCGAAGAATCGGCCGGTTTTACGTCGTCCGCCAGGGCGGGCGAAGCGGCGGCAAGGGATAGACCGGCGCTCAGCTTCAGTAATAATGCCCGCCGATTAGATGATTCGCCGAGCGTGTTAGACCATTCAGCAGCAAGGCGCGCCAATTCATTCACGTCGGTCAGCTCCAAGGTTGATATTAGCTCTCCGAGGTCTTGCGCTTCATCGTTGTCGAGCGATGGAACATCTTTCTTTGGAATCCTTGGAATGCGAACTAGTCCATTTGCATTGCTTTTGTAAGCTGAGTCATTTGAGCGGAAGTTTGCACAATCGCCGAGCAGGTCGGATATACTGCATTCATAAAGTTCCGCGAGGCGCCCTAGAACATCAAGGGATGGCGCATGACCGGTTGAGCCAGGCCACAGCTCCCAGTATGAAAAATTCTTGAAAGTCTTTGGGTCTGCTGGCCAGCGGGCGTTCCATTGATCGGCCGCATCGCGTTGACTCCAATCGTGAACCATGCGCATCGCAGCCCTAAGGTTAACGCCATAGCGGCTACAAAATATGGCGGCGATTTCGACCCACGTTTTGTGGTCGGCACGTTGAGCGGCGACCACTTCTCGCTGCTCTTGTCGCAGACTTCGCAGAGCTGATGGCATTACGGCTGTCTCCTCTCGCCTGTGAACATGGACCGTAGTACCACGTCCACCCTTGCAAGACGTACCGGTTGAACAGGGACATAGTGTCCCACAAGATCACGGTACTACGGGGTGTCTTGTCGCGCTGACCTGCTGTTTCGTAGACGCAAGTACGGCTCGACCGATAACTCTTTAGGAGGGCGGACAGGATGACTCAGGCGAGTTCTGCGACCGACGGGCCGCTGTGCTTCATGTTCGACAATCGAGGCCATCGGGTAGGTGGCGAGATAGACATCGCGAACCGCAAGCACGCCACGACGATCGCGGACATGACCCCCGAGGATTGGGCGGACGCTGCTCGGATGCTTCGCGAGTGGGAAGCGGGACGGCGCCGTGAGCAGTGCTGAAGCACTCGGGGGTCAGGCGGCAACCCACGAGCCTCCGGGCGACCGTTTTGAGGTCGCAGTGGACGGCCTGACGTGGTCACAGTGCCTCCCGCGTTACCGGCGGGCATTACCAGGACTGATGCTGTCGGATGGCCTGACGCAAGTTACTTTCACGGCGGGAGCGCGGCGACATGAAGCGCAAGCAGCCAGAGAATTCGCGATCAGCTTGGCCTTAAATGCACTTGCATTCGCGCACGAATGCAACAAGAGGCTGACTCTTTGCACTAATGATTGGCCTGAAGATGACAAAGATTTCTAATCGTGCCTTGCACGTACATTCTCGGGCCATGCGCGACACGCGTTCGAAGTGTATTCGCTGGATAGCTGGCCAATGTTCAGTCGGCTGCCGCTGCTTCCCGGCCTTGGCAGCGATCGACAGTGACAAGCACAAGACTGCCGAGGTCAGGCCATGACTCTGGACGGTAGATCATCCCTCTCGACCTCTCGTCGGTAACCCACAAATAGAAACAGAACAGGACAGAATATGAGGGTGTGCGACGTGGTGGCCGGTGTGGACGATGCGAACGACGATGCGGAAGCCATGCACGAAGTGATCCGGGTTCAGTCTCAACTTGGCCGGATTCGCAAGTCTCGGGGCTGGTCCCTGCTTGACGTGGGAAACAAGCTGAACGTGCATCCGTCAACTGTCTGGCGGTGGGAGAACAGCCCGGCCTACGCAAGCAACATCACTGAACTTCAAATGTACGCGCGAGTACTCGGCTACACGTTCCGAGTCCTT